>NC_013093.1:0-4800000 GCF_000023245.1 Actinosynnema mirum DSM 43827
ACTCTGTGGATACCTCTATTCTCCGGGTCCACGTGTGGACGCTCCCCGCCGTGCGGGGTCTTCCACAGGGGGAGTGCGAGGGGAGGGGAGCGCGGAGGTGTCCGACCACCAGGCCGACTTGGGTCTCGTGTGGGAGCAGGTGGTGGAGGAGCTGGCGAACAGCGCCCTCTCGTCCAGCACCTTGTCCCCGCAGCAGCGCGCGTGGATGCGGGTGACCCGACCGATCGGCCTGCTCGACGGGACGGCCCTGCTCGCGGCGCCCAGCGACTTCGCCAAGGAGGCGATCGAGCGGGCCCTGCGCGAGCCCATCACGGCCGCGCTGTCCCGCAGGCTCGGCCGCGCGGTCTCGCTCGCGGTGAAGGTGGACTCGCCGGAGCCGCCGATGGCGAGCGGCCCGCCGACGACCCCGATCCCCGTGCCCATGCCGCCGGTCCCGCCGAGCGTCGCGCACGGCATCACCTTCGGCCAGCAGGTGCTCGGCCCGGTCGGCCCGAACGGCCAGACCTCGCTGCCCATAGGCGGTCAGGCCGACGGCCCCGCAGGTCCGCCGCCCCCGGCCCCGACCGGTCTCCCGCTGGAGCAGCCCGCGAACGCGCAGGCGCCCGCGGAGAGCCCGGAGTCGGACGCCGAGCCGGAGGAGGGCGACGAGGAGCGCGAGACGCTCGCGACCGTCAACGAGATCTGGCCGAAGTTCTCCAGGGGCGCGGGCGGTCAGCCGACCCCGCCGAGCGGGACGCCGTTCACCCGGCCCGCGAACCCGGCGTCCTCGCAGACCCGGTTGAACGAGAAGTACAACTTCGACACCTTCGTCATCGGCGCCTCGAACCGGTTCGCCCACGCGGCGGCGGTCGCGGTGGCCGAGGCTCCCGCCAGGGCGTACAACCCCTTGTTCATCTGGGGCGAGTCCGGTCTGGGGAAGACGCACCTGCTCCACGCGGTCGGGCACTACGCGCAGCGTTTGTTCCCCGGGATGCGGGTCCGCTACGTGTCGACCGAGGAATTCACGAACGACTTCATCAACTCGCTGCGCGACGACCGGAAGGTCGCCTTCCAGCGCCGCTACCGGGACATCGACGTCCTCCTCGTGGACGACATCCAGTTCCTGGAGGGCAAGGAGGGGACGCAGGAGGAGTTCTTCCACACCTTCAACACCCTCCACAACTCGAACAAGCAGATCGTGGTGTCCTCGGACCGGCCGCCGAAACGGCTGGAGACCCTGGAGGACCGGCTGCGGACGCGGTTCGAGTGGGGCCTCATCACGGACATCCAGCCGCCCGAGCTGGAGACGCGGATCGCGATCCTGCGGAAGAAGGCCGCGCAGGACCGGTTGGCGGCGCCCGCCGAGGTGCTGGAGTTCATCGCGGCCAGGGTGGTGCGGAACATCCGCGAGCTGGAGGGCGCGCTGATCCGGGTCACGGCGTTCGCGTCGCTGAACCGGCAGCCGGTCGACGTCCAGCTCGCCGAGATAGTGCTGCGCGACCTGATCCCGGACTCGCACGTCCCGGAGATCACCGCGCCCACCATCATGGCGGTGACCGCCGAGTTCTTCGAGGTCACCATCGAGGACCTGTGCGGCCCTGGCAAGACCAAGGTGCTGTCCACGGCCAGGCAGATCTCCATGTACCTGTGCCGCGAGCTGACGGACCTGTCGCTGCCGAAGATCGGGCAGACGTTCGGCGGCCGGGACCACACCACGGTCATGTACGCGGACAAGAAGATCCGCAAGGAGATGGCCGAGCGCAGGCGCATCTACGACCAGGTCCAGGAGCTCACCTCGCGCATCAAGCAGCGCTCGCGCTACCTGGTGGCCCCCCCGGTCGATCCGACCTGACCTGGGCCTTCTGAGCCCCCGCCGCAGGCCGGTATTCCGTACTGAAAACTACCGTTCACCGCTTCAGAGCTACCGATGGGCGCTTCTCCACGAGGAGGGGCGCCCATTTCGCTTTTCCGGTGCTTTTGGCGTTTCCGCAGGTGGGAGCGCTGGTTCGAGCGCATCGGACGGCCGCGAGTTGTCCACAGAGTTATCCACAGACAACTGCATATTCGGAATAAAATTCTCAACCGGAGGAATTTTCTACTGTGGGTCTGCTCTGATTCCACGAATCGTCACTCTGTGGTGTGGGGATTCCAACATAGAGTTACCGAGGGGTTGTTGAGAACCCGGGGATAACTACCCCCAAACCCGGGGATGAGCCCGGGGATAAGTCGACCGCATCTGTGGACCGATGGTCGGACCATCTGAGTTATCCCCGGGGACGCCGAGTTGTCCCCGGGTTCATCCCCGGGTTATCAACAGGGGGTCACCACCTCTGAACTGCGAAAACGGCGGTTATCCACACTTTCCACAGGCCCTACTGCTGTTGCTGTTCTCTCCCTTGAAGAGAAGAAGAACTGAAAAACAGGCGGCGGGGAGGGCGGGAGGGCTCGGTCGATCGGTGGTCGATCGGGCCTGGCCCCGAGGTGACGGGCGGTCGGTCGACGCTCTACGGTGGTGAGCCTGAAGTCCCCGGGGTCGAGGCCAGTCCGGACAGGGACACCGACCCCAGGGGGCGACCCGTGCCAGGACACCCCGATCGCAACAGCTCCAGTTGCGCCTCCCGCTGTGCCGCACCGAGGAAGGACGCCCCATGAAGATCCGCGTCGAGCGCGACGGTCTGGCCGACGCCGTCGCCTGGGTCGCCCGCAGCCTGCCGTCCAGGCCGCCCGTCCCGGTCCTCGGCGGCGTCCTGCTCGACGCGGGTGCGGAGGACGGCTCCGGCGACGCGCTGACCGTCTCCGGCTTCGACTACGAGGTCTCCGCCCAGTGCGGCGTCCCGGCCACCATCTCCGACGGCGGCAAGGCCCTCGTCTCCGGCAAGCTCCTGGCCGACATCACCAAGGCGCTGCCGAACCACCCCGTCGAGATCAACGTCGACGGCGCCCGGATGACCATCACCTGCGGCAGCGCCAAGTTCAGCCTGCCGACCATGCCGGTCGAGGACTACCCGGCGCTGCCGTCCATGCCGCAGCTCGCGGGCGAGCTCCCCGGCGAGGTCTTCGGCGAGGCCGTCGCCCAGGTCGCCGTCGCGGCGGGCAAGGACGACACGCTCCCGATGCTCACCGGCGTCCGGCTGGAGATCGCCGACGGCAAGCTCGTCCTCGTCGCCACCGACCGGTTCCGGCTGGCCATGCGCGAGTTCGAGTGGACCCCCGACGAGACGCTCGGCGACGTCGCCGTCCTCGTCCCGGCCAAGACGCTCAACGACTCCGCGAAGACGCTCGGCGCGTCCGGCGCGAAGATCGAGCTGTCCCTCGCCGCCAACGACGGCCTCCTCGGCCTGTCCGGCAACGGCCGCCGCACCACCACCCGGCTGCTCGACGCGGACTTCCCCAAGTACCGCCAGCTGCTGCCCAGCGAGCACTCCGCCGCCGCGATCATCAGCGTCGACACCCTGGTCCAGGCGATCAAGCGCGTGTCCCTGGTGGCCGAGCGCGGCACGCAGGTCAGGCTGGAGTTCGGCGACGCCGGCCTCAAGCTCTCGGCCGGTGGGGACGACGAGGGGAGCGCCGAGGAGGAGCTGCCCGTCGACTACCAGGGCGACCCGGTGACGATCGCGTTCAACCCGACGTACCTCCTGGAGGGCCTCCAGGCCGTGCGCACCCCGAGGGCGCACTTGTCGTTCACCACACCCAGCAGGCCGGCACTGCTCAAGCCCGTGAACGAGGATGGGGAGGTGGCGGAGGGCTACGTGTACCTGCTCATGCCCGTCCGCCTGCCCGGCTGATCCACTCAGCGGGGATCTACTCGATCAGGGAGAGAACGACCGTGCAGCTCGGAATCGTCGGCCTCGGCAAAATGGGCTTCAACATGCGCGAGCGGGTCCGCCGCGCTGGTCACGAGGTCGTCGGCTACGACCGCAACCCGGACGTCAGCGACACCACGTCGCTCGCCGACCTCGCGGCCAAGCTGACCGGCCCCAGGGTGGTCTGGGTGATGGTCCCCGCCGGGGAGATCACCAGGAACACCGTCGCCGAGCTGAGCGAGGTGCTCAGCGAGGGCGACCTCGTCATCGACGGCGGCAACTCGCGGTTCACCGACGACGCCCTCAACGCCGCCAAGCTGGCCGAGAAGGGCATCGGCTACCTCGACTGCGGCGTGTCCGGCGGCGTCTGGGGCCTGGAGAACGGCTACGGCCTGATGGTCGGCGGCGACGCGGCCGACGTCGAGCGCGCCATGCCGATCTTCGACGCGCTGCGCCCCGAGGGGCCGCGCGAGGAGGGCTTCGCGCACGCGGGCAAGCTCGGCGCGGGCCACTTCGCCAAGATGGTGCACAACGGCATCGAGTACGGCCTGATGCAGGCGTACGCCGAGGGCTTCGAGCTCCTGGAGGCCTCGGAGCTGGTCGAGAACGTGCCCGCCACCATCAAGGCGTGGCAGCGCGGCACCGTCGTCCGCTCCTGGCTGCTCGACCTGCTGGTCAACGCCCTGGACTCGGACCCGGAGCTGGACGACCTGCGCGGCTACGTCGAGGACTCCGGCGAGGGCCGGTGGACCGTCGAGGAGGCGATCAACCACGCGGTGCCCGCGCCGGTGATCTCCGCCGCGCTGTTCGCCCGCTTCGCGTCGCGCCAGTCCGACTCGCCCGCCATGCGCGCGGTGGCGGCGCTGCGGAACCAGTTCGGCGGGCACGCCGTGCAGTCCGCGGGCCCGTCCTCCGGCTCCGGCAGCACGCAGGGCTGACCCCGAGTTGTACGTCCGGCACCTCCAGGTGACCGACTTCCGGTCGTGGGAGCACGCGGACCTGGCCTTCGAGCCGGGGGTCAACGTGCTGGTCGGTCGCAACGGCCACGGCAAGACGAACCTGGTCGAAGCGCTCGGCTACGTCGCCACGCTCGGATCGCACCGGGTGGCGTCGGACGCGCCGCTGATCCGGAGCGGCGCCCAGCGCGCCGTCGTCCGGACGGCGGTGGTCAACGAGGGGCGCGAGCTCCTCGTCGAACTGGAGATCACTCCGGGCAGGGCGAACCGGGCGCGGGTCAACCGCGGCCCGGTTCCCCGGCCCCGCGACGTGCTCGGCATCCTGCGCACGGTGCTCTTCGCGCCGGAGGACCTGTCGCTGGTCCGGGGCGACCCCGGCGAGCGCAGGCGGTTCCTGGACGAGCTGCTGACCCTGAGGGCGCCCCGGTACGCCGGGGTGCGCTCGGACTACGAGCGGGTGCTGCGGCAGCGCGGGGCGCTGCTGAAGACGGTGCGCTCGGTGCGGTCGGCGGAGCTGGGCACGCTCGACGTGTGGGACGGGCACCTGGCCAAGCACGGGGCCGAGCTGCTCGCGGCCAGGCTCGACCTGGTCGCCGCGATCGCCCCGCACGCCGCCGCCGCGTACGCCGAGGTGGCCCCCGAGTCGCGGCCCGCGCTGCTGTCCTACCGGTCGAGCCTGGGGGAGGCGTTCCCCGGCACGCACGACCGGGAGGTGCTGGAGGACGCGCTGCTCGCCGAGCTGCACCGGCTGCGCCCGCAGGAGATCGACCGGGGCGTGTGCCTGGTCGGCCCGCACCGGGACGACCTGGAGCTGTCGCTGGGGGAGCTGCCCGCGAAGGGCTACGCCAGCCACGGCGAGTCGTGGTCGTTCGCGCTCGCGCTGCGCCTGGGCGCGTACGAGCTGCTGCGCGAGGAGGGTGCCGAGCCGGTGCTGGTGCTCGACGACGTGTTCGCCGAGCTGGACCGGGGCAGGCGGCGGCAGCTGGCGAAGGTGGCCGCGGCGGCCGAGCAGGTGTTCATCACCGCCGCCGTCGCCGAGGACGTGCCCGAGGAGCTGGACGCCGCGCGGTTCCACGTCGGCCACGGGGAGGTGCGGCGTGACTGAGCCGCCGCTAGACCGAACGGGTGTGACTCGATCCACACCTGGGGATAAACCTGTGGATAGTGTGGATAACTCGCCCACTTCCGGGGGAGTTTCCACACCTCAACCCGCTCCTGAGGGTGTTCTGCGGGGTTCCGACCTCGCCCGCGCCGCGCTGGAGGCCGCCCGCGCGGCGAACAAGGCGCGCGGCGTGCGGAGCAGGCGCGCCACCGGCGGGGCCGCCGCGCGCAGGCGCAGGCGCACCTGGTCCGGTCCCGGCCCGGACGACCGCGACCCGCAGCCGCTCGGCAGGCTCGCGTCCCGGATCGCCGCCGACCGGGGGTGGGCGGAGAAGCTCAGGGGCGGCCAGGTCATCGCGCAGTGGCCGAAGCTGGTGGGGGAGGACGTCGCCGAGCACGCGCAGCCGGTGTCGTTCGAGGACGGCGAGCTGACCGTCCAGGCCGACTCGACGGCGTGGGCGACGCAGCTGCGACTGCTCCAGCGGGAGCTGCTGAAGAAGATCGCGGCCGGGTTGGGCCCGAACGTCGTCAAGCGGCTCAAGGTGCTGGGGCCCGCCGCGCCAAGCTGGCGCTACGGCCCCAGGCACGTTTCAGGGCGTGGTCCGCGCGACACCTACGGGTGAGCCCAGGGCGGTCCGCAGCGTCGATCCTGTGGCGCGGTGAGCGGGCGGCAGCGCTTCCCGGAGCAGGGGTTGGCGGTCGCCCCTCGCTGTGAGTCGCTTCCGGGCTTCTGTGAGCAACTGAGGTGCGTCCTTGATGCACTCCTGTCGGTGTGCCCCGGTAGACTCTTGGGTAAGCGTTACCAATCTGCCGCAGAGTTGCGGCATCCCTGTCGCTCCAGTTCGAGGAGACACCAGGCCCGTGGCAGCCCAGAAGAAGGATTACGGCGCGTCGTCGATCACCGTGCTGGAAGGGCTGGAAGCGGTCCGCAAGCGCCCCGGCATGTACATCGGCTCCACCGGGGAGCGCGGTCTGCACCACCTGATCCAGGAGGTCGTGGACAACTCCGTCGACGAGGCGATGGCGGGCTACGCCTCCAAGGTCGTGGTGACGCTGCTGGCGAACGGTGGTGTCCGGGTCGTCGACGACGGCCGCGGCATCCCGGTCGACCTCCACCCGGTGGAGGGCAAGCCGACCCTGGAGGTCGTGCTCACCAAGCTGCACGCGGGCGGCAAGTTCGACAGCGACTCCTACGCGGTGTCCGGCGGCCTGCACGGCGTCGGCATCTCCGTGGTGAACGCGCTGTCCACCGCAGTCGACGTCGAGGTCAAGCGCCAGGGTTTCACGTGGAACCAGCGCTTCGAGGCCAGCAAGCCCGCGCACGAGCTGCAGCGGGGCGTCCCGACGTCCGAGACCGGCACCACGATCACGTTCTGGGCCGACCCGACGATCTTCGAGACCACCGACTACAACATCGAGACCATCTCGCGCAGGCTCCAGGAGATGGCCTTCCTCAACAAGGGGCTCAGCATCGTCCTGCGGGACGAGCGGGTCGCGGAGGAGGGCGCCGAGGAGGCCGACGCCGAGGGCCACGTGGCCAAGGTCCGCGAGCGGGTCTTCCACTACCCCGGCGGCCTGGAGGACTTCGTCCGCCACCTCAACCACACGCGCGAGGCCGTCCACCAGAAGGTGGTCAGCTTCGAGGCCAAGGGCGACGACCTCGAGGTCGAGGTCGCGATGCAGTGGAACACCGGCTACACGCCGTCGGTGTACACCTTCGCCAACACGATCAACACGCACGAGGGCGGCACCCACGAGGAGGGCTTCCGCGCCGCGCTGACCCGAGTGGTCAACGAGTACGCGCGCGACAAGAAGCTCATCAAGGAGAAGGACGCCAACCTCACCGGCGACGACATCCGCGAGGGCCTCGCCGCGATCATCTCGGTGAAGCTCAAGGAGCCCCAGTTCGAGGGCCAGACGAAGACCAAGCTGGGCAACAGCGAGGCCAAGTCGTTCGTGCAGAAGTCCACGAACGAGCACCTGGCGGACTGGTTCGAGCGCCACCCCAACGAGGCGAAGACCATCATCACCAAGGCGGTCTCGTCCTCGCAGGCCCGCATCGCCGCCCGCAAGGCGCGCGAGCTGGTGCGCCGCAAGGGCGCCCTGGACATCGGCGGCCTGCCCGGCAAGCTCAAGGACTGCCGCTCCTCCAACCCGGAGGAGTGCGAGGTCTACATCGTGGAGGGCGACTCCGCGGGCGGCTCGGCCAAGGAGGGCCGGGACTCCATGTACCAGGCGATCCTGCCGATCCGGGGCAAGATCATCAACGTGGAGAAGGCCCGCATCGACCGGGTGCTCAAGAACACCGAGGTCCAGTCGATCATCACGGCGATGGGCACCGGCATCCACGACGAGTTCGACGTCAGCAAGCTGCGCTACCACAAGGTCGTGCTGATGGCGGACGCCGACGTCGACGGCCAGCACATCCGCACCCTGCTGCTCACCCTGCTGTTCCGCTTCATGCGGCCACTGCTGGAGCACGGGCACGTGTACCTCGCGCAGCCGCCGCTGTACAAGATCAAGTGGCTGCGGGCCGAGCCGGAGTACGCCTACAGCGACCGCGAGCGCGACGGCCTGATCGAGCAGGGCCTCGCCGCGGGCAAGAAGATCGGCAAGGACGACAACATCCAGCGCTACAAGGGCCTGGGCGAGATGAACGCCGAGGAGCTGTGGGAGACCACGATGGACCCGGCCAACCGGGTGCTGCTCCAGGTGACGATGGACGACGCCGCCGCGGCCGACGAGCTGTTCAGCGTGCTGATGGGCGAGGACGTGGAAGCCCGCCGGTCCTTCATCACCCGCAACGCCAAGGGCGTCCGCTTCCTCGACGTGTGACCCGCCCCGCCCGTAGCCCGTTGTCCTCTCCCAGGAAAGAAGAACAGTGAGCGAGACGACCCTGCCCCCGATCGGCGGCGGAAGCGACCGCACCGAGCCGCGCGACCTCCAGCAGGAGATGCAGAACTCGTACATCGACTACGCGATGAGCGTGATCGTGGGACGGGCGCTGCCGGACGTGCGCGACGGCCTCAAGCCGGTCCACGTGCGCGTGCTGTACTCGATGTTCGACTCCCGCTTCCTGCCCGAGCGCAGCTACAACAAGTGCGCCCGCGTCGTCGGCGACGTGATGGGCAACTACCACCCGCACGGCGACTCGGCGATCTACGACGCCCTCGTGCGCCTGGCCCAGCCGTGGGCGATGCGGTACCCGCTCATCGACGGCCAGGGCAACTTCGGTTCCCAGGGCAACGACCCGGCGGCGGCCATGCGGTACACCGAGTGCCGCCTCACGCCGCTGGCCATGCGGATGCTCGCGGACATCGAGGAAGACACCGTCGACTTCCGCGACAACTACGACGGCCGCATCCAGGAGCCGACCGTCCTGCCGTCGCGGGTGCCGAACCTGCTCATCAACGGCTCGTCCGGCATCGCGGTCGGCATGGCCACCAACATCCCGCCGCACAACCTCCGCGAGGTCGCGGAGGGCGTGGTGTGGGCGCTGGACAACCCGGAGGCCTCCGACGAGGAGACCCTGGAGGCCATGATCGCCCGCATCAAGGGCCCGGACTTCCCGACCTACGGGCAGATCCTCGGCACCCAGGGCATCGAGGACGCCTACCGCACCGGTCGCGGCTCGGTGAAGATGCGCGCGGTCGTCGAGATGGACGAGGACGCCAAGGGGCGCACCATCCTCGTCGTGTCCGAGCTGCCCTACCAGGTCAACCCGGACAACCTGGTCGAGAACATCGCGTCGCTGGTGCGCGACCAGAAGATCAACGGCATCTCGAACATCGCCGACGAGTCCAACCGCCGCTCCGGGATGCGCATCGTCGTCACGGTCAAGCGCGACGCCGTGGCGAAGGTGGTGCTGAACAACCTCTACAAGCACACCCAGCTGCAGTACTCGTTCGGCGTGAACATGCTGTCGCTGGTGGACGGGGTGCCCCGCACGCTGCGCCTGGACCAGATGATCCGGCACTACGTGAAGCACCAGATCGAGGTCATCGTCCGGCGCACCAAGTTCCGGCTGCGCAAGGCGGAGGAGCGGGCCCACGTCTGGCGCGGCCTGGTCAAGGCGCTCGACCAGCTCGACGCGGTCATCGCGCTGATCCGCCGGTCGGACACGACCGAGTCGGCGCGCTCGGGCCTGATGGAGCTGCTGTCCGTCGACGAGGTCCAGTCCAACGCGATCCTGGAGATGCAGCTCCGCCGCCTGGCGGCCCTGGAGCGCCAGAAGATCATCGACCAGCTGGCCGAGATCGAGCTCCAGATCGCGGACCTCAAGGACATCCTGGCCAAGCCGGAGCGGCAGCGCGCCATCGTGCGCGGGGAGCTGCTGGAGATCGTCGACAAGCACGGCGACGACCGGCGCACCAAGATCGTCCCGTTCGACGGCGACGTGTCCATGGAGGACCTGATCGCGGTCGAGGACGTGGTCGTCACGATCACCAGGACCGGCTACGCCAAGCGCACCAAGACCGACCTGTACCGCGCCCAGAAGCGCGGCGGCAAGGGCGTGCAGGGCGCGCAGCTCAAGCAGGACGACATCGTGCAGCACTTCTTCGTGTGCTCCACGCACGACTGGATCCTGTTCTTCACCAACAAGGGCCGGGTGTACCGCACCAAGGCCTACGACCTGCCCGAGGCCAGCCGCAACGCGCGCGGCCAGCACGTGGCGAACCTCCTCGCGTTCCAGCCGGACGAGGAGATCGCCCAGGTCATCCAGATCAAGAACTACGAGGCCGCGCCGTACCTGGTGCTGGCCACCCGCAACGGCCTGGTGAAGAAGTCCAAGCTGTCGGACTTCGACTCCAACCGCTCCGGCGGCCTGATCGGCATCAACCTCCGCGAGGAGGACGAGCTGGTCGGCGCGGTGCTCACCGGCGAGGGCGACGACCTGCTGCTGGTGTCCAAGGACGGCCAGTCCATCCGGTTCCACTCCAGCGACGACGTCCTGCGCCCGATGGGCCGCGCGACCTCCGGCGTCCAGGGGATGCGCTTCAACAGCGACGACGAGCTGCTGTCGATGGGCGTGGTGCAGGAAGGGCTCTTCGTTTTGGTCGCCACCGACGGTGGGTATGCCAAGCGCACCCCGATCGAGGACTACCCGGTGCAGGGGCGGGGCGGCAAGGGCGTGCTGACGATCCAGCACGACCGCAGGCGTGGGAGGCTTGTGGGAGCTCTCATCGTCGACGTCGAGGACGAGCTGTACGCGATCACCTCCGCGGGCGGGGTCATCAGGACCAGCGCCAAGGAGATCCGCAAAGCGGGTAGGCAGACCAAGGGCGTTCGCTTGATGAACCTCGGGGAGAAGTCGACCTTGATCGCGGTCGCGCGCAACGCGGACGAGCCCGCCGACGTCTCCACCGGTGAAGAGGATGATCAGGCGATCGAGCCTGCCAACTGAAGCAGCGCGGACGACGAGAGGTTGAGGACAGCTCGTGACTCCACCCGAGAAAGAGGACCGGGACGCGGACAAGACCGCGGTGATCACCCGGCCGAGCGTCGAGGCGGCCAAGGCGCCCGAGGCGGCAGCCGCGTCATCGGGTGAACCGGAGAAGAAGCCGGAGGAGGTCGTGACCACCGCCGTGCCCGCCGCCGCTCCGGAGGCCGCGAAGGCCCCGGAGAAGCCCGCGGAGAAGCCCGTGGACGAGAGCCCCACGGTGGCGGTGACGCCCCCGCCGTGGCAGCGGTCGACCAGCGAGGGCGGCTACAGCGAGGCCGCCCAGGTCGGGCCGGGCGACGACGTGAAGCCCGCCGAGGCGGGGGCCCCGGCGTCGCCGGTCTTCCCGTCGCTGGACCAGGACACGGTGGCGGTGGCCAAGCCGGTCCCGCCCGGCGCCGCTCCGGCGGCTGCCGCGGCGGCGGCGGCGCCGCGCACAGCGGTGAACCTGGGCACCCAGTCGAGGCCGCAGGCGTCGTCCTCGGCGCGCCGTCCCGGCAGGGGACCCCGGCGGGCCAGCCTGCAGGTGAAGCGGGTCGACCCGTGGTCGGTCCTGAAGCTCGCGCTGGTGCTCAGCGTGGCGCTGTTCTTCGTCTGGCTGGTCGCGGTCGGCGTGCTGTACGGCGTGCTGAACGGCATGGGCGTGTGGGACAAGATCAACAACACCGCGAACGACCTCCTCCAGAGCGAGGAGGCCAGCGGTGACCCGTTGATCAGCGCGGGTCGGGTGTTCGGCGTGTCCGCCATCGTGGGCGCGGTCAACATCGTCCTGTTCACCGCGCTGGCCACCGTGGGCGCCTTCGTCTACAACGTCTCGGCCGATCTCGCAGGCGGCTTGGAGGTCACGCTCTCCGAGCGTGAGTGACCCCGATTTGGGGCAACGGCGGGTCGTGTTGTAGTCTTCTCGTCGTTGCCCCGAGGGCCTATAGCTCAGGCGGTTAGAGCGCTTCACTGATAATGAAGAGGTCGGAGGTTCAAGTCCTCCTAGGCCCACCGGATGTATCCAGGGATTGCTCAGAGGGGAACACTGTGAAGAAGATCATCGCACTTGTCGCAGTCGCCGGTGCGGTCCTGTTCTTCGTCAAGCGCAGTCGTGCGGCCAAGGCCGACGCTGACCTGTGGCGCGAGGCCACTGCTCCGGCCAACTGACACCGCGAGGGCGGTTCGTTCTGCCGCCCCCCGCGAGGGGACGTAGCTCAATTGGCAGAGCACCGCCTTTGCAAGGCGGGGGTTAGGGGTTCGATTCCCCTCGTCTCCACTCGGCCGAGGCCGATCTGTGTTCGCGGAGAGCGCGAACCGGGTCGGCCTTCGTCATTTCACCGGGGTGTGGCCCCCGGACCCCGCCCGGAGGGCTTCGCCCCCGGACCCCCTGCGGTGGTCCTGATCTGCGGTAGTCGTGCCCGCAGGGTGTTTTCTTCGCTCCGATCCCATTCGGGTCGGGGTTTTTTTGTTCTGTGATCAACAGCACCGCTTTTCCCGTGCACGTGGAAGGGCCGCCCTCGCACGTGGAAAGGCCCGCACCCCCGGCCGGGAGGGTGCGGGCCCTGGTTCCTCGCTGACGCCCTTGTCAGTTGGTGCTGAGGTGTCGTGCTGTCAGGCTGCCGCGTTCGCCAGCTCCCGGTTCTCCGCGTTCTTCTTCCTGGAGGCCAGGATGGTGTCGACCGCCCAGACGCCCGGACCCGTGAAGGCCAGGAGCAGGAAGGCCCACGAGTAGACCGCCGCCAGTTCGCCCTTGTTCTCGATGGGGAGCAGGCCCATCGGCTGGTGGACGACGAAGTAGGCGTAGGCCATGGCGCCGGAGACGATGATCGACGCCACGCGGGTCCAGAGACCGATCAGGACGAGCGCACCGCCGACGACCTCGATGAGGCCCGCGGGGCCCGAGGGCCAGTTCAGGGGCGAGAAGCCGCCCTTGCCGCCCAGCACGCCGAAGACCTTCTGGGCTCCGTGGCAGATCATGAAGAAGGCGATCACGATCCGGAAGATCGAGAGGATCTGCTCCCGACCACGGTCCAACAAGCTCATTTCGATTCAGTCCTCACTTGGCAGGGGCGAGTGGCAGGTAAGGACAAGCTAACGGTCTTCACGTTACGTGCCTAGATCGTCACGCTGTCGATTCGCTGTCTGGGGTCTGTCGGCGATCTGGTTGACTTGCCGCGCTATGAAGCGACTGCTGCCCTCCCTGCTGATCCTCGGCGCGCTCACCGCGTGCGGGGGACAGGAAAGCTCCGGTGGGACCTCGGCGCAGGCATCCCAGCCCGCGTCAACGCAGGTCACCACGTCCTCCACGCCCAGCGGGCCGCCCCCGGCGCCCGAACCGGCGGTCGAGGGCACCTGCCCTTATCTGGACAAGTCCGACGTCGCGCAGGCCAACGGGCAGCTGGTGCCGAAGGTGATGCTGTCGAGCGACGAAACGAACCCGGCGTGCTTCTTCTACGCGAACGCGACTGAGATCCAGTTGACCGTTCGGGTGTACCGGGGTGACGCCACAACGGCCAAGGCGTTGGTCAACGAGGCGGCGCCGATCGCCGATTCCAACCCCGCCACCGAGCCCGCGGGCTGGGAGGGCGGGTCGATGGCCACCGACGCGGGCGCCGTGTACGCGGTCGCCAAGGCCGGGGACGCCGTCGTCATCACCAGCAACCAGAAGCAGACCATCAAGGCGAAGCAGATCGCCAAGCTGGTCGTCCAGGGCCTGGCGGGCTGAACCAGGCCGCCAGGAACGCGCGAAGCGCCCGTCCCCCTGCTTTGGAGGACGGGCGCTCGCGGTTCGTGGTGGGTTCGGGGCGTCAGCTCCGCTCGGTGACCCGGCCGTTGCGGGACGCGGCGTCCCGGTCGGTCGTGCCGGAGGACGGGATGTCGCCGTTGAGCGGGTGCAGCGGGGCCTCCTCCTCCAGGAGCACCTCCTGCGGGCGCTTGTTCAGCGCCACCCAGCCCGCGACCGCGCCCGCGGTGAGCAGGCCGAGCACCCAGGGCCACTTGCGCGAGGACTTCTGGGGCTTCCCGAACTCCTTGCGCGCCTGCTTCGCCGCCTTGCGGATGTCCTTGGCGCGGACACCGGCCTCCTTGCGGGCCCGCTCGGTGGCCTTCGCCACGTCCTTGCGGACCGCCTTGGCCCTCTTCGCGAGCTTGCGGCGGCTGCGCCTGGTCTGCTTCTCCACCTGCTCGGCACGCTCGACGAGCAGGCCGGCGCGATCGGCGACGACGCCGCGCACGTGGTCGGCGGTCACCCCGCGCTCGGCGAGCTTGCCCTCGAGCTTCCCAGCCCACTGGGAGGCGGCGTCAGCACTGGCGTGACCAGCGCGAACCGCTCCTCGGCGGGCGGCGCGGAGACCCGTTCCCACTGCCCTGCCCGCCGACTCGCCTGCTCGGGTCATGGCGTCTACCTCATCCATATCGCGCTCCACAAGCTGTCGGACAGTCACATTTCGGCAATACCCATCCTGCCCCTTCCCCAACCACAGCGCCCGCAGATGGCACGATGGAGAGGTGGCAGACAGCAACGAATCGCTCGTCGGGCGCAAGGTGACGGCGACCCTGCACACCTCGCAGGGCGTCATCAAGATCAACCTTTTCCCCGACCACGCCCCCAAGACGGTGGCGAACTTCGTGGGCCTCGCAGAGGGCACGAAGGCGTACACCGAAGCCAACGCGAAGGGCGAGGCCAGCGGGCCCTTCTACGACGGTGCGATCTTCCACCGGGTCATCGCAGGCTTCATGCTGCAGGGCGGTGACCCCACGGGCACCGGTCGCGGCGGCCCCGGCTACAAGTTCGCCGACGAGTTCCACCCGGAGCTCAAGTTCGACCGCCCCTACCTGCTCGCGATGGCGAACGCCGGGCCCAACACCAACGGCTCCCAGTTCTTCATCACGGTCGCGCCGACCTCGTGGCTGAACTTCAAGCACACGATCTTCGGCGAGGTCGCGGACCAGGACTCCCGCAACGTCGTCGACGCGATCGAGAACGGTCCGACCGGTGCGGCCGACCGCCCGGTCAAGGACGTCGTCATCGAGAAGGTCGCGATCGAGAAGGTCTAGTGGCAGGCACTCCGGTACCACCCGGCGGCCCGATCGGGGCGCAACCAGGCCAAGCGGCCTGCGCGCGACACCCCGATCGGGCCACCGGCCTGCTGTGCGCGCGGTGCGAACGCCCCGCCTGTCCCGACTGCCTGCGCGAGGCGGCCGTGGGCTTCCAGTGCGTCGACTGCGTCACCGAGGGGGCCCGCACCACGCGGCAGGCCCGCACGGTGGAGGGCGCCACGCACGCCTCGACGGGGCGCAGGCTCCTCGTGGTCCCCGTGCTCATCGTCGTCAACCTCGCGCTGTTCGCGCTGACCGCCTACCTCGGCGGCGGCGTGACCGACCGGGACGTCTTCCAGAGCGACGTGACCCAGGAGGGGGCGCTCGTCCCCTACTTCGTCGCGCTCGGCGAGTGGTGGCGCCTGGTCACGTCCGGCTTCCTGCACCTGGGCGTCACGCACATCGGCCTCAACATGGCCTCGCTGTACATCCTCGGGCGCGACCTGGAGCCCGTGCTCGGGCGCGCCAGGTTCCTCGCGGTCTACCTGCTGTCCCTGCTGGGCGGCAGCGCGTCCGTGTACCTGTTCGAGGAGGTCGTCTCCCTCACGGCGGGCGCGTCGGGCGCGATCTACGGCCTGATGGGCTCCCTGCTCGTCGTGCTGCTCAGGCGGCGGCTCAACGCCACCCCGGTGCTGGCGATCATCGCCATCAACGTGTTCCTGAGCTTCTCGCTGCCCAACATCTCGATCCTCGGGCACCTGGGCGGCATCGCGGTCGGCGCGGCGGTCACCGCGGCGCTGGTCTACGCGCCGCGCGGGCCGCAGCGGGCCAGGTGGCAGGCGGGTTCGGTCGTGGCGTTCGCCGTCGCGCTGGTCGTGCTCACCGTTGTCCGCACCGCCGTGCTCGTGGGCTGAGCCCCGCGAGCGGTTCGGGACCCCGACGACCGGGACACCGGAAGTTCACCTGAAACGGGAGCGGGGGTCGGGGGTGTCGCCCCCGGCCCGACCGCGCCCGGTGCGGACGACCGGACGCGGCGGGGCAGTTGTCCACAGGCGGAGCGGAACCTGTGGAATACCGGGAACGGTGATGAGCGCCACTCGGCGCTCACCCGTCCGGGGCTGAGCTTGATCGGGCCGGGAGGGGCGGCCGGGTCGTCGGCGGGCTCACGGCCGCAGCGCGTGCAGCACCTCGGCCACGTCCTGCGGGTCGGCGCCCAGGTCGAGCTGGGTGAGCACCACCAGGCGCTCGTCCTCGCCCCGCTCCCAGTCCAGCTCCAGGGTCCGCACCACGCGCCCCAGCCTCCGGGTGCTCTGCAGGCGCACCTTCACCTCGTGCCAGGCCATGTGGTGCTCCCGGCGCAACCCGCGCACGGTCAGACCCGTCTCATCAACGGCCAGCTTGGGGCGCACCAGCGCGCCCTGCAGGGACATCCACCCCAGCAGCGCGACGGCCAGGCCGAGCATCACGCGGGAGGGGGCGTCGGGGGACATGAGCAGCAGCACCAGCACGACTACGGCCAGTGCTCCCGCGAGGGCCACGAACGCGGGATTCGGGGCCCAGGACCGGGTGGGTGGAGGTGACGTCACACCCGTGAGTGTCCCGCACTCCGGGACGGGGCTGTGGACAACTCCCGCCCTGGACCGGCGCTTGTGCGATTTGGCGCAAAGTTGTCCACAGGAGTTGTCCCCATTGGGGATGACTCGCGCCCCCGCGCTCCGGTCACCCGCTGTTCACCCGGTCAGGTCGCGCCGGACACGTGAGAGGGGCCGGGCGCGCAGTGCGCCCGGCCCCTCCGGAGTGCTGTGCCACGCCTGCCGGTCAGCGCCAGCGCATCGTCATCAGCAGGCCGACGATGATCAGCGAGAAGCCGATGCCGAAGTTCCACGACCCGAGGTCCATCATCACCGGGATCTTCTCGCCGGCGATGTAGTTGACCACCAACCAGGCGAGGCCGAGCAGCATGACACCCAGCATCACCGTGATGTAGAACGGGTGCGAAGGACCTGCTGCCTTGACCTTCACCGGGGTGCGTCGATCGGCAGGCGCCGTGTAGACGGCCTTCTTGCGGACCTTGGACTTGGGCATGGCTGTCCTCGCCTGACGGTGGATAGGCCTGGGTGGGCGCGTCAGTTAACGCCCACCGCTGGGGGAACACGTTAACGTAACCGAGCAGGTCCTAGAAGCACTGTGCTGGACTGGAGTCATGGCCGGGAGGTTTCTCAGGTGAGCTTCGACCCGCCCGCGACGCGCGGCGGACCGTCGGGACAGCCGCCGCACGCTCAGCGCCCGAGGCCGTTCCCAGCCCCGCAGGCGTCCGGTGGTGGACCAGGCGGCCCGCCCACCCCGCCCCAGGGCGGCGGTTGGTCCGCGCAGCAGCCGACCACCCAGGTCGCCAGGCCGCCGCAGGGCCCCCGGCCTGCGCCGCGCGGCCCCCGGCACTCCCAGCAGCGCCCGCCCCAGGACGAGGCGACGCAGGTGCTGCGGCCGGTCGGCGACGCGCCCACGCAGTACGCGCAGCCCGTCGGGCGCAGCCTGCCCCCGCCGCCGGGACGGCCCGTCGCGCCGCCGCGCCACCGCGCGCCGCGCAGGCCCGTCGAGCCTCCCACGGAGGTCATCCCCAGGTTCGAGGACGACCGGGACGACTACGAGGACCCGCAGGACGACCTCGACCGGGACGACCTCGACCGGGACGACCTCGACCGGGACGAGCGCGCCGGGGCGGACCGGCACGAGCCGGAGTACCCGCCCGAGGGCCCGCTGCGCAAGGTCGTGCGGGGCACCGGCGAGGCGCTGATCACGCTCGGCCTCGTCGTGCTGCTGTTCGTGGTCTACGAGGTCTACGTCACCGACCTGATCTCCGCGGGCAAGCAGGACGACGTCACCTCGGCGCTGGACGAGGAGTGGAAGGACTCGAACACCGTCGCGGCCGACCCGCAGCGCGAGGTCAAGTACGACCTGCTCGACGGCAAGGCGTTCGCGAAGATCTACATCCCGGTGTTCGGGGCGGACTACAAGTTCTCCATCGTCGAGGGCACCACCGACAAGGACCTGGAGACCGGCCCCGGCCACTACAAGGGCACCGCCCTGCCGGGGGAGAAGGGCAACTTCGCGGTCGCGGGCCACCGGGTCGGCAAGGGCTCGCCGTTCAACGACCTCGACCTGCTCAGCTCGTGCGACGCGATCGTGGTGGAGACCCAGGCGTCCTGGTTCGTCTACCGGATGCTGCCGAAGAACAGCGAGGTCGCGGGGTGGGCCTCCCGCGCGTCCGACCCCAGGTGCAAGGACGTCGCGCCGCTCAGCGGGCCGTACTCCAAGACCCAGGGCCAGGAGATCGTGCTGCCCTCGGCGGGCGAGGTCATCAACGAGGTCCCGTACAACGAGGCCCAGGTCCCCGAGGACCAGCTGAAGTCGCTGATGACGCTGACCACGTGCCACCCGCGCTTCTCGGACAAGCAGCGGCTGATCGTGCACGCGACGCTGGCCCAGCACTACCCGAAGTCGGACGGCTTCCTGCCCCCCGAGCTCAAGGAGCAGTGAGGTGTACTCCTGGATCTGGCGCCACCTCCCCGGCCCCCTGCCGGTTCGGGTCCTCGAGGCCGTCGTGCTGGTGGCCGGGGTGGTGGCGCTGCTGATGTTCGTCGTCTTCCCCTGGGCGGAGCCGATGCTCCCGTTCAACCAGGTGACGACCGAGCAGTGACCGTCGGCTCGCGACCGTCAGCTCGTGATCACCGGAACGTGATCGTCAGGACCGGGAGACCGAGGTCATCGTCTCCCGGTCCACGACCTTGACCCGCTCGCGACCGCGCTCGGCGCCCAGCGCCTTCTCGTGCGCGTCCAGCTTCAGCCAGCCCTCCACCGTGGTGAACGGGACGGCGCGCTGCTCCAGGAACCGGACGATCGCGTCCGGCTCGGGGAACTGGCAGGCGGGCAGCGCGTCGGCGTCCGCCAGCAGGTTCGTGACGGTCTCCAGCGCGTCGCCCTTGGTGTGGCCGATCAGGCCGACCGGGCCGCGCTTGATCCAGCCGGTGACGTACACGCCCGGCAGCGGCTGCTCGTCCAGGTCGACCACGCGGCCCCCGGCGTGCGGGACCGTGCCGGACGCGGTGTCGAACGGCAGGTCGACCAGGCTCGTGGACAGGTAGCCCACCGCCCGGTACACCGCCTGCACCGGCCAGTCGGTGAACTCGCCGGTGCCCTTCACGTTGCCGTCGCCCGCCAGCTCCATGCGCTCGGTGCGCAGGCCGACGACCTTCCCGTCCTCGCCGGTCACCTCGACCGGGGCCTCCAGGAAGTGCAGGTGCAGCCTGCGGGGCCGGTCGCCGACGTCGCGCAGCGCCCACTCCTGCAGCGTCTTCACGACCATCTCGACCTGCTTGCTCGACCGGATCGAGGCCATGCTGCCCTCGTCGAAGTCGATGCCCTCGGGGTGCACGATCACCTCGACGTTGGGCGAGTGGTCCAGCTCCCGCAGCTCCAGCGGGGTGAACTTCGCCTGCGCCGGGCCGCGGCGGCCGAACACGTGCACGTCGGTGACGGGGCTGGACTTCAGGCCCTCGTAGACGTTGTCGGGGATCTCGGTGGTCAGCAGCTCGTCGGCGGTCTTGGCCAGCACGCGGGCGACGTCCAGCGCGACGTTGCCGACGCCGAGCACGGCGACCTGCGAGGCGGTGAGGGGCCAGGTCCGGGGCACGTCCGGGTGGCCGTCGTACCAGGAGACGAAGTCGGCGGCGCCGTAGCTGCCGTCGAGCTCGATGCCGGGCACGTCCATCGCCCGGTCCTTCTCGGCGCCGGTCGAGAAGATCACGGCGTCGTAGTGCTGCCTCAGGTCCTCCAGCTTCACGTCCACGCCGTACTCGACGTTGCCGAAGAAGCGGATCTCCGGCCGGTCGAGCACCTTCTGCAGCGCGTTGACGATCCCCTTGATCCGGGGGTGGTCGGGAGCGACGCCGTACCTGATCAGACCGTACGGGGCGGGCATCCGCTCGAACAGGTCGATGGAGACCTCGGCGTCGGACTTGGTCAGGATGTCGGCGGCGTAGATGCCCGCGGGGCCCGCGCCGACCACGGCGACGCGCAGGGAACGACTCATACCTTAAGGTTAGGTGGGCCTTAGTTCAGTACCGGCGAGAGGTTCCTCACGGCTACCCTGGCGCCATGCGCGTGCTGGTGGTCGACAACTACGACAGCTTCGTCTACAACCTCGTCCAGTACCTGGCGCAGCTCGGCGCCGAGTGCGTGGTCAAGCGCAACGACGAGGTCGGTCCCGAGGACGTCGCGGCGGCGGGCGGGGTGCTGGTCAGCCCCGGTCCCAGCACGCCCCACCGGGCCGGTCGGAGCATGGACGTCGTGCGCTGGTGCGCCGACTCGGGCGTCCCCGTGTTCGGCGTCTGCCTCGGCCACCAGGCCATCGGCGCGGTGTGGGGCGCGACCGTCGACCTCGCGCCCGAGCTGCTGCACGGCAAGACGTCGGTGGTGCACCACGAGGGCGCGGGCGTGCTCGCCGGGCTGCCGCGGCCGTTCACCGCGACCCGCTACCACTCGCTGACCGTGCTGCCGGAGACGATCCCCGACGAGTTCGAGGTGACCTGCCGGACCGAGGGCGGCGTCGTCATGGGGATGCGGCACCGCGAGCTGCCCGTCGAGGGCGTCCAGTTCCACCCGGAGTCGGTGCTCACCGACGGCGGCCACCGGATGCTGGCCAACTGGCTGGCGGTGTGCGGCTACGAGGTGCCTGAGGCAGTCGTGGGCGGCCTGGAGCGCAACATGAGGGATCTGGCCGCGGCGGCGCGCCGCTAGGCCGTTCCGCGTCCGCTCAGACGGCGAAGGGCCCTCCCGGCAGCTCCGGGAGGGCCCTTCCGCGTTCCACCGGCCGCCCCGGTTCCGGGGCCCGGCGGGGCTAGTTGCTGGGGGGAGTGCTGCTCGCGCCCGGCCGGAACTCGCCGATGACGACGGTGATCCGCTGCGCCTTGGTGATCGCCGAGCCGGGGGAGGTCTGCTGGGACTGGACCTTGCGGTCCTGGGACAGGTCGCTCACCGGCGTCTTGGT
Source organism: Actinosynnema mirum DSM 43827 (assembly GCF_000023245.1). Lineage (GTDB taxonomy): Bacteria > Actinomycetota > Actinomycetes > Mycobacteriales > Pseudonocardiaceae > Actinosynnema > Actinosynnema mirum. The sequence goes on from NC_013093.1 coordinate 21,346, forward strand.
GGTCTGCAGGTCGCCGTTCCACTGGAACTGCCGCAGCGCCGCCTTGGCCTCGTTCTCGGTCATGCCCCGCAGGTCCGGCATCGAGACCATGTTGCCCTTGGACACGCTGAGGGTGACCGTGGAGCCCTTCTCGACCCGGCCCGCGCCGGGGTCCTGCGCGATGACCTGGCCCGCGTCGGTGGCGCTGTCGACCTGCTTGACCTGCACCTTGAAGCCCGACTGCTCCAGCGAGGACCGCGCGTCGTCCTCCTGCACGCCGATCACGTTCGGCAGCGTGACGGCCTCGGGCTCCTTGCCGATCTTGATCGTGATCGTGGTGCCCTTGGGGGCCTTCGTGCCGTGCATCGGGTTCTGCTCGACGACCTTGTCGACCTTCGCCGGGTCGCTGGTCTCCACCCGCTCCTGGTTCGTGTCGAGCTTCCAGTCCTCGCCGAGCTTGGCCTGCGCGTCCGCGACGCTCAGGCCGGTCAGGTCGGGGACCTCGACGTCGTCGGGGTTCGTGCCCACCATGACGGTGATCTTGCTGTTGCGGTCGACCGACTTGCCGCTCGTGGGGCTGGTCTCCAGCACCCGGTCGACGTCCTTGGCCGGGTCGCACTTGGGCTGGCTGCCCGGCTGGCACGGCACCAGCTGCAGGTTGATCTCCAGCCCGGCGTCGGACAGCGCGCCGCGCGCCTCCGAGGTGGACTTGCCGATCAGCGTCGGCACCGTGACCTGCTTCGGGTCGCCGCCGGAGGACTCGTTGTCCCCGAGCAGCGAGGTGGTGATCCAGATCGCCAGCGCCAGCACACCCGCGCACAGCAGGACGACGATGGTGATCATCCACATCCGCCTGCGCGCGGCGAGGCGCTCCCGCTCCTCCTCCAGCGCGGCGCTGTAGTTGCCGGTGTCCTCGCGGTCGCGCTCCCGCTCCCGCTCGCGGACCACCGACTGCCGGTGCCTGCCACCGCCGCTCGTCGTCTGCACCGCCTCGCTGCGCGTGGGCGCCGAGGCCGACTGCTGGTCCAGCAGCGCGGTCCGCTCCTCGCTCGTCATCACGACGGGCGCGGACGGCCGCTGGCCGGACAGCACGCGGACCAGGTCGGCGCGCAGCTCGGCGGCCGACTGGTAGCGGTTCGCCGGGCCCTTGGCCATCGCCTTGAGCACGATGGAGTCCAGCGCGGGCGACACCTTCGGGTTCAGCGACGACGGGGACTTCGGCTCCTCCCGCACGTGCTGGTAGGCCACCGCGACCGGCGAGTCGCCGGTGAACGGGGGCTCGCCGGTGAGCAGCTCGAACAGCACGCAGCCCGACGCGTACACGTCGCTGCGGCCGTCGACCGCCTCGCCCTTCGCCTGCTCGGGTGACAGGTACTGGGCGGTGCCGATCACCGCGGCGGTCTGCGTCACGGCGGCCTGGCCGTCGTGCACGGCGCGCGCGATGCCGAAGTCCATGACCTTGACGGCGCCCGAACGGGTGATCATCACGTTCGCGGGCTTCACGTCGCGGTGCACGATGCCGTGCCGGTGGCTGAAGTCCAGCGCGGCCGACACGTCCGCCATGACCTCCATGGCGCGCTTGTTCGACAGCGGCCCCTGGGTCTTGACGATGTCGCGCAGCGTCCGCCCGTCCACGTACTCCATGACGATGTAGGGCAGCGGGCCGTACTGGGTCTCGGTCTCGCCGGTGTCGTACACGGCGACGATGGCGGGGTGGTTCAGCGCTGCGGAGTTCTGGGCCTCACGACGGAACCGCTCCTGGAACTGGGCGTCGCGGGCGAGGTCGGCGCGGAGCACCTTGATCGCCACGTCCCGGCTGAGCCGCACGTCCTTGCCCTTGTGGACCTCGGACATGCCGCCGTAGCCGAGGGTCTCCCCGAGTTCGTAGCGGTTGGAGAGCAGTCGCGGAGTGCTCATCAGTGCTTCGTCCCGCTCCTCGTCAACGGTCTCAAGCCTTGTCGTGCCCGTCGTGCGCGTTCAGCCTGCCGCCACCCGGTTCAGGTGGGCACGCACGTGACGCGCACCCGTGAACCGATCGGCACCTCTCCCTCGGGCTCCAGCTCGCTCACCCGGCACCGCCTCGCGTCCGCGGGCGCGCCGCCCCGCTCCGAGCGGACCTCGGGCTCGACGCCGTGCCCGGTCAAGGTTGCCGCGACCTCGTCCGCGGGCGCGCCGAGGTAGTCCGCCCCGGTGATCTCCACCGTGGGCCTGCCGGGGAACCGGTCGGTCGCGTCCTCCGGAGCGGCCCTGCTCGCGGAGGGGGTGCTGCCTTGCGGGCTCGGACCGCCGGGCACCCCATCGTCCCCCGCGATCTCGCGCACGATGAGCACGCTGAGTGCGATCAGCGCGATCACCAGGAAGGCGACCATAACCCACAGCAGAGGGCGACCGCGTCCAGGATGCCGGCCCGGAGCGCCCGGCGGGTGGAAAGCACCCGTGTGCGGGCCTGCCGCGGGAGGGTGGATGGGCTGCATCCCCGGACGCGAACCGGGGTGCGTCACGGGGATGCCGGGGTGGGTGAGCTGCGCCGGTGGCGTGAGCTGCTGCGGGGCCACCGGCGGGGGAGCCGCCAGCTGCTGCGGCGGCGCGAGCTGCGCCGGGAGCTGCTGCGACGGCATCGGCTGCTGCGGCATCGGCGGCGCGCTCATGGGCTGGGCCTGCATGGGCGGCGCGCTCATCGGCTGCGCCTGCATCGACTGCGCCTGCATCGGCTGCGCTTGCATGGACTGCGCCTGCATCGGCTGGGCCTGCATGGGCTGGACCTGCAACTGCTGCACGGGCAGCTGCTGCGAGGGCGGCGCCTGCGGCGGGGGAGCCAGCTGCGGCCCGCCCACCGCCATCGCCAGCCCGGACGGCGCGGGCAGCGGCTGACCCGCCCGCACCGCGGCCACCGCCGAGGCGAACTCGCCGCCGTTGCGGTACCGCTGCCTCGGGTCCTTGACCAGCGTCGCCTCGATCAGCGCCCGCACCGCGGGCGGCACGTCCGGCGGCAGCGGCGGCGCGACGTCCCTGATGTGCATCATCGCCACGGTCACCGCGTTCTCCGACCGGAACGGCCGGTGCCCGACGAGGCACTCGTAACCGCACACGGCCAGCGCGTACACGTCGCTCGCCGGCTCCGCGTCGTGCCCGGTCGCCTGCTCGGGGGCGATGTAGTGGGCCGTGCCCATCACCATCCCCGACCGGGTCACCGGCGCCGCGTCAGCCGCCTTCGCGATGCCGAAGTCGGTGATCTTCACCTTGCCGTCCGGGGTCACCAGGATGTTCCCCGGCTTCACGTCCCGGTGCACCAGGCCCCGCTCGTGCGCGGCCTGCAGCGCGGTGCCCGCCTGCTCCAGCACGTCGAGCACCCGCTCGGCGTTCATCCGCCCCCTGGCGATGACCGCGGCCAGGGGCTCGCCCTCGACCAGCTCCATCACCAGGTAGGCGGTGTCCTCCGGCCCGTCGGGCTCGGAGGCCGTCTCCCCGTAGTCGTGCACCCCGGCGATGCCGGGGTGGTTCAGCGACGCGGTGGTCCGGGCCTCGATGCGGAACCGGTTCAGGAACTCGGCGTCCCCGCTCAGCTCCGCCTTCAGCACCTTCACCGCGACGTTGCGGTCCAACCGGGTGTCGGCGGCCTCCCAGACCTCACCCATGCCGCCGACGGCGATCCGCCTGGTGAGGCGGTACCGCTCGGCGAGGAGCTGGCCGGAGGACAGCATCACCTGCTCCCGAGGTAGCTGCTGATCACCGCGCGACCGACGGGCGCGGCCACCAGGCTGCCCGTCGCGGCGCCGTCCCGCTTGCCGCCGCTCTTCTCGACGATGACCGCGAGCGCGATCTGCGGGTCGTTCGCCGGGGCGAACGCGGTGTACCAGGCGTGCGGGTTCGGGGTCGAGCCCACGCCCCACTCGGCGGTGCCGGTCTTCGACGCGATCTGGATGTTGCTGAGCTTGCCCGCGCCACCGGCCTTGTTCTCGGCGGCGATCATCATCTCGGTCAGCAGCTGGGCGCTGTCCTCGGAGATGGCCTCGTCGACCTCGTCCGGCTTCGTCTCGTCGACGGTCGCCGTGTCGGTGCCGAGGATCTTGTCCACCAGGTAGGGCTTCATGCGGACGCCCTTGTTCGCGATGGTCGCGACCATCACCGCGTTCGCCAGCGGCGTCACCTGGACGTCGCGCTGGCCGATGCCGGTCTGGAAGAGCGCGGCCTGGTCCGGGACCGGGCCGAGCGTGGAGGCCGCCGTGGTCATCGGGACCTGGTACTTCTGGTCGTCGATGCCGAACTTCGCGGCCTGCTCGCGCAGCTTCGCCGTGCCGAGGTCGCCCGCGAGCTTCGCGAACGCGGTGTTGCACGACTGGGCGATCGCCTGCTCCAGCGTGGCGTTGACGCCGTTGTTGCAGTTGGTGCCGTTGAAGTTCGGCAGCTCGGTGTTCGTGCCCGGCAGCGTGATGGTGGGCCGCGCGTCGACCTGGGTCGACTTGTCCATGCCCTCTTCGAGGCCCGCCGCCGCCACGACCAGCTTGAACGTCGAGCCGGGCGGGTAGGTCCAGGACAGGGCGCGGTTGGCGTCGGGCTGCGCCGGGTTGTCCTGCGTGACCTCGGCCCAGTACGCCTTCTCCTCCTGGCCGTCCTGCACGGCCAGCTTGTTCGGGTCGAACGAGGGCGTGCTCACCAGCGCCAGGATCTTGCCGGTCTTCGGCTCGATCGCCACGACCGCGCCGGTCCGGTCGCCCAGCGCCTCGTACGCGGCCTGCTGAGCCTTCGGGTTGATCGTCACCTGGAGGCTCGCGCCCTTGGGGTCGCGGCCGGTGATCAGGTCGGACAGCCTGCGCGTGAACAGCCGGTCGTCCTCGCCGATCAGCAGGTCGTTCTCGGCCCGCTCCAGCCCGTTGGAGCCGTAGGTGTTGGACAGGTAGCCGGTCACCGGCAGGTACATCGGCCCGTTGGCGTAGACCCGCTGCCAGCGGTCCTTGTCCGGGATCGGCGTGACCGTGGCCAGCGGCGTCCCGTCCGCGGCGATGATGCTGCCGCGCTCGCGGGAGAGCATCTCCAGCCTGCCCCGGACGTTGTACGGGCTGGTCCGGTACTCCTCGGCCTTGATGACCTGCACGTACGTCGCGTTCGCGAGCAGGATCATCATCATGACCATCATCGCGACGCCGACTCGGCGGAGCGGGGTGTTCATTTCGGTCGCTCCACCATGACAGTGAACTGGTCGGCGATCGCGGGCTGCTGCACGCGCGGCTTCACCGGCGCCTGCGGGGACCGCGCGGCGTCGGAGATGCGCAGCAGCAGCGCTACCAGGACGTAGTTGGCGAGCAGCGAGGAGCCGCCCTTGGACAGGAACGGGGCGGTGATGCCGGTCATCGGGATCAGCTTCATGACGCCGCCGATGATGATGAAGACCTGGAACGCCACCGCGAACGCGAGGCCGCCGCCGAGCAGCTTGCCGAACGTGTCGCGCACCGCCAGCGCGTTGCGCAGGCCGCGCAGCGCGAACACCGTGTAGAGCAGCAGCACGGCGGTGAGGCCGACGAGGCCCAGCTCCTCGCCGATCACGGCGGCGATGAAGTCGGTGTTCGCCTCGGGGATCTGGTCGGGGCGTCCGCCGCCGAGCCCGGCGCCGAACAGGCCGCCCGTGCCGAAGCCGAACAGCGACTGGACGATCTGGTAGCCGGCTCCCCCTGGGTCCGCGAACGGGTCGACCCAGTTGTCCACGCGGGTCTGGACGTGCGTGAACATCCGCCAGGCAGCGACCGCGGCGCCCATGAACAGGACGGTGCCGATGATGATCCACACCGCGCGCTCGGTCGCCACGTACAGCAGCACCAGCACGATGCCGAAGAACAGCAGCGACGAGCCGAGGTCCTTCTGCAGCACCATGACCGACACGACGACCGCCCACACGGCGATCAGCGGGCCGAGGTCGCGGGCGCGCGGCAGGTCCATGCCGAGGAACCGGCGGCCCGCGATGGTGAACAGGTCCCGCTTCGAGACCAGGAAGGCCGCGAAGAAGACCATCAGCAGGATCTTCGCGAACTCGCCCGGCTGGATCGAGACGCCGCCGAAGCGCAGCCAGATCTTCGCGCCGTTGATCGTCGGGGCGATGAAGCCGGGCAGGACGCCGGGCAGGATCAGCGCGACCAGGCCGACCAGGCCCGAGACGTAGCCGAACTTGGCCAGCGTGCGGTGGTCCTTGAGCAGCTTGAGCGCCGCGCAGAACAGCACCAGCGACAGGCCCGTCCACATGACCTGCTTCGGTGCCGCGGCGGACCAGGGCTCACCGTCGACGAGCACGTCGGCCATGCCCAGGTCGATCCGGTGGATCATCACCAGGCCGATCCCGTTCAGCAGCGTGACGCACGGCAGGATCACCGGGTCCGCGTAGGGCGCCCAGGTCCGCACCGCGAGGTGGGTCACGGCCAGCATCACCAGGTAGGCGAGGCCGTACCAGATGATGTTGAGCGAGAGCTCCTTCTCCTGGTTGGCCTCGACCAGCACCAGGGCGGCGGTGACCAGCACCGCGCCGAAGGCCAGGAGGAAGAGCTCGGTGCTCCGCTTGGTGGGTGGCGGTTTCAACCCCGGCGACGTGCCGCTCGCCCTCGCGAGCGGGGTGTCCTCCGCGCCGGTGCCCGGCGAACCCATCGGCTACTGACCCTTCCGGCAGTCCGTGCCCGGCGTCTGCGCGAGCGTGGGGAGGGGAGTGCCCTCCGTGGTGGTGGTCGGCGGGGCCGACGAGGACGTGCCCTGGTCACCGCTCGGCGGCGGCTGCTCGGCGCTCGTCGCCGAGCCCGTGGTCGTCGTGGGCGGGGCCGGGGTGCTGGTCAGCGGGTCGGCGCACAGCGGCAGCAGCTGCTCCGTGCGCAGCCTGCGGATCGCCTCGCGGGCGCCCTCCAGGCCGTCCACGGCGGTGATGCCGCTGCTCACCTCGTCCCGCATGAAGACCTTCAGGTCGTCCAGGGAGATCGGCTCGCAGCCCTGGGAGCCGGGCGGGCACGAGCCCTCCACGACCGTGTTCAGCTCGAAGCCGAGCACGTTCCCGGTCACGCCGCGGAACACCGACACCTGGCCGTCCTGCGCCGCGCCCACGTAGTACTGGCGCATCACCCACCAGCGGGTGCCCAGACCGGCGGCGGCCAGCAGCGCGAGCACCAGCACGACCAGCGCCAGCGCCTTCAGCTTCCCCTTGCGCTCGCGCTTCGGGTCCTGCTGCGGCGGTGGCGGCTGCTCCTGCCTCGGCGGCGCGGGCCGGGGCCCGGTGATGGAGCTCGCCCGCGAGGCGGGCGAGTCCGGCGGTGGCGGGTCGTCCCCGCCGTCACCGGCCGCACCGCCCACTATCGGGGCGTTCTCGCCGAAGTCGACGTCGACGACGTCGGCCACGACCACGGTCACGTTGTCCGGACCGCCGCCCTTGAGCGCCAGCTCGATCATCCGGTCGGCGCACGCCTGCGGGTCCGGGATGCGGATCGCCTCGTCCAGGGTCTCCAGCGTGACCACGCCGGAGAGGCCGTCCGAGCAGAGCAGGTAGCGGTCGCCCGGCCTGGCCTCGCGCACCATCAGGCGCGGTTCGACCTCGTGGCCGGTCAGCGCGCGCAGCAGCAGCGAGCGCTGCGGGTGCGTGGCCGCCTCCTCCTCGGTGATCCGGCCCTCGTCGATCAGCGACTGGACGAACGTGTCGTCGTGCGTGATCTGGCTGAAGGTCCCGTTGCGCATCATGTAGGCGCGCGAGTCGCCGATGTGCACCATGCCGAGTCGGGTGCCCGCGAACAGGACGGCGGTGAGCGTGGTGCCCATGCCGTCCAGGTCGGGGTCGCTCTGCACGAGCTCGGAGATCGCCCCGTTGCCGGAGATCACCGCGTCGCGCAGCTGACCCAGCAGGTCGTCGCCGGGCTCGTCGTCGTCGAGCGGCGCCAGGGCCGCGATGACGACCTTGCTGGCGACCTCGCCCGCGGCGTGGCCGCCCATGCCGTCGGCGAGCGCGAGCAGGCGGGGGCCCGCGTACACGGAGTCCTGGTTGTTCTGGCGGACCAGGCCCCGGTCGCTCCGGGCCGCGTATCGGAGGACGAGGGTCATGACCTCAGCTCGATCACCGTCTTGCCGATCCGGATCTGGGACCCGATCGGGACCCGGACCGGGCTGGTGACCTTCGCGCGGTCGAGGTAGGTGCCGTTGGTGGACCCCAGGTCCTCCACGAACCACTCGTCACCGCGCGCCGACAGCCGCGCGTGCCGGGTCGACGCGAAGTCGTCGTCCAGCACGAGCGTGGAGTCGTCGGCCCGGCCGATCATGATCGGCTTCCCGTCAAGCGTGATCCGGGTGCCCGACAGGGCCCCCTGCGTGACCACGAGCTGCCGGGGCGCCTTCGCCCCGCCCTTGCCTGCCCCCCTGAACCCCTTCTTGATCGACGGCGTCGGGACCCTCAGCCCCGACGCCGCGTAGAGGTCGGAACGCACCACTCGAAGCGCAGCCAACACGAACAACCAGAGCAGGATGAGGAACCCCGCTCTGGTCAGCTGCATCACCAGCTCTGGCACCGGTTGTAACCGCTCCTGACTTGAGTGCCGTCACGTCACACGTCTCGACCTCAGCCCTGTGTGCGGAAGACCAGCGACGAGTGGCCGATGCGGACGACGTCGCCTTCCGCGAGCTGCCAGGTCTGCACCGGGGTCCCGTTCACCGTCGTGCCGTTGGTCGAGCCGAGATCGGCGAGCATGGCACTGTGCCCGTCCCAGGTGATCTCCAGGTGCCTCCTGGAGACGCCGGTGTCGGGGAGCCGGAAGTCGGCCTCCTGGCCGCGGCCGACCACGTTGCCGCCCTGCTTCAGGTTGTAGGTCCGGTTGGACCCGTCGTCCAGGTGCAGGGTCGCGCTCAGCTGGCGCTGCGCGCCGCCCGCCGGGGCGCCGCCGTAGCCCGCCTGCTGGCCGTAGCCCTGGTCGTAGCCCGCGGCCTGCTGGCCGTAGCCCGCCTGGTCGTAGCCCGCCGCCTGCTGGCCGTAACCGGCCTGGCCGCCCTGGTCGTAGCCTGCGCCGCCCTGGCCGTAGCCCTGGTCGTAGCCCTGCTGGCCCTGGCCGTAGCCGGGCTGCTGACCGCCCGCGTAGCCCTGCTGGTCGTAGCCGGGCTGCTGACCGCCGTAGCCGCCCTGGCCGTAGCCCTGGTCGTAGCCCTGCTGGCCCTGGCCGTAGCCGGGCTGACCGCCCTGGCCGTAGCCCTGGTCGTAGCCGGGCTGCTGACCGCCTTGGCCGTAGCCCTGCTGGTCGTAGCCCTGCTGGCCCTGGCCGTAGCCCTGCTGCTGACCACCTTGGCCGTAGCCCTGCTGGTCGTAGCCAGGCTGCTGACCGCCGTAGCCGCCCTGCGCGTAGGGGTCGTAGCCGGGCTGGCCCTGTCCTTGTCCGTAGCCGGGAGGCTGGCTCATTGATCCGTCTCCTGCAGTGCGAGGTGGTGCTGACCGTCGGCTGTCAACTTTCACGTCGGGGTCGACGGACGAGCGGGTTCGGAACTGACCGGTGTGCAGCGCGTCGGAGCGCTCCAGGGAGACTACGACGTCACCATAGGTATCCCATCCGCTCTCCTCCAGGTGCTCCTGGATGGAGTCGCCCAGGGACTTGGTGATGCGTAGTTCATCCTGGCCGTCACCGGCAAGCCTGTCGTGGTCCTCAGGGCCGAGCAGGACCACGTAGTGGTTGGGGGCCAGCAGCCGCCCGCCCGCCAGCTCCCGGATGTTCCCGTCCGCCTCCCGCTGGAGGGCCTGGGCCACTTCCTGCGAGACGACGTTGCCGCCGAACACCCTGGCGAAGGTGTCGCCAACCATGCCTTCGAGACGGCGCTCGAAGCGCTGTACGAGGCCCACGGCAACCCTCCGACTCGGTCGACTTCTGACCCGATCGTATCCGGGCCGGGGAGGCGGGACACGGGCCAATTGGTAATCCGGATGGAGATCGTGCTAGTGTTCTCCTCGTCGCCAGGGCGAGTGGCGGAATGGCAGACGCGCACGGTTCAGGTCCGTGTGTCCGAAAGGACGTGGGGGTTCAACTCCCCCCTCGCCCACCGAATACCGGAGGCCCACCCCCAACAGGGGGTGGGCCTCTTGGCTTTCCGGGGGATTTCCGGTGTTCGCCAAGGGCAAACCGCGCAGTGATGTGTGTCACTCGAACGGCCCCGTGCTCGGCGGTCGGTTGGTTTCAAGCGGTGAACGGTCGTCGATGCGGTTCGCCGCCGTTATTCGAGCCCGCCGCGTATCGGATTCCAGGCCAGAGGTGTGCCTGTGCGTGCCCGTCACGGGTCGTTCCCAGGGTTCCGCGTCACCCGGACGGCAGCACCGCCGGGCCGAATTCGGCGAACCGGTCAACGACCGGTCACCGACCCGGTGAAACCGCTGAACTCAGGGCCGGGTCGGAGCGGGGGGCGAACGGCACTCCGACTGGTACGCCTTATCCAGAGCACGAGTCGAAACGCGGCGGATCGACCGCCGTGGTTCCCGAGGAGGCTTTGGCGTGAGCAGCACACCCGCACGGATCGAGGTCACGGACTCCGCGAAGGCGAAGGCCACGTCGGCCGCCGCGGTCCCGATCCCCGAACTGCCCGGCTCCGTCGAGGAGTTGGCCACGGTCGCCGCGGTCCGCCTCGGGTGGCACGGCGTTGTGCTGCCGGAGATGGTCCTGATGGGCCGCAAGGTCGTGGTCGTCGCCGACCTGATCGCCGACGCGCACGCCGAGCGGCTGTGCCTCGGCGCGGCCCCCGAGGTCGACCGGGCCACCGTCTCCACCTGGGTGTGGCCGGAGATGGACGGCCGCGTGCCGCCCGCCGCCGTGCGCATCGTCGGCGTGCTGGCGGTGGCCAGGCACTGGCGCACCGCGCTGGCCTCCGCCGTCCCCTTCGCGCGCTTCGGCAACGCCGCCGCCGTGCTGCCCGCCTCGGTCGCGCTGAGCCACGACTACCTGGCCAACTGCCTGCCGCGCGTGCGCAGGTACGGCGTGAACGTGCTGCTCGCCGACGAGAGCAGCGAGCTGACCACCGACGTCTGCGGTCGCAACGAGACCGTGCCGGTCGAGGACACCGCCACCACCCGCTGGGTCAACGAGCTGGTCTACGAGCGGGTCCTGGCCACCGCCTGACCCGCGCCGCCGATCTGTGGCGGGCCCGCGCGGCGGCTAGCGTCGGCCGCATGAGGCTTGTGATCGCGGGAGGGCACGGGAAGATCGCGCTGCACGTCCAGCGGCTGCTGGCGGCCGGCGGGGACGCGGCCACCGCGCTGGTCCGCAACGAGGACCACTTCGCGGACGTGACCGAGGCGGGCGGGGTGCCGGTGCTGTGCGACCTGGAGGCGAGCGATGTCGCCTCGGTCGCCGAGTACCTGACCGGCGCGGACGCGGTGCTGTTCGCCGCGGGCGCCGGGCCCGGCAGCGGGGTGGGGCGCAAGGACAGCGTGGACCGGGGAGCCTCCGCGCTCCTGGCGGACGCCGCCGAGCGGGCGGGCGTGCGCAGGTTCGTGCAGATCAGCTCGGCGGGCATCGGCCGGACCACCGGCGACGAGGTGTTCGACGCCTACCTGCTCGCCAAGGGCGCGGCCGAGGAGGACCTGAAGGCCCGCGACCTGGACTGGACGATCGTCCGGCCCGGCAGGCTGACCGACGAGCCCGCGACCGGCGCGGTCCGGCTCACCGAGGGGGACGCTCAGGACGGGTCCGTGCCGCGCGCCGACGTGGCCGCCGTGGTCGTGGCGGTGCTGGCGCAGCCGTCGTCGGTCGGGAAGACCTACGAGCTGATCTCCGGCGAGACCCCGGTCCAGGACGCGATCTAGGTCACAGCGACCGGCCGGACGGGTCCGGCAGCCGCCCTCCGGGGCCCCGCTCCCCGGAGCGCGGGCCCCGGATCGCTGAGATCCCGATCACTTCCGCCGGGGCGCGCCGAGAGCTGGATCACCGTCCGACCGCCGTCGGCGCCCGCGCAGGACAGGGGTGTGACGGGGCTCGCACCGCCGGGCGTGGAGAGCGCCGCGCCCGGCGGTCCGCCTCAGCCCAGCACCCGCTCCAGGTGCCGGTTCCCGAACTTCCGGTCCGGGTCGACCTCGGCGCGCACGCGGCGGAAGTCCGCGAACCGGGGGTAGCGGGTCGCCAGCTCCTCGGCGCCCAGCGAGTGCAGCTTGCCCCAGTGCGGCCTGCCGCCCACCGCCAGCGCGATCCGCTCGAACGCGTCGAAGTACCGCCGGTGCGGCATCCCCACGTACTGGTGCACCGCGACGTAGGCGGTGTCCCGCCCGTGCGCGGTGGACAGCCAGATGTCGTCGCCCCGCGCGACCCGCACCTCCACCGGCACGATCACCCCGTGCTCCAGCCCGGCCACGGCGGCGCGCAGCTCGCGCAGCACCCCGTGCAGCTCGGCGCGGGGCACCGCGTACTCGGTCTCCACGAACCGCACCCGGCGCGGGGTGGTGAAGACGCGGTGCGACTGGTCGCGGTAGTCGCGCTCGCCGATCAGCGCCCCGCACATCCGGTTGAGCCCCCTGGCCGTGGCGGGCACGGCGCGGGCGACCTTGCACACCGCGCCGAACGCGGCGTTCTCCATCACGTCGTACTCGTAGAACCGGCGCAGCCCGGACAGCGGCGCGCGCGGCTCGTCCACCCGGTTGTTCCGCTTGACGATCACCCGGTCGCCGTGCGGGAACCAGTGGAACTCCACGTGGTCCTCGGTCGCGGTGAGGTGGTCGAACTCCTCCAGCACCGCGTCGAGCCTGGCCGGGTACTCGCGGGCGTGCAGCACGAACGACGGCACGCAGCGCAGGGTCAGCGTGCTGATCACGCCGACCGCGCCGAGGCCGAGCCTGGCCGCCTCGAACAGGTCGGGGCGCTCGGTGGGGGAGCAGCGGACGAGCGAGCCGTCGGCGAGCACGACCTCCAGCGCGACGATCGTGGTGGCCAGGCCGCCGAGCGCCGCGCCGGTGCCGTGGGTGCCGGTGGCGGTGGCGCCCGCGATGGTCTGGGCGTCGATGTCGCCGAGGTTGGGCATCGCGAGCCCCTCCCGGTGCAGCAGCTCGTTGAGCTGCCGGAGCGTGGTGCCCGCGCGGACGGTCACCAGCTCTCCCGCCACGTCGACCAGGCCGGTCCAGCGGTCGAGGTCGAGCGCGACGGAGGGGGCGACGGCGACCCCGGTGAAGGAGTGGCCGCTGCCCCGCGCGCGGACGGCGTCGGCGGTGCGGACGACTTCGGAGATCCCCTCCGCCGTCGTGGGGTGCTCGACCCGGATCGGGGCTGCGGTCTCGGTCCGCGCCCAGTTCGTCCAGGGGGGTGCCATCTGCGCCTCCGGTGTGAGGAGAGCCACACAAGATAAGTGAAAGCGTTTCACCTTTCAAGCCTTTTCGACGTACCGTGGGGCCCATGCAGCCGAGGACGCGACTCGACCTGGCGACCAAGGACCTCGAAGCCCCGCTCGCGATCGTCGACCTGGACGCGTTCGACCACAACGCGGCCGACCTCGTCCGGCGGGCCGGGGGCAAGCCCATCCGCGTGGCGAGCAAGTCGGTCCGGGTGCGGGCGCTGCTCGACCGGGTCCTCGCCAGGCCGGGCTACGCCGGGCTGATGTGCTACTCGCTGCCCGAGGCGCTCTGGCTGTCGTCCTGCGACACCGCCGAGGACCTGCTGGTCGCGTACCCGACCGTCGACCACGCCGCGCTGCGCGCGCTGGCCGCCGACAAGAAGGCCCGCGGACGCGTCACGATCATGGTCGACTCGACCGCGCACCTCGACCTGGTCGACGCCGCCCTCGGCGAGGACCACCCGGAGATCCGGGTGTGCCTGGAGCTGGACGTCTCGTGGCGACCGCTGCCCGGCCTGCACGTCGGACCGCGCCGCTCGCCGGTGCACACCGAGGGCGACGCCGTCCGGCTCGCCCGCGCGGTCGTGGCCAGGAAGGGCTTCCGGCTGGTCGGCGTCATGGCTTACGAGGGCCAGGTGGCGGGCATCGGCGACGCGCCCGCCGGTCGGCGCGCCTGGGGCCTGGCGGTGCGCTGGATGCAGGGCCGCTCGGTGCCGGAGCTGACCGAGCGCAGGGCCGCCGCGGTGGCCGCGGTGCGCCGGGTGGCCGACCTGGAGTTCGTCAACGGCGGCGGGACCGGGAGCCTGGAGACGACCGGCGCCGACCGGTCGGTGACCGAGCTGGCTGCGGGGTCCGGGCTGGTCGGGCCGACCCTGTTCGACGCCTACCGCGCGTTCAGCCCGCGCCCGGCCGCGCTGTTCGCGCTGCCCGTGGTGCGCAGGCCCAAGAAGAACGTCGCCACGCTGTTCGCGGGCGGGTACGTGGCGTCGGGGACCGGGACGCCGGACCGGCTGCCCTCGCCGCACCTGCCGAGCGGGCTGGAGCTGATCGGGCTGGAGGGCGCCGGGGAGGTGCAGACGCCGGTCGTCGGGAAGGCCGCGGACCGGTTGGAGCTGGGGGACCGGGTCTGGCTGCGCCACGCGAAGGCGGGCGAGCTGGCCGAGCGGTTCGCGGAGTACCACCTGGTGAGCGGGGACCGGGTCGAGGCCGTCGTGCCGACCTACCGGGGCGAGGGCAAGGCCTTCGGCTAGGGGGTGGCCGGGGGCTGCCCCGGCATCCGGGTGGACAGGTAGCCCCGGATCATCGCCTTGGCCTCGTCGAGGACGAGCGGGTCGCCCGCCGGGTCGCGGCGGAAGGCCAGGCCCAGCACGCCGTCCGCCGCCTCGACGGCTATCGAGATCGGCAGCTTGACCTCGTCCAGGGGTATCGCGAAGCGGCTGGAGATCATCTCGGCGATCCGGTCGGACACCACGGAGTTGTTGTCCTTGCGGTCGTCCATCAGCCGCAGGTCGACCACGTCGCCGAAGTGCAGCCTGCTGAACGCGGGCACCTCGCGGTGCATCGCCACGTAGACGTCGAAGATCGAGTCGACCGCGTCCCACCAGTGCGCCAGCGCCTTGGTGGTGAAGGTGCCGTCCACGGTCTGGATGAACCGCTCCAGGTTGCGCAGGGTCAGCTCCTGCACGACGGCCCGCTTGTCCGGGAAGAACTGGTAGAGCGAGCCGACCGCGACGCCCGCCCGCTCGGCGATGAGCGTGGTGGTGACCCCGTCGTAGCCGACCTCCTCGATCAGCGCGGCGCAGGCCTCCAGCATCCGCTCGACGCGCTTGGCGCTGCGCTGCTGCACCGGCTGCCTGCGCAAGGGGGTCGTGCTAGTCACGGCGACTCCTGCTGGACTGGTAGGGGCCTTCATAGTGCCCGGTCGAAGGCTCGATGACTT
Organism: Actinosynnema mirum DSM 43827; assembly: GCF_000023245.1. Classification (GTDB taxonomy): domain Bacteria; phylum Actinomycetota; class Actinomycetes; order Mycobacteriales; family Pseudonocardiaceae; genus Actinosynnema; species Actinosynnema mirum. The sequence goes on from NC_013093.1 coordinate 36,554, forward strand.
CCCACCACACCGCAACACGCCTACTGTGTGAATCCGTTTCACGTTTCGTGGGAGGTGTCATGACCGGACCTGATTTCCTCTGGGGCGTCTCGACTTCCGCCTTCCAGATCGAGGGGGGCTTCGACGAGGACGGCAGGCTTCCCTCAGTGTGGGATGAATTTCCCTCGTTCGAGGGACAGACCGCGCGGGTGGCCTGCGACCACCGCAACCGGCACGCCGAGGACGTGGCGCTGCTGCGCGAGCTGGGGGTGAACGCGTACCGGTTCTCGCTGTCCTGGCCCCGCGTCGAGGGCGGACGGGCGGCCGGGAGCGGGAGCGCGGCGAGCAGCGGGCTCGACTTCTACGACCGGCTCGTCGACGACCTGCTCGACGCGGGCATCGCCCCCGTCGCGACGCTCTACCACTGGGACACGCCCGCCCACGTGGAGGAGGCGGGCGGCTGGCTCGCGCGGGACACCGCGCACCGGTTAGCCGACTACGCCGCCACCGCCGCCGCCCGGCTGGCCGACCGGGTCGCGATGTGGATCCCGGTCAACGAGCCCGCCATCGTCACCCTGCTCGGCTACGCCACCGGGCAGCACGCGCCGGGCAAGGCGCTCCTGTTCGACGCGCTGCCCGCCGCCCACCACCTCAACCTCGGCCACGGCCTCGCCGTCCAGGCCCTGCGCGCGGCGGGGGCCACCTCGGTCGGCACCGCCAACAACCACACCCCGGCCTGGGCGGCCACCGGCTCCGCCGAGGACGCCGCCGCCGCGAGCGCGTACGCCGACCTGCACAACTGGCTCTACGCCGACCCGGTCCTCGCCGGGCGCTACCCCGAGTCGCTGGTCGACCTGCTGCCGGTCGAGGACGGCGACCTCGCCACCATCGCCCAGCCGCTCGACTTCTACGGCGTCAACTACTACAACCCGACCCGGCTCTCGGCCCCGTCGCCGGGCAACCCGCTGCCGTTCGACCTGGTCCCGATCACCGAGCACCCGGTCACCGGCTTCGGCTGGCCCGTCGTGCCCGCCGGGCTCGGCGAGATGATCGGCGCCCTGCGCACCAGGCACCCGAACCTGCCGCCCGTGCACGTCACCGAGAGCGGGTGCAGCTACCCGCACTCGCTCGACGACACCGAGCGCGTCGACTACCTGGCCGCCCACAGCGAGGCCGCGATCGCCGCGGGGGCGAAGGGCTACTTCGTCTGGTCGGTGCTGGACAACTTCGAGTGGGACTCCGGGTACTCGCAGCGCTTCGGCCTGGTCCACGTCGACTACGCCACCCAGCGCCGCACCCCGCGCGCCTCCTTCCGCTGGTACCGCGACCGGATCCGCCGGTGAGCGCCCTCGGACCGGGCGCGCCGGACCCCGCGATAACCGGCCCCGCCGCGCCGAACCCAGTCGTGCCGGATTCCGCCGCGACCGCCCACGACCCGCTCGCCGAACCGGTCGCCCCGGTCGGCCGGGGCTGGACGACCCTGCTGTTCCTGGCCAACCTCGGCCTGTGGCTCGGCGTCTACGCCCCGATCCAGGTGCTGCTCCCGCAGCAGGCCGAGCGGATCTCGCCCGACGCGAAGGAGCTGGTGTTCGGACTGGTCACGGCCCTGGGCGCGGCTGTGGCGCTGATCGCCAACCCGCTCATCGGGCTGTCCTCGGACCGCACCTGCTCCCGGTTCGGCCGCCGCCACCCGTGGACCCTCGCGGGCGCGCTGGTCGGCGCGCTCGGCCTGGCCGTGCTCTCCGCCGCCGACGCGACCTGGTCGATGGCGCTCGGCTGGTGCCTGGTCCAGGCCGGGCTCAACGGGATGCTCGCCAGCCTCACCTCCGGCGTCCCCGACCGGGTGCCGGTGGCGCAGCGGGCCAGGGTCGGCGGACTCGTCGGCATCAGCCAGATGCTCGGCACCGTGCTGGGCGCCGTCGTGGTGACCGTGCTGGTCACCGGCCAGACCGCCGGCTACCTGGTGTGCGCGGCGCTGGTCGTCGCGGGCGCGCTGGCGTTCGTGCTCGCCACCCCGGACACCCGGCTGCCGCGCGCCGCCCGCCCGCCGCTCGTCGCGCGCGAGCTGTGGGTCTCCCCGAAGCGGCACCCCGACTTCGCCTGGGCGTGGACCGCGCACTTCGCCATCAACCTCGGCAACGCGCTCGGCACCCTCTACCTGCTGTTCTTCCTGGCCGACGAGGTGCGCCACCCGTCGCCCGAGGACGGCCTGCTGGTGCTGATGCTGCTCTACGGCGCGGCGCTCGTGGTCGGCGCGGTGCTCGTCGGCGCCCGCTCCGACCGCACCGGCCGCAGGCGCGGCGGCGTCCACCTGTCCGCCGCGCTCATGGCGCTGGCCGCGCTGCTGCTCGCCGCCTGGCCCACCTGGTGGTCCGCGCTGATCGCGGCCCCGCTGCTCGGGTTCGGCTTCGGCGCCTACTGGGCGGTCGCGCTGGCCCTGCTCACCCAGGTGCTGCCCGCCGCGACCGACCGCGCCAAGGACCTCGGCGTCGTCAACGTCGCGAACGCGCTGCCCCAGGTGCTCGCCCCCGCGCTGGCGTCGGTGGTGCTGGTCGACCTCGGCGGCTACCGGGGCCTGTTCCTGCTCTCGGCGGCGGCGACGCTCGTCGCCTCGCTGTGCGTCACGCGGATCAGAGGAGTGCGATGAGGGTTCTGGTGACCGGGGCGTCCCAGGGGATCGGGGCGGCCGTCGCCGAGCGGTTCGCCGCCCAGGGCGCCGAGGTGCACCTGGTGGCGCGCGGGGCGGTCGCGCTCGCGGCCGTGGTCGAGCGGATCACCGCGCGCGGCGGGCGGGCGGTGGCGCACGTCGCCGACCTCGCCGACGAGCGGCGGGTGCTCGCGCTGGCGGAGGAGGTCGGGCCGGTCGACGTGCTGGTCAACAACGCGGGCGTCGGCCGCTGGCTGTTCCTGGACGACACCGCGCCCGACGAGCTGCGCGGCATGACCGCCCTGCCGTACGCCTCGTACGCGCTGCTCACCTCGCTGCTGCTGCCCGCCATGCGCGAGCGCGGCTCGGGTCGGCTGGTGTTCCTGAACTCGCCCGCCTCGCGGATCGCCATCCCCGGAGCCACCGGCTACACGGCGGCGCGCTGGGCGGTGCGCGGGCTGGTCGCCGCGCTGCGCCAGGACCTGCGGGGCACCGGGGTCGGCGTCACGGAGGTCGTGCCGGGCGCGGTGCGGTCCAACTACTTCGACAACAACCCCGGTTCGGCCGAGCGCATCCCGTGGGTCGTCAGCAGGCTCGTCCCCACGATGACCCCCGAACGGGTGGCTGCCGAAGTGGTGAAGGCCGTGGCCCGGGGACGCTCCGAAGTCGTTTTCCCGTGGCAGATCAAACTCTTCGACCTGGTCGGAAGGGTGATTCCTGGAGCTGTCGCATATCTCGCCTGGCGGACCGGCGTTCACAGGTGAACGCGTTCGGCTCTGCGGGGTGCGCTGAATGGCCCCCAAAAGAGGGAACAGTGCGTAACCGGGAAACTGTGCGGAACGTCAAGGGCCCTGAACGCGAAAGTGCGGAATTGCGAAACCTGGACGTGGAACCGGCCCCGATGCCCGCGCGGGAGGGGCGGACATCGGGGCCGGACTTGGTGCCCGCGGACCGGCGCCGGTCGGGAGGGAAGGTGTGCACGGCACCGGCCCGCGGATGACTTGGGTGTTCGGTTGTGAGGCTGACCGGCGGCCCGTTCGTCGCGGTCGGGGGTTCGCACGTCCCGGACCGCCGGTCAGCGTGAGGCGGGTGGACGACCGTGTCGCGTCGGGGGAACGACAGGTCACCACCGCCCGTTAATGGGCTCGGACAGCTACTCCTCGGCGCGACCGGGTGACAGGAGGGGTCACCGGCGCCGTGCGGAGGTGCCGAGCCGGGCGCGGGGCCAGTCCGCCCGCGACCAGGTGCTCGTACGCGGCGCGCCACACCGAGCAAGGGCTCTTCTGCTGCCGCCAACGACCGGAGCACTCGGGGCAGTTGCCCTTGTCGTCCGGTTCGTGCGCGGCGAGCAGTGCCCGCCATCCCTCGGTCAACCGAGGGAGCTCGGATCGTGCCACCGACAGGAGGGAAGGGGCGTCGGCCTGGCTGGCCAGCTCCGTGAGCAGGTCCAACCGTTCCCAGACCGCGTTGCGAAGAACTTGACCGAGGATCTCGTCCACCGAAACGTCACCGTCACCTTTCCGCCTTCTCGGCGGCTTCGCGTAGCGCTGCCCTGAGCTGTACGAGTCGGCCGGCCGAAAGGACCGCCGCCCCACCGGTCGGGCCGACCAGGGGCGCGGGGCCCCCGGTGGTCCGGGCGGTGGAGCTGCGATCCCGGCCTGCCACGCCGTCGGGGCTGGAGCACCACCGACGACGCTGCCCGGTCGAGCCGCGCCATCCGGAGCCGAGGTCGGTCGGCTCCTGGATAGACAGGGAAGTGGAGCGGGAAACCCCGAGGACGACCTCACCCACGACGCCACCGCGCCGGGTGGTCACCGCCTGCTCGATCAGATCCACCGCGTGTCCCTCTCCGAGTTCACTCGCTTACCGGAACCTAGATTGCGATGATTCAACCCGGAGCGGGGCACTCCAGCGGTGGCCGGTGCTCGTTCCACGGTAAGCGGTCAACGGAGTTCAGTAGGGCCGATCAGCCTCGCCGATCGACACTTCTCGCACTTGGTGGAATGCCCCTACTCTGCCGTTGACGCCCGGTAAGGACTGTGAGGGGGCGCAATTGAACACCATCGGTTCGTCGAACTCTCCTGTTACGCCCGAGGTCTGGGACCAGCAGGAGATGCGCGACGCCCTGGCCAAGCGGGAGATCAGCACGGTCTACCGGCTGCTGCGCAGGCACGGCGTGTCGCAGCGCCAGATCGCGGCGCTCACCGGTCAGTCGCAGTCCGAAGTGTCGGAGATCCTCAAGGGTCGTCAGGTCATGGCCTACGACGTCCTGACCAGGATCGCCAACGGCTTGGGTGTCCCCAGGGGATACATGGGCCTCGCCTACGACGAGGCCACGGCAGTGCGGGTGGCCGCCACGGCGGAGGCACCCCATTCTGAGGAGGACGAGTCGGTGAAGCGAAGGAAGTTCCTCGCGCACGCCGCCGCCATCACCGTCGGTGCGGCCGTGTTCGGCACGGACTCCGGGTCTTGGACGGGCTCTCCCGCGCAGACCCCGGCCCCCGGCCGGATCGGCATGACCGACGTCCGCCAGGTCGAGGCCGCCACCAAGGCCCTGCGCACGCTGGACTACCAGTACGGCGGCGGCTCCTGCCGCGACGCCGTCGTCGCCCAGCTGTCCTGGGGGCAGCAGATGCTGGGCGCGAACGCGACCGAGCTGGTCAAGGAGTGGCTGTTCGTCGCGCTCGCCGACCTGCACAACCTCGCGGGCTGGACGTCGTTCGACACCGGGCTGTACGACTCGGCGCGCAACCACTTCGGGCAGGCGCTCAGCCTGGCCAAGCAGGGGCGCAAGGAGGAGCTGGTCGCGAACATCCTGTACCGGATGGGCCGCGTCTACCTGCACCAGGACGCCCCGGACGACGCGCTCAAGGTGTTCCAGCTCGGCCAGCTGGCCGCGCAGAACTCCGGCTCCGAGCTCGCGGTCGGCATCCTGTGCGCGAACGAGGCGTGGGCCTACGCGAAGATGGGCTCCGACACGCAGGCGCTCAAGCTGCTCGGCAGGGCGCGCGACGAGTTCGCCAGGGCCAACGTCGCCGAGGCGCCCGCGTGGGCGCGGTTCTTCGACGCGAACGACCTGTCCGCCATGGTCGGCACGGTGCACACCGAGCTGGCCCAGACGGTGGACGTCAAGTACACCCGCACGGCCATCCCGGCGCTGTCCAAGGCGATCGGCGGCTACGGCGAGGACATGACGCGCAGCAAGTCGTTCAACTTCATCTCGCTGTCGATCAACCACCTGCTCCAGGGCGACCTCGACCACGGCTCCAAGGTCGGGCGCCAGGCGCTCGACCTGTCCGAGAGCCTGAAGTCGATCCGCACCAAGGACCGGATGAAGCCGCTGCTCGGCGAGGCGCAGAAGCGCCGCAACAACCAGGACGCCCGTGAGCTCGCCGAACGCGTCTCCAAGTTCACCGGCACCGACAGCGCGGCCTGAGGCGTCGGGGCTCGGACCTCCGCAGGGGTCCGGGCGCGGCGGCGCGGGCGACGGCGCTGGGAGCGGCGCGCGGGTGGCGGGTGGTGGCCGGTTCACCCCCGCCGTGCTCGCGGACGTCCTGGAGCGGCTGTGCGCGGGCCTCGGTCTCGACCACCGGGGCGCGCGGCTGCTGAAGTTCACCGCCAACGCGGTGTACGAGCTGCCCGCCGAGCAGGTCGTGGTGCGGATAACGGGGTCGATGGCGCTGCGCCACCGGGCGCCCAAGGTGGTCGCGGTCGCCCGCTGGCTGGCCCGGCACGACGTGCCCGCCGTGCGGCTGGTGGAGGACGTGCCCCAGCCGCTCGTCGTGGGGGAGCACGTGGCCACCCTGTGGCGCACCGCGCCGAGCGGCGGCCCGCCCGTCGACGGCCGCGACCTCGGCAGGCTGCTCCGGTTGGTGCACTCGCTGCCGGAGCCGGACTTCGCGGTGCCGAAGTGGTCTCCGCTGGAGGACGTGCGGCGGCGGATCGCCGACGCCGAGGAGCTGGCGGCGGACGACCTGGAGTTCCTGGAGGAGCGCTGCGCGGCGCTCGCCGAGCGGCTCCGCTCGCTGGAGACGGCGCTCCCGGTCGGCCTCGTGCACGGGGACGCGCACCTGCGCAACCTCATCCCGAGCCCGGACGGGCCCCTGATCTGCGACTTCGACTCGACCGGGCTGGGGCCGAGGGAGTGGGACCTGTCCATGGTCCCGGTCGGCGCGGCCCGGCTCGGCCACCCGTGGCGGTGGCACGAGCAGCTCGCCGCCGAGTACGGCTTCGACGTGACCGGGTGGCCGGGGTACGCCCTGCTCAGGGACGTGCGTGAGCTGAAGCTCACCACCAGCGTCCTGCCGATCCTGCGCAGCCACCCCGAGGTCGCGCCTGAGCTGCGGCGACGACTTCGATCACTGCGCGAGGGCGATTCAGGGACCCGCTGGGAGCCCTACCGCTGAGTCCGCAATTCGCGTAACACCGCGCACGTGGAATGCGACTGAACCCATCGACGGGGAGCTTCGCAGTGCCTAGGGTTCGGGTGCTGACTCGGGCGATGGGGTGTTGCCACGGTGCGCGGAATCGGACAGTTGCTCGGCACTAGGCGCAGGCGCGCCAAGCGGGCCCTCGACGCGGCCAGGATGCTGGACGAGGTCGTCGACACGCAGTTGCCGCTGCTGGCCTCGTTCGACGAGGAGCGGCGGCGGCGGTCCGCGGACTACCTCGCGGAGCTGGTGAAGCTCGCCCAGGACTACCGCTACTTCGCCAACGGCTGGATCGACGCCCGCGAGCTCGACCGGCGCGGGCAGGAGGCGCTGGTGGTGCTCGGGAAGTTCCGCAACGACCCGACCGCCAGGCTCGCGCAGGACTGAGGCCGTTCGCCCGGCGCAATCGCCGCTGGTCCTTCCGGTCGCACTTCATCGCACCGGAAGGACCGTTCGGCGCTGGACCGAACCGACCACGGCTGGTCGGCAGGCGCCGCTGGCCGGTGGGGCCCGCGCGACGGGCGGTCACCCGCCCCGGCCCGGCCGGCGCTCGCGGTGGCCGCTAGGCGACCGGCGCGCGCGAGAGCACCACCGCGAGCCCGAACGCCGCGCCCATCACGGCCAGCTCCGCCGCCGCCCAGCCGACCAGCGCGGTCGGCCGGTGCCGCCGGACGAGCGGCAGCAGCCACCAGCGGATGCGCGCCCCGAGCCCGGCGAGCGCCAGCGCGCACAGCGCCTTGCCGACCAGCAGCAGCCCGTACGGGGTGGTGACCAGCGAGCCCGGCAGCCCGCCGCCCGGCGCGGCGGCCAGCTCCAGCAGCCCGGTGCCGATCCCGGTCGCGGTCACCACCAGCAGCGCGGCGGTCGCCAGCCTGGAGAACCGGGGGAGCGCCTCGGCCAGCAGCCCCCTGCGGTGCGCCACGAGCACGACCAGCGCGACCAGCCCGCCGGTCCACAGCGCCGCGCCCAGCACGTGCAGCTCCATCGCGACCACGGCCACGTCCCGGAAGTCCCGGTTCGACGCGTGCCCGGTGGCGGGCAGCGGGAGCAGCCCGAACAGGGCGACCAGCACCCGCAGCTCGGCGGGCACCGCCTCGCCCCTGCGCACCGCGACCGCGCCGACCCCCAGGCACACCACCGCGCACACCGCGCTGAACAGCAGCCCCTGGCCTGCGGGCACCCGCTGGACGTAGTCGAGCAGCCGGGCCGTGGTCAGCGGCACGTCCGGCCTGGTCTCGTGCGCGCGCAGCACGACCGACAGCAGCGCGACGAGCGCCCACACCGCCGACAGCACCACGGCGGCGGGCCTGGCCAGCCGCAGCACCGGCTCGGTCGCCGAGGGGCGGGCCGCGCCCAGCAGCCTCGGCAGCAGCGACAGGCCGACCACGCCGGTCGCCGAGAGGTCGAGCAGGACCCTGGCGAGCGGCTGCGCCACCAGCGCGGCGATCCCCGGCCCGCCGACCGCCGCGCCGGTGCCCGCGATCGCGAGCCCGACGAGCACGCCGGCGAGCGCGCCCAGCAGCAGCCCGCCCGCCACCCGCGCACGGGGGCGGGCGGGGCCGCTGGTCCGGTCGGCGGTCACCGGTCGGCGCCGTCCCCTCCGCCGCGCAGCGCGAAGAAGACGCCGCCGCCGAGCAGCACGACCGCGCCGACGATCCACACCCAGACGGGCACACCGCCGCCGGAGTCCCCACCCGAGGCGTCCCGGGTCGCGGACTCCGAGGCGGGCACCGGGGTGCCCTGCGCCGCCGTCGTGGTGGTGAACTTCAGCGAGCCGCTCACCGGGTGCCCGTCGGCGGACAGGATGCGGTAGCCGAGGGTGTACTCGCCCGCCGGGCCCAGCTCGCGCACCGGGAAGATCACCGAGTTGTCCCGCACGGTCGGCTCGGCCTGGTCCTCCCAGCGGGTGCCGTCGGCCGAGGTGACGGTGAGCGTGTTGAACCGCTCGCCCGCCTGCACCGGCTGGTCGAAGGTCAGCGTGACCTCGCGCGGCCCGGTGGCCAGCTCGGCGCCGTCCTTCGGGTCGCTGGAGATCAGCACGTTGTGCGCCCACGCGGCCGGGGCCGCGCCGAGCGCGACCCCTCCCGCCACGAGCGCGGACAGCAGCAGCGAGACCGCGCGCCTCATGCCGAGGGCTTGCCCGAGCGGCGGGTGCGCAGGACGGCGCCCGCGCCGAGGCCGAGGCCGAGCGCACCGACCGCGAGGCCCGCGCCGCCCAGCCAGCGGGCGGTGTCGTCGGTGGTCGTGGACGCGGCGGTCTCGGAGTGCGAGTCCCCGGACCCGGCGGGGGCGTTGCCGTGCGAGTCGGCGCCCTCGGCGGGCTTGACCAGCTTCAGCACCGGCGCGGGGTGCTCGGGCTCCTCGTCGGCGGGCGGGGCGCTCCAGTCGACGACCTCGCCGCTGGCGTAGGTCTGCTTCGCGGGCATGACCAGCTGCTCGGTGGTGTCGGGCAGCGGGCCGACCGACACCTCGAACTCGTTGAACTGACCGGGCGCGATCTGCACGCCCGCGTCGGCGGTCCACACCACGGTGCGGACGGCCTCGGTGACCTCGCGGCCGTGGCTGGTGACCGGCTTGTCGAGCGTGGCCTTGACCGCCTCGACCTGCCAGCCGGGCAGCGGCTTCGTGCTGACCGAGGCCAGCGGGTACTCGGCGGGGAGGGTGACCTCCAGCTTGACCGTGCCGGAGTCGGGGCGCTCGTTCGGCACGCGGAAGATGACCTTCGCGTAGCCGCCCTGGGTGGCCGGGGCGGTGGTCGACGCGGAGACGTGCGCGGAGGCGGTGCCCGCCGTGCCGAGCGCGAGGAAGCCCGCGGTGGTGAGGAGTGCGCCTGCGCGGACGAGCGGGCGCAGGCCGGTGCGAGTGGTGGACATGGTGTGGGTGCTCCTGATCGCGGGTTCAGCGTGGTCCTGGGTGCGGGGCGATCGGGAGCGCGGGCGGTCCCCGGCGGGCGTTCACCCGCCTGAGGGTGATCCGGACGGGGGTGGGCTGGGGGTGGCCCTCGGGCGCGGGGAGCGCGGCGGGGCGGGACGCCGGGCGGGGTTCGCGCAGCACCGGCAGCAGCCGGGCGGCGGCGCCCGCGAGCGCGAGCAGCACCGCGTCCGCCCTGGCCAGCAGCAGGCCGGTGAGCAGCGCGGCGACCACGTGGGCCGCCGTCATCGCCAGCGGGTCGAGGCCGAGGCCGGGCCCGTGGTGCTGGTGCGCGGCGAGCGAGAGCAGCGCGTGCTGCCCGGCCTGCGCCGAGACCAGCGCGCCGACCACCGCCCACGGCGTCCGGCGGCGCTCGGCCAGCGCGGTCCCCGCGCTCGCGGTGAGCAGCAGCAGGGGCAGCACGGGGGTCAGCTCGACGGCTTCGCCGCCCGCCGCGCCGTGGGCCGCCAGGCCCAGTGAGGCCGAGGTCACCGCGACCAGGGACCCGCGCGCCGCGCGGGACGTCACACCTGGTCGAGTGGCCACGCCACCCAGCGTAGGAGACGACCCGGAGCGCACGGCAGACCCGTCCGGACCTCCGAAGGTTTAGCCCGAACGGGTGAGGGGTACCGCATACCGGTGACGACCGCAGAACCGCAGATCAAGACACCTCTGCCGGGGGAGCCGAAGGTCGACCGCCCCGGCCGCACCGACTACGTCGTGTTCGGCGTGGCCGCCGCTATCACCGTCGCCTTCCTCGGATGGGGCGTGTTCGCCACCGATTCGCTCGCCTCTGCTTCCAAGACTGCCCTCGGGTGGGTCATGGGAAACCTGGGTTGGGCGTTCGTGCTGCTCGCGTCCGGCTTCGTCCTGTTCGCCCTCTGGCTCGCCGTCAGCCGCTACGGCCGCATCCCGCTCGGCCGCGACGACGAGCGTCCCGAGTTCACGACCGTGTCCTGGATCGCGATGATGTTCAGCGCGGGCATGGGCATCGGCCTGATGTTCTACGGCGTCAACGAGCCGCTGACGCACTTCGTCAACCCGCCGCCGGGCACCGTGGAGGCCGGGTCCGACGCGGCGCTGCGCACCGCGATGGCCACCACCCTGTTCCACTGGACCCTCCACCCGTGGGCGATCTACGCCGTGGTGGGCCTGGCCATCGCCTACAGCAGCTTCCGCAGGGGCCGCAGCCAGCTGATCAGCGCCGCGTTCGCGCCGCTGCTCGGCGAGCGCACCGCGAACGGCGGCGTCGGCAAGGCCATCGACGTGCTGGCGATCTTCGCCACGCTGTTCGGCTCGGCCGCCTCGCTCGGCCTCGGCGCGCTGCAGATCGGCAGCGGCCTGGAGATCGTCGGGTGGGCCGGTGAGGTCGGCAACGCCGTCCTGGTCGGCGTCATCGCCGTGCTGACCGTGGCGTTCATCGCCTCCGCGGTCTCCGGCGTCGCCAAGGGCATCCAGTGGCTGTCCAACGTCAACATGGTGCTGGCCGTCGTGCTGGCGCTGTTCCTGTTCGTGGTCGGCCCGACCGTGTTCATCCTGAACATGGTGCCCACCGCGATCGGCGAGTACTTCCGCGAGCTGGCCGAGATGACCGGCCGCACCGCCGCCACCGGCGGCGACCCCATGGAGACCTGGCTGTCCGGCTGGACCGTCTTCTACTGGGCCTGGTGGATCGCCTGGGCGCCGTTCGTCGGCATGTTCATCGCCCGGATCAGCCGGGGCCGCACCATCCGCCAGTTCGTCGCGGGCGTCATCGGCGTGCCGAGCCTGGTCAGCCTGATGTGGTTCGCCATCTTCGGCGGCACCGCCATCGCCACCCAGCGCGGCGGCGCGGACATCGCGGGCCAGTCCACCGCCGAGGGCCAGCTGTTCGCCGTGCTCCGCGAGTACCCGGTCGCGTCGGTCTCGATCGTGCTGGTCATGGTGCTGGTGGCGATCTTCTTCGTGTCCGGGGCCGACGCCGCGTCGGTGGTCATGGGCACCCTGTCCCAGCGCGGCTCCATCGCCCCGACCAGGGGCGTGGTGATCTTCTGGGGCGTCGTGACCGGCGCCGTCGGCGCGGTGATGCTGCTGGTCGGCGGGTCGAGCGGGCTCACCGGCCTGCAGAACCTCACGATCATCGCGGCGCTGCCGTTCGCCGTGGTCATGGTCGGCCTGTGCCTGTCGCTCGCCCGCGACCTGCGCAGCGACCCGATGATCCGGCGCGAGGAGCGGGTCGCCGAGGTGCTGGAGGAGGTCTCCACCAAGATCGGTCCGGAGGAGGCGGCGCTGCGCGCGGTCGAGAGCCTGACCAAGGGCGAGGGGCTGAGCAGGGCGGAGAAGCGCGTCCGGTCCGAGGCGGCGGGGAAGGCCGCCGAGGCCGAGGGCGACGAGCCCGCCGCCACCGGGGGCGTCACGGCCGAGGGCTCCACCGCGCAGGACGTCACCGCGCAGGACACCACCGCCGAGGGCGGGAGCCTGACCAAGAAGTGACCGGGGTGGGCGTCGGCCCGGCGGGAGCGGCCCAGGGGGCCGCTCCGCGCGCCTAGTCGACGCCCAACCTCTTCAGCAGCTCGCCCTCCACCGCGTCCAGATCGGCCGCGACGGCGCGGTGAGCCGCCTTCCGGCGTGGTGCGGGCATCCCCTCGGAGGCCCGCACCGCGGCCTGGAGCTGGGCCAACCGCTGCTGGCACCGCTGCGCGTAGCCCGCGTCCTCGTCCACGAGGCCGGCCAGCGCCGCGCCCGCGTTCGAGATCCGCGCGTGCAGCCGGGCGCCCCGGCCGGAGTACTCGGCCAGCCGCTCCACGTCCACGCCCAGCCTGGCCGCGCGGTAGCGGTCGTACCGGTCGCCCGCCGCCGACGCCGCGCGCGCGGCCAGCGGCGCGAGCACCGGGAGCAGCGCGGGCACCACGACCTTGGCCACCCCGACGAGGTTCTTCGCACCGCTCGGGCTGATGCCCCGCTTCCGCGCCGTCCTCCGCGCCATCACCGCACCTCCTGCCCGCACAGTAGCCACCCGCGTGGAAAAGATCGCGCCGAGCGCGGGTTGCGGGTACAAGCCCGGACCTCCCGGCTTACCCTTCTCCGGTGACTTCCCAGGTGCAGCTCGACGCCGGTGTGGTCACTCGTTGCCGGCGGCGGGTGCACCTCGAACACGACCCGGACGTGCGGGAGGCCGCCAAGGCCCCGCCGGACGCCGCCGGGCAGCAGCGCCGGGCCGACGCGGTGGACCACCGGGCCGCCGTCGCCAGGGCGCTCGGCCGCGAGGTCGGCTCGGCCCTCGTCGAAGTTCCCCCGGACGTGCCCGTCGCGGACCGCGAGCGGGTCACCGCCGAGGCGATGCGGGTGGGCGCCGAGTACATCTGGGGCGCGGTGCTGCCGCGCGACCCGCGCGGTGGCCGCAAGGGCGGCGTCGAGCTGCTGGTCCGCGACCGCACCGGGTACGTGCCGGTGATCGTCGTGCGGCACAAGACCACCGACCCCGGCCACGGGGCCCGCACCTCCCCGCTGTCCTACCCGCAGCCCGCGGGCGCGCGCACCGACCCGGTGCGCAAGGTCCGCCCCCAGCCGCGCGACCAGCTGCGCCTCGCGCACGTCCAGCGGCTCCTGCAGGCCTCGGGCCACGCGGCCCCCGGCCGGGCCACCGGCGGCGCCATCGGCATGGACGCCGACGTCGTGGTGTGGCACGACCTCGAGGCGGCGACCTGGCCGGGCGGGCGCACCGCGCTGTCCGAGTACGACGCCCGCTTCGCCGACCGCCTCGCCATCGCCGACGCCGCCATCGCCGGGACCTCCCCGCTGGCCCGGCCGTCGCGGGTGGTCGAGTGCAAGACCTGCCCGTGGTGGCCGGTGTGCTCGGACGCGCTGACGCAGGCCCGCGACGTGTCGCTGGTGGTGCGCGGCGAGGACGCGATGGCCCTGCGCCGGGCCGGCGTGCCGACCGTGGACGACCTGGCCGCGCTGGACCCGGCCGAGCCCGCCGTGCCGCTGGTCGGGATGGCGCACGAGGACGCGGTGGTGCTGGCGCGGGCGTGGCTGCGCGGGCTGGCCGTGGCGCGGCGGGTGCCGCGGATCGAGGTCGCCAGGGCCGAGGTCGAGGTCGACGTCGACATGGAGAGCTTCGGCGACCTCGGCGCGTACATGTGGGGCTGCCTGCTCAGCGGCGCCGACGTGGGGGTGGAGCCCGGCTACCGGGCGTTCGCGACCTGGGACAAGCTGCCGTGCGCCGACGAGGCCCGCTCGTTCGCCGAGTTCTGGGCCTGGCTGACCGGGGTGCGCCGCGCGGCGGCCGAGCGCGGGCTGGGCTTCAAGGCCTACTGCTACAACGAGTTGGCGGAGAACCGGTGGCTGCTGTCGTCGGCCCAGCGGTTCAAGGGTCAGCCGGGCGTGCCGCCGGTGGCCGAGGTGAAGGAGTTCATCACCTCGGACGACTGGGTCGACCTGTTCGGCGTGGTCAGGGACCAGTTCCTGTCCACCAACGGCAAGGGGCTCAAGACGATCGCCCCGCTGGCCGGGTTCCACTGGCGCGACCCCGAGGCCGGGGGCGAGAACTCCATGCGCTGGTACCGGGACGCGGTCGGCATGGACGGCCAGGAGCCGGACCCGGCGCAGCGGCGCAGGCTGCTGGAGTACAACGAGGACGACGTCCGGGCCACCCACGCCCTGCGGGGCTGGATGACCTCGGACGCCGTGGCCGGGCTGCCGTACGCCGGGGACCTGTAGGCCCCCGGCGGGCGACTGCCGGTGCGGGGCTGCCCGCGCGACTACCTGGGCGCCATGCGCAGCGCGCCGTCCATCCGGACGACCTCGCCGTTCAGGTAGTCGTGCTCGATGATCGACAGCGCCAGCCTCGCGTACTCGTCCGGCAGGGCCAGCCGCTTGGGGAACGGCACCCCGGCGGCCAGGCCCGCGCGGAACTCCTCGGACACGGTCGCCAGCATCGGGGTGTCGACGATGCCGGGCGCGATGGTCATGACCCGGACGCCGACCGAGGACAGGTCGCGCGCGGCGGGCAGCGTCATGCCGACCACCGCGGCCTTCGAGGACGCGTAGGCGACCTGGCCGATCTGGCCCTCGTAGGCGGCGACGGAGGCGGTGTTGACCACGACGCCGCGCGCGCCGTCCGGCCCCGGCTCGGTCGCGCCCATCGCGGCGGCGGCCAGGCGCAGGACGTTGAACGTGCCGACCACGTTCACGTCCAGGACCTTGCGGTACAGGTCGAGCGGGTGCGGACCGGCCTTGCCGACCGTCCTGGTCGACGGGCCGATGCCCGCGCAGTTCACCGCGATCCGCAGCGGAGCGCCGGAGCCCGCGGCGGTGTCGACGGCCGCTTGGACGTCCTCCTCCGAGGTGACGTCCGCCGCCAGGTAGGTGACGCCCTCCACGGCGGGGGCGCCGTCCACCGAGATGTCCAGCGCGAACACGCGCGCCCCCCGCGCGGCGAGCGCGCGCGCGGTGGCGGCGCCCAGCCCCGACGCTCCGCCGGTGACGATCGCCGCGGTGCCCGAGATCTCCATCAGCAACCTCCATGACCCAGTCGTGGGTCTGGAGGTTAACGGTCGTTCAGCCCGTGGTGCTCGGAGACGTGCAGCAGCGCGACCAGCGGGACCGCGGCCACCAGGGCCAGTCCCGCGAACACGAGTGCGAACATGAGTACCTGCATGGGGAAACGATGCACCCGACCGCCCCTCCGGCGCGTCCCCCGGAGAGGTGTTCTCCGTCCACCCTCAGGACTACTTCGATCACGCTCCGCGTCCGACTTCAGTCGGACGGCCACCGGGTGAAACCTCGGGGTCGGAACTCGTTCCTTTAGCGAAGGCAACGAAGTGGCTCCCGTCCACGTAGGTTTGTCCGCGTGTTCACCACGCGCCCTGAACTAGCGGGAACCCACGGCATGGTCGCGTCCACCCACTGGCTGGCCAGCTCCGCGGGCATGGCGGTGCTGGAGGACGGCGGCAACGCCTTCGACGCCGCCGTCGCGGCGGGCTTCGTCCTCCAGGTCGTCGAGCCGCACCTCAACGGACCGGGCGGCGAGGTCCCGGCCCTCTTCTCGGTCAGGGGCGGAGCACCGCGCGTGCTGTGCGGCCAGGGCACCGCCCCCGCCGCCGCGACCCCGGCCCACTACCGCGACCTCGGCCTCGACCTGGTCCCCGGCAGCGGCCTGCTCGCCGCGACCGTCCCCGGCGCGTGGGACGGCTGGCTCACCCTCCTGCGCGACCACGGCACGAAGTCGCTGCGCGAGGTGCTCGGCCACGCCATCGGCTACGCCCGCGACGGCTTCCCGCTGCTCGCGCGCGTGCCCGTCACCATCGCCGCCGTCGCCGACCTGTTCCGCGACCACTGGACCACCTCCGCCGACCTGTGGCTGCCCGGCGGGAAGCCGCCCGTCGCGGGCGAGCGGTTCCGCAACCCCAAGCTCGCCGACACCTGGGAGTGGCTGCTGGCCGCCGGTGAGGCCGCGGGCGCCGACCGGGAGGCCCAGATCGAGGCCGCCCGCCGCGCCTGGTCCCAGGGCTTCGTGGCCGCCCAGGTCGAGGAGTTCTGCCGCACCGCCCACCGCGACGACTCCGGCCGCGACCACGCGGGCGTGCTCACCGGCCAGGACATGGCGGGCTGGGAGGCGAGCTACGAGGAGCCGGTCACCGCCGACTTTGGCGACTGGACCGTGGCGAAGATCGGCGCCTGGTCGCAGGGGCCCGCGCTGCTCCAGCAGCTGCGCCTGCTGGAGGGCTTCGCCGACCGGCTGGAGTACGTCGACGGCGCGCCCACCGCCGAGACCGTCCACCTGGCGGTGGAGTGCGCGAAGCTGGCGTTCGCCGACCGCGAGGCCTGGTACGGCGACAGCGCGGACGTGCCGCTGGAGGCGCTGCTGTCGCGGGAGTACGCGGCCGAGCGGCGCGCGCTGGTCGGCGAGCGGGCGTCGCTGGAGCTGCGGCCCGGCGCGCCCGGCGGGGCGGAAGCCGTGCTGGCGCAGCACATCCGGCGCGGGCCCTCGGTCGCCGAGGAGCTCGGCGGCGCGGTCGGTGAGCCCACGGTGTCCAGGACCGGGGCGGTGCGCGGCGACACCGTGCACGTGGACGTGGTCGACCGCTGGGGCAACATCGTCTCGGCCACCCCGTCCGGCGGCTGGCTCCAGTCCTCGCCCACGATCCCGTCGCTCGGGTTCTGCCTGGGCAGCCGGGCGCAGATGTTCTGGCTGGACGAGGGGCTGCCGAACTCGCTGGCGCCCGGCAAGCGGCCGAGGATCACGCTGTCCCCGTCGCTGGCGCTGCGCGGCGGCGAGGCGGTGCTGGCGTTCGGCACGCCCGGCGGCGACCAGCAGGACCAGTGGCAGCTCGGGTTCTGGCTGGCGCACGCGGTCGGCGGGATGAACCTGCAGGAGGCCATCGACTCGCCGATGTGGCACTCGAACGCGTTCCCCAGCTCCTTCTACCCGAGGGCGTGGACGCCGGGCGAGCTGGTCGTGGAGTCGCGGGCGCACGGGCTGGACGAGCTGCGCGAGCGCGGCCACTCGGTGGTGGACGCCGGGCCGTGGGCGCTGGGGCGGATGTCGGCGGTGTCGCGGGACCCGAGGAGCGGGCTGCTCAGGGCCGGGGCGAACGCGCGCGGCGCGCAGGGGTACGCGGTCGGGCGGTAGCCCGGCGGTGAGCGGGAGGAACGGCCCCGGTCCGAGGGGGAGGGGACCGGGGCCGTTCCGGCTTCAGGGGGCGCCGATCAGTCGTTGCCCTCGATCAGCAGGTGCACCAGCGCGTCGGCGGGCAGGTCGCCGTTGTTGACCAGCGCCTGGAGGTCGTGGGCGAACACGTCGGCGTCGACGTTGTCGTCGTCCAGCACGTTCAGGTTGATGTCGCTGATCTCGTTGATGTCGAGGTCCACGATCTCGCCGACCTTCACCGCGTCCGGCGCGTGGGCGTCGATGTCGGGGTTGGCGGTGGTGGTGATGTCGATGGTGTCGGCGGCCATCGCGGTACCACCGAGGCCGAGCATGGCGGCTGCGCTGCCGAGGCCCAGCAGGGCGCCCGTGACGGTCTTCCTCAGGTTCATGGGCGGCAAAGTTCCGCACTCGGAGACCCCCGATCAAGCTCCCTAATCCTCCGGGGTGGATTAGTTCACCCGGCCCGGTGGACACCGCTGTTCGGCCGAGCGCTCCGACCCGATGCGCCACTGGGGTGGCGAGTCCGGTGCGGGGGTGCGGGACGGGGAGCGCGGTGGGAGGGAAGAGCGTGATCGCCACGTGGGGGTAGCCCCCGCGAGGGGGCGCGCCGCCGGGTGGCTCAAGGGCGCGGCGGGACCGGGGTCGGGTGCCTCGGCGTCGGGTGCCAGAGCGCGTGCTGGCCGTGTCGGGTGGAACAGGCGCGGAGGGGTGGTCTCGCCGGTTCGACCGGGCCGGGGGAGGGGAACCGGTGGCCAGGACCGCCCGATCGGGCGCGATCCGTGGGAGGGGCGGGCCGGGAGGTCGCCGGGTAGAGGTCTGCCGAGGGGGTGCGTGGCGGCTGCGGAGCGGGGCGGAGAGGTCTCTGCGGGGGCTTCCGGAGCGTTGCTCCCAGGCAACGGGTCCGGTGGCGTTCCGAAGGGCTCGGGAGTTGCCGGGAGCCGTCGGGGGACCTGTGGTCGGTGACCCGTGGTGATCAGCGGCGACTCTGCGGCGCCGGGCGGGTGCGGCACCCAGCGTGACGAGGCTGCCTGGGCGGGAATGCGCTGGTCGTGGGCCGTGTCAGGTGGACTGGGGGGCTCGTCCGCGTTCCAGGGGGTGACGGGCCCTGCTCCGGGGCGCCTGCTCCCTCCGCAGTTCTGCGGAGGGCTCTGCTGGTCATGCGGGTCGCCGTGGCTTCCGCGTCGCTTCCGCGCAACGAGTCGTCGCGGGTAATCGGCATTCGCGGATCGTCGGCCGGTTGTTGTTCTTCCGGTCGTACCGGTTTGGCTTCCGGTCTATATGGGGTGAATATTCACCCGGCATTCGGTGACGATCTGTAATTGAGGTGTTCCGGTCGTTTAGGTCGCGCGATTACGCGATGGCGCCGGGGGGCAGCTTCAGGGTGAACGGCAGCGTCGTGACGACCGCGAGGTCGGACGCCGTTCGCCTCATGAGGGTGGGCGCGTTGCGCGTTCCCGGCTCGGGCAAGTCGAGCAGCCGGTCGACCGCCTCGACGAGCGGACCTTCATAGATCCAGACCGCCTGAGCTGCGCGTGAGCTCTCCCGGACGGCGGGCAGCCTGCCCGCGCGGGCCTCGGTCTCCGACCAGAAGAGGATCGAGTCGATGAAGCCTCGGCGCTGCTTGAACGCCATGATGCGGTCCAGCTGCCCGTCCTCGTCCCGGAGGTGGAGGAACTGGAACCCGCTTTCGCGCAGCTCGACGACCTTGCTCAGTGCGAGATCCATGACGCACCTACCTCTTGTTCTGAGGTTCCCCAGCATGAACAGGGCCGGTGACCCGGAAATGATCGTACGCCAAGCCGACAATCCCCCGTAAGGACTAGGTCGGAGAAGTCGCGGGATTGAGATGACAACGGGTGACGCTTTTCGGAGTGCTCGCAGCGCATCGGCGGGTCGAGTCCACAATTCCGCCGCCGTAGCGGTGACGAGGCTCACGTGACGCCACATCGGCCCCCGTGCCGTCACCTGGACCGGTGAACCCCTGCCCGGACGTGCGACTTGTTCCGTTGGTTGCCGACCACTGCCCCCACCAAACCCCCCGCCCCCCGGAAGTGCCAAGCACCGGGTGCGGGACCACCCCTGCCGTTACCCTGGACGGGTGACCTCTGACCAGCGCGCAGGGCTGCCGCCGCTGCCGGAGTCGATGCTCCCCAGGGACCACGCCCTCTACCGCCCCCGGCACTCGGGCAGGCAGCGCCCCGCCCTGGTCGCGGCCGGGGTCTACTTCCTCCTCCCGCTGCTCCTGCTGGCGGTCGGCGTGCGGCCGGGCGAGTTCGAGAACCGCCAGCTCGCCGAGTTCCCCTCGGTCACCGACGGCTGGGACTTCTTCACCGGGTTGAGCGACTGGGCCGACGACCACATCCCGCTGCGCGAGCAGGCCGTCGCCGCGGCCGACGGGATCAGCCGGGGCGTCTTCGGCGAGCCCGCGCCCCTGCGCGGCCCCTCCACCGGCACCGGGCCCATCCCCGAGGTCCCCTCCAAGGACCCGTCCGCCGACCGCCCCACCCCGACCGGCCACGTGCGCGTGCTGGAGGGCAAGGACGACTGGCTCTACCTCGGCCTCGACGTCGAGGGCGCCTGCGACCCCGACTTCCTGCTCGGCGACACCCTCGGCAAGCTCAAGTCCCTGCGCGCCGCCGTCGAGTCGTCCGGCCGCCGCTTCGTGCTGGTCGTGCCCCCGAACAAGTCCACGGCCATGCCCGAGAAGCTCCCGTCCAAGTACTACGGCGCCGACTGCGCGGCCAAGGCCCGCGACGACCTGTGGAAGCGGCTGCCCGAGACCGGCGCGATCGACCTGCGCTCCGCGCTCGCCGACGAGGCGAAGCGCCTCCAGGCCCCCGTCTACCTCCAGCGCGACTCGCACTGGAACCACGCGGGCGCGATGGTCATGGTCCGCAGGGTCGCCGAGGAGGTCCAGCCCGGCGTCACCGGCTCCTGGAAGGTCGAGCCCGCCGAGGAGTCGAAGGTGGCCGCCGACCTCCCCACGCTGCTCGGCCACCCCGAGGAGATCACCCTGACCTCCTACGACGTCCTCGCCGACGGCAAGAAGAAGGCGGGCGAGCCGCTCAAGGGGCCGTGGGACCAGCCCAAGACCACCACCAAGGCCAGGGGGACGGGCATCGCCAACGCCACCGCCCTGCTCATCGGCGACTCGTTCAGCGAGCAGGCCGCGCCCTACCTGTCCGGGGTCTTCACCCGGTTCACCTACCAGAACGCGGCCACCATCCAGGCCGACCCGGCGGCCACCGCCCGGCTCATGGTCCAGAACGACGTGGTCGTGGTCGAGATGGTCGAGCGCAACGTCGTGATCGGCGCCAGCTCGCTGCTCGCCGAGGGGACCCTGAACGAGATCAAGGCGCAGCTGGCCGCCAACCCGAAGCGCTGAGCACCCAGGGAGTGCTGAGCACTCGGAGCGCTGAGCATCCGGGCCCTGGGCCCTCGAAGCGCTGAGCGCTCGGCCGGTTACCCGTGCCGGTGACGGGTACCGGGCGCGCGCCCCGCGCTGAGTAGAGTCCACCCGTGCTCGCCGACCCCCAGCCCGCAGGCGGAACCGCAGCCCTGTGGAGCAGCAGCGACCTGCCCGGACTGGGCGACCAACTCCTCGTGCGCGTGATCGAGCGCGAGCTCCGCGCCCGCCTCGGCGACTGGTGCGTGCGCCCGTTCGCCCCGCACGGGTGGACCCGGCCCCAGCGCGCCGACGCGGGCTTCATCGCCGAGCCGCTCGGCGAGCGCACGCCCCACCGGGTGCGGGAACTGGCCGAGAACCACCACCTGCACCTGGTCGCCCCCTCGTTCCCGCTCGGGGACGACCTCGCCGCGCGCTACGGCGCCGACGTGCCGGGCGCGGCGTTCTTCACCGCGGGCCTCGGGCTGCGCCCGGACGCGGCGTGCGTCGCGGTCCGCGTCGCCGAGGCCGTGCCCGCCGAGCTGGTCGCCTGGGCCGGTCGGCAGCCCCTGCTGTCGGTGCGCGACGAGGAGTCCGCGCGGCGGCTGCGCGAGGCGGGCGTCAAGGGCGAGGTGGCCGTGGTCGGGCACCCCGGCCTGCTGCTGGAGCGGCTGCTCCCCGCCGACTCGCTCAAGGCCCGCGCGAACCAGCTGCGCCAGCTCGGCCAGCTGCCCGCCGACGGGCGCAGCTACCTGGTCGTGCAGGTGCCCGCCGAGGGCTTCGAGAAGCTCCGCCCCACCATCGCCAAGATCGTCGAGCTGCTGGCCGTGCAGGACGTGGTGCTGCTGCCGATCGGGGTGCCCGTTCCCGAGGGCGACTGGGCCGCGCTGCCACCGGACACGGTGCTGGAGGACCGGGCCGCCGTGCTCGCCGACTCGGCCGCCGTGATCGCGGTGGACGAGCACGTGGCCGCCGCCGCCCAGGCCTACGGGCGCAACTGGGTGCTGCTGGACCCGACCGGTCGCGAGGGCGCCGCCGCCGAGCTGTTCGGCGCGGCCGAGCGGGTCGCGCAGCGGCCCAGCCAGCTCGCCGCCGCGTTCCGCCGGGCGCTGAAGGCGGGCCCTGGTGGGCACGAGGAGGCCGTGCGGGCGCTGGACGAGCACCTGGACGCGGTGGCCAAGACCGCCGAGGCGGCGTTCGCGGCCAGCGGCCAGGGCCTGCCCGACCGGGTCGCCGCGCTGGTCGCCGAGAACCGCGCGCTGCGGGTGGCCCACCACCGGCTGCGCGAGCGCGTCACCGCCGACCGGCACGCCATGGTCGAGCTGACCCTCAAGGGCGGCCCGGT
Source organism: Actinosynnema mirum DSM 43827 (assembly GCF_000023245.1). Lineage (GTDB taxonomy): Bacteria > Actinomycetota > Actinomycetes > Mycobacteriales > Pseudonocardiaceae > Actinosynnema > Actinosynnema mirum. The sequence continues at coordinate 58,883 of NC_013093.1, forward strand.
GGAGGGCGGCCCCGAGCTGGAGGAGGAGCGGCGGTTGCACGGCGAGCTGGCCGAGCGGCACCGGGAGCTGGTGGAGCGGCTGGGCGCCTCCGAGCGGGAGCTGGACGCCATGCGGCGCACCAAGCTCTTCCGCTACACGCGCGCCCTGCGGTTCGTGTACGGGAAGCTGCGCAGCCGATGACCCCGCGGATCACGTTCGTCCTGGTCACCTACGGCGGCGGCGAGCTGGCCGCGCACTGCCTCGACGTGCTCGCCGAGCACACGCCCGAGCCGTACGAGGTCGTGGTCGTGGACAGCGCCTCCCCGGACGGCAGCGGCGAGTGGCTGGAGCGCAACCTCACCGGCGCGACCGTCGTGCGGATGACCGAGAACCTCGGCTTCGGCGCGGGCTGCAACCTGGGCGTGCAGCACGCGCGCACCGAGTTCGTCTGCTTCCTCAACGCCGACGTCGAGGTCACCGAGGGCTGGCTGGCCCCGCTGCTGGAGCTGCTCGACGGCACCCCGGCCGCCGCCGCGGCGGCCCCGCTGATGGTCTTCCCGGACGGCAGGCTCCAGGAGGCGGGCAGCCTCCTCGGCGGCGACGCGTTCAGCCGGGGCTGGGGCGACGGCTGGGAGGACGGGGCCGAGCTGTACCCGAGGGTGGTCGACTACGCGTCGGCCGCGTGCCTGGTGGTGCGGCGCAGGGCGTTCCACGACGTCGGCGGGTTCTCCTCGGAGTACCACATCGCCTACTACGAGGACACCGACCTGCAGTTCGGGCTGCGCGACCGGGGCTGGCAGGTGTGGGTGCAGCCGTCCTCGCACGTCGTGCACGTGCGGCACGGCACCAGCTCCACGGCCACCGCCGAGCGGCTGTCGGACATCAACCGCGAGGTGTTCCGCCGCCGCTGGGCCGACGACCTGGCGCTGCGCCCGCCCGCGCTGGGCGTGCACGAGCACCCGCACCGGCTGTGGTGGCTGCGCGACAAGCCCGCCTCGGTGCGGGTCCTGGTGGTCGCGCCCGGCGCGCCCGCCGACGGGGACCGGGACGCGGCGCTGCTCTCCGCGTGGCGGGCCGACCCCGAGGCGGCGGTGACGCTGCTGGTGCCCGAGGACGCCGCCGACGACGGCGCGTTCGCCCGCTGGCGCTCGCGCGGCGTCGAGGTGCGCCCCGGCGACGCGGGCGAGGCCAGCCGCGAGCGGGTCGGCAACTACGACGTCGTGGTGGCGCTCGGGGACGTGCCCGTGGAGGCGGTGACCCGCTGGCAGCGGGCCGCGGTCAAGGCGCTCGACCTCGCCTCGCTGCCGCACCGGGCGCACGAGCGCCGGTTCGCGCTGAGCCGCGCCAAGGAGGACGCGGTCCGGGCGGGCGCCGCGCGGGCCAGGACGGCCGAGCTGCTCCAGTGGGCCGACGTGGTGTCCTGCGCGTCCGAGGAGGACGCCGAGTGGGTGCGGGGCGGCGCGGGCGCGACCGCGCACGTGCTGACCCACCCCGTGGAGGCGCCCCCGGTGCTCTGCGAGCTGGCCGACCGGGTCACCGGTGACGCGGCCGGTGACGTGGACCTGGCCGTGCGCCGGGTGCTCGTCGCCCCGTTCCCCGGATCGGCGGGCCTGCGCCCGGAGCTGGTCAGGGCCATGGCGGTCGGCACGCCGTTCGTCACCACCTGGGAGGGCGCGGACGGCCTCGGCCTGCCCGGCTGGGTGTTCGAGTGCACCGAGGAGCAGCTGCTGACCGACGACGAGCTGTGGGGGCGGGTGCACCGCGAGCTGGTCGCCGCCCACCGGGCCCGGTTCGCGCCCGAGCGGTTCCGCGCGGTCTTCGCCGACCTCCAGGCCGACTGCGGGGTCGCCCCCGCGCCGCTCGTGCCGTAGCCGGGGCGCAGGACGTCGTGGCCCCGGAAGCCGTGGCCAGGAAGCCGTGGCCAGGAAGCCGGGGCGCAGGACGACGAAGGGGGCGGGGAGCCCGATCGGCTCCCCGCCCCCTCGCACGTCCACCGGACTACTGCTGGTGCCTGCGCAGCAGGGCCGCCGCCAGCAGCCGCCGCTCGGCGCCCGCCGTCTCCGGCCGCTCCTCGCCCTCCAGCGCCAGCCGCACCAGCGGCCACAGCCGCCGCTCCGCGCCCGCCAGCCGCTCCAGCTTCGCGGTCTCCCGCTCGCTCAGCAGGTCCTGGTTGCGCATCAGCAGCACGGTCGAGAACTGCGCGATCCGCCGCAGCTCGTGCTCCGTGATGTGGTCCAGCTCCGCCTGCCTGGCCTCCAGCAGGTCGACGCCGTGCCCGACGCCCGCGCCCGCCGCGGCCAGCCCGCGCAGTCCGGGCAGCCCGTCGGCCAGCCTCGGCACCTGCCAGCCGGTCACGTTCGCGCCGTGCTGCCGGTACGACTGGAGCGCCCGGTCCACGAACTCGATCCGGCCCACCGCCAGCGCCGTCGCCGCGATCCACTGGTCGTGGTACGCGGCGGGGGTGCCCGGCGGCAGCGGCAGCACGCGCTCCCGCAGCAGGTCGGCCCGCAGCACGGTCGCCGCGCCGGTGACCGTGTTCAGCAGCAGCAGCTGCTCCAGGTCGGTCCACTGGTTCGGCCGGTTCGTCCACGCGCTCTCGGCCACCACCGCGCCGCCGCCGTCGACCAGCCGCATGTCGCAGTACGCCAGCTGCACGGACGGGTCGGCGAACCGCTCCGCCATCACGGCCAGCTTGTCCGCGTCCCACACGTCGTCCTGGTCGGACAGCGCCACCAGGTCCGCGTCCACCGGCACCATGGCCAGCGCGCGCCCGAAGTTCCGGTAGAAGCCCACGTTCTCGGCGTGCTCGACCACCACGAACCGGGGGTCGCCGGCGGTCGCGCTGCGCAGCGCGGCCTTGTCGGTCGACCCGTCGTCGCTGATCAGGCACACCCAGTTCGAGTGCGTCTGCTCCTTGATCGACTGGACCTGCTCGTGGAAGTGCCCGCCCGGCGCGTTGTACGTCGCCAGGCACACCGCGATCCGAGGGCCCTCGCCCGGCCAGTCCACCGCGACCGGCTCCGGCTCGTGCGGCACGCCCACCAGCTCGGGCAGCTCGCGGCGCAGCACCGTCGCGTCCGCCAGCTCCACCAGCAGCACCGGCCGCACCGCGCCGGCCCGCACCGGCAGCCGGACCCGGAAGCCCGTCCAGCCGTGCACGCCCAGCGCCGCCGCCACGTCCGGCCTCGGGTGGCCCGAGGTCGCCGGGAGCACCCGGCCGCCCAGCTCCACCGACACCGCGCGCACCGGCAGGTCGTCGTGCACCGCCCAGCCGTCCAGGTCGACGACCTGGCCCAGCCCGACCGGCACCTCGGAGGGCGCGGACAGCTGGTAGCGCAGCCCCGCGTCCCGCTCGCTCACCCGGCGCACCCGCCCGGCCAGCAGCGGCACCGCCGACGGCGCGACCTTGCCGACCCCGCGCAGCACCCGGTCCGGCTCCTCGCCGCCCCGGCCCAGCGCCAGGTCCCGCGCGCCCCGCACCAGCCGCGCGGCGGGCCACAGGTACCGGTTGCCCGCCCGCACGACGCTCGACGACGCCAGCCGGTCCAGCTCGGTCCGCAGCCGCGCGTTCTCGCCCGCCAGCTCCTCGGCCCGCGAGGACCGCTCGGCCAGCTCCCGCTCCACGCCGACCCGCTCCGACTCGGCGTCCGCGACCAGCATCAGCGCGTCGCCGAGCTGCTCGTCCGCCTTCGCCACCGCCCGCCGCAGGTGCGCGGCCTCGGCCGTCGCCTCCTCGCGGAGCCGCTCGACCTCGGCGAGCGCCGCCATGGCCTCCTCGCGCAGCCGCCTGGTCGCGTCCAGCGCGTCCTCGGCCCTGGCCACGTCGCCGCGCAGCTCGTCGGCCACCCCGCGCAGGTGCTCCCGGTCCGCCGCCGCGGCGGCGAGCTGGGTCAGCGGCGGCAGCTCCCAGGCCCGCGCCGGGCCCGGCCGGTCCACGTCGCCGAGCAGCGCGGTCAGCACCTCGTCCGACGGCGTCCCGCTGACCAGCTCCTGCAACCGCGCCTCGGCGGCCAGCAGCTCCGACCAGCGCTCCCGCGCCCGACCGGCCAGCCCGACCAGCCCGCACAGCCGCAGCGTCAGCTCGGCCGTGGTCAGCTCGGCCTCCCACGGGTGCGGCGCGCCGCTGCGGTGCACCTCGCGGGCGAACTCCAGCAGCGCCCGCACCAGCACCAGCTCGGCGTCGACGCCCTCGCCCGCGCACCACTCCAGGTCGATCCGCCTCGGCGAGCCGTCCGGGAGCAGCACCACGTTGCCGGGGTGCACGTCGAGCGCGTTCGCCGCCAGCACCGGGACGCCGGGCGCCCCAGGGAGGAACGGGTGCCTCGGCTGGTCGCCCAGCCCGGTCGCGCCCTCCTCGCAGCAGGACCGCCACAGCCCGAGCAGCCCGCGCAGCTCCTCCTCGTCGCCGCGCGCCAGCGCCTCCAGCAGCAGCGAGTCCAGCGGCCTCCCCGGCAGCAGCGGCTCGACGGCGGGCGCCTCCTGGCGCAACCAGTCCGACTCGGCGCCCGCGCCCTCGACCGCGCGCAGCTCCAGCGCGGTCGTGAGCACCCGCGAGCGCCGCCACCGCGGCAGCCGCGCCGAGTTCACCAGCCAGCCCAGACCCGGCCGGACGAACCGGCGCACCGCCTCGGGCGTGCGCGCGGCCACCACCAGGAACGACGGCGACACCGACGCCCCGAAGCCCTCCACGACCGCGGTGCGGTGCAGCGAGCGGCCGGGCACCGCGCCGGTGGTGCCGCCGAACGCGCCGTACAGCGGGTCGCGCACCAGCTTGTCGACCAGGTCGACCGCGTCGCCCCGGCCGTGCACGTCGGCGTCCACGATCACGCGGGGCAGCTTGTAGTCCGGGTACGGCAGCATCCACCGCTGGGCCGTCAGGCCCGCGTTCGCCAGCAGCTCGGCCAGCTCCGCGCGCGGCCACGTCCGGGCGCCCCCGCGCGGGTAGTCCGCCAGCCCGACCCACGACTTGCCGTGGTGGTCCTCGGGCCTGCCGGTCAGGTAGCCGAGACCGATCTTGTTCTCGATCGCCAGCACCAGCGCGCCGCCCGGCTCCAGCGCGCCGACCACGTCCTCCAGCAGCGCCTCGGGACCGTCGCCGTACACCGACGAGTACTCCAGGACGCCGCACAGCAGCGCCAGGTCGAACGGCCCGTTCAGGCCGATCTCCTCGGCGCCGCCGTCGACGATCCGCACGTTCGGCAGGTCCCGGCAGCGCTCCCGCGCCGCCTCGGCCCGCGTCGGCGTCCCCTCGACGCCCACCACGCCCGCGCCCAGCTCGCCCATCGCCCTGGTCAGCACGCCGGAGCCGCAGCCGAAGTCGAGCACCCTGGTGCCCTCGACCAGCTCGATCGGCGCGAGCAGCGCGGTGCGCTGGGGCGAGAAGTGGTAGATCAGCTCCCACGACGGCAGTGCGCGGGCCAGCTCGGCCGACCCGGCCGAGACGTCCGCAGCGCGACGGAGCCGGGACAGCACCTCGTCCTCGGCCCCGTCCGCGTACACGGGCTGCTCGACCATCAGGAGGTCGGGAACTGCTTCGCCACGCCGATGCCGAACTCCTGGAACTTCTTGATCAGCTCCTGGTCGTTCGGGCCGGGCGCGATCGGGGTCTGCGTGGTGGAGACCCGGACGACCTTGTCACCCGCCGCGTAGATCGCGCGGTAGATGCCGGGCTCGCCCTGGCGGATCAGCTGCTGCACCGTCGACTGCGCGGGCAGCTGGCCCTTGGCCCCGTCCACCATGCCGGTCTTGCCCTGCGCCGCGACCAGGCCCTCGACCAGCGCCTCGGCCTTGGCCTCGTCGCCGACCTCGAACACCATGGCGTCGTAGGTGAACGCGTCCTGCGTGCTGCCCACGAACGCGACCTCCTTGACGGCGGCCTCCTCGACGGCGGCGGCCTCGTCGGCGCTCAGCAGCTTCTCCTCGACCGCGCGCGCCAGCTCGACCGTGCCGTTGTTGGTGCTCGGCGTGCCGGGCGGGTCGGGCAGCAGGTCGATCGGCGCCTTGGTGGTGGTCGTGGTCGGCGCCGAGGTGGACGACTGCGGGGCGGGCGTGTCGCCGCCCTTGGCCGAGTCGTCGCCGGAGCCCTTGAAGCCGAAGAACCACACCGCGCCGCCGATCAGCGCTACCACCAGCACGACGCCGATGATCGCGAAGACCTTCTTGCCGCCGCCGGACGAGCCCTCGTCGAACACCTCGGGGCCCTGCCGCAGCCAGTTGTCGCTCGACGACGACGCCCACGGCGCGGACGTGTCCCCGCCACCGCCCTGCCACGGCGGCATCCCGCCGCCCTGCTGCGGGCCGCCGAACGCGCCGGGCTGCGGGAAGCCGCCCGCCGGCGAGGGCTGGCCGTACTGCGGTGCCATCCCGCCGTTCGGCACGACCTGGGTGCGGTCCGAGTCGCCGGGCCGGTTGCCGCCGCCGGGCACCACCTGCGTGGCGTCCGGGTTGTGGCCGGGGCGGTTGCCGCCGCCGGGCACGACCTGGGTGGCGTCCGGGTTCACCGGCTGGATGTACTGGGTGGCCCCGGTGCTGGTGCCGGTGGGGCCGTTCGAGGGCCCGCCCGAGGGCTGCTGCGCCTGCCACTCCTGCGGCGGCGCTGGCTGGGCGGCGGGTTGGGCCGAGGACAGCACCTGGTCCCGGCGGGTCCGGTAGTCGTCGGCCGAGATCCGCCCTGCGGCAAGCTCCTCGTCCAGCTTGCGCAGTTCCTCCTGCCAGTTCACGCCGGCAGCCCCTTTCCCACGTTCGGAGCGAACTCCGCCATTGTGCACGGGCGGTTGCCCGCGCTCGCTTCCCACTGCCAACTCGTGACCTGCCCGCACGACCCCGGTTCCGGGGACGTGGTCACCGGTCCCGGTGGCGCGCGCTGTCGTACCGGCCCAGCGCCCGCACCGCGACCTTGCGCAGCAGCGGGACCACCAGCTGAGGCTTTGCCTCGGGGGCCGCCTGCGCCTGCGCCGGGGCCCTCCGCTCCCGCCACGTCCGGTGCGCCTGCTCGACCCGGTCGCGCACCCACTCCGCGGCGGCGTCCTCGCCCCTGGTGCGGCGCAGGTGCTCGCGGGCGGCCAGGCCGCGCTCGGCCGCGCGCGCGGGGTCGTCGGCGACCTCGCGCATGGCCGCCGCCGCCACGTCCAGGTCCGGGTCGGCCCACAGCGCGTCCGCCGGGTAGGGCGGGGAGCCGGGACCGACCGGAACCGGTTCGGCGGGCACGAGCCAGCAGTTCTCCCGGTCGACGAACTCGGCGGTGCCCGAGTAGTCGGTGGTGATCACCGGCAAGCCCATCGCCATCGCCTCCGCGACGGTGAAGCCGAAGCCCTCCGCGCGGTGGAGAGAAACGTAGCAGTCGCTCCCGGCGTAGAGGTCGTGCAACTCCTCGGCCGTGAGGTAGCGCTCAAGCAGCGTCACCCTCGGGTCACCCGCGGCGGCGGAGCGCAACCGCTCCAGCCCGGCCACGTGCCGCTCGCCGTTGATCACCTTCACGACCAGTTCGACGTCCTCGCGGTCCGGGAACGCCCGGCGGAACGCCTCGACGGCGCCGAACGGGTTCTTCCGCTCCACCAGCGAGTTGAAGTCCATGGCGAACAGGAACCGCACCGGCCCGCCCGCGCGGAACTCCACGGCGGGGCGCTCGCGGATCGGGATCGGGAACACCCGCACCGGCTTGTCGGTGTGCGGGGCGATCGCGGCGCGGCAGTACTCGCTGATGGTCCACACCTCGTCGACGCAGTCGAACTCGCGCATCGCCTCGGGGAACTCCTCCAGCTCCCACGACCACACGCCGATCCGGTAGCGCTCGTGCACCACCTGCGGGTGCTGCTCGGACACCGCGCGCACCAGGTCGGCGTTCACGCACAGCACGCTCACCGGGTACACCGGCGCGCTCTCCTCGGGGCGGTCGACGTCGGTCCGGTTGACCACCATCGCCTCCTCGACCACGGGCGCCACGTCCAGCCCGGACCGGGACAGCGCCGAGTTCAGCACCCGGCCCAGCTCGCCGACGCCGAGCACGGCGGTCAGGTGGCCGAGCAGGTTCACGCCGAGCCGGTCCTGCGGCGCCGACGGCGGGTCGTCCGGCACGGGGACGGCCCACGCGGGCAGCACGCCCTCGGCGGGCGCGGACTCGCGGCACCAGTGCGCGAAGCCGGGGTGCACCGGCCTGCCGAACACGGCCTGCAGGTCGGGGCGGCTGTCCCACACGGCCCTGGTGAAGCGGGTGGTGCCGCCCAGCTCGCCGGGGCCGTTGAGCCAGTCCCGGAACTCCGCGCCGGTGAACGCGTGCGGCGGCGCGGCGGGGCGCTTGGCGCGGCGCGGGTCGGTGGAGGCGAGCACGGCGGCCCGGTAGGTCCCGCGCAGCAGCGGGGTGAGGGGGGTGCCGTCGGGCAGCTCGTCCAGCCAGGTCGGCAGCACCTCCTCCTCGTCCAGGTGCCCGGCCGCGATCAGCAGGTCGGCGTACTCGCGCACGAGCGGGACCAGGTCGGGGCGCTCGGACAGCAGCGCGGCGGGGCGGTCGAGCAGCAGCGAGCTGAGCACCCACGGGGCGCGCGGTTCGAAGCCGAGGAGGTCCACCACCTTCGGTTCGACTCCGGGGCGCTCGAAGGCGTTCCACGCCGTCAGCACCAATCCGGGGTCGGTGGAGACCTCGTGCGGGACGAGGGACAGCGCCTGGTCGAACCAGTCCTGGTCGCTCAGCGCGTCCCGGTCGAACCGGACGGCCCGGAACGCGGCGACCGCCTCGACCCAGGCGTCCAGCAGGGACTCGTCGTCGGTGGACAGGTAGCCGGGGTTGAGCACGCCGGTGCCGATCAGGCGCGCCTCGGCCGACTCGGCGGCCTCGCCGGTCAGCGGGCGCAGCAGGTGCGGGGCGACGACGGTGCCGCGCTGCTCGCCGATCGGGGCGGTGACGAACGAGGTGGGGCTGAACCAGGTGACCCTGGAGGCGTTCCTGAGCTGCCCGCGCATGAGCCACGGCTTGACCGCGTCGACCAGCTGCGGCAGCGGGTGCGCGGTGGCCAGGCCCAGGAACTCGTCCCTGGACGGGCCGATCAGGTCGGGGCCGATGACGGTGACGCCGTCCGAGCCGCGCCTGCCACCGTCCTCGCCGTCCAGCACGGCGATGGTGAACCGGTGGCCGGGGTGGTGGGCGAGGTAGGACCTCGCGAGCACCAGCGCGGACGGCAGTCCGCTCTCGGCGGTGGCGGTGCAGGCGACCGGCGTGTTCATGGCCCTCACTTGTTCGCGGCGGGGAGCGCCCCCGGAGGTGTGCTGCGGCATTCGTTGCCACGCGGCCACCGGATTCTCCCCCAATCCGCTCGGCGGGTCAGCGGAAACGGGCGCGCTGTCTCGCGGGTCCCGCCGCGCGGGGGCGCGGCCGGGGTCGGGGCGCCCGGCGGTCGGGCGGCCGGCCCGCGGTGGCGCGGTGGTGCGACGAGGCGCGTCGCCCGCCCGCCGGGGGAGCGGGCAGGGCGCCGGCCGCCCTGCTCAGCGCGAGACCACGTAGGTGAAGGACTCCCACTCCTCGCCCGCCGCCTCGTCCGGGACGGCCGCGACGACCTCGGCGCCGCAGTGGCCGAACAGCGCCTGCACGAACTCGGTGTGCAGCGCGTGCATCTCGATCTGCTCGCCGGGGTGAGCTTCACCCGCTGGGGTTACCTCCGAAGGAGGTGCGGGTGAGGCGGTCACCGTGATCGGGACGCGCGCGGGCGTCCCGCCCTCGCTCTCCCACCAGGTCACCATCTCGTGCACCAGGTCCAGCTCCAGCACCAGCTCGCCCGCGCGGGGCGCGGTGACCGGGACGCCGACCTCGAACGACTCGCCCGGCGCGACCATCGCGGGCAGCCCGACCCGGCCGTCGTCCAGCTGCACGACCTCGCCGCCCGACCGCCAGTGGTTGCCCAGCTTGATCGTCTTGGTGCCCGGCCACGGGTGCTCGCTCAGGTTCGTCACCCTGGCCCGCACCAGCGCGGACTGCCCGACCCCCAGCGCCGAGGGCGCCTCCAGCACCTCGATGTCCGCCCGGTACGCCTCCTCGGGCATCGGCGCGGGAGCGCGCCGGGCGCTCGGGATCTGCACGACCAGCGTCCCGCCCGGCCGGACCACCCGCAGCAGCTCCAGCAGCGCGCCGATCTGCACCCACGGGCGGGCGTGCTGGAGCACGATCAGGCTCAGCGCGCCGTCGAACGAGGCGTCCTCGAACGGCAGCAGCCGCCCGTCGTAGTGCACGAACTCGACCCGGTCCGGGTGCCGGTTCAGCTCGCGGGCGCGGGCGACCATGGTGGAGGCGATGTCGACGCCCACCACGCGGTCGGCGTGCGCGGCCAGCGCGTTGGAGAGCCTGCCGACGCCGCAGCCGAAGTCGAGCACCCGCGACCCCAGGGTGCGCTCGCCCAGGAGCGTCCGGACCTGGCCGACGGCCTCGGGCCCGGTCCGCATGAACTCCTCGACGTCCCAGCGGCCGTCCCGCCTGCCGGGGTCGGTCAGCACGGCCCACAGCGGGTCGACCCCGCCGAGCTTCTCCCAGGTGTCGCGCAGCACGTCGAGCGCCATGCCCGCCGCCTTCCCCTCGCTCCTCGGCCCGCGCGCCAACGGTGGGGCGCGGTGTGAACGTCTCCGCCCCGCGGCGCAGATGCTCGCACGGCCCGCGAACCGTCAAATGATCTTCTGACCTGTGGTTATCCGGCGGCGGGCCGATGTCGCGGCGGGGTTGCGGCAGCGTTCCCGGAGGTGTTCCACGTGAAACCAAACCGGGAAAAAGGAGCTGGTCAGCCCATTCTCGGCACCGCTGAAAGGACTACGAGGGCGGGCGTGCGACCGCGTGGGGGAAGAGGTCGACGAGGGCAGCCCTCAAGAGCGGGTCCGCCCCTCTGCGGGGTGCGGAGCCGCCACTGGATCACCCGTGGGGGGCTGTTCTTCACCCCTCCGCGCGACATCGGCGGGCGTGGGGGGCGTGGGAGCGGGGGAGGGGGCACGTCCCCCGAGGGACTGCGGATCGCGGGTTCTTCCGGGAAGGGCTGTCCCACCGCGGTGGCCTCGGCCGGTTCCGCGGTCGCGTCGCCCGGCCGGGTGGTCCTTCCGCGAGGGCCCGGCCCGGTGGTCCCGGCCCGCGCTACCTCTTGGTCAGGATGGTCGGCCCCACGATCCGGCGGGCGATCCGGCGCAGCTTGCTCTTCCGGGCGACCGGTTGGGCTTGCTGGCGCTGCGCCGGGGGGACGGTCCCCGGCCCGGCGGCCGGAACGACCGGGACGATCGGGGCGACCGGCGCGATGCGGATCGTCGGCTGGTCGTAGTTCGGCTTGGACTGGTCAGACTCATGGCTGAACGTCACGTGCGCGATCTTGCCAAACGGGTGCCGATAACCCGAACGGTCACCCCACCCCCGTGTGGGCAAGCCCACACGGGGGTGAAGGTTCATCCGATCAGGCGAGAGCGGCGTCGAGGGTGATCTCGACCGCCGCGAGCGCCTGGCTCACCGGGCAGTTCTTCTTCGCGGTCTCGGCCGCCTCGGCGAACGCGTCCGCCTCAAGGCCGGGGACGACCGCGCGCACGGTCAGGTGGATGCCGGTGATGCCCGTGCCCGGCTTGAACGTGACCTCGGCGGAGGTGTCCACCTGCTGCGGCGGGGTGCCCGCCTGGGCGAGGCCGTGGGACAGCGCCATCGAGTAGCACGAGGAGTGGGCTGCGGCGATCAGCTCTTCCGGGCTGGTCTTGCCATTGGCCTGCTCGGCCCGCGACGGCCAGCTCACGTCGTAGGTGCCGACGCCGGAGGACTCCAGGGTGACGGTGCCGTCACCCTCCATCAGGCTGCCCTTCCAGTGGGTGGTGGCCTTGCGAACGGTCGCCATGCGCAACTCCGTGGTCGAGTGAGTGCTTTCGGTGACCAGCTAATCACCTGCCGCGAGAAGAGCGCAGCGTTCGGGGTGCTCGACACGCAGAAGAGGCCGGTACCCGACTGGGTACCGGCCTCTTCTGGAGAGCGGATGACGAGACTCGAACTCGCGACCCTCACCTTGGCAAGGTGATGCGCTACCAACTGCGCTACATCCGCCTGACCACTTGCTGTCTGACAGGGAGAACTCTAGACCACGGGTCAAACCGCTCGTTCACCGGGGGTGCCCGAACCGCTCAGCAACCGGTCTACCTCGGACAACCGCTCCTGCGGCCACCGCCACTCCCACAGCGGCCGAACCTTGTCCACGACCTCGGTCGGCAGCCAGGGCGCGACCGCGTCCCTGAGCTCCCACTCGTCGAACACGTGCTCGTAGAAGCTGACCACCGCCGCGTTCGCCAGGAACTGCTCCTGGCGGAAGCACCAGTGGGCGAACCCGTAGACCCTGGTCAGCAGGTCGCGGTCGTCCTCGCGGTGCCCGTCGAGCGCCAGCTGCCACAGCTCGGTCAGGAACACGTGGCAGGACCACGACTCGCGCTCGACCACCGCGGTCAGCTCCGGCAGGAGTGACGCGGCTCTCGTTCTCCAGTCGGCCACGGGGCGGACGCTACCGCTCCGAAGTGCCCCGTGGGGCCCCTCTCTCCCGGCGACACCCCGAGCCGTGACCGGGTCGTCACCGTGCGCACTGCACCGGAACAGCCGCATCGGTTGACCCGAACGGCCCACGACGGGTGGTTGGTCTTCGGCTCCGGGGCCACGAGGCTTCGGGGTCGCCCCACCCCGCTGTGGCATCTTGGCGATCGGAGCGCGACTCGGGCTGGAGGTGCCGGGCGGGATGGCCGACGAAGCCGATGTCGACCTGGAACTGCTCGCGAGGGTCCGCGCCGGGGACGACGCCGCGTTCGGCGAGCTGTACTCCCGGCACGCGGACGCCGTCCGCAGGTTCGCCCTCCGCCACGTCCGCGAGCACGCCGAGGCCGACGACCTCGCCGCCGAGGCGTTCTTCCGGGTGCTCCAGGCCATCCGCCGGGGCAGCGGCCCCACCGAGCACGTGCGCACCTACCTGCTGACCACCGCGCGCCGGGTCGCCTGGGAGTGGAGCGGGCGCAGGCGCGACGTGCCGGTGGAGGACGAGGAGCTGAGCAGGCGGGTCGAGCCGTTCCCCGACGCCACCGCGGGCCGGGCCGAGCACACCCTGATCTCGCGGGCGTTCACCAGCCTGCCGGAGCGGTGGCGCAGCGTGCTGTGGCAGGTCGAGGTGGAGGGCGTGCGGCCGTCCGCCGTGGCGCCCGCGTTCGGGCTCAGCCCCAACGCGATGGCGGCGCTGGCCAGGCGCGCCCGTGAGGGGTTGCGGGCCGCGTACCTCCAGGCGCACCTGGCCGACGACCGGGGGCCGCGCGCGTGCCACTCGGTGGTGGCCAAGCTGGGCGCGTACACGGCGGGCGGGGTGCAGGGCGCGGAGCAGGCGCGCATCCGCAAGCACCTGCGGACCTGCTCGTCCTGCAACGCGCTGCACGCCGAGCTGGCCGAGGTCTGCTCGGCGCTGCGCGCCCACGCTGGCCTGCTCGCCGCGCCCGCGCTGCTGTCGCTGGCGTTCGCACCGGAGGTCGTAGCCCCGGTGGCGGGCAAGGTGAAGCTGGCGCTGACCGCGGCCTCGGTGGCGGCGGTCGGGGTGTTCGGCGTGGCGGCGGGCGCGCTCGACGGCGGTCCGGGGCCCGCGCTGGTGCAGCCGGGGCCGTACGCGCTGCGCACCACGGTGGACGACCCGCTGACGCCCCGCCCGAGCGTGACGCTGACCGGGACGGCCACCAGCCTCCCGCCTGCCGGCGACGGGGCCGCGCGCCCCGCGACCTCGAACCGGCCGTCGGGCGGCGGGGGGCGGGGGTCGCTCACCGGCGGTGACCGGGTCGGGCCGCCGACCGGCGCGCCCCCGCAGTCCGGGGGGCCGCAGTCCGGCGAGCCGCCGACCGGGGGGCCGCCCTTTGGCGAGCCCGCGTCCGGCGAGCCGGGTTCCGGGCAGTCCGAGCCGCCTGCCACCACGAGCCCGACCCCCGGCGCGCTGGAGGACCCCGGCACCACCGCGCTGAGCACGCCGGACGACCCGGAGCAGTCGGGCAAGGAGGACCCCGAGCCGCCCGGCACGACCACCACCGGTCAGGGGCCCGACCCGGAGCCCGGCCCGTCGGTGCTCCAGAGCCCTGAGCTGGGAATCACGCCGACCACGGTCACCCTGCACCCCCGGACGGCCTACCCGGTGGGCTGAACGGCCGCCGTTGATCACAGCGCGCCACCGGCACCGGGCGCAGGGTTCACCCCAGTGGCTCACGTCCCTAGGGGTACCGTTGAAGCACGCTGAGTGATCGCTCGACGTCTGAGGAGACGGTTGATGACGCGGCTGGTGCGCGGTGCGGACGGCCGGATGTGGACGGTTCGCAGCCAGGTCGAGTGGCGCAACCCCGCCGCCGACGCCGACTTCGAGCACGACGTGAGCGGCGGTCAGGGTCCCGGCGTGCTGATGCTCGCCATCGTGGCCGCCATGGGCGTGCTGCTCGTGGCGTGGACCCCGGAGCAGGTCGTCGTCCCGGCGTGGCTCGGCCTCGCGCTGGCGATGATGTTCCTGTTCTTCCCGGTCCGCTGGGCGATCCGCCGCCCGCACCTGGTGGTCGCCGAGTCCAAGGCGACCGGCGACGACCTCCCGCCCGAGCGCTGGGTGGGCCACGTGCGCGGCGTGCTGAACGTGCGCGACGAGGTCGGCAACATCGCCCGGAAGATCGAGATGTACTCGCTCCCGGACATCGACGGTCCGCTGCAGCCGGTCGACTGACCGCGGGGCGCGGCCCCTCCCTGGCGGGTGATCGCGAGCGCCGGGCACCCCGCCCGCGGGGGCGGCGCCGGTTCGCCCGACCAACGACACGCCCGGAATGTGTTGCCCGCCAATGGAACCGGTGATCGACCCGACCGACCCACAACCGGAAAACCGCAGGCCGGGCCGGTGATTCCCGGTGCCCGAGCCCGATCGTCCCACGATGATCGGGGTGAGACCCCTTGCCTGGAGCACGCCGACCCCACAGCATGGACGGCGTGCGCGATCTCCTGACCGAGCGGGCGGTGCTCGGCGTCATCGCCACCCTGGCCGTCCTGGGGCTGTTCGTGATGCTCTGCCGGGCGCGCAGGGTGAGCACCTCGGTCGAGGACGCCGTGATGGACATGCTCCACCGCATGTCGAAGGCGTCGGCCGACCTGCGGGAGGGCCTGACGGCGGAGGCGGCCGACAAGGCCACCCCGCACCTGCGGGAGATGCTGCGCTGCGTCGCGGTCGGCATCACCGACAGCACCGGCAGCGTGCTGTCCTGGGACGGCGGCGCGGCCGACCACTACGAGCTGATGCGCGGGCACATAGAGCAGGCGATCCGCGAGGTGCACAAGGAGCACGTCGAGCACCGCAAGCTCGACTGCGACCTGTCCGGGCCGTGCCCCATGCACAGCGCGGTGATCGTGCCGCTGATCGTGGAGTCCGAGGTCGCGGGCACGCTGATCGTGGTCAGCGGGGTGCCGAACAAGCGGCAGATCCGGATGGCGGAGGAGACCGCGCGGTTCGTCTCCACGCAGCTGGAGCTGGAGGTGCTGCAGAAGTCCCGGCAGGCGCTGGCGCAGGCCGAGGTCAGGGCGCTGCGGGCGCAGATCTCGCCGCACTTCGTCTACAACGCGCTCAACACCATCTCGTCGCTGATCCGCACCGACCCGGTGTACGCGCGGGAGCTGCTGCAGGAGTTCGCGGAGTTCACCCGCTACTCGTTCCGCACCGACGGGTTCTTCACGACGCTGTCGGACGAGCTGACCAACATCCACCGGTACCTGACCATCGAGCAGGCCCGGTACGGGGCGCGGCTGGAGGTGCGGCTGCGCATCGCGCCCGAGGTGCTCCAGGTCGTGCTGCCGTTCCTGTGCCTGCAACCGCTGGTGGAGAACGCGGTCCGGCACGGGCTGGCCAAGAAGCCCGGCGGCGGGATGCTCACGATCACCGCCGAGGACAACGGGGCCGAGGCGCTGATCAGCGTCGAGGACGACGGCGTCGGCATGGACCCGGAGCGGTTGTTCGAGGACCTGAAGGACGCGCACCAGACCGGGGCGCACGTCGGGCTGGGCAACATCAACCACCGGATGCGGGCGGTGTTCGGCGACGACTACGCGCTGGTCGTGGAGACCGCGCCCGAGGCCGGGATGAAGATCATCCTCAAGGTCCCCAAGTACCGGCAGGGCGTCCGGCCCAACCTGACCCTGGTGGCCCCGCGCGTGGAGGAGACCGGCGAGCAGGCCGTGCTGCGCGCGTGAGGCGCTAGCGCGCGGCGACGGCCAGCGCGGTCACCAGCATGACCCCGCACACCGCCCAGGTGATCCACATCCAGTAGACGTGCATCGCGCTGGGGCCGTCGGCGTTCTTCCGGCCCCGCTCGTCCCACCACTCGACGTAGCGCTCCAGCCAGCGGATCGGGTTGAACGTCACCAGCCGATGCTAGCGCCGGAACGTCAGTAGGCTCGGGACCATGAGCGTGACCGACAAGATCGCCTCGCGGCTCCCGAAGATCGTCGGCGACCGGGTCGACCGCGGCCCGGTCGTCGCCGCGGTCCGGCTGCACGGGGTCATCACCCCGAACCCCGGACCGGTCGCCGCGCGCGGCAGCCTGAACGCCCAGTCCGTCGAGTCCGCGCTGACCCGCGCCTTCGAGCACGAGCGCCTGGTCGCCGTGGCGCTGCTGGTGAACTCGCCCGGCGGCGCCCCGACCCAGTCCGCGCTGATCGCCGACCGCGTCCGCGAGCTGGCCGCGAAGCGCCGGGTGCCCGTGCTGGCGTTCTGCGAGGACGTCGCGGCCTCCGGCGGCTACTGGCTGGCCTGCGCCGCCGACGAGATCCACGCGCACCCCACCTCGCTGGTCGGCTCCATCGGCGTCGTCAGCTCCGGGTTCGGCCTCACCGGGCTGATGGAGCGCTTCGGCGTCGAGCGCCGGGTGCACAGCGCGGGCGAGAGCAAGGTGCGGCTCGACCCGTTCCAGCCGGAGAAGGCCGAGGACGTGGCCTGGCTGGAAGGTCTCCAGTCCGAGCTGCACGAGCAGTTCAAGGCGTGGGTCACCGAGCGCAGGGGGCGCAGGCTGGCCGCCGACGCGCCCGACCTGTTCGCCGGCGAGGTCTGGACCGGGGCCAAGGCGCTGGAGCTGGGGCTGGTCGACGGGCTGGGCACGCTGCGCGGCGTCATCGGCAAGCGCTACCCCGACGCCGAGATCGCCATCGCCGAGCCCCGCAGGAACCTGCTCAGCAGGCTCGGCCTCGGCAACGCGGCGTCCACACGATCGGGTGACTTCGTGACGCAGGCGCTGGCGAGCCTGGAGGAGCGCGCGCGCTGGTCCCGATTCGGCTTGTGAACCCCTCGTCGGCGTGACGCGGGCCCGGAGCGCGGTCCCCGGCGTGGACACGACCCCACCCTGATCGGCAAGATGCGCGGCACAGTGAGTACGCCAATGAGCTCCGGCCTCCTCGTCCTGGCGGTGGACGACGAGGCGCCAGGTCTGGACGAGATCAAGTTCCTGCTGGAGAGCAGCCCGCACATCCGCCGCGTGCTGACCGCGTTCGACGCGGCGGAGGCGCTGCGCATCCTCAGGGGCGACTACGACACCGAGGTGATGGAGCGCCAGGAGGCGGGCCAGCCCCCGGTGGACGCGGTGTTCGCCGACATCAACATGCCCGGTCTGAGCGGCACCGACCTGGCCCGCGTGCTCGGCGCCTTCCGCGCGCCGCCCGCGCTGGTGTTCGTCACCGGCGTCGAGCACTCCGAGGCCGTGGTGGCGTTCGACGTCGGCGCGGTCGACTTCGTGACCAAGCCGATCAACAGCGACCGGGTCAACAAGGCCATCGCGCGCGTGGTCGACCGGGTCAACTCGGTGTCGGCCGCCGCCGCCGCGCCGGAGCCGACCGCCGCCGACTCCCAGGACGACGAGGTCATCCCGGTCGAGCTCGGTGGAACGATCAAGCTCGTGCCGAGGGCCAGCGTCCGCTACGTGGAGGCCCAGGGCGACTACGCTCGGCTGCACACCAACGACGGCCAGAGCCACCTCGTGCGCATCCCGCTGGCCCAGCTGGAGGAGCGCTGGGAGAACGCGGGGTTCGTGCGCATCCACCGCTCCTTCCTGGTCGCGCTGCCGCTGGTGACCGAGCTGCGGATGACGTCCAACGGCTACGCGGTGGTCATCGGCAGCGGCGAGGGGGCGAAGGAGCTGCCGGTGAGCCGCAGGCACACCAGGGACCTGAAGGAGCGGATCGTGCGCCCGCCGAAGAGCAACTGGGGATGAGCGAGCAGCCCGGACCGCCCGCGGAGCAGCCCGCGCCCGGCGAGCACGCGCCCGCGCAGGGCCGCAAGCCCCGGCGCAGGCGCGTCGTGCTGGCCGACCCCAAGGGCCGGGGCCGGGTGCTGCGCACGATCATCGAGCTGGAGGAGCAGACCAGCGTCGGCGAGAAGCTGGTCCGCGACCTGATCAGGCAGCAGCTGCGCACCGCGTTCGTGCTCGGCGGCGGGACGCTGCTGGCCGTCGCGCTGCTGCCGCTGCTGTTCTACCTGGTCGACCTGTCCGAGGTGCAGCTGTTCGGGGTGCGCCTGCCGTGGCTGCTGCTCGGGCTGGTGCCGTTCCCGCTGTTCTACCTGGTCGGGCTGCTCAGCCGCAGGCAGGCCGAGCGGCACGAGCGCGACTTCGTCAGCATGGTCGACCGCTGAGCCATGGTGCAGAACCTGTGGAGCCTGAGCCTGGTCGCCGTGGTCGCGGTGGTCACGTTCCTGCTGGGCTACGTGGGTTCCCGCCGGGCCAACACGACCCCGGACTTCCTGGTCGCCCGGCGCGCGGTGCCCGCCACCCGCAACGCGGCGGCGATCTCCGGCGAGTACCTCTCGGCGGCCTCGTTCCTCGGCGTCGCCGGGCTGATCCTCAAGGACGGCGTCGACGCGCTCTGGTACCCGATCGGCTTCACCGCGGGCTACCTGGCGATGATGCTGTTCGTCGCCGCGCCGCTGCGCCGCTCGGGCGCGTACACCCTGCCCGACTTCGCCGAGGCGCGGCTCGGGTCGCGCAAGCTCCGGCACTTCTGCACGTTCTTCGTGGTGTGCATCGGGGTGCTGTACCTGGTGCCGCAGCTGCAGAGCGCCGGGCTGACCCTGAACACGATCACCGGGCTGCCCGCGTGGCTGGGCGGCGTGCTGGTGACGCTGATCGTGGTGGCGAACGTGCTCGGCGGCGGGATGCGGGCGATCACGCTGGTCCAGGCGTTCCAGTACTGGGGCAAGCTGTTCGCCATCTCGGCGCCGACGTTCGTGCTGTTCGCGGTGTTCCTGACCGGGCCGGGCACCAGCGCGCAGTCCGTGGACGCCGAGGGCGTGCTGCTGTTCCACGAGCCGGTCACCGTGACCACCGTCGACCCGGTGCGGCTGGAGGTGACCTCGCTGACCAAGCTGCACGTGGTCGGCGAGGTGGACGGGGCGCGCGCGGACGGGCCCGCGTACTGGGGGCCGGACTCGGGTGGCGCGCCGAAGACGTACTCGGTGGCCAAGGGCACCGAGCTGCGGTTCACGGCGGGCTCGCCGGTGCCGGTGGTGGAGGGAGCGCCGAGCGCGAACGACGTGTGGCTGCGCCCGCAGACCGACGGGCTGGGCGGGCTGTTCGAGACCTACTCGCTGATCTTCGCGACGTTCCTGGGCACGATGGGGCTGCCGCACGTGCTGGTGCGGTTCTACACGAACCCGGACGGCAAGGCGGCGCGGCGCACGGCGCTGCACGTGCTCTACCTGCTGGGGCTGTTCTACGTCTTCCCGACCGTGCTCGGGGTGATCTCCCGGCTGTACCTGCCGCAGCTGCTGGTGACCGGCAAGACCGACGCGGCGGTGCTGCTGCTGCCGCACACGATGCTGCCGGGGGTGCTCGGGCAGATCCTCGGGGCGGTGGTGGCGGCGGGCGCGTTCGCGGCGTTCCTGTCCACCTCGTCCGGGCTGGTGGTGAGCGTCGCCGGGGTGGTGTCCACGGACATCCTGCGCGGCAAGGTGCGGGACTTCCGGTGGGCGACGGTGCTGACCGGCGCGGTCGCGATCGGGCTCGCGCTGCTGCTGCCGCGCAGCGACGCCTCGCTGACCGTGGCGATGTCGTTCGCGCTGGCCGCGTCGACGTTCTGCCCGCTGCTGCTGCTGGGGATCTGGTGGCGGGGGCTGACCTGGGTCGGGGCGGTGGCCGGGCTGGTCGTCGGCGGCGGACTGGTGATCCTGTCGCAGGTGGTGACGGCGGTGAGCAAGGCGACGGGGGACTGGGCGCCCGCGCTGCTGGCGCAGCCCGCGCTGGTGACGGTGCCGATCGCGTTCCTGACCATGATCTGGATCAGCAAGCTGACCGGGCCGAGCAGGCCCGCGGACGTGAACCAGGTGCTGCTGCGGCTGCACGCGCCCGACCGGCTGGGGTTCATGCGCGACCGGGGGGCGCGGTTCGCGTCCGGGGGCGCGCGCAGGGCGGGCGAGGGGCAGCACCGGGGCGCGGCGGGGTCGGGGGGCTGAGCGGGCGGACGAGGGGTGCGGGACGTGCGCTGGTCGGCCGATCGGCAGCGCCAACCGGGTGGTGGGGTTCACACCGTCCGGTGAACGGTGATGTTGCTCACCGCGTTATCCCTTCGTCTCACTTTCCCTACCGCTCGTCGCATCACTCGACAGTTGGGCGCAATAGCACGTTCAGGGACTACCCGGAGTGACCTACGTCTCCTTACGGTCCTCGGCGTACCAGAACGCACCAGGAGGACTTACGTGCCGTTCATGCCGCCGACATCGTCGCCGAGTACGCGAGGAGGGGACCTGTGAGCACCACCGAGGACTCCGCCGGGCCCACCCCCGGTTCCCCCGACAGCACCGACTGGGTGGCGGTGCAGTCCAGCCCCGAGTTCACCGAGCTGCGCCGCAGGCTGCGGACGTTCGTCTTCCCCATGGCGGGCCTGTTCCTGACCTGGTACGTGCTCTACGTGCTGCTGGCCGACTACGCGCACGGGTTCATGTCGACCAAGCTGGTCGGGAACATCAACGTGGGCCTGGTGCTCGGGCTCCTCCAGTTCGTGTCCACGTTCGCGATCACCGCGCTGTACGTGCGGCACGCGAACCGGAACCTCGACCCGACCGCCGAGAAGATCCGGCACGAGCTCGAAGGGGGCGACGCGTGAACACCAACGCCGTCCTGAACATCGGCATCTTCGGGCTCTTCGTCGCGGCGACCCTGGTCGTGGTCATCCGGGCCAGCCGCAACACCAAGACCGCGGCGGACTACCTGGCGGCGGGCCGCGCGTTCACCGGCCCGCAGAACGGCATCGCCATCGCGGGCGACTACCTGTCCGCCGCGTCGTTCCTGGGCATCGCGGGCGCCATCGCGGTCTACGGGTACGACGGCTTCCTGTACTCCATCGGGTTCCTGGTGGCCTGGCTGGTGGCGCTGCTGCTGGTCGCGGAGCTGCTGCGCAACACCGGCAAGTACACGATGGGCGACGTGCTGAGCTTCCGGATGCGCCAGCGCCCGGTCCGCGCGGCGGCGGCCACGTCGACCATGGTCGTGTCGTTCTTCTACCTGCTGGCGCAGATGGCGGGCGCGGGCGGCCTGGTGGCGCTGCTGCTCGGCATCACCGGCAAGGGCGGCCAGGCGATCGTGATCGCGGTGGTCGGCGCGCTGATGATCGCGTACGTGCTGATCGGCGGCATGAAGGGCACCACCTGGGTGCAGATCATCAAGGCCGTGCTGCTGATCGTCGGCGCGGGCGTGATGACGATCTGGGTGCTGGCGAAGTACGGGTTCAACCTGTCCACGCTGCTCGGCGCGGCGGTCGACAACGCGCCGAAGGCGGGGGAGAAGCTGCTCGGGCCGGGCCTGCAGTACGGGGCCACCGGCACGACGAAGCTGGACTTCCTCTCGCTCGGCCTCGCGCTGGTGCTCGGCACCGCGGGCCTGCCGCACATCCTGATGCGCTTCTACACGGTGCCCACCGCGAAGGAAGCGCGCCGGTCCGTGGTGTGGGCGATCTGGCTGATCGGCCTGTTCTACCTGTTCACCCTGGTCCTGGGCTACGGCGCGGCGGCCCTGGTCGGCCCCGACAAGATCAACGCGGCACCGGGCAAGGCGAACTCGGCGGCCCCGCTGCTGGCCGAGGCGATCGGCGGCCCGCTGCTGCTGGGCCTGATCGCGGCGGTCGCGTTCGCGACGATCCTCGCGGTCGTCGCCGGGCTGACCATCACCGCGTCGGCGTCGTTCGCGCACGACATCTACGCCAACGTGATCAAGAAGGGCGAGGTGGAGGACAAGGACGCGGAGGTGAGGGTGGCGCGGCGGACGGCCATCGTCATCGGCGTCGTGTCCATCCTCGGCGGCATCGCGGCGAACGGCCAGAACGTGGCGTTCCTGGTGGCGCTGGCGTTCGCGGTCGCGGCGTCGGCGAACCTGCCGACGATCCTGTACTCGCTGTTCTGGAAGCGCTTCAACACGGCGGGCGCCCTGTGGAGCATCTACGGCGGCCTGTCGGTGACCCTGGTCCTGATCGTCCTGTCGCCCGCGGTCTCCGGAAGGCCGACCTCGATGTTCCCGACGATGGACTTCGACCTGTTCCCCCTGTCGAACCCCGGCATCATCTCGATCCCGCTGGCGTTCCTGCTGGGCTACCTGGGCACGGTCCTGTCGAAGGAGCGGAACCCGGCGAAGTACGCCGAGATGGAGGTCCGCGCGCTGACCGGCACGGGCGCGGAGAAGGCCACCTCGCACTGACGGCGCCACACCCGAACCACCCGAAGGCCGTCCCCGCTGCTGGCGGGGGCGGCCTTCCGGCGTGTCGGACGTGAACGTGGTTGCACTTGTAGGTGTGCAAGCTTACAGTTATAAGTGTAAATCAACTGGTGGAGGTATTTCCGTGGGTGCGACCGAGCGGGACGTGCTGTTCGCGAACGAGGTCAACCAGCGGCAAGCGCAGGAGCTGATCGGGCTTCTGTCCGGCAGGAACGCCCGGTTCACCGCAGAGTCGGACGGCGGAGGCGCCGCGCGCCAAGTGCCCGCAGAGCTCTCGGGGCTCATCGCCAAGCTCGTCCACGCCGTGGCGCGGGGGCAGGCGGTCACCGTCACCACGATGCCCGAGGAGTTGACCACCACTGCTGCTGCCCAGCTGCTCGGCATCTCGCGCCCCACGTTGATGCGGAAGGTCAACGCGGGGGAGATCCCCTCGCGCAAGGTTGGGGCGCACACCCGCCTGCGTACGGAGGATGTGCTGAGGGAGCGGCGCGAGCGCAGGCAGCGCCAGTTGGCCGCACTCGACGAGTTGCGCGACCTCGAAGAATTCTGAGCCCGCGTTCAACGGCGTGGTTTCCGCAGTTCACGAGGGTGGTGGATAGTCTTTCCCGGTGGCTGTGATGAAGGTTTTAGCCGATGCGAACGTCCTGTACTCGCGCACCTTGCTTGACTGGTTCGGGCTGCTGCAGGGGAGTGATGAACAGCAGGTTTATCACGCCTACTGGACCGAGGACCTGCTCGCGGAAGCGCTCTTCCACCTGCGTCGGGACAAGCCTGCTCTGGACGGTGGGCAGATCAGCAGCATCCGGGACAAGATCGAAAAAGCTTTTGAGGGGGGACGGGTCGACGACTTCGTCATTGACGACTCGTTCCCCGGCAAGGACGTCAACGATCGACACGTGCACGCCGCAGCCGTGACGTGCCAAGCAGACATCGTCCTGACCTGTGACGAAGGCTTCCACTCGGAGCAGGTCGCAGATCTGCTGCCCTACGAGGTGCACAAGCCCGATGAGTTCTTCGTGCTGGTCCACGACATCGCGCCTGAGATCGTGTGGCAAGCGACCTTGAAGCAGACCCGGTACTGGGTGGGCAGAGGGAAGCGGGCCGATCTGTTCGACCGGCTCGTCAAAGCAGGCTGCCCCGAGTTCGCCGCCCGCGTCCAGGTCCACCAGTCCCGGCTCTCCCTCCCCCACGACACCACCCGCCCCTGACCGCTCCGCCTCATGCCCTCCCGATGCCACCCGTGGCAGCATGTCCCGTGTGACGGTTCCCAGCGTTGAAGTGTCCGACGTTCCGGCCGAGCTGCCTGAAGGCGCCGTGCTGCTCGACGTGCGCGAGGTCGACGAGTGGGCCGCCGGGCACGCGCCCGGTGCGGTGCACATCCCCATGAGCGAGCTCGCCGGGCGGCTCGGGGAGGTGCCCGAGGCCGACGTCGTCTACGTCGTCTGCCGGATGGGTGGGCGGTCGGCCAGGGTCACCGAGTACCTCAACGCCAACGGGTGGGACGCCGTGAACGTCGACGGCGGGATGCAGACCTGGTCCACGCAGGGCAGGCCGATGGTGGGCGAGCTGCCCGACGTGGAGCCGGAGGTCATCTGACGTGCGACCGCTTCAGCCGATGCGGGTGGACTGGGTGGCGACCCCGCCGCCCGGCGCCTACCCCGCCCGCCGGTTCGGCGGCGCCCGGCGGCCCTACGCCGGACCCCCGTCCTACCCGGTGCCGCCGCGCTGGGGCTTCCCGCTGCTCGCCTGGCGCTGGCCCACCTCGGTCGCGCTCGACGAGGCCCGCCCGCTCGACCGCGTCGACCAGGTGCAGCGCCTCGCCCGCACCGCCTCCCAGGCCCTCGGCCTCGCCGGGATGACCGCGCTGTGGGCCGCGGGCAGCGAGCTCTGGCGCTACGCCCTGCTCCTGCTCAGCCGCACCGGCGCGCTGTCCGCCACGACGGTCGGCGTCTCCGACGCCATGGTCGTCGCCGCCTCGGCCGTCGCCGGGATCACCTCGGCCATCGCGCTCGTCCTGTCCTTCCTGTGGGTCCGCGCCGCCCGCGCCGCCGCCGCTGCCGCCTCCGGCTACGCCCCCTCGCGCTCCGAGCGCGAACTGGTGCTCGGCCTGGTCGTCCCCGGCGTGAACCTGGTCGTCCCCGGCTCGGCGCTCGCCGAGCTGGAGCACGCCGCCCTCCGGCTGCCCGTCGACGCCCGCCCCAAGCCCTCCAAGCTGCTGCTCCGCTGGTGGGCGCTGTGGGTGGTGTCCGCGCTGTTCTTCGCCCTCACCGTCGCCTGGTCGTTCCGGAGCAGCGTGCAGGCCCTCGCCGACGGCGTCTTCCTGCACGCGGTCTCCGACCTGCTCGCCGCGGGCGTCGCGCTCACCACCGCCGTCGTGGTCCGCCGCCTCACCACCCTGCTCCTGCCGCTCGACCCCGCCTCGCTGCGCCGGATGCGCGTCGTCGGCGTGAAGGGCGCCCCCGCGCCCGAGCTGCGCGCGATCAGGGCATCCGGTTCCCCCAGGTAGCCCCCACCGCCGCCGCGCCCCCCCGGAGTTCACCCGGCGTCCCCCGAACAGGCCCTGAGCGAGCACCGCCCGCTCTGCCACGGTGAGGTCATGCGGGCACTGGGCGCGGCACTCGTGGTGATGCTCCTGCTCCCCGGCGCGGCCTCGGCCGGAGCCGGGACCGGGGCCGGGCACGGGCACGGGCACGGGCACGGCAAGCACGGCTTCGACCTCCAGGCCCACCGGGGCGGCATCGGGCTCACCGTCGAGAGCACGCTCGCCGCGTTCGCCAAGGCCCTCGAGGTCGGCGTCACCACCCTGGAGCTGGACGTCCAGATCACCAGGGACGGCCGCGAGGTCGTCACGCACGACCGCAGGACCAACCCCGCCAAGTGCGTCGACACCGCCCCCGCGCGCCCCGGCGACCCCGAGTTCCCCTACGCGGGCAAGTACGTCAAGGACCTCGACTTCGCCCAGGTCCGCACGCTCGACTGCGGCTCCCGCCGCTCGGCCCAGCACCCCGACCAGGAGCTGTCGCCCGGCGCCCGGATGCCCACCCTCGCCGAGGTGTTCGCCCTCGCCCGCCGCTACCGCGCGCACGACGTCCGGTTCAACGTCGAGACCAAGGTCGAGGCCGCCGCGCCGCACGAGACCGCGCCGCGCGAGCAGTTCGTCGACGTCACCTGGCGCGAGATCCGCCGCTCCGGCTTCGAGCGCGACGTGACCATCCAGTCCTTCGACTGGGGGACCCTGATGCTGTGGCGGAAGGTCGCACCGCGACTGCCGGTGATCGCCCTGACCCAGCCCGAGTTCCTCGCCCCCGGCTCGCCCTGGACCGGCGGCCTCGACCTGGCCGACTTCGGCGGCAGCCCGGCCCGCGCCGCCCGCAGCTTCGGCGCCTCCGCGCTGTCCCCGGTGCACGGCAACCCGCAGAACGGCAAGGTCGGCGACCCCGACTACGTCCCGTTCACCACCGAGGCCCTGGTCGAGGACGCGCACCGGAACGGCCTCGAGGTCATCCCGTGGACCGTCAACGACCCCGCCACCATGCGCAAGCTCATCCGCGACGGCGTGGACGGCCTGATCACCGACTACCCCGACCGGCTGCGCGCCGTCCTCGAGGACCTCGGCTACCGCCTGCCCCAGCGCTACCACCGCTGAGCGCAGGCACCAGCGGCGCAGCGGGAAAAGCTCAGCCCGCGCCCAGCGGCAGCTCGTGCAGCCCCCGGATCACGAACTCCTCCCGCCGCCTCGGCGTCGCCGCCAGCTCCATCCCCGGCAGCTTGCGCCGCAGCGCGTCCACCGCCGCCTGCACCTCGATCCGGGCCAGCGGCGCGCCCAGGCAGTAGTGGATGCCCATGCCGAACCCGAGGTGCTGGTTGGGCGTGCGCCCCACGTCGAACTCGTCCGGCCGCTCGAACACCTCGGGGTCGCGCGCCGCCGCGCCGAGCAGGGCCGCGATCTTCGCGCCCTCCTCCACCACGTGCCCGGCGATCTCCTCCCGCTTGGTCGCGGTCCGCTCGAACAGCTGGAGCGGCGAGTCGTACCGGATCAGCTCCTCGACGGCGGTCTCCAGCAGGCCGGGGTCGGCCACCAGCCGCTCCCACTGGTCGCGGTGCTCCACCAGCGCCAGCACCCCGTTGCCGATCACGTTCACGGTCGCCTCGTGCCCCGCCATCAGCAGCAGCACCGCCGTGGCCACCAGCTCGTCCTCGCTCAGCCGGGCCCCGTCCGAGTCGGTCACCGCGACCAGGTCGGACACCAGGTCGTCGCCCGGCTGCCGCCGCCGCAGCGCCACGACCTCCCGCAGGTACGCCACGAACTCCCGCGCCGCCCGCTCCGCCGCCGCCCGCTTGTCCTCGGCCAGCCCGTGCTCGTACATCTTCACGATCGCGTTCGACCACGGCTGGAGCAGCGACCGCTCCGAGTGCGGCACCCCCAGCAGCTCGGCGATCACCTCCACCGGCAGCGGTCCGGCCACGTGCTCCAGCAGGTCGGCCGACCCGTCCGCGCGCACCCGGTCGACCAGCCCGTCGACCAGCCCGTCCGCCAGCTCCGCGATCCGGGGCCGCAACCGCTCCACGTGCCCGCGCCCGAACGCCGCCGACACCAGCCGCCGCAGCCGGGCGTGCGTCGCGCCCTCGTTCTCCAGCAGCGAGTTCCGGTGCAGCAGGTTGAACGAGGCGAACTCCTCCAGCGGCTTGGCGTCCGTCCACAGCCGTCCGAGGCTCCGGTGCCGCAGCACCGCCGACGACGCGGCGTGGGACACCGCGACCGCGAGCCCCATGCCGTCGTGCCAGTGCACCTCGCCCTGGACGCGCAGCGCGGCGAAGACCGGGTACGGGTCCGCGATGAAGGAGGGGTCGTTCTGGTCGAAAGGCGCCACGACCCCGGACGGTAGGTCTTGAGGACCGCTCGCGTCCATCGGAAACGCGACACCCGCCCGAAGGGACGGCCGTCCGCGACCCGACGGGGTCCCGCCCGCTGCGACCCGCGCGGCGAGCGCTTGCCGCCACCCGCGGCCACCGGGGAGCATCCAGGCCCGTGTCCCCCGAAGTGGTCGCCCACCGAGGCGCCTCCGCGGCCCTGCCCGAGCACACCCTCGCCGCCTACGAGCTGGCGATCGCCGAGGGCGCCGACGCCCTGGAGTGCGACGTCCGCCTGACCAGGGACGAGCAGCTGGTCTGCGTCCACGACCGCACCGTCTCCCGCACCAGCGACGGACGGGGCGCGGTCGGCGCGCTCACCCTCGCCGAGCTGCGCGCGCTCGACTTCGGCTCCTGGCACGGCGGCGACCCGGCCCCCGTGCTGACCTTCGCGGAGCTGGCGGGCCTGGCCGCCGACCACGGGACCCCGCTGTTCGTCGAGACCAAGCACCCGGTGCGCACCGGCGGGCTGGTGGAGACCAGGCTCGCGCAGGAGCTGGCCCGGCACTCGCTGGACGTGCACATGATGTCGTTCTCCGCGCTCGCGGTGCGCCGCTTCAAAGCGCTCGCGCCCGCCGTTCCCACGGTCTGGCTGCTCGACCGGCTGTGGCCCCAGCGGCTACCCGAATGGGCGGATCTGCCGGGGCCCGGCGTGTCCCTGCTGCGCCGCTCGCCGGGACGCGGCCGGGGTGCTTACTGCTGGACCGTGGACACGGCGCCCGACATCGACCTGTGCCGCGAGCGGGGCGTGCGCCACCTGGCGACCAACCACCCGGCGCGAACCCGCAAGATCCTTGCGGCAGACTTGGCCCCCTGAACCAGGAGGAGGCTAGTCGTGGCCAAGCGGACGGCTGTGAAGAGCAAGTCGGCGGACGGGGTGAACCCGCGCCAGCCGTGCCCGTGCGGCTCCGGCAAGCGCTACAAGGCGTGCCACGGGGGCGCGGACGGCGGGGCCGACGTCATCGTCGCCCGGCCCTTCGCGGGGCTGGCGTCGGAGGCGGAGCTGATCGCGCTGCGGGAGTTCGTGCCCTCGGCGACCGTGAAGCTGCCGCTCAAGGACGCGCCGCGCGAGGTCGTGCTGGCCTCGGTGCTGCCGATGGCCGCCGCAGGGCTGGTGCGCGCCGACGGCACCGCGTTCGTGGGCCTGCAGGTGCAGACCCGCTCCGGCGACCTGAGCCGCGACCTGGCCCGCGCCGTGCAGTGGGCCTACACCGCCGAGACCGGCGACGTGCTGCCCGTGGTCGGCCCGGAGGACGGGACCAACCCCGGTCGCCTGCAGGACCTGCTGGACGTCGAGGCGTCGGTCAGCCCCGAGCTGCACGCCGACTTCGCGTGGTGGATGCCGCCGGGCAACGAGCCCGCCGGTGACGTCGCGCTGTCCCTGGAGCGGGCGAACGCGGCGATCCTGCCGACCGAGCGGGTCGACGCGCCCGGCGTGACGGCCGCCTACTGGGTGGACGCGGGCGACAAGGCGCACCTGCGCTGGGTGCGCCCGGAGCCGGAGGAGCAGCTGCTGGCGGCGCTGGCGCGGCTGTCCGTGCGCGGTGAGCTGGACCTGGGCGACGGCACCCGCTACGCGGGCTCGTTCCGCGCGCACGGCCTGCTCGTGCCGGTGTGGGACCTGGACCGTGAGTCGCACTCCAGCGAGTGGGCCGGTCCGGCCGAGGCGCTGGGCAAGCGGCTGCTGGACGCGCTGGCGAGCCTGGACTCCGAGCCGCTGAGCGAGGCGGAGCGGCGGTCGCGGGACGGCCTGCGGGGACGGCAGATCACCCTCCGCTAGGGGGTGCGATCACCCGGTCGGGACGAGTTGTCCACAGGTTCATCCACAGCTTTCCACAGGAGGTGTGGACAAGTGCTCCTGCGGATCAGCACGCGGGCGGACTGGGCGGAGGCGAGGGAGAGCGGGGCGATCCCGCTCGACCTGGAGGGGTTCGTGCACTGCGCGGACCCCGGAACCGTCCACCTGCCCGCGAACTCGCTCTACCGGAACCGGTCCGGGCTGGTCCTCCTGGTCGTCGACCCGGAGGGCCTGCCCGTGCTGTACGAGCCGGGGGACGGCGACGAGTCCGGCCCCTGGTTCCCGCACGTGTACGGCCCGATCCCGGCCGACTCGGTGGTCGCGGTGCTGGACTTCGAACCGGATCCGGACGGAGTCTTCCGCCCTCCACCCGTTCTGTAGTGGTTCATGCACTCACCGTGATCGATGGTGACGGAAATAGGGCTTACGTCTTTAGCCCGAACGGCTCATCCTGATCTTCAGGTCTACTCGCTGTAGACCTTTGGACACAGGAGGTATCCGTTGTCTTCCCTGCCACTGGACGACCGGGCGACCGCCCACCGGCCGGAGGGGTACGACCCGCGCGGCGGTCCCGGCCACGAGGTGCGCTGGTCCGACGACGTCACGCACCTCGTCGTGGCCCGCTTCGGCGTCCAGACCGACGACTCGGCGGCCGGCGTGAAGGCCATCGCCCGCGTGCTGGAGCTGGCGGCGGGCGAGAGCGGCCCGGCCCTGGTCGAGCGGGTCAGCGACGACGACAGCGAGATGGCCGTCTGCTACTGGCCGGACCCCGAGGCGCACCGCGCCTGGTGGGCGAGCGGGCCGGTGCGCGACTGGTGGGCGTCCCTGCCCGTCGACGGGCCGATCGGGCACTGGCACGAGACCTCGGTGACCCCGGTCGAGCAGTTCGAGACGCTCTACTCGGCCGAGTTCGCGGCAGGCCCCTCCCGCTTCGCCGGGACCGGCCCCACGAACCTGCACGACTACGACAACTCCACCCTGGACCGGATGCCCGCCACGGCGCACCGCGACCTCAGGCAGGAGCGCGCCGAGGAGCCCACCACGGACCTGCCGCCCGGCGAGTCGCCGCGCGGTCGGCGGGTCAGGCTGGCCGAGCCCTCGCCCTCCGGCCTGTGCTGGATCCGCACCGCCCAGGAGTGGTCGATCGCGCCGGACGACCAGCTGGCCTCCTACCGGGACGGGGTCGAGCCCGCGTACCGCACGGCCATCGCGCACCTCCAGGACAACCCGCACGACACCGGCTGCCTGTCCGCCCGGCTGGTGGGCAACCTGGACGCCAACGGCGCGCGGGCGGCGGGCGCCGAGGCGGTCGTGTGGTGGCGCGGCATCGGCGACCTGCTGCGCTGGGCGCACGACCACAAGACGCACCAGGACATCCTGAACGGGTTCTGGGAGCACGTGATCGCCAAGTTCGGCCCCGGCACGCGGGTGCGGCTGTGGCACGAGGTGCACGTGCTGCCCGAGGGCGCGCTGACCGCCGAGTACGTCAACTGCCACCCCGGCACGGGGCTGCTCCAGACCTGGCCCGGCTGATCGGAAAGCCCCTGGCCGGAAAGCCCCCGGCCGGGAAAGCCCCCTGAACGGCCGAACGCCCGCCGCGCCCCGTGAACCGGGGTGCGGCGGGCGTGTCCAGGCCCCGCGCGGTTAGAGCGCGCCACCCGCCGCGGCGGGGGCGGTCGGGTCGTCGCCCCCGGCGCCGCTCAGCTCGCGGGCGACGAAGTTCTCCACGTGGAACAGGTTGCCGTCGGCGCGGTCCACCACGGTCAGCAGCGTGCTCATCGACGACACCTCCTCCACCTGCTCCTTGAGGAACCACTGGAGGAACTGCTCGCCCAGGTAGTCGCCCTCGTCGCGGGCGGCCTTGGCCAGCGCGACGATCTGCTCGGTGACGGTCTTCTCCTGCGCCAGCGCCAGCTCGACGGGCTCGCGCGCCGAGCCGAAGTCGTTGCGCACCTCGCCGACGCCGGGGATGGTCACCGGCACGTCCGTGTCGAGCAGGTACTTGACCAGCATCATGGCGTGGTTGCGCTCCTCCAGCGCCTGCGCGTAGAAGTGCGCGGCGAGCCGGGGGAGGTCGCGGGAGTCGTACCAGACCGCGATCGCGGTGTACTGCTGCGAGGCGGTGAACTCGTTCCCGATCTGCTCCTGGAGCAGTGCTCGGAACTTCGAGGAGGTTTCGGTGGGCAGCTTCTTCAGGTTCAGGGCCATGTACCCGATAATAAAGCAACAAATGCTTTTGCGCATTCAAGGAAAGGCTAACGCATATATGGATAGGGTTCCCTAAAATAGTTTAGGCAAACCTTCCCCGACGAGCCCGGACCACGCTGTCCCGGCAGTTCGGAGCGGTGCGGAGCGGTCAGACCAGCGGCGCGCGGTCGATCGG
Source organism: Actinosynnema mirum DSM 43827 (assembly GCF_000023245.1). Lineage (GTDB taxonomy): Bacteria > Actinomycetota > Actinomycetes > Mycobacteriales > Pseudonocardiaceae > Actinosynnema > Actinosynnema mirum. The sequence continues at coordinate 90,659 of NC_013093.1, forward strand.
GCACGACATGCAGCGCGGCCCGCCCCGACCGGAGCCCAGTTCCGAACCGCTGATCCGCAGCACCTCGACCCCCGCCTCCTCCAGGCGCGCGTTGGTCTCCACGTTCCGCTCGTACGCCACCACCAGGCCGGGGCCCACGGCGAGCGTGTTGTTCCCGTCGTCCCACTGCTCGCGCTCGGCGGTCACCGCGTCCAGCCCGGTGTCGATCACCCGCAGCCGGTCGATGCCCATCGCCTCCGCCGCCGCCTCCAGGAACGGGCTCGGCCCGGACACCCGCACCCCGCCCGAGCCGTCCTGGCGCACCGGGTAGGCGAACAGGTTGTCCCGCACCGCCGGGTACATCACCACGGCGTCCCGGTCGACCATCGTGCACACCGTGTCCAGGTGCATCGTGGCCCGCTGCTGCGCGATCGGCACGGCGAGCACGGTGTGCGCCAGCCCGTCGGCCAGCGCCGAGCGGGCGAACGACTCGGCGCCCGCGGGCGTGGTCCGCTCGCCGACGCCGATGGCCAGCACGCCCGGCGCGAGCAGCAGCACGTCGCCGCCCTCCAGCGGGGCCGAGTGCGCCCCGTAGGCGCGGCCGGTCTTCGCGAAGCGCGGGTGGTAGGCGTAGATCAGGTCGGTCAGCGCGGTCTCCCTGCCGCGCGCGGGCATCGCCAGCGAGGTGATCGCCACCCGGTCGCCCACCCACACCGACGAGTCGCGGGTGAACAGCAGGTTCGGCAGCGGGTCGACGGCGAAGTCGCCGGGCTGGTGCATCCGGCGCACCAGCGAGGCCCCCTCGGCGGCGGGCAGCTCCTCGAAGGTCATGCCGCTGGTCAGGATGGTCGCCAGCGCCTCGGGGGCCAGGCCGGACAGGTGCGAGCGCAGCGCGTCCGCCAGGTGGATGCCCAGGCGGCGCTCGTCCACCGCGCTGTGCACGCCCGCGATGCGCGCCCGGTCGTCGTGCAGCGCCCGCACCAGCTCGTCCCCGAGCAGCAGCACCTCGACGCCGCGCGAGCGCAGCACCCCGGCGAACGCGTCGTGCTCCTCCTGCGCCCGGTCGACCCAGGGGACGCCGTCGAACAGGAGCTGGTCGTTGTTGCGCGGGGTCAGCCGCTTCAGCTCGGCCCCCGGCCGGTGCAGCAGCACCGTGCGCAGCGGGCCGACCTCGCTGTCCACCCTGGGCGCCGGTCCGGGCGCGGGGGTGGCGGACTGGGTGTGCTCGATGTGCGCGGTCACCCTGCCGAGGGTAGTCCCGGACCGGCGGAAACAGCAGCTCAGTGGGAGTCTTTCCGGATAATTCGATCGCGTTCGACGCTCAGGGCAGCGAATCGTGAAGAACTACCGGCGAACGACCCTCGAAACGTTGCGCAGCGAATCAGGCCCCGGCGGCGGCCACGGCCGCGCCCGCCACCAGCGCCACCTGGATCTCGTCGATGGCCCTGCGCACCGCGTCCGAGGCCCAGGCGCCCTGGCTGATCTCCTTCAGCCTGGCCTTGAGCCGGTCCTTCGGCACGTCGGGGAGCACCTTCCGCTCCTGCCTGGCCGCCCCGACCAGCGCGCACAGCGCGGCCGTGCGCTCGTCCACCGGGCCGTCGCCCTCCAGCGCGGCGCGCAGCCGGGCGCGCGCGTCCGCCTCCAGCGCGGGCTGCCTGCCGTCCGGCGTCGGGTACCGGGTGGTCGGGAAGACCAGCAGCACCTTGGCCTCCTCGCGGCGGACCACGCCGCGCTCCACGAGGCCGTCGAGCACCTGCGTCGTGCTCTCCTTGTAGAGCTTGTGCATCCACTGCTGCGGCTTGCGCGGCTTGTCCGCCCCGGCGAGCCGGGCCAGCAGGGCGTCCACGGCCGGTTCGCCGGTGGGCGTCGGGTCGGTGACCACGACCTTCTTGTCCACCAGGTCGACCCGGCCCGCCAGCACCAGCTCGGTGAGCAGCGCGCCGGTCACCCCGTAGCCGAGGATCGGGTGGGTGACCGAGGGCCTGCCCTCGTCCGAGTAGCAGATGAGGACCAGTTCGTCGGCGAGCGTCGTCATGCCCCGATTGTCCTCCTCGCCCGTCCCCGACGGGGCCGTTCGGCCGAACGCGCCCGATCTTCCGGCGGTGCGGTCAGGGCAGCCAGGACAGGTGGTCGCGCAGCAGCGAGTAGCCGACGAAGGCGACCACGTCGAGCAGGGTGTGCGCGCCGATCAGGGGCCACAGCCGCCCGGTCCGCTGCCAGAACCTCCCGTAGACCAGGCCCATCACGACGTTGCCGATGAACCCGCCGAACCCCTGGTACAGGTGGTACGAGCCGCGCAGCACGGCAGCGACCACCAGCGAGGTGTTGTCCTTCCACCCCAGCTGCCGCAGCCGGGTCAGGATGAACCCGACGACCAGGACCTCCTCGGCCCACGCGTTGCCCGCCGCCGCCAGGGTCAGCGTGATCGCGCTCCACCAGGAGTCCAGCGTGGACGGCTGCACGGCCAGGTTCAGCCCCAGGTTCCAGGCCACGAGGTAGAACGCCAGTCCGGGGATTCCGATCAGCGCGGCCAGCCCCAGGCTGCCCCACGCGTCGAACACCGGCCGGGCCCGGTCCAGGCCGACGGCCTTGAACGTCACCCCGCTGCGCCACAGCAGGTACAGGCCGAGCCCGCCCCACGCGGACAGCTGGAGCACGCTCAGCAGCTGGGCGATCAGGTCGAGCAGGTCGAACCGCGCCTGCGGGACGTTGATCGCCACCGTCTGCTGGTTGAGCGGGACCGGCCGCAGCAGGCTGTCCACCAGCCGCACCAGGCTGCGCAGCCCGGACAGGCCGAGGGTGACGCTGAAGACGAGCAGCAGCTCGACCTGGTAGCCCCTGCGCTGGTCGGGCGTGAACCGCTCGGGCCCGAGCTCGCCCGGCCCCCTCGTCTGGTCGATCACCAGCTCACGTTAGCGGCGCTGCGCCAGGAACGGGCAGCCCATCAGCCTGCGCAGCTCCGAGGACAACTCGGACGGGGTCGCCACCGGGCGGGAGAACGCGATCCGCACGTCGTGGTCGGTGTCCTCCAGCTCCACCCGCAGCCGCAGGCCGAACCGGTCGAGGCCGAGCGGCCGGACGTGCCCGCCGCGCAGCCCCTCGGGCAGGTGCTGCACCAGCAGGCCCACCACGTCCCGGTGCGAGAGCTCCAGGTGGCGCAGCCAGTGGTCCTCGTGCGCGCAGAACGGGTCGGGCTCGGCCTGGGCGAACACCTCGGGGCGCAGCGAGGTCGTGGTCTCCGCGTCGGCGACCACCAGGGAGGCCGGGACCAGGCGCAGCGCGGTCAGCCCGTGGCCGACGTCGAGCAGGCGCGGGTCGGGGCGCTCCTCGGCGACCTCCACGCAGGCCTCGCGGGCGTCCGGCCCGTCGAGCGCGCGCAGCCAGCCGGTGATCCACAGCAGGCCGCGCACCGGCTCGCGCAGCGGCACGGCGGCGTGGTCGGCGATCTCCAGCATCGAGGTCACCTCGCCGAGCGCGGCGCGCGCCACCAGCGGGTGCTCGTCGGGCAGCAGCAGGGTCGCCTCGCCGCAGGCGTGCACGTGGTGCAGCTCCGGCACCACCCGGTCCTCGGCGCCGTCCGGCGGCAGCAGCGCGGCGCGCCCACCCCTGGTGGCGATGGTCCGCGCGCGCTCGGCAGGGTGCGGCGCGGGTGGTCTGCGGATCTCGGTCACCGCGTCACCTCCCCAACTTAGGGCAGCCTAACTTGCCGTGCGGTGGAAAAGGAAGTCCCCCGGTGGACGTACCCTGATCGTGCTTGGCGGAGGTGCTCGTGGTCGTGCCCAACCAGCCGTCCACCGAAGGGGCGGCTATCGATGACCGCTGGACCCACCACTGCCTTGAGACGGCCAGCCGGCGGGTGTTCGGCTGGGTCGTCCTCGGGGCGCTGGCGTTCACCGCTCAACTGGTGCTGGTCCTCTGGTCCGACGTGCCCTCGCACGTCCCGTTCGCGCTGCTCGCGTTCTCGCTCGGCTCCATAGCCTGGGGCCTGGTGCGCAGGCCGTCGCCCGCGGGGGCGATGCGCGAGGAGCCGTGGCGGTTCGCGCGGGTCCATTGGAGCAACGGCAGGCTCGTCGTGCACGGCGAGGAGAAGTCCTCGGTGCTGGAGGTGCGCGGCGCGGGCCCGCTGGTGCGCGGCCGGATCGGCAAGCACCGCAGGGCCTGGCTCGTGCTCCCGGACCGGCAGGGCAACACCGTGGTGACGTTCCGGGGCGTGCCGAAGCTGTTCCCGGCGCGGGTGCTGCGCGCGCCCGTGCGGCGCGGGACCGGCAAGGCCGCCGGGTCCTCGGGGGCGGCGGGCGCCGGGTCGGCGAAGGGCGTGAAGGCCGGGCGCACCCGGCGCGGGACCACCCGGAGGGGCGCGAAGGAGCGCGGCACGGGGCGTGACCGCTCGCAGGGCTGACGCCCGTTCGAGTGTCGCTGGAATCGGGGGAGCCCGATGACGCCCGGTGGTCGCCGCTCAGCCCGTTCCGATCTTGGCCTGCCCAGTTCCCGGCCTGCCCCTCCCGGATCGGCCTGCCCCGGCCGCCCCCCTGATCGGTCGCCTCCGGCCCCCGCCCGCCCTAGTCCAGGTCCGGTCCCCGGCGCGACCACGACCACGCGTACCGGGCGTCCTCGCCCGCCAGCGCCGCCTCGCCCAGCTCCAGCGGTCGGAACGTGTCCACCATGACGGCGGTCTCGTCGAACGACTCCGCGCCCAGCGACGCCTCCACCGCCCCCGGCTGCGGCCCGTGCGCGCAGCCCGCCGGGTGCAGCGACAGCGACCCGAGCCCGATGCCGGAGCCCTTGCGCGCCTCGTAGTCCCCGCCCACGTAGAACATCAGCTCGTCCGAGTCGACGTTCGCGTGGTTGTACGGCACCGGCACGGCCAGCGGGTGGTAGTCGACCTTGCGCGGCACGAACGAGCACACCACGAAGTTGGGACCCTCGAACGTCTGGTGCACCGGCGGCGGCTGGTGCACCCGCCCGGTGATCGGCTCGAAGTCCCCGATGTTGAACACCCACGGGTACAGGCAGCCGTCCCAGCCCACCACGTCGAACGGGTGCGCCGCGTAGGTCATCCTGGTCAGCCCGGCGCGGTGCCGCACCAGCACGTCCACGTCCTCGCCGTCCACCAGCAGCGGCTCGGCGGGCCCGCGCAGGTCCCGCTCGCAGTACGGCGAGTGCTCCAGGAACTGCCCGCGCGCCGACAGGTACCGCTTCGGGGGCCCGATGTGCCCGGTGGCCTCCAGCACGAGCAGGCGCATCGGCGTCCGGGGCGCCAGCCGGTAGGTGCAGGAGGTCGGGAGCACCACGTAGTCCCCGGACTCGACCACCAGCGCGCCGTAGATCGTCTCGACCACGCCCTCGCCGGACTGCACGTACAGCAGCTCGTCGCCGAAGGCGTTGCGGTAGAGCGGGCTGGGCTCGGTGGCGGCGGCGAAGCAGATCACCACGTCGGCGTTGCCGAACAGCACCCTGCGGCCGGTCACCGCGTCGGCCGCGCCGCCAGGGCCGCCAGGGCCGCCAGGGTCCGACCCGACCAGGGGTTCGGTCCGGAAGTGGCGGGGCTTGAGCGGCAGGTTCGGGACGAGGGGTCCGCGGGTGTCCGGGACGGTCACCGCGTCGACGATCGCGGTCGGCAGGTGGCGGTGGTAGAGCAGGGCCGAATCGGCCGAGAAGCCCTCCACCCCCATCAGCTCCTCCGCGTACAGGGAGCCGTCCGGAGAGCGGAACTGGGTGTGGCGCTTTCGGGGGATGTCCCCGACCTGGCGGTAGTACGGCATCGGTCACCCCGGACGTTCGATAATCGGACATCTTTGTTCATTGACCGGTACGCCACTAGCGTGTCAGCCGTGTCAAGCGCCTTCGAACTCCGTGCGCCCGGTCCTCGCGGCACACCACCACTGCTCGCGCGGCTGGTGGACGACGCCGCGCTGTTCCCTCCCGGCGACGCGACCATGGCCGACGCCGTGCGCGGTTACCTGGACTCGCGCTCCGGCGACTGGGCCGGACCGCTGAACCTCTTCCTGTGCCCAGCCTCCCGGCTGGCCGAGCTGATCACCGAGCTGATCAAGGTGAAGCCGGTCAAACCGGTCGCCCTGTCGCTCGTGATCGACACCGGTCTCGGCGGGGTCCCGAAGGCGGTGTCGATCGTGGAATCGCGCAGCGAGCTGCTCGCGCTGCGCATGGTCGAGATGCCCGCCCCCTCCGACGTGGACGAGGTGTGGCTGGAGCGCGTCTCGGAGTTCGTCCCCGAGGACGTCATCCGCGTGGTCGAACCGCGCAGGGGCGGCGCCGAGTGGCTCGACGGGGTGCGCCGCGTCATCGAGCACGGGAGCTGGCCCAAGCTGCGCTGCGGCGGGATGCGCAAGGAGAACTTCCCGAGCGTCGACGAGGTCGCCGACTTCCTGGCCGTCGTCAGTGGCGGCGGGGTGGCCTTCAAGGCGACCGCGGGCCTGCACCACGCGGTGCGGCACGAGGACCCGGAGACCGGGTTCACCCACCACGGGTTCCTCAACCTGCTGGTCGCCACCGCCCGCTCGCTGTCCGGCGGGGACGTGCGCGCCGCGCTGTCCAGCACCGACGCCGAGGCGCTCACCGCCGAGGCCAAGGCGCTGTCCGACCAGGCCGCCCACGCGGTGCGCGGCGTGTTCGCCTCCTACGGCTCGTGCTCGCTGGCCGACCCGATCCGCGACCTGGAGGAGCTGGGCCTGCTGTGAGCTGGATCGAGGACCCGGCGTTCGGGCCGGACCACCCGTTCGGACCGCAAACGCTGCCCTACGGCGTCACCCCGGACGGCGTGGCCGTCCGGGTGGGCGACCGCGCGCTCCCGCTGCGCCCGCTCGCCGGGTCCTTCGGGCGGCTGGCCGACCTGGTGTCGGCGCCCGACCTGGACCCCCTGCTGCGCGCGGGCCGTCCCGCGTGGAGCGAGCTGAGGGCCAGGCTGGTCGACCTGGTCACCGCGCCCACCGCCCCGCGCGGCGCGGCGCTCACCGACCTGGGCGGCGAGATCCTGCCGTTCACCGTCGCCGACTACGTCGACTTCTACTCGTCCCGGCACCACGCGGAGAACGTCGGCCGGATCTTCCGGCCGGACGGGGACCCGCTGCTGCCCAACTGGACCCACCTGCCGGTCGGCTACCACGGCAGGGCGGGCACGGTCGTCGTGTCCGGCACGCCCGTGGTCCGCCCGCGCGGCCAGCGCCGCGCCGAGGGCGGCCCGGTCTTCGAGCCCAGCGCCCGCCTGGACGTGGAGGCCGAGGTGGGCTTCGTGTGCGGGGGGCCGCCCGAGTCCCGGCTCACCCCCGACCGCGCCGCCGACCACGTGCTCGGCGTCGTCCTGGTCAACGACTGGTCCGCGCGCGACGTGCAGGCCTGGGAGTACCAGCCGCTCGGCCCGTTCCTGGCCAAGTCGTTCGCCACCAGCGCGTCGGCCTGGATCACCCCGCTGGAGGCGTTCTCCGCCGCCAGGGTCGCCCCGCCCGCGCTGCCCAACCCGGTGCTGCCGCACCTGGCGGAGGAGCGGCCGTGGGGGCTCGACCTGACCCTGGAGGTCGAGTGGAACGGCGAGGTGGTCTCCCGGCCGCCGTTCCGCGAGATGTCCTGGACGTTCGCCCAGCAGCTCGCCCACCTGTCGTCCAACGGCGCCCCGGTGCGCCCCGGCGACCTGATCGCCTCCGGCACCGTCTCCGGGCCCGGCGTGGACGAGCGCGGCTCGTTCCTGGAGCTGACCTGGAACGGGCGCGACCCGGTGGTGGTCGCGGGCGCCGAGCGGTCGTTCCTGGAGGACGGGGACACCGTGCGCATCACCGCCACCGCCCCCGGCCCCGACGGGTCCGTCGTCGGCCTCGCCGAGGTCGTGGGCGCCGTGCTGGCCGCCGCGCCGGTCCAGGGGCGGTAGTCGTGAGCCGGTCACCGGAGGCCGGGCGCGCCGACCAGAAGGAGAGCTCGCTGACCCTGGAGCGGGGCCTCGCGCTGCTCCAGGCCGTCGCCGACGCCGAGTCCGACGCGCCCACCATCAGCGAGCTGGCCACCGCCATCGGCGCGTCCCGCGCGGCCGTCTACCGGCTGCTCGTGCCGCTCCAGGCGCGCGGCCTGGTCCGCCGCGAGGGCTCCAAGGTCCGGCTGGGCCTTGGCGTGCTGCGGCTGGCCGCCAACGTGCTGCCGCAGCTGCGCATCGCCGCGCAGCCCGCGCTGCGCGAGCTCGCCGAGGCGGTGGGCGCCACCGCGCACCTGACGGTCGCGGACGGGGCGGAGGCGCAGGCGGTGGCCGTGGTGGAGCCGTCGTGGACGGCTTTTCACGTCGCCTACCGCGTGGGCAGTCGGCACCCGGCGCACCGCGGGGCCGCCGGCCGGGCGATCGGCCTCTCGACCGAGGGGGCGCAGTGGACCGTCTCCTCGGGCGAGCTGCAACACGGCGCGTTCGGCGTGGCGGCCCCCGTCAGGGGGGTGCACGGGCTGCGGGCCAGCGTCGGCGTCGTGTCCCTCGACGAACTGGTCGGCGACCGGGTCGGCCCCCAGGTCGTGGCGGCGGCGCAGCAGGTCGCGGACGCGCTGCGCTGAGCGATCCCAGGACCTTGGTCCCAGGCACCGCGGGACCACGGCACCTGAGGTCCGACCCCTACGCCGACCTACGGTCGCCGTGTGAACGTCCTCGACCTGTCGCGGTGGCAATTCGGCATCACCACCGTCTACCACTTCCTGATGGTGCCGCTGACGATCGGTCTGTCGCTGCTGGTCGCGGCGATGCAGACGGCGTGGGTGCGCACGGGCGACCGCAAGTACCTCGCCATGACGAAGTTCTGGGGCAAGCTGCTCCTGATCAACTTCGCCATGGGCGTCGTGACGGGCATCGTCCAGGAGTTCCAGTTCGGCATGAACTGGAGCGCCTACTCGCGCTTCGTCGGGGACGTCTTCGGCGCGCCGCTGGCGATGGAGGGCCTCGCGGCGTTCTTCGTCGAGTCCACGTTCCTCGGGCTGTGGATCTTCGGCTGGGACCGGCTGTCCAAGAAGGCGCACCTGGCGTGCGCCTGGGCGTTCTCGCTCGCGACGATGCTGTCGGCCTACTTCATCCTGGCCGCCAACTCGTGGATGCAGCACCCGGTCGGCACGATCATCTCCGACGAGGGCCGCCCGCAGCTGGTCTCGATCGGCGAGGTGCTCACCAACAACACCACCCTCGCGGCCTTCCCGCACGTGATCTTCGGGGCGTTCGCCGTCGCCGCCGCGTTCCTGGTCGGCATCGCCTGCTGGCACCTGTGGAAGCGCAGCGACGAGGAGCCCGTGTGGCGCGCCTCGGTGAAGCTGGGCGCGTGGGTCGGCATCGTCTCGTTCGTCGGCCTGGCGATCACCGGCGACTTCCAGGGCAAGCTGATGTTCCAGCAGCAGCCCATGAAGATGGCCGCCGCCGAGGCGCTGTGCCACACCGAGGAGCCCGCCGCCTTCTCGATCTTCGCGGTCGGCGACGTGAGCCGCGCGGACTGCGAGTCGGTCAAGAGCGTCACCGTCCCGGCCCTGCTGTCCTTCCTGGCGCACAACGACTTCTCCAGCGAGGTCAAGGGCGTGCAGGACCTGGTGACCGAGTACCAGGCCAAGTACGGCGAGAACTACCCGGTCGACGAGCGGCTCGGCGAGCTGTCCGGCCAGCCGATCGACTACGTGCCGATGCTGCCCGTCACCTACTGGGGCTTCCGCCTGATGATCGGCTTCGGCGCGATCTCGGCGCTGGTCGGCGCGGTGGCGCTGTGGCTGGTCCGGGGCGGCAGGCAGGCGCCGACCGGCAAGTGGTTCCCCCGGCTGATGCTGCTGAGCATCGCCACCCCGTTCCTGGGCAACAGCTTCGGCTGGATCTTCACGGAGATGGGGCGCCAGCCGTTCGTGGTCGCGCCGAACCCGACGGGCGTCGACGGGGTCTGGATGTTCACCGCCAGCGCGGTCTCGGCCAACACGGTCGGCGAGGTGCTGACCTCGGTCACCGTGCTGACCCTGCTGTACGGCGCGCTCGCGGTCGTGGAGGGCTTCCTCCTCAAGAAGTACGTCGCGGGCGGTGTCGCCGGCGTCATGCCGCCGGTGAAGGCCCCGACCGGCGACGGCAAGGACAAGGACTCCGACGACAAGAGCGATGACGATGACGACGTCCTCGCGTTCGCGTACTGAGAGGGGGTGCTGACGTGGAGACGTTCTGGTTCTGCGTGATCGCCCTGTTCTGGCTGGGCTTCCTCTTCCTGGAGGGTTTCGACTTCGGCGTCGGGATGCTGCTGCCGGTTCTGGGCAAGGACAACACCGAGCGCCGGGTCATGATCAACACGATCGGGCCGGTCTGGGACGGCAACGAGGTCTGGCTGATCGTCGCGGGCGCGGCCACGTTCGCCGCCTTCCCGCTCTGGTACGCGTCGCTGTTCAGCACCGCGTTCCTCGCGCTGCTGCTGTTCCTGGTGGCGCTCATCGGGCGCGGCGTGGCCTTCGAGTACCGGGGCAAGGTCGACAGCGAGCGCTGGCGCAAGAACTGGGACCGGGTGATCATCTCCACGTCCTGGGTCGCCTCGTTCGGCATCGGCTTCGTGCTCACCACGAACGTCCACGGCCTCCCGATCGACGAGATCGGCGACCGGGTCGGCGGGCCGTTCAGCTACCTCACCTGGCAGGGGATCGTCGGCGGCCTGGCCGTCTCCGGGTTCTCGCTGGTCCACGGTGCGTTGTTCACCGCGCTGAAGACCGAGGGCGAGATCCGGGAGCGGGCCCGCGCGCTGGTGCTCAAGATGGCCCCGGTCGCGCTGCTGCCGCTGGTGGTGACCCTGCTGCTGGTGCAGTTCGAGTTCGGCGGCCCCGCCACCTGGGGCGCCACGGTCGTGGTGCTGCTCGCGGCGGTCGGCTCGCTGGCGCGGCTGTGGGCGGGGCGCGAGGGGCAGGCGTTCGCGCTGATGGGCGTCGCGGTCGTGGCGACGGTGATCGCGCTGTTCGGGGCCATGTACCCGAACGTGCTGCCGTCCACGGTCGACCCGGCGTTCTCGCTGACGATCGAGAACGCGTCCTCCAGCTCGTACACGCTGACCGTCATGACCTGGGTGTCCGCCTTCGGCGCGCCCGCCGTGCTGGTCTACCAGGGCTGGACCTACTGGGTGTTCCGCAAGCGCATCGGCGTCAAGAACATCCCGCCCGTGCACGTGCCGTCGTAACCCCGGCCGTCACAACCCCGGCAGGGGGTGGTCGCGCGGTACCCGCGGCCACTCCCGCACGACCCCCGGTACCGCCGGTCTCCGGCCCCGCCCCGCGGCGCACGCGGCGGGGCCGGTTCCGTCTCCGGACCCGCCCGACGGCTTGCCCGCCCGATGACCGCCCCGTCCTCCGCCCGCCCCGTCCTCCGCCCGCCCCGTCCTCAGCCCACCCCGTCCTCAGCCCACCCCGTCCTCAGCCCGCTCCCCGCTCCACCAGCAGCAGCGCCGTCTGCAGCGACTTGCACCCGCGTCGCAGCGTCCGCAGCGTGTGCCGCAGCGGCGCGTACTCCTCCTCCAGCGGGCGGAAGCGGTCGAGCAGGTCCGAGACCGCCCGCTCGTCCGCCCACAGCGCCGCCACCTCGTCGGCCAGCGCCGCCGCGCCCGCGCGCCGCTCCGGGGCCAGCGCCCCGGCCACCGCCGCCTCGTAGTCCCGGCACCCGTCGCTGAACCGCTCACCGAGCACCCGCAGCGCGGAGGCCACGCCCAGCGCCGTCCGCTGCGCCTCCACCGACGGGCGCACCGAGGCCCGCTCGACGGCCACCAGCTCGGCCGACAGCGCCGTGCGCACCTCGGCCAGCAGCGCCCCCACCGCCCGGTGCCGCTCGCGGAACGCGCCCAGCAGCGGGTCCTCGTCGGCGGACGGGGCCGGGGGAGCGGTGGCCAGCACCCGCTCGGCCTCCTCCACCACGTCCACCAGGTCGCCCGCCAGCGCCAGCACCGCCCGCCGCCACACCGCCGACCCGCTGCCCTCCAGCATCGCCTCCCGCAGGTCCCGGTACTGGCGCTCGCTGATCACCCGCACCAGCGGGTCCTCGTGGTCGGGGGTGAGCATCCGGTGCCCGAGCAGCACGACCGGCAGCAGCAGCGACGGCACGCCCCGCCGGTCGGCCTCGCTGTGGAAGCGGTGCAGCTCCTTGCGGCAGTACGGGCGGTCGAAGTACAGGTTGGTGATCAGCGGCAGGAACACCGGCGCGCTGTCGATCGCCTGGTCGATGCCGCTGCGCCACTCCTGGCCCCACACCAGGTCGGTGCGGTCGACGAACACCTCGACGCGCCTGCCCCGGTCGGAGAAGGCGAACTGCTCCAGCGCGCGGGTGAACGGCCCGATGAAGCCGAGCACGTGGTCGTCGTCCTGCGCGTAGCTCAGGAAGACGCGGATGGGGGACTCCTCCGAGGGCGGCACACCGCAGGTTAGCCCGCCGGTTCTCCTGGTCTTCCGCACTTCTGCGCCCCGCGCGCGGGCCCGGCGGGGTCCCGGGACCTTGGTCCCACGCGGGCCGGGACCGTCGCCCCGCACACGCGGGCCCACCTCGGCATACCGTGGAACCGTGAGCTTCCCCGGTGACCTTCCCGCCAGGAAAAAGCCGGGGCGGGGCCCGCTCGGCGCGCTGCCGAAGCTGTCCGGTTCAGCGCGCCGGGCCCTGGTCCTGTGCGCCTTCCTCGCCGCCTGCACGGCCGTCGCGCTCGTGGCGCAGGCGGTCACCCTCGGCACCGCGCTCGCCGACCTCGTCGCGGGCGGCTCGCCGCTGCTGTGGCCGATCGCCGCGACCGTGCTCGCCCGCGCCCTGCTCGCCTGGGCCACCGAGTCCGCCGCCGCCCGCGCCGCCGCCGGGGCCAAGGAGGAGCTGCGCGCCGCCCTGCTCGACCGCTCGCTCGCCAACGGCCCGGAGTGGATCACCGGTCGCGGCCCGGCCGAGCTGACCGCGCTGGCCACCAAGGGGCTCGACGCGCTCGACGCCTACTTCACCCGATACCTGCCCGCCCTGGTGACCACGGCCGTCGTGCCGCCCGCCGTGGGCCTGTGGATCCTGATCAGCGACCCCACCTCCGCGGTGCTGATCGCCATCACCATCCCGCTGATCCCGATGTTCGCCATCCTGATCGGCAAGTTCACCGAGCAGAAGGTCGCCGCGGTCGCGACCACCACCGAGAAGCTCTCCGCCCGGCTGCACGAGCTGGTCCGCGCCCTCCCGGTGCTCACCGCGTTCGGCCGCGCCCAGGCCCAGGCCGAGGCGGTCCGCCGCACCGGCGACGCCCACCGCAGGGCCACCATGGGCACGCTGCGCGTGGCGTTCCTGTCCGCGCTGGTGCTGGAGATCGCCGCGTCGCTGTCGGTCGCGCTCATCGCGGTCGGCATCGGCGTGCGCCTGGTCTACGGGGACATGAGCCTGGCGACCGGCCTGATCGTGCTGATCCTGGCCCCCGACTGCTACCTGCCGCTGCGCAACGCGGGCGCCGCCCACCACGCCAGCGAGGATGGCCTGGAGGCGGTCCGCCGGGTCGCCGAGGTCGTGGACTCCCCGCGGGCGGAGGTCACCGTCCCCGAGGCAGGCGAGACCGGCGTGGAGGTGCGCGACCTGCGCGTCGAGCGGCGCGGCGGGTTCGCCCCCGACGGGCTCAGCTTCACCGTCCGGCCGGGGCAGGTGCACCACCTGGACGCCCCCAGCGGGCGCGGCAAGTCCACCACCATCGCCGCCCTCCTCGGCTTCCTCGCCCCCACCTCCGGCGAGGTCCGGGTGCGCGGCAGCGTCGCCTGGGTGCCGCAGCGGCCCGCGTTCGCCGCCCGCACCGTCGCCGAGGAGCTGGAGCTGACCACCGGGCGCGTCGACCACGAGGTGCTGCGGCGGGTCGCCGCCGAGCACCTGGTCGACCGGCCGGTCGCCGAGCTGTCCACCGGCGAGCGGCAGCGCGTCGCCGTGGCGCGGGCGCTGAGCACCGGCGCGGACGTGCTGCTGCTCGACGAGCCGACCGCCCACCTCGACCCGGCCACCGCCGCCAAGGTCATGGCCGCGATCACCGCCGCCGCCGAGGGCGGGGCCGCCGTCGTGCTGGCCACCCACCGGCTCGCCGAGGCCGCCGACACCGACGACGACACCACCGCCGTGCGCGCCGCCGACCGCGAGCCCACCACCCCGCGCACCCCGCGCCCCACCCGCCTGCTGCTCGGCGGCGCCGCGATCGGCACGGCCGCGCTGCTCAGCGGCGTCGCCCTCACCGCCCTGTCGGCCTACCTGATCGCCAAGGCCTCCACCCAGCCGCCGATCCTCACCCTGTCCGTGATCACCGTGGGCGTGCGGGCCTGCGCGCTGGCCAAGGGCGTGCTGCGCTACCTGGAGCGGCTCGTCACGCACGACGCCGCGTTCCGGTTCGCCGACGCGCTGCGCATCGACATGTGGCGCAACCTGCGCCCCGGCCGGGCCGAGCTGACCCGGCTGGTGGACGACACCGACACGGTCCGCGACCTGGTGCCCAGGGTGCTCCAGCCGCCGCTGGCCGCCGCGGGGGTCGGCCTGGCCGCCGTGGTCCTGCTCACCGCCATCCAGCCGGTCGCCGGTCTCGCGCTGGCGGTGCTCCTGCTGGTCGGCGGGCTCGCCGCGCCGCTGCTGGCCGCCGCGCTCGACCGCCGCGCCACCACCGCCCTGGCCAGGGGCCGCCGCCGGGTCTCCGAGGACGTGCTGACCCTGCTCACCGCCGCCCCCGACCTGATCGCGTTCCGCGCCGAGGGCCGCTACCGGGCCGGGCTCGCCGCCGTCGACGCCGAGCTGGCGCGGCAGACCCGCCGCCAGGCGTTCGGCGCGGGCGCGGCCACCGGCCTGATCACCCTCGCCACCGGCCTGGCCGCCGTCGTGTGCACCGCGCTGGCAGGCGACGTCAACCCGCTGCTCGTCCCCGTGCTGGGCCTGGTGCCGCTGGCGCTGGTCGAGACGCTGAGCACGCTGCCCGCCGCCGCCCAGCACCGCGCCGCGCTGCGCGAGGCCTACGGCCGCGTCACCGAGCGGCACCCCGAGGTGAGGCCGGGGACCGGACCCGCCAAGCTGGAGAACGTGGACGTCCGCTGGCCCGGTGCGGCCGAACCCGTGCTCCGGGACTTCACCCTGACCCCCGGCGTCGGCGAGCGGATCGCCGTCGTCGGCCCGTCCGGCGCGGGCAAGTCCACGCTGTTCGCGCTGCTCCTGGGCTTCCTGGAGCCCGAGCGCGGCCGGGTCAGCCGCCCCGAGCGCGTCGCCTGGTGCCCGCAGGAGCCGATGCTGGTGTCCACCACGCTCAGGGAGAACCTCAAGCTCGGCGACGCGCACGCGGACGACGACCGGCTCCGCGAGGCCCTGGTCACCGCCGGGCTGCCGGAGTGGGTCGACCGGCTCGACACGATGATCGGCCCCACGCTGCTCTCCGGCGGCGAGGCCCAGCGCGTCGCGCTGGCCAGGGCGCTGCTGCACGACGCCGACCTGGTGCTGCTCGACGAGCCGACCGCGCACCTGGACCGCCCCACGGCCGAGGCCCTGCTCGACCGGCTCGACGTGGCGCTGAAGGGGAAGACCGTGGTCCACATCACGCACCGGCCCGAGGAGACCAGGCACGCCGACCTGGTCCTGTCGATGCGGCCCGCCCGGTGACCGCCGTCGACCCGGCCCGCGTCCTGGCCGCCTCCACCGAGATCACCTCGCTGGCGCTGGAGGGCGACGACCCGGACGCGGTCCTGCCGCTGGTGGTCCGGCACGCCGCCGAGCTCGCGGGCGCCGACCTCGGCCTGTCGATGATCTCCGCCGACGACGGCACGCTGACCGTGGAGGCGTCCTCGGCCGGTCCGGAACCGGTCGGCATCGTGGTGTCCAGCCGCTCCTCGGCCGCCCGCGCCGCCCGCACCGGCATCCCGGTGGTCGCCGCCGACCTGGTCAGCGACCCGAGGACCGCCCCGTTCGTGCCGAAGCCGCTGCGCGGCTACGGCCCGTTCGCGGTCGCCCCGTTCGGCACGAAGGAGCGGCGCATCGGCGCGCTCGCGGTGTACCGCAGGCGCGGTTCGGCCCCGTTCAGCCCGGACACCGTCGACGTGCTCACCGCGTTCGCCGCGCACGCCGGGCTCGCCGTCGTGCTCGCCGAGGGCACCACGGCCCGCCAGCGCGTCGCCGTCTACCAGGAGCGCGAGCGCATCGCCCGCGACCTGCACGACGTGGTGATCCAGCGGCTGTTCGCGACCGGCGTGCAGCTGGACCTGCTGGACCGCAAGCTCAAGCTGGAGGGCCGCGAGGCCAAGCGGCTGGCCGACGCCGTCGACCAGCTCGACGAGACGATCGCCGAGGTGCGGGCCACCGTGCGCGCCCTGCGCGGCACCATGCCGGAGCAGCTCGCGCACACCGACCTGGTCGACTCGGTGCGCTCCGAGGCCCGCACGGCGGGGGAGCTGCTGGGGTTCCGGCCGGACGTGCGCATCGTCGGCCACTTCCTGGACCTGGCGCCCGCGCTGGCCGACCAGGCGCGGGCCGCGCTGCGGGAGGCGCTGGCCAACGTCGTGCGGCACGCGGGCGCGGGCTGGGTGGGCATCACCGTCGACAAGGACGCCGAGCGGCTCGCGCTGGAGGTGAGCGACGACGGGTGCGGCATTCCGGACGGGGTGGAGAAGCGCGGCCTGAGGCACCTGGAGGAGCGGGCGCTCGCGATGGGCGGCGGCTGCGAGATCAGCTCGTCGCCGTCGACCGGCACCACGATCCGCTGGCACGTGCCCCTCGCCTGACGGCGGTCGGGGACGCGGCTGCGGCGCCCGCCCGGCGACCCGTCCCCGCGACCCCGCCTCAGCGCCCCGCCCCCCGAATCGGACACGACCCACCACCCCGCCCGGCTCCGGCGCTCCTGCGGCCGACTGGACCCCGCTGCGGGGGCCGTCAGCCGCGTCGCCTCACCCGGTCGGGGCGGGCCGGTCGGGCTGACCGCCGGGGCCGACCGGAGTCGGTCACCGGCCCCGGCGGGCCACCCACGCGGCTGCCTGCGTCCGGCGCTCCATGCCGAGCTTCGACAGCACCGCCGTCACGTGGTTCTTCACCGTCTTCTCCGCCACGAACAGCCGCTCGGCGATCTGCCGGTTCGACAGGCCCTCGCCGATGAGCGACAGCACCCGCCGCTCCTGCTCGGTCAGCGTGGCCAGCTCGTCCGGCTCCTGCGGCTTGCGCATCCGCTCCAGCACGCGCGAGGTCGTCACCGGGTCCAGCAGCGACCGCCCGGCCGCCACCTCCCGCACCGCGTGCACGAGGTCCTGGCCCCGCACCTGCTTGAGCAGGTAGCCGGACGCCCCCGCCGTGATCGCCCCGACGAGCGCCTCGTCGTCCTCGAACGCCGTCAGCACCAGGCACCTCGGCCCGCCGGGCAGGTCCTGGAGCTTCCCGCACAGCTCGACACCGGTGCCGTCGGGCAGCCTCATGTCGACTACGGCTACGTCTGGTTTGCTCGCCTGCGCCCGCACGACCGCCTCCCGAACGCCGCCGGCCTCGGCGACGACCTTCAGGTCGGCCTCGTCCTCCAGCAGTTCGCGGAGCCCCCTGCGGACCACCTCGTGGTCGTCGACCAGCAGTACCCGGATGGTCACGAATCAACCATAGGTCGGATGCCGGTACCCACTGCAGCCGGTGCTCGGGACAGTTCAGGGATGCTGGTTCGCGCGATCGAGGAAGCCGACCGGATCGTGGTCGGCCGTCTGGTGCTGGAGTTATGGGGGACGCACACCTCCGTGGCCCACGGACAGGTGTTCTTCCCGGCCAGTCTGCCCGGATTCCTGGTGGAGCAGCAAGACCAGGTTCTGGGCCTGCTCACCTACACGACCAACGACAACCTGCTGGAGATCGTGACCATCGACGCCCTGCGGCGCGGCCGGGGGGTCGGCACCGCACTGCTGGAGGCGGTGGTGCACCGCGCGCGGCAGCTCGGGTGCAACCGGATCAGGCTCACGACCACCAACGACAACCTGGACGCGTTGCGGTTCTACCAGCGGCGCGGCTTCCGGCTCACGTCGCTGCGCTCGGACGCGGTGCGCGAGTCGCGCCGGGTGAAGCCGGAGATCCCGTCGGTCGGCGACTACGGGATTCCCATCGTCGACGAGCTGGACCTGGAGCGCTGGGTGGCGCCGCGCTGACCCGGTCCGCCGGGTTGTCCACAGGCTGTGGGCAAGTTCTCCACAGACCTGTGGACAACTCCTAGCGCCTGGGGATCGGGCTGAACACCTCGTCCCAGGCAGCCGCGACCTGACGTGCGCAGGTCCACGGCGACACTCCGTCGACTCCGGTTCCCAGTCCCGGCATGGCGATCGTGCGCACGACGTCGCGCAGGAGCCTGCCGTCGTCGAGCCGCCCGGTCTGCCACAGCCGGAGGACCGCGCGCGCCGCGAGGTACGGGTGCACGCTGTCGTCCGGCAAGCGCTCGCCCAGCACGCGCCTGGTCGGCGCGCTGACGAGCCACTCGGGCTGGGGCTCGCAGGTCGGCACGGCCAGCGCCTCCCCGACCGGGAGCTCGCCCCCGTGCAGCGCCAGCACCGCCCGCCGCACCTGGTCCTCCACGTGGGGGAAGGCCCGCGCGTACAACTCGTCCACGCCGGTCCGCAACCAGCCGGACGAGTTCCCGAAGCTGACCACGGCCTCGGCGACGATGTCGAGCACCGAACCGCGGTGCACCACCACCCCTGTTCGGCCGTCGGCCACACCGGCCCAGGCCCTCGTGAGCGGTTCATCTACGGCGCACAGCACCAGACGGGGAACTACAACCGGAGCGTTGATCTCACCCTCCGTATCGGCGGCCACGTGGACAAGCATTCCAGGAGAGATGCGCTGTGCGGAACAGGGGCGGGCACCCGCCGCGCGGGTGATCCTCGCCTCAACGGCGATCACCATGTGTGCTGCTCGTATGGTTGCGCCCGTGCCACGCATCGCCTACTTCGGCCCCAGGGGAACCTTCACCGAGCAGGCCGCGCGCGGCTTCGGCTCGGACCTGGAACCCCGCGAGACCATTCCAGCAGCCCTGGAAGCCGCCCGCACGGGTGAGGCCGAACTCGCCTGCGTGCCGGTGGAGAACTCCGTCGAGGGCGCCGTCCCCGCGACCATGGACGCGCTCGCCGAGGGCGCCCCCCTGATCGCCGTCGCCGAGACCGTCCTCGCGGTCAGGTTCAGCCTGCTGGTCCGTCCGGGTGGTGGACCGGTCCGCACCGTCGCCAGCCACCCGCACGCGCTCGCCCAGGTGCGGCACTGGCTCGCCGCGAACCTGCCCGACGCCGTCGCGGTGGCCGCGACCTCCACGGCGGCGGCGGCCGTCGCGGTGCAGCGCGGCGAGCACGACGCGGCGGTGACCGCGCCCGTGGCGGCCGAGCACTACCCGCTGGAGGTCGCGGCGACCGACCTCGCGGACGTGCGCGACGCCAAGACCAGGTTCCTGCTGCTGCGCGGGCCCGGAGCCCTGCCCGAGCCCACCGGCTCCGACCGCACCTCGGTCGTGGTGACCGCGCCGGACCGGGTGGGCGTGCTGTCGGACGTGCTGGTCGAGTTCGCGCTGCGCGGCGTCAACCTGACCAGGATCGAGTCCCGGCCCACCAAGGGCCCGCTCGGGGAGTACCGGTTCTACATCGACTTCGACGGCCACGTCGCCGAGCCGAGGGTGGGGGACGCGCTGGCCGCGCTGCGCAGGCACTGCCCGGACACCCGGTTCCTCGGCTCCTACCCGAAGGCCGTGCGCGAGGACGTGGTGGCGGAGAACGCGGATTTCGTGGCTGCGGCCGAGTGGGTCGTGGCGATCAGGGAGGGCAGGGGCGCGTGAGGTTGTTGCTGGTCAGGCACGGCGAGACGGCGTCGAACGTGGCGATGGCGCTGGACAGCCTGCCGCCGGGCCCGCCGCTCACCGAGGCCGGTCGGGCCCAGGCGGAGGCGCTGGCGCGGGACCTGGCGGACGTGCCGGTCACCGCCGTGCACGCGAGCGTCGCGGTGCGGGCCCAGCAGACCGCTGCGCCCGTCGCGGCGGCGCACGGCCTGGAGGTCCGGGTCGTGGACGGCGTGCAGGAGATCTTCTGCGGCGAGCTGGAGGGCCGCAGCGACCGCGAGGCGTACGGGACCTTCATGCGGACCGTGCGCTCGTGGGCCGAGGGCGACCTGGACGTGCCGCTGCCCGGCGGCGAGTCCGGCAGGCAGGTCCTGGACCGGTACCTGGCGGCCGTGGAGGAGGTCACCGCCGGGCGCGCGGAGGACGACGTGGTGGTGCTGGTCAGCCACGGCGCCTCGCTGCGCATGGCGGCGCTGGCCCTGGCGACCAACGTGACCCCGGCCCTGATGGCCGCCGGGCTGCTGCCCAACACCGGGCGGGTGGAGCTGGAGCGGGTCGGCGACGGCTGGGTCTGCACCTCGTGGACCGGCGTGGACGTGGCGGGCTGACCCGCCCGGTCGGGCCCGCCCCTCGTCGGGCCCGACCCCCCGGCCGGGCCCGACCGCGTCCTCACCGCGGCCCGCGGTCCACGACCCTCCGGCCCACCGCCAGCAGCACGGCCGCCAGCACCAGGAACAGGCCCAGCTCCACGAACTGGAACGGCCAGAACCGCGAGTCCGGGTGGTGGCTGACCAGGACCCTGCCGAGCACCTCGCCGTCCACCAGGTCGTCGTACTGCCGGTGGCCCACCGGCCAGACCTGCCCCGGCGGCTGCTCCTCCGGGACCACCAGCGGCGGGGCGTAGTACCGGCGCAGCAGCAGCGTCAGGAGGCCGTAGACGGCGTTCGCGCTCGCCCCCACCCGCCGCCACGCCAACCAGGTCACGCCGCCACCGCCCGCGACGTGCGCGGGTAGCCCAGCGCCAGGTCCTCCAGCGACGGCCGCGCGCAGGTCCAGCCCGGCGGACCCGACCAGCACCCGGTGCGCGTCCAGCAGCTCGTCCACCGGCCCCGACAGCGGCACCCGGCCGTCGGCGAGCAGGACCAGGTGGTCGCACGCGCCCTCCGGCTCGGACAGGACATGCGAGGACATCAGCACGCTCATCCCGGTGTCGGCGACCTCGCCCAGCAGCGCCCCGTCGTCCGGCCCGGCCAGCGAGGCGGAGACGAACGTCCCGAGCCCGCGCCGCGCCTCGACCAGCCCGTCGCGCTCCAGCTCGCGGTAGGCCCTCAGGACGGTGTCGGGGTTGATCGCGGTGGTCTCGACGACCTCCCGCGCGGTGGGCAGCCGGTCGCCTGGCCACCGCGTGCACTGAGAGGAGGGTGGCGGTCAAGCGGGCCTCGGCGGGGCGTCAGCCGGTGGGGGAGAGGTGCAGGTCGGGGTGGTCGTCGGGGATCAGGCCGTCGTGGGCGAGGAAGGCGGCCAGGACGGCGTGGACGGTCGCGAGGGGGACCTCCTCGCGGGCGGGGACGTCCTCGCCGTTGCCGCAGCAGTCGTACAGCACCGTGCCGGCGGCGTTCGGGTCGCCGACCGTGGTCCGGTAGGTGTCGGGGCCGTTGAGGTGGACGAACCCCTGTTCGACGCCGATGCCCGCGTCGATGTAGGCGTGCCCGTAGGGGTCCTCCTCGATGGTGATCTCCACCATCGACGGGCACTCCTGCCGGGCCGAGTCGCCGCTGATCAGGTCGATGGCCGCGTCCAGCTCGGCCACGCTGGCCGCGAGGATCGGCTTGCCGCGCTGGTGGCTGATCCGCAACCTCGTCACCACTTCGGTGTCCTCCCGTGGAAAGTGCGCTGGTAACCCGGTCCGTGGACGCTCAGCGAGCAACCGACCGGCAGAACGGCGGGGAGGAGGTTCTCACAGCTCCACCTCTCGTCACAGGGCACGTTGGTGATGACCAGAACGGCGTGTCGCACGTTGAGGCGGCGCATCGCGGCGGCCACCTTCATCTCGGCGTGCGCCACCACCGGTGGCCGTGGGAGTGGGATGCCCGACTCGCGGAGCAGGCGCCACGCCTCCTCCGAGTCCACGTCCTTCCCGCTGACCGAGTCGCGCACCGCGCCGTTCCCGTCGAACCACCGCCCGTCGGTTTTCTGCCCCTTGCCCGGAACCGCCGGCGGCGGCAGTTCTTCGCGCAGCTTCGCTATCCGGTCCAGCACCGGCGTGCCGTGCGGGCCGTCCACCCGACACCGCCGCGAACGTCGCGCGGGCCTCCCCCACCTCGCCCAGCGAGGCCACGGCGTCGGATCGCCGCCGTCAGATCGCCGCCGCTCCTCGCGCCTCCAGCGCGGCCAGGGCCTCGGTCAGGGTGGCCACGGTCCGGCGGGCGGCCTCCCTGGTCAGCACCAGGTCCACGGTCCGGTCCACGGTCAGCTCGACCTCGCCGTCGACCGTGCCGCACTCGATCGTCGCGCCGTCCTCGACCTTGATGTACGTGGACATGTGGGTTCCGCCTGTGAGGATCACGGGTTTCGGCCTTCCGGTCGGGGAGCTCGGGGCCGGTGGGACCGCGGGCGCGGAACCCCGGGAGGTCCGCTGCGCTTCGTCGGAGACGCGATCCCACCGACGCGAAGCACGTTATCGGCGCACGTGCACTTAGTCATGCTCCCGATCGAGTGATATCGGAATGATCGAATGCCCCATAGAGTTGCGCCCCATGGCGAACACGCAGACCAGGCGCCGCCGAAAGCTGGGCCTCTACCTGCAAGAACTGCGGAAGAAGGCGGGTCGCACGCCGGACGACGTCGCCGACCTGCTCGGCATCTCGCGGCCCACCGTCAACCGGACCGAGAGCGGGCACACGAGGTGCCGCCGGGCCGAGTTGCAGGCCGTGCTCGGGTACTACGGGGCCTCCGAGGACGAGCGCGCCAAGGCCGTCCAGCTCTGGGAGGACGCCAAGGACGACGCGACCAAGATCCGCTTCCCGGCCCGCAGCTCCAGCGCCTTCCGCAACTTCCTCCAGGCGGAGGCCGAGGCGACCGCGGTCGACTCGCTGGAACCCCACCTCGTCTTCGGCCAGTTGCAGACCGCCGACTACGCCCGCGCCCTCCAGCACCCGGCCGCCTCCCCCTACCTGGAAGAAGCCGTCGAGGCCGAGGAGTACGTGAAAGCCCGCCTGGAGCGCCAGCGGCTCCTGGGTGGCGACAACCCGATCCGGGTCCGCGCCTTCATGGACGAATCGGTGCTCAGCCGCGAGATCGGCGGCGTCCCCGTCCTCCTCGGGCAGCTCCGGCACCTGCTCGAACTCGGCGAGCGCGACAACATCGCCATCCACGTCGTGCCGCTCAGCGTGGGCGCCTACGGGGCCATGTCCGGCGGCGTGACCGTCCTGGACTTCGGCGACCCGGAAGACCCGCCCGTCGTCTTCCTGGATCACGCGGGCGGTGGTGCGTGGGTGGAGGATGAAGAGGCAGTGGGGCGCTACGTCCACATGATGAATGAGCTGGAGTCCGTCGCGTTGTCGGAGAGCGCGACGGCCGAGCTGATCCGAACCAAGATTGAGGTACTTGAGAGGCGATGAACACCTGGCGGAAGAGCAGCAGGTCGGGTGCTGGGGCGAGCAACTGCGTTGAGGTCGCGCACGACCGGGGCTCCGCCCTGTTCCGCGACAGCAAGGCCCCCGAGTCCGGCCGGTTGACGTTCACCACCGACGAGTTCCAGCGGTTCCGCACCGCCGCCGCGCTGGGGCGGTTCGACCGCTGAGCGTTCGGGGCCGGGTCTCGCGCCCGGCCCCGAACGTCGGAACGCCGACCTCAGTCCCGCTCGATCGTGACCTTCTCGATCACCACGTCGTCGACCGGCCGGTCCTGCGGCCCGGTCTCGGTGAGCGAGATCCGGTCCACGACGCCGCGCGACGCGCTGTCCGCGACCTCGCCGAAGATCGTGTGCTTGAAGTTCAGCCACGAGGTCGCGTTGACCGTCACGAAGAACTGCGACCCGTTCGTGCCCGGCCCGGCGTTGGCCATGGCCAGCAGGTAGGGCTTGGTGAACGACAGGTCCGGGTGGAACTCGTCCCCGAACGTGTAGCCGGGACCACCCGTCCCGGTGCCCAGCGGGTCGCCGCCCTGGATCATGAAGCCGGAGATGACCCGGTGGAACACCGTGCCGTCGTACAGCGGCGCTGTTGTCCGCTCGCCGGTCCTGGGGTCCGTGTACTCGCGCCTGCCCTCGGCCAGCTCCACGAAGTTCGCCACGGTCTGCGGGGCGTGCTGGGGGAACAGCTTGATCCGGACGTCCCCCGCCGAGGTGTGCAGGGTGGCGAACACGTCGCGCCCGGTGATCACGTTGTTGCTTTCCGTCATCGCGTCATCGTGTCACCACCACCCGACCGGGCCGGCACGCCACCCCCTCGGTCTTCCACCCGAACGGGAATCGGTCGCCCGTCCCGTCCGGTCGGGACATTCCGTGAGAGCGCTCCCGCAAATGTCCCGAAGCGTTCCGCCGCCCAGGGGCTGGCGCTGTCCGGCGGACAACGGCCAGGTTCGGAAGCGACCTGAGCCGGTTCACCGACGAACCCCTGGGGGCACCCACCATGCCGCGTCCGCTCCTCGCCGCACTCCTGGCGCTCGGCACAGCCCTCGCGGGCACAGCCGCGCTGGACCCGCCGACAGCCGAAGCCGCGACCGGCACGGTCGTCGACGGCAACGCCCGCTTCCAGGTGCTCAGCCCCACCCTCATCCGCCTGGAGCACGCGGGCGACGGCGCGTTCACCGACGCGACCACGTTCAACGCGCTGAACCGGGACTTCCCGACCCCGCAGTACACGACGACCGTCTCCGGCGAGTACCGCGAGATCCGCACCTCGGCCCTGACCCTGCGCTACAAGCGCGGCAGCGGCCCGTTCACCGCCGCCAACACCACCGTCCAGACCTCGGCGGGCACGGGCGCGCCCGCCTTCCCGTCCCACTGCGCGTTCGGCACGGCCTGCGAGGCGGAGAACGGCCTGTTCGGCGGCACCGCCTCGGCCGCCTACGACCACGTCGGCCACTCCGGCTCCGGGTTCCTCGCGGGCTTCACCGGCGCGGGCGCGAGCCTGACCCACCGCGTCTCCGGCATCCCCGGCGCCGGGACCTACGACCTGTCCGTGCGCTACGCCAACGCGGTCGGCGGCGACGGCCAGCAGGTCACCCGCACCCTCGCGACCTCGGTCGACGGCACGCCCGGCCCGACCATCACGCTCCCGGTCACCGGCTCCTGGGACACCTGGTCCACCGCGTCGGTCCGGATCACGGTCGGCGCGGGCTCCCGCACCCTGCGCCTCGCGCAGGAGGGCGGCGCCACCGGCAACGTCAACCTGGACACCGTCGCCCTCACCCCCGTCGGCGCCACGCACCCCGCCGCCGACACCACCCTGCTCACCACCGCGTACGGCGCGGGCCCGAAGAGCACCCTGGGCGGCTGGGCCAGGTCGCTGGACAACCCGAGGACCGTGCCCGTCGCGCTGAACCCCGGCGTCCTCAACCGGGGCGGCTGGTACCTGCTCGACGACACCCGCACCCCGCTGTCCACCGGGCCCCGCCCGAGCCACGGCGACCAGCCCTACCAGGACGGCTACCTGTTCGGGTACGGCAAGGACCACAAGCGCGCCCTCGGCGACCTGAACGCGCTGACCGGCGACTCCGCGCTGCTGCCGCGCTCGGCCTACGGCGTCTGGTACTCCCGCTACCACGCCTACTCGGACGCGGACTACCGCAACACCCTGCTGCCCGCGTTCCGCGCGAACTTCGCCCCGATCGACTGGCTCGTGGTCGACACCGACTGGAAGTCCCCGGCCAAGTGGGACGGCTGGAACTGGGACCGGACCCTGTTCCCCGACCCCGACGGCTTCCTGACGTGGACCGAGCAGCAGGGGCTCGACGTCTCCCTCAACGTGCACCCGGCGATCGAGAGCGACGACCCGGCCTTCGCCGAGGCGAACCGCGTCGCGGGCGGGCTCGACCACGAGGGCGGCACCCGCTACACCTGGGACTGGTCCGACCCCGCCCACCTGCGCTCCTACTTCGGCCTGCACGAGCCGTTCGAGCGCCAGGGCGTGCGCGCCTGGTGGCTGGACTACTGCACCGGCTGCGGCGCGGCGAGGGCGTCCGACCAGGCGGTCGCCGCCGACAACCTGATCAACCAGGCGTACGCGAAGGACGCCGAGGAGCGCGGGCTGCGCGGCTTCGCCTTCTCCCGGATCGGCGGCGCGGAGCAGGGCGGCATCCAGTCCAACTACGCGCTCGGCCCCTGGTCGGAGCGCCGCAACACGATGCACTTCACCGGCGACACCCCCGGCACGTGGGAGCTGCTCGCGTTCGCCGCGCGCTTCACCCCGGACGCTGCGGCGGCGGGCCTGTCCAACACCAGCCACGACATCGGCAGCTTCCACGGCAAGCACCTGGCCGACGACCTGTACGCGCGCTGGGTGCAGCTCGGCGCGTTCCAGCCGATCGACCGGCTGCACTCCGACCACGGCGACCGGCTCCCGTGGGACTACACCGGCGCCGCCGCCGAGGCGGGCCTGAAGTTCCTGCGGCTGCGCGAGGCGCTCGTCCCGCACACCTACTCGCTGGCCAGGCAGGCGGCCAAGACCGGCGTGCCGATCACCCGGCCGATGTACCTGAACTACCCGGACCACGAGGACGCCTACAACCACCCCGCCCAGTACCTGTTCGGCGACGACGTCCTCGTCGCCCCCATCACCACGCCGAACTCCGCGTCCGGCACCGGCTCGGTGAACGCCTGGATCCCACCGGGCACCTGGACGGACTACTTCACCGGCGCCCGGCACACCGGCCCGGCGAAGGTCACCCTGACCGCGCCGACCACCGAGATGCCCGTCCTCGTCCGGTCCGGCGGCATCCTCACCACCCGCACCGACTACGTCCACAACCAGGGCGAGTCGCCGCTGACCCGGCTCACCCTGACCATCGGCTCCGGCGGCGACGGCTCCACCTCGCTGTACGAGGACGAGGGCGAGGGCCTCGGCCACCGCTCCGGCGCGTCCGCCACCACCGCCCTGAGCTGGCGCGACGCCACCCGCACGCTGACCGTGGGCGCGCGCTCCGGCAACCACCCCGGCGCGGTGGGCAGCCGGTCGTACACGCTCAGGCTCGCGGGCACGACCGCCCCCACGGCCGTCGTGGTCGACGGCGTCCGCCTGCCCGAGACGGCCTGGTCCTACAACACCAACACCCGCACCACCACCGTCACCACCCCGGCGCTGACCACCACC
Organism: Actinosynnema mirum DSM 43827; assembly: GCF_000023245.1. GTDB lineage: Bacteria > Actinomycetota > Actinomycetes > Mycobacteriales > Pseudonocardiaceae > Actinosynnema > Actinosynnema mirum. Next base: position 117,708 of record NC_013093.1, read on the forward strand.
TCGGCGCACACCGTGGCGCTGTCCGGCTCGGCCGCGGGCAACCCGACCACCGGCCGGGTCACCGGGCCGGACGGCCGCTGCCTGTCCGCCCAGCCCGCCGGGCTCGCCGCCTGCGACGGGTCCGCCGCGCAGCAGGTCAGCGCGCCGACCGGCGGGACCGTCCGCGCGCTCGGCCGGTGCCTCGGCCCGGCCGGGACGTTCGTGGCCTGCGACGGCTCCACCGGGCAGACCTGGGTGCTGCGCACCACCGGCGAGCTGGCCAACCGCGCCACCGGCACGTGCCTGGACGCCACCGGCGCCCGGCTCTCCGCGTGCTCCGGCGTGGCCTGGCGCTTCCCGCCCGGCGCGCTCACCGGGCCCGGCGCCCGGTGCGCCGACGTCGCGAACGCCGACCCGGCGTCCGGCACCGCCGTGCAGCTGTGGGAGTGCAACGGCAGCGACGCCCAGCGCTGGCACGCGCCCGCCGACCGGACCGTGCGCGCGCTCGGCAAGTGCCTGGACGTGCGGCACGGGGCCACCGCCGACGGCACCCAGGTGCAGCTGTGGGACTGCAACGGGACCGGGTCGCAGCTCTGGGAGACCCAGGCGGACGGGACCCTGCGCAACCCGGTGTCGGGCCGCTGCCTGGACGGCTCCGACCAGGCCCAACTGCGGATCAGGACCTGCGCGGGGACGGCCGCGCAGCAGTTCCGGCTGGACGCCTGAGGGGCCCTGGACGGGGGCGGGCGACGGGGTTCGGCGACCCGCGCCCGCCCGGAGCAACCCGCTGGGGGAGTGACAGCCCCGCGAGGCCCCGACGCCTGTGCCGAGTGGGGCTTCGACGAAGAGAGCGCACGTGATGGTGGGCGGCGAGGTGCGGGCGCTGGTCCCCGGTCCCGGCCGCGAGGAGATCGGGGCGGAGCGCTACGAGCACCACGGGCGCGCGCAGGTGGTCCCCGCCGACGCGGCGCGGGCCGTGGCCTCGGGGAAGCTGGACCTGCGGCTGTTCGACGTGACCGCGCTGGTGGAAGCCGGGTGCGACGACGCGCGCCGGGACTCGGTGCCGCTGATCGTGACGCACCGGGACGGCGCGGCGGCCCGGCGCGCGTCCGGGCTGGCGGGTCACCGCCGATTTCCCGGCGGTCCGCTCCCTCGCGGCGCGCAGCCCCAAGGCGAGCGCGGGTGAGGTCTTCCAGTCGCTCGTGGCCGACCCGGACGTGGAGAAGGTGTGGCTGGACGGCCTGCGGAAGCCGTCGCTCGACCGCAGCACCGCCCAGATCGGCGCGCCCGCCGCGTGGCAGGCCGGGCGCCGGGGTCGAGGTCGCCGTGCTGGACACCGGCGTGGACGGCGCGCACCGCGACCTCACCGCGCCCGGCGTCGACATCGTGGCGGCGAAGTCGGGTTCGGGCGTGCTCGGGACCCCCGTCGACGAGGGCCACGTGGCGATGTCCGGCACCTCGATGGCCGCGCCGCACGTGGCCGGGGCCGCCGCGCTGCTCAAGCAGCAGCACCCCGGCTGGAGCGGGCAGCGGATCAAGGCGGCGCTGATGGCGTCCACCGACCCCAACCCGGCGTTGACGCCGTACCGGCAGGGCACGGGCAGGCTCGACCTGGCCGTCGAGACCACCGCGCCCGCGGGCATGTTCACCGTCAGCCCCGCCCAGGTCGCGATCCCGGCGGGCGGCGCCGCCACGGCGACCGTCACCGGCGACTCGCGGGTCGGCGCGGTGGACGACTCATTCGGCGCCCCGCACACCGAGGGCACCATTTCGATCATGGGCATGTCGAACAGCACCCACCACCACCTGGCCCTCTCCGGGGCCACGACGGTGGCGCTGCCGCCGGCCACTACCTGGTGGGCACGGCGTTCTACCGCCCCGGCGGGTCCATCACGGCCCCGGTGGTCCGGCCCGACCTGGAGGTGACCGGCCCGGCCGCGGTCACCACCGACCTCAGGGCGACGCCCCCGGTGGAGATCGACCTGCCCGACCCGTCGGCCAGGCTCGACCACGCCTCCACCGACACGAACCGCTGGTTCGACGGCGTCCGGTACGGCTACGGCACGTCGATGGTCGGCGAGGGCCTGCGGTTCGCGCAGGTCGGCCAGGCCCCGCCCGAGGGCGCGCTCAAGACGCTCCTCAAGCACGAGTACGAGGCCGACCCCCCTGTTCGGCGACGCCCAAGGCAACTGCGGCAGCTCGCAGCGCAAGTCCGCCCGCGCGGCCCTGCACCGCGACGGGGTGCTCGTCGGCGAGACCGAGGACGCCGGCTACGGCCGGTTCGACGTCGCGCCCGGTGAGGCGGAGTTCCGGGTGGAGGCGTCCTACGAGCGCGACCCGGTGCTGGAGTTCGGCAGCGCCCTGAGCGCGAGCTGGACGTTCCGCTCCGGGACCACCACCACCCCGACGGCGCTGCCGCTGGGCGTGGTCCGGTTCGCGCCCTGGCTGGACCGCGCGGGCGACGCGCCCCCCCGGTCCGTTCGCCGTCCCGCTGGACGCGACCGACCGTTCGCCACGACCACCGTGGACGCCTCGTTCGACGACGGCGCGACCTGGACGGCGGTGCCGGTCGTGGACGGCGTCGCAACGGTGCCCAACCCGGCGTCCGGGTGGGTGTCCCTGCGCGTCGCCGCCGAGACCGCCGACGGCGCCACGTTCGGGCAGACCGCCATCCGGGCCTACCGCATCGGGTGACCGGTTGGGGGCGTCGCGCCGCGACGTCCCCCGCTGCCCGTCCCGCCCCGCCCGGCCCCGCCTAGCCCCAGCCCAGCTCGTGCAGCGTCGCGTCGTCGATGCCGAAGTGGTGCGCGATCTCGTGCACCACGGTGACGGCGACCTCCTCCACCACGTGGTCCTCGTCCTCGCACACGTCGAGCAGCGCCTCGCGGTAGATCGTGATCCGGTCCGGCAGCACCCCGCCGTACTCGCTGGTCCGCTCGGTCAGCGCCACCCCGTGGTACAGCCCCAGCAGCGTCGGCTCGTCCGGGTTCCGGTCCTCGACCAGCACCACCACGTTGTCCATCGCCGAGGCGAACTCCGGCGGGATCTCGTCCAGCGCCTCGGCCACCAACTCCTCGAACCGCTGGCGGGTCATCTCCACCGGCACCGGGTCACCCGCCCTCCTCCTCGTTCTCCTTGCTCGACGGCGGGGTGGACGAGGACGGCGCGGGCGAGGACGGCGCGGACGACTCGCTCGCCGGGGCCTCGGAGTGCATCGGCGCGCCGGTCGCCTCGGCCTGCTGCACCGCGGAGGTCTGCGGCGGGTTCGACGGCGCCAGCGGCGGGGCGTCCGGGTTGTGCACGCTGCCCGTCCACGCGGTCAGCAGCGTGCCGTTCGGCAGCGCGCCCACCTTGCAGTTCGCCAGCTTCGACCCGGCGTCCCAGCTCTCCTGCGCGCGGTAGTCCCAGGTGACCAGCAGGCCGCGCTCCTTGATGACCTTGCCGCCGCTGTACTCGTTGGCGATCGCGTCGCACCTCTCGGTCATCAGGCTCTCCTGCTCGTCCTCGGTCGGGAACCGCGTGTTCCCGGCGCCGAGGTCGACCACGCCGATGATCTCGAACGTGTGCGGCTCCTCGCAGCTCACCGGGTCGCCGATCGAGTTGTCCTGGATGCCCAGGCACACGCCGGGGTCGTGCACGTCCGACTGGTCCTGGGTGCGCGCCGACCCGTACGCGGGCAGCAGCCTCCCGGACGGCGCGGCCACCTGCAGGCCGCAGCGCAGCGTCCGCTTGCCCGCCGCCCAGCGCTTCTCGCCGGGGTTCAGCGGGCCGACCGTGTACTTGCCGAACGGGTCCAGCTTGTTCGACAGGTACTTGAGCGACTCCGAGGCGCAGTGGTCGGCGTTGATCGTCTGCCAGGTCGTGGCGTCCGGGAACGGCGCCTGGGGCCCGTACTCCGAGGAGATGTCCACCACACCGCTGACCTCGAACAGGTGCGAGGCCGAGCACTCGACCTTGCCGATGTCCGCGAGGTCGGCGCGGTCCCAGTTCAGGCAATCACCCGCCTGAGCTGCTTCGAAGGGGTCGATTCGCTCGGGTGGGGTAACCCCGCCGAGTGGCCCCGAGCTGAACGGGAGTGTTGTGAACGAGCTCAGTCCGAGCAGGAGGAGCGCGCCGACGAACGCGCCGACGAGAACCACGTGGTCACTCCGGCGAAACCAACCCGCGCGCGCAGACATCTACTCCATGATGCCTGCAAGGAGCCTGGGGGCTACCGGCCGGGTGGACTGTGTCTCTATTAGGACACTCGTCACCTGTTCGGCGGCCATCCTGGGTAGCGTCCCCGCCGGGAGTGGCTGATGACTGAGAACGACGGAACCAAGAACACATCGAACCACGGGACCGGCGGCAACCCGCCGCCTCCCGCCGCGCCGCAGGGGCCGCCGCCCCCGCAGCAGCACCCGGCGCCGCCCGAGGCGCCGGGGACGCCGCCGAGCGCCGGACCGGGAACGCCCCCTCCGGGCTTCCCGCCGCCCGCGCCTCCGGGACCCGGCGCGGTGCCGCCGAAGGCGCCGCCGCGCGGGCAGGTCCGCAACCAGGTCGCGGGCGTGACCCAGCCCCGGCCGCCGTCGCTGGCCGAGCAGCGCGCGCGTGAGCACGCCCTGCGCGAGCAGGAGGAGCAGCGGCTCGCCTACGAGGCCGAGCAGGCGCGCAAGAAGAAGCTCCGCAAGCGCTTGCTCATCGGCGGCGGCGTCGGCGTGGGCGTCGTGGCCCTCGTCGCCATCTGGTACGCCGCGTCGACCCCGGACGAGGTCGAGGCGCAGTGCACGATGGACGGCGTCGTCGTCGACGACAAGTACTGTAGCGAATCGTACGCGACGAGTAACGGTGGGCACGTCAGCGGCGGGTTCATCTACATCGGTGGCAGCTCCTACCGGTACCACTACGGTGGCTCCAGCACCCCGGTCGGCCAGAAGGTCAGCGGGGGCAGCTACACCATGCCCGACAACTCGAAGGTCACCACCAAGTCGGGCTCCACCGTGCAGCGCGGCGGGTTCGGCGTCGTCGACGGCGGCAAGAGCAGTGGCGGCACCAAGAGCGGAGGCAGCTGAGTGCGACGGGAGTTGTCCGTCCCCCGGCCGAACTGGCAGCGCACGGTGTCCGACCAGGGCCTGGTCTTCGGGGCGCCCGCGTCGCGCGTCGACGGCACGCCCCGGCCGTACTGGGACGAGTCGGTGCACTACGCCTTCGACATGAGCGACGTGCTGTCCATGGAGGCGGACGTCGAGCTGCTGCACAACATGTGCATGGAGGCCGTCGACAACGTGGTGCTCACCGAGCGCTACCGCGACTTCGGCATCCAGGAGTGGGTGTGGCCCGCCATCGCCGAGTCGTGGAAGCGGCGCGACCCGCACCTGTACGGCCGGTTCGACCTGCGCTACGACGGGCGCGGCCCGGCGAAGATGCTGGAGTACAACGCCGACACGCCCACGTCGCTGCTGGAGGCGTCGGTCATCCAGTGGAACTGGAAGACCGACGTGCACCCGGACGACGACCAGTGGAACTCCATCCACGAGAAGCTCGTCGAGCGGTGGGCCGAGATCGGCGGCAACCTGCCGTCGGCCGAGCTGCACTTCACCTGGTCGGGCGGCGACGCCTCCGGTGAGGACCACGTGACCGTGGCGTACCTCCAGGAGACCGCGGCCGAGGCGGGCATGAACACGGTCGGCCTGGCCATCGAGGAGATCGGCTGGGACCCGCTGCTCAAGCGGTTCGTCGACCTCGAAGAGGCCACGATGAACACGGTCGTGAAGCTCTACCCGTGGGAGTGGATGACCGACGACCAGTTCGGTCGGCACGCGGTGGAGAGCCTGCCCGCGACCCTGTGGGTGGAGCCGCTCTGGAAGATGCTGCTGTCCAACAAGGCGCTGCTCGCGGTGATGTGGGAGATGTACCCCGGTCACCCGAACCTGCTGCCCGCCTACCTCGACGACCCCGGCCTGCTCACCGAGTACGTGCGCAAGCCCCGACTGGGCAGGGAGGGCGCGAACATCCAGATCGTCGCGCCCGGCTACGAGACCCAGACCGGCGGCGTGTACGGCAAGGAGGGGTTCGTCTACCAGCTGTTCGACCCGCTGCCGGACTTCGACGGATACCGACCCGTGCTGGGCGCGTGGGTGGTCGGCGACCAGGCCGCGGGCCTCGGCATCCGCGAGTCGGTCGGACTGGTGACGGACGACGGGGCGGCGTTCGTGCCGCATCGGATTGTCGAGTGAAACGGGAGAGCCAAAAGTGACCACCAACCTCGCGCTGGACCCTGGGTTCGGTTCCGCGCTAGTCCAGGGCCTGGGCGCGATCGTCCTGTACGCGATCGTGGGCCTGATCCTGATGGTCGTGGGCTTCTACGCCATCGACTGGACCACGCCGGGCAAGCTCAGCACCCTGGTGCGCACGGGCGCGCCCAACGCGGTGATCGTCACGGCGGCGGGCCTGGTGAGCATGGCGTTCATCGTGGTCATCGCCATCTACAACGCGGGCGGCAAGCTCGCGGAGGGCCTGCTGACCGGCCTGGTCTACGGCCTGGCGGGCATCGTCGTGCAGGTCCTGGCGGTCCGCCTGCTCGAGTGGGTGACCCGCCTGGAGATCGGCAGCATGATCGAGTCCGACCGCTTCGCCCCGGCCTCGGTCGTGGTCGCGGCGGCCCACGTGGCCCTGGGCCTGGTGGTGGCGGTAGCGATCTTCTGACCCCCTCGGGGGTGCGCGTTCGGGTGGTGCGTCTGGGAGGCGCACCACCCTTTCGTGTGATGGGGGAAGCCTTGGGGGTGGGCGAGGGCTTTGCTAAGCTAATGACGCGGACCCGCCCCCATGCTCTTGGGGAAAGCGGGTCCAGCTTTATTTTCGGACTTCACAGCTCTTTAGGCGTGCTGCCGGTCGTGCTGGTGCCACCGAGCAGGTTCGGGTACCACTCCCAGGCTGCTTCCTTGCCCGGTGTTCGCAGCACGTGCTGGTACGCCGCGTAGGCGACGAGGTCGGCCACCTGCACCCACTGGTTGAGGTACGAGCCCTGGAAGTTCGGGTCGTCGATGATCCGGCGGGTCTTCAGGTCCAGCGCTCGGTGCGCGGGTCGGTAGAACGGGGCGGTGCCGTCGCCGTCCATGTACACGATGCCGAATTCATCCACCGAGCAGAGCCGCTGGTCGATCTCGCGCACCAGGTCCGCGTACACGGCCGCTTTCGCCGCCGTGTACCTGCTGCCGACGCGCCGGTACACGGCGCCGGTGCACGTTCCGGGTATCGTGCTGACGGCGTTCAGCGCGTCGACCATCGCCGCGGTTCGCGCGGACTTGTTCCGATCCCACGGCGTACCCGTCGGGTTCCCCCTGCCGTTGGCGAAATCGCTGGCGTGCAGTTCGTAGTTGGTGGGCACGCCGGTCGAGTCGTGCAGCGCGTTCCTCCAGTCCAGCCAGGCGAGCAGAGCCGGTCTCCAGTTCTGTGCCAGCAGTTCCACCCAGCCGTAGACGACGAGTTTCGAGACCGCAGAACCCGAGTCGTCGATGTAGAACAATCGCACGTCAACCACGGGGGTGGATGCTAATTATCTGAGGTGTTCAAGAGGAAATCCGGTCAATTTATTCGGAATATTCCTCTGTTCTGGAATGGTGCTTGCGGTCGTTCGGGGCCACCCCCGCACCCAGGCCTGCGGTGCCCCACGCCCAGAGCGGCTACCCTTACCCCTCGTGATCGACCTCAAGGCACTGCGCGAGAACCCGGAAGCCGTTCGTGCGTCCCAGCGGGCGCGGGGCGAGGACGAGTCCCTGGTCGACGCCCTGCTGTCCGCCGACGAGCGCCGCCGGTCCGCCGTCTCCCGCGCCGACACGCTGCGCGGTGAGCAGAAGGCGTTCGGCAAGCAGGTCGGCAAGGCCCGCGGTGAGGAGCGCGAGGCGCTGCTCGTCAAGGGCAAGGAGCTGGCCGCCGAGGTGAAGGCCGCCGAGGCCGACCAGGCCGCCGCCGAGGCCGAGCTGACCGAGCTGCACCGCTCCGTCCCCAACCTCGTGCACCCCGACGCCCCCGAGGGCGGCGAGGACGATTACGTCGTGGTCAAGCACGTCGGGGAGCCCCGCGAGTTCGACTTCGAGCCCCTCGACCACCTCGACCTCGGCACCCGGCTCGGCGCGATCGACATGGAGCGCGGCGCCAAGGTGTCCGGCTCGCGGTTCTACTTCCTCACCGGCATCGGCGCCCAGCTCGAGCTCGCCCTGCTGAACATGGCCGTCGCCCAGGCGACCGCCGCGGGCTTCCAGCTCATGATCACCCCGACCCTGGTCCGGCCCGAGGTCATGGCGGGCACCGGGTTCCTCGGCGCGCACTCCAGCGAGATCTACCGCCTGGAGGCCGACGACCTCTACCTCGTCGGCACCTCCGAGGTCCCCCTCGCCGGCTACCACGCCGACGAGATCATCGACGGCCCGCGCCGCTACGCGGGCTGGTCGTCCTGCTACCGCCGCGAGGCGGGCTCCTACGGCAAGGACACCAGGGGCATCATCCGGGTGCACCAGTTCAACAAGGTCGAGATGTTCTCCTACGTCCCGCCGGAGGAGGCCGAGGCCGAGCACGCCCGCCTGCTCGCCTGGGAGGAGGAGATGCTCGCCAAGGTCGAGGTCCCCTACCGGGTGATCGACACCGCCGCGGGCGACCTCGGCACCAGCGCCTCCCGCAAGTTCGACTGCGAGGCGTGGGTGCCCAGCCAGCAGGCCTACCGCGAGCTCACCTCCACCTCGAACTGCACCACCTTCCAGGCCCGCAGGCTGAACGTGCGCTACCGCGACGAGAACGGCAAGTCGCAGATCACCGCCACGCTCAACGGCACCCTGGCCACCACCCGCTGGATCGTCGCCATCCTGGAGAACCACCAGCAGGCCGACGGCTCCGTCGTCGTCCCGCAGGCGCTGCGCCCGTTCCTGGGCAAGGACGTCCTCCTCCCGGCCTGACCCCCGCGAGCCCGACCGACCCCCTGGCGCCCCCGCGCGAACTCCGCGCGGGGGCACCATGCTCGTGCGGTGCCCTGCGAGGAGTGAGGGGATCGCCGTGGTCGAGTGCCCGGACTGCCGCAAGCCGGTCGCCGAGGGGAGCGCCGCGTGCGCCGCGTGCGGCGCGGACCTCCGCGCACCGGCGGAGCGCGCCACCACCCCGCCCGGAGCGCCCTGGCCCGAGGAGCGGCGGGCGCTCGTCGTCGTCAGCGACCCGAGCGTGACGGTGGAGCCCGCGCCCGCCGACCCGCAGCCCTGGCCGCAGGCCCCACCGCAGTCCTGGCCGCAGGTCCCACCGCAGTGGCGCCACCCGCCCGCGCCGCCGTTCCACCCGCCCCACCCGCTCGCCTGGACCACCCTGCCCGCGTCGACCCCGCGCCAGGTGGAGCACTTCGCCTTCCCCCTGGCAGTCGTGGTGGCGCTCCAGCTCGGGATCTTCCCGCTCCTGCTCGCCGGCCAGCGGGACGGCGCGGACGGGCTGGCCCTCCTGCTGGTCACGGGCACGGTCGTCCTGCTGCCCTGCTGGGCGTACCGGGCCAGGCTCGCCACCAACGCCGCGTTCCACCGCCACTCGCCGGGCATGGCGGCGGGCTGCTGGTTCATCCCGGTCGCGTGTCTCTACGTCCCGCTGCGGGTGGTGGCCGACCTGCTGCGCGTGCGCAGGCGCTCGGCGGGCTGGACCGCCGTCGTGCTCGTCTGGTGGTGGACGTGGCTCGCCACCGCGCTGCTCACCCTGGAACCGCACCACCGCGACGACGGCGACCTGTCGACGGCAAGGACGGGCGAGACGCGGCCGAGCGCCGAGCAGCCCGAACCCGTCCCCGCGAGCGCGGCGGGGGAGCCCCCGGCGTTGTCGGGCCACTCGCCGATGAACCCGGTCGGCCTGTCGCCACCGGCTCAGCGCACCAGCCCCGCCACGTGCGCCCCGATCTCCAACGACCCGGTGGCCGCGGGCGAGGGCGCGTTCAGCACGTGCACCTGCCCAGGGGCCTCCTGCACCAGGAAGTCGTCCACCAGCGACCCGTCCCGCCGCATCGCCTGCGCCCGCACCCCGGCCTCGGCCCGCACCAGGTCGGCCTCGCCCACGGCGGGCACCAGCCGCGCCAGGCTCTCCGCGAACCGCCGCTTCGACAGGCTCCGCAGCACCTCCGCCAACCCCGTCGGGTAGGCGTACTTCCTGGCCAGCCGCCACGTGCCGGGGAACCGCAGCACCTCCGCCACGTCCCCCGCCGACACGTCGCCCCACCGGTAGCCCTCCCGGCTCAGCGCCAGCACCGCGTTCGGCCCCGCGTGCACGCTCCCGTCGAGCATCCGGGTCAGGTGCACGCCCAGGAACGGCAGCGTCGGGTCCGGCACCGGGTAGATCAGCCCGCGCACCAGGGAGCGCCGCTCCGGCCGCAGCTCGTAGTACTCGCCCCGGAACGGCACGATCCGCGCCTCCGGCTCAAGCCCGGCCATCCGCGCCACCCGGTCGCTGTGCAGCCCGGCGCAGTTGACCAGCGCGTCCCCGCGCACCACCCCGCTCGGCGTCGCGACCTCCACCCGGCCCGCGCGGGTGCGGATCGCCAGCGCGGGCGAGTTCGTCCGCAGGTCCGCGCCCGCCGCGGTCAGCTCCCGCACCATCGCCGCGCACACGGCCGGGAAGTCGATGATCCCGGTGCTCTCCACCCGCAGCGCGGCCACGCACGACACTTCGGGTTCGTGCTCCCGCGCTTCGGCCACCGACACCATCCGCGCGGGCACCCCGTTGCGCGAGGCCCGCTCGGCCAGCGCCCGCAGCCGGGGCACCTCCTCCTCGGAGGTCGCCACCACCAGCTTGCCGCACACCTCCACGGGCACGCCGTGCTCCCGCGCGTAGGCCACGATCGAGGCGTTGCCCGCCACCGACATCCTGGCCTTCAGCGACCCCGGCCGGTAGTACAGCCCGGCGTGCACGACGTTGCTGTTGTGCCCCGTCTGGTGGGCCGCCCAGCGGCCCTCCTTCTCCAGCACCACGACCTCGTCCCCGCGCCGGGACAGCTCCCGCGCGGTGGCCAGGCCCACGATCCCGCCGCCGATGACCACGATTCGCCGCACGGCGGCCACGCTAGCCGCTGACCAGCTCCGGGAGCACCTCGGACGCGACCCGCTCCAGCACCGCCTCGCTGCCCGCGTACACGCCCTCCTCGCGCGGCCAGTGCGCCAGCAGGTCGGTGAACCCCAGCTCCTGGGCCCGGCCCGCGACGTCCCGGAAGTGCCCGGCGCTGGAGAGCGAGTAGGCGGGGGAGGAGTCGGCGTTCAGATACCAGTCGATCGTGTGCTTCCGCCTGCCGATGGCGTCCAGCGCGCGGGTGAACCGGGCCGCGTACCGCTCGACGCCCGCCCACCACTCCTCGGCCGTCTCGACCGAGCCCGCCGGTGGCCCCGTCGTCACCCAGCCGGTGCCGTACCGGGCGGCCACCGCCATCGCCTTCGGCCCGTTCGCCGCCACCACGAACGGCAGGCGCGGGCGCTGCACGCACCCCGGCGCGCTGCGCGCCTCCCGCACCTCGTAGTGCGCGCCCTCGAACGTCGTCCGCTCCCGCGTCAGCAGCCGGTCCAGCACGTCCACGAACTCGGCGAACCGGGCCGTGCGCTCGGCGGGCGGCAGCTCGGTGTCCCCCATGACGGTGGTGTCGTAGCCCACAGCCCCGGCGCCGATCCCGACCGTGATCCGGCCGTCGGACAGGTCGTCCAGCGCCATCAGCTCCCGCGCGAACGGCACCGGGTGCCGGAAGTTCGGGGAGGCCACCAGCGTGCCCAACCTGATCGTGCTCGTCACCATCGCCGCTGCTGAGAGCGTCGGGACCGCCCCGAACCACGGCCCGTCCACCAGTGTTCGCCAGCCGAGGTGGTCGTACGTCCAGGCGTGGTGGAACCCGTACTCCTCCGCGACCCGCCACTTCGGCTCGGCGACCCACCAGCGCTGCTCGGGGAGGATGACGATTCCAGTGCGCACGACCGCGACCGTAGCCGACCCCGGCACCCGAACGTGCACCATGTAGGCGTGCAGAAACCCTCCCTGGTCGGTTCGGACGTAGACGGCACCCTCCTCGGCACCGACGGGCGGCTCAGCGCCCGCACCACGACCGCGATCGGCCGGGTGCTGGAGTCGGGCACCCCCTTCGTGCTGGCCACCGGACGGCCGCCGCGCTGGATCCCCGAGGTCGCCGACGCGGCCGGGCTCACCGGTCACGCGGTGTGCTCCAACGGCGCCGTCCTCTACGACGTCGGCGCCGACCGCGTCGTCGGCCACCACGGCCTCGACCCGGTGCTGCTCCAGGACGTCGCCAAGGTGCTGGACGCGGCCCTGCCCGGCTGCGCGCTGGCCGTCGAGCGGGTCGGCGACTCGGCCAGGGGCTCCGACCACTTCCGCGACTTCCTCGCCGAGACCAGCTACCAGCACCCGTGGATCGAAGGCGGTCAGCCGATCCTCGGCCACAGCCGGGGCGAGGTGCTCGGCCACCCGGCGGTGAAGCTGCTGGTCAGGCACACCGGCATGACCAGCGCCGAGATGGCCGCCGCCGCGGGCCCGCTGCTCGGCGACCAGGTCGCGCTCACCTACTCCACCAACTCCGGCCTGCTGGAGCTGGCCGCGCCCGGCGTCTCCAAGGCCACCGGGCTCGCCGAGGTCGCCGAGCTGCTCGGCGTGCCGCGCGAGGAGATCACCGTGTTCGGCGACATGCCGAACGACGTGCCGATGCTGACCTGGGCCGGTCACGGGGTGGCGATGGCCAACGCCCACCCCGAGGCGCTCGCCGCCGCCGACGAGGTCACCGCGGCCAACACCGAGGACGGGGTCGCGCAGGTTCTCGAACGCTGGTTCTGACGCCAATCAGGGGGGCGGAACCGGTAACACGTGGTGCTCACTACAATTCGCCCGAAACGCCACCCTGGCAGGTGTGCTGCGTACACCCGGTCTTACCGGGTGCTCTAGGAGAGTCTGTGTCTACCTCGTCTGAGATCGACAGCACCGCGCTCGGGGACGAGCCGGAGAGCACAACCGCGCGAGCGAGTCGCTGGGGGCGGCTCCCTGAACTGGCCGCTTCCTGGGAAGCGCCGTCACGCGCCGTGCTGTCCTTCAGCGCGCTGCTGACCGTGATTTTCTGGAACTTGCCCGCGTTCACCCCCAATCAGCCGAAGGGGGATTACGACTACGGGCTGCTCATCTACCTGGCAAGGCAGACCGGCCTGAGCTTCGGCACCGAGATCTCGACCACCTACGGGCCGCTGTACTTCCTGGCGATCCCGAACGTGCTGCACCGGGGCGAGGTCCTGGTCGGCTACCTGCTGTGGTTCGCGTTCGCCACCGCCGCGACCGCCGCCATCCACCAGGCGCTCGCCCGCACGGTCGGCCGGAACCTGGCGTGGCTGGCCGTGGGCGTGATGGCGCTCAGCTCCAGCTTCGTGCCGCTGACCGTGGTCATCACCAGCACGTTCGCGTTCGTCGTGGTCCTCTCGCTGTTCTTCGTGCGCGAAGAGCTGCCCCGCTGGGCGGACCGGGCCTACCCGATCGCGATGGGCCTGCTGGTCGGCGCGATGCTGCTCACCAAGTTCTCCGTCGGCCTCATGTGCGGCCCGGTGATCCTGGGCGCGGTGCTCGCCCGCGAGGGCCGCGTGCTGCGCGGGTTCCTCGAGTACGCGATCAGCGGCATCGCCGGTCTGGTCGGGTTCTGGCTGCTCGCCGGCCAGCCGCCGCTGGAGGTCGTGGACTACGTCGTGCGGGCGCTGTCCGTCGGCAGCGGCCACGCCCAGTCCATGGGCCTGGAGATCCCCGGCAACGTCTGGGAGTACGTGATCGCGGCGCCGATGGTCGTGGTCCTGGTCGTCGCGCTGGTCACCACCGACGCGGGCAAGCGGCGCTGGCTGTTCTACCTCGGCACCGCGCTCGGCACGTTCCTGCTGCTCAAGCAGGGCTTCGTGCGGCACGACTCGCACTCGGCCCAGTTCTTCTCGGTCGCCGCGGGCTTCTCCCTGGTCATCGCGCTGCTGCGGCGCAGCTCCGTGCTCGCCTCCACGGCGGTCGTCGCGCTGCTCGCGCAGGCGTTCAGCTTCGGCGGCGGCCTCAGCTCGTCGATCGACCCGTCCCGCTCGCTGAAGATGTTCGGCGAGGGCATGTCCGTGGTCGCCTCCGGCGGTCAGCGCGACCGGATCGTCGCGGACGCCCGCGCCGACCTGCTGAACCGGATGCAGGTGCCCGAGCGGTACGTCGAGCGCATCGGCGACGCGAAGATGCGCACCGCGCCGTTCGACTTCGCCATGGGCTGGACCTACGGCATGACCGTGGACATCCTGCCGACGCTGCTGGACTACGGCGCGTACACCGAGCTGCTCGACGAGATGAACGAGGAGTGGGTGGTCGACGACGCCCGCGCCCCCGAGTTCATCGTCCGCGAGGACACCCGGATCACCCTGGACAACCGCTTCCCGCTGTGGGACTCGCCGCGCGTGAACCTGGCGCAGGCCTGCCGCTACGAGCTGGTCGACAGCGACGTCCGCTGGCAGCTGCTGGAGCGGATCGAGAACCGCTGCGGCGAGGAGAAGCCGCTGGGCGAGGTCACCATGGGCGCGCACCAGAGCATCCCGGTGCCCACCTCCGACGAGGGCCTGGTCGTCGCCCGCTTCCACCCGGAGCAGTCGATCCTGGCCAAGCTCAAGTCGACCGCGTTCCGCTCCGGTGAATACTGGATCACGCTGGACGGGGAACCGCACCGGCTCCCGCTTTCCCACGCCGAGGCGCCCATTCTCATCTCCGCGCCCGGTGACGACTCGCTCGTGCTGGGCGGTCGGGAACTGGACACCAAGAACATCACTGCCAACATTCCGGGACGCGTTGTGTTCTCGGTAGTCACGACCAAGTAGGGGATCGCAATGGTGGGTGCTCCGGCCTCGCGGCGGAAGATCACTTACATCTTCCCGATCTACAACGAGCAGGACAACATCGACCTGCTCCACCAGACGATCGACGAGGTCACGACCCCGCTCCGGGATCGCTACGACCTGGAGTTCGTCTACGTCAACGACGGGAGCCGGGACGCCTCGCTGGACAAGCTCCTCGCCCTGCGCGAGCGCGACGAGCGCGCCACGGTGATCAGCCTGTCCCGCAACTTCGGCCACCAGCTCGCGGTCACCGCGGGCCTGGACGCCGCGGCCGACGCCGACGCGGTCATCATCATGGACGCGGACATGCAGGACCCGCCGCGCGTCAGCCTGGAGCTCATCGAGCGCTGGGAGCAGGGCGTGGACGTGGTGTACGCGCAGCGCAGGTCCCGCCAGGACGGCCTGTTCAAGCGCCTCACCGCGAACGTCTTCTACCGCACGCTGGAGAAGCTCGCGTCCATCGACATCCCGCGCAACACCGGCGACTTCCGGCTGCTCGACCGCAAGGTCGTCGCGGAGCTGGCCAAGTACCGGGAGCAGCACCGCTTCCTGCGCGGCCTGGTCAGCTACATCGGCTTCCGCCAGGAGGCCGTGCAGTTCGACCGGGACGCCAGGCACGCGGGCGAGACCGGCTACCCGCTGCGCAAGATGCTGAAGTTCGCCGCGGACGGGATGCTCGGCTTCTCCACCACGCCGCTGAAGCTGATCAGCCGCATCGGCTACCTGCTGTCCGTGGTGGCGTTCACCGGCGTGCTGTACGTGCTGGGCGTCAAGCTGCTCGACCCGAGCAGCGCGGTCCCCGGCTGGGCGTTCATGACGATCGCCCTGTTCCTGATCGGCGGCATCCAGCTGATCATGCTCGGTGTGCTGGGCAGCTACATCGGCCGGACCTACGTCGAGGTCCAGCGCAGGCCGCTCTACGCGGTCGCGGTCGTCGCGCGCTCCGCGGGCCGGGCCCCCGACTCCGCCGAGGGCAAGGGCGGCGAGGGCGGGACCCCCGAGGACGGGACCCCGGCCACCGAGTACGAGCTCCAGGGCACCTGACCGTGGCCGTGGACGACCAGGCGGGGCGCGACCCCGCCGAGCAGGCGCTCGCGCCGGAACCGGTGATCTCGCCGGTCCCGGCGCCGGTCCCCCAGCCCGCCCCGTCGGGCGGGCTGGGCCAGCTCGTCCGGTTCGGCCTGGTCGGTGGCGTGAACACGCTCATCGACCTGGTGCTGTACATGGTGCTGACCGGCGCGGGCCTGCCCTTCGTGGTCGCGAACTTCGTGTCCACCTCGGCGGGCATGGGCTTCAGCTTCGTGGCCAACAAGTACTTCACCTTCGGCGGCGGCGGCGGTGGCGCGGCCAAGCAGGGCGCGCTGTTCTTCGCCTTCACCGCCTTCGGACTGTGGGTCATCCACCCGGTGGTGATCCTCGGCGCCGAGGCGCTCATGGCGGCCCTCGACCAGCCGCTGACCGGACTGGCGGCCTGGCTGCCGAAGCTCGCCGCGATCTGCGCGGGCCTGGTGTGGAACTACACGGCGTACAGCCGCGTGGTGTTCCGCCGACGATGAACCGAGACAGGGGACGGGAAACGGGGATGCAGAAGGCCGACACTCAGGTCACCGAGCAGGACGCGGGGGGCCGGCAGGAGCCGCCCGCCGTGAACGGCTCGCCCAGCGCCGCCTCGCCCAGCGCCGCCTCGCGCGTCCCGCACATCAACCAGCTCACCGGCATCAGGGCGCTCGCCGCCCTGTGGGTGCTGCTGTTCCACTTCAGGCCGGAGCTGATCGAGGCGTTCGGCTTCCTCTACCCGCTCATCCCGCTGATGAACGTCGGGTACCTGGGCGTCGACCTGTTCTTCGTCCTCTCCGGCTTCATCCTCACCTACACCCACCTCGACCGCATGATCGTCGGGTGGGGGCCGCGCAAGATGATCGCGTTCCTGTGGCTCAGGCTCTCGCGCATCTGGCCGGTCATGTTCACCATGCTGATCGTCTGGGGCTGCTACCTGGCCTGGCTGGCGACCACCACGAACGACGGCGGCTACCACTACGCGCTCCAGCCCGGCCGCTTCCTGGCGCACGTGTTCCTCGTGCAGGCCTGGGGAACGGCCCACCACGACTGGAACCCCATCGACTGGTCGCTCAGCGCCGAGTGGATGGCCTACATCGCGTTCTGCTTCCTCGTGGTGCTGCTCGCCAAGTTCCGCGCCCTGCTGTCCAGCAGGGCGCTGATCGGCCTGGCGCTGCTGGCGGTCCTGCCGATCGTGCTCGTCGGCATCGGCTTCCAGGACGGCAGCGACCTGATGTGGGACGGCGACAAGGTCGTCGAGGGCATGGTCCCGCTGCGCGTGCTCACCGAGTTCGTCGGCGGCGCGATCGTCGCTGTCCTGGTGCTGCGGCACGGCCTGACCGCCAAGCTTCCCTGGTTCCTGCGGCCGACCGTCGTCCTGCCGCTGATCCTGGTCGTGATCTACGCCATCTGCCTGTACGACCCGGCGGTGCGGGTGCGCTTCGCCGTCGACTGGCGCATCAACGGCCACCTCATGTGGGGGGCCACCGAGACGGTGGTCGTCGTCCCGCTGTTCCTGCTCCTGGTCGGCTCGCTCGCGGTCAGCGGGCGCGACGTCACCTCCCGCTTCCTCAGCACCAAGGTCATGGTCTGGGGCGGCAAGGTCTCGTTCGCGCTCTACCTCGTGCACTGGCTGCTGCTCGACCTGATGCGCAGGCTCCTCACCTCGTGGGGTTACGTGGACGACCCGAGCAGCTGGGGCTACCGGCTGCTGCTGATCGCCGCGCTCGTCCTCTCCGTCGTGGGCGGGTGGCTGCTGCACCGCTATGTCGAAGAACCGTGCCAGCGCTCCATGCGGAAGATGCTGCCGCGTTCGATCAAGGTCTGATCCGAGCGAGCCCGCAGGGGTTCGGTAAGCTCGACAACTGCCTCACACGCCGCCCCGACGGCGCTACTCGACAACAACCGAGAGATGTGACGGAAGGGCCCGTGAACCAGCTTCCAGGAATTGTCGAACTTCTCGACGAAAGCGGCGTCGGCCTGACCGGTGGTGGAGGACTGCTCGACGAGCGGGAACGCCGCATCCTCATCGGCGCGATCAATTTCCACGCGCTCACCAGGCCCGGTCAGACGTTCCGGATCACCGTTCTTCGTGGTCCCAGGGGCTCGATGCCCTCGTTGACCGACGAGAAGACCCGTCAGATCGAGTGGGAGGACGACCGCGAGGTCGTCGGCTCGCTCGTCGTGCGCAGCACCGTGCAGACCACGACTGGCAAGGGCGCCACCGAGGGTCTGCTCGACCTCGCCGTCGACCTGGGCGGCGAGCCCGAGATCGCCTCGGCGTACCACCAGCTGCCCGGTGTGCTCGGCAAGGTCCGCCGCTCGGTGCGCTTCTTCGCGCCGGTGCAGTTCGACGTGCTGCGCCAGTACCGCACCGACGTGACCGAGAAGCGCTACCGCCAGCGCGACGTGCCGAAGAAGGCGCCGGTCCGCATCACCAGGGGCACCACGGCCACCACCGCGGGCACCACCCCGGCGATCCTGTTCGGCATCCACTGGCTGGAGCTGGGCGGCGCCGAGCGGTTCGCGCTGGAGACGGTCCAGCTGGCCAAGGACGCGGGGTTCACCCCCATCGTGGTCACCGACCGGCCGTCCACCCACCCGTGGATCACCCGGCCGGAGCTGGACGGCGCGATCGTCGTCCCGCTGACCCACCCGGTCGCCGCCGCCGAGGAGTCCGCGTTCCTCAACGGCGTGCTCTCCGCGTACGACGTGCGCGGCGTGCACCTGCACCACAGCACCTGGCTGGCCCAGCGCCTGCCGTGGCTGAAGTCGATCCGCCCCGACCTCCCGGTGGTGGACTCGCTGCACATCCTGGAGTGGCGCACCGGCGGCTTCGTCGACATCTCGGTGCGGATGACCAACGTCATCGACCAGCACCACGTCATCTCCCCGATGCTGCGCGACTACCTCATCGGCAAGCAGGGCGTGAACCCGGAGAAGGTGAAGCTGGCGACGCTGGCCAACCTCACCACCAAGGGGATCGAGGAGAACACCCGGACCGAGAAGCCCGCGGGCGCCCCGTTCACGGTGGCGTTCGTCGGCCGGTTCACGCAGCAGAAGCGCCCGTACCTGTTCCTGCAGCTCGCGGCGAGCCTGAAGGAAGCGGTCGACAGCCCGATCAAGTTCATCGTCCACGGCGACGGCGAGCTGGCGTCGGAGGTCACCGGGCTCATCGCCCGGCTCAACCTGTCCGACGTGCTGGAGCTGCGCGGTCCGGACAAGCCGGTCACCAGGACCCTGGCCGACGCCGACGTGCTGGTGATCTCCTCCGACAACGAGGGCCTGACCCTCACGTCGTTCGAGGCGACCGCCGCCGGCGTCCCGGTGGTGTCGACCGAGGTCGGCTCGCAGGCGTCCCTCATCGCCGAGGACCTGCTGCTGCCGCGCCACCCGTACCCCTTCATCTCCACCGCGACCAAGCGCATCCGCACCATGATCAACTCGCCGGAGCAGCGCAAGATCTGGCTGGACGAGCAGGCAGGCAAGGCCGCCGCGTTCGCCAAGCTGCCCGACGCCCGGACCTGGGTCCGCGACACCTACGAAGGATGGCTCAAGTGAGCACCGTTGCCGCCGTTGTCGTCACGTACAACCGCAAGGCCAAGCTCCCCAAGGTGCTCGACCACGTGCTGGCCCAGACCCGCAAGGCCGACTGGCTCGTGATCGTCGACAACGCGTCCACCGACGGCACCGACGAGGTCCTCAAGCAGTACGAGGGCGTCGAGAACGTCGAGATCATCCGGCTCACCGAGAACACCGGCGGCGCGGGCGGCTTCGCCACCGGCATGAACCGGGGCTACGAGCTGGGCGCGGACTTCGTCTGGATCATGGACGACGACTGCTACGCCAACAGCGACGCGCTGGAGGAGCTCCTCAACGGCCTGGCCAAGGCCGAGGCCGAGCTGAACATGCAGCTCCCGTTCGCCTGCTCGCTGGTCAAGTGGGTCGACGGCTCCATCTGCGAGATGAACAACCCCGTCACCACCTGGGACTGGGGCCGCCTCATCTCCAAGGGCCAGGAGAACGTGCTGGTCAAGCACTGCTCCTTCGTCTCGGTGATGTTCCCGCGCTGGGCCCTCACCAAGCACGGCCTTCCGCTGCGCGAGTACTTCATCTGGTTCGACGACCAGGAGTACACGCTGCGCGTCAACAAGTCCGGCCCCGGCGTGCAGGTGCTCAGCAGCGTCGTCGTCCACGACCTCGGCGTGAACCGCGGCGTGAACTTCAGCGACGTGAACGCCTCCAACATGTGGAAGTTCGAGTACGGCGCCCGCAACGAGGCCTCGTACCGCCTGCACCACGAGAACCCGGTCGCGTTCGCCAAGTTCGTCGGCCGCGTGCACCAGGGCCTCAAGCAGGGCCGCGTGCCCATGGGGCTGCGCGTCAAGCTGTTCAAGAAGATCGTCGAGGGCGTCAAGTTCAACCCGAAGCCGGAAATGCCGCGCTCGGTCCTCTGATCTCCCGCTCCTCCCCACCGGGCCCGCTCCCCACGGAGCGGGCCCGGTTTTTTTCCGCGCTGGACGGGAAAAGCGCAGGATCACCGGAATCGGGGTGCTCCCTGTCACAGCGGGTCACTGCCGTACCCTCGCGCTCGTGAGCTTCGCTGGATTTGATCTGATCGTCGTCGGTTCCGGTTTCTACGGCCTCACGGTCGCCGAGCGCGCCGCGTCTCAGCTCGGCAAGCGCGTCCTGGTCCTGGAGCGCCGCGACCACATCGGTGGAAACGCCTACTCCGAGGCCGAGCCCGAGACGGGCATCGAGGTGCACCGCTACGGGGCGCACCTGTTCCACACCTCCAACAAGCGGGTGTGGGACTACGTCAACCAGTTCACCGAGTTCACCGGCTACCAGCACCGCGTGTTCGCCATGCACGACGGCACCGCGTACCAGTTCCCGATGGGCCTCGGCCTGATCACCCAGTTCGTCGGCAAGTACCTGTCGCCGGACGAGGCGCGGGCGTGGGTCGCCGAGCAGGCGGCGGAGATCGACGCCAAGGACGCCACGAACCTGGAGGAGAAGGCGATCTCGCTGATCGGCCGCCCCCTCTACGAGGCGTTCGTGCGCGACTACACCGCCAAGCAGTGGCAGACGGACCCGAAGGAGCTGCCCGCCGCGGTCATCAGCCGCCTGCCGGTGCGCTACAACTTCGACAACCGCTACTTCAACGACACCTACGAGGGCCTGCCGGTCGACGGCTACACCGCCTGGCTGCAGAAGATGGCCGACCACGAGAACATCGAGGTCCGCCTGGGCACGGACTTCTTCGACGTCCGCGCCGACATCCCCGAGGGCACCCCGGTCGTCTACACCGGCCCGGTCGACCGGTACTTCGACTACTCCGAGGGCTGGCTGGGCTGGCGCACGCTGGACTTCGAGATGGAGGTCCTGAACACCGGGGACTTCCAGGGCACGCCCGTCATGAACTACAACGACGCGGACGTCCCCTACACCCGCATCCACGAGTTCCGGCACTTCCACCCGGAGCGCGAGTACCCGGCCGACAAGACGGTCATCGTCCGCGAGTTCTCCCGCTCCGCGGAGAAGGAGGACGAGCCGTACTACCCGATCAACACGGCCGAGGACCGCGCCAAGCTGGAGAAGTACCGCGAGCTGGCGAAGAAGGAGGCCTCCGAGCACAACGTGCTGTTCGGCGGTCGCCTGGGCACCTACAAGTACCTCGACATGCACATGGCGATCGGCGCGGCGCTGACCGCGTTCGACAACAAGATCGCCCCGCACCTGACCGAGGGCAAGGCGCTCGACGGCTCCCTGGACTGACCGGTCCCGGCTGACGGGAAGGGCCCCGGTGCGTCGCGCACCGGGGCCCTTCGGCGTGTCGGGTCAGCTCACCGCGCGCTGAGCGTGGTGGTGGCCGAGTTGTTGGTGTGGTCGGGGTCGAAGGAGTCGTTCCACATCGTGGAGAGCGTGAACTCGGCAGCGTCCAGCGGACGGTCGACCACCACGCGCGCCCCCAGCGTGAACGGGTGGCGACCCGCGCGGCGCCCGTCGGGCTGGCCGGTGACCTCGTTCGGCTTGTCGGTCGCGTAGAACGGCAGGTAGTCGCCCAGCCGGTCCAGCTTGGTGACGCCGTCGGGCAGGCTCAGCACGGCCGAGGTGCCGTAGCAGCCCGCGCCGTCGTGGCCGATGCCGCCGAGCACCTCCACGACGTCGCCCACGGCGTAGACGTCCTTGGCCGGGCTCAGGGTCAGGCCGGTGGGCTGGAAGTCGAAGCTGGGCGCGACCACGCCGCCGTTCGCGTTGGCGACGACCTCGCCCGCCCCCAGGTCGATCGGCAAGGACTTGCCGGTGCAGTGGCCGAACACGGAGTGGCCCCTGACCTCCGGGCCCCAGACGTAGCCGCTCAGCAGCCCGTCGGCCAGGTGCACCCGGTAGCCGCTGCCCGCGGGCGCCGTGATGGTGTAGCTGCCGTCCGCCTCGGTCCGGGTGTAGGTGCTGCTCAGGCCGTCGATGCCGACGTAGGCGCCCTTGAGCCCCGGCTCGCCCGCGTCACGCTCGCCGTTGGCGTTCAGGTCCTGCCAGATGACGCCGGTGACGGTGCCGGTGCCCTCGGCGGCCGACGCGGCGGGAGCCCCGCCGAGCGCCGCGGCCGTGGCGGCGATGGCCAGTGCGGTGATGCCTGCCTTGCGCATTGCTGTCCCCCCCAGTGCTGTCGGTGCTCAGGTCAGTTCGCGGTGATGGTGGTGGTGGCCGAGTTGTTGGTGTGGTCGGGGTCCTCGGAGTAGTTCCACATCGTGGAGATCCTGAACTCGGCGGCGTCGAGCGGCCGGTCGACCACGACGCGGGCGCCCAGCGTGTAGGCGTGGCCCGCCGCACGGCGCTCGTTCACCTGGCCGGTGACCTGGTTCGGCTTGTCGGTCGCGTAGAACGGCAGGTAGTCGCCCAGCCGGTCCAGCTTGGTGACGCCCGCGGGCAGGTCCAGGGTGGCGTGCGCCCCGGAGCAGCCCGCGCCGTCGTGCGTGATGCCGCCGAGCACCTCGACCACGTCGCCCACGGCGTAGACGTCCTTGGCCGGGCTCAGGGTCAGCCCGGTCGGCTGGAAGTCGAAGACCGCGGGCACCAGGCCGCCGTCCACCCGCGCGGTCTCGCCCGCCCCGACGCTGATCGGCGCGGTCTCGCCGGTGCAGTGCCCGAACGCCGAACCGCCCTCGGCCTGCGGGCCCCAGACCTTGCCGAAGCCGCTCTGGTCCCCGAGGTGCACCACGTGGCTGCCCGCCGGTGCGGTGATCGAGTAACTGCCGTCCGCGGCGGTGGCGACGTAGCTGCTGTTCAGGCCCTTGATGCCGACGTAGGCGTTCTTGACGCCCGGCTCGCCCGCGTCGCGCAGGCCGTTGGCGTTCAGGTCCTGCCAGACGAAGCCGGCGACGGTGCCGGTGGCCTCGGCGGCCGAGGCGGCGGGAGCCCCGCCGAGCGCCGCGGCCGTCGCGGCGATGGCCAGTGCGGTGATGCCTGCCTTGCGCATTGCTGTTCCCCCAGTGCTGGTGGTCGTGCTCGGTTCGGTTCGTGCCGGTGGTGGTGCGGTGTCAGCTCGCGTTCAGCTGCACGCTGGCGGAGTCGTTGGCCGGGTTGCTGTCGAACCAGGCGCTCTTGACGGTGATCGTGGCGGCCGACAGCGGGCTGTCCACGACGAAGCGGGCGCCGATCGCGCCCGGCGTGCCGGGGGCCTGGCGGTCGGCGGTCCAGCCGGTGACCGTGCGGGGGCCGTCCGACATGTAGGGCCGCAGGTCGCCCAGGCGGTCCAGCTTGGTGACGCCCTCGGGCAGCTGCACCTCGGCGAACAGCTGCGCGCAGCCGGGGCCCTCGTGGCCGATGCCGCCGAGCACCTCCACGACGTCGCCGACCGCGTAGACGTCCTTGGCGGGCGAGAGGGTGATCGGGGCGGGGCTGTAGTCGACCTTGCTGGTCACGAAGCCGCCGTCGTAGCCGGAGAGCACCTGGCCGGGCTCCAGCACGACCGCGCCGCTCTCCCCGGTGCAGTGGCCGAACACCGAGCCGCCCTCCGCCTCCGGCCCCCACACGGCCCCCCAGCCGGAGCGGTCGGCGGCGTGCACCTGGACGGCCAGGCCCGACGGCGCGGTGAGCGAGTAGCCGCCGTCCTCGGCGGTGGTGGTGTAGCTGCCGCCCAGGACGCCCACGTAGGCGCCCTTGATGCCGGGCTCGCCGGCGTCGCGCAGGCCGTTCGCGTTCAGGTCGTTCCAGATCACACCGGTGACGGTGGCCTCGCCCCCGGCGGGACCGGCCAGCGCGGCCGGGGCCGCGGCCAGGGTCGCGGCGGCGGCGGTCAGCGCGAGCGCGGCGATGCGTGCGGTCTTCTTCACGGTCATTCCCCCAGTGCTGGCGCCCGTTGCCGGGCGGAAGGTGTTGTACCGAGCGGTTCGCGGAGCGATCAAGGCGCGAAGTGAGCGGAACTCGCTTTTCGTCGTGGCCGGTGGGAAGCCCTCGCGGACCTCCCACCAGGCGCGACGCGGAACCCCGGTACCCCCAGCACCGGACTTCCCCCAGCTTCGGGACACCGCGCCCCCCGTGCGCGGTTCCCCCCACCGCCACCTCGGCCCCGGCCGGACCGCGACGCCTCGCGACGCCGCGGCCCGCCGTGCGACGGCCGACCGGTCCGAGGGCCTCCCCCGAGTCCCCCGCGCGGCGCCGCTCGGCGGGACCCGGTCTCCGACCGCGTCCCCAGCGCCCCTCCGGTCCATCTCCGCCTCCTGAGCGAGGAGGCGGCTCCTCCGCCTCACAACGAGAAGACTGCCGCGACGTGCTCCGGAAAAGCTGAAAGCGGCCCTTGAGGAATCCTCAAGGGCCGCTCCAGGTCCGTCTCCGCGCTCCGGCGCTCACTTCCGGAAGAAGCGCTCCCGCTGGCCGAGCCTCACCAGCTTCAGCCACTCCACGAACGCCTTGGGGTCCTTGCGGACGCCCAGGAAGTACAGCCCGAACCGGGCCAGCTCCAGCAGGCCCAGCTTGCGCATCCCCGGCTGGGACAGCAGGTAGCCGCGGTTGCGGTAGGTGTAGTACCGCTTGATCTGGTTCTCCGGGTCCTGCGCGTGGAACCGGCCGCCCAGCATCGGCTTGAACTCGTCCGAGCCGTCCGGGTGCAGGTAGGCCACCTTCAGCGAGGTGCCGAACGGCAGCCCGCTGCGCACCAGCCTGCGGTGGATCTCCACCTCGTCGCCCCGGAAGAACAGCCGGTAGTCCGGAACGCCGACCACGTCGAGCGTGGACGCCCGGAACAGGGCGCCGTTGAACAGCGACGCGATCCCCGGCAGGAAGTCGGAGCCCAGCGCGCCGGTGTCCCGCTTCCAGGTCAGGCCCCGGCGCATCGGGAACGCCAGCTTCTCCGGGCGCTCGATGTTCGTGACGACCGGGGAGATCGCCGCCAGGTTCCGGCGACCGGCCTCCTGGAGCAGCACCTCCAGCACGGTCTCGTCGGCGGGCCTGCCGTCGTCGTCGGCCAGCCACACCCAGTCCGCGCCCAGCGAGAGCGCGTGCAGCATCCCCAGCGCGAACCCGCCCGCGCCACCGAGGTTCCGGTGCGACACCAGGTAGGTGGTGGGGATGGGGCACTCCGCGACCAGGTCGTCCACCGGCTGGTCGGGACCGTTGTCCACGACCACCAGGTGATCGAGCTGCCTCGTCTGCGAGGCGAGCACCTTGAGCGAGTCGGCCAGCAGTTCGCGCCGGTGCCGGGTCACCACGACCCCGACGACGGACCCCTTGGGCAGTGCGCTCACGTCCTACTCGCCACCGTTCGCAGTCGTGACCTTGGACTGACCGAGCCTCTTGAGCGTTTCCTCGCTCATGTTCGCGAACGGGTCGCGGCCCTTGTAGGCCGTCAGGACCTCGCGCAGGTCGCCCTGCTGCTTGACCCGACCCTCGTCCATCCAGATCGCCTTGGTGCACAGCTCGGCGAGCCACTCGTCGGCGTGCGAGGCGAACACCAGCAGGCCCGCGCGGTCCACCAGGTCGTTCAGGCGGTCGCGGGCCTTCTCCAGGAACGCGGCGTCGACCGCGCCGATGCCCTCGTCCAGCAGCAGGATCTCCGGGTTGATCGAGGTGACCACGCCCAGCGCCAGGCGCACCCGCATACCGGTCGAGTACGTGCGCAGCGGCATCGACAGGTAGTCGCCGAGCTCGGTGAACGACGCGATGTCGTCGACCCGCTTCTCCATCTCCTTGCGGGACATCCCGAGGAAGAGGCCGCGGATCATGATGTTCTCGTACCCGGAGATCTCCGGGTCCATGCCGACGCCGAGGTCGAACACCGGGGCGACCTTGCCGACGATGCGCGAGCTGCCGCGCGTCGGCTCGTAGATGCCCGCGAGGAGCCGCAGCAGCGTGGACTTGCCCGCGCCGTTGTGGCCGACGAGCCCGACCCGGTCGCCGTGCTTCAGCGAGATGTTGATGTCGTGCAGTGCTTCGATGATCGGGACCCGGCCCTCAGAGCCGATCTTGCCGCCGACCTTGCCCAGTGCGAGCTTCTTCAGCGACCTCGACTTCGCGTCGAAGATCGGGAAGTCGACCGAGGCGTTCCAGACGTCGATGCTGACCATTTGCTTACGGCCTCACTCAGACCCAGTAGGAGACGCGCGCGCGGTAGTTGCGCAGCGCCACGAGCGCCAGTGCCCAGCCGACCACGGTGAAGGCGCCCACGACGACCCAGTGGTGCCAGTCCTGCGCGTGGCCGAGCAGCGGCGCGCGGACGATCTCCAGGAAGTGGTACAGCGGGTTCAGCTCCGCGATCAGCACTCGCCAGTCGCCGCTGCCCTCGCCGAGCTTCGACAGGATTCCGGTGTGCCAGACGATCGGCGTCATGAAGAACACCAGGTTGATGAAGCTGTGGATCACCGGCGGGATGTCGCGGAAGCGAGTGCTGATGATGCCGAACAGCAGCGCCACCCACACCGCGTTCACCGCGAGGAGGAAGAAGCCGGGGATGGCGAGCAGGATCGTCCAGCTGATGCCGGGGTGCAGGTTCGGGTCGCCCTGCATGTGGTACGGCTCGGAGAGCGTGCCGAAGAAGATTCCGGCCACGATCACGTAGACGACCAGGTTGTGCACGAAGAACAGCATCTGCCGCCACACGAGGCGGAGCACGTGCACCGTGATGGGCGCCGGGAGGTGCTTGATCAGCCCCTCGTTGGCGATGAAGACGTCCGTGCCCTCGGTGATGCAGCCGACCATGAAGTTCCAGATCAGGAACCCGGCCGTCATGTAGGGGAGGAACGTCGAGATGTCCTGGCCGAACAGCTGGGAGTAGAGCAAGCCCATCGCCACGGCCGTGGTCCCCATGGAGATGGTGATCCACAGCGGGCCGATCACCGACCGGCGGTAGCGCTGCTTGATGTCCTGCCAGCCGAGGTGCCCCCACAGCGCCCTGTTTCGCCAGGCGTCGCGCACGTCCGCGAACGCGCGTGCGAACGTGCGGGAGTCAGGTGCGAGGGGTGCCTGGGGGTCGGCGACCGTACTAGTGGGTTGCACGGTGATTGAGAGTACCGGCGACGCTTTCTTGTGTTCCCCGCCGGTCGGTCACGTTGCGATTACTGCCTACCGCAGCCGTGGATGTTCGTCACTCGAACGAACAAGCACCCGGTGGTTTTAGATGCACGCGTCGTAGTGAAAAAGCCGGATCATCCCCTCTTGTTCCGCCAACCATGTCTCACAGTGACCGGCGGCCGGGTACGGTGCCCGCGCGGACCCGCCCCCCGGACCCGCGCCGCGGGCCCTCGGGGACGGGTGCGTGGGACAGCTCACAGGTACTGGCCGGTCCCCTTGAAGTGCCCGCCCTCGGTCGACGTGGCGGAGGAGCCGCTGCCGGGGGGCAGCGCGCGACCGCGCATCTGCTCCAACTGGGCGCGCGCCGCCATCTGCTGGGCGAACAGCGCCGTCTGGATGCCGTGGAACAGGCCCTCCAACCAGCCGACGAGCTGGGCCTGGGCGATCCGCAGCTCCGCGTCCGACGGCGTGCCCTCCTCGGTGAACGGCAGCGACAGCCGCTCCAGCTCGTCGCGCAGCTCGGGGGCCAGGCCGTCCTCCAGCTCGTGGATGGACCGCTTGTGGATCTCCTTGAGCCTGGCCCGGCTCGCCTCGTCGAGCGGAGCCGCCCTGACCTCCTCCAACAGCTGCTTGATCATGGTGCCGATCCGCATGACCTTCGCGGGCTGCTCGACCAGCTCGGTGACGTCCTGGGGCACCCCGTCCTCCCCGCCGCCGAGGCGGGCCGCCCCCACCGGGGCGCCGTCCGGGCCCACGACGATGACGTGCTGGTCGGCCTCGGCCTGCTCGCGTGGCTCGTTCATGCCACCATCCTCGCCCGCGCCCCCGCCCGGTGCCGAACCGGCCCCGCGACATCCCGCGCCGATCCGGCCGCCCCTCCTGTCGCGGCCCGCCCCCCGCTACGTACGGTGTGCGGCATGGCGTTCGACGTCGCACGGGTCCGCGGCCTCTTCCCCGCGCTCGGCGACGGCTGGGTCCACCTGGACGCGCCCGCCGGGATGCAGGTGCCCGAGCAGGTGGCCACGGCCGTCTCCACGGCGCTGCGCGCACCGGTCTCCGGACCGGGCGGCATCTTCCCCGCCTCGCAGCGCGCCGAGGCCATCGTCGACGCGGCCCGCCGCGCCGTGGCCGACCTGGTCGGGGCCGACCCCGCGGGCGTGGTCCTCGGCCCCAGCTCCGCGGTGCTGCTCCAGCGGCTGTCCGACGCCCTGTCCGAGGGCTGGTTCCTCTGCGACGAGGTCGTGGTCTCCCGGCTCGACCACCCCGGCAACATCGCGCCGTGGCAGCGCGCCGCCCAGCGCACCGGCAGCGTCGTGCGCTTCGCCGAGGTCGACATAGAGACCTGCGAGCTGCCCGCGTGGCAGTACGACGAGCTGATCACCGACAAGTGCAAGCTGGTCGCGGTCACCGCCGCCTCCGGCGCGGTCGGCACCCGCCCCGACCTGCCCAGGATCGGCGCCGTCGCGCGCGAGCACGGCGCGCTCGTGGTGGTCGACGCCTCCGCCGCCGCGCCGTTCGTGCCGCTGGACATCACCTCCATGCGCGCCGACGTGGTCGCCGTGTCCGCCAACACCTGGGGCGGCCCGCCGGTCGGCGCCCTGGTCTTCCGCGACCCGTCCCTGCTCGACCTGCTGCCCTCCGTCGCCGTCGAGGCGGGCGCGCGGGGGCCGGAGCGCCTGGAGCTCGGGCCGCACGCCTACCCGCTCCTCGCGGGCCTGGTCGCGTCGGTGGAGTACCTGGCCGGGCTGGACGACGCGGCCATCGGGCCCCGGCGGGAGAAGCTGCTCACGTCGCTGGGCTCGGTCAAGGCCTACCAGGCCGGGCTGCTGGCGAACCTGATCCACGAGCTGCGCTCGCTGCGGCACGTCACGGTCATCGGCGACGCGATGCGCCGGGTGCCCGCGCTGGCCTTCACGGTCGCCGGGGTCAAGTCCGCCGAGGCCGTGGAGCACCTGTCCGAGCGCGGGGTCTGCGCGTTCGCCGACCCCGGCCAGCACGGGGTGTTCTCCGTGCTCGGCGTCGGCGAGGTCGGCGGGGCCGTCCGGGTCGGGCTCGCCCACTACACCAACGCGGCCGAGGTGGACGACCTCGTGCGGGCGGTCGCCGAGCTGGGCTAGCGGCGGCCGGACCCGCGGACGACTGGGCCCGCGGCTCTCGTCCGGGTGGACTCGGCCGGGCAGACTTGGCGGGGCAGACTTGTCTGGGCGGCGCTCCCGCGCCCGCCGAGGGCCTCGGACTTGGAGTGGGAACGGGCTTGGACGAAGCGCTGGCGAGAGAACTGGCCGACCTGTCCGCGCTGCACCGCCTGGCGCCCCTGATGTCGGAGTACCTGCCGTCGACAGCGCACGAGCTGAGCCCGTCGGCGCTGGTCGCCCTGCTCGACGAGGTGCTCGTGGGCTCCCGCACGGTGCTGGTCGAGTGCGGCTGCGGCTCCTCGTCCGTGGTGCTGGCGAGGCTGCTGGCCAAGCGCGGCTTCGGGCACCTGCTGTCGCTGGAGCACGACGAGCGCACCGCCGCCTTCGTGGCCAGCCAGCTGCGCCGGGAGGGCCTGGGTCACGTGGCGCGCGTCGTGCACGCCCCGCTCGCCGCGCACCCGGCCGCCGGTCCCGGCGGGCAGTGGTACGCGCCGTCGGCGGTGCGCGACGAGGTGTCGTCGTTCGTGGACAGCCACGGCCTGGTCGACCTGCTCATGGTCGACGGCCCCCTGCTGGGCGACTCGCGCTACCCGGCGCTGCCGGTGTTCCGCGACGTGCTCGCGCCGGGCGCGGCCGTGCTGGTCGACGACGCGCACCGGCCGGGGGAGCGGGCGGTGCTGGAGCGCTGGTCGCGGGAGTACGCGCTGCGCTTCCGCCCGACCGGCGGCACCTCGCTCGCGGCGGCCACGGCCCTGGCCTGAGCCCGGCGCCGAGCACCTGGGCCCGAGCACCTGGGCCCGAGCGCCTGGGCCTGGGCGCCTGGGCCCTGGCGCCGGTGGGCGCTCAGGCCGCGCCCCCGCCGGGCGGCGCCCCCGGCGGGCCGGGGTTGTCGGGGTCCCGGCGGCCGAGCAGCTGCTCCAGCGCCTTCCGCAGCTCCTCGACCCCGGCCTCCCGCGCGGCGTCCAGGTACTGCTCCCACCGCTGGGCCAGGTCGTTCAGGGTCCGCTGCCAGTCGGGCCCCAGCCCCCGAGGTCGACCAGCCGACCGCTGTCCTCCAGCCCGCCCTTGCCGATCTTGTCGGACTTGTGGCCGTGGAAGCTGCTCTCGGGGTTGGCGGTCTTCTCGGTCGACCTGGCGGTGTGCTCGTAGCCGACCGGGTTCGGCACCTTCTTGCCGACGACCGGCAGCCTGGGCGCCGTGGTCTCCATGCCGATCTGGACGGAGCCGTTCTTCCACAGGTTCGGCGGCTGGAAGGCGAGGAACAGGTGGCCGTGGCCGCCGTCCGGGGTGATGACGTCGTTGTTGAAGTCGCGGTTGCCCCACCCGCCCGCCGCGAGGTTGAGCCCGTGCATCCGGTGCCAGAGCCCGAAGCCCGCGATCAGCGCCAGCGCGTTCTTGAACGACGCCATGCCCTCGCCCTGCTCCACGAACTTGTTCTCGAACGCCGTGCCGAGCTTCATGTGGTGGCTGGAGAAGGGCCTGCGCTCCTCGAGCGCCTTCAACCGCAGGAACTCGTTCATGAAGAACGGGTTCTCGCCGAGCCGCAGCCGGGGAACGCGGACGTTGACCCGGCCGCCGTGCGCGAGCGCCCTGGTCACGTCCCCCTCGGTGTAGTCGATGTGCGCGCCCTCCCCGTTGTAGACCTTCAGCCCGGCCTGCAGGAGCACGAAGACCCGGATCAGCACCTCCCTGGCGCGGGTCACCACCTGCTTCTGCCTGGCGGCCTCCGCGCCGGTGACCTCGGGGGGAGCGTCCTCGCGCAGCAGCGTCTCCACGTACGCGCTGGTGATCTGGTCGCCCTGCTGCTGCTCCAGCCGCGCGATGTCCTCGGGGGGCACGCCCCTCTCCCGGAAGAACAGGCTCCGGCCCAGGGTGTAGGCGGGGGAGTTGAGCTGCGCGTCGGGCGCGGTGGCCGCGTGGCGCTGCCGGAAGGCGATGGTCGCCAGCAGGACGCGCCTGCCGGGGTCGAGGGAGTTCCACTGCCGGTAGGAGCCCTCGGCCAGGTACCGGTCCGCCGCCTCGCGCGTGCCGACGCCGACGGCGTCCAGCCACGTCGGGTCCGCCTGCTCGATCGCGGCGAGCTGCGGGCCGGTGAACATCGGGCCGTTCCGCTGGCGGGTGTGCAGCGCCGCGCGGACCGCCGCGACGCGCGCCGGGGAGCCGGGCTCCCCGCCGCCGGGGGCGAGCGCGTTCGCCAGGTCGGACTCCGGGGTCGCCTTCTTCTTGCCCTTGGCCTCCGCGCTCGGCCCCGGCCGGTCGTCGTCGCCCTGGTCCTCGACCATCCGCTGCACGATCGCGCTCGCCGCGCCGTTCCCCGCCCGCTGCTGGATGCCGATCAGCTCGCCGGTGCTCAGCGCCGAGGGCGGTTCGCCGCTCGCCGCCTCCTCGCCCGCGCGGGGCGAGCGCGCCCGTGGTGCGGGCACGCGCGCCGCCGACCGCCGGTCCTGGTCCGGCCGTGCCCGGTCCGAGTGCATGGGGCCTCCCGCCTCCGGTGATCATCTCCGAAGGTAGGCGGCGCCACCGCCCCGGCAGAAGGGCTCCAGGGGCACCGGAGGGACCTGTCCCGGTGCCCCGTCGGGCACCTCAGCCCTCAGCCCTCAGCCCGTGGCCAGCACCAGCTTCCCGAACACCGCCCCGCCGCCCTCCAGCGCCCGGTGCGCGTCGGCCGCGCGCTCCAGCGGCAGCACCTCGTGCACCACCGGCCGCACCCGCCCGTCCGCGACCAGCGGCCACAGCCCCTCGCGCACCGCCGCCACGACCGCGCCCTTGCCGGTCCGCCCCTCCACCGGCCGGTGCCGCAGCCCCGTCGCGATCAGCGAGGCCCGCTTGCCCAGCATCTTCCCCAGGTCCAGCTCGCCCTTGACCCCGCCCTGCATCCCGATCACCACGAGCCTGCCGTCCGGCGCGAGCACGTCCACGTTCCGCCCCAGGTACGACGCGCCCATGTTGTCCAGCACCACGTCCGCCGCGCCGACCACCTCGACGAAGTCCTGCTCCCGGTAGTCCACCAGCACGTCCGCGCCCAGCTCCGCGCACCGCGCCAGCCGCTCCGCCGACCCGGCGGTCACCGCGACCCGCGCCCCCAGCGCCTTCCCGACCTGGATCGCGTGCGTGCCGATGCCGCCCGCGCCGCCGTGCACCAGCAGCGTCTCCCCGGCCCGCAGCCCGGCCAGCACCACCACGTTCGACCACACCGTGCACGCCACCTCGGGCAGCGCCGCCGCCGTCACCAGGTCGACGCCCACGGGCACCGGCAGCAGCTGCGCGGCGGGCACGACGACCCGCTCCGCGTACCCGCCGCCCGCCAGCAGCGCGCACACCTCGTCGCCCACCGACCAGCCCTCGACGCCCGGCCCCAGCGCGGCCACCACGCCCGAGCACTCCAGCCCCAGCACCTCGGACGCGCCGCGCGGCGGCGGGTAGTGCCCCTTGCGCTGGAGCAGGTCGGCCCGGTTCACGGCGGTGGCCGCCACGTCCAGCAGCACCTCGCCGGGGCCGGGTGCGGGGTCCCGCACCTCCGACCACTGGAGCACCTCGGGCCCACCGAACTCACTCAGGGTGATCGCACGCATGAAAATCAACGGTAATCCGATCTTCGGCGGGGCACCATCCAGGCATGAACCCCTGGCCCTTCCACGACCTCGTCATCACCACGCCCAGGCTCGAACTGCGCCCGGACGACGACGCGGGCCTGCTCGAGCTCGCCGCCGAGGCGCAGCGGGGCGTCCACCCGCCGGAGTACATGCCGTTCGCCTTCCCGTGGACCGACGCGTCCGCCGACCGGCTGGCCACCAGCACCCTCCAGCACCACTGGCGGATGCGCGCCGCGCTCACCTTGGACGACTGGTCGCTGAACTTCCTGGTGCGCCTGGACGGCCGGGTGATCGGCACGCAGAGCGTGGAGGCCAAGGACTTCGCCGCCACCCGCGAGGTCATGACCGGCTCGTGGCTCGGCCTGCGGCACCAGGGCTCGGGCCTGGGCACCGAGATGCGCGCCGCCGTCCTCGCCTACGCCTTCGACCACCTGGGCGCGGTCCAGGCGCGCTCGGCCGCGTGGGAGGACAACGCCGCGTCGCTCGCCGTCAGCCGCAAGCTCGGCTACCGGCCCGACGGCACCAAGGTCGCCGTGCGCCGTGGCGAGGCGGTCACCGAGATCCGGCTCCTGGTGACCCGCGAGCAGTTCACCCGCCCGACCTGGAATCCCAC
Source organism: Actinosynnema mirum DSM 43827 (assembly GCF_000023245.1). Classification (GTDB taxonomy): domain Bacteria; phylum Actinomycetota; class Actinomycetes; order Mycobacteriales; family Pseudonocardiaceae; genus Actinosynnema; species Actinosynnema mirum. The sequence goes on from NC_013093.1 coordinate 151,456, forward strand.
GGTCGAGGGACACGCAGCGTGCGCAGAACTGCTCACCGCGTGAAGAAACCCCCGGCCGAAGGATTGCGGGCGCACCACCGGGTTTAGGAGGGTGCCGCAATCCGAGTGAAGGGCAGCCCATGTCAGCAAAGAACGGAGTCCGACGCGCGGTGGCCATCGCGGCGTCGGCTTCCCTCGCGCTGGTGGCCGTACCGACCGCGACCGCCGCCCCGGCCGGTCCGGACGGCCCCGCACTGGCGAAGAAGCTCACGAAGGAGGTCGGGGTCGACGGCGTCAACCGGCACCTGATCGCCCTCCAGCGCATCGCCGACCGCAACGACGGCAACCGCGCCGTCGGCACCCCCGGCTACGACGCCAGCGTCGACTACGTCGTCGGCAAGCTGCGCGGCGCCGGGTACGAGGTGACCACGCCGCAGTTCACCTACCCCGTCCAGGTCTACGACGCCGCCACGGCCGCGGTCGGCGGCGACGAGTACGAGGCGCTGGCGCTGGAGGAGTCGCCGCAGACGCCCGTCGGCGGCCTCACCGGCCCGCTGCGGGCCGTGCCCGAGGACGCCACCCCCGGCTGCGAGGCGGACGACTTCGCCGGGCAGGACTTCACCGGCGCGATCGCGCTGATCCGCCGGGGCGCCTGCACGTTCGACGTGAAGCACCGCAACGCCGCGGCGGCGGGCGCGGTCGCCGTGCTCGTCGCGAACAACGCCGACGGCCCGCTGTCCGGCGTCACCCTCGGCTCGCCGGGCGTCGTGCCCACCGGCGGGGTGAGCAAGGCCGACGGCACCGCGCTGTTCGGCCGCGCCGGGCAGCAGGTGACCGTGGACCTGCGGTTCCACGAGGAGAACCGGGTCGCCCGCAACGTCATCGCCCAGACCAGGACCGGCCGCTCCGACAACGTCGTGATGGCGGGCGCGCACCTGGACAGCGTCGAGGAGGGGCCGGGCATCAACGACAACGGCACCGGCTCGGCCGGGCTGCTGGAGACCGCGCTCAAGCTCGGCGGCTCGCCCAAGGTGAACAACGCGGTGCGGTTCGCCTGGTGGGGCGCCGAGGAGCTGGGGCTGGTCGGGTCCACCGAGTACGTGCGGGCGCTGGACTTCGAGCAGCAGCTGGACATCGCGCTGTACCTGAACTTCGACATGATCGGCTCGCCGAACGCCGCGTACTTCGTCTACGACGGCGACGACTCGGACGGCGTCGGCGCGGGCCCCGGCCCGCACGGCTCCGCCCAGGTCGAGCAGGCGTTCACCGACTACCTGGCCGCCGCCAAGGGCGTCGAGGTGGAGGGCACCGACTTCGACGGGCGCTCGGACTACGGCGAGTTCATCGCCAGGGGCATCCCGGCGGGCGGCCTGTTCACCGGGGCCGAGGGGAAGAAGACCGACGACCAGGCCGCGAAGTGGGGCGGCGAGGCGGGAGCCGCGTTCGACCCGAACTACCACGGCCCCGGCGACACCCTGGCCAACCTCGACCGCACGGCGCTGGACCGCAACGCCGACGCGCTCGCCTGGGTGACCGCGAGCTACGCGATCAGCACCGAGGACGTGAACGGCGTCCCGCCGCGCGCGACCAGGTCGACCTCCCGCGCCGCGGCCCAGGCCCGCGCGGCGGTGGTCCACCCGAGCCACGCGGACGTGGCCTAGCGAGCGGCCCGGCACACAGCGAGGGGGCGTCCCGCCGGTGTGGCGGGGCGCCCCCTCCTCGTCTCCCCCGGACCGGGTCAGCCCAGGTCGTCGGTGTCGAACGTCCCGCACTGCGCCGGGTTCCCGCTCCGGTACCCGGCGGTGTACCACTTCTGCCGCTGCTCCGAGGAGCCGTGCGAGAACTGCGTGGTGTCCACCCGGCCGCCGCCCAGCTCCTTCTGGATGAAGTCGTCGCCGATGCGCGCGGCGGCGTCCAGCGCGGCGGCGATGTCCTGGTCCGTCACCCCGGTGATCAGCGGCTTGCCGGACGCGGCGGGCGTCGTGGTCGCGTGGTTCGCCCAGGCGCCCGCGTAGCAGTCCGCCTGGAGCTCCAGGCGCACCGAACCCGACTTCGGGCCCGTCTCCCCGCCGACCCGGCTGGAGGTGCCCAGCAGGTTCTGCACGTGGTGCCCGTACTCGTGCGCCAGCACGTACGCCTCGACGAACGGACCGCCCGTGGCGCCGAACTTCGTCTTCAGCTCCTGGAAGAAGGTCAGGTCGATGTACACCTGCGAGTCGGCCGGGCAGTAGAACGGGCCCGACGCGGAGCTCGCGCTGCCGCAGCCGTTCGTGCGCACGCCGCCGGAGAAGAAGTTGGTCTGCGCGGCCTTGTAGGACCGGCCGGACCGGGCGAACTGGTCGTTCCAGAACGCCTGGATCGAGTTGATGAACGCCACCGCGCGGCAGTCGTCCGAGCGGTTCGCGTCGGCGCCCGTGCGGCACTTCTGCCCCAGGGACTGCGACCCGACCTGCTGGTTCTGCCCCACGTCGCCGAACCCGGACCCCTGCGGCAGCGGGACGCCGCCGCCGATCTGGTTCAGCACCAGGTAGATGATCACGCCGACGATCCCGAGCCCGCCCCCGCCGAGGGCGACCCTTCCGCCGACGCCCCGCTGGTCGTTGACCTGCGAGGTGTCCAGTTCCGCGTCCTCGTTGAACTGCACGAGGTTCCTCCACAAGTCGCGTCCGCCACGGGCTGCGATCAACTTTAGCCCCGGACGCGCCAGGAGGTGGGCCCGATCCTCCGGGCCCACCTCCTGGTTTCTTCCACTACGGGAGTGACGTTCGCGTCCGGCGCGAGGTTGGCGTGGACCTCGGGCGGCGTCGTTCGAGACGGCGCCGGAGAGCACCGGGTCAACAGCGTCAAGCGCGTGGACTGCGCCCGATCCCTCCGCGGGACTGCGGGACGTCACTGAGAGGACATGTCAGCACCGCACCACCTAACCCTTCCGGAGTGCGAGCCGGGTTGTTCCCGGCCGCCGTTCCTGGTTTCGAGGATGCGCCTGCTCCCCACGTGATCGCAACCCGCCTGAACTGGTGAAACGACGACACACCGTCCGTGGAGGACAGTGGTCGCGGACGGTGAGCGGGCCGTGCGTGGCCCGCCCACCGCCCCACCCGACTACGGGGTGGTGGTGATGCGGTCCAGCGCCGGGGCGGACACGTTGGGGTGCGTGGCCAGGTAGCCGGCGAAGGCGTCCAGGTCGATGCCGCCACCGGTCACCGAGGTGCCCGCGGTGAAGGCGCTGAAGCCGTCGCCGCCGCCCTGCAGGAAGCTGTTGATCGTGATCCGGTAGCTGGCGGCCGGGTCGACCGCCGTGCCGTTGATCGCCAGGTTCGAGATCTTGGCGCCCTGCGGCGCGGACGCCGACCAGGAGTAGGTCAGGCCCGCCGACGGCTGGAGCACGATCTGCCGCTGCGCGCCGTTCACGGTCTGCCACTGCTGCTCCAGCGCCGCCTTGAGCTGCGCGCCGGTCAGCGAGACGGTCTGCAGGATGTTGCCGAACGGCTGCACGGTGAACGCCTCGCCGTAGGTCACCACCCCGTCGCCCTCACCGGCGGGCGAGCCCGCGTAGGTCAGGTCGGCGCGCACGCCGCCGGGGTTCATCAGCGCGGCGACCGCGCCGTTGCCGGTGGTGGCGGCCAGCTGCGAGTCCGCGATCAGGTTGCCCAGCGGCGACTCGCCCGCCGGGTTCTGCGCCCGCAGGACGTCCGACGCGATGGTGCCGACCTGCTTGTTCGCGATCGGGCCCGCCTTGGTCTTGGCCTGGTCGATCACGGCCTGGATCTTCGGGTCCGGGGTGACGTCCTGGGTGACGACGTGGTTGCGCGCCTTGGTGGCCGAGCGCACGACGTCGCGGGTCCGCTTGTCGATCTTCAGGTCGACCACGGACAGCTCGCGGCCGAACGCCAGGCCCTCGATGAACGGGCGCGGGTTGCCCGCCGGGTCGGTGACCGTGCAGTTGTACTGCTGGTGGCTGTGGCCGGAGAAGACCGCGTCGATCTTCGGGCTGACCTTCTCCGCGATCAGCCGACCGGGCCCGCCCGAGACCGTGTTGCAGTCGTCGGGGCCGCCGCCGGTGGTGTTGTCGCCCTGGTGCACCAGCAGCACGATGGACTTGACGCCCAGCCAGTTCAGCAGGTCCGCGTACTTGTTCGCGGCGGCGATCTCGTCGCCGAACTTCAGGTCCTTGATGCCGTTCGGGTCGACCAGGATCGGCACGTCCTTCAGCGGCATCCCGATGAAGCCGATCGGCACGCCGTCGCGGAACTCGACCCAGAACGGCGGCAGCGCGGGCAGGCCCGACTTGGCCAGGGTCACGTTCGCGCCGAGGATCTTGAACTTCGCGCCGGTGTACGACGGGCTGAACTGGCAGCCGTCGACCGGGTGGCAGCCGCCGTGCTGCATCCGCAGCAGCTCGCGGTAGCCCTCGTCGAACTCGTGGTTGCCCGCCGCGGTCGCGTCCATGCCGACCTTGTTCAGGATCTCCACGGTCGGCTCGTCGTGGAACAGCGCCGACACCACGGGCGAGGCGCCGATCAGGTCGCCCTGCCCGACGATCACCGAGTTGCGCACCTCGGACTGGAGCTTCTTGATGTGCGTGGCGTTGAACGCCGCGCCACCGGCGTTGACGGTGGTCCCGTCGGACAGGGTCACCCGCCCGGAGGAGCCCGTGGGCGGCTCGATGTTGCCGTGCAGGTCGTTGATGCCGATCAACCGCACGTCCACCGTCTTGCCCGACGCGCGGCCGTCCGCCTGCGCGGGCGTCGCCGGGGACTGCGCGAGCAGGACCGCGGCGCCGGCAACGGCGGTCGCCGCCAGCGCGGCGCTCCGTCTGAACCAGGTCATGTTGGGGACTCCTAGGAGGAGGCGCGCTCCGGGTAGGGGAGGAGCGCGTTCGGCGTGGCAGTCTGCCGCGCGCGGGTGAAGGGCACCAGACATCCCGGAGGATCGTCCGTTAACGGAGATGTCGCGGTCGGGGCCGCGCGCGGCCTTAGCCTGTGCGGTGTGGGAGCTGAACCGCGGTGGTTGGACGAGGGCGAGATGCGCGCGTGGCGCAACTACGTGGTCGGGGCGGCGATGCTCTCCGACCGGCTGCACCGCGAGCTCCAGACCGACCACGACCTGTCGCTCGCGGACTACGAGATCATGGTGCGGCTCTCCGAGCAGCCGGGCGGCCGGATGCGGATGTCCCAGCTGGCGGAGGACGTCGCGTCGTCCAAGAGCCGGGTGTCGCACCAGGTCGCGCGGATGGAGAAGGAGGGCCTGGTCAGGCGCCGCGAGTGCCCGGAGGACGGCAGGGGCGTGTTCGCCGAGCTGACCGCGGACGGCGCCCGCCTCCTGGAGAACTCCGCCCCGACGCACGTGCGGGGCGTGCGCGAGCACATGGTGGACCTGCTCAGCCCGGAGGAGCAGGAGGTCCTGGCGAAGGTCTTCAACCGGGTCATCACGCACCTGCGGGGGTCGGACGGGTAACCTCGTCGCGCAGGGAAGCGTGGCAGAGCGGCCTAATGCACCCGCCTTGAAAGCGGGAGACCTTCACGGGTCCGGGGGTTCAAATCCCTCCGCTTCCGCACGTGGTCGAAGGATTCGAGTCGGGCCGTTCCGCTTTCGGGTGGGACGGCCCCTCGGCTTTTCGGGTGATAACCGGTCGCGCCGGAAAACGTGCGCCGCCCGGATCGCGTCCCGCTGCTCGCCCGACCCCTCCGCAAGTGATCGTGAGATGGATCGCCGCCCCGCCACAACGCCGGGCACCCGGTGTTAGCGTCCGCGCGCTGTCCGCGACCGACGGGGAGGGGCACGTGATGACGGTGTTCGAGGCGGTCGTCGTCGCTCTCGCGGGGATGTTCGCGGGCGCCATCAACACCGTCGTGGGCTCCGGCACGCTCGTCACCTTCCCCGTCCTGCTCGCCATCGGCTACCCGCCCGTGGTCGCCAACGTCTCCAACAGCCTCGGCCTGGTCCCCGGCTCGCTCAGCGGCGCCTACGGGTACCGCGAGGAGCTCAAGGGCCAGGGGGAGCGGATCAGGCGGCTGCTGCCCGCCTCCGTCCTCGGCGGGATCGTCGGGGCCGTCCTGCTGGTCGTGCTGCCGGAGTCGGCGTTCTCCGCGATCGTGCCCGTGCTCATCGCCGTCGCCCTCGTGCTCGTCGTCGCCCAGCCGTGGATCAACCGCAAGCTCGCCGAACGCCGGCGGCCCGCGCACGGCGGCGCCGCCCTCTGGATCGGCGTGCTCCTCGCGGGCATTTACGGCGGCTACTTCGGCGCCGCCCAGGGCGTGCTGGTCATGGGCCTCATGGGCGCGCTCGTCAACGACCAGCTCCAGCGCATGAACGCCCTCAAGAACGTGCTCACCGCCTTCGTGAACCTCGTCGCGGGCGTCCTGTTCATCTTCATCGCCGACGTCGAGTGGCTGGTCGTCCTGCTCCTCGCCCTCGGCGCCGTCGTCGGCGGCCAGATCGGCGCGAAGATCGGCCGCAGGCTCCCGCCGCCCGTGCTGCGCGGCGTCATCGTCCTCGTCGGGCTCGCCGCCATCGCCCAGCTGCTGCTCGCCTGACGAGCCGGGCGAGCCGGGTGAGCCGGGCGAACGGGCAGGCGGGGCGGGCCCCAGGAGAAGAGGCCCGCCCACCGCCTCAGCGCTCGAACGACCGCGCCGCCACCAGGAACGCCTCGTTCTCCTCCGGCGACCCGATCGTCACCCGCGCCCCGTCACCCGCGAACGCCCGCACCACGACCTTCCGGTCCAGGCAGTGCTCGTTGAACGCCGCCGTCCGCTCGCCCAGCGGCAACCACACGAAGTTCGCCTGCGTCTCCGGCACCTCGTACCCGGCCGCCAGAAGCTCCGCCCGCACCCGCCCCCGCTCCACGACCAGCCCCCGGCACCGCTCCAGCAGCTCGGGCTCGGCGTCCAGCGACGCGATCGCCGCCACCTGCGCCAGCGCGTTCACCCCGAACGGCACGTACACCTTCCGCAGCGCGTCGGCGACCTGCGGCGACCCCACCGCGTACCCGACCCGCAGCCCCGCCAGCCCGTACGCCTTGGAGAACGTCCGCAGCACCGCCACGTTGTCCCGCCCCCGCGACCAGTGCGCCTTGGCCAGCTCGACCCCGTCCGGCACGTGCGGGTCGTCCACGAACTCCTTGTACGCCTCGTCCAGCACCACGAGCACGTCGTCCGGCACCCGCTCGACGAACCGCTCGACCTCCTCGGTGCGCACGGCCGTCCCGGTCGGGTTGTTCGGGTTGCACACGAACACCAGCCGCGTGCTCGGCGTGATCGCCTCCGCCATCGCGTCCAGGTCCAACCCGTGCTCCGGGGTCAGCGGCACCCGCCGCTGGGTGGCGCCCACGACCTGCGTGATGATCGGGTACGCCTCGAACGAGCGCCACGGGAACAGCACCTCGTCGCCCTCGCCGCAGGTCGCCTGCACGAGCTGCTGGCACAGCGTGACCGAGCCGCACCCCACCGCGATCTGCTCCTCGGGCACCCCGAGCTTCCCGCTCAGCCGCTCCACGAGCGCCCCCGACCCGCTGTCCGGGTAGCGGTTGACCGAGGTGGCCGCGTCCGCGATCGCCCGCACCACGCTGGGCAGCGGTCCTGCGGACACCTCGTTGCTCGCCAGCTTGATCGCCCCCGGAACGCTCCGGCCCGGCACGTACGGGGGCAGCAGCGAGAGGTCCGGGCGGGTGCGCACGCTCATCCAAGGTCTCCTTGTTCCGGGTCCGACCTGCACGTTATCCCCTGCAAACCGAGATGTTGCACACGCGGAGTACGGATCCTCACGTTGACCGCTGTTCACCCCGGCGTGGAAGGGTTGGGACATGAAGCAGACCCGCATCGAGACCCTCCAGCTCACCGACGGCCGCGAGCTGCGGATGACCGTCGCCGAGCCGGAGTCCGCCGTGCGCGGCGGACTGGTCGTGCTGCACGAGGCGCGCGGTGTCACCGACGCCGTGCGCGGTCTGGTGAGCGGCCTCGCGGCCGAGGGGTGGCTGGCCGTCGCGCCCCACCTGTACGCGGACGACGAGCTCGACGACGACCAGGCGGGCACGGCCGTCAGCGGGCTGGACGGCGAGTCCGTCCTGGCGGACACCGACGTGGCCTTCGTCTGGCTCGGCCAGCGCGGCGTGAGCACCGACCTGATGGGCGTCGTGGGCTTCGACCTCGGCGGGTCGGTCGCGATGGCGGTCGCGGCGAGCCGCAGCGTCGGCGCGGCGGTGACCGTCGGCGGCGGTGGCGTGCTCGAACCGCTCGCCGCCGGGCTGCCCCCGCTGGTCGACCTCGCGCAGGAGCTGGCCTGCCCGTGGCTCGGGCTCTACGGCGCGTCGGACGACGGGGTGCCCGCCGCCGAGGTCGCCAAGCTCCGCGACGCCGCCGCCGGGGCCCCCGTGGCCACCGACGTCGTCCGCTACGAGGACTCCGAGCACCGGTTCGACACCTCGCCGTCCAACGCCTCGGACGCGTGGCAGCGCGCCCTGAACTGGTTCGATTCGCATCTCCGGTAGTCATTTCGCTACCCCTTGGAACCAACTTGGGTAGCGGGTACATCTAAGGAGGCGCGTCCAGGGCGTGTGGCCGCGCGCGCCGGTAACGCGCGGCGAGGTTGCGGCGAGAACGCAGTGCTAGGGGGTAGTGGATGAGTGACGGGAACACGGTGCGGCTGACGCAGGCCGCGCCCGCGGGCTTCCTCGGGGCGCCGACGCCCGCGACCGGCCCGACGCCACCCGCCGACACGGCGTCGACCCAGGTCGTGCGGCCCGGCGACGTCGCGGCGGCGCACGCGCTCGGCGGCCCTCCGGGCACACCAGCGCGCGCCGAGGAGGAGGACGGGACCGAGGCGCCGGGCGCCGCGGCGACCAGGGTGCTGTCCGCGCTGGACGTGGCCGCGCTCGTCGCGCCCGCCACGACGACCCTCATCCAGGGCATCACCCGTACGGGTCACCCTGAAGGGGGTGATACCCGACGGGGCGACGAAGCACCTCGGCCCGGCCGAGCTGGCCGAGGCGGGGCGCGCCGTCACCCAGTCCACCACCCAGACGATCTCGCTCAAGGACCTCGCGCACGCCCTGCCCGCGTCCTCGACGACCCACAAGATCACCGCGGCCGACGCCAGGCCCGCGTCGACCGGGCAGGGCCCCGCCGCGACCCAGGTCGTGCCGGGCGCCCAGCCCGGTGGCGCGCGCACCACCCCACCGGGGAGCACGCCGCCCGGAGGCGCGACCGCGGCGGGCAGCGCCGCTCCCCTCCCGCCCGCGCCCCAGCAGCAGTCCGCGCAGCCCCAGGCCGCGCAGGCGGCGGGCGCGCAGGGCAACCAGATCGTCCACGGCCCGGTCAGCCCGGCCTCGACGCCCGCCGCGCCCGCTCCCGCCGCGCCCGCTCCCGCCGCGGCCCAGAACGCCGCGCACCAGACCCCGGACGCGCCCCCGGTGCTGCCCACGGCCGCCGCGCCGAGCGGCATGTCGGCGGGCACGACCGCCGCAGCGGGCGCGACCGGCCCCGCCGCCGCTCCGGGCGCCACCGGGACGGCCGCCGACCCGACCACGGCGACGGCCGCCGCGCCGATCTCCGAGCCGATCTCCGGGACGCTCGCGGACCCGACCTTCGCGACGGCCGCCGAGCCGGCGGTCGCCCCCGCGGACCTCGACCCCGCCGACCTCGTGGCCGGCGTCCCGCTCGGGGCCACCACCGAACCCGCCGCGACGACCGGAGCCGCGCCGATCCCGGCCGCCCCGCTCCCCGCGGCGCCCCCGCAGACCGCCGACCCGGCGACCACCGCTGCCCCGTCCCCGGCCGCGTCGACCCCCGCGCCCACCACGCCCGCCACCGATCCGGCGACCGCCGACCCGGTGACCGCAGGCGCGACGACCGCGGGCGCGACGACCGCGGGCGCAGCTGCCGCCGCAGGCGACCCCGCCGAGGGCGACGCCAGCTTCACCGGGGCCGCCAAGGCCGACCTGGAGAAGGCGGGCGCCGCGCTCGACGCCGTCGACAAGGGCCAGGTCAAGCTCGCGATGGACAACCAGTCCGTCGACGAGCTGCTCAAGCTGATCACCGAGGCCCGCGACATGGTCAGCTCCGTCCACGTCACCGCGCTCACCAGCCTCGACGTGGAGCTGCGCTTCGGCGACAACTGGGTCGGCCGCTCGATCAGCAAGCGCCTGCACGACCTCGCGGTGGGCGACGAGTCCTCGGCGGTCAACGTGATCGGCGACTTCCTGCGCATCCTCCTCGAGGTCGAGGAGACGATCCGCAAGGCGGCCCGCAACATCAGGAACGCGGACGACGACGCCAGGGACAACTTCAACAAGTCCGGGTGGGGGCACCACTGATGGCAGGCGAGCAGCGCGACCACCGGAAGAACGGCGACCACGCCAACCAGGGCGGTGGCGACCAGGGCGGTGGCGACCACGGCGGCTACGGCCGGGGCAACGAGCCGTCCGAGCTGGGGCAGAAGGTCGACTGGATGACCTACACGCACCAGCAGCTCTACGACATGGTGCACACGGGCGTCGACCTGGACAGCGCCACCAGCGCCAAGGCGGGCTGGAGCGGCATCGGCAAGTCCCTCGGCGAGGTCCGCGACCTGCTCGTCAAGGCGATCAACCAGTCCAGCCAGGCGTGGGAGGGCGAGACCGCCGACCGCGCCCGCGAGGGCCTGGAGTCGGTGATGAAGTGGGCGCAGAACACCAGCGACCACGCCGAGAACGTCGCCACCTGCATCAACGAGGAGATCCAGCACGTCGTCACCGCGCGCGAGCAGATGCCCGCGCCCGTGCCGCCGACGCTGCCCACCGCCGTCGTGCCCGGAGCCGTCGCGCCCGGCGCGGACCAGGCGCTCGTCCCGTCCGCGATCGCGCGCGCCGCGGACGTCCCGGCCACCTCGACCGCCGAGTCCGCGCTGACCGGCTCGTCGACGCTCGGCTCGGCGCTGCGCCGCACGGCCACGCCCGAGTCGTTCGCGGGCCTGGACACCGTCGCCGCCCCGGCCGCCGAGACGACCGCCGTCGCGGACGCCACGCACCGCCAGGCCGCCGAGGTCATGGCGATGTTCCAGCAGAACTCCTACGCGGTCGACCTGACCGTCCCCAGCTTCAGCGCCCCGGTGAACCCGGTCGCCACCCCGACCCCCGGCGCGCAGGTCCCGCTCGCGCCGGGCGGCGCGACGGCGGACGGCCCGGCGGGCGCGGGCGGTTCCGCCGTGGTCAACCCGGCCGCCACGACCGGTCAGAGCAGCGCGGACCGGCAGCGCCAGCAGGGCGGCGGCTCGGCCGGGCGGATGCCCGCGGGCGCGGGACGCGGCGCGGGCGGCTACGGCGGCGGCGGGGTGTTCGCGCGCGGGCGCGTCCCGTCGTCCGGCTCCGGCTCCTCCGGCGGGGCAGGCGGCGGCTCCCTCGGCGCGACCCCGATCGGCGCGGGCGGCTCGTCCGCGAACGTCGGCTCCGGCCACGGCGCCTCCGGCTCGCCCGGTGGCGTGACCAGCCAGTTCCAGGCGTCCAAGGCGGTCGCCCCGCAGCACGGCATGATCGGCGCCACGCCGATGGCCGCGCCGCCCCCGATGGCGGCGGGCATGGGCGGCGGCGGCAACGACTCGCGCAACCGGCCGGACTACCTGGAGGACGACGAGAACGTCTTCGGCCTCGACCACAAGGCAGCCCCCCCGGTGATCGGCCTGTGACCGAGCGCGTCTTCCGGCTGAGCGAGCAGGAGTTCTTCCTGCTCTGGCAGTCGGTCCACGGTCCGGACGTGCCGGTGCCGCTCGGCGCCAGGCACTACGGCCACACCCAGGCGGAGCGCGCCGGCCTGGTCGAGTCCGCGTCCCGCGCGCTCGCGGGACGCGGACTCGGCACCGTGCAGCGGCCCGACGAGCAGCTGCACGACATCCTGCGCGGCCTCGGTGAGTACGAGGTCGGCCTGGAGGTCGTGTTCTCCAGGGGCGGCGACCAGGGGCGCGGGCTGGCCACCGCCGCGTGGCACGGCGCGTTCGCCGCCCGCGCGGCCGGCCAGGTCCAGCTCACCTCGTTCCACGCCACCGCGCTCGCCACCAAGACCATCGCGACCCTGCCCGCCGCACCCACCGGTTCCGGCCGCTCGGTCAGCGTCCGCTGGACCGACTACCTCGCCGCGGGCGAGGCCGGGCGGGTGGACGGGGCCGAGGGCTTCCTGGAGGCGCTGCGGTCGGTCGGCGTGCGCGAGCCGGAGGCGAACACCCTGCTGCGCGCGGTGATCTCCCGCAGGGGCGGCGGCCAGGTCGCCGTGATCGCCCGCAACCGGGCGGGCTACCTGCGCCCCACCGGCGGCGCGGTGTCCTGGCTGGACACCGCCGAGGGCCGCTACCTGGTCCGCCGCGACGGCCCGTGGCTGGTGCTCGCGCCCGCGAACGCCCAGCGCCTCACCAGCGCCCTGGAGGGCGTGGTGGCGGCCGGTCGCTGACCGGCGGCCGTCCGGGAACGCCGCGCACCCGTAGGCGGCCCACCCGCCGTTCCGCCGCGACGGCCGCCAGGGGCATGGTCCGGGCCGCCCCCATCGGCTAGGAACGGTGCATGACCGACACGCAGACCGGCACCGCCGCCGGTTCGCCGGAGCCCCTGTGGACCCCCGACCCCGATCGGGTCGCGGCGAGCCGCATGGCCGCCTTCCGCGACTGGCTGCGCGCGCAGCGCGGCCTGGACCTCCCGGACTACCCGAGCCTGTGGGAGTGGTCCACGAGCGACCTGGAGGGTTTCTGGGGCGCGCTGGCCGAGTTCACCTCCACCCGGTTCCACTCGCCCCCCGAGCGCGTGCTCGCCGTCGACGCCATGCCCGGCGCGGTCTGGTTCCCCGGAGCCACCCTCAACTACGCCGAGCACGCCCTGCGCCACGAGGGCGTCGCGGTCGTGCTGCGCCGCGAGGACGGCCACCGCGCCGAGCTGACCTACGCCGAGCTGCGCGCGCGGGTCGCCGCCGCCCGAGCCGCGCTCCAGGCGCTCGGGGTGGTCGCGGGCGACCGCGTCGTCGGCCTGGTCCCCAACACCCCCGAGGCGCTGATCGCCTTCCTCGCCGCCGCGTCGCTGGGCGCCACCTGGTCCTCGTGCTCGCCGGACTTCGGCGCGCCCGCCGTGGTCGACCGGTTCGCCCAGGTGACGCCGAAGGTGCTGGTGGCCGTGCCCGGCTACCGGTACGGCGGGCGCGACTACGACGTGCGGCCGGTCGTGGCGCGGGTGCGGGCCGCCGTGCCGTCCCTGGTCGCCACCGTCCTGATCGGCGGCGACGAGCCCGGAACCCTCGGCTGGGACGCGCTGCTGGCCGAGCACGCGGGAGCCGAACCGGCCTACGACCCGGTCCCGTTCGACCACCCGCTGTGGGTGCTCTACTCGTCCGGCACCACCGGCCTGCCCAAGGGCATCGTCCACGGCCACGGCGGCATCCTCCTGGAGCACCTGAAGATGCTCGCCCTGCACTCCGACCTGGGGCCGGGGGACCGGTTCACCTGGTTCACCACCACCGGCTGGATGATGTGGAACTACCTGGTGTCCGGCCTGCTCGTCGGCGCCACCGCCGTGCTCTACGACGGCAGCCCCGGCCACCCCGACCTGTCCGCGCTGTGGCGGGTGGTCGAGCAGGAGCGGGTCACCTACTTCGGCACCTCGGCCCCGTACCTCCAGGCGTGCCTGAAGGCGGGCCTGCGCCCCCGCGACGACCACGACCTGTCGGCGCTGCGCGTGGTCGGCTCCACCGGGGCCCCGCTCACCCCCGAGGGCTTCCGCTGGGTCGCCGACGCCGTGGGCGACGTGCAGACCGCCTCGGTCTCCGGCGGCACCGACATGTGCACCGCCTTCGTCGCCGCCGCGCCGGACCTGCCGGTGTGGGTGGGCGAGCTGTCCTGCCGGGCCCTCGGCGCGGCCGTCGCCGCGTACGACGAGTCGGGGCGGCCCGTGCTGGACGAGGTGGGCGAGCTGGTGGTCACCAGGCCCATGCCGTCGATGCCGGTGTTCTTCTGGGGCGACGAGGACGGCGCGCGGCTGCGCGAGGCGTACTTCGAGACCTATCCGGGGGTGTGGCGGCACGGGGACTGGATCCGGATCACCCCGAGGGGCACCGCGGTCATCTACGGGCGCAGCGACTCCACGCTCAACCGGGGCGGGGTGCGGATGGGCACGAGCGAGTTCTACCGGGTGGTGGAGGCGGTCGACGGCGTGGCCGACTCGCTCGTCGTGGACACCTCGGACGCGGCCAACCCGGACGGCGAGCTGCTCTGCTTCGTCGTGCTCGACGCGGGCGCGCCGCTGGCCGAGGTGGAAGCGGAGCTGCGCGCGCGACTGCGCGCCCTGCTCTCCCCGAGGCACGTCCCGGACCGGTTCGTCGAGGTCGCCGAGGTGCCGAGGACGTTGAACGGCAAGAAGTGCGAGGTGCCGGTGAAGCGCATCCTGGCCGGTGTCGACCCCGAGCGGGCGGTCAGCCGGGACGCCCTGCGCAACCCCGACGCCCTGCTCCCGTTCCTGAACTGGATCTCTCGCTGAGATGAACGTCACGGGGGCGTCGGACGACCTGCGGAAGTCGACGTCCCCGTGCCGGTCGTGGCGGCCCTGACCAGCGAAGATCGTGTGGGAAGGGGGGCGTTTTGCTAGTCGGACGGGGATGTGTGTAATCTATGCGTCGTAGCCGAGGGGCTGCTCGGGAGGCTTCGCCTAGTCTGGTCTATGGCGCCGCACTGCTAATGCGGTTTGGGTTCACCCCCATCCCGGGTTCAAATCCCGGAGCCTCCGCAAAACCCGGTGTGATAGGGTGATAACTGAAGAAAAACCACGCGCCCGTAGCTCAACGGATAGAGCATCTGACTACGGATCAGAAGGTTAGGGGTTCGAATCCCTTCGGGCGCACCACACAAATCAGGGCTCGGTTCCAGAAATGGAACCGGGCCCTGATTCGTTGTCGGCTGATTTCCCGGAATCCCGGTTAACCGCGTTGTGCCGGGGATCACGTGACCGGATCGCGGGCAGTTCCGCTGTCGGTGCTCCGGAGTGGGAGAAGGCGCTCGAGGACGGGTTCTCGGCGTTGCCGGGAAAGCCGGGCGCTCGACGTGGTCGCCGCCTGGCGGATGGGCGAGGCCCGGTCCTGGACGGCGGTCGTGCGGCTGCGGGGGTGAGAACCGGTGCGCCGCAACGGTTCCCGCCCGCGCCACCGGTCAGCGGAACACCGGGCGGTTCGCCGCCGCGATCAGGGCGCTGCCCGCCACCCGCGTGGTGAGGCCGGTGCGGGGGTTCACCACCAGCACCACGTTGTGGATCGACGGCAGCAGGCTGTGCGCGTCGACCTCCACCAGCAGCTTCTCGTCGAACACCCCGACGTGGTCCTGCGGCCTGCCGTCCATCGTGCGCTGCACGCCCTCCAGGAACCGGTCCCTGGTCGTGTAGACCTCCATCAGCCGCGCGCCCGTCGTGCTCACGATGACCGGCAGCTCGTCGGGGCCGCGCATCACCACGAACAGCTTCGCGCGCAGCGCCGCGTCACCGGCCGACGCGCTGGGCAGCCAGCCCGCCGTGACCAGGCCCAGCACCGCCTCCAGCTCCGTCCTCGGCTCCGGGAGGCCCAGGTGCCGGGGGCTCGGGCGGTACTCGCTGTTCAGCACCGCCTCACCGGTCAGCTCGCCGGTCGCCGGGTTGGTCAGGTACGCGCCGTACACCGCCCAGTCCGGCACGGCGCCCGCGAAGCGCGGGTGGTTCACCGCCGGGTCGACGCAGCGCACGTACGGCTGCCGGTTGGCGCGCTGCGCGGCCAGCAGCTCCGGCGTGACCGGCGGCATCCCCGGATGCTTCGGGTGCGTCGGGCCGTTGCTGGTGGTCACCGTGTGCGGGCCGGGCCGCCACTGGCCGTCCTGGGGCGCCAGGGGCTGGGCCTGCCACGGCGGCGGGGTCTGCGGGCCGGGCGGCGGCACGGGCAGCGGGAGCGACTGCTGCACGGGCTGGGCCTGCTGCACCGGCAGAGGCTGCGAGCGCGGGTGCTGCACCGGGAGCGGCTGCGAGTGCTGCGCGGGCAGCGGCGGGGCGGCGGGCGGCGGGACCGCAGCCGCCGCCGGGGCGGCGGGCGCCCCCAGCTCCGCGCACAACCTCCCCAGCAGGTACATCGCCGCGTGCTCCGCGCTGTCGAACTCCTCGCCCGTCGCCGACCCGTGCGGCTTCACCAGGTACCCGTCGTACGGCGCCACCTCGACCACCCACCCGGTCGACTCGGTGTCCTCCAGCGCCAGCCCGTGCGCCTCCAGGAACCCCCGCACCGGCGCCAGCGCCTTCTGCAGGCTCGCCCACGCCGTCCGCCCCTCCCGGAACCCCGGCGCCAGGTCGTCGCCCGCGAACACCTCGCCCCGGCGCAACCCGAACTCGGACACCCCGCCCACCGCGTAGTCGCGCTCGCGCATCCGCCGCACCAGCGCCGGGTGCGGCGGGACCCCGTGCCGCTCCAGGAAGTACGCCACCGCGCTCGTCCAGGTGAGCACGCCGTCCGTGTGGTGCGTCAGCGGCACCTCGGTCTCCCGCGACCCGCCGGTCTGCTCGGCGACCAGGTCCTCCACGAACCCGTCGCCCTCCAGCACCACCGGCGCGCCGCGCAGGTACCCGAGCACCGCCTCCAGCTCGGCCTCGCCCACCGGGGGCCGGTACCAGCGCGGCGCGTGCCCGTCGAACACGCCGACCGGGCCGATCAGCTCGCACCGGTTGTTGCCCGGCCGCTCGGGCGCGGGCGGCTCGGACCGCCCCTCCCTGACCACCTCGGCGCCGGGGGCGAACCGCCAGTCCCACGCCGTGCGGTGGTCGGTCATCCGCAACCGGTGCAGCCACTGGGCCGCCAGCGCGGGCGGCGTCCACGACCGCGTGCTCCCGTCCGCCAGCACGACCTCGGCCCGGAACTCGGCCTGCGCGCGGAAGAACCGGCAGCCCAGCACCAGCTCCCGCCACCCCTCGGGGGCGCCCGCGAGCACGGCGGCCTCGGCCTCGGCGAGCGCCTGCGGCAGCACCGGGGTGTCCGCCACCTCGGGCACGTCCGGGTAGGGCACGTCGGGGCGGCGCACCAGCACCAGCCGCTCGTCCGCGTCCCCGGCGAGCAGGCCCGCGTGCAGGTCGGCGTCCGGCACCGGCTCCGGCCCGTTCCCGGTCAGCCGCACCACGCCCAGCCGGAACAGCGGCTCGACCTCGCCCCGGAACCTGCGCGACCACTCGACCGGCTTGCCGGAGGCGGCGTCGTGCGCCCGGCTCGCGACGCCGATCCGCGCCCGGCTCCACACCTCGCACGGGTAGAGCCGACCGTTCTGGAAGACGAAGCAGTCCTCCAGGTCGACGCCCAGCAGTTCCCCAGTCCGCGCACTCACCCCGAACCCCACCTCCCCGGCGGGGCCAGGCTGTCACAACCGAGCACCGGGCCAACACGAGTTGACCGGCCGGTTACCCCGCTCACACGCTTTCGTGCCCGACAACTTCACCCGAACGGCCCTAACGGGCCAGTTCCGCCACGACCGAGTCCGTGAACGGGGTCCACGCGGCGACGGCCCACTCGCCGAACGGCCGGTCGGTCAGCGCCACGCACGCCGCCGACAGGGCCGGGTCGAACCACAGGAACGTGCCGCTCTGCCCGAAGTGCCCGTGCGTGCCGGGGGAGCTGGTCGTGCCGGTCCAGTGCGGCGACTTGGCCGACCGGATCTCGAAGCCCAGCCCCCAGTCGTTCTCGCGCTGGAGCCCGTAACCGGGCAGCACGCCCTTCAGACCGGGGAACGCCACGGTCCTGGCCTCGGCGACGAGCCCGGCCGACACCAGCTTCGGCGACTGCACCTCCGCCGCGAACGCCACCAGGTCCGCCACCGTCGACACCCCGCCCGCGGCGGGGGAGCCCTCCAGCGCCGTCGACCCCATGCCGAGCGGGCCGAGCACCGCCTCGGCCAGGTAGTCCCCGAACGCGATGCCGCTCGACCGCTCCACGGCGTCCGCGAGCACCTCGAAGCCCCGGTTGGAGTAGATCCGGCGCTCGCCGGGGGCGGCCTGGACCTTGTCGGAGTCGAACGCCAGCCCGGAGGTGTGCGCGATCAGGTGCCGCACCGTGGACCCCTCGGGGCCCGCCGGGTCGTCCCACTCGACGGCGCCCTCCTCCACCGCGACCAGCACCGCGTACGAGGTGAGCAGCTTGGTCACCGAGGCCAGCGGGTAGCGCCGCTCCAGGTCCCCGTGCGACCCCAGGACCCGGCCGTCCGAGGAGACCGCGGCCACCGCCGCGCTGTCCACCGGCCACTGCGACACCGCGCGCAAGCTCTCCACGGCCACCACTCTGCCAGGGGGTCCCGGTCCCGCCGCACTGCGGTCGCCCGGCGTCCGGCCCACCATGGGCGGGCAGCCGTGCGGCACTGGAGGTCGGCGTTGTCCCGCAAGTCGTTCCCGCTGGTGGTGGTCGTCGTGGCGCTGGCCGCGTCCACCCCCGCGCTGACCGCCTCCGCCGCGCCGTCCGACTGCCCGGCGGGCACCGAGGGCGTGCCGATCACCTGGGACGAACCCGGCCTGGAGTGGCCCGCGAACGTGGTGGACGCCCAGGTCGAGGACGTCGGCGGCACCGACCTGGACGTGGCCGTGGTGCTGTCCGACCCGGCCTCCCGCAACGCCGACGACAGCAACCCGCTGGCCGACTTCGCCGCCGCGCGCCCCGCCGACCTGCCGGGCTGGGCGGCCATCCCGAGGACCGGCACCCTGTCGAGCTACGGCCCCGGCTACCTGACGGCGGGCATGAACAGCCTGGCGGTGGGCGACACCGTCTCGTACACCGTCCGCTTCACCCGCCCGGTCGTCGTCCCGGACTTCACCGTCGGGGGCATCGACCACACCGGGCTGGGGACCGTCCCGGCCAGGGACCCGTGGCACTCGCACCAGGACGAGGTCGTGGTGACCGCCGTCCGCGCGGGCACCGCCGTCGCCACCAGCGGCACGGGCACCGGGCTGGGCGGCCCGTACGCGCTCGGCGTCGACGGGACCCTCCCGCCCGGCGATCCGCGCGCGACCCTGGTGCGCGGCACCGCGGAGCCGGTCACCGCGCTGCGCCTGGATCTCTCCAACGGCCCCGACGACGAGGCCGCCGAGCTGGCCGACCCGAGGGCCACCGTGCTCCCGCAGCCCGCGAACTCGGTGGCGGACGCCGTGACCGTGCGCGTCGCGGGCTTCACCGCGTGCCTGGGCACCGGCGCGATCACGTCCTCGGTGTACGCGGACGCCGACCGGGACGGCGTGCGCGACCCCGGCGAGGCGGGTGTCGCGGGGGCGGCGCTGGAGCTGCGCGACCCGCAGGGCTCGGTGCTGGCCACCACGACCGCGGACGCCTCGGGCGGCTACGCCTTCGACCGGCTGCCGCCGATGGCCTGGACGGTCCGGCTGGTGTCGGCGACCCCGCCCGCCACCTACACCGGGCCGACCAGCCGCACCGTCGCGCTGACGCCGGGGGAGCAGGCCACCGCGGCGGGCGACTTCGCGTTCCAGCCGCCCGCGCCGCAGCCCGCGGCGACCACCACGACCGCCCCGCCCACGACCACGGCGCCCACGACCACCCCGCCCACGACCGCCCCGCCCACGACGACCGCCGGACCGATCAGCTCGTCCCCCACGACCACCGCCCCGACCGCGCCCACCACGACCGCGCCCGCCGCAGGGCCGATCACCGCCCGGCCCGCGCCCCCGTCCGCCCAGGCGCAGGCGCTCGCGTCCACCGGGGCCGACGTCCGCGCGCTGGCCCCGCTCGGCGCGCTCCTCGTCGCCCTCGGCGGCCTGGCGGTCGGCGCGTCGCGGCGGCGCGCTCGCCGAGCTCCCGGTCGCGCGCCGGTCCGACCGGCCAGGACCGCCCCAGGTGGACTCGCGGTCAGCGCGACCCGGCGGCGGACTCGCTGAGCCACTGGTCGCGCACCAGCTCGACCAGCCCGGACCGCTCCGGAGCCCACCCGGCCGCGCGCAGCCGCGCCGAGTCCGACCGCAGCTCCCGCACCTCGCCGGGGTGCGCCGGGTGGTGCTCGACGGCCGGCGGTCGCCCGGCGACCTGCTCCACGGCGGCCACCACGTCGGCCACGCTCGCCGCCGTCGCGCCCACGTTGAACACCCCGCCGTCCAGTCCGAGCGCGACCAGGAACGCCCGCGCCGCGTCCCGCACGTGCACGAAGTCCCGCACCGCGCCGCCGTCGCCGTACACCGCCAGCGGCCCGAGCCGCCCGGACGCCGCCGCGCACGCCCTGGTGACGATCCGCGTGTCGTCCCGGTCGCCGCCGCCCGCGACGTTGAACAGCCGCAGCACCACCCCGCCCGGCGCGGCCCAGCGCACCAGGTCCTCGGCGGCGGCCTTCGAGGCGGCGTAAGGACTCGCGGGCGCGCGCGGCACGTCCTCGGACAGCACCGGGACGCCCGGCGCGCCGTACACCCCGGCCGTGGAGGCGAGCACGAACCGGGCGGGTTCGGCGCGCAGCAGGTTCGCGGTGCCCGCCACGTTCACGTCGAAGTAGTCCAGTGGCCGCTCGAACGACTCGCGCACCCGCGCCAGCGCGGCCAGGTGCACCACCGCGTCGACCGACCGCGCCGCGTCCCGCGCCTCGGGGGAGCGCACGTCGCACCCCAGCGGGACCACCTCGCACCCCGCTCCGGACAACTCCGCCGCCACCGCGCGGCCGACATAACCCCGTGCGCCCGTGACCAATACCCGCATGGGCGACATACGATCACGCCACCACCTGTTCGGTTGACGGCAAATGGTGGGAAATTGGCCCTAAAGGTGTGGTTCTGTTCCGCCGATACCACCCGTGTGAGTTACCCGCATCCCGTCATGCCCAGAACGATCGAGGTCGCTCTCGCCGAGCACGCCGAACGCGAGGCAGAGCGGCAGCACTTCCTGCGGACCGCCGCCGCCGTGGCCGACTCCACCCCCTTCCCGCACCCCTCCCGCGCGGACGACGACACGCTGCTGGCGCTGGCGATCGGCGTCACCCGACCGAGGGGAAGGCGCGCCTTCCTGGACCGCCTTGACCTGGTGCTTCGCGAGGCCGCTCGATGATCTCGCGAGGCTAGATCCACACCTATCGGCAAGTTTCATCCGCTCGTTGCCCCACCGTGCTTCGCCGATCCGCGCGGGTGCCTCTACAGTGCGTGGCACCCGGCGCTCGCCGGTGCTCTCATCTGCTTCTCATAAAGCGAGTCCTCGGCGATGGATCATGTCCTCCTCGCGCTCCAGGAGCGCCTCGGCACCTTGTTCGGCGACCGGCGGGTTGTCCTCGCCGGGGGCACGCGGCTGAGCAATCGCGTGAACGAGCTGCACCAGCTCGGCGCGCGCCACACGCTCGTGCTGTCGACGGACGACCACGCCCCCCTGCACGACTCCGAACGCGCCCGCTGGGTGCCGCTCGGCATCGGCGGCTTCGTCGCGACCGAGCAGAACCGGCTCACCAAGCTGCTCACCTCGCCGGGCAGGCGCGTCCGCGCCGTGCTCGACGAGTTCGACCCCGAGGGCGAAGCCCTGGTGATCAGCACCCCCTACTCCCAGGTGCCCTCGTTCGCGGGCCGCCCGGTCCTCAGCGCGCGCCGCCCCGAGTGGGTGGAGCTGGAGAACAAGACCACCGTCGACGCGCTGTGGGACGAGCTGTCCGCGCCGCGCGCCCCCGCCGAGGTGCTCGGGCTCGACTTCGACGCCCTGTGGGAGGCCACGCTCCGGCTCGACCGGGGCGCGGGCGCGGTGTGGTCCGGCGACGGCCCGGCGATCAACGGCGGCGCGAACTTCGTGCGCCGCGTCCGCGACCGCGAGGAGGCCCGCGACGCCTTCGAGGTGCTCGCGCCCAAGTGCGACTTCGTCCGCGTGATGCCGTTCCTGGAGGGCATCCCGGTCAGCGTGCACGGCATCGTCTTCCCGGACGGCACCGCCGTGCTGCGCCCGATCGAGATGGTCGTGCCGCGCCGCGCCGGGTCCGCCCGGTTCCTCTACGCGGGCTGCGCGTCCTACTACGACCCGCCCGCCCGCATCCGCGAGCAGATGCGCAACCTGGCCCGCCGGGTCGGCGAGCGGCTGCGCGAGACCGTGGACTACCGGGGCACGTTCACCCTGGACGGCATCGCCACCGCCGACGGCTTCCTGCCCACCGAGATCAACACCCGGTACGGCGGCGCCATGGTGTGCTTCGAGGACGCCCTGCCGCAGCTGCCGCTCTCGCTCGTCCAGGTGGCGCTGGTGGCCGGGCACGACCTCGGGGTGTCCTCGATGGAGTTCGAGGAGCTGCTCGTCTCGGCCGCCGACGCCTACCGGCACGGGTCGGTCGGCGCGAACGCGCGCGCTGTGCGGCCCACCGAGACCGTCGAGCGGCCCATCGTGTTCTCCGAGTGGGCCTGCCGCTTCGCGCACCCCGACGAGACCCCGCACGGCGCGCTGCGCCTCAAGCCGTCCCCGCTGGGCGGCAAGCTGGAGCTCGACTTCACCGCCGACCAGCTCCAGCTCGGCCGCCCGGTGGCCGCGCTGACCGTCGCCGCGTTCGCGCTCGCCGACCAGGAGTGGGGCACCGGCTTCGGCCCGCTGGAGCCCGCCGTCCCGATCGCCGACGACGAGCAGCCCGCCCAGGTCGTGGAGCAGGTGTTCGTCACGGCGTGACCGGCGCGCCCCCGAGCAGGTCCATCCCGAGCACGCCTTCCTGGCCGTACGCGGCCAGGAAGGCGTACCGGAAGCCGAGCAGCTGCAACGTGACCGCCGACGGCTGGTAGGGCGGGAAGGCGCCCTCCTCGTAGGCGCGCAGCAGCTCCGGGTCGCCCTGCGCTATCGCGTACACCCAGGACTCGTCGCACTCCCAGCCGTGCACCAGGTGCAGCGCCACCACCGCCGACTCCTGCAGCGGCTCGGGGAACGAGCCCGCGAACGCGATGCCGTGCGCCACGTCCACCACGTGCTGCGGCGCCACCTCGGGCACGGCGATCGCCAGCGCCATCGAGCAGGCCACCTCGGCCAGGCCCAGCGAGTCGAACACCTTCGGCGCGCCCAGGGCGACCGCCTGCCGCGCCTGCGTCATCAGGTCCGGCTGCCGCCGGGGCAGCTCCCGCCCCAGCCGGTTCCACCGCCTGCGGGTGCGCCGCGTCCCGCCCTCGGTGAAGCCCGCGCCCGCGAGCGCGATCGCGGCCAGCAGGAATATCACCCGATCGCGGGTGTCCGCGGGGACCTTGTAACCGGCCCCCAGCTCCACCAGGAACGGCACCGCGCGCACCGTCGCCTCGGACACCGTGTCCTCGTCCAGCAGCCGCGCGGCGAGCCCGTCGCACGCGCCCGGCTCGCCCTCGGCGGCGCCCCTCAGCAGGTCGTCGACGCCGAGGCCGCCGGAGAGCGCGCGCCACGGCACGTCCTCCACCCCGCGCAGGGGGTCCGGCCGCCACCAGGCCGCGGGCAGTTCCATGCCGGGGAAGCTACGGGATGACTGGTCCGAACGGGGCGACCACGGCGCGGTGTCGCCCCGTGACCGCCGTACGATCACCGCCGTGCGCGGACCCACCTACAAGGTTGTCGACCTGTTCTCCGGCGCGGGTGGGATGAGCCTCGGGTTCCGAACCCACCGCGACTTCACCGTCGTCGGCGCGGCGGACGCGCAGATCGGCAAGCCCTCGTCCCCGCTGGGCTCGCTGCGGTGCAACAACGTCTACCGCGACAACATCGGCATCGACCCGCTGCAGGTCGACCTCGGCCGGATCGACCCGGCGGTGCTGCGCGAGGTGTGGGGGCTGCGGCGCGGCGAGCTGGACGTGCTGGTGGCCTGCCCGCCGTGCTCCGGCTTCACCCGGATCACCGCCGCCAACCACCTGCGCGACGACCCGCGCAACTCGCTGGTCGGCCGGGTGGCCCGGTTCGTGGCCGAGCTGCGCCCCAAGGTGCTGCTGATGGAGAACGCGCGCGAGCTGGTGCGCGGCAAGCAGCGGCACCACCTGGACGGGCTGGCCGAGCAGCTGATCGCGCTCGGCTACGAGGTGGACGCCTCCTCGCACATGCTGTCCCGGTTCGGCCTGCCGCAGCTGCGCGAGCGGGCCGTCGTGGTGGCGGTGGACGCGGGCATCCCCCTGCGGACGCTGGAGGACGTGTGGCGCGGCCGGGAGGTGCGTCCCGCCGCCGTGACGGTGCGGCGCGCCATCGGCAAGCTGCCGCCCATCCCGGCGGGCTACGCGCACCCGGACGACGCCATGCACGTCTCCCCGTCGTTCCGGGCGGACCGCTCGCTGGACCGGATGCGGGCGATCCCGGTGGACGGCGGCTCGTGGGCGGACCTCGTCGGCGCGCCGGACACCGAGCTGCTGCTGAACCCCGCCCAGGTGAAGATCATCGAGGCCGGCCGGTGGGGTTCGCACCCGGACGTCTACGGGCGGATGTGGTGGGACGAGCCCGCGCGGACGATCAAACGGGAATGCGCGCACGTCGGAAATGGTCGCTATGCGCATCCGGAGCAGCACCGCTTGTGCACCGTGCGTGAGATGGCGCTTCTCCAGGGATTCCCCCGGAAGTTCCGATTCGACGTCTCCGTGCTGGGGAACGCGTACCGGCACCTGGGCGACGCGGTGCCGCCGCTGATCTCCTACCAGCTCGCCTCGCTGGTGCGCTGGATGCTTTCCGGAGAGCGCCCCACCGCCCGTGAACTGTGCCTTCCCGGCACGTCCCTGCGTCCGAGCGACATCCGACCCGCGCTGGTTCCGAGCCTGGTCGCTTGATCACCGTTCCATAACGTTGTGGACTCGAATCACTGGAAAACCTCAGGTCCAACAAATGATCCACATGTGCTGACCAGGCGAAACGCACCGCGTTTCAAGGTTGCTTGTGACTTTGGACCTGTCTTTTAACAGTCAGTGGATCTTGGTTTCGACCACTGTGGATGATCACCCGACCGTCCACAGTGGACCACTCTTCTGGGTTTCCGCAGGTCAGCGTTTTGTACGCAGGGTGTTCCCAAAACTCGATTGGGTGAAACTCGATCGGATAGGGTTCGGCCGATTCCTGTCGTTTCGGTGTCGACCCCTGGTCAGGCGGTCCGTCGAGGCGGCAGAGAACCGACGCCTTGCACCACCCATCGGGCTACCTGCGAAGCCTCTAGGAGAAACATGGCATCCCGGTTGTTGAAGCGTGCTGGGGCAATCGCCCTCGGTGCTTCGATCGCGCTGACCACCGCCGCCCTGCCCGCTTCCGCGACGGCCATCGAGATCCTCCCGATCCCGAGGCACGATCCCGACTTCGCGAAGTTCCACGAAGAGGGCATCGAGGTCAAGATGTCCGGTCACAAGGACAAGGACAACTGGCTCGGCGCCAACCTCATCGCGCTGAAGGTCAAGGAAGACGGCAAGACCACCGGCGTCAAGGCGTACTGCGTCGAGCTGCCGACCCCGCTGGAGAACGGCACTCCGCTGACCGAGGTCCCGTGGGGCGAGCACCCCAATTCGGGCACCAAGTTCAAGGAGAACGCCGACAAGATCAACTGGATTCTCCAGAACAGCTACCCGGTCAAGGACGCCTCCGTCCTGAGCGAGGCGACCGGCAAGTCGGTCAGCAAGCGCGAGGCCATCGCCGCCACCCAGGCCGCGATCTGGCACTTCAGCGACGGCGCCGACCTGGACACCACCAAGGACCGGGACCGCCAGACCAACGAGGACGTCAAGGCGGTCTACGCCTACCTGATCGGCGAGAAGAACGTCGGCATCAAGGAGCAGCCCGCTCCCTCGCTGGCGATCACCCCGAAGACGCAGTCGGGCAAGCCGGGCGACCTGATCGGCCCGTTCGAGGTCAGCACCACCGCGGGCGCCGTCGTCCTCAAGGCCGACCTGCCCCAGGGCGTGACCCTGGTCGACGCCGCGGGCGCGACCCTGAAGACCGCCGCCAAGGGCGACGCGTCGGCCTCCGCCGACACCAAGTTCGAGAAGGTCTTCGTCAAGGTCCCCGAGGGCGCCAAGGACGGCCAGGTCTCCTTCTCGCTGCAGGCCGACGCGAAGCTGAACAGCGGTCGCCTCTTCGTCAGCAGCGACAAGAACAAGAAGACCCAGTCGCTCGTCGTCGCGCTGCCGAGCCAGGTGACGGTCAAGGCCGAGGCCACCGCCAGCTGGAAGGCCGAGCAGGTCACCACGCCGCCGACCACCACCTCGGTGAGCACCTCCCCGAGCGCCCCGGCCCCGAGCAGCAGCAACCCGAGCACGCCGGAGTCCTCCACCCCGGAGACCTCGGTCAGCCCGGTCCCCGTGGCCGAGAAGGACGAGCTCGCCTCCACCGGCGCCTCGATCTTCGTGCCGCTGCTGATCGGCCTCGGCCTGCTGGGCGCGGGCGCCGCCGCGATGATCGTGATGCGTCGCCGCAAGACCGCGTGAACGACGCCGTGAGGGCGTGAACGAGCCCTCGCGGTAGCCCGAACGGCTCCCCCGGTCCAGCCGGAGGGAGCCGTTTGGCGTTTCCGGCCTCTGGACCGGTCCGGTAACCTCGCTCAGCGAGTGCGAAGGAGCACCAGAGTGAACTTCGACGAGATCAAGAACAAGGCGACGCAGCTGCTGGAGCAGCACCACGAGACGGTCGAGAAGGGCATCGACCAGGCGGCGGACTTCATCTCGGACCGGCTCGGGCACCAGGAGCAGGTCCACTCGGCGGCCGAGAAGGCCAAGGACGCCCTGCCGGGTGCGCGGTGAGCACCGCCAGGACGGCCGAGCGCGCCACCGCCCAGCAGGGCGAGTCCCGCGCCGCCGCTCGCATGGTCACCTGGCAGGGGTGCTCGGTGCCCAGGCTGGAGCAGGTCCGCGTGCTGGTGTCCGAGCACAAGCTCAGGGCGTCCGGCCGGATCGTCGCCTCGGGGCCCGCCGAGCAGTTCAACGGCTCCTTCGAGCTGTCGGTCGGCGAGGACGGCGCCGTGACGCGGCTGCTGCTGCGCACCGCCACCGTCGCCGAGGAGCGGCACGTCTCGCTCAGCCGGTCCTCCGACGGCGTCTGGATGGTCGACCGGGGCCACGGCGGTGAGCGGGCCGACTTCGACGGCGCGGTCGACGTGGACGTGGAGTTCGCGGTGCTGTTCGCGGCCATCCCGGTCCGGCGGCTGGGCCTGCACCGGGAGCCCGGTGAGGCCGAGCTGCCCGTGGTGCGGGTCAGCCTGCCCGACCTGGACGTCACCGTCGTGCGGCGCGGCTACCGCACCGCGTCGGTCGGCGACGGCGGCTCGGTCGTGGCGATCCGCGCGGAGGACGGCGAGCAGGACGTCACCGTGGACGCCGAGGGGCTGGTCGTGGACTACCCGGACGTGGCGCAAAGGATCTGACGCCGCGGATCCAACGCCAGGAGAACGCGCGCGGCCGGGGCCCCCAGGGGTCCCGGCCGCCGCCGTTCACCGGTCCACCCGGCCGGTCAGACCCGCACCGCGATCGCCATGCCCTGCCCGACCCCCACGCACGCCGCCGCGACGCCCACGCCGCCGCCGCGCGCCCGCAGGTGCCTGCACAGGTCCACCACGACCCTCGGCATCGACGCCCCCAGCGGGTGCCCGTAGGCGATCGCCCCGCCGTGCACGTTCACCTTCTCCCGGTCCACCTCGGGCAGGTGGTGCAGCACCGACAGCGCCATCGCCGCGAACGCCTCGTTGATCTCCCACAGGTCCACGTCCGCGCCGCCGATCCCCAGCCGCCCCAGCAGCTTCCGGATCGCCCCCACCGGCGCCAGGGTGAACCGCTGCGGCTCGCCCGCCGTGACCGCCGACCCCAGCACCTCGCCCAGCGGGGTGACGCCCAGCTCGGTGGCCAGCGACTCGGTGCCCAGCAGGACCGCCGCCGCGCCGTCGTTCAGCGGCGAGGAGTTGCCCGCCGTCACCGTGCCGTCGTCGCTGAACGCGGGCTTGAGCTTCGCCAGCTTCTCCGCGCTCGTCTCCGGCCGCACCGACTCGTCCCTGCGCACCGCCGACCCGTCCGGCAGCTGCACCGGGAACGCGAACCCGTCGTGCACGCCCGCGTCCCACGCCGCCGACGCCCGCCGGTGCGAGCGCAGCGCGTACTGGTCCATCCGCTCGCGGGTGATGCCCAGCTCGGCGGCCACCTGCTCGGCGGCCCGCCCCAGCGGGACCGTCCACGCGGACGGCATCCTCGGGTTCACCAGCCGCCAGCCCAGCGCCGTGGACACCGGCTCCAGCCGGTCCGCGAACGGCCGGTCCGGCCTCGGCACCACGAACGGCGCGCGGGTCATGCCCTCCACCCCGCCCGCCACGACCACGTCCGCGTCACCCATCGCGAGCGCCCGCGAGGCCTGCACGATCGCCTCGCCGCCGGACGCGCACAGCCGGTTCACCGAGGCGCCCGGCACCGTCGGCGGCAGGCCCGCCAGCAGCGCGGCCATCCGCCCGATGTTCCGGTTCTCCTCACCGGCCCCGTTCGTGTTCCCGTACAGCACGTCGTCGACGCGCGCCGGGTCCAGGTCCGGGTGCCTGCGCAGCAGCTCGGAGATCGGCAGGGCGGCCAGGTCGTCGACCCGGACACCGGAGAGCCCGCCCCGGTAACGGCCGAACGGCGTGCGGGCGGCGTCGAGGATCAGTGGGCGCTGCATGTGACCATCTTGTCACCGAGCGGCGAAGAACGAGGCGAAAGCCGAGGTGGGCCGCGTGGACCCCGAAGTGCCGAACAGCCGCGCCTCCACCATGTGCGGGCCCTCCGAGAGCGGCCCGCCCGGCAGCGCCCCGGTGTTCACCGCCACCCGGTAGGTCCCGGCCACCGCGGGCCCCCCGACCGCCGTGGGCACCGAGGCGATCCGCGTCCCGTCCAGCCACAGCCCGAACCCGGCGAGCCCGGCCAGCCCGTGCTGGGCGGGCGCGCCCACCAGCTCCACCTCGACCACCACCCGGCCGCGCGGCACCGGCGTGCCCGGCGGCAGCGGGCGGCCCGACGCGTCCAGCACCCGCGCGGACGGCCGGGGCAGCGCGCTCTGCGGCGGCCCCGGTTCGGGGTTGGCCGCGACGGGCACCGCCCCGCCCGGCCCCAGCTCCAGCTCGGCGTGCGTCGCGGTGGCGTCGAACCCCAGGTCCAGCCGCACCCCGACCACCCCGTCGGGCGACACCGAGGCCACCCCGGCGGGCACGTCCCCCACCAGCGGGAGGCCGGTGTCCGCCCGGACCGGGGCCCCGTCGACGGCGCGCCGCAGCGGCACCGGCACCCCGGACACCAGGGCCACCAGCGGCGCGTCGCGCTCGCGGGACAGGGTGTGCGACACCGTCAGCCGCAGCTGCCCGGCGGGCGCGCCCACCCCCGACCCGGCCTCGCCGCCCTGCGGCGTCACCTCCACCCGCACCGGCCCCACCAGCGGGGGAGCGGTGGACGGCGCGCCGCCCAGCCCGGCCAGCCACACCGGGACCCGCTGCCCGATCGGCCCGGACACCGAGATCAGCGCGGTCGCCTCCCGCCACGCGGGCACGACCGGGCTGGTGGCCACCGGCTCGCCGTCCAGCAGCACCAGCGCCCCGTCCCGGCGCAGCACCAGCTCCCACACGTGCCCGGTGCCCGGCGCGACGCCGTCCAGCGGGCGCAGCTCCCGCGTCCGGTCGCCCTCGGCGGTCAGCACCCGCGCGGTCACCGAGTCCTCGGTGGCCCGCACCAGCAGCCGCAGCGCCCCCGGCGGCGGCTCGGCCCCGGACAGCGCGGCCACCGGGCCGGGCGCCAGCTCCAGCGCCAGCTCGCCGTTCGCGATCGGCGCGCCCGCGCCCACCGCGAACCGCCCCAGCTCCTCCCCGTCCTCGCGCAGCACCAGCGGCGCGCGCGAGCGCAGCACGGCGGGCACGCCCGCGCAGGTGGTGGCCACGACCAGCGCCGCAGCCTCCTCGTCCGAGCCCGCGCCCGCCCGCGCGCAGCCGGGCCTGGCGGTGAGCCGCCAGCGCGCCGGATCGGGCGCGGACGCCCCCTCGAACCGGTCCACCAGGTGGTAGGCGCCCGGCTCGGACACCCCGACCGGCCCCGGCGCGCCGGAGACCGACGCGGGCGCGGAGCGCTGGCCGAACCCGTCCACCGCGCGCACCTCGACCCGCTGCTCCAGCCCGTCGGCCAGCCGCAGCTCCACCAGCGACCCGGTCACCAGCCGGGTGCGCGACACGTCGCCGAGGCCCCAGCGCACCTCGTAGCCGGGGGCCCCGCCGGTCCAGGTCACGACCAGGCTGCCCGGTCCCGGCGCGGCCTCCAGCCCCTCAGGCGGGTCCGGGACCGAGCCGGGGGAGGGTGCGAGCACCCCGTCCGAGGCGAACGCCGTCAGCGAGGTCGGCGGCGGTGGCTGCGTGGTGATCCCGGCGTCCGCCGGACCGGGGGCGCCGCCCCCGCGCAGCACGACGACCACACCCGCGAACAGCACCGCGCCCGCGGCGAAGAAACCGATCCTGCGACGGTCCACGGCCCCACGCTAGGGGTGGGGGTGAGCCAGGTCACTCGCCCGTTGCGCGGTCGAGACCTAGCGGGGCGGCAGCGACTGGGTGACTTCGGTCTCCCGCACCGTGGTCGCGAGGTCCAGCTGCTCCGGCTCCACCTCGACCCGCACCCGGTGCCCGCCGGGCTCCACCCCGGACACCTCGAACTCGTGCACCCCGCCGACCGAGCCGCCCAGCGGCACCACCGCGAGCCGCTCGCCGTCCAGGTCCACCCGCAGCTCCCGCAGCGGCAGCAGCTCGCGCGCCAGCGGGTCCAGCAGCGACACCACCAGGCGCACCCGGTCGCCGTCGCGGGCGAACCGCGTCCGCACCGGGGGCGTCGCGGGGAGGGGAGGCGACCAGGAGTCCAGGACGGGCGCCCCGACCTCCCCGCCGGTCACCACCAGGTGCCCGGTGATCCTGGAGCCCGCCGACCCGGTCCGCGTCGGTCGACAACCGGGTCATGCCCGTCGTCGCGTCCACCCCGTCCAACCGCAGCGGGACCACCCGCTCCGGTGACAGCTCGGCGGGCGCGCCCGCGCTGCCGAAGGCGGTCAGCTCCACCCGTGCGTCCTCGCGCAGCGCCAACCGGGGCCAGAACCGACTCGACAGGGTGATCCCGCCCAGCTCGGCCACGACCTCGCCGTCCCGCAGCGCCACCACCGACGACTCGCGCACCAGCACCTCCCAGCGGTGCCGCACCCCGGCCGAGAGCGACGCGGTCCGCTCCGAGACCGTCTGCTCGCCACTGGCCGCGCGCAGCACCGCGCCCCCGTCCCGCACGGTCATGACCACCGAGCCGGACGGCCACCGCTCGACGTCCAGCGCGCCCAGGTCCCGCCCGCGGTCGGGCACCAGCGCGAGCGACAGCGCGCTGTCGCCCACCGGGCCCGCCGCCTCCGGCACGACCCGGCCGCGCAGCCCGTCCTCGGGCCGCTCGCGCAGCACCAGCGGCGTGTTCGACTGGAGGTCCGCGGTGCGGCAGGCGGGCAGCAGCCGCCCAGGGCCGCCGCGCACGCACTCGCCGGTGTGCTGCGGCACCGGGTCGCGCAGCACCCGCCACAGGTCGGGGCGCACCGACTCGGGCCCGTCGAACGCCCGCAGCGGCGCACCGGGCAGGGTCACCGGGCTCGCGGCGTCCGCGCCGGGCGTGACCGCCACCTCGGCGGCGGCCGACCGGGCGCCCCGCGCGCCGACCGCCCGCACCTCCACCCGCCTCCGCGCGTCCGGGTCGAGACCGGTCAGCTCCACCTCGGGGCCGGGCACGTGCCGCACCAGGTCGCCCCACCGCGCCTCGTACCCGGCGGCCACCCGCTCGGTGGGCGCGTCCCACGACACCCGCGCGCTGGAGGGGTCCAGGGCCGAGGCCCGCAGGCCCGAGGGCGGCGGGGGAGCGGCGGGCGAGGTCAGGTACCGGGCGCGCTCGGCCAGCTCCGGCACGCCGCCCGGCGCGGACAGCTCGCGCATCACCACCACGGCGCCGACCAGCAGCACCCCCGTGGCGGCGTTAGCCGCCACGGGCAGGCGCACGTCAGAAGGTCCTCGCCAGCGCGGTCGTGCCGTCCAGCGCCACCACGCGCCCACCGCGCGCGCCCACCGCGCGCAGCGCCTCGCGGGCGTCCCGCGCGGCCAGGTCCACGGTCACCTCGGCGCCCTCGTCCGCGCGCAGCGCGTCCAACCGCCCGCGCGCCGCGTGCCCGGCGTCGATCGTCTTCGCCAGCCCGCCCGTGGACGCCAGCGACCCGCGCGCCGCGCCCAACCGGCCCAGCGCGTCGTCCACCGCGCCCAGCAGCGCGTTCCGGTTGCCCTCGCACATCGCGCGCACCAGGTCCGGGTCGCTGCCCGCCACCCGCGTCGCGTCGCCGAACGACCCGGCGGCCAGCGCCAGCGCCAGCGGCCCGCCCTCCGCGCCCACGCTGGCCAGCACCGCCGCCAGCACGTGCGGCAGGTGCGACACCCGCGCCACCGCCACGTCGTGCTCGTCCGCGTCGGTCGGCACCACGTGCGCGCCCACCGCCAGCGCCAGCCGCACCACGTCGCCCAGCACGTCCAGGTCGCACCCGTCCTCGGCCGCCACCACCCACGCCGCGCCCCGGAACAGCGCCACGTCGCTCGCCGCCCAGCCCGACGCGGAGGTGCCCGCCATCGGGTGCCCGCCCACGTACCGGGCCGACGGCGCGCAGCGGCCCACCAGGTCGGCCACCGGGCCCTTCACGCTCACCACGTCGGTCAGCCGCACCCCGGCGGGCAGCATCCGCAGCACCCGCTCCACGGCGGGCAGCGGCACCGCCAGCACCACCAAGGCGTCCGAGCGCTGGGCGCGGGCCAGCGCCTCGACCAGGTCGACCACGTCGAACCCGTCGGCGCGCGCCGTCCCGGCGTCCTCCTCGGACGCCGTGGCGCCCCAGGCGGTCCACCCGGCGGCCACCGCCGCCCGCAGCACCGAACCGCCGATCAACCCCAACCCGACCACGCACAGCTCACGCACGGGGACCATCCTGCCCGCACACGGTCGGTGACGGCGAGCGCCGGTGCCACGACCCCGGTGCGGTGCGGGGCGGCGCCGCCCCGCACCGCACCCCGCGTCACCGCAGGGCGTCCAGCGCGAACGCGCTGTAGACCACCACCCCGTGCTCCAGCGCGGCCTCGTCGAACAGGGCCCGGCCCGAGTGGTTCGGCTCGGCGCGCGCCAGGTCCACCCCGCGCGGGCAGGCCCCCAGGAACGCCATGGCGCCCGGCACCTCGCGCAGCACGTAGGAGAAGTCCTCGGCGCCCATCAGCGGGTCCTCGGCCTCGGCGACCCAGCGCGGGCCCAGCACGGTCGACGCCAGCTCCAGCAGCCGCGGCGCGACCTCGGCGTCGTTGACCGTGACCGGGTAGCCGGGCGTCACCTCCACCTCGGCGGCGCAGCCGTGCGCGGCGGCGACGTGCTCGCACACCGCCACCAGCTCCCGGTGGACCAGGGTCCGGGTCTCCTCGGACAGGGTCCGGATCGTGCCCTCCAGCAGGGCGGTCTCCGGGATGACGTTGTTCGTGGTGCCCGCCTCGATCCGGCCCACCGTCACCACCGCGGGCCGGTGCACGCTGACCCGCCGGGCCACCATGGTCTGGAGCGCGCCCACCATCGCCGCCGCCGCGGGCACCGGGTCGAGCGCGTCGTGCGGCATCCCGCCGTGCCCGCCGCGCCCGCGCACGAGCACCCGGAAGGTGTCCGCCGAGGCCATCATCGGCCCCGGCCGGGTCAGCACCACGCCGGAGGCGACCGTCGCCGACACGTGCAGCGCCAGCGCCTTCACCGGCCGCGCCCCCGCCGCGTCGAGCAGGCCCTCCTCCAGCATGAACCGGGCCCCGTGGTGGCCCTCCTCGCCGGGCTGGAACATGAACAGGACCTGGCCCGCCAGCGCGTCCCGCCTGCCCGACAGCAGCCGGGCGGCCGAGGCGAGCATCGCCACGTGCGCGTCGTGCCCGCACGCGTGCATGGCGCCCGGCACCTCGGAGGCGTAGTCCAGCCCGGTCTCCTCCTGCACGGGCAGCGCGTCCATGTCCCCGCGCAGCAGCACCGTCGGCCCCGGCCGCTCCCCGCGCAGCACCGCCACCACCGAGGACGAGGTCGTGCCGGTGGTGATCTCCAGCGGCAGGCCCTCCAGCGCGTGCAGCACCGCGGCCTGCGTCCTCGGCAGGTCCAGCCCCTGCTCGGGGTGCCGGTGCACCTGCCTGCGCAGCGCCACGGTTCGCGGCTGGAGCGCGCGGGCCTCCTCGGACAGGCCGGTGAAGCGCGGGTCCTCGGTGTGCTCGGACGGGCTGGGCGCGGGTGTGCTCATCCCCCGATAGTGGCAGTCCGGGGCGTTCCGCGCGGGGGCTGTGCTACCGGGTGAGGGCCGGTGGCCCTACGGTGTGCACATGCCTGAGCAGGAGCCGCCGGTGCACGGCTTCGCGGTCGCGGTCGTCCGGGAGGACAACCGCTGGCGGTGCAGCACCCTGGACGGCGACGCGCTGTCGGAGTTGGACGCGGCGATCACCCAGTTGCGGGGGCTGCGCTCCACGGGCGCGGTGTTCGGGCTCCTGGCGGTGGACGACGAGTTCTTCATCGTGCTGCGCCCGGTGCCGGGCGGGGTGTCGCTGCTGCTGTCCGACGCGGCGGCGGCCCTGGACTACGACATCGCCGCCGACGTGCTGGACCTGCTGCGCGTCGACCCTCCCGACGAGGAGGACGAGGAGCTGTGGCCCGAGGGCGACCTCGCGGTCCTGGCGGACCTGGGGATGCCGAAGCACGAGCTGCAGGTGATCGTCGACGAGGTCGACCTGTACCCGGACGAGCAGCTGCAGATGATCGCCCAGCGGATCGGCTTCGGCGAGGAGTTCACCCGCCTGCTGGACACCCTCCAGGCGTGATCACCGCGCCGTACGACGCGATGGTCGGCGCCGCCCTGGAGGCGGCGGCGGGCGCGGGCGAGGACATCCCGATCGGCGCGGCGGTCTTCGGCCCGGACGGCGCGGAGCTGGCGCGGGCCTGCAACGCGCGCGAGCGCCTGGGCGACCCGACCGCGCACGCCGAGGTCCTGGCCCTGCGCGCGGCGGCGGCGGTCTTCGGCGACGGCTGGCGGCTGGGCGGCTGCACCCTGGCGGTGACGGTCGAGCCGTGCGCGATGTGCGCGGGCGCCCTGGTGCTGGCGCGGGTGGACCGCGTGGTGTTCGGCGCGTGGGAGCCGAAGACGGGCGCGGCGGGCTCCCTGTGGGACGTGGTCCGCGACCGCAGGCTCAACCACCGGGCCGAGGTGGTCGGCGGGGTCCGCGAGGCCGAGTGCGCGGCGCTGATGCGGGACTTCTTCGCAGGTCGGGACACGTCCGAACGGTGGCCGGAGAGCGGCTGATCGTGTTAGGGGCACCCCCCTCGCGGGGCGGTTCGGGGGTCTTGTATTGTTCTTAGCGGTGGCGTGTCCGAGCGGCCGAAGGAGCACGCCTCGAAAGCGTGTGAGGTGAAAGCCTCCGTGGGTTCAAATCCCACCGCCACCGCAGGTCAGAGCCCCGGTTGCCAGTGATGGCAACCGGGGCTCTGACGTTTGGTTGCAGTTCTGGTGGCAATTGCCCGGTCAGGCGGTCGGGATAAGCGCTCCGGTGGCATCACCCTCCTCGCCCTCATCGCGGGGCTCAGTGGGCTTCTCAGCGGGCTCCCAGAGCAATCCTCCGACCCGCTGAGCCACGTCCAGCCGGATCGCTGCGGTGACGTGCTGGTAGCGCGCGGCCATCGCGGTGTTGGACCAGCCCATGATCCCCATGACGGTCCGCTCGGGAACGCCCAGCAGCAGGAGCACGGTCGCTGCGGTGTGCCGGGCGTCGTGCAGCCGTCCGTCCGGGACCTTGGCGATGTCCAGCAGCCGCTTCCACTCGTCGTAGTCCGACCTCGGGTTGAGCGGCCCACCGGTCGGGGTGGTGAAGACGTACCCCGTGTCCGTCCACAGCTCAGCGGCCCGCTCACGCTCCCGCGCCTGCACGTCCCGGTGCACCCTGAGCAGCCTCACCAGCTCGTCGGGCAGACCCATCCCGCGCTTGCCCGCAGCCGACTTCGTCCCAGCGGTCTCCTCCCGCAACGCCACCCGCTGTGGGCAGTACCCGCCGTGCTTCTTGCCGCAAGGCTCGGTGCACCCGTGCCTCCACTTCGGCCGCAGCCGGTTGCGGCGGACCACGAGCGTCCCCACCTCCAAGTCCACGTCCTGCCACCGCAGTCCGAGCGCTTCACCCTGGCGCAGTCCGAGCGCCAGCGCGATCGCCCACCGCGCGCTGTTCCGCCGCTTGAGCGCCGTCACCAGCAGAGCCTTGACCTGGTCGACCGAGTACGGCTCGACCTCGGTCTCCTCCAGCTTGGGCGCCCGCGCCTCCAACGCCGGGTTCTCGGTCAGGTGCTTGCGCCGAACCGCGACGTTCAGCGCGGCCCGGATCGTCCGGTGCACCTGGTGCGCGGTGGAAGAGCTGGTGGTTGGACCGAACTTCGTGCTCTTCCGCATGATCGCCCGGTACAGCTTCTCCAGGTGCTCCGGCTGCAACTTCACCAGCCGATGAGCGCCGATACCGGGCACCAGGTGCACCCGCACCGCCACTTCGTACGCGCTGTACGCGTTCTCGGAGACGACCGGCGGAGCCACGATGTTCTCCAGCCAGTGCTTCAGCCAGGTTTCCACGGTCCAGTTCTGCCCGGCTTTTGTCACCCGTCCCTGGTCGCGCATCCGCTCCAGCTTGCTCACCTTGTCCGAGACCTCGTCCTGGTTCTTCCCCCGGACGTGCCTGCGGTCGGACTGGCCGTTGTCCTTCGTGCCGACCGTGACCCAGCCGTGCCAGCTCTGGTCCGTCTCGCTGTAGTAGATGCTGGACCGGCCGTTGGCACTCCGGCCCTTTTTCTCGCGCGGCATTTCTCTCCTAAGCGGCCGGACGGGCGGAAGACTGCTCGGCGACCAGCCGAGCGGTGTAGTGGTCGATCGCGTCCACGTGGACGCGCCGCAGTCGGCCGATCAGCACCGACTCAAGGGAACCGGCCTTGACCAGCGCGTAAGCCTTGGTCTTGCCGATGCCGAGCCGTTCGGCGGCTTCCTCCACGGTCAGCAGGACCCGCACCGGCGCGGGGCGTTGCGCAGGGACCTGGCGCTCAGGGGAAGCGGTCATGAGAACGGTCAACCTGGCGATCAGTTCCGCTATCTCCGCATTGCGACCGTTGGTGCTCATACGGCCCCTCCGTTGTGCTCGGGAGCCAGGTAGCGCGCCCAAGCGTCGGCAAGCCCGACCTGGGTTACCTGGGTATTGGTGGGATAGGTGACGTAGCCCTTGGCATTGGTGTTCTTGTGCTTGAAGGTCAGCGGCGCGACCTGGTAGAGGCTCAATTGCCTGGCGAGCTGCCGGGAATCGAGCGGCTTGCCGTTCAGGTCGGCCCACGGCGCGTCTTCCAGCCCGCGCAGCCGGGTCACGATCTCGGCGGTGTGCATCCGCTCGGTGCCCTCAGCGGTGAACAGCGCGCGCAGGTCGTCCAGTAGACGAACGCCGAGCGTCTGGGTGGACTTCTGGTTGAGCACGAAGTGGCTGCACGCGGCCCGAGCGGTCTCCGGCCAGTGCCCGCCGGCCACGTCGGCGATCGCCAGCAGCGGTTCCCAGATCTCTGCCGGTCGGTCCTCCACACCCGGCGGCATGTCCGGCTCAGCCTCGATCAGGTTTTCGCCGATGCTCGCCGTCCAGTCGCCGAGCGCTTCCCGGATCGGGGTGGCCTGCCGGACCACTTTGGACTCCCGGTACGGCTCGACCGGCTCGTCATGCCGGCGGCGGCGCAGGTGGATCGTGATGGCGCGGGTGGTGATCGTGTCGGGCATCCGCCCGGCGAGCCCGGCCAGCGCTGCGGGGGCGAAGATCGGCAGACGCTCCACCGTGAACCCCGACGCCGGGTCGCCCTTGGTCTTCGGGATCGTGGCGGTCCGCTTGTACCCGAGGTTGAGCATCTGGCGGACTTCCTCGTTGCCCGCCCCGCCCGTGCCGAAGACCGTGTCGACCTCGTCCATGAGGATGCTGATCGGTCCGGCCGCGACCATCCGCACGAGCGCGGCAGCCGAACCACCGGCCGTCATCTCCGGTTCCCTGGTGAGGTGCTGCGCGATCTCCAGCACGCGCGTCTTCCCCGATCCCGCTTCCGGAGAGGACAGCACCAGCCGTGGCGTCGTGTAGAAGGCGTCCGCCACCCAGGTGTGCGCGTACCAGAGCGCCAACGTCGGCGCGCAGTGCTCGTCGGGAAACACGGAGAAGCGCTTCACGAAGTCACGGACCTGGTCGAGAACCACGTGGCCAGGTGCGGGCTGTGCGGTCGGCACGGCCCGTAGCGCGGCGCTCATGCCGCCACTCCCAACCGCTTGGTGCCGCCGTGGGCGTCGCAGCGCACCCAGGACGTGTCGGGCAGCCTGGCCGCCAGGGCGTTTGGGAGCGGGTGGGTGAAGCGGACCACCCGCGGGCAGCCGCGGTGAGCGCAGGGCAGCTCGCTGGTGAGCTTGCGCCGCTCGGACAGGCAGAACGGCAGGTGCCCGATGATGTGCCCCAGCTCGTCCGGGGCGTGGGCGACCTCGCGGGCGCGTTCCCGGCGGCCCATCTGGGCATCGGCCCAGTCGGCGGCGACACGGGTGGCGATGGCGTGCGGGGTGTTCTCCTCCACCCGCGCCAGCGCGGCCATCACCACGGCGGCGGGCTTGCGGGGGTCGGTGTCGGGCAGCGCGGCCCACTCCCTGCTCCCGACGCAGGGGATTGGGCCGTGCGAGCACCCGGCGGGCTGCTGCCGGGCGGCGGCGTAGGCGCGGCGCAGCAGCGGTTCGGCCCAAGCGCGGACGGGGTCGGTGCTGGCGTGGGCGGGGCGATTCCACGGGCGTTGGGAGTCCGGGTCGCAGAACGGGCGTCGGTAGTCAGCGTTCATCGCTGTGTCTCCAGTGGACTGGGTGGCCCCGCACCGGGGACGGGGAGGTCACGTCCCCGGTGCGGTCGGCCAGGAGCGGGAGTCAGAGGTCCTTGCGGTTCTTGCGGTTGGCCCGGCGGGCACGGCCGTTGCGGGTCAGGGCGTTCCACACGTGGCGGCCGATCCGGAGCCGGTAGCCGTCGCCCCGGCAGTGGCCGCAGGTGCGGTACGCCCGCATGACCGGCGAGCGGTGGCGGCCCGCGCCCCGGCACTTCCGGCAGCGCTTGAACGGCCAGATCGCGCAGGTGAGCAGGTAACCCACGGTGATTGCGGTGATGAGCAGCGCGGGAGTGGTGATGATCGTCGTGAGGGGGTCCACAGGTGGCCTCCGAAGCGTTTTTCGGGTGCGCTCGACCTGCGCCGCTAGGAGCTAGGGCGCTGATCAGCGTGGTTGTGAGGCGCTAGCGGGGGCGCTAGGTCTAGCGGGGCTGGGTGCTAGACCTAGCGCGCGCCCGCAGCCGCTCCCGGCGGCTACTTGCTGGCACTGTCCGTCACGGCTGCGGCGACGTCGGCGCGGGTGAGGCCCCGACGGTTGGCGCCCTTGCCGTCCGCGTCGGTACCCCAGACCTGGCCGGTGCTGACCCCGTGCGGCTTGAGCGCCGCAGCGAGCTGCACCGCGCGGCCCTTGCCGTCCTGGTCGGCCCACTGCCCGTAGGCACCGGGCCGCAGCTCGGCCAACCGCTCCACGATGGACTCGGACCACATCTTGTCCGCCGAGCCCATCGCGGCCAGCACGTCCGGCAGCAGCGTGGACGTCACGTCCCCGTCGACCACCTCGGCGTCCAGACCGGCGGCGTACCCGGTGAGCAACCCGGCGGCCGTCCGCAGCGCACGAGCGCGGCCCGCGATGGTCTCCGCGCCGGGCCCGTCCACGTAGACGCCCTTGACCGTCTTCGTCTCGTCGGTGACGCCCTTCAGCAGCCCGATCCCCTTGTCGGAGAAAGAGAACTGGGTGGCCCGCTCGCCGTTGCGGTAGCTGCTGGTGCCCAGCACCATGTCGTTCGCCATCTGCCCGGTGACCTTGAGGCAGAACCGCAGCACCGCGTTGTCGCTGATCTGCGTGGGGATCGACTTGGAATCGGGCCGCTGGGTCGCCAGCAGCAGCACGATCCCGGTGGCCGGACCGCGCTTCACCAGGTCGGTGCAGATCTCCTCGACCTCCGCGCCGAACTCCGGGTGCTCGAACCACACCTGGCACTCGTCCACGCCGATGACGATCGGGTGCAACCGCAGCGACCTCTTCGACGCCAGCTCGGTCGTGACCTTGTTCTCCGGGCACAGGTCCTTGGGCAGCTCCCGGATCACCTTGGTGCGCCGCCGGAGTTCCTGCCGCAGTGCCCGAAGATCGGCTACCGCGTACTCCAAGTCCTCCGGGTCGTCACCGGCCCGGTACCGGTGGCACACCGGGGCGAGCGGCGACAGGTCGCCGGTGCCCTTGAGGTCGTAGGAGTGCAGCTCGGAGCGCGGGTCGAGCGCGGCGATGAGCAGCAGCTCCCGGAGCGTGAACGTCTTGCCCATGCGGGGGATCGCGCCGATGATCCCGGCGACGAACATGAGCGTGACCTCGACCCACCGGCCGCGCACGTCCGTGCCGAACGGCTGCGGCTTGAACAGGTCGACCGCGCCACCGCGCCGCAGTGACCACGCGGGCTGCTTGGCCTTGGACATGTCCCGGTCCCCGACCCACAGCACGAGCTGACCGGGGTGGCCGCTGGCGTTGTTCTCCGGCCACACGCAACCCAGCGGACGCCCCAGCCCGGACGCGAGCTTGTCCCGCTTCTCCACCACCTCGGTGGCGGTCACGCCCGGCGGTAGTTCCACGTCCGCCCGCCAGCCGGGGCCGTCGCGGGTGATGGGCGCGGTGAACCCGATCGCGTGGGCGTTCTTGCCCACGGCCTGGTTGATCCCGCCGATGCCGAGGGAGGACAGCGCCCGCACCACCACGTCACTGGTGAGCTTCTGAGCCTGCGGCCCGACCACGGCACGCCCGGCGACCGGCCGGTCCTGCGGCGTGCCGAGCTTGCCCAGTACCGCCAGCGCTGCGGTGACGCAGACCCACCACACCCATTCGGGCGCGACACCGGGCAACAGCACCAGCAGCACCACGCCGAGTGCCGACCCGGCCGCCAGCAGGACAGTCCGGAACCGGACCCGCGCGTTCCGCTCCTGCACCAGGCGGAGGTACTTCTCCGCCTCACCCCTGACCGCCATCTCCCGCCGCAGCGGACGTCCCTCGGCATCAGCTACCCACCGGCCGGTCGCTGCCATGAGCAGCAACGCGCCCTGTGGGGACCGCGCGGCGAGCTTGAGCAGGTACAGCGGGGTACGCGCCGCGTGGTAGCCGGTGGCGTGGGCGTAGTGCCTGCCCACCCACGCGGCGGTCTGCCGCACCTCGGACAGCGTGCGCAGGTAGCCGGGGATGATCGGCAGCCGCTCGGTCTCCCGCAGCCGGGACACCCAGGTGGAGTCGTCCGAGCTGTCCGGCTGGTCGACCTGCACCAGCTCGGTCGGGGCGTCGTCCTCCACCACCTCGGCGTCCAGGACCTCCGGCGCCCGCTCCACCACGGCGGTCGGTTCGGTCGCGGCAGCCCTGGCGCGTGCGTCGGCCAGGTGGACCACGTTGTTCTCGTCGGGGTCGGGGGTGCTCCTCGCGGTAGGCAGGCTCATCGGGTCACCTCCTGGTCGCCGTTGTGCATCAGGTGCGCCAGGGCAGCGCCGAGCCCGAGCACGATGACCGGGAGGCAGGACACCGCCGTGGTGATCTGCCACGGGGCGGAGGTCAGCCCGGCGGCGGACATGAGGTGGTAGGCGACCTGTCCGGCCGCGCCGAGCACCAGCGCGCCGAGCGCGGACCACTTGGCGAACCGGCGGGCGCGCCCGGACCTGGTGGTGTCGGAGAGCCAGACCCGCAGCGCGAACGCCGCGTACGCCTCGACCCCGAGCGGGAGCGTGATCGCGGAGTCGATGGTCCAGCCGTCCGCGATGCCGGGCAGCGGGGTGATCTCGCCGAACCCGGTGAGCTTGCCCAGCTCCACCCAGCCGCCCCAGATGGCGACGAACGCGCCGAGCGCGATCACCAGCACCGGCCACGGCCGGACCTGGCGCGCCTGCCGGGGCTCGGCGGTGCGGTTGGTGAGCACCGCCCACGCACCCCGGACCCTGCCCTGCTCCACCGCGCCGCCGGTCGGGACGTGGGGCGTGCCCAGGTCTGCGAGGGTGCTGACCTGGGTGGACGGGGCTGGCTCAGCCCTGGTCGCCGGAGTGGGGACCACCGCGTCCACCGTGGTGCTGGTGGTGATGTCGGCTGGGGCGCTCGCAGGCTCGGCGTGCTCAGCGGCCGGG
This sequence comes from Actinosynnema mirum DSM 43827, assembly GCF_000023245.1. Classification (GTDB taxonomy): domain Bacteria; phylum Actinomycetota; class Actinomycetes; order Mycobacteriales; family Pseudonocardiaceae; genus Actinosynnema; species Actinosynnema mirum. The sequence goes on from NC_013093.1 coordinate 193,598, forward strand.
GCGGCGTCGTGCTCGGTGCCGAACTCGGTGGTGTCCTCTGCGGTGCCCTCATCCGGGGTGGGCACGGAGTGCAGCCGCCGAGTGGGGGACGTGACCAGACTGGTGCCCGCCACGAACCCTGCGGATCGCATGGCCTTGACCGCGTCCAGCGCGGCCTTGGCCTTGGGGCCGCCGACCTTGAAGGTGCGCATCACCTCGTTGCGCGAGGGGAGACGGCCGTGGTCGTCGGCGAGCTTGTCGACCTTCATGGCGAGGCGGTCGAGCTGGGGAGGGTAGGCGCTGGTCATCGCAGCACCCCCGCCACCGTGGGCACCGTGAGGTGGGACTCGCCCGGCGACACCTCGGCGGGTGGCTTGTGGGTTCGCGTCCGGCTGGACATGCTTGGTTCTCCTGACCCGCCCCTCGGGGCGTGTTGGGTGGGAACCGGACCGGCGGGAGTTCTTGGCGGGACAGCCGCCGGTCCGGGCGAAATCACTCGTAGATCTCGGTGCACCACTCGCACCCGAAGCCACCGCACTCGTCGCAGAGGTCGGGGTTGATCTCCGGGTCGTTGGCGCAGTAGTCGCACAGCTCGTTGATGTCGCAGTCGGCGATCTCGCCGCAGCCTCGGCAGTTCGTCGTGATCACGGCAGTTCCTCTCCGGGATTCGGCGTCGTCAGGCCACCCGCCGGACGGCGGGCGACGCGATGGGCTCCACCTGGGAGCTGTCCTCGGCGGTGGTCACCAGCAGGTGCGGGAACGTCTCGCGCAGCTCGGCGACGGCCTGCATCAGGCCGACGCCGTGGTGGGCCGTCACGCCGTTGAGCGCCCGGCGCAGGACGCGCAGGTTCCGGCGCATCTGCGCCTCACCGCTGACCAGCGCAGAGGTCGGCTCGGCGGCCGGGACGTCCTCACGCGAGACCTGCTCCTGAAGGGCGTTCAGGACAGCCCACGTGAGGCCGTCGGGGTACGTGGCTGGGGTGTTCACCGGGTTCCTCCTCAACCGTTCATCGCTTGCAGTGGCGCTAACAGTAGCGCTGTTGTTGGCGGAGACGTATACCTCCAAATGGGTGAACCGTGCTGGTGGCATCGGTTTGGGCAGCGCCCAGCGCTAGGGTTATCGCTGGTAAAAGCGCTAATGGGAGGCTGTGTTGATACCCGACTGGGAAGGCGTCGCCACCGCGATCAACGCTCGGTTGAGCGATCGCGGGATGAAGCAGCAGGAGCTGGCGGAGCGCTCCGGGGTGAGCGTCGCCGCGCTGCGGCTGCTCCAGAAGGCCAAGGCGACCAACGCGCGCCCGCGCACCCTCGCGGCGGTGTCCGAAGCGCTGGGGTGGCCGCGCGAGCACCTGGCTGCCGTCCGGGACGGGCGAACGCCGTCCGATGGCGCTGCCCGTCCGGAGCCGACCGTGGCCGAGCTTGCCGCAGCGATGGAAGACCTGCGGGAGCGGGTCGCTGAGTTGGAGCGGGTGGTAGGCGAGGGAAGTTCCGAGCGAAGAGCATGAGCGGGCCTTTCCGGTGGCGTCGGCTGCTTGCACTTCAAGCCTGACCGTCGGATAGCTATTGCAGAACTGCCCGACTACGCCCCGCTCACTGAGCCTTTTTCATCCTGTGGTGGCCTCGTAGTTCTGTAGGACGTGGATGGCTTTGGCCAGTCGGCCGGCGCGGCGGGGGCAGCAGCGGAGTTTGCGGAGGATGCGCCAGGTCTTGAGCTGGGCGTTGGCGCGTTCGCCGGGGCCGCGCAGGCGGGCATGGGCGCGGTTGGCGTCCTTCTGTGATTCAGGTTTGTTGCGGCCCTTGTAAGGGGTGATCACGTGGCGGTCGGTCGGGTCGTAGGCGTGGTAGCCCTTGTCGCCCAGGGCGATCAGCCCGGCGTGGCGCAGGGCGGCGAGGATGTTCCAGATCCGGGCGGCGGCGGTGTCGTGGGTGCTGCCGGGCAAGTCGCCGGACACCCACAGGATCGTGCCGTCCGGGGACGCGATCACCTGCAGGTTCACTCCATGGATCTTGTGCTTGCCGGAGTAGAAGGGGCGGTCGGCGGCGATCCGGTCGATCGGGATGAGCGTGCCGTCGATCACCACGTGGGCCATGCCCTGGCGTTTCGCCTTGCGCAGCGCTTCTCGGAGCTTCGGGGACCGCTGGGCGAGCAGTTCGACGGTCTCGTTGACATAGCGCCAGCAGGTGGAGGTCGAGACCGCGAACCCGGCGGCGAGATCGGCGAAGGTCTCGCCTTTGCGCAGGTACACCAGCACCAGCAGGGCTTGTTGTCCTGGGTTGAGCTTGCGCCACACCGATCCGAGCTGCTTGCGGTGGGCGCGGACCAGCCCGGACACGAAGGTCAGGGTCTGATGTGACAACGGCAGCGCGGCACGGTAGAACAGCACGTGAAGCCCCTGGCGGTGCAGAACTTTCTTGGTCGATAGCTCTGCTACCAGGGGCTTCGCCATGTCCGGGCGGAGCCACGCCGATGCTCATCAACCTGTGATCAGCAAGAAGCACTACACGGCAACGCATCCAGCCCAGGATGAAAAGGGCTCACTGAACTTTCACTGAACCTGTACCGCTGAACTTTCACCGAACTTGGCTGCTCCGGGGCTTCAAGCACGGGGGAACGGGTGGGATGGTGGGGGCATGGAACTCAACGGCGCGCCGGTGACCCTGGAAGAGGTCAAAGCCCTGGCGCTCACAAACTACGGCCACTTCACGTCGATGTTGGCAGAGGATGGCAAGGTGCGCGGTTTGTCGCTGCACTTGCAGCGCTTGGCGCGCGATTGCCGTCTCCTGTTCGACGTGGAATTGGACACCGACATGGTGCGCCACTGCGTTCGGTCCGCGCTGCCGGATTCCGGGGACCGCACCGTGGTCCGCGTGACCAGCTATGACCCAGGTATCGACCTGGGCACCATCGGTTCCGACGCCACGCCGCACATCCTCGTCACCAAGCGCTCGGCGTCCGACAAGGTCCCATCGCCGATGAGATTGCAGGCAGCGTCCTACCAGCGCGAACTTCCCACGGTGAAGCACATCGGCCTGTTCGGTGCCCTCCAGCGCCGCCGCACCGCGCAGCGCGAGGGCTTTGACGACGTGCTCTTCCTGAACCCCGACGGCTACATCTCCGAGGTGGCCACGTCGAACATCGGGTTCGTGCGAGACGGTCAGATCGTGTGGCCGCGCGCCGCTTACCTGGCGGGGATCACGATGACCCTGCTGCACCAGGAGCTTGACGAACCGGTGTCCACTGAACCGCTTTCCCTGGCTGATCTGGGCCAGATGGAAGCGGCATTCGCCACCAACGCCTCGACCGGTGTCCGGGAGATCCTGTCGGTTGACGACGTTGCTTGGGAAAGCGGTCACCCGATGTTGGGGGAGTTGCGGAAGATGTACGAAGACATTCCGGCCGAGACAGTGTAGAAGCCTGTTTCGGGCTGGCGGGGAGGAAAAGACGGATGGCGACCGTGCAGAGTTGGTCCGGGGTGGAAGTTCGGGCGCTGCGTGAAGCGAAGAGGATGAGCATCCGCGAGTTCGCGGCCCACCTGGGCGTCAGCGAGCGGATGATCTCCAAGTGGGAGGCAGGGCGTGAGTCGATCAGACCGCGCCCGGTCAACCAAGCTGCGCTGGACACGTGCCTGACCCGAAGCGATCCCGACACGAAGGCACGGTTCTCTTTACTCACTGGCGATTCGCTGGTGCCAGGCTCGGGGGAGAACGTCCAGGTCGAGCCGATCGGCTCCAGCCAGGTGCACCACCCGGCGGACGGCAGCCTGATGGTGAAGGTGGACGGCAGCGTCTTCCTGTCCGGCCCGAGCAACACCCCGGTGTGGATCCCGGACTTCTACATCGACGTCTACCCGGTGTCGAACGCGGACTACGCGAGGTTCATCGTGGCCACCGGCCACGCCCCGCCGCACCACTGGCCGGACGGGCGCCACCCGGCGGAGTTGGTGGACCACCCGGTGGTCTTCGTGACCTGGGAGGACGCAGCGGCCTACGCGGCGTGGGCGGGCAAGGCGCTGCCGACATCCCAGCAGTGGGAGAAAGCAGCACGAGGAACCCGCGGCACGGTCTACCCGTGGGGTGACCAGCCGACCCCGGCGAAGTGCAACGTGCGGGAGAACGGCGTGGGCCAGACGACCCGCCGCGACTGCTACCAGAGCGGCGCGAGCCCGTACGGGGTATACGACCTGTGCGGGAACGTGTGGGAGTGGTGCGCGACGGAGTCCAAGCCGGGCCGCCGAGAGCTGAGGGGCGGCGCGTGGACCAGCCCGTTCAACCGCGCCACCCCGTCGTCGTTCAACGATGCTGCGGTGTCGATGTGTGACGATGACACCGGGTTCAGGTGCGTTGCCCCGGTGGAGGCGTTCGGCGGCAGGGAAGCAAAGTGAATGAAAACGGCCACTCTTGACGTGCAAAGTCGCAGGTCAAAAGTGTGTCTTCCTCGAGTCCGGGGGACTCCGCGGCGCGGTGCCAATCTCACGCGGTGTGGCTCGCTACCTACTTGTCGGTCTGGCCGCCCTTATCGGTGGTGGGAGCACCGCCCTGACCCGGTCCAGGCGGGGCCTTGGGCAGTTCGAAGGGGATCGCCGGGGCGAGGTATCCACCGCGTTTCTGCGACTCGTCGGTACGGTTGGGATCGGGCTTGGCGGTGTTCTCGTTGGTGCGTCGGCGGTCGTCCATCTAGTACTCCTGGATGTCGATGTACTCGATCTCGGGCCAGCGCACGAGCAGGCCGCGTGCGCCCGGCAGCGGGGTGACTTGTTCATCGGTCAAGGTCAACTCGCCACTCTGATTGTTGATCTCGAGGGCTACTGCCAGGTAGAGGTCTCCCTCTTCCGGGTGGCCCGAGGCGTAGGAACGGCGTCCGTTGCCAGCCATGCCGTAGAGACCGGCCAACCACATGCCGGACTTGAGCTTGAGGCGGACCACGGCGCGGTCGGTGTGGCGCCAGAAGTAGTCCCAGGCCCGTGGTTCCGGCGCGTTTCCGACCAGCAGGACCGCCCACTTCTTGTGGTGCTTGTGCCCCCAGCCCAGGAGCGCCCCGACGGCGACCGGGACCAGGACGTAGGCGAGGGCGACGGCTTCGACGAGCCACCAGTCGACGCCGCCGCCCTGCAGGCGGTTGTTCTTGAACAGGTCGCGGTAGAGCAGGTACTCCGGTCCCGAGAACAGGGCGTGGAACAGCGCGGAGGAGGCCAGGAAGCGCACGAGCCGGTCGGCGAAGCTGATGCCGTAGCCGCCCGCGACGCGTTCGTAGGCGAACGTGTAGGACGCGCCGGGCAGCAGCGCCAGCAGCGCCACCAGCAGCCCCTGGAAGGTGGCGATCATGTCCTTCGTACGCCCTCGGGCCACACGATCATCACGTCGCGTCCGAGTTCACGGGCGTGCGCGACGGCGTCGGCGGTGCCGCCGAGCCCGCGCGCCGGTTGTCCGTCCCAGACCGCGACGAGCAGGTCGCAGCACTCGGCGACGTGGTGCCCGGCGGCGTAGTAGGCCTGTTCGCCGGGCTCGGGGAAGTCCAGCTCGGTGACCGTGTCCGCACGCGCGAGCAGTTCGCGGTAGAGGCACCGCGCCTCTACCGCGAAGGTGGTTTCATAGCCGCGTGAGGGGATGACGACGTGCAGGCTGCCACCGGCGGCCAGGACCAGCTGCGCGAACAGTTGGTCCGCGCCCTCGGCGAGGCTGCCGACACCGGTCACCGGCGCGGCCTGTTCGGCCAGCAACGCGCGGATGCGCTTCTCGGCGTGCGCCTGCGCGGACGCAGGCAGGTCCTGGTGCCCGCTCACCCCGATGATCATCAGATGTTCTCCCGTTCGGCCAGCTGCCAGTAGCGCTTGCCCAGCGGGGTCAGTCTGCAGCCTGTGCTGTTCATGGCGGCGTAGTACATGTGGTCCGTGTCGATCGGCTCGACGAGCTTGTTGGCGCGGCACACCTGCAGTTGCTTGAACACGTCCTCGTGCTCGAGGTTCTCCGGCTCCGCGTCGGGTTCGTAGCTCGGGTCGAGCGGGAACTCGGCCTCGGCTGTGGGGAACCAGTCGGCCAGCGACCGCAGGGTGTCCAGCGGGACAGCGGATTTGCAGGCGCGCAGGTCCTGCAGCCTGTCGACGTTGGCCTTGAAGGTGGGGCGCTGGTCCCACGCCCCGAACAGCTCGGACAGGTAGGCGTAGAGGCCCGCGACGGTGACGTGGCCCATGACGTCGGAGGCGCCGCCGTCGAGCGCGCCCTCCAGGTAGGTGGAAAACACACCGCGTCCGCGGGCCTCGGCGGAGGTCTGGTCGCCGCGACTGGCGGTCAGGATGGACAGCCCCTCACGCAGGTACGCCGACCCGGCGCCCAGCACGGGCACGTTGCCCGCGTTGCCGGAGAAGCAGCAGTCCAGGATCACCACCACCTCCCGGACCGGCGACCTGCCGATGCGCTCGAGCACATCGGCGAACCTCACGCCGGGGCTCTGCGGGGTCCCGTTCGTGGTCACGAGCGTAAGGTCGTCGCCGACTCCGGCACCGTGCCCGGCGAAGTAGAGCAGCGCGAAGTCGGCCCCGCCGCCGAGAAGCGCGTCGACTTCCTCCAGCAACTGATCCCTCTCGACGGCATCGAGCAGGAGCTTGCAGTGGAAGTTGAGGCTGTTGTCCTCGTTGCGGGCCAGCAGCGGCTTCACCGCGTTGGCGTCGTTGACGCACCCCGCCAGAGGCTGGAAGTTCTTGTAGCGGTCGATTCCGACCAGTAGCGCGCGCTTCACCTGGTCACAGCCCGTCGATGAAGTCTTCGACGGCCTTCCACGTCCAGGCAACGCACGGCGCCGACCCCATCACGGCGGGCTTGATGCGCTGCTCCTTGATGAAGATGCCCAGCAGCGGCTTGCCCTCCTCCACCGCGCACTCGATCTCCCACAGCTGTCCCTCGGCCTGCACGGTGCTCGGGCTGATCAGCGCGATGACGCCGTGCGAACGGCGCACCCGGGCCAGGACCCGCTCCTTCCACTGCGTCTCGTAGGGCTCCTTCACGGACATGTCGGTGTACTCGTACGGGGTGCGCGAGTTGAGTCGCTGCCCCACGAACAGGTCGCGGTCGCGCTCGTCCTCCATCGCGAACGCGATAAACACCGTCTTCTTGTCAGCCATCTGATTTCCTTCGCAACGCCTAGCAACTGAGACGACCAACTGCGGGTCGTCACTCTCGGTTGCGGGCGACACTACAGGGCTACTGCGGCAAATGGTCGCTCCTGCTTTAATCCTTTTGGGTGTATCTAAAAGGTTCCTGTGGCGGATCGACGTACCGCCTCTGGTTGGCGTTCGGGTCGGTCTCGGACGGCGACGTCCCGCCTCGTCCGTCGTGACCGGCGTTCCCCGCTGTGGTCGAAGTCCGGCTCAGCGTCCACGTATCCGGAGTTATCGGGTTACTACCTCCCTCGCGTCCGGTCCGCACGCCCTGGAACTGCGATGTCCTGGAGTCCGGGGTTGCCAAACTTTCGAGGTTTTAGGAGTGTCCTGCTGGCCGCGCGTACGGCGTCTTGGCCCTCGCCAACTGGTCACCCCGTGTGACGGCCCGTGGTGGGCTTCGGGTGCTGCTGTGTTTTGGGCTAGTGTCACGCCCTTGGCCGTGCTCCTAGCCCTCCTCGGCGCAGAGCGCCGTGACACCCAGTCCGCGTTACTTGCCCGCGTCTCGATGCCCGACGAATCCTGTCGGTCCGCGTTCTCCAGGGTCGGGATGTGGCTTCGTCTTGCCTGGAGAATCCAGGGCCCTCTGTGGGGTGTCTTCCCGGTGCCTGTGAGAGGCCGTGCACTTATGAGCGCGGCCTAATGATGCTGGCGTCTTCGTCACGCTTGCGTCGGTGATCCGGTGACAACCTTGACCGGAACATGGCAGGACTGTTCTTCCCTGCACCTGTTGGGATGCTAATGGGCGTGGGTGCAGTTGGAAGCTAGCCAGAGGGGCGTTCCGTGTCCGAACTAGCTTCTTGTTATCGTTTAAGTTCTTGACCTTTCCTTAAAGCTGCTTTGCCCACCGCTTCCCGTGAATCATTTCTGTTAGGTGAGTCCAATGCTGTTCGCTGTCGGGGCGGTCGTGCCAGAGGGTGTGGCTGTTCGGGGTGATGGTCAATCCGAACTGGCCCCAGTCCGGTCGGCTCAGGTGGTTCCACAGGTCGTGGGCGTTCTCCACCGCCTGCCAGAGCCGTTGTGGTCCGCCCTGGGTGACCTCGTGGAGCCCGTGAGCTCCGGCAAGGGCGATCTGCGCCCATGAGCCGTCCGAGGTTGAGAGGGTGACGGCAGTGGGTGGGCTGGTGGTGCTCGGCCCGGTGTAGCCGATTGTCACGTCGGCGTGCAGGTCGAGTGCGGCGAGGAACCACACCACCATGTTCTTCCACGGCGTCTGCGGGTCTACGGGACTCGTGGACTCGTGGACATCGGCGCTGTCACGTGCTGCTCTGGTCACCGGTTGCGCAGGTCCACCGGGCTGGTGGCGCAGCCCCATGAACGCCGCGTAGGTCGGGTCGAACCGGCCTTCAGCGCGGTGTTCCGAGGTGCGCGTGACCTTGACCAGGTTGCCCGCGTTCTGGGTGATCTTCAGGTCGGTCAGCACCGTGCCGCCTACCCGCAGCTGCTCGATCCAGGCCCAGGGGATGGCGGGCACGGCGCAGGTGGCGATGATCCGGTCGAAGGGCGCGTGCTCCGCCAGGCCGAGCGCCCCATTCGCGGCCACCAGTGTTGGCGCGTGCCCCAGCTCGGCCAGCCGCGACCGGGCCAGGTCGACCAGGTCGGGTTCGACATCGACGGAGAACACGTTCTCCCCGCCGAGCCGGTGCGAGAGCAGGGCGGCGTTGTATCCGGTGCCGGTGCCGATCTCCAGCACCCGGTGCCCGTCCCGGATGTCCAGGGCTTCCAGCATCCTGGTCATCAGGCCGGGCTGGCTGGACGAGGACACCACCCTGCCCACTTCGGCGTCCTGGCGCAGCGCGGTGACCAATGGCTTGTTGGAGTACACCGCGTCCAGCCACGCCGCCCGCCCCTCTTTGGTGCTGGTGCTGGACTCGACCCACGTCCCGTTCGTGTCCTGGGTGTGGAAGCGCGGCACGAGTACGTGTCGGGGGACGGCGCGCACCGCCTCCCGCCATGCCGGGTCGGTGAGCTTGCCTAGTTCGCCGAGCATGTCGGCCAGCGCGGCGGCGCGCTCGCGCCACTCGTCTTCAGGGACGGTCGTCACGAGGGCACTCCCGTGAGTAGGTCTGCCAGCGCCGCAGTGATCGGTGCACCGGTCTGGGATTCGAGCCACCCATACTGGCCCGCCGAGTTGCTCTCGTAGAAGACGAAACGCCCGGTGTCCCGCTCGATCCCGAAATCGAGTGCCGCATACGCCAGCCCGAGCGTCCTCATGTACGCCCTGACCCCGGCTTCCACCTCGGGCGGCGTGTCCACCAGCTCGTAGGTCAGGGCGTCGAAGTCCGCCCGCCAGTCCTCATGAGCGGCGGTCGAGTTCGCGGTGATCACGATGGTGAACATCCGTTCGCCCAGCACGACCACGCGGGCCTCCACTGCCTTGTCCACCCACGCCTGCGCCTGCAACGCGGTCGACCTGACCCCGCGCAGGTCGACCAGGTCAGCGGGCTGGAACCGGCGGGTGTACGCGACCTTGACCGCACCGCCTTCGGTCACGGTGTTCGGCCCGAACGACTTGTGCACCACCCCACCCGGTAGCGCCGCAGCGAACCGCCGCACCGCAGTCGGCGAGTTCGTCACCAGTGTCGGCACCACGTATAACCCGCAGGCCGCAGCGGTGGTGAGCTGCAACGGCTTGTACATCGCGTCGGCGGCCCGGTTCGGGTGGTTCACCCACAGCACGTCGGGCAGTGCCGCCAGCACCCCGCCGAACCCCAGCCGGGCCTCACGGTGCGCGTAGGCGCGCTCGACCTCGGTCAGATCGGGCGGGAACACGAACGCAGACGGGTCGCGGTACCAGACGGATCGGATGTCGTGGAGGTCGACCGTGCGGTGGTCGGTGGACAGGGTACCCGTCCACCGACCGTCGACCAGCTCCGCGTCGAGCACGAGCTGGCGTGGGAACCAGCTCGTGTCGGCGCGGAACACCTCGACACCCCGGCGGGTCAACTCGGCCACCACCGCGTCGGTGGGGGCGTCGGCTTCCTGGGCCAGGATGAGGACGGTCATTACTCCTCCCAGCCCCAGTTCTCCTCCGGACCCTCGTCGCCGTCGGTGGAGCCCTTGGTGGCCCACTCCTTGCCCATCGTCTCGATCAGCGGCCTGCGCTCGTTGTCGACCGCGAGCTGCCGGGTGGGGCAGTAGGAGACGGTTCGGCGGACCGGCGTCGGAACGGTCACGGCGAACCGCAGCCCGAACGGCCGGGTCTCGTCGGGACCGGGGGCGGTCGACACGGCGTGGGCGCGGATGGTGTTGCGGAGCTGGGAGCTGGACAGGGGGTTGGTGTCCACGAGGGTGCCGGGTAAGTCGGCCATTGCGGTGCCTCCTTCGGCTCAGGACTGCTGCGGGTCAGCGGCCCTGAGCACGAGACAACCGTGGTTCGGCCCCGTGGAATTGCACAGATGTTGCACAGGTCGGCACAGAGCGTCATCGCGACCTAGGTTCCGGACGGCCTCGGAACCTAGACTCGGGCCGCATCCGGCAAGCCTTCGAGAAGGGCGTGGCGATGGCAGCGAGTCCCCCGGCGACCGGCGAGAACATCACGGTGCTGCGCAAGGCCGCAGGGCTGACACAGCGCCAGTTAGCCACCCGCGCGAACATCTCCTTAAGCCTGCTGTCCAAGGTGGAGGTTGGTGATCGCGCCGCCAGCAACGCGCTGGTTGCCGCCGTCGCCCGCGCGCTCGCCGTGCCGATCGAGCGCGTCCACGGCCAGCCTTACCAAGCCGAGCACCGCGAGAGCGGGGTGGACAACGCCATCGACCGGCTGCGCGCCGCACTTCGCGGCTACGACCTGGCCCCGGATGAGAGCGTCCCGCTCCGGCCCGTCGAAAGACTCCGAGCCGACGTTGAAGGGGTGAGTCGGCGGCGGCGTTCCGGGCGCTACTCCCGGCTTGCGTTCACCCTCCCTGCCCTGCTGGAAGAGCTGACTCTTGCCCGGCACAGCGTCACCGGCGCCCGTGAGCAGGAAGAGGTCTTCGAGCTGCTGGTGATGGCGTTCTACGCCGCGCACGGCCTGGCCTACCGGCTGGGCTACGCCGATCTTGCCGAGTCGATCGAGCACAAGCTGGGGTGGGCAGCCGACCGGACCAGCGACCCGCTCGCCGTGGGACTGGCGCAGTGGACCAGGGTGAACGCCTTCCAGGCCGCAGGGGACTACGGCCGTGGCTTGCAGTTGCTCGACAACGCCCGCCACCAGCTCGATGAGCACGTGGACCTGACCGGCTCGGCTGCGGTCACCGTGTACGGCAGCCTGCACCTGCGGGCCAGCACTCTCGCTTCCCGTGCCGGTGACGCCGACACCGCCCGCGCCCACCTCGGCGCTGCCGCTGAACTCGGCGTGCGCGTCCGCCGCGACCGGGTGCACTACCAGCTGACCTTCGGTCCGACGAACACCGCGATCCACGACGTCGCCGCTTCGGTCGAGCTGGGCGACCCGGAACGCGCCGTTCGCATCGGTGCGGACTTCAAGCGGGGGAGCGGCCTGCCCGCCACTCGGATCGGCCACCTGCACATCGACCTGGCGCGAGCACACCTGATGCTCGGCGACCGGCCCGGCACCCTGCGCGCGCTGGAACAAGCCCGCCGCGCTGCGCCGGAGCAGACCCGGTTCCACCCGATGGTCCGGGAGACGACCCGCGTCCTGGTCAGCCTGCACCGCCGCAGCAACCCGGACCTGAGCAAGTTCGCCACCTGGATCGGGCTCGCTGACTGAGCTTCCGAGGCTTCCCACGCAGCCGCAACCGGCGTAACTGCCGTAACTTCCCTGGTCAGCCCTTTACGGTCGACATTCCGGCTTCGTAACCGGTTACCTACGCCGGTTTCGGTTCGTAACCGCCTTGACCTGCGGAGTTACGGCAGTTACGGCCTTTACGCCCCACGGTGAGGAGGGAACACGCTTGCGCTGTGCTGGCGGTGTCCGGGCTGCGGCGGAGCGGCCCGCTGTGGTTGCAGTTGTGGTTGCATTCATTGCCGTTCACGGCTGATCGCCGGGGGTCACGCTGTCTGACTGAGCAGCGGAAACGCGCCCCGTGACCCCTGCCGGTCACCGCCACGCCGACCTCGAAAGCGTGTGAGGTGAAAGCCTCCGTGGGTTCAAATCCCACCGCCACCGCCAGCCAGAGCGCCGGTCCCAAGCGGGACCGGCGTTCTGCTTTTCCGGGGTCGCCGCGTTCGCGCCGTGCCCCGAAGGGATCAGCGAGCGTTCGGCGTACGGGTTATCCACCGGGTCCGGGCGCATCAATTCCGCTTCGCCCGAGAATCGCGGAACCCCTGCTCACCGCCGCTTCGCCGCCCGCACCGCCATCAACGGTCACCCGTCCCGCCCGCCCCGAGGTGGAAAGCTGTCCCCACCCCGCCCGCCGGTCGCGCACCGGCAGCGGCTCACCCGGAGCGGGGAGCCCGAACGTGGGATGTGGGTGTGGGCGGCGTCGAGCATCCCGGTGCTGTCACGGGAGATCGGGCTCGGCCCTGCGGACTGGCGACCGTCCTGCACTGGCGCGCCAGCCGGTGCCTGGGAGGGGACCACCGGCTAGCGCCCGAGGCAGATCCTAGCACGTCCTCGAACACACGTTCGAGTGATTCCTCTGCCGTCAACCGTTAGTCACGGTGTCTTCCCACGTTCACCCGTTACGGGGAGGATCTGCGGACCCGCCAATTCACGGAGGACCCGTTGAGAACAACCCCGCTCCGCGCCGGTTTAGCCGCCGCAGCCGCCACGGTCGTGTCGATCGCGTCCGCGACACCCGTCACCGCGGCTCCCAGCCAGGACGCGCTCATCGCCGAGGTCTACGGCGGCGGCGGGAACTCCGGCGCGGTGCTGACCCAGGACTTCGTCGAGCTGGCCAACCGCGCCTCCGCGCCGGTCGCCGTCGACGGCTGGAGCGTGCAGTACCTCCCGGCCTCCGCCAGCGCCGCCAGCCAGTGGCAGGTCACCCCGCTCACCGGCTCGATCGCGCCGAACGCCCGCTACCTCGTCGCCCAGGCCAAGGGCGCAGGCGGCACCACGGCGCTGCCCACCCCCGACGCCACCGGCGCCACCGCGATGGCGGCGGGCGCGGGCACGGTCGCGCTGGTCTCCGGCACCCAGCCGCTGACCTGCAAGACCGCCGCCGACTGCGCCGCCGCCCCAGGGGTCAAGGACCTCGTCGGCTACGGCACGACCGCGGTCGTCCGCGAGGGCGGCCCCACGGCCACCCTCACCAGCACCACCTCCGCCGCCCGCCCGCAGCTGGTCGACAGCGACGACAACGCGGCGGACTTCACCGCCGGCGCGCCCACCCCGGTCAACTCCAAGGGCGAGGGCGTCGGCCAGAACCCGGACCCGGACCCGGATCCCGACCCGGACCCGCAGCCCGGTGACAAGCGCATCCGCGACATCCAGGGCGCCACCCGGATCTCGCCGCTGCTGGGCCAGAAGGTCACCGGCGTCCCCGGCCTGGTCACCGCGACCCGCGCCACCGGCGACCGCGGCTACTGGATCCAGGACGCCCAGCCCGACGGCGACCCCCGCACCAGCGAGGGCGTCTTCGTCTACACCGGCGACGCGGCCCCGACCGTGCAGCCCGGCGACTCCGTCCTGGTCGGCGGCACCATCGCCGAGTACCGCCCCGGCGGCGTCGAGGCGGGCAACTCCAACCAGACGCTCACCGAGATCACCGCCCCGACCACGTCGGTGCTCTCCAGCGGCAACCCGCTGCCCGCGCCGGAGAGGCTCGCGCCCCCGGCCGGTTACCTGCCGACCGCCTCGGGCGGCAGCATCGAGCAGCTCCCGCTGGAGCCGGACAAGTACGCCCTGGACTACTTCGAGTCCCGCGAGGGGATGCTCGTCGAGGTCGTCGACGCCCGCGTCACCGGCCCGACCAACAACTTCGGCGAGACCTGGATCACCACCCGGCCCCAGGACAACCCGACCGCGCGCGGCGGCACGGTCTACCTCGGCTACGACCAGCCCAACCCCGGCCGCCTCAAGGCCAAGGCGGGCAGCGCGACCCCGCCGGTGAGCGACGTCGGCGACGTCTGGAGCGGCTCCACCGTCGGCAACCTGGAGTACACCAACTTCGGCGGCTACACCCTGGCCACCAAGTCCGTGGGCGCGCACGCGCCGGGGGGCACCAAGCCCGAGGTGTCCGACGCGACCGGCAGGCACGAGCTGTCGGTGGCGACGTACAACGTCGAGAACCTGGCGGCCACCAACGACCAGGCCAAGTTCGACCGGCTCGCCGCCGCGGTCGTGGCGAACCTGCGCAGCCCGGACGTGGTGGTGCTGGAGGAGATCCAGGACGACAACGGCACCGCCAACGACGGCACGGTCACCGCGAGCGCGACCTACCAGCGGTTCACCGACGCGATCGTCGCCAAGGGCGGCCCGCGCTACCAGTGGCGGCAGATCGACCCGGTGAACAACGCCGACGGCGGCGCTCCCGGCGGCAACATCCGCGTCGGGTTCCTGTTCAACCCCGGCCGGGTGTCCTTCGTGGACCGCGCGGGCGGCGACGCCACCACGCCGGTCTCGGTCGTGAAGAGCCGGGGCCGCGCCGCGCTGTCGGTGTCGCCCGGCCGGATCGAGCCCGCGAACGAGGCGTGGGACGCGAGCCGCAAGCCGCTGGTCGGGGAGTTCTCCTTCCTGGGCCGCACGGTGTTCGTGCTCGCCAACCACTTCAACTCCAAGGGCGGCGACCAGGCCATGCACGGCCGCTACCAGGAGCCGGTCCGCTCGTCCGAGGAGCAGCGCCTCAAGCAGGCGACCCTGCTCAAGGGCTTCGTGGACGAGGTGAAGTCGGTCGACAGGGGCGCGAACGTGGTGCTCGCGGGCGACCTGAACGACTACCAGTTCTCCCCGGTGGTCGCGAAGCTCACCGAGGGCGGCCAGGTGGTCGACCTGATGTCCACGCTGCCCGCGAACGAGCGGTACAGCTACGTGTACGAGGGCAACTCGCAGACCCTCGACCACATCCTGCTCAGCTCCAACGTCAAGCGGTACCGGTACGACGTGGTGCGGATCAACGCCGAGTTCGCCGACCAGGCCAGCGATCACGACCCGCAGGTCGTGAAGATCAGGCCGAGCACCGGCAACCAGCTGCTCGACCACCTCGTGTTCGGGCTGGAGGACCTCGCGGACCTGTTCCACCGCCCCTGACGGGGTGACGGCCGAGGGCCCGGTGGCACCGCGCCGCCGGGCCCTCGGCCGTGCTCGGGGGCCTACTCGACCACGGCGGTGGCCTCGATCTCGATCAGCAGGTCCGGCTCGGCCAGCGCGGCGACGCCGATCAGCGTCACGGGCGCGAGCGAACTCCCGCCGAGCCGCGCGAACGCCCGGTTGACGCCCTCCATGAGCACGGGCATCAGGTCGAGCCGCCAGTCGACGACGTAGATCGTCAGCTTGGCGAGGTCGCCCAGCGTCGCGCCCGCGGCGGCGAGCGCGGTGCCGACGTTCAGGTAGGCCTGCTCGGCCTGCGCGGCCAGGTCGCCCTCGCCGATCCGGTTGCCGTCGCCGTCGCGCGCCACCTGCCCGGCGACGAACACCAGCTTCGCCCCGGCGCCGATCGCCACCTGCCGGTAGACCTCGACCTGCGGCAGCCCGTCCGGGTTCACCAGCGTGATCGCCATGCTTCTCGACTCCTCGTAGCGCGGGGCCCGACCCCGTGCGGGGCAGGCGCACCCCACACTACATAACAAAGCTATGCTATGTATCTTGGTGCCCATGGCGAGGCAGAAGGACCCGGCGGTCCGCACCCTCCTCGTGGAGCGCGCCGCGCACATGCTGCGCGTCCGCGAGCCGATCACGCTCCGCTCGCTCGTCGCGGGCACCGGGGTGTCCACGATGGCCGTCTACACCCACTTCGGGAACATGGACGGGATGTGGATGGCGGTGCGCCAGGAGGGCTTCACCCGGCTCGCCCGCCGGTTCGCCGAGGTCCCGGTGACCACCGACCCGGTCGCCGACCTGACCGCCCTCGTCGCCGCGTACCTCGGCAACGCGCTGGAGCACCCCGACCTGTACCGGGTCATGTTCGACGCGAACTTCGACCTGGAGGACCTGAAGGCCGCCGACGCCACGCTGGAGCACATGGTCCAGGCGGCCCTGCGCGCCCAGGACGCCGGCCGCTTCCACGCGGGGACCACGCCGCTGGACCTGGCGACCCAGAGCTGGGCGGTGGGGCACGGCGTGGTGTCGCTGGTGGCGAACGGCCCGCTGCCCCGCGAGACCCTCGCGCACTGCCCGGTCCTGCTGGAGGCCCTGTTCACGCGCACCGGCGACGAGCCGGGCCGCTGCGCGGACTCGGTGGCGCGCGGCTGGGACCCGGCGCTGGCCGGATAACCGCAGGTCACGGCGGGGTCCGACAACGCCAGAGGCCCGGCACCACGTGGGTGCCGGGCCTCTGATCTGCGGAGGATACGGGATTTGAACCCGTGAGGGGGTTAACCCAACACGATTTCCAGTCGTGCGCACTAGGCCACTATGCGAATCCTCCGTCGATGAGCCTACCGGAGGAGGGAGTCGCCGACCAAAACGGCTGGTCATCCCGCCCGTTCGCGGAAGCCGGGCGCGTTCGGGCGCTCGCCCCGACTTGCCCGCCACCGGCCGGTTCCCGCCGAGGCCCTGGAACCCGAAAAGCACCGTGGGCGCCAGGGGAATCCCCTGGCGCCCACGGTGGTCTCGAAACCCGAACCGAACCCCGGATCAGAGCGTGAAGCGCCCGACCAGGTCGGTCAGCTGGCGGGCGGTGCCGCTCAGCTCCTCGGCCGCGTCCGCCGACATCCGCACGGCGTCCCTGGTGCTCTCGACGGTCGAGCTCACCTGGTTCAGCCGCACCGCGATCTGCGAGCTGTGGTCCGACGCCAGGCTGATGCTGCGGTTGACCTCGTCGGTGGTGGCGGACTGCTCCTCCACCGCCGCCGCGATCGCCGACTGCGACTCGTTCACGCTGTCGATCGCCGTGGTGATCGCCGCGATCGACTCGATCGCCTTGGTCGTGCCCGAGTTGATCGCCTCGACCCGGCGCGACACGTCCTCGGTGGCCCGAGCGGTCTCCTGCGCCAAATCCTTGACCTCGCCCGCGACGACCGCGAAGCCCTTGCCCGCGTCACCGGCCCGCGCCGCCTCGATGGTGGCGTTCAGGGCCAGCAGGTTGGTCTGCTCGGCGATGCTGCTGATCGTCCGCACCACGTCGGTGATCTCGGCGCTCGCCGCGCTCAGCTCGGCGATGACGTCCGACGCCTGGCGGGTGCGCTCGACGCTGTCGTGCGCGGTCGCCGCGGCGGCCTGGGTGTTGCGGGAGATCTCGGCGATCGCGGAGCCCATCTCGGTCGAGCTGTGCGCCACGGTCTGCACGTTCCTGGTCACCTCGGCGGCGGCCTCGGCGGCGTTGCTGGTCTGCTCCGCCGCGCTCGACGCCGAGTCGGACAGCTTCGCGCCGGTCGACGACACGTTCCGCGAGGTCTCCTCGACCCGCCTGGACGCCTCGGAGATGCCGGACATCAGCTCGCGCAGCTCGCCGACGGCGGTGTTGAGCGCGGTGCCCATCTCGCCGATCTCGTCGTTCCCGCCGACCTTCGCCTGGACGGTCAGGTCGCGCTCGGACAGCGCGGTCAGCGCGCCGGTCAGGCCGCGCAGGCGGGCCGTCATGCGGCGCGCCCAGATCAGCGACACCAGCGCGGCGGCGGCGGCGATCAGCACGGCGGCGACCACGAACGCCCACAGCATCGCGCTGCGGCCCTGCTCGACCTCCTCGATCGCGCCCGCCGAGTCGGGGCCGTACGAGGAGACCGCGATGGCCCACTGGTACGGGCCGTAGTAGACGACGTTGGTCGGCGAGGCCGCGGCGGGCTCGCCGTCGAGGCCGGGCAGCTGGTAGACCGCGTTGAAGACCTGGCCCTCGCCCAGCGAGGTGGCCTTGGAGACGATCTCGTCCACGTACTTGACGCCGTTCGCGTCGGCCGCGTCCGCGTTCGTCGTGCCGACGTCCTTGCCGCCGGTGGAGGCGATGATCCGGCCCTTGTCGGCCGCCGCGGTGCTGTAGACGGTCACCCGGCCGTTGGCGCCCACGGTGGTGTCCGAGATGGCCTGGGACAGCTGGGCGATCGCCTTGTCCTGCGGGATGCCCACGTACAGCGCGCCGATGACGTCGCCGTTCGCGTTCTTGATCGGGTCGTAGGCCGCGATGTACCAGGTGTCGACGACCTTGGCCACGCCCCGGTACGAGGTGCCCGAGTTGATCGCCTTGGCGACCGCGTTCGGCGTCCCGTCCTGGGCGGTGGCGGGGATGTAGGTGCCGATGGCGCGCTCGCCCGCCTTGTTCGGCACGTTGGTGGCCACGCGCAGCAGGTCGCCCTTGTCGTCCATCTTCTGGAAGACGGTGACGGTCGCGCTGACCATCGAGCGGATGTCGTCGACCAGCGGCGTCGGGGTCGACTGGTCGCGGTTCTGGCCCAGCCAGGCCCCGGAGACCTCGGCCCTGGGCAGGGTGACGTCGGTGGCCTCCTGCGTGAGCTGGTTGACGGCCTTCCACGAGGTGGTGGAGGAGTCGTCGAGGCGCAGACCGCCGCGCTGCGCCAGCTCGGCGTTCGCGACGTTCATGCTGCTGTTGACGCTCTCCTGGATGGCCTCGCCCGCGGTGCGGGTCAGAGTGCTCACCCCGGAGGTGACGTGGTCGGTGTCGGTCTGGATCAGCTCGGCTACGTTGCCGGCCGCCGCGGTGCTGAACTTGTCGCTCTGCCAGGCACCGACCACCACGAGAACACCGGCGGTGGCGATGACCGTGCCGATGCTCAACGCCAGCAACCGGTGACCGAGCCCCAGGTTGAGCGGGGTCACACGTGTGCGCTTCATGTTCCGTAAAACGGCAGTAAAAGGGCCCTGCTGAGCCAAAAAGCACCGGGGGTGCCACCTGAAGAGGTGACACCCCCGGTGCCGGGAGAGGTCGTGCGGGAACGCGTCGCGGCGCCCCAGGGACCGGTGCGGGACCGGCGCGGGTCAGTAGCGGAAGCGGTCCACCACGGACTCCAGGTCGCCCGCCACGGCGACCAGCTCGCCGATGGTCTCGGTGGTCGTGCGCGCCCCGTCCGAGGTCGCGGCGGCCGAGCCCGCGACGCCGGTGATGTTGCCGGTGATCTCGGTGGTGCGGCCCGACGCGTCGGCGACGCTGCGGCTCATCTCGGCGGTCGTGGCCGCCTGCTCCTCGACGGCCGCCGCGATGGTGGCCTGCACGCCGTCCAGCTCGTTGATCACGTCGGCGATCGTGGCGATCGCGGTCACCGCGTTCGAGCTGTCGGCCTGGATGGCCTCGACCCGGTTGCTGATCTCCTCGGTGGCGCGGGCGGTCTCCTGCGCGAGGTCCTTGACCTCGTTCGCGACGACGGCGAAGCCCTTGCCCGCGTCACCGGCGCGCGCGGCCTCGATGGTGGCGTTCAGGGCGAGCAGGTTGGTCTGCTCGGCGATCGAGGTGATCACCTTGATGACGTTGCCGATCTCCGCCGACGACCCGCCGAGCTGCGCCATGGTCGCGCCGGTCTGCTCGGTCAGGCTGCGGGCGTGGCTGCCCAGCTGGGCGGCGTGGCTGGCGTTGCGGGCGATCTCCTGGATGGACGCGGACATCTCCTCCGCGCCGGTGGCGATGGCCTGCACGCCGTCCGACACGTGCTCGGCGGCCTCGGTCGCCGCGTCGGCGCGGCTCGCGGTGTCCGCCGACGAGCCGGAGATCCGGCCCGCGGTGTCGGTGAGCTTGCCGGTGGCCGCGACCACCGAGCGGGCGCTGTCGGACAGCACCGAGATGGCCTCCGCGGTCTTCGCGGTCGCGCCGTCGAGCGCGGCGCCGACCCGGCTGACCTCGTCCGTGCCGGTCAGGCCGGTGCGCTTGGTCAGGTCGCCCTCGGCGAGCGCGTCGCACACCTCGCTCAGCCTGCGCAGCGGACCGGTCACGGCGCGGGTCGCCGCGACGGCCAGGCCCACGGCCACCGCGATGGCGGCCAGCAGCGTGCCGACCAGCACCCAGATGCCGGTGGCGTAGTTGTCGCTCGCCCGCTCCAGCTGCGCGGCGGTCGACGTCGTCATGTCCTGCACCAGCGCGTCGAGCGCGTTCTGGATGCGCACGGCCTGCGGCTTGACCTGCGAGTCGCGCGCCGCGACGTACCCGGCGCGGTCACCGGTGCGGGCCAGCTGGAGGAACTGGTCGCTGGCGACCACCTTGATGTACTCGGACCAGGCGGACTGGAGCTCGGCCGTGGACGAGCGCTGCACGTCGGTGACGGCGCTCTTGGCCAGGTCGGCGAGGGCGGCGTCCATCGCCTTGATGTCCTTGGTGAACGCCTCGTGCTCGGCGCCGTTGGTCGTGGCGACCCACTCGTCGGCCAGCGCGTCGACCCGCGTCTGGAGGTACGCGCGCCTGACCTCGTCGAACTTGGCCAGCGGCACCACGGCCTCGCTGTTGAGCTGCTCCTGACCGTCGCGCAACGAGGTCATCTGCCCCACCGCGACGCCGGTGATCACGACCATGCCCAGCACGGCCACCGCGACCCCGGAGAGGATCTTGACCCCGACCGGGGCTCCGGCGAGCGCCCTTCCCTTGACTGCCATCCACGTGCCTCGTCTCGCCTCGGTGGGGGTGTTCCCCTGTCGGACGGCGAGTCGGCAGGCGTGGTGGTGGCCTGAGAAAAAGGCCACCCGTTCCGGCGCGGGGGGCCAGCTTGCGCCTTACGGGTGAAAGTTGTTTGCTTAGCCTCACCTAAACTTGGAGGTGAGGTCCGTGCGGCTCCGCCCGCTCGTCGTCCTGCTCGCCCTGTTCGCCACCGCCTGCGGCGGTTCGACCGACAGCGGAGCGGACACCCCGTCGTCGGCCTCCGGCGACTCCGCAGGCGTCGTCACGGTCGACACCAGGTTCGGCCCCGTCCAGGTGGAGGGCACCCCGAAGCGCGTCGTCGCGCTCGGCTGGTCCGACGCCGAGGCCGCGCTGGCGCTGGGCGTGCAGCCCGTCGGCGTCAGCGACTGGATGGCCTTCGGCGGCAAGGGCGTCGGCCCGTGGGCCGAGAGCCTGTACACCGAGACGCCCCAGATCCTGGGCACGATGGAGCTGGACTACGAGGCCGTCGCGGCGCTCCAGCCCGACCTCATCCTCAACACCCGGTCCGACAACGACCAGGCCAAGCACGACAAGCTGTCCCAGATCGCGCCCACCATCGGCGCGCCCAAGGACGTCGTCACCTACGGCACCACCTGGCAGCAGCAGATCGAGATGGTCGGCAAGGCGCTGGGCAAGGACGCCGAGGCCAAGAAGATCACCGAGGACCTGAACGCGAAGTTCGCCGCGAACAAGAAGTTCGACGGCAAGAGCGCGGTCGTCGGCTCCTACTTCGACGGCAAGTTCGGCGCGTACGTCAGCGGCGACGCCAGGGTCGACTTCCTCAAGGCCATCGGCTTCACGCCCAAGGCCGAGGTCGAGTCCCTCGCCACCGGCACCTTCTTCGTCGACGTCTCCGCCGAGCAGCTCAACCTGTTCGACGCCGACTTCACCGTGATCTTCCCGATCGGCGCCGACACCGCCCCGATCAAGCAGCACCCCGTGCTGTCGGGCATCCCCTCCGCCAAGGACGGCCGGATGCTGGTCATGGAGGACAAGACGCTGGTCAGCGCCTTCTCCAGCGGCTCGACCCTGGGCGTGGCGCACGCGCTGGACAAGGCCGTCCCGCAGTTCCAGGAGATCCTCAAGGTGGGTTGATCGACAGCCCCGCGCGAGCGGGGTGCTACGCTGTAGGCGGACCTCGTGTGACGCTATCCCTCGAACCTCCCCAGGGCCGGAAGGCAGCAAGGATAAGTGGGCTCTGGTGGGTGCGCGAGGTCCCCTGATCTCAGCGGGAACCCTCGGCCCCGGCACGAATTCGTGTCGGGGTCTTTGGGTATGGTCAGGCCCGTGGCGCTCGCCCTCTACCGCAAGTACCGACCGGCTACCTTCGCCGAGGTCATCGGCCAGGAGCACGTGACCGATCCCCTGCGCATCGCGCTGGGCGCCGGGCGGGTGAACCACGCCTACCTCTTCTCCGGCCCGCGCGGCTGCGGCAAGACCTCCAGCGCGCGCATCCTCGCCAGGTCGCTGAACTGCGCGAAGGGGCCCACCCCCGACCCGTGCGGCGAGTGCAACTCCTGCGTCGGCCTCGCCCCCAACGGGCCCGGCAGCGTCGACGTGGTCGAGCTGGACGCCGCCTCGCACGGTGGTGTGGACGACACCCGCGAGCTCCGGGAGAAGGCGTTCTACGCGCCCGCCGAGGCCAAGTACCGGGTGTTCATCATCGACGAGGCCCACATGGTCACCACGCAGGGCTTCAACGCCCTGCTGAAGATCGTGGAGGAGCCCCCGGAGCACCTGATCTTCATCTTCGCCACCACCGAGCCGGACAAGGTGCTGCCGACGATCCGCTCGCGCACCCACCACTACCCGTTCCGGCTCATCCCCCCGGTCTCGATGCGCGCGCTGCTGGAGCGCAACTGCGCCGCCGAGGGCGTCGCGGTCGAGCCCTCGGTCTTCCCGCTGGTCATCCGCGCGGGCGGCGGCTCCGCCCGCGACACCCAGTCCGTCATGGACCAGTTGCTGTCCGGCGCGGGCCCCGAGGGCGTGCGCTACGACCGGGCCATCGCGCTGCTCGGCGTCACCGACGTCGCGCTGATCGACGACGTGGTCGAGGGGCTCGCCGCCGGTGACGGCTCCGCCGTGTTCGGCACCGTGGACCGGCTCGTCGACGCGGGCCACGACCCGCGCCGCTTCGCCACCGACCTGCTCGACCGGCTGCGCGACCTGGTGCTGCTGTGCGCGGTGCCCGACGCGGGCGAGCGCGGGCTGGTGTCCGCGCCCGAGGACGTGCTGGCCAAGATGATCCCGCAGGCCCAGAACATCGGGCCCGCCACGCTCACCCGGTACGCCGAGGTGCTGCACCAGGGGCTCACCGACATGCGCGGGGCCACCGCGCCCCGGCTGCTCCTGGAGCTGCTCTGCGCGCGGATGCTGCTGCCCTCGGTGTCGGACGCCGAGTCGGCGGTGCTCCAGCGCGTCGAGCGGCTGGAGAAGCACGGCGTCGCGGCGGGCGGCGGCAACGGCGGTGGCGGCGCTCCCGCAGTCGAGTCCAAGTTCCAGCGCCCCTCGCAGCGCCAGGCCGAGCCCGAACCGGCCCCCGCGCAGGCCGCGCCCCAGGCCGTGGCGCCCCCGGTCGCCGCGACGCAGATCGCAGCGCCCCCGGTCGTCGCACCGCCTGCCGCGGCGCAGCCGGTCGCCGCGCCTGCCGAGCCGACCCCGCAGCCCGCCACCCCGCAGCAGCCCGCCGCGCAGGCCCGCCCGACCGCGCAGGCCGCACCGCAGCAGGCCCGGTTCCAGCGGCCCTCCCAGTCGCCTCCGCAACCGGCCTCCGCCGCCGCCGAACCCGCCGCGCCCGCAGCCGCCCCGGCATCCGGCGCCGTCGACGCGGTCGAGATCCGCAGGCGCTGGCCCGAGCTGCTCGGCGTGGTCAAGGGGGCCAGCCGCAGCACCGAGGCCATGCTGACCAACGCCACCGTCGCCGAGGTCGACGGCACGTCGGTCACCCTCACCCACACCTCCGGCCCGCTGGCCCGCAGGCTCGCCGAGCAGCGCAACGCCGAGGTGATCGCCAAGGCGTTCGGCCAGGTCCTCGGCGGCAGCTGGCAGGTCCGCTGCGTCCAGGGCGACGCCGCCACCGCGCAGCGCCCCCAGCAGCAGTCCCGCCAGGCCAGGCCCGCCCCCGCGCGGCCCAGCCAGGCCGAGAGCGCGCCCGCGCCCGGCCACGGCAGGCAGATGCTGGAGAAGGCCATGCAGGCGCAGGCCAACCGGTCGACCGGCCGCGCGGGCGACGACATCCCGCTGCCGCCCGAGCCGGACGAGCCCGACGACCCCCTCCCACCGGAGCCGGTGGACGAGGAGGAGATGTTCGCCGAGGCGGCCAGGCCGGGTGAGCCGGGGGAGGAGCGCCTCGACCCCGAGGCGGTCGTGCTGAAGCTGCTCGCCGACGAGCTCGGCGCGCGCCCCTTGAAGAGCTGATCCACGACTACGCTGGACGTCAGGCGCAACCGACGAGAGGAACCGCGGTGCAACCCGGTCAGCCCAACATGCAGCAGATCCTCCAGCAGGCGCAGATGATGCAGCAGCAGCTCGCCACCGCGCAGCAGGAGCTCACCGAGGCCGAGGTCACCGGCACCGCGGGCGGGGGCCTGGTCCGGGCCGTCGTCACCGGTGGCGGCGAGCTCAAGAGCCTCGCGATCGACCCCAGGGCGGTCGACCCCGAGGACGTGGAGACCCTGTCCGACCTGGTCGTCGCCGCCGTGCGCGACGCCAACCGCGCGGCGCAGGAGCTGGCCGCGCAGAAGATGGGCCCCCTGGCCAGCGGCATGGGCGGGCTGGACGGCCTCGGCGGCCTCGGCAAGCTGTTCGGCTGATGTACGAGGGCCCGGTCCAGGACCTGATCGACGAGCTCGGCCGACTGCCGGGCGTGGGTCCCAAGAGCGCGCAGCGCATCGCCTTCCACCTGCTGGCCGCGGAGCCCGCGGACATCGGCAGGCTGCAGGACGCCCTCCAGAAGGTGAAGGAGGGCGTGGTCTTCTGCGAGGTGTGCGGCAACGTCTCGGCCGAGACGACCTGCCGCATCTGCCGCGACCCGAGGCGCGACCTCACGCTCATCTGCGTGGTGGAGGAGCCGAAGGACGTCCTCGCGGTCGAGCGGACCCGCGAGTTCAAGGGCCGCTACCACGTGCTGGGCGGCGCGCTCGACCCGCTGTCCGGGATCGGGCCGGACCAGCTGCGGATCAGGCAGCTGCTCACCAGGATCGGGACCGACGTCAGCGAGATCATCATCGCGACGGACCCGAACACCGAGGGCGAGGCGACCGCCACCTATCTGGTGCGGATGCTGCGCGACTTCCCCGGTCTGTCCGTGACGCGGCTGGCCTCCGGCCTGCCGATGGGCGGTGACCTGGAGTTCGCGGACGAGCTGACGCTGGGGCGCGCCCTGTCCGGGCGCCGGAGCCTCTGAGCGCGGTCGCCCGGTGCTCCTGATCGCCGTCGACGGGCCGTCGGGCTCGGGCAAGACCACCTACGCCCGCTCGCTCGGCGGCGTGGTGGTGCCGACGGACCACTTCGCCACCTGGGACGACCCGGTGGCGTGGTGGCCGAGGTTGGTGGAGGGCGTGCTCGAACCGCTCTGGCGCGACGAGCCCGCCCACTACCAGCGCGTCGAGTGGGTCGGCGGCGAGCCGAAGCCGGGGGAGTGGATCACCTTCGAGCCGCCGGAGGTCCTGGTGCTGGAGGGCGTGTCCTCCGCGCGCAGGGCGATCGCGGACCGGTTGGACCTCGCGGTGTGGGTGGAGGTGCCGTCGGAGTCCGAGCGCCTGGAGCGCGCGGTCGCGCGGGACGGCGAGGACTGCCGGATCCACCTCCGCCGGTGGCAGGACTTCGAGCGCGGGTGGTTCGCGGTGGACGGCACGAAGGCCCGCGCGGACCGGGTGATCCTCCGCTAGCTGCGGTTTTAGGTCTCCGGACCCCCCGATTTTACTTCTGCGGGGCGCTTGTGTAATGTTCTCCATGTCAGCACGGAACGGGCCGGGAAAACCGGAACGGAGTGCGGCGAGGGTCACGAACCAAGCTCCCAGATAGTGTGGTAGAGTGGGTGACCTGCGAAACGGAAGACCCAGCCCGGCCTCTTCTTGAGGTGCTGCGGCCATGGGCGTCAGTTTCACCACAAACGTTGGACAAGCACTAGCCTCGGATCGGGCCGCGCCTGCGGAACGTGATGATGAGCGCGTGTTCTTTGAGAACTCAACAGCGTGCCGAATAGCCAGTAAATTATGATCCTCGTCAAGAGGATTCCTTTGAGATTGTTACTGGACAGCTGACAAATTCATGTCAGTGGTTGTCCGAGCGATCAACTCATTCATTATTGGAGAGTTTGATCCTGGCTCAGGACGAACGCTGGCGGCGTGCTTAACACATGCAAGTCGAGCGGTAAGGCCCTTCGGGGTACACGAGCGGCGAACGGGTGAGTAACACGTGGGTAACCTGCCCTGTACTCTGGGATAAGCCTGGGAAACTAGGTCTAATACCGGATACGAGCCTTCCCTGCATGGGGTTGGTTGGAAAGTTCCGGCGGTACAGGATGGACCCGCGGCCTATCAGCTTGTTGGTGGGGTAATGGCCTACCAAGGCGACGACGGGTAGCCGGCCTGAGAGGGTGACCGGCCACACTGGGACTGAGACACGGCCCAGACTCCTACGGGAGGCAGCAGTGGGGAATATTGCACAATGGGCGAAAGCCTGATGCAGCGACGCCGCGTGAGGGACGACGGCCTTCGGGTTGTAAACCTCTTTCAGCAGGGACGAAGCGCAAGTGACGGTACCTGCAGAAGAAGCACCGGCTAACTACGTGCCAGCAGCCGCGGTAATACGTAGGGTGCGAGCGTTGTCCGGAATTATTGGGCGTAAAGAGCTCGTAGGCGGTTTGTCGCGTCGGCCGTGAAAACTTGGGGCTTAACCCCGAGCCTGCGGTCGATACGGGCAGACTTGAGTTCGGCAGGGGAGACTGGAATTCCTGGTGTAGCGGTGAAATGCGCAGATATCAGGAGGAACACCGGTGGCGAAGGCGGGTCTCTGGGCCGATACTGACGCTGAGGAGCGAAAGCGTGGGGAGCGAACAGGATTAGATACCCTGGTAGTCCACGCCGTAAACGGTGGGTGCTAGGTGTGGGGGACTTCCACGTCCTCCGTGCCGCAGCTAACGCATTAAGCACCCCGCCTGGGGAGTACGGCCGCAAGGCTAAAACTCAAAGGAATTGACGGGGGCCCGCACAAGCGGCGGAGCATGTGGATTAATTCGATGCAACGCGAAGAACCTTACCTGGGCTTGACATGCACTGGAAACCAGTAGAGATATTGGCCCCCTTGTGGCCGGTGTACAGGTGGTGCATGGCTGTCGTCAGCTCGTGTCGTGAGATGTTGGGTTAAGTCCCGCAACGAGCGCAACCCTCGTTCCATGTTGCCAGCGCGTTATGGCGGGGACTCATGGGAGACTGCCGGGGTCAACTCGGAGGAAGGTGGGGATGACGTCAAGTCATCATGCCCCTTATGTCCAGGGCTTCACACATGCTACAATGGCCGGTACAAAGGGCTGCTAAGCCGTGAGGTGGAGCGAATCCCATAAAGCCGGTCTCAGTTCGGATCGGGGTCTGCAACTCGACCCCGTGAAGTCGGAGTCGCTAGTAATCGCAGATCAGCAACGCTGCGGTGAATACGTTCCCGGGCCTTGTACACACCGCCCGTCACGTCACGAAAGTCGGTAACACCCGAAGCCCGTGGCCCAACCCGCAAGGGGGGGAGCGGTCGAAGGTGGGACTGGCGATTGGGACGAAGTCGTAACAAGGTAGCCGTACCGGAAGGTGCGGCTGGATCACCTCCTTTCTAAGGAGCATCTGCACTGCGGTCTTCGGATTGTCAGTGGAGGCCACGCGGTCGGCGAACGATCGACCGGTGGAGCTCAATATTGTGGATGCTGGCTAATGCGTGAATCGGGATTGCCGACCGAGTTAGTACTGTCCGTGAGGGCGTGGAAGGGTCGGTCGGGGGTTTCGAGGAGTGTTCGGTACGCTGTTGGGTCCTGAGAGAACACGCGAGTGTCTTTCAGTGATCGGGGCTTCCCCGTCATGCGAACCACTGCCCGAGATACTGGGTGGCAGGCGTTGACAGTAGTGGGAGGTCGTCGGTTTGTTCTTTGAGAACTGCACAGTGGATGCGAGCATCTTTGTGGCAAGTTATTAAGGGCATACGGTGGATGCCTTGGCACCAGGAGCCGATGAAGGACGTAGGAGACTGCGATAAGCCTTGGGGAGCTGTCAACCGAGCTGAGATCCAAGGATTTCCGAATGGGGAAACCCGGCCCCAGTCATGTGGGGTCACCCACGCCTGAACACATAGGGCGTGTGGAGGGAACGCGGGGAAGTGAAACATCTCAGTACCCGCAGGAAGAGAAAACAACCGTGATTCCGTGAGTAGTGGCGAGCGAAAGCGGAAGAGGCTAAACCGTATTCGTGTGATACCCGGCAGGGGTTGCGTGTACGGGGTCGTGGGACCTGTCTGATCGTTCTGCCGGACGGTCGAGGAGTCATAAAACACTGTGGTTAGCGGAACGTGTCTGGAAAGCGCGGCCGTAGAGGGTGAGAGCCCCTTACGCGAAAACCTAGTGTCTCCTGACGGTGTTCCCAAGTAGCAGCGAGCTCGTGGAATTTGCTGTGAATCTGGCGGGACCACCCGCTAAGCCTGAATACTCCCTGGTGACCGATAGCGGACTAGTACCGTGAGGGAAAGGTGAAAAGTACCCCGGGAGGGGAGTGAAATAGTACCTGAAACCGTGTGCCTACAATCCGTCGGAGCCTTTAGGGGTGACGGCGTGCCTTTTGAAGAATGAGCCTGCGAGTTAGTGCTACGTGGCGAGGTTAACCCGTGTGGGGTAGCCGTAGCGAAAGCGAGTCCGAATAGGGCGATTGAGTCGCGTGGTCTAGACCCGAAGCGGAGTGATCTAGCCATGGCCAGGGTGAAGCGCGGGTAAGACCGCGTGGAGGCCCGAACCCACCAGGGTTGAAAACCTGGGGGATGAGCTGTGGTTAGGGGTGAAAGGCCAATCAAACTCCGTGATAGCTGGTTCTCCCCGAAATGCATTTAGGTGCAGCGTCGTGTGTTTCGTGCCGGAGGTAGAGCACTGGATGGTCTAGGGGGCCCACAAGCTTACCGAAATCAACCAAACTCCGAATGCCGGTACGTGAGAGCGCGGCAGTGAGACTGCGGGGGATAAGCTTCGTAGTCGAGAGGGAAACAGCCCAGAACGCCGGCTAAGGCCCCTAAGTGTGTGCTAAGTGGGAAAGGATGTGGGATCGCACAGACAACCAGGAGGTTGGCTTAGAAGCAGCCACCCTTTAAAGAGTGCGTAATAGCTCACTGGTCAAGTGGTCCTGCGCCGACAATGTAGCGGGGCTTAAGCACACCGCCGAAGCCGTGTCATTGACACGCATGTGTTGATGGGTAGGGGAGCGTCGTGCAGCCAGCGAAGTGCCGGAGTGATCCAGGTGTGGAGGCTGTGCGAGTGAGAATGCAGGCATGAGTAGCGAAAGCAGAGTGAGAAACTCTGCCGCCGGATGACCAAGGGTTCCTGGGCCAGGCTAATCCGCCCAGGGTAAGTCGGGACCTAAGGCGAGGCCGACAGGCGTAGTCGATGGACAACGGGTTGATATTCCCGTACCCGTGTGAACGCGCCCATGGCGAGGCTTGTGATGCTAACCGCCCAAAGCCCATCGTGATTCTTCGGATGATCGGTGACGTGGAGCGCGGGAACCGAACTTGTAGTAGTCAAGCGATGGGGTGACGCAGGAGGGTAGCTCCGCCAGTGAGTGGTAGTACTGGTGTAAGCGTGTAGGGAGGACCGTAGGCAAATCCGCGGTCCATGTATCCTGAGACGTGATGCATAGCCGATTGAGGCGAAGTAGAGTGATCCCATGCTGCCGAGAAAAGCCTCTAGCGAGCTTTCACGCGGCCCGTACCCCAAACCGACACAGGTGGTCAGGTAGAGAATACCGAGGCGATCGGGCGAACTGTGGTTAAGGAACTCGGCAAAATGCCCCCGTAACTTCGGGAGAAGGGGGGCCGAGGGATTTGAAGCCCTTTACGGGCTAGGATTTTTCGGCCGCAGAGACCAGCGAGAAGCGACTGTTTACTAAAAACACAGGTCCGTGCGAAGTCGCAAGACGATGTATACGGACTGACGCCTGCCCGGTGCTGGAACGTTAAGGGGACCGGTTAGCTCTTCGGGGCGAAGCTGAGAACTTAAGCGCCAGTAAACGGCGGTGGTAACTATAACCATCCTAAGGTAGCGAAATTCCTTGTCGGGTAAGTTCCGACCTGCACGAATGGCGTAACGACTTCTCGACTGTCTCAACCACAGGCCCGGCGAAATTGCACTACGAGTAAAGATGCTCGTTACGCGCGGCAGGACGGAAAGACCCCGGGACCTTTACTATAGCTTGGTATTGGTGTTCGGTTCGGCTTGTGTAGGATAGGTGGGAGACTGTGAAGCGGCCACGCCAGTGGTTGTGGAGTCGTCGTTGAAATACCACTCTGGTCGTACTGGATGTCTAACCTCGGTCCGTGATCCGGATCAGGGACAGTGCCTGGTGGGTAGTTTAACTGGGGCGGTTGCCTCCCAAAGAGTAACGGAGGCGCTCAAAGGTTCCCTCAGCCTGGTTGGCAATCAGGTGTCGAGTGCAAGTGCACAAGGGGGCTTGACTGTGAGACCGACAGGTCGAGCAGGGACGAAAGTCGGAACTAGTGATCCGGCCATGGCTTGTGGAAGCGTGGTCGCTCAACGGATAAAAGGTACCCCGGGGATAACAGGCTGATCTTGCCCAAGAGTCCATATCGACGGCATGGTTTGGCACCTCGATGTCGGCTCGTCGCATCCTGGGGCTGGAGTAGGTCCCAAGGGTTGGGCTGTTCGCCCATTAAAGCGGTACGCGAGCTGGGTTTAGAACGTCGTGAGACAGTTCGGTCCCTATCCGCCGCGCGCGTAGGATACTTGCGGAAGGCTGTCCCTAGTACGAGAGGACCGGGACGGACGAACCTCTGGTGTGCCAGTTGTCCTGCCAAGGGCATTGCTGGTTGGCTACGTTCGGAAGGGATAACCGCTGAAAGCATCTAAGCGGGAAGCTCGTTCCTAGATGAGGTGTCCCACCCCTTTGTGGGTTAAGGCCCCCAAGAGACTATTGGGTTGATAGGCCGGAGATGGAAGACCAGTAATGGTTGGAGTTGACCGGTACTAATAGGCCGAGGACTTGTCATGAAGACGCTACGCATCCACTGTGCGGTTCTGAAGGAACCGAACCGACCGTCACCGGTCGCAGACTGGCCCCTGTGGGGGTTGGGCGCGACGGGTGGTGCTGTGTGGTTGGTTATCTTCATAGTGTTTCGGTGGTCATTGCGGTTGGGGAACACCCGGTCCCATTCCGAACCCGGTAGTTAAGCCTTCCAGCGCCGATGGTACTGCACTCGTGAGGGTGTGGGAGAGTAGGACGCCGCCGAACATTCTTTCCCTGTGGGGCGCACGGTTATCCGTGCGCCCCACAGGGCTTTTTTGCGTTCCGGGGAAGAATGCGGCGGCGGAAGCAGGCTGACGAGCGGAAGACGGGCCGCAGAGCGGGACGAACGCGGCGGAAGCAAGACAGCCAGGCGGAGAACGCGCTGTGGAGCGGTTTGAGGCGAACCGGACGTGGGGCGATCCGGGCGTCGGACGGGTCAGGCCTCACAGGGGGGCCGGGCGTCGGGCAGGCCGGGCGTGGGTCAGGACACGCGGCGCAGGAGGGTTCTGAGAGACGTCGCCTCCGGGGCTCCCGCGGACTCGTAGCCCGCCGCAGCGGCGTCCCAGAGGGCCCGTGCGGCCCTGGAATCGCCCGCTGCCGCCCTCAGGTCCCCGAGCAGGTGGTCGGCCTGGGCCGCGAGCAGGCGCCTCCCCGAGGCCGCTCCCGCCGCCGCGGCGCGGGTCGCCGTGTCCAACGCACGGTCAGGCTCGCCGAGGTCCAGCTCGATCCGGCCCAGCAGCACCAGGACGTCGCCCTCGGGCAGCCGCAGCCGGTAGGCCGCCGCGCCCTCCAGGGCCCCCCGCGCCGCCTCCTCGGCCTCCACCAGGCGGCCCGCCGCGTGGTGCGCCGTCGCCAGGCCCCTGCGGGCGGCCACGATGCCCCACGGGTAGCTGATCTCCTCGGCGATGCCCAGCGCCTCGGTGTGCCGCCCGGCGCCCTCCACGAGCCGCCCCGCGCCCACCAAGGCCTGCCCCAGCACGTTCTTCGCGTCGCAGCGGCCCTTCAGGTTCTCCCGCTCCTGCGCGAACTCCAGCGCCCGGCCCGCCTCCGCGATGGCCTCCGCGTACCGGCCCCGCGCCAGGTGCGCCTGCGCCAGCCCCTCGTGCGGGATGTGCGCGAAGCTCCGCGCCCCGGCCAGCCCGTACAGCTCGCCCGAGCGCTCGAACAGGCCCGCCGCCCGCGCGGGCGCGCCCCTGAGCAGCTCCACCTCGGCCAGCGCGTGCAGCGCGTCCGCCTGGGTCATCCACACCCCGAGGCGCGTGCCGACGTCCAGCGCGCCCTCGAAGCACGCCGCGGCCCGGTCCAGCTCGGCCAGCTGGAGGTACACGCCGCCGAGGTTCAGCTGGGTGATGCCCTGCTGCTGGAGCGCGCCGATCTCCCCGGTGATGGCCAGCGCCCGCTCCAGGTGCTCGGTCGCCCGCTCCAGCTCGCCCACGTCGATGTACACGGCCCCCAGGTTCGCCAGGACCTGCGCCCGCGCCCTCGGCCACGCCCCGCCGCGCTCCTGCACGCCCAGGGCCGACAGGAAGTGGTCGACGGCCACCGGGTGCCTGCCGATCGACCAGTACAGGACCCCCAGCGACGACAGCATCGCCGCCTCGCCCACCGGGTCCCGCGCGGCCCGCGCCGACGCCAGGCCCGCGCCCGCCGCCGCCCGCCACTCCACCGGCAGCGCCGCCAGGTAGAAGTAGCGGCGCAGCGCGTCCGCCAACTGCCAGCCGTCCTCGTGCGGCGGGCGCGCGGCGGCGTGGGACACCAGCGCCACCAGGTTCGCCCGCTCCGCGTCCAACCAGGCCAGCGCCTCGGCTGGCGAGTCGAACCGCTTCGGCTCCACTCCCGGCACGTCCGAGGCGCGAGGGTGGCGCACCAGGGTGCTCTTGAGCGCCTCGGTGGCGGCGTCCACCGAGCGGATCGACCAGTCCAGCAGCCTGCGGAACACCCGGTCCCGGCCCGCCTCGCCGTCCTCGGCCACCAGGCGCTGGGCCGCGTAGTCCCTGAGCAGGTCGTGGAACTGGTAGCGGCCCGGCGCGGGCCGGTCGACCAGGTTCACCGTGGCCAGCCGGTGCAGGCGCCTGCGGGCCTCCGGGACGGGCAGGCCGCCCAGCGCCGCCGCCAGGTCCGGGGTGAGGTCGCCGGGGGCCACCGCCAGCAGCCGGAACAGCTGCGCCAGCTCCGGCTTGAGGGCGGCGTACGACAGGTCGAACGCGGCCTGCACGGCGGCCCGCTCGTCGCCCTCCACGCTCAGCGCCGCCAGCCGGTTGCCCGCGCGCAGCTCCTCCACGTGCTCGGCGACGGTGGTCCCCGGTCTGCTCAGCACGTTCGCGGCGGCGATCCGCAGCGCCAGCGGCAGGTGGGCGCACAGGGCCACCAGCTCGCCGGTGGCGGCGCGCTGGCAGCCGACCACGTCCGCGCCGAGCACCCCGGACAGCAGCGCCCTGGCCTCGCCGTCGTCGAGCACGTCCAGGCGCACGTTCGTGGCCGCGTGGCTGACCGCCAGGCCGCGCAGCGCGTCCCGGCTGGTCACCAGGACGGCGCAACCGGGGGAGCCGGGCAGCAGCGGGCGGATCTGCTCGGCGCTCGCCGCGTCGTCCAGCACCACCAGCACCCGCCTGCCGGTCAGCCGGGAGCGGTAGAGGGCCTCCTGCTCGTCCGGGTCCAGCGGCACCGACTCGGGGGCGACGCCCTGGGCGCGCAGGAACCTCGGCAGCACGTCCACGGCGCTCAGCGGCGGCCCCTGGGCGTGTCCACGCAGGTTCACGTACAGCTGACCGTCCGGGAAGTCCCCGCGCAACCGGTGCGCGGCGTGCACGGCGAGGGCGGTTTTACCTACTCCGGGTTGCCCGGACAAGGTGACGACCGGCACACCGTGTGATCTGCGCAGCAGTGTTTCCACGAGGTGAACCGAGTTCGAGCGCCCCACGAAGTCCCCGGCGCCCGCCGGGAGCTGGGACGGCGCGACCGGTTCCGGACCGCTCTCCGCCCCCTCCGGACCAGGGGCGGGACCGCCCTCGTCGGCCAGCACGGCCCGGTGCACGCGGCGCAGCTCCCCGCCGGGGTCGATGCCCAGCTCCTCGGCCAGGAGGGCGCTCACCCGGTCGTACGCGGCCAGCGCCTCGGCCCGCCTTCCCGAGCGGTGCAGGGCCACCACGAGCTGCGCCCACAGGCGCTCCCGCAGGGGGTGCTCGGCGGTCAGCGCGGTCAGCTCCGGCACCAGTTCGGCGTGCCGCCCGAGCGCCAGGTCGACCTCCGCTCGGCGCTCTCGCGCGTGCAGCCCGCACTCGGTCAGCCGGGGCGCCTCGTCGCGGTGCAGCACCGCCGACGGGACGTCCGCCAGCGCCGGTCCCCGCCACAGCTCCAAGGCCGCTGCCAGCGCGGACGAGGCCTCGGCGAGCCGTCCGGCGGCCTGCTCGCGGTCGCCGAGCGCGAGCAGCCCGTCGAACCTGGCGACGTCCACGGAGGCGGCCGGGACGTCCACCAGGTAGCCGTCCGGGACGGTCCGGATCGGCACCTCCGGGCCGAGGAGCCTGCGCAGCCGCATGACGTAGGTGTGCAGGGTCTGCCTGGCCCGCGCGGGCGGCCGGTCGCCCCACACGTGCTCGGCCAGCTCGTCCACCGAGACCGGCGATCCCGGCCGCGTCAGCAGGGACGCCAGCAGGCACCGCTGCCTGCCCGCGCGCACCGCGACGTGCCGCCCGCCGACCACCACCCGCAGCGGTCCGAGGACGCCCAGCTCGAGCTGCTCGCCCACCGGGTTCCCCCCTCCCGCCGAGGTCCTGGTCACCGTCCGTTCTACAGCGTAGGAGAGCGTTTGCCCGACCCACGGTGATCACGCCGGGTCAGCGGAGGTGCGCCGGACGTACGACAATCAACTGCCACGTGGCCGGATCGTGACCTCGGCCGGTCTAGAAGGTTGTGAGGACCGGTTATCGTCCGTGACCACACCGTGAGATCCCGGAATTCCCATAGGGGTGTGTTTGATGGTTCATTCCCGATCGGCCCAGCGACGCTGGGTGGCTGCGATCGGTCTCACCAGTGCCGCCGCGCTCGTCCTCACCTCCTGCGTGCAGTCCGAGCGCAGCCAGGACTCCGGGACCGGCGGCGCCGCGGGCGGGACGTTCACCTTCGGGGCCGCGGGAGCCCCGAAGCTGTTCGACCCGATGTTCGCGACCGACGGTGAGACCTTCCGCGTCGCCAGGCAGATGTTCGACGGCCTGACCACGTTCAAGCCCGGCACCGCCGAGCCCGCGCCCTCGCTGGCCAAGGAGTGGTCGAGCACTCCCGACGGCCTCACGTGGACGTTCAAGCTCGAGACGGGCGTGAAGTTCCACGACGGCAGCGACTTCAACGCCGAGGCCGTCTGCTTCAACTTCGACCGCTGGTACAACCTGAAGGGCGACGCGCAGTCCGACGCCGTCTCCCAGTACTACGTCGACAACTTCGGCGGCTTCTCCGACAAGCCGGAGACGTCGCTCTACAAGAGCTGCGCCGCCGAGGGCGCCGACACCGCCGTGGTCACCCTGACCAAGACGACGTCCAAGTTCCCGGACATCCTGGGCCTGCCGTCGTTCTCCATGCAGAGCCCGAAGGCCCTGAAGGAGTTCAACGCCGACGACGTGAAGGCCCAGGGCGACAGCTTCGTCTTCCCGGCCTACGCGAACGAGCACCCGACCGGCACGGGCCCGTTCAAGTTCGGCAAGTACGACAAGGCGAACAACGTCGTCGAGCTCGTGCGCAACGACGACTACTGGGGCGAGAAGACCAAGCTGGACAAGCTGGTCTTCCGGATCATCCCCGACGAGACCGCCCGCAAGCAGGCGCTGCAGTCCGGTGACATCGACGGCTTCGACTTCCCGAACGCCGCCGACTGGGACAGCCTGAAGAGCGGTGGCTTCAACGTCGAGGTCCGCCCGGCGTTCAACGTCTTCTACGTGGGCATCAACCAGAAGCGGAACCCGAAGCTCCAGGACCTCAAGGTCCGCCAGGCGCTGCTGCACGCGATCAACCGCGAGCAGCTGGTCAAGTCCCAGCTGCCCGAGGGCGCCGAGGTCGCGACGCAGTTCATCCCGAAGACCGTGGGCGGCTACGCCGACGACGTGCAGAAGTACGAGTACTCGGTCGACAAGGCCAAGTCGCTGCTCGCCGAGGCGGGCGCGTCCGACCTGACGCTGAAGTTCTACTGGCCCTCCGAGGTCAGCCGCCCGTACATGCCCAGCCCGAAGGACCTCTACGGCGCCATCGCCGCGGACCTGCAGGCCGCGGGCATCAAGGTGGAGGCGGTCACCAAGCCGTGGAACGGCGGCTACCTGACCGACGTCGACCAGGGCGCGCAGGCCGACCTGTTCCTGCTCGGCTGGACCGGCGACACCGGTAGCGCGGACAACTGGGTGGGCACCTTCTTCGGCAACCCGGCCAACCGCTTCAACACCGGGGCCTCCGCGTGGGGCGCCGACCTGTCCGCGCAGCTGAAGACGGCTGACGCGGAGCCGGACCGGACCAAGCGGTACGACCTCTACAAGGAGATCAACCGCAAGATCATGGCCGAGTACGTGCCGGCGCTGCCGATCTCGCACTCGCCGCCCGCGCTGGTCGTGAAGAACACCGTCAAGGGCATCACTCCGAGCCCGCTGACCGACGAGAAGTTCGTCGACGTCACGGTCAACTGACCGGACTGACTACCACTCCACCACAGAGACAACGGGGTTGAACCAGTGCTCCGCTACACCATCCGACGGCTGATCCAGCTCGTCGTCGTGGTGCTGGTGCTCTCGTTGCTCGTCTTCTCGTGGTTGCGCGCACTCCCGGGAGGGCCGGCATCGGCCCTCCTGGGGGAGCGCGGCACGGAAGAGTCACGGGCGGCGTTGAGCAAGCAGCTCGGCTTGGACCAGCCGATCTTCGTCCAGTACTTCAAATTCCTGGGCCGCGCCCTCACCGGGGACTTCGGCAACTCGACCGGCGTGCAGCCGGGTGACGCGGTGGTGGACATCTTCCTCCAGCGCTTCCCCGCCACGATCGAGCTGAGCGCCTTCGCCATGCTGATCGCGATCGCGCTGGGGATCCCCCTGGGCTACCTGGCCGCCCGCAAGCGCGGCGGCCTGTTCGACAACCTGAGCGTGGGCGGCTCGCTGATCGGCGTCGCCGTGCCGGTCTTCTTCCTGGCCTACCTGCTCAAGTACGTCTTCGCGTCGCAGCTGGGCTGGCTGCCCTCCGCGGGCAGGCAGTCCGCCGGCCTCGACGCGACCCGCGTCACCGGCTTCTTCGTCCTCGACGGCTTCCTCACGCAGGAGTGGGACGCCGCGCTGAACGCGCTGACGC
Source organism: Actinosynnema mirum DSM 43827 (assembly GCF_000023245.1). Classification (GTDB taxonomy): domain Bacteria; phylum Actinomycetota; class Actinomycetes; order Mycobacteriales; family Pseudonocardiaceae; genus Actinosynnema; species Actinosynnema mirum. The sequence goes on from NC_013093.1 coordinate 230,912, forward strand.
ACCTGGTCCTGCCCGCGTGCGCGCTGGCCACCATCCCGTTCGCGGTGATCTTCCGGATCACCAGGGCGGCGGTGCTCGACGTGCTGAACGAGGACTACGTGCGCACCGCCGAGTCCAAGGGCCTGCTGGGCAGCGTCATCCGCCGCAGGCACATCCTGCGCAACGCGATGCTGCCCGTGGTCACCACCATCGGCCTGCAGATCGGCGCGCTGCTGGCAGGCGCGGTGCTCACCGAGAAGGTGTTCGCCTTCCCCGGCGTCGGCGAGGCGCTGGCCATCGGGTTCGAGCGCAGGGACTACCCGGTCCTGCAGATGTTCATCCTGGTCGCCGCCATGATCTACGTGCTGGTGAACCTGCTGGTGGACCTGTCGTACGCGCTCATCGACCCTCGGATCAGGGCGAGGTAGCCGCTCATGACCCCCACCACGAAGAAGGAGCGGATCGACGCTCTCGCCGAGAGCTCGGCCTCCGACTCCGGCGTCAGCCTCGCCGCCAGCGCCTGGAAGCGGCTGCGGCGCAGCCCGGTCTTCCTGCTCGGCGCGGCGATCATCGCGCTGTTCCTGGTCGTCGCGGCGATCGCGCCGTGGCTCGCCCCGCACGACCCCGCGGCCCGCGACCTGATCGACCAGGTCATCAAGGCCCGCAACCAGATCCCCGGCCCGCAGGAGGGCTACCCCCTCGGCGGCGACCTGGTCGGCCGCGACCTGCTGTCCCGGCTGCTCGTCGGCGCCCAGCAGACCCTGCTGGTCGGCGTGTTCGCCACGCTGATCGGCCTCGCGGGCGGCATGGTGCTCGGCATCCTCGCCGGCGCGTTCGGCGGCTGGGTCGACTCGCTCGTCATGCGCGTCGTCGACGTCATGCTGTCGATCCCGCAGCTGCTGCTGGCCTTCGGCATCGGCGCGCTGTTCGCCAGGCCCAGCCTGCTCACCGTGATCCTCGCGGTGTCCATCGTGCAGATCCCGGTGTTCGCCCGGCTGCTGCGCGGCTCGATGCTCGCCCAGCGCTCCAGCGACCACGTGCTGGCCGCCACCGCGCTCGGCGTGAAGCCCGGCCCGATCGTGTTCCGGCACATGCTGCCGAACTCGCTCGGCCCGGTCATCGTCCAGTCCACCCTGGTGCTGGCCACGTCGATCATCGACGCGGCGGCGCTGTCGTTCCTGGGCCTGGGCAACCCCGACGACACGATCCCCGAGTGGGGTCAGATGCTCGGCAGCGCCCAGACCGTGATCGACAGCCACCCGCACCTGGCCTTCTGGCCCGCGGGCTGCATCATCGTGATCGCGCTCGGCTTCACCCTGGTCGGTGAGTCCCTGCGCGACGCGCTCGACCCCAAGAACAGGCGGTGATCCCGATGGCACTGCTGGAAGTCCGCGACCTCACCGTCGTCTTCGAGCGCAAGGGCGAGCAGCCCTTCACCGCCGTGGACGGGGTCAGCTTCGACGTCGAGCCCGGCCAGACCGTCGGCCTGGTCGGTGAGTCCGGCTGCGGCAAGTCGGTGACCTCCCTCGCGATCATGGGCCTGCTGCCCAAGCGCGGGGCGCGGATCACCGGGTCGGTCGGCTACGAGGGCACCGACCTGCTGAAGCTGTCCGACCGCCAGATGCGCGACCGGCGCGGGCGCGACCTGGGCATGGTGTTCCAGGACCCGCTGTCCTCGCTCAACCCGGTCATCCCGATCGGCCTCCAGGTCACCGAGGTGCTGGAGCGGCACCGGGGCATGGCCCGCAAGCAGGCCATGGTCGAGGCGGCCGACCTGCTGGACAAGGTCGGCATCCCCGACCCGACCCGGCGGCTCTCCGAGTACCCGCACCAGCTGTCCGGCGGGATGCGCCAGCGCGCGCTGATCGCCATCGCGCTCGCCTGCCGCCCCCGGCTGCTCATCGCGGACGAGCCGACCACGGCGCTGGACGTGACCATCCAGGCTCAGATCCTGGCGCTGCTCAAGGAACTGGTGCAGGACACCGGGACCGCGCTGGTCATGATCACGCACGACCTGGGCGTCGTCGCCGGCCTGTGCGACGAGGTGAACGTGCTCTACGGCGGTCGCGTCGTGGAGAAGGCGCGGCGGCACGAGCTCTTCGGGCAGCCGCGCCACCCGTACACCCACGGCCTGCTGGCCTCCATCCCGAGGCTGGACGCGCCGCGCGGCGAGCGGCTGGTGCCCATCAAGGGCTCGGTCGCCGACAACATCCCGTGGGAGGGCGGCTGCGCGTTCGCGCCGCGCTGCCCGAACGCGCTGGACGTGTGCGTGACGACCACGCCGGAGCAGGAGGACCTCGGCGGCGGCAGGCTGCTGCGCTGCCACAACCCGGTGCGGCCCGAGGTCGCAGAGGAGGTGGGCGCGTGACCGCGGCAGAACCCGTTCAGGCCGAGCGGGCCCCCGAGGGCGACGCCCTCATCTCGATCGAGGGCATCCAGGTCCACTTCCCGATCAAGCGGGGCGTCTTCCTGGACCGCACCGTCGGCCACGTGTACGCGGTCGACGGCGTGGACCTGAGCATCCGCAAGGGCGAGACGTACGGCCTGGTCGGCGAGTCCGGCTGCGGCAAGTCCACGCTCGGCAGGGCCGTGCTGCGGCTCACCGAGCCGACCGGCGGCCGGGTCGTGTTCGACGGCACCGACCTGTCCACGCTCAAGGGCGAGGCGCTGCGCACCATGCGGCAGCGGATGCAGATGGTCTTCCAGGACCCGATGTCCTCGCTGGACCCGCGCCAGTCGGTCGAGTCGATCCTGGTCGAGGGGCTGCGCGCGCACGGGCTGGACAAGGGCAAGGAGGCCACCGGCAAGCGCCTGCGCGAGCTGCTGGCCGCCGTGGGCCTGCCGTCGACCTCGCTGCGCAAGTACCCGCACGAGTTCTCCGGCGGCCAGCGCCAGCGCATCGGCATCGCCCGCGCGCTGGCGGTCGAGCCCGACCTGATCATCGCCGACGAGCCGGTGTCCGCGCTCGACGTGTCGGTGCAGGCGCAGGTGGTGAACCTGCTGGAGGAGCTGCAGGAGAAGCTGGGGCTGACCTACCTGGTGATCGCCCACGACCTCGCGGTCGTGCGGCACATCGCCGACCGGGTCGGCGTCATGTACCTGGGCGGGATCGTGGAGGAGGCGAGCTCGGACGGGCTGTACGCCGAGCCGCTGCACCCGTACACCAGGGCGCTGCTGTCGGCGATCCCGGTGCCGGACCCCGTGGTGGAGGACCGGCGCGAGCGCATCCTGCTCAAGGGCGACCTGCCCTCGCCCGCCAACCCGCCGACGGGCTGCCGCTTCCACACGCGGTGCCCGTGGCGGCAGGCGACCAGGTGCGACACCGAGCGGCCCGCGCTGCGCGAGGTGCTGCCCGGCCACCGGGTGGCCTGCCACTGGGCGGAGGACATCCGCTCCGGGGCGATCAAGCCGCACGAGGTCGAGGCGGTGCTGGTGGAGGAGGACGGGATCTCCCCGGACGTCCCGCTCGTCGGGCCCGCCTCGGTCACCGAGGTGCTGAACCCGTAGGCGCTGCTGTGAAGTCGGCCGGGGTGGGGACTGCGTCCCCGCCCCGGCCTTTTTCGCAGCTGGGCGAGGTGGTTCGCGGGGCTGGTTCACAGCGGTGAGTGGGGCGCGTACCTGCTCGGTGATCGTCACCGGCGGTGGTCTTCCCGGCGACGAGGAGGCCGGGTGGGCTTGCAGCCGAAGCTGCTGACGGCGGGCGGGATCGCCGAGCTGCTGTCGGTCAGGGCCAGCGCGATCAGCAACTGGCGCAAGCGGCACCGGGACTTCCCCCGGCCGCGCGAGGCCGCCGGGCAGGAGCTGTTCGACGCGGCCGAGGTCGGGCGGTGGCTGGCCGGGCGGCGGGTCCCGCGCACCGCGCTGCGCCGCGACGAGGCCGAGGGCGCCACCTACCAGCACCGGTTCCTGCGCGGCGTTGGGCGGCCCGCGCCGGTGGTCGAGCGGGGGCCTGTCGCGCCTGGGCGGGCGCCCGCGCTGCTCGCGCACGCGGAACCGCTGCGGGTCGCTTCCGGCCTGGGCGTCGACTTCCCGCTGGGGCTGCTGCGCCTGCGCGTCGCCGATCCGGCGGGCTGGGGCGCGCTCGTGGCCGCCGCTCGGGGTGGGGCGGGCGCGCGGGTGCGCGGGCTGCTGGTGGACGCCCGGCTGCCGGGGGCGGACGTCGAGGCGGGCGGTGCGCTGCCCGCGGCCGTGCTCGCCGCCGTGCTCGCGGCCGTGCTCGCCGCCGACGCGGCCGAGGAGCCCGCGCGGGTCGCGGACGCGCTGCTCTCCCGGCCCGGCCGGGACGCCGGGCACCGGACGCCGCCGCTGGCCCGCTGCCTGGTCGAGCTGGTCGACCCCCGGCCCGGTGAGACCGTGCACGACCCGTGCTGCGGTGACGGCAGGCTGCTGGTCGCGGTCGCCGGGCACCTCGCCCCCGAGAGCCCCGGCGCCGGGGCGCTGTCCGGGCGGGCTGCCGACGAGGTGTCGTCGCGCGTCTGCGCCGCGCTGCTGGGGATCAGGGGCATGTCCGCCGACCTGCGCGCGCACGGGGACGGGTTCCGGTGCGAGCTGTTCGACGTGGTCGTGGCGCACCCGCCGGTCACCCTCGCCCCACCCGGCGGCGAGGGGCCGCCGCTCGGCGAGCCGTCCGCGCGCGGCGCCGGTCTCGCCTGGGTCCAGCACGCGCTGCGCGAGCTCGCGCCCGGCGGGCGGGCCGCGCTGCTCGTGCCGGGCAGCACCGCGTCCGGGCAGGCGGGCCGGGACGTGGCGGTGCGGCGGGCCCTGGTCGAGGCCGGGGTCGTCGAGTGCGTGGTCGCCCTGCCGGGGCGGTCGTCCCGCGCGGTGGTGTGGGTGCTGCGCGCGCCCGGTGCTGGACCGGTCGACCCGGAGGTGCTGTTCGTCGACGCGGCCGGTGGCGGTGAGCCGGGCGGGCGCGTGGTGGACGACGCGGTCGTCGACCGGGTGGTCGGCGAGCACCGGCGGCGGGCTGAGCGGGGTGGGCGGCGGTTCGCCGGGCAGGAGGGGTTCAGCCGGTCGGCGGCGCGGGCGGAGATCGCGCGCAACGACTTCCGGCTCGCGCCCGCCGGGTACGTGGCACGTCCCGCCGCCGCGTCCGCGCCGCTGGAGCACCTGCTCGCGGAGGTCGACGCGCTGCGCGCCGAGCTGAGCGGGCTGCGGGGCGCGGTCGCCGCGCGGGAGGCCGAGGGCGAGCGGGCGTTCGCCGCCGCGCTGGCCGCCACCGGGGGCGTGCCGCGGGCGGAGGTCCCGCTCGGGCGGATCGCCGAGGTGGCGGCCGGGCCGGGGACCATGGCGCGCGGGGACGGCGTGCCGGTGGTGCTGCCGCGCAACATCGGCGGCGGGCGGGTGGACCGGGGCGCGCACGACCTGGCGCCCGCGCGGGGCGACCGGTACGCGCTGCGGGCCGGGGACGTGGTGTGCGCCCGGACGGGGACGCTCGGGCGGGGACGCTCGGGCGGTACGGGGCGGTACGGGGTGGTCGGGGCGGACCAGGACGGGTGGCTGCTCGGGCCCGGCTGCCTGCGGCTGCGGCCGGGGACCGGGGTGGTGCCGGGGTACCTGGCGCACTTCCTGAACTCGCCCGAGGGCGCGGCCGGTCTGGAGCGGCTGCTGTCCGGCGGGGCGGTCCCGCACGTGACCACGCGGGCCATGGGGGAGCTGGTGGTCCGGCTGCCGCCGACGGCCGCGCAGACCACGATCGCGGCGGCCCTGGACGCCGCCGACGCGCGGCTCGCGCTGCACCGGCGGGTGGAGGACGCGGAGCGGGAGCTGCGCGAGCTGACCTTCGCGGCCCCGACCCACGCCCGGTGAGCCGCAGGCTCACCACGCCTCGGGGCGCGCTGAGCTTCGGGCGCGTTGGGGCGCGCTTGCCGGGCCCTGGGCCTGCTGGGCTTCGGGCGCACTGGGGCGCACGCTTGTCAGGCCCCAGGCCCCAGGCCCCAGGCCCCAGGCCCCAGGCCCCAGGCCCGCTGGGCTCCGGGCCCGCTGGGCTTCGGGCCCGCTGGGCTTCGGGCCCGCTGGGCTTCGGGCGCGCTGGGCTTCGGGTGCGCTGGGCCTCGGGGCGCCAGCCCTCAGCCCGCTGGGCTGCAAGCCCGCCAAACCCCAGCCCGCTGGGCGGTGAGCCCGCTGGGCGGCAACCCGCCAGGCCCCACCTCGGGTGTGGGCTCGCGAGCCGCGGCCCCGCCGCGCGCCCCGCTCGCTGCGGTGATCACGGTGGGTTCCGCCGGTGAAGCCTGTCGGTTACCTGAACGTAGTCCGTTCGGCGGAGCAACCGGGCGGCCAGCGGCGTTGCACCCGGTGTGACACCACTGCTGGTGCTGTTCGCCGTTGCCGCCGTGCCGCTGGCGCCGACCGAGGCCGTGCTGATCGCCTGCGGCGTGCTCGCGGCGTCCGGCGAGCTGCCGCTCGGGGCCGTGATCGCCGTCGCGGCGGCGGGGTGCACGGTGGCCGACCTGGTCAACCTCGCCATCGGGCGGGCGCTCGGCGGGCGGGCGCTGGCGAGGTTCGAGCGCAGGGCCGGGTCCCGCGCGGTGCTGGACTGGACCCGCGCCCGGCTGGCCGGGCGGGGCGAGGCGGTGCTGGTGGCGGTGCGGTTCGTGCCCGGAGGCGGGGTGGTGGCCGCGCTGCTGGTGGGCGCGCTGCGCTGGCGGGCCCTGCGGTTCCTGCCGATCGCGGCCGTCGGGTCGCTGCTGTGGAGCGCGTACGTGGGACTGCTGGGCTACTTCGGCGGCACGCTCCTGGACGACCCCGTGCTGGCCCTGATCGCCTCGCTCGCGGTCGCGACCCTCATCGGGGTGCCCGCGGGCGTGGCGGTGCGCGCCGCGCAGCGCAGGGAGGCGCTGAGGGACGGCGGGCCGGAACCCCTGGCCGTCTGAGCGACCCCCGGCTGAACGACCCCCGGCTGAACGGACCCCGGACGGCACCGCGCCCCCTCGGCCGGTGCCGAGGGGGCGCGGTGGGGGTTGGGGACTAGCGGTTGGCGCGGTTCACGGCCGACACCAGGGCCCGCAGCGACGCGGCCACGGTGGAGCTGTCGACGCCCACGCCCCACAGCACGCGGTCGCCCACCGAGCACTCCACGTACGAGGCCGCGCGGGCGTCGTCGCCGGAGGACAGGGCGTGCTCCGAGTAGTCCAGCACCCGGACGTCGTAGCCCACCGACGCCAGCGCGTCCACGAACGCGGCGATCGGCCCGTTGCCGGTGCCCGTCACGTCCTGGGTCTCGCCGTCGACCACCAGCACGGTCTTGATCGACTCCGAGCCGGTGCCGTCGCTGGACAGCTCGTGCTTCAGCAGCCGCAGCGGCGCGACGCCCTGCAGGTACTCGTCCGCGAAGGCGTCCCAGATCTCCTTCGGGCCGACCTCGCCGCCCTGCGTGTCGGTGACCTCCTGGATCACCCGCGAGAACTCCACCTGCAGCCGCCTCGGCAGGTCCAGGTGGTGCTCGCTCTTCATCACGTACGCCACCCCGCCCTTGCCGGACTGGGAGTTGACCCGGATGACCGCCTCGTAGTTGCGGCCGACGTCCTTCGGGTCGATGGGCAGGTACGGGACCTCCCACGGGTACTCGTCGACGTGCTTGTCGGCGTCCTTCGCGTCCGCCTCCAGCGCCTCGAAGCCCTTCTTGATGGCGTCCTGGTGGCTGCCGGAGAACGCGGTGAACACCAGGTCGCCGCCGTACGGGTGCCGCTCGTGCACGGGCAGCTGGTTGCAGTACTCGACCGTGCGGCGGACCTCGTCGATGTCGGAGAAGTCGATCTGCGGGTCGACGCCCTGGCTGAACATGTTCATGCCCAGCGTCACCAGGCACACGTTGCCGGTGCGCTCGCCGTTGCCGAACAGGCAGCCCTCGATGCGGTCCGCGCCCGCCAGGTAGCCCAGCTCGGCGGCGGCCACGCCGGTGCCCCGGTCGTTGTGCGGGTGCAGCGACAGCACGATCGAGTCACGCCGGGCCAGGTGGCGCGACATCCACTCGATCGAGTCGGCGTACACGTTCGGCGTCGCCATCTCGACGGTCGCGGGCAGGTTGATCACCATCGGCAGCTCGGGGGTGGGCGCGATGATCTCCGAGACCGCGTCGCACACCTCCAGCGCGTAGCTCAGCTCGGTGCCGGTGTAGGACTCGGGCGAGTACTCGTAGCGGAACTCGGTCTCCGGGTACTTCTTCGCCTCCTCCAGCGCGAACCGCGCCGCGTCGGTGGCGATCGCCTTGATCCGGTCGCGGTCGGCGCGGAACACGACCTTGCGCTGGAGCACCGAGGTGGAGTTGTAGAAGTGCACGATCGCCTTGTGCGCGCCGCGCAGCGACTCGTACGTGCGGGTGATCAGCTCAGGGCGGCACTGGGTCAGCACCTGGATGGTGACGTCGTCCGGGACCGCGCCGTCCTCGATGATCTCGCGGACGAAGTCGAAGTCGGTCTGCGATGCCGCCGGGAAGCCGACCTCGATCTCCTTGTAGCCCATGCGCACCAGCAGGTCGAACATCTTGCGCTTGCGGGCGGGCGACATCGGGTCGATCAGCGCCTGGTTGCCGTCGCGCAGGTCCACCGCGCACCACTGCGGGGCCTGGGTGATCCGCTTGGCGGGCCAGGTGCGGTCGGGCAGGTCGACGGTCTCGACCAGCTCGTGGAACGGGCGGTAGCGGTGCACCGGCATGGACGTGCCGCGCTGCGGGTTCCACGCGGGCTGGCCCTCGGGGGCCGGGCGGGCGGGAGGGCGGATGCGGCTGGTGCCGGTGCTGTACGCGTCGGGCGAGATGGTGCTCATGGGCTCTGGTGCTCCTGGCGCCGGTTCGGGAGGACGACCGGCGGCAACGCTCGGACCCGCGACGGGGGGCCGGTCTGGTCAGACCCCGTCACGGCGGCGAAGCAGGAGGTTGCGCTGCACGCTCACCAGGTTAACCACAACCCCCAGACTGGTGCGAGGGGGAGCCCAGATGGTGGAATTTCACCCCATCGTGTTTCACCGGAACGGGGCTCGGGCATTTCTCGGCCATGTCCAGATGGCGTTCCACCACTCGTGCGAGCAGCGGGAGCTACACCGCTGCCAGGGTGATCAGCGGGGTCGGGGTCGTCTTCGCGGTCATCGAGGTCCTGTTCATCCTCATGGTGCTCCTCGGGGCCGAGTCGACCAACGCGTTCTTCCAGTTCATCTCGCAGCTGGCCAACCCGCTGGCACTGTTCTTCCCCGGTTTGTTCCAGTTCTCCGACGAGAGCGTCGAGCTGATCGTCAACTACGGTCTCGCGGCCGTGTTCTGGCTGGTCGTGACCAGTCTGCTGGCACGGCTGATCGCTCGCTGAACGAGGTCGCCCTCACCTGGACTCCCGTCACGACGTGGCGGGAGTTTCCGGGGTGAAAGCGGCTTCGCCCCATTTCCCGGAGAACACCGTCTCGGCCAGCGGCTTGCGCTTGCGGGGCCTTTCGTCCTTCGCGCGCAGGTCCTCCGGCAAATCCGAGCCGTCGCCCTCCCGGCCGACCGCGATCACCACCACCGGGCGCACGTCCCCTGGAATGGACAACGCCTCCCGGAGCGCCTCGGGGTCGAATCCGCCCATCTGGTGCGCGACCAGCCCGAGCTGCACCGCCTGGAGCACCAGGTTCTGCACCGCCAGCCCCAGCCCGAACTCCGCGTTCGGCAGCGGCCCCTTGGCGTCCGAGGTGGCCAGCGCGGCCACGACCAGCGCGGACGCCGACCCGGCCCAGGTCCGGTTGCCCCGGCTGAGCGCCGCGAAGACCCGCTCGTGCGCCGGTTCGCCGCGCCGGGCGAGCAGGAACCGGGCCGGTTGGGTGTTCCCGTGTGAGGCTGCCCACCGCGCCGCCTCGAACAGCGAGCGCGCCTCGTCCTCGCCGAGCGCCGCGCCCGCGTCGAACGCCCTGGGGCTCCACCGGTCCGCGATCACCCCGGCCAGTTCGAGACCGCCCTGCCCTGAACCGCCCTGCTCCGCACCGTTCCGCGCCACAGCCCTCTCCCGCCTTCCCGGTCAGCTCAGATCGCGTACTGCCACGCGGTGATCGAGTACGCCCCGAACCACGCCCCGAACACCGCGACACCCGCCAGCACCGACACCACCGCGCCCGTCCGCCGCTTGGCCAGCGACAGCGCGATCGGCAGCAGCAGCGCGAACGCGGGCAGCAGCAGCCGGGCCTTGGAGTTCATCAGCCCGTTCGAGCCCAGGTCCATCACGATCACGCCCACCGCGTACACCACCAGCGGCCACTCCAGCCGCCGCCGCACGCACACCACCACGAGCGCGAGCGCGCCCAGCAGCAGCCACACCGTCACCAGCTCCAGCACCGACCTCGGGTTCGCCAGGATCTCCCAGGTGAACCTCCAGGTCGCCGCCCCGCCGTCGAACTTCGACCCCCAGCCGCGCTGCTGCACCGCGAACCAGCCGTCCAGCTGCCCGGTGCGCACCGCCACGAACCCGAGGTAGCCCAGCATCCCGAGCGGCGCCAGCACCCCGCCTGCCCACGGCCGCAGCCCGTCCCGCCGCTGCCACACGGCCACCAGCGCGGCCAGCCCCACCGCCAGCACCAGCGCGCCCGCCGTCGGCCGCACCAGCCCGGCCCCGGCCGCGCACAGCCCGGCCAGCACCCAGCGCCGCTCCACCACGCCCACCAGCGACCACGCGGCCAGCGCGCAGAACAGCGCCTCCGAGTAGGCCATCGACAGCACCACGGCCATCGGCGAGGCGGCGAACAGCACCACCAGCACCAGCCCGGCCCGCTCCGACCCGCCGCGCACCGAGCGCCCCAGCCGGTGCAGGCCGTACGCGCAGAACACCCCGCTCACCAGGCTCACCGAGAACGCCGCGCCCACCGCCGACACCCCCGGCAGCGCCCCCACCCAGCCCACCAGCAGCGGGTAGCCGGGGAAGAACGCCAGCGGCGTCTCCGCCGAGCGCCTGCCGAACGCGTCCACCAGCGCCGGGGTGACGCCCCCGTACCCGCCCTGCGCGATGCCGAGGAACCACTGCCCGTCCCACGAGGTGAGCACCTTCGCGACGTCCTTGTCCCAGTGGTCGGACATCAGCGCGAGCACCAGCACCCCGAGCAGCCTCACCAGCAGGTAGAGCGCGCCGGGGGCGATGACCGGCGCGAACCGGTGCTCCGCCAGGCCGGCCAGGGGTCCGCGCGTCGACGGCGCGCGCTCGGGGCTGTCTGGTCCTGCGTCCACGGTCGGCACGGCGACGAGGGTAGTGCCGGCCACGGCGGGGCCGGTCCACTCAGTGGTCCGGGTAGTCTGCCGTGCGAACAGGGGTTTCCTGACCTGGGAGGAGAACGCGGTGGCGCTCGTCGTCCAGAAGTACGGCGGTTCCTCGGTGGAGAGCGCCGAGCGGATCAAACGGGTGGCCGAGCGGATCGTCGCGACGCGCAAAGCGGGCAACGACGTCGTCGTGGCGGTCTCCGCGATGGGCGACTCGACCGACGAGCTGCTCGACCTCGCCCACCAGGTCGCCCCGGTGCCGCCGGGCCGCGAGCTCGACATGCTGCTCACCGCGGGCGAGCGCATCTCGATGTCCCTGCTGGCCATGGCGATCAGCTCCCTCGGCGCGTCCGCCCGGTCCTACACCGGCTCGCAGGCGGGCGTGATCACCACCGAGGTGCACGGCAAGGCGCGCATCATCGACGTGACGCCCAGCCGCATCCAGGACGCGCTCGCCGAGGGCCACATCGCGATCGTCGCGGGCTTCCAGGGCGTCAGCCAGGGCACCAAGGAGATCACCACGCTCGGCCGGGGCGGCACGGACACCACCGCCGTCGCGCTGGCCGCCGCCCTCAAGGCGGACGTGTGCGAGATCTACACCGACGTGGACGGCGTCTTCACCGCCGACCCGCGCATCGTGCCCAACGCCAAGCGGCTGGAGAGCATCTCCTACGAGGAGATGCTGGAGATGGCCGCCTGCGGCGCCAAGGTGCTGATGCTGCGCTGCGTCGAGTACGCCCGCCGCTACAACGTGCCCGTGCACGTCCGCTCCTCGTTCAGCAACAAGCCGGGGACCACGGTCTCCGGATCAGTGGAGGACCTTCCCGTGGAACAGGCGATGATCACCGGCGTCGCGCACGACCGGTCCGAGGCCAAGGTCACGGTCACGGCGGTGCCCGACCACCCCGGCGTGGCCGCGCGGATCTTCCGCGTCGTCGCCGAGGCCGAGATCGACATCGACATGGTCGTGCAGAACGTCTCGCAGGCCGTCAGCGGTCGCACCGACGTGACGTTCACGCTGCCCAAGGACGACGGCCCCCGCGCGGTGGCCGCCCTGGAGAAGGCGCGCGGCGAGATCGGCTTCGAGAAGGTCATCTACGACGACCACGTGGGCAAGGTGTCGCTGATCGGCGCGGGGATGCGCTCGCACCCCGGCGTCACGGCCACCTTCTGCGAGGCGCTGGCCAGCGCGGGCGTGAACATCGAGATCATCTCCACCTCGGAGATCCGCATCTCGGTCATCTGCAGGGACACCCAGCTCGACGACGCCGTGCGCGCGCTGCACGACGTGTTCGAGCTCGGTGGCGACGAGGAGGCTGTCGTGTACGGGGGTAGCGGTCGATGAGCGGCGGTCCGGTACTGGCACTGGTCGGCGCCACCGGCGCGGTCGGCACGGTGATGATCTCGATCATCAACAACCGGGAGACCGTGCCGTGGGGTGAGATCCGGCTGATCGCCTCCGCGCGCTCGGCGGGCAAGAAGATCCACGTGCGCGGCGAGGACCTCACCGTCGTCGAGCTGACCCCCGAGGCGTTCGACGGCGTCGACGTCGCCATGTTCGACGTGCCCGACGAGGTGTCCGCGCGGTGGGCGCCGATCGCCGCCGCGCGCGGCGCGGTCGCCGTCGACAACTCCGGCGCGTTCCGCATGGACGACGAGGTGCCCCTGGTGGTGCCCGAGGTCAACGCGGACCGGATCGGCGACCGTCCCAAGGGGATCATCGCCAACCCCAACTGCACGACGCTGTCGATGATGGCCGCGATCGGCGCGCTGCACCGCGAGTTCGGGCTGCGCGAGCTGGTCGTCGCCTCCTACCAGGCCGCGTCCGGCGGCGGGCAGGCCGCGATCGACCGGCTCCGCGCCGAGGTCGAGGCCGTCTCCGGCAAGCAGGTCGGCGAGCGCGCGGGCGACGTGCGCGAGGCGCTCGACGCGGCGGGCCTGCCGGTGTCCGACTCGCCGTTCCCCGCGCCGCTGGCGCTGAACGTGGTGCCGTGGGCCGGGTCCCTCAAGGACGACGGGTGGACCAGCGAGGAGCTGAAGGTCCGCAACGAGTCCCGCAAGATCCTCGGCATCCCGGACCTGAAGGTCTCGGCGACCTGCGTGCGGGTGCCCGTGGTGACCACGCACTCGCTGGCCGTCCACGCCGTGTTCGAGCGGCCGGTGACCGTCGGGCAGGCGCACAAGATCTTCGAGGAGCAGCCGTCGGTCGTCCTGGTGGACGAGCCGGAGGCCCAGCGCTTCCCGACGCCCGCCGACGTCGTGGGCGGCGACCCGACCTACGTCGGCCGGGTCCGCCAGGCGCTGGACTTCCCGAACGCGCTCGACTTCTTCGTGTGCGGGGACAACCTGCGCAAGGGCGCCGCCCTCAACACCTACGAGATCGCCGAGGAACTGGCGGGCAGGCTGTAGGCGGTGCGCGACGAGGGGGTTGTGCTCGCGGTCGACCTGGGGACGACCGCGACCAAGGTGGTCGCGGTCGACCTCCGCGCACGGGTGCTGCGCTCGACCGAGCGCGGGTACCCGATGCGGACCACGCCGTCCGGGGAGGCCACCCAGGACCCGGACGAGGTGCTCGCCGCCGCGCTGGCGGCGGTGTCCGAGGTGGCGCTGGCCTGTCCCGAGGGCGTGCGCGCGCTGGTGCTGACCGGCGCGCTGCACACGCTGCTCGGGCTCGACGAGTCCGGCAGACCGGTGACCCCGTCCCTCAGCTGGGCGGACCGGCGCGCGGTCGAGCAGGTGGCGCGGCTGCGGGCCGGGGACGGCGTCGCGCTGCACCGGGCCACCGGCACGCCCGTGCACACCATGTCGCCGCTGGTGAAGCTGCGCTGGTTCGCCGACCACCGGGTCGAGGCGCACCGGTGGTGCGGGCTGAAGGACTACGTCTTCGCCCACCTGACCGGGGTGCTCGCGACCGAGCACTCGTCCGGGTCGGCGACCGGGCTCATGGACCTGCGGGCGCTCGACTGGCACCCGGAGGCGCTCGCGCACGCGCGGGTGCGCGCCGACCAGCTCCCCGAGCTGCACGCGCCCACCGACTCGTTCCCGCTGCGCGCGGCCGTCGACGGGGTCGCCCCCGGCACGCCGGTCGTGCTCGGCGGCGGTGACGGGCCGCTGGCCAACCTGGGCGTCGGCGCGATCGTGCCCGGTGTGGCGGCGCTGTCGCTGGGCACCAGCGGGGCGCTGCGCGTGGTGAGCCCCGAACCCGCCGTGGACGAGCGCGGCCGGGTGTTCTGCTACGCCATCGGCGACGGGCTGTGGACGGTCGGCGGGGCGGTCAGCAACGGCGGCGTGGTCGCCTCGTGGGCGGCCGAGTCGTTCGGCGCCGACGTGGTGGAGCTGCTCGACGAGGCCGCGCGCGTGCCGGTCGGCGCGTCCGGGGTGACGGCGCTGCCGTACCTGCTGGGCGAGCGGGCCCCCTGGTGGGACGCTGACGCGACGTCGGCCGTGGTCGGGCTCCGCCGCGAGCACGGGCGCGCCGAGCTGACCAGGGCCCTCGTGGAGGGCGTGGCGCAGCAGCTGGCGCTGGTGCTGGACGCGGTGCGGTCGGTCGCCGAGGTGCGCCTGGTGCGGGCCACCGGCGGCGCGCTGCGGCACGAGCTGTGGGCGTCGGTGCTGTGCGCCGCGCTGGACGTCCCACTCGAGATCACGGAGGACACCGGAGGTTCGGCCGTGGGCGCCGCGCTGCTGGCGTGGCGCTCGCTCGGCGGGCTGGACTCGCTGGCGGGCACCGCTGACCTGGTCTTTCCGGAGCGGCGGTACGAACCGGACCCGGTCGCGGCGGCGCATTACGCGGCGGCGAGACCGGGCGTGGAGCGGTTGTACGAAGCTCTTCGGGAGCTTTGAGCGTGGCGCGGGCGCGCCAAGCGGGCGGTTCTGCTTTAGGCTCAGCCCGCAACCACGATCGGGGGAAGCCCGCGCGGGTCGCGTCGTGTCGCCGAGCGACACGCGGCAGCCCTGTGCAGGATCGCGCCCGCGCCCCGGAGTGTTCGGCCGGTGTGGTGGTTGTTCGACATGTTTCACGGCAGAGGAGAAGGCAGTGGCAACTGGCAAGGTGAAGTGGTTCAACGCCGAGAAGGGCTTCGGTTTCATCGAGCAGGACGGCGGTGGGCCGGACGTGTTCGTGCACTTCACCGCAATCAACGCCTCCGGCTACCGGTCCCTGGAGGAGAACCAGGCCGTCACGTTCGAGGTGACCCAGGGTCCCAAGGGGCCGCAGGCTGAGAACGTCCAGCCCGCCTGATCGAGCCGCGCAGGGTGGCCCCGCTTCCGGCGGAGGCCACCCTCGGGTGGTCGGGCCTCCGGTGGATCGGTGTCCGGTGGCCTGGCCGCCGGTGGTCCGGGCTCAGCCCGCGACCACCGGCTCCGGCGTCCGTCCCCGGACGCCCAGCAGCACCACGAGCCCGGCGATCGCCAGCGAGCCCAGCGCCGCCACCGCGAACCCGGCCGACGGCCCCACGCCGTCGATCGCCCAGCCCGCCACCGGCTGGCCGAGGGCGGACCCCAGCGTGAACGCCGCGCCCTGCAGGCCCAGCGCCGTGCCGCGCGCCCCCTCCGGGGCCATCGTCGTGATCGCCTCGCCGGTCGCCGTCAGCGTCGGCGCGCACAGGAAGCTCGACAGCGCCAGCGCGGGCCCCAGCAGCCACGGTGAGCCCCCCGCGAGCACCAGCGGCAGGGTGAGGACCCCCATCCCGGCCATGAGCGCCCAGACCGGCACAGGGCGCTCGAACCCGCCGTACCAGAACCCGCCGACCAGGGACGCCGCGCACATCACCACGATCGCGGCCCCGGTCCACTCGGTCAGGCCCTGGGCGCGCATCTGCGCCACCGTCGCCAGCTCGACCCCGGTCAGCAGGAACGTCGCGCCGCCCGCGCTGATCAGCACCCCGACCAGCCGCCGGTCCAGCCACCCGCGCGGGGCCTGCCCGCCGGGCGCGGCGCCACCGGCCCGCAGCGGCGGGTCCACCACCCACAGCAGCAGCCCGGACAGCACCACGGCCGTGCCGATCACCCACATCGCGGGCCGCCCGGTCCAGTGCGTGCCCAGGAACACGCCGAGCGCCGGGCCCGCCATGAACGCCAGCTCCACCGCCATCGAGTCCAGCGCCAGCGCGGTGCGCCTGCCGCTCTCCGGCACCAGCGCGGTCAGCGCCTGCCTGCCCAGGCTCATCACCGGCAGCGCGGCCAGCGAGGACAGGAACGCGGTCACCAGCAGCGCCGGGTAGGACAGCAGCGGCGCGGTGAGCCAGAACAGGGCCTCCACCACGATCGACACGCCGACCACCGCGCGCAGCCCGCGCCGGTCCAGCATCCGCCCCAGCAGCGGCGACCCGATCGCGCTGCCCGCCGTGGCCGCCATGCCGACCAGGCCGGCGGCGGCGTAGCCGTGGTCGAGGGCGAGCAGCACGTGCATGGTCAACGTCATGCCGACGCCGGTGATCGGGATCCGCGCCAGCAGCACGACCAGCATGGTCGGGACGACCTGGGGGGTGCGCAGCACGGACCGGTAGGCGTTCAGGCTCACCGGGACATCCTCGCTCTCACGCGCAACATCTTTACCTGCTCACTTTCTTGACTTGTTCCAGAAAAGGGCGTTGGGTGGGTTGCGCCCACCACGCGGGCGGGAACCCAGGGGGACCGGACCGACCGACGAGCGCCAGAGGAGCGACGAGCACCGTGACCGACGCACGTCCCACCACCAACAACGCGGGAATCCCGATCGCCAGCGACGACCACTCGCTGACCCTCGGCCCCAACGGGCCGATCCTGCTCCAGGACCACTACCTCATCGAGAAGAACGCCCAGTTCAACCGGGAACGCGTCCC
Organism: Actinosynnema mirum DSM 43827; assembly: GCF_000023245.1. Classification (GTDB taxonomy): domain Bacteria; phylum Actinomycetota; class Actinomycetes; order Mycobacteriales; family Pseudonocardiaceae; genus Actinosynnema; species Actinosynnema mirum. The sequence continues at coordinate 247,916 of NC_013093.1, forward strand.
CGAACGGGTGGTTCACGCCAAGGGCGGCGGCGCCTTCGGCCACTTCACCACCACGGCCGACGTCTCCCGCTACACCAAGGCGGCCCTGTTCCAGCCCGGCGTGAGGACCGAGGCGCTGCTGCGCTTCTCCACCGTCGCGGGCGAGCTGGGCTCCCCGGACACCTGGCGCGACCCCCGCGGCTTCGCGCTCAAGCTCTACACCAGCCAGGGCAACTACGACCTGGTCGGCAACAACACCCCGGTGTTCTTCCTGCGCGACCCGATCAAGTTCCCCGACTTCATCCGCTCCCAGAAGCGCCGCGTCGACACCGGCCGCCGCGACCACGACATGCAGTGGGACTTCTGGACCCTCCAGCCCGAGACCGCCCACCAGGTCACCTGGCTCATGGGCGACCGGGGCATCCCGCGCACCTGGCGCCACCAGAACGGGTACGGCTCGCACACCTACCTGTGGGAGAACGCCGAGGGCGAGCGGCACTGGGTGAAGTACCACTTCAAGACCGACCAGGGCATCGAGACGCTCACCGCCGACGAGGCCGCCCGGATCGCGGGCGAGGACGCCGACGCGCACCGCGCCGACCTGTGGCACGCCGTCGAGCGCGGCGAGTTCCCCTCGTGGACGCTGCACGTGCAGGTCATGCCGTACGAGGACGCCGCCGGTTACCGGTTCAACCCGTTCGACCTCACCAAGGTGTGGCCGCAGGGCGACTACCCGCTCATCGAGGTCGGCAAGCTGGTGCTGGACCGCAACCCGTCCGACCACTTCGCCGAGATCGAGCAGGCCGCGTTCGAGCCCACCAACCTGGTGCCCGGCATCGGGGCCTCCCCGGACAAGATGCTGCTCGGCCGGATCTTCGCCTACCCCGACGCGCACCGGTACCGCATCGGCGCGAACTACGCGCAGCTGCCGGTGAACCGGCCCAAGTCGCGGGTGGACTCGTACGCCAAGGACGGCGCGATGCGCTACGGCAACGCCAGCGACCCGGTGTACGCGCCCAACTCCTACGGCGGCCCGCACGCCTCGGCGGCGGTCGGGTCCGAGGCCACCACCTCCTACGGCGTCGAGGACGCCGTCGTGCGCTCCGCGTACCGGCTGCACCCCGAGGACGACGACTGGGGCCAGGCGGGCACGCTCGTGCGCGAGGTCATGGACGACGCCCAGCGCGACCGGCTGGTCGAGACCGTGGTCGCGCACGCGGGCAACGGGGTGTCCGAGCCCGTGCTGCGCCGCGTCTTCGAGTACTGGCGCAACATCGACAAGGGAGTCGGCGACCGGATCGCCGCGGCCTTCGACGGCAGGTCCTGATCGGACCGCGCCGGACCGGATCGGGCGGTGGCGCGGGTCTCACCCCGGTTGATCCAGTCCGGCGCGGGTACTCACCCGCTGCGGAGAGTGAGCTGGCGCACGACCGGGTAAGAACGTGTGGCCGGCGGCGTTGACGCCATTGCGGGACAACGAGATCCCGCCGCCACCGGCTCTAAGGAGACTCGACCATGAACGTGCTGTACACCGCCGAGGCGATCGCAGTGGGCGACGGGCGCAACGGCGAGGTCCGGTCCTCCGACGGCGTGATCGACGAGCAGCTCGCCATGCCGAAGGAGCTCGGCGGCCCCGGCGGCGACAAGACCAACCCCGAGCAGCTGTTCGCGGCGGGCTACGCGGCCTGCTTCCACAGCGCGCTCAAGCGGGTCGCGGGCCAGGCCAAGGCGGACATCACCGACTCCACGGTCACCGCCAAGGTCGGCATCGGCCCCAACGACCAGGGCGGCTTCGGCCTGACCGTCGAGCTCGCCGTGCACATCCCCGGCGCCGACGAGGCCGCGGCCCACAAGCTCGTCGAGACCGCCCACCAGGTCTGCCCGTACTCCAACGCGACCCGAGGCAACATCGAGGTGGCTCTCACCACCACCGTGTGACGCGCCACCGTGTGAAGGAGGAGCTGGACGCCATGAGCAAGTCCCCGATCACCAGTCCGCTGTCGGACGAGGCCAAGGACGCGGTCGGCCACGTCCTGCAGGCCACCCTCGTGGACCTGGTCGACCTGTCCCTGGTCGCCAAGCAGGCGCACTGGAACGTGGTCGGCAAGAACTTCCGCAGCGTGCACCTCCAGCTCGACGAGCTGGTGACCACCGCGCGGACCTACGCCGACCAGGTGGCCGAGCGCGCCGCCGCCCTGGGCGTCACGCCCAACGGCAAGGCGAGGACCGTGGCGGAGTCCTCCGGGGTGCCGGAGTTCCCGGACGGCTGGCTCAAGGAGGACGACGTCGTCAAGGCCGTCGTCACCACCCTCGCCGCCCTCATCGGGCGGATGCGCGAGCGCATCGACGAGACCGACAAGCCGGACCCGGTCACCCAGGACCTGCTGATCGAGATCACCAAGCAGTTCGAAGAGGCCCACTGGATGTGGCAGGCCCAGCAGGCCTGACGCTCCCAGCACGCGGAAGGGCCGCCCTCGTGCGAGGGCGGCCCTTCCGCGTGCTCCCGGCGGTTCTCCGAAGTCACCACCGCTTCGCGCGGCTCGCGGCGAACTCGCCCACCTGCCTGCCGACCGTGCGCAGCTGCTCGGCCACCTCGGCGCTGGAGCACTCGCCCGCCTCGTCGAACTTCACCTCGCGGGTGTTCACCGACGCCCCCAGCGGGGTCGGCCAGCCGCGCAGGGCGTGCACGATCGAGCGCAGCGAGGTCAGCGTCGTCACCGAGGCCTGCCAGCCCATCGCGGTCGCCACGCAGCCCACCGCCCTGCCGTCCAGGTAGGGGCGCTCGTCCCCGCGCAGGTCCTCCACGTAGTCCAGGGCGTTCTTGACCAGCCCGGACACCGTCCCGTGGTAGCCGGGCGACACCAGCACCACGCCGTCCGCGACGCGCAGCGCCTCCACCAGCCTGCGGGCGGCCTCCGGGCGGGTCGGCTCGGTCGGGTCGTAGAACGGCAGCACCAGGTCCGGGCCGGACACCTCCACGATCCGCGCGCCGGTCTCCGCCGCGCCGGACAGGACCAGGCGCAGCGCGCGCTCGGACGAGGAGTTGGCGCGGAGCGAACCGCCGATGCCCACCACGGTGACCGTCATGCGCCCGATCCTGCCACCTCCAGTTAGGTCGAGGTCCAACCTCTCGCCCCACGACCTACCCGCAGGTAGCGTCGGTCACATGTCGAAGCTCGCCGACAGGGTCCCCACCGGAGTGCTGGCCGCGGGCCTGCGCGCCGCGTTCGCCCTGCCCGCCCCGGTCCGCCGACTCCTCACCGGACCGCCCCGCGTGGTCCACGGCCAAACCCTCCACCCGGACACCCAGCTGCTGCTGCGTATGCAGGAGCTGTCCGGCACGGGCTGGTCCACCTCGTCCCCGGCCACCAGCCGCGCCTCGCTCCGCCGCACCACGGCCCTCGTCGAGGGCCCTGGGCCGCACCGGGTCGTCACCAGGCAGGTGCTGGTCGACGAGCACCTCAAGGCCAGGCACTACACCCCGCAGGGGCTGCCCGAGGGCTCCCCGCTGCTGGTGTTCCTGCACGGCGGCGGCTGGGTCAGCGGCGACCTGGAGACCCACGACGACCTGTGCCGCCACCTCGCGGTGGGCGCGGGCGTGCGCGTGCTGGCGGTCGACTACCGGCTCGCCCCCGAGCACCGGTTCCCCGCAGCCGCCGACGACGCCGACGCCGCCTACCGGTACGCCGTCGCCAACGCCGAGGAGCTCGGCGCCGACCCCGACCGCATCGCGCTCGGCGGCGACAGCGCGGGCGGCAACCTCGCCGCCTCGGCCGCGCTCAGCGCCGCCGACGCCGACCACCGGCCCGCGTTCCTGCTGCTGCTCTACCCCTCGCTCGACGCCACCGCCACCGGCGGCTCCCGCGACCTGTTCGCGCGCGGCTTCTTCCTCACCCGGCCCAAGATGGACTGGTTCATGGGCAACTACGCCCCCGACCCGTCCACCCACCACGACCCGAGGCTCTCGCCGCTGCTCGCCCCGGACCTGTCCGTCCTGCCGCCGACCTACGTGGCCACGGCGGGGCTCGACCCGCTGCGCGACGAGGGCGAGGCGTTCGCGGCCAGGCTCGCGGAGAGCGGCGTGCCGGTCGTGCTGCGCAGGCACGACGGGCTGATCCACGGCTTCGCCAACGTGCTCGGCGTCGGCACGGCCGGGCGGGAGGCCGTCGCCGAGGCGATCGGCGCGCTGCGCACCGGGCTCGCGCTGCGGCGGGCGTGAGGGGGTGCCGCACACCTGGCGCCGCGCGACTGGCGCTGAAACGCGGAACGGGCCTGCGGCCGGTGAGGCCGCAGGCCCGTACCCGCGTCAGCCGTTCGGTCAGCCCAGCCTGCGCCGCACGAAGTCGACCTCGGCGGCGGTCTGCGCGATCGTCTCCGCCACCACCAGCGACCCGTGCCCGGCGTCGTACCGGTACACCTCGTACTCCGAGCCCCGCGCCGCGAGCCGGTCCAGGTAGTTGTCGATCTGCCGGATCGGGCACCTCGGGTCGTTCTCGCCCGCCAGCACCAGCACCGGCGCGCGCACCTCGTCCACGTAGGTCAGCGGCGAGCACAGCCGGTACCGCTCCGGCACCTCCTGCGGCGACCCGCCGAACAGCGCCCGGTCGAACGCCCGCAGCGGCTCCATCTCGTCCTCGTACGCCGCCAGGTAGTCCGCCACCGGCACGCCCGCGACCCCGGCCGCCCAGCGCTCCGGCTGCGTCCCCAGCGCCAGCAGCGACAGGTACCCGCCCCACGAGGCGCCGTTGACCACGCACCTGGCCGGGTCCGCGAAGCCCTCGCGCACGGCCCAGTCGTGCACCGCGGCGACGTCCTCCAGCTCGGTCAGCCCCGGCCTGCCCTCGATGGCGTCCCGCCACGCCGAGCCGTACCCGGTGGAGCCCCGGTAGTTCACGTGCACCACCGCGAACCCGGCGTCCAGCCACACCGCCCGGTACGCCGAGAACCGGTCCTCGTCCGCCGCGTGCGGCCCGCCGTGCAGGCTGAACACCGTCGGCAGCGGGCCGTCCGGCGCGCCCTCCGGCCTGGCGACCAGGGCGTGCACGTCGCCGACGAACACGTCGCGCAGCTCGGCCGACGGCGGCGGCCGGTGACCTGCGGGCGAGAGCAGCACCCGGTCCTCGCCGGACGCGGTCAGCACCCGCACCACGCCGGGGCGCGCGGCCGACGACCACGAGTACTCCACGTCGCCGTCCGGCCGCACCCCGACCGAGCCCACCGAGCCGTGCGGGGTCTCCAGCGCGGTCAGCGCGCCGGTCGCCAGGTCGTAGCGGTGCAGCGTGTTGCGCGCCCGGAAGGTGTGCACCACCAGCAGCGCGTCCGCCTCCGGGTACCAGTCGGCGGAGATCTCGCCGGGCAGGTCCACCACGACCTCGGTCTCGGCGTCCGCGGCCACGTCCCAGACCAGCAGCTCCTCGCGGCCCCGGCGCTCGTGCATCACCAGCAGCCGGTTGTCGCCGCGCACCGGGCTGAACGCGATCGCGTCCAGGCCCTTGCCGGGGCCGTCCCACTTCTCCGCCGCGGTCTCGCCCGAGGTGGTCAGCACGCGCAGCGCGGTGTGCCGGTTGTCGCCGTGCTCGGAGTGCGCGATCGCGACCAGCGTCTCGTCCTTGGACAGCGCGCCGAGCCCCGCGTCGTTCGCGTGCCGGTAGAGCACCTCGGCGGGGCCGCCCGCGCGCGAGAGGTAGACGGTGGTGCCGTCGTCGGTGGACGCGCCGATGACCACGACCTCGTCGCCGATGCCCAGGCCCGCCGGGTAGGCGGCCGGGACGTCCGGCACCGCGGGCTCGGCCTTGTCACCCGTCGCGGTGAACGGCTCGGTCACCCACACGCCGAACTCGTCGCCGTCCGTGTCGGAGAACCACCAGATCCGCTCGCCGTCCGGGGTGAGCGCGGCGTGCGAGGTGCCGTTGGGGCGGTCGGTGACCTTGCGGTGCTCGTCGGACGCCCGGTCCCAGGCGTAGACCTCCCACACGCCGCTGGAGTTCGACAGGTACAGGTTCCGGTCCGGCGCGTCCTCCGCCCACTGGGGCAGGCTCACCCTGGGCGCGGTGAAGCGGTCCCGCCAGCGGGCCTCCGCCTCGGGGTCGGGGAACAGCGGGTCCGGGACTGGAGCTGTCGGGTGCGTCGTCACACCCCCGATCCTGCCGGCTTGGTCGCGGTGACCAGGTGGTAGTCCAGCAGCCCCCGCTCGGCGGCGACCAACCAGTTGCGGTCCCACCGCTCGGGCGCGGGCCCCAGCTCCAGCCAGCGGTCCAGGCCGCGCCACACGTGCTCGCCCACGCTCGTGGCCGCCACGTCGCCGAACCCGGCCTCGCGCAACCGGTCAAGGAAGCCCCCGATCGGGTGGGGCAGGTCGAGGCCGCGGGCGAACGTGGCCAGCAGCCGGGACAGCTCGGGCGCCGCGGAGGCGTCGGCGGCGAAGAACGTGGCGACGGCCAACCGACCGCCGGGGGAGAGCACGCGGGCCGCCTCGCGGGCGAACGCGCCGAGGTCGTCGAAGTGCTGCGCGGCCTCCACCGACAGCAGGCGCTCGAACTCGCCGTCCCCGAACGGCAGCGCCCCCGCCGACCCGACCGCGAACTCCCCCTCGGGCGCCGCCAGGCGGGCCCGCCCGACCTGCTCGGGCTCCTGGTCGACCCCGGCGCACCGGGAGGGCGCCCGGAGCAGCACCCGCAGCGCGCCCACCCCCTGCCCGCACCCGATCTCCAGGGTGCTGCGGCCGGTGGGGGAGAGGGCGTCGAGCACGAGGTCGTAGAGGGCGGCCTGGGAGGCGACGCGGTCCTCGGCGGACAGCGGGCCGTGGAGGGGGATGCCCCGCCAGAAGCCGAAGTTGATGAAGCCGCCCCCGAACACGGGGAGCCCGGCGAGCTCGCCGGTGGCGTAGGCGCGGCGCAGCTCGGCGCGGTGGTCGGCGCGGTGGTCGGGGGCAGGGGCCTGGGGCGGGGTCGCGGGGTCCACGGCCGCACTGTGCGCGGCCGACGACGACGCGGGAAGCCGTTCCCCCCGTCCACCACCCCTTCGGGGCAGGAAGGACTTCGGGGAGACGCCGGGTGGGCTGCGGGGCGCGGCGGCGGCGCGTGATCCGGGCGGGCGCGCGGTCCGGGGGCTGGGGCGGCGGCCGACTTCCCCGGCCGCCGTCCAGGAGCCCGGTGGCCGTCTCGATCAGCGTGAGGCGGCCACCGGGGTGGTCTTGGGGGTTTTCGGCGTTGCCGGGGCGTTCAGCGGCCGTTCCGGCCTGCCGTTCGGTGGGGGCGCCTGGTTCGGCCCGGCCTGCGGCGGGAGGTGGGGGTGGTGCGGCGGGTGGTCGGCTTGTGGTGGGCGTCCGACGGGGTTCGTGGGCCGGGGAGGGTGGCCGGCCCGGTTCCCGGTCGGGGGAGTTCCTCGGCGAAGATGCGGTCCGCCGTCCTCCCCGCCCTGCGCAGCGCGCGGACCGCCGCGGCGCCGAGCAGCAGCAGCGCCCCGGTCGCCGCCCCGAAGACCGGGGAGGTCAGGTCCGCCGCCAGGGACGCCGCGCCCACCACGGCCAGCGCGAGGACGACGCTCCCCAGACCCGCGGTCGCGGACGCCCGCGGTGGCGCTTCGGGGACCGGGGCCGGGGGGACCGGAACTGCGGGGACCGGAACTGCGGGGACCGGGGGTTCGGAGGTCGGGTCGCGGTGCTCGGCGTGCGGGCCTGACTGTGCGGCGGTGCTCATTGCTACTCCTCGCAGGAGCGGGTGCGGTTGTGCGACGCGCGTGTCTCGTTTTTCGCTCCGACCCGTCCCGCTGTTACGCAGAGTCAGTTCAATATTAAAGATTCACCCTAAAGAGGGTACTGTGTGTAACCGGGTGAAGATCCGTTCACGGAAGCCCGGCGAACGCCGCCACCAGCGCCCTGTTCAGCTCCCGGAGCCTCCGCTCGTACGTCGGGCCGTCGCCGAGGTCCGGTCGCACCACAGGAGCACTCCTGCCCTCGGGCGTGCGCGGCGCGGTGATCGGAGCAACCCCTGGCCGGGCGAAGACCCCGCCCAGGTCACCCATCCGGCGCATCGCGGCCCGCACCGCCGCCGCTGCCTCGTCACCGGCCAGCTCCAGCTGCCGCCGCCACCGGTCCACCCGCTCCTCGGCGACCGCCTCGGCCTCGGGCCCCCGCCCCCGCGCCTCCTCGACCGCCCACCGCGCCCTCGGCTGGAGCTCCAGCAGCACCGCCCGGTACCCCTCGACCGCCCGCGCAGCCCTGGTGAACTCCTCCGCCGCGCGCAGGCACCGCGCCCGCAGCCGCCCGCGCGCCCCGTCGTACCCCTCCCGCGCCCGACCGCTCCACTCGTCGGCCCGCGCCCGCGACACCGCCCCCGCGACCTCGTCCAGCGCGCCCGCGACGTGCCGCAACCGCACGACCTCGTTCTCCAGCACCGCCGCGCTGCCCGCGATCGGCTCCCCCTCGTCCGACGGCACGCGCGGCTACCCGTGCTCGTCGGAGCGCCTCGCCGCCTCGGCGTCCGCCTCCGCGTAGGCCGCCGCGGTCTCGTCCAACCGCCGCGCGAACTCCGAGGCGTCCGCCGCGAGCGCGGCGATCCCGACCCGCGCGGCGTCGTCGAACCCGGCCAGCGCCGCACCCAGCCCCTCGTGCCCGAGCCTGACCGGGTCCGCCCGGTACCTGAGCGCCGGGCTCCCCACCAGTCCGGCCACCTCCGCGCGCACCGATCCCGCCGCGCCGCGCAGTTCACGAGTGTCCACCGCGAAACCGCTCATTCGACGGACTGTAGCGGCAGGGGAAGTTATCCGGCGCGGTTTTCACCGGGTGAACGCCGAATCGGGAGCAGTTCCCAGACCTGTTCCGGGAGAAGGGTGAATGTTCTCCCCAGGTTTCCCTCGGGATCGGCCACCGGATTCACCGCGAGCCCCGTTCCCGGATGCCGCGCGGTGAGTTCCGCGGCGAGTTTCGGACCCGTGCTGGTGAACGCGAACCCGTCGAACGCCGGGTTCGCCAGCAGGTACTCCCGCAGCCGGGCGCGCGTGCTGAACACCGGCATCCACGCCCCGTGCCCCCCGGCGTCCAGCACGACCGGGCGCCCCTCCCGGTCCCGCAGCCCGTGCAGCGGTTCCTCGCGCGCGAACCGCAGCGCCTGCTCCAGCGGGGGGACCGGTTCGCGGAAGCGCCCGATCCGCTCGTCAGCCCCGTCGTCCGGCGGGTCGCCCGCCACCGCGCGCCGCTCCGCGTCCAGCCGGGCCAGCACGTCCGCGGGCGGCACCGGCGCAGGTCCAGCCCTCAGCGACGCGATCAGCGCGGGCTGCGCCTCGTCGCCGAACCGGCGCTCCAGGGTGCGCTGCGACAGGTCCAGCCCTTCGCGCAGCCGCCGCTTGCGCCCGGTCAGGTTCAGCTCCCACCAGGCCGGGTCCAGCGAGGTGTTGAACCACCCCCGCGCCACGGCCGCCACCACCGGGTCCAGCCCGGCGAACACCCGCTCCAGCTGGAGCACCGCCTTCGCCCTGACCCGGTCCGGCGAGTCGGAACCGCCGACGCCCCACAGCGCCCGCAGCTCCGGCCCCAGCGCCCGGTCCAGCCCCGTCCGCCGCACCCCGGTCGACTTGTGCAGCGAGCACGCCCGGTCGATCGCGCGCTTGACCTGGTCCACGCGCGACAGATTAGGCACCCGACCTGGCGATTCGCCAAGGACTCGCCGCGCCCCCGCTTTTCGCCACGGATTCGCCAACCGGGCCGGTTGGCGAGAGCGTGGCGAGGCGGGAAATCGAGTGGCTGGAAAGGGTGCGGTGCGAATACCTTCGAAGGCGTCGGAAACACCACTGGGGAACCGAGGGGGGAAAGACCATGGGGGAGCGCACGGCTCGCAACCGCGACATGGCGTAGGACTCGCGGCCGGGCGGTGGGACCACCGCCCGGCGAAGGGCGTCCGGAACGCGGGGGGAACGCGGCGGAGGGGGAAGCGGGGGCCGCCGCGCCGTTCCGGAGGAGGTCGGGGCCCGTCCGGGGGGACGGGCCCCGACCGCTTTTCCGGGTTCGCCGGTGAAACGGGTTCCACGAACGCGGGGTCGTCGTCGAACGCGCGCGGACATCGCCGTCGTGATGAGACGAAGGTCACGTCAAGAATGGCCGGGATCGCGCGAGGGAAAACGGGCCCGGAAAGCAGAACGGGCCGGGAGCTTCGTGAGAAGCTCCCGGCCCGTTCTGGTCGGGGTGACAGGATTTGAACCTGCGACCTCTTCGTCCCGAACGAAGCGCGCTACCAAACTGCGCCACACCCCGGTGGGTCGAACGAGGTGAACTCTACCGCACGTTCCCACGAACTCGGAAATCGGTATCCCTCTTCGCTTCGTCGTCGCTCTGACCAGCGTCGACGTCGCGGGGGACGAGGGTGAGCAGGCTGGCCTCCGGCGGGCAGGCGAAGCGGACCGGCGCGTAGGGCGAGGTTCCGAGGCCCGCGGAGACGTTCAACCACATGTGCGCGCCCCACCGGGACACGCCGCGGGCCCGGCCGCGGTCGAGGTCGCAGTTGGTCACGAGCGCCCCGTAGCCGGGGACGCGCAGCTGCCCGCCGTGCGTGTGGCCCGCGAGCACCAGGTCGTAGCCGTCGGCGGCGAACGGGTCCAGCACCCTCGGCTCCGGCGAGTGCGTGACGCCCAGCCGCAGCGCGGCCTTGCCGGGCGCGCCCGCGATCTCGGAGTACCGGTCGCGCTTGAGGTGCGGGTCGTCCAGGCCGGCGGCGACGATCCGCTGACCGCCCGCCTCGAACGAGGTCCGCACGTGGGTCAGGTCGATCCAGCCGCGCTCCACCATGGCGGCGCGCAGGTCGCGCCACGGCAGGTCGAGCCCGTGGATGCGCTTGGTCTTCGCGGACGGCAGCAGGTAGCGCGCCGGGTTCTTCGGGCGCGGCGCGTAGTAGTCGTTGCTGCCGAACACGAACACGCCGGGGAAGTCCAGCAGCGGGCCGAGCGCGCGGATGACGCCGGGGACGGCCTGCGGGTGCGCGAGGTTGTCGCCGGTGTTGACGACGAGATCGGGCTCCAGCTCGGCGAGCCCGGCGACCCAGCGCTGCTTCGAGGTCTGGTTCGGGGTCATGTGCAGGTCCGAGAAGTGCAGCACCTTCAGGGGCGTCGAACCGGGTGCCAGCACCGGGATCGTGGCGCGCCGCAGTGTCCAGTGCCTGCGCTCGATGCCCGCCGCGTAGGCGAGGGCCGCGGTTCCGAGTGCGGTCGTGGCGAGCAGGGATCGGCCGAACGTGTTCACCTCCCCGAGGGTAGGCGGTCAAATGATTCGGGGCTCGACGCGGTGCCCGGTAGGTTTGCCCGCATGGCACAGCTCAAGGCGCGGTTGCAGTCCGATCTGACCGGCGCCATGAAGAACAGGGAGTCGGTCACGGCGGGCGCGCTGCGGATGGCGCTGACCGCGGTGACCAACGAGGAGGTCTCGGGCAAGACGGCGCGCGAGCTCACCGACGACGAGGTCCTCAAGGTCCTCGGCCGCGAGGTGAAGAAGCGCCGCGAGGCCGCCGAGGCCTTCGCGAACGCGGGCCGGGACGAGAAGGCCGAGCTGGAGCGCCAGGAGCTGGCGATCCTGGAGGCCTACCTCCCGAAGCAGCTCGACGACGCCGAGCTGGCCGCGCTCGTCGACGAGGCGGTCGCCGAACTGGCGCAGGGCGGCGAGCAGCCGGGCCTGAAGCAGATGGGCCTCGTCATGAAGGCGGCCAACGCGAAGGTCGCCGGTCGCGCCGAGGGCGGCCGGGTCGCCGCCGCCGTGAAGGCCCGCCTGAACGCCTGAGCGCCCCGCGGGGACCGGGATTCCCGCCCCGGAAGCGGAAGAGCGGCGTCGCGAGGATCTCGCGGCGCCGCTCTTCCCGTCGGTCGGCCTGACCCGGTCAGCGGGTCAGCGGGTCGGTCTGGTCGGCCTGGTCGGTCCGCCCGGCTGACCCGGCGTTCCCGGTGTCCCCCCGCCCGGTTGACCGCCGGGCTGGGTCGGCTGGGTGGGCTGCTCCGGCTGCCCCTGGGTGGGCGGCTGCTGCGTCGGCTGCTGGGTCGGCGCGGGCGGCGGCACGTAGCCGGTGCTCACCAGCAGCGTGATCAGCGTGCCCTGCAGGGCGCTGCCGCGCGGCGTCTGGCTCACCACGGTCCCCTTGGCCTGCGCGGAGTTCCGGCTCTGCTGGGCCACCTTGTACCCGGCCTCCTGGAGCACCCTGGTGGCGTCGTTGACGCTCTTGCCCACCACGTCGGGCACCCGGATCTCGTCGCCGCCCTTGAGGTAGCGCGGCTCCACCTTCGGCAGCTGCTGCACCGGCAGGCCCTCGTGGATCTGCGACATGGTGTCGAACCAGGTCCGCGCGGGCACCGTGCCGCCGTAGATGTTGCCGTTCGCGCACAGCCTCGGCTTGCCGGTCACGCAGATCGGCTGCGGGTTGGGACCGTCGTTGTAGGTCTGCACCGCGCCCGCGTAGTCGGGCGTGGCCCCGATGAACGCCGCCGACTTGTACTCCTCGGTCGTGCCGGTCTTGCCCAGCATCGGCCGGGTCCACTTGACGCCGCGCGCCGCCGCGGCCGCCGTGCCCCCGTTCTGGTCGTCCTTGGACATGCCCACCGCGAGCCCGTTGGCGAGCTGCTCGTTGACCACCTGCTCGCACGGGGCCTCGTTGACCGGGACGGCCTGCCCGTCGCGGTCCAGCACCTCGGCCACCGGCGACGGCGGGCACCAGGTGCCGCCGCTGATGATGGTCGCCGCCACGTTGGCCAGCTCCAGCGTGCTCGCCGACGCCGGGCCGAGCGTGAACGAGGCGTTCCCGCCGTCCTGCTTGTAGAACTCGCTCTGCGACACCCGCAGCTCGCGCTGCTTGGACCTGGGGTCCGGCGGCGTTCCGGAGATGTTGGTGGCCATCGTCTCGCGCATCCCCAGCCGCGAGGCCATGTCCACCACCGGCTCCATCCCGAGCCGTTCCTCCAGGATGACGAACCCGGTGTTCGGCGAGGTCTGCAACGCCTGCTGGAGCGGCATCTGCGAGGAGTACGTGGCGGAGTCGTTGCCGAGGCAGTACCAGCGGGTGTTCGGCTCGCCGGTGCTGCGGCAGCGGTTCCCGCCGCCCTTGAACACGCGCGACTCGTAGAACGTCGGGGTGGGGATGACGTTCTCGATCCCCATGCCCTTCTCCAGCGCGGCGGCGGCGGTGAAGACCTTGTAGATCGACCCCGCGCCGAACTTGTTCTCCACCCCGCTCGGCAGGTCGAACTGGGTCTGGAACTGGTCGGCCTTGAGCCCGTAGTCGCGGTTCGCGACCAGCGCGACGACCTCGTGGCTCTCCTTGCCCGGCCGCACGACCGCCATCGTGTTGGCGATCCCGCTGGTGTCCTTGGCGACCTGCCCCTCGGCCGCGCGCTTGGCCTTCTGGGTGATGTCGCGGTCGAGCGTGGTGCGCACCGTGTAGCCGCCGATCTTCAGCTGCTCGATGCTGAAGCCGTTGCGCTCCAGGTACTCCACGACGTACGAGCAGAAGAACCCGTTCTCCGGACCGGCGCCGACGCAGCCGTTGGGCGGGGTGCGCACCGGCTCGGCCAGGCCCAGCGGCTCGCGCTTGGCCTCGAAGGCCGCGTCGCGCGAGAGCTTGTCGTTCTCGACCATCTTGTCGATCACCTGGTTGCGCCGTTCCAGCGCCTTCTCCGGGAACACCTCGGGATCGAGCGCGGACGGGCTGTTGACCATCCCGGCCAGCATCGCGGACTGCGCGACGGTCAACTTGTCCGCGGTGGTGCTGAAGTAGGCCTGCGAGGCGGCGGCGATGCCGTAGATCGTCGAACCGAACGGGACGACGTTCAAGTAGCGGGCGAGGATTTCCTCCTTGCCCAGTTTCCGCTCCAGTTGCAACGAGATGCGCGCCTCGCGCATTTTGCGCGCGATCGTCTGTTCTTGCGCCTTCTGCTGTTCGACCTTGTTGTTCCGTGCGACGACGTGGACAAGATAATTTTTCACGTACTGCTGGGTGAGTGTGGAGGCTCCCTGGGTGACCGATCCGCTGAACTGGTTGGTCAGCGCGGCGCGCGTCGTGCCCTTCCAGTCCACGCCCTGGTGCTCGTAGAACCGGCGGTCCTCGACCGAGACGAGGGCCGCCTTCATCGTGGGGGAGATGTCCTCCGGGGGGACCAGCACCCGGTACTGGTCGTACAGGTACGCGATCGGCGCGCCGTCCCGGTCCGTGATCGTCGTGATCAGCGGTGGGTCGGTCGTCACCAGGTCCGAGGAGATGCTGTCGACGGTGTCGCTCGCCTGGTTCGAGACCACGCCCAGCGCGCCGACGGCGGGGAACAACGCGCCCGCCAGCAGGACGCCCGCCAGCACGCACAGGCCGAGCAGTTTCAGCACGCTGTTCCTGACTCGCACGTGGATCAGCGTAGCCGGGACCGGAACGAGTGATCAGGCTCAAGTAACACCATTACCCGGGATGAGTACTCGTACTCAAGACAGGTAACAGGTGCGCATCCCAGGGTTGGAGGTGGAACCGGAACGCTCTACAGTCCGTCAACGTCCAGGGACAGCAGCCAACGGCGGGCCACTCGGTGGCGAGCCTACGGCATCCGCGGCAGGGGTGTGGCGGATTTCGAACCGGACACTGTGTGAACCAGAGGTGGGGGATATGCAGCAGCAGGGGGATTGGCGGATCAAGGCGGCGTGTCGTGATGGAGAGCCCGATCAGCTCTTCGTCCGGGGGGCCGAACAGCGCAAGGTGAAGGTCGTGTGCCTGGGCTGCCCGGTGCGCACCGAGTGCCTCGCCGAAGCGCTGGACAACCGGATCGAGTTCGGCGTGTGGGGCGGGATGACCGAGCGCGAGCGCAGGGCGCTGCTGAAGCGGCGACCGGACGTGACGTCGTGGCTCGAACTGCTCGACTCCGCGCGCACGGACCACTACGAGGAGTCGGCAGCGGGCTGATCGCGCCGCGCCGACCAGGGGTTTCCTACTCGCCCGCCAGCCGGCGGCCGATCTCGCGCAGACCGTCCAGGTCGTGCACGTCGGTTGGCAGGGCGGGAACCCCGACCAGGGGAACACCGGGGTGCGCACGGGTGAACCGCGCCAGCAGCCGCTTCTCGCGGTCCGCGACGGCGACCCGGTCCGAGTGCACCCGGAGGACGGCGGAGGCCAGCGACGGCCCGCCCACCCGCTCCTCCAGCCGGTCCGCGGCGGCCTCGGCTCCCGCCGGGGCCAGACCGGCCAGCACCGGGTGGGTCCGGTTCGCCACCAGCCCGGCCAGCGGCATCTCCTCGGCGGAGAGCCGCTCCACGAAGTAGCTGGCCTCCCGCAGCGCGTCCGGTTCGGCCGCCGCGACCACCAGGAACTCCGTCCCCGGTGAGCGCAGCAGCTCGTAGGTCGCCTGGGCGCGCTGCCGGAAGCCGCCGAACATGCTGTCGAACGCTTGCACGAACGTGGACGCGTCCTGGAGCAGCTGGCCGCCGACGATCGTCGACACGGCCTTCGTGAACAGGGTGAACCCGGTCCCGACGATCTTCATGATGCCCCGGCCGCCCGCGCGCGCGGGCGCCGACAGCATCTTGATCAGCTTGCCGTCGAGCACCGTCGACAGCCGCTGCGGCGCGTCCAGGAAGTCCAGCGCCGACCGGCTCGGCGGGGTGTCCACCACCACCAGGTCCCACTCGTCGCGCGCCACGAGCTGGCCCAGCTTCTCCATCGCCATGTACTCCTGCGTGCCGGAGAACGAGGTGGAGATCGTCTGGTAGAAGGGGTTGGCCAGGATCTGCTGGGCCCGCTCCCGGCCCGCGTGCGCCAGCACCATGTCGTCGAACGTGCGGCGCATGTCCAGCATCATCGCGTGCAGCTCGCCCTCGGGCTCGAAGCCCTCGACGACCACCGGCCTCGGCGAGTTGTCCAGCTCGCGCAACCCCAGCGACTGGGCCAGCCTGCGCGCCGGGTCGATGGTGAGCACCACCGCGCGCCTGCCGCGCTCGGCGGCCCGCAGCGCCAGCGCCGCCGCCGTGGTGGTCTTGCCCACGCCGCCGGACCCGCAGCACACCAGCACCCTGGTCGCCGGGTCGTCCAGCAGCGCGTCCACGTCCAGCCTGTTCACCGCACCCCCCGCTCGACCAGCGACTCGGCCAGCTCGTAGAGGGCGGCCACGTCCACGCCCCCGGTCAGCTCGGGCAGCTCCAGCGTCGGCAGGTCCGCCTCCGCGAGCTTGTCCTTCGCGCGCGCCTCGGCCAGCACCCGCTGCGCGTGGTCGGCGGTCTGCTCGGCCAGCCCGTCCAGGTCCTCGTCGGGCACGACCAGCCCGGCCTCCGCGAACCCCTCCCGCAGCTCGGCCGGGTCGATCCCGCCCTCGGCGGCCTTGAGCACCGCGTCCGGGGGCAGCCGGTGCGGGCGCGCCCGGTTCACGAACACCGCGCCCGGTCGCAGGTCAGCGCCGTCCAGCTCGGCCACCGCGTCCAGCGTCTCGCGCACCGGCATCTCCTCCAGCAGCGACACCAGGTGCACGGCGGTGTCGCCGGAGTGCAGCAGCGCGACCACGCCCTCGCTCTGCCCCTTGATCGGCCCGACCTTCGCCAGGTCGGCCATCGCGCGGGTCACGTCAAGGAACCGCACCACCCGGCCGGTCGGCGGCGCGTCCAGCACCACGGCGTCGTACTCGTGGCGGCCGGACTTGCCGACCCGGCGCACGCACTCCTTGACCTTGCCGGTGAGCAGCACGTCCCGCAGGCCCGGCGCGAGCGTGGTGGCGAACTCGATCGCGCCCATCCGGCGCAGCGTCCGCCCGGCGAAGCCCAGGTTGTAGAACATGGCCAGGTACTCCAGCAGCGCGGCCTCGGGGTCCACCGCGAGCGCCCGCACCTCCCCGCCGCCCGGCGCGGACGCGATCCGCTCCTCGGAGTAGGGCAGCGGCGGGCGGTCGAACAGCTGGGCGAGGCCCTGGCGGTTCTCCACCTCGACGAGCAGCACCCGGCGACCCCCGGTCGCCAGCGCCAGCGCGAGCGCCGCGGCGACGGTGGTCTTCCCGGTCCCGCCCTTGCCGGTCACGACGTGCAGCCGCGCGCGGGAGAGTTCGTCGGTCCAGCCGGTCACCGGATCAGCCTATGCGCGGTCCCCGCCACTCCGCCGGGCGGTGCGCGATCACCGATCGAGATCACTCCCGTGATCGTCCGCCCCGGACCGGTCGGCCTGCGGCGATCGGTCGGGTGCGGGTCGGGCCGGTCGGCGGGGGCGGATCGGCGGGCGGTCGGGCGGTGGCCGGGCCGGTCGGCGGCGATCGGTGGGGCGGTGGCCGGGCCGGTCGGCGGGGGCTGGTCGGGCGGTGACCGGGTTGGTCGGCGGCGGCCGATCGGCACTCGGCCGGCGACGGCCCGCGGTCGGCCCGTGGTCGGCCGGCGACGGCCCATGATCGGCCTGCGGTCGGCCCGTGGTCGGCTGGGGGTCGGCCTTCGGCGCTCAGTCGGCGGTGGTCAGGAAGACGATCGCCAGCGCGGTCGCGGCGACCAGCGCCCAGGCCACCGTGGACGGGAGCCAGAGCGCGATCAGCAGCGCGACGGCCGCCACCGCGACCAGCCCGACCAGCGCCGCGCGCAGCACCTGCGCGTGCTTGGCGTCCCGCTCCGAGCGCCGTCTGACGCGATCGCGCACCTGCGCCATGCCGACCAGCACCAGCACCAGCCCGCCGACGATGAAGGCGCCGGTGGCCACGACCCGCCAGGTCTCCACACCGATCAAGGTAGCCCGGCGCGCGGGGGCTGCGGAACGGCGGAAGGGGCACGTGACCCGGACGGTCGGGCAGCGCCGAGGGCGCGCGCGTCCGACCGGGGGAGCCGGGGTCCGCCATTCCGGACAGCCATGTCGTCCCCCGGACGGGCGTCCCGCGTTCGCGCCAACCGCACGCCCGCAGCGGGATTCGGTCACCACCGGTGCCCGACCTGCGGGCGGTGCGCGCGGATCGGTGGGCGCGACGCGCGACCCGGCAGCCGTTGCGAGAGCAAAACGAAGATCGTTCGGGAAGCCGCTGCGGACCCCGGAGCCGATCACCGCGCCACCGCCCCGCCCACCCGGCGGCGCGCGGTCCGCGATCACCCGGACGGCAAAGCCCCAGCGCAACCCGCGCGTCACCGGCCCGCCCCCGCGCCGCGCCGCCGCGCGGACGATCAGCGGACCGCCCGCTGACGCCCGCGCGCCCGCCCGCTGCTCCACCCGCCGCACCCCGCTCCACCCGCCGCCGACCCCCGGTCTCGGGCGCGCCGGGACCGCCGCGGCGGCTAGGCTCCCGTCATGCAGAAGTGGGAGTACGCCACAGTTCCCCTGTTGACCCACGCCACCAAGCAGATCCTTGACCAGTGGGGCGAGGACGGCTGGGAGCTGGTCAGCGTGCTGACGGGCCCGACCGGCGAGCAGCACGTCGCCTACCTGAAGCGGCCCAAGTCGTGACCTGGACCGACCGCCTCGCCGAGCTGGGCGTCGAGCTGCCGGAGGTGGCCGCCCCGGTGGCCGCCTACGTGCCCGCCGTGCGCACCGGCTCGCTCGTGTTCACCTCCGGCCAGCTGCCGTTCGTCGGCGGCGCCCTCGCCGCCACCGGCAAGGTCGGCGCCGAGGTGAGCCCCGAGGAGGCCAAGGCCCACGCCCGGACCTGCGCGCTCAACGCGCTCGCCGCCGTGCACGCCCTCGTCGGCGTCGACTCGGTGGCCCGCGTCGTCAAGGTGGTCGGCTTCGTCGCCTCCGCCGACGGCTTCACCGGGCAGCCCGCCGTCGTCAACGGCGCCTCCGAGTTCCTCGGCGAGGTCTTCGGCGACGCGGGCGCGCACGCCAGGTCCGCGGTCGGGGTGGCCGAGCTGCCGCTGGGCGCCCCCGTCGAGGTCGAGCTGGTCGTCGAGATCCGGGAGTGAGATGTCGGACACGCTGCACGAGCTGCTGCTGAGGTTGTCGGGGAGGCTCCCCGACGACGTCATGTGGCGGTTCCGGGACTGGGCCGCGACCGACGCCGTGTCCGTCCTGGCCCGCACGCTGCCCCGCACCCTGCTGCACGACCGGGTCGGCCTGACCGACCACGAGCAGCGGCTGCTGGAGAGCGCCCTGGTGCCGCACGGCGCGGACCGCGCGGCCACGAGCTCCATCCGGGCCCTGGACGAGCTGCCCGAGACCGACTTCGCCTTCACCCCGGAGTCGCCCGACCGGGCGGCGATGGGCGACTCGGCGACGGTCGTGCTCGGCGCGACCCTGCGCGGCAGGCCGGGGGTCGGCGAGGTCCGCTCCTCCTGGCGCCAGGTCGGCGGCAGGAACGGGAGGACCAACCGGGTCATCCTGGTCACCGCCACGTCCGGCTGCGCGCGCCTCGCGGGCGAGCTGCAGCGCGTGCTGCGGGCGCTCGGCGAGCACGACCCCTGCGTGGAGGTCCTGCCCGCCGGGCTCGAACCGCCGCCCTACCACCGGGCGGCGTTGGCGTCCTCGGAGCTGGTGTGCACCGGCGCCGAGGACGAGGGACACCTGGTGACCGTCTGATGGTCGCCGCTGCGGAGCGGGCCGGAAGGAGAACAGGCGTGGCGCAAGACGGAACGGGACTGCCCGTCCGCCTGCACGACCTCCTGTTGGCGCTGGCGGGCCGCGTTGACGACGACGCGCTCGCCCAGGCGCGGGAGATGCTGGCGGTCTCGGAGCTGGACCGCGCGGTCGACCACGTGGTCGGCTGCCTGATCGCCGGGCGCATCCCGGTCAGGGCCGAGGAGCGCGAGGAGCTGGGCGCGCTGCTGGGCGAGGTCCGCTCGGACCCGCTGCTGGCCGACCGGTTGCTGGCCGTGGAGACGCTGCCGCACGTCCGGCACCGGTTCACGTCCGAATCGGACCCGACGAAGGACCTGGCCGACGTGCTCGGCCGGACCGCGTCGGCGCTGCCCGACGTGCGCTCGGTGCGCTGCACGTGGCGCTCCAGCCCGGCGGGCGCGACACCGGGGCCGCTGCCGCAGCGCGTGGTCCTGGTGGACATCGGCCCCAAGGGCTTCCCGACCGCCACCGCGTACCGGCTCGACACGGTGCTGCGGAAGGCGGGCATCCGGGCCTCGGTGGAGGTGCTCATCGTCGGCAAGCCGATGAACGAGTACCACGCCGCGGCGTCGTCGTCCTCGCGCGAGGTCTACTTCCCCTCGGCGCCGCTCGGCGCCAAGGGCGAGGCGCCGGACAACGCCGCCTGGTTCGACGGCGAGGTCCGGGACAAGGCACCGGTCATCGAGCCGGAACCGGTGCCTGCCGACGACAACCAGAACGGCTCGACCAAGTCCCGACGTGGCCGCGACGAGGCGTTCGAGGCGATCCAGCCGTTCCCCCCGAAGCCGGTCAAGCGCACCGCCGCGCGCGACCAGGCCCAGAAGGGGGAACCGGCCCCGCCCGCCGCTCCCGAGCAGCAGACCCCGCCGCCGCCCCCGCCTCCACCGCCGGTGGCGCCCCCGCCCGCCCCGAAGGCGGCGCCCGCGCCACCTCCGGTGGTCCCGGTGGCGCCCCCGGTCGCCCCACCGCCCGCCCTGCCCGAGGACTCGCCGTTCTCGCGCGCCGAGGTGACGATGGAGCTCAACCCGGAGGACCTGGCGGCGCTCCAGGCGGCGCTGGCCGACGGGCAGGCGCCCGCCTCGGTCAACCTGCCGCCGACCGTGGACGCCAAGCTGAGCGACCGCGAGCGGGCCCTGCTCCAGCAGCTGCACGAGGAACTGGCCCAGCGGGAGCAGCAGACCTGGCCGGGTGGGGCGGAGTACGTCAACGGCGTGCCCAAGCCCAACAACGGCAAGTTCTCCTGACCCGCGCCTCCGGGGCCTAGTCAGCCAGGCCCCGGAGGTCGGTCACCAGCGCGGCCCTGCGCGCCCGGTCGATCCGCCGGTAGGGCGCCGACGCGGCCAGGTCCGTCACCCGCTCGTCCTCGCTCGTCGAGCGGTGCTCCGCTCCCGCCGCCTGGTGCGCGGCTGTGTGGTGCGCGGCTGTGTAGTGCGCGGCTGTGTGGTGCGCGTCCGCGCGCTGGTAGCGCAGCGCCCTCAGCAGGTCGAACAGCCTGGCCTGCGGCGACGGCCCGGTGCGCGCGGCGGCCATCGGGTGCTCCACCACCAGCTCGACCACCGGCGGGTCCGGCCACAACCGCTCCACCGCCTCGGCGTGCGCCGCGTTGACCGCGCGCAGGAACTCCGCGCACCTCGGCGTCGCCCGCACGCTCCCACCCACCACCAGCCACTCCCGGTCGGTCAGCGCGGCGGCCAGGCCCGGCGTGCGGCGGTGCAGCGCGCGCACCACCCCCAGCGGCGCCGGACCGCGCGCCAGCAGGCTCGCCAGGTCGGCCAGCACCCGCACGTGCGGCGACCGGGCCCCCGACGCGGCCAGCAGCGCCGCCCCGCGCCGGTGCGCGGCGGGCACCAGCCGGTGCAGCTCGACGGCGACCTCGGCGGCGGTCGCGCAGGCGTCCGCCCCGTCCCGCGCCCGCTCGACCAGGCCCCGGTCCACCGCCGCCGCCCGCCCGTCCCGCCCCCACGCCGCCAGCGCGCCCGCGTGGTGCGCCTCGGCCTCCCGCCACGCGCCCCGCGCCGCGCAGGCCAGACCCGCCGCGTACCGGGCCAACCCGTCCACCGCGCTCACGCCAGCGCCCTCACCTCGGCGATCACCCGCTGCAGGTGCAGCCCCCTGCGCACGTCGCACGGGTGCCGCACCGCGCCCGACGCCACCGCGCCGACCAGGTCGTCCAGCAGCACCGCGTAGCAGTCCCGCGCCGTCGAGCCGCGCCCCGCCAGCACCCGCCTGCCGTGCGCGCCGAACACCTCCAGCTCGGCCACGCCCGGCGACACCGGCACCGACATGCCCAGCGCCGCGCTGCTCACCGCACCCGACTCGTGCTCCAGCAGCACCTGCCACAGCCCACCCGCGCAGCTCGCCGCCCGCACCCCGGTGATCCGGCCCAGCGCCGCGTCCAGCAGGTCGAACGCGTGCGGCCCGACGTCGTCCAGCGCGCCCCGCTCGTGCCGCCACGGCGAGGCCGAGTACGGCCCGCCCAGCAGCCCGCCGCCGACCCAGCGCGCCGCGCCGCCGGTCCAGCCGCCCAGGTCCCGCCAGTCCACGAGCTGCTCCCGCGTCTCCGGCGCGAACCGCCTGGTCAGCATCACCAGCGCGGCCACCCCGGCCTCGTCGACCGCGTCCACCAGCTCCCGCGCGCCCGCCACCGACTCGGCGACCGGCTTCTCCAGCACCAGGTGCCTGCCCCTCCGGGCCGCCGTGACCGCGATCGGCGCCTGCACCCCCGGCGGCACCGCGAACGCCACCGCGTCCACCTGCTCCAGCAGCTCGTCCACCTCGCGCACGGCCGCCGCGCCGTGCTCGGCGGCGAGCCCGGCGGCCACGTCGTGCCGCCGCCCCCACACCGACACCAGCTCCACGCCGGGGTGCGCGGCCAGCCCCGGCGCGTGCACCGCCCGCGCCCACGGACCCGCGCCGACCAGCCCCACCCGCAGTCGTTCAGCCACCACCGTCACCAGACCTCCCGCTAGCAGTAGTCCCCGGCGTACTTGGCCTCGGGCACCGAGATCCGGCCCCCGTCCGGGAAGACCAGGTCGAGCCCGGCCTCGGTGTACTCGACCGCGGGGTTCGGCTCCCACCCGGGGGGAAGCTCGACCACGTGCGCCCGCTCCACGCAGCCCAGCCACACCTCGTGCGTGGTGCCGCCGAAGAACCGGGTGCTCTCCTTCACGTAGACCCCCGGCCGGTTCCCGTCGCTCGGCTCGCTGCTGATCACGCTGGTGGAGGGCATGAACAGCAGCACGCCCGTCACCGCGGTCAGCGCCACCCCGCCGAAGGCGCCCGCGAGCAGCACGGCGAGGTTGACCAGACAGCCTTTCCCCTTCATCTCCACGATTCCCATCCTGCCCGGTGTCGCGGGGCGTGATCGGCCGTACGCTCGCGGTCGTGCGAGAACTCCCCGAGGAACTCGTCCTGCCCCCCGGCGCGCTCCCCGCGACCACGCCGGACCCGCCCGCCCCCACCAGGGACGCGGCGTCGGTGCTGCTGGTCCGCGACGGCGAGCGCGGGCTGGAGGTGTTCCTGCAGCGCAGGGTGCTCGGCATGGCCTTCGCGGGCGGCATGACGGTGTTCCCCGGCGGCGGGGTCGACCCGCGCGACGCGGACACCTCCGTGGAGTGGGCCGGGCCGCCGCCGTCGTGGTGGGCCGGGCGCTTCGGGTGCGGGGAGGAGGTGGCCCGCGCGCTGGTGTGCGCGGCCGTGCGGGAGACCTTCGAGGAGTCCGGGGTGCTGCTGGCCGGTCCGTCGGCCTCGGAGGTCGTCGCGGACGCGAGCGCGTACTTCGCCGAGCGGCGGGCGCTGGAGCGCAGGGAGCTGTCCCTGGCGGCGTTCCTGGCCGGGGCGCGCCTGGTGCTGCGCGCCGACCTGCTGCGGCCGTGGGCGAACTGGGTGACCCCGGTGGAGGAGCCGCGCCGCTACGACACCCGGTTCTTCACCGCCGCCCTGCCCGATGGCCAGCTGGCGGACGGGGTGACCAGCGAGGCGTCCGACGCGGTGTGGCAGCGGCCGTCCGAGGCGATCGCCGACTGGGAGGAGGGCCGCAGGCTCCTGCTGCCGCCCACCTGGGTGGCGCTGGCGGACCTGGCCGAGCTGGGGTCGGTGGCCGAGGCGCTGGCCGTGGAGCGGGAGGTGGACCGGGTGATCCCGAAGCTGGTGCGGGACGGCGACGTGGTGCGGGTGGTGCTGCCGTGAGCGGGCGGCCCGCCGAGGGGGAGCGGTTCGAGCACCCCGCGTACGGGGTCCTGCGGCCGGTCACGCCGGAGGCGGCGGTCCTGCTGGCGGACAACCCGTCCGTGATGACCCTGGACGGCACGAACACGTGGGTGCTGCGCGCGCCGGGCGAGGAGTCCTGCGTCGTGGTCGACCCCGGCCCGAGCGACGAGGCGCACCTGGCGCGCGCGGCGGGCTTCGGCCCGGTGGCGCAGGTGCTGCTCACGCACGGCCACCCGGACCACGCGGAGGGCGCGCGCGAGTTCGGCGAGCGCGTCGGCGCCCCGGTGCGGGCGCTGGACCCGGCGCTGCGCCTGGGCGGCGAGGGCCTGGCGCACGGCGACGTCGTGGCGGCGGCCGGCCTGGAGATCCGGGTGGTGGGCACGCCGGGCCACACCTCGGACTCGCTGTGCTTCCTCGTCGGCGGCGCCGTGCTGACCGGCGACACGATCCTCGGCCGGGGCACCACCATCGTGGCTCACCCGGACGGGCGGCTGGGGGACTACCTGGAGTCGCTGCGCGTGCTGGCGGACCTGCCGCCGGGCACCACCGTGCTCCCCGGCCACGGCCCCGAGCTGCCCGACGCGGCGGAGGCGGCCCGGCGCTACCTGGCGCACCGCGAGCAGCGCCTGGCCCAGGTCGCGGCGGCGCTGGAGGCCCTCGGCCCGGACGCGACGGCGCGGCAGGTGGTGGAGTCGGTCTACGCGGACGTGGACCGCGCCCTGTGGCCCGCGGCGGAGTGGTCGGTGCGCGCCCAGCTGGAGCACCTGCGCCGCTGAGCCGCTCCGCCGCCGAGCCTGGCCCGTGGGCCAGCCCACTCGCCGGATTCCGCCGTTCCCCCACGTCACCCGCACCGCGCTGGGTACCGTCCTGCCGCCGACGCAGGGGGGATCACCATGACGAACAAGCGCGCACTGCTCACCGCGCTCACCGCCACGACGCTGGCGCTCGCCGGGTGCACGACGCTGGAACCGGGCAGGCCGGTGGCCGCGCCGGGCGCGAGCGCCCCCGCGAGCACCTCGGCGAAGCCCAGCACCTCCGCCAAGCCGAGCGCGTCCGGCAAGCCCAGCGCGTCGAACGCCGCGCTCACCGAGATCGACGTCTGCGGCCGGGTGCCCGCGGACCTGATGCCGACGCTGGTGCCCCAAATGGTCGGCAAGCCGGGCGAGGCGACCTGCGCGCAGGAGCCGACCGAGCTCAACAAGGCCGGCTACCCCACCCAGGAGGGCCAGTTCAAGGTCGACGGCAAGGTCGTCATGGCGATCGTGGTGACCGTCTACCAGGGCGCCCTGGACATGCAGGGCTACGTCAAGTTCCAGCTCGACCAGAACCCCGGCAAGGTGAGCGCCTATGACGTGATGAGCCTGCCGGGCTACTCGGGCCAGTCGAACTTCAAGGACCTGAAGTTCGTCATGGGCGCCGCCGCGGGCGTGAACGGCGACATGCACACCGGCCAGGTCCTGCTGGAGCAGCAGCCCGACGAGCTGGGGATGTCCGCCACCGCGTTCCTGCTCAAGATGACCATCGACGACTGACGCGCCGCCCCGCGCGCTAGCCGGGCAGGAACCCCAAGGTGACCACCAGCCCCAGCACGGGCACGGCGAACGCCGCGTCGGGCAGGTCGTCGGTGGTGCCGATCTCGACGGCGAGCGCGTCCGAGCCGATCGTGGTCACGCCACCGACGTGGAACTTCGCCGCGGTGTCCGGCGCCCGGTACCGGAACCCGGCCTTGCCGATCGCCGCCTCCTCCACCCGGATGTTCCCGCTGGGCTTGAGCCGCTTCAGCACCTCCGCCACCTCGCCCGCGCCGCCGGGGTGTTGGCTGTAGAGCACCCGCATGACCGTCTTGCCCGCCGTGCCGCCAACCGCCGTGCCGCTGGCCGCCATGCCGCCAACCGCCGCGCCGCCAACCGCCGCGCTGCTGGTCACCGTGCTGCCGGACGTCGCGACCGCCACGTCGCCGACCGCGACGGGCGTGCCCGCCTCCCGGCTCCGCCGCCCGCCCCGCTCAGGGCGTCCGCAGCGGCACCACGAGGTACGTCAACCGCACCCCGCTCGTGTCCTCCTCGGCCGTCAGCACGGTCGACCGCAGCCCCGACTGCACCCGCAGCTCCACCCGCCGCCCCGCGAACGCCCGCAGCGCGTCCGACAGGTACCGGACCTGGAAGCTCCTGGTCAGCAGCCCGCCGCTGACCGACGCCTTCACCGACTCGCTCGACTCCCCGGCCTGCGGGTCGCTGCCCCGCACCCGCAGCTCCCCGTCCTCGGCCGCCAGCTGCACGGCCCCGTGCGCCCCCGAGTACGGCGCGGCCCGGCGCACCGCCCCGGCCAGCTCGTCCGCCTCCAGCACCACCGTGCACTCGCCCTCGGCGGCCAGCAGCTTCCGCGCCCGCTCGTCCGGGAACGGCGCGGCCAGCAGCGCCGTGCTGGCGCTCCCGCCGCCCCAGGCCAGGGCCAACCGGTCCGCGTCGGCGCGCAGCTCCACCCGCTCGTCCCGCGCGGCCTGCTTCGCCACCTCGGCCAGCTGCACGGCCGGGGCCAGCGCGTCCAGCGCCCCGCCCGCCCACGGCACCGACGCGAACCCCAGCCGGTACCGGTCCGAGGTGATCAGCTCCAGCCGGTCCCCGGCCGCGTGCACCCGCACGCCCGTGAACACCGGCAGCGCGTCGTCCTTGGACGCCGCCGTGGCCACCGCCGCCAGCGCCGAGGCGAACGCCCCGGCGGGCGCGGAACCGGCCACCGGCGGCAGCTCCGGAACCCCTGGGTGGTCCCCCAGCTCCAGCAGCGGCAGCGCGAACCGCGCCGCCCCCGTGCGCACGGCCAGCCGCGACCCCTCCACCACCAGCCGCACCTGCGGGGACTCCAGCGCCCGCAGCGTCTCGGCCAGCGGCTTCGCGGGCACCAGCGCGGCCCCCTCGGAGTGCGTGGTGGCCGCCCGGCTCAGCCGCAGCGACCGCTCCCGGTCGCTGCCCGACAGCTCCACCCCGCCCGGCCCGGCCCGCAGCACGACGCCCGCCAGCACGGGGTCGAGCACGCGGCCGGGCAGCAGGCGGGCGACGTCGGCGACGGCGGAGGCCAGTTCCGAGGTGGTGGCGGTGAGGTCCATCCCCGGAAGCTAGCGAGCACCCCTGACAGTTCCGGCCGGGTTCAGCGCCCGACGAGCCCCGCTTCCTCCTCCTGGGGGACAGCGGCGCCCGCCGGAACGCCGGGCGCGCCCGCCGCGACCGTCCCGCGCAGCAACCACACCACCACCGCGACCGCCAACCCGGACGCGGCAGCCGCCAGGAACGCCGTGGACGTCCCACGGGCCTCCACGATCTGCCCGGCGAGCCCCTGCCCGGCCGCCAGTCCCAGCGTCACCGCCGTGACCACCCACCCGAACGCCTCGGCCGCTGTGCCCTCGGGCGCGACCTGCTCGATCGCCGCCGAGTGCGCGGTGGACTGCGGGGTGATCAGCGACCCGACCACGAACAGCGCCACCGCGAGCCCCACGAGCGTCGTCGGGATCGCCAGCAGCGCCGCGAGCAGCGAGAACCCGCCCAGCAGCACCGGCAGCCGCAGGTGCATGGGGCGCGGCAGCGGGCGCAGCGAGTACAGCACCCCGAACAGCACCGAGCTGACCGACCACAGGCTCAGCAGCAGCCCGCCGACCCCCTTGTGCCCGGCCGCGTCGGCCGCCGCGGGCACCGCCACCTCGATGAACCCGATCGACAGCCCGAACCCGAGCGCCGCGAGCGCCACGGTCCGCATCCCCGGCGAGGCCAGCGCGCCGAGCGGACCGCCGCCCTGGACGGGCTCCGGCCGCCGCCCGCGCACGGTCGGCGTGCAGGCGAACCACAGCGCGCCGACCACCATCATCGCCGCGCCCACCACGAACCCGGTGCCCGGCCAGGCCGCCGTGACCAGCACGCCCGCCAGCCCCGGCCCGAGGATGAAGAAGACCTCCATGCTGATCGCCTCGTAGGCGATGCCCGCGTCGCGCAGCGGCCCGGCGGGCACGATGCTCGTCCACAGCGCCCGCGACGCCGACCCGGCCATCGGCTCGGTGAACCCGACCGCGAACGCCAGCGGCGCCAGCACCACCACGGCCACGCCGCTCTCCACGGCCACGACCGCGCCGGTCGCGGCCAGCGCGAACAGCGCGGTGACGGCCAGCAGCGGCCTGCTCGGCCCGAACCGGTCCATCAGCCTGCCCTGCGCGATCGCGCCCAGCGCGACGCCGATCAGCGCCGAGGCCGACACCAGCCCCGCCGTGCCGTAGGAGCCGCTGGCCCGCTGGACGTAGAGCAGCAGCGCGAAGCCGATCATCGCGATCGGCAGCCTGGCGAACAGGCCCGCGACGACGGGGCCGCGCATCGCGGGCGTGGTGAGGGCGGCGCGGTAGTCGGAGAGCCGGGCGGAGTGGGACATGCGTGCCAGTATGCAGACCTGGTACGCGAGTACCAATTTTTTGCCTGCTGTTCTCCCGTTCGCCCCGTCCAGCGGACCCGAACGGCGCACCGATCGGGGGCGCCGGACCCGATCCGGGCGCACCGCTGCGATGAACGGGTGAAAACGCGAGGTGGAGGGGCTGAACCGGCATTCCCCGAGGGTGAACGCCCTTGAGGCGCGGGGTGGGGGGCGTGCGATGGTGTGCGCACGAACCCGCGCGAACCCGGTTTCAGCAGGCCGGACCCGCGGGTACCCAGGTACTCCAGTCCGGTGCCACGAGGGTCGGGGCCTGCGGGCGCCGGAAGCGGAGACGCGGTCTGTCGGGGGATGGGCCGCGAGAGCAGCGGGGTCGGAGCGCCGCGTCGGGGGCGGCGCCCGGCTCCGCTGTCCCCGTTCCCGCTCCGGTCGTCCTCGCCCCCACCGCGCCCGGCGACCGCGCGCGGTCCGGAAAGGCCCCACGACGAGCACGACGGCCGCCTCCTGGTGGTCGGAACCACCGGCAGGCCGCCGTCGAGCTGATCGTGTTCACCCGTCCGTGCGGCGCACGAACCGTCCGCGCACCCGCGTCGACCGGCGGAGCGCCCCGCTTCCCGCCACGCGGACACCTGGTCCGCCGCGGTCGGAAGCGGGGCGCGCCTCACCTCGGGAGTGCTCCGCTGCGGGGTCGGCCCCGACGCGGGTCGTTTTCCGAGAACCCCGCCGACACCGGGGCGCGCTGACTACCGGGCTCGGCGCGCGAGCCGCTCCGGGTCCAGGATCAGCACGCTCTTGCCCTCCAGGCGCAGCCAACCCCGGTGGGCGAAGTCCGCCAGGGCCTTGTTGACCGTCTCGCGCGAGGCGCCCACGAACTGGGCGATCTCCTCCTGCGTCAGGTCGTGCGTCACCCGCAGCAGCCCCGCCTCCTGGCTGCCGAACCGCTGGGCGAGCTGGAGCAGCGCCTTCGCCACGCGGCCGGGCACGTCCGTGAAGATCAGGTCGGCCAGCATGGAGTTCGTCCGGCGCAGCCTGCGCGCCAGCGCGCGGAGCAGCTGCTCCGCGATCTCCGGCCGGTTCGAGATCCACTGCCGCAGCGCCGGGCGGTCCATGCTGACCGCACGCACCTCGGTCACCGTCGTCGCGGTGGACGTGCGCGGACCGGGGTCGAAGATCGACAGCTCGCCGAACATGTCCGACGGTCCGAAGATCCCGAGCAGGTTCTCCCGACCGTCCGGCGACTTGCGCCCGATCTTCACCTTTCCGGATTGGATGATGTAAAGCCGGTCGCCCGGTTCGCCCTCCGCGAAGATCACGTGGCCGCGCGGGAATTCAACGGACTCCAGCGTCTGCGCCAGTGCCTCCGCTGCCGCCGGTTCAACCCCCTGGAAGATGCCCGCGCGGGCCAGGGTCTCGTCCACCTCGTCCCTCCTGTCGAGACGCGACGGCGTGGTCGAGCGCGTTCCGCCTTCTGGCGGATCAGCGCCTGCCGTCGATCACTGAGTGCAGTCTAAGGGCTGTGGTCGGGATCGCCTTTCGGGCGCGCCGTCGGCACAGTCCGGACAGCGCGACGCGGCCCACCGGGGGGAGCCCCGTTGGGCCTGATCAACGCTGGTGCCCGCCCTAGCGGCGGGGGCGCGACCGCAGGTTCTTCGAGCGACCGCCGAACCGGCGCAGGCGGAACAGCTCCAGCGCGCGGCCGATGCCGTGCCCGTAGAGCGCCTTGACCTCGTCGGGGCGCGCGGACTCGAGGAACTCCTCGACCTCGTCCTCCTGCACGGCGACGTGCCGCAGGCGGGCTTCGACGCGCTCCATGAAGAGCGCGAAGAACATGATCACGATCGGAACGGCGATGACGAACCAGGCAGTCATGATGGCTCCGATCCTTGCGCATCCCGTTTTCGGGCGCACTGGCAGGGGGTCTCTTCGCGCGCGTGGCGCGCGTGCGAGGAAATGGACGTCCGGAACCGCTCCGGGGTTGCTCGGGGGTTCCCCGTCGCGCCCGGACCACTCCCCGTGCGGAACCGGTGACGCACCGCAGAACGCGAAGCGGACAGCCGGGTGGAAATGGACGGCGGCTCACCACGTGTGACCTCTCCCGCCGTGGCGCGAGGGTGGTCCGCGCCACCGGTAGCCTTTTGGCATGGTGGGTGGCGCGCGGGGCGGAGCACGGCCGGAAACCCGGTTGGGACTCGTCCGCAGGGCCCGCCGGACGGTGCGGGTGCTCGGCGTCGGCTACCCGGACGCGCACTGCGAGCTGGACTTCACCACCCCGCTGGAACTCCTCGTCGCGGTCGTCCTGTCCGCCCAGTGCACCGACAAGCGCGTGAACCAGGTCACCCCGGCGCTGTTCGCGCGCTACCGCTCGGCCGAGGAGTACGCCGCCGCCGACCGGACCGAGCTGGAGGAGCTGGTCCGCCCGACCGGCTTCTACCGCAACAAGGCCGCCGCGATCTCCGGGCTGGCCGCCGAGATCGTGGAGCGGCACGACGGCGAGGTGCCGGGCACCCAGGCCGAGCTGGTGAAGCTGCCCGGCGTCGGCCGCAAGACCGCGAACGTGGTGCTCGGCGACGCGTTCGGCGTGCCGGGGATCACCGTCGACACGCACTTCGGGCGGCTGGTCCGCCGCTGGGGCTGGACCACCGAGGAGGACCCGGTCAAGGTCGAGCACGCCGTCGGCGCGCTGGTCGAGCGCAAGGACTGGACCCTGCTCTCCCACCGGACGATCTTCCACGGGCGCCGGGTGTGCCACGCCAGGACGCCCGCGTGCGGCGCCTGCCTGCTCGCGCCCCAGTGCCCGTCCTTCGGGACGGGCCCCACCGATCCGGTCCGCGCTGCCAAGCTGGTGAAGGGCGACGAGGCGGAGCACCTGATCGGGTTGGCCGAGCGGGTGCGGGCGGGGGAGCGGCTCGGGTGAGCGCGGCGGCGCGGTGGTCGGTGGTCGTCCTGGTGCTCGCGGTGGCGGGCGTGGTCGCCCTGTGGCCGAGGGGCGAGGACCCGGCGAGCCCGGTGATCCCCCAGCCCCAGCGCGACACGTCCCAGCGCGCGGACCTGGGCGTGGCGCGCAACAAGGCCGCGCTGCGGCCCTGCGACCAGTTCTCGGGGAACTCGGCGAGCCCCGCTTCCGCGAATGCCGCGTCCCCGAGCCCCGCGTCCCCGAGCGCGGGCCCCACGAGCACGAGCGCGGGTCCCGAGGCGCTGCGCGGCGCCACCGCCGTGTGCCTGGGCGACGGTGAGCGGGTCGACGCCGCGACCGCGCTGTCCGGCCGGGTGCTGGTCAACTTCTGGGCGTCCTGGTGCGCGCCCTGCCGCGAGGAGCTGCGCGTGCTGGACGACTACTCCCAGCGCCCCGGCGCGATCCCGGTGCTCGGCGTCCAGGTCAAGAGCGGCGAGGCGGACGGCCTCGACCTGCTCTCCCGGATCGGCGTGCACCTGCCGTCGCTGGTCGACGACTCCGAGGCGCTGCTGAGGGCCTTCAAGGTCCCGCCCACGCTGCCCGCCAGCTTCCTGGTCGGCGCGGACGGCTCCATCACCCCGGTGACCGACCCGCTCGTGTTCACCAGCGTCGATCAGGTCCGCGAGGTGGTCGGATGACCGACCGGACGACCGATCCCGTCACCGGCCACGACGCCGACCGCGCCGCGGGCCTCGCCCCCGGCGGGGCCCCCGAGCGGCTGGTCGACGACCTCGGCGAGCTGCCCGAGTGGATGCGCGGCCTGGCCGCCGCCGCGGTGGACGCCGACGCCGACACCTTCCTCAACTACCCGAAACCGCCCGCCTTCACCGGCCGCGCGGCCTCCGTGCTCATGCTGTTCGGCGAGGGCCACCGGGGCCCCGACCTGCTCCTGCTGCGCCGCGCCGACACCCTCGGCTCCCACCCCGGCCAGGTCGCCTTCCCCGGCGGCGCCGCCGACCCCGAGGACTCGGGCCCCGTCGGCACCGCGCTGCGCGAGGCGTTCGAGGAGACCGGTGTGCTCGCCGAGGGCGTGCGACCGGTGGCCCTGCTGCCCGAGCTGCACGTCCCGGTGTCCGGGTTCCTGGTCACGCCCGTGCTCGCGCACTGGCGCACCCCGGTCCCGGTCGCGCCGGTCGACCCCGGCGAGACGGCGGCCGTCGCCCGCATCCCGGTCGCCCACCTCGCCGACCCGGCGAACCGGTTCCGCGTCTCGCACCCGTCCGGCTACACCGGACCCGCGTTCTCCGCACCGGGGATGCTGGTGTGGGGCTTCACCGCCGGACTGGTCAGCGGGCTGCTCCGGCTCGGCGGCTGGGAGCGCCCGTGGGACGCCACCGACGTGCGAGACCTCGACTCGGCGCTGCGCGCCACCTAGCCTGACGGGCGGAGGAACCGGGTGAACTGGGTAGACCTGCTGGTGCTGGCGATAGCCGCGTTCGCCGCGGTGTCGGGCGCCAGGCAGGGCATGGTCGTGGCCGTGCCCGCTTTCATCGGCGTGCTCGTCGGCCTGCTGCTGGGCACGCAGCTCGCGCCCGTGGTGGTGTCGCGCTTCGACAACGTGGTGACCAAGGTCGTCTTCGCGGTCGGCGTGGTGGTGCTCCTGGTCGCGCTCGGCGAGACGCTGGGCGTCTACATCGGACGCGCGGTCAAGTCCAAGGTCAACGCGACCCCGCTGCGCGGCGTGGACAACGCCCTCGGCGCGGTCGTGCAGGGCGCGGTGGTGTTCGTGGTGGCGTGGATGATCGCGCTGCCGCTCACCTCGGTGGCCGGCCTGCCGACGCTGGCCAAGGGCCTCAACCAGTCCGCGATCCTGTCCACCGTGGACGGAGCGATGCCGCAGGCGGCCCGCGACCTGTCCGAGGACCTGCAGAACCTGTTCGACGTGTCCGGCTTCCCGGCCGCGATGGACCCGTTCAACCGCACCCCGCTCAGGGAGGTCTCCCCGCCCGACCCCGAGCTCAGCGGCGACCCCGTGGTGCAGCGGCTGCGGCCGAGCGTGCTGAAGGTGCGCGGCCGGGCGCCCTCGTGCTCGCGGGCGCTGGAGGGCACCGGGTTCGTGATCGCGCCGGAGCGGGTCATGACCAACGCGCACGTCGTCGCGGGCACCACCGAGGTCAGCATCGAGGTCGGCCAGGGCAAGTTCGACGCGACGGTCGTGCACTACGACGCGCAGACCGACCTGGCGATCCTGGCCGTGCCGAACCTGGACGCGCAGCCACTCCAGTTCCGCACCGACGAGATCGACCAGGGCGAGGACGGCATCGTGCTCGGCTACCCGCTGGACGGCCCGTACACGGCGTCCGAGGCGCGGGTGCGCGAGCGCATCCCCATGCTGCGCGGGCCGGACATCTACGACGCGCAGACCGTGACGCGGGACGTCTACACGATCCGGGCGAAGGTCCGCAGCGGCAACTCCGGCGGCCCGCTGGTCGACCGGGAGGGCCGGGTCATGGGCGTGGTGTTCGGCGCGGCCGTGGACGACCAGGAGACCGGGTTCGTGCTGACCCCGCAGGAGGTCGCCGACGAGGTGGCCAAGGCGCCGGGGCTGGTGCGGCGCGCGCCCACGCAGACCTGCGCGTCCTGATCCCGCGAACCAGGCGCTGAGGCCGGGCGCCCCCCGAGGGCGCCCGGCTACCGCTCGGCCAGGAAGCCCGCGATCACGCGGCTGACCTCGGCGCGGTCCTCCTGGTGCGGGAAGTGCCCGACGTCCTGGAGCACCCGCAGCACCGAGTCCGGACCGCGCCAGCGGGCCGAGTCGAGCGCGGTCTGCGCGAGCATCACCGGGTCGCGGGCGCCCTGCACCTGGAGCACCGGGGCCTCCAGCTTCCGGGACACCGCCTCCACGAACCGCCGCCCGTCGCTGCGCACCTGCGAGCGCACCGCCCACCGGTGGTACTCCAGCGCGCTGTGCGCCACGCCGGGGATGCGCACGGCGGCGGTGTTCCGCTCGACCACCTCGGCGAACTCCGGCGAGGCCGTCCACCCCGCGCCACCCCAGGCGCGCAGCAGCTCGCCGACGCGGGCGCCGTTCGCGGCCAGCAGGGAGCGCTCCGGCAGCACCGGCAGCTGGAACCGCAGCAGGTGCCCCAGCGCGCGCGCCTGCCCGGCGGTGTTGCGCCGCACGGCCCGGCGCAGCGCCAGCGGGTGCGGCGCGGACACGGCCGTCACCGACCGCACGAGGCGGGGGTGCAGCGCGCCGACCACCCAGGCCAGCATCCCGCCCCAGGCGTGCCCGACGACGTGCGCCCTGGGCTCGCCGAGCGCCTTGACCAGCCCGGCGACGTCACCGGCGAGCGTGAACCCGTCGTAGCCCCTCGGCGGCTTGTCCGAGTCCCCGTACCCGCGCAGGTCGACGGCCACCGCCCGGTACCCGGCCTCGGCCAGGTCGACCAGCTGGTGCCGCCAGGACCACCAGAACTCGGGGAACCCGTGCAGCAGCAGCACGAGCGGTCCGTCGCCCAGCTCGGCCACGTGCAGCCGGATGCCGTTGGCGGACACGTCGCGGTGCGCCCACGGGCCGGGTATCCGCGCGGACGACGGGTCCGGTGGCGGCGCCACGGCCCGGCTCAGGGGGTGTCGTCCTGGTCGTCGCGGCGCCGCAGCACCGCGACGGTCTCCTTCGCGGACTCGATCGTCCGCGTCGGGGCGCGCAGCGTCTTCATCTTCCGGTAGCCCAGGAGCCCGAGCAGGACCGTGATGCCGATCATCAGGCCGAAGACGATCAGGTAGCCGGCCCAGACGGGCAGCCACACCGCGATCAGCTCGGCCACGAACATGAAGAAGAAGAACAGGCTGAAGGAGAGGACCACCAGCGCCAGGATGAAGAAGACGCTGCCCTTCAGCCCCCGCTTGACCTCGTGGGTCACCTCGGCCTTGGCCAGCTCCACCTCGGCCCGCAGCAGGGTCGACACGTGGGCTGTCGCGTCGCGCACCAGCCCGCCGATCGAGGTCTCCCCGGCGATCGTCGAGGCGTTCTCCGCCGTCAGCGGGATCGACGGGATTGGAGGCGGCGTGTTCTCACTCGGGGTGGTCACCGCACAATCGTGCCACGCCCCCTGGCGCGAGGCCGCTCGACCGGCTGATCACGCGATCGATCACCCGGTGATCAGTCCGAGTCCCGGTGCGCTCTGCCCCGCCGCACCAGCAGGACGGCCGCGATCAGCGACGCCAGCAGGGACGCGATCAGCACCGCGGCCTTGGCCCGTTCGGCCGCCTCGCCGGCCAGCGCGAGGTCGGCGATCAGCAGGCTCACCGTGAACCCGACGCCGCCGAGCACGCCCACCGCCGCGACGTCGCGCGGTCCCGCCCCGCTCGGCCACACCGCGAGCCTCAGCCGCACCGCCAGCGCGGAGAAGCCGAGGATGCCGATCACCTTGCCCAGCACCAGACCCGCGACGACGCCCAGCGCGATCGGGTCGTCCACCAGCGCGCGCAGGGCGTCCCCGCCGATCGGGACGCCCGCCGCGAAGAGCGCGAACAGCGGCACCACCAGCCCGGCCGACCACGGCTGCAACCGGTGCTCCAGGCGCGCGGCGGGCGCCTCGTCCTCGCCCTCGTCGGCGCGCACGCGGGTCAGCAGCCCGAGCGCCACCCCGGCGATCGTGGCGTGGACCCCGGCCTCGTGGACCGCGACCCAGGCGCCCACCGCGATCGGGACGTAGAGCCAGGTCGCGGTGACCCGCTTGTGCTGGAGGAAGGCGTACAGGGCGAGCAGCGCGACGGCGGCCAGCACCGCGAGCAGCTCCAGCCCGGAGGTGAACAGCACCGCGATCACCGCGATCGCGCCCAGGTCGTCCACCACCGCGAGGCTGAGCAGGAACACCCGGACGCTGCTCGGCAGCGCCGACCCGGCGATCGCCAGCACGCCCAGCGCGAACGCGATGTCGGTGGCCATCGGGATCGCCCACGCCTGGCCCGCGCCCGGTTCGCCCCAGGAGAAGCCGAGCGCGACCAGCGCGGGGACCACCATGCCGCCGACCGCGGCGATCACGGGCAGGGCGGCGGCCTTGAGGCTGTTCAGCTCGCCGACCACCAGCTCGCGCTTGAGCTCCAGCCCGGCGACGAAGAAGAACACCGCGAGCAGGCCGTCCTTGACCCAGTCACCGATGGTGAGCGGGCCGAGGTGCGTCTCGCGGAGCGCGGTGTAGGAGTCGCCGAGCGGGGAGTTGGCCCACAGCAGCGCGATCGCGGTGGCCACGAGCAGGACGATGCCGCCGGTGGTCTCGGTGCGCAGGTAGCGGGCGAAGTCGGCGGCGGGCTTGCGGGCGGGGGAGGACAAGGGGCTGCTCCGTAGTCTGGGCACGGCTGATGACGTGCCGACCAGACTTCCCGGCTCACCTGTGACCAAGGGTAACCGACGGCGGGCGTCCCACCAAGTGGTGGGACGCCCGCCGGGTCCTGGCCGTCCGCGCGCTCAGTCCTCCCCGGAGCCCTTCTTCAGGCCGGAGGAGATCAGGTCCATCACGGACGAGTCGGCCAGCGTCGTCACGTCGCCGACCTGGCGGTTCTCCGCCACGTCGCGCAGCAGGCGGCGCATGATCTTGCCCGAGCGGGTCTTCGGCAGCTCCGGCACGACCATGATCTGCCTGGGCTTCGCGATCGGCCCGATCTCCTTGGCCACGTGGTCGCGCAGCGCCTTGATCGCCTCGGCCCCGTCCGAGCCCGCGGCGACCCCGCCGCGCAGGATCACGAACGCCACGATGCCCTGCCCGGTCGTCGGATCGGTCGCCCCGACCACCGCCGCCTCCGCCACGGTCGGGTGCGACACCAGCGCGGACTCCACCTCGGTGGTGGAGATCCGGTGCCCGGACACGTTCATCACGTCGTCCACCCGGCCCAGCAGCCAGATGTCGCCGTCCGCGTCGTACTTCGCGCCGTCGCCCGCGAAGTAGAAGCCCTCCTCGGCGAACCGCGACCAGTAGGTGTCGCGGTAGCGCGCGTCGTCGCCCCAGATGCCGCGCAGCATCGACGGCCACGGCTCGTCCAGCACCAGGTAGCCGCCACCGCCGGGGCCGACCTCGACGCCCTGGTCGTCCACGACCTTCGCACCGACGCCGGGCAGCGGGCGCTGCGCCGAACCGGGCTTGGTGGACACCACGCCGGGCAGCGGCGAGATCATGATCGCGCCGGTCTCGGTCTGCCACCAGGTGTCCACGATCGGCGCCTTGCCCGCGCCGATGTTCTCCCGGTACCAGATCCACGCCTCGGGGTTGATCGGCTCGCCGACGCTGCCGAGCACCCGCAGCGACGACAGGTCGTGCTTGGCCGGGATCTCCGCGCCCCACTTCATGAACGTGCGGATCAGCGTCGGCGCGGTGTAGTAGATCGAGACGCCGTACTTCTGCACGATCTCCCAGTGGCGGCCCTCGTGCGGGGTGTTCGGGGTGCCCTCGTAGACGACCTGGGTGACCCGGTTGGCCAGCGGGCCGTACACGATGTAGCTGTGCCCGGTGACCCAGCCGATGTCGGCGGTGCACCAGTAGACGTCGCTGTCCGGCTTGAGGTCGAACACGTTGTGGTGCGTGTAGGCGGTCTGCGTGAGGTAGCCGCCGGAGGTGTGCAGGATGCCCTTGGGGTTCCCGGTGGTGCCCGAGGTGTAGAGGATGAACAGCGGGTGCTCGGAGTCGAACGCCTCGGGGGCGTGCTCCTCGGACTGGCCGTCCACCAGCTCGTGCCACCACAGGTCGCGGCCCTCGGTCCAGGCCACCTCGCCGCCGGTGCGCCGCACCACCAGCACGTGCTCGACGCTCGCGGCCTTCGACACGGCCTCGTCCACGGCGGGCTTGAGCGGGGCCGGGTTGCCGCGCCGGTACTGGCCGTCGGTGGTGATCACCAGCTTGGCCTGCGAGTCCTCGACGCGGGTGCGCAGCGCCTCGGCCGAGAAGCCGCCGAACACGACGCTGTGCAGCGCGCCGATGCGGGCGCAGGCCAGCATGGCGACGATCGCCTCGGGGACCATCGGCATGTAGATGGCGACCCGGTCCTCGGCGCCGACGCCGAGCGAGGCCAGCGCGTTGGCGGCCTTGGAGACGTCGCGCTTGAGGTCGGCGTAGGTGATGGTCCGGCTGTCGCCGGGCTCGCCCTCCCAGTGGATGGCGACCTGCTCGCCGTGGCCGGACTCGACGTGCCGGTCGACGCAGTTGTAGGCGACGTTGAGCCTGCCGCCGACGAACCACTTGGCGAACGGTGCGTCGGACCAGTCGAGGACCCGGTCCCACTTCCGCTCCCAGGTCAGCCGGTCGGCCTGCTCGGCCCAGAAGGCCTCGCGGTCGGCGGCGGCCGAGTCGTACAGCGCCTGGGTGGCGTTCGCCTGCGCGGCGAACTCCTCGGACGGGGGGAACGTGCGGCTCTCGGTCAGCAGGTTGTCCAGGGTCGGGCCGTTCTCGTTCGGCTTGGTCATGTCGGGCAGACCTCCTGAATCCTTGGCCGTGGTGGGCACCCCTGGGGGCGGTCCCGCTCACAGCACCCCGACATGGTTCAGACCAATACGGCGGCTGTGAAACACATGGGTAACTGTGTAACCCGTGTCCCACGTCACGGACCACCGCTAATCCGCCGAATGACACCTCAATTGCGACCAGCGGTAAGGGTGGGTGACCTCGCTCACACCCGGTGGTGGCCGGTCACTCGGCCAGTCGTGCCACGAGCCGGTCACGCACGCCGGGCCACTCCGGCGCCGTCACCGAGAACACC
This sequence comes from Actinosynnema mirum DSM 43827, assembly GCF_000023245.1. Lineage (GTDB taxonomy): Bacteria > Actinomycetota > Actinomycetes > Mycobacteriales > Pseudonocardiaceae > Actinosynnema > Actinosynnema mirum. The sequence continues at coordinate 286,649 of NC_013093.1, forward strand.
ACGGTGTCCCGGACGGTGCCGTCCGGCCTGATCCGGTGCGCGCGCAGCACCCCCTCGCGGGTCGCGCCGAGCCGGGCGATGGCCCGCTGCGAGCGCTCGTTGCGGATGTCGGTGTGCCAGCCCACGCGCAGCGCGCCCAGCCCGTCGAACGCGCGGGTGAGCAGGAGCAGCTTCGCGGCCGTGTTCAGCGGGGTGCGCTGCCAGGGCGCGCCGATCCAGGTGTGGCCGATGCACAGGTTCCGGTGCTCGGGGTCGACCTCGTAGTACGAGGTGGTGCCCACGACCTCGCCGGTGGCCGGGTCGACCTGCGCCCACGGCGCCCGGTCCGGGTCGGTCAGCGCCCGGTCCACGAACGCGGCCATCGCGGGCAGGTCGGTCGGCTGGCGGCTGCTCAGCCAGGTCCACACGCCGGGGTCCGCGCCCGCCTTGAGCAGTCCGGGGGCGTGGTCCGGGGTCAGCGGCTCCAGCCGGACGTGGGGATCGCTGAGCACGGGGCGGTCGAACCAGGTCATGCCGTGACGTTAAGTCGACATGTGGACTTCCAGAACGACCACTCCAGGAGAAAGTCCGGGAGGCCACTTACCGGCGGGTACCGTACCCGGCGTGACCGATCCGCTCGCACCGCTGCTGGACCTGCCCGGCGTCGCCGACGCGGTCGCCTCCGCCCGCGACGCCGTGTTCCGGGTGCACCGGCACCGCGTCAACCTGCGCGGCTGGGCCACCACGGCGGCCGAGGCCTCGGTGCGCGCGGCCAGGGCGTCCGCCGCGCTCGACGGCGGCCCCACCACGATCCCCGAGGACGGCGAGGTCACCGACCCCGTGCTCGCGGGCGCGCTGCGCGTCGCCGAGTCGCTGGGCGTGGTGTTCCCGACCTGGCAGCGCGCCCCGCTCCAGGCGCTGGCCAAGCTGCACGTCCTCGCCGCCGCCGACCTGGGGACCGAGCTGGGCAGGCCCCGGCTGGTGCCCGGCGTCGCCGAGCGGCTCGACCTGCTCGCGGGCCTGGTCACCGGCGGCACGTCCGCCCCCGGCCCGCTCGTGGTGGCCGTGGTGCACGGCGAGCTGATGGCCCTGACCCCGTTCGACACCGCCAACGGCGTGGTCGCCCGCGCGGCGTCCCGGCTGGCCTCCATCGCGACCGGGCTCGACCCGAAGAGCCTGGGCGTGCCCGAGGTGTGGTGCCTGCGCAGGCGCTCCGAGTACGACGCGGCACTGCACGGGTTCTCCACCGGCGAGCCCGAGGGCGTGGCGCGGTGGATCACGTTCAGCTGCGCGGCGCTGGAAGCGGGCGCCCGCGAGGCCCAGGGCATCGCGGACGCCGCCGCCTAGAGCAGCTCTTCCAGGGCCTTCGCGGCGCGCTCCGCCTCGTCGAACGTGTTGTACAGCGGCGCGAAGCCGAACCGCAGCACGTCCGGCGGCCGGTGGTCGCCGATCACCCCGCCCGCGATCAGCTCGGCCATCAGCCGCGCCGCCTCCGGGTGCCGCAGCGACACCTGGTGGCCGCGCCGCCCGTCGGCGGGCGTGATCACCTCGATGCCCGGCAGGTCCCGCACCAGCTCCATGAACCGCGCCGTCAGCGCCAGCCCCTTGGCCCGCACGTCCGCCAGCTCCACCCCGTCCCACACGTCCAGCGCGGCGTCCAGGGCCAGCATCGACAGGATGTCCGGCGTGCCCGCCCGCGCCCGCCCGATCCCGGCGTCCGGGGTGTACTCGGCGGCCATCGCGAACGGCTCCCGGTGCCCGGTCCAGCCGGTCAGCGGCTGCCGGAACCCCGGCTGCGCCGCGCTCGGCACGTACAGGAACGCGGGCGAGCCGGGGCCGCCGTTGAGGAACTTGTAGGTGCAGCCCACCGCCAGGTCCACGCCCAGCGCGTCCAGCTCGATCGGCAGCACGCCGACGCTGTGGCACAGGTCCCAGACGACCTTCGCGCCCACCTCGTGCGCCCGCTCGGTCAGCCCGGCCATGTCCAGCAGCCGCCCGGTCCGGTAGTCGACGTGGTTGAGCAGCACCACCGCCGTGCGCTCGTCCAGCCGCAGGTCGTCCGGGTCGGCCGGGCGCAGCGACAGCCCGGTCAGCTCGGCCGCCGACCCGGCGATGTAGCCGTCGGTCGGGAACGTGCCCGCGTCCACCACGATCTCGGACCGGTCGGTGCCGCGCACCGCCCCCACCAGCGCCTTGAACAGGTTCACGCTGGTCGAGTCGCCCACCACGACCTGCCCCGGCGCGGCCCCCACGAGCCGCCCGATCCGGTCGCCGACCCGCTGCGGGGCCTCCCACCAGCCCTCCGACCAGGAGCGGATCAGCCTGCGCCCCCACTGCCTGCGGACCACGTCGTCCAGCCGCTCGGCCACCGCCCTCGGCGGCGCGCCCAGCGAGTTGCCGTCCAGGTACACCACGTCGTCGGCCAGGTCGAACAGCTCCCTGACGTGGGCGAGCGGGTCGGTCACACGTAGCTCCTCGCGGTCCACAGCTCCGGGAACACGGCCCGGCGCACGCGCTTCTCCAACCACGCCACGCCCGCCGACCCGCCGGTCCCCACCTTGGACCCCATCGAGCGCCGCGTCGCGAGCAGGTGGTCGTGCCGCCAGCGGGAGAACTCCTCGGCCACGTCGGTCAGCGCCTCGCCCAGCTCCAGCAGGTCCCTCGGACCCTCCCGGTAGACGTGCGCCCACACCGCCTCGACCCGCTCGTCCGGCGCGTACGCCTCGGCGAAGTCGCGCTTGAGCAGCTCGTCCGGCACGTCCAGCCCCCGCCGGTGCAGCGCCGCGAGCACGTCGTCGTACAGGCTCGGCTCGCTCAGCAGCGCCTCCAGCGCGTCGTGCTGCGCGGGCGCCGAGCGGTGCGGCACCAGCATCGACCGGGACTTCTCGCCCAGCAGGAACTCCACCTCGCGGTAGCGGCCGGACTGGAAGCCCGAGCCCTCGCCGAGCGCGTCCCGGAACGAGTTGAACTCGCCCGGCGTCATCCGGGCGATCGGCCGCCACGCCGCGTTCAGCGCCTGCATGTGCAGCTCGCTGCGGCGCAGCGTGCGCACCGCCGCGGTCACGTCGTCCGCCCGCAGCTCCTTCTGCGCCTGCCGCCACTCGAAGCACAGCAGGCCGAAGTACAGCTCCATCACCTGGGTCGTCACCAGGAACGACATCTCGCGCGGGTCGTCGGACGCCTGCCGCTGCAACGTGTGCAGGACGGAGGCGCGCACGTAGTCCTCGTACGGCGTGGTCCCGCCGAAGTCCAGCTTCGGGGCGACCGGGCACACCTGTTCCATGCGTCAATGATGGAGCGGCTTTCCGCTCACCGGAATGGGCGTCGACCGGCCCTCGCCGGGTTTCTTCTCAGGTTCGGAAAGCGTTCGGCGCGCTAGCTTGTCGTTCGTGAGAACGGACCTCGACGCGGTCGACTGGGCGCTGGTCGACGCCCTCCAGGCCGATGCCCGGCTGTCCTACAACGAGCTGGCCCGCAAGGTCGGCGTGTCCCCGCCGACGGTGGCGCAACGGGTGCGCAGGCTGGAGAACGCGGGCGTGATCACCGGCTACCGCGCGGTGGTCGACCCCACGGCGGTCGGCCGCTCGGTGATCGCCCTGGTGCGGATGAAGTGCTACGGGCCCCGGTGCATCACCGTGCACCCCGAGCTGCTCGACGACTGCCCCGAGGTGGTGGAGGTGGTGCGGCTGACCGGGGACATCTGCTCGGTGGTCAAGGTCGTCACGACCTCGGTCAGCGAGCTGGAGCGGCTGCTCGTGCGCCTGGGCGGGCACGGGGAGACGTCCAGCGCGATGGTGCTGTCGACGCCTATCCCGTGGCGCCCGCTGACAGCCGGGTGAGCGCCTGCCGCACGTGCCCGCCGGTCGCGGTCAGCGCCTCGGCCGCGTCCGGCGCGGGCGAGCCGGACAGCAGGTGCACCAGCGCGACCTTGAGGTCGTCGCCCGCCGCGGTGAGCGCGTCGGTGCACTCCCGCTCGTCCAGGCCGGTCGCCTCGCTCAGGATGCGCACGGTCCGGCCGCGCAGCTTCGCGTTCGTGGCCCGCACCGACACCATCAGGTTCGAGTAGGTGCGGCCCATCCGCACCATCACGGCCGTGGAGAACGCGGTCAGCACCAGCTTCTGCGAGCTGCCCGCCTTCATCCTGGTCGAGCCGGCGATCGCCTCCGGACCGGTGTCCACGGTGATCAGCACGTCCACCGGGACGGGCGGCGCGCTCGGGTTGTTCGACACCAGCGCGGTGCGGGCGCCCAGCTCGTGGGCGGCGGCCAGCGCGCCGAGCACGAACGGGGTGCGGCCGGACGCGGTCACCCCGAGCACGAGGTCGCCCGGTTCGGCGTGCGCGCGGATGCGCTCGGCACCCGTGGCGGCCTGGTCCTCGGCGTTCTCCACCGCCCGCACCAGCGCCTCCGCGCCACCCGCGTGGTGGGCGACGAACCAGTCCGGCGGGGTGTTGAACGTGGGCGGCAGCTCGGCCGCGTCCAGCGTGGCGAGCCTGCCGGACGTGCCCGCGCCCACGTAGTGCACCCGGCCGCCGCCGCGCAGCGCGGCCACCGCGAGATCGGCCGCGCGGGCCAGCTCGGGCAGCACGGCGGCGACCGCGTCCGGGACGCCCCGGTCCTCGGAGTTGATCATCCGCAGGACGTCCAGGGTGGACATCCGGTCGATCTCCCCGGTGCGCGGGTTGCGCGCCTCGGTCGGGGACTCCACCCGCACCACGTCGCCCCGCGCGGTCATCTCCCGGCCTCCCGCCGCCGCCTGCCGTCCGGGCGGGCGCCCAGCCGGTGTCCCGCGACCGCGTCGTAGGTCGCCTCCAGCGCGCTCGTCGCGCTCTCCACGTGGTGCTGCGCGACCCCGATGAACAGGCAGTCGACCACGGTCAGCTGGGCGATGCGGCTGGCCATCGCGCCCGAGCGGAACGTGGTCTCGCGGGCCGCCGTGGTCAGCACGTGGTCGGCGACCTCGCTGATGGGGGAGCGCGGGAAGTTCGTCAGCGCCACCGTGGTCGCGCCGCGCTCGCGCGCCACCCGCAGCGCCTCGACCGTCTCGGTGGTGGAGCCGGTGTGCGAGATGCCCACGGCCACGTCCGCGCCGGTCAGCACGGCGGCCGAGGTGAGCGCGATGTGCGTGTCGTTCCAGGCGAAGCAGGTGCGGCCGATGCGGTGCAGCTTCTGCTGGAGGTCGAAGGCGACGAACGCGCTGGCGCCGAAGCCGTAGACGTCGACCCGGCCCGCCCGCGCCACCGCGTCCACCACGGCCTGCAGGGTGTCCACGTTCAGCTGCTCGGCGGTCTCCTCCACGGCGCGGGCGTCGGCGAACGCGACCTTGCCGACCACCTGCCGCAGGTCGTCGCCGGGGCCGATGTCGCCGCCGAGGTCCCGGTCGGTGCGGGCGGCGGTGCGCGCGGTGTCGGCGGCCAGCGCGATCCGCAGCTCCGGGTAGCCGCCGACGCCGATCGCCTTGCAGAACCGCGTCACGGTGGTCTCGCTGGTGCCCGCGGACTCGGCCACCTCGGTGATGCTGCGGTGCGCCACGGTCGCCGGGTTGTCCAGCACGACCTTGGCCACCCGCTGCTCCGCCCTGGCGAGGCCGGGGAGCAGGGAGCGGATCTTCACGAGTGGACTGGCGTCGGTGTTCTCGGTGGACACGTGGGAAACTTACTAACCGCATCACGGCCGGTCAACGCAAGTTGCGGGTAACCGCCCTGATCGATAAGAGCCGTTCACCCCCCTTTGTCGGCGGGAAGCCGTTTCCGTTACTAACGGTCCACGGCGCGCCACCCGGAGGCGGTCACCTCGCCCGTTCCGCGCTCGCCGTCCAGCAGCACCCGGCGGCCCGCGACCACCTCGATCGCGTCCACGTACCCGCCCCGCGCGCCGTTCGCGCCCACGCCCGAGCGCACCCACCGCGCGGCCGTGCCGGTCATCGGCAGCTCGACCCGCTCCCAGGTGCGCGTCCCGGCCCCGGTGAGCACCCGCAGGTCCCGCCAGCCCGAGCCGTCGAACTCCTGCACGGCGACCGACTCGCCCGCGTCCAGGTCGGTGAACGCGCTGAACCGCAGCACCTTCGGCCCGTCGGGCAGGGGTTTGGTGGTCAGCGTCCCGCCGGGGTCGCCGCGCCACGCCGACCGCCCGCGCACCGGCCCGACCGCCAGCGCCTCGGCCAGCCCGGACGCCACCGCTCGGCGGGCCGGGTTGATCGACCCCCGGTCGCGGCTCGGGTGCACCCGGTTGGTGAGCAGCAGCGCGATCGACCGGGACGCCGGGTCCAGCACCATCGTGGTGCCGGTGAACCCGGTGTGGCCCGCCGTGCGCGGGGCGGACAGGGCGCCCATGTACCAGCGGGTGTCCAGCTCGAACCCGAGGCCGTGCGAGTTGCCGGGGAACTCGGGCGTCAGGTTGGTGAGCATCCCGGTCACCGATTCCTCGCTGAGGATGCGCTTGCCCCGGTAAGCCCCGCCGTTCAGGATCGCCTGACCGAGCACGGCCAGCTCCCGAGCCGTGGAGAACACCCCCGCGTGCCCGGCGACGCCGCCCAGCGACCAGGCGTTCTCGTCGTGCACCGAGCCCCGGACGATCCCGCGAGGCGGGGAGGTCTGGAACTCGGTGGCGGCGATCCGACCGAGCTTCTCGGGCGGGGGGTTGTAGCCGGTGTCGACCAGCCCCAGCGGCTCGGTGATCGTCTCGCGCACCAAGGCGTCCAGCGGCATCCCGGACACCCGCTCGACCAGCACGCCCAGCGTGATGAGGTTCAGATCCGAGTACAGGTAACCCGTGCCGGGTGCGCGGGCAGGCGCGACGTCCATGACCGCCTTGATCCGCGAGTCCCGATCCGGCCACCCCGACCACAACGGCAACCACGCGGCCAGCCCGGAGGTGTGCGTGAGCAACTGCCGGACCGTGATGTCCCCCTTGCCTGCCACCCCGAACTCCGGCAAGTACTCGGCAACCGGCCGCTCAATCCCGACCCGCCCCAGCTCCGCCTGCCGAACCACCACGATCGAGGTGAACAACTTCGAGATCGAGGCCAAGTCGAAGATCGTGTCCAGCGCCGTGGGAACCCGCTCACCCACAGGCAGTTCGCTGACCCCGTCCGCGTACCTGACCGCCCACCCAACGGCCTCGTGCCCAACAACCACCCCGTCGTGCGCCATCAGCGTGACCGCACCGGGAAACAACGGAGCAGCCCCAACGGTGTACCCCCGCACCACCCCCAACGCCCGCTCAACAGGAACCGGATCCACCCCGACCCGCTCAGGAGCCCCAGCCCGCAACACCGTCCCCACCGGCGCGAACCCCGCCCACGGCTGGTCGAACCGGGCACGCGGAACAGTCTCGGCACTCACCGGCGCCAGGGTGCCCAACAGCAACGCGGTCGCGCCCAGCAGGGCAGACAGCCGCAGCCCGATCGTGCCCAACGAACCGGCCCGCCGCGCCGCGCTCCCGCCCAGCAAGCCGCGCAACCGCGCCATACCCGCGCCCGGCCAACCAAGCGGACGCAGCACGACTGCGGTCGACGACCCGCCGCGCCGCGCCGCGCTCCCGCCCAGCAAGCCGCGCAACCACACCACGACCACGCCCAACCGGTCAGGCAGGCGCAGCACGGTGGTGCTCAGCCGGTCAGGCAGGCGCGTGATGCTTCCGCCCAGCCGGACGAACGCTTGTGGCACGCTCTTGCCCAGCCCGGCAAGCAGGCGCGTGATGCTTGCGCCCAGTCGGGCGGGTAGGCGCAATACAGCGGTGCCGGTGCCGGTGCCGGTGCCGGTGCCGGTGCTCGTGCCCGTGCCGGTGCTCGTGCTCGTGCCCGTGTTGGTGGTGGCAGTGCTGGTGCTGGTGCTGGTATCGGCATCGGTGGTTCTCAGCCGTGCCGCCGGGTGTGGTGCGGCCGTTGCCGGGCGGGTGGGCAGGCGCATCGCGGGTCCCCTCTACCGGTAGCGCAGGTGGCGGCGGCGCCTCGTGCGGAACGTGGACAGCTCGGCCGACCAGGCGCCCACGACCTCGTCGGCGCCCGCGCCCGCGCCGACCATGCGGCGCAGCCGGTCCGAGCCGCTCAGCTTGTCGATCCAGTTGTCCGGCCGCCAGGCGAAGACGGCCGGGTAGCGGGAGCGGGCCACCACGATCATCTCCACGGCGGTGCGGATCGCGTCGAACCTGCCCGGATCGGTCACCTGCAGCGCGACCCCGGAGCACGCGGTGTTCGCGAACTTGCCGAACCACGGCGTGAAGTGCGCCTCCCGGAACCGCACCCCCGGCAAGCCGCGCGCGTTCAGGTCCTCGGCCCAGCGCCAGTCCAGCCCCGGCGCGCCGATCGTCTCGAACGGCCGGGTCGTGCCCCGCCCCTCCGAGAAGACCAGCCCCTCGAACAGGCAGGTGCCGGGGTAGACGAGCGCGGTGTCGCGGGTCGGCACGTTCGGGCTCGGCGGCACCCACGGCAGCCCGGTGTCCAGCCGCGACCTGCGCCACCCCCGCACCTCGACCACCCGCAGGTCCACCACCGCACCACCGTCCGACGGCAGGAACTCGGCGTTGAAGAACCCGGCCAGCTCGCCCACCGTCATCCCGTGCTGCTGCACGATCGGCTTGCGCCCCACCCCGGTCGCGTAAGCGGGATCGAGCTGCGGCCCGTGCGCCTCCCCGCCCACCGGGTTGGGCCGGTCGAGCACGGTGAACCGCGCGCCGACGCGGGCCGCTGCCTGCATCGCCGTGTACATGGACCAGATGTAGGTGTAGAACCGGGCGCCGATGTCGGCGATGTCGAACACCACGTGCTCGACCCCCGCCTTGGTGAGCAGCCCGGCGAGCTTCGTGGCGTCCGCCCCGTACGCGTCGTACACCGGGATGTTCGTGCGCGGGTCCAGGTAGTCCCCCTCGGAACCACCCGCCTGAGCCGTGCCCCGAAACCCGTGCTCGGGCCCGAACACCGCCACCGGCGACACACCCGCCGCGACCATCGAGTCCACGACGTGCGTCTGGTCGACCAGGACACCGGTCGGATTGGTCAACACCCCAACCCGCCGCCCAGCCAGCTCCCGCCACCCCCGCCCGGCTAACTGCTCCGCCCCGGTCCGCACCACCGCGTTCTGGTCGGTGCCGCCTTGGCCAACGTCCTCCGGCCCCACACCACCGGGCCCAAAACCACCCGCACCGCCGGCCCCCGCACCACCCGGTTCCGCGCCCGCCCCACTCGACGCGGCCCCACCGAACACCGCCGTGCCCACCCCGACCGCCCCGGCGGCCAGGAAGCGCCTCCGCTCCACGAGTCCCCCCTCAGCTCACCGCCCGGACCCCGCTCACCAGCCCCACCAACCCGTTCACCAACACCACCGGCCTCTGCTCACCGGCCTCGCCAGCTCACTCACCGGCACCACCGGTCGCACCAGCCTGTTCACCAGCGCCACCGGCCTCGCCAGCTCACTCACCAGCACCACCGGTCCCGCCAGCCCGCTCACCAGCGCCACCGGCCTCGCCAGCTCACTCACCGGCGCCACCGGTCCCGCCAGCCCGCTCACCAGCACCAGCACCAGTCCCCGACTACCGGTCGCACCAGCCTGTTCACCAGCGCTACCGGTCTCCGCTCACCGGTCCCGCGAGCCCGCTCACCAGCGCTATCGATCTCCGTTCACGGTCCCGTTGTCACCAGCCCGTTCCAGCGCCACCGGTCTCCGTTCACCGATCGCGCCAGCCCGCTCACCAGCGCCACCGGCCTCCGATCACCAGTCCTGCCAGCCCACTCACCAGCTCAACCCGTGCCCTAACGGATAAGCCACCGGCCCCGGCACGTCCACCGGGAGCCGCCCGACCGGCCGGACCTCCCCGCTCAGCACCCGAGCCACCGACTCCATCGCCACCGCCCCGTACGAGTAGGTCGCGAGCCACGCCTGCGCGTTCGAGTGCGCCACGTCGTACGGGTTCTGCACCGCCACCGCCACCACCGGTTTCCCGCTCGCCACCAGCCGGTCCACCAGCGCGCGCTGCGCGGGCTGCCTGGACAGCGCGTTGGTCAGCACCACCACCGCGCCCACCCCGCCCGCCGCGGACACCGCCCCGGCGATCTGCTGCTCGTTCGGCGCCGACCCGGTCACCACGACCTGGGGCGTCGCCCCGCGCGCCCGGAGCCGCTCGGCCAGCGCCGCCGTCGTCGTCTCACCCCAGCCCGTCACCAGCACCGACCCTGACACCCGCCCGGCCCGCACCACGCCCGCGTCGTCCCGCACCACCGTTACCGCCCGGTCCGCGACCTCCTGCGCCTGCGCGAGCCGGTCCGGCGTGCCCACCACCGGGTTCGGCGGCACCGGCCACACCGGCAGCGCGCCACGCAGGAACTTCATCCGCAGCACCCGCAGCACGCTCTGGTCGATCCGCCGCTCCGACAGCTCGCCCGCGCGCACCGCCGCCACCACGGCGTCGATCGCCTCGCCCAGCTTCACCGGCATCAGCAGCTGGTCGACCCCGGCCTTGAGCGCCAGCACCGGGATCTCCGCGTCGGTGTGCAGCTGCCGCACGCCCGCCATCGCCAGCGAGTCGGTGATCACCACGCCGTCGTAGCCCAACTCCTCGCGCAGCAGCCCGGTCACCACCGGCTTGGACAGCGTCGCCGGCTCCCCCGACGGGTCGATCGCGGGCATCCGGATGTGCGCGGTCATGATCGAGTCGACGCCCGCCGCGATCGCCGCGCGGAACGGCTTCGCGTCCACCTCCCGCCACTGCTCCACCGTGCGGTCCACGGTCGGCAGGCTGGTGTGGCTGTCGTCGGCCGTGTCGCCGTGGCCGGGGAAGTGCTTGGCCGCCGCCGACACCGCCGTCCGCGACAGGTGCCGCTGCTGGTAGCCGCGCACCTGCGCCGCCACCATCGTGGCCGCCAGGTCCGGGTCCGAGGAGAACGACCGCACCCCGATCACCGGGTTCGCCGGGTTGGAGTTCACGTCCGCGTCCGGCGCGAAGTTCTGCGTGATGCCCAGCGCCCGCAGCTCGCGCGCGGTCACCGACGCCGCCCGCTCGGCCGCCCGCTCGTCCCGGCCCGCGCCCAGCGCCATGCTGCCGGGGAACTGGGTCAGCGGCGGCCCGATCCTGGTCACGATGCCCATCTCCTGGTCGGTGGAGATGGTCAGCGGGACGCGCGAGGCCTGCTGCAGGCCGTTGGACAGCGCGGCGATCTGCGCGGGCGTGTCGATGTTGTCGTAGCTGGAGTTGTTGAAGTAGATGACGCCGCCGGGACGGTACCTGGTCACCACCTGGGCCGGGGTGTCGACGCCGAAGTCCCGCAGGTTGCCGGGGTGGACCTCGTCGGCGGACTGCCCGTGCACGTAGGTGACGAACAGCTGGCCGACCTTTTCCTCCAGCGACATGCCGCGCACCAGCGAGGTCACCGACTGCGGCGCCGGCGGCTCGGGTCGCGCGGCGTGCGCGCTCGGGAGGGCTGCGGTCGACGACGCGACCACGGCCGCGGTCAGGAGGGTGCGGCTGAGGCGGTGCACGGTGGCCTCCCCACTTCGGAAATCTCCCACGTCCTGGTCACCTGTCCCGGAAGTTACCCACGTCACGGAGGTGGGTCAACGAATGGCGTTGCGTGACCATCGTCCGGTGGCGGACCGGTTGTTCGGGAGCCCCCTGGGGTCGCCACGTTCGGGTGAACTTCGCGCTGGGCCATCCGCTGGGCCATCCGCAGGGCCGTCCGCAGAACCGCCACCGGGTCGTCCCGAAGCGCAAAAAAGCGGGACCCCGTGCTCCAGCACGGGGTCCCGCTCAACGGCGCGGGCTGTCGAGTTACCAAGCGTGCAACTCGTGTCGTATCACCCTGGTCCTCGGCGTCCGGCGTCCCGGTACGCAGGCCCTAGACGACAAGCCTCCCGCGGCGTGCTGCGCGTGGGTGCTCGAAGTCCGCGCACGGAGCTCTGCCGGGGTGAGCAGGGCTTCTCTTCCGCCCCACCCCTGGCCGACCCGAGGTCCGCACTTCCTTTCTAGTGCGTGTCGGCCGTCACATCAAGGGCTCGATGGGGTGCACCGCTCCAGTCGCGGAGCGTGTCCGATCGACTTCGCCGCCGCCGTGGGGTAGTGCGGATCAGCTCCGCCGCCTCCGGCGCAGCCCGTACCAGGCGGCGCCCGCGGCGACCGTCGCGCCCAGCCCGATCGCGGTCACCGCCACCGCCGCGCCGGACGGCCGGGAGATGCGCGCCCGCAGCGACACCGGGTCCGTGAACGCCAGCACCGGCCACCCCCGCTGGGTCGCGGCCTTGCGCAGCCCCCGGTCCGGGTTGACCGCCGTCGGGTGCCCGACCGCCTCCAGCAGCGGCAGGTCGCTCACCGAGTCCGAGTAGGCGTGGCAGCGCTCCAGGTCGTAGCCGCGCTCCGCGGCGAGCTGCTTGACCATGACGGCCTTGTTCTCGCCCGCGCAGTAGAAGTCCACCTCGCCGGAGTACCGGCCGGAGGACGTCACCATCCGGGTGCCCACGCTCAGGTCGGCGCCGACCATCTGGGCGATGGGGGACACCAGCTCCTCGCCGGACGCGGACACCACGACCACGTCGTGCCCCTGCGCCTTGTGGTCGGAGATGAGCTGCGTCGCCTCCTTGTAGACGAGCGGGTCGACGATGTCGTGCAGCGTCTCCTCCACGATCGAGCGGACCTGCTCCACGTCCCAGCCGGAGCAGAGCGCGGTGATGTGGGAGCGCATCCGGTCCATCTGGTCGTCGTCGGCGCCCGCGAGCATGAAGACGAACTGCGCGTAGGCGCTCTTGAGCACCGCCCGGCGGTTGATCAGGCCCTCCTGGAAGAAGGGCCTGCTGAACGCGAGGGTGCTCGACTTGGCGATGACGGTCTTGTCCAGGTCGAAGAACGCGGCGACTCGGGTGCCCTCGGCGGCTGGATCGGTCACGGGGACCAGCTTAGGGGTGGTCGCCCGCCGCCGAATGGAGGCGGCTGTTCGGCGTTTTACGAACCGAGTGTGGTGCGGTCTCCCGAAATTTCTGCGTCCCTCTATCGGAAGACACGCATGACTGACGTCTGTGGGGATACAGTAGAGCGGTCCGGCTCGACCGGACAGGTTCAGTCCGACCCCCCGGGACTGAACCAATGACGACCCCCGTCCCTCCCCCCTGGCGGGGGTCGTCCCATGTCCGGGGTCAGGTGGCCGCCTCCGCGAACCTGATCTCCTCCCGGTTCTCCCGCACTTCTCGGGCCTTCCGCCGCGCGCGCTCGCGCGCCCACGTCGCGGTACACCCCGGCGGCTTCTCCCGCACCTGAGCGACGCGAGTTGTCCACAGGCTCTCCGGTTGTCCACATGGTGATCATGCGCCCGTTGTGTCCTCGCTCACCGGGGACGACCGTTCTCCACGTGGGCTTCGACGAGAGCGGGGAGCGGGACGTGGGGCGATCTGTGGTCCTGGTGGACGGGGCCGAGCTGCTGGACGAGGTGCTGCGGCTGGCGGCCGTCGCCGAGTGCGAGCTGGAGCGGGTGGTGGACGTGACCGCCCTGCGCGGCCGGTGGCACGACGCGCCGGTGGTGCTGCTGGACGAGCGCGCGGTGGTGGCGTGCGCGGAGGCGGGGCTGCCGCGCAGACCGGGGGTCCTGCTGGTGTCGACCGGCCCGCCGGGCGAGCTGACCTGGCCCAGGGCGGTCGAGCTGGGCGTGGAGCGGGCGGTGTCGGCGGACGCCGGGCTGGTGGCGCTGCTGCGCGACGCGACCGAGGTGGCGCCGGAGGCCGGGCGGGTGCTGGCCGTGCTCGGCGGCCGGGGCGGTGCGGGCGCGTCGGTGCTCGCGGCGGCCGTGGCCAGGGCCGTCGCCGCCTCGGGCGGTCCGTCGCTGCTGGTCGACTGCGACCCGCTGGGCGGTGGCCTCGACCTCGCGCTGGGCGCCGAGACCAGCGCGGGGATGCGCTGGTCCGACCTCGACCTGTCCGGCCGGGTCCCGGCCGCCGCGCTGCGCCAGGTGCTGCCCGCGTGCGGCGGGGTGCGGGTGCTGTCCTGCGGCCGGGACGGCGAGGGGCCGGGCGCGGGCGCGGTGGCGTCCGTGGTCGAGGCGGGCCGCAGGTCGGGGCAGGTGGTGGTGTGCGACCTGCCCCGCCAGCGGACCCCGGCGGCGGACGCGGCCCTGGACCGCGCCGATCTGGCCGTGCTGGTGGTGCCCGCCGAGGTGCGGGCCTGCGCGGCGGCCAGGGGCGTGGCCCGCAGGCTGGCCGAGCGGGGCGCGCGCACCCGAGCGCTCGTGCGGGTGCGGGCCTCCGGCGGGTTGAGCGCCCAGGAGGTGGCCGCCGCCGTGGGCGTGCCGCTGCTGACCCGGATGCGCGGTCAGCGCCAACTGGCCTCGGCACTGGACCGGGGCCGCTTCCCGACGTCGACCCGAGGCCCGCTCGCGAAGGCGGCGACCACGGTCCTGGAGGTGCTCCGTGCGGGCTGATCACGCTCTCGACCGGGTGAGGCCGCTGTTCATCCGGGTGGAGATCCTGCACCGCTGCCGCCCGGTCACGTCGCCAGTCCGGCGAGGGCCCGGACGGCGTTGTCCCGCAGGCGTCGGCTCGCCACACCATTCCGGGGTGTGCCGTCGTGCTGGAGCGGCGGCGCGCGTGCTTCCCGCACCGGGTGAATGCGCCGCGTTCCCGGCCACGCGCCCTGATTCCTTCACCGGTTGGATTCCGCGATCGGTGCGCGGATTCCTCGAACGGGTGGTTTTTCCGCCCGCGCTTCGCGACCGGGGAGGCCGTCGTGGGCGCTGATCTGGTGGAGCGGGTCCGGCGCAGGCTCGCCGAGGGCCGCGCCGAGCTCACCCCGTCGGCGGTCGCGGCGGCGGTGCGCGGTGAGGCGGGCGGGGTGCTCGGCGACGAGGAGGTCCTGCGCGCCATGTCCGAGCTGGGCCGCGAGTTCGCGGGCGCGGGCCTCCTCGAACCGCTGCTGCGCGCGCCCGGAACGACGGACGTGCTGGTCACCGCCCCGGACCAGGTGTGGGTCGACGGCGAGGACGGCCTGCGCCGCGCCGACGTGGTGTTCCCCGACGAGCGGGCGGTCCGCAGGCTCGCCCAGCGGCTGGCCGTGGCGGCGGGCAGGCGCTTGGACGAGGCGGTGCCGCACGTGGACGGCTGGTTGCCCGGCGCGGTCCGCCTGCACGCCGTGCTGCCGCCGATCACCCGGAACACCTGCCTGTCCCTGCGCGTCCTGCGCCCGGCGACGCACGACCTGGCGGAGCTGCGGGCCAGGGGCGCGTTCAGCGCGGAGGTGGCCGAGGCGCTGCGCGCCCTGGTCCGCTCCCGCACCGCGTTCCTGGTGGTGGGCGGGACGGGGTCGGGCAAGACCACCCTGCTGGCCGCGCTGCTCGGCTGCGTCCCGCACGACCAGCGGGTGGTGTGCGTGGAGGACGCGGGCGAGCTGGAACCCGACCACCCGCAGGTGGTCCGCCTGGTGGCGCGGGCGGCGAACGTGGAGGGCGCGGGCGAGGTGACCGTCCGGGACCTGGTCCGCCAGGCGCTGCGGATGCGCCCGGACCGCATCGTGGTCGGCGAGGTGCGCGGAGCCGAGGTCTGCGACCTGCTCAGCGCGCTGAACACCGGCCACGAGGGCGGCGCGGGCACCCTGCACGCGAACTCCCCGGCCGAGGTCCCGGCCCGCCTGGAAGCCCTGGCCGCGCTCGGCGGCCTGGACCGGGTGGCGCTGCACAGCCAGGTGCTGGCGGCGCTCCGGGCCGTCCTGCACGTCCGCAGGACCCCGGAGGGCCGTCGCCTGGTGGAGATCGGCGTGTTCGAGCGCGCGGCGGGCGACCTCCGCGTGGTCCCGGTCTGGCGCCACGACACCGGCTGGCGGAACCGCGCGCTGCTGGAGTCGAGCCGATGACCGGGGAGGAGCCCGCCACACCTCACTTCCACGCGACCGCAGCCGTCCTGCGCTCCGCAGCCCGCCGTTCCGCGCCGCTGGTTCGGTGCGGTGCTCCGCTGCTGCGCGGCGCCCCGGTCCGACGTTCGCGGGTGTCGACATGAGCCTGCTGCTGTTCGCGGCGGCCGTGCTGCTCCTGCCGTCCACCGCCCGAGGACGCCTGGAAGCCTTGCGCGGCAAGCGGAAACCCCGCGTCACCTTCCGCCCGACCACACCGCTGGTCGTGGGCGCGGGCGCGCTGCTGGGCCTGCTCCTGGGCCCGGCGGGTGCGGTGTCGGGCGCGGTGCTGGCCGCTGTCCTGTGGCGCGCGCACCGCGTCCGAGCCGCTCACCGGGCTGACCTGCTGGCGGCCGACGCGCTGGCGGAGGGCCTGCGCTCGTTCACCACCGAACTGCGCACCGGCGCCCACCCGGCGGGTGCGGCGCTGGCGGCGGCCCGGGACGCGGCGGAGCCCGCGGCGACCGTGCTGACCGCGATAGCGACGTCCACCTCCAGGGGAGGCGACGTGGTGTCCGCGCTGGCGGGCACCCCGGCCGCCCGCCTGGCCAGGGCGTGGCGCCTCGCGGACCACCACGGCGTGCCGCTGGCCGAGGTGCTCGACACCGCCCGCGCGGACCTGGAGCGCAGGACCGCCTTCACCCGGACCGTCCACGCCCGGATGGCCGGTCCGAGGACGAGCGCCGCGGTGCTGGCCGCGCTGCCGGTGCTCGGGGTCCTGCTGGGGCAGCTGTCCGGCACGTCCCCGCTGTCGATCCTGCGCGACACCCTGCCGGGACAAGCGCTCCTGCTGGTGGGCGTGCTGCTCCTGGTGGTGGGTCTGCGCTGGAGCGCCGGTCTGACCGGGAGCGCCGCATGAGCTTCCTGCTGCTGGCGCTGGCCGTGCTGATCCTGCCGGGCGGGCGCTCCCCGTGCGCCCGCCTGCGCCCACCCGTCCAGCCGATCGCGAAACCCCGGCGTGCCAAGCGATCCCCACCGGATCCGCTGGCGCTGGCCGAGACCTGGGACCTGTTCGCGGCGGCGCTGCGCTCGGGTCTCCCGGTGCCGAGCGCGCTGCACGCCGTCCTGCCGGGAACCCCGCCGGGTCCGGCGGAGCGCCTCGGGCAGGTCCGCGACCTGCTGGCACTGGGCGCGGACCCGGCGACGGCCTGGGACCCGGCCCTGGACCACCCGGCCACCGCGCCGCTCGCCAGGTCGGCGAGGAGAACCGCCCGTTCGGGTGCGGCGCTGGCTGACCAGGTGGCCGACCTGGCGGCGCGGCTCCGGGCGAGCGCCGCCGACGACGCGGAGAGCAGGGCCCAGCGGGCGGCGGTCCTGGTGGCCGGCCCGCTGTCCCTGTGCTTCCTGCCCGCGTTCCTGTGCCTGGGGGTGGCGCCGGTCCTGATCGGCATCGCCTCCGGATTGAACCGCTGACCGTCCACAATGGAGGATGAAGTGCTGGATGACCGAGGTGTGGCCACGCTGGAGTACGCCTTCTGCGCCCTGTGCGCGGCGGCTTTCGCGGGCGTCCTGTACGTCGTGATCTCCCAGGGCTGGGCCGCGAACGCCCTGAAGACGATCCTGGACCGAGCACTGGCGGGGGCGACATGAGAACCCGCCTGAACCGGGTGGCCCTGGACGACCGGGGCTCGGTGACCGTCGAGCTGGCGCTGACGATGCTCACCGCGCTCCTGGTGCTGGCCTGCTGCGCGGAGGGCGTGCTGACCGTGGTCGACCACCTGCGCTGCACCGACGCCGCGCGGGAAGCCGCCCGCCTCATCGCCAGGGGGGACCCGGAGTCCGAGGCGCGGGCAGCGGTCGGTCGCATCGCCCCGAAGAACGCGACGTTGACCGTGACCAGGGGGCCCGACGCGGCGACCGTGGAGGTGGCCGTGTCGTGGATCAAGGCTCGCGCTTACGCGGTCTTGGAGACCGCGGACGTGGGAGCGGCCAACTGGTCGCCGGGCGCCTACGCGCCAACGGATGACCACGACCCACCGGACGGCATCCCGCCGGATGGCTAGCGCTGATCGACACGCGCCTCCCGGCGGTGGCCCCCAAAGGGGCGGCCACCGCCGGAGTGCCGGAGTGCCGGGAGGGGCAAACGTTTTCCTCTTGTCCGCGAACGATCCGTTGAGGGGTGAGTGCGAATGCGTCTTGGGGACCGGGGGTCGGCCTCGGTGCTGGGCGCGGTGCTGGTGGTGGTGCTGGTGTCGTTGGCCGTGCTCGGCGTGCAGTTCGGTGCGGCGGTCGTGGTGCGACACCGGGTGGTCGCGGCTGCTGATCTCGCTGCGCTTGCCGCAGCCGGGCGGTTGCTGGAGGGGGACGGCGTGGCTTGTGGGTGGGCTGAGCGGGTTGTTCGGGAGATGGGGGCGGTGCTGGAGCGGTGTTCGGTGCGTGAGTGGGAGGTGGCTGTTTCGGTGTCCGGGCCCGCCAACCTGTTCGGCACGCCCGTCGGGCGCGCCCGAGCTGGGCCCTGACCGTGACCGGGATGGGGGTGGTCGGGCCTCGCTCGTGCCTTGTCCGCCTTGGTGCGGATTCGTTGTGCTGGTCGCCTGCTGCACCGTTCTCGTGGTCACTTCTCGGGTCTTGGCGCGACGAGCGGTCGTCTCGCCACGGTGAGCGGGTTCACAGTTTCGGGATTCGGGGGTTTGCGCGGGGGTGGTGGGGGTGTGCGGCGTTCAGCGCGGCGAAGTCGGTCTTGGCGCTCGCCGTGCCCGAGCGACCAGTTGTCGACTCGCGGGTTACCGAGGGGGTGGGTCGTGCCGTTAGTTCAAGTGGCGGCACCGGACGGTGTCGCGTCACACCGCCCCGACGCAGAGTCGCGGTTTTCGAGGAGGCGAACCCAAGATGGAGTGGTCGGAGAGCTGGCGCGGAGCGTTCCGCATCGAGCTGCGCGCGGAGGCGGTCAACCTCGCGTGGCACGGCTGGCCGGTGCTCCCCGGTACCTACCCCTCGGGTGACGGCTGGCTCGGGCGCGACCAGGTCGAGGCGAGCGGGCCCGTTCCGGTGCACGCCGACTGGCGCGAGCGGATCGGCACGCTGCCCGAGCAGGTCGCCACCTGGTGGACCGGCGGGTCCTACACGATCCTGCTCGCCACCGGGCACGGCGTGGACGCCGTCGAGGTGAACGCCGAGCTGGGCAAGCGGGCCGCCGTCGCGCTGCGCACCGCCGGTGCTCCCGCGCCGATCGTGGCCACTCCGGACGGGCGGTGGATGTTCCTGGTGCGGTCCGGCGGTGTGGTCCGGGAGGACCTCGCCGCGCGCGGCGTCGTCCACCGGACGCGCGGCGAGCACATCACGCTCCCGCCCTCGCCCGCGCGGCACGGGGTCGTGCACTGGCGGGTCAAGCCGCAGGTGTGCGGGTGGCAGCTCCCCGAGCCCGGCACCGTGCTCGACGCCATCGGCTCCGCCCTGGCCGTGCGCCACGACGGGCTCGTCGCTCTCGAGTCCTGAGGGGCGACGGGAACCGGGTCCTGATGGCTGGCCGGGAACTGAGCCCGGCTGCCGCGGGGAACGGGAACGGGATCAGGGACGCGACCTGGCTGGGCCGCCGGAGGCGGTCCGCGCCACCACTGACGCGGCACCGAGGGGACCGGTACCCCCGAGGTGCTCGCGCCGTCGCCGGGGGAGCCCGGCGGCGGTGAAGCAGGAGAACCGCAGCACGGTTGCGCCAGTGCCATGGCGTCGCCAGCACCACTGGCCAGACCAGCGCCACCCGCAGGACCAGTTTCACCCGCAGGAAGCACACCCACCCGCATGGCCAGTTCCACCCGTGAGGTCGGCTCCACCCGCTACGCCAGTGCCATGGCGTCGGCGGTTCAACGCGCAGTGCCGGCTTCACCTGCCAGACCAGAACCAGATCCACCAGCTCCAGAACCACCAGCTCCACCAGAACCACCCAGCCGGTCGGGCTGGGCGTCGGAGGGTGGGTTCTCCACCGCTCTGAGGACGACGTCCAGCACGGCCGCGCCACCTGCCTTGTCCAGCGGATCGTTGCCGTTGCCGCACTTCGGCGACTGCACGCAGGACGGGCACCCCGCAGGGCACGCGCACGAGGAGATGGCCTCCCGCGCCGCGGCCAACCACGGGACCACCGCGGCGAAACCGCGGTCGGCGAATCCGGCTCCACCCGGATGACCGTCGTGCACGAACACCGTCGCCTCCCCGGTGTCCTGGTGCAGCGCGGTCGACACCCCGCCGATGTCCCACCGGTCGCAGGTCGCGAAGAGCGGTAGCAGGCCGATCGCCGCGTGCTCGGCGGCGTGCAGCGCGCCGGGGACGGTCGCCGGAGCCAGACCGGCGCCTCCCGGCGCGCTGCCCAGCAACGAATCGTCCACCGCGTACCAGACCGCCCGCGTGCGCAGCACCTGCGCGGGCAGGTCCAGCGGCACCTGGTCGACCACCTGGCCGGACGGCAGCTTCCGCAGGTACGACACCACCTGCGAGGTCACCTCCACCTCGCCCAGGCACACCCGCACGCCGGCGAACCGCCGCTCCTGCTCGACCCGCACCACCACGATGTCCTTGGTGTCCCGCGCCGTCGTGCTCCAGTCCGGGCGCTCCGCACGCACCAGCGCGATCCCGGCCTCCAGGTCCAGCGAGTCCACCACGTACGACTCGCCCTGGTGCAGGTACACCGCGCCCTCGTGCACCGTCCAGTGCGCCGCCGCCGGGTCGACCGTGCCGAGCACCCGCCCGGTGTCGCCCTCCACGACCACGACCTGCTCGCCGCCCGACCCCCGGATGTCCACCTGCCCCTGCGGGCGCTCCCGCGCCGTCCAGTACCAGCCGCCGTTGGGCCGCCGCCGCAGCACCCGGTCCGCGACCAGCCCGTCCACCACCTCGCGCGCGCCCTCCCCGAACCCCGCCAGGCACTCCTCGGTCAGCGGCAGCTCCGCCGCCGCGCACGCCAGGTGCGGGGCCAGCACGTACGGGTTCGACGGGTCCAGCACGGTCGCCTCCACCGGCCGCCGCAGCACCGCCTCCGGGTGGTGCGCCAGGTACGTGTCCAGCGGGTCGTCCCGCGCCACGAACACCACCAGCGAGTCCCCGCCCGACCGGCCCGCGCGCCCCGCCTGCTGCCAGAACGACGCCAGCGTGCCGGGGAACCCGGCCACCACCACCGCGTCCAGCCCGGCGATGTCCACGCCCAGCTCCAGCGCGTTCGTCGTCGCCACCCCGAGCAGGTCCCCGCTCGCCAGCGCCCTCTCCAGCGCCCGCCGCTCCTCCGGCAGGTACCCGCCCCGGTACGCGGCGACCCGCCCCGGCAGCTCGGGGTCCACCTCGGCCAGCACCCGCCGCGCGCCCATCGCGGTCAGCTCCGCCCCGACCCGCGACCGCACGAACGCCAGCGACCGCGCCCCCTCGACCACCAGGTCCGCCAGGATGCGCGCCGTCTCCGCGCCCGCCGACCGCCGCACCGGCGCGCCGTTCTCACCCTCCAGCTCGGACAGCAGCGGCGGCTCCCACAGCGCCACCACCCGCCCCGCGCGCGGCGACCCGTCCTCCACCACCGCCGCGCACGGCTTCCCCACCAGCCGCTCCGCGGACGCCGCGGGCTCGGCCACGGTCGCCGACGCCAGCACGAACACCGGGTCCGCCCCGTACCGCCGCGCCACCCGCCGCAACCGCCGCAGCAGCAGCGCCACGTGCGAGCCGAACACGCCCCGGTACGCGTGGCACTCGTCCACCACCACGTACGCGAGCCCGCGGAAGAACCGGATCCACCGCGCGTGGTTCGGCAGCACGCCCCGGTGCAGCATGTCCGGGTTGCTGAACACCCAGTTCGCGTGCGCCCGCACCCAGTCCCGCTCGTCCATCGCGGTGTCCCCGTCGAACGAGGCCGCCCGCACGCCCGGAACCGCCAGCTCCTCCACCGCGCGGATCTGGTCCGCCCCCAGCGCCTTCGTCGGCGACAGGTACAGAGCAGTTGCCCGCCCCTCCGCCACGAGCGCGCTCAGCACCGGCAGCTGGTAGGCCAGCGACTTGCCCGACGCGGTGCCGGTCGCCACCACCACGTCCCGCCCCGACCACGCCAGCTCCGCCGCCTGCGCCTGGTGCGACCACGGCGCGGGCACACCCCGCTCCACCAGCGCGGACACCACCTCGGGGGCCGCCCAGGACGGCCACGGGACCTCCCGCGCGTCCTGGCCGGGCAGCTCCTCGGCGTGCGTCAGCGGGGCCTCGCCGAGCGGAACCCCGGCGAGCACCCGGTCCAGCAGTCGACGTCCCTGGTTCGCCACAGGCGGCAGCTAAGCACACCGGTCCACGATCACGGCGGCTTCCTGCGTTGATAACGGTGCGTGCACGGATTGAGACGCACTGTCGCCCCCGGCCCGGAGGTGAATAGACTCCGCCGCTATCGCATCCAATGAGGGATGGATCACGTCGCGTCGGGACAGACCGGGTGTAGGCGGCCCGTGCCGAAGCGGTCGTCGAGGCACCTTCGTTGGGCTCATCACTCAACCAGGAGGACGGATGTCCCGGCAATTCCTCGCGGAGGGCATAGAGCTCTCCGGAGGTGATCGCGGCCTCGTGGCCGCGGTCGCCGTGGTCGCCCTGGCCGCTCTCGTAGTCGGAGCTGTCCTGCTCAAGGAGGTGCTGGCCGCGGGCCAGGGCACCGCCAAGATGCAGGACATCGCCAAGGCGGTCCAGGAAGGCGCTTCTGCCTACCTCAACCGGCAGTTCCGGACCCTCGGCATCTTCGTCGTCGTGGTCTTCGCCCTGCTGTTCCTGCTCCCGGCCGAGGACACCGGCGAGCGGATCGGCAGGTCGCTGTTCTTCATCGTGGGCGCCGTGTTCTCGGCGACCATCGGCTACCTGGGCATGTGGCTGTCCACGCGCGCGAACGTGCGCGTGGCGGCGGCGGCCCAGGCCGGTCAGAGCGGGCGCGAGAAGGCCATGCGGGTGGCGTTCCGCACCGGCGGCGTGGTCGGCATGTTCACCGTCGGCCTCGGCCTGTTCGGCGCCGCGGTCGTCGTGCTGGTCTACGCGGGCCAGGCCCCGAGGGTCCTGGAGGGCTTCGGGTTCGGCGCCGCGCTGCTGGCCATGTTCATGCGGGTCGGCGGCGGCATCTTCACCAAGGCCGCCGACGTCGGGGCCGACCTGGTCGGCAAGGTCGAGCAGAACATCCCGGAGGACGACCCGCGCAACGCCGCCACCATCGCCGACAACGTCGGCGACAACGTGGGCGACTGCGCGGGCATGGCCGCCGACCTGTTCGAGTCCTACGCGGTCACCCTCGTCGCCTCGCTGATCCTCGGCACGGCGGCGTTCGGCTCGCAGGGTCTGCTGTTCCCGCTGATCGTGCCCGCCATCGGCGTGGTCACGGCGGTCATCGGCGTGTACATCACCGGCGCCCGGCCGGGTGAGAGCGGCCTGTCGGCGATCAACCGCTCGTTCTACATCTCGGCGGTCATCTCGGCGGTGCTGTGCACGGCCGCCGCGTTCGCGTTCCTGCCCGGCACGTTCGCCGAGCTGGGCGGCGTCAGCGCGGAGATCGCCGCCACCGAGGGCAACCCGGCCGTGATCGCCGCCGCCGCCGTCCTCATCGGCATCGTGCTCGCGGGCGTCATCCTGTGGCTGACGGGCTACTACACCGGCACCGAGCACAAGCCCGTCCAGGAGGTCGGCCGCACCTCGCTGACCGGCGCGGCCACCGTGATCCTGTCCGGCATCTCGCTCGGCTTCGAGTCCGCCGTGTACACCGCGCTGGTGATC
Organism: Actinosynnema mirum DSM 43827; assembly: GCF_000023245.1. GTDB lineage: Bacteria > Actinomycetota > Actinomycetes > Mycobacteriales > Pseudonocardiaceae > Actinosynnema > Actinosynnema mirum. The sequence goes on from NC_013093.1 coordinate 310,177, forward strand.
GGCGGGGCCGTGTACGGCGCGTTCCTGCTGTCCGGCTCGGTGATCGTGGCGCTGTTCGCGGTCGCGCTCGCCGGCTGCGGCCTGCTGACCACGGTCGGCGTCATCGTCGCCATGGACACGTTCGGCCCGGTCTCCGACAACGCCCAGGGCATCGCCGAGATGTCCGGCGACGTCGACGGCGAGGGCGCTCAGGTCCTCACCGAGCTGGACGCGGTCGGCAACACCACCAAGGCCATCACCAAGGGCATCGCGATCGCCACTGCGGTGCTCGCCGCGGCTGCCCTGTTCGGGTCCTACAAGGACGCCATCGAGAAGGCGCTCGTCGAGGTCGGCGGCGTGTTCGAGGCGCAGGACTTCGTGGCGTTCACGCCCAACGTCCTGGTCGGACTGGTGATCGGCGCGGCCGTGGTGTTCATGTTCTCCGGCCTCGCGGTCAACGCGGTGACCCGCGCGGCGGGCGCCATCGTGTTCGAGGTGCGCCGCCAGTTCCGCGACAACCCCGGCATCATGGACGGCACCACCAAGCCCGAGTACGGCCGCGTCGTGGACATCTGCACCAGGGACTCGCTGCGCGAGCTGGCCACGCCCGGCCTGCTCGCGGTGATGGCCCCCATCGCGGTCGGCTTCGGCCTCGGTGTCGGGCCGCTCGCGGGCTACCTGGCGGGCGCGATCGCCACCGGCACGCTGATGGCGGTGTTCCTGGCCAACTCCGGTGGCGCCTGGGACAACGCCAAGAAGCTCGTCGAGGACGGCCACCACGGCGGCAAGGGCTCCGACGCGCACGCCGCCACGGTCATCGGCGACACCGTCGGCGACCCGTTCAAGGACACCGCCGGTCCCGCGATCAACCCGCTGATCAAGGTGATGAACCTGGTCTCGGTGCTGATCGCGCCCGCCGTCGTGACGTTCTCGGTCGGCGCGGACGCCTCGGCCCCCGTCCGCTACGGCATCGCGGTGTTCGCCGTCGGCGTCGTGGTCGCGGCGGTCGTGGTGTCCAAGCGGCGCGGCACGGTCATCGGCGACGAGCCCGCCGACCCGCCGTCGGGCTCGCCCAGCGTGCCCGCGCAGGCGACCGTCACCGACCCCGTCCAGGCGCGCGCCACCGGCGGCACCGCCTAGTCGGAGCCGCCAGGAAAGGCCCGATCGGCAGGGGGGAGCACCACCCCGTGGTGCTCCCCCTCGGGGGCGTTCGGTGGAATGGGGGCGAGCACCGACCACCCGCCTACCCAGGAGGCCGACATGAGAGCCCGCCTCGTCACCGCCGTCGCCGCCTCGGCGCTCTCCGCGTGCCTGCTCGCGGGCTGCACCGGGCAGGACTCCGAGCCGACGCCGACCACGAGCAGCACGTCCACCTCGGCCTCGCCGGAGCAGCTGGCCGCCGACTACCTGGACAAGGTGTGCTCGGCGACCTCGGCGTTCGCCACCGTGCAGAAGACCCCGCCGGGCGCGGACGTCACCGACCCCGGCAAGCGCAAGGAGCTGATGGCCGTCTACATGGGCCAGTTCGGCGAGGCGTTCACCAGGAGCGCGACCGAGCTGCGGGCCGTCGGCGAGTCGCCGGTCGCGGGCGGGGACCAGGTCGTGGAGAAGATGGCGGCCACCTTCAGCGAGATGGCCACGGTGTTCACCGACGCCAAGTCCGCCGTGGAGCAGGCCGACGCGAACGACCAGTACGGCGGCCTCGCGCCCGCCAGGGACGCGCTCGCCAAGCTCGCGGACTTCAGCGTGCCGCTGAAGGAGGTCGAGTCCACGCCGGAGCTGGCCGCCGCCGCGCGCAAGGCCCCGAAGTGCCAGGCGCTGCGCACCGCCACCCCGTCGCCCTCCGCGACCGCGGGCGCGCCCGCGGTCGAGTCCTCCGTTCCGCCGTCGACCTCGTGAGCTGACGGGTGGGTTCCCCAGGTCGGGGATGACGGGCAGCACGCCGGTCTTCGAGCTGGCCGACGACCCGGTGCTCAAGCCCACGCCCCCGGACCGCGCGGCCGTGGACCGGGCGCCTGCGGAGCGCGCCTCGGTGCTGGAGGGGTGAGGGGCGTTCGGGACAGGGGGCGCGGCCGACCGGGTGCGCCGGTCGGCGCAGCCTGGTCGGCGGTCGGGAGGCTCGCTACCTTGTGCGAGATCACCTCACTCGTCCGGGGGTACACACCGTGAAGCACCACTCCGCCGTCGGGGCGCTGCTCGTCGCCGCCGTCGCGCTGTCCGCCTGCTCGTCCGGCCCCACCGACCCGGCCGCGTCCCCGTCCTCGGGGACCTCGTCCTCCGGGGCCTCGGCGTCCGCCTCGTCCTCGGCCGCCGCCGCGCCCTCGGGCGACAAGGTCACCGCGTGGGTGGAGGCCTATTGCGGACTGGTCGGCGGTTACGCGCTCGGCCTCAAGGCGTACCAGGAGAAGCACGTCCAGCTGCCGACCACGACCGACGTGGCGGAGCGCAACAAGGCGCAATTGGCGGCTTTCACGGAACTCGTCTCCGGGTTGCAGACGGACTTCAAGGCCGCCGAGGGCGAGCTGGGGAAGGTCGGCGTCCCGCTCTCCGGGGCCGAGGAGCTGCACGGCGAGATCATCGAGGTGCTCGGCCGGGTCAACGGCCAGCTCGGGCAGGCGAAGCAGCAGGTCGCGGCGCTCGACCCCCACGACCCCGACTTCGCGCAGGCGGTGTCCCAGGCCGGTGGCCTGGAGGCCGCGAGCGCGCTGCTCGCGCACGGCGAGAAGGTCTCCGGCGTCCCCGAGCTGGAGCAGGCCATGAACACCGCGCCGAAGTGCGTCGAGATCCAGCGGCAGATCGGCGGCTGAGCGCCATCCCGGCGCGAACCCCTCAAAAGATCGAATTCGCCAGCAAAATGATCTCTGGACCAAGTGGAAAATGATCTGTACCTTTTCGCGGGGGAGGTTTTCACTCGCTTGGGGGTATCTTTTCCATGAAGTTCCGCGTTTCCCTGGTCGGCGCCGCGCTGGCCTCCGCCGCGGTGCTCTCCGCGTGCTCGTCCGGCACCGCGGGCACGGCCTCGCCCGCGGGCGACGCCCCGGCGACCTCGTCCTCCGCGTCCCCCGCGCCCTCGGGGTCCGCCTCGGCCGTCCCGACCTCGGCGAGCGCCAAGGCGGGCGGCGGTGACAACGCGAAGGCCGTCAGCTGGGCGGGAGAGCTCTGCGCCACCTTCACCGGCATGGTCGACCGCAGCCTCGTGATGCTCGAGGACGTCAGCTCCGAGATGGAGAAGGGCAACCTCGACGGCTACCGGAGCGCGGTGCTGGACTACCTCGCGGGCACCGGGACCGCGATGTCCGGCTCGCTGAAGAGGCTGAACGAGCTGGGCGCGCCCACCGCGAGCTCCGCCGCGCTGCACGCGGAGATGGTCAAGTTCCTGGAGGGCGTGGGCGCGGAGTCCGGCGCCGCGGCGAAGAAGATGCGGGGGCTGGCCGTCACCGACCCGGCCTTCGTGGAGCAGATGGGCGCGCTCGACCAGGGCCAGGGCGGGTCCGACGTGCTGCTCAAGCACCTGGAGAACGCCGAGAAAGACCCAGAGCTGGACCTCGCCTTCGCCACGGCCGAGTCGTGCCAGGAGATGGAGTCCAAGCTCGGCCAGATGCCGGGGAGCGGCTGAGCCGCCGCTGTCGAGCCGTCTCGTGCCCCATTTCCCCCGAACGGACGAACTTGGGGCGCGCTGCGATAACTCAGTCGATCTTTGTCAGACCCGCTATGTACCTTCCGGGAAGATTTTTAACTCTTCTGGGGGTACTAGCTAGTGAAGCGTCACCTGTCTGTCACGTCTGTGCTGCTCTCCGCGACCCTCGCGCTCGCCGCCTGCGACACGAACACCGACGGCGCCGCCCCCGCGAGCAGCCCCGCTGCCGCGTCTGCGGCCCCGGCCTCCGCGCAGGTCGACGACGGCGAGCGCGAGGCGCGCTGGGCCGCCTCCTTCTGCACCACCCTCGGCAGCCGGGCCAAGGCCGCCGTCGAGCTGATGCAGAAGATGTTCGCGCAGGCCGCGGAGGCGGGCGAGAACGTGAGCGAGGCCGACATGCAGGCCATGCAGAAGGACCTGCTGGTCGAGTTCATGGAGGACGGCGCGAAGGAGAGCCTCGACGCCGCGAAGCAGCTGGAGGGGATCGGCGCGCCCGCCGTCGTCGGCGAGGAGTTCCACCAGAAGTTCATCACCCTGCTGAAGACCTCCGGCGACGAGGCCGCCGCGGCGGTGGAGAAGGTCAAGGCGCTCGACCCGACCAGCCCCACCTTCGAGGCCGAGCTGGACAAGCTGTCCGAGGGCGGCGCCGCCGAGACGCTGGTCGCGCCCCTGCAGGAGGTCGGCAAGAGCAAGCCCGAGCTCAACGAGGTGCTGAAGCGGACCCCCGAGTGCGTGGACGTCGTCAAGCAGATGTCCGCGATCGCGGGGAAGTGACCCGGCGCCCACACGGGCGTCAGCGGGTCGAATTTCACACGAAAGAGTGAGATCGGGGCGGTTCGTGGAACCGCCCCGCCCGCGCGGGAGACTGGCCGGCGTCGAACGCCTGTTCTACGCTGCCGGGTCGTGGGGCAACAGCTGTCCTTCTACTCGGCCGAGGCGCGGCGACCGGGCGTCGACGACCTGGCCGGCCTGCTCTGCGGGCCGGGCCGGGTGCTCGGCTTCGCCAGGGGGCGGGCCGCCCGCCTCACCGCCGTCCTCGCCGACCCCTGGCGCGGGCCCGCGCTCGTCGCGGCCCTCGCCGAGCGCGGCGTCCAGGCCGAGTCCGGCGCGCCCGAACCGGTCGGCGACCCCGAGCCGCCAGCGGACGGGCAGGAGCCGGGAGCCCAGCCCCCGGTGCAGGTCAGGACCCCTTTCCGGACCGACCTCGCCCCGCTCGCCGCGCACTGGCTGCTCGCGGGCGCCAAGGTCGTCCCGCGCGGGTTCACCCCCCACGGCGGCGTGCTGCGGCTGTGGGCGCTCACCTCGGGCCGCTGGGTCGAACCGGGCTACCTGCTCGGCCTCGACCCGGACGCGCCGGACACCCACGAACCGCTCCGCGCGGCGCTCGCCTCGGCCGGGCTGCCCGCCGCGCTGCTCACCCCGAAGTCGGGCGGACCGGCTTTGCGGGTGACCGGCCGAAGGCGGTTGGAACGGCTCTCCGAGCTGGTCGGACGTGCTCCGACCGGGGTCGGGGACCGCACCTGGCCCGCCGCTTAGCGGCTCGTCCTGGGGGAAGTTCAGGCACAGTTGTGTCACCCTGTCCCGACCAGGGCAGCCCTGCGGCGGTCGCCGGGCAGTGCACACTGGCGGGTCGGGAACACAGTGGTCGAAGAGAGCAGGACGGCGTGGCTGGATCGACGCGGACGAGGAAGAGCACCGGGGGAAGTGCGGGCGGCAACCGGCGGTTGGTGATCGTCGAGTCGCCCACCAAGGCGCGCAAGATCGCGTCCTACCTCGGCAACGGCTTCGTCGTGGAGTCGTCCAAGGGGCACATCCGGGACCTGCCGCGCGGCGCGGCCGACGTGCCCGCCAAGTACAAGGGGCAGCCCTGGGCGCGGCTCGGCGTGGACGTCGACCACGACTTCGAGCCGCTCTACATCGTCACCCCGGACAAGAAGTCGACCGTCGCCGAGCTCAAGGAGCTGCTCAAGGGCGTCGACGAGCTCTACCTCGCGACGGACGGCGACCGCGAGGGCGAGGCGATCGCCTGGCACCTGCTGGAGACCCTCAAGCCCTCGGTCCCGGTGCGCCGCATGGTGTTCCACGAGATCACCGAGCCCGCGATCCTCGCCGCCGCCGCCAGCCCGCGCGACCTGGACCTGAGCCTGGTCGACGCGCAGGAGACCCGCCGCATCCTGGACCGCCTCTACGGCTACGAGGTCAGCCCCGTGCTGTGGAAGAAGGTCATGCCGAAGCTGTCGGCGGGCCGCGTCCAGTCGGTGGCCACCCGCATCGTGGTCGAGCGCGAGCGCGAGCGGATGAAGTTCGTGACCGCCTCGTTCTGGGACGTCTCGGCGACCATCGACGCGGGCGCCGAGGCCACCCCGCGCCAGTTCGCGGGCAGGCTCGTCTCCGTCGACGGCACCAGGCTCGCCACCGGCCGCGACTTCGGCTCGGACGGCCGCCTCAAGGACGGCGTCGAGGTCAAGGTGCTGGACGAGGCGCACGCCCGCGCCATCGCCGAGGGCCTGACCGGCGCGGCCATGCGCGTGGCCTCCGTCGAGGAGAAGCCCTACACGCGCAAGCCGTACCCGCCGTTCATGACCTCCACGATCCAGCAGGAGGCGGGCCGCAAGCTGCGCTTCTCCGCCGACCGCACGATGCGGGCCGCGCAGAAGCTGTACGAGAACGGCTACATCACCTACATGCGAACCGACAGCACCGCGCTGTCGGAGACCGCCATCACCGCGGCCCGCGCCCAGGCCACCGACCTGTACGGCGCGCAGTACGTGGCCAAGGAGCCCCGGCAGTACACCCGCAAGGTCAAGAACGCCCAGGAGGCGCACGAGGCCATCCGCCCGGCGGGCGAGGTCTTCCGCACCCCCGGCCAGGTGGCCCGCGAGCTGGACTCCGACGAGTACAAGCTCTACGAGCTGATCTGGCAGCGCACCATCGCCTCCCAGATGGCCGACGCGCGCGGCAACACCACGAGCGTGCGCGTCGCGGGCCGCACGGGCGGCGGCGAGGACGTGCTGTTCGCCTCCTCCGGCCGCACGATCACGTTCGCGGGCTTCCTCAAGGCGTACGTGGAGACGGTCGACTCGGAGGCGGGCGGCAACGCCGACGACGCCGAGTCCCGGCTGCCGCAGCTGGTCGCCGAGCAGCCGGTGAGCGCCGCCGAGCTGTCCGCCGACGGCCACTCGACCTCGCCGCCGCCGCGCTTCACCGAGCCCAGCCTGATCAAGACCATGGAGGACCTGGGCATCGGCCGCCCGTCCACCTACGCGTCGATCATCAGCACCATCCAGGACCGCGGCTACGTGTGGAAGAAGGGCTCCGCGCTGGTGCCCTCCTGGGTGGCGTTCGCGGTGGTCGGGCTGCTGGAGCAGCACTTCGGCAGGCTGGTCGACTACGACTTCACCGCCGCGCTGGAGGACGAGCTCGACGGCATCGCCGAGGGCCGCCAGGAGCGCACCACCTGGCTGTCCGGCTTCTACTTCGGCGGCGACGTCGGCCCCGAGTCCTCGATCGGCCGCTCCGGCGGGCTCAAGAAGCTGGTCGGCTCCAGCGTCGAGGAGATCGACGCCCGCGAGATCAACTCGATCCCGCTGTTCAGCGACGAGGGCGGGCACACCGTCGTGGTCCGGGTCGGCCGGTACGGGCCGTACCTGGAGCGCGAGGTCGACGGCGCGTCGCAGCGGGCGAACCTGCCCGACGACCTGCCGCCGGACGAGCTGAGCCTGGAGATCGCGGAGAAGCTGTTCGCGACCCCGCAGGAGGGCCGCTCGCTGGGCAACGACCCGGCGACCGGGCACGAGATCGTGGCCAAGGAGGGCCGCTTCGGGCCGTACGTCACCGAGGTGCTGCCCGAGCCCGCCGAGGGCAAGAAGGCCGGGAAGCCTCGCACCAGCTCGCTGTTCAAGTCGATGTCGCTGGACACCGTGACGCTGGAGGACGCGCTGCGGCTGCTGTCCCTGCCGCGCGTGGTCGGCGCCGACCCGGAGTCCGGCGCGGAGATCACCGCGCAGAACGGCCGGTACGGGCCGTACCTCAAGCGCGGCACCGACTCGCGGTCGCTGACCAGCGAGGACCAGCTGTTCACGGTGACCCTGGACGAGGCGCTGAAGATCTACGCCGAGCCCAAGAAGCGCGGTCGCGCCGCGGCGGCCCCGCCGCTCAAGGAGCTGGGCAACGACCCGGTGTCCGGCAAGCCGATGGTGGTCAAGGAGGGCCGCTTCGGCCCGTACGTCACCGACGGCGAGACCAACGCCTCGCTGCGCAAGTCGGACAACGTGGAGACGCTGTCCGACGAGCGGGGCTCCGAGCTGCTGGCGGAGAAGCGGGCCAAGGGGCCGAGCACGAAGAAGAAGCCGGCGGCCAGGACGACGAAGGCCGCCGCGAAGCCCGCGGCGAAGAAGCCCGCCGCGAAGAAGACCCCGGCGAAGTCGAAGGGCTGAGGACCGTGGCAGGAGCGGCGGGCGTGGACGGCGGGCTGTTCGGACCGGACGGCACGCAGGCCCCGCCGCCGCCCGCCGCGTTCCCCGACCCGCTCGCCGGGCTGGTCACCGGCGAGCTGCCCTGGGCGCTGCCCGCGCCCGAGGTCCGGGCCGCCGAGGTCCGGGCCGCCGCGCCGCTCGCGCCTCCCGCTGCCGTGACGCCCCAGCGGGCGGCGCGCCCGACCGGGGCGGGCGGGCGTCCGCAGGCCGGTCGCGCCAGGACCGGTCAGCGGGCGCCGCAGGCCCCGCGCCCGGCCGTCCCGCACCCGCCTGTCCCGTATCCGCCTGCCTCGTACCCGCCTGTCCCGCACCCGACGGCGCCGTACCCGCAGGTCCCGCACCCGCAGCTCCAGCACCCCGCGCCCCCGCGCAGGCAGGTCCCCGGCCTGCGCGCCCAGCGCGGGCCCGCCGCCCCCGCCCAGCCCGCCGAGGCCCTGGCGAAGGGCACGGGCAGCACGGTCGTCGGCATCCTGGTCGTCCTCGGCGTCATCGCCTCCATCCTGTTCACCACGCTGCGCGAGGTCGTCGGCGAGCTGCTCGACCTCCTGCGCTGAGAGGCGAACCTCACCGCTCGGTCCGATGTGGCCCCCCGACCAGCACAGCCGGTTACCCTGGTGACCTGCGACCTAGGGGGTGAGCACCATCCAGGACAGCGACACGGCTGGTGGGCCGGGACGATCCGGGAGCAACCGGACCGAGGCGTCCACCGGGCATCGCATCCGGAGCGTGTTGGCCATCCGCCCCTTCCGCAGGCTCTGGGGCGTCACCTACCTCTGCAGCGTGGGTGACTGGCTGTCACTCCTGGCGCTGACGGGTCTGGTCACCAAGCTCGCCGAGGGCTACCGCTGGGAGGGCTTCGCGCTCAGCGCGGTCGTCATCACCCAGCTGCTGCCGGGGATGCTCTTCGCCCCGCTCGGCGGCGTCCTCGCCGACCGGTTCGACCGCCGCAAGGTCATGGTCGCCTGCGACCTGGCGCGCGGCGCGCTGTTCCTGTCCATCGCCTTCGTCGGCACCGCCTGGTGGCTGTTCATCGCGAACTTCCTCATCGGCTGCTGCGCGATGCTGTGGATCCCCGCCAAGGACTCGGCGGTGCCCAACCTGCTGCGCAGGCCCGACCAGGTGGAGACCGCCAACCAGCTCGGCCTGGTGATGACCTACGGCATCACCACCATCAGCGGGTTCGGCCTCTACGCGCTCATCTCCGGCATCCCCGGCTACTTCCACCTGCAGGGCGGCGACCTCAGCTTCCGCATCGCCACCATCGCCGTGGTGGTCAACGGCCTGCTCTACGTCTCGTCGGCGGTCCTGGTCGCCACCCGCATCCCCGAGCTGTCCGGCCGCATGGCCACGCCCCGCAAGCGCGACGACGACGCCCCCGGCTTCCTCGTGATGATGCGCGACGGCCTGTCCTACGCCTGGCACCGCCCGCTGCTGCGCGGCCTGGTCATCGGCATGACCGGCGCGTTCGCGGCGGCGGGCGCGGTCATCGGCAGCGCCAAGCTGTACGCGCTGAGCCTGCTCGGCGGGGAGAGCGCCTACGGCCTGCTGTTCATCGCGGTCTTCGCGGGCCTGGCCACGGGCATGATCACCGCCCCCAAGCTCGCCCGCAGGCTCACCCACGGCAGGCTGTTCGGCGTCACCATCGTCTGCGCCGGCCTGAGCCTGGGCGTGGTGTCGCTGGCCCCGCACCTGTGGTTCGCCCTGGTCGCGGTCGCCCTGGTCGGCGGCTGCGCGGGCATCGCGTTCCTGACCGGCCTCACCATCATCGGCTCCAAGGTCGAGGACGAGGTGCGCGGCCGGATGGTCGCCCTGGTCCAGTCCCTGATGAAGGTCATCCTGGGCCTGTCCACCGTGGCCAGCCCGCTGCTGGTCACCACCCTGCAGCCCAGGGTCATCACCGTCCTCGACCACCCGCTCAAGATCGACGGCACCCGCCCGGTGCTGTTCGGCGCGGGTGTCCTGGCCGCCGCCGTCGGCCTGATCGCCTACCGGCTCATGGACGACCGGCGCGAGACCCCGATCCTGTCCGACCTGCTCGCCGCGCTGCGCGGCAGGCCCCGCCGGGAGCGCGGCCTGCTCATCACCGTGGAGGGCGACGCCAGCCTGGACACCTCGGTGCAGGCCCGCGAGCTGGCCGAGGTGCTGCGCTCCGCCGGGCACGAGGTGCTGCTGGCCAGCGAGCCCGACCTGGACGAACGCCGGGTGCACGAGCTGCTCAACACCGCCGACCTGGCCGGGGTGCGGGCGCACGCGCTGGTGGCCGCCGCCGTGCGCGCCGACGTGGTCGAGCGGCGCGTGCGGCCCGCGCTGGAGGCCGGGCTGATCGTCGTCGTGGACCGGTTCGCCGACAGCCCGATAGCGCACTTCTCCGCCTCCGGCTCCGTCGACACCTCCGAGCTGGAGCGGCTGTCCGACTGGGCCACCGGCAGGCTCCGCCCCGACCTGACCGTGCTGCTCGACCGCACCCCCACCACGCTGCCCGCCTCCGCGCTCGGCGCGCCCCCCGGAGCAGTGCCCGCCGGAACCGCGCCCCCAGGAGCCGCGTCCGCCGGGTTGGAGGGCGCCCGCCGCACGATCACCCACGTCGAGCACCACTGGCAGGTGCAGCGCCTGCTCACCGGCATGGCCGCCGCCGACCCCGACCGCTACCTCGTGGTCGACGCCGACGGCACCCCGGACGAGGTGGCCGCGCGGGTCAAGGCCGCCGTGGCGCGCCTGGTCGGCGGCGAGATCCGCGCTGCCGCTCCGCTCGCCGAGACCCCCTGAGTACGGTTGCCCCGTGCCAAGGGGAGTGTGGAGTGAGGTCGTCGGCCAGCCCGACGCGGTGACCGTGCTCAGCGCCGCGGCGGAGGCGGCCGCGGCGATCGTCGCGGGTGGGACGCCCGCGCCGGGGGCCATGACGCACGCCTGGCTGTTCACCGGGCCGCCCGGATCGGGCCGCACCGAGGCAGCCAGGGCGTTCGCCGGGGCCCTGCAGTGCACCGCCGCCGACGACCGGCCCGGCTGCGGCGTGTGCGCGGGCTGCCACACCGCGCTCGCGGGCACCCACGCCGACGTGCGCGTGGTCGCCCCCGAGGGCCTGTCGATCTCGGTGAACGAGATGCGCGCGCTGGTGCAGGTGTCCGCCCGCAGGCCCACCTCGGGCCGCTGGCAGGTGGTGATCGTCGCCGACGCCGACCGGCTCACCGAGGGCGCGTCGAACGCGCTGCTCAAGGCCGTGGAGGAGCCGCCGGACCGCACCGTGTTCCTGCTCTGCGCGCCCTCCGAGCACCCGTACGACGTGTCGGTGACCATCCGCTCGCGCTGCCGCGTGGTGCGGCTGGGCTCCCCGAAGGTCCCGGACGTGGCCGCCGCGCTGGAGGAGGAGGGCGTCGCCCCCGACCTCGCGTCCTGGTCCGCGTCGGTGACCGGCGGCAACGTGGTCAGGGCCCGCAGGCTCGCCACCGACGAGCAGAGCAGGCTGCGCCGCGAGTCCGTGCTGGCCATCCCGCTCGCGCTGCGCAGGCCCGCCGACGTGTTCACCTGCGCCGACGACCTGGTGAAGGCCGCCGAGGGCGACGCGCTGTCCGCCAACGAGGACCGCGACGAGCAGGAGCGCAAGGCGCTGGAGACCGCCATGGGCGCGGGCGGCACCGGCAAGGGCACCGCCTCGGCCACCAGGGGCGCCAAGGGCGCGCTCAAGGACCTGGAGAAGCGGCAGAAGTCCAGGGCCACCCGGACCCAGCGGGACTCGCTCGACCAGGCGCTGGTGGACCTGGCCGCGTTCTACCGGGACGTGCTGGTCACCGCGACCGGCTCCGAGGCCGCGCTGAACCACCCGGACCGCGCGGCGGACGCCCGGACGGCGGCGGCGGCCTGGAGCCGTGAGTCGACGCTGCGCAGACTTGAAGCAGTGCTGGCGTGTCGGGGAGCGCTGGAGCGGAACGTGAAGCCGAGGATCGCCGTGGAGGCGATGCTGACGACCCTGCAGCGGGGCTGACGCGGGCGGGCCTGCGCGAGCGGGGCGCCCGGTGCTGCCGGTCCGACGCGGCGGGCGGCCTGCGCGGGGGTGCGGCCAGCACCGCCACCACGCCGATCAGCAGCAGCGTGATGCCGGTCCAGAGCAGTGTGGTCGTGTGCACGGCGTTCGTGCTCGCCAGCCTATTCACCACCGGGTGACACCGTCGTGAGCGGGGGTTCGGGGGGAGCGACTTCACCTACGCCTTTCCTTCGGTCCGGACGGCTTCGACGGCGGCGCTCGGGCGGCGCAGCCTCGGCGGGTGCAACGAGGGGACCCCCCGTTCGGTGACGCCCGCGGCGTCGGTTATAGTTGTCGCGTCTCGCCGCCTTAGCTCAGTCGGCCAGAGCGGTTCACTCGTAATGAACAGGTCATCGGTTCGATTCCGATAGGCGGCTCAGCGAGAAGCACAGGCCCGGTCCGGGTTCCCCGGACCGGGCCTGTTCGCTTGTTCGGACCGGTTCACGGCCCGGCGGGAGAGCGGAGGGCGCGTGCGCCGACCTGACACGACCGACGCGGTGGTCGACGTCGCGCCGAGCCGCAGGACGGTCCGCAGGCCCCGCAGCGTGAGTGTCGTCGTCACCGCGCACGGCCTGGAGCCCACCGCGGGCGTCGTGGTCGAGGACGCGCTGCGCGGGCTGGAGGAGCTCGGGGTGCCCGGCGAGGTCGTGGTCGTGGTCGGGCGCGCCGACCGCACCGCCCAGGTCGCCCTCACCGCGGGGGCCTCGGTGGTCGAGTCGCGGCCGGGCCGGGGCGCGGCGGTCCTCGCGGGCGTGGCGGCCAGCCGGGGCGACGTGGTGTGCCTGCTCGACGGGGACGTGCGCTACTTCGGCGACCCGCCGCTGGTGCCGCTGCTGGTCGAGCCGATCCTGGGCGGCCTCGCCGACGCCTGCGTGAGCGACCTGTACTGGCGCCCGCCGCACCCCCGGCTGTGGCTGCACGGGTTCTTCGCGCCGCTGATCGGCCGGGTGTACCCGGAGCTGCTGCCCAGGGCCGGGTCGACGCCCTGGTCGGGGCAGCGGGCCGCGCTGCGCGCCCTGTGGCCCGCCGAGCTGCCGGACGGGGCCACCGCCGACCTCGCGCTGCTGCTGCACTGGAACCGGGAGGCGGCGCTGCTGCGCCCGGTGCTGGCCGACGACTGGACCGCGCCGGGCAGGCCGAGGCTGGAGCCCTCGCGCGCGGACCTGGACCTGGTCGTCGCGGACGCGCTGGCGCACGGGCGGATCGACGAGACCGGGGCGAAGGCGCTGCCGGACTGGTTCGAGGCCGTCCAGTCGGGCGCGGGGGAGCGCTGGGGCGACGTGGTCGACCCGGTGGACTTCGCCGCCGCCGAGCGGGACGTGCTGGAGGAGGCCCTGCGCGAGCTGCGCGCGCACGGGCTGTGAACCGGGATCCGGTGTGAGAAAAAGGGCTCCCCGCGAGCGGGGAGCCCCTCGGCTCAGGTCCGGCGCTCCCTGGAGCGCCACAGCACGAGCACGAAGTACGGCGTGCCGACCAGCGAGATCACCAGCCCGGCCGGGATCTGCGCCGGTGAGATGACCGTCCGGCCGATCGTGTCGGCCAGGCTCACCAGCACCGCGCCCAGCCCCGCCGCCACCGGCAGCACGCGCGCGTTGCGCCCGCCCACCAGTGACCTGGCCAGGTGCGGGGCCACCAGGCCCACGAACCCGACCACGCCGATCGCCGCGACCGCGCTCGCGGCCAGCACGCCCGAGCCCAGCAGCAGGAGCAGCCGGGACCGCTCCACCGGGACGCCCAGCACCCTCGGGGTGTCGTCGTCCAGCGAGTGCAGGTCCAGGTCGCGGTGCGCGAACCACAGCAGCGGCCCGATCGCGGCCAGCGCCAGCGCGGGCGGCAGCACCTGCTCCAGCGTCCGCCCGTAGGTCGAGCCGGACAGCCAGGTCAGCGCCTTCACCGTGTTCCACGGGTCGGTGGTCGCCACCAGCAGCGTGATCAGCGACATGCCCGCCGACCACAGCGCGATGCCGATGATCACCAGCCGGTCCGAGTCCTGCCCGCCGCGCCACGACAGCCCGTAGACCAGCGCGAACGCCACCAGCGCGCCGAACCCGGCCGCGCCCGCGATCTGCCACGGACCCGCGCCCGGCACCAGCGTGATCAGCCCGATCGCGCCCAACCCCGCGCCCGCCGTGATCCCCAGCAGGCCCGGTTCGGCCAGCGGGTTCCGGCTCACCGACTGCACGCCGCACCCGGCCACGGCCAGCGCCGCGCCCGCCACGACCGCCGCCAGCACCCTGGGCAGCCGCTGGTCCAGCACGAACGTCAGCGCAGGTCCGGTCCGCCCGGTCACCCAGTTGCCCAGGTCGCCCAGCAGCACCACCCGGTCGCCCATCAGCAGCCCGACCAGCGGCGCGGCCACGACCAGCGCGGCCAGCACCACCGACACCGCCACCAGCCGCCGCCGCGACCCGACCACGCCGACCCGGCCGCTCGGCGGCTGCCTGCGCGACCCGCCGGACCGCTGCCCGCGCGCCAGCCACACCAGCACCGACGCGCCGAGCACCGTCGTCATCACGCCCGTGGGCACCCGGACCGCCTCGGACGCGCCCAGCAGCGCCCGCAGCAGCACGTCCGCCCCGAGCACCACCAGCACGCCCACCAGCCCGGACACCGGCAGCAGCGCCCGGTGCCTGGCCAGCCCCGGCACGCGCGCGGCGAGCAGCCGGGTGATCACCGGGGCGCTCAGCCCGACGAACCCGACGGGACCGGCCGCCGTCACCGCGGCGGCGGTCAGCGCCACGGTCAGCAGCACCGCGCCCAGCCTGGTCCGCCGCACCTTCAGGCCCACGACGGCCGCGTTGTCGTCGCCCAGCGCCAGCACGTCCAGCGACCGGGACATCAGCACCAGCCCGACCACGCCGACCAGCACGACCGGGGCCATCTGGGACGTGGTGCGCAGGTCGCCGACGGACAGCGACCCGCTGCCCCACGCGTACAGGCCGGTGGTCTCCTGCTCGAACAGCAGCAGCACCAGCGTCGTCGCCGAGTACAGCGTCAGGCCCACCGCCGAGCCGACCAGCACCAGCCTCGGGCTCGTCGACGCGCCGCCGGACAGCGCCAGCACCAGCGCGGTGGCCGCGAGGCCGCCGACGAACGCCGCGCCGCCCGCCGCGTAGGCGGGCAGCCCGATCCCGAACGCCGCGAACGACACCACGGCCAGGTGCGCCCCCGAGTTCACCGCGAGGGTGTCCGGGGAGGCCAGCGGGTTGCGGGCGATCGACTGCATCCCGGCGCCCGCGACGCCCAGCGCGACGCCGACGAGCAGCGCCGTCAGCAGCCTGGGCAGCCGCGAGCCCTCCAGCACGGCCATGGCCTGCGCGTTCCCGTCGCCGAGCACGGCGGACAGCAGGTCGAGCGCGCCGGTGTCCGACGTGCCCTGGGTCAGGTGGACGGCGGAGAGCAGGACGATGGCCGCCACTGCTCCCGCCACCACGGCGGCGGTGCGCAGCATCAGGACGTTGCGGCCTTCACGAACTGGTCCGCGATGACGGCGACCGACTTGGGCCCGCCGAACGTCCAGGTGCCCTTCTCCAGCTTGGTGATCTTGCCGGAGGCCGTGAACGGCAGCCGCTGCCACACCGCGTTGTCCTTGAGGCCGGTGGTGAACACGTCCTCCTCGGAGGCGCTGTAGACCATGATCGTCTTCGGGTCGGTGATCGCGGTCATGCCCTCGACGTCGGTCGCGCCCAGACCCCACTCCGCGTCGACCTCGCCGGTCCACGCGTTGACCAGGCCGACCGCCTCGGCGGTGTCGGACACCAGCGAGCCCTTGCCGAACGGGCGGATGCTGACCGTGCTGCCCTGCATCCAGCCGTCCGCCATGACGAACGGGGTGCCGGTCGCGCCCTTGGCCTCGACGGCCTTCTTGCCCTCGGCGAGCTTCGCGTCCATCTCGGCCAGCGCGGTCTTCGCCTCGGCCTCCTTGCCCACGGCCTTGGCGATCAGGGTGAAGTCCTCGCGCAGCCGGTCGAAGTTCTTCGTGGCGTCGCTGGACTTGGTCATGACGACCGGGACGGCCTTCTCCAGCTGCTCGGCCACGGCGGTGTCGCGGGCCAGCGGCATCAGCACCAGGTCCGGCTCCAGCGCCACGATCGCGTCGACGCTGGGCTCGCCGCGCTTGCCGACGTCCTTCACGTCACCGGGCAGCGCCTCGGCCGCGTTCCAGGTCGCGTAGCCCTCGGGGTCGGCGGCGCCGACCGGGGTGACCCCCAGCGTCAGCACCATCTCGGTCTCGGCCCACTCCAGGGACACGACCTTCTTCGCGGGGGCCTTCAGCTCGACGGTCTTGCCGCGCGCGTCGGTCAGCGTGATGGCGCCACCGGCGTCACCGGACGCGCTGGGCTCGCTGGAGGTGCTCTCGGTGGTGCCGCAGGCGGACAGCAGCACGGCTGCCGCGAGCAGGGCGGGGGTCAACAGGCGCATCGTTCTTCTCTTCTTCTCGGTGGGGGGACTTCAGGGTCTGCGTTGCGTCCGCTTGCCGAGCGGACGGCAGTGCGGGGCCCCGGTGACCGGGTCGTCGACGACCTGGACCTCGACGCCGTACGCGCTGGTCAGGTGGTCCGCGGTGAGCACGTCGCGCACCGCGCCGGAGGCGACGACGCGGCCGTCGCACAGCAGGACCACCTCGTCGGCGACCACACCGGCGTGGTCGAGGTCGTGCAGCACGACGCCGACCGCCACGCCGTGGTCGTCGGCCAGGTCGCGGACCACGTCCAGCACCTCGACCTGGTAGCGCAGGTCCAGGTGGTTGGTGGGCTCGTCGAGCAGCAGCACGGAGGTCTCCTGCGCCAGGCAGGACGCCAGCCAGACGCGCTGCAGCTCGCCGCCGGACAGCTCGTCGACGCCCCGGCCCGCCATGGGGGTGACGCCGGTCAGCTCCATGGCCCGCTCGACGGCGGCGGCCCCGCCCGCGTCCACCCCGCGCCAGCCCGCGCGGTGCGGGTGGCGGCCGTAGGAGACGACGTCGCGCACGGACACGCCGGACGGGGTGGGGCGGTGCTGGGTGAGCAGGGTGACGTTGCGGGCGAACTCCTTGCCGCTGAGCGCCGCCCGCCCCCACACCTGCCGCTCGCCGAGCCGCACGCCGCCCTCGCGGGGCTTGTGCAGGCGCGCGAGCGAGCGCAGCACGGTGGACTTGCCCGAGCCGTTGGGACCGACCAGCGCGGTGACCTCGCCCGCGCGCAGCTCCAGGGACACGCCCTCCACCACGGCGCGGTCGTGGTGCGCGAGGACCAGCGCCTCACCGGTGAGCAGAGCGTCGCCTTGTGACATGAGGTAAGCCTAACCTAAAGGTTTATCACCCTAAAGGCCGTACGGCTCTGGTGCTTGTGGGCGCATCCGTGACTCGGTGTGCGCGAGATCGGTGCGCATCGCCACGCGGGGCGGCGGTCCGGGTGACGTTCAGTGCCTGCTTCCGGGGCTCCGCCCGCTCGGGAACCCCCGAACCCGGAACGGGCGGAGCCGCGGCCCCCAGTGCCCCTTACCTATGTGAAGTGAGCCTAACCTAACCAACTCGGTTCCCCCGTTGGGCGTGATCCACTGCACTCTTCGGGCGCATTGGGGACCGAGTGCGAGCCTGGGAGCGTTCTTAGGGTGCATATTGTCCCCAAGAGAACTCACCCGGCCGGGATCACCGTGCTTGATGCTCCGATCGGGTGACCTTCATGCCGATTCCGCCGATGCTGGGCGACAGTGTCCGTGCCGCCCTGGAGGTGATGACGGATGCTCGCGATGGTCGTGGTGACGCTGCTTGCCCTGCCGCTGGTGTTCGTCGCCCAGCGGATCGGCAGGCGGCGCTGGAACCGCAGGGTCGACGTGGCCCGCGTGCCCGAGTCCGCGCTGTTCCCCCACCGGGTGCCCAGCCTCAGCCGGACCTGAGGTCCGCGCGCAGCACCGGGGCCGCGATCCGGGTGACCACGTCCCCGTACCGCGCCACGACCTCGGCGGCGGCCTCCGCGGGGGTCCCGGTGACGGCGAACGCGCCCAGCACCTCGTCCGGCACGGCGGCGTCCATCTCGGCCCACAGGCCCCTGCGGGACAGCCGGTGCAGCTCCTCGTGCAGCTCGCCCCAGCCGTGCAGGTCCAGCACCGGGCGGTAGGCGGGCGTCGAGCCGTAGAACGCGATCTGGCGGCGGACGGCGGCGGCCGACGCGTCGTCGGTGACCACCATCGACGGCCCGCTCACGCCGAACCCCTCCAGCGTCCGCCCGGACTTCGCCAGCCCCCGCTCCAGCGCGGGCAGCGTCACCTCGCGCAGGTACCGCTCGGTGGTGAAGGCGTGGCACAGGAACCCGTCGGCCACCTCGCCCGCGACCTCGGTCATCCGCTCCCCGACCCCGGCCAGCCACACCTCGGGCGGGCCGAACGGGTTGGGGCCGGGGTCGAAGAACGGCGTCATCAGCGTGTGCGTGGAGAACTCGCCCCGGAACCGGGGGCGCTCCCCGGTGGCCCACGACTCCCAGATGGCGCGCATCGCCAGCACGTACTCGCGCATCCGCGCGGCGGGCCTCGACCAGGGCATCCCGAACCGCTTGGTGATGTGCTGCTCCACCTGCGAGCCGAGGCCCAGCCGGAACCGGCCCCGCGACAGCAGCTGCAGGTCGTTGGCCTGGACGGCGGTGCTCATCGGGTTGCGGGCGAAGGCGACCGCGATGGCGGTGCCCAGGCCGACCCGCTCGACCCGGTCGGCGACCCTGCCCAGCGCCACGAACGGGTCGTGCCGGGTCTCGGCGACCCAGAACCCGTCGATCCCGGCCTCCTCGGCGGCGCGCGCCGCCTCGACGACCGTCGTGGGGGTGTACTCGACCTCGACCTGATCCACCAGCACGGGACCGGTTGTACGCGGGTGCGGCGGCCAGGTCCAGTCGGCGGCCGGGTCCGGTCGGGAAGTGGGGGAGGGGGACAGGACCGCCGTGGGCTCCGACGACCCCCGGACGCCGGAGCCCACGGCGGGGGTCACTCGCAGGCCACGCCGTCCCCGTCCCGGTCGAGGCCGGTGCGGTAGCCCGGCTCGCCCGCGTGCAGGGGCGCGGCGCCTGCGGCACGCGCCTCGGCGCAGTTCTTGTAGTAGGCGCTCGGCGCGGGCTTGGGCTCCGGCGCGGGTTGGGGGTTGGGCGCGGGCTGCGGGTTCGGCGCGGGCTGCGGGTTCGGCTGCGGCGGCGGCGCGACGGCGGGCGGCGGCGTGGTGGTGGTCGTCGTCGTGCTGGTCGTGGTGACCGGCGCCGGGCTGCTGGTCGTGGTGGTCGCGCTCGTGGTCGTGGTGGTCGGCGAGGGGCTCGTGGACACCTGGCCCCCGGCCGGTGCGCTCCCCTCGCAGCCCGCCAGCACGAGCGCCGTCAGCACCACCAGGAACCCGCAGACGACCTTGCCACCCCGACCGGGCGCGGGAGCGGACAGCCTGGTGTTCGACTCACTTCTCACAGGCCACCCCGTCACCGTCGCGGTCCAGCTTGGACGAGTAGCCGGGGGACCCGGCGTACAGCGGCGCCGCGCCCGCGGCCTTCACCGCCGCGCAGTTCGCGTAGTAGGCGCTCGGTGCGGGCTGGGGCTCCGGCTGGGGCGCGGGCTGGGGGTTGGGCTGCGGGTTGGGCTGCGGCTGCGGGTTGGGCTGGGGGTTCGGCTGGGGAGCCGGGGCCTGCGTGGTGGTCGTCGGGGCGGGCTTGGCGTCCGAACCGCCGCAGGGCGCGCCCCACAGGCCGAGGCCCGCCTTCTGGGCCGCCGCCTGGGCCGCGTTGTGCGCGGCGCTCGCCTCCGGCAGCGCCTTCGCCACCCCCTGGGACAGCGCGAGCAGGGACACGTCGCTGCCGTCCGGCAGCAGCAGCTGACCGCCGACCTGCGCCAACTCCTTGCCCGCCACGGTCGACTTGAGGAAGTCCACCGCCTGCTGCGCCCAGCACTCGCCCGGCTGGGCCAGCCCGGCCAGCACCAGCACCCGCCCGCCCGCGACCGCGACCGAGCGGCCGTCCGCCACCTCGGCCACCGTCACCGGGGGAGGCGTCGTGGTGGTCGGGGCCGTCGTGGTGGTCGTCGTGGTGCTGGTGGTGGTCGCGGTGGCGCTCGCGGTCGCCGCCGCCCTGGTGCTGTCGGCGGGCGGCGGGTCGCCGAGCGCGCCGATCAGGATCAGGGCGACGAAGATCCCGCCCGCCACCGTGCCGGTCTTCTTCATGCGCGACATCGCCGACCACTTGCCCTTCAGACCGCTCTTGGCCTGCGGCGGCGGGGTGTAGGCGGTGGCCTGGGGGCCGTAGCCGTAGTCGGGCGCCCCGTAGCCGGGAACGCCGTAGCCGGGCGTGCCGTAGCCCGCGTTGTCGTCGGGGACGCCGTAGCCGGGCGCGCCGCCGTTCTGGTCGTTGCCGTGGTTGGCGCTCATGCGCAGGCCACCCCATCCGTGTCGTGGTCGAGAACTGGTGAGCCGGGCAGGCCGGCGGGGGTCGTGGAGGTGTTCGCGGTGCACCGCGCCAGGGCGCGCGTGGTCGGCGCGGGCGTCGTCACCACCGAGTCGGAGCCGCCGCACGGCGCGCCCCACAGGCCGAGGCCCGCCTTCCTGGCGGCGGCCTCGGCGCGGGTCAGGGTGCTGGCCGCGTCCGGTTCGGCGCGAGCCATGCCCTGGCTGACGAGCTGGGCGGACAGGTCGGTCCCGCCGGGCAGGCGCACGGACGCGCCGTCGAGCGCCAAGTCCTTCTGCGCCACCAGCGAGCCGAGGAAGTCGGCCGCCGCGCGCGACCAGCAGGCGCCGGGCTCGGCCAGCCCCAGCAGCCGGACCGAGCCGCCGCCCGCCACGGCGATCGTGCGGGCGTCGACGACCCCCGAGGCGCGGGCGGGCGCGAGGTCGGCGGGGTCGGGCTGCGCGGGGGAGGGGGTCGACCACGCCCCGGACCGGTCCCACCGCTCGGCGGCGTCCGGGGCGGCGTCCTCGGCGGCCGGCGCGGGCACTGCGGGAGCGGCGAGCGGCTGCGCGGCGCAGGCCGTCAGCAGCAGGGCGGGGACCAGCAGCAGTAGCCGGAGCGGCGTCCTGCGGACCAGCGCGGTGCTCTCCATGCTCGCCTCATCGCAGCGAGTGTCGCACTGCGTTACTGCATTAGTTCCTTAGAGTGAAAGTGGTCGACCCCGTAACGGTCGACCACCTCGCCAGGCCGTCAACTCACCGCAGCCATCGACCTCATCGTTGCGGCTTGAGGGTCCACGTCACCACCAGTTCGGTGGTGACCACGCCTTCGGCGTCGCGCACCGACACCCGCACCGGGAACTCCGGCCGCTGCCCGCCCTCCAGCTCGGCGACCACGTCGGCGGCGGGCCGCTCCAGCACCGCCTCCGCCGTGAGCGGGCCGAGCGCGAGCTTGCGGTAGGCGATCTCCGCGCGCGCCACGAGCGGCGTCGCCCGGTCCAGGTGGCCGCCGAACGCCGCCATCACCACGGCGCCGGAGGCGGTCTCGCCGACCCCGAACAGCATGGCCGCGTGGGGCCCGCCCACGTGGTTCCGGGACTCCGGCCGGTCGGGAAGGGCCGCGACCACGCGGTCCACGCCGACCTCGGTGAACTCCACGCCGTTGGTCTGCACCCACGGCACTGACTTCCGCATCGCGTCCGCGACGAGCGAGGGATCCATGCCCTGAGATGTTACCGGCGAGTAGCCAAGCGACGCTCGTCACCGGTATTTCATTTGCCAAGACTCTTGATCAGGCGCAAACTTGCCTACTGAAACTAGTTGGATGATGCAAGCAATGGAGTGGTCCGGATGACGACGCCCGAGGACGCCCACGGGGGCGGGCGGTCCGACGAGGCGCTCGCCGACCGCTTCGGCACGGCACTCGTTCGGCTGAACAAGATGCACGCCGCGCTCTCCGCCAGCCTCAGCAAGGCGGGCATCGACAAGGCCTCCTTCGTCCTCCTCGCCAACCTGGCGCAGATGGGCCCGTCCCGCGCGAGCGCGCTGGCGGAGGCGGTCTTCTCGGACCCGTCCACGGTCAGCCGCCAGGTCGCCGGGCTGGTCAAGGACGGGCTGGTGGAGCGCAGGGCGGACCCCGACGACGGCCGGGCGAGCGTGCTCGCCGTGACCGACAATGGGTTGTCCCTCCTGCACGAGCGGCGACGGGTGCGCAACGCGGCGCTGGCCCGCCTCTTCTCGGACTGGTCCACCCACGACTGGACCACGTTCGTCGAGCACTTCGAGCGCTTCGTCGAGGGATACGAGAAAGCGCTCCCGGATTTCATCGCAGAGGGCGGACAGGGGCCGCGCTCCGAAGGGGAGAAGTGATGTCGGAGACGACAACCCAGGCGGGAGCGACGCCACCCGGCGCCGCACTGCTGACCCACCGGCAGATCCTGACGATCCTGTCCGGGCTGCTCATGGGCATGTTCCTGGCCGCGCTCGACCAGATGATCGTCGCGACGGCCATGAAGACCATCGCGGACCACCTGAACGGGCAGACCATCCAGGCCTGGGCGACCACCGCCTACCTGATCACGTCGACGATCACGACGCCGCTGTACGGCAAGCTGTCGGACATCTACGGCCGCAAGCCGATGTACCTCACCGCGATCTCGATGTTCCTGGTCGGCTCGCTGCTGTGCGGCATCGCCAACTCGATGTACGAGCTGGCCGCGTTCCGCGCGGTCCAGGGCCTCGGCGCGGGCGGCCTCATGTCGCTGGCGTTCGCGATCCTGGCCGACATCACCTCGCCGCGCGAGCGCAGCCGGTACGCGGGCTACTTCATGGCCGTCTTCGGCGTCGCCAGCGTCGCGGGCCCGGTCGTCGGCGGCCTGTTCGCGGGCATGGACCACTTCCTCGGCTTCGCGGGCTGGCGCTGGGTGTTCCTGGTGAACGTCCCGATCGCGCTCGCCGCGCTGGCCGTCGTCGCCAAGGTCCTCAACATCCCGCACCAGCGGGTCGACCACCGCGTCGACTTCCTCGGCGCGATCACGCTGACCGTCGGCCTGGTGCCGCTGCTGATCGTGGCCGAGCAGGGCCGCGAGTGGGGCTGGGGCTCGGCCACCGCGATCGCCATGTACGTCGTCGGCGTGCTCGGCCTGGTGGCGTTCGTGTGGGCGGAGAAGCGCGCGGGCGACGAGGCGCTGCTGCCGCTGAGGCTGTTCCGCAAGCAGACCTTCGCGCTCGGCAACACGATCAACTTCGTGCTCGGCGCGGGCATGTTCGGCGGCATGGTCTCCATCCCGCTGTACCTGCAGATCGTGCAGGGCCACTCGGCCACCACGGCGGGCCTGATGATGCTGCCGATGACCCTCGGCATCATGACCGCGGCGGGCACCAGCGGCAAGATCACCTCGAAGACCGGCCGCTACAAGGTGTTCCCGGTCGTCGGCTTCGCGGTCATGACCGCGTCGCTGTTCCTGTTCAGCACGGTCGGCGTGGACACCGCGACCTGGCAGCCGATGGCGCTGATGTTCACCATGGGCCTCGGCCTGGGCCTGTGCATGCAGACCCTGCTCATCGCGATCCAGAACGACGCCGAGCCCCGCGACATGGGCGTGGCGACCTCGTCGGCCACGTTCTTCCGGCAGATCGGCGGCACGGTCGGCGCCGCGGTGTTCCTGTCCGTCCTGTTCAGCACGGTCGGCGACAAGATCGGCGAGGCGCTGCGCTCGGCCATGGGCACCGACGCGTTCCGCGCCGCGCTCGCCCGACCCGAGAACCAGGCGTTCGCGCAGCAGCTCCAGAGCGGCGGCGCGTCGGCGGACCTGAACAACACCGAGTTTCTGTCCAAGCTGGACCCGGTGCTGGCCAGGCCGTTCCTGGAGGGCTTCTCCTCGGCGATCGACACGGTGTTCTTCGTGGGCGCCCTCGTGACCCTGGTCGGGTTCGCGATCGTGTGGTTCCTGCGCGAGGTGCCGCTGTCGGACCGCTCGGGCCTGGAGCGCTCGAAGGACGAGGCCGACGCCGCGTCGACCATCGCCCTGCACTGACCCCCCGGCGGGGCGCTTCCGGCGAGAAGCGCCCCGGTCGGGGCAAGCGAAGAGGGCCACCCCGCTCAGGGGTGGCCCTCTTCGCCTTCACCGTCCCGTGGAACGGCCTCAGTGCTCCTCGCCGCGCGCCACGGCGTCCTTGAGGCGCTGGTAGGAGCGCACGATCTCGGCCTCCGCCTCGGTGCGGCCGACCCAGGTCGCGCCCTCGACGCTCTTGCCCGGCTCCAGGTCCTTGTAGACCTCGAAGAAGTGCTGGATCTCCAGCCGGTAGAACTCGCTCAGGTGGTGGATGTCCCGCAGGTGCTCCGAGCGCGGGTCGTCCGACGGGACGCAGAGCAGCTTGTCGTCGCCGCCCTTCTCGTCGGTCATCCGGAACATGCCGATCGCGCGGCAGCGGATCAGGCAGCCGGGGAAGGTCGGCTCCTGCACGAGAACGAGCGCGTCGAGCGGGTCACCGTCCTCGCCCAGGGTGTCATCGACGAACCCGTAGTCCGCCGGGTACTGAGTGGCCGTGAACAGGGTGCGGTCGAGCCTGATGCGCCCCGTCTTGTGGTCCATCTCGTACTTGTTGCGGACCCCCTTGGGGATCTCGATGGTGACGTCGAACTCCACTGGCAGGTCCTCGCTCGTCTGGCTGTCCGGTAGTTCCCACTAGTGTGGACCACGACGTCTCGTCAACCCCCGCCAGCAGTGCTGAGGGGCGTGTGAGATTGCCCGTAATCGAACCCGGAGGACCGCGTGCCCGAGGAGCCATCGTGGCCGACCGTCGACGGCGACGACACGGACCGCGAGCAGGTCAGGAGCCCGCGCCCGGCTGATCCGCCGACGATGCGCATCGCGCTGCCGAAGAAGTCGGGCGGCGCCGAGAAGACCGAGCTGATCAAGATCGACCGGTTGAGGCCGCCCGGCGGGCCGACACCGAGGACCGACCTCCCCGAGGCCGGTGGCGAGTCGGGGGCGGACGCCGCAGCCGCAGCTCAGCAGCCCTCCGGGGCGCAGCGCGGGACGGCGGCGGAGCAGGGCGCGACACCGGCGGGACCGGACGGCGACGAGATCACGCGGCCCGCGGGCGCGAGCCAGGCGGAAACCGCCCGACCGGGTGACGAGGACAACCGGTCCGGTGGGCAGGCCGGGGCTGGTGGTGCGGGCGCCGGTGGTGCGGGCGCTGCGGCGCTGGCCGCCGGTGCCGCCGCGCTGGCGGCGGGGGCCGCCGGTGCGCAGGCAAGTGGTGCGCAGGGGGGTGGTGCGCAGTCCGGTGGCGGACAGGCAGGCGGTGGTCCTGCGGGCGGCGGGAAGTCCGGCCCCCAGCAGTCGAACGCGCCGCAGTCCGGTGGCGGACAGCAGAGTGGCGGACAGCAGACCGGTGACGGACAGCAGACCGGTGGCGCGCCTTCGGGCAGCACCCCGCCCGGTGGCGTCCCCGCACCGGGTATGGCCTCCGGCGCTCCGGCTGGTGGTTTCCCGGCTCCTGGCACTCCTGCCGGCGGGTTTCCCGCTCCCGGCACTCCGGCGGGTGGGTTTCCCGCTCCCGGCGGCCTCCTCGGTGGCGAGCCGACGCGGTTCGACCCGCCCAAGTCCGCCCCGCTGCCCGAGGCCGGGTGGCCGGGGACGCGGGCCGAGGTGCCCTCGTTCGACCCCGCGCGCGCCGACGCCCAGCTCGCCGCGCAGCGCGCCGCCGCCAACCGCGCCCAGAACTCGGGCCGACCGGAGAGCGGCCAGCAGCAAGCACCCGGCCAGCAGGGACCTGGTCAGCAAGCAGGCGGCCAGCAAGCACCCGGTCAGCAAGGGGCCGGTCAGCAAAGTCCTGGCCAGCAGGGAGCCGGTCAGCAAGGCCCTCACCAGCAGGGAATCGGCCAGCAGGGACCTGGTCAGCAAGGACCCGGTCACCTAGGGGCTGGCCAGCAGGGGCCCGGTAACCAAGCGGGCGGCCAGCAGGGGCCCGGCAGGCAGGGGCAGGGCGGCCACGGGAGTGGTCCGCACGGCACCATCCCGCCCGGCGCCATCCCTCCCGGCTCCGGGCAGGCCGGTGCGGGAACGGGTGGGTTCGGGCAGCAGGGACCGGGCAGGCAGGGGCCGGGGAGCCAGGGCATCCGGCACCAGGGTGGTCAGAGCGCGTCCGAGCAGACCCAGAAGGTCAGCGTCACCCCCGGCCAGTTCACCTTCCCGCCGCCCGGCCAGCAGCCCGGCGGTGAGCAGCACCGCGCCGCGCCGCCCGGCACCATCCCGCCCGGCGCCAACCAGTCCGGCACCATCCCGCCCGGCGCCAACCAGTCCGGCACCATCCCACCCGGCGCCAACCAGCCCGGCGTCGCCGACCACCCCGGCTCCTCCGCCGACCGGCGGGACGACGACGCGGCCTTCGCCGCCTTCGCCGCCGACTCCGACGAGCGGGCCGACGTGCCCGCCCAGCGGTCCAAGCGCAAGCGGCCCCTGGTGGTCGTCGGCGCGCTCGCCGCCGTGCTCGTCCTGTTCGGCGGCGCGGCGCTGGCCGCCGTGCAGCTCGGCTGGCTGGAGACCGGGCCCACCTCCACCACCCAGCCGCCCGCGCCACCGGCCCAGGTCGACCTCGCGGTGCGCGCCCTCGGCCCCGACGCCCCCGCGCCCACCCCGGCGGGCGTGCAGGCCGTGCTGCAGGGGCCGCTCGCCAACGGCGCCCTCGGCAACCTCACCGGCACCGTCATCGACCCCGCCAGCAAGACCGTGCTCTGGCACCAGGGCGAGACCACCCCGCTCGTGCCCGCGTCCACGGTGAAGAACCTGGTCGCCGCAGCCGCGCTGCTCCAGCTCGACCACACCACCCAGTTCACCACCAAGGTCGTGCAGGGCGCCGAGCCCGGCACCGTGGTCCTGGTCGGCGGCGGCGACCCGACGCTGTCCTCGCTGCCCGAGGGCCGCTCGTCGGTCTACCCCGGCGCGCCCACCCTGGACGAGCTGGTCGAGCAGGTGAAGGCCTCCGGGCCGATCACCGAGGTCGAGTACGACATCAGCCGCTACAGCGCCGAGCCCGGCCTCGCCCCCGGCGTCGACCCGAACGACGTCGCGGCCGGCTTCATCACGAACATCGGCCCGCTGATGCTCGACGGCGCCCGCTCCGACCCCACCAAGGGCGACACGCCGCGCACCGCCACCCCCGCGCCCGACGCCGCGAAGGCGCTGGCCGACCGGCTGGGCGCGACCGTCGGCGGCAAGACCCTCGCGCCCCAGGCCGCGAAGGTCCTCGGCGAGGTCAAGTCCGTCCCGCTCGACCAGCTGATCGAGAACATGATGCAGCTGTCGGACAACGTGCTCGCCGAGACGCTGGCCCGCGAGGTCGCCAAGGCGCGCAACGCCGAGACCTCCTACGAGGGCGCCACCAAGGCCGTGCGGGACGTGCTCACCGAGAACGGCTTCGACCTGACCGGCGTCATCACCTCCGACGCCAGCGGCATGAGCGTGCAGAACAAGGTCCCCGCCAAGCTCCTCGGCGACCTGCTCACCGCCGCCGCGCGCCCCGACGCCGCCACCGACCCGGTCACCACCCGCCTGCGCCCGCTGCTCACCGCCCTCGCCGTCGCGGGCGGCAACGGCACCCTGAAGGAGCGGTTCGCGCAGTCCCCCGCGGGCAAGGGCTGGATCCGGGGCAAGACCGGCACGCTCACCGAGGTGCACAGCCTCGCGGGCGTCGTGGTGGACACCGACGGCAGGCTGCTGGTGTTCGCGTTCATGTCCAACGGCAGCGGCGACGCCCTCGGGGCGCGCGCCGGGCTCGACGCGCTGGCCGCCCAGCTCAGGGGTTGCGGCTGTTCGTGAACCGCCCAGCGCCGGTAGCGTCGTCAGGTGTGAACTCGGTGACTCAGCAGGACCGGGCGGCGTCGATCGACTGGGAGGTCGCCGTCTCCACGGCGGCCCGCCTGGTCCGCCCCGGACCGGTGGTGCCCAGGGCCGAGGCCGACGTCGCGGTCGGCAGGCTGCGCGAGCTGGCGGTGGACGCCGAGGCGCACGTCCGGGAGCTGACGGGCCTCGGCCACGGGCTGCCGCTGCGCGCGGGCGAGGTCGTCGACCGGCCGGGCTGGGTGCGCGCCGCGGCCCAGGGGCTGTCGGTGCTCACCGACAGCGCCGCGCCCCGGCAGGGCGGCGTGCTCAGCGGGGTCGTGTCGGGCACGGCGGGGGTGCAGGCGGGCGTGGTGCTCGCGTTCCTCAGCTCCCGCGTGCTCGGCCAGTACGACCCGTTCTCCGGCGACGGCAGGCTGCTGCTGGTCGCCCCGAACATCGTCGGCACCCAGCGCGCGCTGAACGTGCCCGGCGAGGACTTCAGCATGTGGGTGTGCCTGCACGAGTGCACCCACCGGCTCCAGTTCACCGGCGTCCCGTGGCTGGCCGGGCACTTCTCCGGCCTGGTCACCGAGCTGCTGGAGAGCATGGACAACGAGTCGCCCCGGCTGCGCGACCTGCCCAAGCGGCTGCGCGAGGCGGACGGGCCGGTCGGGCTGATCGAGCTGTTCCAGACGCCCGAGCAGCGCGCCGCGCTCGACCGGCTGATCGCGGTGTCCACCCTGCTGGAGGGGCACGCCGACCACGTCATGGACGCGGTCGGGCCGGACGTGGTGCCGTCCGTCGCGGTGATCCGGCGGCGGTTCACCGACCGGCGCTCCGGGGGTGGGCTGCTGGACCGGGTGCTGCGCTCGCTGCTGGGCGTGGAGGCCAAGGTCAGGCAGTACGCGGAGGGCGCCGCGTTCACCAGGCACGTGGTGGACGAGGTCGGCATGACCGGGTTCAACGCGGTGTGGAGCGCCCCCGAGGCGCTGCCGACCCGCGCCGAGATCGCCGACCCCGCCGCCTGGCTGCGCCGCGTCGCGCCGTGACCCCGGCCGCCAACGGGCCGCTGTCGCGGGTCCGGACGGCGGTGCGGCGGTTCCTCGCCGAGCACCGCCCCGCGCGGGTCGCGGTGGCGGTGTCCGGCGGGGCCGACTCGCTGGCGCTCGCCGCCTGCACCGCCGCGCTGACCAGCGGCGCGCGGGCCGTCGTGGTCGACCACGGGCTCCAGGAGGGCTCGGCCGAGGTCGCCGAGCGGGCCGCCCGCACGTGCGCCGAGCTGGGCCTGGACGCGCAGGTGCGGCGGGTCGAGGTGACCGGGGGCGGCGGCCCGGAGGCGGCGGCCCGGCGCGCCCGGTACGCCGCGCTGCGCCCCGAGCGCGGCCTGGTGCTGCTCGGGCACACCCTGGACGACCAGGCCGAGACCGTGCTGCTGGGCCTCGGCCGGGGCTCCGGGCCCCGCTCGATCGCCGGGATGCGCGAGCTGGACGCGCCGTGGGGCCGCCCGCTGCTGGGCGTGAGCAGGGCGGACACCGAGGGCGCCTGCGCCGAGCTGGGCCTTTCCCCGTGGTCGGACCCGCACAACGCCGACCCCGCGTTCACCAGGGTGCGGCTGCGCCGCGAGGTGCTGCCGCTGCTGGAGGAGGTGCTGCAGGGCGGGGTGGCGCGGGCGCTGGCCCGCACCGCCGCCCAGCTGCGCGAGGACAACGACGCGCTGGACGACCTCGCGGACGCGTTCGCGGGCGACCGGGGCGCGGTCGCGGACCTCGCGCCGCTGCCGGTGGCCCTGCGCAGGCGGGTGCTGCGGCGGTGGCTGCTCGCCGAGGGTGTGCCCGAGTTGTCCGATTCGCACCTGCGCGCGGTGGACGCCCTCGTGCGGACCGGCGCCGGTGGTGGTGGGGTGTGGGTACCCGGCGGCTTTGTGGTGCGCCGGGCACGTGGCAGGCTGCGGGTTGACCCAGTCCAGGCATGACCAAAGGGGATCGTCCGTGTACGACGGCGACATCGCCTCCGTGCTCCTCAGCGAGCAGGAGATCAGCGACAAGGTCGGTGAGCTGGCCCGTCAGGTGGCCGCCGACTACCCGGCAGGCGGTGACGACCTCGTCCTCATCACCGTCCTCAAGGGCGCGGTGATGTTCACCTCCGACCTGGCCAGGGCGCTTCCCGTCCCGGTGCAGCTGGAGTTCATGGCGGTCAGCTCCTACGGGTCCTCCACGTCCTCCTCGGGCGTGGTGCGCATCCTCAAGGACCTCGACCGCGACATCGCGGACCGGGACGTCCTCATCGTCGAGGACATCATCGACTCCGGGCTGACGCTGTCCTGGCTGCTCAAGAACCTCGCCTCGCGCAAGCCGCGCTCGATGGAGGTCTGCACGCTGCTGCGCAAGCCCGACGCGGTGAAGGTCGACGTGCCGGTGAAGTACGTCGGCTTCGACATCCCCAACGAGTTCGTGGTCGGCTACGGCCTCGACTACGCCGAGCGGTACCGCGACCTGCCGTACATCGGCAAGCTGGACCCGAAGGTCTACTCCGGCTGACCGGGCGCCGCCCGCACCCGCGGTTCGCGGGGCGGGCGGCTTTCCCGCGCGTGCGGGGGCGGCTCAGCAGTTGGGCCTGCACCGCCGCTGGGAGATCGCGTCCAGCAGCACGCTGCGGATGTCGGCCGCCTCCAGCGCCTGGTAGGCCTTGCCGCCGGTGGCCGAGGAGATCTCCTGCAGCGCCTCCATGTCGGCCTCCTGGCCCAGCCCGACCATGATCAGCGGGATCGGGCGCGCCGGGTCGGACTCCGACTCCAGCGCCTGCAGCAGCTGCGCGGTGGTGATGCTGGCGTAGTCGTCGTTGCGGCCGTCGGTGATCAGCACCACTGAGTTGATCTTCTCGGGGTCGTACGTGGACTGCATCCTCCGGAACGCCGCGAGCGTGGTGTCGTTCAGCGCGGTCCCGCCGCCGACCAGCGCCGCCAGGCCCTTGGCGCCCTGCTGGAGCCGCGTCCGCCTCGGCGCGCTGCCCAGCACCTCGCCGAGCGGGCCGAGCGGCACCAGCTCGACCCAGTCGTTCGGCGGCCTCTTGTTCGTGGAGAACGCCCACAGGCCGATCTCCGAGGTGTCCGGCAGCATCCCCAGCGCGGTCAGCGCCGCCTCGGACGCCGCCGCCATGCGGGTCTGGCCGTTGCCCATCAGCTCGGTCATCGAGCCGGACACGTCCAGCACCGCGAGCATCCGCGAGTCCAGGCTCACCGCGCCCCAGGTGCCCAGCAGCTCGGACACCTCGGCCGGGCTCGGCTTCGGCATCGCGTTCACCGCGTCGCCGCCGACCCCGTCGCGCTCGGCCGACAGCCCGGCCGCCGCCTGCCCGTCCGGGGTGCGGAAGCCCGCGTCCACGAACCGCTCGCGGGTCTTGGCGCTGCGCAGCGCCTGCTCGAAGCCGCTCGCCGCGACCCCGGTGCCCGGCTGGTCGGAGGCGCGCTTGATCCGCACCACCGGGTAGTCGAGCAGCATCGTGCCCTCGGCCGGGTAGGAGGCGGCGACCCGCAGCCCGCCGGCCGCCCGGTTCGCGGCCAGCACGGCCTGCTCGGAGGCGGTGAACAGCGGCGCGCTCCCCTCGTCCTGGCCGACCCGGTTGAAGGAGTCGCGCACGGTCACGGCGTTGCGCCCGATCCGCATCAGCGAGCCGATCAGCTCCTGGTTGGGCGTGCCGTCCGCGTTGCCGAGCCTGGCGCGGATGACCGCCAGGGTGGCCAGGCCCTCGGTGGAGGTGGTCGGGTCGCTCACCGCGGCCTCCACGCCGGGCGCGAGCACGCTGGCCCAGGCGACCGAGGTGCTCGGCCAGCCCAGCCCGCGCAGCTTCTCCGCCGGACCCGCGATGACCAGCGGGGACCCGGCCAGCGGCTCGCCGACCTCCAGCGCGGGCGCCTCGGCGCCCAGGCTCGCGGACTGGCGCTGGGCCTCCTCGGCCCACATGGTCGAGTCCGGGACCCACATGACGGGCGGGTTGATCCGGGCGGTCGGCAGCTCGTGCGCCACGTCGGCGGCGGTGCGCGCCTCGACCTGGACCTGCACGCACCGGCCGTCCACGACGGGCTGGGTGGCCTGGTAGTCGTCGGCCGCGCCGCGCACGACCGCCTCGGCGGCCGGGGTGGTGGCGACCTTGAGCGGGAGGGTGCCGGTGCAGTCCGGGCCGCTGGTCGCCTTCAGCGCGACCACGGCGGTGGCCCCCGCGGCGAGCACGCCGACCAGGGCCCCCAGGGGCAGTGCGATCCGCCGGGCGCGGCCGGGGCGTTCGCTGCGGGCTGACATCTTCTCTGCGCACCTTCGATCCGGTGGTTTTCACCCCTCCGGGGGAGGGGATTGATCACTCGGCGTTACCGATGGTGACCTCGTACGGTAACCGAGGATGACACGCTTACCGCTCTGACCTGCGCTTCCGTGGCTGAGGTCACGTGCGGCGGCCGGTTGTCCCCGTCCGCGCCAACGTCACAACGTTTCCCTCGAAAGAGTTACGGGAATCCGGTGGGCGCGGTTCAACCCGTGCTGCGAGTCCCGGTTCCGACCGTTCCTGACCTGCGGTCGGAACCGGGCGCCGCAGCGGGAACCGGAGAGCCCTTCCGCCCGTTGGTCCCTCGAACGCGACAACCGGGGCGGGCCCCGCGCACGCGGGGCGATGCACCGGTCGTTCGGGCGGTAGTCTGGTCGGACGGGTGTGCCCGTCCGCGCCCGTCAACAAGTCAGGGAGGGTCGAGGCCGCCCGACGGCCGTAAGTGAATGGACCGCAAGCGCCTGCTTCGCAACCCGCTGCTGTGGATCGTGGCGGTGGTGCTCCTCTTCTACGTCTTCAGCGTGCTCTTCGACGAGGACCGGAACTACCACCAGGTCACGACCTCCCAAGCCCTCCAACAGGTGCGGGACGGGAAGGTCAAGGAAGCCACGATCGAGGACAAGGAGCAGAAGCTCAAACTCGTCCTCAACGACGGTTCCACCTTCGAGAACCACGGCCTCCTGATGGCCTCGTACCCGGCCAGTGCCACGGACGAGGTGTTCACCCTGGTCGACCAGGCGGGCAACAAGCCGCAGGTCGAGACCAAGGTGACCCAGGACTCCCTGCTCACGCAGATGCTCCTGTACCTGGTGCCGCTGGGGCTGCTGCTCCTGCTGCTGATGTGGATGATGAACAACGCCCAGGGTGGCGGGAACCGCGTCCTCAACTTCGGCAAGTCCAAGGCAAAGCAGCTCTCCAAGGACATGCCCAAGACGACGTTCGCCGACGTCGCGGGAGCCGAGGAGGCGGTGGAGGAGCTCTACGAGATCAAGGACTTCCTCCAGAACCCCGGCCGCTACCAGGCGCTCGGGGCGAAGATCCCGAAGGGCGTCCTGCTCTACGGGCCCCCCGGCACCGGCAAGACCCTGCTGGCCAGGGCCGTCGCCGGTGAGGCGGGCGTGCCGTTCTACTCGATCTCCGGCTCGGACTTCGTCGAGATGTTCGTCGGCGTCGGCGCCTCGCGCGTGCGCGACCTGTTCGAGCAGGCCAAGCAGAACGCGCCCTGCATCATCTTCGTCGACGAGATCGACGCGGTGGGCCGCCACCGCGGCGCGGGCATGGGCGGCGGGCACGACGAGCGCGAGCAGACGCTCAACCAGCTGCTCGTGGAGATGGACGGCTTCGACTCGCGCGGCGGGATCATCCTGATCGCGGCGACCAACCGGCCCGACATCCTCGACCCCGCCCTGCTGCGCCCCGGCCGCTTCGACCGGCAGATCCCGGTGTCCGCGCCGGACCTGAAGGGCCGCAAGCAGATCCTCCGGGTGCACGCCAAGGGCAAGCCGTTGGCCCCTGACACCGACCTCGACGGCCTGGCCAAGCGCACCGTCGGGTTCTCCGGAGCCGACCTGGCCAACGTCATCAACGAGGCCGCGCTGCTCACCGCCCGCCAGAACGGCACCGTCATCGACGGCTCCGCGCTGGAGGAGTCGGTCGACCGCGTCATCGGCGGTCCCGCCCGCAAGAGCCGGATCATCTCCGAGAAGGAGAAGAAGATCACGGCCTACCACGAGGCGGGCCACGCGCTGGCCGCGTGGGCGATGCCGGACATCGACCCGGTCTACAAGGTCACCATCCTCGCCAGGGGGCGCACCGGCGGTCACACGCTGTCCGTCCCCGAGGAGGACAAGGACCTGATGACCAGGTCCGAGATGATCGCCCGGCTGGTGTTCGCGCTCGGTGGCCGCTCGGCGGAGGAGCTCGTCTTCCACGAGCCCACCACCGGCGCGTCCAACGACATCGAGCAGGCGACCAAGATCGCCCGCGCGATGGTCACCGAGTACGGCATGAGCTCCCGCCTCGGCGCCGTCAAGTACGGCCAGGAGCAGGGCGAGCCGTTCCTCGGCCGCAACGCCGGTCGCCAGGCCGACTACTCGCTGGAGGTCGCGCACGAGATCGACGAGGAGGTGCGCAAGCTCATCGAGGCCGCCCACACGGAGGCCTACGAGGTGCTGAACACCTACCGCGACGTCCTCGACGACCTGACGCTGGAGCTGATCGACAAGGAGACGCTCCACCAGAAGGACCTGGAGCGGATCTTCGCGGGCGTCGAGAAGCGCCCCCGGATCACCCAGTTCAACGACTTCGGCAACCGCATCCCGTCGACCAAGCCGCCGGTCAAGACCCCCGGCGAGCTGGCCAGGGAGCGCGGCGAGCCGTGGCCGCCGGTGGTCGAGGACCAGGTCGAGGCCGAGCCCGCGGCACTGCCCGCGCCCGCACCCGAGACCCCGCAGGGACCGGCCCAGCCGCAGCAGGTCCCCGCTGGCGCCAACGGCGTCCAGCACCCGCCGCAGCAGGTCACCCCCGGCTCGGGGCCGCCCAACTACGGGGCGCCCCCCGGCTGGACCCCGGCCACCGTGCCGGGCAGCGGGGGCCAGCCGACCACACCCGCGTGGCGGCCGGACCCGGCGGACGCGGACAAGCGGAACTTCGACTCGGACCCGGACAACCGCAAGTGATCGAATTCGACAACGCCGGTCTCCCCAGCAACGGGGAGGCCGGCGTCGCCGCGAAGCGGCCCTTCGACCAGGAGCGCGCCGAGGCCGCCGTGCGCGAGCTGCTGCTCGCCTGCGGCGAGGACCCCGAGCGCGAGGGACTGCGCGAGACGCCCGCGCGGGTCGCGCGGGCCTACCGCGAGATGTTCGCCGGCCTGTTCACCGAGCCGGACGGCGTGCTGGCCAAGACCTTCGACGAGAGCCACGAGGAACTCGTCCTGGTCACGGAAATCCCGGTCTACTCGTTCTGCGAGCACCACCTGCTGCCGTTCCACGGCGTCGCGCACGTCGGGTACATCCCGAACGAGCAGGGCCGCGTCACCGGGCTGTCCAAGCTGGCCCGGCTGGTCGACCTGTACGCCAAGCGCCCCCAGGTGCAGGAGCGGCTGACCTCGCAGGTCGCCGACGCGCTCGTGCGCAGGCTGGAGCCGCGCGGCGTCATCGTCGTGGTCGAGGCCGAGCACCTGTGCATGGGGATGCGCGGCGTGCGCAAGCCCGGCTCGCGCACCACCACCTCCGCCGTGCGCGGCCTGCTGCGCACCTCGGCGTCCTCGCGCGCCGAGGCCATCTCCCTGATCAAGGGGCGCTGACCGTGGGCGGGCTCCCGACGCCGGGCGGGTGCGTCGTGATGGGCGTCCTGAACGTCACCGCCGACTCGTTCTCCGACGGCGGTCGCTACCTGGGCCTTGCCGACGCCGTCGCGCACGGGCTGGCCCTGCGCGACCAGGGCGCGCACCTGGTCGACGTGGGCGGCGAGTCCACCAGGCCAGGAGCCGAGCGGGTGCCGAGCGACCTGGAGGTCGCCCGCACCTCGCACGTGATCGCCGCGCTGTCCGCGCAGGGGGTGGTGACCAGCGTGGACACCACCCGCTCCGAGGTGGCCGTCGCCGCGCTGGAGGCCGGGGTGTCGGTGGTCAACGACGTGTCCGGCGGCCTGGCCGACCCGGACATGCTGAGGGTCGTCGCCGAGGCGGACGTGCCGTACGTGGTCATGCACTGGCGCGGGCACAGCGCAGGCATGGACCGGCTCGCCGAGTACTCCGACGTGGTGCGGGAGGTCCGCGACGAGCTGTCCGCCCGCGTGGACGCCGCCCTCGCCGCCGGGGTGCGGGCCGAGAACGTGGTGGTCGACCCCGGCCTGGGCTTCGCGAAGCGCGCCGAGCACAACTGGCAGCTGCTGAACCGGCTGGACGAGCTGATCGACCTCGGCTTCCCGGTGCTGGTCGGCGCCTCCCGCAAGCGGTTCCTCGGCGCCCTGCTGGGCGAGCGGCCCCCGGCGGGCCGGGAGGACGCGACGGCGGCCGTGTCG
The DNA here is from genome assembly GCF_000023245.1 of Actinosynnema mirum DSM 43827. Classification (GTDB taxonomy): domain Bacteria; phylum Actinomycetota; class Actinomycetes; order Mycobacteriales; family Pseudonocardiaceae; genus Actinosynnema; species Actinosynnema mirum. The sequence goes on from NC_013093.1 coordinate 346,334, forward strand.
GCGCTGGCCGCGTTCAACGGCGCCTGGGGCGTGCGGGTGCACGACGTGCCGCGCTCGGTGGACGCGGTGGCCGTCGCGGGCGCGTGGCGGGCCGGTCGTGGCTGAGGCGACGGGGTCCGGCGACCGGATCGAGCTGCGCGGCCTGACGGTGCGCGCGCACCACGGCGTGTTCGAGCACGAGAAGCGCGACGGCCAGGACTTCCTGGTCGACGTGGTGGTGTGGCTGGACCTGACCCGCGCCGCCGCCACCGACGACCTGCGCGAGACCCTGCACTACGGCGAGCTGGCCGAGCGGGTCGCCGAGGTCGTCGCGGGCGGGCCGCACGACCTCATCGAGACCGTCGCCGGACGCGCCGCCGACGTGGTCATGGCCGACGGGCGGGTCACCGCGACCGAGGTGACCGTCCACAAGCCGCACGCGCCGATCCCGCTGATCTTCGCCGACGTGGCGGTGACCGTGCGGAGGACCCGGTGAGCCGCGCCGTGCTGTCCCTCGGCTCCAACCTCGGCGACCGGCTCGCCCACCTGCGCTCGGCCGTCGACGGCTTCCGGCCGTGGCTGCTCGCCGCCTCCCCGGTGTACGAGACCGCCCCGTGGGGCGTCACCGACCAGGACGACTTCCTCAACGCCGTCCTGCTCGTCGAGGGCGACCTGGACGAGTGGGGCTGGCTGCGCCGGGGCCAGGAGCTGGAGCGGGCCGCCGGGCGGGTCAGGGAGCGCCGCTGGGGGCCGCGCACGCTCGACGTGGACGTGGTGGCCGTGGACGACGTGCGGTCCGAGGACCCCGAGCTGCTGCTGCCGCACCCCGGCGCGCACGAGCGGGCCACCGTGCTGGCGCCCTGGCTGGACGTCGACCCGGACGCGGTGCTGCCGGGGCACGGGCGGGTCGCCGACCTGCTGTCCGGGGTGGACCTGTCCGGGGTGCGGAGGCTGGAGGTCGCGCTGTGACGTTCACCAAAGGGCGCGACCTGCTCGCGGCCGGGCTCGGCTCGGCCGCCCTGGTCTTCCTGCTGCTCAAGCTCTCCTACTCCGGGCTGCCGCCGCTGCCCAGGCTCGCCGGGCTGGTCCTGCTGGTGATCGCCGCGATCGACCTCGGTCTCGCGGTGTCGCTGCGCGCCCGCATCCTGCGCAAGCCCGGCGCCGAACCGGTGCAGCCGCTCACCGCCGCCCGCGCCGTCGCGCTCGCCAAGGCCTCCTCGGTGCTGGGCGCGATCATGGCGGGCGCGTGGGGCGCGGTGCTGCTGCACGTGGCCCCCGCGCGGGGCCGCTTCCCCGCGGCGGACAACGACCTGACCAGCGCCGTGGTGGGACTCGTGTGCGCTGCGGCGCTGACCGCCTCCGGACTGTGGTTGGAGCGCTGCTGCCGAACCCCGGACGAGCCCGAGCGCCGAGCGTGAAACCGGATGCCGAGGTCTCAAACGGGTAACCGACCGGTACCGTGGTGCCCATGACCGGGCGAGCCCCGTCGAGAGACGACGAGCAGCAAGAACACGGTCGTGGCTCCGCGCGCCTCCTGCTGGTCGCAGCACTGGCGTTCGCCCTCGTTGCCGCGGCCGTGCTGGTGCTGAGTGACAACGCCCGCTGGTTGAGGCTGGCCGTGGTGTCGGCGCTGTGGGCCGCGCTCGTGGGCGCCTTCCTGGCCGCGCGCTACCGCCGCCAGGTGGCCGACCGCGAGGACGAGGTGGCCGACCTCCAGAACGTGTACGAGCTGGAGCTGGAGCGCGAGGTCGCCGCGAGGCGCGAGTTCGAGCTGGAGCTGGAGACCGAGGCCCACCGCAAGGCGCAGGAGGACGCGAAGGACGACTTGGACGCGCTGCGCGGCGAGCTGCGCGCGCTGCGCGAGAACCTGGAGGCGCTGCTGGGCGGCGAGGTGCTGGTCGAGCGGGTGGCGCTGCGGGCGGAGGCCACGCGGATGCGCTCGCTGGGCGACCAGTCCCGGTTGGACCAGTCCCGCCTGGTGTCCGCCATGAACGAGCACCGGGTCATCACCTCGGGCAAGGCGAAGAAGGACGACCAGCCGTCCGTGGTCGACCTGGACCCGGCGGAGCAGACCGAGCTGATCGAGCGCGTCACCGACGCGCAGCCGGCCCGCAGGGTCGAGCCGGTGCGCCGCGAGGCGGCCCGCGCCGAACCCGTGCGCCGCGACCCGGTCCGCAGCGGCACCAGGCCGCCGCAGCCGAAGTCCGCCGCGCCCGCCGCGCCGAAGCAGGCCGTGCAGCCGCCGGGCGTGAAGCGCGCCCAGCCGAAGGCGGAACCGCAGCGACCCGCCGCCCAGGCGAAGCCCGCGGCGGCCCAGGCCGCGCCGACGGCGCAGGTGGCGCACCCCGCCAAGCAGCAGCAGCCGAGGCCCGCCGAGGGCACGGCGCAGGACTACTTCACCGACCAGTCGGCGCGCGGTGGCGCGGCGGCCTCGCGCGGTCAGGGCGAGCCCGTGAAGACGGCGGAGTCGCAGCGGCGCAGCCGGATCGCCGAGCGCACCGAGATGATCAGCCGCGACTCGGTGGCCGAGGAGCGCCCCGCCCGCCCGGCGGCGGGCGGGCTGACCGCGTCCGAGCAGTCGGGCGTGCGCAGGTCCGTCGCGGGTGGACGCCCGGCGGCGGCCGAGCAGGGTGCGCAGCAGGCAAGGCGTCCCGCCGCGGCGACGGGCCGGACGGCGTCCGAGCAGTCGGGCGTGCGGCGGGGCGTCGCGGGCGGGCGTTCCGCCTCGGAGCAGTCGGGCGTGCGACGCCCGGCGGCGGCAGCGGGCCGGTCGGCCTCGGAGCAGTCGGCGGTGCGACGTCCTGTCGCGGGCGGCCTCTCGGCGTCCGAGCAGGCGGGCGGCGTGCGCCGCGCGGTGGCGGGAGGCAGGTCCGCGTCGGAGCAGTCCACGACCCGCCGCCCGGTCGCCGACGAGGCGACGCCCCACGCCCCCCAGCCCGAGCAGCCGGAGCAGGCGGCAGGCGGCAGGCGCAGGGCCGACCCCCGCGACGAGGCCCCCCAGCCCGCCGCGGGCAGGCGCGCGGCGCCCGAGCCGGACCCGGCGGCGGGCGCGCACGCGGACGGCAAGTCCGTCAGCGAACTCCTGGCGGCCTTCGGCGGCGGCGACTCCCCCCGCCGCAGACGCCGCCGCGAGGACTAGCGGCACGAGCGGAAGCGCCCCGGTTCCTGGGAACCGGGGCGCTTTTGCTTGCACGCAAGGATTTCGACGCGGACTTGGTGGACGCGCGAGGGCCGGGGCCGGGGTTGGGGTTGGGGTTGGGGTCGGGGCCGGGGTTGGGGACGGTTGCGGATGGGCGAGGTCGGGCGCGAGCACGCCTATGGGCGTGGGCAGGCGCGAGCGGCACCTATGGACGCGGGTGGACGCGGTTGCGGGTAGGTGCCTATGGGCACGGCGTGTGTCTATTGGAGCGGGTGGTGCCCATGGGTGCGAACAAGCACCTATGGACGCGGGCGGGTGCCCATGGTTGGGCGCGGGTGGGTGTGGCGGGCCGGATGCCATAGGTGTCAGCGGGTTGTGCGTCGAGCTGTCCGACGCCGGCCGGTTCCCCTCTCGGTTTCCCTGCGCGGGGTTCCCTTGCGTGGAGCCGTTTCCTGCCCGCGCCCCCGCGCACCCGCGCGCCCGCTCAGCGGTCGATGTCGCCGACGACGACCGCGAACGAGCCGAGCACCAGGGGGAGTTGCGCCACCGGGGTTCCCGGCAGCAGCGCGGACAGCGCCTGCACGTTGTTGAACGACGGCGTCCGCAGCTTCAGCCGCCACGGCGTCTTCTCCCCGCGCGACGCCAGGTGCACCCCCGACACCCCGAGCGGCGCCTCCACCCGCGTGTACACCGACCCCTCCGGGGCCTTGACCGCCTTGGGCAGCCTCAGGTTCACCGGGCCGCCCGGCAGGCGTCGCAGGCACTCGCGCGCCAGCGCCACCGCCTGCGCCAGGTCGTCGACCATGCACGCGACCCTGGCGTGCGCGTCGCCGCCGTCCCGCACGCTCGGCCGCACGTCCAGCTCCCGGTACGCGGGCAGCGGGTCGTCGCGCCGCAAATCCAGGTCCACCCCGGACGCCCGCCCGATCGGGCCGGTCACGCCCCGCGCCAGCGCGTCCGCCCGGCTCAGCACCCCCAACCCCGCCAGGCCGGTCGGCACCTCGGGGACCTCGACCGCGTCCAGCGCGCCCGCCACCCGCTCCGCCCAGCCCGCCGGGACGTCCTCGCGCAGCCCGCCGATCCGGTTGGCCATGAAGTGGATGCGCCCGCCGGACGCCTCCTCCAGCACCGCCTGCACGGCCTCCCGCCCCCGCGCCGCCGCCACCGGGTCGGTCAGCGGGGCCAGGAACACCAGGTGCGCCATGACCCGGTTCAGCTCGCACAGCAGCGCCCGCAGCCACTGCGCGCGCGGCGGCACGTCCATCCCGGTCATCCGCTCGACCGCCAGCGCCACGGCCAGCTCGTTGCAGAACGCCGCCAGCCAGTCGTGCCGGTTCGCCAGGGTCAGCACCTGCCGGTAGTCGCGCACCTCGAACAGCTTCTCCGCGCCCCGGTGCAGGTGCCCGACCAGCGGCTCGGCCGAGGTGATCACCTCGTCGTCCCGCACGGTCAGCCGCAGCCGGTAGGCCCCGTGCGCGGAGGGGTGCAGCGGCCCCAGGTCGACCACCCGGTCGACCCCGAGGTGCTTGGCCCCAGCTCCCACGCCCACGGTGATCTGCACCCGCTCATGCTCGCACGGCGGACCCCGTGACCTCGAAGAGGAAGCAGCCGTGCGTCGGCGACCGCACCTGCACCCGCGCGACGGCCGGGTCCGCGAGCAGCGCCGCCAAGTCCTCCCTCCCGCTGTCCGGCCCGGACAGCACCCCGTCGTGGATTCGCCCCCCGGCCGTGTAGGCCCGCAGCACGCGGGGCGCGGTGAACAGCGGCAGCCCCCCGTCCACGACCTCCGGCCCCGCGCACCGCTCGGCGTGCGCGTACACCGGCCCCACCTCCGCGTACGGCCCGCGCCCCGCGCCCGGCCGGTACCGGAACAGCACCAGCGCCTCCGAGCCCGCCCGGCGCAGGCAGCAGCGCAGCGGAACGCCCGGCGCGGTGGTCAGCTCGTGCTCCTCGTCGGCTCCCGCAGCGGCCCTGGCGCGGGCGAGGACGTCCTCGGCGATCACGTGGAACTCCATGCGCCCCAGCGTCGTCCGCCCCGCGCCCGAGGGCCGGCGGTGATCGGACCCGGCGTCGGGCACACTGCCCCGCGTGCAGGACGTGGAATCGGCGTGGCGCACCGCGCTCTACGGGCCGTCGGGCTTCTTCACCAGGGGAGAGGCGCCGTCGGACCACTTCCGCACCGCCCCGCTGGTCGGCCCCGAGCTGGCGGAGGCGCTCCTGGAGCTGCTCCGCCGCGTGGACACCGCCCTGGACCGCCCGGACGCCCTGGACCTCGTGGACCTCGGCGCGGGCGGCGGCGAGCTGTCCGCGGCGGTCCGCGCCCTCGCCGACGCCGACCCCGCGCTCCGCGACCGCCTCCGCGTGACCGCCGTGGACGTCGGCCCGACCCGCGACCTCCCCGGCGTCCGCTGGACCCGCGACCTCCCCGACCGCGTCACCGGCCTCCTGGTCGCGCACGAGTGGCTGGACGCCCTCCCCTGCCCCGTGGTGGCCTGGCCGCACCGGGACCCCTGGCTGGACCGCTGGTGGCCGCTGCGCCCCGGTGGGCGGGCGGAGATCGGCGCCCCGAGGGACGCGGCGTGGGCGTCGGCCGTCGCACGGGTCCGGGGCGCGGCGCTCGCGATCGACTACGGCCACCTGGCCGACGACCGCGCCGCGGGCCGCTACCCCAGGGGCACCTTCACCGCCTACCGCTCCGGGAACCAGGTCGCCCCGGTCTTCGACGGCTCCTGCGACCTGACCGCCCACGTCGCCCTGGACGCCTGCGCCGAGGCCGCGGGCCGCCCGTGGACCCTGGTGTCGCAGCGGGACGCCCTGGCCGCCCTCGGCCTGCCCGCCGAGCCGCTCACCGCCCGCACCCCCGACTGGCTCACCGCCGCGGCCCGCGCCTCCCGGATCGCGGAGCTGCGCGACCCCCACGGCCTCGGCGCCTTCGGCTGGCTCCTGCACCCGAGGGGGACGACCACCGCCGACCTGCTCCCCGACCTGCCGCCGTGGCGCCCCTGACGGCCCTCCCACCAGCCACGACGAGATCGCCGCACCGCCCCCGCCCCCACCGCTATAAAGTTCCACCACGTGACCGCTGCCGCACCCTCGCCGGCCCGCAAGAGGACCGAGCAACGCCGCTGGACCGTGCTCCTCCCGGTCGCGGCCCTGATCGTGCTGGGGGTCTGCGGTCTGGTCCTGCTGGGCCTGGGCACCAGCAAGGTCGGGCTGGCCCCGATCCTGGTGGGCGCGGCGGCCTCGCTCCTGCCGGTCATGGCGGTGCTGAGCGCCTACCTCTGGCTCGACCGCTGGGAGCCGGAACCGGCCAAGATCCTGCTCTTCGGCTTCGCCTGGGGCGCGTGCGGCGCGACCATCACCTCCCTGGTCTTCAACCAGACCGCCCAGGTGATCGGCGAGCTGATCAACGACGGCGACGGCGCGACCTTCGCCGCCGTGGTCGGGGCCCCGATCGTGGAGGAGGCCACCAAGGGCGTCTTCCTGATCGCCCTCTTCCTGCGCCGCCGCCACGAGTTCGACGGCGCCGTCGACGGCCTCGTCTACGCGGGCGTGGTCGCGGCGGGCTTCGCGTTCACCGAGAACATCTACTACTTCGCCCGCGTCTTCGTGGACAGCGGCCTGGGCGACGCGAGCAGCGGCGTGGTCGCCCTGTTCATCCTGCGCGGCGTCCTGTCCCCGTTCGCCCACCCGCTGTTCACCTCGATGCTCGGCATCGGCGTGGGCCTGGCGGCGATGTCCCACAAGCGGGGCGTGCGGATCGCGGGCCCGCTCCTGGGCTACCTGGGCGCGGTGGGCCTGCACTCGCTGTGGAACTTCTCCACCACGGTCGGCACCGGCTCGACGTTCATCAACCTCTACTTCCTGATCATGGTCCCGATCTTCGCGGGCATGGTCTGGCTGGTGGTGTGGCAGCGCCGCCGCGAGCAGCGCATCGTCGCCGAGCAGCTGCCCGGCATGGCCGAGCGCCAGTGGATCGCCGCCAGCGAGGTCACCCTGCTCGCCAGCCTCCAGGGCCGCAGCCGCTGGCGCCGCACCGTCCGCCGCAAGGCGGGCGACGGGGCGGCGAAGGCGGTGGCCGGCTACCAGGTGGCCGCCACGGAACTGGCGTTCCTGCGCCACCGCATGGCGCTGGGCACGGCGGGCGCGGACGCGGACCGCCGCCACGCGAACCTCCTGCGCTCCCTGCTGGCCACCCGCGTGGCCGCCGTGAACGCCCCCGGCGCGCTCGGCGCGGCGGACGGCGCGGGCCGTCCCCGGCTCACCGAGCGCGCGGAGCGCACCGTCCGGATCGCGCGCATCGCCCGCCAGGGCCGCGCGGCCCGCCCGGACGCCCAGGGCCGCCCCGGCTCCCCGACCTCGCCGAACGACCCCGACGCCACGGGTGGCGTTCGTCGCAGTTGACCCCCGCACCCGCACCCCCTCACTACCCTCGGTGGAGTCGTCCGGTACCCCCCAACGGGACTGGAACGTCCTGAAGGAGCAACGTCGCATGGACGCGACCCCCCGCCCCGCGCGCCTGGCCGCGGGCGTCATCTCGGCAGGCCGGGTGGGCTCGGTGCTCGGCGCCGCCCTCACCAGGGCGGGCCACGCCGTCTCCGCGGTCTCCGCCGTCGGGGCCGCCTCCCTGCGCAGGGCCGACGCCCTGCTCCCCGACGTCCCCGTGCTGCCCCCGCCCGACGTGGCCGCGGGCGCCGACCTGGTCCTGCTCGCCGTCCCCGACGACGAGCTGCCCGGCCTGGTCAGGGGCCTGGTGGCCACCGGCTCGCTGCGCGCGGGCCAGATCGTGGTGCACGTCAGCGGCGCCCAGGGCGTCGCCGCGCTCGCCCCCGCCGCCGAGGTGGGCGCGCTGTGCCTGGCGCTGCACCCCGCCATGACCTTCACCGGCCGCCCCGAGGACGTGGACCGGGTCCGCGCCTGCACCTTCGGGGTCACCGCCGCCGACGGCGACGACATCGCCTGGAGCGTCGGCGAGGCGCTCGTCGTGGAGATCGGGGCCGAGGCCGTCCGGGTCCCGGAGTCCGCCCGCCCGCTCTACCACGCCGCCCTCACCCACGGCGCCAACCACCTGATGACCCTGGTCGCCGACTGCGCCGAGGCACTGCGCGGCGCGGGCGTCGCCAACCCCGAGCGGGTCCTCGCGCCCCTCCTCGGGGCCGCGCTCGACAACGCCCTGCGGCACGGCGACCGCGCCCTCACCGGCCCCGTCGCCAGGGGCGACACCGGCACCGTCGCCAAGCACCTCGCCGTGCTGGCCGACCGCGCCCCCGGAACCCTGGACGCGTACCGCGCGCTCGCCAGGCGCACCGCAGACCGGGCCGAGTCCGCCGGGCTGCTCCCGGCCGACCGCGCCACCGACGTCCGCACCACCCTCGACGAGGACTGACCGATGACGAAGCCGCTGACCAAGGACGACTACACCCCCGGCGGGGTGACCGTGCACCGCGACCCCGAGCGGCTGCGCCGCGTCACCAGGGCGCTGCGCTCGGCGGGCCGCAACATCGCGCTCGTGCCCACCATGGGCGCGCTGCACGAGGGCCACCGCAGGCTCATCCGCGAGGCCCACGTCCTGCAGAACACCGTCGTGGTGGTGTCGGTGTTCGTGAACCCGACCCAGTTCGGCGAGGCCGCCGACCTGGAGCGCTACCCGCGCGACCTGGACGCCGACGTGGAGGTGTGCCGCCAGGAGCGCGCGCCGCTGGTGTTCGCCCCCGAGGTCGCCACCATGTACCCGGCGGGCAGCCAGGTCACCCTCGACCCCGGACCGCTCGGCTCCGAGCTGGAGGGCGCCAGCAGGCCCGGCCACTTCGCGGGCGTGCTCACCGTCGTGTCGAAGCTGTTCAACGTCGTGCAGCCCGACTACGCCCTGTTCGGCGAGAAGGACTACCAGCAGCTCTCCCTGATCGGGCGGATGGCCACCGACCTGAACGTGCCGACCGCCGTCGTCGGCGTGCCGACCGTGCGCGAGTCGGACGGGCTCGCCCTGTCCTCCCGCAACCGCTTCCTGTCCGAGTCGGAGCGGGAGAGCGCCACCGCGCTGTCCGCCGCGCTCGTCGCCGGCTCGCACGTGAGCGCCCTGGGCGCGGAGGCCGTGCTGTCCACCGCCCGCGCGACGCTCGACGCCGTGCCGGGCCTCGACCTGGACTACCTGGAGCTGCGCGCCCCCGACCTCGGCCCCGCGCCGGTGAACGGGGACGCCCGCCTGCTGGTGGCGGCCCGCGTCGGGTCGACCAGGCTGATCGACAACGTCCCCGTGCTGCTCGGCGCGGGCGACGAGTAGGGAGGAGCGCCGCCATGTTCCGCACGATGCTCAAGTCGAAGATCCACCGGGCCACCGTCACCCAGGCCGACCTGCACTACGTCGGCTCGGTCACCGTGGACGAGGACCTCATGGACGCCGCCGACCTGCTGGCGGGCGAGCAGGTCGCGATCGTGGACGTCACCAACGGGGCCCGCCTGGAGACCTACGTCATCCCCGGCGAGCGCGGCTCCGGCGTCATCGGCATCAACGGCGCCGCCGCGCACCTGGTGCACCCCGGCGACCTGGTCATCCTCATCGCCTACGGGTCCATGGACGACGCCGAGGCGCGCGCCTACCGGCCGCGCGTGGTGTTCGTCGACGCCGACAACAAGGTCGTGGAGCTGGGCTCGGACGCCGCGCGCGCCCCCGAGGGCTCCGGGCTGCTCAGCGGCGCGGTGACCGCGCAGGCACTCGCCGAGACGGCCGACGCCGCCGCCCTCGACGCGCTCATCCAGAACCAGTAGGGGGAACACGGTGCTGCTCGTCATCGACGTCGGCAACACGAACATCGTCCTCGGCCTGTACGACGGCACGGGGGACTCCGCCGCGCTCGTGCACAGCTGGCGGATGCGCACCGACGCCAGGATGACCGCCGACGAGCTGGCGCTGACCATGCGCGGCCTGCTCGGCGAGTACGCCGACAAGATCACCGGCATCTCCGCGCTGTCCACCGTGCCCGCGGTGCTGCGCGAGCTGCGCGTGATGCTCGGCCGCTACTACGCCTCGGTGCCGAAGGTGCTGGTCGAGCCGGGCGTGCGCACCGGCGTCCCGCTCCTGGTGGACAACCCGAAGGAGGTCGGCTCCGACCGGGTCATCAACACGATGGCCGCGCACCACCTGCACAGCACCGCGTGCGTCGTGGTCGACTTCGGCACGTCCACCAACCTGGACGTCATCTCCGCCAAGGGCGAGTTCCTCGGCGGCGCGCTGGCGCCCGGCATCGAGATCTCGGTGGACGCGCTGGCCGCCCGCGCCGCGCAGCTGCACAAGGTCGAGCTGGTCCGGCCGCGCTCGGTGATCGGCAAGAACACCGTCGAGTGCCTCCAGTCCGGCATCGTCTACGGCTTCGTCGGCCAGGTCGACGGCCTGGTGCGGCGGATCGTGGAGGAGCTGGCCACCGTCGACCCCGGCCCGGTGACCGTGCTGGCCACCGGTGGTCTCGCGCCGCTGGTGGTGTCCGAGTCGACCGCGATCCAGATCCACGCCCCCGACCTGACCCTGCTGGGCCTGCGCCTGGTGTTCGAGCGCAACATGCGCTGACCCCGGCCCCGCGATCGGCCGCCGCCCCTGATCCCCACCGCGGGACCGGGGGCGGCGGCCGATCGCGGGGAGGGTCAGACCCGCACCATCCGCTTGACCATCACCCGCAGCGGCAGGTCGAACCCGTCCCGCGTCTCCTCCCTGGAGCGCAGGAAGTCCAGCGCCTTGGCCTCCAGGGCCAGCCGCTCGGCCTCCGGCAGGGTGGCGACCCCCGAGTGCGTCCGCAGCGTCGCCACGAGCGTCTCCGGGGTCCTGCGCTGCCGGTGCGCGAACCGCGCGGTCTCCTGGTCGTGGAACATCTCGTGCTGCGGCATGATCTCGGCCGGGCCGCCCGACGAGCCGATCTTGTGCGGGTCGCCGTCGACGCCCCACACGGCCGACAGGTAGTCGGCCACCCACGGCACGGTGTGGTCGTCGCCGGTCCACAGCGCCGCCAGCACCCCGCCCGGCCGCAGCACGCGGGCGATCTCCGCCAGCGCCCGCGTCTGGTCGAACCAGTGGAACGCCTGCCCCACGACGACCGCGTCGACCGTGCCGCCGGGCACCGGGATGCGCTCGGCCGTCCCCGGCAGGGCCCGCACGCCCCCGTTGCGCCTGACCAGCTCCGAGAGCATCTGCTCGTCGGGCTCCACGGCCGTCACGTGGTGGCCCAGCGCCACCACGCCCGCGGTCAGCTTGCCGGTGCCCGCCGCCAGGTCCAGCACGCGCAGCGGCGTGCTCTCCAGGGGGTCCAGGCACCACTTGATCGCCTCGGCCGGGTAGTCGGGCCGGTGCTCCGCGTAGGCGGACGCTTGAGCCCCGAAAGACGCGGCCCGGCGAGCCCACAGGTCCGCGTGGTCTTCTGCGCTCGTCACCACCCACACCCTAGTGAGAACCCGTTCGATTCCCCGATAGCCCTTTCCGTACCCTTCCCGGTGTGAGTGAGCAGCCTCAGACCGGTTCCCCGACCAGCGACGACGACCTTCCCGAGCAGCTCCGGGTCCGCCGGGAGAAGCGGGCGCGGCTGCTGGAGCGCGGCGTCGACCCGTACCCAGTCGAAGTAGCCCGCACGCACTCGCTCCGCGAGGTGCGCGAGGCGCACACCGGGCTGGACCCCGACACCGGCACCGGCGAGGTGGTCGGCGTGACCGGCCGCGTCATGTTCATCCGGAACACCGGCAAGCTGGCCTTCGCGACCCTGCGCGAGGGCGACGGCACCGAGCTCCAGGCCATGCTGAGCCTGAACAAGGTCGGCGAGCAGGCGCTCGCCGACTGGAAGAGCGACGTCGACCTCGGCGACCACGTCTTCGTGCGCGGAGAGGTGATCACCTCCCGGCGCGGGGAACTGTCCGTGATGGCGGACGAGTGGGCCATCACGGCGAAGGCGCTGCGCCCGTTGCCGGTCGCCCACAAGGAACTCGCGGAGGAAACCCGCATTCGGCAGCGGTACGTCGACCTGATCCTGCGGGAACAGGCGCGCGACACCGTGCGCAACCGCGCCAAGCTGGTGCGCTCTCTGCGCGAATCGTTCCACCGCAGGGGTTTCACGGAAGTCGAGACCCCGATGTTGCAGACCTTGCAGGGGGGCGCGGCGGCGCGGCCGTTCGTCACCCGCTCGAACGCGCTGGACATCGACCTGTTCCTGCGGATCGCGCCGGAGTTGTACCTGAAGAGGTGCGTGGTCGGCGGTATCGAGAAGGTCTTCGAGATCAACCGGAACTTCCGCAACGAGGGCATCGACTCCTCGCACTCGCCGGAGTTCTCGATGCTGGAGTACTACGAGGCGTACGCGACGTACGACACGAACGCGGTGATGACCAGGGAGCTGATCCAGGAGGCGGCCATGGCCGTCGCCGGTTCGCACGTGGTCACCCTGGTCGACGGCACCGAGTACGACCTGGGCGGCGAGTGGACCACGCTGACCATGTACGGCTCGCTGTCCGAGGCCGCAGGCGTCGAGGTCACGCCAGGGACCAGCGTGGACGACCTGCGCGCGCTCGCGGACAAGCTCGGTCTGGAGACCGACCCGAAGCTCGGCCACGGCAAGCTCGTCGAGGAGCTGTGGGAGCACCTGGTGGGCGACCACCTGCACGCGCCCACGTTCGTCCGGGATTTCCCGGTCGAGACCTCGCCGCTGACCCGCCAGCACCGCAGCACCCCCGGTGTGGCGGAAAAGTGGGACCTCTACGTGCGCGGTTTCGAGTTGGCGACCGGATACTCCGAACTGGTCGACCCGGTGGTCGAGCGGGAGCGGTTGGAAGCGCAGGCCAGGTTGGGCGCGAGCGGTGACGTGGAAGCGATGCCGGTCGACGAAGACTTTCTGCGATCGCTGGAGTACGGAATGCCACCGAGCGGTGGTGTGGGAATGGGCATCGACCGCCTGCTGATGGCCATCACGGGCCTCGGTATCCGGGAGACGATCCTGTTCCCCCTCGTGCGCCCGGAATGAGTAACTTCTAGGACTCCGTGCGGCGCATTCCTCGACTTGTGCGCTAACCTGCTGGCGCACATGTTTTTTGGTCGCGGTCGGGGAGCACGCCGCGCATTCGAGTCCCAGGAGGATACGCATGGCGCAGAAGGTCACCGTGACCCTGGTCGATGACCTGGACGGCGGTGTCGCCGAGGAGACGGTCGACTTCGGCCTGGACGGTGTGGCTTACCAGATCGACCTTTCTTCGGTGAATGCGGGCAAGCTGCGCTCCGCGCTCGGCGCGTTCACCACCGCCGCCCGCAAGACCGGTGGTCGCAAGCGCGGCCCCGGCCGCCCGGCAGGTGTGAAGGCCGCCGCCCGACCCGCCTCGGCGGACCGCGAGCAGAACCAGGCGATTCGGGAGTGGGCCCGCAAGCAGGGCATGAAGGTCTCCGACCGCGGTCGCATCCCGGCCGAGGTGCTGGAGGCCTACCACCAGCAGGGGTGAGGATTGAGTGGCGCTCGCCACGGCAATTCCACTGACCCGCGAAGGGGTGTCGGATGAATGATCCGGCACCCCTTCGGCTTGTTTTGACAAAGTTCTCCGGAGTCAACGGGTAATACCCAAATGAGACGTGCGTCGCGCTTCGATCTTGGGTTGCCGGGCGGTTTGCCCTGCGGTTCCCACTGCGGGTGCACGACCGATCACCCAGAGAAAACCTCCGCGACTTGTCGGGGTCGTCCGGAGAACCCGCTGGTCACGACCCCTGGCAAGTTCGGTTAGGCTCACCTCACCGTTCCACGGCGGGTCATGAGGAGAGCGCGTGGTGACCGTCCGCACGACCCGCCGCTACGGCGTGCTCGCGCTGCTGCTGGGCGCGCTCGCCCTGGCCGCCGCCGCGAGCGTCGCGTTCGGCTCCAAGTCGATCGACCTCGGCTCGGTGGCGCACGCCCTGCTCAGCCCGACCGGCACCGAGGACGACTCGATCGTCCGCGAGCTGCGCCTGCCCAGGACGGGCTTCGCGATCGCCGTCGGCATGGCGCTGGGCATCGGCGGCGCGCTGATCCAGGGCCACACCCGCAACCCGCTCGCAGACCCCGGCATCCTCGGCATCAACCAGGGCGCGGGCTTCGCCGTGGTCCTCGCGATCTCCCTGCTGGGCGTGACCAGCCCGCTCGGCTACGTCTGGTTCGCCTTCGCGGGCGCGCTCGCCGCCAGCGTCGTGGTCTTCCTGCTCGGCTCCGGCCGGAACGGGCCCACCCCGGTCACCCTCGCCCTCGCGGGCGCCGCGGTCAGCGCGCTGCTCCAGGGCCTGATCTCCGGCGTGGTGCTGTCCGACCGGCAGAGCCTGGACTCGTTCCGGTTCTGGCAGGTCGGCTCGGTCGAGGGGCGCGACGTCGAGGTCCTGTGGCAGGTGCTGCCGTTCCTGGTCGTCGGGCTGGTGCTCGCGGCGTTCAACGCGCCAGGGCTCAACGCCCTCTCGCTCGGCGACGAGGTGGCCCGCTCGCTGGGCCAGAACGTGAACCGCACCAGGGCGCTGGGCATCGGCGCGATCACCCTGCTGGTCGGCGGCTCGGTCGCGGCCTGCGGGCCGATCGGCTTCCTCGGCCTGGTGGTCCCGCACGCCGCCCGCGCGGTGACCGGGCCGGACCACCGGTGGCTGCTGCCGGTGGCCGGGCTGATGGGCGGCGTGCTGCTGCTCGTGGCGGACGTCCTCGGCCGGGTGGTCGCCCGGCCCGGCGAGTTGGAGGTCGGCATCGTGATGGCCCTGGTGGGCGCCCCGTTCTTCGTCGCGCTGGTCCGCCGCCGGAACCTGGTGAAGCTGTGAGCGGGGACGGCGGCGCGGCGGGGGAGGGGACCGCTGCGCACGGCGCGACTGCCACCGGCGCCACCGCGGTCGGCCTCGCGTCCGGCGTCCCGGTCGGTGGCGACGCGCTCGCGCGCCCGACCGTGAAGGGCCGCACCGGCGTCCGCCTCGGCCCGCTCTCCTGGCCGCTGCGCTGGCGCCCGATCGCCCTGGTCCTCGGCGGCCTCGCGCTCGCCGCGACCGTCCTCGCCGTCGCCATCGCCTACGGCGACTTCCCGATCAGCCTCGGCCAGGTCGTCGACGTGCTGCTCGGCGGCGGCAGCCGCAGCCAGCGGTTCGTCGTCATGGAGCTGCGCCTGCCGCGCGTGCTCACCGGCCTGCTGGTCGGCGCCGCGCTCGCCGCCTCCGGCGCGATCTTCCAGGCCATCTCCCGCAACCCGCTGGCCACCCCGGACATCATCGGCGTCACCTGGGGCGCGGGCACCGGCGCGGTGCTGGTCATCGTCCTGGCGGGCAGCTCCGGCGCCGCCGCGGGCGCGGTCGCCCAGGTCGGCGTGCCGCTGGCCGCGCTCGCCGGCGGCCTGATCGCCGGGCTGGTGGTCTACGGCATCGCCTGGCGGCGCGGCATCGAGGGCTTCCGGCTCGTCCTGGTCGGCGTCGGCGTCACCGCGATCACCGCGAACGCCACCCAGTACCTGCTCACCAAGGCCGACGTGAACGACACCGCCCGCGCCATGGTCTGGATCGCGGGCAGCCTCAACAACCGGGGCTGGGAGCACATCGTCCCGGTCGCGCTCGCCCTGGTCGTGCTGCTGCCCGCCTCCGTGCTGGCCACCCGCACGCTCGGCGCGCTCCAGTTCGGCGACGACACCACCAGGGGCCTCGGCGTGCGGCTCAACGGCGCCCGCACCGCCCTGCTGCTGCTCGGCGTCGTGCTCGCCGCCGTGGCCACCGCCGCCGCGGGCCCCGTCGGGTTCGTGGCGCTGGCCGCCCCGCAGATCGCCGTGCGCCTGGCGGGCACGGCGACCCCGCCGCTGTTCGGCTCGGCCGTCGTCGGCGCCGTGCTGGTCGTGCTCTCCGACCTGATCGCCCGCCAGCTGATCGACGGCACGGAGCTGCCGGTCGGCGTGGTCACCGCCGTGCTCGGCGCCCCGTACCTGATGCACCTGCTCATCCGCAGCCGCCGGGAGGCGAGGACATGACCACGGCACCCCCGTCCCCCAGCGCGCGCCTGCGCGCCCACGAGCTGTCGATCGGCTACGGCGACCGGGTGATCGTCGACCGGCTCGACCTGGACGTGCTCGACGGCGCCGTCACCGCCGTCATCGGCCCCAACGGCTGCGGCAAGTCCACGATGCTGCGCGCGCTCGCCCGCCTGCTGCCCACCAGGGGCGGGCAGGTCCTGCTCGACGGCAGGCCGATCACCGAGGTGCCCACCCGCGAGGTGGCCAAGGTGCTCGGGATGCTGCCGCAGACCCCGCAGGGCCCCGAGGGGTTGACCGTGGCCGACCTGGTCGCCAGGGGCAGGCACCCGCACCAGGCCTGGTACCGGCAGTGGTCCGGCGACGACGAGGCCGCCGTCGCCGAGGCGCTGCGGCTGACCGGCATGGAGGACTTCGCCGAGCGCACCCTCGACCAGCTCTCCGGCGGCCAGCGCCAGCGCGCCTGGATCTCCATGGCGCTCGCCCAGGGCACCGACCTGCTGCTGCTCGACGAGCCCACGACCTACCTGGACCTCGCGCACCAGATCGACGTGCTGGACCTGGTGCGGCTGCTGCACGCCGAGGGCGGGCGCACGATCGTCATGGTGCTGCACGACCTGAACCTCGCCGCCCGCTACGCCGACCACCTGGTGGCCATGAAGGACGGTCGGATCGTGGTGCAGGGCGCGCCGTCCGAGGTGCTGACCGAGCAGGTGCTCAAGGAGGTCTTCGGGCTGGAGGCCGCCGTCATCGAGGACCCGGTCGCGGGCACCCCGATGGTGGTGCCGATCCGGTCCACGACGCACGCGGCGGCCAACCGCAGGAAAGACCACCCGAAGGGCTGATCCTTCCGGCGAACGGCGGAGAGCCGGTCACTTCCCGCAGACGCGGGGGCAGGTGTCACACGCCTGCGCCCCCGGAAGGGTGAAGTGGAAGCAGCAGCTCTCCCGGCGGCGCGTCCAGGTCCCGTCGACCACGCGCAACGTCGTCGCCGAGGTGTACGGGGCCTCGGGGAACGGCAGCAGCAGCGCGGAGTCCGCGACCCCGGCCGCCTCGTCGCCGCCGTGCAGCCCGGCCAGCCACGCCGAGCCGTCCAGCGCGTCCGTGGCCGCCGCCCACAGCGCCCGCCTTCCCAGCCGGGTGGTCGGGCCGTAGGCGGCGGCGAACGCGGCGGCGTGCCCGGCGAACCGGGCGCGCAGCAGCGCGGCCAGCGCGGACTCGTCGGCCACGACGGTCGCCTCGGGGTGGTTGCCCGCCGGGTCGCTGGGCAGGCAGGCGAAGCCGCCCGCCAGCAGCGCCACGCCGACCACGTCGGGCCTGCCGTCGTCGGCCAGCCGCAGCGCCAGGTCCTCGGGGCGCAGCGACGGGACCCGGCGCGCCCGGTGGAACAGCGCGCCGCCGAGCATCCCGACCGCGCCCAGGTACCAGCCGAGCACGTACCCGGCCGTGGCGCGCTCGGTGGAGCCGCCGTGCTGCCCCTCCAGCCAGTCCGCGAGCTCGCCGCGCCAGGCGGTGAACCGCCCCGGATCGGCGAGCAGGTCGGAGCACCGGGTCCATCCATCGGGTGCGCCGCCGCCCGTTCGCTCGTAGCGGATCTCCAGCCACCCCACCAGGGAGGACGTGGCCGAAACGGTGTCCGCCAGGGGGTTCAGCGCGTCGCGGGGGTCGATCCGCGCCGGTACGGTCATGGGGAAGCAGGGTCCTTGTGGTCGTGCCGTCTGAGGTTTGCCTTACCTTACCAATGGCGGTGTTCGCGCTCAGCGGACAACGCCCGGTTCGCGGAATCTGCCTGGCAGATGACCCGTTGTAACCGGATGTAGGAGTTCCCCGAAGACGACAGGCTCTGAACGGAAGCGGAGAGCGACGGGGCAACGACTACAGTGGTCCCACGGTGCCGCGCTCTCCACGGATGCCAGTGGCGAGCCGAGGACCGCCGGCGCAGCAGTCAGGGAGTGCGAATGTTCGAGAGGTTCACCGACCGCGCGAGGCGGGTGGTTGTCCTGGCCCAGGAAGAGGCCAGGATGCTCAACCACAACTACATCGGCACCGAGCACATCCTCCTGGGTTTGATCCACGAGGGTGAGGGTGTCGCCGCCAAGGCGCTGGAGTCGTTGGGGATCGCGCTGGAGGGCGTGCGCCAGCAGGTCGAGGAGATCATCGGCCAGGGCCAGCAGGCACCCAGCGGGCACATCCCCTTCACCCCGCGCGCCAAGAAGGTCCTGGAGCTGTCGCTGCGCGAGGCGCTGCAGCTCGGGCACAACTACATCGGCACGGAGCACATCCTGCTCGGCCTGATCCGCGAGGGCGAGGGCGTCGCCGCCCAGGTCCTCGTGAAGCTGGGCGCGGACCTCAACCGGGTCCGCCAGCAGGTGCTCCAGCTGCTCTCCGGCTACTCCGGCGGCAAGGAGCCCGCCGAGGCCGGTGGCCGGGGCGAGGGCACGCCGTCCTCGTCGCTGGTGCTGGACCAGTTCGGCCGCAACCTGACCTCCATGGCCCGCGAGGGCAAGCTCGACCCGGTCATCGGGCGGGCCAAGGAGATCGAGCGGGTCATGCAGGTGCTGTCCCGGCGCACCAAGAACAACCCCGTGCTCATCGGCGAGCCCGGCGTCGGCAAGACCGCCGTCGTCGAGGGCCTGGCGCAGATGGTCGTCAAGGGCGAGGTGCCCGAGACGCTGAAGGACAAGCAGCTCTACACCCTCGACCTCAGCTCGCTGGTGGCCGGTTCCCGCTACCGCGGTGACTTCGAGGAGCGCCTGAAGAAGGTGCTCAAGGAGATCCGCACCCGCGGCGACATCATCCTGTTCATCGACGAGATCCACACCCTGGTCGGCGCGGGCGCCGCCGAGGGCGCGATCGACGCCGCGAGCATCCTCAAGCCGATGCTGGCGCGCGGTGAGCTCCAGACCATCGGCGCCACCACGCTCGACGAGTACCGCAAGTACGTCGAGAAGGACCCGGCGCTCGAGCGCCGCTTCCAGCCGATCCAGGTGGGCGAGCCCTCCCTGGAGCACACGATCGAGATCCTCAAGGGCCTGCGCGACCGGTACGAGGCGCACCACCGCGTCTCGATCACCGACTCGGCGCTGGTGGCCGCGGCGACGCTGGCCGACCGGTACATCAACGACCGGTACCTGCCGGACAAGGCGATCGACCTCATCGACGAGGCGGGCGCGCGGATGCGCATCCGCCGGATGACCGCGCCGCCGGACCTGCGCGAGTTCGACGAGAAGATCGCGGACGTGCGCCGCGACAAGGAGTCCGCGATCGACGCGCAGGACTTCGAGCGCGCCGCGAAGCTCCGCGACCAGGAGAAGACCCTGCTGGGCCAGAAGGCCGAGCGGGAGAAGCAGTGGAAGGACGGCGACCTCGACGTCGTCGCCGAGGTCGACGAGGAGCAGATCGCCGAGGTCCTGGCGAACTGGACGGGCATCCCGGTCTTCAAGCTGACCGAGGAGGAGACCACCCGCCTGCTGCGCATGGAGGACGAGCTCCACAAGCGCATCATCGGCCAGGTCGAGGCCGTCAAGGCCGTCTCGCAGGCCATCCGGCGCACCCGCGCCGGCCTGAAGGACCCCAAGCGCCCCGCGGGCTCGTTCATCTTCGCCGGCCCGTCCGGCGTCGGCAAGACCGAGCTGTCCAAGGCGCTGGCGAACTTCCTGTTCGGCGAGGACGACGCGCTCATCCAGATCGACATGGGCGAGTTCCACGACCGCTACACCGCCTCGCGGCTCTTCGGCGCGCCTCCCGGCTACGTCGGCTACGAGGAGGGCGGCCAGCTCACCGAGAAGGTGCGGCGCAAGCCGTTCTCGGTCGTGCTGTTCGACGAGATCGAGAAGGCCCACAACGAGGTCTACAACACCCTCCTGCAGGTGCTGGAGGACGGTCGCCTCACGGACGGCCAGGGCCGGACGGTGGACTTCAAGAACACCGTCATCATCTTCACGTCGAACCTCGGCACCTCGGACATCTCGAAGGCCGTCGGACTGGGCTTCGCGTCGGGGCAGGACAACGCCTCGAACTACGAGCGCATGAAGAACAAGGTCAACGACGAGCTGAAGAAGCACTTCCGCCCGGAGTTCCTCAACCGCATCGACGACATCATCGTGTTCCACCAGCTGACTCGCGACGAGATCATCCGGATGGTGGACCTGCTGATCGCGCGCGTCGAGACGCAGCTGAAGAACAAGGACATGGCGATCGAGCTGACCGAGAAGGCCAAGCAGTTGCTGGCCAAGCGGGGCTTCGACCCCGTGCTCGGCGCCCGTCCGCTGCGCAGGACCATCCAGCGCGAGATCGAGGACCAGCTGTCGGAGAAGATCCTGTTCGGGGAGCTCCAGCCCGGCCAGATCGTCATCACCGACGTCGAGGGCTGGGACGGCGAGTCCGACCAGCACGACAAGGCGAAGTTCGTGTTCCGCAGCGAGCAGAAGCCGACCAAGGTCCCCGACTCCCCGCCGGTGGACCTGGCCGGTGCGGGCGGCGACGACTCCGCCCAGAGCGAGGCCTCGGGCGAGTGACCTGAGGCGGTCCGCCGCCCAGGAGAAGCTCGGAGAACAGCAGGGGAGCCCCCGTGGAGTCCACGGGGGCTCCCCTGCGTCGTGAGGCGGGTCGGCGCCGGTCGGCCGGGCACGAGCCGGTCGGCCCCCGCCGGTCCGGCGCGGGCTAGCTGAGGGTGCCGGTGCTGATCGCCAGGTCGTCCGTGGTGCTCAGGCAGGTCGCCACGATCAGCCCCAGCGCGTCCGCCGTCCGCGACACCTCCAGGCTGGGCACGCCCTCCCGGTCCGCCACCTGCTCCGGTGCGAACGGCACGTGCACGAACCCGCCCCGCAGGTCCGGGAAGTCCGTCGCCACCAGGTGCATCAGCGCGTAGAACACGTGGTTGCACACGAACGTGCCCGCCGTGTGCGACACCGAGGCCGGGATGCCCGCCTCCTCCAGCGCCGCCACGCACGCCTTCACCGGCAGCCCGGTGAAGTACGCCGCCGGGCCGCCCTCGACCACCGGCACGTCGATCGGCTGCGCCCCGTCGTTGTCCGGGATGCGAGCGTCCGCGAGGTTGATCGCCACCCGCTCCGGCGTGACCCCGCTCCGCCCGCCCGCCTGCCCGACGCACACCACCAGGTCCGGCCGGTGCCGCTCCACCGCCTCCCGCAGCGCGCGGGCCGAGGCGTCGAAGGCGCACGGCAGCTCCACCGCGATGAGCGAGGGATCGCGCTCGGCCAGCTCGCGCACGGCGTCCCACGACGGGTTGGTGCGCTCGCCTCCGAACGGCTCGAAACCGGTGATCAGCACTGTCGGGTCGTCCATTCGGGCAGACTAGACGGTGTGATCGAAGCTCCGGCGCGCCGCGTGGGGGGCCGCACCGCGACGGCCCTGGTCGTCCTGCTCGCGGTCGGGTTCCTCGTCCCGGCGCTCACCCGCCTGCTCGGCGTCGACGGCAACCGCTACCTGGCGGCGACCACCGCGCTGACCCCGCTGGTGACCGCCGCGGGCGTCCTGGTCGGCGCGCTGGCGCTGCTGCTGCGCCGCTGGCCGGTCGCGCTGGTCGTCCTGCCGGTCTGCCTGCTCCTGGCCGCCTCCGTCACCCCCAGGGCGATCGCGGACGACCGCCCGGCGGGCGCGGGCCTCCCACTGCGCGTGATGGCCTCGAACTTCCTCGTGGGCAAGGCCGACGCGGAGGCGGTGGTGCGCGAGGTGGTCGAGCGGGACGTCGACGTGCTGGCCATGCAGGAGCTGTCCCCGGCGATGGTGCGGGACCTGGAGAACGCCGGGCTGGACGCCGTGCTGCCGCACCGGGCGTTCGAGGACGAGCCGGGCGGCTCGGGCTCCGGCATCGCCTCCCGCTACCCGCTCACCCCGGCGCGCCTGGTGGGCCCCAGCTCCTTCCGGCAGGCGAGCGCCGTGGTGGAGCTGCCCAACGGCAAGGACGTCGAGGTCGTGTCGGTGCACCCGATGCCGCCGGTCGAGCCGCAGGGCCCCGCGCAGTGGCGGCGGGACCTCGCCGCGCTGCCGCCCAGGAACGCCGACGGCCCGATCCGGGTCCTCGCGGGCGACTTCAACGCCACCCTCGACCACGCGCCCCTGCGCAGGCTCCTGGACACCGGTTACGCGGACGCCGCCGACCGGGTGGGCGCGGGCCTGACCCCGACCTGGCCGAACGAGGGCGTCGTGCCGCCGCTGGTGGCGCTGGACCACGTGCTGGTGGACGACCGCTGCCCGGTCGACTGGTTCACGGCCGTGGACGTCCCCGGCAGCGACCACCGCGCGGTGGTCGCCCAGTTCGTCGTGCCGGACTGACCCCGGCGCTCCGGTGCCCCCACCGGCCCGCGCCCGGCCGTTCGGCCCGCAGGCCCGCGCTCAGCCCGCCGCGCCCGCCAACCGGTCCAGGAACTCCAGCGCCGTCTCCGGCACCGCGATCCCGCGCCCGTGCCGCACGTCCGCCTCGCGCGGGTTCACCCGCACCAGCGCCCCGGTCGCCGCGCTCGACAGCTCCGCGTACCGCCGCACCGTGGGCACCGCCGTCCCGGCCCCCAGCTCCAGCACCACCAGCCCGGCCCCGACCTCCCGCCGCCACTGGGCCAGCTCGGCCAGCTGCGCCCCGGTCCGGTGCCCCACCCACGAGGAGTCCCCGAACATCAGGATGTTCGGCCGCGCCACCCCACCGCACCGGGGGCACGTCGGCAGCGGCGACACCGCGCGCATCGTCTCCGGGTCCACCTCCACCACGACCCCGTCCGCCGACCACACGTCGTCGGAGCAGGGCTCCTGGCACTGCAGGTGGTGGATCGACCCGTGCACCTCGGCCACGCCCGCGAACCCGGCGAGCTGGAACTGGCCGTCCACGTTGGACGTGAACGCCCGCGCCCCCAACCGCCGCAGCACCGCGAACCCGGCGTGCGGCACGGTCGCCCGGTACAGCGCCAACCGGTGCCCGTAGAACCCCCAGGCGAACTCCGGGTCGCGCGCGAAGTGCACCGGGTCCGCGATCTCCTCGAAGCCCAGCCCGAGCCGCTCGTAGGGCGGGTAGGCGCGCCAGAAGCCCGCGTGCCCCCGGAAGTCGGGCAGACCGGAGTCCACCCCCATCCCGGCGCCCGCGCACACCAGCAGCGCGCCCGCCCCCGAGACCAGCCGGGCCGCGCGGTCAGCCGCGCTCAGGCCAGGACTCCAGCACGACCTCGAACTCCAGCAGGTCCGCGCCCGAGGCCACCGGCTTGGCCCGCTCGCCCGCGTGCGCGGCCTCGGCGCGGCCCTTGCGCCAGTTGTCGAACGACTCGTCGTCGGCCCAGTGGGTCACCACGAAGTAGCGCGAGTCGCCCGCGACCGGGCGCAGCAGCTGGAAGCCCAGGAAACCGGGCTCCTCGTCCACCGCGCGCAGCCGCGCCTCGAACCGCTTCTCCAGCTCGGGGCCGGACCCCTCGGGCACGTGGATCGCATTGATCTTCACAACCGCCATGCCACCAGCCTATCCGCGCAGGCCGCCCGGCCACAGGTGCTCGTCGGCGGGGATCGCGTCACCCCGGAACCAGGCCTGGAAGAACGCCGACAGGTCCTGACCGGACACCCGCTGCACGTGCGCCTCGAACTCCGGCCACGACGCGTTCGCGTCCAGGTGCTCGGAGATCCAGGTCTTCAGCGCCCGGTCGAACGCCTCGTCGCCGATCCGCGCGCGCAGCGCGTGCACCGCCAGCTGGCCCTTGTCGTAGACGCCCCGGAACTCGTTGCCGCGCCCCATGTCGTACAGCTTCCGCGACCAGTACCCGGTGCTGCCGCGCCACTTCTCGACCTCGGCCCGGTAGTCCGCGTCCAGGTCCGCGCCCAGCGACTCGGCCCACAGCCAGGTCGAGTAGCTGGCGAAGCACTCGTTCAGGCAGATGTCCGCCCAGCTCCTGATGGTGACCGCGTCGCCGAACCACTGGTGCGCGTTCTCGTGCACCACCGTCTCCAGGTCCGCCCACGCCGCGTAGATCGGCCGGGTCTGCGTCTCCAGCGAGAACCCGATCCGGTCCGACAGGTAGATGCCGCCCGCCGCGTCGAACGGGTAGGGCCCGAACCTGTCCGCCAGGAACGCCAGCACCGACGGCAGCTCCTGCCCGTGCGCCCGCGCCGCCTCCGCGCCCGGCGCGTACGCGTTCACCACCGGCGTCCCGTCCGGCAGCGCGCCCCGCTCGAACTCCCACCGGTCGACCGCCACGGTGGTCAGGTAGGTCGCCACCGGCTCCGGGTGCTCCCACCGGAACGTGGTCCAGCCGCCCTCGCTGGTCGAGCCCCTCTCCAGCCCGATCGACACCGCCGCCCAGCCGTCCGGCACCCGCGCGCTCAGCGCGAACGACGCCTTGTCGCGCGGGGTGTCGTTGGCCGGGTACCAGGTGGTCGCCGAGTGCGGCTCGCCCGCCGCGAACGCCCCGCCGGACTGGGACCGCTGCCACCCGTTCGTGCCCAGCACGGGGTCCTGCAACGACTGCGGCTCACCCGAGTAGGCGACGACGGCGGTGAACTCGGACCCCGAGGCCAGCGGCGCGGCGGGCGTGATCACCAGCTCCTGCTCGCCCTCGCGGGCGAACCCCGCGCCCTCGCCCCCGACCTCGACCGAGGAGACCTCCAGCCCGCGCAGGTCCAGGTTGAACGACACCAGGTCGGCGGTCGCCCGCGCGGTCACCCGCGCCACCCCGTCCAGGTGGCCGGTCGCCGGGTCGTAGCCGATGGACACGTCGTACCCGGCCACGTCGTAGCCGGTGTTCCCGTCCTCCGGGTAGTACGGGTCGCCCGCGCCCGCCCCGCCCCGCTGCCCCACCACGGCGGGCGTCGACGCGGGCGCGGGCGCCTCGGGCGTCTCCCGCGCGGTGTCCGACCCGTCGGGCAGTCGCACGACCAGCAGGCCCGCGACGAGCAGGGCGACGGCGGTGATCAGGAGGTAAGGGCGGGCCCTGGGGCTGATGGCCATGCGGACATGATGCACGCATGAGCGTCATCGAGTTCGGGGGACAGGGGCAGGGCATCCTGCTGGTGCACGGCCTGATGAGCAGGGCGACCACCTGGTGGAAGGTGGCCCGCTGGCTGACCGCGCACGGCCGCGTCGTGGCCTACGACGCGCGCGGCCACGGGCGGAACCCGCAGCGCGGGCCGTTCCGCACGGAGGACTTCGTCGCCGACGCGGAGGCGCTCGTGGAACGCCTGGGACTGGGCCCGTGCGTGGTGTTAGGTCACTCGATGGGGGCACTGCACGGGCTCGCGCTCGCCGCCGCGCGACCCGACCTGGTGCGCGCCGTCGTCGCCGAGGACTTCGTGCCGGACAACCGGGGCAGGTCCGTGGACGACTGGCGCTGGTACTTCGACGCCTGGCCGGTGCCGTTCCAGTCGCTGGCCCACGTGCGGTCCGTCGTGGACGTGCAGGGCGTGGAGGAGATGTTCGAGGAGCGCGGCGACGGCTACCACCTCATCGCCCAGCTGGAGGACCTCTACGAGATCGCCGCCGAGTGGGGCGAGCGGGCCTACTGGGACGTGGTGGACGCGGTCGCCTGCCCGGTGCTGGTCGTCGAGGCCGGGCTGCACCCGCTCGGACCCGGCCAGCAGGCCGAGGTGGCGCGCCGCACGGGCGGCGCGCACCTGCTCGTTCCCGAGTCGGGGCACGTCGTCCACGACGAGGCCCCCGACGTCTACCGGGGCGCCGTGGAAGCCTTCTTGAGCGGGCTCAACCCGCCCGTCTGAGTGTCCAGGACGGACAGCTCGCGCACCCGCGCCCGGATCGGCGGCACCGGGTTGACCTTCGCGAACGCCGCCGAGACCTCGGCCGGTTCGCCCTTGAGCAGGGTGCAGCGCGGCGTCCACGAGCCGGGCAGGTGCCGGGCGGTCGGGTTGCGCACCCGGCCCGCCAGCACGTCGTGGATCGCCGAGTGCACGGCCAGCAGCTCGGCGTCCACGACGGCGGTCAGGTCCAGGGACGGCTCGGACTCGGCGGAGGTGCCCAGGGTGCGCAGCCACAGGTCCGGCAGCCACAGGTGCTCCAGGTCGGCGGCCAGCTCGGCCCGCACCTTGGGGCCGATCGCGGTCGCCGAGGCCCAGGTGACGTGCGGCGGGAACTCGGAGGTCGCGCCGAGCCCGCGCCACAGCGCCCGGACCGCCGAGTCGGCCTCCTCGTCGAACAGCACCACCAGCGCGTGCATCAGCGCCTCCCCGCCAGCCCGCTCACCCGTGCCTGCCCGCTCACCCGTGCCTGCCGCTCACTCGTGCTCGCCGGGCAGCGCGAACAGCCCGGCGGCGGTCTGCTCGACCAGCCCGTCCACCAGCAGCGAGTGCAGGCACCGGTCCCGCTGACCGGCGTCCGACCAGGCCCGGTCCAGCACCTCCTTGGCGACCGGCTCGGACGTGCCGCGCAGCACGTCCAGCAGCCGCCCGCGCACCTGCCGGTCGGTGCCCGCGAACTTCTGCACCGCCTTCGCGGGCCCGTCGTACGCGGGCCGCCCGTTGCGCTGCCACTGGCACGAGCCCAGCACCGGGCACGCCGAGCAGCGCGGGGTCCTGGCCGTGCACACCAGCGCGCCCAGCTCCATCAGCGCCGCCGAGTAGGTCGCGGCCGACGCCTCGTCCTCGGGCAGCAGCGCCTCCACGTCCCGCAGGTCCCTGGTGGTCGACGGCGGGCCCGCGTCCCCGGCCCCGTGCACGGCCCGCGCCACGACGCGGCGGACGTTGGTGTCCACCACCGGGCAGCGGCGGCCGTAGGCGAAGGCGGCGACGGCCCGCGCGGTGTACGCGCCGATGCCGGGCAGGGCCAGCAGGGTCTCCACGTCGTCCGGGACGACGTCGTCGTGCTCGGCGGCGACGGCCTGGGCGGCGGCGTGCAGGCGCAGGGCGCGGCGCGGGTAGCCGAGCTTGCCCCACATGCGCAGCACCTCGCCCTGGGAGGCGGCGGCCATGTCGCTGGGCCTCGGCCACTTGTCCAGCCAGACCCGCCAGATCGGCTCGACGCGGGCGACGGGGGTCTGCTGGAGCATGATCTCGCTGACCAGGACGCCCCAGGCGGTGCACTCGGGGTCGCGCCAGGGCAGGTCGCGCGCGGTGGCGGCGAACCAGGTGTTCAGCACCGACGGGGGAAGGTGGGCGCTCTCCGGCTTGGCGGCGTCCTCGGCAGCGCCCGCTGCGGCGGTGGCGGTGGTGGCGCTCGCGGTCCGGTTCGTCGCGCGGCTCGTGGTGGGACTCGTCGTGCGGCTCATGGTGCCGCCAGTGTGGCAGGACCCGACGGCGGGCCTCGTCGCCCGCCGCCGCGCCCCGTCAGACCACCTCGGTGAGCACCCCGGTGCGCACGTCGTAGACGAACCCGCGCACGGTGTCCCGGTGGATCAGGTACGGGCTGTTGCGCACCCGGTTCACCGAGCCGCGCACGCTGTCCTTCACCTCGCGGAACGCCTCCACCGACCACGGCGGGCGCATCCCGGAGTCGGTCTCCAGCTCGTCCTTGAAGGCGTCCTCGGTGACCAGTTCGAGGCCGCAGTTGGTGTGGTGCACCAGCAGCACCTCCCTGGTGCCGAGCTTGCGCTGGCTGAGCGCCAGCGAGCGGATCATGTCGTCGGTGACGACCCCGCCCGCGTTGCGCAGCACGTGCGCCTCGCCCTGCTTGAGGCCGAAGATCTCGAAGACCCTGATCCGGGAGTCCATGCAGGTCAGGATCGTCACCTGCATCGAGGGCATGGGGGAGGAGCGGTCGCCGGGGACGATGTTCCCCAGCTCCTCGTTCCGGCGGAGCAGCTCGTCGATCGCGGTCATGGCTCGGCACGCCTTCCGTGTCGTGGTGCTTCGCAGGCAGATTGGAACGGGTGGCACGGGTGCTCGGCAAGCGGAAGGTGTGATTCACCGCATCGTGCGACCGCCGCCCTCCGGGGTTTTCGCGGGGCGGTTCGCTAGCGTCGGGGACGTGAGCTGGCCCCACCGGCCCCTGCCGGCCTCGGTGTACTGGCGGCGCCGGGTGGTCGCCGTCGGTGGGGCCGCGCTGGCGCTGGTCGCGGCGGTGTGGGGCACGGGCGCGGTGCTCGGCCGCTCCGCCCCGCAGGGCGCCCCGGTCGCCACCACGTCCACGTCCAACCCGCCCCCGCTCGCGGAGGGCCTGGTGCTGGCCGAGGCGGGAGCCGCGTCCGCCGGTTCGACTACGGGTTCCCCCGCGCCCTCGGCCGACGGGCCCAGCGCGGGCGCGGCCGAGGGGACGCCCCCCGGTTCCGCCGGACCGCCGCCCCCTCCCGAGCCCCCGCCGGGCCCGCCGCAGCCGTGCGACGACGCGGCCGTGCTGGTGCGGGCGGTGCTGGGCAAGGAGCAGCACGCGGTGGGCGAGCACGCGGACTTCCGGATCGCGGTGACCAACACCGGGCAGCTGCCCTGCACGCGCGAGATCGGGCGCGGCGTGCGCGAGCTGGTGGTGACGTCCCCGGACGGCGCGACGCGGCTGTGGTCGTCGAACGACTGCCTGGCGGCGGAGGGCTC
Source organism: Actinosynnema mirum DSM 43827 (assembly GCF_000023245.1). Lineage (GTDB taxonomy): Bacteria > Actinomycetota > Actinomycetes > Mycobacteriales > Pseudonocardiaceae > Actinosynnema > Actinosynnema mirum. The sequence goes on from NC_013093.1 coordinate 374,877, forward strand.
GGAGGTCCGGGTGATGAAGCCGGGCGAGGTCTTCGAGTTCGGCCTGAAGTGGCCGGGGACGACGTCGGCGCCGGGCTGCGGCCCGCGCACCCGGCTGGGCGCGGGCGACTACCTGCTGGTCGCCCGCGTGGGCGACCGCTCGTCCGACCCCGCGGTCTTCCGGATCGGCTGAGCCCGGCGTGGTTGAACCCGGCGCGGTTGAGACCGGCGCGGCTCAGCCCGGCACGGCCGGGCTCGTCGGCCGGGCGCTCGCCGCGAAGCGAGCGCCCCACCTGTCAGTGCCCGAACCACCGCTCCTCGGCGATCGTCCTGGGCTCGGCCGCCGTCGTGCCGGTGATCAGCTCGGTCTCCAGCGTCACGGTCCTGGGCTTGGTGCGCTCGCCGATCTCCATCAGCAGCTTGCCCGCCGCGCGGCCCTTCTCCAGCACCGGCTGCCGCACCGTGGTCAGCCCGGCCTGCTCGGCCTCCCGGATGCCGTCGAACCCGGTCACCGTGAGGTCCGCGGGCACCCGCAGGCCCCGCCGCTCCGCCTCCTGCAGCGCGCCGAGGGCCAGTATGTCCGAGGTGCAGATCAGCGCCGTGATCTGCGGGTCCCGGTCCAGGACCTGGGCCGCCGCCGAGGCGCCTTGCGCGATCGTGTGGTCGAACCGCTCCACCACCGGAACCGAGGCCCAGTCGACCCCGACCTCGGTGAACGCCTGGCGCAGCCCGCTCATCCGGGACCGCTGCACGTGGAAGTGCGCCGACTCCTGCCGCGACAGCGGCACGAACCCGTCGTTGCGGTCCCGCGCGAGCCTCATGCACACCACGCCGACCCGCCGGTGCCCCAGCGCGATCAGGTGCTGCGCGAGCTGGTGCATCGCGGCCCGGTCGTCGATGCCCACGCGGTCGACGTCGGCCAGGTCGGGCTGGTCGCACACGACGGTCGGCACCGGCCGCTCCAGCACCGCGGCGAGGTGCGGGTCGTCGTCGGGCACGGAGTAGACGACGAAGCCGTCGACGCCCGCCCGGTGCACGGCCGCCACGTCCTCGCGCTCGGGGTTGGCGGGCACGAGCAGCAGCCCCTGCCCGGCCGTCTCGCAGGCCAGCGCGAGCCCTTCCAGGAATCCGATCGCCGCCGGGTCCCGGAACGCGTAGGAGAGGTTCTCGGTCAGCAGCAGACCGACCGCGCCCGCTTTGCGCGTGCGCAGCGATCTGGCCACCGGATCGGGGCCGGGATATCCAAGTCGCCTCGCTGTCTCCAACACCCGGCGTCGCAGCTCCGGCGAGAGCTGGTCGGGACGGTTGTACGCGTTGGACACCGTTGTCCGGGAAACCCCCAGCTCCGCGGCCAGAGAGGCCAACGTCGCCGGGCGTCGCACATGCATCGACCGCGCCATGGAGTGACCGTAACGGTTCAGAAGCGCTTACAGAAGTGGGCGTGATCTGCGTCCCTTTACCATTTCGTCGCCGCAGGTCAACATACGTTACTGATCAGTACAGTGGTCCAGACCAATGTGGTTATTCGGGCGATGCTGTTGATTCTCGAACAACAAGGCGAGGGCGGAACACTCTCGTGTAGTTCGCGCTGTGCCTTCTGCGCCGATCGGGGTCCAAACGCAGCACGAGTTCGTCCACCGCGGCGGTCGCCATTTCCTCGATCGGTTGCGCCAGAGTGGTGAGCGGGGGAGAGCAGTAGGGGGCCAGCGGGATGTCGTCGAAACCGACCACCGAGAGATCGCCGGGAACGGACAAACCCCGCTTGTGCGCCTCTCGGAGCACCCCTATCGCCATGTGATCGGACGAGCAGATCACCGCCGTCGGCCGTACGGAGTCGAGCAGCTCCGCCACCGCGAGCGCCCCGCCCTCCGGCCCGAACGGGCCGTGCGCGACGAGCGAGCCGTCCGCGCCGAGCCCGGCCTCCTCCAGCGCCGCCGCCCACCCGGCCCGCTTGAGCCGCGACGGCAGCGCCCGCGCGGGCCCGCTGACGAACCCGATCAGCCGGTGCCCCAGCTCCACCAGGTGCCTGGTCGCCGCGTACCCCGCGTGCTGCTCGTCCACGGTCACGTCCGGCACGTCCAGCGCGGGCGTCGCCCCGTTCACGAACACCATGTGCACCCCGTCGGCCAGCAGCCGGGAGTAGTAGCTCGGCCGCGCGGCCCGCCCCAGCGGCGCCTCGGCGTTGGTGATCTCCGGCGAGACGAACACCATGCCCTCGACGCCCCTGGCCAGCAGCATCCGGACGTACTCCTCCTCGCCCATCGCCGCGTCCCCGGACGCCCGCGTGTTGCACAGCAGCGACGAGTAGCCGAGTCGGGCCGCCCTGACCTCCAGCGCCTCGGCGAACGCCGGGAACACCGGGTTCGACAGCTCCGGCACCAGCAGCCCGATCACGCCGGTCCGCTGCAGCGCGCCGAGCCCGCGCGGGGTGTACGGCATCTCCGCCAGCACGGCGAGCACCCGCTGGCGGGTCTCGTCGTTGACCCCCGCTCGGCGGTTCAGCACGCGGCTCACGGTTGAGATGCTCACCCCGGCGGCCCTGGCGATCTCGGCCAGTCCGGGCACCGGTCCTCCTCGTTGCGGTGGGTGAAGCGGCGGGGTCGGGCTTCGGGAATCCGGAGACAGGGGCTCCACTTCACCCTGCCGCCCGCAGCAAGGATTTGCAACGCCCCCTGCGGTTTCCCCCGATCGCGCGCCGCCGTTACGGCTTGGTTACGCCGCGACCCTTGACCGTCCCCAGTTCAGCGGTATGAAATCCGCGTCAACTCTTCCGCAAGAACTTGCAGTGGCCTCGCCCCGGCGGGGCCGGATGAGAGGGGCGACAGCAGCGATGCGACGTACCACCCTCCTGACGGCACTGGCCGCGGGCTTAGCCCCCGCCCTCGCCCTCACCGCCTGCGGTGGCTCTTCCGGCGGCGGCGGCGCGAGCGGCGAGGTCGTCTTCTGGGACACCAGCGGTCCCAACGAGAGCCCCGTCTTCACCAAGGTCGCCCAGGACTGCGCGGCCAAGGACGGCTACCAGGTCAAGACCGAGACCGTCGCCTTCGACGCGGCGCTCAACAACTACAAGACCGCCGCGCAGGGCGGGCAGGGCCCGGACGTGTTCCGCGCCGAGGTCGCCTGGGTGCCGCAGCTGGCCAAGAACGGCCTCGTCCTCGACCTGACCGGCACCGACCTGGTCAAGGACACCTCGGACTTCCTGGAGACCCCGCTCGGGTCCACGGTCTACGAGGGCAAGACCTACGGCGTCCCCCAGGTCACCGACTCGCTCGCCCTCTTCTACAACAAGAAGCTGCTGGCCGACGCGGGCGTGCAGCCCCCGAAGACCTGGGACGAGCTGAAGTCCGTCGCTGCCAAGCTCGGCGGCGAGAAGGCGTTCTTCGTCAACAACGACGCCTACTACGCCCTGCCCTTCCTCTACGGCGCGGGCGGCGACCTGGTCGACGCCGAGGCCAAGGAGATCGTGGTCTCCTCGCCGGAGAACGTGAAGGGCCTGGAGACCGCCAAGGGCCTGGTCGACGCCAAGGCCGCCACCACCGCGCTCGACGCGGGCAACTCCTACAGCAACATGCAGGCCGGCTTCGGCTCCGGCGAGATCGCCATGGTCGTCAACGGCCCCTGGTCCGTCCCCGACTACCTCAAGGGCGCCGCGTTCGCCGACGAGTCCAACCTCGGCATCGCGCCCGTCCCCGGCGTCACCGAGGCCACCGCCGGGCTCGCCCCGGTCGGCGGCCACGACTACGTGGTGCGCCAGGGCGCCAAGGCCAAGGACAACGCGCTCAAGCTCATCGCCTGCATGAGCTCCGCCGAGTCCCAGGCGAAGATCGCCACCGAGCTGGGCCTGCTGCCCACCCGCAAGTCCGCCTACGAGGTCGCCGAGGTCAAGGCCAACGCGGTCGTCGCGGCCTTCGAGCCGGTCGTCGCCCAGGCCCACCCCCGGCCGTGGATCCCCGAGGGCGGCCAGCTGTTCGACCCGCTCAAGACCGCCTACGCCGACTTCCTCGCGGGGAAGAAGGACGCCAAGTCCGCGCTGGACGAGGTCGCCAAGACCTACAAGGACCAGATCCTGCCCGAGTACACCGTCGGCTGACCCGCGCCGGGGCCGCCCGACCCGCGCGGGCGGGCGGTCCCGGCGCTCCGGCGCTAGGAGGCCACAGGTGCGCAGGTTCCTCGACCGGCACTGGTACGCGTACGCGATGGTCCTGCCGGTGGTGCTGGTCATCGCCGTGCTGGTGCTCTACCCGCTCGCGCAAGGCGTGTTCTTCACCCTCACGGACATCAACGAGTCGTCCATCGCCAACCCGGTGCTCGACCGGCCTGCCACCTACGAGTGGGTCGGCCTGCGCAACTATCTCACCGTGCTCTCCGGCGACGCCAGCTACGGCGCGTTCTGGGCCACCCTGCTGCGCACCGTCGTGTGGACCGCCAGCTGCGTGCTCCTGCACTACGGCATCGGCCTCGGGCTCGCCGTCCTGCTCAACCGGCAGGTCGCCGGGCGCGCGGTCTACCGGGTGCTGCTGATCCTGCCGTGGGCGGTGCCCGCGTTCATCAGCGCGTTCGCCTGGAAGTACATGTTCAACGCCCAGTACGGGATCATCAACCAGGTCCTGCGCGCCCTGGGCCTGCCCGACCCGGTGTGGCTCGGCCAGTCGAACTGGGCGCTGGTCGCCGTGGTGATCGTGAACGTGTGGCTGGGCGTGCCGTTCATGATGGTCTCGCTGCTCGGCGGCCTCCAGTCCATCCCGGCCGACCTGTACGAGGCGGCCGAGGTCGACGGCGCCACCCCGTGGCAGCGCTTCCGGCACGTCACCCTGCCGGGCCTGCGCTCGGTCTCCAGCACGGTCGTGCTGCTGGGCGTCATCTGGACGTTCAACATGTTCGCCGTCGTCTACCTGATCACCGGCCAGAACCCGAGCACCCGGCTGCTGATCACCTACGCGTTCGAGCGCTTCTTCTCCGGCGCCTCCCGCGACTACGCCGTCGCCTCCACCTACGGCGTGCTCATCCTGTCCGTCCTGCTCGTGTTCGCGAGCGGCTACCGGCGCGCGCTGCGCAGGCAAGGCGAGGTGTGGTGATGTCCATCGAGGCCGCTTCGCTGCGGGCCGCGACGCCCGCGCGCGAGTCCCGGAGGGCCAAGCGCTCCCGCGCCGCGTCGATCGGGCTGCACGCCGCCCTGGTCACCGCGTCGCTGATCGCGGTGTTCCCGGTGTTCTGGGTCGTGGTCACCTCGTTCAAGCCGGACGCGCTGGCCGTCGAGACCACGCCCAAGCTGGTCAACGAGTCCAGCCTGGACAACTACACCCGCATCCTGTCCGGGGAGAAGGGCGACTTCCTGGCCTGGTTCGGCAACTCGGTGCAGATCGCGCTGCTGACCACGGTGCTGGCGGTGTTCCTGTCGGCCACCGCCGGGTACGCGGCCAGCCGCTTCCGGTTCCCCGGCAAGCGCAAGCTGCTGCTGTCGTTCCTGGTCGTGCAGATGTTCCCGTTCGCGGTGCTGATCGTGCCGCTGTACAACACCCTGCTGGCGCTGGGCGTGCAGGGCACCGCGCTCGGCCTGGTGCTGGTCTACTGCACCACCGCCGTGCCGTTCTGCACCTACATGCTCAAGGGCTACTTCGACACCATCCCCGCCGACATCGACGAGGCGGGCCGGGTGGACGGGCTCTCGCCGTTCGGCGTGTTCTGGCGGCTGGTGCTGCCGCTGGCCAGGCCGGGGCTCGCGGTGACCTCGTTCTACGCCTTCCTGACCGCGTGGGGCGAGGTGGCGTTCGCCTCGGCGTTCCTGTCGGCGGCCGACGAGTCCAAGACCCTCGCGGTGGGCCTGCAGGTGTTCGTGCAGCAGAACCGCACCGAGTGGGGGCACCTGGCGGCGGCGTCCACCCTGGTCGCCATCCCGGCGGTCGCGGTGTTCTACCTCGTGCAGCGGTTCCTGGTCTCGGGGCTGGCGGGCGGCGCGGTGAAGGGGTGAAATCCGTTCGCGTCCGGGTGTTCCCGTAAGCGCTTGCAATGCCTAGCGTTGCGGCAAAGCTCGGGTACTGAAAGGTGCGCACCATGGCAGAGGTCGCCTACGACAAGGCGTCGCGGATCTTCTCCGGCAACCCCCCGGTGCGAGCCGTCGACGAGTTGTCCCTCGACGTGGCGGACGGCGAGTTCCTGGTTCTGGTCGGCCCGTCGGGTTCCGGCAAGTCCACCGCCCTGCGGATGCTCGCGGGCCTGGAGGACGTCGACGAGGGCGCCATCAAGATCGGCGGCAAGGACGTCACCAACGTGCCGCCGAAGGGCCGGGACATCGCGATGGTGTTCCAGTCCTACGCGCTGTACCCGCACATGACGGTCGCGGAGAACATGGGCTTCGCGCTCAAGCTGCGCAAGGTCGCCAAGGAGGAGATCAAGCAGAAGGTCGCCGAGGCGGCGGCCATGCTCGACCTCACCAAGTACCTGGACCGCAAGCCGAAGGCGCTCTCCGGCGGTCAGCGCCAGCGCGTCGCGATGGGCCGCGCGATCGTCCGCGAGCCCAGCGTGTTCCTCATGGACGAGCCGCTGTCCAACCTGGACGCCAAGCTCCGCGTCGAGACCCGCGCGAACATCGCGGCCCTCCAGCAGCGCCTGGGCACCACCACGATCTACGTCACGCACGACCAGGTCGAGGCCATGACCATGGGCCACCGGGTCGCCGTGCTCAAGGACGGCCTGCTCCAGCAGTGCGACACCCCGCGCGCGCTGTACGACAAGCCTGCCAACGCGTTCGTCGCGGGCTTCATGGGCTCGCCCGCCATGAACCTGAAGACCGTGCCGCTGACCGCCGAGGGCGCGAAGCTGGACGGCCTGCTGGTGCCGCTGGAGCGCACCAAGCTCGACGCCGCCTCCGGCAAGGGCCTGTCCGAGGTCGTCTTCGGCGTGCGCCCCGAGTCGCTGGCGCTGGTCGGCGATGGCGAGCCGGGCATGGAGATGGCCGTCGAGCTGGTCGAGGAGCTGGGCGCGGACGCGCTGCTGCACGGCGCGGTCCGCATCGGCGACTCCTCCGAGCGGTTCGTGGTCCGCGTCGACGGCCGCACCCCGCCCGCGCTGGGCCAGACCGTCAAGGTCGGCGTGCGCGACGCCTCCGAGGTGCACCTGTTCCACCCGGAGACCGGGCTGCGCCTGACCGACTGACGCGCGCTCCGCAGGACCTCGCAGGGCCATCCCCCACGGACGGGGGGTGGCCCTGCGTGTTTTTTGCCCCATCCGGTGGACAGGACCGTGGCGGAGAGCTCTAAACTGAACTCGACAACGGTTACCATTCCACTTTAGGTTCCCCTGAGGAGTCAGCCGATGACTGTGCGCACCACGCTGATCACCGCCGTGGCGGTGCTCGGTCTCACCACCGCCTGCGGCAGCGCCGACCAGGGCGGAAGCGGCTCCTCCGACGCCCCCGCCGGCGCGGTCCCCGTCGTCACCTCCACCAACGTGTGGGGCAGCGTCGTCAAGGCGGTCGGCGGGGACGCCGTCCAGGTCAAGGCCCTGATCGACGACCCGTCCGCCGACCCGCACTCGTTCGAGAGCAAGCCCGCCGACATCGCCGCGGTCGCGGACGCCAAGCTCGTCGTCGGCAACGGCGGCGGCTACGACGACTTCTTCGACAAGATCGTCGACGAGTCCGCCCGGTCGGCCAAGCGCGTCGACGCCTTCGCCCTCTCGGGCAAGGAGGAGAACGAGCACGTCTGGTACGACCTGGCCACCGTCCGCAAGGTCGCCGACAAGGTCGCCGAGGAGCTCTCCGCGATCGCCCCGGACAAGAAGGACGCCTTCACCAAGGGCGCGGCCGACTTCGGCACGGCGCTCGACGGCCTCACCGCCAAGGCGGAGCGGATCAAGCCCGCCAAGGTCGTCGTGACCGAGCCGGTGCCCGCCTACCTGCTGGAGACCGCGGGAGTCGAGGACCTCACCCCGGCCGAGTTCACCGAGGCCATCGAGAACGAGACCGACGTCCCCGTCGCCGCCATCGCCGCCACCGGTGACCTGATCGTGAACAAGCAGGTCAACGCGCTGATCAACAACACCCAGACGGAGAACGCGGTCACGGGCGACCTGGTCGCCAAGGCCGGGACCGCCGGGCTGCCCGTCGTGGGGATGACCGAGACGCTGCCGGAAGGCGTCACGGGTTACGTTGAGTGGATGACGAAGCAGGTCGACGAGCTGACCGCCGCGCTCGGGACGAAATGAGCGCCCAGACCACCACGCCTGACCGCCCCGCAGCCCAGCGCGGGGCGGTCTCGCTGCGTTCGGCCCGGCTCGCGTACGGCGACCGGGTCCTCTGGGACGGACTGGACCTCGACGTCCGGCCGGGCGAGTTCATCGCGGTCCTCGGCCCCAACGGGTCCGGCAAGACCAGCCTGATGCGGGTCCTGCTGGGCCTGCAGCCCCTCTCCGGCGGCAGCGTCGAGATCGCGGGCGTCCCGGCCGGGCGCGGCAGCCGCGCCATCGGCTACATCCCCCAGCAGCGCCCCGTGGACACCTCCACCGTGCTGCGCGGGCGCGACCTCGTCGGCCTCGGGCTCGACGGCCACCGCTGGGGCCTCGGCCTGCGCGGGCGCGCCGAGCGCCGCCGCCGCGTCGACGAGGTCCTGGAGGCCGTCGGCGCCACCGCCTACGCCGACCGGCCCGTCGGCCTGCTCTCCGGCGGCGAGCAGCAGCGGCTGCGCGTCGCGCAGGCCCTCGTCGGCGACCCGGCCGTGCTGCTGTGCGACGAGCCGCTCCTCTCGCTCGACCTCGCCCACCAGCGCGTCGTCAGCGACCTCATCAACACCCGGCGGCGCGCCTCGGACACCGCCGTCCTGTTCGTCACCCACGAGATCAACCCGGTGCTCCCGCTGGTCGACCGCGTCCTCTACCTGGTCGACGGCCGCTTCCGGATCGGCTCACCCGCCGAGGTCATGACCGGCGAGACCCTGTCCGAGCTGTACCGCACCACCGTCGAGGTGGTCAGGGTGCGCGGCCAGATCCACGTCGTCGGCGCGCACGGCGTGTGCGAGGACCAGCCGCACCACGCCGAGGAGCGCTGATGGAGAGCCTGTTCGACTTCGCCACGACCGCCGACCTGATCGGCCTGCCGGTCGTGCAGCGCGCGCTCCTGGCCGCCGCCGTCCTCGGCCTGGTCGCCGGGGCCATCGGCCCGCTGGTGATCACCCGGAAGATGTCCTTCGCGGTCCACGGCACCAGCGAGCTGGCCTTCACCGGCGGCGCCGCCGCCCTGCTGCTCGGCATCAGCGTCAGCTACGGCGCGGTGCTCGGCGCCGTCGTCGCCGCCCTGCTGCTCGGCCTGCTCGGCCAGCGCGACTCCGAGCGCGACTCGGTCATCGGCGCGGTGCTCGCCTTCGGCCTGGGCCTCGGCGTGCTGTTCCTGTGGCTCTACCCCGGCCGCGCGGCCAACAAGATGGGCCTGCTCGTCGGCCAGCCCATCGGCATCCCCGCCGGTGACGTGCAGGTGCTGGTGGTCTGCGCCGTCGTCGTGCTGGTGGTCCTCGCGCTGCTGTACCGGCCGCTGCTGTTCGCCAGCGTCGACCCGGACGTGGCGCTCGCCAGGGGCGTCCCGGTGCGCGCGCTGTCCCCGGTGTTCGCGGTCCTGGTCGGCATCACCACCGCGCTCGGCGTGCAGATCGTGGGCGCGCTGCTCGTGCTCTCCATGATGATCACGCCCGCCGCCGCTGCCGCGCGGATCACCGCGAGCCCGGCCAAGGCCACCGTGCTCGCGATCGTGTTCGCCGAGGTCGCCGTGCTCGGCGGCATCGTGCTCTCGCTCGCGCCCGGCGTGCCGGTGAGCGCATTCGTCACCGCGATTTCGTTCGCCATTTACGTGATCTGCCGGATCGTCGGGAAATCACGCGTTCGGGCTGTTTGAGCGCACGTTCGGGGGGATACCCGTGATGACCTGAGCGTGTCGCGTGAAGCGAGTGCCCGATGGGTCGAAACAGCACTCCCCCCGAACCCCGCACCACCGGCGGAATCCACCACGCCGAGCGCCGATCGGCGCTGCCCGGACCTTCAGGCCGTGCGCGGCACCCCGTGGTCCTGCAACCGGGCCAGCGCCGCCGGGCGCGGCCCGCCGATGTCCACGTTCGCCACCCGCACCTGGTTGCGGCCCCGCTCCTTCGCCGCGTACAGCGCCGCGTCGGCGCTGTGCTGCGCGTGCGCCAGCGCGTCCGGGCCCTCGCCCAGCACCGCGACCCCGATCGACGCCGAGATCGCCCGCACCTCCTGCCCGTCCTCGTTCACCGGCAGGTCCCGGCCGCGCAGGTGCACCGTGCTGCGGTGCTTGTCGGTGGTCACCACCACCATCAGCCCGATCGCCTCCCGCACCCGCTCCGCGATCGCCGTGCCCTCGGCCAGCCCGGTGTCGGCCAGCACGACCACGAACTCCTCGCCGCCGTCCCGACCGGCCACGTCGCCCGGCCGCAGCTTCTCCCGCAGGATGCGCCCCACCTCGGCCAGCACCGCGTTGCCCGCCGGGTGCCCCCAGGTGTCGTTGATCCGCTTGAAGTGGTCCAGGTCGATCGCCAGCACGGTCACCGGCTTGCCGTCGATGCGGCCCCGCTCGGCCAGCCGGTGCGCGAACTCGGCGAGCCCGGTCGTGTTCAGCAGGCCCGTGCGGAAGTCGGTGTGCGCGTCCTGGGTGAGCTGCTGGTGCGCCTGCGCCTGCTCGGCCAGCAGCCGCTCCAGGTGCGCCTGCCGCTCCGACGCCCGGTGCAGCAGCGCGTTCGCCAGCACCACCGGCACCACCATCAGCAGCGGCGCGGCCCAGTGCGTCGCGGTCAGCAGCCCGAGCAGCGCGCCCACGCCCAGCGTGGTGGCCTCCAGCATGTTGTCCCCGCGCGAGCCCAGCGTGTCCGCGAACCGGGTGCGCGGGTTCAGGATCTTCAGCACGCCCGTCATCAGCACCACCTGGGTGAACCAGTACAGCGCGGCGGTCAGCGCCAGCACCGCCAGCAGCCCCAGGTCGCCCAGCACCCGGCCGGTGGCCAGCAGCGGGAAGCCCGCCTCGCGCACCGCGACCCCGGCCAGCACCGTGCTGGCCACGATGTGCGTCGAGGTGAACACGAACCGGTAGGGCTGCCGTCGCGCGATCGGCTGGGTGACCACGCGCAGCAGCAGCACGATCAGCACCGCCAGCGGCGCGGGCAGCACCACCGCCGCGGCGAACGTCCACACCGAGGTGAGGTCGAAGTACAGGCTCGCGGACTCGTCCCGCCGCGACTCCTCGGCCCGCCGGACGATCGTCAGGTGCACCGTCACGGCCGCCGCGAACGCCCCGAACCGGAACCAGTCGGACTCGGAGGCGGATCCCACCCCGGCCATCAACCAAATGGTGGAAATCAACACCACCAATTCGAGGGAAAGGATGTAAGCGATCGCGGCCGGTCGCAGGGACCAGAGCTCCCAGTTCCGCCCGGCGGACACGCCCGGTGTCGTGGGCGGTTCGTGATCGGGCAAACTGTTCGCCACCACGTCCCCCTACACTCGACCCGTCATCACCCGGCGCATTGCCGTCGCGGCCGATGCCGCCCTTCGATCCCCACCGCAGCAGGTACCCGGAATCCGGGAGGAGGAGTGTTCGCCATGCGCAACCGCGAGTGGTGACCCCACCGGCCTCCCCGGTCCCCTCCGAATCCCCGTGCCCGCAGACCGCTCCCGCGTCGTCTCGTCAGGGAAATCGTCATCCATGATGAGTCCGTTTCACGTGGTCACCGCATCGGGGCCCGCCTTCGCGCGGGCCCTCCTCCAGGCTACGGTCGCCTGCGCGGCGAGCAGCAGCCCGACACCGCCCGCGCCCGCGATCGTCGCGGTCACCGAGCCAACAGCGTGCGCCACGACGCCCGCGAGCGCCATGCCACCGCCCTGGCTGGTGCGCAGGGCGGTGCGCGCGATGCCGAACGCCCGGCCCCGGTAGGCGTCGGGCAGCAGCCGCATCCAGGCCGCCCGCGCGGGCGTGTGGTACGCCCCGGCCATGCCCGCGATGACCAGCAGCACGATCGCCCAGGTCAGGTTCGGCTCCAGCGCGAACAGCGCCAGCGGCGCCAGCGACAGCACCGCCAGCGGCCCCATCAGCCGCTCCCGCTGCCGGGGGTCGCGCACGAAGCGGAACAGCAGGGCCACGCCCAGCACGTTCGCGGCGGGCTCCACGGCCAGGATCAGCCCGACCGCCCACACCGCGCCCAGCCCGTCGGCCAGCGGCACCGCCAGCCCCTCCGGCACCATCGCCAGGCCGGCCAGCAGCCGCATCCCCAGCAGCGAGCGCAGCCGGGGCTCGGTCAGCAGCAGCGCCAGCGCGCTCCGCGCCCCCTCCGGGTCCTCGGGGGCGCTGCGCGGCGCGGCGGCGGGCCGGTGCTCGACGGACAGTTGCACCAGCACCGCGACCAGCACGAAGCTCGCGGCGTCCAGCGCCAGCGCGGCGCCGGGACCGGCCCAGGTCACCAGGAAGCCCGCGGCGGCGAGCCCCACCATCTGGGCGACGTCCACGGAGGTCCCGAACAGCGCCACCCCGTCGTCGTAGCGCTCGTCGGGCAGCACCGAGGGCAGGCTCGCCTCCTGGGCGGCCAGGAACGGGGAGGCGACCATGAGGGCGGAGAAGAGCAGCGCGACCATGCCCCACAGCGGCACGCCGGGCAGGGCCATCGCGCCCACCAGCGCGGCTTGGAGCCAGGCGCACGTCACCATCACGGTGCGGCGGGGGTGGCGGTCGGCGACCCAGGCCAGCAGCGGGCCGGACACCAGCGGCGGCAGCAGCGTGGACGCCCAGGTCACGGCGGTCCACGCGGGGGAGCCGGTGCGCTCGAACACCAGCAGGGACAGCGCCACCGCGGCGAGCTGGTCGCCCGCCGTGGACACGACCGAACCGATCCACAGCCCGCGGAACTCGCGGTTGCCCACCAGGGCGCGCAGCGCGCCCCCGGAGGTCACCCGCGCCCCCGGACGCCGGACCCCGATGAGCGAGTCACGTCATCCCCACCAGAAGCAACTGATCCTCGAGGCCCGCGCGCGGGCCGGCGGTGGTCGACCGCTCGGCGTCCCGCGAGAGCGCGCACCCGAAACCGACTTGACTGACCGCGTGCGGCGGTTATCGGTTGGGAAAGAGCCCACGTCCTTTGCTGAGTCGGTCCTCCCGGCGGCCGTTCCCCGCCTCGACCGCGCCCACCCTACGTCACGACCCGACGCGGGCGCGCCGGGCGCGCTGGGCCGAGCGGACCACGAACGGGTCGAGCGTTGGGACGTGGCGCGGCGGCGGTCCGGGGGAGTGAGCGGCGGGGTGGCGCACCGCCGTTCGGGGGCAATCCGCGCGGCGAACGCACCACGGTCCGCTCGGGGGTGCGCTACTGAGGGCTACCCTGGTTCGGGTGGGACGCGCCGAGCAGTGGGGATCGCGGGGCGTCAGCGCCGAGGAGCTGGTCGCCCGGCACCGCGCGCTGCCCAAGGTGGACTACGAGCTCATGAGGCGCGAGACCGACGAGTTCTTCGGCACCGAGGACCGCATCGGTGACGGCGACGACCCGTGGGAGCGCACCCGTGGCTGAGCGGCGCGCGTCGCGCGTGCTGGACACCGCGCCTACCCAGACCTCGGATCGCTGGCCCCCGTGGTGCTGCCCCAGTTCCCCGAGCTGACCGCGATCACCCTGGCGGAGCTGCACCAGGGCGTCGTGATGGCCGAGAACCTGGTCATGCGCCACGCGGACCGAGCAGTTGGGGGCGGCGATCGTCGAGTTCGGGCCCCTGGTCCTCGACGAGCGGGCCGCCGCGCGCTTCGGCACGCTCGTGCCCCCGAGCGCCCCACGACCGCACGCCCCTCAGAACTGGTAGTACAGGAACGGGCTGAAGGTCCCGCCCGCCACCAGGATCGCCGCGTACAGCGCGCCCACCGTCATCACCGCGACCCGCAGCCCCGTCGCGACCCGCGTGCGCGCCGACTCCAGGTACGGCCCCGTCACCGGGTGGTTCGGCAGGAGCACCACGACCAGCGCCAGCACCAGCAGCGCGATCCGCTGGTTCGTCGCCGCCACCGCCACCGCGTCCGGCAGGCCGTCGAAGTCCGGGACCAGCATGTTCCCCAGCACCGAGAACGCCGTGCCCAGGTCCGGCGACCGGAAGAACACCCAGCCCACCACGACCAGCAGGAACGTCAGCGCCCGCCGGCCCAGCAGCGCCTTGGGCCCCTGCGGCGCCTCGGCCCACCCGAACCGCCGCTCCACGATCAGCAGCGCCCCGTGGAACACGCCCCACACCAGGAACGTCCAGTTCGCCCCGTGCCAGAACCCGGTCAGCACGAACACGATCGACAGGTTCCGGTACGTCGTCCACGTCCCCCGGCGGTTGCCGCCGAGCGGGATGTACAGGTAGTCCCGGAACCACCGCGACAGCGACATGTGCCACCGCCGCCAGAACTCGGTGATCGTCACCGACGAGTACGGCCGCGCGAAGTTCTCCGGCAGCCGGAAACCCAGCATCCGCCCGAGCCCGATCGCCATGTCCGAGTACCCGGAGAAGTCGAAGTACAGCTGCAGCGCGTAACCGATCGCGCCCAGCCACGCCACCGACCAGGTCATCTCGTCCGAGGGCGTGGCGAACGCGGCGTCCACCAGGGGCGCCAGCGAGTCAGCGACGATGACCTTCTTGCACAACCCCAGCGCGAACCGGGGGAACCCCGCCGCGATGTCGTCCAGCCGGTGCGTGCGCTCCTGCGGGAGCTGGTCGGCGATCTCCCGCCACCGCACGATCGGACCCGCCACGAGCTGCGGGAACATCGCGATGTAGGTGATGAACGAGACCGGCTCGCGCAGCGCGGGCCGCTCGCCCCGGTACACGTCCACCACGTACGAGATGTGGTGGAACGTGTAGAACGAGATGCCGATCGGCAGCGCCAGGTGCACCACCGGCAGGTCCGCGCCCACGATCGAGGCGATCGCCGCCAGCTGCTCGGTCGCGAACCCCAGGTACTTCCACACCAGCAGCACGGCCAGGTCGAAGCCGATCACCCCGACCAGCAGCACCCGCCGCTTGTCGGCCGCCAGCGGCCCGTCCGGGGCCAGCCTCAGCCCCGCGAGGTAGTTCACCACCATGCAGGCGAGCAGCAGCAGCGTCGTGCCGCCCGCGCCCGTCACGTAGAACAGCAGGCTGGCCACCGCGACGATCCCGTTGCGCCAGCCCCTGGGCGCGACGAGGACGGCCGTGAGCACGGCCGGCACGAAGAACCAGAGGAAGAGCGGCGTGGCGAAGGACATCGCGGGTGAGGGTAGCCGGGGTAGGGGTGATCGATCTCGGGAGTCGGCGAGTTGGGCGGCCCCCGCGGGGACCGCCACCACCCGTCAGCCCGCTAGCGGGCGTCCAGCCTGCGCCTGCGCGCGACCTCGGCGAGCACGACGCCCGCCGCGACCGACGCGTTCAGCGACTCCACGTTCGACGCCATCGGGATCGACACGGTCTGGTCGCAGGTCTCCCGCACCAGCCGGGACAGCCCCCGGCCCTCGGAGCCCACCACCACGACCAGCGGGCCCGTCGCCAGGTCCAGGCCGTCCACGTCCACGTCGCCGTCCGCGTCGAGGCCGATGACCATCAACCCGGCCTCGGCCCACTCGCGCAGCTGCCGGGTCAGGTTCGTGGCCACCGCGATCGGCAGCCGCGCCGCCGTGCCCGCGCTGGTCCGCCACGCCACGGCCGTCATGCTCGCCGAGCGCCGCTGCGGCAGCACCACGCCGTGCGCGCCGAACGCCGCCGCCGAGCGCACCACGGCGCCCAGGTTGCGCGGGTCGGTGACCCCGTCCAGCGCCACCAGCAGCGGCGGGCGGCCCGACTCCTTCGCGGCCCTGAGCAGGTCGCGCGGCTCCGCGTACTCGTACGGCGGCACCTGGAGGCCGAGGCCCTGGTGCATCGCGCCGCCGGTGATCCGGTCCAGCTCGCCGCGCTGCACCTCCAGCACGGAGATGCCCCGGCTCGCCGCCAGCTGCACCGCCTCGGCGACGCGGTCGTCCGCGTCGATGCCCAGCGCCACGTACAGCGCCGTCGCCGGGATGCCCGCGCGCAGGCACTCCACGACCGGGTTGCGGCCCGCGACCGTCTCCGGCGCGGCGTCGGCGGCCTTGCGCCGCTGCTGGCGCACCGCGTTGGCCTTGGCCGCCGCGTTCGCCTTGCGGTAGGCCGGGTGGTTCGGCCGGTCCTGCGCCTTGGGGGTCGGGCCCTTGCCCTGCAGACCCTTGGACTTCTGACCGCCGGAACCGACGACCGCGCCCTTCTTGGAACCGGGGGTGCGCATCGCCCCCCGGCGCTTGGAGTTCCCTGCCACGAGCTTCAGCTGTCCTTCAAAGTCCACAGTGGACCGTCGGGGGTGTCCTCGACGGCGATTCCGGCGGCGAGCAGGCTGTCGCGGAGGGCGTCAGCCCGCGCGAAGTCCCGCTCCTTGCGGGCCGCCACCCGGTCGGCGAGCACCCGGTCCACCAGCGCCTTCAGCGCGCGGGAGGTCCCGCTCTCGCGCCCGGCGGAGGCGGACCACCGCTCGGACAGCGGGTCGAGCCCGAGGACGGCGGTCATGGCCCGGACCGACGACGCGGCGGCGCGAGCCCCGGTGTCGTCCCCGGACTCCAGCGCCGTGTTGCCCTCGCGCACCCGCTTGTGCACCGCGGCGAGCGCGCCGGGGGTGCCCATGTCGTCGTCCATCGACGACACGAAGTCCTCGCCCAGCTCGCCACCCGCGTCCACGGCCCCGGTGCGCTCGACCACGCGCCGCAGGAACGACTCGATCCGCCGGTAGGCGGTGACCGCCTCGTCCAGCGCGGTGGGGGAGTACTCGATCGTCGACCGGTAGTGCGGCCCGACGAGGTAGTACCGCAGCTCCGGCGCGCGGACCTGCTCCAGCATCGCCGGGATCGACACGGTGTTCCCCAGCGACTTGGACATCTTCTCGCCGCTGAGCGTCACCCAGGCGTTGTGCATCCAGTACCGCGCGAACCCGTCGCCGACCGCCCTGGACTGGGCCTGCTCGTTCTCGTGGTGCGGGAAGATCAGGTCGATGCCGCCGCCGTGCACGTCGAACGTCGAGCCCAGGTACTCGGTCGCCATGGCCGAGCACTCCAGGTGCCAGCCGGGCCGCCCGTCGCCCCACGGCGTGGGCCACGAGGGCTCGCCGGGCTTGGCGGCCTTCCACAGCGTGAAGTCCCTGGGGTCGCGCTTGCCGGTCAGCTCGGACTCGCCCTGCTGGACCTCGTCCACCCGCTGCCCGGACAGCTTCCCGTACTCGGGGAACGAGGACACCGAGAAGTACACGTCGCCGTTCGCGGCGTACGCGTGCCCGGCGTCGATCAGCCGCCGCATCAGCTCGACCATCTGCGTCACGTGCCCGGTGGCGCGCGGCGCGTAGGTCGGCGGCAGGCAGCCGAGCGCCTCGTAGGCGTCGTCGAAGGCCCGCTCGTGCTCGAACGCCCAGTCCCACCAGGTCCGGTCGTGCTGGGCGGACTTGACCAGGATCTTGTCGTCGATGTCGGTGACGTTCCGCACCAGCACGACCCGCTCGTGGGTGCGCGCGAGCCAGCGCCGCAGCACGTCGAAGTTGAGGCCGCTGCGCACGTGCCCGATGTGGGGAACGCCCTGCACTGTCGCCCCGCACACGTAGATCGACGCCGTTCCGCTGATCTGCGGGCGGAACTCCCGCAGTTCTCTGCTTGCGGTGTCGTAGATGTGGAGGCTCACCCGGAGAATGGTACGGGCGATGGCCAACCGGGGGTGAACCGCCTTTCGGCGGCAGGCGCGCGACCGCTAGGCGTGCCGGGAGATCGCGTCCAGCAGCGCGTCCGGCCGCTCCTGCGTGGGCAGCGGCTCGACCAGCTCGAACCGGCACCCCACCGCGCGCGCCCCGCCGTCCGCCTCCTCGCTGTCCCCGATCATCAGCGCCTCGCCCGGCTCGACCCCCAGCCGCTCGCAGGCCACCTCGAACAGCTTCGGGTCCGGCTTGACCACGCCCTCCTCGTAGGACAGCACGAACTCGTCCACCCGCCCGAGCACCCCGTGCCTGGCGAACACCGCCCGCACGTCCCAGCCGATGTTGCTGACCACGGCCGTCCGCAGGTGCGTGCCCAGCGCGACCGCGGTGTCCGGGTAGGCCTGCCAGCGGGTGGGGGAGAGCAGGCTCTCGTAGAACCCGTCCGGGTCCTCGGCGCCCGCGCTCGCCAGCACCTCCACGTGCGCCTCGCGGTGCGCCACCGGGTCGAGGTCGCGCCGCTCCCAGGTGTCGGCGTCCACGGCGAACCCGTCCGGCAGGCCGAACGGCGCGGTCAGCGCCCGCATCAGCTCGCCGTGGAGCGCGAACGAGGGGTGCTCCAACCGGAACAGCGTGTTGGAGAAGTCGAACAGCACGGCGCGGATGGTCACGTGCGAGCACGCTACGTCGTCGGCGCGCCGCAAGTCCCGACCACAAGACGCACACCACACCACGCGGACCCCGGCCCACCCGGTGGGAGCAGCCGGTGATCAGCGGTCGGTGACCGGCCGCCTGCGATCGGGCGCCGACGATCGGGTGCCTGCGATCGGGCGGGCCCGCGTTCGGGTGCCTGCGATCGGGCGTCAGTGCTGGGGAGTCAGTGCTGGGGCGTCAGCGATCCGGCGTCAGCCCTTGGGCAGCAGCAGCGCGGTCGCGACCGCCGCGACGCCCTCGCCGCGCCCGGTCAGCCCGAGCCCGTCCGTGGTCGTCCCGCTCACCGAGACCGGGCCGCCCAGCACCTCGGACAGCACCTTCTGCGCCTCGGCCCGCCGCTTGCCCACCCGCGGCGCGTTCCCGATCACCTGGACCGCCGCGTTCCCGACCACGAACCCCTCGGCCTCGACCAGCCGCCGGGCCTCCGCCAGGAACTCCACGCCGTGCGCGCCGGACCAGCGCGGGTCGCTGGTGCCGAACACCGCGCCCAGGTCGCCCAGCCCGGCCGCGGACAGCAGCGCGTCGCACAGCGCGTGCGCCGCCACGTCCCCGTCCGAGTGCCCGGCGCACCCGTCGGCGCCCTCCCAGAGCAGCCCGACCATCCAGCAGTCGCGACCCGGCTCCACGGGGTGCACGTCCGTGCCGATGCCGACCCTCACCCGGTTCCTCCCACGAGCAGCGCCTCCGCGACCGCGAGGTCGAAGGGCGTGGTGACCTTCATCGCGTCCTGGTGGCCCGTGACCGTGACGACGGGCACACCGAGCCGCTCGACCAGACCCGCGTCGTCGGTCGCGTGCAGACCCGACTCGTGCGCCGCGCGGAGCGTGGCCGCGTCGAAGCCCTGCGGCGTCTGGACGACGCGCAGCAGCGAGCGGTCGGGGGTGTCGACGACGACCCCTTTCGTGTCGACCCGTTTGACGGTGTCCGCCACGGGCAACACCGGGATGACCGCGGGGTGGCCCGCCAGCACGGCGTCCACCACGTCCCGGACCACGGTGGGAGGGGTGAACGCGCGAGCGGCGTCATGCACCAGGACCACCCGCACGTCCGGCACCTCGGCCAGCGCGTGCTCCAGCGCCAGGCGGACCGAGTCCGACCGCTCGGCTCCTCCGGCCAGCACGTGCACCGCCCCACCGGCGGGAGCCAGCGGGGCGGTGACAGTTCTCACCTGGTCCACATCGGACGGCGGCGCCGCGACGACGACGTGCCGCACGCGTCCGGACTCGAAGAGCCCTCGGATCGCGCGCACCAGGAGTGGCACGCCTCCCACCGGGACGAGCGCTTTGGGCATGCCGAAGCCCAGCCGCTCACCCCGGCCCGCCGCGGGCACGAGCGCGACAACACCCATGTTCGCGGTGTTCCGTGTGGTGTGCTCGTCGAGGATCAGGACGCGGTGGCGAGGACCTCGTCGAGGAGGACCTCGGCCTTGTCCTCGTCGGTGCCCTCGGCCAGCGCCAGTTCGCTGACCAGTATCTGCCGGGCCTTCGCCAGCATCCGCTTCTCGCCCGCCGACAGCCCGCGGTCCTTCTCGCGCCGCCAGAGGTCACGCACCACTTCGGCCACCTTGTTCACGTCACCGGACGCGAGCTTCTCCAGGTTGGCCTTGTACCGCCGCGACCAGTTGGTCGGCTCCTCGGTGTGGGGAGCGCGCAACACCTCGAAGACCTTGTCCAGACCCTCTTGGCCGACCACGTCGCGCACGCCTACGATCTCGGCGTTGTCTGCGGGGACGCGGACGGTGAGGTCGCCCTGGGCGACCTTGAGGACGAGGTACTTCTTCTCCTCGCCCTTGATCACGCGGGTCTCGATCGCTTCGATGAGAGCGGCACCGTGGTGCGGGTAGACGACGGTCTCTCCGACCTTGAAAACCATGTGTCCTCTGCCCCTTTCGCTAACTCCATCCTAACACGCCAAGCAATCCCCTCATCGGTCTCCGGAGATCGGTTCGCGCTGGTCAGGGCCGCGCGGGGGGTTGACAAACCACCTGTTCGCGTGCAACGGAAGCGCTGCGTCACCGTGCGCTAGGCCACCACGTGCCGCCGGTCGGGGCGGTCCCGGTTAGGCTCCTTGATCGGTGGTCGGGCCTGGTCCTGCCGCTCCCGTCAACACACCGGAAGGATCTGAGCAGCCGTGGGTCGCGCACAGCAGAAGTCCCCAGCTCCTCGCCGCGCGGTCGTCGTCGCCGCCGCGGTCGCTGGCATCGGTCTCATCGCAACGGCTTGCGGCGCGGGGCAGATCACCCAGACCAGCCACAAGGTGGCCGCCGTCAACGGCGCGTCGGGTGACGTCGGCGTCATCGCGGTCCGCGACGCCCAGCTCCAGTTCCCGGTGGAGGAGGGGCGCTACGCGACGGGCGGCTCCGCGCCGCTGGTCGTCACCATCGTGAACAACGGCACCGAGCTCGACCGGCTCACCTCCGTCACCAGCACCGCGACCGGCGAGGCCGAGCTGAGCGGCGACGTCGAGCTGGAGCCGACCACGAGCATCGTGGCCGAGACCGCCGAGAACGCGCCCGGCAGCTCGTCGGCCCGCCCCACGACCACCTCCGCGCCGTCGAGCGCGTCGGCGCCGTCGTCCGGTCAGCCGTCTTCGGGCCAGTCGTCGGCGTCGTCCGCGTCGTCGGCCCCGCAGTCCGCCGCGTCGCAGTCCTCGCAGCCCTCGGCCGCGCCGAGCAGCGGCAGGCCCTCCTCCGCGCCCGAGGCCACGGCCGAGCCGGGCGAGGTGCGGATCGTGCTGCCGGACTTCAAGCAGGACGTGCGCCCCGGTCAGACCATCAAGGTGACGTTCCGGTTCGAGAAGGCCGGGCAGCTGACCCTGGACGTGCCGATCGGCGCGACGCCCGAGGCCCGCGTGGAGCAGAAGTCCGAGCACTGAGCCCGAGGGCGTCCCGACCGGACGCCTGAGCGCCCCTGAGCTTCGCCGAGGGCCCCTCGCCGGTGGATGACACCGGTGCGGGGCCCTCGGCGTCTTTCCGGGGGCGTGGGGGTGGCGGAACGGGGTCGGTGATCGACGCGCGGTGACCGCGCGGGTCGTGGTGGTGGGGCGGGAGCGCGTGCGGGGCGTCCCGCGGTCCCCTCGCTCCGCGGAGTCCCGCTGCGACGTTCGCGGCCGTCCGGCGCGCCCGCCGGACCTCCGCCCGACCCGCCTCGGGCGGGCGGGCTTCCGCTGGGCGGTTCCCGCCGCCTCGGTGCGCCGCAGCGCGTGGGTGCGGGGTGCCGAGGCGGTGGCGGTGAGTCCTCGGTGGACCGGCTCGGGGACCCGCTCGGGCGTGCTGCGGCCGGGCTGTCGGGGGTGGTGGTTAGCCTGGCCCGGTGGCCAAGAACGTTCGGGCGGCCCGGCCCGTCTACCGGTGCGCTGAGTGCGGGCACGAGGTGTCCAAGTGGGTCGGGCGCTGCCCGGAGTGCCAGGCGTGGGGCACGGTCGAGGAGCGCGGGGTCGCCGCGCCTGCGCGGTTCCTCGCGGGCGCCACGAGCGGCGACGCGCGGCCCATCGGCCAGGTCGACATCGAGTCCTCGCGGGCCTCGGCCACCGGGGTCGGCGAGCTGGACCGGGTGCTCGGCGGCGGGCTCGTCCCCGGCGCGGTGGTCCTGCTGGCGGGCGAACCCGGCGTCGGCAAGTCCACCCTCCTGCTGGAGGTCGCCCACCAGTGGGCCAGCACGGTCGGTCGGTGCCTCTACGTGACCGGTGAGGAGTCGGCGGGCCAGGTCCGGCTGCGCGCCGACCGCACCGGGAACCTGCACGACGAGATCTACCTCGCCGCCGAGAGCGACATCTCGGCCGTGCTCGGGCAGGTGGACGCGGTCAAGCCGAGCATGATGATCGTCGACTCGGTGCAGACCATGTCGTCGCTGAGCATCGACGGGATGCCGGGCGGCGTGAGCCAGGTGCGGGCGGTGACGTCCGGGCTGATCTCGGTGGCCAAGGAGCGGAACCTGCCGATCATCCTGGTGGGGCACGTGACCAAGGACGGCTCGGTCGCGGGCCCGAGGGTGCTGGAGCACCTGGTCGACGTGGTGCTCCAGTTCGAGGGCGACCGGCACTCCACGCTGAGGCTGCTGCGCGGCATCAAGAACCGGTTCGGCGCGGCGGACGAGGTCGGCTGCTTCGAGCTGCGCGACGACGGCATCGTCGGCGTGCCCGACCCGTCCGGCCTGTTCCTGAACCGGCGCGAGCAGGACGTGACCGGCTCGGCGGTGACGGTCGTGGTGGAGGGCAAGCGACCGCTGCTGGGCGAGGTGCAGGCGCTGGTGGCGCCGACCAGCCTGCCCGCGCCCCGGCGCGCGGTGAGCGGGCTGGACTCGGCGCGGGTGGCGATGGTGATGGCGGTGCTGGAGAAGCGCGGCCGGGTCCCGCTGGGCAACAAGGACGTGTTCGCCGCGACCGTGGGCGGGATGCGGCTGGTGGAGCCGTCGGTGGACCTGGCGCTGGCGCTGGCGGTCGCGTCGGCGGCCGTGGACCAGCCGCTGCCGCACGACCTGGTGGTGGTCGGCGAGGTGGGGCTGTCGGGTGAGCTGCGCCGGGTCAACGGCGTGGGCCGCAGGCTCAGCGAGGCGGCCAGGCTCGGCTACACCAGGGCCCTGGTCCCCCCGGACGCAGGCCCGCTGCCGAAGGAGACCCGAGCGCTGGTGGCCAACGACCTCGGCGAGGCGCTGCGGCTGCTGAAGATCACGGGGAAGCGGGGGAGCAGCAAGGACGAGTAGCGGGAGCGGGTGGCGGGCGAGCGGCGGGACGGCGGCTGGCGGGGAGCGGCGGGCTGGCGGGCGAGCGGCGGCTGGCGGGCTGGGCGGCGGGCCGTAGGACCGCGAGCGGCCACCGCGCCTCACCGCGCGGGCCTGCCCACCGGTCTGCCGCGCCGCTCGTCCTGCCGCGCGGGCCTGCCCACCGGTCTGCCGCGCCGCTCGTCCTGCCGCGCGGGCCCGCCCACCGGCCTACTACGCCGCCCCGCCCCCGCCTCATCGCGCCGGCCCGCCGCCCCGCCCCCCGCCTCACCGCGCCGACCCGCCCACCGGCCTGCCGAGCCGGCCCGCCCCCCGCCTCATCGCGCGGGCCCACCCGCTGGCTTGCCGCCCGTCTCGGCCCCGCCGCCCACCTCACCGCGCCAGCGCGGTGAGGGTCCAGCTCGCCAGCAGGTCCAGCGCCTGCCGTGACGCGGTCCCGGCCGCCGTCGTGTACAGGAACAGCGTCGTGTCCGGGTCGCCCGGCAGCGCGACCGTCTCGTACTCCACGGTCAGCTCGCCCACCAGCGGGTGCGTCAGGCGCTTGGAGCCGTGCGTGCGCTGGTGCACCCGGTGCTGCTCCCACCACCGGTCGAACTCCGGGCTCAGCTCCCGCAGCTCCGCCAGCAGCGCCAGCGTGGCCCGGTCGCCGGGGTCGCGGCCGACCTCCAGCCGCAGGCTCTCCACGGCGTTGCGGGCCTGCGCCTCCCAGTCCGCGAACAGCGCCCGCGCCGCCGGGTCCAGGAACATCCAGCGGGCGTAGTTCCGGCGGGGCGCGGGGATCGCCTCGAAGTCGGTGAACAGCGCCCGCGCCAGCCGGTTCGCCGCCAGCACGTCCGTGCGCCGCCCCAGCGCCAGCGCGGGCACCCCGTCCAGCGAGTCGAACAGCTGGTGCACGCCCGGCCGCAGCCGCTGCGCGCCGGTGGTCCGCCGCCGTCCCACCGGGCCGCCCACGCCGATCAGGTCCCGCAGGTGCGCCTGCCCGGCGTCGTCGAGCCCGAGCGCCCGCCCGAGCGCGTCGACCACCGCGGGCGACGGCACGATCCGCCGCCCCTGCTCCAACCTCGTGTAGTAGTCCGTGGACACCCCGGCCAGCCGCGCCACCTCCTCGCGCCGCAACCCCGGCACCCGCCGCACCCGCCCGTCCGGCGGCAGCCCGGCCCGCTCCGGGTCGCCCTGCGCCCGCGCCCGCTTCAGGAAGTCCGCCAGCTCCGCGTTGTTCTGGGCCACGCCCCCAGTCTGCCCATCCGCCACCCGCCCCGGACGCCCTCGGGTGGGACTGCGCGTCCTGGTCGGCGCAGGGCCCGCTGCGCGCCCCCGCAAGCCCCCTCGGCCCAGCAGGCTCGAGGCATCCCCAGAGCGCAGCACCGGACCCCGGAGGCACCACCATGACCACCCCCACCACCTGGTTCGTCACCGGCGCGTCGAAGGGCCTCGGCCTCGAACTCGTCCGCCAGCTCCTCGCGCAGGGCGCCAACGTCGCCGCCACCTCCCGCTCCGCCGACCGCCTCCGCGCCGCCCTCGCCGACGCCGACGCCGACACCACCCGCCTGCTGCCGCTCGCCGTCGACCTCGCCGACGAGGCCGACGTCCAGCGCGCCGTCACCGCCGCCGCCGAGCGCTTCGGCAGGCTGGACGTGGTGGTCAACAACGCGGGCTACGGCTACCTGGCCGCCGTGGAGGAGACCACCGCCCAGGCCGTCCGGGACATGCTGGACGTGCAGGTCGTCGGCGTGTGGAACGTGCTGCGCGCCGCGCTCCCGGTCATGCGGGAGCAGCGCTCCGGCCGGGTCGTCAACGTCTCCTCGGTCCTCGGCCTGGTCTCGCTGCCCGGCTGGGCCCTGTACTGCGCGGGCAAGTTCGCGCTGGAGGCCATGACCGAGGCGCTGGCCGGCGAGGTGGCCGGGCACGGCATCGAGGTCACCCTCGTGGAACCCGGCTACTTCCGCACCTCGTTCCTCAGCCCGGACTCCCTGGCGCTGCCCGAGACCACCACCGACCACTACCCGCAGATCCGGCGGATGGTCGCCGACCACCGCGCCCTGCAGGGCTCCCAGCTCGGCGACCCGGCGCGCGGCGCGGCCGAGATCATCGCGCGGGCCTCGGTCGCGGGCGCCCCGCTGCGCCAGGTCCTCGGCTCCGACTCGCACGCCTACGCCACCGCCAAGGTCGACGCCCTGCGCGCGAACCTCGCCGCCGAGGCGGACAGCGCCCCCAGGACCGACCACCCCGCAGCCTGACCACCCCGCAGCCTGACCACCCCGCAGCCTGACCGCGCCGCCGCCCGGTTCACCGAGGCGGGCCACCGGGTCGACTTCGCCTCGCCCGGTGGCGTCCGGCAGCCGCTCGACCGGCACAGCGCCGACCCGGCGGTCGCGGGCGCGGACTGCGCCCGGCACGTGGAAGGCGAGCCCCACGCGCCGTTCACCACGCGTGACGGCAACCTCGTCACCGGCCAGAACCCGGCGTCGAGCGCCCCGATGGCCGACCTGGTGCTCGCCGCGCTCGCCGAGCGGGCCTGACGCGCCGACCCCGGCACACCGTCCCCGGCGCCCGCCCCCAAAAAAGCCGGAACCCCCGCCCCCGGCCGAGAAGGCCGGGAGCGGGGGTTCCGCGTCGATCACCGCCCCTGGGGGCGGTCAGCTCACTTCGCCAGCAGCTGCGCGCACCGGATCAGCCCGAGGTGGCTGTACGCCTGCGGGTGGTTGCCCAGCGAGCGCTCCGCGATCGGGTCGTACTCCTCCGGCAGCAGCCCGGTGGGCCCGGCGGCGTCGACCATCTGCGCGAACAGCTCCTCGGCCTCCGTCCGCCGACCGGTCAGCAGGTACGACTCGATCATCCACGCGGCGCACAGGTGGAACCCGCCCTCGTCGCCGGGAAGACCGTCGTCGCGCCGGTACCGGTAGACCGTGGACCCGGACCGCAGCTCCGCCTCGATCGCGGTGACCGTGGCCTGGAACCGCTCGTCCGCCGGGTCGATCAGCCCGGCCAGCCCCACGTGCAGCGAGGCCGCGTCCAGGTCGTCGCCGTCGTACGCGGTCGTGAAGGACTGGGCGACGTCGCTCCACCCGTTCTTCAGCACGTCCGTGGCGATCGTGTCCCGCAGCACCGGCCACGACGGGTCGAGCGCGCGCCCGTACTGCTCGGCCAGCCGCACCGCGCGGTCCAGCGTGACCCAGCACATGACCTTCGAGTACACGTGGTGCCTGGGAGCGTGCCGCTCCTCCCAGATGCCGTGGTCCGGCTCGTGCCACCGCCGCGCCACGGCCTCCGCCATGGCCTGGACCATCCGCCAGTCCTCGTCGGTGAGCGCGCCGCGCGCGCTCGCCAGCTCGGCGACCAGGTCCACGACGGGCCCGAACACGTCCAGCTGCACCTGCTGGTTCGCCAGGTTGCCCACGCGCACCGGCCGCGACCCCGCGTAGCCGGGCAGCGTGTCGATGACCGCCTCGGCGCCCAGCATGGTGCCCTGCAGCGTGTACAGCGGGTGCAGCCGCTCCGGGCCGGGCAGCGTGTCCAGCACGCCGTGCACCCAGCCCAGGAACGCCTCGGCCTCGGTCAGCGAGCCGACCGACACCAGCGCCTGCGCGGTCAGCGCCGCGTCCCGCAGCCAGCAGTAGCGGTAGTCCCAGTTCCGGATGCCGCCGAGCTCCTCGGGCAGCGACGTGGTCGCCGCCGCCATGATGGCCCCGGTCTCGTGGTGCACCAGGCCCTTGAGGGTCAGCGCCGACCGCAGCACCAGCTCCGGCTCGACCGACGGCAGCTTCAGCGTCGCCGCCCAGTCCGACCAGAACCCGCCCGCGCGGGCGCGCCGCTCGGGCTCGCCCAGCGTGCTCTCGGACAGGTCGTCCGTGCCGCAGCGCAGCTCCAGCAGGATCGCCGCGCCCTCCCTCGGCCGCACGACCGCGACCGCGGTCTCCTGGACGCCGTCGCTGGTGATCTCCCAGTCCACGCCCGGCGAGCGCAGCACCATCGGCTCCGAGGTGCCCGCGACCCGGAGGCCGTCGCGCTCGCGCAGCAGCCGCACCGGCACCTGCCCGAACTCGGGCCGGGGCGCGAAGGTGATGACCGCGTTCGTGGACCCGCTGATCCGCCGCACCAGGTCGGTGCGGTGGCCCGGCAGGTCGTGGTCCAGGTAGTCGGTGACCAGCAGCCGCGACCACCGGGTCTCCACGACCATCGTGCCCGGCACGTACCGCTGGCCCAGGGGCAGCGAGCCGTGCTCCGGCTTGATCGTGAAGTGGCCCGCGGACGGGCCGCCGAGCAGGTCGGCGAACACCGCCGCCGAGTCCGGCTCCGGGTGGCACAGCCAGTTCACCCTGGCGTCCGGGGTGACCAGCGCGACCGACCGCTCGTTGGCGAGCATGGTCAGCCGCTCGATCGGCACGGCCTGGTCGCCGTGCAGCCAGTTCCTGCGCTCCTCCAGCAGCAGCGCCAGCACCATCGACACGTCGGGCGAGTCGGTGATGTGGTACTGCGCCAGCGTCTCGCCGTCGCCGACCTTGATGCCGACGTCCGGCCCGGACAACCGGGCGAACGCCTTCTCGTCCGTGACGTCGTCGCCGACGAACACGGACGCCGTGGCGGACACGCGGTGGCGCAGGACGTCGAGGGCGTGGCCCTTGTCGGTCTGCACCACGGCGAGCTCCACCACGGCCTTGCCCTCGGTGACCTGCACGCCGCCCCACGTGCAGGGACCGGTGCGCACCGCCTCCAGCACGCGCTCGCCGACCTCGGCGGGCGCTCGCCGCACGTGCACGGCGATGCTGGCGGGCTTGATCTCCAGTGAAACGCCTTCGCTGCCGTCGACGAGCTTCTCGAGCTCGTCCTCCAGCCTGCGGTGCAACGCCCTGGCGTCCGCGTCCAGCGCGTGCACGAAGCCGACGTCGAACTCGGAGCCGTGCGAGCCGACCAGGTGCACCTCCGCGGGCAGCCTGGACAGCGTCGCCAGGTCGCGCAGCGCGCGCCCGGAGATCACGGCGGTCGTCGTCTCGTGCAGCCCGGCGAGCGAGCGCAGCGCGCCCACCGCCTCCGGCAGCGGTCGGGCGTCTTCGGGGTTCTCCACGATCGGAGCCAGGGTGCCGTCGTAGTCGCAGGCCACCAGCAGTCGTGGTGTCCTGGCGAGCTGGACGATGGCTCGACGAAGTTCGGCGGGGAGGGCCTCGGCCGTCAACGCCCCTCCTCAGTGCTCGGGTGACGTAAGGTCTCGGGTCAGCTGAACCGACTCGTTCCTGAACTTGCTTGGAACGGTTCAGACGGCTGTTTGCGCGCCCAAGGCTTCAAGGAACGAGCGAGCCCAGCGGTCGACGTCGTGTGTGAGGACTTGGCGGCGCAGAGCGCGCATCCTACGGCGACCCTCGGCGGGATCGAGAGCGAGGGCGTCCTCAAGCGCTTTCTTCACCCCGTCGAGGTCGTGCGGGTTGACCAGGAAAGCCGAGGTCAGCTCCGCCGCGGCCCCCGCGAACTCGCTCAGCACGAGCGCCCCGCCGAGGTCGTGCCTGCTCGCCACGTACTCCTTGCAGACGAGGTTCATCCCGTCGCGCACCGGCGTCACCACCATGACGTCGGCGGCGAGCATGAACGCCGTCAGCTCCTTGCGGTCGACCGACTGGTGCAGGTAGTGCAGCACCGGCCTGCCGACGCGGGAGAACTCGCCGTTGAGCCTGCCCACCATGCGCTCGATGTCGCCGCGCATCTGCTTGTAGTGCTCGACCCGCTCCCGGCTGGGCGTGGCCAGCTGGACCATCACCACGTCCTCGGGCGCGACCCTGCCGTCCTCCAGCAGCTCGTTGAGCGCCCGGAGCCGGACGTCGATGCCCTTGGTGTAGTCGAGCCGGTCGACGCCGAGCAGCACCTTCTTCGGATTGCCCAGGTCCTCCCGGATCTGCCTGGCCCGCGCCTGGACCTCCTTGGAGCGGGCCAGCGCGTCCAGCGCCGAGGAGTCGATCGAGATCGGGAACGCGCCCACCCGCACCGTGCGGTCGCCCACCTGCACGACACCGGGCCGCGTGCGCACGCCGACCGCGCCCCGGCTCGGCTCCAGGCCGACCAGCCTGCGGGCCAGCCACAGGAAGTTCTGCGCGCCGCCCGGCCGGTGGAACCCGACCAGGTCCGCGCCGAGCAGGCCGCGGATGATCTCGGTTCGCCACGGCAGCTGCATGAACAGCTCGACCGGGGGGAACGGGATGTGCAGGAAGAAGCCGATCCGCAGGTCCGGCCGCAGCTCCCGCAGCATCGCGGGCACCAGCTGCAGCTGGTAGTCCTGCACCCACACCGTCGCGCCGTGCGCGGCGACCTTCGCCGTCACGTCCGCGAACCTCTGGTTCACCCGCACGTAGGTGTTCCACCAGCGCCGGTGGAACGCGGGCCGCTCGACCACGTCGTGGTACAGCGGCCACAGCGTGCCGTTGGAGAACCCCTCGTAGTAGTCGGTGACCTCGGCGGAGCTGAGCGACACCGGGTGGAGCTGGAGGCCGTCCTCCTCGAACGCCTCCACGTCCGCGTCGGCCACTCCGGGCCAGCCGACCCACGCGCCGCTGTGCACCCGCAGGAACGGCTCCAGCGCGCTCACCAGCCCGCCGGGGCTGTGCTTCCACCGCTGCGTGCCGTCGGGCAGCCGCTCCAGGTCGACCGGCAGGCGGTTGGCCACGACCAGGAAATCCGCGCCGTTCTCGCCAATGCTGCTCACCGGGTAGCGCCTCCTCAAGGATTCGTCTCGCCCACGCACGAGGTTAGTGGGGGTGCGGGGGCTGGATGCCCTGCCGTCACCCCCGTCACACCGGGTTCACCTGTGGGATTACTCCGAACGACGTCGCGTTGGCCACAGCGGGCCGGACAGCCGGGGCCCCGCCAGGCGCCGCTCCAGCCTGCCGAAGCCGGTGCGCACCGGCTCGCCGAGGAACTCGCCGAGCGCCACGCCGCTGGCCAGCGCGAGCGCGGTGCCGCCCGCGTAGACCAGTGTGGACAGCCCGGCCGGGTCGCCGTCCGCGGTCAGCTGGTACAGGCCCCGGTAGATCGTCCAGCCGGGCAGCAGCGGCACCATGCCCGCGACCGCCACCACCAGCGGCGGGGTGCGCAGCTTGCGGGACACCAGCGCGCCGACGAAGCCGACCAGGGTGGCCGCGGCGGCGGCGCAGACGATGGTGTTCAGGCCGGTGACCGCGAGCAGCCCGTACGAGGTGGTGCCCACCGCGCCCGCGCACGCGGCCACCATCAGCGCCTTGGGGCGGGCGTAGCTGGCCAGCGCGAAGAACATGGACGTGGCGGCCCCGGTGGCCAGCTGGAGCGGCACGGTGGAGATCAGCGCGGGCAGCGGGTCGGCCATCGTGGTCAGCACGCCGAGCTGCACGCCCGCGCGCAGGGTCAGCGCGACGCCCGCGATCAGGCCCGAGGTGAGCATGACGATCTCCACGAACCGGCCGGCCGCCGTGACGTTGTATCCCGTTATGGCGTCCTGCACGGTGCCGACCAGGGACAGGCCGGACAGCAGCACCACGATGCCGGTGGCCACCAGCAGCGACGGGCGCACGCCGGGCAGCAGGTCGGTGGCGTAGAGGGCGAGCGCGAACGCGGTCGCCAGGACGCCGCCCGCCGCCTGCTGGAAGAAGAAGGGCAGCGAGCGCCGGTTCAGCAGGCGGCCGACCCGGTCGACGAGCGCGGTCACCAGGGCGGCCGACAGCGCCAGCAGGAGGCCGCCGCCCACCAGCAGCGCCACCGAGGCCGCCATGCCCGCCCACGCCGCCGTGGCCACCCAGCGGGGGTACGGGTGCGGCGCGGTGGTGATGCGGTCCAGCTCGGCGTAGGCCTCCTCGGCGGTCACCTCGTTCTCGGCGATCCGCCGGATCAGGTCCTCCAGCGTGTCCAGCCGGGTGTAGTCCAGGCCGCGCGAGCGCACCACGCGCAGCGAGGTCACCGGGGCGGCCGAGGTGCCCCGGTGGCAGGACACGGTGATCGCGGTGAACGTCACGTCCACCTCGACCCTCGGCATCCCGTAGGCCTGGGCCACCGCGCTCACCGTCGCCGCCACGTCGGCCGCGCCCGCCCCGCTGGCCAGCTGGACCTCGCCCACGCGCAGGGCCAGGTCCAGCACCAGGTGGACGACGGGTGCGTCCGGCAGGGACGGACCCTCGACGGGACGCCACAGGTCGGGCAGCGTCGCGGGCTCCCGGTACCGCTTGCGCCTGGTCGACACCAGTGCTCACCTCCGCCAAGATCGTCACTGCGCCACGCCGACATCGCCACACCAGTAGCTGTGGCATCGGACACCCCTGATAGGGGGACCCTGCCCCGGTGAGTTGATCACGGTGCGTCGAGCATCGTCGATACCGCTGGCCAGCGGTTTCCAGCTCTCCCGCAGCCGTGTGGACGGTACCCCCGTCCTGCGGATGGCCCAACCGCTCGACCGGCTGAGCGCACCGCTCGGCGCAGGTGGCACGAGTGGGGACCACTTACGATGTGCCAGGCTTCCGCCCGGAAGGCAGCAAGGGCCGAAGGTCACGCCGGTGTAGCTCAATTGGCAGAGCACTCGCCTTGTAAGCGAAAGGTTGCGGGTTCAAGTCCCGCCACCGGCTCCGCGCCCCCGTTCCGCGTTTCCGCGCGGGGCGGGGGTTCCGCTTTTTCCGGGGCGTCCGCCGGGGGTTCCCGCCGGGTGTCCGAACCGGAATGCGCGCGGTCGGGCGGAGGTGTTCGGCGGTGCGGGCCGAGGGTTCCGGGGATTCCCGCGCGCGGTGCGGCGCGACGCGCTCCCGCGCTGGTGCGGTCCGGTGTGGACCCCTTTCCTGCGCGGGCGGCGATGTGGCTCGCTTTCGGTTATCGGTCGTTGTTCGTTGATTTGTTTCAAGACGGGCCGCGCGGCGGTGGCGCGGACTTCGGAGCGCCGCGCGGAGTGGCGGCGCGGGCGCCACGCGTGGCGCGCTCTCCGGTTCGACCTTCGGTCACGTGGAAAACGACCTGCGCATTCGGTGTGCGAGGCGGGGTGGTCCCCGTCCTCCCGGAGGGGGGACGGAAGCTTTGGCTTGTTGCTCTTGCTCTCGACGTGGCTGCCGGAAGCGTTGCTCTGTTCGGTGCGTGCTGCCCGGAACCGCTGTGCTCGTCCGATCCGGTCGTTAGCGTCGGTGGCCGTGTTGCGCATCCACTTCACGGACGCCGACTTAGCCCGCACCAGGGTGGCCCGCGACCCCGACCCCCTCTGGGAGACCGTGCTCGGCCTCTACCGCCTGGCGAACGACGACGTGCCGGTGTTCGAGCCGTGGCGCAACCGCGCCCGGCTCGCGGTGGTGGAGCGCGGGGCGCAGGCCCAGGTGCGGATGGTCCGCCAGCTGGTGCCGCGCGAGGGCTACTTCCCGGACTTCCTCACCCCGGCCGAGGGGCGGCACGGCGTCGCGGCGGGGCTGGAGGCGGTGCGCGGCACGCCGTCGCTGCGGCTGCTCGGCGACATCGCCTACGCGGCCCGCAGCCGCCCGCTTCCCGCGTGGGCGCACCGGGTGGCCAGGAGCGACCGGGACGCCCTTGACGAGCTCGTGAGCGCGCTCAAGGGCGTGCACGACGTGCTCGTGCGCCCGGCGTGGGAGGACGCGCAGGCGGCCGTCGCGGCGGAGCGCGCGGCGCTCGGGCGGACCATCCTGGACGCCGGCGTCGACGCCGCGCTGGAGACCCTGCGCCCCACCCTGCGGTGGAACCCGCCGGTGCTGGAGGCCGACTACCCGAAGCCGCTGGACGTCCGGCTCGGCGGGCGCGGCGCGCTGCTGGTCCCGTCCTACTTCTGCTGGGGCAACCCGGTGGCGCTGGTGGACCCCGCGCTGCCCCCGGTGATCGTCTACCCGGTCCGCCACCCGGCCAACTGGACGCCCGACCGGTCCCGCTCGCTCGGCGCGCTGCTCGGCCGCACGCGCGCCGCCGTGCTGGCCGCGCTCACCGGGACGGCCACCACGACCGAGCTGGCGGCCAGGCTGCGGCTGTCACCGGCCTCGGCGAGCGAGCACGTGGGCGTGCTGCGCGAC
The DNA here is from genome assembly GCF_000023245.1 of Actinosynnema mirum DSM 43827. GTDB lineage: Bacteria > Actinomycetota > Actinomycetes > Mycobacteriales > Pseudonocardiaceae > Actinosynnema > Actinosynnema mirum. The sequence continues at coordinate 407,993 of NC_013093.1, forward strand.
TCCGGCCTGGTGGTGAGCAGGCGCGAGGGCCGCACCGTGCTGCACTCCCTCACCCCGCTCGCCCAGTCCCTCCTGGAGGGCCGCCGGGCCTGAGCGCCGAGGGCGAGAAACCGCCGGAAACGGCACCGGGAGGCCGGCGGGTCAGCCCGCCGACCTCCCGGTGGTCCCTGCGCGGGGGCGCGCCCCCGCCCGACCTCAGATCCGGAACCGGTCCACCTGCTCCTGCAGCTCGGCCGACATCCGGGACAGCTCCATGGCCGCGCCCTGCGTCTCCACCACGGTCGCCGAGGTGGTCCGGGTCGCCCCGGCCACCGTCGAGATGCTCCCGGCGATCCGGGTGGTCCCGACCGCGGCCTCGTTGATGCCGCGGTTCATCTCCTGCGTGGTGGCGGTCTGCTCCTCCACCGCCGAGGCGATGGTCAGCTGGTAGTCGTTGATCCGGGCGATGATCTGCCCGATCTCCTCGATCGCGGTCACCGCGCCGCCGGTGTCGGCCTGGATCGCCTCCACCCGCCGCGAGATGTCCTCGGTGGCCCGAGCCGTCTCCTGGGCCAGGTCCTTGACCTCGTTGGCGACCACCGCGAAGCCCTTGCCCGCCTCACCGGCGCGCGCGGCCTCGATGGTGGCGTTCAGCGCGAGCAGGTTGGTCTGCTCCGCGATCGAGGTGATCACCTTGACCACGTTGCCGATCTCCACCGACGACTCGCCCAGCTTCGCCACGGTCGCGTTGGTCACCGCGGCGGCCTGCACGGCCTGCGCCGCCACGTCCGCCGCGTCGCTCGCGGACTGCGAGATCTCCTGGATCGCCGCGCCCATCTGCTCGGCCCCGGCGGCGACGGTCTGCACGTTCCGCGAGACCTCCTCCGAGGTCTCGGCCAGCTCGTCGGTCCGCCCGGCGGTGTCCTGCGCGCTCCCGGCGATCCGGTCCGCCGAGGAGCTGAGCTGCCGCGAGTTCACCGCGAGCGCCTGCGCGCTGCCCGCCAGCGCGGACACCGCGCCCCGCACGTTCTCGGTGGCCCGGTTCACCGCCACCGCCATCTCGCCGACCTCGTCACGCGAGTCCACCGGCGCCGACCCGGTCAGGTCGCCGTCGGCCATCGAGGCCAGCACGTCGCGCACCCGCTCCAACCGCCGCCCGATGCTGCGACCGGTCAGCAGCGCCAGCAGCAGCGCCAGCGCGAGCCCGACCACCAGCACCCCGACCGTCCACAGCCGGGCGGACGCGACGGTCGAGTCGGCGGCCTCGGCCGCCGCCTGGCCCTCGGCCTGCTCCAGCGCCGACAGCGCGTCGATCGCGGAGTTCATGCCGTTCTCGGAGTCGGTGAACGCCTTGCCCAGCTCGGCCACGCTCGTCGGCACGGTCACGCCCGCCGGGGCCGCGTCGCCGAACAGCACGACGTTCAGCAGTCCCCGGTAGGTGTTCCAGGAGGCGCCGTACAGCTCGACCTGCTGGCGCCACCCGGCACTGGTCGACGGCGTGGAGGTGTAGGCGGAGCCCGCCGCGTCCAGCTCGGACTCGGCGTCCTTGACCAGCTTCTCGCCCTCGGCCTTGCCCTCGGCCGAGTCCGCGGTGCCGAACAGGTACATGCCCCGGTACATGGCGGCTGTCGCGTTCTGCACGCGCAGCAGGTTCGCCTGCCGGACCATGCTCTCGTTCTTGATGCCCTGGACCTGCTCGTTCAGCGTGTCCAGGCGCACCCACGACACCGCGCCGGTCACCAGCGCGACCAGTGCGACGACGCCGACGGCGAGCAGGATCTTCACGCTCACGCGCGCGTTCGTCCACCACCCCGCGCCGGTGGTGGCGGATCGGTCCGTGGGGTTGCCCATGGTGCTCCCTCTGCGGTGGGGTGGTTGCCCGGTCGGGTGACCAGGTCTTGTGGCCCCGAACGGCCGCGCGCCACGCCTCCTGAGGGGAATCCGGGAGGACGTGGCGCGGGTCGCACGAGCGGGTGAGCGTGGAAGACGCGCGTGGAGGGCGCGGGTGGAGGAGAGGTCAGGCCCCGACGATGTCGCGGGTGACGGCGGCCTGCTCGGTCAGCACACCGCCGATCATCGTCTGGGTCTCGTTGATCCGGTCGACGATGTGCTCGATCTCGGCCAGCGAGGTCACCACGCTGCTCGCGTCGGACTGGATCGCGCTGATCAGCCGCGCCACGTCCTCGGTCGCGCGGGCGGTGCCCTGCGCGAGGTCCTTGACCTCGTTCGCGACGACGGCGAAGCCCTTGCCCGCGTCACCGGCGCGCGCGGCCTCGATGGTGGCGTTCAGGGCGAGCAGGTTGGTCTGCTCGGCGATGCTGTTGATGACCTTCACGACGTCGCCGACCTCGTTGCTGGACTGCGCCAGCCTGCCGACCGCCTGGTTCGCGCCGCTGGTCAGCGTGGCGGCCTCGGCCGCGACCCCCGTCGCCTGCACGACGTTGCGCTCGACCTCCTCGATGGAGGTGACCAGCTCCGCGCCCGCCGAGCTGATCCGGGTCGTCTCCCTGATCCGCTCCAACGACTGCGACACCAGGAACGCGGTGTTGCGCAGCGCGTCCGCCCGGCTCTCGGTCAGCTCGATCTCCGACAGGGAGAAGAAGTCCATCGTGCCCACGACCGCGCCGTGCACGACCAGCGGCAGGCACACCCCGGACTTCACGCCCACCCGCCGCGCCGCGGGCGCCCGCACGCAGTCGGTCATGTCGGCCAGGTCCGGGACGAACAGCATCTCGCGCGACTTCCAGGCCCGCCCCGCGAGCCCCACGCCCTGCCGGAACGAGGCCTCGCGGGTGATCTTGCGGAACTCCTCGCCCGCGTCGCCGGACTCGGTGACGTACCGCAGCTCCTGCCCGGTCGGGTCCACCGCCCAGAACGAGCCGTACGCCCAGCCGAACTCGCTGCGCACCGTGTCCAGCGCCTGCCGGGTCGCCTCCTCCTCGGAGGTGGCCGAGCCCAGCCCGCGCAGCACCGCGTTCACCGCCTGGATGTCCAGCGCCGACGCGGCCTGGCGCTCGACGTCGACCACCCGCTCCATGGCCTGGGCGACCAGCAGCCCGATGCTGCGCAGCACCTCCAGGCGCTGCTTGGACGGGTTCAGCTCCTCCAGGGAGAAGAAGTCCATCGTGCCGACGACCCGGCCGTTCTCGGTCAGCGGGAAGCAGATGCCGGACTTCACGCCGACCTTCTGCGCGACGGGCGCGCGCACGCAGTCCCGCAGCGTGCCGAGGTCCCCGACGAACACCAGGTCGCGGCTGCGCCAGGCCCGTCCGGACAGGCCGACGCCCTCGGCGAACGAGGCCTCGCGGGTGACCGCGCGGAACTCCTCGCCCGCGTCGCCGGACTCGACCGCGAACCGCAGCGCCCCACCCGTCCCGTCCACCTGCCAGTAGGAGCCGTACACCCAGCCGAACCGCTGCCTGACGACGTCCAGTGCGGCCTTGGCGGCGTCGCGGGAGGACTTGACCCCGTCCAGCGCCTTGACCACGGCGGTCACCGCGGCGGTGTCCTGCTCCGCCTCGGCCAACGCCGCCAGTGCTCGCGCGAGTTCCGCTCTGACTCGGTTGCTGGTGAACGGCACGACGGTGCTCCGCTCTCTTCGCCGGACTCTGTTTGCCGGTCTCGATCGGGGGAACGCCAACGGCCTCGCCGAGTTGAGGACTAACCGGACTTTTCCTGAGCGGACCGGGCGACCCCCCTCAGGTTCGGGGCCGCCCGGCCGTTACCACCGCCCGCTCAGGGCTCCCGCGCGCCTACTCCTTCTCCACCAGGACCTGGTACGCGACGCCGCCCAGCTCCTCGTCGCCCAGGCGCTGCACCACGTGCAGCAGGTACTCGCCGCCCGGCTCGCCGCCGTGGAACTCCAGGCCCGCCGTGAACCGCTCGCCGGGCCGCACCGCGATCCCGATCAGCGCCGCCTGCTTCGGGTCGAGCACCTGCACGGCGCTCTCGCCGACCCGCTCGATCCCGCGCGCCTGCCCGCCGGAGGCCTGCCACCGCTCGAACAGCTCCCGGCCCAGGTCCACCACGACCTTGCCCGCGCCGACGAACGGCTTGCCGGGGCTGGTGAACAGCAGGTCGGTGCGGATCTCCTTCTCCACCGCGTTGCCCAGGGTGAAGCTCGTGCGGCCCGGAACGGTCGGGCGCACCCGCACGGTGTCCACGTTCCGCCACGCGATGTTGTTGTTGTTCTTCGCGTTCTGCGCGGTGTTGGCGCCCTCGACGTGGGTCATCGGGTCGTTCGCGGACACCCAGCGCGCCAGCAGGCAGAAGTGGCCGGGGCCCGGCACGTTCGTCCACGGCACCTTCACCACGGTCGTGCCCGCCGGGACGGTCGCGGCCTGCTGGCCGATGAACGTCCAGTCGCCGCCGGTCGCCTCGTTCCACACCGTCGACCCGCTCGGGTTCACCCAGTACAGCTTGAGCGTGCCCGCGCCCGTGCCGGACCCGTACGGGCCGGGGTTGTTCAGCCGCACGTGGATCCAGCTCGTGGAGCCCACGGGCGGCTGGTAGGTCGTGGCGCAGTCCGCCGTGGTCGGGCAGACCTTGATGTCCGGGCTGGCCCACACCGAGCCGTTCGGGTTGACCTCGACCCCGTTGTCGGTGGTCTGGTCCCGCATGAACACGTCGGTGCGGCGGCAGTCGGACAGCGCCTTGCGGATCGCGTCGGCGGTGCCGCTGCCGTCCGCCTGGGCCTGCACGTAGACGCCGCTCGTGGTGGTGGCGTAGTTCTGCATGATCGGCGCGATGGTCGGTGTCATCGACGGCGAGGTGGGCACGTAGACCGCCGACAGCTTGACGCCCGCCGCGAGCGCGCTGTTCGCCACGGCGGTGGCGCTGGCCTGGTCGGCGGCGGTGAAGGCGTCGTCGAAGCCGCCGGGGCGGGCGTCGGTCACCAGCACCACGAACTTGCGCGCGTTCGAGCGCCACGGGCCGGTGAAGTCGGCGTTCTGCGGGATGCCCGCCGCCGGGCGCAGCGACACGGCGGTGCGCAGCGCCTCGTCGGATGCCTCGGGCTCACCCCCGCCGCCGGACGCGGCCAGCACGTTCGTCACGTAGCCGGTCACGGTCCCCGCGTTGCCCGCGGCGAGGCCGGTGACCACGTTGATCGAGTCCTTGAACGTGACCAGCCCCAGCCGGTAGTCCCCGCCGGACGCGGACACCACGTCGCCGACGACCGCGTTGATGCTGGTCTTGATGTTGTTCAGGGCCCCGCCCATGCTGCCGGTGTCGTCGAGCGCGAACACCACGTCCATCGGCCCGCACCGGGAGGCGGCGGGCGCGGCGGCGGCCACCTGCTCCACCCGCTCGGCCGGGGGCGCCGCGTGCGCCACGGCGTGCGGGGCCGCGGCCAGCGCGGCGGCGGCCAGCGCCACCGCCGCGGTGGTTCTCCGGGGAACAGCCATCTTCCGGACCTCCCTCGCTCACACCCCGGCCGCTGCGCCGGGGGTCTGCGGATCGCGCCGGGACCTCGGTGTCCCGGCACGCCGGACGGAGGTGCGGGGGAATGCCGGAAATACGCCCCGATACGGGGACGTCGGGTATCGGAAGAAAGCTCGCGCGGGCGATCCTATGACCTTTGTAGGGGGTGCCAGTTCACCCGCCGGGAGGAATCGTCGACGAGGTTCCAGGCGGCGAAGGGGCGGGGTCCGCACCTGGTCGGGGGAGTGGCGGGGCATCCCGACCACGACCTGCGCCCTGGCGGCGCAACCGGCGGAAAACCGTCACCGCGCTTCGGGAAACCGCACCGCCGGGGATGTCCGGGGGGTTGGCGGGAGCGCGCGCGGGGAACCGCATTGATCGGGTTTCCGGGTCGGCTCCCGAACGAGCGCGGGAAGTTCACCGGAAAGGTGGTTGTCCTCGCGCCGCCAGACCGGTGCGCGCGGACCGGCGGGTGCGGGCCGTCAGCGCGGCAGCGTGATCGTGAACGTCGTCGAGCCCGGACGGCTCTCCAGGTCGAGCCGCCCCCGGTGCGCCTCCACCAGCGACCGCGCCACCGCCAGCCCCAGCCCGCTGCCGCCCCGGTCGCGGGTGCGCGAGTGGTCCACCCGGTAGAACCGGTCGAAGATCCGCTCCTGGTCGCGCGCCGGGATGCCGGGGCCCGAGTCGCTCACCCGCACCACCGCGTCGCCGCCCACCACGTCCACCGACACCGACACCGCCGTGCCCTTGGGCGTGTGCACCGCCGCGTTGGTCAGCAGGTTGTCCAGCACCTGCCGCAACCGCCCCGCGTCGAACCGCATCGGCACCCTCGGGTGCGCCACCGCGAGCGCGACCGGATGCCCCGGCCGCGCCACCCGGAACGCGTCCACCGCCTGCCCGACCAGCTCCACCAGGTCGCCGTTCTCCGGCCGCACCGGCAGCTCGGCCTCCGCCGAGTCCAACCGCGCCAGCAGCAGCAGCTCCTCCAGCAGCACGCTCATCCGCGCCGCCTCGGCCCGCAGCTTCTCCAGGTGCGCCTCGCGCTCCTCCGGCGCGTTGGCCGCCGCGTACCGGAACAGGTCCGCGTACCCCCGGATCGAGGTCAGCGGCGTGCGCAGCTCGTGCGAGGCGTCCGCGATGAACCGGCGCAACCGCTGCTCGGCCGCCGTCCGCGCGGCCAGCGAGCTGTCGATGTGCTCCAGCATCGTGTTGAACGCCGTCCGCAGCTCGGCCACCTCCACCCCGCCGTACGAGCCCTCCGAGCGCACCGGCAGCCGCGCCGAGTCGGTCAGGTCGTGCGAGGTGATGTCGTGCGCGGTGCGCGCCATCTCGCTCAGCGGCTGCAACCCGCGCCGCAGCACCGCCCGCCCGACCACCACCAGCGCCACCAGCGCCAGCGCGAACAGCGCCACCAGCACCATGGTCAGCTGCTGCACGGTCGTGGTCAGGTCGTCCATGGGGGCCGCGCTCACCAGCACGGTCCCGTTGCCCGCGGGGCAGCCGCGCACCCGGTAGGTGCCCTCGCCCTCGAAGTGGACGGTCTTGAACACCGGCTGGCTCCCGGTGACCAGCGTGGCCACCTTCGCCATCGGCCGGTCGTCGTCGGGCAGCTTGTGCGTCGGCAGCGGCGCGGCCACCCCGTCCCGCACCTCGTACACCGCGTAGTACCAGCCGTACACCGGCCCGAGGACGTCGCCGTTCTCCTTGAAGTCCTTCTCCTGCGCGATCTGGGTGGACTTCATCTGCGCGTCGAGCTTGCGCGCCAGGTAGTCCTCCATGGAGGTCACCACCAGCGCCCCGACCAGCCCGAACACCGCCAGCGCCAGCGCGCCCAGGCCCAGCGCGAGCCGGGTGCCCAGCCGCATCCTGCGCCCGGTGACCAGCTCGCGCATCAGCTCGGCGCCCGGCGCAGCACGTAGCCCACCCCGCGCACGGTGTGGATCAGCGGCTCGTCGCCCTCCACGTCCAGCTTGCGGCGCAGGTGCGACACCACCAGCTCCACCACGTTCGAGCGCCCGCCGAAGTCGTACTCCCACACGTGGTCCAGGATCTGCGCCTTGGTCAGCACCGTGGGGGAGCGGCGCATCAGGTAGCGCAGCAGCTCGTACTCGGTCGGCGTCAGCGTCACCAGCCGGTCGCCGCGCCGCACCTCGCGGGTGTCCTCGTCCAGCACCAGGTCGGCCACCTTCAGCACCGAGCGCTTCCACGACGGCCCGGTGCTGCGCCGCAGCACCGCGCGCAGCCGCGCCATCAGCTCCTCCACCGAGAACGGCTTCACCAGGTAGTCGTCGCCGCCCCTGGTCAGGCCCGCGACCCGGTCGGCGGTGCCGTCGCGCGCGGTCAGGAACACCACCGGCACCATCGCGCCCTCGCCGCGCAGCCGGTCCAGCACGGTGAACCCGTCCACGTCGGGCAGCATCAGGTCCAGCACCACGATGTCCGGCTGGAAGTCCAGGGCGGCCCTGATCGCGGCCTCGCCGCTGCCCGCCGTCACCGCCTGCCACCCCTCGTAGCGGGCGACCGTGGCCACCAGGTCGGCGATGTGCGGCTCGTCGTCGACGACGAGCAGTCGGACCGGTGAACCGTTCTCCACGCGTACATCCTGCGCCAGGCGGCGGCCCGCGCGGTACCGGATCGACCGCCGACAGCGAATCGACAGGCTCCGACAGCCGATCGACAGGTGCGGAACAGGACCGCCACAGCTTCGCGGCCCAAGCTTGCGGCAGTCCCCACCCGAGGAGCCCCCGTGACAACCCTCCAGGCCCAGGCGCCCGCGGTGCGCCCGAGAGCGGCGGCCCGCACCGGCCTCCACGCCGTGCTGGGCGCGAACGCCGCCGTGGTCGCGGTCCTGTTCGCCCAGGCCGGATTCGGCTCGAACGCGCTGATCCTGCTCGGCAGGCTCACCGGCCTGTACGCGGCGCTGGTGCTGGCGTTCCAGCTGCTCCTGGTGGCCAGGCTGCCGTGGTTCGACCGGCGGCTCGGCATGGACCGGCTCACCGCCTGGCACCGCGTCACCGGCATCTCGGTGGTGTGGCTGCTGGTGGCCCACGTGGTGTTCATCACCACCGGCTACGCGCAGCTCGCCTCGCTGCCGCCGCTGGACGAGCTGGTGCACCTGGCCACCACCGTCGAGGGCGTGCTGCGCGCCGTGGTCGCGGTGGTGCTGGTCCTGGTGGTCGGCGGGGCGTCCGCCCGCTGGGCGCGGCGCAGGCTCGCCTACGAGACCTGGCACTTCATCCACCTGTACGCGTACCTGGCCGTGGTGCTGGCGTTCTCGCACCAGGTCGCCGCGGGCACCACCTTCACCTCCTCGCCGCTGGCCACCGCCTACTGGTGGGCGCTGTGGGGCGCGGCGCTGGCGGCGGTCCTGGTCGGCCGGGTCGGCCTGCCGCTGTGGCGCAACCTGCGGCACCGGCTGCGCGTGGCGGCCGTCGTGCCGGAGTCGGACGACGTCGTGTCGATCCACATCACCGGCCGCGACCTGGACAAGCTGCCCGCCCGCGCGGGCCAGTTCTTCCTGTGGCGCTTCCTGGAGCGCGGGCGCTGGTGGCAGGCCAACCCGTTCTCCCTGTCCGCCGCCCCGGACGGCCGCTCGCTGCGGCTGACCGCGAAGGCGCTCGGCGCGGGCAGCGCGTCGCTGCGCTCGCTGAAGCCGGGCACGCGCGTGTTCGCCGAGGGGCCGTACGGCGCGTTCACCGCGCTGCACCGGACCCGGCCGAACGCGCTGCTGATCGCGGGCGGGGTCGGGGTGACGCCGGTGCGGGCGCTGCTGGAGGAGATCGGCGGGCACGCCGTGGTGGTGTACCGGGTCAGCGAGCGGCGCGACGCGGTGCTGCTGGACGAGCTGCGCGGGCTGGCGCGTGCCAAGGGCGCGGTGCTGCACGTGGTGACCGGCGCGACGGCCGACCACGCCCCGGACGCGCAGCCGCTCGGGGCGCGGGCGCTGGGCGCGGCGGTGCCGGACGTGCGCGAGCGCGACGTGTTCGTGTGCGGGCCGAGCCGGATGACGGATGCGGTGCTGGCGTCCCTGCGGGAGCTGGGCGTGCCTGCGAACCAGGTCCACGCCGAGCGCTTCACCCTGGCCCGATGAGTCCGCTGTCCACGTTGCCGCTCATGGAGGAGAAGTCGTGAAGAGGGCGATCCCGGTCCTGCTGCTGACCATCGCGGGCCTGGTCCCGCTGTGGCGCTACGAGCCGCGGGCGGAGACGACGACGGTGGCGGCTGCCGAGGTCCCGGCGGACTCCGGGGCCGGGTCCGGGTCCGGTTCGACCGCGGCCGGCCGGGTGGTGGCGGGCGAGGTGCAGGAGACCCGGTACGGCCAGGTCCAGGTGCAGCTCACCTACGAGGGCGACCGGATCACCGCCGTGACCATGCTCAAGCAGCCGGGCAGCGCGCCCACCCGGCAGGCGGTGCCGGTGCTGGTGGAGGAGACGCTGGAGGCGCAGAGCGCGGAGGTCGACTCGGTCTCCGGCGCGACCACGACCAGCGCCGCGTACGTGAGGTCGCTGCAGTCGGCGATCGACTCGGCGGAGTGAGCCCGTGCGCCACGTCGAGCAGGTCATGGGCTTCCCGGTCTCGGTCAACGTCCCGGACGGCGACGGGCACGGCGCGGCGGTCGCGGACGTGTTCGAGTGGCTGCACGAGGTCGACGCCCGCTTCAGCCCGTTCAAGCCGGGCAGCGAGGTGAGCAGGCTGGGCCGGGGCGAGGACGTCGAGCCCTCGCCCGACCTGGCGCACGTCCTGGCGGTGTCCGAGTGGTACCGGGAGGCCACCGGGGGCGCCTTCGCGGTCCGCAGGGGCGGGGTGCTGGACCCGTGCGCGGTGGTGAAGGGCTGGGCCGTCGAGCGGGCGGCGGACCTGCTGCGGTCGGCGGGCGTGCCCCGCTTCGTCCTGAACGCGGGCGGCGACGTCGCGACGGAGGGCGGCCCGTGGCGGGTGGGCGTCCGCCACCCGGATCACCCGGACCGCTTCTGCGCGGTCCTGGAGGTGGACGGCCTGGCGGTGGCGACGTCCGCGCGCTACGAGCGCGGCGACCACATCGTCGACGCCAGGACCGGCGAGCCGGTGACCTCCCTGCTGAGCCTGACGGTGGTCGCCCGCTCGCTGGAGGTGGCCGACGCGACCGCGACGGCGGCCTTCGCCCTGGGCCGCGAGGGCGTGGCGTGGGCGGCGTCCCGGCCGGGCTGCGAGGTCCACGCCGTGGACGCCGACCGCAGGGTCCACCGCACACCGGGCCTGCCGCTCGCGCCCTGACCGCTCCCCGGCGGCCGGGGAGATCCACAAGGGACGGTGCCGGATTCCCCGGAACCACGTGACCGGGCCGAATACCTCTGCTACGGTTCCGCGCACGGGGTTTTCCCCGCTCCACGCAGGTCAGCCAGGTGCTGCGCTCGGGGCGTCGCCCAGGCGACCAGCGGGAGAGCCGACCTCGGTCGCACGCTTTCGGGAACGCGCGGCCGAGGACGGCTTCTCATCACAACGCCGGGACCGGCGCGGGGGATTCCCCCACGCCCACGACCGGGTGGTCGCGCTCACACCGAAGCCCGCCGCGCCCGCCCCACCCGCTCGCCGAGCCGAACCGGCAGGCGCTCACTGCGGACGAGCGCCCGGTTCCCGCCGGGGATCTCGAAGCCGGGACGCCCGGAGTCGGAGCGCGGGGGCCGCTCCTGCCTGCCGATCTCCTCCGGCAGCAGGCCGAGGACGACGTCCCCGTCGTCGGTCGCCCGGTGCGCGTGGCGCCCGTGCTCGGCGAGGACCAGCATGACCACCTGACCGCCGATGAGGGACCAGCGGCGGTCCAGCTCCTCCCCGAGGTCGAGCAGCGTGTGCCACGCCGACTCCTGGGGTCCGGCATCGGGGGCAGGAGAACCGGGGCGCGCTCGAAGACCACGATCGCGATCGGCAGCGCCTTCCTGAGCCTGCGCCGCGCCGTCGCAGCGAGCGGTCAACCGCGACCGCTCGCTGCCTGCCGGCCACCCGCTCGCCGAGGCTCGTGCCAGCCACAAACCTCGGCACAACCCCTCACGCGTACAGCGACTCGTCGAACTCCAGCCCCGACACCGAGCACCCCAGGTCCGCCCCGAGCGCGGCCAGCACGTCCACCAGCTCCAGCCCCGCCAGCCACTCGCGCGGCAGTCCCGCCGTGCCGTGCAGCGCGCCCAGGATGTTCCCCGTCAGCGAGGCCGTGGCGTCGCTGCCGCCGGAGTGGTTCGCCGCCGTCCGCAGCGCGTCCACCACCTGCGACCGCTTCGGGTACACCAGCACCGTGTGCACCGCGATCGCCAGCGCCTCCGGCCCGGTCCACCCGCTCCCCAGCCGGTCCACCCGCACCGGTCCGCCGGTCGCCCGCTGCTCCTCCGCGTACACCACCGCGCGGTTCAGCGCGTTCGCCGTGTACGGGTCGTCCCGCAGCACCCGCCCGATCACCTGGTCCACCGCCTCGCGCAACGGCCGCCCGCGCACCGCCAGCAGGTGGATCAGCAGCGCGAACGCCCCGCCCGACACCCACCCCCCGGTGCCGCCGTGCGTCAGCGCCGCGAACCGGCACCCCAGGTCGTACGCGATGTCCGGGTGCGGCGCGAAGCCCGCCGGGGCCGTCCGGGTCACCCCGTTGCAGCCCGACGACTCGTTGATCGGCGCCTCCGGCGTCGGCGGGACGTCGGCGGCCAGCGCGCGCAGGCACGTCAGGCCCGGCGACCGGCTCGCGTACAGCCGCCCCTGCGCTAGCAGCCCGGTGGCGCCCTCGTCGGGCGCGGCGAACTGCTGGGTCACCAGCCACCTGCGGTAGCTGTTCCACACCTCGTCGACCGGCTCCCACTCGCCGGTGCGCTTCCCGCGCACCCACGCCCGCAGGTACCCGTCCGCGCTGAACAGCGTCAGCTGCGTGTCGTCGGTCACCAGCGCGGGCCACGGCGGCTCCAGCACCCCGTCCGGCCCGTGGTCCCGCTGGATGTCCGGCAGGCCCAGGTACTGCACGGGCGCGCCGAGCGCGTCGCCGAGCGCGCCGCCCAGCAGGCACGCCGCGCCACGGTCCACCACCGCCATCGGCTCGCGCGGCACTCGCCCTCCTGCACTGCGGCGCATCCGGGGGCCAAACCCCAACCGCCGTTCGGTCGTCCGGTCATCGCACCACAGAAGTTGTCCGGACAAACACTACTCGCAGGTATCCACCGGGAGATGTGGCGCACCTGAACGTGTGACCGGTTCACGAAAGACGGCGGGGGGAGGGACATGGGTGACCGGAGCAGGTGCGGTCTCGAGTTCGGCGTCCTCGGTCCGCTCAGGGTGGTCGCGGACGGCGGGCCCATCGCGATCGGGCGCAGGGGGGTGCGGGCGCTGCTGGCGGTCCTGGTCCTGGAGGCCAACCGGGTCGTGCCGATCGACGAGCTCGTCGACCGCCTGTGGGGCGACGAGCCGCCCGCGACGGCCAGGACCATCGTCCACGGCTACGTCTCGCGGCTGCGCAAGGTCCTCGACGCGGCGGACCCGGCGGGCTCCGCGCGCATCCTCACCACCCCGCCCGGCTACCAGCTGGCCGTCGACCCGTGGCGCCTCGACCACCACCGCGCCCGCAGGCTGATCTCCTCGGCGCGCGGCAAGCCCGCCACGTCCAGGGCCCCGCTGCTGCGCGACGCGCTGCGGCTGTGGCGCGGCCCGGTGCTGGCCGACGTGCCCAACGCCCCCGGCAGCGACCTGGCCGAGCTGCGCCTGGTCGCCTTGGAGGAGCGGGCCGCCGCCGAGCTGGAACTGGGCCACCACCTGGAGGTCGTCGGGGAGCTGCGCCAGCTGGTCGCCGAGCACCCGTTCCGCGAGCGCCTGGTCGCCCAGGCCGTCCTCGCCCTCTACCGCTCCGGCCGCCGCGCCGACGCCCTCGACGCCTACCAGCGCTTCCACCGCAGGCTCGTGGACGAGCTGGGCATCGACCCCGGCCCGGACCTGCGCGCCTTGCACGAGCGGGTGCTGCGCGACGACCCGGCCCTGCTGCCCGCCAGGGCCCCCGAGACCCCCGGCGTCGCGCCACGTCCCGGCGTGGTCGTGCCCGCCCAGCTGCCCGCCGCCGCCAGCGGCTTCGTCGGCCGCGACGAGGAGCTGGCCTGGCTCGACCGGCTGTGCGACACCCGCGACCGGGACGCCACCACCACCGCCGTCCTCGACGGGCCGCCCGGCATCGGCAAGAGCGAGCTGGCCGTCGCCTGGGGCCACCGCAGGGCCGCCCAGTTCCCCGACGGCCTGCTGTTCGCCCAGCTCGGCGGGCACGCCGACGACGAGCGCGCGCGGGTCGGCCCGGACGAGGTGCTGGCCAGGTTCCTGCTCGCGCTGGGCGTCCCCGCCGACGCCGTGCCCAGGGGGACGGCCGACCGGGTCGGCCTCTACCGCTCCGTGCTGGCAGGCCGCCGCGTCCTGGTCGTGCTGGACGACGCCCGCGACGCCGAGCACGTCCGCCTGCTCCTGCCGCCCGGCTCCGGCTCGCTCGCCCTGGTCACCAGCAGGCTGCGCCTCGGCTCGCTGGTGGTCAGCGCGGGCGCCCGCGTGCTCACCCTGGACGTCCTCGCCGAGGACGAGTCGGCCCGGCTGGTCGACGAGGCCGTGGGCAAGCCGCTGTCCGAGCAGGAGCCCGACGCGGTCCGCGACCTGGCCCGGCTGTGCGGCAACCTGCCGCTGGCGCTGCGGATCGCCGCCGCCAGGCTCGTCTCCAGTCCGGAGTGGGCGGTCGCGTCGCTGGTCGACGCGCTCGCCGACGACAGCACCCGCCTGCGCGCCCTCGACCTCGCCGACGCGGACGCGGGCGGCGGCGTCGGCGTGGCCCGCGCGCTCGCCCTGTCCTACCGGGAGCTGCCCGACGAGCTGGCCGAGGTGTTCCGCGCCGCCGGGCTGGTCCCCGGCCGCAGGGTCACCGCGCAGGCCGTCGCCGCGCTGTGCCGGACCGACGCGGGCACGGCGGCCCGCCGCCTCGCCGAGCTGGCCGACGCGCACCTGCTGCTGGAGCGCGGGCGCGGCGACTACGCCCTGCACGACCTGGTCCGCCTCTACGCCAGGGAGCTGCTCGCCGACGTCCCGCCCGAGCGCACCGCCGCCGCCCTCGGCAGGCTCCTGGACCACTACCTCGCCGCGTGCGACCGGGCCCGCAGGCTGCTGCGCCCGGCCACCGACGGCCTCGACCCCGGCCAGTCCGACCACCGCGCCGCCCGCCCCGCCACGTCCGGCCAGGCGCTGCTGTGGTTCGACAAGGAGTGGCCGAACATCGTCGCCCTGGCCAGGGCGGGCGCCGAGCGCGGCCTGCACCGCCGGGTGTGGCAGCTGGTCCGGCTCGTGCACACCCGCTGCGCGGTCCGCGCGGTCGACGACGGCTGGTCCGAGCTGGCCGCCATCGGGCTCGCCTCGGCCCGCGCCGAGGGCGACCCGCGCGGCGAGGTGCTGGTGCTGCACGCCGCGCACAGCGTGGCGCTGCGCACCGGCCCGGCGCCCGGTCCGCTCGCGGACGCCCGGCGGGCGCACCGGATCGCCGAGGGCCTCGGCGAGGCCCGCTACCTGGTGCTGGCGCTGGACCAGCTCGCCTCCGCGCTGCTGGCGACCGGCGAGACCGGGGCGGCCATCACCCGCTACCGCGAGGCCGTCGAGGCGGCCCGGCGCGACGGCGACGTGCTCGGCGAGGCGCACGTGCTCAACAACCTCGCCCAGGCCGAGCAGGCCGCCGGGCGCAGGGAGACCGCGGCGCGCCACCAGTTCCAGGCCGCGGAGCTGTTCCACCGCACCGGCGACCAGCGCGGCCACGCCCTCGCGGTCGGCAACCTCGCCGAGCTGTACGCGGAGCTGGACCTGCTGGTGGAGGCCGAGGAGAGCGCGAGGCAGGCCGTGCAGCTCGCGGTCGGCGGGACCATGCGGTACGAGGAGGCGTTCGGCCGCCAGGTCCTCGGCGCGGTGCTGGCCCGGCGCGGCGAGCGGTCGGCGGCGCGGGCCGAGCTGGTGGAGTCGCTGCGGCTGTTCGAGCGGCTCGGCTCACCGAGGGCGGCGTCGGTCCGGATCGCGCTGGACGGCCTCGGCGGGGTGTTTTAGCGGCTGTTTAGCCCGCCGTCCGCCGAACGTGGCAGGTTGGGCGGCGCGCGCGGGCCTCGCCCGCGCCAGGGGTGGTTCCGGGGGGCTCAAGCACCCAGGGGGGAAAGCCACCCCGACCCGGTCGGGCCGGCGTTCGGGGGAGAGCGCCGGCCGGGCCGGGTCGCCTTCAGGCGTCCCGGCCCGCGTCCGGCTAGTTGTTCTCGCCGCTGCTGATCGGCAGCAGCTCCGGCCGCTTCGGCACGACGCCGTCACCGAGCGACGCGCCCCGCAGGTGCCTGGTGATGAACGGGACCACGTGCTCCCGTGCCCACTTCAGGTCCTGCCTGCGCTGGGTCATCCAGTCGTCCTCGGCGACCACCGGCCACGGCGTGCGCCACTGCTCCTCCTGCTCGTGGCCGAGCAGCTCGGCCACCCGCAGCGCCACCCGCTGGTGCCCCTCGGGCGCCAGGTGCAGCCGGTCCGGACCCCACGCCCTGATGTCGTGCAGCACCGTCATCGACCACAGGTCCACGACCTTGCAGTTGTAGCGCTCGGCCACCGACCACAGGTGCGAGTTGTAGATCGCCACCTTGCCCCGCAGCGAGCGCAGCACCGGCGCGTGCCTCGGGTCGAAGCCCGTGAAGATCACGACCTCCGCGCCCGTGGCCCGCAGTTCGGCCACCGCGATCTCGTACACCTCGGCCACCGCGTCCGGGTCCGCCCCTGGCATGAGCAGGTCGTTCCCGCCCGCGCAGAACGTCACCAGGCTCGGCTTGAGCGCCACCGCGACCGGGACCTGCTCCTCCACGATCGCCTGGAGCAACCTGCCCCGGATCGCCAGGTTGGCGTACCTGAACCCCCGCTGGCGCGAGGAGATCATGGCCGCCAACCGGTCGGCCCACCCGAGATACCCGCCGTGGGGTGCTGGATCGTCCAGGCCCTCGGTGAAGCTGTCCCCCACCGCGACGTAGCTGTCCAACTCCTGCACAGCTCCTCCCTCCTGCGCGACACCCCCGCACCGCGCGGACAAGGATGCTCTCGCACTTCGGATTCGCGCCACCTCCGGGTCCCGCGAGACGGGACGCGCGTATCACTCGATGGTGGGACAGGGTGTCGGCAATGGGCGTTTCGCCGGGTGCCCGCACGTAGCCTTGCCGACCGTGCCCCGACTTCCCCTCCCGGCGGTGACGTTCGCGCTGATCGCCGCGCTCACCGGCATCACCACGGCCGTCCTGCTCGACGACGGCCCGCCGAAACCCGCTGAGGGGCAGCGGATCGAGCCCAGCCGCACGTCCTCGGCCCCGGCGGGCGACGGCCCGCCGATGGACCACGGCGGGGGCGTCGACCCGACCAGCGCGACCCCGAGCACGGTCACCGAGACGTCCAGGGTGGTCGTCACGAAGGTCCCGCAGGTGACGTCCACCACCACGACGAGTGCGACGGAGATCACGACTTCCACGACCGCCCCGACGCGCCCCTCCGAACCCGACCGGCGACTGACCGTGACCATCGGATCGCGCGAGCTCACCATCGGTTAGCGGTCCGGTTCATCCCCTTCGATCTTCTTCGTCCCGGTCCGCGCTGGTGGCCGCCGCTCGGCGGACCGCGCTCGGGCGCGCGGGGCGGGCGCCACACCGACACGCGACCGTTACCGGGGTGCGTGGTCGCGGTAAGGGTCCCCTCATGCACCCTGGGAGCATGACCGACACTCGTCAGGAGTCGCTGGCCGAACTGCTCGGCGGGCGCAGCGGGGCACTCGACGCGTCACTGCCGCCCGCGGTGTTCGCGCTCGGCTGGCTGCTCGGCGAGCGCTCCATCGGCGCGGGCGCGCTCGCGGCGGTGCTCTGCGGCGTGGTGATCGGCGCCTACCGGCTGGCGCGGGGCGGCAAGCCCAGGGCGGTCGTGGTGAGCCTGACCCTGGTGGTGCTCGCGGCGTACGTGGCGCTGCGGACCGGCCGGGCCGAGGACTTCTTCCTGCTGCGCATCCTGCTCAACGTCGGCAGCGCCCTCGTGTGGGCGGCGAGCATCGTGCTGCGCTGGCCGCTGCTGGGCGTGGTGGTCGGGCTGGTCACCGGGCAGAAGCTCAAGTGGCGCAAGGACCCCGACCTGATGCGCGCCTACCGGTACGCGAGCTGGCCGTGGGTGGGGCAGTACCTGCTGCGGGTGGCGGTGTTCGGCGGGTTCTGGCTGGCGGGGCAGGTGGTGGCGCTGGGGGTCGCGCAGGTCGCGCTGAGCTGGCCGCTGCAGGTGGTGTGCGTCGTGGTGAGCTGGTGGGTGATCCGCAGGTCGCTGCCCGCCGACCACCCCGGCCTGCGGCACCCGCGCGTGCCGGGGGAGCCTGCCGAGCCCGCGCAGGCAGCCGGTCCCGCCGTCGAGAACCCCGCGCCCGCAACGGGTTCCGCCGTCGAGAAGCCCGAGCGGGTCGACTAGGGCCCGTCCCACCCGAAGACCGGCGGGACGGGCCCCGGAGCGCAGATCCCCCGGCGCTAGGCGGTTTCCGCGCGCACCGCCGGGACCACCTCGGTGAGGAACAGCTCCAGGCTGCGGTTGGTCATCGCCACCGGCATCCCGCCCACGTCGAACTGGCCGACGTACCGGTCCACCCCGAGCACCTCCCGGTGCCGCAGGATCTTGTCCACCACCTCCTGCGGGCTGCCCACCAGCAGCCCGGCGCGCAGCCACTCGTCGTAGACGCCCCTGGGCATCCCGTCCCTCATGCGCGGGTGCAGCGAGAAGTAGTCCGAGTAGTACGGGTAGAAGTCGTCCTTCGCGCCCTGCGAGGTCCGGCCGACGAACATGTGCCCGCCGCTGGCGAGCCGGAGCGACGCCGGGTCGTGCCCGGCCTGCTCGCCCGCCCGCCGGTACAGCTCGGCCGTGCCGCGCGAGGTCTCCGGGCCGGTGAAGAACGCCAGGAACATCGGCGTGCCCAGCACCCCGGCCCGGATCGCCGACTGCGGCGTGCCGCCCACCCCGATCCACACCGGCAGCTCGGGCTGCAGCGGCCTCGGCACGACGTCGACGCCGTTGACCACCGGCAGCTCCCGCGAGCGGGTCAGCTCCAGCAGCGCCTTCACCTTGGTGTCGAACAGCTCGTCGTAGTCGCGCAGGTCGTGCCCGAACAGCGGGAACGACTCGGTGAACGCCCCGCGCCCCACGATGACCTCCGCCCGCCCGCCGGACAGCTGGTCCAGCGTCGCGAACTGCTGGAACACCCGGACCGGGTCCTGGGTGGACAGCACGGTCACGCCGGAGGCGAGCCGGATCGACGAGGTGACCCCGGCCAGCGCGGCGAGCACGATCTCCGGCGCGGAGACGGTGAACTCGCGCCGGTGGTGCTCGCCGATCGCGACGACGTCCAGCCCGGCCCCGTCGGCGGTCCTGACCTGGTCGACCAGGTCGGCGAGCCGTCGCGCGACGTCGGCGGGCTCCCCGCCCGAGCGGGGGGCGAGGTCGCCGAACGAGTAGATGCCGAGTTCCATCGGGGTTCCTTCCACGAGTGCCTTCACCCGGTCCAACCGGGTGCTCGGGACGCCCCATCCCAGCTCCGCCGCACCTGGCGGAGTTGTCTTCCATCTCTCCGGGAGATAATCGCGGGGTGGAACTGCGGCACCTGAAGCACTTCGTCGCGCTGGCCGAGGAGTCCAGCTTCACGAGGGCGGCCGAGCGCGAGCTGATCGTGCAGTCCGGCCTGTCCTCGTCGATCCGGTCCCTGGAGCGCGACGTCGGCTCCGAGCTGTTCGTCAGGGGCTCCCGCCCGGTCCGCCTGACCGCGGCGGGCCGGGCGCTGCTCCCCGGCGCGCGGCGCACCCTGCAGGAGTCCGAGCGGGCCAAGCAGCTCGTCCGGGACGTGCGGGGCCTGGTCGCGGGCCCGTTCACCATCGGCACGCTCCCGCTGCACAACCGGGACGTGTCGTGCCGCTTCGTGAACTGGCTGGCGTCGTTCGCGACCGCCCACCCCGGCCTGGACATCTCGGTGCGGCAGCCGGGCCGCGACCGCGCGCTGGCGCTGGTCGCCGAGGGCGGCCTGGACTGCGCGGTCGTCACCGGCGCGCCCGCCCGCCTGCCCGGACTGCGGGCCACCCGCCTGTCCACCCAGCCGGTGGTCGCGCTGCTCGCGTCGGGCCACCCGCTGGCGGGCCGGGACGGGCTGGCGCTGGCGGACCTGGCGGGGGAGCGGTTCGTGGACACCTACCCCGGCCACGAGAGCCGGGACCTGGTGGACCTGGCGTTCGCCGAGCGCGGGCTGACCCGGCGGATCAGCTGCGAGGTGGTCGACCTGCCGATGGTGTTCAACCTGACCAGGGCGGGACTGGGCGTGGCGCTGGTGCCCGCGCGGACCGACCTGCCCGCCGAGGGCGTCGTGGCGGTGCCGCTGCGCGAGGAGGGCCTGGTGCACACCGTGGACCTGGTGCTGCCGAAGGACCCGGCGACGTCACCGGCGGCGGCGGCGTTCGCGGCGCACGTGGCGGCCGGGTAGGGCCGGGGCGCGTCCGGCGCGGACCTGGCGCGGGCGGGACGGGGCCTGCCGCGTCGACCGGTCCGCCGCGCTCACCCCAGCGCTCACCCCAGCGCTCACCCCAGCGCTCACCTCTGGGCGCTCACCTGGGCCCGCTCACCAGTGCCCGCTCACCTGGGCCCGCTCACCCCAGCGCCCGCTCCCGCCACCCGTCCTCGACCCCGCTCTCCAGCGCGGCCAGCCACGCCGCGCCCACCGCGGCCTCCCGCACCACCACGACCTCGCCGTCCACCCGCGCCGCCAGCTCCGCCCGCAGCCGCTCCCCGAGCACCGGCGCGCCCACCAGGCTGCCCACCAGCACCACCGGCGCCACCTCCTCCGCCGTGCGCGCCGCCGCCGCCAGGTCGGCCAGCACCCGCGCGCACCCGTCCACGATCCGCGCCGCCACGACCTCGCCGGGAGCCCCGGCCGCCGCCGTCACCAGCGGCGCGTACCCGGCCAGCGCCACCGGTGGCCCCGCGTTCGCCGCCGTGATCAGCCGCGCCCACGCGCCCGGCCCCTCGTCGACCCCGGCCCGCTCCAGCACCGCGCGCGCCAGCCCGTCCAGCTCG
Organism: Actinosynnema mirum DSM 43827; assembly: GCF_000023245.1. Lineage (GTDB taxonomy): Bacteria > Actinomycetota > Actinomycetes > Mycobacteriales > Pseudonocardiaceae > Actinosynnema > Actinosynnema mirum. The sequence continues at coordinate 428,492 of NC_013093.1, forward strand.
CCCGCCTCCAGCGCCCGCAGCGCCGCCCGCACCGCCTCACGGCCCAGCCAGAACGCCGACCCCTCGTCCCCGAGCAGCCACCCGTGCCCGCCGACCGTGCCGACCACCCGCCGCCCGCGCACCCGCGCCGCGATCGACCCGGTGCCCGCGACCAGGACCGTGCCGTCCGGCGCGGGCGTCCCCGCGGCGAACGCGGCCTCGCAGTCGGTCACCACCCGCATCGGGCAGCGCAGCCCCGCACCCGCCCAGGCCGCCCGGAACAGCGCGTCCACCCCTGGGTCGGTCAGCTTGCTCGACCCGGCCATCCCGAGCACCCCGGCCACGACCGCGCCCGCGTCCACCCCGGACAGCGCGCCCTCCAGCGCCAGCCGCAGGTTCGCGGCGGCCGTCCCGGACCCCACCGAGTTCGGGTTCGACCCGCCCGCGACCCCGGCCCCCAGCCGGGTCCCGTCGGCGCCGACGACCAGCGCCCTGGTGGACGTGCCGCCCCCGTCAACGCCGACCACGAAGCTCATTCCCCGGAGTAAACCACCACTTCCGCGCGGGAACCGCCGCCGTTGTGGTGGTGCAGCACCAGGACCTCGCCCGCCCCGCGCACCGGCACGAGCAGCCCGTCCCGCGCGACCGACCCGACCGGCAGCGCCACCCGCGACCCGGCCGGGTCGACGTCGAACCAGCCGTCGAAGCGGTCCACCACCCCGTCCTCGGTCCCGGCGGGCAGCGCCCACCCGCGCGTGCGCACCCGGTACCGCACCGGCCCGTCCCCGAGCGCGACGCCGAGCGCCTCCAGGGACACCGGCAGCGCCAGCACGTCGCTGTCCATCACCGCGCTGTCCACCTCCCCGTGCCACCCGTTGACCGGCCGCTCGTCCACCACCTCGTCGTCGGACACCCGCGTGGTGCGCGCCCACCACAGGTCCGCGACGACCTTCCCGCTCCCGTCGGACGGCCGCGCCACCTGCACCCGGTAGTCCTCGGCCCCGTCCCGGTCCACGTCCACGCCCACCACCGGCGTCGTCCCGCCCGCGCCCAGCCCGGTCCACGTCCCCCACGTCGCGATCCCGAACGACAGCACCCCGTCCGCCGCCGACGCGCCCGCGTACCGCAGGTCGCCGCCCCGCGCCGACCCCGCCGCCAGGCACCCGGTCAGCAGCTCCGACCCGCACGGCGGCAGCTCCGGGCTGCGCCCGTGCAGCTCGAACGCGCTCACCAGCGACCGGTAGGCCCCGGCCCCCTCGCCCTGGTCCAGCCCGCGCCCGACCAGCTCCACCCCGCCGGGCGCCGGGCGCGCGGTCAGCGCCGACACCGGCCGGGGCGCGGCGTACACCGGCAGCACCGCGTCCTGCGCGCCCGCCCGGAACACCACCCGCCCGGACACCTCGGCCAGGAACTGCCGCGCGTGCCCCCGCTGCTCGACCTCCAGCGTCGGGTCGCCGACCTTGCGCAGCGCGGCCGGGTCGACCCGCAGCCGCACCGACACCCGGGCCGTGCCGCCCGCGGGCACCCGCGCGGTCCTGGGCAGCACCTCGACCTCCGCGCCGGGCACCTCGGTGGCGGCCCGGTAGGCGGCCACCGCCGCCAGGTCCTCCCCGGTCTTGTTGACCAGCTCCACGGTCCGGGTCAGCTCCACCGGCGCGCCCGCCTCCACGGTCCCGAACGACACCCCGACCGCGCCGGGGTCCTCCGGCACGACCGCGAGCAGCCCGGTCCGCACCGCCGCCCGCGCGTCCACCCGGCCCGCGCCCACCCGCGTGGTCGCCTCGGTCAGCCCGGTCGTCCGGTCGTCCCCGGACACCACCCGCGCGGACGCGGTGTTCACCAGCGCCGCCTTGACCTCCTCCACGGTCCAGTCCGGGTGCGCCTGCCGCACCAGCGCGGCCAGCCCGGCCACGTGCGGCGCGGCCATCGACGTCCCGCCCTTGCTGACCCCGCCGCTCCCGCTGCCCACCAGCGCGGACACGATCGTGTCGCCGGGGGCTGCCAGGTCCGGCTTCGCCCCGCCCGCCAGCCGCGACCCGCGCGCCGACGACGGCGTGACGGTGTCGGCCAGGGTCTCGACCACGGTCGGCGCGGCGTCGCGCAGCGACCCGGCCAGGCGCAGCCGCAGCGAGCCGTCCGCGAGCAGCGGGCGCACCCGGTCGGTGGCCGGCCCGGTGAGCTGGAACATCGGGACGTCCGCGTTGCCCGCGATCCCGGCGCCGAACGCGGTCCGCCCGGAGGAGAGCACCGCGCCCGCCGCCCCGGCGTCCCGCGCGTGGTCCGCCCGCACCGCCGACCCGCACTCGCGGGTGGAGTCCGAGTCGTCCCACTCCAGCCACACCAGCCGCCCGGACAGGTCCTGGTCGATCGGGGCGCACCCGTCCGCGTTGCCCGCGTCCGCGACCGGCGCGACGGGCAGCTCGACGTCCAGGTCGGCGTACCCGGTGAACTCCTTGCCGTACTGGCCGGGCAGCACCTCCTCGCCGCCGCCCGCCCCGTCCGAACCGCCCGCCTCGTCCGAACCGCCCGGCTCGTCCGAACCGCCCGCCTCGGCCGAACCGCCCGGCAGCCCGACCCCGTCCAGCAGCACCGACGCGTCCCGCGTGTTCGCCACGGTCACCGCCTCCGGCGTGCTCCCCGGCGACCCGCCCGCGTCGTACAGGTCGCCCGCGTTGCCCGCCGACGCCACCACGACCACCCCGTGCCGCACGAGCTTGCGCACGAACGCCGAGTCCGGGTCGTCCACCGCGCCGAAGTCGCTGCCCAGCGACAGGTTCACCACGTCCAGGTGGTCGGAGGGGTCGCCGTCGCCGTCCGGGTCGAGCGCCCAGTCGAGCGCCTGCGACACCACGTTCGTCGACCCCTCGCAGCCGAACACCTTCAGCGCGTACACCTGCGCGGCGGGCGCGGCGCCGGGGCCGATCCGCATGGCCGCGAGGTCGTCGTCGGACAGCCCGGAGTGCGCGCCGGTGAAGGTGGACCCGTCCGCGCTCACCCCGTACCCGGCGGCCGTGCCCGCGACGTGCGTGCCGTGGCCCTGGCAGTCGACGGGGTTCGGGTCGGGGGCGGGCGTCCCGCGCTCGGGGTCGTTGGCGTCGTAGTCGTCGCCCGCGAAGTCGTACCCGCCGACGACCTTCGCGTTCGGCTCCCACGGTCCGGCCCGGTCCACGTCGTCGTACCCGCCCGAGCCGCCGAAGTCGGCGTGCGTGTAGTCGACGCCGGTGTCGACCACCCCGATCCGCAGCCCCTCGCCGCGCAGGCCCTCGCGCAGACCGTCCCCGGCCACCGCGCCGCCGTGGCCGGGGAGGGACGGTCCCACCGCCCGCCAGACGGCCGCCGCGCCGGTCAGCCGCACCGCGCCCGCGTTGTCCACCCGCTTGGGCACCGCCTGCCGCACCGACCGGACCTGCGGCATCCCCGCCACCCAGCGCAGCACGGCGGGCTCGGCGGTGAGCACCACCCCCGGCACCGCGTTCACCGTCACCCCGACCCGCGCGGCGCCCCGGTCGACCGAGCGCACCGCGTCCAGGACGGCGTCGGCGTTGTTCCCGGTGCGCGCCCGAGCCGCCCGCGCCGCCTCGCGCGGGTCGCTGCGCGCGGTCGCGGCGGCGTCCACGGCGGGCACCCCGACCAGCTCGACGAACGCGGTGACCCGGTGCGGCCGGGGGTGGTCGGGCGCGGCGTGCCCGAGCGGGGCGAGCGGCGCGGCGAGCGCGGCGGCCAGCGCCGCCGCCGTCGCGGCCCGGCGGTGCAGTCTCATCGTGCGGACCCTTCGGGAAAGCGGACAGTCATCGGACCAATCGGTACGCGCGCACTGGACTCCCGCCGTGCGGGGCGGGTAGACACCCGATGTGTCGTCGCTCGTCGAGGAGGGGCTTCCGTGCAGCTGATGCGCCTGGGGGAACCGGGTTCCGAACGTCCCGCCGTCCGCGCGGACGACGGGACCGTGCACGACCTGAGCGGGCTCACCGCCGACGTGGACGGCGCCTTCCTGGCGTCCGGCGGCATCGCCAGGGCCAGGGCCGCGCTCGACCAGGGCCTCCTGCCGCGCCTGGCGGTCCAGGGCGTCCGGGTCGGCCCGCCGGTCGCGGGCATCGGCAAGATCGTCTGCATCGGCCTCAACTACCGCGACCACGCCGACGAGACCGGCCAGGCGCCGCCCGCCGAACCGGTGGTGTTCCTGAAGGCCGCGGACACCGTCGTCGGCCCGGACGACGAGGTGCTCCTGCCGCGCCGGTCGGTCAAGACCGACTGGGAGGTCGAGCTGGGCGTCGTGATCGGCCGCACCGCCCGGTACCTGGACAGCGCCGAGGAGGCGCTGGACCACGTCGCCGGGTACGCGCTCTCGCACGACGTGTCCGAGCGCGAGTTCCAGCTGGAGCGCGGCGGGCAGTGGGACAAGGGCAAGAGCTGCGAGACGTTCAACCCCCTCGGCCCCTTCCTGGTGCCCGCCGACGAGGTGCCCGACCCGCAGGACCTCGGGATGCGGCTGCGGGTCAACGGCCTTCTCCGCCAGGACTCCTCCACGCGGCGCATGATCTTCCCGGTGGCCGAGCTGGTCCGCTACCTGAGCTGGTTCGTCGTCCTCCGACCGGGTGACCTGATCAACACCGGCACGCCCGCGGGCGTCGCGCTCGGCCTGCCCGAGCCGAAGCCGTACCTGCGCGAGGGCGACGTGGTCGAGCTGGAGATCGACGGCCTCGGCGCGCAGCGCCAGCGCGTCGGGCAGGCGTGATGCCCACGCCGGAACCGGGCGCGCCAGCCACCGAACCCGCCGCCCCGCCCGCCACCCGGAAGATCACCGTTCCGGGTGGCGCGGCCCCACCTGCCGCCATCCCGCCCGCCGCGACCATCACCGCCGTGGACGTGGTCGACGTCCGCTTCCCCACCTCGCGCGAGCTCGACGGCTCCGACGCGATGAACCCCGACCCCGACTACTCCGCCGCCTACGTCGTCCTGCGCACCGACTCCGGCCCCGAGGGCCACGGCCTCGTCTTCACCATCGGCCGGGGCAACGACGTGCAGGCCGCCGCGATCCGCGCGCTCGCCCCGCACGTCGTGGGCAGGCCCGTCCCCGAGGACGCCGCCGCGCTCGCCGCCCTGTCCGCCGACCTGGTCGGCGACTCGCAGATCCGCTGGCTGGGCCCGGAGAAGGGCGTCGCGCACATGGCCGTGGGCGCGGTCGTGAACGCCGCCTGGGACCTCGCCTCCCGCCGCGCGGGCCTGCCGCTGTGGCGGTTCCTGTCGGGCATGTCCCCGGAGGAGCTGGTCGGCCTGGTCGACTTCCGCTACCTCACCGACGCCCTCACCCCCGACGAGGCGCTCACCCTCCTGCGCGACGCCCAGCCCGGCCGCTCCACCCGCGCCGAGGAGCTCCAGCGCTGCGGCTACCCCGCCTACACCACCTCGCCCGGCTGGCTCGGCTACCCCGACGACAAGCTCGCCGACCTCGCCGCCCGCGCGGTCGCCGACGGCTTCGACATGATCAAGCTCAAGGTCGGGGCCGACCTGTCCGACGACATCCGCCGGATGGGCCTGGCCCGCTCCGTCGTCGGCCCGTCCGTGCGGATCGCCGTCGACGCCAACCAGCGCTGGGACGTGGGCGCCGCGATCGGCTGGGTGCGCGAGCTGGCCCCGTTCGACCCGTACTGGGTGGAGGAGCCCACCTCGCCGGACGACGTGCTCGGCCACCGCGCCATCGCCGAGGCGGTCGCCCCGGTCCGGGTCGCCACCGGCGAGCACGTGGCCAACCGGGTGGTGTTCAAGCAGCTGCTCCAGGCCGGGGCGGTGGACGTGGTGCAGTTGGACGCCTGCCGGGTCGGCGGGGTCGGCGAGCTGCTCGCGATCCTGCTGCTGGCCCGCAAGTTCGGCGTCCCGGTGTGCCCGCACGCGGGCGGCGTCGGCCTGTGCGAGCTGGTGCGGCACCTGGCGATGGTCGACTACGTCGCGGTGTCCGGCTCGCTGGACGGCCGCGTGCTGGAGTGGGTGGACCACCTGCACGAGCACTTCACCGACCCGGCGGTGGTCCGCGACGGCCGCTACCTCGCGCCCACCGCGCCGGGTTTCTCCGCCCAGCTCAAGGAATCGTCGGTGCGCGACCACCGCTACCCGGACGGGCCGGTGTGGGCGGGGACGGGGGAGCGGTGAACGACTTCGACGGGCTGGTGGCCGCGGTCACCGGCGGGGCGTCCGGCATCGGGCTGGCCACCGCGCGGCTGCTGGCCGGGCGCGGCGCGGTGGTCTACGCGCTCGACCTGGACCCCGAGGTGCCCGAGCCGCTGCGCGGGCTGCGCACCGACGTGGCCGACGACGCCTCGGTGCGCGCGGCGCTCGCGGAGCTGACCGCCGAGACCGGGCGGCTGGACGTGCTGGTGGCCAACGCGGGGATCGGCGCGCAGGGCGACGTGGCGGCGGCCGACGACGCCGAGTGGCTGCGGGTGCTGGACGTCAACGTCGTCGGCGTCGCCAGGGTGGTCCGCGCGGCCCTGCCGCACCTGCGCCGCTCGCCGTCCGCCGCCGTCGTCACCACCGGCTCGATCGCCGCGCACGCCGGCCTGCCGCAGCGCGCGGTGTACTCGGCCAGCAAGGGCGCGGTGCACGCGCTGACCCTGGCCATGGCCGCCGACCACCTCCGCGAGGGCGTCCGGTTCAACGCGGTCGCCCCCGGCACCGCCGACACCCCGTGGGTGGGCAGGCTCCTGGCGTCGGCCCCCGACCCGGTCGCCGAGCGGGCCGCGCTGGAGGCCAGGCAGCCGCACGGCAGGCTCGTGGCGGCCGAGGAGGTGGCCGCCGCGATCGCCCACCTGGCCAGCCCGCTGTCCGGCTCCACCACCGGGACCGTGCTGGCCGTCGACGGCGGGATGCACGGCCTGCGGCTGCGGCCGGAGCCGTGACCGGAGCCGTGACCGGGCCGTCCCGCCTCGGCTTCGGCGCCGCGCCGCTGGGCAACCTGTACGAGCCGGTGGCCGACGCGGACGCCGAGGCCGCCGTGCGCGCCGCGTGGGAGGCGGGCGTGCGCTACTACGACACCGCGCCGCACTACGGCCTCGGTCTGTCCGAGCGGCGGCTGGGCGCGGCGCTGGCGGGCGTCCCCAGGGCGGACCTCGTGCTGTCCACCAAGGTCGGCAGGCTCCTGGAGCCCGTCGACCCGGTCGGCGACGACCTGGCCAACGGCTTCGCGGTGCCCGCCCACTCCCGGCGGGTGTGGGACTTCAGCGCGGACGGCGTCCGCCGCTCCCTGGAGTCCTCGGTGGACAGGCTGGGCGTGGACCGGGTGGACGTGGTGTACCTGCACGACCCGGACCACCACTGGCGGCAGGCGATCGACGAGGCCTACCCGGCGTTGGCGGACCTGCGTGACCAAGGGGTGGTCCGCGCCGTTGGAGTCGGCATGAACCAGTGGCGGGTTCCCGAGCGGTTCGTCCGCGAGACCGACGTGGACGTGGTCCTCCTGGCCGGGCGGCACACCCTTCTCGAACGCGGCGCGACGGGTCTGCTCGACCTGTGCGCGGAGCGCGGCGTCGAGGTGGTCGCCGCGGCTCCCTTCAACTCCGGCCTCCTGGCCGAGCGCGTCGTCCCGGACGGGGCGACCCACGACTACGCCCCCGCGCCGCCCGAGCTGCTGGCGCGGGCCAGGGCGCTGGCGCGGACGTGCGCCGCGCACGGCGTCGACCTGCCCGCGGCGGCGCTCCAGTTCCCCCTGCGGCACCCGGCGGTCCGCTCGGTGCTGGTGGGGATGCGCTCGGCCGCGCAGGTCCGCGCCAACGCCGCCGCGCTCGCCGCGCCCGCGCCGGACGCGCTGTGGGAGGAGCTCGCGTGATCGTCGACGCGCACCACCACGTGTGGGACCTGGCGGTCCGCGACCAGCCGTGGATCACCGGGCGGATGTCCCGCATCCGCAGGGACTTCACCGTCCACGACCTCGCCGGGGCCGCCCCCGAGGTGACCACGACCGTCCTGGTCCAGACCGTCGCCGGGCCCGCCGAGACCCCGGAGCTGCTCGCGCTCGCCGACCGCGAGCCCCTGGTGGGGGCGGTGGTCGGCTGGCTGGACCTGACCGGCGACGTCCCCGCCCAGCTCGCGGCCCTGCGGTCGCTGCCCGGCGCGCGCTGGCTGCGCGGCGTCCGGCACCAGGTGCAGGTCGAGCACGACCCGGACTGGCTGATCCGGCCCGACGTCCTGCGCGGGCTGGCGGCGGTCGCGGCGGACGGGCTGGTGTACGAGCTGCTGACCCTGCCGCACCAGCTCCCGGCGGCCCGCAGGGCGGCGGCGGCCCTGCCGCAGCTGACCTTCGTGCTCGACCACTGCTCCAAGCCCCCGGTGGGCGGAGACCTGCGCGAGTGGGCGGCGGAGGTGCGCGCGCTGGCGGCCCGCCCGAACGTGCTGTGCAAGCTGTCCGGGCTCGTCACCGAGGCCGACTGGGCGAACTGGTCGGTGACGGACCTGAGGCCGGTCTGCGCGACCGTCCTGGAGGCGTTCGGGCCGCGCCGCCTGATGTTCGGCTCGGACTGGCCGGTCTGCCTGCTGGCCGCGAGCCACGCGGAGGTCCTGGCGGCGGCCCGCGAGCTGACCGCCGACCTGTCCGCGGCCGAGCGCGCCGCCCTGTTCTCGACCACCGCGACCCTCGCCTACCGCCTGTGAGCCCCTGAGCCGGACTCCGGGGCCTCCCCGATGCCGGGCAGGCCCCGGAGCGGGCAGCTTCTCCCCATGCGCACAACGATCACCGCACTGGCCGCCGCCGCGCTCCTGCTGGCGGCGACGGCCCCGGCCCAGGCGGCGCCCGCCGTCCCCCCGCTCAACCGCACCGCGCTGGCCGCCGCCGTGGCGGGCCTGCCGGACGGGGAGGCGTCCGGGGCGCTGGTCCGCGTCTCCGGCCGGGCGGGCTCCTGGACCGGCTCGGGCGGCGTCTCCCGGCTCGGCACGACCCGCCCGGTGTCCCCGGAGGGCCGGTTCCGCATCGGCAGCGCCACGAAGCTCCTGACCGCCGCCGCCGTGCTCCGCCTCGACGAGCGCGGCGTGCTCGACCTGGACGACACCGTGCAGCAGCACCTGCCCGACCTGCTGCCCGCCGCGTTCGAGCCGATCACCGTGCGGCAGCTGCTGAACCACACCCACGGCATCGCGGGCAACGGCCTGCCGCACAAGAGCACCGGCTGGTTCGCCGAGAACCGCTACCGCACCTGGGACCCGCGCGAGGTGGTGGAGCTGGGCGTGGCGAAGGGCCCGCTGCACCGCCCCGGCGACGAGCAGCGCTACGGCAACCAGGGCTACCTGGTGGCGGGCCTGGTGATCGAGGCGGCGACCGGGAGGCCGTACGCGGACTCGGTGCGGGACCTGGTGATCCGCCCGCTGGGGCTGCGCGACACCTACCTCCCCGGCGCCGAGACCGGGATCAGGGGCGAGCACTCGCACGGGTACCAGCTGCGGGAGGACGGCTCCCACTGGGACGTGACGGGGGCGAACCCGACGTTCCAGTGGGCGGCGGCGGAGGCGGTCTCCAGCGCGCGCGACCTGGACCGGTTGATCAACGCGCTGATGTTCGGCGACCTGATCGGCGAGCGCTCGCGGGCGGAGATGCTGACGTTGCCGCTCCCCGGCGCGGCGCACGGGCTGGGCGTGAACCGGATCGAGCTGGGCGGCGTGGTGCTGTGGGGCAAGACGGGCGACCGGCCCGGCTACAACACGGGCGTCGCGGTGACCGAGGACGGGTCGCGCACGATCGTCTACTCGGTGAACACCCTGGACATGGAGGCGGGCGAGCTTCCGCCGGTGGCCCAGCGGATCATCACCGCGGCCCTGACCCCCTGACCTCCTGCCCCTGACCTCCTTGCCCCTGACCTCGCGCGGTGGCGGCGGGACCCCGGTCCCGCCGCGTCAGGCCAGCACCAGCAGCCACTGCTCGACCCCGGCGATGTGCACCGTGCTCCACGACCGCGCCACCTCCGGCTGCCCGGCGGCGAGCGCGTCCACGATCGCCCGGTGCTCGGCCACGGTCCGCGACTTGGCCCCGGCCTGGGCGATGCCCCGCCAGATCCGGGCCCGCACCGTCGGCCCGGCGAGCGTGTCCAGCAGCTGCGCCAGGTAGGCGTTCCCGGAGTGCGCGGCGACGGCCCGGTGGAACGCCAGGTCGTGCTCGACCAGCTCCTCCACCGTCTCGGCTGCCTCGGCCGCGTCGCACAGCGCCCGCAGCGCGGCGGCGTCCTCGGCGGTCACCCGCTGGGCCGCGAGCGCGCACGCCGCCGGTTCCAGGATGCGCCGGACCTGCACGACCTCCAGCAGCGACTCCTCGCCCCGGTGCAGGTCGAGCACGAACGACAGGGCCCCGAGCAGCTCGTCGGCCCGCAGGCTCGACACGTAGGTCCCGTCCCCCTGCCGCACGTCCAGCACCCGCACCAGCGACAGCGCCTTGACCGCCTCGCGCAACGAGTTCCGCGACAACCCCAACCGCTCGGCGAGCACGGCCTCGCGGGGCAACCGGTCACCGGGCTTGAGCTCCCCGGAGACGATCATCTCCCGAACGCGCAGGATCGCGTCGTCGGTAACGGCCACAACACAGCCCTCGGATCGTCGGGTGAACCGCAGACCGCCAAAGTATGACCCACCCGGCCAAGCGCGGACGGGCTCCGAGCGCACGCGGCGCGCGGAGCCCGCCCGCCTCAGCCCACGACCGTCACCGCGTCCGCGTCACCTTGTTCAACCCCCTGGGGCTGTCCGGGTCCCCGCCCCGTGCCAGGGCCAGCCCGTGCGCCAACCGCTGCACCGGCAGGATCTCCAGGATCGGCGCCACCTCCTCGGCCGTCTCCGGGACCGGGATGCGCAGCGCCGCGGGCGCCTTCTCCGCCGCCGACCCGACCGCCACCACGTCCGCCCCGCGCCCGTGCACCACGTCCAGCACGTCGTGCAGCGCGTCCCCGCCCAGCCCGGCGCTGGTCACCGCCAGCACCGCCGTCTCCGCGTCGACCGCCGCGACCGGCCCGTGCAGCAGGTCCGCGCCGCTGTAGGCCCGCGCCGCCAGGTACGAGGTCTCGGCCAGCTTCAGCGCCGCCTCCAGGGCCGACGGCAGCGAGTAGCCGCGCCCGGTGGTCAGCACCCGGTCCACGAACCGGTAGCGCCGCACCGCCTCCTCGACCGGGTCCACCGACCCGTCCAGCGCCGCCCGCGCCAGCTCGCCGATGCCTGCGACCTCGGCCCCGCTGCCGCCGCGCACCGCGTCGACCATCAGGTACAGCGCCAGCAGCGTCGCCGAGTACGTCTTCGTGGCCGCCACCGCGTGCTCGACGCCCGCGCCGACGTCCACCGACATCTCGGCGACCCCGTTCAGCTCCGACTCGGGCGTGTTCGTCACCGCCACGGTCAGCGCCCCCCGCTCCCGCGCGGACTGCGTGACCTCCAGCAGGTCCGGCGACCCGCCGCTCTGCGACACGGTCACCAGCAGCACGTCCCGCAGGTCCGGCCGCGCCCCGTAGAGCGTGGTGGTGGACGGCGACACCAGGCCCGCGGGCAGTTGGAGCAGCACCTCGGTCAGGTACTTGGCGTACAGCGCCGCGTGGTCGCTGGACCCGCGCGCGGCGAACAGCACGAAGCGGGGCGCGCGCCCCCGGATCGCCTCGGCGACCGCCGCGATCTCGGCGCGCCGGGACACCAGGTCCGCGAAGATCGCGGGCTGCTGGTCGATCTCGGCGGCCATGTGCCCGCCGGGCTGGTGCTCGGTCATCGGGTAACCCCTGTCCTCCGGGCCCGGTCCGGCAGGCCCCACGCCACTTAGGTCTAGACCAATATTAGCGAGTCCGACCGCTGCGGGGCGAGTCCGAGGACCCGTCCGGCCCACCGCCGGATGACGCCTGCGGCCACGGTACTTCGGCGCGTTCGCGCAGTTCGTCCCCCTGAGGCTGCCCCACCCGGCCCCGCCTGGCCTGCGCGGAGGGCCCAACGCCGCCCACCCGGCCACCCCGCCGCGCACGCCGAGACCCCGCAGCGACGCTCGCCACAAGAAATCCCCCGGAAACAGCGCCGCGCCCGCCCCCCGAGGGGAGCGGGCGCGGCGCACGTCGGGAACGGGGCTACCCCTTGACCGCCCCGGCGGTGACCCCGGTCACCATCTTCCGCTGCACGATCAGGAAGAACACCAGCACCGGCAGCGTGAACAGCGCCGAGGCCGCCATCGCACCGCCCCAGTCCGTCCCGAAGTTCGACTTGAACCCGCTCAGCCACACCGGCAGCGTCTGCTTCGACTGGTCGTTGATCAGCGACAGCGCGTACAGGAACTCGTTCCACGCCGTCACGAACGCGAACACCGACGTCGCCACCAGCCCCGGCCCGAGCAGCGGCAGCGTCACGCGCCGGAACGCGCCCCACCGCCCGCACCCGTCGACCATCGCCGCCTCCTCCAGCTCCAGCGGGATGCCGTTGACGAACCCGCGCAGCGTCCACGCGCAGAACGGCAGCGTCACCGCGAAGTAGATCAGCGTCAGCGATGGCAGCTTGTCGAGCAGGTCCAGGTCCCGCATCATCAGGAACATCGGGATCAGCAGCGCCTCGAACGGCGCCATCTGCGCGATCAGCATCATCATCACGAACCCGCGCCGCCCCCGGAACCGCATCCGGGACAGCGCCAGCGCCGCCAGCAGCCCGACGACCAGGGCCGCCGCCACCGCCGACAGCGTCACCAGCAGGCTGTTGCCCAGCGACTCCAGGAACCCCGGCTTGTTCCACGCCGACGCGAAGTTGTCCCCGGTCACCGTCTTCGGCACCAGGTCGTAGTCGGTGGACAGCAGGTCCTTGCGCGGCTTGAGCGCCGTGGCGACCATCCAGTACGTCGGGAACGCGAAGAACAGCGCCACCACGAGCGCGACCGCGTTGGCCGAGATCCGCTTGGCCCTCACAGCTCACCCTCCTGGGACCGCACCAGCCTGCGCAGGTACTGGAACGTCACCGCCGCGAGCAGCAGCATCATCACCACGCTCACCGCCGCCGCCACGCCGAAGTGGCTCTGCGAGATGCCCACCAGGTACTGGTAGACCGCGAGCGTGGTGCTGGCCCCGTCGGGACCGCCCTGCCGGAACGCCCAGATCTGCGCGAACACCTTGAAGTCCCACAGCACCGACAGGAACGTCACCATCATCAGCAGCGGGCGCAGCTCCGGCCACGTCACCGCCCGGAACGTCTGCCACGGCGACGCCCCGTCGATGCCCGCCGCCTCGTACTGGTCGCGCGGGATGCCGATCAGCCCGGCGTACAGCGAGAACGCCAGGAACGGCACGGCCTGCCAGGTGATCATCAGCCCGACCACGCCCAGCGTGGACAGCCCGGTGGAGAACCACGAGTACCCGGCGTACGAGTCGAAGCCCAGCTGCACCAGGGTCTTGTTCAGGATGCCGTACTCCTGATCGAAGATCCACTGGTAGACCGTGGTGGCCGCCAGCAGCGGCATCGCCCACGCCAGCAGCATCGCCACCTGGAGCACGATCCGCACCAGCGGCGAGACCTGCCGCATCAGCACGGCCAGCAGCAGGCCCGCCAGCACCGAGGCCCCGACGACGGCGGCGGTGAACGCCACCGTCCGCCCGGTCACGAGCCAGAAGTCCGGGTCGCCCAGCACCTCGGTGTAGTTGTCCAGCCCCGTCCACACGACCTGGCCGCGCGTGAGCTCGCGCAGGTTCAGCCGCCGGAAGCTGGTCAGCAGCACCGACAGCACGGGGAAGCCGATCAGCCACAGGATGGCCACCAGCGCGGGCGCCAGCAGCAGGTACGGCAGCGCGCGGTCGAACGCGCTGCCCCGGCGGCGGCCACCGCCGCCCTTCGCGGAGCGCGGGGGCGCCGGCGGGACGTTGCCCGTCGACGCCCCCGCGCCGGTCGTGTCGACTGCCGTCATGCGACCGTCAGCCCGCCAGCGTCTTCGTGAGCGCCGCGTTGGCGTCCGCCGTCGCCTGGTCCAGCGACTTCGCGCCGGTCAGGTACGCGGTCAGCATGTCCTTCAGCGGGTTCTGGCCCGCCTCGACACCGGCCCAGGTCGGCGTGGTCGGGGTGACCTTGCCGTTGGGGGCGGCGGCGGCGAGCGCCTTGCCGACCGGGGTGGTCTCCAGCTTCGTGGTGTCGGTGGAGGTGCCGGGCACCGAGCCGCCCTCGGCCAGCAGGTCCTGGTACTTCTTGGAGGACAGCAGCTTCAGGTAGTCCTTGGCCAGGTCCGGGTTGGCGCTGCCTGCCGGGATGGCCAGGTTCGAGCCGCCCAGGAACACCGGCGCGGTCTTGCCCGCCGTCTTGGACGGGATCGGGAACGCGCCGAGCTTGCCCTCCAGCGTCGGGTCGGCCTTGACCGCGCCCGCCAGCTCCCACGGCAGACCGATCATCATGCCGACCTTGCCGGTGCCGAACACCTCCATCTGCTGCGGCGTGGCCTCGTCGGTGTCCTTCGGGGCCTTGGTGCCGGAGGCGTCCACGAGCTTCTTGTAGAACTCCAGGCCAGCCTTGGCCTCGGCGCTGTCGAGCGCGCCCGCCCACTTGTCGCCGTCCTTCTTGGCGACGTCGCCGCCCTCGTCCCAGATGAACGACAGCAGCACGTACCAGGACTGGCCCGGCAGGTACAGCGACTGGAACTCGGGGTCGGACGCGTTGGCGGCCTTGAGCTTCTCGACGGCCGCGACCCACTCGTCGCGCGAGGTCGGCGCGGCGGTGATGCCCGCGGCCTGGAACAGGTCGGTGCGGTAGACGACCGTCCGGTTCGCGGCGTAGAACGGCATCCCGTACTGCTTGCCGTCCCAGGTGAGCGAGTCCTCGAGACCCGCGAGCCACTGGTCGCCCGCGAGCGACGAGACGTCGCCGGACAGGTCCTCCAGGGTGTCCTCGGACGCGAACTTCGCGGTCTGGGTGTTGCCCAGCTCGATGACGTCCGGCGGGGTCTTCCCGGTCAGCGCGGTGGTGAGCTTCTCCTGGATGCCACCCCACTTCTGCACCTCGTACTTGACCTTCACGCCGGGGTGGGCGCTCTCGAACTCCTGGTGCAGCGCGTCGGTCAGCGCAGGCGCCGCCGAGCCGTCCATCAGCCACACGGTGAGCGTCTTGTCGCCGCCCTCGCCGCTCCCGCTGTCACTGCTCGTGCCGCAACCGGCCAATGCCACCGACAGCGCGGTGGCGCCGACTGCCAGTCCTCTCCAGCCCTTCACGTTCGCGCCCTTTCCTCGCCGGCCCCGTCCCCTGCGGCCGGACCAACACCACGGACACCTAGGCGGACCTAAGTGGTGTAGACCAATGCGGCCTAGGGTGTGCCCCGCCACAGGACCTGTCAAGGTCGTTGCCGAGACGTTGCAAAGTCATCCGATGACTCGACGAGGGGGTTCGACGGCGCGAACGGCCCGCGACAGGGCATCCTTGTGGCGGGAGCGCTGGGAGAAGTCGAGGAGGAAGGCCATGCTGGAGACGAGCCTGGAGTCCAGGTCGCGTGCACAGCGGGAACCGAAGTACTGGGGCCTCAAACGCCACCTGCTCGACCTGCTGCGCGCCATGCCGCCGGGTTCGCCGATCCCCACCGAGCGCTCGCTCGCCTCGGAGTTCGACGTGTCCCGCACGACGGTGCGCCAGGCGCTGGCCGAGCTGACCGTCGAGGGCAGGCTGCTGCGGGTGCAGGGCAAGGGCACGTTCGCCGCGGAACCCAAGGTGGCGCAACGGCTCCAGCTCTCCTCGTACACGCAGGACATGCTGGCGCAGGGCCGCCAGCCGTCGTCCCGGCTGATCGACGCCTCCGAGCAGCCCGCCGAGGCCGAGCTGGCCCGGCTGCTGGGCGTGCGGGCGGGGGCGAAGGTGCTGCGGCTGCACCGGCTGAGGCTGGCCGACGGCGAGCCGATGGCGATCGAGACCACGCACCTGGCGCTCGGCCGGTTCCGGGGGCTGCGGCGGTACCTGTCGCCCGGCGGGTCGCTGTACCAGGTGCTGCGCGAGCGGTTCGGCACCGAGATGGGGCACGCCGAGGAGACCATCGAGACCGCGCTCGCCTCGCCCGAGGAGGCGGAGCTGCTGGGCGCGGACATCGGACTGCCCATGCTGCTGCTCTCCCGCCACTCCTACGACACCGAGGGCAACCCGGTGGAGTGGGTGCGCTCGGTGTACCGGGGCGACCGCTACAAGTTCGTCGCGACCCTGAACCGCCCGGTCGAGGGCTGAACGCCGGCGCGCGGCAGGGGCGGCCCGCTCTCGGGGCCGCCCCGCGGGTCACGCCTCCCGCAGCACCTCGGCGAGCAGCGCCGGGTCCACGTTGCCGCCCGACAGCACCGCCACGACCGGCCCGTCGCCCAGCTCGCCGCGCTCGCGCAGCTCCAGGAACGCCGCCAGGGTCGTCGCCCCGCTGGGCTCCACCACCAGCCGCGCCCGCACCGCCAGCTCCCGCACCGCCGCCCTGATCCGGGCCTCGGAGACCGCCGCGAACCCGTCCACGTGCGCCCGGATGTGCGCGAACGTCCGCTCCGACGGCTGGGCCCGCAGCCCGTCCGCGATGGTCCTGGCCCGGTCCTCGGCGGGCCAGTCCACCCGACGTCCGGCCGCGAAGGACTCGCCCGCGTCGGCGGCCAGCTCCGGCTCCACGCCGATCACCCGCGCGTCCGGCCGCAGCGCCTTCACCGCCACCGCCACGCCGGACAGCAGGCCGCCGCCGCTGACCGGCACGAGCACGGTCGCGACCTCCGGCAGGTCGGCCACGATCTCCAGCCCGATCGTGCCCTGCCCGGCGATCACGTCCGGGTGGTCGAACGGCGGCACCAGCACCGCGCCGCGCTCGGCGGCCAGCTCCAGCGCCCGGCTCTCCCGCTCGGCCATCGGCACCCGGACCACCTCGGCCCCGAGCGCGCGCGTCGCCTCGACCTTGACCTCGGGCGCGTTGTCCGGGATCACGATCACGGCGGGCACGCCGAACTCCCGCGCCGCGCGCGCGACGGCCTGCGAGTGGTTCCCGCTGGAGTAGGCCACCACCCCGCGCGCCCGGTCCTCGGGCGTGAGGCGGGCGAGCGCGTTGTAGGCGCCCCTGATCTTGAACGCGCCCACCGGTTGCAGGCTCTCCGGCTTGAGCCAGAGGCCGTCGCCCCACGGCAGCAGCGGCGTGCGCAGCACCGCCCCGGAGATCCGCTCGGCGGCGGCCCGGATGTCTTCCAGCGTCACGAGGTCCACGGGCCACCATCTTCCCCACGTCGGGGGGAGCAGTCCACGTTGCCGCGAATGCCCTTCGGATCGGCGGTCCTGTTCACTTCGTGCCGGGTTATTCACGCTTGGGGCAGTGGAAAACCGGGGAATCAGCGGTGAGTGTGATTCCTCGAATGCCGCACTGGTGACTACCGGCAGTGCGGGTCAACGGTCAAGGGCTACTCAGCGCAGTCACGGTGACGTGGCCTGTGACACACTTCGACTCTGATGGTCTCCAGCTGTCACACGTAACAGAGTTGTAACGTAGCTCGAAAGGTCCACTACTCGCGGGTAGCCGGGCGTGCGTCGGGGCGGCCTGCGGCCCCGGTGGCGAGCTGTGCGGTTCACCGCGCCGAGTGGCGGGAGAGAAGAGGGGTGGGGCGACCCCTGCCGCCGCCCCACCACCCGTCCCCCTGGGGGGTCGCCGGGGGCGGTCCCTGCCACCGAATCCCCGGTTTCCCCGCATCCGAAGATGAGGGAGACGTCTTCGCGGACCGCCCGGAGGCGGCCTGTTCGCCGCGCTCGCTTGTCGGCGGTGGCGCGGCTAGTGCTCAGCGTACCGGCGAATGGCGTTCCGGGGGCACTTGTGTCCAATACGGAGAGCTACTTGCCCGAGTTGCTCTGACCGGACCACCCCGTGCTGCGCCTATCCGCCGATCGGGTGAGACGCCGTTTGGTGCGTCACTCCCAGCTTCACATTTGCCGTTCAGGAGACCGCCCCATCGGCCTAAGCGGGCGCGGGGCGGTCGGGGCGCGGGCGCGGTCAGCCGAACTGCATCGAGCGCTTGGACAGCCCGTACCAGAACCCCTCGACGGCGGTCCTCGGCGCGCTCTGGTCCAGGCTCGCGCCGAGCGCCACGAACAGCGGCGCGAGGTGCTCGGTGCGCGGGTGCGCGACACCGGCGGCGGGGGCCTTGCGCGCGAAGTCCAGCAGCCCGTCCACGTCCCCGGCGGCCAGCGCCCGGCCCGCCCAGTCGTCGAACTCCTCGGACCAGCCGGGCGCGGCGTAGTCCGGGCCGCGCCGGAAGTCCACGCAGCTCAGGTTGTGCGTCATGAACCCGCTGCCGACCAGCAGCACGCCCTGCTCGCGCAGCGGCGCGAGCCCGCGGCCGAGGTCGAACAGCTCGCGCGGGTCCAGGGTCGGCATGGACACCTGGAGCACCGGCACGTCCGCCGCCGGGAACAGCTCCTTCAGCGGCACGTAGGCCCCGTGGTCGAGCCCGCGCTCCGGGTCGCGGGCCACCCGGTCGTCGCCGCCGAGCAGCCGGGTGACCTCGTCGGCGAGCGCGGGCGCGCCCGGCGCGTCGTAGGTGACCTCGTAGTACTTCTGCGGGAAGCCCCAGAAGTCGTAGGTCAGCGGCACGGGGGTGGTGGCGCCGAGGGTGAGCGGCGCCTCCTCCCAGTGCGCGGACACCACCAGGACCGCCTCCGGGCGGGGGAGGTCCTCGGACCAGGCGTGCAGCTCGCCGGTCCAGCGCGCGTCGTCGGCCAGCGGGGGCGCCCCGTGGCCCAGGTAGAGCACAGGCATCACGGGGACGAGGGTACGCCGCTTAGTTGAATTTTCAACCAGGCGGCGGCCGCGCGGGGGTCGCTCGACTCGGTGATGGCGCGCACGACCACCACCCGGCGGGCCCCGGCGGAGATCACTTCGGGAAGCCGATGCCGATCGATCCCCCCGATGGCGAACCACGGCCGTGCGGGAGGGGCCGCACCCGCGCCGGGCGCACCCGCGCCGGGCCTGCCCGCGCCACTCGCGCCAAGCCCGCCAGGGCCGCCCGCCGCACTCGCGCGGGCCGCGTCCCACCCGGCGACCGCGCGCACCAGGTCCAACCCCGGCGCCGGACGTCCGGGCTTGGTCGGCGTCGGCCAGCAGGGCCCGGTGCAGAAGTAGTCCACGCCCGGCTCGACCGCCGCCGCCGAGGCCTGCGCGACGTCGTGCGTGGACCGCCCGATCACCACCTCCTCCCCGACCACCCGCCGGGCCAGCGGGACGGGCAGGTCGTCCTGGCCGAGGTGCAGCACGTCGGCCCCGGCGGCGAGGGCCACGTCCGCCCGGTCGTTCACCGCGAGCAGCGCCCCGTGCCGCGCGCACGCCTCCGCGAGCACCTCGAGGGCGGCCAGCTCCTGCCGCGCCTCCATGCCCTTCTCGCGCAACTGCACGACGTCCACCCCGCCCGCGAGCGCGGCGTCGGCGAACTCGGCCAGGTCGGGCCGGTGGGGGGTGCACAGGTACAGCCGGGCGTCGGCGAGCCTGCGCCTGATCTGGGTAGCGTCAAGTCCGGGCACCCCACCACGTAATCACCCACCACCCCGCTCGACCACGCCCACCCGAGCCCCGCGGCCCACCCGCCCGCGCTCCTGGGACCACCCGCACCCCGGCCGCCCTCGCCCGCCAACTGGCCGCGCCACCGGGTCCCAGCCAGCCGCGCCGCCGGGCCCGCTCAACCGCCCGTACCCCGGCCGCCCTCGCCCACCTGCGCCCCGGCCGCGCCGTCGAGGTCGCAGCCACTCGCGACTACTTGCGCCCCGGTCGGTCTCGCCCACCAACTGGCCGCGCCGCCCGGCCCCGGCTTGCCGTGCCGTCGGGCCCGCAGCCACCCGCGACCACCTGCATCCCGGCCGCCCGCGCTCCCCCAGGGTCACCCCTGCCCTCCGGGCAGCCGCGCCTCCCCGCTGGCGGTGCGCCGGGCCCCACATCCGCCCGCACCGCCGAAGCCCCCCGCCCGCGCTCCAAAGCCCCACCCGCCCCCGCTGCGCTACGGTGGCGGTGGTCCGCACGGGAGTCCGGGGAGTACCGGACTGAGAGGGAGCGTGAGGCGCTCCGACCGTCGAACCTGATCCGGGTCATGCCGGCGCAGGGAGCGTGAGTGCTGTGGCGCGCAAGCGAGTGACCGTCCTCGGCGGCGGTGTCATCGGGTTGTCGATCGCCTGGCGGGCGGCTCAGGCCGGGTTCGCCGTCGCGGTTCGCGATCGGGGGTCCGCGCACGCCGGGTCGTGGGTCGCGGGCGGGATGCTCGCGCCGGTCAGCGAGGCGTGGCCCGGTGACGAGGCGGTGCTCGCGCTCGGCCTGGAGTCGATCCGCCTGTGGCCCGGCTTCGCCCGCGAGCTGGGCGTGCGGCTCAACACCGCGGGCACCCTCCTCACCGCCGTCGACGCCGCCGACGCCGCCGTCCTCGACCAGCACGCCGCGCACCTCGCCGCCCACGGCCTGGAGTTCCAGGTGCTCGGGGCGGCCGGGCTGCGCGAGCGGGAACCGGGGCTCGGCCCGTCCGTCCGGAGTGGACTGAGCATCCCCGGCGACCTCGCCGTCTCCGCCCGCACCCTGCTCGCCGCCCTGCGGACCGCCTGCGCCGAGGCGGGCGTGCGCTTCACCGGCGCCGCCGAGTCCGAAGTGGACGGTTCGACCACCGTCATCGCCGCCGGGGCCTGGAGCGCCGAGCTGCACCCCGCCCTGCGCGACGTGATCCACCCCGTCAAGGGCGAGATCCTCAGCCTCCTCGCCCGACCCGGCGCGCTCGAAGCGCCGGAGCGCACCATCCGCGCCCAGGTCAGGGGCCGCGCCGTCTACCTGGTCCCGAACGAGACCCGCTCCGGCCTGCTCGTCGGCGCCACCCAGTACGAGGCCGGGTTCGACCCGACCGTCCGCGTGCGCGGCGTCCTCGACCTGCTCACCGACGCCGAGGAGGTCTGGCCCGCCCTCACCGAGTACGCGCTCGCCGAGACCTCCGTCGGCTTCCGCGCCGGCAGCCGCGACAACACCCCCCTGATCGACTGGCTCGAACCCGGCGTCCTCGCCGCCACCGGCCACCACCGCAACGGCGTCCTGCTCGCCCCCGTCACCGCGCGCCGCGTCGTGGAGCTGCTCGGGGAGGCGGCGTGAGGGCCCGGCTCAACGGCGTCCTGCGCGACCTCCCCGACGGCGCCACCGTCGCCGACGCCGTCACCGCCCTCGGCGCACCCACCACCGGCGTCGCGGTGGCCGTGGACGGCGAGGTCGTCCCGCGTGCCGCCTGGGACCGGCCGCTGCGCGAGCACGCCCGCGTCGAGGTCATCACCGCCGTGCAGGGAGGCTGACCATGACCGAGCCCGACCGCATCGCGCCCGCCCCCGACCCGCTGCGCATCGCCGACCGCGAGTTCACCTCCCGCCTGATCACCGGCACCGGCGGCGCGACCAACCTGACCGTCCTCGAACGCGCCCTCCGCGCCTCCGGCACCGAGCTGACCACCGTCGCCCTCCGCCGCGCCGACGGCTCCGGCGGCACCGGCGTCCTGCAGCTCCTGCGCCGCCTCGGCATCGACCTCCTGCCCAACACCGCGGGCTGCCGCACCGCCGCCGAGGCCGTCCTCACCGCCCGGCTCGCCCGCGAGGCCCTCGGCACGTCCTGGGTGAAGCTGGAGGTCCACGCCGACGACCGCACCCTCCTCCCGGACCCGGTCGAGACGCTCGACGCCGCGCGCCGCCTCGTCGCCGACGGCTTCACCGTCCTGCCCTACACCAACGACGACCCGGTCCTGGCCCTGCGCCTGGAGGACGCGGGCTGCGCTGCCGTCATGCCCCTCGGCTCGCCGATCGGCACGGGCCTGGGCATCCGCAACCCGCACAACCTGGAGCTGATCGTCGCCAGGGCGTCGGTCCCGGTGATCCTCGACGCGGGCGTCGGCACCGCCTCCGACGCCGCCGTCGCCATGGAGCTCGGCTGCGCCGCGGTGCTGCTCGCCACGGCCGTGACCAGGGCGCAGGACCCCGAGCTGATGGCCTCCGCCATGCGGTCGGCGGTGCGCGCGGGCAGGTGGGCGCGCCTGGCGGGCCGGGCGCCGAAGCGGTTCTGGGCGCACGCGTCCAGCCCTGCGCCGGACGCCTGAACGGTGATCGGCTTGTCGGTGGTGCAGGGGGCGCCCGGCATGATGGATGCTGAACACCCGTTTTGTCCGGAGGAGGGGCCGCCGGTGACCGACCTGGAGGACGCCACCGCGCGTTTGTACCTCACGATCGGCAGGCTTTCCCGGCTGCTGCGCCGGACCGGCTCACCGGGGCTCGGCCCCGGCGCGGTCTCGGCGCTGGCGACGCTGGCGCGCTGCGGCCCGATGCGGTTGGGGGACCTGGCGAACAAGGAGGGCGTCGCGCCGCCGACCCTGTCCAGGATCGTGGCGACGCTCGTCGAGGCCGGGTACGTGCGCAGGGAACCGGACCCCCAGGACGGTCGGGCCTGGCTGGCCAGCCCGACCGACGAGGGGGTCGCGATGGTGTCCGGCGTGCGGTCCGCGCGCGTGCAGGAGCTGAGGGCCCGCCTGGAGTCCCTCAGCCCCGAGCACCGCGACGCGCTCGTGGGCGCGCTCGGCGCGCTGGAAGCCCTGGTCGAGGAGTAGGCGCGGACCGGTGCGCTACGCGGGGAACCGGTAGCGCACCGCCCGCCCGGCGTCCCGCAGCCTCGGGATCAGGCCGACGATCCTCAGCTGCACCCGCCCCGCCAGGGGCAGCCGGTCCAGCATCGGCATCTCGGTGCTGCGCACCGACTCCACCAGCTTCAGCCCCCACGCCTCGGGCCCGGTCGGGTCGTCCAGCCCCCACCGCAGCACCGCCCCCGCCCGCCGGACGGGCGGCACGAGCTTCTGCAGCCTGATGCCGATCGTCCCGTAGACGTCGAACATCAGCTCCCCGGACGGGAACCGCCCGACGGCCCGCCGCACCATCCCCTCCACCTCCGCGCCGGACAGGTACATCGACAGCCCCTCGAACACGACCGCGGTCGGCCGGTCGTCGGGGATCGACTCCCACAGCTCGGGTGAGGTCGCGGACGCCCCGACGAGCCGGTAGTCCCCGCCCGGCGGCGGGAGCACCTTCTCCCGCACCGCCACGACGTCCGGCAGGTCGACGTCCACCCAGCGCACGTCGGGGCCGGGGGAGAGGCGGTGGGCGCGGGTGTCCAGGCCGCAGGCGAGGTGGAGGACGGTGGCCCGTGGGTGTTCGGCCAGGAACCCCCGCAGCCACCGGTCGAGCTGCCAGGCCCGGATGGCCACGCCGACGGCGGAGGTCATCGTCAGGCCGGTGCCGGGGAAGTCGTAGTCGAGGCGGGCGACGGCCTCGGCGGCTGCTCCGTCGTTCAGGACGGAGTGGGGGCGGGCGCTGTCGAGCGCCCGTCCGTAGAGCGTGGCCAGCATCGTTTCCTGCGCTCCGGTGAGCGCTACGCGCACTCGATCCATCCCGCCGAGCGTAGACCGGAACCGTTGGCGCGGCGGGGTTTTCGGCACGACGGTCCCGGCGGTCGGCCGGGACCGTCGCTCGCTCAGCGGCCGAACCGCCCGGCCTTCAGGCCGTCCAGGAACCTCGCGGCGGTGTCCCCGTCGAGGACGAGCGCGCCGTGGGCGGGGTTCTTCGAGTCGCGGATCGCACGCGCGCTCGACGTCCCGCAGGCCATCTCGACGCAGTTACCGCCACTGTTGCCGGAGCGAAGTGACTTCTTCCACTTCGCCCCCTCAAGCATGCCGATCATGGTGCTCCCTCTGTCGCAGTCACAGTTGCGCTAGTACCGTATCGACCAGTCGCAGTGACTCCTCGGTCGAGAGTGCACAATCCATGATCTCCCTCATGGTGATTTCGTAGCGTGTCACTCGATCGAGATCTTCAATCCATGAACCGTCGGTCAGGTTCTCGACGTACACGGATCGATTCCCCTCGGCGTCCACGAGTACGACAAAAGGGAATCCGCAACCCGCGTGCGCGCCGACGGAGTTGGGGATCACGCGCAGTTCCCCGATGTCCTTGCGGCAGAGGGCCGCCAGGTGTTCCAACTGCGCTCGCATCACTTCCGCGCCGCCGATCGGCCTGCGCAAGACCGACTCGTCAACCGCCCATCGGATTTTCGGGGCGTCCTGGGCGTGAAGGCGCTCTTGTCGGGCGAGTCGTGCTTGCACGAGCCGGTCGACGTCCTTGGGACTCAGCAAAGAGTTCGTTTGGATGACGGCGCGGGCGTGCGCCTCGGTTTGCGCCAGCCCTTGCAGAACCCATGGTGAGTAGGAATCGATCGTGACGGCGGTTTCCTCCTTGTCGAAGAACCGCTTCAGGCGTTCGGGAACCGCGCCGCCCCAGGTGGTCCGCCCACGGCGCTGGCGGGCGTGCTCGCCCAAGGTCTCGATGTCGGCGCGGCGCTCGCCGGTGATGTTGTAGGCGGTCAGCAGCTCGCGCAGTTCGGGCGTCTTGACCGCGACCCCGCCGCTCTCGATCATCCGGATCTTCGAGGTCGAGCAGTCGAGGACCGCGGCGGCGTCCGCGCGGCTCAGGCCGGCCTCCTCGCGGCACGTCTCCAGCACCTCGCCGAGCTTGCGCTTGTAGACCGCCGTGTGGTGCTGCGCAGACCTGTCCACCATGCCCCGCTCTCCTCCATGACTGCGGCACCAGTGTGCAACATCGACAGGCGGGGGATTGTTCGCCCGAAAGAGGGCCTGCACAAACCCTGCGGCAGGGTTTACGGTCTGACCACCGAGCCGGTGCGGACATCGGCGAGGTGGCCGGTCTGCGCACGTCGTCGCAGTTGCAGCTCCTCGTGCGCAGACCGGGCCGGACAGCTTCCCAGGGGGAGGAACCGATGGGCCCTGAAGACCTGACGCCGCGCCACGGCGGCCGGACCGCCGAACCGCTGCCGATCGCCGGACCGCTGCCGATCCCCGGACCGCCGCCGATCCCCGAACCGCTGCCGATCCCCGGACCGCCGCCGATCGCCGGTCGGCCGCGCACGTCGGGCCCGGTGGGCTGACCGGTGCCGAGCCGAGCGTTCAAGTGGTTGCCGCACGACCGGTCCCGCCACGCCGTCGAGCGCGGGCGCCATCCCGGCGAGGACACCCGGACCCTGTGCGGCGTCGACGTCACCGTGCCCGTCCAGGAGCTCCCGCGCACGCACTGGTACTGGCCCACCTGCGTGGACTGCGACGCCGCGTGGCGCGGGCACGAGGGCATCCCCGCCTTTCCCCGCACCGGGGAGGCGCGTCGGTGACCGACCACCCGTCCCGCGTCCCGTCCCGCGGCGGGGGCGCCCGCGCCCGGCTCGCGCGCGAGGCGCGCTCCCACGCGCCCAGGATGTACGCCATCGCCTACGAGGCCGCTGACGGCGGTGGTGGCGGGATCGCGGCCTACGGCCTCCAGTTCGCCGACCGCGCCGAGACCGTGGGCGTGGCGGACGGCCACCGGAGCAGCTCCGAGACCGCCGCCCACGCCAGGGCCCTCTACGCCCGGTTCGGCGCGCCCGACGACCTCACGGCGCACCTGGTGTGGCTCGACGCCACCGCCCCGGTCAGACCTGCGCCTGCCCGCCGTCCGCGAACAGCTCGACGCCGGTGACGAACGAGGAGGCGTCCGAGGCCAGGAACAGCGCCGCCGACGCGATCTCCTCCGGCTCGGCCATCCGCCCCAGCGGCACCTGCTCCCGCACGTACTGCTCGATCATCGGCCCGCCCGCGCTCATCAGGCCGGGCGTGCGGGTGGGGCCGGGGCTGAGCACGTTGATCCGGAACTGCCGGTCCTTCGACTGCGCCGCCCAGTTGCGCACCAGGTTCCGCACCGCGGCCTTGGACGCGCTGTACACCGCGAGGAGCGGGTTGGGCCGGGTGCTGTTGCTGGACCCGATCACGATGATCGACGCGCCCGCCGACAGCAGCGGCAGCGCCTTCTGGACGGTGAACAGCGTGCCCTTCACGTTCACCGCGAGGGTGAGGTCGACGCCCTCCTCGGTGTGCTCGCCGAGCGGGGCGTCGGCCGCCAGGCCCGCGTTCGCGACCAGCACGTCGACCCGCCCGGCCTCGGCCCGCACCCGCTCGTAGAGCGCGTCCAGCGCGGCCGGGTCGGCGACGTCGGCCCGCACCCCGGTGGCGGCGTCCCCGATCTCGGCGACGGCGGCGTCGAGCCGCGCGGCGTCCCGCCCGGTGACGAAGACCCGCGCGCCCTCGGCGGCGAACCGGTGGGCCATGGCCAGCCCGATCCCGCTGGAGCCCCCGGTGATCACGGCCACCTTGTCCTGCAACACGCCCGGCATGGTTGAACCCCTCGTTCTGGAATGGATCGTCCAAAACCTAGCCGGTTGTGGACGATCGAGTCAAGAACGGGTAGTTTCGGCGCCGTGCCGAGGCCCAGGAAGTTCGACGAGACGCAGGTGCTGGAGCTGGCGCGGGAGCAGTTCTGGACCACCGGGTTCGCGGGCACGCGCATGGACGACATCGCCCGCGTCACGGGCCTGGGCAAGGGCAGCCTCTACGGGGCGTTCGGCGACAAGGAGGCCCTGTTCCGCCGCGTCTTCGACGACTGGTGCGGGGCGATCGTCGTCCTGGCCGAGGAGAACCTGACCGGCCCGGACGAGGGCGCGCTCGCCCGGCTGGAGGCCTACGTCCGCTTCGTCGCCGCGAACACCGCCGCCGACGTCGGGCGCCGGGGCTGCTTCCAGGCCAAGGGGACCGCCGAGCTGGCCGCGTCCGACGAGTCCGTCGCCGACCGCTCGGCCACCACCATGCGCGCGCTGCTCGGGCTGCTGAGCCGCGAGATCACCGCCGCCCAGCGCTGCGGCGACCTCGCCCCCGACGCCGACCCGGACGCGCTGGCGTCGCTGCTGCTGGTGGTGGTCCGGGGCGTCGAGGCGGTCGGGAAGGCGGGCCTGGGCGCGGAGGCCGTGACCAGCGCGGCGGACACCGCGCTGGCGCTCCTGCCCAGGCCCTAGGGCGCTCAGCTCGTGGCGCGCACCGCCGCGAGCACCAGCTCGGCCACCACCTCCGGCCGGGACACCGCGACCGCGTGCGAGGCGTCGACCCGCGTCGTGGTCGACCCGGCGCGCTCGGCCATGAACTCCTGCGAGGCCGCCGGGATCGCGTTGTCCTGGTTCGCGACCAGCGCCCACGACGGCAGCGAGCGCCACGCGGGCTCGCCGTCGAGCCCACCCGCCAGCGCGGCCTCGGCCACCGGGCGCTGGGTCGCGGCCAGCACGGTCGTCGCGCTCTCCGGCAGGTCGGCCGCGAACACCTCGCGGAAGTCCCCCGGCTTGATCGACAGCTCCGGCGCGCCCTCGTGCACGAGCACGTCCAGGGTGTCCGGGCCGAGCTTGGCGCCGGGGAAGCGGTTCGCCAGCTCCAGCGCGCTCTCGCCGGTGTCGGGCTGGAACGCCGCGACGTAGACCAGCGCCTTCGCGCCTGCGACGTCCCGCGCCGCGCGGGTGATCAGCGCGCCACCGTAGGAGTGGCCGACCAGCACGACCGGGCCGGTGACGCTGTTGGCGACCGAGGCGACGTAGCGGGCGTCGGACTCCAGGCCGCGCAGCGGGTTCGCGACCGCGACGACCGGGACGCCCTGGGCGCGCAGCCCGCGGACGACGTCGGTCCAGCTGGACGAGTCGGCGAACGCGCCGTGGACCAGGACGACGGTGGGGGTGCTCATGGTGGGGACTCCTCGCGTCCATTGCGGTAGAAAGAACGATCGTTCTCCCTGTGGACGAGACTAGCCCTCCGCCCGCGGCGGTCAACGTGGGTGATCACACGGTGCAGAACGACCGGTCTTTCTCTATCGTCGGGGGATGACGACTGCCCCGGTCCGGGACGAGCACCCCAGGGAGAGGCTGCTCCGCACCGCGGCCCGCCTCTTCTACGCCGAGGGCGTCCACGCGGTCGGGGTGGACCGCCTGGTCAAGCAGGCCTCGGTCACCAGGGCGACGTTCTACCGGCACTTCCCGGCCAAGGACGACCTGGTCGCCGCGTACCTGGCCGAGGAGAGCCTGCGCATCCGCGAGGGCATGGCCGCGCTCACCGACGGCCGCCCGCCGCGCGCCGCGCTCGTGGCGATGCTCGCCGAGGTCGGCGACGCGACCTGCGCGGACGGCTTCCGGGGCTGCCAGTTCCTGAACGCCGCCGCCGAGCACCCCGACCCGGCCCACCCGGTCCGCGCGGTCGTGGACGACCACCGCCGCTGGTTCGCCGGACGCCTCCGCGACCTGGCCGCCGAAGCCGGTTGCCAGGACCCGGACCACGTGGCCCGCGTCCTGGTCCTGCTGCGCGACGGCGCCCTGTCCGGCGGCGACCTGGACGACCCGGCGCTCGTGCGCGCCACCCTCCGCCGGGCCGTCGAGGCGGTCGTGCCCGAGCGGTAGCGCCCGGTGGGGGCGGCCTCACACCTTGGCGTGAACCGGTCCGCGCCCCGGTTTCCCCACCGCGCGCTCGCGTCGACGGGGGACGGCACGGGGTGGTTCGCCGGCCGGCCCAAGGGTGAGGTCCAGGCCCGAGCCCGCTGCGTCCCGACCCCGCACGGCCCGTCCGCCGAGGCGGCTCGTCCACGGCGGCCGGGGCCGCCGCCCCGCTAGTCCACCACCAGCACGATCTTGCCCCGGATGTGCCCGCGCTCCGCCCGCGCGTGCGCGGCGGCGGCGTCCGCGAGCGGGAAGACGCTGTCGACCCCGACCCGCACCTCGCCCGACCCCAGCAGCGCGCCCAGCTCCGCCAGCTGCGCCCCGCTCGCCCTGACCTGCGTGGCCGAGACGGTCACCTCGCGCCGCGCCGCCTCGGCCACGTCGTACGGGCCGGGGAACACCGGGAACAGCGCGCCCCCGCGCCGGACCAGCGGCAGGAACCGCCCGGTCGCCTCCCCGCCGACCGCGTCCAGCACCAGGTCGACCTCGTCGACCAGGTCCTCGGCGCGCTCCCGCGTGTAGTCCACGACCACGTCCGCGCCCAGCCCCCGCAGGAACTCCCCGTGCGACCCCGAGGCCACCGCGACCACCCGCGCGCCCCGCCACCTGGCCAGCTGCACCGCGAAGTGCCCCACGCCGCCCGCCGCGCCGTTGACCAGCACCGTCGTCCCCGACCCGAGCGGGACCGGGTGGTGCGGTCGCGGCTGGAACGGCGGCGCGACCTCGTGCCCGAGCGCGATCAGGAACTGCCACGCGGTCAGCCCCGCCATCGGCGCGCCCGCCGCCTGCACGTGGTCCACGCCCGCGGGCTTGCGGGCCAGGTCCGTCGCGGGCGCCACCACCTGCTCGGCGTACGCGCTGCCGCCGGGCGAGGGGAAGCGCAGCATCCCGAACACCTCGTCCCCGACGGCCCACCCCGCGCCCTCGCCGACCTCCTCCACCACCCCGGACACGTCCGTGCCGGGGATCAGCGGAAGGTCCAGCCTCGGCCGCAGCTCCGGCGGGATCTTCGTCATGCCCTCCCGCAGGTACCAGTCCGGCGGGTTGAGCCCCACCGCCCGCACCCGCACCCGGACCTCGCCCGGCCCCACCTCGGGCACCGGGACCTCGTCGAGTCGCAGCACCTCCGGCCCGCCGTGCTCGTGCAGCCGAACCGCCTTCATCGTGCCGGTCATCATGGCCTCCACCTGCTCGGACGTTGAACGGATCAGTGAACCGGATTAACCGGTTCACTGATCCGGATACTAGGAGTGGGCACGCGGCCGGGTCAAGTGGTTCACTGAACCGGAAAGGGGGCGACCATGCGGGCGGACGCCAGGAAGAACCGCGACCACCTGCTCGCGATCGCGGACGCGGTCATCACCGAGCAGGGCGCGGACGTGTCGATGCGCGACCTCGCGCGCCGCGCCGAGGTCGGCCTCGCGACCCTGCTGCGCCACTTCCCGACCAGGGACGCGCTGCTGGACGCCCTGCTCCGCGCGGGCTTCGACGAGCTGACCACCCTCGCGGACCGGCTGGAGGCGCGCCTGCCCCCCGGCGAGGCGCTCAAGGCGTGGCTGCGCGAGTTCGTCGCCTGCGCGCACACCTACCGGGGCGCCGTCACGACCATGATGGGCGCCATCGAGGACCCGGACTCCGCGCTGCACGCCTCCTGCGTCGCGATGCGCGGCTCCGGCGCCCGGCTGCTGGAGCGCGCCCAGGCCGCGGGCCAGGCCAGGACCGACCTGACCGGCCCCGACCTGTTCGCGCTCGGCGGGGCCCTCATCTGGCTGCACGACCAGCCCACGTCCGCGCCCCGCGCCGACCACCTGCTCGACGTGGTCGCCGCCGCGATCCTGACCCCGGAGAAGCCGTGAGGCCCGCCCGCGCGAACGCGGACGGGCCCACGGGGAACGCCTAGCTCACTCGGCGAGCCGCCACAGCGGCGACACCGGCCCGACCCCGGCGCCCAGCGGGTACGCCGCCAGCACCGACCGGACCACGAAGTCCTTCCCGAACCGCACCGCGTCGACCACCCCCACCCCGCGCGCCAGGCGCGAGCAGATGGACGACGCCAGCGTGTCCCCGCTGCCGTGCGTGTGCAGCACGTCGTACCGGGGCCCCACGTACTCGTGGAACTCCCGCCCGTCGTACAGCAGGTCCAGGCACTCCGGGTCGCCCCTCATGTGCCCGCCCTTGACCAGCACCCACTGCGGGCCCATGCCGTGCAGCACCTTCGCGACCTCGCGCTGCTCCTCGCGGGTGCGCACGTCGACCCCGGTCAGCAGCCGCACCTCGTCCAGGTTCGGCGTCACCAGCGTCGCCCTCGGGAACAGCAGGACCCGCAGCGCCTCCAGCGCGGCGTCGGTCAGCAGCGGGTCGCCGTGCATGGACGCCGACACCGGGTCCACCACGAACGGCGTCCCGCCCGAGCCGATGCCGACCTCGTCGCACGCCGCCGCCACCGCCTCGATGATCGGCGCCGACGCGAGCATCCCGGTCTTGGCCGCGTCCACGCCGATGTCGGTGGCCACCACCCTGATCTGCGCCGCGACCTGCTCGGCCGGGATCTCCACGACGCCGCTCACGCCCAGCGAGTTCTGCACCGTCACGGCGGTCACGGCGGTCATGCCGTGCACCCCGCACGCCGCCAGCACCCGCAGGTCGGCCTGCAACCCCGCGCCACCGCCCGAGTCGGAACCCGCGATGGTCAGGACCTTCTTCGGCGTCTCCACGACGCTCGGCCGCTCCACGTCAGTCCACGACCGGCAGGTAGACCTTGCCGCCCCGGTCGTCGAACTCGTGCGCCTTCTCGGCCATACCCGCCTCAATCGCTTCCACAGTGGACAGACCCCGCTCCTCAGCGTAGCGCCGCACGTCCTGCGTGATCCGCATCGAGCAGAACTTCGGCCCGCACATCGAGCAGAAGTGCGCCGTCTTCGCGGGCTCCGCCGGGAGCGTCCGGTCGTGGAACTCGCGCGCGGTGTCCGGGTCGAGCGAGAGGTTGAACTGGTCCTCCCAGCGGAACTCGAACCTGGCCCTGGACAGCGCGTCGTCCCACGCCTGCGCGCCGGGGTGGCCCTTGGCGAGGTCGGCGGCGTGCGCGGCGATCTTGTACGTGATCACGCCGGTCTTCACGTCGTCCCGGTCCGGCAGCCCCAGGTGCTCCTTCGGGGTCACGTAGCAGAGCATGGCCGTGCCGAGCGCCCCGATCTGCGCCGCGCCGATCGCCGACGTGATGTGGTCGTAGGCGGGCGCGACGTCGGTGGCCAGCGGGCCGAGCGTGTAGAACGGCGCGCCGTCGCACCACTCCTGCTCCAGCCGCACGTTCTCCGCGATCTTGTGCAGCGGCACGTGGCCGGGCCCCTCGATCATCACCTGCACGTCGTGCGCCCTGGCCACCCGCGCCAGCTCGCCCAGGGTGCGCAGCTCGGCGAACTGGGCCTCGTCGTTGGCGTCCGCGATCGACCCCGGCCGCAGCCCGTCGCCCAGCGAGAACGTCACGTCGTACTGGCGCAGGATCTCGCACAGCTCGGCGAACCGGGTGTACAGGAAGCTCTCCTCGTGGTGCGCCAGGCACCACGCGGCCATGATCGAGCCGCCGCGCGAGACGATCCCGGTGACCCGCCGCGCCGTCAGCGGCACGTACCGCAGCAGCACGCCCGCGTGCACCGTCATGTAGTCCACGCCCTGCTCGGCCTGCTCCACGACGGTGTCCCGGTACACCTCCCAGGACAGCGCGGCCGGATCCCCGCCGACCTTCTCCAGCGCCTGGTAGATCGGCACCGTCCCCACGGGGACCGGCGAGTTGCGGATGATCCACTCGCGGGTCTCGTGGATGCGCTTGCCGGTCGACAGGTCCATCACGGTGTCGGCGCCCCAGCGGGTCGCCCACACCATCTTCTCCACCTCCTCCTCGACGGACGAGGTCACCGCCGAGTTGCCGATGTTGGCGTTGACCTTCACCAGGAACCCCTTGCCGATGACCATCGGCTCGGACTCCGGGTGGTTGCGGTTGGCCGGGATCACCGCGCGCCCCGCGGCGACCTCGTCGCGCACGAACTCCGGCGCCAGCGACTCGCGCAGCGCCGCGAACCGCATCTCCGGGGTGATCACGCCCGCCCGCGCCCAGGCCAGCTGGGTGGCTGCCCCGTTCACGGGCTCGCGCGCCGAGATCCAGCCGGCGCGGATCTTCTCCAGTCCCTCGCGCACGTCGACGTCCCCGGCCGTGTAAGGCCCGGAGGTGTCGTACAGGTCGAAGTGGTCGCCGTCGGTGAGCTCGACCCTGCGGAACGGGACCCGCACGCCGTCCTCCGCGTCGCGGTGGACCTTGCGGGACCCCCGGATCGGCCCGGTGGTGACGCTCGGCCTGACCGAGCCGTCCCCGAGTGCCGTCACGGCATTCCTCCCTACGCCGGCATTACCCGGTCAGGTTCAGGCGGTCGGCGGCCCCGCGACCCCAAGGTCGCAGCCGCCCTCTCAGCCCGCTCTGGTGCGAGCTCCCGCGATGTTGAGTTGTCCGATCGACCATAGCCACGGCGCGGTGCCGGTGCCAAGGGTCGGGCCCACGGCGTAAGTTGCACGCGTGGCTGATCACCCGCCGTTCCCGCCCGGCGCGCGGCGCGTTGCCCGCCGCGCCCCGGTTTCGGCCTGCCCGACCTGCGGTGACCTGGCCGGACGCGGTTACCCGACCTGCCGGTTCTGCGCCGAGCTGGTCGACCAGGTGTGGCTGCTGGACTGGCAGGAGCTGCTGTCCGCCGAGCAGCTGGCCGAGGGCGGTTCGGGGGAGCGCGAGCTGGCCGAGCGGGTGCTGGCCGACCCGGTGGGCAGGCACGCGTGGACGTGCGTGGACTGGGCGATGACCCTGGTGACCTGCTCGCAGTGCGGCGCCGAGCCGACCGCGGGTCCGTGGGACTGCGTCCGCTGCGCGGTGACCGAGTCGGCCCGCTGGCAGTGGGACCACACCGCGACGCCGGGCGCGATCACCCCGGCCGAGCACGCCCTGCGCGCCGCCAGGGCCGCGCTGCGCGCCCCGCACCGCAGGCGCTCCCCGGTGGTGGACGCCTGGCGGCTGCTGCTGCCGTTCCTGGTGGCGGGCCACGGCGCGACGTCGGCGGACGTGTCGCGGCTGCGCGCCCAGGTCATCGGCGGCTCGTACGCCGAGCTGGCCGCGTGCGGCAGCGCCGTCGAGCTGACCGGCTTCGTCGAGCTCCCGTGGCGCCGCACGTCACCCACCGGCGACCACCAGCCGCAGCCCCAGCCCCACCGGCGCCGCCCCCGGCAGCAGCTGGAGGCCGCGCCGGACGCGGGGGCGCCGCAGGTGGCGCCCGACCCGGTCTAGGACCGGGGCGGGCAGGACGCGCCAGGCGCTGTCGACCGCGATCCGCACGGCCGCGAGCAGCGCCCTGACGCGCGGGTGGACCGGGGAGGGCGCGGCGGCGAGCGCTCGGCCCGCAGCGCTGAGCGCTCGGCCTCAACCCCCGACGTCAGCCCCGACGCCAGCCCCGACCCCGGCCCTGACCTGCGGGCGAGCCCTCAGTCCTCGTCCTCGTCGTCCGCGAACGGGTCCTCCGAGGTGGCCGGGTCCCAGGACAGCCCAGGGACGCCCCACCCGTTGGCCTTGATCATCTTCTTGGAGGCCCGCTTGTGCCGACCCACCAGCCGGTCCAGGTACAGGTACCCGTCCAGGTGGTCCGTCTCGTGCTGGAGGCACCGGGCGAAGAACCCGGTCCCCTCGACCTCCACCGGGTCCCCGTTCCCGTCGGTCCCGGTGACCTTCGCCCAGGACGCGCGCCCGGTCGGGTAGGACTCGCCGGGCGCCGAGAGGCAGCCCTCGTAGTCGTCGTCCGGGTCCGGCATCCCCAGCGGGACGTCCGAGGTCTGGAGCACCGGGTTCACCACCTCGCCCCGGCGCCGCACCCCCTCGTCGTCCGGGCAGTCGTAGACGAACAGCCGGAGGTCCACGCCGATCTGGTTGGCCGCGAGGCCGACGCCGTTGGCGGCGGCCATCGTCTCGTACATGTCCGCGATGAGCGCCCTGAGCTCGTCGTCGTGCTCGTCCACGGGACGGGTCGGGTTGTGCAGGACCGGGTCGCCCGCGATCCGGATGGGGTGTACTGCCATGCCGCGCACCCTATCGGCGCGCCGCCCCCGCGCCCGCCGCCCGGCGTGTCGCCACCGCGCCGCGCCGCCGTCCCGCCCGGCGTGTCGGGTCGCGCGACCCACGACGACCAAGATCACGTGATGTAATGAGATCACCCACCGAACCGGCAGGCCGAGGAGCCCGATGGACGCCGCACTCGCGCACCCCGCAGCCCCTGGCGGGCTCGACGGGCGGGAGCGCGAGATCCTGGCCTTCGAGCGCCAGTGGTGGAAGTACGCGGGCGCCAAGGAGCAGGCCGTCCGCGAGCTGTTCGACCTCACGCCCACCCGCTACTACCAGCTACTCAACGCGTTGATCGAGAAGGAGGAGGCCCTCGCGGCCGATCCGATGCTCGTCAAGCGGCTGCTCCGGTTGCGATCGGGCAGGCGGCGGGCTCGGGCGGCTAGGCGCCTGGGCGTGGACGGATGAGCAACCCCGAGTCCTCAGGTTCGGCCCAACCCGCCCGCGCCGCGGGCTACGCCCTGCTCGGCCTCGCCGGGGTGGCGCTGGTGCTCGGCGTCGTGACGCTGTTCACCGGGTCGGACGACGATCCGCAGGCGCAGCAGCAGCAACCCGCCCCGAGCGCCTCCGCGCCCGCCGAACCGGGCCCCTCCAGCGAGCCGCCCGCCGGTGAGCCGAGCGCGAGCGAGCCGCCCGCGAGCGAGTCCGCGGGCGCGCCGACGACCACCACCGGGCAGCCGCCCGCGACGACGACGGAGCAGCAGCCCCAGCCGCAGCCCCCGGCGCAGCAGCCCGGCGACCAGTCGCAGGGCACACCCGCCACCCGGCCCTCGGTGCGCGTCTACAACAACAGCAACATCAGCGGTCTGGCCGCGCGCGCGTCCGACGACATCGGCAAGTCCGGCTGGGCGGTCCAGGCCACCGGCAACTACCCGGACGGCATCATCGAGACCACCACGGTCTACTACCGCGCGGGCACGGCCGAGGAGGACGCGGCCAAGCAGCTCGCCCAGTCGATCCGCGCGCGCGTGATGCCCCGGTTCGACGGCATCAAGGACGCGCACGACGGCGTCATCGTGATCGTCACGAACGACTACCAGGGACCGGGTGGCAAGGCGGGCAGCTGAGCCCCCCCCAGCGCCGGGTGACGGCGTCGACCAGGGTGACCCCCGGTCGGCGCCGTTCGCGTCTCACCCCTCGCGCCGCTCGCCCCCGCAGTCGTCCGGGCACAGCAGGTCGGACCAGTCGTCGTCGTCCGACAGCTCGAACACCCGCCTGCGGTGCTCGCCGAGCAGCGCGCTCGCGGTGGCCGCGTCACGGGTGCGCAGCGCGGCGACCAGCTCCCGGTGCTCCTCGGCGCACCCGCCGCGCAGCCCCTCGTCCCGGCTGATCCGGGTGAGCAGGAACAGGTGGACCTGCCGCCGGATGCACCCCCACGAGCGGGTCAGCCGGTCGTGGTGCGCGGCGGCGAACACCGCGTCGTGGAAGTCGACGTCCCGCTGCGCCAGCTCGTGCGCCCCGACGGCCCGCGCCAGCGCCTCGGCGGCCCGGTCGAGCGCGGCGAAGTCCTCCTCGGTGGCCCGGTGCGCGACCTCGTGCACGGCCAGGCACTCCAGGGCCCCGCGCAGGCTGTCCAGCTCGGCGACGTCCCGGCGGGAGAAGCGGGTGACCGTCGCGCCCCGGTGCCAGGTGACGTGCACGAGCCCCTCGTGCTCCAGCAGTCGCAGCGCCTCGCGGACGGGGCCCCGGCTGACGTCCATGACGGTCGACAGCTCGACCTCGCGCAGCTGCCTGCCGGGTTCGTAGGCGCCGGTGAGGATGCCCTCGCGGATGCGGTCGGCCACCTCGTCGGCCAGACCCCTGCGGCGGGCGGGTGACACGGTGCCCTGGGTGCTCATGACTCCCCTCACGTTCGTGCCCCTCGATGTTAACAACTCGCCGAGGTCGTCCTATTGTTAACATTGCGACAAGTGAGGAGCACCCGTTGAGCACCCTGTTCAGCACGCTGACCCTGCGATCCCTGGACATCCCTAACCGGGTCTGGATGTCCCCGATGTGCACCTACTCCGCCGCCCCCTCGGGCCCGGAGGCCGGTGTGCCCACCGACTTCCACCTCACCCACCTGGCCAGCCGCGCCGCCGGTGGCGCGGGCCTGGTCATGGCGGAGGCGACCGGTGTGCGCGCCGACGGCCGCATCAGCCCGTGGGACCTGGGCCTGTGGAACGACGCCCAGCAGGAGGCGTTCGCCCGGATCACCGCCGCGATCAGCGCCCACGGCGCGGTCCCCGCGATCCAGCTCGCCCACGCGGGGCGCAAGGCGTCGACGAACAAGCCGTGGCTGGGCGGGGGTTCCGTCGCCGACACCGAGCACGGCTGGCAGCCGGTCGGCCCCAGCCCGGCGCCGTTCCACGGCCTGCCGGTGCCGCGCGAGCTGACCACCGGCGAGATCGCCGCGCTGGTGGAGGACTTCGCCGCGTCCGCGCGCCGCGCCCTCGCCGCGGGCTTCAAGGTCGTCGAGGTGCACGGCGCCCACGGCTACCTGATCAACTCCTTCCTGTCCCCGATCTCCAACCAGCGCACCGACGAGTACGGCGGCACGACCGAGAACCGGATGCGCTTCGCGCTGGAGGTCGTGGACGCGGTGCGCGCGGTGTGGCCGGAGGACCTGCCGGTGCTGTTCCGCACCTCGGCGACCGACTGGACCGCCGAGCAGGGCGGCGTGGGCTGGGCCGAGGACGACACGGTGCTGCTGGCCAAGGAGCTCCAGCAGCGCGGCGTCGACCTGCTCGACGTGTCGACCGGCGGCATGGCGCACGACGCGGTCATCCCGGTGGAGTCGCACTACCAGGTGCGCTTCGCGGCGAAGGTCCGCGAGGCCACCGGCCTGCCCACCGGCGCGGTCGGCCTGATCACCGAGCCCGCGCGCGCCGAGGAGGTCGTCGCGACCGGCCAGGCCGACGCGGTCCTGCTGGGCCGCGAGCTGCTGCGCGACCCGTACTGGGCGCACCACGCGGCGCAGGAGCTGGGCGTGGACTCGAACTGGCCGGAGCAGTACGGGTACGCCGTGCGCCCGCGCCGCTAGCAGCGCGGGAAGCGGGGCCCTCCGCTGCCCGGCCCCGCTTCCCCCTTGAACGCCCCGCCCGCGCCACCGGGCCGCACCACGACCCGCGCGATCCCCCCGCACCTCGCGGCTCGTGCGGCCCGAGGCGCGGGCGGGGCCGCCACTCCCACCGCACGGCCCGCTCGACCCCGAGGCCCGCCTCGCCGCCCGGCCTGCCCGCTGCCCGCCGCCCGCCGCACGACACGGCCTGGTGCCCGCCGCGCCGCTCGTCCGCCGCTCCCACAAGCCGCCCGCCGCCGTGAGCCGCCCACCTGCCACCCGATGCCGCGAGCCACCCGCCGCCGTTGCTCCCGCCACCCGCCGCCCGCCGTCGCGAGCCACGGCCCGCCACAAGCCCCATCCCCACCCGTCCTCCCGCGCCCCCACCCCCTGCCGGGTTCGCCCCACCCGCCCCCTCCCGTCGAACTACCCTGACCCCGTGATCACCCTGACCGCGAGGCTCTCCCCATCCGCGCTGGACACCCGCCGCGGTGTCGTCCGGATGCACCGCGAAGTCCTGGACGCGCTCGGCCTGCGCCAGTGGGACGCGGTCCGCCTCACCGGCGCGCGGGTCAGCGCGGCCCTCGCCGCCGCGGCCCCCGACGGCAGCCCCGTCGGCGTGGTGCTGGTCGACGACATCACCCTCTCCAACCTCGGCGTCACCGAGGGCGCGGAGCTCGTCGTCACCCCCGTCGAGGTGTCCGCCGCTCGCACCATCACCGTCGCGGGCTCCCGCCTGGCCAGCACCGCGCTCACCCCGGAGACCCTCCGGATGGCGCTCACCGGCAAGGTCCTCACGGTCGGCGACGCGGTGTCCCTGCTCCCGCAGGACCTGGCCCCGCCGCCCGGCGCCGACGTCTCGGCCACCCGCCGCAAGCTGTCCGCCGCCATCGGCACGACCTGGACCAACGAGCTGCTCACCATCACCTCCGCCGACCCCGGCGGCGTGGTGGCCGTGCGCCCCTCCACGCTCGTGGCCTGGCGCGACGCGACCGCCCCCGCCCCGGCGCAGGCCGCCCCGCCCGCCGTCGACGCGGGCATCACCCCGGTCACCCCGCCGCCCCCGCCCGCCGAGGCGCTCCCGGTCGCCGACCTGGTCGGCCAGCAGGACGCCGCCCGCCGCCTCGCCGAGTGGCTCGACCTCGTCCTCACCCAGCCGGAGCTGCTCACCAGGCTCGGCGCGGCCCCCAGGCTCGCCGCGCTGGTCAGCGGCCCCGAGGGGGTCGGCAAGGCGACCCTGGTGCGGGCCGTGGCGCACGCGGCGGGCACGCGCGTGGTCGAGGTGTCCGCGCCCGCGATCGCCGTGCTGGAGGCCAACGCCACCGCGCGCGCCCTCGCCGACGCCATCACCCAGGCCCAGTCCCAGCCCGGTTCCCCGGCGGTGCTCGTGCTCACCGACGTGGAGGCGCTGCTGCCCGCCGCCACCCCGCCCCCGGTGGCCACGGTCGTGCTCGACGCCCTGCGCGCCGCGCTCGCCGCCACCCCGCTCGTGGTCACCAGCGCCAGCCCGGAGCTGATCGACCCGCGCCTGCGCGTCCCCGACCTGGTCGACCGCGAGCTGGTGCTGCCCCTGCCCGACGGCGCGACCCGCCGCGAGCTGCTGCGCGCGCTGCTGCGCGAGGTGCCCCTCGAACCGGACGTGGACCTGGCCGAGGTCGCCGACCGCACCCCCGGCTTCGTCGCCGCCGACCTGGTGGCGGTGCGCCGCGAGGCCGCCGTCCGCTCCGCGCTGCGCCAGCGCCAGGAGGCCGAGCCGCGCGTCGCGCAGGAGGACCTCCTCGGCTCGCTGGACACCGTCCGCCCGATCTCCATGTCCACCTCGGACACCCTGCGCACCGGCGGCCTGACCCTGGACGACGTCGGCGACATGGCCGAGGTCAAGCAGGCGCTGACCGAGGCCGCGCTGTGGCCGCTCCAGTACCCGGACTCGTTCGCCCGCCTCGGCGTCGAGCCCCCGCGCGGCCTGCTCCTGTACGGCCCGCCCGGCTGCGGCAAGACGTTCCTGGTCCGCGCGCTGGCCGGGACGGGCAAGCTGAACGTGCTGTCGGTCAAGGGCGCCGAGCTGATGGACAAGTTCGTCGGCGAGTCCGAGCGCGCGGTCCGCGAGCTGTTCCGCAGGGCCGCCGAGGCCGCGCCCGCGCTGGTGTTCCTGGACGAGGTGGACGCGCTGGCCCCGCGCCGGGGCCAGTCCTCGGACTCGGGCGTCGCGGACCGCGTGGTCGCCGCGCTGCTGACCGAGCTGGACGGCGTGGAGCCGCTGCGCGACGTGATCGTGCTGGGCGCGACGAACCGCCCGGAGCTGGTCGACCCGGCCCTGCTGCGACCGGGCAGGCTGGAGCGCCTGGTCTACGTGCCGCCGCCGGACGCCGAGGCCCGCGTGGAGATCCTGCGCTCCGCGTCCCGCAACACCCCGCTCGCGGAGGACGTCGAGCTGACCGCGCTGGCGGACGACCTCGACGGCTACTCGGCGGCGGACTGCGCCGCGCTGATCCGCGAGGCGGCGCTGACCGCGATGCGCGAGTCCCTGTCGGCGACCGCCGTGACGGCGGAGCACCTGGCGAAGGCGCGCGGGGTCGTGCGCCCGTCGCTGGACCCGGCGCAGCTGGCGTCGCTGGCGGCCTACGCGGAGTCCAGGAAGGCCTGAGCCGCAGCGGTTCCCCGTCCCCCGCGGCCCTGCGGGGGACCGGGAACCGCGCTGGTGGGCCGCGGGCCGTTCCGCCGCCCGCACGCGCCGTCCGGAACCCGGCCCCGCGGTCCGGCGCCCGGACGGGCCGTCCGAGATCCCAGACACCCACCACCGGTGTGGGGAGCCGCCCGACCCGAGCCGCCCGCCCGACCCCGCCGCTCCGCCGTGAGATCTCCCCGCCGAGCAACCGGATTCCCGCCCCCGCCGGTATCAGGCTGGTGACAGCAGGGGAGGCGTACTGGTGGATCGTCAGGACTTCACGCGGATCGCGCGTGAGCGGGCGGTGCCGTGGCGGCGGGTCGCGTACCTCATCTGCGGGGACTGGGGCCGGGCCGAGGACCTCGTGCAGGCGGCCCTCCTGCGCATGTACAAGCACTGGCACCGCATCGAGCCGCGCGGCCTGGAGGCCTACGCGCGCAAGGTGATCTCGCGGCTGGCGCTGGACGAGGCCAAGCGCGCCTCCCGCCGCAAGGAGGTGCTGGGCGAGGTCCCGGACCGCCCGGCCGCGCAGTTCGACGAGGAGGTGGACGGCGCCCCCGAGGTGCGGGCCGCGCTCAAGGCCATGCCGCCCCGCCAGCGGGCCGTGATCGTCCTGCGCTTCTACGCGGACCTCGACGTGGCGGCGACCGCGAAGGCGCTCGGGATCACCCAGGGCACGGTGAAGTCCCAGTGCTCGCGCGGGCTGGACTCGCTGCGCGCGGCGCTCGGCCCGCACCACGCGGCCCTCGCGACCAGGACCCCGGAGCGGACGGGAGGCAGCAGGTGAACGTGCGCAAGGACTTCTTCGACCACGCCATCGGGAGGGGCGAACCCCCGGTGGAGCTGGACTTCGAGGCCATCGAGCGCGAGGGCGCGGACGCCCTGCGCCGCCGCAGGCGGGTGGTCCCCGCACTCGCCATGGCGGGCGTCGCGGCGGTCGCGGGCGGCATCATGGCGCTCGCGACCGGTGCGGGGAGCACGGGAGGACTGGTCGAGCAGGGCTCGGGCGGCGGCGACCCGATCCCGGCCACGCCCGCGCCCCCGTCGCGGCACAGCCAGGACGCGGGCCCGTCCAGCGCCGCGACGGACCCGTCCCCGGCCGGCTCCACGCCGCCCGACACCGGGTCGGCGCCCAGCAGCACCGCGGCAGGCTCCCCCCAGGTCCACCGCGCGGACGCCTGGACCCTGGAGCCCACCGCGGTCGCCACCGCCGACCGGTTCCCGATCTGCTTCAGCAAGGCGAGCATGGCGGGCTACGGCCAGGCGGGGGGACCGGAGACCGTCCTGGTCAGGCCCGTGCCGACCTCGTCGGTCGCCCCGACCCCGGACGGCGTCGACCGCTTCGACATCGCCCTGGACGTGTGCAGGCAGTTCTGGACCGACAACACCCGCGGTTGGCGCGCCCCGGACGCCCCGGTGCCCGCCCTGGTGCGCTGCGTCCTCGTCCTGCCGCAGTCGCCGGAGCACGGCTCGATCGGCGTGTACCCCGGCGACGAGGGGACCTGCCGCGAACTCGGCTTCCCGGTGGCGACGCCCGCGAAGTAGCGCGGACCCGGCCGCGCGCCGGCCTGGGGGCGGTGCGCGGCACGCGAAAAGGGCCGGGGCGGTGGGATTCCCACCGCCCCGGCCCTTCGGCTTGCCGAACCGATCACCGGCCCGCGCTCACCGCCTGATGCCCCTCGACGCCGACCGCGCACCCGCGCCCGCCGCCCGAACTCACTTGCGCCGCAACCCGAGCTGCCGCCAGGCCCGCCGCCCGCCGCCGTTCTCGCGCCGCGACTCGGCGCCGTCCGACCCGACCGGGCCGGGCACGTCGTCCGCGTCGACCCGCCTCGGCCGCCGCACGGCCCGCCGCGCCGCGCCCGCGACCCGGTTCCGCATCGGCTGCCGCAGCCCGAGCCGCCGCGCCGCGACCCCGTGCGCCCTGCGGATCGCCCGCCGGTCGGCCGGGGGCACCTCCCACGCCTCGGGGTGCTTGGCCAGCCACCGGTACCGCCGCACCGCGTACGGCAGGTGCGCCAGGTACACGACCTCGATCACGACCAGCACCGCCAGGGGGAACGTGATCAGCGCCGCCGCGACCAGCGCGACCACCACGAGCAGCGGGGCCACCAACCGCTGCGGCACCTTGATCGTCTTGATGGACAGCGTCGGGATGCGGCTCACCAGCAGCAGCGCGACCGTCACCGTCCACACCGCGACCACCGGCGTCGAGGACCACCAGCCGGACCGGCCCAGCTGCTCGTCCAGCGTCAGAGGGAGCAGCAGCAGCAACCCGCCTATGGGGGCGGGCACGCCGACGAAGAACTCCTTGGCGTACGGCGGTTGCTCGACGTCCAGCAGGGTGTTGAACCGCGCCAGCCGCAGCACCATGCACACCGCGAACACCAGCGACACGACCCAGCCGAACCGGTCCGGGTCGAACTTCCACACGTACAGCACCATCGCGGGCGCGACGCCGAACGAGATCGAGTCGGCCAGCGAGTCCAGCTCGGCGCCCATCTTGCTGGTGGCGTCGAGCATCCGGGCGAGCCGCCCGTCGAGCCCGTCGAACAGGGCCGCCGCCGCGATGGAGGCGATCGCCGCCCCGTACATGCCCCTGATCGCGAAGTGCACGGCCGACAGGCCCGCGCACATCGCCAGCACGGTGATGGCGTTCGGCAGCAGCCGGACGCCCGGTGCGGTCGACGCCACGGCTCAGTTCCCCGGCAGCTCGGCGAGGACGGTCTCCCCGCCGATGGTGCGCTGACCCGCCTCGACCAGGACGCGGGACCCGCGCGGCACGTACAGGTCGACGCGCGACCCGAAGCGGATCAGGCCGTAGGTGGAGCCCGCGGCGACGGCGTCGCCCTCGGACACCTCGCACACGATGCGCCGGGCGACCAGGCCCGCGATCTGCACGACGACGATCTCGTGGCCCTCCTCGGAGGTCAGCCACACCGTGTTGCGCTCGTTCTCCTCGCTGGCCTTGTCCAGGTCGGCGGAGAGGAACTTGCCCGCGTGGTAGGAGACCTGGCGGACGACGCCGGTCACCGGGACGCGCTGCACGTGCACGTCGAACACCGACAGGAACACGCTGATCCGCGTCATCGGTTCGGAGCCCAGGCCCAGCTCGGCGGGCGGCAGGGCCTCGACGACGTGCGAGACGGTGCCGTCGGCGGGCGCGATCGCCAGGCCCGCGCGGGTGGGGGTGGTGCGCTTGGGCTCGCGGAAGAACCACGCGACCCACGCGGTGACCAGCGCGCCGACGACACCGGCGGGCTTGGAGATCCGGCGCAGCAGGAGCGTCGCCGCCGCCGCGCCTGCGACGAACGGGCGGCCCGCCGGGTGCATCGGGGGGACGATCCCCTTGGCGAGCTCGATGAAGTGGGAAACGGCACCACTGTTGTGCTTGTCGCGATCGACCGTCATGTCTCTTCCGATGTGTGGGCGTGGTTCCGCCACACGCTACGCGGTCTGCCCCGGAACGTCCGGGTTGCCCGTGCGCCCCCGACGAACGCACGGGCAACCGGACTGGCAAGTGGTACGGCCGTATCGCAGAGTGTAATTCAGATCACAATGCATGTTCCACAGTTGAATATGAGCCCTCGGTCACACCCGGTCGGACGCACGCGCCGGACCCCGCCCTCACGCGGTCGGCACGACCAGGTCCTCGGCGATCCGCTGCACCCGCGTCACCCGCGCGCGCCGCGTCCCGAGCACGTCCGCCGCCCGCTTCCACGCCTCCGCCGCGCGCTCCGGCCCGCCCAGCACCTCGGCGAACAGGGGCGGCCCGTCGACGGCGCGCCCGTCCTCCAGCCGCACCACCCACCGCTTGTCCCAGTCCGCCTCGTACGCGCCGACCCCGGCGGCCACCAGCTCGTGCTCCAGCACCGCGCCGAGCAGCCCGGCCAGCACCTGCGCCCGCTGCTCCTCGGGCACCTCGCCGCCCAGCAGCTCCGCCGACAGCAGGTGCCCCAGCAGCGCGTCCCGCTGCCCGGTGGAGGCCAGCGCGGCCAGCGCGTCGTCCAGCGACACCTCGCCGGGCAGGCCCGCCCGCGCCCCGGCGACGGCCAGCAGCCCGGCCCGCCGCTCCCCGTGCTCCCGCGCGACCACGGACACGACCTCGTCCCAGTCGGCGGTCGGCCCGAACCCGCCGCCGACCATGATCGAGCGCTCCAGGTCGGCGGTCGCCC
The DNA here is from genome assembly GCF_000023245.1 of Actinosynnema mirum DSM 43827. GTDB lineage: Bacteria > Actinomycetota > Actinomycetes > Mycobacteriales > Pseudonocardiaceae > Actinosynnema > Actinosynnema mirum. The sequence goes on from NC_013093.1 coordinate 472,805, forward strand.
CGCTCAGCAGCGTCCACGCCGGGCGGTCGTCCCGCTCGACCTCGGGGGAGGGCAGCGTCGCCATCCGGCCGACCCGCTCGCGGATCGGCGGGTGGCTGTCGAACACCGACTCCGGCTCGCGCGCCAGCAGCTCGGCCCGCGCCTCGTCCATCCGGCCCCGCCGCTCCGGCTCCGACAGGTAGGCGTGGAACCCGGCCATCACCGGCGGGGTCAGCTCGGCCTGCGCGCCCAGCGACAGGAACTGCGCCTGGTAGCCGTTCCACGCCGCCCCCAGCACCGGCAGCTTCCGCAGCGCGGACTGCGCGGCCTCGCGGCCCGCGGCGGTCACCGACGCGGTGTCGGCGTCCAGCTCCTGCCTGCGGTTCACCGACGCGGCCACCCGCGCGTAGAGCTTGGCGTACCAGGCGAACGGGCGCTGCAGGAACGTGTCGTCCAGCCCGTCCACCACGTGCACCAGCGCCTCCTTGGCGCGGTAGGTCAGCGCGGACAGCTTGGTGTGCCCGCCGCCGTAGTGGCCCAGCTCGTGCGCCAGCACCGACCGCAGCTCGCTCGCGGTCAGCCCGGCCAGCAGCGGCAGGCCGATCAGCAGGGTCCGGCGGCCCGCGCGCAGGCCCAGCATCGGAGCCTGCTCGGACACGGCCGCGTTGACCGCGCCCACCAGCCGGATCTCGTCGGGGCCCCTGGTGCCCGCGACGGCGGCCAGCTCGTCCACGACGGCCCACAGCCCTGGCTGCGCCTCGCGGGTGAGCGGGGCGCCCTCGACCTCACCGCGCGCCTTGAGCGCCTTGTAGAGGGCGCTGATCAGGATCAGGACCAGCGGGACCGCGATCAGCGCGATCTTGATGGCGTTGAACTCGCGGCCTGTCGCGAAGCCGTACACCGTCAGCGCGCACAGCCCGACGGTGAGCGCCGTGAAGAGGACGAAGAAGCCGATCAGCAAGCCGACGGCGAGAACCGCGCGCATGGCAATCCCTCAGCAGGTGGAGAAGGCCCGCCCCCCTGGCAGGCGGCGGCACCGTAGCACGCGCCCTCAGCAGGTCACACCGCATATATGAAGATCATTCAGAAGCCGTGGGGAGGCGTGCCGCGCACCCCTGCAAGGGGGAGCCCTCAGAGCAGCCGGACCAGCACCTCGTCGCCGTCCGCCAGCTCGTCCACCTCGGCGGGCACCTCGATCAGGCAGTTGCTCAGCGCCAGCGACGACAGCAGGTGCGAGCCCGGCCCGCCCACCGGCGTCACCACCTGGCCCGAGCCCGCGTCGTACGCCCCGCGCCGGAACTGCGTCCGCCCCGACGGCGAGGAGATCGACCCGCGCAACCGCGCCACCGCCGTCGGCCGCTCCACGTCCACGAACCCCATCGCCGCCCGCAGCGCGGGCCGCACGAACACCTCGAACGACACCTGCGCGCTCACCGGGTTCCCCGGCAGCGTCGCCACCGGCACCCCCAGGTACCGGCCCGAGCCCTGCGGCCCACCCGGCTGCATCGCCACCTTCGTGAACTCCACGCCCCGCCCGGTCAGCGCGTCCTTCACCACCTCGTACGCGCCCGCGCTCACCCCGCCCGAGGTCAGCAGCAGGTCGAACCCGCCGATCCGCTCCTCCACGACGGCCCGGAACCGGTCCACGTCGTCCGGCACGAACCGCAGCTGCTCCGCCTCGCCGCCCGCCTCGCGCACCGCCGCCGCCAGCATCAGCCCGTTCGACTCGTAGATCTGCCCCGGCAGCAGCGGCTCGCCGGGGGCCACCAGCTCCGACCCGGTCGACAGCACCAGCACCCGCAACCGCCTGCGCACCGGCAGCGCGGGGATGCCCAGCGCCGACACCAGCCCCAGCTGCGCCGCCCCCAGCACCCGGCCGGCCCGCAGCGCGACCTCGCCGACCTTCACGTCGTCCTCGGCCCACCGCACGTTCTGCCCGAGCCGCACGCCCCGGTCGATCCGCACCGACCGAACGCCCGCGTCGGTCCACTCGACCTGCACGACCGCGTCCGCGCCCGGCGGCACCGGCGCGCCCGTCATGATCCGGTGCGCGGTCCCCGGCTCCAGCGGGACCACGTCCGTGCGCCCGGCCGGGATGTCCTCCGGCACCGGCAGCACCACCGGCAGCTCCGCCAGGTCGGCGACCCGCACGGCGTAGCCGTCCATCGCCGAGTTGTCGAACGGCGGCAGCGCCACCGGGGCCACCGCGTCCGAGGCGAGCACCAGCCCCAGGCAGTCGGCGAGCGGCAGCTCGACCACCGGCGCGACGCCGATCAGATCGGCGATGCGGGCCTTGTGGGCAGCGACTCCGGTCAGCGCGTTGGACACGCCGTCCATCCTCCCCCTCCCGTGCGAGACTGCACGAACCGGCCGGGTGGCGGGTCGGGTGACAGGGGGATGACCACAGTGCAGGTGCGGACCAGGCACACGCCCGGCTACGGCGTCGCGAGGCTGCTGCTGGCCCCGGCCGAACCGGTGCTCGTGGAGCGCGGCTCCGTGCTCGGCACCAGCTACGGCGTCGGCTTCGACACCCGCGCCAAGGGCAAGGGCGTGCGCGCCGCGCTGTGCACGGCGGGCCCCGAGGGCGGCTGGGTGGACGTGGCCCCCGGCGTGCCCGGCGACCTGCACGTGGTCGACCTGGACGGCAAGTCCGGCTGGTGCTTCGCGGGCGACGCCTGGCTCGCCTGCGCGGGCACCGTCGGCCTCGACCCGGCCGCGCCGCCCCTGCGCGCCCTGCACGGCGGCGACGCGGGCTTCCTCAACTACGCCTTCGGCACCGGCCCGCTCGTGCTGGCCTGCGCGGGCGCCGTCGACGTCGTCACCCTCGAACCCGGCGAGCTGGTCACCCTGCACAGCGGACACGTGCTCGCCTTCGCCGACACCGTCCAGTGCAGGCTCCGCGCCGTCTCCCCGGACCTGCCGCAGTCGGTCCGCGACGGCGAGGGCCTCGCGCTCGACTTCGCCGGGCCCGGACTCGTGCTCACCCGCACCCGCAAACCGCGCCGCAGGTCGTGAGCGCCGCAGGTCGTGAGCGTTGCGGGACAACGGACTCAGCGTGACCGCATGACTCCGTAAGGAGGTATCCCGAGCACCCTCCGTGCCTCTAGCGTGGCGCTTTGCTCAGGTATTTCTCGAAGGAGGACGTCTTGGCTGTCGGCACGGTCAAGTGGTTCAACTCGGAGAAGGGGTACGGCTTCATCGCCGCCGACGGCGGGCCGGACGTCTTCGTCCACTACTCGGCGATCATGATGGACGGATTCCGCACGCTCGCCGAGGGCGACCGCGTGGAGTTCGAGATCCAGGCGGGCCGCGACGGCCGCAGCCAGGCCTCGGACGTCCGCAAGGCGTCGTGACGCCCGCCCGGTCCGCCCACCGGGTGGACCGGGCGTCCCACCCCACCCCCGAGGGGGAGTGATCCGGTGGGAACGGGCGCCGTTTGCACGGGACTGGGCGCGGGCGGGGCCGCTCGCGGGTTAGGCTGCCTCGCGTGTCGGAGGACCTGAGCGGACGGCGGTTGGGGCACTACCGGATCGACGGGGTGCTCGGTCGCGGTGGCATGAGCGTCACCTACAAGGCCACGGACGTCAGGCTCGGCCGCAAGGTGGCGCTGAAGGTCATCGGCGAGCACCTGACGGCGGACGCCGAGTTCCGCGAGCGCTTCGTGGACGAGGCCCGCAACACCTCGGCCATCGACCACGCGAACATCGTCCCCCTGTACGACTTCGACGAGGTCGACGGGCTGCTGTACATCGCCATGCGGCTGGTGGACGGCCAGGACCTCGCCACCCACATCAAGGACGGGCCCCTCGCGCCCTCGCGCGCCCTGGTGCTGCTGGAGCAGGTCGCCGAGGCGCTGGACATGCTGCACGGCAAGGGCCTGGTGCACCTGGACGTGAAGCCGGCGAACGTGCTGGTCACCACGAAGGAGGCCACCCGCGAGCACGTGTACCTGGCCGACTTCGGCCTGACCCGGCGCGGCGCGACCGGCCACCGCACCCGCACCGGCGACTTCCTCGGCTCGCCCACCTACGCCGCGCCCGAGCACCTGCGCGGCGAGCCGCTGGACGGCCGCACCGACCAGTACGCGCTGGCCTGCATGGTGTTCGCCTGCCTGACCGGCCGCCCGCCGTTCCAGGGCGGCGTGCAGGACGTCATCCAGGGCCACCTCGGCTCGGAGATCCCGCCGATCACCTCGCTGGTGTCGCTGCCGCCCGCCGTGGACGACGTGCTGCGCAAGGGCACCTCGAAGGACCCGGCGCAGCGGTTCGCGACCTGCCACGAGTTCATCACCGCCGTCACCGCCGCGCTCGGCCCGGCCGCGCAGCAGACCACCCCGCCCCGCCCGGCGGGCGCGCCCGCCCCGCAGCAGCACGCGGGCCAGCAGCACGCGGGCCCGGCCAGCGGCGGCTTCCCGGCCCAGCAGGGCGGCTACCCGCAGCGCCCCGGCTACCAGCAGCACCAGCACCAGCAGCAGTACCCGCCGTCGGAGCCGATCCGGCTGCGCCCGCCGACGCCGGTCGGGGTGAGCGCGTTCTCGGACACCAAGCAGCCCCGGCCCGCGTGGTTCGTGCCCGCGCTCGCGGGGGCGATCGCGGTCGTGGTGATCGTCATCCTGGTGCTGGTCCTCAAGCCGGAGGACGAGCCGACCCGGCCGCCGTCGAGCCTGCCCGCGTCGTCCGGCCCGGCCTCGCCGGGCCAGGCCCTGGCGAGCGCGCCGCTGCCCGGCCCGGTCCTGCCCGCGTCCGCGCTGCCGGGTGCCGCCGGGGTCCCGTCGGCCGTGATCGGTGACGCCCAGTCGCCGTCCGTTCCCCCGTCCGCCTGATAGACGCCTCTCCCTGAGCTGCGGTTCTTGCACTCTCGGGTGGCGAGTGCTAAACACGAACCTGGCACTCGGCACTGCTGAGTGCCAGCACAAGCAGGCTGGGACGGTGAGGCCGAGCTCCTCCGGGAGCGGGGTCGTCCGTCGCGGGCACCGATGTCCTGGCCGAAGCACCGTGTTCCGCTGCGGGCGCACGTCCGCAGTGGTCCCCAGTACGCAATCAGGCGGAGGAACACACCGCAATGGCCAAGATGATCGCCTTCGACGAGGATGCCCGCCGCGGTCTTGAGCGAGGCATGAACATCCTCGCGGACGCCGTCAAGGTGACGCTGGGTCCCAAGGGCCGCAACGTCGTGCTCGAGAAGAAGTGGGGTGCGCCGACGATCACCAACGACGGCGTCTCCATCGCCAAGGAGATCGAGCTCGAGGACCCGTGGGAGAAGATCGGGGCCGAGCTCGTCAAGGAAGTGGCGAAGAAGACCGACGACGTCGCGGGTGACGGCACCACGACCGCCACCGTGCTCGCCCAGGCCCTGGTCCGCGAGGGCCTGCGCAACGTGGCCGCGGGCGCCAACCCGCTGGGCCTCAAGCGCGGCATCGAGAAGGCCGTCGAGGCCGTCACGGAGCAGCTGCTGAAGACCGCCAAGGAGGTCGAGACCAAGGAGCAGATCGCCGCCACGGCGTCCATCTCCGCGGGCGACTCGACCATCGGCGAGCTCATCGCCGAGGCCATGGACAAGGTCGGCAAGGAAGGCGTCATCACCGTCGAGGAGAGCAACGCTCTCGGGCTCGAGCTCGAGCTCACCGAGGGTATGCGCTTCGACAAGGGCTACATCTCCGGCTACTTCGTCTCCGACCCGGAGCGCCAGGAGGCCGTGCTGGAGGACCCGTACATCCTCCTCTACGGCTCCAAGATCGCCTCGGTCAAGGACCTGCTGCCGCTGCTCGAGAAGGTCATGCAGAGCGGCAAGCCGCTGCTGATCATCTCCGAGGACGTCGAGGGCGAGGCCCTGGCGACCCTGGTGGTCAACAAGATCCGCGGCACCTTCAAGTCCGTCGCCGTCAAGGCGCCCGGCTTCGGCGACCGCCGCAAGGCCATCCTGCAGGACATCGCGATCCTGACCGGCGGCCAGGTCATCACCGAGGACGTCGGCCTCAAGCTGGACACCGCGGACCTGTCCCTGCTGGGCAAGGCCCGCAAGGTCGTCGTCACCAAGGACGAGACCACCGTGGTCGAGGGCTCCGGTGACGCCGAGCAGATCCAGGGCCGCGTCAACCAGATCCGCGCCGAGATCGAGAAGTCGGACTCGGACTACGACCGCGAGAAGCTCCAGGAGCGCCTGGCCAAGCTCGCCGGTGGTGTCGCGGTCATCAAGGCGGGCGCCGCCACCGAGGTGGAGCTCAAGGAGCGCAAGCACCGCATCGAGGACGCGGTGCGCAACGCCAAGGCCGCCGTCGAGGAGGGCATCGTCGCCGGTGGCGGCGTCGCGCTGCTCCAGGCCGCCGAGGCCGCCTTCGCGGGCCTGAAGCTCGAGGGCGACGAGGCGACCGGCGCCAACATCGTCAAGGTGGCCGTCGAGGCCCCGCTGAAGCAGATCGCCGTGAACGCGGGCCTTGAGGGCGGCGTCGTGGTGGAGAAGGTCAAGGGCCTCCCCGTCGGCCACGGCCTCAACGCCGCGACCGGCGTGTACGAGGACCTGCTCGCCGCGGGCGTCCCGGACCCGACCAAGGTGACCCGTTCCGCGCTGCAGAACGCCGCCTCGATCGCCGCGCTGTTCCTCACCACCGAGGCCGTCGTGGCCGACAAGCCGGAGAAGGCGGGCGCGGCTCCGGCCATGCCCGACGCCGGCGGCATGGACTTCTGAGTTCCCCCACGGGAAACCGGAAGCACACCAGCCAGACCACCGGAGTGCCCGGTCCGCCACGGCGGACCGGGCACTCCGGCGTTCGGGGAAGTTCTGCGGGAGTTCCGTGGCCGCGCACCGCCGCCGCCACCATCGCCGCCGCCGCCGAAGTCCCCCTCCCTGCGGAAAGCGCTTTCCAGCCGAGCGGGAACCTTCACCGCCCCGTGCGCTCGAAGAGTCGCGGTCCAGGAGGAACGTCATCGCTGAAGACCGCTGCCAAGCCGGAGGAACCCGCCCTGCCGGAGAGCGTCGCCGAACCACCCCGCCGGAGAACCCCCGCGCCGGTCCCAGTCGGAGCGCCCGCCGCTCTTTGACGAGGCGCTTCCCTGACCGGTGCCGTGCCGTGCCCTGCTCCCGTCCCGTCACCTGCCACTCGCCGCCGTGCCCACCGCCGCGCTCCCCGCAGGCCCCCCGACCGCGGCTCCGCCCGGTTCCCGCCGCTACAAGACGATCGTCGGGGTGACCACGGTCTTCCCGGCCACGCCCCCCGCGCCGTCGGCCAGGTGCACGATGATCTGCGTCGTCCCGGCGGGCACGTCCGGCACCACGAACCGCCCGACGTCGTCGGCCTTGGTCGTGGTCGACCCGTGGTCCGCGACCCTGACCTCCACGGTGTGCTCCCCGGCGGGCACCAGCCACCCGTCGATCCGGTGCCTGGCGCCCATGGACGTGAAGTTCACCATCAGGGTCAGGTCGTCCACCGTGAAGGTGATCGTCCCCTGCTGGCCGACGCCCCTGACCCCGGTGAGCGAGGCCGACCGCTCCCACCGGGCGACCTCGACGTCCAGGTCCTCCAGCGCCACGGCGAACTGGATGCGCTCCACCAGGCTGGCGGGCGGCGGGTCCAGCTCGTACACCAGTCGCCGCAGCTCGGCGAGGACTGCGGTGTCCTCGTTGTTCCCTCTGTGGTCATCGCGCGGATCGATGTCGTTGTTCACCGCGATCCTCCTTCCGCTTCGAGATGCGCCCGCAGCGTGCCCAAGCACCGACCCCTGGTGGGGCCGATGCTGCCGCGGGGCATGGACAGTGCTTCCGCCACCGCGCGGTACTCCGCCCGCCCGGCGAGGACGGTGAGCCGCAGCAGTTCCTGGCACCGCTGCGACAGCTTCCCGAAGGCGCGCCACAAGCGCTGGTCGCGGTCGTCGACCAGCGCGGCGTCCTCGGGCAGTCCGATGTGGCTCTCCTGCTGCTCCGCCATCTCGTCGGACAGCGACGACTCGCGCCGCGACGGCGTCCAGGTCCGCTGCGCCTCGCGGCGCGTGGCGACCACCAGCCACCCGGCCAGCGCCCTGGGCTGGGTGATCCGCCCCAGGTTCCGGAGCAGGGCCAGCCACACGGTCTGGACGACGTCCTCGGCCGTGCTCCGGTCCAGCCCGTGCCCCCGCGCCACGTGCCAGACCAGCGGGGTCAGGTCGTGGATGAGCACGTCCAGCGCCCGGCGATCGCCCGAGCGGGCGGCGATGACGCAGACCTCGTGCCGGTCCGTGCCGTCGAGCCCTTCCCACGGTGGGCGCTCACCGGTCATGCGCAGCTCGCCCACGCCGCCACCTCCTCCTCGCAGTGCCCCCGGACCGATCCGATCGTCACACACCCCGATCCCCGGAACGGCGGGGCGGTCCGCGCTGCCCCCCTGACAGCGCGGACCACCGCCGTGGCGGGTGCGGCCCGGTCGACACCCCTCGAACTCGACCGACGCCGCATCCCTCTCCCCCCTCAGGCATCTCCCCCTCGGCGACCCCTGTGGTCACCAGTTAAGGAGCGGGTGGTGCCGGGCTGGATACGTCACTTCTCATCCACAGTGTCCGGTCCGCCCGTTCGAGTGAACTTTCCGCAGTTCAGCGGTGTTGAGCGGCTCTTGTTCACAGTTTTCCGGGGGTCGCGCCCTAGGCGTTCCCCGCGACGGGTTCTATGGTCTAGACCATGTTGGAGATCATCGCCCTGACCCCGGCGGACGCGGCAGCGGCCCAGGCGGGTGGCGCGGACCGCTTGGAGCTGGTGGCGGACATGGTGTCGGACGGCCTGACCCCGTCCGCCGAGGTGCTCCGCGACGTGCTGTCCACGACGGACCTGCCGGTGCGCGTGATGCTGCGCGACGCGCCGGGCTTCGCCCCCGCCGACCCGCCGTCCCTGCGCCGCGCGGCGGCCCTGCTGCGGGAGGCGGGCGCGACCGAGTTCGTGCTGGGCTTCCTGGGGGACGGGGGAGCGGTCGACCGGGGGGCGTGCGCGGACCTGCTGGCGGAGCTGGAGGGCTGCGCCTGGACGTTCCACCGCGCCCTGGACAACGCCGCCGACCCGGAGGCGGCCTGGCCGGTCGCGGTCGGGCTGGGCTGCGACACCGTGCTGGCGGCGGGCAGCGCGCGCGGCGTCGCGGAGGGGATTCCGGTGCTCGAACGCCTCGCGGCGCGCCAGGCGGCGGACGGCGTGCGCCTGCTGGTGGGCGGCGGGCTCAAGCGCGAGCACGTGCCGGGCCTGGCGCGCGCGGGCGCGACGTCGTTCCACGTCGGCGGCGCGGTCCGCGCGCGCGGCTGGGACGGCCCGGTGTCGGAGCCGCTGGTCCGCGAGTGGGCCACGCTGGTGGCGGAGGCGCGGGGCTGACCGCACGGGCTGGCCGCGCGGGGCTGACTGCGCGGGGTTGACCGCGCGGGGCTGACTGCGCGGGGTTGACCGCGCGGGGCTGGCCGCGCGGGGCTGGCCGCGCGGGGCTGGCCGCGCGCGCCGGGGGCGACCACCCGTCTCCGGCGCGAGGAACCCCGCCGCTCTTTCGCTGAGGCGCACCCGGCCTCCGGGGCCGCTCTCCGGGCCCCGACGCCCGGTCCTGGTCCTCGGTCACCCATGCGGCCCGCCGCCCGCCGCTGCCCCCGGTCCCTGCCGTCAAGTCCCTGCCCCCGGTCCCTCCCGCCAAGTCCCTGCAGCCCCGCCCTCGCTTTCCGCCCCGCGCCCCGTCCAGGGTCCCCGCCCCGGCGCTCGCCCTCGCCCCGGCACTCGCCCCCCGTCCCGGCACTCGCCCCCGCCCCGAAGCCTCAGGCCCCTCACCTCCCCGCTCTGGTCTAGACCTACCTCCCGTTCGCCCCTAGCATCCCCGTTGCTTCCCATGAAACACGCGTTGCGCAGAGTGCAACGTGTCGGAGAAGGGGTTGTCGGATGCGCTTCCTGGTCGCCGCCGCCACGACGGCACTGCTCCTCACCGGCTGCGCGCCGGTCCAGTCCGGCCCCGCCCCCGAGGGTGGCGACGAGCGCGCCGGGCAGCTGCGGGTGTGGCTCTTCGACGAGGTCAACCGGGCGCCCAAGGAGGCCGTCGTCGCCCGTGCCGTCGCCGAGTTCGAGGCCGCGCACGAGGGCGTCACCGTCGACGTCCAGCACATCCAGGTCGCCAGCCGCGCCGAGCGCTTCAAGGCCGCCTTCAGCGACCCCGCCAGCGCCCCCGACGTCGCCGAGTTCGGCAACACCGACCTCGCGGGCTACGTCGCGGGCGGCGGCTTCGCCCCGCTCGACCTCGGCGACTGGCCCGACGCCGCCGACCTGGCCCCCAGGATCGCCGAGACCGGCGAGGTCGACGGTCAGCTCTACGGCCTGCCCTGGTACGTCGGCGTCCGTGCCCTCTACTACCGCACCGACGTCTTCCGCGAGCTGGACCTCCAGCCCCCGGCCACCCTCGCCGACCTCGCCCCCACCGCCCGCGCGATCCGCGCCGCCCGGCCCGACCTCCTCGGCATCTCGGCGGGCGGCAAGTACACCTACGGCGCGCTCCCGTTCCTCTGGGCGGCGGGCGGCGACGTGGCGCGCGAGCGGGACGGGCGGCACACCTCCGCCCTCACCACCCCCGAGTCCCTCGCCGGCCTGCGCCGCTACACCGAGCTGCTCGCCGACGACATCTGCCCGCCCGCCCAGTGCGCTGCCAACGGCGGCGACGCCAGCGTCGAGGCGTTCCGCGCGGGCAAGGCCGCCATGGTCATCGGCGGCGACTTCAACCGGAAGTCCGTGGACGACTCGACCGCGGGCGGCAAGTACGCCGTCGTCCCCCTGCCCGGCGAGACCGCGGGCTCGATCGCCCCGGCGTTCGCGGGCGGCAACCTGCTCGGCGTCCTCAAGGGCACCCGGCGCCGCACCCTCGCCACCGAGTTCGTGCAGCTCCTCGGCGGCAAGCGCTACCAGCGCGAGATGTTCGACGCGATGGGCAACCTGCCCACGTTCACCGACGTGCAGGCCGAGGTCGCCGCCGCGAACCCCGCCCTGGAGCCGTTCACCCGCACCCTGGAGGCGGGCACCCGGTTCGTCCCCGCCACCCCGGACTGGGCCAAGGTCGACGCGCAGGGCGTGCTGCCCACCCTCATCCAAGAAGTCGCCACCGGAGCCAAGGGCCTGGACGCGGCGGCGGCCGACGCGGCGGCCCGGATGAACGACGCCTTCGGCTCATGACCGTCCACAGCGGACGCTCTGACACCCGCACCGCCCTCGCCTACCTGGCCCCGGCGCTGCTGGTCCTGGTCGGCCTGCTCGGCTACCCGGTCTACCAGCTCGTCGTCATCTCCCTGTTCGACTACGGCCAGGAGCAGGTCAGCGGTGGCGCACCGCTCACCTTCCTCGGCCTCGGCAACTACGCGGAACTCCTGCGGGACAGCAGGTTCTGGTCCGTGCTCGGCCAGACCGCCGGGTTCGCCGCGCTCTGCGTCGCGGGCACCCTGCTGGTCGGCGCGACGCTCGCCGTCGTCGCCACCAGGGTCCGCCCGTGGGCCCGCGCCCTGCTGTTCCTGACCGCGCTCGGCGCCTGGTCCACCCCGGCCGTCGCGGGCTCCACGATCTGGCTGTTCCTGTTCGACGCGAGCTTCGGCTTCGTCAACGAGGCCCTCACCGCGCTCGGGGTCGAGGGCGCGCGGGACTTCCCGTGGCTGTACGGGAAGTGGACCGCGTTCGGCGTCGTCGCCGCCGAGGTGGTCTGGTGCTCGTTCCCGTTCGTCATGCTCACCCTCTACGCGGGCATCCGCTCGATCCCCGGCGAGGTGCTGGAGGCCGCCGCGCTCGACGGGGCCTCCACCTGGCGCGCCGCCCGCAGCGTCGTGCTGCCCCTGCTCCGCCCGCTGCTGGTGATCGTCACCATCCAGTCGGTCATCTGGGACTTCAAGGTCTTCACCCAGGTCTACGTCATGACCAGCGGCGGCGGCATCGCGGGCCGCAACCTCGTGCTCGCCGTGCACGCCTACCAGCAGGCGTTCGCCGCCTCCGAGTACGGGATGGGCGCGGCGATCGGCGTCGTCACCACCGCGCTGCTGCTCCTGCTCACCGCGGGCTACCTGCGGGCGCTGCGCCGGGGAGGTGAGCCGCTGTGAGGCGCTGGGCCTGGGAGGCGGTCGCGGTCGGCGCGTCGCTCGTCGTCGCGTTCCCGCTGTACTGGATGGTGCTCACCGCGCTCAAGCCCGCCGCCGAGGTGGTGTCGGCCGAGCCGAGGCCGTGGACGCTCGCCCCGTCGCCGGACAGCTTCACCCGCGCCCTCACCGTCGAGAGCTTCGGCCGCTACCTGGCCAACAGCCTCGTCGTCGCGGTCGCGGTGGTGCTGCTGAGCCTGGTGGTGTCGTTCCTGGCCGCCACCGCGCTCACCCGGTTCCGCTTCAAGGGGCGCACCACGATGCTGGTGATGCTGCTGGTGGTGCAGATGGTCCCGGTGGAGGCGCTGACCATCCCGCTGTTCTTCCTGGTGCGCCAGGTGGGGTCGGCCGTTCCCGTGCTCGGGCTCAACCACCTCGGCTCGCTCGTGCTGGTGCACCTGGCGTTCAGCCTGCCGTTCGCGATCTGGATGCTGCGCGGCTTCGTCGCGGCCGTGCCGGTGGAGCTGGAGGAGGCGGCGACCCTGGACGGCGCGTCGCGGACCAGGTTCCTGTGGCGGGTGCTGTTCCCGCTGGTGGCCCCCGGACTGGTCGCGACCAGCGCGCTGTCGTTCATCCACGCCTGGAACGACTTCCTGTTCGCCAAGACGTTCATCATCTCCGCCGAGGAGAACCAGACCCTGCCGCTCGCGCTCCAGGTGTTCGTGCGGCCCGATCAGAACGACTGGGGGGCGATCATGGCCGGTTCCACCCTGATGACCTTGCCGGTGCTGGTGTTCTTCGTGCTGGTGCGGCGCAACCTCGTCGGCGGCCTGGCCGGGGCGGTGAAGTCGTGACGCTGCTGCCCGAGCCGGTGTCGGTGGTCTGGGGCGGGGGGACCGTGCCGTGGTCGACGCCGGTCGTGCGGCGCGCGCCAGGACCGGCCGAGGGCTACCGGATCTCCATCTCCGCGGGCGGCGTCCACGTCGACGCGTCCGACGACGCGGGCGAGTTCTACGCCCACCAGACCCTGCGCCAGCTGCGCGGACCCGACGCGTTCCGGGCCGCGCCGATCCGGCCGGACGGGCCCGTGCCGGTGTGCGAGATCGTCGACCACCCGGAGCACCGGTGGCGCGGCTGCATGATCGACGTGGCGCGGCACTTCCTGCCCAAGCACGACCTGCTGCGGTACGTGGACCTGCTGGCCGCGCACAAGCTCAACGTGCTGCACCTGCACCTGACCGACGACCAGGGCTGGCGGGTCGAGTCCGAGCGCTTCCCGAGGCTGCACGAGGTCGGCGGCTGGCGGCCGGACTCGCGGTGGGGCGACCGGCGCGGCGGGCTGAGCACCGGGAGGCCGCACGGCGGGTGCTACACGCGGGACGACCTGCGCGAGGTCGTGGCGTACGCGGCGGCGCGGCACGTGACCGTGGTGCCGGAGATCGACGTGCCGGGGCACTCGCAGGCGGCCATCGCGGCGTACCCGGAGCTGGGCGTCGACGGCGGCGGGGTGTGGACCGACTGGGGGGTGAACCCGCGCGTCCTCAACGGGTCGCAGTCCACAGTGGACTTCTACCGCGCGGTGTTCGACGAGCTGCTGGAGGTGTTCCCCGGCGAGGTGGTCGGCTTCGGCGGCGACGAGGCGCCGGGTGGCGACGGGCGGTTCGTGCGCCTGATCGCGGAGCACCTCGTGGCGCGCGGGCGCAGGCCCTACGGCTGGGACGAGGTGCTGGACGTCGAGGGGCTGCCGGAGGAGACGGTCATCGCGGCGTGGCGCTCGGAGGAGGCCGTGGAGCGGGCGCTGGAGCGCGGGCTGGACGTGGTCGCCTGCCCGGAGCGGCACGCGTACCTGGACTACCGGCAGTCCGAGGACGCGGACGAGCCGATCCCGGTGGGCACGGTCCTCACCACCGAGGACGTGCGCGCGTACCGGCCGGTGGCCGGGGTGCTCGGCGCGCAGGCGAACATCTGGACCGAGCACCTGGACAGCCCGAGGCGCCTGGACTACGCCGCGTTCCCGAGGCTCTCGGCGTTCGCGGAGGTGGTGTGGAACCCGGCCCCGGTGGACGGGGCCGGGTTCGCGGCGAGGCTGGGCGCGCACCTGCCCAGGCTCGCCGCGCTCGGCGTCGAGTACCGGCCGCCGGGCGGACCGCTGCCGTGGCAGCGCCTGCCAGGGGTGCCCGGTCACCCGCGCTGATCACGCCTCCTCGGGCACGAAGATCCACGCGGCGAGGTAGAGGATCGCGCCCGCGCCCACGCCGAACAGCGTGGCGGCGACGAGCAGGATGCGGAGCAGCGCGGCGTCGATGCCGAGCATCTTCGCCGCGCCACCGCACACGCCGGCGATCATGCGGTCGGTGCGGCTGCGGCGGAACTGCTTGACCTTGGTGGTGGCCTGCGCGGTGGCCTCGCCGAGCTTGGCGGCTGCGTCGTTGAGCGAGTTGTTCGTCATGGCTCAAGAGTGCCCCGCGAACGGCCCGCTGCCATCGGGGTCGGACCCTGACTTCCCCCGGAGTCGGGGCCTCGGGGTCGGGGGTCGCAGTAAGTGTGGCGGTGGGGGTCGTGGTGGTCGCCCGGCCCGGTGGCGCCTTCGAGCCCACGAAGCCGCCCACCGGTTCGGGGCGTGACGGCCGCTCCGCGCGTCGGGCATCGTGGGGGACCGGTTCCCGCGCCCCTCCTGGAGGTCGGCTGTGCGCGACGTGCTCCCCGACCTGGTCAGACGGGTCGCCGCTGGTGAGGTGGTCGGGGTGGGGACGGTGGTCGCCACGTTCAGCTCCGCGCCACGGCCGCCCGGCGCGGCGATGCTCGTGGGTGCGGACGGCGCCGCCGTGGGCAGCGTGTCCGGGGGGTGCGTGGAGGGGGCGGTGCACGAGCTGGCGCTGGGGGTCGTCGGGGGCGGGGCGCCGGTGCTGCGGCGGTTCGGGGTCAGCGACGACGACGCGTTCGACGTCGGGCTCACCTGCGGCGGGATCATCGACGTGTACGTCGAGGCGGTGTCGGCGGCCGGGTTCCCCGAGCTGCCGCTGGTCGACGCCTCGGTGCGGGCCGGGGAGGCGGTGGCCGTCGCGACCGCCGTCGAGCACCCGACCCGCGCGGGCGCCCGCCTGGTCGTGTGGCCGGACCGGGTGGCCGGGGGGCTCGGGTCGGCGCGGGTGGACGACGCCGTGGCCGACGACGCGCGCGGGCTGCTCGCGGCGGGGCGCAGCGGGGTGCTGCGGTACGGGCCGGACGGGCAGCGGCGGGGCGAGGGGCTGTCGGTGTTCGTGAACTCCTTCGAGCCGCCGCCGAGGCTGCTGGTGTTCGGCGCGATCGACTTCGCCGCCGCGATGGCCCGCCTCGGCGCGTTCCTGGGCTACCGCGTGACGGTCTGCGACGCCCGCCCGGTCTTCGCGACCGCGGCCCGCTTCCCGCAGGCGGACGAGGTGGTCGTCGACTGGCCGCACCGCTACCTGGCCGCCGAGGCGGCGGCGGGGCGGGTCGACCGGCGCACGGCGGTCGCGGTGCTGACGCACGACCCGAAGTTCGACGTGCCCCTGCTGGAGGTCGCCCTGCGGCTCGACCTGGGCTACGTGGGCGCGATGGGCTCGCGCCGCGCGCACCACGACCGGACGGCCCGGCTGCGGGCGGCGGGGGTGGGGGAGGCGGAGCTGGGACGGCTGTCGTCGCCGATCGGGCTGGACCTGGGGGCGCGGACGCCGGAGGAGACGGCGGTGTCGATCGCGGCGGAGATGATCGCGTTGCGGTGGGGCGGAGGGGGCGCGCGGCTGACCACGACCGAGGGGGCGATCCACCGGTGACGGGGGTGGGGGCGGGGGGCGAGTGGCTTGCGGTGGGCATGGGCATAGGCATAGGCATAGGCACGGGCACGGGCATGGGCGCGGTCGCGGTCGCGGAGACGAACAAGAGCGGCAGGCGCGGGCGGCGGACACGGGCGCGGGACGCGGGCGGTGGACGTGGACACGGGGCGCGGGCGGTGGACGTGGGCGCGGGACGCGGGTGGTGGACGTGGACACGGGGCGCGGGCGGTGGACGTGGGCGCGGGACGCGGGCGGCGGACGCGGGCGCGGGACGCGGGGGATGGGCAGGGTGCGGCGGGCACGGGCACGGGCACGGGGTGATGGGTGCCGCGCGGCGACCTCGGGTGCGGGAGCGGGCGCGCGACCACAAGCGTAAAACTGTCAACAGTTGACAGTTTGAGCGGTCTGACGCGGCCGGGTGGCGGAGGTGGGCGGGCGAGTCGGGGCCAGGCCCGCCTGCCGGTGATCGGCGGTGCGGCAGCCGTGCCGTCGGTGCGGCCGGGCGGAGGGCGGCCGGGCGGCGCCCTTCGGCGGTGGGTGCGGCCGGGCGGAGGGCGGCCGGGCGGCGCCCCTCGGCGGTGGGTGCGGCCGGGCGGTGGCCGGGCGAGCCGCGCCCCTCGGCGGGGGGAGCGGTCGGGTGGCGCCGCACCCGGCGGGAGCGGTCGAGAGGCGTGCCCCTCGGCAGTTGGACGGTCGGGCGGTTCCCGGCGGCTGCCGTCGCGAGCCGCGCCCCTCGGCGGGGAGCGGCGGGCGGCGCCGCACCCGGTGGCGGCCCTCCAGCAGTGGCCCCCACCCGCCGCCCCGGCGCCCGCTCTAGCATCGGCGGGTGCTCGTCTACTCGATCCCCATGCGCACCCGGTTCCGCGGCATCACCGTCCGCGAGGGCGTGCTGCTGGAGGGCGAGCGGGGGTGGGGGGAGTTCTGCGCCTTCCTCGACTACTCCGACGCCGAGTGCGCCCCCTGGCTCGCCTGCGCCGTCGAGGCGGCCGAGGAGGGGTGGCCCGCGCCGGTGCGCGAGCGGGTCGCGGTGAACTGCACCGTGCCCGTCGTGTCGCCCGAGCGGGCGCACGCCCTGGTCTCCGCCTCCGGCTGCGGCACCGCCAAGGTCAAGGTCGCCGACCCCGGCGCGCCGCTCGCCGAGGACCTCGAACGGGTCGCGGCGGTGCGGGACGCGCTCGGGCCCGGCGGCGCCGTGCGGGTCGACGCGAACGCCGCCTGGGACGTGGACACCGCCGTCACGGCCATCCGGGCGCTCGACCGCGCCGCGGGCGGCCTGGAGTACGTCGAGCAGCCCTGCCGCACCGTCGAGGAGCTGGCCGCCGTGCGCCGCCGCGTGGACGTGCGGATCGCGGCCGACGAGTCCATCCGCCGCGCCGAGGACCCCCTGCGCGTCGCGGTCGCGGGCGCGGCCGACGTCGCGGTGATCAAGGTCGCGCCGCTGGGCGGGGTCCGGCGGGCGCTGCGCGTGGCCGAGGCGTGCGGGCTGCCGTGCGTGGTGTCCTCGGCGGTGGAGACCTCGGTCGGCATGGCGGCCGGGCTCGCGCTCGCGGGCGCGCTGCCCGAGCTGGACTTCGCCTGCGGCCTCGGCACCCTGCCCCTGCTCGACGGCGACGTCGCCACCGCCTCGCTCGTCCCGGTCGACGGCTGGCTCCCGGTCCCGACCGCGCCCCCGGTCCCGGACCGCGCCGAGCGGTTCGCCGCCGACCCGGAGACCACCCTGCGGTGGCGGGAGCGCCTCGCGCGGGTCGGGCGCCCGCGCGGGTGATCCAGGGGTTCGACGGGCGCGCGGAGAACCGCCCGCCGAACCCCGGTCCGATCACCCGACGTCATTTCCCGGAAAACGATCACGTGTCCCGTTCGTGACATTCCGCGGGGCCGCCCACCGGGCAACTCACCGCGCTTCCGGCGAAATCACCGAAAATCTAGCCCGTACAGCCGCCGCCTCCCCGCTGAACGGGTGAAGATCATCCGATTTTCGGCCCCAGAAGATCATCCGCGTCCACGATCCGATAGGCGTAACCCTGCTCCGCCAGGAACCGCTGCCGGTGCGCCGCGTAATCGGTGTCGAGCGTGTCCCGCGAGACCACCGAGTAGAAGTGCGCCTGACGCCCGTCCGCCTTCGGCCGCAGCAACCGCCCCAACCGCTGCGCCTCCTCCTGCCGCGACCCGAACGTCCCCGACACCTGCACCGCCACGGACGCCTCCGGCAGGTCGATCGAGAAGTTCGCGACCTTCGACACCACCAGCGTGCTCAGCTCCCCGCGCCGGAACGCGTCGAACAGCTCCTCGCGCTCCTTGTTCTTCGTCGCCCCCTGCACCACCGGGGCCCCCAGCGCCTCGCCCAGCTCCTCCAGCTGGTCCAGGTACGCGCCGATCACCAGCGCGGGCTCGCCGGGGTGCTTGTCCAGCACCGCCTTCACCACCGGCAGCTTCGTCCGCGCCGTCGAGCACAACTTGTACCGCTCCTCCGGCTCCGCCGTCGCGTACCCGAGCCGCTCGGCGTCGGTCAGGGTCACCCGCACCTCGGTGCACTCGGCGGGCGCGATCCACCCCTGCGCCTCGATGTCCCGCCACGGCACGTCGAACCGCTTGGGCCCGATCAGGGAGAACACCTCCCCCTCCTGCCCGTCCTCGCGCACCAGCGTCGCCGTCAGCCCCAGCCGCCGCCGCGACTGGAGGTCGGCGGTCATCCGGAACACCGGCGCGGGCAGCAGGTGCACCTCGTCGTAGACGATCAGGCCCCAGTCCCGCGAGTCGAACAGCTCCAGGTGCTTGTACTCGCCCTTCGACTTCCGGGTGATCACCTGGTAGGTGGCGATCGTCACCGGGCGGATCTCCTTGCGCTCGCCCGAGTACTCGCCGATCTCGTCCTCGGTCAGCGAGGTCCGCGCGACCAGCTCCCGCTTCCACTGCCGCCCGGCGACCGTGTTCGTCACCAGGATCAGCGTGGTCGCCCCGGCCTCGGCCATGGCCGCCGCGCCGACCATCGTCTTGCCCGCGCCGCACGGCAGCACCACGACCCCGGACCCGCCCGCCCGGAACGCCTGGGCGGCCAGCCGCTGGTAGTCGCGCAGCTGCCAGCCCTCCTCGACCAGCTCGATCGGGTGGGCCTCGCCGTCCACGTACCCGGCGAGGTCCTCGGCGGGCCAGCCGACCTTGAGCAGCAGCTGCTTGAGCCTGCCCCGCTCGCTCGCGTGCACCACGACGGTGTCGTCGTCGATCCGCGCGCCGAACATCGGCTTGATCTTCTTGTGCCGCAGCACCTCCTCCAGCACCGCCCGGTCGAGCGACTGGAGCACCAGGCCGTGCGCGGGGTGCGTGCTGAGCTGGAGCCTGCCGTAGCGGCCCATCACGTCGACCACGTCCACCAGCAGCGGCTGCGGCACCGGGTAGCGGGAGAACCGCACCAGCGCGTCCACGACCTGCTCGGCGTCGTGCCCGGCGGCCCGCGCGTTCCACAGCGCCAGCGGCGTCACCCGGTAGGTGTGCACGTGCTCGGGGGCCCGCTCCAGCTCGGCGAAGGGAGCGATCGCCGCCCGCGCCTCGTCGGCCGCCGGGTGGTCGACCTCCAGCAGCAGGGTCTTGTCCGACTGGACGATCAGGGGGCCGTCGGTCACGGGCGCGCTCCTCCTCGGTTGGGGTGGGGGTGTGGTGCGGGCGTCCCACCAGTGTGCGCGCCGGGCGCAAGTACGCTGTCCCGCGCCGTGGCCAGCGAGGTCGCGCAGCGACAGCCGAGGTGGTCATGAGCAGCGACGACGCCAGGAACGACACCGGCGGCAAGCCCGCGCCCAACCGCAGGGTCCTCGCCATCGCCGCCGTCGCGGTGGTCGTCCTCGCCGTCGCCGGGTACGCCGTCCACGTCCTCACGGGCCCCGGCTCGTCGGCGGGCGAGTGCGTCCGGATCACCGGCGCGGACGGCGACTCGCTCGCGGTCACCCCCGACGACTGCGACGCGGACCTGGCCAACTTCCGGGTCGGCAAGGTCGTGGACGGCGCCGACGCGCCGTGCCCCGAGGAGGGCGTCTACACCGAGGCGCGCGGCCAGGGCTCCAGCACGCTCTGCCTGCTGCCGAACATGGTCGAGGGCGCCTGCTACGGCCCGGACGACCGGGGCTTCGGCGGCCTGGTCAAATCCGCCTGCGCAGGCGAGGCGACGATCAAGGTGACCAAGGTCATCGAGGGCTCCACCGACACCTCCGGCTGCCCGGACGGCGCGGGCATGTCCTACCCCGAGCCGCCCATCACGTTCTGCGTCGTCCCGGCCGACCTGTAACCGGTAGGGGTGAACCCGCTCAACCGCGCCGAGTGATTGTGCCGATGCCCCGTCCATGAGAGAGAGCGGATGGCTGATCGGCGCGGCGGCGCTGGTCCTGGCCGGGGGCTGGCTGCTGGCCGCCCCCACGGCGGGTGAGGACCTGCCCAGCGCGGGCGACTGCGCGAGCTTCGTCGGCACGGCGGACGCCCCCGGCTACGCGGCGCTGGACTGCGGGGCGGAGCAGGCGAACGCGCGGGTGCTCGGCGTCGCCGACGTCGCGGACGCCTGCCCCGGTTCCGACGCGCGGCCCACGGCGGGTGGCGCGGTGTGCCTCGGACCCAACCTGGTGGCGGGTCACTGCTACCGGGACGACCTCCAGATGGGCCTCGTCCGAGTGACGTGTGACACGTTTGGGGCGGTCAAAGTCCTGAAAGTGGCAAACAGCACATTTCCGTGCGAAGAGGGTGATCTGCTCACCCTCGGCGACCGCTCGATCGCGTTCTGCGTAACCCGCGCCGCCGACTCGCGGTAGCGACCCCGCGCGGGCGCGCCGCCGAGAGGCGTGCCACCCCGTCCGGTCGGGGATACGTTCTCCGGGTCCGCCCCGCGAGAGGACGACCCGGTGACCACGCCCCCAGAAGGCCCGCAAGACCCCTGGCAGCCCTCCTGGCGGCCGGAGCCCGAGCGGCGGCCGGAGCACTCCGGACCGGCCGTCACCCCACCTCAGCGGGCCGCTCAGCCCGTTTTTCCCTCCCAGGACGCCCCCTGGGGTGCGCCGACCGGCCACGACCGGTCCCCCGACCCCTGGCCCGCAGCCCGGCCCGCAGCCCGGCCCGGCGCGGCCGATCCGGGCCCCGGCCCGCGGCACGACCCGCGGACCGAGCCCGAGACCCCGCCGACCGGCCTCGCGCAGTTCGGGTTCACCGGCGAACCGGCGGACCGCTCCGCGTTCACAGTGAATGGCCGGATTTCCAGGAAATCGGAATTCGCAGGTCAGCGCGACCCCGCCCGATTTCCCGATTTCCACCGCGACGAGCGGTCGGCGCCACCGCCGTCCGACGATTCCCTGGGTTACGCCGTGCTCGTCCAACCCCTCGGTCCCGGCAGCGCGCCTGCGCCCGAGGTCCGCTATCGGCAGCCCTGGCAGCCCACCCACCAGGAACAACACCCCCACGGCCCCGTCCCGGCGCACGGGACCGGCCTGGCGCGCCGCACCAAAATCGTGCTCGCCCTGGCCGCCGTCGTCCCCCTGGCGGCCATCGTGGCCCTGTCGTTCGGCGGCGAGGACCGCCGCACCGCCGTGGCGGGCGCCGAGGCGGGAGACTGCCTCAAGGTGAACGAGGTCAGCCGTGACGGGGCCGACGTGGAAATGGTCGACTGCGCGGCCGGGGACGCGGCGTACCGCGTCGCCGTGAACCTCCCCGAGACCGATCGCTGCCCGCCCGGTGATTACGACGAGTACATCCGCGGAGGGGCGGGCAACAGGGGTTTTCGGCTTTGTCTGATGCTGAACGCCACGGACGGTGATTGCTTCAAGGAGGAAGGGGGCATCGCCGCCAGCAAGACCACAAAGGTCCGCTGCGGCTCGGGAGCCACCTACAAGGTCGCAAAGGCGCACTCGGGCACGGTTGACGAACTCGTCTGCGAATTCGACGAGAACCCACGCGTCTACCCGACGCCGCCGACCACCCTGTGCATCACCGACCCGTAAAGCAAAGGAGCCCTTCCGGACAGCGGGAAGGGCTCCTCGGCGGGATGACGCGGGGAAACGGCGATCAGCCGGTGCTGGCCGTTCCCTCCGGCAGCAGGACCTGCACGTCCAGCTTGCCCACCAGCACGTCGGCGGTGTCCATCATGTCCGCGACGCGCTGGAGCCGCACCGAGTTGAGCGACACCGGGAAGGTGCCGATCGACACGAGCGCCGCGGTCTGCTGGTCGACGTCGATGTAGCTGGTCAGGACGTCCTGGACGGCCAGCTTGTCGTCCGACGCGGCCTGCTGGGCCTCCTGCAGGACCGAGCGGAACAGCTTGAGGGTCTGCGGGTTGGCGTCGGCGAACTTCTTGCTCGACGCGTAGCCCGACATGGGGAAGTCCTGGGTGGGGCCGGTGGCGGTGTCGGTGATGACGCGCGCGCCGACCTCGCGCTGGGCCTTGGTGATGTACGGCTCGATCATCCAGGCGGCCTGGACCTTGTCCGCGCGCAGGTCGTTGACCATCTGCGAGAACGGCATGGTGACCATCTCGACGCCGGACGACTGGATGCCCGCGGTCTGGAGCACCGACGTCGTCGTCAGCGCGCCGAGGTCCTTGGTGCTGTCCACGGCGATCTTCGGCTTCCGGTTCGCGGACCTGGCCTTGATCTTCTCCGCGCTGTCGTACTGGGGGTTCGTGGTGACCAGGGCCATCGAGTTGGCCCCGGCCTGGTAGGCCTCGCCCTGGATCTGGAGCTCGGTGCCCTCCGCGACCTTGCTGAACAGCTTCACGTGGCTGCCCCACGTGATGTCGAGCGTGCTGTCGAGCTGCTTGAGGCCTTCGTCTTCGCTGCTCACGTCCACCAGCTGGACCTGGAGCCCGGCGCGCTCGAAGAGCTTGTCGTTGAGCGCGAGCTTGAGCGGAGCGACGTCGACCACGGGCAGGACCCCGATCCTGAGCGTGTTGCGCTCGAGAGCGGGTGTCTCGTCCCCGGAGGTACCCGGCAGCAGTCCGCAGGCCGACAGGGTCGTTGCGCAGACGATCAACGCTGCGGCGCGACGGAGAACACGCGCTGGGGTAGGCATGGCACCTCGTTGGTGGTTGACCTCTGGAACGGGTCTATTTTGATCTACGGAATTGGGTCGACGAACGTCGACGTTCGTGGATGGTAACCACCCGTAGGTATGAAAAGACAGCCCCAACCCGATACGGTGAGTGCTTCCGAAGGCTTCCGTAGGGTAGGGGGCTGGCACTACCATCCGCCTCTGTGGCACTGCACCGCGAGTTGTGCGGAGCGGACGGCGCCGGGGCGGGGTGCCTAGCCAGGGCTACCACCTATGTGCTGCAATTCGGCCCGATTTCGAGTCCATGCTTCGGTCCTGGGGAGAGGCCGAGGAACACTGCTGCTGGAAGAGGAAGCCCAGGGTGGCCCGACGAGAGAGAGGTTCCGGCCAGTCAGGCGTGGGGAAACCACCACGTACCGAAAGCCCCGAAATGGGTGACGGACTGGCTGCGCTGCGTGATGGAACTGTGACTGAATCAACGGGAACCGGGTTGACGACAGGCGTCAGGCAGGGGGAGGCGCGCACCGCCTCGTGGCGGCTGCAGAACTGGCGCCTGCCCACCAAGCTGGGGGCTGTCCTTCTCATCCCGACCGTGGCGGCGCTCGCCCTCGGCGGTCTGCGCGTGCAGTCCGACCTGGCGAACGCCACGCAGTTCAGTCGACTGGCCAACCAGGTGCAGTTGGAGACCGCGGTCGCGGACCTGGTGCACCAGCTCCAGCGCGAGCGCGACCTCAGCACGTGGTATGTGGCGTCGAGCAAGCAGATCGAGAGCGTCGCGCTCGACCGCCAGCTCGTGCGGGTGAGCGACGCGGTCGAGACGCTCAAGAGCAAGATCATCGACCTGAGCGGGGACTTGGCCCCGGAGACGGTCGAGCGGTTCCGCGGCACGGCCGAGCAGCTCACCCGGCTGAACAGCCTGCGCAGCGCGGTCCGCGAGACGCAGTACCCGTCAGACGCGGTCCTGCGCGTCTACTCGGAGTCCGTCGAGAGCCTCCTCGACCTTGGCGAGCAGGCCATCGGTGGCATCGACGACCCCGAGCTGGCGAGGCTCCACCTGGCCACGAACGCGATGGCCCGCATCAAGGAGCAGGAGTCGCAGAAGCGCGGCATCCTGTTCGACGTCTTCCAGCGCGGCAGCTTCGCGGCCAACCAGGAGCGCGCCCTCCTGGCCGTCAACGCCGAGCTGGACGCGGCGCGCAACGACTTCCGCAAGTCCGCCACGCCCGACCAGGCCAAGATCTACGACGACACCGTCACCGGTCTGATCATCGACACGGCGAACAACATGCAGGAGACGGCGCTCAACCTGGCGGGGACCACCAGCGGGTTCGGCGACATCAGCCCCAAGGGCTGGGACGTGTCCTCCACCCTGACGGTCAACAAGACCCGCCAGGTGGAGGTCATGCTCATCGAGCAGCTGCAGAGGCTGAGCGACGAGCGCACCGGCGAGGCTCGCGCCGCGGCGTTCTACGACTCCGGCGTCGTGCTCGGCGCGCTGCTCATGGCCCTCGTCATGGCGCTGTTCGTCGCCCGCTCGATCCTCAACCCGCTGCGCCTGCTGCGCCGCACGGCGCTCGACGTGGCGGACAAGGGCCTGCCGGAGGCGGTCGAGAAGATCCTCGCCGACCCGAACCCGCAGGAGGCCGCCAAGACCGCCATCGCGCCGGTGCCCATCACCACGCGCGAAGAGGTCGGCCAGGTGGCGCGGGCGTTCGACGCGGTGCACGGCGAGGCGGTCCGACTGGCCGCCGAGCAGGCGATGCTCCGCGACAACGTCAACGCCATGTTCGTCAACCTGTCCCGCCGGTCGCAGGCGCTCGTCGAGCGCCAGCTGAACCTGATCGACCGGCTGGAGCAGGACGAGCAGGACCCGGACCAGCTCGCCAGCCTGTTCGAGCTGGACCACCTCGCGACGCGGATGCGCCGCAACAGCGAGAACCTGCTGATGCTCTCGGGCACCGACCTGTCCCGGCGGCTCACCCGCCCGGTCCCCGTCGCCGAGGTCCTCGGCGCCGCGGTGTCCGAGGTCGAGCAGTACGCCAGGGTCCAGGTCGGCCAGACCCCGGAGCTCACCGTCCAGGGCCGCGCGGTCAACGACCTCGTGCACCTGATCGCGGAGCTGCTCGACAACGCGACCGCGTTCTCCGACCCGGTGACCAAGGTCACCGTGCGCACGGCCCGCACCCGCAAGGGCGAGCTGGCGATCGAGATCCAGGACCGCGGCGTCGGCATGAGCGACCAGGACCTGCGCGACGCCAACGAGCGGCTGGCCAACCCGCCGGACGTCGACGTCGCCGTCTCCCGCCGCATGGGCCTGTACGTGGTCGCGCGGCTGGCCAAGCGGCACGACGTCAAGGTCAGGCTCCGGGGCAACGAGGACATCGAGGGCGGCACCACCGCGCTCGTCACCGTCCCCGAGGCGCTGGTCACCTCGGCCGGTCAGACCGCCCACCCGATGGGCGCGGACCTGATCGGCTCGCCCAGCGCGCCTGCCCCGAGCGCCTTCCCGAGCCCGAACACCGCCCAGCGCGCCAGCGGCATCGCGGGCGCCTTCGGCGGCGGCAACGGCACGGCGGGCGTCACCAGCAGGCACGACGAGGAGTCCAGCTACCCGGCGGTCAGCTTCATGTCGACCGACGTGGACGCCGACGCGACCCGCGCGCCCTACCGGGCCGAGGTGCCGCAGGAGACCTCCGCGGAGATCTCCCAGGCGTCCTGGCTTCCCATGGTCGAGGAGCAGCCCCCCGCGGTGGCGCGGGACGCGCAGAACGAGCCCACGGGCACGTTCGGCTCGCCCACCCTCTTCACCGCCTACGAGGACCGCGACGCTCCCCAGGCGGACCACGAGCACGGCTACCAGACCACCCAGTTCCCGGCCGTGGACGACTCGGCGAACGCGTTCGCGCCGTTCGCCGCGCCGCTGCCGGAACCGGAGCCGGAGCCGGAGCCCGAGCCCGAGCCGGAACCGGTCGTCTTCCAGCGCAGCAGCGCACCCAGGGCGTCCGCGCCCGCGCGGCCCGTGGTCGACGACACCCCGACGGAACGCCTCCCGATCTACGAGGCCGTCCTGTCGCAGTGGTTCCAGTCCGTGGGAAGCGAGACGTCCGCGGCGACCACCCAGGCCGTTCCGCCCGCCCCGGCCGCACCCGCTCCGCGCCCCGCGCGGCAGGATGTGCAGCCGGAACCCCAGCGGGAGGAGGCTCCTCTGCCCACGCGCAAGCCACGTCCGGTGTCGGAGCAGGCCCAGGAAGCCGCCGCCCCGAGCAGCGCCATCGAGAACGGTCTGCCCAAGCGGCAGCCCGGTTCGCAGAGCAACATGTCCAAGCGCACACTGGAGACGAGCAGGGTGAGCGAGCCGGAGGCCGTCCAGGCCGAACCGGCGGCAAAGGCGAGCCCCGCGTCCGTCTGGCAGTCGCCCGCGGACGAGGGCTGGCAGGCCGCGCAGTCCCTGCTCAGCAGCACCCCCGACGCCACGACGCAGGCAGGGCTCCCCAAGCGGAAGCCCAAGGCTCAGCTTGTGCCGGGCAGCGCCGCGCCCCTCGCGGGCGCGACGCAGCAACCGCAGCAGCCCCCGCTGCCACCACGATCGGCAGATGTCATTCGTGGACGCATGTCGAGTCTTCAGCAGGGCGTCCGTCGGGGGCGGCACGCGCTGATCGACGCTTACGCTGGTGACATGTCGAGCCGGCAAGACGAGGAGCAGGAGTGACGACCGCAGCTCAGCCAGGAAGCTTTGGTTGGCTTATCACCGACTTCGTGCGTCGGGTTCCCGGCGTCGCGCATTCCGTTGTGGTGTCGGCGGACGGGCTTCTGCTCGCCGGCTCCCAGGGACTGCCGAGGGACCGCGCCGAGCAGCTCTCCGCTGTGGCCTCTGGCCTGGTGAGCCTCACCACAGGCGCCGCCAGGTGCTTCGAGGCGGGCACGGTGAACCAGACCGTGGTGGAGATGGAGCGGGGCTACCTGTTCCTGATGTCCATCAGCGACGGCTCCTGCCTCGCGGTGCTCGCAGCCCCGAACTGCGACATCGGTCTGGTCGCCTACGAGATGACCCTGCTGGTCGAGCGAGTCGGCCAGCAGCTCACCCCGGAGCTGCGCGCGCAGCTCCAGGGCGTGGTTCGGCGGTAGACCTCATGAGATCGTGGGGGTGAGTAAATGGCTGAACGATCTGGCGCTGACGGCCGTGCCTTCGGTAGGAACTTCAACTACCAGGAGTGGGCGACCGGCGGATTCCGGTTCGTGGAGCCGGATGCTCATCCCACGCAGGACGAGGAAGCCGAGGACGCACCCAGCCCGTGGGCGGAGCAGGCCCGAAGAGCACGGGACGAAGGAACAGAGCAGGGGCAAGGCGATATGGCTCAGCGTGAGGTTGAAGACTCGTCGTACGACTACGACGACGTTCCCAACCGATTCGACATCGACGGGTACGGCAGCGGCCTGTTCGGAGGTCCGGGTGCCGACCTGTTCGGTGCCCACGGCTTGCCCGAGAGCGTGCCGGAGCAGCTCCCGTACACAACCGGACCTCAGCCGGTCGTGCGACAGGAGGAGCACCCGGCGGCCGAATCAGGCTCGTTGGTCCGCCCGTACACCCGGACCGGCGGCCGAACCCGGCCTGACTACGACCTGGCGATCGAGGCGCTGATCTCCACCAGCGAACGAGGACTCGAGCGCGACGCGGCGGTGCTCCCCGAGCACCGCTCCATCTGCGGGCTGTGCACCGACACCAGGTCGGTGGCCGAGGTCGCCGCGCTGCTCCGGCTTCCGCTGGGCGTGGCGCGAGTGCTCATCGGCGACATGGCCAGCATGGGTTTGGTTTTGATTCACCAGGGCGGCATGGTTGTGGGGGACAAGCCGTCCATCGATTTCCTTGAGAGGGTGCTCAGTGGGCTTCGCAGGCTCTAGCCCCAACGCCGCCGCAGAAGGCGCACGGAAGCCTACGACCTCCGCGAAGATCGTGGTGGCCGGCGGCTTCGGCGTGGGCAAGACGACGTTCGTCGGCTCCGTGTCGGAGATCGTGCCGCTGACCACCGAGGCGGTGATGACGGAGGCCAGTGCGGGGGTCGACGACCTCTCCGCAACGCCCAACAAGGTCACCACCACGGTCGCGATGGACTTCGGCCGAGTCTCGTTGGACAGCGACCTGATCCTGTACCTGTTCGGTACGCCCGGTCAGCACCGCTTCTGGTTCATGTGGGACGACCTCGTGCGGGGCGCCATCGGCGCCATCGTGCTGGTCGACACCCGCAGGCTGGCCGACGCGTTCGCTTCGATCGACTTCTTCGACGACCGGCAGCTGCCGTACGTCGTCGGGGTCAACTGCTTCGACGGTCTGCTCCACCACCGCATCGAGGACGTCCGCGAGGCACTGACGATCGACCAGTCGGTCCCGATCGTCACCTGCGACGCCCGCAACCGGCAGTCGACCAAGCAGACGCTCATCACGCTGGTCGAGCACGCGATGCGTCAGTGGATGTCCGTTCGCGCGGGCTGAACCGGCTCCTGACGGCCTGAAGGGCGGCTCCCCAGTGGGGAGCCGCCCTTCAGCGTTCTGGCGGTTCTAGCGGTTCCTGACGGCTCGGTCAGCCGCCGATGTTCAGCAGCCCGCCGAGCAGGCCGCCGTGGTGGCCGCCCAGACCCAGCAGACCGCCGTGGCCGTGGCCACCGAGGTCGAGGTCGACGTCGGCGTCGATGTCCAGGTCGAGACCCAGCAGGTCGTCGAGCAGGTCGCCCAGCAGACCGTCGTTGTCGTGGTGGTGGATCAGCCACAGCCACTCGGCGGCGCTCAGCCTGCCGTCGGAGGCGACCTCGGTGACGTCCTCCTGCGCCTCGGCCATCGGGGCGGCGGTGGTGGTCATCACGATGTCGGTCGCGGCGGGCGCGACCTCGGCGACGGCGGGCTGCACGGCCTCCACGGCCTGCTCCACCGGCTGCTGCTGGGCGGGGACGCCCTCCTTGGAGTCGCCGCCGGTCAGCGAGCCGGTCAGCGAGCCGCTGCCGGACACGGTGGCGGTGACGGGCTTGACCGAGCCCAGGACCGAGCCGACGGCGCTCGTCACGGTGCCGAGCGGGTTGGACGCGACCGGGGCGGTCGGCGCGGTGACGGCGGGCAGGGTCGGCGCGGTGGCCGGGTTCGAGCCCGCGATCGAGGTGATCGGGTTGGTCGCGGCCTGGGCGATGCTGCTGGCCAGGTCGGTCGCGCTGGTCACGGCGTTGCTCGCGCCCGAGAGCACGTCCTGCACACCGGTGGTGGCGGTGTCGACGATGTCGCCCGCGCCGGAGACCAGGTCGCCCGCGCCGGACACGATGTCGCCCGCGGTGTCGGTCAGGTCGCCCGCGACCTCGCCCGCGTCACCGGCGACCTCGCCGATGCCGCCGACCGCGTCGGTCACGTCCTCGACGGTGTCGGTGACGGTGCCGGGCAGGCCGGTGACGGCGCCGGGCAGCGTGGCGCCGGGCACGACGGTGCCCGGCGCGGTGTCGCCACCGCTGGTGCTGTCACCGCCGCTGACGCCGGGCAGGCTCGGCAGGCCGGAGCCCGAGCCGGTGCCGGGGAGCACGATCACGCCGTCGTTGCCGCCACCGATGCTGAGGTCGGCGTCGACGTCGGCGTCCAGGTCGATGTCGAGCAGGTCGTCCAGGTCGAGCAGGCCGTCGAGGTCGAGGTCGAGGACCGCGTCCAGGTCGAGCAGGCCGTCGTCCAGCAGGCCGTCGATGCCGAGCAGGCCGTCGCCGTCACCGAGCAGGCCGCCGAGGAGGCCGTCGTTCCCGCTGTTCAGGTCGAGGTCGAGGACCGCGTCCAGGTCGAGCAGGTCGTCGCCGAGCAGGTCGCCGTCGCCGAGCAGGTCGCCCAGGTCGAGCAGGCCGCCGCCCGAGCCGAGCACGGCGTCGACGTCCAGGTCGATGTCGCCCAGCAGGCCGTTGCCGCCGAGCAGGTCGTCCACGTCCACCGCGTGGGTGTGGTCGAGCACGTTGTCGAACAGGTCGTCCAGGTCGGACGGGTCGAGCACGACCGTGGTGCCGTCGAGCAGGTCTTCCAGGTCTCCGACGGACCACACGGGCGAGTCGCCGAGCACGTCCTGCAGGTCGTCCAGGGTCCACCAGTGGCACCAGTGGTCGTCACCGCCGAGCGACAGGGACAGGTCGATGTCCCCGTCCAGGTCGAGCAGGCGCTCGGTGGCACCGGGCGCGGTCCGCTCGGCCTCGGCCCCGGTCGACGCCTCAGGGGCGACGGGTGTGGCCAGGGCGTTGCCGGCGGAGAAGGCACATGTCGCGGCGGCAACCGCGAGCACGAGCGCTCCCCTTCGGAAGATCGCCATGCGATTACTCCTCATGAATGGTCTGTTTGGGCGCACGGGAACGCCCGTTCAGACGCTAGAGGTAATGGCGATCACCGGAGGGTGATCAAGTTCCGTCGATCAGGGATGACTGACTGTCACTTGTGGACGATCGCCACCGAGGTGATCCGGTGCAGCGGGAAGCGCCGCACCTCTCCGTAGCCGACGTCCACCCCTTCCAGGACTCCACCACCCACCACCTGCGGCTTTATCACCCGGCTGGCGGCGGTGCCGTGCCCGTCCACGAAGTCCACCAGCACCTCGCCACCCTCTCGGGCGGCCTGCTGGAGCACCGCCAGGGTCACCGACGGCCCCGATCCGAGGTTCCCTGGAACCGTCACCCGTGCACCCGCGGTAGTCGTGGCCGCCCGATCACCCGCTCGGAGCTGCCGGACGAGCTCCGCCAGCTGCTCCGGCGAGGCCGTCGGAGGGGGCGGCGACTTCCGCCTGCCCCGGCCGGTGATCCGCCGCCCGCCCGCCCGCAGGTCGACCACCTGCCCGCCCGCGTCCTCGGCGACCGGCGCGAAGCCCGCGCCGCGCAGCCCGGCCAGCACCTCGGCCAGCGGCAGCGGCGACACCAGCACGGTCGGCGCGATCCGGCGCAGCTCCAGCGCGTCCGACGCGGGGTGCGCGAGCACCTCGGCCACCAGCACCGGGTCGTCGCAGCGCAGGAACGACCCGGCGGGGCCGCCGCGCAGCCGCCCGTGCTTGCGGGCGGTGTCGTCCACCAGGTAGGTCAGCGACTGGGGGACCGGCGTGCGGGAGCGCGAGCGGAACAGCTCGTGCAGGTCGTCGGCGGTGCGCCCGGAGTCGAGCGCCCGCCGCACGGTCCGCTCGTCCACCCGGTACACGGTGGCGTGACCGGCCGACTCGACGTCGGCGACCAGCGCCATCTCCCCGGCCAGCTCCGGCTCCAGCCTGCCGGGGGCCACCACGGTCAGGTCGGCCTGCACGAGCACGTGGTCGACCGGGTCGGGCAGCGCGTCGGCCAGCCGCTTCGCCGCCGCCGCCGCGCCCTCGCCGAGCAGCGCGCGACCCGCGCCGGTCGCCGCGCCGAGCGCGAGCACGCCCAGCGCGGTGCCCTCCTCGACGGTCCAGCGCACCAGCTCGTC
Organism: Actinosynnema mirum DSM 43827; assembly: GCF_000023245.1. Taxonomy (GTDB): domain Bacteria; phylum Actinomycetota; class Actinomycetes; order Mycobacteriales; family Pseudonocardiaceae; genus Actinosynnema; species Actinosynnema mirum. The sequence goes on from NC_013093.1 coordinate 504,055, forward strand.
GCGCAGCCTCCCGCCGCGGCGGGGCGCCCGCCAGGCCAGCGTCGCGGCCAGCCCGGCCACGTCCGGCACGGCGGTGCCCGGCTCCAGCTCGGCCAGCGCCTCCAGCACCCGCCTGCGGTCCTTGGGCGCGGCGGCCCGCGCCAGCTCGGGGGCCAGCGGGTTCAGCGGCCGGTCGCGGTCGTCGCGCCCGCCGACCAGCCCCGGCAGCCTGCCCAGCTCCAGCCACGCCTGCGCGAGCACCGCCCAGCGCTGCTCGGGCCCGGCGGCCAGCCACGGGTCGGCCTGCGCGGTCGGCACCCACTCCGGCTCCAGGCCCGCGCTGTCGCCGACCAGGCCCGCGGCCACCGCCAGCTCCACCAGCAGCGCGGCCCGCTCCTCGGTCACGTCCAGGTCCTTGGCCACCCGGCGCAGCTCGCGCACGCCCAGCCCGCCGGAGCGCAGCACGGCGGGCGGCTCCTGCGACCAGGACCCGACCAGCCCCTCCACGTGCCGGACCAGCTCCAGCACCGCGCCCGCGCCGGTGCCGTCCACCCGGCCGGGGTCGAGCGCCTGGGTGCGCAGCGCGGGCTCCTCGGCGACCACGTCCCCGAGCGGCCGGTCGCCGCGCACGGCCAGCCCCACCTCGCGGGGCAGCTCCACGGTGGACTGGTCGCGACGCACCAGCAGGCCGCGCGCGAGCAGCTTCTGGATGGGGCTGGTCGCCCGCTCCAGCGACACCACGTGCGCGGCGTCCTTGGTCTGGCCGGTCGGCCGCCCGGTCGCCAGCGCGGCCAGCACCCGCGACTCGCCCTCGTCCAGCCCGGACAGGTCCACGTCCGCCAGCGACGGCGCCGAACGGCCGAGGCCGCACGGGAACGGCGAGACCGCGTCGCGGGCCGAGGCCGGGACGCGCAGCGCCGAGTCCGGGCCCCACAGCAGCCCGCGCGAGCGCAGCAGCGCCACCGGTCGGGCGACCGTCACCCGGTGCGGCTTGAACAGGGCGCGCAGCGCGGAGATCGGGACCGGGGCGCGGTCGGCGTCCAGCACCAGCAGCGCCTCCAGCGCGGTCAGCGCCAGCGAGTCCAGGTCCTCGCAGGCCCGCGCGACCGAGGAGCGGGACCCCAGCCGGGTGGCCAGGACCGAGGTGTCGGCGGGCGGGGGAGTGGCCAGGTCGGGGCGTGCGCGCAGCAGCGCGACCAGGACCTTGTCGTCCTGGGCGCGCAGCCAGTCGGCGAGTGTGGTGCCGGACATCTTCACCACGGTATATGCCGGTGGGGCACACTTGACCACGACGTAGGCACCACCGAGGAGGAATCGTGGCCAAGGCCCGCCCGGAGCGAATCGACCCCCAATGGCCGGAGGCGCCCGCCGGCCACAAGCACGCCGTGAGCGAGCTGGCCAGCGACGTGCAGGGCGCGCTGTCCCCGTTCGGCGGCACCGCCTTCCCCCAGCCGCTGGAGGAGCTCGGCTACCACCACCCGAGCACCACGATCAACCGCTAGAAGGTCGGTTCGCGCGCGGCGAACGCGAGCCGCGCGCGTTCCGGAAACCGGTCGGGACTACTCTCGCTCACCAGTTTGAGCAGCCCCGAACTCGGAGGATTCCCGATGCCGGTCCCCGGCCCTGGTTACTCGATCACCGTTCGCCTGGAGGCGCCGCCCTCGGCGAGCGCTGCGGGAGACCTGACCTCCGCCGTCGGCCGGGCTGGTGGCGTCATCACCGCGTTCGACGTCGTGGAGTCCCACAACGACCGGGTGATCATCGACCTCACCTGCAACGCGCTGTCCGCGAACCACGCCAAGGACATCACCGACACCCTGGAGCAGCTGCCGGGGATCGTCGTGCGCAAGGTCTCCGACCGGACCTTCCTGGTCCACCTCGGCGGCAAGATCGAGATCTCGTCGAAGGTGCCGCTGCGCAACCGCGACGACCTCTCCCGCGCCTACACGCCCGGCGTCGCCCGCGTGTGCCAGGCCATCGCGGAGAACCCCGAGGACGCGCGCCGCCTCACCATCAAGCGCAACACCGTGGCGGTCGTCACGGACGGCTCCGCCGTGCTGGGCCTGGGCAACCTCGGCCCCGCCGCCGCGCTGCCGGTGATGGAGGGCAAGGCCGCGCTGTTCAAGAAGTTCGCGGGCGTCGACGCCTGGCCGGTCTGCCTGGACACCCAGGACACCGAGGAGATCATCCGCGCCGTCGAGCTGATCGCCCCCGTGTACGGCGGCATCAACCTGGAGGACATCGCCGCGCCGCGCTGCTTCGAGATCGAGGCCCGGCTGCGGGAGAAGCTCGACATCCCGGTGTTCCACGACGACCAGCACGGCACGGCGATCGTCGTCGTCGGCGCCCTGCGCAACGCGCTGCGCGTGGTCGGCAAGGACATCTCCGAGTGCAAGATCGTGGTCTGCGGCGTCGGCGCGGCGGGCTCGGCGATCATCCGCCTGCTGCTCAAGCAGACCCCCGGCGACGTCGTCGCGGTCGACGTGGACGGCATCGTGCACCGCGACCGGCCGGGCATGGACCCGAACCTGGCGTCCGTCGCGGAGAGCACGAACAAGGAGAACGTCTCCGGCAGGCTGCACGACGCGCTCGTGGGCGCGGACGTGTTCATCGGCGTCTCCGCGCCGAACCTGTTCGGCGCCGAGCAGGTCGCGACCATGAACAGCGACGCGATCGTGTTCGCGCTGGCCAACCCGGACCCGGAGATCGACCCGATGGAGGCGCAGAAGCACGCCGCCGTCGTGGCCACCGGGCGCAGCGACTTCCCGAACCAGATCAACAACGTCCTGGCGTTCCCCGGCGTGTTCCGGGGGCTGCTCGACGCGAACGCCAACACCATCACCGACGAGATGCTGCTGGCCGCCGCCACGGCGATCGCGGACGTGGTGGACGGGGACCGGCTGAACGCGTCGTTCATCGTGCCGAGCGTGTTCGACACCACGGTCGCGCCCGCCGTCGCGGAGGCCGTGCGCAAGGTCGCGTCCGAGCTGAAGGCGGCCGAGCGGGCCTGAGCCGGGGGCGGGCCCCGGCCCGCTCTTCCGGTGCGACCACGTCGCCGGGGCGCCCGAGGGCGTCCCGGCGACGCGCGTTCGGGCCGCGGTTCCCGGTGCCCGCGGGTTCGGTCCGCCGGGGTCCGAAGTGGACGGCGCGGGGCGGCGTCCCCCTTCCGGTGTCGACCGGTCCGGGGACGCGCGGGCCCGGAGGGCAGGTCGGTGGCGGGGTGCGCGGGCGGTGTTGCCTAGCATCGGGCCATGAGCCAGTTCACCCACATCGATGCGAGCGGCGCGGCGCGCATGGTCGACGTCACCGACAAGCCGGCCACCGCCCGCACCGCCGTGGCCACCGGGGTGCTGCGCACCACGGCCGAGGTCGTGCGCCTGCTGGCCGCCGACGACCTGCCCAAGGGCGACGCGCTGGCCACCGCCCGCATCGCCGGGATCATGGCCGCCAAGCGCACCTCGGAGCTGGTGCCGCTGTGCCACCCCATCGCGCTGTCGGGCGTCAAGGTCGACCTGGAGCTGGGCGAGGCCGAGGTGCGGGTCACCGCGACCGTGCGCACCGCCGACCGGACCGGCGTGGAGATGGAGGCGCTGACCGCAGTGTCCGTCGCCGGGCTCGCGCTGCACGACATGGTGAAGGCCGTCGACCCGGCCGCGAGCATGGACGCGGTGCGGGTCGAGCGCAAGGAGGGCGGCAAGACCGGCCTGTGGGAGCGCCCCGCGTGAGCGCGCCGAGGGCGGCCCGCGTGGTGACGGCGTCCAACCGGGCCTCGGCCGGGGTGTACGCCGACCGGGGCGGGCCGCTGATCGTCGGGTGGCTGCGCGAGCGCGGCTACGACGTGCCGGACCCGGCGGTCGTGCCGGACGGCGAGCCGGTGGCCGAGGCGCTGCGCGCGGCGGTCGCCGACGGGGTCGCGGTGGTGATCACCACCGGCGGCACCGGCATCAGCCCCACCGACCGCACGCCCGAGGCGACCCGGTCGGTGCTGGACTTCGAGGTCCCCGGACTGGCCGACGCCATCCGGACGTCGGGCTGGCCCGCCGTGCCCGGTTCGGTGCTCTCGCGCGGCGTCGCCGGGGTCGCCGGACGCACACTGGTGGTGAACCTGCCGGGATCCACCGGCGGGGTGAAGGACGGTTTGGCTGTGCTCGACGCCGTGCTGGAGCACGCGGTCGAGCAGGTTGGTGGAGGTGATCACCGGTGACCGAGGTGCTGCGGGCGGCCGTGACCGAGGACCCGATCTCGGTCGACGAGCACGCGAAGCTCGTGGAGCACGCGTCGGCGGGGGCGGTGGTGACGTTCTCGGGCGTCGTGCGCGACCACGACCACGGGCGGTCGGTGCGGGAGCTGGAGTACCACGGGCACCCGAGCGCGGGCGACGTCGTGGCCGAGGTGGTGTCGGACGTGGCGGGGCGCTTCGAGGGCGTCCGCGCGGTCGCGGTGTCGCACCGCGTGGGACCGCTGGCGATCGGCGACGTGGCGCTGGCGGTGGCCGTCTCGGCGGCGCACCGGGGCGCGGCGTTCGCGGTGTGCTCGGAGCTCGTCGACGAGGTGAAGCGCAGGCTCCCGGTGTGGAAGCGGCAGGTCTTCGCCGACGGCAGCGACGAGTGGGTCAACTGCCCCTGAGCGCGCCAGGAGCGCGGCCTCGGGGGATCTCGCCGAGGTCGCGCTCGCGACGCGGTTCACGTGCGGGGTGTGCGGTGGGGACCGGACGCGCCCGAAGTGGGGGTCTCCTGCTCGGCGGGCGCACTCCTGGGAACGGCTGCGCGCCGGGCGAGCTGAGCGGAAAACCCGAGAGGTCCGGTGACCCGACCGTGCGCGGCCTGGGAGCGCGGGAGGCCCCGGCAACGCCGGAAAACTCCTGACAACGCGGACCCCCGAGAACGCGGGAACCCCCGACGCCGCCTGAGGGGAAGGGCGTCGGGGGTTCCTCGACGTCGCAGGGCCGCCGTCATCGGGGCCTGCGGGTCAGCTCGCCGGGCAGTTCGTCTCGGCTGCGCCATTGGCGAGATCCTTGCTCACGCTCCGCGCGAGCAAGCCTCGCTCACGCTCCGCGCGAGCGACCGGTCACTTGGTGGCGATCTTCATGCCGGACATGATCAGGTCGGCGTTCGGGATGTACTGCTTGTTCAGCTCGTGCAGCTTGGCCCACCCGCCCTCGACCTTCAGCTCCGAGGCGATCTTCGACAGGGTGTCCCCCGCCTTGATCTCGTAGTCGCCGTTCGGGTTGCTCTGGGGCAGCGCCACGACCACGGGGGCCGCCTGCTGCTGGACCGGGGCCGTCGCGCGCTTCTGCGGCGTCGACTGCTTCTGGGGCGCGGGCGCCGCCTGCTGGGGCGCTGGCGCGGTGCGTGCCGGGGCCGCGCCGCCGCCGAGGCCCTTGGGGCCGCAGACGGGCCAGGCGCCGATGCCCTGGGTCTTCATGACGTTCTCGGCCACGCGGATCTGCTCGGCCCTGGATGCCTGGTTGGCCATCCCGGAACCGCCGTGGCTGCTCCAGGTCGACGGGCTGAACTGCAGGCCGCCGTAGTACCCGTTGCCGGTGTTGATGCTCCAGTTGCCGCCGCTCTCGCACGCCGCGACGGCGTCCCAGTTCACGCCGGAGCCCTGGGCGGACGCCGTGCCCGCCATGGCCAGCGGGGCGCCGACGATGACGCCCGCCACCGCCACCTTCGCGATGCCGCGAACGGCCGCGTTGGCGCGGAGGGACTGGAAACGGTGCTTGCCTCGGTAAACCGCCATCTGCCTCTCAGCCCGCTGCCCTGCCACTGGGGACTCCGGATTCGGGCCCGGTGTCCCCCGCCCCCGCCCGGCGGATGTCTCTCGCTCGGGGTGTGTGCCGGGGGCCGCAGGACGGGGTTCAGGCGCGGTCTCCCGGGTCTCGCTGGTTGGTCGGGGCCAACCGAGAAGCGACCGTACGTAGCCGTGGACCGGCTCGCCAAACGTTCTGGACTGTGACGGCAGTCACTGTAACGTTTCACGAGGCCGGGTCGACCCGGGTGTTTTCGCAGCTCAGGACGTACGTTATCGTCCCGTTTCCATTCCGAGATTTGCCGATATCAATTACCGTCGGTGAGTCATGAGTCACCTCTTCGGGCCAGTGATCAACCGCCCGCGAAGGGGGGCAGCACGTCCAGCTCGGCCCCCGCGGACACCGCGGCGGCGTGGTCCCGGACCGCGATCCCGTCCAGCAGGAAGCTCGACGCCGCCAGCACGCGGGTGAGGTTCGCCCCGTGCTTCGCGCGCACCACGTCGAGCACGTGCGCCACGGTCGTCCCGGACCCCGCGCCCGGCACCGCCACGGTCTCGGCGGGCACCCCGGCGGCGGCGCGGGCCCCCGCGAAGTAGCGGACGGTCAGCTCGACCACGTCATCCTCCGATAGCGCTCATGGGGCGGTCCGGCTGCGCGAACCCGTCCCCGTCGATCCCGTGCCCCTCGGCCTTGGCCCAGGCGTTGCCCCGCCACCGCTCGGCGACCTCCTCGTCCGAGGCCCCGGAGCGCAGCAGCGCCCGCAGGTCGGTCTCCGCCCCGCTGAACAGGCAGTTGCGCACCTGCCCGTCGGCGGTCAGCCGGGTCCGGTCGCAGGCCGCGCAGAACGGCCGGGTCACCGCCGCGATCACGCCCACCACCGACGGCCCGCCGTCGACCACCCACCGCTCGGCGGGCGCGGCGCCGCGCGCGAGCACCGGGGCCAGTGCGAACCGGGTCCCCAGCGCGTCCAGGATCTCCTGGGCGGTGACCATCTCCGACCGGTCCCAGCCGTGCTGCGGGTCGAGCGGCATCTGCTCGATGAACCGCAGCTGGTAGCCGTGCTCGACGGCGAACTCCACCAGGGCCACGGCCTCGTCGTCGTTCACCCCGCGCATCAGCACCGAGTTGATCTTCACGGGTTCCAGTCCGGCCTCGCGCGCCGCGGCGAGCCCCGCCAGCACGTCGGGCAGCCGGTCCCGCCTGGTCAGCTCCCGGAACCGCTCGCGGTCCAGGGTGTCCAGCGACACGTTCACCCGGTCCAGCCCGGCGGCCTTCAACCCGGCCGCGCGCGTCGCCAGCGAGATGCCGTTGGTCGTCATGGACGTGCGCGGTCTCGGTTCCAGGGCCGTGGTCGCCGCGAGCACATCCTCCAGGCCCCTGCGCAGCAGCGGCTCGCCGCCGGTGAACCGCACGTCGGTCACGCCGAGCCGGGTCACCGCGATGCCGATGACCCTGACCAGCTCCTCGTCGGAGAGCAGCTCGGGCCCCCGCAACCAGTCCAGGCCCTCGGCCGGCATGCAGTAGGTGCAGCGCAGGTTGCACTTGTCGGTGAGCGAGACCCTGAGGTCGGTCGCCACCCGACCGAACCGGTCGATGAGCGAGGGGGACTCCGGACGTGCGGTGACGTGGGGGGCACTGCGCACGACGGGTAGTCCCAAGTCGACTGCCGTCACCCCGACCAGGGTAATGGGCTCACCCGCCGGGACGGCCCGGTGTAACGGGCATAACCGGCAGAGCGGTCGTTCTGCCTGCCCGGACGGGGACTAAATTCCTCCGCATGAGCGAGCACGACGTCCCCGCCGAGGAACTGGAGCGGTTCAGCGCGCACGCGCGGGAGACGGGCGCGCTCACCGCGCTGCTGCACGGCAGGGCGGCGGAGCGGATGGGGCTGTCCACGACGGACGAGAAGTGCCTCGGCCTCGCGCTGGCGGGCGACGTCCCGGTCACGGCCGGGCGGATGGCGGAGCTCTCCGGCCTGTCCACCGGCGCGGTGACCGGCGTCATCGACCGCCTGGAGCGCGCGGGCTACGTGCGCCGCGTCCGCGACCCGCACGACCGGCGCAAGGTGCTCGTCGAGGTGTCCGGGCCCAGGGCGGGTGAGGTGGCCGTGCTGTTCCGGGAGGCCGCCGAGGTGCTGGAGGCAGCGCTGCGCCGGTTCACCCCGGAGGAGCGCGCGGTGGTCGAGCGCTACCAGCTCGCCCTCCTGGAGGCGGTCCGCGGACGCGTGGCCGACGCCTGAACCGGGGATCATGGGGGCCATGGGCTGGAACTACTTGATGGACATGGACGGCGTGCTGGTGCACGAGGAGCACCCGATCCCCGGTTCCGGCGAGTTCGTCGCCGAGCTGACCGCGGCCGGGATCCCCTTCCTCGTGCTGACGAACAACTCCATCTACACGCCGAGGGACCTGCGCGCCCGGCTGTCGAGGACCGGTCTGGAGGTCCCGGAGACGGCGATCTGGACGTCCGCGCTGGCCACCGCCCGGTTCCTGGACTCGCAGCGCCCCGGCGGCTCGGCCTTCGTCATCGGCGAGGCCGGGCTGACCACGGCGCTGCACGAGGTCGGCTACGTGCTGACCGACCGCGACCCCGACTACGTGGTGCTCGGCGAGACCCGCACCTACAGCTTCACCGCCATCACCAAGGCGATCCGGCTGGTCGAGGAGGGGGCGAAGTTCATCGCCACCAACCCGGACGCCACCGGCCCCTCGCGCGAGGGCTCGCTGCCCGCGACGGGCGCGGTCGCGGCGCTGATCGAGCGGGCCACCGGGCGCGAGCCGTACTACGTGGGCAAGCCGAACTCGCTGATGATGCGGTCCGCGCTGCGGGCGCTGGGCGCGCACTCGGAGAACACGCTCATGATCGGCGACCGGATGGACACCGACGTGCGCGCCGGGCTGGAGGCGGGGCTGCGGACGATCCTGGTGCTCAGCGGCATCTCGGCGGACTCGACGGCCGAGCTGTACCCGTACCGGCCGACGCGGGTGCTCAACTCCATCGCGGACCTGGTGGGGCACTCGGCGGACCCGTTCGGCGAGCTGGGCTGACCGGGGCGTCCGGGCTGGTCCGGGCTGGTCCGGGCTGATCCGGGCTGGTCCGGACGTCGGGGTGTGCTGCGCCGTCCGGGGCGCGCGCCACCGAACCACCCGGTCGGGGGACGTGCCGCCGCTACCGTCCCGGTGCGGGCATCGATCTGCGCGCGGCGGTGGCGGAGCGCGGCGACGGTCTGGAGGCGGTGGTGCGCGGGCGGTTCGACGCGCCCGTGCCCGCCTGTCCCGGTTGGCTGGTGGGCGACCTGGTCCGGCACGTCGCCGAGGTCGAGCTGTGGTGGGCGGCGGCGCTGCCCGCCGGTGGCGCCGCGCCCGACGTGGACGGGGTGCGCCGCGAGGTCGGCGAGCTGTTCGCCGGTGCGGGGCCGGACGGCCCGCGGGCGGTGTCCGCGCGGGTCGAGGACGGCGCGCCGGTGTGGGCCTGGTGGTCGCCGACCGGGCGGACCCCGGCGGCCGAGGTGCTGCGCAGGGTGGCGCACGAGCTGGTGGTGCACCACCACGACGCCCGCGCGGCGGTCGGCGAACCGCTGGCGGCGCCGCCCGAGCCGGCCGAGGACGGGGTGGCCGAGTTCACCGAGCGCCTCCTCGGCGGCGACCTCGCGCGACCGGGCGTGGTGGGGCTGCGGGCCGTCGACACCGGCCGGACCCGGTCGGTCGGGTCGGCGGGGGACGGGCTCCGGCTGCTCACCGCGGACGAGGCCGACCGGGTCCGCGCGGGCGGAGGGGCGGAGGGCGCGCTGTCCGGGACGGCGGAGCTGCTGCACCTGGCGCTGTGGCGGCGCGCGCCCCTGGAGCGGCTGGAGGTCGGGGGGAGCACCGGGCTGGCGCGCGCCGCGCTCGCCGCGTCCCGCTTGGGCTGACGACGCCCTGCCCTTGCTGGCGGCGCTCGCCCTGGCCGATGGCGCCCGGCCTCGGCGGGCATGATCCGGTCCTGGCGGGCTGGCGGGCTGGCGGGCTGGCGGGCTGGCGGGCTGGCGGGCTGGCGGGCTGGCGGGCTGGCGGGCTGGCGGGCTGGCGGGCTGGCGGGCTGGCGGGCTGGCGGGCTGGCGGGCCGGCGCTTCCGCCCCGCTCCCCGGCGCCGATCGTGCGGCACCGCCCACCGTGACCGCCGCCGCCCTGTGTCCTTCGCCACCGCGCCCCGTGGTTTCACGCCGGGGCGCGCGTGGGTACGGCCGCGCGTCGCGGGGCAGCACCCCCGCAGTTGATCACCCCTGCGGGTGAGACCGGCGGGGCGCTCGCGGAGGTCATCTGATCGACTTGCCCGCGCCGCCCCGCGCCGTCGCATATCGTCGCTGTGTGGAACGCCAGCTTTACGTGGTCGGCGACGTGCACGGCCACCTCGCCGAACTCACTCGCGCGCTCAACGCGGCAGGCCTCGTGGACGACTCCGGGGACTGGAGCGGCGGTGACGCGGAGCTGTGGTTCCTCGGCGACTTCGTCGACCGCGGTCCCGACGGGATCGGCGTCATCGACCTCGTCATGCGGCTCTCCGCGCAGGCGGGCGAGAGCGGCGGGCGGGTCGACTCGCTGGTCGGCAACCACGAGGTCCTGCTGCTCGGGATGCACCGCTTCGGCGACGAGGACGTGCCGGGCGCGCCCACCCCGCGCAGCTTCGCCAAGAGCTGGAACCTCAACGGCGGCCTGCGCAGCGACCAGGACCGGCTCACCCCCGAGCACGTCGAGTGGCTGACCAGCCGCGACGTCGTGCACCTGGTGGACGGCCACCTGCTCATGCACTCCGACACGCTCGCCTACCTGGAGTGGGGCGGCACCGTGGACGAGGTCAACGAGGCGGTGCGCGCGATCCTCACCGGCGACGACCTGGCGCAGTGGTGGGAGTGCTGGCGCAAGATGACCACCCGCTACGCGTTCCGCGGCCCCGAGGGCGGGGTCGTCGCGGGGGAGCTGCTCAAGCTCATGGGCGGCGCCGAGATCGTGCACGGGCACAGCGTCTTCGCCGACCAGCTCGGCGTCATGCCCGAGGAGGTCGACGGCCCGCTGCGGTACGCGGACGACCGGGTCCTCGCGGTCGACGCGGGCCTGTACAGCGGCGGGCCGTGCCTGGTGGTCGAGCTGCGCTGAGGCCGACGACCGGCCTCAGCGGGGGACGGGCGATCAGGGGCGGTCGACGATGACCTTGCCCAGCGGCATCAGCGACACCGGGATGAGCTTGAAGTTCGCGATGCCCATCGGGATGCCGATGATCGTGACGCACAGGGCGAGGCCGGTCACGATGTGCCCGATCGCCAGCCACCACCCGGCGACGACGATCCAGATGATGTTGCCCAGGAGCGAGGCGGCCCCGGCGTCGTGCCGGTCGACCACGTCCCGGCCGAACGGCCACAGCGCGTAGTTCGCGATGCGGAACGAGGCGAGCCCCCAGGGGATCGTGATGATGAAGACGCAGCAGATCACCCCCGCGATCGCGTAACCGACCGCGAGCCAGAAGCCGCTGATCACCAGCCAGATGAGGTTGAGCACGAGGCGCATACCACCATCCTGCCCGATTAAGCTCACCCATCGTGCTGAGAACAGTTCGCTGGGGAATCGTCGCCACGGGTGGCATCGCCGATGTCGTCACCGCCGACCTGCTCGCCCTGGAGGGCTCCGAAGCCCTCGCGGTCTCCTCCCGCAAGCTCGAACGGGCACGGGAGTTCGCCACCAAGCACGGCATCCCGCGTGCGTACGGCAGCGTGGAGGAGCTGGTCGCCGACCCCGACGTGGACGTCGTCTACGTCGCCACGCCGCACGCGCAGCACCGGTCCGCCGCGCGCCTCGCCCTCGAGGCGGGCAAGCACGTGCTGTGCGAGAAGCCCATGACGCTCACCGTCGAAGACACCCGCGAGCTGGTCGAGCTGGCCCGCGAGCGGGGCCTGTTCCTCATGGAGGCCATCTGGACCAGGTTCAACCCGCTCATCCGCCAGGTCCGCGCGGCCGTCGCGGACGGCGAGATCGGCGACGTGCGCAGCGTGCGCGCCGACTTCGGCTTCGCCCTGCCGTTCGAGCCTGGGCACCGGCTGTGGAACCCGGAGCTGGGCGGCGGGTCCCTGATGGACCTCGGCCTGTACCCGGTCTCGATCGCCCAGATGCTGCTCGGCGACCCGACGACCATCCAGGTCACCGGCTCCCTCGCCCCGTCCGGGGTGGACGCGGAGGCCGCGCTGCTGCTCGGCTACGAGAGCGGCGCGCACGCGCTGCTCACCTCCACGCTGACCACCTCGCCCGGCTCGTACGCGACGGTGTTCGGCACCGAGGGGCGCATCGACCTGCACCAGCCCGCGCACTGCCCGACCCGCGTCGTGATCAACGACGTGGAGCGCACCGCCGAGCTGGAGGGCTCCGGGTACGTGCCGCAGCTGCGCGAGGTGGCCGACCGGGTGCGCGCCGGTGACACCGAGAGCCCGGACATGTCCTGGGCGGACTCGCTGTCCATCGCGCGCGTGCTGGCCGAGGGCGTGGCGCGGCTGGGCGTGCGCTACCCGCAGCCGGACCGGGACGTCACCCCGCCCACCGCGGGCTAGGACCGAGCAGCGCCACCGCGACCCCCGTCACGGCCTCGACGGCGAGGTCGACCGCCCGGTCGACCTCGCCGTCGGCGCCGTGGTCGGGGGTCAGCAGGTGGCTGAGCGCCAGCCGGGTCAGCACGTCCGCCGCGAACGCGACGCGCGCGGGCGGCAGGTCCGGCCGGTGCCTGGCCAGGTGCTCGCCGATGGCGGGCACCACCAGGTCCAGCACCCAACCGCCGCGCGTGGTGAGCATCGGCAGCATGTCGTCGGCGTCGGTGCCGGTGAGGACCGAGCGGGCCAGCGGGTCGAGCCGGGTGAGCGCGTGCACCTGCCGCACCGCCTCCGCGACCCCCTCCACCGCGCCCGGCGCGCGGGCCAGGCAGGCGCGGGCGGCGTCCACGAACTCGGTGGTCTTGACCAGCGCGACGGCCTCGACCAGCCGCTGCTTGTTGCCGTGCTCGTTGTAGACGGTCTGCCTGCTCACCCCGGCGCGCGAGGCGACGTCGGCGACCCGCAGCCCGCGCGCGCCGTGCTCGGCGACGAGTGCGACGGCGGCGTCGATGATCGGGCCGGGGGGTTCGGTCGGGGCGGCGGGGATGGGGGCGGTGGCGGGTTCCCGGCGGGCGGGGCGGGGTGCGGCCGCGTCCGGGGGTGCGGCTGCGTCCGGGGGAGCGGCGAGACCCTGGTGCGGGTGCGCGGCGTGGCTCTCGGGCTGGTGCGCGTGCGCGGCAGGGCTTTCGGGCGGGCGCGGCCCGGTGTCGGGGGCGAGCGGGCGGGCGTCGGCGCGGGCTAAGGGGACGGTCGGCTCGCCGCACGGGGCTCGGCGGGGGACCGGGGGCGCCGCGGGCGGTCGGAGTGCCGCCGCCGGTGTGGCCTCGGGGCGCGCGGTCCCGGTGAACTCGGTCACGACGGACAGTTTTGGCACGAGCGCGGGCCCCTTGTAAAGACACGTGATCACCCGGTTACCGGGTTGGTCGACCGGCCGAGTCCGATCACCGCCCCGCGACGCCACGTCCCGGCCCGATCGCCGCGACGCCGCCCCCGGCCCAGCCGCCGTGCTCCCGCGCCCCGCCCGCCGTGACCCCGCTCCCAAGCCCGACGGGCCGGGGTGGTCCGGCCCGTAGAGTGGCCCCGTGCCGCTGACCATCGGTTTCGACCTGGACATGACCCTCATCGACCCCAGGCCGGGCATGGCCGCCGTGATGGAGGCGGTTCGCGCCGAGAGCGGCTACCCGATCGACGGCGCGCACTTCGCCGCCAACCTCGGCCCGCCCCTCGACGTCTCGTTCCGGGGGTACGGCGTGCCCGAGGAGGACGTCCCGGTCCTGGTCGCCCGCTTCCGCGCGCTCTACCCGGAGATCGTCATCCCGGCGACCGTCGCGCTGCCCGGCGCGGCCGAGTCGCTCGACGCCGTGCGCGAGCTGGGCGGGACCACCGTCGTCGTCACCGGCAAGTACCGGGCGAACGCGGCGCTGCACCTGGCCGCGTTCGACTGGGAGGTCGACCACCTGTTCGGCGAGCTCTGGTCCACCGGCAAGGCCGAGGCGCTCAAGCTGCACGGGGCCTCGGCGTACGTCGGCGACCACGTGGGCGACGTGCGCGGCGCGAAGGCCGCAGGCGCGCTGTCCGTGTGCGTGGTCACCGGGCCGTGCGACGAGCGGGAGCTGGTCGAGGCGGGCGCGGACGTGGTCATGCCCGACCTGACCGGCTTCCCGGCGTGGCTGCGCGAGAACGCCGACCGGCTCCGCGCGACCGGGCGCGCCGCCCTGGAAGCCGAGCGCCCCGCCTAGGAAACCGGGCGTCCCGCCCCAGGAGCCGAGCGCTCCGCCCCAGAAGCCGGGAGCCCCGCAGGGGAAAGCGTCAGCCCTGCCGCGCGCGGGGGCGCCTGGAGTCGCGGATCACCGTGATCACGCCGAGCGCCAGGCCCGCGGGCGAGCACAGCAGGCCGAGGGCGAAGACCCAGCCGGGGAGACCCGGCGAGCCGACGGCGAACATGGCGACGAGCGCCACGACGCCGATCGCGAACAGGCCCACTGCCAGCGGCATCATCCTCGCGGTCGTCATGCCACGAGGGTAGCCGCGACCGCGTCGCGCTTTTGGAGGTGCCCCGGTCGAGGCGTTCTGGCTACTCTGGTGAAACGCGTCCTGGGCACGCCCCTGGGCGCGTTCGCCATGTTGAAGCAAAGGGAACGGTGAGAGCGGTGCCGACCGGCAAGGTCAAGTGGTACGACTCGGAGAAGGGCTTCGGCTTCGTCACGCAGGACGGCGGCGAGGACGTCTACGTGCGGAAGTCCGCGCTGCCCGAAGGGGTCGACGCCCTCAAAGCCGGTCAGCGCATCGAGTTCGGCATGGCCGAGGGGCGCCGGGGGCCGCAGGCCCTGTCCGTGCGCCTGGTCGACCCGGCGCCGTCGGTGGCCGAGGCGCGCAGGCGCCCCGCCGACGAGCTGAACGTGGTGATCGAGGACCTGATCAGGCTGCTGGAGCAGCGGGTCCAGCCCGAGCTGCGCCGCAGCCGCTACCCCGAGCGCAAGAGCGCCAAGCTCGTCGCCGACGCGCTGCGCGCCATCGCGCGGGACCTCGACCCGTAGACCCGTAGACCCGCGTCCCGTGACGACCGGAGGCGTCGTCCCCGAGGGGGTGGCGCCTCCGCCGTCTCGCGGGGAGCGGTCAGCCCCGCTGCCGGTCGTCCACGGACAGCACCCACGTGCCGCGCGCCACGAAGTCCACGGCGGCGGTCGTGCTGCCCTCGATGCGGGTGCCCAGCTGCTGCACCTCGACGCTCTCCAGCTGGTCGGTGTCGTTCGGCAGCTGGAGCGTGTACGCGTGCTGCGGGTTGTTCGGCGTGAACACCTTGCTGCGCATCGGCTCCTGGGTCACCCCGGCCGCGTCGCGGTAGGTGAACGCCACCGCCCACACGCTGTCGGCGAGCTGCGCGGGCACCGAGATCTGCACCGGCTTGCCCGGCCGCACCCGCAGCACGCCCGCCGCCGACGGGTCCACGTCGCAGTTCTCCGAGTCGAGGTCGCAGTACTGGGTCGGCGCGACCACGACGGTCCTGCCGTCGGCGTAGAAGGTCACCTCGGGGTGCGGGGGCGCACCGCAGCCGGTGGCCAGGAGCAGCGGCAACGCGGTGAGGACGACGGCTCGGCGCACGCCCCCGAGCCTACGTGGTGCGCTCAGCCGTCCGCCGCACCGGCCCCGGCCTGCCGGTCCCCGCCGATCCGGGGCAGCAGCGAGCGGCCTCGCCAGGTCAGCACCACCTGCGCCAGGCCGAGCGCGAGCAGCAGCGAGACCACCGCGAACCCGATCCACTGCTCGGTGGGCAGCAGCACGCCCAGCGCCCCGCCGAACACCCAGCCCAGCCGCAGCAGCGCCTCAGGCCGCACGAGCGCGGGCGACCGCTCCGGCAGCTCGTCCCGCGCGACCGCGTCCAGGGTCGCCTTCGCCAGCGTCCCCGCCGCGGCCCCGACCAGCCCGACCACCGCCACCGTCGTCAGCCCCGGCAGCGCCGCCGCCAGCAGCGCCGAGGCCAGCGCCGCGCCGACGCAGCCGATCAGCACCCGGTCCGGCGAGCCCGCCGGGAGCCGCGCGCCGACCACGCCGCCCAGCAGCCCGCCCGCGACCGCCGCCGCCACGACCACGCCGAGCAGCAGCAACTGCTGGACCGGGTCGTACTCGACCTCCGCCCGCACCAGGAACGCGGCGAACAGGACCAGGAAGCCCGCGAGCACCCGGATCGACCCGTTCGCCCACAGCGCCGCCACGACCGCGCGACCGAGCGCCCGCCGCCCGCGCTCCCGGCCCTTCGCGTCCTGCCCCTTCGCATCCGGGCCCTTCGCATCCGGGCCCTTCGCGTCCCGGCCCGCCGCGCCCTGCCCCCTCGCGCCCGGAGTCCCGCCCTCGGCGACCTCCGCGCGCGCCGGTACCCGCAGGCAGCACCAGGTGTTCGCCACGCACAGCGCGGCGCTGAGCCACAGCGCGCCCGGCGGGCCGAACGTGTTCACCAGCCCGATCGCCGCCAGCCCGGACACCACGCCCGCGACCAGCCCGAACGCCGTCAGCCGGGCATCGGCCCTGGCCCGCTCGACCTCCGGCGGCAGCACCTCCGGGGTGATCGCCTCCCGCAGCGCGGTGAACGACCGGGACAGCAGCACGCTCACCAGCGCGGCCGGGTACAGCGCCCAGCCGTCGAAGTGCAGCGCCAGCACCACCGCCGCCGCCACGCGCAGCGCGCACGACCCGGCCAGCGCCCACCGCCTTCCGCGCCGCAGGTGGTCCAGCGCCGGGCCGAGAAGCGGGGCGAGCAGCGCGAACGGGACCGCGGCGACCAGCAGGTAGAGCCCCGCGCGGGTCCTGGACTCGTCCACCCCGGCGGAGAAGAACAGCGCGTTCGCCAGCGCCACGGCCAGCGCCGCGTCGGCGGCCAGGCCCAGCATCACCGCGTAGGTGAGCGAGGACAGGCCGGACTCCCCGGCGCCGTCGGCGTGCGCGGCGGTGCGCAACCGGCCGAGGCCCACCGAGGACAGCAGCCTCGCCCGGTACAGCGCGACGCGGGTGACGGTCAGCTTCCTGGGCAGCTGGGTCGGCTTGTGGGTGGGCCTGGTGCGCTCGTCGCGGCCGGGGATCGGCTTGGTGCGCCGGGGGCCCGCCTGCCCGGTCGGGACGGTGTCCCGGTCCGCCCCGCCCCGCTCCCGGCCGCGCTCGTCGTAGGCCTCGCGGTCGTAGTGGTCCCGCTCGGCGCGCCCGCGCCCGCGCTCCCGGCTGAGCCGGTCGTAGCCGTCGGGGTCGTAGGTCTCCCAGGGCGCGCTGTCCGAGCGCTCCCGTCCCGCGCCCCCGCGTTCGGGCCGGGTCTCGTCCTCTCGCGGGTGATCCCCCCGCGGGTGATCGCGATCGTCGGACGGGCTCATCCCGACCATCCTGCCGCAACGGCGGCGGCCTGTCGCGGATCGCCGCACGCCGCCGCTCAGCCCGGGGGGAGGCGCACCCGGAACATGCTCGGCCAGTTCTTGCCGGTGACCAGGAACTCGTCCGAGCCGGGCACCGAGGCGATCCCGTTCAGCACGTCCGACGCGGGCACGCCCTCCGGGCGCAGCGACGACAGGTCCGCCACGAGGTCGACCGCGCCGGTGACCGGGTCGATCCGCACCACCTCGTCGGTCTGCCACACGTTCGCCCACACCCGGCCGTCGACGCACTCCAGCTCGTTCAGGTCCTCCAGCGGCTCCCCGGCGCGCGTCACCGCGACCCGCCCGCGCTCCTCGAACGTCGCGGGGTCGCGGAAGGTCAGGTCGGCGGTGCCGTCGCTCATCACCAGCCGGTCGCCGTCCAGACACAGGCCCCAGCCCTCGCCCTCGTACGGCACGCGGCGGACCTCGGCCAGCGACGCCCGGTCGCGCTCGATCGCCACGCCGTCGCGCCAGGTGAGCTGCCAGATCCGCTCGCCCACCACGGTGATCCCCTCGCCGAACAGCGGCGACGGCAGGTCCAGCTTCCTGCGGACCTCGCCGGTGGCGGGGTCGACCTCGCGGATGCTCGACCGGCCTTCCAGACCGGTGCCCTCGTAGAGCGCGTCCCCGGAGACCTCCAGGCCCTGGGTGAACGCGGCGGGGTCGTGCGGGATCGTTCCCAGGACCTCCGGGCGCGCCGTGGCCGGTGTGGACGGTCCAGCGGGTTCGGTCGACCGAACACCGTCCCCACCGGACGAGCAGCCCGACAGCACCGCCACCACCACGACCGGGACCACCGACACCTCGAACCAGCGCACGTCCGAAAGGGTGGCACGTGTGCGCGGCGCGGCGAAGACGTGCGGCACAATCCACCTGTGACCGCCACGCCGACTCAGCAGCCCCAGCCAGTGCTCGCCGACCCCGCGGCCGTGCGGCTCGCGCGCGACGCGGCGCAGGAGGAAGCCGGATCGGAGCACGTGGGGGCCCACGTCGGCGTCCTCGTCGAGGACGAGACGTCGGTCACCCACTTCTTCGAGGCCGATCACGCCGGTTACCGGGGCTGGCGGTGGGCCGTCACGCTCGCCACCGCGGGCGAGGGCTCGCCGGTCTCGGTCAGCGAGGCCGTGCTGCTGCCCGGCAACGACGCGCTGGTCGCCCCGCAGTGGGTGCCGTGGAACGAGCGGGTCCGCGCCGGTGACCTCGGCGTCGGCGACCTGCTGCCCGCGTCCCCCGACGACCCCAGGCTCGCGCCCGGCTACGTCGGGTCCGAGGACCCGGCGGTCGAGGAGGTCGCGCTGGAGGTCGGCCTCGGCCGGGTGCGCGTGCTCTCCCGCGAGGGCGTGCTGGACGCCGCCGAGCGCTGGCGCGGCGGCGACTTCGGGCCGCGCAGCGAGATGGCGCGCAGCGCGCCCGCCGCGTGCGGGACCTGCGGGTTCTACCTGCGCGTCGCCGGGGCGCTCGGGGCGGCGTTCGGGGTGTGCGGCAACGAGCTGACGCCCGCGGACGGGCACGTGGTGCACGTCGAGTACGGGTGCGGCGCGCACTCCGAGGTCGAGGTGGAGGGCGGTTCGGCGGTGCCGGTGGCGGACGTCGTGTACGACGACGCGCTGCTGGAGGTCGAGGTGAACGAGCCCGTGGGCCGGTCCGACAACGACACCGCCGACGCCGCCGCTGGCGGCGCCACCGCGGGCGAGGGCGACACGCCCGGCGCCGTGGACGAGGTCGAGCGGGTTTCCGACGGGTCCGGCGCCACCGGGGTCTCCGGTCGGGCGACATCCCGGTGAGCGCGGACCACTTCGGCACCGAGGCCCTGCGGGAGTCGGTGCTCGCCGCCTGGCGCGGTTCGCCCACCCGCTTCCGCGAGGACGCCAACGCCGAGGAGGACCTGCGGCTCGGCGGGTACCGCGACCGGCTGCTGGTCGAGCTGGCGCAGAACGCGGCCGACGCCGCGGGCGCCGAGCCGGGCGTGCTGCGGCTGTCCTTCGTGGACGGCGAGTTCCGCGCGGCCAACACCGGCGCGCCGCTGACCGCCGACGGCGTGACGGCGCTCGCGTCGCTGCGCGCCTCCGCGAAGAGCTCCGACGCGGTCGGCCAGTTCGGCGTGGGCTTCGCGGCCGTGCTGGCGGTGACCGACGCGCCGCGCGTGGTGTCCACGTCCGGCGGGGTCGCGTTCTCCGCCGCGCGCACCCGCGAGGCCGTGCCGGAGCTGGCGTCCAAGCGCGGCGGCGACGTGCCCGTGCTGCGCCTGGTGTGGCCGACCGACGAGGCCGGTCCGCCCGAGGGCTTCGCCACCGAGGTCCGGCTGCCGCTCACCGCCGTGGACGGCGACGCCCTGCTGCGCGAGTGCGCCGAGCAGGCGCCCGACCTGCTGCTCGCCCTCCCCGGCCTGCGCCGGGTCGAGGTCGGGTCGCGGGCCTGGGACCGCGCCGAGGACGGCGACAAGGTCGTGATCACCGGTCCGGACGGCGAGCGCGCCTGGCTCGTGCACCGGGTCGGCGGCGAGCTGCCCGAGCGCTTCGTGCAGGGCGTCGAGTCCCGGCCGGTGTGGTCGGCGTGCTGGGCGTACCCGGTCGACGGCGCGCTCGACGGCGAGGTGCTGCACGCGCCGACCCCCACCGACGAGAAGCTGTCCCTGCCCGCGCGCCTGATCGCCACGCTGCCCGTCGAGCCGTCCCGCCGCCGGGTGCTGGTCGGACCGGCCGCCGAGCACGTGCTGGCCATGGCGGCGCGGGCGTACCCGGCGCTGGTGGCCGCGCTGCCCGCCGTGGAGCGGACCGCGCTGGTGCCGCTGCCCGGCTTCCCGCTGTCCGAAGTGGACGGTGTGCTGCGGCAGGGCGTGCTGGCCGCGCTGCGGGACGCCGAGTGGCTGCCCAAGGCGGACGGCGGCTGGACCTCGCCGAGGCGGGCGAAGGTGCTGGACTCGCCGTCCGAGGACCTGGTCGACCTGCTGGAGGACGTGGTCCCCGGCCTGCTGGACGCCGAGCTGGTGCTGCCCGAGCACGCGCGGGCCCTGGCCGCGCTGGACGTGCCGAGGATGCCGGTGGCCGAGGTGGTGGCCGCGCTGGCGGGCATCGGCGGCGAGCCGGGCTGGTGGCACGACGTGTACACGGCGCTCCAGCCGTGGGCCGACGTGGACTCGTCCGCGCGCGAGGAGCTGGGCGCGCTCCCGGTGCCGCTCGCGGACGGCAGGCTGGTCAGCGGGCCGCGCGGCGTGCTGATGCTGGACGAGCCGATCGACTTCGAGCGCACCGGGCTGCGCGTCGCGCACCCGGAGGCCGTGCACCCGCTGCTGCTGCGCCTGGGCGCGGTGGAGGCGGGGGCGGCCGAGGTGCTCGACTCGGACGCGGTCCGCGACGCCGTGCGGCACAGCGGCGACGACCCGGACGAGGACCTGGTGCACGGGGTCCTGTCCCTGGTGGCGCGCGCGGGCGGGCGGCCGTGGCTGGGCGAGCTGGTCCTGCCGGAGGCAGGCGGGGGCTGGCGGCGCGCGGACGAGCTGCTGCTGCCGGACGCGCCGCTGCGCGAGGTGCTGGCCGACGACGCGCCGTTCGGCGTGCTGGACGCGGAGTTCGCGGCGGACTGGCCGCGCGACGTGCTGTCGGCGGTGGGCGCGGCGGACGGCTTCACGGTGCTGGTCGACGACGAGCCGACCGGGCCCGACCACGACCTGGCCGACGAGGCGGACTGGTGGGACGCCGCCGACGAGCCGCCCTCGCGGGTGGTGGGCGTGCGCGACCTGGACCTGGTGGCCGAGGGGAAGTGGACCAGGGCGCTGGAGCTGATGGCGTCCGACCCCGAGGTGTGGCGCGCGGTCGCGCGGCGCGACGGGTACGCGGGGTGGTGGCTGGCGCGGTACGCGCGGATCGACGGCCGGGCGCCCCGCGCGTGGCGGCTGCCGGGGGCGGTGGAGCTGGAGGGGCTGTACGACCCGGTGGGCTCCGAGCTGCCCGCGCACGTCCTGGCGGCTGCCGGGGTGCGGACCGAGCTGGTGGTGCACGACGAGGACGACGTGGTCGACCTGCTGGCGCGGTTGGGCGACGCGGAGCGGGTGGTGCCGGACGCGCTGGTGCTGAAGGCGCACGCGGCGCTGGCGGAGGTCGCGCCGGACGTGCGGGAGGGGGCCGTCGAGCCGCCGGACCACGTGCGGGTGCTGACCGGGGCGGTCGTGTCGGCGGACGACGTGGTGGTGCCGGACCTGCCGTGGCTGCTGGCGGTCCTGCCGGGGGAGCAGGTGCTCGCGGCGGACGGCGGGGCGGCGGAGCTGGCGGAGCTGCTGGAGCTGCCGCTGGCGTCCGAGGAGGTCGTGGGGTCGCTGCGGAGCGAGGGCGACGAGGTGGTGTGGGCGGAGCTGGGCG
Organism: Actinosynnema mirum DSM 43827; assembly: GCF_000023245.1. GTDB lineage: Bacteria > Actinomycetota > Actinomycetes > Mycobacteriales > Pseudonocardiaceae > Actinosynnema > Actinosynnema mirum. The sequence goes on from NC_013093.1 coordinate 525,643, forward strand.
CGGTGCGCGTGGCCTGCGCGCTGCTGGGCGTCGAGCTGCCGCGGGGGACCGTGGTGGTGCACGACGAGCTGGTGGTCCACGCGGAGGGCGAGGAGCACGAGGTGCCGTGGTGGGTGGACGGGGAGGTGGTCCACGCGGCGGACACCCCGGAGGGGTTGGCGCGGGCGCTGGCGTGGACGACGGGACGGTGGGCGGACCGGCACACGTTCGCGGCGCTGATCACGGAGCCGACGCCTGCGGTGCTGTTGGGGTGAGCTGAGCCGTGGAAGGCGGGCCGATCACCGGACCGGCCCGCTCACGGCGCCGTGCTCCGTGCCGCCGCGACCCGCTCGGCCGCGTGATCCGCCTTACCGCGACCCGCGCCTACTGCAACCCGCTCTGCGCCGTCCGCGAGCCCCTGCGGGCCGCTGAGCGCTGCCAGGCGAAGATGCCGAAGCCGATCACTCCGAGTGCCCCGCCCGCCGCGCAGGTCCACACGACCACCGCGGGCGCCCCGATCAGCAGGGTCACCACCAGGGCCACCAGCCACAACGCGCTGCCCACCACGATCGGGGGCACCGGGTCGGTCAGGCGGGGCGGGAGAGGGGGCGGAGGGGGGAGTTCGGCCACGTCAGGCAGGCTACCTCCCCGAAACACCGATCAGGCAGGCTCCACCCGCAACCGTCACCCCCGGCAACCGGCCTCGGGGACGGGGCTGGGCGTCGGAGCGCGCCCGAGCGGTCACACAGGGAACAGGGAGTTGCACGACATGGGCCTGGACGGCTTCTTCAAAATCACCGAGCGCGGGTCATCCGTGGGGCGCGAGGTGCGCGGTGGGGTGGTCACCTTCGTCGCGATGGCCTACATCGTGGTCCTCAACCCCCTGATCCTCGGCAGCTTCTCCGCCGACGACCCGTCCGCGAAGACCGACATCACCGGCGCGATCCTGCCCGTCCCGCAGGTCGCGGCGGTCACCGCGCTGGTCGCGGGCGTGATGACCATCCTGTTCGGCCTGATCGCGAACTACCCGTTCGCGCTCGCCGCGGGCCTGGGCATCAACTCGTTCGTGGCGGTCACCCTCGCCCCGCAGATGACCTGGCCCGAGGCGATGGGCCTGGTCGTGGTCAACGGCGTCGTGGTGCTCCTCCTGGTGCTCACCGGGGTCCGCACGGCCGTGTTCAACGCGGTGCCGAACGAGCTGAAGGCCGCCATCGCGGTCGGCATCGGCCTGTTCATCTGCTTCATCGGCCTGGTCGACGCCGGGTTCGTGCGCCGCATCCCGGACGCCGCGGGCACCACCGTCCCGGTCGGCCTCGGCATCGGCGGCTCGATCGCGTCCTGGCCCACGCTGGTGTTCGTGGTCGGCCTGCTCGTCACCGGGATCCTGGTCGCCCGCAAGGTCCGGGGCGCGATCCTGATCGGCGTGCTCTCCACCGCCGTCTTCTCCATCGTGCTGGAGGCGCTCGTCAAGGCGGGCCCGTCGGCGGGCACCAACCCGAAGGGCTGGAACCTCGGCTACCCGGCCGTGCCGGACAGCTTCTTCAGCCTCCCCGACCTGTCCCTGGTCGGCGAGTTCTCGTTCGGCGCCTGGACCCGCCTGCCCGCGCTGGCCGCCGCCCTGCTGGTGTTCACGCTCGTGCTCACCGACTTCTTCGACACCGTGGGCACCATGACCGGCCTCGGCAAGGAGGGCGAGCTGATCAAGGAGGACGGGCAGCTGCCCAACGTCAGCAAGGCCCTGCTGGTCGACGGCGTCGGCGCGGTCGCGGGCGGCGCGGCGTCGGCCTCGTCGAACACCGTGTTCATCGAGTCCGCCTCCGGTATCGCCGAGGGCGCCCGCACGGGCCTGGCGAACGTGGTCACCGGCCTGCTGTTCCTGGTCGCGATGTTCTTCACCCCGCTCTACGAGGTCATCCCGGTCGAGGCGGCCGCGCCCGCGCTGGTGATCGTCGGCGCGCTGATGGTCGCCCAGGTCAAGGAGATCGACTTCTCCGACTTCTCGATCGCGCTGCCCGCGTTCCTGACCATCGTCGTCATGCCGTTCACCTACTCGATCGCCAATGGCATCGGCGCGGGCTTCATCAGCTACGTGCTGCTGCGCGCGCTGACCGGCCGGGCCCGCAGCGTGCACCCGCTGATGTGGGGCACGGCGGTGGCGTTCGTCGTGTACTTCGGCATCGGCCCGATCCAGGCCCTGATCATGAACTGACGCCCGCCCCCCGGACGTGGGGGAGAGCGCGAAGCCGAAGCGGCCCGCCCGGAGCAAGCATCGGGCGGGCCGCGTCGCACCCCCGTACTGACCAGCGCGAACACCGTCCACCAGCCCGCACGCCCAGCGCTGAATGGGCGATTTCACAGTGAAGGCCCGAGATCGTGAGGTATGCTAACTACGTGGCGGAGACCGACGACCATGGGCTGGCGAGCAGGCTGAGGCTCGCCATCATCAGGTTGAACCGGAGGCTCCGCGCGCAGCGGGTCAACTCCACGATCTCGCTCACCCAGGTGTCCGCGCTCTCCACGCTGCACAAGTGCGGACCGCTGACGCCGGGCGAGCTCGCGGCCAAGGAGGGCGTCCAGCCGCCGTCGATGACCAGGGTCATCGCCGCGCTGGAGGAGCTCGGCTTCGCCACCCGCAGGCCCCACCCCACGGACGGCCGCCAGGCCATCGTGGAGCTGAGCCCCAGCGGGATGCAGTACATCAACGCGGAGGTGTCCGCCAGGGAGGCCTGGCTGGACCAGCACCTCGCGGAGTTGACACCCGAGGACAGGGCGGTGCTCTCCAGGGCCGCCGAGATCATCGACAGGATGGCGGGGCAGTAACGAAGTGCCTGCTTATGCGGAGGGCTCGCAGACCGATCGACCCGATCGAGACACCGCGCTACCTCCGCCCAAGCGCAAGCGACCAGGCACGTTCAGCTCCCTGAAGGTCCGCAACTACCGGCTCTACGCCTCCGGCCAGGTCGTCTCGCTGGTCGGCCTCTGGATGCAGCGCGTCGCCCAGGACTGGCTGGTCCTGGAGCTGTCCGGCGGCGACCCGGTCGCGCTCGGCCTCGCCGCCGCCCTCCAGTTCGCCCCCACCCTGCTGCTGTCGCTGTGGGCGGGCGTGCTCGCCGACCGGCTCGACAAGCGCCGCCTGCTGCTCGTGCTGGAGACCGGCCTCGGCCTGTGCGCGCTCGCGCTCGGCCTGCTGGAGGTCCTCGGCGCCGCCGAGCTGTGGCACGTCTACCTGCTGTGCCTGCTGCTCGGCGCGGTGTCCGCCGTGGAGACGCCGGTGCGCCAGTCGTTCGTGGTGGAGATGGTCGGCCGCGACCAGCTCACCAACGCGGTCGCGCTCAACTCCATGACGTTCAACCTGGCCCGCATGGTCGGACCGGCCGTCGCGGGCGGCCTGATCGTGGTCGTCGGCGGCACCGGCTGGGTGTTCCTGATCAACGCCGCCAGCTTCGTCGCGGTGATCGCGGGCCTGCTGCTGATGCGCCCCGCCGAGCTGCACCGGGGCGAGCCGGTGCCCAGGGAGCCCGGCCAGCTCCGCGAGGGCCTGCGCTACGTGCGCAAGCGCCCGGACCTGGTGATCCTGCTGTTCCTGGTGTTCTTCGTGAGCACGTTCGGGTTGAACTTCTACGTCACCCTCGCCGTGCTGGCCCGCAACACCTTCGGCGGCGACGCCGACGCGTACGGGCTGCTGTCCACGCTGCTCGCGGTCGGCACCCTCGCGGGCGCGACGCTGGCCGCCCGGCGCAGCACGCGCGGCGCGAAGCCGCGGCCGGTGCTGCTGGTCGTCGGCGCGCTGGCGTTCGGCGTGCTGGAGATCGTCGCCGGGCTGATGCCCACGCTGTGGCTGGTCGGGCTGGTGCTGATCCCGGTCGGCGTGGCGATGATGACCTTCACGACCACCGCCAACGCGACCGTGCAGCTGTCCGTCACGCCCGCCATGCGCGGCCGGGTGATGGGGCTCTACATGCTGGTCTTCCTGGGCGGCAACCCGGTCGGCGGGCCCGTCATGGGCTGGCTGGCCGACCACTTCACCGCCCGCGCGCCGCTGGTGGTCGGCGGCGCGGTCTCGATCGTGGCCGCGCTGGTCGGCGCGCTCGTGCTCGCCCGCCGGGGCGGGATGCCGCTGCCCGTGGTGCGGCTGTCCCGGCGCAGGGCCGGGCCGGACCAGGCCGTGCCCGCCGCCGCCACGCCCGCCGCCGCCACCCCCGACGCGTGACCGCGACCGGCGCGCCCCCGGCCCCGCGGCGGGCCGGGGCGTTCTCCTCGCTGCGCTTGCGCAACTACCGGCTCTACGCCTCCGGCCAGCTCGTCTCGCTGGTCGGGCTGTGGATGGAGCGGGTCGCGCAGGACTGGCTGGTGCTCCAGCTGTCCGGCGGCGACCCGATCGCGCTGGGCGTGGCCACGGCCCTGCAGTTCGGCCCGGTGCTGGCGCTGTCCATGTGGGCGGGCGTGCTGGCCGACCGGTTGGACAAGCGCCTGCTGCTGATCGGCCTCCAGTCCGGCATGGCGGTGCTCGCGCTGGTGCTCGGCCTGGTCGACCTGTCCGGGGTCGCGCAGCTGTGGCACGTGTACCTGCTGTGCCTGGCGGGCGGCGTGCTGTCCGCCGTGGAGGCCCCGGTGCGGCAGTCGTTCGCGGTGGAGATGGTCGGCCGCGAGCAGGTCGCGAACGCGGTCGCGCTCAACTCGATGACGTTCAACGCCGCCCGGATGATCGGCCCGGCCGTGGCGGGCGGGCTGATCGTGGTGGTCGGCACCGGCTGGATCTTCCTGATCCGCGCGGCGAGCTTCGCGGGCGTGCTGGCCGGGCTCGCCCTGATGCGGGCCGCCGAGCTGCACCGGGGCGCGCCGGTGGCCAAGGCCAGGGGGCAGCTCGCCGAGGGGCTGCGCTACCTGCGCGGCAGGCCGGACCTGGTCGCCGTGATGCTCGTGGTGTTCCTGGTCGGCGTGTTCGGGCTGAACTTCCACGTGTCGCTGGCGCTGCTGGCCAGCGACACCTTCGGCGGCGACGCCGACGCGTACGGGCTGCTCACCACGACCATGGCGGTGGGCACGCTGGCGGGCGCGGCGATGGCGGCCAGGCGGTCCGCGCCGGGGCCCCGGCTGCTGGTGGGCGGCGCGGCGGCGTTCGGGGTGCTGGAGCTGCTGTCCGGGCTGATGCCGACGATGCTCACGGCGGCGCTCGCGCTGATCCCGGTCGGCGCGGCGATGATGACGTTCACGACCACCGCGAACTCGACCGTGCAGCTCGCCGTCGCGCCCGGGATGCGGGGGCGGGTGATGGGCGTTTACATGACGGTGTTCATGGGGAGCGCTCCGCTGTCCGGGCTGCTCACCGGCTGGGTGGCCGACCGGTTCGACGCCCGCGCGCCGCTGGTGCTGGGCGGCGCGGTGTCGGTGCTGGCCGCGCTGCTCGGGGCGCTCGTCCTGGCGCGGGCGAACCGGATGGGGGACACCTCTTCCCAAAACAGTGAAGTTAGGCTAACCTAAGCACGTCGCTTCGTGGTGGGAGCGGCAGTCAGTTCGGGAACAGACGAGGCCCCGCACCCCGGTCGTACCACCGGGGGCGGGGCCTCGTCGTGCCGGTCGCGGGGGCTTGTCGGAGCATCCACCACCGGACTTCCAGCGTCGGGGAGCTTGTCGGAGCACCCACCGCTGAAATCGGGGACCTGGGCTACCGCGTCGGCAGCAGCAGGCCGTTCTGGCCCGCGCGGGCCGCCTCGAACCGGGCGTTCACGTCGTCCCAGTTCACGATGTTCCAGAGCGCGCCGATGTAGTCGGCCTTCAGGTTGCGGTACTGCAGGTAGTACGCGTGCTCCCAGATGTCGAACACCAGCAGCGGTGTGGTGGCGATCGACAGGTTGGAGTGGTGGTCCTTCAGCTGCTGCGTGATCAGCCGCTGCCCCACCGGCTCCCAGGCCAGGATTCCCCAGCCCGAGCCCTGGATGCTGCCCGCGGCGGCGTTCAGCTGCGCGCGCAGGCCGTCGAACGAGCCGAAGTGCTCGTCGATCGCGGCGGCCAGCTCGCCGGACGGCTTGTCGCCGCCGTTCGGGCTCAGGTTCTTCCACCAGACCTGGTGCAGCGCGTGCCCGGCCAGGTGGAACGCCAGCGTCGTCTCCAGGCCCACGATCGAGCCGAACGCGCTCTTGTCCCTGGCCTCGTCGATCTGCTCAAGGGTGTCGTTGGCGCCCTTGACGTACGCGGCGTGGTGCTTGCTGTGGTGCAGCTCGTTGATCTCGCCGATGATCGCCGGCTGCAGGTCGCCGTAGTCGTAGTCCAGGTCCGGCAACACGTACTGGGCCATGCGCGCTCCTCGTTGCAAGTCTCTAGTACTTGCAACCTACTGGCAATAGGGCGGCGGGGAAACTCGGGTGCGGATCGTGGGACGGCCTGACAGCATCGGTGGCGTGTCCGCTCTGGCAGCAAGGAACCTGTCGCTGTCGTTCGGTCCGAGGACCGTGCTCTCGGAGGTTGATCTCGATGTTCCAGCAGGCGAGCGCGTAGGCCTGGTCGCCCCCAACGGGGTCGGCAAGTCCACGCTGCTGAAGGTGCTCGCGGGCGAGCTGACGCCCGAGCGGGGGACGGTCACCGCCTCCGGGCCCGTGGCCCACCTCACCCAGGAGACCGCGGTCGAGCCGGGCGAGTCGCTGCGCGACCACTTGGCCCGCCGCACCGGCGTCGCCGACGCCGAGGCCGCGTTCGAGCGCGCCGCGCAGGCCCTCGCCGAGGGCGCGCCCGGAGCCGAGGACGCCTACGCGACGGCCTTCGACCGCTGGACCGCCGTCGGCGCGGGCGACTTCGCCGAGCGCGCCGACGAGGTGTGCCAGCGGCTCGGGCTGCCCGCCGACCTGCTCGACGCGCGCGGCTCCGGCGAGCTGTCCGGCGGCCAGTCCGCCCGGCTGCGGCTCGCCTCGGTGCTGCTCGTGCGCGCCGACGTGCTGCTGCTCGACGAGCCCACCAACGACCTGGACGCGGACGGCCTGGAACTGCTGGAGGCCCACGTCCTCGGCACGCGCGCGGCCGTCGTCCTGGTCAGCCACGACCGGGAGTTCCTGTCCCGCACGATCACCGCCGTGGCCGAGCTGGACGAGTTCACCCACGGGCTGACCGCGTTCGGCGGCGGCTGGGACGCCTACCTCGCCGAGCGCGACGCCGCCGCCCGGCGCGCGCAGGAGGACTACGACGAGTACGCGGCGAAGAAGGACGCCCTGACCCGCCGCGCCCGCACCGCCAAGGAGTGGTCCCGCGCGGGCGTGCGGCGCAACGCCAAGTCCGACGAGCGCGACAAGTTCATCAAGTTCTTCGCCAAGCAGGGCGCGGAGAACACCGCGGGCAAGGGCGCGGCGGCCGACCGCGCGCTGGAGCGGCTGGAGGAGGTCGAGGAGCCCCGCAAGCCGTGGGAGCTGCGGCTGACCCTGCCCGCCGCGAGCGGTGGCAGCCGGGTCGCGTTCACCCTGCGCGGCGCGGTCGTCTCGCGCGGGGACGTCACCCTCGGCCCGGTCGACCTGACCATCGGCGCGGGCGAGCGCTGGCGCCTCACCGGCCCCAACGGCTCCGGCAAGTCCACCCTGCTCGGGGCGATCCTCGGCCGCGTCCCGCTGGACGCGGGGGAGCGGTCCGAGGGCAGCGTCGTGGTCGGCGAGATCGACCAGGTGCGCGGCGCGTTCAGCGGGGCCACCCCGGTGCTGGACGTGGTCGTGGCGGCCACCGGGCTGGCCGAGGCCGAGGCCAGGACGCTGCTGGCCAAGTTCCGGGTCGGCGCGGACGTCGTGCTCCGGCCCGCCGGGACCCTCTCGCCCGGCGAGCGCACCAGGGCCGCGCTCGCGCTCCTGCAGGCCAGGGGCACCACCTGCCTGGTGCTGGACGAGCCGACCAACCACCTCGACCTCGCCGCCATCGAGCAGCTGGAGCAGGCGCTCGCCGAGTACGCCGGGACCGTGCTGCTGATCACCCACGACCGCCGTCTCGCCACGTCGGTCGGGGTGGACCACGCGCTCGACGTCCGGAGCCTGGCAAGATGAGGCAATGGGCACCGAGGAGGACTGGCCGGTAGAGCAGACGTGGTCGATGCGCAACACGCACTGGCACGCCTACGTCGAGCACACCTCGCTCGACAGCGCCTCACCGCGCGCCGAACGCCTGGAGCGCGCGCCCGAGGAGGTGCTCACCACGCCGACCGAGGTCGCCGCCTGGCTGGAGGTCAACCTCCGCAGCGCCACCAAGCCCGAGGAGACCGGCAAGAAGCGCGCCAAGGACGAGCGCGACTTCTCCGACTCGCACCGGGTGCACGTCTCGCTGGCCTCGCGCGGCGAGTCGATCTACACCGGGGTGAAGGGGATGCTGACCCTCGCGGTCGAGGCGGTCACCCCCGACGACTGCCGCAGCTCGCACGACGGGGCCGACGTCGCCCCGCTGAAGGCGGGCCGCCGCCGCTAGGCGCGACGGCGATCCCGGTGGGGCCGGGTGATCACACCGACCAGGTGTGCACCGGCTCCCCCTCGTGCATCCGCTCCACGTACCTGGCCAGCATCCCGGCCAGCGCCCCCTCGCGGCCCGCGCCGCGCTCCTCCAGGCCGGCGACGACCTCCCGCTGCCACAGCGCCCCCGTCCGCCCGGCCAGGCAGCGCGCCTCGATCACGCCGAGGTAGCGCTCCCGCGCCTCGTCGGACACCCCGCAGTCGCGCAGCCCCTCGTGGGCCAGCGGGAGGAGGCGGCGCAGCACCAGCTCGTCGGGCGGGACCCAGCCGATGCCGGGCCAGTACAGCTGGGCGTTCATGCCGTGCCTGGCGCCCGCGTAGAGGTTCTCCTCCGCCGCCTGGAACGACATCTGCGTCCACAGCGGACGGTCCATCGAGGACAGCGCCCGCTGCGCGCCGTAGAAGAACGCCGCGTTCGCGAGCGTGTCCAGCACGGTCGGACCGGCGGGCAGCACCCGGTTCTCGATCCGCAGGTGCGGCACCCCGGCCACCACGTCGTACACCGGCCGGTTCCACCGCCACACCGTGCCGTTGTGCAGCCGCAGCTCCGTCATCCTCGGCGTGCCGCCGGAGCCGAGCACGTCCACCGGGTCCTCGTCGCCGGTCTCCGGCAGCAGCGCGGGGAAGTAGCGGACGTTCTCCTCGAACAGGTCGAAGATCGAGGTGATCCACCGCTCCCCGAACCACACCCTCGGCCGCACGCCCTGGTTCTGCAGCTCCTGCGGCCGGGTGTCGGTGGCCTGCTGGAACAGCGGGATGCGGGTCTCGTGCCACAGCGCCCTGCCCAGCAGGAACGGCGAGTTCGCCGCGATCGCCACCTGCACGCCCGCCAGGCACTGCGCGGCGTTCCAGTGCGCCGCGAAGTCCTCCGGCGCGACCTGCAGGTGCAGCTGCACCGATGTGCAGGCGGCCTCCGGCAGGATCGACTCGCTGCGGCTGAGCAGCCGCTCCGCGTCCCGCCCCGGCAGCGGCGCGCCCTCCAGCGACAGCACCAGCTCCTCGCCCCGCGCGGCGAAGATCTGGTCGTTGAGCAGCGAGTAGCGCGGGTTGTGCGAGAGCCAGCGGCGGTCGAAGTGCTCGGGGCGCAGCGTCGGCAGCACCCCGATCATCACCAGGCTCGCCCCCGCGTCCTGCGCCTTGGCGTCCGCGACGCCGAGCAGCGCCCTCAGGTCGCGCTCCAGGCCCAGGGTGTGGTCACCGGCCAGCTCGCGCGGGGGGACGTTCAGCTCCAGGTTGTGCTGGCCCAGCTCCAGGGTGAACGCCGGGTCGTCGATCTTCTCCAGGACCTCGGCGTTGCGCATCGCGGGCAGTCCGGCGCGGTCGGCGAGGTTCAGCTCGATCTCCAGGCCCATCTGCTGGCGGGGGAACGAGAAGCAGTCCTCGGCGAGCATCGTGCCCAGCGCGTCCAGGCAGCGCTGGACCCGCTCGCGGTAGTGCCTGCGGTCTTCTCCGGTGAACGTCCGAGTGGACACGTCCCTACCCATGCCGCCTCCCCTTCGCTCGGGCTTACGGCGGGCTCAAAGGAGGCCCAACCGTGACACAGCACCCCGGAACCTGCCAGCGCCCAAATCGGTGCTCTCTGTCACATGGCGGTAACAATGAGCGAGAATATGCAGGTTACAGGCTTGCGATTCCGCCCTCTGGACTACGAGCGACACTCGCAGTGCGAGACTGTCCGGGTGGCCGAGGTGATCGAGATCGACGACCCGGACGACCCCCGGCTGGACGACTTCCGGGACCTGTCGACCGCTGACCGCCGCCCCGACCGGCCGGGTGGGCGCGGGCTGGTCATCGCCGAGGGCGTCGTGGTGGTGGAGCGGCTGCTGGCGTCCCCGTACCCGGTGCGCGCGGTGCTCGGCGTGCGGCGGCGGGTGGAGGCGCTGGGCGAGCTGCCCGCGCCCGCCTACGTGGCCTCGGCCGACGTGATGGCGCGGGTGGTGGGCTTCCACCTCAACCGGGGCGTGCTCGCCGCCGCCGACCGCGCGCCGCAGCCCTCGCTGGACGAGTTGGCCACCGGGCGGCGGCTGGCCGTGCTGGAGGGCGTCGGCGACCACGAGAACCTGGGTGCGCTGTTCCGCAACGCCGCCGCGCTCGGCATCGACGGGGTGGTGCTGGGGCCGGGGTGCAGCGACCCGCTGTACCGGCGCAGCGTCCGGGTGTCGATGGGGCACGTGCTGCGGGTGCCGTTCGCCGCGGTGGACGACTGGCCGGGTGGACTGAAGTTGTTGCAGGACAAGGGATTCGTCGTCGCCGCGCTCACCCCCAGGGTCGGCTCGGTTGAGCTGCCGGACGCCGGGCTGCGCGGGCGGCGGGTCGCCGTGCTGCTCGGCTCGGAGGGGCCGGGGCTCACCGAGGAGGCGATCGGCGCGGCCGACGTGGCGGTGCGCATCCCCATGTCGCCGGGCGTCGACTCGCTGAACGTGGCCACCGCCGCCGCTGTCGCCTTCTACGCGATCGCCTGAACGCGCTACGTTCTCCCCGTCGAGCTGAAGGAGGCGCTTTCGTGGAACTGCGGGTCCAGGAAGGCAGGGCCGTGCTCGCCGGGCACGACGGGGCCGAGGAGCGCGAGGTCGACCCGCGCTCCCTGCCGCTCGGCGCGGGGCTGGCCGACGCGCTGCACGAGTGGGCGAAGGTCGCCGAGGCCGTGCTGCGGGCGGACAGCGCCTCCGAGGCGCCCGCCGGGGAGCTGGTGACGCGGCGCGGGCGGCAGCTGGCCGTCCGGCTGGCGGCGGACATGGGCACCTCGGTGGAGTTCACCGATCCGGTGACGGGCGAGTCCCAGCGGGTGGAGGCGCCGTCCCCGGAGGAGGAGGCGCGGGGCAGGCACGCGGCGACCTCGACGGCCACCGGGCTGTCGGCGGTCCCCGGCGTCGGCCAGCACGCCTCGGTGGTGGACGAGCCGACCCCGTGGGGCACCGGGCTGACCGTCACGGTCTTCACGGCGGCCGTGGTCGCGGTGACCGTGGTGTCGCTGTCGCTCGGGCTCAACGAGACCAGCGGGTGGCTGGCCGTGCTGGCGAACGCGCTCGTGGTCGGGGGCATCTCGCCGTCGGTGTGGCTGGGGCGGAAGGTCCCGGTGTGGCGGTGGGTGTCCTACGGCGTGGTGGTCGGGGTGGTCGCCGCCTGGGTGGCGTTGCTGGCGGCGCTGCTCTAGGGCGGGTGCGGTGTGGAGCTGACTGCGGAGCTGGTGGTGTCGGGGCTGCGGGTCGGTGGACCCGCGGTCTCGCCGGACGGCCGGTCGGTCGTGTTCGCGGCCCGAGGGGTCGGCGACGGGGCCGAGGAGCGGCCGGAGGGGCTGCGCTGGTGCGGCGAGCCCGCCGAGCTGGTGTTCCGGGTGGGCGGGCAGCTGTGCGCGGTCGGGGCCAGCGGGCCCGCGCGGGTGCTGGCCGACCTGCCGGAGGGGGTGCGGTGGCACCTGCCGCTGGCGTCCGGCGAGGTGGCGCTGGCCGTGCCGGGGCTCGGTGGGGCGTCGCGGCTCAGCCTGCTCGACCCGGTGAGCGGGGTGTCGCGGGCGGTGGACCTGGGGGACCGGCACGTCGCGGAGGCGGCGCAGCGGCCCGGCGGGGGGCCGTTGGCGGTGCTGACCTGGGAGGGGCCGGGGTACGACCCTGGCTTGTTGCGGCCGAGGTTGCACCTGGTCGAGCTGGAGGGGTTGGCGGTCCGCGACCTGGGGCCGGTGGCGGCGGGCGCCGAGGGCCTGGCGTGGTGGCGGTCGGGCGACCGGTGGCGGTTGGCGCACCTGGCGCTGACGCCGCCGGGGTTGCAGGCCGGGATGGCGGTGTTCGACGCGGAGGTCCCCGAGAGCGGGGCGATCGTCGAGCACGTGAACCGGACGGCGGGAATGGCGGCGTGCCCGCTGGAGCTGGTGCAGGTGGAGCGCGGGGCGCCGCTGGTGCTGGTCGCGGCCGGGTTGGACACCGAGGTGCACCGGCTGGGCGCGGACGGGCTGACGCTGCTGGCGCGGCACGAGGCGCGGGTGGAGCGGCTGGCGGCGGACGGGGCGGGGGAGGTCGTCGCGGCGGTGGTGAGCCGGGCGGACGCTCCCCCGGACGTGTGCTCCGGGCCGGTGGGCGGGGATCTCACCCGAGTGAGTGACAGCAGGCCGGAGTTGCGCGGGATCCGCTGGGGGGAGCGGCGGCGGTTGTCGTGCGTCGCGGTGGACGGGGTGGAGCTGGACGGGTTGCTGGTGCTGCCGCCGGGGAAGGCGGAGGCGGACGGGCCGTTCCCGATGGTGGTGCTGCCGCACGGGGGGCCTTACGACCGGCACGCGGACGGGTTCGCGCTGGACTGGCACCCGTCGGCGCAGTGGTTGGCGCACGCGGGGTTCGCGGCGCTGCTGCCCAACCCGCGCGGGGGGAGCGGGCGGGGGCACGAGTTCGCTGCGGCGGTCGCGGGGCGGGCGGGGCATGAGGAGTTGGGGGATTTGTTGGCGCTGCTGGACCACGTGGTGGGGCTGGGGGTGGCGGACCCGGAGCGGGTGGGGATAGCCGGGTGGAGCCACGGGGGGTACTTGGCGGCCTGGGCGGTGGCGACCACGGATCGCTTCGCGGCGGCGCTCGTGGGGGCGGGTGTGAGTGATTGGGGGCGGCAGGGGGCTGAGGGGGAGTGGGGGGCGTTCGACGCCGCCTTGGCCTGCGGGGAGGCGGAGGAGCACGACCCGGTGGCGCGGGCCGGGGGGATTCGGGTTCCGGTGCTGGTGGTGCACGGGGCTGAGGATGTGAACGTGCCTGTGTCGCAGGCGGAGTTGTTGCGGGATGCGTTGGTCGAGCACGGGGTTGAGCACGAGCTGGTGGTGTACGAGGGGGAGGGGCATGTGATCGAGGGGGTGGAGCAGCAGGTTGATCTGCTGGAGCGGACTCGGGAGTGGTTCACGCGGTGGTTGGGGGTGCGGTGAGGTGGGGTTGCGCTGGGGAAGAGGTACGAGCTGAAGGGCTTCGAGAGCGAAGAGCTTCAAGGGCGAAGGGCTGAAGGGCGAAGAGCACGCCTCGCCGGCGGGGCAGACCTCCAAAAAAGAGGGGGACGGGCTCTGTCGGCCGGTGGCCGTTGGTCCTGTGGTCCGGTTGTACCCCTGCGGTGGTCCGGGTCCCTCTTCTCCGTGTGGCCTCCTTTCAGGCAAGCACGCTCGTCAAGACGCCGTTGGGCACCCCGGTCTTCCGGGCAGTGCGGCGGCATCTTGACAAGCGTGCTCGGGCTTCGCCAGGCCAAACGGAGAAGAGGGACGCGGGATCGGGGAGCTGCGGGCTCGCTGCGCTCGCCCCGCAGCCCGCGAGTGCGGTAGGTCAGACCTTGCCCGCCGGGCCTACCGGCCCCGCCGGTCCTGCCTTGCCCGCCGGCGGCCCCAGCTGCTCCGGGGTGAAGCGGTAGCGCCAGACCACCGGGAGCAGGAAGGCCGCGGCCACCGTGGCGATCACCACCAGCACGCCGCCCACCGCCGACGCCGGGCCTGGGCCGATCAGGGCGCCCGTCGTGCCGTGCGCCAGGTCGGCCAGGCGGGGGCCGCCTGCCACCACGACGATGAACACGCCCTGCATCCGGCCGCGCATGTCGTCGCTCGCCGCCGTCTGCAGGATCGCGTTGCGGAACACCATGCTCACGATGTCGGCCGCGCCGCCCAGGGCCAGGAACAGCACGGCCAGCCACAGGGCGTTCGACAGGCCGAAGCCCAGCATGAACAGGCCCCACGCGATCACCGCCAGGACCACGCCCGCGCCGTGCCTGCTGATCCGCGACGTCCACCCCGACAGAAGCCCGCACAGCAGGCCGCCCAGGGGCATCGCCGCGAACAGCCAGCCCAGCGCCCAGCCGCCGCCCGGCGGGTCGCCGAAGGTCTGCTCCGCCATCTCCGGGAACAGCGCCCTCGGCATCCCGAACACCATCGCGATGATGTCCAGCAGGAACGACGCCAGCAGCACCTTCTGCACGGCCAGGTACTTGAAGCCGTCGACCACGTCGCGCAGGCCCGCGTGGCGGGACGGGGCGTTCAGGGGCGGCAGCGGGGGGAGCTTCCAGACGGCCCAGATCGTCGCGGTCAGGGCCACGGCGTCGATCAGGTACAGGGTCGGCAGGCCGAGCACGGGCATCAGGGCGCCTGCCGCCATCGGGCCGAACACGCCGCCGAACGTCATCACCGTCGCGCCCAGCGAGGTCGCCGCCGGGATCATCTCCGGTGGCACCAGCCTGGCGATCGACGCGGTGCGCGCGGGCGCGTTCGCGGCGAAGAACACCTGCTGCAGGCCCAGCAGCGCGATCACCGGCCACACCGACGACATCCCCACGGCCGCCTGCACCCACAGCAGCACCGACGTCACCGCGATGCCCGTGTTGGTCACCAGCAGCAGCTTCCGCCGGTCGACCACGTCGGCCACGGCCCCGCCGTACAGGCCGAACACCAGCAGCGGCACCAGCGCCACGCCCGCCGCGACGCCCACCCAGGCCGACGACCCGGTGATGTCGTACACCTGCTTGGGCACCGCGACCGCGGTCAGCTGACTGCCCACGGCGGTGACGATGGTCGACACCCACAACCTGCGGTAGGCCGGGATTCCCAGCGGCCTGGTGTCGATCGCGATCTTCCCCAGCAAACGCCTCACGGTGGTTAGCGTACGACAACTAACGCGACATTCACCCGTACGTCACGGCGCTCACCACCAGACTGGGGCGCATGAGCGACCTCGACGTCGTCCGGGCCCGCCTGCGCCCGCCGCACCAACCCGGACCCGGCCTCCCCCCGCTGCCCGACGGCACCTGGGCCGACATCGACTACGCCGACCACGACGCCGCCGACTTCCCGCCGCTGGAGCACCTCCGCCGCGCCCTGTCGTTACCCGACGGCCAACGCCTCAAAGCGCTCGAGGCGTGGCGCAGGCTGGCCCCCCGCAGCGACAACTGGTGGTACAACGAGATCGGCGCGCCCCGGCTCGTCGGCGACGCCCTCCTCGGCGCCGACCTCGACCGCGCCCAGCGCGCCACCTGGGGCACCTGGCTCGCCGAGCAAGCCGGTCCGGTGCCGATGACCGGGCAGAACCTGGTGTGGGCGCAGGGGATCGAGCTGCGCCGGGGCCTCGTCGAGGACGACCCGGAGCTGGTCCGCCGCGCGGTCGCCCGCATGTCCGAGGTGCTGCGCACCGGCGACGGCGAGGGCATCCAGGAGGACCTGAGCTTCCACCAGCACGGCCCCCAGCTGTACTCCGGCGGCTACGGCGCCTCGCTGGTCGCCGACCTCGCCCTGTGGGTGCGCGCGGTGCACGGCACGCCGTGGGCGTTCGGCGCCGCCGAGGTGCGCCTGCTCGCCGACTTCCTGGTGGACGGCCAGCAGTGGGCCGTGCACGGCGGCGGCTTCGACTTCACCACCATGGGGCGCGAGATCGCCCGCGCCGACGCCCACCACCGCACCGCCGACCTGCGCGCCGCCGTGCTGCGCCTGCTGGAGTGCGACCCGCCGCGCACCGCCGAGCTGACCGCGTTCGACGACCGCCTCGCGGGCCACGGCGCGCCGCTGGTCGGCACCCGCTGGTACCCCAGGTCCGACTACCTGGTGCACCGCAGACCCGGCTGGTCGCTGTCCGTGCGGATGTCCTCGGGCCGGACGGTGCCCACCGAGTGCCTGAACGGGGAGAACCTGCTGGGCCGCCACCTCGGCGACGGGGTCGCCGCGCTGCGCCTGGGCGACCAGGCCGAGGACGGCTACCGCTCGGTGCTGCCGGTGTGGGACTGGGCGCGGCTGCCGGGCGTCACCACCGAGCAGGGCCGGTCGCTGCGGCCCCGGCCCGACCAGCCGCGCGGCGGCGGCGAGGCGATCGGGTGGTCGGACGGGGAGAACGGCGTCGCCGCGCTGCGGCTGGCGGGCGTGGAGGGGTTCACCGAGGGCTGGAAGACGTGGTTCTGCTTCGCCGACGCGGTCGTGGCGCTGGGCGCGGGCATCACCGCGCCGGACGCGGTCGGGCCGGTGGTCACCACGATCGACCAGCGGCTCGCGGACCACGGCAGCGTCACGTACGTGCCGATGACGACCGGGCACTTCTCCGGCGTGGAGCGGCGGACCGGCAGCTGGCGGGACCTGTCCGGGGTGGAGAGCGGGCGTCCGGTGGAGGCCGACGTGTTCGTGATGGGCTTCGACCACGGTCCCCGGCCGGAGAACGCCTCGTACGCCTGCCTCATCGCGCCCGGCGACGAGCTGCCCGAGGTGGAGGTGCTGGCGAACCGGGTGGACCGGCAGGCGGTGCGGTGCGGCTCGGTGGTGCTGGAGCGCTCCATGGCCGGTTGACGGCGGCGACCGGGATTAACTGCGGGAAAGCGCCGGGGAAACCCCGCCCAGCGGAAGAGCGGAAAAGCTCGGTGGCCGGAGGGATTTCGGCGGGGAGCGGTGGGGTGTCGCCGGGAGAACCGCTGAGCGGAAGTCCGGGCGGAGAAGTCGGAGAAGTGGGAAAAGGGGGAAAAGGGGGAATCGGAAAGCGGAAATCGCGAACCCGGTGGAGCGGGGCCGGCGGCGCTGCCGGCCCCGTCGGGATCAGGGGGCCACGCGCTCGGTCTCCCAGCCGTCCCGGCCGAGGCGGAAGCGCAGGCGGTCGTGCATCCGGTCCTGGCGGCCCTGCCAGAACTCGACCTCCTCGGGCCGGATGCGCCAGCCGCCCCAGTGCGGCGGCACCGGGACCCGCTCGGTGTCGGTGAACTGGCGCTCGATCTTGTTGAGCGCGGACTCCAGGGTGGGCCGACCGGTCACCACCCGTGACTGCGGCGAGGCCCAGGCGCCCAGCTGGGAGCCCCTCGGGCGGCTCTCCCAGTACTCGGTGGTCTCCGCGTGGCTGACCTTCTCCACGGTGCCCCGCACGTGCGCCTGCCGCTGCAGGCCGTACCAGGGGAACGTGGTGGAGGCGTACCTGGTGGCCATCAGGTCGTGCGACTTGGCCGAGGTGTAGTTGGTGAAGAACACCAGGCCGCGCTCGTCCAGGCCCTTCGCCAGCACGGTCCGCGACGACGGCCGCCCGCTCGGGTCGGCGGTGGCCAGCACCATCGCGTTGGGCTCCAGCAGGCCCGCGTTGGTCGCCTCGTCCAGCCACAGCTGCAGCTGCTCGTGCCAGGTGGCGGCCAGGTCGCCCTCGCCCAGCGCGCTCCGCTCGTAGGACACTCGCATAGCCGGCAGCGTGATGCTGGTCGTGGCTTCCGACATCTCGACCTCCCAATGAGCGAATGCTCTCAGCTCGGGTGATCCCGCGACCGTACGACTTATCGGTCCTGCGCGGAACCGCCCGGACGGTGAGAACGGACACGGAGCGTGTGACCGTCTGCACGGAATCGTGCACGAGATCGAGTCAGCAGCTCACTCGAACCGGGATGGCTGCCACACGCTCCGGTGAGAGCGCGTTCGACCTCGATCACGGTGTCCCCCAACGCGGTCGCCAGGCTCCCGCCGCGCGCCAGCGGGACCAGCGACCACCAGTCGCCCGACACCGGCCCCGCCGGGTCCTCGCCCCAGCACAGCACCTCCGCGCCGATCACCCGTCTGCCCGCGAGCCCGGCGGGGCTGGTGTCCACTGTGTCCGGTCCGCCCCGCTCGTCCCCGATCGTGAGGGACTGCCGCAGCAGCGGTCCGCCGCGCCGCACCGACGTGGTCGTGGTGAGCCTGCCCGGCCGCTCGCCCAGCCGCCCCAGCACGAGCACCTCCCGCGCCCGCAGCCGCGCGCCCTCGGCCAGCTCCGCCTCCAGCACCGCCTCGTGGTCGGCCCGCGCGGTCACCACCGTCGGCTCCGGCAGGTGCTCGACGCTGCCGCCCTCCGCCACCTCCAGCAGCACCCGCGACCGGCTGCCGCCCGGCCGGTGACCCGGAAGCGCCACCGTCGCGGCGACCCCGCGCAGCACGAGCGCCGCGCCCGGTCCCACGGTTATCCGCAATTCGAGCTCGTCACCCCCGAGCGGCGCGGTGATCGAACTGACCAGATGCACCAGCGCGTGCGCGTCCGAACGCGCGCCGCGTGCCGGGACCAGCGTCAACGGCGTCGCAGACCGCATTTCGCGGATCACCGTGCGGCCATTCGGGTTTCTTTCCGCGACCAGCCGTGCAAATGCCTTCACGAGGGCAACCTCGACCCCTTATATGACGTCCCTATTACCGGTCTGAAAGCTGCCCACGAATTTCGGGGGAGAACGTCATGAGTAGAACCACCACCGCGCTCGTCGCCACGGCCGCGATCCTGGCGGCAGGGGGCGCGGCAGGCGCCTCGGCCTCGGCGGGCGCCTCCCCGGAGCCGGTCGCGGCGGCGGCCTCGGTCCCCACCTGCCGCTCCGCCGGGCTCGACATCGCCTTCGGCGAGGTGCAGGGGACGGCGGGCACCACCTACCGCGAGATCGCCCTGGTCAACCGAGGGCTGCGCCCGTGCGCGCTGCGCGGGTTCCCCGGCGTGTCCTACGTGGACCAGCAGGGCGACCAGGTCGGCCCGGCCGCCGAGCGGGTCGGCGGCCCCGGCGAGGTGCTCGTGCTGCCGCGCGGTGGCACGGCCACGGCGGACGTCGGCTTCGTCCGGGTCGGCAACTTCGACCCGGAGGTCTGCCACCCCGTTCCGGTGTGGGGCGTGCGGGTGTTCCCGCCCGACGGGACCGAGCCGCTCTACCTGCCGCTCGACGGCGAGCACGGGTGCGCCGACGCCCGCGTCGGCTCTCACCTCACCGTGGCCAGCGTGCGCAGCTGACCCAGCACCCACTCCGCCACCGCGGGGGCGTCCGGAGTCTCGACCAGCGATTGGGCGATCACCGGCAGCTCCCCGCGCATCCGGTGGGCGTCGGCCGTCATGACACCGAGGTCGGCGCCCACGAGCGGGGCCAGGTCGGTCTTGTTGATCACCAGCAGGTCCGCGGTGGTCACCCCCGGCCCGCCCTTGCGCGGCACCTTGTCGCCGCCCGCCACGTCCACCACGAACACCTGCGCGTCGGCCAGACCCCGGCTGAACACCGCCGTCAGGTTGTCCCCGCCGCTCTCGATGATCACCAGCTCCAGTCCGGGGAACCGCTGCTCCAGCTCCTCCACCGCGTCCAGGTTCGCGGTGATGTCGTCGCGGATCGCGGTGTGCGGGCACGCCCCGGTCTGCACCGCCTCGATCCGCTCGGTCGGCAGCACGCCCGCCCTGCGCAGGAAGTCGGCGTCCTCGGTGGTGTAGATGTCGTTGGTCACCACGGCCAGGTCGACCCGCCCGCCGAGCGCGCGGCACAGCGCGGCGGTCAGCGCGGTCTTGCCGCTGCCCACCGGGCCGCCGATGCCGATGCGCACCGCCCTGCGGGCGTCGGGCGCCGGGACGTGCGGGTCGTGCCCCGCGTCGGTCGGGTCGAAGTTCACCGGGTGGGCGTGGCCGTGGCCGTGCCCGTGGTCAGCTGACAAAGAGACGCACCTCTTCCTGGTGGTGGCGGTCGTGCGCCTCGGCCATGAGGTCGAGGCCGGTCGAGCCGGGCGCCGGCAGCCCGGCGGGCGGGTCGGCGGCGCGGGCCACGGCGTCCGCCACCACCGCGCCGAGGTCGTCCGCCAGGCCCGCGAGCACGGCGTTGACGCCGAACGGGTCCAGGCCGAGCAGCCGGATCGCGGCCGTCGCCGGGCCGGACGCCGACTGGTAGGCGATGACCCGCGCCGCGTCGCCGGGGTCGCCCACCAGCAGCCCGGTGAGCACCGGGTGGTGCGGGCGCGGTTCGGCGCGCAGCAGCTCCTCCAGCCGCTCCGACGGCCACGCCCGCCGCGCCGCGCGGGCGATCCCCCTCCCCTGCGCGCGGGAGGCCCTGCGCTGCGCGGGTGACGGCGTGCGGGCGTCCAGCTCGACGTCCAGCTCCAGCAGGGCCGCCAGGTCGGGTGCGCGGGCCGCGGCGGCGGCGAACACCGCGGCGAGCGCGCCCGCCGTGCGCAGCCTGCCCAGCAGGAACCCGCGCAGCGTCGCCTCGTCGGTCACCAGCCGCCGCGACACCGCCTCCTCCAGCCCGCCGGAGTGCGCGTGCCCGCCTCCGGGGAAGCGCGAGTCCACCAGCAGCAGCGCGGCCAGCTCCACCCGCCCGCTCCTCTCCTGCGCCGAAGGGACCTGCCCCGACTGGGCCCGGACGCCCAACCCGTTGCGCCACGGGTCCTCTGCGGGCAACCGTGGAACCGGGCCGGGTGGTCAGAACAGGAAGTACCGCTGCGCCATCGGCAACCGCTCCACCGGTTCCGGCTCGACCAGCTCGCCGTCGACGGTCACCGCGAAGCTGTCCGGGTCCACCCGCACGTGCGGCAGCGCGTCGTTCAGCACCATGTCCGCCTTGCCCACCGCCCGCGTGCCGCGCACCGGAACCAGCGGCCGGGACAGCCGCAGCAGGTCCGCCAGGTCCGCGTCCACCGCCTGCTGCGACACGAAGTGCACGCTGCCGCGCGCCGCCGCGTGCGCGCCGAACATCGGCCGCGCCAGCACCGGCTGCGGCGTCGGGATCGAGGCGTTCGCGTCCCCCATCGCCGCCCACGCGATGAACCCGCCCTTGAGCACCACCGACGGCCGCACCCCGAAGAACTTCGGCTCCCACAGCACCAGGTCCGCGAGCTTGCCCGCCTCCACCGACCCGACCTCGTGGTCGATGCCGTGCGCGATCGCCGGGTTGATCGTGTACTTGGCGACGTACCGCCGCGCCCGCAGGTTCTCCGCCAGCTCCCCGCGACGGCCGTGCATCACGTGCGCGGTCTGCCAGGTCCGCGTGATCACCTCGCCGACCCGGCCCATCGCCTGCGAGTCCGAGCTGATCATCGAGATCGCGCCCAGGTCGTGCAGCACGTCCTCGGCGGCGATCGTGGTCGGCCGGATGCGGCTCTCCGCGAACGCCAGGTCCTCGGGCACCGACGGGTTCAGGTGGTGGCAGACCATGAGCATGTCGAGGTGCTCTTCGAGGGTGTTCACGGTGTGCGGCCGGGTCGGGTTCGTCGACGACGGCAGCACGTTCGGCTCGGACACCACCTGGATGATGTCCGGCGCGTGCCCGCCGCCCGCGCCCTCCGAGTGGTAGGCGTTGATCGACCGGCCCGCGATGGCGTCCAGCGTGGACTCCAGGAAACCGGCCTCGTTCAACGTGTCCGTGTGGATCGCCACCTGCACCCCGGACTCGTCGGCGATCCGCAGCGCGGTGTCGATCGCGACCGGCGTGGTGCCCCAGTCCTCGTGCAGCTTGAACCCGCCCGCGCCGCCGAGCAGCTGCTCGCGCAGCGCGTCCTCGCGGGCGGTGTTCCCCTTGCCCAGCAGCAGGACGTTCACCGGCATGTGGTCCATCGCGGCCAGCATCCGGCCGAGGTTCCACGCGCCGGGCGTGACCGTGGTGGCCTTGGTGCCCTCGGCCGGTCCCGTGCCGCCGCCGATCAGCGTGGTCAGGCCGGACGCCAGCGCGGTGTCCACGATCTGCGGGCAGATGAAGTGCACGTGGCAGTCGACCCCGCCCGCCGTGAGGATCTTCCCGTTGCCGGACAGCACCTCCGTGGACGGGCCGATCACCAGGTCCGGGTGCACCCCGTCCATCACGTCCGGGTTGCCCGCCTTGCCGATCGCGGTGATCCGGCCGTCCCGCACGCCCACGTCGGCCTTCACCACGCCCCAGTGGTCCAGCACCACCGCACCGGTGATCACCAGGTCCGGCGCGCCCTCCGCGCGGGTCGCCATCCCCTGGCCCATGGACTCGCGGATCACCTTGCCGCCGCCGAAGATCACCTCGTCGCCGGAGCCCGCGCCCCGGCACAGGTCGTCGGTCACCGTGATCAGCAGGTCGGTGTCGGCCAGCCGCACCCGGTCGCCGGTGGTGGGGCCGAGCAGCTCCGCGTACCGCTCGCGGTCGACGCGGGTCACCGGTCCAGCTCCCCGGCGTGCTCGGGGCGCAGGCCCGGCACGACCCGGCGGCCCGCCAGCGGCACCAGCACCACCTCGCGCTCCACGCCCGGCTCGAACCGCACCGCCGTGCCCGCCGGGACGTCCAGCCGCTTGCCCCAGGCCGCGTCGCGGTCGAACAGCAGGCCGGGGTTCACCGCCGCGAAGTGGTAGTGCGACCCCACCTGCACCGGCCGGTCGCCCCCGTTGACCACCACCAGGGTCGTCCTCGGGCGGCCGGGGTTCAGCTCGACCGGCTCCTCGCCGGGGATGATCTCGCCTGGTCGCACGGGCGCGCTCCTCGCTGGTGTGGGCTGAGGGGGCGCGGACCTCGGCCCGCGCCGCGGGTCAGCTGATCGGGTCGTGCACGGTCACCAGCTTGGTGCCGTCCGGGAAGGTCGCCTCCACCTGCACCGAGTCGATCATCTCGGGCACCCCGTCCATGACCTGCTCCCTGGTCAGCACGTGCCGCCCGCTCGCCATCAGCTCGCCGACCGTCCGCCCGTCGCGGGCGCCCTCCAGCACGTGCGAGGTGATCAGCGCGACCGACTCGGGGTGGTTCAGCGCGACCCCGCGCTCCAGCCTCCGGCGCGCGACGTCGGCCGCCACGTGGACCAGGAGCTTGTCCCGCTCGTGCGGCGTCAGGTGCATCACCGAGGTCTACCACGGGTCGCGGCGCGGTAGCAGTGGGTGAGCGGGTGGAAACCAGGGCTTAACGATCTCCGCGCGCTCGGGCCGCTTCGGGATCGCTTCGGGGGCGCGCCGTCCGCCCGGCCGGAGGGTGACGGACGACACCTCCGGCTGTGATTGCCAGTAGGGGTGAGCGGCGGCAGGGTTCGGACAACCTCTTGGGCAGCTCTTCACGGCGTTAGGAGCGCACAGCGTGGTGCAGCAGGCGGAGCAGGACGGGTTCAAGCCAGGACTGGAGGGCGTCGTCGCCTTCCGCACCGAGATCGCCGAGCCGGACCGCGACGGCGGCGCCCTGCGGTACCGGGGCGTCGACATCGAGGAGCTGGCCGGTCGGGTCACCTTCGGCGACGTGTGGGCGCTGCTGGTCGACGGCGCCTTCGGGGCGGGCCTGGTGCCCGCCGAGCCGTTCCCCATCCCGGTGCACACCGGGGACGTGCGGGTGGACGTGCAGGCGGCGCTGGCCATGGTCGCCCCGATCTGGGGGTTCCAGCCGCTGCTGGACATCCCCGAGCGGGAGGCGCGCGACCAGCTCGCGCGGGCCTCCGTGATGGCGCTGTCGTACGTGGCGCAGTCCGCGCGCGGCACCGGCAGGCCCGCCGTGCCGCAGCACCGGGTCGACCAGTGCGCGACCATCACCGACCGGTTCCTCACCCGCTGGCGCGGCGAGCCGGACCCGGCGCACGTCAGGGCCCTGGACGCCTACTGGGTGTCGGCCGCCGAGCACGGCCTGAACGCCTCCACGTTCACCGCCAGGGTGATCGCCTCCACCGGCGCGGACGTGGCCGCCGCGATGTCCGGCGCGATCGGCGCGATGTCCGGCCCGCTGCACGGCGGCGCGCCCGCGCGGGTGCTGCCGATGATCGAGGCGGTGGAGCGCAAGGGCGACGCGCGCGGCTACGTGCGCGGCGTGCTCGACCGGGGCGAGCGGCTGATGGGCTTCGGGCACCGGGTCTACCGGGCCGAGGACCCGAGGGCCCGCGTGCTGCGCCGCACCTGCAAGGAGCTGGACGCGCCCCGGTACGAGGCGGCGGCGGCGCTGGAGCAGGCCGCGCTGGCGGAGCTGCGCGAGCGCAGGCCGGACCGGGCGATCGAGACGAACGTGGAGTTCTGGGCCGCGGTGGTCCTGGACTTCGCCGAGGTGCCGCCCGCGATCATGCCCGCGATGTTCACCTGCGCCAGGACCGCCGGGTGGTCGGCGCACATCCTGGAGCAGAAGCGCACCGGCAGGCTGGTGCGCCCGTCGGCGGCGTACATCGGTCCGGAGGCGCGCTCGGTCGAGTCGGTCGAGGGCTGGGACGAGATCGCGTGACGCGCGGGGCCGGGTCGGGCGACCCACTGGTTCGCCTGACCCGGTGACCCCCGAACGGGCGATCTTCGGCCCGTGTCCACCGTCCGGTGGACAACCGCTGTCCACCGGACGCACGTTCCGCCGCCCCCGCCCGCTGCGACAGCATTCCCGGCATGACAGCAGCGATCAGCGCGCGCGGCCTGCGCAAGTCCTACGGGGACTTCGAGGCCGTGCGGGGCGTCGACCTCGAAGTCGCCGAGGGCGAGGTGTTCGCCCTCCTCGGCCCCAACGGCGCGGGCAAGAGCACCACCGTCGAGATCCTGGAGGGCCTGCGCCCCCGCACCGGCGGCGAGGTGTCCGTCCTCGGCGCCGACCCGGCCACCGCGCCCCGCTCGTGGCGCGCGGGCATCGGCGTCGTCCAGCAGGCCGCCACCGACCTGGCCGACATCACCGTCGCCGAGGCCGTCCACCACCACGCCCGCTACTACCCGGACCCGCGCGACCCGGACGAGGTCGTCGCCCTCGTCGGCCTCGCCGACAAGGCCCGCACCCGCGCGGGCAGGCTGTCCGGGGGGCAGCGCCGCAGGCTCGACGTCGCCCTCGGCATCATCGGCCGCCCCCGCGTGCTGTTCCTGGACGAGCCCACCACCGGCTTCGACCCCGAGGCCCGCAGGCAGTTCTGGGGCCTGGTCCGCGACCTCGCCCGCGAGGGGGCCACGATCCTGCTCACCACCCACTACCTGGACGAGGTGGAGGCGCTCGCCGACCGCCTCGCCGTCATCGCGGGCGGCAGGCTCGTCGCCGAGGGCACCCCCACCACCGTCGGCGGGAGGGACCGGGCGAAGGCCCTGGTCACCTGGGTCGACCCGGACGGTGTCCAGCGCAGCCGCGCCACCACCGACCCGGTCGCGCTCGTCGTCGAGCTGAACGCCCTCGGCCCGGTCGCCGACCTGACCGTCACCCGCCCCACCCTCGAAGACGTCTACCTGGAGCTGATCGCGTGAGGACCGCAGCGCTCGGACTCGCGCGGGGCGGCCTGGAGCTGCGCCAGTTCTTCCGCAACACCGCCGGGTTCCTCTTCACCTTCGCCCTGCCGGTGTTCCTGCTCCTGCTGCTCGGCTCGATCTTCTCCGGGATGACGCCGTCCGGCGCGGACTTCACCCAGGAGCAGGAGTTCACCGCCGGGATGCTCGGCGCGGGCATCATCTCCACCACGTTCATCACCCTCGGCGCCGGCATCGCCCAGGACCGCGAGAACGGCACCCTCAAGCGCCTGCACGGCACCCCGCTGCCGCTCGCCTCCTACTTCATCGGCAAGATCGTCATGGTCCTGGTGCTCAGCCTCGCCGAGGCGGTGCTGGTGCTGATCACGGGCGTGCTCGTGTTCGACGTGGACCTGCCGACCGACCCGGCCCGCTGGTTCACGTTCGCCTGGGTGTTCGCGCTCGGCACCGTCTCCTGCGCGCTGCTGGGCATCGCCGTCAGCTCCGTCGCGGGCTCGGCGCGCTCCGCCCCGACCGTGCTGAACCTGCCCTACGTGGGACTCCAGTTCGTGTCGGGTGTTTTCATCAGCATCGCGGTCCTGCCGCAGTGGATGGTCGTGCTCGGCTCGCTGTTCCCGCTCAAGTGGGTCGCGCAGGGGTTCCGCTCGGTGCTGCTGCCCGAGGGGGCTGCGGTCGTGGAGGTGGCTGGGGCGTGGGAGCACGGGAGGATCGCGCTGGTGCTGGCGGGCTGGTGCGTCGCGGGCTTGGTGCTGTGCGCGGCCTCGTTCCGGTGGACGAACGGGCGAAGTGGGGGCTGATCACCGGGGCCGGGCTGCTCGTCGCGGCCTGCGGCGCGCTCCTCCCGGACGTCACCGCGGAGCGGCACTGGGCGGCGGTCGCGGTGATCGCGGTGATCGCCGCGTGGGTGCTGCTCCAACCACGACAGCTCTACCTGATCGGGCTGCACGCGCTCACGGTGACGGCGATGTGGCTGTCACCGGGGGCGACGTTCCTGCTGTTCGCGGTGCTGCCCGAGGTGTACCGGCGGATCCCGCTGCGCCCCGCCTTCTGGGTGATGCTCGCGTTCGTCGTGCCGCCGTGGCTGCTCTCGTGGGCCAGGACCGGCGACCCGACGTCGATGCTGCTGGTGCTGCTCCCGACCGCGCTGTTCTCCCAGCTGTTCGGCTGGGTGATCCGCACGCTGGCCGAGCAGAACCTCGTCATCGCCGAGCTCTCGCACGAGGCGGGCGTCGCCGCCGAGCGGGAACGGCTGTCGGCGGAGATCCACGACACCCTGGCGCAGGGCTTCACCAGCATCGTGACCCTGGTCCAGGCGGCCCGCGCCGACCCGGTCCGCGCCGACGACCACCTGGACCTGGCGCTGCGCACCGCGCGGGAGAACCTGGCCGAGTCGCGGGCGCTGGTGGCGGCGCTCGCGCCCGCCGCGCTGGAGGGCTCGCTGGCCGACGCGCTGCGCAGGCAGGTGGAGCGGGTGGCGGACTTCGGCGTCCGGGCCGAGTTCGCCGAGCGCGGTGCGGGGGAGGTGCCGCGCGCGGTCGAGGTGGTGCTGCTGCGCGCCGCGCAGGAGGCGCTGACCAACGCCCGCAGGCACGCCGCCCGCGTGCGCGTGGAGCTGGACGTGCTGCCGGACTCGGTGCGGTTGACCGTGCGCGACGACGGTCCGGGCTACCGGGGCGCGCCGGAGGGCTTCGGCCTGCGCGGGATGCGGGCCAGGCTGGAGCAGGTCGGCGGAACGCTGACCCGCTCGGACGACGACGGCGCGGTGCTCGTCGCCGAGGCGCCCAGGTGAGCGCCGCCGCGATCGCGCGTGCCGGTGTGGTGCGGTGTTCGGCGGAACTGCCGGGGAGGCGCGGATGGACGGCTCGGAAGCTGTGGGCGGCCCGGTGATCCGGGTGCTGCTGGTCGACGACCACCCGGTGGTGCGGCAGGGCGTGCGCGGGATGCTCGCCCCCGCCACCGACCTGGAGGTGGTCGGCGAGGCCGCGTCCGGCGACGAGGCTGTGCGCCTGGTCCGCGCCGACCCGCCGGACGTCGTCCTCATGGACCTGCGGATGCCCGGCGGCGACGGCGTCGAGGCCACCGCCCGCATCGGCGCGCTGTCCAGGGTGGTCGTGCTGACCACCTACGAGACCGACGCGGACATCCTGCGCGCCGTGGAGGCGGGCGCGGTCGGCTACCTGCTCAAGGACGCGTCCCCCGAGGACCTGGTGGCCGCCGTCCGCGCCGCCGCGCGCGGCGAGACCGTGCTGGCCCCGTCGGTGGCGGGCAGGCTGGTCCGCCGCACCCCGGCGCTGTCCCCGCGCGAGGTCGAGGTGCTGCGGCTGGTGGGGCGCGGCCTGTCCAACGCGGAGATCGGCAGGCAGCTGTTCATCGGCGAGGCGACCGTGAAGACGCACCTGCTCCGGGTGTTCTCGAAGCTCGACGTCTCCGACCGCACCGCCGCCGTCACCACCGCCATGCGCCTGGGCCTGCTCGGCCACTGAGACCCGCCCGCGCGCCCCTCCCCACCCCCGCGCCGTGTTCCGGAAATCGGGAGGTGTGCCTGGCGCGCTCACGGGGAAACCCTTCCACGAGTCGCCGCAAGCCCGACGATCGTCCACTCTGGCCGGTGTCCTATACCACCTCGCCGGGCGTGACCGGGGACACCCTCTGGTGATCTGCGAGGAACCTTGCTGCAACACTGGGGCCCCGGCAACGTGGCCGGTCAGGTTCTCTACCCCCCGGAGGCGTCGAGATGACCCAGACCGCCGACCCGACCTCACTGGTCCTGCCCGCCGACCTGAAGCCGTCCGACGGCAGGTTCGGCTGCGGCCCGTCCAAGGTCCGGCCCGAGGCGCTGCGCGCCCTTGCCGCCGAGGGCGCGGACCTGATGGGGACCTCCCACCGGCAGAAGCCGGTGAAGTCCCTCGTGGGCGAGGTCCGCTCCGGTCTGCGCGCGCTGTTCTCCCTCCCCGAGGGCTACGAGGTCGTCCTGGGCAACGGCGGCACCACCGCCTTCTGGGACGCCGCCGCGTTCGGCCTGGTGCGCGAGCGCTCGCAGCACTTCACCTACGGCGAGTTCTCCTCGAAGTTCGCCAAGGTCACCAAGGACGCCCCGTTCCTGGGCGAGCCGGTCGTGGTGAAGTCCGAGCCCGGCACCGCCCCCGAGATCACCTTCGCCGAGGGCGTCGACCTGGTCGGCTGGGCGCACAACGAGACCTCCACCGGCGTGGCCGTCCCGGTGTCCCGCCCGGCGGGCTCGGACGGCGCGCTCGTCGCGATCGACGCCACCTCCGGCGCGGGCGGCCTGCCCGTCAAGGCCGAGGACTTCGACGTCTACTACTTCGCGCCGCAGAAGTGCTTCGCCTCGGACGGCGGCCTGTGGCTGTCCCTGATGTCCCCGGCCGCGCTCGACCGCGTCCGCGAGATCGGCGCCTCCGGCCGCTGGGTCCCCGAGTTCCTGTCGCTCACCACGGCGCTGGACAACTCCACCAAGGACCAGACCTACAACACCCCGTCCGTGGCGACGCTGTTCCTGCTCAACGAGCAGCTGAAGTGGCTGAACGGCAACGGCGGCCTCGACTGGGCGGTCTCCCGGACCGCCGACTCGTCGTCGCGGCTGTACTCCTGGGCCGAGCAGACCTCGTACACCTCGCCGTACGTGGCCGACCCGGCGCACCGCTCGCAGGTCGTCGGCACCGTCGACTTCGCCGACGAGGTCGACGCCTCGGTCGTGGCGAAGGTGCTGCGCGCCAACGGGATCGTGGACGTGGAGCCGTACCGCAAGCTCGGCCGCAACCAGCTGCGCGTGGCCATGTTCCCGGCCGTCGAGCCGGAGGACGTCTCCACCCTCACCGAGGCGGTCGACTGGGTGGTCGGCCAGCTCTGAGAAAACCGGCGTTTCGACGCGCAGAGTGACGGGTACCTCGCCAGGGATCTTCCCGGACCCTGGCGAGGTGAACCTTGCGGTAACACGCGTGCGTCGACCGACGACATGCGGGAAGATCGCGTGAAGACATACGGTCGGCACGGCGAGCCTCCCGCGTCAAGGCGGCGCGCCGGACTACCGTCGGTACACGGCGAGGTGAATGGCAACCGGGAGGCCATGATGCGAACGCTGCGAGTGGTCGGGCTCGACGAGGACGGCAAGTCGATCGTCCTTGAGGACCCCGAACGCGGCGAGCGCTTCGTGCTGCCCGCCGACGAGCGCCTGCGCGCAGCCGCGCGCGGCGATCTCACCAGACTCGGCCAGATCGAGGTCGAGACCGAGAGCCAGATGCGGCCCCGCGAGATCCAGGCGCGCATCCGCGCGGGCGAGTCCGTGGACCAGGTCGCCGCCATCGCGGGCATCCCCGCGCACCGGGTCGAGCGCTTCGCCTACCCGGTGCTGCTGGAGCGCTCCCGCATCGCCGACCTGGCCCAGCGCGCCCACCCGGTGCGCGAGGACGGCCCGGACGTGCAGACCCTCGGCGAGGTCGTCGCGCACTCCTTCGGCCTGCGCGGCCAGGAGTACGTGGACGTCAGCTGGGACTCCTGGCGCGGCGAGGACGGCCGCTGGGTCGTCCAACTGCACTGGACGGCAGGCCGCTCGGACAACCGCGCGCACTGGGCCTTCCACCCCGGCGCCCACGGCGGCACCGTCACAGCCCTGGACGACGCAGCCGTGGACCTGATGGACCCCAACCCGAACCGGGTGCGCAGCCTGCGCGCCGTGACCCACCTGGCCAGGGCAGCCCTGGACGTGGAAGGCAGGCCCCTGGCCGAGCCGGAAATCCTCGTCCGCGAAGAGCGCCCGGTGGTGGAAGAGCCGATCGTGGTGGACGGAGAACTGGCCGAAGACCAGCCCTCCGCCAAGCGCAAGAAGAACCACCCGATCGTCCCGTCCTGGGAGGACGTCCTGCTGGGAGTCCGCTCCAGGGGATAACACCGACGCGCAGGGGCGACCGCCCCGGCAACTCAAGCACCACCGATGGCCCGCCACCGCACCGGTCGCGGGCCATCGGCATGGAAAGGCCGCAAGCCATCCGCACCCCCAAGTCGCAGGTCGCAGGCTGACCGCCTCGCGGGCTGCGGGGCGAGCGCAGCGAGCCCACGCAGCCCCATTCCCGCGTCCCTCTTCTCCGTGTGGCCTGGCGAAGCCCGAGCACGCTCGTCAAGATGCCGCCGCACTGCCCGGAAGACCGGGGTGCCCAACGGCGTCTTGACGAGCGTGCTTGCCTGAAAGGAGGCCACACGGAGAAGAGGGACCCCGCCCACCGCAGGGGTACAACCGGACCACCGCCCCAACGGTCACCGGCCGGCAGAGCCCGTGTCCCTCTTTTTTGGAGGTCTGCCCCGCCGGCGAGGCGTGCTCTTCAGCTCTTCGCTCTTGATCTTCAACCCTTCAGCTCCTCAACCCCCACCCCCGCCCCACCCCCAACCCCCCGTTGATCAACATCGGGCCCACCCCCACCATTGATCAACATCGGGTTTGCGCCCTCACCCGTTCGGGCAACCCCGTCCCCATGCTTGGTCGAGTGGTGGTCGGCGCCGCGCTGGGCGCGGGTCTCGGTGCCGCGTGGATGTGGCTGCGCGACCGGATCGTCTCCGGTCGTGTCTGCACCCAGGAGGACTGGGGCTGCCTGGAGCTCTACCTGGTGATGATCCCGGTCGGCCTGGTGGCCGCCGTCCTCATCTCCTGGGCCGTGTTCGCGGCGGCCCACGTCGGCCGCCCGCTGGGCACGGCCGCCGTCAGCGTGGCCTTCGCAGCCGCGCTCGCCCTGCTCACCGTGTGGTTCGAGATCCCAGGCGACGTGCTGCTCACCAGCGCCGTCGGCTTCGTGCTCGCCTCACCGGTGACCGCGCGCCGCCCCGTCGTCCACACCGCGGCCCGTGGCTGAGGCGAGCCGCCTGGAGGCGGGCGCTTCCACGGACAGCTTCACGCACAGGTTCCGGTTGCGCCGCGCCACGGCCAACCCCCGAACGGAGGACACCCCGGTGAGCGAGACCATCTCGCCTCGAACCACCACGTCCACCCCACCCCCCACTCCCACCCCCACCTCCACCTCCACCCCCACCGACGAAGTCACCGCGGCCCACAGCACCCCGGTAGACACCCGCCCCCGCCCGACCATCCGGGAGCGCGGCTCCCGAGCCGGCGGCTTCGCGTTCTCCGCGCTGCTCCGCGTAGTCCTCTCCGGCGTCGTGGGCGCCGCCCTGTGCGCGGCCTGGATCGCCGCCCACCAGGCGGGCCTCCTGCACCGCGCCCTCGGCGAGGCCTCCGCGTCCCTCCCCGACTTCCTGCTCCTGCTCTTCGTCGGCCTCCCCCTGGCCCTGGTCGCCAGCGCACTCCTCGCAGGCCCGCTGCTCTGGCTCCTCGGCGTCCGCCCCGCGTGGCCGATCGTGCTCCTCGGCCCGGTGGTCCTCGCCGCAGCCCACTACTTCGACGTGCCGAACCTGCTGGCCGGAACGGGCGACCAGTGGGTAGTCCTCGCGATCCTCGCGGGCCTCAGCTACGCCCTGGCCGGCCTGCTCACCATCCCCACGATGCTCATGCGCTCCCGCAAGTCCTAACCCCAAGAGCACTCCCCCCGACCCCGGTCCCGGCGCGGAACCCCCGCCCGGAACCGGGGTCATCCCCTGTCATCCCCAGGCCCCGGAACCACATCCAGCACCCCCGCATCCCGCCCCTCCCGCGCACACCACTCCGCCGCCCCCTCCCGGCTGACCGGCCGCGCCCCGTCCGGTCTCCGCCCCGGAACCGGCCGCCACCCGTCCGGCGCGAGCACGCTCAACCGCCCGCCCCGAACCGCCATCAACCTCCCCGCCGGGAACGCCATCGCCGGTTCGGAGAGCAGGAAACCGATCTCCACGGTTGACCTCCAGCGCACTGGAGCCCGCACCCTCGGTGGTGAAAAACCGGATGCCACCGGCAGGCCCGACTTCGTATTTTCGTATTGTCGAAGTGGAGCCGAGGGGGAACTCGTGAACGACCAACGTACTTCCACGGCCGCGACCCTGCGCAGGCTGTGGCCCTACCTGCGCCCCGTCAAGAACCCGATAGCCGTCAGCACCGGGGCCGCCGTGCTCGCCATGCTGTGCGGGCTCGGCATCCCGCTGGTCACCCAGCGGGTCGTCGACGGCCCGATCGCGCACCGCGACTTGTCCGCCCTCCCCTGGCTGATCGGCCTCGTCCTGGCGCTCGGCCTCGCCGAGGCCCTGCTCTTCTACACC
Source organism: Actinosynnema mirum DSM 43827 (assembly GCF_000023245.1). GTDB lineage: Bacteria > Actinomycetota > Actinomycetes > Mycobacteriales > Pseudonocardiaceae > Actinosynnema > Actinosynnema mirum. The sequence continues at coordinate 558,104 of NC_013093.1, forward strand.
CGCCGCAAGGTCATCGCCCGCCCCGCCTCGACCGTCGAGCTGGCCATGCGCACCGACCTCTACACCCGCCTCCAGGCGCTCCCGGTCTCCTTCCACGACCGCTGGCAGTCCGGGCAGCTGCTCTCCCGCGCCACCAGCGACCTCACCACCGTGCGCCGGTTCGTCGCGTTCGTGCTGGTGTTCCTGCTGGTCAACACCACCGTCATCGTCATCGGACTCGGCGTCCTGTTCTGGCTGTCGCCGCTGCTCGGCCTGGTGGCGCTGGTGTCCACCCTGCCGCTGATCGCCCTGTCCTACCTGTTCGAGACCCGCTACAAGGTCGCCGCCCGCCTCTCCCAGGACCAGGTCGGCGACCTCACCACCACGGTCGAGGAGTCCGTGCTGGGCATCCGGGTGCTCAAGGCGTTCGGCCGGGGCCCGCACCTGGCCGCCCGGTTCCAGCGCCAGGCCCGCGAGCTGCGCGGCACCGAGCTGGTCAAGGTCCGGGTGTTCGCCGCGCTGTGGGCCGCGCTGCTGGTGCTGCCCGAGCTGTCCATCGCGGGCCAGCTCGCCGTGGGCGCGTTCGGCATCACCTCCGGCACGATGACGGCGGGCACCCTCATCGCCGCCATCGCGGTCAGCGCCTACCTGCGCTGGCCGGTCGACTCGATCGGGTGGTTGTTGTCCGAGACCAACCAGACCGCGGCGGCCGTCGAGCGCTACTTCGAGGTGCTCGACGAACCGGTCGCGATCACCTCTCCCCCCTCTCCGAAACCGCTGGCCACGCCGGTGCGCGGGCACCTGCGCTTCGAGGGCGTCCGCTTCGGCCACCCCGGCTCGGACGACGAGGTGCTGCGCGGCGTCGACCTGGAGGTGCGGCCCGGCGAGACCGTCGCGCTGGTCGGCGCGACCGGGTCCGGCAAGACCGCGCTGACCGCGCTGGTGCCCAGGCTCGCCGACGTCACCGGCGGCCGGGTCACCCTGGACGGGGTCGACGTGCGCGAGCTGGACCTGGCCGAGCTGCGCCGGGTCGTCGGCACCGCGTTCGAGGAACCGGTCCTGTTCTCCGCCAGCGTCACCGAGAACGTCGTCCTCGGCGGCGGGGACGCCTCGCCGCACGCGGTGCGCGAGGCGCTGCGGGTGGCGCGCGCCGAGGAGTTCGTCGACGCCCTCCCGTGGGGCCCGGACACCCGCATCGGCGAGCAGGGCCTGTCGCTGTCCGGCGGCCAGCGGCAGCGGCTCGCGCTGGCCCGCGCGGTCGCGGGCAGACCGGCGGTGCTGGTGCTGGACGACCCGCTGTCCGCGCTGGACGTGCACACCGAGGCCGAGGTGGAGGCCGCGCTGCGCCGCGTGCTGCGCGACGTGACGGCGCTGGTCGTCGCGCACCGGTCGAGCACCGTGCAGCTCGCCGACCGGGTGGCCGTCCTCTCCGGCGGCCGGATCACCGCGATCGGCACGCACCGCGAGCTGCTCGCGGGCAACACCGAGTACCGCCACCTGCTGTCGACCCTGGCCGACGAGGACGAGGAGGTGCGGGTGTGAGCGCCTCAACCGGCAACGCGGAAGACCCCACCGGGACCAGGACCGGGACCGCCCAGGACCCGACCACCCCCGCCCAGGACCCGACCACCCCCGCCCAGGCCCCGACCACCACCGCCCAGGACCCGACCACCCCGCCCCCCACCGTCGACGGCTGGCGCGGCGTGGCCGCAGAGGAGGTCGACGCCCCCGACCACGCCACCGGCACCCGCCTGCGCGCCCGCTCCCGCCGCCTCCTCGGCTCCCTGCTCCGCCCCCACGCCGGCCTGGTCGCCCTCTCCCTCGCCCTGATGGTCGTGGAGAACCTGGTCCTGCTCGCGGGCCCGCTCCTGATCGCCGCCGCGATCGACCGGGGCGTCCCGGCCGCGCTCGACGGCGACCCGACCACCCTCGCCTGGTGCGTCGGCGGCTACGCCGCGTCCGGCCTGGCCGCCACCGTCCTGCGCTACGCGTTCGTGCGGCTCATCGGCCGCATCGGCCAGGACGTCCTGCTCGACCTGCGCCTGCGGGTGTTCCGGCACGTCCAGCGGCTGTCCGTGTCCTTCCACGAGCGCTACACCTCCGGCAAGGTCATCTCCCGGATGACCAACGACGTCGACTCGCTGCAGAACCTGCTCGACGAGGGCCTCGACGGGTTCTTCAACGCGATGCTGTCGGTGTTCGCGATCAGCGTCGTGCTGTTCGCGCTGGACGTGCCCATGGCGCTGTTCGTGCTGTCCGGGTTCCTGCCGCTGGTGCTGCTGGTCCGCTGGTTCCAGGCCCGCTCGGCGGCGGCCTACCGGGGCACCACCGGTTCGATCGCCAAGGTCGTCGTGCAGCTGGTGGAGACCATGAACGGCATCCGCGCCGTGCAGGCGTTCCGCCGCGAGCCGCGCAACGAGCGCATCATGGCCGACCTGAACGGCGCCTACCGGGACGCCAACGTCACCGCGCTCACCGTGGTCGCCACGTTCACCTCGGCCGTGCGCGCCATCGGCAACATCTCGCTCGCCGTCCTGCTGGCGTGGGGCGCGTGGCGGGTCGCGGAGGGCACCCTGGAGCTGGGCGTGCTGGCCGCGTTCACCCTCTACGTCCGGAGGTTCTACGACCCGATGGACAACATCGCCATGTTCACCAACGCCTACGCCGCCGCGACCGCCGCGCTGGAGAAGCTGTCCGGGCTGCTGGACGAGCGCCCGTCGGTGCCCGACCCGGTCGACCCGGTCCCGCTGGGGCCGGTGCGCGGCGAGGTCCGGTTCGAGGGCGTCGAGTTCCGCTACCCGGCCTCCGACTCGCTCGTGCTGCCCAGGTTCGACCTGCGCGTCCCGGCCGGGCAGACCGTGGCGCTGGTCGGCGCGACCGGCGCGGGCAAGTCCACGCTGGCCAAGCTGGTCGCCCGCTTCTACGACCCGACCGGGGGAGCGGTGTGGCTGGACGGCGCCGACCTGCGGTCGGTGTCCGACGCGGACCTGCGCCGGGCCGTGGTGATGGTGACGCAGGAGAACTTCCTGTTCGAGGGCACGGTCGCCGACAACATCGCCCTCGGCCGCCCCGACGCCACCCGCGAGGAGGTCGTCGCGGCGGCGGTCGCGGTCGGCGCGCACGACTTCATCGGCGAGCTGCCCGACGGCTACGACACCGACGTGAGCAAGCGCGGCGGCCGGTTGTCCTCCGGGCAGCGGCAGCTGGTGGCGTTCGCGCGGGCGTTCCTGGCCGACCCGGCGGTGCTGGTGCTGGACGAGGCCACGTCGAGCCTGGACGTGCCGACCGAGTGGACCGTGCAGTCCGCGCTGGAGACGGTCCTGGCCAGCCGGACGGCGTTCATCATCGCCCACCGGCTGTCCACGGTCCTGATCGCGGACCGGGTGCTGGTGGTCGACGGCGGCCGGGTCGTGGAGGACGGGACGCCCGAGGAGCTGATCGGGGAGCGGGGGCGGTTCGCGCGGTTGCACGAGGCGTGGCGCGAATCGCTCGCCTGAACCGCGTACCGCCCCGCTGACGGGGTAACCGGACGAGGTGGGGGGCGGGCGGCGACCCGTCCCCCACCTCCCTCGTCCACGGCCCCGCTCACCCTGCCCGTACCGCTCGCCCACCGCGTGGAACGCGGCCTTCGGCTCCCACCGCCGCTCGTCCAGCGCCCGCGCCACCATCCCCACCGCCCGCGCCCCGACGTCGCCCGCGCCCCGGAACGTCGCGCAGCCGAACTCGGTGATCGCCACCGGCTTCCCGCGCGCGACCACCCCCGCCACCGCGCCCGCGAACCGGTCGGCGATCCCGGCGGTGCGCAGCGTCAGCTCGGCGCCCGCGACCAGCACGACCTCGTGCCCCTCCAGCCGCAGCCGCTCGGCCCGGACCGCGCACTCCAGCAGCGCCTCGTGCAGCTCGTCGGCGTCCAGGTGCCCGGAGAGCGGCGAGCACCAGACCTCCAGCCCCAGACCCGCGGCGATCCGGGCGGCCAGCTCGACGCGGTCCAGGTCGCCGCCGGTGATCCGCACGGCCGTGCAGCGCAGGCCCTCGCGGATGGCCCGCAGGTCCCGCTCGACGTCCGCGCGCTCGAAGCTCTCGCGGGTGCTGACCAGCCCGTTGTGCCAGCCGGTGTCGTGGGTGATGCCCTTGGCGCGCATCGCACTCCCCCTCCTAAGGTACGTTCAGTACCTTCCTGGACGAAGCTAGCGCGCTGCCCACCGCCCTGTAAGGTACGCTCAGTACCTTAAAAAGGGGGAGACGATGCGCCGAAGGGGAGCCGAGCTGGAGCGCGCGGTGCTCGACGCCGCCACCGCCGAGCTGCTGGAGTCCGGGTACCGGGCGCTCACCATGGAGCGCGTCGCCAAGCGGGCGGGCACCAACAAGAACGCCCTCTACCGCCGCTGGCCGCACCGCGCCGCGCTCGCCGCCGCCGCGTACCGCGCGCTCGTCGCCGACACCACCCGCACCCCGGACACCGGCGACCTGCGCGCCGACGTGCTCGCCCTGCTCCGCGGCCTGGCCGCCGACCTGGCCTCGCCCCGCGGCGAGGTGCTCACCGGCATGGTCGCGGGCATCGCCGCCGAGGCGCCCGAGCTGCTGGCCGAACTGCGCGAGCTGGGCGCGCAGGCCGGTTCCGGGGTGTGGCTGACCGTCCTCGGGCGGGCCGTCGCGCGCGGCGAGGCCAGGCCGGAGGCGCTGCTGCCCAGGGTCGCGGGACTGCCGCTCGTGCTGCTGCGCAACGAGTTCCTGACCGGCGGTCCCCCCACCGACGAGGCGCTCGTGGAGATCGTCGACCAGGTCTACCTGCCGCTGGTGCGCGTCAGGTAGAGGCGGCTCGGGTGTGGGGGTGTTGCAAGGGCGCGACCAGTCTGGTGGCCTGCCCCGTCGGCAGGTGCCGTTGGCGCGGTGGTCGGCTGCTGTGGTCGCAAGGGCGCTGCGGTGGCGCTTGTGCCTGTTCCGCCTCGCTTCGCGAGGCGGGGCACGGACCCCGGCGGGTGAAGCACCCATCCGCCGGGGTCCGGCGCGAACCGGGTTCGCCGCTGAACGCACCCGTTCGCTTCACCGTCTAGTGGTGAATGCCGACCGTTCGGAGTAGGCCCCATCCAATCCCGCACGCTCTGGCACCACCTATGTTCCCCGAAAAGACGCAACTGTCACCCATTTGGATCGACTGTGACCGGGCACACTCAACTGGCATGGGGGAATCGGCAGGCAAGACCGAACGACCCGCGCAGCCCGAACAGCCCGCGCAGCCCGCGCAGCCCGAGCTGAACCGGGCCATCGGCCCCAAGCTGCTGCTGTTCTTCGTGGTCGGCGACATCCTCGGCACCGGCGTCTACGCGCTGACCGGCAACGTGGCGGGCAAGATCGGCGGCGCCCTCTGGCTGCCGTTCCTGATCGCCTTCGCCGTCGCGTTCCTCACCGCGTTCAGCTACCTCGAACTCGTCGGCAAGTACCCGAAGGCCGCAGGCGCCGCGCTCTACGCCCACCGCGCGTTCGGCGTCCAGTTCCTCACCTTCATGGTCGCCTTCGCCGTGATGAGCTCCGGCATCACCTCGGCCGCCTCGGCCGCGCTCGCGTTCGGCCGGACCTACCTCCAGTCCGTGCTCCGCGAGTTCTCCTCCGACTCGGTCACGGTCTCCGCGTCCCTGGTCGCGGTGCTGTTCATCCTCGGCCTCGCGGTGGTGAACCTGCGCGGCGTCTCCGAGTCGGTCAAGGCCAACGTCGTGCTCACCTGCATCGAGGTCTCCGGCCTGCTGATCATCATCGTGATCGGCGCGCTCGCGGTGGCCTCCGGCGACGGCGACCCGTCCCGCCTGGTGCAGATCGACCCGGCCCCCGGCCAGTCCGCGCTGATCGCGATCACCTCGGCGACCTCGCTCGCGTTCTTCGCCATGGTCGGCTTCGAGGACTCGGTCAACATGGCCGAGGAGTGCCGCGACCCGGTCCGCATCTTCCCGCGCGCGGTCCTGTGGGGCATGGGCATCGCCGCGCTGATCTACGTCCTGGTCGCGGTCACCTCGTCGCTGCTGATCCCCGCCGACGAGCTCGCCGCCTCCGGCAGCAACGCCCTGCTCAAGGTGGTCCAGGTCGGCGCGCCCTCGTTCCCGCTGTGGGTGTTCTCCCTGATCGGCCTGTTCGCCGTCATCAACTCCGCGCTGATCAACATGCTGATGGCCAGCCGCCTCGTCTACGGCATGGCGGGCGAGCGGATCATCCCGAGGTTCTTCGGCGTCGTGCACCCCACCCGCCGCACCCCGTGGGTCTCCGTCCTGTTCACCACCGGCGTCGCGATCGCCCTCGTCCTGACCACCGACATCGCCAAGCTCGGCGGCACCACCGCGCTGCTGCTCCTGGTCGTCTTCGCCATCGTCAACGTCGCCGTCCTGGTGCTGCGCAAGGACCGCGCCGACCACGAGCACTTCCGCGCCCCCACGATCGTCCCCGTGCTGGGCGCGCTCACCTGCGCCTACCTGGCCAGCCCGCTGTCCGGCCGCCCGTCCGCCGACTACCTGGTCGCGCTCTACCTGCTGCTCGCGGGCCTGGTGCTGTGGCTGATCAACCGGGTCACCCACGGCGTCGTCGAGGTCGACCCGGCCAAGCTCGGCAAGTGACCGGGAAAGCGATTTCCCGAACCCGCCCGAATCCGCACCCCTCACCCGGTCGTGGCGGCGCTGCGCCCCCGCCGCGCGTGCGTACGCTGTTGGTCCATGCTGGAGATCGCCCACGGCGGCGCGCGCGCCGTCATCGCCAAGGTTGGCGCCGGACTGAAGTCCTTCGAGGTAGACGGGGTGCCGTACGTCGAGACGTACGACGGCGAACCGCCGATGGGCAGCGGCGCGGTGCTCGTGCCGTGGCCCAACCGCACCGCGGGCGGCACCTGGGTGCTCGACGGTGCCGAGCAGCAGCTCGAGATCGGCGAGACCGCGCGCGGCAACGCCATCCACGGCCTGGTGCGGCACGCCGAGTGGACCGTCGTCGAGCACACCGGGTCCCTGGTGTCGCTGGAGGTCGGCGTCGAGGGCCAGGGCTGGCCGGTGCCGCTGCGCACCACCATCACCTACGCCCTGGACGACGAGGGCCTGACCGTCTCGCACGGCGTGCACAACCTCGGCTCCGCGCGCACCCCGTTCGGCGTCGGCACCCACCCGTACCCGAGGGCGGGCAAGTCCAGCACCGACACGTCCACGCTCACCCTGGCCGCCACCACCGTGCTGCCGCTGGACCCGGAGAGGATGATCCCCTCCGGGCCCGCCGTCCCGGTGTCGGGCGAGAGCGACTTCCGGGCCGCCCGCCTGCTCAAGGGCGTCGAGCTGGACACCCCGTTCGGCGGCTGCGAGCCGGTCGACGGCCTGGTGCGGCACCAGCTGCGCGGCCCGGACGGCGGCGTCGAGGTGTGGGCCGACCCGGACTTCAAGTGGGTGCAGGTCTACACCCCGGACAACTTCCCCGGCCGGGGCAGGGCGGTCGCGATCGAGCCGATGACGTGCCCGCCGGACGCCCTCAACTCGGGCGTCGACCTGCTGTGGCTGGCCCCCGGCGAGAGCTGGGCGGGTCGCTGGGGTTTGCGCCCGCTGGCCTAGAACATTAGCTTGGCTAACTATGAGCGTCGCTATCACGGGTGGGTACGTCGTCCCGGTCATCGGTGAGCCGATCGAGAACGGGACCGTGCTGGTCATCGACGGGAAGATCGCCGCGGTCGGCGCCTCGGTGGAGGTGCCCGACGGCGTGCCCACCGTGGACGCGAAGGGGTCCTGGGTCCTGCCCGGCTTCGTGGAGGCCCACGGCCACATCGGCGTCCACGAGGAGGCCGAGGGCTGGGCGGGCCAGGACACCAACGAGATGACCGACCCCAACGGCGCCCGCCTGCGCGCACTGGACGCCATCAACCCGGCCGACATGGGCTTCGCCGACGCCCTCTCCGGCGGCGTCACCACCGCCGTCATCAAGCCCGGCTCCGGCAACCCCATCGGCGGCCAGACCGTCGCGATCAAGTGCTGGGGCCGCACCACCGACGAGATGCTCGTGCGCGAGCCCATCAGCGTGAAGAGCGCCCTCGGCGAGAACCCCAAGCGCGTCTACGGCGACCAGAAGAAGCTGCCCTCCACCCGGCAGGGCGTCGCCGCCGTCATCCGCGACGCGTTCACCGCCGCCCAGGACTACGTCGCCAGGCGCGACGCCGCCGAGGGCCCGTTCGACCGCAACCCCACCCACGAGGTGCTCGCCAAGGTCCTGTCCGGCGAGCTGCCCTGGTGCCAGCACTGCCACCGCGCCGACGACATCGCCACCGCCCTGCGCCTGGCCGACGAGTTCGGCTACCGGCTCGTGATCAACCACGGCACCGAGGGCCACCTCGTCGCCGACCTGATCGCCGAGCGCGGCGTCCCGGTCATCGTCGGCCCGCTGTTCACCACCCGCTCCAAGGTCGAGCTGCGCCAGCGCACCCTGCGCACCCCCGGCGTGCTGGCCCGCGCGGGCGTCAAGGTCGCCATCACCACCGACCACCCGGTGATCCCGATCAACTTCCTGGTGCACCAGGCCACCCTCGCGGTCAAGGAGGGCATGGACCGGACCGCCGCGCTGGAGTCCATCACCACCAACCCGGCCGCCATCCTCGGCCTGGACGACCGGGTGGGCGCGCTCAAGCCCGGCCTGGACGGCGACGTGGTCATCTGGTCCGGCGACCCGCTCGACGTGATGAGCCGCGCCACGAAGGTGTTCGTCAGCGGTCGCGAGGTCTACTCCTACGAGGACGGCGAGGGCAAGGTCGCCGACCCGTTCTACCGCGAGGGCTGAGACGCTCCGTGAAGCGGGGCGGTGGCTGACCAGGAGGAAAAGCGCCTCCCGGTCAGCCGCCGCCCCGCTTCGCGGAACTGCCTCAGGCCTTGCGCAGCGCCCGCCCGATCACCACGCGCTGGATCTGGTTGGTGCCCTCGAAGATCTGGAGCACCTTCGCCTCGCGCATGTACCGCTCCACCGGGAAGTCCCGCGTGTACCCGGCCCCGCCGAGCACCTGCACCGCGTCCGTCGTCACCTTCATGGCCGCGTCCGTGCACACCAGCTTCGCCACCGCCGCCTGCCGGGTGAACGGCAGTCCCCGGTCCCGCCGCCGCGCCGCGTCCAGGTAGGTCGCCCGCGCCGAGTCCACCGCCGCGGCCATGTCCGCGAGCAGGAACTCCAGCCCCTGGAACTCGATGATCGGCCGCCCGAACTGGCTCCGGCCGCGCGCGTAGGCCACCGCCTCGTCCAGCGCCGCCTGCGCCAGCCCGACCGCGCAGGCCGCGATCCCCAGCCGCCCGGAGTCGAGCGCGCTCAGCGCGATCCGCATCCCGTCGCCCTCGGCCCCGATCAGCCGGTCCGCGCCGAACCGCGCCCCGTCGAACGTGAGCTGCGCGGTCACCGACCCGGTCAGGCCCATCTTGCGCTCGGGGGCCGCCGCGCTCAGCCCGTCCAGCTCGCCGGGCGCGAAGAAGCAGCTCACCCCGCGTCCGCCGGGCTCGCCGGTCCTGGCCATCAGGGTGTAGAAGTCGGCCACCCCGCCGTGCGTGATCCACGCCTTCGTGCCGCGCACCACGTACTCGTCGCCCTCGCGCACCGCCCGCGTGGACAGCGCCGCCGCGTCCGACCCGGCGTGCGACTCGGACAGCGCGTACCCGCCCAGCAGCTCACCGCCGAGCGCGTCCGGCAGCCACTTCGCCCGCTGCTCCGGCGTGCCGAAGTTCACCAGCGCGTACGACGACATCACGTGCACGGACAGGCCGACGGCGACCGACATCCAGGCCGTGGCCACCTCCTCCAGCGCCTGGAGGTACACCTCGTACGGCTGGGCGCTCCCCCCGAAGTCCTCGGGGTACGGGAGTCCCAGCAGTCCCACTCCTCCCAGCAGGCGGAACGCGTCCCTGGGGAAGCGGCCCTCCTCCTCGTGCAGCCCCGCCTTGGGGGCCAGTTCGTCCCGCGCGATCTCCCTGACCAGCGCGATCAGGTCCTCGGACTCGGTGGTGGGCAGCAGCCGCTCGGCTGGCATCGTCGACCTCCGCTCGGTACTCTGCCCAGTACTGTAGGACGTACCAGAGTACTAAGACCAGTGGTGTGAAAGAGTTCCGCTCATGACCTCGATCGTGGGACGCCCGCTGACGCCGAGGCAGGTCGACCTGCTCGGCAAGCTGGAGTCGCTCGTGCTCGCCGAGGGGTTCGCGCACTTCACGCTCGACGACCTCGCCGCCCGGCTGCACTGCTCCAAGTCGACGCTCTACGCGCTCGCCGCCAGCAAGGAGCAGCTCGCCGTCCGGGTCGTCCGCCGCTACTTCAAGGGCGCCGCCGAGCACATCGAGCGCCGCGTCGCCGACCTCAAGGACGCGCCCGCCAAGGTCGGCACCTACCTCGCGGTCGCCGCCGAGGAGCTGCGCCGCGCCAGCGCCCGCTTCCTCGCGGACGTCGCCGACTACGCGCCCACCCGCAGCACCTACGAGCGCAACGCCCGCGCCGCCGCCGCGCGCCTGCGCGAGTTCATCCAGGAGGGCGTGCGGGACGGGGTGTTCCGCGACGTCCAGGCCGTGCTCATCGCCGAGATGGCCGGGGTCCTGATCGAGAACATCCAGACGGGCGTCCTGCCCCGGCGAGCCGGGGTCACGGACGCGGAGGCGTTCACCGCCCTCGGTGAACTCCTGCTCGACGGGTTGCGCAGAGAACGGAGCCAGGGTTGATCGTCGTTGCTGGTGAGGCCCTCGTGGACCTCGTGCCCACGTCCGAGGGGAACCTCGCCCCGCGCCTGGGCGGGGGGCCGTTCAACGTGGCCGTCGCCGTCGGCAGGCTGGGCGTGCCGGTGTCGTTCCTGTCCAGGGTCTCGCGGGACCTGTTCGGCGACCGGGTCGTGGAGCGGCTGACCGCCTCGGGCGCGGCCACCGACCTGGTGACGCGCGGCCCCGAGCCGACCACCCTCGCGGTCGTCGGCCTCGCGGACGACGGGTCCGCCCGGTACACCTTCTACGTCGAGGGCACCGCCGACCGGCTCGTGGCCGACCCCGGCCCTCTTCCGAGTGATGTGCGCGCGGTGTCCTTCGGCACCCTGTCGATGGTCCTGGAGCCCGGCGCGAGCGCCTACGAGGCCGTCCTGCGCCGCGAGTCCGCGCGCGGCGCGCTCACCGCGCTGGACCCGAACATCCGCGCGAGCCTCATCCCGGACGCCGACGCCTACCGGGCCCGCTTCCGCTCGTGGCTGCCCGACGTCGGGCTGCTCAAGGTGTCCGTCGAGGACGCCCGCTGGCTCGCCGACCTCCCCGAGGACGCGCCCGAGGACGACGTGCTCGCCGCCGCCCGGCAGTGGCAGTCCGAGGGCCCGGCCGTGGTGGTGCTCACCCGCGGTGGCGACGGACTGGCCGTTCTCACCGGATCGGGCGAGGTGATCCACGTCCCACCGGTGGCCGTCCAGGTGGTCGACACGATCGGCGCGGGCGACACCGTGCAGGGCGCGCTGCTGGCCTGGCTGCACGACCACGACGCGCTGTCCGCCGAGGCGGTGCGCGGTCTGGACGGGGCGTCGTGGATCAGGGCGCTGTCCTACGCGGGCGCCGCCGCGGCCATCACCTGCTCGCGGGCCGGGGCCGAGCCCCCGTTCAAACGCGAGCTGGAGATGACCTAGCTCTCACCTCCCGTCCGGTGGAGGAACAGGGCAAAAGGGTTACGGTGGGGATGCGCGCCAGCTAACCGCGCATCCCTTGTGATGCAGGTCCCACCTCGCGGAATCGGTGCACTCCGCGGCTGAGGAGCGGGTCGACCCCCGACTAGCGTGACGCCAACTGCCAGGACCCCAACGGGGTGGTGCTGCGGAGCGGACGACCCACCGTCCGCGCTGCGGTCGTGCGCGACCAGCGCGAGAGCCACCCCGAACCGAGCGTGAGAGGGACTCTGCATGTCCGACGCGACGACTGCGCCGAACGACCCCCGTACCGTCGCGCTCCGCCACGACGGCGGAGAGCACGAGATGCAGCTGGTCCGGGCGACCGAGGGTGCCTCCGGCATCGACCTCGGCAAGCTCCTGGCCAAGACGGGCCTCGTCACCCTGGACAGCGGCTTCGTCAACACCGCGTCCTGCTCCTCCGAGATCACCTACATCGACGGCGACGCGGGCATCCTGCGCTACCGCGGTTACCCGATCGAGCAGCTCGCGGAGAAGTCCAACTTCCTGGAGGTCAGCTACCTGCTGATCAACGGCGAGCTGCCGACCGAGGCGCAGCTGGCCGACTTCTCCTCCAAGATCAGCAGGCACACCCTGCTGCACGAGGACCTCAAGCGGTTCTTCGACGGCTTCCCGCGCGACGCGCACCCCATGCCGGTGCTGTCGTCCGCGGTGTCCGCGCTGTCCACGTTCTACCAGGACAGCCTGAACCCGTTCGACACCAAGCAGGTCGAGATGTCGACCATCCGCCTGCTGGCCAAGGTCCCCACCATCGCGGCCTACGCCTACAAGAAGTCCGTCGGCCAGCCGTTCCTGTACCCGGACAACAGCCTGGGTCTGGTGGAGAACTTCCTGCGCATGACGTTCGGCTTCCCCGCCGAGCCGTACGACGTCGACCCCGACCTGGTGAAGGCGCTCGACCTGCTGTTCATCCTGCACGCGGACCACGAGCAGAACTGCTCCACGTCCACCGTGCGCCTGGTCGGCTCGTCCGAGGCCAACCTCTTCGCCTCCATCTCCGCGGGCATCAACGCCCTGTTCGGCCCGCTGCACGGCGGCGCCAACAGCGCCGTCCTGGAGATGCTGGAGAAGATCCGCAACGAGGGCGGTGACGTCGCCTCGTTCGTGAAGAAGGTCAAGAACAAGGAGGACGGCGTCCGCCTGATGGGCTTCGGCCACCGGGTCTACAAGAACTACGACCCGCGCGCCGCGATCATCAAGCGCACGGCCGACGACATCCTCGGCAAGCTCGGCGGCGACGACCAGCTGCTGGACATCGCCAAGGCCCTGGAGGAGGCCGCGCTCAGCGACGACTACTTCGTCGAGCGCAAGCTGTACCCGAACGTGGACTTCTACACCGGCCTGATCTACCGGGCGATGGGCTTCCCGACGAAGTTCTTCACGGTGCTGTTCGCGCTCGGCCGCCTCCCCGGCTGGATCGCCCACTGGCGCGAGATGATCAACGACCCGGCCACCAAGATCGGCCGCCCCCGGCAGATCTACATCGGCTCCCCGGCGCGCGACTTCGTGCCGATGACCGAGCGCTGAGCCAGGTCGCTGAGCCGCGTCGCTGAGCCCCGTCGCTGAACTAGGACGCTGAGCTGGGACGACGCCTCGTGGCGTCGGGGTCCGGCGCTCAGGTCAGGGCACCGGGCCGAAGCGGGAGCAGCTCCCGCGACGAGCACGTCGAGCGGGCCCGCACCTCCACCGGAGGTGCGGGCCCGCCGCTGTTCCCGATCGGGGCTCCCGCCTCCGGGTGAGCCGGGCGCGCTCCGTCATGCAGCCGGGTGGGGCCGCTCCTAGGGTCGGCCGGGTGACTTCCTCGACCGTGGTGTGGTTCCGCCGAGACCTGCGCGTGGAGGACCACCCCGCGCTGCTGGAGGCGGCGGACCGCGCGGACCGCGCGCTGGCCCTGTTCGTGCTGGACCCGAAGCTGCTGCGCCCGTCCGGCAAGCCCAGGACCGACTTCCTGCACCGCTGCCTCAAGTCCCTGGACGACCGCCTGGGCGGCAGGCTCATGGTGGTCGAGGGCGACCCGGTCGAGGTGGTCCCGGCGGTGGCGCGGGAGATCGGCGCCGAGACCGTGCACGTCTCCGCCGACACCGGCCCGTACGGCCGCAGGCGCGACGAGGCCGTGGGGGAGGAGGTCGAGCTGGTGGAGGCCGGGTCCCCGTACGCCGTCAAGCCCGGCCGGGTGCGCAAGGCCGACGGCACCCCCTACCGGGTGTTCACCCCGTTCTACCGGGCCTGGGCGGACCACGGCTGGCGCCGCCCCGCGGACACCGACGCGTCCACCGTGGACTGGATCAAGCCCCCGCGCAGCACCCGTCCCAGGGCGAAGGCCCTGCCGGACGTGGCCGAGCTGTGGGAGCGCTTCCGCGACGAGCGCCTGCCGGACTACCACCGCACCCGCGACATCCCCGGCGTGGACGGCACGAGCCGGTTCTCCGCGTTCCTGCGCTGGGGCGTGGTGCACCCCAGGACCCTCCTGGACGACCTCGGCCAGGACGAGGGCTCCAAGGTGTTCCGCAGCGAGCTGGCGTGGCGCGAGTTCTACGCCGACGTCCTCTGGCACCACCCCGCCAGCGCCCGCCACAACCTGGACCGCCGCTTCGACCGCATCGAGCTGGACGAGGACCGCGACCACTTCGACGCCTGGCGCCAGGGCCGCACCGGCTACCCGATCGTGGACGCCGGGATGCGCCAGCTGCTGGAGGAGGGCTGGATGCACAACCGGGTGCGCATGATCACGGCGAGCTTCCTGGTCAAGGACCTGCACCTGCCGTGGTGGTGGGGCGCCCGGCACTTCATGGAGCACCTCGTCGACGGCGACCTGGCGTCCAACCAGCACAACTGGCAGTGGGCGGCGGGCAGCGGGACCGACGCGGCCCCCTACTTCCGGGTGTTCAACCCGATCACCCAGGGCCAGAAGTTCGACCCGAAGGGCGACTACATCCGGCGCTACGTCCCGGAGCTGCGGGACGTGGCGGGCAAGGCGGTCCACCAGCCGAGGGACCCGATCGTGGACCACGCCCACGAGCGCCAGGTGGCCCTGGACCGCTTCGCCGCGATCAAGTAGCCGCCGCCTGCCCGCGCCAGCGCTTGCCTGCCTGCCCACGCCCGCCCGCGCCTGCCCGCCGCCCGCCGTGCCGCCTGCCCGCCCGTCACGAGGCCCGCAGGTAGGCGAGCACCGCCAGCACCCGCCGGTTCCCCTCCACCCCCGGCGGCAGCCCGAGCTTGAGCAGGATGCTCCCCACGTGCTTGTGCACCGCGGCCTCGGTGACGCCCAACCGCCGCCCGACGGCCGAGTTCGCCATCCCCTCGGCCACCAGCGCCAGCACCTCCCGCTCCCGCCCGGTCAACCGGGCCAGCGGGTCGCGCCGCCTGCCCAGCAGCGACCGGACCACCTCGTGGTCGATCACCGTCCCCCCGGCGGCGACCCGCCTCAGCACGTCGACGAACTCGGCGACGTCCACGACCCGGTCCTTGAGCAGGTACCCGACCCCCTGCCCGTCACCGGACGAGAGCAGCTCCTCCGCGTACTCGCCCGCCACGTACTGGCTGAACACCACCACCGGCAACCGGGGGTCGTCCGCCCGCAGCCGGACCGCCGCGCGCAGCCCGTCGTCCCCGTCGCCCGGCGGCATCCGGACGTCGGTGAGCACCAGGTCGGGTGAGCCGGCGGCCACGGCGTCGAGCAGCGCGGGGGCGTCCCCGACCGAGGCCACCACCTCGATCCCGAACCGCCGCAGCACCTCCTCCACCCCGGCCCGCAGCAGCACCCCGTCCTCGGCCAGCACCACCCGCACCGCGCCCCGCCCCCTCAGCCGCTCAGGGGCAGGGTCGCCCGCAGCACCGTCGGCCCGCCCACCGGGCTGGACAGCGACAGCGCCCCGCCCACCACCGCGACCCGGTCCGCCAGCCCGGTCAACCCGCTCCCCGCGGCCGGATCGGCCCCACCCCGCCCGTCGTCCAGCACCTCGACCACCACGCCCCCGCCCTCGATCCCGGCCCGCACGCGCACCTCGCCCGCGCCGCTGTGCTTGACCGCGTTCGCCACGGCCTCGGCCACCACGAAGTAGGCCACCGACTCCAGGTGCGCGGGCGGCCGGGTCGGCAGGTGCGCCCGCAGCGTCACCGGCACCACCGACCGGTCCGCCAGCTCGGCCAGCGCCGCCCCCAGCCCACGATCGGTGAGCACCGCCGGGTGAATCCCCCGCACCAGCTCCCGCAGCTCCACCATCAACCGCTTCGCCTGGTCGTGCGCCGCCGCCACGTCCTCGTTCTCCGGCAGCTCCGCCTTCGCCAGCCCCAGCCGCAACGTCAACCCCACCAACCGCTCCTGTGCCCCGTCGTGCAGGTCCCGCTCGATCCTGCGCCGCTCGGCGTCGAACCGGTCCACCAGCCGCGCCCGCGACCCCGCCACCTCGGCCAGCTCGGCCCGCAGCGCCTCGTCACCGCGCAGCAGCACCCGCCCGACCACCAGGTGCCCGGCCCCGAGCAACCCCACCGCGTACGCCAGCACCGGCGCCAGGGCGATCCCGGCCGCCGTGAACCACAGCCCGTCCGCGGGCGTCACGGCCCGCCACCCCAGCACCACCAGCGGCGAGTCCGGCGTGACCAGCAGCGGGGCCAGCAGCATCGCCAGCGGCACCCCGCCCGCCAGCAGCAGCACCCCGCCCAGCCCGGTCCCGGCCAGCGCCAGCAGCACCGCGTACCCGGTCTCCCGCCAGGCCGCCGCCGTCAGGTACCGGCTCCGCACCCAGGCCCCGAGCCCCGGCGCCTGCCGCACCGCGGCCAACCGGTCGTCCCCCAGCAGCACCAGCCGCCACCGCTCCGCCCACGCCACCGGCGCGGACAGCACCGGCAGCGCCGCCGCCAGCACCGCCCCGAGCAGCAGCGCCGCCACCGGCACCACCCCGCCCACCACCTCGCCGCGCACCACCTTGACCACCACCGCCGCCCACAGCACCCCCACCGGGGCGAGCGGCAGCGCCGCCACCGCCGCGACCAGCGGCGTCGTCAGCGCGTGCAGCAGCGCCCGCCACGGCCACACCGAGACCAGGAAACCCTTGCGCCGCAACGCGCCCACCACGTCCCGCGATTCGTCCACACCGCGGAACGCTAACGACGCGGGGGCGCGGGGTCTGCCACGCCAGGGATAGTCTTCGCGCTACCGCCGGCGCTACCCCCGAACGGCCTCACCGGCGCGGACTCACCGCCGGGACGCTTCCTGCGCCTACCCCCGCGCCTACCCCCGCGCCTACCCCCGCGCCGACCCCTGCGCGGCGCCCCGCGGCGACCGCAGCGCGTCCCGCAGCCGCACCCGCGCCCCGGTCCGCAGCACCGCGTTCGCGTACACCTTCCCGCCGACCCACACCACACCCGCCGCGGCCCCCAGCGCCAGCGCCACCGCCAGCACCACCTGCCACGCGGGCGCGGCCCCGATCGCCATCCGCCCCGGCATCAGGATCGGCGCGAACGGCGGCAGCACCGACAGCACCGCCACGAGCCTGCTCGCCGGGTCCCTGACCAGCAGGTTGAACCCCACCACGAACGCGATCACGATCAGCATCGTGATCGGCGTCAGCACCGACTGCACCTCCTCCTGCCGCGACACCAGCGACGCCGCCGCCGCGAACACCGTGGCGTACAGGAAGAACCCCAGCAGGTACCAGAGCACCCCGATCAGCAGCGCCCCGCCGGTCGGCCCGTCCACCGCGACCACCCCGGCGGCCGACGCCAGCCCGAGCCCGATCGCGCCGATCAGCAGCAGCTGCGCCAGCCCGACCGCGCCGAGCCCGATCACCTTGCCCATCAGCAGCTGCGCGGGCCGCAACGTCGACAGCAGGATCTCCACGACCCGGCTCGACTTCTCCTCCACCACGCCCTGGGCGACCATCGTCCCGTAGACCAGCAGCGAGTAGTACAGCAGTCCGGCGATCACCAGCCCGATCACCAGCCGCTGCCCGACCATCGGGTCCTCCGGGTCCAGCGCCACGACCCGCACCCGCGCGTCCGCCACGTTCTGCTGCACCCGCGCCGGGTCCAGCCCGGCCTCGGCCAGCTGCGCCGCCAGCACCTGCTGCTTCACGATCAGGTCGACCGCGTTCGCCAGCGACGGGTCCAGCCCGTCCTTGACCAGCACCCGCAGCGCGTCCGGCGCGCCCAGCACCAGCGCGTCAAGGTCCCCTGACCGCACCAGCTCCTCGCCCGCCGCCGAGTCCGGCACGTCCACGACCTCGACCTCGCGCCCGAGCGAGCGCGCGGTCTCCTCCAACGGCTGCGCGAGCACCGTCGCCTGCCCGTTCAGCCCGACCACCGACGTCGACGCCGAGGTGAACAGCAGCGCCTGCAGCGCCACGAACCCGGCCATCGCCGCGATGATCACCACCGTGCCGATCACGAACGACCGGGTGCGCACCTTGCTCAAGAACTCCCGGCGCGCCACCAGGAACACCGCGCGCACCGGGGACAGCGCGCGGCCGGGGGACGGTGCGCTCATGCGGCGCTCTCCTCGCTGGTGACGACGCTGCGGAACAACTCGGTCAGCGACGGCCGCTGCCGGGAGAACTCGTGCACCGGCCCGGTCGCCAGCGCCGCGCCCAGCACCACCTGGTCGTCGGCGCCCGGCGCCAGCTCGACCACGGTGCGCGCGCCCTCGTGCCGCGCGGACAGCACGCCGGGCACCACGTCCGCCCAGCCGGGCGGCGCGCCGGGCGCCTCCACGACCAGCCGCTCCACCCCGCCCGCGCGCAGCTCGTCCACGGTCCCGCAGGCCACCATCGCCCCGCCGCGCACGATCCCCACCCGGTCGCACAGCCGCTCCACCAGGTCCAGCTGGTGGCTGGAGAACACCACCGGCACCCCGGCGGCGGCCTGCTCGCGCAGCACCTGGCTCATCACGTCCACCGCCACCGGGTCCAGCCCGGAGAACGGCTCGTCCAGCACCAGCACCTCGGGCCGGTGCACCAGCGCCGCCGCCAGCTGCACCCGCTGCTGGTTGCCCAGGCTCAGCTTCTGCACCTCGTCGCGCCGCCGCTCCCGCAGCCCCAGCCGCTCCACCCACAGCTCGGCCGACCGCAGCGCCTCGCCCGGCGCGACCCCGTGCAGCTCGGCCAGGTACACCAGCTGCTCCAGCACCCGCATCTTCGGGTAGAGCCCGCGCTCCTCCGGCATGTAGCCGATCGACCGGCGGGTCCGCAGGTCGATCGGCGCGCCGTTCCACCGCACCTGCCCGGAGTCCGCCTCCAGCACGCCCAGCGCGATCCGCATCGTGGTGGTCTTGCCCGCCCCGTTGCTGCCGACGAACCCGAACAGCTCGCCCGCCCGCACCTCGAACGTCATCTCCCGCAGCGCGACGACGTCCCCGTAGCGCTTGGAGACCCGGTCGACCTCCAGCAGCCCTCGTGACGGCGACCCGTGCGGCGGCAGCCCGCGCAGCCCCTGCGACACCCTCGCTCCTCCTCGCTCACCGGGATCACCGGCGGTAGACCTGGGTGGACAGCGGTTCGAACGGAGCGCGGCCGAACACCGCCTCGACGGGCAGCCCGAACACCTCGCAGATGCGCAGCGCGAGGTCCAGGCTCGGGTAGTGGTCGCCGCGCTCCAGCGCGCCGATCGTCTGCGGGTTCACCTCCACCGCCTCGGCGAGGTCGGCCCGGCTCAGCCCGCGTTCCGCGCGCAGCACGCCGATCCGGTTGTGGATGGGCTGCTCGGAGCCCCGGCGCACCGGACTCATGGACGAAGTGTTGCGAAAACCCAACAGCTCGGCAACCTGACCGCACGACCGGCGGGCCATTCCCCCGGATGGCCCAATTCGGCCACGCGCGGGTGAAACGATGGGGCCGCCGGAACCGAATCGAACGACGACGGGTCGAACCGGCACAGGGCGGGTGAGCCCGGTGTGCGATGAGGGGTGCAGATGGAGCCGGACCAGTGGCTCGCGCAGTACGGGCAGAAGATCGAGCAGGCCAAGCGCGAGGCGGCGCAGACCGAGGCGAAGCTCGGCGGGGTGGGCGGCAGCGCCACCTCCCCGGACGGGCTGATCACGGTCACGGTGAACGCCTCCGGTGCGCTGACCGACCTGATCCTGCGCCCGGCGCTGCGCGGTGAGGACCCGGAGCGGATCGCGGCGGCCGTGCTCAAGGCCGTCGCCGAGGCGCAGCGCGCCGCGGCCGGGCAGGTCGTCGAGATCGTGTCCGAGCTGGTCGGCGACAGCCCGGCCCTGGAGTTCGTGAAGTCCCGGATGCCGAACGGCTATTCGGGTGACGGCACGGACCCGGTGGAACCGGCTCCCGAGGTGCAGCGTCGGGACACCAGGCCCGACGACGACTACTTCACCAACCCGCCAGACGTGATGGCCTAGAAGAGCCGGGGGACAGATCGATGTTCGACTCCTTCAACGTGAGCCCGGAGCAGATCCGGGGGCACGCGGGAACGGTCGACCAGCTGACGCAGCGCATGGTCACGGCGACCCAGACCGCCGACCCCTCCCTGGCGACCGACGCCTTCGGGATCTTCGGGTCGTTCCTGGCCGAGTTCCTGCTCAAGCAGGCGGGCGTCTCCCAGGACATCCTCGGCCAGGCCGCCGAGACCGTGGCCGACATGTGCCAGGGGCTCAAGGAGGTCGCCGACCTGTACGAGAACGTCGACCTCGACAACGCGTTCGGCTTCACCGGAAAGGCGCGCGGATGACCCCCCAGGCAGGCACCGACGTCTCGACCGCCCAGCAGCGCGACCCGGCCAACCTGGTCGGCGACGTCAAGGGCACCGCCGACGCGATCGAGCGCGGCGACTGGGTCGCGGCCGGGCTCGGCATGGCCAACGCCGCCATGAGCGTGGTCGGGCTGGCCGGCAACCCCATGGGCGGGTTGGTCTCGGCCGGGTTCAGCTGGGCCGTGCAGCACGTGTCGTTCCTGAAGGAGCCGTTCGACGCGCTGCTGGGCAACCCGCAGGCGATCACCAAGATGTCCGACAGCTGGGCCAACGCGGCCAAGCAGGTCGAGTCGATCGTCGCCGACTACCGGCGCACCTCGGTGGAGGAGACGAAGGGCTGGCGGGGCCGGTCGGCGGACGGCTACCGGGCCGCCGCGACCAAGCACTCGTCCGGCCTGGAGACGCTGGCGAAGGCGGCCAAGGGCATCTCCACGGCGGCCAAGGGCGCGGGCGAGCTGGTCGGCACCGTCCGCAAGACGATCATGGACCTGATCGGCAAGGCCGTCTCCGAGATGGTCATGAAGATCATCCAGTGGCTGTCGGTGTCCTGGCTGACCTTCGGCGCCTCCATCGCCGCGGCCATCGGCGACATCGTGCGGATGGCGTGCGACTACGCGAAGAAGTTCGTGGACTTCCTGCAGAAGCTCGCGACCTCGCTGAAGAAGCTCATCGACATGATCAAGTCCGTCGCGCAGATCGCGCAGACCGCCAAGCAGGTCCTGCAGGCGATCACCGCGATGACGCACTCCAACTCGGCGGGCGCGGCGGGCGCGGGCGCGGCCGGGAACCCCAGGCTCAGCGCGGGCGGCCTCGGGCTGACCGGCGAGCAGCTGGCGAACATGGACCGGGGGGCGAACACCCGGTACAGCGAGAACGGCAGCGGGAGCACCTGGACCAGCGGCGCCAACGGCGCGGGCGGCGGAGCCGCGGTGAACCAGCCGGGTGCGCTCGGGCCTGGTGCGGGCGCGGGGGCTGGTTCCGGCTACGACGGCGGTTACGGCGGCGCGGGCGGCAGGCCGGTCGTGTCCCAGCCGCCCGTGGTCGGTGGCGGTTTCGGTGGGGTCGGCGGCGGTGCCGGCGGTTCCTACGGGGGCTCCACGGGCGGTTCGTCGGTGTCCAGGCCGCCCACGGTCGGTGGCGGTGTCGGCGGTTCCGGTGGGTCGGGCGGCTACGGCGGCTCCGGCGGCGGTGCCGGCGGTTCGGCAGGCGGCCACTGGGAGCCCGGCCGCTGGGTGCCCGCGGGCAGCGGTGTCACCGGCGTGACCCCACTGCCCGCGCGCGACGTCACGCACGCGACCAACACGACCCCCACGATCCCCCCGCTGACCACGCCCCCCATCCCCACCGTGAAGCCGTTCGGCGGTGACCTCGGTGGCGGTGGCGGTGCCGGCGGTGGTGCCGGTGGCGGCGGCGGCCCGATGCCCAGCTTCGGCGGTGGTGGCGGCGGCTTCGGCGGTGGTGGTTCCGCAGGCGGCCTGGGCGGCGCAGGCGGCGCCACCCCCCAACCCATGCAGGCAGGCGGAGCCTCCGGCGTCCTCCCGTCCGGAGCGGCAGGCGGCCCCGCGCCAGGCGCCCCCGGCGGCGCCCCGGCGGGCGGCGCACGAGGCGCAGGCGGCGGCATGGGCATGATGGGCGGAGCCCCGATGGCCCCGATGGGGGGCCAGGAGGGCGGCAAGGACCACCAGCGCAAGGTCCGAATCCAGGGCGACCCCCTGGCCGAGGAGCCGCCGAAGGCGGCAAAGCCGGTAATCGGCGAATAACCCCGCCCGCTGTGGCGACGGAGTGCCAACCCGAAAGGGCCGCCCACCTGGGCGGCCCTTTCGCATTGGCCCTCAACGCAGACACAGGCGCAGGCGTAGGCACAGACGCAGGCACGGTGCCCGCACTCGGCCCTCACCGGACCCCTGGCCCCCACCTGGCCCCCACCCGGCCCCTGGCCCCCGCCCGGCCCTCACCGGACCCCTGGCCCCCGCCCGGCCCTCACCGGACCCCTGGCCCCCGCCCGGCCCTCACCGGACCCCTGGCCCCCGCCCGGCCCTCACCGGACCCCTGGCCCCCGCCCGGCCCTCACCGGACCCCTGGCCCCCGCCCGGCCCCTGGCCCTCACCCGACCCCCGCCCGACCCCTGGCCCCCACCCGACCCCCGGCGGCCCTCACCCGGCCCGTGCCCTGCCTGCGCCTTGCCTGTGCCTTGCAAGGTTGAACGGACCGTTCAACCGAGATCCTGTGCCACACCAACCGCCTCGAACCCCGTGCCGCCCGTCGCCACGCGCCACGCGCTAATCGCCACTCGCCGCCAGCCACTTGCTGCCAGCTGTCGCCCGTGGCCCGTCGCCCGTCGCCCGTGGCCCGTGGCCCGTCGCCCGTCGCCCGTCGCCCGTCGCCCGTCGCCCGTCGTGAGCTTCCCGCCCCCACCCCCCGCCCGCCACAAGCAGCCCCGCCAGCCGCCCCGCGCTCACCCCACCCCCGCCAACTCACCCCCCACCCCCCACCCAAAGGACTAGCGTCACCCCGTGCCCGGAGACCTGCTGATCCGCTCAGTCCGCCCGTGGCCCGCCGACCCCGGTGCGCCGACCGTCGACGTCCTCTGCTCGAACGGCACCCTCACCGCCTTCGGCCCGCACCTCCCCGCCCCACCCGGCGCCACCGTCGTCGACGGGCGGAACGGCGTGCTCCTCCCCGCCTTCACCGACGCCCACGCGCACCTCGACTCCACCCGCCTCGGCCTCCCCTTCCGCCCGCACTCCGCAGGTCCCGGCCTCACCGCCCTGGTCGACAACGACCGCCGCCACTGGCGCGCCGACGAGCCCGTCGCCGACCGCGCCACCCGCACCCTCGGCCGCACCATCGCCTCCGGCGCCACCCACGTGCGCAGCCACGCCCAGGTCGACGTCGACTCCGGCCTCGAACGCCTCGAAGGCGTCCTCGCCGCCCGCGAGGCCCACCGCGACCGGGCGCTCGTGCAGGTCGTCGCGTTCCCCCAGTGCGGCATCCTGCGGGAGAAGGGCACCGCCGACCTGCTCGACGCCGCGCTGCGGGCGGGCGCCGACCTGATCGGCGGGCTCGACCCCGCCTCCGTCGACCGCGACCCCGTCAAGCACCTCGACACCGTCTTCAGCCTCGCCGAGAAGCACCAGTGCGGCGTCGACCTGCACCTGCACGACGACGGCACCCTCGGCGCGTTCCAGATCGAGCTGGTCTGCGAGCGCGTCGCCGCCCTCGGGATGCGCGGCGAGGTCACCATCAGCCACGCGTTCGCCCTGTCCACCGTCGACGACCACCGCCAAGGCCTGCTCGTCGACCTCCTCGCCGAGCACGACGTCGCCGTCACCACCGTCGCCCCCGGCGCCCGCGACCCCCTGCCGCTGCACCGCCTGCGCCGCGCGGGCGTGCGCCTGGGCCTGGGCCAGGACGGCATCCGCGACCACTGGTCCCCCTACGGCGACGGCGACATGCTCGGCCGCGCCTGGCAGCTCGCCTACCGGGGCGGGTTCCGCCGGGACGACCAGGTCGAGATGTGCGTCGACATCGCCACCAGGGGCGGCGCGGCCGTGCTCGGGGCCCGCCTCGGCCTCACCGAGGGCTCGCCCGCGTCCGTCGTGGTCGTGCCCGGCGACACGGTCACCGCCGCCGTCATGGACCGCGCCCCGCGCGCGCTCGTCGTGCACGCGGGGCGCGTCGTCGCCAGGGACGGCGAGCTGGTCAGAACCTGACCAGCGCCTTCCCGGTGTTCTCCCCGCGCAGCATCCCGATGAACGCCGCGGGCGCGTTCGCCAGCCCGCCCTCGGTGACCGTCTCGCGGTAGCGCAGCTTCCCCTCCGCGATCCACCCGCCCACCTCGCGGGTGAACTCCTCGCGCAGGTGCGCGTGGTCGCTGACGATGAACCCGCGCAGGGTGGCGCGCTTGCCCACCAGCAGCCCCAGGTTCCTCGGCCCGGCGGGCGCCTCCTCGGCGTTGTACGCCGAGATCGCCCCGCACAGCGCCGCCCGCGCGCCCGTGGTGAACGCCGTGATCGCGGCCTCCAGGTGCTCGCCGCCGACGTTGTCGAAGAACACGTCGACCCCGTCCGGGGCCGCCGCCGCGAGCTGCCCGGCCACGTCCCCGTCCCGGTAGTCGAACGCGGCGTCGAAGCCCAGCTCGTCCACCAGGTACCGCACCTTCTCCGGCGACCCGGCGCTGCCCACCACCCGCTTCGCCCCGCGCAACCGGGCGACCTGCCCCGCGACCTGCCCGACCGCGCCCGCGGCTCCCGACACGAACACCGCGTCGCCCTCGCGCATCCCGGCGACCTCCAGCAGCCCCACCCACGCGGTCAGCCCCGGCATCCCCAGCACGCCGAGGTGCGCGCCCAGCGGCGCCGCGTCCGGGTCGACCTTCCGCGCCCCCGAGGCGGGCACCGCCGCGAACTCGCGCCACCCCAGCCCGTGCAGCACGACGTCCCCCGGCGCGAAGTCCGGCGACCGCGACTCGACCACCTCGCCGACCGCCCCGCCGTCCAGCGGCGCGTCCAGGGCGTACGGCGGCACGTACGACTTCGCGTCCCGCATCCGCCCGCGCATGTACGGGTCGACGCTCATCAGGAGGTTGCGCACCAGCAGCTCCCCGTCGCCCGGCGCCGGGACCGGGACCTCGACGAGCGCGAAGTCCGACTCGGTCGGGAAGCCCTTCGGACGGGCGGCCAGGTGGATCTCGTGCGCGGTGGTCATGCGCTTCTCCCTGCGGTGGGTTGCGGACGTCCCCTCACCGCGGGTCAACGCGCCGTCACGCCGCGCTCTTCCCCGCCACCCCGCCCGCCTTCGGCTCACCGGACCGCGCCACGTCCGGGTCGAGCACGGACAGCTCCCGGTAGGCGTACCCGAGCCGGGTGTACACGCCGATCGCGGTGGGGTTGTTCCGGTCGACCATGAGCGCGCACCCGCCGTGCCGCTCCAGCAGCTCGGCGGTGACGAACGCGCACAGCACCGACGACAGCCCCTGGCGGCGGAACCCCGGATGCGTGGCGACCCCACCGATGAACCCCACCCCGTCGGTGGACCACGCGTCGGCCGCCACCGCGGCGAGCACCCCGCCGACCCTGATCCCGGCCCACCTGGTCGCACCCGGCTCACCTGGCCACACGTAACTGTGCGGGCTCGCCGCGCCCAGCAGGGCGGTCACCTCGGGCCAGTCCGACTCGGGCAGCCAGGCGCACTCCGGGGCCCGCTCCGGCAGGTCGCCGGGGTCGGCGCGCTCCATCCAGCCGAACGCGGCCCGCACCGGCACCCCCAGCCCGGCCGCCAGCTCGCTGGTGACCAGCGGCGACAGGCCGGGGGCGTAGTGCTCGTCGAGGAGGGCGCGGACGTCGTCGGGGGAGCCGTCCAGGACGAGCCGGTCGTGCCGGTTGAGCGCGGGGGCGAGGACCGCGACCGCGTCGCCGCGGGAGAACGCGCGCCCGTCCCGACCGGGGACGAGGACCTGGGCGGACCAGCGGATCAGCGCGCCGCGCGCGGACAGCTCGGAGGGGTGGTGCAGACGCATGGGGGCATCATCACCCGCGCCGGGTGCGGCTCGGGTCGCCGGGAGGTGCGGACGCCCCGCGACGGCGGCGTTCGCGCCGCGGGGCCGCCCCGCTAGGACTTGCCGCCCCGGAACAGCGACCGCTTGGCCAGCGACTCCACCAACCCCCGGTAGGCCAGCTCCACCTCGTTGTCGTACTCCAGCTGGTCCCTGGGCGGCACGGTCTGGTCGGGCCGGGGCCGCTGGCCGATGCTCTCGATCGACCGCTCCTCCCACAGCGCCTCCACGGCCTGCTGCCACAGCTCGTCCACGCCGAGCTCCGCGACCTTCTCCCGGTCGATGGCGGCGGCCATCCGGATCTGCGACTCGGCCAGCGCCTCGATCAGCTGAGCGACCCGCTCCCGGTCGACCTGCCGCATCCGCTCCACCGCGTCACCGGCGAGCTCGACGACCTCCTTGTACCGCTCGGCCGCCGACAGCGCGCCGCCGAACCCCGAGTTGACGCCGGGCACCGGCGCGGACCCCGCACCGCGGCCCTGCGCCGTCCCTGAGCCCATCCCTGGGCCCACGTCCGAGCCCGGTCCGGGTCCCTGCCCCGGAACCCGTCCCGACGCCGAGAACGCCGTCATCGCCACCGGACCGCCGATCATGATTCCTCCCCCGTGTCGAACGGGATGACCACCTGCGGGCGCGAGTGCTCGAACCGGTCGAAGAACAACCCCCTGCGGGGTCTCGGCGACCAGGACATCACCTGCTCCGGGCCGAACGAGAGCAGCTCCTTGCCCTGCACGTCGAACGCGATCCACGAGCCGATGTCGTCGTACACGCCGGGCGGCAGGCTGTTCTTCAGCCGCTGCGCCCCGCGCCACCAGCCGAGCAGGTGCGTCCGGTTCTCCGGCCCGTGCTTGAGCAGCAGCCGGAAGCTGTCCACGCCGGTCGCGCGGGTCTTCTCGTCCTTGACCTCGAGCAGGCTCTGCGCCGCGTCGACCCCGTAGACCACCAGGTACTCCGGGACCACGTCGCCCTCGAACGTCCCCGCGTTGATCTCCCGCAACCGCTTCGCGTGCTCGTCCACGACCTCGCGGAACCCCCGGCGCTCGTCCTCCGGCACCTCGCGGAAGTCCTTCAGCGGCACCTCGGCGACCTCGAACCCCTGGCCCCGCAGCCGCTTGACCAGCCGGTCCGCGTGCGGCCTCGCGTCGTCCACCAGGCACGCCACCGTGAACCTCGCCCCACCCTCGAAGTGCTGCCGCGCCAGCGACAGCGCCGCACCGGCCAGCACCCCGGCCGCGTCCTCCGCCATCGACCCGATCACCGCCGTGTTCCGCCCCGGCGTCCGCGCGAACCGCACCTTCGCCGCGCTCCCGGCCACGTCGATCACCTGCCCCAGCAGCACCGTCGGGCTCGCCTCGCCCGGCCGCAGCGCCTGGAAGTCCGCCAGCCCGCCCAGCACCGGCACCCGGCTGCCGTCGAACAGGATCGGCTCCGGCAGCTCCTCCGGCCTCATCCGGTGCAGCTCGGCCTGCAGCGCGTCGAACGTGCCCCGCTTCGTCGCGTCCGGCACCCGCGCCACCCGGTTGCCCGGCCGCACCCCCGACTCGTGGTTCACCACCGCGTGCCAGCGCGGCAGCTCCACCGCCGCGTCGTTCTGCGGCTCCGCCAGCACCCGCCGCGCCTTCGGCAGCGCGATCCGCACGGTGAACTGCTCGAAGATCGCCGACTTGCCCCAGAACCCCTCGATGCCCGCCACGTCCTGGCTCGACAGCACCAGGTGGATGCCCTGCGACCGCCCGCGCCGCGCCACGTCCTCCAGCAGCTGCGTGGCCTGCGCGGTCACCTGGTCGCGCTCCCCGAACAGGTACTGGAACTCGTCGATCACCGCGACGACCCTGGGCCACCGCCCCTCCGGGTCCTCCTCGCGCAGCTGCTCCAGCTTCGTGACCTCGTGCCGCTTCGCCGCGTCCGCCCGCCGCCGCATCTCGTCGGCCAGGAACCGCAGCAGCGCCACCCCGAACTCGCGGTCGGTGTTCACGTTCACCCCGACCAGCCGGGCGTGCGGCAGCCAGCTCGGGTCCTTGCGGCCCGGCGCGAACTGCGCGAACGACACGCCCTCCTTGAAGTCCAGCAGGTACAGCTCCAGCTCGTCCGGCGAGTACCTGGCCGCGAGGCTGCCCAGCATCGCGTACAGCAGGTTCGTCTTGCCCGACCCGCTCGGCCCGCCGATCAGCGCGTGCGGCGAGGTGTCGCCCAGCGCCACCGGCACCGGGTCGCCGTCGAAGAACCCCACCGGGGCCACCACGCCCGCCGCCGACCGCTCCTGCCACGGCTCCTCGGGCAGCAGGTCCGCGAACGTGCCGAACCGGCTGCGCCGCTCCTCGCGCTTCTCCGCGATCGCCGCGCACGCCCTCGGCACCGCGTGGCGCGGCAGCGGCGGGTCCAGCAGCACCCGCACGTGCTTGCCGGTCATGGTGCAGGTCGCCGTGTGGTCCGCCGCCACCCGCACGGTCTCCACCGGCGAGTTCACCGTGATCGGGATGTCGACGATGAACAGCTGGATGCCGCACGCCAGCCCGTTGCGCGCCACCCGCTGCAGCTGCTGCTGGTGCTCCTCCTTGAGGGCCTGCCGGTTGCCCAGCAGCACCGCGATCCGCCACGGCTCGGCGCGCCTGCCGCTGACCGCCCTGATCGACTGGTGGCCCTCCACCAGCACACCGGTGTGCACCCGGCGGATGGTGTCGGACAGCTCGTCCAGCAGCTCGTGCAGCCGCGCCGGGTCGTGCACGGTCAGCAGGCCCGCCCTGGTCAGCGGGTACAGGCCGGGCAGCGAGCCGGTCAGCTGGCCGACGTCCCACACGTGCACCTGCACCAGGCCCGGCTGGAAGTGGCTGAGCACCCGCAGCAGCAGGCCCTCCACCAGCGACTCCGCCGTCGCGCGCGACTCGGGCGCGGACGCCACGTGCAGGTGCGCCTGGTCCAGCAGCGGCACCGCCACCGGGAACCGCCGGGGCTCCGGGGCCGAGGGCACCTCGCCGTCGCCGATCCGCCACAGCTCCGGGACGCCCTCGCTGCCGTCCGCCGTGCCCGTCCCGCCCAGCCACGCCTCGTGCGGCTGGGACGCGGCCCCCGGCGACGCCTCGCCGACGATCTCGGCCAGCCGGTCGGGGCCCTGCTCGGACCAGTCGCGGAACGCCTCGACCCGGTCGGCCATCGCGTGCGCCAGCACCGGCCCGAACAGCGGGTTCCGCAGCGGCCCCGCCAGCACCGGGTCGGCCAGGGCGCGGTCGACGCCCTGGCCGCGCACCATCACCTCGACCATGTCGCGGGCGCGCTCGGCCGCGATGCCGCGCTGCTCGCGCGCGGCGTTGCCCAGCGCCGCCGCCACCGCCCCGTGGAAGCGCTCCAGGGACGCCCTGATCCGCCACAGGCGGTCGTCGCGCCTGCTCACGTCACAGCTCCGCGGCCAACCGCTGGACCAGTTCCAGGCTGCTCACGATCAGCTCCAGTTCGTCGGGGAAGGCCTCGCGCGCCCGCAGGAACGCGGGAGGCACGAGCTCCTCGTGGTGGTTCTCACCCGCCTCCGCCAGCACGTCGACCGCGTCCACCAGCAGGTCCTGCGCCTCCCGCGCCAAGCGGTAGGCGTCCTGCAGGCCCTCGGCGACCTGCTCCAGCGCGAGCCGGACCTCCGCTACCGACGTCACAGCCTGGAGTTGATGCTCTCGGCCTGGGAGATCCCGTTCTCCAGGTACTTCTGGAGGTCCGAGACACCGCTGGCGACCTGCGCGAACTGGGCGTTCGCCGACTCGACGTCGGACTGGGCGCTGCCCTGGGTCGCCGAGTTGAGCAGGGCCTGCGCGTCCTCGGCGAGGCTGGCGGCCTGCTGGAGCGCCTTCGCGCTCTCGTTGGCCTTGTCCACGGCCTGGGCGATCGCCGCGCGGACTTCTTCGATGCTGGCCATGTCGGTTACCGACCCCTCCTGAGCGCACGCAGTGGCCTGGCGACCACTTCTGTAATTGAAGTAATACCCAGAGTTTCACGCTAATCAAGCAAGATCGGCTGACAGGGTGGTGGGGTTACCCACTCATTCGGAGCAGCGCCCGCCGACCCTCACGCGGGCTCCGTCCACTGGAATGCCGAGAGCGGTGTCGCCGTCAGTTCCAGCGAGGTGACCCCCGTTGTCGGGGTGGGCCCCGCTGACCAGCGCACCACCGCGGAGATCCCGACCCGCTCGACGCCGGACCACCCGTCGGGTGTCATCGCGGCGGCGGCGTCGAGGAGCGCCGACGTGGGCGGCGCCTCGCTCGCGCCGAGGTCGACGTGCACGGCCAGTAGTCGTCCACCGGGGGCCACACGGGTGATCTTGCCGGCCGGGACGAGCGGGCGCGCTACCGACCGTGCCTGCTCCTCGGGGGGCGAGGTCGGGTCGGCGATCGCGCGGATCTCCAGGATGAGCCGGACGGGCGAGTCCGAGAGGGGCTCGGGGGGTGCCGGGGCTGGTTCGTCCTGCGGGGTGGGCAGGGGGGCGGGTTCGGGGAGGGGCTGCGGGGGAGCCGGGGGGAGGACGGGGAACGGCGTGGTGGAGGGCTCGGCGGGGGCTGCGGGCTCGGCGGGGGCTGCGGGCTCGGCTGGACCGGTGGGCTCGGCTGGACCGGTGGGGGCGGCGGGACCGGTGGGGGCGGCCGGGACCGCCGAGATGGCGGGGATCTCGACGCCGGGCGGGAAACCGGGGGGCGGCGGCGCGACGACCCCGCGCTCCGGCCGCGCGGTCGGGACGGGCGCGGGCCACACCGGGGCGGGCCAGACCGGCGTCGGCCACGCCGCGGCGGCGCCCGCCCAGGTCGGCGCGCTGCCGGTGGGACCTGCGGGGCGCCGGGGGGCGGCCGGTGCGGGGGAGGGGGCCGGAACCGGTGGGGCCTCAGGGGGAACCGGGCCAGCGGGGGACACCTGGGCTTCAGGGGACACCGGGGCTGCGGGGTGCGCTGGGGCCTCGGGGGACACCGGGGTG
Organism: Actinosynnema mirum DSM 43827; assembly: GCF_000023245.1. Taxonomy (GTDB): domain Bacteria; phylum Actinomycetota; class Actinomycetes; order Mycobacteriales; family Pseudonocardiaceae; genus Actinosynnema; species Actinosynnema mirum. The sequence continues at coordinate 588,959 of NC_013093.1, forward strand.
GAGGAGGGCTCCGGGGTCTCCGGGGACACCGGGAAGGAGGAGGGCTCCAGGGGGGTCGCGGCGCTGGCAGGCGCGAGGGGCTCGTGCGTTGCCGGGGGTTCCTGGGACTCGGCGGGCGCGAAGGGGCCAGGCGTCGCCAGGGGCTCCTGGGGCGCGGTGGGCTCGACGGGCTCGGGCGTCGCCAGGGGGGCCTGGGGCTCGGCGGGCTCAGGCGCCGTCTGGGGCTCGGCGGTCGGCGTCGCCTCGGGGAGCGCCAGGGGCTCGGCGCGCGGCGGCTCAGCGTCCTGCTCGGGCGCGTCCGGGGGCGCGGTGTCCGGCTGCGCGGGGATCACCGGCTCTGCGCTCCGCGGCGCGGGCGCCGCCGCCGGAGCGATCGGCACGGGCGCCGGGGGGCGCTCCTCCCTCGGGGCGGGCACGGGGCTGCGGCGCAGCGGATCGCCGCCCGCCCAGGCCTCGACCAGCACCCGTTCCGCGCCCTGGACCAGCGGGCCGAGGAGGTGGACGTCGTCGAGCACCGTCCACGCCGTCGGGGGTTCGCAGGCGACCTTCGGGGTGGGGAAGTGCTCGCCCAGCCCCCGGACGAACCGGCGGACGGCCCTGGTCAGGGCGGCGGGCACGCTGTGCTCCGCGCTCTCCCCCGACTCCTTGAACACCGTCAGGGACCAGCAGCCGGGCTCCTCGTCGGAGCAGTCCCTCGTCTGGACGATCCGACCGCCGATCCGGCGCAGCAACCCGGCGCAGGCGTCCAGCGCCTGACGCTCGTCGTGGGCGGTGACCACCACTGTGATCACCAGTTCCAGGTCCTGTCCGCTCATCGCGGGCAAATTCTCCACGAGTCCCCGAAGGACCCGACACCGCCACCCGTTCGACGTAGCCGACTGGTCCGCTCGACGGCCGCCACCGGCACCCGCTGTGGTCGCCTCCGTACTGGACGGGTGCAATTCTGTGTGGTGGAGCGAAAAGCGCGGTGAATGGTCAAGCCCGTGAGTCGAACGATTTCCCGTGATCCGGCTCACTGAACGGGCGAGTGGGGCGCCCGGCGCGTCCCCGCGCGCCTTTGCCCGCCGCATTTCCAGGGGGCCGAGGCGGAATGCCGAACCCGGCTCGCCCACACCGCGATTCGACGGCGCGACGCGCTCCGGGGCCCACGATGATGGACCGGCCGCGCCGCCGCGACGAGGGGCTGCCACCCCGACCGGCGCGGTGGCGCGCGGCCACCGCACACCCGGCCGCCGCGCGGGGGAGGGGGCTCGGTGGGGCTGAGCGGTGCGGACGAGCGCCCCAAGGGTGCGGGACGGGGGTCGGGCGCGGCCCGGTCCCGTCGACGTGAGCCGGGCGTGGCCGGGGGCCGCGCCCGTTGACCGGGCACACCGTCCTGTGGGACCCGGTCCGGCTGACCGCGGCCGAGTTCGCGGGCTGCTGGGAGCAGCTCGACCTCGGCGAGCCGCCCGGCGCGCTCGGGCTGTCCGACGTGGACCCGGTGTGGCCCGCCGAGGTGCTGGTCGGGTTGCGGCGCAAGGGGATCGCGCTGCGCGGCGCCCGGTTGGAGCGGCAGCTGCGGGCGCTGGCGCGCCGGGACTACGCGGTGGACGTCGACGGGTGCCGGGTGCGGGTGCGGGCCTCGGTGGTCGGCAGCATCGGCGTGCTCGCCGAGCGCCGAGGCGACGAGGTGGTGCTGGTGAGCGTGCCGCACTACGCGGTGCCCGCCGAGCTGCTGGCCCGCCTGCCGGAGAGCGCGTCGGTCGAGGTCACCAGGGACGGCGCGCTGGTCGGGGCGAGCCGGTGCGGCCCGCGCGACGAGGCGGCCGAGCTGATCGAGCGCACCCGACCGGGCTGAACCGGCCCGGCAGGCCAACCCGACCCGGCTGGCTGCCCCGCCCGGCGGGCCCGGCCCTCGCCCAGCCCCCGGTCAGCTCCCGCCCAACGCCCGCCTGGCGAAGTCGACCACGTCGCCGAGCACCTCGTCCCGGTTCGTCTCGCGCAGCACCTCGTGCCGCGCCCCCGGATAGACCCGCTCCTCGAACCGCGCCCCGCGCAGCCGGTCCGCCCCGGTGCGCGTGTCGGCCTCGGGGACCAGCCGGTCGGCCCCGCCGTGCAGCCACAGCACCGGCACCCGGTCCAGCACCGGCCCGAAGTTCACCTCGTCGATCGCCCGCTCCACCGCCTCCAGGGTCGGCCGGGGCACCGGGCCGTGCCACACCAGCGGGTCGGCGGCGTACGCGCGGCCGACCTCCTCGTCGCGGGACAGCTCGGCCGGGTCGACCTCCGTGCCGGACAGGTCGTCGCCGCCGAGCGCGTCCAGGCCCTCCCACGCGCCCAGCACGGGCGCGGACAGCACCAGCGCGGCGAGCCGGTCCTGGTGGTCCTGCGCGTACCGGGCCGCCACCAGGCCGCCGACGCCGTGCCCGACCAGCACCACCGGCAGGTCCACCCCGGCCGCGCCGATCACGGTGTCGACGTCGCCGACGAGCGTCCCGAGGTCCTCGACCAGAGCCCGCTCGCCCTCCGACGCCCCGTGCCCGGCCTGGTCCGCCGCGACCACCAGCGCGCCCGCCGCCACCAGGGCCTCGGCGACGTGCCCGTACCGCCCGGCGTGCTCCCCGCACCCGTGCACGAGCACCGCCAACCAGGTGGCCTCCAGGTTCGGCCAGGTCCGCACGACCAGCTCACCGGCGCGTCCGGGAACGTTCGACTCGATCACCCCACCCAGGTTAGGGCCCCGAGCCGGGACCCGGAGGCCGGGACCGGCGCTACAGCACCGCCTCCGCCACCGCGCGGACCGCCGCGGGCAGCGTGCGCCTGGGGTCGGTGACCAGGTACAGGGTGCTGTCCGGCAGCTCCCCGAGCCGCCGCAGCGCCCCGCTCTCCAGCTGCTCGGCCACCGCGACCCTCGGCAGCACCGTCCACCCCAGACCCGCCACCACGCACGACCGCACCGCCTCGATGCTCCCGAACCGGGTGATCTGCGGTCGTCGCCCGCGCAGCTCCCGCACGAACCGGTCGGTGTAGGAGCAGCCCTCCTCCAGCAGGAAGTACCGGTCCTCCGCCACCGCGCCCGGCGCGGCCACCAGCTCGATCGGCTCCACCCCGACCGGGTGCGCGGACAGGCCGGGGGCGACGAGGCCGTCGTCCAGCGCGAGCCCCAGGTCGAGCGTGCCGCGCCGCACCCCGAGCAGCACCTCCTTGGTCCCGGCGGGGGACAGGTGCACGGTGATGCCCGGCCAGCGCAGCGCCGCGTCCGCGATCCGCTGCGGCAGCCGGTAGGCGCACACCGACTCCGGCGCGCCGATCCGCACGTCGCCCTCGACCTCGGTGCTGCCCCGCACCGCGTCCAGCAGCCGCTGCTCGGCGGACAGCACGTCGCGCGCGTTCTCCACCGCCTTCCGCCCGGCCTCGGTGAGCCGCGCGCCCTGCGGCAGCCGGTCGAACAGCCGCGCCCCCAGGTGCCGTTCCAGGACCTTGACCTGACTGGTCACCGAGGACTGGACCAGGTGCAGCTCGGCGGCTGTGGCGGTGAAGCTCCCGGTTCGCGCGAGTACCAGCAGGGTGCGCAGCAACCGGGTGTCCATCCATCGAACATAGCGATACCTGCCATGCACGTTCATCGTTGGACTCGATTCCACTGATTCCGCACGATGGGCGCATGTCGAACGTCCTGCGCTACGCCGCCTTCACCACCACCCCGACCGGCGGGAACCCCGCCGGCGTCGTCCTCGACGCGCGGGGGCTGACCCCCGAGCGGATGCTCGCGACCGCCGCCGAGGTCGGCTACTCCGAGACCGCCTTCCTGCTGCCCGGCCCCGACCCGCGCCGGTTCGCGGTCCGCTACTTCAGCCCCGAGGCCGAGGTGCCGTTCTGCGGGCACGCCACCGTCGCGGCGGCCGTCGCCCTCGGCCTGCCCGGCGCGATCGCGCTGGACACGGCGGCGGGCGAGGTGCTGGTCGACGTCGACGGCGGCACGGCCACCCTGACCAGCGTCCCGACCCGCACCAGGCCCGCGCCGGACGCCGACGTCGACGCCGCGCTCGCCGCGCTGCGCTGGTCGCGCGCCGACCTGGACCCGGAGCTGCCGGTGCGCTGGGCGTTCGGCGGCGGGTGGCACCTGGTGGTGGCGGTGCGCGACCGGGCCGTGCTGGCCGCCCTGGACTACGACTTCCCCGCGCTGCGCGCCCTGCTGGCGGGCGCCGACGCCCTCACCGCGCAGCTGGTGCACCGCCGCGCGCCCGACCTGTTCGACGCCCGCGACCCGTTCCCGGTGGGCGGGGTGGTGGAGGACCCGGCGACCGGGGCCGCGGCGGCGGCGTTCGGCGGGTACCTGCGGGAGCTGGGGCAGCTGCCGGACGGCGGGCGGTTCGTGCTGCACCAGGGGGTCGACATGGGGCGGCCGAGCGAGCTGGTCGTGGTGGCCGAGCCGGGCGCGCCGGGCGTGCGGGTCACCGGGGCGGCCGTGCCGATCGACGCGCTGGGCTGACGGGGGCGCGCTGAGGTGAGGGGGCGTGCCGTCGGGGTCCTGCCGCCGGGTGAACGCCCTGAGCGCCGGGCGCGACCACCGAAAGGCCCCGCGCTCCCGCCCACCGGATCGGCCATCCGCCGCTGCCGCCCCACCCCCGACTGCCGGCAGGGTGGTTCGGCACGGCTGCCCGAGGCCACCCGCCGTTTCTCCGCAGGCACGGCGGGCGGCCCGGACAGCGGGGCGCTGGCGCCCCGCGACGGCTCGTCCCCCTCCCGGCCGCCCGCGCGTCCCGCCCGCGTCAGCGGGGGCGCGGGCGCGTGGCGGAGGGGGACCGCCGAAGCCCTTATCCGATCCGGACGGCGCGCTGGATCTGGTTGCGCCTGGTCCGGCTGCCGCGCGTCTGCTCCTGCCGCACCTGCTCCTCCTCGGGGTGGGTCGCCGGGACAGGACCACTATGTCCCGCCCACCCGCGCCGGAGGGCATCCGGAAAGGGGATACGCGGTAGTTATGCCCGAGTTGGAGCTGCGCCACCTGCGCGCGGTGTGCGCGATCGCCGAGGAGGGCAGCCTCACCAAGGCCGCCTCGCGGCTGGGCCTCACCCAGCCGGCCATGAGCGCCCAGCTGCGCACGGTCGAGCGGATCGTCGGCGGCAGGCTGTTCGAGCGCACGCCCGGCGGCAGCGTGCCCACCGAGCTGGGCAGGCAGGTCGTCGGCTCGGCCAGGCTCGTGCTGGACGAGGTCGGCGGGCTGGTGCGGCTGGCCAGGGAGCGCAGCTCGGGCGCCGACCGGGGTCCGCTGCTGGTGGGGAGCGTGCCGACGCTGTTCTTCGGCGACCTCGTCACCGAGCTGCGCCGCGCCGTTCCCGGCGTCGAGATCCGCACCGAGACCATGCAGGGCGGGTCCGAGCTGCTGGAGAAGCTGGTCGCGGGCCAGTTCCACGTGGCGGTGCTCGACTGGTTCGAGGGCCTGGACACCCGCGAGCTGCGCGGCGTCGAGGTGCGCAGGCTGGTGAGCGAACCGCACTTCGTGGCGCTGCCCGAGTGGGACCGGCTCGCCCGGCAGGACGAGGTCGACCTCGCCGAGCTGGCCGACCGCGACTGGGTCACCCCGCCCGACCAGTTCATCGGCAACCGGCTGCAGATCGTCGCCGCGTGCGCGGGCGCCGGGTTCACGCCCCGGTTCACCCACCACGCCAACGAGGCCAGCAGCGCGCGCGGGCTCGTCGCCAGCGGCGCGGTGTGCTTCGCGCTCCCGCAGTCGCGGGGCGGCGACGGCATCGTGGTCAAGCCGCTCAAGGGCTCGCCGCTGCTGATCGACGTCCTGGTGGCGACCCGCCGCGACGGCCCGGTCGCGGGGCGGGCCCACGAGGTCTACGCGTGCGCGGCGCGGGCGTACCGGGCGCTGCTGCCGAGGAACCCGGCGTTCGAGAAGTGGTGGGCCGACCACCCGGAGGCCCACGCCGAGCTGGACACGGCGCTGCTGGTCGACCCGGCGTGAACCCCTCGCCCACGCCGGGCCTGCCGGTCCCCGTGCCCCGGTGGTGCTTCGGGGCGCGGGGACCGGCGGTGATCAGCGGTTCGCGACCGCCTCGGCGATCGGGGTGGCCGGGCGGCCCAGCAGGGTCGGCAGGTCGTCGGTGACGCGCTCCAGCGCGCCCCGCCCGATGTTGACCTCGATGTCGGTCAGCAGCTCCGCCACGAAGTCGGGCAGCCCGAACCCGACCAGCCCGGCGATCCGCTCCTGCGCCGTCACCGGCTTCGCCTCGTCGCCCGCCAGCGCGGCCAGCTCGGCGAACGTCCACGCGCTCGGCCCGGTCAGCTCGTAGACCTTGCCCTCGTGGCCCTCGCCGGTGACGACGACCGCGGCGGCCTCGGCCAGGTCGTGGCGGGAGGCGCTGGCGTTGCGGCCGTCACCGGCGGCGTGCGCGACGACCCCGTGGCCCAGCGCCTGGGTGTAGTTCTCGTGGTACATGCCGTTGCGCAGGAACGCGAACGCGATCCCGGACTCGCGGATGACCCGCTCGGTCGCCGCGTGGTCGGGGGCGAGGGAGAGCGTGGACGTGTCGGCGTCCACCACGCTCGTGTAGGCGATGAACGAGACACCCGCGGCCTTGGCGGCCTCGACCACGCGGGTGTGCTGGGCGATCCGGTCCGGCCCGTCCGCCGACACCAGCACGAGCCGGTCCACGCCCGCGAACGCCGCGCGCAGGGACTCGGCGTCGTCGAAGTCGGCCTTGCGCACGTCGACCCCGCGAGCGGAGAGCGCCTCGGCCTTCTCCGGCGAGCGGGTCGAGACGGCCAGCTCCGAGGCCGGGATGCGGGTGAGGACGTGGTCGGCGATGAGGGCGCCCAGGTGGCCGGTGGCCCCGGTGATCAGCGTGGTCATGCGACCACGGTAGGAATCGAAGCTCACTTTTCGTAAGTACCCACTATTTTGTCGGGTACTTACCTCAGCGGAAGGATGCAGGTAACGTGGACGGCATGGCGACGACGGGTGACGTGTACGACCGCAACTGCCCCTCCCGGCAGATCGCCAGCCACGCCACGAGCCAGTGGGGCGGGCTGGTCCTCGGCAAGCTCCTGGAGGGCAAGCTGCGGTTCAGCGAGCTGCGCAGGGCGGTCGTGGGCGTCAGCGAGAAGATGCTGGCCCAGACCCTGCAGGCGCTGGAGCGCGACGGCCTGGTGCTGCGCGAGGTCCACCCGGTCATCCCCCCGCACGTCGACTACTCCCTCACCCCGGCGGGCGCGCAGCTCGCCGCGCGGGTGCGCGGCCTCTACGACTGGATCGAGGACAACCTCCCCGACCTGTGCGCCGCCAGGGACGCCTACGACGCCAAGCGCGCGGGGACCACCGTGTGACGGGTGCGACGGTCCCGTGGGTTCTGAACCGGTTCGGCGGGGCCGTTGGTGGTCTGCGCGGAACCGGGTGGTCGGAACCACTGGAGGTCGTATGGGCGGCATACGGAAGCACACGGCTAGCGGGGCGGCACTGGCGCTGCCCTTCACGGACGACCGGCACCCCGCGGAGCCCTACCCCGGCGCTCGGCCGGGTGCCTGCTTCGTTCACCTGGACGGTGCGGGTTGGCCGGTAGACCCGGACCCGATGACTGACTCGGGGTGGCGGGTTTCCCCCGACGGGGTGGACCTGGACGAGTGGCTGGCCGGGCACGGCGAGCCGCCGATGGCGGAGCGGACCCCGGTGCTGGCCTACGGGTCCAACGCCAACCCCGCCAAGGTCACCTGGTTGCGCGAGGAGCTCGGTCTCACCGGTCCCGCGGTGGTGCTGCGCGCCAGGTGCGAGGGGCTGGCGGCGGTGTGGGCCTCGGGCCTGCGCAAGGTCGACGGCCAGCGGCCCGCGACCCTGGCCGCCATGCCGGACGTCACCGAGGAGCACGCGGTCTGGTTCGCGACCGCCGAGCAGCTGCGCGTCCTGGACCGCTGCGAGGGGCGCGGGCTGCGCTACCGGCTGGTCCGCGTGCACAGCGGCCGGGTCACCCTGTTCGACGGCTCGGTGGTCGACTCGGTGCTCGCCTACACCGGCGCGGGCCGCAGGCGGATGCCGCTGCTGTCGGCCGGTGAGCCGGTGCGCTGCGCCGAGGTCGACCAGGTGGGGGCGCGCTGGCTCGGCGGGCGGCCCGCGCCCGACGACGGCCTCGACGTCACCCCGGTCCACGGCTACCCGGCGCCCGACGAGTGGCCGGACCGCCTGTTCGCCTACGGGACGCTCCAGCCGGGGCAGAGCGCGTGGGGGCTCGTCGAGCCCCTCACCAGCGGCTCGCCCGAGCCCGCGCGGGCGTCCGGGACGCTGCACGACACCGGGCTCGGCTACCCGGCGCTGCGCCCCGGCGGCGGGGGCGCGAACGTGCCGGGCCACGTGCTGCGGCTGACCTCGCCGGAGGAGGCGCTGCCGGTGCTGGACAAGTACGAGGGCGACGAGTACCGGCGGGTCCGGGTGACCCTGCCGGACGGGCGGGTGTGCTGGACGTACCTGTGGCGCGGGCCGGTCGACGGGTTCGCGGAGCTGCCGGAGGGGTGGGTGCGACGGTGACGCCCCCTGGAAGCGGACCGTGAGCAGCACCACCCGCTCGGGCCGCACGAAGGGGTGAGATCGAGTCGCCCGTGCCCGGCGTAGGCCCGATCCGGTGAATCTCCCCCGTCAGGGGCCACCGGAGCGGGCACCGGGTACGTCCTCCTACAGCAGCATCCGACTCTGGAGGTGGGACATGAGGCGACGGCTGATCGCGGTGTGCGGGGTGGCGCTGGCCGGGGTGCTCGCCGCGTGCGGCGGCGGCGCCCGCCCCGCAGCCGAGCAGGGCGAGCTCACGGGCGCGCTCACGACGGAGGCCGCGCCGAGCAGCGCGGCGACCGGGTCGAGCGGGCCGGGCGCCTCGGTGGAGGGCGCCCCGAACAGCGCGGACCCCGGTGGCGGCGCGGACCCGGTGCCGCCCAGCGAGCCGGGCGGGCAGCCGCCGGGCGCGGGGGGCCGCTGCACGGCGGCGTCCCTGACCGGCCGGTTCCAGCCGACCGACGCGGGGGCGGGCAACCGGCACGGGATGTTCGTGGTGACCAACACCGGCGACCGGACGTGCACGCTCACCGGCTACAGCGGCCTGCAGCTGCTCGACGCCGCGGGCGGCCCGGTCCCGACGGACCTGGTCCGCACCGGCCGGCCCGCGCCCGAGCCGGTCGTCGTGGAACCGGGCGCGTCGGCGTCGGCGGACCTGAGGTGGACCGTGGTGCCGACCGGCGACGAGCCGGTGGAGGGCCCCTGCGAGCCGCAGCCGGCGAGCGCGGCGGCGATCCCCCCGGACGAGACCCAGCCGCTCACGGTGACCTGGCCGGGAGGCCCGGTGTGCGGCGGCGGGAAGATCGAGATCAGCCCGTTCCGCGCGGCCTGATCCCGCGGCTCGACCCGGAGCGCGGCGATCCCGCGCTCCGGGCGGGCACGGGGGGTTGGGTGCGCGGCTGGGGTGCTTGGGCGGGCTCGCGGCGGAGTGCGGCCGGACGTGGGGCTTCCAGCGTGAACCGCTCCACGAGCGAGGTCAGCGCCCACCGCCGACCGCTCGCCCCCCCCGTTGACCGCTCAACCGCCTGCCAACCGCCTGCCAACCGCCTGCCAACTGTCGGCAGCCGGGGCTGGGGCGCTTCGAGCCGCGAGCTGTGCGCCTCCCCGCCGCGCCGCGTCCATCGGGTCCCGCCCTCACCCCGCCACCCCGCCCCTCTCCACCAGCACCCCCTCGCAGCTGCGCACCACCACCCCCGCCGCCCGCCGCTGGGCGTTGTCCAGCACCGGGCTCGCCGCGTGCTCGCGCCAGCGCCCCAGCACGTCCAGCAGCAGGTGCCGCAGCTCCCGCCCCGACAGCCCCTGCTCCTCCGCCCCCAACCTCGCCGCCGCACCCGTCCCCGCGCCGCCGACCAGCCTGGTCGCCTCCTCGCCCAGCTCACCCGGCAGGCTCACCCGCCCACCAGCCAGCGCGGCCAGCAGGCGCAGCTCGCGGAAGTCGTGCGCCCCCGCCACCACCCGCTCCAGCGCCCCCAGCAGCCCCACCGACCCCGGTCGCGGTTCGGCGCGCAGGACCACGTCCAGGCCCAGCAGCGCCGACCGGGCCTTCAGCGCCCCGCGCCGCTCGGTCAGGTGCGCCCCGATCGCCTCCCGCAGCTCGCCGAGCCCGCTGCGCTGGGCCAGCTGACCGGTCAGCTTCACCCGCGTGTCGAAGCCCTGCCTGATCAGGGTCGTGCACAGCCGCACCCCGAACAGCCCCAGTCGGTCCAGCAGCCGCTGCCGCGCCGACGCGCCCAGCGCCACCGGGAAGTCCTCGCCCGCGAACCGGTCCGCCGACAGCAGGTGCCCGTCCAGCTCCGCCCGCGCCAGCCCCGACAGCGCCCCGAGCGCGGCGAACTCCTCGTCCCTGAGCGTGCGCGACGCCACCGCCAGCAGCCCCGCGAACGCCACCGCGTCCTGGCACAGCCCCCGCACCGCCGGGTCCCGCCTGCACCGCCGGGCGATCTGCTTGGCCGACGACAGCGCGTCGATCCGCCCGCCGCCGATCTCGTCGGCCCGCGCCAGCACCAGCAGCGTCGTCACCGGAGCCGCCCGCGCGATCGGGTGATCGTGCCCGGCGCGCAGCCGCTCCAGGTCCTCGTCGCGCACGTGCCTGGTCAGGTGCAGCACCGCGTCCGCCTCGCCGAACACCAGCTCGACCGGCGCGTCCGGCCGCGTGTCCACCAGCACCAGGTCGCGCAGCGACCGCGCGGGCCACTCGACCACGACCCGCTCCGCGCCACCGGCCTCCACCCGCACCCCGTCGTCGCGGCGCACCACCGGCACCTCGTGCGCGCCCACCCACGCCGCGGGCCGCGCCCCGTCGCGGTACCAGGCGGTCGCGGTCGGCGGCGCGGTGAGCTCCTCGCCGACCAGCGCGCTCACCAGCGTCGACTTGCCGGTCCCGTGCCCGCCCGCCACCGCCACCCGCACCGGCTCGGCGAACCGCGCCCGGTGCCCGCGCAGCCACGACACCGCCCTCGGGCTGTCCCGGTACAGCGCCAGCGCCTCGTCGAGCAGCGCCCCGACCCGCGCCTCCAGCCCCACCGCGCCCGACCCCACGGGCCCGGACCCCACCACGCTCCCGTTCACCACAGCACCACCAACGACGCACCCCCGATCCGGGTTACCCCCGAACGGATGACCGCAGCTACGCCGTGATGCTCAGCGGGGTCGCCGCGCCGACCCCGGCCACCGCCTGCACCCGCTGGTACAGCTGCACCAGCCCGTCCAGCTCGCCCTTGGCCTCGCGCGTGCGCCGCTCCCGCTCGGTCGCGTCGTCCTGCACCGCCCGCCGCGCGCTGCGCGCCGACTCCAGCAGCGTCTCCTGCAGCTCCTCGGCGATGGTGCTGAAGTGGTCGCGCAGGCTCCGCTGCACGTGCCGCGCCGCGTCCCGGCAGTCCTTGCTGAACTTCACGAAGAAGTCGTCCACGTGCCGCTGCACGGACTGCTTCGCGGCGGCCTGCCGACGCTTGAGCCGCTGCTCGCCCTCCTCCAGCACCGACCGCCCGCCGAACAGCGCCCCCGCGCCGAGCGACACCGCGTTGATCAGCGGCATCCCGGCCAGGCTGGTCACCAGCCCGAGCATCAGCACGCCCCCGTACGACCCGCGCAGCCCGGTGAAGAACTTCTGGCTCGCGGTGAACCGCTCCAACGTGGGCGCGTCCATCTCCGCCACCCGGTCGAGCAGGTCGTCGGGGAACACCGACTCGGGCAGCAGGTCGTCCCGGTGCACCGGGAAGCTGCGCGCCACCTTCTCCGCGACCCACTCGGCCCGCTCCAGCAGCCACGCGAAGTTCGTCGTCGCCGCCTCGGTCAGGCTGGTGCGCAGCCACGGCTCGAACTCGTCCCAGACCTTCCCCGGATCGGCGGTCTCGAAGGTGCGGTCGACCTCCCGCAGGATGCCCCTGGTCCGGTCCCGCAGGTCGTACTCCACGTCCGACACCAGGTCGGCCATCTCGTCGGCGAGCACGGTCTGCCACCGCGCGGACCGCCGCCGCAGCTCGTCCACCCGCCGCTGCGCCTCGTGCAGCGCGGCGATCGTGTCCTCGGGGCCGCGCGCCCCCATGCTGGCCAGCTCCTCCTTGAGCGGGGCCACCAGCTGCTTGACCGCCGACGCCGCCGCCGCGGCCACCGACCGGCGGCCGAGCACGTCCGCCGCCGCCACGATGTCGCGCTGCACGCACGCCAGCAGCTCCGGGAACCCGGACTCGGCGTTCAGCTCCCGGTCGCCGGTCCTGGCCGCGCGCAGCCGCAGCGCCGAGGACACCGGCAGCACCTTCGCGCCCACCCCGGCGCGCGCGAGGTGCGCGCGATCGCGCTGGAGCACCTGCCGCCACTGCGCGGAGAGGTCGGTCTTGGTCAGCACCACGGTCACGTTCGGGCAGGCCGCCAGGACCCGGCGCAGCAGCTCCAGCTCGGACGCCGACAGCTCGGCGGTCGCGTCGGTGACCATCAGCACCGCGTCGGCCTGGAGCAGCGCCGCGTAGGTGCTGGCCGCGCGCGCCCCGCGCGGGTCCCCGGTGCCGGGGGTGTCGATCAGCACCAGCCCGGACGCCAGCAGCTCGCGCGGGATGCCGACCTCGGCCGCCAGCACCTCGCCGCCCGCGCGCCCGCTCACCGCGCGCGCCACCTGGTCGATGGGCACCGGGATGCGCTCGGTCGGGGTGTCCGCGATCGACCCGCCGCGCAGCAGCGTCGCGGACGGCGTCTCGGCGTGCTGCACGAACGTGGGCACGGCCGTCGTCACGTCGTCGCCGACCGCGCACACCGGCGCGTTGATCAGCGCGTTCACCAGCTGGCTCTTGCCCTGCTTGGACTCGCCGACGACGAGCACCCGGATCCTCGGGTCCAGCTGGCTCGCGCGCTTCTCGCGCAGCCTGGCGGCCAGGTCGGGGCGGTTGCGGGCGGCGCAGGCCCTGATCGTGTCGTCGAGCACGTCGAGCCACGGAGCGGACATCACCCGGTCGAGTCTGCCGTGTTCCCCCGCTTGGGTGAAAGAGCGAAGCGGCCCCGCCGGGTGAGCGGGGCCGCTTCCGGCCGCTGAGCGGTTCAGGCTCAGAACAGCAGGTCGCCGAGGGGGGACTCGGCGATCGGCGCGGTCGCGTGGCCCACCGCGTCCGTGACGCCGCCCACACCCGCGTTGTGCGCGGTGGCGGAGACGGTCGCGGTGACGTGCTGGGTGAGGTCGCCGACCGGCTCCAGGGTCGCGCCCAGGTCCAGGCCACCGCCGCCGAGCGCGCCGAACGCCTGGTCGGCCACGGCGCTGACGGAGCCGTGCACCGAGCCCACGGTGTCGAACAGCGGGGAGGTCACGCCGTCCAGACCCGGCAGGGCCGAGCCGACGGTCCCGTCGAGGGTGTCCACCGCGCCCGACAGGGTGGCGTCGACCGTGGTGTCCACACCGGCGGCGGTCTGGGTGACGGCGGTGGTCGCGCCGTCCAGGGTGGCGGTCACGTCGCCCACCGCGGAGAAGCTGGTCGCCACGGTGGCGTCCACGCTCGTCGCCACGTCGGCGCCCAGACCGAGACCCAGGTCGCCGTTGCCGCCGAGCAGGCCCACGCCGCTGGCGTCGGCGGTGAGCGCGCCCACGGCGCCCAGGTTGAGGTCCGAGCCCGCGCCGACCACGCCGGTCAGCTGCTGGGTCACGGCCTGCAGCTGGGCGATCGCCGAGACGGAGCCCTCCAGGTCGAGGTCCAGGTCACCCGCGACGATCCCGTCCAGGGCGGGCAGGCCGGCGGACGGCGCGAAGTCGAGCACCAGCGGGATGACCTCCTGGACGTCCAGCGCGGTGACGTCGCTCAGGCCGGCGGCGGCCAGGCAGCCCTCGGCGTCGACCTGGAAGGCGGCCAGGGCGCTCGGGTTGCTCAGCAGGTCGAGGACGAAGTCGTGCAGCGTGTCCGGGGTGGCGACCATGAGGCGTTTCTCCTGGTGGGTGGCGCGGGAGTGGGTGTGCCGGAGGGCGTCGCCCTGCCGATGCCACAACCGTAGGAGCGGGGGGATCACGAGCCATCGGGGATTGCTCCCAGTAGAAACCGCATCCCCGAAGGGGGGGTTCTCGTTCACTCCCTAAGGGGGAGGGGGACATGCTTGTCGGCCCCTTGGACCCCGTGTAGGTAGTTGACCGCTGCTGCGAACAGGTGAGTGAAGGAGGCTCCGGGTTGTCGTACGTCCTCGGGGTCGACGCGGGCTCCACCCGCACCTCGGCCGCCGTCTGCCACCTCGGCGGCGCGGGCCGCTCCGAAGCCGAGGTCGTCGGCCTCGGCGGACCGGGTGGCGGCGTCGCCACCTGCCTGCAGCTGACCGCCGACGGCGACTTCGCGGTCGGCGAGCCGGGTGACCCGCGCTGGACCGCGTCGGACTTCGTCCGCCGGGTCGGCGACGACGTCCCCGTCGTCCTGGGCGCGGACCCGTGCACCCCCCAGGAGCTGGTCGGGCTGCTCGTCGCCCACGTCGCCCGGCGCGTGGCCGAGCGCGAGGGCGAGCCGCCCGCGCACGTCGTGCTGTCCCACCCGCCGGGCTGGGGACCGCACGCCAGGGCGCTGGTCCACGCGGCCCTGCGCGACGCCGGGCTCGCGCGGGTCACCCTGCTCCCGGAACCGCTGGCCGTCGCCGCCGACCACGCCGAGAACCACCGGGGCCGCACCGGCCTGCTCGCGGTCCTGGGCGTGGGCAGCCACGCCACCACCTCCGCGCTGGTCCGCCTCGCCCCGAACGGCGAGCACGAGCTGCTCGCCTGGTCCGAGGAGGCCGACCGGTGGGCGGGCGCCGACCTGGACGACCTGGTCTTCGCGCACGTCGCCGCCGAGCTCGGCGGCCTCGACCCGGCGCAGCCGCACCTGCTGCCCGCCGTCGCCAGGCTGCGCCGGGACTGCGAGTCCGCCAAGCGCGTCCTGTCCGGCGTGCCCGTCACGGCCGTGCCGGTGCACCTGCCGGACGGCCGCGTCGACGTCGAGCTGACCAGGGAGCGCTTCGAGGAGCTGGCCAGGCCCGGCGTCGAGCTGGCCGTGCGCGGCCTGGAGCGGCTGTGCCGCGGCCACCGCCCCGACGCGATCGCCCTGGTCGGCGGCACGGCCAGGACGCCGCTGCTGGCCTCCGCCGTCACCGCCGCCGTGCCCGGCAGGCTCGTGCTGGCCGCCGCCCCCGAGACCTGCGCGGTCCGGGGCGCCGCCCTCGCGGGCAGGCGGCTGCTCCTGGGCCCGGACACCGGACCCGACCACGGCGAGACCTCCGTGCTCGTGCACGGGGACGACCCGTCGCTGCGCTTCCCCGTCGGCCAGCTCGCCTGGGACGACGCGGAGAGCGCCGCGCCCCCGCCGCGCCCCCCGGTCGAGATCACCCCGCTCGACCTGCCCACCCCCCTGTCGGTGAAGCGGGTCGTGCGCCGCGGCCTCGCCCCGATCGGCCGCTCCCGCCGCCGCGGCGGCCGGTCCGAGCCCGACCCCCGACACCGCACCCGACACGACGAGGACGGCCGTTGAGCCACCGCATGACGACTCCCCCCAAGCCCGTCCTGGACACCGCGGCCCGCGCCCTGCTCGACGAGATCGCCGCGAACCCCGGCGCGGTCCTGCGCCTCGGCGTGCTCGCGCCCGGCGGGCACGGGAAGACCACCCTGCTGCGCGAGGTCGAGCGGGCCCTCGCGCAGAACGGCGCCGACGTCACCGCCGTGGACGACGCGCACCTGCTCGGCGACGACGAGCTGCGCGCCCTGCGCGCCCTGGTCGAGCGCGGCGACACCTCCGTCGTCGTCGCCTACCGGCCGTGGCCGCGCTCCCGCGCGCTGGCCGCCCTCGCCGAGTCCCTCGGCCGCGTCCGCCCCGCCCACCTGCCCGCCCCGCTCACCCGCGAGCAGGTCAGGCACGCCCTGCCCCCGTCCACCGGCCGCGCCCTGGTCGACTTCGTCCACCAGCAGACCGGCGGCGTGCCCCGCTTCGTCGCCCGGCTCTCCGGGCTGACCTCGCCGGAGCTGACCCCGGACGTCATCGCCTCCTTCCGCGCCGACCTGGACTGGCTCGACCCGGACGCCCAGAAGTTCCTCCTCGCCGCCGAGGCCGGGGCCGCCCTGCGCCTGGACCTGCTGCGCTCGCTGCTCGGCGGGGACGCCGACCGGGTCGCCGACGTCATCGACGCCGCCCGCGCCACCGGCCTGCTCGCCCCCGACGGCACCCTGCTGCCGGTGGCCCGCACCGCCGTGGCCGCCCTCAGCCGCACCGACCGGCGCATCGCCGTGCGCCGCGCGCTGGCCGAGTCCCAGCTGCGCGCGGGCGGCCCCGTGCTCGACCTGGTCCGGCCGCTGCTCACCGCCCCCGGCCCGGAGCTGTCCGAGCTGTTCAAGGCCGCCGCCGCCGAGGCCCTGCCCAGCGACCCGGCGCTCGCCGCCCGGCTGCTCGCCGCCATCGGCACCCCCACCCCCGAGGTGGCCGTCCGGCACGCCACCGCCTCCGCCATGGCGGGCGACCTGGACTCCGCGCTGCGCCTGGCCGACCGGGTCGTCGCGGCGGGCGACCAGACCCACCGGGGCGCCGCCGCCGAGGTCGCGGCCATCGCGCTCGCCCACCGCGGCCAGCTCGCCCGCAGCACCGAGCTGCACCGCTGGTCGCCCAGCGCCACCTCCACCGCGTTCGCGCACATCGGCCAGATCGGCGTCGGCGCGCTCCCGGCCGCGCCGCTGCCGCCCGCCCCGCCCACCCTGCTCGGCGGAGCCGCCTCGCTGATGGCGCACGGTGTCCTCGAATCGGTCACCGGCAGCCCCACCACCGCGCTGTCCACCCTGGTCAGGGCCTCGGGACTGCTGGAACCGGCGGGCGCGGGCGTGCTGCTGCCCGACTCGCCCGCCGCCCTCGCCGCGCTGGTCGCGCTGCACAGCGGCGAGCCGGTGGTCGCCGAGTCCGCGCTCGACCGCGCCGTCGCCTCCGGCCTCGGCGGCTCGCTCATGGCCGTGCGGCACCGGCTGCTGCGCGCCTGGATCGCCATGGGCCGGGGCAACCTGGAGCGCGCCCGCGAGACGATCACCGCGCTGCGCAGGGCGAACCGGCCCCTGGAACCCCGCGACTGGATCTTCGCGGTGGCGCTGGAGATCGGCATCGCCCGCCGCAACAGCGACCTGCCCACCCTCAAGCGCACTTGGGAGCAGGCCTGCGAGGCGGTGCTGCGCCACCCCGTCGACCTGTACACGTTCCTGCCGCTGGGCGAGTTCGCCGCAGCCGCCGCCCGGCTGCGCGACCAGCACCGCCTCGCCCCGCACCTGGCCGCCGCCGAGGACCTGCTGCGCGGCCTCGGCAACCCCGCGCTGTGGGCGGTGCCGCTGCACTGGAGCGGCCTGCACGCCGCCGTCATCGCCGAGGAGATCCCGGCCGCCGAGGAGCACGCCGCCGCGCTCGCCGCCCACCGCGACTCGGGCCGCTACTGCGCGATCGTCTCCAGCGCCGCCGAGAGCTGGCTCGACGTGCTCGCGGGCAAGGTCGACCCCGACCAGGTCGAGCGGGCCGCGCGCGGGCTGCACGCGGCGGGCCAGTGGTGGGACGCCGCCCGCCTCGCGGGCCAGGCCGCCATCCGCACCTCCGACCGGCAGGCCATGGTCCGGCTGCTCGACTGCGCGCGGCTGCTCCAGGGCAGGCCGCTGGGCGGGCGCAAGCCGGTCGAGCCCGAGACCGGGCAGGAGACCGGCAAGCTCAGCGACCGCGAGCGCGAGGTCGCCGAGCTGGTCGTCGGCGGGCTCACCTACAAGCAGGTGGGCGACCGGCTGTTCATCTCCGCCAAGACCGTCGAGCACCACGTGGCCCGCATCAGGCAGCGCCTGGGCTGCACCAGCCGCGCGGAGCTGCTCGACCAGCTCCGCCAGATCGTCGGCTGACGCCGAGGCGGCAGGCCCCGGTGGTCAGCCGCCCCAGAGCCGGTCGGCCCGCGTGCGAGCGGGCCGACCGCCGGCGCGGACGGGTCCGTCCCCCGTCCGCGCCGGGAACGCGGCGGAACCCCCTGACCTGCGACCAGGGGGTTCCGCCGTCACTCCGAAGCTCTCGCGCGCGAAGGGGGCAGCGCACCGGGTTCAGCCCGCGCGCCCCGCGTCGGCGCGCTCCACCACCGGCTCGCCCCGCCCGGCCACGTGCACCAGCACCAGCCCGAACCCGGCGATCACCACGTTCTGCAGCGCGGGGGCCAGCCCGTTCCACTGCTTCGACTGCCACATCAGGAACCACTCGCCGCCGATCACGATGAACCCCAGCCCGAACAGCAGCACCTGCATCCCGAACCCGGTCCCGGACAGCAGCGACCCCAGCCGCGACCGGCCGGACAGCCACGCCCCCAGCCCCACCAGCAGCACCACCGCCGTCAGCGCCTCCCAGGCGATGATCAGCACGTACGCGACCGTCACCAGCGCCGGGCTCGTGATCGCCCGCCACGCCGCGCTCGGCGCGCCGAACGTGGTGTCCATCGCGAACACGTGCTGCACGAACGCGTGGTTGGACCCGTAGTCGGTGACGTTGTTGAACGCCACCAGTGCCATGTAGACGCCGGCGACGGCGGTGAGCACCACGACCGCCGCGCGGGGTCCCCCGACCCGAGCCAGAAAGCGCATGACTGCTGAACCTAGTCACCGCGCGGCGGAAGTCCACGGGCCCGCGAACGATCACCCGGATGGCCGCGCCGACTGCTTCGGGTGCCCGATCCACCGGTCGGGCGGCGGGCCCCGGCCGTCCCGCCTACCTGCACGGGGGCGCGTAGTCCAGCTGCGGGACGTGCTCCCGCCAGGCGTCCTCGGTCAGCACGCCCCCGGTCCGCGCGCAGATCCGCCTGCGGGCCCAGTCCGCGTCCAGGTGCCACAGCCGCACCGTGCCGTCGGCCGAGCTGGTCGCCACCACCGAGCCGTCCGGGCTCACCGAGATGTCCCGCAGCGCCGAGTCGTGCCCGACCACGCCCTCGCCGATCGGCCGGGCCAGCGCGGGGGCCGAGGTGTCCCACAGCCGCAGCCGCGCGTCCTCGCCGCCGCTGGCCAGGGTGCGCCCGTCGGGGGTGAACACCACCGCCACCACGGCCTCCTCGTGCCCGGCCAGCGGCGCTCCCAGCGCCCTCGGCGCGGTCGGGTCCGAGAAGTCCCACAGCCGCACCAGCTTGTCGTCGCCCGCCGTCGCCAGCACCCGCCCGTCCGGGGACAGCGCGCCCGCCCGCACCGGGCCGTCGTGGCCGGGGAACCGGCCCGCCGCCCTCGGGCGCGCCGGGTCCGACACGTCCCACACCCGCAGCGCGCTGTCGGCGCTGCCGGTCACCAGGAACCGGCCGTCCGGGGTGAGCAGCGCGACGTTCACGTACCCGTCGTGCCCGGTCAGCGGCTCGCCCAGCTGCCTGGGGCGCGCCCGGTCGGACAGGTCCCACAGCAGGACGGTGTCGTCCTCGTCCGCCGTGACCAGCAGGTTCCCGCGCAGCGCCAGCGGCGAGCTGAACCGGGTGCGCAGCGGCAGCGGCTCGCCCAGCGGTTCCGGCTCCGCGCCCGGCCGCACGTCCCACAGCCGCACCGCCTTCGGGCCCGCCGTGACCATCGTGCGGCCGTCCTCGCCCAGCACCACCGCCCGCACCGGCTCGCCCGCGTCCCGCCGGTCGCCGATCGGGGTGGGCGCGTCCGGGCCGCCGGGACCGGCCAGGTCCCACGCGCGCACCGTGCCGTCCTCGCTGCCGGTCAGCAGCGCGCGCCCGTCCGGGGCGAACCGGGGGCCGACCGTGCGGGCGGCGTGCCCGACCAGCACCGTCGACGGCAGCGACCACATCCGCACCACCGGGTCCAGGCTGCCGGTGGCCAGCGCGCGGCCGTCGGGGGAGAACCCGACCGCGAACACCGTGCCGCTGCGGCCCGCCAGCGGCTTGCCCAGCGGCTGGACCCGCGCCGGGTCGGTGACGTTCCACAGCCGCGCCGTGCTGTCCGCCGCGCCCGAGGCCAGCACCCGCCCGTCCGGGGAGAACGCGACCGACCACACCGGGGCCAGGTGCAGCGCCAGCGGCCTGCCGCGCGCCTCGGGGGCGGCCGGGTCGGTGACGTCCCACAGCCGGATGCTGCGGTCCTCGCTGCCCGCGGCGAGGGTGCGGCCGTCGGGGGAGAACGCGACCGAGTGCACCGTGCTGTCGAACCCGCCCAGCGGCTCCCCGGCCTGCCTCGGCGCGCTCGGGTCCGCCACGTCCCACAGCCGCACGGTCGCGTCGTCCGAGCCGGAGGCCAGCAGCCCGGTGGGGGAGAAGGCCACGGTGCGCACCTGCTGCCCGTGCCCGGCCAGCTCCGCGACCTGCTTCGGGGCGCTCGGGTCGGTGACGTCCCACAGCCGCACCGCGCGGTCGGCGTGCGCGGACGCGAGCGTGCGGCCGTCCGGGGAGAACGCGACCAGGTAGACGGTGTCCCTGCCGGGGGACTCCGCGGTGCTCAGCTGCCTGGGGCGCGCCCGGTCGGCGACGTCCCACAGCCGGACCGAGCCGTCCTTGCCCGCCGACGCGAGCGTGCGGCCGTCGGGGGAGAACACGGCGGAGCTGACCCAGTCGCCGTGCCCGGTCAGCGGCTCGCCCAGCGGTTTCGGGTCGTCCCGGTCGGTGACGTCCCACAGCCGCACGGTGCGGTCGTAGCTGGCGGTGGCCAGGGTGCGGCCGTCCGGGGAGAACGTGGTCAGGTAGACCGCGCCGGTGTGCCCGGTCAGCGGGGTGGCCAGCGGCGCGCCGCCGGAGGAGATCAGCCGGGTGCCCAGGTCGAGCGCGGACGGCCGCATCCCGCGCGCGACCAGCGCCAGCTGCGCGGACAGCGACGGGTCGCGGTCGAGCAGCTTGTCGGCCTCGGCCACGACCTGCCGGAACACCGCGTCGTCGCGCTGGCGCACCGCCACCACGGCCGCGACCCCGGCGATCAGCGCGAGCACCACCACCAGCGCGGCCCCGCCGCGCAGCGCCCACACCCCGCGCCGGTGGTGCTGGCCGGACACCGCGAGGAAGTCGCCGGTGGCGCCGGTCGGGCCCGCGCCGTCCGCCCGGTGCCTGGTCGCCCAGTGCCTGGCCGCCTCCAGCCGCGCGCCCCGGTACAGCAGCGAGGAGTCCCGGCCCTGCTCGGCCCAGGCCGCCGCGTCCTCCTCCAGCCGCTGCCGCAGCAGCTCGCCCTCCCGGTCCTGGTCGATCCAGCCGCGCAGCCTCGGCCACGCCTGGATCAGCGCCTCGTGGGTGATCTCCACCGAGCCCGCGTCGAGGGTGACCAGCCGGGCGCGGGCCAGCACCTCCAGGGCCTCCTCGGCGGCGGCCGGGTCGCCCGCCTGGCCCACCAGCTCCTGCCGGGTGGAGCGGCGGCGGGTGTCGTGGGTGTCCGCGCCGATCCGCACCAGGCGCAGCAGCAGCGGGCGCGCGGCGCCCTGCGCGGCCGGGGGCAGGTCGGCCCAGGCGCGCTCGGCCGTGGCGGCCACCGCGCCCTGGATGCCGCCCGCCGCCCGGTACCCCGCGATGGTGAGCCTGCCCGCCTGCCTGCGCTGCCAGGTGGCGAGCAGGGCGTGCGAGAGCAGCGGCAGGGCGCCCGCGTCGTACGCGCCCCGCGCGCCGTGCACCGGCGTCCGACCGGCCCGCACGCCCAGGTCGCGCAGCATCAGCTCGACCAGGCCGGCCTCCAGCTGGAGCCCGGCCGCGCGCGCGGGCCTGGCCACCGCCTCGCGCAGCTCGGCCGAGGTCATCGGGCCCAGGACCATCTGCCGCTCCTGGAGCGCGTCGGCCAGCTCCGGGATCGCCAGGCAGCGCCCGTAGAAGTCGGCGCGCACGCCCAGCACGACCAGCGCGGGCGCGTGCCCGCCCGGCCGCTCCGGGGTGCAGGCCGCCGCCAGCGCCTGGACGAACAGCTGGACCTGCGCGTCGTCGCCGCAGAGGGTGAAGGCCTCCTCGAACTGGTCGACCACCAGCACCAGGCGCTCGCCGCCGCGCGCCCGCGCGTGCTCGGCGACAGCGGCCCTGACCCGTTCCGCGAAGTCGATCACGCCCAGCGACCTCGGGCCCGCGCCGCGCTCGGTCGGCGGGTCGTCGGGGAGCCCGCCGGGGGGCAGGACCGCGGACAGCTCGGGAACCCGCTCGACCAATTCGGCGAGCGGTTTCGCGCCCGGTGTCATGACGGCCGAGGGCCAGGTCGCGGAGCTCGGGTCGGCTAACGCCCCCTCGCGGATGGAGGGAATGAGGCCGGCGCGCACCAGCGAGGATTTCCCGGCGCCCGAGGCGCCGACCAGGACAACGATTCCGCCGTATTCCGTGGAATTGTCCAGCCGGGTGACGAGGGCGGCCGTGCTGCGTTCCCGGCCGAAGAACCAGGAGGAATCCTCGGGCTGGAAGGCGGCCAATCCCCGGTAGGGGCACACGCCGCTTTCCTCGGGCATTTCCGCGGGCCCGCTCTCGACGGCCGCGACGGGGCTGGCGAGGGCCTGCTCCCACAGCTCGCGCCACGCCTCCAGGTCGTGCAGCTCGGGGATCGGCGGGGTCGGCCGCTGCTTCCTGGCTTCACCGATGAGCACCTCCAGCACTACCGAGAGTGCCGAGAACCGGGCCGGGACGTTGCGCCCCCGGCGCCAGTCGCTCACCCGCTGCGCGGTCACCCGCACCGGTCGGCCCTGCTCGTCGACCCGGCGGGACCTGGCCACCGAGGCGGTCACGCGCTTGAGCGGGGGGTCGCCCGCCTCCGCGTAGAGCAGCGCGAAGCGTTCGGCGAAAGCGGTGCGAGGACCCGAACCGTGACCGTTCCCCACCATCCGCTGAGCGCCCTCCCCCGGTGCCGGTTTCCGGTCCGGAAAAACCGGATCGCGGTGTGAACAGGGCTTTTGCCCGCCTTCGGCGGCCCGCCCGTTCCACCTTAACGACCGGGGGTGCCAGGGTGCTCCCAGGCGTTGCGCCGACGCCGACCGGAAGTGCGGCGGGGCCGGGTGCGGTGGTTTACCCGGAGACAGCCGAACTCGGTGCGGGCCATTCGCCGCTGAGGAGTCCTGGGGGTCTTCTCAGCGGGGCTGAAAGGTCCGCGAACCGGGATGACCGCGTGGGGAGCGACTCGACCGAACGGGAACGAGGGGTGTGCGCCGGACCGAGTGCCGGTCACTGCCCGTGATGGTCGCCCTGGGTCGTGCCAGCCCGGTCGCACACCGGTGGGAAGGGCGGGGCGCCCGTCGCCCCGCGCCCCGCGCGAGCGGGGGTCGGAGCGCAACGCCGGAACAACGTTCCGGAGCGGGTCCGCGGTTTGCGCACAACGGCGTGCCCAAGCCGCGACCGCTTTGTTCGATGTCGTTTTTCCGCCAGAGTTCGGGGACGCGGTTCCGGGATCGCCGAGCGAAGCCCGAGGACGTGCAAGAGGACGCAGTGGAGCACAACCGGTCGATGTCACCAGACCACCTGGCTAACCGTGGTCGGCACTTCACCGGACCGCGCCCCCACCCCCATTGCGGGGCGCCTTCCGCACCCCGGACCGGGCCCGGCGCGGATGACGCGCCGAACGATCGGGCGCACCAGTTCCCCGAACCGCCGGCCACCCGTTCCGACCGCTCGCGGGAACCGCACGACGACCAGCCGGGCACGGGTTCGGACACGGGCGCGGACACGGGCGCGGGGGCGCCGGGGAGGGGGCCGAGGTGCTGAGGGCGGAACCGGGAGAACCGGGACGGCGAACGACGCCACGATCCACGCCGCAGAGGCCGGACGACCCGCAGAACCACACCCCACCGGACCCACGCGTCCCACCGAACACCCACCCCACGCCGACCAGCGCCAACTCCGAGCACCGCACCCACGTGGGCGCCCACGCGCCCGCCGACCGCCACACCACCACCCACCCGCCCGCCACCGATCGCCCGCCCGCCACCACCGGCAGGGCCACCCGCGGCGGCGCTCCCACCGCCGACCGCGCCCCGATCGGCAGCCGGATTCCGACCGCTGGTCAGCCCGCGGCGGCCAGCCGTGTCCCCGCCGACGCCAGCGCCCCCACCACCAGCCGTGCTGCCACCAGCCACGCCGGGGCCAACGCGGTTGCTCCTGCCGCTGGCCGCACCCCCGTTGGTCGTGCCTCGGCGGACGCCGGTGGTCCGACCGCCGGTCGTGGTGCCGCTGGTCGCGTCC
The DNA here is from genome assembly GCF_000023245.1 of Actinosynnema mirum DSM 43827. Classification (GTDB taxonomy): domain Bacteria; phylum Actinomycetota; class Actinomycetes; order Mycobacteriales; family Pseudonocardiaceae; genus Actinosynnema; species Actinosynnema mirum. Next base: position 613,041 of record NC_013093.1, read on the forward strand.
CGGCCGCTGCTGGCGCGCCTGCCGCCAGCCACGCCGCCGCCAGCCGTGCCTCGGCCGGTGCGGGTGCTCCCGCCGCCGGCCGTGCTGCCCCCGGCCCCGCCCCAGCCGAAGTCGGCGCGCCCGCCACCGGCCACACCACCGCCCCCCGCCCCCGCGCCCCCCACCCCTTCGCCGACCACCCCACCGCCCCACCCACCACCGACCTGGTCGACCCCACCTGGGGCCCCAGGTCCGACCCGGTGGCCCGGGCGCTGCGCATGATCGTCGACGGCGTGGTCGACCGCGAGGGCGTGCCCGGTCTCGCCACCCGGCTCGGCTACAGCGTCCGCCAGGTCGAGCGCCGCCTCCTGGCCGAGCTGGGCTCCGGCCCGCTCGCCATCGCCCGCGCCCGCCGCGCGCGCACCGCCCGCCTCCTGGCCGAGACCACCGCCCTCCCCATGACCGAGATCGCCGTGGCGGCGGGCTTCGCGAGCGTGCGCGCGTTCAACGAGACGGTGCGCGAGCTGTTCGGCCGCTCGCCCACCGACCTGCGCGGCGGTCGCCGGGCTCCCGGCGGCGTGCCGGGCGCGGTCGTGCTGCGGTTGCCGTTCCGGGGGCCGCTGCACGCGCCGTCGCTGTTCGGGCCGCTGGTCGCGAACGCCGTCCCCGGCGTCGAGGAGTGGCGCGACGGCGCCTACCGCCGCACGCTGCGCCTCCCGCGCGGCCACGGCGTGGTCTCGCTGCGCCCGCGCGCCGACCACGTCGAGTGCGACCTGACCCTCACCGACTCCCGCGACCTCCCGGTCGCGATCTCCCGCTGCCGCCGCGCGCTGGACCTGGACGCCGACCCCGCCGAGGTCGACGGCGCCCTCCGCGCGGACCCCGCCCTGCGCCCGCTGGTCGACGCCGCGCCGGGCACCAGGGTCCCCGGCGTGGTCGACGGCGCGGAGTGCGCGGTGCGCGCCCTGCTCGGCGAAGGCACGGGCACGGGCGCAGCCATGGGCGCGGGCGCCAACGCGGGCTGGGCGCACCGGGTGGTGCGCGAGGCGGGCGAGGCCGTCCCCGACCCGGCGGGCGGCGGCCTGACCCACCTCTTCCCGACGCCGCAAGCGCTCCTGGACCTGGACCCGGCCCTGCTCCCCCCACCGGCGCGCGCCCCGCTCACCGCCCTGCTCACCGCGCTGGTGGGCGGCGTCGACCTGGGCGCGGGCGCGGACCGCGCCGAGGCCCGGTCGGCGCTGCGCTGCGCGGGCGAGCGCGTGCTGGACGCCGTCCTCACCCGCTCGCTGGGCGACCCGGACGGCTTCTGCCCCGACGACCCCGCCGTGCGCGCCGCCGCGGGCGGGATCGGCCTGCCGGTCACCGCCGCCGCGCTGGCCGACCGCTCGCGCGCGTGGCGCCCGTGGCGCGCCTACGCGACCCGCTACCTGCTGGGCCGCGCCCCGACCTGACCCCCCGGAACCCTTGTCCCGCAAGCGAAAACGGTGGTTCACCCACCCGGCCGAACCGGGCGCTCTATGATCGCCCTGACCGGACTCGGGAAATCGTGGCGGAAATCGGTTTCGCCTGCGCCTGATCTGCCTATCCTCAGCGCGTCCCGAGTCGTCATGGACGGAGATCCCCCGTTGAGCACGGACCAGCTGTTCAGCCACCTTGAGTCGCACGACGCGCACTTCCCGGTGCCCGCCTCCGCCGAGCCGAGCTACGAGGACCTGTTCCACGAGCCGCCCGCGACCATCGACGCCTCGTCCTGATCGGACGCTCCCCCGACTCCCGTTGGCGCAGCGGGAAGACCGCCGCCAACGGGAGCCTCGCGCGCGCTGGAACCGCTGCGCCCCAACGGGCGCTACCCGGCGCCCAGCCGCGCCACCGCGTCCGGCAGCGTCACCGCTTCCAGCCGACCGCGCCCGCGATGCAGCGCGACACCGGCGCCAGCTCCTTGAGCTGAGGCCCGTCCGGCCACCAGTCGGCGCAGATCACCAGTCCGGGCTCGACCAGCTCCAGCCCGTCGAACAGCCCCAGCAGCTCCGCGCGCGTGATGAACTTCCCGCTGCCCATGGGACTGTGCAGGAACGCCTGCTCCATCCGCCGCGCCAACCGGCTCAGCTCCTCGGTCTCCGGGTCGAGGAAGTGGCTCAGCGCCACGAAGGAGCCGGACGGCAGCGCGTCCACGTACTTCGCCATGATCTCCCGCGACGTCGGCGAGGTCCCGTTGTGGTGGTGCATCGTCCCGAGCTGCAGCAGCGCCACCGGCTTGCTGAAGTCGATGTGCTCGCGCACCACCGGGTCGTCCAGGATCGCCTCGGGGTCGAAGATGTCCGCCGCCGAGAAGTGCGTCTGGTCGTTCTCCTCCAGCAGCGCCCGCCCGTGCGCCAGCACCACCGGGTCGTTGTCCACGTACACCACCCGCGCCTCGGGCTGGAGCCGCTGCACGACCTGGTGGGTGTTCTCCGCCGTGGGCAGCCCCGAACCGCAGTCCAGGTACTGCGTGATCCCGGTCTGGCTGGCCAGGAACCTGGTCGCCCTGATCAGGAACCCCCGGTTGTCCACCGCCAGCGTCGCCGCCTCCGGTGTCACCTGCTGCACCCGGCGCAGCACCTCGCGGTCGATCTCGTAGTTGTCCTTGCCGTTGAGGAACGCGTCGTAGACCCTGGCGATGCTCGCCTTGGTCGTGTCGATGTAGACCGGGGCGGGGGCGTCCGGCGACAGAGCGGGCATGGCTACCTCGCAGGGTGGTCCGGGAGTAGAACTGCTCGTGCACCTCAGCACAGACGATCATCGAGGGGTATGGGCCCGCGCTGCGCGGGGACCGCTGTCGGGAGGGGTTGGGCGGACGTGGGTGTACGTTCAGTGACGATGCGATGTCGGGCCACCGCGGCGCTACCGCCGATCGGGTGCGCGCCACGGCGAGCGGGGAGGATCGGCGATGGCCACCGGTGAGCCCCGGCTCCCCAGCGGCGAGCGGGACAGCGGCCCCACCGCGCTGAGGATCGTGCTCGGCGCCCAGCTGCGCAGGCTGCGCGAGGCCGCGGAGATCACCCGAGCCCAGGCCGGCTACCAGATCAGGGGCTCCGACTCCAAGATCAGCCGCTTGGAGCTGGGCCGGGTCGGGTTGAAGGAGCGCGACGTCTCCGACCTGCTGACCATGTACGGGATGGTCGACGAGGACGCGCGGCAGAAGTTCCTGGCGATGGTCCGCAGGTCCAACGAGCCGGGGTGGTGGCACCGCTACACCGATCTGATGCCCGACTGGTTCCAGGACTACGTCGGGCTGGAGGAGGCGGCGACCCGCATCCTCAGCTACGAGACGCACTTCGTGCCCGGCCTGCTCCAGACCGAGGACTACGCGCGCGCCATCGCCAGCCACGGCAGGCCGGAGCTGGCGGGCCCGGAGGTGCAGCGCCGGGTGACGCTGCGGATGAGCCGCCAGAAGGTGCTCGCCAGGCCCGGCGCGCCCCGGCTGTGGGTGGTGATCGACGAGTCGGTGCTGCACCGGCCGATCGGCGGCAGGCAGGTCCTCCTCGACCAGTTGGACCACCTCCTGGAAGTGACCAAGCAGCCGCTCGTCACCCTCCAAGTGGTCCCATTCCCACTCAGCGGATATGCCGCCGAAGGGCCGTTCACGATGCTCCGGTTCGGGGAACCGGACCTGCCGGACATCGTCTACGTGGAGCACCTCGCGGGCGCGCTCTACCTGGACAAACCCGAGGAGCTGGAGATCTACGGGCGGGTGTTCGACCGGCTCACCGTCGATGCGGAGACGCCCGATCGCAGCAGGCAGGCATTGGTGAAGGCGCGCGCCGCGCTGTGACCTCCGGTTAGGGGTTTCCGCCATTAGAGGGAGATTCCGCCGCTGCATATGCACGTGCATTTACGGGTGTCCACGCCGCTGCTAGCGTCCGTGCACGGCTCAGATGCACGTGCAGATGCACTGTCTGCGGAGCTTCGGACCGAAGGGGTGGAGCATGGCGAGCAGGGTCCACAACGGCATGTCGGCGGCGTCGCTGCAGGGGGTGGTGTGGCGCAAGAGCGCACGCAGCGGCGCCCTGGGCAACTGCGTGGAACTCGCCCACGTCGACGGGGGGATCGCCGTCCGCAACTCGCGCTTCCCCGACGGTCCGGCCCTGGTCTACACCAGGGAGGAGGTCGCCGCCTTCGTCGCCGGCGCGAAGGACGGCGAGTTCGATGACCTCCTCGGCTGACCAGGGGGGCCGAACAGCCGGGCAGTTGCGCCAGTTGATCGCGCGGGGGTTCCAGTTCCTGCACCCGCGCGACGCGAGGGGTGAACTGGCGGCTGTCGTCGGCGTCCGCGCCCACCACACCGTGATCGACGTGGTCAGGCTGCACGACGCGGACAACGCGGTCGCGACCCGGATGCCCGCCGACGAGTCGAACGTGCTGTTCCCCAGCAGGTTCTCGTGGCGCAGCCGGGGATCGGCGACCGCGGTGCTGGAAGAGCTCCTCGAACTACCGGACGACCGGATGACCTAGGTCGTCCCTCCCCCGGCGAACTGACCTGGGTGAGCGCACGGGTCCGGGCCCCACGCGCCGGGGTCCCCGGCCCGCTCCCCGTTCGTCGAGACCGGCGCGGTGGTCGCCGCAGGCGCCCTCGTGGGCGCCGCCTGACCGTACGGCGATCACCGCGCCGCGCCGGAGAGAACGAGGGGTTCCACCGTCCACAGCGGACGTCGATCGTCGGGCTCGGGTTGGTGCGCCAGCACCTCCCGGCGTCACAGGGGGTGACGACGAGCGAGGTCCGCGCGGGGTTCGGCTTCCCGATGCGCGAGCACGGGCGGCACGACCCCCGCGGTGGTCGGTGGGACGCCGACAAGCGGATGCCCCCTCCCGGAATCCTCGGGAGGGGGCATCCGCGCGTCCGGGGACGTCCGCTACTCGCGCGCGGACTTCTCCACAGGGCTGTCCACAGGTGTGGAGAGTTCGAACAGGCGTTCGATCGCCGCGACCTGCTCGGCGGTGCACCCGGCCTGGCGCACCTCGTCGGCGGTCGGCGCGACCGGCCGCGACGCCTGCGCGTGCTCCTGGACCAGCACCAGGCACCGGTCCACCTGCTGCGGTTCCGGCGCGGCGGGCCGCTTGGTCTCGACGGGCGGCGCTCCCGCCTGCTGCGGCGCGGAGTTCGCCGCCTGACCGCCCTGGACCGCCTGGCCCTGGGGGTTCGCGCCGACCGCGTCCGGCGCCGCCGGGGCCTGCTGGTCGGGCGCGGGGGACCCCGCCGAACCCGGCGCTGAGGAGTCGGGCGCCGAGGAGTCGGGCGCCGAGGAGTCGGGAGCCGAGGAGTCGGGCGCTGACGAATCGGGAGCCGAGGAGCCCGGAGCCGAGGAGTCCGCGGCTGCTGATTCGGCCGCCGCAGCCTCAGACGCCGCAGCCTCAGACGCCGACTCCGGGGCCGCCGACTCCGGCGCGGTCGACGACGATTCCCCCGACGCCCCGGCGCCTTCCGGCTTCCCGCCGTCGGAACCGCCCTCGTCCTCGTCCGCGCCCGGCGGCAGCGCGGGCACCTCCACCGCGCCGTCCGAGTAGGCCCGCATCCAGGTCTCCACCGCCACCACGTAGGTCCGCGAGTGGTTGTACCGGAACACCGCCGCGTCCAGGTCGCTCTGCTTCGCCAGGTCCATCCCGCCCGAGCACAGGTACTTCCCGGCCGCGACCGCCGAGTCGTGGATGTTGTGCGGGCTGGACGCCCCGTCGCCGTTGCCGTCGGCGGCGTAGCGCTGCCACGTCGACGGGATGAACTGCATCGGCCCGACCGCGCGGTCCCAGGTCCGGTCCCCGTCGTGCCGACCGCCGTCGGTGTCCCGGATCGCCGCGAACTCCCCGCCGTCCAGCACCGGCCCGAGGATCTGCGGCGCGGTCTCCCCGGCGGGGTCGGCCCGCCCGCCGCGCGCGTGCCCCGACTCGACCTTCCCGATGCCCGCCAGGTGGTACCAGCGCAGGTTGCACGACCCGGCGAGCGACCGCTCGGCCTCGCGGTACGCCTCCAGCACGTTCACCGGGATGCCCTTGGCCCCCGTGGTCGCGGGCGGCGCCGGTTCCGCCCCCGCCGCGCGATCGGCCTCCCGACCCCGCGGCGGGGACTCGGGTGTCGCCGCCGGTGTCAGGCCGTCGGAGTCCTCCACCGCCATCGGCCGGATGCTCCGCTCCGCGAGCGGGGGCGAGGTCGAGGCCGCGGCGAGCGGCGCGGGGTCTGGCAGCGCCGCGTTGGATGATGCCGCGATGGCGCAGAGGACACCGACCATCGCGGTCAGCGCCGGACGCCGGTGGGTCGTCTCACGTGGGTGCACGGGGAATCCCAATACCGTCGTGGGTGGTCAGCGATCTGCGATCCACTAGTAACACGGCTGGTGGGGGTGCTAACCGCCGTTCCCCCCATCGAGTTGGTGTTTGTTCGCCGTCTGATCGCTCGGACCGGTTAACTTCCGCCCTTGACCGTGCACCGGTTCCCGGCGCGACGGACAGTGCTGCGGGGTTCACCCCCAGTTCACATCCGCCGGATTCCGGTCCTCGATCACGGAGTTGTGCCGATGCCCGAGATAGGGATGGCGCGCCGCCTCACCGCGGCCATGATTTCCACTGGCCTAGCGCTGGGAGGCACGCTGGTCGCGACGGGGGTCGCCGAAGCGACCGTCGTCACCAACTTCACCCCCGTGTACGAAAAGTCCGTCTACGGCGACTTCGTCCAGACGGGCAACGGCAACATGGGCTGCCCGACGGGGGCCGACCCGGCCTCGCTCAACAGCCTGTCCTTCACGGACTGCGTGACCGCCCAGGGCGGCACGGCCACCGGCAACAACGGCCGCGAGTCCCACTACATGAAGTACGTGGACGCGGACGGCGGGGGCAACGTCGCCACGTACAACTCCTCGATCGCCAAGGTCAACATTCCGGCGGGCGCGACCATCGACTACGCCCGGCTCCACTGGGGCGGCAACACCGGCGTCTTCCGCAACGCCACGGACGCCACCGGCAACCGGGGCTGCGCGCCCGGCTACACCAGCTCGGCGAGCACCTTCCCGGCGGGCAACCCCGCCACCGCCCAGATCTCGATGGCCATCGGCGCGGGGACCCCGCTGACCATCGGCCCCGACTCCTACGTCGCCGACGACGCCCCGACGCTGGTGCAGAACGAGGCCCAGCAGTACGTGGCGTGGACCGACGTCAAGAGCCTGCTCGGCCCGGCCGTCACCGGCTCCGACGTCAACCTGACCATCGGCAACATCTGGACCCCCCAGGGCTACGGCTGCCACGCGGGCTGGTCGCTGACCGCCGTCTACGCCCTCCCCAACCCGACCGGTGGCGCGATCAAGCGCTCCATCCAGATCAAGAACGGCTACGTCAAGCAGCACGCCTCCGAGGGCAACTACACGACCTCGCTGGAGACCCTCGACGGGGCCAGCAAGACGACCGGCAGCCGCCTCGGCGTCACGGCCTTCGGCGGCCACCAGAACCTGACCTCCGACGCGCTGTCCTACAAGGGCACCGCGCTCACCGAGCCCAGGCTCAACAACTCGACGAACTTCTTCGCGTCCACGGCGACCAACCAGGTCACGCCGTCGGTCGTGAACAACTTCAGCGTCGACGCCAAGGTCGCGGTGCCGACCAACGTCGCGGTGGGCGACCGGAGCGGCGCCGTGGTCGTGGGCAGCGGCAGCGACACGTTCGTGCTCTCCAGCCTCGCCATGTCCGTGCCGACCCCCGGCATCTACATCACCGCGACGCCGAGGACCACCCCGCCGTACTACCAGGGCGACTCGGTCATCTACGACGTCGTGGTCGGCACCTCGGACAACCAGACGATCACGAACGTCGGGGTCAGCAACACCGACCAGGCGTTCGGGGACTGCAACAGGCCCAGCACCGCCACGTTGACCAGCGGCAACCCCACGCTCTCGTACTCGTGCACCGTCCCGGCGGGGACCGCGAACTTCAACAACACCATCCAGGCGGTGGGCGCCAACGCCTTCCTGGAGCCGGTCAGCGACTCCAAGACGATCACGGCGACCGTGAGCACCATCGGCCTGTCGCTGACCAAGACCGCCGACAAGGCGACCTACAGCGCGGGCGAGACGATCACCTTCACCGTCACCGCCGCGAACACCGGCAACACGGCGCTGACCAACGTCGCGATCGCCGACGCGAAGGTGAACGCCTGCGCCAAGAACCAGGCGACCCTCGCGGCGGGCGCGCAGCTCGTCTCCACGTGCACGGCCACCGCGCCGATCGCCGGTGACGCGAACACGGCCACCGTGTCGGCCACCGACGCGCGTGGCGGCACCGTCAACAACACGGCCACCGCGAACGCCTACTCCGAGGGCGCCATCTCCGGCCGGGTCTTCGCCGACCGCGACGACAACGGCGCGTTCGACGCCCCCATGGGCGACACCAACCTGGTGAACGTCGGGATCTCGCTGACCGGCACCGAGACCAACGGCGGCGCCCCGGTCAGCCTGAACACGGTCACCGCGCCCGACGGCACGTGGTCCTTCGCGAACCTGAAGGCGGGCAACTACACCGTCACCAAGGACCCGACACCGGACTACGACCCCGGCAAGCGCACTCCGGGCAACGCGGCCACCGCGCCTCTCAACACCGAGACGTTCACCGTCGCGCTCCCCGGCGGCCAGTCCTCCACCGGCAACCTGTTCGCCGTGATCCCCACGTCGAGCCTGTCCGGCTTCGTCTACGAGGACAGCAACAACAACGGCGTCAAGGACACCGGTGAGAAGGGCATCCAGGGCGTCGCGATCGCGCTGAGCGGCATCGACGACGGCGGCAACGCGGCGAACTGGAACACCAGCACCGACGTCGACGGCGCGTACACCTTCAAGGCCCTGCGCCAGGGCAACTACAACCTGTCCGAGACCCAGCCCGCGGGCTGGACCGACGGCAAGGACACCCCCGGCTCGGCGGGCGGCACGCGCGACGCGCCGGACTCGATCGTCAACATCCAGCTCGACCCGCGCGTCACCGCCATCGACTACCTGTTCGGCGAGTACAAGGGCACGTCGATCGCGGGCAAGGTCGTGGACGACAAGGACATGGGCATCGCGGGCGTCAAGCTCACGGTGACCGGCGGCGCCGGTCCGCTGGAGGCGACCACCGACGCGGGCGGCGCGTTCAGCTTCACCCTCGCGCCGGGCACCTACACCCTCACCGAGGAGCAGCCGCTCGGCTACGCCCAGGGCACCGACACGGTGGGCACCACCGGCGGCACCCACTCGGCGGAGAACACCTTCAGCGCCATCGTGCTGAAGTCCGGCGACGCGGGCACCGGCTACGTCTTCAAGGAGAAGCGCGGCTCGCTGACCGGCTACGTCTACGAGGACAAGAACGGCAACGGCAACAAGGACGCCGCCGAGCCGGGCATCGCGAACGTCAGCGTGAAGATGACCGGCACGGACGCGATGTCCCGCCCGGTCAACACCACGATGACCACCAACTCCCAGGGCCTCTACACCTTCGCGGGTGTCGTCGGCGGCACCTACTCGCTGACCGAGACCCAGCCCGAGGGCTACGAGAACGGCGTGGACAAGGCGGGCACGGTCGGCGGTGACTACACGCCGCCGGACACGATCAGCGACATCTCGTTCCCGGCGGGCGCCGACGCGACCGGCTACCTGTTCGGCGAGTACAAGTTCGGCTCGATCTACGGCGAGGTCCTGAACGACAAGGGCAACCCGATCGCCAACGTGAAGATCACGCTGGAGAACGACGAGCGCGCCCCGATCGGCCAGATGACGATGACCGACGAGTTCGGCCAGTTCGTCTTCGAGGACATCGTCCCCGGCACCTACAAGCTGGTCGAGGAGCAGCCGGCCGGCTACGCCGACGGCCCGGACACGGCGGGCACCGGTGGGGGTGACACCTCCGTCGCCGACACCATCGGCCTGATCCCGGTCGGGTCCGGCGACATCCTCACCGGCTACCAGTTCACCGAGAAGCGCGGCTCGCTCGCGGGCTACGTCTACGAGGACACCAACAACAACGGCCTCAAGGACACCGGCGAGAAGGGCATCCAGGGCACCGAGCTGACCCTGACCGGCACCGACGCGCAGGGCAAGGCCGTCAACCTGACGGCGACCACCGACGCCGCCGGTCTGTACAAGATCGAGTTCATCGTCGGCGGCACGGGCTACACGCTCAGCGAGAAGCAGCCCGCCGGGTACGTGACCGGCAAGAACAAGGTCGGCAGCCAGGGCGGCACGCTCACCGCGCCCGACAAGGTCACCGGCATCACCTTCTCCGCGGGCGCCGCGGCGACCGGCTACCTGTTCGGCGAGCTGACGCCCGCCTCGCTGGCCGGCGACGTGGTCAACGAGAAGGGCGAGGGCATCGCGGGCGTGACCGTGGTGCTGACCGGCACCGACGACATGTCGACGACCGTCAACAAGTCCGCGGTCACCACGGCGGGCGGCAAGTACGCGTTCAACTCGCTGCGCCCCGGCACGTACAACGTGACCGAGACGCAGCCGGACGGCTACGGCCAGGGCACGGCCACCCCCGGCAGCGCGGGCGGCACGGCGCTGGGCGCCGACGAGATCACCGGTGTGGTGATCACCTCGGAGGCGAAGGCCACCGGGTACCGCTTCAGCGAGAAGCGCGGCTCGCTCTCCGGCGTGGTCTTCGACGACCGCGACAACGACGGCGTGCGCGACGACGGCGAGCCGGGCATCCAGGGCGTGACCCTGACGCTGAAGGGCAACTCGGAGTGGTGCGCGGTCGGCGAGCCCGACGGCACCGACACCGAGACCGACAACGGCACGGGCACCCCGACGCCGGACACGGGCACGGACCCCGGTACGGGTACTGACCCCGGCACGGGCACCGACCCCGGTACAGGTACTGACCCTGGCACCGGTACCGACCCCGGTACTGGCACCGACCCCGGTACGGGTACTGACCCCGGCACCGGTACCGACCCCGGTACGGGTACCGACCCCGGCACTGGCACCGACCCCGGTACGGGCACGGACACCGGCACCGACCCCGGCACCGGTTCGGGCGGCACGCCTGACACCGGCGTGGGCGCGGGTGGCACTCCGGACACCGGTGGCGGCCGGGTCGACCCGACCGACGCCACCGCCGACGCCACCACCGCCGACGGCGAGATGACCACCATGGCCGACCCGGCCGTCTCGGCGGGCGACGCCGCGCCGACCTGCGCGGTCACCCTCACCGCCACCACCGACGCGTCCGGCGTGTTCTCCTTCGCCGGCCTGGTCGGCGGCACGTACGACCTGATGGAGACCCAGCCCGCCGCGTACGCGGACGGCAAGGACACCGCGGGCACGGCGGGTGGCACCGTCACCGCTCCCGACGCGATCATGGGCATCGTGCTGGCGGGCGGCGTCGACGCCACCGGTTACCTGTTCGGCGAGCGCGCCGGCGTCATCACCGGCACGGTCTGGGTCGACGCCAACGGCGACGGCAAGATCGACACCACCGAGCTGGGCCGCATCGCAGGCGCCAAGGTCGACCTGATGCAGGGCGACAGCACCACCCCGCTCGCCAGCGCCACCACCACGACCGAGGGCACCTACGAGTTCAAGGACGTCCCCGCGGGCGACTACTCGCTGATGCTCACGCTTCCGATGGGCTACGGGGCGACCACGCCGACCACGGTCAAGGTCACCACGACCACGACCAGCGGCACGAACGTGGACTTCGGCGTGCAGAAGGGCGCCATCGGCGACTTCGTGTGGGACGACCTGAACCGCAACGGCCTGCAGGACGCTGGTGAGCCCGGCATCGCCGGGGTCAAGGTCAACCTGCTGGACGAGCAGGGCGAGGTGAAGAGCAGCACCACCACGAACGCCAGCGGCAAGTACATGTTCGGCGACCTGGACGAGGGCACCTACCGCGTCCAGTTCACCGTGCCCACCGGCCGCACGTTCACCGCGCAGAACGCGGGCGCTCCCGAGAAGAGCTCCGCGGTCGACCGCTCGAACGGCCTCAGCGGGCCGATCGTGTTCAAGGTGGCCGACAGCAAGGTCATGCAGAACATGAACGTCGACGCCGGTGTCGTCGACCGGATCACGGACCTGGGCGTCACCCTCACGGCGGACAACCCGTCGCCGCAGGTGGGCTCGCAGGTCGTGATCACCAGCAAGGTGGTCAACACCGGGACCGTGCCGGTCAACGGCGCGATCGCGACGATCACCATCCCGCAGGGCCTGACCATCAACGGGGTCGACGGCGGCGCGCCGCAGGCCCAGGGCGTGGCGATGGCCAGGGCCGCTCGGGCGGACGAGGGCTGGACCTGCGCGGTGAACGGCCAGCAGGTCGTCTGCACCACGCCGGACGTCATCCAGCCGGGCGCCTCCTCGCTGCCGATCACCATCACCACCACCGCGAACAGCGCGTTCACCACCACGAACGCCACCGCGCTGGTGACGCTGGCGGACGGCACGGGCGACGACAACCCGGCCAACGACGGCGCGACCACCCCGGCCCTGTCGACGGAGACCCCGTCCACGGGCGGCCCCAACACGGGTGGTGGCACGACGCAGCAGCCGATGCCCCCGATGCCCCCGAACGGCATGGGGAACATGCCGCTCGCGTGGACCGGTTCGGAGATCCGACCGGTGCTGATCGGCGGCCTGGCGCTGCTCCTCGCGGGCCTGGGAACCCTGTTCCTCGGCAAGCGCAGGCGCAAGCAGGGCATGTGATGATTGACTAGCGGGACCCTGGGGGCGGCCCCCGGACCACACCGGTCCGGGGGCCGCTCCCGTTCGCGCGGCGGGATCGGCCCGAGGTCCGACGCCCGCGCCCGCGAACTCCCGCAGCATTCGTCACCACGCTGCCCCGCCTGCTCCTGTCCGCGCGGTCGCCGTGACGCACGGCGAGCGGACCCTCCACGCCGAGGGCAGAGGCCACCTGGGCGACGGAACCCCGGTCACCGCAACCACCCCCGTGCCGGTGGCGTCCCTGGGCAAGTCCATGACCGCGCTGGTCGTCGTGCGGCTGGCCGAGCGGGGCCGGATCGACCTCGACGCCCCCGTGCGCGACCAGCTCCCGGAGTTCACCACCGCCGACCCCCGGTCGGCGCGGCGGCCCCTCGTTCACCACCACGACCACCCCGGCCACGACGGCGACCTGGCCACCGCGACCGCCTACCAGGTCCTCCTCCCGGCCACCGGCCACGGCGTGGCGGTGACCGCCAACACCGCGCCCCGCCACGGCGACGCGCAGGCCCCGGTGACCCTCCTGGACGGCGGAACCCCGGAGATCCCCACCGACCCGCAGTTCGCGGTGGACGCGGTCCTCCTGGCCCTGACCCCGCTCCCGGCGGCCCTGGCCGCCCGCCGCACCCGCCGCCCCGTCAACCCCTCATCACTCCGGCGGGTGAAAGCAACCGGAAGCCCGTGGACGCCCCGCCCGTTCTCGCTAGCTTCGCGGGTGATTCGGACCGCGTCGCAGAACGGGGGACACCGTGGTGGACAACCCGCTGGTAGCCGCACCCCGGAGCGACACGACGGCGGTGACCGGGATCGGGATCGCCGAGTCGTCGGTGGACCTGGCGAACGGTATCGCGGACGGGAACTGGGTCGAGGCCGGGCTCGGGGGTGCTGGGGTCGGGCTGGAAGTGCTGTCGATGGTGATCGACCCGGTGGGGACGGTCGCCTCGTACGGCGTTGGGTGGCTGATGGAGCACGTGCAGCCGCTCAAGGAGGCCCTGGACTGGTTGGCGGGGGATCCGCCGGTGATCCGCTCGTTCAGCGAGACCTGGGGCAACGTCGCGGCCGAGGTGAGGGCGGTGGCCGAGGAGCTGGGCGGGCAGGACGCGCCGGGTTGGGAGGGCGCCGCGGCCCAGGCGTTCCGGGGTGCGAACGCCGAGACGGCCGACGCGATCGCCGGGGCGGGGGTGCTCGCGGAGGGCGTGGGCATCGGCGTGATGGTGATGGGCGAGGTGGTCGCGGCGGTCCGGGAGTTGGTCCGTGACCTGGTGGCCGAGCTGGTGGGCAGGCTGATCTCCTGGGCCCTGGAGGCGGTGGCGACCCTGGGCCTGGCCACGCCGGTGATCGTCGCGCAGGCCACCACGGCCATCTCGCGGATGTGCTCGCGGATCGCGGACCTGGTGCGCAAGCTGGTCAGGACGATCTCGAACGTCGCGCCGCGCATCCGCTCGGTGGTCGACAAGCTGGGCGAGATCATGCAGAAGCTCGGCCGACTCGGCCGCCGCGCCGACACCCCGTCGGGCCCGGACACCCCGAACCTCGCGGGCGGCAGGCCCGCGACCCCCGACGCGCCGTCGGGCACGACCAGCCCGTCGGGCACGACCAGCCCGTCCGGCACGACCAGCCCGTCAGGGACGACCAGCCCGTCCGGCACACCTGCGCCGTCGAGCACGACCACGCCGTCCGGGACGAGTTCCCCAGACCCGGCCCCGACCGGCACGTCCCCCGGCGGGACCACCACGACCAGCGGCGCCGCGCCGAGCCCGGCGAGACCGGACAGCGCGACACCGGACAGCACGAGCCCCAGCGCGCGCGACCAGGCAGGCGCCGACCCCAAGGCCTCCGCGCGCCCGACGAGCGGTCGACCCACCTGCGGTGACCCCGTCGACGTCGTCTCCGGCCAGGTCCTCCTGCCGCAGACCGACGTCGCCCTCGGCGGCGCGCTCCCGCTGCTGCTCACGCGCACCCACCTGTCCGGCCACCGCGCGGGCGCCCGGTTCGGCACGTCGTGGGCCTCCACCCTGGACCAGCGGCTCGAGGTGGACGAGGAGGGCGTCTGCTTCGTCACCGAGGACGGCATGGTCCTGCTCTACCCGCACCCCGGCGCGACGCCCGTCCTCCCGGTGGAGGGACCGCGCTGGCCCCTGTCCAGCACCGGCGACGGGGGCTACGAGGTGGTCGACGCGGAGGCGGGGCTCACCCGGCGCTTCACCCCGAGCGCGGGCGGGCCGCTGCCCCTCGGCTCCATCACCGACCTCAACGGCAACCGCGTCACCGTCGACCACGACGTCGACGGCGTCCCGACCGACGTCCGCCACTCCGGCGGCTACCACGTGTCGGTGCGCTCGACCGGCGGCCTGGTGACCTCGCTCGTGCTCGCCGGTCCCGAGGACATCACCCTCATCAGGTACGGCTACGACGCCGAGCGCAGGCTCACCGAGGTGGTGAACTCCTCGGGCGCCGCCCTGCGCTTCTCCTACGACGACGACCAGCGCGTCGTCGGCTGGCAGGACCGCAACGGCATGTGGTACCGCTACGGCTACGACGACCGGGGGCGCTGCGTCCTCAACGAGGGCGCGGACGACTACCTCTCCGGGACGTTCGCCTACCTCGACGGCCGCACGGTCTACACCGACGCGCTGGGCAACCGGACCGAGTTCCACCTCAACCGCGCCCACCAGGTCGTCCGGGAGGTCGACGCGGGCGGTGGCGTCGTGGTGTCCGAGTGGGACCGCCACGACCGGCTGCTCTCCCGGACCGACCAGCTCGGCCGCACCACCACCCACCGCTACGACGAGGACGGCAACCTGGTCGCGCTCGTCCGCCCGGACGGCCGGGAGTCGACCGCGACCTACGACGCGGGCCGGATGCCGCTCGTGGTCGAGGACGTGGACGGCGCGGTGTGGCGGCGCGAGTACGACCCCAGGGGCAACCTCCTCGCGGTCACCGACCCCTCGGGCGCGCGCACCCGGTTCGACCGGGACGAGCGCGGCAACGCCGTGGCGATCACCGGCCCGCTCGGCGAGGTCCGCCGGATCGACTACGACCTCGCGGGCCTGCCCGTCGCGATCACCGACGCGGAGGGCGGTCGCACCGGCTACCGGCGCGACCGGTTCGGCCGCGTGCGCGAGGTGACCGACCCGCTCGGCTCGACCACCACCCTCGGCTGGACGGTCGAGGGCAGGCTCGCCTCCCGCACCCTCCCCGACGGCTCGGTGGAGCGGTGGCGGTACGACGGCGAGGGCAACCCGGTCGAGCACGTCGACGCGGCGGGCGCCGTCTCCCGCACCGGGTACACCGGGTTCGACCAGCCCGCCTGGCACGTCGGCCCGGACGGCGCGCGGCTGGAGTTCGGCTACGACCCCAACCTGCGCCTGACCTCCGTGGTCAACGCGCGGGGGCAGGCGTGGACCTACCGCTACGGCCCGACCGGGGCGCTGGTGGTGGAGACGGACTTCGACGGCCGGTCCACGACCTACGTCCACGACGCCACCGGGCAGCTGACCGCCAAGGTCAACGGCGCGGGGGAGCGGATCGCCTACGAGCACGACGAGCTGGGCAGGCTGCGCGCCAAGCGCACGCCCCACGGCGACACCACCTACGACCACGACCCGGCGGGGCGGCTGATCAGGGCGGTCAGCCGCGACGCGGACGTGCTGGTCGAGCGCGACCTGCTCGGCCGGATCGTCGCAGAGACGGTCAACGGGCGCACCCTGCGCTCGGAGCACGACGCGTCGGGCAACCGCGTCCGCAGGGTGACCCCGACCGGCGCGGTCAGCGAGTGGGAGCACGACGGGACGGGCAGGGCCACGGCGCTGCTGGCGGGCGGCAGGCGAACCGCGTTCGGGTACGACGCCGCCGGGCGGGAGGTCCAGCGCCTGGTCGGCGACTCGACCCGCCTCGGCCAGGTGTGGGACGCCAACCACCGGCTGCTGGCCCAGGACCTCACCGCGCGCGGCGCGCGCGTGCAGCGCAGGGACTACCGGTACCGCGCCGACGGCAACCTGCTCGCGGTCGACGACCTCCTGGCGGGGCCGCGCCGGTACGAGCTGGACCCGGCGGGGCGGGTGACCTCGGTGCTCGGCAGCGGCTGGAGCGAGGGCTACGCGTACGACCGGGCGGGCGAGCTGACCTGGGCGACCGGGCCGGGCGAGACCTCGGGCGCGCGGTCGTACGCGGGCACGCTGATCCGGCGGGCGGGCGACGTCCACTTCGAGCACGACGCGCAGGGCCGGGTGGTCGTCCGGGCGCACCGCACGCTGTCCGGGCGGGAGCGGACCTGGCGGTACGGCTGGGACGCCGAGGACCGGATGGTGTCCGCGACGACCCCGGACGGCGCCCGGTGGGCGTACCGCTACGACGGGCTCGGCAGGCGGGTGGCGAAGGAGCGGCTCGACGCGGGCGGCGCCGTCGTGGAACGGGTCGACTTCGTCTGGGACGGCCTGGTCCTCGTCGAGCAGATCACCGCCGGGACCGCGCTGACCTGGGACTACGAGCCCGGTTCGCACCGCCCCCTCACCCAGGTCGAGCGGGTGCTGGCCGCGCCGCAGGAGTGGGTCGACGCCCGGTTCCACGCGGTGGTGTCGGACGTGGTGGGGATGCCCTCGGAGCTGCTCGACGACGCGGGCGCGCTGGTGTGGCGCTCGCAGCGGACCCTGTGGGGCGCCGTCCTGGCGGAGCTGGCTGGCGGCCCGGACTGCCCGCTGCGGTTCGCGGGCCAGTACCACGACCGGGAAACGGGCCTGTTCTACAACGTCCACCGCTACTACGACCCGGAGACCGCGCGCTACAGCTCCCCTGACCCGCTGGGCCTGCTGGCGGGCCCGAACCCGCACGCCTACGTCGTGAACCCGCTCAGGCTGACCGACCCGCTGGGGCTGAGCGGCTGCGAGCGGGCGCGGAAGATCGCCGACCGGGTCGTCGAGCGGGCCCAGCAGGGGAGGGTGCGCGAGGCGTCCAACTACCACGGCAGGCTGTCGCGGGAGCGGGAGCTGGAGATCCTGTCCAACCCGGACGGCGTGTACCACTCCACCGGCAGCGGCGGACGGCTGATCTTCCGCCAGGGCGACGACATCCTGATCACCGAGGGGCCGGGCAGCAGCGCGGGCCAGCTGGTCACCAGCTACGGCCCGTCCGGCCCGAGGGGCGAGAGCGGCGCGTCCATCTTCGGCGGCGCCCCGTCCGACCCAGGGTTGCCGGTGACCCATGACATGATCGTCGAGGGCAGGATCCCGGTCCCCGGCGGTGGCACGCTCCCCGCCGCGGTCCAGGTGCTGCCGCGTCCGTAGGAGGCACGAGGTGGACTTCGAGGTCGCGCGGGGCGAGCCCCTGCCGCACGTGCCGAGGCTGGTGCTGGACACCCGCGCGGTGCTGGTCGGCCCGTACGGAAGCGCGGTTGAGCACGAGCGGCACGTGCTGGACACGGCCGGGGCGGGCGGTTGGCCGGACACCGAGGACGACGAGTACCGCTTCGACCGCGACACCGGGACCCTGGTCAGCGCCCTGCTCCACATCCCGGACGCGCAAACGTCGGCCCTCCCCTGGCACATCCCGCCGGGCGAGCCAGCCGCACTCCGCACCCAGGCAGCCCAGCCCCGCCCTCCCGCCCCGACCCACTGGCTGTCCCCTGACACGTCAACCCTGGTGTGCGCCTACGCGAGCCACCCCGCTCCTCTTCCCCCGCTTCACCGCGTGGACACCGCCCCCGACTTCGCCCTGCTGCTCCTCCCGGACAACACCCTGTCCGGCTGGCTCCTGGCCCACCCGGACCGCCACGTGACCACGGCGTGGGAGCAGGCGACCCCCGAACTCCCCGACGAGCCCTTCCGCGCCGCGTTCACCACCTACTTCAGCCTCACCACCCCGGAGGCTGTCGAGGCCCTGGAGGACGGCGCCCCGAACGTCCTGTCCCAGCTGTCAGAACTACGCGACACGATCCCCCTGTCCGAGGGCGTCCACTCCCGCAGAGCGGCTCTCCACCACGCGGTCGAGGGCTTGCTGGACTTCTACGGCTGACCCGGGTCATGACAACACGCGAGGACCTGCACGCCCTCCTGACGACCCCGGACCTGCCGCACCCCGAGCGAACGCGGCGCGTCCGAGCGCTGACCGACGTCGAGGACCACATCACCCAGACGCCGTCGATGACCCCAATCCTGTGCAAGGCCCTGAGCCTGAGATCCCGCGCCGCGCCGAACGAGGACATCCTGCAGGTGCTGGCCGAGATCAAGGCCCCGACATCGCTGCCCTGCCTGCGTGAGGCGCTCCACTGGCAGCCGGAGTGGGACGAGTTCGACCAGGTGGGCGTGAAGGCGCTGTGGGCGATCAACGCGGTGAACACCGCCGAGGCGCGACGGTTGGTGGCAGGGGCGGCGGAACGCGGCCCGGAGGCGGTCCGCGACTGGGCCCGCCGCAAGCTGGACCAGCACCCGGCAGAGTGACCGGCCCGGCCGGACCGGACCGGGGGGTTGATCAGGTGGCGAAGTACGGCCTGTCCCGCGCGCCGAACCCGTGCTCGATCCGCAGCCGGATGGACGGGTGGATGTCGAGCGCGGCCAGCTCGTCGCGCCCGATCCAGCACACCTCGCTGGACTCGCCGCTGGTGCGCAGCTCACCGCCCACCAACGTGGCCCGGAAGCAGATCGAGAACTCCTGGCGGACCTCGCCGTCGGTGTAGGAGACGACGTGGGCGGGGTCCGAGTAGACGCCGATGACGTCCACAGGCTCGACGTCGACGCCGGTCTCCTCCTTGACCTCGCGCACCACGGTGCGACCAATGGTCTCGCCCACGTCCTGCGCCCCGCCGGGGATGGAATACAGCCCGTTGTCGGTTCGCCGGATCATCAACAGCCTGCCCTGCTGATCCTGGACGAAGGCCGTCACCGCCACGACGATGCGGGTCGCCTCGGGGGCGTTCGGGTCGTCGTAGTGGTCAGTGCGCGCCATAGCCGCCTGCCTACCACTCGGGGCAAACCCCAGTCCAAGCCCCCGGAAATAGATCAAGCCCCGACCGCGTTACCGCAGGTCAGAGCTTGATTCACCCGGCGAAAGGTGAGTGCCCCCGGCGGGAGTACCAAAGGATGGGAACAGGGCTGACCAGCGGTTTTGTTCTGGCAGCCTGGTAGTGGAGTCATCGTTCGGCCTATCTATGCCCGAGTAGCACCCGTTCGGGGCGGGCTCTGGCCCGTCCCCGCATGGGGTGTTGGGGTATGAGTTCCAGTGATGCGCCTGGGAAACCACCGCAGTCATCTCGATGTCGAGGATGTGATCCCTCGCTGGGACGTGAGTCCAGCGTGGCCTCAGTAAAACGTCTGGGATGCCCAGCCACACGACGGGTCCGGGACGTTGCCCAACCTGAAGTTGAGGCGATGGCATGGCGTGAGCCTCGATCGCCCAGCTCATGCCGTGCCGTCGCGTCACATCCCGGAGCCGTGCGGATCGATCCGCTGCCTGGAGTGATGATGCGGGAGGGCGGTGTGTCCACGGTTAGCGGATCATTTGGCGAGCAGCCTCAGAGCCTCCGAATCAACTGGACGACGCCGCAGCGCGATCACCCATCGCTGAGCTGTGCCGGAGACGGTGACGTGGCCAAGGGCCATGCCGCGGCCAGCGGCCGCGACGGACATGTCGGTGATCTCGCACCGCCCTCTTCCCCAACCACTGACGACATCCGCGACTGGTGCCCCCGCCCTAGGCGCAGTACAGTCTCACGTCCGGCGTATTCGCCGTGCACGTCGTTGCCGATTGGCGTTATTCCATTCGGCGTCGCTGCAATATTCGGAACGTACGTACGGCTTGGTAAATGAAGCGTCGAATCAAGGCTTGCTCAAGTGACGTGTCGCCTCCGCGCTGATGTGCGCTACGTTCTGGCGCAGATTCTCCTGCGAGAAAGGAAGAGACTTCTTCGAGTCTGGTGCCGACTGTCCGCCCAGAGGCGACGCTGAGCACAGGAACTCCTGAGTTCGGTGTGCTAGCCAACGAGTGACGTGCGGCTGGCGCGCCACCTGAAATTGGCATTTAGTCCTGTGCTGCAACGTGCGCGGATTCGGCCGCCTTCGGCGGCGGTCGGAGCGTGAGCAGGGGGATCAGTGGAGTTCGGATTGCTGGGGCCGTTGGCCATTTCGCACGAGGGAAGCCCGATCACCCTGACGAAGGCGGTGCCGCGCGCGACACTGGCCGTGTTGCTGCTGCACCACGGGCACCCCGTAGCGGTCGAGCGGATCATCGACGTCGTGTGGTCGGAGGCCGATGGACCGCCACTGACCGCCAGGAGCATGGTGCAACGCAGCGTGAACTCTCTGCGGGAGCTGTTCAAGGTTGATCCCGAGACCACCCTGCGCACGCGCCCCGGCGGCTACGAGCTGACCTGCCGCGAGGGGGCGCTTGACCTGCGGCGTTTCGAGGACCTGGTCGACCAGGCTGACGGGTGCGGGTCGCTGCGGGAGATGGCCGCGGTACTGCGTGAGGCGCTGCGGCTGTGGCGAGGGGATCCGCTGTCCGATGTCACCAACCGCGGGCTCGAGTCGTTCAAGACGGGCCTGACCGAGCGGCGCCTCACCGTAGTCGAACGTTGCATCGAGCTCGAACTGCAGCTAGGCCGCCATCAGGAGATCGTCGCCGAGCTGCAGTCGTGGACCGACACGCATCCGTTCCGGGAGAGCTTGCTGGCGCTTCTGATGCTCGCGCTGCATCGCGGCGGTCGCACTACCGACGCGTTGGCCGCTTACGCGGACTTCCGCGCGCGGCTGGCTGAGGAGGTGGGGACCGATCCCGGCACTGCGGTCCGCATGTTGCACGAGCGGATCCTCAACAACGACCACACGCTCGCCGCGCCGGTGCAACGAGGCGTCGACACGGCGATACCCCAAACGGCGACCGACCATGCCGACACGCCTTCACAGCCTGCCTGGGTAGTCCCTCGTCAGCTTCCGGCGGGGCCGCGCTGGCTGGTGGGCCGAGACGAGCAACTGGCCCAACTCGGTCAGGCGCTCGCGGCCCGCGAGACTGGTCAGATGGCGGGCGCGGGCACTCCGGTCGTCGTCGTCGTCGACGGGATGGCGGGGATCGGTAAGACCGCTCTCGCGCTGACGTTCGCCCACCAGGTCAGCGACCGGTTCCCGGATGGGCAGCTGTATCTGAACCTGCGCGGGTTCGGCCCGGCTGGCACACCGATGGCCGCCGGTGAGGCCGTTCGCACATGTCTGGACGCGCTCGCGGTCGCGGTCGACGACATTCCGACGTCGCTACAGGCACAAGCCGGGCTGTACCGCAGTCTTATCGCGAACCGGCGGATGCTGGTCGTGCTCGACAACGCCGCTGACGCCGAGCAAGTACGACCGCTGCTGCCCGCCAGCCCCGCCAGCATGGTGATCATCACGAGTCGGCGGCGCTTGGAGAGTCTGGTGGCCACCGACGGTGCCATCCCGCTCGCGCTCGAGGTTCTCAACGCCGCTCAGGCGTATGCCTTGCTCGAGGCGGGTGTGGGTGCGGCACGGCTGGCCGCCGAGCCCGACGAAGTCGACGAGCTGATTGCGCGGTGTGCGGGGCTGCCGCTGGCGCTGCGGATCGTGCTGGCACGAGCGCTGACGCGGCCGGGGTTCGCCCTGGCCGCTCTGGTGTCCACGCTGCGCGCGGCGCAGGACCGGCTCGGCTCGTTCGACGGCGGAGACCCGGTAACGAACCTGCGCGTGGTGTTTTCCTGGTCCTACCGCGATCTGCCCGCCGACACCGCCTGGGTCTTCCGCAGCCTTGCGGTGCATCCCGGGCCGGAGATGTCGGAGTCGTCGATCGCGAGCACGTCAGGCCTGTCCCGCCCCGCCACGCGCGCGGCGCTGGCCGAACTCGTGCAGCTGCACCTACTACAGGAACGCGCCCTAGGCCGGTTCAGCCTGCACGACCTCATCCGCCTCTACGCCGTGGATCACCTGCACGGCGACGGCGACGAGGTGATCGGCCGCGCACGGCAGCGCCTGGCCGACCACTACCTGCACTCGGCACATCGCGCGGCGATGCTGCTGTATCCGAGCCGGGACCCGATCACGATCGCGGCACCACTGCCAGGGGTCTGCCTCGACGAATTCGCCGGCGAACTTGAGGCTCGTGCCTGGTTCGGCACGGAGCATGCGGTACTGCTCGCTGTGCTGCACGACGCCGCCCGGCACGGCCTGCACGCCCACGCCTGGCAGATCCCGTGGTCGATGGTGGACTACCTCGACTGGGGCGGGCACTGGCGCGACTACATCGCAACCCAGCAGATCGCGCTGGACGCCTCAGCTGCACTCGGCGACCTCAACGGCCAGATCCGCGCGCATCGAGGCCTGGGACGTGCGCACTTGCGGCTCGGCGACATCGAGACCGCCCGAGGATTCCTGACCCGCTCGCTGCAGCTGTCGCGGCAGAGCAACGACCCGCTGGGTGAGGCGCAAACCCACCTGATCCTGGCGTGGATGCACGAGCAGGACGGTGATTTCCGTTCAGCGTTGGGTCACGCCGAGCAGGCCCTGGAGGGGATGCGCGCGGGGCATGACGGCAGGGGAGTAGCCAACGCGCTCAACACAGTGGGCTGGTACCACACCCTGCTCGGCCAGCACAGCACGGCGCTGCGGTACTGCGGGCAGGCATTGGAGCAGCACGAGCAGCTCGACGACCCGCAAGGCCACGCCGACACCTGGGACAGCCTCGGCCACGCCCATCGCGGCCTGCAGGACCTGCCACAGGCGATTACCTGCTACACCCGTGCCGTCGAGTTGTATCGCACGATCCAGCACGGCTACGACGAAGCCACCACTCAGGCAAGCCTGGCCGAGACGCTGCTGCTGTCCGGTGACAAGGACCGTGCCCGGGCCACCTGGGAACATGCGCTCACCCTGCTGGCCCCGCTGGACCCGGACGAGGCCGACGCCATCCGCTCACGCTTGACGGCCCTGTAAACCGACCCTGCGTGTCTGGCGAGCTCACTCAGCCGATCAGCGCCGGATCATCGGTCGATCAGCGGTCTTCACCAGGCTCAACATGCCCGAACAACGACGGGGGCACACCGGCTCCCGCCACCCTCGGGCCCGCGGCCAGCGCGCCGCGCGAACGCTGCCTGGAGGACAGACATGAACACGCTGTACCGACTCATCACCGCCACCGCCACCGGCATCGGGCTGGCGGTGCTGGCCGGCGCCTCGGCGACCGCCACCGCCGCTACCCCGGCCGACGGACCCGCCGCGCCGACTACCACCTCGGCGGCCGCGCAGTTCGAGATGGCCCTGGCGCCGTCGCAGACGAGGCAGCTGCCCGCCGGCCTGGCCGTCCCCGACGCCACGGTGACCGCCGAGGGCATCGGCGTGCTGGCGCAGGGCGGCTTCGACCGCGACCACTGGTGGATCAAGATCAGCAAGGCGGAGGTGATCGCGATCGGCGCCAACGCCGTGTGCCGCGCGGTGTTCCGTACCGCGGGAGGCGTCGTGTGCCCGCCGATCGTCGCGGCGGTCAACTGGCTGGTCGCGCAGTTCCCGAACGCGGGCGGCTTCTGGGCCGAGCTCTACACCAACGGCCGCGTGCGCGCGGGCACCTGGTAACCGGCTTTGCCTGGGTGGCGTCTCAACCAGCACTGGTGAGACGCCACGCTGCCACCGCCCCAGGCTGATTACATGTTAATTCACAATTAGATTCCCGTCGGCCAAGAATGCCCATGTCAGTAAGACTGAACAATAAAAGTAAGGAAAGCCGAACCAAAGAATCTTGCCGCTGAAAGATGAAGTCTTTTATGACTGGCGACTCGATCAGAATACTCGGCGGTAACCCTAAATGTTGCCCAAGCCCTCGAAGAACGCGTGGCGGAGACCGGAAATATGCATGATGATCGCCTCAAGTCGATCACTCCTGGGGAGAATGGAACGGTCGCTGATGGA
The DNA here is from genome assembly GCF_000023245.1 of Actinosynnema mirum DSM 43827. Lineage (GTDB taxonomy): Bacteria > Actinomycetota > Actinomycetes > Mycobacteriales > Pseudonocardiaceae > Actinosynnema > Actinosynnema mirum. Next base: position 637,612 of record NC_013093.1, read on the forward strand.
CGGAACAAACGTGTTCGGCGATGACGTGCCCGAACTCATCGATCCGCGCCTACTCGGCGCAGACGACGAGGACCGAACATTGCGCGCGGGCGCGACCTACGTGCCGGGCCGATACCAGGACGGCCGCACGGACATCGTCGACGTGGAGGTCGTGCCGACCAACGACGGGCACAACGTGATCCTGGCCTACTCGTCGCTGCCACGCCTGGTCGAGTGCATGGGCGAGCAGCAGCCGTGGGTGGAGCTGCCCGCGACCATCGACCCCGCCTCGTTGCAGCTGGGCACGGGCGCCGACATGGTGCTGTGGGATCAGGAACTGCCCCAGGAGCTGCGCCGCGAGGACGGTGCACATGGACAGCGGTAAGTTCCGCGTCGACCTCGACGAGCTGCGCCCGATCGGGCGGTTATTGGCCGACGCCCAGCAGGACCTGCGCGAGCAGTGCGAACGCATGCCCCATCAGGTCACCGACGCCGGGAGGTCGACCGCGGCGCTCGACGCCGCCCTGGTAGCCCTGCTCGGCGGCGCCGCCGAGCTCCTCAGCAGCCTGGGCAGCGCTCACGACTCGCTGAGCGGCACCTACGAGGAGTACCGCGACACCGAGGACCGCAACGTGATCGGACAGCAGCGGCTGGCCGGCCTCGACGCGCTGTTCACCCCCACCCGACACCCGTGGGCCGGCAACACCGCCGGTCACCCCTCGACGGAGCACCCGTGATCGCACCAATCAGTGGCCCGCAGATGCCACTGCCCCAGCCGCCCCGGCCGATCATGGGCGGACACACCCTGGCGACCAGGGTGGACGGCGACATCAGGCAGCTCTGGGACAAGATCGCCTGGCTGACTGGGGTGGCCTTCGAGATCGCGCGAGTGCAGGACACCCTGCACGCCGCCCGCGCGGCCTCACTACAAGCCTGGGACGGCCGGGCCGCCGACCGCGCCCGCGACAAGCTCGGCCGCGACGGCGCCACCGCAGGGGATCTCGCCGCCGCGGCGCGGCGCGTAGTGCAGGCGCTCACGGTCTTCGTCTACGAACTCGAGGCAGTCGTCGAGTCCATGGCGCAGGCGCGCGACCTGGCCCGCTCGGCCGGCTACCGGCTCACCGCCGACACTATCCAGTTCCCGCTGCCGATTGTGGATCCCGCGGCTACCGGTCCCGGCCGGACCATCACAGCGCTGGTCACCGCGGCCCGGCGCAAGGAAGCCGCGGCGCACCAGGCAATACAAACCGACGTGGCCAAGGAGAAGACCTTCTTCGAGGCTTTCCTCACCCCGACACGGATGCTCGGGGTGGCCCGGGGCGTGTTCACCACCTCGATGGTCACCTATCTGGCCAAGCCCGCGCCCGCCGTGGGCCAGTTCACTGCGGCCGAGCTCACCGCGCGCCTCAACACCGCGGTGGCCTTCGCCGACAACACAACCGGCGGGCTGCGCCACACCGCGCTCAGCCAGGCATTCGATCTGGCGCCGCGCATCCCCGCTGCCGAGCTCAACGCACCACTCACGCTCGGCCCCGCAAGGCTGGTCGGCAATGACATGCCGTACGCCAAGGCTGTCCTCAAGCCGCTGCACGTGCCCGGCGGTGTCCTGGGCCTCGCCGGGACCGGCCTGTCGATCATGCACGGCACGCCGCCGACCACAGCGGCGGCCGCAGGGGCGGGCGGCTGGGCGGCCGGCGCTGCCGCCAGCGGCCTCACCGAGGTGCTCCTCACGGCTGCGACAGCCGCACGATTTGGAGCCCTGGCCGCCGGACCGATCGGCTGGGCCGCCTTCGTAGTCGGGACCGCGGTCAGCGCGGGCGTGGGCTACGCCATCGAGCACCACTGGAGCGACTGACAGCCCAATGGGCGTGCAGGCCGCGAGGACCTGTCGACGACCACGAAGGCGGCCCTTGGCCACCCACGCCGCAGGGGCGCGGAGGCTGATCACGTGGCGTGGAGATTCGGACATCGTCTCTGATCTCCACGCCATGATCACGGCCACACAGAACAAAACAGCGTCGTCTGAGAAGCCAGGGGGCGGGCAGAGGTCACCTGTCGAGTTGGCTTCTGAGGCAGCGTCACCGGGCGGGGGCGGCACCGAGCGGAGCAGATTACCGGCGCCGTGCCCGCGACTGATCAGACCGATGCCCGGCAGGCGGCCTGCCGGCGGGCTTCACGGCCAGCTCAAGGAGGAGATCATCAAAAGAAGTTCTTCAGGCGTCGCCATCGGATTGCTCCTGACGACGCTGGTGGCCTGTGGCTCGAGTACAGACGAGAAGGCGGCGTCTCAGAGTGGCGGCCGCAGTCATGCGTGCGAGAGGTTGTCGTCTGGCGACGCCAATCTCGGCAAGCTCAGCGATGCGATGAACGAGCTCGCCGACCCGGACTCGACTGAAGCGGCGCGAAGCAGGTTGCGCGGACGGCGGAAGGCCTTCGAGGCATGGCCAGGAGCGCTGATCTTGAAGGGGCCAACGATGCTACAACTTGGGCTCTCGGGTCGTTCAGCTTCGGGTGACGGTGTCGGGGTACCTCGCGGTGGTAATGGTGTGGACCCGTGGGCCTCCGCCTTCGTCTTGCAGGTCCTCACGGTGAAGACGGCTCCGGCGTGAAGCTCTCTGTGATGTCGTGGTCAATGCCGTGTTCGCACGGGCTGACGGCGTGAAGAGTGACGCGGCTGCTGGTCATGTCTCGATCTCCCAACTCACGGACAGGCCGTGGCTCTCCAGGTCGAAGTCCGCGATGCGGTGCACGCGGCGACAGCTGCCCTCTGGGCAGGCCCAGCCGCTCCCGAAGCCGACGTTGACACGCTCGACGTCGTGGAGCCGGGGGCACAGCGGCTGGCGAATAGCGATCCCGTGCTGTCGCTCGATCGGATAGGATCCGTGTTGGCAGCAGCGCCTGCCGGTTCCGAGTGTTGGCCGCCCACGTGGGCCGACGCTGCGAGGACAAGGTTCTCTGAATCGCGCAGCGTGACACCCCCGATGTTGGTCATGGACACCGACGCGGGCGGGACGTGGGACGCGCCGCGGCAGGGAGTGTTCGATGACCGAGAACCGCGCAGCCAAGCGTGAGATCCGGGAGTTGCAGCAGATCACGGGCCTTTCCTACACCGAGATCACGCGGTTGAAGCGCGTGTTCGACGAAGTGCTGGAACGGGAACCGCATCTCAACCTGAACGGGTTCGGACTGTCATGGTTTGGCACTCAGACTTTGGCGGAACGGCGGGAACAGGCCCGTGCCTGGCGGGATGAGTTGCGGCGATCGGCAGCCGATGTGATCGAGGTGTGCCAGTGGCTGCGAGAGAACATCCGGCCGATCAAAACGCCGCAGCAGCGCAGCTACGGGTTGAAGCACCTGGTGGAACAGAACATCGGCAAGTACGTGTCCAACGGTGAACTGATCGCCGCGGCGCTCATGGCCGGCTACCCCATGGGACCGATTGACGGTCCCAACACGGTGTTCGGAATGAGCCAGCGGGATGTGAACCGCCTCCGCGCCGGCGCCCGCTGATAGAAGACCGGACACCATCGCCAGCCTGATGGTCCACGAGGGGCGGTTCAAGTTGTGCCCTTCTGCTCAGGCTGGCGATGAGTCCGGGCTGAAGACCAGACAGCCGACCGCGACTTCAGGACATCGAGGTCAGCAGGACGCGCAGCGCCCTCAGGCCTTATCGCGTTGCACAGCATCACCGCGAGTTCAGCGCTGCCGTCGCCGGGGGTGCCATCGGGCCAGCAGCAGGCGCCTCGGCGCGCACGTTCGGGCAGCGCCGCAGCACCTGCAACGCGGTGTTGCGCGGCCGGACCCGTCGAGGCTGCCACACCACCCGCACGCTCACTTCCACAGAGTGCCGTCAGGCTTCAAGGCCTCTGGGTTTGAAGCCTGACGCCGCCGAGATCGCAATAGCGTGGGAGATCATGGCCGACATTCGGGCGCGTCTCGACGCCGCCGGTGAATCGTTCTGCTATGCCCACACCTTCCACTCGTTGCTGAACGACTGCCAGGGGTGCCGTCCGGAGTCGTGGCGGTCGATCAACTGTGCGACGCCTTCAGCCCACATCGGGAGGTCTGCCATCTCGAGTAGTAGCCGCCGCTGCATCTCAGCCCAGCGCAGCTCGATGGTTCGAGTGCCGCGGTGCGCGCGGAGCACGACCTCGTCCGGCTGGACGGTTTCCTGATCGCGAGAAAGCACCCACTCCGAAGCGAGGCCGACATCGTCCAGTGAGCCCTTTTCATCCTGGGCTGGATGCGTTGCCGTGTAGTGCTTCTTGCTGATCACAGGTTGATGAGCATCGGCGTGGCTCCGCCCGGACATGGCGAAGCCCCTGGTAGCAGAGCTATCGACCAAGAAAGTTCTGCACCGCCAGGGGCTTCACGTGCTGTTCTACCGTGCCGCGCTGCCGTTGTCACATCAGACCCTGACCTTCGTGTCCGGGCTGGTCCGCGCCCACCGCAAGCAGCTCGGATCGGTGTGGCGCAAGCTCAACCCAGGACAACAAGCCCTGCTGGTGCTGGTGTACCTGCGCAAAGGCGAGACCTTCGCCGATCTCGCCGCCGGGTTCGCGGTCTCGACCTCCACCTGCTGGCGCTATGTCAACGAGACCGTCGAACTGCTCGCCCAGCGGTCCCCGAAGCTCCGAGAAGCGCTGCGCAAGGCGAAACGCCAGGGCATGGCCCACGTGGTGATCGACGGCACGCTCATCCCGATCGACCGGATCGCCGCCGACCGCCCCTTCTACTCCGGCAAGCACAAGATCCATGGAGTGAACCTGCAGGTGATCGCGTCCCCGGACGGCACGATCCTGTGGGTGTCCGGCGACTTGCCCGGCAGCACCCACGACACCGCCGCCGCCCGGATCTGGAACATCCTCGCCGCCCTGCGCCACGCCGGGCTGATCGCCCTGGGCGACAAGGGCTACCACGCCTACGACCCGACCGACCGCCACGTGATCACCCCTTACAAGGGCCGCAACAAACCTGAATCACAGAAGGACGCCAACCGCGCCCATGCCCGCCTGCGCGGCCCCGGCGAACGCGCCAACGCCCAGCTCAAGACCTGGCGCATCCTCCGCAAACTCCGCTGCTGCCCCCGCCGCGCCGGCCGACTGGCCAAAGCCATCCACGTCCTACAGAACTACGAGGCCACCACAGGATGAAAAAGGCTCAGTGCGTCCAGCAACGGCTCGCTGGACATCGTGACGGAATACATAGCGTAGTCGGTGATCAGGCGCGCGCACATTGAGCCTTTTCCAACCTCATCCGGCGTTGAGGTGGAGTGTGAGGACGGCTCTGGTCAGGTTGGTGATGTGGGTGGTGGAGCAGCGGAGTCTGCGCAGTAGCCGCCAGGTCTTGAGGGTGGAGACGGCGCGTTCACCCGGGGCGCGGATACGGGCGTGGGAGCGGTTGACCGCCTGCTGCCCCGGTGACAAGTTGTGCCACTTGCCTCGGTAGGGGACGCGGACCGGGCCGCCGGCGCCCCGGTAGGCCTTGTCCGCCCAGCACGGGATGTCCGCTGCGGCCAGGGCGTCGACGATGCCGTGAATGCGAGCCGCGGTCAGATCGTGGACCGAGCCCGGCAGCGCGGGCGAGACCCGGAGCAGTCGCCCGGCCGGATCGGCGAGGACCTGGACGTTCATGCCGTGCCGCTTGTGCTTCCCGGAGTAGTACGGCCGGTCGGCGGCGACGCGGTCGATGAGTAACAGGGTGCCGTCGAGGATGACGTAGGCCTTGCGTGAGGCGACTTTCGCCGCGTCGGCCAGGTCCGGTGCCAGTGCGGCCAGGAGTTCGACCGCTTCGTGGATGTAGCGGCAGACGGTGGCCAGACCGACGCCGAATCCGACGGCCAGTCGTGTGTAGGTGTCGCCGCAGCGCAGGTGCGCCAGGACCAGCAGGGCTTGGCGGCCGGGGTCGAGCCTGCGCCACCTGCTGCCGATCCGGCGCCGGTGCGTGGTCAGTTCCCGTGCCAGGAACTGAAGGTGTGAACTGGACAGGTCGATCGCGGATGGGTAGACAAGCACACGAAGCTCCTGGCGATGGCCTTGCTCTTGGTCGAGAAGTCATCTACCAGGAGCTTCGCCACGTCTCCAGCACGACCGCAGCCCCACCACGCCAGGTTGGAAAGGGCTCAGTGAAGGTGATAGCGGATAGATCGACCACGGAGGCATCGTTGGCGAGCGCGCCACGAGGTCATCGCTTCGCGCCCAGACGAGGTGCCCGACATCAAGGATACGAGCCCGTTTCACGGCTTGGAGGTGCTCGGCGGCCGTCCGGTCGATGAATTCACGTTCTGACCACAAGTCGTAACCGCGCACGATGTCGCTCGCTACCAACGCACGACCGCCGGGAACCTTCATCCCCTGGACGCCACGGTCGCGCGCGAGGTCGAAGGCTGTGCCCAGCAGGTTGAGGTGCGTCTTGTACGGGATGTCGAGCGGCACCAGTCGGCCAGGCAGATCGCCGGGCAACTGCCCGCCGGAGCGGATCGCTTCCTCGGCCATCCGCTGGCGGCGCGCTTGCCGGGAAACAATGCGGTTGGGATCGGATTTGATCTCATGCAGGTATGCCTCGTACTCGTTGCCGATCTCCTTGAACGAGGTGGCGTCCCCGATGGTCAGGCACGATGTGAGGTCGTGCAGTAGGACGAACCGCCCTTCGTCACGCCACCAGTCGATCACGAACGCGCGTTCGGCGGCCAAGCCCTTCTTGCCAGCCATCGGCCCAGGATGCTGATTGCGGGAGAGCGCGATGATGACTCGCCGGTCGTAGCTGAACACGCGCCAGGCCAGACCATCAGCTACCGACCGCAGCTGACGGTCGACCCGCTCGCAGACATCCGCCTCAAGGTCCCAGGTCTCTGGGCTGGTTGCCGGGTCTGCGGACCTCAGCTCGGGGGCGTCGGCCGGCACGGCCTTGCCCTGCCGGAGCAGCTTTGCGACGCGTCGACACGCTGCCCGATGTTCCTGAACCTCCAGCACTCGCGCCAACAGGTCCTGCTGGAAGTCGTAGAAGTCCTCGGCACTCCGACATTGCCGCAGCGCGGTGATCAGGCGCTCCAGGGTGCTGACCCCTTCCTGATGAATCGGGTGTCTGAAGATCTGATTCGCTCGCTCGAGCGGCATCTCGTTGAGCAGCGGCATCAACGCAGCCTCTCACGACATCGCCGAGCGTCAGATCAATCAGCCGGGCCTACCACTCGCCAGATCGGCTGAGACGTCTCTGAACAGGGAGATTGGCTGCGCCACACACAGCCAATCCTGGTTGGTGATTCAGCAGCTCGGTAATACCGACCGGTGAGTAGCGATAGGGGTGACGGGTGGGCCAGCAGTCTCCCGGAACCAGCTCATCCCACTCTTGATCTGTAGCGCCAGCAGCCGCCGGCGCACGTCCTCGCCGTCGACAACCTCGGCATGCGCGTCAATGCCGTAGTCCTCAGTCGGCTGCTCGCGGAACGGCCAACCCAGTTCGTCCTGAATGGCCGACTGGGTGTGGGGCACTCCCTCACTCGCGGTAGGCGGTGGAGGCATCGGAGGCCAGTCGGGACCGGTTCGGCCCAGGGTGCGTGGGCGGCCAGGCGGAGGGCTCGCTGGCCTCAGGTTGGCATGTCAGCTCTCTGCCTCCACCAGTCGCTCCAGAACCGGGGCGGATTGCCGTAGAGGTACAAGGACTTGGTGGGATGACGATGGTACGAGTTGGATGGCATCATCCGTGCGGCGGGGACGATCTATGATCTCGTACTGGTGAGCGCGCCAAGCCGGTGCTTGGTCCTGTTGGCCAGGTGATAAGCACGCCAGCCTGGGTGTTGGCGTGGCGATATGTCGGCGTCGCGGTAGGTTCGGTTGTGCCACGCGAGTCGGTCGCGGTGGTCGGGATGCTGTTCGGATCTCAGCGAGCATCGTTGGACTGATCAGGAGGATGCGGAGATCATCTTCGACTGGTATCAGGTGCAGATTGTCGACGGCTTGACATACAACGGCGCGACGCGGCTGAAGAAGCGCAGCATGTTGCCGAACGCGGCGGGCATCTACATCTGGACTCTGCAGCTTGGCCATCATTTGACGCGCGCCGAGATGAGCGCCGATTTGATGGTGGAAGCTATTTCGGCGCCGTTCAAGCAGGTTCGAGAGAATCGGTTCGATAGCGGAAAGCTCGGCCACTACAGACGGGTCCAGTTATACGACGAACCTGCCTCTCTCTCGCCGTCGTCGATGGCCCGGCTGGCCGCGCTTCTGGATGGCGGTTCTGCGGAGCTGTCGTGGTCGCTCATGTGCGCGACTCTGTTTCAGAGGCCGTTGTACGTCGGTAAGGCACTGAACTTCCGCGATCGGCTTCCCTGTCACTTCGGTTACAAGTCCAAGTTTTCGAGGCTGTTGCGTGAGCACGGAATGTCCGTGAATGACTGTGCCGTTGTGTTGTGCCCGGTGACGATCGACGGACTTGCTGCGGATGAAGACGACGACCGCGACGATCTGACCGACTCCGTTGAGGGCGTCCCGCCTCTGATGGAGGACGGTGACGATCTTGAGCCCGAGGAGTACGTACCGCCGGGCAAGGCGGAGTTGAATAACGTGATTCAATTCGCTGAGTCCTTGGTCATCCGCACCAGCCATCCGCTGTTTAACGAGAGAATGGACTGACATGACCGCGCTGAGCAAGTTCGGCGGGGCCGCCGCGCCCGCTTGGACGAGCGACTTTCAGTTTGTGCGCGGCGAGTACGCTATTGGCGGCGAGCAAGTGCCGTACTTCTGCACCACTATGAAGGTGGAGGAAGCGCGGAAGTACCTGAATCTCGCTCGGGAGCTCGCCGTTGATCCGGCTGACCCAATCAACATCGAGGAGTTGATGCAACGCGACATCGACTCTGATCGTGCGAACTCCGAGATCGCCGAGTATCTGAAGCAACCGGCGCGGATCAAGTTCTTCAACTCCTTGACGATCGTTCTTGTCCCGGTGGAAAAGGACGGCCGGTCGAAGAAGGCGTTCGACGAGAACGTTCCACTCCCTCAAGACCTGGTCACTGAGGATTTCGACGTGATCCAGGCCGGTCCCGTGGTGGCGAGGCTGCTCACGGGGACCAACGTCGGCTACCTGCGCTGGCAGCCCGAGCACGTTCGGGCGATTATCATCGACGGGCAGCACCGGTTCATGGCGCTCAACGCCGTGCATGATGAGCAGCCGACGACGCTCAAGCCGCATGTCACGAGCATCCCGGTGCTCATACTGGTGCTGGATTCGCGAGCAGGGTTCGTGCCGCCAGCGGGCGGGCCCTCGGAGATCACGACCGCGAGCAGGTCGATCTTCACCGATCTGAACAAGCACGCCGTAAAGGTGACGCCCGAGCGGGAGTATCTGCTGGACGACCGTAGCGTCACCGCTGTGTGTATGAGGGCGCTGATCACCCCAGGCCTGCGCAGCGAGGAGCTGCCTTCGACGGCGAGCTGGCCAGCGCAGATTCCCCTGGCGGCGGTGGATTGGGTGCGGACTAACCGGTCGAAGTTCGACGATGGCTTTTCCATTACGACGCTGCAGGTGCTGCATCAGCTGGTCGACGATGTTGTCGACAGCCGGAAGCCATCGGCCAGCACTGACTACGAGGCGATGAAGGCCTGGACAGACCAGCTCACGGCGCGGCTGGAGTTGGAGGCCGTGCCGGGTTGGAGCGTTGACGCTCTGGATACTCGGCTGAAGACAGACGAGCTGGAGGAAGCTCCGTTCGCTCTGTTGAACTCCGAAGTCAAGGCCGCTGCCCTGGGTTTTCGTGACAGTGTCGGAAAGGTGATTACGGCAGTGCTGCTCGCAGGGCTTCCGTACGCGGAGCTGCTGAGCAGGTACCGGGAGGTGGGCCTACTCGGGGGCACTCAGGAACTGTGGCTGGGCCAGGGCACCGAAGGCCGCAACGCCTACAAGGCGGCGTATGCAGAGGATCCTTCTCCGGCGGCATCCCAGATCGCGGCCGAGGTCAAGGGACGTTATCGCCTGGCATACCAGGTGGTCTTTCAGCGCGGGTTCGTGCTGGCGGCGCGTGAGATCGACAGCAACCGAGCTGTCCTCGCGCCACTGTGGAATGTAGACAGTGGCAGCCGTGAGGACCTGCTAGCGGCGTGGATTCTCCGATTCAACAATCTTGCCCGTCAAACGTTGACCAGAGAGGGACTGTGGACGGGCGCCGCGGTGAACTCCGACGGGACCATCGACTACACCCAGGTGTCGAAGACCGCGATCATGGGTTTGGTAGTGCTCGCCACCACCATGGGTCTACCTGTGGGTGAGTCAGGCGGCGCGGAGCAGTCGAACGACGACATCAGGGCGATGCTGCGGCCAAGTTCGTCCGGTGACGCGGTGTTGCTAGCCGCTGATCCTTTTGCGCTCGCCGAGGCAAATGAGATCCATGTCGCGGGTGCACGCCGATGGCTTCAGGCGCTCGCACTCGGCTCACGCAGGCAGGACGGCACCGCGCCGTTGCTCCGCGCTGCCGCCTCGGCCTACAGGAAAGGTGTGCGGCGGTATGTGCTTGGTCTGAGCAAGGTGGATGGCCGGGTACTGACCAAGGAGTCGCTGGAGAAGATGATCAAAATTCACGGTGCCCGACGACTGGCCCACTTCGCCGAGCTACTTGCACCCGCTGCTGACTCCGTCCCCATTGCCGAGTCATAGACCCGAGCCGCTTGCTGCCGCGTTCCCAAGGGGAGCGGGGATGGGTGAAGAACGTCAGCAGCCTGGGGGCGGTCACATCCTGCCTCGGCAACGCGGCGTCCTCCAACGCCGCCGCCGCGTGCAGGGCGTCGAACAGAGGTGCCCAAACTGCGAGCAGCACCCGCACCCGCCAGTTGTCGGCGCTCAGTCCAATCTAATCGCTGGAACTCGCATACCGAGTCACCAAAGTATAAACCTGAGGCGTCACTGGTCCCTAGTCCAGTCAGTACAGGAGACTAGTAACCCCTCAGGTCACCATTTCACTCAGAGATGACACACCGAACAACCAGCCTCATCGTCGTCGGTATCGAGTGCGTCGGACAGCACTTCGAGGAGTGGCCGATTTGGCTTGATCCGCTTAGACGCACGCTCCAAGGCAGCCGTATGCTTCGCTTCAATCTCGTCCTTGCGGTCGATGAGTTCGTGCAGGGACTCTCCTTGAGACCAGGTGTAGTTGCGTCCCTGCATCGCGGTGTGGCGGTATCGGACCTTCTCCTCGTAGGCAACCGCCTTGTCGAACAGTTCGGGGTGTCGTTCCTTAAGCCCGACCCATTCGTGCTTGCGCTGGAAGAAGCAGAAGTAGCAGCCGGAGCGAGTTCGCCACTCGTAGTAGCCGGGAAGGCCGATGCCGGCTTCGTCGAGGATGCGCATTACGCCGTCCTTGTCGATGCCGTCCTCTCGGAAGGGGAAGACCGCGTCGATGTTGGGCTTGGTGCTGACGTAGCCGAGCCGGTTCTCGTCGGCGCGGATCGCTACGTAGGAGATGACCTTGTCGTCGCCGACCCACTCTTCCAATGGCTTGATCTTGAGGTTCTTTGTGCACCAGCGCATCTGTGGGCTGGGCAGTGTTCCCTGGTAGACCTCCATCCAGTGGTCGAAGTCGCGGGCTGCGTTGAGGCGAACGATCGACTTTCCGAGTGCTGCCTCGAGGCGATTGAGGTACTCGTAGGTTTCTGGGAGCTCGGCACCGGTGTCGCAGAAGAAGTACTCCATATCCGGCACCCTGTCTCGCATGTAGATGGCCAGAGCTGAGGAGTCCTTCCCGCCCGAAATGCCCAGTACGTGCCGCACCTTCGAGCTATTCGCGCCTGTCATGCCTGCTCCTTCGTCTCTGGTGCGACGGTCGTCGCCTCGGCCACTCGCTGTGCGAGTGCGGCGAGCAAGATCCGCGCGCCGTCGGGCCCGAGTGCCTTCTCGGCCCTCTTCAAGGCGTCTGCCGCGAGGTTCTCGGCCTTTGCGCGGCTGCGCGCGGGCATGTAGATCAGTGTGCGCTGCTCGACACCTGCCTTGTCCGTCAAGGTCAACAGCTGCGCCTCTAGGTTTTCTTCCTGAGCGCTTGCATCGGTCGTGCGGTGCAGGTGACCGACTCGATCCAGTGCTGCGGCCATCTCGCGTGCGCGGCGGGGGAACATCGCGGCTTCACGATCATCCCAGTCACCGAGAGCGCTGTTGGTCAGGCGAACAACGATCGGGTCAAGCCAGTCCTCGTCGGACAAACTGTCACTGAGTACAAAGTCGACGAAGCCCTTCAGCTCCGCACTCAGTGCAACGTCGGCGAAGCCACGGAGGCGTGCGGCAAGAGTGGAACGCAGTTCGTGCAACTCGCTGGGAAGACGGAACTCGTGTGCCAGGGTCTCAACAACCTTGGCGCGGAGTTTGCTGTCGATGGCAGCGATCTCGTCGACAGCCGCGGTCAGCCTGGTGACGTACTCATCAACGGCCGCAGCGTCCGCTCGGGCAGCCGGACCGATTGGCCCACGACCGAGTGCTTTGGGAAGGGCCTTGAAGAGCAAATCGTCCGGATCTTGGGATCCGACCAGCGCCTTACGCACGGCGAGTGCGTCGGACGAGATCTGCTTGGTCTGTCGTGCGTACTTGTTGAGAACCATGACGCGTTCCAGCAGCGCACGGGTGACCGACAGCATGTCTGGGTTGCGCAACGCCTGCGATCGCGCGGGCTCAACCTTGAGTGATACCAGGAGCTTCTTGACAACACTGGCGCGCTGCCCGGAGCTGACCGGCGTGTACTTGACCTGGAAGCGGCTCGGTACCTTCTCCAGACGTTCGACGATGTCTTGGGTCAGCCGCGGAAGGTACGTCCCTTCCTCGAACAGCGCTACATCGTGCCTCCTGATCAGCAGTGCGGTAACGACGAGCAGGGGCCAGACACCGGCCTTCACACCGAACGGCGGGCTCATCACGACGCGAACGACATGATCGAGCGAGGTACGTTCGGTTGCCTCGGTGAGGGCCTGCTGCAGCGCCTCCCACACCGGCTTGGCGTACCTCTCCGGATCTTTGTCGCCTGGTGCCGAGAAGCCGTACGGGAAAAGGCTGTCGCTGGTCTGTTCCGCCTGAACTGCGCCGTTCTGCCGGTGCAGGCCGAGATAGGCCAGCACGCCGCGATACATGGCACGCTCAGGACCATATTTGTCGGTGGGGAAGCCAAGGTCCTGCTTACCCGAGGAAGTCAACATCGCGTCGAGGAGATCGCTGCGTGCTCGGGCGGCCTGGCTGGTGAGCGCATGCCGGCCAAGCATCTCGTTGCGGATATGTGGCGTCTGCGAGTAGACCTCGTCACACACCTGTGACACGAGGCCGCTCAGGCTGCGCGCCATCAGTTGGGCGGTGTTGGGATCTTGATCTGCAGGCAGGCCTGCATGCCACGTACTCCAGGTGGCGTCAGTCGCCGGTGGGTAGAACGCCGCTTGGAAGATCTCTCGGAATGTGGCTTCGGCCTGGACGGCACGATCCGTGACTTCCCTGAGTGCTACATGATCGAGCGCCTGCTGCTGGAGCTCTTTGAGTGCAACGAGATGCGTGGCCGCGCTGAGCACGATGTCAGGGTTGAGGGTTGTACCGAACACGACGGGCAGTGTCGAGTCCACGACGGGTCGCTTCGTCGAAGTGCCGAGGTGGAAGACCACGAGACCGTCGGCCGGTTCGGTCATCTCGTCGGGCGCGTCGACGTGGCTCGTCTCCGGTCCGCTGACGGCGGTAACGAACACGCGCAGCATCCCAGTCACCTGGCTGTGGCGGCCCGCGACAACTGAAGAGGGGACATAGGCGCTCAACCGCTGAATCACCGACGCTTCGTCGAGATGACTGGTGATCTCCTTGAGCCGCCCGTCGATGTCGACGTCGGTGCCCTGCCACAAGCGGTACTCACCGCTGAATTCGCGGTAGACGAGGAAGCCTCGCCGAACGAGATCGGCAATCTGTTCTTCCAGGGCGGCGTACGCGGCTGCGTCGACGAGATCATCTGGGTCACGCAGAGCGAAATGGATCATTTCGTTGGTGGCACTGAGGGCGCCATCGGCGTCGATCAGGTTCAGCACACCAATGGTTTTCAGCAAGTCCTGGTCAGAGTCTGGAAGCCCATTGGCGTCCCTGATGCGTGCGTCGATTTCGATCCAGCGGCTCGCGTTCGGGGATGCGAGCAGGGAGGTGCGACCGGCATTGAGGAAGTAATCGTACAGCTGTGGAAGTCGTACGGTGCTGGCGCGTTCAGCGTCGGTCCGGGAGTGGGCGGTCAGGGCGTCGCGGACAGTGTTGGGCTCGCCACTGTTGAGGAATCCTGACAGGCTGCGGTCGTGCTGGCCGATCTGAGCGGCGAGGATGGGTGCGGCGATCGCGGTCAGCGGGTGCAGTGGATAGAGGTCGGCGAAATCCTTGCTGTCGAGCTCGGCGAGGATGTTTAGGCCATGTTCTTTCCATTCACGGGCTGCAGCATCCGCACACACCTGGATCAGCGCTTTGCCGGCCGGACTGACGGCAGAGTGGTCGAGCCGTCGGCGTAGCAGTTGCAGGGAGTCGCCGTGGTGCGGAAGGAAGGTGATGTCTTCGAATCGTCCCTGGATCTTGGCCCACTCGCGGGTCTCTAGGTCGCTTGTCCGGGACGCATAGTCCAAAAAGGACAAATGCTGCAGGGTTAGCAAGTACACGGGTAGCCCGTTGGGGCCGGCGCAGTGCTCGGCAAGTTCTTGAAGGAGAAACAGGTCGTGCTCGGGACTGGCGAACTCGCTGTGCCCGGCGAGGTGTTCGAGCGTTTTACCGAACTCGTCGATGATCAACAACAGTGGTTGCTCGGCGGTCATGGCCGTGATCGCGGCCATGATTTGCTTTGCTCCGGTGGTCGCGGGATGGGAGCAGTTAGCGAGAGCCGACGCAATGGCCTTGGGGGCACGCTTGCCCCATCGCCTGGAGGCTGCGGTCTCCAACGCCCGTGCCAGGGTGGAGACGAGGGGTTCACGTCGTGCCGTTGCCACGGCTCCGAGGAAGCCCGTGTTAGTCCGCTCCGCACGTGCTGCGGCGAGACGTTGCGCCAGGGCGGGACTTGTGCCGGTGAGAATGCGCTCCGCTTCGTCGCGCCGCGAGTCATCGTGGCCGAGCAAGGCGTCGATCAAATTGGACAGGGTTGACTTGCCGGAGCCGTAAGGACCGGTGAACGACCAGGCGCGGGTGCGTCGCAGGTCGGCGATTGCGCTGGTGATTCGCTCCAGTACGTCCACGGCCCGGGCACCGATGTAGGGCGACTGCAGGGCATCACGGACGTCGCGCTCAAGGTTGGTGGAGCGCATCTGGGAGCCGACCAGCGCAATGCCGGCGGGGAACTCCGGGATGGCTGTGCGGGTGTCCCTAGAGGGCGGCGACGGGGCGGCGACGGTCACGCGATCTCCTCCATGAGGGCAAGCGGCTGGTGCTTCTGCTGCTGCGACTCGGCCATCGCGACCTTCGCGAGCATCGGGTATTTCTGGTCCCACTCCCGACGGGTCGGGAAGCCTGGACGGTGGGTGACGTATCCGTACTGCTCGTCAAGCACGTCCCAGGCCAAGACGAACGGGTCACCACTGAAGGACATGCTGCGCTGGCCGACCGCGTCGACTCGGCTGACGTCCGCGCGCTCGGCGGCGACCTTGTCCAGCGCCGCGACAATTTCAGGTTCCCGGACGCGGAACGCCCTGCCTGGTCCGCCCGGCTCGTTGGCGAGCCGGGCCAGAGAGATAGATCCGGAGCTGCTGGTGTCGCGAGCCGCGTAGTCCAGGCAGGCGTATACGAGCACGCTCGCGGGAAGCGAGTTACGGGTGCCGGTGGTGAACTGCCACTGCTGGTTTCCGCGGCTACCCACGGGCGTGAGCAGGTCGAGTTCGCGGAACGGGCAGGCCAGCAGGTCTTCAAAGTTGGACTTGGCCCCGGTCTTCGTGTCGGTGGTCCGCGCTGCGGGCTGCTCGGCCGGGGTGCGTGCGTACATCTTGGTGAGGCAATCCACGTCCTTGGTGACGGACGCCTCGACAGGACCTTCGGGGAACGAGAAGTTCACGTGGCGCATGACGACCTGGGTCATCTCGACTACCGAGAACCGGGAGAATGGCGCGAGGTGGAACGCGGTGTACCAGGTCGGTGCCCAGCACTTGGCGCCTGGCCGCGAGGACACCAGCCACCAGTGCAGCAACCAGAGGCTTCCCGGATCCTCGAGGTAGGGATCGGCACCGTCTTCGTCGAGCAGCCAGCGCGCTTCCCAGGTCGGGGAGGCGATGTGGGCCTTGGTCTTGCCGTCCTCGCTTAGGTGTTCGCGGGTGAGCTTGAACGTTTTGGACCAGTAGCGCATGGCGTTGACCATGTTTTTGCCCACGCCGAGCTCGACGGGCGCGTCCTCGGCGATGAAGGTGCCAGGGTTGTCTTTCACCCGCATGTACGCCTTGTGCAACCAGCCGAAGCGCGGTGCGAAGGTTTCATGGCGCGCGAAGCTGGAGTGTGCTGCTGCCGCGAGCCTTGTGTCTGCCATGCGGGGACCTCTCGGTGTCCATGCGGGATGGTTGTATGTCGTGGTGTTCGTTCGAGCTCAGCCTGGAATTGGTGTGCACGCATCCATTGAGGCCCGGACCAGCTTGACGGCGTGCGCGGTCGCGTCGGCGGCCTGCATGATGTGGTCCTCGGTCGTGGCGTAGCCCAATGAGAAGCGCAGTGTGCAGTCGGCGTCGTGTCGGTTGATCCCCATGGCGAGCAGGACATGGCTAGGGCTGGGCGCTCCTGATGCGCAGGCACTCCCGTCGGACACCGCCACGTGTGGCATGGCAGCCATCACGGCATCAGCGGGAGCACCGGGGAAGGTAATGCTGCTGACTCCCGGCAGTCGAGCAACTCGATGCCCGTTCACCCTGTACCCGTCGATGGATGCTGAGACGGCGTGCTCAAGCAAGTCACGCAACCGGCCGATGCGGGCTGTTTCCTCGGCGAGGCTGCGGTGCACGGCGGCGGCAGCGGCACCTACCCCCGCGATGCCAGGCACATTTAGTGTGCCAGCGCGCCATCCTCGTTCCTGTCCACCACCGGTGACTTGGGGCCGGAACGGAATCGACGCGGTCCGGCGCACGAACAATGCTCCGATCCCTTGAGGGCCGCCGAACTTGTGCGCCGACAAGGACAGCAGGTCGACATCGAGGTCGGCGAGGTCGATCGGCAGGCGACCGACCATCTGTGTCGCATCGGTGTGGACAAGAGCTCCCACAGCATGAGCTGCGGTGACCACGGGAGCGAGGTCGGTGAGAACACCGGTTTCGTTGTTCGCCGCCATGAGTGATACCAGCCCAATATCGCCGTGGCCCAGCGCGTTCTCCAGAGCGGCCAGGTCCACCAGCCCATCAGCGTCGACCTCAAGCAGGATCAGCGAACCAGGTTGATCCGCAGTCAAATCGCGGGCCGTTTCGAGCACTGCCGGGTGCTCGACGTTGCTCGTGACCAGTCGGCGTCCGCTAGAGTGCGCCGCGCGAAGCGCCAGGTTGTTGGCTTCCGTCGCACCGGATGTAAAGATGATCTCGCCGGGCGAGCAGTTTAGGAGTTCGGCCACCTGCCGACGGGCGCTGTCGACGCGTTGCGCGGCGCTTTGACCAGGCAGGTGGATGCTTGAAGCATTGCCCACGTAGTGCATCGCGTCGACCACGGCCGCGAGCGCTTCGGGACGGGTGGGTGCCGTCGCGTTGTAGTCGAGGTAGATCACCGGCGACTGCTCCAATGCACCTCACGCTCCCGTCTCGTACTGATCGTTAAGCCCTACACAATGTACTCCTGGTGGAAGCGATGAGCCGCCACGGGGGTTCCACCAGGAGCAGCGTGTCGCCCCGTATCGGCGTGATCGGATACGCCCAAGCTTCGTGGCATGACGGGTGAACGGATGCTGCCAGTCGAACACGCGTTCCCCGGCGCGGGCAGGGCGGGAGATGCTCAGCTCCCGGCTCGTCTACGGCCTGTAGCGCGATCTACGCTCCCCGGTAGCGCTCTGACCAGCGCATACAGGCGAACTGGCCGAAATTGTCAGTGCCTGAGGCTAGTGTGGTCGCGCACTGTAACGGTGAGGACACCCATCAGCGATGGGGCATTCATCGGTGCGATTCTCCGCCGGCCGTTCGAGAGGGTAGGGATCTGCCAGCTTGTTGACCAACCACGTATCCCCTGACCGGTGCCCGGTTCTCGCGCGCCCTATGGCGGTGGCCACGTGACCGCAGGCTGGTCGCCCGGCATCTCCTTCGGTGCCGTTCTCGAGCGTGCTCCGATGTCGTATGTCCGCAGGCAGCTCGGCAAGGACCTGTGTGCCCTGCTAGACCTCGTCGAGGGAGGCACCGCATCGGACGAACGGCTGCGCGCGGTCGCCCTGGTGGCCATCGACGCGGAGCAGCTCGTGTCCGACGAGTCCGGACGCAAGGAGCTGCTCGCTCTGCTGCCGGCCGACAAGCAGCTTGAGTTGGCGAAGCGGCTCGACGCGGACACGTCTGGCCCGAAGAACGTTCTGAACGCAGTCAACGATCTGACATGGACGATCGAACAGCGACGCGAGCTGCTGGAGTTTCTGGGCTTCACCATCGACCGGGCGCCCACTCGGACGCCGCTGTTCCGGCAGGACGCTGAGCCGCTCTACGGCCTGTTCCCACATCAGCGCCGCGCCGCCGCACGGATCAAGGAGCTGATCTACGACGGGCCGCGCCGCGCCGTACTTCACCTGCCCACCGGTGTCGGCAAAACACGGACCGGCATGAACCTGATCTGCGACCACCTCCGCGACCGCGAGCCCACCCTCGTTGTGTGGCTCGCTCATGGACAGGAGCTGTTGGAGCAGGCCGCGGCAGAGTTCGAACACGCGTGGTCGCAGCTCGGTAACCGTCCGGTGTCCGTGGTGCGCATGTGGGGCAACGCGCCCACGACACTCGACGACGTCGCGGACGGGGTGGTGATCCTCGGGCTGGAGAAGGCCGTGTCGGCGGCGAAGGGCAGCCCCGAGTTCCTGCACACTCTTGCTTCGCGCAGCAGTCTCACGGTGTTCGACGAAGCGCATCAGATCATCGCGCCCACGTTCCAGCGTGTCGTGGATGCCCTTACCATCCGCCCGGACGCCAGTCTGCTGGGGTTGACCGCCACTCCGGGACGAACTTGGGCCGACATCGCGCAGGACGAGCGGTTGTCGGACTTTTTCTTGCGGCAGAAGGTGATGCTGGAGATCGAGGGTTACAGCAACCCTGTCACCGCACTGATCGACCAGGGCTATCTGGCCAAGCCGACAATGAGAACAGTGGCATCGGACGCGGGCCTGCACCTATCTGCCCGTGATCGTCAAATGCTCGCCCGCTCGTTCGACATCCCCGCAGGCATCGTGGACGCGCTGGCCCATGATGAGCAATGGAACCTTAAGGTCGTGCAGACGATCATGGATCTGCTGGCGCGGGAGCACCGCCGGATCCTCGTGTTCGCCGCCTCGGTGGATCACTGCCGACTGATCGCCGCTGTGCTGTCCGCGGTCAGCCTCGACGCCGAGTTCATAACCGGCGAGTCCTCGCCACGGCACCGAAAGCAGGTCATCACCCGCTTCAAGGGCACGGGGCGCCGCCCGATGATCCTGTGCAACTTCGGCGTATTGACTACCGGTTTCGACGCTCCTGCCGCGAGCGCCGCCGTCATCGCCCGGCCGACCAAATCGCTGGTGCTCTACAGTCAGATGGTCGGGCGGGTCATCCGCGGGCCGAAAGCCGGCGGAACCTCCACTTGCGAGATCGTCACCGTCGTGGATCCCGAGCTGCCGGGGTTCGGCGACGTGGCGGAGGCATTCACCAACTGGGAAGATGTATGGGAGCCCGCGTGACCAGCGATGACAGCAATTACCGGATCGTCACCCCCGCGCTGACAGTCAAGGCAATGCGTGACAGCGGCTACAAGAACACCGCCTACGCGCTCGCCGAGCTGATCGACAACAGTATTGATGCTGGCGCCACGCTGGTGGAGGTCTTCGCCTGCGAAAGTCCCGTACAGGTCTCCTCCCGCACAAGGCAGCGAGTCGAGACCATCGCTGTGCTCGACAACGGCAAGGGCATGGACTCCGAGACACTGCGTCGTGCCCTCAAGTATGGCGACGGCCTCGGCGACGATCGTAAGCGCATCGGCCGATTCGGCATGGGCTTGCCGAACTCCAGCATGTCGCAGTGCACCAGGGTTGAGGTCTGGTCTTGGACCAACGGTCCTGGAAACGCCCTCTACACCTACCTCGACCTTGCAGAGATCAACGACGGCCGTGACGCCGTGCCCGACCCGATCCACGTTCAGGGTGGCGTTCCGGAGTACTGGCGCGATCTCAGCGACGGTCTTCTCAGCGACACCGGAACCCTTGTTGTGTGGAGGAACCTCGATCGGGTCAACTGGTACGGCGCTGCGGCAACCCTGAAGAACACGTCGGAACTCATCGGTCGCGTCTACCGGCACTTCCTCCACGAAGACAAGGTCGACATCCGGATGGCCCCCGTGCGAGACGGCGAGGTGGTAGCCGGCGCCTACTACGCCGCGCCCAATGACCCTCTCTATCTGATGAAGTCGACCTGCGCGCCGACGCCGTTCGACGACAAGCCCATGTTCGAGCCGTTCAACATGGGCAACGAGAATGAGCCCGGTGTCACGTATTTTCCGATCACCGTCGAGGGAATAGAGCATAAGGTCAAGGTGCGTGCCGCCATCGCTCGGCCCGAGGCGCGACGGCCAGACGTGGCTGATCATCCCTGGCCCGCAGGCGCAAGTCCTAACAAGGATGCCGGTAATCATCCTTGGGGCAAGCATGCGGGCCGCAACATCGGCATCTCCTTGGTCCGTCAGGGACGTGAACTCGATCTGGATTCGTCCTGGGCGATTGGGTATGACCCGGTGGAGCGGTGGTGGGGAGTCGAGGTTGAGTTCCCTCCGGCGCTAGACGAGATCTTCGGTGTCACGAACAACAAGCAGACGGCTACGATCTTCTCGTCGCTCGCCCACTTCGACTGGCAAGCCGAAGCGGAGGCCGATGAGACCTTCAAGGCGTTCAAGGACCGCCTCGCGGAGCTCGGGGACCCCCGCCTGCAACTGTTCGACCTTGCTCTTTACCTCGAAACCAAGCTCCTACGCACCATGCGCCGTCAGCTCAAGCAGCAGACAGTTGGCCGGCGTAAGAGCAAGAAGCGGCATGACGACGAGGTCACGTCCAAAGCAACGGATGCGGTGAAGCGCAGGCGGGACGAAGGCCACACCGGCAAGACCGACCAGCTCGAGGACGGCGTCACCAACCAGGACAAGCGTCAGGAACAGGTGGACGCTCTTACCCAGCGACATCACCTTGACGAAGACACTGCACAATCCATGGTCGACGAGGCGCTGGAGAAGGACTGGCGTGTGCGGTGGATCTCCAGCTACCAGGACACGCACGCCTTCTTCAGCATCGACCTCATGGCAGGCATGCTCCAAGTGATCTTCAACAACAGTCATCCGCTACATGATCAGTTGCTTGCGGTTCTTGAGGAAGTCCCTGAGGATGCAACCGATAGCGACCTGAAGTACCGCCTGCGTCGTGCAGCCGACACCTTCAAATTGCTGCTGTTCTCCTGGGCTCGGATGGAGGACGAGATCCCCAACGACAGGCAACGGGAGAAGATCGCCGACGCGCGCCGGGACTGGGGACGCTACGCCCGTGACTTCATCGACGGTGAGGCCGACGAGTGACCGAACCCGACCACGTCTGGCGTCAAATCGAGGTACTGCTGCGCAGCGCCGGGGCCACGGCGCTGCTCGTGGCCCCCTTCATCAAGAAGAGGGTCTTCGAGGCTGCGCTGGCCGTGATCCCACCGTCCGTCCAGCGAATCGACTGCGTGACTCGCTGGACCCCATCTGAGGTAGCAGCCGGGGTCTCCGACCCGGAGATCTTGGACGCAGCGAACAAAGACGGGCGTGTGCATGTTGCGCTCTGCCCGTCTTTACATGCCAAGATCTACAGCGTTGACGATCGCTGCCTGATCGGTTCAGCGAATCTGACCGCCAAGGCAACAGGGCTCGCGCCAGAAGCGAATATCGAGCTGCTGATCGAAGCACCTGCGTCCCACCCCGAGGTCCAGCGTGTTGTGAGTGAACTCAAAGCAGCCGCGATTCCAGCCACTACGCACATGGCCGCTCTTGTTCGGCAGCAAGCCGAGCTGCTCACCGCAGACGGCGCATCGGAACCGCGACCAGCCGTCTCGTGGTACCCGGTAACTCGACGTCCGGAAACGTTGTTCACGTTCTACTCTGGACGATCGCGCTTCGCGGAAGCCGTTGAGGCAGGTCTAGTTCAGGATCTCGCACTACTGAACATTCCCGCCGGCCTGTCCGAGCCTCAGTTCAACACCGCGGTGCACGATCGACTACACGCGATTCCCGAACTACGAAAGCTTCTGAACGGACAGCCCCTCAGTAACACTGAGCTGCGGCACGCCATCGAAGAACGAGCAGACGTCACAGAAGGCCAAGCGCACCGGATCACAGAGATCATCGCAGCGTGGCTCAAGCACTTCGGCTCGTACTACACCGAGGTCGGATCGTGGGAACTCCGCCACGGCCGCGAACTGGGCTGAGCGTCATGCACATCTTGCTCGCCACACCGTAGGAACTTGGCGACACGTCCGTCGACCATGTTGCCCCGCATCCCGCGAGCAGCACGGTCGACGGACAAACGTGTGTCTGCTGGTCGGTCAGGACGGTTGCTCCAAAGCTCTGCCTTGCCCTGCGCACACGTAGCGGGGTGCTCCGCCTTCGACGACGGGCCACTGTGGCACTTCCTGGTGCATGCTGGTATCAACCCAAACTGTGACAACGTTCAAGGCGTTCCGCCTGCCGGCGCCAACGGCGAGACAACGCGCCATGAACGGTGCGGAGTCACAGGTAGGGCGGTGCAGCAGCGGATGACCATCGTTGATCGCGGCCGGACAGCGATGATGCGCACCGGTCTCAGCAAGCCGATGGCGGCAGCACTCTCCGACGCGCTCTTGCAAGCGGGCCTATCAGTCTTCGACTACGGCTGCGGCCGCGGCGGCGATGTGCTGCGGCTCTCGGCACTGGGCTACGACGTCACAGGATGGGATCCGGATCACGCGGCATCCTCGCCACACCGTGAGGCCGACATTGTCAATCTCGGCTACGTGGTGAACGTTATCGAGGACCCACTCGAACGAGTCGACGTACTACGATCGGCCTGGTCCCTAGCACGCCAGATTCTCGTTGTCGTCGCCCGGCCTGACTGGGAGGCCCGTCATGTGAAAGGGCGCCGCCACGGCGACGGAGTGCTCACGACTAAGGGCACGTTTCAAAAGTTCTTCAAGCAGGACGAGCTTCGATCATGGATCGACACGAACCTCGACGCGCGGTCCATAGCGGCTGCTCCGGGCATCTTCTACGTCTTCCGCGACGACAGTCGAGGCCACCAGTTTCTGGCATCCAGGGTCCGCCATGGACGGTATGCCAGCCAGGCAGCCAAGCTCAGTGAAACCCTGCGCGACGCACACCGCTCGCTTCTTGATCCCATTATCCGGTTCGCGATGGAGCGCGGGCGGCTTCCCGACCCGCGGGAAGTTAGCGACGATGCTGAAATTTGTGAAGCGTTTGGCAGTACAAAACGTGCGCTCGCGATCGTGCGTGCGTGCGTTGATCGACGAGGCGGACTGGAAGAAAGCGTGCGAAGCAGCACGGGACGATCTCGGCGTGTATCTGGCGCTCGCGGCTGCTGTCCCCGACCACGCGGGGCGCCACGAGGTCGAGCGCGGAGGAGAGCGCGGCGGACTGGCTCGTCAGGAACTCGCGGCCCCTGTACGACCTCACCGCTGCGCCCGCCGTCCGGGAAGTGCTCGACGCCCTGGCGGTCAAGCTCGACGGCAAGGCCGCTGCGGCGACGGTCTACCAGCGCAAACGGGCCGTGCTGTTCAACCTGCTCGGGTACGCGGTCGAGCGGGAGTTGATCCCCGATAACCCCCTGACCAGGGTGAAGCGGAAGACGGCCAAGGTGGTTGAGCAGGTTGACCCGCGCGTGGTCGCCAACCCCCGTCAGGTCGCCGACCTGCTGGCGGCCGTCTCGTACGTGGGCAGGCGCAACGCGGATCGGGGCGCGCACTTGGCGGCCTTCTTCGCCGTGGGCTACTACGCGGCTGCACGTCCGGCTGAGGGGCTGGCCCTCCGGGTGAACGACTGCACGTTGCCCCAGTCCGGGTGGGGTGTCCTGATGCTGGGGGAGTCGCGGCCCTCGGCGGGGAAGCGGTGGACGGACTCCGGCGAGGTCCATGATCAGCGCGGGTTGAAGCACCGGGGGGTCAAGGAGGTCCGGCCGGTTCCGATTCCACCCGTGCTGGTCACGATCCTGCGGGAGCACATCGCCCGGTTCGGGTCGGCCCCGGATGGTCGGCTGTTCCGATCACCGAACGATGGGGTGGTCTCCTCGTCCACCTACTCGCGCGTCTGGGAGCAGGCCCGCGCCTACGGCCTCACCCCGGCCCAGGTGGCATCGCCGCTCGCGGGTCGCCCGTACGACCTCCGGCACGCTGCGGTGTCGCTCTGGCTCAACGGCGGCGTCCCGGCCCCGGAGGTCGCCGAACGGGCCGGGCACTCGGTGGACGTGCTGCTGAAGGTCTACGCGAAGTGCATCGACGGGCAGCGCGAGACGGTCAACAGGAAGATCGAATCCCTCTTCCGCGCCGCGTGACCCACCTCACGGATCGGCCCCCTGGGACCTGCCCCAGGGGGCCGAGGTCATTTCGCGGTGGTTTCGCGGACCCCGGCAAACGGGGGCAGATTCGGGCTGACAGCGACCGGCGCAAGCCCCGGAAATAGATCAAGCCCCGACCGCGTTTCCGCAGGTCAGAGCTTGATTCACCCGGCGAAAGGTGAGTGCCCCCGGCAGGATTCGAACCTGCGACACACGGTTTAGGAAACCGATGCTCTATCCCCTGAGCTACGAGGGCGCGTCCCATACCCTACCGGGCCCCCGTCACCCGTGCGGAGCCAGGGGGTGCACATCGCGTGAGATCGGGCCTCCCGCGGTTTCCGCCGTTGCCGCTGTTGGGGGGAACCCGGCCCCGCCCGCTTCTGCCCGCCCGGTTCGTGGGGTACAGAAGTTGCATCCTCATCCCGATGCGAAGGTTCACCCATGAGCGGTAGACCCTGGCCCGACTTCCGGCCCGGACCCCTCGGGGCCGTTGGTTCCTGGTGGCGGCGGCGGCAGATGCGGCGGGCGGAGCAGTTCACGTTCGTGCCGCCTCCGACCACGCACGAGCTGGTGTTCGAGACACCGCTGCCCTCCGCCGTGTACGGGCTCGACTTCCACGCCAAGTTCACCATCCACTGGCGCGTCGACCTCGCCTCCGGGTTGCGGCACCACTCGCCGCGCAGCGCCGCCGTCAACGACGTGGTCCAGCGCGCCCGCGCCGTGACCGAGGGCTCGATGCTGGTGCACCACGCGCCGCTCAAGCACCAGCTCGGCGACGAGCTCGCCGACGAGCGGCAGGTCGAGGGCACGCACGTGTGGGCCCGCGCCGAGCAGGTCGAGCTGCGGGTGGACGACGCCGACCTGGAGATGGCCCGCAAGCACATCGAGCTCCTGCGCGCCACGACCATCCGCCAGGCCGAGCGCGACGCCGAGCGCGACGAGATCCGGTACCTGCGGGACGAGGTGCTCACCGACCTGTCCACCGCCACGATCTGGTGGCTGCACCGCAACGGCTACCAGGTCGAGCAGGCCGTCGCCCTCGCCCAGCAGCTCGACGACCTCGTCCGGATCGCCGCCCAGCGCCGCGACCGGCACTGGGCCGACACCCTCGTCAGCAGCTTCGAGAGCGCCATCCCGCGCCTGTCCCACGACCACCGCACCGACCTGCGCCAGCACCTCGCCCAGGCCCTCGGCGTCTACGGGGGCACCTCCGTCGCGGCCGAGTTCGCCGACCAGGTCGGGCTCCCCCAGAGCCAGGGCCACAGCCAGAGCCAGAACCAGGGCCAGGTGCAGAGCTCGCAGCCCCCCACCATCCCCGCCCAGAAACCCCCCGAGCAGCTCACCACCGGCCCCGAGGACCCCCGCGACCGGCTCGAACCCGGCGACGCCACCCCGCGCAACGGCGTCGCGAACCCGCACCGCTGACCCCGCCCCGCGCCGGACAGCGGAAGACCCCGGTCCCTGGGGGTGGACCGGGGTCTTCCTGTGGGCCGGTCTACGGTTCGTAGACCTCAAGTTCGTACAGCGAGTATCCGGAACCGGGCCCTGGTTGGGAACCCGTCATTTGTACGAACCCCCTCTTTCGGGGTCACGTGAAATACCGGAAAACCCGCTCCCACCAGCTACTTCGCGCGCAATGAAGCCCATTCCACGTCGTTCCGGAAGACTTCGACCGAATGCGCGCTGCCGAACACCGAAGCGGATCGCCGCGACGGGAACTGCACCACCTGCTGGTAGGTCGGCCGGTTCTGCCAGGTGATCTTGTCCTGGGTGATGCCGCCCATCGCCCGGTGCACGATGGAGTCCGCGCACCACTGGTCGCCCGCCGCGCAGCTGTCGTCACCGGGGTAGGTCGTCGTCGCGGGCACCGCGATCGCCCGCCGCAGGCTGTCCAGCAGCACCTGCCTGCACCGCGCCAGGTCACCGCCGCCGCAGTACTTCGCGCCCAGCGGCCCGGCCACCTGGTCGCCCAGCACCGCCCGCAGGTCCTTCTGCGCGAAGCCCCACCAGCCGTACTGGAACGCCGACCCCTTGTGCTGCTGCACGCCGCGCGGGTCCGACGGCGCCTCGTCCACCTGCAGCGCCCCGACGAGCGCGCTGTTCAGCGCGTCGCCCAGCCCCGGCCGGAACTGCGCGTCCACCAGCAGCGGCCACCACGCGTCCAGCGCCCGGATCGCGTCGGCGTGCGCGTAGACCTTGCTGCCCTTGCTGGTCTCGGTGCGCAGCGACCCGGAGGTCACCCACGCCCTGAGCTTCTGCACGGTCGGCGCCAGGTCCGCGTCGGCCACCGTCCCCAGCACGCGCAGCACCTCCGGCAGCACCCGCTCGGCCCGCAGGTCCGCGAGCCCGGCCTCGGCGACCGCCTTCGTCACCGCCGCCCGGTCCACCTTCGCGCCGTTCGCGATCAGCGCCCGCACCCGCTTGTCCAGCAGGTCGCCGCGGTGCACCGACGACATCCCGTACCCGCCGGAGGAGTGGTCCAGCGCCTGCTTGTTGTTCCAGCTGACGTAGAAGTCCTGGTTCACCGACTGCGGGTGCTGCGCGAACGCCGTGTACGCCGCCGAGTTGTCGTCCGGGTTCCAGTTCTGCCACTCGTACGCCTGCTCGGCCTTCACCGGCAGGTCCGGGTCGACGTCGGCCTTGCGCACCGGGTTCAGCCCCGAGTTGAAGTAGGCGATGTCGTTCGCGTCCGCGTAGAACCAGTTGAACGCGTACCCGACCCGCTCGGCGGCCCGCTGGAACGCCTGCGCCGAGGTGATCGCGCCGGGGTCGTTGAACTCCTGGAACCCGATGATCGGGTCCACCTCGCGCAGGTACGTGGACCGCAGCGCCGTGTAGGCGACGAACTTGCCGCCCACCTTCGCCCGCGACTGCACCAGCCCGTACTTGGTGCGGTAGACCACGAGCGTGTAGGAACCCGCGGGCGTCGGGTCGGCGACCGTCGACTTCCACGCGTTCTTGCGCTCCAGCCGCTCCATCGGCACGCACTGCCCGCGCAGCAGGTAGTGCGCCGAGTTCGCCGTCGGCTGCCCGTTCGGCTCGCACAGCTCCACCGCGTACGTGTCGGTGATGTCCTGGCCCGACGAGGTCGCGCTCCACGAGTAGTCCAGGCCGCGCCCGAGCTGCACGTACATGTTGACGCCCGCGAACGACACCCCGCGCGCCCGCAGGCCGGGGCCGTTGAGCTCCTGCAGCATCAGCAGCTGCGGCGCGAAGTAGCCGGTCTGCGGCCCCCACACGGCGATCGGGTTGCCGGTGGTGGTGTGCGCGCCGGAGATCGCGACCGCGTTCGACATGCCGCGCGGGCGGGAGAGCAGGTCCTTGGGCAGCACGCCGTCGGCGAAGATGCCCTCCAGCGCCTTCAGGTCGTCCGGGGTGTCCACAGTGGACTGCCGGGCGCTGGACGTGGTCTGGTCGTAGACGATCGGCTCCGGCGTCACCACCCCGCCGTCCGGCAGCGCGACGCCCTTCGGGTTCGCGGGCTCGGTCGCGTACGGGAAGCGCTGCCCGTCGTGCAGCGTCAGCGTCGCCTCGGGGTCGTTGCGCGCCCGGAACGAGCGCCACACCCGGTCACCCGCCTCGGCGCCGTACTTGTTCTGCGCGGCCAGCCGCACCAGCGCGTTCTGCACCTCGCCGCCGCCGCCCGCGCCGAACAGCCCGCCGACGACGGCCGCGATCGCGACCAGGTCGGTGGCCTTGAACGGCTGGATGTCGTTCCAGTTCGTGATCGCGTCGGCGTGCCCGGTCAGCACGTACTCGCCGGGGAAGTTCCGGTTCGCGATCGCCTGCGTGATGTAGGCGTTGACGCCCTGCAGGTAGTCGGTGACGTCCTGGAACGCCTGCCGCCCGCGATCGCCCTGCGCGGCGACCCGGTCGATCTGGGCCTGCAGGTCCGCCTCGGTGTACGCGATCTGCTTGACGAAGCTCTGCTCCAGCACCCGGTTGCCCTCGGCGCCACCGGCGAACCCGGACAGCTGGCCGCGACCGAGGTGCCGGAACAGGTCCATCAGCCACAGCCGGTCCTGCGCCGCCGCGTAGCCGGCGCCGAACTGCGTGCCGGAGCGGGTGGTGCCGGTGATGTGCGGCATCCCGATCAGCTTGTCGCGCACGATGGTCACGTCGGCGCGCGGGCTGATGGTGCTCTCGACCTGGTTCGCGGGGACGCCGAACGAGGCGTCGTTGAAGAAGTTCGTCAGCTGGGCGTTGGTCAGCCCCTTGTGGCCGCTCGCCAGCGCGTCGTACTTGCCGAGCTGGTCGGCGGAGTGCGCGGGTCGGGTGCCGAAGACCTTGTGCGCCAGGATGTCCGCGAGGGTGGCGTTGCCGCTCTGGCCGGGCGGGACGATGTCGTGGCACTGGCCGAGGCAGGGGTCGTCGGCCAGCGCGGTCGGGCCTGCCACCGGGGCGGCGGACGCTGGGGCCGTGATCGGCGGCGCGGTGACCGGGGCCGCCGAGGCGGTCGTGGCGGTCGTCGCGGTCACGGTCGTCGTGGCGGTCAGCAGTGCCACCGCCAGTGCTAACCGGGCGTTCTTCGGCACGGGGATCGGGCTCCTCTCCAGGGGGTTGCCTGTGACGGAGGCTACGTTTGGCGAGGTGTTTGCGAAAGGCTTTCGTGTTTTATGGGTACGCGGTGAGCGGGGTCCCGACAGCGCTTCCACGTGGCGTGGAACTGTGAAAACAGCCGATTCCGCGGGCCGTTTCCGCACCTCCCGACGGGCGGGGTCCGCGCTGCTCCCGGTTATTCCTGGTAACTGTGAACGAGGTCGGGCCGTACTTCGGCGCGCCGGGACCGTGGTGAGATAACGGCGTATTAACACCGGCTTGCGCATTGCCGCGCGGGCCAGGTTGCCGCACAGCACGAAACGCCAACTCGGGGAGGCGTCGTGATCAAGGTTGTGCTGGCCGACGACGAGGACCTCGTCCGGTCGGGCCTCCGGCTCATCCTCAGCAGCGCGGGTGACATCGACGTCGTCGCCGAGTGCGACGACGGGCACCTGGTGGCCGAACTGGCCCGCCAGCACCGGCCGCACGTGGTGCTCCTGGACATCCGGATGCGCACCTCGGACGGGCTGGTCGCGCTCAGGAGGCTGCGCGCGCTGCCGGACCCGCCGAAGGTCGCGATGCTGACGACCTTCGACGTGGACGAGTACGTCAGCGAGGCGCTCCGGCTGGGCGCCAGCGGGTTCCTGCTCAAGGACACCGAGCCCGAGCAGCTGGTCAAGGCCGTCCGCGACCTGGCGCGCGGCGGCGCGGTGCTCGACCCCGGCGTGGCGGCCCGTGTGCTGTCCGCCGTCGCGGACGGGGAGCGGGCCGCCGAACCCGCGCGCAGGCTGCTGTCCTCGCTGTCCGAGCGGGAGCGCGAGGTCCTGGTGCTGATCGGGCAGGGGATGTCCAACGCCGAGATCGGCGGGACGCTGCACCTGTCGGAGGCGACGGTCAAGGGGTACGTGTCGTCGGTGCTGGGCAAGATCGGCGCGGTCAACCGGGTGCAGGCCGCGCTGGTGGCCTACCGGGGCGGGCTGATCGCCTGAGGTTGCTCGTCCGAGCGGTCGGGGGCGGGCGCGTCGACGGCGGGCGCACCGGTCTCGGGCGTCGTCGGCTCGGGCACCGGGAGTTCTTCGGTCGCAACGACTTCCGCCGCAACGACTTCGGTCGCGCCCCCTTCGGTCGCGACGACTTCCGGATGCTCGGCTTCCGGCTCCTCGGCTTCCGGCTGCCCGGACTCGGGCTGCCCGGACTCGGGCCGCTCAGGCTCGGGCCGCTCAGGCTCGGGCTGCTCAGGCTCCGGCTCCCCGGCCTCCACCCGCTCCGCGCGCGGCGCGTCGCGTCCCGGCCGACCGCGTCCCGCGCCGTCCCGCCCGCGGCTGGAGCCGTCGGCCTCGGCGCCGCCGACCGCCGCCGCGTCCTCGCACGCCTCCCCGGAACCGCCGTCGGAGCCACCCTCGGAGCCACCCTCCGACCCCGGCCCCTCGACCTCGACCCGGTTGCGCCCCAACCGCTTCGCCCGGTACAGCGCCATGTCCGCCGCCGCGAACAGCTGGTCCAGCTTCGCGGGCCCCGCCGCGACCCCGATCGACACCGTGGGCCGCCGGGTGATCCCGAGGACCACCTGCCAGTCGTGCCCGTCCACCGCCGCCCTGATCCGCTCGGCCACCACCGGACCGGCCTCCGGGCCGCCGCCGCCCGCCGAGTTCCCCAGCAGCACCACGAACTCGTCGCCCGCCCACCGCGCCACCAGGTCGTCCGACCTGGTCTCCCGGCGCAGCAGCTGGGCTATCTCGCGCAGCGTCGCGTCACCGGCCGCGTGCCCGGCGTCGTCGTTGACGTCCTTGAACCAGTCCACGTCCACCAGCACCAGCCACGGCACCCGCCCGCGCGCCGCCGTGCCCTCCAGCAGCGTCGCGGCGGCCCGCTCCAGGCCGAGCCGGTTCGCCAGCCCGGTCAGCGGGTCGCGCGCCGCGGCCTCCTGCGCCGCCACCGCCAACCGCTGCGCCTGCACCGCCACCCTGCGCTGCTCCAGCGCCTGCCCGAGCCCCTCCTGCAGGGTCACCGTCGCGGTCGTGCCCGCCGCCACGCTGCACCGCAGCGCCGCCGCCTCGCCGACCGGGTCGCCCAGGCCCGCGCAGATGTCCGCCAGGTCCTGGGAGAACCGCAGCAGCAGCGACGGGTCGTTGATCGACTCGGCGGCGGTCACCGCCCGGCTGCCCAGGGTGCGCGCCCGCAGCAGGTCGCCGCGCTCGCGGTGCACCACGGCCAGCACCCAGTTGCCGACCGCCAGCGCCCACTTGTCGTCGGCCACCAGCGCCCGCCGCACCGTCTCGTCGGCGTGCAGCTCGGCCTGCCACAGCTCGCCGACCCCGGCCAGCGAGCGGCTGTAGGCGCCCAGCAGCGCCCGCGTCATGTGGTCGTCGGAGGCCAGCGGCAGGCCCTCGGCCAGGCACTGCCGCGCCTCCTCGAACGCGGCCAGCGCCACGTCCGGCTGCGACGAGATCGCCCGGAAGTTCAGCAGCCCGCCGAGGCCCTGCAGGCAGATGGCGAGCACCTCGGCCTCACCGGCGCGGCGCGCGATGCCCACCGCGACCCGCATCATGTCCACCGCCGCGCGGCGGTTGCCGATGCCCTCCAGCAGGTAGGCGAGGGCGTGCGTGGCCCGAGCGGCGTCCGGGTGGTCCGGGTCCTCGCCCTCCAGGTCGCTCCAGCCCTCGGCGGCCAGTTCCAGCGCCAGGGGGATGCGGCCGAGCCGCCAGGCCAGCTTGGCCCGGTTGACCAGGGCGGCGGAGCGCGCCCAGCGGTCAGCCCCCGGCGGGGGCCGGTTGACCACCTCGTCGAAGGTGGTGTTGGCCTCCGCCAGCCTGCCCGCGTTCAGCAGCGCCTTGATCCTGGCCTCGGGGTCGGAGACCTCGTCCGCTCGCTGGTCCACTCGTGCTCGCCACTCCATTCCGACTCGGCGCGCTGGGCACGCTGACCCGCTCGCCCGCCGTCACGGCCCCAACAGGCTACCGGGAGGAGCGCTGCGTGTATCGCTCCTGGTGTAGTACCGCCTCCAGGGGCACTCGGTTGCGCCACCCGTGGCGTTCCAAGTCGGGTGTATCGGGCAGTTCCGTCACCGGTCCGAGGCACAACCACGCGACCGGGCGAACCCCTTCGGGTAGCCCGAGCAACCCGCTGAGCACCTCCTCGCGGTAGAAGCTGACCCATCCCACGCCCAGACCCTCCTCGGTGGCGGCCAACCACAGGTTCTGGATGGCCAGGCACACCGAGTAGAGCCCGGCGTCGGCGATCGCGTGCCTGCCGAGCACGGCGGGGGAGCCGCGCTCCGGGTCGTAGGTCACGGCCACGCCGAGCGTGGACTCCATGATCCCCTCGACCTTGACGCGGGAGAAGACCTCGGCGCGCTCGCCTTCCAGTTCGGCGGCGAACACCTCGCGCTCGGCGGCGACGTGGGCGCGGAACGCCAGGCGGGTGTCCTCGTCGCGCACCAGCACGAAGTCCCACGGCTGGGTCAGGCCCACGCTCGGGGCGGCGTGCGCGGCCGACAGGACGCGGCGCAGCACGTCGTCGGGGATCGGGGCGCCGGTGAACTCGCCCCTGGTGTCCCTGCGGCGGTGCAGCACGTCGTAGAAGCTCATTCGGGTGATCGTGCCCGACGCGGACCCGCTAGCGGGGGCGGCGTGGTGATCACCACCGGTGCGCGGGCGGTGCGGCGGACCGCACCGCCCGCGCGGCTACCTGCCCTTCGCGGGGTAGGGGAGCAGCGCCATCTCGCGGGCGTTCTTCACCGCGGTGGCCACCTGCCGCTGCTGCTGGGGCGTCAGCCCCGTCACCCGGCGGGAGCGGATCTTCCCCCGGTCCGACAGGAACTTCCGCAGCAGCGCGGCGTCCTTCCAGTCCACCAGCTCCACGCCCTCGCGGCGCAGCAGGTTGACCCGCTTCCTCGGGACGCGTTCGGGCTTGGGCATCGCGGTCCTCCTCACCAGCTCGACTTGCGCACACCCGGCAGCTCACCGCGGTGCGCCATCTCCCGCAGCCGCAGTCGCGACAGCCCGAACGCCCTGGTGAAGGCGCGCGGCCTGCCGTCCACCGCGTCCCGGTTGCGCAGCCTGGTCGGGCTGGCGTCGCGGGGCAGCCGCCGCAGCGCCCGCTGCGCCTCGTCGCGCCGCTCGGGGTCGGTGCGGATCAGCTCCTTCAGCTCGGCCCGCCGCTCGGCGTGCCTGGCCACGACCTCGCGCCGCTTCAGGTCCTTGGCGATCTTCGACTTCTTGGCCACGTCAGCGCTCCTCACGGAAGTCGACGTGCCTGCGCACGACCGGGTCGAACTTGCGCAGCACCAGGCGGTCCGGGTCGTTGCGGCGGTTCTTGCGGGTCACGTAGGTGTAGCCGGTGCCCGCCGTGGACCGCATCTTGATGATCGGCCGGATGTCGTTGCCCCTGGCCATCAGACCTTCTCCCCGCGCCTGCGCAGCTCGGCGACGACGGACTCCACGCCGCGCCGGTCGACGGTCTTGACGCCCTTGGTGGACAGGGTGAGCACGACGTAGCGGTTCTCCGACGGCAGCCAGTACCTGCGGCGCTGGGTGTTGGGCAGCCAGCGGCGGTTGGTGCGGCGGTGGGAGTGCGAGACCTGCTTGCCGTAACCGGGTTTGCGCCCGGTCAGCTGGCAGTGGCGCGCGGACAAGGTGACCCCCTCTTGTAGGGAATGACAATCATTTTCACCTAGAGGGTAGCCGAGGGGGGTGAACCGTCGCGAGCAGGTGTTCCGAGCCGGGGCTCAGCCCTGGGTCTCGCCGTCCGGGGAATCGCGCCACTGGTCGAACGGCCGGTCCAGCCGCCACCGCTCGCCGTCGTGCTCCAGCACCCGGTCCTCGCAGGTCGTCGGGTTGGACAGCGACTCGAACAGCTCCACGCTCCAGCCGAACAGCCGCCTGCACAGCAGCCGGATGGTCAGCCCGTGCGACACGAGCAGCGAGGTCTCCGGGTGCCCGCCCGCGCGCACCCGCGCCTCCAGCCCGTCCAGGAACGCGGCCACCCGGTCGTCCACGTCCGCGCCGGACTCGCCGTTGGGCAGCCGGAAGAAGAAGTGCCCGAACGCGTGCCGCTGGTGCTTGAGCACCTCCTGCTGCACCGGGTCCTGCAGGTTGCCCCAGTCCTGCTCGCGCAGCCGGGGCTCGGCGACCACCCGCTCGGCCAGCGCGCCCAGCCCCAGCAGCCGCAGCGTGCTCCTGGTGCGGGTGTACGGGCTCACGTAGACGGCCGCGGGCACGTCCTGGAGCAGCGCTTTCACCCGATCGCCCGCTTCCTTCGCCTCTCGCTCCCCCAGCGGGGTGAGAGGCATGGTGTGATCGGGTACCCGGCAGTAGGCCAGTTCGTCGACGTTGCCCAGGCTCTGGCCGTGGCGCAGCAAGATGATCCGCACAGGACCCATCGTGCCGGTGTTACAGTCCGGCGGCGAGGGTGACGGAAGGTGTTACATGATCAAGTGCATCGCGCTGTACCGGCGGCCCGACCGGCCCGAGGAGTTCGACGAGGCCTACTTCGCCTCGCACCTGCCCCTGGTGCTCAAGACCCCCGGCCTGCTGCGCGTCGAGGTCGCCAGGGCCGGGCAGCTGCTCATCCCCGGCTTCCTCGCCGAGAACGAGCCGCACCTGATCGCCGAGATGTACTTCGAGTCCGAGGACGCCATGAACCGGGCCTTCGGCTCGCCCGAGTGGCAGGCGGGCGGCGCCAACCTCAGCGAGATCGGGGCCGCCGAGCTGATCTCCCTGTTCACCGCCGAGGTCCTCCAGTCCGGGGCGGTCGTGGACGGGGTGGCCGAGCGGTGATCGCCGCGGTGATCGGCGGCGGCACCATGGGCGCGGGCATCGCGCACGTGCTGCTGGCGGGTGGCCACCGCGTGGTGCTCGTCGAGGCGGGGGCGGAGCGGGTCGCGGCGGCCGGGCAGCGGGTCGAGCGGTCGCTGGCCAAGGCGGACGAGCGCGGCAAGCTGCCCGCGCCGCCCGCCGAGCTGCTCGCCCGGCTGACCGTCGCGCGCGAGCTCGCCGACCTCGCCCCCGACGTGGAGCTCGTCGTCGAGGCCGTGCCCGAGGACGCCGCGCTCAAGCGCGCCGTGCTCGCCGCCGCCGCGACCGCGTGCCCGGACGCCGTGCTGGCATCCAACACCTCGTCGCTGTCGATCACCGCGCTCGCCGAGGGGCTGCCCGGTGAGCGGGTCCTCGGACTGCACTTCTTCAACCCCGTCCCGGTCCAGCCGCTGGTCGAGCTGGTGCGGCACGACGGCGTCGACCCGGACGTGCTCGCGCGGGCCCGGACGTGGGCCGAGTCGCTCGGCAAGACCGTGATCGAGGTCAGGGACAGCCCCGGCTTCGCCACCTCCCGGCTCGGCGTCGCCGTCGGGCTGGAGGCGATCCGGATGCTGGAGGAGGGCGTCGCCGACGCCGAGGGCATCGACACCGGGATGCGGCTCGGCTACAACTGGCCCGTCGGCCCGCTGCGGCTCACCGACCTGGTCGGGCTCGACGTGCGGCTCGCCATCGCCGAGCACCTGGAGGCCGAGCTGGGGCCGCGCTTCGCCCCACCCGCGCTGCTGCGCGCCAAGGTCGCGCGCGGTGAGCTGGGGCGCAAGAGCGGGCAGGGCTTTTTCGCTTGGTGACCCAGACCGCTCCCTGGTAGTCCTGGGTCCGCGCGGTCCGCGCGGTCCGCGCGGTCCGCGCTCCGGAGGGGGTGCCAGGTGCTGGTCAGGACGACCGAGCAGGCCGACGTCGAGGCCGCCGCAGGACTGCGATCCGTGGCGTTCGGCTCCGCGAGGCCCGTCGACCCGGTGCTCCCGCCGGGCCAGGACGCGCTGGTCGCCGAGGCCGACGGCCGCCTCGTCGGCACCCTCGGCGTGTGGCGGCACCACCAGTTCTGGGGTGGCCGCACCGTGCCCGCGGGCGGAATCGGCGGCGTCGCGGTCGACCCGCACGCGCGCGGCCGGGGCGTGGCGACCGCGCTGCTCACCCGCGCCGTCGAGGACATGCGCGAGCGCGGGCAGGCCCTGTCGCTGCTCTACGCCACCGTGCCCGCCCTGTACCGCTCGTGCGGCTGGGAGCGCGCGGGCGTCCACGAGTGGATCAGCCTCACCCCCGGCCAGCTGCCCACCGGCGGCAAGCCGCTCTCCCGCGCGGCCAGGCCGCAGGACGCGCCCGCCGTGCACGCCTGCTACACCGACCTCGCGTCCACCGTGGACGGGATGCTCGACCGCTCCGCGCCCGCGTTCGACCCGGTGGAGGCGCTGGACCACAACGTGGCCTCCGTCGTGCCCGGCCACGACGGCGAGGTGCGCGGCTACCTGCTGGCCGACCGCGACGGCGACGGGCTGCGCGTGCTCGACCTCGTCGCCCGTGACCTCGACACCCAGCTCGGGCTGCTGGGCGAGCTGGCCAGCTGGGGCGGCGTGCTGCCCGCGTTCGACCTGCGCGTGCTCGACCCGGCCACCACCGGCCTGCTCACCGACCAGGCGATCAAGCACACCGTCACCACCCGCGCCTGGCTGATGCGCGTGGTCGACCTGACCGCCGCCGTGGCCGCGCGCGGCTGGCCCGCCGCGACCGGGCTGCGCTCCGCCGCCGTCGACCTGGACGTCACCGACCCGATCGCCCCGTGGCACGCCGGGCGGCGCCGGATCGTGGTGGAGGACGGGCAGGTCAGGGTCGAACCCGGCGGCAGCGGTGCGGTGCGGGTGAAGGCGCGGGCGCTCGGGCCGTGGTTCAGCGGCTTCCAGAACACCCACGCCCTGCGCCGCGCGGGCCTGCTCGACGGCGACGCGGCCCTGCTCGACCGGCTCACCGCGTCGACCGGCGCGCCCAGGCTCGGCGACTACTTCTGACCGTTCGGCCGACGGGCGCCCCCGGAACTTGACTGCCTCCTCACACCCGCTTCTCAGGCGGCTCTCAGGACCAGCGGCGAGACTGTCGACATGCGCATCCTCGTTGTCGACGACGACAGGGCCGTGCGTGAGTCGCTCCGCCGCTCACTGCAGTTCAACGGCTACCAGGTGGACCTCGCGGGCGACGGCCAGCAGGCGCTGGAGTCGGTCCTGTCGCAGCGCCCGGACGCCATGGTCCTGGACGTGATGATGCCCAGGCTCGACGGCCTGGAGGTCTGCCGGAGGTTGCGCAGCACGGGCGACGACCTGCCCATACTCGTGCTCACCGCGCGGGACGCGGTGAGCGACCGGGTCTCCGGTCTGGACGCGGGGGCCGACGACTACCTGCCGAAGCCGTTCGCGCTGGAGGAGCTGCTGGCCAGGTTGCGCGCCCTGCTGCGGCGCACCGCCACCGACGTGGAGGAGCCGGTCAACCTGCTGCGCTTCGCCGACCTGGAGCTGGACCCCGGCACCAGGGACGTCCGCAGGGGCGAGCGGCCCATCAGCCTCACCCGCACCGAGTTCGCGCTGCTGGAGCTGTTCCTGGCGCACCCCAAGCAGGTGCTCACCAGGGGGCGCATCCTGGAGGACGTGTGGGGCTACGACTTCCCCACCTCCGGGAACGCGCTGGAGGTGTACGTCGGCTACCTGCGGCGCAAGACCGAGGCGGGCGGCGAGCCCCGGCTGCTGCACACGGTGCGCGGCGTCGGCTACGTGCTCAGGGAGACGCCCCCGTGACCGCTCCCGGCGGCACCCGGTTCCAGCGCGCCTCGCTGCACGCGCGCGTGACCCTGCTCGCCGCGCTGTGCGTGGCGGGCGCGGTCGCCGTGGTGTCGCTGAGCGTGTACATGACGGTGCGCGACAACATGATCACCTCGTTCGACGAGAACCTGCGCCAGCGCGCGCAGGCGGCGGTGAACGCGCCCAGGGTCAACGACACGGTCAGCGAGATGCCCGGCGCGTTCCTCGCCGCCGGTGACATCAAGATCGGCAAGCTGGACTCGGCCGGGCGCATCCTGTACCCGAAGTTCACCACCGCGCCGCCGACCAACTCGGACGACCTGGCGGTGGCGAACGGCGAGCTGCTGGAGCACATCTGGACCGACAAGCGCACCGAGTACCGGGTGCTGACGGTGCCGTACGGCGACGGCGAGGCGATGGTCCTCGCCCAGTCGATCAAGCCGCTGAACACCACGCTGGGCAAGCTGAGCCTGGTGCTGTTCGTGATCGGCGGCCTGGGCGTGGTCGCGGCGGCGGCGGCGGGGACGGCGGTGGCGCGCACCGGCCTGCGGCCCGTGCAGCGGCTCACCGAGGCCACCGAGCGGGTCGCGCTGACCGGCGACCTGCGGCCGATCCCGGTGTCCGGCGACGACGAGCTGGCCAGGCTCACCCAGCGGTTCAACGCGATGCTGGGGGCGCTCGCCGAGTCGCAGGAGCGGCAGCGCAGGCTCGTCGCGGACGCGGGTCACGAGCTGCGCACGCCGCTGACGTCCATGCGCACCAACCTGGAGCTGCTGCTGGCGTCCGAGCGGCCGGGGTCGCCGACGCTGTCCGACGAGGACAAGGCGGAGATCAACGACGACGTGCGGGCCCAGCTGGACGAGCTGACCACGCTGATCGGCGACCTGGTCGAGCTGGCCCGCGAGGACGCGCCGCAGGTCGTGCACGAGCCGGTGGACCTGGTCGAGGTGGTCGAGCGGGCCCTGGACCGAGCCCGCAGGCGCGCGCCCGCCGACGTGGCCTTCGACGTGAGCCTGGAGCCGTGGTCGCTGCTGGGCGACTCGAACGCGCTGGAGCGCGCGGTGCTGAACCTGCTGGACAACGCGGTGAAGTTCAGCCAGGACAACACCGAGGGCGGCGTGGTGCGGCTGAGGCTGCGGCAGGTCGCGGAGGGCGCGGCGGTCGTCGAGGTGGCGGACTCGGGCCACGGCGTGGCGGAAGCGGACCTGCCGCACGTGTTCGAGCGCTTCTACCGCTCCTCCGAGGCCCGCACCCTGCCGGGGTCGGGGCTGGGGCTGGCGATCGTGAAGCAGGCGGCGGAACGCCACGGCGGCGCGGTCTACGCGGGCCGCGCGCCGGAGGGCGGCGCGCTGTTCACCCTGCACCTGCCGGGACGACCCGCGCTGGTGCCGGTGGGCGGCGGGGTGGGGCACGCGGGGGGCTGAGACCCTCGGCGACAGCAGGACAACGACGGAGAGCGGGGCGGCGCCGGGAGGATTCCGGCGCCGCCCCGTGGTTGTCTCACCCCTTCGTCGCCCCCAGCGTCAACCCGCCCACGAACTGCCGCTGGAGCACGAAGAACACCACCAGCGTCGGCAGCGCCACCAGCAGCGCCCCCGCCGCCACCAGGTTGTTGTCCGTGAAGAACGCCCCCCGCAGGTTCTGCAGCGCCGACGTCACCGGCATCTTCTCGCCGGTCTGGATCAGCACCAGCGCCCACAGGAAGTCGTTGTAGATCCAGGTGAACTCCAGCGTCGCCAGCGCCGCCAGCGCGGGTCTGCACAGCGGCAGCACCACCTGCCAGTACCGCCGCCACACCCCCGCCCCGTCCACGCGCGCGGCCTCGCCGATCTCGCGCGGGATGGTCTTCATGAAGTTGCTCAGCACGAACACGCAGAACCCCGACTGGAACGCCACGTGGATCAGCACCAGGCCCAGCCGCGAGTCCAGCAGCACCCCGCTGTCGCTCACCCACGCGGGCACCGGCGTCAGCAGGTACAGCCGGTACAGCGGCGTCACGACCACCTGCTGCGGCAGCAGGTTCCCCGCGGTGAACAGCATCAGCAGCCCCAGGTTCAGCCGCCTCGGCAGCCTGGCCACGCCGAACGCCGCCATCGAGCTGAGCAGCAGCACCAGCACCACCGACGGCAGCGCCACCACCAGCGTGTTCAGGTAGTAGCGCGGCAGCTCGGCCCGCGTCCACGCCTCCGCGTAGTTCGCCAGCGTCAGCTCCTCGG
Organism: Actinosynnema mirum DSM 43827; assembly: GCF_000023245.1. Taxonomy (GTDB): domain Bacteria; phylum Actinomycetota; class Actinomycetes; order Mycobacteriales; family Pseudonocardiaceae; genus Actinosynnema; species Actinosynnema mirum. The sequence goes on from NC_013093.1 coordinate 677,633, forward strand.
CGACCGAGAAGTACCCGTTCCGCGCCGTGTCGTCGTAGCTGCGCAGCGACGCGTACAGCGCCCACAGCAGCGGCGCGATCGTCCCGAGGCACGCCAGCACCAGGAAACCGTGCAGCGCGACAGTTCCCGCCCGAACGCCCCTCACTCCGACTCCTCCCGCCGGAACACCTGCACGAGGTAGGTGACGATGAACCCGAGCGAGATCACCAGCAGCACCACCGCCAGCGCCGACCCCCACCCGATCCGGCTGGACTCGCCGATGATGTTGTCGGTCACCAGCACCGACAGCAGCTCCAACCCGTTGCGCCCCTTGTTGATGACGTAGACGATGTCGAACGCCCGCAGCCCCTCGATCACGGTCACCACCAGCACCACCACGTTCACCGGCCGCAGCACCGGGAACACCACGCGCGTGAACGCCTGCCACCCGTTCGCCCCGTCCAGCGCCGCCGCCTCCCGCAGCGCCGGGTCCACGGCCTTCAACCCGGCCAGGTACAGCACCATCACGTACCCGGTGTGCCGCCACGCCGCCGCGACGAGCACCGCGTACAGGTTGATGTCCTTGTCCCCCAACCAGTTCACCGGATCGCTGTCGGCGATCCCGAGCAGGTTGTTCAGCAGCCCCTGCTCCGGCTGGTACACCAGCTGCCAGATGAACCCGACCAGCGCCAGCGACAGCACCACCGGCAGGTACAGCACGCTCTGGTACACCCGCCCGAACCGCAGCTTCCGGTCCAGCAGCACGGCCAGCAGCAACCCGGCCGAGGTCGGCACGAGCACCAGGAACACCAGCCACACCAGGTTGTTGCGCACGGCCGGCCAGAACCTCGGGTAGCCGGTGAGGATGTCGACGTAGTTGCGCGCCCCCACCCACTCGACGTCCTCCAGCCCGCCGATCCCGTTCCACGAGCTGAACGACAGCCCGACCGACCCGAGCGCGGGCGCCCACACCAGCGCCACGTGCAGCAGCGCGGGCACGCCGATCATCAGCGCCAGCGCCAGCCGCTCGCCGCGCGTCAACGACGTGGCGCGCTTCCCCTTGCCCACCAAGGGTTTCACTCCGAGAAGATGGTCTTGGCCTGCTCCGCCATCCCGCGCAGCACCGAGTCCACGTCGCCGGGCTCGGACAGGAACGCGGTCAGCCCGTTGGTCGCCGCGTCGCTGGCGAACCGGGGATCGGTGTCCCGGTCGAGGAACTGGGTGATGTGCGCGGCCGAGGCGATCACCTCGGCGGCCTTGCGCTGCAACGGGGTGTACCCGCTCACGTCGACCCCGGTGCTGGTCGCCACGGTCGTCGGGTCGGCCTTCAGGTAGGCCAGCTGCGCCTGCGGCGACGCCAGGTGCTCCAGCAGCTTCCGCGCCCCGTCGGGGTTGCCGGGCTCGCGGGAGAGCATGAAGCCGTCGATGGGCGCCTCGACGGTGTCGGTGCCGAACTCGGGGTTCACCTCGGGGAACGGGAAGAAGTCCAGGTCGTCCCGGTCCGCGCCGGTGAACTGCTGGGCCAGGAACGAGCCGAGCAGGTACATCCCGGCCTCGCCGCGCTGGAGTGACTGGGCGGCCTCCTGCCAGTCGCGGCCGAGCGCGTTCTCCTGCTGGAACGGCAGCAGCCGCTTCCAGGTGTCGAACACCTCCCGCACCCGAGGCCCCTGCCAGTCCTCCTGGCCCGCCATCAGGTCCACGTGGAACCGGTAGCCGTTGACCCGGAAGTTCAGCTGGTCGAACGTGCCCATCGCGGGCCAGCCCTGCTTCTGCGCGAACGCGATCGGCGCGAGCCCGTCCGCCTTCATCCTGGTGGCCAGCGCGACCAGCTCGTCGAGCGTGCCCGGCGGGGTGTACCCGCGCTGCCGCCACAGGCTCGGCCGGTAGAACATCCCCCACGGGTACTGGGTGAACGGCACCAGGTGCTGCTTGCCGTCCGCCGCCGTCGCGGCCTCCTTGACGGCGGGGGAGAAGCCGGAGCCGACCTTGGCCCACACGTCCGACAGGTCGCCGGTGAGGCCCTGCTCGGCGAAGAACCTCATGCGGTAGCCGGAGAACCAGGACAGCACGTCGTCCGGCCTGCCCTGCAGGTAGTTGTTGATCTGCTCCTGGTACTGCTCGTGCTGCTTGGTGTTGATCCGCACGCTCAGCCCGGAGGAGCCCTCGAACGACTTCAGCACCGCCGTGATCGCGTCCTTCGGCACCGGGTCGGACTGGTTGTTGCCGAACGTCACGACGTCCGCCGACGCGCCGCCGGGGTCGCCGCCGCACCCGACGAGTCCGGGCGCCGCGCTCACCCCCGCTCCGAGCGCGAGCGCGCGCAGCACGGCGCGACGGCCTAATCGGGGGGACCGCTGGGGCGTGGGCCTGGACATGATCGCTCCTGTCGGGTTGACGCAACGCTGAACCAACCGAACGCGAATCCAACAAAGTTGCGCATAATGTGTCCCCTGTCACAAGGAACGTCAATGGCCGTTACCGGCCCGTTAACGCGCTAGTCCGAACCCTCCTGCCGCGCATACCAGCGGGTCGGGTGACGTGTACCGCCAAACAGTGTCAGACGGGCGTTACTGTTTGACTGTGTTGAGTTTGTGGTTCACTCTTGCGCCATGACGAGCTGGCCGACCGGACTGCCGGGCCTCGCCTGGGGCGCCGACTACAACCCTGAGCAGTGGCCCGAGGAGGTCTGGGACGCCGACGTCGAGCTGATGCGCGCGTCCGGCGTGAACCTCGTGAGCCTCGGGATCTTCTCCTGGGCGCTGCTGGAGCCCCGCGAGGGCGAGCGCGACTTCGCCTGGCTCGACCGGGTCATGGACCGCCTCGCCGCGGGCGGCGTCCGGGTCGACCTGGCCACCGCCACCGCCGCGCCCCCGCCCTGGATGACCACCGACTACCCCGAGGTCCGCCCGGTCCGCGAGGACGGCGTCCGCCTCACCCACGGCTCCCGCCAGGCCTACTGCCCCACCTCCGAGGTCTACCGCACCCGCGCCGTCGCGCTGGCCCGCGCGCTGGCCGAGCGCTACCGCGACCACCCCGCGCTGTCCGCCTGGCACGTCGGCAACGAGTACGGCTGCCACGTCCCGCGCTGCTACTGCGACAACTGCGCCGAGGCGTTCCGCACCTGGCTGCGCGAGCGCTACGGCGACCTCGACGGCCTCAACGAGGCGTGGGGCACCCTGTTCTGGTCCCAGCGCTACAGCGCGTGGGAGCAGGTCGTGCCGCCCCGCGTGACCCCCACGTTCGGCAACCCCGGCCAGCTGCTCGACTTCAACCGCTTCGCCTCCGACGCGCTCCTGGAGCTGTTCAAGGCCGAGCGCGACGTGCTGCACGAGGTCACCCCCGGCGTGCCCGTCACCACCAACTTCATGGTCGGCTGGACCTTCGCCGACCTGGACTACTGGTCGTGGGCGAAGGAGATGGACTTCGTCTCCAACGACCACTACACCCGCTCCGAGGACCCCGACCGGCACGTCGAGCTGGCCATGGCCGCCGACCTCACTCGCGGCCTCGCGGGGGGCCGCCCGTGGCTGCTCATGGAGCAGTCCACCTCGGCGGTGAACTGGCAGCCCCGCAACATCGCCAAGCTCCCCGGCGAGCAGCGCCGCAACTCCTTCTCGCACGTCGCGCGCGGCGCCGACGGCACGCTGTTCTTCCAGTGGCGCCAGTCGAAGGCGGGCGCCGAGCGCTTCCACTCGGCGATGGTCCCGCACGGCGGCGAGGACACCCGCGTGCACCGCGAGGTGCGCCGCGTCGGCGGCGAGTACGCCAAGCTGACCGAGCTGCTCGGGTCCACCGTGGACGCCTCCGTCGCGATCGTCTACGACTGGCACTCGCGCTGGTCCCTCGGCCAGGAGGCCACCCCCACCGCCGACTTCTCCTACCAGGAGAACGTCTTCGGCCTGTACCGGGCGCTGTGGCGCTCCGGCGTCACGGTCGACTTCGTGCCCTCCGGCGCGGACCTGTCGGCGTACAAGGCCGTCGTCGTGCCCTCGCTGTTCCTGCTCGACGACGCCGAGTGGCTCACCTCCTACACCGGCCACCTGCTGGTCACCCACCTCACCGCGATCACCGACACGCGCGGCCACGTGCACCTGGGCGGCTACCCCGGCCTCGTCGGCGGGCTGCTCGGCGTGCGCACCGAGGAGTTCCACCCGCTGCGCGCCGGCGAGGTCGTCCGGCTCGACGACGGCGGCGAGGTCGCCGTGTGGACCGAACTGCTGCGCGCCGAGGGCGCCGAGGTGCTCTCCCGCTACGCCGACGGCCCCCTCGCGGGTGAACCGGCCATCACCCGCAACGGCAACGCCTGGTACCTCGGGTGCGGTCTGCGCGGCGCGGCGCTGGAGACCCTGGTGTGCTCCGTGGTGGCGGACGCGGGCGTCGAGCAGGTCCTGGTGACCGGCGAGGACGGCGGCGCGGACGTCGGCGCCGGTTCGGCGGGCGTCGAGGTCGTGCGCAGGCGCGGCGAGGGCGGCTCGTGGCTGGTCGCGATCAACCACGGCGGCGAGCCCGCCCTGGTGCCCGCGCGCGGCGTGGAGCTGCTGTCCGGCGACGACGTCGACGGGACGCTCACCGTCCCGGCGGGCGGCGTGGTCGTGGTCAGGGAAGCCGCCGCCGGGGAACCGGCCGTCGCAGAAGGGGAGTGACCGTGCTCGCGCGGCAGAGGCAGGCGGTGATCCTGGAGGAGGTGCGCCGCACCGGCGCCGTCCGGGTCAGCGACCTCGTGGTCCGGCTCGGCGTGTCCGACATGACGGTGCGCCGCGACCTGGACGTGCTCGCGTCGCGCGGGCTCCTGGAGAAGGTCTACGGCGGGGCCACCACGGTGGTCGTGCGCAGCACCGACGAGCCCGGCTTCGAGGCCAAGTCGGTGCGGCAGCTCCCCGAGAAGGAGGCCATCGCCGCGCGCGCGGCGGGCCTGGTGCGTCCGGGGACGGCCATCGGGCTGTCCGCGGGCACCACCACGTGGACGCTCGCCAGGTTCCTGGAGGACATCCCGGACCTGACCGTGGTCACCAACTCCATCCGGGTCGCCGACGTGCTCCAGCAGGGCGGGCGCACCGACCGCACGGTGGTCCTCACCGGCGGCGTGCGCACCCCGTCCGACGCGCTCGTCGGCCCGGTCGCGGTGCAGGCGCTGCGCTCGCTGCACCTGGACGTGGTGTTCCTGGGGGTGCACGGCATGGCCGAGCGCTCCGGGTTCACCACGCCCAACCTGAACGAGAGCGAGACCGACCGGGCGCTGGTGGACGCGGCCGGTCGGGTCGTCGTGCTGGCCGACCACACCAAGTGGGGCACGGTCGGCATCTCCACGATCGCCGACCTCGACGAGGCGGACGTCCTGGTCACCGACACCGGACTGCCCGAGGAGGCGGTCGCGGTGCTCGGCGAGCAGGTGGGTGAACTGGTCCTGGCGCACGTGCCCGGACGGGGAGAAGAGGAACTGGCGTGACTGGCGTGAAGCGCACGGCGGGCGAGCTCGCCGACGGCCGCGAGATCATCTACTACGACGACTCGGCCGACGCGCCCCCGCGCACCGCGGCCGACACGAGGGACCTGCCGAGGACGCAGCCGCTGTCCGAGGTGCGGCAGGACCCGCTGACCGGCGAGTGGGTCGCGATGGCCGCGCACCGGCAGACCCGCACCTACAAGCCCCCGGCCAACCTGTGCCCGCTGTGCCCGACCGAGCCGGGCAAGCCGACCGAGATCCCCGAGGCGTCCTACGACGTCGCGGTGTTCGAGAACCGGTTCCCGTCGCTGGCGCAGAACACGCCGGACCTGCCGGAGACCGTCGACGGGATGCCGATGGTCGCGCGGCGGCCGGGGCGCGGGCGGTGCGAGGTCGTGTGCTTCACCTCGGACCACAACAGCTCGTTCGGGCAGCTCACCCCGCAGCGGGTGCGCACCGTCGTGGACGTGTGGGCCGAGCGCACCGAGGTGCTGGGCGGGCTGCCGGGCGTCGAGCAGGTCTTCCCGTTCGAGAACCGCGGTGAAGAGATCGGCGTGACCCTGCACCACCCGCACGGGCAGATCTACGGCTACCCGTTCGTGACGCCCAAGACCGAGAAGATGCTCGCGGTGGCGGAGCGGTACCACGCCGAGCACGGCCGTCACCTGATGGGCGACGTGCTGGCGGCTGAGCAGGCCGCCGAGATCCGCGTGGTCGCGCGCAACGCCACGTGGACCGCGTTCGTGCCCTCGGCCGCGCGCTGGCCCGTCGAGGTGCACCTGGTACCGCACCGCCACGTGCCGGACCTGCCCGCGCTGACCGACGCCGAGCGCGACGACTTCGCCACCCTGTACCTGGACGTGCTGCGCCGCCTCGACGGCCTGTACGACCGGCCGCTGCCGTACATCGCGGGCTGGCACCAGGCGCCGTCGAAGGTCGGGCGGGAGCACTCCTGGCTGCACATGGAGGTGTTCTCGGTGCTGCGGACGGCGGACAAGCTGAAGTACCTGGCCGGATCCGAGTCGGGCGTCGGCGTGTGGATCAACGACGCGACGCCGGAGCAGATCGCGGAGCGGCTGCGCGCGCAGGCGTAGCCGCCGGGTGGGTCGTGACCGCCGGGCCGGTGCTCCTCCTCGGAGCGCGGGCCCGGCGGTTCTTTCTTGTCCTGCCGCCTGCCCGCCACCCGTCCAGGGGGCTTCGGAACGACTCACAAGTGATGCCCAGACTCGTTTAAGGCTCCTCTCAGGCGCACACCCCAGAGTTGTGGACATGACCGAGAACGAGCCGCAGCACCAGCCGCAGCAGCCCGACGACCAGAGTCCCTGGGCGCGCGGCGGCGGCGAGGCCGGTCTTCACCCCGGTGGCGGGCAACGGGATGTCCACCAGCCGGACTCCGCGCGGGAGCACTCCGCCCGCGACGGGCAGCAGGACCGGCCGACCACGCGGCTCGGTCCGGACGACTCCGACCGGTCGGGCGCGCAGGGCGCCACGACCGGGGCGGACCAGGCCACCCGGTCCGAGGCGCTGCAGGGCGCCCCGGCCGGAGCGGCCACCGACCGGCCCGCGAGGGCCGAGTCGGGCACCACCGGTGCGGCGGAGGCTTTGCAGGGGGCCGACGCCGATCGGGGAACCGGAGGGCAGGGCGTGCAGGGCGCCCAGTCCCTCGCCGGGTGGCCGGGCGCTGTGCAGGGGGCGCCCGCCCACCCGGCTTCCGGGCCCACCACCGGAGGCGCCTCCCAGACTTCCGGGCAGCCGCTCACCGCGGCGGCTCAGCCCGGCGTGACGCAGCAGATCAGCGCGTCCCAGATGTCCGCCCCGACGTCCTCGCCGGCGTCCGCCCCGATGCCGTTCCAGGCGGCCCAGGCGTCGCAGGGCGGTTCCACTCAGGGCGGTTCCGCTCAGCAGATCACCCCCGGTCAGCAGCCCTTCGGCGAGCAGTCCACCCAGGCGGGCCCGTTCGCGGGGCCGGGTGGCCGGTCGACCGAACAGGGGGTTCAGGTGAACGCCTTCGGCCAGCCCGTCCAGTCCGACCACGCGGCCGGGACCGCCTACGGCCCGCCCGCGTCGGGCGGGTTCCCCGGCCAGCACGGCGGCCTCGGTCAATCCGGTGGCCTGGGTCAGCCCGGTGGCCTCGGTCAGCCCGGTGGCCCCGGTCAGCCGGGGTCCGGCCCGTACTACGCGGTGCCTGGCTCGGACGGCCAGCTCCCGCCGCAGCGCGCGAAGTCCGGCGGCAGGGGCAGGGTCCTCGCCGGTGTGGCCGCGCTGGTGCTCGTGGTCGGCGGCGTCGCCGGTGGTGTCGGCGGTTACGTCGGCTACCAGGCCGCGGGTGGTTCCGGTTCGGTGGTCAACGCCCTGAACGCGGCCCCGCCCGCCCAGCAGACCGCCGACGCGCCCGCCGGTTCGGTGGAGGCCGTCGCGCAGAAGGTGCTGCCCACGGTGGTCCAGGTTCAGGTCAGCGGCGGCGCCGGGTCCGGTTTCGTGATCAGCTCCGACGGTCTGGTCGTCACGAACAACCACGTGGTCGAGTCGGCCGCGCGGGGCGGCGCCGTCCGGGTGGTCTTCCAGGACGGCAGGACGGCCAGCGCCAAGATCATCGGCCGTGACCCGTCGTCCGACCTGGCCGTGATCAAGGCGGACGGCGTCTCCGGCCTGCCCACCGCCGAGCTCGGCAACTCCTCCGACCTGAAGATCGGCCAGCAGGTGATCGCGGTCGGCTCCCCGTTCGACCTGACCGGCACGGTCACCTCGGGCATCGTCAGCTCGCTGAACCGCCCGGTGCGGGCCGGTGGCGAGTCGGGCAGCCAGTCCACGGTGCTCAACGCCGTCCAGACCGACGCGGCGATCAACCCCGGCAACTCCGGCGGGCCGCTGATCGACATGAACGGCCGCGTGATCGGCATCAACTCGGCCATCTACAGCCCGAACTCCAGCCAGACCTCGCAGGGCGGTTCGGTCGGCATCGGCTTCGCGATCCCGATCGACCAGGCCAGGCGCACCGCGACCGAGCTGAGCGAGACCGGCAAGGCCACCCAGACCGTGCTCGGCGTCCAGGTCACCGACGCCCCGCAGGGCGGCGCGGCGGTCCAGGAGGTCACCGAGGGCGGCGCGGCGGGCCAGGCGGGCGTCAAGGCGGGCGACGTGGTCACCAAGTTCGGCGACCGCCGCATCGACAGCTCGGACGCCCTGGTCGCGGCCGTCCGCTCGGACACCCCCGGCGACAAGGTCACCCTCACCCTGGCCGACGGCCGCACGGTGGAGGTCACCCTGGGCAGCCAGGAGGCCCCGGTCAACTGACCGGCCCCCGGCGCCCCGCCCCTTCCGGTGAACCAAGCCCGATCCGCCCACGCGCGGAGACCCTCGCCCCCAGAACGGCCGACCGGCCCGGTTCCCCCTACCGGGCCGGTCGGCACGCCCACCCAGCCCGACCGGGTTCAGCCACACCGGGCTCAGCTCCACCGGGCTCAGCCACACCGGGTTCAGGCTCCCGACTCACGCGCCTCCGAGTCGGCCCCGAGGCCGCGCTCCAGGCGGGACACGCCCTCGTCCCGCCGGAGCGCGGCCTCGTCCACTTCCCGGCTCACGTCAGCCGGGTCCCTCCCAGCACCCAGCACCTCGCACCCGCACCCGCCTCCGCACCCGGTGCCAGCGCGCCGGTGCTCCCACCGCACCACCACCACCACCACGGGACGGTCGATGTCCGAGCAGAGCGCGCACCTCCAGGTAGCCCGATCCAGTGATCACCCCGAGCTGGTCCGCCACGGACAGCAAGGTGTCATCGCACCTCCGGATTCCCCATTGGTTACGGTGACTCGCATGGAACGCAGCGCGCAGCGCCTGGGACGCGCCCTGGTCGTGATCGTGGACGACCGGGTGGCACACGGTGAGCACGAGGACAGCACGGGCCCCCTGGTCACCGAGCTGCTGGAAGAGGCGGGGTTCATCGTCGACGGCACAGTCGCGGTGGAGGGCGAGGTGGTCGACATCCGCGCCGCGCTGAACACGGCGGTCATCGGTGGCGTCGACCTGGTGGTCACCGTGGGAGGCACGGGAGTGTCCCCCAGGGACGTGACCCCGGACGCCACGCAGGGTGTGCTGGACCGCCCGATCGCGGGCATCGCCGAGGCGCTCCGCGCGTCGGGCCTCGCGGCGGGCGCGGTGGACGCGGGCATCTCCAGGGGCCTGGTCGGTATCTCCGGCAGCACCCTGGTCGTGAACCTGGCGGGCTCCCGCTCGGCGGTCCGCGACGGCATGGCGACCCTGTCGTCGCTGGTGCCGTACGTCATCGAGCAGATCTCGGGCCTGGACGAGGCATGAGCACCCCGGACCAGCCCACCCCCCTGACCCCGGCCGAGGCCGAGGCCAGGCGAAGGAGGCTGGCCGAGGTCTTCGGCGACGTCCTCCCGGAAACCCCGGACGAACCGAGGGCGCAGGGAAGACCGGACAGCTGGTACGAGGAGAACCGCCCCCCGCACCACGGCTGATCCGAGCCTGGGCTGATCCGAGCCTGGGCTGACCCGAGTCTGACTGACCCGGACCCCGACTGTCCCGGACCCCGACTGTCCCAACTCGCACCACCCCAGAGCCACCGGCCGAAAGCAAGCCGGAGCTCCGGACCAGCCAGCCCCCCGCCCACCAGCCTTCGACTGCGGGCGTTCACCGAACGCCCGCAGGTCGAAGGCACGCACCACCGCACCGCACCGCAGCGCACCGTTCCCCGCAGCCGCAGCCGCAGCCGCAGCCGCAGACCGGCAGCCAGCGCAGCCACACTCGGCCCGGCAACCAGCGCGGATCGGCACCCTCCACACGAGTGCCGCCGCTCCAGCCGCCACTCCGGTGCAGTCGCACCGCATCCAGCCGGTTCCACGGCACGACCGTCCCCACCGCAGGACAGCCGCCACCGCAGAACAACCGCCACCGGCGAACCAGCGCGACTCCCGGACCAGCGCCGCCGTCGGCTGGCCACGCCATCGGTCGGCCACCGCCACAGCGCGGGCCTTGCCCCGTTCGGCTATCGCCGCCGAACGGGTCCTGCCGCTGGTCGGCCACCGCCACCGTGCGACTCTCGTCGCCGCACCGCGGTTCGCGGGGTGAGGCGATCGGTCGTCGGGTGCGCCGGTGGTCGTCAGCCTCGGGGGTGCTGTTGGGTGTTCGGGCGCGGCGGCTGGGCGGGCCTGGGGCCGGTGCCCGGCTGGTTCGCGTACTGCTGCGGGGCGGACTGGGGGCCGGACTGCGCCGAGGTCCGCTGGGCGCCCTGGTTGCCCTGGCTCGCCTGGGCCACCATCAGGTCGCGGATCTCCTTCAGCAGCTCGACGTCGGTCGGTTCCGACGGGCCCGCCTCCTGACCGCGCTCCCTCCTCTCCTTGATCTTGTTCATGGGCAGCACGAACACGAAGTAGATGACCGCCGCGATGATCACGAAGTTCATCACCGCGGTGACCAGCGCGCCGAAGTCCATCGTCGTCTTCGGGCTGGCGCCGAGCTGGACGGCGAACCCGACGGGGTTCTCCATGCCGCCGACCAGCGCGACCAGCGGGTTGATCAGGTTGTTGGTGAACGCGGTGACGATCGAACCGAACGCGGCGCCGATGACCACGGCAACCGCCAGGTCGATGACGTTGCCGCGCATCAGGAAGTCCTTGAAACCCTTGATCACTGCCGCTTCTCCTCCTCAGGAAGTCTCAGAGCCAGCGGAGGGTAACCGCACCCCTTGATCACCACACCCACCCGGACCCACCCGCCTGCACGGCCACCAACCACCCGCGCTACCACCGGACCTGAGCGCCCCTCGGACCCGCACGGCCGTCAGGCGGTCGCGGCCATCGGGCCATCGGGCCATCGGGCGGTCAGGCAGTCGGGCGGCTGGGTAGTCGGCTGCCTGGACCGAGTGGACCGCGTGGACCGCGTGGACCGCGTGGACCGCGTGGACCGCGTGGACCGCAGGGCGGAGTCGTTCGGTGTCGTCGGGGAAGCCCGTTCCGGCATCCGGAGGTCGGATGACCGGCTTGATCGCGGGAGAACGCGGTTGAGAGGTCGTCCCGGTGCTCTCGCGGCGACGTGGCGCAGCGCGTCCTGAGGCTCAGTTCGAGCGCAGCGTCAGGCCCACCTCCTGCCCCAGCGCCTCGGCCGCCACCGCCGCTGCCAGGTCGCGCGGCATCAGCAGGACCACGGACTCCTCCCGCAGCGCCACCACCACCGCGTCCTGCGCGAGCACCCGCGCCTCCGGACCAGGCGGGCTCAGCCCGGTCGACCCCAGCCCGATCGGATCCAGCCCGGTCGAACCCAACCTGCCCACCCCGACCACGTCCACCCGGCTGCCCGTGCGCAGCAGCCCGGCCGTCACCGGGTCGAAGCGCACCGCCACCGACGCCGCCTCCGGGTCGACCCCCGTCAGCCGCGCGTCCGTCAGCGGCTCACCCGCCCGCGCCGTCGACACCAAGGCGCGCCCCACCGCGACCTCCGCCGCCACCACGCCCTCCGGCGCCACCCCCGGTGGCAGCTCGACTGCCCGGACGTCCTCCCGCGCCAGCGCGACACCGGGCGGCAGGTCGCGGGCGGCCACCAGCACGGTGGTGGTCGCAGGGTCGGGCCACAGCAGCGCTCCCAGGCCGAGCAGGGCCAGTGCCAGCGCGAACAGCTTTCGGGCGAGGTTCATGCCTCGAAGCTAGGAGGGCGGCGCCGGGGGTGGGAAGCACGAGACCCCCGAGCTGTGGACAACTCGGGGGCCTGTGGAGAACTGGAGGATCAGGAAGCGGCGGCCGTCTTCGAGGAGGACGATGCCGGCGCGGAGGACGACGACGAGGACGACGAAGACGAAGGCGTCGAGGACGACGACGAAGAGGACGACTCGCTCTTCGGCGACGAGGACGACGATCCCCGGCTGTCGGTCCGGTAGAACCCGCTCCCCTTGAACACGACCCCCACGGCGCCGTAGAGCTTGCGCAGCTTGCCGGAGCACTCGGGGCACTCGGTCAGCGCGGAGTCGGAGAAGGACTGCACCGCTTCGAACCGGTGGTCGCACTCGGTGCAGGCGTACTGGTAGGTCGGCACGATCGCCCCTCCACGAGTCCTGATTGGCACTCCCACGTCACGAGTGCCAACGACGATGATGCGCTGAGGGGCGCGCCGCGCGCAAACATGCCTGGTCAACGTCACAGCGGCAAGCGCACCACACCACGCCCAGGGGTGAGTACGGCACTCATCCGGGCGTCATGAGCCTCCGCGGGCAGCGATTCCACGAACTCCTCGTCGCGCACCACCGCCACCACCGGCCCCCGCGCCAGCGGCAGCGTCCGGTCGTAGTACCCGCCGCCCTGCCCCAACCGCACCCCGGCCCGGTCCACCGCCAGCGCGGGCACGAGCACCAGCGCCGCCCCCGCCACCGCGCCGACCCCCAGCAGCGGCCCGTCCGGTTCCCGCAGCCCGAACGGTCCCGCCCGCAGCGCCCCGGTGTGCTCGGCCCACTCCAGCGGCCCGACCCCCGCCACCACGGGCAGCAGCACCCGGAACCCCGCCCCCCGCAACGACTCCAGCATCCCCGCCGACCCCGGCTCGCCCCGGACCGCGAGGTACGCGCACACCGTCCCCCCGGCCGGAACCCCGAACGCGGCGGTCGCCAGCAGCACCTCGGACACCATCGGGACCGGCTCGGCCCCGCGCCGCGCCGCCCGCAGCCGTGCGCGCTCCGCGTCCTTGCGATCACGTTCACCGGACGTCATGGCAGGACAGCCTAAGGACGCCGTTAGGCTCGCTGGGCATGAGCGCCTTCACGACAGCAATCGTGCCCGCGGCCGGGTTGGGCACCCGCTTCCTCCCGACCACCAAGGCCGTGCCCAAGGAGCTGCTGCCGGTCGTCGACACCCCCGGCATCGAACTCGTCGCCACCGAGGCGGCCGAGGCGGGCGCCACCAAGCTGATCATCGTCACCTCCCCCGGCAAGGAGTCGGTGGCGCAGTACTTCCGCCCCCAGCCCGAGCTGGAGGAGACCCTGGAGAGCCGCGGCAAGACCGACCTGGTCGCCAAGGTCCGCCGCGCCCCCGCCCTGCTCGACGTGGAGACCGCGCTCCAGGAGAAGGCGCTCGGCCTCGGCCACGCCGTCGGCTGCGCCGAGGCCAACCTGACCGACGCCGACGAGGCCGTCGCCGTGCTGCTGCCCGACGACCTGGTGCTCCCCACCGGCGTGCTCTCCCGCATGGCCGCCGTCCGCGACCGCTTCGGCGGCAGCGTGCTGTGCGCGTTCGACATCCCGCGCGAGCAGATCTCCGCGTACGGCGTGTTCGACGTGAACGACACCGACGACGACGACGTCAAGCAGGTCGTCGGCATGGTCGAGAAGCCCAAGGCCGAGGACGCCCCGTCCACCTACGCCGCCGCGGGCCGCTACCTCCTCGATCGGGCGATCTTCGACGCCCTCAAGCGGATCACCCCCGGCGCAGGCGGCGAGCTCCAGCTCACCGACGCCATCGCGCTGCTGATCTCCGAGGGCCACCCGGTGCACGTCGTGGTCCACCGCGGTGGGCGACACGACCTGGGCAATCCGGGAGGTTTCCTCAAGGCTGCGGTTGACTTCGCGTTGGAGCACCCGGACTACGGGCCCGAGCTCGGTGAGTGGTTGCGGGGTCGCCTCGGCAACTCCTGAACGAGGTATGAGCATGAACGAGGTATGAGCACATGAGGTCAGTGGACGAGCAGCTCGCCAGGGTCATCGCCGCCGCCGTGCGGCCCGCCCCGGTGCGCGTGGCGATCTCCGAGTCGCAGGGGCTCCTCTGCGCCGAGGAGGTCGTCGCCGAGCGCGCCTTGCCCGGTTTCGACCAGGCGGCGGTGGACGGCTACGCGGTGCGCAGCGTGGACGTGCAGGGCGCGGGGGAGGAGCCGGTGACGCTCCCGGTGGTCGGCGAGATCACCGCGGGGTCGCGCCAGCCGAGACGGCTGCAGCCGGGGCAGGCGGTCCGGGTGGCGACCGGCGCCCCGCTGCCGACGCTGGCCGACGCCGTGGTCCCGCTGGGCTTCACCGACGGCCACGCGGCCAAGGTGACGGTCCAGCGGCCCGTCCCGTCGGCGGCGTTCGTGCGCCGCACCGGCGAGGACGTGCAGACCGGGGACGTCGCCGTCCGCCGGGGCACGACCATCGGCGCCGCCCAGGTCGGCCTGCTGGCCGCGGTCGGGCGGAACAAGGTGCTCGTCCACCCCCGGCCCAGGGTGTCGGTCATCTCCGTCGGCGAGGAGCTGGTGGACGTCGACCGCACCCCCGGCCAGGGACAGGTCTACGACGTCAACTCGTACGCGCTCGCGGCAGCCGCCCGCGACGCCGGGGCCGAGGTCAGCCGGGTCGGCATCCAGTCGGCCGACCCGCGCAGGCTCCGCGAGGTCGTCGAGGGCAGGCTCCTGCTGTCCGAGGTGGTCGTGGTGGCGGGCGGGGTCGGCGGGGCCATCGGCGACGAGGTCAGGGCCGCGCTCGCGGACCTGGGCGACGTGGACATCACGCGGGTCGCGATGCACCCCGGTTCGGTGCAGGGCTTCGGCAGGCTCGGGCCCGACGCCGTGCCGACGTTCCTGCTGCCCGCCAACCCGATGAGCGCCCTGGTGGTGTTCGAGGTGCTGGTCAGGCCGCTGATCAGGGCGGCGCTGGGCAAGCGGAACCCGTACCGGCGCGCGGTGAGCGCCCGGCTGCTGTCGCCGCTGTCGTCCACCAAGGGGCGACGCGGCTTCCTGCGCGCGCAGCTGCTGCGGGACGAGCAGACCGGCGAGTTCCTGGTCCAGCCGCTCGGGCAGTCCGGTTCGCACCTGCTCGCCTCGCTCGCCGAGGCGAACTGCCTGGTCATGGTGGACGAGGACGTGACCGACGTCGCCGTCGGCGAAGAGGTACTGGTCAGCTTCATCGCCCAGAAGGGGTAGGAGATCGCACCGCTGGCGTGGGAGGGCGGACGGCACCCCGGTTGGCCCGCGAGGCTGGGCCCGCTGCGGGTGGCGGCCGGGGTCGTGGAGCTGCGCCCGCCGAGGTTGCTGGACGCGTCGGCGTGGGGCCGCACCAGGCTGCGCGACCGCGACCACCTGGAGGCCTGGGAGCCGACCGCCGTCGAGGGGTGGCACGAGCGGAACTCGCCGCTCGCCTGGCCCGCCCAGTGGTCGGCGCTCAAGGGGCTGGCCAGGCGCGGCCAGGCGCTGCCGTTCGTGATCACCGTGGACGGCGAGCTGGCCGGGCAGATCACGGTCGGGAACATCGTGCGCGGGGCGCTGCGCTCGGCGTGGGTCGGCTACTGGGTGGCCGCCGACCGGGCGGGCGGCGGGGTCGCGACGGCCGCGCTCGCCCTTGTGGTGGATCACACCTTCGGGTACGCCGGGCTGCACCGGTTGGAGGCCACCGTCCGACCCGAGAACGCGGCCAGCGCGCGGGTCCTGGCGAAGGCCGGATTCCGCCGCGAGGGGTTGTTCGAGCGGTACCTCGACGTGGCCGGGCAGTGGCGTGACCACCTGTGTTTCGCTATGACGGCGGAGGAGGCGTCCCCCGAGGGGCTGGTCCGCCGAATGGAGGCGCAGGGGTACGTCCGAACATCGTGACGGGCGCGCCGAACGGGTCAACTTGATCCGCCGAAGGTGGGTTCTGGACCACACCCGCGTACCTCTCCCGGTCGGCGAGCCTCCGAGACAGGTGTGACTGTTGTGGCTAGCGTGGCGTCTGCACTACGCGCTGTCAGGGGGAGGTGAACGGGGATGCCGAGTTCGCTGATCGTCGTCGGGCTGGGGGTGGCCTGGCTGGTCGTCCTCGTGCCCATGGTGGTCCGCAAGCGGGCCGATGCGCGCAGCAGCGTGGAAGAGGAGTACGACCCCATGTCCGAGCACGAGTACGAGCTGGACGACGAGTACGACGACGACTACGAGGACGAGCTCCCGCAGCGCGCCTACCGGCCGGGGCGGGGCGGGTACGACCCGGAGACCGCCGCGATCGTCGCCCAGGCCAAGTACGCGTTCCGGCGCCGGGTCGTCGCGGTCCTGCTGCTGCTGGCGGCCGTGACCGCGGTCGTGGCGGGCTTCGTGCTCCCGGTGCTGTGGTGGGCGCACGGGGCCGTGGACGTGGCCCTCGTCGGGTACCTGACGTACCTGCGCCGCCAGGTGCGGATCGAGGAGGACGTCCGGGCCCGCCGCCAGGCGCGGTTGGCGTCCCGGCGGAGGTCCGCGCGCCGCGAGGAGCCGGTGGAGGACGAGGACGGGCCGGTGCGCGACGTGCCCGCGCCCCGGCACGAGCAGCAGCCGGTGGCGCCGGGGGCGGTCGTGGTGGACGCGGACGACGAGGACCCGGTGTTCCTGGAGCTCGACGGGCCCGGTGACCTGCGGTACCGGCGTGCGGCGGGGGAGTAGAGGGGGGTGGTGAAACCACCCCCCGGAGTACTGCTATAGTTCTCCTGCACGACGACGAAGAACTGAACACGGGGCTGTAGCGCAGTTGGTAGCGCGACTCGTTCGCATCGAGTAGGTCAGGGGTTCGATTCCCCTCAGCTCCACAGCAGGGACAACACCCCCCACGCGGATCGCGTGGGGGGTGTTGTCGTTTGTGGCGTCCGGTGTGGACGATGCAGCCATTGTGATCAGTGTCACAACAGTGCGGGCCCTTTTTGTGCGTCAATCCCTTTGTTTTAAGCCTCCCTGAATCGCTGCCGACCGCTCGGCGACCGGAGGGGGCATTTCGTCGGCGACTCTGGAAAATGGCGCTGCGCAAGGGCAGTATGACCCTCCATGCGGGAGTGTTTCCTGGTGGGTGGGGCCGCCAGGTCCCGCTTTTTGCTTTTCGAGCCCGTCCGCGTGGAATCTTGATCTTGATTTGGGTCATTGTTCGAAAGGGTGGGAACTCGTGGACACCTTCGAGGATTCGCTGGACCCGGAGGAGTTCGGGCGCTTGCTGCGGCTCGGAACCGAGGTCAGTTACCGGCGGGGGAACCAGCTCATGCGCCACGGCGAGCGCGGGGACTGCGTCATGGTGCTCCGCTCCGGGCAGGTCAGGGTCGTGAAGCCCGAGGGGGACGGCCAGTCGTGGAAGCTCCTGGGCGTGCGCGGCGCGGGTGAGCTGCTCGGGGAGCGGGCCGTGCTCTGGTTCGGGGAGCGGACCGCCACCGTCGAGGCCCGCGGTCCGGTGCTGGCGGTGAAGGTGGCCAGGGGCGTGTTCCAGGACTTCCTGCGCGAGCACCCGCGGTCCCGCGAGGTGTGCACGCGGCTCCTCGCGATCCGGACCGACCGGTACGAGAGCCGCAGCCTGTCCGGGAAGCCCGCCGATCGGGTGCGCCAAGCGCTGATCGAACTGGCCGAGCCTCGGGGCGCTTGGTGGGAGGTGCCGCTGACCCAGGTGGAGATCGGCATGTACGTCCAGGTCTCCAAGGCCGTGGTGCAGCGGACCGTGCGGAAGCTCCGGGGTGCGGGCCTCGTCGGCAAGGCGGGCAGGGGGAGCCTGCCCGTCCCGTGCCTGCCGTGCTTGCGGAAGGCGCAAAAGTACGGGCAAGGCGTCAGGGGATGTCGAGGCGACAGGGGATGCGCTGTGAGACTTCACGGGGACAGCGAGTACCGGTAGCACGGCCCAGAGCGAGGTTCAGCGCAGTGATGCCCAACCCCTTCCCCCTGGCGGTCAACCAGTCGGTCCTGCGCATGGACGTGGTCGGATCGAGCTCCGGTGGGGCGCACCGCCAAGGGCACCTCGACCGCGCGTTCCGGGAGGTGCTGGACATCGCCCTGGAGCGGGTGCGGTTCGACCGCCGCTACGAGCAGTACCTGTGGTTCGAGCGCATCGACGGGGACAGCGCCACCCTGTCCTTCGGCGCTTCCGTGCCCAAGGCGTTCGTGCTGGGCGACTTCGTGCTCCGCGAGCTCGCGGTGGCGCTCGGGCACGTCAACCGCTCCGTCAGCGACGCCTACCGGCTGCGGGTGCGCGTCGCGGTCGACGACGGCGAGGCGGTGGTCAACCACCCCCAGATCAACGGTGAGCCCGTGGTCACCACGTCCAGGATCATCGAGGCCGCACCGTTCCGCGCCGCCGTCGCCAACGCGCTCGACCAGGACTTCGGGGTGATCGTGTCCGACCAGTTCCACCACGAGGTCGTCCGCAGCGGCGACCGGGGGCTGGACCGGATCGACTTCCGCCGGGTCGACGTCGAGGTGAAGGACTTCAGGGGGTCCGCCTGGGTCCACGTCCCCGGTGGCTGTCACTGCGCGCCACCGCTCCACCACTAAGGTGTGCCCGGTGCGCTTCGTGGCCGATCTCCACATCCACTCGAAGTACTCGCGGGCGTGCAGCCGGGATTGCGATCTCGAGCACCTGACCTGGTGGGCGAGGCGCAAGGGGATCTCGCTGGTCGGGACCGGGGACTTCACCCACCCCGCCTGGTACGACCACCTCCGCGAGAACCTGGTCGACGCCGAGCCCGGACTGTTCCGGCTGCGTGACGACCTCGACCGGGAGATCGACCGGAAGTTGCCGCCCAGTCTCGCGGCCTCGCCCGTCAGGTTCACGCTCTCCGTCGAGATCTCCACGATCTACAAGCGCGGCGACCGCACCCGCAAGGTGCACCACCTCGTCTACATGCCCGACCTCGACGCCGCCGCCGAGTTCAACCGGCGCCTCGGGAAGATCGGCAACCTCGGGTCCGACGGGCGGCCCATCCTCGGGCTCGACTCGCGCGACCTGCTGGAGATCACCCTGGAGTGCGGCGGCTACCTCGTGCCCGCGCACCTGTGGACGCCCTGGTTCGCCGTGCTCGGGTCCAAGTCCGGGTTCGACGCGGTCGAGGACTGCTACGTCGACCTCGCCGACCACGTGTTCGCCGTCGAGACCGGGCTGTCCAGCGACCCCGAGATGAACTGGCGCATCTCCGGCCTGGACAAGTACCGGCTGGTCAGCAACTCCGACGCGCACTCGCCGCCCATGCTCGGCCGCGAGGCCACCGTGTTCGACACCGAGCTCGACTACTACGCGGTGCGCCGCGCGCTGGAGACCGGCGTCGGGCACGCCGGGACGCTGGAGTTCTTCCCCGAGGAGGGCAAGTACCACGTCGACGGGCACCGCAAGTGCGACGTGCGCATGGAGCCCGCCGAGACCCGCGCGCACCGGGGGCTGTGCCCGGAGTGCGGCAAGCCGCTCACGGTGGGCGTGCTCAGCCGCGTCGAGGAGCTCGCCGACCGGCCCGACGGGTTCCGGCCCGAGGGGGTCGCGGGGTTCACCAGCCTCGTGCCGCTGCCCGAGATCGTCAGCGAGCTCCTGGGCACCGGGCCCAAGAGCAAGAAGGTGCTCGGCGAGATCGACAAGCTCACCGCCGCGTTCGGGCCCGAGCTGCGCATCCTGCAGGACGTCCCGCTCCCCGACCTGTCCGCGCACTCCGAACTGCTCGGCGAGGCCATCACCCGGCTGCGGCGCGGCGAGGTCGTGCGGGACGCCGGGTACGACGGCGAGTACGGCGTGATCAAGCTGTTCCAGCCCGGTGAGCTGGCCAAGCGCTCCGCCGCCCCGGCGCTGTTCGAGGACCTGGTCGCGGAACCCGCCGAGGCCAAGCCCCGACGAGCGCCTGCCGCCCAGCCCCAGGACGTCCCCGAGGCCGACGCGACGGCGGAGACCACGGCCGCGCCCACCCCCACCCCCGCCACCGGCCTGCTCGCCGGGCTCGACCCCGACCAGCGGGCCGCCGCAGGCGTCGAGGGCGGACCGCTGCTGATCATCGCCGGGCCCGGCACCGGCAAGACCCGCACGCTCACCCACCGCCTCGCCCACCTGGTCGTGGAGCGCGGCGTGCCCCCCGAGCAGTGCCTGGCGATCACGTTCACCCGCCGCGCCGCCGAGGAGATGACCGAGCGCATGGCCGCGCTCGCCCCCGCGCACGCGCCCGCGATGACGATCACCACCTTCCACGCCCTCGGCGTGCTGGTGCTGCGCGAGCAGCACGACCGGGTCGGGCTCAGCCGCTCCTTCGGCATCGCCGACCCCGACCAGCAGCTCGCCGTCGCGCTCTCGGTCGCCGCCGACGAGAAGGCCGCCAAGGAGCTCCTCGCCACCGCCCACCCCGCCTACAAGGACGCCCTGCGCGCCCAGGACCTCGTCGACTTCGACGACCTGATCACCCTGCCGCTCGCCCTGCTGGAGGACGACGCCGACCTGGCCGCCAGCTACCGCGACCGGTGGCGCTGGGTGTCCGTCGACGAGTACCAGGACGTCGACGAGCAGCAGTACCGGCTGCTGCGCCAGCTCGCCCCCTCGGACGGCAACCTCACCGCCATCGGCGACCCCGACCAGGCGATCTACCGGTTCCGGGGCGCGGACGTCGGGTTCTTCCTCCGGTTCCGCGAGGACTTCCCGGCCGCCCGCACCGCCCACCTCACCCGCAACTACCGCTCCAGCGCGCCCGTCGTCACCGGCGCGCTGCAGGTGGTCGCGCCGACCACGCTGGTGCCCGGCCGTGAGCTGCGGCCGTTCGGCGAGCACGGCGACGCGCTGATCGGCGTGCACCACGCGGCCAGCGAGCAGGCCGAGGCCGTGTTCGTGTCGCGGACCGTCGAGCAGCTCCTCGGCGGGGCCACGTTCCACGCCTTCGACAGCGGCCGGGTCGACTCGGACGGGGCGCGGGACCTCGGGTTCTCCGACTTCGCCGTGCTCTACCGCACCGACCGGCAGTCGCGGGCCGTCGTGGACGCGCTGACCGCGTCCGGGATGCCGTTCCAGAAGCGCTCGCACGACCGGCTCGCCGACCGGCCCGGCGTGGAGCGGATCGTGCGGGAGCTGCGGTTCGCCGCCGGGGAGACCGTGCTGGACCGGGTGCGCGCGGTCGCGGGCGAGGACCACACGGCCTACGAGCTGCTCAAGCCGCTGGCCGGGGACTGCGGGGCCGACTTCGAGCGGTTCCACTCGGAGTTGGCGCTGGGCGTGGAGGTCGACACCTGGGACCCCAGGGCGGACCGGATCTCGCTGCTGACGCTGCACGCGTCCAAGGGGCTGGAGTTCCCGGTGGTGTTCGTCGTGGGCTGCGAGGACGGGCTGCTGCCGCTGCGCTGGCCCGGCGCCGACCCGGTGCCGGACGAGGTCGCGGAGGAGCGGCGGCTGCTGTTCGTCGGCATGACCCGCGCCCAGCGGCACCTGTTCCTCAGCCACTCGACCGGGCGACCCCGGTCGCCGTTCCTGAACCAGCTCGACGGGGTGTTCGAGCAGGTCGGGGACGCGCGACCGGCCCGGAAGAAGAAGGAGACGCAGTTCAGCCTGTTCTAGGCCGCGCCCACCCCCCGGTGACCGGGCGGTCGCGCCCGCCGGTCCGGGCGCGCGACGCGCCGGGGCGGGGCGGCGGACGTGCCCGTGGGCGGATGGCCCCCACCCGTACCCTGGGAGTCGACTAGAAGGGGTGGGTGGTGAGGCGTGGATCTGGCCAAGTCGGTGCTGCTGTGGCTGCACGGCTGGTCCGTCGAGCTGTGCCCCGGTGACTGGGCGTTGACCACCACGGCCTTCGGCGCGCTGATCGGGACGCTGCCGACGATCGCCTCGCTGCTGGCGATCGTGATCCGGCGGGTCGTGGGCAACTCGTACGGCCCGGTGACCGGCGGCCTGTTCGCCGTGCTCGGCGTGACCAGCACGCTGGTGCTGCCGTGGGTGATGTTCTCCGCGACGGTCAAGCTGCTCGGCAACCGCGCGCTGCCCGGTTCCGGGACCCTCGACGACCGGCCCTGCGGCGCGTTCACCCAGGGGGAGTACCTGCTCGACGGGCCGTCGATCGCCAGGTCCTTCACGGACGGCAACCTGATGTACGTCATCGCGGGCGGGACCGCCGCGGTGCTCGCGCTGCTGTGCCTGCTGTTCGTGATGCTCCAGGCCGGTTCGACGTTCCGGCTCGGCCCGAGCTGGCCGCGCAAGGTGTTCTGGGTGCCGTTCGCGGTGCTGCTCGTGGCCACCTCGGCACTGCCCGTGTCGCTGATGGCCCACCTGTACGCGGGGTTCTTCCCGGTTGCGCTGATCGGGTCAATCGTGGTGCGGATTTTCGGGTTGACTACGGCCATGCTGAACCGCCCAGGCCGTGATCGCGGCAACTCCGCGCCCCCGCAGCCGCAGGTGTCCCGGCCCCCGGCGCACCAGCCTCCCGCCGAGCGCAAGAAGGCCGCGCTGCCCCCGAGCGCGTCGCAGTCCGCGCAGCACTCGGCGCAGCACTCGCCGCCGCCGTACCAGCCCGCCGGGTCGGAGAGCTCGGGGCCGCACCAGAAGCCCCCGCCCTACCAGCCCGCGCCCTACGCGGCCGTGCCGCAGCGGCAGCAGTCCTCGACGTTCCCCCCGCAGCAGTCGGCCCAGCAGTCGGCGGCGCACCAGCCGTCCGCCCACCAGCCGTCCGCGCAGGCCAGGCAGTACCCGCCGACGCGCGTCGCCGACCTCGGCCAGGTCAGCGGGCCGAACGCGACCCGCGTGGGACCGCCGCCCTTCGACCACTCGGGCCAGGGGCCCGCCGTGCCGCAGGGGCCGAACCAGACCAGGATGGATGTCCCGCAGGGGGCACAGGGGCCGAACCCGAC
The DNA here is from genome assembly GCF_000023245.1 of Actinosynnema mirum DSM 43827. Taxonomy (GTDB): domain Bacteria; phylum Actinomycetota; class Actinomycetes; order Mycobacteriales; family Pseudonocardiaceae; genus Actinosynnema; species Actinosynnema mirum. The sequence continues at coordinate 700,563 of NC_013093.1, forward strand.
CCGCGTCGAGTCGCTGCCGCTGTGGGCGACCGACGAGCCGACCGCCGTCGACCAGGCGCGCCTCGACGGGCCAGCGCGGCTCGCCGACACGCCGGGGCCGCTGCCGTTCGGCGCGGGCGCGGCGAGCGCGTCCATGCCCGCCGCCCCGCAGAGGGGCAAGGTGTGGAACCCGGCCAGCGGGCGGTTCCGGCGGGTCAAGCAGCTCGGCAGCGGCGGGTTCGGCACGGTGTGGCTGGCCGTCGACACCCAGCTCGACCGCACGGTCGCGGTCAAGCTCGCGCACGCCCCGGACAACGACACCGAGCAGCGGATGCTGCGGGAGGCCCGCGCGCTCGCCGCGCTGCGGCACCCGAACTGCGTGCGCGTGTTCGACATCGTGCAGGACCCGGACGGCCTGGCGATCGTCATGGAGTACATCGACGGCCAGGCGCTGTCCGACGTCGTGCAGAACGACGGGTTCCTCACCGACGTGCTCGCCGCCCGGCTGTGGATCAACATGGCCGACGCGCTGGCCGCCGCGCACGAGAAGGGCGTGCTGCACCGCGACGTGAAGCCGTCCAACGTGATCGTCGACGGCGAGGGCACCGCGCACCTGATCGACTTCGGCATCGCGCGGTCCAAGGGCGACAGCACGCTCACCGCGACCGGGATGATGGTCGGCACGCCGGACTTCCTCGCGCCGGAGACCGCGCGCGGTGACGCGGCCACGCCCGCCTCCGACGCCTGGCAGCTCGCCGCGACGGTCAGCTACGCGCTGACCGGGCAGCCGCCGCGCGGCACGCGGGAGAACCCGATCTCGTCGCTGATGGCGGCGGCGCAGGGCGAGCCGTGCGTGAAGCTGCCGCACCAGAGCACCCACCTGCGGCTGCTGACGGCCGCGCTGGACGCCGACCCGGCCAGGCGGCCGACGCTCGCGGCGATCCGGTCCGAGCTGGGGGCGTGGCTGGTGCGGGCGGGCGTGAGCAAGGAGGGACCGGTGACGCAGATGATCAGCAAGCCGGACCCGCCGACCCGGCCGGTGCGCTGAGCCGGTCCGAAAACGGGGAAGCCCCCGGTCACCAGTGGTGGCCGGGGGCTTCCGCCCGTTCGGGGGCCGCTAGCGCCAGCTGGGGAGCCAGCGCTGGGCGTCCCAGATCTCCGGGGTGATCGGGTTCCCGTTGAGGATCGGCCACAGCCACACGAAGTTCGCCACGACCAGCCCCACGTACAGCGACACCACCAGCAGCCCGGTGCCCCGCCGCTCCACGCCCGCGCGGGCCGAGCCGAGGACGTCGCCCAGGCACAGCACGATGCCCAGCACCAGGAACGGCGCCATCGGGGTCACGTAGAAGAAGTACATCTGCCGGTCCACGTTCGTGAACCACGGCAGGAAACCGGCGCCGTAGCCGACCAGGACGGCCGCGTAGCGCCAGTCCAGCTTGGCGATCGCCTTCCACAGCGACCAGGCCAGCACCGGGAACGCCAGCCACCACATCGCGGGCGTGCCGATCAGCATGATCGCGCCGACGCAGCTGCTCTGCCCGCAGCCCTGCACCGCGCCCTCGAAGTAGTAGAGCATCGGCCGCAGCCCCATCGGCCACGTCCACGGCTTCGACTCCCACGGGTGCTTGTTCGTCTCCGACGTCACCAGGTTCGTGTGGAACTCCAGCACGTTGCTGCTGTAGTACCAGAGCGCGCGCAGCGGGTCCGGCACCCAGCTGTCGCCGGTGACCTTGCCGCCCACCACGTGCCGGTCGATGGCGGTCTCGCTGCCGAACCACGCCCACCACGTCGACAGGTACACCAGCAGCGCCACGCCGACCAGCGCGAACAGCGACGGCAGCACGTCCCGCACGATCGCGCCCGCCCACGGCCTGCGCACCCCGGCCGCGCGGCGCGCGCCCACGCACCAGAACACCGACATCAGGCCGAACGCCATGATGAACCACAGGCCCGACCACTTGATCGAGCACGCCAGGCCCAGCGACACGCCCGCGCCGAACCGCCACCAGCGGAAGCCGAGCGTCGGCCCGAACGGCGAGTGGGCCGCCCAACCGCCCGCCACCGCCTCGCCGAGCCGCCGCCGCACCTGCTCGCGGTCCACCACCAGGCAGCCGAACGCGGCCAGCACGAACAGCGCCATGAAGATGTCCAGCATCCCCATGCGGGACTGCACGTGGCTCACGCCGTCGGCGATCAGCAGCACGCCCGCGATGGCCGCCAGCAGGTCGGAGCGGGTGAGCCTGCGGGCGATCCGCACGATCATCAGCACCATGAGCGTGCCCGCGACCGCCGAGGAGAACCGCCAGCCGAAGCCGTCGTAGCCGAACAGCCACTCGCCGATCGAGATCAGCTGCTTGCCCAGCGGCGGGTGCACCACCAGCTCGTAGCCGGGGTTGTCCTCGTAGCCGCCGTTGCGCAGCACCTGCGAGGCCTGCGGCACGTAGTGCTTCTCGTCGAAGATCGGGGTGCCCTTGTCGGTCGGGAACCCCAGGTTCCAGAACCGGGTCACCCCGCCGACCAGCGCCAGCGAGAGCGCGACCAGCCAGCCGCGCAGGCGGTCGCCCTGCGGTCCGGGGTCGAGCATCCGGGCCCGCTCCCGGCGGTCGCCACCCGGCGGGGGGGAGGTCGGCGGGAGCTCGCCGACGTTCACCACGTCGTCTGCGGACTGCGGTGCGCTCAGGGTCACGGCCCCGATCGTAGGGTGAGCGGCGTGAGCCCCGTATCCGGATCAGGCAGGCTCGTCCTCGCCGCCACGCCCCTCGGTGACATCCGCGACGCCTCCCCCAAGCTGGTGGAAGCGCTGCGCACCGCCGACGTCATCGCCGCCGAGGACACCAGGAGACTGCGGTCCCTGGTCGCCGCGCTCGGCGTCACACCGCCCGGACGGGTGGTCAGCTTCTACGACCAGGTCGAGACGAGCAGGCTGCCGGGCCTGCTGGAGTCGCTGCGCGGCGGCGCGACCGTGGTGCTGGTGACGGACGCCGGGATGCCGAGCGTCTCCGATCCGGGATTCCGCATCACGGCGGCGTGCGTGGCCGAGGACATCACCGTGACGTGCGTGCCGGGGCCGTCGGCGGTGACCACGGCGCTGGCGGTGTCGGGCCTGCCGTCGGACCGCTTCTGCTTCGAGGGCTTCCCGCCGCGCAAGCAGGGGGAGCGGCAGCGGTGGTTCGCCGGGCTGGCGGCGGAGCAGCGCACGTGCGTGTTCTTCGAGTCCCCGCACCGGCTGGCCGCGACGCTCGCGGACGCGGCCGAGGTGCTGGGCGGGGAGCGGCGGGCGGCGGTGTGCCGGGAGCTGACGAAGACGTACGAGGAGGTGCGGCGGGGCGGGCTGGCGGAGCTGGCCGCGTGGGCCGAGGAAGGGGTGCGGGGGGAGATCACCGTGGTGCTGGAGGGGGCGGCGCCGGTGGAGGCGCCGTCGCTGGAGGTGCTGGTGGAGCGGGTGCTGGAGCTGGTGGCGGGCGGGGAGCGGATGAAGGCCGCGGCTGCGGCGGTGGCGGAGGCGGCGGGGGTGAGCAAGAAGGCGCTGTACGACGCGGCGGTCAGTCGTCCTTGACGGGGGAGCCGGGGGTGGGGGAGTCGTTTGCGGCGGCGCGCTTGGCGGCCTCGCGCTCGGCGATGCGGGCGGGGAGGTCGAACCAGCAGATGTCGCCCATGTCGGGATTGGTGCCCGCGCGCAGGTGCTCGGCGACCTCTCGCTCGATGCGGGCGACGGACTCCTCGGGGGTGAGCGGCCAGGGTGCGAAGTCCTCGTCGGCCCACCCCAGGTCGCCGGGGACGATGGCGCCTTCGAGGACGAGTTCGGTGGCGGCGGCGAGCGCGGCGCGCAGCACCTCGGCGTGGTCGGTCACCCCGGTGGACCTGATCACCATGCCCTCGAACTCGGCGAAGTAGACGTAGTCGTCGTTCGTCGCCTCGATGGCGCGCTCGCGCAGATCGGGTTCCATCGTTCAGGCCCACCCCCTCGTGTTGATGTGGATCTTCAAGCTCGGCTCGCCCGGAACGTTCAGGTCGACGGTCGGTTCCGGGGTGCTCGAGGACTTGACCCGGTAGCCGATCGTCGTGCCGTCGGGAGTCGGCACAACAAGCCCCGGTAACTGGGCTTGTGCACGCGTCGACCTCCGCGCACCAGGGCTCGGAACACGGCGACCAGCTCTTCGGTGGTGCGCACCTCGCGCACGGGCTCCTTCTTGCTCCCCAGCGCGGGACGTCCGATGCCCACGCCCTCGCGGTTGGTGTGGCCGTGCGCGTCCTCGCCGTGGAGCCTGCCGACCGGCAGCCGCCACAGCGGCACCCCGTCGCCGTCGCCCAGCAGGTTCTCCAGGTACGAGTCCAGGTGCTCCTCGGCCGCACCGAGCCGGTCGAGCAGGGATTCCGCCAGCCGGTGGCAGTGCGCGAACGTTCCCAGCAATTGGGAGGCCGCCTCGTTCGACGAGCCGAGCAGGGCGGTGGCGAGGTCGGTGGTGGTCTCCTCCAGCAGGTCAGCGGCGGTGCGCAGGAGGACGCGGGCGCTGTCGGCCCAGTCCACGACCTGCCGCAGCACCGCTGCCACTTCGGCCAGCAACGACACCGGGTAACTGCAATCTCACCCTCTGTCGCAAACCCTTCGGATTAACCGCCCCTGCCCGTCGAAAACCGCGGCGGTCAGTCGTCCTTGGCGGGTTCGCCCTTGCGGCGCTCGCGCTCGGCGATGCGGGCGGGGAGGTCGAACCAGCAGATGTCGCCCATGTGCACCTCGGCCCCCGTGCGCAGGTGCTCGGCGGCCTCCCGCTCGATGCGGGCGACGGACTCCTCGGGGGTGAGCGGCCACGGGGCGAAGTCCTCGTCCGCCCAGCCGAGGTTGCCGGGAACGATGGCGCCTTCGAGGATCAGCTCGGTGACGGCGTCGAGGGCGATCCGCATGACCTCGGCGTCGTCGGTCTTCCCGGTCGACCGGACGACCATGCCCAGGAACTCGGCGAAGTGGACGTAGTCGTCATTCGTCGCCTCGATGGCGCGTTCGCGCATGTCGGAGTCCATTGGTCAGTCCCAGTCCTTCGCGTTGACGTGGATCTTCAAGCCCGACTTGTCGGGCTTCTTCAGGTCGATGGTCGGTTCCGGGGTGCTGGACGACTTGACCCGGTAACCGATCGTCGTGCCGTCCGGCAGCTGGTAGAACAACCCCCCGTACTGGGCCTGGCGAACACGTTGCCCGCCCCGGACCAATGCCCGGAACACGGCTTCCAGCTCCTCTGTGGTGCGCACCTCGCGCACGGGCTCCTTCTTGCTGCCGCGAGCCCCGCGACCGATGCCTGTCCCCCCGGTTTCGACGTGACCGCGCACGCCCTCGCCCGCGAACCTCCCCACCGGCAACCGCCACAGCGGCACCCCGTCGCCGTCGCCCAGCAGGTTCTCCAGGTACGACTCCAGGTGCTCCTCGGCCTCGTCGAGCCGGTCGGCCAGCGCTTCCGCCGCCCGGTGGCAGTGCGCGAAGGCTCCCAGTAGTTGGGAAGCTTCCGGGTCCGACGAGCCGATCAGCACCGCGGTGAGCGCCTCGGGGGTCTCCTCCAGCAGGTCAGCGGCCTCGTGCAGGGCTGTTCGCGCCTGCTTCGCGACGTTCGAGATCCGGCGGACGGCATCCACCACATCACCCAGTGATGACACCAAGTAGCTACTATCTCACCCTCCGTCGCAAACCCTTCGGATTAACCGCCCCAGCCCGTCGAAAACCGCTGGGGGCAACTCCGTAGGCTGGTCGCATGAGTGCCTCCGTGCTGACCGCGGTGGCGTGGCCCTATGCGAACGGCCCACGCCACATCGGTCACGTTTCCGGCTTCGGTGTCCCCTCCGACGTGTTCTCCCGCTACATGCGCATGTCGGGCCACCGGGTGCTCATGGTCAGCGGCACCGACGAGCACGGGACGCCCATCTCCGTCCAGGCGGAGAAGGAGGGGCTGTCCGTCCGCGCGCTCGCCGACAAGTACAACCGCGTCATCGCCGAGGACCTGCAGGGGCTCGGGCTGTCCTACGACCTGTTCACCCGCACCACCACCGGCAACCACTACAACGTCACCCAGGAGCTGTTCCTGGCGATGTGGCGCAACGGCTACGTCGTGGCCAAGACCGGCAAGGGCGCCATCAGCCCCTCCACCGGCCGCACGCTGCCCGACCGCTACATCGAGGGCACCTGCCCGATCTGCGGCTACGACGGCGCCCGCGGCGACCAGTGCGACAGCTGCGGCAACCAGCTCGACCCGGTCGACCTCAAGAACCCGAAGTCGCGGATCAACGGCGAGACCCCGAAGTTCGTCGAGACCGAGCACCTCTACCTGGACCTGCCGCAGTTCATCGACTCGCTCGGCACCTGGCTCCAGACCCGCTCCGAGTGGCGGCCGAACGTGCTCAAGTTCAGCCAGAACCTCATCGGCGACCTCCGCCCCCGCGCGATCACCCGCGACCTGGACTGGGGCATCCCGATCCCGCTCGACGGCTGGCGCGACCAGTCGATGAAGCGGTTCTACGTCTGGTTCGACGCGGTCATCGGCTACTTCTCGGCGAGCGTCGAGTGGGCGCGCCGCAGCGGGAACCCGGACGCGTGGCGCGAGTTCTGGACCGGTGACGCCCAGGCCTACTACTTCATGGGCAAGGACAACATCGTCTTCCACTCGCTCATCTGGCCGTCGCTGCTCCTGGGCAACAACGGCGAGGGCGCGGGCGGTGGCGAGCCGGGCGGGTTCGGGAAGCTGAACCTGCCGACCGAGGTCGTCTCCAGTGAGTTCCTCACCATGAGCGGCTCCAAGTTCTCCACCTCGCGCGGGAACGTCATCTACGTGACGGACTTCCTGCGCGACTTCGGCCCGGACGCGCTGCGCTACTTCATCGCGGCGGCGGGCCCCGAGAACCAGGACACCGACTTCACCTGGGAGGAGTTCGTGCGGCGCACGAACTTCGAGCTGGCCAACGAGTGGGGCAACCTGGTCAACCGCTCCATCTCCATGGCGCACAAGAACGTCGGCGCGGTGCCGACGCCGACCGCGCCCACGGCGGCCGACCACGAGCTGCTGGAGACCTCCCGCCGGGCGTTCGGCGTGGTGGGCGAGAACCTGCGCCGCTCGCGCTTCAAGGCCGCCTCCTCGGAGGCGATGCGGGTGGTCGGCGCGGCCAACCGCTACCTGTCCGACCAGGAGCCGTGGAAGCTCAAGGACGACCCGGCGCGGCGCGACACCGTGCTGCACACCGCGCTCCAGGTCGTGCAGGACGCCAACACGCTGCTCACGCCGTTCCTGCCGCACTCCGCGCAGAAGGTGCACGAGCTGCTGGGCGGCACGGGCGTGTGGGCGGCGCAGCCGCAGATCACCGAGGTGACCGACCTGGACGTGCCCGAGCGCGAGTACCCGGTGCTGACCGGCGACTACGCGTCCGAGCAGGCCCGCTGGGAGTCCACCCCGATCGAGGTGGGCCGCCCGCTGGCCAAGCCCGCCCCGCTGTTCGCGAAGCTCGACCCGGAACTGGGCGAGACCGGTCCCGAGTGGGCCCCGATCGTCAAGTGACCCCACGTCGCGGGGAGCGACCGCCGGCGCCGGAGATCCTTCCGGCGCCGGTGGTCGACGCCCACACCCACCTGGACGCCTGCGGCGCGAAGACCGCCGAGGACGTCCGGGCGATGCTGGACCGGGCCGAGGCGGCCGGCGTGAGCCGCGTCGTCACGGTCGCCGACGACCTCGCCGCCGCCCGCTGGGCCGCCGAGGCGGCCACCTGGGACGACCGGGTCTACGCGGCGGTGGCGCTGCACCCGACCCGCACGTCCGACTTCTCGGACGCGGACCGGGCCGAGCTGGCGGAGCTGGCCGCACGACCGCGCGTGGTCGCGGTCGGCGAGACCGGCCTGGACTACTACTGGGACTACGCGCCGCGCGACGCCCAGCAGGAGGCGTTCCGCTGGCACATCGAGCTGGCCAAGCGGGTCGGCAAGCCGCTGATGATCCACGACCGGGACGCGCACGCCGACGTCCTGGCCGCGCTGGACGCCGAGGGCGCCCCGGAGAAGGTGGTGTTCCACTGCTTCTCCGGTGACCTCGACTTCGCGCGCGCGTGCGTGGAGCGCGGGTTCGTCCTGTCCTTCGCGGGCCCGGTGACCTTCCGCAACTCCTCGGCGCTGCGCGAGGCGGCGGCCTGGGTGCCCTCGGGGCAGCTGCTCGTGGAGACGGACGCGCCGTTCCTCACCCCGCACCCCTTCAGGGGGCGGCCGAACGAGCCCTACTGCGTCAACTACACACTGCGCGAGCTAGCCACTCTGCGTCACGTGGAATTGATCATCCTCGCCAATGAAGTCACTCGAACCGCCGAAAATGTTTTCGGAATAGGGGCCTGAAACCACTCTTAGTGGTTACTGCTGCCAATGGGTGACAGGGTTGCTCCCCTATGGGTGTGATGCGACACACAATCCGGAATGGGGGTGTTTGCAGAACCCCCGCCCACCCGTTACGGTCCCGTGACCGTGCCCCTCTTGCGCGACGGGGGCACCGGACCCGTTGTCGGGGCGGGAACCGGCACCAGGAGCGAGAAGTCGGAACCGAGCGAACGAAGGAGCAGCCGGCGGATCACGAGCTGACCACTGGCAGCCCGCGCGCGGAGCCCGTGCTTTGCGCCTTCAGGAGGTATGGACACCCGTGACGACGTTCAACCAGGACACCGACTGGTTCACCCCGGTCAGACCCGACACCGCGGTCGCCGTCGTGGACCGGCCGTTCGAGGAGTGGGACACCGCGGTCTTCTCGATCACGCCGGAAGACGTGATGGAGGCCCTGGGCCCGCAGGCCGACCAGGTGCTGGCCGACGCTGACGTCGACGTCGACGAGCTCATCCGCCTGATCAACGCGGAGACCACCCTCCTCCCGCCGATCATCATCCCCGACGAGGTCTCCCAGGACCGCGTTCCGGGCGCGCTCGCGGCCGAGGAGCCCGACGCGCCGCCCGCCGCCCTGGTCGAGGCCGCCGGGAAGTGGAAGCGCCGCTTCCTCAAGGCCGCGGTCGCCACCGTGCTGGTCACCATCTCCGGCGGCGGCGCCACCGCCATCGCCATGGACAAGTCGGTCACCGTCGACGTCGACGGCCAGGCCCACACCGTCCGCACGTACGAGTCCACCGTCGGCGAGATCCTCGCCGACGAGGGCATCACGATCGGCGAGCACGACGCCCTCAGCCCCTCCCCGCAGGCCAAGGTCGGCGACGGCGGCAAGATCAGCCTCGACCGGGGCCGCCAGGTCAAGGTCACCGTCGACGGCGAGCAGCGCGAGGGCTGGGTCCGCTCCGTCAACGTCGCCGAGGCGCTCGACCAGCTCGGCGTCCAGGCGGGCGAGGGCTCCTGGTTCTCCGCCGCCCGCGACGCCGACGTGCCCCTGGAGGGCATGTCGCTGGAGGTCAAGAGCCTCAAGGCGGTCACCGTCTTCGACGGCGCGAACGAGCCCCGCCAGCTCCAGACCACCGCGCTCACCGTCCAGGAGCTCCTGGACTCCGAGAGCCTCACCCTCGGCCCCGACGACCGGGTCGAGTCGGCGCTGGACCTGCGCATCAGCAACGGCGCGGAGATCCACATCAGCCGCACCGGGGTGTCCGTGATCAACGCGACCGAGGCCATCGCGCCGCCGGTCGAGGAGGTCGCCGACGCGAACATGATGAAGGGCACGAAGGAGACCGTCGAGGCGGGCGAGGCGGGCGAGCAGATCGTCACCTACCGCGTCACGGTCAAGAACGGCAAGGAGACCGGCCGGGAGAAGCTCGGCGTCAAGGTCACCAAGGAGCCCAAGGCCAAGAAGGTCAAGGTCGGCACGAAGCTGCCGCCGGACGGCGCCGTGTGGGACTCGCTCGCCAAGTGCGAGGCGGGCGGCAACTGGGCCATCAACACCGGCAACGGCTACTACGGCGGGCTCCAGTTCAACAAGAGCACCTGGGACGCCTACGGCGGCAGCTCGTACGCCGCGTACCCGCACCAGGCCAGCCGCGAGCAGCAGATCGCGATCGCGACGAAGCTGCGCGACGCCCGCGGCGGCTACTCCGCGTGGCCGGGTTGCAGCTCTAAACTCGGACTGTGACATTCCTCGAAGCGAAGGCCTGACCGACCAGGGGGAAAAGCGCCTCCTGCCCGGTCACCGCCCCGCTTCGCAAAGCGGTCCCGAAGGCCCCCGCGCGTCCGGCGCGGGGGCCTTCGGCGTCACCGCGGACCGAGCACGTCCCGCCATCGTGGACAATGGTCCGGTGAGCGAAGCCCCCACCGGCACCCCGCAGAGCGACCCCGGCGCGGCTTCGGCGCTGCTGGGCCCGGCGGACGTGCGCAGGCTCGCCGCCGAGCTGGACGTCCGGCCGACCAAGAAGCTCGGCCAGAACTTCGTGCACGACCCCAACACCGTCCGCAAGATCGTCGCCGCCGCGAACCTGCGCCCCGACGACGTGGTGCTGGAGGTCGGCCCCGGCCTCGGCTCGCTCACCCTCGCGCTGCTCCCGGCCTGCGCGGACCTCGTCGCCGTCGAGATCGACCCGGTGCTCGCCGCGCGCCTGCCGACCACCGCCGCCGAGCGCGCCCCGTCGCTGGCGGCGAACCTGTCGGTGGTCACCGCCGACGCGATGCGCGTCACCGCCGCGCAGCTCCCGCACGCGCCGACCGCGCTCGTCGCGAACCTGCCGTACAACGTCGCCGTGCCCGTCGTGCTGCACCTGCTCGCCGAGCTGCCGTCGTTGCGCACCGGTCTCGTGATGGTGCAGTCCGAAGTCGCCGACCGGATGGCCGCAGGCCCCGGATCGAAGGTCTACGGCGTGCCCAGCGTCAAGCTCGCCTGGTACGCCGACGCCCGCCGCGCCGGTCCCGTCGGGCGCTCGGTGTTCTGGCCCGTGCCCAACGTGGACTCCGCCCTGGTCGGCTTCACCCGCCGCGACGCCCCGCTGTCCGACGTGCCGCGCGAGGTGCTGTTCCCGCTGGTCGACGCCGCTTTCGCGCAGCGCCGCAAGACCTTGCGCGCCGCCCTGTCCGGCTGGGCGGGCTCCGCCGCCGAGGCCGAGCGCAGGCTCGTCGCCGCGGGCGTCGACCCGTCCGCCAGGGGCGAGCAGCTGTCCGTCGCGGACTTCGTCCGGATCGCCGAGGTCCCGGCCCGTCACTGACCGTCGATCTTTCGGCCGACAGTGTGATCTGACGAACGATCCTCTTACAGGCTTGCGTCAGGCGCGTTTCATCGGGTCTACTCGTTCCTGCCATCCCGAGCGGCCGAGAGACCTGGCTCCACGACGCCGCAGCAACCACCCTCCCAAGGGGGCAGGTGCTTCCGCCAGGGTCGATGGAGGATCACGTGCCCACGATGCGAATGCTCACGCGCAGGCGAGTAGTCGACCACGGCCGCCGCACGGCGACCGCCTGTCGCACCTGCCTCGTCTAGAGCGCATCCCCCCAGGCACTTCGTCGTCCCCTCTCTCCAGCAGCGGGACAACCACACCCTGAACTGGTCTCCGGTCGCCCACGCCACGAGCGTGCGCCGCCGCACGCAGTCGTGGAGCGAAAACGTGATCACTGTCGAGAACCTCACCAAGTCCTTCCCCGGCGGCACCCGCGCCCTCGACGGCGTCAACCTCGAGGTCGCCGCGGGCACCGTCATCGGCGTCGTCGGCCCCTCCGGGGCGGGCAAGTCCACGCTCGCCCGCTGCGTCGCGCTCCTGGAGCGCCCCGACAGCGGCGCCATCCGCGTCGACGGCACCGACCTCGTCTCGCTCGGCGGAACAGCGCTGCGGGCCGCCCGCAGGCAGATCGGCGTCGTCCCCCAGGGCGACTCGCTGCTGCGCCAGCGCACCGCCGCGGGCAACGTCGCGCTCCCCCTGGAGGCCGCGGGCGTCCCCGGCCCGCAGCGCCGCGCCCGCGTCGGCGAGCTGCTGGACCTGGTCGGCCTCACCGACAAGGCCGCCTCCTACCCCGACCAGCTCTCCGGCGGCCAGCGCCAGCGCGTCGCGGTCGCCCGCGCCCTCGCGGCCAGCCCGTCCGTGCTGCTGGCCGACGAGCCCACCTCCGCGCTCGACCCCGAGACCACCGGCTCCGTGCTGACCGTGCTCGACCGGGCGCGCGCCGAGCTGGGCGTCACCGTCCTGATCGTCACCCACGACATGGGCGTCGTCCGGAAGATCTGCGACGACGTCGCGGTCCTGGAGGACGGCCGGGTCGTGGAGAACGGCAAGGTCCTCGACCTGGTGGCCGACGCGAGCAGCCGCACCGCGTCCTCGCTGCTGCCCTCGGTCACCCAGAACCCCGGAGCCGAGCACGGCTACGACCGCACCGCCGACGTCGTCCTCGTCGGCTTCGCCGCGGTCGGCGCCCTGCTCCCGGAGGTCACCGCCCGGTTCGGCGTCGAGCTGAACCTGCTGGGCGGCGGCATGACCCGGCTCGGTGAGACCCCGGTCGCGCGCTTCCGCGTCGGCCTCAACGGTGAGCGCGCCGACTCGGCGCTGGAGTGGATCTCCGAGGCGGGCGGCTCCGTGCGCCGCGCCGCCAAGGGACCTCAGGGAGTAGCTGCGTGAGGAAGGCAACACCCTGGTCGACCGTGTTCGACTACCTCGTCACGGCAACGGGCGAGACGTTGTACATGGTGGCCGTGTCCACGCTGATCGCCACCGTGCTCGGCGTGCCGGTCGGAGTCTGGCTGCAGCTCACCGCACCCGGCGGGCTGCACCCCCGGCCACTGCTCCACAAGGTCCTGGGCTTCGTGGTCGACCTCGGCCGCGCCATGCCGTTCCTGGTGCTGCTGGTCCTGCTGACCTCGCTGACCAGGACCTTGATCGGCCAGTCCATCGGGCCGACGGCGGCGATCGTGCCGCTGTCGGTGGGCGCCATCCCGTTCGTGGCGCGGCTCGTGCAGAACGTGCTGTCCGAGGTGCACGTCACGATCGTGGAAGCGGCCGTGACCACCGGGGCGAGCACCCTGCGGATCGTGCGCAGCGTGCTGCTGCGCGAGTCGCTGCCCGCGCTGGTCAACGCGATCGGCGTGACCGCGATCGCCCTGCTCGGGTACTCCGCCATGGCGGGCGTCCTCGGCGGCGGCGGGCTCGGCGACCTGGCCGTGCGCCTGGGCTACCAGCGCTTCGACGACCGGGTCCTGTGGTCCACGGTCGCGGTGCTCGCGGTGGTCGCCACGGTCATCCAGTTCGGCTTCAACCGCCTGGCCCGAGGCTTGGACCGCAGGCGCCACGCGTCCATCTGAGCCAGGCTTAGGGCCTCCTCGAACCTCCTCACACCCGCTCCACCACACCTAAGGAACACCATGCGTATTCGTGCTGCCCTCCTCACGCTGCTGCTGGCCGCCTCGGCGACCGCCTGCGGCAGCGGGGACTCCGCCACGGGTGGTGCGTCGGCCGACCCGAACGCCCCGCTGAAGGTCGGCGTCAGCCCCGTCCCGCACGCCGAGGTCCTGCGCTACGTCGCCGACAACCTGGCCTCGGCCAAGGGCCTGAAGATCGAGGTCGTGGAGTTCACCGACTACGTCCAGCCCAACACGGCGCTGGTCGACGGCTCGCTGGACGCCAACTACTTCCAGACCGTGCCCTACCTGGACACCTTCAAGGCCTCCAGCGGCGCGACCCTGGAGTGGATCGCGGGCGTGCACATCGAGCCGCTGGGCGTCTACTCCGAGAAGCACAAGGCGCTCGCCGACCTGCCCGAGGGCGCCAAGGTCGCCGTCGCCAACGACGCCACCAACGAGACCCGCGGCCTCAAGCTGCTCCAGGCCAACGGCCTGATCAAGGTCAAGGCGGGCACCGAGGACACCGCGACCGTCCAGGACGTCGAGGACAACCCGAAGAAGCTGGAGTTCGTCACCCTGGAGGCGGCCCAGCTGCCCCGCTCGCTCGCGGACGTCGACGCCGCCGTGATCAACGGCAACTACGCCATCGACGCCGGCCTCAAGCCCGCCGACGACGCCCTGGTGCTGGAGAAGGCCGAGGGCAACCCGAACGCCAACGGCCTGGTCACCCGCGCCGAGCTCAAGGACGACAAGCGGATCAAGGACCTGGCCGAGCTGCTCCAGTCGCAGGACGTGAAGGACTACATCACCAAGACCTTCAACGGCGCCGTCCTGCCCGTCTGACGCGCGCTGACCAGCACCGGAACGCCCCTCGCCCGCACGGGTGAGGGGCGTTCCGCGCGCGGGGCGGCAGCGCGCACCCCCGTCGCGCCCGTAGGCTTCACCTGTGCTCGCCGTAGTCCCACCTCCGGTCACCGTCCGCGTCCCGGCCAAGGTCAACCTGCACCTGGCCGTGGGCGACCTCCGCGACGACGGGTACCACGACCTCGTCACGATCTTCCAGGCGCTCTCGCTCACCGACGAGGTCACCGTCGGCGCCTCGGACGACCCTGGGGTCGAGGTGCGCGGGGAGGGGGCGGAGTCGGTGCCCACCGACCCGTCCAACCTCGCCTGGAAGGCCGTCCGGGTGCTGGCCGAGCACACCGGCCGGGACCCCGAGGACGTCAAGGTCAGGGTCGGCATCCGCAAGGCCATCCCGGTCGCGGGCGGCATGGCGGGCGGCTCCGCCGACGCCGCCGCCACCCTCGTCGCGCTGGCCGCGCTGTGGAAGCTCGACACCACCCGCGACGAGCTGGCCGAGCTGGCCGGGCGGATCGGCGCCGACGTGCCGTTCGCGCTCTACGGCGGCACCGCGCTCGGCACCGACCGGGGCGACCGGCTCGTGCCCGTGCTCGGCAAGCACCCGTTCCACTGGGTGCTGGCGTTCGACAAGCAGGGCCTGTCCACGCCCGAGGTGTTCCGCGAGCTGGACCGGCTGCGCGCCGAGGGCAACCCGCCGCGCGTCGGCGAGGCCGAGGCCGTCCTGGAGGGCCTGTCCTCCGGCGACCCGCGCCAGCTCGCGCTGCTGCTGGGCAACGACCTGCAGGCCGCCGCCGTGTCGCTGCGGCCCAACCTGCGGCGCACGCTGCGCGCCGGGGTCAACGCGGGGGCCCTGGCGGGCATGGTGTCCGGGTCCGGGCCGACCTGCGCGTTCCTGTGCGAGGACGGCGACACGGCGGTGCGGGTGGCGGCGGAGCTGGCCGGGGCGGGCGTGTGCCGCACGGTGCGCGTAGCCCAGGGGCCGGTGCCCGGCGCGCGGGTGGTCGGGGCCGAGGAGTCACCTCGCCCCACGCCGCCCGAGGTCCACGCTTAACTACTTAAAGGTGAGTTGATGGCCAACTTGGTCAACTTGGAGAACGTCTCCAAGTCGTTCGGTGTGCGTCCGCTGCTCGACGGGGTGTCCCTGGGCGTGGGCGAGGGGGACCGGATCGGCGTCGTCGGCCTCAACGGCGGCGGCAAGACCACCCTGCTGGAGGTGCTGGCGGGCGTCGCGGAGCCCGACGACGGGCGGGTCAGCCAGAACCGGGGGCTGCGGATGGCCGTGGTCACCCAGCGCACCACGCTCGCCGAGGGCTCCACCGTGCGCGACGCCGTGATCGCGCCGCTGAACTTCGCCGCCGAGCACGAGTGGGCCGCCGACCCGCGCGTGCGGTCCGTGCTCGACGGCCTCGGCATCACCGCGCTCGGGCTGGACTCGCCGGTCGGCACCATGTCCGGCGGCGAGCGGCGCCGGGTGGCGCTGGCGGCGGCGCTCGTGCAGGAGCTGGACCTGGTGGTGCTCGACGAGCCCACCAACCACCTGGACGTCGAGGGCGTGCGCTGGCTGGCCGAGCACCTGCTGGCCCGGCGCACCGCGCTCGTCGTGGTGACCCACGACCGGTGGTTCCTGGACACGGTCTGCTCCCGCACCTGGGAGGTCGTCGGCGGGCGCGTCGAGCAGTACGAGGGCGGGTACGCGGACTGGGTGTACGCGCGCGCCGAGCGCGGCAGGCTCGCAGACGCCGCCGAGGAGAAGCGCCGCAACCTGGCCCGCAAGGAGCTCGCCTGGCTGCGCCGGGGAGCCCCGGCCCGCACGTCCAAGCCGCGCTACCGCATCGAGGCCGCCGAGGCCCTGATCTCGGACGTGCCCGCGCCGCGCGACACCGTGGAGCTGATGGCGTTCGCCAAGCGGCGGCTGGGTCGCACGGTCGTGGAGCTGGAGGACGCCACCCTCACCGTCGGTGACCGCACGCTGGTGCGCGACCTGACCTGGCGCGTGGGTCCCGGCGACCGGATCGGCATCGTCGGCGTCAACGGGTCCGGGAAGACCACGCTGCTGCGGGCGCTCGCGGGCGAGCGGGAGCTGGACGGCGGCGGGAAGCGGATCGAGGGGCAGACGGTCAAGCTCGCGCACCTGAGCCAGGAGCTGCACGACCTGGACGGGTCGATGCGGGTGCTGGAGGCCGTGGAGGAGGTGGCGCGGCGGATCGTGCTGGGGAAGATGGAGCTGTCCGCGTCGCAGCTGGCCGAGCGGTTCGGGTTCTCCTCGCAGCGGCAGTGGACCCCGGTCGGGGACCTGTCCGGCGGCGAGCGGCGGCGCCTGCAGCTCGCCCGGCTGCTGATGGGCGAGCCGAACGTGCTGCTGCTCGACGAGCCGACCAACGACCTGGACATCGACACCCTCCAGCAGCTGGAGGACCTGCTCGACTCGTGGCCGGGCACGCTGGTGGTGATCTCGCACGACCGGTACCTGGTGGAGCGGGTGTGCGACAAGGTCGTGGCGCTGTTCGGCGACGGCGGGCTGACCGACCTGGTCGGCGGCATCGAGGAGTACCTCCAGCGGAGGGACCGGCAGAGCGCGGCGGCTGCCGCCCCGGTGGCCGCGGCGACCGTGAAGGCCCCGTCGTCGGCGGCGGACCAGCGGGCGGCGCGCAAGGAGCTGTCGCGGCTGGAGCGGAGGTTGGAGGCGCTGCAGAAGAAGGAGGCCGGCCTGCACGCGTCCCTGGCCGAGGCGGCGACCGACCCGGAGCGGCTGATGGCGCTGGGGGCGGAGCTGAAGGCCGTGCTGGCGGAGGCGGCGGAGGTCGAGGAGCAGTGGATGGAGGCGGCGGAGGCCGCTGAGTAGGACGAGGTGGGGGTGGGGGGCGTGCGCTTCGGTGCACGCCCCTTTTTTGCAGCGGTTGTCGCGCCTGCGCGTCACCAGGGGCGTGCGCTCGGCGACCACCGCTGGCCGGCCGCTGGTGCCCCGTCCTGCACGGTTGGCGGTCGAACTGACGCAGCGACCACCGGGCCCGCCGCGTTGCGAGCCCGGTTCTGCGGCTCGTTACTTGTTCTTGCGCTTCAGCTCGGCCACCAGCATCGGCATCAACTCGTCGACGAAGGCGCAGTCGTAGCCCTGGCCCGCTGTCATCGCCAGGGCGAAGCGGGTCTTCTCGACCTCCTCCGAGGACGCGCCCAGCATCCCGTCCAGCGCGATGCCGACCTCCTCCAGCACCCGGTCCACCTGCGTGGTGCGGTAGCCGCGCTGGCCGGGGGAGGCGTCGGGGATGCGGATCGCCCTCAGCTGCTTCCACGACGTCACCACCGGCGGGCCCGCCGGTGGGGGCGGGGTCTGGGAGAGCTGCTTCTCCACCCTCGCCAGGAACGCGTCGACCTCGGTCTCGTCGTAGCCCCTGCGGCCGATCATCGGGCGGCTGAACTGGATCTCGCGGACGTCCGCCGCGGTCAGGTCGTCCTGGCCCAGGAGGGTGTTCTCGATGCGGTCCAGGAACTTGTCCACCTGGGACTCCTGGTAGCCGCGCCTGCCCCTCGTCGGCTTGCCGAACCCGGCGGTCCGGACGTCGCGCGCGGTCAGCGGGGCGTCCTGGGCGTCCTGGGGCTCCTCGTCGGGCTCGTCCTGCGGGGCGTCCCGGCGCGAGTGGGTCGGGCGCAGGGACGTGGAGGACGCCGTCGCGGGGGACTCCGGGCGGTCGTCGGCGAACGCGGACGAGCGCACCGGTGGGAAACCTGCGGACGAGGCCGCCACCGGGGGGAAACCGGCCGAGGAGGCGCCTGCCGGGGGGAAGCCCGCCGACGACGCCTTGACGGGCGGGAAACCGGCCGACGAGGCGCTGGCCGGGGGGAAGCCCGCCGACGACGCCTTGACGGGCGGGAAACCGGCCGACGAGGCGCCTGCGGGCGGGAAGCCCGCCGGCGACGACCCCGCCGGGGGGAACGGGGACGAGCCCACGGCCGGGATGGCCGCCGTGGGGGCGTCGTGCACGGGGGTGAAGATCGACTGGGCGGACGGCTTCGCGGGTGGGAAGACCGGGGGTGGCGGCTTGACCGGGGGGAAACCGGCCGAGGACGCGTTCACGGGCGGGAAGCCCGCGGACGAGGCGTTGACCGGGGGAAAACCGGCCGACGACGCGTTCACGGGCGGGAAGCCCGCGGACGAGGCGTTGACCGGCGGGAAACCGGCCGAGGACGCCCCCACCGGCGGGAAGCCCGCCGACGACGCCCCCGCGGGCGGGAAGCCCGCCGGGCGCTGGGTCGGGCCCGGCTGCTGCGGCCTCAGGTGCGGCTGGCCGCCGCGCGCCGGACCGCGCTCCAGGGTCAGCACGACCATGTCGAGGAACGTGTCCACGTCGTCCTCGTCGTACCCGATCTCCCCCGGCCCCACGTACGTGAAGTCCGCGTCCTGCACCTCGCGCGCCGTCAGCGAGTCCACCCCGGCCAGGGTCAGCTCGATCCGCTGGAGGAACGCGTCGACCTCGTCCTCCAGGTACCCCCGGTTCCCCGACCTCGGCTTGTGGAAGCGCACCGCGCGCACGTCCTGCGGGGACAGCGCGGGCGGCGTCGTCGCCGGTCTCATGCTCGTGGACGTCGCGTGCGCGCCCTGCGCGGGCGCCATCGCCTGACCGCGCTGCGGGGTCGACCGCAGCGTCTCGGCCACCAGCTCCAGGAACGCGTCCACCTCCGCCCCGTGGTAGCCCGGCCGCGCCGGTCGGAACCGCATGGTCCTGACCTGCTGCTCGGTCACCTCGTCCCGGCCGAGCAGGGTCTGCTCGATCCGGTCGAGGAAGTTGTCCACCTGCGCCTCGTCGTAGCCCGGTTGACCGGGCGGCGGGCGGTGGAAGGTGACCTGACCCAGGTCCCGCGCCGTCAGCAGCGGAGCCGGGTGTGCCGGTCTGTGCTGCTGGCGCGCGCCGTGTGGCACGTCGTACCCGGCCCGATCCACCTGAACCTCCTTCACGATCCGTTCCGGGGAGTATCGCGTTACCCAGGGCGAATTGTTTCGCCCTAACGGATTAATACCAGTGTGTCGCTCTACGCTGACGAGCATGAGCCGGTTCGTGGACACCGTCGTGGCGACCGCAACAGGGGAACAGGGGAGCCGCAGAGGCATGACAACCGGGGAGCCGAGCACCCCGGAGCACCGAACGTGGGCCCAGGTGCACGCGCGCGCCACGCGCGTCGCGGGGGCCCTCGTGGAGGCAGGCGTCACACCGGGCGCGGCCGTCGCCGTGCTCGCGGGCGACCCCGCCGAGATCGCCCCCGCCGTGCAGGGCGCCTGGCTCGCGGGCGCCAGCACCACCATGCTCCACCAGCCGACAGCCCGCACGGACCTGGCCGAGTGGGCCGAGGACACCGTCCGGGTCCTCGGCATGATCGACTCCGGGCTGGTCCTGCTCGGCGCCCCCTTCGACGCCCTCTCACCCGTGCTCGTCGAGCGCGGCATCACCCACCACCGCATCACCGACCTCGACGCCGACCCGCTCACCACCCCCGTGGAGGTCCCCGAGAGCGCCACCGCCCTGCTCCAGCTGACCTCGGGCTCCACCGCCCACCCCAAGGCCGTCCGGATCACCCACGGCAACCTGTGGTCCAACATGGAGGGGATGCGCGAGGCCGTCCACCTCGACCCCGAGGTCGACCGCATGGTCTCGTGGCTGCCGCTCTTCCACGACATGGGCATGGTCGGCTTCCTGACCCTGCCGATGCTCTACGGCGTCGACCTGGTCAAGGTCACCCCCGTCGACTTCCTCGGCCGCCCGGTGCTGTGGCCCGAGCTGATCAGCCGCCACCGGGGCACCATCACCGCCGCCCCGAACTTCGCCTACGCCGTCGTGGCCAAGCGGATGCGCGGCCTCGCGGACGGCGAGCTGGACCTGTCCTCGCTGCGCATCGCCCTCAACGGCGCCGAGCCCATCGACCCGGAGGCGGTCCGCTCGTTCACCGCCGAGGGCGCCCGCTTCGGCCTGCCCCCCGAGTCGGTGCTCTGCGCCTACGGCATGGCCGAGACCACCCTCGGCGTCACGTTCGCGCCCGTGTTCACCGGCATGGCCGTGGACGTCGTGGACGCCGACCTGCTGGAGGCCGAGCGCCGCGCCGAACCGTCCGCCGAACCCGGCGCCCGCTCGTTCGCGCTCCTCGGCCCGCCCCTGCCGGGACTGGAGATCCGGGTCGTCGACGACGCCGGGACCCTCCTCGGCGACCGGCGGGTCGGGCGGCTCCAGGTGCGCGGCGAGGCCGTCACCCCCGGCTACCTGACCGTCGACGGCCCGGTGCCCACCACCGGCCCCGGAGGCTGGCTCGACACCGGCGACCAGGGCTACCTCGTGGGCGAGCAGGTCGTGGTCTGCGGCAGGCTCAAGGACGTCATCATCATGGGCGGCCGGAACATCTACCCGACCGACGTCGAGCGCGCCGCGACCGCCGTGGACGGGGTGCGGGCGGGCAACGCGGTCGCCGTCCGGCTCGACGCGGGCACCCGGCGCGAGCGGTTCGCCGTGGTCGTGGAGTCCCGGTTCGCCTCCGAGGAGGAGGAGGTCAAGCGGCTGACCAAGGCGATCACGGCGAAGGTCGTGGACGCGGTCGGCGTGCGGCCCTTCTCCGTCGTCGTGCTGCCGCCGGGGAGCGTTCCCAAGACGCCGTCCGGGAAGCTGCGGCGCACCTCGGCCGCCGCGCTCGTGACGGTCTAGCGGCAGGACAAAACCAGGGGAGGACGGCTCTTGTCCGCTCTTCCCGCGCCCCGGCGCGGGAAGAGCGGACAAGGGAAGGCGAGGCGCGCTCCGCACGCCGGGACTGATCGCGCCGCGGCGCGATCAGTGGAACTGGTTCTGCGCGGCTTCCAGGCCGGAGGACACCAGGGCCTCCACGGCGTCGGCCGCCCGGTCCAGCTCCAGCGCCAGCTGCTTGCGCTCCACCACCGAGAAGTCCTTCAGCACGTAGTCCGCCGGGTCCATCCGGCCGGGCGGCCGGTCCACGCCGAAGCGCACCCGCAGGTAGTCCTTCGTGCCCAGCGACCTCGTGATCGAGCGCAGCCCGTTGTGCCCGTTGTCACCGCCGCCGAGCTTGAGCCGCACCGCGCCGAACGGCAGGTCCAGCTCGTCGTGCACCACGATCACCGACGCGGGCTGCGCCTTGTAGAACTTGGCGGTCCCCGACACCGGGCCGCCCGAGTTGTTCATGTAGCCGCGCGGCTTGGCCAGCACCACCCGCTGCCCGGCCAGCCTGCCCTCGACCACCTCGGCGCCGCCCTTGTGCGCCTTGAACCGCCCGCCGACCCGGTCGGCCAGCTCGTCCAGCACCAGGAACCCCGCGTTGTGCCGGGTGCCCTCGTACTTCGGGCCGGAGTTGCCCAGGCCCACCACGAGGGTCAGCTCATCGCCCACGGAACCGCAACTCCCGCTCCAGCTCGTCCAACAGGTTGTCGACCTCGCGCACCCGGTACCCGCGCCGCATCCCCGACGTGGTGGTGAACCTGGTGTGGCGGACCTCGCCCGCCGTCATCCGGCGCCCGCCGTCCAGCGCGAGCGCGGCCCGCGCGAGGAAGGCGTCGACCTCGGCGCGATCGTATCCGGAGGTCGACCGGGGCAGCTCCACCGCCAGCAGGTCCCGCCCGGACCGCAGCGAGGTCGGGGGCAGCGCCTGGTGGGCCAGCTGCCACTCCAGACCGGCGAGGAACCGGTCCACGGCCTGCTGCTCGTAGCCGCCGGGCACCTCCCGGAACACCGCCGCGCGCACCTGCTCCGGGCTCACCCTGGCCCGGCCGGAGAGCGCGTCGGCCACCCGGTCCAGCAGCGCGTGCACCTGATCGGGGTCGTAGCCCCTGGCCCGTCTTCGCGGGAACCGGGCCGCGCGCACCCGCTCCGGGGCCAGACGCGGGAACGGCTCCCCACCACCGGCGTGCGGTGGTGGGGAGCCGTTCGACCAGCCCGACGTGATGGGCTCAGCTCTCCGGGGTCGCCTCGGCGCCCTCTTCGGTGCCCATGGAGGCAGCCGACGGGGCGTCGTTGACGGCGAGGATCAGCACCTCGGGGTCGGTGGCCAGGGTGGAGCCCTTGGGGAGCTCCAGGTCCGACGCGTGCACCTGGGTGCCCGCGCCGAGACCGGCGATCGAGAACTCGATCTGGTCCGGGATGTTCAGCGCGTCGGCCTCCACCTGGATGGTGGTGCTCTCCTGGGTGAGGAGGGTGGCCGCGGCGGGCTCGCCGGTCAGCACGATCGGCACGTCCACGGTGACCTTCTCGCCGCGCTTGACCAGCAGCAGGTCGACGTGCTCGATGTAGTTCTTCAGCGGGTGGGTCGTGACGGTCTTGGTCAGGGCCAGCTCGGTGGCGCTGTCGATGTCCAGCGTCAGGACCGCGTTCTGACCGTGCTCACGGACGACTCGGGCGAACTCGAGCGCCGGCAGAGCCAGGTGCTTCGGGTCGGAGCCGTGGCCGTAGAGCACCGCGGGGATCTTGCCGGCGCGACGGGTGCGGCGGGCAGCGCCCTTACCGAACTCGGTGCGCTGCTCGGCGGCGAGACGGACCTCGGACACGGTGGGGCTCTCCTTCGATATGGCCTTCGCACGTCGGGCAAGGCGTAAGCGGGGTGCTGGCCTGCGACGGAGGGCGGCGCGGAAGGGATGGGCACGCGCATCACCACAACCGCCGCGTCGATCACGCCGAGCGTGATGCTCGTCCTCGCCGAGGCAACCCGACCAGTGTAGGACGACCGCGACGTCCTGGCCTAATCGGGGGGTGGGGTGGCGCGGGCAGGGGGGGCGCGGGGTGGGGACGCGGCGCGGTGGAGGCGGGGGTGGTTAGCCCGAACGGCGATCACCCGGACGGGGGGAGAGGTGCTGCAGGGGGCGGTGGCAAGCGTTTGCGGCGGTGGGGCGGGGGAGGCTTCGGGACCGCGCGATCAGTGGGCGGCTGGACGGGGGTGGTCTCCGGGGGCGGGAGCGCACCCCGGCCCTCGAAACGGGCAGCGGCCCGACGGGGAGTCCCATCGGGCCGCTGGTCCGGTCGATCGGCTCCTCCGGAGCCGAAAGCCGACTCCCCCGGAGTCGGGGAGAGCCGACGCGGAGATCACCGCGCGAGGGCTGTCACGCGTTGCCGTCGAACAGGCTCGTGACCGAGCCGTCCTCGAAGACCTCCTGGATCACGCGCGCCAGCAGCGGCGCGATCGGGATCACCGTCATCGCCTCGAAGCGCTTCTCCTGCGGGATCGGCAGCGTGTCCGTGAACACCACCTCACGCGCGCCGCAGCTCTGCAGCCGCTCCACCGCCGGGCCCGAGAGCACCGGGTGGGTGGCCGCGATCACCACGTCGGACGCGCCCTCGGCGAGGAGCTGGTCCACCGCCTTGGTGATCGTGCCGCCGGTGTCGATCATGTCGTCGATCACCACGCACAGCCGGTCCTTGACCTGGCCGACCACCCGGTTCGCCACGACCTCGTTCGGCCGCAGCGGGTCGCGGGTCTTGTGGATGAACGCGATCGGCGTGCCGCCGAGCGTGTCCGCCCACTTCTCCGCCAGCTTGGTGCGCCCCGCGTCCGGCGAGACCACGGTGATGTCGTGGCCCGCGTACTTGTCGCGCACGTGCTCGGCCAGCAGCGGCATCGCCCACAGGTGGTCGACCGGGCCGTCGAAGAAGCCCTGGATCTGCGCGGTGTGCAGGTCCACGGCCACCAGGCGGTCCGCGCCCGCGGTCTTGAACAGGTCGGCGACCAGGCGGGCCGAGATCGGCTCGCGGCCCCGGTGCTTCTTGTCCTGCCGCGCGTACGGGTAGAACGGCATGATCACCGTGATGCGCTTCGCGGAGGCCCGCTTCAGCGTGTCCACCATGATCAGCTGCTCCATCAGCCACTGGTTGATGGGCGCCTTGTGCGACTGGATGACGAACGCGTCGCACCCGCGCACCGACTCCTCGAACCGGACGAAGATCTCGCCGTTCGCGAAGTCGTACGCGGCCTGCGGGGTGACCGACACGTTGAGGTGCTTGGCCACCTCCTCGGTCAGCTCCGGGTAGGCCCGCCCGCCGAAGAGCATCAGGTTCTTCTTGGGTGTCCCGGACATGATCGGGTTCTTCACGTCAGCGCCCTTCCTCGTTCTTCTCCGCGACCTGAGACAGGGCGCGCTCGGCGGCATCAGCCGCGGCGGTTCCGGGCCGCCGGGTGAGCACCCAGTCGGCGAGGTTGCGCTGGGGACCGCCGGAGACGGCCAGCGCGCCGGGGGGCACGTCGCGCCGCAGCACGGTCCCCGCGCCGGTGTAAGCGCCGTCGCCCACGGTCACCGGGGCGACGAACATGTTGTCGGAGCCGGTCCGGCAGTGCGAGCCGATGACCGTCCGGTGCTTGGTGACGCCGTCGTAGTTGACCGTGACGCTGGCGGCGCCGATGTTCGACTGCTCGCCGATCGTCGCGTCCCCGATGTAGCTCAGGTGCGGCACCTTGCTGCCCGCGCCGATCTCCGAGTTCTTGACCTCGACGAACGTGCCGATCTTGCCGTCCGCGCCCAGCCTGGTGCCGGGCCGCAGGAAGGCGAACGGGCCGACGCTCGCGCCCGCGCCGATCACCGAGCCGCTGCCGTGGGTGCGCACCACGCTCGCGCCCGCGCCGACCGCGCAGGCGGACAGCGTGGTGTCCGGCCCGACGACCGCGCCCTCGCCCACGGTGGTGCCCGCGCGCAGCTGCACGCCCGGCTCCACCAGCGCGTCCCGGCCCAGCTCCACGTCGGCGTCCAGCCAGGTGGTGTCCGGGTCGACCACGGTCACGCCCTCGCGCATCCAGCGCTCGACCAGCCGCCGGTTCAGCTCCTTGCCGAGCCTGGCCAGCTGCACCCGGTCGTTGACGCCCTCCACCAGCCACCGGTCGCCGGTCACCAGCGCGCCGACCCGGCCGCCGTCGCCGCGCGCGATGCCCAGCACGTCGGTCAGGTACAGCTCGCCCTGGGCGTTGTCGGTGCCCAGCCGGGACAGGGCGTCGCGCAGCACGACCGCGTCGAACGCGTACACCCCTGAGTTGATCTCGGTGATGGCCCGCTCGGCCTCGCTCGCGTCCTTCTGCTCCACGATGCCCAGGACCGAGCCGTCCGCGTCGCGCAGGATGCGCCCGTAGCCGGTCGGGTCGTCGAGCACCGCCGTGAGCACGGTCGCCGCGTTGCCGCGCGCCCCGTGCTCGACGAGCAGGGCGCGCAGCGAGTCCGCGTCCAGCAGCGGCACGTCGCCGTAGGTGACCACGACGGTGCCGGTCAGGTCCTCGGGCAGCTCGGCCAGGCCGCAGCCCACCGCGTGCCCGGTGCCCTTCTGCTCCTCCTGGACGGCGACCACGACCTCGCGCCCCAGCGCGCCCGCGACGGCCCCCAGGTGCTCGGTGACCGCCTCGCGGCCGTGCCCGACCACCACGGCCAGGTGCGCGGGGTCGGCGCCCGCCGCGGCCCGCACGGCGTGCTCGACCAGCGAGCGGCCCGCGAGCCGGTGCAGCACCTTCGGGGTGGCGGAGCGCATGCGGGTGCCCTCACCCGCTGCGAGGACGATAGTGCTGACCGGGGCGGGAACACCCTGGAGCATCAGCGGCTCTCCCTCTGCTGAGTCCGTGCCTGCGGCGGGAGGCCTGGCTCCCGCCAGGTGCCGATACTAAGCCTCCGCGGGTGCTTCCCCGTCTGCCGAAGCAACCTGGCAGCCACCTCTGCGCTTCGCGGTGTACATCGCGGAGTCCGCTCTGGACAGCGCCTGGTTGTCGCTCTCCTGGGGGCGCACCGCGATCACCCCGACCGACAGCGTCACCCCCCTGGACAGGTCGGATGGCAGGCCAGCGACGGCGTCCACGGCTCTGGCCAGCGCCGCCTCGGCCAGCGACAGGGTGGTCCCCGGCAGCAGCACCACGAACTCGTCGCCGCCGTACCGGGCCACCATGTCGTCGCCCCGCAGCGCGTGCCGCAGTGTGCTGGCAATCACGCGCAGGACGTCGTCACCCTCCGCGTGCGAGTGCTTGTCGTTGACGCCCTTGAACCCGTCCAGGTCGACCAGCGCCACCGCCATCGGCAGGGTCTGCGCGGCGACCAGCGCGGCCAGCCGCTCGTCCAGCGCGCGCCGGTTCGGCAACCCGGTCAGCGGGTCCTGCATCGCCTGCTGGGCGATCGCCCCGTGCGCCCTGGTGAGCCGCTCGTGGTCGCGCCGGGTGATCAGCGTGGCGGTGCGGGCCTCCTGCATCAGCCACAGCTCCACCTCCAGCGCGCTCGCGTACGTCTGGAGCGCCGAGACGGTGTGCTCGCCCTGCGGGCCCGCCAGCCGGGCGTACTCGCGCACCAGGCACAGCATCAGCGTCGGCTCGGAGGTGTCGGTGGCCAGCTTCGTGCGGGCGTGCGTGAGCACCTGCAGGGCCTGCTGCGGCAGCTCCTCCATCTCCAGGCAGCGCGCCAGCGCGATCGACACGATGATCAGCTCGCGGGCGTACATGGACAGCTCGCGCAGCGTCCACAGCCGGG
This sequence comes from Actinosynnema mirum DSM 43827, assembly GCF_000023245.1. Classification (GTDB taxonomy): domain Bacteria; phylum Actinomycetota; class Actinomycetes; order Mycobacteriales; family Pseudonocardiaceae; genus Actinosynnema; species Actinosynnema mirum. The sequence goes on from NC_013093.1 coordinate 727,107, forward strand.
CGATGTGCTCGGGGCCGGGGCTCGCCAGCGCCTGCGCGGCGCCGATCACCGGCACCTGCTGCGCGGCGGTGCGGTCCCGCCTGCGCGGGTGCAGCGACTGCAGGAACGGCGCCTCGGTCGCCTCGGCGATCCGCGCGGCCATGGTGAACCGGGCGGCGGCCTCCTCGTGGTTGTTCACCCGCTCCAGCCGCAGCCCCCAGCCCAGCAGCATCCGCACCCGGTTCACCAGGTGCACGTAGATCAGGTGGGGGTTGGCGCTGTCGCGGATCGCGTTGTGGGCCCTGGCCAGGACCTCGTCGGCCATCTCGTAGACGCCGAGCTGGGTGAGCACTAAACCGGTGTTCTGCAGCGCCGAGGCCAGCAGGCGGTCCCAGGTGCGCTTGTCCAGCACCGGGTCCGGGGTGAGGTCCTCCTCCAGCATCGCCAGCCCGTTGGCGATCTCGCTGAGCGCCTTGTCCTCCAGCCCGACCAGCAGGTACCTGCGGCCGAGCAGGGCGTGCGCCTCCGCCTCCAGCACCACCAGGCCGTGCCTGCGGGTGTGGGTGAGCATCTCCTCCAGCAGGGAGTCCGACATGTCGCCGACCCCCGGCGTCACCAGGCGCACGACGGCGGCGGCGCGCAGCAGCTGCGCCACGATCCTGGGCTCGCCCCGGCTCTGCGCCTCGGCGAGGATCTCGTCGACCTCGTTCGCGGCGTCGAGCTGCTCGGCGACGTGGCTGCTCTGCGCCACCGCGACCAGCTCGCTGGCGCGGCCGACCAGCCAGGCGTCGGACATCTCCTGGAGCGCGGGCACGACGCTGGCCTGCTCTTCGACGGCTTCCCCCGGCAGCGACCAACACCCCCCTACGCAGGGCAGGCCGGGCCGGAGGGCCCGACCCGGTTCCGAGACACTCTCGCTCCGCCACCAGGATTCGAACCTGGACCATCGGAACCAAAATCCGAGGTGCTGCCTTTACACCATGGCGGATCGGACGGGGACTTCCCCGGCCGCGGGAACACATCGTGTCACGGGCGGGGGTCCGCGGTCAGCACCACCACGCGAGTGGCGGCGCTCTCCTCGACAGTGGATCATAACGGAGCGTGTAGCGCCTGGTCACGGCGGGGTGGTGAGCGAAGTCACGAAGTCGGCCAGCTCGCGCTCGTAGCGCGCCCGGTCGGCGTTCCAGGCCGCGACGTGCGCCGCGCCGGGCACCTCGACGTACCGCACGTCCCAGTCCAGCGCCCCGCTCGCGGCCCGCGCGGCGAGGTCCCTGCTGCCCTGCACCGGCACGGTCGTGTCCGCGTCGCCGTGGACCAGCAGCGTCGGCGGGCGGTGCGCGGGCGGGTGGTCGGCCAGGTCGAAGCGGGAGAAGTCCAGGTCCGCCCGCCAGCCGGAGACCAGCTCGGCCAGCGGCACCAGCCAGGTGGGCACGCCGCGCTCGCGGGACTGGAGCTCCAGGGTGCCGGTCCAGCTGGTCACCGGGGCGTCCAGGACGAGCGCGGACACCTCGCCCGCCAGCTCGGAGCGGGCCAGCAGCTGGCCCGCGATCGCGCCGCCCATGGACCAGCCGTAGAGGACGATCTTCCCGGCCCCGCTGTCCCTGGCGTAGCGGACGGCGGCTTCGGCGTCCCGCCACTCCGAGTCACCGAGGTGGTAGAGCCCGTCGGGCGAGGCGGGGGCGCCGTCGTCGTTGCGGTACGTGATCGACAGGACGGTCAGGCCCGCGTCGTGCAGCACGGGGAGCGCGCGGAGGGTCTCGGCGCGGGTGCCCGCCCTGCCGTGCACGGCCACGACCCAGGCGCCGCCGTCGCCGCCGCTGCCGGGCACCAGCCACGCGGGCGCGTCGCCCAGCTCGGTGGGCACGCTCACGTCCCGGTAGTCCAGGCCGAGCGCGCTGCGCGGGTCGCTCGCCCAGACCGAGCCCTCGACGCGGACGCGGGTTCCCGCAGCCGGCGCGGTCCCCTTCGTGATCGGCCTGCGGACCTCGCCGCCGGAGCGGGAGGCCACGTCGCCGACCTCCAGCTCACCGCCCGGCCACACCAGGCCCCAGGTGCCGCGCTGGGCGGTGTTCCCGGAGTCGGCCAGGACGACCTCGCCGTCCGACGCGCCCAGCACCACGTCCGGGAAGCCCGGTCGGGCGGTCGCCGGGTTGAGCAGTTGCTCGCTGTAGTGCCACCCGATGCCGCCCGAGGCGGCCACCGTCAGGACCAGCGAGGCCGCGACCACCATCGCCCCGATCCGCCGGAGGCGGTTGGACCGAACGCCAGAAGAATCCCGCACCCGATGATCCTGCCCGAACGGGTGACAGGTGGAGGAGCTTCCTGAGAACAACCGGTAAAAAGCCGCACCCCCCTGGCGGGAGCGGCGGGGACTAACTTACGCTGGCGTAAGTTACGGTTCCGTAGGTAGCTTCCGGACGACGACGAGGTATCGCATGACGAGCACCGTGGAGAGCAAGTCCACGTCCAGCCCGCCCGCCAAGGGCCCCAAGCCGCTGGTCGAGGGGCAGCGCGGCAATGCTGAGCAGTTCGGCGTGTACGTGTTCGTCCTGGTGCCCTTCCTGGCGCTGTTCGCGGCCATCCCCGTCGCGTGGGGGTGGGGTCTGGGCTGGGTCGACGTGGCCCTGTTCGCCGCGTTCTACTGCATCGCCGGGCTCGGCATCACCGTCGGGTACCACCGGTACTTCACGCACGGCTCGTTCAAGGCCAACCGGGCGCTCAAGATCGCCCTGGCCATCATGGGCAGCATGGCCCTGCAGGGCCCGGTCATCGTCTGGGTCGCGGACCACCGCAGGCACCACGCCTTCTCCGACCGCGAGGGCGACCCGCACTCGCCGTGGCTGTTCGGCAGCGGCCCGATCGCCCTGGCCAAGGGCTTCTGGCACGCCCACATGGGCTGGCTGTTCGAGCGCGACAAGACCAACGCCAGCCGCTTCGCCCCCGACCTGCTGGCCGACGACGACCTGGTGAAGGTCGACCGGCTGTTCTGGCTGTGGACCACCATCAGCGTGCTCGCGCCCGGCGTCCTCGGCGGCCTGATCACCATGTCCTGGTCCGGCGCGCTCACCGCGTTCTTCTGGGCGGGCCTGGTCCGGGTCGCGTTCCTGCACCACGTGACCTGGTCGGTCAACTCGATCTGCCACATGATCGGCGACCGGCCGTTCACCGCCCGCGACAAGTCCGCCAACTTCTGGCCGCTGGCGATCCTGTCCTTCGGCGAGTCGTGGCACAACCTGCACCACGCCGACCCGACCTGCGCCCGGCACGGCGTCAAGCGCGGGCAGATCGACATCTCGGCCCGGATCATCTGGGCCTTCGAGAAGTTCGGCTGGGCGACGAACGTGCGCTGGCCGAACGCGCAGCGGCTCACCCGCATCTCCGCCAAGGACAAGCCCAAGGGCGAGAAGGAGAAGCAGGCGGCCTGACCCCCGTGACGCCACCACGCGCCCCGAGGCCCGCACGGGCTTCGGGGCGCGTCGGTGTTTAGGCTGGTCCCGACCGGGTGTCGGGAGAAGGAACAGGGACGCTGTGCCAGCCCCAAGGGTTCGGATGACGGGCAAGGAGCGGCGCGAGCAGCTGCTCGACGTGGCGCGCGCACTGTTCGCGGAGAAGGGCTACGAGGTCGCCTCGGTCGAGGAGATCGCGCACCGCGCGGGCGTGAGCAAGCCCGTGGTGTACGAGCACTTCGGCGGCAAGGAGGGCATCTACGCCGTCGTGGTCGACCGGGAGATGCAGTCGCTGATGGACCACGTGGTCAACGCGCTCTCCGGGGGGCACCCCAGGGAGCTGCTGGAGCAGGCGGCCTGCGCGCTGCTGGACTACATCGAGGGGTCGACGGACGGGTTCCGCATCCTGGTCCGCGACTCGCCGGTCGCGTCGACCACCGGCACGTTCTCGTCGCTGCTCAACGACATCGCCTCGCAGGTCGAGCACATCCTGGGGCTGCACTTCTCCCGGCAGGGCTACGACCGGAAGCTGGCCGCGCTGTACTCCCAGGCGCTGGTGGGGATGGTCGCGCTGACCGGGCAGTGGTGGCTGGAGGTGCGCAAGCCGAAGAAGGACGAGGTGGCCGCGCACCTGGTCAACCTGGCCTGGAAGGGGCTGTCGAGCCTGGAGCACAAGCCCAAGCTGCGCAACCGGCCGTGAGCGGCGGGGTTCCGGCGGTAAAGCGGTTGCCCGGCCGCTGACACTGGTCTGGTGGAGAGCAGGCAGATCAGGGCCGACTTCGACGAGCGGACCCTCGTCGTCTACCAGGCGTACTCGCCGGAGATCGCGGAGCCGGCGCTCGCGGCGGGGACGTTCGTGCCGCCGTTCAAGCCCGGCCGGATGACGTGGGTCAAGCCGTCGTTCCTGTGGATGGCGTACCGGTGCGGGTGGGCGCGCAAGGCCGGGCAGGAGCGGGTGCTGGCGGTCCGGGTGCTGCGGGAGCCGTTCGACGCCGCCGTGCTGGCCGCCGTGCCCAGCCGGGAGGTCGTCGAGGGCAAGCCGGAGATCCGGGTGCAGTGGGACCCCGAGCGGGGGCTGCGCCACGAGGCGCTGGGGCACCGGTCGTTGCAGCTCGGGCTGGCGGGCGGGGCGTCGCGGCGGTACGTGGAGGAGTGGATCACCGGGTTGACGGACGTGACCGGGCTGATGACGCGGGTCGGGGCGGCCGTCGCGGCGGGGGAGCTGGAGCTGGCGCGGGAGCTGCTGCCGGTGGAGCGGGCGTACCCGTTGGAGGTCTGAGCCCCTGACTTCCCCTTCCGCACGTTGGGCTCACGCCGGGCCGGGCATCCTCGGGGCATGGGTCGAATCGCCGGATTTGCCGCTGTCCTCCTGTTGACCGGGTGCGCCGCGACACCCGCCACTGGCGACGGGTCCTCCACGGGGAGCGCCGCGCCGACCGAGGGGGCCGCCGCCGGGCTCACCGTCGAGACCGTCGCCTCCGGGCTGACGCACGCCTGGGGCATCGACTGGCTGCCCGACGGGCGGATGCTCGTCACGCAGCGGTCGGGGACGGTCAGCGTCGTGGAGAACGGCCAGGTCAAGAACCTGGACGTGGACACCGGGGCGGTCGCCAGGGGGGAGGGCGGGCTGCTCGGGGTCGCCGTCCACCCCGGAACCAGCCGGTTCACCACCTGCCAGAACACCGCCTCCGACATCCGCCTCACCACCTGGGAGCTGGGTGGCGGCGACGCCGTCGGCAAGGTCGGCGACCTGCTCACCGGGCTGCCCGCCAACCCCAGCGGTCGGCACTCCGGGTGCAGGCTCGCGATCGACGTCGACGGGAAGCTGCGCGTCGGCACCGGGGACGCGGCCCGCGCCGACACCTCGCAGGACCGGGACGGGCTCGGCGGGAAGACGCTCGTCGTCGACCTCGGGACCGGGGAGCACCGGGTCGAGACGTACGGGCACCGCAACGTGCAGGGGATCGCGGTGCGCTCGGACGGGCTGGTGGTCAGCGCCGAGCACGGGCCGTCCGTGGACGACGAGCTGAACGTGCTCAAGCCCGGCGCGAACTACGGCTGGGACCCCAGCCGGGGCGGCACGCAGGGCGGGTACGACGAGGGCGTGCCGATGACCGACCTGGAGCGCTTCCCGGACGCGGTGCCCGCGATCTGGTCCAGCGGCAGCCCCACCGAGGCCATCTCGGACGCGGCGTTCCTGCAGGGCGGGCAGTGGGGCGGGCTCGACGGGGCGCTCGCGGTGACCGCGCTGAAGGGCTCGAAGCTGTTCCTGTTCGAGATCACGCCCGAGGGCGGGGTGCACTCGGTGTCCGTGCCGCCGGAGCTGGACGGGACCAAGGGCAGGCTGCGGGCCGCCAAGCAGGGGCCGGACGGCGCGCTGTACGTGACCACCTCCAACGGCGACGGGGACGAGGTCCTGCGGGTCACCGCCGCGGGCTGAGCCGGTCGGCGGGGTCGGCCGTCGCGGCCCCGCCCGAATCCCCGTCCAGGGACTTGGCCAGCTCGACGAGGGTCCGGTAGACGTCCCGCAGGTCCGACTGCGCGCCCTTCTTGCCGTCGCGGTCGGTCGGCCTGGCGAAGGTCGGGCACACCTCGCGCACCCGGCGCACGGTGTCCCTGACCACCCGCGCGCCGCACTCGGTGAAGCCGTCCACGAGCCGCCCGTGCTCCCCCGCGCTCATCCACGGCCGCCTCGGCGGCACGACGTCCGGGTGGTCCAGGAGCAGGACCAGGCGGTTGAGGTCGTAGTCGGGGTGCGGCCTGCGGGCCTGGTGGAAGCGGCGCTCCTCGTAGCTCGCGCGCCGCTCCGCCACCGCCGCCAGCACCGCCCGCACCTCCTCCGGGGTGGCCACGCCCCACTCGCGCGCGTGCGCCCACAGCGCCGCCGAGCGCTCGTCGCGCGCCCGGTCCGCGACGCCGGTCAGGAGGCCGAGCACGTCGAGGCGGGGCGCGGTGCGGCGCGGGACGTGGTGCACCGCCCGCACGCTCGGCCGCAGCGCCCGGTACTCGGGGACCGGGTCCAGGTCGGCCGGGGTCCCGACGTGCAGGACGTGGGTCGCGCAGGACCGCAGGCCCGCCGCGATCCCGGCGAACCGGGCGCGCGCCGACCCCGTCCGCCGCCCCGAGGCCGCCGAGGCGCAGGTCGGCAGGACCAGCACCGCGCCCCGGAACCGGGGCAGCGACGCCGGGTCCACCTCCTGGACCGTGGTGAGCCACGTCGCGACCCCTCGCGCGCGCAACTGGTCGGCGGCCCGCTGGGCCAACCGGTAGGACAGGTCCCCGTAGCCGTACACCACCAGCCAGGGGGTCGGGAAAACGCCGGAACCGGCCATGCCGGGGATTGTGGGGTGCGGGCTTGATCGGCGTCAACGCGGGAAACGGCAGGTCAAGGCCGGCAGTGGGGGAGATTCACCGGAGCGGCGGACTATTCGGGAATAATTCCAGCAAGAATGTGAACAACGCCTGCGGGCGACGGGGCCGCCGACCCGCCGGTCCGCCGAGGACCGGCGCGCTGCCTCCCGTCGGTCGTACCCTGGATCGGAGCCCCCACCCCCGGCGCCTCGTCCAGGGCAGGGGTCTGTCCGCGTTTTCCACCAGGTTTTCCACCAGTCACGGGAGCCGCACTCCGATGTCCCAGCCCGGCCCGCTGTCCGGCCTGCTGACCGCCGTCCTGCCCGACAAGGCCCTGCGCGCCCTGGCCGACGCCGCGGGTTCCCCCGAGCTGGAGCTGGAGGGACCGCCCGCGGCCCGGCCCCTGGTGGCCGCCGCGCTCTCGCGCACCTCCCCGGTGCTCGCCGTGACCGCCACCGGGCGGGAGGCCGAGGAGCTGGCCTCGGTCCTGCGCGACCTGGTCGGACCCGAGGCGGTGGCGATCTTCCCGTCCTGGGAGACCCTGCCGCACGAGCGGCTGTCCCCCAGGGCCGACACGGTCGGCGCCCGCCTCCAGGTGCTGCGCAGGCTCGCCCACCCCGGCGACCGGCCGCTGCGCGCGGTCGTGGCCACGGTCCGCAGCCTCATCCAGCCCATGGCCCCCGGCCTCGGCGACCTGGAGCCGCTCGACCTCGCCACCGGCTCCGAGCACGACTTCGACGCCCTCCTGCACCGGCTGGCCGAGCTGGCCTACACCCGCGTCGACATGGTCGAGAAGCGCGGCGAGTTCGCCGTGCGCGGCGGCATCCTGGACGTCTTCCCGCCCACCGCCGAGCACCCGCTGCGCGTGGAGTTCTGGGGCGACGAGGTCACCGAGATCCGCCCGTTCTCGGTGGCCGACCAGCGCTCCCTGCCCAAGCAGGTCGACGCGTTCACCGCCCCGCCGTGCCGCGAGCTGCTGCTCACCGAGCGGGTCCGCGCCCGCGCCCAGGAGCTGGCCGCCGAGCACGAGGCCGACGCGCAGCTCGCCGAGATGCTCACCAAGCTCGCCGAGGGCATCCCGTCGGAGGGCATGGAGGCGCTGATCCCCGCCCTGTGCGATGGCGAGCTCCAGCTGCTCACCGACCTGGTCCCGGACGGCACGCACGTGCTGGTCAACGACCCGGAGAAGATCCGGGCCCGTGCCCGCGACCTGGTCCGCACCGGCCAGGAGTTCCTGGAGGCCTCCTGGATGGCGGCGGCGGGCGGCGGCAAGGCCCCGATCGACCTCGGCGCCTCCGCCTACCGCTCGCTCGACGAGGTCGCCGACGCCGCGCGCGCCGCCGACAAGCCCTGGTGGACGCTCAGCCAGCTCACCACCGAGGGCTCGGACGTGCTGCGCCTGGAGTTCAAGCACGTCCACGCCTACCAGGGCGACGTGGACCGGGCGTTCGCCGACCTGCGCGCCCACACCGCCGCGGGCGGCACCGCCGTCCTGGTCGTGCCCGGCACGGGCACCGCCCAGCGCGCCACCGAGCAGCTGCGCGAGGCCCAGGTCGGCGCGGTGTGCGTGGACTCGCTGGACGAGCCGCCGAGGACCGGCGCGGTCACCGTGGTGCGCGGCGCGCTGGAGGACGGCTTCGCGCTGCCCGAGCTGGCCCTGGTGGTGCTCACCGAGACCGACCTGACCGGCGGCCGGGGCGGGACGTCCACGAAGGACATGCGGCGGATGCCGTCCCGCCGCCGCAACGCCGTCGACCCGCTCGCCCTCAGGACCGGCGACTACGTGGTGCACGAGCAGCACGGCATCGGCCGGTACGTGGAGATGGTGCAGCGCACCGTCGCGGGCGCCACCCGCGAGTACCTGGTGCTGGAGTACGCCTCCAGCAAGCGCGGCCAGCCCGGCGACCGGCTGTTCGTGCCCACCGACCAGCTCGACGAGGTCTCCCGCTACGTCGGCGGCGAGCTGCCCACGCTCAACAAGCTCGGCGGCTCGGACTGGAAGAACACCAAGGCCAAGGCCAAGAAGGCGGTCAAGCAGATCGCCGCCGAGCTGGTGCAGCTCTACGCCGCCCGGCAGTCCGCGCCCGGCCACGCGTTCGCGCCCGACACCCCGTGGCAGCGCGAGCTGGAGGACGCGTTCCCGTTCACCGAGACCGTCGACCAGATGGCCGCCATCGACGAGGTCAAGGCGGACATGGAGCGCGGCGTCCCGATGGACCGGGTCATCTGCGGCGACGTCGGCTACGGCAAGACCGAGATCGCGGTGCGCGCGGCGTTCAAGGCCGTGCAGGACGGCAAGCAGGTCGTGGTGCTGGTGCCCACGACCCTGCTGGCGCAGCAGCACCTCAACACGTTCACCGAGCGGATGCGCGCGTTCCCGGTCGTGGTGCGGGGCCTGTCCCGGTTCACCGACCCGACCGAGGCAGAGCAGACCACGACGGGGCTCGCCGAGGGCGACGTCGACGTGGTGATCGGCACGCACCGGCTGCTGCAGAAGGGCCTGCGGTACAAGGACCTCGGCCTGGTGATCGTGGACGAGGAGCAGCGCTTCGGCGTCGAGCACAAGGAGCACATCAAGGCGCTGCGCACGCACGTGGACGTGCTGACGATGTCCGCGACGCCGATCCCGCGCACCCTGGAGATGTCGCTGGCGGGCATCCGCGAGATGTCCACGATCCTCACCCCGCCCGAGGAGCGGCACCCGATCCTGACCTACGTCGGCGGCTACGCAGACAAGCAGGTCGGCGCGGCCATCCGGCGCGAGCTGCTGCGCGACGGCCAGGTGTTCTACGTGCACAACCGGGTCTCCTCGATCGAGAAGGCCGCCCGGCGCATCCGCGAGCTGGCGCCCGAGGCGCGCGTGGTCACGGCGCACGGCCAGATGAACGAGGACAAGCTGGAGAAGATCATCCAGGGGTTCTGGGAGCGCGAGTACGACGTCCTGGTGTCCACCACGATCGTCGAGACCGGCCTGGACATCTCCAACGCCAACACGCTCATCGTGGAGCGCGGCGACCTGCTCGGCCTGTCCCAGCTGCACCAGCTGCGCGGGCGCGTCGGCCGGGGCCGCGAGCGCGGGTACGCGTACTTCCTCTACCCGCCGGAGTCCCCGCTCAGCGAGACCGCGCACGACCGGCTCGCCACCATCGCGCAGAACACCGAGCTGGGCGCGGGCATGGCGGTGGCCATGAAGGACCTGGAGATCCGGGGCGCGGGCAACATCCTCGGCGCCGAGCAGTCCGGGCACATCGCGGGCGTCGGCTTCGACCTGTACGTGCGGCTGGTCGGCGAGGCGGTCGAGGCGTTCCGCCGCTCCGCGGGGGCCGACGGCGAGCTGGAGGTCGAGCCTGCCGAGGTGCGCGTCGAGCTGCCGGTGGACGCGCACATCCCGCACGACTACGTGCCGGGCGAGCGGCTCCGGCTGGAGGCGTACCGCAAGATCGCGGCGGCCGTCGACGAGGCGGGGCTGACGGCGGTGCGGGACGAGCTCAAGGACCGCTACGGCGCGCCGCCGCTGCCCGTGGAGCGGCTGCTGGACGTGGCCAGGCTGCGGCACACCTGCCGCGCGCACGGCGTCACCGAGGTCGCCCTGCAGGGCAGCTCGATCCGGTTCGCGCCGCTGGAGCTGAAGGACTCGCAGGTGGTTCGGCTGCGCAGGCTGCACCCCAAGGCGGTCTACAAGCAGGCCGTCTCGACGATCACGACGCCTCGGCCCACCGAAGGCGCGGCGGGCGGCCGGATGGGCGCGCCCCCGCTGCGCGACCAGGAGTTGCTCGCCTGGTGCGCCCACTTCCTGGAATCACTCGCGGGAGCGCCCGTGAGCGGTGTCACGAGTTCGTGAGAGGGTACTGGGCGTGAGGACTGTGCAGAGGCGCTTCACCCTGACCGTCGCGGCCGTCGCACTGCTGGTGTCGGGCTGCGGCTCGGGTCCGGCCAAGATCGGGTCGGCGGCCGTCGTCGGCGACTCGGTGGTGCCGCTGGCCGACATCCAGCACCAGCTCCAGCTGGTGCTCGCGAAGGAGCCGGACGTCAAGGTCGCCCTCCAGCGCGAGCGCAAGCTCGACCAGGTCGCCGACACCCTCGTGCAGATCAAGGTGTGGCACGAGCTGATCGCGAAGGCCGCCGCGAACGAGGGCGTGACCGTCACCGAGGACGAGGTGGCGGAGGCCGTCGAGAGCGCGGGCGGCGCCGAGGCCGCCTCCCAGGGCACCGTGTACACGAAGGAGACCTTCGCGGAGCGGGCGCGGGACCAGCTGCTGCTGGTGAAGCTGGCGGGCAAGTACGCGGACCGGATGGAAGTCACCTTCGACTACTTCTTCACCACCAGCGGTGAGGACGCGAAGGAGAAGGCCAGGCAGGTCGCGGCGGACCCTGGCAAGATGGCGGGCTTCATCGCCGCCGCGCCGAGCGGCCCCGAGGGCCAGCAGCTCGCCGGGCGCGGGCAGAAGGTCAGCTCCGCCGAGTCGCCCGAGGCCGCGCAGGCCCCGCTGTTCGGCGCCGAGCCCGGCACCGTGCTGGCGTACCCGCCGAGCCAGAGCAGCTCGCAGTGGCTGGTGGCCTACGTGACCGACCGCGACACCGACGCGACGGCGAGCGGGCTGGACGCGTCCACCTCGCAGCTCACCCCGTCCGCGCTGGAGGGCATCGGCCTGCGGCTGATGCAGACCCTGGCCGGGTCGCCGAAGGTCGAGCTGAACCCGCGCTACGGCGTGTGGGACCCGATCAACTACGGCCCGGTGCCGAGCGAGGGCGAGCTGAGCGGCCTGCAGCTGAAGGCGAGGCAGGTCCAGTCGTGACGTCGGACGTCCCACCCGCCACAGCGCCGACCGGGCCTGAGCCGGGCGCTGCGGCTCCGGGCGCTGTGGCTTCGGGCGCTGCGGCTCCGGGTGCCGCTGCGTCGAACGCCGCCGTGCCGAACGCCGCCGTGCCGAACGCCGTGCCCCCGGTCACCGTGATCGTGGTCAGCGCCCGCCTCGGCTGGGCGGTGCCCCTCGCGGAGCTGTCCGTGCTGCGGGCGGCGTCGGTGGTCTGCGCGGGCGCGGGCGTGCCCCTCCAGGAGGGGGTGCGCCCCGCGCCCGGCTCGGCCGCCGACCTGGACGCCGGGTCGGTGCTGCTCACCGCGGACCCCGCCGAGCCGCTGGCCGCCGAGCTGGTGGCGCGCGGGGCCCGGCTGGTGCGCGCGCCAGAGCCGCCGATCGTCGAGGCGGTCGCGGTGATGGACCGGCTGCGCTCGCCCGGCGGCTGCCCGTGGGACGCCGAGCAGGACCACGACTCGCTGCGCAAGTACCTCGTGGAGGAGACGTACGAGCTCCTGGAGGCCATCGAGGACGGCGACCGGGACGCGATGCGCGAGGAGCTGGGCGACGTCCTGCTCCAGGTGCTGTTCCACGCCCGCGTCGCCGCCGAGCACCCCGAGCGCCCGTTCGGGGTGGACGAGGTGGCGGCCGACCTGGTCGCCAAGCTCGTCGGCAGGCACCCGCACGTGTTCGCGGGCGGCGACCCGGCGGTGCGCGACGCCTCCACCCAGGAGCACCGCTGGGAGGAGCTCAAGCAGCAGGAGAAGAAGCGCGGGTCCAGCGTGGACGGGGTCGCCCTCGGGCAGCCCGCTGCGGCGCTGGCGGCGAAGCTCGTGCAGCGGGCGGCCCGCGCGGGCTGGCCCGCCGACCTCGTCCCGGACGGGGACGACACCGGCACGACGCTGTTCGGGGTCGCCGCGCTGGCGAGGCTGGCGGGGGAGGACCCGGAGGCGGAGCTGCGGGCGGTGGCGCGGGCGTTCGAGCGGAGCGTGCGGCAGACCGAGCTCGCGGCGCGCGCTGCGGGGCGGACGACGCTGACCGCCGAGGACTGGCGGGAGTTCTGGAAGGCTGAAGCCGCAGGCTTCAGAACCGCTCCCTGAAGCCGCAGGCTTCAGAACCGCTCCCGCTCTCGCAGCACCAGAGCCTTCGCGGCACCCCACCAGGTTTTGATCTTCTCCTCGAACCTCGAAGGCACTCAAAGACCGAGGGATCGTTCAACAAGAGGATTGTTGAACGATCCCTCGGCTTATCTGGGCTCCTCCCGGCGACAGCACGCTTCCGCTCATCCCATCCCCTGACCGCCTTCGCCCTCACGGGTGGCCGATCCGGTGTTGACGGGGGTGGCCGCTAACGTCGAGGGGGTGACCGAACCCGCCTACCTCCGCTTCCCCCACCTGCACGGGGATCTCGTCACCTTCGTGGCCGAGGACGACGTGTGGCTGGCCCCGCTCGACGGCGGCCGGGCCTGGCGCGTGTCAGCCGACCAGGTCCGCGCCTCGACCCCCCGCTTCTCCCCGGACGGCGCGCACCTGGCGTGGACCAGCCACCGCGACGGCGCCCCCGAGGTGCACGCGGCCCCTGTCCTGGGCGGCCCCGCCCGCAGGCTCACCCACTGGGGCGACTACACCACCGGCGTGCGCACCTGGACCCCGGACGGGCGCGTCGTCGCGGTCAGCACCACCGGCCAGGCCACCGGCAACCGCGAGTGGGCGCACGCCGTCCCGCTCGACGGCGGCCCCTCGGAGAAGCTGCCCTACGGCTGGGTCGGCGGCGTCGCCTACGGGCCCGACCGCCAGGTGCTCACCTCCAGCGCGGCGGGCCGCGACCCCGCCTGGTGGAAGCGGTACCGGGGCGGCACGGCGGCCAAGCTGTGGGTCGACGTCGAGGGCGGCGGCGAGTTCACCCGCGTGCTGCCCGAGCTGACCTCCCCGCTGACCTCGCCCATGTGGGTGGGGGACCGGATCGCGTTCCTGTCCGACCACGAGGGCGTCGGCTCGGTCTACTCCGCGCTCCCGGACGGCGGTGACCTGCGCCGCCACACCCACCAGGAGTTCTTCTACGCCCGCGCCGCCACCACCGACGGCCGCCGCGTGGTCTACCAGTGCGCCGGCGAGCTGTGGCTGCTCGACGGGCTCGACGCCGAACCGCGCAGGCTCGACGTGGTCCTCGCGGGCCCGCGCACCGCGCGCACCCCGCGCCACGTGGCGCCCAGCCCCGACGACGCCCACCCGGACCGCACCGGCCGGGCCAGCGCCGTCGAGGTGCGCGGCACCGTGCACTGGGTGACCCACCGGGACGGCCCGGTGCGGGCGCTGGCCGAGGAGCCGGGCGTGCGCGCCAGGCTGCCCAGGGTCCTCGGCGACACCGTCGTGTGGGTGACCGACGCCGACGGCGAGGAGGCGCTGGAGTTCAGCCCGGTCGGCGGTCGCGAGCCGGGGGCCGCGCCGCGCCGCGTCGCCACCGGGGAGCTCGGCCGGGTGCTGGAGCTGGCGGCGTCACCGGACGGCAGGAAGCTGGCCGTCGCCACCCACGACGGGCGGCTGCTGCTGGTCGACGTCGAGTCCGGCGAGGTCCGCGAGGTGCTCTCCGGGGCCAACCCGCACGTGGACGACCTGGTGTTCTCGCCCGACTCGCACTGGCTGGCCTGGGCGCAGCCCGGCCCCAGCCCGCTCCAGCACATCCGGATGGCCAACACCGAGGACCTCGTCCCGGTGGACGTCACGCCGCTGCGGTTCTCCGACTTCTCGCCCGCGTTCACCGAGGACGGCCGCCACCTGGCGTTCCTGTCGGTGCGCAGCTTCGACCCGGTGTACGACGCGCACGTGTTCGACCTGTCGTTCCCGACCGGCTGCCGACCGCACCTGGTGCCGCTGGCCGCGACCACCCCGTCCCCGTTCGACCCGCTGCGGCTGGGCCGGGCGGTCGGCGACGACTCCGGCGACAAGGACAAGGAGAAGGACGAGGAGAACCCGATCACCGTCGTCGACCTGGAGGGCCTGGCCGACCGGGTCGTCGCGGTGCCGGTGGCCGCCGGGCGGTACTCGGGCCTGACCACCGCCAAGGGCGGCCTGCTGTGGCTGCGCAGCCCGCTGCGCGGCGTCCTCGGCGACAACCAGGCGGGCGCCGAGTCCCGGCCCGCGCGCGCCGTGCTGGAGCGGTTCGACCTGGTCAAGTCCCGAACCGAGGTGCTGGTCGACGGCGTGGACGCGTTCGCCGTCACCGGCGACGGGCAGCGGCTGGTCGTGCACGACGGCGACGACATGCGGGTGGTGCCCAGCGACCGGAAGGTCGACGGCGAGGACACCGACTCGGTCGACGTCGACCTGTCGCGGGTGCGGGTCGTGGTGGACCTGGCCGCCGAGTGGCGGCAGGCGTACGCCGAGGCCGGGCGGCTCATGCGCGACCACTTCTGGCGCACCGACATGGGCGGCGTCGACTGGGCGGGCGTGCTGGAGCGGTACCGGCCGCTGGTCGACCGGCTCGGCAGCTACGACGACCTCGTGGACCTGCTGTGGGAGGTGCAGGGCGAGCTGGGCACCTCGCACGCCTACGTGATGCCCGCGCGGCGCGCGCGGGGCCGCCGGGTGGGGCTGCTCGGGGCGGACCTGGAGCGCGGCGAGGACGGCTCGTGGCGCATCGCGCGGGTCATCCCCGGCGAGACCTCGGACCCGGCGGCCCGCTCGCCGCTGTCCGCGCCCGGCGTCGCGGTCCGGGCCGGTGACGTGATCACCGCCGTGGACGGCCGCCAGGTCGACCCGCTGACCGGGCCCGCGCCGCTGCTCGTGGGCACGGCGGGCAAGCCGGTGGAGCTGGTCGTGCGGCCCGGCGGCGACGGCGACCCCCGGCGGGTGGTCGTGGTGCCGCTGGCCGACGACGAGGCGCTGCGCTACCACGCGTGGGTGGCCGACCGGCGGGCCCGCGTGCACGAGCTGTCCGGCGGCCGGGTGGGCTACCTGCACGTGCCCGACATGATGGGCGCGGGCTGGGCGCAGCTGCACCGGGACCTGCGGGTGGAGGTGGCGCGCGACGCCGTCGTGCTGGACGTGCGCGAGAACGCGGGCGGGCACACCTCGCAGCTCGTGGTGGAGAAGCTGGCCAGGAAGGTCATCGGCTGGTCGGTCGGGCGGGGCTTCACCGCGCACGAGACCTATCCGGCGGACGCGCCGCGCGGGCCGGTCGTGGCGATCGCCGACGAGTACGCGGGCTCGGACGGGGACATCGTGAACGTGGCCATCAAGGAGATGGGCATCGGCCCGGTGGTCGGCACCAGGACGTGGGGCGGGGTGATCGGCATCGACATGCGGTACTCGCTGGTCGACGGCACCGGCGTCACCCAGCCCCGCTACGCGTCGTGGTTCGCCGGACCCGGTTGGGGGGTGGAGAACCACGGCGTCGACCCGGACGTGGAGGTGGTGATCACCCCGCAGGACCGGGTGGCCGGGCGCGACCCGCAGCTCGACACGGCGGTGCGGATGGCATTGGAGGCGCTGGAGACCCGTCCCGCCGCCGTGCCGCCCGCGCTACCTCCGTTGGGGTGAATTTGATCGACGTCCGGTCCCCCGCCGGGAGCGCGCGCTCCCGGCGGGGGACGCCCGGCCGCGTGACCACCGGGTTCTCCGGTGGTGGCGCTGCGTCAGCGCGGTGGTGGGCGCCCCGCCGGGGGACCCCTCATTCCCGGTCCCGACCAGTCCCTTCGGACAAACGGGACGATCCGTCCGGGTTTTCCGGCGGGTAGCGCAGCGTGAACCCGTAGCCTGAGCAGGTGGTCGTCCCGCCGCAGTCCAAGCCCGCGCCGAACCGGCGTTCCCGCCGTGGAGCCTTCTTCGGCCGCTTCGTGCTGGTCCTGATCCTGCTCGGCGCCGTCGCAGGCGGCGCCTACGGCATCGCCATGCTGGGGCGCACACCCAGGGCCGAGCCCGAGCCGCCCTTCCAGGTGCCGTTCCAGGAGCTGGAGCCGGGGAGCGCCGTGCCGAACGCCGCGGGCGAGCCCACGGCCGCGCCCGGCGCCTCCCCGTCCGGCTCCCAGTCCGCCTCCCCGTCCCGCTCCTCCGCGCCGTCCACCTCGGCATCCCCCTCGGCGTCCACCTCCAGAGGGGGCGGCGACACCTCCGCCGCCGTGGCCGCCTGGGCCGCCGAGCTGTCCAAGAAGATCGAGGTCCCCGCGCGGGCGCTGCGCGCCTACGGCGAGGCCGAGCTGCTGCTGCGCGAGGAGCTGCCCCGGTGCGGCATCACGTGGGCGACGCTCGCGGGCATCGGCCGCATCGAGTCGCACCACGGCACCATCGGCGGGCTCAAGCTCGGCGAGGACGGCAGGCCCAACGAGCCGATCATCGGCATCCCGCTCGACGGCGGCCCCGGCGTGAAGGCCATCGAGGACACCGACGGCGGCAAGCTCGACGGCGACACCGAGTGGGACCGCGCGGTCGGGCCGATGCAGTTCATCCCGACCACGTGGGCGCGCTACGGGATGCGCGCCAGCGGGGACGGGAAGGACCCCGACCCGCAGAACATCGACGACGCGGCGCTCACCGCCGGGCGGTACCTGTGCGTCAGCGGCGGCGAGATGACCAGCGGCGCCGGGTGGTGGCGCGGGGTGATGACCTACAACGAGTCGGTGGAGTACGCGCGCAACGTGTTCAGCGGCGCGGACGCGTACGCCCGCGCGAGCGTGGGGGCTCCGGCCCCGACCGGCAAGCTGACGGGCTGAGCTGGCCGCTGGGCGGGTCGCAGGGCGGACCCGCGACACGCCCGGCCGCGCGGCTGTTTCGCGCCGGTCGCCCCGTGCTTCGGGAAGCCGATGCCGGAGGGCCGGGAGAGCGCTCTCCCGGCCCGCTCCGGGCCCTCGGCGGGCTCACCCCGAGGCGTCGCGCTCCACGGCCAGGCGGGCGCTCAGCTCGCCCAGCGCCTCCTGGTACTCCGGCGTCGGGTTCATCGCGACGGCCATCCTGAACTGGGTCAGCGCCTCCGGCAGCCGGGACTGCCGCTGCAGCGTCCTGCCCAGCGCGAACCGCGCGTAGTAGTCGGACGGGTCGATCTCCAGGACCTTCCTGAACGCCCCCTCGGCGCGGCTGAACTGCGCCGACCCCAGGTAGGCCCGCCCGGCGAGCAGGTGCACGGAGGGTTCCCCAGGGGCCTCCTCCAGTACCGGTTCCAGCGCGCGCAGCGCCTCCAGAGGACGGCGCTCCGCCAGCAGTGCCTCCGCCTTGCGGAAGGCGTCGAACGTGCTCTCGGCCATCGTTGCCACGGTACTCGCGCACCCCGCGCCCGTTCGACCACCAGCCGGATGACCACCGCCGTCACCGCAGGTGGCGACCAGGTTGACCGTTCCAGGTGGACGAGCCGCCCCGAGCACCCCCGTCGGGGCGAGGTCCCAGGCGTCACCAACTAGTCTCGTCACCGATACAGGAATGGTCTGACGAGGGAGCAGCACGTGGCTGTCATCGAGCAGGTCGGCGCCCGCGAGATCCTGGACTCGCGCGGCAACCCCACCGTCGAGGTGGAGGTGGCGCTGGACGACGGCACGCTCGAGCGCGCCGCCGTGCCGTCCGGCGCTTCGACCGGCGAGCACGAGGCGGTGGAGCTGCGCGACGGCGACGCGAAGCGCTACCTGGGCAAGGGCGTCGAGCACGCGGTCACCGCGGTGCTGGACGAGATCGGCCCGGAGCTGGTGGGCATCGAGGCCGTCGAGCAGCGCGTGGTCGACCAGAAGCTGGTGGACCTGGACGGCACCCCGGACAAGGGCCGCCTCGGCGCGAACGCCATCCTCGGCGTCTCGCTGGCCGTGGCCAAGGCCGCCGCGGCGTCGTCCGGGCTGGAGCTGTTCCGGTACGTGGGCGGCCCGAACGCGCACGTGCTGCCGGTGCCGATGCTGAACATCCTCAACGGTGGCGCGCACGCCGACACCGACGTGGACATCCAGGAGTTCATGATCGCGCCGATCGGCGCGGAGAGCTTCCGCGAGGCCCTGCGCTGGGGCGCCGAGGTGTACCACTCGCTCAAGTCCGTGCTCAAGAGCAAGGGCCTGGGCACCGGGCTGGGCGACGAGGGCGGCTTCGCGCCGAGCCTGTCCAGCAACCGCGACGCGCTCGACCTGATCCTCGTCGCGATCGAGAAGGCGGGCTACCGCCCCGGCCGCGACATCGCGCTCGCGCTCGACGTGGCCGCCACCGAGTTCTTCTCGGACGGCGCTTACACGTTCGAGAAGAACAAGCGCAGCGCCGAGCAGATGTCCGCGTACTACGCGGAGCTGGTCGACGCCTACCCGCTGGTGTCCATCGAGGACCCGCTGTCCGAGGACGACTGGGACGGCTGGGTGGCGATGACCGCCGCGCTGGGCGACAAGGTGCAGATCGTCGGCGACGACCTGTTCGTCACCAACCCGGAGCGCCTGGAGGAGGGCATCTCCCGCCGGGCCGCCAACGCGCTGCTGGTGAAGGTCAACCAGATCGGCACGCTGTCCGAGACCCTGGACGCGGTGTCCCTGGCCACCTCGTACGGCTACCGGTCGATGATGTCGCACCGCTCCGGCGAGACCGAGGACACCACCATCGCGGACCTCGCGGTCGCGGTCGGCGCGGGCCAGATCAAGACCGGTGCGCCCGCCCGCGGCGAGCGCACCGCGAAGTACAACCAGCTCCTGCGCATCGAGGAGGCCCTGGGCGACGCCGCGCGCTACGCCGGTGACACGGCCTTCCCGCGGTTCACGCCGGAGGGCTGATGGCCGGGAGGGAACGGGGCGCTCGGCGCGGCGGGTCCGCGCCGGGGTCCCGCTCTGCCTCCGGGGCCTCGGGCCGGACCTCGCGGTCCGGCTCGGGGCGCTCGGGGGGCAGGACGACCTCGGCCCGCGAGGGCGCGGGGGGCGCGGGCGGGGCTGGGGCTGGAGCTGGGCCTGCGGCTGGGACGGGCGCGGGGTCGGGTCCTGGGGCCGGTTCGGGCTCGGGGTCGGGGTCGGCAGGCGGTCCCAAGGCTGGTGCTTCCAAGGCGGGCGCGCGCGGGGCGGCCCGTGACGAGGCGGCCAAGGGGCGTGGCGGGGCGCGGCAGCAGCCCGCCCGGCGGCGGGCGCAGTCCAAGGCGCGCACCCGCGCGGGCGCGGGCACCGGTGGCGCGTTCGGCATGACCAGCACCCGCCAGGCCGCGATGCTGGCCATGGTGGTGTGCGCGCTGGCGCTCAGCATCGCCGTGCCGCTGCGGACCTACCTGGCGCAGCGGGACGAGCTGCGCGACGTGGCGACGTCGCAGCAGGCGCTGCGCGAGCAGGTGGCGCAGCTGGAGGAGCGCAAGCAGCAGCTCGACGACCCGGCCGTGATCGCGGCCGAGGCTCGGCGCAGGCTGCACTACGTGCGACCGGGCGAGACGCCCTACGTCGTGCAGCTCCCCGGTGACTCGGGGCGTCCGGAGCAGGAGGAGAGGCCGGCCAGCGAGCCGGTCCCGAACAAGGCTTGGTACCAGCAGCTGTGGGACTCGGTGGCGGCGAAGTGAACGGCGAAGTGAACGTGGACGAGCAGGACCTGGTGATCGTGGCGGAGCAGCTCGGGCGGGTCCCGCGCGGGATGCGCGCGATCGCGGCGCGGTGCCCGAGCGGGCACCCCTCGGTGGTGCAGACCAGCCCGAGGCTGGAGGACGGCACGCCGTTCCCGACGCTGTACTACTTGACGTGCCCCCGGCTGACCTCGCAGGTCAGCAGGCTGGAGAGCGAGGGGGTCATGCGGGAGATGCAGGACCGGCTCGCCGAGGACGAGGAGCTGGCCGCCGCGTACCTGCGCGCCCACGAGTCGTACCTGGCCGAGCGGGACGCGATCGAGTCGCTGGGCACGAAGGTCACGGCGGGCGGGATGCCGGAGCGGGTCAAGTGCCTGCACGTGCACGTCGCGCACTCGCTGGCGGCCGGTCCTGGCGTGAACCCGTTCGGCGACGAGGCGCTCGCGCTGCTCGCGGACGTGTGGCCGAGCGGGGACTGCGCCGCCCGGACGTGAGGGCCGCTCCCGTTCGGGGAACGGGAGTGCTTGCCACAGGTGAAGAGCTGACCACGAGGGCAGACCTCGGGGCACAAAGCAGGTTCACGCCCGTGACAGGCACCCCTGGATCGGGCAGTCTGGTCGGCGGGAACGGGGGATCCACCGACTAGGGAGTTCGCTGCTGTGCCGAAGCGACGGGGACGCGGCCGGAGAGTAGATCGAGGCGCCATGACGCCCAGGCAGCGGGGTCTGGCGGCGACGGCGACGTGCGCGATGCTGGTGCCCGCGCTGCTGAACGGGACGTTGGGCGTCGACTGGCTGCCGGTGTCCGCGCGGAGCGCGCTGAGCGCCGTGCCGCCGGGGGCCGGGGACGTGCTGGGCGCGCTGTCGGTGCGGTCGGGTGACGAGGCGGACCAGTTCGGGGTCGGCGGCAAGCTGCCCCGGACGGACGCGCTGGGCGCGGACCTGATCGCGGACGCGGACGACGCGAGCGCGTTCGGCGACTACCTGCCGACCGGCGTGGACAGCCTGCCGACCGGGCCGCTGGGGGTGCCGGGGGTGATGCTCGACGCGTACACGCGGGCCGAGCAGCGGTTGGCGCAGACCACGCCAGGGTGCAAGATCCACTGGTCGTTGCTGGCCGGGATCGGGCGGATCGAGTCCGGGCACGCTCGGGGTGGGCGGGTCGACGCTCGGGGGAACGCGGTTCCGGCGATCCTGGGGCCGGTGCTGAACGGCGGGCCGGGGATCGCGGCCATCCGGGACACGGATGGTGGGCGGTACGACGGCGACACCACGTGGGACCGGGCCGTGGGGCCGATGCAGTTCATCCCGTCGACCTGGCAGGGGTACGCGGCCGACGGGAACGGGGACGGGGAGCGGAACCCCAACAACGTCTACGACGCGACTGTCGGGGCTGGGAATTATTTGTGCGCTTACGGGTCGGATTTGAGCGACCCGGCTCAGCGGGCGAAGTCGGTTTTTCGGTACAACCACTCCGAGGAGTACGTGCGGACGGTGTTGTACTGGGCTGACGCTTATCGCAACGGGGTGACGTTGCTGCCCGACCTGGCGGGGTCTGATGAGGACTTCACGCCGATCGCTCCGCCTGGGAATTCCGGGGGGACGGGGAGTGGGAACCAGGGGAACGGGAGCGGGAACCAGGGGAGCGGGAACGGGCAGGGGCAGTCGGGTGGGAGTACGACTACCACCACCACGACCAGTGGTGGGGTGACTACGACGACGACCACCACCACGACTACCAGTGGTGGGTCGACGACCACGACGACCACGACGACTACTACGACCACCACCACGACGACTGATCCCTCGGGGTGCCCGAGCGTTCCGGTCGTCACGACGACCACGGAGATCACGCCGTCGGAGTCGGTGACCACGACCACCGAGGTTCCGCCTGGGTGCGAGTCGGCGCCGACCACCAGCGTGACGAGCGTGGTCACGGTGCCGTCGTTGGGGGAGATCGTGGAGTCGTTGCTGCCCCAGGGGAGTTCCGCGCCGATGACCACGGCGTGAGAGCTGGAGTGCTGACGATCAAAAGCTGAAGAGCGCGCCTCGCCGGCGGGGCAGGCCTCCAAAAACGAGGGGCACAGGCTCTGCCGGTCGGCGGCGGTTTTGCTGGTGGCCCCGTCTACTGCGAACTACTGCGGTGGGCGGGGTCCCTCGTCTCCGTGTGGCCTCCTTTCAGGCAAGCACGCTCGTCAAGACGCCGTACGGTTCGGGCGGTCTTCCGGACAATGCGGCGGCATCTTGACAAGCGCGCTCAGGCTTCGCCAGGCCAAACGGAGACGAGGGACGCGGGAATAGGGCTGCGTGGGCTCGCTGCGCTCGCCCCGCGGCCCGCGAGCGTGGTGAGCGCGCGGTGCGTGCGGGCTGCGGTGTGCGGGGCTTGGGTGGGTCTGGTGTGCCGGGGTGCCGGGGTGCGGGTTAGCGTTTTGTGCCGGCTCAACTCTGGAGGGCACTCACCATGGCGCGCGTGGCCGCGATCGACTGCGGGACCAACTCGATTCGGCTTCTCGTCGCCGATGTCACCGCCTCCGACGACGGGTCCCGGTGGTTGCGGGACGTGCACCGGGAGATGCGGGTCGTCCGGCTTGGGCAGGGGGTTGACGCCACGGGGGCGTTGCACCCGGAGGCGTTGGCGCGGACCCGTGCGGCGTTGGTGGACTACGCGGCCGTGCTTCGGCGCAAGGGGGCCGAGCGGGTGCGGATGGTGGCCACCTCCGCCACTCGGGACGCGTCCAACCGGGATGACTTCTTCGGGATGACCGAGGAGGTGCTCGGGCAGGCCGCCGAGGTGATCAGCGGGGACGAGGAGGCCGCGCTGTCCTTCACGGGGGCCGTCGCGGATCTTGAGGCTGAGGACGGGCCGTTCCTCGTCTCCGACGTCGGCGGGGGGTCCACCGAGATCGTGCTCGGGGGGTGGGACGGGGTTGTCGGGAGCGTGGAGGCTGCCCGGTCGGTCGACATCGGGTGCGTTCGGTTGACCGAGCGGCACTTGCACGACGACCCGCCCGGCGCGGCTCAGGTCGAGGACGCGGTGGCCACCGCCAAGGCGGTGCTGCGGCAGGCGTTCGACCACGTGCCGGTCGAGCGGGCGCGGACTTGGATCGGGGTCGCGGGGACGGTCACCACGCTCGTCGCGCTGGCCAAGGAGCTGGACGCGTACCGGCCGGACGAGATCCACCTCGCGCGGTTGCCGGTGGCGCGGATCCAGGAGATCACGGAGCGGTTGCTGGTGATGCCGCACGACGAGCGTGCGGCGCTCGGGGCGATGCACCCTGGGCGGGTCGACGTGATCTGCGGTGGGGCGATCGTGGTCAGGGCCATCGCGGAGCACCTCGCGGAGCGGGCCGGGATCACCGAGCTGGTCGCGAGCGAGCACGACATCCTGGACGGGATCGCCTTCTCGCAGGCCATCGGGGGGTGAGCTCGGCGGGTGGGGGAGTCCGCTCGGGCAGAACGGTCAACCTCGGGCAGAACGGTCAACGGGGAATGTTCGTGATCAGGATGTAACCCCTTCACCCGTGTGGACTCCGCCACATCACGGATAGCGTCCCTCTCACGCTGTGCAAGCAAATGGCTCTGCTCGGTCACCGCCGATCGGGTCGGTTGTGAGGGGAGGACGCATGTCGCGTGTACGCTTGGTGCCGATCTTAGCGGTGTCTGTGATGGTGGTCACGGCCTGTGGTGGCTCTGGGGGCGACGGGGCGGGCAGCTCCGCGGACGCGGGGATCACGATCTTCAACACCGAGCCGGAGAACCCGCTGGTCCCCGGCAACACCACCGAGGTCGGCGGCAGCCGCATCCTCGACGCCATGTTCACCGGCCTGGTCGGCTACAACGCCGACACCGCGCAGCCGGAGAACGCGATGGCCGAGTCCATCGAGACGACCGACTCCAAGCTCTTCACCATCAAGCTCAAGCCCGACTGGAAGTTCCACGACGGCACCCCGGTGACCGCCAAGAGCTACGTGGACGCCTGGAACTGGACCGCCTACGGGCCCAACGCCACCCAGGGCGCGACGTTCTTCTCCCAGATCGAGGGCTACGCCGACGTCCACCCCGAGGACCCGGACGGGGCGGACGGGCCGCAGCAGGCGCCCACGCCGACCACCGAGACCATGTCGGGTCTGAAGGTCGTCGACGACAGCACGTTCACCGTCACCCTCACCGAGGCGTTCTCGGTCTTCCCGGTGACCATCGGCTACGAGGTCTTCTCCCCGCTGCCCGAGGCGTTCTTCAAGGACCAGAAGGCGTTCGAGGACGCGCCGATCGGCAACGGGCCGTTCAAGTTCGTCTCCCGGCAGGTCGGGGCCGAGGTCAAGCTGACCCGCTACGACGACTACGAGGGCGACGACAAGCCGAAGATCAAGGACGTCACGCTCAAGGTCTACCAGAGCCGCGAGTCGGCCTACGCGGACCTCGTGGCGAACTCCCTGGACTTCATGGAGGAGCTGCCCCCGAACGCGCTGGCGGGCAAGAAGTACGAGGGCGACCTCGGTGAGCGGGTCCTGCAGAAGGAGACCCTCAACAACCAGACCATCGCCTTCCCGTTCTACCTCCCGCCGTACGACAACGTGGACCTGCGCCGGGCGATCTCCATGTCGATCAACCGCGAGGAGATCACCCAGCTGATCTTCGAGGGCAGCCGCGTGCCCGCCGACGGCTGGGTGCACCCGCTGACCGAGGGCTACACGCCCAACCAGTGCGGCGAGTACTGCGAGTACAACCCGACCAAGGCCAAGGAGCTGCTGGCCAAGTCCGGGTACACCGGTCCGCTGCTGCTGCTGTCCAACACCGACGGCGGCCACCAGGAGTGGGCCGAGGCGGTGGCCAACAGCATCAAGAACGCGCTCGGCCTGGACGTGCGCTTCACGCCGTCCACGAGCTTCGGCGAGTTCCGGCAGAAGGTCAACGCGCACGAGATGACCGGCATGTACCGGGCGGGCTGGATCGCGGACTACCCGTCGATCGAGAACTGGCTCACCCCGAACTACCGCACCGGCTCCTCCTCCAACGACGGCCTCTACTCCAACCCGGCCGTCGACGCGAAGCTCGCCGAGGCGGACAAGGCGGCCGACGCCGACGAGGCCATCACCCTCTACCAGGAGGCGGAGAAGCTCATCGCCGCCGACATGCCGTCCGTGCCGCTGTGGACGCAGAACACCATCGGCGGCAGGTCCGACCGGCTCACCGCGGCCAAGATCGACCCCTTCCGCGCCCTGGACCTGGCCTCCGTCGAGGTCGGCTGAGTCCCCTAGCTCGACGGCCCGGTCGCGCCCGCTCCGGCGCGACCGGGCCACTCGGGAGGAGAGTGCGCTCTTGGGGCGCTACGTGCTGCGCAGGCTGCTGCAGATGGTGCCGGTGTTCCTCGGCACCACGTTCCTGATCTACGCCCTGGTGTGGGCGGTGCCGGGCGACCCGTTCGAGGGCAAGTGCGGCGAGCGGGACTGCCCGGAGTCCTACGTCTCCGCGATGCGCGAGAAGTTCAACCTGGACGACCCGCTGCTCGTCCAGTACGGCAAGTACCTGCTCAACCTGGTGCGGGGCGACTTCGGCGAGACCTCGTCCGGCGTCGAGGTCGCCGACCGGATCGCCGACACGTTCCCGGTCACCCTGCAGCTCGCGCTGGTCGCGCTGCTCATCGAGGCCGTCATCGGCATCGCGGCCGGCGTGGTGAGCGGGCTGCGCGGGCGGGGGTTCCTGGACAGCCTGGTGCTGGTGTCCACGCTGTTCCTGATCTCCATCCCGGTGTTCGTCACCGGCTACGTCGTGCAGCTGGTGTTCGGCCTGCAGCTGGGCTGGATCGCGCCCACGGTCGGCTCGTCGCCCTCGTTCGGCGACCTGCTCGTCCCCGGCTTCGTGCTCGCGAGCCTGTCGATGGCCTACGTGGCGCGGCTGACCAGGGCGAGCATCGCGGAGAACCGGCGCGCCGACTACGTGCGCACCGCGCTGGCCAAGGGCCTGCCGGACAAGCGGGTGGTGGGCGTGCACCTGCTGCGCAACTCGCTCATCCCGGTGATCACCTTCCTGGGCACGGACCTGGGGGCCTTCCTCGGCGGCGCGATCGTCACCGAGGGCATCTTCAACGTGCCCGGCATCGGCGGGCTCGTGTTCCGCTCGATCCTGACCAAGGACGGCGCGATGGTGACCGGCCTGGTCACCCTGCTGGTGCTGGTCTACCTGCTCATGACGCTGCTGGTGGACCTGCTCTACGCCGTGCTCGACCCGAGGATTCGCTATGACTGAGTCGGTGGCGGCCAGCGGTCTGGCCGAGGTGGGCGGCGCGCCCGGCGGCGAGTCGCGCGGGCTGTTCGGCGACGCCTGGCGGGAGCTGCGGTCCCGGCCGCTGTTCTGGGTGTCGACCGCGCTGATCGCGGTGGTGGTGGTCATGGCCCTGTTCCCCGGCCTGTTCACCTCGGCGGACCCGAACCTGGCGGTGCTGTCCAGGAGCCGGGGCGCGCCCTCGGCCGAGGCGTGGTTCGGCTACGACAACCAGGGCTACGACATCTACGCCCGCGCGGTGCACGGGGCGCGCGCGTCCATCGTCGTCGGCCTGCTGGCCACGCTCGGCGTGCTCCTGGTCGGGGCCGTGCTCGGGCTGCTCGCCGGGTTCTACGGCGGCTGGCTGGACGCGATCGTGTCCCGGATCGCCGACGTGTTCGTGGGCGTGCCGTTCGTGCTCGGCGCGATCGTCATCCTGACCACGCTCAACGCCGGTGGCGACGCGGGCGCGACCCGCATCGTCGCCCAGGTGGTGCTGTCCATCTCGGTGCTGTCCTGGCCGGTGGCCATGCGCATCACCAGGTCCACGGCCGTCGCGGCCAAGCAGCAGGACTACGTGAAGGCGGCGCGCGCGCTCGGCGCGGGTTCCCGCAGGCTCATGGTCAAGCACCTGCTGCCCAACTGCGTCGCGCCGGTCCTGGTGTACGCCACGATCGCGCTCGGCGCGTTCATCGGCGTCGAGGCCACGCTGTCCTACCTGGGCATCGGGCTGCGACCGCCGGTCGTGTCCTGGGGCGTGATGATCAACGGCGCGAAGGACTACATCCGGGTCGCCCCGCACGCCCTGCTGTTCCCCGCGGGCTTCCTCACCGCGACCGTGCTCGCGTTCGTGATGCTCGGCGACGCGGTGCGCGAGGCACTCGACCCCAAGCTGCGCTAGGAGGAGCTGTCGGTGACAGCGTTGCTGGAGGTCGACGACCTCCGCGTGGAGTTCCGCACCCGCGACGGGGTCGCGCGCGTGCTCAACGGCGTCAGCTACCACGTCGCGGCCGGTGAGACGCTGGCCGTGCTCGGCGAGTCCGGCTCGGGCAAGTCCGTCACCGCCCAGGCGGTGATGGGCATCCTGGACACCCCGCCCGCGCACGTCACGGGCGGCTCGGTCCGGTTCAAGGGCGAGGAGCTGCTGGACGCCGCGCCCGAGCGGCGCCGACTGGTCCGCGGCGAGGGCATCGCCATGGTGTTCCAGGACGCCCTGTCCGCGCTGAACCCCGTGTTCACCGTGGGGTTCCAGATCGAGGAGCAGCTGCGGCTGCGGCGCGGCATGTCCCGCAAGGACGCCCGCGCCCGCGCCGTCGAGCTGCTGGACCAGGTGAAGATCCCGCACGCGAGGCAGCGGGTGCGCGAGTACCCGCACCAGTTCTCCGGCGGGATGCGGCAGCGCGCCATGATCGCGATGTCGCTGGCGCTGGACCCCGAGGTCCTGATCGCCGACGAGCCGACCACCGCGCTCGACGTGACCGTGCAGGCCCAGATCATGGACCTGCTGGCCGAGCTCCAGCGCGACCGGGGCATGGCCATGGTGCTGATCACGCACGACCTGGGCGTGGTCGCCGAGGTCGCGGACCGGATCGCGGTCATGTACGCGGGCCGGATCGTCGAGCACGCCGACGCGCGGTCGCTGTTCCGCGCGCCCGGCCACCCGTACACGTCGGCGCTGATGCGGTCGCTGCCGCACGTCGAGGCCAAGGGCTCGGAGCTGAGCACCATCTCCGGCCTGCCGCCGAGCCTGCTCGCCATCCCGCCCGGCTGCCCGTTCCACCCGCGCTGCCCCAGGGCGCGGGACGTCTGCTCGGTCGACGTCCCGCCGCAGGTGCCGCTGCCCGGCGGGCGGGACAGCGCGTGCCACTTCGCCGAACAGGAGGTCAGCGGTGCCTGAACCGGTGCTGAGCGTGCGGGACCTGGTCAAGCACTTCCCGGTGACCAGGGGCGTGCTGTTCAAGCGCGCCATCGGCCAGGTCAAGGCGGTCGACGGGGTCTCGTTCGACCTGATGCCCGGCGAGACGCTGGGCGTGGTCGGCGAGTCCGGCTGCGGCAAGTCCACCCTCGCCCAGGTGCTGATGTGCCTGGAACCGCCCACCTCCGGCGAGGCGCGCTTCGAGGGCAGGCCGATGTTCGGCCTCAAGGGCTCGGCGATGCGGTCGCTGCGGCGGGACCTGCAGATCGTGCTCCAGGACCCGTACACCTCGCTCAACCCGAGGATGACCGTCGGCGACATCGTCGGCGAGCCGTTCGAGATCCACCCGGAAGTCGCGCCCGCCGGGTCGCGGGCGGCGCGGGTGCGGGAGCTGCTGGACGTGGTCGGGCTCAACCCCGAGCACGCGAACCGCTACCCGCACCAGTTCTCCGGCGGGCAGCGGCAGCGCATCGGCATCGCGCGGGCGCTCGCCCTGCGACCCAAGGTGATCGTGTGCGACGAGCCGGTGTCCGCGCTGGACGTGTCCATCCAGGCGCAGGTGATGAACCTGCTCGGGCGGTTGCAGCGCGAGTTCGGGCTGGCCTACGTGTTCATCGCGCACGACCTGTCGGTGGTGCGGCACCTGTCCGACCGGGTCGCGGTGATGTACCTGGGCAAGTTCGTGGAGGTGGGCACCGAGGACCAGATCTACGCGCACCCCACGCACCCGTACACCCAGGCGCTGCTGTCGTCGGTGCCGGTGGCCGACCCGGAGCTGCGCGGCAGGCGCGAGGTGATCCGGCTGACCGGGGACGTGCCGTCGCCGATCGACCCGCCGTCCGGCTGCCGGTTCCGCACCCGGTGCTGGAAGGCGCAGGACGTGTGCGCGACCGAGGAGCCGCCGCTGGTGGAGCGGCTCGGGCACCTGAGCGCGTGCCACTTCGCCGAGGAGCGCTCGGTGGTGCCGGGCTAGGGGTTCTTGGTGCGGGAGCGGCCTTCGCGGTCGCTCCCGCACCGGTCGCCGCTACCGGTTGGACGCCGTGCGCACGAACGCCGCGATGTCCTTCGACTGCTGCACGCGGGACTCCTCGTGCACGTACATCATGTGCCCGGCCGGGTAGTACGCCGACTCGACGTTCTCGGCCAGCTCGCGCGGGACCTTCAGGTGCGCCAGCACGTGCTCGGCGGCGTAGTACGGGGTCGCGCCGTCGTGGTAGCCGAACGCCACGTGCACCTTCAGGTGCGGGTTGGCCCGCATCGCCGCCGCCAGCTTGTTCGCCACCGTCACGTGCGCGCCCTCGAACTCCTTGTAGGACCACGGGTGCACCGCGCGCGAGATGATCTCGTACGGCAGGTCGCTCTCGTAGCCCAGCTCGACCCGCGCGTAGTGGTTGAGCGCCGCCGAGTACGGGCCGAGGATCGCGCTGTACGACGGGTCCTCGCTGAACAGCTCGCGCCCGTAGTCGCTCTCCCAGCCGGTGAACCGGCCGTCCAGCCGCCCGACCGTGCGGCGCCGCGGGCGCAGCAGCTCGGTGAAGAACCGGACGTGCTCGATCCGCAGGTCCACCCGGTCCACGTAGTCCTCGGACAGCCCCGTCAGCGCCGCGAGCCTGGCCACCACGCCGGCCCGCTCCTCGTCGGTGAGCCTGCTGCCGCGCGCCAGCGCCCACGGGTAGTCCTCGGCGGCGAACTCCTCGGCCTCCGCGAGCACGTCCGCGAGCTCCCGGTCGCCGTGCAGGCCGTGGTGGTGGGCGATCGCGGCGTACGTCGGCAGGAACAGCGAGTACGGGAGGTCGTTGCCCTCGTTGAAGTCCAGCGTCGCGAAGTCCAGCACGGCCGAGATCAGCACCAGGCCGTTGAGGTACATGCCGTGCCGCTGCTGGAGGTGCTCGGCGAGCGCGGCGGCGCGGGTGGTGCCGTAGGACTCGCCCGCCAGGAACTTCGGGGACAGCCAGCGGCCGTTGCGGGAGGTCCACAGCCGGATGACCTCGCCGACCGACTCGACGTCGCCCTGGAACCCGTGGAACCTGCCGGGCTGCTCGCCCTCGGCGGCCCGCGAGTAGCCGGTGGACACCGGGTCGATGAACACCAGGTCACTGTGCGCCAGCAGGGTCTCGGCGTTGTCGACCAGCTCGTACGGCGGGGGGACGGGCTCGCCCGCGTCGCCGGACACCACGCGGCGCGGGCCGAACAGCCCGAGGTGCAGCCACACGCTGGCCGAGCCGGGGCCGCCGTTGAACGCGAACACGACGGGCCGGGTCGCCGGGTCGCCGTCGTCGGCGGTGTAGGCGGTGAGGAACACCTCGGCCCTGGGGCGCAGCCCCTGGAACTTCCCGTCCTCCACGACCTCCTCGCGCAGCACGACCCGGCCGGTGGTGGCGGTGTAGTTCAGCTTGCGGCGCTTGACGGTGATGCTGTGGGAGGTGGTGACGAGGTCGTCCTCGGGGGTCGCCGCGTTGGGCGCGTCGGGCGAGTCCGGGGCGGGGGTGGTGTCCTTGTCGCTCATGGTCCGAACCCTACGTTCGGGGAGGCGGCGGGTCAGGTGGATAACGGGCGGGTGGCTGGGCGGCGGGTGGTTGGGCGGCGGGACGCGGGGGTGGGCGCGGGGGCGGGGGTTGGCGTCGGTGCGCCCGACGGGGGCGGTGCGCCCGACGGGGCCGGTGACCTGGCCGCCGTGCCGGACCTGCCGGAGCTGGACCGCCGGGTGAGCGGCTGCCGGGCGTGCCCGAGGCTGGTGGCGTGGCGCGAGGAGGTGGCGCGGGTCAAGCGGGCCGCGTTCCGCGACCAGGACTACTGGGGCAGGCCGGTGCCGGGCTTCGGCGGCGGTGACGCGCGCCTGGCCGTGGTGGGCCTGGCCCCGGCCGCGCACGGCGGCAACCGCACCGGCCGGATGTTCACCGGCGACGCCTCCGGCGAGGTCCTGTACGCGGCGATGCACGCGGTGGGCCTGGCGAACCAGCCGGAGGCGGTGTCCCGAGACGACGGCCTGCGCCTGCTGGGAGCCCGGATCACCGCCCCGGTGAAGTGCGCCCCGCCGGACAACGCGCCGACCCCGGCCGAGCGCGACACCTGCCGCCCGTGGCTGGAGCGCGAGCTGACCCTGCTGCGCCCGACGCTGCGCGCGGTGGTGGTCCTGGGCGGCTTCGGCTGGCAGTCCCTGCTGCCCGCCCTGGCCGCCCACTGGACCGTCCCGAGACCCCGCCCCCGCTTCACCCACGGCGCCCGCGTGGAACTGCCCGCGTCGGACGACGGCCCCCCGCTGGTCCTGCACGGCTGCTACCACGTGAGCCGCCGCAACACCCAGACCGGCCTGCTGACCACGGAGATGGTGGAGGAGGTCCTGTCCCGCGCGAAGGCCGACGCGGGGCTGTGAGCGGAACCGGGAGCGCGGCCGGGTTCCACGACGGGCGCCGGACCGCCGGGGTGACCGGCCCGCCGCGCACCGCCCGCCCGCACCGCGATCACAACACCGCATCCGACCGCCCGCCGCGCGCCCCGCGAGGGCATCATGATCGGGTGCGTCCCAGGGCAGCGCTCCTCCTCGCCACCGGCACCTGCCTGGTGCTCGCCGCGCTGGCCTCGCTCGGCTCCTCGCCGGTGGACTACCGCGCCCCCACCCCGACGCCGCCCACCCCGCTCACCGGCACCACCTGGACCATGCCGCTGCCCCCCGATCCCGCCCCGCCGCCGGAGGCCAGCGCCGGGTTCACCCTGTTCACCATCGTGGTCGCGGTCGCCGCGCTGGTCCTCTTCCTGGTCCTGCTGGTCCAGCACCTGCTGAACTGGCGCCCGAAGCGCCGCGCGGCCACCGAGCGGTCCGGCTGGGTCGAGGCCGTCGTCCCCGGCCCGCCGCCCCCCGAGCTGGTCACCGGCGCCCGCCGGGCCCTGTCCGGCCTGAGCGCGCCCGAGGCCGGGCCGCCCGGTGACGCCGTCGTCGCCGCCTGGCTGGCGCTGGAGCAGGCCGCCTC
The DNA here is from genome assembly GCF_000023245.1 of Actinosynnema mirum DSM 43827. Classification (GTDB taxonomy): domain Bacteria; phylum Actinomycetota; class Actinomycetes; order Mycobacteriales; family Pseudonocardiaceae; genus Actinosynnema; species Actinosynnema mirum. The sequence continues at coordinate 759,300 of NC_013093.1, forward strand.
GGCGTCCGGCGTGGCCCGCGCCCCGCACGAGACCGCGACCGAGTTCACCACCGCCCTCCTGGACCGCCACCACGTCGACCCGGCCGCCACCACCGCCCTGCGCCGCACCTACCAGCGCGCCCGCTTCGGCAGCGCCGAGGTCACCGCGGCCGACGTGCGCACCGCGACCACCGCCCTGGAGGCCGTCGTGCGCGACCTGACCGCTCGGGACCCCCGGTGAGCGCCACCGCCCGCGCCGTCCTCGCCGCCCTCGCCTGGCTGTCCGCCACCGGCCTCCTGCTGCTCTTCTCCGCCCCCCTGCACTGGGCCGCCCCGACCGCCCTCCCCGTCGCCGCCCTCGCCCACCTGGCCACCCGCCTCCCCGGCGGCGGCGACGTGCTCTGGTCGCCGGTGCGCGACCACGCGGCCACCGGCTCCCAGCACACCCACCACCAGGCCAGCGTGCTCGCGGGCCGCCTGGCCGACGCCACCGAGCACCCCGCCCGCTTCACCACCCGCGTCCAGCCCCGCCTGCGCGCCCTCGCGCTCGCCAGGCTCCGCCAGCGCCACGGCGTCACCGACCTGGCCGACCCGCGCGCCGCCCGCCTCCTCGGCCCGGAGCTGCACGCCCTGCTCACCGACCCCGACGCCACCGCGCCACCGCCCGACGTGCTCGCCCGACTGCTGGAGGACCTGTGATCGAGGACATCGCCGCGGAGGGGGCCGCCGTGCTGGACGCGGTCGGCACCGCCGTGGTCGGCGGGCGGGACACCGCCAAGCTCGCCCTGGCCGCCGTCCTCGCGGGCGGGCACGTGCTGCTGGAGGACGTGCCCGGACTCGGCAAGACCCTCATGGCGCGCTCCCTCGCGCAGGCCCTGCGCCTGGACTTCACCCGCCTGCAGTGCACCCCCGACCTGCTGCCCGCCGACGTCACCGGCTCGTTCCTCTACGACCCCGGCAGCCGCGACTTCGACTTCCGCGCGGGCCCGGTGTTCACCGGCCTGCTGCTCGCCGACGAGCTCAACCGCACCCCGCCCAAGACCCAGTCGGCGCTGCTGGAGGCCATGCAGGAGAAGCAGGTCACCGTCGAGGGCCGCACGTTCCCGCTGCCCCGCCCGTTCCACGTGCTCGCCACCGCGAACCCGGTCGAGCACGAGGGCACCTACCCGCTGCCCGAGGCCCAGCTGGACCGGTTCCTGCTGCGCCTGGCCGTCGGCTACCCGCCCGCCGACGAGGAGGTCGAGGTGCTGCGCCGCAGGCTCGCCAGGGGCCGCGAGGAGACCGAGGTGCCCGCGGTGCTGGCCGAGGGCAGGCTCGCCGAGCTCCAGCGCGGGCTGGAGACCGTGCCGGTCGACGAGGACGTGCTGCGCTACTGCGTCGACCTCACCGCCGCCACCCGCGTGCACGGCTCCGTCGAGGTCGGCGCGTCCCCGCGCGGCGCGCAGGCGCTGGTGCTGGTCGCGCGGGCGCTGGCCGTGCTGGACGGCCGCGACCACGTCGTGCCGGAGGACGTGAAGGCCTGCGCCGTGCCCGCGCTCGCCCACCGGCTCACCCTGCGGCCCGAGACCTGGACCTCCGGCGCGACCGGCGTCGACGTGGTCACCGAGCTGCTCGGCAGCGTCCCCGGACCGGCGAGCAGCAGGCGGTGACCGGGCGCGACCGGGACAGGCCGCCCGGCGCGTGGGGCGCGCCGTGGCGCGGCACGGACGCGCTGGCCAGGGGCCTGCTGCTGGGCGTGGTCCTGGTCGTGGCGGGCGTGCTCGCGCACCGGGTCGTGCTGGTGCTGTTCGGCGCCCCGCTGCTGGTCACCACGGTGCTGGCGCTGCTCCGGCCGCCCGGCGGCGCGCCGGACGCGCGGGTGCGGCTGCTGTCCCGCGTCGGCGAGATCGGCAAGGCGGGCGCGGTGGTCGACGTGGTGGCGGACGGCGAGCTGGTGGCCGTGCGGCTGCCCGTGCCCGGCCGCGAGGGACCGGGCCCGGTGCACCTGCTGCCCGCGTCGACGACCGCCGTCAGCGTGGTGCTCGACCGCTCCACCTGGGGCGACGGGGTGGACGTGCGCCCGGACCACCTGGTCGCGGGCCCGGACGGGCTGGTCGTGCACGGGCCGGTGACCGCGCCCGAGTGGGGCAGGGCGATCCTGCCGCCGATCGCGCCCCTGCCCACCGGGCTGCTGCCCGCGCGGGCGAGGGGCCTGGTGGGCGTGCACCGCTCGCGCGGGCCGGGCGACTCGGTGGAGCTGCGCGACATCCGGGCGTTCGCGCCCGGCGACCGGTTGCGCCGGGTGGACTGGCGGGTGTCGCTGCGCACCGGGAACCTGCACGTCCGCGAGCACCACGCGGAGACCGACGCCGACGTGGTGCTCGCGCTGGACACCAGGGCGGACGTGGAGGCGGACGTCGCGCTGTGGACCGAGAGCGGCCGGGGCTCGCCGAAGCCCGGCGGGAGCCTGGACCTGGCGGCGCGGGCCGCGGTGTCGCTGGCGGCGGCGTACCTGCGACAGGGCGACCGGGTGGGCCTGGTCGACCTGGGCAGGCCTGCGCTGTGGCTGCGGCCGGGCTCGGGGCGGCGGCAGTTGCTGGCGCTGCGCAGCAGGCTGGTGGCGTGCGCGCGGGTGGCCGGGTGGGCGCAGCGGCCCGTGCTGGACGCGCGGCAGGCGCCGACCGGCGCGGTCGTGGTGGTGCTGTCGCCGTTCCTGGACGACGAGGTGGTGGAGGTGGCGGTGCACGCGGCGCGGCGTGGCCACCCGGTGCTGGCGGTCGACGTGCTGCCCACCGACCTGCGACCGGACCGGGAGACCGAGTGGGGAGCCGCGGCGCTGCGGGTGGTGGAGCTGGAGCACGAGGTCCGGGTGACGGCGCTGCGCTCGCACGGCGTGCCGGTGATCCGCTGGGACGGCGAGTCCGCCGTCGTGGCCACGGCGCTGCACGCGACCACCCGACCGAGGCGCTGACCGGGGTGAACGCGGTGACCGGGGGGAGGCGAGGACGTGGGGCGGCGGGCTGACCGGGACTCGGGTGGGACGGGTGCCGGGAAGACGGGCACGGCGAGGACGGGCACGGCGAGGACGGGCACGACGGGGGATGGCGTGGCGAGGGGCGACACGGTGACCGGTGGCGCGGCGCAGGACGGCCCGGCGGCTGGTGGCTCTGCGGCCGGTGGCCCGGTGACCGGCGGTCCGGCGGCCGGCGACGTCCCCGCCGCAGGCGCTCCCGCCCCGCCCACCGCCCCTATCCCCCTGGGCCGGGGCCTGCCCGGCTGGTCGTCGCGCCTCGCCGTCGCGCTCGTCGGCGGCGGCCTCACCGGCGTGCTCGCGGTCGAGGGGACCGAGCCACCGTTCCTGCTCGTCCACCTCGCGCTGGTCTGCCTGGCCGCCGTGCTGCCCGCGAGCGCCGCCCCCGTGCTCGTCATCGCCGCCACCGCCGCCGCGCTCGCGCTCTCCGACGCCCCGGCGTTCCGCCCCGCCGTCCTCGTCGCCGTCGCCCTCGCGCACCTGCTGCACGTCGTGACCGCGCTCGCCGCGCTGCTCCCGCTCGACTCCAGGGTTCACCCGTCCGCACTCCGGGTTCCCGCGATCAGGTTCGCCTCGGTGCAACTCTGCGTGCTCGGCGCGGCGGGGCTGATCAGCCTAGTGCCGCAGGGCCGGGTGGCCGCCCCGCTGGAGCTGCTGGGACTGGCCGCCGCGACCGCGCTCGCAGCGGGTTCCGCGCTGCTCCTGCGGTCCAGGGGCTGACCGCCGTCCCGCCTGCTGGATCGATCCTCGCTGGTGCGACGGCATCGCCGCAGGTGCGGGGCACAGTGTCTGCTATCACGTGGCGACCGTCGTCACAACCGGCCTTGTGGACAGGGACGTAGGGCCCTTGCGGTGGGACTATTGCGGTATGGCTGCTGTGAAGTCGCAACCCACACGGATCGTGATCGTCGGCGGTGGGTACGTCGGCATGTACACCGCGCTGGGGTTGCAGAAGAAGCTGCGCTCCGGTGAGGCGTCCGTGACCGTCATCGACCCGCAGCCGCACATGACCTACCAGCCCTTCCTGCCGGAGGCCGCCGCGGGCTCGATCGAGCCCCGCCACGTCGTCGCCCCGCTGCGGAAGGTGCTCAAGCGCTGCCACGTCGTCACCGGCCGCGCCACCCGCATCGAGCACGAGAAGAAGTCCGTCACGGTCGAGCTGGTCGACGGCCACGTTGAGAAGTTCGAGTACGACGTGCTGGTCTCCGCGCTCGGCGCCGTCTCGCGCACCCTGCCGATCCCCGGCCTGCCGGACGTCGGCATCGGCCTGAAGACGATCGGCGAGGCGATCTACGTCCGCAACCACGTGCTGTCGCGCCTGGACCAGGCGGCGAGCACGAACGACGCGGAGCGCCGCAAGCGCCTGCTCACGTTCACCGTCATCGGCGGCGGCTTCGCGGGCATCGAGACGCTGGCCGAGCTGGAGGACATGACCCGCTACGCGCTGCGCTACTACGAGGGCCTCAAGCCCTCCGACGTGCAGTGGGTGCTGGTCGAGGCCACCAACCGGATCATGCCGGAGGTGAGCGCCTCGCTGGGCGTCTACACGGTGCACCAGCTGGAGAAGCGCGGCATCAAGTGCTACCTCGACACCCGCGTGAAGTCGATGGAGGGCGGCCACGTCGTCCTCGACGACGGCACCGAGTTCGACTCCGACACGGTCGTGTGGACCGCGGGCATGAAGGCCAACCCGATGCTGCGCGACACCGACCTGCCGCTCGACGAGCGCGGCCGGGTGCGCTGCACCGCCGCCATGCAGGTCGTCGGCCTGCCGGGCGTCTGGGCCGCCGGTGACTGCTCCGCGGTGCCGGACCTGTCGCGCACCGAGGAGGACCCGAACGCGACCTGCGTGCCCAACGCGCAGCACGCGATCCGGCAGTCCAAGCTGCTGACCAAGAACATCCTCGCCTCGCTGCGCGGCGGTCAGCCGAAGGACTACTTCCACAAGTACGTGGGCTCGGTGGCGGGCCTTGGCCTGTACAAGGGCGTGGCGGACATCTTCGGGATGCGCTTCCGCGGCTTCCCGGCGTGGTTCATGCACCGCACCTACCACGTGATGTTCATGCCCACGTTCAACCGCAAGTTCCGCGTGCTGGCCGACTGGACGCAGGCGTTCATCTCGGGCCGCGAGGTCGTCGCGCTGGGGCAGCTCCACGAGCCCAAGGCCGAGTTCGACCGCGCCGCGAGGAGCTGATCGCGACCGGGCGCCGAGGCGTCCGGACCGACTGGGAGCAGGCACCGTGCCCGCTACGCCGACTGGGTGTAGCGGGCACGCGCCCGTCTGGGGCAGTGACGTAACTTGATCCCCCGATCGGTGCAATGCATATGTTCCCATCTTGACATTGCGTAATGTGAACCAGAGACTACGGCTGGTGCATCACCTGAATGCGCGATGCATTAGTGGGGAGAGAGGTGACCGCGATGTCTCTCGAGGAGCTGGCCGCACAGCTTCGCCGCGGTGAGATCGAGGACCGGGTCCTGGCGGAGTACGCCGCCGAGTACGCCACCGCAGGGAAGTGCTTCCGCAGCAAGAAGGACGATTGAGCGTGCCCGCTTCGAGGCGGGGGAGCGCAGTGCCCCCGTCCGCGGCGGAGCCCGCCGAGGCGACGAGCCCCGAGGCGGCGCGTCCCGGCCAGGGGAATCCGGGGACGGTCCGCTCGGACGCCTCCGAGGCGGGTGACGCGGGCGCCTCCGAGGCCGGGGACGAGCACCCACCGGCCGGAGCCGACGACCCCTTCGCGCGCGCGTCCGCGCCCGACTACGCCGTCGCCGAGTCCACCCGCAGCTCCCGCGCCCGCGCGCTGCACCTCGAAGCGGGCGCCGCGCTGCCCGAGGAGACCTCGTTCCTGGCGGGCCTCGTCCGGTCCGCCGAGTCCGCGCTGGGCTTCCGCGCCGCCCCGCTGACCCGCCCCGTCGCGACCACCCCCGGTTTCCTGGTCGACCCGGCCGACGTCCCCGCGACCACGGGGCCCGCGCTCCCGGCCCCGACCGCGTTCCGGACCGGCCCCGAGCACCCGCGCGCCGCACAGGCGGGCCGGGTGGGCCACCCCGGCCAGGACGCCTACGCGGGCTTGACCGCGCAGGGCGCAGCCGCGCAGGGCCCGATCGCGCAGGGCCCGATCGCGCAGGGCCCGATCGCGCAGGGCCCGATCGCGCAGGGCCCGATCGCGCAGGGCCCGATCGCGCAGGGCCCGATCGCGCAGGGCCCGGCCCCGCAGCACCCGGCCGACCACCAGCCCAGGGTCCCGCAGCGCCCTGCCGCGCAGCGCCCTGCCGCGCAGCGCCCTGCCGCGCAGCGCCCTGCCGCGCAGACCCCTGCTGCCGCGCAGCCTCCCGCCCCGCACCACCCGGCTCCACACCACCCGGCCTCGCACCACCCGGCCCCGCCGCGCTCGCCCGCGCAGCGCCCCGCCGCCACGCGCACCCTCCCGCTGCGCCCCACCCCGCTGCTCATGCAGGGCCAGGAGTACCTGTTCCGCACCCAGCCCAAGTGCCTGGACTTCCAGGAGCAGGCCCACCGCCTCGGCGTCGTGGACGAGGGCGACGGCAGCCCCGTCCCGTGCGTGCTGGTCCTGGCCCGCTCCGCCGACATGGAGATGAACGAGCTCTCCATCGCCCTCGCCGAGCGCGGCATCCGCATGGTCCGCATCGACGCCGACCGCTGCACCGACCTCCCGCTCACCGTCTACACCGACACCCCGCTGCTGGAGCTGGACCGCTGGCTGGTCCGCCCGCTGCTGGTGTGGCGCAGGCACTTCGAGCTGTCCGCCGTCCCGGTCGAGCCGGGCACGCTCGCGGGCGCCTACGCGGTCGACCAGTGGAACGCCGTCGCGGGCTGGCTGTCGACCCGCCGCGACTGGGCGCACGTCAACCCGGTCCGGCACACCGCCCACCTCGACCGGCTGACGCAGATGGCCGACGCCGCCGCGTTCGGGCTGACCGTGCCGCGCACCGCCGTCACCACCCGCCCCGGCCGCACCCGGCCCGGCGGCGGGCAGTGCATCGTCAAGACCGCCGGGCGGCACCTGCTGGAGCCCCGGCCGGGCGTGCAGCACGGGCTGTTCCCCCGACCGCTGGAGACCAGCCGGGCGGGCGACGTGCCGGAGACCGCGCCGGTGATAGTGCAGGAGTACGTCACGGCCGAGACCGAGATCCGGGTCTTCACCGTCGACGAGGAGTGCCTGGCCTACCAGGTCGACAAGATCGACCCGGCGCAGCTGTGGGTGGACCCGGACGCGGTCCGGGTGACCCCGGTCGAGGTGCCCGAGGGGCTGCGCGGGAGGCTGTTGGCGCTCGCCCGGCACTGGAGGCTCCAGGTCGCGGCGTTCGACCTGCTCGTCGCGGGCGACGACCACGTGTTCCTGGAGGTCAACGTCAACTGCGACTGGCGGTGGTTCGAGCACCGGGCGGGCGACACCCGCGTCTCCGACGCGGTGCACAGCTGGGTCGCCGGGCGTTTCGAGGAGCTGCTGGGTGCGGGTCAAGGTCGCTGAGCACGCGGCGCTGTCCTACCGGGACGGCACCGCGGTCTGGGACGACTACCTCCACCACCGCCAGTTCGCCATCACCGAGACCGCCGAGCTGCTGTGCCGCAAGTTCGCGACCTTCACCGACGTGGACGCGCTGCTGGCCCCGCTGGCCGAGGCGGACCGGGCGGCGCTGCGCGCGGTGCTGGACGAGCTGATCGGCGCGCGCGTGCTGCTGGTCGAGGGCTCGCCCGAGCACGAGGCCGAGCGGAGGCTCCTGGCGGGCTGGGGCTCGTGGGGCGTGGCGGCCCGGCACTACCACTTCGCCAGCCGCACCCTGGCCGACGCGCCTTACCAGGGCGTGGACGAGCACGACGCCGAGTTGGACGCGAAGCTCGGCACCGACCCGCCGCCCCCGCCCTTCAGGACTATCGGCGGTGTGCGCGTGGATCTTCCCGCGCCCGCCGAGGACCCCGAATGGGGGCGGGAGGGGTTGCGGAGCGTTCTGCTCGGCCGTCGCACAACGCGAGATTTTGGTCGAGGGCCGCTTCCGCTGCGCCAAGTGGGTGAAATTTTGGCGGTGCTCGCCGCGCCGTCACCCGCCCGCTCCAGGGTCGGGCGGTCCGGGACCGTCTTCAAGATGACACCATCGGGCGGCGGTCGTCACCCGGTCGAGGTGTACGCGCACGTCAGGGCGGTCGAGGGCGTCGAGCCGGGGTGGTACCACTTCGACCCGCTCGGGCACGCGCTGGAGCGCCTCGGGGTGGTGTGGACGCAGGAGCAGCTCACCGAGGCCGCGGGCGGGCAGGAGTGGGTCGGCGAGGCCGCCCTCGTCCTGGCCTACACCGGGGTGCTCGACCGCACCCGCTGGCGTTATGACACGTCACGGGCCTATCGGGTGGTCCAGATGGACGTCGGGCACCTCTCGCAGACCGCGTACCTGGTCGCCACGGCGATGGGATTCGGCGTCGGTTTCACCGCCGCGCTGCGGGACGAGCTGGTGGAGCGCGCACTCGGTTGTGACGCATATCACGAGATCGTCCTGGGCTTCACCGCGCTCGGCCCATTACTCGAATGAACGGAATAGCAGTTCGCATTGAGCCGTGCGGGGGATGTGCATCGAACAGCCTCCACGAACGCACGGTAACCGCTTAGGCTCCCCGCTGCCCCCGTAGCCCAACGGGTAGAGGCAGGCTCCTTAAAAGAGTCACAGGTACGGGTTCGAATCCCGTCGGGGGCACGCTCGTGATAGCTGTTCGTCACCCGTTCGCAGGTCAGGGACGTGCGGGCGGGTGACGCGCCGCGATGGAGCCGGGGAGCGGAGTTCACCGCGCGGAGTGGGTCTTTTCCCTTGTCCGTGCAGCGGACCAACGGTTTCGACCCCCTGATTTAGTGAGGGAGTCAGCAGGTCAGCCCGTATTTCCGCACTTTTGCGGACTAAGCGGGGCCGCCGCTAAGCGGCCCCGGCCCGCCCGTTCAGTTCGCCAATCGAGCGTTCACCCAGTCGGTGACCACCCCGTCCAGCACGGCCAGCGGGAGCGGCCCGCCGCCGAGCACGAGGTCGTGGAACTCCCGGATGTCGAACGCCGCCCCGAGCGCCGCCTCGGCCGCCGCCCGCAGCCGCAGGATCTCCAACCGGCCCACCATGTACGACAGCGCCTGGCCGGGCGCCGCGATGTACCGGTCCACCTCGTTCTCGATCTCCACCAGCGCCAGCGGCGTGTTCTCCCGCAGGTACGCCACCGCCCGCTCCCGGCTCCAGCCCTTCGCGTGCAGCCCGGTGTCCACCACGAGCCTGCCCGCGCGCATCGAGTCCAGCGCCAGCATCCCCAGCCGCGCCACGTCGTCCGAGTACAGCCCCATCTCGTCGGCCAGCCGCTCGGTGTAGAGCCCCCAGCCCTCCAGGTAGGCCGTGACGGACGCCATCCGCCGCAGCAGCGGCAGGTCGGTCAGCTCCTGGGCGAGCGAGATCTGGAAGTGGTGGCCGGGCACCGCCTCGTGGAAGGCGATCGCCTCGGCCTGGTACCGGAACCGCTCCTGCACCCGGTGCGTGTTGGCGTAGTAGGTGCCGGGCCTGCTGCCGTCCAGCGCGGGCGAGGAGTAGTAGGCGGTCGGGGCGCCGGGCGCGTCGTCGGCGGGCACCGCCTCCACCACGCAGCGCTGCGCGGGCAGCCGCCCGAACCACTTCGGCGCGACCTCCTCGGCGCGCGCGATCGCGGTCCTGGCCGCCTCCAGCAGCTCCTCCTCGGTGTCCCAGCGCAGCGCCGGGTCGGTCCGCATCCGCTCGAACACCCCGGCCGCGTCGGAGGGGCCGAACACCCGCCCGCCGATCTCCGCGTACTCCCGCCCCAGGTCGGCGATGATCGCCAGCCCGGTCTCGTGCAGCTCGTCCGGCGTGCGCGGGGTCGTGGTGTGGTGGCGGGCCAGCGCGGCGTACGCGGCCTCGCCGTCCGGCAGCCAGCACAGGCCCGGCTGCTCGTCCGGCCGCCCGTCGGGCAGCAGCTCCCGCAGCACCTCCCGGTACGCGGCGAACGCCGGGCGCACCCGCTCGGCCAGCACCCGGTCCCGCTCGGCCGCGACGTCCGCGACCAGCTCGTGCCTGGCCAGCGGGTCGCGCTCGGCGGACAGGTAGCGGTCCAGGTGCGCGATCGCCGCCCGGACGAGGCGCGCGACCGGCCTGCGGCCCGCTGAGCGCCCCGAGCGGTGCCGGTCGGCCACCTGCCCCAGGTACTCCGGGATCGCCGCCAGGCGGGCCACGTAGGCCCGCTGCTGGGCCTCGTCGGACGGGGTGAGCATGGGGAGCATCGCCAGGAGCATCCCGGCGGGCGCGAAGAACGAGTCGGTGATCGAGTGCTCGACCAGCCCGGCGTCGATCCGGTCCACGATCGCGAGCGCCTGCTGCACGACCACCGCGCGGGTCACCGGGTCGTCGTCCTCGGGCAGCGCCCGTGCCCTGGAGGCGATGTCGAGCGCCCGCGCGCGGGAACCGGCCTCGCCCGCCTCGCTCACGTCCTCGAGGCCGGTGTTGGCCACCGGCAGGCCGTACAGCGCCGCGCCGATCGGGTCCAGGTCCTTGACCAGTTCGAGGAGTTCCTCGGCCAGTCCAGCGGTCGTCGCCATGCGGGTGCTCCCAGCGCTCGTCGTCCCTGCCGGTCATTAGCTTAGGAAACGACCGGCCGTCCGCGTGGGCGGAACGCCCGGAACCGTCGTACCCCCGCAGTACGGTGCCCCCTCCCCGGAACCGCACCCCGGAACCGCACCGCTGGAACGCATTACTGGAGGACCCATGGCGGACAAGGTCGACTTCAAGCGGACCGTCCCGAGCTACACCGCCAAGCGCGACGTGCCCGAGCTGGTCGAGGTGCCCGACCTGCGCTACCTGGCGGTCGACGGCGCCGGCGACCCGAACACCGACGCCTACGCGGACGCCGTCTCCGCCCTCTACCCGGTCGCCTACCGGCTCAAGTTCACCAGCAAGGGGGATCTCGGCCGGGACTACGTCGTGCCCCCGCTGGAGGGCCTGTGGTGGGCCGAGGACCACGCCTCGTTCACGAGCGGGCGCGACAAGTCCAAGTGGAGCTGGACCCTGCTGCTCCTGCTGCCCGACTGGGTCGGCGACGACCTGCTCGCCGGGGCGCTCGACCGCGTCGAGGCGGGCGGCGACCCGCCCGCGCGGCTGCGCGACGTGCGCGTGGAAGCGCTCTCCGAGGGCCTGTGCGTCCAGGCCCTGCACGTCGGCGCGTACGACGACGAGGCCGAGCTGCTGCGCCGCGTGCACGAGGAGTTCATCCCCGAGCACGGGCTCGCCCCCACCGGCAGGCACCACGAGGTCTACCTGAGCGACCCGCGCCGCACCGCCCCCGCCAAGCGCCGCACGATCGTGCGGCAACCGGTCGCCAGGCTCGGCTGAGCCCCCGCCGGTCCGGCGCCGTCAGTTCAGCGCCGTCAGTCCGGCGCCGTCAGTCCGGCGCCGTCAGTTCATCGCCGCGGGCATCCGGCGGTGGTGCTCCAGCACCGCCGGGTCCTGCAGCTGCATCCACTGCAGCACCTCGGTGTACGTCGCGCACACCGTGCCGTCCGCGCCGCACGCCTCGCCCATGAACCGCTCCACCGCCTCGCTGAACGCCCCGCCCGCCCAGTCGTTGAAGTGGTTGCCGATCACCACCGGCGCCCGGTTCCCGTTCGCCGCCGCCCGCAGCACCGACCAGTAGGTGTCCACCACGACCTGGGTGAACAGCGGCACGTTCGCCGGATCGGTCTTCTCCTTCGCGCCGTCCAGCGCGTACCAGAGGTTGAAGTCCATCATCACGACCTGCTTGCCCAGCGCGGGAACCCGCACCTCCGGCATCGGGAACTCCCACACCCCGTCCCGCACCGACGGCCACTGCACGCCCAGGCTCACGTGGCTGGTGTCGTAGACGAGCCCGTGCTGCCGCATCGCCGGGAACGCCTGGTCCCACCTGCCCTCCAGGCACGGCGTGCGCCCGCCGCGCACGGTGCCGGGGTCCAGCTTGAACCCCTTGGCGCGGGCCTTCTCCACGATCTGGAAGAACTGCTCCAGCTCGTCGCCCCAGTCCGCGGTGTCCCAGTCGCCCACGCTGGACGCCCCGCCCGCGCAGAAGTGCCCGTTGTAGTGCGTGCCGATCTCGTGCCCGTCGTCGATCGCCTTGTTCAGGTAGTCGATCCGCAGCTCCACGTCCGCCTGCGTGCCGCCGAACCCGATGTCCGACCTGCCCGCGCCCTGCCCTGGCCCCCGGTAGGTCGCCGCGCCCTGCTGCTCGGTCAGCAGGTACACCCCGGACAGCAGCCCGGTGACGTGCGCGCCGGTCCGCGCGGCGATCGGGTTCAGCCGGTCCCAGTGCTTCTTGGACGCCGCGCCGTCGAAGGAGAACAGCAGGAACTGCGGCGGCTTCTCGCCGGGCTGGAGCCTGCGCATCCAGGACGGCGGGTCCGGGTGCGCGGGCACGGTCGGCGCGGGAGCCGCGCTCGCGCTCGACCCGGTCGTCACGCCGGGCAGCCGCGCGGCCGGCTCGCCGACGTCGCCGCCCGGCGGCGACTCCCGCACGCCCAGCACCGCGAGCACGACCAGGACCACCGCGAGCGCGACCACCGTCGAGAGCCAGCCCCATCGCTTCACAACCATCGTGGACGGGACATTGCGTCCGGAGGTTGCTTCCGTGCGGAAACCCGCGCGCCCACGCGGCCTCCCCACCGGGGCGGTCAGCCCACCGGCGTCGCCACCACCACGCGGTTCTCCTCGTACCCCAGCTGCCCGCCGACCCACCGGCCGCCGCAGGTCACCAGCACCAGCCGGTGCTCGCCCGACGGCCCGAACAGCTCCACCGCGCGCCGCGGCAGCTCGTCCTTGCGCACCGCCAGCACGTCCCGCACCGCGAACCGGTACTCGGCGCCCGAGGTGTCCACCACGAGCACCTCGCGGCCCGCCTCGGCCCGCCACAGCTCGTCGAACGGCCCCGTCGCGCCCTTCCAGTTCACGTGGCCCGCCAGCACCGTCGCGCCCTCGCCCGCGCCGAGGTCCACGCCCCACCAGGTCGCCTCGCCGACGCCGTCCGGCACCGGCAGCACCCCGTCCGAGGTCACCTCGCTGCGCACCAGCTTCGCCGTGTTCCCCTGCGGCAGCCGCACCGTGCCCGGCCGCACCTGGGCGGCGGGCGGCGGCGGAGGTTCGGGGACCGGCAGGTCGGCGGGCGCGTTCGACCCGGCCCGCATCCCGGCCAGGTCGACGCCGCGCCCGCTGCGCAGGCTGTCGCCCAGCGGGTGCGGCACCACCGGGTCGGCCGGCCTGGCCTGCCCGGTCACCACCACGTCGGGCGCCGTGAGCGCCAGAGCGGCGGTGGTGGACAGGACGCCCACCACCGCCGCGCCGGCCAGCAGAGCTCTCACCATCTGTTCAGCACCGCCGGATCGTCACCTCAGGCCGCCAGCCGCCGCCGGACCACCAGGCCCAGCGCGACGCCGCCGACCAGCACGGCGCCCGCGAAGCCCGCCACCGCGCCGGGCGCGGTCTCCGTGGTGAAGGACGCCGTCGCCAGCGCCACCCCGCCCTCGGAACCGGCCGGGATGGTGATGGGCACGATCGGCTTGTTCGGCTTGTTGCCCAGCTGCAGGACCAGGGTCTGGCCCGGCTCGACCTTCCCGCACGCCTTCGGCGGCGCGTTCGGGTCGTAGTTCTCCTCGTAGCCCTTCGGCGCGGCCACCTCGATCACGCAGATCTCCTGCGGGGTGCGCAGGTCCTCCACGACCGCGGTGCCGTCGGCGCCGGTCTGGAGCACCACGGGGGTGCCCTCCGGCCCGACCAGCGGGCTCTCGTCCTGCAGGACCGCCGGGGTGGACCCGTCCGCCGCGGTCACCCGCAGCGCCGCGCCCGCGAGCGGCTTCTTCGTCTCGGAGTCCACCTTGCCGATCTTCACGATCCCCGGAGGGGTCTTCGCGGAGGCGGACGCGTTCGCGGTGAGCTTCTTCTCGCCACCGGTGGTGACGATGCGCTGCATGTCGCTGTCCGCCGGGACGTGCACGACCGGCTTGTCGGCCGGGCTGTCCAGTCGAACGGCCACCGAGGGGGAGGGGCCGGTCGGGACGACCTTCAGCGTGAGGGGCTTGCCGTCGGCCGGGGTGACCAGCTCCGCGGTCCCGGCCTCGCTGCCCTCGATCTTCGCGTCGGTCAGCTCGGCGGTCACGGGGACCCCGCCGACGCCGCCGCCGCTCTGCTTGGACACGGTCACGGTCCAGGTGTCGGCCGTGCCGATCAGCTGGTCGCCGGTCGGCGCGATGACCTGCGCGGCCCACGGGCCCCGGTTGGCCTCGGCGTCGGCCTTCATCCTGGCGATCGCCTCGTGCGCGGAGGCGGGCAGCCGGTCGAAGTTGAACTGCTCGTCGTAGGCGACCTTCTGGAACGGGACGTCCGCCCCGATCGCGATGCCCGCCTGGGCGTCCGGCGCGGCGGTCCAGGTGTGCAGCAGGTGCGACAGCCCTGCGGCCTCGTCGGCCGAGGTCGTGGTGCTGTAGCGCAGCAGCAGGTAGGAGATGTTCGCCGAGATGTCGGGCGCGAGCGACTTGCCGCCCTTGGTCAGCAGCTCGTCGCCTTCCTTGTACTCGACGTCGCTGTCGGGCGCCTTCAAGGCGTAGGCGACGCACCACACTTGCTTCTTGTTCCAGACGTAGGAACCGGACCACCCCGGCCCGTCCGGGCGATCCTTGTAGGGCTGCGCCTCGTGCTGGTAACCGAGCCCCTCCTGCGGCGCCGCTTGGGCGATAGCCGCAGGTAAAGCGAGCAAGGTCACACCGGCCGCGAGCGTAGCCCCAGCGAGTCGTCTCCAGCCCATGATTGGCAAGACTCCCTGAAAATGGGTGCGGAAGGTGCTGGCCTGGTGAGCTTTCCCGGTACCGAAGGTGCGGACAAGCCGCCACTGGGGTATGTGGTGACTACGCTCCGCCACTCAAGTAGGTGGTAACCGAGAGCTCCACTGGGTAAAGTCCGTTTTACCCGCCGGGAACCGATCTGCTCGTGCGGACGTTGAACCCCGTGAAGGCGCGAGACGCCAACAGGAGGACACTGAGGTGCGCACCAGCAGCAACCCCGCGTTCCGGAACCTGCCCCAGGGCGGCGGGCACGCGGGCTTCGGGCAGCAGCAGTACGGACAGGCTCAGCCCTACGGCCAGCAGTACGGCGGCGGCTACCCGCAGCAGCAGGCCTCGGGCGAGCGCCCCATCACGATCGACGACGTGGTCACCAAGACCGCCGTGACCCTGGGCCTGACCCTGGTCACCGGCCTGGTCTCGGCCTGGCTGGTGCTGACGGGCGCGGTCAACCCGATCGCCCTGACCCTCCCCGGCATGATCATCGGCCTCGTCGTCTCGCTGATCATCATCTTCAAGAAGACGCCGAGCGCCCCCCTGGTGCTCACCTACGCCGCGGCCGAGGGCGTGTTCCTCGGCGGCATCACCGGCGTGTTCGAGGCGTTCTTCCCCGGCATCGCCTGGCAGGCCATCCTCGGCACGTTCGGCGTGTTCGCCGGAATGCTCGTGGTCTACAAGACCGGTGCGATCCGCGTCACCCCGCGCCTGACCAAGTGGGTCATCGGCGCGATGGTCGGCGCAGGCGTCCTGATGCTCGCCAACCTGGTCATGGGCCTGTTCGGCGTGAACCTGGGCCTGCGCGACGGCGGCCCGCTGGCCATCGTCTTCTCGCTGGTCGTCATCGGCATCGCGGCCTTCAGCTTCCTGCTGGACTTCGAGGCCGCGAACGAGATGATCCGCAGCGGCGTCCCGTCGAAGTGGGCCTGGTGGGCCGCGTTCGGCCTGATGACCACCCTGGTGTGGCTGTACCTGGAGATCCTGCGCTTGCTGTCCTACTTCCAGAACGACTGACCCCGACGGGTCCGGTCGCTGGAGGGGACACCCCCGAACCAACTGGATGAGGAAGGCGCCTTGGCCGTGCAGGCTGGGGCGTCTTTCGCCTTTTCCGGGGTCTTCCGGGGCGCTCGTCCGGGGCACTCATTCGGGGTACTCGTCCGGGGGCTTTCCAGGGGCCGCGCGTGTGGCCCCCGCCGTCAGCAGGGCTGGCCGCTCCTCGGGCCGGGGTGCGCGGCCAGCGCGGCGCCCGCGCCCTCCAGGCGCACCAGGCAGGCCACGCACAGCGGCCCGTGCGCCTGGCCGCCCGCGTCGTCCGGGGGCCTGCGCGCCCCCGAGCAGGCCGCCAGGTGGTCGCCGGCCGGGTGGTCGCCCGCCAGCGGGAAGGCGTGGCACAGCGGGTCCGAGCCGACGCGCCACCACACGTGCGCCATGCCGCCTCCTCCGTTCGGCGGGCGCCCGACCGCCCGGAGGGGGATGCTGCCGGCTGATCACCCGGCCGGACAGGCCCCGCCGGGCGGCGTCCGCGCATTTCCACCGGATGGTTCAACGGGGACCGCGCGGACACCGCCCGAGGGCGGCCCTCGGCTCAGCTCAGCTCAGCCGCTCCAGCACCATCGCCATGCCCTGCCCGCCGCCCACGCACATCGTCTCCAGCCCGAACTGCTTGTCGTGCGTCCGCAGCGAGTTGATCAGCGTCGTGGTGATCCGGGCCCCGGTCATCCCGAACGGGTGACCGACCGCGATCGCCCCGCCGTTCACGTTCAGCCGGTCCAGGTCGACCCCCAGCTGCCGGTAGGACGGGATGACCTGCGCCGCGAACGCCTCGTTGATCTCCACCAGGTCGATGTCCGACACCGACAGCCCGGCCAGCGCCAGCGCCCGCCGCGAGGCCTCCACCGGCCCCAGCCCCATGATCTCCGGCGACAGCCCGGACACCCCGGTGGACACGATCCGCGCCAGCGGCGTGATCCCGAGCTCCTTGGCCTTCACGTCGCTCATCACCACCAGCGCCGCCGCCCCGTCGTTGAGCGGGCAGCAGTTCCCGGCGGTGACCCGCCCGTCCGGCCGGAACACCGGCTTCAACCCGGACACGCCCTCCAGCGTCACCCCGGCGCGGGGCCCGTCGTCCGCCGAGACGACCGTCCCGTCCGGCGTGGTCACCGGGGTGATCTCCCGCGCCCAGAACCCGTTCGCGATCGCCCGCTCGGCGAGGTTCTGCGACCGGACCCCGAACTCGTCCATCTCCGCCCGCGAGACGCCCTCGGCCAGCGCCAGGTTCTCCGCCGTCTGCCCCATCGCGATGTACACGTCCGGCAGCTCGCCCAGCTCGCGCGGGTCCTGCCAGCCGTCCGCGCCCTGCTCGGCCGCTGCCCGGCCGCGCTCGGCCGCCGTCGCGAACAGCGGGTTCCGGGTGTCCGGCCAGCTGTCCGAGCTGCCCCTGGCGAAGCTGGAGACCACCTCCACCCCGGCGCTGATGAACACGTCGCCCTCGCCGGCCTTGATCGCGTGCAGCGCCATCCGGGTCGTCTGGAGGCTGGACGCGCAGTACCGGGTCACCGTCGTGCCGGGCAGCCCGTCGTGCCCGAGCAGCACGGACACCACGCGGGCCAGGTTGAACCCCTGCTCGCCGCCGGGGAGCCCGCAGCCGAGCATCAGGTCGTCGATTTGCGCGGGGTCCAGCTCGGGGACCTTCTCCAGCGCCGCCCGCACCACCTGCACGGCCAGGTCGTCGGGCCGGACGTCCTTCAACGACCCCTTGCCCGCCCGGCCGATCGGGGAGCGGGCCGCTGAGACGATGACGGCTTCAGGCATGGTGGGAACCCCTTCACGATGTCGCCGTTCGGCGCGCCTCGGAGCGCGCCCACGCCCCTCAAGTTAACGCTCGTTCAGCACTTCGTCGCCCGGACAGGTGACCTGGTCCCCGTCCCACCCCGTGCTCGACGGCGGCGGACGGGCCCTCCAGCCGGATACGCTCGTCCGCGTCGTGGAACGCCGTGGAAGGGACCTGGACCGGTGGAGTACGTCGAGAGCGTCGTCGACCTGGTGGGGAACACGCCGCTGGTGCGGCTCAACGCGGTCGCTGAAGGGCTCAAGCCGCTCGTGCTGGCCAAGGTCGAGTACCTGAACCCCGGCGGCAGCGTGAAGGACCGCATCGCGCTGCGCATGGTCGAGGCGGCCGAGCGGTCCGGCGCCCTGGGGCCCGGCGGCACCATCGTCGAGCCGACCTCGGGCAACACCGGGGTGGGCCTGGCGCTGGTGGCGCAGCAGAAGGGCTACAAGTGCGTCTTCGTCTGCCCGGACAAGGTCAGCGTCGACAAGCGCAACGTGCTCAAGGCCTACGGCGCCGAGGTCGTGGTGTGCCCGACCGCCGTCGCGCCCGAGCACCCCGACTCGTACTACAACGTGTCGGACCGCCTCGTCGCCGAGATCCCCGGCGCGTGGAAGCCCAACCAGTACGCCAACCCGGAGAACCCGGCCAGCCACTACCACGGCACCGGTCCGGAGCTGTGGCGGCAGACCGAGGGCCGGATCACCCACTTCGTGGCGGGCGTCGGCACCGGCGGCACGATCTCCGGCACCGGCCGCTACCTCAAGGAGGTCTCCGAGGGCCGCGTGAAGGTCGTCGGCGCGGACCCGGAGGGCTCGGTCTACTCCGGCGGCTCCGGGAGGCCGTACCTGGTCGAGGGCGTCGGCGAGGACTTCTGGCCGGACGCCTACGACCGCACGGTGTGCGACGAGATCGTCGCGGTCTCCGACGCCGACTCGTTCGAGCTGACCCGGCGCCTGGCCCGCGAGGAGGGCCTGCTGGTCGGCGGCTCCTGCGGCATGGCGGTCGCCGCCGCGCTGCGGGTGGCCGAGAAGTGCGGGCCGGACGACGTCGTGGTCGTGCTGCTGCCCGACGGCGGGCGCGGCTACCTGTCGAGCGTGTTCAACGACCAGTGGATGGCCCAGTACGGCTTCATGGCCCCGGACTCCACCGGCGCGACCGTCGGCGACGTGCTGCGCCGCAAGGACGGCACCATGCCGGACCTGGTGCACGCCCACCCGAACGAGACGGTCGCCGAGGCCGTCGCGATCATGCGCGAGTACGGCGTCTCGCAGATGCCCGTGGTCAACGCCGAGCCGCCGGTCATGGCCGCCGAGGTGGCGGGCGCGGTCAACGAGCGCGACCTGCTCGACGCGCTGTTCACCGGCAAGGCGCACCTCGCCGACCGGCTGGAGTCCCACATGTCGGTCAAGCTGCCCACGATCGGCGCGGGCGAGCCGGTGGGCGCCGCGATGACCGCGCTGTCCTCGGCGGACGGCGCGCTCGTGCTGGACGACGGCAAGCCCGCCGGAGTGGTGACCCGGCAGGACATCCTGGGTTTCCTCGCCGGTCGCTGACCGGTCCCCGAGCGGTTCCCGGAACCGTTCCCACCACCACCGACGGGTCCCGTCCCAGGTCTCTGATCTGGGGCGGGACCCGGCTCGGTTCCACGGTTGCCCATGATCGGGCGCGCGCCATCCGCTAGCGTTGGGCAGGCACATCCGCGAACCACTACGACCAACGGGCACACGCCTAGGGGGTTGGACACTCCGATGAACGCTCCGCAGCCGCCAGGGGACCAGCAGTTCGGCGCACAGCCCCAGCCCCCCGCGGCTCCCAACCCCGACGCGACCCAGGTCGTGCCGCCGGGCGCGGGCCAGTCCGCCGCGAACCCCGACGCGACCCAGGTCGTGCCGCAGGGAGCGGGCGCGAACCCCGACGCCACGCAGGTGGTCACCCCCGGCATGACCCAGGGCGCCCAGCCGAGCTCCGACGCGACCCAGGTCGTGCCCGGCGGGTCCGGCGCCCAGATCCCGCAGTACGGCACGCCGTCCGCCTCGGGCGGCTTCCCGGCGCAGCAGCCGGGGTACCCGCCGTCGAACCCGTACGGCCAGCCCGCCGCGCCGAACCCGTACGGCCAGCCCCAGTCCCCGTACGGCCAGCCCGGCTACGGCCAGCAGCCCGCGACGGGCCTGCCGCAGGCCTACGGGCACGGCGGCTACGGCCAGCCCGCCCCGCCCGCGGGCGGGTACGCGGAGTGGGGCAGCCGCGTCATCGCCGGTCTGATCGACCAGGGCGTCGTGGTCGTGGTCGTGATCGTCGCCGCGATCCTCATGGGCAGCGTGGGCCCGAGCGACATCGGCCTCATGATGGGCATCGCCGGGGTCCTCTACCTCGCCGCCATCGGCTGGGGGTTCTACAACCTCTACCTGATGGGCACCACCGGGCAGTCGTTCGGCAAGAAGATCGCCAAGATCAAGCTGATCAGCGAGGAGACCGGGCAGGTCATCGGCTTCGGCGGCGCGTTCGTGCGCGGCCTGTGCCACTTCGTCGACAACATCGCCTGCGGCATCGGCTACCTCGCCCCGCTGTGGGAGAGCAAGAAGCAGACCTGGGCCGACAAGATCGTCAAGACGATCGTCGTCAACGTGCCCGACGCCCCCGGCGGCCACGGCCAGCAGCCCGGCGCCCCCGCGTACGGCCAGCAGCCCGGCTACGGGCAGCAGCCGCAGCAGGGCTACGGCCAGCAGCCCGGCTACGGCCAGGTCCCGCAGGCGGGCTACGGCCAGCCGCAGCAGCACTACGGCCAGCAGCCCGGCTACGGCCAGGCCCCGCAGCAGCCGTACGGCCAGCCGCCCCAGCAGGGCTACGGCCAGCAGCCGCCGCAGTGGTGAGCTGACCCGTCCCCGCGACGGCGAGAACCCCCCGAGCGCCCGTCCCACCGCACCGGTGGGGCGGGCGCTCGGCTTTCCGGCTCGCCCGCTCCGGTCACCCCGGCTCCCCCGCCCCGGTCACCCGCGCTCCCCCGTCCCGCCCACGCCGCGAGACGGGCGGTCCGCTCCGCGCCGGGGCCGTAGATTGACCCCATGACTGACAGCGGCCCACTCGGCTTCGCAACGCGGGCGATCCACACCGGACAGGAGCCGGACCCCACCACCGGCGCGGTCATCCCGCCGCTCTACGCCACCTCCACCTACGCCCAGGACGGCGTCGGCGGGCTGCGCAAGGGCTTCGAGTACTCGCGCACCGGCAACCCAACCCGCACCGCGCTGGAGCAGTGCCTGGCCGCGCTGGAGGGCGGCCGGTTCGGGCGGGCGTTCGCCAGCGGCATGGCCGCCACCGACACCGCGCTGCGGTCGCTGCTGCGCCCCGGTGACCACCTGGTCATCCCGAACGACACCTACGGCGGCACGTTCCGCCTCATCGACAAGGTGCTGTCCCAGTGGGGCGTCGAGCACACCCCCGTCGCGATCTCCGACGTGGACGCCGTGCGCGCCGCGATCCGCCCGAACACCAAGCTGGTGTGGGTCGAGACGCCGACCAACCCGCTGCTCACCATCGCGGACATCGCGCTGCTGGCCGACGCCACCCGCGACGCCTCGGTGACGCTGGTCGTGGACAACACGTTCGCCTCGCCCTACCTGCAGAACCCCCTCGAACTGGGCGCGGACGTGGTCATGCACTCCACGACCAAGTACCTGGGCGGCCACTCCGACCTCATCGGCGGCGCGCTGGTCACCTCCGACGAGGAGCTCGACACCAAGTTCGCGTTCCTGCAGAACGGCTCCGGCGCGGTGCCCAGCCCGTTCGACGCGTGGCTGACCCTGCGCAGCCTCAAGACCCTCCAGGTCCGCATGGAGAAGCACTCGGACAACGCCGAGGCGGTCGCGCAGGCCCTGTCCGCGCACCCGAAGGTGGAGCGCGTGCTCTACCCCGGCCTGCCCGAGCACCCCGGCCACGAGACGGCGGCCAAGCAGATGCGCCGGTTCGGCGGCATGGTGTCGTTCCTGGTCAAGGGCGGCGAGCAGGCCGCGCTCGACGTGTGCGCGCGCACGAACGTGTTCACGCTGGCCGAGTCGCTGGGCGGCGTCGAGTCGCTGATCGAGCACCCCGGCCGCATGACGCACGCCAGCGTCGCGGGCACCGAGCTGGAGGTCCCGGCCTCGCTCGTGCGGATCTCGGTCGGCCTGGAGGACGCGGACGACCTGATCGCCGACCTGTCGCAGGCCCTGGCCTGACGGACGGGCCCCGGAAAAGGCCCCGAACGGGCCCCGAACAGGCCCTGACGACGAACGGGGGCGCCGGACCCAGGTCCGGCGCCCCGCCCGTCAGCTCCCGCTGCTCAGCTCTTCGCGTACCGCTCGGCGGCCTTGGCCTTCGCCTTCGCCGCCTCGACCTCCCGGTCCCTCGGGGCCGCGGTGGTGACCAGCTCGCCCAGCAGCGCCCTGGTCGCCTCGGCCACGGCCGCGACGGCCGCCGCGAACGCCTCGGCGTTCGCCGCCGACGGCCGGGTGCTGCCGCTGACCTTGCGGACGTACTGGAGCGCCGCGGCCTCGACCTCGTCCTCGGTGGCGGGCGGTTCGAAGTTGTGGAGCACGCGGATGTTGCGGCACACGGCTTCTGCCACCTCCGAGGTGTCGGGTCAGGGCTGGAAGGGGTACTTGGCGTTGTCCGCCTGGACCGGAGCGGGTTCCAGGTCGGCGCCGTCCACGCAGCCACCCACGTACACGACCACATCGCCCCGCTCGACGAACCTGCCGACCTCGCCGCAACCAGCGTGCGCGACGGTGAAGAAGGCAGTCCCGGTGAGCGCCACGGCTGTGGCCACCGCTCCGGCGAACGACACGAACCGCGTCGAGAGCGCCATGCCACCTCCCCGGTGAGTGCTCGAACCCACCGCGAGCCTACCCGGACCACACACCGCAGCGCCCACGTCCTCGGCAGGTCGACCGGCGGTAACGGCAGGTAGGGGGTGTGCCACACCCTCGGTGATCACCCGGTCAGAGGTTGCCCCTGCGCTCCTGCTCGCGCTCGATCGCCTCGAACAGGGCCTTGAAGTTGCCCTTGCCGAAGCCGAGCGAGCCGTGCCGCTCGATCAGCTCGTAGAACACCGTCGGCCGGTCGCCCACCGGCTTGGTGAAGATCTGCAGCAGGTAGCCGTCCTCGTCGCGGTCCACGAGCACCTTGTGCTCCTGGAGCACCTCGATCGGCAGCCGCACCCGCCCGATGCGCGCCCGCAGCTCCGGGTCCTCGTAGTAGGAGTCGGGGGCGTCCAGGAACTCCACGCCCGCCGCGCGCATCGCGGTGATCGTGCCGATGATGTCGTTGGTGGCCAGCGCGATGTGCTGCACGCCCGCGCCGCCGTAGAACTCCAGGTACTCGTCGATCTGCGACTTCCTCTTGCCGAGCGCGGGCTCGTTGAGCGGGAACTTGACCCGGTGGTTGCCGTTCGACACCACCTTGCTCATCAGCGCCGAGTAGTCGGTGGCGATGTCGTCGCCGATGAACTCCGCCATGTTCACGAAGCCCATGACGCGGTTGTACCAGGAGACCCACTCGTCCATGCGGCCCAGCTCGACGTTGCCGACGCAGTGGTCGACCGCCTGGAACAGCCGCTTCGGCGCGCCCTCCGGCCTGCGCACCTGGGTCTCGCGCGCCTGGTAGCCGGGCAGGTAGGGCCCGGTGTAGCGGGAGCGGTCCACCAGGCTGTGGCGGGTCTCGCCGTAGGTCGCGATGGCCGCCATCCGCACGGTGCCGTGCTCGTCGGACACGTCGTGCGGCTCCTCCAGCACGGTCGCGCCCTGCGCGCGGGCGTGCGCCACGCACTTGTCCACGTCGGCGACCTCCAGCGCGAGGTCGACGACGCCGTCGCCGTGCGCCCGGTGGTGCTCCAGCAGCGGGCTGCCCGGCCGGACCCCGCCGCGCACCACGAACCGGGCCGACCCGGACTTCAGCACGTACGACTTGTGGTCGTGCCGACCGGTCTCCGGGCCCGCGTAGGCGACCAGGTCCATGCCGAACGCGGACTGGTAGAACAGCGCGGCCTGGGTGGCGTTGCCGACCACGAAGACCACGGCGTCCATCGACCGCACGGGGAACGGGTCCCGCGTCCCGTCGTAGTCGACCAGGCCCACCAGTTGGCGGAGCTGGTCGTAGCTCACGTCGTCAAGCTGATGCGTCATGGGTCACAGCGTGGGCCCGCGTGCGCAAGATGGGCAACAGTCCGGGTTTCCGCTGAGCAGAATGTACAGTGCGGTGTGCCCGACGACCGGCAGGCTGAGCACTCTGACCACGAGGTCGACGCGGTGGACGCGCTCGACGCGCGGTTGTTGCTGCTGCTCACCGACGAGCCGAGGCTGGGCGTGCTGGAGTGCTCGCGCAGGCTCGGCGTCGCGCGCGGCACCGTGCAGGCCAGGCTGGACCGGCTGGTGGCGCGCGCCGTGCTGACCGGCTTCCCGCCCGCGCTGGACCTGGCCGCGATGGGCTACGGGCTGACCGCGTTCGCGGTGCTGGAGATCGCGCAGGGCGGGCGCAAGGAGGTCGTGCGGGGGCTGTCGGCGATCGACGAGGTGTGCGAGGTGCACGCCACCACCGGGCAGGGCGACCTGTTCGCGCGCCTGGTGGCCAGGTCGAACGACGACCTGCAGCGGGTCATCGACGAGATCGTGGCGGTGCCGGGGGTGCGCAGGATGTCGACGTCGATCGCGCTGTCGACCCCGGTGCCGCCGAGGGTGCGCCCGCTGCTGGAGCGGGTCCGCCGGGGAAGCCCCGACCGCTGACCTGCCCCGACCGCTGACCTGGGCCTGACGGGCGGAAGGGCGGGTCGGCGCGTTGTGCGCCAACCCACCCCTGATCAGCTGCCGAGGTAAAGAAGAAGGCTTCCGGGTGCGCCTTCGGCGGTCCGGAAGCCTGCCTGGGTAGTGCGGTCGACTGGACGGGCTGGTGGTTCCCCGAGCGCCTTCGGCCCTCGGGCGCCCGTGGCATCTCGCACCGGTTCAGCTCGCGTACGGAACCGCCTTGATCAGCGTCACCTTCATGGTGCTGCCGTTGGGCAGTTCGTACTCGCGGGTCTCGCCCTCCTTCGCCCCCAGCAGGGCCTTGCCCAGCGGGGACGAGGGGGAGTAGACCTCCGTGCCGCCGTGCGCGCCCTCCTCGCGGGTGGCGAGCAGGAACTCCTCGGTCTCGTCGTCGCCCTCGTAGCGCACCGTGAGCACCATGCCCGGCGCGGCGATGCCGGTGACGGTCGGCGCCTCGCCGACCTTGGCGACGCGGAGCAGCTCCTGGAGCTGGCGGATGCGGGCCTCCTGCTTGCCCTGCTCCTCGCGCGCCGCGTGGTAACCGCCGTTCTCGCGGAGGTCGCCCTCCTCACGGCGGGCGTTGATCTCCGCGGCGATGACCGGACGGTTCTCGATCATCTCGTCCAGTTCGGCCTTGAGCCGGTCGTAGGCCTCCTGGGTCAGCCAGGTCACCTCGGTGTCGCTCACGGTCACCAACTCCTCGTCTTGCTCCAGGCCTGCCTGCGTGGGCCGGCAGTTCCCGGACGCGAACGCCCGGAACGGAAAAACACGGCCCACGCCGGGGCCGTGCTGAAGGGCTAGGGTAACACGACGGCAACGGCCGCCGGCCGGTTTCGGTTCCCGGTCGCAGCCCCAAACTCGCAGATCACCCGCTTGGCCGCGCCGGGCGGCCCGCCACCGCTACTCCCGGTTCAAATAGGCGGGCACCTCGTAGGAGCAACCGAAGACCTCTCCGGTCACCGGGGGCTTGGACGTGCGCACGACACCGGTCTCCACGGTGCCCCCGTCGCTCGCGGGAACGAGCACCTCGCGCCTGCCCGCCTCCTCGCCGTCCAGCGAGAGCGCGCGCAGCACGCACACCACCGGGCGCTCGGGCTGGTCGCGGTCGACGGTGAAGACGACCTCCATGCGGTCGTCGCCCAGCGCGTTGTACCGGAGCTTGTCGGAGGCGATCGGCGACGAGCCGAAGTTCGCGTACCCGGCCCAGCCGACCGCGGCGCCCGCCAGGATTCCGGCTACCAGGAGTGACCAGCGGGCCCACCTGGGCAGCGGCTTCCTGGCCGTTCCGTACCTGCCTTCGGGGAGCTCGCGCCGTGCCACTTCCGTGATCCTCCCACCGGTGGGGAACAATCCACCTCGACAACCGAGTTGAAGTGTCGCAGGGCCCGACCGGGCCTTTAACGGCAGGGTTCCGGAGGAACTGCACGGCATGGGTGAGAAGCTGCGGCTGATGGCGGTGCACGCGCACCCCGACGACGAGTCGAGCAAGGGCGCGGCCACGATGGCCAAGTACGTCGCCGAGGGTCACGAGGTCATGGTGGTGACCTGCACCGGCGGTGAGGCGGGCAGCATCCTGAACCCCGCGATGGACCGGCCCGAGGTGCTCGCCAACATGGGTGAGATCCGCAGGGCGGAGATGGCGCGCGCCGCGGAGATCCTGGGCATCCAGCACCGCTGGCTCGGGTTCGTCGACTCCGGCCTCCCGGAGGGCGACCCGCTGCCCCCGCTGCCCGAGGGCTGCTTCGCCCTCGTGCCGCTGGAGGAGTCGGTGCCCCCGCTGGTGGAGGTGATCAGGGAGTTCCGGCCGCACGTCATCGTCACGTACGACGAGAACGGCGGGTACCCGCACCCCGACCACATCCGCTGCCACGAGGTCTCGATCGCCGCGTTCGACGCGGCGGGCGACCCGGACGCGCACCCCGAGCTGGGTGAGCCGTGGCAGCCGCTCAAGCTCTACTACTCGCACGGCTTCTCGCGGGCCAAGCTGACCGCCTTCCACGAGGCGATCCTGGCCAGGGGCGAGGAGTCGCCCTACGCCGAGTGGCTGTCCGGCTGGAACAAGGACCAGCCCGACGTCATGGAGCGGGTCACCACGCAGGTCGAGTGCGCGGACTACTTCCCGCAGCGCGACGCGGCCCTGCTGGCCCACGCCACCCAGATCGACCCGGCGAGCCGCTGGTTCGCGGTGCCGCTGGAGCTCCAGCGCGAGCTGTGGCCGACCGAGGAGTACGAGCTCCACCGGTCGCTGGTCGACAGCACCGTGCCGGAGGACGACCTGTTCGCGGGGATTCGGGAGAGGGTGACGGTGTGAGCCCGGTGCAGTGGTCGCAGACCACCGCCATGGTGGTGGCGCAGCAGCCGAGGGACAACGACCCCGGTGGTCAGAAGGAGGACTTCGGCAAGTCCTCCCCGGTCGGCCTGCTGATGCTGGTGCTGCTGCTGGCGTCGGTGTTCCTGCTGGTCAGGTCGATGAACAAGAAGCTGAAGAAGCTCCCGGCCTCGTTCGACGCGCCGGGCGCGGGCAACGCGGCCGAGGCGAAGGAGCCGGTGAACGCGGGCGCGAGTGTCATCGCCGCGGGCAAGGCCGCCGCGAAGGCCGCCAAGGCCGGGAAGAAGGCGGGCGGGGACCCCGCCGCACCGGCCGCCGAGGCGCCGAAGCAGGACTGAGCGCGGGGCGGGGGCGGGGGCGCGCGCTCCCGCCCCTCACGCCCGCCAGCCGGCCTCGTCGCCCCGGCCCAGTCGCACGGGTGGGTCGCTGAGCAACCCGTCGATCCGGCAGCCGTCCTCGGCGAACTCCACCAGCTCCCGGCTCAGGTAGCCCATCACGTCGTACAGGTCCTCGCGCAGCGCGTGCAGCGGCAGGTGCCACACCGGCTCGCCGTGCGAGTTGCGGTTGCGCAGCCGGTGCAGGTTCCCGACCTGGCGCTCCACCAGCTTGCGGTCCTTGCCCGGCAGGTGCGGGAACGCCCGGCGCGCGCTCGGCCACAGCGTGCTCGTGTACCGGGTGGTCAGCAGGTAGCGCCAGAACCCGAACCCGAGCGCGGTCACCAGGTAGTCCCCGGTCACCGGCTTGCCCCACTTGCGCAGGTCGGTGCGCGCCTTGCCGATCGCCTGGTGCGCGGCGACGTTCAGCTCGCGCGCCGGGTCGTCCCACCACGCCCCCGGCCGCCCGAGCCGCCGGTGCCGCCGCTCCAGCTCCCGCGCCACGCCGTTGCGCAGCGCCACCTCCAGGTGGCCGCTGGTCTCCTGGAACGCCGACGCCACCTGCCCGTTCCACCGGTACAGCCGGGTCGCGAGCCCGACGTCCCCGCCGCAGCGGGCGAGGTAGGGGGCCGTCCTCGGGCCGCTGAACAGGTCGATGAGGGGGTCTCGGGAAATTGCCGCTGCTCCTTCGGGCGGGGTACGTTGGTGGTGGAAACCGCTGACCGGTCCCTGGCTCTCCTCATCCGAGCGGCCACACCGCCGCGGTCGAGGGACACCGAAGGTGCCGCTCCCGGCGGGGGGCGGCACCTTCTTCTTCTCGGCGCTATTCCGAGTGAACTCCGGGGCAATTCGCGGGCCGGACGCAGGCCCTGGACGAGGTCTATTGGGAATGCCCCACCCTAGCAGTAGGTCAACTTCCCGGTCAAGATCGCGGAGATTGCAGTGCGATGAATGTTTCCGCAGGTCAGGGCGGCTGGGAGAAATACTCGAAATGGCCCTTGCGAACCCCCCTTTAATTGAATTGCGCGGATTGCCCCCGGCGGTGGCGGCAAACCGGGCGAGCGGGCGTCGGACCTTCTTCGCGCTCCGGCGCTAGGGTTGGTCGCATGACGAACCGGCTCGCGTCCGCGACCAGCCCGTACCTGCTCCAGCACGCAGACAACCCGGTGCACTGGTGGGAGTGGAGCCCGGAGGCGTTCGCCGAGGCGCGCGAGCGGGACGTGCCGGTGCTGCTGTCGGTCGGCTACGCGGCCTGCCACTGGTGCCACGTCATGGCGCACGAGTCGTTCGAGGACGCGGAGACCGCCGAGTACCTGAACGCGCACTTCGTCAACGTCAAGGTCGACCGCGAGGAGCGGCCCGACGTGGACGCGGTCTACATGTCCGTCACCCAGGCGCTCAGCGGCCACGGCGGCTGGCCCATGACCTGCTTCCTCACCCCGGACGGCGAGCCGTTCTACGCGGGCACCTACTACCCGCCGACCCCGCGTCCGGGGATGCCGTCGTTCCGGCAGGTCCTGGAGGCCATCGAGCACGCCTGGCGCGAGCAGGGCGACGAGGTGCGGGCGTCGGCGGCGGGCATCGTCGCCCAGCTCGCCCACACCCCGCTGCCCGAGGCGGCGGTGGACGCGGACGTGCTCGACGGCGCGGTCGTGTCGCTGCTCGGGCACCTGGACCGGGGCAACGGCGGGTTCGGCGGCGCGCCGAAGTTCCCGCCGTCGATGGCGCTGGAGTTCCTGCTGCGCGACCACGAGCGCACCGGGTCCGTGCAGGCGCTGTCCATGGCCAGGCTGACCTGCGACGCGATGGCGTCCGGCGGGATCTACGACCAGCTCGGCGGCGGGTTCGCGCGGTACAGCGTCGACGCGTCCTGGGTGGTGCCGCACTTCGAGAAGATGCTCTACGACAACGCGCTGCTGCTGCGCGCGTACACCCACCTGGCCAGGCTCGTGCCCGACGAGCCGCGCTACCGCGAGGTCGTGGAGGACACCGCCGGGTTCCTGCTGCGCGACCTGCTCACCCCGGAGGGCGGGTTCGCCGCCTCGCTCGACGCGGACACCGGCGGGGTGGAGGGCGCGACGTACGCGTGGACGCCCGCGCAGCTGGTCGAGGTGCTCGGCGAGGAGGACGGGGCTCGGGCCGCCGCGCTGTACGGGGTGACCGAGGAGGGCACGTTCGAGCACGGCGCGTCCACGCTGCGGCTGCTGGGCGGGTCCGACCCGGCGCTGAAGGCCGCGCTGCTGGCGGCGCGCGCCGAGCGCGAGCAGCCCGGCCGGGACGACAAGGTGGTGACCTCGTGGAACGGCCTGGCCGTGGCGGCGCTGGCCGAGGCGGGGGCCGTGCTGGGCGTGCGGGCGTGGGTGGAGGCGGCCGAGCGCGCCGCCGGGCTGCTGCTGGACCTGCACGTGGTCGACGGCAGGCTGCTGCGCACCTCCCGCGACGGGCGGGCCGGTGGCGCGGCGGGTGTGCTGGAGGACCACGGCTGCCTGGCCGACGGGCTGCTCGCGCTGCACCAGGTGACCGGGACGGCGCGGTGGCTGACGGCGGCGTGCGACGTGCTGGACGTGGCGCTGGCGCGCTTCGCCGGCGACGAGCCGGGCGTCTGGTACGACACGGCCGACGACGCGGAGACCCTGGTCCACCGCCCGGCCGACCCGGCCGACAACGCGAGCCCGTCCGGGGCGTCGTCGCTGGCAGGGGCGCTGCTGACCGCGTCGGCGCTGGGCGCGCCGAGGGCGGGGGAGTACCGGGAGGCGGCCGAGCGGGCGGTGGCGCGCGCCGGTCTGCTGGCGGCGCGGGAGCCGAGGTTCGCCGGGCACTGGCTGAGCGTCGCGGAGGCGCTGGCGATGGGCCCCGTGCAGGTGGCCCTGGTGGGCGGCTCCCCGAGCCTGCTGGCGGCGGCCTGGTCGGGCGTGCACGGCGGCGGCGTGGTGGTGTCGGGCGAGCCGGACACGGCCCCGCTCCTGGCAGACCGGCCGCTGGTGGGCGGGGAGCCTGCGGCGTACGTGTGCCGGGGCTTCGTGTGCGACCGGCCGGTGACGACGGTGGAGGACCTGACCGCGGCGCTGGTGGCGCGGTAGGGACCGCGCTCGGGGCCTGGCGCCGTGCGCCCAGGCCCCGAGCGCCCTCGGCTACGAGTAGATCGACAACCAGATCGCCACGCAGTGGCAGCTCGCCGCGAGCACCGTCATCGCGTGGAAGAACTCGTGGTAGCCGAACACGTCCGGCCAGAAGTTCGGCCAGCGGGTCGCGTAGAAGACTGCCCCGATCGTGTACAGCAGGCCGCCCGCGATGATCAGGGCCACCACGCCCACGCCGGCGTGGGCCAGCATGTCCGGCAGGGTGAACACGGCCACCCAGCCGAGCGCGACGTAGATGGGGACGCCCAGCCACCTCGGCGAGTTGGGCCACAGCATCTTCAGCGCCACGCCGCCCAGCGCACCCAGCCACACGACCCACAGCACGGTGTGGCCCGTGGACGGGGGCATCGCGGTCAGCGCGAACGGCGTGTACGAGCCCGCGATGAACACGAAGATCATCGAGTGGTCCATGCGCTTCATCCACGTCCGGGCCTTGACGCTCTTCCAGTTCACCCGGTGGTAGAGGGCGCTGACGCCGAACAGGCCCATCAGCGTGATGCCGTACACGGCTGTCGAGTAAGCCGCCTTCGCCGACACGGTTGTCGCCGCCAGGGCGACCAGTGTCGCCGCCATGGCCACCGACACCACGAACGACCAGAGGTGCAGCCAGCCCCGCATCCGGGGGCGCAGCGCCGGGGAGGGCTGCGAAGGAACGGTAGACGCGGTCACCTGAGTGAGGTTACGGGAGCGTAGGTTTACCGGTCAGCACACGGGCGCGTGACCGAAGCCACCCGGCGTACGCTCTTCCAGCGTGGGTCTCCGCGAACGCGTCAAGAACGTCCTCCTCAAGGGCTACGAGTACCGCCTCACCCGCTGGTTGGACGGAAGACAACGACCACGCCACGTCGGCGTGGTGCTCGACGGCAACCGCAGGTGGGCCAAGGAAGCGGGCTTCGACGACGTCGCCCACGGCCACCTCGCCGGTGCGCGCAAGATCCTGGAGCTGCTGAACTGGTGCCGGGACGCCGAGGTCGAGGTGGTCACCCTGTGGCTGCTGTCCACGGACAACCTCACCAGGCCCACCAAGGAGCTCGAACCGCTGCTCGGCATCATCGCCGACATCGTCGACAAGCTGGCCGAGCCCGCCAACCCCTGGCAGGTGCGCCACGTCGGCGCGCTCGACATGCTGCCCACCGAGACCGCGGCGCGCCTGTCCGCGGCCTCGCTGCGCACCAGGGGCCGCACGGGGCTCCAGGTCAACGTGGCGGTCGGCTACGGCGGCCGTCAGGAGATCGCCGACGCGGTGCGCAAGCTGCTGCAGAAGCACGCCGAGTCCGGCGGGACGATCGAGGAGCTCGCCGAGGTCCTGGACGTGGACCACATCGCCGAGCACCTCTACACCTCCGGCCAGCCCGACCCGGACCTGCTCATCCGCACCTCGGGCGAGCAGCGGCTGTCCGGGTTCATGCTGTGGCAGTCGGCGCACTCCGAGTTCTGGTTCTGCGAGGCCTACTGGCCCGAATTCCGCAGGACCGACTTCCTGCGCGCCCTGCGCGACTACGCGATCCGGCACCGCCGCTTCGGCTCCTGAGGCCCGATCCCGATCCCCGAAGCCCGGAGGTTCGTGGTGCCGGAGCGGGGGAGCGGTTCGGGGATTGGTGGCGGAGGGGATCGGGTAACGGCGGTTCCGGGACGGGGACGACCCCGGAACCCGGCGGGAGCGCCAGGCCCGAGGTCGCTGTTCTCGGCGGCCCGGAAGCCCGTGGACGGGACCGCGTGGTCCTCAGCGGGCTTCCGGGTCGGCTGAGCGCCTCCGGCCCTCAGCCGGGAAGGATGCCGGTGAGCCCGCCCAGCACGTCGGTCACGCCGTCGAGCGGCGACTCGCCGGTCGCGCCGCCGTCACCGGTGTTGCAGTTGTTCGACGACGGGGCGTCGGCCAGGGGCAGCGGGACCTGGACCAGGTTCACGCTGGTGCCGCACAGGCCGCCCGCGACCTTCGTGTCGGCGCCCACGGTCGCGTCGGCGTCGGCGTTGACGTCGGTGGTGGCGCCGCTCAGCACCGTCACCAGCGGGTCGGCGAACGCGGGCGAGCCGATCATGGTGAGACCGGTCGCGGCGGCCAGCAGGGCAGCGGCCTTCTTCAGCACGGGAACTCCTCGGGAGTGCGGGTGTACCTGCGGTTTCGATCGCGCCGGAAGCTACCGGCGGGCGGAGGGCGCCCCTGACCACTGACACCTTCGTGTGACGCCCTTCCCCAGGCCGGTTCGCCCGTGCGCGTGACCGTGGTGGAACCGCCCCGCCGCTCGTAAGCTCCCCTGCTCATGGACGGCAACCGCCTGGCGCGCGGCTACCTCGCCCTCGCGCTCCGGCTCGACCGGCTCGTCCCCGGACTCGTGGACGCCTACACCGGCG
Source organism: Actinosynnema mirum DSM 43827 (assembly GCF_000023245.1). Lineage (GTDB taxonomy): Bacteria > Actinomycetota > Actinomycetes > Mycobacteriales > Pseudonocardiaceae > Actinosynnema > Actinosynnema mirum. The sequence continues at coordinate 791,927 of NC_013093.1, forward strand.
ACCAGGGGCTGCGCCGGGCCGTGGCGGACGAGCCGACCCCGCGCCCGGCCGACCTGGCCGCGCAGGCCGCCGCGCTGCGCGCCGAGCTGCCCAGCTCGGACCTCGCGCCCGAGCGCGTCGCCTTCCTGGACGCCCAGCTCACCGCGGCCGAGCAGTCCGCCCGCTCCCTCGACGGCGCCCGCACCTCCTTCGTGGAGGAGGTGCGGGCCTACTTCCAGGTCCGCGTCCACCCCGGCTCCACCGACGCCTACCGGGCCGCGCACGCCGCCCTGGACGAGCTGCTGCCCGGCGACGGCCCGCTGCGGCTGCGCCTGGCCGAGCACCGCGACGCCGACACCGTCCCCCGGCACCGCCTCGCCGACGCCGTCACCGCCCTGTCCGACGCCCTGCGCGCGCGGGTCGCCCCCGACCTCGCGCTGCCGCCGGACGAGGGCGTCGAGCACGAGGTGGTCACCGACCGGCCGTGGAGCGGCTTCACCCACCACCTGGGCGGCAACCGGTCGCGGGTGTCGGTCAACGCCGACATGGGGCACCGCTACGGCACCCTGCCGCACCTGATCGCCCACGAGGCCTACCCCGGCCACCACACCGAGCACTGCCGCCGCACCGCCGCCCTCGTCGACGGCCTCGGCCACGTCGAGCACTCGCTGTTCCTGGTCAACAGCCCCCGCTGCCTGGTGTCCGAGGGCGCGGCCGAGCTGGGCCTGCACCTGGCGGTCGGCCCCGGCTGGGGGCGCTGGGCCGAGGAGGTGCTGGGCGGCATCGGGCTGCGGTTCGACGGCGGGCACGTCGAGCGGGTCGAGTCGGCGCTGTCCGGGCTGCTGACCGTGCGCCAGGACGCCGCGCTGATGCTGCACGACCGGGGGGCCGACCCCGACGACGTGGTCGACTTCCTGCGCCGCTGGCTGCTCGTGCCGCAGGAGCGGGCGGGCCAGCTCGTGCGGTTCCTGGCCGACCCGCTGTGGCGGGCCTACACGACGACCTACGTCGAGGGCGTCCGGCTGGTGGGGGCCTGGCTGGACCTGCGCCCGCCCGGCGGCCCGCTGGTCGAGCGCTTCCGGCGGCTGCTGGACGAGCCGCTCGTGCCCCGCAGCCTGGAGGCCGAGCTGGCCACCGGGGTGCCCTGGCTACCCCGCAACTCTGCGTAAACCCCCTCACTCGGACCGGTGTCAAGCCGTAGAACTGCGGCTATCGCGCAATGTTGCGCCCCGATGACGCTGTCCGGGGGAGCGCAAGCCCCCGGTCGCACTATCTTCCGGGCGGTTTGCGCGCAGGTGAAGCTTCCATCTCACACCCGTTCGGCCGCCCCGAAACGTGGGTTCCACAGGTAGCTTCCGAACTTGCGGGGCGCGTCCACTGCGCTCCGTGCAGGGGAGGTCCCAAACGTGGCGGTTTGCGCGAGGGGGCCGGCACCCGGCCCTCGTGGGGGCGTCGTCCGCTAGCCGGACGGGTCATCCATTCGGGACAGTGCCTGGCCCAGCGAGGAGCGGACGCGGGTGCCGCGTTCGTGAGGAGTTGCCGTGAACGCACGACGACCCGCGAGCCGTTCCTCAGGCTCAACGCGCAGCGCGTCCCGGCGCCGCAAGGCGCCCGCCCAGCACACCTACGTCCTCGACACCTCGGTCCTGCTGTCCGACCCGGCGGCGATGACCCGGTTCGCCGAGCACGAGGTCGTCCTCCCGCTGGTCGTGATCAGCGAGCTGGAGGGCAAGCGGCACCACCCGGAGCTGGGGTGGTTCGCCAGGGAGGCGCTGCGGCTGCTCGACGAGGAGCGCCTGCGCCACGGCAGGCTCGACGCCCCGATCGCCGTGGGGGGCCACGGCGGGACGCTGCGCGTCGAGCTGAACCACACCGACCCGGAGGTGCTGCCCGCCGGCTTCCGCACCGACTCCAACGACGCGCGCATCCTCGCCTGCGCGCTCAACCTCGCCGCCGAGGGCGCCGCCGTCACCCTGGTCACCAAGGACATGCCGCTGCGCGTCAAGGCGGGCGCGGTGGGCCTGGCGGCCGAGGAGTACCGGGCGCACGACGTCACGCTCTCCGGGTTCACCGGCATGTCCGACGTGGACGTCGACCAGTCCCTCGTGGACGCCCTCTACCGGGACGGCTCGGTCGACCCGGCCGAGCACGACCTGGCGGAGCTGGCCGAGCTGCCCTGCCACAGCGGCCTGCGGCTCCTCGCGGGCAGCTCCAGCGCGCTGGGCCGGGTCACCGCCGACAAGCAGGTCCGGCTGGTGCGCGGCGACCGCGAGGCGTTCGGGCTGCACGGGCGGTCCGCGGAGCAGCGCGTCGCGCTCGACCTGCTGCTGGACAACGAGGTCGGCATCGTCTCGCTGGGCGGCCGGGCGGGCACCGGCAAGTCGGCGCTCGCGCTGTGCGCGGGCCTGGAAGCGGTCATGGAGCGCAACCAGCACCGCAAGATCGTCGTGTTCCGGCCGCTGTACGCGGTCGGCGGCCAGGAGCTCGGCTACCTGCCCGGCTCCGAGACCGAGAAGATGCAGCCCTGGGCGCAGGCGGTGTTCGACACCCTCGGCGCGCTCGTCAGCCAGGACGTCCTGGAAGAGGTCATGGACCGGGGGATGCTGGAGGTCCTGCCGCTGACCCACATCCGGGGACGGTCCCTGCACGACTCGTTCGTCATCGTCGACGAGGCGCAGTCGCTGGAGCGGAACGTCCTGCTGACCGTGCTGTCCCGGCTCGGGGCCAACTCGCGGGTCGTGCTCACCCACGACGTCGCGCAGCGCGACAACCTGCGCGTCGGGCGGCACGACGGCGTCGCGGCCGTGATCGAGAAGCTCAAGGGCCACCCGCTGTTCGCCCACGTCACGCTGACCCGCTCGGAGCGCTCGCCGATCGCCGCGCTGGTCACCGAGATGCTGGAGGACTACTCGTCCTGATCGGGGACCGGTCCCAGGGCCCGACCGGGGCCTCCCGCGCCGCGCGGGAGGCCCCGGTCCCGGCCTGCGACCGGTGGTGGCGGAGTGGGACCGGGCCGCCGGTCACCAGCCCGAGGGGAGCGGCCTGCCCTCGGCGAAGCCCGCCGCCGACTGCACGCCCAGCACGGCGCGCGCGTGGAACTCCTCCAGGGTCGTCGCGCCCGCGTAGGTGCACGCCGACCGCACGCCCGCGGTGATCGAGTCCAGCAGGTCCTCCACGCCCGGCCTGGTCGGGTCCAGGCGCATCCGCGAGGACGAGATGCCCTCCTCGAACAGGCCCTTGCGGGCCCGGTCGAACGCGCTGTCCGTGCGGGTCCGCGCGCTCACGGCCCGCTTCGACGCCATGCCGAACGACTCCTTGTAGAGCCTGCCCGCCTCGTCGCGCTGCAGGTCGCCGGGCGACTCGTAGGTGCCCGCGAACCACGAGCCGACCATGACGCTGGCCGCGCCCGCCGCCAGCGCGAGGGCCACGTCGCGCGGGTGCCGCACGCCGCCGTCCGCCCACACGTGCTTGCCCAGCTCGCGGGCCTGCGCGGCGCACTCGGCGACCGCCGAGAACTGCGGGCGGCCCACGCCGGTCATCATGCGGGTGGTGCACATCGCGCCGGGGCCGACCCCGACCTTGATCACGTCCGCGCCCGCCTCGACCAGGTCGCGCACGCCCTCGGCGGTCACCACGTTGCCCGCCACCACCGGCACGGTCGGCGACAGCGCCCGGACCGCCTTCAGCGCGGTCAGCATCTTCTCCTGGTGCCCGTGCGCGGTGTCCACGACCAGCGCGTCCACCCCGGACGCCAGCAGCGCCTCGGCCTTCGCCGCCACGTCGCCGTTCACGCCGACGGCGGCGGTCACCCTGAGCCTGCCGCCCGCGTCCAGCGCGGGCTGGTACACCTCGGCGCGCAGCGCGCCCAGGCCGGTCATGATGCCCTTGAGCCTGCCGTCGCCGTCCACGCCCAGCGCGGCCCGGTGCGCGCCCAGCCGCTCGAAGACCTCGCGCGGCGCGGTGTCCAGCGGCAGCACGACCACGTCGTGGTCGGCCACCTCGCTCAGCCGGGTGAACCGGTCCACGCCGCCCAGCGCGTGCTCGTCCACGGTGCCCACCGGGCGCCCGTCCTGGCCGACCACCACGACGGTGCCGTGGGCGCGCTTGTGCAGCAGGTTGAACGCGTCCGCGACTGAGTCGTTCGGGGACAGGACCAGCGGCGTGTCCCACACGGGGTGCCGCTCCTTGACCCAGGACACGATCTCGGCCACCGCCTCGGGGGCCACGTCCTGGGGCAGCACGACCAGGCCGCCGCGCCTGGCCATCGTCTCCGCCATGCGGCGGCCCGCGACGGCGGTCATGTTGGCCACGACCACGGGGATCGTGGCGCCCGTGCCGTCGGAGGTGGAGAGGTCGACCCCGAACCGGGAGTCCACGGCGGAGCGGCCGGGGACCAGGAAGACGTCGTCGTAGGTCAGGTCGTTGGCGGGCTGGCGCCCTTCGATGAATCGCACGTTGAGGTGACACTACCCGTGGTCACCGGCGGTGTCCTGCGCTCGGGGCGCACCGGTGGCGGGCTCCCGGGGGTCCAGGGGGGCTCCGCCGCCCTCCGGCGCCGCGCGCTCGGGCAGCATCGCCCGGACCGCGTCGAGGGTGTCGGCCTCGGCGGCGGTCTTGTCCGGCCGGTACCGCACCACCCGCGCGAACCGCAGCGCCACCCCGCCGGGGTAGCGGGGGCTGACCTGCGCGCCGTCCAGCTCGATCTCCACCACCAGCTCCGGCCGCACCCGCACCACCCACTCGCCGCGCTCCTCGGCGATCGCGAGCAGCGCCCGCGTCTGCCACGCCAGCAGCTCGTCCGTGAGTCCCTTGAACGTCTTGCCGACCATCACCGGCGGTCCGCCGTCCGGGTCGCGCGCCCCGAGGTGCAGGTTGGACAGCAGCCCCTCGCGCCGCCCGCTGCCCCACTCGACCCCGAGCACCACCAGGTCGAGCGTGTGCACCGGCTTGACCTTCCGCCACGCCCCGCCGCGCCGCCCGGCCGCGTAGGGCGCGTCGAGGTCCTTGACCACCACGCCCTCGTGCCCGCCCGCCAGCGCGTCCCGCAGCACCCCGGCGGCGGCCTCGGCCGAGGCGTCGGCGACCCCCGGCACCACGTGCCGCCCGGCCGCCGACCGCAGCGCCGCGAGCCGCTCGCGCAGCGGCCGGTCCAGCAGGTCGTCGCCGTCCAGGTGCAGGCAGTCGAAGAAGAACGGGCTGAGCAGCAGCTCCCGCTCGTCCTGCGCGCCGAACCGGCTCATCGTCTCCTGGAACGGCCTGGGCTTGCCGTCGTCGCGCAGCGCCAGGGTCTCCCCGTCCAGCACCACCGACCGGCACGGCAGGCCGCGCGCCAGCTCCACCAGCTCCGGCACGGTCCTCGTGATCTCGCGCAGGGTCCGGGTGAACACCCGCACCTCGTCGCCGTCCCGGTGCACCTGGATGCGCGCCCCGTCCAGCTTGTGCTCCACCACGACCGGGCCCGACCCGGCCAGCGCGTCCTCCAGCGACTCGGCGGGGGAGGCCAGCATCGGCCGCACCGGGCGGCCCACCTCCAGCCGGAACCTGGCCAGCCCGTCCACCCCGTCGCGCAGCGCCGCCGCCGCGGTCGCGGGCAGCTCGCCGGACAGCATGAACGCCCGCCGCACCGCCTCGCCCGGCACCCCGGCCGCCCGCGCCACGGCGTCCAGCATCACGCCCTCCAGCGCGCCCTGCCGCAGCTCGCCGGTCAGCAGCCGCTTGAGGAAGTCCTGCTCGTCGGCCGTGGCCCCGGCGAACAGGGTCGCCAGCAGCGCGGCCCGCCGCGCGGCGCTGCCCCTGCCGGACTCGGCGGCGAACTCGCCCAGCGCGCCGTCCACGTCGGACACCCGCAGCGACGCCTCGTCGGCGGGCGGGGCCGCCAGCTGCCGCGCGGTGCGGAACCCGGCGCCGATCCGGCCCTGCCGGGGCACGCCCACCAGGAACGACACCACCGCCTCGGTGTCCCCGGTGGCACCGGTGTCCTCGACACCGCGCAGCAGCCCGGCCAGCGCCGACACCTTCGCCAGCCGGGAGCGGGTCGACCCCACCTCGGCGGACACCTCGACCACCCGTGAGAACAGCACGGGCTGATCGTGCCCCGGATCACCCGCCCCTGCCGATCACGGACGCGACCGGGGGACGGGGCCGCCGCACCCGTCCCCCGCTGACCCGCCCCCGAACGCCTCAGCGCTCGTTGCGCGCCATCCGCACCACGTCCAGCGCCTCGTCCAGCTGCGCCTCGCTGAGCCTGCCCGGCACGTGCCCGCGCTCCAGCACCACCTGCCGGATCGTCTTGCGCTCGGCCAGCGACTGCTTCGCGATCGACGCCGCCTCCTCGTAGCCGAGGTGCTTGTTCAGCGGCGTCACGATCGACGGCGAGGACTCGGCGTACTCGCGCATCCGCTCGTGGTCGGGCTCCGCGCCCGCCACCACCTTGTCCGCGAGCAGCCGCGCCACCGCCGCCAGCAGGCGCGCCGACTCCAGCACGTTCCGCGCGATCACCGGCAGCATCACGTTGAGCTGGAAGTTGCCCTGGGTGCCCGCGAACGCCACCGCCGCGTCGTTGCCGATCACCTGCGCCACCACCATCATCGTGGCCTCCGGGATCACCGGGTTGACCTTGCCCGGCATGATCGACGAGCCCGGCTGCAGGTCCGGCAGCGCCAGCTCGCCCAGGCCCGCGCGCGGCCCGGAGCCCATCCACCGCAGGTCGTTCGCGATCTTGTAGAGGCCCACGGCGGTGGCCCGCAGCTGCCCGGACACCTCCACCACCCCGTCCTGGGTGGCCTGCGCCTCGAAGTGGTCCGGCGCCTCGGTCAGCGGCAGCCCGGTGACCCGCGCCAGCTCCTCGGACACCGCCGCGCCGAACCCCTCCGGCGCGTTCAGCCCGCTGCCCACGGCCGTGCCGCCGATCGGCAGCTGCGCCAGCCTGGGCAGGCTGTCCGACAGCCGGGCGACCCCGTTGGCCACCTGCGTCGCCCACGCCTGCACCTCGTGGCCGAGCAGCACGGGCACCGCGTCCATCAGGTGCGTGCGCCCGGACTTGACGATCCCGGCCCAGTCCGCCGCCCGCGCGTCCAGCGCGTCCCGCAGGTGCCCCAGCGCCGGGAGCACGTCGTTCGCGACCGCCTCCGTCGCGGCTACCCGAAGCGTCGTGGGGAACGTGTCGTTGGACGACTGGGAGGCGTTCACGTGGTCGTTCGGGTGAACCTCGCGGCCGAGCGCGCGCGACGCCAGGGTCGCGATCACCTCGTTCGCGTTCATGTTCGACGACGTGCCCGACCCGGTCTGGAACACGTCCACCGGGAAGTGCCCGTCGTGCCCGCCCGCCGCCACCTCGTCGGCCGCCGCCGCGATCGCCTCCGCGACCTCGGCGTCCAGCACGCCCAACCGCCCGTTGACCCGCGCCGCAGCCGCCTTCAGCAGCCCGAGCGCCCGGATCTGCGACCGCTCCAGGCCGCGCCCCGAGATCGGGAAGTTCTCCACCGCCCGCTGCGTCTGCGCGCGCCACAGCGCGTGCGCGGGCACCCGGACCTCGCCCATCGTGTCGTGCTCGACGCGGTACTCCTGACCATCCATGCCACCGAGTCTGGCCCCGCAGCGGGGGATGGGCACGGTGGTCCGGGACACCTAGGGTCGGGGGAATGGACCTCGATGTCGATCTGCTGGTCGTCGGAGCGGGACCCACCGGACTCTTCGCGGCCTACTACGCCGGGTTCCGCGACCTGGCCACCGCCGTGGTGGACGCGCTGCCCGAACCGGGCGGGCAGATCACCGCCATGTACCCGGAGAAGATGATCCTCGACGTCGCGGGCTTCCCCGCCGTGCGCGGCCGGGACCTGGTCGACGCGCTCGTCACCCAGGCCGCGCAGTGGAACCCGACGTACCTGCTGGGTCGGCAGGCCCGCACGCTCGCCCCGGTCGACGGGAAGCTGCACGTGGGGCTGGCCGACGGCGCCACCGTGCGCGCGGGCGCGGTGCTGCTCACGGCGGGCATCGGCGAGTTCACGCCGAGGCCGCTCGTCGCGGGGGAGGGCTGGCTCGGGCGGGGGCTGGTGCACTTCGTGCCCGCGCTGGACGCGCACGTCGGGCAGGACGTGGTGGTGGTCGGCGGCGGCGACTCGGCGTTCGACTGGGCGCTCGCGCTCGCCCCGATCGCGGGCAGCGTCACCGTCGTGCACCGCCGCTCCACGTTCCGCGCGCACCCGCCGACCGTGCGGCAGGTCCGGGACCTGGGCGTGCGGATCATCACGGACGCGCAGGTCACCCGGATCGGCGGGGACGGGCGGGTCGCCGAGGTCGAGGTCGACGTCAAGGACTCCGGCGGCGAGGTGCTGCCCGCCCAGACCGTGGTGGCGGCGCTGGGCTTCACGGCGGACCTGGGGCCGATCGAGTCGTGGGGGCTGGAGCTGGACCACCGGGCGGTGGTGGTCGACCAGACCATGCGCACCGCGCTCGCCGGGGTGTACGCGGCGGGGGACGTCGCGACCTATCCGGGGAAGGTGAAGCTGATCGCCACCGGGTTCGGCGAGGCGGCGACGGCGGTGAACAACATCGCGGTCGCGCTCGACCCGGACGCGCACCTGTTCCCCGGCCACTCCAGCGACGCCAGGTAGGGCTCCCCGGAACGCCGAGCGGGGCCTGGGGACGACCCGACACCCTCGGGTCGTCCCCAGGCCCCGCCCGCATCCGGACAGGCGGCCCCGGTCAGGGCACCACCTGCACCTGCTCGCCGGGGAACAGGTTGTCGAAGAACACCACCGACGCGTCGGGACCCAGGTGCACGCACCCGTGCGACTGGTCGGTCAGGCTGCCCTCGTGGAAGGCGATGCCGTCACCGGTGAAGTACACCGAGTTGGGCATCGGCGCGTTGTAGGGAACGCTCCAGTCGTCCTTCACCTTGCGCAGCACCGGGAAGGTGCCGACGGGCGTCTCGTAGCCCGGCCTGCCGGTGGTGATCGGCACGGGCCCGTAGCTCGCGCCCCCGTCGTAGACCAACCAGGCCTGGTTGGTCGACAGCTGGACGCACGCCCCGTTCTGGACGCCGCCGCACGGCGTCCCGGACGCCGCCGAGGCCGGAGCCGCGAGACCGAGCGTCAGAGCGGTCGCGGCCAGTGCAGTGCCGAGAATCCTCTTCTTCATCTCGAAATCACCCCTCGAACCCGGACTACCCCCTGGAATTCGCGGCCAACCCCTGAAAAGACCAGTGGCCCACCCCCGACCTGCGGGAATGGGCCACTGGAAGTAATCGTCACTGCTCTCGACGGGCGTCACTCGGCCACCCGCGAGGGTGAGGCGCCGGAACGGGTCAGACCGTTCCCGCGTACCCGCTGATCCAGGTGCGGAACGACGGGACGTCCATGTAGATCGACGGGCCGGTCGCGCAGGTGGAGTTGTTGTTGCCCGCGCGGCTGGTCGCGCCGATCAGCTGCCAGGCGCCGCCCACGGACTTGATCTGCGGGCCGCCCGAGTCGCCGTAGCAGGCGCCCTTGTTGCCGCCGGGGTTGTTCGTGCAGATCTCGTACGCGCCGTAGATGCCCGAGCAGCTGCCGTCCGCCACGATCGAGGTGTTCAGCTCCTGCAGGATGGTCGGCGCGCCGCAGCCGCCCGCCGGGGCGCAGGTCTGGCCCCAGCCGATGATGCGGGTGGCGGTGCCGGTCGCGCCCGAGGTGGAGGCGACGGTGATCGGGGCCTGGGTCACCGAGGTGGCCAGGCGCACCAGCGCGATGTCGTAGCTGGGGTGCGTCACGACCTGCGCGCCCGTGGCGACGGTGCCGCCGCTGGTGCGGTTGGTCGTGCCGACCCGCGCGCGGATCGACGACGGCGTCCGGCCCTGCACGCAGTGCTTGGCCGTCACCACCCAGTTGGCCTTGATCAGCGAGCCGCCGCAGAAGTGGCTGCCCGCCGTGCTCTGCAGGGACACCATGAACGAGTACGTCTGCGTGGCGTTGCCGCCGCCCACGATGGCCGGGGTCAGGTCCGGCTCGGTGGGTGCGGCCTGGGCGCCGCCGACCGACGCCAGCGCGGCGCCGACCGCGACGGCGACCGCCGTGAACAGGGTGCGGATCCTCATCGCTCTTCCTCCCCGCCGCCCGCGCAGGGGTGCGGGCGGCCAGGGCAGAAACGTAAGGACTGGGCACGGGGGGCCACTACCTACGGACGGACGGTAGCCGCGCCTTGACCGTTGACAGGTCCGAGGGGTGACCACCGTCACGTCCGAGGCGCCCGCTACGGCAGCGGGGGCAGCGGCTCCTCGCCGGACGGCGGCAGGTCGAAGTCCACCGACGCGTACTCGCGCAGCTTCGTCAGCCGGTGGAACCCGTCGATCATCCGCACCGTCCCCGACTTCGACCGCATCACGATCGACTGCGTCGTGCAGCCACCGGCCTGGTAGCGCACCCCGCGCACCAGGTCGCCGTCCGTGACGCCGGTCGCGCAGAAGAACACGTTGTCCCCGCGCACCAGGTCGGACGTGGTCAGCACCCGGTCCAGGTCGTGGCCCGCGTCCAGCGCCCGGCCGCGCTCCGCGTCGTCCTTCGGCCACAGCCGCGCCTGGATCTCACCGCCCATGCACTTGAGCGCCGCCGCCGCGATGATGCCCTCCGGCGTGCCGCCGATGCCCACCAGCAGGTCGACGCCGGTGTCCGGGCGGGCCGCCGAGATCGCGCCCGCCACGTCGCCGTCCGAGATGAAGTGGATGCGCGCGCCGGACCGGCGCACCTTCAGCACCAGGTCCTCGTGCCGGGGCCGGTCCAGCACGCACACCGTCACGTCCGACACGTCGACGCCCTTGGCCCTCGCCACCCGCCGCACGTTCTCCGAGATCGGCGCGGTGATGTCGATGGCGTCCGCCGCCTCCGGCCCGGTGGCCAGCTTCTCCATGTAGAACACCGCCGACGGGTCGAACATCGCGCCCCGCTCGGCCACCGCCAGCACCGCCAGCGCGTTCGGCATCCCCTTGGCCATCAGCGTCGTGCCGTCGATCGGGTCGACGGCCACGTCGCACTCCGGGCCGTTGCCGTCGCCCACCTCCTCGCCGTTGAACAGCATGGGCGCCTCGTCCTTCTCGCCCTCGCCGATCACGACGACCCCGCGCATCGACACCGTGCCGATCAGCTTGCGCATGGCGTCCACGGCCGCGCCGTCGCCGCCGTTCTTGTCACCCCTGCCGACCCAGCGGCCCGCCGCCATCGCCGCCGCCTCGGTCACCCTGACCAGCTCCAGCGCCAGGTTCCGGTCCGGCGCCTCGCGCCGGCGCTCCGACGTGCTGTTGGACGTCATGCTGCTCCTCGTGCGGTAGACCGGCAGATAGCCGATCCTCGCACGTGGTCAGCCCTCGCGACCGTCCTCCTCGGACACCGCGAGAGCTTGATCGATCCGCTCGCGGGCGCCCGCGAGATGCCGCTCACACGTCTTCGCCAGCACCTCGCCGCGCTCCCACAGCGCGAGCGAGTCCTCCAGCGACAGACCACCGGCCTCCAGCTTGCGGACGACCTCGACCAGCTCGTCCCGCGCGGCCTCGTACCCCGGCTCACTCACCTGGACAGGTTCCCCAATCGGTTGCTCACGTGCACCACCACCGTCGCCGCCGCCTGGTCGTAGTCGGCCAGAGCCTCGGCGAACTCGGCGCCGTCAGCCTCCCGCACCGCCTCGTCCACCCGCAGCTCGGCCTCCGCCAGCCGCCTGCGCGGCACCGACCCGCACAGGTCGCCCGCGCGCCCGGACGCCTCCTCGGTCAGCGCGCGCACCGCGTCGAGCACGGCCTGCCTGCCCGAGTCGCACCCGGCGACCAGCGCCAGCCAGCAGCCCGCCGCCGCGCTGTCGGCCGCCTCGGCGCGCCTGCTCAGCGCCAGCGCGGCCGGGTCCTCGCCCGCGAGCCGGGCGGCCTGCTCGGCGGCGGCCACGGTCAGCGGCAGGAACGTCGGCTCACGAGCCGGACTGGGCACCACCACCGCCTCCTCCCTCGACGACCGCGTGCACGGCGCCGTCCGCGACCCGCACCCGCAGGCGGGTTCCCGCAGGCGCGTCGGCGGCCGACCGGAGCACGCCCTCCGTCCCCTCGGACGACACCAGCTGCACCACGGCGTACCCCCTGGCCAGGGTGGCGGCGGGACCGAGGGTCGTCAAGCGCGCCGAGGTCGCGGCGAGACCGGCGTTCTCCGCGTCCACCCGGTTGCGGACCGCGCGCAGCGCCCGGTCCCGCAGCCGCTGCACCTCCTCCGACCTGCGCTCCAGCGGCCCGTGCGGGTCGGCCAGCGCGGGCCGGGTGCGCAGCGCGTCCAGCAGCTTGCGCTCCCGGTCGACCCAGCCGCGCAGCGCGCGCCTGGCCCGGTCGCGGGCCTGCCGCAGCCGCTCGGTCTCCTCGGCCACGTCCGGCACCACGCGCTTGCCCGCGTCGGTGGGCGTCGAGCAGCGCACGTCGGCCACGTGGTCGACCAGCGGGGTGTCCGGCTCGTGCCCGATCGCCGACAGCAGCGGCGTGCGGCAGTCCGACACGGCCCGGCACAGCGCCTCGTCGGAGAACGGCAGCAGGTCCTCGACGCTGCCGCCGCCGCGCGCCAGCACGATCACGTCGACCTCGGGGTCGGCGTCCAGCTCGCCCAGCGCGCGCACCACCTCGGGCACGGCCGACGGGCCCTGCACCGCCACGTTGATCACCCGGAACCGGGCGGCGGGCCACCTGGCCTGCGCGTTCGTCAGCACGTCCCGCTCGGCGGCCGACGCCCGACCGGTCACCAGGCCGATCTTGTTCGGCAGGAACGGCGGTCTGCGCTTGCGGCGCGCGTCGAACAGGCCCTCGGCGGCCAGCAGCTTGCGCAGCCGCTCGATGCGGGCCAGCAGCTCGCCGATGCCGACCGCGCGGATCTCGTCCACGCGCAGGCTGATCGTGCCGCGCGCCGCGTAGTAGTTCGGCTTGCCGTGCACGACGACCCGGCTGCCCTCGGTGAGCTGGCCCTCGCGGACCAGGCCCACCGGGGCGGTGAGCGACATCGACAGGTCGGCCGACGGGTCGCGCAGCGTCAGGAACGCCACCTTCGTGCCGGGACGGGCGCTGAGCTGGGTGACCTGGCCCTCCACCCACACGTCGCCGAGCCTGCCGATCCAGTCGGCGATCTTGTAGGCGACCGTGCGCACCGGCCACGGCTCCTCCGGCGAGGAGCGCGGCGGCTGGGCCTTCTGCTCCGTCACGACTCGGCGCGCAGGTTGGCCAGGCGGCGGGCCAGCATCCCGGTGAACTCGGGGCGGGACTCGTGCGCGCGCTCGTGCGCGAGCAGCTGCTCCAGGTCGTCCTCGGACAGCGACCGCAGCTTGGCCCGGAGCTGCGGCAGGCTCATCGAGTCGTACTCGGGCAGCGCGGTCGGCGACTCGGCGGCCAGCGCCCGCTCCTCGCGGGCCCACGGGTCGCCCGAGTCGTCGCCCTGGTCGTCGTCGGCGTTGGAGTCGGCCGGGTCGGCGGCGCCGGTGGCCGCCGCGACCTTCGCGATGCCCTCGGCGGCGGACCTCCGCTCCTGCTCGGAGGGGGTCTTGGCGGCGGGCGCGGCGGACGGCGCGGTGCGTGGCGGGGCGTCGGCCTCGTCCTCGTCGAACACGGCCCACTCGGGCTCCTGCTCGACGGTCCTGAGCCCGGCGAGCACGTCGTCGCCCCTGATTGCGAGTTCGGTCACCGTCTGCTGCACGCGCATCGACAGCTGCAGGGCCTCGCTGACGACGGTCACCGGCAGCCCCGCGAGCTGTCCGGGCAGCTTCCGGGCCTGCTCGACCGCGGTGACGGCCAGTCCCGCGGCGAGGCGGACGGGCAGCGGGAGTTGCTTCATGCACCCAGATTGCCCCAGTCGGGCGGCGTATGCCTAGGTTCGCCACGCCCGTACCCTGGAGGACATGGACAAGCGAGTGCTCCTGGCCAATCCGCGCGGGTACTGCGCGGGCGTTGACCGCGCAGTCGTCACGGTGGAGAAGGCGCTGGAGAAGTACGGCGCGCCGGTGTACGTCCGCAAGGAGATCGTCCACAACAAGCACGTCGTGGAGACGCTGTCGAAGCGCGGCGCGATCTTCGTCAACGAGACCGACGAGGTGCCCGAGGGCGCGCTGGTGGTGTTCTCCGCCCACGGCGTCTCGCCCAAGGTGCACGAGGAGGCCGCCGACCGCAGCCTGCGCACCATCGACGCCACCTGCCCCCTGGTGACCAAGGTCCACAAGGAGGCCCAGCGGTTCGCGCGCGAGGACTACGACATCCTGCTCATCGGCCACGAGGGCCACGAGGAGGTCGAGGGCACCGCCGGTGAGGCGCCCGACCACATCCAGCTCGTGGACACCGCCGAGGACGTCGCCAAGGTCGAGGTGCGCGACCCGTCCAAGGTGATCTGGCTGTCGCAGACCACGCTGTCGGTCGACGAGACCATGGTGCGGGTGCGCCAGCTCAAGGAGCGGTTCCCCGACCTGCAGGAACCGCCGTCGGACGACATCTGCTACGCCACCTCCAACCGGCAGGTCGCGGTGAAGACCATGGCGCCCGAGTGCGACCTGGTGCTGGTGGTCGGCTCGAAGAACTCGTCCAACTCGGTGCGGCTGGTCGAGGTCGCGCTGCAGGCGGGCGCGAAGGCCTCCTACCTGATCGACTACGCCGAGGAGGTCGACGAGGCCTGGCTGGAGGGCGTCGGCACGGTCGGCGTGACCAGCGGCGCCTCGGTGCCGGACATTTTGGTGATGGACCTGCTCAAGCACCTGGCCGAGCGCGGCTACGGCGACGTGGAGGAGATCACCACGGCCAACGAGAAGATCGCGTTCTCGCTGCCGCGCGAGCTGCGCAAGGACTCGGTGCGCTAGACCCGCGAACCGGTCGGGACCACCCGGTCGGGACCGGCCGGGCGCCCACGCCGGGGCGCCGCGACGCGGTGACGTGAGGGAGAGCCGGGGTGGGCGACCACCCCGGCTCTCCACGTCTCGGACCGGGACGGCCCCACCGGGGCGGCCCCGGAACGCGCAGGGCCGGGAGAGGCCCCTGGAACGCCGGGAGCCCCGGCGCCGTCACCAGCGCCGGGGCTCCCGGATCTCGCTCTCGCCCGTCGTGCCCTTCGCGGACTTGCCCAGTCCCGCCCGGTCAGTCCCGCCCGGTCGGTCCCGGTCAGTCCTCGTCGCGCGGACGCGGCCTGCGGGGCCGCTCGCCCGCGGGCTTGCGCGGGCGCTCACCCGAGGGCTTCTTCTCGCCCGTCGGCTTCTTCTCCCCCGACGCGCCGGACGGCCGGGGCCGCCTCGGCCGCTCGCCGTCCTCGGCGGGCGCGGGCTTGCGGGGGCGCTTCGGCCGCTCGTCGGCCTCCACCGCGTCCTCCGCCTCCACCGGCCTCGGGCGCTTCTTCGGCGGCCTCGGGGCCTCCTCGGCGTCCAGCTCGTCCTGCGTCACCCGGTTCGGGTCGCGCTGCAGGAACACCCGCGCGACGCCGATGCCGACGGTGAACAGCGTGGTCAGGGCCATCGCCGGGAAGGCGTTCATCAGCGGCTTGCCCAGGTCCAGCGCCAGCGCCATGCCCTGGCTGGACGAGTCGCCGGTGGCCAGCACGACCAGCGGCACCACGACCGCCACCACCAGCGGCGGCTGCACGACCGGGCCGAACATCGACCTGCGCTCGACGAACACCACGGCGCCCACCGAGCCCACGAAGAAGACCACCCCGAACAGCAGCCCCACTGTCTTCGACGAGTTCACGTCGATGAAGGCGCCGACGAACGCGAGGGCGAACGCGATGAGCACCGCGGCCCACCACTGCAGCCCGCGGAAGCTGCCGAACATGGCGCGGTCGTTCCAGCGGACTTCCTCGAACTCGTCGTCCTCATCCGGCTCGCTGCGCCGGTCACGCGTTGCGGCGGTCACGCTCACTCCTACGTTCGGGCCGGACCGATCCGGCATACGGTATCCGACTCCCGCCGGGCCGCGCGGGCTCCCGCCGCGCCTCGCGCCGGCGTCACTTCTTGTTACGCCTCACGGGCCCGCGAGGGTGCGCCGACCACCTCCCGGTCGTCGGCCCCGCGGACCTCGGGGGGCGGCGCGGGCGCCCCCGACGCGGCCGACAGCGGGGCCACGGCGGTCCGGAGGGCCTCCAGCGCGTCCAGCTCGCGCCTGCGCGCGGACAGGAACCGCTGCAGGTGCGTGCCGGACAGGTTCACCGCCTCCACCGCGCCCTCGGCGGCCCGGTGCGCCCGGCCCGCCTGGGCCTTGACCCGCTCGACGTCGTCGGCGAGCGCCCGGTCGGAGGCCGCGAACACCGCGGCCGACGCGATCACCGCGAACCCGGTCGGGCCGCACAGGAACACCCTGCGGTCCAGCAGCCAGCGCAGCAGCTCCGGGTCGGTGTCCAGCGCCGCGACGACCGCGCCGTCGTTGGGCACGAACATCACCGTGCCGTAGATGGCGTCGGCCCACCGCTGGTAGCCCTTGCCCGCCAGCTCCGCCGCCCGCGCCCGGATGGTGCGCACGTGCACCCGCAGCGCGTCGGCGCGCTCGCGCGGGTCGTCGGTCTCCACGGCCTCCGCCCAGAGCGCCATGGACATCTTCGCGTCGACCGGCACCCGCCGTCCACCGCCGACCTCCAGCACCAGGTCCGGCCGCACCGAGCCGCCGCCCGCCACGTCCACCTGGAGCCCGAAGTGCACGCCCTCGCGCAGCCCGAGCGCGCGGGCGGTCTCCACCAGCACCCGCTCGCCCAGCTCGCCGCGCCCGCTGGAGGAGGAGAACGCCACCTCGTACCGCTGGAGCGCGAGCTGCCGCACCTCGCCCCGCTCCCGCTCCCGCCGCACCTCGTCCAGCGCGGCGTCCACGCGCCGCACGCTGTCCTGGTAGAGCCGCCACAGGAGCGCGAGCGCCCCCGCGAGCAGGAGCGCGACCACCACCGCCGCCGTGCTGAGGACCGCCGTCACGGCGCTGAATCATGGCCCACCGCCCTGCCCTCACCTGATCGAGCGACACGCCGGACGCGCGGCGACCCGGTCCGCCGGTGATCACCCCCTAGCGTGGCCGCCATGCGCTTGCTGCACACCTCCGACTGGCACGTGGGCCGCGTCTTCCACGGCCGCGACCTGCTGCGCGAGCAGGAAGCCGTGCTCGGCGGCCTGGCCGACCTGGTCGCCGACGAGCGGGTGGACGTGGTCGTGGTGTCCGGCGACCTGTTCGACCGCGCGGTGCCCAACGCCGAGGCGGTCGCGCTCTGCTCGCGGGTGCTGGAGCGGCTGCGGGCGGCGGGGGCGCGGGTTGTCGTCACGCCCGGCAACCACGACTCGGCGGCGCGCCTCGGCCTGTTCGGCGGGTTCGCGGCGGCCGGTGGCCTGCACCTGCGCACCCGCGTCGCCGACCTGGCCGACCCGGTGCTGCTGGCCGACGAGCACGGCCCGGTGGCGCTGTACGGCATCCCGTTCCTGGAGCCCGAGACGGCCAGGCACGTGCTGGGCGTGCCGTCCGCGCGCGGCCACGCGGGCGTGCTCACCGAGGCGATGCGCCGGGTCTCCGCCGACCTGGCCGCCCGGCCAGGGGACACCCGGTCGGTGGTGCTCGCGCACGCGTTCGTGACCGGGGGCGCGCCCAGCGACTCGGAGCGCACGATCGCGGTCGGCGGGGTGCAGGAGGTGTCCGGGTCGGTGTTCGACGGGATCGACTACGCGGCGCTCGGGCACCTGCACGGGTCGCAGGAGCTCGCGGACCACCTGCGCTACTCGGGCAGCCCGCTGGCCTACTCGTTCTCGGAGGCCGGGCACACCAAGTCGGTGTGGCTGGTCGAGCTGGGCGGGGGCGGGCTGGCCGGGGTGGAG
This sequence comes from Actinosynnema mirum DSM 43827, assembly GCF_000023245.1. GTDB lineage: Bacteria > Actinomycetota > Actinomycetes > Mycobacteriales > Pseudonocardiaceae > Actinosynnema > Actinosynnema mirum. The sequence goes on from NC_013093.1 coordinate 809,696, forward strand.
CGCCGGGAGCTGCCGGTGCCGCGCCCGCTGGGGCGGTTGCGCGGGGAGCTGGGGGCGCTGCTGGCCGACCCGGCGCACACCGCGGTGGAGGGCAGCTTCCTGTCCGTGGAGCTGACCGACCGGGTCCGGCCGCTGGACGCGCTGCGGCGGTTGCAGGACCGGTTCAAGCACGCCGTGCACGTGGAGTGGAAGCCGGAGGGCGGCAGGCGCGCGGAGCTGCGGTTCGCGGAGCGGGTGCGCGGGCGGAGCGACGAGGAGGTGACGTGCTGCTTCGTGGAGGACGTGCGCAACAGCCCGCCGTCACCGGGTGAGCTGGCGCTGCTGCGCGAGGCGTTCGCGGCGGCCGGGCGGGAGGAGGGCGCGTGAGGCTGCACCGGTTGGAGCTGTCGGCGTTCGGGCCGTATCCGGGGCGCGAGGTGGTGGACTTCGACGCGCTCGGCGCGGACGGGCTGTTCCTGCTGCACGGGGACACCGGCGCGGGCAAGACGACGCTGCTGGACGCGGTCGCGTTCGCCCTGTTCGGGCAGGTGCCGGGGGCGCGCGGCGAGGTCAAGCGGCTGCGCTGCGACTACGCGTCCCCGGACGTGGAGACGGTGGTGTCGCTGGAGCTGACCGTGCGGGAGCGGCGGCTGGTGATCACCCGCAGCCCGGAGTACGAGCGGCCCAAGAAGCGCGGCGGCGGCACGACCAGGCAGAACGCGAAGGCGGCGCTGGCGTGGGTGAGCGGCTGGGAGGGCGAGGGGCACGGCCGGATCGACGAGGTGGCGCGCGAGGTCGAGTCGCTGCTGGGGATGACGGCGCACCAGTTCTTCCAGGTGGTGCTGCTGCCGCAGGGCGAGTTCGCGCGGTTCCTGCGGGCGGACACGGGCGAGCGGGAGAAGCTGCTGGAGAAGCTGTTCGGCACCGAGCGGTTCCTGGCGGTGGAGAAGTGGTTCCGGGAGCGCCGGGCCGAGCGGGGGCGGGAGCTGCGGGAGCTGACCGAGGCGAACGTCCGGCTGGCGGGCAACGTCGCCGAGGCCGCCCGCGCTGAGCAGCCGGAGGACGGCGGCGACCCGGCGTGGCTGGAGGCGCTGCTCGGCGGGCTGGCCGAGGAGGCGGGGCGCGCGCAGGAGCTGGCCGGGACGACCGCCGAGGCCAGAACCGGGGCCGAGCGGGCCTGGCAGGGCGCCCGCGACCTGGAGGCGCTGGTGGGGCGGGTGCGCCGGGCGCACGACGAGCTGGTGCGGTGCGCGGAGGACGAGCCGGAGCGCAAGCGGCTGCTGGACGAGGCAGAGGCCGCCAGGCGTGCCGCGCCGGTCGTCCAGGCCCTGCGGGGCGGGGATCGGGCGCGGGTGGCGCTGGAGGGCGCTGAGGCGGCGGAACTGGCCTCGGCGAAGGCGGTGGGGGCGCTGATGGGCGGAGTGGTCGCCGATGACCCGCGCGCCGAGGGCGAGCGCTGCCGCGACGAGGCCGGTGGGCTCACCCGGTTGGCGGAGGAGGCGCGGGAGCAGCGGGAGGCGCTGCGCGCGCTCGACGCGGTCGTGTCCAGGCGGGAGGTCGCCGCCGCCCGGCTGGCCGAGCTGACCGCCGCGCTGGAGGGCGCGCCTGAGCGGCTGCGGTCCGCGCGGGAGGCCGTGGAGGCGGCGAAGCTGGCCCGCGCGGCACTGCCGGAGGCCTCAGCCCGAGCCAAGGCCGCTACCGCGCTACCGGCGGCGGTCCGCGCGTCTGACGAGGCCGAGGCGGCGCGTTCGGTCGCCGTGGACGTTCACCAGGCGGCGGTGGACGCGCGCCAGGCCGTCCGGCAGCGCCGCCTGGACGGCATGGCCGCCGAACTGGCCGGTGAGCTGGTGGACGGGCTGCCGTGCCAGGTCTGCGGCGCGGGAGAGCATCCCGCGCCCGCCGCGTTCGACGGCGAGGCCGTGACGGCGGTCGACGAGGACCGGGCGGGCGCCGCCGAGGCGGTGGCGCTGGAGCGCAGGCGAGCGGCGGAGGACGCCGCCTACCGGGCGCTGGGGGCCGTGGACGCCCTGCGGTCCGCCGTCGGCGACCGCGATCCGGCTGAGCTGGTGGCCGAGCACCGCGAGCTGGCCGGGCTGGCCGCGCTGACGGCCGAGCGCGAGTCTGCGCTGCGCGGGCTGGAGACCGGGACGGCCGCGCTGACCGAGGAGCGCGCGGAGCTGGAGCGCGACGTGGTCGGCCTGGAGGCGCGCGGGTCCGAGCTGGCGGCGACCACCGCCGAGCGAGCCGCACGCCTGGAGCAGGCCCGAGAGGGCTTCCCGGACGTGGCCGCGAGACGCGCCCACCTGCTCTCGGCGGCCGACGCGCTGGACGAGTTGGCCCGCCGCCGCGCCGAGGTCTTGGGTGCTGCCGAGCGCGCGGCGCAGCTGGCGGGCGAGGTGGCGGAGCAGGTCGCGGAGGCCGGTTTCGCGACCGCCGCCGACGCCCGTGAGGCTGTCCGCACCGCGGAGCAGGTAGCCGGGTTGGAGCGCCGGGTGCGCGAGGCCGACGCCGCGAGGGCCGCCGCCGAGGCGGTCGTGGCCGACCACCCGGACGTGGACCCTTCGGTGGAGGTCGACGCGGGGGGCGCCGAGCGCCGGTTCCGCGAGGCCGGCCGGGAGGCGGAGGCGGCGGCGGGTGCGTCGAGCGCGGCGGTTGGCCGGTTGGCGCGCGCGGAGGAGCTGGCTGAGCGGCTGAGGGCGGCGTGGGCGCGGTTGGCGCCGGTCGAGGCGGAGTACCGGGAGCTGGACGCGTTCACCGACGTGATCAACGGCCGGGGCCAGAACACCGAGAGCATGACCCTGCGCACGTACGTGCTGGCCGCGAAGCTGGAGGAGGTCGCGGTCGCGGCGAGCGAGCGGCTGGACCGGATGAGCCAGGGCCGCTACCGCTTCGTGCACTCCACCGAGGCGGGCCCGCGCGGGGCCAGGGGCGGGCTGGGGCTCGACGTGCTCGACGACTACTCCGGCCACCAAAGGCCCACGAAGACGCTCAGCGGCGGCGAGTCGTTCCTGGCCTCGCTGGCGCTCGCGCTGGGCCTGGCGGACGTGGTGTCGCAGGGCGCGGTGCTGGACACGCTGTTCGTCGACGAGGGGTTCGGCACGCTCGACGCCGACACCCTCGACCTGGTCATGAACACCCTGGACGACCTGCGCGCGGGCGGCCGGGTGGTGGGGCTGGTGTCGCACGTGGAGGAGCTGCGGCAGCGCATCCCGACCCGGTTGAGGGTCAGGAAGGCGCGCGCCGGGTCCACCCTGGAGGTGACCACGGCGTAGGCGGGGGCGCGGGCCCCCGCCCGCGCCTCACCCCTCGTGCTCCAGCAGCCAGCGCTTCGCGTCCACGCCCCACCGGAAGTTCCCGATTGCCCCGCCCGTGCGCACCACCCGGTGGCACGGCACGAACAGCGCCGCCGCGTTCTTCGCGCACGCCGTGGCCGCCGCCCGCACCGCCGCCGGTCGCCCGGCCAGCTCCGCGTACCGCGCGTAGCTCACCGGCTGCCCCGCCGGGACGAGCCGCAGCGCGTCCCACGCCTGCTCCGTGAACGCCCCGGCCCGCTGCCGCACCGGCACCTCGGCGACCGCGCCCAGCTCACCCGAGTGGTAGGCCCGCACCGCCCTCGTCACCTCCCCGAGGTCCCGCCGCTCCTTGATCTCCTCCGGCTTCAACGACGCCGACACCTGCGGCATCAGCTCGTCCAGCGACGCGGTCCAGCCGCTCGCCAGCACCGCCCCGTCCCCGGCCACCACGGTGGTGAAGGGGCCGATGGGGGTGTCCACGGTGGACGTGAACGCGGTCACGCTGTCCTCCTGCTTCGCTCGTTCGAGTCACTTCGCCCGTTCAGGTCATCCCGCTCACGCGGACCCAGCGCGCCGAGGTGCACGGCCGCGTAGGAGCGCCACGGGCGCCACGCGGCCCCGCCCGCGACCAGCGGCACGTCCGGCGCGCCCAGCACCCGCGCGACGACCCGCCGCGCGACCGCCTCGCCGACGCCGGGGAACGCGGTCAGCTCGGCCAGCAGCTCGTCCGCGTCCCGCCCGACGTCCACCACCAGCCCGCCGCTGGCCAGCGCTCGCCCGACCGGGGTGTCCACGGCCGCCGGGTACAGGTGCGTCACCGCCCCGTCCGGGTGCTCCAGCGCCTCCCCCGCCTCCCGGTGCCCCAGCTCCCGCAGCAGCGTCTCAGCCCCGTCCACGCTGCCCGGCACCCGCGCCCCCGGTCGGGCCGCGACCAGCCCGCGCAGCGCCGGGTCGGCCCCGAGCACCGCGTCCACGGCCTGCGGGTCGGCGTCCAGGTCGAGCAGCCGCCGCACCCGGCTCACCGCCGTCCCCAGGTCCCGCAGGTCACCCAGCCGGAGGGAGCACAGCACGTGCCCGTCACGGGGGGTGAGGGCGACGGTGGCCGGGCCGTGCGGCAGCCGCAGCGAGCGCCGGTAGACGCCGCCGTCGACCTCCTCCACGCCGGGCACCGCCTCGGCGCGGAAGAACGCCAGCAGCCCGGCGGCGTCGAAGGGCGGCCGGTAGGGCAGCCGCAGCTCGATCCGCCCGGCAGCCCCCGAGGTCCTCCGCGCCTCGCGCAGCCGCGAGGGCGTGGCCGCGAACACCGCCCGGATCGTGTCGTTGAACTGCCGCACCGACGCGAACCCGGCCGCGAACGCCACGTCCGCGAACGCCAGGTCGGTGGTCTCGATCAGCAGCCGCGCCGAGTGCGCCCGGTGCGCCCGCGCCAGCGCCAGCGGCCCGGCGCCCAGCTCGACGGACAGCACCCGCGACAGGTGCCGCTCCGAGTAGCCGAGCCGCGCGGCCAGCCCCGGCACGCCGTCGCGCTCCACGACCCCGTCCCCGATCAGCCGCATGGCCCGCGCCGCGAGGTCCGCCCGCAGGTTCCACTCGGGTGACCCCGGAACGGCGTCCGGCAGGCACCTGCGGCACGCCCGGTAACCGGCGGACTGGGCGGCGGCGGCGGTCGGGTAGAACTCGACGTTGCGCTGCTTGGGCGTGGTCGCGGGGCAGGACGGGCGGCAGTAGATGCGGGTGGTGCGCACGGCGGTGATGAAGCACCCGTCGAAGCGGGCGTCGCGGGAGGCCACCGCCCGGTAGGCGCGTTCGGCGTCGAGGAGCACGCACCCACTGTGCCGCAGCCCGCGCCGCGCCTCTCGCGGAAATCGGACGCGGGGGCGCTGCGCGTAGACTCACGCCCCGTGAGTTTGACCCTCGGTATCGTCGGCCTGCCCAACGTCGGCAAGTCCACCCTGTTCAACGCCCTCACGCGCAACGACGTGCTCGCGGCGAACTACCCGTTCGCCACGATCGAGCCGAACGTCGGTGTGGTGCCGTTGCCGGATGCCAGGCTGGGCAAGCTGGCGGAGGTCTTCGGCTCCGAGCGCGAGGTGCCCGCCGTGGTGTCGTTCGTCGACATCGCGGGCATCGTCAAGGGCGCCTCCGAAGGCGCGGGCCTCGGCAACAAGTTCCTCGCGAACATCCGCGAGGCCAACGCGATCTGCCAGGTCGTCCGCGTGTTCGACGACTCGGACGTGATCCACGTCGACGACCGCGTCGACCCGGTCGCGGACATCGAGACGATCAACACCGAGCTGGTGCTGGCCGACCTCCAGACCCTGGAGAAGGCCATCCCCAGGTTGGAGAAGGAGGCGCGGACCCAGAAGGACCGCCGCCCCGCACTGGAGGCCGCGCAGAAGGCCCGCGAGATCCTCGACGCCGGGCGCACCCTGTTCTCCGCGCAGGCCGAGGTCGACGGCGAGCTGCTGCGCGAGCTGAGCCTGCTCACCACCAAGCCGTTCCTGTACGTGTTCAACGCCGACGAGGGCGTGCTCACGGACGAGGCGAGGCTCAAGGAGCTGCGCGAGCTGGTCGCGCCCGCCGACGCGGTGTTCCTCGACGCCAAGGTCGAGGCCGAGCTGCTGGAGCTGGACGAGGAGTCGGCGCGCGAGCTGCTGGAGTCGATCGGCCAGCACGAGCCGGGCCTGCACGCCCTGGCCCGCGCGGGCTTCCACACCCTCGGGCTCCAGACCTACCTGACGGCGGGCCCGAAGGAGGCGCGCGCCTGGACGATCCCGAAGGGCGCGACCGCCCCGCAGGCCGCGGGCGTGATCCACACGGACTTCGAGCGCGGGTTCATCAAGGCCGAGGTCGTGTCGTTCGCGGACCTCGTGGAGACCGGCTCGATGGCTGCCGCGAAGGCGGCGGGCAAGGTCCGCATGGAGGGCAAGGACTACGTGATGGTGGACGGGGACGTGGTGGAGTTCCGGTTCAACGTGTAGCGGGGTCTGCAGCGCGGCTTGCTGGGACTGGTCGAAGCCGCTGGTAGTGGACTTGAAAGCGCCGGGAAGCGATCCTTGCTTCCCGGCGTTTTCCCGTTTTTGCCCGGTGCCGCGCTGCCTTCGTCACTGCTGCTCGCGGTCACCGCTCGGCTGCGAGTCGAACCGGAGCACCGCAGAAGGTCCGCAGGAGGCGCATCGGCCCGGACGGGTATTCGCGGACGTTCGTTCAGAGGAAGGCGCGGCGGTGCATGTGGCACCTCCACTCGCGTGAAGCTGCCGGGTTCGGCCTTGATCTTGTAGTGAGATCGGCCCGTCGGGGGCTTTGCCCGATCGGTTGCTCAGGGTCATGCGCGACGTGGCGACGCCTGACCGGTCGAGCCCGTTCGTTCCCCTCGGTGTGACTGGTCATCGCCGGGAGCGGCTCGCTGACAGGTCCCGCCTGCCCTGACGGGTCCGGGCCGGTCTTCACCGTGCCGGTGAGCGCCGGCGCCTCGCGCGTCGACTGCGGCGACCCCTGGACTTCCGAACACGTTCCGAATGCTGTGGAGGCATGAGCGCCACGAACCGCGTCCTCAGTTCGACTCGTCGCTCGTCCGACCTGAGTAAACGCCCTGCCGAGGTCTTCGCCGAGGCCGAGGATCACCCCGTGACGGTGACGCGTCGTGACGGAGAAGCCCTCGTGCTCATGTCCCAGCGCGAGGCCGATGCCCGTGCCGGGCTGCTCCGGCTCGCCGCGCAACTGATCGCGGTGACCCTCGACGATGGCGGCTCGCTGGAGGAGCGCATGTCCACCGTGTTCCCCTGGATGCTCGCCTTGTCGCCTGACGGGCGGAAGAACTGCGCTCGGGCTGTCGTCGACGCGGCGCGTGCCTCGTTCTCGACCGACCAGCCGCATCTGGCAATTGCCGAGCTCACCTCCTGGCGGGAGACGGCGACGGCGCTGGCGGCGGGCCTGGGCGTAGACCCGGTCGAGTGGCTCGACCAGGACGAGTCCGTCGCGGCAGGCCCCGTCGAGCGCCCCTGACCGTGGCGAAGGAGAGCGTGGTCCCCCGTCCGCCGAAGAAGTCCGAGTACGAGATCCGCTTCGCCACTGCTGGGGCGGAGAAGGGCTGGCGCGACCTGGTCGCGACGATCCGTAATTCGATGGCCGAAGTTTGGGACTTCCTCACGGAGAAACCTCTGGAGAAGACGCCGACGAACTCCCCGCTGCGCGACCGGCTCGGCACCGTGACGCGTGCGGGGAAGACCCGTCAGCGCTGGCAGCACAAGCCGACGTTGAAAGGCGCTGCACGCATCTGGTTCTACGTCGAAGATCGCACGGTCTACCTGGAGCAAGTGCACACCAGTCACCCGAACGAGACCAAATAATGGCTGATCTTTGCTCGTGTTGACGCGGTGGTCAGGATTCGCGGTATGGCTGGTCAGCGCACGTCAAAGCCCCTGCTGGGGACGACGAGAACGCCGGGGAGCCCTTCCGCTCCCCGGCGTTCTCCCGTCTTCGCCCCGTCCCTGGCCGACCGCGAGAGCCCCGCTGCCTCACTTGTTGCCTGCCTCCACGACGCCGACGCCGCCGATGTGGGTGCCGGGGTGCGTGGCACCGTCCTGGCGCACGAGGGTGCCGTGCCCCCACGGGAAGCTCTGGGTGTCGGTGGTGTTCGGCGGCGTCACGAGGATCGAGTCGGGCGCCCAGTGCGAGGTGCCCTCGGCCACGTCGGTCCCCAGGAAGACGAGCTGCGCGTTGGTGCTCTCGCCGGGCGCGAGGCTGACGGGCGTGATCGGGTCGTCGCTGCGGACGAGGTCCCAGGTCTCGCCGTTGCGCTTGGCGAACTGGACGCCGGGGAAGCCCTGGATCGTGCAGCGGGCCTCGGAGTCGTTGCGGAAGAGCAGCTGGAGGCTCTTCTGGTCGGCGGAGCCCTGGTGCGGGAAGTCGATGCCGATGCCGACCTCCGCGGTGGCGCACAGCGCCTCGCCGCTCGCGGGCTCGGCGCCGTTGGACCTCATGGCGTCGGCCCCGCCGGTGACCTTCGTGCCACCGCTCGTGCTCGCCAGGGCCTGGGGCGCGGTCGAGGAGTCGGCTGCCGGGGTGGGGGAGGCGGTGCCCGCGGGCTGGCCGGACGAGCAGGCGGTCAGCGTGCCGAACGCGGCCAGTGCGGCGATGGCGGTGGCGCCCCGGACGACCCGCTTGTTGTTCGTGCGCATTTTTAATCCCCTCGATTCGCTCTCGGCTGTTTCCCCTTGCATGAGTAGAGATGTGCGGGACGGCAGTAAGGATGCCTTTTTGTGAACCGGATCACAGTGGGGCAACCTGAATTGTTGCCGGTCGTCATGACCGCTTGTTCAATTCGTCAAACAATTTTTTTGCGGAAATTTCCGGCGGGTTTCGGGGTGGTCCCGCCGCAGCGGGTGGGACCACCCCGACGGTGCTCAGCCGCAGGTCGTCGTCACCAGATGCGCAGCTCGTAGACCCGCACGACCGAGCCGAAGTTGATGTGGGTTCCTGGGGTGAAGGTCTTCGTGTGGTAGAGCCCGGCGAGCTCGTAGTTGACCGTCAGCTTGTTGCCACCCGCCTCGACGCGCTGGACGTTCGCGATGCTGACCGCCGTGACGCCCGCGCCGCTGAAGCACCGGGAGGTGTAGGTGCTGGCCGAGGTCTTGATGTTCAGCTTGGCGGGGGTGACCTTGTTGTCGGCGCAGGACACCTGGCCGATCGCCAGCGCCGGTCCGGCGGGGAGCGCGAGGAGCGCCCCGATCGCGACGGCCGCCGCTGCGGTGATCTTCTTCAGGGTGGTGCGCATGATCCGTTCGTCGCCTTTCGCAGGGGTGCGGTGGAGTGGCTGGCGCGGGTCCGGCCGCGTCACCAGATGCGGACTTCGTAGACCCGCACGACCGAGGCGAAGTTGATGTGGGTGCCGGGGGTCAGCGTCCTCGTGTAGTACTGGCTGCCCGACTGGTAGTTGACCGTCAGCTTGTTGTTGCCGGAGGACGCCCGGTAGACGTTGGGGACCTCGACGGCCACGACGCCGCTGTTGGCGAAGCACCGGTTGGTGCCCAGGTTCTGGCCGACCCTGATGTCGAGCTTGGCGAAGTCGGTGCGGTTCCCGCAGGCGACCTGGTCGATCGCGAACGCGGGGCCTGCCGGGATCGCGACGAGCGCCGCGACGGCGGTGGCGGCGGCCAGGGTGAACTTCTTCGAACTGGAGCGCATGGCTGGCGTCCTTCCCCTTCGAAGTCGTCGTCCGCCCGCGCGGGAGCGCCCTCCCGGGGGAGGGCGTGGGAGGGCTGGGAGCGCGGGAGGGCGTGCCGAACGCGGGTGATCTTGCCGGAAAGCCGCCGGGGGTTGCCACAGTCCGTAGTGGATCGGGCACCAGGGGTTGCGGGCGGGTTCGGGGCGCCGGTCGACGTCGTGGACCGCGCGGGTGAACGGCCGCCCCGGCCCGACGACCACACCCCGTGACCACCGTCCGGGTAGGCTCCGCCTCGCTCGCCCCGCCGAGAGCCCGTTCCGGGCGAAGACCAGACCGAGCAGGAACCCGAGGTCCGCCATGCCCCGTCCACCGCGACGGACCCCGGACACGACGAGGCCCCGCGGTCGCGTTCACCACGGGGCCTCGACGAGCTCCTCGACCGCGGGCCTCCCCCCGGAGGCCCGGCGTCGGGTCAGCGAACCTGCTTGCGGCTGTGCCTGGCCATCGCCAGCACGCCACCGGCGGTCGCCAGCATCCCGAAGGCGGCCACGGTGAACACGAAGATGTCGGCGGTCATGCGAATTCCCCTTGTTGCGGTTGATCTCCCACAGGTCTTGACGCACGGGTACCCGGAACGTTGCCCCGGCAGTCATGAAACTCACACGATCGTGGAGGATCCTCGGTGAACCTGCGCACCCTGGAAGCGCGCGTGCTGCCCCTCGCGCCCTGGCTGTTCGGGCTCTCCCTGCTGGGGCACCTGCTGATGGTCGCCCTCCAGACCAAGATGACCATGGTCGATCTGATGGTCTACCGGAACGCCGCGCCCGAGCTGTTCACCGGCGAGCTGTACCAGTGGCGCCTCAAGGAGTTCTCCGACCAGTTCGCGCTGCCGTTCACCTACCCGCCGTTCTCGGCGCTCGTGTTCGTCCCGCTGTCCTGGGTCCCCTGGGGCGTGGCCCGCTGGTTCTGGCAGCTGCTGTCCCTGGCCTGCCTCTGGTACCTCACCCGCACCTCGCTGGAGCTGGCGGGCAGCGCGAACCCGCGCCGCGTCCTGCTGTGGACCGGCCTGCTGATCTGGGTCGAGCCCGTCCGCACCACGCTGAACTACGGCCAGATCAACCTCGTCCTGGCCGCGCTGCTCATCGGCACCATGGTCAGCGCGCGCTCGTGGATGGCGGGCCTGGGCACCGGCGTCGCGGCGGGCATCAAGCTCACCCCGGCGATCACCGGCCTGTACTTCCTCGCCACCCGCCGCTGGACCGCCGCGCTGTGGTCGTTCGCCGCGTTCGCGGGCACGGTCGGCCTCGGCTACGCGATCTCCGCGAGCCAGTCGCACCAGTTCTGGTTCCAGCTCCTCGGCGACGCCACCCGCGTCGGCCCGGTCGGCTCCGCGATCAACCAGTCGCTGCGCGGCGCGCTGTCCCGCACCGTCGGCCACGACGTGGAGACCGGCCCGATCTTCCTGGTCGCCGCAGCGCTGGCCGCAGCGCTCGCCCTGTGGGCGCTGCTGGAGGCCGTGCGCGCGAACGACAGCCTCGCGGCCGTGGTGAGCACCCAGTTCCTCGGCCTGCTCGTCTCGCCGATCTCGTGGAGCCACCACTGGGTGTGGATGGTCCCGGCGCTGCTGTGGCTGACCTACCGCGCCACCCACCGCCTCGCCACGACCGCCGCGTGGGTGTGGCTGGTGGCGGTGGGCAGCTACCTGATTTCGTTCCTGCTGATGGCCCAGGAGTCGATCTGGATCATCCCGCGCCCGTGGCACCTGTCCGCCCTGGGCTGGGTCTACCCGGCCGCCGGACTGCTGACGCTGGTCGCGGTGGTGGTGGAGCTGCGCTCACGCCGGCGCGTCGAGCGCCCGGTCGACCTCGTGGGGCGGTGACGGGTGGAGCGCGGTGAGCTGCCCGCAGGGGGGATGTCCGCCGAGGAGCGCGCGGCCCTGCGCGAGGGCGAGCACCTGATGCGCTCGCCCGCGAACGCGCGCCGCCTGCTCAAGGCGTGCGAGAACGCCCTGAACGGCACCGGGCTCGCCGAGCGCGCGCCCATCGACCCCGGTGCGCCGGGAAGCGGATGACGGCGCGCGCCGGAGGGACGCGCGGAACCGCCCGCTGAGCCGCGCTCACGCCAGCGCGTCGAGCGCCCGGTCGATCTCGTGCGCCAGCGACACGTCCAGCGTGGTGATCCCGCCCGCCGAGTGCGTGGAGCAGTGGAACACCAGCGTGCGCCAGCGGATGTCGATATCCGGGTGGTGGTCCATGCGCTCGGCGACGTCCGCCACGCGGTCCACCACGTCGATCGCCGCCCGGAACGACGGCAGGTCCGCCGTGCGCACCAGCGACACCCCCTGCGCCGTCCACTCCGGCAGGTCCGCCAGCTCCGCGGTCAGCTGGTCGTCGGTCAGCAGCTCGGCCATGCGCGGATCATCCCACCGGGTGACGTAAGCTGCTGAACACCACGGGAGTCCGGTAGTGCGCCGGGCTGAGAGGAAGGCACGCCAGCCTTCGACCGTCCACACCTGATCCGGGTCATGCCGGTGTAGGGAGAGATGATGCTCCGACGTGCCCTGTCCGCCGCTCCGCTGGTCGTGCTGCTGGCCGCCTGCTCCGTCGCGGGCAACCAGCCCGCCGCGCCCGGCGAGCGCGTGGTCACCCTGGTCACCCACGACTCGTTCGCCGTCGACCAGGCGCTGCTCGACGAGTTCAAGTCCGACACCGGCATCACGATCAAGCCGCTGGCCAGCGGCGACGCCGGGGAGCTGACCAACAAGCTGGTCCTCACCAAGGCCAACCCCATCGGCGACGTCGCGTTCGGCGTCGACTCGACGTTCGCCTCCCGCGCCCTCAAGGAGAGCGTCTTCGCCGAGTACACCTCGCCGGAGGGCGACAAGGGCGCGCAGCGCTACCAGCTCGAACCCGCGAACCGCCTGCACGCCGTCGACGTCGGCGACGTCTGCCTCAACGTCGACGTCGCCGCCCTCAAGGACGTCGGCGAACCGCAGAAGCTCTCCGACCTGGCCGACCCGAAGTACCGCGACATGCTCGTCGTCGAGGACCCGGCCACCTCCTCGCCCGGCCTGGCGTTCCTGCTGAACACCATCGCCACCTTCGGCGAGGAGAACTGGACCAACTACTGGGGCCAGCTCAAGGCCAACGGCGTCAAGGTCGTCAGCGGCTGGGAGGAGGCCTACAACCAGGACTTCTCCGGCTCCGCGGGCAAGGGCCCGCGCCCGATCGTGGTCTCCTACGCCTCCTCGCCCTCGGCGGAGATCGGCGACGACGGCGCGCCGCGCACCAAGGCCCTCCTCGACACCTGCTACCGGCAGGTCGAGTACGCGGGCGTCCTGGAGAACGCCAAGAACCCCGAGGACGCCAAGAAGGTCCTGGACTTCCTGCTGGGCGCGGACTTCCAGGCCCAGGTGCCCGAGCAGATGTACGTCTACCCCAGCCGCGAGGACATCCCGCTGCCCGAGGCGTGGGCCAAGGCCGCGCCCCTGCCCGCGAACTCCCGCACCCTGCCCGCCGACCAGGTGGACGCCGGGCGCGAGCAGTGGGTCCAGCAGTGGCGCACCCTCGTCCAGGGCTGACGGAGGAACGCGGCGGTAGCGGCAGCGGGGTCGTCGGCCCCGCTGTCACCGGCGCCGCTGTCACCGGCGCCGCTGTCACCGGCCCCGAGGTGACCGGCGCCGAGGTGACCGGCGCCGCGTCCCGCCGCCCCGCCACCCGCCGCCCCGTCAACCGCAGGGCCGCCCTCGGCTGGGCCCTCGCGGGGCTGCTGCCGCTCGCGTTCCTCGGGGTCTTCTTCGCCTGGCCCGTCGCCGCCATCGTCGGCCTCGGGCTGCGCGAGGGCGGCGTGCTCGCCGCGCTCGCCGACACCACCACGCTCGACCTCGTCGCCTTCACCCTCGGCCAGGCCGCCGCCGCCACCGCCCTCGCGCTGCTCGCCGGGATGCCCGTCGCGTTCCTGCTCGCCCGCGCGAAGGTCGCAGGCGCGGGTGTGGTGCGGGCGGCGGTGATGGTGCCGTTCGTGCTGCCCACCGTCGTCGTCGGCCTGGCGTTCCGGGCGCTCTGGCCGGACGGCGGCGTGCTGCCGATCGTGCTGGCCAACGCCTTCTTCAACGTCGCCGTCGTCGCCCGCACCGTCGGCGGCCTGTGGGCGCGGCTCGACCGGCGCGCCGAGGACGCCGCCCGCGCGCTCGGCGCGTCCCGGCTGCGCGCGTTCACCTCCGTCGTGCTGCCCGCCCTGGCGCCCGCCGTCGGCTCGGCCGCGTCCGTGGTGTTCCTGTTCTGCGCCACCAGCTTCGGCGTCGTCCTGGTGCTCGGCGGGGCCCGCCACCGCACCCTGGAGACCGAGATCTACCTGCGCACCGTCGAGCTGTTCGACCTGCCCGGCGCCGCCGCGCTGTCGCTGGTCCAGTTCGCCGCCGTGGTCGCCGTGCTGGTGCTGGGCGCGCTGGCCCGCCGCCGCCGCGAGGCCGGGCTGGCCCTGCGCGCCGAACCGCCCCGCAGGCCGCAGGGCGGCGAGTGGGGCGTGGTGGCCGCCGCGTGGCTGGTCGTGCTGGTGCTGCTCGTGCCGGTGCTGGCGCTGCTGGCACGCTCGGTGTCCACCCGCGACGGCTGGAGCCTCGACGGCTACCGCGCCCTCGCGGGCACCGGCGAGCGCGGCACCCTCTCCGTCACCGGCGTGGACGCGGCGCTGAACTCCCTGCGCGCCGCCACCGACGCCACCCTGCTCGCGCTGCTCGTCGGCGTCCTGTCGGCCGTCGTGCTGGTCGGTCTGCGCCGCTCCGGCTCCTGGTTCGCCGAAGCGCTCGACACCGCGCTCATGCTGCCGCTGGGCGTGTCCGCCGTGACCGTCGGCTTCGGCTACCTGATCACCATGGACGCCCTGCCCGGCGACCTGCGCACCTCGCCCGCCCTGGTGCCGCTGGCCCAGGCGCTCGTGGTGACGCCGCTGGTGGTGCGCATGGTGCTTCCGGTGCTGCGCGCGGTCGACGAGCGGCTCAGGCAGGCCGCCGCCTCGCTCGGCGCGAGCCCGTGGCGGGTGTGGCGCGAGGTCGACCTGCCGCTGGCGGCCCGCTCGCTCGTGGCCGCCGCCGGGTTCGGGTACGTGGTGGCGCTCGGCGAGTTCGGGGCGACCAGCTTCCTGGCCAGGCCCGACGCGCCGACCCTGCCGGTGGTGATCGCCCGGCTGATGTCGCGGCCCGGCGAGCTCAACAGCCAGATGGCGTACGCGGCGTGCGCGCTGCTCATGGTGGTGACCGCGGTGACCGTGCTGCTCGTCGAGCGGCTCAGGGCGCCCGGCAGCGGGGAGTTCTGATGTCGTTGCGGCTCAACGGGGTCGACGTGCGCTACGGCGACGTCGAGGCGGTGTCCGGGGTGGACCTGGAGGTGGCGGGCGGCGAGGTCGTCGCGCTGCTCGGGCCGTCCGGGTGCGGCAAGTCCACGCTGCTGCGCGCGGTGGCCGGCCTGGAGCGGGTCAGCGCGGGCGCGGTCACCTGGGACGGGACCGACCTGGCGGGCACGCCCGTGCACCGCAGGGGGTTCGGGCTGGTCTTCCAGGACGGGCAGCTGTTCCCGCACCGGGACGTCGCCGGGAACGTCGCGTTCGGCCTGCGGATGCGCGGGGCCGCGCGCGGCGAGCGGGACAAGCGGGTCGCGGAGCTGCTGGAGCTGGTCGGGCTCGGCGGCTACCAGCGGCGGCGGGTCACCGAGCTGTCCGGCGGTGAGCAGCAGCGGGTGGCGCTGGCCCGCGCGCTCGCCCCCGATCCGAGGCTGCTGCTGCTGGACGAGCCGCTGTCCGCGCTGGACCGGTCGCTGCGCGAGCAGCTGGCGCTCGACCTGGCGCGGCTGCTGCGGGAGACCGGCGCGACGGCGCTCGTGGTCACGCACGACCACGACGAGGCGTTCACCCTGGCCGACCGGGTCGCGGTCATGCGCGCCGGGAGGCTGCGGCAGACCGGGCCGCCCGCGCGGGTGTGGCGGGAACCGGTGGACGTGGAGACGGCGCGGTTCCTCGGCTGCGGGGTGGTGCTCGCGCCCGAGGCGGCGGAGCGGCTGGTCGGGGTGCGCGCGCGGGTCGGGCTGCGGGAGACGGCGCTGCGGGTGGTCCCGGACGGCCCTGGCGGCCCTGGCAGCGTGCTGGACGCCGTGGTGCTCGGGCGCGTGCACCGCAGGGACCACGTGCGCCTGCTGGTGCGGATCGGGGACGACGAGTTCGACGCGGTCGGCCCGGTGGTCGGGACCTGGGAGCCGGGGGACCGGGTGCGGCTGGCCGTCGACCAGGACGGGGTCGCGGTCATCGGCTCCGCGACGGGCTGATCCGGGGGCGGGCCCACGTCGAGCCCGCCGCCCCGGCGGGTCGGGCTAGTGGTCCTTGGTGACCAGGCGCATCGCGGCCAGCGACAGCCCGATCAGGATGTAGCACCCGGCCAGCGCCGTGCTCTCCCACAGCTGCCCGGTCGGAAGCGGGTCGCGGATCACGTCCGCCAGGCCGGTCCAGCTGTACGACAGCAGGTACGGGTGCAGCCAGGACAGCGAGTCGAACGCCATCAGCAGCCCGAACACGATCAGCCCGGCCAGCGTCGTCGCCATCACGACCAGCGGGTGCTCGGTCGTCGTCGACACCGCCAGCGCCACCGCCGCCACCGCCCACACCTGCACCGACACCAGCAGCACCGCCAGCGCGATGCGCCCCAGCGCCGGGCCCAGCGGCAGCGACGAGCCGGACAGCGTCAGCATCCCCTGACCGCCGAACAGCACCGCCCCGACGACCGAGCCCACCACGGCGATCACGGTGACCGACAGCAGCGACATCACCGCCACGCCGAACGCCTTGACGCCCAGCAGCCGCAACCGCCCCACCGGGGACAGCAGCAGCCCGCGCAGCGTGCCGTGCTGAGCCTCGCCCGCGATGCCGTCCGCCGCCCAGATCGCGCCGACCAGCGGCAGCAGCACGGGCAGCGTCAGCAGCAGCACGAACACCGGCAGCACCAGGCCGTTGCCGGAGATGATCGCGGCGATGCCCGCGCCCGCCGGGCCGGGGCCGTCGGCGGCGAACCACAGGCCGACGCCCGCGACGACCGGGATCAGCGCGAGCGCGCCGAGCCCGAACAGCGTGCGGGGGCGGCGGATGATCCAGCGCAGCTCGGACAGCAGCTGCCTGCCGAGCGGTGCGCTGGTGCGGGCCGCGGCGCGGCCCGGAACGGCGGGGGTCGCCTGGGCAACCGTCATCGCGGGGTCTCCTCGGGTTCTTCGTGGTCGGGGCCGCCGCCCTCGTCGGCGCGGTCCCGCGCGTTCATCGCGGCCACCCGCTCGGCCCGCGACCGGGTCTTCGCCCGCGCGCTGGGCGGGGGCGGGGTCTTGGCGGGGGTGGGGGTGGCGCTGGTGGGGGCGGATGGGGGCGTGCTGCCCGCGGGGACGGCGCCGATGGGCGCGTCGCCTGCGGGGGTGGCGCTGGTGGGCGTGCTGCCCGCGTGCTCGGTGCTCGCGTGCTTGGCGCCCGCGCGCTCGGTGTTCGAGTGCTCGGTGTTCGCGTGCTTGGCGCTGGAGCGTCCGGTCCGGTCCGGTTCCTGGGCCGGGGTTTCCGGGTGGTCCGCCTGGGCCTGCCGGGGTTCGACGGCCGGGTCGGCCTCGGACGGGAGGCGCAGCACCGGCTGCGGGCCGGTCGCCGGGGGTTCGGGGACGAGCGCGAGGTGGCGCTGCGGGCGGTGCTTGGCCCGCTTGCCGTGGCCGGGCTCGCGGTCGTCGGAGGAGCCCGCCCCGGTGGTCGGCGCGCCCGCGTCGGCCCCGGCGCCGGGGGTCGGGGCGGCGGCCGAGAGCGCCGAGGGGGTGAGCGCGATGCTGACCGGTTCGGCCTGCGCGGTGGTCTTGGCGCTGGGCTCGGCGCTGGACTCGGCGGCGGGGCCCGAGGGCCGCTGCTCACCGATCCGCTGCTCGTCGCCGCGCGTGGTGGCGGGCCGTTCCTCGACCGGGTCCTGCTTGGCGCGACGTCGGCGCAGGCCGATGCGCGACCCGAGCGACTCGGACGACTTGGCCGCCTCGTCGGCGGAGGCCCCCTCGGACCGCTTGCCCCGCTTCCCGGAACCGTGCCCGCTCGCACCCTTGCGCCGCACCGGCAACGGCTTCTCGGGCGCGCCGCCGACCGGCGCGGGGAGGCTGCCAGGGGCGACGGGCGGGTAGTAGCCGCTCGCGGACGGGGTCACCGGCGGGTGGTAGCCGCTGGCCGAGGTGGTGACGGGCGCGTAGTAGCCGCTGGCCGAGGTGGTGACGGGCGGGTAGTAGCCGCTGGCCGACGGCGTGACGGGCGGGTAGTAGCCGCTGGTCGAGGTGGTGACGGACGAGTGGAAGCCGCTGGCCGAGGGGCCGACCGGCGGGGGCGGGCCGGTGACGGGGGTGGCGGCTGGCGGGGTGTGGCCGGTGGCGGGCGGGGTGTGGCCTGCGGCGGGGATGGCGCCCGACGGGGTCTTACCGCCTGCGGGAGCGGCGCCCGGCGGGGTCTGGCCGGTGGCGGACGGGGTCTGGCCTGCGGCGGGGACGGCTCCCGACAGGGGCTTGCCGTTTGCGGAGGCGGCGCCCGGTGAGGTCTTGCCGCCTGCGGGGGCGGCGACCGACGGGGGCCTCCCACCTGCGGGGGCGGTGACCGGTGGGGTCCTGCCTGCGGCAGGGGTGGCGATCAGCGGGGTGTGGCTGCCCGCGGGGCGGGGGGCGGGCAGGCCGCTGTTCGGGTTCGGCGCGACTGGCGGGGAGAAGCCGCCAGCCGAGGGGGTCACGGGCAGGTAGTAGCCGCTCGCGGACGGCGGGTTGCCCGCCGGGGCCGGGCCGACCGGCTGGTGGAAACCGGTGCCGGGGGGAGTGGTGGGCCGGTTGCCGTTGCCCGTAGGGGTGACGGGCCGGTGGACGCCGCTCGCCTGCGGCGTGGGCGGCACGGCGGCGGTGGGCGGCACGGGGGTGTTGGGGGGCGCGGACGGGGCCATGGGCGCGCGGGACACGCGCCTCCCGGCCGGCGCGGCGGGTGCCAGCGGCGCGGACGTGGTGATGACCTGCGTCGTCGCGGGCGAAGCGGGTTCGGGGGCGGGTGCGGCGGGCGTCGCGGCGGGCGCGTCGGCTGCCTGCGGCGCGACGGCGGCCGACACCACGGCGGCCGACACCACGGCGGCAGGCACCACGGCGGCTGAGACCACGGCGGCTGAGACCACGGCCGAGGGCACGACGGTGGACGGCGTCGCGGTCGGCAGGCTCCCCGCGCCCGAGGCGGTGACGGGCGGGTAGTAGCCGCTGGCGGTCGTGGTCACGGGCTGGTGGAAACCGGTGCCGGGACGGGTGGCCTGGCTGCGGGGCGACTGCCCGCGCGCTCCTGGAGTGGGCGCGACCCGGGCAGCGGGCCTGGCGGGTGCGCCGGGCTTGGTGGGCGCCGTCGGCTTCAGGCGCGCGGAGGAGGTGGGGAGCGCAACGGGATTGCTGGCCGCTGCAGTGCCAACCGCAGCAGTGCCAGGCGCGGGAGTGCCGGTCGCAGCAGTGCCGGGCGCGGGCCTGCCGGGCGGGATGGTGCCAGGCGCGGGAGTGCCGGGCGGGATGGTGCCGGACCTGGGCCTGCCGGGCGCAGCGGTGACCGGCGCGGACCTGCCGGGCGCGGGGGTGGCCTGCGCGGGCTTGGCGGGCGGGAGGGTGGTGGGCACTACCTGGGTGACGGACGCGTCCAGCTCGGCGGGCACCGTGGGCAGCACCCTGGTGGCGGAGGCGTCCAGTTCCGGGGGAGCGGTCAACGCCGAAGGGGTGCCCAGGGCGGAGCTCAGCTCGGGGGGCGTCTCGGGGGCGAACCGGGTGCCGGGGGCGCTCGACGGCGTGGTCGCGCCCGGTCCGGCCTGCGCGTCGTCGGTCACGGCGGCCAGCCGGGTGGTCTCGTCCAGGCCGACCGGCGTCGGGTTCGGCAGCACCCGGTGGCCCGCGGCGAGGCGCTTCGCGCGCTTGCCCCTGACGGGCTTCTCGCCGCTGCGGCCGATCGCCTCCAGCTGCGTGGTCTCGGCCTCGCCCGCGGACTTCGCGTGCCGCGACGGGGCGGCGTCGAAGCGCTGCGGCCAGCCCGCGCCGATCCTGGCGCGCTGCTCCGGCGTCGACAGGCCCGGCTCCGCAGGGTGCTCCCCCTTGGCCCACTCGGGGACCGCGCCGATCAGCTCCGGGTCGACCGGCTGCGCGGCGCCCAGGCCCGCGCCGGACAGCTCGGCGCCGTCCGACCCGGTCCGGACCACGCCGGGGGCGTCCTCGGGCGCGTTCGACTCCTCCGCGCCGCGCTTGCGCAGGACCTCCAGGATGCTCCGCACCGCGGCGTCCGAACCGGACCCGACGGGGCCCGGACCGTCCCAGCGCGAGGCGTCCCACCCGGACCCACCCGACCCGGATTCCCGAGGCGCGGACTCCCGAGGCGCGGACTCCCCGGACGCGCCCCCGCCGGGAGCGGAACTCCCCGTTGCCGCAACGCTTCCCGCGCCGTCCGACCCCGCGCCGTCCGACCCCGTGCCGTCCGACCCGGCCCCGCCCCCCTCCCCACCCTGCTCGCGCTCGTGCTCGTCCCTCGAATGGCGCGGCGCCCCCGTCACCGGGCGCGACGCGCCCTCGGGGTGCGCGGGCGCCGGGTGCGCCGCGGGCTCGTGCTCGGTCCGGGAGTGCCTCGGACCGCCGTCTGCCTGCGCGTGCTCGGACTCCGGCCTGGAGTGCCTCGGTCCTGGCGTGCGCACCGTCATCGGGACCCCTCTTCTATCGTGTCGACCGCCGACATGTGCTCGGCGTCGCCCGCCTCGGTCAGCCGGGCGAACAGGTCTTCCAGCCCCGTGCGCTGCCTGAGCGCCTCGTGCACCGGAACACCAGCCTGCACCAGTGTGCGCAAAACCTCCGGCGCTGTCGTGGAGATCAATTCCACTCGCACCCCGCCGGTCCACTGCCGGGCCGATATCCGCGCAGCTCGCAGGGCGTTCAGCGCCTCGTCAACTTCAGGGGTCGACACCAGCAGCGCGTTGCTCTCCGACTGGAGCAGGTCGGCCAGCTCGCCCTGCGCCACGACGGTCCCCCGGTGCAGCACGGCGGCGTGCGTGCAGGTCGCCTCGATCTCGCTCAGCAGGTGCGAGGACACCACGACGGTGCTGCCCGACCCGTGCAGGTCCGCGATCACCTTGCGCACCTCGCGGGTGCCCGCCGGGTCGAGCCCGTTCGTGGGCTCGTCGAGCACGACCAGCTTGCGCGGCACCAGGAGCGCGCCCGCCAGGCCGAGGCGCTGCTTCATGCCCAGCGAGTACCCCCGGTACCGGCGGTGCGCGGCGCCCGCGAGCCCGACCCGCTCCAGCGCGTCCTCCACGGCCCGCCGGATCGCCCGCGTCTCCAGCAGCGGCTCGAACGCCGCCGCCCGCACCAGGTTCTCCCGCCCGGACAGGAACGGGTGGAACCCCGGCCCCTCCACGAGCGCGCCCACGTGCGGCAGGGCGCGGGCCGCGCCGTCCGGCATGTCCTCGCCGAGCAGCTCCACCTCGCCCTCGGTCGGCCGCACCAGGCCGAGCAGCATCCGGATGGTGGTGGTCTTGCCCGACCCGTTCGGCCCGAGCATCCCCAGCACCGCGCCCTCGGGCACCTCCAGGTCCACCCGGTCCACCGCGACCGTGCGCCCGTACACCTTGCGCAGCCCCCGCGTCCTGGCGGCGAGGACGGGGGTGGAGCCGGCGCCGCGCGCCGACCCCACCCGCTCGCCCGCCGGAGCGGAGACGTCCGAACCGGTCACTTCACCTGGCCGATCGCCTCGACGAGCACCTGCTCGGGCACCGCGCCCAGCGCGACCCGGCCGTCGTCGGCGATCAGCGCCGACCCGACCCTGGTGGTGATCAGCGTGCCGCTGCCCCAGTCGCCGCTGACCTTCTTGCCCAGCTGCGACAGCAGCTTCTGCGGGTCGAGGCCCTGACCGCGCTGGCCCCGGTCCGCCGAGCCCTCGGAACCGGACCCGGTCGAGTCCTCGGAACCGCGGGCCCACGGCGGACGGCTGTCCGACCGGCCCTCGACGCCGTCGACCCGCTTGCCGAACCGGCCGTCGCGGCCCTGGCCCAGCTGCGCCAGCACCTCGGGGGAGCCCTTGGCCACCAGCACGGCGTCCCAGCCCTCGCCGACCGTCTTCAAGCCCGACTCCTGCGCGAGCTTCTCGGCCTGCTCGGAGTTCGGGCCGCGCTCGGCGCCCCCGTCCTTCGCCTTCCCCTCCACGACCTCCGCGTTCGCGGGCGGCGTGAAGGTGAACAGCGAGGCGTCCTGCGCACCGGCCTCGAAGTCGGTGAACCCGATCTGCGCGGCGGGCTCGGTGGTGCCGTTGGTCAGCACCGACACCCGCAGCGGCACGCGCAGCTCCGAGTCCACCGCGACCCGCACCTCGCGCAGCACGGTCCGCTCGTCCGGCTTCGGCGCGAGCACCAGCTCGTACGCGGACCGGTTCGCCACCCGCGCCGTGCCGTCGACGGACACGTCGCTGTACTGCTGGACGGCGGTCACGACCTCGCGGGCCGCGCTCACCGGGTCCGCCACCTTCTGCTCGGCGGGCCGCTCGGCCGCCGAGTACCTGGTGACCTTCTGGTCGGCGGAGTTCCACATCCACAGCGTGGAGCCGTCGTTGACGAGGGTCCGCTCCGAACTGCCGCTGGGCAGCTGGACCCTGGTGCGGCCCTGCCCGTCGGTCCACATGCGGGCCTTGCTCTCGCCGTCCGACAGCTGCGGCGCGCCCGCCAGCACCGGGATGCCCAGGTTGTTGTCCACCTGGATCGAGCCGCCGAACGCCGCGGGCTCCGCGGTCAGCACGGACTCGACGAGCTCCTGGGCCCCGACCTCGGGCAGGACCGGCGCCGGACCCGCGCCAGCGGGCATGGCCAGCACGCCGAGGCCGACGACGCCCGCCGCCACCCCCGCCGCCGCGACCGCCACGGTCGTCCTTCTCCGGTTCATGTCCCCTCCTCGTGACGTCGGCGGACGGGGTTGCCCACCGACAGCGCCCACGATGCTCCGGTGACGCTGAGACCGCGCTGAGACCGCG
Source organism: Actinosynnema mirum DSM 43827 (assembly GCF_000023245.1). Taxonomy (GTDB): domain Bacteria; phylum Actinomycetota; class Actinomycetes; order Mycobacteriales; family Pseudonocardiaceae; genus Actinosynnema; species Actinosynnema mirum. The sequence continues at coordinate 832,178 of NC_013093.1, forward strand.
CTGAGACCCTGAGAGGCCGCTGAGAGCCCGCCGGGGTTCGCGTGCCGATTGTCCCCCGCACGGGCCATGCTGTGCCGGTGAGGCCACGGGTGCTGGTAGTCGACGACGAGGTGGGCGTTCGCCGCGCCCTTGAGCGCGGGTTGGCCGCCGAGGGCATGGAGGTGGTCAGCGCCGCCGACGGCGACACGGCGCTGCGCGCGGCCCTGACCGGGGCGTTCGACGTGGTCCTGCTGGACATCATGCTGCCGGGGCTGTCCGGGTACCGGGTGCTCCAGCGGATGCGCGCCGAGGGGGTGCGCACGCCGGTGCTGATGGTGTCGGCCAAGGACGGCGAGGTCGACCAGGCCGACGGGCTCGACCTGGGCGCGGACGGGTACCTGGTCAAGCCGTTCTCGTTCGTGGTGCTGGTCGCGCAGGTCAGGGCGCTGCTGCGGCGCGGGTCCGCCGAGCTGGCCAGGCGCAGGCTGAGGCTGGGCGAGCTGGTCGTGGACCGGGCGGTGCGCGAGGTCAGCTGGGCGGGCGTGCCGGTGCCGCTGTCGCCGCGCGAGTACGCGGTGCTGGACGTGCTGGCCGGGCGCGCCGGGTCCGTCGTCACCAAGGACGAGCTGCTGCGCACCGTGTGGGGCGACGAGCAGGCCGCCACCCGCAACGCGGTCGAGGTGTACGTCGGGTACCTGCGGCGCAAGCTGGAGGCGGTCGGCGCGGGCGAGGTCGTGCGCACCGTGCGCGGCCACGGCTACCTGGCGTCCGCGGGCGACCTGGACGCCTCGCTCGGTCCGGCGGTCAAGCGCAGGTGAACCCCGACCTGTGGTGGTGGGAGCGGTGGTGGCTGCGGCGCACCCTCAGGTTCCGGATCACCGTCGTCGCCACCGGGGCCGCGCTGCTGTGCCTGCTGGCGTTCACCCTGCTCGCGCCGCTGCTCATCGGGCACGTCCAGGTCGGCGCGGTCGACCGGGAGCTGGAGCGGGCGGGCGTGACCAGGCTGCTCGACGTCGCGGGCGCGCCCGTGGACGGCGGGCCGCCGCTCGACCTGACCGCCGCCGACATCAGGCAGCTGCGCGCGGGCGAGTCCGTGCTGCGGCCGGACGGCGACAGCGCGCACCGCTGGGTCGGGCGGGTCGAGTTCACCGACGACGGCACGCCCCGGCTGCGGGTGACCGGGGACGTGCTGGTCGGGTACGCCGAGGCCAACCGGCTCGGCACCCGGTGGCTGGCGCTCGCCGCGGTCGCCGTCGCGCTGCTGGTGGGGGTGGCGACCTGGCTGGCGGTGCGCACGTCGCTGCGGCCGGTCGAGCGGATGCGGGTCGCGGCCGGGGAGCTGCCGCACGGGCGGCGGCTGCCGCTGCCCGACGCGCGCGACGAGCTGCGGGGGCTGGCGGTCGCCCTGAACGCGCTGCTGGCCAGGCGGGACGAGGCCAGCGACCGGCTGCGGCGGTTCACCGGCGACGCCGCGCACGAGCTGCGCTCGCCGGTGACGTCGGTGCGGGCGCAGGCCGAGGTGGCGGTCGCGCACCCGGACCCGGACTTCTCGCTGGAGGTCCTGGAGTCGGTGGTGGAGGAGTCGCAGCGGATGTCCGCGCTGGTGGACGCCCTGCTGATCCTGGCGCGCGCGGACTCCGGCGAGCTGCCGAGACCGGAACCGGTCGACCTGGTGCTCCAGGCGCAGGCCGCGGTCGACCGGCTGGGCGAGGTGGAGCCGGTCGTGCTGGTGACCGCGCCGATGGGCGCGTGCCTGGTGTGGGCGGCCGGGCCGGAGGTGGAGCTGGTGCTGGACAACCTGCTGCGCAACGCGGTCCGGTACGCGCAGAACCAGATCCGGGTGTCGGTGCTGCCCGCCGGGCGCGAGGTGCGGGTGGTGGTGGACGACGACGGGCACGGGATTCCCGAGGAGCACCGGGGGCGGGTGTTCGAGCGGTTCTACCGGGTGGAGAGCGACCGGGGGCGGGCCAGCGGCGGGTTCGGGCTGGGGTTGGCGCTGGTGGCGCACCTGGTGCTGGCGCGGCGGGGGGCGGTGCGGGCGGCGGAGTCTCCGGAGGGCGGGGCGCGGGTGGAGGTGCGGTGGCCGGTGTACCGGTGAGGGCGCGTGGCGGGGTGGTGGCGCGGGCCGCCGGTGAAAGCGGGGCGGGCCGCCGGTGAGGCGGGGCGGTGGCGCGGGCCGCAGGCGCGGTGGGCGCGGTGTCGGTGGCGCGGGCGGGCGTGGTGGCCGGGGGCCGCTGCGGCGTCGGGGCCGCCGGTGAGGCGGGCGGTCGGGGGAGTCCGCTAGGTTCTGCGGCCGTGCCGGAGATCCTGGGGACGACGCTGGTGGACGCGGGTGCGCCCGCCGTGGCGGGGGCGCTGCTGGACACCGCGCCGCTGGTGGAGGCGGCCCGCGCGGCGGGCGTCGAGCTGCGCGCGGGGAAGCTGCTGGTCGAGGGCGGCCGGGTCACCGGGACGCGCGGGCCGGTCCTGCTCAAGCTCACCGTGACCAGGGCGGACCTGACCGGCGTCACCCTGTCGGGGCGGGGCTTGTCGCTGACCACGGACCTGGTGCGCACCGGCGGCGGCACGCTGGTCGTGGACCGGGTCGAGTGGACCGCGCCCGGTGGGCCGCTGGGGCGGGTGTTCGACGTCGTGCTCGGGCGGGCGCTGGCGCTGCGGCTGCTCGAGGCCCGGTCGGAGCGCCTGGTCCGGCGGGCCGGGGAGCTGGCCGGGGCGCGGGTGGTGGTCGGGGCGGCGATCACGCGCGGTGGCCGCCTCCTGGTGCAGCAGCGGGCGTTCCCCGCGGACGCCGAGGGCCGCTGGGAGCTGCCCGGCGGCCGGGTCGACCCCGGCGAGGACGACCGCGCCGCGCTGACCCGCGAGTGCCGCGAGGAGCTGGGCGCGGACGTCGTGGTCGGCGACCCGGTCGGCCCGGACGTGCCGCTGAAGCCGGACCTGCTCCTGCGCGTCCACACCGCCGAGCTCACCCCCGACAGCCCCGAGCCGACCGCGATCGAGCACCGCGCCCTGCGCTGGATCGCCCCGACCGACCTGGACGCCCTCGACTGGCTCCCCGCCGACCGGGCCCTGATCCCGGCCCTGCGCGCCCTGCTGACCTGACCGGCGCGACAGCGCCGCCCGGAACGACGGCCGCGCTGAGCGCAGGCCCGCCGCACCCCCGCCGCCGCCGTACCCCTCGCCGCCGCATCCTCGCCGCCGTCCCCCCGCCGTCCCCCCGCCGCCGTCCCCCCGCCGCCGTACCCCCCGGCCGCCGCGCACACCCCCGCCTACGCATCCCCCGCCTGCGTGCGCCGCCCGCCGCCGCGCCCGCCCGAGATCAACCGCCCGCCGCCGCCCGAGACCAACGGCCGCTGCCCGAGACCGCCGCCCGAGACCAACGGCCGCCGCCCGAGACCGCCGCCCGCCGCCCGAGACCGCCGCCCGCCGCCCTCAGCCACCCGCTCCGGCCGCCCCAGCCGTCCCCCGCCCCGCGCGACCACCCTCCGGCGGCCACGCGGGGCGGGGGCCGCGCTCTTCACCCCAGCCCGGACATCCGCAGCGCCGCGTCCAGCCGGTGCCGCGAGCGCTCCCGCGCCCGCTCCGCGCCCTCCGCGCGCACCCGGTCCAGCTCCGCCGCGTCCTCCAGCAGCGCCAGCGCCCCCTCGCGCACCCCGCGCAGCTCCTCCACCACCGCCTCCGCCGCGGTCTCCTTCAGCTCCGCGTACGACGAGATCCCCGCCGCCAGTTCCCCGACGTCCTTCCCGGTGCACGCCGCCGTGATCTCCAGCAGGTTCGACACCCCCGGCTGCCCCTCCGGGTCGTGCCTGACGACGCCCACCCGGTCCGTCACCGCGCGCTGGATCTTGCGCCGCACCAGGTCCGGCGGGTCGAGGACGAAGACCGTCCCGGCCGCGTCCACCGCCGACTTCGCCATCTTCCGGCTCGGGTCGGCCAGGTCCCTGACCCGCGCCGCCGTCCTCGGCACGACCGCGCTCGGCACCGCGAACACCTCGCCGTACGTGCCGTTGAACCGCCGCGCCAGCACCCGCGCCAGCTCCACGTGCTGCGCCTGGTCCTCGCCCACCGGCACCTCGTCGGCCCCCTGCAGCAGGATGTCCGCCGCCATCAGCACCGGGTACGTCAGCAGGCTCAGCCGCACCGAGTCGCGGCCGGTCGACTTCTCCTTGAACTGGATCATCCGCGCGGCCTCGCCGTAGCTGCACACGCACTCCAGCACCCAGGTCAGCGCCCCCAGCTCGCGCACCAGGTCGGACTGCACGAACACGCTGGCCGGGTCGACGCCCGCCGCCACCGCCACCGCCAGCTGCTCCCTGGTCAGCGCCCGGAGCCTGGACGGGTTGTGCGGGGTGGTCATGGCGTGCAGGTCGCTGATGAAGTACAGGTCGTCGGCGGTCCCCTCGCGCGCCCAGCGCCGCACGGCGCCGAGGTGGTTGCCGAGCTGGACGTGGCCCGACGGGGTGATCGCGGAAAGCCTGGTCACTGGTTCCTCCGGAAACGGGCCCGCCCGAGCGGAAACCCTCCGGAGAACACGAAGGCCGCCCCGGCGGGCGGCCTGTGGTCACTGAACGCGCACAGTTAAGCGGGCCACCGCGAGGTGGTCCACCAGAAGTGGTAAAGAGCGCGCATAGCGGGGATCATAACGTGTTTTACCCGTGGGGAACAGGTCTACATTTCGGGGCATGTACATCGTGCTGCTGCGGTACACGAAACCGCTGGACGTAGTCGACTGCTCCCTCCCCGAGCACGGCGAGTGGCTGGCCAGGCAGTACCAGGCCGGGCACTTCCTCGCCTCCGGCAGGCAGATCCCACGCGACGGCGGCGTCATACTCGCCCGCCCCATGCGCCGGGGTCAACTGGACGCCCTGCTCGCCACCGACCCCCTCGCCATCCGACGTCTGGTCCGCCACGAGGTGGTGGAGTTCCAGGCCACGCGCACCGCCCCTGAGCTGCTCAGGGTCAACGAAGCCATCCTGACCACCTGACCGAGTGAACGTCGTCCTCCGCCGCCCGGTGGAGGGGACACCGGGCGGTGCGACGCCGGCTGCGACCGCGGCCCACGCCGCCGGACTGACGACGCCCGCGCGCGACACCCGCGCCCACCACCCGCGCCCACCACCCGCGCCCACCACCCGCGCCCACCACCCGGAGCGACGTCCCGCACGACCACCGCCCCCGCGAGGGCGACCCGAGGGCGACCCGAGCGGGAAAAGCAGAGCGAAATGCGCTTTCTCCCCGCTCTTTCCCGAGGACACCCCGATCGGCCGAACGCGCGACCGACCGCCGTGCCCCGATTCCGCGCGGCCCGGCCCGAGCCCGGTTCCCGCGACTCAGCCCCCGCCCTCCTTCAACGCCTTGCGCGCGGCTTTCTCCTTCGCCTTCTGGAACACCACCACCGGGCACCGCTTGCACCTCGGCGTGGACCGGCAGCACTTGGACTTGACCTTCTTCTCGCCCTTCTTGCCGTCCTTCTTCTTGCCCTTCGCTCCCACGTGCTCATCTCCTCCTGTCGGGTGTCCCACCCCAGGGTGAGGCTGACCTCACCGCTGGCGCTGTGTGGTAGGGGTGTGGTGCGCGGTAAGCTGTAGGACGGCTGCGCGCGTGAAAACCTGTCCGGCGCCCGGCCTCCCAGCGACTGAAGCTCTAGGAGTTCCGCGTGCCCACGGCCACTGCGTCGATCAAGGAAACGCTGGTCCGCAACGACCTGCGCAACGTGGCGATCGTCGCGCACGTTGACCACGGCAAGACCACCCTGGTCGACGCCATGCTCCGCCAGTCAGGCGCCTTCTCCGAGCGCGCCGAGCTCGTCGACCGGGTCATGGACTCGGGCGAGCTGGAGCGCGAGAAGGGCATCACGATCCTCGCCAAGAACACGGCTGTGCGCAGGCACACGCCGGACGGCGACATCGTCATCAACGTCATCGACACCCCCGGCCACGCCGACTTCGGTGGTGAGGTCGAGCGCGGCCTCTCCATGGTCGACGGCGTCGTCCTGCTCGTCGACGCCTCCGAGGGCCCGCTGCCGCAGACGCGCTTCGTGCTGCGCAAGACCCTCGCCGCGGGCCTCCCGGTCATCCTGGTGGTGAACAAGGTCGACCGCCCCGACGCCCGGATCTCCGAGGTCGTCGAGGAGGCCCACGACCTGCTGCTCGACCTGGCCACCGAGGTCGGCGCCGACGACTCCGTGCTCGACCTGCCGGTCGTCTACGCCTCGGCCCGCGCCGGTCGCGCCTCGCTGACCCAGCCCGAGGACGGCGGCCTGCCGGACGAGGAGAACCTGGACAGCCTGTTCAAGGTCCTGTTCGACTACATCCCGGCCCCGACCGGCGACGCCGACGCGCCGCTGCGCGCGCTGGTGACCAACCTGGACGCCTCGACCTTCCTCGGCCGCATCGCGATGTGCCGCGTCGCCGCCGGTCGGATGCGCAAGGGCGAGACCGTGTCCTGGTGCCGCGAGGACGGCTCGGTCCAGAAGGTGCGCATCACCGAGCTGCTGATCACCGAGGCGCTGGAGCGCGTCCCCGCCGAGGAGGCCCGCGCGGGCGACCTGGTGGCGATCGCGGGCATCCCGGAGATCACCATCGGCGACACCCTGGCCGACGTCGACAACCCGGAGCCGCTGCCCCGGATCACCGTCGACGAGCCCGCCATCTCGATGACCATCGGCGTCAACACCTCGCCGCTGGCCGGTCGCAACGGCGGCACCAAGCTCACCGCGCGCGTCCTCAAGGCCCGCCTGGACTCCGAGCTGGTCGGCAACGTGTCCGTCCGCGTGCTGCCCACCGAGCGCCCCGACACCTGGGAGGTGCAGGGCCGAGGCGAGCTGGCGCTGGCCATCCTGGTCGAGCAGATGCGCCGCGAGGGCTTCGAGCTCACCGTCGGCAAGCCGCAGGTGGTCACCAGGCAGGTCGACGGCAAGACCCACGAGCCGTTCGAGCGCCTGACCATCGACGCCCCCGAGGAGCACCTCGGCGCCATCACCCAGCTCCTGGCGAACCGCAAGGGCCGCATGGAGACGATGGACGGCCACGGCACCGGTCGCATCAAGCTCGACTACGTCGTGCCCTCGCGCGGCCTGATCGGCTTCCGCACCGAGTTCCTCACCGAGACCCGCGGCACCGGCATCGCGAACGCCGTCGCCGAGGGCTACGGCCCGTGGGCGGGCGAGATCCGCACCCGCCACAACGGCTCGCTGGTCGCCGACCGCACCGGCTCGATCACCGCCTACGCGATGATCCAGCTCGCGGACCGCGGCACGTTCTTCGTGGAGCCCGGCGCGGACGCGTACGAGGGCATGGTCGTCGGCGAGAACCCGCGCGCCGAGGACCTGGACGTCAACGTCTGCCGCGAGAAGAAGCTGACCAACATGCGCACCTCGACCGCCGACGTCATGGAGACGCTGGCCCGGCCGAGGAAGCTGTCGCTGGAGGAGGCGCTGGAGTTCTGCGCCGCCGACGAGTGCGTCGAGGTCGCGCCGGAGGTCGTCCGGGTCCGCAAGGTCACCCTGGACGCCAACCAGCGCGGTCGCGAGCGCAACCGCGCCAAGCTGCGCGGCTGAGCGCACGAGCGCTGACCCGAGGGCCGACCGGACCGCTGTCCGGTCGGCCCTCGGGCTTTCCGGGGGCGTCCCACCAGGTGGCCGCGTGCGCCGCAGGTGAGCGCCCGAGCACCCTGCGTCCCTGTTGTCCGGACCACCCCGGTCGACCGGACAACCCCCTGAACAGGGCTCTGACCAGGCATGACATCCCTCGCGCACGAGGCCGTCCGCGTCCGGTGGCGATGATCACCGGGGGTAGCGGTCGGTAGTCGGGGGCGGCGTGGGACCCTCAGAGCATGACCAGGCCCAGGGGTTTCCTCCGGCGCGCGGGGCTGCTCGCCGCGCTGCTGGCCCTGTCGGCGTGCTCGATCACCCCGCCGCCGCCCCTGGTCCCCGCCACGCCCGGCGTCACCGTGGTGCCCAAGGAGAAGCTGAACGAGGTCGTCGTCGGCGTCGACGAGGTCAAGGGCGGCTACAACCCGCACACGCTCGCCGCGCAGTCCACGGTCACCACCGCGCTGAGCAGCCTGCTGCTCCCGTCGGCCTTCCGCTCCAACCCGGACGGCAGCCCCTCGCTCGACCGGACGCTGCTGGTCGGCGCCGAGGTCACCGGGGCCGCGCCGTACACCGTGACCTACACCCTGCGCCGGGACGCCTCCTGGTCGGACGCCGCGCCGATCGCCGCCGAGGACTTCGTCTACCTGTGGCAGCGGATGCGCTCCGAGCCCGGCGTGGTCAACCCGGCGGGCTACCGGCTGATCTCCGACATCCGCTCCCGCGAGGGCGGCAAGGTCGTCGAGGTCGTCTTCGCCGAGCCCTACCCGGCGTGGCGCGACCTGTTCCGCGACCTGCTGCCCGCCCACCTGCTCAAGGACGCTCCCGGCGGCTGGTCCTCGGCGCTCACCGAGAGCTTCCCCGCCACGGCGGGCCCGTTCGCGGTGCGCACCCTCGACCAGCCGCGCGGCGAGATCATCCTGGAGCGCAGCGACCGCTACTGGGAGCAGCCCGCCGCCCTCGACCGGGTGATCCTGCGCCGGGCGAGCCAGTCCGCGACGCTCGACGCGCTGCGCAGCGGCGACGACCAGGTCGCGCTGGTCCGGGCCGACTCGATCACCACCACGAACCTGGCGAAGCTCGCCGAGACCACCCCGCTGACCACCGAGGCCGTGCCCAGGGGCGAGGTGGTCCAGGTGCTGTTCCGCCCGGCGTCCCCCAACCTGGCCGACGTGAAGGTGCGCACCGCCGTGCGCGCGCTGCTCAACCGGGACGAGCTGATCGGCGTCGGCGCCAGGGGAGGACCGGGCGCCGCGCTGCGCGCCGACTCGCTGGTGGTGCCGCCCTCCCGGCCCGGCTACCGGGCGACCGTCCCGCAGGACGGGGTCGACGCCGCCGCGCTGCTGACCGAGGCCGGGCTGACCCGCCCCGACGGCGGGAAGTGGGGCCGCGACGGGCGTCCGCTGCAGCTGGTGATCGCCGCGCCCGGCGGCGTCGAGCCGTACGCGACGATCGCCAACCAGGTGCAACGCCAGCTGTCATTGTCCGGAATCGAGTCGGAGGTCCTGACAACGCCGCCGGACGAGTTGTTCGGCGAACTGCTGGCGGACCCCGGCGGCACCGGAGGACAAGGTGATCGAACTGTCGACATCGCCGTTGTCCCGCTTGTCGGCTCCGGTGATTCCGGCACAGTTCTGGCGTCAGCTTTCGGCTGCCCGGAACCGGACAACGCCGGATCTTCGACAACGTTTCCGGGGAATCCCGCCGGTTTCTGCGACCCGGCCGTTCAGAAGATCGTGGAGGAGGCCCTGACCGGCCGCCTCCTGCTGTCCGACGCGCTCGCCCAGGTCGAGCCGCTGCTCTGGCAGCAGGCCGTCTCCCTGCCGTTGTTCCAGGTGACGGACCTGCTCGTGGTGCTCCCGCAAGCGCAGGGGGTGGCCACCGGCGCGCCCTTCGCGGGACCCCTTTCAGGGGCTGCCGCCTGGCGGAGGGAAGACCGTTGAAGCGCGTCACCGCACAAACCGGGGAACCCCCTGGTGCACACGTCGTCAGCCGGGCATTATTGACAGTATTCCCGTCAACCGGTTAACGAAGACCCCCGTCCGGTAACGACGGTGTAGCGCGCTGCTACCGGCGTGTCACCCTTTGGTCACGATCAAGCTCTGGGCAGTGACCATCCGTCTAACACCTTCTTATCGTTCGCACCGGTGTGTCGGTTCGGGGCGCGTTTGGCACATCAACGTTAAGGGTGTGGAGTCCGGTCAGAGGTCCGCTCCAACCCGGTGCTAGGAGGGCACGTGTCGATGAGGAGAAAGACCGTCTCGGCGTTCGCGCTGATGACCAGTGCGGCGCTCTTGCTGAGCGCCTGTGGCGGCGGCGGCGCCGGCAGCGAGGGCGAAGGCGGCCAGCAGGACTCGAACCCCGGTGCGATCGGGGGCCAGGACGAGATCTTCAAGCGTCCGGCCGTCGACGACATCGGCGAGGTCGCGATCGCCGTCGAAGAGGGCTTCACCAACTACAACAACTTCACGGGTGCGACGAACAACTTCGCCAGCACCATGGCGTTGTCGAACGTGCAGCCCTCGCCGTACATCGTCGACCTGGTCGACGGCAAGGTCGTCATCAAGGTCGACGGCGACCTGATGGAGTCCATCAAGGTCACCTCGAACGACCCGCAGGTCATCGAGTGGAAGGTCCGCAAGGAGGCGGTCTGGTCCGACGGCCAGCCGATCGACTGCAAGGACTTCCACCTGAAGTGGCTGGCCGCGACCAGCCAGGCCAGGACGACGACCTCCGACGGCGAGTCCGCCTCGATCTTCGACGCGACCCCCACCGGGTACGAGGACATCGAGAAGCTCGAGTGCGCGGACGGCAACAAGACGATCACCACGACGTTCAAGAAGCCGTACGCCGACTACCGCGGCCTGTTCTCGCAGCCCGGTAGCGACGGCCTCCTCCCGGCCCACGTGCTGGAGCAGAAGACCGGCATCGAGGACATCACCAAGATCACCCCGGCGCAGAACGACGAGACGGTCAAGAAGGCCGCCGAGTTCTTCACCAAGGGCTGGAACGGCTGGAGCGCCGACGTCGCCCTCTCCGGTGGCCCGTACGTCATCACCTCGGCCGACCTGAGCGACCAGACGGTCCTCGAGCGCAACCCGAAGTGGTGGGGCAACAAGGGCGGCCCGGCCAAGGTCATCCTGAAGACGAACCGCGACGCCCAGTCCGCGGCCCAGCAGCTGCAGAACAAGGAAGTCCAGGCGATCGCGCCGCAGGCCGACAACGCCGTGGCGCAGCAGCTCCGGGGCAGCGACGCCTACACGGTCTTCGCCAGCGGTGGCCAGACCTACGAGCACATCGACCTGAACATGGCCAACCCGCTGTTCGGCCAGAACAAGGAGCTCCGCGAGGCGTTCGCGATCTGCACCCCGCGGACCGAGATCGTCGAGAAGCTCGTCCAGGACGTGCAGCCGGGCGCCAAGCCCCTGGGCAGCCTGACCTTCATGCCCAACGAGGTCGGCTACGAGGACCACTACTCCGACCTGGCCGACGGTGACGCCGAGGCCGCCAAGAAGGTCATGGAGGCCGGTGGCTGGACCCTGGGTGGCGACAACGTCTACACCAAGGGCGAGTTCCGCGCGTCCTTCAAGCTGAGCCACAAGACCGTGACCCGTCGCGCGCAGACCGTGCGCCTGGTCCAGGCCTCCTGCGCCAAGGCGGGCATCGAGGTCATCGCCGACGAGGCCGCCGACTTCAACGACAAGCGCCTCCCGGCCTCCGAGTTCGAGGCCGCCCTGTTCGCGTGGGTCGGCGCCCCGCTGAAGGCAGGCGCGTTCGGCAACTACGCCCAGAAGGCCAAGGGCGGCTCGGCGAACTACAACAACTACGACTCGGCGACCGTCACCGACACGTGGGCGAAGGCGAACAGCGAGCTCGACTACGAGAAGCGCATCACGCTGATGAACGACGTCGACAAGGCGATGCGCGCCGACCTGGCGAGCATCCCGCTGTTCCAGCACACCGACTTCACCGCCTCCTCCTCGGAGTACGGCCCGGTGAGCTACATCGGTGTCGCGGGTGGCATCACCTGGAACCTGTACGCCTGGCAGAAGAAGTAGCCCTGAGCTGCTGCTGATCTGCTGAGCCGTCAGGCTCCAGCGCACGACCCATCCGTCCGGGGGGCCGGTGCACCAGCACCGGTCCCCCGAACGCCGTCAGCATCCGGTAGGCCCCCACCACGTCCCCCGCGGGAGGGCCTAGGGAGACTAGAGACCTCGTATGTTCCGTTACGCCATCCGGCGGGTTCTGATCTCGATCCCGCTGTTGATCGTGGCTTCGTTCCTGTGCTTCGGGCTGACCACCGCCATGGGAGACCCCCTCGGCGAGTGGAAGCTCCAGAAGCCCCGCACCGAGGCGGAGATCGCCGCCGCCTACGAACTGACCGGTTACAACAAGCCCGTCGTCGAGCGCTACACCGACTGGGCGGGCGACTTCGTCACCGGCGACTGGGGCCAGACCGTCGTCCCCGGCAACGCGGGCAAGCCGGTCAAGGAGACCCTGCTCAAGGCCTTCGGCGTCACCCTACGGCTGATCCTCGCCGCCGAGCTGATCGCCCTCGCCCTCGGCATCGCCGTCGGCGTCATCGGGGCGGTGAAGCAGTACTCGGTCTTCGACTACACGGCGACCGGCATATCGTTCGCCATGTTCTCGATGCCGCTGTTCTGCGTGGCACTGGTGCTCAAAGCGGGCGGCATCGAGCTGAACAACTGGCTGGAGTCGCTCGGCCTGGACCGCTGGATCATCACCGCGGGCCCGCCCGGCGACGGCTTCGGCGGCAGCTTCGGCGAGCAGGTGTTCCAGTACTCCGGCGCGTACCTGCTGCCCACCATCTCGCTGGTCGTCATCCAGTTCGCGCTCTACAGCCGCTTCCAGCGCGCCTCCATGCTCGACACCCTGAACGCCGACTACGTGCGCACGGCGCAGGCCAAGGGCATCTCGCAGGCGCGCACGATCTTCCGGCACGCGTTCCGCAACGCCCTGATCCCCGTCATCACGATGTCCTCGCTGAACATCGGCGCGGGCTTCGGCGGCGCGGTCATCACCGAGACGGTGTTCGGCTGGTCGGGCATGGGCAACTACATCGTCAAGGCCATCGAGAAGATCGAGCCCTACCAGGTGCTCGGCTTCATGATGCTGACGGCCATCTTCATCGTCCTGTTCAACCTGATCGCGGACATCCTGTACGCCTTCCTTGACCCGAGGATTCGCCTTGACTGACATGGGTTCCCCGCTGGCGCAGGCGCCCGCGCCCGAGAAGGCTGAGGCGAGCCAGTTCGACAGCACCACCGCGAAGAAGCAGTGGAAGGTCATCCTCACCCGCTTCTCCAGGCACCGGGCCGCGCTGTTCGGCCTCGTGCTGTTCGTGATCCTGGTGCTCTTCGCCTTCTTCGGCGGCCTGCTGTGGCAGCACAGCTACACCGACCTGGGCTTCCGGCGGTACCTGCCGCCGAGCGCCGACCACCCCTTCGGCACCGACAGCCTCGGTGGCGACATGGTCGCCCAGATCATCCGGGGCACCCAGTTCTCCCTGCAGATCGCGATGGTCGTGGCGCTGGTGTCCACGGTGATCGGCGTCGTGCTGGGCGCGCTGGCGGGCTACCTCCGGGGCTGGGTCGACGCGCTGATCAGCCGGTTCATCGACCTGCTGCTGATCATCCCCAGCCTGGTCATCGCGGCCGTGCTGGTGCGCAGCAGCTTCGTGGCGACCATCTCCGGTGGCTCCAACTGGCTCGTCGTGGCCGTCTACCTCGGCCTCATCGGCTGGCTGTCCATCGCCCGCGTCATCCGCGGCATGGTGCTGTCGCTGCGCGAGAAGGAGTTCGTCGAGGCGGCCCGCGCCCTGGGCGCGAGCACGTGGCGGATCGTGTTCCGGCACATCCTGCCCAACACCATCGACGTGATCATCGTGAACGCGACGCTGGCGATCGCGCAGGCCGTGCTGCTGGAGGCGGCCCTGTCGTTCATCGGCCTCGGCGTGCAGAGCCCGGACACCTCGCTGGGCCTCATGATCAGCCTGAACAAGAACGAGCTGACGCTGCACCCGTGGCTGTTCTTCCTGCCGTTCGTGTTCATCGTGCTGATCTCGCTGGCGGTCAACTTCATCGGTGACGGCCTCAGGGACGCCTTCGACCCGCGGCAGAAGAGGGTTAAGGCATGAGTGAGTTGGACGACGTGATGGGCGCACCCAAGAAGGCGCAGAACGCCGCGGGCGAGAAGCTGCTGCGGGTGGAGAACCTGTCGGTGGACTTCCCGACCGATGACGGCACCGTGCACGCAGTGCGCGACGTGTCGTTCACGCTCGGCGCGGGCGAGGTCCTCGGCATCGTCGGCGAGTCGGGCTCGGGCAAGTCGGTGTCGTCGATGGCGGTCATGGGCCTGCTGCCCAAGACCGCGAAGATCGGCGGTTCGATCAGGTTCCGCGAGCAGGAGCTGGTCGGCCGGTCCTACAAGGGGATGCAGCCGGTCCGCGGCAACAACATCGCCATGATCTTCCAGGACCCGATGACCTCGATGAACCCGGTCTACACGGTGGGCTGGCAGCTCGCCGAGGCGTACCGGGCGCACCACAAGGTCTCGAAGAAGGCGGCGCTGGCCAAGGCCGTCGAGGCGCTGGAGCTCGTGGGCATCCCGCAGCCCGACCGGCGCGCCCAGCAGTACCCGCACGAGTTCTCCGGCGGCATGAGGCAGCGCGTGATGATCGCGATGGCGATCATCAACGACCCGGACGTGATCATCGCGGACGAGCCGACCACCGCGCTGGACGTCACCGTGCAGGCGCAGATCCTGGACACGCTGCTGCGCATCCGGGACGAGACGAACGCGGGCATCATGATCATCACCCACGACCTCGGCGTCGTGGCGGGCATGGTCGACCGCGTGCAGGTCATGTACGGCGGCACGGTCGTCGAGCAGGGCGGCGTGGACGAGGTCTTCGAGGCCCAGCGGATGCCCTACACCGTCGGCCTCATCGGCTCCATCCCGAACCCGCAGATGCTCGGCAGGCGGCTCACGCCCATCAAGGGCACGCCGCCGTCGCTGATGAACCTGCCCCAGGGCTGCCCGTTCTCGCCGCGCTGCCCGCTCGCGGTCGACCAGTGCCGGGAGACCGAGCCCCTGCTGCTGGAGACCGACCGGGCGAACCACTTCGCCCGCTGCCACCGCTCCGCCCACCTCGCGACCATCCCGAACCCCCAGCGGCTGTTCGCCACGGAGGAGATCGGCGTCGTGGAGAACCCGGCCGCACTGACCGTCGCGAATCCCGGCATCCCCGTCGTCGAGGACGCCGCCGTGGTCGAGGCGCGCCTGCACGAAGGGGAGAACCCGACCTCATGAGCACCTCGACCGACACCTCAGCCCGGCAGCCCGGCGCGAGCCGCACCCCGCTGCTGGAGGTCAAGGACCTGGTCAAGGCCTTCCCCGTGCGCGGCGGCGGCATCATCCCCCGCACGGTCGGGCAGGTGCAGGCCGTCTCCGGCATCACCTTCGACCTGCACGCGGGCGAGACGCTCGGCCTGGTCGGCGAGTCCGGCTGCGGCAAGTCCACCACCGGTCGCGCCATCCTCCAGCTGCACAAGCCCACCTCGGGCTCGGTGAAGTTCGAGGGCCGCGAGCTGACCAAGCTCAAGGGCGGCCAGCTGCGCGGCGTGCGACGGGACATGCAGATCGTGTTCCAGGACCCGTACGCGTCGCTGAACCCGCGCTGGCAGATCAACGAGCTCATCTCCGAGCCGTTCAAGATCCACGGCGTGGACGGCGGCGAGGGCCGCAGCGTGCAGCAGCGGGTCAACGAGCTGATGGAGCTCGTCGGCCTCAACCCGGAGCACCGCAACCGCTACGCCCACGAGTTCTCCGGCGGCCAGCGCCAGCGCATCGGCATCGCCCGCGCGCTCGCGCTGAACCCGAAGCTGATCGTGCTGGACGAGCCGGTGTCCGCGCTGGACGTGTCCGTGCAGGCCGGCGTGGTCAACCTGCTGGAGGAGCTCCAGGAGCGCCTCGGCCTTGCCTACCTGTTCGTGGCGCACGACCTGTCCGTGGTGCGGCACATCTCCGACCGGGTCGCCGTGATGTACCTCGGCAAGATCGTCGAGATCGGCGACCGCGAGGAGATCTACAGCAAGCCGACGCACCCGTACACGCAGGCGCTGCTGTCGGCCGTGCCGGTGCCGGACCCGAAGCTGGAGCGCAGGCGCCAGCGGATCGTGCTCACCGGCGACGTGCCGTCCCCGGTGAACCCGCCGTCGGGCTGCCGGTTCCGCACCCGGTGCTGGAAGGCGCAGGACATCTGCGCGACCGAGGAGCCGAAGCTGGAGCGCAGGGCGGGCAGCCAGACCCTGTCCGCGTGCCACTTCGCCGAGGTCAAGCCGATGATCGTCGGCTAGTCGGCGGTCCGCTGACCGATCTTCAGCGCCCGCGCGGGGTCCTCGCCCCGCGCGGGCGCTGTTGTGTTCCCTGGGAGCGCCGGCCCGCCTCCGGGGTCTGCGGCGGCGCAACCTCTACGCTGGTCGGGTGACGCTCACCGCCCCACCCCGGTTGCTGCTGGTCCACGCGCACCCCGACGACGAGAGCCTGTGGACGGGCGGCACGATCGCCCGGTACGCGGCCGACGGCGTGCAGGTCACCGTGGTCACCTGCACCCTCGGCGAGGAGGGCGAGATCATCCCGCCCGCGCTGCGGGAACTCGCCGCCGACGCCGCCGACCAGCTCGGCGGCTACCGCGTCGCCGAGCTGCGCGCCGCGTGCGCCGCGCTCGGCGTGACCGACCACCGGTTCCTCGGCGGCCACGGCCGCTGGCGCGACTCCGGCATGGTCGGCACCGCCGCCAACGCCCACCCGCGCGCCTTCGTCGCCGGGTCGGCCCAGGAGCAGGCCGACGAGCTGCTCGCGATCATCAACGCGGTGAAGCCGCAGGTCGTGGTGACCTACGACGGCTTCGGCGGCTACGGGCACCCCGACCACATCCGGGCGCACGAGATCACCACGGCGGCCGTCGCGGCGTCGAGCGTGGTGGAGCGGCTGTTCCACACCGTGACCTCCCGCGAGGAGACCGAGGCGGGCGCCCGCGAGCTGGCCGAGCTGGCGGACCTGCCGTTCCGGCTGCCCGAGCCCGGTGAGCTGCCCGCCGTCGACGACGCGGTCATCACGACCACGATCGACGTGTCCGAGCACCTGATGGCCAAGCTGCGGGCGCTGCGCGCGCACACCACGCAGGTGACGGTGTGGCAGGACGGGGCGGGCGGGGCGAGCTACGCGCTGTCCAACGGGATCGCCCAGCCGGTGCTGCCGAACGAGCACTACGTGCTGGCGAGCGGGCCCGCGGAAGGCGCGGAGCGCGACCTGTTCGGCGGGTTGGGCGGCTGATGGCGGCCGACGACCGGACAGCCGGGGGCGCTGCCGTCGGCGGTGGTGGCGCTGCCGGCGCTGCCGGTACCGCGACGCGCCCGCAGCTCCGCGACCGGATGGGCCTGGACGACCGGGTGGCCCACGTGGCGGTGCTGCTCCAGACGGCCGTGCTGGCGGTGCTGGAGCTGTTCTTCCTGCCGCTGCGCCTGGACGGCGCCCTCCTGCCCGCCGCGGGCGGCTGGCCGTTCCCGATCTCGGTGGTGGTGGCGGCGGTGTCGATGCCGCTGCTGGTGATCGCGGCGTCGAGCTGCTCGCGCAAGATGTCGGTCGCCGCGTCGCCGCTGCTGGTGTGGCTGGGCGTGCTGCTGGTCCTGGGCGTGTTCGGACCTGGCGGCGACGTCGTGCTGGCCAACGACTGGCGCACGCTGGCCCTGTTCGGCGCGGGCGCGCTGCCGGGGGCGGTCGCCCTGGGCGCGATCATGGGGCGCCCGGCCTGAGCGGGCGCTGAGGCGCGCGCGGTCGGGTGGCGGCTCGGGCTGGCCTGCCTGCCCGGTCGGGGCAGGGAGCGTTGGGCCGGGCGTGTCGCGGGTGGTTCGCGGGCGCGCTCGGGGGTAGGAGTTGGGTGTGGGCTCGTCCGGCGCCCGCCGGGCGGGTGCGGTGGGCGCGGGGAGGCTGGCGTGGGCGGCATAACCGATCGGGACGTGGTGCTGGCGCTCCGGCCGTTCGTCCGGGCGACCGGGCCGGTGCTGGCGGCGGTGCGGGACGTGGACCTGCTGGGGCTGCGCGAGCGCGAGATCGGCTCGGGCGCGGACCGCCGGGCCGTCGACCGGCTGTGGGACCAGCTGGCCGCGTTCCGGGTGCCGGGCACGGCGGCGTGGGCGGCGATGGGCGTCGAGCAGCGCGACGACTGGTGGGCCGACCGGCTCGGCAGGCTGCTCGCCCTGCTCGCGGCGGTCCCCGGCGTCGGCGGCGCGCTGGCCGACCGCCTGCCGATCCAGTCCTCCCTCGGCGCGGCCGGGCAGGGGCTGCTGCTGGCGGCGTTCGCGGGGGAGCGGGGCGTCGACTCGGTCGAGGACCGGGTGCGGCTCATCGCGCACGTGCTGTTCCAGCGCGAGGTCGACGGCAGGCTCACCGACCCGGCCGACCGCGCCGAGGAGGACCGCCGCACCGCCGAGCTGACCGAGGAGCTGACCGACGCCCTGCGCGCGGCCGACGCGGCGGACGCGAGGAACGCGACGAGCACCGGCGGCACGGCAGGCACGACCACCACGCCGCCCACGACGACCGGCGCCAAGCCCGCCGGTGCGGCTCCCGAGGCGGCTGACGCCGGCCCCGAAGCCGCCGAGGCCGGTTCCGGGTCGGCCGCCACCGGTTCCAGGGCCGCAGGCCCCGAAGCCACCGGTCCCGGCTCAGCCGGTCCCGAGTCGGCCGGTCCCGGCTCAGCCGGTGCCGCGCGTCCCGGAATCGGGCAGCGGGCGGCCGAGGGGGCCAAGGCGGGGGTCAAGGTGGTCGGGCGGGCGGTGTGGAAGCTCGCGCGGGTGCTCTGGTCGTTGGAGGGCGAGCTGGACAAGCGGCCCCAGGGGCGGGTCCACCACCAGGTCATCGGCATGTTGCCGCTGGTCGGCGCGGTCGGCGACTACTTCGGCGAGCGGCACGGCGGCAAGCGGGTGCGCCGGGAGGCGCTCGCCTGGTTCGCCGCCGAGGCCGCCCGGAAGGCCGCTCAGGACGACGGGCGCCAGTAGCGGTAGCGGTGGTGCTCCGCGCAGCCCAGCGACTCGTACAGCGCGATCGCGGGCTTGTTGTGCTCGGCCACCTGGAGCGCCAGCGTCGTCGCCCCGCGCGCCACGCCCCACGCCGCCAGCTCCCCCATCAGCGCCCGCGCCAGCCCCAGCCGCCGCGCCTCCGGGCGCACGGCCAACCGCGCCACGTGCAGCACCTCGCCCACCACGGCCCCGCGCACGACACCACCGGCCGCCCCACCGCCCTCGGCGACCGCCTCCCCCGAACCAGACCCCGAACCCGACCCCGAACCCCCCACCGGCAGCGCGATCCCGAACCCCACCGCCACCCCCTCCGGGGCCAGCACGCGCCGCTGCGCGGGCGTCGGCTCGGCCTGCGCGGCCAGCTCCCACCAGCGCGCGTCCGGCTCCTCGGGCACCGCCACCGCGTACCCGCCCCGGACCACCCGCCCGTCCCGCCCCTCGGACCCGCCCCGCACATCCCCGAACCCGCTCAGCGGCCCGGTCATCACCAGCGACTCGACCCCTCCGGGGTGCTCGAGATCCGGCTCCCACCCGGCCGCCGCCAGCCCCGCCTCGTGCCCCGCCCCGAGCACCACGTGCGCCAGCGGCGGCACCCCGTGCTCGGCCGCGAACGCGCGCACCGCCTCCAGCGCCTCCCCCAGCGGCACACCCGGATCACCGGTGGTCAGGGCGCTGTTCGCGCGTCCGGTGAACCCGTCCGCCGCGCGCAGCCTCCACCCCCCGAGCGGTCGGTCGACGAGCGCGGGCCAAGCGGTCGCGCAGTGCTGCTCCAGAGCGGTGATCGGGTCCACCGCCACATCCTGCCGCACCCCCGCCCCGAAGCGAGGTCGTCCGTTCTGGCAGGTGGGATGGGAGTTTGATAAGGCGAGCCTCACCGGCGCGGCAGGCGCGTGGCCGCGTACCCTCCGCTGTGCGCGGTGTGGACTAAGAGACAGAGCAGGAGAGCGCAGTGACCTATGTGATCGCCCAGCCGTGCGTGGACGTGCTCGACAAGGCGTGCATCGAAGAGTGCCCCGTCGACTGCATCTACGAAGGCGACCGGATGCTCTACATCCACCCGGACGAGTGCGTCGACTGCGGTGCCTGCGAGCCAGTGTGCCCGGTGGAGGCCATCTACTACGAGGACGACGTCCCCGACGAGTGGTCCGCCTACACCAAGGCGAACGTGGACTTCTTCGACGACCTGGGCTCGCCCGGTGGCGCGTCCAAGGTCGGCAAGGTCTCGGCGGACCCGGCGTTCATCAAGGCCCTCCCGCCGCAGGCGTCCCACGAGTGACGCTCCACCGCTCGCTCCCGGACTTCCCCTGGGACTCGCTGGCCGACCACGCCGCCACGGCGCGCGAGCACCCCGGCGGTGTGGTCGACCTGTCCGTCGGCACCCCGGTGGACCCGGTGCCGGACGTGATCCAGCGGGCCCTGTCGTCGGTGTCGGCCGAACCGGGCTACCCGACCACGCACGGCACCCCCGAGCTGCGCGAGGCCGTCGTCGGGTCCATGGCCCGCCGCTACGGCGTCACCGGCCTGGACCCGGCCGCCGTGCTGCCGACCATCGGCTCGAAGGAGCTGGTTGCCTGGTTGCCGACGCTCCTCGGCGTCGGTCCCGGCGACGTGGTCGCGATCCCCGCTCTGGCCTACCCGACGTACGAGGTGGGGGCCCGGATCGCGGGCGCCGACGTGGTGCGCCTGGCGGACGGCGAGACGCCGCCCTCCGGCGCGAAGCTGGTGTGGCTGAACTCCCCGTCCAACCCGACCGGACGGGTGCTGGACGCGCCCGCGCTGGCGGACGCGGTCGCCGCCGCCCGCGAGGTGGGCGCGGTGGTCGCCTCGGACGAGTGCTACCTGGCGCTGCACTGGAGCGCCGAACCGGTCTCGGTGCTGGACGAGCGGGTCAGCGGCGGGTCGCCGAGCGGCCTGCTCGCGGTCCACTCGCTGTCCAAGTCCTCCAGCCTCGCCGGCTACCGGGCGGGCTTCGTCACCGGGGACGCTGGACTGGTGTCCGGGCTGCTGGAGACGCGCAAGCACGCGGGCATGATCGTGCCCAGGCCCGTGCAGGCCGCCGTCACGGCCGCGCTCGACGACGACGCGCACGTGGCCGACCAGCGCGAGCGGTACGGCAAGCGGCGCGAGCTGCTGCACGCGGCGCTCACCAGCGCCGGGTTCCGCGTCGACCACTCCGAGGCGGGCCTGTACCTGTGGGCCACCAGGGGCGAGGGCGCCTGGGACACCATCGCCTGGCTGGCCGACCGGGGCGTGCTGGCCGCGCCCGGCACGTTCTACGGCCCCGGCGGCTCCGAGCACGTCCGCGTCGCGCTCACCGCGAGCGACGAGCGCGTGGCGACCGCCGTGGAGCGGCTCGCCGAGTAGCACCCCGAGCGGGAGCAGTCCCCCGAACAGCGCGGGAGCCGGGTCGCCACGGCGGCCCGGCTCCCGCGTTCGCGGAGGGGATCAGTCGTTGGCGTGCAGGACCGAGTTCAGCTCGACCCCGCTGCCCTTGCGGGCCCGCACGCGCACCGCGCCGGTCACCGAGTCGCGGATGAACAGCAGGTTCGACACCCCGGACAGCTCGCCCGCCTTGACGACCGTGCCGTCGTCGGCGGTGACCTTCGAGGCCGCCGTCACGTACAGCCCGGCCTCGACCACGCAGTCGTCGCCCAGCGAGATGCCGATGCCCGCGTTCGCCCCGATCAGCGACCGCTCGCCCACCGAGATGACCTGCTTGCCGCCGCCGGACAGCGTGCCCATGATCGACGCGCCGCCGCCGACGTCGGTGCCGTCGCCGACCACGACCCCGGCCGAGATCCGGCCCTCCACCATGGACGTGCCGAGCGTGCCCGCGTTGAAGTTCACGAAGCCCTCGTGCATGACCGTCGTGCCCGGAGCCAGGTGCGCGCCCAGCCGCACCCGGTCCGCGTCCGCGATCCGCACCCCCGACGGCACCACGTAGTCGACCATGCGCGGGAACTTGTCCACGCCGTACACGGTGACCGCGCCGCGCGAGCGCAGCCGCAGGCGGGTGGCCTCGAAGCCCTCCACCGCGCACGGCCCGTGGTTGGTCCACACCACGTTGGCCAGCAGGCCGAACACGCCGTCCAGGTTCACCCCGTGCGGCTCGACCAGCCGGGACGACAGCAGGTGCAGCCGCAGCCACACGTCGTAGGCGTCGGCGGGCGCGGAGTCCAGGGAGGCCAGGGCCACGCGCACGCCCACGACCTCGACGTCGCGCTCGGCGTCCACGCCGAGCAGCTTCGCCGCGGCCTCGCCGAGCTCGGCGGCGACCTCGACCGGCGACAGCCGGGCGGTGCCCGCCCCGGTCTCGCCGAGCCGGGGCGCGGGGAACCAGGTGTCCAGCACGGTCCCGTCGGAGGTCACGGTCGCCAGTCCGACGCCGTGCGCGCCGGTGGTGGTGTCTTCGGTGCTCACAGCACTGAACGGTAACGTGCCGGGCGTGGCCGACACCCTTGACCTCACCGCCGATCCCGTCACGCTGACCGTCGCGCTCGTGGACGTGCCGAGCGTCTCGGGCGACGAGCAGCGCATCGCCGACCTGGTCGAGCGGTCCCTGCGCGAGCAGACCGCCCTGGAGGTCGTCCGCTCCGGCAACACCGTCCTGGCCCGCACGAACCTCGGCCGCGAGCGGCGCGTCGTGCTCGCGGGCCACCTGGACACCGTGCCGGTCAACGACAACCTGCCCTCCCGCCTGGAGGACGGCGTGCTGCACGGCCTCGGCTCGGTGGACATGAAGGGCGGCGACGCGGTCATGCTGGCCCTCGCGGGCACGCTCACCGACCCGCGCCACGACCTCACGTTCGTGTTCTACGACTGCGAGGAGGTCGAGGCGAGCCGCAACGGCCTCGGCCGGGTCGAGCGCGAGCTGCCCGAGTGGATGAGCGGCGACCTGGCGATCGTGTGCGAGCCGTCCAACGGCGTCATCGAGGCGGGCTGCCAGGGCACGATCCGGGTGCAGGTGCGCGCCACCGGCAAGCGCGCCCACACCGCGCGCGGCTGGATGGGCGTCAACGCCATCCACCTCCTCGGCGACGCGATCGCCCGGCTGCGCGACCACGAGTCGCGGGTCGTGGAGATCGACGGCTGCACCTACCGGGAGGGCGTGCAGGCCGTGGGCATCACCGGCGGCGTCTCCGGCAACGTCGTGCCGGACGAGTGCGTGCTGACCGTCAACCACCGCTTCGCCCCCGACCGCACCCCGGCCCAGGCCGAGGCGTACCTGCGGGAGCTGTTCGACGGCTACGAGGTCACCGTCACCGACTTCGCCGCGGGCGCCCTGCCCGGCCTGGCCTCGCCCGCCGCGCGCGAGCTGGTCGAGGCGGCGGGCGGCGCCCCGGTCGCCAAGCTCGGCTGGACCGACGTGGCCCGCTTCGCCGCGCTCGGCACGCCCGCCGTGAACTTCGGCCCCGGCGACCCGCTGCTCGCCCACACGCAGCAGGAGAACGTCCGGGTGAACGAGATCGGACACTGCTACGAAGTCCTGTCGCGCTTCCTCAGCGCGATGCCCTGACCGGTCTAGACTCCGGCCAATGAGCGAGAACGGCGTGGACGAGCACCCGCAGGAGAAGCGGCGCGGCCCCGTGGTGCTGCGCCGCGAGCGCAACACGGAGCTCACCACGACGGACCAGCGCCTGCTCGACTCGCGCGGCCCCAGCGACTGGGTGCACACCGACCCGTGGCGGGTGCTGCGCATCCAGGCCGAGTTCGTGGAGGGCTTCGGCGCGCTCGCGGGCATCCCGAGCGCCGTCACCGTGTTCGGCTCGGCCCGCACCGAGCGCGCCCACCCCGAGTACGAGGTGGGCAGGCAGCTCGGCGGCGCGCTCGCCGAGGCCGGGTTCGCGGTCATCACCGGCGGTGGTCCCGGCGCGATGGAGGCGGTGAACCGGGGCTGCTCCGAGGCGGGCGGCTACTCGGTCGGCCTCGGCATCGAGCTGCCGTTCGAGCAGGGCCTGAACCCGTGGGTCGACCTCGGCGTGAACTTCCGCTACTTCTTCGTCCGCAAGACCATGTTCATCAAGTACTCGCAGGCCTTCATCTGCCTGCCCGGCGGCTTCGGCACCCTGGACGAGCTGTTCGAGGCGCTGACCCTGGTGCAGACCAAGAAGGTCACCAAGTTCCCGGTCGTGCTGTTCGGCCGGTCCTACTGGCAGGGCCTGTACGACTGGGTGCGCGACTCGGTGCTGGGCAGCGGGAAGATCGGCGACAAGGACCTGGCGCTGCTGCACCTGACCGACGACGTCGAGGACGCCGTCCGGGTCGTCAGGGAGGCGCACCAGGCGTGGGGGGAGGCGCACTGATGGGCGAGCTGACCGTGACGGTGTACTGCGGGTCGCTCAGCACCGTGCCGCAGAGCTACCTGGACCTGGCGACCGACGTGGGCGAGCGCATCGCGGGCCGGGGCTGGGACCTGGCCTGGGGCGGCGGGAAGCGGTCCATGATGGGCGCGGTGGCGCAGGCCGTGCGCGACGGCGGCAGGCGCACCACCGGCGTGATCCCGCGCTCCCTGGTGGAGCGCGAGTGGGCCGACAGCGACGCGGACGACCTGCTCGTGGTCGAGACCATGCGCGACCGCAAGGCGCTCATGGAGGCGCACGGCGACGCGTTCCTGGCGCTGCCCGGCGGGATCGGCACGCTGGAGGAGCTGTTCGAGGTGTGGACCTCGCGGACGCTCTCGATGCACGCCAAGCCGGTGGTGCTGCTGGACGTCGACGGGCACTACACCGGGCTGGTGCGGTGGCTGGGGGAGCTGCGCGACCGGGGGTTCGTGGCGCCCGCCGCGATGGGGATGCTGACCATCATCGACGACGTGGACGCCGCGCTGGACGCCTGCGCGAGCTGAGGGCTTCCCGAGGGGGCGCTCCCGTCCCCTGTGGACGGCAGCGCCCCCTCGCGTTCTCGGCGGGCGGGCGCTCAGCCCGAGATCGGCACCTCCAGCACCGACCCGGCGCCGATGGTCACCGCCGCGCCGCGCGTGCCGACGCTGCCGTACCGGCCGTCCACGGTGTCCACCACCAGCGCCAGCCGGTTGCCCGCGCCCACCTGCCACAGCGCGGGTTCCAGCTCCAGGTCGACCACCCGGCTCCCGGCCCGCACCACCACCGGCTTGTGGCTGATCAGCGCGCCGAGGCCGAGGCCGTTCACCTCGTACAGGTAGGCGAACAGCGAGGTCTCGGCCGCCGCCGTGACGTTCAGCCGAGCCCTGGGCGTGCCGCCGACGAGCGTGGTGGACCGCAGCACCGGGCCCGTCCACACCGCCGCGCCCGACCGGTCCACCAGCGGCAGCGCCACCCCGGTCGGGATCTTCAGGAACGCCTGCAGCGCACCGCTCACCAGCACCGCGCCGCTGTCCGCGAGCGTGGCCCTGCCCGCGCCGAACCCGGCCTCGGCCAGCGGCAGCGACTCGCGCGCGGTGGTGACCGCCGACCACGACGGGTAGGTCCGCCACGCGCCGCCGTTGTTGGGGCGCAACCACACCGGGGCCTCCCGGTCGACGCCGTTGGCGACGCCGCGCAGGTGGTGGTCGAACCAGCGGCCGACCGCGTCCCACACCTCGTTGGGCAGCCCGGCGGCCCCGAACAGCTCGGCCGTGGCGTGGTCGCCCGGCGTGAGCAGGAGCCGCTTCGGGCCGGTGAGCTCCGAGAACAGGTCGGTGATCTGGCCGGGCGGGAACAGGCCGTCGTTCCAGGCGTTGCCGATCAGCACGGCCGCGCGGCTGAGCGCCGGGACCTTCGTGGACGGCGAGCGGGGCGGCGAGATCGGCACGACGTCCTCGAACCGGCCCTCGCGGTACGCGGTCTCGGCGTCCCTGAGCACCTGGCCGGGGCGGCCGGTGAGCTTGCCCGCCGTGAGCAGCAGGTCGACGGCCTGGGAGCTGACGGTCTCGTTGGGGTAGAGCGATCGGGCCAGGTCGGACCAGGTGCTGAGCGCGGCCACGGCCCTGACCCTGGGGTCGGCGGCTGCGGCGAGCAGGGACTGGCCGCCGCCGTAGGAGATCCCGGCGACGCCGATCCTGGCCGGGTCGGCGTCGAGGTTGGTGATGCCCCAGTCGATGACGCGGCTGACGTCGGCGACCGTGGCGGTCCCGGCGACGTCGATCTCGCCGCCGGAGTCGTGGAAGCCCCGGCTGGTGTAGCTGATCACCGCGTAGCCGGACCGGTAGGCGAGCTTCGCGGCGGCGCCGACGTACTCGATGCCGCTGACCGCCCAGCTGGACGGCATCACCAGGAGCGGGTGCGGGCCGGAGCCGGTCGGGGCGACCACGAAGGCGCGCAGCGGGGCGCCGCCCTCGCCGGGGATGGTGCGGTAGGTGATCGAGGCGGCCTGGGCCTCGGCGGACGCTGACGGCGCGGACGCGGCGGACGCGGCGGTGGCGGGCGAGGCGGTGGCGGGGAGCAGGAGCAGGGGGGCGAGCAGCAGGGCGAGTGATCGGCGCACCAGGTCCTCCTTGACCGTGAGCTGGATCACGCAGGGTGCGGTCGAGTCAAGTGGCGGCTACTGACGGGTAGCAAGATCCTGTGAGGCAGCTCACATCAAGCGGTGGCGTGGCACGATGCCCCCATGCGGTTCGGCACACGCGACGTCCCCACAGACCGCGCGCTGGTCATGGCGATCGTCAATCGGACGCGGGACTCCTTCTACGACCGGGGCGCCACCTTCACCGACACCGCCGCGCTGGCCGCCGTCGACCGGGCGGTCGCCGAGGGCGCGGACGTCGTCGACATCGGCGGGGTGCGCGCGGGCGCCAGGGGCGAGCACGTCGACGCCGCCGAGGAGGCGCGCCGGGTCGTCCCGTTCGTCGCCAGGGTCAGGGAGCGGCACCCCGACCTGGTGATCAGCGTCGACACCTGGCGGCACGAGGTCGGCAGGGCGGTCTGCGAGGCGGGCGCCGACCTGATCAACGACACCTGGGCGGGCGCCGACCCGGAGCTCGCCGAGGTCGCCGCCGAGTTCGGGGTCGGCCTCGTCTGCTCGCACACCGGCGGACTGCCGCCCCGCACCGACCCGCACCGCGTCCGGTACGCCGACGTGGTCGCCTCGGTCGTCGAGGAGCTGGTGGCCAGGGCCGAGCTGGTGACCTCGCTGGGCGTGCCCAGGGCGGGCGTGCTGATCGACCCGACCCACGACTTCGGCAAGAACACCTGGCACGGCCTGGAGCTGCTGCGGCGGCTGGACGAGCTGGTCGACACCGGCTGGCCGGTGCTGATGGCGCTGTCCAACAAGGACTTCATCGGCGAGACCCTGGACGCGGACGTCGGCGACCGGGTCGACGGCACCCTCGCCGCGACCGCGCTGGCCGCGCGCAGCGGCGCGCGGGTGTTCCGCGCCCACGAGGTCCGCCGCACCCGGCAGGTGGTCGACGTGGTCGCGGCCGTCGCGGGCACCAGGCCGCCCGCGCGGGCGCTGCGCGCGCTGGCCTAGCGGGCGCGCGCCCGACCGGGTCCTCCCGCTGTGGTCCGGTGAGCGGAAACCATAAACTCCGAACGCATGAAGTCCGACGCGCTGCGCGGTCACCTGGAAGGTCTCCTGCTGGCCACGCTGGACGGCGCGAAGCTCCACGGCTACGCCATCATCGAGGCCCTCCAGCACCGCAGCGGCGGCGCGCTCGACCTGCCCACCGGCACCGTCTACCCGGCGCTGCGCAGGCTGGAGGCCGCGGGACTGGTCGCCAGCGAGTGGGGCACCGTGGGCGGCAGGCAGCGCCGCACCTACCACCTGACCGACCGGGGCGGGCTGGCGCTGGCCGCCGAGCGCGCGGAGTGGCGGCGGTTCGCGGCCACGATCGAGGGCGTGCTGTGCGCGCCGGAGCGGACGCCCGAGGCCGTCCTCGGCTAGCCGGGGCGCGCGCCCCCCTGGCCTGCCGCCGCGCCGGGTCCGCGTGCCCGAAGTCGTTCGCGGGCGTGACGCGCCGCAGCGGCGCGTGTGCCGCCGGTGGTGTGTGCGGCGCCGGTGGTGTGTGCCACGATCGTCGGTGTGACCACAGCGCTCCTCTACCTCGTCGTCATGGCGCTAGTCGCCGCGGTGGTGTTCCTGCTGGCCTCACTGCTGTTCGGGCGCGGGGAGGAGATGGCGCCGCTGCCGCCGGGCGCGTCCCCGACCAGGCTGCCCGCCGACCGGGTGACCCCCGAGGACGTCCGCGCGCTCCGGTTCCAGCTGGTGCTGCGCGGCTACAAGATGTCCGAGGTCGACTGGGCCCTCGGCAGGTTGGCGGGCGAGGTCGAGCTGCTGCGCGAGCGGGTCGCCGAGCTGGAGGGCCTGGTGCCCGAGGGCGCGCTCCGCGAGCGGGACGCCGTCGAGTCCGCCGAGATCGGGCCCGGTGTGGCCAGGCCCGAGAAGCACGTCGCCCAGCCCGGTGCCGCCGAGGCGGGGGTCGCCGAGTCCGCGTCGTCCGGCAGCGCCACGCCCGGTTCCGCCCCCACCGCCACCCCCGGCTCCACCGCCCCCGGCTCCACCGACCCGGCCGAGTCCGCGCGGGAACCCCAGCGTGACCCGGCTTGAGCTGACCGTCCCGGTCGCCGCGCCCGCGCGCGTGACCTGGGCGGCGGTCACCGACTGGGAGCGCCAGGGCGAGTGGATCCTGGCCACCTCCGTCCGCGTCACCTCCGGTCCCGGCCGGGCGGTCGGCGACGAGTTCACCGCGGTCACCGGCATCGGCCGGTTCGGCGTCGTGGACCCCATGCGGATCACCCGGTGGGAGCCGCCGTCGCTGTGCGCGGTCGAGCACCTCGGACGGGTGGTGCGGGGGACCGGCGAGTTCCGCGTCGCCCCGGCGGGGGAGTCGGCCTCCGAGTTCACCTGGGTCGAGGACGTGGTGCTGCCCGCGATCGCGCGACCGGCGGTGCTCGCGGGCGTCCGGTACTCGCTCACCCGGTTCGCCAGGTTCGCCGAGCGCTACCGCGTCGACGGGGAGGGGTGAGCGTGGTCCAGCGCTGCGCGTGGGGCGACTCCAGCCCCGACTACGCCGAGTACCACGACACCGAGTGGGGCGTCGAGCTGCACGGCGGGACCGAGCTGTTCGAGCGGATGTGCCTGGAGTCGTTCCAGTCCGGGCTGTCCTGGATCACGATCCTGCGCAAGCGGGAGAACTTCCGGACCGCGTTCGACGGGTTCGACCCGAAGCTCGTCGCCGCCTACGACGGGGACGACGTCACCCGGCTGATGGGTGACGCGGGCATCGTCCGCAACCGGGCCAAGATCGTCGCGGCGATCGGCAACGCGGCGGCGGTGCTCGCGCTGGACGAGCCGCTCGACGGGCTGCTGTGGTCGTTCGCCCCGGCCGGGCCGAGGACGCGGCCCGCGACGGCGGCCGACGTCCCGGCGATCACGCCCGAGTCGACGGCGATGGCGAAGGCGCTCAAGCGCAAGGGCTTCGTGTTCCTCGGCCCGACCACCTGCTACGCGCTGATGCAGGCCACCGGCATGGTCGACGACCACGTCGAGACCTGCTTCCGCGCGCACCAGGCCGACCGGGACCCGGCCGGCCAAAAGCCCGGCTGATCAGGGCCCGGCCGACTCGGGCGTGACCGGCTGGGGCCCGGCCGACTCGGGCGTGACCGGCTGGGGCGTGACCGGCTGGGGTGCGGCCGAACCGGTCCCGTCGCCCGTCCCGGTGAGGTGCGCGAGCGCGCCGATGATCCGCAGCTCGATGTCGTCCGGCCAGGGGAACGCGCGGGTGACCGACCGCTGGTGGGCGAGCCCGTGCAGCCCCATCCACAGCGCGACCGCGTCGGCGAACAGGTCGTCGCTGGTGGCCTGACCGGCCTCCACGCACGCCTCCAGCGCCACGACCAGCACCTCCAGGGGCTCGTTGCCCAGGGACATCAGCTCCTCGGCGGTGATCGAGCCGGTGTCCAGGTCGGGCATCCAGAGCCCGCCGAACATGGTCCGGTACCGGCCGGGGTGGGCGCGGGCGACCTCCAGGTAGGCCAGGCAGATCGCGACCAGCCGCTCGCGCGGGTCGACCTCCCGGTCGCGGGCCTCCCGCAGCTGCCCGGCCAGCGCCTCGAACTCCCGCCGCACCACCGCCATCATGATCGACGGCTGGTCGGGGAAGTGCGGGTAGATGGACGGCGCGGCGATGCCGATCCGCCGCGCGACCGACCGCAGCGTGACCAGCCGCTCGTCACCCTCCTCGTCCAGGATCGCGGTGGCGGCGTCGACGATCTCCTCCCGCAGCTTGGCCCCCTCGCCCCGCCGGTTCCGCCTGCGGGCGGGCTTGCGCGCGGGAGCCTCGGCCGCGCTCTCACCAGCCGCGTGCGGGACGTCCACGCCCGCGTCACGCGCGCCTGCGCTCACCCCCGCGTCACCCGCGCCCACGCCCGTGACCTGGGTTTCCGCTGTCTCCGCCACCCCTGAGCTGCTGTTCTCCACGCCGTAACCATACACCGTGAAGTTTATGACTGTCAGGTCTTGCGCGCCCTGAACTAACGCATGTAGCTTTACGGCTGTAAGCACAACGGTCCCACCAAGAACACCCCAGGAGAAACCCCATGACCAGCGCCACCGCCACCCGCGTCACCGAGGTCGTCCTCCCCGCCGCGGTCGAGCCGGAGGGCCTCCAGGTCCGCGTCCGCGACCTCCCCGCCCTCACCGACGGCCAGGTGGTCCTGCGCATGGACGCGACCGGCGTCTCGTTCGCCGAGCAGCAGATGCGCCGGGGCAAGTACTACGACCAGCCCGCGTTCCCCTTCGTCCCCGGCTACGACGTGGTCGGCACGGTCGTCGCCACCGGCCCCGGCGCGGACCCCGCCCTCACCGGCAAGCGCTTCGCCGCCGTCACCAAGACCGGCGCGTGGGCCAGCCACCTGGTGCTCGACGCCGCCGACCTCGTCCCCGTCCCGGACGGCCTCGACGCGGCCGAGGTCGAGACCCTGGTGGTCAACGGGATCACCGCCTGGCAGATGCTGCACCGGGTCGCCAAGGCCCGCGCGGGCGCCACGGTCGTCGTGCTCGGCGCGAACGGCGGCGTCGGGAGCACCCTCGTCCAGCTGGCCAAGCACGCGGGCATGACCGTCATCGGCACCGCCTCGCCCCGCCACCACGACACCGTCCGCGCCCTCGGCGCCACCCCGGTCGACTACCGCGACCCCGCCATGCACGACCGCATCCGCGAGCTGGCCCCCGACGGCGTGGACGCCGTGTTCGACCACGTCGGCGGCAAGGCCCTGAACGAGTCGTGGAAGCTGCTGCGCAAGGGCGGCACGCTCGTCTCCTACGGCACCGCCGCCACCAAGGACGCCGAGGGCAGCTCGCAGCTCCCGATCCTGGCGCTGTTCGCCCAGCTCGCGATGTGGAACTACTCGCCCAACGGCAAGGGCGCGCACTTCTACAACTTCTGGGCCGGCCTGCGCAACCGCGCGGAGTTCCGGCGCAAGCTCGCCGAGGACCTCACCCAGGTGCTGCGCCTGCTCGCGGACGGCGTGCTCACCGCGAAGGTCGCCGCCCGGTTCCCGCTGTCCGACGCCTCCGCCGCGCTCGCGCTCGCCGAGTCCAGGACCGTGCTGGGCAAGGTCGTCATCGTCCCCGAGGTGTGACCGCGGCCCGGCCGCGCGGGCGCAGGGGCCAGGGCGCGCTGCTGCGGGACGACATCCTGGCCGCCGCGACCCGCCTGCTCGACCTGGGCGGCGAGCACCGCGTCACCCTGCGGGCCGTGGCCCGCGAGGCGGGCATCACCGCCCCGTCGATCTACCCGCACTTCCCCGACCCGCCCTCGGTCCTGAAGGCCGCGGCGGACGCGGGCCGCGCCGAGCTGGCCGCCCTGCTGACCGCCTCGGCCACCCGCTCGGCGGACCCCCGGCGCAGGCTGCACGACGCGTGCCACGCCTACCTGGACTTCGCCACCACCCGCCCCGGCTGCTACCGGGTCATGTCCGACCACCCGGACGAGACCACCCCAGGGGCACCGACCACCGGCCACCTCGCGGCCCTGATCGCCGAGTGCGCCGCGACGGGCCGCTCCACCAGCACCGACCCGGAGGCCGACGCGGTGGCCCTGTGGTTGGGCCTGCACGGCATCGCCCACCAGCGCGCGGCGCACCGGCTGTTCCCGTGGCCCGCCGACCTGGTGCCCGACCTGGTCACCGCGCTCTCCGGCACCACCCGCGCCGCCGCGCCGAACCGCTGAACCCGCTCCACCCACCACTCCCAGGAGGAACCACCGTGTCCACCACCACGATCGCCACCCCCGCCGCCCCGACCACCGCGCCCCAGGAGGTCGACAACCGCTCCGCGTACGTCGCGTTCGGACTCGCCTACGTGCTCGGCCACGGCGGCGCGGCCCTGTCCCACGGCGCCGACCCGGTCCTGTCCCTGCCCGGCTGGCTGCCGACCGCGTTCCTCGCGACGGGCCTGGCGGCGGGCTCGGTGCTGAGCACGGTCGCCGCCGTCCGCGCCAAGAAGGGCCTCGGCAAACCCGAGTCCACCACCGCCTCGCTGCTCGGCGCCATCTGGGTCACCGGCTTCGCGGCCCTGTTCCTGCTGATCACCGCGCTGGCCGACCTGACCGGTTCCGCCGACCTGCAGAGCGTCCTGTGGCCGACCGGGTCCGCGCTGGTGGTGGGCCTGATCTACCTGGCCGAGGGCTCGGCCCGGCGCAACGCCCTGCACTACGCCCTCGGCACCTGGCTCGCCCTGGTGGCGGGCGCGGCGATCTTCCTGGGCGGATCGGGCCTGTTCGGGGTGCTGGCCGTGGCCGGTGGCGGCGCGTACCTGGTCGCGGCGGTGCTGGAGCGCCGCAGGCTGGTCGGCGCGGGCGCGCCGGCCTGACCCCGGCCACCCCGGACCCGGCCACCCCGGACCCGGCCACCCGGACCCGACCACCCCGGCCAGGGAAACCGCGGACCCGACGCCGACCCGGCGCCGGGTCCGCGGCCGTCACCCACGGGCCCGCCTACCGCCCGGTGAACCGCGCCTCCCGCTTGCCCACGAACGCCGCGACCCCCTCGCGGTGGTCCTCGGTGGCCCCGGCCTCGGCCTGCGTGCGCGCCTCCACGGCCAGCGACTCGTCGAGCGTCCCCCAGGCCGCCGCGAGCGCCTCCTTGATCTTCGCGTAGGCCACCGTCGGCCCGGCCGCCAGCCGCGCGGCCAGCGCGTGCGCCGACCCGGCCAGCTCCTCGCCGGGCACCACCCGGTTCACCAGCCCGATCCGCAGCGCCTCCTCGGCCCCCACCGGCTCGCCGAGCAGCAGCAGCTCCGCCGCCCGCCCGGCCCCGACCAGCCGGGGCAGCGTCCAGGACGCCCCGGAGTCCGCCGTCAGCCCCACGTTCGCGAACGACATCACGAACCGCGCCTTCTCCGACACCACCCGCAGGTCGCACGCGAACGCCAGCGACGCCCCCGCCCCGGCCGCGATCCCGTTCACCGCCGCCACCACCGGCTTCGGCATCGCCGCGATCGCCGAGACCAGCGGGTTGTAGTGCCGCTCCACGGTCTCCAGCGGCGCGGGGTCGCCGGACTCCAGCAGGG
This sequence comes from Actinosynnema mirum DSM 43827, assembly GCF_000023245.1. Taxonomy (GTDB): domain Bacteria; phylum Actinomycetota; class Actinomycetes; order Mycobacteriales; family Pseudonocardiaceae; genus Actinosynnema; species Actinosynnema mirum. The sequence continues at coordinate 865,313 of NC_013093.1, forward strand.
CGACGTGCTCCTTCAGGTCCTGCCCGCCGCAGAACGCCCGGCCCGAGCCGGTCAGCACCACGGCCCGCACCGACCCGTCGGCCGCCGCCTCCCGCACGGCCGCCAGCAGCGCCTCCTTCAGCGAGGTGGTCAGCGAGTTGAACGCCTCCGGGCGGTTCAGCGCGAGGGTGCGAACGCCGTCGGCGTCGTCGACGAGGAGTTCGGACACGGGGGGACCTCCGTCAGCTCGGGTCTTGCTCGGTTCGGTCTGCCACGGCGGTGGCCCTGCCGCCGCCGTGGGGCGACTGGCGGACGCCGATCCGGCGCGCCCGCGCGGTCGTCGCCACCCGGCCTGAGGGGACCCGGTCGGCCCGCCTCAGCCGGACTCCTGCGCCTCGCGCGCGCCCGCGGGCGCCAGGCAGTCGTCCACGAACTCCCGCGCCGCCCCCGCCAGCCGCCCGGTGTGCCGGTCGAAGAACGCGGCGGCCCCCGTCCCCGCCCACCCGGCGGGCAGCAGCTCGTCCGGCAGGCCCGGATCGCGGAACAGGAACTTGCGCCACGCGTGCAGGAACCGCTGCGAGGCCGCGAACGCCACCGGGGGCGACCCGCCGTCCACAGCGGACACCACCGGCTCCCACTCGGCCACGAACCGCGCGTAGTCCGCGCCCAGCTCCGCCAGGTCCCACGCCCGCGCCGCCAGGTCGGACGGCTCGCCCTCGTGCTCGCCGAGGAACACCGAAGCCCCCACGCCCTCGGCCGCCAGCACCCCGCGCAGCTCCGGCGACGGCCTCGGCGCGATCCAGGTGACCGGCCCCAGCGACCCGTACCCGAGCAGCTGCAGCGACGGCGCGACCCGCTCCCGCACCTCCCGGTTCGGCGCCTCGTCCAGCACCACCACGTGCCAGCGACCGTCCCAGGTGGACGGCCGGGTCCGGTAGATCCGGGCCGCCGCCTCGTCGAGGCGCGTCTCCGCGCGGGGCGTCATCGCGTAACCGGGGCCGTCGGGCAGCCGCACCGGCTCCAACCAGCCCTGCCTGACCGTGCGCGACACGGCCGTGCGCACCGCGGGGGGCGCGAAGTCCAGCGGCTCCAGCAGGCGGACGAGGGCGGCGATGGTCGCGGCGCCACCGCGCTGTCGCAGGTGGCCGCCGTACACGTCGAACAGCGCGGAACGGGCTCGCACGAGGTCCGAGTCTGTCAGGACGGCCCCACGACACGCCACAGGTCGGGATTCGCTCACGGCCGGGTGACACGCCCGATGTGACGGAGAAGTCTTTGCGGTACCGCCATCCTGGGCGTGATCAGGGCGTTGTCGGAGGGGGAAACCGACGTTCCGGACGGGCGGAAAGATCGGTTCGGTTTCACTGTGCAGTCTGCATAGGGGAGAATGGACGCCGTGTTCCGGCCCAGGTCGGAACGGGGAAGATCTGACGGAGGGAGCACGCTATGGCGGCCATGAAGCCCCGGACCGGCGACGGTCCCCTTGAGGTGACCAAGGAGGGGCGGGGCATCGTGATGCGCGTTCCGCTGGAAGGCGGTGGGCGCCTGGTGGTCGAGATGTCCGCCGACGAGGCGAACGCGCTGGGCGACGCGCTCAAGGCGGCCGCGGGCTGACCTGCCGGGACGAAGCCTCAGCGCCCCGGTTTCCCGAGCGGAACCGGGGCATCGCTTCGTCGTGCTCCGGAACGCAACCCCAGGACACTCCAGGAGGAACGCCGCCGTGCACGTGCCGCTGCCCACCCCGCTGGTCGCCGTAGAGGTGGCCGACGAACCCCGTCCCGGCGTGCCGCCGGTCGTGCTGACCGATGACGAAGCCGGGGAGACCCGCAAGGACGACGAGGGCCGCTGGCGGCTCGGAGTCGGGGGCGGGAAGCCCGCGCACTGGCGGCGCGCGGGCGCCGCGCTGACGCGGGAGCTGGCGGGCAGCGGCACGCGGTTCGACGTCGAGCTGACCGACGCGGCCGACGCCGAGTCGGTGCGCGCGTTCGTGCTCGGCGCCGTCCTCGGCGGCTACAAGTTCAGCCTGACCAGCGGTGACGCGCCCGAGCGGGTGGAGTCGCTGCGCCTGGTCGCGCCCGACGAGGGCTACACCGACGTGCTGGCCGCCGAGGCGTTCCGGGCGCACCTGCTCGCCTCGGCCACCGCGTTCAACCGCGACCTGGCCAACGCGCCGTCCAACGTGAAGGACCCGGCCTGGGTGGCCGCCGCCGCGGTCGACGCGGCGCGCGGCACCCCCGGCCTGCAGGTGCAGGTCCGGGACGAGAAGTGGCTGGCCAAGCGCGGCTTCGGCGGGGTCCTCGCGGTCGGCGGCGGCTCCACCAGGCCGCCGAGGCTGGTCGAGCTGACCTGGCGCGGCGGCGACGGGCCGCACGTGGTGCTGGTCGGCAAGGGCATCACGTTCGACACCGGCGGCATCTCGGTCAAGCCCGCCGAGGGGATGCACCTGATGCGCACCGACATGTCCGGTGGCGCCGCCGTCATCGCCGCCGTGGTCGCGCTGGCCCGCAGGGGCTCACCGGTCCGGGTGACCGGCCTGGTGCCGCTGGCGGAGAACCACGTGTCCGGCTCGGCCTACCGGCCGGGTGACGTGGTGCGGCAGTACGGCGGGACCACCACCGAGATCGGCAACACCGACGCCGAGGGCAGGCTCGTGCTGGCCGACGCGCTGGCGTACGCGGTGGACGAGCTGGAGCCGGACCTGCTGGTCGACGTGGCGACGCTGACCGGCGCGATGAAGGTCGCGCTGGGGCTGCGCACGGGCGGGCTGTTCAGCAACTCGGACGCGGTCGCCGAGGCGCTGGCGGGCGCGGGCGAGCGCGTCGGCGAGGCGTGGTGGCGGATGCCGCTGCTGGAGGACCACGCGGACGACGTGCGCGGCCAGCTCGCCGACCTCCGCCAGACCCCGCCGGGTCCCGGCGGCATCACGGCGGCGCTGTTCCTGCGCGAGTTCACCGGCGGGCTGCCGTGGGCGCACCTGGACATCGCCGGGCCCGCGCGCGCCGAGGAGGCGCACGACGAGGTCGTGCCGGGCGCGACGGGCTTCTCGGCGCGGACCCTGGTGGAGTTCGTGGAGGCGTACAGGGGCTGAGCGGACGCCCGGCGGCGGCGCGGGTCAGCACCCGCCCGCGCCGGGCTCCTGCTCGCCGGGCTCCTGCTCGCCGGTCGCCTGCTCGCCGGTCGCCTGCTCGCTGATCGCGTGGTCGCGGAAGACGCGCACGGCGGGTGGCAGCGGGTGGTCGGTGGGCCAGACCAGGGCGATGCGGCGCTCGGCGCGCGGCAGGAGCGGCAGCTCGACCAGGTCGGTGGGGTGGTCGGCGGCGGGCAGCACCGCGACGCCCAGCCCGGCCGACACCAGCCCGCGCACCGTCTCCGTCTCCTGCCCCTCGAAGGCAGGCTCCGGCGTGAACCCGGCCGCCGCGCACAGCTCGTCGGTGATCTGCCGCAACCCGTACCCGCGCTCCATCCCGACGAACGCCTCACCCGCCAGGTCCGCCACCCGCACCGCCCGCCGCCGCGCCGCCAACCGGTGCGAGGCGTGCACCACCAGCACCAGCTCCTGCGTCCGCAGCACCCGCCAGGCCAAGCGCCCCACCGCGCCACCGGCCTCGGCGCCCGCCGTGCCACTCGCCGTCCCGCCGGCCGCCCCGCCGGCCGCCCGGCCCGCCGTGCCACCCGCCGCGCCACCCGTCCCGCGGCCCGCCTCCTCCCCCGAAGGCGGTGGCGCGATCAGCGCCAGGTCCACGCCACCGTCCGCCAGCCGCTCCAGCAGCACCTGCCGCGAGTCCTGCACCAGCCGGAACCGCACCGCCGGGTGCCCGTCCCGGAACCCCCGCACCAGCCCCGGCACCAGCGACCGCCCCAGCAGGTGCAGGAACCCCAGCGCCACCTGACCGCGCTCCGGGTCCACCTCCTCGGCCGCCGCCCGCCACCCCGCCTCCAGCGCCGCGACCGCCCGCTCCGCCGACTCGGCCAGCAGCCTCCCCGCCCTGGTCAGCCGCACCCGCCTGCCGTCGCGCACCACCACCGGCGCCCCCAGCGCCTCCCCGAGCCCCGCCAGCCACCGGCTCACCGTGGGTTGCGGCACACCGGCGTGCTCGGCCGCGCGCGTCAGGTGCTCGTCGGTCGCCAGAAACCGCAGCACGGCGAGCTTCGGCGCCAATTCATCCATCACCGCATGAATTCTTCCCGAACAGCGCATTGGACGCATTGTTTACCGTCAACACCATGACCAGGCTGACCACGGCCACCGCCGCGACCGGGTTCGCGACCTTCGCCCTGCTGTACGCGCCGCAGCCCGTGCTGCCGCAGCTGGCGGCCGAGTTCGGCCTCACCCCGAGCGGCGCGTCGTTCGCGATCGGCGCGGCCACGGGCGCGCTCGCGCTGGCCGTGGTGCCGCTCGCGACCCTGTCCGAGCGCCTCGGCCGCAGGCGGGTCATCGTCTGGTCGCTGGCCGTCGCCGCCGTCGTCGGGCTCCTGCTCCCACTGGCCCCGAACTACCCGGCGTTCCTGCTCCTGCGCGTCCTGCAGGGACTGGCGACCGCGGGCGTCCCCGCCGCCGCGATGGCGTTCCTGGCCGAGGAGGTCGGCGCGCTCGGCGTCGGCGCGGCGATCGGCGCGCTGGTGGCGGGCAACAGCGCGGGCGGCATGGTCGGCAGGCTCGTCGCGGGCGTCGGCGTCGACTGGCTCGGCTGGCGCGCCGCGCTGGCCCTGGTCGGCGCGTTCGGCGTGCTGTGCGCGGTCCTGGTGGCCCTGTTCCTCCCGGACGGCACGACCCGCCGCGCCCCCTCCACCCGCTCCGACGTGCGCGCGGGCCTCAAGTCGGCGGTCTCGGACCCGGTGCTGCTGTGCCTGCACGCGGTGGGCCTGCTGGGCACGGCCGCGTTCATCTCCCTGTTCAACGCGATCCCGTTCCGCCTGGCCGCACCGCCCCTGTCCCTGCCCGCGCGGTTCGCCGCCCTGGTGTTCCTGGCGTACGCGGCGGGCGGCCTGTGCTCGGCGCTCGCGGGCAGGCTGTCCGACCGCGTCGGCCGCGCGGCGGTGGCGGTCGGCGCGCTGGGCGTGGCCGTGACCGGCGCGCTCCTGACCCTGTCGGACGCCCTGCCCGCCGTGGGCGCGGGCCTGCTCCTGTTCACCGGCGGCTTCTTCGCCGCGCACGCCACCGCCAGCGCCTGGGTCGGCGCCCGCGCGCGGGCCAAGGGCCAGTCGTCGGGCGTCTACCTGTTCGCCTACTACCTGGGCAGCAGCGCGGGCGGCGCCCTGGGCGCGACGGCCTACGCCACGTGGGGCTGGTCGGGCCTGACGGCGGCGATCACCTGCTGGCTGGCGCTGGCCGCCGCGGCGATCGCCCTGGCCCACCTGCTCACCGCCCGCGCCACCGCTCAGAACTCCAGCGGCACCACGACCCCCGCGTCCGCCGCGATCTCCACGTCCCCCACCCGCGGCAGCCGCTTCCGCCCGGACTCCAGCCCGAACGTCACCGACCGCGCGTCCGCGGGCACCTCCACGACCACCGCGCCGGGGAACACCTGACCACCCCCGCGCGTCCCCACCACCGGGGCCCGCGTCCCGTCCGGCAGCCGCACGTCGAACATCGACGCGGTCAACCCGGCCCCGTCCGAGTCCGGCAGCCCCTCGGCGCGCACCCGGAACTCCACCAGCGCCTTGTCCGCCCCGGACGCGGTCACCAGCTCGTGCCGCAGGTCCGCGCTCACCGGCCGCTGCCTGCCCATCCGCACGCCCGCCACGGTCAGCGACCCCCGCGCGCCCCCGACCCGCACCCCGAGCCCGACCTCGGCGAACCGGTCGGGCACCGCCTTGCGCCGCAGCGCCGCGGGCGGCTGCCCCAGCGGCGTCCCCGACGGCAGCCCGATCCGCTGCTCCAGCGACCGCGCCCCGACCGTGCTCAGCGCCAGCGCCTGCGCGCCTGAGCCCTCCCCGTCCGGCGCGGTGTACACCAGCCACGCCGTCCCCTTCTCCGGCAACCGGTCCAGCGGCACCACCCGCCGCCTGCCCGGCAGCTCCAGCGCCAGCTCCGACCGCTGGGGCCGCCACCCCCGCCAGCTGTCCCGGTCGAACGCCGGATCGGTCTCGTCGTGCTGCTCCACCTCGACCCGCAGCACCCGCAGCCCCACCCCGTGCTCGGCGCGCAGCTCCCCGGCCCCGGTGGGCCACGACGCGGGCTCGGCGCGCCCGGTGACCCTGACCTCCAGCTGGTCGTCCCGCAGCACCGCCCCGTCGACGGCCTCGACCGCGCCGCCCTCCTCCAGCACGGCCAGGTAGTCCGGCCCGGCCGCCTCCACCCGGACCTCGTCCGGGACGCTGGTGAGCCCGTCGGCCCTGACCAGGTTCCCGACCGGGACGCTGCGGTTCCCCGCGCCGGGGACCTGCGGCGGCTGCACCTCCAGCCGCACCCCCGAGTCGGACTCGGCGACCCGCTTCATCGGGATCGGCACCCAGTCCACCCCGCCCGAGGTGCCCGGCACCTGCACCGGCCCGCACCACAGCCTCGGGTCGACGTCCGCCCTGCCCGGCCCGGTCCTGGCGAACCAGCAGCTCACCCCGCCGCCGACCCTGGCCACGTAGCCCAGGTTCAGCGCGTAGCTCATCTCCGACTCGCCCGCGGCCTGGAGCGCGGCGGCGTCCAGCACCAGCTTCCCGCCGATGGTCGGCGGGGCCTCCACACCGCGCGCGTTCGCCGTCGAGCAACCCCCGACGGCGAACAGCGCCACCACCGCCACCACTCCGGCGCTCCGCACAACCGCACCCCCAACCGGTCGGGGGCGTGCCGCCGGGGTTCGGCGACAAACACCCACCGCTCTTTAAAGGCCCCGGAGGAGGTATTCAGGTTGCACAAATTCGCCTGTGGCGTGAATCACAAACAGGTTTAAACGGGAGAGGCAACTTTTCTAGCGCGTGTTTTCCAGCGCCGCCCGGTACACGTCCACCGTCTGCCCGGCGACCGTTCCCCAGGAGAACTCCCGCACCGCGCGCTCCCGCCCCGCCGCGCCGAACGCCGCCGCCCGCGCCGGATCGGCCAGCAGCGCGTTCACCGCGTCCGCCAACCCCGTCCGGAACGCCGCCTCGTCCGAGGCGTCGTAGTGCACCAGCAGCCCGGTCTCGCCGTCCCGCACCACCTCGGGGATGCCGCCCACGTCCGAGGCCACCACGGCGGTCCCGCAGGCCATCGCCTCCAGGTTCACGATCCCCAGCGGCTCGTACACCGACGGGCACACGAACACCGCCGCCCGGCTCAGGATCTGCTTCACCTGGTCCGTCGGCAGCATCCCCTGCAACCACACCACCCCCGGCCGCGCCGCCGACAGCTCGGCGACCGCGACCCGCGTCTCCTCGGCGATCTCCGGGGTGTCCGGCGCGCCCGCGCACAGCACGACCTGCGCCTCCGGCGAGATCCGGTGCGCCGCGGCCACCAGGTGCCCGACGCCCTTCTGCCTGGTGATCCGCCCGACGAACGCCACGATCGGCCGGTCCGGGTCGATCCCGTTGGCCACCAGGGCGTCCACGTCGTCGACCGGCCGGTACTCCCGCGTGTCGATCCCGTTGCGCACCACGTGCACCCGCGCCGGGTCGAGCGCCGGGTAGCAGTCCAGCACGTCGGCCCGCATCCCCTCGCTCACCGCGATGACCGCGTCCGCCGCCTCGTACGCGGTCCGCTCCACCCACGACGACACCCGGTACCCGCCGCCGAGCTGCTCGGCCTTCCACGGCCTGCGCGGCTCCAGCGAGTGCGCCGTCACCACGTGCGGCACCCCGTGCAGCAGCTTCGCCAGGTGCCCCGCCAGGTTGGCGTACCAGGTGTGGGAGTGCGCCAGGTCGACCCCGCCCAGCGCCGCCGCCATGCCGAGGTCGGCCGACAGCACCCCCAGCGCGGCGTTCGCCCCGGCCAGCTCCAGCGCCGGGGTGTGCGCGGTCGCGTCGGGCCTCGGCCCGCCGAACGCGTGCACGTCCACCTCGACCAGTTCGCGCAACCTCGGCACCAGGAAACCGACGTGCACCCCAGCCCCGCCGTAGACCTCCGGCGGGTACTCCCGAGTCAGCAGTCCAATTCGCACACCGGTCACGGTAGTCGGCCCCATTGGGGCGGCCGGGTGAACAGGCGGCCAACCGCGCCGTTCCTCCTACTTGACCATTGGTGGGGCGGCTTCCCGCCGGTTAGGGTCATCATCGTGAAGGGGCAACCGCACGTCCTGGGAATTGTCCTCGCCGGTGGTGAGGGAAAGCGGCTGTGGCCGTTGACCGCAGACCGGGCCAAGCCCGCGGTGCCCTTCGGAGGCAACTACCGGCTGGTGGACTTCGTCCTGTCGAACCTCGTGAACGCGGGATTCGTCCAGCTCTGCGTGCTGACGCAGTACAAGTCGCACTCGCTGGACCGGCACATCTCCACGACGTGGCGGCTGTCCAACGTGCTGGGGCAGTACGTGACGCCGGTGCCCGCGCAGCAGCGCCTGGGCCCGCGCTGGTACACCGGCTCGGCGGACGCGATCTACCAGTCGCTCAACCTCGTGCACGACGAGAAGCCCGACCACATCGCGGTCTTCGGCGCGGACAACGTCTACCGGATGGACCCCGGTCAGATGCTCCAGCAGCACGTGGACAGCGGCGCGGGCGTCACCGTGGCCGGGATGCGGGTGCCGCGCGCCGAGGCGAAGGCGTTCGGCTGCATCGACTCGGACGAGTTCGGCAAGATCACCCAGTTCCTGGAGAAGCCCTCCGAGCCGCCGCACGTGCCCGGCGACCCCGAGGTCACCTTCGCGTCCATGGGCAACTACATCTTCACCACCGAGGCCCTGATCGAGGCCCTGCGCGACGACGCCGCCGACGCCGACTCGGACCACGACATGGGCGGCAACATCATCCCCGCCCTGGTGAACCAGGGGCGCGCGCACGTCTACGACTTCGCGGACAACAGCGTCCCCGGCGAGAGCGAGCGCGACCGGGGCTACTGGCGCGACGTGGGGACCATCGACGCCTACTACGAGGCGCACATGGACCTGGTGTCGGTGCACCCGGTGTTCAACCTCTACAACCAGTCCTGGCCGATCCGCACCGCGACGCCCCCGCTGCCGCCCGCCAAGTTCATCGCGGGCGGGAGCGCCGAGGACTCGATGGTCGGGCCGGGCTCGATCATCTCGGGCACCGTGCACGGGTCGGTGATCAGCTCGGACGTGGTGGTCGAGACCGGGTCGGTGGTGCAGGGCAGCGTGCTGCTGCCGGGCGTGCGGATCGGGCGCGGCGCGGTGGTGCGGCGGGCGATCCTGGACAAGAACGTGGTGGTGCCGGACGGCGCGCTGATCGGCGTCCACCCGGCGACCGACCGGTCGCGGTACACGGTCAGCGCGGGCGGCGTGACCGTGCTCGGCAAGGGCGTCACGGCGCACCTGGACTAGGGGGCCGCCACCGCTCCCGGTGGCGCGGGCGGTCGGCTGATCGCTCACGGCGAACAGGGCGGGGGTCGTTCGACGATCCCCGCCTTTCGCCTGCTCGGACGTGGCGCAGGTGACAAGAACGGGGGTGTCGATTCCCCCTCGCGGGGGTACCTCGGCCCCGAGCCGGGTGTTTCTCAGGCTGCTCTCAGCCCGTTCTCACGAGAGTTATAAGCGGGACCGGCACGCTGGGCGCCACACCGGACACCGAGCCGTCCCCACAGCTCAGCGACCACCCGCCAGCGACCACCCGGCCGCAGCCGATCACCACCGAACCACCGACGCCGACGAGCAGGACTCACGGGAACACGCGGGACACCACCGCCGTTGGACCGTGCACAGGGCAGCCCGCCCACTGGAGGTGCCACACCGCCCGATGCGAACCCAGCCGATCAACGCCGCCGCAACCGCGCCCACCGCCACCATCGACGAGGTCGAGTGGACCCCGCCCACGTGGGACGAGGTCGTGCGCGAGCACGCCGACCGGGTGTACCGGCTGGCCTACCGACTGACGGGCAACCAGCACGACGCCGAGGACCTCACCCAGGAGACCTTCATCCGGGTGTTCCGCTCCCTGGCGTCCTACAAGCCGGGCACGTTCGAGGGCTGGCTGCACCGCATCACCACGAACCTGTTCCTGGACATGGCCCGCCGCCGCTCGCGGCTGCGCATGGAGGGCCTTCCCGAGGACACCGACCGGCTCGCGGGCGACGACCCCAGCCCCGAGCAGGTCTACACCGAGACCCACCTCGACCCCGACCTGCAGGCCGCGCTGGACGAGCTGCCCCCGGAGTTCCGGGCCGCCGTGGTGCTCTGCGACGTGGAAGGGCTGTCGTACGAGGAGATCGGCGCCACCCTCGGGGTGAAGCTGGGTACGGTGAGGAGCAGGATTCACCGGGGTCGCCAGGCCCTCCGGGTCGCGCTCGAGCGACGCCGGGCACAGCAGCGGGAGGACGCGTGACCGATCTGCGAGGTTGGGGACTGCCCGAGCAGCACCTGCTGCCCGACGCCGTCGTCGCCTTCGTCGACGGCGAGCTGTCGGCCTCGGCCCACAGCCGGGCCTCCGCGCACCTGGCGGCGTGCCCGTTCTGCGCCGCCGAGGCGTACTCGCAGCAGCAGGCCAGGTCCGCCGTGCGCTCGGCGACCACCCCGTGCGCGCCCGCCGGTCTGCTGGCCAGGCTGGGCGCGATCCCGCAGGAGGTCGACCTCCCCAGCGCCCCCGACGGCCTCGCCGTCACCGAGGACGGCCAGCTCGTCACCGTCCAGCGCCCCCAGCGCGCCACCGGCCACCAGTCGACCGCGTTCGGCTCCGGTCCCGCGCTCGGCCAGTCCCGCCCTTTCGGGACGGGCGCCCGCATCGGCTCAGGCGGGCGCTTCGGCAGCAGGGCCAGGCAGGGCGCGGGCGTGGTGGTGTCGGGCCTGATGCTCGGCGCGCTGGCGCTCGTCGTCCCCGGCGGTGACGACAGCGCCCCCCAGCCCGCGCAGGGCACCGTCCCCGAGCCGACCCCGGCGGTCGCGCCCGCGATGACGACCGTCCCGTCGCTGCCCGTCGACGACGGCGCGGACCCCCTCCGGGCGGTCTCCCACCAGCTGACCACCCGCTGAACGGCAACTTCACCGCAGACCGGGCACGATGGCCCCGCAACGCACGCATGGCAACGTTCGGGGAGCGATGAGCGAGCTGGAGCAGGGCAACGGCCAACGGCCCCCGACGCCCGTGTCCGGTGTGGACGACGGCGGCCACCGCAGGCTCGCGCCGCGACCGCTGGAGCGCCCGCCCGTCGACCCGACCCTCACCACCGCCTTCGGCCGCCCGCACGGCGTCGACGGCGCCTTCGCGGGCCGCGCCCAGGCCCCGCGGCAGCAGCCCGTCACCCTCGCCCCGCCCACGCCCGAGGCGCTGAGCAGCGCGTTCGGCCGCCCGGCCGGCGAGGGCGGGACCCGCTTGCAGCGCCCGCCGAACCTGGACGCCTCCGGCGAGCCCGAGGTCGAGCCGGTCTTCTGGAAGGGCGAGCCCGCCGGTGACGCCTGGCGCGATCCGGGCGCGAGCGCCGTCATCGGCCCGCCCGCCGTCGGCGAGGACCCGGCCAAGCCCGCCGACGCCCCGGCGACCCCCGGCCCGCAGCTGAGCGTGCCCGAACTGCTGTTCGGCAGGCGCGTCAAGCCCACCGCCCTCGCGCTGCTGCTCGTCGTCGTGCTCGCCGTGGGCAGCGCGGGCGGGCTCGTCGGCTGGGCGCTCGGCCGCATGGGCAACCCGCTCACCGACGGCAGCGTCACCCTCGCCGAGGTCAAGACCGCCAAGGAGCGCCCGGTCGGCTCGGTCGCCGACGTCGCCAGCCGGGTCACGCCCGGCGTGGTGTCGATCGAGTTCAAGGGCGCCAACATCGCGGGCGTCGGCTCCGGCGTCGTCATCGACGGCGCGGGCTACGTCCTCACCAACGACCACGTGGTCGCCCCGGCCGTGCAGGACAGCTCGGCGAAGCTGACCGTCGTGTTCACCGACGGCAAGCGCGCCACCGCCCGCGTGGTCGGCCGCGACTCCAAGACCGACCTGGCGGTGATCAAGGTCGAGGTGACCAACCCGACCGTGATCCAGTTCGGGAACTCGGACGACCTGCAGGTCGGCGACACCGTGCTGGCGATCGGCTCGCCGCTGTCGCTGTCCAACACGGTCACCGAGGGCATCGTCAGCGCCCTCAACCGCCCGGTCACCGCGGCGGGCGAGAACGGCGGCCCGGCCGTCACCTACGACGCGATCCAGACCGACGCGGCGATCAACCCCGGCAACTCCGGCGGCGCCCTGGTCGACTCCTCCGGCGCGCTGGTCGGCATCAACTCCTCGATCCGCACCGAGACCGGCGGCTCGGTCGGCCTCGGCTTCGCGATCTCCGGCAACTACGCCCGCCGGGTCTCCCAGGAGCTGATCCGCGAGGGCCAGGTCAAGCACGCCGACATGAACGTCAACGTGAGCTCGGTGTCCGCCGAGACCGCCGAGGGCGCGCGGGTGCAGAACGTGCCCGCCGACGGCGCGGCGGCGGCGGCGGGGATCGTGGAGAACGACGTCATCACCAAGGTCGGCGACCGGCTGGTGCGCAACGCGGCCGAGTTCACCGTGGCGGTGCGCGAGCACGAGATCGGCGAGACGGTGCCGGTGGTGCTGGCCAGGCAGGGGCGCGAGCTGACCCTGCAGGTCACCCTCCGCTCCGACTGACCGGGTTCCCGCAGCGCTCCGGTGGCCCAGCGTGATGGGGCCGACGGAGCACGCGGTCCACCGCGCCGGTGCGGCTACGCTGGGAGCGGTCGGTCTGCGGAAGGGCGCGAGGTGTTCGAGAACGTCGGATTCAGCGAGCTGCTGGTGCTGGTGCTGGCCGGCCTGTTCATCCTGGGCCCGGAGCGGCTGCCGGACGCCGCCGCCTGGCTGGGGCGGACCATCCGCCAGGTCAAGGAGTACGCGACCGGCGCGCGCGAGCAGCTCAAGAACGAGATGGGCCCGGAGTTCGAGCAGATCCGCAAGCCGCTGGAGGACCTGCGGGAGCTGCGGAACTTCAACCCCAAGCAGGCCATCACCAAGCACCTGTGGGACGACCAGCCCGACGAGAAGCCGAACGGCCACCCGTCGACCGGCTACCCGCCCGTCCCCACCGAGCAGGCCCCGCCGCAGCGGCCCCTCGCGCACAACGAGCGCCCGCCGTACGACCCGGACGCGACCTGAGCGCCACGCCGCTCCGCGCGGCCTGAGCGGCCCGCTGGACCCCTGACGACCGATGATCGACGAGAGCCGCCCTCCCCTCGGGGAGAGCGGCTCTCGGGCGTTCTGGGGGCTTGCCGGTCTTCAAGGGCCGGTCTTCGGGGCCGGTCCACGGGGTCCGGCCCCTGGGGTCTGCGCCTCGGGGCTAGCGCCCGGCGGGGGAGACGCTCAGCAGCCTGCCCGCCAGCCCGCGCGAGCGCGTCGACAGCTTCCCGGCCACCTCGGTCAGCACCTGCCCGGCCGCCGAGTCCGGCTCCGCCAGGACGATCGGCGTGCCCGCGTCGCCCTGCTCGCGCAGCCTCGGGTCCAGCGGGACCTGGCCGAGCAGCGGCACGTCCGCGCCCACGGCCTTGGTCAGCGAGTCGGCCACGGCCTGCCCGCCGCCGGAACCGAACACGTCGACCCTGGTGCCGTCCGGCAGCTCCAGCCACGACATGTTCTCGATGACGCCCGCGATCCGCTGCCGCGTCTGGAGCGCGATCGACCCGGCCCGCTCGGCGACCTCGGCGGCGGCCTGCTGCGGGGTCGTCACGACCAGGATCTCGGCGTTCGGCACCAGCTGGGCCACCGAGATCGCGATGTCGCCGGTGCCCGGCGGCAGGTCGAGCAGCAGCACGTCCAGGTCGCCCCAGAACACGTCCGCGAGGAACTGCTGGAGCGCCCGGTGCAGCATCGGCCCGCGCCAGACCACCGGGGTGTTGCCGGGGGTGAACATGCCGATGGAGATCAGCTTCACGCCGTGCGACTGCGGCGGCATGATCATCTTCTCGACCTGGGTGGGCCGGTCCTCGGTGCCGAGCATCCTCGGGATCGAGTGCCCGTAGATGTCCGCGTCGACCACGCCGACCGACAGGCCGCGCGCGGCCATCGCCACCGCCAGGTTGACCGTGACCGAGGACTTGCCGACCCCGCCCTTGCCGGAGGCCACGCAGTACACCCTGGTCATCGAACCGGGCTGGGCGAACGGGATCACCGGCTCGTCCACCCCGCCGCGCAGGGTCTTGCGCAGCTCGGTGCGCTGCGCGTCGCTCATCACGTCCAGCTCGACCGCCACCGACGTCACGCCGGGCAGCGCCGACACCGCCGACGTCACGTCTGCGGTGATCCTGTCGCGCATCGGGCAGCCGGACACGGTCAGGTAGACGGCGACGTCGACCTTGCCGTCCGGGGAGACCGACACGTCCTTGACCATGCCCAGCTCGGTGATGGGCCGCCGGATCTCGGGGTCCTGCACACCGGCCAGCGCCTTCTGGACGTCGGCGGTGCTGGGCACGGGCTGTGTGGTGGTCAAGATCGCCTCACGGGGGTGGACTGCGGTTCGGGACCAGCCATGCTACGGGCGGCCGTTGTCCTTCCAAGTTACCCCTGAGGTCGCGAAGGGCGTCAGGACACCGGAGTCCCGGAAAGGGCTGCTCCCAGTGCGACCAGCGGGCTTCGTGATGCTCTTCCTTCCCGCGCCGACGCTTTCCGTAACATCGGCTCCCGTGTCCGACACCGGCCCGACCAGACGCGCGCCGACCCGCGACGAGCTGGTGGTGTGGCGCTCGTTCCTCAGGGCCCACGCCAGGCTCACCCGCACCCTGGAGGCCGAGCTGGTCCTGGACCAGCGGCTCACCCTGGCCTCGTACGACGTGCTGGTGCAGCTCGCCGAGCGCCCGGACCGCCGGATGCGGATGACCGAGCTGGCGGACGCCGTCCTGCTGTCCCGCTCGGGGGTGACCAGGCTGGTGGACCGGCTGGAGCGGTCCGGGCTGGTGCTGCGCGAGCGGGTCGACGGGGACGGGCGCGGGGTGGTCGCGGTGCTCACCGAGGCCGGGCTGGACCGGCTGCGCGGCGCGTCCGGGACGCACCTGCGCGGGGTGGCCAGGCACTTCGCGGACGCGCTCGACGGCGAGGACCTGGCCGAGTTCCGGCGGATCTGCGAGAAGCTCGCCGAGGGGTGAGCGCGGGCGGTCCGGCTACGACCGGACGTCGTCCAGCTTCGGGTCGTCCCACCGGCTGTCGTCCTTGCGCCCCTTGCCCTCGCCGGGCTCCCGCTCGTCGCCGTCCCGCTCCTCGCGCTGCTTCTTCGACTTCCCGCTCTTCTTCCGGTCCTCGCGGAACACCCGGTCCAGCTCGCCGCGCAGGAAGTCCCGCGTCGCGACCTCGCCCACCGCGATCCGCAGCGCCGCCAGCTCCCGCGCCAGGTACTCGGTGTCCGCCTTGGTCTGCTCGGCCCGCCGCCGGTCCTCCTCCAGCGACACCCGGTCCCGGTCGTCCTGCCGGTTCTGCGCCAGCAGGATCAGCGGCGCGGCGTACGCGGCCTGGGTGGAGAACGCCAGGTTCAGCAGGATGAACGGGTACGGGTCCCAGCGCAGCGACACCGCGAGCAGGTTCACCGCGATCCACGCGACCACGATGATGGTCTGCCAGAACAGGAACGTGCCCGTCCCGAGGAACCTGGCCAGCCGCTCGGAGAGCCTGCCGAACGCGTCCGGGTCCAGCGACAGCCGGAACCGGCCCGCCGAGCGCGGCTGGTCCAGCCGCCGTCGTCCCTGTGGCTCAGGCATGGGTCAGCCCCGTCTCCCGCCAGTTGTCCGGCAGCAGGTGGTCCAGGACGTCGTCCACGGTCACCGCGCCCAGCAGGTGGTCGGCCTCGTCCACGACGGGCCCGCACACCAGGTTGTACGCCGCGAAGTACCGCGTCACCTCGCCCAGCTTCGCGCCCGGCGGCAACGTCGGCAGATCCGTGTCGAGCACGCCCGCGACCAGGTCGGACGGGGGTTCGCGGAGCAGCCGCTGGATGTGCGCGCAGCCCAGGTAGCGGCCGGTCGGGGTCGCGGTCGGCGGCCTGCACACGAACACCATGCTGGCCAGCGCGGGCGTCAGGTCGGCGTTGCGCACGTGGGCCAGCGCCTCGGCCACGGTCGCGTCCGGGGCCAGCACGACCGGCTCCGGCGTCATCAGCCCGCCCGCCGTGTCGAAGCTGTACTCCAGCAGCCGCTTCACCGGGGCCGACTCCTCCGGCTCCATCAGCTCCAGCAGCCGCTCCTTGTCCCGCTCGGGCAGCTCGGCGAGCAGGTCGGCCGCGTCGTCCGGGTTCATCGCCTCCAGCACGTCGGCGGCCCGCTCGTCGTCCAGGTGCGCCAGCAGGTCCTTCTGGTCGTCCTCGGACAGCTCCTCGATGACGTCGGCGAGCCGCTCGTCGTCCAGCGCCTCGGCGACCTCGTAGCGGCGCTTGAGCGGCAGGTCGTGCAGCGCGCTCGCCACGTCCGCCGCGCGCATCGTCTCGAAGATCGCCACCAGGTGCTGCGCGCCCTGCGGCTGGCCCGCGACCTCGCTCACCGACAGGCCGACGACCTCGTCCCAGCGCAGCACCTGCACCTTGCCCCTGCGGGCGAGCCTGCCGGTGCGCTCGCGCACGGCGACCCTGGTCATCCGCCAGTCGCGGGTGCGGGCCGGTTCCATCGCGGCGTCCACCAGCACGGCCGCGGTCCCGCCGACGGTGACGCGGGCGTCGATCAGCTCGCCGACCACCAGCACCTCGTTGGCGCGCTGGTGGAACTGGCGCAGGCTCACCGACCCGGTCGCGAGGATGATCGCGTTCGGCTCGATCGAGGTGACCCGCAGCATCGGCACGAAGATCCGACGCCGGGTCACCAGCTCCACCACCAGCCCCAGCACGCGCGGGGGTTGTCGGTCGATTCGCAGGCCCACGACCAGGTCGCGGGCCTTGCCGATGGACTCCCCGTCCGGCCCGAACACGGGCAGTCCGGCCAGCTGGGCCGCGAAGACCCGGTTCACTCCGACCACGGGGACAAGGCTAGTGGGGCGCGGCGGTCAGCGCGGGCTGAGCGCGCGGGTGATCGTCTCGCAGGCTCCGGGGGAGACGTCGAAGCCCTGCGCGCTGAACCACGGCCACGCGCTCGCCGCCCGGTAGAACGCCCAGTTCCGCGCCAGTTCCGGGTCCATCCCGGCGGCGTCGACCACGGCGGCCAGCCGCTCGCGCACGCCGCGCTCGCCGTCCAGCTCGGCGATCCGGTTCCACAGCAGGGCGACCGCGCCGACCTCCACGTCGCAGGACAGCGGCTTCGGGTCGATCACCAGCCACGGCTCGCGGTCGGCGGCCAGCACGTTCTCGTAGTGCCCGTCCTCGTTCACCAGCAGGCGCGCGGCGTTCGCGGTCAGCTCGCGGCCCAGCTCGGTGGCGGCCTCGGCGATCCGCGACGGCGCCGGGGAGCCGACCGCGGCGTTCTCGGCGGTGACGTCGACCGGCTCGGCGCGCCGGAACCCGGTGGCGTCGGGGAGGGCGAGCCTGCGCATCAGGCCCGCGGCGACCGCGACGGCCTCGGCGATCGGGACGTCCAGCAGCGAGCGGCGGGCGTGCAGGCGCTCCAGCAGCAGCGCGCCGGTGTCCGGGTCGTGCTCCAGCAGCCGCACCGCGCCGTCGCCGTCCCAGGCGCGCAGCGCGAGCGGCTCGCCCCTGGTCTCGACGTCCTGCCAGACCAGCTTGAGCGCGGCGGGGGAGCCGTCGGCGCGGCGCACCGGCAGCACGACGGCGGTCATGCCGGACAGCAGGTCGCCGTCGGGGGTCAGCTGCCAGGTCGCGCACGCGCGGGTGGCGAGCTTCGGCAGGTCGGCGATCCAGTCCCCGGCGCCGTCGAGCGCCTGGCCGAACCCGGGGGGCACCTCGATCACGGGAACTCCAAGCGGTGCACCGAATCCCATTCGGGGTTCGCGTTGAGGCGGGCGGTGCGCAGGGCGAGCGCGGTGTCCTCGTCCGGGGTGACCAGGCGGGCGGTGGCGGTCGCGGTGAGCAGGTGCGAGTGGGTGCTGGGGGAGCGGACCGTGACGGTGCAGGGGACGCCGTCGGCCAGCCCGTCGACGCGCTGCTCGGTGCCGCCGGTGACGACCAGCGCCGCGCCGTCGCGCCACAGCGCCCACACCAGCTTCGCCGGGTGGCCGTCGGGGGCCACCCAGATGGCCGCGGCCTTGCGCAGCGCGTTGTCCAGCACCTGCCCGATCTCCACCCGCCCAGCCTGCCACAGCCGCTGTGAGCCGGCCCTCAGCCCGATGGCGGGCGGTTCGGCCCCGTGCCAGTCTGCGGTTCGCCCGCTCCCCGCCCCAGGAGGTCCCGCCGTGGCCGACCGCACGACCCGCTCCCGCCGCTCCTGCCTCGCCGTGCCGGGGTCGAGCCAGAAGATGATCGACAAGGCGCGCGGCCTGCCCGCCGACGAGGTCTTCCTGGACCTGGAGGACGCGTGCGCGCCGCTGGCCAAGCCGGACGCGCGCAGGCGGGTCGTGGAGGCGCTCAACGAGGGCGGGTGGGGGACGCGCACGCGGGTGGTGCGGGTCAACGACTGGACCACCGAGTGGACCTACCGGGACGTCGTGGAGGTCGTCGAGGGCGCCGGGGCGAACCTGGACTGCCTGCTGCTGCCGAAGGCGCAGAGCGCGGAGCAGGTCGCGGCGCTGGACCTGCTGCTGACCCAGGTGGAGCGCGCGGCGGGGCACGAGGTCGGCCGGATCGGGATCGAGGCGCAGATCGAGAACGCGCTGGGGCTGGTGAACGTGAACGCGATCGCGACCGCCTCGCCCAGGGTGGAGGCGCTCGTCTTCGGGCCTGCGGACTTCATGGCGTCGATCAACATGAAGACCCTGGTGGTCGGCGAGCAGCCGCCGGGGTACGACGTGGGCGACGCGTACCACCACATCCTGATGCAGATCCTGATGGCGGCGCGGGCGCACGGGAAGCAGGCGATCGACGGGCCGTACCTGCAGATCCGCGACGTGGACGGGTTCCGGCGGGTGGCGGGCCGGTCGGCGGCGCTGGGGTTCGACGGGAAGTGGGTGCTGCACCCAGGGCAGATCGAGGCGTCGAACGAGGTCTACAGCCCCCGGCAGGAGGACTACGACCACGCGGAGAACATCCTGGACGCGTACGAGCACCACACGTCGGCGGCGGGTGGCGCGCGGGGCGCGGCGATGCTCGGGGACGAGATGATCGACGAGGCGTCGCGGAAGATGGCGCTGGTGATCTCGGGCAAGGGGCGCGCGGCGGGGATGCGGCGCACGGACGTGTGGACGCCCGAGGGGTGAGCGCGCCCCGGCCGGCCAGGGGGTGGCGACCGTCACGCCCGCGCGCGCGGCCCGCGCCGCCGGGAGGCCGGGTGACCACCGTGAAAAGGGAGAAATCGGGCGCTCTCAACGGTTTCCACCACCCGCGGGCGCCCCGGCGCGGGAAGTTCCCGATGTCGGGCGGATCACCGGCGCTTCAGCGTCCCGCGAACCCGTTTCGCGCTGTTCGCCCGGTCTTGGCAGGATGGGGAGATCAGCAGCGCGAAGAGGTGGTCACCGTGACGAGTTCGTTCTCCGGCCAGGGGCAGAACCGGCCCGGAATGCCGCCCCGCCTGCCCACGCCGCCCAGCGGCTGGCCGATCGGCTCCTACGCCACCTACGAGGAGGCGCAGCGCGCGGTCGACTTCCTGGCCGACGACGACTTCCCGGTGCAGGAGGTCACGATCGTCGGCGTCGACCTGATGATGGTCGAGCGGGTCACCGGCAAGCTCACCTGGGGCCGGGTGCTCGGCACCGGCGCCGCGTCGGGCGCGTGGTTCGGCGTGTTCGTCGGCGTGCTGCTGAGCCTGTTCAGCCCCACCACCGGCGCGTGGGCGGGACCGATCCTGGTCGGCGTCGTCACCGGCGTCGCCTTCGGCATGATCTTCGCGGCGGTGGGCTACGGCTCCTCGCGCGGCAGGCGCGACTTCCAGTCCGCCAGCCAGCTCGTCGCGGGCCGGTACGACGTGCTCTGCCAGCCCCGCTCCGCCGAGCGCGGTCGCGACCTGCTCGCCAAGCTCGCCATGCGGCCCGCCGGGTCCGGCGACGGCGGGCTGTAGCCGAACAGCAACCGCCCCAGGGCGAACGACACCGCGCAAGCCGCCGGGTTCCCCGTGAACCCGGCGGCTTGCGCGCGTGGCCATGCCCTTCGCCCGTCACCGTTCCGCGAGCACCACTCGCACCCGCCGCCGTTCTCCGCACACCAGCGGTCCACCCGGCCCCCGTTCGGCCCCACCGCTGGGCCGAACGCCCGCGCACCCGTCCGGCGGCTCAAACCTTTATCCGGCACGTGGTTTGCCGAACCCCTCGAACGGGTAACGGCCGTTCAGGTCTCTTGCGCTGTCGCAGGTGGTTGCGGCACCTGATCACCGGGCCTAGGTTCGTCCCACCGATCGCCCCCGCGAGGGGACCGGTGGGGGCACGAAGGGGTGCCGGGCACTGCGGTCTGGCTCCTCCACGTTGTCAGGAAGGAGGCATGACCGATATGGGGATGAGGGGCGCGACACCGCGTCGTCGGCTTGCCGCCGCGGGGGGAGTCGCCGCGCTGGCGGCCTCCGTGCTGGCGGGTTGCGGTTCGGACGGCGGAGGGCTCGTCGTCAACGTGTACAAGTACCCGCAGGAGAGCTTCCAGCAGATCGTCGACCGCTGCAACGCGGAAGCCGACGGGTACGAGATCGTCTACCACAAGCTGCCCCGCGAGGCCGACGGCCAGCGCGAGCAGCTGGTGCGCAGGCTCGCCGCGGGCGACACCGGCATGGACGTGCTCGGCCTGGACGTCACCTGGACCGCCGAGCTCGCCGAGGCGGGCTGGATCAGGGAGTTCACCGGGCAGGCCAAGAGCGCCGTCGAGGACGGCACGCTGGAGACGCCGCTGGAGACCGCCCGCTACCAGGGCAAGCTCTACGCCGCGCCGGACAACACGAACGTCCAGCTGCTCTGGTACCGGGACGACCTCGTGCCGACCCCGCCCACCACGTGGGCCGAGATGATGGAGATGGGCGCCAAGCTCAAGGCCGAGGGCAAGCCCGGTCTCGTGCAGGCCACCGGCAAGCAGTACGAGGGCCTCGTCGTCCTCTACAACACGCTGGTCAACTCCGCGGGCGGCGCGATCGTCGACGAGTCCGGCACCAAGGCCGTCGTGGACGACAACGCGGTGAAGGCGCTGGAGGTCCTCAAGGAGTTCGCCACCTCCGAGGTGGTCGACCCGTCGTTCTCCAACGCGGCCGAGGACCAGGCGCGCCTGGCCATGGAGGAGGGCAAGGCGGCCTTCCAGCTGAACTGGCCGTTCGTCTACGCCGCCGCGCAGAAGCGCCCGGAGCTGGCCCCGCACTTCAAGTGGGCCCCGTACCCGGCGATCGACGAGGGCACCCCGTCCAAGGTGACCGTCGGCGGCATCAACTACGCCGTCAGCTCCTACAGCGAGCACCCGGACGAGTCGTTCGACGCGATCAGCTGCCTGCGCAACGCGGAGAACCAGAAGTTCGCCGCCATCAACGACGGCGTCCCGCCGACCATCGAGTCGATCTACTCCGACCCGGAGATGGCGGAGCCGTACCCGATGAAGGAAGCCATCCTGGAGACGCTCAAGACCGCGAGCATCCGGCCGAGCACCCCGGCGTACCAGAACGTCTCCACGGTCATCTCCACGATCCTGTCGCCGCCCGCGGGCATCGACCCGAAGGCCACCGCCGAGCGGCTGAAGTCCGAGCTGCAGGACGCGCTCGACTCGAAGGGGGTCCTGCCGTGAGCCAGACCGCCGATGCGTCCACTTCGGACAGAGCCGCCAAGGCCCCGCTGGACAAGAAGGCCAAGGCCGCGCTGAGCGAGGGCAAGCGCGCCGAGCGCCGCCTCGGGCTGCTGCTGTGCCTGCCCGCGATCCTCATCATGGCCCTGGTCGCGGGCTACCCGATCCTCTACTCCTTCTGGCTGTCCCTGCAGCGCTACGACCTGAAGTTCCCGGACCGCCAGGAGTTCGTCTGGTTCGAGAACTACGCCACCGTGCTCTCCAGCCCGTACTGGTGGGACGCGCTGTGGATCACCCTGATCATCACGTTCGTGTCCGTCGTGCTGGAGTTCGTGCTCGGCATGGCGCTCGCGCTGATCATGCACCGCACCCTGGTGGGCAAGGGCATCGTCCGCACCGCCTCGCTCATCCCGTACGGCATCGTCACCGTCGTGGCCGCCTTCTCCTGGCGCTACGCCTGGACCCCCGGCACCGGCTACCTCGCCGAGCTGGCGGGCGGCGACCCCGTGCTGACCGAGAAGGTCCCGGCCATCATGATCGTGATCCTGGCCGAGGTCTGGAAGACCACGCCGTTCATGGCGCTGCTGCTCATGGCGGGCCTGGCGCTGGTCCCCGAGGACCTGCTCAAGGCCGCCGCCGTCGACGGCGCGAGCCCGTGGCAGCGGTTCGTCAAGGTCATGATCCCGGTCATGAAGCCGGCCATCCTGGTGGCGCTGCTGTTCCGCACCCTGGACGCGTTCCGCATCTTCGACAACCTGTTCGTGCTGACGGCGGGCTCGCAGGGCACGTCGTCGGTGTCGATGGTCAGCTACAACAACCTCATCAAGGGCCTGAACCTCGGCATCGGCTCCACCATGTCCGTGCTGATCTTCGTGGCGGTGGCGATCATCGCGTTCATCTTCGTCAAGCTGTTCGGCACCGCTGCCCCCGGTAGCGACAACACGGGGAGGCGCTGATGGCCGGGACCGGAGGAGCCGTCACCACCGGCCGCAAGGCCCGCTGGGCGGTGCTCAACACCGTCGTGGTCGCCTACGCGCTGATCCCCGTGCTGTGGATCGTGTCGCTGTCGTTCAAGACGCCCGCGACCCTGGCGGACGGGAACTTCATCCCGCGCGAGTGGACCCTGGAGAACTACCAGGCGATCTTCACCACGAGCGAGTTCGTCCGGGCGCTGGTGAACTCGATCGGCATCGCCCTGATCGCCACCGCGATCGCCGTCGTGTTCGGCACCATGGCCGCCTACGCCATCGCCAGGCTCGACTTCCCCGGCAAGCGCCTGCTCGTCGGCGTGTCCCTGCTGGTGTCGATGTTCCCGCAGATCTCGCTGGTGTCGCCGCTGTTCGAGATCGAGCGCACCCTCGGGCTGTTCGACACCTGGCCGGGCCTGATCCTGCCGTACACCACGTTCGCGCTGCCGCTGGCGATCTACACGCTCTCCGCGTTCTTCCGGGAGATCCCGTGGGAGCTGGAGAAGGCGGCGAAGATGGACGGCGCCACCCCCGGCCAGGCGTTCCGGCGGGTCATCGCCCCGCTGGCCGCGCCGGGCGTGTTCACCACGGCCATCCTGGTGTTCATCTTCTGCTGGAACGACTTCCTGTTCGCCATCTCGCTGACCTCCACCGAGTCCTCGCGGACCGTGCCGGTCGCGCTGTCGTTCTTCACCGGCAGCTCCCAGTTCGAGGACCCGACCGGTTCCATCGCCGCCGCGGCGGTGGTCATCACGGTCCCGATCATCGTGTTCGTGCTGTTCTTCCAGCGTCGCATCGTGGCCGGGCTGACCTCCGGCGCCGTCAAGGGGTGAGTGGGCGTGGCAGAGATCGTTCTCGACAAGGTGAGCAAGCAGTACCCCGATGGCGCGGTGGCCGTGCGGGACGTGGACCTGGAGATCGGTGACGGCGAGTTCGTCATCCTCGTGGGCCCGTCCGGCTGCGGGAAGTCCACCACCCTCAACATGATCGCGGGCCTGGAGGACATCACCTCCGGCGAGCTGCGGATCGGCGGCGAGCGGGTCAACGAGCGCGCGCCCAAGGACCGCGACATCGCCATGGTGTTCCAGTCGTACGCGCTCTACCCGCACATGACCGTGCGGGAGAACATGGCGTTCCCGCTGCGGCTGGCCAAGGTCGACGACGCCACGGTCCAGCGCAAGGTCAAGGAGGCCGCGGACATCCTCGACCTCGGCCAGCACCTGGACCGCAAGCCCGCGAACCTGTCCGGCGGTCAGCGCCAGCGGGTCGCGATGGGGCGCGCGATCGTGCGCAGCCCCAAGGCGTTCCTCATGGACGAGCCGCTGTCGAACCTCGACGCCAAGCTGCGCGTGCAGATGCGCACCTCGGTGTCGCGGCTGCAGAAGCGGCTCGGCACGACCATGGTCTACGTGACCCACGACCAGACCGAGGCGATGACCCTGGGCGACCGGGTCGTGGTCATGCGCGGCGGGCACGTGCAGCAGGTCGGCGCGCCCCAGCACCTCTACGACCACCCGGCCAACCTGTTCGTCGCGGGCTTCATCGGCTCGCCGTCGATGAACTTCGTGCCCGCCGGGATCGAGGGCGACCAGCTGCGCACCGCGCTCGGCGACATCCCGCTGTCCGCGCGGGTCAAGTCGCTGCTGGAGCGCGGCGACGCGCCCCGCGAGGTCATCCTCGGGCTGCGGCCCGAGCACTTCGAGGACGCCAGGCTCGTGGACGAGTCGGTGCGCGGTGCGGGCGTCACGTTCACCAGCCACGTGGACGTGCTGGAGTCCATGGGGTCGGACAAGTACGCGTACTTCGGCGTCGACGGCGAGCAGGCCACCTCCGCCGAGCTGGAGGAGCTGGCCGCCGACGCGGGGTCGGTCGACGTGCCCGGCTCCGGGGTGTCGCTGGTGACCAGGCTGTCGGCGGCGTCCACCGCGGTGGAGGGCCAGCAGGCCGAGGTGTGGTTCGACGCGGACAAGGTGCAGCTGTTCGACCCGTCCAGCGGGCGCAACCTCACCTACGCGGGCGAGTGACGCGGGGAGTGACGCGGGCGGGTGAACCGGTGAGCGATCCGGCGCGGTGATCGGCTGATCGGTCGCGGACCGCCCTGCGGCGGTCCGCCTACCGCACGGCTCAGGAAAGGGGACGCCCGGCGACGCGGGGCGTCCCCTTTCGCGTGAACCAGGGGGTGCGGGCCGATCAGTCGGGGCCATACGCCGCGCTGAACTCCATAAGCCATTCAGCGCAGCCCGAACGCAATTCGCCGCAACCCGGCCCGCACCGCTCAGCGGCCTCCTCAAGCTGGTCGAAGCAGGGGAGAGCACGGGAGAACCGCTGCGAGGCTTCTGGTTAGGGGAGTGGTGCGCGCTATGGGTGCTCTGGCCGGGAAAGCGGTCGTCGTCACGGGTGCGGGACGGGGACTGGGTGAGGCCTACGCCGAGCAGGCGGCCAGAGCGGGCGCCTCGGTGGTGGTCAACGACGTGGACGCGGACACGGCCGAGCGGGTCGCGGGGCGCATCCGGGACTCCGGCGGGATCGCGGTGGCCAGCGGGCACTCGGTCGCCGACCCCGCGCAGGCCGAGAAGATCATCCGCACCTGCGCCGACGAGTTCGGGCGGATCGACGGGCTGGTCAACAACGCCGGGGTGAACTACGAGTCCAAGCCCTGGGAGGACGACCCGGAGCAGATCCGGCGCACCGTCGAGGTGAACCTGCTCGGGGTCATCTACACCGGCGTCGCGGCGATGAGGGCCATGCGCGAGCAGGGCGGCGGCGGGTCCATCGTGAACATCGGGTCCGGGGCCTACCTGGGGCAGCGCAAGCTCGGGACGTACTCGGCGACCAAGGGCGCGGTGGCCTCGCTCAGCTCGTCGTGGGCGCTCGACCTGGAGCCGGACGGGATCAGGGTCAACTCGGTCTGCCCGGTGGCGCACACGCGGATGGTGGTGGCCTCGCCGCGCGCCAGGGGCGTGGTCACGACCGACCGGGTGCCCGCGAAGGTCGCGCCGCTGGTGGTGTTCCTGCTCGGGGACGCGGCGCGCGGCATCACCGGGCAGGTGGTCCGGTGCAACGGCAAGCACCTGCACCTGGTGGGGCACCCGCAGTTCAAGCAGCCGATCCTGGAGAGCGACGCGTGGGACGACGCGGCGGTGGAGCGGGCGTTCACCGAGCTGTTCCAGGCGCACCTGGAGCCGTACGGGCTGGAGAAGCGGATGCCCCCGCTGACCCGTGAGCTGATCGCGCCCGCGCACACCCGGTAGGGCCGGCGGCGCTCGCACTCCCTGGCTGTCGGGCGTTCCTGCCACGATCGGGGCATGGGCAAACCCAGAGCCACGGACTGGCGGCTGGTGGTGCGGACGCGGGTCGAGCGCGTGCGCGCCGACCTCGCCGCGCTCGGACCGGTCGACCCGCTGGACCAGGAGAGCGCCCGGTGGCGCGAGGTCGCGGAGCGGGAGGCCGCGGTCGTGGACGAGGTGCTGGAAGACGACCTCGGCCGCTGGCGGACCGTCGTGGTGTGGTGGTCCGGGTGGCACATCGAGCGCGGCTGGCGGGCGCTGCACGAGGCGGAGATCGCCGTGGCGGCGGCGTCGCCGGGGTTCCTCGGGCGGTTGCCGGGGCTGGTGGCGCGGGTCGCCGAGCAGCTGGACGAGACCGATCCCCGGCGCCGGGCCCTGGAGGAGCTGCGGCCGGGGGAGTTCCCGGTCGGGGTCGAGCGGGCGGTCGTGGTGGACGCGCTCCGGGCCGCGTTCGACCGGTCGGACTTCGCGCACACCGGGTCGAGGGCGCTGCGGAACAAGCTGATCGCGGCCTCGGCGGTGCTGTTCCTGGTGAACACCGCGCTGGGCGTCGTCGGGCTGCTCGGTCCGGGCTACCTGCCGCTGTGCGTGCGGCCCGAGCGGCTGGCCGCCGTGTGCCCCACGGGCGGGGCGGCCAGCGGGGCCGACGTGTGGCTCGTGCAGGCGCTCGGGGGCTTCGGGGCGGTGCTGGCGGCCGTGGTGCTGCTGCTGCGGCGCAGGCCGAGCCTGACGCCCTACGTGACCGTCGGGTACCAGGCGACGATCAAGGTGCTGCTCGGGGCGTCGCTCGCGGTGGTGGGGGTGCTGGCGCTCGGGGCCGGGGTGACCACCGGGCTCATCGGGGTGGCCTCGCAGTCGGCGCTGCTGCTGTGGGCGGTGATCCTCGGCTACTCGCAGCAGGTCGCGACGCGGCTGCTGGACAGCTACGCGGACCGGGTCCTGGAGCAGGCCCGACCGCTGCCGGGGCACGGCGGCGAGGGCTGAGGGGACAATCGCCGTCGGCGGTCCGATGGACTTCCCGACCGATGGACTTCCCGACCGATGGACTTCCCGACCGATGAGGAGGGGCGGCCGGTGCGCGCGCTCACCATCCTGGCCCTGGCCGTGCTGCGGTCGCTCGACGAGCGGGACCAGCACCCGTACGAGGTGCGGCAGCGGATGAAGGGCGAGGGGCTCGACCGCATCGTCAAGGTCACCCACGGGGCGCTCTACCACGCGTTCGAGGGGCTGGCGAAGAGCGGGCTGATCCGGCCGGTCGAGACGGTGCGCGACAGCGGGCGGCCCGAGCGGACGGTCTACGCGATCACCGAGGACGGGCGGCGGGTCGCGCGGGAGCGGCTGAGGGAGCTGCTGGGGGAGCCGGTCCCCGAGCACTCGGTCTACTGCGCCGCCCTGGCGTTCCTGAGCCTGCTGCCGCCCGAGGAGGTCGTGGGGCGGTTGGAGCGGCGGGTGGTGCTCCTGGAGTCCGAGCTGGCCGGCGTGGAGGCCGGGTACGCGGCGCTCGTGGAGCAGGGGGTCGCGGGCGTGGGGGTGGTGGAGGTCCGCCACGTCCGGGCGCACGTGCGGGCGGACCTGGAGCTCACCCGCGAGCTGGTGGAGGACATCCGCGCGGGACGGGTGACCTGGACGGCGGACGCCGAGGGCTGACGGCCCGCACGCGGAAAGGCACGCGCGCCTCGGCCTCTCCTGGGGTGAAAATCCCGCGTGTTCCGGTGCCCCGCACCGCGGTTCCGGGTTAGCGTCTGCCCGTGCTCGCCGAACTCTTCCGCCAGTCGGCCAGGGACTGCGCGGGAGCCAGTCCGCTCACCTCCACCCTCCTCGCCGCCGCCTCCGCCGACCTCGACTCCGGTGGCCCCACCAAGCGGGTCATGGCCAACGCCGAGTGGGCGCGCGCCGGGGACGTGCCCGCGCTGCGCTTCGCCGCCGCCGTGCACCGCGTCGTGCTGGAGGGCCGCGCGCCCGCGCTCGCCGCGCACTACCCGACCGTCGGGGGCTCCCCGGAGCTCGGGGCGCTCTGGGCGGACGCGCGCGGGGTCGTCGAGGAGCACGCGGACGAGCTGCGGGCCCTCGTCGACACCACGACGGTGCAGACCAACGAACCCGGCCGCAGCGGGCCGCTGTTCGGCGGGCTGCACACCGCCACCGCCCTGGCCGCCGCAGCCGCCGGTCGGCGCACGCCGTTCCCGGTGCGGCTGCTGGAGGTCGGGGCCAGCGGCGGCCTCAACCTGCGCCCGCACCGGATCGCCTACCTGCACGGCGACCGGGTGCTCGGCGACCCGAGCAGCCCGCTCCGGCTCGACACCGGCTGGAGCGGCGAGCCCGAGGGCGACCTCGACCGCCCGCTCCGCCTCGTGGGTCGCGGAGGCTGCGACCCCAACCCGGTCGACGTGTCCACTGTGGACGGACGCCGGCACCTGCTCTCGTTCGTGTGGCCCGATCAGCGCGAGCGCTGGGCCCGGCTCGGGGCCGCTCTGGACCTCGCCGCCGTCGACCCGGTCCCGGTCCGGCGGGCCCCGGCGTCCGAGTGGCTCGGCGAGCAGCTCGCGCGGCCCGAGCGGGACGTGCTGACGGTTGTGTGGCACTCGATCGTGTGGCAGTACGCGTCCGCGGCCGAGCGCGCCGCCGGACGCGCGGTGCTCGCGTCCGCCGCCGAGCGGGCCACCGCGGCGGCTCCCCTGGCGCTGCTGGTGTTCGAGTCGCGGCGCGGCCACGACCCCGCCCTGCCCTACGAGTTCCAGCTGCTGCTCAAGCTCTGGCCCGCGGGCCGTTCCCTGCGGCTCGGGGCGGGCGGGCCCCACGGGACGCCCTTCACCTGGAAGAGCGCGCCCTGGTTGTGACCGCTGGTGCTGCTGATGTCGGGACCGCGCTGGTCGGAACCGCGCTGGTCGGAACCGCGCCGGTCGGGACCGCGCCGGTCAGGGCTGGCCGGCGATGATCACCGTCACGGTGGCCAGCCAGCACAGCAGGAGGGTGAGGACCCAGAACAGCGGGTTGGTCAGGAGCCTGGTCATGGTGGGGTTCCCGTCGGTCGGGGCGTGCGGGGGAGGCGACTACAGCCAGCGGTTCCGGCGGAATATCCGGTAGAGCGCCAGGCATCCCAGCAGGATCACCGCGATCACCAGCGGGTAGCCGAACCGCCAGTGCAGCTCGGGCATGTAGTCGAAGTTCATGCCGTACACGCCGACCACCATCGTCGGGACGGAGATGATCGCCGCCCACGAGGTGATCTTGCGCATGTCGCCGTTCTGCTGGAGCGTGATGGTCGCCAGCACGGCGTTGACGAGCGTGGTGAGCAGTTCGTCGAAGTTCATGACCCGCTCGGACACCTCGGTGAGGTGGTCGTCCACGTCGCGGAAGTAGGACCGCACCTGCTCGGGGATCAGCGGCGTGTAGCCCTCGGCCAGCCTGCGCAGCGGCACCGCCAGCGGCATCACCGCGCGCCGCAGCTCCAGCACCTCGCGCTTCATCAGGTAGATCTGGTCGGAGCTGACCCCGCCGCGCGGCGCGAACACCAGCGCTTCCATCTGGTCGATATCGCTCTCGATCTTCGACGTCACGTCCAGGTAGTTGTCCACCACGTGGTCGGCGATCGAGTGCAGCACGGCGGCCGGGCCGATGCGCAGCTTGTCCGGGTCGTTCTCCAGCTGCTTGCGCACCACGGCCAGCCCGGAGTGGTTGCCGTGCCGCACGGTGATCACGAAGTCGCGGCCCAGGAACACCATGATCTCGCCGCTCTCGACGATCTCGTTCGCGGTGCTCGGCGACTCGTTCTGCACGTACCGGACGGTCTTGAACACCATGAACAGCATGTCGTCGTACCGGTCCAGCTTCGGCCGCTGGTGCGCGTGCACCGCGTCCTCGACGGCCAGCTCGTGCAGCCCGAACGTCTCGGCCACGCCCTGGATCTGCTCCTCGTCCGGCTCGTGCAGGCCGATCCAGACGAACCCCTCGCGGCGCTTGCGCACCTCGTCCACCGCGTCGGTGTGCGTCCAGCGTCCGGGCAGCCGACTGCCGTCGACGTACACGCCGCAGTCCACGACGTACGCCGACAGCGGCACGGGCAGCGGGGCGCGGGCCGACTCGGTGCGGCGGGCGCGAACGGCGGAACGGCCTCTGAAACCGCTCAAACCGCCGAAAGAGGGCAGGCTGGGCACGGTGTACCTCCGGAGGGTGCGGGCGCGTCGAAGGTGGAGCTGTGGAACGACGACGGCACGTCCCCGACCGGGAGCAAGGGCCTAGCTGCGGGAAGCAGACCCTCCGATGAGGACGCGCGAGGTACTCGCAGGATGGGGATCGTTGCTCATCGCGACTCCTCACCTCCTCAGGTAGCGGTCCGGGCTCATCCCACGCATGGAGAGCCGCACGAACCGCTCCAGATCCTACTCCCGTTCGATTCACGCTGTCGTGCAGCCCGGTCGGGAGGCCCGTCACACCGTTCGGGACGTCTGTCACACCGGGCGTGACTCCGGGGCCGCGCGGCTCCCACGGCGGGGTGCGCGGCGTCGTGACCAGCGGGTGAGCCGCTCCGCGCGGTGCGGGACCACCGGGTCTGGCCCCGAGCCCGGCGGGGTACAACAGGGGCGGGGGCCGCGCCCCCACCCCGGAGGCGACGACGCCCCAGCGCTCCCCGTCCGGGGGGCCGAGGGCCGTTCGCGCCGAGGCGGCAGGCCCGAGCGAAGGAGCGAAGTGACCTCACTGGAACTGGTGCGGGAACGGCTGGCGTCGTTCGCGGAGCGCGGGGCGGCCGACGTCTCCCCGCTGTACGCGCACCTGGCCGCGCGCGCCGCGACCGACGACGCGGTGGCCGGTCTGCTGACCGCCGCGCCGGAGCGCTTCGCGCGCCCCACCCTGCTGCTGGCCGCCGCGCACCGGCTCGCGCAGGCCGAGCCCGTGCACCCGCTGTCCCGCTACTACCCGACGCTCGGCGGCACCCACGGCCCCGACGAGGGCACCTGGCCGCTGTTCCGGGACTTCGTGCTGGAGCGGGCGGACCGGATGCGCGAGCTGATCTCGACCCGGAGCACCCAGGGAAACGAGGTCGGCAGGGCCGCGCTGCTCTACCCGGCGCTCGCCCGCGTCAAGGGCCTGGTGGGGCTCGTGGAGGTCGGCTGCTCCGCCGGGCTGCTGCTGGGAATCGACCGCTACTCGTACCGCTACCAGACCGAGCAGGCCGGGCAGGTCGCCGTAGGGCCTGCCAAGGCGACGGTGGGCGTGCACTGCGTGCTGGAGCAGGCCCCCGGCGCGACGATGCCCAAGCTGCCGAAGTCGGTGAAGGTCGGGGCCAGGGTCGGCCTGGACCGCGCGCCCGCGGACCTGGAGGACGAGGAGACCTACGCCTGGCTGGAGGCCTGCGTGTGGGCGGACCAGCCGGAGCGCCTGCGCCTGCTGGGCGTCGCGGCGGCGGCCCAGCGCAAGGCGAAGCCGGAGTTCGTGACCGGCGACGCGGTGGCGGACCTCGCCAAGGCCGTGGCCCTCGTGCCGGACGACCAGCAGCTGGTGGTGCTGACGAGCATGGTGCTGCCGTACGTGCCCGTGGCCGACTTCGTGGAGGCCCTGCGCACCCTGGGGCGCCCGCTGACGTGGGTGAGCCTGGAGGCGTACGGGACGGGGCTGGCGCACCTGCTGCCGGGACGCGCGGAGCTGGAGGACGGGCACGTGGTCGGGCTGGTGCGGGTGGAGGACGGCGAGGTGCGCTCGGCCGAGGCCCTGGCGCTCACCGCCCCGAGGGGGCAGCGGCTGACCTGGCTGGCGTGACGGGCGGGCGCGGGGGAGCGGCTCACCCCAAGAGCGAGCCCCCTGAACGGCCCCCGGAGCGGGCCGCTCCCTCCACCCGCCCGGTGGATGATCAAGATCACACAGCGCCCTCCGCCCACCCATCTCGGTGCGCTCGCCCTGTTCAGCGCTCACTGAGACCGCGCAGGTGAAGCCCCGGTCACCCACCGCATCCACAACGTCACCCGCAGGTCAACCCCTCAGCCACCCACTCCACCTGACCGGTTCGCGCCTCACGGGAACCTCACGCGTCCGGGTGGTAGAAAGATCGTCCCAGGGCTTCGGCCCGGCCTCCCCCGCGTCCCGTGCACCTGACGTGGATCACCGGTGTGGCGAAGATCGCAACTACCGGTGAACAGGTGTGCCCGAAGCGTCGCCAGGGCATTCGATCTCCGGATAGGCGCAGGCAGGGGGCTTGTCCTCGGCCCTCGCGCGCCTTCGCGCCTGCGAGGCGCCGCCACCCCGCGCTGCCCCAAGATCGTCACTCTGCGTATTTGTTTTGCGGACATTCGGACGATCAAGCACAAATGATCGCCCCCGGCGGGTCCGAACGGATGACGCGCCGTCGCAACCCGTCCCTCACCTGGGGGATCAGCACTGCGCAGCAGGTGGCAGCCTGCGCTCGGCCGCCGTCCCGGCTGCTCTGGAGCGGCGCATCGCGTCGCGTGCGCCCAGCGTTACGGCTACTCTCCGTCGTGGCACCGGTTCGGCGGTGCACCGCGCTGACCCATGTGCGGTACAAAGCTCCCAACGTGCTGCCTGGTGCGGTACAACGGGTCTCACTGGCGCCAAACGGGTGCGGTAGCGAACGGGGTTGATCATCGTGAACCTGAAGAAGATCCTCACCTTCGCCGGAGTCGGCTTGCTCTTGTTCTTCCTCATCGCGGAGCCGACCCAGGCGGCCCAGACGGTGACGAACATCCTGAACACGCTCCGGGAAGCAGCTGAGGCGCTCATCACCTTCGTGAAGCAGCTCTTCTGATCCAACCCGGCTCACCGGCTCCACCCCCACCGGCGCGGAGGGTCACAGCATGTTCGCACCACGAGACCCCGACGAGTACCTGCTGTCGACGGAGCGAAGGGTCATCAGGGTCCGCAGGCACTGGTCAGTGCTCCTGGGAGACCTCCTGGAGGCCTTCGCCCTGCTCGCGGGCTGCATGATCATTTCTTCACTGCTGCCCCAGAGCCTCGGCTTCGTCCAGAACATCCTCTGGTACGCGTCGCTCATCGTGGTGCTCAGGCTGGCCTACCTCGTGATCGAGTGGTGGGTGGAGCGCATCGTCGTCACGGACAAGCGGTTCATGCTGACCTCGGGCGTGTTCGACACCAAGGTCGCCATGATGCCGATCTCCAAGGTCACCGACCTCACCTACGAGCGCACCTTCGTCGGACGCATGTTCGGCTTCGGCACGCTCGTGGTGGAGTCGGCGGGTCAGATCCAGGCGCTCAACCGCCTGGAGTTCCTGCCCAACCCGGAAGAGGTGTACGACGCCATCTCCGAGTTGACCTTCGGCGACAAGAAGGCGCAGGCCGAGCGCTTCTCCATGATCAAGGCTCAGCGGGCGGCCCGAGGTAAGAAGATGGTCCCCTAGTAGTTCAGACTGGGCGGGTGCGCATCGACCTGCACACCCACTCGACCGAGTCGGACGGCACCGACACACCCGCTGGACTGGTGGCCGCCGCGGCTGACGCAGGCCTGCACGCGATCGCGATCACCGATCACGACACCGCGGCAGGCTGGGCGGAGGCCGCGGCGGCGCTGCCCGCCGGGATGCGCCTGGTGCGCGGCGCCGAGCTCTCCTGCGCCTCCGACGACGGCCGGGGCAGGGTGATCACCGTCCACCTGCTCGCCTACCTCTACGACCCCACCTCGCAGGCCCTGGTCGAGGAGCAGCAGCGGCTGCGCCTCGAACGCAGGCAGCGCCTGCGGCTGATGGCCGAGCGTATGCGCGAGGACGGCTTCCCCGTGGACCCCGACGAGATGATGGCGTCCATGCCCGCCGACGCCCCCGCAGGCCGCCCCCACCTCGCCATGGCCCTGATCAGGGGCGGCGTGGTCACCAGCGTGGACGAGGCCTTCGCCCGCTACCTCACCTCGGGCCGCTACTACGTCCCCAGAACCGACACCCCCGTCGCCCGCGCGATCCAGATGATCGAGGACGCCGGCGGCGTGACCGTCCTGGCCCACCCCTTCGCGGTCTCACGCGGCCCGGTCATCAACGAGGAGGTCCTGGCCTCGCTGGCAGCCCGTGGCCTGGCGGGCGTAGAGGTCGACCACCCCGACCACGACCCCGCGACCCGCACCCGCGTGCGCGGCCTGGCCCGCGAACTGGGCCTGCTCACCACCGGTTCCAGCGACTACCACGGCACGAACAAGACCACCCGGATCGGCGCGGAGACGACGTCCCCGGAGGTCCTCGACGAGCTGGCCGACCGCGCGACCGGCTGCAAGGTCCTCACGGGCTAGGAGGGCAGGCGGCCGGTGCGCGCAGAACACGCGCCCGCCCCGCCTCCACTCCCGCCCCGCCCCCCACTCCCGCCCCGCCTCCACCCTCGCCCCGCCCCCCACTCCCGCCCCGCCCCCGCCCTCGCCCCGCCTCCACCCTTGCCCCGCCCTCCACTCCCGCCCCGCCCCCCACTCCCGCCCCGCCCCCGCCCTCGCCCCGCCTCCACCCTCGCCCCGCCCTCCACCCTCGCCCCGCCTCCACTCCCGCCCCACCCTCGCCCCCGCCCTCGCCCCCACCCGTCCAGGGCTCCACGGTCGTCCAGGGCTCCCCACCCGTCCAGGGCTCCCCACCCATCCAGGGCTCCACGGTCGTCTAGGGGTGGTGTCGATGCGCGCTGTCGGTGGTCCTCGGTAGCGTTGTCCCCGTGCAGGAGCAGCTAGGTCTGGACTTCGGCGCGCCTCCGCGCAAGCTCGTCCGGGTCACCCCCGCCAAGCTGGCCACGTGGGCAGACTGCCCACGCAGGTTCCGCATGGCCTACGTGGACCGCCCGAGCCCAGGTCGCGGCGGCCCGTGGGCGCACAGCGCCATGGGCGCGGCCGTGCACAACGCGCTCAAAGCCCTGTTCGACCTACCACCAGCCCAGCGCTCACCCGACCGCTCCGTCGCGCTGCTCAACCGAGCCTGGAAGTCCGACGGCTTCCAGGACGCCGAGCAGTCCTGGCGCTACCGGGACCGCGCCGCGGGCTGGGTGCGCGACTACGTCGAGACCCTCGACACCACGATCGACCCGATCGGCGTCGAGCGCTGGGTGTCCGCCCCCACCGGCACGATCGTCGCCGAGGGCCGGGTCGACCGGATCGACCTGCGCGGCGACGAACTGGTGATCGTCGACTACAAGACCGGCAAGCACGCCCTCTCCACCGACGACGCCCGAGGCTCCCAAGCCCTGGCCCTCTACGCCGTGGCCGCCCGCCGCACCCTGCGCAAGCCGTGCGCCAGGGTGGAACTGCACCACCTGCCGACCGGCTCGGTCGCGGTGTGGGAGCACACCGAGGAGAGCATCGGCAGGCACGTGGCGCGCGCCGAGGAGGCCGCGGACGACATCGTGCTGGCCGAGAGCACCCTGGCCGCAGGCGCGGACCGCGACGAGGTCTACCCGCCGAGGGTGGGCAGGCAGTGCTCGTGGTGCGACTTCAGACGCCACTGCCCAGAGGGCCAAGAGGCCGCGCCGACACTGGAACCCTGGGCGCTACTCGCCCCCTGACCACCCCACCGCCCCGCTGGTGGAACGACGAGGGTGCAACCGACGATGGGGAAACCATGGCGATGAGTGACGCGGCGACGGTCGAGTTCCCCGCGCAATCCACACGCCCCCACACCCCGCAGCGCCCAGACCCGGCGCCGCTGCGACTGTGGCGTGGCCTCAGCGGCTCCCTGGCGGCAGGCCTGGTCCTGCTGCTGGCGGTAGAGCTATTCGTGCAAATCTGGGCCTCAGACCGCTCAGTGCCAGGCCCTGGAACCGGAGTGGTAACCGGCCACGCAATCGCAGCCGCCCTGGCAATAACCGCCCAACTGGCAGCAGACCGCACAAAGGGCTGGACCTCAGCCGCCCTGGCAACAACCGTAGTACTGGTAACCGCCCTGGCTCTTTGGTTCCTCTGGTGGGCCTAACAACAGAGACAACAGAAACGACCACGCCGGGCACGCTGACCGCCTCGCACGCTGACCGCTTCGCGGGCTGACCGCTTCGCGGGCTGCGGGGCGAGCGCAGCGAGCCCACGCAGCCCCCATTCCCGCGTCCCTCTTCTCCGTTTGGCCTGGCGAAGCCCGAGCACGCTTGTCAAGATGCCGCCGCACTGCCACGGCAGACCGCCCGAGTCATACGGCGTCTTGACGAGCGTGCTTGCCTGAAAGGAGGCCAAACGGAGAAGAGGGACCCGGACCACCGCAGTGGTAAACGGGACCACCGCCCCAACGGTCACCGGCCGACAGAGCCCGTCCCCCTCTTTTTTGGAGGTCTGCCCCGCCGGCGAGGCGTGCCCTTCAGCTTTTGACTTTCAACCCCCAACCCCAACCCCCTACCCCAACCCCCAACCCCCTACCCCAACCAAGACCGCCAGGTGGGCAACAACGTCCCCAACAACTCCTCCGGAGCCTCAGTGTTGGGCGAATGCCCAACCCCGCCCAACACCGCAAAATCCGCATCCAACCGCTCAGCCATATCCCGCTGCGCCGTAGGCGACCAGGCGTCATCCAACGCCCCGCACACCACCAACCCAGGCACCCCGCCCACCCGCATCACCCTGGCCAACTTCGCCACCAGATCCGGTTCGACCCGCAACCCCTCGCCCATCCCGAGCATCGCGGCCGTCCCGGACCGCAGGAACCGCGTCCGCCAGAACTCCACCAGCGCCGCCGTCGCACCCCCGCGCAGCGGATCCGCCAACCTCCGCGCCTCGACCACCGCGTAAGCCGCTTCGAGCCCTCGCTCGCGCACGATCCGCTCACCAGCGTCCAACGCCGTCCGCCGTGCCCCCTGCGGCAACTCCGAGGGCCCGGACGACAACAACGTCACCCCGCTCACCGGTGCCCCCGCGAGCACGGCCCCCCGAGCCACCAGCCCGCCGAACGAGTGCCCCAGCAGCAGCACCCGCCGCCCCTCGGCGACGAGCTTCCCCACCAGCTCCGCGACCACCGCGCCCAACGCCTGCGGCCGGTGCTCCCGCTCCACCTCGGACCCCGGTGACTCGTACTGCCCAGGCAGGTCCACCGCCACCACCTCGAACCCGGCGTCCGCGATCGGGTCCACCAACGGCGCGAAGTCCTCCTTGCTGCCCGTGAACCCCGGCAGCAGCAACGCCGTGACCCCCAGGTCAACCCCCACCGCGGGCGCCCTCAGCGCAGCCAGGTGCCCGTGCCGCGACGGCAGGTCCACGCGAAGTGCCCGATGCGGGGTGAGCTGCGCTTTCTCCACGCCTAAAGTCTGCCCTAAGACAGCCCTACCGCAGCGCGACCAGCTCTCCCCCGCGCTGCTCCAGCACCACGGGCCCGTTGGTCGCCATCACCACGTCACCGCCGTACCCACCCCGGTTGACCGGGATGCTCCCGATCTCCTCACCGGTCACCTGGTCCAGCACGACCAACCCCTCCGCCACCGGGAGCAACGCCTTCCCGGCCAACGAGGTCCCGGCCCCCACCGTCCCCTCCCTGGTCCACCGCGGCGTCAAGTCGTCCAACGACAGCGCGATCGTCCGCGATCCCGTGTACCAGTAGACGTTCGCCGTGCTGTGGTAGGTCGCGGCCACCCGCCCTGGCGGGTCTCCGGCCAGCTCGGCCTCGCTCACCTCGACGGGGATCTCCGAGATCAACCCACCGGTCTGCGCGTCGAACAGCACCAGCTTCCCCGCCGCCGCCACCGCAACCCGGTTCGCCGTCACCGCGATCACCCGAGCCCCGGTGGCCCCCACGCTCACCGTCGTGATCACGCCGGGCTCGTCCGACTTCTCCGGGTTCGGCTTGAGCACCGTCACCCGGTCACCCGACTCCAGGTCCGGGCAGCGCTCCAGCACCGCGACCTTGCCGCCCGTCACCGCGAACGACCCGTACGTGCAGTTGGTCCGGGGCTGCTTGTTCGGGTTCACGATCGCCCTGAGCTGCCCGTACTCCATCGACCGCACCAGGTCGTCCCGCCGGTACACCTCGAAGTACCGCTCCCCGGTGACCACCACGTGCGAACCCTCGTTCAACAACCTGGTCCCCAGCTCGGCGTCACCGTCCCGCTGCGGCCCGCGCGCGCCGGAGGCCGCGTCCAGCGACGTGACCTCCGAGCAGTTCGTCCCCTTCGTGTGCACGGCGAACGGCCGGTTCCACGCCGTGCCCACCGTGCACAGCGGCAGGTCCCTGCCGTACCGCCACCGCACGTCCCCGGTCAGCGGGTCCCGGCCGACGACCTCGCCGCCCTCGCCGGTCACCACGACCCCGTTCGCCACCACCGGCCCCGGCGTGGCCGGGCTGGCCGCCCGCCACACCTCGGACAGCGACGGCGGCAGCGCCGTCGCCTCCGGCAGCGCGGGCAGCTCGCTCGGCCCGGTCTGCGACGTCGTCGCGCGCACGTCGCTGGTCAACCACACCAGCAGCCCGCCGAGCAGCGCCCCGACCACGACCAGCGCCACCGCCGCGTAGTCGCGGCGGGTGCGCCAGGGCCGGGCGGACGGCGGCGGCACCGGCCCGTCGGGGCCGACGCCTCCCGCAGGGCCAGCGCCCTCCCCGAGATCAGCGCCCTCCCCGAAACCGGGTCGCTCCCCGAAACCGGACCGCTCCCCGAGACCGGACCGCTCCCCGGAACCGGGCTGTTCCCCGAGACCGGGCTGTTCCCCGGAACCGGGGCGCTCCACCCCGCCCGGCGCCCGGAGCACGTCCTCCTCCGGCGCCCCCGGCACGACGCGCCCGTCCGACTCCGCCTGTTCCGGCTGGACCACTGCCCGGCTCCCGAGTGCTCGGCTTGATCGCTGTCGTGCCTCAGTCTGCCGAGGGAGCCGTCTCGGTGGTAGCACCGGCCTCCCCGGAAGGACGGCGACGCCTGCGCCTGCGCGGCTTGGCGTCACCGGACGCCTCAGCCTTCGGCTCCTGCGCCTGACCGGTCCCCGACCCGGACTCACCGCCGCCGACCTGCGCGGACGCCGCCGCGGACGTCGCCGCGGACGTCGACGCGGACGCCGACGCCGATGCCGACGCCGACACGGACTCGCCGCCCGCCCCGTCACCGGCCGCCTCGCCCGAGGACACGCCGCCCCGGCTGCGGCGCCTGCGCCTCGGCCTGGTCGACTTCTCCTCGCCCGACTCGCCCGCCTGCCCGGCCTGCCCGCCCTGCTGCGGGGCGCTCGACGCGGCCTCGCCCTCGCCCGAACCGGCGCGCCCGGTGCGACCGGTGCGGCGACGGCTCTTCGCGGGCTTCTTGTCGCCCTTCAGGTTCTCCTCGGGCTCCGCGTCCAGGCCCGCGCGGGTGCGCAGCCCCAGCGGCAGCCTGCCGGTCGACCCGGCCGGGATGCCCAGCTCGGCGAACAGGTGGTCCGAGGTCGAGTAGGTCTCCACCGGGTCGCGCTTGCCCAGGTTCAGGGCGTCGCTGATCATCTGCCAGCGCGGGATCTCGTCCCAGTCCACCAGGGTCACCGCGACGCCCGTGCGGCCCGCGCGGCCGGTGCGGCCGATGCGGTGCACGTAGGTCTTCTCGTCCTCGGGGCACTGGTAGTTGACCACGTGCGTGACGCCCTCGACGTCGATGCCGCGCGCGGCCACGTCCGTCGCGACCAGCACGTCGATCTTGCCGGAGCGGAACGCCCGCAGCGCCTGCTCGCGCGCGCCCTGGCCCAGGTCGCCGTGCACGGCGGCCACCGCGAACCCGCGCTCGGCCATGTCGTCGGCGACCTTCTGCGCGGTCCGCTTGGTCCGCGTGAAGATCATCGACAGGCCGCGGTCGCGCGCCTGGAGCACGCGGGCCAGCAGCTCCACCTTGTCCAGCGCGTGCGCCCGGTAGATGAACTGCTCGGTGCGCTCGTGCACCGCGCCCGCGTCGTTCTCCTCGGCGCGCACGTGCGTCGGCTGGTTCAGGAACGTCCTGGCCAGCGTGATGATCGGCCCCGGCATGGTCGCCGAGAACAGCATGGTCTGCCGCTCGTCGGGAACCATCCGCAGCACCCGCTCGATGTCGGGCAGGAAGCCCAGGTCGAGCATCTCGTCGGCCTCGTCCAGCACCAGGCTGCGGACCTTGCCCAGCACCAGGTGGCGCTGCTCGGCCAGGTCCAGCAGGCGGCCGGGCGTGCCGACCACCACGTCCACGCCCTTGCGCAGCGCGGCGATCTGCGGCTCGTACGGCCTGCCGCCGTAGATCGCCAGCACCCGGACGTCCATGTGCTTGGACGCGTCGGTCAGGTCGTGCGTCACCTGGAGGCACAGCTCGCGGGTGGGCACGACCACCAGGGCCTGCGGGGTCCCGTCGCCGGGCGTGATCACCCGCTGGAGCAGCGGGATGCCGAAGCCCAGCGTCTTGCCGGTGCCGGTGCGGGCCTGGCCGATCACGTCCTCGCCCGCCAGCGCCAGCGGCAGCGTCAGCTCCTGGATGGCGAAGGCGCGCTCGATGCCCGCCTCGCCCAGCGCGCGGACTATCTCCTCGCGCACGCCCAGCTCGGTGAACGTCGGCGCCTCCGGCTGCACCGGCGCGTTGGCCTCCAGCGGGCGGGAGTCGTCGGTCTCGGGCAGGCCCGCCTCGCTGTGCTCCAGCTCAACCGGGTCCACGTGCGTGTCCTCGTTCGTCGCGGTCAGGATGATCGCCTCTCTCGTACCAGCGCGCACGGCCTGTACGGGCCGCTCGACCGCGCCTGCCGCTCAGCGGTCCGCTCGGGGACCGGGCGTGGCGCGGGAGGGCCTGCGAGGTTTGTGCGCGCACCCTCACCAGGCGGCACGGTGCCGCCGTGATCCACCCGTCTGCAGCGCACCACGCCCCGGAGTCCGGGGGACCCCGCTCGGGAACCCCGCTTCGGGACCCCCGTCTCGGGGCGCGGCGGCGTCGTGCGCCGGGCGTCAAGGGGAAACTGTACCCGGTGACCAGTCCGTTCGTGCTGGAAAGCCGAGCGGTCCGCGCGTGCGTCGCGCCTCATCGGGCCGACTAGGCTCGCTCGCATGAGCGACGCTGTGGCAGCTGGGGCGGTCGGGTCTGACCAGTTCGCGGAGGGGGTCGTCGACCTGCTCGGCGCGCTGGCGTACGGGGAGCTGTCGGCGTTCGAGCGGCTCGCCGAGGACGCGAAGGCCGCGCCGACGCTGACCGGCCGCGCCGCTCTGGCCCAGATGGCGGCGGCCGAGATGGGGCACTTCGCGCTCCTGGAGCGGTACCTCGCCGAGCGGAATCACTCGGTCGAGGAGGCAATGGCCCCGTTCGTGAAGGGCTTCGACGGGTTCCACGCGTCCACCGCGCCCCGGACCTGGCTGGAGTCGCTGGTCAAGGTCTACGTCGGCGACGGGCTGGCGGCCGACTTCTACCGCGAGGTCGCCGAGTGGCTGGACGACTCGGCGAAGCCGCTGGTGCTCGCCGTGCTGGCCGACACGGGCCACTCGGCGTTCGCCGAGCGCGAAGTCCGGGCGGCCTGCGAGAGCGACCCGGCGCTGCGCGACCGGCTCACGCTGTGGGGGCGCAGGCTCCTCGGCGAGGCGTTGACGCAGGCCCAGTACGTGGTGGCCGAGCGGGACGGGCTCGCCGAGCTGATCGTGCGCGGATCGGGTGACCTCGCGGGCATCGCGGCCCTGTTCCGCAGGCTCCAGCACAGCCACACGAAGCGCATGGCGGCGCTCGGACTCGGCTAGGGTTGCGAACGGTTAGCCAACAACTCGCGCACGGAGGTCAGCGTGGAGGTCAGGGTCGGCGTCGTGGACAGCCCCAGGGAACTCGTGGTGTCGAGCGCACTCACCCCCGAAGAGGTGGAGTCCCAGGTCGGCGACGCGCTGAAGGCGGGCAGTGGTCTGCTGACGCTGGTCGACCAGAAGGGCACCCGGTTCGTCGTGCCCGCCACGCGCGTCGCGTACGTGGAGATCGGCCCGGCGGACGGCCGGAAGGTCGGCTTCGCGGCGAGCTGAGCCAGGCCGCCGGTCCACGACCGGCTGAGCCGCACGAGCTTCACCCGAGGGGGTGGCACCGGACCGGTGCCACCCCCTCGGCGCGTCCGGGTGAGGGCGAGGGCTCCGGACCGGGGTGGGGGAGTTCGGCGCTCGGGTGTCGGCGGTTCGGGAATCCTGCGGGTCGAGCGCTCAAGCCGCGGTGAACGGGGGCGCGCCGGTGCCCGCGACGCGGTAGCGGCCCCACGGGTCGGGGTCGCCGAGCGAACCGGTCGCCGAACCCGCCGGGGTGCGCAGGTCGGCGGTGCGGGCGCCCGCCTCCACCAGGCCGGTCACCCGCGGGTCCGCCGCGATCCGGCCGTACCAGTGGTACCGGCCGTCGATCGGCTGGAAGAACCCGCGCAGGTCCACCTCGACCCGGACCTCGTGCCCGCCGAGCACCAGCACCGCCGGGCCGGAGTAGCCCTCGTGGTCCTCGGTCTGCTTCTCGGTCTGCTTCTCGGTCTGGTCCTCGGGCTGCTCATCGGGCTGCCCCGCACCGCCTGCGCCTGCTAAGCCCTCAGGCCCCGCGCCCGCGCCCGTCACGGCTGCTCACCGACCAGCCGCAGTCCCGCCTGCCCCGGACCGGCCTGCGCCTGCCCTGCTGCCCCGCTCGCCCCGGTCACCGCACTCGCCCCACTAGCCCCGGTCACCGCACTCGTCCCGCTCGCCCCACTCGCCCCACTAGCCCCGGTCACCCGAGCCTCGATCGGCTCGTCCGGGTCCAGCACGACCCCGGCCGACCGCAGCAGCCCGTCGAGGGCGTGCCAGATGATCGTGCTCAGGTAGTCGCCCAGGCTGGCCCGCGACATCGACTGGCGGTCCAGCCACCAGTCGCCGGCGTTCTGCACCATGCCGACCAGCGCGTGCGCCCACGGCTCCGCGCCGCCCGAGTCCATCCCGTTCGCCCGGAGGAAGTCGCCGAACAGCCTGGTCAGCGCGGTGGCGATCATCGCCTTGTCCTCGCCGACCACGTCCTGCTCGACCGGTCGCTCGGCGAACGCCGCGCGCACCACGAACCGGTACAGGTGCGGGTGCTCCTCGATCACCGACAGGTACGCGTCGACGATCCGGGTGATCCGGGCCCGCAGCGACCCGTCGCCCTCGATCGCGGGCCCGAGGCGGTCCATCAGCAGCTCGGTCGCCCGCCTGCCCACGGCCAGGTACAGGTCGGCCTTGTCGGCGAAGTGCCGGTACAGGACGGGCTTGCTCACCCCGGCCTCGCCCGCGATCTCGTCCATGCCCACGTCGGCCCCGTGCCTGGCCACCGCCCGGATCGTGGCCTCGACGAACTCGGCCCTGCGCGCCTCGCGGTGGCCCTTCCAGCGCTCCCGCCGCGCGTCCGTCCCGCCCTTGACAGTCCGCACCATGCGGCGCACGCTACCAGAGGTAACCGTTACTTCAGGTAACACATATTTTGGGGAGGGCGCAGTGGCGAGGCAGCTCAAGGCCACCGACCGGGAGAAGACCGCGGAACGCCTGCTCAACTCCTCGGCGGCCAGGTCCTACGACCCCGAGGTGGACATCGACTGGTCCGCTCCGCTGGCCGACGGCCTGCTCTACCTGCCCGAGCACCGGACCTCGCTCTACGGCACCGAGCTGTGGGCCGGGCTCAGCCGCGAGCAGCGCGTCGAGCTGGGGCGGCACGAGGTCGCCAGCGTCGCCAGCGTCGGCCTGTGGTTCGAGGTGCTGCTGATGCAACTGCTGCTCAAGGACGTCTACTCCGGCGACCCGACCAGCAGGCACGTCCAGTACGCCCTCACCGAGATCGGCGACGAGACCAGGCACTCCACGATGTTCGCGCGCATGGTCGAGCGGATCGGCTGCCCCGCGTACGGGCCGGGCAGGCGGGTGCACCGGCTGGGCAGGCTGCTGCCGGTGCTCGGCTACGGGCCCGCCGTCTACGCGGCGATCCTGGTCGCCGAGGAGGTCCTGGACCGGTTGCAGCGGGAGATGACCGCCGACGAGGGCGTGCAGCCGCTGGTGCGCATGGTCAGCCGCATCCACGTGCTGGAGGAGGCCCGCCACGTGCGCTTCGCCCGCGAGGAGGTGGTGCGCGGGGTGCGCGGGCTGAGCCGGGCCGAGCTGCCCTACCAGCGGTGGCTGCTGGCGGTGGTGGCCATGCACATCACCCGCTCGCTGATCCACCCCGAGGCGTACCGGGCGGTCGGGCTGGACCCGGTCGAGGCCACGCGCGCGGCGGCGGGCAACCCGCAGTGGCGCGAGACGATCCGGTGGGCGGGGGAGCGGGTGGTGGCGTTCCTGGACGAGGTCGGGCTCGTCGGGGCTCCGGGCGGGTACGCGTGGCGGCGCTCGTTCTTGCTCGGGTGAGCGGTGTGGGAGCCCTTTCCCCAGGCTCCCGCACCACCACGTCAGTGCTGCAGGGGGAACCCGCCGCCGATGCCCTTCCACGCCAGGTTGGAGATCAGCGTCACCGCGTCCTCCTTGGGGATCGCCCGGTCACCGGCCAGCCACGAGCGGGCCGTGACCTGGCTCAGCCCGACCAGGCCGGTGGCCAGCAGGCGCGCCCGGTGCTCGTCGAGACCCGCGTCCGAGGTGATCGTCTCGGTGATCGCGTCCACGCTGTCCGCCGTCGCCCGCTCCACCGCCGACGCCACCGCGGGCTCGCCGCGCAGGTCCGACTCGAACACCATCCGGAACGCCTGGCCCTGGTCGTCCACGAAGTCGTAGAACGCGGCCACCGCCGCCCGCACCCGCTGCTTGTTGTCCGTGGTCGACCCGATCGCGCCGCGCACCCGCGCGACGAGCCCGTCGACGTGCGACTCCAGCAGCGCCATGTACAGCTCCAGCTTGCCGGGGAAGTGCTGGTACAGGACCGGCTTGCTCACCCCGGCGCGCTCGGCGATCTCGTCCATCGCCGCCGCGTGGTAGCCGTTCGACACGAACACGTCCTGCGCCGCGGCCAGCAACTGGGCGCGTCGCGCGGTCCGCGGCAAGCGCACGCCGCGCCCGGCGGAG
This sequence comes from Actinosynnema mirum DSM 43827, assembly GCF_000023245.1. Taxonomy (GTDB): domain Bacteria; phylum Actinomycetota; class Actinomycetes; order Mycobacteriales; family Pseudonocardiaceae; genus Actinosynnema; species Actinosynnema mirum. The sequence continues at coordinate 910,134 of NC_013093.1, forward strand.
CCACCGTTCTGCCCGACCGTCTGGGCCGTCTCCGTCATCAGCGTGTCCTCCTGGCGCACCGAGCCATGCGCCGATCCTCGTCGTGCCCGCGAGCGGGCTGGAACCGTTCGGCCACCCGTCAACCTTACTCGCTGGTAGGAGCCTCGCCCGTGAGCTTCCCCCGCACGGCCCGTTTCACGCTTCCCCGGCGCAGGCATCCTGGAGGGGTGACCCAGCCGCAGGAGGCGACCCGCACCGCCCTCACCCGCGTCCCCCTGTCCACCACGGCGCTCCCGCCGCTCGACACCGCCATCCCGCCGTGGCCGGGCGAGCAGGTCCAGGTCGACGGGCACCGGCTGCACGTCCGGACCACCCCCGGTCCCGACGGCGCCGACACCGCCGTCTACGTGCACGGCCTCGGCGGGTCCTCGACCAACTGGACCGACCTGTCCGGGCAGCTCGCGGGCCACGTCGACGGCCGCTCGGTCGACCTGCCCGGCTTCGGGCGCTCCGAGCCGGTCGACGGGTACCCCTACAGCATCGCGGCGCACGCGCGGGCGGTCACCCGCTACCTGGAGTCCCTCGGCAGGCCCGTTCACCTGTTCGGCAACTCCATGGGCGGCACGATCTCGCTCGTGATCGCCGCCACCCGCCCCGAACTGGTGAAGTCGCTGGTGCTCGTCTCGCCCGCCATGCCCGACCTGCGCCTGTCCACCAGCCGGATGGCCGACCCGCTCATCGCGCTGGCCTACCTGCCGCTCGTCGGGCGCACCGCGCGCAAGCGGTTGGCGCAGGTCAGCCACGAGGAGCGGGCGCGGCAGACGGTGCGGCTGTGCTTCAGCGACCCGTCGGTCGTGCCGGACAACCGGATCGCCGAGAGCGGTCGCGAGGTCGCCGAGCGGGCCACCCAGGCGTGGGCGTCCGCCGCGCTCGGGCGCAGCACCACCGAGCTGGTGCGCTCGTGGCTGCTGCGCGGGCCCAGCTCGCTGTGGCTGCTGCCGCCCGAGGTCACCGCGCCGACCCTGGTCGTGTGGGGCGCAGACGACCGGCTGGTGAGCGTGCGCAAGGCCCCCAGGCTGACCAGGGCGCTGCCGCGCGGGCGGATGCTCGTGCTGCCGCGCACCGGGCACGTGGCGCAGATGGAGCGCCCCGTGCTGGTCGCGCGCGCGGTCGCCGGGATGTGGGAGGCGGGGGACCGCTGGTGAGCGCCGGACCCGCCCTCCCCGGTCGTGGTGGGATCAACCGCGAGCGCCCGCTTGTGGCACCCTGTGCCCCGTGAACCGGACGTCAGGTGAACGGCGCGGACCGGCTCCCTCCCCAGATCCCGCCCGGTCGTCGCTCACCGAGGACCGCTACCGCAGGGGCGCGCGCCGCACGGCGGGCGAGCCGCTCGCGGCGGCGTGGGAACCGGACGGCGCGAAGCCGCGCAAGCGCAAGCGGAGCATCAAGAACCTCATCGGCAACTACGGCTGGCGGATCTACGCCGTGCCGGTCCTGGTCGTGCTCACCGCGCTGGTCGTGCTCGACACGGCCGCGCAGGACGACCAGGGCGGCGGCGTCGCCCAGCAGGGCGGCGGGCTCGGCCAGGACCGCTCCGAGCAGGCCGAGGACCACCCGAAGGTCGACGAGACGCCGCCCGCCAACACCGCGCTGGTCGACATCCCGACCGCGGTGCTGCCCGAAGGCCCCTCCTACACGGAGCAGGGCGCGGGCACCTGGGAGGTCGTCCAGGGGCGCACGGAGAAGGCGGGCGACGGGCCGCTGCGCAAGTACGCGATCGAGATCGAGGTCGGGATCAACCCGATCGACCACGGCGGCGACGTCACCACGTTCGCCAGGACCGTCGACGCCTACCTCGCCGACCAGCGCAGCTGGGTGGGCACGGGCAACGTGTCCATGCAGCGGGTCGACGACGGCTCCGAGGACTTCCGGATCAGCCTGACCAGCGTGCAGACCACGCACGGGCTGTGCGGCAACCAGATCCAGTACGAGTCCTCCTGCTACAACCCGGACCGGGAGAAGGTCGTCATCAACGTCTCCCGGTGGGTGCGCGGGGCGAAGGCGTTCAGCAACGACATCGCCAACTACCGGCAGTACGCCATCAACCACGAGGTCGGGCACGCGCTCGGCAAGGGGCACGAGGCGTGCAAGGACGACGGTCGGCCCGCGCCGGTGATGATGCAGCAGACGTTCGGGGTGGCCAACGACTACGTGGCCAAGCTGAACGAGGTGGACGCCAGCAACCGGGGCGCCGTGCCCGCCGACGGCAAGACCTGCACGCCGAACGCGTTCCCGGTCGCGCCGCAGTGAGCGGCCCGCCGCCCGCCTTCCCCGCCCACCTGGTGGGACGGTTTTCCACGCGGGAAGACGGTGGGGGAGTCTGGTGTTGTCCAGTGGTGCCAGGACGTGTTCGTCGAGGAGGAGCAGCATGGCGCTTCCGCCGCTCGTGGAGCCCGCAGCGGAGCTGACCAAGGAAGAAGTGGCGCGGTACAGCCGCCACCTGATCATCCCCGACGTGGGCGTCGACGGTCAGAAGCGGCTGAAGAACGCGAAGGTCCTCGTGGTCGGCGCGGGCGGTCTCGGCAGCCCCGCGCTGCTGTACCTGGCCGCGGCCGGGGTCGGCACGCTCGGCGTCGTGGACTTCGACGTCGTGGACGAGTCGAACCTCCAGCGCCAGGTCATCCACGGCCAGTCCGACATCGGCAAGCCCAAGGCCGAGTCCGCGCGCGAGTCCGTCGCGGAGATCAACCCGTTCGTCAAGGTCGTGCTGCACCAGGCGCAGCTCACCTCGGAGAACGCGCTGGAGATCTTCCGGGACTACGACCTGATCCTGGACGGCACGGACAACTTCGCCACCAGGTACCTGGTCAACGACGCCGCCGTGCTGCTGGGCAAGCCGTACGTGTGGGGCTCGATCTTCCGGTTCGAGGGCCAGGTGAGCGTCTTCTGGGAGGACGCCCCGAACGGCCAGGGCCTGAACTACCGCGACCTCTACCCCGAGCCGCCGCCGCCCGGCATGGTGCCGTCGTGCGCCGAGGGCGGGGTGCTGGGCGTGCTGTGCGCGTCCATCGGCTCGATCATGGTGACCGAGGCGATCAAGCTGCTGACCGGCATCGGCGACCCGCTGTTGGGCAGGCTGATGGTGTACGACGCGCTGGAGATGTCGTACCGGACGATCCGCATCCGCAAGGACCCGGAGAGCCCGAAGATCACCGAGCTGATCGACTACGAGGCGTTCTGCGGGGTCGTCTCCGACGAGGCGCAGCAGGCCGCGGCGGGGCGCACCATCACGCCGCTGGAGCTCAAGCAGAAGCAGGACGCGGGCGACGACTTCGTGCTGGTCGACGTGCGCGAGCCGCACGAGTACGAGATCGTCCGCATCCCCGGCTCGGTGCTGATCCCCAAGGACCGCATCCTGTCCGGCGAGGCGCTGGCCGAGCTGCCGCAGGACAAGCCGATCGTGCTGCACTGCAAGTCGGGCGCGCGCTCGGCGGAGGCGCTGGCGGCGCTGCACCGGGCCGGTTTCGCGGACGCCGTGCACGTCGGCGGCGGCGTGCTGGCCTGGGCGCGGCAGATCGACCAGAGCCTGCCGACGTACTGAGCCCGCCGATGTGCTGAGCCCGCCGACGTGCTGAGCCCGCCGATCACGCGGTGACGGCCCGCCGAGGGCCGTGACCGGTGACGTCGACCTCCCGCCCCGGACCTGGACCAGGTCCGGGGCGGGGTCGTGTCCGGGGCAGGGTCGTGTCCAGGGGCGGTTCGCGTCCGGGACGCGGGGTCGTGCCGGGGCGGCCGGTTCGTGTCCGGGGGCGGTGCGGTGCACGGGTGCGGCGCCTGGGACCCTGCGGCTCGGGTGCGACTGCCAACTGTTAACTGTCAACACCTGGCGGTGCAAGTCAGGGGTTCGGCCGCGAGCCCCGCACCGCTTCGGCCACAGCCCTGGTGCCGCCGCGCCGCGGGTGGTATGCGCCCCGCCGGACCGCCGCCCACCTGCGCAGACCGCCCCCGTGCGGGTTGCCCGGCACCTCCCGCGTTCGACCGCTCGGGGCGGGTGTTCACCCCTGCGCGCGGCGATCGTCGCCGTGCGTAGGCAGTTTGACCGGCTGGAACCGCACTGGTGCGGCTTGTGACGAGATGTGCCACACCAACACGAGCCTGGCCCGGGTCCACCACACGGAGCGCTGTTGCAGGTAGCGTGCGGTCCCGTGACGCCGACCCCGGAGCCTCCCCCGTCGCACGTGCGCGCCGCGTTCGGCGCGCGGGACGTCGAACCGGAGTTGATCGACGGCGGCCCCGCGTGGCGGTGCGGCGAGGCGGCCATCCGGCCCGCGGGCAAGCCAGCCGAGGCCACCTGGGTCGCCAAGACGCTGGACGCGCTCGACGTCGAGGGCCTGCGGGTGGCCAGACCGCTGCGGTCCACCGACGGTCGCTACGTCGTCGGCGGCTGGGCCGCGACCAAGTACCTGTCCGGCCGCGCCGAGCCCCGGCACGACGACGTGGTCGAGGTGGCCGTGCGGCTCCACGAAGCCACGGCGGGCATGACCAAGCCCCGCTTCCTCGACGCCAGGACCGACCTGTTCGCCGTCGCGGACCGGTGCGCGTGGGACGACGAGCGCACCGCGCTGCGCCCCGAGCTGGGTGGTCGGCTGTTCGAGCTGATGACCTCCTACCGCAAGCCGATCACGGCGAAGCCGCAGGTCGTGCACGGTGACCTGTTCGGGAACGTGCTGTTCGCGGGCGACGCCCCGCCCGCCATCATCGACTTCGCCGCCTACTGGCGACCCGCCCCCTACGGCGCGGCCGTCGTGGTCGTGGACGCGCTCTCCTGGGGCGGCGCCGACCGGGGCCTCGTCCAGCGCTGGTCGCACCTGGAGGAGTGGCCGCAGGTCCTGCTGCGCGCGCTCCTGTTCCGCCTGGCAGTGCACGCCCTGCACCCCCAGTCCAGCGCCCGTTCGCTGGTCGGGCTGGAGCGGGCGGCGGGCACCGTGGTCGAGCTGCTCTGAGCCGAACGGCCGGTGCCGGAGCCCCCGCCACGGGTGACCTCACCGCGCGGGCCGGGCCGCTGCGCAGGCAAGTTCGCTTCCCCGAAACACAGCACTGTGCCGAGTTAACAGCCGGTTCCTACCGTCGTCCGGGTGACCGACACCCACTGCCCGTACTGCGCGCTCCAGTGCGCGATGACGATCGTCGACGGCGAGGTGTCGCCCCGCGAGTTCCCGACCAACCGGGGCGGGCTCTGCCAGAAGGGCTGGACGTCCGCCGCGCTGCTCACCTCGCCCGCCCGGCTGACCACCCCGCTGGTGCGCGACCGGTCGCCGGACGGGGCGCGCGGCGAGCTGAGACCGGCCTCCTGGGACGAGGCGCTCGACCTCGTCGCGGGCCGCCTCGTCGCGCTGCGCCGCGACCACGGGCCCGACTCGGTGGGCGTGTTCGGCGGCGGCGGGCTCACCAACGAGAAGTCGTACCTGCTGGGCAAGTTCGCCCGCGTCGCCCTCGGCACCTCCCAGATCGACTACAACGGCCGGTTCTGCATGTCCAGCGCGGCGGCGGCCGGGACGCGCGCGTTCGGGCTCGACCGGGGGATGCCGTTCCCGGTCACCGACCTGGACGACTCGGGGGCCGTCCTGCTGGCGGGCGGCAACCCGGCCGAGACCATGCCGCCGTTCGTCCAGCACCTGCGCGGCGCCGCGCTCGTCGTCGTGGACCCCCGGCGCACCGCCACCGCCGAGCTCGCGGCCGTCCACCTCGCGCCCGCGCCCGGCACCGACCTGGCCCTCGCGCTCGGCCTGCTGCACGTCGCCGTCGCGGACGGGCACCTGGACAAGACCTACGTCGCCGAGCGCACCACCGGGTTCGACGACGCCTGGCGGATCGCCGCGACCTGGTGGCCCGAGCGGGTCGAGCGGGTCACCGGGGTGCCGGTCGCCGACCAGCGCGCGGCGGTGCGGCTGCTCGCCGAGGCCGACCGCGCCCACGTGCTCACCGGGCGCGGCACCGAGCAGCACGCCAGCGGGGCGGACGCGGTGTCGGCGTGGATCAACCTCGCCCTCGCGCTCGGCCTGCCCGGCACGCCCGGCTCCGGGTACGGCTGCCTCACCGGCCAGGGCAACGGGCAGGGCGGGCGCGAGCACGGCCAGAAGGCCGACCAGCTGCCCGGCTACCGCAAGATCACCGACCCGGTGGCCCGCGAGCACGTCCAGCGGGTCTGGGGCGTCGACGAGCTCCCAGGGCCCGGCAGGTCCGCCTACGAGCTGCTCGACGCCCTCGGCCAGCCGGACGGGCCGAAGGCGCTGCTGGTGTTCGGCAGCAACGTCGTGGTGTCCGCGCCCCGCGCGGGCCACGTCGCCGACCGGCTCGCCGCGCTCGACCTGCTCGTGGTGGCCGACCTGGTGCTGTCCGAGACGGCCGCGCGGGCGGACGTGGTGCTGCCGGTGACGCAGTGGGCCGAGGAGAGCGGCACCATGACGAACCTGGAGGGCCGGGTCCTGCTGCGGCAGCGGGCCGTGCGGGCCCCGGACGGGGTGCGCAGCGACCTGGAGGTGCTGCGCGGGCTCGCCGAGCGGCTCGGGCAGCCGGGGGAGCGGTTCCCGGTGGAGCCCGAGGTGGTGTTCGAGGAGCTGCGGCGCGCCTCCGCCGGGGGGCCCGCCGACTACTCCGGGGTCAGCTACGCCCGGCTCGCGGCGGGCGAGGCGCTGCACTGGCCGGTCGTGCCGGACAGCACGCCCCGCGTGTTCCTCGACCGGTTCGCGCACCCGGACGGGCTGGCCAGGTTCGCCGCCGTCGACCACCGGGGGCCCGCCGAGCCGCCGGACGCCGACTACCCGCTGCAGGCCACCACCGGGCGGGTGCTCCAGCACTACCAGTCCGGGGCGCAGACCCGGCTCGTGGCCGAGCTGGTCGCGGCCGAGCCGGAGGCGTACGTGGAGGTGCACCCGGACACCGCGGGGCGGGCCGGGCTCGCGCACGGCGGGATGGCGGCGGTGGTGTCGCGGCGGGGGCGCACCCTCGCGCGGGTGCGGTGCGTGGCGTCGATGCGGGTGGACCTGGTGTTCCTGCCGTTCCACTTCCCCGGCGACGGGCGCGCGAACCTGCTGACCAACCCGGCGCTCGACCCGGTCAGCCGGATGCCCGAGTTCAAGGTGTGCGCGGTCCGGTTGGAGCGGGTGTGACGGCGGGGCGGCGGTTGTCGTGCCGGGGTTCGTCGGCGTCGCCGGCGCGGACCGGTTGGAGCGGGTCTGACGGCGGGGCGGCGGCTGTCGTGCCGGGGGTCGTCGGCGTCGCGCTTCCGGTTGGTCGGTGGGTCGGTTCCGGTGTGGTGCCGGGTGGCTTCGTGCGGCGGTGGGGTGGGTCCCCACCCGCCGGCGCGGGTGGGAGGTCGGGAACGTGAGGCGCGTCGTCGTCGTGGGCCATGGCATGGCGGGCGCCAGGTTCGCCGAGGAGGTGCTGCGGCGCGACCCCGGCGGGGAGCGGGTCGGGCTCACCCTGCTCGGCGCCGAGCGCCACCCCGCGTACAACCGGGTGCTGCTCTCCAGCGTCGTCGCGGGCTCGCTGCCGCCCGAGTCGGTGCGGCTGCACGCCCCCGACTGGGCCGAGCGGTCCGCCGCGGACCTGAGGCTGGGCGCGTCGGTCGGCAAGGTCGACCGGGTGCGGCGGGTCGTGCAGGTGGACGACGGCGAGGTGCCCTACGACGCCCTCGTGCTCGCCACCGGGGCCCGGCCGTGGCTGCCGCCGGTCGCGGGGCTGGTCGGGGTGGACGGGGTGCTCGCGCCCGGCGCGGTCGCGTTCCGGACCCTGGACGACTGCGCCGCCATCACCTCGGCGGCCAGGCCCGGCGCGCCCGTCGTGGTGCTCGGGGGCGGGCTGCTCGGCCTGGAGGCCGCGCGCGGGCTGGTGGCGCGCGGGTGCCTGGTGACCGTCGTGCACCCCCGGTCGCACCTGATGGAGCGGCAGCTCGACGCGGGCGCCGGGCGGGTGCTCGCCAGGGCGCTGGGCGGGCTGGGCGTTGAGCTGCGGCTGGGCGCGGTCGCCGAGCGGTACGAGCCCGGCGAGGGGCTGCGGCTGGCGGACGGGACGCGGCTGGCCGCCGACCTGCTCGTGGTGGCGGCGGGCGTGCGGCCCGCGGTGGAGCTGGCCGCGCAGGCCGGGATCGCCGTGGACCGGGGCGTGCTGGTGGACGACGCGCTGCGCACCGACGACCCGAGGGTGCACGCCATCGGCGACTGCGCCCAGCACGAGGGCGCCCCGACCGGGCTGGTGCAGCCCGCGTGGGAGCAGGCCGCCGTGCTCGCCGACCGGCTCACCGGGACCGACCCGGCCGCCCGGTACCGGGGTGGTGGGGCGGTGACCCGGCTCAAGGCGCGGGACGTCGACCTGGTGGCGCTGGGCGAGGTGCACGTGGGCGTGGACGACGAGCGGGCCGAGGTGCTGGCGCTGGAGGACCCGGCGCGCGGGCGGTACGCGAAGCTCGTGCTGCGCGACGACCGGGTCACCGGGGCGATCCTGCTGGGCGTGCCGGACGCGGCGGCGGCGGTGACCCAGCTGTACGACCGGGGGCTGCCCGCGCCGTCGGACCGGCTGGGGCTGCTGCTGGGGCGCGCGCTGCCCGCCGGGGCGGTCGCGGAGGCGAGTCCGGCGGACCTGCCCGCGGGGGCGGTGGTGTGCCGGTGCAACACGGTCAGCAAGGGGCAGCTGGTGAGCGCCTGGCGGGCCGGCGCGCGTTCGGCGCCGGGGTTGGTGGAGGCGACTCGTGCCGGCACGGGGTGCGGCGGGTGCCGGGACGCGGTGTGCGGGATCGCGGATTGGCTTGCGGCGGCGGAACCCTCGACCGCGTCAGCGGTCGAGAACCAGCGATCAGCTGTACGCGGGCTATGAGCGCCACCCCCGAAGCCAGCCCCCGACTCACCGCAGGCGCGACTGCTTGCTGGACCACAAGCTCAGCGGTCGCCCCGGTGACCCCCGCGCTCTTCCCTCCCAAGCTCCCCCCTGCCCGGCGGTCGCCCCGGTGACCCCCACGTTCTTCCCTCACAGCTCCCCGCCACCCGGTGTGCGGGGGAATTGCCCGACACGACACGCGATCGCACGTCGGGGTAACCGCGGCTCCTTAGGTTGCCCCACAAGCGATCGGTGGTTCTGGAGGTCTCGATGAGCACGGTGCACGAGGATCGGGGCGCGGTCGCGCGGAGCAGGCGCGGCGGGCGGTGGATCGACCGGTGGGAGCCCGAGGACCCGGAGTTCTGGGCGCGCGAGGGCAGGCGGGTCGCGCGCAAGAACCTGGTGTTCTCCGTCCTCGCGGAGAACCTCGGCTTCACGGTGTGGAGCCTCATGAGCATCGTCGTCGTCAGCCTCGGCCAGGTCGGGTTCGCCTTCACGGTCGGGCAGACCTTCTGGCTGCTGATCGTGCCCAACCTGGTGGGCGCGGTGCTGCGGGTGCCTTACACGTTCGCGGTGCCCCGCTTCGGCGGCCGGGCGTGGACGGCGTTCAGCGCGGGGATGCTGCTGATCCCGTGCGCGATGCTCGCGTACGCGGTCAGCACGCCGGGCACGCCGTACTGGTTCTTCCTGCTCACCGCCGCCACGACCGGGTTCGGCGGTGGGAACTTCTCCTCGTCGATGGCCAACATCTCGTTCTTCTACCCGGAGGGCAAGAAGGGCCTCGCGCTCGGCCTGAACGCGGCGGGCGGCAACCTCGGCGTGGCGATGGTGCAGCTGGTCGTGCCGATCGTGATCACCTGGGGCGCCGGGATCAACCTGGCGTACGCGGCGCTGGTGTGGATGCCGTTCGTGGTCGTGTCCACGGCCTGCGCGTGGTTGTTCATGGACAGCCTCACCGAGGCCAGGCCGGACGGCACCTCCTACCGGCTGGCGATGACCAACCGGCACACCTGGGTCATGTCGCTGCTCTACATCGGCACGTTCGGCTCGTTCATCGGCTTCTCGTTCGCCTTCCCGTCCCTGATCAAGCTCAGCTTCGCCGAGCAGAAGGGGTTCGTGGCGCTGGCGTTCCTCGGCGCGCTCATCGGCTCGGTGACCCGGCCGTTCGGCGGCTGGCTCGCGGACCGGCTCGGTGGCGCGCGGGTCACCGTCGGCGTGTTCGTCGGGCTCGCGCTGGGGTGTGCGGGCGTGCTGGTGAGCGTGGAGACGCGCAGCTTCCCGCTGTTCTTCGGCTCGTTCATCGTGCTGTTCGTGCTGACGGGTCTGGGCAACGGCTCGACCTACCGGATGATCCCGGCGATCTTCGCGACGCAGGTCGCGGACGCCGCCTCCGCCAAGCGGCAGGCCGCCGCCGTGGTGGGCATCGCGGGCGCGGTCGGGGCGTTCGGCGGGGTGCTGGTCAACCTGGTGTTCAAGTTCTCCCTGGAGGGCGGCAAGACCCTCGCGCCTGCGCTGACGGCGTTCCTCGGGTTCTACGCGCTGTGCGTGGTCACCACGTGGTGGTTCTACCTCCGGCGCGTCTCGTTCGGGCGGGTGCCCAGCCTGGCGCACGCCGGGATCTGACGGCGGGATCTGACGGCGGACCCCCACGCGTGTCCGAATTGATCAAAAAAGTGTGAGCACGGCCACAAAAAAGGCGCTCGAAAGGGTGAGCGGCGGTGCGGTCCCGCGATCTCGCGGGACCGCCAACCGCGCAGGTGGAACGCTGAATTCCGGGGTTTTCCGGAATGCGCCGGGCTATTGGAAAACGAACGTTCGTACGGCAGAAACGCCCGACCGCGTGGTGAGGGCGGCGCGCCGCCCACCGGAAGCGCGGACCCCGCGCACAAGCCCCTGACGTGCGGTGTGAGCGCGCTTTAACGCTCGCGAAACTCGCACGTCTTTCCAGCGATACCGTTCCCGGTGAGCATTTCTCCGGGTCGGAGGAGGTTGGTTTCGATGACGCGGACGCTTCTGGTCGTCGGTCACGGCATGGTCGGTCACCGCCTGGTCCAGGCGGTGCGGGAAAGGGACGTCGACGGGGCCTGGCGCGTGGTGGTCCTGGCCGAGGAGCCCAGGGCCGCGTACGACCGGGTCGCGCTCTCCAGCTACGTCGACACCTGGGACGCGAGCGGCCTCGCGCTGGAGCCGCACGACGACGCGGTGGAGCTGCGCCTCGGCGAGTCGGTCACCGGGGTCGACCGCGCCGCCAAGCGCGTGCGCACCTCCACCGGTGCCGAGCTGGCCTACGACGCGCTCGTGCTGGCCACCGGGTCCAGCCCGTTCGTGCCGCCCGTCCCCGGCCGGGACCTGCCCGGCTGCCACGTCTACCGCACCATCGACGACCTGGACGCGATCCGGGCGACCGTCGACGCGGCGCGCCTGCGCGGAGCCGGGCAGCGGGGCATGGGCCGCCGCGCGGGCATGGTCCTCGGCGGCGGGCTGCTCGGCCTGGAGGCCGCGAACGCCCTGCGCGGCATGGGGATCTCCCCGCACGTGGTCGAGCTGGGCCCGCGCCTGATGCCGCTGCAGATCGACGAGGGCGGCGGCGCGCTGCTCAAGCGCATGGTGGAGAAGCTCGGCCTGACCGTCCACACGGGAGTCTCGGCCACCGCCGTCACCCGCGACGGCGACCGGCTCGCCGCCACCCTGTCCGACGGCCGCGAGCTGGACCTGGACGTCGTGGTGTTCTCGGCGGGCATCCGGCCCCGCGACGAGCTGGCCCGCGCGGCCGGGCTCGACGTCGGACCGCGCGGCGGCGTCGTCGTGGACGGCGGCTGCCGCACCTCCGACCCGGACGTCTACGCCATCGGCGAGTGCGCGCTCGTCGGCGGCGTGGTGTACGGGCTGGTCGCCCCCGGCTACGCCATGGCGGAGGTGGTCGCGGACCGGCTCCTCGGCGGCGCGGCCGAGTTCCCCGGCGCGGACACCTCCACCAAGCTCAAGCTCCTCGGCGTCGACGTCGCCTCGTTCGGCGACGCGCACGCCACCTCGCCCGGCGCGCTGGAGGTCGTGGTCAACGACGCCGTCGCCGGGACCTACGCCAAGGTCGTCGTGTCCGACGACGCCAGGACCCTCCTCGGCGGCGTGCTCGTCGGCGACGCCTCCAAGTACCCGGCGCTGCGCCCGCTCGTCGGCCGCCCGGTGCCCGGCGACCCGGTGTCCCTCATCGGCGCGGCGGCGGCCGAGCTGGCGCTGCCCGCCGACGCGCAGGTGTGCTCCTGCCACGCGGTCACCAAGCAGCAGGTCACCGACGCGATCACCAGCGGGCGGGCCGTGGACGTGCCGGGCATCAAGGCGTGCACCAAGGCGGGCACCGGGTGCGGGTCGTGCGTGCCGATGCTGAAGAAGCTGCTGGCGGAGTGCGGGGTCGAGCAGTCCCGCGCGCTGTGCGAGCACTTCCCGCAGTCCCGCGCCGAGCTGTTCGAGATCGTCCGCTCCACGGGTGTCGGCACGTTCAGCGAGCTGGTCGCCCGGTACGGCAGCGGGCGGGGGTGCGACCTGTGCAAGCCCGCGGTGGCGTCGATCCTGGCGTCGCTGGAGAACGGGCACATCCTGGGCGGCGAGCAGGTCACGCTCCAGGACACCAACGACCGGTTCCTGGCCAACATCCAGCGCAACGGCACCTACTCGGTGGTGCCGCGCATCCCCGGCGGCGAGATCACGCCGGAGAAGCTGATCGTGATCGGCGAGGTGGCCCGCGACTACGGGCTCTACACGAAGATCACCGGCGGGCAGCGGATCGACCTGTTCGGGGCGACCGTGGACCAGCTGCCGCTCATCTGGCGGCGGCTGGTGGACGCCGGGTTCGAGTCCGGGCACGCCTACGGCAAGTCGCTGCGCACGGTGAAGTCGTGCGTCGGGTCGACGTGGTGCCGCTTCGGCGTGCAGGACTCGGTGGGGCTCGCCATCGAGCTGGAGCTGCGCTACCGGGGGCTGCGGTCGCCGCACAAGTTCAAGTCGGCGGTGTCCGGGTGCGCGCGCGAGTGCGCGGAGGCGCGCGGCAAGGACTTCGGGGTCATCGCGACGGAGAACGGGTGGAACCTGTACGTCGGCGGCAACGGCGGGTTCACGCCCCGGCACGCTGATCTTCTGGTGTCCGACGTGGACACCGGGATGCTGATCAGGATCATCGACCGGTTCCTGATGTTCTACATCCGCACGGCCGACAAGCTGCAGCGCACCGCGCCGTGGATCGAGTCCATGGAGGGCGGGCTCGACCACCTGCGCGACGTGGTCGTGCACGACAGCCTCGGCATCTGCGCGGACCTGGAAGCGGCGATGGCCAAGCACGTCGACTCCTACGCCGACGAGTGGCGGGGAGTGCTGGACGACCCGGAGAAGCTGGCGCGGTTCACGTCGTTCGTGAACGCGCCGGGAGCGCCGGACCCCACGATCTCCTTCCGCGAGGAGCGGGGCCAGCGCGTGCCGGTCGTGCTCGGAATCCCGGAGGTGGCCCGATGACAGGAGTGTGCCCCATGGCTCCAGCTACGCCCATGGCCCAGGTGGTCCCGATTGCCCAGGTGGGCCCGGTTGCTCCGGTGGGCCCGGTGGTCCCGGTGTGCGACTTGAGCGCGTTGCAGCCCGAGCGCGGAGTCGCGGCGCTGCTGCCGGATGGGACGCAGGTCGCGGTGTTCCTCACCAGCGACGGGGGGTTGCACGCGCTGGGCAACGTGGACCCGTTCAGCGGGGCCGCGGTGCTGTCGCGGGGGATCGTCGGGGACCGGGGTGGGGTTCCGGTGGTGATCTCGCCGTTGTACAAGCAGGCTTTCGAGCTGAGCACCGGGAGGTGCTTGGACGACCCGGCGGTCGTGGTCGAGTCGTACCCGGTGAGCGTGGTGGAGGGTGTTGTGCGGGTGGGAGCGCCGTGACCGGGGGTGTGGCGGGCGGGGGTGCTGCGGGCGGGGGTGTGGCGGGCGGGGGTGCTGCCGCTGCCGGGCCGCTCGCGGGGTTCACGGTGGGGGTCACCGCGGCTCGGCGGGCCGAGGAGCTGGTGGCGCTGCTGGAGCGGAAGGGCGCTGCGGTGCTGCACGGGCCCGCGATCCGGATCGTTCCGCTGCACGACGACGCGAAGTTGTTGGAGGCCACCGAGCTGGTGCTCGCCCGGCAGGTCGACGCGGTCGTGGCCACCACCGGGATCGGGTTCCGGGGGTGGGTCGAGGCCGCGGAGGGGTGGGGGCTCGGGGATCGGTTGTTGACGGCGCTCGGGGACGGGTTGCTGTTGGCGCGGGGGCCCAAGGCTCGGGGGGCTGTGCGGGCTGCCGGGCTGGTGGAGGACTGGTCGCCTTCCAGCGAGTCCAACGCCGAGCTTCTGGAGCATTTGTTGGGGTTGGGGGTGGCGGGGAAGCGGATCGCGGTGCAGTTGCACGGGATTCCGCTGCCGGAGTTCACCGGGGCGTTGCGGGAGGCCGGGGCCGAGGTGGTGGAGGTCCCGGTCTACCGGTGGACCGGGCCCGCTGACCCGGGGCCGTTGGAGCGGTTGTTGGAAGGGGTGCTGTCGGGGCAGGTGGACGCGATGACGTTCACGTCCGCGCCTGCGGCGGCGTCGGTGCTGGAGACGGCCCGGCAGATGGGGCGGTACGAGGAGGTGCTCGCCGCGTTGCGGCGGGTGCTGGTGGTGTGCGTGGGGGCGATCGCGGCCGGGCCGCTGGTGGCGGTGGGGGTTCCGGTGGTGCAGCCGGGGCGGGCGCGGATGGGGGCGTTGGCTCGGGAGGTGGTGGTGGAGCTTCCGGCTCGGGCGGTTCGGGTTCCGGTGGAGGGGCGGGAGATCGAGCTGCGGGGGCAGGGGGTGCTGGTGGACGGGGAGTTGCGGCCGGTCGCGCCCGCGCCCATGGCGGTGCTGCGGGCGTTGGTGGAGGCGCGGGGGCGGGTGGTGTCGCGGAAGGAGTTGTTGGCGGCGTTGCCGGGGGGTGGGGAGGAGCACGCGGTGGAGACGGCGGTGGGGCGGTTGCGGACTGCGCTCGGGGATCCGGGGGTGGTGGCGACCGTGGTGAAGCGGGGGTACCGGTTGGCCGTCGAGCCGTCGCGGTTCGAGTGCGGTGGGGTGGCGGTGTGAGCGCGGGTGGCACGTTGGTGCTGGTGGCGCACGGGACTCGGCATCCGGGTGGGGGTGTGGTCGTCGAGGAGATCGCGCGGTTGGTTCGGGAGCGGGGTGGGGTCGACGTTCGGGTTGCCTACGCGGATGTGCGGCAGCCTGATGTGACTGCGGTGCTGCGGGAGGTTCGGGGGCCCGCGGTGGTGGTCCCTGCCTTTTTGGCGGCTGGGTATCACGTGCGGGTTGATGTGCCTGCGCAGGTTGTGGCGTCCGGGCATCGGGATGTGGTGATCGCCGAGCCGATCGGGGCGGCGGTGGTGCCTGCGGTGGTGGAGCGGTTGCGGGAAGCCGGGTGGAGGGAAGGGGACCCGGTGGTGCTCGGGGCGGCTGGGTCTTCGGATGCTCGGGCTTTGGGTGAGGTTCGGAAGGTTGCGGAGGTGCTGGCCCAGTGGGTTGGGGGGCCGGTTCGGGTTGGGTACGCGGCTACGGCTTCGCCTCGGATTGGGGAGGTGGTGGCTGAGGTTCGGGCTGCGGGGGCTGCGGGGGCTGCGGGGGCTGCTGCGGCTGGTGCGGCTGGTGCGGCTGGTGCGGCTGGTGGCGGGTCGGGTGGGCGGGTTGCGGTGGCGTCGTGGTTGTTGGCGCCTGGGGTTTTTCACCGGGGGATGCGGGAGTGCGGCGCCGAGATCGTGTCTGAGCCGATCGGTGCGCATGAGCGGGTGGTCGAGGCGGTTTTGCTGCGGTATTACGAGGGGCGTCGTTCGCGGTGGGCGGCTTGAGGAGCGGCGGTGGACAGGGCTTCTCTCTCCCCCGCGTGCCTCAGGTGCCGCAGTGCGGCGTACCGGTGGGGCAGTAGTGGGTGCGGGGACGTCCCTAGAGCGCCGGAGGGCCTAGTTCAGCGCCTTCAGGAGGGTCTTCAGCGTCTCCCCGTTGAGGGAGAACGGGAAGACGCCGGTGTTGGAGACCGTGGCGGTCTCGACGACGGTTCCATGACCGAGCTGGAACCAGCGGTAGTCCCAACTGGTGTTCGCCCTGATGTAGGAGGCGTCGCCGGACGGCTTGTCCTTGTGCAGGGGCGTGATCATCAGCGCGTCCTTGCCGTCGGCCTTCAGGTTCGTCCTGAGGACCACGTGCTTCTGGTGCTTGAACATCACGGTCATCCCAGGGGTGTACTTCGCCATGCTGTGGATCGACTCCTTCGGTTGAGAGCTGTCCACCATAGGGATCCGGTGGGGAGAACCGCAGGCGAATATTTCTGGTGATCTTCGCTGCTTGGCGAGTTGCAAGATCAAGAGCTGAAGGGCACGCCTCGCCGGCGGGGCAGACCTCCAAAAAAGAGGGGGACGGGCTCTGTCGGCCGGTGACCGTTGGTCCTGTGGTCCCGTTTACCACTGCGGTGGGCGGGGTCCCTCTTCTCCGTGTGGCCTCCTTTCAGGCAAGCACGCTCGTCAAGACGCCGTATGACTCGGGCGGTCTGCCGTGGCAGTGCGGCGGCATCTTGACAAGCGTGCTCGGGCTTCGCCAGGCCAAACGGAGAAGAGGGACGCGGGATTGGGCGGCTGTGGGCTCGCTGCGCTCGCCCCGCAGCCCGCGAGTGCGGTGATGGTCCGGGCTTGCGTGCCTCACCCGTTCGGGTGTCCAGGTGGCTGCTGCTGATGGCCGTGGCGGCTATGGGCCGACCTTGTTGGGGATCAAGGTGGGGAGTGGCGTGGTGCCGCGGCGGGTTAGCAGGTAGGCGTAGAGGGCGCCTGCTAGGCCGCTCAGGCAGACCAGCATTCCGCTCAGGCGGCCTGCCAGGGGGATGGTGTTGTCGGACACCGTGCTTGCGGATTGGAGCAGGGTGTCTGCCGTCGTGTTCGCCTTCACGAGTACGCGCACGATTTCGTTCTCGCTGTGGCCGCAGCCGTCCAGCTTGGCCTCGTGGCGGGTGCCGTTCAGGTCGTACGCGACCTGGTCGAAGGCCTCCGGGCCGCTGCAGGGGGCCGGGGTTGTCACGGTTGCCTCGGTCAGGGCGCCCTCGGCTGTGGATTCCGGCCAGGACAGGGCGACCACCACCGCTACCGCGGCGAGGCCGACGACGAGGAGCACAAGCGCCCACCGGACGGGGTTGAGCCGAAGCGCCACGGGTGGATGTTGGCAGACGGCGTGTCGGGTTGTCGTGGGGGCGTGGGTGTGCGTTCGGGGGCGGAGCTGAGGGTGGGCTGAAGGTCGGCGGACGTTCCGGGGCGATCGGTCGCAGAATGGGAGCTGTGCCAACTGCTGCCAGGGTGCTGGTGATCGAGGACGCGGAGGCTATCGGGGCCGCGGTGGGCTCGGCCCTGCGCGAGCAGGGCTACCAGGTGCGGGTCCGGCCCGACGGGCGTGACCTGGAAGGGGAGTTGACGAGATTTCGGCCTGACCTCGTCGTGCTGGACGTGATGCTCCCAGGGCGTGACGGGTTCGCGCTGCTGGAGGTGATCCGGCGGGGGAGCGGGGCCGGTGTGGTGATGCTCACGGCTCGGGACGGGGTGCAGGACCGGCTGCGCGGGCTGGACCGCGGGGCCGATGACTACGTGACGAAGCCGTTCGTGCTCGCCGAGGTGGTGGCGCGGGTCAGTGCGGTGCTGCGGAGGTTGGGGCGCACGCCGTCGACCGTGCAGATCGGGGATCTGGTCGTCGACGCGGACTCGGCTGTTGTCGTGCGCGGGAACGCGCAGGTCGAGCTGACGGCCACCGAGCTGCGGCTGCTGCGGTACCTGGCGGCGCAGCGGGGGCGGGTGGTCGGCAAGACGCAGATCCTCACCGCGGTGTGGGGGTACGAGGACTACGACCCGAACCTGGTCGAGGTGCACGTCAGCGCGTTGCGCCGGAAGCTGGAGGAGCACGGGCCCCGGCTGCTGCACACGGTCCGGGGACTGGGGTACGTGCTGCGCGCGGAGGACTCGTGAGCCTGCGCACGGTGTCGCTGCGGCGCCGGGTCACGGTGTCGTCGGCGGCGGTGCTGGCGGTGGTCGTGCTCGGGCTGGTGCTGCTGGTGGACTCGCAGTTCGAGGCGCAGTCGCGGCGGGACATGGACGCGGTGCTCCAGGACAAGGCGCGCGCGGCGCAGCAGTTCGTGAAGCAGCGGGTCCGGGGCGCGGAGCTGGTGAACCGGCTGGAGAACCGCGGCGTGCGGGTGCTGGTGGAGCTGCCGAGCGGGCTGAAGTTCGGGCAGGAGCCCAGCGGGGACGTGCGGCGGGAGGTGACCCGGAACCTCGCGGACGGGTCCACGGTGACGCTGTACGCGGACACGAGCGTGCTGTCGGCGGCGCAGTCGCGGCTGCGGAGCGTGCTGGTGACCGGGGGGCTCGCGGCCATCGGCGGGGCCGTGGTGGCGCTGGTGTGGGTGGTGCGCCGGGCGCTGGCGCCGCTGGACGCGATGACGACCCTGGCCCGCTCGATCGCGGCCGGGCGGCGCGGGCACCGGCTCAACCCGTCGCGGGTGGAGAACGAGCTGGGGCGCACGGCGGCGGCGTTCGACGACATGCTCGACTCGCTGGAGGGGTCGGAGCAGCGGACCAAGCGGTTCGTGGCGGACGCGGCGCACGAGCTGCGCACCCCGATCGCCGGGGTGCAGGCGGTCGCCGAGGCGCTGGTGCAGAGCTCGTCGGCGGAGGAGCGGGAGCAGTTCAACCTGCTGCTGGTCCGGGAGGCGCGGCGGGCCGGGCGGCTGGTGGACGACCTGCTGCAGCTGGCGCGGATAGACGCGGGGCTGGAGCTGCAGGTGGGGGCGGTGGACCTGCTGGGGCTGGCCGAGGCGGAGGTGGCGCGCAGCCGGTTGCTCGCGCCGGACCTGGACGTGGAGGCCGAGGGCGAGCGGGTCGTCGTGGTGGCGGACGCGGAGCGGTTGGCGCAGGTGCTGGTGAACCTGGTGGACAACGCGCGGCAGGCCACCGGGCGGGAGGGCGTGGTGCGGCTGCGGGTGTGGCGGGCCGGGGACCGGGCCTGGCTGACCGTGTCGGACAACGGGCCCGGCGTGCCGCTGCTGGAACGGGAGCGGATCTTCGACCGGCTGGTGCGGCTCGACGAGTCGCGCGATCGGCGGCGGGGCGGGTCGGGGTTGGGGTTGTCGATCGCGCGGGGTGTGGTGCGGGCGCACGGCGGCGAGCTGACCTGCCTGGCCCCGCAGATGGGGCGACCGGGGGCGACGTTCCGGGTGGTGCTGCCGATCGGGCCTGAGGAAGGGCCTGGGGAGAAGCCCGTTGAGGCGGACGAGAAGGCTTCCGAGGGGACGACCGTGGAGGCGGAGGGCCCCGAGGGCGGAGAGCGGGACTAGGGGGGTCTCGGAGGGGCGTTGTGGCCGGCGTCCGGCGAGCGCTGGGCGCGCACCTCTTGCAGCGCGGCCTCCTTGGACTCCCGGTGGGCCCGCACGCCGCCTCTTCCGTAGACGCCCCAGAAGATCGTGGCCGCGATGGCGACCGTGATGATCGGGCCCGTGCTCACCTCGAAGCCGCCAGCGCGGTAGCTGGGCACGAGGACGCCGAACAGCAGGGCCGCCGCGGTGGTCACCGCGAGGACGAGGGCGGGTTCCTTCCAGGCGGGCTTGCCGCTTTTCGGGGCCTGCGCCGCTAACTCCCGGCCGGCGGTCTGGGGGCGGTTCGGGTCGGGGTCGCTGGTCATGGGCTGCGGGTACCCCGCCGGGGCCGTCCCACGCGGGACGGCCCCGGACGCCCAGGTCAACGCCGGACGAGCTCGTCCTCCTCCGGCGGCGTCACCTTCTTCACGTACAGCAGCTTGTCGCCCGCCTCCACCGCGTCCGCCTCGGCCGCGTCGATGCGGTACAGCTTCCCGCCCCGCACCACGCCCAGCACGATGTCCGACAGGTGCCGGGGCGAGCCGCCGATCTCCTCCGGCTCGACGTCGCGCTCCGCGATCGCCAGGCCCGAGTCCGGGGTCAGCAGGTCCTCCACCATGTCGACCACGGTCGGCGTCGCGGTGGCCATGCCGAGCAGGCGGCCCGCCGTCTCGCTGGAGACCACCACCGAGTCCGCGCCGGACTGGCGCAGCAGGTGCTCGTTCTCCCGCTCCCGCACCGCCGCCACGACCTGCGCGCCGTCTCGGGCCAGCTCGCGGGCGGTCAGGGTGACCAGCACGGCGGTGTCGTCGCGGTTCGCCGCGACCACCACCGCCCTCGCCCTGGGCACCCCGGCGACCTTCAGCACGTCGTTGCTGGTCCCCGAGCCGAGCACGGTCACCAGGCCGATGGCCGAGGCCGCGTCGAGCGCCGACTGGGCGGTGTCCACCACGACGATCGAGCCGGGATCGGTCCCGTCGCCGAGCAGGGCGCTCACGGCGGAGCGGCCCTTCGTCCCGTACCCGATGACGACCACGTGGTCGCGCACCTTGGTCCTCCACTTCTGAATGCGCAGGGCCTGGCGTGAGCGCTCGGTGAGCACTTCCAGGGTCGTGCCGACCAGGACGATCAGGAACAGCACCCGCAGCGGGGTGATGACGAGCACGTTGATGAGCCTGGCCGACGAGCTGGCCGGGGTGATGTCGCCGTACCCGGTCGTGGACAGCGAGACGGTCGCGTAGTAGACCGCGTCGAGCAGCGACAGGCCGTCGCCGTTGACGTCCCGGTAGCCGTCCCGGTCCAGGTAGACGATGAGCACGGCGGCGATCAGCGCGGCCAGCGCGCCGATCACCCGCTTCATGATCGCCTGGACCGGGCTCTCCACCGTGTCCGGCATCTTGACCACGCCCACGAGGGAGTGGCCGGGGCGCTCGCTGAGCGGTTCCCCCATGAGGTGCTTCATCACGCCGGCGGCTCCCCGCCCGCGAGCCTGCCCGGCAGGGTGCGCCACAGCACGGCCAGCGCCTCGGCCCCGGAGAGCAGCAGCGGCACGACGACGCGCTCGTCGGGCGCGTGGATGTTGTCGTCGGGCAGCGCCACGCCGAAGTAGACCACCGGCACGCCCAGCGTCTCGTGCAGCACGGCGGCGGGACCGGAGCCGCCCGTGCGGCTGAACCGGACCGGCTTGCCGAGGGCGCCCTCCAGGGCGTCGCGGACCGCGCCGACCGCCGGGTGCGCGACGTCCACCGCGTACGGCGGCACCCCGTCGCCCCGGCTGACGATCTCGGCGCGCAGCCCCTCGGGGGTGTGGGCGTCGACGAACCCGCGCAGCGCCTCCGCCACGTGCTCGGGGCGCTGGCCGGGCACCAGCCGGAACGACAGCTTCACGCGGGCGTCGGCGGGCACGACGGTCTTCAGACCCGGCCCGGTGTAGCCCGCGACCAGGCCGTTGACCTCGGCGGTGGGGCGCACCCAGACCCGCTCCAGGGTGGACCAGCCGGTCTCGCCGGACAGGCCGCGCGCCCGGCCGGAGTTGGTCAGCCACACCTCCTCGTCGAAGGGGAGCGAGGCGTAGTCGGCGCGCTCGACGTCCGTGGGCAGCACGACGTGGTCGTAGAAGCCGGGGAGCTGGACGCGGCCGTCCTCGTCGTGCAGGGCGGCGACGAGCCTGGCGAGCGCGGTGGCCGGGTTGGGGATGCTGCCGCCCGCCCGGCCGGAGTGGACGTCGGTGACACCGCCGGTGAGCACGACCTCGGCGCCGTAGACGCCGCGCTGGCCGGTGCACACGGTCGGGGCCTCGCGGGAGTACAGCGGGGTGTCGGTGAAGACCACCAGGTCGCAGTCGAGGTCGGCCCCGTGGTCGGCGAGGGTGCGGGCGATGTGCGGGGAGCCGCCCTCCTCCTCGCCCTCGACGAACAGCTTGAGCGTGACCGCCGGGGTGGTGCGGCCGGTCGCGGCCAGGTGGGCGCGCACGCCCAGCAGGTGCATGGCGACCTGGCCCTTGTCGTCGCTGGCCCCGCGACCGAACAGCTCCTCCCCGACCAGGGTGGGCGCGAACGGGGGACGGGTCCACCGCTCGACCGGGTCAACCGGTTGCACGTCGTGGTGGCCGTAGACCAGCACGACGGGCGCGTCCGGGTCGGCGGACGGCCAGTGGGCGTAGACGGCGGGCTGGGCTGGCCCCTCGTCCCAGACGCGCACGTCCGGCCAGCCGTCGGCGCGCAGCGCCTCGGCCAGCCAGGCGGCCGACCTGGCGACGTCGCCGTGGTGCGCCGGGTCGACCCCGATGGAGGGGATGGCGAGCCAGTCCCGCAGACCGGCGAGGAACTCGTCGGCCCGCACGGTCGTCGCCGCGCGCTCGGGGGGCTCGGGATGTTCGGAATTTTCCGGATCACCGCTCACGGTGCGGGAGGATAACCCTGGTAGCGCGGAGCCGGAGCACGCGTGACAGGGTGGGGGTCATGCACCACCCCGCTCGTTCCCGGTCGGTCCGGGCGCAGGCACTGGCCGCCCTGCTGGGCGTGGCCGGGCTCGCGCACTTCGCGCGGCCTGCGGCGTTCGACTCGATCGTGCCGCGCTCGCTGCCCGGCAGCCCCCGGACCTGGACGAACGCCTCCGGCGTCGCCGAGCTCGCGCTGGCCGCCGCCGTCGCCGCGCCGCGCACCAGGCGCGTGGGCGCGCTGCTCGCCGCGGGGTTCTTCGTCGCGGTCTTCCCGGCGAATGTGAAAATGGCTTACGACTACCGACGGGACTCCGCCCGCGCGAGGACACTCGCCTGGGGCCGCCTCCCGCTCCAAGTGCCGTTGGTGCTGTGGGCGTTGAGAGTGCGCAGGGACGCCCGCTGATCCGCGCCAGGCGACCGCTCGGCGACCGGGCCGGCTGTTGCTCCTGCCGCTCACATCGCGACTAGACCTAGGATGCACTAGTGCAACCGCTACTGCACCGTGCCGCCACGGCACTCGGGTGGCGCGGGATCGTGGTCCCGGACGTCGCCGTACTCGGCCAGCGGGTGTCAGCCGTCGTGCGGCTCCGCGCCGACGTGCACCGGTGGCGGAGCGCGAACGACTGGCCGCCGCACGCCGACCCGTCCTGGTTCCGCTCCTGGTTCGAGCCCTCCGCGCACGACCGCCTCCCCGTCTCCGCCGTCGAGCTGGTCGGCGTGCTCGTCGGGGAGTGCAGCGCCGACCAGGCGCTCCAGGCCTGCGGGACGCTGATGACACTCGCGCCCTGCGCGGTCGTGCTGCCCACCGCGCAGCGCGACGAGGCGTGGCCGCTGATCGAGCTGGACTACTACGGGATCGGGGTGGTCGCGGTCGACGAGGAGGACGAGGGCGCCCCGGCCGAGCTGGTCGTGCCGCCGGAGGACAGGTCGGCGGAGTTCGGGCCGTCGCTGTTCGGGCGGTGGCTGCTGGAAGTGCTGTACGAACGGGTGCTCAAGGAGGTCCCCGACCACGCTCGGGTCAGCTCCTGACCGTGGGCTGCGGTGCCCGGTTCACTCCTTCGGGCGGAGATCGGGCACCGTCCGGATGAGGGCGCGCAGACCCTCGGCGTCGAGCAGGTCGGCGGGGCGGAGCGTGCGGTCGTCGCGGACGTAGTGGAAGGCGGCCCTGACCAGCTCCACCGGGCTGCCCGACAGCGACGCCCAGGCCAGCCGGTACGCCGCGAGCTGCACGGACAGCGACGGAACCCGGTCGGCCTCGGGCACCCGGCCGGTCTTCCAGTCCACGACGGTCCACCCGCCGTCCGGGTCGGCGAACACGGCGTCCATCCGCCCGCGCACCGCGAGCCCGTCCACCTCGGCCTCGAAGGGCACCTCGACGGCGTGCGGCGTGCGGTCGGCCCAGGCGCTGGCGAGGAACGCCTCCTGCAGCCGCCCCAGCTCCCCGTCCGGCACGGCGTCCTCGTCGGCGGCGCCGGGCAGCTCGTCCAGCTCCAGCAGCCGAACCGCCCCGAACCGCCGCTCCAGCCAGGTGTGGAACGCGGTGCCACGACGGGCCAGCGGGTTCGGCGGGAACGGCAGCGGGCGGCGCAGGCGGCGGGCCAGCTGGTCGGGGTCGGTGGCCAGCTCGACGAGCTGGCTGACCGACAGGTGCTCGGGCAGCAGGACGCGCTCGCGGCGGTCCATGGCGGCGGCCCGCTCGGCGAGCAGCACGTCGACGTCCCGCGCCCAGCCCTCGGGATCGGCGGCGTCGGGGTCGCTGATCTCGGGATCGGTGGGGAGGACGATCTCGGGGTCGGTGGGGAGGACGGGTTCGGCGGGGACGGGGTCGGCGGGGACGAGGTCGGCGGCGGGAACGACGGGTGCGGCGGGGATGGGATCGGCGGCGGGGGACCCCTCGGGGAGATCCGCCCCTTCGGGGGACACCGAATCACCCTCGGGAGCGAACCCCAGAGGGGTAGCGGCGAGGGCGGCGTCGATGGCGGTGTCGGTGTCGGTGTCGGTGTCGGGCAGCGTGGCGGAGACCCCGCCGCCCGCGCTCAGCCGGGCGGCCGACACCGCCCCGGCGCCCGGATGGGGCGCGGACTCGGAGTCGATCACGGTCTCAGGGCCGGTCCCCGGCTCGGACCCGTGCGTGGGCGCCGATCCTTGCTCGGGCTCGGGCTCGGGCTCGGGCTCGGGCTCGGATTCGGATTCGAGTCCGGCTTCAGGCCCGGACTCGGATGTGGGATCGGCGGCGGGTGCGCTTGACCGGAGTTCGACCTCGGGCCCGTGCTCGGGGGCGGTTGCCGCCGCCTCCGAGGCGTCCGGGGGCGTGCCGTCGTCCCAGGGCTCGTCGGGGGTCGTCCACTCCGCCCAGTCGCCGTCCGGTCCCTCCGGTGGTGGTGGGGGCTCCTCCTCGTCCGAGGGCAGCCACTCGTCGTCCGGGGGCACCCACTCCTCGCCCGCGTCGGCCGTCCCGGCCTCGGCGGCGGTCACGGCGGGCTCGTCGGGCTCGTCGGGCTCGCCGGGCGGTTCGTGCTCCGCGGCCTCGCGCAGCCGGTCCAGCGCGGCGACGACCATGGCCGCCCCCGCGGACACCGCGTCGCGGCGCGAGCCCAGCGGGTCGGCGGGCCACTGGGCCGTCTTCGCCTTCGCCGCGAGGGGGTTCTCGTCCTCCGGCCCCGGCGCGGGCGCCCAGTGGGCCACGTCGGCGGGCGGGTGCTCGGCGGTCGTCACGACCTCGCGCAGCTCGGTCAGGAACGCCGACGGGCCCTTCGGGGTCGCGCCCGTCTCGCCCCACCAGTGGCCCGACACCAGCAGGCTGTGCTCGGACCTGGTCAGCGCCACGTACAGCAGCCGCCGCTCCTCGACCAGCCGCCGCTCCTCGAACTCGTCCGCGTGCCGGTCGAGCGCCTCCTCGACCTCCTTGCGGTTCGCCCCGCCCGGCACCCGCAGCTCCGGCAGGTCCTGGGCGTCGCCGCGCAGCGCGGCGGGCAGCTCGGTCACCGACTTCAGCCACGACGCCGACTTCCGCCGTCCGGGGAAGACGTCCTTCACCACGTGCGGCACGGCGACGATCCGCCACTCCAGGCCCTTGGCCGAGTGCATCGTCACCAGCTGCACCCGGTTGTCCACCACCTCGACCTCGCCGGGCGCCAGGCCGTCCTCGGCGTGCTCGGCGGTGCGCAGGTAGTCCAGCAGCGCGGGCAGGGTCGCCGCCGGGCTGGCCGCCGCGAAGTCCGACACCACGTCCGCGAACGCGTCCAGGTGCGCCCGCCCCACCCCGCCCGGCCGGGCGACCGCCTCGATGTCCAGCAGCAGGGTCCGCTCGACGTCGGCGACCAGCTCCGGCAGCGGCTGGGTCAACCGCCTGCGCAGCGCGGCCAGCTCCGCGCCCAGCCGCCGGATGCGCCGGTAGCCCTCGGCCGAGTAGGCGGACGGGTCGCCGGGGTCGTCGAGCGCGTCCGCGAGCCCGGCCTGCTCGGAGTGCTCGCCGGGCAGCGCGTCGGCCAGCACGGACAGCGGGTCCTCGTCGGGGGACTTGCGCGCGGGCGCCCCCGCCAGGTCGCGGGCGCGCTGCCACATCGCGGCCAGGTCGAAGGCGGCGATCCGCCAGCGGGAACCGGTGAGCAGCCGGGTGGCGGCGGTGCCCGCGAGCGGGTCGACCAGGACGCGCAGGGCGCTGGTCAGGTCGCGCACCTCCGGCTCGTCCAGCAGCCCGCCGAGGCCGACGACCTCCACCGGCAGCCCCCGGTCGCGCAGCACGGCGGCGATCGCGGGCATGTCGGAGCGGCGGCGCACCAGCACGGCCGCGGTCGGCGGCTCGTCGCTGGTGTCCACGTGGGCGCGCCACTGCTCGGCGACGGTGTCCGCCAGCCACTCCAGCTCGGCGCGCACGTCGGGGAACAGGCCGATCCGCACGTCGCCCGGCTCGACGCCCTCGCGGTGCCGCAGCGGCGCGACGTCCAGGCCCGCCGCGCGCAGCGGACCGGACACGGCGTTCGCCAGGTGCAGCACCTCGGGCGGGTTGCGGAAGCTGGTGAGCAGCTCGTACTTGTCGGCGGGCGGGAAGTCCTCGCGGAACCGGGGCAGGTTGGCCGCGCTCGCGCCGCGCCAGCCGTAGATGGCCTGGGCGGGGTCGCCGACCGAGGTGACCGGCATCGGGTCCCCGTCGCCGAACAGGGCGCGCAGCAGCACGCGCTGGGCGTGGCCGGTGTCCTGGTACTCGTCGAGCAGCACGGCGCCGTAGCGCTCGCGCTCGCCCTCGACGACCTCCGGGTGCCCGGTGGCCAGGCGGGCGGCGAGGCTCATCTGGTCGGCGAAGTCCAGGACGGCGTCGCGGCGCTTGCGGGCCCGGTAGGCGTCGAGCAGCGGCAGCAGGGCGACGCGCAGGCGCTGGGCGTCCACGATCTCCTGGAGCTTCTCCGGCAGGGCGTCCTTCTGCCTGGGGGCCTTGGGGGCGTGCTCGATCAGCGCGCACAGGTGCTCGGCGTGCGCGAGGAGCTGCTCGGGCTCGACCAGGTGCTCGCCCAGCTCGCCGGCGAGGGAGAGCAGGTAGGAGGTGATCGTGGTGGGGATCTTGTCGGTGTCGAGGTCCTGGGTCCACGCCGACACCACGCGGTGCGCGAGCTGCCACGCCGCGGTCTCGGTGAGCAGCCGCACGCCGGGCTCCACGGGCAGCCGCAGCCCGTGCTCGCCGACCAGGCGGCCCGCGTAGGCGTGGTAGGTGAGCACGACCGGCTCGGTGGTGAGCACGGCGGCGCGGCGGCGGCCGGACGGGTCCAGCTCGTCCAGCAGCGGCGACCCGGCCAGGCGGCGCAGCCGACCGCGCACCCGCTCGCCGAGCTGCCGGGCGGCCTTGCGGGTGAACGTGAGGCCGAGGACCCGGTCGGGCGTGACGACGCCGTTCGCGACCAGGTAGACGACGCGCGCGGCCATGGTCTCGGTCTTGCCCGCGCCCGCGCCCGCCACGACCAGCGCGGGGGCGGCGGGCGAGGCGATGACGGCGGCCTGCTCGGGCGTCGGCGGGTGCAGCCCGAGGGCGTCGGCGATGTCGGCGGGCGACGCGTGCGGAACCGCACCACCCCGCTGGACACCACCCGCCGCAACCACGTGGGGCATTGTCCCGCACCGCGCAGCGGTGCGAACCGGCTCCCGGTCACACAATGGCCCTCACCACAACCACAGAACGCTCCCAATCCGCCAACCGGCGCTCGCGCGCGCCAACCGCACCCACCAGGCAAGTCGCGCCTGTGCAACGCCTCGAGAACCCCCAGGGCACGGTGGGGGCGGTACCCGACGCGCCCGGTCGGCACACCTGCGGGGCCGGGCGCGTCGCGGGGCGGGGACGCGGGAGGTGGGGACGTGGGAGGTGGGGACGCGGGAGGTGGGGGTGGACGCGCGGCCGGCTGGTGCGGGCGCAACGGGTGCTCGGGCGGATGCGGGAACCGGGCAGCGCCGGGTCGCTCGTGCCCGCCAGGAGGGTGGGCGGCGCCGGGCCGCCCGCGTTCGCCGGGCAGGCGGGCAGCGCCGGGCCGCGCGCGTCCAGCGGCCGACCCCGCCCGCAGGCCGTCCGTTCCCCGCTCATCCGCCCCCCTCGCCCGCCTGGTCCCGCCTACCCCCTCACCCCCACCCCACCCCGCTCACTTCCCCAACTGCCGCCCGGACGCGTGCACCGGGCACGAGGTGCGGGCCGGGCAGCGGTCGCAGTCCGGGTTCTCCTCCGCGCGGTACCCCGGCCCCACGCTCGACCCCGCCGCCTCCTGCACCCGCTCCAACCAGACCCGCACCCCCTGCTCGTCCAGCGGCGTCTGCTCCAGCTGGGCGGCGCCGGTCTTCTTGTTCTCCTTCGCCACGTACAGCAGCGCCGCGCCTCCCGGATCGGTCGCCAGGCCCAGGTGCGTGAAACCGCCCAGCGCCGACGCCAGCTGGTACACCGCCAGCTGCGGGTGCTCCTGCGCGTCCTTCCTGCTGACCGGCGTCTTCGCCGTCTTGATGTCCACCACCACCGGCCTGCCGTCGCGGTCGGTCTCCAGGCGGTCCACCCGGCCGCGCACCTTCAGCCGAGGCCCGCCCTCCACCTTCGGCAGGTCGACGGAGATCTCCTCCTCCACCGACACCTGCGTCAGCTGCCCCCGGCTGGCCGACAGCCACGCCAGGAACGCGTCGAGCATCCGCTCCACCCGCATCCGCTCGCGCCGCGAGAACCACGGCGCCCCCGCGTCCACCGCCGTCCACGCCTCGTCCAGCTTCTCCTTCAGCTCCGCCTCGCCCGCCCCCGACGCGGCGGCCTGCGCCAGCGCGTGCACGAGCGTGCCGGTGATCGACGCCAGCTCCGCCGGGTCCTGCCCGCCGTGCCGCTCGACCACCCACCGCACCGGGCACTTCGACAGCGTCTCCACCGTGGACGGCGACACCGACACGGTGTGCTCCTCGGTCCACAGCGGCACGTCGGTGGTCACCGGCGCCAACCCGTACCAGGTGTCCGGGTGCGCCCCCGGCACCCCGTCGGCCGCCAACCTGGCCAGCTGGGTCGCCGCCCGGTCCCTGCGGTCCTCGCTCTCGCCCGGATCGCACACCACCCGCCGCAGCTCGCCGACCAGCTCGGCCAGCACCAGCCCCCGCTCCGGCGGGGTGATCCGCCGCTCGGTCTCGCCCTCGCCCGCGTCCTCCAGCTCGTCCAGGAACCGGGACGGCTGGGCGTCCTCGCCGCGCACCGCGCTCACCAGCAGCACCCGCCGCGCCCGGCTGGTCGCCACGAGCAGCAGCCTGCGCTCCTCGGCCAGCAGCGGCGCCACGGCCGACGCGCCCGCGCCGACCCCGGACACCAGGTCCACCAACCGCTCCACGCCCAGCAGCGACCCGCGCAGCCGCAGGTCCGGCCACGTGCCCTCCTGCACGCCCGGCACCGCCACGACCTCCCACTCCTGCCCGGCCGACGCGTGCGCGGTCAGCACCGCCACGGCCTCGCCGACGGGCGCCGCGGCGGCCAGCGTGTCGCCGACGATGTGCTGCGCCTCCAGGTAGTCGGCGAACCCGTCCGGCGACGCGCCCGGCAGCCGGTCCACGTACTTGGCGGCGGTCTCGAACAACGCCACGACCGCGTCCAGGTCCCGGTCGGCCTGCATCCCGGTGGTGCCGTGCCGCGAGGACATCGCCACCCACCGGTCCTGCAGCCCCGTGTCCTGCCACAGGTCCCACAGCACGACCTCGACGCTGGACCCGCGCCTGATGCTGTCGCGGGCGGTGCGCAGCAGCCGGGCCACGCGCCGGGCGGGCGCGGACTCGGCGTCCTCCAGCGCGGCCAGCCGGTCCCGGTCCTCGATCACCTCCACGAGCAGCTCGCCGCTCGGCCGGTCCCGGCCCGCCGCGATCTCCAGCCTGCGCAGGCCCCGCCGCAACCGGCGCAGCGCCAGCGGGTCGGCCCCGCCGAGCGGGGAGGACAGCAGCATCGCGGCCGTGTCCTCGTCCAGCGACCCCGGCACGGCCGCGCAGCGCAGCAGCGCCAGCAGCGGCGTCACGGCGGGCTGGCGGGCCAGCGGCAGGTCCGTGCCCGGCACCGCCACCGGGACGCCCGCCGCGAGCAGGGCGCGCTGGATCACCGGCAGCGACCTGGTCGCCGACCGCACCACCACCGCCATCCGCGACCACGGCACCCCGTCGACCAGGTGCGCGCGGCGCAACCGGTCGGCCACCCAGGACGCCTCCTGCGCCTCGGACGCGAACAGCCGCACCTGCGTCGTGCCGCCCTCGCCGACCGGGGAGACCTCGCGCGCGGGCGAGGCGCCCGGCAGCCGCGAGGCGAGCCCGGCGGTGGCGGCGCGCACCGCCGACGGCAGCCGGTGGCTGCGGGAGAGCACGACCTGCGGGCTGTCGCCGTCCACGAGCAGCCTCGGATCGGCCCCCCGGAACGAGAACACCGCCTGGTCCGGGTCGCCGAACAGCAGGAACTCGTCCGCCGCCGACCCGACCGCGCGGATCAGGGCGTGCTGCAGCGGGTCCAGGTGCTGGGCGTCGTCCACGTACACGTGCCGCACGCGCGCCCGCTCGCCGGACAGCAGCTCCTCGTCGTTCTCGAACGCCAGCAGCGCGTTGTCCACCAGCTCGGCCGCGTCGTAGGCGGGCGCGAGGCCCTGCGAGGCCAGCAGCGACACCTGCTCGTACTGCTCGCCGAACAGCCCGGCCGCCACCCACTCGTCGCGCCCGTGCCCCTCGCCCAGCGCCACCAGGTCCTCGGGGGCCAGCCCGCGCTCGACCGCGCGCAGCAGCAGGTCCCGCAGCTCCCCGGCGAACCCCGGCAGGGCCAGCGCGGGCCGCAGCCGCTCCGGCCAGTCCCGCGCGCCCGCCTCCACGTCGCCGGTGATCAGCTCGCGCACCACGGCGTCCTGCTCGGGCCCGGCCAGCAGCCGGGGCGGCGGCTCCCCGTCCCGCACCGCGCGGGCCCGCAGCACCGCGAACGCGTACGAGTGCACGGTGCGCACCAGCGGCTCGCGCACCACGGGCAGCAGCTCGCCGTCCGGGGTGCGGCGGATCAGCGCGGTCAGGTGGGCGCGCAGGGACTCGGCGGCCCGCCGGTTCGCGGTCAGCACCAGCACGCTCTCCGGAGCCGCCCCCGCGTGCACCCTGCGGGCGGCGGTCTCGGCGATCAGCGTCGTCTTGCCCGTGCCGGGACCGCCCAGCACGCGCAGCGGCCCGCCGGGGTGCTCCAGCACGCGGCGGGAGGCCGCGTCCCAGGTGGGGACGGGCCGGGGGTCCGAAGGGCCTCGGACCAGGAGAGGGGTCCTGTTGGGAGCCACGACGACGATAGAACCACGTTGCACCGACAGAACCAGCGCCGCTGGTGCGCGCGGGCCAACCCGGGCGGGACTCCGGGCGACACGGCGGCTCGGGTGGATCGCGGTGCGCGGCGGCCGTGGAAAACTGCGCGGGTGGACGAAGAGCTGCACGAGCTGATCCGCGAGACGGTGCGCGCGATCCCGGAGGGCCGGGTCGCCACCTACGGGGACGTGGCCAAGCTGTCCCGCGCGCCGTCCGCCCGGCTGGTCGGGCAGGTGCTCAACCAGGACGGGCACGACCTGCCGTGGCACCGGGTGCTCAAGGCGGACGGGACCTGCGCGCCGCACATCGCCGAGGAGCAGCTGCAGCGGCTGCGCTCGGAGGGCGTGGTGGACGGCGCGGGGAAGGTGAACCTGCGGACCTACCGGTGGGAGGACGCCGTGGACGAGCCGGAGCCGGAGCCCGAACCCCAGGGCGGCCTGTGGTGATTAGGACGCGCTGACGGGGACGCGCTGACCGGGACGCGCTGACGCGGGGCGGTGGGGGTCCCACCGCCCCGCGCCCGTCTCACACCTGCGGGGCGAGCCGCTCCTGGACGCGCCCGACCTCGGCGGCGACCTCGGGGTCGCCGGTCAGCGCGGCGGCCAGCTTCAGCTGCGGCAGCGCCTCGGCGTGCCTGCCCCGCCTGCTGAGCGTGCGGCCGAGCAGCAGCCGGGCGTACCCGTCGGACGGGTCCAGCTCGACCAGGCGCAGCAGCACCTCCTCGGCGCGCGGCAGCGCGGCGGACTGGAAGTGCGCGAGCGCCAGCTCGGTCAGCACGGTCCGGTCGTCGGGGACCAGCTCGGCCGCCTGCGCGAGGTGCCTGGCGGCGGTGCTCGGGTTCCCCGCGCCCCGGAAGATCCGGCCTTGGCGGAGCAGGGCTTGGACGTCGGTCATGGCAGCTCCCCTTGTCTGCTGGCGCGGTTCCGACATCCGCCACAACCCGCTGCCGGAACGATCTATTCCAACCAGTGGGACGGGCTCACCAGGGCACCTCGCCCTCGTCGTCGAAGAACTTCCCGGTGGGCCCGCCGTCGGCCAGCGTGGCGAGCCGGATCGCGGCGGCGGCGCCCTGCTCGGGCGTGCGGTGGCCCCGGAACCCGTTGAGGTCGGTGGCGACGTAGCCGGGGCAGCAGGAGTTGATCAGCACGTTCGTGCCCGCCAGCTCCCTGGCGTACTGGAGGGTGATCGCGTTGAGGAACGACTTGGACGGGGAGTAGGCGGCGGCGATCGGCCCGACCTTGGTGTCGGCCTGCGTGCTCGACTGGTAGGTCAGCGACCCGACGGAGCTGGAGACGTTGACGATCCGCGGCGAGGCGGAGCGGCGCAGCAGCGGCAGGAACGCGTTGGTGACCCGCAGGACGCCGATGACGTTGGTCTCCACGACGGTCCGGATGGTGTCCGGGTCGATCAGCGTGGGCTCCTGCGGCATCCCGCCGGTGATGCCCGCGTTGTTGACCAGCGAGTCGAGCCGCCCGCGCTCCCGCTCGACCAGCGCGGCGGCGGCCGTCGCGGAGTCCGCGGCCGTGTCGTCGGCGGTGACGTCCAGCGGCACCCCGAACGCGTCCACCCCGGCGGCCCGGAGCTTGGCGACGGCCTCCTCCCGCCGGGCGTCGTCCCGCGCCCCGACCCCGACGGCCCACCCGAGGGCGCCCAGCCCCGCCGCGATCTCGTAGCCGATCCCCTTGTTGGCGCCGGTGACCAGCGCGACTGGCTTCTCACTCATGTCCCCAACCCTGCTGCCGACCCCGCCGCCGCCGCCAACACCGTGTCGGTAACCGGCGATACTGGCCGGGTATCGCCGCAGGTGACTACCCTGGCGGGGGTGGAGACCAGGGAGCTGAGGTACTTCGTCGCGGTCGCCGAGGAGCTGCACTTCGGCCGCGCGGCGGCCAGGTTGGGCATCGCGCAGCCGCCGCTGTCGCGGGCGGTCCAGCAGCTGGAGCGCAGGCTCGGCGCCCAGCTCCTGGAGCGCACCCCGAGGGGCGTCCTCCTGACCGGCGCGGGCGCGGTGCTGCTCGCCGAGGGCAGGGCCGCGCTGGACGCGGTGGCGGCGGCGGAGCGGCGCACGCGGCGGGCCGGGGTCGAGGACCCGAAGGTGGTGCTGGTGTCGAAGGCGGGCGCGTCGAACGACGTCCTGCCGGACCTGCTGGCCGCGTACGGCCGCGTGCCGGGCTCGGTGGCGGTGGACGTGGTGCTGTCGGGCATCGGCGAGCAGGAGTGGTACCTGCGCGACGGCCGGGCGGACGTGGCCCTGCTGCACCTGCCGTTCGACTCCACGGTCGGCCTGGACACCGAGGAGCTGGTGACGCACGACCAGGTCGTGGTCCTGCCCGGCCACCACCCCCTGGCGGCGCGCGCGGAGCTGACGACGGCGGAGGTGGAGTCCCTGCCGGACCTGCCGCTGCCCAGGTGGCCCAACCGCGACGGCAGCTACCCGGACGGTCCTGGACCCGCGGTGCGCGACCACCTGCAGCTGCTCCAGCTCATCGCGCTGGGGCGCGCGGCGGCGATCCTGCCGGAGACCTGCCGCAGCAGCCTCGGCTCGGACCTGGTGGCCGTGCCGGTGCCGGACGCCCCGAAGGTCACCACGGTGATCGCCTGGCCGCCGCACAGCCGCTCGCGGGCGGTGGCGGACCTGGTGCGGGTGGCGACGGAGCTGGACTACGGCGCGGGGCCCCGGCTCGAGTCCCTGGACCGGCGGGCCTCCTGACCCGGTCCCCGGTGACCGGGCCCCTGGTGACCAGCCCTCGTGCCCCGGTCCCCGTGCCCCGGTCCCCGTGCCCCGGTCTCAGCCGACCGCCCCGGCGTCCGCCGTGAACGTGTTGCAGGCCGAGGTCCCGCCGCCGAAGCCGGCGCGGGCCCAGGTGTCCTGGTTGGCCGGGCTGCCGTGGCCGTTGCGCTCGGGCGGCTCGACGACCGCGTACCGGAAGTCCGCCACGGCCTCCTCGGCCATCACCCGGTCGACCGACCCGCGCCCGGAGGCCGAGGCCAGGAACATGCCCGCGAAGCAGTTGGCCTGGAGCTCCAGCCGCCGGGACATCTCCAGCCCGGCCGGGTCGGTCTCGCCCGCCTCGGCGATCCGCCGGTTCCCGGCCCGCAGCATCCCGGCCAGCGCCTGCACGTGGTGCCCGTACTCGTGCGCCAACGTCGCCAGGTGCGAGGACGCCCGGTCCTCGCCCCCGCCGGGGGCCCGCAGGCGCGCGGTCGGCATGTACACCGTCCGGTTGCTCCCGCAGTAGTAGGCGACGGCCTCGTCCGCCGAGGGCGCGGCCCCGCAGGGCCCGTCCTCCAGCTCCGGCCCGGTGTTCAGCTCGGGCGTGGCGAACGGCAGCCCGGCCTCCGCGAGCACCGGCTCCCAGGCCCGGTCCAGGCACACCACGCCCTCCCGGTAGAACGCGGCCAACTGCTCGTCGCCGGTCCCGAACGCGGGGAGCTCGCAGGTCACCTGCCCGAGCCTGCGGTCCGAGGTCAGCAGCGGGTGGTCGCCCAGCCGGTAGACCGACCGGGGCCGGTTCCCCTCGGGCTCGCCCGACGCCGGATCGGCCTCGATCGGGGCGGCGGCCACCGCGCGCCCCTCCACCGGCCTGGTCAGCCCCAGCCGGGGGACCACCGCCAGGCCCAGGACGCCCGCGACGACCACCGCGAACACCGAGACCACTGCCAAGGGGTTGCCGCCCCGCCGCTCGGGCGTGTCCACGATCCTCCCGATAGGGGTAGCGCCATGGGCTAGCTGACGGCGTTCGCGTCGGCCGTCCAAGTGTTGCACGCGCCGGTGCTGTTGTTCTTGAACCCATGGTTCACCCAGCTCGAGTTGCTCTGGGTTGAACCGTGGTCGCGGTTCAGGTTCGGGTTGTCCCCCCGGTTGCTCGCGTCGGTCAGCGCGTGCTGGATCACGTCGGTGGGGATCGCGCCGTGCGAGAACGGGGCCAGCGTCATCCCGCCGAAGCAGGTCGCCTGGAGCTCCAGCCTGCGGTTCAGGTCCAGCCCGGCCGGGGTGTCCCAGCCGCCCCGGTCGTACTGCGCCTGCCCGGCGGCCTTGAGGATGCCCGCGAGCCACTGCACGTGGTGCCCGTACTCGTGCGCGAGCTGCCCCAGGTACTTGCCGGGGTGGTTCGCGTTCGCCGGGCCCTGCTCGGCCGAGTAGTAGGCGGGCGTCCAGAAGATCGTGCCGTTGCAGTAGCGGGCGGTCGCGCCCGGCTCGACGGTGCCGCAGGAGTTCGTCATCCGGGACGTCACGACCGCCAGCTCCACCGGCTGGTACGGCAGGTTCGTCCGCTGGAACGTCGGCTTCCAGGCCGCCTCGATGCACGGCAGCGCCGCCCGCAGGAACCGCTCCTGGCCGGCGGGCGAGTAGTCCATGCCCGGCAGCGGGCAGCCCTGGATGTCGAACGCGCCCACGTCGCCGCGGTGCAGCGGGTGGTCGCCGAGCTTGAACACCGCCTTCGGCGCGGTCTGGTTGTTCGTCGACGGCGGCCTGGTCGTGGTCGGCGGCCCGGTCGGGGCGGTCGTCGTGGTGGTGGGGGCGGGGCTCCGCTGGGTGAACGTGTAGCTCGGCAGCGGGGTGTAGCTGAACGTGGACTGCCCGGAGTAGGTGCTGCTCCCCGCGCCGCCGATCGCCGAGGCGACCGCGCCGACCAGCCCGACCCCGAGCACCAGCACACCGCTGATCACCGCGAACGCGATCACGCCCGCGTTGCTCTTGCGCCGGGGCGGCGGGTAGGGGTGGTACTGCGGCCACGGCTGCTGCTGGGCCTGCCACGGATTCCCCACCGGGGGTTGCCCCGATCGGGGCGGCCCGGCCGGGGGATGCCAGGCGGCGGGGGGCGGGATCGGCCGCGCCGAGGGCGGCGGGGGCCCCTGGTAGCCGGGCCACGGCTGCTGCGGCGGTTGCTGCGGCTGCTGAGGGGGAGGACCCTGGGGCTGCCCGTGACCAGCCGGGGGAGCGCCGTGCGCCCCGCCCCGTGCGCCGCCCCAGCCGCCCGAGGGGGGCAGCGGCGCCTGCGCCGGAGGGGGCGCGACGGGGCGCGGCGGCGGCCACCCGTTCGGTGGCGGCGGTTGCGTCATAGCTGGTGATCCCCCATGTCACGGATAGCCGAACCGGCCATGGAGCATAGGCGGGGTCCGCTATTGTCCGCGGCCGTGTTGAGAAATTGGGCAGCGGTCGCGCTCTGCTTCGTCGCGCTGTGCTCGGCCGCGGGCGCGGCGGTGGCGCAACCGGGCAGCACCGGCGCGCTGCCCGGTTCGGTGGCGTCCGAAGTGCGCCTCAAGCTGGAACGTGATGGGGCACTCAGCGTCACCGACGTCGTCACCGTACCCGATGGGATGACAGCCCAGCGCGTGCTCCCGCTGCGGGTGGCGATGGGGGGTGACCGGGACCGGCTGTTCCAGGTCACCGACGTCGCGGTGGACGGGCCGGGCACCGCGGAGGCCACCGAGGACGAGCTCCGGTACACGCTCCGGGCGGGCGCCTCGACGGTCACCTACCGCGTCCTGGGCGCGGTCGCCGAGTCCGGCGACGTGCTGGAGGTGCGCTGGCGCCCGGTCAGCGGCTGGGACGTGCCGATCGACAAGGTCGCCCTGTCGGTGATCGCCCCCGAGCCGCCCCGCTCCATCACCTGCCTGTCCGGCCCGCCGGAGAGCTCCGCCCCGTGCACCGGCGCCGAGCTGGGCGACGGCCGGGGCTCCCGCGCCACCGAGCTGACCCTCGCCCCCGGCGAGCGGATCGACCTCACGTTCGGGCTGGAGGGCGGGGTCGCCCCGCCCAACGCCGTCTTCGCCGCGAGCGGCGGGCTGGCCGCCGCGTTCGCGCTCACCCCGTCCTCGATCACCGGGCTGGTCGTGCTGTCCCTGCTGCTCGCGGGCGGCGCCACCCTGCTGTGGGTGCTGCGCGGCCGGGACGCGCGGGCGCTGGAGGGCGCGGTCGGCCCGGTGGAGGTGCTGGTCGCCGACGCGCAGGGGCGGGTGGCGTTCGCCTCGCCGGACGGCGTGCTGCCCGGCCAGGTCGGCACGGTCGTGGACGAGCACGTGGACGTGGTCGACGTCACCGCCACCGCCGTCGACCTGGCGGTGCGCAACTACCTGTGGATCGAGGAGGTCGGCGACGTCGACTGGCGCGTCGTGCGCCGCAACCCGGCCGACGCCGCGCTGTCCGGCTACGAGCGCGAGGTGTACCGGGCGCTGCTGCCGGACGGGGTGGACGCGGTGCTGCTGTCCGAGCTGCGCTCGCGCGGCGTGGACCTGGCGGCGGTGCGCTCCGAGCTGTACGCCGACGTGGTCGCCCGCGACTGGTTCGCCCGGCGGCCCGACGCCGAGCGCACCCTGTGGTGGTGGGCGGGCGTCGGGCTGGCGGTGCTCGGCGCGGCGCTGACCGCCGTGTTCGCGCTGCTCGGCGGGCCCGCGCTGCTCGGGCTGGTCGTGGTGGTCGCCGGGGGCGCGCTGGCCTGGGGCTCGCGCTGGATGCCCGCGCGGACCAGCCGGGGCAGCGCGCTGCTCGCGCAGGTCAGGGGGCTGCGGGGCTACCTGCACGCGGCGGGGCCGTCCGACGTGCCGGAGGCCGACCGGCAGGTGGTGTTCTCCCGGTCGCTGCCCTACGCCGTGGTGCTCGGCGAGACCGAGCGGTGGCTGGCGGCGTTCGCCGGGACGCGGACCGAGCTGCACTGGTTCGGCGAGGAGCGCCGGACCGGCGACCTGACCCGGTTCGCGCAGCGCTTCCCCGGCTTCCTGCGGGCGCTGGACGGGGTGCTGGCCCAGGCCGGGCACCTGCGCTCGCTGGGCTGAGGTTCGCCGGGCGGGTGCTCGCTGGGCGGGTGCTCGCTGGGCGGGTGCTCGCTGGGCGGGCGCTCGCCGGGCTGACGTTCGCCGGGGAGGCGGCTCGCCGGGCCCGCGATTGCCGGGCCGGTGCTCGCGCCACGCCGGCGCGGCGCGAGGGGGCGGGGACCCGCCGGTGGTCCCGGCGGGCCGCCCTGCGCGTCAGTTGACGGCGTCCTTGAGGGCCTTGCCCACCTTGAAGCCCACCGCCTTGCTCGCGGCGATCTCGATGGCCTCGCCGGTCTGCGGGTTCCGGCCGGTCCGGGCGGCGCGCTCCTTGACGGTGAAGGAGCCGAAGCCCGTCAGCACCACGTCGTCGCCCTGCGCCAGCGCCTTGGTGATCGAGTCGAGCACCGCGTCGAGCGCGCGGGTCGCCACCGCCTTCTCGACGTCGGCGCCCTCGGCGATCGCACTGACCAGTTCGGCCTTGTTCACGGTCCTGCTCCTGTTCCGCGGTCTCGGTCGTGCCGCGCCCCGCAGCCCACCAGCCCCGCGCCGAACCCGCAGCACCGACACACCCCGCTCCGGCAGATCCACCGGAATGAGGAGCCGAGCGCACCCGGTGTGTCCGGTTCCGCCGAATTCATTCCGTCACGCTCACCCGGCCGTGCCCGCACCCGCTCCCGCACCCGCCCCCGCTCCCGCACCCGCCCCCGCCCCCGCCCCCGCACCC
The DNA here is from genome assembly GCF_000023245.1 of Actinosynnema mirum DSM 43827. Taxonomy (GTDB): domain Bacteria; phylum Actinomycetota; class Actinomycetes; order Mycobacteriales; family Pseudonocardiaceae; genus Actinosynnema; species Actinosynnema mirum. The sequence goes on from NC_013093.1 coordinate 948,583, forward strand.
GCACCCGCCCTCGCCCCCGAGCCCGTGCCCGCCCCCTAGTCCGCGCCCCCGCCCGCACCCTCGCCCCCGCCCGCACCCTCGCGCACCCGCCGGTAGTGCCGCCGGGCCTTGAGCTTGTTCCCGCACGCCGCCATCGAGCACCACCGGGCGTTGTTGGACTTGCTCCGATCCAGCAGGAACCGCGCGCACTCGTCGTTCGCGCACGCCCGCAACCGCCCCGGCCGCCCCCGCCGCACCGCGTCCCAGGCCAGCACCGCCGCCACGACCGCGCCCCGCGCGCCCTCCGCGTCGACCGCCCAGGTGACCCCCGAGTCGTCGACCGACGCCCGCGACACCACCCCGTCCAGCAGCGGCCCGAGCGCGCCCGGCGGCTCGTCGCCGCGCACCACGGCCTGGAGCAGGTCGCGCGCCCGCCGCACCCGACGCCGGTCCTCCGGCCCGTCCGGCACCCCGTTGGCCGCGAACCACGGCCCCGCGCGCCCGTCGTCGCCCAGCTCGTCGGTCGGCCGCCCCGCGGCCACCGGCGTGCTGTTGAGCAGCGACAGCAGCAGCGCCTCCCCGTCCACCCCGTCCACGCCCGACCTCCTAACCCCCGAAGCCCTCTTGACAGGTGAGGTTACCCACGCTTAGCTCTAACCGTCCAAAACCGCTTTAGGGGGTTAGAAATGACCGACACCCGAGTCCGTCACCGCTACGCCACCGTCGACGGGAGGCGGCTCTTCTACCGGGAGGCCGGCGACCCGGTCAAGCCCGCCGTCGTGCTCCTGCACGGCTTCCCGACCAGCTCGTCCATGTACCGCGACCTGATCCCCGCTCTCGCCGCCGACCACCACGTGATCGCCCCCGACCACCTCGGCTTCGGCCTGTCCGACGCCCCGCCGGTCACCGAGTTCGACTACACCTTCGACGCCCTCGCCGACCTCACCGCCGCCCTGCTCGCCCGGCTCGGCCTCACCCGGTACGCGATCGTCGTGCAGGACTACGGCGCCCCCGTCGGCTGGCGGCTGCTGCTGCGCGACCCGGCCGCGATCACCGCCGTGATCACCCAGAACGGCAACGCCTACGAGGAGGGCCTGGTCCCGGAGTTCTGGGGCCCGGTCGCCGAGTACTGGCGCGAGCGCACCCCGGAGACCGAGGCGGGCGTGCGCGCCGCGCTCACCGAGGAGGCCATCCGCTGGCAGTACCTCACCGGCGCGCCGGACCCGGAGCTGGTCGACCCCGCCACCTGGCGGCGCGACCACGCCCTCGTCTCCCGCCCCGGCAACGACCTGGCGCAGCTGTCCCTGTTCGCCGACTACGCCACCAACGTCGCCCTCTACCCCCGGCTGCACGAGGTGTTCCGCGCGACGCGGGTCCCGCTGCTGGCCGTCTGGGGCGAGCACGACGAGATCTTCGGACCGGCGGGCGCCCGCGCGTTCGCCACCGACCTGCCGGACGCCGAGATCCACCTGCTCGACGGCGGCCACTTCCTCCTGGAGACCGCCGCCGCCGAGGTCGCGCCCCTGGTCCTGCGCTTCCTCGCCGAGCGCGTCCCGGCCTGACCGGACGCCCGACCGCGGGAGTGCGGGGCGACGCCGCCGACGCCGTCACCCGCCCCGCTTCCTCCCTCGGCGGAAACGCGGCGCGCTCCCGACCGGGGCGCGCCCGAACCCGTAGGCTGCGAGCCATGGCGCTACCCGAACTGCACAGGTTCACCCTCCCCAACGGACTCCGGGTGGTGCTCGCCCCCGATCCCAGCGCCCCGGTCATCGGGGTGAGCGTCCACTACGACGTCGGCTTCCGGTCGGAGCCCGAGGGGCGCACCGGGTTCGCGCACCTCTTCGAGCACCTGATGTTCCAGGGCAGCGAGAGCCTGGAGAAGCTGGCGCACTTCCGCCACGTCCAGTCCTCCGGCGGCACCTTCAACGGGTCGACCCACCCGGACTACACGGACTACTACCAGGTCCTGCCCTCGGCGGCCCTGGAGCGCGCGCTGTTCCTGGAAGCCGACCGGATGCGCGCGCCCAAGCTCACCGAGGAGAACCTGCGCAACCAGATCGACGTGGTGAAGGAGGAGATCCGCCTCAACGTGCTCAACCGGCCGTACGGCGGCTTCCCCTGGATCCTGCTGCCCGCGCTGCTGTTCCAGACCTTCCCCAACGCCCACAACGGCTACGGCGACTTCACCGACCTGGAGAACGCCACCGTCGACGACTGCGCCGCGTTCTTCGACACCTACTACGCGCCGGGCAACGCGGTGCTCACCGTCGCCGGTGACCTCGCCGTGGACGAGGCGAAGTCGTTGGTGGAGAAGCACTTCGGCGACGTCCCGGCCCGCCCGGTGCCGGAGCGGCCCTCGTTCGCCGAGCCCGCCCCGAAGGGCGAGCTGCGCTCCGAGCACGTCGACGCGCACGCCCCCATGCCCGCCCTGGCGCTGGGCTACCGCATCCCCGACCCGGTGCACGACCTGGACGCGTACCTGGTCTACCCGGTGCTCGCGGGCGTGCTGACCGACGGCGACGGCTCGCGCCTGCAGCAGCGCCTGGTGCACAAGGACGCGCTGGTCGTGGACGTCGGCGCGGGCTGCGGCCTGTTCGGGCCGCTGGAGGCCCGCGACCCCGACGTCTTCACCATCACCGCCATCCACCCGGCCGAGCACGGCGTCGACAAGGTCCTCACCGCCGTGGACGAGGAGCTGGCCCGGCTCGCCGAGGAGGGCCCCTCCGAGGAGGAGCTGGCCAAGGTGACCGCCCGCTGGGTCTCCGGGATGCACCGCGAGCACGACCGGCTCACCAGCCGCACCCTCGGCCTCGGCGCCTCCGAGCTGCTGTTCGGGCGCGCCGAGCTGCTGTACGAACTGCCGGGCAAGCTGGCCGCGGTCACCGCGGACCAGGTCGCCGCCGCCGCCAAGGCGCTGCGAGCCGACTCGCGCGCCGTCCTGACCGTCAAGCCCGCCGCTGGAGGTTCCGAGTGAGCGCCCCGACGTCCCACCGCAGCGCCGAGGAGATCGGCCGCACCGAGCGCGGGCCAAGGCCGCTGCCGGAGCTGGGCGAGCACCGGGCCGCCGCCGACCTCGCCAGCGCCGACACCACGCTGCCCAGCGGCCTGCGCGTGATCGCCGTGCGCCGCGCCTCGGTGCCCGTGGTCGAGCTGCGCCTGCGCGTGCCGTTCGCCGACCCGGCCGACAGCGCGGTCGGCTCGACCCACTGCGCCGTCGCCGAGGTGCTGGCGAACACGCTGCTCACCGGCACCGCCCGGCGCGGCAGGCTCGACGTGGACACCGAGCTGGCCCTGGTCGGCGGCGAGCTGGACGCCGTCGTCGACCCGGAGCGGCTCGCGATCAGCGGCAACGCCCTGGTCTCCGGCCTGGACACGGTCCTGGACGTGCTGGCCGACGTGCTCACCGGGGCCACCCACCCCGAGGAGGAGGTGGCCCGCGAGCGCGCCCGCCTGGTCGAGCGCATCCGGCTCGCCCGCTCCCAGCCGAACGTCATCGCCCGCGAGGCGCTGCAGGAGCACCTGTACGGCGACCACCCGTTCGCCAAGGAGATGCCCGAGGTCGCCGAGGTCGAGGCGGTCACCCCCGAGCAGGTCCGCGAGCTGCACGCCCGCGCCGTCCTGCCGCGCGGCTCGGCGCTCGTGCTGGTCGGCGACCTGGACCCGGAGGCCGCCGTGGCCGCCGTGGCGCAGGCCCTGTCCGGCTGGACCGGCGAGGGCGAGGCCGTGCGGCTGCGCCCGCTGCCCGAGGTCGTGGGCGGCGACGTGAAGTTCGTGCACCGGCCGGGCGCCGTGCAGTCGCAGATCCGGCTCGCCGGGCGCGGCCTCACCCGCACCGACGAGCGCTACCCGGCGTTCCAGCTGGCCAACCTGGTCTTCGGCGGGTTCTTCTCCTCCCGGCTGGTGGAGAACATCCGCGAGGACAAGGGCTACACCTACAGCGCCCGCTCGCACCCGGAGTTCACCCCCGGCGGCGCGACGCTGCTGGTCGACGCGGACACCGCCAGCGAGGTCACCGCCGCCGCGCTGATGGAGACCCGCTACGAGCTGGCCAAGCTCGGCATGGTGCCGCCGACCGACGAGGAGGTCGACACCGCCCGCCGGTACGCCGTCGGCTCGCTGCTCACCGCCACCTCCTCGCAGGGCGGCCTCGCGTCGTTCCTGGTGAACCTCGCGGGCATGGACCTGGACCTCGAGTGGTTCGCGGGCCACCCGGTCCGGCTGGCCGCCGTCACCACCGAGCAGGTCGCGCAGGCGGCGCTGGACTTCTTCAGCCCCGGCTCGTTCACCGGCGTCGTCGTCGGCGACGCCGAGCTGCTCGCCCCCAAGCTGCGCGCGCTGGGAGGGGTCGTCCTCCCGTGACGTTCGAGCTGGTCGAGCTGCCCTCGCTGTCCCGGTTCACGGTCGACCGGTCGGAGCCGCTGCGCGGCGACGCCGAGCGGCTGCGCGCCGGGTGGCCGCAGGCGAAGGTGCTCGTGATCGACCGCAAGGGGCGCGCGAAGGTCGGCGGGCGCGGGAAGCTGCTGGTGCGGCGGCCCGCCCCGGAGTTCGGCGACACCCCGCCGGACGACGCGGTCTTCCTCGGCGAGGAGGAGGGCGTCGCGCACTGGGCGGTGCCGCTGGCCGACGACGAGACCGACGTCTCGGCGCCCGCCACGCGCGGGCGGTCCTGGTTCGGCGGCGAGCTGGGCGAGGAGCCCGAGTGGCTCGACCTGCGCGCCGTGGGCGCCCTGCTGGACGACACCGGCGCGGGCCTGTTCACCTCGGCGGTGGCGCTGTTCCACTGGCACCGCTCCGCGCGGTTCTGCGCGGTGTGCGGCGGCGCCACCAGGTCGGTCAAGGCCGGTTGGGCGCGGGAGTGCTCGGCGTGCGGGCGCGAGGAGTACCCGCGCACCGACGCCGCGGTGATCTGCCTGGTGCACGACGGCGCGGACCGGGTCCTGCTGGCGCGCGGCGAGGGCTGGCCCGAGGGGCGGTACTCGGTGCTCGCCGGGTTCGTCGAGGCCGGTGAGTCGCTGGAGTCCTGCGTGGGCCGCGAGGTGCTGGAGGAGGTCGGGGTGCGGGTGTCCGACATCCGCTACCTGGGCAGCCAGCCGTGGCCGTTCCCGAGGTCGCTGATGGTGGCCTTCCACGCGGTGGCCGACCCCGGCACGCCGCTGGCGCCCGCCGACGGGGAGATCGCCGAGGCCAAGTGGGTGGAGCGGTCGGTCGTGGCGAAGGCGCTGGCCGCGCCGGGCAGCGTCCCGGACCTGCTGCTCGCGCCCGGCGCGTCGATCGCCTACCGGATGATCCAGTCCTGGGTGGCGGCCGGGGGCTGAAAGCGCTCCCGGACGTGATCCGCGGCCCTTGTCGCGGGCGGCGCGCGCCCGGCGGGTGAATGCCCGGAAGCCGTCCCGTCCCTGGTGGGGCGGGGCGGCTTCGGCTTTTGTGGGGGTGCGCCCGACCATTCACGGGAAATCGGGCCCATGGGGCTGGACCACAACGCTGGTGGCGTGGGGGAGGCGCGGTTGCCGGTACCGTTCTGCCCACTGCCGAAAGGGGCCAGCCGTGCAACGCAAGTTGACCGTGCGCGACCTGCGCGCGGGCAACCGGGCGCGGGTCCTGCGCACCCTGTACTTCGACCGACCGCGCAGCAGGCAGGAGATCGCCGGCCTCACCGGCCTGAGCCAGGCCTCCGTGAGCACCGTCGTGGGCGAGCTGATCGGCGAGGGCACCGTGGTCGAGGCGGGCCAGGTCGAGTCGGACGGCGGACGTCCCCGCGTGCTGCTGCGGGTCGACCCGGCGCGGGGCGTCGTCGTCGGCGTGGACGTGGGCGAGACGCACGTGCTGGTGGAGGCGTTCGACCTCACCCTGGAGCGCCTGGCGGGCATCGAGCTCCCCGCGCCCCGCCCGCTGACCCCCGAGGCCGTGGCCGCCTGCGTCCTGCGCGGCGTCCGCCGGGTCCTGGACGACGCGGGCGCGCCCGGCCCGGTGCTGGGCGTGGGCGTCGGCGTGCCCGGCTCCGTGGACGGCGGGGTGGTGCACGCCCAGACCGTCGGCTGGCACGGCGCCCCGCTGGAGCGCCTGCTCCGGGCCGGGCTGGACGTGCCGCTGCACCTGGACAACGGGGCCAACACCCTCGGCCAGGCCGAGGCGTGGTTCGGCGCGGGCCGGGGCGCGCCGACCGTGGTGGTGGCGCTGATCGGCTCCGGCGTGGGCGCGAGCGTCGTGGTGGCGGGCGCGCCGTACCGGGGCGCGTTCGGCGGCGCGGGGGAGTGGGGCCACACGACCGTGGCGCTGGACGGCGCGCGGTGCCGCTGCGGGGCCAACGGCTGCCTGGAGGCGTACCTGGGCGCGGGCGCCCTGGTGGACCGCTACCGCGCGCTCGCGCCGGACGCGGACGGGGGCGACGCGGACGAGGACCAGGAGCGGGCCTTCCGCTCCCTGCTGGCCGCGCGCACCCCGGAGGCCGAGCGGGTCCTGGCCGAGGCGGTCCGCTACGCGGGCCTCGGCGTCGGCAACCTGGTCAACCTGCTGAACCCGACCCGCGTCGTCGTGGGCGGCTGGGCCGGGCTGCTGCTGGGCGAGCGGTTCCTGGCCGAGATCCGGGCGGAGGCGGGCACGCACGCCCTGCGCCGCTCGTTCGAGCAGGTCGAGGTGGTGCTGGGGGAGCTGGGCGCGGAGTCGGTGGCGCTGGGCGCGGCGACCCTGCCGGTGGCGGACTTCCTGGCGAGCGGCGGGGTGGCCGCGAGCGCCCCGCCCGCGGGCCGGGCGGCGGCCCGCTAGGCGCGCTTCCGGGGCGCGGCCAGCGGGAGCAGCACCTCGTCGACGATCGCCTCGACCTCGGCCGCGGACACCGGCCCCCGGTGGTCGTGCTCGGTGAGCACCAGCCTCGGTCCCACGGTGGCCACCCTGGGCGTGACCGCCGCCGGGTCCGCCTCGCCCCGCTCCACCGCGCGCTCCAGCACCCGCAGCAGCAGCCGCTGCCTCGGCGCCAGCACCAGTTCCACGACCCGCGCGTGCAGCTCGGGGTGCCGCTCCCGCTGGGCGACCAGCGGCCGGAGCGCCCGGCCGTGCGGCTGCTCCAGCACGCGCGCCAGCCCGGTGAGCAGCTCGACCAGGTCCCCGCGCAGCGTTCCCGTGCCCGGCTCCGGGGTCGGTTCGCCGAACCCGGTGAGCGGATCGGTCAGCGCGGCCAGCACCAGCTCCGCCGGGGTCGCCCACCGGCGGTAGAGCGAGGCCTTGCCCGCGCCCGCGACGGCCGCGATCCGGTCGAAGGCCAGCGGTTCCAGCCCGGTGCGGGCCAGCTCCTCCAGGGTCGCGAGGTAGATGGCCCCGGTGAGCGCGTCGCCCCTGCGCCGGGGCTTGGTGGTGCGGGCGTCGGCTGGCACGGCACCTGTATAGCCGACGGGGTGTACGGTCGCCTTAGTGAACAATTTTGTCTCTTAACCTGGAGGGCCCGTGCGCACCGCCATCACCCGCGCCCGCGTGTTCGACGGCCACGCCCTGACCGAGCCGAGGACCGTCGTCCTGGACGGCCCGCTCATCACCGCCGACACCACCACCGGCGGCGCGCGCGTGGTCGACGCGCGGGGCGCGGTCCTGCTGCCCGGCCTGGTCGACGCGCACGTCCACGTCACCACCGAGGCCCAGCTGACCGCCCTGCGCGACCACGGCGTCACCACCGCGCTGGACATGGCCGCGTTCCCGATCACCGTCGTGGACGCCCTCCGGTCGCTCCCCGGCCTGCCCGAGATCCGCACGGCGGGCGTCCCGGCGGCGGCCCCCGGCGGCCACCACGCCCGCGTCCCCGGCTTCCCGCCGGAGGCCGAGGTGGCGGGCCCGGCCGACGCCGACGCCTTCGTGGCCGCGCGCCTCGCCGAGGGCTCGGACCACCTGAAGATCGTCCTGGAGGGCGACCTGATGCCGGTGCCCACGGTCGTGGCGCTGGTCGCCGCCGCCCACGCGCGCGGCCTGCTGGTCGTGGCCCACACCGCGGACCCGGCCGCCGTCGCCATCGCGGCCGAGGCGGGCGTGGACGTGCTCACCCACCTGCCGCTGGGCGCGCCCCTCGACCCCGCCCCGGTCGCGGCGCTGGCGGGCCGGGTCGTGGTGCCGACGCTGACGATGATGGAGGGCGCGGCGGAACGCGCGGGCGCGCCGCAGGCGTTCGCGGGGACCCTGGCGAGCGCGGGCGCGCTGCACCGCGCGGGCGTGCCGCTGCTGGCGGGCACCGACGCGAACGACCAGCCCGCCGTCCCGTTCAGCCCCGAGCACGGCCCGTCGCTGCACCACGAGCTGGAACTGCTGGTGGCGGCGGGCCTGACACCGGTCGAGGCGCTCAACGCCGCCACCACGCGCCCCGCCGGGCTGCTCGGCCTGCCCGACCGGGGCGCGGTCCGGCCCGGCCTGCGCGCCGACCTGGTCCTGGTCGACGGCGACCCGCTCGCCGACATCGCGGACACCCGCGCGATCACCCGCGTGTGGTCCGCCGGGGTCGAGCACGTCGCGGCGTGACGGCGACCGGGGTGTGACGGCGACCGGGGCGGCCGGGACACCGGCCGCCCCGCCCCGCCTACGGGTCGACCCGGTCCAGCCCGGCCCCGTCCCAGGTGGTCTGCGTGCAGGCCACCCCGCGCCCGTTCTTGGGCCGCAGCACGTCGTAGATGTGCATCCTCGGGATCTTGTCCGACACGCCCCACCCCGACGGCCAGGTGATCACCCAGTCCATGTCCAGGTCCACCAGCAGCCCCAGCATCCGCGCGATGGTCGGGTCGTCCAGCCGCTCGAACGCCTCGTCCAGCAGCACCAGCCGCAGCGGCGAGAACTCCCCGCTCACCGCGTCGTAGAACGCCGCCCCCGCCGCGAACAGCGTCACGTACGAGATCAGTCGCGTCTCGCCCGACGACAGCTGCCGCAGCCGCCGCTCCCTGGGCCCGCCGTCCGGGCCGGTGTCGGCCACGGTCACCGTGAACTGGTGCCAGGTCCGGTAGTCCAGCGCCCGCGACAGCACCTCGGCGTAGCTGCCGCTGTGCGCGTCCCGCTCCTGCTCGATCCGCTCGGTGAACACCCGCCGCAGCGTCGCGTCCTGCTCCGGGTCGCGCTCCGCGTAGGGCAGCCGCACCAGCGCCAGCGCGTCCCGCGTGCCCTCGTCCAGCGCGGCCGACGGCTTCCAGGCCAGCTTCACGTGCACGCCCTGGCTGGACCGCGCCTTCCCGAGCACCTCGTTCATCCGCCTGCACAGGTCCTCGGCCACCGCGACCTGCCCGCGCAGCCACTCCGCCAGGTCCCGGATCAGGTAGTCCGCGAAGATCGTCTGGTACCGCTCGTCCAGGAACCCGCGCTGCTCGGCCAACCTCGCCGTCACCTGCCGCGCCGCCAGCGCCACCGGCCGCGCGCCCTCCTCGCCGGTCACCGTCACCGTCAGCAGCCCGGCGTGCTGCTCGGCCGCGATGTCGTGGCTGCCCGCCAGCGAGGTCTGCAACGCCTGCAACTTGGTGATCACCGTGGCCTCGCCCGCGCCCCGCCGGTCGATGCCTGCCAGCGCCTCCCGCACCCGCGCGGGCTCCCACTCGGGCCCGGCGTCCGGCAGCGCCGCCACGAGCACGCCCGGCGCGCGCACGGCCGCCAGGAACTGCTCCTCGGCCCGTCCCGCGCCCTCCCGCGCCCCGGCCAGCTGCTCGGCGGACGCGTCCAGCTGGGCCTCCAGCTTCGCCGCCTTCTCCCGCGCCTCCGCGACCTGCTCCCGCATCTCCCGCAGGTCCTCGCGGGTCGTGCGCCGCCCGGCCTCCAGCGCGGCCAGCTGGTCGGCGACCTTCCGCGCCTCGCCGCCCACCGCGCCTGCCAGCTCGGTCAGCGTCGCCGCCTGGGCCGCGTAGTCCGAGCACCGCTCCTCGGCGTCCTGCTCGGCCGCCACCCGGTCCTGCTCGGCCACCCGGTACCGGTGCGCCGCGTCCGCGAGGTCCGCCAGCGTCCCGCCGCACTGCCTGCGCAGCACGTCCGCGAGCCGGTCGGCGGTGCGCTGCGCGTCGGAGGCCGCCTGCTGCGCCTGCCGCAGCGCCTCGGTCTCGGCGACCAGCCCGGCCGCCGCCGCCTCCTGCACGACCTCGGCCCGCGCCGCGGCGTCCCGCGCCCGCGCCCGGCCCAGCTCCTCCTCCAGCTCGCCGACCCGCCGCCCGGCCCGCTCGGCGCCCTCCTGCGCGGCCTGCACCCGGCCGTGCCTGGCCACCAGGTCCCGGTCGGCGGGGAACCGCTCCAGGTGCGACTCCCACCGGCGCACCTGCTCGCGCGCCGCCACCGCCTCGGCCTCGGCCGCGCCCAGCTCCTCGCGCAGGCCCGCCAGCCGCTCCTCCAGCTCGGCGATCCGCCGCCGCCGCGCGCCCTCCCGCGCGCCCGCGCCGATGAACTCGGCGGCGGGCTTGCCCCACCGGCCCACCAGCACCCCGGCCCGCCACCCGCCGTCGACGTCCGCCGAGACCGCGCCGGAACCCGGCGTCCCCGCAGGCGAGGCCAGCGACACCGAGGCCAGCGACACCGAGGCCAGCAGCGCCCCGACCAGCTCCGCCGACACCGGCGACCCCGGCTCGACGGCGGGCTCCAGCACGTCGGCCAGCGACGCCCCGCCCACCGCCTCGCCCGGCACCGCGAACACCTCGCTGCGCGCCCCGTCCACCGCCGCGAGCGCGGGGTCGCCGGGCACCCAGGCGTCCAGCAGCCCGGACGCCTCCAGCGAGGCCTCCAGCCCGGCCCGCCCCGCGTCGTCCACCCCGGCCCTGAAGTCGACCAGCCGGTAGAACGGCGCCCCGGCGCCCGAGTCCCGCCCACCGCCGGTGAACCGCGCGGCGTCGGGCGCGCGCTCCGAGCCACCCCGCAGCCCGGTCAGCTCCACGTCCCGCTCGTCGATCGACGCCCGCAGCCCGGCCACCCGGTCCGCCGCGCCGCGCTCGGCCTCGCGCGCCGCCGACACCAGCGGCCTCGCCCCGTCACGGGCCTTCGCCGCCAGCGCGCGGGCCCGCGCCGGGTCCACCGCCTCCGGCAGCCGCAGCGCGACCCCGGCGAACGGCTCGGCGTCCCGCCACGCGGCCACCGCGCCCAACCACTCGCGCCCGGTCCCGGCCAGCTCCCCGGCCTCCCGGTCCCGCCGCGCCACCGCCTCCGAGGCGGCCCGCGCCGCGTCGCCGACCGCGCCCTCCAACGACTCCAGGGCGCGCGCCGCCGAGTCCAGCTCCACCGACCGCTGGTGCAGCGCCAGCACCAGCGCCCCGCGCCGCCCGGCCTCGGCCGCGACCTCGGCCACCCGGTCCGCCGCCGCCTCCACCGGCACCACCGGCGCCGCGGGCGGCACCCGCCGCTCGATCGGCTGCGGCTCGGCCTCCGGGTCGGGCTTGGCCCGCACCGACTCGGCCCGCACCACCGGTTCCGCCGACGCCACCGGGGGCACCTGCGGCAGCTCCAGCTCCAGCCCGGCCGCCAGCAGCCGCCCGCGCAGCGGCTCGGCCAGCTCGCGGGCCGTCCCCAGGTCCTCGGCGAGCCGCCGCAGCAGCCGCAGCACCCCGTCGACCGCGCCGTCCTCCTGCGCCCGCTGCTTCGCCGCCACCTCCAGCGCGACGCGGGCCGACGACCGCTTCTCCTCCACCAGCCGCTCGCGGGTGCGCAGGTCCTCCAGGCCCCGGAACGCGGGCAGCTCCTTGAGCGCCCCGATCCGCTCCTCGGCCCGCTGCTCCCCGGCCTCCAGGTCGCTCTGCGACCGCTCGGCGTCGGCGCGCTCCGCGCGGGTCCGCTCCAGCGCCGCCGTCAGCCGCGCGCCCTCCCGCTCCAGCTTGCGCACCCCGTCCTCGGCCGCGCCCAGCCGCTCGGCCGAGGACCGCAGCCCGCCCAGCGCGTAGTCCGAGTACGTCTTGAGGAACGTCCCCAGCGCCGAGTCCGCCGTCGACAGCCGGGTGATGTTCTCCCGGATCGACTCCAGGTCGTCGAACGAGGTCGCCAGCTGCTCCACCATCGCCTGGTCCAGCGGCGGCAGCGCGTCCGACAGGATCTGCTCCAGCTGCCCCTCCAGGACCTTCAGGCCCACGTCGGGGTTGCGCAGCGTCCGCTGCAGGTGCAGCAGGTCCCCGTACCGGGCGGCCGGGACCCCGTACACCTCCTCGGCCACGCGGGCCCGGAACGCCGCCTCCTCCAGCACGCAGTCCGCGCCGATGGCCTCCCGCAGGTGCGCGGGCCCCAGCGGGGTGCGCTCGGCCCCCACCAGCTGGAGCTGCCTGCCCACCCGCAGCGGCGTGATGAACCGCCACGAGTCGGTGATCGCCTGCGAGGTCTTCGACGCCTTCACGCCCAACCCGCAGGTCAGGTACTCGTCCTCACCGCGCCGCAGCTCCACCCAGGCGTACCCGATGCGGTTCGGCCCGCCGTCGTAGTCGTCGAGCATGAGCCGCCGCAGGCTGACCGTGTCGAAGCCCTTCGAGCCGACCTGCCGCAGGTCGCCGTCGAGGCACAGCGGCAGCAGCAGCTCCAGCGTCCGGGACTTGCCGGACCCGTTGGTGCCCTGGAAGATCGCCCGCCCGCCGGAGAAGTCGAACACCTGCTCCGCGTACTGCCAGATGTTGACGATCCCGCCGCGGTGCAGCCGCCACCTGTCGCTCACGCGCTCTCCTCATCGAACAACGACCAGCTCTGCGGCTCCGGCGCCGCCACGACCTCGACCTCGCGCTCCGGCGCGCCGTCCGGCACCGGGACCCACCGGTGCGCGGTCGGCGCCAGCGTCCACCCCGGCCCCTCGGCGTCCGGTGCGGCCAGCCCGGTGCGCCGCAGCAGCTCCAGCACCTCGGCGGTCAGCCCGCCCAGGTCCTCCACGTACTGCTTCGACCACGCCGCCGGGTAGTCCGCCACCAGCTCCGCGCACACCTCGCGCGCGCGGGCCGGGTCCACCGGGTGCCGCCCGCCCGCCACCGGCCGCGACTCCAGCAGCTCCGGCAGCGCCAGCAGCGCGATCCGCGCCACCGTCGACGTGCCGGGGAAGTACAGGTCCGTCAGGTAGTCCTCGGGGTCGGAGGCGAGCACGCCCTCGGCGCGGCACTCGGTGCGCAGCCCGAACGCGGTCTCCAGCAGCGCCGACTCCTTGCGCTGGTTGCGCCGCAACCAGTCCGCCTGCTCCGGCGGCAGGTCCGCGTACAGCACCACCGGGTTCTCCACCAGCCTGCGCCGCACCGCGTGCTCCACGCCCCTGGGCCCCGGCCGCGCCGCCAGCTCCACCAGCCGCCGCGCGCCGTCCGCCTCGCCCACCGGGCCGGTCAGCAGCTGCCCCAGCAGGTCGGTGTCCACGGTGATCAGCGCCTCGGCCTGCGCGTCCACCGAGCCCTCGGTCTCGTGCAGCACGCCCAGCGCCACCAGGTGCCGCAGCGCCGAGGTCAGCGCCCGCCGGTCCACCACGTCGTCCACCACGGCGATCCCGGCCTCGGCCGCCGCCGCCCGCGCGTCGGCGACCAGCCGCGACAGCAGCACCTGGCGGCCGACGCCGGTCAGCACGGCCAGCACCAGCGCCAGGTACGCGTAGCCGCGCGGCGTCAGGCCCGCGCCCCGGCTGTCGTCGTGGCCGGGCCCGGCCTTGTACAGCCGGGCGAACCGGCGCTCCACCACCAGCCGGTAGCCCAGCAGGCCCGCGAACAGGTCCTGCAGCGCGAACCGGTGCCGGTACACCGCGCCCAGCAGCTCGCCGTCGGGGCCGTCGGCGCGCAGCAGCGGCCGTCGCAGCAGGGTGCGCGCGCAGCGCACCACGATCGCGGAGTCGATCTCGGAGAGGTCGTCGAACATGCTCAGTCCAGCACCAGGGTCGAGTCGTGCAGGGTCAGGGTCCCGGCCTTCGAGCGGATCACGGCGGCGCGGCCCGCGACGTGCTCCACGGTCACCCGCAGCCCGCGCACCGGGTCGGCCGCCGAACCGGGGTCGACGGCGCTGTCGCGCTGCGCCATGGCCAGGGTCAGCAGCTCGCACAGCACGCCCAGCGCCTCGCCGGACAGCTCGGCCTCGGCCAGCCGGGGCGCCGCCGCCGCCAGCTCCGCGACGGACGCGGCGCGCCGCTCGTCCGCGTGCCTGGCCTCGGCGAGCAGGGACTGCTCGGTCATCGGGTCGTCCAGGATGCGCGAGGTGCGCCCGCGCGCGCTGCGGTCCGACCGGCTGCGCACGCTCACCGGCACGTCCGCGGCGGGTCCGGTGGCCCACGGGGTGCGCTCGTCGTCGCCGTCGTGCTCGGGCGCGGGGGACAGGTGCCGCGCCCCGTAGAGGCCGAACGCCGCCGCGTACAGCTCGTGCGCCTGCTCGCGGGTGCCGCCGTCGAACCAGGCGGCCAGCTTCAGCAGCTCCGCCCTGCGGCCGGGCAGCAGCCCGCCGCCCGAGGTCGCCCGCTTCACGCTGGCCAGCAGCGAGCCGATGGCGCGGGCCGTCGCGTCGCGCAGCGCGGTGACCTGGCTGGGGCGGCCGGGCCGGTCGACGAACCAGTCGGTCAGCTCCCGCCAGTCCTCGGCGGACCGCCCGCGCGCCCGCTCCACCCGCTCGCCCAGGCCCGACGCGCCCAGCAGCCGCAGCAGCTCGGGCCGCGCGCCCGCCAGGTTCGCCAGCGCCGCCGCGATCGCCGGGGTGTGCCGCAGCACGTCCTCCACGACCCGCTGGATGTACTCCACGAGCAGGTCCCGGAAGCCGCTGATCTCGTCGGCCGCCAGGTGGTGCCGGGTGACGACCTGGCCGAGGTAGGCGTAGAAGTCGCGGACCGTCGCGGCCAGCTCGGCGTGCTGCAGGAACAGGGTGGTGACCTGCTCGGCGAGCGCCTCGCGCGGCCCGCGCCCGCCGGTGAGCAGCGCCTCGGACAGGGTGCGCCCGAGCTGGCCGAGGCCGCGCTCGACGGCGGGCAGCAGCTCGCGGGACACCTCGCGGGCGCCCTCGGGCACCCGCAGCAGCTCGTCCACGTCCCGCTGCACGCGCACCGCGAGCTTGCTGACCTGGTAGCGGACGCTGCCGTGCTGGAACTCGGCGATGCTGGACGCCACCACCTCGCGGCGGCCCTGCACCAGGTTGCCCCACTCGACCAGCTGCTTGAGCCGGTTGATCACGTTCTCGATGCGCGACTCGCCGTGGTCGACCCGCCCCTCGCGCTCGGCCCCGGCCAGCGCGCCCGCGACCTCGCCCGCGGACAGGTCGGCGAGCAGCGTGGACGTGAACAGCCGCATGATCGCCAGGTAGGTGCGCTGGTGCTCGCGCGCGTCCAGGTAGGCGTAGAGCTTCAAGCGGGCTGGTTCCACGGGGTGCCACCCTAGGGCTTGGCGGGGGGTGTCCACGCACGGGCGGGGCGAGTCGGCTGCTCCGTTCGGCCCGCGCCCGCCGGGTTGCGCCGTCCGTGGCGGCCGTCCTGGGGACGCGGCGGGCTGACCAGCACCGCGAGTGGCGCGGCAGCGGTCGGCTTGCACCGCGCGTGTCGGCGTCCTGTCACCCCCCGGACACGCCCCGCCTGCCTGCGGACACCGTGCGTGTCGGGGCTACGGTGCCGGGATGAGCCTGGGACGTGCGGTCGGGTTGGCGCTCGGGGTCGCGGCCGACGCGGTGTTCGGCGATCCCCGGCGGGGGCACCCGGTCGCGGCGTTCGGGCGGGTCGCGGGCGCGCTGGAGCAGCGGCTGCACCGGGACGACAAGGGCGCGGGCGCGGCGCACGTGGTGGTGCTGGTCGGCGGGGTCGTGCTCGCGGGCGCGGCCGTCGAGCGGCTGGCCGGGCGGTCCGAGGCGCTGCGCGCGCTGACCACGGCCGCCGCGACCTGGGTGGTGCTGGGCGGGGCCTCGCTGGCCGACGAGGGCACCGCCATGGGGCGCGAGCTGGACGGCGGCGACCTGGTGGCGGCCCGCGACCGGCTGCCGAACCTGTGCGGGCGCGACCCCGAGCGGCTGGACACGATGGGCCTGGCCAAGGCGACCGTCGAGTCGGTGGCCGAGAACACCTCGGACGCGGTCGTCGCGCCGCTGGTGTGGGGCGCGGTCGCGGGCGTGCCCGGCCTGCTCGGCTACCGCGCGGTGAACACCCTGGACGCGATGATCGGCCACCGCTCGGCCCGCTACCGGAACTTCGGGTGGGCGGCGGCGCGCCTGGACGACCTGGCGAACCTGCTGCCGTCCCGGCTGGCCGCGCTGCTCACCGTCGCGGGCGCGCCCGTCGTGGGCGGCTCGGCGGGCGAGGCGTGGCAGGTGTGGCGGCGGGACGCGGCGGCGCACCCGAGCCCCAACGCCGGGCAGGTGGAGGCCGCGTTCGCCGGGGCGCTGGAGATCCAGCTCGGGGGGCGCACGGTGTACTCGTACGGGCCGGAGGACCGGCCGGTGCTCGGGCACGGGCGCAACCCGGACGCCGGGCACGTGACGCGGGCGGTGGAGCTGTCCAGGGTCGTCGGCGCGGGCGCGGCGGCGGTGTCCGCGCTGGTCGCGGTGCTCGTGCGGCGCAAGCGGCGGGGCTGAGCCCCGAACCCGCGGGCCCCGCCCCCGAGCCCTCGCCCCCCGAGCCCTCGCCCCCGAGCCCCCGTCCCTGATCGGGGGCCCGCCGGTCAGGCGGGGCTGTTCTCGCGCCGCTCGCTCACGCGCTCGGCGACCTCGCGCCGCTCGCCGTCCTCCGCAGCCCTGTCCTCCGCCGCCTCGTCCTCGGCCAGCAGCTCGGCCACGGACTTGCGGCGCGGCTTCTTCTCGCGCTCCCTGGTCAGCGCGCCACCGGGCTTGGCCTCGCGCCAGGTGAAGTACAGCCACCCGCCGATCGCCATGACCCCGAACGCCAGCCACTGCAGCGCGTACGAGTAGAACGGCCCGGCCTCCATGCGGGGCAGCGGCAGCGCCGACTCCAGCCCCGGCTGGTCCACGTCGAGCTGGAAGTAGCCGGGCCGGATGTCCAGCCCGACCATGCGCCCGACGGTCGCGGTGTTGATCGAGTAGACCTGCCGCTCGCCGTCCTCCAGGAACCCGTCCCGCAGGTCCGGCTCCTCGGCGCGGGTCCACGCGGTGACGCTCACCCGCTCGGACGGCGGCGTGGTCAGGTCCGGCACCCCCATGCCGTCGGCGGGCCGCACGTACCCCCGGTCGACCAGCACGACGGGCCCGTCGGTGGTCCGGAAGGGCGTGAGCACCTCGTACGCGGCCTCGCCCTGCACGGTCCGCAGCCGGGCGACGGCCTCGGAGTCGGCCAGGAACTGGCCGGTCAGCACGACCCGGCGCCACTCGTGCTCGGCGTTGGGCTCGTCCAGCACCTCGGCGAACGGCACCGGATCGGTGGCCATCGCCTCGGACAGCGCGGTGTTCTGGCCCACGCGCTGGTCGTCCCGCCCGAACTGCCATGGCGCGAGCATCCAGATGCACACGCCGGCGAAAACCCACACGGCAACCGTCAACGCGAGCCAACCGGGCCGCAGCAGAAACCTCAACCGCACGGCACCCACGGTAATCCCTGCCGGCGCGGACCTCGTGCCGGGGTGAACCGGACATATCGGACGCCGCGCTGGTGGGAGGGGCGGGACGGGCCCCGGCGAGGTCCCGGTCACACCGCGAAGCCGCAGGTCACCGACGTCGCCGAGCGGGGCCCGACACCCGCCGCCCGCTCACCGGGGCGCCGACCGCGCCGCCGCCACGGTCCGCGCCGCGTACGCCCGCCCGAACAGCACCACGTGCACCAGCAGCGGGAACAGCTGGTGCAGCGGCGCCCGCTCCCGCCAGCCGTCCGCCAGCGGCGCGGCCTCGTGGTACGCCGCCAGCACCCGGTCCAGGTGCGGGCAGCCGAACAGGGCCAGCATCGCCAGGTCGCTCTCCCGGTGCCCGCCGTGCGCCGCCGGGTCGATCAGCCACACCCGCCCGTCCGCCGCCCAGTGCGCGTTCCCGCTCCACAGGTCCCCGTGCAGCCGCGCGGGCGGCTCGGACGGCGCCCGCACCCGGACCGACTCGACCACGGCCGCCTCGGCGGCGGTCAGGTTCCCGGCGTCCACGGCCAGCCGCGCGTACCGCGCGATCCGGTGCTCGGCGAACCAGTCCGGCCAGGCGTCGGCCTCGACGTTCGCCATCGGGGCCAGCCCGATCGTGGCCTCCGCCGGACCGCCGGGCGGCGGCGAGCCGAACGCGGGCGCGCCCGTCGCGTGCAGCGCCGCCAGCCGCGCCCCGAACTTCTCGGCCGCGCCGGGCGACGGCCTGCCCGGCTCCACCTGGTCGATCACCAGCCACCCGTCCGAGCACCCGCGCACCCCCGGCACCGGCGGCCCCTCCGGCTCGGCCAGCCACTCCAGCCCCGCCGCCTCGGCCCGCGCCACCCGGTTCGCCTTCACCACGACCAGGTCGCCGTCCGCCAGGTCGACCTCGTGCGCCGCGTCGCCGATCCGCCGCACCGCGACCGCCCGCGACCCGGTCACCTCGGCCGCGACCTCCGCCGGGTCCACCCCGGACCCCACCCCGGACCCCACCGCGCCGCCGCGCCCGGTCACCGCTGCCGCTCCCGCACCCACCGCAGCAGCCCCGGCACCGCCGCCTCGACCATCCCCAGCACCTCGGCGAACGCCGCCCGCCCCGAGTAGTACGGGTCCGGCACCTCGGCCGACCCGGCCTCCGGGTCGAACGACCGCAGCAGCCGCACCCGCTCCGGGTCCGCGACTACCCCGCGCAGCGCCCGCGCGTGCCCGGAGTCCAGCGCCACCAGCAGGTCCGCGTCCAGGTCCTCGGCGCTCACCTTCGCGGCCACGTGCCCGGTCGGGTACCCGGCCCGCTCCAGCGTCGCCGCGCTCCGCTCGTCGGCGGGCTCGCCCACGTGGTAGCCCTGCAAGCCCGCGCTCGACACCACCACGCCCTCGACCCCAGCCCGGCGCAGGTGCTCCCGGAGCACGATCTCCGCCACGGGGGATCGGCAGATGTTGCCGGTGCACACGAACACCACGGAGAGCATGGGGGGAGTCCTCACTCGGTCGCACGGGAAGCGGGGCCTGCGGGGTCGCAGCCTAGAAGACCGGCCGCGCGCCGGGGTCCCGTTGCGCACTCCGGGTGAACCCGCTGGACCCCCGCCCCCGCCCCGCACGACGATCAAGAGCGGGGGGCCCGATGCCGTCGAACCCGCAAGACCCGCTCGCCGCCGCGCTGGGGATGCTGACCCTCCTCGCGGCGGCGCTCCTGCTGCTGGCGCTGGCCTCCTTCGCCCTGCGCCGCCCGCCCCCGAACCCGGCGTTCACCCGCCGCCCGCCGCACGGCGGCGGGGCCCTGCGCCCCGACCCGAACGCGGGCTTCCTCACCGACCGCGGCCTGCTCTTCCTGCCCCGCCGCTTCTTCCTGGCCACCGGCTGCCCGCCGGTCCGCGTCCGGGCCCGCGACCACGCCGCGCTGGACCGGGCCCGCCGCACCCGCCCGGTGAAGGTCGCGCAGCGCGGCCGGGCCTCCTGGTGGTGGTTCGAGGACGCCGTCTACGCCGAGTCGCGCGGCTACCGCCCGGCCGACGTGCTGGCCCGCGTGGTCGCCGAGCGGGCCAGGGGGGAGGCGCTGGCCGAGCGCACCCTGCTGCTGACCTCGCTCAACCCCCGCCACCCGCGCATCCCCGCCGAGGTGCGCCGCGCCGTGTTCGAGCGGGACCGGGGCCGCTGCGCGCACTGCGGCGGCGCCACGGACCTCAACTACGACCACGTCGTCCCGCTCGCCGAGGGCGGCCCGTCCACGGTCGGCAACCTGCGCGTCCTGTGCCGCCCGTGCCTGCGCATCGCGCACTGAGCGGACGTCGAATGCCCGAATAGCCGCGCGGCGACACCGCCGAACGGCCCAAGGGCAATTCCGGAACTGCTCGGAAAACGGCGTCGCAATTCCTGAACGTGACCATCCGGGCGCATTCGGTGATTTCTCCCGAGCGATCAGTCGCACACCCTGAAACCGCAGATCAGCGATAGTATGGGCGGCGGTTCGCGGGGGAGGGGGAGCACATCGTGGTGGTCGACGAGCGGCAGCCCGCGACGCTGCCCAGGGCGGTTCGCGCCCCGCAGTGGTGGCATTCCGCCGCGTGCCTCGCGCTGATCTGCTGCGCGCTCCTGGTCTCCTTCCTGGGCTGACCGCGACCACCCCGAGCACCGGTCCGGAGCCGCGCGGGACCGCCGCGCCCCGGCCCGCGCGCGCCCATCGCCTAAACTCCGGCCGATGACCAGCCAGGACCCCGAGCGCGAGCTGCTGCGCCACCACGGGGACGTCGACGCCGCCCCCGGCCTGGTGGACTTCGCGGTCAACGTGCGCGCCCCGTCCCCGCCGGACTGGCTCGCCGCCCGCCTCGCCGCCCGCCTGGCCGACCTCGGCTCCTACCCGGCCCGCGCCGACGAGCTGGCCGCCCGCGAGGCCGCCGCCGCCCGCCACGACCGCACCCCGGACCAGGTCCTGCCCCTCAACGGCGCCGCCGAGGGCTTCGCCCTGCTGCCGGAGCTGCGCCCGGCGCTCGCCGCCGTCGTGCACCCCTCGTTCACCGAGCCCGAGGCAGCCCTGCGCGACGCGGGCGTCCCGGTCCACCGCGTGCTGCTCGCCGAGCGCGACGGCTACCGCCTGGACCCCGCGCTCGTCCCGGACGAGGCCGACCTGGTCGTGGTCGGCAACCCCACCAACCCCACCTCGGTGCTGCACCCGGCGGAGGCCCTCCGCGCGCTGGCCCGCCCCGGCCGCGTCCTCGTGGTGGACGAGGCGTTCATGGACGCCGTCCCCGGCGAGCGCGGCTCGCTGGCCGCCGCCACCGACGTGCCCGGCCTGCTCGTGCTGCGCAGCCTCACCAAGACCTGGGCGCTCGCCGGCCTGCGCGCCGGCTACCTGCTGGGCGAGCGGGACCTCCTCGCGCGCCTGGCCGCGCGCCGCCCGCAGTGGCCGGTGGGCACCCTCGTCCTGGAGGCGGTCACCGCCTGCTGCGAGCCCGCCGCGCTGGCCGAGGCCGCCGCGCTCGCCGAGCTGACCACCGCCCACGCCGCCCACGCGGCCACCGCCCTCGCCGAGCACCTGGTGATCCAGCCGCAGGCCCCGTTCCTGCTGCTGCGCGTCCCGGACGGCGCGCGCGTGCGGCGGTCGCTGCGCGACAAGGGCATCGCCGTGCGCCGGGGTGACACGTTCCCCGGCCTGACCCCCGACCACGTCCGCGTGGCCGTGCGCTCCCCCGAGGAGACCGCGCTGCTCGCCGACGCGCTCCGAGTCGCACTGGAGGAGACATGACCACCCTCGGCGAGGTGCTCGCCGCGCTGGAGGCGGCCTACCCGCCCGCCACCGCCGAGTCCTGGGACGCGGTCGGCCTGGTGTGCGGCGACCGCTCCGAACCGGTGTCCAAGGTGCTGTTCTGCGTGGACCCGGTCGAGTCCACGGTGGACGAGGCGATCGAGGTGGGCGCCCAGCTGCTCGTCTCGCACCACCCGCTGCTGCTGCGCGGCGTCCACGGCGTGCCCGCCGACACCCCCAAGGGCCGCCTCGTGCACCGCCTGATCCGCGCGGGCGCGGCCCTGTACACGGCGCACACCAACGCCGACACCGCGAACCCCGGCGTGTCCGACGCGCTGGCCCGCGCCATCGGCCTGGAGGTCACCGGCCCGCTCGACCCGGCCCCGGCCCGCGCGCTGGACGTGCTCACCACCTACGTCCCGGTCGCCGACGCCGCGAAGGTCCTGGCCGCGCTGCACGACGCGGGCGCGGGCAGCACCGGCGACTACCGCGAGGTCGCCTGGAGCGTCGACGGCACCGGCCAGTTCCGCCCCGTCGAGGGCGCGAACCCGGCGGTCGGCGTGGTCGGCGAGCTGGAGCGCCTGCCCGAGACCCGGCTCGAACTCGTGCTGCCGCGCGGGCGCCGCGCCGACGTCGTGCGGGCCCTGCGCGCCGCGCACCCGTACGAGGAAGTCGCCTTCAACCTCAACGAGATCCCCGAGCTGCCCGCCGACACCGGCATCGGCCGGATCGGCGTGCTCCCGGAGCCCGAGCCGCTCAGCGCGTTCACCCGCCGCGTCGCCGCCGCCCTCCCCGCCACCGCGTGGGGCGTGCGCTCGGCGGGCGACCCGGATCGGGTGATCGGCACCGTCGCGGTGTGCGGCGGCGCGGGCGACAGCCACCTGTCCGCCGCGACGCGCGCGGGCGTGGACGCCTACGTCACCGCCGACCTGCGGCACCACCCCGCCCGCGAGCACCTGGACGCGGGAGGGCCCGCCCTCGTCGACGTCGCCCACTGGGCCAGCGAATGGCCGTGGTGCGCGCAGGCGGCCGACATCGTGCGCGCCGCCTTCGGCGGTACGGTCGAAACCCTCGTCTCGACCCGACGGACCGACCCCTGGACCACCGGCGCGACGAGCCCCGAACAGGAGGACCGCTGAAGTGAAAGCCGATCCCGTTGTGCAGCGCAGGCTGCTCGACCTCGCGCGGGTTGACACCGAGCTGGCGCGGGTCGAGCACCGCCGCCGCACGCTGCCGGAGATCGTGGAGATCGCCGAGGCCGAGAAGCAGGTGCGCGCCAAGCAGGACGCGCTCACCGCGGTCGAGACGACCCTGGGCGACCTGGACCGCGACGTCAAGCGCCAGGAGACCGAGATCGACCAGGTCCGCGCCCGCGAGGAGCGCGACCGGGGGCTCCTGGCGGGCGGCAGCGTCGGCGCCAAGCAGCTCACCGACCTGGAGCACGAGCTGGCCACCCTCGGCCGCCGCCGCGGCGCGCTGGAGGACGACCTGCTGGAGCTGATGGAGCGCCGCGAGGCCGTCGAGGTCGACAGCCAGCACGCCTCCGCGCAGTTCGCGAACGCCCAGGAGACCCTGGCCGACGCCGCCCGCAGGCGCGACTCCGCGCTCGCCGACCTGGAGTCCACCGAGGCCAAGCGCACCGCCGAGCGCAAGACCATCGCGTCGACCTTCGAGGCCCCGCTGCTGGCGGTCTACGACCGGGTCCGGCTGCACAAGGGCACCGGCGCGGCGCTGCTCCAGTCCCGCCGCTGCGGCGCGTGCCGCATCGAGCTGGACCGCAGCGCGATCGCCAAGGTCAAGGAGGCGCTCGCCGACGACGTCGTGCAGTGCGAGGAGTGCGGCGCGATCATGGTGCGCACCGGGGAGTCCGGTCTGTGAGGGTGCTCGTCGAGGCCGACGGCGGCTCGCGCGGCAACCCCGGACCGGCGGGCTACGGCGCGGTGGTGCTCGACGAGGGCGGTGACACCGTCCTGGCCGAGCGCTTCGAGGCCATCGGCGTCGCCACCAACAACGTCGCCGAGTACCGGGGCCTGATCGCGGGCCTGCGCGCCGCCGCCGAGCTGGGGGCGACCGAGGTCGACGTGCGGATGGACTCCAAGCTGGTCGTGGAGCAGATGTCCGGGCGCTGGCAGATCAAGCACCCGGCCATGAAGCCGCTCGCGGCCGAGGCCAAGGAGCTGGCGGGGGACTTCGAGTCGGTCACCTACGGCTGGATCCCGCGCGAGCGCAACAAGCGCGCGGACAAGCTCGCCAACGACGCCATGGACGGCAAGGCCATGCCCGACCCGGTCATCGGCGAGGTCCCGGCGGGGGAGGGCGCTGCCGGTGGGGGCGCTGCCGGGAAGCCGGCCGCCGCCAAGGCCGTCGTCACCGAGCGCCCGGCCGAGTCGGCGGCCCACGTCACCGCGCCCCCGGCCTCCTGGTCCGGCGCGGAGGGCAGGCCGACCAGGCTGCACCTGGTGCGGCACGGGCAGACCGAGCTGTCGGTCGCCCGCCGCTACTCCGGGCGCGGCAACCCGCCGCTCACCGAGGTCGGCCTCGGCCAGGCGCGCGCGGCGGCGGCCAGGCTGTCCACCCTGGACGGCGTCGCCGCGGTCGTCGCGTCCCCGCTGCAGCGCACCAGGCAGACGGCGGGCGAGATCGCCGCCGCGCTCGGCCTGGAGGTCGACGTGCGCGAGGACCTGATCGAGGTCGACTTCGGCGAGTGGGAGGCGCTGACCTTCACCGAGGCCGCCGAGCGCGACCCGGAGGCGCACGCCCGCTGGCTCGGCGACACCTCCGCCGCCCCGCCCGGCGGCGAGAGCTTCGACGCCGTGCACCGCAGGGTGTCCCGCTTCCTGGAGGAGCTGGCCGCCGAGCACGCGGGGTCCGACGTGGTCGTGGTCAGCCACGTGACGCCGGTGAAGACCCTGCTGCGCCTGGCGCTCGGCAGCGGCCCGGAGATCCTCTACCGGCTGCACCTGGACCTGGCGTCGCTGTCGATCGCGGAGTTCTACCCGGACGGTCACGCCTCCGTCCGCCTGGTGAACGACACCTCGCATTTGGTCTGAGGTGGGGCGCAAGCCGAACCCCGGTGTGGTGGCACAGGCGCTTTCGTCGACCGGGGTGGTGTTCCCAGCCAGGCTCCGCCCGGCCGGGGTCACGCCTCCGTCCGCCTGGTGAACGACACCTCGCATTTGGTCTGAGGTGGGGCGCAAGCCGAACCCCGGTGTGGTGGCACAGGCGCTTTCGTCGACCGGGGTGGTGTTCCCAGCCAGGCTCCGCCCGGCCGGGGTCACGCCTCCGTCCGCCTGGTGAACGACACCTCGCATTTGGTCTGAGGTGGGGCGCAAGCCGAACCCCGGTGTGGTGGCACAGGCGCTTTCGTCGACCGGGGTGGTGTTCCCGGCCAGGCTCCGCCCGGCCGGGGTCACGCCTCGGTCCGCCTGGTGAACGACACCTCGCATTTGGTCTGAGGTGGGGCGCAAGCCGAACCCCGGTGTGGTGGCACAGGCGCTTTCGTCGACCGGGGTGGTGTTCCCGGCCAGGCTCCGCCCGGCCGGGGTCACGCCTCGGTCCGCCTGGTGAACGACACCTCGCATTTGGTCTGAGGTGGGGCGCAAGCCGAACCCCGGTGTGGTGGCACAGGCGCTTTCGTCGACCGGGGTGGTGTTCCCGGCCAGGCTCCGCCCGGCCGGGGTCACGCCTCGGTCCGCCTGGTGAACGACACCTCGCATTTGGTCTGAGGTGGGGCGCAAGCCGAACCCCGGTGTGGTGGCACAGGCGCTTTCGTCGACCGGGGTGGTGTTCCCGGCCAGGCTCCGCCCGGCCGGGGTCACGCCTCGGTCCGCCTGGTGAACGACACCTCGCATTTGGTCTGAGGTGGGGCGCAAGCCGAACCCCGGTGTGGTGGCACAGGCGCTTTCGTCGACCGGGGTGGTGTTCCCGGCCAGGCTCCGCCCGGCCGGGGTCACGCCTCCGTCCGCCTGGTGAACGACACCTCGCACCTGGTCTGACGCGCGGAACCCCGGTGCGCCGCCACCGGGGTCCGCCGTCGGCCGGAGCGGTGTCCCCGGCCAGGCTCCGCCCGGCCGGGGGAGCCCAGGTCAGGCGATCCGCAGCCGCCGGCTCCCCGACGCGGTGCGCACCACCTCGCCGAACCGCTGCACCGCGAGCCGCAGCCCCACCGCGCGCTCCTCGGCGACCGACCCGCCCCGGATGTGCTGGTCCAGCACGAACTCCCCGGCCAGCACCGAGTCCGCGCCCTTCACCGCGAGCAGCGGCTTCAGCGCGTAGTCCATCGCGACCAGGTTGCCCTGCGCGCCGCCGTTGGCGACCGGCAGCACCGGCCGCCCGCGCAACGCCTTCTCCGGTAGCAGGTCCACCAGCGCCTTCACCAGCCCGCTGTGCGCGGCCCGGTACACCGGCGAGGCGACCACCACCCCGTCCGCGCGCAGCACCGCCCCGACCGCGTCGGAGATCACCGGGTCCCGCAGGTCCTCGGTGAGCAGCGAGAGCACGGGCAGCCGCCGCACGTGCAGCGACCGCACCTCGCACCCGCAGGACGCGAGCGCCTGCTCCACGAGCGACACCACCGCCCCGGTCCGCGAACCGGGGGACGGGCTTCCGGACACCACGAGCACACTGGACACGACGGGACGCACCTCTCCGCAGGAGGGGAAAACCGGGGGCTGCCGGGGGTGTGGCGACGGGGGGAAGGCTCTGACCGCGAGGTGAAATCCGTCAGCGGCAACAGATCGCGGCGCCGGTGCGGCAGAAGTCGACGTGGCGTCGCCGGGTGAGCAGCGTGCTCCCGGTCACGGAACCGAGTAGAGCAGCAGCGGGCGGATCGGACAACCGGCGCGGGTCGGGGGTTCCACGGGGCGGGACGGCGAGCCCTGACGGCGAGCCCTGTACCCTGGGCGGCGCGGACGAGTCGGCAGGGCGGTCGCGTCGGCGGGGTCACCCGCCGCCGAGGAAAGTCCGGACTCCACAGGGCAGGGTGGTTGCTAACGGCAACCAGGGGCGACCTTCGGGACAGTGCCACAGAGAACAGACCGCCACCGGCGCTCGCGCCGGCGGTAAGGGTGAAACGGTGGTGTAAGAGACCACCAGCGCCCCCGGTGACGGGGGCGGCTAGGCAAACCCCACCCGGAGCAAGGCCAAGAGGGCGTCCCCCAGGGGGCGCCTGCGCAGGCGTTCGAGGGCTGCCCGCCCGAGCCTGCGGGTAGGCCGCACGAGCCCGGCGGCGACGTCGGGCCTAGATGGATGACCGCCCAGCGGTGCGCCGAGAGGCGCCCGTGGACAGGATCCGGCTTACAAGCCGGCTCCTCCGCGCCTTTCCCACTCCTCCGGAGTGGGAAAGGCTTGCCCCTCAAGGCTTCCGCGAAGGCCGCCCCGGCGGCATCCGGTACACCCGTCGGAACCCGGCGCCCTCGTTGTACCGCCGCTCCAGCTCCGCCACGTACGCCGCCACCGCCGGGTTCACGATGTCCGCCAGGCTCCGCACCCCGGACCCCGGTTCCCGCGCCGCCAGGTACGTCGCCGCCGCCCGCGCCCGCTCCAGCACGTCCCGGTCGAAGTTCACCGTCCGCTGCACCCGCCGCCCCGGCCCGCTCGGCCCGACCACGTGCTCGGCGGCCTGCTCGACGACGCGCTCGATCTCCCGCTCGACCTCGTCCGCGGCCGTTCTGCCGCTCGCCCGTTCGGGGGCCTGCCCGGTCGGCGCCGCACCCGCCCCCACCGTGATCTCGTTCACGCCGACCGCGATCGCCTCGGCGGCCTCGGTGGTGATCTCCACGATGCTTCCGGCTGTCTCGGGCACGGCTTCGGGCGGCTTGGCCATCTGCGAGCCTCCTCGGCGAGGTAATCCGGGCCACACGGCCGTTCAGGGGGCGCGCGCCCTGCCGAACGGGTCACTCGACGTCAACAGCAGCCCAAAGAGCCCTCGCCGGTGCGCACGGTGCGTCACCTGCGTGCCTGCATCCGGGTGAACTGTCCCGGCAAACGGGAGAATCCGGGCTAGCCGGTCCTCCGCCGCTCGACTCGGACCCATTATGGCTGTGAGTCAGATTAGACGTAATCTACGTCGGAGGGAACGGGCCTTGATCATCGACGGAGCGCTAGGACGCCGGTGCGCCTCGTGACCGAGACGTGTTCTACTCGACAGCGCACGATCCCGGTGGACCCCCCTCGGTCCGCCGCCTGAAGTCCTGCGTACCACAGGAGTACGAGATGACCGCCATGTCCCTGGTAACACTCGCGCAGCAAGCCCCCTCGCTGGGCACGACAGGCGTGCGGCAGTGGATTCTCGACAACCTCGTGCCCCTCCTCCTGCTCACCGTCGCCGTCCTGCTGCTGTGGCTCGGCGGCGGCAAGGGCGACAACGCCGGCGTCATGCGGAGGCTCGGCGGGGTGATCATCGCGCTGGCCATAATCGGACTGGCCGTGACGACGAACGCGGGCGCCGACATCGGCTCGTGGATCGCCGGCCTGTTCACCGGCGGGTGACCAGGTGCGGGTACGCACTGACGACGAGGTCTACCGGGTCGACGCCGTCTGGCTCGGCCCGCCCAAGGCGACCTTCCCGTGGCGCGCGCGCTACGTGGCCTGGGGCGTCGGGATCGCGGTCTTCCTGCTCGTGCTGACCGTCGAGCGGCAGGTCGGCATCGGCTTCGGGTTCTTCAGCACGGCGTGGGCGCTGATCGGCACCGTGCTCATCACGAGGTTCATCACCTCGCGGATCAACCACGAGCGCCCGCTGTCGGCCGCGATGACCATGCTGAGCCGGGAGCTGACCGCGCCCCGCGAGCAGACCTCCGGCGCGGGCGGCGCGGCCAGCGCCGCCCGCCTCAGGGTGTCCCGCGAACGACCCCGCAAGCGCCCCAAGGGCGTCAAGCGCGCCGAGCGCGAGCAGCGCCGCCGCGCGCAGGAGCACGACCGCCGCCAGCAACAGCACCGCAGGCAGCAACGCCGTAAGAAGGAGGTTCGCGGTGTTCGGACGCCGGCGTGACCGGGACCGCCGCAACGCGCCGCACGTCGCCCAGCACGCCGCGCCGGGCGACACCCGCGGCCAGTCGTCCAGCGGCAAGCGCGCGCGCCGCCTGACCGGCGAGCAGGTGATCCCCAGCTACACCCCGTCCATCGCCGCCCGGACGATCGACGGTCACCTGCTGCGCACCGGCCAGGAGGTGTACGCCTGGTACAAGCTCGCGCCGCAGCGCTGGTCGTTCCGCTCCGACTCGCAGCGCCAGGACCTCATCGCCGCGATCGCCGGGCAGTACGCCGAGCTGCAGGGCCGCTGGATGCACCTGCGCGTGACGACCCGCCCGTACCCCATCAGGATGTGGGCCGAGGCGCACGTCCACAACGCCGTTCGGCGGCTTCCGGACACCCCCGGCGCGCTCAGCTTCGACGACTACATGGTCGGCGAGCAGCAGCAGCTCATGGGCCGGTCCATGGCGGAGAAGGAGGTGTACCTCGGCGTCCAGGTCCAGACCCGCAACATGATGGACCGCGCCGTCGAGCGCGCCGCCCCCGTCCTGCGCCGGGTCTTCCCGGACGCGGTGGACGCCGAGCTGGTCGCCATCGAGTCCGAGGTCGACCACCTCGACCAGGTCATCGGCTCCGCGGGCCTCGAAGGCCGTCCGGTCACCGCCGAGGAGATGTCCTGGCTGATGCACCGGTCCTGCTCGCTGGGCCTGCCCGCCCCGCGCAACCTGCCCGCCGTGCCGGGCGCGCCGTGGGAGCCGGAGGACCTGGCCAGCTTCACCGACGCCGCCGACTTCCACCAGGAGCCCTACTCGCCCACGGTCACCGTGCGCGGGCGCACCGGCTCCAACGCGGGCATCCGGCGCAACGTCGCCGTGCTCACCGTGGGCCTGATGCACGGCCTGCAGATCCCCGAGATCGACGACCCGTGGGTGCAGCGCGCCGACCGGCTGCCCGCCTCCGTGGAGTGGTCGGCCCGGATCTACGTGCGCCGCCCCGAGGAGGTCGCGGGCGAGCTGCAGCGGCAGATGAACAAGGTCCGCTCGCAGGTGCGGCACTACACCGACGAGCACGAGCTGGAGCCGCCGCAGTCGCTGTCCCGCCAGGCGGGCCGGGTGCTGGAGATCGACGACGAGATGACGTCGGGCTTCACCTCGCTGGGCACCCGCGTGCGCTCGTGGTGGCGCCTGGCGGTGTCCGGGCCGAACGAGCGCGAGGCGCTGCGCCTGGCCCAGGCCCTGCTCGACCTGTACAAGCCCAAGGTCGCCATCGAGCACCCCGAGGCGCAGTACGCGCTGGCCAGGGAGTTCATCCCCGGTGAGGCGCTGTCGTCCTCGGCGTACCTGCGGCGCGGCTCGGTGCTGTGGGCGGCGTCCTCGGTGCCGACGGCCACCGCCGAGGTCGGCGACCGGCGCGGCATCCTGCTGGGCGAGACGGTCACCGCGACCCGCCGCCCGGTGGCGTGGGACCCGTGGATGGCGCAGGAGCTGCGCGACTCGTCCGGCCTGAGCGCGCTGGTCGCGGGCCTGGGCGCGGGCAAGTCGTTCCTCGGCGGCGGCATCGTCTACAAGACGCTGCGCTCCGGCGCGCACTGGACGCTGCTCGACCCGTCCGGCCCGCTGGCCGCGCTGTGCGAGCTGCCCGAGCTGCGCCCCTACGCCCGTCCGATCAACCTCCTCAACGCCCAGCCCGGCATCCTCAACCCCTACCGGGTGGTGGCCGAGCCGCAGCTCGAGCACTTCATGGACGAGGACGACCCGGAGCGGGCGTGGCGGCGCGAGCGCGCGCTGGCCGCGGCCACCCGCCGCCGCCTGGTGCTGGACGCGCTGAGCGGCCTGCTGCCCTACGAGGTGGCCCGGCTGCCGCAGACCAGGATCGTGCTGCTGCGCGCGGTCCGCACCGTCGGCGGTCGCCCCGACGCGCACCCCGGCCAGGTGTTCGAGGCGCTGCGCCGCGACGCCTCCGAGCACCACGAGCACGCCGTGGTGGTCGCGGACTTCCTGGACGAGCTGCGCGAGCGCATGTCGCTGCTCATCCCCGAGGACGACGACGACCCGTACCGCGACCAGCGCGACGACCGGCTGACCGTGCTCACCATGGCGGGGCTGAACCTGCCGAAGGACGGCGTCGGCCGCGAGCACTGGACCGACGCCGAGGCGCTCGGCGTGGAGATGCTGAACCTGGCCGCCTGGCTCACCCAGCGCTCCATCTACGAGCGGCCCAAGGACCTGCGCAAGGGCGTCTGGATCGACGAGGCGTTCTTCCTGTCCGAGGTGCCGACCGGCCGGGTGCTGATGAACCGGTTCGCCCGCGACTCGCGCAAGTGGAACGTGCGCGTGCTGCTGTCCAGCCAGATCCCGGCCGACTTCCTCAAGATCCAGGGCTTCGTGGCCCTGCTGGACTCGGTGTTCGTCGGGCGGCTGGACGACGACCAGGCGCAGGCCGACGCGCTGCGGCTGCTCAAGGTGCCGGTGGGCGTGGGCTACGAGCAGGTCGTGGCGAGCCTGGGCCGCAGGCCGGGCGGGGTGCGCAACGCCACCGAGCGGGACCGGGCGCCGCGCCAGTTCATCTTCGCGGACGGCGCGGGCGGCGTGGAGCGGATCAAGATCGACTTCTCCGGCCCGCACCTGGAGCACCTGCGCCAGTCCCTGGACACCACCCCGGACGCGCTGCGCGAGAGCGCCGCGGCTGCCGAGGCGCAGGCGGTGCTCCCGGCCCAGGACCCGCTCGCGTACGACGACAGCTATCCCGACGAGGACTACGACGACGAGTTGGCGGCCGACCTGGAGGTCGGCCTCGCCGACGATTTGGTCGACTCCGCGCACGGTGAGGGAGGAAACCGCCGAGGCGGTCGGGAAGGTGCGGCATGACGCTGCTCTCGCTCGTGGCCGCGCTGTCCGTCGCGCTGTGGGCCTGGCGGCGGAACGCGCGCACCCCTGGACCGGCCGGTCGCGGTCGCTGGCGCGCCATGGCGGTGGTGGTCGCGCTGGTCGGCCTGCAGGTCGTGATCGGCGCGCCCGCCGCGAGCGCGGCGAACTGCGGTGAGGCGCCCAACCCGGAGCGGCCCGGCTCCGGCATGGTCGGCGCGATCGACCCGCCGCTCGGCAACGGCCTGCCCGACACGCCGTACGACCGGTACAGCTACGCGGGCATGGTCTGGCACACCTACCAGACCAACTGCACGGTGGTGCCCGACTCCGGTGCGGTGATCGACACCTGGATGGGCAACGAGCTGTTCAACATCGGCAAGAACATCGTGGGCGCCACCAACGCGCTGCACTACACGGTGATGGGCCGGGGCCTGCTGGTGCCGCTGGACGAGGCGGTCGAGGCGGGCGTGCAGCGCGTCTACGACAACGTCTACCTGCGCTGGTTCGGCCTGGTCGCGCTGGTCCTCGCGGTGCTGATGTTCCGGCAGATCTGGCAGGGCGACCTCGCCGCGATCTCCAAGCGGGGGCTCTGGGCGCTGGCCGCCATGTGGTTGGCGACGTCGACGCTCGCGCTGCCGCAGTTCTACACGTTCCTCGACGGCACGCTCGTCACCAAGACCTCCGAGATCCAAGCGGGCTTCCTGGAGGCCCCGGAGAAGGACGACGCGCTGCACGTCCTGCCGTCCCGGCTGCACGACGCGGTGGTCTACCAGACCTGGCTGCGCGGCGAGTTCGGCACGCCCGACGCGCCGCAGGCCGCCGAGTTCGGCCCCAGGCTGCTGGCCGCGCAGGCGTGGAACCTGGACGAGATGGCCGAGCAGAAGGACGGCGACCAGGCCGCGCTCGACGCCAAGAAGAACGACTTCAAGGCGGTCTACACCGAGCTCGGCCCGACCCAGGGCTACTTCTCCGGCGCGGACGGCGGTCGCACCGGCGCGGGGTTCCTGTCGCTGCTCCAGGCGGTCGCGTTCTCGCTGTTCCAGCTGTTCGCGAAGGCCGCGGTGCTGCTGGCCCAGCTGCTGCTGCGCATCCTCACCCTCGCCGGTCCGCTGATCGGCCTGGTCGCGCTGCTGCACCACGAGCTGCTGCGCAAGGTCGCCCGCGCCGCCGCCGTGACCGTGTTCAACGTGCTGATCCTGGCGGTGCTGGCGGGCACCCACGCCCTGCTGCTCCAGGCGATCTTCAACGCCTCCGGGCTGTCGCTGCTGACCCGCACCATGCTCGGCCTGATGCTCACCGTGGTCTGCTTCATGATCGGCAAGCCGCTGGGCCGCATGTGGCAGATGGTCGAGATGTCGGTGGGCACGGCGGGCAGCGCGCTGCCGATGAAGGGCGGCGTGTTCTCCCGGCTCGGCAAGCGCAAGGACACCGGCCCGACGCCCCAGGAGGAGTTCTGGGAGACCGTCAGGGACGGCGACGGCGACGACGGACCCCAGGTCCCGCAGCGCGGCGCCCAGCGGGTGCGCCCCGAGGCGGCCAACCCGGCCGTGGTCAGCGCCACCGCCCAGCGGCTCGACCGCGACGGCTCGGGCGGGTACGGCTCCTCGGACTACGGCTCCTCCGGTTACGGCTCCTCGGGCTACGGCGGCCAGAACGAGCTGCCGTCCCGCGCGCGGCCCGCGCTGGCCCCGTCCGGCGGCCAGGCCGCGCTGCCCGCCGGGCGCGCGTCGCGGGTCGTGGACACCCCGCCGGTCGCCGACCGGGGCTGGGACCGGGTCGACGACGCGGTGCTCGTGCCGTCCCGGTCGACCACCTACGCCACGCGCGTGGACCCCGGCCCGATCAGCAACCCGCGCGCGGCCGAGACCGAGGTCGTCGCGGGCAGGCAGGTGCACGTGATCTACCGGCCGTCGCGCGGCCTGGAAGTCAGGGATGGCTGATGCCGATCAGGACGAACCGCGGGCGCGCCGCGGTCTACCGCAGGCTCTGGGGCTGGCCGCTGCGCTCGCCCAACCACCTCGCCATGACCGTCGTCGGCTTCGCCGCGCTGGTGGTGGCGGCCAGCGTGCTGGTGCCCCAGCTCACCGACCGGGGCGCGCAGGCCCGCCAGGGCGGTGAGGTCCCGCCGCTGAGCACCTCGGTGGGCGGGCAGCCCGGTCAGGGCACCCAGATCGGCGTGCTGCCCACCTCGACCACGGCCCCGCCGCAGACCAAGGAGCCCGCGCCCACCCGGCCGTCGCCCGCGACGACGGGCAGCGACGTGGTGGTGCCCGCCGAGGCGCAGCTGGTCGTCGAGTCCTGGCTCGACAAGTGGGCCGACCACCCGGCGGGCACGACGAACGAGAAGTGGCTCAAGGGGTTGGAGCCGTTCACCTCCGAGGAGCTGCTGCCCAACCTGAAGTCGGTCGACCCCGCCCTGGTGCCGGTCGTGATCAAGGGCGAGGTGAAGCGGATCTCCGCAGGCAGCGCGTCCGCGGAGTTCGAGGCGGAGGTGGAAACCGGGAAGATGGTGATCACTGTGGTCAAGTTCCCCGATCCCGCCGGCTGGCGAGTGCACAAGTACGACAAGGTGGGGTGAGATGCTCAAGGTCGCGGTGACGGCCGTGGTCGCGGTCGTCGTGGTCGCCTTCGCCACGTTCAACGGTGTTTCGCAGATCATCAACGACTCCACACCGGCCGTCGACGAGAACGGCCGCATCCTCCGCGCCGCCTCCAGCTGCAACGCCGCCATCGGACCCTGGAACGCCGCCGACGGCGCGGGCAAGGGCGAGTACGACGCCAGCAGGTTGAACGACGAGCAGCGCGGCACCGTCGCCAAGATCATCTCCATCGGCCAGGAGCGCAAGCTCCCCGCGCTCGCCTGGCAGGTCGCCATCCAGGCGGGCATGACCGAGTCCGGCCTGCGCAGTCTCGACTACGGCGACCGGGACTCGCTGGGCATCTTCCAGATGCGCCCCTCCATGGGCTGGGGCACGCCCGCCCAGGTCACCGACCCGGTCTACGCGGTCAACAAGTTCTACGACGTGCTGCTCAACGTGCCGGACTGGGAGGAGCGCCGCCCCGGCGACTCCGCCCAGCGGGTCGAGCGCTCGGCCTACCCGGACCGGTACCACAACTGGGAGGCCATGGCGGCCTTCCTGATCGGCGAACTGGGCAACGTGCCCGACCCGGCGGGCTGCGGCGCGGGCGAGGGCAAGGCGCTGCTGGCGTCCGGCGCCGCCGGTGGCGCGATCGAGTTCACCAAGCAGCAGCTCGGCGAGCCCTACCTGTGGGGCGGCAACGGGCCGGACGCCTGGGACTGCTCCGGCATCCTGGTCAAGGCGTTCGGCAGCGTGGGCGTCACCATCCCGCGCGTGGCCAACGACCAGTACATGCGCGGCGGCGCGCACCTGCCGATCGCGGACGCCAAGGCCGGTGACCTGATCTTCTGGGCCAGCGACCCGTCCGACCCGGTCTCCGTGCACCACGTCGGCATGTACCTGGGCGACGAGCAGTACATCCACGCGCCGCAGACCGGCGACGTGGTGAAGATCAGCAAGCTGAACCGGGACTACCACGAGCTGATGCCGCTGGCCGTCCGGCCCGGCGTCTGAGCGGGGCGCGCGGGGCGGCCGACCGCCCCGCGCCGCACCCGCCCGAGCGTTCGCCCCGACCGACCGCCCCGACCGACCGCGTCGTGCTGAGGGAGGCACCGTGTTCACCCCCGAACCCGTCCAGCGCCGAGGCGGTCCGCCGGCGTCCAGCAACCCCGTCCGGGACTACCTCGGGTCCCGCCCGCCCGGCGCGGTCGACGCGGGCTACGCCGTGCTCCCCCGGTCGCTGATGGAGGCCATGCCGCTGCCGTGGCAGCAGCAGATGGTGCACCTGCTGGCCGAGCTGCACCGCACCCACGGGCACCTGCGGTGGCCGGAGTACCGGGTGGTGCCGTCCCGGCGCGAGCGGCTGGTCGACCTGGACGAGGACCAGCTGACCGAGGTCGGCGCGATCATGGAGATCGACTCGGAGGGCGAGCTGGTCTACCGGGAGCGCGGCGGCAGGCCGATCGAGCACCCGGAGAACCACGTCGTGCTGGTCTCCTGCCTCGACCCGGTGGTCCGCGAGGCCGCCGACCAGACCACCCCGCCGCGCGGGTTCCCGCAGCCGCACCAGGACCACGGCGGCCCGCACCCCGGGGCGCTGCCGGTGCAGGACTTCCGGGACCAGCAGGACCGCACCGGGCCGAGGTCGGACCGGTTCCCGGTGCAGAACCAGGTGGGCCCGCGCTCCGGCGGGTTCCCGGCGCAGGACCAGGCCAGCGGCTACCACCCGGCGCCCCAGCAGGGCGGCTACGCCCAGCCCCACCCGCAGCACGCGCCGGGGCAGGGCTACCCGCAGCCGGAGGAGGCGGGGCGCAAGAAGAAGAAGCGCTTCTGGTGACGCCTGGCCGGTGCCGCCTGCCGGTGGCGCCCCGCAGGCGACGTCCCGCAGGTGCCGCCTGCCGGCGACGTCCCGCCGTCAACGCTCCGCCGGTCGCGGTTGCCGATGATCTGCGCGCCTGCGACCGTCGTGGGATCTTGAAGGCATGGCTGACCCTCATGGCTGGTACTACTGCCTGACCCACCGCACGTCCGAGCAGGGCCTCGGCTGCCGGGGCGCGGACCGCATGGGCCCGTACCCGGACCGGGCGACCGCGGACCGCGCGCTGGAGATCGCCAGGCAGCGCACGGAGAACGCCGACGCGGCCGACGAGGCCGAGGACGAGTGGAAGAACGGCTAGCGCGGCGCCGAACCCGAGCCCGGAGCTCCGGGCGACCGGCCGAAGTCGCGCCGCACCACCACCCGCGCCCCGGTCCGCGCGACCGCACCGCCGTCGCGCTCGTCCACCCCTCCACCCCCCACCTGTGATGTGATGATCCGGTGACTGGTGTCGAAGACCTCACGGTAGGCGTGCTCGGTGGTACCGGCGCCCAGGGCAAGGGCCTCGCCCTGCGCTGGGCCAAGGCTGGCCTCAAGGTCGTGATCGGGTCCCGCTCCGCCGAGCGGGCCGGGGAGGCCGCCTCGGCGATCCGCGCGGAGACCGGCGCCGAGGGCGTCAGCGGCGCGGACAACGAGGCGTGCGCGCGGCAGGCGGACGTGGTGCTCGTCGCGGTCCCGTGGGACGGGCACGCCGAGCTGCTGTCCGGGCTGCGCGAGGCCCTCGCGGGCAAGGTGGTCGTGGACTGCGTGAACCCGCTCGGCTTCGACAAGCAGGGCCCGTTCGCCCTGCCGGTCGCCGAGGGCTCCGCCGCGCAGCAGGCCGAGGCGCTGCTGCCGGACTCGCGGGTCACCGCCGCGTTCCACCACGTGTCCGCCGTGAAGCTGGCCGACCTCTCGCTCGCCGAGGTGGCGTGCGACGTGCTCGTGCTCGGCGACGACCGCGAGGCCACCGACCTGGTGCGCGCGCTCGCCGACGCCGTCCCCGGCTTCCGGGGCGTGTACGGCGGCAGGCTGCGCAACGCCCACCAGGTGGAGGCGCTCACCGCGAACCTGATCGCGGTCAACCGCCGCTACAAGGCCCACGCGGGCCTGCGGATCACCGACATCTGATGCCGGTCGACGACCTCGGCGAGCCGGTCCCGCTGCCCCGCCCGCCCACGCGGGTGGTCAGCCTGGTCCCGTCGCTCACCGAGGCCGTCGACCCGGCCGCGCTGGTCGGCGCCACCGACTACTGCACCCACCCGCCCGGCCTGGACGTGCCGCGCGTGGGGGGCTCGAAGTACCCGGACGTGGATCGCGTGCTGGCGCTGCGCCCGGACCTGGTGCTGGCCAACGGCGAGGAGAACCGGCCGGGCGACGTGGCCGCGCTGCGCGCCGCCGGGGTGCCGGTGTGGGTGACCGGGGCCCCGGCGACCGTGCCCGCCGCGCTGGCGTCGCTGCGCAGGCTGTTCGAGGTGGTGTGGGCGGCGGAACCGGGGTGGCTGGTGCGCGCCGAGGCGCTGTGGTCGCGCGCCGAGCCGGTCCGGGTGACGGCGGTGGTCCCGGTGTGGCGCAGGCCGTGGGTGGTGCTGGGCCGGGACACGTTCGCGGGCGACGTGCTGGCGCGCCTGGGCGTGGCCAACGCCTACGCCTCGCACCCCGACCGCTACCCCCGACCGCCGCTGGCGGAGCTCCGGGAGTGCGGCGCGCGGGTGGTCGTGCTGCCGGACGAGCCGTACGAGTTCACCCCGGCCGACGGCCCGGAGGCGTTCCCCGACCTGGTGCCGGTGCACGTGTCCGGCCGCCACCTGACCTGGTACGGCCCTTCGCTGGCCGAGGCCAGGGCGCCCCTGGAGGCGGTCCTGGCCCCGGTGCTGGACCTCTAGCCCGCTAGGGGCGGAACCGGTCGGTGGCCTCGACGAGCGCCTTGAGGATGCCGGGCTCGTCGAACGCGTGCCCGGCGTCCCCGACCATCACCAGCTCCGAACCGGGCCACGCCTTGTGCAGCTCCCAGGCGGTGACCGGCGGGGTGGCCATGTCGTAGCGCCCCTGCACGATCACGCCGGGGATGCCGGAGAGCTTGTGCGCGTCCCGGATGAGCTGCCCCTCCTCCAGCCAGGCGCCGTGGACGAAGTAGTGGTTCTCGATGCGGGCGAACGCGAGCGCGAACCGGGGCTCGGCGAACGAGGCGGTCAGGTCCGCGCGCTCCAGCAGCGTGACCGTGGACCCCTCCCACACGCTCCACGCGATCGCCGGGGCCTCGTGCACGGCGGGATCGGGGTCGTTCAGCAGCCGCGAGTACGTGCCGATGACGTCCCCGTCCGGGGCCCAGCGCGCGACCTGCTCCCACAGCTCGGGGAACAGCATCCCGGCGCCGCCGCCGTAGTACCAGTCCAGCTCCTTCTTCCGGACGGTGAAGATCCCGCGCAGCACCAGCTCGGTGACCCGCTCGGGGTGGGTCTGCGCGTAGGCGAGCGAGAGCGTGCTCCCCCAGGACCCCCCGAACACCTGCCACCGCTCGATCCCGAGGTGCTCCCGGAGCTTCTCCATGTCGGCGACGAGGTGCCAGGTCGTGTTGGCGGTCAGGTCGGGGTTCTCGCTGGCGTGCGGGGTCGACCGCCCGCACCCGCGCTGGTCGAACAGCACGATCCGGTAGGCGGCGGGGTCGAACAGCCGCCGGTGCGCGGGCGAGCACCCGCCACCGGGTCCACCGTGCAGGAACACGACGGGCTTGCCCTCCGGGTTCCCGCTCACCTCCCAGTGCACGAGGTTCCCGTCGCCGACGTCCAGCAGGCCCTGCTCGTGGGGCTCGATCTCGGGGTACATGCCTCCACTGTGCCCTGCGGGATTGCGCCGGTCAGCCGTTCATCGGATGTGCGCTGCGGATCTAGCGTCAAAGGTGAGCAAAATTCACAAGGGGGAACGCCCATGCGACCGCGCACCAGCGGCCGGAGCACCACCGCGCCCAGACTCCTGACGGCGCTGACCACCGCGCTGACCCTGCTGGCGACAGCCGCACCCGCCCACGCCACCACCGCGCCGACCGACCTGGGTATTGAGGGCCTCGGTCCGGACCCCGACCAGGCGATCCCGTGCCGGGTGGGCCCGGACCGGTCCGTCGTCTTCACCCAGACCCCGCGCCTGCGCGCCAGGATCCAGGGGCCGGGCGGCACCGGCGAGTTCGAGTACGCCGTCCACGCGGGCACGGTGGACGCCCCCGGTGCAGAACTGGCCGTGCTCCACGACAGAAGCATCCCGCTGGGCGTCTACTCGGAGGTCCGCGTCCCCGCCGGTGTGCTGTCCCACGGCGGCTTCTACACCTGGCGGGTCCGCACGCCGGGCGGCGAGTGGTCGTCGCCCTGCGAGTTCGAGGTGGACGGCGTCAAGCCGGACGCCCCGCTGGTGTCGTCCACCGACTACCCCGAGGCAGGCGACCACGGCGGCCCGGACGTGCCGGGCACGTTCACCTTCCGACCGGGTGGTCCCGAGCTGCCGGTGGCGTACGTGTGGGGCTTCGGCTCCGATCCGATCCACACCGTGCCCGCCGCCCCGGACGGCACGGCCACCCTGACCACCCTCCCGAGGTGGGTGGGTGCCAACCACCTGGTCGTGCAAGCGGAGGACCGTGCGGGCAACCGCTCGCCGGTCACCACCTACTGGTTCAGCGTCACCCCGCCGCAGCCCCAGGCGCCGGAGTTCCCGCTGACCGAGCTGCACCGCTACGGCTTCAACGAGACCGAGGGCGCCACCACCGCCGACTCGATCACCGGGGCGACCACGACCCTGCCCGGCGGAGTGACCCGAGTCCCCGGCCGGAACGACAACAAGCGCTTCCTGAACCTCGACGGCACGGCCGCCATCACCGCGCC
This sequence comes from Actinosynnema mirum DSM 43827, assembly GCF_000023245.1. Lineage (GTDB taxonomy): Bacteria > Actinomycetota > Actinomycetes > Mycobacteriales > Pseudonocardiaceae > Actinosynnema > Actinosynnema mirum. The sequence continues at coordinate 987,881 of NC_013093.1, forward strand.
CACGACGGGCCCGCGTGCCGACCAGCCGTTCACCCTTGCGGCCTGGGTCCGTCCGACCGACCTGACGGCCGACCTCCGGGTCGCCGTGCTCGGCGACCCGAGCACCCCGTTGGCGACCCTGGGCTACCAGGCGTCCACCGGGAAGTGGTCCGCCACCGGCGCCGGCGGCACGGCCACCTCGTTCTTCCCGGCGGACAACGGCAGCTGGGTGTTCCTGGCCGTGGTCCACGACCACACGACCGGCACGGCCACCCTGTACGTGGACGCCGTCAAGCAGAACACCGCCCCGTGGACGCCCACCGCGACGACGGCCGCCTCGCTGCTGGTGGGGGAGGGCTTGCGGGGCTCCCTGGACGACGTCCGGGTCTTCTCCGGGGCGGCGAGCGACGATGACGTCACTCTGCTCTACAACGACTCCTTCCACTTCTGAGAACCCCGGTGGCCGCCCACCCACCGGGGTGGCCACCGGTCGTCAGTCGTCGAGGTCCCCGACGAGGTGCCGCAGGTAGGCGTCGGGGTGCTCGAGGTACCGCCGCCAGCTCGTGACGAGCTCCAGGTCGGCCCACCGCGCGCGCCGCAGCCCGTGCTCCCCGACCTCGATGACGTCCGCCCCCGGTGTCGCCGCCAGGATCGGCGAGTGCGTCGCGCAGACCACCTGCGCCCCGGACTCGCCGAGGTCGTGCATCAGGGCGACCAGCTGCAGGCACGCGGTGAACGACAGCGCCGACTCCGGCTCGTCCATGACGTAGAAGCCGGGATCGCGGAACATGGACCGGAAGACGGCCAGGAAGCCCTCGCCGTGGCTCAGCTCGGCCGTGTCCTCGTCCCAGTAGCCGGGGACGCCGCCGAGGTTCTCGGTCATGCCGAACGCGGTCTCCGCGCGCAGGAAGAACCCCTTCTTGCGCAGCCTCGGACCGGCCAGCATCCGGGCGCCCCTGGCGGTGGTCTCCAGGCGCAGCACCTCGCCCAGGTCGGTCCTGACCGCGTTGGGGTCGTGGAACTTCCGGGCCGCCCGCCCGCCGCGCGCGTCCAGCCCGAAGCCCTCGGCGATCGCCTCGACCAGCGTCGACTTCCCGGACCCGTTGTCCCCGACCAGGAACGTCACGGGGCGGGTGAACTCCAGCCCGCGCTCGACGACCTCGGCGACCGCCGGGATCGTGTACGGCCACTCCCAGCGGTCCTCGGGACGCAGGGACTCCGGCACGTAGGCCCGGCTGACGAACACACGCGCTCCTGCTGGTGGTAGTCCCGCCGGTGGCCGCCCGCCCTGAGGGGGAGAGGGCGGCCACCGGTCGTCAGGCGCTCAGTCGTCCAGGCGCTCACGCGCTCAGTGGAACGAGTGCTCCGGTCCGGGGAACCGGTGGCCGCGTACTTCGGCGGCGTACTCGCGCGCGGCGTCGCCCATGATCCCGGCGAGGTCGGCGTAGCGCTTCACGAACCTGGGTCCCTTGCCGCGGCGCAGGCCCATCATGTCCTGCCACACCAGCACCTGGGCGTCGGTGTCGGGTCCGGCGCCGATGCCCACGGTGGGGATGCGCAGCTCGTGCGTGATCTTCTTGGCGACCTCGGAGGTGACCATCTCCAGCACCACGGAGAACGCCCCGGCCTCCTGGACGGCGTGGGCGTCGGCGACGACGGCGTCGAACGCCTCGTTGCGGCCCTGCACGCGGAACCCGCCGAGCTGGTGCTCGTGCTGCGGGGTGAACCCGATGTGCGCCATGACGGGGATGCCCGCGTCCACGATGGCCCGGATGTGCGGCGCGAACGCGCGCCCGCCCTCCAGCTTCACCGCGTGCGCGCGGCCCTCCTTCACTCACCTTCGGTTCATGAAGGAGGGCCGCGCGCACGCGAAAAGATCAAGAACCGAGCAGTCCGCGAACGTGCAGTTCGAGCGGCTCCAGGAGATCGGGGTAGTCCCCGCCCCTGATGCGTCGCAGCAGCCGAGCAGCCACGTAGAGCTGCGCGATCCGACCCGTCTCCGTTTCGAGCACGTCCGCGTAGACCTCGCGCACGCGTCGTGCCGTCCCTGGAACCAGGAGGCTGTGGCACAGCAGGGTCGCGGCGTCCGCCCCCTTCGGCCCACGTCCCCACAACTCCCAGTCGAGCAGACCGAATCGAGGCCGCACCAGGTTCGCCCAGTGCACGTCCCCGTGCACCGTTTCCCATTCCGCCACGATCGGGTCCACCGCGTCCCCGAACTGCTTGGTGAGCCGTTCGGTGACCTTGTCCTGATCGCTGTTGACCCGCTTGGTCGGCGTCGCCGCGATGGTGTCCGTCGTCCGTCGCAGCTCTTCCCACCACATGTCGTCCAGCGAGATCCCCGCACGCAGCACGTCGGTGGGCGAGCACGTGCTACCGGGCACGCGAGTCATGATCTCCGCGCGCTGCTGCCGCCACTCCTCCCACTCGAACACGTCGAGCACGTGCGGCTTGGCGAGTCCTGCGAACGAGTTGGCGTCGAGGTTGCCCGTCCAGAAGTCGCCACCGGTCCACTGCTTGTCCTCGGAGACGACTCGAAGCCAGCGATCCGAATCCCCCTCTCGGACAGGTGCGCTGATGGACCGGTCCATCCAGCCGATGAGCGGGTCACCGGTGATGACCACGCCGAAGTGCTCGGCGGCGCGGTCGAGGTTGTCGCGCATCCACCGCTTGAACCGCGCGTCGGCCTCGCTGACCTCGGTTGTCATGGCACCTTCCTCACTCGTCGACGAGGTGCCGCAGGTAGGCGTCGGGGTTCTCAAGGTACCGGCGCCACCCCGCGACCAGGTCGAGGTCGGCCCACCGGGCGCGTCGCAGCCCGTGCTCTCCGACCTCGATGACGTCCGCTCCCGGTGTGGCGGCGAGGATGGGGGAGTGGGTCGCGCAGACCACCTGCGCCCCGGACCGGCCGAGGTCGTGCATCAGGGCGACCAGTTGGAGCGAGGCGGTGAACGACAGCGCCGATTCGGGTTCGTCCATGACGTAGAAGCCGGGGTCGCGGAACATGGATCGGAAGATGGCGAGGAAGCCCTCGCCGTGGCTCAGTTCGGCGGTGTCCTCGTCCCAGTAGCCGGGGACGCCTCCGAGGTTCTCGGTCATGCTGAACGCTGTCTCGGCGCGCAGGAAGAAGCCCTTCTTGCGCAGCCTCGGGCCGGCCAGCATCCGGGCGCCCCTGGCGGTGGTCTCCAGGCGCAGCACCTCGCCCAAGGCGGTCTTCCCCAGGTCAGGGCCGCCGGACTTCCGGGCTGCCCGTCCGCCGCGCGCGTCCAGCTTGAACCCCTCGGCGATGGCCTCGACCAGGGTCGACTTCCCGGACCCGTTGTCCCCGACGAGGAAGGTCACCGGGTGGGTGAACTCCAATCCCTGCTCGACGACCTGCGCGACCGCGGGGATCGTGTAAGGCCACTCCCGGTAGTCGTCGGGACGGAAGGACTCAGGCACGTAGGCCCCGCTGACGAACACGCGCGCTCCTGCTAGTCGTAGTTGGGCTGGCAGCCGCCCTTGGGCCTGCACGGTCCCGCCCCAGTGGGCCAGCACGACGGGTTGCAAGCCGGGCTGCAACTCGGTCCGCACGCCGGATCGCAGGGCCTCGGCGAGAACTGGCTGTCGAGTTCGGTGATCGCGTCAGCCATCCCCCGACCACCGAGGACGTCGGCGAGTGGAGTGCGCCGGACGTTGCCGACCGGCATCCAGCGGGAGAAGACGCAGGGCCACACCGATCCGTCCGGACCGACGGCGGCCTTGCCTCGACCGCAGTGCCCGCAGAGCTGGGACACGTCGGGTGCGAGGGTGCGCACCCCGCGTCCGACCTGCCGCAGGTGGTCGACCCGCACCTCGCCGGTGACTCCCAGGGCGGCCAGTTCACCGCGAGCCTGGTCGACGCGCTGGCCATCGCCGAGGTCGATCACCCCGACCCGCAGCTGGATCGACCGGTCGAGCGCTTCGCCGATGTTGTTCCTGGTCCGGAGGTGGCTGCCACGCCCCTTGGTGATGCGCTCGTGCTCTTCCGGGGTGTCGCTGTAGTAGCTCGTCGCGAGTTGGACTCCCGGCTGCGCGAAGACCTCCCACAGGTGCGGTGCCACGCGGACGAGGTTACTGAAGACCTCGACCTGCATCCCCCTCCCGAGCGCGTGGTTCACGAAAACGGGCAATGACCGGTGGAGCGTCGGTTCCCCGCCGATGAACTGCACCATCTCGACCCCGAGATCAGCGGCTTGGTCGATCGTGCTCAGCCAGTCCGCCGCTGTCATGTCGCCATCCGTGCCCGAGGGGCCCGACTCGGCGTAGCAGTGCAGGCACTGCAACTGGCACTTGCCTGTGATCTCCAACCAGAGAAAAGAAATCCCGTTCAACTCGGCTGCCTCCGTTCGGTTGGTGCGCTGTCCGAGGTCGTCGACGCGTTGTCACCGCTCGTCGGCGGACCCCCTCGTTCGGTCAGGTGGAGTTCGTCCGCTCGAACCCCCTCCATGAGCGCCAGGAACCTCAGCGCGGTCTCCTGGTCCTCGGAGAAGTGCAGGCTGTGATCAGGCCAGAAGATGATCACCCCGTTTCCGCGTGGTGGGCTGAGCAGCCAGGCCAGGGGGTGGTCGTCGTCATCGTGGGTGACGGGCGAAACGGTCGGGTCTTTCATGTGGGACAGGCCTTTCCGGTGCGCCGGTCGACTCCTGCGGAGCGAGTGGCTGTCACGTGGCAGAGTAGCTGTCATGTGACAGAGTCATGTGACAACAAACGGGTGAACTTGCCTGCCGCCGCTCTCGGCGCGCCGCCGGGCACACTGTCCACCGCAGCGTCACAGACCACGGGAGGAGCACGGATGGGCAGCGCTCGCCCCTCGCTCGGGAAGCGCCACATCGGCATCGAACTCCGGCGGATACGCCTGGAAGCCAAGAAGCACCAGAAGGACGTCGCCGCTGTCATCGAGGTCGACCCGAGCCTGATCAGCAAGGTCGAGGGCGGTGAGCGGGCGCTGAAGGTCCACGAGGTCGAGAAGATCCTCGACTTCCTCGCGGTCCAAGGCGACAAGCGCGACGAGCTCTTGATGCTCGCCCGCGAAGCGCGCAAGCGCACGAGGCGGATGCACCCCGACCCCTTCACCGGCGCCTTCCGCCGGATCGGGGACCACGAGGACGACGCGTCCGAGGTCTACTACTTCCAGGGCGAGCTGATACCCGGAATGCTCCAGACCGAGCTGTACGCCCGCTCGCTCATCAGCGTGACCATGTCCAGCCTCGCGGAAGTGGGCGTCGAGGAGATCGAGACCCGCGTCCGGTTCAGGCTCTCCCGTCAGCGACTGCTGGACAGGGCAGCGCCGCCGCGCCTGTGGTTCGTGATAGGCGAAGCCGCCCTGCTCAGGCCGATCGGGGGCGCAGAGGTCATGCGCGCCCAGCTGCTGCACCTCTCGACCGCGTCCGAGCGCTGGCCGCACGTGACCATTCAGGTGGTGCCCACGGCGGCGCGGGACCACCCGTTGCTGGGGGGCGCGTTGACGCTGTTCCGGTTCGACGGCAGGGTGCCGGACATCGTCCACCAGCAGACCTTCATCGGCGGCGGTGTCTACGTCGACAATCCGGAAGACACCAAGCAGTGCTTCCGCAGTTACGACAAGCTGCGCGCAGTCGCGCTTGGGCCGGAGGACTCCCGTGCGCTCATCGCCGAACGCGCGGCCGGATATGACGAGGAGCTGGACAGGTGAGCACGGGAGCGCCACTTCACCGGTGGTTCAAGAGCAGTTACAGCGGTGGTGCCAACAACGAGTGCGTCGAGGTTCGCTTTGGGGCCGTGTCGGGTGAGCACATCGGTGTCCGCGACTCGAAGTCGCCGGAGTCCCGCCTCTCCTTCTCCTCGGCGGCTTTCAGCGCTTTTCTGCTCGGGCAACGCCGCTGACCCTGGGGAACGGCGGTGGCCGCCACCCCGGCGAGGGGGAGCGGCCACCGGTCGGTGCTGAAGCTGAATCGCTCAGTGGAACGAGTGCTCCGGTCCGGGGAACCGGTGGCCGCGCACCTCGGCGGCGTACTCGCGCGCGGCGTCGCCCATGATCCCGGCGAGGTCGGCGTAGCGCTTCACGAACCTGGGTCCCTTGCCGCGGCGCAGGCCCATCATGTCCTGCCACACCAGCACCTGGGCGTCGGTGTCGGGTCCGGCGCCGATGCCCACGGTGGGGATGCGCAGCTCGTGCGTGATCTTCTTGGCGACCTCGGAGGTGACCATCTCCAGCACCACGGAGAACGCCCCGGCCTCCTGGACGGCGTGGGCGTCGGCGACGACGGCGTCGAACGCCTCGTTGCGGCCCTGCACGCGGAACCCGCCGAGCTGGTGCTCGTGCTGCGGGGTGAACCCGATGTGCGCCATGACGGGGATGCCCGCGTCCACGATGGCCCGGATGTGCGGCGCGAACGCGCGCCCGCCCTCCAGCTTCACCGCGTGCGCGCGGCCCTCCTTCATGAACCTGACCGCCGTTGCCACGGCCTGCTCCACCGACACCTGGTAGGAGCCGAACGGCAGGTCGGCCACGACGAGTGAGCGCTTCACCGCTCGGGTGACCCCTCGGACGAGTGGCAACAGCTCGTCCACGGTCACCGGGATGGAGGACTCGTAGCCGTAGACGTTGTTGGACGCCGAGTCGCCGACCAGCAGGACCGGGATGCCCGCCTCGTCGAACAGCTCGGCGGTGTACATGTCGTACGAGGTGAGCATGGGCCACGGCTCGCCGCGGTCCTTCAGCTCCTGCAGGTGGTGGATGCGGACCCGCTTGGCGGGTGGACCGGCGGGCCCACCGGCCCCGGTCCCGTAGGGCGCGGGAACCTCAGCGCTCGAGGTCATCGTCGACCGTCCTTCCCTCGAAGCCCGCTCCAGCGGGTCTCCGGGCCTTGGTGCACGGTGTACCCCTCCAGGGTCGCACCGCCACCACCGCGGCGACACCCCGTGCGAGTAGCCTCACACGCTTCGCGCAACCCCCGAACGCCGCGCCGGACGGCCCCGTGCCGACCCGCCCGACGGGCTCACCGCAGTCCCGCCGCCCGCAGCACCGCGAGCGCCACCGCGTCCGGCCGGTCCACGTGCACCATGTGCCTGCTCCCCGGCACCACCACCAGCCGTCCGCGCGCCGACATCCCCGCGATCGCCTCCAGCTCCGGCCGCGCCACCGGGGCCAGCACCTCGAACGGCACGTCCGGCAGCGCGGTCCCCTCCCGCAGCTCCTGCACCCGCGCCACCTGCTCGGGGAACGACGCCAGCTCCGCCAGCACCGCCAGACCCACCGGCAGTCGCCCGTACACCCGCCGCACCAGCCTTCCGGGGGCGCGGTCCTGTCGCCCGAACGTGGTCACCGCCATCGCCCCCCGCCGCAGCAGCGGCCCGCCCCACCCCAGCACCGACCCCCACCGCCGCCCCGACAACCGGTGCACCCCGCACCGCAGCGCCCACCCCGCCACCACCGACGCCGGGTCGAACGGCCGCCCACCGCCGGGCGCCACCGGGTCGGGGTCCACCAGCACCAGCCCCGCCACCCGCCCCGGCCGCAACCGCGCCCACGCCTCCACGTGCAGCGCCGCCATCGAGTGCCCCACCAGCACCACCGGCGCCCCCGAACCGGCCTGTGACCCCGAACCGGCCTGTGACCCCGACCCCGAACCAGCCCCCGAACCCGGCCGCGACCCCGCCCCGGCCCCCGGACCAGCCCCCGCCCCGGCCCCCGGACCAGCCGAAGCCGCCCCCACCACCGCGTCCAGCACCCCCACCTCCCGCGCCACCGACGGCGCCCGCAGCGCGGGACCGCTCCCACCCGTCCCAGGCCGGTCGAAGACCAAGACCCGGACGTGCGGCTCCAGCAGGGCTACCGTGGCGTCCCAGTCGAACCACGCCCCACCCAGCCCGGAGCTGAGCACGACGACCGGGCCGCACCCCCGCGCGCGGAGGTGCAGCCTGCCTGCCGGTGTGTGGATCGTGGTTCGCACGTGGCCGAGCTCTCCGGGGGAGTGGAAGAACGTGGCGGTTGCCGGGTGGAAGTGGCGGGCGGCGGGGGTCGTCGCCACGGTCGTGCAGGTCTCCGCGCTGGCCTCCCTGGTGCTGCTGCTGTGGGCCGAGGGCACGACCCTCGGCGACGTCATCTTCTTCTCCGGCTACGCCCTCGGCCTGCCGGTCGAGGCGAACCTGTTCATCGTCCTGGTCCTGGTGGTCCTCGGCGCGGCGCTGCGCGCCCGCAAGCGCGCGGCCCTGTGGGCCCTGCTGCTCACCGAGGCGCTCGGCCTCGCCTGGAACCTGGCCGTGCTGCTCCTGCTCGCCGTCGCCCCCGACGTGCCGGCGTCGGGGGAGCAGGTGGACTGGCGGCGCGCGCTGGGCTTCCTGGGCGGCGGCGCCCTCACCGCCCTGGTCATCATCGCCTTCCTGCTGGCGATCCGGGAGGCGTTCCCCGCCGAGCTGGCCCCCGGCGCCTGGCGCAAGGCGCTGGCCGCGTTCATCGTCGGCCTCGCCGCCGCCGCCACCGCCGGGTTCCTGCTCACCGAGGTCTTCCCCGGCTCCCTCCGCGACCAGGGCGAGATGCTGGTCTGGGCGGCCAACCAGGTCTCCGGCGAGGTGGTGCCGCTGCGCCGCGCCCTGTCCGGCGAGGGCCCGGCCTGGCTGAGCGTGCTGCTCGGCGTCACCGGCACGCTCGTCGCGATCTTCGCCCTGTACCTGTTCTTCCGGGGCGAGCGCTCCAGCCGGTGGATCAACGTCGACGAGGAGCTCACCCTGCGCCGCCTGCTGGCCGCCCACGGCGAGCCGGACTCGCTCGGCTACTTCGCCACCCGCCGCGACAAGAGCGCCGTGCTCTCCCCGGACGGCCGCGCCGCGCTGACCTACCGGGTGCTCGCGGGCACCACCCTGGCCAGCGGCGACCCGGTCGGCGACGAGGACTCCTGGCGGCAGGCGGTGCGGGCCTGGCTCGACGAGGCCCGCCGGTACGGCTGGCGCGCGGGCGTCCTCGGGGCCAGCGAGCGCGGCGCCCGCGCCTACGCGGCCGAGGGCCTCAAGGCGCTGGAGATCGGCGACGAGGCCGTGCTGGACGTGCGCGAGTTCAGCCTCGCCGGACCGGAGCGGCGCGCGGTCCGGCAGGCGGTCAGCCGAGTGGAGCGCGCCGGGTACACCGCGCGGGTGCGCAGGCACGCCGAGATCCCCGCCGACGAGATGGCCGGGCTGCTCGACCTGGCCCAGCGGTGGCGCGGCGCGCAGACCGAGCGCGGCTTCTCCATGGCGCTCGGCAGGCTCGGCGACGAGTCCGACGGCCGGTGCGCGATGGTCGAGGCCTACGACGCGGACGGCGCGCTGCGCGGGCTGCTCTCGTTCGTGCCGTGGGGCAGGCGCGGGCTGTCCCTCGACCTGATGCGGCGCGACCGGACCGCCGAGAACGGGCTCAACGAGTTCATGGTCGCCGAGCTGGTCGCCGCCGCCGGACGGCTGGGCGTGCAGCGGGTGTCGCTGAACTTCGCCATGTTCCGCGCGGTGTTCGAGGAGGGCGAGAAGCTCGGGGCCGGACCGGTGCTGCGGGCCTGGCGCGGCGTCCTCGGCCTGGCCTCCCGGTTCCTGCAGCTGGAGTCCCTGTACCGCTCCAACGCCAAGTACGGCCCCGACTGGCAGCCCCGCTACCTCTGCTACTCGGGCGTGCGGAGCCTGCCGAGGGTGAGCGTCGCGGCGGGCGTCGCCGAGGGCTTCGTGCCGAACCTGCGCTCCCTGCTCAAGCGCGGCTCCCGCCGCCGGGGCCTGGACGGGGCCACCACGTCCGGCCGCTGGTTCGCCGACGCCGTCCGCGAGATCGAGGCCACCCGCCCCGAACCGGCCCGCGCCCGCCGCCCCGAGCAGGTCAGGGTCCGCATGGCCAAGCTCGACCTGCTGCGCGCCGCGGGCCGCGACCCGTACCCCGTCGGCTACGACCGCGACTGCCCCGTCGCCGAGGTCGAGTCCCGGTTCGGGCAGGTCGTCGCGATCACCGGCCGGGTCGTGGCGCTGCGCGAGCTGGGCGGCCTGTGCTTCGCCCGCGTCCGCGACTGGACCGGCGAGGTGCAGGTCATGCTGGACGCCGCCACCACCGAGGACCTGCACCTGTGGAAGTCCGGCGTCGACCTGGGCGACCACGTCGGCGCGCGCGGCGAGGTCGTGCGCTCCCGGCGCGGCGAGCTGTCCGTGCTGGTCGCCGACTGGGCGATCACCGCCAAGTGCCTGCACCCGCTGCCCGACCGCCGCGCGGGCCTGGCCGACCCGGAGGCGCGGGTCCGCAAGCGCTACCTGGACCTGGCGGTCAACCCCGACTCGGCCGCGATGCTGCGCACCCGCAGCGCCGTCGTGCGCGCCGTCCGGGACTTCCTGCACGACCGGGGCTACCTGGAGGTCGAGACCCCGATGCTCCAGACCGTGCACGGCGGGGCCAACGCGCGGCCGTTCGTCACCCACATCAACGCCTACGACACCCGCATGTACCTGCGGATCGCGCCCGAGCTGTACCTGAAGCGGTTGTGCGTGGCGGGCGTGGACCGGGTGTTCGAGCTGAACCGGAACTTCCGCAACGAGGGCGCCGACGCCACCCACAACCCGGAGTTCACCATGCTGGAGGCGTACCAGGCGTACGCCGACTACCGGGTGATGCTGGACCTGGTGCGGGAGCTGGTGCAGCACGCCGCGGTGGCCGCGCACGGCAGGCAGGTCGCGGTCCGCGACGGCGCGGAGGTCGACATCTCGGGTGAGTGGCCGGTGGTGCCGGTGCACGCGGCCGTGTCCACCGCGCTCGGCGTGCAGGTCGGCCCGGACCTGCCGCTGGACGAGCTGCGCGCCGCGCTGGTCGCCGGGGGCGTGCCGCTGCCGGAGGACCTGGAGGCCGACCACGGGACGCTGGTGCTGCGCGCCTACGACCACCTCGTGGAGCCCGCCACGACCGCCCCGACCTTCTACACCGACTTCCCCACCTCGGTGTCCCCGCTGACCAGGGAGCACCGCGCCGACCCCCGGCTGGCCGAGCGCTGGGACCTGGTCGCGTTCGGCGCGGAGGTCGGCACCGCCTACTCCGAGCTGACCGACCCGGTCGAGCAGCGCCGCAGGCTGGAGGCCCAGTCGCTCAAGGCCGCCAGCGGCGACGTCGAGGCGATGGAGCTGGACGAGGACTTCCTGGCCGCGCTGGAGCACGGCATGGCCCCCACCGGCGGCCTTGGCCTGGGCGTGGACCGCCTGCTGATGATGCTCACCGGGGCGAGCATCCGGCAGACGGTCCTGTTCCCGTTCGTCCGCCCCGGGCCGAAGTCCTGAGCCGGGCCGAAGTCCTGGGCCGGGCCGAAGTCCTGGGCCGGGCCGAAGTCCTGGGCCGGGCCGAAGTCCTGGGCCGGGCCCGGACCGGGCCGCGCGCCGCCGCTAGCAGCGCGCGCCCTCCGGCGGCAGCGCCAGGCCCACCAGGTAGCCCGTCCCGACCGAGTCCACGCACTCCACGCCCTGCAGGTACACGGTGTGCTGCTCGCCCTCGTAGGTCAGCAGCCCGCCGCCCAGCACCCGCGCCAGGCTCACCCCCGCGTCGTACGGGGTCGCCGGGTCGCCGGTCGTGGAGATCACCAGCACCGGCGGCAGCCCTGCGGGCTTCGCGGTCGGCGACGGCACCGCCGTCACCGGCACCGGCCAGAACGCGCACACGTCCAGCACGCCCACCGGCGGGGTGCCGTCGTCCAGGAACGGCGCCGCCGCCCGGTACCGCCGCGCGACCTCGGCCAGCTCGGCCCGGTCGGTGTCGCGCGGCGAGTCGACGCACTGGATCGCGGTGAACGCGTCCGTGATCGCCGAGTACCTCCCGTCCGCGTCCCGCCCGTAGTAGGTGTCCGCGAGCAGCAGCAACGTCTGCCCCTGCCCCGCCTTCAGCTCGGTCAGCCCGGTGTTCAGCGGCTCCCACAGCTGCGAGGAGTACAGCGCCTGCACCACGCCGGTGATCGCGTCGTTGTACGACAGCTTCCGGCCCTGCACGGCCACCGGCTCCTCGATCAGCGGCCGGGTCAGGTCCCGGAACGCCTGCGCGGCCTTCGCCGGGTCGGTCCCCAGCGCGCAGTCCGGCCGCCCCGCGCACCACGCCGCGAACTCCTCGAACGCCTGCTGGAACCCGGCGCCCTGCGCCACCAGCGAGTCGCCCTCGTCCTGCGCCGGGTCGACCGCCCCGTCCAGCACCATCGCCCGCACGTTCGCCGGGAACGTCTCGGCGTACACCGCGCCGATGTGCGTGCCGTACGAGTACCCGACGTAGCTCAGCTTCTCGTCGCCCAGCGCGGACCGCAGCACGTCCAGGTCCTTCACCACGTCGCGGGTCCCCAGGTTCGCCAGGAACTCCGCGCTGGTGTTCTCCGCGCACTTGCCCGCGTACTCCTGGTTCTCCCGCTCGGTCTCCGCGACGCCCTCGGGCGAGGCGTCGACGTCCACGTCGAGCCGCTCCTCGTCCCGCTCGGCGTCGCTCAGGCAGCGCACCCTCGGCTCGCTCGCCCCCACCCCGCGCGGGTCGAACCCGACCAGGTCGAAGCGCGCGCCGATCTCCGAGGACAGCACCTGCGGCACCAGCGACACCGCCGCCTCCATGCCGGACGCGCCGGGACCGCCGGGGTTGAGCAGCAGCGACCCGATCCGGTCGCCGGTGGCGGGCCTGCGCAGCACCCCGATCCGGATCGTCTCCCCCTCGGGCGCCGCGTAGTCCAGCGGCACCTCGACCCGCGCGCACTCCAGGCTCGGCCGGTCCCGGTACAGCGCCCGCGTGGTCGTGCTGTCCGCGTACGCCGAGCAGCCGCCCCAGCCGATCTCCTGGCCGTAGAACCGCTCCAGCCCCTGCGGCACCGCCCCCGCCGGGCCGCGCTTCTCCAGCCGCACCCCCGGACCCGGATCACCGGGCAGCACCGAGGTGCAGGCGGTCAGCGCGAGCAGGACCAGGAGCAGCGGAGAGGAACGGCGCACGCACCGATGGTATGTGCGCCCGGCGGGTGGTGACGCCTCGGACACAACGCGCGCCGCCGACCCCCTCCGTGGGAGAGGATGTCCCCATGCCGCAGCTCCGACTCGCACTGGCCCAGGTCAACGCCTGCGTCGGCGACCTGGCGGGCAACTCCGCCCTCGTCGTCGACTGGACCCGCAAGGCCGTCGAGGCCGGCGCTCACCTGGTCGTGTTCCCCGAGATGGTCCTCACCGGCTACCCGGTGGAGGACCTCGTCCTGCGCGAGTCGTTCACCTCGGCCTCCAAGGCCGCGCTGACCGACCTCGCCGCCACCCTGGACCGCGAGGGCCTCGGCGGGATCGCCGTCTTCGCCGGGTACCTGGACGGCGACGAGCGGGGCAAGCGCAACTCGGCCGCCGTGCTGCACGGCGGACAGGTGGTCGCCCGCCAGCACAAGCACCACCTGCCCAACTACGGCGTCTTCGACGAGCGCCGCTACTTCCGGCGCGGCGACGCGCTGGAGGTCGTGCGGCTGCACGGCGTCGAGGTCGGCCTGGTGATCTGCGAGGACCTCTGGCAGGACGGCGGCCCCGTCGCCGCGCTCGGCCAGGCCGGGGTCGACCTGGTCGTCTCGCCCAACGCCTCCCCGTACGAGCGGAAGAAGGACGACGTCCGGCTGCCGCTGGTGGCCCGCCGCGCCGCCGAGGCGGGCGCGCCGCTGGCCTACGTCAACCTGATCGGCGGGCAGGACGAGCTGGTCTTCGACGGCGACACGATGGTGGTCGGCGCCGACGGTTCCCTGCTCACCCGCGCCCCCCAGTTCGTCGAGCACCTCGTGGTCCTGGACCTGGACCTGCCCGGCGGCGCCGCGCGCACCGAGGGTGACGTCGCGGGCTTCCACGTCACCCGCAAGGTGATCTCGGACGAGCCGCTGCCGCGCTACGAGCCGCTGCCCGTCCCGGCCTCCGCCGAGCCGCTGTCCGACGAGGCCGAGGTGTGGCACGCCCTCGTCACCGGCCTGCGCGACTACGTGCACAAGAACGGCTTCCGCTCCGTCGTGCTGGGCCTGTCCGGCGGCATCGACTCCGCCGTCGTCGCCTCGCTCGCCGTCGACGCCCTCGGCGCGGACTCGGTGCACGGCGTCTCCATGCCCTCGGTCTACTCGTCCGACCACTCCCGCTCGGACGCCGAGGACCTGGCCCAGCGCACCGGCCTGCACTACTCGGAGCAGCCGATCCCCACGATGGTGGCGGCCTTCGTCGACCAGCTGGGGCTCACCGGCCTCGCCGAGGAGAACGTCCAGGCCCGCTGCCGCGGCATGACGCTCATGGGCCTGTCCAACCAGCACGGCCACCTGGTCCTGGCCACCGGCAACAAGACCGAGCTGGCCGTGGGCTACTCGACCATCTACGGCGACGCGGTCGGCGGCTTCGCCCCCATCAAGGACGTCCTCAAGACCCTGGTGTGGGACCTCGCCCGCTGGCGCAACGCCGAGGCGGAGAAGCGCGGCGAGCTGCCCCCCATCCCGGAGAACTCGATCAGCAAGCCCCCGTCGGCCGAGCTGCGCCCCGGCCAGGTCGACACCGACTCGCTGCCGGACTACGAGCTGCTCGACTCGGTCCTGGACGACTACGTCGAGGGCGACAAGGGCTACCGCGCCCTGCTCGACTCCGGCTTCGCCCCCGAGCTGGTCGACCGGGTGCTGCGCATGGTCGACCGGGCCGAGTACAAGCGCAGGCAGTACCCGCCGGGCACCAAGATCAGCAACAAGGCGTTCGGCCGCGACCGCCGCCTCCCGATCACCAACGGGTGGCGCGAGGGCTGAGCGCCCGCCGCGTTCGGACGAACCCGCCGCGACCCCGCAGCCACCCGGCTGCGGGGTCGCGTCTTACCCGGAAGAGTGGATCTCCACCGAACCGACCAGCGCGATCACCCGCCGGGCCCCGCCCGCGTCACCCGCTCGGCCCAGGGACCCCCACCTCCCCGCCCCGCCCCGCCCGCCCAGGGCGAACCGCGTTAGGGCGATCCGGCAACGCGCCGTCAACGGGCTTTACCTAGGCTGCGACCCATGAACCGCCAGCAGGAGTTCGTGCTCCGCACGCTAGAGGAACGCGACATCCGCTTCGTCCGGCTCTGGTTCACCGACGTCCTGGGCTTCCTCAAGTCCGTCGCGGTGGCCCCGGCCGAGCTCGAAGGCGCCTTCAGCGAGGGCATCGGCTTCGACGGCTCCGCCATCGAGGGCTTCGCGCGGGTCTACGAGTCCGACATGGTCGCCCGCCCCGACCCGGCCACCTTCCAGGTCCTGCCCTGGAAGACCCCGGACCAGAACCACTACTCGGCGCGGATGTTCTGCGACATCTCCATGCCCGACGGCGCCCCCTCCTGGGCCGACCCGAGGCACGTGCTGCGCCGCACCCTCGCGCGCGCCAGCGAGCAGGGCTTCACCTGCTACGTGCACCCGGAGATGGAGTTCTTCCTGCTGAAGGAGCTCAACGGCAACGGCCTCGAACCCGTTCCGGCCGACAACGGCGGCTTCTTCGACCAGACCAGCCACGAGACCGCCACCCACTTCCGCCGCCACGCCATCGAGGCGCTGGAGGCGATGGGCATCTCCGTGGAGTTCAGCCACCACGAGGGCGCGCCCGGCCAGCAGGAGATCGACCTGCGCTACGCCGACGCCCTCACCATGGCCGACAACATCATGACCTTCCGGTACCTGATCAAGGAGGTCGCGATCACGCAGGGCGTGCGCGCCTCCTTCATGCCGAAGCCGTTCTCCGAGCAGCCCGGCTCCGGGATGCACACCCACGTGAGCCTGTTCGAGGGCGACCGCAACGCGTTCTACGACGCCGAGGACCCCTACCAGCTCTCCGACACCGGCAAGGCGTTCGTCGCCGGCCTGCTCAAGCACGCCCGCGAGATCACCGGCGTCACCAACCAGTGGGTCAACTCCTACAAGCGGCTCATCGTCGGCGGCGAGGCCCCGACCGCCGTCTGCTGGGGCCACGCCAACCGCTCCGCCCTGGTCCGCGTGCCCATGTACTCCAAGGGCAAGGCCAGCTCGCGCCGCGTCGAGGTCCGCACCCCGGACTCGGCCGCCAACCCGTACCTGGCGTTCGCCGTCATCCTCGCCGCGGGCCTCAAGGGCGTCGAGAAGGGCTACGAGCTGCCGCCCCCCGCCGAGGACGACGTGTGGTCGCTGACCGACCGCGAGCGCCGAGCCGCCGGCTACGCCAACCTCCCGCAGAACCTGGGGGAGGCGCTCACCGAGATGGAGAACTCCGAGCTGCTCCCCGAGGTCCTCGGCGAGCACGTGTACGACTTCTTCCTGCGCAACAAGAGGAACGAGTGGGACTCCTACCGCCGCAGCGTGACCCCTTACGAGCTGCGAACCCTGCTGCCGGTCCTGTGAAGCGGCGACCCGTGCGGGTGGTCCACACCGGGCACTCCCCGAAGCTGGGCTCGTACACCGCGACCGAGTTCCCCTCGAACCCGGAGACCGCGCCCGTCCTGATCGGGTGCACGGTGGCGACCGCCGCCGAGCTGCCCGCGGTGAAGGCGCTGTCCAGCTCGTTCCTGGCCCACCACCCGGAGGCCAGGTTCCTGGCGCTGGTGGTCGACGCCGCGCCGGGCACCTCGGGCCCCGGCCTGGTCACCCCGGCCGACCTCGGCGTCACCGCCGAGGAGCTGGCGGTGCTCGCCACCGGCTGCACCGCCGCCGAGCTGTGCGGCGTGCTCCGGCCGCTGCTGCTGGAGCAGCTGCTCGGCCAGGGCGTGCCGGTGCTGTGCCTCGACCCGTGGGTGCGGGTCCTCGCGCCCGTCACCGAGCAGGTGCTCGCCGCCGCCGAGCAGGGCCCGCTGGTGCTGCTGCCCAGGTCGCTGCGCCCGCTGCCCGACGACGGCCTGCGCCCCACCCCGACCGAGCTGCTGCGCACCGGCGTGTTCGACCCCGGCTTCCTGGTCGTCGCGCCCGGCGCCGAGCCGTTCCTGCGCACCCTCGCCGAGCAGCTGCGCCGCACCCCGGACGCGACCAAGGCCGTGCTGGACATGGCGCCCGCGCTGGTCAAGGTGCACGTGCTGCGCGACGCCACCATCGGCCTGTCCGCGTGGAACGCCGCCCAGCGCCCCGTGCACCGGCTCGACGACGGCGCGCTCAGCGTCATGGGCGAGCCGCTGCGCACGGTGCACTTCGCGGGCTTCGACCCGAACCGCCCGTGGCTGCTGTCGGCGCGCTTCGCCGACCGCCCCAGGGTGCTGCTGTCGGAGCACCCGCTGCTCGCCGACCTGTGCACCGCCTACCGGGCCGACCTGGTCCGCGCGGGCCACACCGCCCAGCGCGTCCCGTACGGCTTCGGCCAGCTCGCCGACGGCACCCCCATCCCGGACCGCCTGCGCGCCGACTACCGCGCCGCGTCCCGCACGGGCACCCCGCACGGCCCGTTCGGCACCCCGAGGCCGATCCCGGTGCCACCGCAGGAACTCCTGCTCGACGGCGCCCCGGATTTGGCCGACGGGCAGCCGGAATCCGTTCCGCCGCAGGGCGAGCCGGGCCAGGCCGGACCCGCGCAGGCTGGACCTGCGCAGGACGGGCCGGTGGAGTCCGCAGACGCCCCGACCGCCGCTGTTCCCGCCGCCTCGGACACCGACGCGCCGACCAGGGCCGCCCTCACCGTCGTCCCCGACGGCGGCGCGCCCGAAGCCGCCACGCCCGATGGCAGTGCGCCCGAAGGCAGTGCGCCCGAAGACAGCGCGCCCGCCGGGCAGCCCGAGGCCGACGTCCCGGAGTCCGCTGCCTCTGACCCCGCCGCGTCCACCGATCCGACCACCGCCACCGCTGCCGCCTCCGACGCCGACGACCGCCCGCACACCCCGCCCCCCGCGTTCGGGGACGACCGGGGAGCCGCGTTCCTGGCCTGGGCCTGCGAACCCGTCCGCGGCCTGCACGGCAGCACCCGCTGGTCCGTCGCCCTCTGGCAGGGCGACCTCGCCCTGCGCCACGAGTTCCCCGACCCGTTCGGCGAGGACAGCGCCGCCTTCCGCGACTGGTGCGCCACCACCGGCGTCGCCTCCGGCAGGCTCCCCGTCCCCGCCGTGCCCGGCCCTCGCGCCGGGACCCCCGCCCTCATCGACCAGCTCGGCGTCACCGTCCTCGGCGACGACCCGGCGGCCGACCTGCTCCGCGCCGCCGCCAAGGCCTCCGGCCTGCCCACCGGCGACGGCTACCCGGTCGTGCTGCGCGTCGGCGACGAGCCCGTGCCCGCCGACCGCTTCCTGGTCGACTACCTCGCGTCCGACCAGCCTCCCCAGTCGCTCGACGCCACCGAGCTGTGGACGCCCTCCGAGGCCACCCGCGCCGCCGTCGAGCGCGCGGGCGGACCGGTCGTGCGCGTCCTCCCGCTGCCCACGGCCGAGGCCGACGCGGGCGTCCCCGAACCGCACGAGGGCCTGCTCCTCGGCGCGCTCGCGGACCACTCGATCGACCGGTCCGGCAACGTCCTCGGCGTCGTCGCCGCGTTCCTCGCCGCCTTCCCCGACCGCGACGACGTGCGCCTGCGCATCACCGTCACCGGGGCCGACGAGCACCCGGAGGCCGCCGAGCGGCTGCGCCTGGCCACCGCCACCGACCCGCGCGTCGAGCTGGCCGACGACTTCCGGCCCGTGGACTGCCTCGTCTCGCTGCACCGGGGCGGGGCCGACGACCGCGTCGCCGCCGCGCTGGCGGACGTCGCCGCCACCGGCACCCCGGTCATGACCGCGCGGCACGGGGCCGTCCCCGAGCTGTTCGACAAGGCCACCGCGCTGTTCGTGCCGTGCCGCCAGGGCGTCGAACCGGACGCCGACGCGGCCGTGAAGCTGCTGCGCGCGATCGCCGACGAGCCCGAGGCGGTCGCCGCGATAGGGGCCGCCGGGCGCGAGCACGTGCGCGCCACCCGCTCCACCGCCCAGGTCGCCGAGGTGCTGCGCGAGCGCGTCGAGCACGCCTACCGGGGGTGGCGCGCCCGCCGCGCCGCCGCGAAGCCCGCGCCCGTCGCCGACCCGCTCCAGGTGCTCCAGACCGCCAAGCACGCGCTGCTGCGCGAGCCGGACGTCAGCGTCGCCAGCCGCATCCCGATGGCCCCGCAGCTGCGCAAGGTCGTGCTGCGCGTGCTCGACCACCACGACAACCACATGCGCGACGTCCTCGGCGGCATGGTCGACGGCGTCGAGCGCACCGTGGCCGAGCTGGTCCGCAGGCAGGACGAGGTCACCACCGGCATCGGCCTCGGCGAGCTGGAGGTGCTGCGCTCCGAGGTGGAGCAGCAGGCCGAGCGCCAGGGCGAGCACTCCGACCAGCTGATCGCGCTCGACGACTCGGTCGTGCGCGTGCGCGCGGACATGGCCGGGCAGGGCAGGAGGCTGCGCGACATCGAGGACGCCCTGGTCGCCGAGGCGGCCAAGCGCGCCAAGCAGGGCGAGGCCGCCGCGCAGCGCATCGACAAGCTCGCCGTCGCGCTGGAGCGCACCCTCGACCGGATCGACCGCCTGGAGTCCAGGGTGGTCGACGTGCTGCGCGACCGGGACCACCGGCTCGACGCCGGGGTGCGCTCGGCCGCCCAGGCGCAGGCCACCGCCGACGCGCTGCGCCGGGTCGTGGTGCGCGAGCACGAGCGGCACTCGGCGTCCGCGCCGTCCGTGCGCAGCTCGCTGGTGCTGACCGAGGTCGGCCTGCTCCGGCTGCCCGCCGACGACGCGTTCATGCTCCCGTTCCTGTCCAGCAACGGGACGTGGGAGGCGGAGCTGTCCGAGCTGATCGACTCGGTGGTCGAGCCGGACGGGATCTTCCTGGACGTCGGCGCGTACGCCGGCTACCAGACCGTGCGGATGCTCAGCCGGATGGGCACGACCGGGGCCGTCGTCGCGGTGGAGCCGTGCCCGTCGGCGGTGGAGCTGCTGCGGCACAACGTGCAGGTGAACCTGCCGCAGCGGGTCGCCGAGCGGCTCGTCGTGGTGCCCGCCGCCGCGTGGGAGAGCGCGGGCGAGCTGGCCGCGCAGCCCTCGCTCACCGGCGGGGTCTCGGTGTCGCCGCTGCCTCCGGACGCGCCCGCGGACGCGCCGAGGGTGCGCGCGACCCGGCTCGACAAGGAGCTGGAGGCCGTTCCCGGTCTCGCGGGGCTGAAGCTGTCGGTCGTCCGCGTGGACGCGCCCGGCCGGGGGCACCGCGCCCTCGCCGGGCTGGTGCGGTTGCTGCGCAGGGACCGGCCGCACGTGTTCCTGGAGTTCTCGGCCACCGCCACCGAGGCGCTGGGCGACGACCCGGTGCGCGTGCTGGCGGAGTTCCGGGTGTGGGGCTACGACCTGGTGCCGGTGGCGACCCGCGAACCCGCGGCGCCCGAAGCCGTGGTCGCCGCGATGGAGGGGCTGCGTTCGGTCCCGCTGTGGCTGCGCCCGCGTCCCGTTCCGGCGAAGGGCGTGCCCCCGCAGGCCGCCCCGACCGCTTCGCAGCGCGCTGACCAGGCGATTTGACTCGTGACGCGGGGATGAGTAACTTTCTCCAAGTCGCCAGCGACAAACACCCCGGAACGAGCGGTTGACACCGCGAAACGGGCCGGGTAGAGTTGCGCGGCGTCAAACCCCCAGAATTTAACTGAATGGCTTCTTGCTGCCCCGGTGAAGGAAACGACGCCGATTTGACAGCCGGAAATCAACTCCGATAAGTTCTGGATCAAGCTAAATTGAATGCGAAGCGAGTTCGCCAAGCCGGTCAGGAAGTCGAAACGGCCGATTTGACAAGGCGAAAACGAACAAGCTAAGCTTCAAACACAACGAACGAACAAGCCCCAGAATGAAACGCGGTAAGACGCGGAGTAAAGACGGTGAGCGCGTGTTCTTTGAGAACTCAACAGCGTGCCGAATAGCCAGTAAATTATGATCCTCGTCAAGAGGATTCCTTTGAGATTGTTACTGGACAGCTGACAAATTCATGTCAGTGGTTGTCCGAGCGATCAACTCATTCATTATTGGAGAGTTTGATCCTGGCTCAGGACGAACGCTGGCGGCGTGCTTAACACATGCAAGTCGAGCGGTAAGGCCCTTCGGGGTACACGAGCGGCGAACGGGTGAGTAACACGTGGGTAACCTGCCCTGTACTCTGGGATAAGCCTGGGAAACTAGGTCTAATACCGGATACGAGCCTTCCCCGCATGGGGTTGGTTGGAAAGTTCCGGCGGTACAGGATGGACCCGCGGCCTATCAGCTTGTTGGTGGGGTAATGGCCTACCAAGGCGACGACGGGTAGCCGGCCTGAGAGGGTGACCGGCCACACTGGGACTGAGACACGGCCCAGACTCCTACGGGAGGCAGCAGTGGGGAATATTGCACAATGGGCGAAAGCCTGATGCAGCGACGCCGCGTGAGGGACGACGGCCTTCGGGTTGTAAACCTCTTTCAGCAGGGACGAAGCGCAAGTGACGGTACCTGCAGAAGAAGCACCGGCTAACTACGTGCCAGCAGCCGCGGTAATACGTAGGGTGCGAGCGTTGTCCGGAATTATTGGGCGTAAAGAGCTCGTAGGCGGTTTGTCGCGTCGGCCGTGAAAACTTGGGGCTTAACCCCGAGCCTGCGGTCGATACGGGCAGACTTGAGTTCGGCAGGGGAGACTGGAATTCCTGGTGTAGCGGTGAAATGCGCAGATATCAGGAGGAACACCGGTGGCGAAGGCGGGTCTCTGGGCCGATACTGACGCTGAGGAGCGAAAGCGTGGGGAGCGAACAGGATTAGATACCCTGGTAGTCCACGCCGTAAACGGTGGGTGCTAGGTGTGGGGGACTTCCACGTCCTCCGTGCCGCAGCTAACGCATTAAGCACCCCGCCTGGGGAGTACGGCCGCAAGGCTAAAACTCAAAGGAATTGACGGGGGCCCGCACAAGCGGCGGAGCATGTGGATTAATTCGATGCAACGCGAAGAACCTTACCTGGGCTTGACATGCACTGGAAACCAGTAGAGATATTGGCCCCCTTGTGGCCGGTGTACAGGTGGTGCATGGCTGTCGTCAGCTCGTGTCGTGAGATGTTGGGTTAAGTCCCGCAACGAGCGCAACCCTCGTTCCATGTTGCCAGCGCGTTATGGCGGGGACTCATGGGAGACTGCCGGGGTCAACTCGGAGGAAGGTGGGGATGACGTCAAGTCATCATGCCCCTTATGTCCAGGGCTTCACACATGCTACAATGGCCGGTACAAAGGGCTGCTAAGCCGTGAGGTGGAGCGAATCCCATAAAGCCGGTCTCAGTTCGGATCGGGGTCTGCAACTCGACCCCGTGAAGTCGGAGTCGCTAGTAATCGCAGATCAGCAACGCTGCGGTGAATACGTTCCCGGGCCTTGTACACACCGCCCGTCACGTCACGAAAGTCGGTAACACCCGAAGCCCGTGGCCCAACCCGCAAGGGGGGGAGCGGTCGAAGGTGGGACTGGCGATTGGGACGAAGTCGTAACAAGGTAGCCGTACCGGAAGGTGCGGCTGGATCACCTCCTTTCTAAGGAGCATCTGCGGACCAGCTTGCTGGTTCGGAGGCCACGCGGTCGGCGAACGATCGACCGGTGGAGCTCAATATTGTGGATGCTGGCTAATGCGTGAATCGGGATTGCCGACCGAGTTAGTACTGCTGCTTGCAGTGTGGAAGGGTCGGTCGGGGGTTTCGAGGAGTGTTCGGTACGCTGTTGGGTCCTGAGAGAACACGCGAGTGTCTTTCAGTGATCGGGCTCTCCTAGCCCACGAACCACCATCCGACATACGGGATGGCAGGCGCGGTGCAGGTAAGGGAGAGTGTCGGTTTGTTCTTTGAGAACTGCACAGTGGATGCGAGCATCTTTGTGGCAAGTTATTAAGGGCATACGGTGGATGCCTTGGCACCAGGAGCCGATGAAGGACGTAGGAGACTGCGATAAGCCTTGGGGAGCTGTCAACCGAGCTGAGATCCAAGGATTTCCGAATGGGGAAACCCGGCCCCAGTCATGTGGGGTCACCCACGCCTGAACACATAGGGCGTGTGGAGGGAACGCGGGGAAGTGAAACATCTCAGTACCCGCAGGAAGAGAAAACAACCGTGATTCCGTGAGTAGTGGCGAGCGAAAGCGGAAGAGGCTAAACCGTATTCGTGTGATACCCGGCAGGGGTTGCGTGTACGGGGTCGTGGGACCTGTCTGATCGTTCTGCCGGACGGTCGAGGAGTCATAAAACACTGTGGTTAGCGGAACGTGTCTGGAAAGCGCGGCCGTAGAGGGTGAGAGCCCCTTACGCGAAAACCTAGTGTCTCCTGACGGTGTTCCCAAGTAGCAGCGAGCTCGTGGAATTTGCTGTGAATCTGGCGGGACCACCCGCTAAGCCTGAATACTCCCTGGTGACCGATAGCGGACTAGTACCGTGAGGGAAAGGTGAAAAGTACCCCGGGAGGGGAGTGAAATAGTACCTGAAACCGTGTGCCTACAATCCGTCGGAGCCTTTAGGGGTGACGGCGTGCCTTTTGAAGAATGAGCCTGCGAGTTAGTGCTACGTGGCGAGGTTAACCCGTGTGGGGTAGCCGTAGCGAAAGCGAGTCCGAATAGGGCGCCAGAGTCGCGTGGTCTAGACCCGAAGCGGAGTGATCTAGCCATGGCCAGGGTGAAGCGCGGGTAAGACCGCGTGGAGGCCCGAACCCACCAGGGTTGAAAACCTGGGGGATGAGCTGTGGTTAGGGGTGAAAGGCCAATCAAACTCCGTGATAGCTGGTTCTCCCCGAAATGCATTTAGGTGCAGCGTCGTGTGTTTCGTGCCGGAGGTAGAGCACTGGATGGTCTAGGGGGCCCACAAGCTTACCGAAATCAACCAAACTCCGAATGCCGGTACGTGAGAGCGCGGCAGTGAGACTGCGGGGGATAAGCTTCGTAGTCGAGAGGGAAACAGCCCAGAACGCCGGCTAAGGCCCCTAAGTGTGTGCTAAGTGGGAAAGGATGTGGGATCGCACAGACAACCAGGAGGTTGGCTTAGAAGCAGCCACCCTTTAAAGAGTGCGTAATAGCTCACTGGTCAAGTGGTCCTGCGCCGACAATGTAGCGGGGCTTAAGCACACCGCCGAAGCCGTGTCATTGACACGCATGTGTTGATGGGTAGGGGAGCGTCGTGCAGCCAGCGAAGTGCCGGAGTGATCCAGGTGTGGAGGCTGTGCGAGTGAGAATGCAGGCATGAGTAGCGAAAGCAGAGTGAGAAACTCTGCCGCCGGATGACCAAGGGTTCCTGGGCCAGGCTAATCCGCCCAGGGTAAGTCGGGACCTAAGGCGAGGCCGACAGGCGTAGTCGATGGACAACGGGTTGATATTCCCGTACCCGTGTGAACGCGCCCATGGCGAGGCTTGTGATGCTAACCGCCCAAAGCCCATCGTGATTCTTCGGATGATCGGTGACGTGGAGCGCGGGAACCGAACTTGTAGTAGTCAAGCGATGGGGTGACGCAGGAGGGTAGCTCCGCCAGTGAGTGGTAGTACTGGTGTAAGCGTGTAGGCCGATGTGTAGGCAAATCCGCACATCATGAGGCTGAGACGTGATGCATAGCCGATTGAGGCGAAGTAGAGTGATCCCATGCTGCCGAGAAAAGCCTCTAGCGAGCTTTCACGCGGCCCGTACCCCAAACCGACACAGGTGGTCAGGTAGAGAATACCGAGGCGATCGGGCGAACTGTGGTTAAGGAACTCGGCAAAATGCCCCCGTAACTTCGGGAGAAGGGGGGCCGAGGGATTTGAAGCCCTTTACGGGCTAGGATTTTTCGGCCGCAGAGACCAGCGAGAAGCGACTGTTTACTAAAAACACAGGTCCGTGCGAAGTCGCAAGACGATGTATACGGACTGACGCCTGCCCGGTGCTGGAACGTTAAGGGGACCGGTTAGCTCTTCGGGGCGAAGCTGAGAACTTAAGCGCCAGTAAACGGCGGTGGTAACTATAACCATCCTAAGGTAGCGAAATTCCTTGTCGGGTAAGTTCCGACCTGCACGAATGGCGTAACGACTTCTCGACTGTCTCAACCACAGGCCCGGCGAAATTGCACTACGAGTAAAGATGCTCGTTACGCGCGGCAGGACGGAAAGACCCCGGGACCTTTACTATAGCTTGGTATTGGTGTTCGGTTCGGCTTGTGTAGGATAGGTGGGAGACTGTGAAGCGGCCACGCCAGTGGTTGTGGAGTCGTCGTTGAAATACCACTCTGGTCGTACTGGATGTCTAACCTCGGTCCGTGATCCGGATCAGGGACAGTGCCTGGTGGGTAGTTTAACTGGGGCGGTTGCCTCCCAAAGAGTAACGGAGGCGCTCAAAGGTTCCCTCAGCCTGGTTGGCAATCAGGTGTCGAGTGCAAGTGCACAAGGGGGCTTGACTGTGAGACCGACAGGTCGAGCAGGGACGAAAGTCGGAACTAGTGATCCGGCCATGGCTTGTGGAAGCGTGGTCGCTCAACGGATAAAAGGTACCCCGGGGATAACAGGCTGATCTTGCCCAAGAGTCCATATCGACGGCATGGTTTGGCACCTCGATGTCGGCTCGTCTTCCACGTCGAGACCACGCCCGAGGTCGTGCTGGGCTGGGCGGCGGCCTCGCCGGACGTGGCCGAGGCGGGTCGTCCGGGCTGGTTGGAGCCGGAGCGGCTGGCCGAGGTGCACGCCGACATCGCCGAGGTCTGGCAGCCGTTCGCCGACCGGTTCGTGAAGCTGGCGTCCGGCGAGATCAAGCCCGCTATGTCCGGTATGCCGCTTCCGCTGGTGTGACGAACATCGGTCGGCGCATGAGTTAACGGAGTGTGCATGTAGCGTTCACCCGCAAACCCTTACGCAACCTAATCGGTTGAGCCGAAGGACTTTACGGGTGGACGTCTCACTCCTCGTCGTCACCGTCATCGTGACCGCTCTGGTCTTCGATTTCACGAACGGCTTCCACGACACAGCCAACGCGATGGCCACCTCGATCGCCACCGGAGCGCTCAAGCCGAGAACCGCGGTCGCGCTGTCGGCGGTGCTGAACCTCGTCGGCGCCCTGCTGTCGGTGGAGGTGGCCAAGACCATCTCCGGCGGCATCGTCGACGACGCCCTGATCACCCCGGCGGTGGTGTTCGGCGGACTGGTCGGGGCGGTGCTCTGGAACCTCGTCACCTGGTACCTGGGCCTGCCCTCCAGCTCCTCGCACGCCCTGTTCGGCGGCCTCATCGGCGCCGCCTGGGTCTCGGCGGGCGCCGACGCGGTGCACTTCGCCAAGGTCCTGGACAAGGTGGTCGTGCCCGCGCTGGCCGCGCCGCTGGTCGCCGGGATCGTCGCGCTGCTGGCGACCAGGCTCACCACCCGGCTGACCGCCGGCGTGCGGGGCTCGGTGGCGGGCAAGGGCTTCCGCGCCGGGCAGATCGCCTCGGCCGCCCTGATGTCGCTCGCGCACGGCACCAACGACGCCCAGAAGACCATGGGCATCATCACCCTCACCCTGATCACCGCGGGCACCCTCGCGCCCGGCGCCGAGCCGCCGACGTGGGTCGTGGTGAGCGCCGCCGTGGCGATCGCGCTCGGCACCTACCTGGGAGGCTGGCGGATCACCCAGACCCTCGGCAAGGGCCTGACCACGATCGAGCCCGTGCAGGGCTTCGCCGCGCAGACCAGCTCCGCCGCGGTCATCCTCGCGTCGTCCAACCTGGGCTTCGCGCTGTCGACCACGCACGTCGCGTCCGGCGGCATCACCGGCGCGGGCCTGGCCAAGGGCCGGGACGCGGTGCGCTGGGGCGTCGCGGGCCGGATGGTCGCCGCCTGGGTGCTGACCCTGCCCGCCGCCGGCCTCGTCGGCGCGCTCGCGGGCTGGGTCGCCGACAGCGGCACCGCCGGGGTCGTGGTCGTCGCGGTCACCGCCGTGCTGGTGTCGCTGGGGATCTACGTGCTGTCGCGCCGGGAGCCGGTGCTGCCGGAGCAGGTCGTGGACGAGGGCCCCGCCTCCGCGCGGGAAGTGGGAGGGGTGGCGGCGTGAAGGTCGACTGGGGAGCGCTCGGCTCCGTGTTCGGGGTCAGCCTGGTGGTCGTGCTGGGCCTGGTGGCGCTGTTCTCCGCCGCGCTGCGCGGGTTGTCCGCGCGGGAGGTCGCCCGCGAGGGCGGCGGCAGCGGGACGACGGGCCTGTCGGTCGCCGTGACCTGCTTCGCGGCGTGCGCGGCCGTGGTGCTGTTCGGGATCTACTTGATCGTCGCGCGCTGATCCGGTGCGCCGGGCGGCGACGGGACTACGGTGTGCTGCGATGACCGATCCAGCACGCTCCTCCACGTCGCCCGCGCGCTTCGGGCTCACCGACCCGCGCAGCGGTGACCACCTGCGCGACGCGGGCTGGTGGGACGACCGGGGTCCCACCGGCGGGGTCGACCCGGTCCTGTCCGCGCTGGCCCGCAGCCCCGACCCGGACCTGGCGCTGCTGGGCGTGGACCGCCTCCGCGCCTCGCTGGGCGGGCGCTGGCCCGAGCTGGACGCCGCGCTGCGCGCCGACGAGGTGGTGCGCGGCAGGCTCCTGGCGGTGCTCGGCTCGTCCACCGCGCTGTCCGACTTCCTCGCGGCCAACCCGGACCGCTGGAGGGCGCTCGCGGGCACCGACCCGGTCGACCCGGCCTCGTTCGTCCCCGCGCTCGTGCGGGTGGTCGGCGCGGACGACCCGGTGCGCGAGCTGAAGCTGGAGTACCGGGCGCTGCTGTGCCGGATCGCCGCCGAGGACCTGGCGCACGTCGTCGAGCCCGAGCTGCCGTACGTGCCGTACGACGACGTCGCGGGCCTGCTGTCCGACCTCGCCGTCGCCGCGCTGCACGCCGCGCTGGAGGTCGCCCGCACCAGGGTGCCCAGGGCCGACGAGTGCCGGTTGGCCGTGATCGCGATGGGCAAGTGCGGCGCGCGGGAGCTGAACTACGTCAGCGACGTCGACGTGGTGTTCGTCGCCGAGGGCGACACGGGCGTGGCGACCCGGCTGGCGAGCACGCTCATGCAGGTCGCGGGCAAGGCGTGCTTCGAGGTGGACGCGGCGCTGCGCCCCGAGGGCAAGGCGGGCGCGCTCGTGCGCACCCTGGACGGGCACGCCTCCTACTACCGGCGGTGGGCGCGCACCTGGGAGTTCCAGGCGCTGCTCAAGGCCCGGCCGGTGGTCGGCGACGCGGAGCTGGGGCAGCGGTACCTGGAGGTGGTGCGCCCGCTGGTGTGGACCGCCGCCGAGCGCGAGGACTTCGTGCCGGACGTGCAGGCCATGCGGCGGCGCGTCGAGCAGCACGTGCCCGTCGGGCTGGAGGAGCGCGAGCTCAAGCTCGGGCGGGGCGGGCTGCGGGACGTCGAGTTCGCGGTGCAGCTGCTCCAGCTCGTGCACGGGCGCGGCGACGAGGAGCTGCGCATCCAGGCCACCACGCAGGCGCTCGCCGCGCTCGGGCGCGGCGGGTACGTGGGGCGGGCCGACGCGGCGGACTTCGGCCGCGCCTACCGGTTCCTGCGCACCCTGGAGCACCGGTTGCAGCTGCAGAAGCTGCTGCGCACCCACCTGTTCCCGGCCGAGGGCGACGAGGCGGCGCTGCGCTGGCTCGCCCGCGCCTCCGGGCTGCACGCCGAGGGCGGCCAGTCCGAGGCGCAGGTGCTGCTCGCCGAGTTCCGCAAGCGCGCCAACCAGGTGCGCAGGCTGCACGAGAAGCTGTTCTACCGGCCGCTGCTCCAGGCCGTGGCGAACGTGCCGACCGAGGCGCTGCGGCTGACCACCGGCGAGGCGGTCAACCGGCTGGCCGCGCTCGGCTACACCGCGCCGGACGGGGCGCTGCGGCACATCGAGGCGCTCACCAAGGGCATGTCGCGGCGGGCCCGCATCCAGGGCGCGCTGCTGCCCGTGCTGCTCGACCAGCTCGCCACCACCCCCGACCCGGACGGCGGGCTGCTGTCGTACCGGAAGGTGTCCGAGGCGCTCGCCGAGACGCCCTGGTACCTGCGGCTGCTGCGCGACGAGGGCGCGGTCGTGGACCGGCTGGCGGCGCTGCTCGGGTCCTCGCGGCTGGTGCCGGACCTGCTGGTGCGGGCCCCCGAGGTGCTGCGGCTGCTCGCCGACACCGAGGCGCTCCTCGGGCGGGACCCGATGACCGTGGGCAACCCGCTGCGCAGCACGGTGTCCCGGCACCACGACCTGGAGCGGGCGGTGACGGCGGCGCGCTCGCTGCGGCGGCACGAGCTGCTGCGGGTGGCGTGCGCTGACCTGCTCGGGCTGGCGACGCTGCGGACGGTGTGCGTGTCGCTGTCCGAGGTGTGGGTGGCGGTGCTGGAGGCCTCGCTGGACGCGGTGGTGCGGGCGGCGGGCGAACCCAGGGCGCGGATCGCGGTCATCGGGATGGGCAGGCTCGGCGGGCGGGAGCTGGGGTACGGGTCGGACGCGGACGTGGTGTTCGTGTGCGAGGCGATCGACGGGGCGAGCGACTCGGAGGCGGTGCGGTACGCGAACGGCGTCGTCGAGCGGGTGCGGCGGCTGCTGAGCGCGCCCAGCCAGGACCCGGCGCTCCAGGTCGACGCGGACCTGCGGCCCGAGGGCAGGCAGGGGCCGCTGGTGCGGACGCTGGAGTCGTACCGGGCGTACTACGCGCAGTGGGGCGAGCTGTGGGAGTCGCAGGCGCTGCTGCGGGCTCGGGTGATCGCCGGGGACGACGAGCTGGGCGCGCGGTTCGTGGCGATGATCGACCCGGTGCGGTACCCGGAGGGCGGGCTGGACTCCGGGCAGGCGCGGGAGATCCGGCGGATCAAGGCGCGCGTGGAGGCCGAGCGGCTGCCGCGCGGCGCGGACCCGTCGACGCACACCAAGCTGGGGCGCGGCGGGCTGGCGGACGTGGAGTGGACGGTGCAGCTGCTCCAGCTGCGGCACGCGGCCGAGGTGCCCGCGCTGCGCACGCCGTCCACGGTGCGGGGGCTGCGGGCGGCGCAGGAGGCCGGGCTGGTGTCGGCGGAGGACGCCGAGGTGCTGCGCGAGTCGTGGGTGCTGGCGACGCGGGCGCGCAACGCGGTCGTGCTGGTGAAGGGCAAGCCGGGCGACCAGCTGCCCACGGTGGGGCGGGACCTGGCGGCGGTGGCGGCGGTGATGGGGCACGCGCCGGACGACGCGGGGGAGTTCCTGGACTCCTACCGGCGCGCCACGCGGCGGGCTCGGGGCGTGGTGGAGCGGGTGTTCTACGGGTCGTGAGGCGGCCTTGAGGGGCGGACCTGGGGGCGGCCCTGGGAGGCGGCCTTGAGGGGTGGACCTCAGCCGTCCTCGCGCGAGCGGTGGTTGTGGGGCGGGCCCTGCCGACGTCGGACCCGCCCCGAGGAACGGCGGGTCACACCTCGTCGGGCGCCTCGTCGGCGGTGGGCACGGTCGCGAGCAGGTCCACGACCCACTCCTCGACCAGGGTGTCCTCCTCGCCCTCCTCTTCCAGCACGAGCCGGTTGAACACCCGGACCCCGAGGCCGAGCACGTCAGCCGCGGCGATGGCCTCGATGGCCTCGGCCGCGGAGTCGTAGATGTTGGTGGACAGCACCTGCGCGGGGGTAGCGACGTCTTCAGACACGGCGTGACAGTAGCCCGCCGGACCGTCGTGGGCACGGTTCGCCGCGCAACGACTTTGTGTGCGGCTACGGTTACGCGCTGTTCAACTGGGGTGGTTTCCAGGCCGCTCAGCATTGACTGAGAGTTATTTTTTGCCGAGACTGAGGATCCCTCTGCTGGGTGACACCCATGCGCCCGAACGAAGGACGCTATGAACCGAGAGCAGACCTCGCACCACCGGAAGAAGGGTGGCGCGGCCCTCAAGACCACGTTCGCCGCACTGGGCGTGCTGGTCCTGCTGGGCGTGGTCCAAGCCGCCACCGCGGGCACCGTGGGCGTGGGCGCGCTGAGCGTGGACCTGCGCGGTTCCACCACCCCGACCACGTCGGCGCCCGCGGGAACCCCCGAGCCGCTGCTCCCCCCGAGCACCCCGGCCGAACCGGCCCCGAACGCCGAGACGAAGGCGGTCGAGGGCTCGTGGAAGCAGGCGAGGGGCCTGCTCACCGCCGAGATCACCAAGGTCGAGACCGTCGACGGCCGCATCCGCCTGCACCTGACGGCGGTGAACGCGAGCACGGCGAAGATGGACATCCCGCTCACGTCGATCACCGCGAAGGACGACGCGGGCGCCGAGTACGCCGCCACCCCCACCAGCCGCTGGTCCGGCGCCCTGGCCAAGGGCGCGACGACGACGGGCCAGATCGACCTGGACGACCCAAGACCCGCGACCGCGACCACCCTGACCGTGACCCTGTCCGACATCGTGGGCTCCCTGGCCCCGACCGGCGGCGCGATCACGGTCCAGAACGTCCCGCTGCCGTGAGCCTCCGAAAGCCCCCGCCCTCCCAGGGGAGGGCGGGGGCTTTTCGCTGCCGGAACGCGGAACGACCCGCCAACCACGAGGGCTGACGGGCCGTCCCGACCTTCCGGTTCCCGCGCCGGGGCGGGAACCGATCACACGTCGTAGGACTGTCACGCGTGGGCGCTGACCTGCTGCTCAAGCCTGCGCACCCTTGCTGATCTGCGGGTTTTCCGGTGACGTTGACCGTCGTTGATCGACGCTGATCCACCTCTGACGGCCTGGAGAAGGCCTGATCTTGACGCGCGGCCTCCGCGCAGCTCGGCGGCAAGGCGGCGAAGCCGTCGCGGCAGTCGATCGCCGTGCCCAGCGCTGGCAGGTCGATGACCGGGCGATCGTCCGACTGCGTCCGCTGGAAGCGGGTTGGTGGCAGTCCGCGCGGCGCGTAGCCCTTCCGACCACGTGCACCGGCTCCGCGCGCGGCCGACGGGCGGAGCGAAGCGGGAGCCCGGCGCGCCGCGATGCGGGGAGTCGGTGCCAACGTGAGCGGGCCGGGAGTGCGCGGCGCCGCAGGCGGCGCGCCTTGATCCCGTAGAGGCGGATTCGGCAGCGGTCAGAGAAGGAGCGCGCGGCTGAGGTGCGTCATGCTCGTGGTGATGGCGCTGGGGTGCTCCGCCGCGAACAGGGCTGACTTCCCGACCTTGTTCGCGTAGCCGATGGCTCGGGAGCGCGCTCGGTGGGCGGCTTGGAGGTCGGTGAGCGAGTCACCGACCAGGGTGCACCTCACCGTCGGAACCGCCATCGCCTCGCTGGCGCGGTGGAGCAGGAGCGGGTTCGGCTTGAGCTTGCTCGGCTCGGGCTCGGTGCGGGCTGACACGGTGTGGACGAGCCCGGCGAGGTCGTGCAGGTGCAGGTAGGTGCTCACCGCAGCCTGGGAGTTGTTGCTCACCACCGCCAGAGGGCGTCCCGTCCCGTTCCAGGCCCGGATCAGCTCCACCGCTCCTGCGGTCGGCTTCGCGGCCGTGACGGCTTCGACCTCGTGGGCGCGCAGAGCCGCCTCGGTGTAGCGGATTTCCTCGGCGCCCAGGGTCGCGGCGTGCTCCAAGACCTCGAACGGATCTTCTGAAGCGGCGATGAGATCGGGTAGCCCGGTATGACCGCCATCGGCCAGAACGCCTCTGAGCTGAGCGGCGACCTCGCGCGCGGGGAAGTTCGAGAAGACCGCGCAGATCGGGCCGTCGAAGTCCAGGAACAGGGCATCGGTGGTCGTCAGGACGTGGCGCAGCACTCCCAGGTCGTCCACCGGCACCCGGTCCGTGGTCACCGCTGGTACTCCGTGGCGATCGTGCCCCACAGGCTGTCGAACCACGTCCGCGCCTGCTCCACGTACTGGCTGCCGGTGCTGCTTTCGTCGTCGGTGGTGCTGTGGTGGAAGAGAATCGCGTCCTTGCCCATCAGGTCGTAGATCGCCTGGGGCTCGCCGCCGAGCGAGAGCACGTGCTCGCGCACCGGGTAGAAGCCGAAGAAGGCTTCGTCGTTGTTGATCAGGTAGAGCTTGAACAGCGGGGCGGCGTTGTGGACGCGGACCTCTGCGGTCGCCTCCTTGACCAAACCCAAGCTGCCCAGCTCGGTCACGTTGTCCACGATGGCGAGCGTGTGGCGGCGCATTATCTCCGCTGCCCGTCGGCGGAACGCCGGGCTGTCGCTCTTGTCCTCGACGGTGCAGGGCACCGACCACGGAACCGTGGGGTCGGGCACGAGGATGCGGACGCGGATCGACTCCGGCGTGAGCCTGCCGATGCGGATCTTGTCCAACGGTTCCTGGATGACGCCGTGCAGGGTCTCGCCGGAGAAGCCCGCGAAGTCGATCGTCACGTGGTCGGACTCGAAGGCGCGTTCGATGTGGGGGCGGAGACCCACCGGGCGCTCGGTGCGCTCTCGGACGAAGACGCCGCTGCCCTGCCTGGAGACGATCAAGCCTTCGTCACGCAGTTCGCGCAGCGCGTTCTGCACCGTCATCGGAGCGACGTCGTACTTCTTCGCCAGCTCGGCGCGGGAGGGGAGCTTGTCCCCGGCCTTGAAGACCTTGGTCAGGATGGCTGCCCTCAGAGCGTTCGCCACCTGGATGTACGGCGGTCGCGGGTCATCGGGGTCAAGTGCCATGTTGGTCTCCGCTGTCTGGCTTGCGCGCAAGCGCCTTGCTGCCACGGGAGCAAGCCGTTGGGTGTGCTGATCCACCGTTGGTTGCGCTCACGCAACTGCATGTTCGCACTATGTTCGCGGCCCATGTTCGCAGCGATAGGCCATCCTGGCTAGCCCGCCTAGCGAGCTAGCTCACCACTTTGGGCTACAGACTGCTTGACTTGTCTAGCCAGGCTGGCTTACCTTCAACCTGTCTAGCTCGGCCAGACGGGCTAGCGAGGTTGTGGAGGTGCAGGTCATGGCAGTTCCCTACGGCTCCCGTTTCGGGGCCTCGTTCGACCAGGTCTTCCCGATGGGGGCGCTCATGATCGGTGAGGTCGCGCCGGACATGGAGTACCTGAGCCCCGAGGACAAGGCACGTGGCAAGCAGCCCAAGCAGCGCGTGGACGAGCGGTCGGGCAAGCGTCAGTGGAAGGTCGTCGTCACCGACCCCTCCGCCGAGAAGGAGCGGGACGCCTCCGTCACGGTGACGGTCCTGGCTGACGCGCAGCCCGTGCCGCCGCAGGCCGTGCAGGTGATGCCCGGCGTCGATGTCCGGCCGGTGGCCTTCGACGGGCTCACGGTCGAGCCGCGCGTCATGGGCGATCGGTACAAGTACCAGGGGTTCACCATCCGGGCTACCGGACTCCTGTCGCCGCAGGTAGGCACGAAGCGGGCTGCTGAGAAGCCCGAGCAGAAGGCGGCTTGAGGTGCTGCGACCGTCTCGTGAGGCGGTCGCTCGGTGGAACACCGCGTACGCGGAGCAGACGAACGCCATGTTCGCCGCTGCTGCGGCGGGCGACTTGGCCGCTGTTCAACGGTTAGCCGTCAGCTACGCGGCTGTGGCGCGGGCGTGGCGGGCGCTCGGCGGGGAACTGGCTGTGTCCCTCTGGGCTCGTCACGCCTGCGTCATCGCCGCCGAGGAGTTCGAGCGCCGAGCCGAGGTCGAGCACGCGCGTGCTTCCCGGATGGAACTGGACGAGGACGCCCCATGACTAACGAGCGGATCAACGACATGACCGAGGCGCAGAGACAGGCGGTGCTGTGGAAGGCGGCTTTTGAGGCCACCCGGCTTCGGGACGCGCACGAGCTGCTGACCAAGGTAATGCCTGAGCCCGATGCCGCCCCCGCAGTCCTGCGGGACTTCTACCTGCGGTCGGCGAGCGTCTACAGCCGGATCGCCGAGGTCGACCGGCACCACCACCACGAAGCGCTCTACTGGGCGGACCGAGAGCGCAAGAAGGGTGAAGAGATCACCCTGAAGTAAGCCGCCGTCCGCTGTGGACGCACCGCGTGATCTTGCGGGGTCACGTGGCGATGACGCGCGCCTGTGTTGCGGCGCAACGAGAACGTGGGCGCAGAAGCGGAAACCGGCTACCAACCATGCCGCTCCTGCGCTTGTCCACCCAACTCGGAGTGAACAGACATGAGCGTAGAGGCTCGGCGCAAGGCTGCGCCAGTGGGAGTCACGCGGAAGCGCTGCGAACGGTGCCAGCGCTTCGCCCGGCTCCAGCTCGGAACCACCTGCGACGCCTGCCTTGGCGCGCTGCCCCTCGACTTCGGGGGGCGTCATGCCAAGGCCTGACGGTTCGCGGTGGGTCGACCCGGCCCCCTTGGAGGTCGCACGGCCCCGGCTGCCCTGGTGGGTGCTGCTGCCGTGGTGGTCGCTGTGGATCGTGGTGCCGACCGCCCTGGTCGTGCTGCTGGTGCGGTTGGCAGTGCGGCTGTTGCACCGCTACCCGCTGGTGCTCCTGCTGCCTGCGGGTCTGGTGGTGGTGCGGTGGTGGGGCTGGTCGGTCCTGGTGCTCGTGCTCCTGGTGCTCGTCGCCGGGGTGTTGATCTGGTGGGGACTGCACCAGGTCTCGTGCTGGCGGCTGGTCGTGCGGCCGGTGCTGTCGCAGTGGCGGCGGGCCAGCGTCTACGCCTTCCGCTGGCGCACGACGATGCGGCTCGCGAACCTGGCCAACCGTGATCGGGGACGTGAGTACCTGCCCCGGCTGCGGGTCGTGCGGTCGGAGGGCTGGCGGGACCGGGTTCGGGTGCGGATGATCCCTGCCCAGTCGCCAGAAGCCTGGGAGCTGCGGCGGGACAGCTTGGCTCATTCGTTCGGCGCGCGGTCGTGCCGGGTGCGGGTGCTGCGGCCTCGTGTGGTCGAACTGGACCTCATCCACCGGGACCCGCTGGTCAGGCCGCTGTCAGTCTCCGTGCTCGGTGGGGTCGTTGATCTCAAGCGTGTGGTGGTGGGGCGGACGGAGAACGGGAAGCCTTGGCGGTTGCGGTTGCTCGGGTCTCAGGTGCTCGTTGTGGGGGTGCCTGGTGCGGGTAAGGGCTCGGTGTTGTGGTCGGTCGTGTGGCAGCTCGCCCCGGCGGTTCGTGACGGCCTGGTGCGTCTGGTGGGCGTCGACCCCAAGGGCGGGATGGAGTTGGGGCAGTGCCCGGACGCCTTCGACCGGGTGGTGTACGACAGCGGGCCGGAAGCTGTTGCCCTGCTTGAGGAAATCGCCGCTGAGGTCAAGGAGAGGGCGGCCAGGTACCGGGGTGTTCGGCGGTTGTGGGCGCGCTCGGGTGGGGAGCCGTTCACGGTCCTGGTGATCGATGAGCTCGCCGACCTGATCGCCTACCAGCCTGACCGGCAGCTGCGGGAGCGGGCCTCGCGGGCGGTGCAGACCATCACCTCCCAGGGGCGGGCACCGGGGTACGCGGTCGTCGGGTTGGTGCAGGACCCGCGCAAGGAGGTCGTGGGGTTCCGGCACCTGTTCACCACCCGCGTCGCCCTGCGGCTGGACGAGCCACAGCAGGTGGACATGGTCCTGGGCGACGGGGTGCGTCAGCGTGGCGCGGCTGCGCACGAGATCAGCGAGAGCACGCCCGGCGTGGCCTGGATGAAGGAGGACGGGCGGCGGGAGCCTGAGCGGGCTCGGGCCTTCCACGTCACCGATTCCGATCTTGCTCGGCTGCGGGAGTACTTCCGGCCTGCCGAGGTCCGACCGTTCCCGGCTCGGCCTGAGGGGGTGGCGGCATGACTCGGGCTGAGCGGATGCGGCAGCCGATGGCGTTGGACGTGGTCAAGGCGGCGGCTGAGCAGCACGGGGTGTGCGTGCGGCCGTTCACGATGGAGGTGGAGGACCACGGCAGCGGTGAGGTCCGGTACGTGCCGATGCCGTGCGGGTCGACCGTGGAGAGCGTGTGCAAGCCCTGTGCCAGGAGGGCGAAGGCGCTGCGGATGGTCCAGTGCCGGGAGGGCTGGCATCTCGGCGAGGAGCCCGACTTCACGCCTGACGCGCCGTCCGATGACCACAAGGAGTTGATGACCTTCCGGGCTGACCTGGTCACGGCCTACCGGGAGGCCGTTGGGCTGGGTGAGGGCGGGGACGCGGACGAGTTGCGGGATGAGATCCACTCGGTGGACGAGGAACTTCGGCAGCTCGGGGTCCGGGGGCGGTTCCCCTCCCCCGACGTGCCGGACAAGCGGCCGGTGAAGCGGTCCACCCGGCGGCGGCAGGACGCGCCGAACCTGCCCCGGCAGCGGGTGCGGAAGCAGACGGTGGGGCGGGAGTACGCGGGCGGGTTCCGGCCCTCGATGTTCGTCACGCTGACCCTGGACTCGTACGGGCGGGTGCGCGAGAACGGGACGCCGGTCGATCCGGACTCGTACGACTACCGGCGGGCGGCTCGGGACGCGGTGCACTTCGCCTCGCTGGTGGACCGGTGGTGGCAGAACCTGCGGCGGGTTGTCGGGTGGGAGGTGCAGTACTTCGCCACGGTGGAGCCGCAGCGTCGGGCGGCGCCGCACCTGCACGCCGCGATCCGCGGTTCGATCCCGCACGAGACCATCCGGCAGGTCACCGCGGCCACCTACCACCAGGTGTGGTGGCCCGCGCACGACGAACGTCGCTACAGCGGTGAGCACCCGCCGGTGTGGGACGCGCGGACCGGGGTGTTCGTGGACCCGGACACCCGGCAACCGCTCACCGCCTGGGCGGACGCGGTGGAGGCGACGGAGGTCCCGGCGCACGTGGTGACGTTCGGGCGGCAGGTGCACTCCAAGGGCATCCTGGGCGGGTCGGAGGAGGCCGGGCGGCACATCGGGTACCTGACCAAGTACCTCACCAAGTCCATCGGCGAGGTGGTCGAACCCTGTAGCGGGCGGCAGCGTGGGCACGCGGAGCGCCTGGCGGACGAGCTGGCCGTCACCCCGTGCTCGGACCGGTGCCCGGTCTGGCTGCTCTACGGCGTCCAGCCGCGCGGGGCGGGGTCGCGGACGGTTCCCGGTCACTGCAAGGGGCGGGCGCACCGCCGGTCCACGCTCGGCCTGCCCGGCCGCCGGGTGCTGGTGTCGCGGAAGTGGTCCGGCAAGACCCTGGCCGACCACCGGGCCGACCGGAAGCGGTTCGTCCTGGAATCGCTCAAGGCCGTGGGCATCGACAAGCCGGAACCGGACACCTCGCAACTCGTGTGGCACAGGCTCCGGCCCGGCGACCCGCACGTCCCACCCCGCGCGCACCTGCTCATGCACGCCATCGCCCAACGGATCACCTGGAAAGCCGAGTACAACCGCGCACTACTCGCGGCAGGCACTTCGGCAACCCAACTCGCGGCCTGAGCCCGGAGGTGAAGGGATGAACGAGTTCGAGCGCCTGTGGGGCGTTGAGGACCTGTCGGCCTTCCTGGGAGTGCCCGTGCACACCATCCGGGGCTGGCGCGCCAAGCACTACGGGCCACCCGCCCGCAAGGTCGGCAAGCACCTGCGGTGGGACCCGGCGCACGTTCGTGAGTGGTTCGACGCGCTCGACCAGAACGCGGCCTAGGAATTCCTGAATTCAACGCACGGGAGAGGTCTGTCATGGGCCACGTCCAAGACCGCTGGTGGACTGTTCGAGACGGTCAGCGGGAGAAGACAGCGCAGCACGGCAGGGGAATGCGCTACAAAGTCCGGTTCACCGGTCCGGACGGTCGGGAGCGCTCCAAGGCGTTCCCAGACCGGCAGAAGAAGCGCGCTGACGACTTCCTGCACGAAATGGAGAACGACAAGAACAAGGGCACGTACCTCGACCCCGACGCCGGGAAGATCACCTTCTGCGACTACGCGGAGCGCCACTGGATCAACGCCCGAACCTTTGACGAGTCCACCCGTGAGGGTGTGGAGTTCCGGCTCAAGCTGCACGTATACCCGTACTTCGGTGACACGGAGCTGCGGCTCATCCAACCTTCGACCATCCAGGCGTGGGACCGGAAGCTCCAGCAGAAGGGGCTAGCTGAGACCTACCGTAGGGGAATCTTCGCCAACGTTTCGGCAATCTTCACCGCTGCCATCGATGACGAGCGGCTGCGCAGGAACCCCTGCAACGGGAAATCGGTCGTCAAGCCTCGTGGCGAATACCCGAAGATCGTGCCCTGGCCCGAATCGCGGGTGCACTCGGTCCGAACTGAACTGGGGGAGAGCTACCGCATCGCCGTCAACCTCGGTGCTGGCTGCGGCCTCCGGCAGGGAGAGGTTTTCGGTTTCTCCGCAGACGATGTAGACGAATCAGAAGGCGTCATCCACGTCCTGCGCCAGGTCAAGATCGTGCGCGGGAAGATGGTCTTCGCTCCGCCGAAGCACGGCAGGAGTCGTGACGTTCCCCTGGCACCCAGCGTCGCCCAGGCCCTCGAAGCCCACACGAAGCGGTTCCCTCCGCTCCCGGTCACGCTCCCGTGGCAAGTGCCCGAGGGCAAGCCCGTGACCGTGCCCCTGATGATCTACACCAGGGAGGCGAAGCAGCTCTACCGGCACTCGTTCAACCACCACGTCTGGAAGCCCGCCCTGCGCGCTGCCGGGGTGGCGGAGCCGGGCAGGGCGGAGGGCTTCCACGCGCTCAGGCACTTCTACGCCTCGTCGCTCCTGGACGAGGGCGTGAGCATCCGCGCGCTCGCCGAGTACCTGGGGCACGGCGACCCCGCGTTCACCCTGCGGGTCTACACGCACCTGATGCCCGCGAGCCACGAGCGGACGCGGGCGGCCATAGACAAGGTGTTCAGTCAGCCGGGTGAAGCGGCGGCATGAGGAGCGGAAAGGCCGAGGGCCGGGCGACTGGATCAGTCACCCGGCCCTCGGCCTTCGTTCGGGACGGCCTCTCCAGCTCAGACGGCCTGGAGGCGGCCTACGCGCGGGCTCGACCGGGAAAACCCCTGGTCAAACCCCCGCGCCGATCACACGTCGTAGTACAGCGCGAACTCGTACGGGTTCGGCCGCAGGCGCAGCGGGTCGATCTCGTTCTCGCGCTTGAACGCGATCCAGGTGTCGATCACGTCCGGCGTGAACACGCCGCCCTCCAGCAGGAACTCGTGGTCCGCCTCCAGGCTGTCCAGCACCGCGTCCAGCGTCGCCGGGACCTGCTTGACGTCGCGAGCCTCCTCGGGGGGCAGCTCGTAGAGGTCCTTGTCGATCGGGGCCGGGGGCTCGATCTTGTTCTTCACGCCGTCCAGGCCCGCCATCACCATGGCCGAGAAGGCCAGGTACGGGTTGCCCGACGAGTCGGGGCAGCGGAACTCGATGCGCTTGGCCTTCGGGTTGTCGCCGGTGATCGGGATGCGCACGCACGCCGACCGGTTGCGCTGGGAGTAGACCAGGCTGACCGGGGCCTCGTAGCCGGGCACCAGGCGGTGGTACGAGTTCACCGTCGGGTTGGTGAACGCCAGCAGCGACGAGGCGTGGTGCAGGATGCCGCCGATGTAGTGGCGCGCCGTGTCCGACAGGCCCGCGTAACCGGACTCGTCGTGGAACAGCGGCTGGCCGTCCTTCCACAGCGACTGGTGGGTGTGCATCCCCGAGCCGTTGTCGCCGAACAGCGGCTTCGGCATGAAGGTGACGGTCTTGCCCGCCTGCCACGCGGTGTTCTTGATGATGTACTTGAACAGCATCAGGTCGTCGGCCGCGTGCAGCAGCGTGTTGAACTTGTAGTTGATCTCGGCCTGGCCGCCGGTGCCCACCTCGTGGTGCGCCCGCTCGACGACGAAGCCCTGGTCCTCCATGTTGAGGACCATCTTGTCGCGCAGGTCGGCGTAGTGGTCGTTGGGCGAGACCGGGAAGTAGCCGCCCTTGTACTTGACCTTGTAGCCGCGGTTGCCGCCCTCCTCCTCGCGGCCGGTGTTCCACCAGCCGGAGATCGCGTCGATCTCGTGGAAGGAGGCGTTCGCGGTGGTGTCGAAGCGGACGGAGTCGAAGATGTAGAACTCCGCCTCCGCGCCGAAGTACGCGGTGTCCGCGATGCCCGACTCGGCGATGTACTGCTCGGCCTTGCGCGCGATGTTGCGCGGGTCCCGGCTGTACGCCTCGCGGGTGAACGGGTCGTGCACGAAGAAGTTCACGATCAGCGTCTTCTCGATCCGGAACGGGTCGAGGCGCGCCGTGAACAGGTCGGGCAGCAGCAGCATGTCCGACTCGTGGATGGACTGGAAGCCCCGCACCGACGAGCCGTCGAACGCCAGGCCCTCGCTGATCGCGTCGGCGTCGAACGCCTTCGCGGGCAGGGTGAAGTGCTGCATCACGCCGGGCAGGTCGCTGAAGCGGACGTCGACGAACTTCACGCCCTCGTCGGAGATGAACTTCAGGACCTCGTCGGGATTCTTGAACACCCTCGTCGACTCCTTCTTCTGCGGTGGGGGCGTGGTGTGACGCCGCTGGTCAAGGCGGCCTACCCATCGGGCGCGACGCTATGGCCGGGGTGTTGCCCGGCAGTCACCCTCGTGTTTCGCCAGTGTTAACGGGCCCGCCGGGCGGGGCAACCCGACCTCAACACCCTCACCCGCTGAGCACGCCCTTACTCTGGAGGGGTGAGCAGGTGGACCGGTTCGTGGCTGTCAGGACCCCGCGCGGCGCTGGAGCCGGGCGCCGACTCCGGCGACGGCACCGGGCAGCGCTGGAAGGGCGAGCGCCTCGGACTCCCGGAGTCCGGACCGGGCGCGGTGGCGGGCACCGGGCGCAGGGCGATGGCCATCCTGGTCGACTTCGCGCTCTCCGCAGGCGTCGCGGGCCTGCTCACCTACCCCGACCTGCCGCGCAACTGGAGCCTGCTGGCCTGGTTCGCGATCACCGTCGTCGCGGTCGGGTTCTTCGGCTTCACGCCGGGGCACACCCTGTTCGGCCTGCGCGTCGCGCGCGTGGACGGCGCCGCCCTGGTGGGCCCGCCGCGCGCCGCGCTGCGCACCGCGCTGATCTTCCTGGTGGTCCCGGCCGTGGTGTGGGACGCCGACGGGCGCTGCCTGCACGACAAGGCCTCGGGCACCATCGTCATCCGGGTCCGCTGACCGCGCAGATCACCCGTTCCGGTCCTCTTCCCGCCGCTCCGTCCCCGTGGAACACCTCGGCCGTCCCTGCGGGAAACCGCAGGGACGGCCGAGGTGAGCCGGAGGAGCGTGTGGTCAGCGGCGGCGCATCGCCCGCTGGATGTTGCGCATCTTCGCGCCCTGCGGGACCGGGCCCTTGGGCATCGCGGCACCCCGGCTGGCCAGCGCGGTCAGCCGGTTCTCCACGGTGTCGACCTGCGCGGTCGAGATGTTGCGGGGGAGCTTCATCAGGTGGCCCTGCAGCTTGCGCAGCGGCACCTGGCCCTCCTCGTGACCGACGATCACGTCGTAGATCGGGGTCTCGCCGATGACCCGCGCCACGCGCTTCTTCTCCTGCGCGATCAGGCCCTTCACCCGGTGCGGCGCGCCCTCGGCGACGAGCACGATGCCGGGCCTGCCGATCACCCGGTGCACCATGTCGCCGCTGGTCGTGCCCGCCACCGCCTGGGTGACCCGCCACTTGCCGCGCAGGTTGTCCAGCGCCCACGCCGCCGCGCCCGGCTGCCCGTCCGCCTTCGCGAACACGTTCCGCTGAACGCGCCGGCCGAAGATGACGATCGCCAGCAGCGCGCCGACCGCGATGCCCATCGGGAGGAACACCCAGTGCATGTCCCAGATGAGACCCAGCAGGAACGCCGCGGCCGTCGCACCGAGCAGCGCCAGCAGCATGAGCGGCACCAGCGCCTTGTCCTCGCGGCGCTGCATCTTGAACGCCTCGAAGATCTGCCCGCGCTTGGCCCTTGATTCGGCGCGCCTGGCCTTCGCCGCTTCCTTAGCGGCGGCCTTGTCCTGCTTTCCAGCCATGACGGCAAGGATACGGCGCGGCGCGCGGGGCCAGCACGGGACTGCCCTGGGGCAATGCGAGGATGCAGCGCATGGACCGGCTGCTGGAGGGACTGGACCCGGAACAGCGGGCGGCCGTCGAGGCGCCGAGGGGGCCGGTGTGCGTGCTCGCGGGCGCGGGCACGGGCAAGACCCGGACCATCACGCACCGCATCGCGCACCTGGTCGCACGCGGTCACGTGGCCGCCGGGCAGGTGCTCGCGGTGACCTTCACGGCCCGCGCCGCCGGTGAGATGCGCACCCGGCTGCGGGCGCTCGGCGTGCCCGGCGCGCAGGCCAGGACCTTCCACGCCGCCGCGCTGCGGCAGCTCAGGTACTTCTGGCCCAGGGTCGTCGGCGGCGACCAGTGGCGGCTGATCGACGGGAACAAGCTGCGCATGGTCGCCCAGGCCGCGCACCGGGCGGGCCTGTCCACCGAGTCCGACTCGCTGCGCGACCTGGCGAGCGAGATCGAGTGGGCGAAGGCGTCGCTGATCGCCCCCGACGACTACCCGGCCGCCGTCGCGCGCGCCCAGCGCGACACGCCCGCGCCCGCGCCGCAGGTCGTGCGGGTGTACCAGGGGTACGAGCGGATCAAGAACGAGGCGCAACTGCTCGACTTCGACGACCTGCTGCTGCACACCGCCGCCGCGCTGGAGGAGCACGGCGGGGTGGCC
Organism: Actinosynnema mirum DSM 43827; assembly: GCF_000023245.1. Taxonomy (GTDB): domain Bacteria; phylum Actinomycetota; class Actinomycetes; order Mycobacteriales; family Pseudonocardiaceae; genus Actinosynnema; species Actinosynnema mirum. The sequence goes on from NC_013093.1 coordinate 1,031,115, forward strand.
GAGGAGTTCCGCGACCGGTACCGGTGCTTCGTGGTCGACGAGTACCAGGACGTGACGCCGCTCCAGCAGCGCGTGCTCGACGCCTGGCTCGGCCAGCGCGACGACCTGACCGTGGTCGGCGACGCCAACCAGACCATCTACTCCTTCGCCGGAGCCTCCCCGCTCCCGCTGCTGAACTTCGCCCGCCGCTTCCCCGAGGCCACCGTGGTGCGCCTGGAACGCGACTACCGCTCGACGCCGCAGGTCGTGGCCCTGGCCAACGACGTGATCAAGTGGGCGCGCGGCAGGCCCGCCGGGTCGAGGCTGAAGCTGATCGGCCAGCGCCCCGAGGGCCCTGACCCGGTGTTCACCGAGTTCGACGACGAGCCGGGCGAGGCGGGCGCGGTCGCGAGGCGGGTGCGGGAGCTGCTGGACGGCGGGGTGTCGGCGAGCGAGATCGCCGTGCTCTACCGGGTCAACGCCCAGTCGGAGGTGTTCGAGCAGGCGCTGGCGGAGGTCGGCGTGCCGTACCAGGTGCGCGGCGGCGAGCGCTTCTTCCAGCGGCCGGAGGTCAGGCAGGCCGTGCTGGCCCTGCGCTCGGCGTCGACGGGCGGCCGGTACGCGGCTGGTCTGGGGGATGGTGCTGGTCCGGGGGCCGGGTCGGGCCGGGGACCGGGCGGTGACGCGCGGCCGGGCGCGGTTTCCGGCGCTGTGGACGCCGCCGCTGCCCCGACCTCGACCACCGCCGACCGGGTGTCCCCGCTCAGGGCGGGGCTGAGCGCGGGCGGGGTCTCGGCCGCCGGCCTCCCCGCCGATGCCTCGACGCCCGCTGGCGGCTCGCGCTCGGCCGCCCACCCGGCGCTCGACGCGGCCTCCGGTGCCGGCGTGGCCTCCGGTGCCAGCGTGGCCTCCGGCACCGGCGCGGCTTCCGGCACCGGCGTGGCCCCCGGTGCTGGCGTGGCCTCTGGTACCGGCGCCGCGCACTCCTGGCGGCCGAGCGCGACGTCCGCTCCCGCGCCCGCCTCCGCTCCCGCGCCCGCCTCCGCGCCCGCCTCCGCCGCCGCGTCCGGGCCAGGGCCCGCCTCCGTCGCCGCGCCCGCGTCCGGGGCAGGGCCCGCCTCCTCAGCCGCGCCCCTCCCCCCGTCCCCGTCCCCTCTCCCGTCCCCGTCCCCGTCCCCGTCCCCGTCGAGCGAACTGCCCGGCCTGGTGCGCCGGGTGCTGGCCGGGGTCGGGCTGACCGACGAGCCGCCCGCCGGTGGTGGGGCCCAGCGCGAGCGGTGGGAGTCGCTGCTCGCGCTGGTCGAGCTGGCCGAGGAGTTCGCGTCCGCCGTGCCGGACGCCGACCTGCGCGCCTTCGTCACCGAGCTGGACGTGCGCGCCGAGGCGCAGCACCCGCCGACCGTCGAGGGCGTCACCCTGGCGTCGCTGCACGCCGCCAAGGGCCTGGAGTGGGACGCGGTGTTCCTGGTCGGGCTGGTCGACGGGACCATGCCGATCCAGCACGCCGACGGCGACGAGGCCGCGGTCGAGGAGGAGCGCAGGCTGCTCTACGTGGGCGTCACGCGCGCCCGCGAGCACCTGTGGCTGTCCTGGGCGCTGTCCCGCGCCGCCGGTGGCCGCCGGTACCGCAGGCGCAGCCGGTTCCTGCACGCGCTCGTGCCCGAGGGGCACCCGGCGTCGCGGGTCGCGGCGCCGCCGCGCGAGCCGGTGCAGCGCAAGCCGAGGCCCGAGTGCCGGGTGTGCGGGTCGGCGCTGATCGACTCGCGGGCGGTGAAGCTGGGGCGCTGCTCCTCGTGCCCGTCCGACGTCGACGAGGAGCTGCTGGTGAAGCTGCGCCGGTGGCGGGCCGGGCGGGCGCGCGAGCTGAAGGTTCCCCCGTACGTGGTGTTCACCGACGCGACCCTGCTGGCGATCGCCGAGCAGCGGCCGGAGGACGTCGCCGGACTGGTGTCCATCGCGGGCATCGGGGCCTCGAAGCTCACCCGCTACGGCGACGACGTTCTGGCCCTTGTCCTGGGGAAACACTGATCCGTCACACGTTCGACAGGGATTTTGGAAAATCGGTTGCACCCGTCGCGCACGGGGTCATAACCTGCTCAGGCCGGGTGCGAGAGCGCCCGCTGGGGATCTGAACCACTCACGACGCCTAGGCGTCCCGCACGCACCGAGGGAGGTGGCCACCGTGAAGACCTTGATTCTCCCCACGAACCCGCGCCGCCTCCTGCAGGCCGCTGCCGAGCGCACTGCCATGCCCTCGACCGCTGCGCCCGTGGTTGCTGCCCCCGTGGTTCTGGTGGATTCGATTCGTGGGCGCCGTTCGCGGCGTGGCTTCGCGCAACTGGGCACCACCGGTGCTCCGGGCTTTGCCATGCACGTCGAGGCCGTTCTGCCAAACGGCGCCTCCACCCCGAACGAGTACAAGCACGTCGCGACGTCCGCACCAGGGCGATGTACCTGACACAGGTGTAGTCAGGGCACTCAGCTCACAAAGGCCGCGGACCAGCGACATGGTCCGCGGCCTTTGTGCTGTTCACAGCAGTTCTTCAACCCCATGAGCAAGACCTCGACAGGAGTCCACCTGATGTTGACCGCGACCGTCCCGATCATAAGCGGGACGAGTGCCACCGAGTCCGACCTCACCGGGGCGGGCGTCGCGACGCTGATCGACACCGCTCCCGACGCTGGCCTGGAGCTGCCCTGCCGCACCAACAACCCCGACCTGTGGTTCGCCGACGCACCCGCCGAGCTGGAGGTGGCCAAGAAGTTCTGCGCGGCCTGCCCGGTGATCGCGGAGTGCCTGGCGGGCGCGCTCTCCCGGCACGAGCCGTGGGGCGTCTGGGGCGGGGAGATCTTCGAGCGCGGCGCGGTGATCGCCCGCAAGCGCCCCAGGGGCCGTCCGCGCAAGGACGCCACCCCCGTCGCGCCCGCGGCGACCGTCGTCCCCGCCCAGAAGCCCGCGACCGCGACCCGGCGCGCCGCTGACCAGGAGGTCGCGGCATGACCGACTACCCGAACACCAGCGACACCCGCACAACGGCCGACCCGGCCGTCGAGCTGAACACCAGGGGGAATCCGATGCTGCTCGAGGAGACGCTCGCCAGATCCAGGATGAGGGATGCGGAGGCCTTCGCCCGACAACACAGGCAACACCGCCAGGCCCGCCGAGCCTCGACCGCCGCGAGGTGGCGCAGGCTGGCGACCTGGGCCGACCGCAGGGCGCTGAACACGGCCTGACCGGCGACGGCAAGGGGCGCGGGGGCGCACTCGAGGGAGCCCCCGCGCCCGGCCCGAGCCCGAGCACGACCAGGAACCGGACAACGGACACGGACACCGGACACCGGACACCGGCGGAACAGCACCTCACGCCCTGCGGGCAGAGCCAGCGCGCGACCGACCCTCGCAGGGAACTTGCCCGGTGAGGGCGCTGGAAAGCCGGTGTCCGACTCCGCCTCCCCGAAGCGCTGGACCGCCCTCGCGCTCACCCCTGCGCGCTCACCCCGCAGACGTGCGTCACCCACAGACGTACAACACAGACTTGCCGCTTCGCGCGGCTGCCCAAGGCCGGCCCCGGTGTGTTTCCCTGGGGTCGGTTTTGCCTTGCCCAGGGTGTCGTCGGACCGCTGCGGTGGACTGCTGCGTTCGCTCCGGCTCGGTACCGTGCGGGGTGTGGCCGCTCACACAGCTGATGGAATCGATTGGAACTCCCGTCTCGCTGACCTGCGTCGGGCCGATGGGTTGCAGGCCGAGGCCGTGCGCCTCGTCGCCGCTCGGCTCGTCGACGGGCTGCCCGACGAGCCGACCGTGGTCGACGTCGGCTCCGGCGCCGGTGGGATGGCGCTGGTGCTGGCCGAGGCGCTGGCCGCCCGTGGCGGGGGCACGCTCGTGCTGGTCGACGCGGTGCCCGAACTGCTCGACGCCGCCACCGCCGCCGCCCGCAAGGCCGCCGCCTACGAGACGGACTCGCACACCACGTCGGTCCGGGTCCGGCCCGTGCTCGGCGACCTCTCCTCCGAGCAGCCCTCCTCCTTCCTGCCCACCGCCGACCTGGTGTGGGCCTCCGGCGTCGTCCACCACCTGCCCGACCAGGCGGCCGTGGTGTCGGCGCTCACCGCCTCGCTCGCGCCCGGCGGACTCCTCGCCCTCGCCGAAGGCGGCTTGGACGCGCGCTTCCTCCCGTGGGACATCGGGGCCGGCAGCCCTGGACTGGCCGACCGGCTCTCCGCCGCGCGCGGGGAGTGGTTCGCGCACATGCGCGAGAAGATCCCCGGCTCGGTCCGGCTCACCAAGGGGTGGGGAGCCGTCCTCACCGCCGCCGGACTGCGCGACGTGAGCGCGTTCAGCTACCTCGTCGACCACCCGGCGCCGACCACCCCGCAGGTGCGCGACTGGGCGCTCGCGCACGTGCGGCGACTCGCCGAGTCCTGCGGTGAGCGGTTGCACCCCGCCGACCGGGCGGTGCTCCGCGACCTCCTCGACTCCGGGCACCCCGCCTACCTCGGGGCGCGTGACGACCTGTTCCTGCTGAGCGCCAACACCGTCCACACCGGGCGCAAGTCATGACCCCGGCGCCGGTCTGCTCCCGCTGCGGCGCGCAGCGGGTGGACGGAACCCCGACCGGTGAAGCGCTCGCCTGGGTGCGGGCGCAGGAGCGGGGCGGGGAGCACTGGCTGTGCCCCGACTGCGCACGTGCGCACGTGCGCGACATCGAGGCCAAGCTCCCCACCGAGTACTGGTGAACACGCCCCATGGCGCCTCGGTGAGCCCGCCAGGAACTCGGTGAGCCCGCCAGGAACTCGGTGAGCCCGCCAGGAACTCGGCGAACCCGCCAGGAACTCGGTGAGCCCGCCGACAGCGGTGCCCGACCCGAACTCGGCTCGGTGCCCAAGCCCGAGCGGGGATGAGGTCGTGGGCGGGTGCGGGACCGGCGGTCGGCCTGCAGAACCGGCCGCCGGTCAGCGTCCTTTCAGGACAGTGGTGAGCTCGGCCTCCCCCGGAACCGTCGTGCGGCTTCAGGTCGTGGGCAGCAGGGTGCGCAAGGTCGCTCGGGGGGCGGCCGTGCCTCGCCTGCTGCCCGCGTCCAGTTCGGTCAGCAGGACTTGCGCCGTGCACAGGCCCGCGCGGACCACCGCCGCCAGCAGGTGGTGCAGGCGCAGCGGGTTCGGTTCGCGGCGGGCCGCGTCCAGGACCGCCCTCGGGGCCGGGGCGAGGGACAGGCCGTGGCGGTGCACCGGGTGCGGTAAGCGGGTGGTGCGCTCCAGGAACACGTAGTCGTAGCCGGTCAGGCGTTGGGACTCCGGTTGCAGGACGTGCACGCGACCGCTGTCCGGCAGACCCCGCACGCCCTGCGCGCGCAGCGCCGCCACGCCCGTGATCACCGAGCCCGGACCCGCGTACGCCTGGGCCGCGCGCCACCGCTGCAGGTCGGTCGGCGGGTCCGGGCTCAGCAGCAGCACGCCCGGCAGCACGCGCTGCCACCGGCCGCCCGGCCTGCACCTGGCCTCGATCACGTGGTTCGGCACCCCGGCCGCCCGCAGGTCCCCCACTCGCATCACGTCTTCGCTGGTCATGACTCGATCCTGCGGCACGGGGCGAGTCGGAGCCAGGAAGGGGATCCAGGGCTGTGGACAAGTGGTCGGGCTGTGGACAAGCGGTTGGGGGAAGAGCGGAGAGGTGCTAGGTCAGTCCGCGAAACCGGGCTGCCAGCGCGCGACGATCGCCCTCGCGGGCACCTCGGCGTCCAGCTGGCACAGGATGCCCGTCGCCCCCAGCGTCACCCGGTGGATCAGCAGGTACTGCGGCGGCAGGTTCAGCGAGCGGCCCGTCTGCGAGTCCGGGTTGCGCAGGTCCGCCACCCGCTCGGCCTGACCGCGCAGCCACGTGCGGGTGAAGTGGAAGACCTCCTCGCGCAGCGGCTCCACGAACGGGCCGAGGAACGCCTGGATCTCCTCACCGGGCAGCGTCGTGCCCGGCCGCACGAAGTGCTCGCGGCGCAGCACCCCCAGCAGGTCCTCCGGCCGGTTCTCCAGCGCCAACCTGGTCAGCTCGCCGAGCGTGCGCGGCAACCCCTCCGGCAGCCTGGCCACGGCCCCGAAGTCCAGCACCCGCAACCTGCCGTCCGCGCCCAGCATGAAGTTGCCGGGGTGCGGGTCGGCGTGCAGCAGACCGGAGCGGCTCGGCGCGGAGAAGTGGAACCGGGACAGCAGCGTGCCCGCCAGGTCCCGCTCCTCGCGCTCGCCCTCCAGGATGATCCGCGCCAGCGGGGTCCCCTCGGTCCACTCGCTGACCATCACCTTCGGCGAGCTGGCCACCACCCTGGGCACCAGGACCTCGTCGTCGCCCTCGAACGCCTTGGCGAACACCCGCTGGTTGTCGGCCTCGGTGCGGTAGTCCAGCTCCTCGACCATGCGGTCGCGCAGTTCCTCCAGCAGCGGCTTGACCTCCGCGCCGGGGATGATCGCCTGCATGAGCCTGCTGAAGCGCATCAGCTGGCGCAGGTCCGCGCGCAGCGCCTCGTCCGCGCCGGGGTACTGCACCTTCACGGCCACCTCGCGGCCGTCGTGCCACACCGCGCGGTGCACCTGGCCGATGCTGGCCGACGCCGTGGGGGAGTCGTCGAACTCCGCGAACCGCTTCCCCCAGGACGCGCCCAGCTGCTCGGCGAGCACCCGGTGCACGGTGCGCTCGGGCATCGGAGGCGCCGCGGACTGGAGCTTCGTCAGCGCCTCGCGGTACGGGGCCGCCAGCTCGTCGGGAACGGCGGCCTCGAACACGCTCAGCGCCTGGCCGAACTTCATCGCCCCGCCCTTGAGCTGCCCCAGCACGGCGAACAGCTGCTCGGCGGTCTTCGCGGACACCTCGGCGTTGACGTCCTCGGAACTGCGGCCCGCGAGCCGCTTCCCCCAGCCACCCACCACGCGGCCCGCCACCCCGATCGGGAGGCTGGCCAGCTTGGCGGTGCGTTGCACGGCCTTGCGCGGGATCTCGCTCACCGGGTGACTCTCCCCCTGGCCGGTCTGCGGTGCGCCGTGTTGCGCGCCCACCGCAAAACCTACACAGGGGGCGTGTGAGGCACCGGGAAAGTCCGCGACCACGCGCCGTCAGATAGGGGGTGGGGGAGGGGAAAGCGCAGGTGGGGGCGGTGTGCGCGCAGGGTGGTGCGCGAGATCGGGCGAATGCGGCGGAAGCCCCGAACGTGGTGGTGACGAGGGCCGCGGGAACCTCCGGGGGAGTGGTGGGGAACTGGGGAGACGGGGACCGGCAGGGTGGTCCGGCGGCGGTGACCGCGAGTGGCCCCCGCAGGTGGACTGCCACCCCGCTCACGTGGACTGCCCACCCGCCTCGCGTGGACTGCCCGCTCGGTGGCGGGGAGCGGTCCCGGCCACGCGGAATGATCTTCGTTCGGTTCCCCCGGACGGGCGCGTCCCCCCGGTGGGCGGCGGCGCGGGAAACGCCACCTCACGGACCACGCGCGCTCCGGACGGACGCGCCCCGGCGGGTGTCACTCGGGTCCCCCGAACGGCCCGCGCCCGTCCGGGGTCCTGGTGTGGCAATAGCAGCGCGGATGCGGTGGGGCGGGCACCCGCGTCAGCGCGCCCCCGTACGCGTCGACCTCCAGCACGTGGTCCCACGTCGGCGGGCGGCCCGAGGTCAGCTCCTCCTCGTCCAGCGCGAGCAGCGCCTGCGCCGCCGCCACCCCCGCCGTCGCCTCCGTCGTGGCCAGGTCGGCGAGCTGCGGCCGGTCCACCAGCTGCGCCAGCAGGTCCGGCCAGTCCCCGTCCTCCTCGGCCTTGCGCAGGTCGCCGCACCGCACGCAGCTCGACCGGCCCGGCACCACCAGCGGCCCCACCAGCCCCAGCCCCTCGCGGGCCCGCGCCACCAGGTGCGGCGTGCCCTCCAGCAGCAGCGCGTGCAGCACCTCCGGCGGCGGCACCAGCGCGTCGGCCAGCACCACCAGGTCCGGCCGCCCGGTCACCACCCCGCCGCGCACCGAGGGCTCCGCCCGCCGCACCGCCTCCCACGCCGCCTCGCCGCGCGGCCTGCCCACGTCCGCCGCCCGGTACCCGCCGCCGACGTCCCCCGCGGCCACGACGCCCCGCGCCACCACCTGCACCCGCCCCACCCCGGCGGCGGCCAGCAGCGACGCCACCGCCACCGCCAACCGCCCGTCGCCCCTGACCACCACCGCCAGCCCAGCGCGGGCCTCCGCCAGCCCGGCCGCGGGCCGACGCCTGCGCAGCGCCCACGTCGTCGCCTCCGGGACCAGCCGCTCGTGCCGGTGCGGGACGGCCTCCTCCACCAGCCCCCGCCCGGCCAGCGCGCCCAGCACGTCCAGCAGGTCCTCGCGCTCCCCGCTCGGGACCAGCCGCTCGCCCAGCTCGGCCGTGGTGCGCTCGCCCCGCAGGTCGAGCAGCACGTCGAACAGGCCCCGCCCGACCTCCCCCAGCACCACCCCGTGCCTGGGGTCGGCGCCGATCTGGAGCACGTCGGCGGTCCGGCGGAGCACCGGCAGCCCCGGAAGCACGCGGGGGCGGTGCGGGACGGCCGTGAGCGGGGTGGTCGCGGGCAGGGTGGTCGCGGGAGGAACGGCTGTGGGTGGGACGGCCATGGACGTGGTGGTCGCGGGCGGGACGGCCGTGGGCGGGGTGGTTGGGGAAGGGACGGTCGGCGGCGGAGCGGTCGTGCGCGGAGCGGTCATGCCACGAGCCTGCCCGGCCCGCTGACCTGCGCAAAAACCTCTGTCCACAGGCGGTCGGGCCATCCACAGGCCACGATCGGGCGACTTGACGCCGAACCGGGAGTCAACGCCCGCCGAAGACCGAACCGGGAGGGAGGCGGCGCCGGGCAGCCGGGTGGCCGGAACCGGCCCGACCCGGCCACCCGGCGATCAGACCTGCGCCTTGCCGAGGATCCTGGTCACCGTGGTGCCGCACACCGGGCACTTGCCCTTGGCCATCCGGCGGTTGTTGCTCTCGCTGACCTCACCCGTGAAGTCGCGCTTCTCCCGGCACTTGACGCAGTAGCCGTTGTAGCTCTCGGCCACGGCTTCCTCCCTTGCTTCGAGAGTGCGGGCGATCTGCGCCACACTCGGGGGTGGGCAGCACGCTACCTGCGACGCCCCCCGTCCGCGCACGTCAAGACCCGCGTGTCCAGCCGCCTTTTGGGGTAATTCGATCGGCCGCGCCGGGACGCACCGCCGCTTGGCCGCCGCGAATTGTCGGTCCGTGGGCTTACCGTGAACGCCATGCCCGAACCGCAGGTGGAGGTGCGGCGCAGCGCCCGGCGCCGCCGAATGGTGAGCGCGTACCGCGAGGGGGACACGGTCGTCGTCCTGCTGCCCGCACGCATGAGCAAGACCGAGGAGAAGCACTGGGTGGCGGAGATGCTCAGCCGCCTCCAGCGCAGCGAGACCAAGCGCCGGTCACCCACTCGGGTGTCCGACGCGGCACTGGCCAACCGCTGCGCCGAGCTGGCGGGCCGCTACCTGGACGGCCTGGAACCGACGAGCGTGCGCTGGGTCCCGCCCATGCGCACGCGCTGGGCGTCGTGCACCCCCAGCGAGGGCACGATCCGCATCAGCGAACGCCTGCGCGACGTGCCCCCGTGGGTGCTCGACTACGTCCTGGTGCACGAGCTGGCCCACCTGCACGTGCCGGGGCACGGCAAGGACTTCTGGGAACTGGTGCACCGGTACCCGAGGTCCGAGCGGGCGATGGGCTACCTGGAAGGCCTGTCCGCCGCCGCCGGCCTCGGGATCACCGAGGAGGACTGACCCCTACTCGCCGCGCCCGCCCGAACCCGAGGCGCCGTCCTCGGGCTCGGAGGGCCCGGAGTCCTTAGGCCCGGAGTCCTTAGGGCCGGAGTCCTTAGGGCCGGAGTCCTTCGAGTCAGAGCCGGAGTCCTTCGCACCAGAGCCGGAACCGCCCTCGCCGGGCTCCTCGCGCATCGCGCGCTCCAGCTCCTCCATCGGGTTCTCCAGCGCGGCCCGCGTCCTCCCGAACCGCTCCGCGAACTCCATCGGGTCGTCCAGGTCCGCCGCCGTCGGCACCAGGTCCGGGTGCTCCCACAGCGAGTCCCGCGCCTCGAGGCCGTGCTGGTCGCCCACGAGCTTCCACAGCGCCGCCGCCGAGCGCAGCCGCCGGGGCCGCAGCTCCAGTCCGACCAGCGTCGCGAACGTCTGCTCCGCCGGACCACCGGACGCGCGCCTGCGCCGCAGCGTCTCGCGCAGCGCCTCCGCACCGGGCAGCCGCTCGCCGACGGCCTCGGCGACCACCACGTCCACCCAGCCCTCGACCAGCGCGAGCAGCGTCTCCAGGCGCGCCAGCGCGGCCTTCTGCTCCTCGGTGGTCTGAGGCTCCAGCATCCCGGACTTCATCGCCTCCTCGAAGCTCGCCGGGTTGGCCGGGTCGACCTGGCCCGCCAGCTGCTCCAGCGCGGAGGTGTCGACGGTGATGCCCTTGGCGAACTCCTCCACCGTGTCCAGCAGCCGCTGCCGCAGCCACGGCACGTGGCTGAACAGCCGCTGGTGCGCCGCCTCGCGGGTGGCCAGGAAGACCAGCACCTCGCTGGAGGGCCGCTCCAGGCCCTCGGTGAACTTCTCGATGTTCGCGGGAAGCAGCGCCGCCGTGCCCTCGGGCCCCAGCGGCAGCCCCACCTCGGACGAGGTCAGCACCTCGGAGCCGAGCTGCGCCAGCGCGCCGCCCAGCTGCGAGCCGAACGCCATCCCGCCCATCTGCCCGAGCATGGACAGCAGCGGCCCCGCGGCCTGCTTCGCCTCCTCGGGCATCGCCTCGACCCACGCGCCGGACACGCGCTGCGCCACCGGGTCGCACAACCGCTGCCACGTCGGCAGGGTGCGCTCGACCCACTCGCGCGCGGTCCAGCTCTGCACCACGCGGCTCGCCGACGGCAGCGCCGTCGCCGGGTCCAGCCACATCTCGGCCAGGTGCACCGCGTCGGACACGGCGCTGCCCTGGTCGGGTCCGAACCCGACCGAACCGCCCTTGCCCGCGAGCTGCTGGAAGGCGATCTGCTTGGCCAGGTCGTAGTTCACCGGCCCGGACGTGCTGCTCGCGTTGCTGAACATCGCGCCGAGCTGGCTGAGCATCGCGCCGAGCTGGTTGAAGTCGAAGGGGTTGCCCGCGCCCCCCTGGTCCTCGGGTTTGCGGCCTCGGTCATCCGGGTCCTGCGGGCTGAACCCGAAGGGCAGGTCACTCATACCACCACGGTACGCGGGCACGGCGTGCCGCGCGGTGCCGGTTCGCGGAGGGCGAGCGCGGTGCCCGTACGCTGGGGCGGTGAGCGAGCGCAGCGACACCGGACACGACAGCGCGCCCGAGGAGACCCTCCAAGCCGACCGCCCGCCGGTCGAGGAGGCCCCACCGCCGCCACCGCCGCCACCCGCGCCCGGCGCCCCGCTGCCCCCGCGCAGGACCGGTCTGACCAGGCGCACGTGGACGCTCGTGATCAGCCTCGTGCTGGTGCTCGTGCTCGGCCTGCTCGGCGGTTTCGCCCGCGTCCCGTACGTCGCGCTCGGCCCCGGCCCCACCTACGACACGCTCGGCGAGGCGGGTGGCCGCCAGGTCGTGTCCGTCGACGGCCAGGAGACGTTCCCGACCGGCGGCACGCTCACCATGACCACGGTCTCGCTCACCGACGACGTGTCCCTGTTCGGCGCGCTCGGCCTCTGGCTCAGCGGCCGGTACGCGCTCGCCCCGCGCGAGGAGTTCTTCCGCCCCGGCGAGTCCGAGCAGCAGGTCCGCGACGAGAACACCCGCGCGTTCAAGGACTCGCAGAGCAGCGCCGAGGTCGCGGCGCTCAGCTACCTCGGCTACCCCAAGAAGGTCCTCGTCGCCGAGATCACCAAGGGCACCCCGGCCGACGTCGCCCTCCAGCCCGACGACCAGCTCGTCGAGGTCAACGGCAGGCAGATCACCGCCGCCGACCAGGTGCGGCCCGCGCTGGAGTCCACCAAGCCCGGCGACCAGGTCGACCTCGTCGTCCTGCGCGACGGCGAGCGCAAGACCGCCCGCGTCACCCTCGCCCAGGCCGGGGACCGCGAGACCGGCTTCCTCGGCATGGTCCCGGCCGACCGCGCCGACGTCCCGTTCGACGTCACCATCAGCCTGTCCGACGTCGGCGGCCCCTCCGCGGGCCTGATGTTCGCGCTGTCCATCGTGGACAAGCTGACCCCCGGCGAGCTCAACGGCGGCAAGCACGTCGCGGGCACCGGCGAGATCACCCAGACCGGCGAGGTCGGCCGCATCGGCGGCATCCCGTTCAAGATGGTCGCCGCGCGCGAGGGCGGCGCCGAGGCGTTCCTCGTGCCCGACGGCAACTGCGAGGAGGCCAGGCAGAACGCCCCCGACGGGCTCAGGCTGATCCGGGTCAAGAACCTGCAGGACGCCGTGACCTCGCTGGAGGCGCTGGCCAAGGGCGGCGACACGCCCGGCTGCTGACCCGACTTCGCGAAGGCCCCCGGTCGACCGTCGACCGGGGGCCTTCGCGCGTGAGCGGTCGTCTCAAGGGCGCAGCTGGTCTCAGGGGCGCAGCGTCGCCAGCAGCGCGCTCGTCAGGTTCGGGGCCAGCTCCGGGTGCTCGACGACCTCCTCGGGCGCCTCGGTCGTGCCGCGCAGCCGCAGCACGCACGCCGTCGTCCCGTCCCGCAGCACCGCGGCGACCAGCCGGGCCTCCTTGCGGTCCGGGTGCTCGGCGGCGAACCGCTTCGCGGCCTCGTCGTCCAGGTTCTCCGAGGACAGCTGCTCCTCGGCGGCGGGCGGCAGCACCACGATCTCCTGGGCGATCGCGCACCCGGACACCACGTCCGGCCACTCGATGCCCGCCAGCGCCCGGTCCAGCTCCGAGTCGGGCAGCGAGTCCTGGGCGATCGGGGTCAGCGGCGAGGCCGCCGGGTCCAGCTGCCCGGCGAGCTCCGGCTGCTGCGCGAGCAGCGCGGCCGTACTGACCAGGGCGAACAGCTGCACCGGCTGGTTCCAGCCCCCGGTGGAGACGAACTCCTCCACTTCACGGGCTACTGCGGGCAGGACCACGGGCGGGGTTTCACTGGCAGGCACGCCAGCCATGGTCGCATCCGCCCAATCGGTCGACCGAACGGGGAACCCCGCGCCACCTCCGTAGAGTTGGACAGAACGTACGCAACGCCACAACCCGCGATACCCAGGAGTGTGCCACGTGGCCACACGGCCCCCGGTCGGACTGCCCAGGCTGTCCCGTCGCAGCCGGATCCTCCTCATCATCGGCGCGGTGGTCCTGGTCGGTCTGATCACCGGCTCAAGGCTGCTGGGCACCTACGTCGAATGGCTCTGGTTCGGCGAAGTCGGCTTCCGCAACGTCTTCACCACGGTCCTGCTCACCCAGTTCGGCCTCTTCGCGGGCGTCGGGCTGCTGGTCGGCGGACTGCTCGCGGTCAGCCTGGTCGTCGCCTACCGGACCCGCCCCGTCTTCGTCCCCGTCGCCGGACCCGACGACCCCGTCGCCCGCTACCGGTCGGTGGTGTCCGGGCGGCTGCGCCTGTTCGCCATCGCCATCCCGGTCGTGGTCGGCGTCGTCGCGGGCACGTCGGCCCAGGCGTACTGGCAGGAGTTCCAGCTCTTCCTGAACGCCACGCCGTTCGGCAGCACCGACGCCGAGTTCGACATGGACATCGGCTTCTACGCCTTCAAGCTCCCCTTCTACACCTGGCTGCTGTCCTGGCTGTTCATCGCCACGGCGATCGCGTTCGCGGGCGCGGTGGTCGCGCACTACCTGTTCGGCGGCATCCGGCTCGCCGGCCGCGGCGGCCAGCTCTCCGCGGCGGCCAGGGTCCACCTCGCCGTCGTCGCGGGCGTCTTCGTGCTGCTCAAGGCGGTGGCCTACTTCCTCGACCGGTACCAGCTGCTGTTCTCGGACCGGAACGACAAGTTCGACGGCGCCACCTACACCGACCTCAACGCGGTGCTGCCCGCCAAGCTGATCCTGCTGTTCATCGCGGTGTTCTGCGCCGTGGCGTTCTTCGCGGGCGCGGTCATGCGCAACCTGCAGCTGCCCGCGATCGCGACCGTCCTGCTGGTGCTGTCCAGCGTGCTCGTCGGCGCCGCCTGGCCCGCCGTGCTGGAGCAGTTCTCGGTGCGCCCCAACGCCATCGAGAAGGAGGCCGAGTCGATCAGCCGCAACATCGCGGCCACCAAGGAGGCCTTCGCGCTCACCGACGACAAGGTCGAGACCAAGCCGTACGAGGGCAAGCAGAACGTCTCGCTCGACGAGCTGAAGTCCGACAAGGCGACCCTCGGCAACATCCGCCTGCTCGACCCGGCGGTCATCTCCAAGACCTTCACCCAGTTCCAGCAGCTGCGGCCGTTCTACGCGTTCCCGGAGAAGCTCGACGTCGACCGCTACAAGGTCGACGAGGAGATCCAGGACTACATCGTCGCCGTCCGCGAGCTGAACACCAGCGGCATCCCGCAGGGCCAGCGCGACTGGATCAACCAGCACCTCATCTACACCCACGGCAACGGCATGGTGTTCGCCGAGGCCAGCAAGGTGAACTCGCCCGCCGACGCGAACGGCAACGGCGGCAACGGCGGCTACCCGGTGTTCGAGGTGGCCGAGGTCAACCAGCAGGGCGAGGTCACGCCCAGCAGGTTCGGGGTCGAGCAGCCGCGCACCTACTACGGCGAGCTGGGCACCAGCACCGACTACGCGATCGTCGGCGGTCGCGGCGAGGGCGCGCCGAGCGAGTACGACACCGACGGCACCCAGTACAACTACACCGGCCAGGGCGGTGTGCGGATCGGCGGCATCTTCAACAAGCTGGTCTTCGCCGCCTACTACGGCGAGCGGAACATCCTGTTCAACTCGGCGGTCGGCGAGGACTCGCGGATCATCTTCAACCGCAACCCGCGCGACCGCGTCGAGGACGTCGCCCCGTGGCTGACCGTCGACAGCGACCCGTACCCCGCGGTCGTCGACGGCAAGATCACCTGGATCGTGGACGGGTACACCACGCTCGACAACTACCCGTACGCGCGCAAGACCGCGCTGGGCGACGCCACCAACGACTCGCTTCCGGGCGTGGCGCAGCAGCCGAACCGCGAGATCAGCTACATCCGCAACTCGGTCAAGGCCACCGTCGACGCCTACGACGGCACGGTGAGCCTGTACGCGATGGACGAGAGCGACCCGGTCCTGAAGACCTGGATGGGCGTCTTCCCCGGCTCGGTCAAGGCCAAGAGCGAGATGTCCCAGTCGCTGCTGGAGCACCTGCGCTACCCCGAGGACCTGTTCAAGGTCCAGCGGGACACGCTGACCCGGTACCACGTGTCCGAGCCGCGCGACTTCTACTCGGGCGTCTCGTTCTGGGGCGTGCCGTCCGACCCGACGGTCGACAACGCCGTCACGGTCGACCAGCAGCAGAGCAGCAACCAGCAGCCGCGCGACCAGCAGCCGCCGTTCTACGTGGTGGCCGGTGACCCGACCGGCGACCCGAACAAGGTGAGCTTCCAGCTGACCAGCTCGCTGGTGCGGCAGAACCGCGAGTTCATGGCCTCGTACGTGACGGTCCGGTCCGACCCGGACAACTACGGGAAGATGAGCGTGCTGACGCTCAACAACGAGGCCAAGGGCCCGCAGCAGATCCAGACCCAGTTCCTCACCTCGGCCACGGTCAGCTCCGAGCTGAACCTGCTGACCCAGCAGAAGACGAAGGTGGTCTACGGCAACCTGCTGACCCTGCCGGTCGGCGGTGGCCTGCTGTACGTGGAGCCGGTCTACATCGAGCGGGCCAGCCAGAACACCCAGTACCCGCAGCTGTCCAAGGTGCTGGTGAGCTTCGGCGACAAGGTGGGCTACGCGTCCACGCTCGGCGAGGCGCTGGACCAGGTGCTGTCGGGCGCCTCCCAGGAGGTCCCCGACCCGTCCAACGGGAACAACGGCCAGTCGCCGTCGAACTCCAGCACCCCGTCGACGCCGAACGCCAACAACGGCAATCAGGCGTACACGCCGGAGATGCAGCAGGCGGCCAGGGACATCCGCGGCGCCCTCGACCAGCTCAAGTCGGCCCAGGCGAGCGGTGACTTCGCCGCTCAGGGCAACGCGCTCAAGGCGCTGGACGAGGCGAGCCGGAAGTTCGACGAGGCGAGCAAGGCGGCCCCGTCCACCCCGTCGTCCTCGGTGACCTCGTCGCCGACGCCGACGAACTGAGCCTGAACCGGCTCTGACCAGCGGAATCGGGTGTCCCCGCCACGGCGGGGGCACCCGATTTGCCTTTGCCGCCGCCTTCCGCGTAGAGTTCACCTTACCGACGCGGGGTGGAGCAGCTCGGTAGCTCGCTGGGCTCATAACCCAGAGGTCGCAGGTTCAAATCCTGTCCCCGCTACAAAGAGGGAAAACCTCTCACCGGATCTCCGGTGGGAGGTTTTTTCGTTTTCCCGAAGACCGGTGCCGCAGGTGATCCCCCGTGTTATGTGGTCCGCATCACAATCGGGGATCCGGCTTTTCGCGGCGGTTCTCCGGGGTCGCGCCGGGCGGTGAGCAGGGATTTCCGGTGCGGCGCCGCCGAACGGGGAAGTGATTTGCCTTCGCCCCCGTTCCTGCGTAGAGTTCACCTTACCAACGCGGGGTGGAGCAGCTCGGTAGCTCGCTGGGCTCATAACCCAGAGGTCGCAGGTTCAAATCCTGTCCCCGCTACAAAGAGGAAAATCCTCTCACCGGATCTCCGGTGGGGGGATTTTTCGCATTTCCGGCCGATCGGCCGCTGTCCTCGGCGGGTGCGGGCGTCACCGCAGGTCGTGCCGCCCCGGCGGGTGTCTGGCTGCTGTGCCGGACAGGTGCGCCGAACGGGGTTTCCGCCGCCGCGCCGCTGGTCGGGAGGCGATTTGCCTTTGTCGCCGCCTTCCGCGTAGAGTTCACCTTACCGACGCGGGGTGGAGCAGCTCGGTAGCTCGCTGGGCTCATAACCCAGAGGTCGCAGGTTCAAATCCTGTCCCCGCTACCACGCGAAAGGCCCGGTGCGCACAGCGCGCCGGGCCTTTCTGCCGTCTGGACCCGCGCGCGGGCTCAGGACATGTTCTCCGCCCAGTACTGGGCGCAGGTCAGCGAGCAGACGCGGCCCTCGCCGCTGACGGTGCGGTGCCTGCGGATCTGCTTCCCGCACACCATGCACTCGTCCTTGGCCCCCTGGTCAGGTCCGGTGCCGCTGGCCCACGCACGGGCATTGCGGACGACCTTGGTGCTAGTTCCAGCCCACTTGAAGCCCACAGCTGTCACCCTCCTCGTGCCGAACGGCCTGCACCCGACCCACGGGCACACCTGCGGTAATGGTCCCACCGGCGGGCGGGTCCGCCAGTGTGCGGAGCGGGGATCACCGGGTTGTGCTAACGGCGGTCGGGGGACCCTGGTCGCATCGATGCAGCCGGTGAGTGGGCCGGGTCCGGACGCTGCCGTTCGAGTGATCACCCGGACCGGTCGCCAATGATCTTGAGGATTCCTCGTGATGGCGATTGCCTTGCGCCCCAAAGCTTTCCACTCGACGTGGACAATCTCGATCAAGCGGCCGAAAGGGTGGATCACCGCCGACCGCTGGTCACTCTGCGGAGCTTCTCCTTGCTCCGCATGGCCCAACGCCGCTAGCCCGTGATCAGCCACAGTGGACAGAACGGCTGACCATTGTGGACACCTGCCCGTGGTCGTGGCACGGTTGACGTTGTGTCGGACCTCAACGCGACGGCAGCGGCCCTCCTGGGTCTGCTGCACGACGGACCCAAGACCGGCGGCCAGCTCGTTGCGGAAGCGGGAGAGCGCTTCGGCGCGTTCTTCAGCGTCACCCGCAGCCAGGTGTACCGCGAGCTCCCCGCGCTGGCGGAGGCCGGCCTGCTGCGCCTCGGCAAGCAGGGCCCCCGCTCCAGCCAGCAGTACGTGCTGACCGCGGCGGGCAAGAAGGCCTTCAAGAACTGGCTGCTCACCGAACCGGGCCCGGACCACCTGCGCAGCCCCCTGATCCTGCGCATGGTGCACGCGGGGTCCCTGACGCCCAAGCAGCGCCAGGGCCTGGTGGACACCGCCCGCGCGACCTACGGCGCCGACCAGGAGGCCGCCAGGGCCGCCGTGAAGACCGCGGAGGACGCCTACTCCAAGGCCGTCGCCGAGTTCGCCCTGGCCCACGCCAAGGCCGTCCTCAAGCTCCTGGACGCCATTCCCACCGGTTGAGCCGTCCCCACCGGTCGTGCGCGCGCAATCCGGTCGCGCTGCGCGACCGGCGCTGGCGTAACCTTCTGCCGTGAACTTGGACGTCGAGGCAGACATCAAGGACCTCTCCGCGACGCTCGCCAGCATCGAGGCGGTGATGGACCTCGACGCTCTGCGCGCTCAGGTCGCGGAGCTGGAGGAGCAGGCGGCGCGACCCGACCTGTGGGACGACCAGGAGAAGGCGCAGCGCGTCACCAGCCAGCTCTCCCACAAGCAGGGCGAGCTGCGCCGCGTGACCGCGCTGCGCGGCAGGCTGGACGACCTCGGCGTGCTCTACGAGCTGGCCGAGGACGAGGGCGACGAGGGCAGCGCCGCCGAGGCGGACACCGAGCGGGCCAAGCTCCGCGAGGAGATCTCCTCCCTGGAGGTCCGGACCCTGCTCTCCGGCGAGTACGACGCCCGTGACGCGCTGGTCACGGTGCGCGCCGAGGCCGGTGGCGTCGACGCGGCGGACTTCGCCGAGATGCTGCTGCGCATGTACTCGCGCTGGGCGGAGCGCCACAACTACGCGGTCGACGTCTTCGACACCTCCTACGCGGAGGAGGCGGGCATCAAGTCCGCCACCTTCCGCGTCACCGCGCCCTACGCGTACGGCACCCTCAGCGTCGAGCAGGGCACGCACCGGCTGGTGCGCATCTCGCCGTTCGACAACCAGGGCCGCCGCCAGACCTCGTTCGCGGGCGTCGAGGTCGTGCCGGTGGTCGAGCAGACCGACCACGTCGAGATCGACGAGAAGGAGCTGCGCGTCGACGTCTACCGCTCCTCCGGTCCCGGCGGGCAGGGCGTCAACACCACCGACTCGGCCGTGCGCCTGACGCACATCCCGACCGGGATCGTGGTGTCCTGCCAGAACGAGCGCTCGCAGCTGCAGAACAAGGCGACCGCGATGGCCGTCCTGCAGGCGAAGCTGCTGGAGCGCCAGCGCCAGGAGGAGCAGGCCAAGATGGACGCCCTCAAGGACAGCGGTTCCAGCTGGGGCAACCAGATGCGCTCCTACGTGCTGCACCCCTACCAGATGGTCAAGGACCTGCGCACCGAGCACGAGGTCGGCAACCCGTCCGCCGTGCTCGACGGCGAGATCGACGACTTCCTGGAGGCGGGCATCCGCTGGCGCAAGCAGCGGCAGACGGCCTGATCGCAGTGACCCCGCGACGGCGGGCGGGCCCCGTGCCCGCCCGCCGTCGCCGCGTCCGGATCATGATCGGGTAACGGCGCCGGTCGCGGTCACCCAGCGTGCCGCCGCTGATCACCGGCGGGATCACCCTCCGTACAGGGGTGGGCCGATACGTGACCGTTACCTGTGCCGCTTGTAGACTCCCCCCGTGATTCGCCTCGAACACGTGTCCAAGGTCTACAAGACCTCAACGCGCCCCGCGCTCGACAACGTTTCAGTCGAGGTGGACAAAGGTGAGTTCGTCTTTCTCATCGGGGCTTCCGGGTCCGGCAAATCGACTTTCCTGCGCTTGCTGCTGCGGGAAGAGGTGCCGAGCAAGGGGCGCGTTTACGTCTCCAACTTCGACGTCGCCAAGATGGCCCGGCGCAGGGTCCCCCGCCTGCGCCAGTCGATCGGCTGCGTCTTCCAGGACTTCCGGCTGCTGACCAACAAGACCGTGGCGGAGAACGTCGCGTTCGCGCTGGAGGTCATCGGGAAGCCGCGCAACACCATCGTCAAGGTCGTCCCCGAGGTCCTGCAGCTGGTGGGCCTCGACGGCAAGGCCGACCGGATGCCGCACGAGCTGTCCGGCGGCGAGCAGCAGCGCGTGGCCATCGCGCGCGCGTTCGTCAACCGGCCGCTGATGCTGCTGGCCGACGAGCCCACGGGAAACCTGGACCCCGACACCAGCCACGACATCATGCTGCTGCTGGAGCGCATCAACCGCACCGGGACGACGGTGCTGATGGCCACCCACGACCACTCGATCGTCGACTCGATGCGCCGCCGCGTGGTCGAACTGGACCACGGCCACATCGTCCGCGACGACAAGCGGGGCGTCTACGGCGTGGGCCGCTGACCTCCACCCAACCCCGACCCTGAGGAACGTTCCCCCCGATGCGTACCAGCTTCGTGTTCAGCGAGGTCGTCACCGGCCTGCGCCGGAACGTCACGATGACGATCGCGATGATCCTCACGACCGCGATCTCCCTGTTCCTGCTCGGTATGGGTCTGCTCGTCGTCCGCATGGTCGACAAGATGCAGGCGAACTACCAGGGCAAGCTGGAAGTCGCGGTCATGATGACCAACGACGTCAGCGTCAACGACAAGGACTGCACGCAGGACCCGTGCGCCGGACTCCGCACCAAGCTGGAGGGCACCTCCGGGGTCGAGTCCGTGGTGTACGAGAACCGCGAGCAGGGCTACGAGCGGTTCAAGACGATCTTCGAGGCGCAGCCCGAGCTGGTGAAGCTCGCCCGCCCCGAGGCCATCCCCGCGACCTTCCGCGTCAAGCTGGAGGACCCCGAGCGCGCCGACGTGATCGTCAAGGCGTTCAGCGGCGAGGCGGGCGTCAAGTCGGTCAGCGACCAGGGCGAGTTCCTGTCCAGGCTGTTCGACGTCCTCAACGGCGTGCGCGACGGCGCCCTCGGGCTCGCCGCGCTCCAGGCGTTCGCGGCCCTGCTGCTGATCTCCAACACCATCCAGGTGTCGGCGTTCACCCGCCGGACGGAGGTGGGGATCATGCGGCTGGTGGGCGCGACGCGCTGGTACACGCAGCTGCCGTTCCTCATCGAGGCCGTGGTCGCGGGCATCATCGGCGCCGTGCTCGGCGTCGCCTGCCTGATGCTGTTCAAGGTCACCGCGCTCGACTCGGTGCTCGGCGACCTGTTCTCCTCCGGCATCCTGCCGCAGCTCGGGATGCTGGACATCATGGTCATCTCGCCGGTCCTGCTCGGCGTGTCCGTGCTGATCTCGGCGCTCACCGGCTACGTCACCCTCCGGTTGTACGTGCGCCTATAACCGCTGGCCCGCTCGCGTAAGGTCTTCAGCATGGTCAAGGAACGCGGTCAGAAGGTGATCGCGTCGAACCGCAAGGCTCGGCACGACTACACCATCCTCGACACCTACGAAGCCGGCGTCGTGCTCGTCGGCACGGAGGTCAAGAGCCTGCGCATGGGCAGGGCGTCGCTGGTCGACGCCTTCGGGCAGGTCGACGACGGCGAGGTCTGGCTGCACGCGCTGCACATCCCCGAGTACGTCGCGGGGACGTGGACCAACCACGAGGTGCGCCGCAAGCGCAAGCTGCTGCTGCACCGCCAGGAGATCGAGAAGCTCATCGGCAAGACGAAGGAGAGCGGCCTGTCGCTCATCCCGCTGTCGATGTACTTCAAGGACGGCTACGTCAAGGTCGAGCTGGCGCTGGCGAAGGGCAAGAAGTCCTACGACAAGCGCCAGGACCTGGCCAAGCGCGACGCGCAGCGGGAGATCGCCAAGGCCCACGGCCGGGCGCTCAAGGGCAAGGGCGGCCGGTACTAGCCGTCCCCGGCACGTCGAAGCGCCCCCGGACTCCTCCGGGGGCGCTTCTGCTGTCCCGCCGCGCTCAGGTCCGGCCGAGGTAGGTGAGCACGGCCCGCACCCGCCGGTGCTCGGCGGTGCTCGGCTCCAGGCCCAGCTTGCTGAAGATGTTGCCGACGTGCTTCTCCACCGCGCCGTCCGACACGGTCATCTCCGCCGCGATCGCGGTGTTCGACAGGCCCTGCGCCATCAGGCCCAGCACCTCCCGCTCCCTCGGCGTGAGCGAGTCCAGCGGGTCGCGCTTGCTGCGCACCATCAGCTGGGTGATCACCTCGTGGTCGATGCTCGTGCCGCCCTCCGCGACCCGGCGCACCGACGCCACGAACTCCGCCACGTCCGCCACCCGCTCCTTGAGCAGGTAGCCGACCCCGCTCGCGCCGCCGACCAGGAGGTCGACGGCGTAGCGCTCCTCGACGTACTGCGACAGCACCAGCACCGGCAGTCCGGGGACCAGCCTGCGGGCCTCGATCGCCGCGCGCAGGCCCTCGTCGGTGAACGTCGGCGGCATCCGCACGTCCACCAGCGCCAGGTCCGGCCGGTGCTCGCGCACCGCGTCCAGCAGCGCCGCCCCGTCCTCGACGGCCGCGACGACCTCGATGCCCTCGTCCTCCAGCAGCCGCTGCACCCCCGTCCTCAGCAGCACCGAATCCTCGGCGATCACCACGCGCACGGCAGCTCCGTCCTGATCGATGTGGGGCCGCCGACCGGGCTCACCACGGTGACGACGCCGTCGATCGTCGCAGCCCGGTCGGCCAGCCCCGCCAGGCCGCCCCCCTGGCGCACCGAGGCGCCGCCGCGACCGTTGTCCACGACCTCCACCACCACGGACGACTCGGTGCGCGACACCGCGACCCGCGCGCGCGTGGCGCCGGAGTGCTTGGTGATGTTCGTGAGCGCCTCGGCGACGGTGAAGTAGGCGGTGCTCTCCACCGCGGTCGGCGGGCGCGGCTCCACCTTCACCGACACCTCCACCGGCACCGGGCAGCGGGCCGCCAGCGAGGACAGCGCGGCGTCCAGGCCGCGGTCGCCGAGCACCGACGGGTAGATGCCGCGCGCGAGGTCGCGGAGCTCCGAGATCGCCAGCTTCGCGTCCGCGTGCGCCTCGTCGATCAGCGCCCGCACCGCCTCCGGGTCGCTGCCCAGCTTGCTCTTGGCCCGGCCCAGGCTCATCGCCACCGACACCAGCCGCTGCTGCGCGCCGTCGTGCAGGTCCCGCTCGATGCGCCTGCGCTCGGCCTCGGCCGCCTCCACCCCGCGCGCCCGGCTCGCGTGCAGCCGCTGCGCCTCGGCGGTCAGCTCCGCCGTCCGCGACGGGCCCAGCATCACCCGCACCAGCCAGCCCTGCCAGCGCGCGGCCGTGCGCAGGCCGTGCAGCAGGACCAGCCACAGCAGCCCGCCCAGCAGGGCGGCGGGCAGCCCCGAGTACCAGGAGTCGATCAGCCACTCCCGGCCGCCGCCCAGGTCCACCGCGATCGCGAACGGCAGCCAGAGCGTGGCGAGCGGCAGCGCGACCAGCACCACCGCCGCCACCGACGCCGCCAGCAGCACGACGAACTGCACGACGCGCGGCACGAGCACCAGCAGCTGGTACAGCAGCGCCCGCCACGCGGCGGCGTCCCGCACCGGCCCCCACACCCACCCGAACCGCCCGGACGGGCGAACCCGCGGCGCGGGCGGGTGAACGTCCACCCCGAGCGCGACCCTGGCCAGCCCGCGCTCCGAACCCCCGCTGGCGCGCGCCACCACCATCGCCAGCGCCAGCAGCGGCAACCCGATCAGCACCGGCGCCGTGGCCAGGCCCAGCAGGGTCAGCGGCACCAGCAGCAGGCACCAGACCACCCCGGTCACCGGGGCCAGCAGGAAGTACCCCGCGGCCCGCCCAGCGACCGGTCTCACCCGCGCCGTCATCAGCTCCCCGTCCTCGCGCTCCGTCCACCCCAGCCTGCCCCCTCCGACCAGCCGGAACCATGAGGCGCACCGCCGCCTTCCGGTAGGGGCAGCCCCACCGGGGCACGGGGAATGAAATCGGTGGCGCGGGGCGTTATGATGGTGGAGTCAGGTACCCGACCAGGGGGTGAACGGTTTCGACTTTGTGCGTCGATTCAAGGGAAGCGTGCCGGTGCAGGCGAGAGACCACCGCAAGCGTCATCGCAAACCAATAAGCGCCAAGTCTAACGACCAGCGCGCGTTCGCCCTCGCCGCCTGAGGCTAGGAGCAACGCTGTCGGCCCGGAGGAGCCTCCGCTCCGGTCGCCGGCATCAGCTAGGAGGCTTCACCTCCGTTCCCGGTCACGGGGAGCGGTTGGGACACTCACAGTGACTGGGCCTGTCACGACGTCTTGTCCGCGTGATCGTCGGGGCCGAGCAGAGGCATAGCGGACTGCGCACGGAGAAGCCTTGATGAGCCGGCAGAGGACCCGGGTTCGATTCCCGGCACCTCCACTCGGTGGATGGCGAGTGCTCGTGGTTGACGAGCACTCGCCATTCGTCGTTTCTGGGGGCTAGGCGGGGGTTGTGACGCGCAGGACGGTGACCGGGCCTGCGGCTCGCGGACGGGGGATCTCCAGCCACTCGACGCCGTCGTACCTCTGGAAGAACCTGGGCAGTTGGTCGAGGTAGCGGGCGGTCAGGCTGATGTGGTGGGGCTTGGCCTGGTCCAGGCAGCTCTCGTGCACCGAGAAGTCCCGCACGCCTCGTTGGGAGAGGTGCGCGACTACCGCGCGTGCGGACCAGGTCATGGGGCTGGTTCTTGACCAACGCCACTTGAACACCTCGTCGAGAGGGTCACTGTGGTCGCTTGGAGGTAACAGCAGGCGCTCCATCCGTATGGTGCCGGAGTCCGCCAGGCCGATGAGCGGGATCTTCTGCTGGCCGCAGCCCAGGCAGGGGAGCAGGGTGTTGACCCCGCAGCGCTCGCCGATCGACCGTACCGCCGGGGACGTGTGCCAGTCGAGGTCGTCCCAGGTGACGTTCTCCGCTTGGAGGAGCCGGGTTATCTCCAGGTGGGAGCTGTCCAGCTTGTCGCGTATGTGCGCCGCCCAGTCGTAGCCGCGGAACTCGCCTGCCACGGTCGTCATCACGATCCTCAGCAAGGCCGCCAGAGGCACCTCGAAGCAGTAGTGCAGGACGAAGAACATCGCGTCCTTCTCGCGCAGCCGCGCGAGGGCTGCGCCGAGGACGTCGCTGTCGCTGGAGCGAAGCGCCCTCCTGGCCGTGGGGTCGTTGTGCGTCATGGGTGGCTGCGCTCCGTGGTGGGTGCGTGGCCCACCTGCTTCAGCACTCCTGGCAAGGCGCCTGAGACAGCGGCGGGCGGAACGGCATCGGTGATAGACAACAGGGTCTCCTCATGCAAAAAGGCCCCATGCCGGTGGCATGAGGCCCAGAAAGGAAAAACCCAGGAACCGCTCCTGGGTGTTGCGGGCGCAACACCACCCGCAACACCCGCACTAGTGGACGGCGCAACCCCGTCCACAAGCACGGATTGGCCATTGTTTTGCCTGGTCAAAGGCAGTGGAATCAAAACCTTTTTGCTTCGTAACGCGCCCCGTCACCGCCGAGCCGGCGGCGCCGTCATCGGGTCCTCCGGCCAGCGGTGCTTCGGGTAGCGGCCTCGTAGTTCCGCTCTCACCTGCGGGTAGCCCGTCTGCCAGAACGACTTCAGGTCGCCCGTCACCGCCGTCGGACGGCCCGCCGGGGTGAGCAGGTGCAGCACCAGGGGAATTCCGGCGACCGTCGGCGTTTCCGTCCAGCCGAACACCTCCTGCACCTTCACCGGCAAGGTCGGCGGGGTGGTCGAGTAGTCGATGGCGATCCTCGAACCCGACGGGACCTCCAAGCGGTCCGGGGCCAGGGCGTCGAACTTCGCCGCCGCAGGCCACGGCATCGCCGCCTGCAGCACGTGGTCGGCTTTCAGCTTCGCCAGGTCGGATTTGCGGCGGGCGTTGCCCAGGTCCACCAAGGGCAGCAGCGCCGCATCGGTCACCTCCGGCCACGGATCTCCCAGCACCTCGTGCAGGAAAGCCAACCGCTGCCTGGTTCGGACTGCCGCAGGTCCCCACGACAGCAACCCCAGACCCTCCGCCGCCAAACCCGCCCGCAGCGCCTGCTGAAGGTGCGCCGTGCCGGTCAGCTGGGTCGTCGACAGCGGGATCGCGCCCAGGTGCCGCACCCGCCGCGCCACCACGTCGCCGTCCCACGCGATCTCCTCCCGCTCCCCGAGCAGCGCGGGCGCCGCCTGCACGGCCAGCTGCTCGTCCGCCCGCGCCGCCAACCTGATCCGCGCGTGGATGCGCCCCGGCTCGCGGTCCGCCACCGCGATCGCCAGCCACTCCGCGTCCGCCAACCGGCTGCCCTGCGGCAGCTCCGCCGCCGTCCCACCCGCCATCAGGTACACCGGGCTGCCCGGCGCGCGCCTGCGGGCCAGGCGCTCCGGGTGCGCCAGCGCCACCACCAGCGCCTGGTCGCCGCTGCCGGACGCCGCGGGGATCAGCTTCGACAGCCTGCCCACCTCCCGCCGGTCCGCGCTGCGACCGGTGATGTCCTCGCCCGAACCCCGGTCCTCGTCCAGGATCGCCACCACCTCGGTCGCCGTCCTCGACCCGGCCAGCTCACCGCCGTCCAGCAGCGCCCTCGCCAACCTCGGGTGCAGGCCCAGCGCGGACATCCGCTCACCGCGCTCGGTCACCCGGCCGTCCCGCAACGCCCCCAGGTTCCCCAGCACCGCCTTCGCCGCCTCCAGCGCAC
Organism: Actinosynnema mirum DSM 43827; assembly: GCF_000023245.1. Classification (GTDB taxonomy): domain Bacteria; phylum Actinomycetota; class Actinomycetes; order Mycobacteriales; family Pseudonocardiaceae; genus Actinosynnema; species Actinosynnema mirum. Next base: position 1,057,581 of record NC_013093.1, read on the forward strand.
CCCTCGGCGGCGCGTCCCACCAGGACAGACCCTCGCCGTCCGGCGTCCCCCAGCACGCCAGCTCCAGCGCCAGCGACGTCAGGTCCGCGCTGCGGATCTCCGGCTCCGGGTAGCGCGGCAGCGTGGACTGCTCGTGCTCCGGCCAGCACCGGTACGCCCGCCCCGGCGCCTCCCGCCCGGCCCGGCCCGCGCGCTGGTCCGCCACGGCCGCGCTCACCCGCACGGTCGCCAGCCCCGCCAACCCCCTGCGGTGGTCCACCCTCGGCACCCGCGACAGGCCCGCGTCCACCACGGCGCGCACACCCGGCACGGTCAGGCTCGACTCGGCGATCGACGTCGACAGCAGCACCCGCTGCTCCCGCCCCACCCGCAGCACCGCGTCCTGCTCGGCCGCCGTCAAGCGGCCGTGCAGGACGTCCACGCGCAGGTCACCGCCCTGGAACAGGGCCGCCACCCGGCGGATCTCCGGCACACCGGGCAGGAACACCAGCACGTCGCCCGGCGTCTCCGCCACCGCCCGCCGGATCGCGCGGGCCACCACAGCCTCCGACCGCTCGTTCTTCTGCGGCGGGACGTGGAACAGCTCCACCGGGTAGGTCCTGGCGTGCGCGGTCAGCACCGGGACGCCGCCCATCAGCTCCGCGAGGCGGTCCGCCGCGACCGTCGCCGACGTCGCCAGCAGCCGCAGGTCCGGGCGCAGCCCCGCGCGGGCGTCCAGGAGCAGCGCGAGCAGCAGGTCCGCGTCCAGGTGCCGCTCGTGGCACTCGTCCAGCACCACCGTGCCCACACCCGACAGCTCCGGGTCGTGCTGCAACCTGCGCACCAGCAGCCCCGAGGTCACCACCTCGATCCTGGTCGACCTCGACACCTTCCGGTCGCCGCGCACCGAGTACCCGACCGTCGCCCCCACCGGCTCGCCCAGCAGCGCGGCCATGCGCGACGCCGCCGCCCGCGCGGCGATCCGGCGCGGCTCGGCGATCACCACCCGGCCCTCCAGCGCCAGCGGCACCAGGGTGGTCTTGCCCGTGCCCGGCGGCGCGACCAGCACGGCCGCGCCCCACCCGGACAGGGTCTCGATCAGCTCGGGCAGCACCGCTCGGACCGGAAGATCTGGCAACTCCACGGGGGTGAGTCTGCCAATGTGGGGGCAGGGGGTGGTCAGCGTGGGGATCAGGGGAGCGCTCGCGGTCGCGCTAGCCGGGACCGGCGTGGTGAAGGCGGTGGGCACGGCCGCCGCGTGGCGGAAGGTCGAGCGGTTGCCCGCCGGGGTGGTGGACGACGCGCTGGTGGCCGTGGTGGTGCCCGCGCGCGACGAGGAGGCGAACCTCGACCGGTGCCTGCGGTCGCTGCGCGCGCAGGCGCACGAGCGGCTCCGGATCACCGTGGTGGACGACGGGTCGACCGACGCCACGGCGGCCATCGCGCGCCACCACGCCGAGGCCGACCCGCGCGTGCGGGTGATCACCGCGGCCGAGCCGCCGCCGGGGTGGGCGGGCAAGGCGCACGCGCTGCACGTGGGCGCGCAGGCCGCCGAGGGCGAGTTCCTGCTGTTCCTGGACGCCGACACCGAGGCCGCGCCCGAGCTGGTCGGCAGGCTCGTCGCGGCGGCCCGGCGGTGGCGGGTCGACCTGGTCTCGGTCGCGGGCCACCCGCCCGCGCGCGGGCACTCCTGGTGGTCGCTGTTCGCGCCCATGACCGAGGCGCTGCTCACCGTCGCCTCACCGGACGGCTCGCGCGGGCGGGCGCTCGCGGTGGGCCACTGTGTGCTGGTCAGACGGGTCGCGCACGAGCGGTCCGGCGGGTGGGAGGCGATCCGGGGCGCCAGGGTGGACGACCTCGGGTACGCCACGCTCGTGCGCGACACCGGCGGGCGCACCCGGTTCGCCGACGCGTCGGGGGCGCTGCTCGTGCACGGCGTCGACGGGGTCGGGGCGGCCTGGCGGTCGGTGACCAGGAGCTCCGTCGCCCTGGTCGCCGAGACCGGGGGAGGGGCGGTGCTGTTCGGCGCCGCCGCGCTCGCCCAGCTCGGGCACGGGGCGCTGCCCGTGCTGATGGCGGTCCGGGGGCGCGGGGTGGTGCGGTGGGCGGGGCTGCTCGCGTGGGCCGCCCAGGCCGCGACCAGCGCGCTCTACCTGCGGCGGGTCGGGCAGCCGGTGGCGCGCGCCGCGCTCGCCCCGGTCGGCGCGACCGCGTTCGGCGCGCTGCTGGCGCGGGCCACCTGGCTGGCCGGTCGCGGCGGCGCCGACTGGAAGGGGCGCGACGTGCGAGGGTGAGGGGGTGGTTGACCCGTTGCACGACCCCGACGACCCCGAGCTGCTCGACCCGTACCGGGCCCGTGACCTGGCCGGACTCGTGGAGAACGCCCGCCTCGCCTCCGGCGCCGTGCGCTACGGGCGGATCGGCGCGGTCGGCTGCGCGCGGGTGGTGGTGAACCCGGACAGCCCGCTGCCCGGCGGCAACCACGCGTGCGCGCTCGACGGGACGTCCGCCGAGGTCGCGGGCACGCTGCTGCGGCTGGAGCGCAGCTTCGCCGACGTCGGGCGCGCCGAAGCTGTGGTGTACGCCTCACCCACGACGGTCGCCGAGATCGAGGGCATCGCCGACGACGCGGGCTGGTACGCCGTCGAGGAGCTGCTGACCTTCGTGCACCGCCGCCGTCGCGGCCCGCTCGGGGAGTCCGCGCAGGTGAGGCCCGCCGTGGACGCCGACCTGCCTCAGCTCGCCGAGCTGCTGGCCGATGACCTGGGCGTGGGCGGCAGCCGCAAGCTCGTGCGGCACCTCGGGCAGCGGCTGGACGACCCGCGCTGCGCGCTCCTGGTGGTCGACGACGGCGACCGGGTCGGCGGGTTCGCCTCCGGGTTCGGCGAGCACCGCGTCGGGCTGGTCGAGCAGGTCGTGGTGCGACCGGCCCGCAGGCGGCGCGGCGTCGGGTCCGCGCTGGTCGACGGGCTCGTGTCGGCCCTGTGGGACGCGGGCGCGCTGCTGGTGTCCGCCCAGGTCGCCGAGGGCGGCGCGGGGGAGCGGTTCGCCGAGGCGTGCGGCTTCGAGGCGGCCTACCCGGTCACCGCGTACGCCCGGCGGGTGGACGAGCTGCTCGACTGACCTGCCCCGGACAGGGGTGGTCCATGGGTAGGGCCGCCACCCCGACGAGTGAACTGTCACATATCCTTAGGGCAGCTAATAAAAACCAAAGATCGAGAAAGAGGCGCTGCTGTGCTGGGGAGAACGACGGAGCGGACAGCGCAGCGGCTGCCCGCCGAGGTGTGGGTTCTGGTCGTGGCGAGCTTCATCATCGCCATCGGCTTCGGGATCGTCGCACCGGCACTCCCGATCTTCGCTGACAGCTTCGGCGTCGGGTCCACGGCCGTCGCGCTCGTGATCAGCTCGTTCGCCGTCGTGCGCATCCTGTTCGCCCCGGTGAGCGCCAAGCTCGTCACCCGGTTCGGCGAGCCCAAGACCTACATCGCGGGCATCGTCATCGTCGCCCTCGGCACCGCGGCCTGCGGTTTCGCCGTCACCTACTGGCAGCTGCTGTTCCTGCGCGCCTTCTCCGGCATCGGCTCGACCATGTTCACGGTCGCCTCCGTCGGCCTGCTCATCCGCATCACCCCGCCCGCCCAGCGCGGCCAGGCCACCGGCCTGTGGTCCACCGGCTTCCTGCTCGGCAACATCTTCGGCCCGATCATCGGCGCCGCCCTCGTCGGCGTGTCCGTGCAGCTGCCGTTCGTCAGCTACGCCGCCGCGCTGCTCGTCGCCGCCACGTTCGTGTGGTGGTTCCTGCGCAAGTCCACGCTCGCCGCGCTCGACACCAGCGCCCGGCCGGAGAGCCCCGTCACCGTCCGCCAGGCGCTGCGCAACAGCTCCTACCGCGCGGCGCTCGCGTCCAACTTCGCCAACGGCTGGGCGGTGTTCGGCCTGCGCGTGTCGATGGTGCCGCTGTTCGTGGAGAAGGCGCTGCACGGCTCGCCCGAGATGGGCGGCATCTCGATGTCGGTGTTCGCGGTCGGCAACGTGTGCACGCTCATGGTGTCCGGCAAGCTCTCCGACCGGATCGGCCGCAAGCCGCTCGGCATCGCGGGCCTGGCCATCTCCGCCGCGGGCACCCTGTGGTTCGGCTTCAGCACGACCGTGCCGGTCTTCCTGGTCGCCTCGTTCGTGGCAGGCCTCGGCGCGGGCCTGCTGAACCCGCCGCAGAACGCGGTCGTCGCCGACGTCATCGGCCCCAAGGGCAAGGGCGGGCCGCTGCTCGCCACGTTCCAGGTGATCGCCGACCTCGGCGCCATCGTCGGGCCGCTGCTGGCGGGCCTGCTCGCGGACAACTTCTCCTACACGACGGCGTTCACCGTGACCTCCGGCATCATGGTCGTCGCCCTGCTGATGTGGATCACCATGCCGGAGACGCTGGTGAAGGAGAGCACGACCGCGGAGACCGTCGCCGTCGAGTCGGGCACCCTGGACGAGGGGCCGGAGGTGCCCACCGGGGAGCGCGTCGCCGGACGTCCCAGGCAACCAGAGGCCTAGGGCTCAGGTTCCACTCAGCATCCCCGGCTAACCTGCGACGCAGGTCGTAGCGGGAAGGACGTGCTGACGTGGGTGGGGCTGAGCGCAACGCTCGGAAGAAGAAGCAGGCCCAGCGGGCGGCGGTCTCGGCCGTCGCCGCTAGCCGCAAGGCGAGCGACCGGAACAAGGTCGTCGCCGGGGTCGCGATCGTCGTGGTGCTGGCGCTGGTGGTCATCGGCGGCGTGATGTGGCAGGGGGCGTCCAAGTCCACGGAGAACGCCCAGCTCGTCGCGACCGGGGCCAAGAGCACCAACGCCCCGGTGGAGCGCGCGGGCGGCGTGGTGACCGTGGGCAGGCCCGACGCGGACGTCACCATCGACGTCTACGAGGACTTCCTCTGCCCGGTGTGCGGCGTGTTCAAGGAGAAGTACGCCGACCAGATCCGCACCCACGTCGAGGCGGGCGAGCTGCGGGTGAACTACCACCTGCTGCCCATGCTGATCCGCATGTCCTCCCCGGAGGGCTACTCGCGCGACGCGGCCAACGCCGCGCTGTGCGTCGCCGACGAGGGCAAGTTCTCGGAGTACCACGACCGGCTGTACGCCCAGCAGCCCGAGGAGGGCGAGGCCGGGTGGACCAAGGACCAGCTCAAGCAGCTGGCGGTCGACCTGGGCGTGACGTCGGAGGGCTTCAAGTCCTGCGTGGACAACGGCACGCACGAGGCCGAGGCCAAGGCCGAGCTGGACAAGGCCAACGCCACGGACTTCTTCAAGGGCACCCCGACCGTCACCAAGGACGGCCAGGAGCTGGACGCCCTCGGCGACCCGGAGTGGCTGTCGAAGCTGTTCGCCTGAGTCTCTGGCCAGGGGCCTAGAGGCCCGGCACCGGCGGCTGTCCCGCGCTCCAGCGGGCCAGCCGCCGCGCTTTTCCGGTCTCCGAGCGGGGCACCACGCCGTGCGCGACCACGTGCACCGCGCAGGTGAGGCCGAGGCGGGCCTTGAGCCTGGTCTCCAGGTCGTCGGCCACGTCGTGCGCGCTCTCGACCACGACCCGCAGCTCGGGCCGCTTCTCGACCCGCCGGTCGTCCACGACGAGGTAGTGCGGGCTGACCCGCCCGTCGGCCAGGACGACCGCCTCGACCTCGCTGGGGAACACGTTGACCCCGCGCACCACCAGCATGTCGTCCCGCCTGCCGAGGGGCTTGCCCACGCGGCGGAGGGTGCGCGCGCTGTCCGGGGCGGGCCCGGCGAGCACCGCGACGTCCCCGGAGCGGTAGCGCAGCAGCGGCATCCCGGTCTTGGTGAGGGTGGTGAACACCAGCTCGCCCGGCGTGCCGTCGGGCACCGGGTGACCGTCCTCGTCCACCGCCTCGACGAGGAAGTGGTCCTCGGCGACGTTGAGCATCCCGCCGGAGTCGAGCGACTCGCAGGCCACACCGGGCCCGATCACCTCGGACAGCCCGTAGATGTCGAGCGCTCTCACGCCCAGCAGGTCCTCGATCTTGTCCCGCATGGCGTCCGTCCACGGTTCGGCCCCGAACAGCCCCACGCGGAAGCTGCTGTCGACGTTGGCGGCCCTGAGCGCCTCACCGAGGTGGATGGCGTAGGAGGGCGTGCAGCAGAGCACGTCGGGCCTGAGGTCGGCCACGAGCCGCACCTGCCGCTCGGTCATGCCGCCTGACAGCGGGATCACCCGCGCGCCCAACCTGAGCCCGCCGTGGTGCACCCCGAGCCCACCGGTGAACAGCCCGTACCCGTAGGCGTTGTGGACGGTGCTTTTTGGGGTCACCCCGGCCCCGCCGAGCGCACGGGCCATGACCTCGGCCCAGACGTTGACGTCGTTGGCCGTGTATGGGATGAGCGTGGGCCGTCCCCCGGTCCCGGAAGACCCGTGCACGCACACGATCCGGTCATCCACCTGGAACCCGAACGGGTAGTGGTCCCAGAGGTCCTGCTTGGACACCGTGGGGAGGAGGTGGAGCTGGTCGAGCGAGATGTCGTCGGCGTCACACAGCCCGGCGTCCCGCAGTCGGGCAGCGATCACCCCATCGGCGCCAAGCAGCCGCCGAACCAGCTCCCGCAACCTGACCTGCTGCGTCTCCCGCCGAAGGCCGGGATCACCCCCCTCGTCACCGGGCCGGACGAGGACCGCTCGGTCGTGCGCGCCAGTGCTCACGCGTACCGGTCTAGCAGCCGAAATGGGGTGGGGGTACCCCCGATTTTTCTTCTGGCGGGTGCATGATGTACGGTATTGACACACGGGAACGGCGGGGCCAACCGGCCGGGAACGTGGAGTAACGAGCACGGGGCTGTGGCGCAGCTGGTAGCGCATCACACTGGCAGTGTGAGGGTCAGGGGTTCGAGTCCCCTCAGCTCCACAATTTAAAGTAAAAAAAATGGATTGCTTCCCAATTTTTTTGGGAAGCAATCCATTTCTGGTTTCGCGTTCATTGCGGATGTGGTGGCCATAGCTGCTTCGCGCATCCAGTTCTGATGTGCCCATTCACTGGTCGCATAGGTTGTCCGTGTCGAGCTCAGCCGTATGACCGACCTTCGCAACGCATGGGCGGTCCGTTCCTTGCTTCGGCGGGGTAGGACCTGACCGGTACCCGATTCCCGTTGCTTCGGGTTGGTGACGGCTCCCCCAGCGGGTTTCCAGCCGAGGCGCTTCAATCCTCGGTGAAGTGCAGGCGGGCGAGGATGTTGCCAACCTCTTCGGTCTCCTCGTCCTGTGGTCCCTGCACGAGAAGAAGGTCGTCGTAGAGCGGTTGCAAGAAGGAGACCGCCTCAAGGGTCTTGCCCTCGGACAGCAATAGCACGCCAATACTGCGCCGGAGGTCCAGCGCGGTGGGAGAGGCGTCGCCACCGGCAGCCCGGACGTGGGTGAGGACCTGCTGGAACTGCCTCAAGGCTGCTGTGGCCTGGCCGAGTTCAGCCCGGCAGTGAGCAGCCTCCTGGAGGCATTCCAGCGCTTCTGGGCTCGTGGAACCCAAGGTGCGGGAGTAGGCGTCGGTGAGGGAGTCGAACTCCGGCAACGCGCGCTGGTAGTCGCCCCCCACGATGAGGATGGCGGCACGCCTTGTGCGCATCTTCAGGATTCGCGGACTTTTCTTGCCGAGCGCTGCAGCTGACTGGGCGATGGCTCTCTGGAGCACGTCCGCCGCCTGCGTGTACCGCTCCTCGTCGAGCAGCTGAGCGGACTTGTCATAGGCCACCCGGATGACCTCGCAGAGCCTTGTGTCGACGTGTGAGGACAGCGCGACTGGCACGTCGTCCTCGACGGCGGCGGATGGCTTTGCCGAGCGCTGCAGTGGTGCGTTGGGACGGCGGTACAGAAGCGTGGGGTCTGGGGCGCCGATCGGGATGGCCGCGTCGTCGACGGAAGGCGGCGCGCTGCCCGGCAGGGGCAGAAAGGCAAGCAGTCGCTCGTATACCTCGTACGCGTTGGCGGGGCGGTGCTTGGACGACTTGGCCAGCAGATCGAGGGTGAGGAGTTCCAGGTCAGGGGGAACGTCCGAGCGTGCCGCGCGCAGTGGCTGGGGTGATGCGTTGACGTGCTGATGCATGAGGGCGTAGTCGCCATCACCGTCGAACACGGGCTTCCCGGACAGGAGTTCGTGCAGGACGCACCCCAAGGCGTACAGGTCGCTGTGCGGGGTGATCTGCGCACACATGATCTGTTCGGGCGACATGTAGCAGCTGGTGCCGATGGGATTGCCTGTGGCGGTGAGGCGGGTGGCGTCGGTGCGGAGGATGGTGGCGATGCCAAAGTCCAGCACCTTGACCGTTCCACCGGCCGCGATCAGAACGTTGTCCGGTTTGAGGTCGCGGTGCACCACCGGGATGGCATGGGCGTGGGAAAGCACGGTGGCGATCTGCGCTGCGATGGCCGCTGCCCAGCTGATGGGCAAGGGGCGTTTCGGGGTGAGCAGGGTTCGCAGGCTGGTGCCCCGCACGTACTCCATCACCAGGTAGAGGCGGTCGTAGGTGTGGTCGAGCACCGCGTCGTGCACCTGCGGCACCCCGTGGTGTCCGATGCGCGCGGTGACGCGTGCTTCGCGGCGGAAGCGCTTGGCGAACTCCTCCGCCTGCGCTTTGCTCGACACCGCATCGGCGCGGATGAGCTTGACGGCGACCTCGCGGTCCAGCACGGCGTCGTAACCGCGCCAGACCGTGCCCATGCCACCCGAGCTGATCTCCTCGATCAGCTCGTAGCGCTCGGCGACCTTCCGAATCCGCACTGCGCCCCCACTGGTGAGCTCGCCCGTCACCTCGTGCGGGCAGTCTGGTCGGTCCCGTGATCACTCGTCCAGCCGGAGGCGGGGGCAGGCGGTGTGCCATGCCCCCTTGCGCCAACGGGGTTTCAGATCAGTTCACGCCAAGTCGTCGTTCACGCCTTCCTCGCGTCGGATCATCCGCCAAGCGGCTCGTCGCGCACTTCGGTTCAGCGAAAGCTTGAAGCTGTCGTCGTGGCTGAAGTACTGCCGTCCGAGATCGGCGATGGTGTCGACGTGTTCGGCCATCTTGTCCTCGAAGACGTCGTCGAAGACGTGACCGAAGTTGTCCTCGTCGTTGACGGCGGCCAACCGCACTTTCGGGTCGGCCACGGCCTCGGTGAACGGTGTGACGACATCCTGCTCGGTGAACTCGGTGCCGTACTTCGCGTTGAACCGTTCGATCAGTTCCGACAGCGGCGACTTCTCTGGCTCCTGCGCCCCGCTGGGGCCGTCGCCGAAGCCCGGCAGTTCGCCCGTTCCCTCGGGCGTCAGTCCGAGGTCGTGCTCTCCCGTCTTCTCCACCCGCATGTGGCTGAGGTCGATCTCGCCGATGTCCACTCCTCCATCACCGCGCCGCGGCAGCCGGTTGAGCAGGTGCCGCCCGTAGAGGTAGAGCCTTTCCAGCTCCGGATCCGTGTAGGGGATGATCTGCGCGAGGAAGCCGTACTTCCGCACGTAGTCGTTGAGGTCCGCGCGGAAGGTCTCCGCGACCTCCAGGTCTTCGCCGTCGTCGTCCGCCCGGTCCAAGAGCTCGGTGAACCTGGCGACTGCCGGTCCGAGGTAGCGGTAGAGCTCCGCGTGCAGCTTCTCCCACCTGGCTACTGACCCCGCCGCTTTCTCCTCCGCACTGAGGTACGCCGCAACGAACTCGCGCATCTCCTGCTCGATGAGAACATCCGGCGCCATGACCCTGCTCTGCGCGGTGTAGAGCAGGTTGGGGTCCGACGGAAGCGTCATCGCGTCTTCGAAGTACGGCTGGAATGAGTCCTTGATCTGCTCGGCTTCGTTGACGAAGTCCAGCACGGCCAGATCTGACTGCGCCTTGCGCTCGGCGGTGCGGTTGAGCCGGGACAGCGTCTGCACGGCGGAAATGCCCATCAGCTTCTTGTTCACGTACATGGTCGTCAGCAGCGGCTGGTCGAAGCCGGTCTGGTACTTGTCGGCGACGACCAGGATGCGGTACTCCCGTTGCGCGGAGGTCCCACCGCCACGTAGCACCTTGTCGTCCTTGCGCGTGTACGCGAACGCCTTGGGCAGGGCGTTCTCGGACAGGCCGCCGTTCTCCCCTGGCTCGGTGATCTCCTCACCGTCGTAGGTGAGGGTGCCGGAGAACGCCACCAGCACGCCGGGGTCGGCGTACTCGCGGTCACCGAGGTACTTCTTGATCGCTCGTGCCATCTGCACGGCGCTGTGCCGGGACGCGGTGACCACCATCGCCTTCGCACGGCCGCCCAGGCGGCCAGAGGTGTGGGCCCGGAAGTGCTCCACGATCACCTGGGCCTGCTGCGCCACGGTGGACTCGTGGGTGAACGCGTACCGGGCGAGCAGGGAATTGGTCTTGGTCGGGTCGACCTCGCGTTCGTCCGGGTTCTCGTTGACGAGCTTCCAGTACGTGTTGTAGGTGACGTAGTTGCGCAGCGGGTCGAGGATGAAGCCCTCCTCGATGGCCTGGCGCATCGAGTAGGTGTGGAACGGTCGGTACGTGGGCTTGCCGTCCGGGCCGGTGTCGCCCAGCGTGCCGAAGAGTTCCAGGGTCTTGGCCTTGGGCGTGGCCGTGAACGCGAAGTACGACAGGTTCGCGGCCTGGCCGCGCTGGTGCGCCTTCCTCCGCAGCTTCGCGTCGGTGGCGGCGTTCTGGTCTGCCTGGGCGGTGACAGCACCCGCGTCGTCGGAGTCCGCATCGAGCCCGAGGTCGCGCAGCGCAGCACGCACAGCAGTTGCGGCATCACCGGACTGGGAGGAGTGCGCTTCGTCCACGATGATGGCGAAATTGCTGCCCTTGATCTCGATGGGGTTGCGACGCAGGTAGTCCAGCAGAGCCGGGAAGGTGTGCAGCGTGACCGTGATGATCTTTCCGGGCTCGCGTGACAACGCGCGGGCGAGCTGGTCCGACTTCGCTCCGTGCTTGTCGTCGATCTTCACCACCAGGCCGGCGGTTTGCTCGAAGCTGCCGACCGTCTCGCGCAGCTGGGAGTCGAGGTTGCGCCGGTCGGTGATGATGACGACCTTGTCGAATACCGGGGTGCCCGGCTCAAGCCCTGCGGAGAGCTCGTCCGGGTCGATCTCCGCAGGGTCGGTGGGCGTGTGCAGCGACGACAGGCGGTGCGCGAGCCAGCCGATGGTGTTCGACTTGCCGGAGCCAGCCGAGGCCATGCAGAGGTAGTTGTGCCCCGCACCGCGCCGTGCGGCGTCCGTGGTCAGCTTCTTCACGATGTCCCACTGGTGGAACCGAGGGAAGATCACCTTCTTCGTGGCGCGCCCGTCAGCGCCCTTTTCCTTGTGCAGATGAACAAAGCGCTCCAGCAGGTCCAGCCAGTTGTCCCATTGCCAGACCTGCTCCCACAGGTACGAGGTGGTGTGCCTGCCGAAGGAGGTGGAGGGCGGGTTGCCCGCGCCACCGGGCTGTCCGGGGCCGTTAGAGCCGGTGTTGAAGGGTAGGAACCTGGTCTTCGCGCCACGCAGTTCAGTGGCTACGAAGACCAAGTCTGGGTCGACGGCGAAGTTCGCGATCACGCGTCGTGAGAAAATCAGCTCGGTTGCGTCGCGGTCGTGGCGGTACTGCTCCTTCGCGTGTTCCACGCCCTGCCCGGTGAGCGGGTTCTTCAACTCTGCCGTGGCCAGCGGGATACCGTTGAGGAAGAGGGTGAGGTCGAGCCTGTGCCCCTTGTTCGCCTGCTTGGCCGCGTACTCCAGCTCGCGGACGACGGTCAGCCGGTTGGCGCGGTAGTCGTTGAGCACTGCGTCGGAGGCGACGAGTGATGGCTTGAAGTATGCGACGCGGATGCGGACGCCCCTGTCCTTCACGCCCTTGCGCAGCACGTGCAGCACACCGTCGGTGGCGATCGCCTGGTCCAACCGCTTGGTGAACCCGGCCTGCGCAGCGTTGGCGTCGCCGCCGTAGAGGTCGAGAAGATCCTCCCACTCACCGGCCTGGGTGGCGCCGATGAAGGTGAACAGCTCGCCGGTGTCCAGGCCTAGATCGGCCCGGTAGTCGGCGCTCTTGCCAAGCTCCCAGCCGGAGTCGATCATCGAGGCGACGATCGCGTCACCGAACGCGGATTCGTGGTGGACGGGGCTCATGGGGCGATCAGTCCTCGATTCCTCTTCCGCTGGCGGTGGACACGTCGATTTGGCCGGTGACGGCAGCGGTGATCAGGGCTTGGCGACGTTCGGCAAGGAGAGCAACCTGAAGCCTCACCGCATCTGCGAGTCGATCAATGCGTGCATTCTGTTCTCGAATCTGCTGAACGATTTTCTGCTGCTCGCCAATTGGAGGCAATGGGATGCGTAGCATTTGCAGGTCCGGCACATATATTGTTTTGTGAGTTGACCCCATCGCTAGGCGCCCGAGCAGGTCGGGGCGCATGGCTCGGAGGCACCACAGTAGATAGTAAGGATTAAGTCGCGGGCCGCATGTCCATGTAACGAAGTCCTGACTTGTGGCCATGTCAGTGCCCATGACTGCCGAGTAGCCGGCAGAAGCTGTACGGCAAAGTACTACTGTTCCGGCAGGGCGAAGTTCGGCAGCAGAATTAGCAAGACCAAGCTCGCTGATTTTCTCCCTGGTTTCATGCAGGTCTTCGAGACGGTCGTTGCGAACCTGCCTCACTTCGCCCGTAGTGATCCATGGAATAGTGCAGTCCACCCACCATTCGGGATGTGATCGACTGGGGGTATGACCACTTCCCATGCGCGCTATAAGGCTAAGTCTTACTTCTTTCCACGTACTCGGGATCTTCTCCAGCCAAGTGAGTGATGATGGGCGAGTGCCTGTTTGGTCGGTACCGGATACAGCTTGCGTAATTCCTGCCATTCTACGCTCGGCAAGTTTTTCAAGCACTCGGTTCTGAGTTTCAATCAATCGATCAATATGGGCTGTCTCGGCCTCGAGGAAGTCGACGATTCGTTGCTGTTCAGAAATTGGCGGGTTTGGGATATGGGTGTCGGACAAGCGGTCGCGGTTGAGCTCTATCTGATTTGTTGCTCCAATTGCGAGCGAAGAGTGGATGTACTCTTGAAAAGGTTTCGAAGTTAGCCAATAGTAAACAAAACGTGGGTTCACTTTATGTTTTTTTACTCGGACCACTGTTACGTGGCCGTCCGCCATGCAGGGGATTCCGTTTAGTGGTTCTGTGAAGTAGCCGACGCGACCAAGCGTTCCCGTTCCGGTTGAGTTAATGATTATATCATTTTCTTGAAGGTGGCCCTTGAGCTTTGTGGGATCGCCGTTGAAGTTATGGAAACGTGTGCGAGACCAATCCAGTCCTCCGTATTGGTTGGCCGCTTGACTGATTACTCGTACTGGGCTTTCGTCGACGTATTCTGGAGCAGAGCCGCGGTTCAAAACTGAAGTTATGCGCTTCAGTGGTGAAGTTGTCCAAGTGTCTGAAATGGGGATTCCAAGTACGGAATTCATTCGGTCACCTTGTGCAGTAGCAACTTAATCTCGGCTTCCAGTGATTTCAATTCTGCATCAATTTCTGGCAGTGGGCGAGGTGGCTGATACTCGTAGAAGTGGCGGGTAAAGGGGATCTCGTAGCCGATCTTCGTCTTGGTGCGGTCGATCCATGCATCCGGGGCATGTGGCAAGACTTCGCGACGGAGGTACTCGTCCACGTCTTCGTCCAGTGGGACGTTTTCGTAGTCGCGCAACTCGGAATCTGGCTCGGGCTCTCCCTTGATTTTCTGGACCTCGCCCTCCGGATCGCGAACACCGACCGCATCCCGCAGCACCTTGGCGAACGGAACTCCTGTAGGCCACAACAGTCCTGCTGCGACGATCGCGTCTTTCATGTCGAGCCAGGCTTCAGTCTTTTTCAGCCACGACTTGCCGATCAGCGGACGCAGTGCCGCAGTGAACATTTCGGCATCTGTCGTCTTCTGGACCGGTTTTGCTGCCCTGAGTGCGAAGAGTGTCTCCTCTGTTACCTTGAAGCGTAGCTTCAGTGGGCGTTCGACAGTGATACGGCGATAGCCGAAATCCTCATTGCGGAAGAGCTTGATCTTCCTGCCCTTGTTGCGCAGGTCGTGCATCTGGTCGTTCTTCTCGGCATCCAGGATGGCCAGTGCCTCGGTGTAGAGGCGGGTGATCTCGGAGATCTGCTGTTCATTGATCATCTTGCGCTTGTCGCCGAGCGACTTGCGCATCTTCTGCCAGTAGTCGCGGGCATCCAGCAGGACGACCTTGCCCTGACGTCCCTTGGATTTGCGGTTGCTGACGATCCAGAAGTACGTGAAGATGCCCGTGTTGTAGAAGAGCTGGTCCGGCAGGGCGACGATGCCCTCCAGCCAGTCGTTCTCCAGGATCCACCGGCGGATCTTCGACTCGCCGGAGTCAGCCGCGCCAGTGAACAACGGGGAGCCGTTGAAGACGATCGCGACCCGGCTGCCGCCCTTGCCGTCCACATCGACCGGCTTCATCTTCGAGATCATGTGCTGTAGGAACAGCAGCGAGCCGTCGTTGATGCGAGGAAGTCCCGCACCGAACCGGCCGCTCTCACCGAGCATTTTGTGTTCCCGCTCGACCGTCTCCTGGACCTTCTTCCAGTCCACGCCGAACGGTGGGTTGGCCAGTACGTAGTCGAACGTGGCGTGCGCGTGGCTGTCGTCGCTGAACGAGTTGCCGAACTTGATGTTCTCCGGGTCTTGCCCCTTGATCATCATGTCGGAACGGCAGATGGCCCAGGACTCCGGGTTGAGCTCCTGCCCGAAGACCTTGACCGTGGCGTCCTTGTTGTGCTTCGTAATCTCCTCTTCAGCGGCGCTGAGCATGCCGCCGGTGCCGCAGGCCGGGTCCAGGACCGTCCGGACGGCACCGGGAACGCTGAGCACGTCGCTGTCCGGGGCGATCAGGAGTTTTACCATCAGATCGATGACCTCGCGCGGCGTGAAGTGCTCACCGGCGGTCTCGTTGGACTGCTCTGCGAAGCGGCGGATTAGTTCTTCGAAGATGTATCCCATCTGATGGTTGGTGACCACTTCAGGGCGCAGGTCCAAGTCGGCGAACCGCCCCAGAACCTGATACAGCAGGTCCGCAGCATCTAGCTTCTTCACCTGCTGGGCGAACTCGTAGCGTTCCAGTACCTCGCGGGCGTTGGGCGAAAAAGCGCCGAGGTACTCGTTGAGGTACTTGGCGGCGTGCGTTGCGTCGCCTGCGATTGCCTTCAGTGTGTATGTGCTGGTGTTGTAGAAGCTGTGCCCGGATGCTTTGCGGAGGAACCGGTCGGGGTCCATCTCGCGGTCCGCAAACCGTTCCGCAGTCTCCAGGACTTTGTCCTTGGTCGGCGTGAGAACACATTCTAGGCGGCGCAGCACGGTGAACGGCAGGATCACCTTGCCGTAGTCGGATTGCTTGTAGTCACCGCGCAAGAGGTCGGCGACGGACCAGGCGTGGTTCGCCAGTTCCGTGTGCTTGCTGCTGTTCAACGAATTCCCTTCACGAAGTCCGTCTGTTGGTGGACGGCTACGGCTGGCGTGCTCGATGTCAGGTGCGACGGCGGTGCTGCTTCAGGGGCAGTCAACGTCGGGTGGTGCCAGTGCGCCACTGGTCAGGCCTGCGGCTAGCGTGCCAGCTGTCTCGGTGGCCAGCTTTGCCACCTGCCGTGCAGTGGTGCGAAGCTCGTGCATTTGCCGGAAAGCTCCGCCGTAGCGGCGCTGCTCGATCAGCGGTAGGAGCGGTACGCGCAGCCTTCGGGGATCGATGTGGACGGCTGTGGTGCCGGTTGAGGCGCTGCTGACGTTGTCGGCAGCGGACAGGAACCCAGCCAGGAACCAGGGGTCCAGACGGTCAGGTGCTGGACGGAAGAGGTGCACGTGCAGTCCGAGCAGGCATCCAGCGTCCTCCCCGTCGGCGACACGCGCCGCGGCTCCTCGGCCGGCCGCCACGCCGGACAACAGGACGTCACCCGGCTCGATCAGCACAAAAATCGCGCTGCGCTGCTCATCAGCGCCAGCTGAAGCACGCGCATCGGTCGCCACGTCGCGACCCGTCAGGACGCGGCGGCTCGCGGGCTCCTCAGGGAGGTTGATTTCCTTCGATCCGCGCACAGCAGGAACGGTGCGGTGCAGAGTCAGCGCACCGCCGCGCGACAAGTCGGCGACCGTTGCTGTGCGCCATGATCGCGACTCCTCTCCCACCGGTCGCCAACCAGCAGGGATGGGTGACGCGGCCAACGTCGTAGCACTCTCCGTCAACCGGTCGCGCAGCTCGTTCGCGTGCTTCGCGACCGCGATCGGGTCAGCGGTGGACGCGGAGATCCGGACGTGACGGGCTGGGGAGACGTCAACGAGGTCATCGAGTAGATCGATCGCAGGGATGGCACGCGTGGTGCCGGGGGCATCTGTGAAACATTCCGGGTTCGGTGAGAATGCCCGCCAATGGCCCAGGACGGTCGCGCTCAGCGTGTCCCACCCCACAACTTGCCGTCCCGCTTGTACGCGGGGTGACGTCCGCCCCGTCGAACCCCGGTGCGCTTCTGGGGGGTGGGTGTGCTGTTCGCCTGCGGTGTCGATGAACAGCACGGTCCGTCGGTCGGCACCGCCTGGCTCGGGGCGGCGAAGGACCCATATCTGCAGGCCGACGTGCAGGGGAGCCGCAGCACCAGGCGGCAGCGCGACCACGGCGCGCAGGGTGCCGCTGCGTAGGAGTTCGGCGCGGATCGGCCTACCGGAGCGGCGTGACGCCACGGCGGGCGGCATGAGCACAACGGCGTGTCCGCCCGGCCTCAGGTGAGCGAGGCAGTGCTGGACCCAGGCCAGTTCCGACTCTCCCTTAGGGGGAACGCCGTAGACCCAGCGACGGTCGTAGGCGAGTTCCTCGGCACCCCAGTTGCGGATGTTGAACGGCGGGTTCGACACGACGACGTCAGCCACGAGCTCTGGGAAAGCGTCGTTCCGCAGCGAATCACCGGATCGAACGCTGGCCTCGCCTGCGGCGAACGCGAGTCGTGCGATGGCGACTTGTGCCAGCGACGGGTCCAGCTCCTGGCCGACCGGTCGAATGCCCGGTTCTGAGCGCACCGCTGCGCGCAGCAGTGCTCCGGTGCCGCACGCTGGGTCGAACACGGTGCCGTGAGGTTCGGTGAGATCGACCATCAACCGGGCGAGTTCTCGCGGCGTCACTGCCACACCTCGCCAGTTCGCCTCGACGAACCGGTCGTGCAACTGCTCGAAGGCGGCTTCGGCCCCGTCCTCTGAGGCGAGCGCGTCGAGAGCGTTGCGGGTGTTCTCGTCGAACATCTTTCCGGAGGAGCCGTTTGCCAGATATGTGCCAGCAGCGGCCAGTGCATCGCTGATCAAGTCGGTACCGGAAGCCGCTTCCAAGTGCTGCCAGACGAGTTCACGGCCAGACAGCGCGTTGAGCTTTCCCTGTCCCTGCAACCAGGCCTGCACCTCGGAGAGCTTGAACACGGGGCTGGTGTCGGTGCCGCCCGCTGGCTGCGGGAAGTCCTCATGGCGGCGACGCCAGTTGCTGACTGCGGCACGGCCGACCCCGGAGAGACGGGCGATCTCCGCAGCGGTGACTGCGGCTTCCTCGGTCATGAGCGCCTCCTCTAGCTTCCTCCGGTGAACATACAATACCGGGTAAATGCTTGTTGACATAGTTCACAGGCGTTGCGTCCGTTGATGCGTCACCTCGGTAATGCAAGAGTGTTCTCAGGCGTGCATCCCATGCGACCTGCGCGAACTGCTGTTCGACCAGATCGCCGCAGCGGAGGTGCCCGAGCTAGTCAAAGAGTTCGTTCTGGCTGCGTTCGACGGTGCCGAGGCGCTCGCCGCCGTCCTGGTCGGTGGCGCGTACTCCGCCGAGCTCGTGCTGACCGGTGAGAACCTGCGGTGGAGCGCAGAGCGGCACAACCAGACCCTGTGGCGCGACGGCTGGCGCAACCTGCACGAAACGGGTGAGGTGGAGATCGGCATTGATCTCGTCGCAGCGGGCGTGCCCAGTCTCATCACAGTGCCGCATGACGTAGGTGGACGGTCAAAACCTCGACGCTGGAGCCATGGAAACTGACATGAAGCTCTACCTCCCTTCCCGTCCTTCGGCGAACTCGGGACGTTGGTGGACGGCAGGCCCAGCGAGTTACCGCGACGCGCTGCAGCGGTGTTCGGTCTCAGGGGCCTCGACGACGCACTGCGGCGTTTGAAGAGCAGGCGCGGGAACTCGACAGGCAAGTGAAGGTGCTCAAGGAGCAGAAGGGTGCGCTGCTCGCGGAACTCGTAGAGGTCGACGACAAGTGCGTTCGTCGGGCCGAGACGCTGTTGCGCAGCACCAGGCCTCACCTCGATGCCGTAGTGGAGATCGCGCTTGGTGACGATTCCAGCGCGCCTGAGGGCGCAGGGCTCCGAGCACTGCTGGTGCTTACCGTGCGTACCGCAGAGCGCACTGGCGTACCACGACGACCACAGGGGCGGCCTCTGCCCGGTGTGCGCCAGCGGCGAGCTGGACGTTCGGTGGCGTCAACGCGCGGAGAAGCGTCTCGTGCATCTCCGCGAGGCGAGCGCGGCCCGTGAAGCGTTGAACAACGCGATGAGCAATGCCAACAGGTTGATCACGCCTGTTCCTGAGGTTCTGCGGCACCTCGCGCACGCCCTCGCGGTGGTCCACCCGCGCTGGTGGCCGCGCTCGACGAGGCGAAGGCATCGCGCCGTTCTCCGAGCGTTCCCAGGTGATCTGGCAGGAACTGCGCTGGCGGAGCGGCGTGGAGCTGGGAGCGATCAAACTGGAAGGAACGCACACTTGGCGCCGGGGCACGCTGGGCGTGACCGTCGACGGTATCGACACGACCGCGCTGGGTGTGATGATCCCGACCGCGCTGCAAGGGCTGGGCCTGTTGCTGTTCCGCCCCAAGCTGCGGTCGACACCAGCCCATTCCGGTTCCTGATCATCGACGACCCCGTTCATGCGATGGACCTCGCGAAGGGTGACGGTCTGGCCCGCGTGCTCGCTGCAGTCGCGAAGACCAGGCAGGTCGTCATGTTCAGCCACGATTACCGGCTCGCTGAGGCAGTACGCCGGCTGCCTGAGCGCTCAACGACATGGGAGGTGCAGCGCCGCGACCTGTCCGCAGCGGCGCAGGTTCGTGCACCGATCCAATCGACCGTTATCCAGACGACGCCAAATCCTTGGCCTGCACCGATGAGATGTCCGATGAGCTCGCCGGGAGCTGGTCGTCGTGTGTTGCCCCAGTGCGCTGGAAGCCGCAGTCCACAGCAAGGTCCGCGCCAGCCGCCTCGCACGGGGGTGAGTCCTATGCGGCCGTGGAGGACGCTTTTGCCAAGGTGACCACGACGCATCAGAGGATGGGGCTGTCGGACTTCGACGACGCGGGTCTCGGTCCAGGCCTGCTCGGCTGGTTGAACACCAAGGGGAGGTGGGCTGGAAACGACTTGCAGAACTGCAAGACGGGTGCGCACATCGGATTCTTCGGAGACCTGCGGGGGCTGATCGAAGACCCCGAGCGGCTGGCCCGATCAGTGGTGCGGGGGTGACACCGACATCCGAGTACGGCTCGATCCTGCTGAGCAGGTGCTCGCCCGCCCCGGCCTCGTCAGCAACTGGCCGCGCTGCAGGGCGTGGCTCATTCGCCTCGCGCTCGAACGCGCATTGAGCCATTTTCATCGTGATGGCGCAGGTCACAGTGCAGGCTGAGCAGTGAGGAGCGCGGTGGGCGAGGCTCCCGGTAAGACAGCGGTCGACCAAGATCCGATGCCCCAACCGGGAGCCTCGCCGTGCTGTCCTACCCTGCCGCGATTCCGCTGTCCAACCACACCCTCATCCGCCTGGCCGATCTCATCCGCGCCGAGCGGACGCGGCTTCGAACGCGGTGGCGGCGGCTCGATCCCGGTCGTCAGGCGCTGCCCGTACTCGCCCACCTGCGCAACGGCGACACCCGCACCCGCCTCGCCGCCGGGTTCGACATCTCCCACAGCACCGCCTGGCGCCACGTCCGTGAAGCGGTAGACCTTCTCGTCGCCCTGGCCGACGACCTCCGCACCGCAGGTGAACGCGCTGCCCGACTGGCCTACGCCATCCTGGACGGCACCCTCGTCCCGATCGACCGCGCCACGAACCGGAAGCCCTACCACTCGGGCAAACACCGGCGCCACGGCGTCAACGTCCAGATCCCAGCCGACCCGGCGGGTCGGTTGGTGTGGGCCTCGGCGACATCGCCCGGAGCCGTCCACGACCTGACCGCGGCCCGCACACACGACCTGATCGACATGCTGACCACCCACGACGTCACCACCTTCGCCGACAAGGCGTATCAAGGGGCGGGCGGCACGGTGCGCGCACTCCGTTCAAGCGCCACGCCGCACGTCCGCGGCTGTCACGCGGCCAGAAGGCGGTCAACCGGGCACATGCCCGCATCCGCGCCCTCGGCGAACGCGCCGTGTCGCTGCTCAAGGGCTGGAAAGTGCTGGTCAAGCTGCGCTGCTGTCCGCGCCGGGCCACCGCGATCGTCGCGGCCATCCTCGTTCTGCACCACATCGAGACCCGCCCCCAACCACGATGAAAAAGGTTCATTGGTCCAATTTTGGTCATCGCACTGCCCTGAACTCGCTTCGTGCTCAGATGCCCGCACTGGGCAGGTTCGTCGACGCGCAGACGCAGCACCACGTCAGCGAACTGTGGCACGTGGCGAACTGGTCGGGGCATCACCACCACTACGAGTTGGCGCCTGTGTCAGCAGAACTGCGCAGGTGGCTTGATGAAGCGTTGGTTCTCGTCGCCCGCCGTGCGCAGCCGGTTGAGCCAGCCCAGTTTTGAGAGAGTTTTGCAGGACCGAAGCGAATCAGCATGATCATCCTTCGCCTGTCGGAGCGTCGGGTCTGGTGGGCGGCGGGCAGCTCAGCGGCGACTCCCCGGAGGACGTGGTGGCCTTCTTCGTGCGGGGCTTCGGCGGCGACGTGCGGTTCGGGTGGCGGACGGGCAGGTGCTGCGGGACGTGGTTGTGGGCCGGACCGCCGTTGTGAGCGGGGGCGGTCCGGCCGGGGCGTGAGCGGGTCAGGCGATGCGCACCTCGCGCACCAGCTCCTCCGCCAGACCCGCGCGCTCGGCCAGCCAGCCCGCCCACTCGGGCAGCAGGGACAGCTCCGCCAGCATCGTCGGGACGCCCGCGTCCCGGTCGGCCTGGATCGACTCGCGGACGCACTCGACGCGGCGTGGTGACACGAGGGCGTGGGTGCCCTCCGCGGTCTTCTCCACCCAGTCGAGCGCCAGGGTCTCGACGGTCTCGTCGTCCGGGGTCGCGCCGTGGCGGGTGTGGTGCCAGGTGGTGAACTCCTCTGCCATTCGGGCGGCCTGCTGCTCCACGGGCAGGGGGGCGGGGAGGTGGACGCCCCGGTCGCGCACGAGGGCGATCAGGTCCTGGGCGCGGCGCTGCGCGCGGTACCAGTTCCGCAGCGCCTGGTCGGTCTCCACGCCGATGACCGAGTCCAGCAGGACCGTGCCGCCCGCCAGCACGATCGCCAACACCTCCGGGGACACGCCCTCGACGAGCGGGACGGTCTGCTCTCCGGTGCTCGTCCGCCATGCCGCCTCGGCCGCCGCCACGTCCGGGAACGCGCCGGGCGCGGGGAGCTCCACGGCGAAGTCGGTGACGTCGTAGTCGAACAGGAACACCGAGCGGTCCACGCCGTCGGGGTAGGCGTAGCCGGCGATCACCGCGCCGCGCGTGCCGTGCGCGTCGCGCAGCGACCACAGCTCGCCGGTCGGGGCGACGCCGCCCAGCACGGCCAACCAGCTCGGCACACCGCCCGCCGCGCCCAGCTCGCCCGCGCAGCGCTCGATCGCGGACTCCGCCGCCGAGGCCAGCTCCGGCGCGCCGATCGACAGCATCCCGTGCAGCAACCGCCACGGGCCCTTCCAAGCACCGGTCGACAGATCCTCGGAGTGCGCCAGCACCTGCTCGGCCGCCCGGTCGGCGACCTCCCGCGCCCACGCGGTGAACCGCAGGCCCGTCGCGCCCTCCACGCGCGTCCGCTCCACCAGCCGCTCGCCCAGCAGCAGCGAGGTCGCCTCCTCCAGCTCCAGCGGTCCGCGCGCGGCCACTAGGGCGTCCGACCCGGCCAGCGCGGTGGCGGTGGCGGCGGAGAACCAGTTCGGGCGCGGCGGGACCAGGGCCTCCAGCGCCCCCTTCGGGAAGACCCGCTTGCCGGGCTTCTTGGCCTTCTTCTTGCGGTTTCGGGACACCGGTGACATGCCCCGACGCTATCCACCGGCCCGTCAGGGCGATCAGGGGGCTGCACCCGTA
The DNA here is from genome assembly GCF_000023245.1 of Actinosynnema mirum DSM 43827. Lineage (GTDB taxonomy): Bacteria > Actinomycetota > Actinomycetes > Mycobacteriales > Pseudonocardiaceae > Actinosynnema > Actinosynnema mirum. The sequence continues at coordinate 1,079,832 of NC_013093.1, forward strand.
CGGCCCAACCGCCCGTGCCCCGTGGAACAATCGCCCCCGCGACGGCACGCTGCCGCTGGTGTGCCACCGGGTGGTGCGAAGGTGTGGTTGGCATGGGCTCTCGGGACGGTGGGCTGCCCACCGCGTTAGGTGATGTCGCTGACCTGCCCGGTTGGGTCGAGCGGCTGTTCGACGGATTCGGGATCGCGGTCGTCCTGTGCGACTTGGGCGGTGTCGTGCGGCACATCAGCTCGGCCGCACTGGGGCTGCTGCCCGGACTCGTGGTCGGGCGGGGTGTGCCCGGCGCCCGTGAGGGCGGGTTCGAGGTCGTGGTGGGGGTGTCCGTCGTCATTGGGCGGTTCCGCGAGCTCGGGGACGGGTGGGGCGCTTGGGTTCTGCGGGACGTGGGGGATGAGCGGGCTCGGGAAGTCGCGGTTCGGCGGGCTGGGGTTCGGGCCGACTTCCTCGCTCGGGCCAGTCGGCAGCTCGGGTTGTCGTTGAACCCCGCCCGGACCGTGCGGGCCGTCGTGGAGCTGGCCACCGAGCTGGGGCGGGCCGCGACCGTTGTGCTCGTCGACGGGACTTACGCGCACGGGGAACGTGGCGGGAGCACGCGGATCGGGCGGTGGGAGCGGGAGCTGCTGCCCGGTGTGCTGGTGGACGCGCTTGAGGGGGCCGCCTCCGGGGTCGAGCGGCACCACGCCGGGCACCTCGGGGGGAGCGGGTGGAACCCGCTCGTCGACCTCGGTGGGGTGGGGGAGGCGGTCACCGCCCGGTTGTCGGGGAGTGAGCTGGCCGGGCCGGTGCTGGTGGTGTGGGTCGCGGCCGATGACGTGGCGCCGGTCGGTGATCCGGACGGGACCGTGCTGGGGGAGTTCGCGGATCGGGCCGGGGTGGCGTTGGCGGCTGCCCGTGTGCACGCGCAGCAGGTCGCCACCGCCGCGGCGCTTCGGGAGAGCTTGCTTCCGGGAGCCCTGCCGGATGTCGCCGGGGTGGACTTCGGGGCCCAGTACCGGCCTGCCACGGGGATCGGGGCGCTCGGGGGCGACTTCTACGAGGTCTCGCCGGACGGGCGGGCGTTCGTGTTCGGGGACGTCGTGGGGGAAGGGGCCCGCGCTGCGGTTGTGGGTGGGCGGGTTCGGCAGGTGCTCGGGGCGCTTCGGCTGGTGGGACTGCCGCCCCGGCGGGCGTTGCGGGTGGTCAACGAGTCGCTCGTGGAGAGCGGCGACGGGCGGGGCGGGGTGGTCACGGCCGTCGTGGGGGTGATCGAGCCGCGCGGGGACGGGGGTGTCCGGGTCGAGCTGACCGGGGGTGGGCACCTCGCTCCGCTCGTGCTGCGCGCCGACGGGTCCGTGCGGGTCGTGGACGTGGGCGGCATGGCGGTCGGGGAGGTCGCGCGGGCGGTGTTCCGCAGTGAGACCGTCGAGCTCGCGGCGGGGGAGAGCTGCGTGTTCTACAGCGATGGGATCACCGGGGCGCGAGGTGGGGTCGGGGGCGAGGAGTACGGGGTCGAGCGGGTGCGGTCGTTGCTCGCGCACTGCCACGTGATGCCCGCGCCCGCCGTCGCGGAGCGGGTCGCGCTGGGGGCGCAGCAGTGGATCTCGGGGGCCGGGCACGGGGACATCGCGGTGCTCGTGGTGCGGGCCGACCCCCGGCGGACCGGGGCGTGAACGGAGCGCGCGTCGAGCTGCTCGCCGCGCTGGGGAACGCGGACGAGGTCGCCGCCACGGAGGTCGTGGTGCGGGTGGTGGAGTCCGGGGTGCCGGTGGAGCGGGTGCTGCTGGAGCTGGTCGCCGGGGTCCAGGTGGAGATCGGGCGGCGGTGGCAGCGGAACCTGTGGAGCACCGCCCAGGAGCACGCGGCCACCACCGTCGTCGAGCGGATCATCGGTGTCGTGGCCGGGCGGGGGAGTCGGGCCGGGGACAAGGGGCACGTCGTGCTCGCCTGCCTGGACGGGGAGTGGCACGCGGTGCCGCCCCGGATCGTCGCGGAGGTGCTGCGGCTGCACGGGTGGCGGGTGGAGTTCCTCGGGGCGAGCGTGCCGGTCGGGCGGCTGGTCGCGCACCTGCACGAGCACGGGCCCGACGCGGTCGCGCTCAGCTGCACCCTCTCCAGCAGCCTGCCGCGCGCCGACCAGGTCGCCACCGCCTGCCTGGGCACCGGGACGCCGGTGCTGGTCGGCGGGCTCGGGTTCGGGGTGGACGGGCGGTGGGCGCGGGCGCTCGGGCTGGACGGCTGGGCGGCCACGGCGACCGCCGCCGCCGAGCTGCTGGAGCAGCCACGCTGGGCGCGCACCGCACCGCCCGCGCCGCGCCGGGTCGTCGACCCCGAGCACGCCGCGCTGCGCGCCCGCCGGGGGGAGCTGGTCGACGTCGTGCTGGCCGCGCTGGCGCCGTTCGCGCCCGAGGCGCCGCTGGAGGACGTGGGGCACCTGGTCGACCACCTGGCGGCCTCGCTCTACGTCGACGACCCCGAGCTGTTCGGGTCCTTCGTGGACTGGAACGCCGACGCGCAGGCCGCGCGAGGTGTCCCGGTGGAAGCGTCGGAGGCGGCGATGAACGCCCTGTCGTGGGTGCTCAGGGACCATCCGCGGGCGCTCCAGCACCTCGGCCACGGGCTGCGTGTGCTGCGAATGGCCTCCTGAGTCATGCCCGGGAGGCGCAGGTGTGATCTCCTTGTGGTGCCACGGCGGCTCGGCACCGCCGTCGTGGGGTGATACCTGGGATGAGGTGTGATGACGTCTGCACGGCGGACCGAGGGGTTGAAGACGTCCACCCGCCAGCTCGACGGCGGCGTGGTGGTGTTCGAGGCGGTGGGGGAGGTGGACATCTCCACGGCGGACGACCTGCGCGAACCGCTGGTCGACCTGGCCGGGGGGATCGCGGCGGGCGGCGTGCTCGTCACCGACCTCACCGGGATCGGGTTCTTCTCCTCGCCCGGCATCGAGGCCCTGCTGATCGCGGACAAGCGGGTGCGCGCGGCGGGTGGGCGGTTGAGGGTGGTCACCTCGCCGGTGGTGCGCAGGGCGCTGGTCGCGGTGGGGCTGCGCCAGGCGCTGGACATGCGCGACGCGCTCGACGACGCGTTGCGCGGTTGACCAGGTGTCGAACGGACCAGGACCGGTCACCCGTGAGCTGACGACCGAGGCGAACGCCCGACAGCGAGGTTGCCCGTGCTAGCCGAACCGCCCAACACACCGGGGTCCGACCCCGCGCCGGGCACCGGGGCGGTGGCCGCGCTGGACGTGGCGGTCGACTGCTCCGACCTCGCCGGGATGCGCCGGGGCGTCCGCGAGGCGCTGACCGACCTGGACGGCCTGTTCGTGCAGGACGTCGAGCTGATCTGCACCGAGCTGGTGGCGAACGCGTGCGACCACGCGGGCTCCCCGCGCAGGCTCGTGCTGCTCCGCCAGGACTTCGACGGCCTGCCCGAGGTGGTCGTCCAGTCCCACGACGGCAGCCCGGAGGCCGCGCCGCGCCTGGGCGTCTCCGCGCTCGGACCGCACCGGGGCCACGGCATGAAGATGGTCGAGTCGCTGTGCCGCGACTGGGGCGTGCGGGTCGACGGGGCGACCAAGGTGGTGTGGGCGGCGCTGCGCGTGCCGTGACCCGGTCCACACCGGACACCCGGTGAGCACCACCCCCCAGCACGTCCCCGATCGCCTGTGAACCGATTCAACGCGGAACGTCGAACCCCGTCCTCCGGAAGTTAGATTCTCTAACGAAGAGGGTTGACGGGGTGATCTGGCTCACCTACTTTGGCTTGAACCGATTCAACCAGAGGGGTGAGGTCGATGCCACGACTGGCTCGCCGGGCGGGCGTTCCGCTCACTGCGGCGCTGCTGTTATCCGCGGCGCTCGCGGGATGCGGCGGCGGCGCCTCGGACGACGGGTCGGTGACGCTCCGGTTCGTCTGGTGGGGCAACGAGGACCGGGCCAAGGTGACCAACCAGGCCGTCGAGGAGTTCCAGCGCCGCAACCCCGGCATCAAGGTCGAGACCGAGTACAGCGGGTACGACGCGTACTTCCAGAAGCTCTCCACCCAGGTCGCGGGCGGCGCGGGGCCCGACCTGCTCCAGCTCGACCGGGCCACCGTCGGCGAGTACGCCGGGCGGGGCGTGCTGGCCGACCTGACCGAGCACGTCGGCGGCCACATCAAGACCGACGACATCCCCGACACCCTCCTCGCGGGCGGCGAGGTCGGCGGCAAGCAGCACGCCATCCCCGCCGGTCAGACCACCCAGATGCTCGTGTTCGACCCCGCCCCGTTCACCGCCGCGGGCGCCACCGTGCCCAGCGCGCCCGGCGAGAAGTGGACCTGGGCCCAGTTCGCCGAGGCCGTGAACAAGGTCGGCGCGGCAGGCTCGGTCGCGGGCACCACCGACTTCGGCTGGGCCGTCGACTGGTTCGAGGTGTGGCTGCACCAGAACGGCGAGGCGCTCTACACCGGTGACGGCAAGCTCGGCTTCGACGCGGCCAAGCTCACCGAGTACTGGACCATGGTCTCCGCGCTGCGGCCCGGCAAGGGCGCCACCGCCCCCGAGGTCACCACCAAGATGGACGGCTCCGTGCAGAACTCCGGCATGGTGACCAAGCAGTCCGCCTCGGAGATCGGCTACGACTCCTCCCTCACCGGCTACTTCACCTCGTACGGGCCGACCGTGCGCACCGCCCCGCTGCCCAGCGACACCGCCGAGTCCGGCATGGCCGCGCTGCCGCCCGTGCTGTTCGGGGTCTCCCAGCGCTCCAAGCACAAGGACGCGGCGGCGAAGCTGCTCGACTTCCTGGTCAACGACCCCGACGCGGGCAAGGTGCTCGGCGCCTCGCGCGGCGTGCCGCCGAACTCCGAGGTGCGCGAGCAGGTCTGCGGCGCGGCCGTCGACGCCACCAAGCTGGTGTGCGACCACGAGAGCGCGCAGGAGGACAAGATCGGCCCCTCGTTCGGCCCGTGGCCCACCGGGTCCGCCGCGGTCAAGCGGGACTTCCAGCGCACCTACGACGACGTCATCTTCAACCGGGTCGGGATCGCCGAGGCCGCCGAGCGCGTCGTGCGCGACGCCGAGCAGGCGCTGGGCTCCTGACGGCCGTGGTGGACACCGCGCTCACCCGCCCGTCCCGCGCGCAGGCCCCGCCGCCGCCGCCGCGCGCGCGACGGGCCCGCGCGGGGCAGGGGATCGCCTACCTGTTCCTGTCGCCGTGGATCGCCGGGGCCGCGCTGCTGACCATCGGGCCGATGGCGGCGTCGCTGTACCTGTCGTTCACCGACTACAACCTGTTCGACCCGCCGGAGTGGGTCGGCCTGGACAACTACACCACCATGGTCACCGGCGACCAGCGCTTCTGGCACGCGGCGGGCGTCACCACCCGGTACGTGCTGCTGTCGGTGCCGCTCAAGCTCGGCCTCGCGCTGGCGGTGGCGCTGCTGCTCAACCGGTCCCGGCGCGGCGTCGGGCTGTACCGGTCGGCGTTCTACGCGCCGTCGCTGCTGGGCGCGAGCGTCAGCGTGGCACTGGTGTGGCGGGCGATGTTCTCCACCGGCGGCACGGTCGACGAGGCGCTGTCCGCGCTCGGGCTCGACCTCGGCGGGTGGGTCGACCAGCCGCAGTACGCGCTGTACACGTTGGTGGCGCTCGCGGCCTGGCAGTTCGGCGCGCCGATGGTGATCTTCCTGGCCGGGCTGAAGCAGGTGCCGCGCGAGCTGCACGAGGCCGCCGCCATCGACGGGGCCGGGCCGCTGCGGCGGTTCACCGCCATCACCGTCCCCATGCTCACGCCGGTGATCCTGTTCAACCTGGTGCTGGAGGTCATCAACGCGTTCCAGGCGTTCACCGGCGCGTTCGTGGTCAGCAGCGGGCGCGGCGGGCCGAGCGACTCGACGCTGCTGTACCCGCTGTACCTGTACCAGCGCGGGTTCACCGACTTCCGGATGGGCTACGCGTCCGCGATGGCGTGGGTGCTGCTGGCCGTGGTCGCCGTGATCACCGCGCTGGTGTTCCGCAGCGCCCGCCGCTGGGTGTTCTACGCCGGGGAGGAGGGCCGGTGACGGCGCGGAAGGTGCTGTGGCACGGGATCGTCCTGGCCGCGCTGGCGCTGCTGCTGTACCCCGTGGTGTGGCTGGTGGGCACCTCGTTCAAGCCCGCCGAGGAGGTGCTCTCGACGCTGTCGCCGCTGGGGGACGACCCGACCACCGACAACTACGCGCAGGTCTTCGACGGGGTCGGCGAGTTCGGGGTGTGGCACTACTTCGGCAACTCGCTGCTGGTCTCGCTCGGCGCCGTCGTCGGCAACGTGGTGTCGTGCGCGCTCGCGGCCTACGCGTTCGGGCGGCTGCACTTCCGGGGCCGGGGACCGATGTTCGGGTTCATGATGATCACGATCATGCTGCCGCACCACGTGGTGCTCATCCCGCAGTACGTGATCTTCCAGCAGCTCGACATGGTCAACACGTTCTGGCCGCTGGTGCTGCCCAAGTTCCTGGCCACGGACGCGTTCTTCGTGTTCCTGATGGTGCAGTTCATCCGCACCCTGCCGCGCGAGCTGGACGAGGCCGCCACGCTCGACGGCTGCGGACCCGCCGGGGTCTTCCGGCACGTGGTGCTGCCGCTGCTGCGACCGGCGCTGATCACCACGGCGATCTTCTCGTTCATCTGGTCCTGGAACGACTTCTTCAGCCAGCTGATCTACCTCAACGACGCGGAGAGGTTCACGCTCCCGCTGGCGCTCCAGCTGTTCATCGACCAGGCCACGCAGTCGGCGTTCGGGCCGATGTTCGCCATGTCGGTGCTCGCGCTGCTGCCCATCGGGCTGTTCTTCCTGGCGTTCCAGCGGTTCCTGGTCGAGGGCGTGGCGACCTCCGGGGTGAAGGGGTGACGCGCCGCGCGGAGGCCGCCGCGTCGCGGGTGGCGCGGTCGGCCCGGCTGGCGCTGCTGGCCGAGGTGCTGCTGGTGGGCGTGCTGGTCTGCCTGGCCGCGCTGCCCGTGGTGACCGCGCTGGCCTCGGCGGGCGCGGGCGCGCGGGCGCTGCGCGGGCTGGTGGCCGACGGCCGCACGCCCACCGCGCGCGCGTTCGCCGCCGACCTGGTGGCGGGCCTGCGCGACCCCCTCGCACTGGCACTGCCGCCGCTGCTGGTGGTGGTCGGGGCGCTGGACGTGCTGGCGCTGCTGGGCGGGCTGCCCGGCGGCGCGGTGCTGGGTCCGGCCATCGGGATCGCGCTGGTCGTGGTCGTCGTGGTGCTGCTGCGCTGCGCCGCGCGCTGGGAACCGGGCGCGCGCTGGTCCGCGCTGCTCTCGTCCCCGCCGACGGGGCTGGTGGGCAACGTCGCGGTCGCGTGCGCGCTCGTCGTGGTCGTGCTGGTGGTGCTGCAAGCGCCCGGTTTCGCCGTCGTGGCGCCGGGTCTGCTCGTGTTCGCGTCGGTCGCGGTGGCCGGCCGGTGACCGCTGGAGGTTCGAACGTGCGCCGGATCTGCTTCCTGCTGCGGGTGCGCCCCGACCGCCTGGCCGAGTACCGCGAGCGGCACCGCGACGTGTGGCCGGACATGCGGCGGGCGCTGCGCGAGACCGGGTGGGGCAACTACACCCTGTTCCTGGCCGACGACGGCCTCCTGGTCGGCTACCTGGAGACCCCCGACTGGGACGCCGCGCAGGCCGGGATGCGCGACCGCGAGGTCAACGCCCGCTGGCAGGCCGAGATGGCCGAGTACTTCACCGCGCTCGACGGCCGCGACCCCGACGAGGCGATGTCCCCGCTCACCGAGGTCTTCCACCTGGACTGAGGGCGTGCGAGCGCCGGTCGTCCGGGGGCGGGCGGCTAGGATGCGCTCACGCGCAGGCAGGGAGGACACCGTTGGGGGCAGCGGTCAGCATCCGCGACGTCGCCGCGCGCGCCCGCGTGTCCGTCGGCACGGTCTCCAACGTGCTCAACCGCCCCGAGCTGGTGGCCGCCGCCACCAGGGAGCGCGTCCTGGGCGCCATCACCGAGCTCGGCTTCGTCCGCAACGACGCCGCCAGGCAGCTGCGCTCCGGCACCCCGCGCGCGCTCGGCCTGATGGTCCTGGACGTGGCCAACCCGTTCTTCACCGACGTGGCCAGCGGCGTGGAGGACACCGCCAGCGAGGCCGGGCACGCCGTCATCCTGTGCAACAGCGCCGAGTCCGCCCAGCGCGAGGCCAGGCACGTCGAGCTGCTGGCCGAGCAGCGCGTGCACGGCGTCCTGATCACGCCGGTCGACGCCGACCTCGCCGCCGTGCGCCGGCTGCGCGCCCGAGGGCTGTCCGTGGTGCTGCTCGACCACCCCACCGACGATCCCGGGCTGTGCTCGGTGGCCGTGGACGACCGCGCGGGCGGCGACCTGGCCGTCACGCACCTGCTGGCCGAGGGGCACGAGCGGGTGGCCATGGTCAACGGGCCCGCGCGCCTGCACCAGACCGGCCAGCGGCTGCGCGGGGCGCGCGACGCCGTGGCGCGCGCGGGGAAACCGGTGGAGGCGCTGGAGGAGATCCCGGTGACCGCGCTGAACGTCGCCTCCGGGCAGCGCGCGGCCGAGCAGATCCTGACCCGCGCGCGGCGGCCGGACGCGGTGTTCTGCGCCAACGACCTGCTCGCGCTCGGGTTGCTCCAGGTGTTCCTGCGCGCCGGGCTGCGCGTCCCCGAGGACATCGCGGTGGTCGGCTACGACGACATCGACTTCGCCGCCGCCGCGGCCGTGCCGCTCACCTCGGTCCGGCAGCCGCGCACGCTCATCGGGCGCAGGGCGGCCGAGCTGGTGATCGCCGAGAGCACCGGGCCGCGCGACCACGAGCACGAGCACGTGCTGTTCGCGCCGGAGCTGGTGGTCAGGGAGTCCAGCAGGCGCGTCCGCTGACGGCGGCTCGGGCCGGGGGCACGCGAGCGCCGGTCAAGTCCGGGGGCCCTCGCAGCGCAGGATGCCCTGCTCGGCCCGCGCGATCTCGTCGGCGCGCCCGACGCCCTCGGCCAGCACCAGCGCGTCCCGGTGGTGCCCCAGCGCGCGCGGCACGTCCCCGAGCGCGTGGTGCAGCTCCCCGAGCGCGTTGAGCACCTCGGTCTGCAGGCTCCGGTCGTTGTGCTCCACCGCCAGCGCCAGCGCCTGCTCCAGGTGCTCGCGGGCCCGCGCCTGCTGCCCGAGCCGCACGTGCAGCCGCCCCAGGTCGTTGTGCGTGAACCCGCGCAGGTTGTGGTCGTCCGCGCTCCCCGCCACGGCCAGCGCCTCCCGGTAGTGCTCCAGCGCGTGCGGGTAGTCGGCCATGCGCTGGTAGAGGCTGCCCAGGTTGTGGTGCACGGTGCCGCGCGCGAACCGGTCGTCGGTCTCCTCCGCGTAGCGCAGCACCCGCTCGTAGCGCGCCAGCGCCTCGGCGTGCCGACCGGTGCGCTCGTGGATGATGCCGATGTTGTTCAGCGCCGCGTGCTCCAGCCTGCGGTCGCCCAGCCGCCCGGCCAGCGCCGCCGCGTCCTCGTTGTAGGCGAGCGCGCGGTCGTAGTCGCCCAGCCAGCGGTGCACCGCGCCCAGGTGCCGCAGCGCGTTCGACCTGGCCTCCCCGGTGTGCGCGCGGTCCAGCGCGTGGCCGTGCACCGCCAGCGCGTCGGCGAAGTGCGCGCCCACCACGAAGTAGCGGTGCAGCGACGTGGACAGCCTGCCGGTCTGCTCGGGCGTGCCGCGCGCGGCCAGCGCCACCAGGTTGTGCCGCTCGGCGTCCAGCCAGGCCAGCGCCTCCGGGTACCCGAACCCCGGCGGCGCGCCACCGCCGGTCGGCCGGTGCAGCCGCTCGTACGGGGCCACCACGTCCATCGCCGACGCCACCCGCCCGAGCAGGTGCTCGACCAGCCGCTCCAGCGCCGCGTCCACCGCCGCGGGCCCGTCGTTCGCCGCCGCGAGGTCCGCCGCGTACGCGCGCACCAGGTCGTGCGTGTGGAACCGCCCGTCCGGCGACCGCCGCGCCAGGTGCACCCGCCCCAGCACGGCCAGCGCCCGCCCCGCGCCGTCGAGGTCGCCGCCGGTGAGCGCCGCGACGGCCGCCGCGTCCAGGTCCGGGCAGTGGCACGCGCCCAGCAGCCGCAGCGCGCGCGCCGCGTCGGCGGGCAGGTCCCGGTAGGACCAGGAGAACGTGGAGCGCAGCCCGGTGTCGTCCAGCTCCAGCGCGTCCAGCGGGCTCGACGCCGAGCGCCCCAGCTCCCGCGCCAGCTCGCGCAGCGGCAGGTCCGGCTCGGTCGACGCGCGCGCCGCCACCAGGCCCAGCGCCAGCGGCAGCCCCGCGCAGGTCCGCACCACCGCGTCCACCGCCTCCGGCTCGGCCGCCACGCGCTCCGCGCCCAGGTGGCGGCCCAGCAGGTCGCGGGACGCGGCGGGCCCGAGCACGTCGACGCGCAGCGACCGCGCGCCGTGCGTGGTCACCAGTCCGGGGAGCTTGTGCCTGCTGGTCACGAGCACGGTCGCCGACGCGCCACCGGGCACCAGCGGCTCGACCTGCGCCAGGTCGCGGGCGTTGTCCAGCACCACCAGCACGCGCAGGCCCGCCACCAGGCTGCGGTACAGCCCGACCTGGGCGGCGGGGTCGGTGGGGAACGACGGGGCGCGCACGCCCAGCGCGTCGAGGAACCCGCGCAGCGCGGCCCCCGGCGAGACCGGCGTGCCGCCGGGGTCGAACCCGCGCAGGTCCACGTACAGCTGCCCGTCCGGGAAGCGGTCGACGTTGTGGTGCGCCCAGTGCAGCGCCAGCCACGTCTTGCCGGTGCCGCCCGCCCCGCCCAGCGCCACGACCGGCAGCGAGCCCGGACCGGCCACCGCCGCGTCCAGCTCGGCCAGCTCGCGGGAGCGCCCGGTGAACAACCGGCCGGGCGCGGCGGGCAGCTGCCGGGGCACCGGGCGGTCGACCGGCGGCGGCCGGGGCTGCCTGCGGGCCTCGTGGACGCTCTCCGCCACCCGGAACCACGCCTCGCCCCACAGCGACTGCTCGGCGGGCGTCGCGCCCAGCGCGATCACCACCCGGTCCAGCACGTCGGCGGGCGCGAGGGTGCTGCCGGTGACGTAGGTGTGCATGGTCGACTTCGGCACGCCCACCTGCGCGGCCAGCTCGGCGAGGCTGACCTTGGCCTTGCCGCTGCCCCGCGCGGCCCTGCCCCGCAGCAGCTCCAGCTCGCGCGAGAGGTCGGAGAGGGTGCGCACCAGGGCGGGGGAGACCCCGCCGGCCCGACGCGGTGCGCCCGTCATGCCACCTCCAGCGCGAAGCGTCCGGACAGGTCCAGGATTGTCCAGCACGCACCGTGACGGTGGCAACGCGGTGGGTCCCCCCATCGAGGTGGACGCCCGCTCGCGCGTCCGGGTGGCGCCACCGCCGCGCCGACCGGTCGCCGCACCCCGACTGCGGCATCGCGCCTGGTCGGCGACGCCCGGTGGGCGTGGCCCCGCGCCACGCCCACCACCGCGTCACGCCCGCGAACCGCCACCGCGCCCCGCGCCCGGCCCGAACTGATCCGGTGGGGGGAAACCCGTTCCCTAACGAGTGGAACCCACCGCACCGGCTTGGCCGCGCGCCTCCCCGGCTGATTGCGTTCCGGGCTGATCGCGGTCCACGAGACGGGGACCGACGGCCACCCGAGGGAAGGTTCCAGACCCATGCCGCAGCCGTTCCAGTTGCCGGAGTTCTACATGCCCTACCCGGCGCGGTTGAACCCCAACCTGGAGCAGGCCCGCGCGCACAGCAAGGCGTGGGCGCGGTCCATGGACATGATCGACGTCCCGCAGCACGGCACGGTCGTCTGGGACGAGTCCGACCTCGACTCGCACGACTACGCGCTGCTCTGCTCCTACACCCACCCCGACGCGACCGCCGCCGACCTGGACCTGGTCACCGACTGGTACGTGTGGGTCTTCTACTTCGACGACCACTTCCTGGAGCTGTACAAGCGCAACCCCGACATGGCCGGGGCCAAGGCCTACCTGGACCGCCTCCCGCTGTTCATGCCCGTCGACGGCCCCATCACCGAGGAGCCGACCAACCCGGTCGAGAAGGGCCTGGCCGACCTGTGGGCGCGCACCACGCCCGTCCACACCGCCGACTGGCGCCGCAGGTTCGCCGACAACACCAAGCACCTGCTGGACGAGTCGCTGTGGGAGCTGGCGAACATCTCCGAGGGCAGGCTGTCGAACCCGATCGAGTACGTCGAGATGCGCCGCAAGGTCGGCGGCGCGCCCTGGTCGGCGAACCTGGTCGAGCACGTCACCGGCATGGAGGTGCCCGCCGCGATCGCGCTCTCCCGGCCGCTGGGCGTGCTGCGCGACACCTTCTCCGACGCCGTCCACCTGCGCAACGACCTGTTCTCCTACGAGCGCGAGGTGCAGGACGAGGGCGAGCTGAGCAACGGCGTGCTCGTGCTGGAGCGGTTCCTGGACGTCGACACCCAGTCCGCCGCCGAGGCCGTCAACGACCTGCTCACCTCGCGGCTGCACCAGTTCGAGCACACCGCGCTGGTGGAGGTGCCGCCGCTGCTCGACGAGCACGGCGTCGACCCGCTGGGCAGGCTCGCGGTGCTGGCGTACGTGAAGGGCCTGCAGGACTGGCAGTCCGGCGGCCACGAGTGGCACATGCGCTCCAGCCGGTACATGAACAAGGGGGCGGCCACCTCCGGGCACCCGCTGCTCGGCGGGCCGACCGGGCTCGGCACGTCCGAGCTGCGCTCGATCCTGAGGACCCTGCCGCAGCGGGCGCGCTCCTTCACGCACCGGCCGTTCGCCGAGGTGCCGCCGCGCGGCAGGCCGAACACGCGCCTGCCGTACCGGGTCGAGCTCAGCCCGCACTGGAGGTCCGCGCTGGAGCACAACGTCGAGTGGGTCGGCCGGATGGGCGTCTACGACGACTCGCCCGCCGTGTGGACCGCGCGGAAGGTGCGCGACTACGACTTCGCGCTGTGCTCCGCCGGGCTCGACCCGGACGCGACCGCCGAGGCCCTGAACCTGTCCGCGGACTGGCTGGCGTTCGGCACCTACGGCGACGACTACTACCCGTACGTCTTCGGGCGCACGCCCGGCATGGCCGCGCCCAAGGCGCTCACCGAGCGGCTCAAGCAGCTCATGCCCGTGGAGGGCCCCGCGCCCATCAGCCCGGCGTCGCCGCTGGAGCTCATGCTGGCGGACCTGTGGGCGCGCACCACCGAGCCGATGGACGTCGACGCCAAGGCGACCATGCGCACCGCCGTGTCCCGGATGCTCGACGCCTGGCTGTGGGAGCTGCAGAACCAGCAGCTCAACCGCGTCCCCGACCCGGTCGACTACGTCGAGATGCGCCGGGACACCTTCGGGTCCGACCTGACCAAGAGCCTGGCCCGGTTCGCGCACGGCGACCGGGTGCCGCCGGAGGTCTACCGGACGCGGACCCTGCAGAACCTGGAGAACTCGGCCGCCGACTACGGGTGGATGGTCAACGACCTGTACTCGCACCGCAAGGAGGTGCAGTACGAGGGCGAGGTGCACAACCTCGTGGTGGTGGTGCAGAACTTCCTGGACTGCGACCTGGACCGGGCGTTCGAGGTCGTGGAGCGGTTGCAGGAGGCCAGGGTGCGGCAGTTCCAGCACGTGCTGGACGTGGAGATGCCGCAGATGTTCGAGGACCTCGGGCTGGACGACGTGGCCCGGCGCGCGCTGCTCGACTACGGGGACGAGCTGAAGGACTGGATGGCCGGGATCGTGAACTGGCACGAGAACTGCGTGCGCTACCACGACGAGGACCTCGTGCGGCACTTCGGCACGGCGGGCAGCCCGGTGGCCGGTCCTGCCGTTGGCGCGGCGGGTCCGGGGCCCGGCGCGCTGCCCGCGCTGGGCGGTCCGAGTGGCCTGGGCACGTCGGCCGCGCGGGTGCTGGCCAAGGCCCGCTAGAACCTCGCGCAGACCCCGCGCGCCACCTCCCCCCAGGTGGTGCGCGGGGCCTGCCGCGGCTCAGCCCCCGGCGCCGTCCGCGCCCAGCCGGGCCGCCGCCAGCAGCAGGCCCGTCACGCTCCCCGCGTGCCGGACCTCCCCGGACAGCACCATCCCCAGCACCCGGTCGAACGGCATCCAGCTCAGCTCCAGGTCGGCCTCGCCGCCCTCCAGGCTCGTGGCCCCGACGGACAGCCCGGTCGCCAGGAACAGGTGGTCGACGTGGTTGGTGAAGCTGTCGGCCCCGTTCACCCGCCCCAGCTCCACCCAGTCGGTCGCGCTTATCCCGGTCTCCTCCACCAGCTCGCGCTCCGCCGCCGCGCGCGGACCGGTGTCCCGCCGCTCGATCGCCCCCGACGGCAGCCGCCACTGCCTGCTGCCGTGCGTGTAGATCCACTGCCGGGTCACGGCGACGAGCCGCTCCCGGTCCAGCGCGACCACGCTCACCGCTCCCGGCGAGCGCACGTGGTGGTAGGTGTCGGGGACTCCGTCCGGCCGGACCACCTCGTCCTGGCGGACCTCGAACCACGGGGTGACGCGCACGGTGCTCGTGCCGAGCGTGCGCCACTCGGGAAGTCGTCCGGGCTCCATCCCGCCATCCAACACGGCCGCCCGGCCGCCGCCTCCGCACCGCGCGGGCGCCAGGCCCGAACACCCGAATGCCCGGCCCCGCGGTCGCTGCGCGCGACCGCGGGGCCGGAACCGCCTCGAAGGGGTCAACGGATCAGGGGGACAGCAGGGTGGACAGGACGATGATCAGGTGCGGTTCCATGTCGGGCTCCTCGCGGGTCGTTCCGTGATTCCTGGTCGTCCACCGGTGGTGAACCAAGAATCCGGCACCTGCTAGGCCCCTGACCAGGGGTTTCCTGTCCCCTGCGCGGCGGGAAACGGGAAACCCGCCGTGAGCTGGGCGGAGCGCGGGGGTCAGTCGACGACGCCGTCCTGCAGGGCGGCGGTGATCTCCACGTGCAGGTCGCGCGAGGGCCGGTGGGAGTGCCTGCGCTGGACCATCCAGGCCAGGTTGCGCAGCTGGCTGCGGACGGTGTCCGAGCCCAGCGCCCGCGCCGTGTCCAGGGACTCCAGCGCCACCTCGTGCATCCGGTCCAGCTCGCCCGCCGCCTCGTGGGCCAGCGCCAGGCGGACCCCGTACAGGGCGCGGGCGCGGCGGGCCTCGGGCGAGGTGCCCGCCAGTCCGCGCTCCAGCAGGCGGGCCGCCTCGGCCGGGCGACCCAGGTCGTAGAGGCACCAGCCGGTCACGACCGCGTCCAGGTCGGCGACCGTGGACGAGCCGACCACCGGTGCGACCCCCCGACCGGCCGCCGGGCCACGTGCCGGGGCGACGACCAAGCCGCTCGCGGGGACGTCCGCCCGCCCTGCGGCCGGCGGGGTGAGCATGGTGGCCCGCGCCAGGGTCTCCTCGGGCAGCACGGGCTCCGGCGCCGCCGCCTCGGCCAGCAGCGCCGCCGCGCGCTCCAGCGCCGCCCGGCACCGCGCCTCCTCGCCCAGCTGCGCGAACCCCTGCGCCAACCGGTGCTCGGCCAGCCCGCGCACCCGCGCCGTCGCGTGCGGGTCGGCCAGCGCGCGCTCCGCCAGCGCGATGGTCTGCTGCGCCGCGCCCGCGTACATGGCCAGCTCGGCCCGCCGGACCAGCGCGTACGCCGCCAGCCCCGGATCGCCCGCCAGCTCGGCCAGCGCCGCCGACTCCAGGGTCAGCGCCACCGCCTCCTCCCGCCGGCCTGCCTCCTGCGCCATCCAGCCCGCGTACTCGACGAACCGCGCCGTCATCAGCGCCACCCGCCGCTTCGCGCCCGCCTCCCCGGCCGCGGCGAGCATGTCCCGCAGCGACACCAGCGACCCGTGCAGCATCGGCTGCACCAGCCGGGGCGACATGCGCTTGCCCAGGTCGCGGATGGTGTCGAACTGGAGCCGCAGCCCCTGCGCCACCGCGGGGTCCTCGGTCGCCGCCTCCAGCTCGCTGCGCCGCGCCCTCGGCAGCGGCGGGGCCTCGTGGCGCGGGGCGGGCACGGCCTGGCGCGGGTGGCCGACCGGGGTCTGCGGGGCGAGCCTGCTCAGCTCGCCACCGGCGGAGAGCACCGCGTCGGCCTGCCGGGCGAGCTGCGGGGTCGGCGCCTTCGCCCCGGTCTCGATCTTGCTCAGGTGGCCCTTGCTGTAGTTCAGCTCCTTCGCCAGGCCCTGCAGGGACAGACCTGCCGCGTTCCGGCGCCTGCGCAACTCGATGCCGAACGCCTCGTGCTGCGTCATGGGGACCTGCCTCCTCGCCGGGCCGCCGGGCCGGTGCGCCGTTTCCTGTTGCCCACTGTGGCGGAGAACGGCAACTCCTGTCGCCGCACATGGCGGAGGACGACCCTGGGAAGCGGAAGATCGACCGAGTCGAGGAGGGGTTCCGATGCGTTCCACGATCCCACTGGTGGTCTGCATGGTCGCGCAGCTCGTCGTGGTGGTGCTGGTGGTCGTCGGCGAGCAGCCCAACGGGTTCCTGGCCGCCCTGGTGACCGCCGCGTTCGCCGAGACGCTGCCCGACCTGTGGAGCCGGGCCGCGAGGCTGCGCAAGCGGATCGCGGCCGAGCGGCGGGGCGAGGCGGCCGGGCGCAGGAGCGTCGAGCGCGAGCGGTGGGGCATGGCCGGGCGGGGCGGGGCGCGCGGCGAGCGCGACTACTGGGAGAAGGCCCGGACGGAGAAGGCGCGCCAGCGCCGGACGGGGAAGAAGCCGGGGCGCAGGCCCGACGGGAAGCGGGCCCGCCCCGCGCTGCGCGGCAGTGCGAAACCACGAACTGCCGCACCGTCACCCCGTGTCGTGGCCCAGTCGGTGTGGCTTTTCCCCTTGTGGCGCGTCCCGCCCCGTCACACCACCCGCGCCGCCGCCACCGGGCGCTCGGTCACCGGGTACACGCCTGACGACGCGGCGTTCACGCTCCACCGGTACCGGGTGAACTCGCCCGTCCTGTCCGACGCGTAGAACATCATGTGCCCGAACCCGGCGCCCTCGGTCTGGTTCGCCGCGTTGAAGATCCGGCTGTCCGGGAACGCCGCGTAGTGCCCCACGCCGTACTGGCCGTGGGGCTCCGACGTGCAGTCCACGATCTCCACCGCGTACTGCGTCTCGCCGGGGAAGTTCAGCCTCGGGCTCGGCGCCTCGTACGCGCCCCTGACCTCGCGCACCATCACGATGTGCCCGGTGTTGGTGTCCTGGTCGTTGCGGTAGTCGATCGCGACCAGGTCGCCCGGCCGCAGGTCCGCCACCCGCCGCACCCGCTCGAAGTGCGGGACGCCGCCGCGCGCGAACACCTCGCGGTAGTCGCGGGCGAACGGGCTGGCCACGCCGAAGTGCGCGGTGAAGAAGCGCTGCGTCGCCCAGCGGTGCGAGCGGCGCAGCACCGCGGTCTGGAACGACGCGCACTGGCTGCGGTTCACCCACGTCGACGCGTCCGCCGGGTCGCCCCAGCGCACCACGTTGCGCTGGCTGGGGTCCTTGTAGACGTTGTTCGCCAGCGGGCAGGTCGGCAGCGACAGGTGGCCGACGAGGTTCTCGGCCTCCAGCAGGTGCGGGGTCGCTGTCCTGGGCGGACGCGCCGGGTAGGGCTCGTCCGCGACCGGCCTCGGGGCCGTCGCGACCCCCGAGCGCGATCTGCGTGGCAAGTCCATTCGCGTCCTCCACTTCGGGTTCGGGCCCGGACACCGTAGACGACCGTGACCGCGACCACGCCGCCAGCGCACCGGTCGTCCCAGGACCGGGCCCGCTGCCACGCGTTCGGGTGCACGAACGGCCACCTGGTCGGGGGAGTACCCGTGATCGGCGCGGACGATGCGCGGTCTCCACGACGAACCCGCAGGTCACCGGCGCGCGTCCGCACCTGTCCGCGTGACCGGCCCGGCGCGGCCCCCCGGTCCCACGTGACGGAATGCTCACGGGGAGCCCCGCCAAGGCGCACTAGGCTCGCCTGCCGGGAACCGAGGAGGGCGTGGATGCGGGACTGGCTGGGCGTGGCCGCCGACGTGGCCGAGGAGCTGAGGGGCGACGCCGCCGAGCGCGACCGGCGCGGGGAGGACCCCGTCGCCGAGGTCGCCGCGCTGAAGGACTCCGGGCTGCTGACCGTCGCCGACTGGGACGCGCAGCGCGCGGTCGTGCGGGTCGTGGGCGCCGCCGACGCCAACGTCGGGCACCTGCTCGGCTACCACTACCTCCAGGTGTGGCGGGGCGGGCTGTTCCTGGACCGGGACGCCGCCGCCGCGCGCTCCGCCGAGCTGCACGGGCAGAACCTGTTCTGGGCGGGCATCAGCAACCCGCTCGACGCCGCCCTCCAGCTCACCCCCGTCGACGGCGGCTACCGGGTCGACGGCCGCAAGACCTTCGCCACCGGCGCCGCCGTCGCCGACCGGCTCGTGGTCAGCGCGACCCGCGTCGACACCGGCGGGAAGCTCACCTTCACCCTGGACGCCAGGGCCGAGGGCGTCAGCCGCGCCGGCGAGTGGGACAACATGGGCCAGCGGCTCACCGCCAGCGGCGGCGTGCAGCTCACCGACGTCCTCGTGCCCGAGGCGCAGGTGCTCGGCCCGGCGGACGGCACGAGCCCCCGGCTGTCGCTGGCCGCCATCGGGTTCCAGGAGGCGCTCTCCCAGCTGCACGTGGCCATCGCCGAGGGCGCGCTCGCCGAAGCCGCCCGGTACACCCGCGAGACCACCCGGCCCTGGTTCCTCAGCGGCGTCGACTCGGCCGCCGAGGACCCGTACACCCTGCAGACCTACGGGGAGCTGGTCGCCGACGTCCAGGCCGCCGGGCTGCTCGCCGACCGCGCCTCCGCGCTGCTGCGCGACGCCTCCGAGGCCGGGACCGCGCTCACCGCCGGGCAGCGCGCCGAGACCGCCGCCGCGATCTCCTCGGCCAAGGTCGTCAGCACCAGGGTCGTCAACCACACCACCGCCAAGGTGTTCGAGCTGTGCGGGGCCCGCGCCACCGCGAGCAAGCACGCCTTCGACCGGTTCTGGCGCAACGCCCGCACCATCACGCTGCACGACCCGGTGGCCTACAAGGCCCGCGAGGTCGGCGCGCACTTCCTCACCGGCCAGCACGCGCCGTTCACCGGGTACAGCTAGGTGGCGGCCCCGCAGGCGGGCGACGGGCCCGCGCTCGCCCACAGCGTGCTGCTCGCCGACGACGGCGTGCACGTGCTGGACCGGCGCAGCTTCCCGTTCGAGCGCACCTGGGTGCGGTGCGGCACGGCCGCCGAGGTGGCCCGCGCCATCGAGGACATGGTCACCCAGTCGTCCGGGCCGTACTTCGCCGTCCTGTGGGGCATGGTGCTCGCGGCCCGCGAGGCGCGCGGGCTGCCCCGCGCCGAGGCCCGCGCGCGGCTCGCCGAGGCCGGTGAGGGCTTCATCGCCACCCGGCGCACGAACAACGCCCTGCGCAAGGCGGTCGCGGCCGTCCTCGCCGGGGTCGACGCGCACGAGGACGTCGAGGCGGGCGCGCTCGCGGGCGCGATCGCGGGCGACCGCCGCTACCGGGACCGCAGCCGCGCGCTCGGCGGGCACACCGCCGCGCTGCTGCCCGACGACGGCGCGGTGCTCACGCACTGCTGGGCCGACCTGTACCTGACCGAGACCGTCGCCGCCGCCCAGGCGAGCGGCAAGCGCCTGCGGTTCTTCTGCACCGAGACCCGCCCCTACCTGCAGGGCGCTCGGCTGACCGCCGAGACGCTCGCCGAGATGGGCGTGGACACCACGCTGATCACCGACGGCATGGGCGCGGCCGTGCTCGCCACCGGCGAGGTGTCCGCTCTGCTCACCGCCGCCGACCGGGTCACCATGGACGGGCACGTGGTCAACAAGGTCGGCACGCTCGGCCTCGCCGTGGCCGCCTCGGCGTTCGACGTGCCGTTCCTGGCGATGGTGCAGGCCCCCGACCGGCTCGCGCCCACCGCCGCCGACGTGCCGATCGAGCACCGGCCGGGCGAGGAGGTGCTGAGCACCCTGGGCAGGCGCACCGCCAGCGACCGGGTGCGCGGCCTCTACCCGGCGTTCGACGTGACGCCGCCGAGGTTCGTCACCACCGTGGTCACCGACCGGGGCGCGCTCGCCCCCGACCGGCTCGCCGACTACTACCAGCAGGGGACAGCGAATGACTGAATGGGTCGTGCTCGACATCGAGGGCACGCTCAGCTCCACCGACCAGGTCCTGGTCGTGCTCTACGACTACGCGCGCCCGCGCCTGGGCCCGTGGATCGACGAGCACGGCGACGACCCGGCCGTCGCGCGGGCCGTCGCGCAGATCCGCGAGCTGTCCGGCGCGACCGGCGGCACCGACGACCTGGTGCGGGTGCTGCACGGCTGGATGGACGCCGACCAGAAGGTCACGCCGCTCAAGACCCTGCAGGGCCTGATCTGGCAGCGCGGCTACGAGACCGGCGACCTGGTCGCCGAGCTGTTCCCCGACGTGGTGCCCGCGCTGCGGAAGTGGCACGGGGACGGGCTGCGGCTCGCCGTGTTCTCCTCCGGCTCGGCGCCCGGCCAGGTCGCGTTCTTCGGCCACACCTCCGAGGGCGACCTCCGGCCGCTGTTCGAGCACCACTTCGACACCGTCAACGCGGGCCCCAAGCGCGAGGCCGCCTCCTACCTGGCGATCGCCTCGGCGCTGGGCGCGGGCGACCCGGCCGGGATCACGTTCTACTCGGACGTGCCCGCCGAGCTGCACGCCGCCGCCGAGGCGGGCTGGAGGACCGTGGGCGTCGCGCGTCCCGGCGAGCCCAACGCCGACGCCGACTTCAGCCCGCACCCGGTGGTGGGCGAGCTGTGACGGCGGGCGCGGCGGACGTGGAGCTGCGGGCGGCGGGCGCCGCGCTGGCCGCCGAGTGCGCGCGCTACGCGGGCATGGGCTGGATGCGCGGCACGTCCGGCAACCTGTCGGTCGTCCTCGGCCGCGACCCGCTGCGGCTCGCGGTCACCACCAGCGGCAAGGACAAGGGCGAGCTGACCGACGACGACGTGGTGGTCGTCGACGGGCACGGCCGCACCGACGACCCGGTGAAGGTCCCCTCCGCCGAGGCCGGCCTGCACGGGCGGATCGCCGCCGTGGCGGGCGCGGGCGCGGTCGTCCACGTGCACGCGCTCGCGCCGGTGCTGGCCGCCGAGTTCTGGCCGGACGGCGTCGAGCTGCGCGACCTGGAGATGCTCAAGGGCTTCGGGCGCGCCGACCACGACGTGGTCACGATCCCGGTGGCGCCCAACAGCCAGGACATGGGCGTGCTCGGCGACGCGTTCGAGGCCGGGTTCCGGCCGGACGTGCCCGCGTTGCTCGTGGCCAGGCACGGGGTGTACGCCTGGGGGGCGGACCTGCGCCAGGCCAGGCACCGGCTGGAGTGCCTGGAGTGGCTGCTGCGCTTCAAGGTCGAGACGAGGAGGGACTCCCGATGACCCTGCTGACCGTGTGGGCCGACGAGAACCCGGACGAGGTGCTGCTGCGCACCTCGGAGCCGGACGAGGTGCGGGCCGAGCTGGAGCGGTTCGGCGTGCGGTACGAGCGGTGGCCGGTGCTGCCGGACGTGACCGTCGACAACGCGCTCGACGCCTACCGCGAGCAGGTGGCGCGGGTGGTGGAGACCGAGGGGTACGTGCTGGTCGACGCCATGCACCAGACCCCGTCCGACGACCCCGAGTGGCTGGCCGCCGCGGCGGGCGCGCGGGCGAGGTTCCTGGCCGAGCACACCCACGACGACGACGAGGACCGGTTCTTCGCGCGCGGGGCCGGGGTGTTCTACCTGCACGTGGCCGGGCGGGTGCACGCCGTGCTGTGCGAGGCGGGCGACCTGCTGAGCGTGCCCGCGAACACCACCCACTGGTTCGACATGGGCACCAGGCCGGACTACGTGTCGATCCGGTTCTTCCACGACGACGACGGGTGGGTCGGGAACTTCACCGGGAGCGAGATCGCCAAGTCGTTCCCGACGTTCGACGAGCTGATGGCCGGGCGCCGGGGCTGAGCGCCCGGTCGACGCCCCGGCGCGTCGCCCCGTCAGGAGCGGTGCGCCGGGGCGTCGTGCTGTGCGGCGGCCGGTCGGGCGCGCTCCCGGTCGGCGGGGGCCGCCCGGCGCTCGTGGACCAGGCGGGCCGCCGCGCGCCAGCAGTCCGCCTGGAGGGCGCGCAGCTCGGCGAAGCGCGCGAGGACCTCCGGCGCCACCTCCTCGGCGGCCACGTCCGCCGCAGCCGCCAGGTAGGTCCCGACCAGGTCGGTCCCGATCTCGCCGGTCCCCGCTCCGCCTGCCCCGGTCAGGCCCGCGCACACGAGGTCCCACGCGGGCGGTCCCAGCCAGGCGTCCTCGAAGTCGTTCCACACCGGCCCCGCGTCGGTGAGCAGCACGTTGCCCGCGTGCGCGTCGCCGTGCAGCGGTCGCACCGGCACGTCCGGCAGGCGCGCCACCAGCCCCGCGCGCCGCTCGGCCTGCTCCGGCGGCCACCCCAGCAGCGCCAGCGCGGCGTCCACGTCGTCCAGCGGCCCGCGCACGGGCAGCTCGCCGTCGTGGTCGCGCAGCGCCGCGTGCAGCCCGCCCAGCAGCGTCGCCAGTTCGGCGGCGGGCAGCGCGCCCGGCCGGTGCGGCACGTGCCGGGCGAACGCGACCGCGTGCCCGTCCCGCTCCACCGGCCCGACCAGCGGCTCCACCACCGGCACCCCGCGCGCGGCCAGGTGGCGGCTCACCGCGTCGGCCCGCCGGAAGTGCCCCGCCACGTCCCCGCGCACCGCCGCCGTCACCGCCCCGACCCTGGCCACCACCGGGGCCGGTCGCAGCAGCACGAGGACGTTGCTGCCGTCCTTGAGCACCACCGGGTCGTCGACCGGCAGACCCAGTTCCACCGCCGACGCGAAAAGCGCTCGCAATTCCGACCTGGTCACCCGAGGAAAGGTCGCACGGAAGCGCGCGAGCGCGAATCGCTTTTCCCCGCCGCCGGAACCGGCCCGTCGCGCGAGGCCATTCCCGCACCGCCCCGCGGGCCCTCACCAGGGGCTCCCCAGACGCTCGCGGGCGGCCCGCACGTTCGGTAAGGTCGACCTGTCCGACAGGGGCCGGGTCCTCGGTCGACTGGTGCCCCGCGCCCCTTGCGCGGACCCTCGGGCCTGTGCTCGCGGACCACCGCCCGGACCGCCGGAAAGGCCCTCCGGAGCGGGGGGCAGCGGCTTCCGCTCGTCGGGAAACACCCTTCTGACCAGCGGGATCGTCAACTTGACATGATCATCGCAGGGTCATTGGCCACGGTGAACGCGCTTGCCCGTCCGGGCGGTCCGCCGGTGTGACCTGAACTACGTCGGGTGATCGGTGGCGAGGGTCAAGCGCGCCGCGCCCGAACAAGACGTCTACGATCCGGTGAGCCGGTGGCGACCACGCTCAGCCACCTGTGAATGAAGAACCAACAGTGCAGGAGGCACCGTGACGGCCGTAGCCCCGCAGCCGATCGCAACGCGGCCCTTCGGGACTCGCGAGGCGGTCAAGGGTTCGTTCCTGCTGCGGATGTTCCGCACCACGGACCACAAGCAAATCGGCATCATGTACCTGGTCACGTCGTTCATCTTTTTCATGGTGGGCGGCGCGATGGCGATGCTGATCAGGACGGAGCTCGCCCGACCGGGGATGCAGTTCCTCTCGAACGAGCAGTACAACCAGCTGTTCACCATGCACGGCACGGTGATGCTGCTGCTGTACGCCACCCCGATCGTGTTCGGCTTCGCCAACTTCATCCTGCCGCTGCAGATCGGCTCGCCGGACGTCGCGTTCCCCCGGTTGAACGCCTTCTCGTACTGGCTGTACCTGTTCGGCGGCCTCATCACCATGTCGGGCTTCCTCACGCCCGGCGGCGCCGCCGACTTCGGCTGGTTCGCCTACACCCCGCTGTCGAACGCCATCCACTCGCCCGGCGCGGGCGCCGACCTGTGGATCGCGGGCCTGGCGGTCGGCGGTCTCGGCACCATCCTCGGCGCGGTCAACATGATCACCACGATCGTGTGCCTGCGCGCGCCCGGCCTGACCATGTTCCGGATGCCGATCTTCACCTGGAACATCCTGGTCACCAGCGTCCTGGTGCTGCTGGCGTTCCCGATCCTGACCGCGGCCCTGTTCGGGCTCCTCGCCGACCGGCATCTCGGAGCGCACGTCTTCGACCCGGCCAACGGCGGCGTGATCCTGTGGCAGCACCTGTTCTGGTTCTTCGGCCACCCCGAGGTCTACATCATCGCGCTGCCGTTCTTCGGCATCGTGTCCGAGGTCTTCCCGGTCTTCAGCCGCAAGCCGATCTTCGGCTACAACGGCCTGGTCTACGCCACGCTCGGCATCGCGGCGCTGTCCGTGGCCGTGTGGGCGCACCACATGTACGCCACCGGCGCGGTCCTGCTGCCGTTCTTCGCGTTCATGACCTTCCTCATCGCGGTCCCGACCGGCATCAAGTTCTTCAACTGGATCGGCACGATGTGGAAGGGGCAGCTCACCTTCGAGTCGCCCATGCTGTTCAGCATCGGCTTCATCGTGACCTTCCTCTTCGGCGGCCTGTCCGGCGTGCTGCTGGCGGCCCCGGCGATCGACTTCCACGTGTCCGACACGTACTTCGTCGTCGCCCACTTCCACTACGTGCTGTACGGCACGATCGTGTTCGCCACCTTCGCGGGCATCTACTTCTGGTTCCCGAAGATGACCGGCCGGATGCTGGACGAGGGCCTGGCGAAGCTGCACTTCTGGACCACGTTCCTGGGCTTCCACGCGACGTTCCTGGTGCAGCACTGGCTGGGCGCCGAGGGGATGCCCCGCCGGTACGCGGACTACCTGGCCGCCGACGGCTTCACCACGCTGAACATGGTCTCCACGATCGGCGCGTACCTGCTCGGCGCGTCCACGCTGCCGTTCATCTGGAACGTGTTCAAGAGCTACCGGTACGGCGAGGTCGTGAAGGTCGACGACCCGTGGGGCTTCGGCAACTCGCTGGAGTGGGCGACCTCCTGCCCGCCGCCGAGGCACAACTTCACCGAGCTGCCCCGCATCCGCTCGGCCCGCCCGGCGTTCGAGCTGCACTACCCGCACATGATCGAGCGGATGCACGCCGAGGCGCACGTGACGCTGACCGGCCGCGCCATCCCGCACGAGAAGGCCAAGTCGGCGCCGTCCGAGCTGGCCGCCAAGGCGGTGCAGTCCGGCACCGCGTCGGAGGGCACCGAGCACGACCACAAGCACTAGTAACCTGAGACAGGTTCAACGAGGAGCCCCGGCGACCAGCGCGGTCGTCGGGGCTCCTCGCGTTTCCCTGGCAGAGGAGCCGGTGTTGACGATGCCCAGCGCGACCCCAGTCCTGATCACCGTGACCGGCCCGGACAAGCCGGGCGTGTCCTCGGTGCTGTTCGCCGTGCTCACCAGGCACGGGGTCGACGTGCTCGACGTCGAGCAGGTCGTGATCCGGGGCAGGCTGGTGCTCGGGGTGCTGGTGTCCGCCCAGCGCGACCCCGAAGGCATCCAGGAGGCCGTGGAGCAGGCCATGGCGACGGTGTCGATGAGCGTCGAGGTGGAGATCGGCGCCGACTCGCGCCGCACCGCCCGGCTGGAGTCCAGCCACGTCCTGATCCTGCTGGGTCACCCGGTCACCGCGCGGGCGTTCACCGAGGTCGCCCGCAAGCTCGCCGCGCTCGGCGCGAACATCGACGCCATCCGGGGGGTCGCCGACTACCCGGTGACCGGGCTGGAGCTGCGGATCTCGGTCGCCCACGACACCGAGGAGGCGGACGCGCAGCTGCGCGCGGCGCTCGCCGTCGTGGCCGCGCGCGCCGGGGTGGACGTGGCCGTGGAGCGGGCCGGGCTGACCAGGCGGGCCAAGCGGCTCGTCGTGTTCGACGTGGACTCCACGCTCATCCAGGGCGAGGTGATCGAGATGCTGGCCGCGCACGTGGGCGTGGAGCCCCAGGTCCGCGAGATCACCGAGGCGGCCATGCGGGGCGAGCTGGACTTCGCCGAGTCGCTGGAGAGGCGCGTGGCGCTGCTGGAGGGCCTGGACGAGGGCGTGCTGGACGAGGTGGCCGCGTCGCTGGAGCTGACGCCCGGCGCGCGCACCACGATCCGCACCCTCAAGCGGCTCGGGTTCCGCTGCGGGGTCGTGTCGGGCGGGTTCACCAGGGTGATCCGGTCGCTGGTCACCGAGCTGGGGCTGGACTTCTGCGCGGCCAACGAGCTGGAGGTCGTGGACGGCAAGCTGACCGGCCGGGTGCTCGGCGAGATCGTGGACCGGCCGGGCAAGGCGGTGGCGCTGCGGCGGTTCGCGGACTCGGTCGGGGTGCCGATGGCGCAGACCGTCGCGGTCGGGGACGGGGCGAACGACATCGACATGATCGGCGCGGCCGGGCTGGGCATCGCGTTCAACGCCAAGCCGGCGCTGCGCGAGGTCGCGGACACCGCGCTGTCGCACCCGTTCCTGGACGCGGTGCTGTTCGTGCTCGGCGTGACGCGCGCCGAGGTGGAGGCCGCGGACCTCGCGGACGGGCTGGACCTGGTGCGCCAGTGACGGGGGTCGAGCCGGTGACGGGGATCGAGTCGGCGAACGGGGCCGAGTCGGTGACAGGGGCCGGGCAGGCGAACGGGGCCGGGCCGGTGAACGGGGTCCTGTCGATGCTGCTGGGTCGCGACTACGGCGAGCCCGAGGGCGAGCTGGTGCGCGCCATGCCGGTGGTCATGCGGATCGAGCGCAGCGCGCCGCCGTCCCGCCTCGACGTGCTGGAGGCCGCTGCCGCCGCCGCGGTGGCGGTGTGCCTGGACCCGCGCGCGGATCCCGGTGGCGAGTGGCACGACGAGGTCGTGGCGTGGGTGCGCGGGCGCATCCGCAAGGTCGCCAGGAGGGCGCGAGGGGCGCACTGGGAGGCCGTGCAGGCCCTGCCGGGCGTCACGGTGACCGTGGGCGGCGCGTCGGTGCGCGCGTTCGTGCCGGGGGTCGTGGGGGAGGCGCCGAAGGAGATCAGCCGGTTGCAGATCTCCGGCAGCGAGCTGCCCGAGGACGGCGAGCCGGGGCCCGTGCCGGAGGGTGCGCGGCTGCTGTGGCTGAACCCCGGCGTGACCATGACGGCGGGCAAGGCGGCGGCCCAGGTCGGGCACGCCTCGATGCTGCTGGCCCCGCACCTGGACGCGGCGGAGCTGGCGCGGTGGGCGGCGGACGGGTTCCGCTGCGCGGTGCGCACGCCGAGCCGGGCCGAGTGGGACGCGCTGGTGGCGCGGCCGGACGCGATCGTGGTGCGGGACGCGGGGTACACCGAGGTCGAGCCGGGAACGGCGACGGTCGCCGCGGTGCGGTAGGTCCTCACGTGGGGCGGGGATGATCCGGGAAAGGCGTCCCCGCCCGGCGCGGGTGAACACTTTCGAGTGAATTTCTGCGGTTCGAGTAGCCTCGATGGGAATGCGATGTCCCGTCATATCCGGGATCGGTCCGGATCATTTCACCGAGTGTTCCACCGTTCAACCACCCGGTCGTCCACCGGTCGGTCCGGGGCCCGCTTTCCGGTGGTGATCCGGATCACTGCTGCCGTGGTGGCCCGTTCCGGGAGCGGAGGGTGATCCCTCCCGGTCGGGCCGCGCGGACGTCCGTGGACCCTGTCTGATCCCGCCGCCCCCGCGTTGCGCGCCCCCGCGTCCAAGCCCGCTCCCCGCCACCGCGCGGGCGTCGCGAGGCCGGGACGCGGCGGGCCCCCGTTGGCCCGGAGACCCGCCGCACTGCCCGAGGTCGCCCAGGTCAAGGGGTCGGTCACGGGTCCCGCCCGCTCCCCGAGGACTGCTCGGAGGAGTTCGAGCGCGTGGTCACCGTAGACGAGCCCCGGAAGCGCCACCACCGCCGTCCAGCCACGTCCGTGGCGCGTCCAACCGGGCGGGACGCGGTCCGCGCTGGACAGCGGCGCTCATCACCCGGTCGGGGCAGTCCCCCGCAGGGGTCGGTTCTTGGACGTCCAAATCGACGACTTGACGCTCATCTGCCTTGTCATAAAGCCGCATTTGTGCGTTGCCGGGCCATTGGCCCCGCGTTGATCCCAACCATTCCGCCACTGTCGGCGCCTTGCTCTACGCTTCAACCCAGTGCGACCGCACCGCCCAATCCCGAACCGCCGGTTGGCCCCGGCGGACCTATTCGGGAGGCGACCGCGTCGAGCACCAGCCCAGGTCAGGGACGAAGAAGCACAAGTCGAGAACGGGGTTCCGCGTGAACGCTCATCCGAAAGCCGCCTTACCCGGACCGGACCGGGATCACCACGGCGGAGAACCCCCGCGCGCTCCCGCACGCGGGTGACGCCCGTGAGCACCGTGCAGGGCGACGGCGGCGCGCAGCTCCGGCGGCGCCTCCAGCACCGGGTGCTCAGCGCCTGGCGCGCCGCGGGCAGCCCCTCCCACCGGGAGCTGGTTGCCCGCGGCGTGCGCCCGGCCATGCTCCCCGAGCTGCTGCGGGGCGGTCGCCCCACCTGGCAGCACACCTTCGCCGTCCTCGACGCCTGCGGGGTCGGCCAGGACGAGATCCTGCGCTGGCGCCGCGCGCTGGAGGCCGCGGAGCGGGGAACGGCACCACCAGACCGATGTCTCCTGCCCGAGCGGGCGGGAGCGCTGAGCGGAGGAGTTCCACCGAGCATGAGCGACACCGACGCCGGGCCGGTCGACCCGCTGGCGCTGGCGACCGCCGCCGTGACCGCCAAGCAGTACAACCAGGCGCTCGACGCGCTGCGCCGGTCGTGCGAGCTGTCCTACCAGGAGATCTCCGACAACACCGGCAGGGCGCTGCCCAAGAGCACCGCGCACAACCTCTGCACCCGCGACACCCTGCCCACGCGGGCCGAGCAGGTCGTCCAGTTCGTCCTCGGGTGCGGGCAGGACCGGGAGCAGGCCGCCCTGTGGATCGCCCGCTGGGAGGGGCTGCGCACGCGGCTGCGCCACGCCGAGATCCACCGCGCCCTCGGACCGCTGCCCCCGCCGGTCGGGGAAGCGCTTCCCGCCGGGAGCGCCGCGACCGCGGAGCCCGCGCCGCCCGACGCGGTCGGCCGGGTGTGCGGCTGGGTCACCAAGCTCCTGGCGCGCCCGAGGGGCGGGCGGTGAGCGTGGTCGACAAGGACGAGCGGGACCCGCTCCTGCCCCTGCGCACCGCCGTCGTCCTGATCGCCGCGCTGCTGTGCGGCGGCCTCGTCGGCGCCCTGGCCTACCTGGCCGGGGACAACCTGCCCGCCGCCACCATCGTCGGGCTGGCCGCGCTCGCCGGGGCCGTCGGGTTCTTCCACGGGCACATCGGGCGCGGGTGAGCCCCGGTGCGGGGGCGCGGCCCCGTGCGGCGCCCCCGCACCGCGTTTGAACGACCACCCGCGCGGTGAACACCCCGTGCATGGGGCTCTTGGACGTGCTCGACGAGCGGCTCGGCGACGGACTGGAGCGGGCTGTGCTGGCACACCACCGGCGCAGGCTCGGCAAGCTCGGGTGGGCGAGCGTGCTCGGCGGCGACGCCGGTTCGTGGAGCCCGCACCGCCAGGTCAGGGACGGCAACCTGGTGCGGGTGCTCATCGACGGGCGCGAGGGGCTGCCCGAGATCGACGCGGCCATCCGCGCCGCGCGCTCGCACGTCCACATCGCCAACTGGCACGCCAGCGCCGACTTCCGGCTCACCCGCGAACCCGGCTCGCCCCCGCTGCGCGACCTGCTCGCCGACGTCGCCGAGCGGGTCGACGTGCGGATGCTCGTGTGGGGCGGCCCGCCCGTGCCGCTGTTCGAGCCGACCCGCAAGCGCACCCGGCGGTCCACCGCCGAGTTCGAGCGGGACAGCCGGGTGCGCTGCCTGCTCGACACGCGCGAGCGCACCCTGCACTGCCACCACGAGAAGATCGTGGTCGTGGACGACGAGGTCGCCTTCGTCGGCGGCCTGGACTTCACCGCGCTCGACGGCGACCGGCACGACACCACCGACCACCCGCCGCGCGAGCCCGTGGGGTGGCACGACCTCGCCGCCCGGATCGAGGGGCCCGCCGTCGCCGACGTCGCCGAGCACTTCCGGCAGCGCTGGCAGGAGATCGCCCGCGAGGAGCTGCCCGAGCCGCGCGTGCCCGCCGCGAAGGGCGGCGCCAGCGTGCAGATCGCGCGCACCGTGCCCGAGCGCACCTACGACTTCGCCCCGCGCGGCGACTTCAGCCTCGCCGACGCCTACCTGCGCGGCCTGCGCTCCGCCGAGCGGCTCGTCTACCTGGAGAACCAGTTCCTCTGGTCGCCCGAGGTCGTCGAGATCCTCATCGACAAGCTGCGCACCCCGCCCGACCCGCGCTTCCGCGTCGTGCTCGTGCTGCCCCGCAAGCCCAGCAACGGCGCCGACACCACGCGCGGCCAGCTCGGCAGGCTCCTGGACGCCGACGACGGCAACGGCCGCCTGGTCGCCGCCACGCTCGCCGCCCACGACGGCAGCCCGGTCTACGTGCACGCCAAGCTGGCGATCGTGGACGACCGCTGGCTCACCCTCGGCTCGGCCAACCTCAACGAGCACTCGCTGTTCAACGACACCGAGGTCAACCTCGTCACCGACGACCCGGACCTGGCCCGCGACACCCGGCTGCGGCTGTGGGCCGAGCACCTCGGGCTGGCCGAGTCCGAGGTGGACGGACCGCCCGACGAGGTCGTGGACCGGCTCTGGCGCGCCGCGCTCGACCACGACGCGGGCCGCGCGGGCGAGCACCGCGCGGTGCGCCTGCCCGGCGTGTCCCGCCGCTCCGAACGACTCCAGGGACCGCTGCGCGGACTGCTCGTCGACGGCTGAGCGGGAGGAACCGGGCCCTACTTGTTCGCCGCGTCCAGCCGCTTCAGCGCCGCCTTGACCACCTCGGTGTCGTACGTGGTCCAGAACGGCGGCAGCGACGCGCGCAGGAAACCGCCGTAGCGCGCCGTCGCCAGCCTCGGGTCCAGCACCGCCACCACGCCCTTGTCGTTCATCGACCGCAGCAACCGCCCCGCGCCCTGCGCCAGCAGCAGCGCCGCGTGCGTGGCCGACACGGTCAGGAACCCGTTGCCGCCCCTGGAGTCCACGGCCTTCTGCCGCGCCGACGCCAGCGGGTCGTCCGGCCTGGGGAACGGGATGCGGTCCATCACCACCAGCTGCAGCGAGGGGCCGGGCACGTCCACGCCCTGCCACAGCGACAGCGTGCCGAACAGGCACGTCCGCGCGTCCTCGGCGAACCGCTTCACCAGCTGCCCGGTCTGGTCGTCGCCCTGGCACAGCACCGGGAAGTCCACCCGCCCGCGCAGCGCCTCGGTCGCCGCCTTCGCCGCGCGCATCGAGGAGAACAGCCCCAGCGCGCGCCCGCCCGCCGCGTTCACCAGGCCCTCCAGCTCGTCCAGGTACGCGGGCGGCAGGCCGTCGCGACCGGGCGGGGGCAGGTGCCGCGCCACGTACAGGATGCCGCTGCTGCCGTGCTCGAACGGCGAGCCCACGTCCAGCCCGGTCCACCTCACCGCGCCCAGGTCCGACGGCGGCTCCTTGTCGGTGGCGGTCCCCGCTGCCTTCCCGCTGCCCTCGGCCTTCCGCGCCCCCGACGCCGCGGGCAGCCCCCACTGCCTGGCCAGCGTGTCGAACGTGCCGCCCAGGGTGAGCGTCGCCGACGTCAGCACCGTGGTGCGCTTGCCGAACAGCCGCTCCCGCAGCAGCCCGCCCACGCCCAGCGGCGCGACCCGCAGCACCGGCGCGCGGTTCCCGCCGAAGTCGCCGGACACCCACACCACGTCGTGCTCGTCGTCGAACGCCTCCAGCACCCGCACCGCGCAGTCGTGGATGTCGTCCAGCAGCGACAGCGCCAGCTTCCGCGCCGTCGAGCCCTCCACGTCCTCCTTGCGCTCGGGCCCGAGCGAGGTGATGCACACCCGCGCCGCGTCCCGCACCGCGGCCACCGTCGTGGCCAGCGCCTTCGGCAGCGACTCCAACCGCCCTGCGGGCGCGTCCTCCAGCAGCATCCCGAGCCCGTCACCGGCCTCGGCGAGCCGGTCCGCGACGGCCTGGTCGACGAGCTTGCCGCACCGCCGGGCCGCCGTCGTGATCGCCGCCGAGCCCAGCTCCTCGGTCGCCACGGAGGTGACCCGGTCGACCAGGTCGTGCGCCTCGTCGATCACGACCACGTCGTGGTCGGGCAGCACCTGGTAGCCCTCCAGGGCGTCGATGGCGAGCATCGCGTGGTTGGTGACCACGACGTCCGCCCGCCCCGCCTCGGCGCGGGCCTTCTCCGCGAAGCAGTCCGTGCCGATGGGGCACTTGCTCACGCCGAGGCACTCGCGCGCGGTGACCGACACCTGCTTCCACGCCTGGTCGGGCACGCCCGGCACCAGCTCGTCCCGGTCGCCGGTCTCGGTGTCGGAGGACCACTCGTGCAGCCGCTTCACCTCGCGGCCGAGCTTGGACACCGCGAACGGGTCGAACAGCGCGGCGTCCTCGGGCTCGTCCGGGGCGCCGCTGTGCAGGCGGTGCATGCAGAGGTAGTTGCGCCTGCCCTTGAGGATCGCGAAGCGCGGCTCCCGGCCCAGCTCCTTGCGCAGCGCCTTCGCCAGGCGCGGCAGGTCCCGGTCCACGAGCTGGCGCTGCAGGGCGATCGTCGCGGTCGAGATGACGACGGTGCTCTCCTCGGCGACGGCGTGCCGCAGCGCGGGGACCAGGTAGGCCAGCGACTTGCCGGTGCCGGTGCCCGCCTGGACGGCGAGGTGCTCGCCGGTGCGGATGGACCGCTCGACGGCGAGCGCCATGTCCACCTGCCCCTCGCGCTCGGCTCCGCCCACGGCCTTCACGGCGATGGCCAGGAGCGCGCGGGTGTCGGGGACGGTGGTGATGGCGGGGGGCACGGCGAAGACCGTACCGGGCGGCACCGACGGTCCGGGGCGGTCCGGGGCGGTCCGCCGGGGGCGGGGTGGTGAGGGGAGGGTCACGGTAGGAGTGAGCAGGGGGTCCAGCCTCGTCGCCGACCCCGAGCTCACGCCCGCCTGCTCACTCCCGGTCGATCACTTCCGGTTGACCAGCGCCCAGGTCGCGGGCAGCAGGCCCGCGGCCAGCGCGGTCTTGATCGCGTCGCCGATCAGGAACGGCACGACGCCCGCGGCCAGCGCCGCGCCCAGGCCCATGCCCGTCGCGGCCATCAGCCACGGCACGCCGAACGCGTAGATCGCCAGGTTGCCCAGCGCCATCGTGCCCGCCGTGCGCAGCGGGGTGCGGTCGCCGCCGCGCGCGGCCAGGTAGCCGACCAGGGAGCCGGCGAACACGAAGCCGACGACGTAGCCCAGCGACGGGGGCGTGCCGTAGGACGCGCCCTGGAACCAGGGCACACCGGCCATGCCCGCCACCAGGTAGAGCAGCATCGACGCCGAGCCGCGCCGCCAGCCCAGCGCCGCGCCGACGAGCAGCGCCGCGAACGTCTGGCCGGTGATCGGGACCGGGCTGCCGGGGACGGGCAGCGCGATCTGCGCGGCGACGCCGGTCAGCCCGGCGCCCGCGACGACGAGCGCGATGTCGCGGGCCAGCGCGCCGGGGACCAGATCGGCGAGCACGGCCCTGCGGCCGGGAACGGCGAACACGGACACGGGGACCTCCAGGGTTGGTGGGACTCACCGGGAGGTTAATCGCGCACGACCCGTTCGGCGCTGGTCGGACCCTACAAAGTCAGCCGCCCGCCGCAGTCCGCGCCCGCCAACCGGCACCGTCGTCCCGGCGGGTGGTCACCGACCGGCGCCCGGCGGTTCGGTGTTCCGCCGGGTCTTGGTCCACCCGTCGCGCCCGCTCGCCAGCCGCGCCGCCGCCCGCCACGACGTCAGGTAGAAGGTGTAGATGTACAGCCCGTAGCCGAACCCGTACCCGAGCGAGCGCCAGAACCCGGTGCCCGGCTCGCAGCGCGCCCGGTACACCGGCCCCCACAGCACGAACGGCACCAGCCCGAACACCCCGTACACCGCGAACAGCAGCCACGCGCCGCCGGTGAACCACGCCCACACCGCGCCCGGCGCGAGCACCGCCTGGTGGGCGAGCAGCAGCAGCGGGATCGGGTAGACGAGGGTGCCGAGCAGCTGCATCCACGGCTGCGCCAGGTAGTAGGTCAGCTCCGCCGCGCCCAGCGTGGACAGGTGCGGCGAGTCCCAGACGCGCCGCAGGTAGCGGGCGCACTGCATCGTCCCCTGGCCCCACCGGGTGCGCTGCGCCAGGAACCGCCGCAGGCTGTACAGGCCCTCCTGCCGCACGTGCGTGCCGGTGGTGAACGCGGTCCGCCAGCCCGCCGTGAGCAGGTGCACGCCCAGCTCGAAGTCCTCCAGCAGCGACCCGCGCCACGGCCCGGCCGGACCGGCCACCGAGTCCAGCGCGGACAGCCGGGTGAACTGGCCGTTGCCACCCAGCGAGATCGTGCCGGTGACGCCCCTGGACAGCTGGATCGCGGCGATCGCGGTCCGGAACTCCAGGTCCTGCATCCGCACCAGCCCGGCCCCGAACGCCCGCCGCCAGCGCGGGACGCCCTCCTGGCGCACCCCGGTGTTGACCATGCGCACGTCCACTTGGACCGCGCCGACCTCGGGCGAGCCGAACAGCCCTGGGGCCGCGCACACCTCGAGGCAGTTCGCGGCGGGCCTGCCGTCGGCGTCCACCACGACCACCACGACCCGGCCCGCGTCCAGGTCGCCGCGCCCCGCCAGCCACGCCCGCAGCGCCCGGTAGCCCGCGTTCAGCGCGTCGCCCTTGCCGGTGCGCGCGGACGGCGCCCGCCTGCGCACCAGCCGCACCGCCGGGTCCGCCTCCGCCAGCGCGCGCACCACCTCGGCCGTGCCGTCCGCCGAGTCGTCGTCGACCACCCACACCCGTGCGGCCGGGAACGTGGCGCGCAGGTACCGCACCGTCCCGCCGATCACCGCGGCCTCGTCCAGGCAGGGCAGCAGGAAGTGCCAGTCGAACCCGGCCGGGTCGCCGGACGGCGCCTGCCTGCGCCGCAGGTACGGCACCACGATCACGCCCACGTACACCAGGAACGCCACGCTCATGGTCAGCGCGAGCGCCTGGGTGAACCCCAGCAGCGCGTCCAGGCTCACCGGCGCGTCGCCAGCCAGGTGAAGGCCACCAGCGCGGCGGCCCCGCCGAACACGCTCACCAGCGACCCGAGCAGCGTGTGGCCCCAGTAGTAGCCGTCCGCCACGCCCAGCAGGCGCACCAGGCCGACCATGAGCAGCACCCGCGCCTGGTTCACCAGCACCACCGCGCCGCCCGCGACGGCCAGCGCCAGCAGCACGCTCCGGGTGATCCGGGGCCGCAGCGCGACCATCACCGCGCCGACCACCAGCAGCGGGACCACCAGGAACGCCGAGGTGCACTCCGGGGTCATCCGCAGGCCGAGCGGCGCGTCGGTGCCGAGGCCGAAGTAGACGGTCTGCCGGTGCGCGGCCACCTCCACCCCGTCCTCGCTGATCAGGCCGAGCAGCGCGCCCGCCAGGGTGATCTCGGCGGCCCGGTACGCCGTGTGCGCGAGCACCAGCGCCGCCGAGCCGCCGAGCAGGGCGGCCACGACCACCCGGTGGAGTCGCCCCGGTCGGGGGACAGCCAGCACCACGGAACCTCATCCCTTCCCGCACGTTCCTGCACGACCGGTCAGCGCTCGAATGAGCTACCGAATGGACATCGGACCGCGCGCAGTGCGACTGCACTCCCTGAACAGGTGACAAAGTGAGGCTAATTCGGAACTGAAATCCACCGTAGGTGCGAGGCTGTGGGCGATTCGAGTGGCCGCACTGGGCTTTTCCGGGCATCCCCCGTCAAGTGATCCCCGGAACAGCCGATAGGTGCAAATGCTCCCCCCAATCGATTCCCCGGACGGAGAAGGGAAATCCATGCGTGTCCGAACCCCGCACCGCCGTGTCCCGCGCCCCAGCGGGTTCGCCGGGCTGGTCGCGGTGGCCGCCCTCCTGATCAGCGCGACGCCCGCCTGGGCGGCGGCGGGCGACGCCTCCGCCTTCGGCGTGAAGCTCGACCTGTCGCTCCTGGGCAGCAGGGCCACCTCGGTCGGCCCGTTCGCCGCCGCCCACTCCGAGGACGGGCCGTTCACCAGCACGTTCAAGACCGTCGACGTCCCCGGCGCGCTCTCCACCGGCGTGCTCACCACCGACTCGGCGCGCGACGAGCGCTCCGGCGGCCTCGCCGCCCGAGCCAGCGTCGTCGACGTGCGGGTGGACCTGCTGGCCGCGCTCACCGGTTCCTGGTCCGCCGAGGCCGTGGAGGCTGAGTGCTCCTCCACCCAGGACGGCCTCACCGGGTCGGCCCGGCTGGTCGGGCTGGACGCGGGCACCCTGCGGACGCCCGCCACCGAGCCCGCCGCCAACACCACCGTCGACGTGGGCGCCCTCGGCGTCACCGTGGCGGAGCTGGTGCTCAACGAGCAGGTCCGCAACGCCGACGGCAGCCTCACCGTCAACGCGCTGCGCCTGCGCCTGCTCGACGGCGTCGTCGGCTCGCTCGGCAGCGGAGACCTGGTCATCTCGTCCACGACCTGCGGCGCCGCCGCGCTGCCCGTCCCGCTGGCCTCCGGCGCGGGCCTGTGGATCGGCGTCGGCGCGCTCGCGCTGGTCGTGCTGCCCGTCTCGTACGCGGCCACCCGCCGCCGCGCCCCGGAGGTGGTGTGAAGGTGTACCGGATGCCTGGCGCAGGGGTCGCCGTGGGAACGGGCGTGGGAACGCTCGCCGCGACCGGCGCCGATGTGACGTGGTGGGTCGTCGCGGGTGTCGCGCTGCTCGTCTCGGGGGTCCTGCTCCTTCGCAGGTCCCGCAGGCGGCACGCGCACCACGACGGCTGATCGCGAGCGGGGTCCCCGGCGACCCAACCCCCCGAGCGCCGGGGACCCCGTGCCCTGACAGGGAGTACGAGATGAAGGAAGTCCTGCTGCTGGCGGGCACCAGGCCGGAGGCGGTGAAGGTCGCCCCGGTCGCGTTGGAGCTGGCCTGTCACCGCGGGATCAGGCCGGTCATCGTGCACGGCGGGCAGCACGCGGACGTGGTCGAGCAGGCGCTGGCCGCGTTCGGGCTGGTCCCGGACGAGGTGCTGGACGTGCCGCGCGCCACCGGGACCCAGGCGGAGCTGCTGTCGCTGCTGGTGCCGGAGATCGACCGGGTGCTGCGGCGGCGCGCGCCCGCCGCCGTGCTGGTCCAGGGCGACACGACCACCGCGCTCGCGGGCGCGCTGGCCGCGTTCTGGCGCGGGGTGCCCGTGGCCCACCTGGAGGCGGGCCTGCGCACCGGCGAGCTGGCCAGCCCGTTCCCCGAGGAGGGGACCAGGCAGATGATCGCCCGCATCGCCGCGCTGCACCTGGCGCCCACCGACGACGCGGCCTGCGCGCTGCTCGGCGAGTCGCTGCCCGACGGGAACGTCGTGGTCACCGGGAACACGGTGGTGGACGCGGTGCAGCGGGTCGCCGCCGCCGACCTGCCCGCGCGCGACCCGGACCTGGCGGTGCTGGAGCGGGTGCTCGACGAGCACGGGCAGCGCCTGGTGCTGGTCACCGTGCACCGCCGCGAGTCCTGGGGCGAGCCGCTCGACCGGGTGCTGGGCGCGGTGCGCGGCATCGCCGACCGGCACCCGGACGTGCGGGTGCTGCTGCCCGCGCACCCGAACCCGGCGGTGCGCGCGCAGGTCGTCGCCGCGCTCGGCGGGCACCCGAGGATCGTGGTGACCGAGCCGCTGGACTACCCGGACCTGGTGCGGGCGCTGCGCAGGTCGGCGCTGGTGCTCACGGACTCCGGCGGCATCCAGGAGGAGGCGCCCTCGTTCGGGGTGCCGGTGCTGGTGCTGCGGGAGAGCACCGAGCGGATGGCGGCGGTGGACGCCGGGTGCGCGTGGCTGGTCGGCACCGACCCGACGCGCATCCTCGCCGAGGCGGGCTGGGCGCTGGGCGCGCGGCTGCGCCTGCCGCACAGCCGCAACCCGTTCGGTGACGGATTTGCCGCCATCAGGGTTCGAAAAGCACTGGAAAGGCTACTGGGAATTGCCCCGGTTCCCGTGCTTTCCGGTGCTCCGACCGTTCCTGCCATGCGCGTTCCGTAATCCCTCACCCGGCGGTGGAGAAAAAATCTCCCGGTCGAGTGAGAACAGGTCTGCCGGTGATACGAAAACAGCGGCCTGGTTCGATATCGGCCTCGAGGGGCGGAACACAGCA
This sequence comes from Actinosynnema mirum DSM 43827, assembly GCF_000023245.1. Classification (GTDB taxonomy): domain Bacteria; phylum Actinomycetota; class Actinomycetes; order Mycobacteriales; family Pseudonocardiaceae; genus Actinosynnema; species Actinosynnema mirum. The sequence goes on from NC_013093.1 coordinate 1,117,908, forward strand.
GAAGGGCTTTCGACATGAACCACACCTGGGCGCGCCGAGTCGGAGCTGTCACCGCGGCACTGGCCATGGGGCTGGTGTCCACCGCGGCTCCCGCGCTCGCGGACGACACCCCCGCGGGGGTCGCCGCGGTCGGCGTCGCCGACTACGTGGTGAACGGGCAGACCGTCACCACCGGGGTGCTCGCGCCCTGCTCCGTGGAGGGCGTGAAGGTCAACGCCTCGCTGCTCACGGTCCGGACCGGCGTCCGCTTCGGCCCCGGCTCCACCACCTGCACCACCAAGGTGGTCGACCCGGAGAACTACATCACCACCACCAAGTCCGAGGCGCTGGGCTCGCAGTTCGAGCTGTCCGCGCTGATGGACGCGGGCGGCCCCCGCCTCAAGATCGCCTCCTGGCAGCTCTCCTGCAGCGCCACCCAGGACGGCACCAGCGCCCAGTGGGGCATCAGCGGCCTGTCCGGCTTCACCGGCCTGCCGAGCCAGCTGACCGCCAACTACACCTACGACGTCAAGAAGGGCGCGAACCTGCTCGCCAAGGTCGTCTTCGGCGAGGTGACCACCCCGCCGGACGGCAGCATCACGATGAACCTGATGCGCGTGGAGTTCCAGCCCGCGTCGGGCGTCACCGGCGAGGTCGTCGTGGGCTCCACGGCCTGCTCGCCCACCCCCTGACGGCTCCCGGACGACGGCGGAGGCCGGGCGCTCGCCGAGCACCCGGCCTCCGGCCGTTCCAGGTCCCGCAGCCCCGAGCCCCGCAGTCCCGAGCCCCGCAGTCCCGAGCCCGCTGCCCCGAGCCATCGGGGCAGCCGCGCGGTCAGCCGACCGCGGGCTCCCCGTCCAGCTCGACCCCGGCGGCCCGCAGCTGCTCCAGCGCCGAGTCCACGGTCGGCCGCGCCACCCCGGCGGTCAGCCCGAGCAGCACCCGCGTGGCGAACCCGGCCGCCGCCGCGTCCAGCGCCGTCGCCCGCACGCAGTGGTCCGTGGCGATCCCCACCACGTCCACCCGCTCGACGCCGCGCTCGCGCAACCAGTCCACCAGGGACGCCCCGTCGCCTGCCGCGCCCTCGAACCCCGAGTACGCCGCCTCGTACGCGCCCTTGGAGAACACCGCCTCCACCCCGGTCACGTCCAGCTCCGGGTGGAACGAGGCCCCCGCCGTCCCGGCCACGCAGTGCACCGGCCACGAGTCCACGTAGTCCGGCGACTCGCTGAAGTGCCCGCCGGGGTCGACGTGGTAGTCCCGCGTCGCCACGACGTGGTCGTACCCACCGCCCCGCACGTGCGCGCTGATGGCCGAGGCCACCGCCGCGCCGCCCGCCACCGCGAGCGATCCCCCCTCGCAGAAGTCGTTCTGCACGTCCACCACGATCAGTGCCCTGCCCACAGCGCCCACCTCACAGGAAAGTCGTCGGGATCGCCGGATCGCCCTTCGACAGCTTCAGCCCCTCCCACGGCACGCTCACCAGCGCCGCGCGCAGTCGCTCCCGGCTGCGCTCCAGGGAGTTGACGCCCTCCACCAGCTCGCCGCCGCGCGCCAGCGCGACCTGCAGCGGCCGGTCGTGCTCCTGGGACTCAGGCTGCGCGCCGGGGCCGTGGACGACCTCCTCCAGCGCGGTGCCGGTCTCCTTGTGCCTGCGCAGCGCGCCCTTGCGCCCGCCGCGCGACTCCTTGTGGGAGCTGCGCTTGGCGACCGGGCGGCCGTCCACCTCGACCAGCTTGTAGACCATGCCCGCCGTGGGCGCGCCCGAGCCGGTCACCAGCGAGGTGCCCACGCCGTACGCGTCCACCGGCTCGGCCCGCAGCGCCGCGATCGAGTACTCGTCCAGGTCGCCGGACACCACGATCCGGGTCGACTTCGCGCCCAGCCCGTCGAGCTGGTCGCGCGCCTGCCTGGCCAGCACGCCCAGGTCGCCGGAGTCGATGCGCACCGCGCCCAGCCCCTGGCCCGCCACGCGCACGGCGGTCTCGATGCCGTTGGTGATGTCGTAGGTGTCGACCAGCAGCGTGGTGCCCGCGCCCAGCGCGTCGACCTGGCTGCGGAACGCGGCTTCCTCGTCGTCGTGCAGCAGCGTGAACGCGTGCGCGCAGGTGCCCGTGGTGGGGATGCCGTACCGGCGCCCGGCCTCCAGGTTGGACGTCGCGGTGAAGCCCGCCAGGTACGCGGCGCGCGCGGACGCGACCGCCGCCTCCTCGTGCGTGCGGCGCGAGCCCATCTCGATCATGCGGCGGCCGTTGGCGGCGCCCACCATGCGCGCGGCGGCCGAGGCGACCGCGCTGTCGTGGTTCAGGATCGACAGGGCCAGCGTCTCCAGCACCACGCCCACGCCGAACGGCGCGGTCACGGTCAGCACCGGGGAGCCGGGGAAGTACAGCTCGCCCTCGGGGTAGCCGTCGACGTCGCCGGTGAACTCGTAGTCGTTCAACCACGCGAGCGTCGCGTCGTCCACCACGCCGGTGCGCTCCAGCAGCTCCAGCTCGGCCGGGCCGAAGCGGAAGGACGTGATGGCGTCCAGCAGCCTGCCGGTGCCCGCGACCACGCCGTAGCGGCGGCCCTCGGGGAGCCTGCGGGCGAAGACCTCGAAGACGCACGGCCGGTCGGCGGTGCCGTCGCGCAGCGCCGCTGCCAGCATCGTCAACTCGTAGTGGTCGGTGAACAGCGCCGTGGACGACATGTCCAGAGCGTAGGCGCGGCCTCGGCGAACGCGCATTACCCGGCCCTATGGGCTCCACCACCCTCGCGAACATGACACCATTGGCGGTATGACCACGCCCGTCGAGCAGGAGCGGACGCAGGCAGAGCCGGTCGCGGAGGAGGGGGCGTCGGCCGACAGCCCCTGGATGACGCTCGTCTGGAACGACCCGGTGAACCTGATGTCCTACGTGACGTACGTGTTCCAGAAGGTCTTCGGCTACAGCAAGGACCACGCGACCAAGCTGATGATGGACGTGCACCACAAGGGCCGGGCGGTCGTGTCCTCCGGCGCCAAGGACAAGATGGAGGCCGACGTGGCGAAACTGCACGCCGCCGGTCTGTGGGCGACCATGCAGCGGTCGTCGTGAACCGCTGGCACCGCTCCGGCGAGCAGGTGGTGTGCCACCTGGACCGCCAGGAGGCCGCGGTCGTGCGCGGTCTGGTGAGCCAGATCCAGGACATGCTGCTGGCGCGCGCCGAGGAGGCGCCGCAGGACGAGCTGTCCGAGCTGACCGGCATCCGCACCGGGCCGTCCACGCCGCCCGACGACCTGATCCTGGGCAGGCTCCTGCCGGACTTCCACCGGCTGGACCTGGACGAGCACGAGGCGGGCGACGAGGACTCGGCGGCGGCGCTGCGCTCGCTGCACGAGCCCGCGCTCCTGGACGCCAAGACCGGGGTGGCCGCCGTCGTGCTGGACACGTGCCCGCCGGAGGGCGGCGACGTGCGGCTCGGGCCCGCGGAGGCGGAGGCGTGGCTGTCGGCGCTCAACGACGTGCGGCTCGCCCTGGGCACGGCGCTGGACGTGCAGGAGGACATGCCGGACGAGCTGCCCGAGGACGACCCGCGCTCCCCGCACCTCGGGGTCTACCACTGGTTGACCTGGGTGCAGGAGACGCTGGTCGAGGCGGTCATGGGGTGACGCGGCCCGTGCCGGGCCCGCCGCTGCTGGGCCGGTCCGGCGGCGCGGTCGTGCTGCTGGCCCCGGAGGGCGGTCTGGTGGCGGGGGCGGACGTGCGCGGCGCGCCCGTCGGCACCCGCGAGCTGGACCTGCTGGCGCCGGGCGCGCTGGTCGGGCGGGTGCACGCGGTGGTGCTGTCCCCGGCCGGGCTCGGCGCCGAGGAGGGCGTGCTGGCGTGGCTGGCCGAGCGCGGCCGGGGGTTCCGGGTCGGCGCGGGCGAGCACGAGGTCGTGCCGATCGTCCCCGCCCTCGCGGTCGGCTCCGGGCCGGGGGACCCGGCCTCGGGCCGCGCGGCCTGCGAGGCGGCCGGGCCGTGGACCGGGGACGCGCTGGCGCTGACCGGTCCGGTCGGGACGCCCGACCGCCGGGTGGCCGCCCTGCTGCTGGTGCGCGCGGCGCTCGACAAGGCCGGGTGCGGCCGGGTCGCCGCGTCCGCGCGCGACGGGCTGGTGCGCGCGGGGCTGGAACTGCCCTCGGCGGTGATCGCGGTCGCCACCGGCGAGGACACCGGGACCCCGCTCGACGCGCTGTGCGTCGACGCCACCGCCCGACTGCGCGCCGCAGCGCTCTGACCGCTGCCGCCCGACCGGGTGCCGCCTGACCGCTGCTGCCCGACCGCTGCTGCCTGACCGGGTGCCGCCCGACCGCTGCCGCCCGACCGCTGCTGCCGCCGTCAGCCCCCGCTTCGGGTGCCCGTGAGTTCGAGCCCGCCGCCGCCGGGTACCCCGCCCGCATGTTGCCGCTACTGCGCAAGTTCACCCGCCGCGTCGAGCGCAGCGAGGCGCTCGACCGCGCCGCCGCCGCCATCGCCGAGTTCATCCCGCCGCAGCTGCGCGACCACCGCGTCACCAACGTGCTGCGCGGCAAGTTCCTCGGCCACCCGCTGCACCCCATCGCGGTCATGCTGCCCATCGGCATGTACGCCGCCTCCTCGGTGCTCGACCTCGCGCCCGGCGAGTCCAAGGCCTCCCGCGCGCTGATCGGCATCGGCCTGGCGTCCACCCCGGTCGCCGTGGCCAGTGGGCTGGCCGAGTTCACCTCCCTGGAGAAGGACCAGCGCCGCGCCGCCGTCGCGCACCTGGCCTTCAACGGGGGCGCCACGCTCTGCTACCTCACCTCGTTCCGGCTGCGCGGCCACGGGTTCGGCGTGGTCGCCCGAGGCGTCTCGCTGATCGGCCTGACCCTGATCGGCGTCGGCGGCTACCTGGGCGGCCACCTCACCTACGCGCAGGGAGCGGGCGTCGGGCGCGAGGCCGGGGGCTGGGAGTTCTCACAGGTCGGGACGTCCACCGCCGCCCCGTAGGATGGACGCGTGCTGGTGATTCGCCGTGACCTGGTCGACGAGGTGGTCGCGCACGCCCGTCGCGACCACCCGGACGAGGCGTGCGGGATGCTCGCGGGCCCCGAGGGCTCCGACCGCCCCGAGCGGTTCGTCCCGATGGAGAACGCCGAGCGCTCCCCGACGTTCTACCGGTTCGACGCGGCCGAGCAGCTGCGCGTGCACCGGGAGATGGAGCGCGCGGACGAGGTGCCGGTGGTCATCTACCACTCGCACACCGCCACCGAGGCGTACCCGTCGCGGACCGACGTCTCCTACGCCCACGAGCCCGACGCCCACTACGTGCTGGTGTCCACCCGCGACCCGGAGCGCCACGAGCTGCGCTCGTACCGGATCGTCGACGGCGTGATCACCGAGGAGCCCGTGGAGGTCGTCGACTCCTACGCGCCCCAGACCACCGGCGCGGACGTCGCGCCCGACCGGACCTGACACCGGTCCCCGCAGCCGCACCACCCCGCCCGGTTCGCGTCGTCCCACGGAGGAAAGCAAGCATGGCCGTCACCGTCTCCATCCCCACCATCCTGCGCACGCACACCGGCGGGCAGAAGTCCGTCGAGGCGGAGGGCGCCACGCTCGCCGAGGTCATCGACGACCTGGAGGGCAACCACGGCGGCATCAAGGCCCGCCTGGTGAAGGAGGGCGCGCTGCACCGGTTCGTCAACGTCTACGTCAACGACGAGGACGTCCGCTTCTCCGGCGGCCTGGGAGCCGAGGTCAAGGACGGCGACAACGTCACGATCCTCCCGGCCGTCGCGGGCGGCTGATCCGGCCGTGGCGCGCTACGAGTCGCTGCTGGACGCGGTCGGCGGCACGCCCCTGGTGGGGCTGCCCCGGCTGTCGCCCACGCCGGAGGTCCGGCTGTGGGCCAAGCTGGAGGACCGCAACCCGACCGGTTCGATCAAGGACCGGCCCGCGCTGGCCATGATCGAGCGGGCCGAGCGGGACGGGGTCCTCACCCCCGGCTGCACCATCCTGGAGCCGACCTCCGGCAACACCGGCATCGCGCTCGCCGCCGCCGCCAAGCTCAAGGGCTACGGGCTGGTGTGCGTGATGCCGGAGAACACCTCGACCGAGCGCAAGCAGCTGCTCCAGGCCTACGGCGCGCGGATCGTGTTCTCCCCGGCGGCGGGCGGCTCGAACCAGGCCGTCGCCCGCGCGAAGGAGCTGGCCAAGGACCACCCGGACTGGGTGATGCTCTACCAGTACGGCAACCCGGCCAACGCCGACGCGCACTACCGGGGCACCGGCCCCGAGTTGCTGGCCGACCTGCCCACGCTCACCCACTTCGTGGCGGGCCTGGGCACCACGGGCACGCTCGTCGGCGTCGGCCGCTACCTGCGCGAGCACAAGCCCGACGCGCAGGTCATCGCCGCCGAGCCGCGCTACGGCGAGCTGGTCTACGGGCTGCGCAACCTCGACGAGGGGTTCGTGCCCGAGCTGTACGACGCCGCGGTGCTGACCGGCCGCTACTCGGTCGGCTCCTACGACGCGCTGCGCCGCACCCGGCAGCTGCTGGAGGTGGAGGGCATCTTCGCGGGCATCTCGACCGGCGCGATCCTGCACGCCGCCCTCGCCGCCGCCGAGAAGGCGGTCAAGCGCGGCGAGCGCGCGGACATCGCGTTCGTGGTGGCCGACGCCGGGTGGAAGTACCTGTCGACCGGCGCCTACGCGGGCACCCTGGACGAGGCCGCCGAACGCCTCGACGGGCACCTCTGGGCCTGAGCCCCCGGCCGCCCGCGCCCCGCGCGCGGGCGGCCCCGGCTTTCCCCGCCCCCGTCCGAGTCCTCTTCTCGGCGACTCCGCGCATCCCCGGCTGCCCGTTCCGGCGCCCCCTCACGACGCCACCCCCGCCATTCCACGTCATCCGTTCCGCGCACGCCGTTCCGCAGCGTGCACGGTCGGTTCCGCACAGCGGGTGCCTGCCGCAGGCGAACGGGCGATGTGACTGGACGGCCCCGGCCCCAGGGGCGTACCGCTGGGTGGAGCACCGGCGTCGCCGAGCCCGGACGGGGGGACCGTGAACCGCAACCCGCGCACGCCGCCACCCCCGCGCGCGCCTGCCCGGACGACCTGGCGCCACCCGGAGGGCGCGGCGCCGCTGCGGGGGTCGCTGCGGGCGGGGGCTAACGGCGCGCGGGCCCACGACGACGGTCACACCGACGAGGGCGCTCGGCGGGGTGGCAGAACTCCTGGAGGGGATTTCATGAGAAGTGCGGGCCAGTTTCATGAAAACCGTGACCGCAATTCAACGGATTCACCCGGAGGGCTCGCCCGAGAAGTGTGGAAAAGTAATTCCGGCCCCTTTGCCGGTGCTATCGTGCCGCCATGCGGCTGAGCGTGCTGGGCTGTGCGGGGAGCGTCCCCGGCCCCGGCACGCCGACGTCCGGCTACCTGGTCGAGGCCGGTGGCGCGCGGGTGGTCCTGGACCTGGGCAGCGGCGTGTTCAGCGGGCTGCTGCGCCGCTGCGACCCGTTCGACCTGGACGCCGTGCTGCTCTCGCACCTGCACCTGGACCACTGCGCGGACTTCAGCGCGCTGGCCACCTACCGCCGCCACCACCCCGAGCCGCCGTACGACCCCTCGTCGCGCCGGTTATCCGTGCTGGCCCCCGGCCACGCCCCCGAGCGCCTGGCCGCCGCGCACGCCGCGAGCCGGGCCGACCTGGAGCGGCTGCGCCTGGACGAGCTGTTCGACTTCACCCCGCTGGCGGCCGGTCGGCACCGGATCGGCCCGGTGGAGGTCGAGGTGGCCAGGATGCGGCACATCTGCGAGGCGTACGCGTTCCGGCTCACCCACGGCGGCCGGTCGCTGGTGTTCAGCGGCGACACCGTGCAGTGCGGGGAGCTGGTCGAGCTGGCCAGGGGCGCCGACCTGCTGCTGGCCGACGCGGCCTGGCGCGAGCAGGCGGGGCGCGCCGACCACCTGCACATGAGCGGCAAGGAGGCCGCCTCGGTGGCCGCCGAGGCCGGGGTGGGCAGGCTGCTGCTCACCCACGTGCTGCCCTGGTCGGACGAGCAGGGCGTGCTGGCCGACGCGGTGGCCGAGTTCGCGGGCCCCGTCGAGCTCGCCCGGCCGGACGCGGTGTACGAGGTCTAGCTCCCGCTCCGGGGGGCGGGGCCGCGCGCGACCCCGCTCCTCAGCCCGCGAACGCCCGCGACATCAGCCCGGTCCCGGCGCCCGGCACCACCAGCACCGCCCCGGCCAGCTCACCGCCGCCGTGGGCGCCCTCCCGCGCCGAGGTCACGTACAGGTCCGTCAGGTCCGGCCCGCCGAAGCAGCACCCGGTCGGTCGCTCGACCGGCAGCTCCAGCTCCCGGTCCAGCACCCCGTCCGGCGTGTAGCGCCGCACCGCGCCGCCCTCCCGCAGCGCCACCCACAGGCAGCCGTCCGCGTCCACGCACAACCCGTCCGGCAGCCCCCGCTCCACCTCCACGAGGGTGCGCAGCCCGCTGACCCCGCCCGTGGCGCGGTCGAAGGCCATCACGTCGATCCGGCCGTCGGCGCAGTGGTAGAGCAGCTGCCCGTCCGGGCTCCACGCGAGCCCGCCGCCGGGCCCGAGGTCCTTGCGCACCACGGCCGCGTCGCCGTTCGCGTCCACCCGCGCCAACCAGCCGTCGGCGGCTTCGTTGCCGTACCGGGTCGTCCCGGCCCAGATCCGCCCCATCGGGTCCACCTCGGCCCCACCGGCGGACACCCCGTCGCGCGCCCAGTACACCAGCCACGTCTTGGTCTCGTTCGGGTCGATCAGCGCCACGCCGTCGCGCAGGTTCAGCACCAGGCCACCGCGCGTGCGCGGCTTGGCGGCCCCCACCGGCTGCGGTATCACCAGCACCGCGTCGTCCCCGCTGGCGGGGGAGTGGCGGTGAACCCCGCAGGCCGGGACGTCCACCCAGACGAGCGTCGAACTAACGGGGTCCCAGGTGGGGCTGGCGCCCCAGGTGGCCCCGGAGCGCACGGCGACATCGGTCAGCACCGGGCCACCCTAAGGGCAAGGCGTCCGGTCGCACCCCTGCGCCCGAGCGGGACGCGCGCACCGCGGCCGGTGACCGCGCCCGTGCGGTGACCGGGGCTGATGGGCGGGGCTGATGGGCGGGGCGGACCGCGCCGCCCGCCGGTGCGGCCCGTCGCCGGGGCCGGACGTCGACAAAACCGGCCGGTGCGCCCGAACCCGCAGGTAGCCTCGACGTCGTGGACCCCGCTGCCCCGTCCTCCCGCGCTCCCCGCCCGCTCTCCCACCGCGTCATCCCGCCGAAGCCGCTGCTGTCGGCGGTGGTCGTGCTGCTGTTCACCGGCGCCCTCTACGTCATCGAGGGCATCGACACGGTCCTCCTGGGCGCGCTCGACGCCAACGGCGTCCGGCCGCGCGTGTGGTCCGAGTGGGACAACCTGCTCTGGGCCCCGGTGCTGCACGCGGGCTGGGACCACCTGATCGCGAACTCGCTGCCGCTGCTCGTGCTCGCCTTCCTGGCGTCCTCGGGCGGGGTCAGGCAGTTCTTCCAGGTCACCGCCGTCATCTGGCTCGCCAGCGGCCTGGGGGTGTGGGTGTTCGGCTCGGTCGGCGTGCACCTGGGCGCGTCCGGGCTGATCTTCGGCTACCTCACGTTCCTGCTGGTGCGCGGCGTCTTCGTGCGCAGCGCGTGGCAGATCGTGGTCGCGATCGCGGTGTTCGCGGTCTACGGCGCGGTGCTGTGGGGCGTGCTGCCCGGCCAGCCGGGGATCTCCTGGGAGGGTCACCTGTTCGGCGCGGTCGGCGGCGTGCTGGCCGCCTGGGGCGTGGCGCAGGACGCCAAGGCCGAGCGCAAGCGGGCTAATGTCGTAACGTGACTTCCGCCGACGCGCCGATCGGGATCTTCGACTCCGGTGTGGGCGGGCTGACCGTCGCGCGAGCGATCATGGACCAGCTCCCCGCCGAACGCATCCGCTACGTGGGCGACACCGCCAACGGCCCCTACGGCCCGCTGCCGATCGCCCAGGTGCGCAAGCACGCGCTCGACCTCGCCGACAAGCTCGTCGCGGACGGCGTCAAGATGCTCGTGATCGCGTGCAACACCGCGTCCGCCGCGTGCCTGCGCGACGCGCGCGAGCGCTACGACGTGCCCGTGGTCGAGGTCGTGCTGCCCGCCGTGCGCCGCGCCGTCGCCACCACCCGCAGCGGCCGGGTCGGCGTCATCGGCACCCAGAGCACCATCACCTCCGGCGCCTACCAGGACACCTTCGCCGCCGCGCGCGACGTCCAGGTCACCGCCGTCGCCTGCCCCCGGTTCGTGGACTTCGTGGAGCGCGGCACCACCTCCGGCCGCCAGGTCCTCGGCATCGCCCAGGCCTACCTGGAGCCGCTGCAGCGCGCCGACGTCGACACGCTCGTCCTCGGCTGCACGCACTACCCGCTGCTCACCGGCGTCGTCCAGCTCGTCATGGGCGACGGCGTCACCCTGGTCTCCAGCGCGGAGGAGACGGTCAAGGACGTGGTGCGGGTGCTGACCGAGCGCGACCAGTTCCGCGAGGGCGAGCCCGACCAGCGGTTCACCTCCACCGGCTCGGTCGAGACCTTCGAACGGCTCGCCCGCAGGTTCCTGCCGCAGTTGGCGCACGCCTCCTTCCACGCGTACGGCTGACCTGCCAGGCTCCAGGCGTGCTGCTGACCGTGCTCGGCTGCTCCGGCAGCCTCCCCGGCCCCGAGTCCCCGTCGTCCGGCTACCTGGTCGAGTCCGGGGGGTGCGCCGTCGCCCTCGACCTGGGCAGCGGGGTGCTCGCCGCGATGCAGGCGCGCGAGTGCGACCCGTTCGACCTCGGCGCGCTCCTGCTGTCGCACCTGCACCCCGACCACTGCGCCGACTTCACCACCCTGGCCGTCATGCGGCGCTACCACATACACCCGCCGTACGACGCCTACCAGCGCAAGCTCCCGGTGCACGGGCCGAGCGAGGTCGCCGACCGGCTCGCCCGCGCGTACGCGGAGAGCGCCGAGGAACTGGCGACCACGGACCTGTCCGACGTGTTCGACTTCCACGTCCTGGACGCCGGGTCCTTCGAGGTGGGGCCGTTCCGGGTGCGCTCCCGGCCGGTCGAGCACTCCTGCGAGGCGCACGGCTTCCGGCTGGAGGCGGACGGCGCGGCGATCGCCTACACGGGGGACAGCGGGCCGTGCGCCGCGCTCGCCGACCTGGCGTCCGGCGTCGACCTGCTGCTCGCCGAGGCCACCTGGACCGACCACCCCGACCGGCCCCTCGGCGAGCACCTGTCCGGGGCCCAGGCGGGTCGGCTCGCGCACGAGGCGGGCGTCGGGGAGCTGGTGCTCACCCACCTCGCCCCGTGGACCGACCCGGCCGAGGTGCTGGCCGAGGCGCGCGCCGAGTACTCCGGTCCGGTGACGCTGGCCCGCGCGGGTGGGGTCCACGAGGTTGCCGGACCGGCGGCACGGGTAGTAGGTGGCCGTGGCAACTGACGTCGTAGAGCTCATCCTGGCCGACCACCGCAGGTTCGAGGAGCTGTTCCGCGCGCTCCGCGACCGCACCAACGACCGCGCCGCCCTGCAGGGCGAGCTGTCCGCGCTGCTCGTCGCGCACGCCGAGGCCGAGGAGGCCGAGGTCTACCCGGCGCTCAAGCGGTACAAGCGCATCGACAACGAGGAGGTCGACCACGGCGCCGAGGAGCACGCCGAGGGGCACCAGGCGCTGCTCGCGCTGCTGGAGGTCGGGGACACCTCGTCGCAGGCGTGGGAGGACAAGCTGGAGGAGCTGGTCGAGGCGATGACGCACCACGTCGACGAGGAGGAGCGGACCATCCTCAACGACACCAGGTCGCGGGTGGCCGACGACCGGCGCGAGGAGCTGGGGCGGCTGTTCCTGCGGGTGCGGCAGGAGAAGCTGGACAGCGGGTGCGGGGACGTGGAGAGCGTGCGGCGCGTCGCCGCCGCCACCGAGGAGCGGATCGACTAGTCCGCCGCGCGGGACCGGGGCGGCCCGGCGGCCGGCCGGACCGGTGACCGGCTAGCGTGCCGGGCGTGTCCGGTGTCGAGGTGACCAGGGTCGGGGAGCACGTCTTCGAGGCGCGCAACGAGCGCGGCGCGGCCGTGCGGTTGGGGCGGGCCGGGCAGGACGGGGTGTTCAGCCCCGTCGAGCTGCTGCTGGCCGCCGCGGCCGGGTGCGCGGCGGTGACCGCCGAGAACCTGGTGGTGCGCCGGGTCGGGGACCTGTCGGCGCGCGCCGAGGAGGTCAGGGCCGAGGGCGGGCACGAGCTGGCCGAGGTGCCGGTCGCGCTGGACTACGACCTGTCCGCGCTGGACGGGGCGCAGCGCGAGGCGCTGGCCGTCGCCGTCCGGCGGGCCGTCGAGGGGTTGTGCACGGTCACCAGGACGCTCAAGCTCCCGGTCCCCGCGCCGCTGGCCCTGCCCGAGCCCCAGCCGCACGGCCCCAGCGCCTGAGCCCCAGCGCCTGAACCCCTGCGCCTGAGCCCCTGCGCCTTGAACCTCAGCGCCCGAGCCGCAGCCGCACGGCCCTTAGTTCCCCACGCCGTCGTACACGGCCGTGGAGCCGCTGTGGCCGATCCGCACCACCTGCGCGGTCGCCGCCGCGCCGGTCGCGATCACCAGCACCGCCACCACCACCGACACCCGCCGCCAGGTCTTCGGCACGCCCGCGCCCGCGTCGCGCCCGGCCTGCTCCGCCGAGGCGGCGCGCTCCCGGTCGGCGAGCCTGCCCGCCACCAGCAGCAGCACCACCGCCACCCCGAAGCCCAGCGCGAACGGCAGCAGCGTGTCGCCCATGTCGGCGTGCTCGGTGATCAGCGGGTTCTCGAACCGCTGCGAGATCCGGTGCTCCAGCTGCTCGCCGGTCTTCGCCGCCACCGGCACCGCCAGCACCCCGAGCAGGGTCACGCCGAGCAGCGGCGCGCTGTAGCGCTGCCGCCAGCGCGGCACCAGCGCGGCGGCGATCGCGGCCACCGCGGCCAGCGGGAGCAGGACGACCACCGCGTGCACCACCAGCGGGTGGGCCGGGAGCCCGAACACGGTGAACAACTCGCCTGTGGGTTCCATGACTCTCCTACGCCGGTGGGCTGCTCCCGGCCTCAGCGGCCTAGGGTAGGGCTGTGCTGAGGACCGATGGCAGGAACGATGACGTGCTGCGTGACATCAGGATCACACGCGGCTTCCAGCAGTGGCCTGCGGGATCGGTGCTGATCGAGTTCGGCAACACCCGCGTGCTGTGCGCCGCGAGCGTCACCGAGGGCGTGCCGAGGTGGCGCTCCGGTTCGGGCCTCGGCTGGGTGACCGCCGAGTACGCGATGCTGCCGTCCGCCACTCACACGCGTGGTGACCGCGAGTCCATCAAGGGCCGGGTCGGTGGTCGCACCCACGAGATCAGTCGCCTGATCGGGCGGTCTTTGCGCGCCTGCATCGACCTGGCCGCGCTGGGCGAGAACACCATCGTGATCGACTGCGACGTCATCCAGGCCGACGGCGGCACCCGCACCGCCGCCATCACCGGCGCCTACGTGGCGCTGGCCGACGCCGTGACCTGGCTGGGGGCGGCGGGCAGGCTCGCCGACCCGCAGCCGCTCTCGTGCGCGATCTCCGCCGTGTCGGTCGGCGTGGTCGACGGCCGCGTGCGGCTCGACCTGCCCTACGAGGAGGACTCGCGGGCCGAGGTCGACATGAACGTCGTCGCGACCGACGCGGGCACCCTGGTCGAGGTGCAGGGCACCGGCGAGGGCGCCACGTTCGCCCGCAGCACCCTGGACCGGATGCTGGACCTGGCCCTGCAGGGCTGCGCTGAGCTGAACCGGCTGCAGACCGAGGCGCTGGCGCAGCCGTACCCCGGCGTGCTCCCCGAGCCGAAGCAGAGGAAGAAGTGAAGCTGCTGCTCGCCTCCCGCAACGCCAAGAAGCTGCGGGAGCTGAAGAGGATCGTCGCCGCCGAGGGCATCGAGGTGCTCGGGCTGGACGACGTGCCGGAGTTTCCCGAGGCCCCGGAGACCGCCCCCACGTTCGAGGGCAACGCGCTGGCCAAGGCCCGCGACGCGCACGCCGCGACCGGGCTGCCCGCCGTGGCGGACGACTCGGGCATCGCGGTCGACGCGCTCAACGGGATGCCGGGCGTGCTGTCGGCCCGCTGGGCGGGCGCGCACGGCGACGACGCGGCGAACCTGGAGCTGGTCCTCGGCCAGCTGCGGGACGTGCCGGACGAGCGGCGCGGCGCGGCGTTCGTCAGCGCGGTCGCGTACGTCGCGGCGGACGGCTCGGAGGTGGTGGTGCGCGGCGAGTGGCGCGGCGCGATCATCCGCGAGGCGCGCGGCGCCAACGGCTTCGGCTACGACCCGATCTTCCGGCCGGATGGCCTCGAGGTGACGTCGGCCGAGCTGTCGGCGGAGGAGAAGGACGCCCTGTCCCACCGGGGCAAGGCGCTGCGGCTGCTCCTGCCGCACCTGAGGGGTCAGTCGTCCAGGTAGCGCAGCTCCACGCCCGGTCCGAGTCCGTCGACGCCGACGTGCCCGGCGGACCGGAACAGGGTCAGCCGCAGCGACGCCCCGGTGAGCGGGGTGAGGTCGAGCGGGTCGGTCTCGTCGTAGATCGCCAGCTCGGCCAGCCACTCCAGGTCGAGCAGCGGTTCGAGGTCGGCGACGCGGGTGTTGTAGAGGCCGACGCGCCCGGTGTTGGGCGCGAAGTCCGCGATGCCGTCGAGGTCCAGCTCGCCGGACAGCGCGAAGTACAGGGACGCGGCGCTCTCGCTGGTCGGCCAGCCCTCGAACCCGCCGATGGGGTGCTCGAAGAACCCCAGGTCCACCAGGCGCTCCAGGCCGCCGAGCGCCGAGCGGTCGGTGGCGTCGTCCAGGCCCGACAGGCGCAGCGACTCGACGTTCGGGCAGTGGGCCAGGAAGTCCAGCGACTTCCACGTGCGGCCGGGCGCGAGCCCCAGGTGCAGGTAGGCGAGCCCCGGCAGCTCCCCGAGCCGGTCGAGGTCGGCGTACCCGTCCGCCCCCTCCAGCTCCACGGCCTCCAGCCGGGGGTGCGCGGCCAGCGGCGCCAGCGACACCTCGCCGTCGACCTTGAGCGTGACCCACGTCAGGTGCGGCACGTCGGCCAGCAAGGCCAGCGGCTGAGCCCCGGCCCCGATCACCACGCTCACCCCGCTGAGGTGGCGCAGCGCCTCGAGGTGCGGGATCTGCGCCGGGTCGACGACCGTGATCGCCCCGTCGACCAGCGGCGCGCCGGCCAGCACCGCCTCGGCGTAACCGCGCGGCTCGTGCCACCGCCACCCGTCGACGAGCGCCTCCTGCACCCGCTGCCGCCCGTCACGCGCGCACCCGGCGAGCCACGGCAGGTCCCCGACGCCCCCGCCGCGCGCGACCTCCTCGACCACCGCGGCGGCGGCCTCCTCCGACAGCTCCAGCAACTCTTCCGGCGAAGGCCGCGACACCCTGGCAGTCCCCTCGAATCCCGTGCCCGCCTCAGGAGGCGGGCAGCTCGCGCAGCAGCTTGGCGACGTGCCCGGTCGCCCGGACGTTGTACATCGCCTTCACGACCTTCCCGTCCGGCCCGACCAGGAACGTCGAGCGGATCACGCCCTGCACCACGCGCCCGTAGTTCTTCTTCTCGCCGAACGCCCCCCACGCCGTCAGGACGGTCTTGTCCTCGTCCGACAGCAGCGGGAAGGTCAGGCCCTCGGCCTCGGCGAACCTCGCCAGCTTCTCCGGCTTGTCCGGCGACACGCCGACGACCTCGTACCCGGACTCCGCGAGAGCGCCGGTGCTGTCGCGGAAGTCGCAGGCCTGCTTCGTGCACCCCGGCGTGCCCGCGGCGGGGTAGAAGTACACCACCACGCTCCTGCCGAGGTAGTCCGAGAGCGACACGGGCTTCCCGGAGCTGTCCGGCAGGGTGAACGCGGGGGCCTCGTCGCCCGGCGCCAGGCGGTTGTCCGTCATGGGGGTGAGCTTATCGAGCCCTCAGGCCTTACCCCCGAACGTCGCCACGGGCTCCTGGTCCGCGCCGTTCGGCTCGACGACCAGCCGGACGCGCACCGGCTGGGACGGCACCGCGTAGGCCAGCGTGACGACCGCCTCGCTGCCCGGCGGCACCTCGGCCATGGCCGAGGCCATGCCGTTGAGGCCCTGCACGGAGTCCATGACCTCGGCTATCGGCTCACCGCCCTGATGCGCGCGGACCGCCAGCTGGTTGGTGCGGTAGCTCGACGTGCTGCCGTTCGACACGGTCAGCGTGAACACCGCCGTCCGCGCGGACGGCGGGTAGGAGGTCTCGCTCGGCCTGAGCGACTTGGGTTCGGACACTGTGATGGACAGGCCGTTGGACCACACCCGCTCGGTGCCGAACGGCGATTCCGCCGCGGCGCCCTGGCTTTCGGTGGCCGCTGCTTGCGCGGGTGCCTGTGGCGCGGTGCTGACCTCGGGTTCGGTACCGCACCCGACGAGAGCCAGAGCCAGGCACGCGCAGGCGGCCAGTCCGGCGAACTTCACGAACTCCCCTTCCCGCCCCGGCGGTGGGCTTGCTGCGACTGCCACCACCATGACGGGCCGGACGGGGTGCGGGGGAGCTGAAAGGGCGCTTGATTCGGACCTGGTGCAGGCCTGTGGCCAACCCGTGATGACGCGCCGCGGCCCGCGCGGACGCCTCAGCTCGCTGGAGCGTCCGCGCGGGACCCGGCGGCGGCCGGATCGGGTGGCCGAGCCACCCGGAAGTTAGGGAGCGCGTCGGGGGGCGTGCGCGCTCACTCACATCATCGCGCTCAGTAGGCCCTCCGCTACACCTCTACGTCAGTCTTCACTCGTTCGGACGAACGAAGTTCGGCGACCAGCTCGAAGGACCTGAGGCGGTCCGCCTGGTCCGCGACCATCGTCGTCACCATCAGCTCGTCCGCCCGAGTGCTCTCCAGCAGCCGTTCGAGTTCTTCCCGCACCGTCTCCTGCGAGCCGATGACCTGCGAGGACATCCGCTCCTCGAAGACGAACCGCTCCAGCTCGTCGTACGGGTAGTCGGCGGCCTCCTGCGGCGTGGCCAGCGGGCCGGGCTTGCCCGAGCGCAGCCGCGCGAACGACAGGGCGCCGGGACCGGCGATCCAGCGGGCCTGCTCGTCGGTGTCGGCGGCGATCACCGAGACGCACACCATCGCGTGCGGCTCGGACAGCGCCTCGGACGGGCGGAACCGCCGCCGGTACAGCTCCAGCGCGGGCAGCGTGTTCTGCGCGCTGAAGTGGTGGGCGAACGCGAACGGCAGCCCGAGCACGCCCGCGACCTGCGCGCTGTAGCCGCTGGAGCCCAGCAGCCACAGCGGCGGGCGGTAGCCCTTGGCGGGGACCGCGTTCAGCTCCTCGGTGCCGTCGAAGTAGCCCACCAGCTCGCCCAGCTGCTGCGGGAAGTCGTCCACCGACAGCGGGCCCTCGGTGCGGCGCAGCGCCCGCGCGGTGCGCTGGTCGGTGCCGGGGGCGCGGCCGATGCCCAGGTCGATGCGGTCCGGGTGCAGCGCGGCCAGGGTGCCGAACTGCTCGGCGACCACCAGCGGGGCGTGGTTGGGCAGCATCACGCCGCCCGAGCCGACCCGGATGCGCTCGGTGGCCGAGGCGACGTGGCCGATCAGGACCGGCGGGGACGAGCTGGCGATGCCGGGCATGTTGTGGTGCTCGGCCAGCCAGAAGCGGGTGTAGCCGAGCCGCTCGACGTGCTGGGCCAGCTCCGTCGTCTCGCGCAGCGCGGTCCTGGCGTCGGTGCGCGTGGTGACCGGCGCGAGTTCGAGGACGGACAGCGGCACCTCGCTGAGACGGCTCATGCCCTGTCCCAACGCGCGGGACCCGCCAGGGCTTCCGCGGACGGGTGTGATCGAGCGCTCACGATGGGCCGGGGTGGTGGCGGCGTTGACCGGGGTGTGGAGAGCCCTGGTGTGGACAGCGCGGCGGGGGTCCTGGACGTCGTCGTGATCGGCGCGGGTCAGGCCGGGTTGGCGAGCGCGCACGCGCTGCGCCGCTCCGGGCTGCGCCACGTGGTGCTGGACGCCGAGGACGGCCCCGGCGGCGCGTGGCGGCACCGCTGGCCGACGCTGCGCATGGCCACCGTGCACGGCATCCACGACCTGCCGGGGACCCCGTTCGACCCGCCGCCGCCGGACGTCCCGGCCCGCGAGGCGCTGCCCGCGTACTTCGCCGACTTCGAGCGCCGCAACGGCGTGGAGGTGCTGCGCCCGGTCCGGGTGTCGGCGGTGCGCGACCGGGACGGGCTGCTGGTCGTGGCGACCGACCGGGGGGAGTGGACCACCAGGGCGCTGATCAGCGCGACCGGCACGTGGACGCACCCGTTCTGGCCGCGCTACCCCGGTCAGGAGCTGTTCCGGGGACGTCAGCTGCACAGCGCCCAGTACGCGGGGCCCGAGGAGTTCGCCGGGCGGCACGTGGTCGTGGTCGGCGGCGGGACGTCGGCGGTGCAGCAGCTGCTGGAGATCGCCGAGCACGCCACCACCACGTGGGTCACCCGGCGCGAGCCGGTGTTCCGGAGCGAGCCGTTCACGCCCGAGGTGGGGCGGGCGGCGGTGGCGCTGGTGGAGGAGCGGGTGCGCGAGGGGCTGCCGCCGCGCAGCGTCGTCAGCGTCACCGGGCTGGTGCTGAACGAGGCCGTGCGGGCGGCCGTGGACAGCGGGGTGCTGCGGCGCGAACCCGCGTTCGAGCGGATCACCGAGGACGGCGTGGTGTGGCCGGACGGGCGGTTCCAGCGGGCCGACGCGATCCTGTGGGCGACCGGCTACCGCGCGGCGCTGGACCACCTCGCCCCGCTGCGGCTGCGCGGGCCCGGCGGGGGAGTGCGGCTGGACGGGACCGGGGTCGTGGCGGACCCGCGCGTGCACCTGGTCGGGTACGGGCCGTCGGCCAGCACGGTCGGGGCCACGCGCGCGGGGCGGGCGGCGGTGAAGCGGATCAAGGACCTGCTGGCGGCGCGGGTGCCCGCCTGAGGGGGCTGAGGCGGTCGTGACGCGCGGCGGGGGTGCGGGCGGGGTGGATCGCGTCGGCGCGTGGCGCGCGTTCGCGTGCGGGCCGCACGGGGGGTGGGAACGCGGCGTCCGGGGGAGTGGGGGCCGGGAGCGCGAACGCCCGGTCGGGGAGGTCCCCGGCCGGGCGTTCGCCTGGTCGTCGTGCCCGCTGCGCGGGTCGCTAGCGGTCCATCGGGCGGAACTGCTGCGTGCGGTCCGCGTCCACGGTCCGGAACTGCTCCGTCGCGTCCTGGTGACCGGGACCGGGGTGCCCCGGACCGCCGTGACCGGGACCGCCGTGGCCGGGGCCGTGGTGTCCGGGGCCCGACTGCGGGTGCCCGTGGTGCGGCTGACCCGGCCGCACCGGGACCCGCCCCGCCTGCACCGGAGCGGTCCGGTCCGAGGCTCCCGGCCCGGTCGTGCCGCGTCCGCCCGCGCCGAGTCCGCCCGCGCCCGGTCCCGCGGGGTCGGTCGGCTCGATGCGCGCGGTGCGCTCCGAGTCGCCCTCGTCCCCGCCGGGCCCGGCGCTCCCGCCCGACGCGGCGTCCGCGCGCCGCTTGCGCAGCTTCCACACCACGAAGGCGACCAGGCCCACCAGGACCAGGACCACGACCACCTTCGACAGCACGCCCGCGTAGGTCTCCACCAGGTGCCACTGCTCACCCAGGAAGAAGCCCGCCAGGATCAGCACCGAGTTCCAGATCGCGCTGCCCGCCGTGGTGAGCAGCGCGAACTTGACCAGCGGCATCCGCTCCACCCCGGCCGGGATGGAGATCAGGCTCCGGAAGATCGGGATCATGCGCCCGAAGAACACCGTCGCCGAACCGTGCTTGACGAACCACTGCTCGGTCTTGTCCACGTCCGCGACGTCGACCAGCGGCATCTTCTCGACGATCCGGCGCACCCGCTCGCGCCCGAGAGCCGCGCCCACCCAGTAGAGCGCGAGCGCGCCCACCACCGATCCGATGGTCGTCCACAGGATCGCGGCGAACAGGCTCATCCCGCCCCGGCTGGCCGTGAAGCCCGCCAGCGGCAGGAACACCTCGCTCGGCAGCGGGGGGAACAGGTTCTCCAGCGCGATCGCCAAACCCGCACCGGGCGCACCCAGGGTCTCCATCAGACCGGTGGTCCAGTCGACGATCGAGTCGATCACTGACAACTCCCCGCACCTCCAATCAGGTGAAGGATATCCGGCGCGAAACGCGCATAACGCCCTAGGTGGGGCGAATCGACGCTGGGTAGCGGTCCGGGCACAATCCCTCCCCGTGAAGCGGACGCCGGTGCTCGTGGTCGCAGGGTTCCTCGGCGCGGGCAAGACCACACTGCTCAACCACCTCCTGACCGGCGCGCGGGGCACGAGGGTCGGGGTCGTCGTGAACGACTTCGGCAGCATCGGCATCGACGCGATGGCCGTCGCGGGGCAGGTCGACTCGACGGTCTCCCTCGACGGGGGGTGCCTGTGCTGCGCGGTCGACGTGAGCGGGCTGGACGAGATGCTGGGCAAGCTCGTCGGGCGGGTCGACGTGATCGTCGTGGAGGCCAGCGGGCTGGCCGAGCCGCAGAGCGTGGTGCGGATGGTGCTGGCCAGCGAGCAGCCGGGGATCGCGTACGGCGGGCTGGTGCTCGTGGTCGACGCGGCCGAGTTCCCGGACGAGCCGGACCTGCGGGTCGCGGACCTGGTGGTGCTGAACAAGGTCGACCGGGTGGCCGATCACGGGGCGCTGGTCGCGGCGCTGCGCGAGCGCAAGCCGGGGGTCGCGGTGGTCGCGGCCGAGCGCGGGCGGGTCGACCCGGCGCTGCTGTTCGACCCCAGGCCCAGGCAGCGGTACGGGCAGCTGACCCTGGACGACCTGGTCGCGGAGCTGGGCGAGGACGACCACGCGGGTCACGCGCACCACGCGTGGGGCGCCGTCGAGTTCACCGCCGAGCGCCCGCTGAACCCGCTCCGCCTGATGGCGTTCCTGTCCGACCGCCCGGCGGGCCTGTACCGCGCGAAGGGCCACGCGTGGTTCGCCGCGCCGGGCCACGACCAGCGGTTCGAGCTGCAGGTGGTCGGCGACTACCTGCGGTTCGACCGCACCCCGTGGCCGGGCGAACCGCGCACCGAGCTGGTCCTGATCGGCGTCGACCTGGACGCGGACGCGATCACCACCCGGTTGCGCGCCTGCGAGGAACCGGACCCGTCGTCGGTGAACCCGCAGTCGATGCTGGAGGTGCTGCGGTACCTGGTGTGACCTGCGGTGATGGGGGTGCGCCGCAGCTGAGCGGTTCCGCCGACCTGCCCGATCGAGGGGCCCTTCGGCGTTGAATCCCACCCACCTGCGCGAACGGGACCCCACACCGCAGTGCGGGGTCCCGCTTCCCGTTGTGGGGTCGGAGAGATTCGAACTCTCACTGGACGGCACCTAAAGCCGTTGCCTCTGCCGTTGGGCTACGACCCCCGCCGCGTCACCCTATCGACCGCCCCGCCCCCGCCCCCGACCAGCCCGCCCACCCGGCGGCGCCCGTCCCGGCCCCCGCCGAACCGCCGCCCGCCCCCCGACGCCACCCGCCGGCACGGCCGGGCCGCTCCACGTCGCCGTCCCAGGTCAACTACGGTTAACCGCCTGAAGCCCGCGAGGAGGAGATGTGGCACGCGACCCCGACGCCATCCAGCGCGAGATCGAGCAAGCACGCGACGCGCTGGCGGCGACCCTGGACGAGCTCGGCACCAGGGCCAACCCCCAGCGCTTCGTGGAGGCGGGCAAGGCCGGCGTGCAGGCGAAGCTCGACGACCCCCGCGTCCGGTACGCGCTCATCGCGGTGGGCGCGGTGGTGGGCTTCGCCTTGCTGCGCAAGCTCTTCCGCTGATCCGGGCGCTCGGCCGGGGCAACCGCGCCCGCCGTCGCCCCGTCCCGCCGGTGCTACTGCCCCTTGGCCACGAGGGGCAGTAGCACCTGCTCCACCACGCGCTCCACGAACGCCTCGTCCAGCGGTTCGCCGGTGAGCATCAGCCGGTACGTCAGCGCGGCGCCCGCCAGCTCGACGGCCATCGACCTCGGCGCCCCCTCGCGCAGCTCGCCGCGCCCGTGCGCCCGGTCCAGCACCTGCCGCAGCACCTCGCGCTGCGCGATCAGGAACGTCTCCCGGAACGCCACCGCCAGCTCCGGCTCGTGCGGCAGCTCGCCCACCAGCGCCTGCGCCGCCTTGCCGATCGGCCCGGACAGGAACGCCGCGAACGAGCGCAGCGACTCCCTCAGGTCCCCCTCCAGCGACCCGGTGTCCGGCTGCGCCAGGTTCTGGCTCGCCAGCTGCGCGCAGGTGTCGATGACCAGGTCGAGCTTCGACTCCCAGCGCCGGTAGATCGTGGCCTTCCCGGCGCGCGCCCGCGCCGCCACCGCGTCCATCGTCAGCGCCCGGTAGCCGACCTCCGCCATGACCTCCAGCGCCGCTCGCCGCAGCGCCTCGTCGCGGCTGGCGTCCCTGGGTCTGCCCCGCTGCGGAGTCCGCGTCGCCCCGCTGTACACCGGTGTAGCCATCCCTGCTCCCGTCGCCTTTGGCCGGACATCCTAGGCGTGCCCAGCGGAGCGGAATCCCCAGATCACCCAGGTCGTGAGGGGTGCTCGGGTCACGATTCGCGCCGTCACCCGGCTTATCGCTCCAGGGGCCCGGTGTTGAACTCCGACCGAAGCGATTCCGGTTCGGCCGATCACCGGAAGCACCCCCTCCTGGTCCGTTCGGGGTTACCGCGCTGCCCGGTTCGGGGGCATCCTCGGGTGGTGCGCGCCCTCACCCTGTTCTTGATCTTGCTGCTCGCCGCCTGCACGACCGCGGGACCGAGCGCACCCACCGGCCCCACCGGCACCACGAGCACCACCACGAGCGCCACCGCCGACCCGTCCGGCCGGGTCGTGGACCTCGTCCTGCCCTCCACCGCGCTCGGCCGCGACGCCCAGGTCCGCCTGCTGCTCCCCGACGGCTGGGCCGCCCAGCCCGACCGCCGCTGGCCGGTCCTCTACCTGCTGAGCGGCTGCTGCGGCTCCCACCTCGGCTGGACCTCGCCCGGCCAGGCCGACCGGCTCACCCGCGACCTCGACGTCATCGTCGCCATGCCCGAGGGCGGACTGGCCGGCTTCTACACCGACTGGGCCGAGGGCCCGGCCTGGGAGACGTTCCACCTGGTCGAGCTGCGCGAGGCCCTGGAGCGCGACTACCGCGCCGGCGGGGACCGGGTCGTCGCCGGCTACTCCATGGGCGGCTTCGGCGCGCTCTCCTACACCGCCCGCCACCCCGGTTTCTTCCGCGCCGCCGCCTCGTTCAGCGGCGTCGTCCACACCACCGGCACCGACGACTCCCGCGCGCTCGTCCGCCGCATCGTCACCCAGGCCGACCTCGACCCGGCCGCGCTCTGGCCCGCCGACGCCGACTGGGCCGCCCACAACCCGCACGACCTCGCCGACGCCCTGCGCGGCGTCCCGGTCTACCTGTCCTGCGGCGACGGCGCCCCCGGCCCGCTCGACTCGCCGGGCAACGAGGTCGTCGACGCCCTGGAGGCCGAGCTGTGGGCCGAGAACCTCGCCACGACGGCCCGGCTCACCGAGGCGGGCGCGCAGGTCACCGCCGACCTGTACGGACCGGGCACCCACACCTGGCCGTACTGGGACCGCGCCCTGGAGAACGCCCTCCCGATCCTGACCGCCGCCCTGCCCGGCTGACCCTGGCCGACCCGAGCGCGACCCCCGCCGTCCGGTGCCCGTCCCCGCCTCGGGCGACAATGGCCACTGGTACGACCGGGTGAACATCCACGAGGAGGCGCGACAAGTGCGGGCGACCACGATCCACGGTGCACGGGACATCCGAGTCGAGGAGGTCCCCGACCCGGTGATCCAGCTCCCCACCGACGCCGTCGTGCGGGTCGAGCTGGCGTGCGTGTGCGGCAGCGACCTGTGGGGCTACCGGGGCGTGTCCCGGCGCGCCCGGGGGCAGCGCATCGGCCACGAGTTCGTCGGCGAGGTCGTCGCGGTCGGCTCCGCCGTCTCCGCGCTCAGCGTCGGCGACCGCGTCATCGCCCCGTTCTGCTGGAGCGACGGCACCTGCGCGCACTGCGTCGCGGGCCTCCAGACCTCCTGCCCCGAGGGCGGCTCGTGGGGCTCCAAGGGCTCCGACGGCGGCCAGGGCGAGGCGGTCCGCGTCCCGCACGCCGACGGCACCCTCGTGCCCGTGCCGCGCGACGCCGACCAGTCCCTCCTGCCCGCCCTGCTGTCCCTGTCCGACGTCATGGGCACCGGCCACCACGCGGCCGTCGCCGCGGGCGTCGGCCGGGGCTCCACGGTCGTCGTGGTCGGCGACGGCGCGGTCGGCCTGTGCGGCGTGCTGGCCGCGAGCAGGCTCGGCGCGGAGCGGATCATCTCGCTGGGCCGCCACGAGGACCGGGCCGCCGTGGCCCGGCTGTTCGGCGCCACCGACCAGGTGCCCGAGCGCGGCGAGGCGGCCGTGGAGCGGGTCAGGGAGCTGACCGGCGGGCTCGGCGCGCCCGCCGTGCTGGAGTGCGTCGGCAACGAGCAGTCCTGGCTGACCGCGCTCGGCGCGGTGCGCGACGGCGGTCGGATCGGCTACGTCGGCGTCCCGCACGAGGCGCCCGCGCCGCCGATCGGCGAGCTGTTCCGCCGCAACGTCGCCCTCGCGGGCGGGGTCGCCCCGGTCCGCGCCTACCTGCCGGAGCTGCTCGCCGACGTGCTCGCGGGCCGCCTCGACCCGTCCCCGGTGTTCGACCGCACGGTCGCGCTGGCCGACGTCGCCGAGGGCTACCGGGCCATGGACGAGCGCACCGCGCTCAAGGTCCTCGTCCGCCCCTGACCGGGCCACGACAAGCGGCGGGGGCCGGTGCTCCGGGCACCGGCCCCCGCCGCGGTCCTGGACCGGATCAGACCCCGGCCGCCTTCGCCCGCTCCTGGCGCAGCCGCGTCACGGCCTCCAGGTCGAGCGGCTGCGGCTTGGTCCCGGTCGCCCACTCGATCAGCAGGTCGGCGATCTGCGGGTTGCGCGGCAGCACCGGCCCGTGCAGGTAGGTGCACAGGATGCGCCCCTGCACCAGGCCCTCCACCGACCCGTCGTTGCCCGTGCCGACCTTCACCCGAGCCAGCGGCCGGGCGGACGGCCCGATCACGGTGCGGCCCTGGTGGTTCTCGAACCCGGTCAGCAGGCCCTCGAACAGCCCGTCCACCGGCTCCGCGACGACCTCGCCGATCGCCCGGCTGCCACCGGCGTGCGAGCTGGAGTCGACCAGCCCGAGACCGGGGTGGGTCACGTCGTCGGCGCGGGTGAACTTCTCGCCGAAGATCTGGATGCCCGCGCACACGCCCAGGATCACCGCGCCGCGCGAGGCGGCCCGCTGCATCCCAGGGTGGTCGCGCAGGTGCCGCACCGCCAGGGTCTGCGCGGTGTCCTCACCGCCGCCGACCACGTAGATGTCGCACGAGTCGGGCACCGGCTCGCCGAACCGCACCGGCACGATCTCGGCCGGGATGCCCCGCCACGTCATGCGCTTCTCGAGCACGACCGCGTTGCCGAAGTCGCCGTAGGTGCCCAGCAGGTCGGGCAGCACCAGGGCGATCTGGACCTTACTCGCCATCAGCGGACCTCGCGTTCAGGTCGCGGAACGCCGTGTAGTTGGCGATGACCTCGACGTCGCCCACCGGCATCGCGTCGATCGCCTCCAGCGGGTCCGGGATGATCGTGTGCTCGACCTCGGCGTACGTCAGCCGCACCGCCAGGTCCGTCGCGCGCTCGCCCGAGGCGATCACCCGCCTGCCCTGCAGCTGCTCGAACGGCACGTCCCACAGCCACGACAGGTCGCGGCCGTCGGCCTCGTGCGCGTTGATCGCCAGCACCGCCGGGTGGGCCGACTCGCGGACCACGGTCAGCGTCTCGCTCCAGCCCGCCGGGTTCTTCGACAGCAGCAGCCTGGCGCGCCTGCCGGAGCGCTGGATCGTCCGGTAGCGACCGGCCACGTTGGACACCGTGCGGAGCCGCTGCACGGCGTCCGGCACCGCGACGCCCATCTCGGCGGCGGCGGCGGCGGCCATGACCGCGTTGGCCATGTTGAACTTGCCCGGCAGCCGCAGCGACAGCTCGACCCGCTCGCCCCTGGGCGTGATCAGGAAGCCGTCCCCGGTCACCCAGTCCGGCTTGGGCCGGGCCAGGTCGCAGTTGGTGCAGTGCCAGTGCTCGCCCTGCCAGCGGATCGGGTCGCCGCAGCGCGGGCACGAGGCCGCGTCGTTGTGCCAGCCGGTGCCGGTGGACACCCAGATCACCCGCGCGCAGTCCCGCGCGGCCGAGGTGACCATGATGTCGTCGCAGCTCGCCACGACGACGCCGGTGACCGTGTTCAGTGCCTCCCGCAGGTTCCGCTCGATCGTGCGGACCTCGCCGACCCGGTCGAGCTGGTCCCGGCTGAGGTTCAGCAGCACCGCGACGGACGGGTTGGACGCCCGGACGACCTCGGGGAAGTACCCCTCGTCGACCTCCAGCACCGCGTACGGCGCCTCCTGCTGCTTGCTCAGCGCGGTCACGTGCCCGTCCGGCATGTTGGCGCCGCCGTGGTTGGTCGCGACCTCGCCCAGGGCCGACACGGCCCTGCTGAGCATCATCGTGCTCGTGGTCTTGCCGTTGGTGCCCGTGACGAGCGCGACCCTGCGCCCGGACGTGAGGTGGGCCAGTGCCTGCGGGTCGAGCTTGAGGGCGATGCGGCCACCGATCATGCCGCCCGCGCCCAACCCCATCTTCTGCGACAGCTTCGAGCTCATGTTGCCCAGCCGCACGGCCGCCGCGGTGCGCAGCGGGAGGCGACCTGGGTCTGCACCTGGAGTGTTCGGCAAGCGACTTCCTGCGTTAGTAGGACAATGCGCCAGCGAGATGCTACCCGTGGCGGTTGTCCATCTCGCGCAGGGTCCTGATGAGGTCCACCGTGCTGAGCTGGCACAACTGGGCCATGTAGTCGAGGGCGGGCAGGTCGAGGTGCACCTCGGGCGGCTGCTCGGGCCCGACCTGGGCGAGCCTGCCCTGGGCCCACCGCCGCAGCGGCGCCAGGTGCGGCCTGCCGTCGGCCGCGACGGCGGCCAGGTTCACCGGCAGGTGGCCGGACGGCGAGTCGCCGAACACCCGCTCGTGCACTTTCGCCAGCACCCGGTGCGCGGGCACCCCCAGCGCGACGCAGATCTCCACCAGGCGCACCACCGAGCACTGGCGGGTGCCCAGCTCGTAGGTCGCCAGGGTCTGCAGCGAGATGTCGCTCTGGAGCCGCTGGTTCAGCTCCTTGCGTGTCCACCCGCGCTGCTTGCGGAGACTGCGGAGTTCGTCCCCCAGGACGCGCTGGTACTCCGCTGTGTCTATCTCCACCGTCAGGTCCTCCATGTCCGCATGTTCACGGAGATGGAAAGCGCGCGGGCGGCACCACTTACGCGAGTTGCATCAGATATCGCCCAATCAGGCTAAGCAAGTGATACCCAAAGTAGTCATTCAGCTTTCCAGCGCCCTGGTGACCCCGGACTCCTGGGGACCCAGGAACCGGGGGTCGCGCTTCGTCACGGCCCCGTCCCAGAACGCCTTGACGCTCGCGACCGACTCGCGGAAGTAGCCGTAGAGCGTCGTGCTGGTGCGGGCGCCCCACGTGTCGTGGCCGACGCCGTACGCCTCGATGCCCGCCGCCCGGCACAGCGCCACCGCGCGCGGCAGGTGGAACCGCTGGGTCACCACGGTCGCCGAGGTGACGCCGAAGATCCGGTTGGCCCTGGCGCACGAGTCCCAGGTGTCCAGACCGGCGTAGTCGGACACGATCGCCGAGTCCGGGACGCCCTGGCGCAGCAGGTAGTTCCGCATCGCGGTCGGCTCGTCGTAATCGGGGCGGCTGTTGTCCCCGCTGACCAGCAGCACCTTCACCTTGCCCCGGTGGTACAGGTCGGCGGCCACGTCCAGCCTGCCCGCCAGGAACGGCGTGGGGCGGCCGTCGCGGATGCCCGCGCCCAGCACCAGCGCGACCGGCGTCTCGGGCACCTCGGCGGCGGTGAGCCGGTACGGGGCGCTGGTGGCCTGCACCCAGGCCCACGGGGCCGCGGCGAGCAGGCCCAGCAGGCCCACCACGCCCAGGGTGAGCTTCCAGCGGCGCAGCGCGACGAGCGGCACGTCGCGCGCCAGGCCGACCCCGGCCCGACCCGCCGTGCCGAGCACCCTGCGCAGGCGCGCCCTGCCGGAACCCCGTGCGGTCATGCGACTACCCCCGTGCCTGTTCGCTGCTTCGCGCGGTCGCCGTGCCGCGCCGGTCCTCTCAGGACGCGCGGGACGGCCCGCAGGTTCAACGCTCCGCGCCCAGGCCCTGGTTCCCGAGGCGGGGAGCGCGGAAACCGGCCCCCGCGCCCGAGCGCGGCGCACGGCCCGGAGACGGCGGCCCGGAGACGGCGGCCTGGAGATTGCGGCCCGGAGACGGCGGTCCGGAGATTGCGGCCCGGAGACGGCGGTCCGGAGACGGCGGTCCGGAGACGGCGGCCCGGAGACGGCGGCCCGACCCCGGCACGGCCCTCGGCGGCCCCTGACATGGCAGCGGCCCCTGACATGGCGGCGGCCCCGGACAGGGCAGCGGCCCGGTCGGACCCGAGGTGGGTCCGACCGGGCCGCCGTCCGGTCGAGCGCGGCGCCTGCTCACCCGGCGCCGGCGCGCCGCGCCCGGTTCACCGCGCCTAGCTCACCGCGCCTAGTTCACCGCGCCTAGTTCACGCAGCGGATGCCGCCCGCGTTGATCTCCGCGCCGGTCTGGTCCTCCTGGGGCCCCTGCTGGGTGCGGAAGCCGCCGTCCAAGGCGAGCAGACGCTGTCCGAGCAGGTTGGCCACGCCGGGACCGTCGTAGCTGGACCCGACCACCACGCGCGCCGTGCCCGCCGCGACCGTGGCGTCCTCCTTGATCTCCACGTCCCCGAGCGCGTCGGCGACGGCCTGCGCCCCCGCCTCGCCGCCCTTGCCGTAGAGCACCGCGGAGGCGACCTGGTCGGCGTCGGCGTTGTCCGCGTCGCCCGCGACGAACTTCAGCGCCACCAGCTCCTGGAGCACCCTGGACGCCAGGCCGGGGATGCCGGAGGCGTTGCGGACCTCGACGGTCACCGTCGCCGGGTCCACGGTGGCCTTGTCCTTCTCCTCCTCGGACTTGGCGAAGTCCTTGAAGAACTTCTTCACCTGGGAGGGGATGATCTCGACCGCCATGCCGTCGCTGTCGGTCATCAGCTCGGGGTTGCCGGTCGGGATGGTCTTGAACTCCATGCTGCCGCCGGTCAGGCCCTTCATCTGGGTCGCGAACCTCAGCACGTCCCAGCCCTCGTCCAGGGTGATGGACTTGGACAGCGCGTCGATCAGGTCGCCCAGCTTGCCGGGGTCGGTCAGCGTGCCCGCGGAGAGCACCTTGTTCGCCAGGCCCGCCATGAACACCTGCTGGCGCACGACCCGGTCCAGGTCGCCGCGCAGCAGGCCGTAGCGCTGCCGCACGAACGAGAGCGCCTCGCGGCCCTGGATGGTCTGGGGGCCCTTCTTGAAGTCGGCCCCCGACAGGTCGTCCTGGACGGCGTTGTTGAGGCACACGTCCACGCCGCCGACGGCCTTGGTGATCTCGTAGAAGCCGACCAGGTTGACCTCGGCGTAGTGGTCGATCTTGACGCCGGACAGGTTCTCGATCGTGCTGATCAGGCTCTTGCTGCCCGCCTGCCTCGCCTTGAGCTCCAGCGCGGTGCCGGACTCGCCCGCGCCCTCGAGCTCCTCCAGCGCGGCGTTCTTGCCGTAGCCGTACGCCGAGTTGATCTTGTGCTTGCCGTAGCCGCCGGGGATGTCCACGTAGGAGTCGCGCGGGAACGACACCGCGACCGCCTTGCCGCTGTCGTTCGGGATGTGCAGCAGGATCAGCGTGTCGGTGTTCAGCCCGCCGTCCTCCGAGCCGCCCGCCTGCAGCTCGTTCAGGATCTCCTGCGGCAGCGGGTTGCCCTTGGAGTCGGTGCGGCTGTCCATGCCGACCATCAGGATGTCGATCGACCCGTCCTGCGGCTTCTCGCCGCCGGCGTCCGCGCTGATCACGTCCGTGGTGGCGATGTTGTCCGTCAGGGCGTTCAGGTTCTTGTAGCCGTACCCGGTGGCGAGCAGCACCGCCGTCGACACCAGCGCCAGCGCCGTGCGCCCGGCCAGCCTCACCCTGGACGGGGGCGGCGAGCTCTGCGTCGGCCGCTGCCTCGGCGCGGGCCTCGGCGGGACGGTCCTCGGCCTGGGGGACCTCGGCGGGCCGTCCTCGGCCGCGTCCTCCCCGGCGTCCACGACGACGCCCTTGACCACCCGGCCGCGCCGCTCCGGCCGGACCGGTCGGTCCTCCTCGCCGGGGCGCGCGCCGCTCCTGGGCCGCGACAGCTCCTCGGCCTCCGCCGCGCGCGCGGCGCGGGCCGCGCGCCTGCGCTCCATCGCCTCGTCGCGCGCGCGGTTCAGCGCGGGCCCGTCGGTCAGGCCCTCGTTGCGCGCCCGCTCGCTGCGCATCGCCCGCGCGGGCGTGGTCCGCTCCGTGGGCGCGTGCCCGTTCGCCTCGCGGCGCTCGGACCTCGGCGGGCGACCGCGCTGGTCGTCCAGCCTCCCGGCGCGCGGCGGCTCGTCGCGCCCGCGGTCGGCGCGCACCGGCGCGGTGCGCTCCGTGGGCGGCGCCACGTTCCGGATCGGCGGTCGGCTCCGCGCGCCCTCGGGCGGACGGCTCCTGGCGCCCTCGGGCAGCGGCCTGCCGCCCTCCGGGGGCGTCTGCCTGCCGCCGCGCTCGCCCTCCACCGGGCCGCGCCTGGGCGGGAGCCGGTCCCCGCCGGCGGGTGCTCTGCGCGCGGAGGGGTCCCGTGGCGGGACGGGGCGCCTGCCGAACCCGTCCGGGTCGCCCTGCCTCGGCGGCCGGTTGTCCACTCGCACTCCCTCCCTCTTCTCACCGGTACACCCCTGGTGACGCACCGGAGGGGCTCCGGGTTGCGCACATAGAGTGGCACAGCGCGCTGTGCGAGCGGTGCTACCGCCTTGTTACGGCCTTTGACCAGGTGAGCGGACCGATTGTGAACCTCCCCATGCGCGCTTCGTAGACTGTCCCCCCGTGCTGACCATGCAGGACGCGCTGCTCGCGCTGACCAGGTACTGGACCGAACGGGGCTGCGTCGTCGTGCAGCCCTACAACACCGAGGTCGGGGCGGGGACGCTCAACCCCGCCACCGTGCTGCGCGTGCTCGGTCCCGAGCCGTGGCGGGTGTCCTACGTGGAGCCCAGCGTGCGGCCCGACGACGCCCGCTACGGCGAGAACCCCAACCGGCTCCAGACCCACACCCAGTTCCAGGTGATCCTCAAGCCCGACCCCGGCAACCCCCAGGAGCTGTACCTGGGCAGCCTCGCCGCGCTCGGCATCGACGTGCGCGCCCACGACGTGCGGTTCGTCGAGGACAACTGGGCCTCGCCCGCGCTCGGCGCGTGGGGCCTGGGCTGGGAGGTGTGGCTGGACGGCCTGGAGATCACCCAGTTCACGTACTTCCAGCAGGCGGGCGGCATGTCGCTCGACCCGGTGTCGGTGGAGATCACCTACGGCATCGAGCGGATCATGATGGCGCTGCAGGGCGTGTCCCACTTCAAGGACATCGCCTACGCGCCCGGCATCTCCTACGGCGAGGCGTTCGGCCAGGCCGAGTACGAGATGAGCCGCTACTACCTGGACGACGCGGACGTCGAGGCGAACAAGCGGCTGTTCGAGGAGTACGCCTCCGAGGCCAGGCGGATGCTGGACGCCCGCCTGCCCGTGCCCGCGCACAACTACGTGCTCAAGTGCTCGCACGCGTTCAACGTGCTCGACGCGCGCGGCGCGATCAGCACCACGGAGCGGGCGCGCGCGTTCGCCAGGATGCGCGGGCTGGCCCGCGAGGTGTCGCAGCTGTGGGCGGCCCGCCGCGAGGAGCAGGGGCACCCGCTGGGCCTGGTCGAGGCGCTGCCCGCCGCGCCCAAGCCGACCTCCTTCGCCGACGTCGACGGCGCGCGCACGCTGCTGTTCGAGATCGGCGCCGAGGAGCTGCCGCCGCACGAGGTGACCCGCACCACGCAGGCCGTGCGCGAGGCGGTCGCCGCCAAGCTCGCCGCGACCAGGCTCGCCGTCGGCGAGGTCGCCGCGCACGGCACGCCCCGGCGCGTGGTCGTCGTGGTGCCGGACGTGCAGCCGCGCGAGCCCGACGCCGAGCGCACCGCGCGCGGCCCTCGCGTCTCGGCCGCGTTCGACGCCGACGGCAACCCCACCAAGGCCGCGCAGGGCTTCGCGCGCGGGCAGGGCGTCGACGTGTCCGAGCTGGGCCGCGTGGTCGAGAACGGCGTCGAGCACGTCGCGCTGACCAGGACCGTCGCCGGTCGCGGCGCGGTCGAGGTGCTCAGCGGGGTGCTCGGCGAGGTCGTGACCGAGCTGCGCGCCGAGAAGAACATGAAGTGGAGCGACCCGAAGCTGTCGTTCACCCGCCCCGTGCGCTGGCTGCTCGCCCTGCTCGGCGACACCCCGGTGCCGGTGGTGGCGTCCGCGCTGGCCTCCGGGACCACCACGCGGGTGCACCGCACCGCCGACCAGCCGGTGGTGGAGGTCTCCTCCGCCGACGGCTACCGGGAGTTCCTGGCGGGCCACGGCGTGGTGCTGTCCGCCGACGAGCGGCGCGCCGAGATCGTCCGCAGGGCGCAGGAGCTGGCCGCGTCGGTCGGCGGCTCGGTGGACCTGGACGGCGTGCTGGACGAGGTCACCAACCTGGTCGAGCAGCCGACCCCGATCCTCGGGTCGTTCAACGCCGACTACCTGGAGCTGCCCGCGCAGATCCTCACCACGGTGATGCGCAAGCACCAGCGGTACCTGCCGGTGCGCGCCGCCGGAGGCGAGGGCGCGGCAGGCTCGCTGCTGCCGCACTTCGTCGCCGTCGCCAACGGCGAGGTCGACGAGGACCTGGTGCGCGCGGGCAACGAGGCCGTGCTGCGGGCCCGCTACGAGGACGCCGCGTTCTTCTGGCGCGCCGACCTGCGCACGCCGCTGGAGACGATGAAGGGCGGGCTGGACAAGCTCACCTTCGCCGACAAGCTCGGCTCCATGTCCGACCGCAGCGCCCGCATCGCCGCGCTCGCCGAACGGCTCGCCGAGGTCGTCGGCGCGGGCGACGAGACGCTGCGCCGGGCAGGCGAGCTGGCCAAGTTCGACCTCGGCTCGCAGATGGTCATCGAGCTGTCCAGCCTCGCGGGCACCATGGCCCGCGAGTACGCGGTCCGCGCGGGCGAGACCCCCGAGGTGGCGCAGGCGCTGTACGAGATGGAGCTGCCCCGCTCCGCCGGTGACGCGATGCCCGCGTCCACGGCGGGCGCGCTGCTCTCCCTCGGCGACCGGTTCGACCTGCTCGCGGGCCTGTTCGCCACCGGGGCCAACCCGACCGGCAGCTCCGACCCGTTCGGCCTGCGCCGGGCCGCGCTCGGCGCGGTGAGCGTGCTGCGGCACTTCCCCGAGCTGCGCGCCATCACCCTGTCCGCGGCGCTGGAGCTGGCCGCGGCCGGCCTGCCCGAGGGCGTCGCGCTGTCCGCCGAGGCCCTCGAAGGCGCGCGGGAGTTCGCGGTCCGCCGGTACGAGCAGCAGCTGCTCGACGCCGGGCACGACCACCGCCACGTCAACGCCGTGCTCGTGCTGGCCGACGCGCCCGCCGTCGCGGACGAGACCCTGGCCGAGCTGACCGCGCTGGTCGGCGACGAGGCGTTCACCGCGCTCGTGGCCGCGCTGCAGCGGGTCCGCCGGATCGTGCCCGCGGGCACCTCGGGCGGCTACGACCCGAGCGCCCTGCGCGAGCCCGCCGAGCTGGCGCTGCACGAGGCGCTCGGCTCGGTCAAGCCGGACGGCGAGGGCCTCGCGGCGTTCGTCGCCGCCGCCACGCCGCTCACCGGGCCGGTCAACCGGTTCTTCGACGACGTGCTGGTGATGGCCGAGGAGCCCGAGCTGCGGGCCGCCCGCCTCGGCCTGCTGGCGACCATCCGGGACCTGGCCGCGCCCGTGCTGGCCTGGCAGGAGCTGCCGTCCTGAGCGGACTCCGGTCCTGAACGACGAGCGGCCCCCCGCGCTGCGCAGCAGCGCGAGACCGGTAGCCGTTGCACCGCGGCCCTTGCTGCGGCTCAGCGGGTTTGCTCTTCTCCGGCCGGCGGCCCCGCACTCCTGGAGTGCGGGGCCGCCGGCCGTCAGGGGGAGCGCGAAGGCTAGATCAGCCCGCCGCCCCTGGTCACCGCGCCGTACGCGTCGACGATGCCGTGGCCGTAGAAGCCGTTGAACTTCGCGTCGCCCACGCAGGTCGCGTCGAACTCGGCCGAGCGGCCGACGTTCACGTACGACACCGTCCTGGGCACCGGGCACGGCCGCTTGGTCGCGGTCCCGGTCAGCACGGTCTTCACCTTGTCCGGCGCCATGGTCAGCGTGCCGGGGTGCTTCTTGTCGTTCTTGCCGTACTGGCTGACCACCAGCGCGGCCACGCCGGACGCGTGCGGGGCGGCCATCGAGGTGCCCTGCAGGAACTGGTAGTACGCGCAGGTCCCGGTCGAGCAGTCCTTCCTCACGCCCGCCGACTCGCCCGCCGGGGTGAGGTTGCCGTCCGCGTCGATCGCGCCGTCGGCCAGGGCCACGTTGCGCGGGTAGGTCGACAGGACCAGGTTCTCGTTCGTGCGGTACCAGTCGGTGCCCAGGCCGTCGCGGAAGTACCCGCCGGGCGCGGACAGCTCGGTCTGCTCGGTGCCGTAGTTCGAGAAGTCGGCCTTCGTCAGCGACGGGCCGAGCGCCGACACCGAGATGACGTGGTCGCCCTCGGTCGGCAGGTTCAGGCAGCTGGAGTCCACCGGGCGCGGCCGGGCGTGGCCGGGCGGGTAGTTCGGGCTCACCACGTCCGTCCTCGGGCTGCCGAGGTCCTCGTGGTTGTTGCCGCCCGCGCCGATCAGCGTGACGCCCTTGCCGTGCGCGTAGTTCAGGGCGCGCTGCACCGCGGTGATGGTGGTGCGCTGCTCCAGCTGCTCCTCGGCGGTGGCCGTGGGGTCGTTGCCGCAGTTCATGTACCACGGGTCGACGTAGAAGGACATGTTCACCACGTCCAGGCCCGCGTCCGCGCTGTAGGTGAGCGCGTCGACGACCGGCTGCAGGAAGAACGTGCCCGAGTCCTGGCCCGCCCGCACGTTCACCAGGGTGACGTTCGGGGCGACGCCGGAGACGCCGGAGCCGTTGGCCGCCGCGCCGATGGTGCCCGCGACGTGCGTGCCGTGGCCGCCGTCGTCGTGGTCCGCCGGGTCGACGCAGCCCCGGAACTCGCACGGGCCGTCGAACTCGCCGCCGTCCGCGTCGTAGGGCAGGTCGACGGTGAAGTTGCGGGACAGGTCGCGGTCGAAGTTCGGCGCGATGTCCGGGTGGTTGCCGTCGACGCCGGTGTCGATCACGCCGACCTTGACCCGCTTGTCGCCGGGCTGCTTGGCGCGGGCGATGTCGGAGCGCACCGCGCGCAGGCCCCACAGGTCGCTGTCCAGCGGGTCGAGGCCCGCCTGCGCGGCAGCGGCCTTGCGCGACGCGGAGGGGGCCTTCGCCGCGCCCAGCGCGGTGTTCTCCTTCTCCACGTCGGACCACTCGCGGTTGCCCACCGAACCGGGCGTGCGGCCGATCGGCTTGGCCGTGGCCGCGCCCAGCACCGACGGCGAGGCGGAGACGCGCCCGGCGAAACCGGACTCCGGCGCCCGCACGACCAGCATCCCGACCGCGCTGTTCTCGCGGACCAGGTGGCCGCCCGCAGCGCGCACCGCCGCGACCGCGGCGTCCCGGCTGGCCCCATCCTCGACCAGCACGGTGTACTCGGTGGTGGCCTGCTCGGCGGCGGCGGGCGTCGTCGCGGCGGCGACGAGTGCGGCGGCTCCCACCAGCACCAGGGCGGGGTGGGCGATTCTGCGTGATCTCACCTGAGCTGTCTCCTCACACCCGTTCGACGTCGGGTCGGGCGTCACCCTGACACAGAAAGCGATCGTGGTCAGGGTCCGTTCGTCGGACACCGAAGCGTAGTGGGGTATGCACCCTGAGTGATGTGCCCACGGCGGGTAACAATTCCCCGACCTGCGGCGATGTCGCGTGGAAGGTCATGGACGGCCTCGGCGGGGCAGCGCT
Organism: Actinosynnema mirum DSM 43827; assembly: GCF_000023245.1. Classification (GTDB taxonomy): domain Bacteria; phylum Actinomycetota; class Actinomycetes; order Mycobacteriales; family Pseudonocardiaceae; genus Actinosynnema; species Actinosynnema mirum. Next base: position 1,154,053 of record NC_013093.1, read on the forward strand.
GGACCGGTCGGCCGCACCCCGCTGCCCGGCCCGCGCCCCTGGTCGGGGAAGGTGGCTTCGGAATCCCGCCCACCCGTGCGGGTGAACGCACGAGGGGTTGGCTTGATGCGAAGGCTCGGGAGGGCGCTCTGCGCCGGGCTGCCCGCGCTGCTGCTCGCGGCCTGCGGCGGCGCCGCCGGACCGCCGGAGCGCCCCACCAGGCCGCTCGTCGGCGTGATCCTGCCCGACACCGAGTCCTCCGCCCGCTGGGAGGAGCAGGACCGGCCGCAGCTCCAGCGCGCCCTGGAGGCCGAGGGGCTCGAACCGGTCGTCGAGAACGCCCGCAACGACGAGTTCCGGTTCGCCAGCATCGCCGACGACCTGATCGCCAGGGGCGTGGCGGTCCTGCTGATCACCCCGCTGACCCCCGAGGGCGGGGCCACCGTCGAGCACAAGGCGCGCAAGGCAGGCATCCCCGTCATCGACTACGACCGGTTCAGCGTCGGCGGGGCCGCCGACTACCTCGTGTCCTTCGACAACGAGGCCGTCGGCGAGCTCCAGGCGCGCGGGCTCGTGGACTGCATGGGGGACCGGCGGGGCGCGCGGGTGATCGAGCTGCAGGGCGCGCCGCAGGACAACAACGCCATGCAGTTCGCCGACGGGCAGCGCCGCGTCCTCGGCCCCCGCTACGAGCGCGGCGACTACCGGCTCGTGGCCAGCACGAGCGCCGACCGCTGGGACCCGCTGCTCGGGCGGGCCCGGTTCGAGCAGGCGCTCAACGACAGCGGCGGGCGCGTCGACGGGGTCCTCGCGGCCAACGACCGGCTCGCCGCCGCCGCCATCCAGGTGCTGCGCGCCAGGGGGCTGGCCGGGAAGGTGCCGGTGACCGGGCAGGACGCCACGGTGGACGGGCTGCGCGCGGTGCTGCGCGGCGAGCAGTGCCTGACGGTGCACAAGTCCATCCGGGACGAGGCGGAGGCGGCGGCCCGGCTCGCCTCGGCGCTGGCGGACGGGGACGTGGCGCGCGCGGACGCGCTGGCGAGCGCGACCACCGAGGACCCGACGAACGGGCGCCGGGTGAGGGCGGTGCTGCTGGGGGCGGTCCCGGTGCACCGGGACGGCGTGCGGGTGCTGGTGGCGTCGGGGGTGGTGCGCGCCGAGGAGCTGTGCGTGCCGGACCTGGAGCGGACCTGCGCCGAGCTGGGCATCGCGCCGAGGTGACGCGGGCCCGACCGCGCGGACCCGACCGCGCCGGGCCCGCCTTCGAGGTGACGGCCCGCGCGGCGGTCACACCTCGTCGTGCCTGCCCGAGATGAACTCCTGCACCCGGATCTTCGCCTGGATCAACGGCCGCCGGATGCGGTTCTCCCTGCGCTCGGCGCGGCGCAGCTTCCGCGAGTTGTCCGGGTAGTGCCAGCGCGCCCACGGCGACCTCGGCCGCGCCAGGCGCAGCGCCCCGATCTGCGGCAGCAGCGGGATCAGCAGCCCGAGCAGCCCCGTCCACACCTTGCCCTTGAGCAGCGCCACGATCGCGAACCCCAGGTTCCCCAGCAGCAGCGCCACCCGCACCGGCACGCTCTCGCCGAGCACGTCGTCGTAGCCGAGCGGCCGGGCGCCCAGCAGCAGCAGGCCGGTCATGCCGATCGCCAGGAACACCGCGTCGACCGACAGCCGCCCGTCCTTGGACCAGTACACGTCGCGCAGGTGCAGGATCAGCGCGAACTCGTCCAGCACCAGCGCGGCCCCGACGCCGAGCAGCGCGGCGGCGGCCAGCCGCAGGCCCACCGCGTCGTCCGGCACGGCGATCCCGGTGACCCCGCCCACCATCATGAACACCGCGCCGAACACCACGTGGTGGATGTGCGTGCCGCCGGGCGTGAAGTTGCCCGGCCACCACCGCACGCCCGCCCGGATCAGCCGGACGCTGATCCGGATGAACACGAAGGTGACCACCAGGCCGAGGAAGAAGAACATCAGCCTGGCCTGGCCGTGGTGCAGCGCGCCGAGCACCCCGCCTCACCGCCCCCCGAAGTCGTCGGAACCGGAACCCCGCTCGGGGAGCGCGCCGCCGGGTCACGCCCGGTGGTCGCGCGCGGGCGACGACCGGAGACGACCTTCACCCGGTCAGCCGAACGCGGCACTGGTGACGATCTTCCCCCGAGCACCGGCGACCCGCCCGCGCGACCCGCCGACCGGCGTGCGCGCGCCACCGCCGCTCCCGGCCCGACGCATCCCACCTGCGGTGGAGCCGGATCTTCCCCCTCGCGTCCCGGCGCGGTCCACGCGGGGTCCCCCGGCGTGACCGCCGCTCACCCTGCGCGACCGGTTGACCGGTGTCGACGCACTTTTGGCCGCGAACACCCCCTGTGACCGCCGCCACGTCCAAGGTAGCACCGCAGAAGACCCGTTCCATCGCTCGACTCACGGGGCGCAGTCGTGGTTGACTATCTGCGGTCGTACCTTTCTGTGTTCGTGTTCTCCACGCTCGCGGAACGGAAGTTGCGGGCGCCTGTCTTTCCTCTGCGGTACCGGTGGAGAAGTCGTCGCCCTGACTGACCCGGTGGTCGCAAGCGCGATCCGGCACCTGTTAGAGGAGAAGTAGCAAGATGGCAGTTCAGGGCACCGTCAAGTGGTTCAACGCGGAGAAGGGCTTCGGCTTCATCTCCCCCGACAACGGTGGCGCCGACGTGTTCGTGCACTACTCGGAGATCCAGGTCAACGGCTACCGCACGCTGGAGGAGAACCAGCGCGTGGAGTTCGAGATCGGTCAGGGCCAGAAGGGCCCGCAGGCTCAGGCCGTCCGCCCGGTCTGAACCGCGGTTCGCGGTAACTGATCTTCCGTGCGCGGGCCGCACCCCGGGTGGGGTGCGGCCCGTTCGCACGTCGTGGTCCCGAAGGTCCTGGTCCCGAAGGTCCTGGTCCCAGAGGTCGTGCCCGGAGCGGGCCCGCTAGGACGGCTCGTCGCCGTAGAGCCGCTTCCCGACCAGGCTCGGCCCGTCGAACTCGAAGAACGCCGTGGTCCTCGCCCGGCAGGCCCGCCCCGTCCCCGGCTCGGTGCCCGCCACCTCCAGCTCCACGATCGCCGCGTCGTCCGCGTGGTGCACCCGCACGACCTCGCTGCGCAGGTCCGGCCACGCCCGCAGCGACCTGCTGTAGTAGGCCGACACCTCGGCCCTTCCCTCGTACACCTCGCCGGTCGCCGCGATCTCGTAGCGCGTCCGGTCGAACGCCGCGATCGTGGTGACGAAGTCGCGCTCGTTCTCCGCTTCCAGGTGTTCCAGCACGATGGCCTCGCGCAGCGCCCTGAGCGCCATGGACCCGGTCATCCGCCAGTCCTCCTCACGCGTCGCGTCGGGGGTCGAGACAACACTGGCGGTGACCGCCAGTCAAGACACCTCACCCGGACAGTCGGAGCGGTGCAGCCCGAACGTCACCCGAGGGTGATCACTCGCAGGTGGCCTTCAGGTCGCACCAGTCACCGTGGTCGCTGTCGACGCCGTTGCCCGCGTCGGTCACCACCAGCCGCACGGTCCGCGCCCCGGTCACGTCCGCGACCAGCTCGACCGCGTCGTCCCGCGTGGTCAGCGCCCCGCTGTCGGCGACCTTCCGCTCATCCGCCCACACCTGGAACACCACCGACCCGGCCGCGGGCTTCTCGTCGTCCACGCCCACGAACGCCGACACGGACGTGCAGCGGCCACCGGTGAAGTACTCGACCGAGCTGGGCGCGTGCACCCCGAGGCCCTTCTCGAACACCCTCCCGTTGACCGTGAGCGGCCCGCCGTCCCCGGCCTCGGCCTCGCCGTTGCTGGTGTCGACCTCGACCGGCCCGAACCCGTTGCTCGCCCGCAGCCACGGCGCGTCGCTCAGGTACGAGGTGCCGGACGGCAGGCGGTGCGGCACCACCACCTCCAGGTCCGCGCTCACCCGCCGCCCCCACCCGTACAGGTAGGCGAACAGCGCCGTCAGCCGGTACCGGCCCGGTTCGAGCCCGGCGGGCGGCAGCACCTCCCAGGTGGTGTCCAGCCGGTCCCCGCCCGCGAGCACCGACCGGGCCCGCTGCCCCCTCGGCCGCACCCGCCACCCGGCGGGGGCCTCCAGGTCCACCCGCGCGCCGAGCACCGGCAGCCAGCCGTTGTCGCCCAGCGAGGTGGTCACCAGCGACGGGGCGTCCGGGTCGACCAGCGGCAGCGCGCCGGGCCGGGACAGCACCGGCTCCACCCCCGCGTCCACGGCGGGCGGCAGCAGCAGCCACGCCGGTTCGGGCGTCACCCGGTAGACGACCGCGCCGTGCGGCGGCACCCACGCCGTGACGTCGCCCGCCGAGTGCGCGTCGGTCCGCGCCCACACGTCCCGCAGCCGGTACCCGGTCGACCGGGGGAGCCCGGCCTCGGCGGCGCTGGTCGAGATCCGCGCGGGCACGTCGTTCTCGTTGAACAGCGCCACCGCGCGCCCGCCGTCCTGCAGCCGCTTCACCAGCACGTGCAGCCCGTCCTCGGAGCGCACCACCCGCGCCTGCTCGCCGAGCGGGTCCTGGTCGAGCGCGATCACCTCGCGGTTGGTCAGGATCTCCACCGCCTCGGGCGCCACCGACCGCAGGTCCACGCCGATCAGCAGGGGAGCGGCCATCATCGCCCACAGGCTGAAGTGCGTGCGGCACTCCTCCCAGGTCAGGCCGCCGTTGCCGACCTCCAGCATGTCCGGGTCGTTCCACCGGTTCGGCCCGGCGTGCTCGGCCAGCGCCATGTTCGCCTTGGCGATCTCCAGCACCGAGTCCCAGCTGTCCCGGATGTCCGGGGTGGTGCGCCACAGCTGCCCGACCTCGAACGCCCACTCCCACGGCCGGTTCTCGCCCCACTCGCACACGCTCAGCACGATCGGGCGGCCGGTGGCGGCGATCGCGTCGCGCATGGCCCGGTAGCGCAGCCTCGCGTCGACGCCCTGGTTGTGGCAGTTGTCGTACTTCAGGTAGTCCACGCCCCAGGAGGCGAACAGCGCGGCGTCCTGCCGCTCGTGCCCGAGCGCGCCGGGGAACCCGCGCTCGCTGCACGTCCTGGTGCCCGCGCTGGTGTAGATGCCGAACTTCAGGCCCTTGGAGTGCACGTAGTCCACGAGCGGCTTCATGCCCTCGGGGAACCGGACCGGGTCGGGCACCAGGTCGCCGTCCGCGTCGCGCTGCGGCAGCGCCCAGCAGTCGTCGATGTTGACGTACTCGTAGCCCGCGTCCTTGAGGCCGAGGCTGAGGAAGAGGTCGGCGATGCCCCGGATCATCGAGTCGGTGAACTCGGGCCCGCACTGGGTGGAGTTCCAGTTGTTGAAGCCCATCGGGGGAGTCGGCGCCAGCGCGGGCGGCCTGATCTCCTGCGGCGCACCGGTTTCCGCCGCGCCGCTGCCCGCCGCGCCGCTGCCCGCCGCGCTGTCGTCCGCTGAGCTGCCGCCTGCCGTCCCGCCGCTCACCGCGCCGTCGCCCGTCGTGCCGTCCTGGTCGACCGGGGCGTCCCCGGCCGCGTTCGTCGACTCGTCCACTCAGCTCTCCCCGCCGGTCGTCGGAACGCCGCTCGCCGTGGCGAGGGCGGTGCTGGGAACGGCGGGCCATCTTCGCTGACGCACGCGCACTCCTCGGGGGTCCGGGTCCGGCGGCGGCTCACCCGATCACACGGGCGGGCGGGGTCGCCCGTCAAGCGTGCAGACGGGTGCCCCCGCCCGGACCGGCGGCGCGCTCGGCCGCTAGGGCCGCATCTCGTACGCCCCCGACAGCCCCTCGACCCGCTGCCACACCCGGTCGAACCGCTCGCCGTCCACGACCGGCTTCACCACCTGCGCCAGCGCCCACGCCTGCTGCTCCGGCGTCGACGCGGACTTCCCGTGCAGCGCCACCGCGCCCGCCGCGAAGTCCCGCACCAGCACGTCGAAGACCTGGTCGACCAGGTCCCGGTCCACCCCGGTCAGCGCGGCCTGCTCCAGCACCAGCTGCCCGTACACCACCAGCGTGAACAGGTGGCCGAGGCTGAGCAGGAGGTCCAGGTCGCCGCGCTGCCCGTCCAGCACCCGCAGCTCCCGCAGCGCGCGGGCCCGCTCGTGGAAGCGCGCCACGTTCGGCACGTCCGAGGCGGCCCGGTACGGCTCCTCCCAGTCGGCGAACCGGATCGCGCCCAGCCCGCGCGCCGGGCCCTGCTCCCAGAAGAACGCGTCGTCCGCCGGGTCGTGCCTGGTCGGCACCGGCGGGTAGTCGTCGGCGGGGGAGAACAGGTAGTTCGGCAGGAACTTCAGCACCAGCGCCAGGTTGACGTGGACGGTGCCCTCCAGCTTCGGCAGCGCGCGGATGTCGCGGGCGGCCATGGAGAAGTACGTGTCCTTCTCGAACCCCTTGGCGGCGATCACGTCCCACAGCAGGTCGACCACCCGCTCGCCCTCGGTGGTGACCTTCATCTTGGTGATGGGGTTGAACAGCAGGTAGCGGCGGTCGTCCGGGGAGGCGGAGCGGAAGTAGTCCACGGCGCGGTCGGAGAACAGCTTCATCGCGGCCAGGCGCGCGTAGGCGTCCACGAAGTTCTGCCGCACGTGCGGGAAGGCGGTGACCGGCTTGCCGTACAGGACGCGGTTGTGCGCGTGGGTGATCGCCTCGTGGAACGCGTGCTCGCAGATGCCGATCGAGGCGGTGCACAGGTTGAACTTGCCGACGTTGACCGTGTTCAGCGCGGCGCTGAACGCCTCCTGCCCGGTGTGCAGCAGGTCGTCGGCGGTCACCGGGTAGTCGCGCAGCTCGAACTCGCTGACGAACATCTGCGAGTCCACCACGTTCTTGACCAGGTGGAACGCCGGGTGCTGCGAGTCGGCCGCGAAGAACGCGTACGCGTCCGGGCCCTCCAGGTCGGCGCGCCGCCCGAACACCGAGACCATGCCCGCGACGTTGCCGTTGCCGATGTAGTACTTGCTCCCCGACGCGCGGAACCCGCCGTCGCCGTCCGGGGTGAGCACCAGGTCGGTGGAGTAGACGTCCGCGCCGTGCTCCTTCTCGGACAGGCCGAACGCGAACACCGCGCCGTCGTCGAGCAGCTCGGCGGCGCGCTTGCGGGCGACGGCGTTGCCGCTCATCCAGATCGGGCCGAGGCCGAGCACGGTGACCTGCCAGGCGTACCAGTACTGGAGGCCGTAGAAGCCGAGGACCTCGCTCAGCGCGGCGTTGCGGGCGGTGTCCCAGCGCTTGTCCGGGTTGCCGTCCGCCTCGCAGGCGGGGGTGCAGAACGTGGCGAACAGCTTCTCGCGGGCGGCGAACTCCAGGAACTCCGAGTACCAGACCTTGGCCTGGTCGTCGGCGATCAGCCTGCGCTTGCCGCGCTGTTCGAACCAGTCGACGACCGCGCGCAGCAGGCGTCGGCTCTCGTCGTCCAGGTGGGCGGCGTCGTAGCGGTGGGGGTCGAGCAGCACCGGGGCTCCCTTCGTCGGGACCCGCACGTTACCAGTGGGTAACTTGGGGCGCTCGCGGCTCACCCCCGTCGGGGGAGGCGCCGGTACAGCTCGCGCAGCACCGGCCGCACCGGACGCCCGTCCACGAGCAGCTCGCCCAGCTCGTCCAGCACCGCGTCGACCCGCTGCCCGCTCACGTCCGCGCCGGTCAGCTCCCCCTGCCCGGCCGAGGCGGCGCGCGCGGGCGGCCGAACCCAGAACGAGTCCAGCGCCGCAGCCAGCGGAGGCGCGGAGCGCTCGTCGTCACCGGGGGCGCGCGAGGCCCGCAACCGGTCGAGCAGCTCGTCCCGCTCCCGACCGCGCCAGGCGAGCAGCGTGAACGGGTCGTCGTCCAGCGCGGACGCCAGCACCTGGCAGGCGGCGGCGAGGTGCTCGCACGGCACCTCCCAGGCGGGGCAGGAGCAGTCCATACCCAGCTCCCGCGAACTGCGCGGCAGCAGCGACAACCCCAGCTCCCCGAACACCTCCTCGACCCCGGAGGGCAGCGTCCCGGCGAGCAGCTTGGCCACGAACACCGCCCGCCCGGCCAACGCCTCCTCCACCGCCGCCCACTCCCCGTCGTCGAACCGCCGAACCGCGACCCGAGCCCGGAACGGCCCCTGCCCGTCCCGCTCCCCGGCGACGAGCGCGACCACGAGACTGGAGGAGACGGAGAAGCTCATCACCCGCCCACCCCGAACCAGCACCCGCCCGCGCTTGACGGCGTCCGCCATCCCGAACGACCCCAGCACGTCGAGGAACCGCTGCGACCAGGGGAGGTCGGGGGTGGCGGGGGAGGGGGTGCCCTGCTTGGCGCTCGTGGTCCTGCCGGGGGCGGCGCTGCCCTGGTTGGCGCTGCCCCGACCACCGTCGCTGATGGCGCCAGCGGCTGCCTCGGCCCGCGCTGCTTCCACCCGCCCGGCCGCAGCCCGTGCCGCTTCCGCCTCAGCCTCCTCCCTGGCCACCCGAGCCGGTCGCCACTTGTCGCCCCCGCCCCACCCGGAGCCGCCACCGCCTCGGCTACTCATCGAAGACCTCCCCGGTCAGCGACAGCAGCTCGCGCAGCTGCCCGGTCGACAGCTCGGTGATCCAGTCCTCGCCCGTGCCGACCACCATCCGCGCCAGCCCGCGCTTCTGCTCCACCATCCGGTCGATCCGCTCCTCCACCGTCCCCGCGCACACGAACTTCCGCACCTGCACGTGCCTGCGCTGCCCGATCCGGAACGCCCGGTCCGTCGCCTGGTCCTCCACCGCCGGGTTCCACCACCGGTCCAGGTGGATCACGTGGTTGGCCGCGGTCAGGTTCAGCCCCGTGCCACCGGCCTTCAGCGACAGCAGGAACACCGACGGCCCGCCCTCGCCCTGGAACCGCTCGACCATCGCGTCCCGCGCGCGCTTGGGCGTGCCCCCGTGCAGGAACAGCACGTCCGTGTCGAACCGCGCCGACAGGTGCGGCGCCAGCAGCGACCCGAACTCGGTGAACTGGGTGAAGCACAGCGCCTTGTCCCCGTCGGCGAGCACCTCCTCCAGCACCTCCTCCAACCGGTTGACCTTCCCGGACCGCCCGGCCACCCGCGAGCCGTCGCCGAGCAGCTGGGCCGGGTGGTTGCACACCTGCTTCAGCTTGGACAGCGACGCCAGCACCAGCCCGCGCCGCTCCTGCCCCTCCGACCCGTCGACCTTGGCGAGCATGTCGTCCAGCACCGCCTGGTACAGCGACGCCTGCTCGGGCGTGAGCGGGCAGAGCTGCTTGACCTCGATCTTGTCGGGCAGGTCGGAGATGACCCTGGGATCGGTCTTGAGCCTGCGCAGCACGAACGGCGCCGTGACCCGCCGCAGCCGCACCGCCGCGTCCTCGTCCCCGTGCCGCTCCACCGGCACGGCGAAGCGCGCCCGGAAGGTGCTCACCGTGCCGAGCACGCCGGGGTTGGCGAAGTCCATGACGGACCACAGCTCGGCCAGCCGGTTCTCCACGGGCGTGCCGGTCAGCGCGACCCGGTGCCGCGCGTCCAGCGACCGCACGGCCCGGAACTGGCGGGTGGAGCTGTTCTTCACGTTCTGCGCCTCGTCCAGCACCACCCGGTCCCACCGCACGCCGCGCAGCGCCTCGACGTCCCGCACCACCACGGCGTACGTGGTGAGCACCAGGTCGCACCCCTCACCGATCCCGCTCACGTCCCGCTCGGGCCCGTGGTGCACCCGAACCCGAAGACCGGGCGTGAACCGCGCGGCCTCCCGCTGCCAGTTCCCGAGCACCGAGAGCGGGCAGACCAGCAACGTGGGCGCCCGCGACCCGCCGTCCCCCTGACGGCACAGGGCTTCGAGGGCGAGCAGCTGCACGGTCTTGCCGAGCCCCATGTCATCGGCCAGGCACGCCCCGAGCCCCAACGAGTCCAGGAACGCCAACCACGCCAACCCCCGCGCCTGGTAGGGCCGGAGCACGGCGGTCAACCCCTCGGGCGCGGCGACCTCCTCCAGCACCCGATCCCCGCCCCCGGCGAGCAACGCCCCCAGCGCCCCGTCCCCGCGCACGGCGGTGACGGGCAGGGGCAGCGCCCCGAACCAGCCGTGGGGGAGGCCGTCGGGATCGCTGCCACCACTGCCGTTGCCGTTGCTCTCACGGGGATTCGCGCCATCGAGGTTCGCAGCGCTGGTCATGGTCTTGTCACCGGCGTTCTCGTCATCGGTGTTCTCGTCACCGGTGTTCTCGTCATGGGTGTTCCTGCCGGCCGGCCGGGTCAGCGCGCCCGCGTGGGCGAGCGCCTGCCCCACCGTCATCCGCCCGCCACCACCGCGCCGCAGGAACGCGAGCCCGGCGGTGAGTCCACGCTGGTCGACCTGCACCCACTGCCCGCGCAACCGCACCAGCGGCACCTTCGCCTCGGCCAGCGCCCGCAGCTCGGGTTCGGCCAGCTCCTCGTCCCCGAGCGCCAACGACCACCGGTAGTCCAGCAGCACCTTCAACCCGAGCGAGCTCTCCTTGGGCACCGCCCCGGCGGCCCCACCCCGCCCAGCCCCGCCCAGCCCCGCCGCACCCTGCCCAGCCGCACCCTGCCCAGCCGCACCCCACCCGGTCCCGTCCCCACCACCGGACACCGACAGGGCCAGCCCGACCCGTCGGGGTTCGCGCCACCACGAGGGCACCAGCACCCCGAACCCGGCCTGCGACAGCTCGTTCGCGCGCACCAGGAAGTCGTGCGCGCCCGCCACGTCCAGCACCAGCCGCGCGGGCCGCTGCTCGCCCAGCGCCCGGTCGAGCGCCGGGTAGAGCCGACTGGCCCGCCCGAGGTCGGCGAGCAGCACGTCCTCCGGCCGGGTGGCGAACCGGCGCAGGACGTTGTTCCCCCGCGACCACAACTGCTCGGCGGGCACCACGACGCTCGGCTCGTCGACGGCCTGCACCAGGAACTCCAGCTCCCACCGCCCACCCCCGTCCCCGCCCGGACCGGGCCCCGCGCTGACGTCCTCGTCGGCGACGCTCTGATCGGGCGCGGTCAACCGGAAGCAGGTCCGCAGCAGCGGACGTCGCAGCGCACTGCCCTGCCAGTGCTCGACCCGCTCCCGAAGCCTGGCCACGGCCCCGCTGGCCGCGCCCAGCACCGGGTTGCCGACCAGCGCCCGCAACCAGATCCCCGTGGCGCCGGGCTCGTCGAGGTCGACCCCGGAGAAGTCCCCGTCCCGAACCCGCCGGTCCACTGCCCGGTCGAGCGCGGCCCTGGTGAGCCGATCCGGCTCAACGGACTCCTGAGCCGCCCGGAACGAGGGAGGCATCCCCGCCCGCAACGCGGCGAACCGCACCGCGTCCACCCCGGACAACACCGCCCGCCACCGCGCCGCCCCACCGTCCACACCGGGCACCACGCGCCCCCTGGCCACCAGGTCGTCGGCGAACGCGAGGACCTCCAGGTAGAACCGAGCCGAAGCCCCAAGCCTGCCGTCCACGATCCGCTCGGGCAGCCCCTCCACCCGCACCGCCGGAACCAACCAGGAGTGCAACCGAGGTGTCCCACGCACCGCAGCCGCGGCCCCGGAAGCCCCCACCAGCTCCGGGGAAGCGATCGGCCCGGTCCCAGCGGTGGGCAACTGCACCACCAACCGCAACGGCACAGAATCCCCGCCACCACGGCCGCCGCCACCACGACCACCGCCGCCACGGCCACCACGCAGAACCCGAACCAGCCCACCGTCCCCAACCGCGAACGGATGCCGAACGGCCCGCCCAGGAAGCCGCCGCCCAACCCGAGGCGGCAACCCGGAGTCCTCACCCCAAGCCGCTACCCACCCGTCCTCGCTCCCCACGGCGTGTACGACCAGCACGACCCGACCCTATGCGTGCCACCCGACACCCCCGACGGCAACCAGCACAGCCAGCAGCCAGCGACCGGTGACCAGCGACCCGCGACCGGTGACCGATGACCGATGACCGGTGACCGGTGACCAGCGACCGGTGACCGGCCACAGACCGCAGGCAGCCAGCGGCCACCGACCGGACAACTCCCGATCGAACAGCCACCAACCTGATCGACCACTGGCCTTCCAACACCTGCCCGCCAGGGCACCCGCCAAAGCCCGCCCACCCAGGGGTGGCCGCCCCGCCCGCCGACTCCGCCCGCCCGGTGCGCCGCCGAATCCGCCCGCTGGCCGGGTCCGCCGAATCCGCCCGCCGGCCTCGCCGCCTAGTTCGCCCGCCGCCTCCGCCCGCCGAGTTCGGCGGACCCGGCGGGGCCGACGCCACCGGTGCGTTCGCGTTCGGTGGCGCCGGTCCCGTCCGGGCCTTGGCCTGCCCTCGGTGGGCGGTGGTCGTCCGGCGTTGGAGGTGCGCGAGGTCAGCGGTATCAGTGGTACTGGTGGGACTTGCTGCGGTCGGACAGGAACGTCACGCCCGCGCCCGCCAGGCCCACCTGGAGCGCCAGTTCGATCCAGTCGACGCCCGCCGTGTCGGCGACGCCCAGGACGGTCGCGCCGACGGTGCCCAGCAGGGCCGCGCCGATGCCGACCAGCACGGTCGTCAGCAGTGACATCCGCTGCTTGCCCGGCACCACCAGCCTGCCCAGACCGCCCACGACGACGCCGATCAGCAACGCCGAGACGATCCCGGTGATCTCCATGACGCACCCCTCCCCGCAACGCCCCGAACCCGGCGTTCCGCGACGCCGTGCTCACCACCGAGCATCGTCGGACCGGGTCGTCCCCGGATCAGGCTTGCCCCTGAACCACCCCCTGATCCGCACCCTGAGAGACCCCGGACCCGGCCGCCACCCAGGCATCACCACCAGCCCCGGCAGCGCCATCACCGGCATCACCGCAACCGGCAGCAGCCCCAACCCCGGCCCCGGCACCACCACGACCACCGGCATCAGCGGCAGCGCCGGCGCCAGCGCCCACCCCGGCCCCAGCCCCGACCACACCCCCAGCAGCCCCAGCCCTCACCGGCGGCGGCACCCCCGCCGTTGCCGGCTCCCCGGCCCCCAGCACCCCCGCGCCCGCGGGTGACAGCACCCGCCCCGGCACGTCCGGATCGCAGCCCACCCGCGCCAGCCGCGCCCGGATCGACCACGCCGACCGCCCCATCCCGCGCGCCACCACCCGCACCAGCTCGCCCGCCGTCGTGCCCGGCTCCGCCTCCAGCCACGCCGCGCGCAGCTCCCCGTCCAGCTCCCCGCTCCACGGCTGGTTCGCGTTCGCCGGACGCTCCCGACCACTCGGCCCCCGCGCCCCCAGCCGCCCCAACGCCCCCAGCACCTGCCCGAGCAGCCTGCCCACGGCCGCCCCCGCGTCGGCGGGCAGCCGCAGCGCCCCCTCCGCCACCAAGGCCCCCGAGGTGTCCACCCCGGTCAGCTCCACCACCAGGTCCGGGTCGGCCGAGGCCACCACCCGGTAGCTCGTCGTGCCCAGCAGAACAGTGCTCTCGTACGTCGCTGTCGTCATGTCGACGACGCTAGGGGCGACCCCCGACAAAAACCGGCCCGGTCACGGGCAGAGCGGGCAGAAGTCACCCGGTCGAGCGACGCCGGTCAGCGCCCCGCGCACGTGCTCGGCCACCGCCCGCGCCAGCGGCGGCGGCACCGCGTTGCCGATCTGCCGCGCCACCCCGCCCTTCGTCCCGCACCACCGGAACCCGTCCGGGAACCCCTGCAGCCGCGCCGCCTCCAGGTGCGTGATCGGCCGGTCCACCCGGTGCCCGTCCTCGCCCGGCTCCCACTGCGGGTGCAGGTACTGCCCCTTCTCGGGCTTGTAGAACTCGGTCCGGATGGTCAGCGACGGCTCGTCCCACCGCATCCGCCCCATCACGTCCGTCGTCCCGGTCTTCTTCTCCCGCCAGCACCTCGGCAGCAGCTCGTCCGGCAGGTCGAACCGCCCGCCACCCGGCGGCACGTGCCGGTACCGCAGCAGCGACAGCGGCGTCGGGTTCCGCCCGACGTGCAGGTCCGTGCTCGTGAACCGCCCCGGCACCGACCGCCCGAAGAACTCCGCCGACGCCCTGGGCAGCGCGGTCGACGCGGGCACCTCCGGCAACCCGGTCAGCACGTCCCGCACCGCGTGCCACGACTCGCGCGCGTGCGTGGGCGCGGGCAGCTCCACCTTCCCCACCCGCGACCCGATCACGATCGCCCGCCGCCTCCGCTGGGGCACCCCGAAGTCGGCCGCCAGCAGCACCCCCGCCGACAGCTCGTACCCCTCGGTCTCGGCCTGGAGCAGCGCGAACTCGGTCGACGCCAGGAACCGCCCCACGTTCTCGATCACGAACACCGACGGCCGCGCCGCCCGCACCACCCGCAGGTACTCCCGCCACAGCGAGTTCCGGGGGTCGTCCACGTCCCGCGAGCCCAGCGTCGAGAACCCCTGGCACGGCGGCCCGCCCACCACGACGTCCACCCGCGGCACCGCCGAGTCCGGCACCGCCGCGATGTCGGCCCACCGCACGTGGTCCTCGCCGAAGTTCGCCGCGTACGTCGACGCCGCGTGCAGGTCGTGCTCCACCGCCATGACCGGCTCGAACCCCGCCGAGGTGAAACCGGAGGTCATGCCGCCGCACCCGGCGAACAGGTCGATCATGGACAGCACACCGGTCAGGCTAGCCGACCGCGCCGCCCCAGAACCGCCTCCCGCACCCGCTCCGCCGCGACCGCCGGGTCCTCGTGCTCCCACACCCGCACCGCCGCCCACCCGGCCTCGGCCAGCACCAGGTCCGTGTTCGCGTCCCGCGCCCGGTTCGCCTCGATCTTGGCCCGCCAGAACTCGCCGTTCCGCTTCGGCCAGGTGCCGTGCTCGGGGCAGCCGTGCCAGAAGCACCCGTCCACGAACACCGCCACGCGCGTCGGCCCGAACACCACGTCCGCCTCGCGCCGCACGCCCCTCACCGGCCGCCGGTGCACCCGGTACCGCAGGCCCAACCGGTGCAGCTCCCGGCGCAGCGCCACCTCGATCCCGGTGTCGCGCGAGCGCTGCCTGCTCATCCTGGCGCGGACGTCGTCCGTGGTCTCCAGTTCCGGCACCCGACCATGCTCCCGCACCGACGAGGCGCACGTCACGGGGAGGGGAACGTCACCGCGCGCGTCACCGCCCGGCGTCCAGGTCCGCGCGGGCCGCCGCGTCCCACCCGGCGTCCCACCCGGCCGCGCTGCGCACCACCGCGGTCCTGGACACGGTCCGCGCGAACAGCCGCCCGAACAGCTGGTCCACCTCCTTGCGCCGCTGCGCCAGCACCGGCAGCAACCGGTCGTCCGACACCTCGTTCACCACCCGCAGCCGCTCCCCGACCCGCTGCGCGTACGCCAGCAGGAACGACTTGCGGAACCCCAGCGACCGCTCCTCCGACGCCTTCCCGGCCCGCTCGCCCGCCGCGACCATCGCGCGCGTGGCCTGCACCAGCAGCGACCGCGACAGCAGTTCCACGATCTCCAGGTCAACCTCGGCGCCCACCAGCGCCACGAACCCCAGGTCGGCGTGCACGACCGCGCGCGCCCGGTTCGCCTCGGCGACCACGTGCACCACCTGGGCCTTGCCGTCGAAGTACTTCCGGTCCAGCCACAACCGCCGCGACCCGGCCGACGGCTCCTCGTCCGGCATCCGCTCCAGCGCGTGCCGCGTCACCAGCTCCTGCGCCTTCGCCGACAGCGCCTCCGCCTCCTCGGGGAACGCGGTCGACTCGGCCTTGGCCAGCAGCCCGCGCACCCGCTTGAGCACGCGCGCGTCCACGCCCCGGTGCTCCAGCCCGGCCAGCGGCGACCCCGGCGGCGGCGCGATCGGGGGCAGCGGCGGAAGTCCGATCAGGCTCGCGAGCACGCCGACCGCCACCTCCACGGCGTCGTCGCGCAGCTCTATGTGCCTGGTGGCCCACTGGTCCAGGTGCGGCAGCTCCGGGTCCCACCAGACCCGCGCGCCCAGCTCCGCCAGCTGCTCCCGCCACAGCGCGGGCAGCCCGCCCAGCCGCTCGGACTCGGCGGCCAGCACGTCCACCAGGTACGCCACCGCCCGCGCGTCCCCGGCCCTGCCCACGACCTCGCGCACGTCGCCCGGCGTCCAGCCGCGCTCCCACAGCGGGTCCAGGGCGTCCCGCAGCGCGGCGCGCACGGCGCCGTCCACCTCGGCCGGTGACAGGGGTGAGGTGCGCGGCAGGCGCGCCCTCCGGTTGGTGGCGGCCCGCCACACCGCCTCGCGCAGTGACTCCACGAGCGGCCATTGTCCCCGTTCGGGTGCGGTGTCGCGCCGGCCGGTGCGGGGTGGCGCGCCCCGTGCCAGCCTCAGCCTGTGAGCCGCGACACGCTGACCACGTCGCGGCGCCCGGCCCTGGTGGTGAGCCGTCCACAGGGGACACCCCTGACCCCGGCGCAGCGCAGGGTGGTGCGCCGCTGCCGGGACCTGCCCGGCCTGGCCGACCCGCTGGAGGCCGAGCTGACGCTGAGCAGCGCGGTGGCGGACTGCGCGGTCGACGACGAGTTCTGGGCCGGCCTGGTCGAGCACGCCGTCGCCCGTTCGGGGCCGTGCTCCGACGCTCTCCTGGGGGTGCTGGCCGCCGCGGTCACCGGGCGGCCGGGGCAGTGGGCCAGGAGCGCGGTGCGCCCGGCGGGCCCGCCGCTCAGGGTCGGCGGTTCGTGGACGTGCGACCGCACCATCGACGCCGGTTACCTCGCGGTGCTCTGCGCCTACCGGTTCGGCGACCGGGAGCACGCCCTCGTGTTCCTGATAGACGAATTGGCGGGCAGCGTCGTGCGAAAGGCGTTCGTCACCCGGCAAGTGGCCAGGACCTTGGCCGAACTGGGCGGGCAGGGACCGCTGACGCCGCTGGGCTCGGAAGCCGCGCACTGGTTGCTGGCGAAAGCCTACGAACGGCTCGACCGACACGCTGACCTGCGGGTCGACCCCGATGTCGGCCTGACCAGGCTGATGGTGAGGAGACGGATAGCGCTGGCCTTCGGCTGAACGCAGAAATGGGGCCTTCGATTTCTCGAAGACCCCATTTCTGGAGTGCGCCGCCAGGGACTCGAACCCCGAACCCGCTGATTAAGAGTCAGCTGCTCTGCCAGTTGAGCTAGCGGCGCTCAGACGGTCTTGCTTTCTTGCTTTGTTCTTGCTCCGTCCGACATGGAGAACATTAGCACAGCATCTGCCGCAGTTCCCAATCGCCTGGTCAGGCCGGGTTTGCGGCTCCGGACGGCGCGGTCGGGTGCCGGTAACGATCCAGCATCTCCGGCAACGAGGGCAACCCCTATGACGTCCCCTATGCAGGGGACGCTGAACAGGGCGGACGTAGCTACGTTCGGTGTTCGGAATAGCACGGAAACGGACGGGGCAGGGGATGGGCAAGTCGCGCAAGCGGGGGGCGCTGGGAATCGCTGTGCTCGGGGTCGTCGCGACCCTGCTCACAGCGTGTTCGAGCGGTGCGGGCGATTCGGCGGGCAACGGGAGCGACACGACGCCGGTGGCGGCGCAGTCCTCCGAACCCGCCAAGCCGGTGTCGCTCAGCCTCGGACCCGCCAACCAGACGGCGGACGTCGCACCGGGACTCCCGGTCGTGGCGACCGCCACCGACGGCAGGATCACCGAGGCCGTGCTGACCAACGCGGAGGGCAAGACCGTCGCCGGTCAGCTCTCGGCCGACGGCGCGCAGTGGGTCAACACCGAGGCGCTCGGCTACCAGAAGCAGTACACGCTCTCGGTCACCGGCCAGGGCTCGGACGGCAAGCCGGTCACGCAGACCTCCAGCTTCACCACCGTGAAGCCGAGGACGCAGACCTTCCTGTCGGTGAACCCGATGGACGGCACCACCGTCGGCATCGGCCAGCCGCTGGCGTTCTACTTCGACGAGCCGATCGCGGACAAGGCCGCCGCCGAGGCGATGATCTCCATCACCACGGAGCCCAAGGTCGACGGCGCGTTCTACTGGTTCAAGGACGACGAGGTGCACTGGCGCCCGCAGAACTACTGGGCGGCGGGCACCAAGGTCACCATCGACGCCAAGGTCTACGGCAAGCACCTGGGCAACGGGGTGTACGGCGAGAAGGACCGCCGCATCCAGACGACCATCGGCGACGCGGTGGTCCACGAGGCGGACGGCCAGACCCACCAGGTCGTCACCAAGATCAACGGTCAGGTCGCGCGCACCATGCCCACCTCCATGGGCAACGCGGCCAACACCACCCCGGTCGGCACCTACGTGCTGACCGAGAAGCACGACCACATGGTCATGGACTCGCGCACGTACGGCCTCGCGCTGGACGCGGGCGGCTACGTCACCCCGGTCGACTGGGCGACGCGCATGTCCAACAGCGGCATCTTCTTCCACAGCGCCCCGTGGTCGATCGGCGACCAGGGCGTGCGCAACGTCAGCCACGGCTGCCTGAACCTGTCGCCCGAGAACGCGAAGTGGGTCTTCGACCTGTCGAAGCCCGGCGACATCGTGATCGTCACCAACTCCGGCGGCCCGCGCCTGGAGTCGTGGGACGGCTTCGGCGACTGGCAGGTGCCGTGGGAGGAGTGGGTGAAGGGCGGCAAGAGGTAGCCCTTCGCCCCACTCCTCAGCGGTCCGCGACGCGACCCGCCGCCACTTCCAGGCGGCGGGTCGTTCGCATCGTGGCGAGCATCCTGCGGTCGTGGGTGACCAGGAGCAGGGTGCCGGTGAAGCTCTCCAGCGCCGACTCCAGCTGCTCGATCGCGGGCAGGTCGAGGTGGTTCGTCGGCTCGTCCAGCACCAGCAGGTTCACCCCGCGCGCCTGGAGCAGCGCGAGCGCCGCGCGGGTGCGCTCGCCCGGTGACAGCGACGCGGCCGGGCGCAGCACGTGGTCCGCCTTCAGGCCGAACTTCGCCAGCAGCGTGCGCACCTCCGCCGACGGCAGGTCGGGCACCTCGGCGCCGAAGGCGTCGGCCAGCGGCAGCTCGCCCAGGAACAGCCCGCGCGCCTGGTCGACCTCGCCGACCACCACGCCCGGTCCCAGCGACGCCGACCCCTCGGCCAGCTCGACCCGGCCCAGCAGCGCGGCCAGCAGCGTCGACTTGCCCGCGCCGTTCGCCCCGGTGATCGCGACCCGGTCCGCCCAGTCCACCTGCAGGTCGACCGGCCCCAGCGTGAAGCCGCCGCGCCGCACGACCGCGCCGCGCAGCACCGCCACGACCGCGCCCGAGCGCGGGGCCGAGGCGATCTCCATCCGCAGCTCCCACTCCTTGCGGGGCTCCTCGACCACGTCCAGCCGCTCGATCAGCCGCTCGGTCTGCCTGGCCTTCGCGGCCTGCTTCTCGGTCGACTCGGAGCGGAACTTGCGGCCGACCTTGTCGTTGTCGGTGGACTTGCGCCGGGCGTTCTTCACGCCCTTCTCCATCCACGAGCGCTGCGTCCTGGCCCGCTCCTCCAGGTCCGAGCGCTTGTCCGCGTACTCCTCGTAGTCCTCGCGCGCGTGCCGCCGGGCGATCTCGCGCTCCTCCAGGTACGACTCGTACCCGCCGCCGTAGGACCGCACCTGGCCCTGCGCCAGGTCCAGCTCCACCACCCGAGTCACGGTGCGCGCCAGGAACTCCCGGTCGTGCGACACCAGCACCGCGCCCGCCCGCAACCCGGTGACGAACGCCTCCAGGCGCTCCAGCCCGTCCAGGTCGAGGTCGTTGGTCGGCTCGTCGAGCAGGAACACGTCGTACCGGCTCAGCAGCAGCGACGCCATGCCCGCCCGCGCCGCCTGCCCGCCGGACAGCGAGGTCATCGGCTGGTCCAGGTCCACGCCCAGCCCCAGCTCGGCGGCGACCTCCTCGGACCGCTCGGCCAGGTCCGCCCCGCCGAGCGCGAGCCACCGCTCCAGCGCCTCCGAGTACCCCTCGTCCACGCCCTCCGACAGCAGCTCGGTCAGCCGGTCCAGCTCCGCCTGGGCGTGCGCGACCCCGGTGCGGCGCGCCAGGAAGTCCCGCACCGTCTCATCCGGACGCCGCTCGGGCTCCTGCGGCAGGTGCCCCACCGTCGCGGACGCGGGGGAGAGGCGGATCACACCGGACTCGGCCGGGACGAGGCCCGCCAGGGTGCGCAGCAGCGTCGACTTGCCCGCGCCGTTCACCCCGACCAGACCGACCACGTCCCCCGGCGCGACCACCAGGTCCAGGCCGGAGAACAGCACGCGGTCGCCGTGCCCGGCGGCCAGGTCCTTGGCGACGAGAGTGGCGCTCATCGGCGAAAAACCCCTCAAGACGTGGGAAACGCCCCCCGACCTTGTGGTCGAGGGGCGTTCTCTCGGGGTGAGTGACGGGACTTGAACCCGCGACACCTGGGATCACAACCCAGTGCTCTACCGACTGAGCTACACCCACCATCACCGGGCTGGCCCGGCAGATGAAGCATACAGTGCCACACCGCCAAGCCTGAAATCGCCCCTATTTCACGCGGTCGGCGGGCGTCACGCCGTCCGCCGCGAGCAGTTCGGCGGCCACCGACTGCGCCTGCTCCGAGGTCGGGCCGGGCTGCGGCACGAACGCGGTGCGGCGGTAGTAGGCCAGCTCCCGGATGGACTCCTCGATGTCCGCGAGCGCCCGGTGCGCCAGGCCCTTGCCGGGCTGCGCGAAGTAGATGCGCGGGTACCAGCGCCTGCACAGCTCCTTGATGGACGACACGTCGACCATCCGGTAGTGCAGGTGCGCGTCCAGCTCCGGCATGTCGCGGGCGATGAAGCCCCGGTCCGTCGCGATCGAGTTGCCCGCCAGCGGCGCGGTGCGCGCGTCGGGCACCCACTCGCGGATGTAGGCGAGCACGAGCGCCTCGGCCTCGGCGAGCGTCGTCGTCGAGCGCCGGACCTCCTCCGTGAGGCCGGACTTGGCGTGCATCTTCACGACCACTTCCGGCATCGCGGCGAGCGCCTCGTCGTCGGCGTGGATGACCACGTCGACGCCCTCGCCGAGGACGTTCAGCTCCGCGTCGGTCACCAGCGCCGCGATCTCGATCAGGGCGTCGGAGCCCAGGTCCAGGCCGGTCATCTCGCAGTCGATCCACACCAGGCGATCCATCACCCCCCGAAGCCTAGTCGCCGCGCCCCGAGCGGACCGCCCGCTCGGGCGGTCGTCCACCTTGCGATTCCGTCACGCGTGGCGGGCGCGCCGGGTGATCGCGTCACGCGGGCGTGGGCGCGTCGCGCGGGCTCGGGGGCGCGACCGCCTTCCGCCGCACCGCCAGCGACAGCCCCGCGGCGGCCACCGAGAGCAGCCCGGCGGCGTACCAGGCGGGCGCGTAGTCGCCGAAGCCGTCGCGGACCAGGCCCGCGGCGGTCGCGGCGAGCGCGGCCCCGACCTGGTGCGAGGCGAACACCCAGCCGAACACCACGGCCCCCGACTCGCCGAACACCTCGCGGCACAGCGCCACGGTCGGCGGCACGGTGGCCACCCAGTCCAGCCCGTAGAAGACGATGAACACCAGCATCGACGGCTCCACGGAGTGGTGGAACAGCTGCGGCAGCAGCAGGAGCGACAGCCCGCGCAGCGCGTAGTAGGCGGTGAGCAGCAGGCGCGGGTCGACGCGGTCGGTGAGCCAGCCGGACAGCACGGTGCCCGCGACGTCGAACACGCCGACCAGCGCGAGCAGCCCGGCGGCCGTGGTGGTGGGCATCCCGTGGTCGTGCGCGGCGGGGATGAAGTGCGTGCCGACCAGGCCGTTCGTGGTGGCCCCGCAGATCGCGAACCCGCCCGCCAGGAACCAGAACGGGCCGGTGCGCGCGGCCGACGCGAGCGCGCCCAGCGCCCGCCGGGCGGCGCCGGTCGTGCGCTCGGGGCGCGGCACGACCTCGGTCCCGCCGTGCGGCGGCACGCCCAGGTCCGCCGGGTACTCGCGCAGGAGCAGCAGCGCGAGCGGCACCACGGCCAGCGCCGCGCCCGACACGACCAGCGACGCCACCCGCCACCCCGAGGACTCGGCGAGCGCGGCCACCACCGGCAGGAACACCAGCTGCCCGGTCGCGCCGCCCGCCGTGAGCACGCCGGTGACCAGGCCCCTGCGCCGCACGAACCACCGGTTGGTGATGGTGGCCACGAACGCCAGCGCCATCGAGCCGGACCCGATGCCGATCATCAGGCCCCAGAGCAGGACCAGGTGCCAGCTCGCGGACGCCAGCGTGGACAGCGCGCTGCCCGCCGCGACCAGCGCCAGCGCGCCCGCCACGACCCGCCGCACGCCCAGCTGCTCCATCAGCGCGGCGGCGAACGGCGCGGTCAGGCCGTAGAGCAGCAGGTTCACCGACACGGCGAACCCGATCGAGCCGGTGGACCAGCCGAACTCCCGCTGCAGCGGCTCGATCAGCGCTCCGGGGGCCGCGCGGAACGCGGCGGCGCCGACGAGCGCGGTGAAGGCGACGGCGGCGACCACCCACGCCTGGTTCTGCCTGGTGCGGATCACGCGGTAAGCGTGCGCCCCTTGGGCGGGCCCGCAGAAGTGGCCGGCGGGCCATCATGTGCAAACATCCGGCCATGTCACCCCACCGCGTGGTCGTGCTCGTGCTGCCGGACGTGGTCGCGTTCGACCTCGGCGTCCCCGGCCAGATCTTCGGCGGCGCCCGCGACGCGGCGGACCGGAGGCTCTACCGGGTCGACGTGTGCACCCCCGGTAGCGCGCCGGTGCGCTCGGCCTCAGGGTTCACCGTCACCGCCGACCGGGGCCTCGACCTGCTCGGCGAGGCGGACACCGTCGTGGTGCCGGGCGTGCACGACCGCGCGCTGATCGACCGGGGCGAGCTGCCCGACGGGGTCGGCGAGGCGCTGCGGGCGGCGTCCGCGCGGGGCGCGCGCGTGATGTCCATCTGCACCGGCGCGTTCGCGCTCGCCGCCGCCGGGCTGCTCGACGGCAGGCGCGCCACCACGCACTGGCTGCACGCCGAGGAGTTCCGCCTGCTGTTCCCCCCGGTCGAGCTGGACCCCGGTGTGCTGTTCGTGGACTGCGGCGACGTGCTCACCTCGGCGGGCGTGGCGGCGGGCATCGACCTGTGCCTGCACGTGGTGCGCGCGGACCACGGCAGCGAGGTCGCGAACCGGGCGGCCAGGCGCAGCGTGGTGCCGTCGTGGCGGCCGGGTGGTCAGGCCCAGTTCATCGACCGCCCGCTGCCCGCCGCGGGCGACGCGTCGACCGCGCCCGTGCGCGCGTGGGCGCTGGAGCACCTCGACGAGCCGCTGGACCTGCGCGCGCTGGCCGGGCGGGCGCGGATGAGCGTGCGCACGTTCACCCGGCGCTTCCGCGAGGAGACCGGCGCGAGCCCTGGCGAGTGGCTGCTGCGGCAGCGGGTCGACCGGGCGCGCAGGCTGCTGGAGACCACGGACCTGCCGGTGGACCAGGTCGCCAGGCACGCCGGGTTCGGCACCGGAGCCGCGCTGCGCCAGCGGTTCGCCGCCGCGCTCGGGGTGTCCCCGAGCGGTTACCGGACCACGTTCCGCTCCGCCGGGTGATGCCCGATTCGGTTTGCTTTCACCCGAAAGGCTCCTTGCTTGCCGGGTAATTCCGAGCAGAATCGCGGATCAACGGGCAACAACGGAGGTAAACGGGCATGTACGCGGCGGAGCGGCACGCCCTGCTGGCGCAGCGGGCGCGGCGGGACGGCAGGGTCGACGTCAGCGACATGGCCGAGGAGCTCGGCGTCGCCCCCGAGACCATCCGGCGCGACCTGGGCGTCCTGGAGCGCCAGGGCCTGGTCCGCCGGGTCTACGGCGGCGCGGTCGCCGTCGACCGGCTCGACGTCGAACCGGGCGTCGCCCAGCGCGACCGCACCAACGCCGCCGAGAAGGACCGCATCGCCCGCGCGGCGCTCGACCACCTGCCCGAGCGCGGCTCGGTCCTGCTGGACGCGGGCACCACCACCGCCCGCCTCGCCGCGCTCCTGCCGACAGACCGGGAGCTGACCGTCATCACCAACTCGGTGCCCATCGCCACCGCCGTCGCCGCCCGCCCCAACGCGACCCTGCACCTGCTCGGCGGCCGGGTCAGGGGGGCCACCCTCGCCTCCGTCGAGTCCTGGGCGCTGGACGCGCTCGAAGGGCTGCTCGTGGACGTGGTGTTCCTCGGCGCCAACGGGTTCTCCGCCCAGCGCGGCTGCACCACCCCCGACCTCGCGGAGGCCGCCGTGAAGACCGCGATGGTCTCCGCCGCGCGCAGGCGCGTGCTGCTGGCCGACCACGGCAAGCACGGGACCGACCAGCTCAGCCGGTTCGCCAAGCTCTCCGACCTGGACGTCCTGATCAGCGACAGCGGCCTGGACCGGGCGGCGGCGCGCGAGCTGGAGTCCGAGGGCCCCTCGGTGGTGCTGGCGTGATCGTCACCGTCACCCCCAACCCCAGCCTGGACCGCACCGCCGCCATCGGCGCGCTCACCAGGGGCGAGGTGCTGCGCGCCTCGTCCGTGCGCCTGGAGCCCGGCGGCAAGGGCGTCAACGTGGCCCGCGCGCTCACCGCCGCGGGCGCGGACGCCGTGGCCCTGCTGCCGGTGGGCGGCGCGTCCGGGCGGCTCCTGCTCGACCTGCTCGGCGAGGTCCCCGCCGTCCCCGTCCCGGTGGCGGGCCACACCCGCGCCAACACCGCGCTGGTCGAGGCGGACGGCACCACCACCAAGATCAACGAACCGGGTCCCGAGCTGTCCGCCGCCGAGGTCGACGCGCTCGTCGGGCAGGCCGCGCGGCTGTGCGCGGACGCCGACTGGCTGGTGTGCTGCGGCAGCCTGCCGCCCGGCGCGCCCGCCGACCTGTACGCCCGCCTCGCCGCAGGCTCCGGCCGGGCGCGCGTCGCCGTCGACAGCTCCGGCGCGCCGCTCGCCCACGCGGGCCCCGTCGACCTGCTCGCCCCGAACCACGCCGAACTGGCCGAGCTGGCGGGCGCCGGGCTGCCCACGCTCGGCGCGGTCCTCGGCTTCTCGCGCGCGCTGCTCGCCGACGGCGTCGGCGCGGTGCTGGTCACCCTCGGCGCGCACGGCGCGCTGCTGGTCGACCCCCGAGGCGCGCACCACGCGATCGCCCCGCCCACCACCGTCCGCAGCACGGTCGGCGCCGGGGACGCGGCGCTCGCCGGGTTCCTGCGCGCAGGCGGCGGCGGACCGGACGCGCTGCGCGCCGCGGTCGCCTACGGCACGGCGGCGGTGGCCGCCGAGGGAAGCCGGATGCCCGGCCCCACCGAGGTGCACCCGGACGCGGTGCGCCTCGTCGACGTCGACGAGAACCTCACCCTCAGCGGAGGCGCACCATGACCGAACTCATCACAGCCGACCTGGTCGACCTCGACCTCGCGCCCAGCTCGCGCGAGGCGGTCGTGCGCGCCCTCGCGGAGCGGCTCGTGGCGGCGGGCCGCGTCACCGACCTGGACCTGTTCCTCGCCGACGTCGCCGCCCGCGAGGCGCAGATGCCGACCGGCCTCGAAGGCGGCATCGGCATCCCGCACTGCCGCTCGGCCGCCGTCACCGCGCCCACGCTCGCGTTCGGCCGCAGCGCGGCGGGCGTCGACTTCGGCGCCCCGGACGGCCCCGCGCACCTGGTGTTCCTGATCGCCGCGCCCGAGGGCGGCGGCACCGACCACATGAAGGTGCTCGCCGCGCTCGCCCGCAGGCTGGTGCGCGCCGAGTTCACCACCACCCTGCGCGAGGCCACCGACGCCGAGCAGCTCGCGGCCTACGTCCGGACCGAGGTCGCGCCGTGAAGTTCGTCGCGATCACCGCGTGCCCCACGGGCATCGCGCACACCTACATGGCCGCCGAGTCGCTGGAGCAGGCGGCGAAGGCGTCGGGCGACGAGATCGTCGTCGAGACGCAGGGCTCCGCGGGCTCCGACCCGCTGCCCGAGGAGGCCATCGCCTCGGCCGACGCGGTCATCCTGGCCGCCGACGTCGCGGTGTCCGGCCGCGACCGGTTCGCCGGGCTGCCGGTGGTGGAGGCCACGGTCAAGCAGGCCATCAGCGGCGCCGCCGGCCTGCTGGAGCGGGCCAGGGCCGCAGCCGCCGGGGGCGAGCGGGAACCCGCCGCCTCCGCCGACCCGGCCGGGCCCGCGCTGACCAGCAAGGCCAAGCCCGGCGACGGGGTCGGCACCCGGCTGCGCCAGTGGCTGATGACCGGCGTCAGCTACCTCATCCCGTTCGTCGCGGCGGGCGGTCTGCTCATCGCGCTCGGCTTCGCCCTCGGCGGCTACGACGTCACCGACGCGCCGCCCGTCACCGAGCACTTCGACCCGGCCAGCATCGCCAGCTGGGGCGCGCTCAGCCAGCAGACCGGCGCGCTCGCGTTCGGGTTCCTGGTGCCGGTGCTCGCGGGCTTCATCGCGTTCGCCATGGCCGACCGGCCCGCCATCGCGCCCGGCTTCGTCGGCGGCGCGGTCGCCTCGGCGACCGGCGCGGGCTTCCTCGGCGGCCTCGTCGCGGGTCTCCTCGCGGGCGCGGTCGTGCTGGGGCTCAAGCGCGTCAAGGTGCCGAAGTGGATGGCCGGGGTCATGCCGGTCGTGGTCTACCCGCTGCTCGGGTCGGCCGCCGTCGGCGTCCTCATGTACCTCGTGGTGGGCAAGCCGGTCGCGGCGGCGACGACCGGGTTGACCAACTGGCTCGGCGGGCTCACCGGCACCAGCGCCGTCCTGCTCGGCGCCCTGCTCGGCCTGATGATGGCGTTCGACATGGGCGGCCCGGTCAACAAGGCCGCCTACACGTTCGCCATCGGCGGCCTCACCACCGACGCCCAGGCGTCGCTGGAGATCATGGCCGCCGTGATGGCGGCGGGCATGGCGCCGCCGCTCGCGCTGGCGCTGGCCACGGCCGTGCGCGGCGCCCTGTTCACCCCGGTCGAGCGGGAGAACGGGCGCGCCGCGTGGCTGCTCGGCGCGTCGTTCATCACCGAGGGCGCGATCCCGTTCGCCGCCGCCGACCCGCTGCGGGTCATCCCGCCGCTCATGCTCGGCTCCGCCGTCACGGGCGCGATGTCCATGGGCCTCGGCGCGACGCTGCGCGCCCCGCACGGCGGCCTGTTCGTGATCGGCTTCATCGGCGGGCCGCTGCAGTTCCTGCTGTCCCTGCTGGTCGGCACGCTCGTGTCCGCCGCCGCCGTGGTGCTGCTCAAGCAGTTCACGGGCGCAGCAAGAACGGCCTGAGCAGGTCCGGGACGGCCTCGTCGGCGACGGCGAGGCCGTCCGCCTCGCCGACGTCCACCACGGCGTAGTGCCCGTCGCCCGCCGCCGTCGTGGCCACCACGGTCACCAGGCCCGCGCGGCGCTGGAAGAACGTCCGGCGCACCCGCCAGCCGATGATCCCGGTGCGCTGCAGCGCCACCGTCTCCCGCAGCAGCGAACCCGACCGCACCACCAGGTAGCGATCGGTCAGCGCGTGCCCCAGCGAGCGGTAGCGGTCCCAGCCGACCAGCGCGGCCAGCGGCACCAGCGGCAGCGCCGCCTGCCAGGCCCACGACGGGGCCCACACCACCAGCGCGGCCACCAGCACCAGCGCCGGTCCCACCGCGCGCACCACGCGCCTGCGCAGCGCCGCGGCCGGGTGCCCGCGCAGCGGCGCGGTCGTCGGCGGCGCCTCGACCCGCAGCACCTCGCTCGTCACCCGGTGCGCCTCGGCGCGCGGGGCCGGTGGCAGCAGCAGGCTGCTCTCGCCCTTGCTGCCCAGACCGGTGGTCACCGCGACCGCCTTCGCGCCGCGACCGGCCCGCAGCAGCAGCGCCTCCTGCACCTCCACGCCGCGCAACCGCTGCTCGGCCAGCGACACCGAGCGCGTCGTCAGCAGCCCCCGCCGCACCCGGACCGTGCCGTTCGGCTCGCGGGTCAGCCGGTAGCCCCAGAACTGGAGCACGTACAGCAGCAGCGCGCCCAGCGTCGACAGCACCGCCACCACCAGCACCGACACCGCGATGGTCTGCGCGAGCGGCTGCCCGACCACCCAGTGCGCGGCGTCCACCGCCGGGTCCAGCACCTCGATGTCCAGCTCGCGGGCGAAGTTCACCACCACGCCGAACAGCGCGCCGATGCCGACCAGGCCGGACAGGGTCAGCGGGGCGTAGCGCAGCCAGCGGACGTCCAGCTCGGCCAACGTCGTGCCGGGCTCCACCGGTCGCGGGCCCTCGTCGGGCGACCGCCCGGTTCGCGGGGCGTGGTCGAGCAGCAGCACGCGCAACCGCTCGCCCTCCGCCGACGTGACCGCGTCCAGCGTCAGGCCGTCCTCGCCGGGCTGGTCGCGGCTGCCCGTGCCCAGCCTGACGGCGGACAGGCCGAACAGGCGGTGGCCCAGCTTCGC
Source organism: Actinosynnema mirum DSM 43827 (assembly GCF_000023245.1). Lineage (GTDB taxonomy): Bacteria > Actinomycetota > Actinomycetes > Mycobacteriales > Pseudonocardiaceae > Actinosynnema > Actinosynnema mirum. The sequence continues at coordinate 1,182,175 of NC_013093.1, forward strand.
GGTCAGGTCGACGCTGCGGATGCGGTCGCGCGGCACCGCGAGGCGCTTGCGCACGAACAGGCCGGTGCGCAGCTCGACCTGCTCCGGGGTGATCCGGTAGCGGGTGGTGACCCAGTTCAGCACGCCCAGCGCGACCACCAGGACCACGACGGCGATGCTCACGCCGACCCGCCAGCCGTCGCCGTTGCCCAGCACCAGCAGGCCGATCAGCACCGGGACCAGGCCGATGATCTCGTTGAGCGGGCGGACCACGACCATGCGCGCGTCCAGCCGGTGCCAGTCGACGACGAGCTCGTCGTTCAGCTCGGGGGCGGTGGGGTAGGCGGGGAGGGGGTGGTCGGCTTGCGGCGCAAGGGCTTGGGGCGCAGGGGTTTGAGGCATCGGGACTTGCGGTGCTTCGGCTTGGGGCGCAGGGGTTCCCGGCACGGCGATCTGCGGTGCGGGCTGCTGCGGTCCGCGCTCGTCCGGCGCCGTCACGTCGCGTCACCCGGCGTGGCCTGCGTCGTCGAGGTCAGCTCCTCGGCCAACCGCACCGCCTCGGCGTGGTCCAGACCCGCGATCTCCACCGGCCCCGCCGCCGACGCCGTGGTCACGGTCACCGTCGACAGGCGCAGCAGCTGCTGGAGCGGCCCGCGCTTGGTGTCCACGGTCTGGATGCGCGAGACCGGCGCGATCCGCCACTCCTGGGTCACCCAGCCGGACAGCGTGTACACCGCCTCCGGCGTGGCCTCCCAGCGGTGCACGCGGTACCGCCACCGGGGCATCACCAGCGTGTGCGCCACGCCCACGACGACCGTGGCCACCAGGCCGGCGATCTGCCACGGCGACGCGTCCGACACCAGGAAGTAGGGGACCAGCTGGATCGCCAGCAGCACCAGCCACCCGATCGCCGCGTCCAGGGTCCAGAGGGTGATCGCCCTGCGGCTGACCCGGTTCCGGGGCGCGCGCAGGCGCAACACTTCGGTGCTCACTCACTCACTGTGCCCGAAGGACCGGGGTCGCGTCACACGACCCCGGCCGGTGAGCGGGTGCTCAGGGCTCGATGGAGTAGGGCGGGGTGAAGGTGTCCTCGATCGCGGAGGCGTTGACCGCGGGGCTCGCGCTCGCCGCGACGGCCGCGACCACGCCGAAGGACGCGCAGAGAGCGGCGACCGCGAGGATTCTGCGGAGAGAGTTAACAACCATCGTCAAGCTCCGTTCGCTCGGTGGCACCGCGGCCCGCGGCAGCGGTACGCGGCCCTGGGACGCAGGGGAGGCAAACGTCCTCGCGGAGCATGGCACACATGGCGGCGCGCGCTCACCCCCGAGTTCCGCCCGATCACGCTCCGAGTTCGCGCTTGAGGACCTTGCCGGTGGCGTTGCGGGGCAGTTCCGGGCGGAAGACGACGGCGCGCGGCACGGCGAACCGGGCGAGCTCCGCCCGCACCCGCGCCAGCACCGCCTCCTCGTCCGGGCCGTCGTCGTCCTTGACCACGTGGGCCACCAGCCGCTGCCCGAACCGCTCGTCCGGCACGCCCACCACGGCCACCTCGCGCACGCCGGGCATAGCGGAGATCACGTCCTCGACGGCCGAGGGGTGGACGTTCTCGCCGCCGGAGACGACCATCTCGTCGTCCCGGCCGACGACGAACAGCAGCCCGTCGACGACCCGGCCGAGGTCCCCGGTGGGCAGCAGCCCGCGCACCCGGTCCCGGCCCTCGGCGTGGGTGTAGCCGTCGAACAGCATGGCGTTGCCCGCGAAGATCCGGCCGGTCCCGCCTGGGGGAACGGGGTCGCCGTGCTCGTCGAGGATCTCCAGGACGGTGCCGGGCGGTGGCTTCCCGGCGGTGGTCGGGTGCGCGGCCAGCTCGTCCGGGCGGGCGACGGTGACCCAGGAGACCTCGGTGGAGCCGTAGAGGTTGTGCAGCGCGGGGCCGGTGCGGCGCAGGCAGTCCCGGACCACGCGCGGCGGCAGCGCGGAACCGCTGGACGCGATCACCCTGGGGGAGGGGAGGGGGTCGTTCACCTCCAGGAGGCGCTGGAGCTGGACGGGGACGGTGAACAGGGCGTCGCACCCGCGCAGGTCCTCGGCCAGGGCTTCGGGGGTCGGGTGGCGGCGCAGGACGAGCGTGCCGCCGAGCACGAGGGCGAGCTGGAACGCGGCGAAGCCCCAGGTGTGGAACAGCGGGGCGGGGATCGCGCAGACGTCGCCGTGCCGCAGGGGGATGCGCGAGAACAGCGCCGCGGCGGGCGCGAGACTCGGCGGCTCGGGGCGACGGGCGCCCTTCGCGGGACCCGAGGTGCCGGAGGTGAGCACGATGACGTGACTGCGGCTCGTGCGGGCGGGGAGGGGTGTGGGGGTGGCGCGGAGGTCGTCGAGGGTGGTGCGGGGGTGGCTGCCGGTTCCGCCGGGCAGGCAGGCTGACGCCGCCGCTTCACCGACCTCCGCACGCCCGCCCACGTGCCCGGCTCGCGCACTTCCGCACGCCTGCTCGGCCTGCGCATTTCTGCCCACGTTCTCACCGTCATCCGGCCAGGCCGTGACGCGGATGATCCCGCTGGGCGCGTCGCGCAGCGCTCCGTCGAACTCGGCGTCGGCGACCAGTGCCACCGGCTCCTGCTCCCGCAGCACCGCCACGAGCCGCGCCGGGCTCAACCCGCTGTTGAGCAGGACCACGTCGGCACCGAGCTTCGCGCACGCCGTGACGGTCTCCACGAACCCCCGGTGGTTGCGGCACAGCACGGCGACCCGCTGGTCACCGCGCACGCCGAGCGCGGCGAGCCCCGCCGCGAGCCGGGTCGTGCGCAGGTCGACCTCGGCGTAGGTCAGCGCGCCGAGGTCGTCCACCAGCGCGGTCCGGTCGGGGTGCCTCGCCGCGCCGGTGGCGTAGCCGAAGGGCAGGGTGACGCGCCAGCGCAGGTACGCGCCGAGCACGCCGAGCAACCGGTCCGGCCGCATGGGGCGCACCACGCCCGCGCGGACCAGGGTCGCCAGCGCCCGTGCTGCCGAGTAGGTGCCCATCGCTCGATGGTGGCATTACCTACCCGTGAGTAGGAAGAGGGTCAGGCTTCCGGGGTGTCGGAGGCGTTCACGACGGCGTCCCGCAGCGCGGCGCGCAGCCTGCCCACCTCCAGGGGGGTGAGCACGGCGGCCTCGCCGGGCGGCACGGTGACCACGACGTGCCCCTGGCTGACGAAGACGGTCATGTCACGGCGACGGGAAGCTATGTCGCGGCAGGCGATCTGCCACTCCTTACCTGTGCTCACAGGTTCCTACCTCCATATTCCTCGACGCGGGCGCTGCGGACGACCGGCGCGCGCCCATGCGGGCGCGCTGGACCGGCGGCGTGGCGAACGAGCGCCGGGCAGCCGTGTCGAGCCGTCCTTAGCGTCGCACGGTGCCTTCGGTCCTGTCCCCGAGAAGGGTGAAAACGACCAGACCGGAGCGTGCCGTGGCGACCCCGTTGCGTATCGGCTGTGCGTGAGAATGCGCTACTAGCTCTCACCTGTTCGGTGGATTATTGCACCCGAATGGTGGAGCGCGCTGTGTACGTACGGTGCAGCTGGGGCGTTCTTGAGGTCAGAGGCAGGAGCCGCTGTCCGGGGTGCCCCGCTCGGCGCTGATCAGCCGGTGCAGCAGCGCCTTGAGCAGGGCCGCCTCGACCGGGCTCAGGTCGGCCATGAACTCCGCCTCGACCGCCCCGTGCGCCACCGCGACGTCCCGCTGCACGGCGCGCCCCTGCTCGGTGATCGAGGGCGTGCGCACGCGGCGGTCGTTGGGGTCCGGCTTGCGCTCGACCAGGCCCGCCCGCTCCAGGCGGTCGAGCTCGGCGGTCAGCGTCGTCTTGTCCAGGCCGAGCATGTGGCCGAGCGAGAGCTGGGTGCGGGTGCAGCTGTGGCTCACGAGCGCCGTGAGGATGACCTGACCGCGGGTGCTGACGCCGTGCTTGACGGCGACCTCCTGCGCGGTCGCGTTCAGCTTCTGGGCGGCGCGGTGCAGCAGCCAGTTCAGGTCTTCGCCGCGGCTGTCGGTCTGGGGCGCGGTGAGGTCCATACCCGTGGATGGTACCCCCACGTTCGGATGATCCGCCCCGATATCTTCTTGACTCGGAACGTTTCTCCTCGTAACGTCTGCGACAGGAACTTCCGAGAGGGGATTGAAGTGCTGCTGCACATCGACACGAGCCTGCGCACCGAGGGTTCGGTGTCCAGGGAGGTCACCGCCGCGTTCGCCGAGGCCTGGCGGGAGGCCCACCCCGGCGCCGGGTACGCCTACCGCGACCTGGGCGTCGACCCGCTCCCGCACCTCGACGCGGCGGCGCTGGCCAGCCGGATGCGCGGCGAGGAGAGCCCGCTGGCGCGCGAGCTGGGCGCCGAGCTGGAGGCGGCGGACACCGTGCTCCTGGGCACCCCGATGTACAACTTCACGATCACGTCGTCGCTGAAGGCGTGGCTGGACTGGGTGACCCAGAGCTCGTACATGGCCGACCGCGAGACGGGCAGGGGCGCGCTGAGCGGCAAGCGCGTCGTCGTGGTGACCGCCAGAGGCGGCTCGTACGCGCCGGGCACCCCGAGGGAGGGCTTCGACTTCCAGGAGCCGTACCTGAAGGCGGCCTTCAGCTTGATCGGCCTCCACCACGACCTGGAGTTCGTCCACGCCGAGATGACCAACGCCAACCTGGTCCCGGACCTGGCCCAGTTCAAGGACCTGGCAGCCACGTCCCTGGCCGAGGCCCACCGCAACGCCCGCACCCTGGCAGCCGCCTAACCCCCCACCCCCACGCGGCCACCGCCGCCGCGCCGCCACCGCCACTGCCCGGCCACCGCCACCGCTTGGCGACCGCCACTGCCTGGCCGTGGCCACCGCCACCGCCTGGCCACCGCCACTGCCTGGCCGTGGCCACCGCCACCGCCTGGCCACCGCCACTGCCTGGCCGTGGCCACCGCCACCGCCTGGCCACCGCCACTGCCTGGCCGTGGCCACCGCCACCGCCTGGCCACCGCCACCGCCTGGCTGCGGCCACCGCCTGGCTGCGGCCACCGCCTGGCTGCGGCCACCGCCTGGCTGCGGCCACCGCCTGGCGACCGCCGTCGCCTGGCTGCCGCCCGTCGCGCAGTTGCCGCCGCGACTGTGGTTGCTGCCGCAGCCGCCACCCACCGCACGGCTGCGACCGCGGTTGCCACCCGCCGCCGTCCACCACCCCGGCTGCCCCTCAACTGCGGCTGCCACCGCAGTCACCGCCCGCCACCCGCCCGCCCGCCACCCGGCTGCCGCCTACTACCCGGCTGCCGCCTACTACCCGGCTGCCGCCTACTACCCGGCTGCCGCCTACTACCCGGCTGCCGCCTACTACCCGGCTGCCGCCTACTACCCGGCTGCCGCCTACTACCTACCCGGCTAACGCTGCCACCACGGCTAACGCTGCCACCACGGTTGCCGTCCACTGCGCGGCCACCGCTCACTACCCCGGCCGCTACCCGCCACCGCGCCTGCCAACCACCAGAACAGGCAGCCACCCCGCCCGCCCGTCGCTGCCCGCTGCCGCCCCCCGCCCACACCACTACCGCCTGTTTCTCCACCCGGCAGCCAGTCGCTCATGTCCACCAGTCCGCTGGCCACTTCTCCACTAGATCGCCAGTCAGTGCTGTCAGCCGCCAGCTGCCAGCCACAGAGCAGCCCTTCACCAGCCGCCATCCGCTCCTCGACCCGACCACCGGTCCGGTCTCCCCGCGACCAATCACCTGGTCGCCAATCACCAGGCCACCGGTTGCCGGGCTGCCGTTGCCGGGCCGCCGTCTCGCCACTCCGTCTGCCGCGCTGCCCAACACCGTCCTGCTGTCCACATCCCTTCATCTCTCCTGCCCTCTCCTGCCCTCTCCTGCGTCGCCTCGTCCGCGCCCTTCCTCATCGCGTCTCGTCCGCTCTCCGGACTTGGCGATATCACTGCTGGCCGCTGCCGCTACTGCTGGTGTTGCTGCTACTGCTGGTGGCGGTGTTACTGACCGCAGCCGCAACTCCCGAAGGAGGTGTCGAACAACCCCACAACTGAATGAACGCACCAACCTCCTTGCCCGATAAGGCATCCGGTGGTCCACCGGTCCTGATCCCGGTGTGGTGACAGCGGTTCACGACTGCGGGACCTGGGCGCATCGCCCATTGGTGTCAGTAGTGGCGCTGTCACACTGGGTGAGACCTCCGGGAGGTGCCATGTCCGAACCGATCACCGCGGTGCTCGTCCGGGCGGCGGAGTTGACCGCGAAGGGCTTGCCCTACAAGGCGATCGACCTGCTCCGCCCGGTGCTGGCGGTCAACCCGCGGCACGCGCAGGCGTGGTGCGAGCTGGCTGCCGCGCTCCTGGACGTCGACCAACCCGATCCCGCTCTGTCGGCCGCGAAGCGGGCGCTGGTGCTGGACGGCGACCACTCGTGGGCTCAGCGCTTGGCGGCGCTGGCGCTGAGCGAGCTGGGGCGGCACCGGGAGGCGGTGGTGTCGGCGCGGGAGTGCGTGCGGCGCAAGCCGGGGGACTGGCGCTGCCTGGTGGTGCTGGCCGACGTGTTAGCCGCCGCGCCGGACGGCAGGCGGGAGGCGGTGGCCGTGGCGCGGGAGGCGACGCGGCTCGCGCCGGAGCAGGCCAGGACGTTCCAGGTGCTCGGTGACGCGGCGCTGCGCGTGGGCGACTGGGACACCGCCGAGCACGCCTACCGCACCTCGCTGCGGCTGGACCCGGAGAACGAGGACGTCAGGGCCAACCTGGCCACGGCCTGGCGCAAGCGCGGCGGCAAACCCACCGCCTCGCCCGCGCACGAGTCGCTGACCAAGGCGCACGCCCTGCTCTGGTCCGCGCTCACCAGGCTGGCCGCGCTGCTGGCGGCGGGCGACCTCCTGCTGCTGCTGGCAGGAATGCCCAAGCCGACCCCGGCACTGGCCTACCTGGCGGCGGGGCTGGTGGGCGCGTGCGCGGTGACGGTCCTGACCGTGCTCTTCCGCGCCCGCAGGGGCACCCGCCGAGCACTCCTGGCGGTCCCACTGCACCGCCCGAAGGTGGCACTGGCAGGCGTGGCGTTCACCGCGTCGACCACCATCCTCGTGGTGTGGACGGCCGGCCTGTTCCTGGGCGCGACCACCATGCAACCCCTGGTCCTGTCCTGGATCTTCGCCGTCCTCGGCGGCGCGGTAGTCGTCCTGAGCGGCAACCACCGCTAACCCCAACCCGTCACCGCTAACCCCAACCCGCCAGCACCAGCACCAGCACCACGCAGCCCAACCCGGACCTGCCCCACCACCAGCCCTCAAGCACATCCGAGTCGCGCTGCCTTTGCACCGCCGCCGCACCGCCGCCCTGCCGCACCGCCGCCCTGCCGCACCGCCGCCGCCGCCGTACCGCCGCCGCCGCCGTACCGCCGCCCTGCCGCACCGCCGCCGCACCGCCGCCGCCGCCGTACCGCCGCCCTGCCGCACCGCCGCACCTCCCGAGCCGCGATGCCGCTCCCCCTGCCTCTAACCTGGGGTGAACAGGTCGTCGGCCAGTTCAACCAGCTCAACCAGTTCGGCCGGTTCAGCCGGGTTGGCCAGTTCGGTACCGGGAGGTGGGATGGTCCGCAGGGCTGTTCTGCTGGTTCTCGGGCTGGTCGCCGGTTACCTCTTCGCGAGTCCGATCGAGCACGTCGACCTCCGGCCCGCTCTCGCCGCCGTGTCGGCCGTCGCCGACGCCGCGCACCTGCCCGCCACCTCGCGGCCCACCGGGCACCCGGTCAAGCACGGTCCGGCCGGGCAGGTCGGGCAGCCGCTCGACGGGGTGCTGCCCGTCGTCCACCGGACTCCGGCGCCCCAGGCGCGGCCCGCCGCTGTCCACGCCGCGCACGTCGACCTCGCCCGCCGCGCCCAGGTCCCGCTCAACGGCCGCGCGCCCCCACCCGACCTCCGGTAACCGCACCCCCTCACCCCACCCCCTCACCCCACCCCCTCTCACCGGAGGCCACACCCATGCCGCGCCCAGCCGCGCGGCGGGAACTGCTCGTCCGGGGACTGCTGTCCCTGGGCGTTCTCGCCGCGTCCGCCTTCCTCCTGCTCACCACCGCCCCCCGCCTCGGCCTCGACCTGCGCGGCGGGACGCAGATCGTGCTCGAGACGCCCGACGGGAGCGCCTCCGAGGCCACCGACCGGGCCATGGAGGTGCTGCGCCGCCGCGTCGACGAGCTCGGCGTCGCCGAACCCGTGCTCGCCCGCTCCGGCGACCGCCGCATCGTGGTCGAGCTCCCCGGCGTCCAGGACCCGGCCGAGGCCGTCGAGGTCCTCGGGCGCACCGCGCAGCTCTCCGTCCACCCCGTCACCGGCGCCGGTGGCACGCCCTCCCCGGCCGGGATCGGCATCGCGCTCGGTGACACCGTCATGACCGGTGACGGCATCAAGAACGCCCAGGCCTCGCCCGCGCAGGGCGGCATCGGGTGGACCGTCGGCATCGAGTTCCAGGGCGACGCCCCCGCCGCCTGGCAGCGGGTCAGCGCCGAGGCGGCCTGCGCGCCACCGGGCGACCCGCGCAGGCAGATCGCGTTCCGGCTCGACGACGAGGTGATCTCCTCGCCGCAGGTCGACCCGTCCGTCGGCTGCGGCACCGGCATGATCGGCGGCAGCACGCAGATCACCGGCTCCTTCACCCAGGACGAGGCCGAGGACCTGGCGCTGGTGATCCGCTCCGGCGCGCTGCCCGTGCCGGTGGACGTGGTCGAGCAGCGCACCGTCGGCCCGACGCTCGGCGCCGAGGCCATCGACGCCAGCGCCCGCGCCGCGATCATCGGCGTCGCCCTGACCGGCCTGTTCCTCATCGGCGTGTACCGGCTCGCCGGCCTGGTCGCGGTGCTCGCCCTCGTCGCCTACGCCGCCGTGTCCTACGCCGCGCTCCTCGCGATCGGCGCCACCCTCACCCTGCCGGGCCTCGCCGGGTTCGTCCTCGCGGTCGGCATGGCCGTGGACGCGAACGTGCTGGTGTTCGAGCGCGCCCGCGAGGAGTTCGCCCGCCGCCGCCGGATGCCCCGCTCGGTCGACCTCGGGTTCCGGGGCGCGTTCAGCGCCGTCGCCGACTCGAACGCCACCACCCTGCTCGCCGCCGGACTGCTGTTCTGGCTGGCGGTCGGCCCGGTCAAGGGCTTCGGCGTGACGCTGTCCATCGGCGTCGTGGCCTCGCTGTTCAGCGCGCTCGTGCTCAGCCGCGTCCTGCTCCAGCTGATCATGCCGGTGCTGGAGCGCCGCCCGCGCTGGAGCGGCCTGCACGACCTCGGCCGGGTGCGCACCTGGCTGACCGGGCGCGGCATCGTGCTGTTCCGGCGCCCGACGCGCTGGCTGGTCGCCGCCGCGCTGATCGCGGTGGCCGCGCTGTCCGGCCTGGCCGTGCGCGGTCTCGACCTCGGCGTGGAGTTCACCGGCGGCCGGATGCTGGAGTTCACCGCCGCCTCCGTCGACACCGGCCGGGTGCGCGACGCGCTCGCCGACGCCGGTTTCCCGGACGCCGTGGTCGCCACCTCCGGCGACAGCGGCGTGTCGGTGCGCACCGGCCCGATCGACGAGGCCGCGTCCGCGCGGGTCGGCGAAGCCGTCGACCGCGCCACCGGCGGCGCGGAGCAGGTCGCCAACGAGCTGATCGGCCCCAGCCTCGGCGACGAGCTGCGCCGCAACGCGCTGATCGCGCTGGCCATCGCCGTGGCCGCGCAGCTGGCGTACCTCGCGTACCGCTTCGACTGGCGCCTCGGCCTGGCCACGGTGTCCGCGCTGGTCGCCGACGTGGTCGTGCTCGTCGGCGCGTTCGCCTGGATGGGGAAGACGGCGGACGGCGTGTTCCTGGCCTCGCTGCTCACCGTGATCGGCTACTCGGTCAACGACTCGGTCGTGGTGTTCGACCGGGTCCGCGAGCTGCGCAGGGCCGATCCGAGGCGCGACTACCCGGAGCTCGTCGGCAGCGCCGTGCTCCAGACCATCCCGAGGACGGTCAACACGGGCATCGGCGTCCTGTTCGTCCTGGCCGCGCTGCTCGTGCTCGGCGACGGCTCGCTCGCCGACTTCGCCACCGCCCTGCTGATCGGCCTGGTCGCGGGCACCGCGTCGACGATCGTCACGGCGGCCCCGATCGCGATCGCCCTGGACGGCCGGTGGGGACCGAACGCGGGCCGCGCGAAGCGCCCGACCCGCAAGCGCGACGTGAAGCAGGACGTGAAGCAGGACGTGAAGCGGAACGGCGAGCGGGACAAGGGGTGACCTGCCCACCGCGCACCGGTTGACCCCACCGGGCGCCCCATCGCCCGACCACGTGAGAGCCCCACCCGCAGCCCTGAACCACGCGGGTGGGGCTCTCGCGCGTCCACCGCCGTGCTGGCGCACGACCACACCCCTGCGAGGTCGCGGCTTGCGGGTGGGGCGGGGTGGCACCAGCATGATCTGGAGTCCGAAGCGGTGCGGTGCGGCCCAGCGGAGGGTGGAACGACGTGACTGCTCAGTTCGCCGCCTACCAGAACGAGATCTACCTCCAAGGTCTGGCGGGCACCGTGCCGCCGTTCACCACCGACCCCGAGGGCCTCGCCGAGTCGGCCCGGCAGCGGCTCGGGCCCGGTCCCTACTGGTACGTCGCCGGGGCCGCCGGGAGCGGGGCCACGGCCCGCGCCAACCGGGAGGCGTTCGACGGGTGGCGGATCGTGCCCCGGATGCTCACCGGCGCCAGCCAGCGGCACCTCGGGGTCACCGTGCTCGGCACCGAGATGCCCGCGCCCGTGCTGCTCGCCCCGATCGGCGTCCAGTCGATCCTGCACCCGGACGGCGAGCTGGCCACCGCGCGCGCCGCCGCCGAGCTGGGCGTGCCGTTCGTGCTGTCCACCGCCTCCTCGCACACCGTCGAGGAGGTCGCCGAGGCCGCCGGTGACGGGCCGCGCTGGTTCCAGCTCTACCGCCCCAACGAGCCCGAGGTGTGCGCCAGCATCCTCGACCGCGCCCGCAAGGCCGGGTTCAGCACCCTCGTGGTCACCCTGGACACCTGGACCCTCGCCTGGCGCCCGCACGACCTCGACCACGCCTACCTGCCGTTCATCCGCGGCATCGGCACCGCCACCCCGTTCAGCGACCCGGTGTTCCGCGCCGGCCTGAGCGCCCCGCCCGAGGAGGACCTGACCGAGGCCGTGCTGCGCTGGGTGCAGATGTTCACCGGCACCGACCACCGCTGGGAGGACCTGCCGTTCCTGCGCGAGCACTGGGACGGCCCGATCGTCCTCAAGGGGGTCCTGCACCCCGACGACGCCCTGCGCGCGGCCGACGCCGGGATGGACGGGGTCGTGGTGTCCAACCACGGCGGCAGGCAGGTCGATGGCGCCGTGGCCGCGCTCGACGCGCTGCCCGACGTCGTGGACGCGGTCGCGGGACGCATGGAGGTGCTGTTCGACTCGGGCGTGCGCGGTGGGGCCGACGTGCTCAAGGCGCTCGCGCTCGGCGCCCGCGCGGTGCTGCTGGGCAGGCCCTACGCGTACGGGCTCGCGCACGGCGGCCAGCAGGGCGTGCGGCACGTGCTGCGCTCCCTGCTCGCCGACTTCGACCTCACCCTCGGCCTGTCCGGGCACCGCAGCCCGGCCGAGCTGGGGCGGGACGCCCTGCGCGCGGCCCCCGGACGCTGGGCGGGCTGACCCCGTTCGGGGACGTGTCCGTTTCCTTCAAGACCGCGCGCCCACCCCGCGCCTAGGGTCGGTCGCATGATCGAACGAGCCCGGAAATTCGTCTGGCTGCACGCCCGCGCCCTGGAGCAGCGGAGGTTCGCCCTGCTGTTCGACGGCGGTCCCGCCGCCCCCGTCGTCAACGCCGTCCTGGCGCACCGCAACGACGACGGCGGGTTCGGGCACGCCCTCGAACCCGACGGGCGCGGGCCGGCCAGCCAGCCGCTGCACGTCCACACCGCGCTCAGCCTGCTCGACGAGGCGGGCGACCGGTCCCACGGCTCCGCCGCCTGCGACTTCCTCACCACGATCACCAACGCCGACGGCGGCGTGCCCAACTCGCTGTCCTCGGACGGCCCGTCCGCGCCCTGGTGGGTCGCCGACCCGGCCAGCGACCTGCTGATGACCGGCCTGCTCGCGGGCACCCTGCACAAGATCGGCGCCGTCCACCCCTGGCTCGACGCGGCCACCGCGTTCTGCTGGGAGCGCGTCGAGTCGCTGGAGAAGTCCCACCCGTACGAGGTCAACGGCTGCCTGCGGTTCCTCGACCACGTCCCGGACCGGCCGCGCGCCGAGCGGGCCGCCGAGAAGCTCGGCGAGCTGGTGCGCGCGCAGGGGCTGGTCGAGCTGGGCTCGGGCGCGGTGCACGAGGGGTACGCGGCGGGCGAGGTGCACAAGCCGCACGACTACGCGCCCACCCCGGACTCGCTGGCCGCGCGCTGGTTCACCGCCGAGGAGCTCACCCGCGACCTCGACGTGCTGGCCGCCAAGCAGCAGGACGACGGCGGCTGGACGTTCGCGTGGCCGGTGTGGACGCCCGCGACCGAGCACGAGTGGCGGCCCATCGTCACCATCGAGGCGCTGCTGGCCCTGCGCGCGCACGGCAGGCTCGACGGCTGAGGCTCACCGCCCGACCAGCACCCCCAGGGGCACCCCGGCCAGCTCCCGCACCTCGCGCGACAGGTGCGCCTGGTCGGCGTACCCGGTGCGCGCCGCGGTCTCCGCGAACCCGGTCCCGGCGCGCGCCAGCGCCACCGCCCGGTCGAACCGCAGCACCCGCTGCAGCACCTTCGGCCCGTACCCGAACGCCGCCGCGCTGCGCCGCCGCAGCTGCCGCTCGCTGAGCCCGATCCCGTCCGCGAGCCCCGCCACCCCGCCCGGTCGCGCCACGGTCGCCGCGATCACCCGCGCCACCGGGTCCGGCGGGGACTCGCGCAGCCGCCGCACCGACTCCCGCGCCAGCACCACCTCGGGGTCGGCGGCGGTCAGCAGCCGGTCGAGCAGGGCGTCGACCGGGCCCCACAGCGCGTCCAGCGGCACCCGCCGGTCGCGGAGCTCGACGCCGGGAACCCCGAACACCGACGGCCCGACGCCGGGCGGGAAGCGCACCGCGTGCAGCGCGCCCGACTCGGCGCTCAGGTGCGCGCGCGTGTCCGGCCCGGCGACGAACAGCCTGCCGTCGCCGGGGGAGAACAGCAGGTCCGTGCAGCCGTCCGGCACGACCCGCACCTCGCCGTCCACCGCGCCCGCGTCGACCTCGCGCCGCCACACGCAGCGCAGACCCGAGTGCGCCCGCCTCTCCCGGTACACGCGTCCCACGGTAGCCGGGAGGGCGGGCGGTCACCCGTCACCTGGTCAGTTGCCGAACTTCACCCAGTTCACGCTCACGAACGCCGAGGGCTGACCGCTGGTGAACGTCACGTACACGTCGTGCGTCCCGGTCACCCGGCTGATGTTCGCGGGCACCGTCCGCCAGCTCTGCCAACCACCGGTGCTGCCGACCGAGAAGCTGCCCACGGGGGCCGCGGTCGGGCTGTCCAGCCGCACCTCGACCAGCCCGCTGATCCCGGTGGCCGCACCCGACGCGACCCGCCCCAGGAACTGGCTGGCCCCGCCGCTGCCGAACCGCACGCCGGAGAACTTCAGCGAGTTCCCGTTGCCCAGCCGCGCCACGGCCTGCCCGCCGCCGGTGTCCGAGGCGGACTCGACGGTCCCGCCGCTGCGGGTGGTCGCCTGCTCGGCCTGGACGTCCGCGTACGCGTCCCAGCCGCTGCCGCCGGGCGGGGGAGTGGTCGTGGTGGTCGGGTTCGTGCCGCCGCCCGCCGACCACACCGCGACGTAGTCGACCACCAGCGAGTGCCCGGACTGGGTGGCCGCCGTGGGCGTGCCGAAGCCCGCGACGCCGTTGGGGAACGCGCCGCCCATCGCCAGGTTCAGCAGCACGAAGTACCCGGCGTGGCCGGTCATGTTGCTCCACGTCGTGGCGTCGAACTGGCCCTGGTTGACGCTGTGGAACTGCTGGCCGTCGACGTACCAGCGCAGCTGCTGCGGGCTGACCGAGGTGTCCCACTCGAACCGGTAGGTGTGGAACGCCGACTGGCACGAGGAGCCGGGGCACGCCCGGCTGTTGCCGAGGCCGTTGGTCTCGTTGCACGGGCCGCCGGGGTTGACGCCGCAGTGCAGCACGCCCCACACGCTGTTGAGGCCGTTGACGTTCTCCATGATGTCGAACTCGCCGATGGCGGGCCAGTTCCAGTAGTTGCCCCGGTACGGCGAGCCGAGCGCCCAGAACGCGGGCCAGTAGCCGAGCGCGGCGTCACCGGTCACGTTCGGCATCTGGAGCCGAGACTCGATCGCGAGCTTGCCGCCCGAGGGGGGCTTGAAGTCGCTGCGCTGGGTCTCGACGCGGCCGGACGTCCAGTTGCCCGCGCCGTCCTTGAGTGCGGTGATGCGCAGGTTGCCGGAGCCGTCGAGCTTCAGGTTGCTGGTGCTGTTGGTGTAGTTCTGGATCTCGCCGGTGCCCCAGTTGGCGGGGCCGCCGGGGTAGCCGTGGCCCTGGTCGATGATCCAGTTGGACGACGACGGCAGCGTGTTCGCGGGGCCGTCGAAGTCGTCGCTCCACTGGAGCGTCCAGCCGGGTTGGCTCGGGACGGACGCGTTCGCGGAGACGGCCGCGAGCGTTGCCGCGGGGACCAGCACGGCGAACGCGGCCGTGGCCGCTAGGAGTCGTCTGCGCTTGGTGTCGGACATGGCTCGGGTGACCTCCTCGTCACGCGGCGGTCACATCATGAGAGCGCTCTCACGGGCGGAGGGCAAGGGGCCGACCGGCGCTACTTGCGACAAAACCGAAGTTCCGGCACCCGACGGACGGGCTGCGCGCGCTGTCGAACGGCCCGGTCACCCCTGCTGGCGACCCCGGTCGCCTCGGGCGGAAGGTCCGGCCGCGCCCGCAGGACGGCCAAGCCGCGCGCTACCCGGTCGCCTCCCCCGCCCAACTGCCCAGCCCCGCCTCCCGCCTACTTCGCGTCCGAGTACCGCTCCACCGGCACCGCCTTCAGCGGGAACCGCACGTCCGTGCCCTCGAACACCAGCCGCGACGCCTCCTCGCCCGCCGCCACGACCTCCGCGCACACCACCTCCGCCAGCCCGGCCGGGCAGTGCACGAGGACCTCGTCGTGCTGGAAGAACACCAGGTGCGCCTCCGGCGCGCGCTCGTGCAGCCGTCTCCGCAGCGCGCCCAGCAGCGCCGCCGTCCAGTCCGCCGCGCTCGCCTGCACCACGAAGTTCCTGGTGAACCGCCCCCACTCCCGCGCCGCCCGCTGCGAGCGCCGCAGCGCGTCCTCCCCGTCGTCCGCGCTCCCGGTCGCCTCGTGCCAGGCCTGCGACGGCGCGGGCGAGGTCCGACCCAGCCGCGACCGCACCACCCCGCCCCGCTCGCCCTCGCGCGCCGCCCGCTCCACGTACCCGACCGCGTCCGGGAACCGCCGCCGCAGCACCGCGAGCAGCTCCGCCGCCCCGCCGCTCGTGCCGCCGTACATCGCCGACAGCATCGCGATCTTCGCCTGCCCCCGGTCGCCGTGGAACGAGTCCGCCGCGAGCGTCGTGTACAGGTCGTCCTCGCCCGCGACCTCGGCCAGCCGCCGGTCCCGCGACAGCGCCGCCAGCACCCTCGGCTCCAGCTGCGCCGCGTCCGCCGCCACCAGCCGCCACCCCGGATCGGCGCGCACCGCCGTGCGCAGCGAGCGCGGGATCTGCAGCGCCGCCCCGCCCCGCGTCGCCCACCGCCCGGACACCACCCCGCCGACGACGTAGTCGGGCCGGAACCGCCCGTCCGCCACCCACGCGTCCAACCAGGACCAGCCGTGCGCCACCCACAGCCGCGCCAGCTCCTTGTACGCCAGCAGCGGCTCGGCGGCCGGGTGGTCCAGCTCCTTGATCACCCACGCGCGCGCGGACGGCACGTCCACGCCCTCCCTGGCGAACGCGCGCACGATGCTCGCCGGGTTGTCCGGGTTCACCGCCCGCCCGCCGAACGCCGCCGTGATCCGGTCGGCCAGCTCGGCGAGCCTGCGCGGCCTCACCCCCGGCGCGGTCCTGGGCCCGAGCAGGTCGGCCAGCAGCTCCTCGTGCACGTCCCGCCGCCACGGCAGCCCGAAGTGCGTCATCTCCGCGCCCGCCAGCGCGCTCGCGGACTCGGCGGCGAACAGCAGCCGCAGCGACGGCGGCAGCCCGGCCGCGACCCGCCGCTGCTCGGCGTGCACCCGCAGCACCGCGTCCAGCGGGTCGGCCCCACCGGGCAGCGGCGCGCGCTCCGGCTCGAACAGCACCGGCTGGTCGTCCTTCTTGCGCGGCGCCACGTCGTCGGGCGCGGGCAGCCCGTCCAGCCTGGCCACGGCCGCCGCCAGGTCGCGCGGCTCGCGGTGCCTGCCCAGGTGCGCGAGCAGCAGCTGCTCGACGTGCCGCAGGTCGTGGCACCGCTCGACCCGCGCGCCGCGCGCCAGCAGCTCCGGGTACACCTCCTCGGTCGACGCCCACAGCCAGCGCGGCCGGTGCGCGGCCTCGTGCGCCGCGACCTCGGCGGCCAGGTCGTGGGTGCGCACGGGCGCGCCGACCGGCACGCCGTCGTCGGACAGCGCTTGGAGGCGTCCCGCGTTGTCGCCCTCGCGGACCAAGGCAGCGAACATGTGTTTGATTCTGCGCGCCACCCCCGACAACGACGGCGGGGATGTCTCTTTCGTGTCACCCGCCGCTGAGGACGATGTGCGCCGTGGACCGGACGCCCTCCCCCGCCCAGCTGCTCGACCCGCTGCGCGCCGTCGTGCCCCTGCACGGGCGCACCGCCGAGCTGGGCAGGTTGCGGCGCTGGCGGGACAGCTCGCGCGGCCCGTCCCTGCTGCTGCTGCACGGGCCGTCCGGGGTCGGCAAGACCCGGCTCGCGCACGAGGCGGGCGTCGTCGCGGTGGTCGACGACGCGGACCTGGTCCCCGCCTCCGACCTGCGCGGGGCGCTCGCCGAGCACCCCCGGCTGCTGCTCATCGCGCGCGACGCGGGCTGGTGGTGGTCGGCGGCCAGGCAGCGCGCCGCGGACCTCGACCACACCTGCGGCGAGCTGCGGCTCGACCCGGACCCCGGCGACTTCGCCCAGGCCTGCGGCTACTACGCGTCCGCGCTCGGCCTGCCCGCCCCGAACCCGCTCGCGGGCACGATCACCGGCGCCCGCGCCTCGGGCGGCGCGGATTCGGCGTTCCGCACGGCGTTCGACCTGCACCTGGCCGCGCTGGCCGAGGTGCACGGCGTGCGCGGCGGCCAGGTGGAGCTGGTGCGGTGGCTGGTCAGCCTGGACCCCACCGCCGAACCGCCGCCCGGACGGCTCGCCGAGGACGTGCTCGCCGTGGCGCTGCTGGACGAGCGGATCAACCCCGAGCGCACCCCCGGGTCCCTGCAGATCCTGGCGCGCGCCGCCCAGCGCTGGCCGCACGTGCTGCACCGGGTGGGGGAGCTGTTCACCGCGCGTCCCGAGCTGGCGTCGACCGCGACCGCCGCGACCCTGGCGGCCCTGCCGCCGCGCGCGGTGGCGGCGGTGGCCAGGCGGGTGTTCGACGACGAGCGCTTCCACGGTGACCCGGTGACCGCCCAGCTCACCCGGGTGCTGCTCGACGGCGCGGGCGAGGACCCGGTGGAGCGCGCCGAGCTGCACGGGGTGCTCAGCGCCCGCGCCGCGCTCGCCCACCTGCGCGAGGAGGCCGTGGAGGCCGCGCTCGCCGAGGTCGAGCTGTGCCGGGACCTCGCCGACGCCGACCCCGTCGAGCACCGCAGCGCGCTGGCCGACGCGGTCGGCGACCTCGCGGTGCGCCTGGTCGCCGCCGGGCGGCCGGTGGACGCGCTGCGCGCCTCGGAGGAGGCGGTGGCGCTGTGCGAGCTGGCCGCCGCCGAGGACGAGGACTGCCTGCCCAGGCTCGCCGCCGCGCTGGAGCAGCTCGGGCTGCGGCACGCCGGTCTCGGCGACCAGGCCGCGTCGCTGCTCGCGCTCACCGAGGCGTGCGCGCTCCAGCAGCGGCTCGCCGAGCACAACCCGGCGCTGTTCCGGATGGACCTGGCCCGCGTCTCGCACCAGCTCGCGGTGCGCGCGTTCGAGTCCGGGAAGGACGGCGCGCAGGCCACCGACGCGGCGGTGCGCCGGTGGCGGCGGGTCGCGGCGGACGACCCGCGCTACGAGCCGGACTTCGCCCGCGCCCTGATGTCCGCCGCCGACCTGCTCGCCCCGCGCGGGCACCGCGAGCGGGCAAGGGCGCTGGTGGACGAGGCGATCTGGGTGCTGCGGCGGCTGGCCGACGTGAACCCGACCGCGTTTGGGCCGCAACTGGCCACCGCGCTGGAGCGGCTGAGCGGGCTGGCCTCGCCCGCCGAGGTCGGCGAGGCGGTGAAGGCCGCCGGTGAGGCGGTGCTCGCCCGGCGCGAGCACGCGGCGCGCGGCGAGGAGGGCGCGCTCGCGGCGCTGGCCGGGGCGCTGGTCGGGCAGGCCGCGCTGCTCACCGGCGGGCAGCGGCTGTGCGCCTCGCAGGAGGCCGTCGACATCGCCGGGCGGCTGCGCGGGCGCCCGGCCGAGCTGGTCGTGGCGCGGGTCGGGCTGGCGCGGGCGCTGCTGCGCAACGGGCGCGGGCCCGAGGCGGTCAGCGCCGTGGACGACGTGCTGGAGGCGGTGCGCGCGCTGCCGAGGCGGGTGCTGGTGGCGCGGGCGGACCGGGTGACCGACGCGCTGCACGCCCTCGTCGACGACCTCGCGGGCGCCGACCACGGCCCCACCGCGCTGAGGCTGGCCGAGCTGGTCGCCGAGCTGTGGCGCGACCTCATCGGCCACCACCTGGGCGCGCCGGTCGCGTACGCGGCGGCCGTGCACCGGGTCGCCGAGCACGACCGCCCGGAGAGCGGCCGGGCGCGGACCGCGGTGCTGCTGTGGCACCTGGCGCGCGCGCCCGAGCAGCTGCGCGCCGACCGCCGGTACGCGGACGCGCTGGCCCTGCACGCCAGGACCGCCGCGGCGGAGGGCGTCGGGTCGGCGCTGGAGGCGGCGCACCGCGCGGCGACCGTGCTGCGCGAGTCGGGCGCGCCCGCCGACCTGGTCGTGGGCGCGGTGGACGCGGTGGTGCGCGCCCACCCGGACCCGGAGGAGGCCAGGGTGCGGCTGCGGGAGCTGGGGGAGCGGGAGCGGTTCAGCGGGCGGGAGAGCGAGCGCGCGCGGGGCGGGCGCTAGGTCACGGCTTGCGGGCCAGCAGGAACAGGTGCTCCTCCGGGACGGCGTCCGGGAAGTGCGGGGTGAACGCGCCGTGCCGCTCGTGCTCGACGCGCAACCCGGTGGACTCGACCAGCGCGCGGAACGCGGGCGCCGGGAAGCTCGTGCAGCGCACCGGTTGGCCCAGCCAGAGCAGGTCGACGTCCTCGACGTCGGCGGGCACGGTCGCCACGGCGAGCAGACCGCCGGGGACCAGGCGGTCGGCCAGGTCGGCCAGCACCCGTGCCTGGTCGGCGCGGGGCAGCTGGAGCAGCGGGAAGAACGCGGTGACCGCGTCCAGCGAGGCGGGCGCGGCGGGCAGGTCGCGCACGTCCACCAGCTCGAACCGCGCCCCCGGCACCCGCTCGCGGGCCAGCTCGACCATGGTCGCCGACACGTCGCAGCCGGTCACCCGGTGCCCCGCCGCCACCAGCCGCTCGGCGGTCGGCCTCCCGGTGCCGGAGCCGACGTCGAGCACCCGCGCGCCCTCGGGCAGCCCGGCCAACAACCAGTCGAGCGCGGCCAGCTGCTCGGGCAGGTCCGCGAAGGCCCGCTCGTAGTCCGCGCCGAGCGCGTCGAACGGCCGCGCGATCACGGCCGGGTCGGGGGCCGGTCCGGGGTGGACGGTCATCGGGCCGCGCTCCTGTCCCGGCGCCGGGGGCGGCCCGGCACCACGATCGCCGGTGCTCCTGCCCCGGCACGCTAGTGCCGCACGCGCCCGGCCGACACCGCTGCCGGTGGGGTCAACCGCCCGCGCCCCCCCCGAAACGACGGAACCGGGACCCGCCTCGAAGGCAGGCCCCGGTCCCGGGTCCAGCACGCCTCACGCGCGCCCGCGCGTCACCCCGTGGTCGCCAGCGACCTCAGGAAGAACGCCACGTTCGCCGGGCGCTCGGCGAGGCGGCGCATGAAGTACCCGTACCACTCCCCGCCGTACGGCACGTACACGCGCATCCGCTGCCCCTCGGCCGCCAGGCGCACCTGCTCGTCCGGCCGGATCCCGTACAGCATCTGGTGCTCGTACCCGTCCGCCCCGCGCCCCGCCGCCAGCTCGCCCGCGATCGCGATCAGCCTCGGGTCGTGCGAGGCCACCATCGGGTAGCCCTCGCCCGCCATCAGCACCTTCAGGCACCGCACGTACGCCAGGTCCACCTCGGCCTTGGACTGGTACGCCACCGACTCCGGCTCCTGGTACGCGCCCTTGCACAACCGCACCCGCGAACCGGCCACCGCCAGGTCGCGGCAGTCCTGCTCGGTCCGCCTCAGGTAAGCCTGGAGCACCGCGCCCACCCACGGGAAGTCCACCCGCAGCTCGCGCAGCACCGACAGCGTCGAGTCGGTGGTGCTGTGGTCCTCCATGTCCAGGGTGACCGTCGTGCCCGCGTCGGCCGCCGCCGAGCAGATCGCCCTGGCGTTCTCCAGCGCGATCTTCTCGCCGTCCACCGGCAGGAACTGGCCCACCGCCGACAGCTTCACCGACACCTCGGCCCGGTCCGCGTACCCGGCGTCGTCCAGCCGCTTCAGCAGCTCCACGTACGCGCGCACCGTGCCCGCCGCCTGCGCGGCGTCCTTCGTGTCCTCGCCCAGGTGGTCGAGGGTGACGAGCCTGCCGTCGGCGAGCAGCTCACCGGTCGCGGCGATCGCGTCCGCGGTGGTCTCGCCCGCGACGAACCTGCGCACCACCGGCCTGGTCAGCGGGGTGCCCTCCACCAGGGACCTCGTCGCCGCCGAGCGCGAGGCCGCGAGCAGTGCCGAGCGCAGCACGGGTCAGCCCTCCTGGTGGGGGTAGGCGACCGAGGTCGGGGCCACGAAGGTCTCCTTGATGGAGCGCGGGCTGACCCAGCGCAGCAGGTTGTGCACCGACCCGGCCTTGTCGTTGGTGCCGGACGACCGGCCGCCGCCGAACGGCTGCTGGCCGACGACCGCGCCGGTCGGCTTGTCGTTGACGTAGAAGTTGCCCGCCGCGAAGCGCAGCACCTGCTGGGCGTGCGCGACGGCCGCCCGGTCGCGGGCGATGATCGCGCCGGTCAGGCCGTACGGGGACACCGACTCCATCTGCTTGAGGACCGTGTCGTAGTCGCCGTCCTCGTACACGTGCACGGCCAGCACCGGGCCGAAGTACTCGGTGCGGAACACGTCGTGCTCCGGGTCCGAGCCCAGCAGCACGGTCGGGCGCACGAAGAAGCCCTCGGAGTCGTCGGCCGTGCCGCCCGCCGCGACCTCCAGCGACGAGTCCGAGCGCGCCGCCTCCAGCACGCCGGACAGCTTGTCGAACGAGCGGCGGTCGATGACCGCGCCCAGGAAGTTGGAGAAGTCGGTGACGTCGCCCATCTTCAGCGACTCGACCTCGGCCAGGAAGTCGTCCTTGATCCGGTTCCACACCGAGCGCGGCACGTAGGCGCGCGAGGCCGCCGAGCACTTCTGGCCCTGGAACTCGAACGCGCCGCGCACCAGCGCCGTGCGCAGCACCTCGGGGTCGGCCGACGGGTGGGCGAGCACGAAGTCCTTGCCGCCGGTCTCGCCGACGATCCTCGGGTACGAGCGGTACCCGGCGATGTTCGCGCCGACCTGGCCCCACAGGTGCTGGAAGGTCCTGGTGGACCCGGTGAAGTGGATGCCCGCGAGGTCCGGGTCGGCCAGCGCCACCTCGGAGACCGCGAGGCCGTCGCCGGGCAGCAGGTTGATCACGCCCGGAGGCATCCCCGCCTCCTCCAGCAGCCGCATGGTCAGGTGCGCGGCGAAGCTCTGCGTGGGCGAGGGCTTCCACAGCACCACGTTGCCCATCAGGGCGGGCGCGGTCGGCAGGTTGCCCGCGATCGCGGTGAAGTTGAACGGGGTGATCGCGTAGACGAAGCCCTCCAGCGGGCGGTGGTCGGTGCGGTTCCACACGCCGGGGCTGGACTGGGGCTGCTCGGCCAGCAGTTGGCGGCCGAAGTGGACGTTGAAGCGCCAGAAGTCGATCAGCTCGCAGGCCGCGTCGATCTCGGCCTGGATCGCGGTCTTGGACTGGCCCAGCATGGTGGCCGCGTTCAGCGTGGAGCGCCACGGGCCCGCGAGCAGGTCGGCGGCGCGCAGCAGGATCGCCGCGCGGTCGTCGAAGGACAGGGCGCGCCACGCGGGCGCGGCGGCGCGGGCCGCCTCCAGCGCGTCGCGGGTGTCCTGGTGGGTGGCGCCGTGCAGGGTGCCCAGCACCGCGCGGTGGTTGTGCGGCTGCACCACGTCGAACCGCTCGCCGCCGCCGACGCGCTGCTCGCCGCCGATGGTCGCGGTCAGCTCGAGGGGCTCCTTGGCCAGCTCGGCGAGCTTGGCCTGCAGCTCGGCGCGCTCGGGCGTTCCGGGGGCGTAGCCGAGCACCGGCTCGTTGACCGGGGCGGGCACTGAGGTCACGGCATCCACGGCAGGCTCCTTCGCGACGTGCTGCTGGGGTACCGCAACGGTAGGTCGCGGTCACCTGCGCACCGTTGTCCGCACGTCTAGGCTTGCCATTCCGCCGTTGTACGAATGGACAAAAGAGCATGAGCCTGCGCCAGGTGCTGATGGCCTTGGGCGAGGAGCTGGTGGAGGTGCGGGCCGCGCCGCGCGGGCTGGAGGCGGACGTCCGCGACATCGTCATCCTCGACCCGGACGACGTGCCGGACGTGCGGCCCGGCGACCTCGCGCTGGTCATCGGCGCGCGCGGCCGGGCAGCGTTGCCGCTGGTCAGGGCGGCCGGGGCCGGGGGCGCGTCGGCGGTGGCGGTCAAGCTCGACCGGCCGACCCCGCAGCTGGGACAGGCCGCCGCCGACGCGGGCGTCGCGCTGCTCGCGGTGCGGCCCGAGGTGCGCTGGGAGCACCTGGAGTCGCTGGCCAGGGCCGTGGTGCGCAGTACGCGGCTGGCCGCCGACGCGGGGTCGGGCGAGGTGGCGGGCGACCTGTTCGGGCTGGCCCAGACGATCGCGGCGCTGACCGGCGGCGTCGTCAGCATCGAGGACACCGCCAGCCGCGTGCTCGCCTACTCGCGCTCCACCGACGACGTGGACGAGCTGCGCAGGCTGTCCATCCTGGGCAGGCAGGGGCCGGAGCCGTACCTGGCGATGCTCCGCGACTGGGGCGTCTACCAGCGGCTCCGCGCGGGCGAGGAGGTCGTGCGGGTGGACGAGCGGCCCGACCTGGGCATCCGGCGGCGGCTCGCGGTGGGCGTCCTGGCGGGCGATCAGCCGCTCGGCTCGATCTGGGTGCAGGAGGGCGCCACCCCGCTCACCGAGCAGGCCGAACGCGCCCTCGTCGGCGCCGCCCGCGTCACCGCGCTGCACCTGGTGCGCCTGCGCGAGCCCCGCTCGGCGTTCCGGGAGAACCTGCTGACCTCCCTGCTGGACGGCCGCACCGACGCCGCCTCGGTCGCGGGCCAGATCGGCGCGGACCCGGCGAGACCGGCCGCGGTCGTGGTGTTCGCGCTGCGCGGCGACGCGGGCGACCGCACCGAGGGCGAGCTGCGCAGGGCCGAGGTGACCGGGCTGATCTCGGTGCACGCCGCCGCGTACCGGCGCAGCGCCCTGGTCAGCCGCAGCGGCGGCCGGACCTACGCCCTGCTGCCCGACCTCCAGCCCGGCGCGGCGCTGCTGCCGCTCACCCGCGAGATCGTCGCGGCGGCCCGCAAGCACACCGGGCTGGTGGTGCAGGCGGCGATCGGCGGAGAGGTCCCGACCCTGGACGAGGTCGCGGTGTCCAGGGGCGAGGCGGACCGGGTGCTCGACGCGATGGCCCGCGACCTGGACGCCCAGGTCGCGACCCTGGCGGACGTGCGGTCGCGGGTGCTGGTCAGCGAGGTCCTGGCGCTGCTGGCGGAGCACCCGCGGGTGCGCGACCCCCGGCTGGAGGCGCTGGACCCGGAGCTGGCCCGGTCGCTGCTGGTGTACCTGGACGCGTTCGGGGACGTGCGGTCGGCGGCGGCGGAGCTGCACGTGCACCCGAACACGCTGCGGTACCGGGTGCGGCGGGCGGGCGAGCTGACCGGGGTGGACCTGGGTGATCCGCTGGTCCGGCTGTTCGCGCAGCTCCAGCTCAGGCTGCGGTGACCGGCGGGCCGCTCGACCCGCCGGTCACCGCAGGTCACCGCGCCTGGGCGCGGGCCCGTGCCGCCGCCTTGCCGCGCTTGCCGCTCGCGCCCCTGGGCTTCCGCGCGGGCTGCTTGATGGGTGCGGCGGGCTCGTCGTCCACGGGCGGTTCCGGCTTTGGCTCGACGGCCGCGGACTCGACGACCACCGGCTCGGGCTCCCCACCAGGCGTCGGCAGCGCCCGGTGCAGCCACGCCCGTTCGGCGAGCGTCCACGCGCCGCTGGTCAGCAGGTACAGCCCCGCCGCCAGGGGCAGCGAGGCCGCCAGCAGCACCGGGGTGAACGCCAGCAGCCGCAGCACCCGCACCAGCGTCGACTGCGGCGCACCCGAGCGCGCGGCCTGCCTGCCCTGCCACAGGTAGCTGCCCAGGCACACCACCGCCAGCGCGGCCAGCAGCCCAGGGAACGCCGGGACGCCCGCGCCGCCGTCGGACCAGTGGTCGCCCAGCCGCACCCCCAGCAGGGTGCCGTCGAGCAGCGGGTTCGGGGTGGTGACCAGCTGGTAGACCACCATGAAGAACGGGGCCTGCGCGAGCATCGGCAGGATGCCCGCGAACAACGAGGTCCCTGCGTCCTTGTACAGCGCCAGGGTCTTCTCCTGGAGCTTCACCGGGTCCTCGCGGTGCTTCTCGGTCAGCTCGCGCAGCTGCGGCGCGAGCGCGGCCTTGGCCTTCTCACCGCGCACGGCCGCGCGGGTCAGCGGGTGCAGCAGCAGCCGCACCAGCGCGGTGAAGGCGACGACGGCCAGGGCGGGGTCGAGCAGCGCGGCGAGGGCCGCGCCCAGGGTGTGGAACACGGGCGGTTGCTCCGATCACGAGCGGGGGAAGGGGGCTCAGGCGAGGCTGAGCGCCGCTCCCGGTGCTCGTGGACGGGGGCGGCCCGCCGCGTCCGGATCGCGCAACCGCAGGAACGCCGCGCGCAGGGACTTCTCGCGCAGCGACAGCGAACGCGCCCACGCGGGCGAGTCCAGGACCAGGGGAGCCGTGGTGAGCACCAGCACGACCAGCGTCACGGCCGTGACCACGGCCAGCAGCTCGGCGGGGCTGTTCACCAGGGACAGGGCGACCAGCGCCGACAGGCACAGCGCGAGCAGCAGTCGCAAGCGGTCCACGGCGGTCACCTCCCCCTAGTCACCCGCCACTGTACGCACGAGCGCGGGCCTCGTGGGGTGGTCGTAGCGCACCAGCAGGTCCGGCGCCGGCTCGTAGCCCCCGTACGCGGGCAGCGTCCACGCCAGCTCCGGCGGCGTGCGCCTGGCGAGTGCGGCGTCCGACAGCCACAGGTGCACGGACAGCTCGAACGGCAGCCACTTGTCCAGCAGCAGCGTCCCGTCGAGCAGCAGCACCCCGCCCTCGCCCAGCCGCGCGTACCCGACCCGGCTCGCGCGGTCGGTCTCGGCGTTCCACAGCGACGGCAGCACCTCGCCCGACCCGCCCGGTTCGAGCGGGTCCAGCACCTCGCGCAGCAGGCCGCCGGTGTCCACCCACGAGTCGCGGTACGAGTCCGGGTCGGTGCGGCCGTGCTCCAGGCGCACCGAGGCCGGGCGCAGGAAGTCGCGCGCGGACACCCGCAGCACCGGGCGGCCGAGCGCGCGCAGCGGGTCCACCAGCGCGTCGGCGAGCGCGCCCGGTTCGGTGGCGTCCGCGCCGTCGACGACCACGCGGGCGTGCCGGTCGCGGGGCAGCGCGTCGATCCGGGCGACGACCTCGGCGACGAGCGCGTCCCTGGTGAGCGGGACGACCTTCACGGCAGCGCCCTCATGACAGCGCCCTCATGAGAGCGGGTAGTCCGCCCAGCCGTCCGGCAGCTCCGGGACCGGCCAGCTCGGGTCCGGTTCCCACTTCGCCCAGTCCGGGTCCCACCAGGTCGCCCCCGCCTCGACCATGGCCTCGATCGAGCGGCCAACGGCCCGGATCGACTCGGCCTGCTCGGCGCCGTACTTGCCCGCGACGACCTGCTCCTCGAACTCCACCCGGTCCTTGTCCACCCAGCCGCCCTCCACCGGCAGCCAGTAGTCCAGCTCGTGGTCCAGGGTGTCGATGCCCAGCGGGGTGCGCCGGAACGGGTCCTGCAGGTTCAGGTACCAGCCCCGGAACCGCCGGTCCTCGCCCTCCCAGTACACGTCCACCGAGTACGCGTCGCCGGGCCGGTGCACCTGGAGCTTGCCGTTGCCGCGCCAGTGCGTGCTGCCCGACGCCTGCCAGCCGTGCCGCCACGGGTGCTCGGGGAAGCCGAACCGGGTGCCCGGCACGGTGAACAGCACCAGCAGGTCCGGCTCGTCCACGACCACGCGGGTCGGCGTCACCGCCCACGGCCTGCCCCACAGCACTTCCCGGCGCAGCGCCACGTCACCGGGCTGGAAGATCCCCATGCCGCCGAGCCTAGCCGCGCCTCACGCCTCGGCGAGCACCCGCCGCAGCCGCGACACCACCAGCTCCCGCCTCGGGTCTGCCCTGGGCAGCAGCCTGGCCAGCCGGTCCAGCGCCTCGGCGTCCTCGTCGCGGGCGAACCGCCACAGCGCCTCCGCGTCGCCCCGGTCCAGGACGGTCCGCCGCACCGCCGCCGCCAGGTCCTCCCGCTCCGCCCGCACCACCGGCGCGTCCGAGCGCGGCAGCAGCTCGTCCCCGTACCCGGAGGCCGCGGCGGTCACGTCACCCGAGCGCAGCGCCGCCCGCACCGCCAGGAAGTCCCCGCGCACCTCGGCGTCCAACCGGTACGGCCTGGTCAGCAGCACCCCGCCGAGCTGCGCCCGCAGCCGGTGCAGCTCCGCGCGCACGGTCACCGGGTTGCCGCGCTCCCCGTACAGCCGCAGCGCCAGCTGGTCGGCGGTGAGCCCGCGCGGGTGCAGCGCCAGCGCGACCAGCACCTCCGCGTGCCGCAGGGTCAGCGCGACCTCGTCGCCGTCCAGGGCCGCGGTCGGCTCGCCGAGGAAGCGCAGCGACAGCACCGGCCTGCGCCGCGCGCCCCGCTCCACCCGCAGCAGGTAGCCCTCGTCCAGCGGCTCCAGCACCCCGGTGCGCCCGTCGGCCAGCCGCACCCGGTCCCGGCCGACGTCGACCCGGCCGCTCAGCTCGGTGCCCGGTTCGGCGGCCAGCACCCGGCCGGTCTGGCTCAGCAGCGCGCCAGGACCGCCGCGCAGCGCCAGCAGGTGCCGCATGTTCGCCGACCGCAGCCGCTCGTCGCGCTCGGCGAGCCTGGTCCGCAGGTGCCCCTCGGCCAGCCGCGCCGCCGCCGACACCAGCGCGGGCATCGCCGGGTGCAGGCTGGTCAGCGGCCCGCTCACGTCCACCACGCCCAGGGTGCGCCCGCTGTCCGGGTCCGTCACCGGGCTCGCCGCGCAGGTCCAGCCGTGGCAGGTGCGCACCAGGTGCTCCGCCGAGTGCACGGTCACCGGGCCGCCGGTGGCCAGCGCCAGTCCCATCGCGTTGGTGCCGATCGCGTCCTCGCTCCACCGGGCGCCCTCGGTCAGGCGCACCCGCTCGGCGACCCCGCGCACCCGCGCCGAGCCCTCGCACCACAGCACCCGGCCGTCCGCGTCCGTGATGATCATGACGTGCTCGGCGTCGTCCGCGATGCTCACCAGCGTCTCCCGCAGCACCGGCAGCGCCTGCGCCAGCGGGTGCGCGGCCCGCAGGTCCACCACCTCGTCCCGGTCCAGCACCAGCGGGGCCTCGCGGCTGTCCGGGTCGACGCGGGCCGCCAGCGAGCGCCGCCACGACTCCAGGATCACCGGCCGCGTGCCGGGGGCGGGACCACCGGCCAGCGCCGCCTCGTGCTCGCGCGCGAGCAGAAGGGGGTCACCGCGCATCGTCGCCTCCAGGTCCCTCGACCCCAGGATGACCGGGGCGAACCCGCACGGCAAGGACTTCGCGGGCCGTTCGGCACTGGCGCGCCCGCCGTGCAACGCCGCTGCAACGTAACCCCGCCTACGTTCTGCGGCCATCCGACGCAACGACGCGGGAGGCGACCACATGGCGAAGTACGCGGCACCGGGGCAACCGGACAGCGTGGTGAGCTACCGGAGCAGGTACGACCACTTCATCGGCGGCGAGTTCACCGCCCCGGCGAAGGGCGGCTACTTCGAGAACCCCACCCCGGTCACCGGTGAGACGTTCACCGAGGTCGCCAGGGGCACGGCCGAGGACGTCGAGCGCGCCCTCGACGCCGCCCACGGCGCCGCGCCCGCGTGGGGCCGCACCTCGCCCGCCGAGCGCGCCAACGTCCTCAACAAGATCGCGGACCGGATCGAGGCCAACCTGGAGGCCCTCGCCGTCGCCGAGACCTGGGACAACGGCAAGGCGGTGCGCGAGACGCTGGCGGCCGACCTGCCGCTGGCCGTCGACCACTTCCGCTACTTCGCGGGCGCCCTGCGCGCCCAGGAGGGCGGCATCTCGCAGATCGACGAGAACCTCGTCGCCTACCACTTCCACGAGCCGCTCGGCGTGGTCGGCCAGATCATCCCGTGGAACTTCCCGATCCTGATGGCCGTGTGGAAGCTCGCCCCCGCGCTCGCGGCGGGCAACGCGGTCGTGCTCAAGCCCGCCGAGCAGACCCCCGCGTCGATCATGGTGCTGGTCGAGCTGATCGCCGACCTGCTGCCGCCGGGCGTGCTGAACGTGGTCAACGGCTTCGGCGTGGAGGCGGGCAAGCCGCTGGCCACCAGCAAGCGCGTCGCGAAGGTCGCGTTCACCGGTGAGACCACCACCGGCAGGCTGATCATGCAGTACGCCAGCGAGAACATCATCCCGGTCACCCTGGAGCTGGGCGGCAAGAGCCCGAACATCTTCTTCGGCGACGTGGCGGCCCAGCGCGACGAGTTCTACGACAAGGCCCTCGAGGGCTTCACGATGTTCGCGCTCAACCAGGGCGAGGTGTGCACCTGCCCGTCCCGCGCGCTGATCCAGGGCTCGATCTACGAGCAGTTCCTCGGCGACGCGGTCGAGCGCACCAAGGCGGTCAAGCAGGGCCACCCGCTCGACACCGACACGATGATCGGCGCGCAGGCCAGCAACGACCAGCTGGAGAAGATCCTCGCCTACATCGAGATCGGCAAGGCCGAGGGCGCCACGCTGCTCACCGGCGGCGGTCGCGCGGACCTGGGCGGCGAGCTGTCCGGCGGCTACTACGTCACCCCGACCGTGTTCGAGGGCGACAACAAGATGCGGATCTTCCAGGAGGAGATCTTCGGCCCGGTCGTGTCGGTCGCCCGCTTCGACGACTACGCCGACGCCATCAAGATCGCCAACGACACGCTGTACGGCCTCGGCGCGGGCGTCTGGTCCCGCGACGGGTCCACCGCCTACCGCGCGGGCCGCGAGATCCAGGCGGGCCGGGTGTGGGTGAACAACTACCACACCTACCCGGCGCACGCGGCGTTCGGCGGCTACAAGCAGTCCGGCATCGGCCGCGAGAACCACCGGATGATGCTCGACCACTACCAGCAGACCAAGAACCTGCTGGTCAGCTACGCCCCCGGCGCGCAGGGCTTCTTCTGATGGAGCGGGTCGCGCTGACCGAGGAGGCGGCGGAGCTGATCCGCCGCCTCCGGGCCGACCACGGGGAGCTGATGTTCCACCAGTCCGGCGGCTGCTGCGACGGCAGCGCGCCCATGTGCTACCCGGCGGGGGAGTTCCGCACCGGCGGCTCCGACGTGCACCTGGGCGACCTGGTGGTGGACGGCTCGCCGGTGCCGGTGTGGATGTCCTCCGCCCAGTTCGAGTACTGGAAGCACACCCACCTGACCATCGACGTCGTCCCCGGCCGGGGCAGCGGGTTCTCCCTGGAGGCCCCGCTGGGCGTGCGCTTCCTGGTGCGCTCCCGGCTGTTCACCGACGAGGAGGTGTCAGCCCTGCCACGGGACGGTGGGTGAGGGGTGGAAGGCCACGCCCTTCGCCTCCCACCTCGGGCCCTGCGCGGCCAGCCGGGACCGGAAGTCCGCCCAGTCCCGGCCGGTCGCGGCGGTCCAGCCCACCTCGGCCACCGCGGCCAGGCGCGGGAAGGCCATGAGCTCCAGCTCGCTCATCGTCGTGAGCGTCTCGGTCCACAGCGGGGCCTCCACGCCCAGCACCGCCGACTCCGGCACCCCGTCCAGCAGGGTCGCCGGGTCCCAGCCGTAGGTGGCGTCGACCTCCACGGTCCCGGCCCACTTCAGGCCCAGCTCGGTCTGCTCGGCGTACTTCATGTCCAGGTAGACCCGGTTCGCCGGGGACAGCACGAACCGCACCCCGCGCGCCGCCGCCTCGGCCAGCTCGGGACCCGCGGGCCGCCCGGTGTCCCAGTACTGCGCGACCGCCGTCGCGGGCAGGTCGGCGCGGGTGAACTCGGACCAGCCCATGGCGCGCTTGCCGTGCTCCTCGACCATGGGCAGCACCCGCGCCATGAAGGCCCGGTAGTCCCCGGCCTCGGTCGCGAACGCCTCGTCGCCGCCGATGTGCAGGTACGGGCCGGGGGTCAGCGCGGCGACCTCGCGCAGCACGTCGGCCACGAACCGGTAGGTGGTCTCGGAGGCGATGTCGAGGGTGGAGAAGCCGACCTCGATGCCGGTGTAGAGCTTGGGCGCGACGCCGTCGGGGTTCAGCTCCGGGTAGGAGGACAGCGCGGCGGCGGTGTGGCCGGGCAGGTCGATCTCCGGCACGACCACGACGTGCCTGCGGGCGGCGTACGCGACGATCTCGCGGTACTCGTCCTGGGTGTAGAAGCCGCCGGGGCCGCCGCCGACCGAGCTGGTCGACCCGTGCGCGGTGAGGTTCGGCCAGCTCTCGACCTCCAGGCGCCAGCCCTGGTCGTCGCTCAGGTGCAGGTGCAGGGTGTTGACCTTGTGCGCGACGGCCAGGTCCAGGTAGCGCTTGACGTCGTCGACGCCGAAGAAGTGCCTGGCCACGTCCAGCATCACGCCCCGGTGCGGGAAGCGCGGGTGGTCGAGCACGTGCACGGCGGGCGCGGTGAACGGGCCGTCCTGCCGCTCCGGGCTCTCGACGGCGGCGGGCAGCAGCTGCCGCAGCGTCTGCACCCCGGACCACAGGCCCGCCGGGGTGTTCGCCCTGAGCACGGCGGTGTCCCCGGCGGTGTCGAGCTCGTAGCCCTCGTCGCCGACCTCGGCGGCGGCGCCCTCCAGCAGCAGCACGACGCCCGGTCCGGTCGCGCCCTCCACCACCGGGAGCGGGTAGCCGGTCGCCGGGCGCAGCAGCTCCGCCAGCAGCTCGCCGACGTCGCGCGCGCCGGGTGAGCCGGGCGGGACGCGGACCTCGGCGTCGGGGGCGAGGGTGAACGCGGCGCCGGGGCGCGGCTCAACCAGGACGGGCGCTGGCACGATCGTGTGCAAGGGGCTCTCCGCGGCGGTTCGGCGCCCCCGCGCTCGGCTCGGCGGGGGCGCGGTGCTGGCCGCCCCCACCGTGGCAAGCGCCCCCGAGAGGTGTCAAGGTCTGGACCAATCAGGCGAACTTGGGCTTGCCCAGCCCCGCCCACAGCGCGGGGAACCGCTCCTCCACCAGCGCCGCCCGCCTGCTCTCCAGCCCGTGCAGCACGCCGAACGCGAACCCGTTCTCCCCGGCCGCGCCCGCCTCCGCGCCGAGCTGCCGCAGCACCGGCCGCGCGACCACGCTGTCCTGGTGGTCGCCCAGCAGCGTCTGCACCGCCTTGACCTTCTTGCGGTAGCGCCGCGCAGGCTTGCCGTGCAGCGGCTCCACGGCCTCCACCGCGTACCGCAGCCGCTTCGCGCCCTTGCGCGCCTCGTGCAGCCCGGCGTCGTCGTGGGCCTCGGCGACCTGCCGCGCCAGCTTCCGGTAGCTCTTCGCGGCCAGCCCCGGCAGCTCGTCCTTCGCCCTGCCGCGCGCCCGCCTGGTCAGCGGCGGGTCGGCCAGCAGCGCGTCCACCGCGTCCAGCAGCGCGAAGTAGCGCTGACTGTCCAGCGCCTCGACCGCCGCCCGCCTGGCCTGCGCCTCGCGCGGGGCGAAGTGCCTGGTCAACCGGGCCGCCACCGGGCCGGGCCGCAGCTCGGGCGCAAGGTCGTCCAGCACCAGCTCGAACCGCTCCCGCAGCACCTCCAGGTCGCGGGCCTGCCCCAGCACCCCGGCCAGCCACTTCAGCTCGCCCGCCAGGTCCGAGGTCCGCTCCTTGTCCACGATCCCGCCGAACACCTTCAGCGCGCTGCGCATCCGCCGCGTCGCCACCCGCATGGCGTGCACCGCGTCCGGCTCGTCCCGGCGCACCCTCGGGTCCTGCGCCCGCAGCGCGTCCGCCTGCTCGCGCAGGTAGGCCAGCACCACGCCGCCCGCCGACTTCCGGCCCACGTCCGGGCCGGTCGGCCGCGCGGGCACCCGGTCGCCGAGCAGGCGGGTCAGCTTCGCCGAGGACCGCGACCTGCGCATCCCGGCCTTCTTGAGCCGCCGCTCCACCGCGTCCAGCAGCGCGACCGTGCCCCGCTCGCCCAGCTCGACCTCGACCTCGCGCCACGTCCGCGCCTCGTCGCCGTCCGCGCCGCCGGTGGCCGACACCCGGTCCTCGACCACCTCCACCAGCAGGTCGCCGCGCCCGTCCACCAGCTGCCAGCGCTGACGCTCCGTGCTGATCAGCGCCACCGGGGTCAGCTCGCCGCCCCTGGTGTGCACCCGCACCAGCGAGCCCAGCTCCTCCGGCGGCGCGCTGTCCTCCCCGCCCGGCGGCAGCCGCAGCTCCTCGCGGGTGTCGACGCCCGCGGGCAGCTTCAGGTGCCAGCCCGCGTCGTCCCCGCCGGTGCGCCTGCGCAGGGTCAGGCCCGCGCTCGCCAGCCTCAGGTCCCCGGTGTCGTAGTACACCGCCTCCAGCAGCTGCTCGTGCGGACCGGCGGTGGCGGCCACCCCCGGCAGCCCGGCCATCGCGGGCAGCCGCACGCCGTCCGGGGCCTCGTACTTGCGCTCCGTCTCCTTCACCGAGGTCGTCATGCTGAAGGCATACACCGAAAACGGGCACTTCACCCGTTCACGCTCGGTGATCATCCGTTGCCCCGCGCGGGGGTTCCGCGCCGCCGTTTGCGTGGTTGTGCGCCAGCCGTCGTGAAGAGCCCCTATCCGTGCGGTTGGCTTGGGGGCATGGCCCCCACCGAGAAGGAGCGGCTCGACGTCCTGGAACCCGTGGTCGAGAGCCTCGTGGCGACGACCACCCAGCTGATCGCGGACCTCGGGCGGGTCAGTTCCCGCCTGCTGGTCCTGGAGCGGCGGCTGGCCGGGTTGGGCGCGGGCGCGGACGAGGACCTGGACCGGGTGGACGACGAGATCGCCGGAACAGTCTCCGCGCTGCGCGCGGCCTGGGACGCCGAGCAGGAGCTGCTGGCCGACGAGGTGCGGGCCGAGCTGCGCGGCGAGGTGGCCGAGTACGAGTCGCTGCAGGAGCGCAGGGACACCGGGCGGGCCCGGCTGGAGAAGCGGATGCAGCGCTTCGAGCGCGACGCGCTCCAGCACTCGGTGAGCCAGGCCGAGTGGCAGATCCACGCCCGCGAGGCCGACGCGACCGAGGCGTACCACCGGCTGGAGGCCGACCGGAAGGCAGGCGAGGAGGTCTGGCGGCAGGAGGCCGTGGCGCACGGCGACAAGGCGCGCGGCGAGATCCAGGCGCACGCGCGCGCCAGGCTGCAGCGGTCGCTGGCGGCCGACGCGCGGCTGCCGGTGTGGTTCCGGGTGGGCCTCGGCGAGATCACCGCGCCCGACCCGACGCCGTGGCTGCGCGCCGCGGCGACCCTGGTGGCCTACCGGCTGGAGTACGGGGTGACCGACGCGGTGCACCCGCTCGGCGAGGCGCCCGTCGCCGCGGCAGGCGGCTCCGCGGCCTGGGTGCGGCGCGCCAAGGTCTACGAGGCGCTGGTCAAGCAGTTCGAGGAGATGCGCCCGGACTCCCGCTCGTACTCGATCACCTGATCCGCGCCGCCCTTCCCCGGACCGGCCTCACCCCGCGCGCTCGGCGACCACGACGAGCTCGCGGCCCGGCCGGTCCGGGGCCTGCCGCAGGTCCGAGGTCCGGAACCCCGCCTCGGCCCACCCCTTGTCGGTGGTGGTGTGGCGCAGTCGCGCGGAGGCGGCGCCGACCGCGCTCGCGGGAAGGCCCCGGACGCGCGAACGCCCCCTGCGCCGCGTGGGCGAGGGGGCGTCGACGGGGTCGGTCGGGTCAGCACTTGGCGAGCACGCCCGCCAGCGCGTCGTGCTCGGCCTGGTCGACGGTCAGCGCGTACTGCGCCTTCACCTGGATCCAGTGCGCCACGTAGGTGCAGGCGTAGTCCTGCTTCGGCGGCATCCACTTGGCCGGGTCCTGGTCGCCCTTGGCGCGGTTGGTCTTCGCGGTCACCGCGATCAGCTGCACGCCGCCCAGGTCGTTCGCGAACGCCTTGCGCTTCTCCTCGTCCCACTTGTCCGCGCCCGAGCGCCACGCCTCGGCCAGCGGCACCGTGTGGTCGATGTCGAGGTCACCGGCCTTGGTCACCTCGACGCCGTCGTAGACGCTGACCCACGTGCCCGAGGTGGCCTTGCACTCGCCGTCGGTCTGCACGGTGGACCCCTGCTGGCGCAGGACGACCTCGCGGGTGTCGCAGGAGTCGCCCTGGCCCGCCCAGTGCGGGAACCGCTCCCGGCTGTAGCCCGCCATCTTGGCCTCGGCGGCGATGGTCAGCCCGGCCAGCTGCTGGGCGGCCTGGCCGCTGTTCGCCGCGGGCGGCTGCTGCTGGGAGGACGTTGTGGGCAGTTGGCCGTCCAGCACGCCCTGGCAGCCCGTCAGGGCCAGGAGGAGCACCGCCACGACTGTCGTCCGCTTGCCGCTCATAACACTGAATGATTACACAACGGGGTCACCAAACCTCACTTCAGCGACGGACCGTATCTCCGTCGTGGGATTGGTGACCCCGTTGGCCCGCGCTACTGCGGACGGCTGGTGAGGTAGCCGCCCATATGGGTGAAGTACTCGGTGGCGCCCAGCTCGACGCCCTCGTCGGTGCGGACCCGCTTCACCAGCAGCGCCCGACCGCGCCCGCGCCTGGCCTCCGGGCCGGCGACGATCGCGACGCCGTCGCCCTCGCGGTAGAAGATCCGGCCCGGCGTGCCGCCGTAGTTCTCCCGCGACACCTCGGCCTCCACGATCTCCAGCCTGCGGCCCCGGTGGAACGCGTAGGCGCTCGGGTACGGCGCGCACTGCGCCCGCACGAGGCGGTCCAGCTCCTCGGCGGTCCAGGTCCAGTCGACGCGCAGGTCCTCCTCGGAGCGCTTGTGGAAGAAGCTCGCCCTGGAGCGGTCCTGCGGGGTGAACTCGGTGCGCCCGGAGGCCAGCTCGGCCAGCCCGTCGACGGTGATCGGCCCGAACAGCTCCAGGGTCTTGTGGAACAGGTCGGCGGTGGTGTCGCGCGGCCCGACCGGCACGGCGCGCTGGAGCACGACGTCCCCGGCGTCGAGGGTGTCGTCCATCATGTGCGCGGTGACGCCGACCTCCTTCTCGTCGTTGATCAGCGCCCAGATCAGCGGCGAGAACCCGGCGTAGGCGGGGAGCAGCGAGTCGTGCACGTTCAGCGTCCCCCGCTTGGGGAGGTTGAACACCTTCGGGGGAATCCAGGTGCGCCAGTTCGTCGCCACGATGACGTCCGGGTCGACCTCCTTGAGGCGGGTCAGCAGCTCCTCGTCGTCCGGCCGCTCGCGGATCAGCACCTCGATGCCGTGCTCCTCGGCGAGATCGGCGACCGAGTCGCTCCAGATCCGCTCGTAGGCGTGGTCGCTCTTCGGGTGGGTGACGACGAGCGCCACCTCGTGCTCGGAGTCCAGGAGCGCCTGGAGCGTGCGGTGCCCCCAGGTCTGGTAGCCGAACATGACGACCCGCATGAACTCCTCCTCGGAATGGCAAGGCTAACCTAAGTTATCCAACCCTAAACGAGCCCGCCGTGATTACTCTGCGCGTGTGATCCTTGACGTGAAGTTGGTGCGCGGACGGGTCGTGACGCTGGACCCCGCCGGGACCTGTTCGGACGTGGTGGGCGTGTGGCGCGGGCGCGTGGTCGGGGTGGGCGACCAGGTCCGCGACCTGCCCGCCAGGCGCGTGGTCGACCTGGACGGCGCGGTGGTGCTGCCGGGTTTCGTGGACGCCCACACCCACCTGGCGTGGACCGGCCGAGCGGCCCGGATGCCGGACGTTTCGGGATGCCGCACCGTCACCGAGGTCGTGGCCCTCCTGGCGGCCCACCGGACCGAGGCCAGGCTGGAGGCGGCCGGCTACGACCACCGTCTCCTGGACCGCCCGCTCACCGCGCGCGACCTGGACGCGGTGGGCGGGCGCGTCTACCTGCAGGACGTGTCGGGCCACGCCTGCGTGGTCGACTCCGGCACGCTGGCCGAGCTGCCCGCGCACGCCCTGACCGACGCCGAGCGCGACGCCGAGGGCGCCCTGACCGGGTTCCTCGCCGAGGGCGCCCAGAGCGCCGCCCGAGCCCTGCTGCTCCCGTACCCGCTGTCCAACGTGATCGCCGACGTGGAGGCGGGCGCCGGGCAGTGCCTGTCCGAGGGCGTGGTCCTGGCCGCGGAAGCAGGCGTGGCCGGCGGCCTGATCGGCGCCACTCCGCTGGAGGTGGCCGCCTACCAGCAAGCCACCCTGCCCATCCGGGTCCAACTCATGGTCGCCGCGGACCAGCTCCGCCCAGCGGCAGGCCACCCGTCCGACAACATCGACCGCGCCGTCCAGTTGGGCCTGCGCACCGGCCTTGGCGACGACCGCCTGTCCATCGGCGCCCTGAAGGTCTTCACCGACGGCGGCATGATCGCCAGAACCGCGGCCCTGACCGAGCCCTACGAAGGCACCACCAACACCGGCCAGCTCCAAGACGACCCGGACCGGATGCGGTCCTGGATCCAGGACGGCCACCGCGCGGGCTGGCAACTGGCCGTCCACGCCATCGGCGACCGCGCGGTCGACTTCGCCCTGGACGCCCTGGAATCGGCCCTGACCGACCACCCCAGGCCCGACCACCGCCACCGGATCGAGCACTGCGGCCTGGTCCGCCCCGACCAGCTGGGCAGGATCGCCGCCCTAGGCGTGATCCCGGTGGTCCAACCCACTTTCCTGTGGGCGTACGGCGACGACTACGCCAAGATCACCGGCCCCCGAGCCCCGTGGATGTACCGAGGCCGCTCCTTCCTGGACCACAACATCCCCCTGGCGGGCAGCTCGGACCGCCCGGTGGCCGACGGCAACCCGCTGCGGGCCGTCCAATTCCTGGTGGAACGCCAATCCCGCACCGGCCAGCCGATCGGCCCGGACGAGGCCCTGACCGTCGAGCAGGCCCTGCGCGCGCACACCGCGGGCGCGGCCTACGCGTGCAGACGCGACCACGACCTGGGCACGATCGAGGAGGGCAAACTGGCCGACTTCGCCATCCTCGAAGACGACCCACGCGCAGTCGCCCCCACCCGCATCGCCACCATCCCCCTGGCGGCAACGGTCGTGAACGGCGAATTCGCCCACGACCCGGCAGGCCTGACCTGACCCAGGACGACCACCACCTCCTGCCCGGCGCCACGCCGGGCAGGACCCACCACTGCTCCCCGCCCTCTCACCCCGCCGCGCCGCCCGACCTCCAGGCGTTCACCCCGGACGTCCACCTCCGGCCCACCGCGTCCACCGACCTGTGGACGTCCACCTGCGGCCCACCGCGCCGCCCGACCTCCGGACGTTCACCTTCCTCCGGCTACGTCGCCCGGCCTTCCAACGCTCGCCCCCTCACGCGCTCATCCGACACTCCCTCCCTCCCCCTCCCTCACGCGCTCATCCGCCAATGCACCACGTACCCCGCCGCCTCGGCCGCGATCAACGCGTCCAACTTCGCCAGGTTCGTCCGCCGCGACAACCGGAACGCCCGCCCCCGCCGAGCGTCCAGCACCAGCGCCCCCAACCCCGGCAACGCCTGCTGCACCACCCGCAGCCCCACGTTCGCCGCCTCCTGCGTCATCTCCTGCTCCTTGCAGTGCACCAGCACCGCCGACACCGACCCGTCCGGGAACCGCAGCCCCAGCTGTGGCCGCACCCGCAGCTCCAGGTCCCCCGACCGCCACACCGCCGAGGGCATCGCCACCCCGGTCGCCCGCGTCGACCGCAGCCACGGCAGGAACCCGTCCCTGATCTCCCCGAACGCCCGCAGCTGCCCGCTGCGCGTCGCCCCGTCGAGCGCGACGTCCAGCTCCGCGCCGGGGTCGGTCGAGTTGGCCGCGCGCCGCATCGCCGCGCGGACCGGGTTGTAGAACCCGCAGACCCACTGGTCGACCGCCAGGTAGATGCTGCGCTGCTCGGAAACGATGTTGATGCGGCCTCGCTGACCGCTCATCGCGTACTCGGTGAAGGACAGGGCGGTGACGCTGACCGGCTCCACGGCTGGCTCCCCTCGCAGCTGGTCGAACTACTGTTCGATTCTACCGCCGACCACCGACAAAAACGGTGCCCCGATCGGGTCCTCGTCAGGCTCGTGACATGCGACAACAGTCCCAGTAGATCGACTTAACCCGTTCGAGTGAAGCAGGTGCGCACGACCTCCACCCCGGCGGTGCGCACGACCTCGCAGCCGACCGCGAGATGGCCGACCGGGCGTTCCCGCGCCGCGCCGTGGAGCGGTGCGCCGGGCCAACCGCCACCGGACGCAAGCACTGTCCCGCTTCACCCCACCGTCGAGTTTTCACTCCCCAGTGTGAAAAACCCGCGCCCGAACGTCCACATCGGACACGCCCCGCGATGACCGATCGCGGGTCACCGGTGGCGGCGCGCCGACGGTCGGGCCATCATCCAGCGGGTCACCGCGCGGCGCCCGGACACCCGACCCACGGAGCGCCGCAGGTCACCCGGAGCGGCACCGCCATGCGCTGTCAGCGAACACCGCGCCCTGTCGACCGGGGGCACGCCCACCTCTCCGATATCGTCGGGGTACGCAAGATCGGTCAACACCGTGGATGGGGTAACGAGGATCATGAACGCACGGAACAACCTCACGCTGCCGCGCATGGCGTCGACCGGCGGCATGACGCTCACCGACTCCGTCTTCGAGCAGCTTCTCCGGTCGCGGATCGTCTTCCTGGGCTCCGAGGTCAACGACGAGGTGGCCAACCGGCTCACCGCGCAGCTGCTGCTGCTGTCCGCCGAGGACCCGAAGTCGGACATCAAGTTCTACATCAACTCCCCCGGCGGCTCGGTCACCGCGGGCATGGCGATCTACGACACCATGCAGCTCATCGAGCCGGACGTGCAGACGTGGGGCATGGGCATGGTCGCGTCGATGGGGCAGTTCCTGCTGTCCTCGGGCACGCCCGGCAAGCGCTACCTGCTCCCGC
Organism: Actinosynnema mirum DSM 43827; assembly: GCF_000023245.1. Taxonomy (GTDB): domain Bacteria; phylum Actinomycetota; class Actinomycetes; order Mycobacteriales; family Pseudonocardiaceae; genus Actinosynnema; species Actinosynnema mirum. The sequence goes on from NC_013093.1 coordinate 1,221,786, forward strand.
ACACCCGCGTGCTGATGCACCAGCCGTCCGCGGGCGTCGGCGGCACCGCCACCGACATCGCCATCCAGGCCGAGGCGTTCGCCTACACCAAGCGGCAGATGGCGGAGATCACCGCGCAGCAGACCGGTCAGACCTTCGAGCGGATCACCGCGGACGCCGACCGCGACCGCTGGTTCACCGCCGAGGAAGCCCTGGAGTACGGCTTCGTGGACCACATCCTCAACCGCGAGGAGCTCACCCGCTCGTCGGTCAGCTGACCCGGAGACCACCTCACCGGCCGCTCGGCCGGCCGACCGCCTTGGGGACCCCCAGATGAACCCGAACCACCTGCCGCAGGCCAGGTACGTGCTCCCGTCGTTCGTCGAGCGCACGAGCTACGGCGTCAAGGAGTCCAACCCGTACAACAAGCTGTTCGAGGAGCGCATCATCTTCCTCGGCGTGCAGGTGGACGACACCTCGGCGAACGACGTCATGGCGCAGCTGCTCGTGCTGGAGTCAGACGACCCGGACCGCGACATCTACATGTACATCAACTCGCCGGGTGGCTCGTTCACCGCGCTGATGGCGATCTACGACACCATGCAGTTCGTCCGCCCCGACATCCGCACGGTCTGCCTGGGCCAGGCGTCCTCGGCGGCGGCGGTCCTGCTGGCGGCGGGCACGCCGGGCAAGCGCACGGCCCTGCCGAACGCGCGCGTGATGATCCACCAGCCCGCGATGGGCGGCGTCCGCGGCCAGGTCTCCGACCTGGAGATCCAGGCGGCGGAGATCACCCGGATGCGCACCCAGATGGAAGAGGCGCTGAGCAGGCACACGGGCCGCACCGTCGAGCAGGTCCACACCGACATCGACCGCGACCGAATCCTGACCGCTGCGGAGGCGCAGGAGTACGGGATCATCGACGAGGTCATGCCGTACCGGAAGCTGTCGGCGAAGCGCTGACCCCTCAACCTCCAGGCTGAGCGCCCGGCAGGCTCCTCGGAGCCGGCCGGGCGCTGGCTTTTCGGGGAACCGCCCCTCGCCGCCGCAACCGTCGCGCCCACACGGCGCGTTCCCGCCTCCGCCCCATCGCCCGACATGCGACCGTCCGGTCCGGGACCCGCCTGCGGACGAGGAACCACCCAGCACGTGCCTGAAGGTAGGGGGAACCAGGTGTCGTTCCCCCGGAGTGGCCGCTGCCCACCGAGGCGGTGCTGGAGGGCCGGTTCTGCGCCTACGAGTGGGCGCACGCCCCGGCGGTGTGGGGCTGGGCGCACGCGACGGGCCTGACGCAGACCGCGACGAGGTGGGCGGACCTGTTCACCGCGGGCAATGACGAGTGCCAACTGCTGCTCACCACTGAACGCCTGCCCCTGGGTGGACCAGAGGCCCTGTCCCCGCCCGGAGTGGTTCGCGCGTCGAGTTCATGGACTACTCGGCCGTCGACTTCCGGAACGCGCAGGCCGAGCAGTCCGTCGAGGTGACCCACCAAACCCTGCAGGCTGGCCGGCCAGGTTGAACGCAGACCTTGATCACGCAGGTGCTCGAGGCGAAAGACCTGGGTAAAGCATGGAGGGCACCGGCCCCGACCACTTAAGTGATCACGTCCGGTGCCACGACCAGCGCCGAAGCGCCCCCGGCAGGATTCGAACCTGCGACCTCGGGATTAGGGCGAGACGCCTGTCATCGTGTGTCAGGACTTGTGAGCATCGCTTCTCACCTGGGTCGATTCTTTTCCTATCTGATGGTTGCTGGCTATCCGCAACGGTCATCTGCCGTCGTTTCTTAGGGGTAAGGCATGGAGGTGATCTACACCCGCACCGTGGGTAAGCCTGTGGGCTGGTCGATGCCGCCAAGGCATCGAGCTGTCCACAGGTGCGGCAGCCGAGCGCCCCGACCACGACGGTCACTTCTCACTCGGCGCTCGTACCGAGTTCAACCAGCATCCGATGATCTCGTGACTCTCGCACTGCGAGTAACCCGCGTGACTACCAAGGCGAGGCATGTTAAGGGCTTCCTGCGGTGCCGAAGCCTGCTCGACAGCAACTGCTGAAGCCACGGCTGCGGTCAGCGAGCGTTCAGGTCCTACCAGTGAGAAGGCCAGAACACACTCAAGGAGGGCGCACATCGGGGCTGTTCAGGAAGCAACCTCCAACAGAAGTGGGGGCTACGTTGTACCCTGTGGCTGTGAAACCCGAACTCTTCCAGGCTCCGGAGTTTGGTCGTGCTACCAAGAAGCCCGGCGACAAGTGGGCTTTTTGGTACTTCGAACCTGCCGTTATGCCGCGCGAAATTATCATGTCACCAAGGACCATCTTGGCCCTTTCGAAGGCGGATGCAGCCCTGGGGCGCCTTTCTGGCGTAGGTCGCCTCCTTAAGGATCCGTCCATTCTCGTGCAGCCCTATCTAGCCAGGGAAGCGGTAGCAAGCACGCGAATTGAAGGTACTGAAGCTTCACTATCTGACGTACTGAAGGCAGAAGCTGCCGAAGACGCTGCGGATGATAACGACGATATTCAAGAAGTAATAAATTACCAGAAAGCTCTATATGAAGGCATGCGCCTGCTGGAAAAACTTCCTATCAGTCGGCGTCTAATGCGTCAAGTTCACGAAGTATTGCTATCCGGCGTGCGCGGCCAAGAGAAACTTCCAGGAGAATTCCGTAAGACTCCCGTTTGGATCGGGTCGCCTACGGACTCACCCGATACTGCTGCGTTCGTCCCTCCCCTGCCGGACGTGCTGGAAGATGCACTGTCCGACTGGGAAAAATTTGTCAACGAAGAACCTACTATTCCAATCTTGGCTATATGCGCATTGATGCATTATCAGTTCGAGACGATCCATCCATTTTTGGATGGCAATGGGCGCATAGGTCGACTGCTGATCATACTCTTGCTGATGGAGAAAAAAGTTCTAGAACTGCCACTTCTGTATGTCAGCGCCTATATGGAAGATAATAGGCGTGAGTACTACGACCGCCTGCAAGCGGTGAGGGAGCGTGGCGAGATTCAAGAGTGGATGCAGTTCTTTTTTACTGCAGTACATAAGCAGGCGGTTGATGCGGAATCTCGCGCAGGAAAGCTGGTGGAACTTCGCGAGCAGTACCGTGAACAACTTCGAGGAACCAAAAGCAGGGCTGTCGAAGTTGTGGATCTATTCTTCTCGAACCCGTTCATCACTGTTAAGCGTGTTGAGAAAAACCTTAAGATCACTAATCAAGGTGCGCGAAACTTGATTGACTCTCTGGTGGGTAGGGAAATTCTCAGAAAGGTCGGAACGCTCGGTCGTGGAGGGCGTATCTATTGGATTGCTGACGATGTCTACAAGGCGATTTCTTGACCTGCTAGACCTTACTGGGCCATACGAGTGATACCTAATGAGACGTTCCAACGAAACGGGCTTCAGCGTTGGAAGCTGGTTGTACGCGCACAACTACCGTTGGAGCGTCGCCCCATGCTTCCAACGCCAAGCCGTGTCAACTTGGAGCGTCGTGTCAACGCAACGGACGGTGGAGCGAGGCCGGAACGTTCCAACGAAACGGGCTTCAGTGTTGGAAGCTGGTTGTACGCGCACAACTACCGTTGGAGCGTCGCCCCATGCTTCCAACGCCAAGCCGTGTCAACTTGGAGCGTCGTGTCAACGCAACGGACGGTGGAGCGAGGCCGGAACGTTCCAACGAAACGGGCTTCAGTGTTGGAAGCTGGTTGTACGAGCACAACTACCGTTGGAGCGTCGCCCCATGCTTCCAACGCCAAGCCGTGTCAACTTGGAGCGTCGTGTCAACGCAACGGACGGTGGAGCGAGGCCGGAACGTTCCAACGAAACGGGCTTCAGTGTTGGAAGCTGGTTGTACGCGCACAACTACCGTGGTTTGCGGTCGCCTTCGGAAGCGCTGGCCGTTCCTCGCTGACGTCGGGATCGGCGCCCTTCCTCACGTGGCGCGCCTGCGGGCCGCCAGGCCCGCTTGGGCGTGCCGCACTACTAGGGCGTCGGTCCTTCGGCGTCGGTCTGGCACCAACGGCCAGCGGCCCCCGCAGGGGGCGGCCTTGAACAAGTAAAGAAACTCTGAACACACCTTCCGTTGGCTGACTTGCTGAAGATGCTGGTCAACTAGCGGTCCAGGAGCTACGGGGCGATGCCGTAGTGGGCTGCCAGGGCGGCGAAAGCAGCACCTCGGCGTCGGGTTGCTCGGTCCAGCAGCAAGCGCATCGTGGTGGCACCGAGCGGTTGAGCGGCGGCCCAGTCTGGGGCTAGGTCGCGGGCCTCGGTCAGGTAGCGCAGGGAGAGTTGGTCCCGACGTAGTTGAGCGGCGGCGTGGGCCAGGTGCAGGCGGTGGCCTGACTCCCAGAAGGCGGGCACTGTGCCCCGTGCCTCCGGGACTTGGGTTGCCAGGTGCAGGGCTGTTTCCGGATCGCCCAAGCGCATTGCCAGGTCGACTACTTGGAAGGCCGCTACTCGGGGGCCGAAGATAGCGCTTTCGCTTGCGGTGTCCTGGCCTGCCCTCACCGCTGCGGACTGGGCCACGGCCAAGAGGTCTTCGGCTCGGCCTGTGCTGCCTGAACGCAGGGCGGCGCTGGCCGCGTTGAAGATGAGGTTGCCGAAGATCCCGGCTCGGTTCGGGTCTCGGTCCAGCATCCGCGGTTCGATCTGCTCAGCGGCCTTGGCGGCCACGTGCTCGGCGTCGGCGACTCGACCTTGGCGGACCAGGGTCCACACCAGGTAGCGCAGGGAGATCGCGGTTTCCATCTCCACCGCGTCCGAGTGGCGAGCGGCGTTCAGGGCTCGTTCCGCTGACGTCCAGGCCAGGTCGTCCAGGTCCAGGCGGCCCGCCATACCGGCGCCCAAGCGGTAGGACGTGGATAGCAGGCAGTGGGCTGCGGCCTTCTGATCTCCAGTGCTGGCATGGACCAGGCGGCGGGCGTCCACCAGCAGGATGGGCAGGGTGTGCATCAGTTCGGTGTGGCGGCCGTCGACGTAGGCCCGCCAGGCTCGGTGAGCCGTGGTGGACAAGGTCGTTATGTCGGCGACCTCGTCCGTGTCGGTGAAGTCGTCCAAGCCTGGGATGTCCGCGCTCGCGGTGATCGCGTGGCGAAGCTCGGCCACCTGGTGGTGCTGAGCGGTACGGCTGAGGACGGGCAAGCCCAACAGGGAGTCGGCGGACACGCCGAGCGCTCGGGCCAGTTTGACGATCGTGCTGGGACGGGTGGTGCTGCGCTCCCCGCGCTCGATCCGCCCCACGGTGTCCACTCCGACCGACGCGGCTACGGCCAATTCCTCCTGGGAGAGGTTGCGGGCCTTGCGGAAGCGGGCCAGGTTCTCGGACAGGGGAGCGGTCACGGCGGCTGGGCTCCGTTCAGCTCGGGTCGGCTGTGGCGGTTGTCGAGATCGGGTGGCCGGACTCGCAGTAGACGAGGGTCCCGGTGGCGATCGCGTGCAGGGCCGCGCTGATCCGGCCTGCTAGCACTGGGTCAATCAACGGGCGGGCCTCGTCCAGGGTGAACAGGCCGACCGACCGGATTTCGGGATCGGTCAGTTCCAGTTCTGCCACTTCATCATCGCTGATCGTGCCGCCGTCGAAAACAAACGCCAGTCCTTCGGGCATCGGTTCTTCGGTCGGCACGTAATCGATCACCAGCAGGGTGCCGAGGGGCAGAGACAGACCGATCTCCTCGTGCACCTCGCGCAGGGCGGTGCGCCACGGTGGCTCGCCTGCGTCCACGGCCCCACCGGGGATCTCCCAGGACTTCTTGTAGGTCGTCTCCGCCAGGAGCACCCGGCCGTCCGGGGCGTGAAACAGCACGCCTGCGCTGGCGCGCTTGCGGTTGAGCGATGCGGCGTACTCGGCGTACGGCAACAGGTCCACAGCTTGTGAGGCTACCCGCTCGGACCTGCGGTCTTGTTCTCTGCCTGAGAGGCAGAGCTCGGGTACTGAATGCGGTGGAATACCGCTTTCAACGCTGTGTTCTAGCTCTCTTGCGCAACCGAAACTCATTACCTGCATCGGTTTCCACACAGGTGAGGTCATGAGGTGAACGCGCTCGTCCTACCGCCCTTCGCGGCCGACTCCGGGACCTGACATGGGCCACCGTCCGTTCAAGTGGATCCCGCACGACGGCGGCCGTCACGCCATACCGATCAACAGCAACCCCGGTGACGACACCCAAGCCCTCTGCGGGGTCGACGTCCCCAAGCCCACCGCACCGCTGCCCGTGCTCGCGCGCTGCTGGCCGACCTGCCAGAGCTGCGACACCGCCTGGCGTGAACACGAGGGCATCCCGGCCTATCCCCGATCTGAACTCAGTATCCGAAGGACGTGACCCGCATGATCGGACAGGGCGACTACCACCGCTGGCTCAAGCAGGAAGCACGTGAACAGGCCCCACGACTGTTCGCCATCGCCTACGAGATCGGCGACCGGGAAGACGGCGAGATCGCCGCCTACGGCCTGGCCTTTGACGACCACGCCGAGACCGTCGACGTCGACGACGGCCACCACACCCGTTCCGAGGACGCCGCGCACGCCTTGGCGCTGTACGAGCGCTTCGCCGCACCCGACAACCTCAAGGCGCACCTCCTCTGGCTCGACCAAGAGCGAACAGAGCTAGCCGTGAGAACCGGCCCGGCCCCGACGAACGGCGACCGATGACCACGCCCCCTAACCTGACCTGGTGGTGCCAGTGAACGACGCCCAGCACGAGAACCCGCCACTCACCCCCGAGTCCGCTGAAACCACGCTGCGCGCGGCGTGCGAGCTGGTTGAACTGGACAGCACCGACGCCGTGCCGCTGCGCCTCGGTGAGAACGCCCTCTTCCACCTCCCCAGCAGCGGGGCGGTGGTGCGCATCGCGCGCAGCATGGCTCGGTGGGCGGACACCGTCAAGGAAGTCACCGTCTCGTGCTGGCTTGCGAACAGCGGCATCCCCGTCGCGCACCTGTTCCCCGGCTTCTGCCAACCGGTTGTCGCCGCTGGTCGGCCGGTGTCCTTCTGGGCCTACCTGGACGGTCGCAACGGTGGAAGGACCGACGTCGCGGCACTGGGGCGGCTGCTGCGCCGGGTGCACTCCCTGAACACGCCCCGAGACTTCTCCCTGCCCGTTCAGCAGCCGATGGCCTGGGTGCTTGAGCGAGTCGAGTCGGCACCGATCCCGGACGAAGACAAGCGGTTCCTCCAGGACCGGTTTACCGAGCTGACCCAGGAGGTCCAAGGGCTCACCTACCCCTTGGCGACCACCCCGGTTCATGGGGACGCCCACGTGCAGAACCTCATGATCGTGGACGACAACCCGGTGTTGATCGACTTCGAGCGGTTCGCCTGGGGACAGCCCGAGTGGGATCTGGCGCTGACCGCCACCGAGCACCTGACCGCCGGGTGGTGGACGCCGCAGGAGTACGACGCCTTCGCCGACGCCTACGGGTACGACGTCACCGACTGGGGCGGCTTCCCGGTGCTCCAAGCCGCGCACGAGATCAAGATGACCACCTGGATCATGCAGAACGCCCAGCACAACCCGGAGATCGCCAGGGAGTACGAGATCAGGATGGGCACCCTGCGAGACCGGGCGAACCTCGGTGGCTGGCGGCCGTTCTAGGCCACCCGCGAGAGCACCACGGCGGAGCCGAGGGGCAGCGTCGGGTACTGCTTGACGATCTCCTCGGCGAACCGCAGCACCAGCGGGTGACGTGGGCACACTGCGGTCAGACGCTCGTGGAAGTCGGTCAGGTAGCGCACGTACCTGCTGGATTGCAGCGGTCCGGCCAGGTCCACGGCGTCCAGGGCCAGCGTCACGGCCTCGTCCAGGTCGCCGTTGGTGAGGGCGCCCGCCGCCGTGACCATGCCGATGAACGCGCGCGTCCTCGGCGGGGTCGCCTCGGGAGCGATCGCCCTGGCCGCGTACAGGCGGGTCTCCTCGGCCCTGCCGAGGTCGCGGAAGCAGTGGGCGGCTTCCCCGGCCAGCTCCTCGGCGTTGAAGTACCGCGCCCACTCCGGCTCGTCCTCCGGCCTGTGCTGCCCGAAGGACCGTTCCGCCTCAGCCAGCACGCGGGCGAACTCCTTGGCGTCGCCGCTGCCCGCGAGGCCCCTGGCCTCCATCGCCAGGAACATCGAGTTCACGGCGGGCGTGGCAACGCCTCGGGTCGCGGTCTGGGCGGCTCGTGCGAGCTGGATGGCGTCGTTGAACTTGCCCAGGTAGTTCGCCTGGTGGCTGAGGTTGGACAGCAGCCGCCCGCCCACCACCGCGTCACCGGCCTCGCGCGCCAGGCGCAAGCCCTGCGTGAAGTACCGCTGGGCCGCCGCCTGCCGCCCGGCGTCGTAGGCGCTCCAGCCCAACAGTTGCGCTACCTCGGCGGCCGCGCTGAACAGCTCGCGCCTTACCGGCACCGGGTGGTCCGCGCGCAGGAGTGGGGCGATCTCGGACTTGAAGTAGAACAGCAGCATCTTGCGCACGTGACCGCCGCCGAACCGGAAGTCCAGGTCCATGAGGTGCGCTGCGGTCGTCCGGATCGCCGCCGCTGCCGGGGCTCCGGTACGGATCTCTTCGTCGGCTTGGAGGGCGTCGCCGAACAGGTAGCCGGTGATCACCTTGGGGGTGACCGCAGGAGTCCACCCTTGCGTTGTCAGCCCTGGCTGGTCTTCGAGGTCGGCTGCGGTGAGCTGGCCCAACAGGTCCACGGCGGCTGAGGAGTCGGCGGGGTACTCCGCGGCCGTGGCCGTCGTGTCCGGGCCCACCGCTTCCAGCCCAGCGCTGAACCCGATCTCCTCCGGCGTGACCTCCCGCCCGAGCTTCCCGCCCAGGGCCAGGGCTATGTACTGCTGCGTCGCGGGCTTGGGGTTGGTGCCGTCCAGCCAGCGCTTCACCGACACGTGGTCGGCGGCGACCGTCTCACCGTCGCGCGCGGCCAGCTCGCGGACCCGTGCCGCCAGTCCCTTGTTGCTGACGCCCGCGTCGCGCATGACCGCTTCAAGCAGGCGGTTGCGTTCCTTGATTACCGCCATCGGGGCACCGCTCCGGTGCCGGTGTGCACCCCTCCACGCACCCCGTGCACCCCCTCCGCGCTCGCGTGCACCCCGCTGAGCACACTGTCAAACACCCTCTGAGCTGGCGTTTGCTGTTTTCCATGACGAACAGTTCACCTGACTTGGAAAACATCCTGGCGGTACTTGGGCAGATGCGCGCGGAGATCAACCGGATCGGTGAGCGGGTTGACCGGTTGGAACGTCGGCGACCTCCTCGAGACGGGCGACCCGCTGACCCAGGTCGGCCAGAGCCTCCTGAACCTCGGTCAGGGCGCGCATGACGTCCTCCACCGTGGCGGTCCGGGCCGTTGGTGACTGCGGGTCCCGCACGAAGAGGCCGACGTTGGGGACGCGGTCCACCAAGCCCTGCTCGGCCAGCAGGGCAAGCGTCCGCTGGATCGTCGCGTTGGTGGTGCCGTACTCCTCGGCCAGGGCGCGCACGCTGGGCAACCGTTCTCCCGGTGCCAGGGCGCCGCCGGTGATCTTGGCGGCCAAGTCCCCCGCCACCTGCTGGTACGGGTGCGCGTTGGGCGTTGCCTGATCCATGCGGAACAGCCTTTCAGCGGTGATGTTCCGGAACCTCCGGTCGGAGACCAGTACAACACGAACGAGGGAACACTGTACTAGTACGTTCGGAGATGTGATGTACTAGTACGTATCAACCAAGTGAAAGGTTCGACATGGCGCTTCAGGACTTGCCGGTGGTGCTCGGCGGCTACCGGTTGATGATCACGGAGGCTCCCGCCGTGAAGGTGCGGGAGTTGGAGGACGGCTCGGTGGTGCCCGTGTTGGACCGGGTCACGCAGCAGGAGCAGTTCGTGGTGACGCTGTTCGCCAAGCCGCTCCCGGTGGCGGGCAAGAAGGCTGGCAAGGGGGAGGAGATCCGTGTGAACCTGCCCGGCGACCCCGGCGAGGGGTTCGAGGAGGGCATGTACGTGGAGCTGGTCGGGGCGGTGGTCAACACCTACGAGATCCCGGACCGGATGGACCCTCGCAAGATCGCCTCGGCCGGGCTGTGGTTCAAGGCCGCCGGGCTCAAGCCCGTCGCGCGCGCCGTCCGGCCCGCCGCCTGAACCACTGAAGTACTGAGTCGCTGACCTACTGAAGTACTGACTTTTTCAAGCCGTTCTTCTGAGCTGCTCGTTCCTTGTCAATTCCACAGTGGGTAGAGCCATGCCTGAAACCGGCGCATCCGAGCGGTGCGCCGGGGATTTCGGTGGCCCCAGAACCGTGTTCCGTGTTCTGGGGTCGCCGTGGTCCTCGTCAACGGAAAGGGCTGATCATGTCGGAATCCAAGGAAAAGATCCGGAACACCATGACGACGCTCAACAACGCCTCCTCGGAGCACGGGTACGTGATCACGTGCGACTCGCAGGCGGTGTTCCGGCAGATAGACGCCCGCCTGATGTGCCCGGTCACGGTCTGGGAGCGGGAAGCGGTGTGGGAGCTGCTCAAGCAGGAGTGGGCCGTGATCCACCCGCACTCGCAGGTCATGAGCTACGGGACGCTGCGCACACAGGTGCAGTTGATGCTGCCCACCGAGGAAGGGCTTGAGGCCCTGGCCTGGTGGCTCATGGTCACCAAGACCGACCGGGTCGGCGGTGAGGGGTGAACCGGGCGGAGCAGCGGTACGCGAACCTCGTCGGCGCAATCGACTTCGTCACCGAACAACTCCCGCCGCTGGACAAGCTCATCGCGCGAATGCGGGACAACCTCGCCCCGGCCGGTTCCTGGCAGATCGCCTCGCCCGATGAACTCAAGAAAATGCTCAACCGTGCCCGGAAGGAGTTGACCGCGTTGAAGGAACTCGCGGCCAGGTACGAGATCGAGTTGAAAACCCGCGAGTGGAAGGCGTGACGGGCATGTCACAGCAATTGACCACCGCGCTGGAGGGCCTGGACAAGGCCATGACGCAACTGCGGCAGGCGGTGCGGGAGGTCCCGTACCGGCGGGAGGGCTTCTGGGCCGGGCACACCGCGTTCGTGCGCGCCGTGGCGGTGCTGCGCACCTCCCTGTCCCACTCCCGCTCCCAGCTCGATCCTTCCCCGCTGCGGGGGCGTCGCCGCAGGTAGCAGCACCACATACGAAACACGGCAACGGCCGGTCACCGTATCTGGTGGTCGGCCGTTGCCCTTCCCCCTAGGAGGGGCCATGTCTGAACAACTGCCGTCCCGACGCGGTGTCGGGTGGGAGTGGCGGGCGGTGCGCTGGCTGGTCCGCCACCCCGGCGCGCTCGCCACCCCCGGTGGTCTGGCCGCGTTGCTGCTGGAGTTGGGTCCCCAGGTCACCGGGGGAGTGCTCGGCGGGCTCACCGCCGGGGCGTTGGGTTGGTACCGGGGGCACCCGGACAGCTTCGACACGTGGGCGGCCCCGGTCGGGCGGGCTTGGCGGCGCAGGTGGGCCGGTGCCTACCTCGGCCCCCGCTGGGCCCGGCTGATGGGCTCGTGCGGGTTGACCAAGGTCCACCACCGCACCGGGGAGGTCCTGGTGCCGCGCGTGCTGCGGGTGCGCTCCTGGTCGCCCTCGATCGACACCGTCCGGGTCCGCCTGGCACCCGGTCAGGCGCTGCGGGCGTTCGCGGCGGTCCTGCCGGAGCTGGCGGCCACGCTCAAGGCCGACCGCGTCGCCGTCGAACAGGGACGGCCCGGTGAGGTCGTGTTGATCGTGCAGCGCGGCGAGCCGTTCACCCACGTCATCCCCGCCCCGGCCATGCCGGAGACGTGTGAGGCGGTGCACCTCAAGGCGCTGTGCCTGGGGGAGACCGAGCTGGGCGGGCTGTGGCGGGAGCCGCTGTTGGGCACCCACCACATCACCGCCGGTGCCACAGGGTCGGGCAAGAACTCGGTGGTCATGGCCAAGATGCGCGCCGTCGCTCCACTGTTCCGGGACGGGCTCGTCAGGCCGTGGGTGTGCGACCCGAAACGGTTCGAGTTCGTCGCCCTCAAGCCGATCCTGGACAACCGCTACGCGGACAACCCGGACGACTGCGCCGAGCTGATCACCCGGTTCGTGGAGAACATGGAACGCAAGCAGAAACGCTTGCAGCGCAACAGGAAGCGCGGCGTCCCGGTGTCACGGGAACACCCGCTGGACTGGCTGATCGTGGACGAAGTCGGGTTCCTGATGGCCTACAGCTCCGAGCGCACGCACGAGATCGTCAACGCCTGCGCGGTGATCTCCAGCATGGGCCGCGCCACCAACGACGTGCTCGACGTCTACGTGCAGGAACCGTCCAAGGACGTCGTCCCGATCCGGGACCTGCTCCCGCACCGCCTGTGCCTGCGCGTGACCTCCGAGCGGCACCCGGACATGGTCCTCGGGGACGGCGCTCGTGCCCGTGGGGCGATCGCGGACGAGATCGCCGAGGACGCCTCCACCGCCGGGATCGGCTACCGGGTCGACCCGCGCTCGCGCACCCCGCGCCGGGTCCGCGCTGCCTACACCACCGATGCCGACGTCGCCGAGCTGGTGGCCTTCGTCAAGGCCGGTCCTTCCGGTGCGGTGGGTGGCTCGGCGTTGCGTACCGCCGCTTGAGCCTGACCAGGCACTTCCGCTTGTCCGTCACCACCGGGAGGTTCCCCGTGTCCGAGTACACCATGCACTTCAGCGCCGAACGGGTCGCCGGGGCGCTCACCACGCCCCCGCCCGGCTACTACGCCCACCGCGTCCTGATGACCCTGCTGTTCGGGCCCACCGGGCAACCGCCCGCTTGGCGGCAACAGGCCGCCTGCGCAGGCCAGGACACCGAAGCCTTCTTCGCCATATCCCCCACAAAGGAGGCGCGGGAGCTGTGCGCGAACTGCCCCGTCGCCGAGACGTGCCGGGAAGACCAGATGAACTGGGAGGAACCCGTGAGGCTGCGTCGCCTGCACGCGGGAGGGATGTACGGCGGCCTGACCAACAGCGACCGCCGCGCCCTACGGGCCAAGCGCCGACGCGGTGAAGTCGCATGACCGGGGTAGAAACCGTTGTCCGGTAAAGAGACACGGGCCGTTCGCAGGCTCCGTGCCCGTCTCGATGAAGCCCGTCAACTGCACGGCCTGACCGATGACCCACTGCTGCGGGCGGTCCGGATGGAACGCTTCCGGGTCTCGGTCACCCGCTCCCTGTGGTTCTTCCTCGCACTCGGCCTGGGGTTCACCACCACCGGTGTGCACGAGTTCCTGGCCGGACAGCTCGACCCGGCCCACCCGATGTGGTGGGGCGCATGGCTGGTGGAACCCGGCCTGGCCGGAATCCTGATCACCCTGCTGCGCTGGGAAGCCGAAATGCTCGCGCGCGGCCTGGACGCCGACGCCCGCCCCGTGCACTGGCTCAAGCGCCTCCTGCTGGGCGCGACCCTGATCACCAACGTGTGGGCCTCCCTGCGCCCCGCGACCGGCGGGATCAACGCCGGGATGGTGTTCCTGCACCTGGTGATCCCGCTCGTGGTGTTCCTGATCGCCGAGGTCATGCCGGTCATCCAGCACCGCTGCGCCACCGCCCGGCCCGAACCGGCCCCCACCGTCCCGGCCCCGCGCCCCGCCCTCAAGCTGCCCGCCCACCTCCAGAACGCGCTGAGCAGCAAAGCGGCCCAAGTCCGCAGTGAGGGCCGTCCCGTCACCCCGGCCGACGTGCAGGCCGCGGTGAACGTCCCCGACGCCTACGCGGCCCGGCTCGCCGCCCAACTCAACCAGTGAGGTCCCGCATGGTCCTGACCTTGCACGACCGCATCACCGACCGCGTCCAACGCCCCGACTACCAGCACTGGCGCTCCCAGGTCACCGCCACGCGCGGCTGCGCCGCCCCGATCCGCCTGTCCGGGGCCTGGCAGCTGCACGACCGCCACACCAACACCGTCCTGGCCCACCTGGGAGGGGAGGTGATGGTGCCCTGCGGCAACCGCCGCGCCTCGGTCTGCCAAGCCTGCTCCGACCGCTACGCCGCCGACGCCTTCCACCTCCTGCGCGCCGGACTCGCAGGCGGCACCAAGGACGTCCCCACCAGCGTCGCGGACAAGCCCCGCGTGTTCGCCACCCTGACCGCACCGTCCTTCGGCGCGGTCCACAACCGCCCCACCACCCGCTCCGGCAAGGCCCGCCCGTGCACCGGCTGCGGCCAGTTCCACCACCCCGACGATCCGCGCATCGGCGGCCCGGTCGGCGAGTACGACTACGTCGGCGCGGTGCTGTGGCAGGCCCACGCCGGGACCCTGTGGCACCGCTTCACCATCGCCCTGCGCCGCCACCTCGCCCACGCGGTCGGCCTGACCGCGCGCGAGTTCGGCGACCACGCCCGCCTCTCCTACGCCAAGGTCGCCGAGTACCAGCGACGCGGCCTGGTCCACTTCCACGCCGTCATCCGCCTCGACGGCCCCGAAGGCGCCACCGACCCCGCACCCCCGTGGGCCACCACGGACCTCCTGGACGAGGCGATCCGGGGCGCGACCCGCGCGGTCACCATCACCACCTGCCACCCCGACGGCCTCGTCCTCGAACTCCAGTGGGGCCGTCAGGTCGACGTCCGAGCCATCCGCAGCGACCAGGCCGACTCGGCCGCGCTGGCCGGCTACGTGGCCAAGTACGCCACCAAGGGCACCGGCGCCCGCGACACCCCTGACCGGCCCATCCGCTCGCAACTGGACATCGACCACCTCCCGGTCTCCGCGCACCACCGGCGGATGGTGCAGACCGCCTGGGACCTGGGCGACCTCGACCACTACGCCGATCTCAACCTGCGCAAGTGGGCCCACATGCTCGGCTTCCGAGGCCACTTCCTGACCAAGTCCCAGCACTACTCCACCACCTTCAAGCGCATCCGCGACGACCGCCGCGCCTACCGCGCCACCGAAGCCCTCACCTGCCTCGACCTCACCGCCGCCGACGTCGTGGTGGTCAACCACTGGACCTACACCGGCTCCGGCCACGCCAACGACGCCGAACGCGAACTGGCCGCAGCCATCGCCGAACGACTCCGCGCCCAACGCAAGCGCGAACACACCGAGGAGGAGCCAGCATGAACGAGCTGTGGGACATCGAGCAGGTCGCCGCGTACCTCCGTGTACCGGTGAACACGATCTACCAGTGGCGCACCCGCAACTACGGTCCGCCCGGCAAGCGCATCGTAAAGCACGTTCGGTTCGACCCGGACCAGGTCCGCGCCTGGTTCGACTCGCTCCCCAGCGGGGCTGCCTGATGGCGCGCCCTCGGCTGCCGGTGGGCACTCACGGCGAGATCAGGTGCTACCGCCTGCCCAACGGCAGGTACCGGGCCATCACGAACTACCGCGACTACGACGGGGTGTTGCGCCCGGTGGAGCGGGTGGGAGGCACGGAGACGAACGCCAAGAACAACCTCCGAGCCGCCCTCCGGGACCGGGCCCGCGCCGTGGTGGGGGAGGAGGTCACCGACCGGGCCAAGGTGGCTGCGGTCGCGGACATGTGGCTGCGGGAGCTGGACGAGTCCGGGAAGGCGACGCGGACCAAGCGCACCTACCGGGAGTCCTGGACGCGGGACCTGGCCGAACCGGTCGGGGAGCTGACCGTCCGAGAGTTCACCGTGGCCACCGCAGAGCGAATTCTCAGGGCCGTGCGGGACGGAGCGGGGTTGGGCAGTGCCAAGCACGCCAAGGTGGTCCTGACCGGGGTCTTGGGGCTCGCGGTGCGTTACGACGCGATCGAGTCCAACCCGCTGCGCGAAGTGGGGGAGCTGGGCAAGAGCAAGAAGGCCAAGCCCGTCGCCAAGAGGCTCACCGAGATCACCTGGGCCCAGTACGTGAGCCTGCGGGCGGTGCTGGTGGCGGCCGACGCGGGGGAGCGGGCCGACCTCGTGGACCTGGTCGACGTCCTCGCGGCGACCGGTGCCCGGATCGGCGAGCTGCTGGCCCTGGGCTGGGCGCGGGTGGACACCGGCGCGGGGACCTTCAAGCTGGAAGGCGCCGTGATCCGGGAGAAGGGGATTGGCCTGCTGGTCCAGCCGCACACCAAGTCGGCGGCGGGCATGAGGACGATCGAGGTGCCCTCGTGGGCGGTTGAGATCGTGGCCAAGCGGCAGGCTGAGGCGGACAGCGAGTGGGTGTTCCCCACCGCCCTGGGTGGACTTCGGGACCCGGACAACACCCGCAAGAGCCTGCGGCGGGTACTGGCGGGCACCGAGTGGGAAGGGCTGCACCCGCACGCCTTCAGGCACCTGGTCGCGACCCGGTTGGATGAGGCGGGGCTGACGGCCCGGCAGATCGCCGACTACCTCGGGCACGCGCAGGTCAGCATGACCCAGGACGTGCACATGAACCGCAAGGTGGTCGGCGGGGCGGCTGCCGCAGCCCTGGAAGGTCTGGACCCCACGAAGTGAATCATGTGGGTTTTGTGTGGGCCGATCGGCCTAGCGACCGGCCCACACCGCGCTCACCAGCGCCGAAGCGCCCCCGGCAGGATTCGAACCTGCGACCTCGGGATTAGAAGTCCCTCGCTCTCTCCACTGAGCTACGGAGGCTCGGGGTCGGCACCGCAGCAGTGCGGTCGGCCCCACCGGACACATCGTCCCGGAGGCGCTCACCGTTTCCGTCCGCGGGGGAGAAGAGTGATCAAATTGCCCAGAAGTGGCGCAAATCACGTTAGACGGGCGGTGGAAGCGCGTTCGATCAGTGAAACGGGGAGTCTCAGCGGTCTGCCCGGTCTCTCTCCGTCCAGCAGTCCCAGCGCCAGTTCACCCGCTCGGCGGCCCTTCTCCGTCAAGGGCTGACGCACCGTGGTGAGCGGGGGCTCTGCTTGCTCCGCCGCCGGGATGTCGTCGAAGCCCACGACCGACACGTCCTCCGGCACGCGCAGGCCCAGGTCTCGGGCCGCCGCCAGGGCGCCGAACGCCAGCTCGTCCGACGCGCACAGGATCGCGGTCGGGCGGCCGGGCAGGCGGAGCAGCTCTCGGGCGCCCGCCCTGCCCAGGGCTCGGTCGCTCACCTCGCACTCCCACACCGGCGCCTCGCCCAGCACCTCCAGGTAGCCGCGCGCCCTCCGCCCGGCCACGCCGGGCGCCGCCGAGCGCAGCCTCGCCCGATCGGCAAGACCTGTCACCCCATCGGGGTGCAGCGCGAACGTCAGCACCGCCACCCGCTCGTGCCCCAGCGCGCGCACGTGCTCCGCCGCCAACCGCGCCCCGCCCTCGTCGTCCACGCCGACCCACGCGACCCCCGGCGCCTCCGGCTGGTCCACGACCACCAGCGGCAGGCCGCGTGCCCGCGCCGCCGCCAAACCCGGCGCGTCCTCCGGCAGCGAGTACGCCACCACGACGTCCGCCTGCGCCCGCGCCACGGTCTCCGCGCGCGGCCCCGCGCTGCCCGCCATCAGCACCAGCGAGTGGTCGTGGCCGTCGACCGTCGTGGCCAGGCCGTCCAGCACGATCGACAGCGCCGGGTCCGAGAACGCGGCCGTCAGGCGCTGGCCGAGCAGGAACCCGACCGCCGCGCTGTGCCTGGTCGCCAGACTCCTGGCCACCGGGTCCGGCCCCGCGTACCCCAGGCGCGCCGCCTCCACGAGGATCCGCTCGCGCAGCGCCGCCGACAGCTGGTCCGGCCGGTTGTAGGCGTTCGACACCGTCGCGCGCGACACGCCCACCGCACCGGCGACGGTGTCGAGGGTGGGCCTGCGGGGGCGTGCGGTGTCCACGCGCCCAAGACTAGCCGGCCCTTGCCCTTCTGAAGCGCTTCAGTCACCCTGGACCCCGTGCCGACCCAGCGCTTCGCGGTGTTCGCCGCCTTCGCCCTCAACGGGATCGTCTTCGGCTCGTGGGCCGCCAGGGTCCCCGCGCTCGCCGACCGCATCGGCGCCACCGAGGGCTCCCTCGGCCTGGCGCTGCTCGGCGGGAGCATCGGGCTCGCCGCCACCGCCCCGCTCGCCGCCCGCCTGTGCGTCGCCGTCGGCGCGCGCGCCGTCCTGCTCGCCAGCGCCCTGCTCGGCGCACTGGTCCTGCCCGCGATCGGCCTGGTCGGCTCACCGCTCCAGCTCGGCGCGGTCCTGCTCGTCGTCGGCGCCCTCAACGCCGCGCTGGACGTGTCCATGAACCTGTCCGCCGTCACGGTCATCCGCGCGACCGGCCGCGCCCTCATGCCCCGGTTCCACGCGGGCTTCAGCGTCGGCGGCCTGATCGGCTCCCTCGGCGCCGCGGCGGCGGCCTCCGCGGACTGGACCCCGCTGCGGCACTTCCTCGTCGCCACCGCCGCGTGCCTGCTCCTGCTGGCCTGGATCGCCCGCGCGGTCCCCGGCGCCGCGCCCGACCGCGGCGCCCGTCACGACGACAGCGGCGGCTCACCGCTGCGCCGCCCCGTGCTGTGGCTGCTCGCGGCCGTCGCGCTCTGCTCGGCCATCGCCGAGGGCGCCTCCGCCGACTGGTCCGCCCTGTTCCTGGTCACCGAGCGCGGCGTCGGGGACGGCGCCGCCGCGATCGCCTACGCCGCGTTCTCCACCGCGATGGCCGCCGCCCGCCTGCTCGGCGAACCCGTCCAGCGCCGCCTCGGCCCGCACCGGCTGCTCCAGCTCGGCGCGCTGGTCGCCGCGTCCGGGCTCGCGCTGGCCGTGCTCGTCCCGCTGCCCGCCGCGGGCTTCGGCGGGTTCGCGCTCGCGGGCCTGGGCCTGGCGTTCGCGTTCCCGGTGGTCATGGACCTGGCGGGCGAGGCGGGCCGTCGCGCGGACGGCGGTGGCGGCGAGCGCGAGATCGGCCTGGTGACGACGATCGCCTACACCGGGTTCCTGGCCGGTCCGCCGCTGGTCGGCGGGATCGCCCAGGCCTCGTCGCTGACCACCTCGCTGGGGCTGGTCGCCGTCGTGGTCGCGCTCACCGCGCCGCTGGCCCTGCTGGCCCGCCGCGCCCGCGACCGCGAGGTCACGCGGGGGGAAGCTTCCCCAACCCGGTCTTGAGCAGCACCAGCATCGTCGCGGTCATCTCCTCGGCGTTCCCGGCGCTCTTGGTGTACCCGAGCAGCAGGCTCTTGTCGCTGCTCACCGCGAGCGTCGCGGTGCACACCATCACCCGGTCGTCCATCTCGCACGACACCCAGGCGGAGTTGCCCTCCACGACCTCCTCGTGGCCGCCGGGCTGCTTGGTCCGCGAGTCCGAGTACGGCCGGTACGGCGCGACCACGACGCTGGAGCGGGTCGCCGAGCCGTCGTCGAACATGAACTGGCAGGAGCCTGCGAGGTCGCTGTCCCTCGGGGTGGGTTCGCCGTCGATCGTGCCGACCACCTTCAGGTCCTTCGCGGAGAGCAGCTCGCACGAGTCGAGGTCCGCCAGCGAGCAGGTGTGGGCGATCTTGGCCGCCGCCTTCGACGACGAGGACGATGGCCTGGTCGGCGGGGCCGACGGGGACGGCGCTCCCGACAAGCACGTGGCGGCCGGGGCGTCGGGCGCGGCGACCGGGGCGCCGTTGACGGAGTAGCTGCACCCCGTGACGGACAGCACGACCGCCACGAGCGCGAGCCACGATCGGGAGCGTCTCACCCGGCCCAAGGTAGTCGAAGCCGTCCGGCGGTTGCCGGTGCCTTCACCGGTCCGCCTACGCTCGGTGCGTGTCCCCCACCGAGGTCCGCTCCAGCGCCCGCCCCGCCCGCACCGGGCTGATCCCCCTGCTGGCCGTCGGCGTCGCGGTCGCGGCGCTGCTGGCCGCCGGGCTCGTGGGCGGTCCGGCCGCCGGGCTCGTGGTGGTCAGGGTGGTCACCGAGAGCGCGGCGGTGCTGACGATCGGCTCGCTGCTGCTCGCGGCGTTCCTGGTGCCGCCGCAGGAGTCCGGCACGCTCGCCGCCGACGGTTACGCCGCGTTGCGGACCGCCGCGTGGGCCTCACTCGTGTGGACGGCGGGCGCGGTGCTGTCGGTGCCCTACACGGTGGCGGACGCGCTCGGGCAACCGCTGTCCGCGCTGCTCGACCTCTCGGTGCTGTTCGAGGTCGTGGACGTGGTGGAGCAGAGCCGGGCGTGGATGGTGACCGCCGTCATCGTCGTGCTGCTCGCCCTCGGCTGCCGCCTGGTGCTGTCCTGGGGCTGGACCACCGTGCTGTTCTTCGTGTCGGTGTTCGCGCTGGTCCCCGTCGCGGTGACCGGGCACTCCTCGGGCGGCGGCTCGCACGACGTCGCCACCAACAGCCTGCTGTACCACCTGGTCGCCGCCGCGCTGTGGGTCGGCGGGCTGATCGCGCTGCTCGCGCACGGCCGCAGGCGCGGGGCGCACCTGGGCCTTGCCGCGTCCCGGTTCTCCTCGATCGCGCTGGTCTGCTGGATCGTCATGGCGGTCTCCGGCGTGGTCAACGCGTACGTGCGGCTGCCGCTGGACCAGCTCCTCACCTCCGAGTACGGCCTGCTCGTGCTGGGCAAGACCGCCGCGCTGCTCGCGCTGGGCGTGTTCGGCTACCTCCAGCGCGCCAAGGGCGTCAAGCAGGTCGTGGCCACCGGCTCCGGTCGCGCGCTGGTGCGGCTGGCGGGCGTCGAGGTGCTGCTGATGCTCGCCACGATCGGCCTCGCCGCCGCGCTCAGCCGCACGCCCCCGCCCACCGAGGGGCGCACCCTGCCGAGCCCGGTGGAGCTGCGCATCGGCTACGACCTGGCGGGCGAGCCGACGCTCTACCGCATCCTGTTCGACTGGCGCTTCGACCTCGTCTACGGCACCACGTTCCTCGCCGCCGCCGTCGTCTACCTGCTGGGCGTGCGCCGGTTGCGCAAGCGCGGCGACGCCTGGCCGGTGGGCCGCACGATCGCGTGGGTGCTGGGCTGCCTGACCGTGGTGTTCGCGACCTCGTCGGGCCTCGGCCGCTACTCGCCCGCGATGTTCAGCGTCCACATGCAGGCGCACATGCTGCTGGCCATGCTCGCGCCGATCCTGCTGGTGCTGGGCGCCCCGGTGACGATGGCGCTGCGCGCCCTGCCGGTCGCGGGCCGGGGCAACCCGCCGGGGCCGCGCGAGTGGGTGCTGGCGCTGGTGCACTCGCCGGTGGCGAAGGTGCTGACCAACCCGTTCGTGGCACTGGCGTTCTTCGTCGGGTCGTTCTACGGGCTGTACTTCTCCGGGCTGTACGACGTGGCGCTGGACCACCACTGGGCGCACCTGGCGATGAACGCGCACTTCCTGATGGCCGGGTACGTCTTCTACTGGCCGGTGATCGGGGTCGACCCCGCGCCGAACAAGCTGCCGCCGCTGGGGAAGCTGGGGCTGCTGTTCGCCTCGCTCCCGTTCCACGCGTTCTTCGGCGTGGTGCTGATGAGCGCGCAGTACGTGATCGGCAGCGACTTCTACCGCAAGCTCTCGCTGCCGTGGGTGCCGTCGCTGCTGGAGGACCAGCGGCTCGGCGGCGGCATCGCGTGGGCGGCGGGGGAGCTCCCGCTGCTGGTGGTGATGGTCGCGCTGCTCGCGCAGTGGGCCCGCTCCGACAGCCGGGACGCCAAGCGCGCGGACCGGAAGGCGGACGCGGACGGCGGCGCGGACCTCGCGGCGTACAACGAGATGCTGCGCAGGATGGCGGGGAAGGGCGGGTCGGTGGCCGTGGCCGAGCCGAAGGCCGATACCGAGACCGGGAACGCCGGACCCGGCGCCGCGAAGCCGAAGCCGGGCACCGGGGGAGCGGGCGGACCTGGCGAGGGCTGACCCCCGCCCGGCCTGGGCTCAGCCCGCCATCGGCCGCTTGAACCCGCGCTCCGCCGCCCACCACCCGGCGGCGGCCAGCACGGCGGTCGCCACCAGCGCCGACAGCACGCCCTCGGCGGGCTGGGCCAGCGACAGCGACCGGGCCGCGTCCACCGCGTGGGTGAGCGGGTTGAGCGAGGCCACCGCCTGCAACCAGCCGGGCAGGTTGCCCACCGGCACGTACGCGCTGGACGCGAACATCAGCGGGAACATCGCCAGGAAGCCCACGGTCTGCATCAGCTCGGTGTTGCGCAGCCAGGCGCCCACGGCCAGGAACACCCAGCCCAGGCCCCACCCGACGGCCAGCGCCAGCAGCAGCGCGGCGCCGACGCCCACGACCCCGCCGGACGGGGAGAAGCCGAACAGCACCGCCGCGAACAGCACCATCAGCAGCAGCTGCCCGGTGGTGCGCACCAGGTCGGACAGGCTGCGCGCGACCAGCACCGACCCCGGCCGGATCGGCAGCGACCGGAACCGCGCCAGCACGCCGTTCTTCATGTCCGACACCAGCCCCACCCCGGCCTGGAGCGCGGACTGCATCGCGGTGTTGACCAGGATCGCGGGCAGCAGGTAGTCGATGTAGTCCACCCCGGCCGGGAAGCCGGGGGTCTGGGCGATGCTGCTGAAGATCTGGCTGAACAGCGCCAGCATCACCAGGGGTTGCAGGACGCTGAAGAGGATCATTCTGGGGTCGCTGACCAGGGCGCGCAGCGAGCGCTGGGTCAGCACGAGCACCTGGGTGCCGAAGCCGGTGCCGCGCCAGCGGCTGCGGGCGGTGGCGGTGGGGGGCGCGGCGAGGGTCGTCATGGCGGGCTCCTTGCGGGGTGGGGACGGGCTCAGGCCGCGTGCCGGGACAGGGTGAGGTAGACGTCGTCGAGGGTCGGCTCGCCCAGCGCCAGCTCGTCGGCCTCCAGGCCGACCTCGTCCAGCGCGCGGACCACGACCGCCAGCTCGCGCGAGGAGCCCACCGGCGAGGTGAGCGCGTGCTTGGCCGGGTCGGGCACCGGCTGCAGGCCCGCCCGCTCCAGCGCGACGCGCGCCCGCGCCGCCTCGTCCGCGCTGCCCAGGGTGACCGTGACGCTGCGCTGGCCGACCTGCGCCTTCAGCTCGGCGCTGGTGCCGGAGGCCACGACCCGGCCCGAGGCCAGCACGGTGATCGAGTCGGCCAGCCGGTCGGCCTCGTCGAGGTACTGGGTGGTCAGCAGCACCGAGGTGCCGTCGGTGACCAGGTTCTCCACGATGCCCCACAGGTCGAGCCTGCTGGCCGGGTCGAGTCCGGTGGTCGGCTCGTCCAGGAAGATCACGTCGGGGTGGCCGACGAGGCTGGCGGCCAGGTCGAGCCGCCTGCGCATCCCGCCCGAGTAGGTGCGGGCGGCCCGCTTGGCGGCGTCGGTCAGCCCGAACAGCTCCAGCAGCTCGCCCGCGCGGGCCTTGGCCTCGCGGGGGCTCGCGC
This sequence comes from Actinosynnema mirum DSM 43827, assembly GCF_000023245.1. Classification (GTDB taxonomy): domain Bacteria; phylum Actinomycetota; class Actinomycetes; order Mycobacteriales; family Pseudonocardiaceae; genus Actinosynnema; species Actinosynnema mirum. The sequence continues at coordinate 1,244,868 of NC_013093.1, forward strand.
CGAGCAGCCGGGCGATGAGGACGAGGTTGTCGGTGCCGGAGAGCTGCTCGTCCACGGCGGCGAACTGGCCGGTCAGGCCGATCAGGCCGCGCACCCGGTGCGCGTCGGAGACCACGTCGAGCCCGGCGACCCTGGCGGTGCCCGAGTCCGGGGGCAGCAGGGTGGTCAGGACGTTGACCAGGGTGGTCTTGCCCGCGCCGTTGTGGCCCAGCAGGCCGAGGACGCTGCCCCTCGGCACGGCGACGCTCACCCCGTCCAGGGCCTTCTGGTCGCCGAACGCCTTGACGACGTCCACCGCTTCGATCATGAGGTCGTGCATCGGGTCCCCCTCAGCGCACCGTGCAGGAAGAGATCGACGAGCTGCTCCGGTGAGGCGTCCGCCCCGGTGGTGGGCGCGCCGGGGCGGGCCCGGTTGGCCATGACCAGGCCGAGCAGGAGCTTCGCGGCGAGCGCGGGCTCGACGGCGAGGCGGTCGGCGTCCGGCTCGAACACGGCGGCGGCCCTGCTGTGCAGCCGCTCGAAGTGCTCGCCGGGGTTCTTGTGCTTGCCGCCGCTCTTGTCGTGCGGGTCGAACCCGCTCTCGCGCAGGACCCCGGCCAGCGACCACATCCGCTCCAGGTAGCTGGAGAGGGCGTTGATCGTCCAGATCGCGCGGTCCCGGAGGTCCGGGAGGCTCGCGGTCCGGTCGAGCAGGTCGATCACCGGTTCGGGGGACAGCGCCTCGTGGACGCAGGCGTGGATCAGCTCCTGCTTGTCCTTGAACGCCCGGAAGACCGTGCCCTCGGCGATGCCTGCCGCCTGGGCGATCTGGCTGGTGGTGACGTTGGCGCCGTGCAGTTCGAGCAGGGGGAGCGTCGCCTGGACGATCGCGTCCCTGCGCTCCTCCTGGCTCATCGCCGGTGCTCGTCTGCGCTTGGGCGTGGTCTCCTCGGGCATGGGGCCAATGTATGAGTGAGCGCTCACTCAAGTCAAGGAGTGAGTGCTCACTCATGTGTGGCGCATAGCACGGGACGGGTGCGGAACCGGTCGGCTCCCACCTCGTTGTCCACAGGCGGAGCGGTTGTCCACAGATCGCCTCCGGCCGCTTCCGGCGCAGCTCGGCGGGGGTGAAGCTGGACGGGACGAGGTGTCCGGACGGCGTGGAGGTGCGGGGTGGCGGTCAACGAGACGAGGGTGACCCTGGTGGGCACGGTGGCCAGCGAGGTGGCGCTGAGCACGGTCGGCACGGGGTTCAGCCGGGCGGTGTTCCGGATGGTCAGCGTGGAGCGGCGGTTCGACCGGGACCTGGGGCGGTTCGTGGACGGTGACCGGTTGTTCGTGTCGGTGACCTGCTGGCGGGGGCTCGCGGAGAACGTGCGGGCGAGCCTGGGGCGGGGCGACCCGGTGGTGGTGACGGGCAAGCTGCGGCTGCACGAGCTGCGCACCGAGGACGTGCGGCGCACCCACCTGTCGGTGGAGGCGTCGGCGGTGGGGCCGAACCTGCTGTGGTGCACGGCCGAGCCCCGGCGGGGCGGTGATCCCGGTCCCGATCCCGGTTCCGAACCGGTTTCCGGCGTGGCCGGGCGCGGTATTTCAGAGTCGGCGGGTGCAGCGCCTACGCTGCCCGACGTGCTCGCGCCGCGCACCGAGGAGCAGTCGGTCTCCGTCGCGGAGGAGGCCCTCCCGGTGCCCTTCTGAGCCGAACAGCCCAACCGCCGGGATATCGCGCCCCACCGGGCGTCCGAGCGGCGGACAATGTGAAGAAGTTTCCGCAGACGAGCAGCACTGAGGAGGGAGGTCGTGGACGGCGCCGGGTGATGCCCACGTCCAGGTGACAGTCCTTGACATTCCGGTAGAACTGCGCAGTTCACGGCGTTCGCAGGTCACGGCTTCGGGTCCACAGGACCTCGGTGCCCGGTGCCCCCGTACGGGTGACAGCTGTGCTTCGTCGCTCCGGAAGATCAGGTTGCGCGTTGCCGACGACCGAGGTTCTTGCCCGAACGGCTCCGCTCTACGATCGCGGCTATGGCCGAGTTCATCTACACCATGAAGAAGGTGCGCAAAGCGCACGGGGACAAGGTCATCCTCGATGACGTCACCATCATGTTCTACCCCGGTGCGAAGATCGGCCTGGTCGGCCCCAACGGCGCGGGCAAGTCGAGCGTGCTGAAGATCATGGCCGGTCTCGACAAGCCCGGCAACGGCGAGGCCTACCTGTCGCCCGGCTACACCGTCGGCATCCTCCAGCAGGAGCCGCCGCTCAACGAGGAGAAGACCGTCCTGGGCAACGTCCAGGAGGGCCTCGGCGAGATCAAGGTGAAGCTCGACCGCTTCAACGAGATCGCCGAGAAGATGGCCGTCGACTACTCCGACGAGCTGATGGAGGAGATGGGGCAGCTCCAGGAGGAGCTGGACCACGCCAACGCGTGGGACCTCGACTCCCAGCTGGAGCAGGCGATGGACGCCCTGCGCTGCCCGCCGCCGGACGCCGACGTCACGCTGCTCTCCGGTGGTGAGCGCCGCCGCGTCGCGCTGTGCAAGCTCCTGCTGAGCAAGCCCGACCTGCTGCTGCTCGACGAGCCCACCAACCACCTGGACGCCGAGAGCGTGCTGTGGCTGGAGCAGCACCTCGCGCAGTACGCGGGCGCCGTCCTGGCGGTCACCCACGACCGGTACTTCCTGGACAACCTCTCGCAGTGGATCCTGGAGTTGGAGCGCGGCCGGGCCCACGTGTACGAGGGCAACTACTCCACGTACCTGGAGAAGAAGGCCGAGCGCCTGGCGGTCCAGGGCAAGAAGGACCAGAAGCTCCAGAAGCGCCTCAAGGACGAGCTGGACTGGGTGCGTTCCGGCGCGAAGGCCCGCCAGGCCAAGTCCAAGGCCCGACTGGACCGGTACGAGGAGATGGCGGTCGAGGCGGAGAAGACCCGCAAGCTCGACTTCGAGGAGATCCAGATCCCGCCGGGCCCGCGCCTGGGCAGCATCGTCGTCGAGACCGACAAGCTCAAGAAGGGCTTCGGCGAGCGGGTCCTGATCGACAACCTGTCGTTCACCCTGCCCCGCAACGGCATCGTCGGCGTCATCGGCCCGAACGGCGTCGGCAAGTCGACCCTGTTCAAGACCATCGTCGGCCTGGAGCAGCCCGACGCGGGCAAGGTCAAGGTCGGCGAGACGGTCAAGCTGTCCTACGTCGACCAGAACCGCTCGGGCCTCGACCCGAAGAAGACGGTCTGGGAGTCGGTGTCGGGCGGCCTGGACTACATCCACGTCGGCAACGTCGAGATGCCCTCGCGCGCGTACGTCAGCGCGTTCGGCTTCAAGGGGCCGGACCAGCAGAAGCCCACGGGCGTGCTGTCCGGCGGTGAGCGCAACCGGCTCAACCTGGCGCTGACCCTCAAGCTCGGCGGCAACCTGATCCTGCTCGACGAGCCGACGAACGACCTGGACGTCGAGACCCTGGGCTCGCTGGAGAACGCGCTGGAGCAGTTCCCCGGTTGCGCCGTGGTCATCTCGCACGACCGGTGGTTCCTTGACCGCGTCGCCACGCACATCCTCGCGTGGGAGGGCACCGACGAGAACCCCTCGCAGTGGTACTGGTTCGAGGGCAACTTCGAGGGCTACGAGAAGCACAAGGTCGAGCGCCTCGGGGCCGAGGCGGCGAGGCCGCACCGCGTCACCTACCGCAAGCTCACGCGGGACTGATCGACGACGGAGCACGCTGGTCCGGTCGGCGCAAGCTCGTGCGGGACTGATCGCTGGTAGGGGAGACGTGGCGGCAAGGGGCGAGGCGGCGAAGGTCGACGTCGAGGTGAGCACCCTCGTGGTGCCCGCCTGGAGGTTGCGCCTGCGCGCGCCGGAGTTGGCGCTGGTGCTGGGTGAGCGCGCGGTCGCTCTCGCCACCGCACGCCGCGACGAGGTCGACCGGTTGCGCGCGGAGGCCATCGTGGTCTTCGCGGGCAACCGGATGGACCGCCAGGTCCGGGTGGCCGACCGGGCCATGGACGCCCTGTCGGCGGCCGAGGCCGTCCAGGACCTGGAGACGGCGTGGCGGCTGCGCGTCGAGCTGGCGGGCGGCGCCCGCTCGGTCGGCGCGCCGCTGACCGGGTTCGCGGCGGTCCGGCCGGTGCTGGAGGCGGCGGGCGTCCCGGACGGCCTGCGCGCCTCGGCGCTGGTGCAGGCCACCGAGTGCCTGGTCTCCGTGGGGCGCGGTCCCGCGCTGGCCAAGGCCCTGGAGGACGCCGACCGGCTCTACCTGTCCGACGAGTCGCTCGACCACGACGTCACGCTGCTCATGCGGGGCCTGCTGCGGGTCGCCGCGGCGGGCCAGCAGCGCCGCTGGGGCGACCTGGCGGCGGCGACCGCGTCCGCGCGGGAGGGGCTCGGCCTGCTCGACGGGCTGTCCGACCCCACCGCCGACAGCGGCCAGGTCCGGGCGGCGCTGGCGCTGGAGCTGGTGTGCGCGCTCATGGACGCCGGCGAGGCCGGTGAGGCGTCCGAGGTGGGGTCGCCGCTGCTGGAGCAGCCGGTGCGGGCGCCGTCGGCGTCCGCGCTCGGCTGGTTGCGGGTGGCGCTGGCGACCAGGCTGCACCTGCCCGCCGGGCGGGTCGACCAGGCGCGGGAGCTGCTGCGCGACGCCGCCGACAGCGCGCAGCGGCACCAGCTGGACACCCTCCTCGCGGAGAGCACGCTGGCGCTGGCCCACGTGCACGAGGTGTCCGGCGACCTGTCCGAGGCGCTCACCGACCTGCGCGCCGCCCACGCGGCGGAGCGCAGGCGGGCCCGCGCCGTGTACGCGGTGCGGGCGAGGCTGGCGGCCGAGTTCTCCGGCGTGCACCGCCAGCCGTCCGGCCTGCACGACCAGCTGGCCGCCCTGCTCACCGAGGACGGCCGCGCGCCCGCGCAGCAGGCGGACAGCCAGCTCACCCCGGAGGCCAAGCAGCAGCTCCGCCAGTGGCGCCCCGGCCAGCCGGGTCGCCCCGAGGCGGTCAAGGGCAAGCGGGCGGGCGCGAGGCGCGCCGCCGAGGACATGACGGTGGACGGCCTGTCGGCGGCACGGGCCCACGCGGCCGACCGCTGGCGCCTGGTCTCCCCGTTCGGTGACACGGCGAAGCCCGAGTCGGAGACCGGTTTCGCGGCTGCGGCTGCCGCCCTGGCAGGCGGACGCAGGCGCGCGCCCGACCCCGCGGACCCGGAGGGTGCCGGCGGCGCTGGTGGCACTCGTGGCGCAGAGGGCATCGGCGGCGCGAGGGGCGCAGGCGGTGCTGGAGGCGCGGCGGGCGCGGGCAGGGGCCCCTCGGAGCCGAAGTCGGTGGCGGACATCATCAGCCACCTCCCCTTCCTCAACCGCGCCCGGCGCCCCGAAGGCGCGGGAAGCACGCCCCCACCCGGAGCGGCGACCGGGACCGGAGCGGGTGCGAGTGATGTGACCGCGCCTGGAGCGGGTGCGGGTGGTGCGACCGCGCCTGGAACGGGTGCGGGTGGTGCGACCGCGCCTGGAACGGGTGCGGGTGGTGCGACCGGGGCCGGTGGTGGGCATTCCGCTCAGCACTCGGCCGAGCACTACGTGACCCCGGTGCACGGGTCCGGGCAGTCGACGCCGGGGTACCACCCGGCTCAGCAGGGCGCGTCCCGGCACAGCGCGCCGGAGAGCGGGTCGGGGCGGTCGCAGGTCGAGTCGGCCGGTGGTCTTGAGCCGCAGGCTGCTCCCGCGTCGCACCAGGCCGCAAAGGCTGATTCGGCAGCAGCGCCGTACCCGGCAGCAGCGCCGAACTCGGCTGCCGGAGCCGGGCAGGGTGAGGGTGCTCGGGCCGGGCGGTCCCGGCACGGGCAGGGCGAGGTCGAGGAGTCGACCGCCGCCCAGGTCGCCGCGCTCAAGGCCATGATGGCCCAGGCCGCCGCGACCAGGGACGGGACGGGCGACTCGGCTTCCGCGCACGCCGCCGCTCAGGCCGCGATCGCGGCTCGGATCGCCGCGCACTTCGCCGGTGAGGAGAACGACGAGGCGTGGCGGGGGCCGGTTGAGCCTGCCGTGAGCGAGCCGGTTTCCGCCGGTGATCCGGCTGCCGGTGGTTGGTCGTCCGGGGGCGAGCAGGCTGCGGGCGGGCGGTCGTCGGAGGGTGAGCCGGGCGTCGGTGGGCAGTCGTCCGGGGTCGAGCAGTTCGCGGACTCCTGGCGGTCCGCCGTGCAGGCCGGGTGGCCCAAGGCCGCTCCCGACGAGCAGGGCGGTCTTGAGGACGAGGCGGGCGGGATCGAGGACGTCGACGACGACCTCGGGCTCCCCGACATCAGCCACCTCCCCGCGCCGATGCTGAACCTGCCGTTCAGCTCGTCCGTGCCTGGGGCCGCGCCTGGGTCCGCGTTCGGCGGGGTCGCGGGGCGGGCTCGGGAGTCGCAGGGTGAGGTGGTGCCCGCTGCCGAGCAGACGGTGTTGATCCCCCCGATCCGGATCGAGCCCGACTCCCCGGAGGAGCGACCCGCTGCCTCCGCGGGCACGTCCGCAGCCGACCCGGCGGACACCGCTTCCGGGAGCACCGGCCCCACGCGCCGGGCCTCCCGCGCCGACTCCGCGCAGTCCGGTCCCGCCGCGGGTGAAGGGGACTCCGCCGGGGAGCGGTCCGTGTCGGCGGCCGGGTTGATCGCCGCTTCCGGGGCCGTGCGCAGCGGGCGGCGCAGGGCCGCTCGGGAGGCGTCCGAGGACGGCGGGGACGGTGTGGCGCCCGAGGGTTCCGGGGTGCTGGAGAACTTGAAGGCCGCCGGGCTGCTCGGCGGGCGTCGGCGGGCCGGTGGGCGGAGGCGGGCCGCGGCTGACGACGGTGGTGACGACGGCGGTGACGACGGTCGAGCGCGAGCTGGGACGGAGGCTTCGGTGCCCCCTGCTGACGAGGTTCCCTGGCGGGTCGAGGTGCCCGCGCGCTTCCGCGAGGAAGCGGCGGAGCAGGGCGCTGAACGATCCGCTGACAAGCACGACCGGACCGTGGACATGTTCGACTCGCCGACCATGGTCCAGCCCGTCCTGGGCGTGGACGGGCTGCCGGTGGACGAACCGTCCGGGCTCGGTGTCGCGTTCGCCAAAGGACCGCTGATCCCGACGGCCCGCGTCCCCGAGGGGTACGGGCACGACCCCAAGCGGGACGAGTTCCCCGGCGACCCGCGACCCAGGTCCGCCGCCGACCCCAGGAAGCCGCTCGGCGCACCCGACCCCTTCCCCGTCAGCCGCACCACGGGGGAAGACCGGGGCGCGACCCCGGCTGATCAGGGCTCGGGCGACCCGGCGACCGGTGGACGTGGCGCGGACGGCTTCAGCGCGCACGGTTCGGCCGGTGGGCACGGCGCGGACGGCTCCAGCGCGCACGGTTCGGCTGCGGGTGGCTCCGCCACGGGCGGGTTCGGCGCGGACGGCTTCAGCTTGGCCGAGTGGGCGCTCGGCGGGGCCGGTTCCGGCAGCGGTGGCTCGGGTGACAGAGGGGCGGACAGCCGCGCCTCGGTCGACTGGGGCGCCTCGGACCGGGGTGCTTCTGACCGGGGTGCTTCTGACTGGGGCGCCTCGGACCGGGGTGCCTCTGACTGGGGCGCGGCCGGTCAGAGCTGGCGGGCCGCCGGTTCGTCCGCTGAGCGCGGGGCCGGGAGCGACTACCTCGACGGGGTGGACGCGGGCGCCTCGGGTGGGGCCGCCGCGTTCTTCGGTGGGACGCACGCCGCCGCGAGCGAGGGGAGCGCCGCCCCTGGGAGCGCTGGCCCTGGGAGCACCGCCCCTAGGAGCACGGGCAGCGCCTTCCGCGAGGAGGAGCGGTCGGGCAGGCACGGTGGTGGGGAGCGGGGCGGCGCCGGTGACGGTGGGCTGCACAACCCCGGTGACACCAGCGGTGGGCTGCCGTTGCAGGGGCGGGGTGGGCCTGAGGTCGAGCGGGATGGCTCCGGGGCCGCCGGTGGCTCCCACGGGCTCGGGGACTACTCGCTGAGCAGCGACTACGGTCTCGGGGACGAGAGCTGGTCGCGGCGGTGGGCCGAGGCGGGTGGGACGGTGCCGCCGGTTCCCACGCCCGACCCGATCCCGCCCGTTCCGACGCCTGCGCCGTCCCCCACGCCCGAGCCGAGCCGCGAGCCGATCCCGACGCCGGTTCCCGAGCCCGAGCCGCCGCTGGGCGCGAACTCGGACAGCTCCGGGTGGTCCGGCGGCGGGTACGCCGAGCTCGACGACTGGCGTGCGCGCTTCGCCGCCGAGAACGGCGACGAGGTCTTCGGCGCCGGCACCGGCAGCTTTGGCGACAGCGCCACCAGCGGCGCGGACTTCGGTGGCAGCGCCGGCGTGAGCACCGGTTTCGGTGAACCCGCCGGCAGCGGCCTCGGTGACAGCGGGGATGACGTCGTCGGCGCCGGTGACAGCACCGGCGTCAGCGCGGACACCGGCGCCGGTGCCGGTGCCGGCGCCGACAACGGCAGCTCCACCACCGGCACCGGTGCCGAGGGCGAGAAGAACCCCTTCGTCACCTCCGTCGTCGTCGGTGGGCGGACGATCGACCTGCCCGTCGTCGCCGAGCCCGGTCCCGAGCCCGAGCCCGCCCCCGGTTCGCCCAGCGCCAACCGGGCCTCCCGCAGGCCCAAGAGCGACCTCAGCCTCGCCGAGCTGCTCGCCGAGGCGCTCGTCGCCTACGAGGCCGGGCGGCGGGAGGACGAGGAGGAGCAGCGGGCCAGGGCCGAGGGCAACGAGAGCACCGGGATCATCACGCGGCTGGACGACCGGGGGTCGTCCGAAAGGTGAGACGAATTCTTTGAGGTTTTAATAAGGTTCCAGGTTTCCTGCCGGTGACCAGTGCGAGTCCGGTAAATGACTTCGCTGGTCCCGGTTTTCCGTGCTTTGCCCAGGGAACCCCGTGCTCTTGGCCCGGAAGCGGCTGATCGATCAGGTGAACGATCCAGCTCGTGAAAAACACGGGTCCCGCCTGCGCAGTTCGCACTGTCTGGTTAAGTGGTGCGCAGACCCGGCACACAGAGGTGCCGGATAGCGTGGAGTCGCCTGAACATGACCTCGACTGGATTCCCGACCCGTTCCGAGCGCGCCGCCCACGCCGCGGGTGGTGCCGCGCGTGCGGCCAGTCCTGAACACACCCGAGACGAATTGATCGGCAGAGCCGCCGAGAACGCGCCCGAGCTCGCCGAGCTGATCCGCCTCTACTACCGGCACGTGCCCGCCGAGGAAGTCAACGACGACGACCCGGCCGACCTGCTGGGCGCGGTGCGCTCCAACCACCGGCTCGCCGAGAGCCGCGTGGCGGGCCGCCCCACGGTGCGGGTGCTCAACCCCACCAGGGAGCGGGACGGCTGGCAGTGCCCCGCGACCGTCGTGCAGATCGTCACCGACGACATGCCCTACCTGGTGGACTCGGTCGCCTCCGAGCTCACCCGCAACGGCGTGCAGGTGCAGCGCGTGATCCACCCGATCGTCGTGGTGCGCCGCGACCAGGCCGACGGCTCCCTCGTGGAGGTGCTGCCCACCGCCGACCCGGCCGACCCGCCGCAGGGGGCCGCCGCCGAGTCGTGGATGCACATCGAGGTCGACCTGCTCACCGACGCCGACCGGGCGCACGAGCTGGAAGCCGGGCTGCGCTCCGTGCTCAACGACGTCCGCGAGGTCGTCGAGGACACCGACCGCATGGTCACCACCGCCCGCGAGCTGGCCAAGTCCCTGCGCGGCGACGGCCTCCCGCTGCCCGAGCACGAGGTGCAGGACGGCGCGCGGCTGCTGGAGTGGCTGGCCGACGAGCACTTCACGTTCCTCGGCTACCGCCGCTACGAGGTCGCCCGCGACGGCGGCGAGCCGGTCCTGCGCCCCTCGGGCGAGGCCGGTCTCGGCGTGCTGCGCCAGGACAGCCCCGCCGCGCACGCCCTCACCGCCGGGCCCGACGCCGGAACGCCCACCCCGGAGCTGCTGGTCCTCACCCAGGCCAGCGCCCAGGCCAGCGTGCACCGCTCGGTCTACCCGTACTACGTGGGCGTCCGGACCTTCGACGCCGAGGGCCGCGTCGACGGCGAGCACCGCTTCCTCGGCGTGCTGTCCACGACCGCGCTGCACGAGGACGTCCTGGACATCCCCGTCATCGAGCGCCGCGTCCGCGACGTCATCCACAGCGCAGGCTTCCCGCTGCACTCCTACTCGGGCCAGCGGATGCTCGAGGTCATCCAGAACTACCCGCGCACCGAGCTGTTCTCGGTGAACGCGGAGACGCTGCACCTCACCGTCACGGGCGTCATCGCGCTCGCCGAGCGCCGCCGCCTGCGGCTGTTCCTGCGCCGCGACCCGTACGGCCGCTTCTACTCCTGCCTGGTCTACCTGCCGCGCGACCGCTACACCACCACCTCGCGGCTGGCCATGCAGGAGGTGCTGATCGACGAGCTGGGCGGCGTCAACCTGGAGTACAGCGCCCGCATCGGCGAGTCCGCGCTGGCCCGCGTGCACTTCACCGTGCACACCGATCCGGCCGCCGACCAGGGCGCCACCCCGGACACCGGGCTCATCCAGCAGCGCCTCGCCGAGGCCGTGCGCTCCTGGGACGACCGCATGGTCGAGGCGGTGCTGGCCGAGACCGCCCGCTCGAACGAGCTGGGCGCCGAGTCGGCGGGCGAGCAGGGCCAGCGGATCGCGGGCGCGTTCCCCGAGGCCTACAAGGAGGACTTCACCGCCACCGAGGGCCTCGCCGACTTCCGCCGCATCGAGGCGCTGGGCCAGGGCGACCTGGACATGGTGTTCTACGTGCCGCGCGACGCCGAGCCGGGCGAGCGGCGGTTCAAGCTGTTCCTCGCGGGCGCGCGCGTCACCCTGTCCGACGTGCTGCCGATGCTCCAGCGCATGGGCGTGGTCGTGGTCGACGAGCGGCCGTACGACCTGGTGCGCGACGACGGCGTCGAGTGCTGGATCTACGACTTCGGCCTGCGCCTGGACCCGGCCACCCTGGAGAAGCTCACCGACGAGGACCTCGACTCGGTGCGCGTCCGCTTCCAGGACGCGTTCGCGGCGGCGTGGCGCGGCGAGTCCGAGGTCGACGGCTTCAACACCCTGGTGCTGCGCGGCGGCCTGACCTGGCAGCAGGCGGCCATGCTGCGCGCGTACGCCAAGTACCTGCGCCAGGCGGGCGTGTCCTACAGCCAGGACTACATCGAGGACGCCGTCCTCGGGCACACCCAGGTCGCCACCGCGCTGGTCGAGCTGTTCGAGACCCGCTTCGACCCGGCGCTGGACGCCCCCGCCAGGACCGAGCGCACCGACCGCCTGTCCGCCCGGATCACCGAGCTGATCGACGACGTCACCAGCCTGGACGCCGACCGCATCCTGCGCAGCCTGCTCACCCTGGTGCTGGCGACCCTGCGGACCAACTACTTCGTCCGCGACGCCGACGGCGCGCCCCGCCCGTACCTGGCGGTCAAGCTCAACCCGAGGGCCATCCCGGAGCTGCCGCAGCCCCGCCCCCGGTTCGAGATCTTCGTGTACTCGCCGCGGATCGAGGGCGTGCACCTGCGGTTCGGGCCGGTCGCGCGCGGCGGGCTGCGCTGGTCCGACCGGCGCGAGGACTTCCGCACCGAGGTGCTGGGCCTGGTCAAGGCGCAGGCGGTGAAGAACGCGGTGATCGTCCCGGTCGGCGCGAAGGGCGGCTTCGTGGTGAAGCGCCCGCCCGCCCCCACCGGTGACGCGGGCCAGGACCGCGAGGCTTTCCTGGCCGAGGGCATCGCCTGCTACCGCCAGTTCATCTCGGGCCTGCTCGACCTGACCGACAACCTCAAGGCGGGCGTCACCGTCCCCGCCCCGCAGGTGGTGCGGCACGACGGCGACGACAGCTACCTCGTCGTGGCCGCCGACAAGGGCACCGCGTCGTTCTCCGACATCGCCAACGAGGTGTCCCGCTCCTACGGCTTCTGGCTCGGCGACGCGTTCGCCTCCGGCGGCTCGGTCGGCTACGACCACAAGGCCATGGGCATCACCGCCAAGGGTGCCTGGGAGAGCGTGAAGCGGCACTTCCGGGAGCTGGGCACCAACACCCAGACCGACGAGTTCACCGTCGTCGGCGTCGGCGACATGTCCGGCGACGTGTTCGGCAACGGGATGCTGCTGTCCGAGCACATCCGGCTGGTCGCCGCGTTCGACCACCGGCACGTCTTCCTGGACCCGAACCCGGTGGCCGCGACCTCGTTCGCCGAGCGCTCCCGGCTGTTCGCGCTGCCGCGCTCCTCGTGGGACGACTACGACCGGTCGCTGATCAGCGAGGGCGGCGGCGTGTTCCCGCGCACCGCCAAGTCGATCCCGGTCAGCGAGCAGGTCAGGGTCGCGCTCGGCCTGCCCGAGGGCACCCTGAAGCTGTCCCCGCAGGAGCTGATGCGGGCCGTCCTGGTCGCCCCGGTCGACCTGCTGTGGAACGGCGGCATCGGCACCTACGTCAAGTCCTCCGCCGAGACGCACGGCGACGTCGGCGACAAGGCCAACGACGCGATCCGGGTCAACGGCCGCGACCTGCGGGTCAAGGTCGTCGGCGAGGGCGGCAACCTGGGCCTGACCCAGCGCGGTCGCATCGAGTTCGCCCGTACCGGCGGCAAGGTCAACACCGACGCGCTGGACAACTCGGCGGGCGTGGACTGCTCCGACCACGAGGTCAACATCAAGATCCTGCTGGACGAGCTGGTCAGGCAGGGCGCGCTGGACGCCGGGCAGCGCAACGAGCTGCTGGGCGAGATGACCGACGAGGTCGGGCAGCTGGTGCTGGCCGACAACTACTCGCAGAACGCGGTGCTGGGCGTCAGCCGGGCGCACGCGGCCCCGATGCTGTCCGTGCACGCCCGCCTGGTCACCGACCTGGAGACGCGCGGCGTGCTCGACCGGGGCCTGGAGGCGCTGCCGAGCCAGGCCGAGTTCAAGGCGCTGGAGAAGGCGGGCGAGGGCCTGACCTCGCCGGAGCTGGCGACGCTGCTCGCGCACGTGAAGCTGGCGCTGAAGGAGGAGGTGCTGGCCAGCGACCTGCCGACGATGGACTCGGCGGCGCGCAAGCTGCCCGACTACTTCCCCAGCCAGCTGCGGGCCCGCTTCGGCGACGCCATCCCGGACCACCCGCTCAGCCGGGAGATCATCACCACCGTCCTGGTCAACGAGGTCGTGGACGGCGGCGGCATCTCCTACGCGTTCCGGCTCGCCGAGGAGATGAGCGCGTCGACCACCGACGCGGTGCGGGCGTACACGGCGGTCACCTCGATCTACGACCTGCCGTCGCTGTGGCGCAGCATCCGCGAGCTGGACAACGCGGTGCCCAGCGAGGTCCTGGACGACATGCTGCTGGAGACCCGGCGCCTGCTGGACCGCGCGTCCCGCTGGCTGCTGACCAACCGGCCGCAGCCGCTGGCGATCAGCGCCGCCATCTCCCGCTTCCGGGGTGTGGTCGAGCGGATCACGCCGAGGATGGTGGACCTGGTCAAGGGCCGCGAGCAGGAGTCGGTGCTGGCCAACGTCGACCGGCTGGTCGGCCACGGCGTGCCGCAGGAGCTGGCGACGCGGATCTCCACGCTGCTGTTCACCTACGGGCTGCTGGACGTCACCGAGATCGCCGAGCTGGCCGAGCACGAGGACCTGGGCGCGTCGGCGGGCGCCGAGCGCAGCCACGAGGAGACCGCCGAGCTGTACTTCGCGATGTCCGACCACCTGGACATCGACCGGATGCTCAGCTCGGTGTCCTCGCTGGAGCGGGAGAACCGCTGGCACGCGCTGGCCAGGCTCGCGCTGCGGGACGACTTCTACTCGTCGCTGCGGGCGATCACGGTGGACGTGCTGCGCACCTCCGACCCGGAGGACAGCGGCGAGCAGAAGATCGCCGCGTGGGAGCAGGCCAACGCGTCCCGGCTCGGTCGGGCGCGGGCGGCGCTGGAGGAGATCAACCGGGCGAACCGGCTCGACCTGGCGACGCTGTCGGTGGCGGCGCGTCAGGTGCGGAGCATGGTGCGCTGACGGGGCTGTGAACGGTTGGGGGGCGGGGAGTCGACGACTCCCCGCCCCCGCACGGCGAAGCCGTGCGAGACCGGTGGACAGCACGAGGGCGGGGAGTCGTGGAACTCCCCGCCCTCGTGCTCATTCCCGGCCCCCGGCTAGTTCCGCCAGGTGTCGTTCAGCGTCGCCGGTGAGGTCGAGGTGCGGTTCGCGCCGCTCTCCCAGGTCACCGACCCGTTCGCCTCCTTGCGGATGTACTTGTAGGCGAACGCCGTCCCGTTCGGCAGCGACACCGAGGTCTTCCACAGCGGGTACGAGGCCGAGGACAGCGCCACCGCCCGCGCCGGGTCCCACCCGCCCAGCGAGGCGTGGTCGCCCACCACGAAGATGTTCTGCCCCATGACCGTCGTCGCGTTCACCGAGAACGCCGCCGCGCCCGCGCCGGGGTTCGACCCGTTGCCCATGGCGCCCACGTGCAGCGCGATCGCCTCGTTGGCGTTCACCGTCGCGGTGAACTGCCCAGCCGAGTTGACCACGTGCGTGGCCGTGCAGCCGTCGCGCTGCACGTCGCAGTAGGTGCCCGCGGGCAGCGAGGTCTGGAACGTCCGCGACACCGCCGAGGACTCCCGGTTGACCACGGCGTAGCCCTTGTCGCCCCGGCCGAACGCGATGGCGTTGCGGCCGTTGTCCCACCAGTTCGTCACGGCCGTGCCGGAGGTGGTGTTGCGGAAGCCGACCATGTTCGCGATCTGCGGCCACCGGTGCTGGCACTCCCAGCCGCTGCTGTAGCACTCGCCGGGCGCGGGCGGGCCCTGGTCCTTGTTCGAGAACTCGTAGCCCGAGTACACCTGCGGCGAGCCGTACGGCCAGGCCAGCATGAACACGTTCGCCAGGGTGTAGTTCGAGCCGTCCTTGTACGACAGCGTCGACCCGTTGCGCTCGGTGTCCCAGTTGTCCACGAACGGGCGCGCCTGCCCGCTCGGCAGGTGCCCCCAGCCCTCGCCGAAGTTCTTCAGGTAGGCCAGGTTCTCGCTGGTGAACACGCGCTTGAGGTCGTAGGCGTAGCGGAACTCGTCGACGTCGCCCGACCCGGTGTACTCGCCCGGCTGCACCGCCTCGCCCGCGCCGTAGATGACCTCGTGCACCCAGAACGCGTCGCGCTTGGTCAGCTTCGCCTTGATCGCGGACAGGTCGGCGGCGGGCATGTGCTTGGCCGCGTCGATCCGGAAGCCGTCGACGCCCATCGACAGCAGGTTGTTCAGGTACTCGGCGATCTCGCTGCGCACGTACTCGCTGCCGGTGTTGAGGTCCGACAGGCCGCTGAGCTCGCAGTTCTGGACGTTGTCCCGGTTGCGGTAGTCGTTGATGTCGGTGCGGCAGGTGTGGAAGTCCTGGTCGCCGTAGTGACCGGGGTAGGCGTACTTCGTGTACCGGGTGCCGCCGGTCCCGGTGCCCGAGCCCGCCGACATGTGGTTGATCACCGCGTCGGCGATGACCTTGACGCCCGCGTTGTGGCAGGCGCTGACCATGTTCCGGAACTGGGCCTCGCTGCCGAGCCGACCGGCGATCCGGTAGCTGACCGGCTGGTACGAGGTCCACCAGGTCCCGCCCTGGATGTGCTCGGTGGCGGGGGAGACCTCGACGTAGCCGTAGCCCTTGGGGCCGAGGGTGGTGGCGCACTCGGTGGCCACGCGATCGAAGGTCCACTGGAACAGGGTCGCGGTCACGGTCTTGGCGCCGGGCGGGGTGGCGGTGGCCGTGGGCGGGGTCGAGGCCAGCTGGGTCGCCCCGGCGGCGACCACGCCGGCTATCAGGGCTCCGGCGGCGAACAGGGCGATCTTCCGTGCAGGGGGTGCCACGGTGACTCCTCTGGTGCAGGGTGTTTTGCAGGGATGTGTCCAGGTCTTACCAGTTGCGTAAATTGCTGAAAACCGCTGCAACCTCTTTCGCGCACTGCGCCGAACGGGTGGCAGCGCGCCGGGACGGACCCAGCGGTGGTTGCCAGAGCCCGACCGCACCGGCCGTAAAGTCAGCCGGGTGACAGCTCGGCTCAGTGACATTGCCGCTCAAGCGGGCGTCAGCGAGGCCACGGTCAGCCGCGTCGTGAACGGCAAGGCGGGCGTGTCGCCCACGACCAGGCAAGCCGTCGTGGCCGCCATGGACGTGCTCGGCTACGAGCGCCCGCCGAGGCTGCGCCAGCGCACCCAGGGGCTGGTCGGCCTGATCATCCCGGAGCTGACCAACCCGATCTTCCCGGTGTTCGCCCAGGTCATCGAGCAGGTTCTGACCAGGGAGGGCTACACGCCGGTGCTGTGCACGCAGACGCCGGGCGGTTCGTCGGAGGACCAGCTGACCGAACTGCTGGTCGACCGGGGGGTGACCGGGATCGTGTTCGTCTCCGGTCTCCACGCCGACACAACAGCCGACCCCGACCGCTACGTCAAGCTCACCGGTCGCGGTGTGCCGTTCGTCATGGTCAACGGTTTCACCGAGCACGTGTCCGCGCCGTTCGTCTCGGTGGACTACCGGGCCGCCGCCAGGCTGGCCGTCTCGCACCTGCTGGAGCTCGGCCACGAGAAGGTCGGGCTGGCCGTGGGGCCGCCCCGGTACGTGCCGACGCAGCGGCTCGCCGAGGGCTTCGCGGCGGCCTTCGCGGGCGGCGCGGCGACCGGTCCGGTGGAGCACTCGCTGTTCACCGTCGAGGGCGGGCAGGCCGCCGCCGACGCCCTGCTCGACCGGGGCTGCACGGCGGTCGTGTGCGGCAGCGACCTGATGGCGTTCGGCGCGATCCGGGCCGCGCGGGGCCGTGGCCTGCGGGTTCCCGGAGACGTGTCGGTGGTCGGCTTCGACGACTCGCCGCTGATCGGGTTCGCCGACCCACCCCTGACCACGTTGCGCCAGCCGGTGGAGGCCATGGGCCAGGCCGCCGTGCACGCGCTGCTGGAGGAGGTCGCGGGCACGCCCGCGCCGCACGCCGAGTTCGTGTTCCAGCCCGAGCTGGTGGTGCGCGGCTCGACCGCCGCCCGCCGGAGGTGAGCGGGGGTCGGGGGGTGACCTGCGCGTCACCCGCGAGACAAGTGAAAACCGTTCATGACGGCCCGCTTAACCTGGACCCCGCACGTCGATAGGGTTTCGGCAAGGCGACTAAGCGGGAGGCGCGTTCAACTTGGGTGTGTTCGTCACCGGCGTCCGTCCGAGGTGGTCCGACATGGACGCGTACGGGCACGTCAACCACGCCAACACGGTCACTCTGCTGGAGGAGGCCCGCGTCGACCTGCTGTTCACCGAGGCCGTCCGGCTGGGGGTCCCCGACCTCCGCGAGGGCGTCGTGGTGGCCAAGCTCGTCGTCGAGTACCTGCAACCGCTGCTGTTCAGCGGCGGCGAGGTGGTCGTGGAGATGTCGGTCCGCGAGCTCAAGTCCGCGTCCTTCACCCTCGACTACGCGGTCAGGGGCAGCCGCAGGCCGGACAGCCCGGTCGTCGCCAGGGCCGAGACCCTGATGGTGCCCTACAACGTCGCGGCGGGCCGCCCCCGCCGACTGTCCGAAGCCGAGCGCGACTTCCTCGCCGGGTGGCGCGCCGGAACGCCCGGAGGTGCCGGTGCCTGAACTCGTCTTCACCGACCCCAGCGAGCGCGACGACCTCGGGGCGTTCGTCGCCCGCGCGGTCCGCCTCGACCAGCAGGTGGTCGTGCGATTGCGCAACCGGCCGACGGGCGGGCACGTCGACGCCTGGGTGGCCACCCCGTTCGACACCCTCGCCACCCGCACCGTCGCGGGCCGCGTCGACCCCGGCGACGTCACCGTCTCCGGCAGCGACCTGCTCACCGGGCTCGCCGTGCTGCGCGGCGACACGGTCGACGCCGGTCCCGCCAAGGACCTGATGTGGCGCTCGGCCCTGCCGCCCCTGTCGGGCTGGCAGCGCGTCGACCTGCTGCCCGGCGCCGTGGTGACCGAGCTGGCCGACCAGGGCGTCGCGCTGGCCAGGGAGAACACCGGCCCGCACGGCACCCCGCCCGCGTCGCTGCTGGACCAGACCGTGCTGACCGTCTCCGGCTCCGGCCTGGACGTGAAGGTGCCGCTGCGCTGCCTGTTCGCGCTGTCCGGCATGGGCTTCCTGGGCGGCGACGACGTCCGGGTCACCGCCACCGACTCGTGGCTGCGCATCGACGCCCGCTTCGGCGCGGTGGTCAGGCGCAGGCACTCCATGCTGCCGCTGCTGGTGTAGCTGGCCCAATGCGAAGGCCGGGCGGTCGACTTCCGACCACCCGGCCCTCGAAGGCACGAGACCTCAGACCAGCCACACCGCGGTGTCCGGCGGCAGCTGGTCGCCGTCCATCGGCCCGCTGGAGAGCAGGACCTCGCCAGGGGGCAGCGGCACCGGCGCGCCCGAGGTGTTCAGGGCGCAGATCAGCCCCCCGCCCTTGCGGCGGAACGCGAAGCAGCCGGGGGGCGCCCCGTACCACTCCAGCTCGGTCCCGGACATGCCCTCGGTGGACTTCCGCAGCTCCAGCGCCTGCCGGTACAGCGACAGCATCGAGTCCGGGTCCTCCAGCTGCCGCTCGGCGGTCAGCCCGGCCCACTCGTCCGGCTGCGGCAGCCACGACCCCTGCCCGGAGGAGAACCCGAACGGCGGGGCCGAGCCCTCCCACGGCAGCGGCACGCGGCAGCCGTCGCGGCCCCGGTCGGTGTGCCCGGAGCGGACCCACGTCGGGTCCTGGAGCGCCCAGTCCGGCAGCTCCACGTTCGGCAGGCCCAGCTCCTCGCCGTTGTACAGGTAGACCACGCCCGGCAGCGCCAGCTGCACCAGCGCCATCGCCCGCGCCCGCTGCGCGCCCAGCGCGCCGCCCCCGTACCGGGTCACGTGCCGCACCACGTCGTGGTTGGACAGCGTCCAGGTCGGCGGGGTGCCGGTCGGCGCCACGGCGGCCAGCGAGTGCTCGATCGCCGCGCGCACCTGCTCGGCCTCGAACCCGGCCTGCACCAGGCGGAAGTTGAAGCCCAGGTGCAGCTCGTCCGGCCGCACGTAGCGGGCGAACCGGTCGTCGCCCTGCACCCAGATCTCACCCACGGCCATCCGGCCGGGGTAGGAGTCGATCACCTTCCGGATCATCCGGTGGTGCTCGTGCACGCCGTCGTCGTCGAACCTCGGGTCGAGCGCGTTGTCGTGCAGCACGCCGGACGCCTGCTCGGCGCGCACGTCCATGTCCGGCAGGCCGTGCGGCTTGGCCATGCCGTGCGCGACGTCGATCCGGAACCCGTCGACGCCCCGGTCCAGCCAGAACCGCAGGGTCCGCGCCAGGTCGGCGGACACCTCCGGGTTGTCCCAGTTCAGGTCCGGCTGCTCGGGCGCGAACAGGTGCAGGTACCACTGCCCGTCCGCGACCCGCGTCCACGCCGGGCCGCCGAAGATGCTGGTCCAGTTGTTCGGCGGCTGCGACCCGTCGAAGCCGCGCCCGTCCCGGAAGATGTAGCGGTTCCGCTCGGGACCGCCCGGCGCGGCCAGCAGCGCGGCCTGGAACCACTCGTGCCGGTCGCTGCTGTGGTTCGGCACCAGGTCGACGGTGATCTTCATGTTGTGCTCGTGGGCCTCGGCGACCAGCCGGTCGAACGCGGCCAGGTCGCCGAACAGCGGGTCGACGTCGCGCGGGTCCGCGACGTCGTAGCCGTGGTCGGCCATCGGGGAGGTGTAGAACGGCGTGAGCCACAGGGCGTCGACGCCCAGCAGTTCGAGGTAGCCGAGCCGGGAGCGGATGCCGTCCAGATCACCGACCCCGTCGCCGTTCGAGTCGGCGAACGAGCGGACGTAGACCTGGTAGAAGACGGCGTCGTGCCACCAGGCTGACTCGTCGGCCTGCTCGGGGCTGAGGTCGGAGGAACGTCGCACGAGGGTTCATCCTGCCATTCGGTGTGGTCTGCCAAGACCCGGTCGGGGGAGTGCCTGCGGCGCGGTCGGGCCACCGCTCAGCCCCAGGTGTTGACCAGGCTGTTCGCGGCCATCTCCAGGTACCCCCACAGCTGCTCCCGCTGCTGCGGCGTGAGGTCGGCCTCGTCCACGCCCGCCTTCGCGCAGCGCAGCCAGGCGTCCCGCTCCCTCGGCCCGATCTCGAACGGCATGTGCCGCATCCGCAGCCGGGGGTGGCCCCTGCGCTCGGAGTAGGTGTGCGGGCCGCCCCAGTACTGCATCAGGAAGAGCCGGAACCGCTCCTCGGCGGGCCCCAGGTCCTCCTCCGGGTACATCGGCCGCAGCACCTCGTCCTTGGCGACCTCCTCGTAGAAGCGGGCGACGATGCGGCGGAACGTCTCGTACCCGCCCACCGCTTCGTAGAAGTTCTCCGGCGTGGTCACGCGTCCATCCTGACTGACCGCCGCCCGCGACCGCACACAGGGGCGGCCATCAGGACTTCTTGACCACGGGGGTCGGCGTGCCGTAGTTGCCGGGCGGGGCGGGCGTCACCGAGGGGGCCGTCGCGGCGGCCGGGCTCAGCGAGATGCCCTGGTCCTCCAGCGCGTGCATCAGCTTCGCCCGCAGCGCCCGCTGCACCGCCCACTGGCGGCCGGGGCGCACCTTCGTCGTCACCCGGATGGTCAGGCCCTCGGGGGTGACCTTCTCCACGCCGAGCACGTCCGGCTTCGCGATCACGTCGTTCGACAGCGGCTCGGACTCGGTCGCCTCGGCCGCGGCCTTGGCCAGGATCTCGGTGACGTCGGCCAGGTTCGCGCCGTACGCCAGCGGCAGGTCCACCACCGCCACGGCGAAGCCCTGCGAGGAGTTGCCCACCCGCAGGATCTCGCCGTTGCGCACGTACCAGACGGTGCCGTTGGTGTCCCGGATCGTGGTGATCCGCAGGCCCACGCTCTCCACCGTGCCGGTGGCCGGGCCGAGGTCGACCACGTCGCCCACGCCGTACTGGTCCTCCAGCATCATGAACATGCCGGACAGGAAGTCCTTCACCAGGTTCTGGGCGCCGAAGCCGATCGCGACGCCCAGGATGCCCGCGGAGGTCAGGATCGGCGCGACGTTCATGCCCAGCTCGGTGAGCACCTGGATGAACGCCACGCCGAACACGACCATCGTGACGACGGACTTGAGGACCGAGCCGATGGTGCGGGCGCGCTGCTCGCGGCGCTCGGACACCAGGGCGCTCAGCGCCTGCGGGGCCCGCTCGCGCAGCGGGCGCAGCAGCCGGGGCCTGCGGCCCTTCTCGGCGCCGCCCACGGTGAGCCGGTCGATCAGCCGCCGCAGCAGGAACCGGACGATCACGGCGATCAGCACCGTGAGCGTGATCCGGATCGCGCCCTCGGCGAGCTTCGGGCCGTTCTCCACCCACCAGTCCACGGCCAACGTCGACTTCACGTCGTCCACGACCTCCACCTGCGAATCCTCCCTAGTGCCTCACGACTCGGCGCTCACGGCCGCGCGGCTCACAGCTCCAGGCCCGTCGCCCACGCCAGGAACGACACCTGGTCCGCGGCCAGCGCGACCGACCTGCTCACCGACCGGCCCGCGTGGCCGACCTCGGTCTCCCTGCGGATCAGCACCGGGTGCTTGACCGGATCGCTCGCGGTGGCCGCCTGGAGGGCGGCGCACATCTTGCGGGCGTGGTTGGGGTCGACCCGGCTGTCCGACTCGAACACCGTGAACAGCACCGAAGGGTACTCAACGCCGGGTGCGACCCGGTGGTACGGAGAGTAGGACAGCAGCCACCCCAGCTCCTCGGGGACGGCGGCGCTGCCGTACTCCTCGGCCCACAGCCTGCCCAGCAGGAACCGCTCGTACCGGACCATGTCGAGCAGCGGGGCCGAGCAGACCACCGCCGCGTACAGCTCCGGCCGCTGGGTCAGCGCGGCGCCGACCAGCAGTCCGCCGTTGGACCCACCCATGATCGCCAGCTGCTGCGGGGTCGTCCACCCCTGTCCCACCAGGTGCTCGGCGGCGGCGTGGAAGTCGTCGAACACGTTCTGCTTGCGCTCGCGCCTGCCCGCGCGGTGCCACTCCTCGCCCTCCTCGTCGCCGCCGCGCAGCGACACGTGCGCCCACACCCCGCCCGCCTCGGCCCAGGCCAGCGCGGTCGAGGCGTAGCCGGGGCCCCGGCCGACGGCGAAGCCGCCGTAGCCGGTGACCAGCGCGGGCCTGGGCAGGTCGGGCTCGGCCGAGCCCGCGACCAGGAACATCCGCACGGTCGTGCCGTCCGGGGAGGTGAACTCGACCTGCCGGGTGGTCACGTCCGGCAGCCGCACCGAGCCGGGGTTGGGGGTGTCCAGCTCGGTCCCGCCGGTGGAGATCGAGAACCGGTGCACGGACACGGGCGTGGCGAAGTCGGTCCAGCCGAACCACAGCCGGTCGTCGTCCGGGTCGGTGAGCGCGTCGGTGGTGGACCAGCCGTGCACCGAGCCCGTGCCCGGCGTCGGGATCTCGCGCACGTGCGCCCCGGTCGCGTCGTGCAGGTGCAGCTCGGACACCGCGTGCCGGGTGCGCAGCAGCACCAGCGAGCCCGCCAGCAGGCCCGCGCCCTCCAGCACCGAGTCCTGCTGCTCGGGCGCCAGCTCGGTCCAGTCCTCGGGCGCGCCGGGGTCGGCCGGGTCGGTGACGCACAGCCGGAACCTCGGGGCGCCCAGGCTCGTGGTCAGGTACAGCCTGCCGTCGCGGGCCACCGACGCGCTGGTCTGCGCGCCCGCGTCGGCGGTGATCACCGGGCGCAGGCCGCCGCCCGCCGGGCCCACGCCCGCGGCCAGGTCCGCGATCCACACCGAGTTGCGCTGCACCGTGCCCGCCGCGCCGCTGACCACCAGCCAGCGGCCGTCCGCCGACACCGACAGGCCGTAGTAGTAGGTGTGGTCCAGCTCGTCGCCGTGCACGTTCGCGTCGGTCGACGGGTCGGCGCCCACCCGGTGCCGCCACACCCTGCGGTGGAACAGCCGCTCGTCCTCCGGCACCAGCCCAGGGTCGAGCTGCCGCACGTAGAAGAACTCCTCGCCGCCGGGCAGCCAGCCGACGGGGGAGTAGCGGCAGCGGTCGATCGGGCCCTCGACCAGCTCGCCGGAGTCCACGTCCAGCACGTGCAGCAGCGAGTGCTCGTCGCCGCCCACCGACACCTGGTAGGCCAGCCGGGTCCCCTCGCGCGAGGGCGACCAGCTGTCCAGGGTCGTCGCGCCGGTCGGGTCGAGCGCGACCGGGTCGAGCAGCACCCGCTCCGAGCCGTCTGGCTCGCGCACGCGCAGCACGGCGTGGTCCTGGTCGGGGTCGCGGCGGGTGAAGAACGCGCGGCCCGCCCGCCACGTCGGCGCGCCGACCGACCCGGTGCGGCTCAGCTCGGTCAGCCGCGCGGCCAGCGCCTCGCGGCCGGGCAGCGCGCCCAGCCAGGACGCCGTCAGCCCGTCCTGCGCGGCGGACCAGCGCTCGGTCTCGGGGTCGGCCGGGTCCTCCAGCCAGCGGTACGGGTCGGCGACCCGGTGCCCGTGCAGGTCCTCGACGAGGTCCAGCCGGGTGGCCGGTGGGTACGCGGTCGTCGCGGGCAGCGTCGCGGCACTGTGCTCGGTCACCCCGCCGAGCGTAGCCCCGCCGTTGAAAACGATCGCCGTTAGGCGGCGGCGCGTCGGGTATTCGGCCTTGGGCGGACGACAGGTCGCATATCACAGGTGATTTTTGGGGGTGAAGTGTGGTCTGCTAGGCGCAGAACCGGTGGAGGTGGTCGCGTGCCAGACCGACAACCCACCCCGATCGGCGCCCTGGTGAACGCCGGGATCGCGCCGCCGGCCCCGTCCGGCCAAAAACAGCCACGTGTGCACGCTGTGGTCGACGGGGAGGGGACGGGCTCGGCGGTCAAGCCGATCGTGTTCCCCTGGGGTAGACGCAAGGTGCTGCTGCTCAACACGACCTTCGAGCCCCTGACCGCGCTGCCGCTGCGCCGCGCCGTCGTGCTCGTGGTCTGCGGCAAGGCCGAGGTGGTGCACGGGGACCCGGACGGGACCGTGCTGCACTCCTCGACGGCCGAGGTGCTCGTGCCCTCGGTGATCAGGCTGAGCAACCACGTCCGGGTGCCCTACCGCGGGCGCGTGCCGCTGACCAGGGCGGGGCTGATGCACCGCGACCGGTACCGGTGCGCCTACTGCGGCGGGCGGGCCGAGACGATCGACCACGTCGTGCCGAGGAGCCGGGGCGGCCCCCACACGTGGACCAACTGCGTGGCGTGCTGCGCCAAGTGCAACCACCGCAAGGCCGACAAGCTGCTGTCGGAGCTGGGGTGGCGGTTGCGCGTGGTGCCCGCCGCGCCCAGGGGGCCGCACTGGCGGCTGCTGGCCGGGGTCACCGACGCCGACCCCCAGTGGCTCCCCTACCTGGGGGAGCCCGCGGCCTAGGGCCTGCCGGGGACCCCCGTCACGCGGCGAGCGCGGTGATGCGCACGCTGTCGTCCTGCCGCGCCGTGATGCGCACGCTGTCGTCCTCGCGCGCGGTGATCCGGACGCTGTCGTCGTGCGCGGTGATGCGCACGCTCTCGTCCTGCCCCGCGGTGATGCGCACGGAGCCGTCGACGGCGGTGATGCGGACCGAGTCGTCGGCCGCCGTGATGCGCACGCTGTCGTCGTGCCGCGCCGTGATGCGCACGGAGCCGTCCGCCGCCGTGATGCGGACCGAGTCGTCCCGCCGCGCGGTGATCCGCACGCTGTCGTCACGCCCCGTGATCCGCACGCTGCCGCTCGCCGCGATGCGCGCGCTCTCGTCCGCACTGGTGCGGAGAGCGCCCCGAGCGCCCCCGAGGCCCCGGTTGGCGACCGCGGCGCGCGCGCTGTCCAGGCAGGTGATCCGGACGGAGTCGGCGGCCGTGATGCGGACGGAGTCGTCGGTGGTGCCACGAGCGGGTTCGGCGGACCCCGCCACCCGCCGAGTGGCGGTAACAGATTGCGTCCAGTGGGTGTCCGGCAAAAGGGTGACGACAACAGCCTGGGGGGACTCCGAGGTGTACATGCCGTGCCTTCCGTGGCTCAATGTGTGGGATTTGCCAACCTGGCGCAGAACCACAAGGTCCGTACAGGTGAAAAGTTAGAAGGCTTGACCGGGAAGGACAAGACGCCAAACCGGCACCCGTCCGCACCCGTCCGGCGGCAGGCCGTCCGGACGTGCGGACTGCTGCGCCCGGCCGGGAGCGCTGGGCCGAACGGTTGACGGGGCTCGCCGGGGGCGGTGCGCGCGTTCACACTCGCGCTGCCCCTGGTGGCGCCCGCTGACCAGCGAAGGGGCGCTCGCCCCCGATCGGACGGCGCGCGGCTGATCGGTTACGGTAGCGGCCGTGACCATCGTGGAGACCGTTCTCGTCTTCGCGCTGATCCCGCTGGCCATCTTCGGCGTGATCGCGCTACTGACGCTGAGGCGGAAGACGACCCGCGTCCAGCGCTACCGGCCGGGCCAGGAGTGGACCCACCCGCCGGTCTGGTGGAGCGCGAACGCGGGGCAGCGGGCGACCAGCGCCGGGACCGTTCCGGCGGCAGGCGGCACGGCAAGGGGAGGCGCTCGTGGGAGCTGGTGAGGTGGCCCGCCCCGTCGTCGACCCGGCGGACCTGAAGCCCGGTGAGGCGATCACCGGCAGCGGCCGGATCTCCGCCGCGCGGATGCACGAGTCCGAAGGCCCGAGCCTGCCGTTCACGCCGGTGCAGCTCGCCGCCCTGGACGACGCCCTGACCCTGGCCAGCCGCACCACCGGCCTGGACTTCAGCGTCTACCTGGGCGAGCTGGGCGGCAAGGAGAGCCGGGCGAAGGCCGAGCAGCTGCACGCCGCGACCCCGAGGCCCGCGCACGCCGTGCTGGTCGCGGTGTCGCCCGGCGAGCGCGTGGTCGAGGTCGTCACCGGCGAGGAGGCGCACCGCAGGCTCGCCGACCGGGGCGCGAAGCTCGCGGTCATGAGCATGATCGCCTCCTTCAAGGAGGGCGACCTGTCCGGCGGCATCGTCGGCGGGCTCAGGATGCTGACCGACCAGGCGGGCAGGCCGCGTCCGTAAAGGATTCCGAAGACCCGAGAGGCCCCGGTGGACGAGTCCACCGGGGCCTCTCGCTCGTCAGCGTCAGGGGTGTTACGACCTGTCGAACTCCTGCGCCGCCAGGGCGCGCACGATCCCGGCGCGACCCTCCGACACCAGGCGCCGCAGCGCGGGCGGGCGCTCCTGGGCCAGCCACTCGTCCGAGGCCGCCACCGTCTCCGGCGTGATCGACCACGACGGGTACAGCCCCACGACCACGGACTGCGCCCGCTCGCTGGACCGCCGCTCCCACACGTCCGCCACGTCCTGGAAGTACCGGGCCGCGTACGGCGCCAGCAGCTCCTTCTGCGCCGGGTGCTGGATGCCGAACACGATCGCCTCGCTCACCGCGTTCGGCAGCGCGTCGTCGTGCACCGCCCGGTCCCAGGCCTCGTCCTTCGCCTCCACCGTCGGCCGCATCGCGCGCGCCGACTGCGCCCGCCGGTGCCCGGTCGAGGTGGGGTCGCGCTCCTCCTCGGCCGCGATCTCCTCGGCCCCGGCCGCGCCGTGCGCCACCAGCGCCTGGAGCAGCCGCCACCGCAGGTCGGTGTCCACGTCGAGCCCGGCCAGCGGCGCGGAGCCGTCCAGCCAGCCCTTCAGCACCGACACGGCCTCCTCGCCCAGCACCGACCCGGTGAGCGCGTTGACGAACGCCAGCTGGTGGTCCGAGCCCGGCTCCGCGCTCCGCGCCAGGTCCAGGGTGGTGGCGGTGAACCGCGACCAGCCCTCCGCGCGCCACGACGCGTCCGCGTAGGACGACAGCGCGGTCTGCGCCTGGAGCAGCAGCCGCTGCACCACGCCCACCTCGGACTCCGAGCCCAGCCCGCCCAGCACCAGGTTCACGAAGTCGCGGGCCTTCAGCTCGGCCTCGCGGGTCATCTCCCACGCGGCCGACCAGCACAGGGTGCGCGGCAGCGGCTCGGCGATGTCGGAGATCCGGTCGACCAGCGTCGCCAGCGAGTCCGGGTCCAGCCGCATCGTGCAGTAGGTGAGGTCGTCGTCGTTGACCAGCACCAGCTTGCCCCGGTGCACGCCGACCAGCTCGGGCACGTCCGTGCTCTCGCCGGACACGTCCAGCTCGACCCGGTGCTTGCGCACCAGCTTGCCGTCCTCCTCGTCGTACACGCCGACGGCCAGCCGGTGCGTGCGCAGCTCGCCCGCGCCCGGCCGCGCCCCGCCCTGCACGACGGAGAACTCGGTGAACCGGCCCTCGGCGTCCACGGAGTACTTGGGGCGCAGCAGGTTCAGGCCGGTGGTCTCCAGCCACTGCGCGCTCCACCACGACAGGTCGCGGCCGGAGGCCTCCTCCAGCGCGCCCAGCAGGTCGGCCAGCGTGGCGTTGCCCCACGAGTGCTTGGCGAAGTAGACCCGCAGGCCCGCCAGGAAGTTCTCCAGGCCCACGTACGCCACCAGCTGCTTGAGCACCGAGGCGCCCTTGGCGTACGTGATGCCGTCGAAGTTGACCTCGACCGCCTGCACGTCCGGGATGTCCGCGGCCACCGGGTGCGTGGACGGGAGCTGGTCCTGCCGGTACGCCCAGGACTTCTCGATCTTCGCGAACGTGGTCCAGGCGTGCTTGTACTCGGTCGCGCCCGCCTGCGCGAGCACCGACGCCCAGGTGGCGAACGACTCGTTCAGCCACAGGTCGTCCCACCAGCGCATGGTGACCAGGTCGCCGAACCACATGTGCGCCATCTCGTGCAGCACGGTCTCGGCGCGGCGCTCGTACAGGTAGCGCGTCACCCGGCTGCGGAAGACGTAGTCCTCCAGGAAGGTGACGCAGCCCGCGTTCTCCATCGCGCCCGCGTTGAACTCCGGCACGAAGCACTGGTCGTACTTCCCGAACGGGTACTTCACGCCGAACGCCTCGTGGAAGAACCCGAAGCCCTGCTTGGTCTCGGTGAACAGCCGCTCGTGGTCCATGTGCGCGGCCAGCGAGGCGCGGCAGTAGATGCCGAGGGGGATCGTGGTCTCGCCGTCGGTGAACTCGTCGCGCCACTCGGCGTACGGTCCGGCGACCATCGCCACCAGGTAGGTGGACATGGGCTTCGTGGTGCCGAAGACGTGCTTGGCGGTGCCGCCCTCGCCCTCCGAGGTGGACTCGATCGCCGCGTTGGACACCACCTTCCAGTGCGCGGGTGCCTGCACGGTGATGTCGTAGACGGCCTTGAGGTCCGGCTGGTCGAAGCAGGTGAACATGCGCTTCGCGTCGGCCGTCTCGAACTGCGAGTACAGGTAGACCTCGCCGTCGACCGGGTCGACGAACCGGTGCAGGCCCTCACCGGTGTTCATGTACCGGCAGTCGGCCTCGACCAGGAGCTCGTTGGTCTCGGCGAGGTCGGGCAGCGCGATGCCGTCCTCCTCGCGGTAGCCGGAGACGTCGAGCTCGACGCCGTTGAGCACCGCGCGGCGCACCGAGGCGGCCACGAGGTCGATGCGGGTGGAGGCACCCGCCTCGCGGCTGCGGAAGGTCACCGCCGTGGTCGAGCGGAACGTCTCCGAACCCGGCTTGCCGCCTCCGTCGGTCAGGTCCAGCTCGATCCGGTAGGAGTCGACTTCCAGCAGTCCGGCGCGCTGCTGCGCCTCGTCGCGGGTGAGGTTGGGTGCCGCCACTGGTCACCTCGTCTGTCGTCGCGCGGAGCGCCGACCTCGTCGGTACGGGGAAATGGAAATGGTGTCGTGTTGGTGAACACGGCCTCCGCATCCAATCACGCGCGGGCGGATCAGGTGGACTCCATCGCCGGGAAGAGGACGGGCGGCCGGGTGGTTGTCTGTTGACGGGGGACCGCAGTCGGGCACCCCGTCACGACCGCACCGGCAGTGAGGACAGCAGCATGTCGTCAGCAGGCAGCACCAAGGTCGACTTCTACTTCGACCCGCTCTGCCCGTTCGCGTGGATCACCTCCCGGTGGATCCTGGAGGTCGAGAAGCACCGGGACCTCGACCTGGAGTTCCACGTCATGAGCTTGTCCGTCCTCAACGAGGGCCGCGACCTCGAGCCGCAGTACCGCGAGATGATGGACAAGGGCTGGGGGCCCGTCCGGGTGGCGATCGCGGCCGAGAAGGCGCACGGCAACGCGGTGCTGCGCGACCTGTACACCGCGCTGGGCACCCGCATCCACAACGAGGGCAACAAGGACTGGGACGAGGTCATCAAGCTCGCCCTGGAGGAGGTCGGGCTGCCCGCCGAGCTGGCCGCCGCCGCCACCTCCACCGAGCACGACGAGGAGCTCAAGGCCAGCCACCACCGGGGCATGGACCCGGTGGGCATGGACGTCGGCACGCCCACCATCCACATCGACGGGGTGGCGTTCTTCGGGCCCGTGCTCACGAAGATCCCGCGCGGCGAGGACGCGGTGAAGGTCTTCGACGGCGCCAGGCTGCTCGCGGGCTTCCCGGAGTTCTTCGAGCTCAAGCGCACCCGCACCGGGTCGCTCGACTTCTCCTGAGACCGGCTCCCCGCAGCGGCGCGAACCCGTGCCGCTGCGGGGCTGGCTTCACCTTTAAGGGTGAAAAGTTAAGCGCTTTCCGGCCGTTGATCGGGCACCCGTCCGGGTGAGTGCGCCCGCAGCACGCCGTCGACGAGCCGGGGCGCGGACGTGCTCGCGCCGACCAGCGCCGCCAGCTCGACGTCGGCCGTGCGCCCCGCCGCGATCAGCTCCCGCCCCGAGCCGCACCCGCGCAGCGCCACCGCCACGTCGGCGCCCGCCCACGCCGTCGCGGCCAGCCGCGCCTCGACCGACAGCAGCCCGTCCTGCGGCAGGTCGTCCTCGCCCGCCAGCGCCCCCACCAGCCCGGCCACGACCGCGCCCGCGCCCAGCAGGTCCTCGGCGCACGGCCGCAGCGGTCCCGCCGAGGCGGGAGTCCCCGAGGTCAGGTCCACGCCCCACCGCTCCCCGGCCGGGACCACCCCGATCGGCCCGCCGCCCGCCAGCTCCACCGCGGCGGCGGCCACCGCGCCCGCGTTGCGCAGGCACCCGGCCAGCACCACCGCCCCCGTCGCCCCGGCGAGCGCGCACAGCGTCGCCCCGTTGGGCGAGGCCAGCACGACCTCCTCGCCCGGCGGGACCTCCAGCAGCGACGAGGGCCGCAGCGCCCACCGCGACCCGACGACCGAGCCCCGCTCGTCCCACACCACCGGCCGCACGCTCGCGCCCCGGCTTACGGCGATGTCCACCGCCGTCGTGAACGACAGAACGTCGACCACCACGAGGACCGCGCACTCACCGCCCAGCGCGGACACCCCCTCGCCGCCCCACTCCAGCCTGACCCGGCAACCCTGTTGTCCGAACACGGCGCGCAGGATGGCAGACTTCACCGACGTGCGCGTTTACCTTGGATCGGACCACGCGGGCTTCGAGCTGAAGACCCACCTCGTGCAGTACCTGACCGAGACGGGCCACGAGGTCGTCGACGTCGGCCCGGCGGTGTACGACGCCGAGGACGACTACCCCCCGTTCTGCATCGAGGCGGCCCGCCGCGTCGTCGCCGACGAGGGCAGCCTGGGCATCGTGATCGGCGGCTCCGGCAACGGGGAGCAGATCGCGGCGAACAAGGTCCCCGGCGCCCGCTGCGCCCTGGCCTACAACGTCGAGACCGCCCAGCTCGCCCGCCAGCACAACAACGCCCAGCTGATCGGCGTCGGCGGCCGGATGCACACCACCGAGGAGGCGACGGCGATCGTCGAGGCGTTCCTCGCGACCCCGTTCTCCGAGCAGGAGCGGCACGCCCGGCGCATCGACATCCTCGCCGAGTACGAGCGCACCGGTCAGGCCCCGGCCCTGCCCTGATGCCCACCGCGCGCGAGCTGCTGTTCCGCGACGCGGACGGCGAACCGCTCACCTTCCCCGACGAGGTGCTCTACTCGGGCGACCCGCGCTACCTGGCGCGGGTCGCGGACCTCAGGGCGCTGCTCACCGACGAGTCCGCCGAGGGCTACCACCGGTTCCTCGCGGTCCTCGCGCTCACCGCGTGGGGTCACGGCCCGGTGTACCCGGTCGTGGCGGCGATCGCGCGCGCGGGCCGGGGCTCCCCCTGGTACGGCGAGTTCCGCGCGGGCACCGACGGCGACTACTCGTTCCCGGAGCTGGCGGGCGCGGTCGCCGAGGGCAGGGGGCGCACCGACGACGAGCCGGGCAGGTTGACCGCGCTGCGCGAGCTGCTGGCCCGCGCCGACGAGGTCCGCTTCCACTGGCAGCTGGCCCACGCGG
Source organism: Actinosynnema mirum DSM 43827 (assembly GCF_000023245.1). Taxonomy (GTDB): domain Bacteria; phylum Actinomycetota; class Actinomycetes; order Mycobacteriales; family Pseudonocardiaceae; genus Actinosynnema; species Actinosynnema mirum. The sequence continues at coordinate 1,276,021 of NC_013093.1, forward strand.
CCGACGAGCCCGAGCTGGCCGACGCGCTGGCGGACGCCGTGCGGCGCTGCCTGGACCGCGCCGACGAGCCGGACTTCGACCGGCTGCTGCAGGCGGCCGACCTGTGCGCCGTGCTGGGCCGCCACGACCGCCCGCGCGCCGAGGCGCTGGCCCGCGAGCTCCTGGCCCGCGACCCGCGCACGACGATCCGCACCCACCTGTGCTCGGTGGTCCCCTTCACGCCCGAGGCGCGTCCGGGGTCGGCCGATGCCTGAGGGCCACGTCCTGCACCGCATCGCGCGGCTGCACCAGCGCGTCTACGCGGGCCAGGCGCTCACCGTGACCAGCCCGCAGGGCCGCTTCGCCGCCGAGGCCGTGGACGGCCGGGTGCTGGTCAAGGCCGAGGCGCACGGCAAGCACCTGCTCCACGTGTACGGCCCGGACGCGATCGTGCACGTCCACCTGGGCCTGTACGGCAAGTTCGCCGAGCACGAGCCGCCGGTGACCGAGCCGGTGGGCCAGGTGCGGATGCGGATCGTGGGCGAGCGGAATTGGACGGACCTGCGCGGCCCGGCCGCGTGCGAGGTGCTGACGCTGGACGGGGTCGCGGCGCTGCGCGCCCGCCTCGGCCCCGACCCGCTGCGCCGCGACGCCAAGCCCGCCGAGGCGCTGGCCCGCGTCCGGCGCTCCAAGCAGCCGCTGGCGACCCTGCTGATGGACCAGAAGGTCGTGGCGGGGATCGGCAACATCTACCGCGCGGAACTGCTGTTCCGGCACGGCCTCGACCCGATGAAGCAGGGCAGTGCCGTGGACGAGGAGCTGTGGGCGGCGATGTGGCCGGACCTGGTGGCCCTGATGCGCGACGGCGTGAAGGCGGGCCGCATCGACACCGTCCGCCCCGCGCACCTGCCCGAGGTGACCGGCCGCGCCCCGCGCGAGGACCGGCACGGCGGCGAGGTCTACGTCTACCGGCGCGCCGGGCAGCCCTGCCTGGTGTGCGGGACCCCGGTGGCCCACGCCGTCCTGGCCGCCCGCAACCTCTACTGGTGCCCGACCTGCCAGCGGGGCTGAAACGCCGAGGGCGGCTCCCCCGCGGGGGAGCCGCCCTCGGCGTTCTCGGGAGTCAGAGCTCTCGGCGATCAGAAGTCGAAGCCGCCGCCGAAGTCGCCCCCGCCGTCGAAGCCCCCGCCGTCGAACCCGCCGGAGTCGCCGCCGCCCGCGTCACCGCCGCCGTCGCCGCCGTCAGCGCCCTCGGCGCCGTCCGCGTACCCGTCGGCGTAGGCCTCGTTCAGCACGTCCGGCGACACCCCGGACATCCCGGAGAACATCGCGCTCATCAGCAGCATCGAGCCGACGCCCCAGGCGCCCGCGACCAGCGCGGGCTTCCACCACGGCTCGCTGTACCAGCCCTGGGGCACCGGTCGACCCGCGACCACGCCACCGGGGTAGTAGTGCGGCGTGCCCTGGCCCGGCTGCGGCGAGGCCGCGTAGCTGTGGCCCTCCACGCTGACGTTCCGGTCCTCGGAGACCCGGCCCGCCTTGCCCTGGCCGGTGAGGTCCGGCAGCTCGGGGCCGGGGTCCAGGCCCATGGCGGTCCGCGCGGCCCGCACGTAGTACAGGCCCTCCATCGCGGTCTGCGTCACGAGCCTGCACTGCTCGACCGTCTTGGCCTGCTCCATCTGCGACCCCGCGGCGGTGAACCGCTCGGAGGCGTCGGCGAGGGCCTGCGTCGACGCGGTGTCGGCGCCGGTCAGCGACATCACCTGCCCGCCGAGCCGCTCGACCCAGCGCCGCGCGTCGGCCTGCGCGTCCTCGAGCTCGCGCTGCCGGGCCGCCGCGCGGTTGCGCGAGGACACGAAGATCGCGCCCGCCACGACCACGAGCAGCACGAGCACGACTGCGGTGCCCACGGTTCCCTCCAGGGTTGTCGGCCGTCCGTCCACCATCACGTTCTGCCCGGTAGAACGAGAGCGGCCATCGCCTAGTTCCCCGCACGGGCCGGGAAACCGCCCGTTCGGGTCGAATCCGGCTCAGAACACCTCCGCGCAGTGCGGCTCCTCCACACCCAGGAACGCCAGCGTCAACCGGGAGAGCGCCCCCGGCGTCACCTCCCGCACCTCCTGCGCCGCGCCCAGGGCGCTGAGCCGCACCCCGCCCAGGAACGCCGCCCCCAGCGCGCGGGCGCTCGCCACCACTTCCGCGTCCGCCTCCGTCCGCGCCACCGACGCCACCCCGTCCCGCACCGCGAACCGCCACCGTCCCGCGTTCCACGGGCAGAACCCGTCCACGACCTCCAGCACGACGTCCACGTCCACCGCGTATCGCCGCAGCGGCAGCGCCCGCTCCACGTCCACCAGCCGCACCCACAACGAGTCCACGAGCCGCCGCGACGCCGCCCTCGGGTCGGCCAGCAACCGGGTCACCGGCTCGCCGGACCCCGCGTACTGCTCGACCGAGCCGACCATGTCCAGGTCCAGCAGGTACCGGTAGAGCGCCGCGTACGCCTCGTCCGTGCGCGCCACCAGCTCCCGCACGTGCGCCTCGTGCCGGGGCCCGGAGTGCCCCCAGTCGTGCTTGACCCGGTACACCGCGTACCCGTCCGGGTGAACCGCGTACCGGTAGGCGCTGAGCCCGTCCCGATCGGACGGCTCGTCGGCGAAGTGGATCTGCCAGTTCGCCGCGCTCCTGGACAGCCACCCGGTCCGCCGGGGCGCCAGCTCCTGCCGCAGCTCCACCATGAACGGCATCGCCTCCGCGCGCGGGAGCTCCCTCACCCGCGCGTCGCCGACGCCCACGTGCGGCGCGAACGCGGCCCCGCGCGGGAGCGACAGCGCCTGGAAGTCGGCCGCGTGCCCGTACCCGAACCGCCCGTAGATCCCCGCCTCGGACGCCCACAGCGCCGCGATCGCCTCGCGCCCGCCCTCGCGCAGCCCGTGCAGCTGGACCCGCATCAGCTCGGTGAGCACCCCGCGCCTGCGGTGGCCGGGCTTGACCGCCACGCCGGTCACCGCCGCCACCGGGTGCTGGCCCGCGCCGGGCAGCGTCAGCCGCCGGGAGCAGATGGTCGCCCCGCCGATCAGCTCGTCGCCGTCCAGCACTGCCGTGCTGCGGGGCGCCTCGAACAGCGGCAGCCACCGCTCGGGTTCGGTGGTGTCCTGGAGGAAGGCGGCGTCGGACAGCCGCTGGAAGTCGCCCAGCTCGGTGATCGCGAAGCTCCTGGTGGTGAACGCCATGCCGCGTTCATACGCCCGCACGGGGGAGAGCGCGAAGCGATTTCCCCCCGACCGGCGGCGCCTGCCCGCGCGCGGCGCGCCCGGTGTGCACACTGGCCCGATGACGCGCGCGAAGCTGCTGGTGCTGCTCAGGTGCCTGTCCACCACCGCGATCGGGTTCCTGCTCGTGGTGCTGGCCGTCCAGTTCGGACCCCGCCTGCTCGGCTAGCCGCGCTCACCCCGCGCCGGGGGTCGAGGTCGACACGATGATCTGCTCGGCCACGAACCGCGCCAGCGGCACCTCCGGAGCCAGGTGCTCGTCGTCGGCGAACGGCGTGAACCGGCCCTTGATGCCCTCGCGCCCGTGCACCAGGGCGTTGCGGGTCTTGAGGATGCGGCGGCTGAGCGCGCTGAGCACCAGCGCCGAGTCCCGCCCGCGCAGGTCCACCTTGTCGCCCTCGGCGAACCGGACCGTCCGCGTCGCGTAGTGCTCGACCAGCCCGCGGTCGTAGGTGGTCAGGTCCTGGGCGAGCACGGCGAGGTCCACGTGCCGCTGGAGCACCAGCCGCAGCGCGACCTGCTCGTTGACCACGATCTCGTCGCCCTCCACCCGCGCGGCCCGCCCGACCTTGCGGATCAGCTCCCGCAGGTCCTTCTTGCGCCGGTAGGAGAACGCGGGCGCGGTGAGCGACTGCTGCACCTGGTTGATCAGGTCGTCCTGGTACGCGCTCTCGAAGAAGTGCTCGGCGACGTGGTAGTAGGACAGGAACTCCAGCACCGGGCTGTCCGCCGACACCCCCAGCTGGTAGTGGTGCACCAGGTCGCCGACGTACGCGCGGCGCGGCACGTCCACGTCGCCCGCGCGCGCCCTGCGCACCCGCGAGATCACCGAGGGCCGCACCACGTCGTCGAAGGAGCGCGCGGGCACCAGCGCCACGTCCAGGTTGTAGGCGAGGTGGAACAGCACCGCCTGCGCCGAGGACGTCCAGGACGTCGCGGCGCGCGGGCGCTCGGAGGTGATCCGCAGGGTGAGCAGGCTGGTTGCCTCGCGCAGCAGCTCGAACACCGTCCAGTCGCGCTCCTGCCGCTCCTCCACCAGCCGCTTGGGGTCGAAGGGGCCGAACACGATCCGGTCGGCGGGCACGCCGCGCTCCTTGAGCACGTCCCGCACCCGCAGCAGGTAGCCCACGCTGGGCGGGCCGACCTCGTAGCGCACGCCCTGCTGGTCGTCGGCGAGCACCAGGCCCTCGCCGAGGAGCCTGCGCAGGTTCCCGCTGGGCCTGCTGAACTGCACCAGCACCTCGAAGGACTTGTCGGAGGCGACGGCGGTCCCGTCGAGCGGCCGGTGCGCCGCCACCGAGGCCGCCACCGCGGCCAGCTCCGAGGCCGCGGTGGGGATCGAGCGGAAGTCCCCGATGCGGTACGTGTACGCCTCACCCGACCGCGTGACCTTCAACCGAAGGATCTGCGCGATGGCGTCGGCAAGGGAATCGACGTCGAGTTCCACGGCCCGCCTTCCGTCCGCTGTTGTCATCCATTCGTGGGTAATCCGAATGGGGAAAGCAATTCTGCCGGTGCGTGGCGCGCTGTTCCGGGCCGGACAATGCTAACCGCTGGGGCATTGCTCTCCGGGCACCCGCGCAATGCCGTGTCGCCCGCGCGCGCGGCCCGCGACCAGCGCGGTTGCCCGCCCCCGTTCCGGCGCGCGCGGCGGGAAAAGCCGGCGGGCGCATTTCCGGTTCCGCATTCGGCGCGACGAGCGGTGGAGCGCTCACGTTCGCGGGGCGGGGAATTTCCCGGAAGTCGGCGGACGTCATCCGATCCGCCCACGCGCCCGATCGGGCAGCGCGGGATTCCGGGTGGCGCCCACCCGTCCCGTGCGGCCGTTCGTGGACCGCGCCGTCCCGACCGGACGAGCGCCGCCCCACCCCGCAGCGCTCGCGGCCCGCGCGGCACGACCGCGCAGGGGGGTGGCTTCAAGGGGCGCGGAGGAGGCTCGGAGGAGGCGCGAGTCTGCCCGGAAACGCCGAAGACCGTCCACTCGGGACGGTCTTCGAAGGCTCTACCAGTGACGATCTGGTGGAGCGGGTGACGGGAATCGAACCCGCATGACCAGCTTGGAAGGCTGGGGCTCTACCATTGAGCTACACCCGCGCAGCGCCCACCGGGTGGGTGCTGAAAACAGCTTAGCGCGTCGCGCTAAGCTCCTGGTGACCGGGGCGTGGCGCAGTTTGGTAGCGCACCCGCTTTGGGAGCGGGGGGTCGCAGGTTCAAATCCTGTCGCCCCGACGGTCTCGGCCCCCTCTGCGCAGCACGAGGGGGCCGCTCCGCATCCACGACCCTGCACGTCGACGCCCTACGCGGGTGTCGCGGCCACCTGCTCGCTCACCACCTGCGCCGCCGCCGAGACCAGCGCGGTCACCGACGGGTTCGCCGAGTTGTCCTGGCGCCACGCGAACTGGGTGAACACCCGGAACGGCGGGGTCCAGCCGATGCGGCTGAGCCTGCCGTCCGCCAGCTCCGCGGCGACCGTGACCTCCGGCACCAGCGAGATGCCCAGCCCTGAGGCGACCGCCCGCTTGGCCGCGTCGACCGAGTCCAGGGCCAGCACCGGCGACCGCGACTCGGCCTCGTGCAGCCCGAGCGCCCGCTCGAACTGCTCGTGGTAGCTCGCCCCGTTCTCGGCCCTGACCAGCGTGCTGCCCCGCAGGTCCGCCTCGGTGACCGCGCCCGACCGCGCCAGCGCGTGGCCGGGGCCCGCGACCATCACCAGCGGTTCGGGGCACAGCACCGTCGTCTCCAGACCGTCCCGCTGCTCGACCGGGCCGATGAAGAACGCGCAGTCCAACCTGCCCTCGCGCACGGCGGCCAGGTTCGACCGGGTTGTTCGCGAGTGCAGCGAGATCTGGACGCTCGGGTAGCGCCAGCACATGTACTCGATCAGGGGTAAGAGCCGGTAGTCGGTGAGGCTCTGGGCGCTGCCTATCACGAGGTGCCCGTGCGGCTCCCCGTTCATGGTGATCGCCTTGCGGGCCTTGTCGGTGAGCGTGATGATGTTGCGCGCGAACGGCAGCAGCTCGACCCCGGCGGAGGTCATCTGGATGCCGCGCGGCAACCTGCGGAACAGGGCGACGCCGAGGGTCTCCTCCAGCGCCTTGATCCTGGTGGTGATCGTGGGCTGAGAGCAGTTCAGCGTGGCGGCGGCCTTCGTGAAGCTGCCGGTCTGCACCACTGTGGTGAACGCCAGAAGTTGACGGGTCTCCATGGAACTCCCCAACGGTCCGTGGTGGATCACGGCGAGAGGCGGTTCGCCGTGGGTTCCGCGCGTGGCGGTGGTCGGCCTGTCCCGGCTGGTGGCCGGGGGTCGGGTCAACATCGCCTCGCGGCCGGGCCCTGGGGTTCCGGGTGGCGCGCAAGCCCGTCGTGCGGTTGCCCGAGCGGCGGACGGGCGGACGCCCGCGTGTTCGGGGGAATCGGCGGAATGGTCTTCATCGGGGTCATCGGCACCTTTTCTGGTAGGTGGTAAAGAGCGCGATGACATGTCTCGCTCGTTCCGTTCCCGGTCGCCCGTCGCGTTCACGTGCACGACGGCGGGGCGCCCGGATGAGTTAATCGTCTTTCCTGGCCGCCTTCTTGCGGCCTGCGGCGCAACGGTACCGGAATCCCACACTAATGGACTACGGCGAGTGGAGTCATCTCCGGGCGTGAAAGTTTTCTGCGCACCGGTGCTCCGAATGGCCTCACTTCACCTGTAAAGGGTAGCGTTCCGCCGCGTTCGTCGCTGTGGGTAAGAGTGCGCTGCGGCGCCAGTGTTACCCCACTTGAGCCCGCCGCTGTCCGGTTACGTTCGGTTTCACGCTCCCGGTGCACCACGACGTCCTGCGAACGGCCTAGCGGGTGCTGGGCCGCGTGTCCGCCGGGGGCCACTGGTACGCGGATGTTCCCCGCAACGGCGGAATGGGTGACCGGGAGGGCGGTAAAGGCTGCCCAAACCGGCGCACCGCGGCGGTCGCGCCCGTTGTCCGCGCACCGTCCGCCCGGTTCGCCCGCCCGGTTCGTCCGCTTCCGGGGTGGCGCGGAAAACCCGACCCCGAGTCGATTCGACGGCGCCCGACCCGCCGAAAACTATTTCGTGCGCGCGCCATGTCGGAAAACCGCGCGCCGCCGGACCGCCCACCTCTCGCACCGCGCGCGCCGCGCCGGGCGCGCGCACCCGCACGTGAACCACCCGGTCGCGGGGTGCCACCCCGGCCGGGGGCGGCCTCGCCTAGACTCAGGCGAATCCCGTCAGCCGCCCGACCCTGGGCGCTGCGGGGTGTTCCGCACGTCCCGTTACGAGGAGACCACGTTGAAGAGCACCGTCGAGCACCTGAGCCCGACGCGGGTCCGGATCAACGTCGAGGTGCCGTTCGACGAGCTCAAGTCGGACTTCGACCGCGCGTACCGCAAGCTGGCCAAGCAGGTCCGCATCCCCGGCTTCCGCCCCGGCAAGGTCCCCGCCCGCGTCCTGGAGAGCCGCATCGGTCGCGCTCCCGTCCTGGACGAGGTCGTGCAGGAGGCCATCCCGGCGAAGTACCTGGAGGCCGTGAACTCCGGCGAGCTGCGCACCCTGGGCCGTCCCGACTTCGAGGTGACCAAGATCGAGGACGGTGACACCATCGAGTTCACCGCCGAGGTCGACGTCCGCCCCGAGATCACCGTGCCCGCCTTCGGCGAGCTGTCGGTGAGCGTCGGCGAGCAGGAGGTCACCGACGAGGACGTGGCCACCCAGCTCGACGAGCTGCGCGCCCGCTTCGGCACCCTCACCGGTGTGAAGCGCCCCGCCCAGCAGGGTGACTTCGTCGTGGTCGACCTGTCCGCCACCGTCGACGGCGAGGAGGTCGAGGAGGCCAAGACCTCCGGCCTGTCCTACGAGATCGGCTCCGGCCAGCTCGTCGAGGGCATCGACGAGGCCCTGGTCGGCGCCTCCGAGGGCGAGACCAAGAACTTCACCACCAAGCTGGTCGCGGGCGACCACGCGGGCCGCGACGCCGACGTCGTCGTGGTCCTCAGCAGCGTGAAGGAGCGCCAGCTCCCCGAGCTGGACGACGAGTTCGCGCAGCTGGCCAGCGAGTTCGACACGCTCGACGAGCTCAAGGACGACCTGCGCACCCGCCTCGGCCGGGTGAAGAAGATGCAGCAGGGCGTCGAGGCCCGCGACAAGGTCCTGGAGGCGCTGCTCGCCGGCGTCGAGGTCCCGCTGCCCGAGGCCGTCGTGCAGAGCGAGATCGAGGTCCGCGAGCACGACGCGGTGCACTCCTTCGACCACGACCAGGAGCGCTTCGACGCCTGGCTGGCCGAGCAGGGCCAGACCAAGGAGGAGTTCGACGCGGAGGTCCGCACCGCGTCCGAGCAGGCGGTCAAGACCCAGCTCGTGCTGGACGCCATCGCCGACGCCGAGCAGCTCACCGTCTCCGACGCCGAGCTGACCGAGCGGATCATCTACCAGGCCCAGCGCTTCGGCGTCAGCCCCGACGAGTACGTCAAGCGGGCGCAGCAGTCCGGCCAGCTCGGCGCGATCTTCGCGGACGTGCGGCGCGGCAAGGCCCTGGCCACCGTGGTGCGCCAGGCGACCGTGACCGACGAGTCCGGCGAGAAGCTCGACCTGGACGAGCTGTTCGGCGAGGCCAAGCCCGCCGAGGACGACTCCACCGAGGAGTGAAGCCCTGAGCGAACGCGGGCGGTGTCGGGAAGGCGACGCCGCCCGCCTTCGTTAAGGTCGGGGTGAAGGGGTTCGCACGGCGCAGCGGGCGCACCGCAGGCCTGAACCAGGCGGGCGGGCCCCACTGAAGACCGGCGAGCACAGGACCAGGAGATTCCAGTGAGCCAGTTCCACGCGCCGCAGTCCCGGTACGTGCTTCCCTCGTTCGTCGAGCGCACGAGCTACGGCGTCAAGGAGTCCAACCCGTACAACAAGCTGTTCGAGGAGCGCATCATCTTCCTCGGCGTGCAGGTGGACGACGCCTCGGCGAACGACGTGATGGCCCAGCTGCTCGTGCTGGAGTCCGAGGACCCGGACCGGGACATCCTGATGTACATCAACTCGCCGGGTGGCTCGTTCACCTCGCTGATGGCCATCTACGACACCATGCAGTTCGTCCGCCCGGACATCCAGACCTACTGCCTCGGCCAGGCCTCCTCCGCGGCGGCCGTGCTGCTGGCGGCGGGCACCCCCGGCAAGCGCCACGCGCTGCCGAACGCGCGGGTGCTGATCCACCAGCCCGCCACCGAGGGCGTGTACGGCCAGGTGTCCGACCTGGAGATCCAGTCGAACGAGATCCAGCGCGTGCGCAGGCTGCTGGAGTCCACCCTGGCGCACCACACCAACCGCTCCCCGGAGCAGGTGCGCGCCGACATCGAGCGCGACAAGATCCTGACGGCCGAGGAGGCCAAGGAGTACGGGATCGTCGACACCGTTCTGCCTTACCGGAAGCTCTCGGCCAGGTCCTGACGGCCGGCCCCCGACACGCCGTGCCCGACGGGTTGCCGCCGGGTTCGCCGGGTCGGGGGCACGCTGGTGCTCCCACCCACGCGGGTGGGCCAGGTACCTTCGAGGGGAACACGGCGGTCTCCCGCTCTCCGCGCGGGGTCCCGCCTCATCAGCAGTCAGGCGCGCCGACCCCCGGTGCGCCGGAGGGGACAGAGGTCAGCGGTCATGGCGCGTATCGGTGACGGCGGCGACCTGCTGAAGTGCTCTTTCTGCGGCAAGAGCCAGAAGCAGGTGAAAAAACTCATCGCCGGTCCCGGCGTCTACATCTGCGATGAGTGCATCGACCTCTGCAACGAGATCATCGAGGAAGAACTCGCGGAGGCGGGCGACGTCAAGCTCGACGAGCTGCCCAAGCCCGCCGAGATCCACGACTTCCTCGACCAGTACGTGATCGGCCAGAGCGAGGCCAAGCGGACTCTCTCGGTGGCGGTCTACAACCACTACAAGCGCATCCAGGCGGGTGACCGGGGGCGTGAGGGGCGGGACGACGGGGTCGAGCTGGCCAAGTCGAACATCCTCATGCTCGGCCCCACCGGCTGCGGCAAGACCTACCTCGCGCAGACGCTCGCGAAGATGCTGAACGTCCCGTTCGCCATCGCCGACGCGACCGCGCTGACCGAGGCGGGCTACGTCGGCGAGGACGTCGAGAACATCCTGCTCAAGCTCATCCAGGCGGCGGACTACGACGTCAAGCGGGCCGAGACCGGGATCATCTACATCGACGAGGTCGACAAGATCGCCCGCAAGAGCGAGAACCCGTCGATCACCCGCGACGTCTCCGGCGAGGGCGTGCAGCAGGCCCTGCTGAAGATACTGGAGGGGACCACCGCGTCGGTGCCCCCGCAGGGCGGTCGCAAGCACCCGCACCAGGAGTTCATCCAGATCGACACGACGAACGTGCTGTTCATCGTGGCGGGCGCCTTCGCGGGTCTCGAGAAGATCATCCAGGACCGGATCGGCAAGCGCGGTCTCGGCTTCGGCGCCGAGGTCCGCACCAAGGCCGAGGTCGACGCGGCGGACTACTTCGCCGAGTCGATGCCGGAGGACCTGATCAAGTTCGGGCTCATCCCGGAGTTCATCGGCCGGTTGCCGATGGTCGCCAGCGTGACGAACCTGGACCAGCCGTCCCTGGTGCGCATCCTCACCGAGCCGAAGAACGCCCTGGTCAAGCAGTACCAGAAGCTGTTCGAGATGGACGGCGTTGAGCTGGAGTTCACCAAGTCCGCGCTGGAGGCGGTCGCCGACCAGGCGATCCTGCGCGGCACGGGGGCTCGCGGCCTGCGGGCGATCATGGAGGAGGTGCTGCTGCCGGTGATGTACGACATCCCGAGCCGCACCGACGTCGCCAAGGTCGTCATCACCGAGCAGACGGTGAAGGAGAACGTGAACCCGACCATCGTGTCCCGGCAGCCCAGCCGCCGGGAGCGCCGCGAGAAGTCGGCCTGACCGGTGTCCCTGCCCCACGTCCTGCTGCTGCACGGCCTCGGAGGTTCCGGGCCCGAGCACTGGCAGACGTGGTTGGCGGGGGAACTGGCGGCGCACGGCGCCCAGGTGGACGTGCCCTCGTTCACCGACCCCGACGCGCCGGAACTGGAGGTGTGGCTGGGTGAGCTCCGCGCTCACCTGGCCGCGGCCCCCACCGGCGTGGAGCGGGTCGTCGCCGCGCACTCGTTGGCGTGCCTGCTGTGGCTGCACCACGCCGCCACCCTGACCGACCCGGCGCTGCGCGTGGACCGCGTGCTGCTGGTCGGCCCGCCCAGCCCGCGCTACGCGGGCGAGATCGCGATCCCCGCGCAGTTCCTGGACTGCCCGCTGGAGCCGGACGCCCCGCGCGCCGCCTCCGCCGACACCAGGCTCGTGGTCGGCGAGGGCGACCCGTTCTGCAGCCTGGAGCAGGCCAAGGAGCTGGCGGGCGCGCTGAGGCTCGACCTGGACGTCATCGTGGGCGGCGCGCACCTGAACACGGACGCGGGCTACGGCCCGTGGGGCGCGGCGCTGAAGTGGGTCCGCAGCAACCGCACCCCCCTCACCCCGCGCTGACCACCCCGGCGGGCCGCCCGCTCACGTCGTGCTGAGCTGCTTGCCCAGGAAGCGGACCACGTCCGGGGTGATGGTCTTGTAGAACTCGTCGTTGTGCCCACCGGGCGTCACCGAGCCGACCTCGGGTCTCACCGTCTGGATGAACTTCCGGGTTCCCTCGATGAACGGGTCCCGGTCGCCGACCCACACCCCGACGGGCAGGTTCTTCAGCTTGTCCGGGTGCCGCAGCGGGTCCAGCGACTCCCACTGGCCGACGTCCTGGAACGCCTTGCGCTTGGACATCTCCGTCCAGGAGGTCAGCAGCCCCGGCGAGATCGCCGCGACCGCCTTGATCCGCTCCTTGCGCTCCAGTTTGCGGCGCGCGTACAGCAGGGCCCCGAACCCGCCCATCGACACGCCCGCGCAGGCGACCGGCCGGGAGAACCCGCGGTCGGCCAGCCACCGGGGCACCTCCTCCAGCAGCATCCCCATCGGGTCGTCGCCCGCCACGTTCTCGTGCCAGTAGTTGTTGTCCCCGTCCACCGAGACGAACCCGAACGGGGGAACCGCGCCCTTGGCCACGGCCGACACCAGCACGTCGGGGAGGTTGCCCACGAGCGCGTCCTGCGCCTTGCCGTACAGGCCGTGCAGCAGCAGCACCATGGGCAGCTTCAGCGTCTCCACACCGGGAGGCGCGACCGTCAGGAAGGTGATCTCCTTGCCGCGCTGGGCGGAGAACAACCGCTCCGACTGCACGAGCAACCGCCGGACCGCGGGCTTGAAGCCGTTCGAGCCGCCCTTCGGGGTGCTCATCGCGCCCCCCGCCACGGCCTGGTTCGCCCTGGGCGGCAGGGGCTCCTCGCCACCGAGCGCGGCGGACACCCCCGCGGCGCCCGCCCCCAGCGCCCCGAGAGCGCCGAGCGCGCCCAGAACCGCGCGCCTGCTGACCATGCACCCTCCCACACCGGCCCCCGCGCGCTTCACCGCTCGCGAGGGCGACCGTCTTCTCCCACCGGACACGGGGCCGGAGTCGAGCTCCAGCCACTGGTGACAGGACGGCGTCGGCGCGTCACCCGCAGTGCTGGAACTCGTCGCACAGCGGAGCGGCCACCGCCCGTTTGGCGGTGGCCGTCCGTGGTGGACGAGTCAAGCGGTCACCCGCTCGTGTCCGGTGTACACGTTCATCGAGTCTCCGCGCAGGAATCCGACGAGGGTCACGCCCTGCTCCTCGGCCAGGTCCGCCGCGAGCGACGAGGGGGCCGACACCGCTGCCAGCAGCGGAACGCCCGCCATCGCGGCTTTCTGCACCAGCTCGAACGAAGCCCGCCCGGAGACCATGAGAACCGTACCGGTCAGGGGAATCCGGTCGTTCAGCACCGCCCACCCGAGGACCTTGTCGACGGCGTTGTGCCTGCCGACGTCCTCCCGCACCACCAGCGCCTGACCGTCGGCGGTGAACAGCCCCGCCGCGTGCAGTCCCCCGGTCGAGGCGAACACCTTCTGGCGTTCCCGCAGGTCGTCGGGAAGCGCGGTGAGCACGTCCACGTCTACCGTGGTCGAGTCCCCAGCGGGGGAGAAGCGGGTCTTGAGCTTGACCGCGTCCAGCGCGGCCTTGCCGCAGACCCCGCACGAGGAGGTGGTGTAGAAGTTGCGCTCGACCCCGACCTCCGGCGGCGGCACGCCCTCCGCGAGCGTCAGGTCCAGGACGTTGTAGGTGTTCTCCCCGTCCGGGCCGGTGCCCTCGCAGAAGCGCGCGACGGCGACGTCGGAGAGGTGGCCGATGACGCCCTCGCTGAGCAGGAAGCCGTGCGCGAGCTCCACGTCCTTGCCCGGCGTGCGCATGGTGACGGCGAGCGCTCTGCCGTTCACCCTCAGCTCCAGCGGCTCCTCGGCCGCCAGGGAATCGACCTTCCGACGTTCTGCCCGGCGCGAATAGGTCACCACTGGGCGACGAACTGTGACACGGCCCACCTGGAACTCCTTTCGCAGGCTAAGTTTCCCGTGGTTCGACCACACAAGGTTACGGAGGTGATGAACAGTGGGGTTCCTCGACCGTTCGCGGACGGTGGCTTCACCTGATTGGAACAGGTGGTTGGTGCCACCGGCCGCACTGTCGGTGCACCTGTCCATCGGACAGGCGTACGCGTGGAGCGTATTCAAACCGCCGCTGGAGAAGGCGCTGGACCTCAACGGCACGCAGAGCGCGCTGCCGTTCCAGCTCGCCATCGTGATGCTCGGCCTGTCGGCCGCGTTCGGCGGCACGTTCGTCGAGCGCAACGGCCCGCGCTGGGCGATGTTCGTCTCCGCGTCCTGCTTCTCGACCGGCTTCCTGGTCGCGGCGCTGGGCGCGTGGACCGAGCAGTACTGGCTGGTCGTCCTGGGCTACGGCTTCATCGGCGGCATCGGCCTCGGCATCGGCTACATCTCGCCGGTCTCGACGCTCATGAAGTGGTTCCCTGACCGCCCCGGCATGGCCACCGGCATCGCGATCATGGGCTTCGGCGGCGGAGCGTTGATCGCCTCGCCGTGGTCCGCCCAGATGCTGAGCTCGTTCGGCAGCACCCCGCACGGGATCGCCATGGCGTTCCTGGTGCACGGCGTGGTCTACGCGGTGTTCATGACCCTCGGCGTCCTGCTGATCCGGGTGCCGCAGAGCCTGCCCGCGGCGGCCACCTCGGGCGTGTCCGCCGGTTCCGGCCAGGCGGGCGTGTCCACCCCGGCGGTCAACGTCTCGGCCCGCAACGCCCTGCGCACCCCGCAGTTCTGGTGCCTGTGGGTGGTGCTGTGCTTCAACGTGACGGCGGGCATCGGCATCCTGGAGAAGGCCTCGCCGATGATCCGGGACTTCTTCGCCGACACCGCGACCCCGGTCGCGGCCAGCGCCGCCGCGGGCTTCGTGGCGCTGCTGTCGCTGATGAACATGGCGGGCCGGATCGTGTGGTCCTCGGTGTCCGACATCGTGGGCCGCAAGAACATCTACCGGCTCTACCTGGGCGCGGGCGCGCTCGTCTACCTGGTGCTGGCGCTGTTCGGCGGCTCGTCCAAGCTGCTGTTCGTGCTCTGCGCGATGCTGATCCTGTCCTTCTACGGCGCGGGCTTCGCCACGATCCCGGCCTACCTGAAGGACCTGTTCGGCACCTACCAGGTCGGCGCGATCCACGGCCGCCTGCTGACCGCGTGGTCCACGGCGGGCGTGCTCGGGCCGCTGATCATCAACGCGATCGCGGACAGCCAGAAGGCCGCGGGCAAGGTCGGTCCCGACCTGTACTCGACCTCGCTGTTCATCATGATCGGGCTGCTGGTCGTCGGGTTCGTCGCCAACGAGCTGGTCAAGCCGGTCGCGGCCAAGTACCACGAGCCGGTCCTTCAGGAGGTCAAGTCATGAGCGAGACGACGGGAGAGCGGGCCGACGTCGGGCAGACCGGGAACAAGCGGACCGCGCTGGTGGTCGTGTCCTGGCTGTGGGTCGGCGTGCCGCTGGCCTACGGGCTGTTCGAACTCATCCGCAAGGTGACCGCGCTGTTCACTGGATAGGGGGACCGGCGGTGGACGGGTTATATGACGCGGTAGTCGTCGGCGGAGGCCACAACGGCCTCGTCGCCGCCGCTTACCTGGCCGGGGCCGGTCGTTCGGTCCTGGTGCTGGAGAAGCTGCCGCAGGTCGGAGGGGCCGCGGTCGGCGAGCAGGCGTTCACAGGCGTGCCTGCCCGCTTGTCGCGGTACTCCTACCTGGTCAGCCTCCTGCCCGATCGGATCACCACCGATCTGGGCCTGAGGCTGGAACTGCGCTCGCGCGCGGTGTCGTCCTACACGCCGGTGAGCGGCGGGGCCGGGCTCCTGGTCGAACGGGAACCCGGTCCCGCCACAGCCTCCTCGTTCCGGGCCCTCAGCGGCTCCGAGAGCGACTGGGAGGCCTGGCGGGGGTGGTACGGCGAGGTCGCCGCCCTGGCGTCCGCGCTGGCGCCCACGCTGCTGGAGCCGCTGCCCTCGCGGGAGCGCGTCGAGCACCTCGCGGGCGGGCTGTGGGGACCGCTGTTCGAGCGGCCGATCGGCGAGGCGCTGCGGGAGCGGTTCGCGCACGACGTGGTGCGCGGGGTCGTGGCCACCGACGCCCTGATCGGCACGCACGCGTCGCTGGACGCGGACCTGGCGGCCAACCGGTGCTTCCTCTACCACGTGGTCGGCAACGGCACGGGGGAGTGGCGGGTGCCGGTCGGCGGCATGGGGGCGGTGACCGCCGAGCTGCTGCGGGTCGCCCGCGCCGCCGGGGCCGAGGTGGTGACCGGGGCCGAGGTGACCTCGGTGCGCGCCGACGGGCGGGTCGCGGAGGTCGAGTTCGCCGACCGGGACGGGGTCCCGAGGACCGTCGGAGCCCGGTTCGCGCTGGTGAACGCTGCCCCGGCCGAGCTGGCGCGGTTGCGCGGGCTGCCGGTCGGGCCGGTCGCGGACGGGTGCCAGCTGAAGGTGAACATGCTGCTGGAGCGGCTGCCCGGACTCCGGTCCGGGGTGGACCCGAGGGTGGCGTTCGCGGGCACGCTGCACCTGGACGAGTCCTACCGCGCCCTGGAGGGCGCCTACCGGGACAGCGCGGCCGGGCTGGTGCCCGAGGTGCTGCCCGCCGAGATGTACTGCCACACGCTGACCGACCCGTCGATCCTCGATCCGGGCCTGGTCGGGCGCGGGTGGCACACGCTGACCCTGTTCGGCCTGCACACCCCGGCGCGGCTGTTCGAGGGCGACAACGCCGGACTGCGCGCGCACCTGGTCGGCCGGTACCTGACCGCGCTCAACGAGCACCTGGTGGAGCCGATCGAGGGCTGCCTGGCCGTGGACGCCGACGGCCGCCCGTGCCTGGAGGCCCGCACGCCGCTCGACCTCGAAGCCGAGATCGGCCTGCCGCGCGGGCACATCTTCCACGGGGACCTTGACTGGCCGTTCGCCGAGCGCCCCGAGCAGGTCGGGACCTGGGGCGTGGAGACCGACGTCGACAACCTGCTGGTGTGCGGGGCGGGCGCCCGGCGCGGCGGCGGGGTCAGCGGGATCGGCGGGCACAACGCGGCCATGGCCGTGCTGGCCCGCCTGAGCGGAACCGCCTAGCTCCGCCGCTCGATCAGCTGAGTCACCAGCTTGCGCGCCGAGGTCTCGTTGGCCCCCGAGGTCACCGAGACCTCCAGTCCGCCCTGCCTGGCCACCACGCTGGTCTGCACGACCTCGCCCGAGCCCCTGGTGGCCGCGTACGCCTGCTCGTGGAAGTCCGGCAGGTCCACCACCCGCAGCCCGTCGTCCTCGGCCGACTTCCGGCCACCGGCGAACGCCTCGGCGTCCACCCCGGACCGGAACCGCACCTCGGTCTCCACACCGCCCCGCGCGTACTCGCAGGTCAGGGTCTGCCCGTCGACGAACTCGCGGGGGTTGCCGAGCACCAGCCCCAGCGCGGGGCCGACCACGTCGGCGGGGGCGAACCGCGCGCAGTTCGCCCCGTTCGCCGCGCCGGTCGACGTGGGCCCCGCCGTCGTCGTCCCGCTCGGCGCGGGCTCCTGCCCGCCCGTGCAGCCCGCGACCACGAGCGCCAGGGCCCACGCCGCCGACGCGCGCCTCACGCGATCTTCTCCAGCCGCAGCACGACCGACTTGGAGGTGGGCGTGCCGGAGATGTCCGCCGTGGACTCCAGCGGGATCAGCGGGTTCGCCTCGGGGAAGTACGCCGCGGCGCACCCCTTCGCCGTCGGGTACGACACGATCCGGAACTTCTCGGCCTTGCGCTCCACGGTCCCGCTCGGGTCCTCCGGCCACTCGCTGACCAGGTCGACCATCTCGCCGTCCCGGAAGCCCAGCGAGACCAGGTCGTCCGGGTTGACGAACACCACGCGCCTGCCGTCCTTGACGCCGCGGTAGCGGTCGTCCAGGCCGTAGATCGTGGTGTTGTACTGGTCGTGGCTGCGCATCGTCTGGAGCATCAGCCTGCCCTCGGGCACCGGCAGCACGGTCAGCTCGTTGGCCGCGAACTGCGCCTTGCCGCTCCGGGTGCCGGTGAACTCGCGGGCGTCGCGCGGCGCGTGCGGCAGCACGAACCCGTCGGGCTGGCGCACCCGCCGGTTGTAGTCCTGGCAGCCGGGCACGACGTTCGCGATGTGCTCGCGGATGACGTCGTAGTCCTTCTCCATCTCCTCCCAGCGCACCGGGTGCTCCGGGCCGAGCAGCGCGCGGCCGAGCCTGCACACGATCGAGATCTCGGACAGCAGCTGGTCGCTGGCCGGGGTCAGCCTGCCGCGCGAGCGGTGCACCACGGACATGGAGTCCTCGACGGTGACGAACTGCTCGCCGGTGTGCTGCACGTCCTCCTCGGTGCGGCCCAGCGCGGGCAGGATCAGCGCGACCTGGCCGTGCACGGCGTGCGACCGGTTGAGCTTGGTGGAGACCTGCACGGTGAGCGTGCACTGCCGCAGCGCCGCCTCGGTGACGCGGGTGTCCGGGGTGGCCGACACGAAGTTGCCGCCCATCGCGATGAACACCTTGGCCTCGCCCGCGCGCATCGCCTTGATGCCCTCGACGGTGTCGTGGCCGTGCTTGCGCGGCACCTCGATGCCGAACTCCTCCTCCAGCGCGACCATGAACTTCTCCGGCATCTTCTCCCAGATGCCCATGGTCCGGTCGCCCTGGACGTTGGAGTGGCCGCGCACCGGGCACAGGCCCGCGCCCGGCTTGCCGATCATGCCGCGCGCCATGATCACGTTGCTCAGCTCGCGGATGGTGGCGACCGAGTGCTTGTGCTGGGTCAGGCCCATCGCCCAGCACATGATCGTCGCGTTGGACTCGGCGACCATGCGGGCGAACTTCTCGATCTCGGCGCGGGTCAGGCCGGTCGCGCCCAGGATCACGTCCCAGTCGATCTCGCGGACGCTCTCGGCGTAGGCCTCGAACCCGTCGGTGCTGTTCTCGATGAAGTCCTTGTCGATCGCGTCCCACGCCAGCAGCAGGTGCCCGACCGCCTGGAACAGCGCCTGGTCGCCACCGAGCTTGATCTGCAGGAACTCGTCGGTGAGGGCGGTGCCCGAGCCGATCAGGCCGCTTAGGTTCTGCGGGTTCTTGAAGCGCAGCAGGCCCGCCTCGGGCAGCGGGTTGACCGTGACGATCTTCGCCCCGGCCTTCTTCGCGTCCTCCAGGGCGGCGAGCATCCGGGGGTGGTTGGTGCCGGGGTTCTGGCCCACCACGACGATCAGCTCGGCCTTGGTGAAGTCGTTGATGCTCACCGAGCCCTTGCCGATGCCCGTGGTCTCGGACAGCGCGGCGCCGGAGGACTCGTGGCACATGTTGGAGCAGTCCGGCAGGTTGTTCGTGCCGAACGAGCGGACCAGCAGTTGGTAGGCGAACGCGGCCTCGTTGCTGGTGCGGCCCGAGGTGTAGAACAGCGCCTGGTCGGGGTCGTCGAGCGCGTTGAGGTGCTCGGCGACCAGCTCGAAGGCGGCCGTCCAGGAGATGGGCTCGTAGTGGGTGGCGCCCTGGCGCAGCACCATGGGCTCGGTGAGCCTGCCCTGCTGGCCGAGCCAGTAGTCGGTCTTCTCGGCGAGCTCGGCGACCGGGTGGGCGGCGAAGAACTCGCGCCCGGCGCGGCGGCGGGTCGCCTCCTCGGCGACGGCCTTGGCGCCGTTCTCGCAGAACTCGGCCAGCTTGCGGTGCCCCTGCGGCTCCGGCCAAGCGCAACCGGGGCAGTCGAACCCCTCGCGCTGGTTGAGCAGCCGGAGTGTGGTGACGGTGCGCGTGACGCCCATCTGCTCCACGCCCCGGCGCAGCGACACCGCCACACCGGGAATGCCAGCGGCCCACTGCTTGGGACCGGTGACTTCCAGCTGGGACTCGTCGACGTCGTGCAGCGGTGGCCTGGTGGTCATGGGCCCATTGTCACTTCCGACCAGGACCATTGTCACTCGCGGGGCCGGGATTGGTCTCCTGCTCGTGGCAACCCGACAGCGCCTCGGTCACCCGGTCGAGGTCGAAGTGCCGGAGCGTGACCGGCCGGGGATTCCGGGTAACGGACTGGGCCGAACGGCCTCGGACCGAGTGCGCCGGCGCGAGGTAGCCGCGACCGCACGCCTCGCAGGACACCGAGTAGGCGTAACCCGTGCGGGTCTCCTGCCACAACTGCTCGTGGTCGGCGTCCTCCACCACGACGAGGTGCTCGGCCTTGTGCCTGACCAGCGAGACCACCTCCACGGGCGAGCGCACCCCGTCCGGGTCGGGGTAGGCGAAGGCGTAGGCGAACAGGTGGTCGGCGCGCACGGACGGCAGTCCGTCCGGGCGCACCTCGGCGCGCATCGAGCCGGTCGCCCTCGGCGCGACCGGCAGCAGCGCCTAGTCGCCCGCGACCCTGGTGAGCACCGCGTCGGCGTTCACGCCCAGCTCGACCGCCGTGCGCGCGTGCGCCCGGCAGGTCGTGGAGAACAGTCCTCGGCCGGGGTCCCCCGGAAGGGGGGAGCCGGGTCGTACCGGTAGTCGGCGGGCACGCCTGCGCCCATCGGGTGCGCGACGGCGGGCCGCCGGCCCGACCGCGCCACCAGCACGCCCGTCGACGCGACGAGCGCGAGCGCCACCAGCGCGGACGGCGCCCGCCTGCCTCCCACCGCCACGCCAACCCCGTTCGCGCTCACCCCGTCGGACCGGCCGTCACCGCTCGCAGCCGTCCCCTTCCAGGGCGATGGGCATGGACGGGTCGAAGTAGCGCTCGGGCGGGGCCGTCGTGCTGGGCGCGGTCTCCAACGCCTGCTCGGAGTAGGCCGGGGCGATCAAGCCCTCGCGGGCGGGGCCGCAGGCCATCGAGTAGGTGTACCCCTCCGACGAGGTGAACCAGGCGCCCTGGCTGCCCGGCGCGTACCGGTTGCCGGAGAGCAGCGAGTACTCCGTCCTCATCCTGGTCACCACCACCGTCTGCATGGGGTTGAACACGCGGTCCCGGTCGCCGAAGGCGAACGCGTAGGCGAACAGGTAGTCGGTGGTGACCAGGAGGTTGCCCTCGGGGTCGAGGCCCGCGCTCATCGAGCCCGTCACCTTCGGCTCGACGGGCAGCAGCGCGAACCCGCGCGCCACCCTGGTCACGAGGCTGGAGCCGGAGGAGGCGGCGAGGCTGTCGCGCACCTGCGGGTGGCTGTCCGGCGCGAGCAGCGACAGCAAGGGCTCCGGGTCGTGGTCGACCAGCGTCCTGCGGTCGAGCCTGGCGGCGACCACGAGCTGCCGCGCCCGCTCGTAGGCCGCCGCGACCTCCTCGGCGCCGTGCGGGCCCACCGGCGCTGCCTGCGGGACGGTGACGCCCGCCGCGCCGTCCGCCCAGGTGGCGGCCGGGGTGCCCGCGAACGGGTCGGCCGGGTCGACCCGGCGCCAGTCGTCCACGGTCGAGACCGCGGTGGCCTCGGTCGTCGTGGTGGCGGCGGTCGACCCGGTCGCCGCCGCCCCGACCCGCGCCGCTCCGCCCGGCAGGTCCGCGCCGCGCAGCCAGAACGCCGCCCCGGCGGCGACCGCCAGCGCCAGCGCCGCGTACCCGGCCTTCGCGCCCCGCGAGCGCAGCCGCGCCCGCCTGCGCTCCCGCTTCGAGCGGGCGAGCGCCTGCCGCACCCACGGCTCGTCGCTGTTGAGGTCGGGATGGTCCTCGAAGCCCTGCACGTTCCCCCCGGTTCCGGATAGCTCGTTCACTCGATCGGCCTAGCCGGGGGCGGTGTTACGGGGGTCGCAGCGGGTGACGACAGCTCCTGGCCGGGTGAACTCCCCGGTGGTGGTCAGGGGAGGGGGTCGCACCGGCCACACCCGTCTCCACCTGCGTGGATGTCTGTCCGCAGCGCTGCGTCACCCTCGGTGGCGATCACCGCGCGTCGGCGAGCCGGGTGACGCTTCCGGGTGCGCCTGACCGGAAAGCGCGCATCCGGGTCCGGGGCGCCGGGTATCTGGTTCGAGCCGGTGGTGTCGTTCTTCGTAGACTTCCCGGCGTGACTGAGAAGCCCTCCGCACCCCAGCGTCCCGAACTCCCGCCGGCGTGGAACCCCGCCGAGGTAGAGGCGGGGCTCTACGAGCGGTGGGTCGAGCGCGGGTACTTCACCGCCGACGCGAACAGCGACAAGCCGCCCTTCTCCATCGTCCTGCCGCCGCCCAACGTCAACGGCAGCCTGCACATGGGCCACGCCCTCAACCACAGCGTCATGGACGCCCTGTCCCGGCGCCGCCGGATGCAGGGCTACGAGGTGCTGTGGCTGCCCGGCACCGACCACGCGGGCATCGCCACCCAGACCGCCGTGGAGCGCGCGCTCGCGAGCGAGGGCGTGTCCCGGCACGACCTGGGCCGCGAGAAGTTCGTGGAGCGGGTCTGGGAGTGGCGCGAGGAGGTCGGCGGTCGCATCCTCGGCCAGATGCGCCGCCTCGGCGACGGCGTCGACTGGTCCCGCGTCCGGTTCACCATGGACGAGGGCCTGTCCCGCTCGGTGCAGACCATCTTCAAGAAGCTGTTCGACGACGGCCTCATCTACCGCGCCGAGCGCATCATCAACTGGTGCCCGCGCTGCCAGACGGCGCTGTCGGACATCGAGGTCGACCACTCCGACGACGACGGCGAGCTGGTGTCCATCCGCTACGGCGAGGGCGACCGCTCGATCGTCGTGGCGACCACGCGCGCCGAGACCATGCTCGGCGACACCGCCGTGGCCGTGCACCCCGAGGACGAGCGCTACCAGCACCTGATCGGCACCGAGGTCGAGGTGCCGCTGACCGGCCGGTTCGTGCCCGTGGTCGCCGACGAGCACGTGGACCCGGAGTTCGGCACCGGCGCGGTCAAGGTCACCCCCGCGCACGACCCCAACGACTTCGAGATCGGCCAGCGGCACGACCTGCCCGCCATCACCGTCATGGACGGCCGGGGCAACATCACCGTGAAGGGCCCCTTCGAGGGCCTGGACCGGTTCGAGGCGCGCCCCGCGGTCGTGGCCGCGCTGCGCGAGCAGGGCCGGATCGTCGCCGAGAAGCGCCCGTACCAGCACAGCGTCGGGCACTGCTCGCGCTGCGACACGGTCATCGAGCCGCGCCTGTCCATGCAGTGGTGGGTCAAGGTCGAGCCGCTGGCCAGGGCCGCAGCCGAGGCCGTGCGCGACGGCCGCACCACCATCCACCCGCCGGAGCTGGCCAAGCGCTACTTCGACTGGGTGGAGAACCTCAACGACTGGTGCATCTCGCGCCAGCTGTGGTGGGGCCACCGCATTCCCGTCTGGTACGGCCCGAACGACGAGATCGTGTGCGTCGGCCCAGACGAGGAGCCGCCGTCGGGCGAGGGCTGGACGCGGGACGAGGACGTGCTCGACACGTGGTTCTCCTCGGGCCTGTGGCCGTTCTCCACGCTCGGCTGGCCCGCGCGGACCGCCGACCTGGCGAAGTTCTACCCGACCAGCGTGCTGTCCACCGGCTACGACATCCTGTTCTTCTGGGTCGTCCGGATGATGATGTTCGGCCTGTACGCGATGGACGGCAAGCAGCCGTTCGACCACGTGTTCCTGCACGGCCTGATCCGCGACGCGCACGGCAAGAAGATGTCCAAGTCGCGCGGCAACGGCATCGACCCGCTGGACTGGATGGACTCCTACGGCGCCGACGCCACCCGGTTCACCCTGCTGCGCGGGGCGAACCCCGGCTCCGACCTCGCGCTCGCCGAGGAGTGGGCGGCCGGTTCCCGCAACTTCACCACGAAGCTGTGGAACGCCACCCGGTTCGCGCTGGGCAACGGCGCGAACGTGGAGCGCCCGCTGCCCGACCGGTCCGAGCTGACCGACGTCGACCGCTGGGTGCTCGACCTGCTCGACGGCCTGATCACCGAGGTGGACGCCCAGTTCGAGGCGTTCCAGTTCTCCCGGATCAGCGACGCGCTCTACAAGTTCACCTGGGACGAGTTCTGCGACTGGTACCTGGAGCTGGCCAAGGTCCAGATCGCCGAGGGCGGTGAGCGGGCCGAGTCCACCCGCCTGGTGCTCGGGCACGTCCTGGACAAGCTGCTGCGGCTGCTGCACCCGCTGACCCCGTTCGTCACCGAGGTGCTGTGGACCACGCTCACCGGCGGCGAGTCGCTGGTGATCGCCGAGTGGCCTGCGGCGAGCGGCGCGCGGGTCGACGCGGACGCGGCGCGGCGGGTGGAGGGCGTGAAGAAGCTCGTCACCGAGATCCGCCGGTTCCGCTCCGACCAGGGCCTCAAGCCCGGTCAGAAGGTCGGTGGCGCGGTGCTCGGCGCGGACGAGGTCGACCTGGCCGGTCTGGTCGAGTCGGTGCGCTCGCTCACCAGGATGACCGCGCCGGTCGAGGGCTTCACCGCCTCGGTGTCGCTGGACGTCGGCCTGCCCGGCGGCACCGTGAAGGTGGAGCTGGACCTGTCCGGCGCCGTCGACGTGGTCGCCGAGCGCAAGCGGCTGTCCAAGGACCTCGCGGCGGCGCAGAAGGAGCAGGCCCAGTGCCAGGGCAAGCTCGGCAACGCCGCGTTCACCGCGAAGGCGCCCGCCGACGTGGTCGCCAAGATCCAGGGCCGGTTGGAGGCCGCGAGCGCCGAGATCGAGCGCATCAACGCCCGCCTGGCCACACTGCCGGAGGCGTGATGTCGTTCGAACCGGGGGCGCTCGGCATCCTCAGCGTGGTCGAGGCGGAGCTGGACAAGCGCTGGCCCGAGACCAAGATCGAGCCGAGCCTGGACCGGATCAGGGCGCTGGTCGACGTGCTGGGCGAGCCGCAGAAGGCCTACCCGGTGATCCACGTCGGCGGCACCAACGGCAAGACGTCGACCGCGCGCATGGTCGAGGCGCTGCTCACGCGCGTCGGCCTGCGCACCGGTCGCTACACCAGCCCGCACCTCCAGTTGGCCACCGAGCGGATCAGCGTCGACGGGGCGCCGATCAGCCCGGAGCAGTACGTCGAGGCGTACCGGGACGTGAAGCCGTACGTGTCCATCGTGGACTCGCGCGGCGACGTGCCGATGAGCAAGTTCGAGGTGCTCACCGGCATGGCGTTCGCGGCGTTCGCGGAGACGCCGGTCGACGTGGCCGTGGTCGAGGTCGGCCTCGGCGGCTCCTGGGACGCCACGAACGTGGCCGACGGGCGGGTCGCCGTGATCACCCCGATCGGGATCGACCACGTCGAGTTCCTGGGTGACGACCTGGCGGGCATCGCGGAGGAGAAGGCCGGGATCATCAAGCCCGGTTCCACCGTCGTGCTCGCGCAGCAGCGACCGGAGGCCGAGCAGGCGCTGCTGCGCCGGGTCGCCGAGGTCGACGCGACGGTGGCGCGGCAGGGCTCGGAGTTCCTGGTGCTGCGGCGCGACGTCGCGGTCGGCGGCCAGATGCTCAGGCTGCAGGGCCTCGGCGGCGTGTACGACGAGGTGTTCCTGCCGCTGCACGGCGCGCACCAGGCGGCCAACGCGTCGCTGGCGCTCGCCGCCGTCGAGGCGTTCTTCGGCGCCGGGCCGCAGCGGCAGCTCGACGTGGAGGCGGTGCGCGAGGCGTTCGCGGGCGTCGAGTCGCCGGGCAGGCTGGAGCGGCTGCGCGCCGCGCCCGCCGTGCTGGTCGACGCCGCGCACAACCCGCACGGCGCCGAGGCGCTGGCGAAGGCGCTCGACGAGGAGTTCGGCTTCCGCAGGCTCATCGCGGTCGTCGGCGTCATGTCCGACAAGGACGCCGTCGGCATCCTGACCGCGCTGGAGCCGAGGGTGGCCGAGGTCGTGCTGACCCAGAACTCCTCGCCGAGGGCCATGGACGCCGACCACCTGGCGGGCGTGGCGCTGCCGATCTTCGGCGAGGACCGCATCGTCGTGCAGCCGAACCTGGCCGACGCGATCGAGGACGCGGTCCGCATGGCGGAGGACACCGAGGACGGCCTGGTGTCCGGCGGAGGCGTCATCGTGACCGGCTCCGTGGTGACGGCGGGGCAGGCCCGCGCCCTGTTCGGGAAGGAACCGGCATGACGACCCCGGCGGCCCCTGCGCCAGCCCCCAAGAAGGACCCGATGAAGTCCTTCCGGGGCATCATGGCGGGAACCCTGATCCTGGAGGCCATCGTCACCGCGCTGGCCCTGCCGGTGGTGGCGAACCTGGGCGGCGGCGTCAGCACCGGCACCGGCTACCTGGTGCTGGCCCTGATCCTGGCGTTCGTGGGCGCCTGCGCGCTGCTCAAGCACCCGTGGGTCGTCTGGCTGATCATCGCGCTGCACGTGGTGATGGTCGCCGGCATCGTCCTGATGACGGCCCTGGGCGCGGTCGGCATCATGTTCAGCCTGGTCTGGGCCTACCTGCTGTGGCTGCGCCACGACGTCACCAAACGCATGGCCGAAGGCCGCCTCCCCAGCCAGCAGCAAGCCGCCCAGGCCCAGGCCGAGCAGGCGGCGGCCTGGAAGTCGGGCGAACACCCGAAGCCGTAGCCGAGAGCACTCCACGATCGCCGCGCACCGAGTCCTGGTGCGCGGCGATCGGCGTTTTCGGGGCGGTGTTCGGCAGCTGCCTTTTCGGGCTGAGCGGTCGGGTGACACCGGCGGCCCACGGTGCCGTCATGTCTGATTCTTCTGATTGCCCGGACTGCGCCACCCGCCGAACCGAGCCCGAGGACGACCGCGGAACCTGCGGGATGTGCGGGGGAGAGGGAGTCGTCTCGAAGCAGCGTGGGGCTTTCGCGGACTACGTGCTGCCGCTGGACCTGTGCCCGCTGTGTCAGGTGCTCACCGCCGATCCCGGCACCGGTGATCAAGGCGGCCTTCGGTGAGCGGCCACTTCGGTTGTTCGGCGCGTTCACCCCGTTGTCGTCCTGGCCCACTACACACGAGGGACATGAGCGAAGGCGTGGTGAACAGGCGGACGCTTCTGAAGGCGAGCGCGGTCGGGGTTGCCGGGGGACTGGTGACCGGTGTCGCGCTCGCGCGCGGTGGGCGGCCCGAGTTGACGCACGGGGTGCAGTCCGGCGACGTGTCGTGGGACGGCGGGCTGGTGTGGGCTCGGGCCGCTGCTGACGCCGGACACCGGTGGCACCGGCAAGGTCCGGTTGCGCGGGTTGCCGCCCGGCAGGCGGGTGCACCACCGGGTCGTCGCCGAGGACCTCGACGGGCGCGCCAAGGGGGAGGCGGTGACCGGCAGCTTCCGCACCGCTCGGGCGCGCGGACGCGCGCTTCACCTGGTCCGGCGACGTGGCGGGCCAGGGGTGGGGCAGCAACCCGGACCTCGGCGGGATGCCCGGCTGCGCGGCCATGACCGCCCGCCACCCCGACTTCTTCCTGCACAGCGGCGACACGGTCTACGCGGACCCGCCGCTCCAGGAACGCGTGGTGCTGCCCGACGGCCGCGTGTGGCGCACCACGACCACTGCGGCGAAGGCCAAGGTCGCCGAGACCCCGGACGAGTACCGGGGCCAGTTCGCGTACACCACGCTCGACCCGGAGGTCCGCGAGTTCGCCGCCTCGGTGCCCTCGTTCGTGCAGCGGGACGACCACGAGGTCGTCAACAACTGGTACCCCGGCGAGATCCTGGACCTGCCGCAGTGCACCGAGAAGCGCGTCGACGTGCTCGCGGCGCGGGCGTTCCGGGCGTTCCACGAGTGGCAGCCGGTCGACCCGGCGCGCGCGGTGGACGGGCGGGTCTACCGGAAGTTCCCGTGCGGCGCGCACGTCGAGGTGTTCGTGCTCGACAAGGACGCCAACACCTCCCCGCGTGACAAGACCGGGCACGTGCCGGGGACCGCGCAGGCCCGCTGGCTGGTGGACGCGCTCGACCGCGGCACCGCCACCTGGAAGATCATCGCCGCCGACCTGACCCTCGGCCTCGCCGGACCGGGCGGCGGCCTTCGACTTCGACCCGTTCTGGGAGTTCGTGTCCGGGCCACTGCACGCGGGCGCGTTCGGGCCGAACGCCCTGGACCCCGCCTTCGGCCCGCAGGCGGGCTTCGTGAACGCCCCACCCACCGCCAACACCTCGCCGCTGGACGGGGTCCGGCACTTCGGCGAGGTGTTCGTGGACCGCAACACCGCTGACGCCGCTGCCCCGGCCCGGTGATCGCACCGGGCCGGGGCGCGCGCGGCACCCCGAACCTCCTGCAAGTCTTTTCCACCGCTCGGCCCTTGTCGCCCCCACCGCACCGTGATGCGCTGCCCCTGTCCCGGTAGAGCCGCCGGGCGCAGCCGCAAGAACTTGCGACAAGGAGGTCGCGGTGCGTCGGTCCGTCGCCGCGCTCATCGCGCTGGTCCTCGTCCAGCCCGCAGCCGTCACCCACCAGGCCCAGGCGCAAGCGGCCCCGGAACCGGGAACCCGTTTAGCCGTCGGCAAGACCACCGACCTCCCGCCGGGCGCCCGAGCCGGGGACCAGGCCCTCGCCAAGGACGCCCTCCGCGACGCCCCCACCGGCGAGCGCTTCTACTTCGCCCTCCCCGACCGCTTCGCCAACGGCGACCCGTCGAACGACCGCGCCCACACCGGCGGCGACCGCGGGCAGCACGGCTTCGACCCCACCGACAAGGGCTTCTACCACGGCGGCGACCTCAAGGGCCTTCAGCAGGAGCTCGGCTACCTCGACGACCTCGGCACCACCGCCCTCTGGCTCACCCCGGTCTTCCGCAACCGCTGGGTCCAGGGCGCCGGTCCCGACGCGTCCGCCGGCTACCACGGCTACTGGACCACCGACTACACCTCGCTCGACCCGCACTTCGGCACCACCGACGACATGCGCCGCCTCATCCGCGACGCGCACCGCCGGGGCATCAAGGTCTTCTTCGACATCGTCGCCAACCACACCGCCGACGTCATCGACTACGCCGAGGGCTCCCACGACTACGTCAGCTCGAAGGCCGTCCCGTACCTGGACCGCGAGGGCAACCCGGTCGACGTCGAGGAGCTCGCGGGCAGCCCGGACTTCCCCGACCTGGACCCGGCGACCTCGTTCCCGTACACCCCGGTCCCCGACCCGGCCCACCCCAAGACCCCGGACTGGCTGAACGACCCCGCGCTCTACCACAACCGCGGCGACTCGACGTTCAGCGGCGAGTCCAGCCTGCAGGGCGACTTCTCCGGCCTCGACGACCTGATGACCGAGCACCCCCGCGTGGTCGCGGGCATGAAGCAGGTCTTCACCCACTGGATCGACACCCTCGACATCGACGGCTACCGGGTCGACACCGTCAAGCACGTCAACACCGCCTTCTGGCAGGCGCTCGCCCCGTACGTGCGGTCCTACGCCGCGCAGCGCGGCAAGCCGGACTTCTTCGTCTTCGGCGAGGTCTTCGACTCCGACCCGGCCACCACCTCGCGCTTCACCACCGAGGCGGGGCTCCAGTCGGTGCTGGACTTCCCGTTCCAGTCCGCAGCGCTCGACTTCCTGTCCGGGCGCGGCGCGACCCGCCTCGGCGACGTCCTGCTCGCCGACGACCGCTACACCGACGCCGACTCCAACGCCTCGTCGCTGCCCACGTTCCTGGGCAACCACGACCTCGGCCGCGTCGCCCACCTGCTGCGCCAGAACCGCCCCGACGACACCGACCTGCTCGACCGCCTCAAGCTCGGCAACACCCTGCTCCAGCTGTGGCGCGGCAACCCGGTCGTCTACTACGGCGACGAGCAGGGCTTCGCGGGGACCGGCGGCGACAAGGACGCCCGCCAGGACCTGTTCGCCAGCGCCACCCCGTCCTACGCCGCCGAACAGCTGATCGGCACCACGCGGACCGGCGCCGACGACAACCACGTCCCCGACCACCCGCTGTACCGCCAGCTCGCCGACCTGGCCCGCTTCACCGACTCCGACCCGGTGTGGCGCGGCGGCAACCAGGTGCTGCGCCGCGCCGAGGGCGACGTGATCGCGTTCAGCCGCTTCGACCGCCGCGCCCAGGTCGAGCACCTCGTCGTCGCCAACGCAGGGACCTCGCCGAGGACCCTGGACGTGCCGGTCGGCTCGACCGCGCTGCGCCAGGTGTTCCCCAAGCCCGGCCCCACCGCCAACCGCGACGCCGACGGCGCGGTCCGGGTCACCGTGCCGCCGCTGTCCGCCCTGGTGCTGCGCGCCACCGGCAAGGCCGTCGCCACCAAGCCCGCGCCGACCCTGGTCACCCCGGCCGAGGGCACCGCCCTGGACGACCGGGTCGAGCTGCGCGCGGACGGGATCACCGCGCCCTACGCGCAGGCCACGTTCGCCGCCCGCGTCGACGGCAGTCCGGAGTGGACGGTGCTCGGCACCGACGACGCCGCCCCGTACCGGGTGTTCGCCGACCTCGCCGCGCTGCCGGGCGCCGCCGCGGGCACGAGCGTCGAGGTGCGCGTGGTCGCCAAGGACGCGGCCGGGCGGGTGGGCGCGGACGGCGCGCGGGTCGCCCTCGTGCCCGCGCCGCCGACCCCGCAGCCGCCCACCGGGAGCCCGGACTGGCTGGTCGTGCACTACGCCCGCCAGGACGGCGACTACACCGGCTGGGGCCTGCACGCCTGGGGCGACGTCGAGTCCGAGCCGACCTGGCAGGAGCCGCTGCCGTTCGCGGGGCAGACCCCGTACGGCCGGTTCGCCTGGGTGAAGCTCAAGCCGGGCGCCCGGCAGGTCGGGATCATCGTGCACCGGGGCGACGAGAAGGACACCTCGGCCGACCGGTTCGTCGACCCGTCCACGTCCCCGCAGGTGTGGCTCGCGCAGGGTGACCCCGCGGTTCACCCGAGCGAGGCCGCCGCCACCGGACGGGTGCTCGTGCACCACCTCGGCGACACCACCGGCCGCACGGTGCGCGCGGGTGCCGCCGAGGTCCCGTTCAGCAACGGCGTCGCCACCCTCCCCGCCACCGGCCCGGTCGACTTCACCGTGCTGCGCGACGGGACCGCCGAGGCCACCGGCCGCACCGACGGTCAGGCGTGGGTGCGCGACGGCCGGGTGCTCCCCTCGCTCGCGGCGGCCGAGAACCGCGCCGTCCTGCACTACCACCGCCCGGACGGCGACTACGCGGAGTGGACCCTCTACCACTGGACCGGGTCGGCCGAGCCCAGTCCGGGGTGGAACCAGTCCCGACCGCCGGACGGGGACGACGGCTTCGGCGTGTACTGGTCGGTGCCGCTGGCGCAGGGCGCGCCGGGCCTGTCCCACATCATCCACCGCGGCGACGCCAAGGACCCCGGAGCCGACCAGTTCCTCGACGTCACCGGCACCGGCCACGAGGTGTGGTTCGCCTCGGGCTCGGCGAAGCCGGACGGCTCGGCGTCCTACGTGCTGCCGCCCTCCGGAGGCGACCCCGTGGAAGACGACCTGACGAAGTCCAAGGCCGCCTGGGTGCGGAAGGACCTGGTGGTGTGGGACGTGCCCGCGGTCGCCTCGGACGGCTACCGGATCGAGCACGGCGGCAAGGTCCTGCGCCTGGAGCCCAGCGCCGAGGCGGTGCCGGAGCAGTTCCCGCACCTGCGCGGCAAGCCGGTGTTCCGGGTCCGCGACGTCGACCGGGTGGACGCGGCGCTGCGCGGCGGCGCGCTGTCCGCCGTGCACGTCGACGCGGCCGGGACCCTCAGGCACCGCACCGGGGTCCAGCTCGCGGGCGTCCTGGACGACCGGTTCGCGCCCGCCGCGACCGCGCTCGCCTACGGCCCGGCGTTCGACGGCGACCGCGTCACCACCCGCCTGTGGGCCCCGACCGCGTCACGGGTGCGGCTGCGCCTGTTCGACGCCCCCGCAGGCGTCCCCGCAGGCGCCCCCGCCGAGGTGCTCGACCTGACCCGCGACGACGCCTCCGGCTCCTGGTCCGGCTCCGGGGACTGGAAGAACCGCTTCTACCAGTACGAGATCACCGCCGCGGGCCGCACGGTCGTGGTCACCGACCCGTACTCGGTCGCGCTCGCGGTCGGCTCCACGCACTCCCAGTTCGCCGACCTCGCCGACCCGGCAACCGCCCCGGACGGCTGGTCGACCGAGGTCGCGCGCGGCTTGGGCGCCAACCCCGTCGAGCACGGCATCACCGAGCTGCACGTGCGCGACTTCTCCATCGGTGACGACTCCGTCCCCGAGGCGGACCGGGGCACCTACCGCGCGTTCACCCACCGCGACTCCACCGGCATGAGGCACCTGCGCCAGCTCGCCGAGGCCGGTCTGGACACCGTGCACCTGCTGCCCACCTTCGACATCGCCACCATCCCCGAGCGCCGCGCCGACCAGCGCGCGCCCGACTGCGACCTGCCGTCCCTGCCGCCGGACTCGCCGCGCCAGCAGGAGTGCGTGGCCGCCACCGCCGCCGACGACGGCTTCAACTGGGGCTACGACCCGCTGCACTACAACACCCCCGAGGGCTCGTACGCCACCGACGCCGCGCAGACCGGCGCGGCCCGCTCCCGCGAGTACCGCGAGATGGTGCGGTCCTTGCACGCCAACGGGAACAAGGTCGTGCTCGACGTGGTCTACAACCACACCGCCGCGTCCGGCGACGGCCCGAGCTCGGTGCTGGACAAGGTCGTCCCCGGCTACCACCACCGGTTCGCCGACGACGGCTCGATCGCGAACTCCACCTGCTGCGCCAACACCGCGCCGGAGAACGCCATGACGGGCAAGCTCGTCGTGGACTCGGTGCTGTGGTGGGCCAGGACCTACAAGGTCGACGGCTTCCGGTTCGACCTCATGGGCCACCACCCGAAGGCGAACCTGCTGGCCGTGCGCGCCGCGCTGGACGCGCTCACCCCCGAGCGCGACGGCGTCGACGGGCGGTCGATCCGGCTCTACGGCGAGGGCTGGGACTTCGGCGAGGTCGCCGGGAACGCCCGGTTCGAGCAGGCCACCCAGGCGAACCTCGCGGGCACCGGCATCGGCACGTTCAGCGACCGGCTGCGCGACGCGGTGCGCGGCGGCGGCCCGTTCGACGAGGACCCGCGCGTGCAGGGCCTGGGCACCGGGCTCGCGGGCGACCTCAACGGCTCGCCCGCCAACGGCGACGTCGCGGCGCGGCTGGCGGGCTACAGCGACCTGGTGAAGCTGGGCATGGCGGGCAACGCGGCCGGGTTCCGCTTCCGGTCGACCTCCGGTGGCGAGGTCAGCGGCCGGGACGTGCCGTACAACGGCGCACCGGCGGGCTACGCGGCCGTCCCGGCGGACGTGATCAGCTACGTGGACGCGCACGACAACGAGACCCTGTTCGACGCCCAGGCGTTCAAGCTGCCGCCGTCCACGCCGATGGCCGACCGGGTCCGGATGCACCGCGTCGCGCTCGCACCCGTCCTGCTCGGCCAGGGGCAGCCGCTGCTGCACGCGGGCAGCGAGTTCCTGCGCTCGAAGTCGCTCGACCGCAACAGCTACGACTCGGGCGACTGGTTCAACCGGTACGACCCGTCGTTGCGGGACAACGGGTTCGGCCGGGGCCTGCCGCCCGCGCCGGACAACGCCGACAAGTGGCCCCACTCCGCGCCGCTGCTGGCCGACCCGGCGCTCAAGCCCGCGCCCGAGGACATGCGGTCCGCGCTGGGGCACACCCTGGAGCTGCTGCGGCTGCGCGGGTCCTCGCCGCTGTTCACCCTGGGCGACGCGGCGCAGGTGCAGGCGAAGCTGTCGTTCCCGGCGGCCGAGCCGGGCGTGGTCGTGGCGCACCTGGACGACACCGCCGGTCCCGACCGCGACCCGGCGCGCGACGGGCTGCTCGTGGTGGTCAACCCGTTCCCGGTGGAGAAGGAGGTCGCCGCCCCGGTCGATGGCTGGCGGCAGCACCCGCTGTGCGCCGACCGCGCGGTGGTCGACGGCACGTCGGTGCGGGTGCCGCCGAGGTCGGTGGTGGTGCTGGAGCGCTAGCTCCCGTGAGCAGACCCGGAGCCGGCCGGGCTCAGTGCCCGGCCAGCTCGTGCCGGGAGCGGATCTCGTCGGTGCGCAGGATGCGGAACTCGCGGTGCTCGGCCTCCAGCACCTTCACGAACCCGTGGCTGGTCTCCACGACGTACCCGCGCAGTTCCCCGTCCACGAGCTCGATCCGCTCCAGCGGCACCCACGGCGTCCCCACCACCGCCGCCACGAGCAGCGCCGCGCCCAGCACCAGCACCCCGAACCGGCGCAGCAGGAACGTCACCACGCCCTGCGCCGCCGGGTTGCGCCGGGCGCGCTCCACCAGCAGCAGCACGCCCCCGAGGAGCACGGCGGCCAGCGGAACCCACCAGCCGCGGTAGGTCAGCACGTGCGCCACCAGGAACGCCAGCAGCACCACCGCGCCCAGCGCCGTGGCCGTCGACCTGCGGTTGACCGTGTAGAAGACGGTCAGCGGGACCAGCAGCGCCAGCAGCGGTCCGCTGATCCGCGAGTCCGCCAGGAACGTGCCCAGGAACAGGCCCGGCGCGTCCTCCAGGTCCAGGCTGTGCAGCACGGCGAAGGCCACGTGCAGGTCGTACCGGGACACCGCCAGCAGCCGCAGCAGCACGAACAGCACGGCCGCGCCGGTGAGCGCGGTCGCCGCGTGGCCCTTCTCCTCACCCGTCACGGCCGGTGACTATGCCACGGCGCCCCGCCGGATACCCTTTGCGGCACCACCCCATCGAGCAAGGAGAACCACCGCCGTGAGCGAGCGCACCCTGGTCCTGGTCAAGCCCGACGGCGTCGAGCGCGGCCTGGTCGGCGAGGTGATCTCCCGCATCGAGCGCAAGGGCCTGAAGCTGGCCGCGCTCGAACTGCGCAGCGCCGACCGCGCGACCGCCGAGCAGCACTACGCCGAGCACGAGGGCAAGGGCTTCTACGAGGGCCTGCTGGACTTCATCACCGGCGGCCCGCTGGTGGCGCTGGTGATCGAGGGCCCGCGCGCGATCGCGGCGTTCCGCCAGCTGGCCGGTGGCACCGACCCGGTCGAGAAGGCCACGCCGGGCACCATCCGGGGCGACTTCGGCCTGGAGGTCCAGTTCAACCTCGTGCACGGCTCCGACTCGGTCGAGTCCGCCGAGCGCGAGATCAAGATCTGGTTCCCCACGCTCTGAGGCGCCGCTGACCGGCACGCCCGTCAGCACCGCGGCCCGTCCCCGCAGCCCTGCGGGACGGGCCGTCGCGCGTTCCGTGCCCGTGTGAAAAAGCGTTGCCCTGCCCCCGTGTCAGGTGGTTACAGTCGGCGACCGTGACCACACCCCTCGTAGAGGCCAGCGGGCTGACCAAGCGCTTCGGGGAGTTCGAGGCGGTCAGGGGCATCGACGTCCGGGTCGAGCGCGGCGAGGCCTTCGGGTTCCTCGGGCCCAACGGCGCGGGCAAGTCCTCGACCATGCGGATGATCTCCTGCACCTCCCCGCGCTCCGGCGGCGACCTGCGCGTGCTCGGCATGGACCCGGACCGGGACGGCCCGCGCATCCGGGCCCGCATCGGGGTGGTGCCGCAGCAGGACACCCTCGACAACGAGCTGACCGTGCGGCAGAACCTGGAGGTGTACGGCCGCTACTTCGGGCTCTCCCGCGCCGCCGTGCGCGCCAAGGCGGTCGAGCTGCTGGAGTTCGCCCAGCTCACCGAGCGCGCGAGCAGCGAGGTCGAACCGCTGTCCGGCGGCATGAAGCGGCGGCTCACCATCGCGCGCTCGCTGGTCAACGAGCCCGAGGTGCTGCTGCTCGACGAGCCCACCACCGGCCTGGACCCGCAGGCCCGCCACCTGCTGTGGGACCGGCTGTTCCGGCTCAAGGCCGAGGGCGTCACGCTGATCATCACCACGCACTACATGGACGAGGCCGAGCAGCTGTGCGACCGGCTCGTGGTGATGGACGGCGGGCGCGTCGCCGCCGAGGGCTCGCCGGCCGAGCTGATCTCCCGCTACTCCACCCGCGAGGTCCTGGAGCTGCGCTTCCCGCCCGGCCACCAGTCCGCCGACCGGCTGGAGGACCTCGCCGAACGGGTGGAGGTGCTCCCCGACCGGGTGCTCCTGTACACCCGCGACGGCGAGGCCGCGCTCGCCGCCGCCCAGGAGCGCGGGGTGCGCCCGGTGTCGAGCCTGGTGCGCCGCTCCAGCCTGGAGGACGTGTTCCTCCGGCTCACCGGCCGGACGCTGGTCGACTGATGGCCGCCGACACCACGCGCGCCGACGCCGCGCCCCTCGCCCAGACCGCCACCGGACGCCCGTCGGGCGACGTCCGCGCGGTGCTGATCTACGTGGAGAGCCGCTGGGTCTGGTACCGCCGCAACTGGCGCGCCACCGCCGTCTCCGCGTTCGTGCTCCCGGTGCTGTTCCTGCTGTCCATGGGCTTCGGCCTCGGCAGCCAGATCACCCCGGACCAGCTGCCCGGCGGCCTGACCTACCCGCAGTTCCTGGCGCCCGCGCTGCTGGTCGTGATGGGCCTGCAGGCGATCGTGCACGAGTCGACCTACCAGGTCATCGACGTGTTCAAGTGGAGCAAGCGGCACCACGCGGTCGTCGCCTCCCCGATCACCCCGGCCCAGGTCTTCCTGGGCACCATGCTGTGGAACGCCCTGCTGGTCCTGATGGCGGGCGTCTTCTTCCTGGTCTCCGCGACCCTGCTCGGCGCGCTGACCTCCCCGGCCGCCGCGCTGGCCGTGCCGGTCTCGGTGCTCACCAGCACCGCCTACAGCGCCCCGATCACCGCGTTCAGCGCCACCAGGGACAAGGCCGACTCGTTCAGCACCGTGTTCCGCCTGATCGTCATGCCGATGACCCTGTTCACCGGCGCGTTCTTCCCCGTCGAGCAGCTGCCGGACTGGCTGCTCCCGCTGGTCTGGATCGCCCCCACCTGGCACGGCGTCGAGCTGGCGCGGGGCGCCGCGTTCGGCGGGCTCGGCGCGCTCGCCACGCTCGGCCACGTCGCCTTCCTGGTCGCCCTGCTGGCGGTCGGGACCCTCATCGGAACCCGCGTCTACCGGCGGAGGCTCGTCCCATGACCACCCGCGAGGCGAGGTCCGCGTTCGGCCTGCGGATCGTCCCGCCCGGCCTGTACGCGGGCCGCTCGCTCGTCCTGCTGGAGCGTTCCTACCTGGTGTACCGCCGGGCCTGGGTGCCCCTGCTCACCGGCCTGGTCGAGCCGCTGCTGTTCCTGTTCTCCCTCGGCTTCGGCATCGGCAGGCTGGTCGCCGACGTCGAGGGCGTGCCGTACGCGCAGTACGTCGCCCCCGCGCTGCTGGCGACCGCGGCCATGAACGGGGCCGTCTACGACGCGGTGTTCGGCGTGTTCGTGAAGTTCAAGTACGCCAAGACCTACGACGCGGTGCTGGCCACCCCGGCCGGTCCGATGGACATCGCGCTCGGCGAGGTGGCCTGGTCGCTGCTGCGCGGCGGCCTCTACTCGGCCGGGTTCACCGTCGTCATCTTCGCCCTGGACCTGGCGGGCTCGGCGTGGGCGCTGCTGATGCTGCCCGCCTCGCTGCTGGTCGCCGCCGCGTTCGCGGCCGTGGGCATGGCCGTCACGACGTTCCTGCGCGGCTGGCAGGACTTCGACCTGGTCCAGCTGGTGATCATGCCGCTGTTCCTGTTCTCGGCGACCTTCTACCCGCTGTCGGTCTACCCGGAGGCCCTCCGCGGGGTCGTCCAGCTCACCCCCCTGTACCAGGCGACCACCCTGATGAGGGACCTGAACAGCGGAAATCTGCACTGGGGGTTGCTCTGGCCGGTCCTGTACTTCCTCGTCCTCGGCGCGATCGGGGTGGTGGTGGCCGCGCGCAGGCTCGGCAGGCTGCTGCTGCGCTAGGTCCGCGCAAGGGCTCAGTTACCCTGGTCGGTTGTGAGCGTCGACTCTGTTTTCCCCTTGCTGGAGCCCCTGCTCCCCAGGGTCTCCAAGCCGGTGCAGTACGTCGGCGGGGAGCTGAACGCCACCACCAAGGACTGGGACTCCGCCGCGGTGCGGTGGGCCCTGATGTACCCGGACGCCTACGAGGTCGGGCTGCCCAACCAGGGCGTCATGATCCTCTACGAGGTGCTCAACGAGCAGCCTGACGTCCTGGCCGAGCGCACCTACGCGGTCTGGCCGGACCTGGAAGCGCTCATGCGCGAGCACCGCGTCCCCCAGTTCACCGTGGACTCCCACCGGCCGGTCGGCGCGTTCGACCTGCTCGGCGTCAGCTTCTCGACCGAGCTGGGCTACACGAACCTGCTCACCGCACTCGACCTGGCGGGCGTGCCCGTGCACGCCGCCGACCGCACCGAGGACCACCCGATCGTGGTGGCCGGTGGGCACGCCGCGTTCAACCCCGAGCCGATCTCCCGCTTCGTCGACGCCGCCGTCCTCGGCGACGGCGAGGAGGCGGTCCTGGAGATCACCGACATCGTCCGCGCCTGGAAGGCCGAGGGCCGCCCCGGCGGGCGGGACGAGATCCTGACCAGGCTGGCCGAGACCGGCGGCGTGTACGTGCCCCTGTTCTACGACGTGGAGTACCTGCCGGACGGCCGCATCCAGCGCGTCGTGCCCAACCGCGAGCGGGTCCCCTACCGGGTGTTCAAGCGCACCACGATGGACCTGGACGCCTGGCCGTACCCGAAGCAGCCGCTGGTGCCGCTCGCCGAGAGCGTGCACGAGCGGATGAGCGTGGAGATCTTCCGGGGCTGCACGCGCGGCTGCCGCTTCTGCCAGGCGGGCATGATCACCCGCCCGGTGCGCGAGCGCTCGATCGAGGGCATCGGCGCGATGGTGCAGCGCGGCCTGGCGGCGACCGGCTTCGAGGAGGTCGGCCTGCTCTCGCTCTCCAGCGCGGACCACTCCGAGATCGCCGAGGTCACCAAGGGCCTCGCCGACCGGTACGAGGGCACCAACACCAGCCTGTCGCTGCCCAGCACGCGGGTGGACGCCTTCAACATCGACCTGGCCAACGAGCTGTCCCGCAACGGCCGCCGCTCGGGCCTGACCTTCGCCCCCGAGGGCGGCAGCGAGCGCATCCGCCGCGTCATCAACAAGATGGTGTCGGAGGAGGACCTGATCCGGACGGTCAGCGCGGCGTTCGCGGCGGGCTGGCGGCAGGTGAAGCTGTACTTCATGTGCGGCCTGCCGACCGAGACCGACGACGACGTGCTGCAGATCGCCGAGATGGCCAAGAACGTCATCCGCGCGGGCCGCGAGGCCAGCGGGCGCAAGGACGTGCGCTGCACCATCTCCATCGGCGGGTTCGTGCCCAAGCCGCACACCCCGTTCCAGTGGGCCGGGCAGTGCGACCCGGAGACCGTGGACCGCAGGCTGCGCAAGCTGCGCGAGGCGGTCAACTCGGACCGGAACCTGGGCCGCAACATCGGGATGCGCTACCACGACGGGCAGCCGTCGCTGATCGAGGGACTGCTCTCGCGCGGCGACCGGCGGATCGGCGCGGTCATCGAGCGGGTGTGGCGCGAGGGCGGCCGGTTCGACGGCTGGTCCGAGCACTTCTCCTACGAGCGCTGGGTGCAGGCGGCCAAGACCGAGCTGGAGCCGGTGGGCGTGGACCTGGAGTGGTTCACCACCCGCGAGCGCGAGGAGCTGGAGGTCCTGCCCTGGGACCACCTGGACTCCGGGCTGGACAAGGAGTGGCTCTGGGCGGACTGGCAGGACGCCCTGGACGAGCGCGAGCAGGACGACTGCCGGTGGACGCCGTGCTTCGACTGCGGCGTGTGCCCGGCGATGGGCACCGACATCGAGGTGGGGCCGACCGGGCGGACGCTGCTGCCGATCTCCCCGGTGGGCACCGGCTCGCCGGTGCGCAACCCCGCCCTGACCCACCAGCACTGACCACCGGCGCCGATCCGGTCGGCGCTCCGCCGACCACCGCCGCCGCCGAGGGCGCGGACCCACCGAAGGGTCCGCGCCCTCGGCGCGTCCGCGGCGCCTCGGGCGACCCCGGTATTGGTCGGCAATACGCATCGGCGAACCGGGGTCGGGTGCCGGAAGAGCGGTTCACGTCGCACGTGTGATCTGCATCACCAACACTTCGCGGAACGCGCGGTGATGCACGAGTCGCACTTCCCCTACAAGCGGCCACGACGTGGACAGGGGGCGTGGTTATTGGATCGAGACGTACTCGTGTAGTACGTTCACGTGGTCTCCGCAACTTCGCAGGCGTGTTACCCCGCAACGCTCGGCACGCCTTCCGCCGCACGAACTCTCAGGAGGTTCGCACTCCATGAATTCACCGGGCGGAACGCGGGTGGAGCCCCGGTCGGGCGCCGCCGCGCGGAGCAGGGCCGAGGAGTTGGTGACGACCCTCTACGCGCAGTTCGAGGGGGTCCTGCTGGCCCACGTGCTCAAGCTGACCGGCAACGACCGGCAGTGGGCGGAGGACGTCGTCCAGGAGACCCTCATCCGGGCGTGGCGCAACGCGGAAACGCTGGTCAGCGACCCGAGGATGCTGCGGGGCTGGCTGCTGACGGTGTCCCGCCGGATCGTGATCGACGACTGGCGCGGGCGTCGCGCCAGACCCGTGGAGGTGGAGCTGACCGGCGACGACGTCGCCCTGGAGCCCGACCGGACCGAGCAGGGGCTGTCCCGCATGGTGCTCGCCGATCTCATCGGGAAGCTCGGTGCCGAGCACCGGGAAGCGATCTGCGAGACCTACGTGCGCGGCCGGACCGTCCGCGAGGCGGCGGTCGTGCTGGGCATTCCCGAAGGGACCGTGAAGTCCCGCGTCTACCACGCCATGAAGATCCTGCGCCGATCAATGGAGGAGTCGCGCTGAGCTACTCCGGGTAATTCGCGCGCGACTCACCGGCATTTCCGCTCGACGCCGGAGGCGCTCCCCGGAATTCATCGGAGCCCGCTGGAGAGCCTGCTCGGCGGAAATGCTTCCGCGGTTTTGGCGATCCGGGTCGCGCTTCGCGGCCCGCCCGTTCGCAGGCCATTCTGGGGGTAGGCGCCCCCGGAAGTCTCTACGGAGGGCACCGAAGGAAATCCCGCCCGCTTCCCGGCGTGGCCCTCGGTGCCCGCTCGCGGCGCGCCTGCCCGGAACCCGGTTCCGGGCAGGGCCTGCGCCGGTCCCCGGCCGGTCCTCGGCCGTTCCCGCGCCGGGGCTGGGCCGGGCTGCGCCGGCCCCGCGCCGCTCCTGCGGCAACTCCGTGCCGGGCCTGTCGGCCGTTCCTGCGCCGGGCCTGTGGCGATCTTCGGGGTGGACACATGCCCTACGGTGGTGCTCCGCCCGCTCCCCGCCGCCGCGACGCCGCAGAACGGAGTCCACAGGTGAGCGCATCGAGCCCCGCGCGGCAGGTGGACCCGAGAACGCGGGGCGCGCACCGCCCGCCGCTGGTCGGCAGGGCGGGGGAGCTGCGCGCCTTCCGGGCGCTGCTGCGCGCCGCGTCGGCCGGGCGCACCGTCGGGGTGCTGGTGGACGGCGAGTTCGGCTCCGGCAAGTCCGCGCTGCTGGCCGAGGTCGCCGCGCAGGCCCGCGACCTGGGCTTCACCGCCGCGTCCGCGGTCGCCACCCGGCTGGAGAGCGAGCTGCGCGGCGCCGTCGTCGGGCAGCTCGCCGAGGACCTGCTGGACGGCCCCGGTGACGTGGCGCCCTCGCTGGAGGCGTTCCTGCAGCTGGTGCGCGCCTCGGTCGAGCGCGCCCCGCTGCTGCTCGTGGTCGACGACGCGCACGTCGCCGACGCCTGGTCCCTGCGCTGCCTGGCCTACCTGCTGCGCAGGCTCCGCGACCGCCCCCTGCTGGTCGTGCTGTCCTCGGCGACGGGCCAACCGCCCGCCGCCGACCTGCTGCTGTCCGAGCTGCTGCCCGAGGACCACCACCTGCTGCGCCTGCCCCGCCTGACCCCCGACGCGGTCGCCGACCTGCTGGCGGGCGTCCTGCCCGCCCCCCTCCCCGAGGGCCTGGCCGCGGCGGCCCACGAGGCCACGGCGGGCAACCCCAGACTGCTGGAGTCCCTGGTCGCGGTCCTGCGCGCCCGCGCGGCCCTCGGACCGAAGGCCCGGATCACCCGCACTCCGGGCCCCGCAGGTTTCGGTGCCCAGGCGCCCGGCCGTTCCGGCGCGGACACCCCCGGTCGTCCAGGTCCGGGGGACACCGCCGGAGGTGGTCCCGGTTCCGGGCCTGCGGCTCGCGGTCGTTCCAGCGGTGCCGTACCCCAGGGCGGTGCCACGCCCGGCGACGCCGTCCGGAGCTCCGTCGATCCCGGCCCTGGCACAGGAGTCCCGGCTGTCGTCGGCCCCGGCGCCACGCCGCCGGGCCGTGCCGGGTTCGATCCCGCGTCGTTCGCCCCCGCCGAGTTCGACCCGACTGGGTTCGACCCGACTGGACTCGCCCCCGGCACGCCCGCTGCCTTCGACGTCGCCGCGCTCGTCCCGTCCGGGTTCGGCTCCGCCTCGCTCGTGCCCGCCGCGTTCGGCGTCTCCGCACTCGCCACCGACCTGGATCCCGCAGACCTCGACCCCGCCGCCCTGGACCCCGCCGAGGTCGCCGGGCTCGCCGCGCCCGAGCTGGGGGAGCTGCTGCGCCTGCGCCTGCGGGTCCGACCCGGCGCGGCCGAGGTGGTGCGGGCGACCGCCGTCCTCGGCGAGGACGCCACCGTCGACCGGGTCGCCGAGCTGGCAGGCGTCGAGCACCGCGAGGTGCTCGCCCTGGTCGACGCCCTGGTCCGGCTGCGCCTGCTCCGCGACGGCACCCCGCTCGCCTTCAACCACCCCTACCTGCGGGCCTGCGTGCTCGCCGACCTGCCGGTCGCCACCCGCGCCGCCGACCACGCCCGCGCCGCCTCGGCGCTCGCCGAGGCCGGGGAACCGGCCAGGCGGGTCGCCGCGCACCTGCGCCAGGCCCACGACGTGCCGCTGCCCTGGGGCGTCCCGGTGCTGCGCGAGGCCGCCCGCTCGGCGCTGCGCGCGGGCGACCCGGCCGAGGCCCGCGCCTGTCTGGAGCGCGCGCTGCGGGAGCGCGCCGCGCCCGCCGAGCGCCTGGGCGCGCGCCTGGAGCTGGTGCACGCGGTGTTCCTCGCCGACCCGGCCGAGGGCGCGTCGCTGCTGCGCGAGAGCCTCGTCCTCGCCGACGACACCGGCCTGGCCGCCGACCAGGCCGCCCAGCTGCTGCTGCGGCTGTGCCGCCCGGTCGACGCCCGGTTCGCCCTCGCCCTCGGCCCGCAGCTGGTCGCCAGGCTCGGCCCCGCCGACCACGACCGCTCGTGGCGGCTGCGCGCCCTGTGCTTCCTCGCGGGCGCGGGCAACAACCCCGGCCTGGCGCTGCGCGCGGGCGTCCTGCTGCGCGAGCTGGAGGCCGAGCCGCCCACGTCGCCCGAGCTGCGGCAGACCCGCTCCGCCCTGCTCGCGCTCGGCCACGCCCTGCGCGGCGACTCGGCGGCGCGGGCCGCCGGGCACGCCGAGCTGGCGCTGACCGGACCGGACACCGGGGTGCTCACCCGGCCGTTCGCGTTCGCCGTCGCCACCTGCTTCCTCGCCGACTCGCCCCGGCTGTCCGAGGGGCTGCGGCACGCGCTCGGCTCCCGCGCCGAACCCCGCGACCACCACCTCGACCGGGGCGCGGCGCTCGCGCTCGCGCAGGGCCTGCACCACCTGGCCACCGGCGACCTCGTGCGCGCCAACACCTTCCTGAAGTGGCAGCTGCGGCTGTTCGCCGAGCAGAGCGCCCCGCCGCGCGACCGGCTGGGCGACCGGCCCGCTGACGCGGGGGAGTGGGCAGGCCCGGTCGAGGACTGCCCGATGGCGGTGCTCTGCGCGGCCAGGCTCACCGAGGCGCTGGTCGACCTCGGCCGGTTCGACGAGGCGCGCGAGCTGCTGGCCAAGCACGGCCTCACCGACCGGCTGCCCGAGGTGTTCGGCCACAACACCACCCTGTGGGCGCGCGGCAGGCTCAAGCTCGCGGGCGGTGACGCCGAGGGCGCGCTGACCGACGCGCGCGAGTGCGGCAGGAGGCTGGCCGCCGCCCAGCTCGGGTCGGCCCCGCTGCTGCCGTGGCGACCGCTGGCCGTGCGCGCCCTGCTCGCGCTGGGCCGCCGCGACCAGGCGGTGCGGCTGGCCGGGGAGGAGCTGGCGGTCGCCCGCCGCTGGGGCGCCCCGAGGGCGCTCGGCGTCGCGCTGCTCGCGGTGGGCCTGACCAGCGAGGACGACGCCGGGACCCGCGCGCTCGCCCAGGCCGTCCAGCACCTGGAGGGCACCACCGCCCGGCTCGCGCTGGCCGAGGCGCTGTGCGAGCTGGGCGCGCGGCTGCGCAGGCGCGGCAGGCCCGAGCGGGCCATCCCGCACCTGCGGCGGGCCGTGGAGCTGAGCGCGGCCTGCGAGGCCAAACCGCTCATCGCGCGCGCGGGAGAGGAGCTGCGGGCCTGCGAGCCGACCACCGTCCAGGGCACCGAGCACGGCCTGACCAGGCAGGAGGTCCGGGTCGCCGGCATGGCCGCGCAGGGCCTGACGAACCGGCAGATCGCCGAGGCGCTCTTCCTCACCCGGCGCACCGTCGAGCTGCACCTGTCCGGGGCCTACCGCAAGCTCGGCATCGCGGGCCGCGCCGACCTGCCCGCCGCCCTCACTCCACCGGTTCCCCCGGCAGGGTGACCCCGGATGAGGGGCCTAGCCCCGCGTGACCCGCTCCACGCCCACCAGCCGCAGCCCGTCCCGCCGCCCGGTTCACCGCGCGCCCCCGCACCGGCCCGCGAGGTGCCCGCGCACCTCGTCCGCGAACACCTCCAGCGCGCTCGCCGCCAGCCGCACCGCCCCGTCCGGGTGAGCGCACGCCCCCCGAC
Source organism: Actinosynnema mirum DSM 43827 (assembly GCF_000023245.1). GTDB lineage: Bacteria > Actinomycetota > Actinomycetes > Mycobacteriales > Pseudonocardiaceae > Actinosynnema > Actinosynnema mirum. The sequence continues at coordinate 1,320,314 of NC_013093.1, forward strand.
CGGTGAGCAGCGGCAACCGCCGCGACAACCGCCCCAGCGCCGCCCCATCCGGCGCACCCAACCCACCCGGCCCGCCCAGACTCGGCGCGCCCAACCCACCCGGCCCACCCGGCCCGCACCCAGCCCGCTCAGCCCGCTCAGCCCGCTCAGCGTGGCGAAGTCCTCCGCAATCGACGGCAGCCCGAACCGGCACGGCCCGCACCGCCCGCGGCTCTCCCCGGCCAGCCACGCCAGCACCCGCGCGGTCTCCCGGACCCCGCACGCGGACGCGCCCAGCGCCGCCACCACGGCCGTCCCGGTCACCGGCGTCACCCCACCGGCCGCACCCACCGCCCCCCGCACCCGCCGACCAGCAGCGCCGCCAGCTCCTCGGTCCCACCGCCCGCCAGCTCCACGAACTGCTCGGCGGTCGTCCCGAGCGGCGCCTCGCGCACCCCCGGCTCCCGCACGTCACCGGCCACCGTCACCAGCCGCGTCGCCGCCGCCGTCACCACCAGCCCGTCCGGCACCAGGTGCGGGGCCCGCTCCAGCAGGGCCCGGTCCTCGCCGCTGAGCGGCTCGCCCTCGCACCCGTTCGCCACCACCACGCGGGCCCCGACCACCGAGGCCGCCTTCAGGTGCGCGGGGAAACCGCCACTGCCCCGGCCGACCGGCCCCGCCGCCGCCAGCCCCGCCACGAACGCCTCCCGGTCCGGCGGGAACCGCAGCGGCCCGTGCGCCTCCAGGTGCTCCGCCGCCCCAGCGCCCGCTCGGGAGCTTGCGGGCCGCACCCGCGGCGGTCACACCGCGGCCTTCCTCGGCGCGGCCACCCGCCACGCCACCGAGATCCCCACCGCCGCCAGGCACAGCACGTCCAGCACCACCACCGGCAGCACCCCGCTGTCCACGTCCGCCAGCAGCAGCCCGTGCGCCAGCGCCACCGGCCACAGCGCGTACCCGGCCCAGTGCACCGCCCGCCACGCCCGGTGCGGCAGCCGCGTGCGCAGCGCGCTGGTCAGCAGCACCGCCACCAGCAGGTCCAGCGCCACCGCGCCCAGCCCCACCGCCACCGGTCGGTGGCCGGAGGCGAACGGGACCAGCGCCGCGACCGCCGGGACGTCCACGTGCTCGCCCGCCACCGCCGCGCCCACGTGCACCAGCAGGAACGCGACGGCCAGCAGCGACACCCCGCGGTGCAGGTCGCCCACCGCGAACCGCGGCCAGCGCGCCGACGCGACCCGCCGCACCCCCAGCACGCCCAGGACGACCACCGCCGTCAGCAGCACCAGCGACACCAGGCCGGTGGCCCGGCCCGCGAACCACAGCGCCTCCTCGCTCACGCCGCGCTCCTCCTCTCGGCGGGCCAGCCGCCGACCTCCACGACCCGCCCGTCCTCGCCGACCAGCCGGGCGTGCAGCCCCCGCTCGGCCAGCCACGCGGGCGCGTCCTCCCCCAGCAGCACCGCGGCGGTGCTCGCCGTGTTCCCCGTCACGCAGTCCACCGCGACCACGCTGGCCGTCCGCCAGCACGGCGCGGGCACGTCCCCGGTGCGCGGGTCGATGATGTGGTGCACCACACGACCGGCGCGCTTCCAGCGCCGCCGCACCGTGCCCGACGTGGCCAGCCCACCCGACCGGATCGTCACGATCTGCGACGCGAGCCCCACGTGGTCGTCACCCACACCTATGTGCCAGCCACCTTCGGGTGGAGTTCCGGCGGTGGCCAGGTCCCCGCCCAGCGAGACCAGCACCCCGCAGCCCAGCGCCGCCGACACCGCGCGCGCCGCCCGGTCCGCGCACAGCGCCTTCGCCGTCGCGCCCAGGTCCAGCAGCACCCCGCGCGGCACGACCAGCCGCGACCCGGCCGCGTCGAGGCCCACCCGCCACCAGCCGGGCGCGGGCACCGGCTCCACCGGGCGCGGGTCGATCCGCCTGACCTGCGCGAAGTCCCGGTCGTAGCCCAGCGCGCACAGCGCCGTGCCCACGGTCGGGTCGACCAGCCCGCCGGTCAGCTCCGCCGCCCGCAGCGCCGTGCCGACCGCCTCCGCCAGGAGCGGCGACACCTCGACCTCGCGCCCGGCCGCCCGGTGCACCGCGCTGATCTCCGAGTCCGCCCTGAACCGGCTGCACGCCTCGTCCACCGCCCGCACCTCGGCCCTGACCAGGGCCTCCGCCTCGGCCAGCGGCCCATCGCCGAGCACGACGACGGCCGTGGCGCCGAGCGCGGGGAACACGGCGGTCCTCACGACGCCCCCGTGCCGGTGTGCGCGCGCCCCCGGCCGGGCTCGGGTGCCGCACCGCCCCAGTCGAGCCCGCGCCGACCGGTCGCACCGGTGGCCGCAGAGCCGTACCCCGCAGAGGCGTACCCCGTAGAGCCGTACCCGGTAAAGCCGTCCTCCAGCGAGCCGTACCCCGCAGGGCCGCTACCCGTCGAGCCTGTTCCCGCTGGTCCGGACCCGATCGCGCCGGGTCCGCCGGTGGTCGCGGAGTCGGTGGTCGAGGAGCCCGCGGTCGCGCCCGAGGGCAGCACCGCGGCGAGCGCGGCGGCCAGCGCGGTCGCGCCGACGCCCGCGGCCCAGGTGACGCCGGTCACCCGGCGTCGGGCCGCGTCCCGGCGGGCGACGCGCGCCGCGCGGTCCTGAGGGTCGTCCATGGCGCAGAGAGTGCGCCGAAAAGCTATGAACGTGCTGTGAGCGGGCCCGGAAGAACCCCAGCCAGGCCATAGTTCACCCGATGGTGGCGGCCTTGCCCGTCCCGCTCCCGGTCCCCGCGCCACCGGCCTCGGTCCGGTCGCCCGAACCCCCGGTCCGCACCGGCCCCGACTCGCCCGCCTCGGCCTGACCCGAGCCACCCTGGCCCGACCCGCCCTGCCCCGAACCCGAACCCGAACCCGAACCGGCCTGCCCCGCCCCGGTCTGCCAGGGAACGTCGCCCACGGGCCCGCCGACCCCGGTCAGCGGCGACTTCACCGCAGCCTCGGCGTCCACCAGCCCGTGCCCGTAGAACCCGTTGTACTCGGAGTACCCGGTGCAGTAGCCGTCCTGCGCGCCCGTGCCGTTCAGGTCGTAGTCCGCCGGGCACGGCAGCGTCTCCGCCTGCTCGCCCAGCATCTTCGTCAGCTCGGCAGGCGAGGCCTCCGGGTGCCCCGACGCCAGCAGCGCCGCCACCCCGGACACGTGCGGCACCGCCATCGACGTGCCGCACGAGTAGTCGTAGCCCGACGGCACCGTCGACAGCACGCACCCCGGCACGCCGTCGTCCGCGGGCTGCTTGCGGTCCCCACCAGGCCCGGTCAGGTCCACCGCGCCCAGCCCGTACGAGCTGTACCCGGCCTTCACCTTCGACGAGCCCACCGACGACACCGCCACCACGTTGCGCAGCTGCGCGGGCAGCACCAGGCACGAGCTGTCCACGGGCCTCGGCTTGGCCGCCGCGTTCGTCGGGCTCAGCGCGTCCCGACCGGGCCTGGTCAGGTCGGCGCCCTCGTTGCCCGCCGCCGCCACGCTCAGCACGCCCCGGTCCGCCGCGTAGTCCACCGCGCGCCGCACCGCCTCCTGCACCACGGACTGGCCGCCCTGGTCCCGGCAGGTGAACACCCACGGGTCGATGTAGTAGCTGTTGTTCGTGACGGCCATGCCCCGCGCCGCGGCCCACATGAACCCGCACACCGCGTACTCCGGGTAGATGAACCCGTCGTCGTCCACGACCTTCACCGACGCGATCCGCACCCCCGGCGCGACGCCCGTGGTGCCCCGCCCGTCGTCGGCCGCCGCGATCGTGCCCGCCACGTGCGTGCCGTGCGGCGAGGTCGTCGGCGACCAGGACGCCCGCGCCGGGTCGGCCACGCCGCTGGTGCAGCCCGCCGACAGCGCCGGGTCCAGCGCCCCGGCCAGGTCGGGGTGGTCCGGGTCGACGCCCGAGTCCAGCACGCCGACCACCACGTCGCGGCTGCCGGTGCTCACCGCGTGCGCGGCGGCGGCGTTGACCAGCTCCATGTCCCACTGCTGCGCCGTCAGGTCGCCCGTCTCCGGCACGGCGGACTTGAGCTGCGCGGTCTCGTCCGGCTTGCGCTTGGTCCGGCTCGTGGCCTCCGCCTGCGCGCTGTACGCCCGGTCGTCGCCCATCCGGGTCCCGAAACCGGGATCGGTCGAGGTCGCGACGGCCACCGCGATCTGCGGGTGGTACGTCTCGACCCGCCCGCACGCGGCCCCCACCTCGGCCGAGGCCAGCGGCTCGCTCGTGCCCCGGTCGAAGACCACCAGGTAGCGCAGCTCGCGCCCCGTCTGGACGCACCCCGGCGCGGTCGGACCGGCCTGGCCCGCGCCGTCGGCGGTGTGCGCCGACGCGGAGGCGGACGGGGCCGCGGCGAGACCGGTCGCGAGCAGCGCGGCGCTGACCGCTGCCGCTCGGGCGCGGCGGAGCAGGGGCACCGGGGACCTCCAGACTGGGCTCGGGGAGCGGGGTGGGGCGGATAACAAGTTGACCGGGGGTTGACCTCTGGTGCCGGACGGTATCCAGACAGGACGACGCAGACAAGCGCAACGGGCTCCGCGGGCGGCGCTGTACCGTCCGGTGGAGTACGCAGCGTGGACCGCCTGGGCGCGTACCCCGGCGGAGATCACATGGGGAGCAGCACTGAGCCGCCAGCAACAACCCAACCCGTCCGCCGCCGCGGTGCAGAAGCTGCGCGTGCGCTACGCCAAGCGCGGCAGGCTCCGGTTCACGTCGCACCGCGACGTGGCCCGCACCTTCGAGCGCGCGCTGCGCCGAGCGGGCGTGCCCATGGCCTACTCCCAGGGCTTCAGCCCTCACCCGAAGGTGTCGTGGGTGGGCGCCGCGCCGACCGGGGTGGCCAGCGAGGCCGAGTACGTGGAGGTGTCCGTCGTCGACGCGGTCGACCCCGAAGCGCTGCGCGCCGAGCTCGACCGGGCCATGCCGCCGGGGCTCGACGTGCTCGAAGTGGTGCAGGCCGAAGGGGGGTCGCTGACCGAGCGCATCGAGGCGAGCGCCTGGCGGGTGGAGCTGCCCGGCGTGGACCCCGAACGGTTGTCCGAAGCGGTGTCCGCCCTGCTCGCGGCCGAGTCGGTCGAGGTCGAGCGGCTCACCAAGAACGGCAAGAGGATGATCGACGTGCGCCCCGCCGTGGTCACCGCGTCGGTCGCTGGCCCCGCTTCGGGCGAAGCCCCTTCGAGCGACGCGGAACACGATGCAGGGGGTTTGTCACTTCCGTGTGGGATACTTGTCATGGTCGTGCGGCAGCTAACCCCTACTGTGCGACCCGACGACGTGCTGAGCGCGCTCGGAGTCGTCGCCGACCTCGTTCCGCCGGTCCCCGCGAAGGCGACCCGGATGGCGCAGGGGCGGCTCGACGACGAAGGCGGCCTGGTCGACCCGCTCGCCCTGGACAGGGCGTCGGTGGAGGAGGGCTGACCGGGCGCTGTGAGCGGCGCTGACGGCGTCGTCGACCGGGACAGGACCTGCTGTGCCGCGTGCCGACAGTCGGTGCGCGCGCAGCGCGAGGCAAGGATTCCCGCCGCCAGCCGCGGCGGAGAGCGGACAAGAGAGGCCCCTGCGCGGCCGCGTCACTTCCAACCATGACGCGCCCGGGGGCGGAGGAGTTGCATGTCGAACACGGACAAGCCCGCCGGCCCCGCCGGCGGGGGTAGCGCCACACCCGGACACCCGGCGCTCGCCGACCTGCCAGCCAAGCTGCGGGTGCACGCACTGGCGAAGCTGCTCGGCACGACCAGCAAGGACGTGCTGGCGGCGCTCGCCGATCTCGGCGAGACGGTGCGCAGCGCCCAGTCGAGCGTCACCAGGGATCTCGCGATCAAGGTCGGCGAGAGCCTGCTGAACTGGGACGACATCGTCACCGGCGACGTCGACGAGCTGACCGTCACCGAGGTGGAGGCGGCTGTGCCCGCCCGCGAGGTGGCGGCGCTCACACCGCTGTTCGCCCCGCCGTCGGCGATGTTCCTGCCGCCGACGCCGGTCGCGACCACCGCGGTGCCCGTCACCAGGGCGGAGCCCGAGGACGAGGACGACGAGGCCGACGACCAGCACGCCGACGCGTCCGACGACGCCGACGGCGATGGTGACGGCCGTCGCCGCCGCCGTCGTGGCCGTCGCGGTCGCGGTCGCGGCAAGGGTGTGGGCGAGGACAGCCAGGACGAGTCGGCCGAGGAGGTCGAGGAGGCCCCGGCCGCCGAGGCCGAGCCGGAGGCCGACGAGCCCGCCGCCGACGCGGCCGACGACGAGGAGGACGGCGGCGGCAGCCGTCGCCGCCGCCGCCGTCGCCGCCGCAAGTCCGGCGCCGACGACGAGGCCGCGCCGAACGAGGACGACCCGCCGAACACGGTCGTGCACGTCCGCGAGACCCGCGACGCGCGTGACGACCGGGCGGACTCCGAGGCCGCGCAGAACGAGGTGCGCAGCGTCCGGGGCTCCACCCGCCTGGAGGCCAAGCGCCAGCGCCGCAGGGACGGCCGCGAGGCCGGTCGCCGCCGCGCGCCCGTGCTCTCCGAGGCCGAGTTCCTGGCCCGCCGCGAGGCCGTCGAGCGCACCATGGTCGTGCGCGAGCGCGGCGACCGCACCCAGATCGGCGTGCTGGAGGACGGCGTCCTCGTCGAGCACTTCGTGACGTCCGCGGGCTCCGGCTCGCTGGTCGGCAACGTCTACCTCGGCCGGGTGCAGAACGTGCTGCCCAGCATGGAGGCGGCGTTCATCGACATCGGTCGCGGTCGCAACGCGGTGCTCTACGCGGGCGAGGTCGACTGGGACGCGGCTGGCCTGGAGGGCAAGGCCCGCAAGATCGAGCAGGCCCTGTCCAGCGGCGACAGCGTCCTGGTGCAGGTCACCAAGGACCCGATCGGCCACAAGGGCGCCCGCCTGACCACCCAGATCAGCCTGCCCGGCCGCTTCCTGGTGTACGTGCCCGGCGGCGGCGCGACCGGCATCAGCCGCAAGCTGCCGGACAACGAGCGCAAGCGCCTCAAGGACATCCTCAAGCGCGTCGTCCCCGACGACGCGGGCGTGATCATCCGCACCGCGTCGGAGGGCGTCGCCGAGGAGGAGCTGGCGCGCGACGTCACCCGCCTGCAGGCGCAGTGGCAGATCATCAAGGACAAGGCCGCCACGCCCAAGGCGCAGGCCCCGCAGCTGCTCTACGAAGAGCCGGACCTGCTGGTCAAGGTCGTGCGCGACCTGTTCACCGAGGACTTCTCGGGGCTGGTCGTCCAGGGCTCCGAGGCCTGGGACACGATCGACGGCTACGTGCGGCACGTCGCGCCCGACCTGCAGGAGCGGCTGCACCGGCACGTCGGCAACTCCGACGCGTTCGGCGAGTACCGGATCGACGAGCAGCTGATGAAGGCGCTGGACCGCAAGGTCTGGCTGCCCTCCGGCGGCTACCTCGTGATCGACCGCACCGAGGCCATGACGGTCATCGACGTCAACACCGGGAAGTTCACCGGATCCGGTGGCAACCTGGAGGAGACGGTCACCAGGAACAACCTGGAGGCGGCCGAGGAGATCGTGCGGCAGCTCAGGCTGCGCGACGTCGGCGGCATCATCGTCATCGACTTCATCGACATGGTGCTGGAGTCCAACCGGGACCTGGTGCTGCGCAGGCTCACCGAGTGCCTCGGCCGGGACCGGACCAGGCACCAGGTCGCCGAGGTGACCTCGCTGGGGCTCGTGCAGATGACCCGCAAGCGGGTCGGCACCGGGCTGCTGGAGGCGTTCAGCAGCACGTGCGAGCACTGCCGGGGTCGCGGGCTGGTCGTCACGACCGACCCGACCGCGCACTCGCACGGCGGTGGCGGCTCGAACGGCGGCGGCTCCAACGGCGGTTCCACCGGGGGCAACCAGCAGTCGTCCGGCAGCGGTCGGAAGTCGCGGCGCAACAAGGGCGGCGACTCGGGCGAGCAGCAGGCCGAGGCGCAGGCCGCCCCGGTCGAGCAGGTCCCCGCGACCGAGCCCGAGGCGCCCGTCGAGCACGCGGACGCCCAGGTCGACCACGACCTGGAGCCCGAGGTGCAGGAGCGCCGTCCGGGGGGCCGCAGGGCCGCCAGGCAGGCCGCCCGCGAGGCCGCGAAGGAAGCGGCCAAGCAGGAGGCCGCCGAGCGCGCCGCCGCGAAGCGCGAGGCCGAGGAGCAGGCCCCGGCCGCCGAGGTCGCCGCTGCGCCGTCGACCCCGGCGGTCGCGGAGCCCGAGGCCCCGGTCGTCGCGGCGCGGGCCGTGGCGCCCGAGGTGTTCGCCGAGGCCCCGGCCGAGCCCGCCGCGGAGGACGCCGAGGCGCCCGCCAAGCGGGGTGGCCGCCAGCGGCGCCGCGCGGTGCGGCGCGAGGCGGGCGCGGCGGTGACCAAGGAAGCCGCCCCGGCCCCCGTGGTCGTGGTGGCCCCGCAGCCCGAGCCGGTCGCGGCGGAGCCCTCCGCCAACGGCCACGCGCCCGAGGTGAAGGCGGAGTCCCTGGTGACCACCACGACCCGCCGCAGGGTCTCCCGGCGCGCGGCGACCCGCCCGGCGGGCCCGCCGAAGGAGAGCTGAGCCGGTAACGCCCGAACGCCGCCGGTCCCGCCCCGCAGAGGGGTGGGACCGGCGGCGTTCGCGTTGTCACGGGTCCGGTGGCGCGCGGTGGTTCCTGGCCTGGTTCCCGGTGCGCTGCCCGCGCCGTGCTCCCCAGGTGCCTTGCGGCGGTGGCGTCGAGCCCCCCGCGTCCTGTGGCGGTGGCGCCGCGCTCCCGGTGCCCCTGCGACTGCCGCGCCGCGCTCCCGGCGTCCTGCGGCCGTCGTGCGGCCCGCGTAACCCTGCCCGCGTCCTGCGCGGCTGCTCTGACGTGCTCCTCGGGTGGTTCCCAGGTGGTTCCCGCCACCAGGTCGCCAGGGGCCCCGCTCGCGCCCGCCGCGCTCCCGGCGTCCTGGGGCCGCTCCGGTGCACCACCGCTGACCTGCGCGGACCGTGCTCGCGCACCCCGGTTTGACCCTGCGGTCCACCGCCACGTAACCTATCGCATGGCTTGCCATCCGGCGGGCCCAGTCGTGCGAAGCCCGATCCACCGCAACACCGTGGAACTGTGGCGCGCGCGATCCCGTCACCGTCGAGTAGCAGGAGACTTCCGTCCCGATGTACGCGATCGTCAAGACCGGCGGCAAGCAGTACAAGGTGGCTGTCGGCGACGTCGTCGAGGTCGAGAAGCTCGATGGCACTCCGGGCACCGAAATCACCTTCGCGGCGCTGCTCGTCGTGGATGGCTCTGACGTCACCGCGGACGCGGAGGCCCTGGGGAAGATCTCGGTGACCGGCGAGGTCGTCGAGCAGACCAAGGGCCCCAAGATCCGCATCCACAAGTTCAAGAACAAGACCGGCTACCACAAGCGCCAGGGTCACCGCCAGAAGCTGACCCGCGTCAAGGTCACCGGCATCACCGGTAAGTGAGGATCTGACTAGCCATGGCACACAAGAAGGGTGCATCCAGCTCCCGCAACGGCCGTGACTCCAACCCCCAGTACCTGGGTGTGAAGAGGTTCGGCGGTCAGGTCGTCAAGGCCGGTGAGATCCTCATCCGCCAGCGCGGCACCAAGTTCCACCCCGGCGTGAACGTCGGCCGCGGCAAGGACGACACCCTGTTCGCCCTGTCCGCCGGTGCGGTGGAGTTCGGCTCGAAGCGTGGCCGCAAGACCGTGAACATCGTTCCGGTCGAGGCCGCTGCCTGATTCTCGTACCACCTGGGCGCCGTGTGTCCGCTGAAACGCGGACCACGGCGCCCAGTGGCGTCTCCAGGGGCGCTCGCCCCTCCTGAACCACAAGAGCAAGGAAGTGATCTCGGTGTCCCGCTTCGTCGACCGGGTGGTCATCCACGCGGCTGCCGGTGACGGCGGCCACGGCTGCGCCTCGGTGCACCGGGAGAAGTTCAAGCCCCTCGGCGGCCCCGACGGCGGCAACGGCGGCAAGGGCGGCGACGTCGTCCTGGTCGTCGACTCGCAGGTGCACACCCTGCTGGACTTCCACTTCCGCCCGCACGCCAGCGCGGGCAGCGGCAAGGCGGGCGCGGGCGCGAACCGGGACGGCGCGAACGGCGTCGACCTGGAGCTGCGCGTCCCGGACGGCACGGTCGTGATGACCGAGGACGGCGAGGTCGTCGCCGACCTGGTCGGCGAGGGCACCCGCCTGATCGCCGCCAGGGGCGGTCGCGGCGGCCTCGGCAACGCCTCGCTCGCGTCCAAGGCCCGCAAGGCGCCCGGCTTCGCGCTGCTCGGCGAGCCCGGCGAGTCCCAGGACCTGGTGCTGGAGCTGAAGTCCGTCGCGGACGTCGGCCTGCTCGGGTTCCCGTCGGCGGGCAAGTCGTCGCTGATCTCGGTGCTGTCCGCGGCCAAGCCGAAGATCGCCGACTACCCGTTCACCACGCTCGTGCCGAACCTGGGCGTGATCACCGCGGGCGCGACCGTGTTCACCATGGCCGACGTGCCCGGCCTGATCCCCGGCGCGTCCGAGGGCAAGGGCCTCGGCCTGGACTTCCTGCGGCACATCGAGCGCTGCGCGGTGCTGGTGCACGTCGTGGACTGCGCGACGTACGAGGACAACCGGGACCCGCTGTCCGACATCGACGCGCTGGAGACCGAGCTGGCCCAGTACACGCCGTCGCTGTCCAAGGACCTGGCTGAGCGCCCGCGCGTCGTGGTGCTCAACAAGATCGACGTGCCGGAGGCGCGGGACCTGGCCGAGATCGTCCGCGCGGACGTCGAGGCGCGCGGCCTGCCGGTGTTCGAGATCTCCACCGCCACCCGCGAGGGGCTGCGCGAGCTGACGTTCGCCCTGGCACGCGTGGTCGAGGAGTACCGGGCCTCGCGCCCGGTGCAGGAGTCCACCCGGATCGTGCTGCGGCCCACCGCCATCGACGACCAGGGCTTCACGGTCGTGGAGGACCCGGAGGAGGAAGGCGGCTTCATCGTGCACGGCGAGAGGCCGCTGCGGTGGATCAAGCAGACCGACTTCAGCAACGACGAGGCCGTCGGCTACCTGGGCGACCGGCTCGCGCGGCTCGGCGTCGAGGACAAGCTGATCAAGATGGGCGCGGTGCCCGGCGCGCAGGTCACCATCGGCGACCTGGTGTTCGACTGGGAGCCGTCCACGCCCGCGGGCATCGCCGCCGCCGCCCTCACCGGGCGCGGCACGGACGCCCGGCTGGAGCCGAGCAACCGCGTCGGCGCGGGCGAGCGGCTCGCGGCGAAGAAGGCCCGCAGGTTGCCGGGCTCGTACGGCGACTGGGTGGAAGCGGCCGAAGAGGACGTGTGAGCGTGACCGGTTCGGTGGTGCTGTCCCAGGCCAGGCAGGCGGTCGCCGCCGCGGGCCGGGTCGTGGTGAAGGTCGGGTCGTCGTCGCTGACCACCGCCGAGGGCGGGTTGGACCGGTCCCGGCTCGACGCGCTGGTCGACGCGGTCGCCGCGCGGCGGGCCGCCGGTGGTCAGGTGGTGCTGGTGTCGTCCGGCGCCATCGCGGCCGGCCTGGCCCCGCTGGGCATCACCCGGCGGCCGAGGGACCTGGCGACGCAGCAGGCCGCCGCGAGCGTCGGGCAGCTGGCGCTGGCCCACGCGTACGCGAACTCGTTCGGCCGGTACGACCTGACCGTCGGGCAGGTGCTGCTCACCGCCGAGGACGTGGTGCGGCGCGCGCACTACCGCAACGCGCAGCGCACCTTCTCCCGGTTGCTGGCGCTGGGCGCGGTGCCCGTGGTGAACGAGAACGACACCGTGGCCACTGCCGAGATCAAGTTCGGCGACAACGACCGCCTGGCCGCGCTGGTGGCGCACCTGGTCGGGGCGGACGCGCTGCTCCTGCTGTCCGACGTGGACTCGCTCTACGACGGCGACCCGAGGCTGCCCGGCGCCCAGCGGGTGCCCGAGGTGACCGGGCCGTCCGACGTGGACGGGGTGCGCGCGGGTTCGGTCGGCGCATCGGGCCTGGGCACCGGCGGGATGGCCTCCAAGCTCGCCGCGGCGCGGTTGGCGGCGTCGGCGGGCATCCCGGTGCTGCTGGCGGGCGCCGCGGACGCGACGCGGGCGCTGAGCGCGGCGGACGTGGGCACGGCGTTCACGGCGACCGGCACGAGGTTGTCGGCGCGCCGCTTCTGGCTGGGCCACGCCTCGGCGGCGACCGGCAGGCTGTTCCTGGACGCGGGCGCGGTCGCGGCCGTGGTCACCCGCCGCCGCTCCCTGCTCGCGGCGGGCGTCACGGCGGTGGAGGGCGCGTTCGAGGCCGGTGACGTGGTGGAGCTGGTCGACCCGGACGGCGCGGTCGTGGCCAGGGGAGTGGTGGCGTTCGACGCGACCGAGCTGCCCGCCCTGATCGGCCACTCCAGCGGCGAGCTGCCCCCGGAGCAGCGCCGCGAGGTCGTGCACGCGGACGACCTGGTGCCGCTGACGGCTTGATCCCCGGTCGCAGACCTCGGCTCAGGCGCCCAGTTGCTGCCCTTGGCCCCCGGTGTCCGGTTGCCGGCCTCGGCCCCCGGTGTCCGGTTGCTTACCTCCGCCCAAGCCCCCGGCGGCCCCAGGTGCCTGGTTCTCGGTGCCTGTCCCGGTGTTGTCGCGCTCGCGCTCGCGGTCAGCGCAGCACGGCGCCCCTGGTCTCCGGCAGGGTGAGCACGACCAGGAACGCGATCGCCGCTCCCGCCGCCACGTACCAGAAGAACTGCGCCCCGCTCAGCACGTTGATCACCAGCGGGGCGGTGCCGCCGAACAGGGCGACGGTCAGGTTGTACCAGGCGCCGATGCCCAGCCCGCGCAGCTCGGTGGGGAACAGCTCGCTCATCACGGCGGGCGCGATGGACGTCATCGCCGTGTACAGCCCCAGCCCCGCGCAGAACACCACGAGCAGCCCGCCGAGTCCCGGCCCGATGAGCGTGGACATCGGCACCACGCCCACCGCCGTCACCGCCGTCCACACCAGCATCTGCGGCCTGCGCCCGATCCGGTCGGACAGCGCCCCCATCGGGTACTGGAGCGCCACGAAGAGCAACGTCCCGACCGACAGGGCCAGGAACACGTCGCCCGCGTCGGCGCCCCTGGTCTTGACCGCGAACGGGGTGAGCGCGCTGAAGAACGTGTAGTAGCAGAGCGTCGAGGCCATGCTGAACCCGATGAGCCTGCCCACGGCGGCCGGGTGGTCCCGGAGCGTCGTCAGCAGCGGCCTGCGCAGTTCGACGGCCTTGGCGCGGTTGCGCGCGAAGTGCTCGGTCTCCTCCAGGCTGCGCCTCAGCCACAGCGCCGCCAGCCCGAGCACCGCGCCCACCAGGAACGGCACCCGCCACCCGAACGAGGCGAGCTGCGCGGTGGTGAGCGCCCTGGCCAGTCCGAACCCGAGCAGCGACGCGAGGAGCAGCGAGCACCCGGTGGAGATGTAGAAGAACGACGAGTACCGCCCGCGCCGGTCGGGGGGCGCGATCTCGGCGAGGTAGGCGGACGCGTTGGACACCTCGCCGCCCAGCGACAGCCCCTGGGCGACGCGGGCGAGCAGCAGCAGCGCGGGGGAGAGCCACCCGACCTGCTCGTACGTGGGCAGCACCGCGATGGCGAGCGAGCCGCCCGCCATGAGCACGATGGTCAGCAGCATCGCGGTCCGCCGCCCGCGCAGGTCCGCGAACCGCCCGAGCAGGTAGCCGCCGAGGGGGCGGAAGAAGAACGCGAGCGCGTAGGTGGCGAACGTGTTGATCAGCGCGAGCCGCTCGTCCGACGCCGGGAACACCTGGGTGGCGAAGTAGATGCTGAACGTGGCGTAGATGGTCCAGTCGAACCACTCGATCGCGTTACCGGCACTGGCCGCGACCAGCTTGCGCACCGGTAACCGGTGCCGCACACCACCACCCGTGCCGCCAGACTCACCCATCCCCGGACCTTGGCACACCTGCTCGCCGACCGGGAAGCCCGATGTGCGGACCTCCGCCAAGACGGGTGACCAACCCGCTCAGCCCGCCTGCCCGCCCCCGTTCCGCCGCCACTCCCGAGCCGACAACCGGAACACCAGACTGTCGATCAACTCCCCCTTGAACCACTCGGCCTGCTCGACCCGTTCCACCAACCGGAACCCCAACCGCGCCACCAACTTCGCCGAGGCGACGTTCCGCGAATCGCACTCGGCCCCGACCTCCTCCACCCCGCGCACGGTGAACAGGTCCTCCAACACCCGCGCGACAGCCTCGGTCGCGTACCCCTTGCCCTGGTGCGCCCGAGCGAACGTGTACCCGATGTCGGCGTTGCGCAGGTCCTCGTGCAGGTGCACCCCGATGTCCCCGACCAACTCCCCGTCGAGCACCACGGCGTACTGGAACCACCCCGGTGCTCCGGGATCGGCCTCACCCATCTCGTCGGCGAGCAGCAGGGCGCGGGACAACGGCACGGGCGGCTCCCAGGACTGGTACCGAGCCACCTCGGGATCGGACCGATAAGCCGACAACGCCCCAGCGTCCTCAGCGCTGAACCGCCGCAACACCAACCGCTCAGTCCGCAACACGAAGGCCCACCCGCCCCCACCCGCTGCCGCAACCCCTCCAGTCACCCCTCCACCACTACCGCTGCCCGGTCCACCCCGCCACGCGCTCCCGGACACACCACCCGGACACGTCACCCACCAGAACGCACCCCGCCCGGAGTTCGGACTGGCGACGGCCCGAGTGAACGCACAACACTGTTTCGGCCAGCAAAACCACAGGTCAAACAGTGTCCTCCCCGCACACGCGGGGGCGCCTCGTCCGCTGGGATCGTCCTGCGCACGCGGGACATGCCCTTCCCGCGCACGGGGAGACATCGCCCCCGGCTCAGCTCACCCCGTTCCCGCTTCCACCCCCGTCCCCCTCACGCCGTCACCGCCAGCGCGAACGGCAGCACCTCCGGCGCCCCCGCGCCGCGCAGCAGCCTCGCCGCCACCGTCATCGTCCAGCCCGTGTCGACCTGGTCGTCCACCAGCAGCACCGGCCCGTCCACCCCGCTCACATCCGGCACCCGCGACGCCGACACCAGCCCCGCCAGCCGCTGCGCGCTGTTCGCCCGCCGCACCGCCGTCCCCAGCCACACCGTCCCCAGCTGCGGCAGCCTGCCCACCTCCGAGATCCGCCGCGCGAAGCTGCCCACCAGCTCCGGCCGCGTCCGCGACCCCACCGACACGACCCCCACCGGCCGCCGCTCCCAGCCCCACGCCGACAGCACCTGCACGCACGCCGCGAACACCTCGTCCGGCAACTCCCGGTCGGCCTCGGCGAACAGCGACCGCAGCCGGTTGCCCCACCCGATGTCCGTCAGCCGTCCCAGCGCCCGCCCGGTCGCCGCCTGCTCCCCGGCCGGGATGCGCCCCGACAGCGACACCCCCGCCGCCGCCATCCCGGTCGGCCACATCTTGCGCGGCGCGACGTCCACGCCCGGCCGCAGCAGCCGCTCCCGCGCCGCCGTCGCCGCGCCCTCGGACACCGCCGCCGACACCCGCTGCCCCGTGCAGTTGTCGCACCGCCCGCACGGCGCCGCGTGCGGGTCGTCGAGCTGCCGCAGCAGGAACTCCATCCGGCAGCCCTCGGTGTCCAGGTAGTCGAGCACCGCCCGCTGCTCGGCCTGCCGCGCCCGCTCGATCCGCCCGTACCGCTCCTCGTCGTACTCCCACGGCCGCCCCGTCGAGACCCACCCGCCGCGCACCCGCCGCACCGCGCCGTCCACGTCGAGCACCTTCAGCACCACCTCCAACCGGGTGCGGGACAGCTCCACCACCGGTTCCAGCGCGGCCGTCGACCGGGGCTCGTCGGTCAGCGCCGCCAGCACCTGCCGCACCACCCGCTCCGGCGGGAACGCCAGCGACGCGAAGTACGCCCAGATGTCCCGGTCCTCCGGCCCCGGCAGCAGCAGCGCCTCCGCCCGCTCCACACCACGCCCGGCGCGCCCGATCTGCTGGTAGTACGCGATCGGCGACGGCGGCGCGCCCAGGTGCACCACGAACCCCAGGTCGGGCTTGTCGAACCCCATGCCCAGCGCGGAGGTCGCCACCAGCGCCTTCACCCGGTTGGCCAGCAGGTCCTCCTCGGCCCGCTGCCGCTCCGCCGGGTCCGTCCGCCCCGAGTAGGCCACCACCTCGTACCCGCGCTCGCGCAGGAACGCCGCCACGTCGTCCGCCGCCGCGACCGTCAGCGCGTACACGATCCCCGACCCCGGCAGCTCCGCCAGCCGCTCGGCCAGCCACGCCAGCCGCGCCTCGGCCGTGGGCAGCCGCACCGCCGCCAGCCGCAGGCTCTCCCGGTCCAGCGGCCCGCGCAGCACCAGCGTGTCCGAGCCCGCGCCGAGCCCCAGCTGCTCGGTCACGTCCCGCACCACCCGGTCGTTGGCCGTGGCCGTGGTCGCCAGCACCGGCACCCCGGCGGGCAGCTCGGTCAGCAGCGTGCGCAGCCGCCGGTAGTCGGGCCGGAAGTCGTGCCCCCAGTCGGAGATGCAGTGCGCCTCGTCGACCACCAGCAGCCCGGCCGACGCGGTCAGCGAGGGCAGCACGGTGTCCCGGAAGTCGGGGTTGTTCAGCCGCTCCGGCGACACCAGGAGCACGTCGACCTCGCCCGCCGCCACCCGCTCCTGGACGTCCTGCCACTCGTCGGTGTTCGCCGAGTTGATCGTCGCCGCGTGCACGCCCGCCCGCGCCGCCGCGTCGACCTGGTTGCGCATCAGCGCCAGCAGCGGGGACACGATCACCGTCGGCCCCTCGCCCAGCGAGCGCAGCAGCGCGGTGGCGATGAAGTAGACCGCCGACTTGCCCCACCCCGTGCGCTGGACGACCAGCGCGCGTCTGCGCAGGGCCACCAGCGCGTGGATCGCCGTCCACTGGTCCTCGCGCAGCACGGCGCCCGGACCGGCCAGTGCCCTGAGCCTCTCCTCCGCCAGTGCGCGGAGCGCGTTGTCGTCCATGGCGTGAACCCTCCCAGACGCCCCCGACAGGAATCCGGCCCCCGGTAACCTGCGCGACAATCACGATCAGGTGAAAGTAACCTGGGTCTCGTGACTGATGACCTGCGGGAACAGGTGCACGCGGCGGCCCGGCGGGCCCGTGTCGCCGCGGACGAGCTGGTGCTGGCCACCCGCGAGCGCAAGGACGCCGCGCTGCTGGGGATGGCCTCCGCGCTGCGCGCCCGCGCGAACGAGGTGCTGGAGGCCAACGCCGAGGACGTCGAGGCGGGCCGGGCCGGGGGCACGCCGGAGAACATCCTCGACCGCCTCACCCTCACCGAGGCCAGGATCGAGGGCGTCGCGGCCGGTCTGGAGACCGTCGCGGGCCTTGCCGACCCGGTCGGCGAGGTGCTGCGCGGCTCGAACCTGCCGAACGGCCTGGAGCTGCGGCAGGTCCGCGTCCCGATGGGCGTCGTCGGCATGATCTACGAGGCGCGCCCGAACGTCACCGTCGACGCCGCGGGCCTGGCGCTCAAGTCCGGCAACGCGGCGCTGCTGCGCGGCTCCTCGTCCGCCGAGCACTCCAACACCGCGCTGGTCGCGGTCCTGCGCGACGCGCTGGAGTCCACCGGCCTGCCCGCCGACGCCGTGCAGCTGCTGCCGTCCCACGACCGCGCCTCGGTCACCCACCTGATCACCGCGCGCGGCCTGGTCGACCTAGTGATCCCGCGCGGCGGGTCCGGCCTGATCAACGCGGTCGTGCAGCAGGCGACCGTGCCCGCGATCGAGACCGGCGTCGGCAACTGCCACGTGTACGTGGACGCCGCCGCCGACCTGGACTCGGCCGAGCGGATCGTGCTCAACTCCAAGACCCGCCGCACCAGCGTGTGCAACGCGGCCGAGTCGCTGCTGGTGCACGCGGACGTGGCCGCCGAGTTCGTCCCGAGGATCACCGCCGCGCTCCAGGCCGCGGGCGTGACCGTGCACGGCGGCGAGGGCTTCGCGGGCGAGGGCGTCGTGCCCGCCGCCGACGAGGACTGGGACACCGAGTACCTGTCGATGGACATCGCGGCCCGCGTCGTCGGCTCGCTGGACGAGGCGGTCGCGCACATCGCCGCGCACGGCTCCGGCCACACCGAGGCCATCGTGACCGACGACGTGCGCGCGGCCAGGCTGTTCACCAAGCGGGTCGACGCGGCGGCGGTCATGGTCAACGCCTCCACCGCGTTCACCGACGGCGGCGAGTTCGGCATGGGCGCGGAGATCGGCATCTCCACGCAGAAGCTGCACGCCAGGGGCCCGATGGGCCTGGCCGAGCTGACCTCCTCGAAGTGGCTGGTCTGGGGCGAGGGGCACGTCCGGCCCTCGGCGTGAGCGGGCGCGGTCCCCGGCGGTGGCGAGCCGTCGGGGACCGCCAAATGTGGTTGACCCTCGGTAATCGACTGCCTACTGTCGGGCGACAGCAACCGCTCGCGTCCGGGGGTGCCTGGTGGAGGTCCGCAACTACCCGTTCAACGAGGCCGTCGAGTTACGCCCCGATCCGACCGCGCTCGAACTGCAGGAGCGGGAACCGGTCTCCCAGGTCCGGCTGCCCTACGGCGGCGACGCCTGGCTCGTCACCCGGCACGCCGACGTCAAGACCGTCCTGGGCGACCCGAGGTTCAGCCGCGCGGCGACCCTGGAGCTGGGCGCCGACCTGCCCAGGGCGTTCCCGCTGCACCGCACCGAGTCCAACATCCTCACCATGGACCCGCCGGACCACACCCGGTTGCGCAAGCTCGTCGCCAAGGGGTTCACCGCCCGCCGCACCGAGCTGCTGCGCGCCAGGGCCCAGGAGATCGTGGACGACCTGCTGGACGCCATGGAGGAGCAGGGCCCGCCCGCCGACGTGGTCGAGGCGCTCGCGCTCCCGCTGCCCATCACGATCATCTGCGAGATGCTCGGCGTCCCGGTGGCCGACCGCGACCGGTTCCGCGCCTGGTCCGACGCCGCGATGTCGATCACCGCGTTCACCCCCGAGGAGGTCCTCGCCGCGGCCCGGTCGCTGCGCGAGTACATCGCCGGGCTGGTCGAGGACAAGCGCGCCAACCCCGGTGACGACGTGCTCACCGACCTGGTGACCGCCCACGACGGCGGTGGCCCGCTCACCGCGACCGAGGTGGTCACCTTCGGCGTCACGCTGCTGGCCGCCGGGCACGAGACCACGGCCAACCAGATCGCCAACTTCACCCACACCCTGCTGGCCAACCCCGACCGGATGGCCGAGCTGCGCGCCGACCCCGCGCTCGTGCCCAGGGCCGTGGAGGAGCTGCTGAGGTTCACCCCGCTGGGCGGCTCGGCCGGGTTCCCGCGCATCGCGACCGAGGACGTCGAGCTGAGCGGCGTGACCGTGCCCAGGGGCGCCGCGGTGTTCGTGGACATCCCGAGCGGCAACCGCGACCCCGAGGTGTTCGAGCGGCCCCACGAGATCGACTTCCACCGTGCCGCCAACCCGCACGTCGCGTTCGGCCACGGCGTGCACCACTGCGTCGGGGCCCAGCTCGCCAGGGTGGAACTCCAGGTCGCCGTGGGGACGCTGCTGGCGCGGTTCCCCGGTCTGGAACCGGCGGGCGAGGCGGTGTTCAAGCGGGGCAGGCTGGTGCGCGGCCCGCAGAGCCTGCCGGTGCGGTGGTAGCCGTGACCGAGTGGAGCGTCGAGGTCGACCGGGACACCTGCATCGGGTCGGGGACGTGCGCGGCCATCGCCGCGGACCACTTCCGGCTGGACGACGGCAGGGCGACGCCGCTCGCGTCCCCGGTCGAGCCCGCCGACGAGGTCGTGGACGCCGCCGAGTCCTGTCCGGTCGAGGCGATCCTGGTGCGCGACGCGAGTGGCGAGGTCGTCGCACCGCAGGACTGACCGTGGGGAACGTCACCCGATCAAGTGACGCTCGTACCGGGCCGAACAGCTGACCGGAACTACGCTGACCACTCATGTCCAAGCGTCGCATAGGCGTCATGGGTGGCACCTTCGACCCGGTGCACCACGGTCACCTCGTCGCGGCCAGCGAGGTCCAGGCCCGGTTCGACCTGGACGAGGTCGTCTTCGTGCCCACCGGCAGGCCGTGGCAGAAGTCCGCCAGGGAGGTCAGCGCCGCCGAGGACCGCTACCTCATGACGGTCATCGCCACCGCGTCGAACCCGCGCTTCTCGGTCAGCCGCGTCGACATCGACCGCGCTGGCCCCACCTACACGGTCGACACCCTGTCCGACCTGAAGGCCGCGCACCCCGACGACGACCTGTTCTTCATCACCGGCGCGGACGCCCTGGAGCAGATCCTGTCCTGGCACCACGCCGACGAGGCCTTCAGCCTCGCCCACTTCATCGGCGTCACCCGGCCGGGCTACACCCTGGACGCCAAGCACCTGCCACCCGGCGCGGTCAGCCTCGTCGAGGTCCCCGCCATGGCCATCTCCTCCACCGCCGTGCGCGACCGCACCGCCGGGGGGCTGCCCGTCTGGTACCTCGTGCCGGACGGGGTCGTGCAGTACATCTCCAAGCGCGGCCTCTACTCGCTGCCCGGCTGAACCCCGCCCCCGGCGTGACCTGCGCCCGGTCCGGCGTTACTCGGTGCCGGAGCGGGTCGGGACGCAGGTACCCTCATTGACTCGTGCGGGCGCACCAGTTCCCGCCGAGGTGATGAGGAGAAACGTGGCAGCCACCGACGAGGCACGACGGTTGGCGCTGGTCGCCGCGAACGCGGCGTCCGACAAGAAGGCGCACGACGTGATCCTCCTCGACGTGTCCGAGCAGTTGGTCATCACCGACTGCTTCGTGATCGCCTCCGCTCCCAACGAGCGGCAGGTCGGCGCGATCGTGGACGGCGTCGAGGAGAAGCTCCGCGAGGCGGGGCGCAAGCCGGTCCGCAGGGAGGGCGCCCGCGAGGGCCGCTGGGTCCTGCTGGACTTCGTGGACGTCGTGGTGCACGTCCAGCACTCGGAGGAGCGCAGCTTCTACGGCCTGGAGCGGCTGTGGAAGGACTGCCCCAGGATCGAGTTCGACGCGGGCCCCTCGTCCCCGGACGAGGACGCCACCGGCGAGGACACCACCGCGAGCAGCACCGGGGAGGCTGCCGCCGACGAGGTCGACCGGGCATGACGCTCTCCCGGCTCGTGCTGTGGCGGCACGGTGAGACCGACTACAACGCGACCGGCCGGATGCAGGGCCACCTGGACTCGGAGCTGACCGAGACCGGGTGGAACCAGGCCCGGTTCGCGGTCCCGGTCCTCACCGCGTTCGCACCCGAGCTGGTGGTGGCCTCGGACCTGCGCAGGGCCCGCGACACCGCGACCGTGTTCACCGAGGCCACCGGCGTCCCCCTGCGCGTCGACGCCCGGCTGCGCGAGACGCGGCTGGGCAAGTGGCAGGGGCTCACCGTCGACGAGATCGAGGCCGAGTGGCCGGGCGCGCTCGGCGCGTGGCGCTTCGACGGCACGATCTCCCCGCCCGACGGCGAGGCGCGCGTCGAGGTGGCCGACCGGGCCGCCGAGGTGGTCGCCGAGGTCGACGCGGAGACCGACGGCACGGCGCTGCTGTGCGCCCACGGCGGTCTGATCAGCTCGCTCACCGGCAGGCTGCTGGAGCTGCCGGTGGACCGCTGGGGGCTGCTCGGCGGCATCAGCAACTGCCACTGGACGGTGTTCACCCGCCGCCCCGGCGGCGACCCGAGGTGGCGGCTGACCTCGTACAACGCCGGAACCACCAGGTGAGACTGCTCGTCCTCGGCGACTCGCTCACCTTCCACGGACCGGCCGGGCCGCTGCCCGCCGACGACCCTGGGCTGTGGCCGAACGTGGCCGCCGCCGCGCTGGGCGGCCGGGCCGAGCTGGTCGCCGGGTTCGGGTGGACCGCCCGCGACGCCTGGTGGGCGCTCACCGGCGACCCGAGGGTGTGGGCGCTGCTGCCGCGCACCGACGTGCTCGTGCTGGCCGTGGGGCACATGGACACGCTGCCCTCGCCCCTGCCGACCTACCTGCGGCAGGGGCTGCGCTACCTGCGGCCGGACGGGCTGCGGCGGCGCGCCCGCGCGCTCTACCGGGCCGCCCAGCCGGTGCTGTCCCGCGCGACCGGCGGGCGTCCGGTCGCGCTGCCGCCCGCGCTGACCAGGCGGTACCTCTCGGACTCGCTGCGCGCGGTCCGGCAGTTCCGGCCGGGGCTGCCCGCCGTGGGGATGGTGCCCTCGGTGCACCGGTCCCCGCTGTACGCGAACGTGCACACCGGGCGCGCGGCGGGGGAGCGGGCGGTGCGGGAGTGGGCCGCGGCGGACGGGGTGCCGCTGCTGGACGTCCCCGCGCTGGTCCGGGCGCACCTGCGCGACGGGCTGGGCAACCCGGACGGGATGCACTGGGGCTGGGAGTCGCACCGGGCGGTCGGGACCGCGATGGCGGCCCTGGTCGAGGCCGCATCCGTGCGGCGGGGGACGCCGGGCGGCCCGTAGTCTCGGCAGTCGTGGCCATTGCGATCGTCACCGATTCCACCTCCTACCTGCCGGACGGCTTCGCGGCCTCGCGCGGGGTCCGGGTAGTCCCGCTGCACGTGTCGGTGAACGGCAGGAGCAGGCTCGACGGGGTCGACTTCGGGCCTCGGGAGCTGACCGCCGCGCTCGGGGAGCGCCGCAGGGTCACCACGTCGCGCGCCACGCCCCAGGAGCTGGCCGAGGTGTACCGGGAGCTGCTGGACGGCGGGGCGGACGGGGTGCTGTCGGTGCACCTGTCGCGGGCGCTGTCCGGGACCTGGGAGGCCGCCCGGCTGGCCGCCGCGCAGGTCGACCCGGTGAAGGTGCGGGTGGTCGACTCGCGGGCCACCGCGATGGGGCTGGGGTTCGCCGCGCTGGCCGCCGCCGCTGCCGGGCCCGACCTGGATTCGGCCGAGCGGGCCGCGACCTCGGCGGCCGAGCGGGTCAAGGTGTTCTTCTGCGTCGAGACCCTGGAGCACCTGCGCCGGGGTGGGCGGATCGGGACCACCGCCGCGCTGGTGGGGACGGCGCTGGCGGTGAAGCCGCTGCTGCACGTCGAGGACGGCAGGCTCGTGCCGCTGGAGAAGGTGCGGACCGCGGGGCGGGCCGCCGCGCGGCTGGTCGACCTGGCCGCTGCCGCCGCGGGGAGCGGGCCGGTGTCGCTGGCGGTGCACCACCTGGCCGCGCCTGAGCGGGCGGTGGAGCTGGCGACGCTGCTGGACGAGCGGGTTCCAGGGGCGTCCGGGTGCCTGATCTCCGAGGTCGGGGCCGTGATCGGGGCGCACACCGGGCCCGGTGTGCTGGGGATCGTGGTGCTGCCGGGCGGGTTCGCCTAGCAGGTTTCCCGTGGGGCGCGGGGGAGTTCTCCACAGGCCCCGAGTTGTCCACAGATCCCGAGTTCGTCGCTGGTTCCGCTTGCCCGCCCGGACCTAGCGTCGATTCCGTGTTCGACAACCACGTGAAGGACAAGGACTCCTCCGACCGGCTCCGCACCCTGATGGGGAGCCCACCGGGCAAGCACCGGTCCGAGGACGCGCCGACGGTCGTGTTCGCCACCTCGGAAGGCGGAGCCGACCCGCCTGGGCTCCTGCTCAGGCTGCGCAGCCTGCTGCCCTCCGCCGCGCACCACCGGCGGCGGGTCGCGGTGCTGGGCGTGGCCGGGGTCGGTGTCGTGCTGGCCGCCGCGCTCGCCGCGGGTGAGCGCGAGGCGGTGGTGGAGCAGGTGCCGGTGCTGCCGGTCGCCGAGGCCACGTCGAGCAGCGCCGCGCCGCCGGTGCTGGTGGTCGACGTGGCCGGGGAGGTGCACGCGCCCGGCCTGGTCACCGTCGAGGACGGCGCGCGGGTCGCCGACGTGCTCAGCCGGGCGGGCGGGGTGAAACCGGGGGCGTCGCTGACCGGGCTGAACCTGGCCCGGAAGGTCACCGACGGCGAGCAGATCGCCGTGGGGGTGCCCCCTGCCTCAGGCGGCGCCGGACCGCCCGCGCCGGTCAACATCAACACCGCGACGGTGGAGCAGCTGGACGCCCTGCCGGGGGTCGGTCCGGTGACCGCGCAGCGCATCGTCGACCACCGGGCGCGGCGGGGGCGGTTCACCTCGGTCCAGCAGCTGGGGGAGGTGGAGGGGATCGGCGGGAGCAAGCTCGCCAAGCTCACCGACCTGATCCGCGTCTGACCGGTACCGCCCGGCCTCCGGTTGCTCGGCACACCACTCGCACCGTCCACACCGTCCACACCGTCCGCGCCTGACCCGCCTGACCCGCCTGACCTGCCGGACCCGCTGGACCCGCTGGACCCGCCACGCCCGCTCGGCTCGCTCCCGCACGGGCAGTTCCCGCCTGCCCTTCTCACCGCCCACACCTGCCCCGAGCAGGTCCGCTCCACACAGCTCGCTCTTTCCCGCTGTCCGCTCCGCTCAGCCGGTTTCCGTTCCAACGAGCCTGTTCCCGGCCGCTGCGCCCGTCCACCCGGCCCTCTTCCCCCCTGCTCCCGCCGTTCACTCATTTCCCTTCCTTCCCTTTTCCTTCCTCTCGGAGGTAGTCGTGGCAGTCCCGTGGAAGGCGCTCGCCGACCCGAGAGCCCATCTCGTCCCCGCCGCGCTCGCGGTGTGGCTGGTCGCGCTGTGCGGTCTGCGGTGGACGTGGTGGGTGGTGATCGCCGTCGCGGTGGTCGCGACCGCCCTCGCGCTCGTCCTGCTCCGCCGATGCCGACCGGCTGCGCTCGCGCTGCTCGTCACGAGCCCGATCGCCGCCTGCTGGTTGAGCCCGCCCCTGCACGCCGCCGAGCACCACCCGCTGCGGGCCGCCGCGACGCGGGCCGAGGTGGTGGAGCTGCGGCTGGAGGTGGTGGACCGCCCGCGCGGGCTGCGCTCCACCGGGTTCGCGGCCAAGCAGGGCGGGGTCGACTCCGTGCTCCTGCGGGCGGAGCTGGACGACGGTGGTCAGGTGCTGCTCCTGGCGCCCGCGAAGCGGTGGCGGGACCTGCTGCCCGGACAGCCGGTGACCGCGCGGGGCGCGCTCGCGCTGGCCCGCGAGGGCGAGCTGACCGTGGCGCTGCTGCGCGTGCGCGGCCCGCCCTCGGAGGTCGGGCCCGCCCCGGTCTGGCAGCGCGCCGCCGAGTCGCTGCGGGCCGGGCTGCGTGAGGCGAGCACCGTGCTCGACCCGGAACCGGCGGGTCTGCTGCCCGCGCTGGTCGTCGGTGACACGGAGGGCGTGCTGCCGAGGGTGGATCACGAGTTCCACACCTCGGGCCTGTCCCACCTGCTCGCCGTGAGCGGGGCGAACCTGGCGATCCTGTGCGGGGCCGTGCTGCTCGTGCTGCGGGTGGTGGGCGCGGGGCCGAGGACGTGCGCGGCGGGCGCGATGGCGGCGCTGGTCGGGTTCGTGGTGCTGGCGGGCGCCGAGCCGAGCGTGCTGCGGGCGGCGGTCATGGGCGCGATCGCGCTGCTCGCGCTCGTGCTGGGGCGGGAGCGGTCGGCGCTGCCCGCGCTGGCGGCCTCCGTGGTGCTCCTCGTCCTGCACGACCCCGCGCTCGCGGTGGCGCCGGGGTTCGGGCTGTCCGTGGCGGCGACCGCCGCGCTGGTGCTCCTCGCGCCCCGCTGGGCCGAGGCCATGCGGTGCCGGGGCGTGCCGCGCGGGATCGCCGAGGCGCTGGCGGTGCCGGTGGCCGCCCACCTGGCGACCGCGCCGCTCGTGGCCGGGCTGTCCGGCGAGGTGAGCCTGGTGGCGGTGCTGGCGAACCTGGTCGTGGCGCCGGTCGTGGCGCCCGCGACCGTGCTCGGCGTGGCGGCGGCGGTGCTCGCCCAGGTGCACGACGGGGCGGCGCGGTTGGCCGTGCGCCTGGCGGGGCCGGAGGTGTCCTGGCTGGTCGCCGTGGCCAGGTGGGCGAGCGGGGTGCCCGGAGCCTCGGTGCGCTGGCCGGGCGGCTGGACCGGTGGCGCGCTGCTGGCCGTCGCGCTGGTGGTCGGGTGGGCGCTGCTGCGGCTCAAGCGGGTGCGGGCGCTGCTGGTCGCGCTCGTGCTCGGCGTCGGACTGGTCCTGGTGCCGCTGGACGTGGTCGCGCCGAGGTGGCCGCCGCCCGGCTGGTCGGTGGTGGCCTGTGACGTCGGTCAGGGCGACGCCGTGCTGCTGGCGACGGCGGAGCGGGGCCGCGCGGTGCTGGTCGACACCGGGCCCGACCCGGTGCCGGTGCTCGGCTGCCTGCGGCGGCTGGGGGTGCGGCGCATCCCGCTGGTGGTGCTCAGCCACCTGCACGCCGACCACATCGGCGGGCTGGCGGAGGTGCTCGCCGAGCGGGAGGTGGGCGCGGTGGCGGTCGGTCCGGCGCGGGTGCCGGGCTGGGCGTGGGCCGAGGTCGTCGCGCGGACGCGGTCAGCCGGGGTGGCCGTGCTGGAGCTGACGACCGGTCAGCGCCTGGACTGGCCGGGGCTGCGGCTGGAGGTGCTGGGTCCGCGCGCGGGCCCGGTGGAGGAGGCGAACACGGCGGTCAACAACGCCTCGCTCGTGCTGCGGGCCACCACCGCGGCCGGACGGGTGCTGCTGACCGGTGACGTCGAGCTGGCCGCCCAGGCGGAGCTGCTCGACGGGGGCGTCGACCTGCGGGCCGACGTGCTGAAGGTGCCGCACCACGGCGCGCGGGCCACCTCGCCCGCGTTCCTGGACGCGGTGCGGCCGAGCGTGGCGCTGGTCAGCGTCGGCGCGGGCAACCGCTACGGCCACCCCAGCGGCGCGCTGCTCGACGCGCTGGCCCGGCGGGGCGCGCTGGTCCTGCGCACCGACCGGGACGGCGACACCGCCGTGCTCGGCGGCGGGCCGGGCACCAGGGTCGCCCGCCGGGGCGACCCGCTGCCCCCGTGAGGCGGGGGAGACCGATCGACGACAGCACCCGGCCGACGTGGACCGGGACGACCGAGAAGAGGACGAACCATGGGCACCACCAGCGAGACCTGGGTCCGGTTGCACGGCGACTGGATGCCGAACGACCACGACGGCGCGCTCGGCTGGGCGCTGTGGCAGCCCGGCTACAACGCCGACCCGTGGCCGACCGAGGAGCTGCGGCCGTCGTTCGCCTACCACGTGTGCCAGAAGCTCGACGGCGGGCGCAGGGCCGTGGTGGCGAAGGCGACCGTGCAGGCCTTCCTGAGCACGACCGAGGTCGACTCGCCGGAGGACGCCTACCGCCTCGTGGCGGACGAGCTGTTCGACGAGGGCCTGAGCTTCCCGCCGGAGGCCTGGCACGCCCACCCGTACAACCAGCTCAAGGAGCGGGTGCCGTGGCCGCAACGCCTGACCGCGTGGCGGGTCTCCACCGAACCGGTGGGGCCGCACGTGCTGTCGGGCCTGGAGAAGTTCCCCAGGACCGGCTGGCTGCGCACCGCGGAGGAACTCCGGTGACCGACTGCCGGGGAGTCGCGCCCCGCGTCCCGCGCCCCAGGGACGGCGACCACCCGACACCCCCGTGCACGGGCCTGCCCTGCACGGCGGGAGCCTGCACGGCCGGGACGCCACGCGCCGACCCGCTCAACGCGTGGCCACCGCCCAACCGACCCGGTGACGCGGTGAGCACCGCCGTGGGGAGCGCGATCGCTCAGTGCTGCTGCGGAAAGGAGTGCTGGATGCACTGACGCGCTGACCAGCGCCCCCTCGGCGGTTCGGCAGTCGGTGCCGACCCCGGTGGCCGGCCCCTGAGGTCCTGCGCGGGTGCTGCTCGGCGGATTCAGCCGCCGGGTGGGGTGGTCTCGTCTGCGGCGAGGCGGTGCCAACCCACCCGAGGCTGCTGGAGGGCCGAGGGGCGGTCTCAGTCCTTGCGGACGGGGTTGTGCTCAGTCCTTGAGTGCGTTGATGACCGCGTCGGCGCTCGCTGCGACGGTGGCGCGCGGGCCCACGCGGTCGCCGAGGGCGTCGAGGGTCTTCAGGCCGTCGCCGGTGATCAGCAGGACGGTCTCGGCGTCGGGGTCGAGCTTGCCCGACTCGATGAGCTTCTTCGCGGTCGCGACGGTCACGCCGCCCGCCGTCTCGGCGAAGACGCCCTCGGTGCGGGCCAGCAGGCGGATGCCCTCGACGACCTCCTCGTCGGTGACGTCCTCGATGGCGCCGCCGGTGCGGCGGACGCTGTCCAGGGCGTACGGGCCGTCGGCCGGGGCGCCGATCGCCAGCGAGCGGGCGATGGTGTCCGGGCGGACCGGGACGACCGTGTCGTGGCCCGCCTTGAAGGCGGTCGAGACGGGGGAGCAGCCGGTGGCCTGCGCGCCGAAGACGCGGTACGGGGTCTCGTCGACCAGGCCGAGGGAGCCGAACTCGCGGAACGCCTTGTCGACCTTGGTGAGCTGCGAGCCGGAGGCGATGGGGATGACGATCTGCTCGGGCAGGCGCCAGCCGAGCTGCTCGGCGACCTCGTAGCCGAGGGTCTTGGAGCCCTCGGCGTAGTACGGGCGCACGTTGACGTTGACGAACGCCCAGTCCTCGTTCTCGGCGGCGAGCTCCTGGGCGACCCGGTTGACGTCGTCGTAGGTGCCGTCGATGGTGATCAGCGAGCCGTCGTACACGGCGGACATGAGGATCTTGGCCCGCTCCAGGGAGGAGGGGACGAGCACGACCGACTGCCAGCCGGCGCGCGCGGCGGCTGCGGCGACGGCGTTGGCGAGGTTGCCGGTGGACGGGCAGGCCAGCACGCGGAAGCCCAGTTCGCGGGCGGCGGCCAGCGCGACGCCGACGACGCGGTCCTTGAACGAGTGGGTGGGGTTGCCGGTGTCGTCCTTGACCCACAGCTTGCGCACGCCCAGCGCCTTGGCCAGGTTGTCCGCCTGGATGAGGCGGGTGCCGCCGGGCTCGGTGTTGGGGTGGGCGGAGACGGTCGACGGGACGGGGAGGAGGCCCTTGTAGCGCCAGATGGAGCGGGGGCCCGCTTCGATGTCCTCGCGCCGGACGCGGCCGAAGTCGTAGGCCACTTCCAGGGGGCCGAAGCACTCCTGGCAGGCGTACTCGGGGGCGAGCGGGGTCTCGTGGCCGCACTCCCGACAGGACAGCGCCCGAGCGGGGCCGAGGTCGAAGGAGGTGCTGGTCGAGGGTGCGCTGCTGACAGCGGTCATCGCGAGGTTCTCCTCATCTTTCCCGCTTTCGCGGGTCGGAATTGGCACCGTGATCACCCAGTCTGATGACTGGTGACAGGTTGCCGGGGCTTCTTCGGGCCGATCCCTCTGCCCCTCTGGATGAGCGGTATTCGGTTGTGCTGCGAACGTACGGCACGCTCCCGGCCCGTGGCCAGTGACGTCCACCATGCGGACCCGGCGGGGCGGCCGGGGGCCTCGTGGCGGCGTGGGAGGATCGGGCGGTGAGCCATGGCGTGCAGTTGGTGATCGGTGACGAGGAACTGCTGGTCGAGCGAGCTGTGCGCGCCGCGCTGGTGGCCGCGCGCGAAGCCGACCCGCAGGCCGATCTGACCCGCGTCCGGGTGAGCGACCTCACGCCTCCCGAGCTCGCGGAGCTGGTCAGCCCGTCGCTGTTCGCGGAGGGCCGGGTCATCGCGCTGGAGGCGGCGCAGGAGGCGAGCAAGGAGATCGCGGACGCGGTCGTCTCCTACGTGAAGGCGCCCGCGGACGGCGTGACGCTGGTGGTCGTGCACACCGGTGGCGGGCGCAGCAAGGCGGCGAAGGAGCTGCCCGCCGTGCTGCGCAAGGCCGGGGCCGAGGTGACCGAGTGCCCGAAGATCACCAGGGCGCCGGAGCGCGAGGCGTTCGTGCGCAACGAGATCCGCGCGGCGGGCGGCAAGGCCGATCCGGCGGCGATCGGGGCGCTGATCGAGGCCGTGGGCTCCGACCTGCGCGAACTGGCGGCGGCGGCGTCCCAGATGGTCGCCGACACCGACGGCAAGATCGACGAGGAGGCGGTCCGCCGCTACCACCGGGGACGGGCCGAGGTGACCGGGTTCGCGGTCGCGGACAAGGCCGTCGTCGGGGACCGGGCGGGGGCGCTGGAGGCGCTGCGGTGGGCGCTGCAGCTCGGCGTGCCGCACGTGCTGGTGGCCGACGCGCTGGCGGACGCCGTGCGCACGGTGGCGCGCGTGTCGGCGGTGGGCCGGGGCGACCCGTTCAAGCTGGCGGGCGAGCTGGGGATGCCGCCGTGGAAGATCAAGAAGGCGCAGGGGCAGGTGCGCGGCTGGGACGGCGACGGCCTGGCGCGCGCGATGACGGTGGTGGCCGACCTGAACGCCGAGGTGAAGGGCATGGCGGCGGACGCGGGCTACGCCCTGGAACGGGCGGTGCTCAACATCGTCCGGGCCCACGGCGGCACTCGACGCTGACCTGAGCAAACCGCCACCGATGAGGTGAGGCGGTTGGCGCCGGCGCGAGCTGCCCGCCGCTGACGTGGGCGAACCGGCGCTGACGCGAGCCGACCGCTGACGTGGGCGAACGGGGGCTGACGCGAGCCGACCGCTGACGTGGGCGAACGGGGGCTGACGCGAGCCGACCGCTGACGTGGGCGAACGGGGGCTGACGCGAGCCGACCGCTGACGTGGGCGAACGGGGGCTGACGC
This sequence comes from Actinosynnema mirum DSM 43827, assembly GCF_000023245.1. GTDB lineage: Bacteria > Actinomycetota > Actinomycetes > Mycobacteriales > Pseudonocardiaceae > Actinosynnema > Actinosynnema mirum. The sequence goes on from NC_013093.1 coordinate 1,350,712, forward strand.
GAGCCGACCGCTGACGTGGGCGAACGGGGGCTGACGCGAGCCGACCGCTGACGTGGGCGAACGGGGGCTGACGCGAGCCGACCGCTGACGTGGGCGAACGGGGGCTGACGCGAGCCGACCGCTGACGTGGGCGAACGGGGGCTGACGCGAGCCGACCGCTGACGTGGGCGAACGGGGGCTGGCAAGGGCTGCCCGCTGCTGGCGTCAGTCGCCCGCTGACGTGGGCGAACCGGCATCGGCAGGGGCCGCCCGCTGCTGGCGCGAGCCGCCCCGCTGACGTGGGCGAACCGGAATCGGCAGGGGCCGCCCCGCCGCTAACGGGAAGCCTGGTGATACGAAGGAATTGCCGCTGGCAGGGGCCGCCCGCTGGCTGGCGCGAGCCGCCCACCGGACTGCGGTGTCCGTCAACGCGACGGGCGCCGCACCCCGGTGGGGTGCGGCGCCCGTTCAGCCGCTGCGGTCGCAGCCTGCCGGATCTGAGGTGATCAGATCTGGTTGGCGCGCTTCGCCATGGCCGACTTCTTGTTCGCGGCCTGGTTGGCGTGGATCACGCCCTTGGACACGGCCTTGTCCAGCTTGCGGGACGCGTCCTGCACCAGGGCGAGGGCCTTGTCCTTGTCACCGGCCTCGGCGGCCTCGCGGAACTTGCGGATCGCGGTCTTCAGCGACGACTTGACGGCCTTGTTGCGCAGGCGCGCCTTCTCGTTCGTCTTGATCCGCTTGAGCTGGGACTTGATGTTCGCCATGCGAAAGCCACCTTTTCCTCGGTCCTGGGTGCGCATCGCGCTGGTAGATCAGCTCCACCGGCCGCGACCGGCCACCCCTCGCGGGGCGCTCGACCTGGCTGGCGGGTTTCCTCCACGGCGGAATGCCGCGCGGTACGCGGCGACAACGGTAGCAAACCGTCACCGGGCGCACCCAATCCGGGGCTCAGCGCGGTGACCTGCGCCGGTAAGGAGTCACCTGCACCACACCACTGAGCTAGCCGTACACCTGTCCGGTTACCGTGCGCCCGTGACGACCCCGCTCGACTGGTCCGGTTTCGGCCACGTGTCCCTCGCCGGACTGCTGTTCCTCTGCCTCGCCGCCGCGCTCGCGGGCGCGGTCGACGCCGTCGTCGGCGGTGGCGGGCTGATCCAGCTGCCCGCGATGCTGCTCATCGGGCCCGGTGGCCAACCGATCTACTCGCTCGCGACCAGCAAGGTCGCCGCCGTCGTCGGCACCGCCGCGGCCGTGCGCACCTACACCGTGCAGACCACCGTGGACTGGGCCGCCGCCCTGCCGATGGCGTTCGCGGCGTTCGTCGGCGCGGTCGGGGGCGCGGCGTTCGCGGGCAGCCTCGAACCGGGCGTGCTCAACGCCGTGGTGCTCGTCGCGCTGCTCGGCGTCGGCCTCTACACCTGGCGCAAGCCCGAGCTGGGCGTCGCCGACCGGCCCCGGTTCAGCCGCCCCGCGCAGCTCGCCGCGATGGCCACCGGCGGCGCGGTGATCGGCTTCTACGACGGGCTCGCCGGGCCCGGCACCGGGGCGTTCCTGGTGTTCCTGCTGGTCGGGCTGATCGGGTTCGCGTTCGTGCCCGCCTCGGCCACCGCCAAGATCGTCAACGTGGCCACGAACCTCGGCGCGCTGCTCTACTTCATCCCCGCGGGCAAGGTCCTGTGGGGACTGGGCGCGGTCATGGCCGTGTGCAACGCCGGCGGCGCGATCGTCGGGGCCCGGCTCGCCGTGCGGCGCGGGTCCGGGTTCGTGCGCCGGGTGTTCCTGACCGTCGTGGTCGCGCTGGTGGTCAGCCTCGGGGTGAAGGCGGTGGCTGGATGATCCGGAACGTCGCGCCGGACGGGTCGCCCAGCGTGGTGAACCGCCCGAACGGGACCTCCACCACCGGGTGCACCACCACCCCGCCCAGCTCGCGGGCGCGCGTCGCGGCCACGTCGGCGTCGGGCACGGTGAAGTAGGCCATCCAGTGCGCCGGGATCCCCTCGGGGACCGCGTCGTCCATGCTGAACACCCCGGCCACCACGTGCCCGTCCAGCGACAACCGCTGGTAGCCGGACCCCGGAGCCGGGTCGGGCTCCAGCCCGAGCACCGCCCGGTAGAACTCGACCGCGCCCGCCGCGTCCCTGGTGGCCAGCTCGTTCCACCACACCGCGCCCGGCTCGCGCACCACGTGCGCCCCGATGTGCGTGCCCGCCTCCCACAACCCGAACGCCGCGCCGGTCGGGTCGACCGCCAGCGCGCCCCGGCCGTCCGCGCCCGCGTCGAACGCGGGGCCGAGCTGCGTGCCGCCGTGCGCGACGAGCAGGGCGAGCGTGTCGTCGAGGTCGTCGGTGGCGAAGTACGTCGTCCACACCACGGGCAGCAGCGAGTCGTCCGGCACCCCGGTGAACCCGGCGACCGGCTTGCCCCGCACCAGCGCCCGCGTCCGCCCGGCCTCGACCTGCTCGAAGTCCCAGCCGAACAACCCGCCGTAGAACTCGGCGGCGCCCGCCCGGTCGCCGGTCATCATGTCGACCCACGCGGGGGCGCCCTGCGGGTGCGGTTCGGTCAGCTCGGTCATGGGGCCTCCTCGGCAGCGCAACGACGGTGGCACCTGACCGCACCGGTCGCCACTCGGGGAGGGGCGGTGGGTGGACTGGCGCGCGGGGGAGGGGTGTGGTCGGGGAGGGGCGGAGCGCTTCAGGAGGCGGGTGGCGCGCTGTCCGGGGCGGCTGAGCCTGTCCGCACGGGCAGCTTGTGGGAGCCCGCGCGGGGAAAAGCGGCTGCCCCGGCGGCCACCTCTCGCGAGGCGTGACGCCGGGGCGGACGCCCCCCTGCTTTCCCCGGACTCCCGGCCCCCGACCGGCAGGTCACTCGTTCCGGGGAGGTGGTTCCGGGGGTGTCGTCGGATCGGGTTCCTGTGGTTCGCCGTCCTTCCGCGCCGCCTTGCGGGGGCGGCCCCTGCGGGCCGGGGCGCCCGTTCCGCCGGGCAGCCTGCCCGCCTCGGCCAGTGCCCGGCGGAGCAGGAACTCGATTTGCGCGTTCGTGCTGCGCAGGTCGTCGTTCGCCCACCTGGTCAGCGCGTCGTGCACCGCCGGGTCCAGGCGCAGCAGGACGCTCTTGCGCTCGGCCACGTCAGTGGTACAGCGACCCCGTGTTGACCACGGGCTGCGTCGCCTTGTCACCGCACAGGACCACCAGCAGGTTCGACACCATCGCCGCCTTCCGCTCCTCGTCCAGCTCCACCACGTCCTCCTCGGCGAGCCGGTCCAGCGCCAGCTGCACCATGCCCACGGCGCCCTCCACGATCCGCGACCTGGCCGCGACCACCGCGCCCGCCTGCTGCCGCTGGAGCATGGCCTGGGCGATCTCCGGCGCGTACGCCAGGTGCGTCAACCGCGACTCGATGACCTTGACCCCGGCCGCCTGGACCCGCGCCGCGATCTCCACCGACAGGGTCTCGGTGATCTCGTCCGCGTTCTCCCGCAGCGACAGCCCGGCCTCGTCGTGGTTGTCGTACGGGTAGCTGGTCGCGATGTGCCTGACGGCGGTCTCGGTCTGCGTCGCCACGAACTGCACGAAGTCGTCCACCTCGAACATCGCCCGCGCGGTGTCGTCGACCTGCCACACCACGACCGCGGCGATCTCGATCGGGTTGCCGTCCGCGTCGTTGACCTTCAGCGTGGTCGTCTCGTGGTTGCGGATCCTGGTGGAGACCTTCGCCTTCGTGGTGAACGGGTTCGTCCAGCGCAGGCCGTCGGCGCGCACCGTGCCGGTGTAGCGGCCGAGGAACTGGACCACGCGCGCCTCGCCCGGCGCCACCGTGAACAGCCCGCCCAGCACCACCATGGCGACCGCCGAGACCAGGGCCCCCACCAGGATCAGCGGGATGTTGGCCGCCTGCGCGACCCCCAGCGCGACGAGCCCCGCGCCACCGAGCACGGCCAGGAAGCCCACCACGGCCACGATCGCGCCGCCCACCCCCGTCAGCTCGTGCTCGCGCACCGCCGGAGCCGGCATCCTCGCCTGCACCTCGCTCGTCGTCACGCTCATCGCGCCACCCCTCTCCCCCTCGCCGCACCTTGGCGGCTCTAGCAAAGTGATATCACTTTTATAGCACCCCGGATGGGGGTGCGCGCAACTCCGGGTTCGTCGGAGACCGGCCTGGCGACCGGTGCGGAGGCGGGGCGACCGGTGGGCGCGGCGGTGCGTCCCACTCCCGTGGAACCGATCCTGCGCAGGCCGATCGGGCGCGACACCGCCCCGCTCGTCGAGCTCTACGCCCGCGCCCGCCGCAGCTGCTACGAGGGCCACCTGCCCGAGGCCGAGCTGGTCGAGTGGTCCGAGGGGCTGCGCGCCGAGGGCCTCGACCACGACCGGCCCGACCGGCTGTGGACCTGCGCCGAGGTGGGCGGCGTCCCGGCGGGCTTCGCGCTCGTCAGCTTCGACGGCGGGCTGCTCCAGCTCCAGGTCGACCCGCCGCACCGGGGCGCGGGCGTCGGCCCCGCCGAGCACGACCACCGGCGGATGGAGCTCGACCTCGGGTGAGCGGCGAGCCGTTCGAGCGGCGGACGTGCCGGGCGATGGGCGACCGGCGGGGTGATCGGCGGGGCGGCAGCCTGCGTGGCCGCCCTGGCGACCCGCGCACCGTTCCCGGCGCTGGGCCGATCGGCTGGTTCCCGTCGCCGGTCCACACCGGACGGTCGGGGACGCCCGCCCGCTCGGCCGCCGGGGACACCCCCGTTCCCCCGCCCGAAGCACTCGACCACCGTCCCGCCGCACCCCCTCGCCCGACCGCCGCCCACCCCCGGACTCCGCGCGGCCCACCCGCCCCGCCACCGCCCGCCACCACCGGAAACCGCTTTCCGCAGCATCCGAAATCACCTCGTGTTTCCCCGGTGTTCCAGTCCTGCTGCCACCTGCTTCGGGGTGATGCCAACCGGGTAGGCCCAGGTCGATGATGTGGACCATGGACGAGAGCCGACCCCGCACCTCGCAGCTGCGTCGCACGGGGCCACGCGCCGAGGCCAGGCTCGGCGAGCTGTTCGAGGGCTACCTCGACCCCCGGCGCCCCCACGCGGGCGCGTACGACGAGATGTTCGGCGCCGACGCCTCCGTCCGCCCCGCCTACCGCGCGCTCCACGACTCGATCGCCCCCTCGCGGGCGCCCGAGCTGAACGCCCGCGCCGAGGCGCTCGACCGCGCCTTCGTCGACCAGGGCATCACGTTCTCCCTGTCCGGCCAGGAGCGCCCGTTCCCGCTCGACCTCATCCCCCGCGTCATCACGGCGGGGGAGTGGAGCAAGCTCGAACGCGGCATCGTGCAGCGGGTCCGCGCGCTGGAGATGTTCCTCGCCGACATCTACGGCGACGCGCAGATCGTCCGCGACGGCGTGATCCCGCGCCGCCTCATCACCTCCTGCGAGCACTTCCACCGCGAGGCCGCCCGGATCAGCCCGCCCAACGGCGTCCGCGTGCACGTCTCCGGCGTCGACCTGGTCCGCGACGAGGCGGGCGTGTTCCGGGTGCTGGAGGACAACCTGCGCTCCCCGTCCGGGGTGTCCTACGTGATGGAGAACCGCCGCACCATGGCGCGGGTCTTCCCGGACCTGTTCGCCCAGCACCGGGTCCGCTCGGTCGGCGACTACGCCGTGCACCTGCTGCGCGCCCTGCGCAACTCCGCCGCCCCCAACGCCGCCGACCCGACCGTGGTCGTGCTGACCCCCGGCGTCGCGAACTCGGCCTACTTCGAGCACTCCCTGCTGGCCCGCCAGATGGGCGTGGAGCTGGTCGAGGGCCGCGACCTGTTCTGCCGCGACAACCTCGTCTACCTGCGCACCACCGAGGGCGAGCGGCAGGTCGACGTGATCTACCGGCGCATCGACGACACGTTCCTGGACCCGGTGCACCTGCGCCCCGACTCGGTGCTCGGCGTCGCCGGGCTGCTCAACGCGGCCCGCGCGGGCAATGTCGTCATCGCCAACGCGGTGGGCAACGGCGTCGCCGACGACAAGCTCGTCTACACCTACCTGCCGGAGATCCTGGAGTACTACCTGGGCGAGAAGCCGCTGCTGCCCAACGTGGACACCTACCGCTGCTGGCTGCCCGACGAGCGCGGCCACGTGCTCGACTCGCTGGCCGAGCTGGTCGTCAAACCCGTCGAGGGCTCCGGCGGCTACGGCATCGTGTTCGGCCCGCAGGCCACCACGCGGGAGCTGAACGCGCTGCGCCGCACCATCCGCGCCAACCCGCGCGGCTGGATCGCGCAGCCGGTGGTGCAGCTGTCGACCGTGCCCACCAAGATCGGCGACCGGCTCGCGCCCCGGCACGTGGACCTGCGGCCGTTCGCGGTCAACGACGGGAACTTCGTGTTCGTGCTGCCCGGCGGCCTCACCCGCGTCGCGCTGCCGGAGGGCAGCCTGATCGTGAACTCCTCGCAGGGCGGCGGCTCCAAGGACACCTGGGTGCTGGCCGCCCGCTCGTCCACCGTGGAGCGCGAGCTGGCCGAGCCGGGGCTGGTGCGGCAGGGCGGCGGCGACTCGCCCGCCGCCGAGCGCGGCCCCGAGCTCACCACCGCCCAGCAGCAGCAACAGCAGCAGCAGTCCACGAAGGAGGCCTGATGCTCGCCCGCAACGCCGAGTCGCTGTACTGGATCGGCCGCTACGTGGAGCGCGCCGACGACACCGCCCGCATCCTCGACGTCTCGGTGCACCAGCTGCTGGAGGACGCCACCGTCGACCCGGACAGCACCAGCCGCAGGCTGCTCGCCGTCCTCGGCATCGCGCCACCGGCCGGGCTGAGCCTGGACGTGTGGTCGCTGACCGAGCTGGTCGCCTACTCCGAGGACAACGCCGGGTCCATCGTCGCCTCCGTCAACAGCGCCCGCGAGAACACCAGGGGCGCGCGCGAGGTCGTCTCCACCGAGATGTGGGAGTGCCTCAACGCCATGTACAACGCCGTGGAGGAGCGGCAGGCGTACGCGCGGGCCATGGGTCCGCACGCGTTCTTCGCGTTCGTGGAGGAGCGGGCCGCCATGTTCGCCGGGCTCGCCGACTCCACGATGAGCCGCGACGACGGCTGGCGGTTCCTGGTGCTGGGGCGGTCGGTCGAGCGGGTCGACATGATCGTGCGGCTGCTGCTGTCCCGCGTCGGCGACCGCGCGTCCTCGCCGGGCTGGGTGACCGTGCTGCGCTCGGCCGGGGCCCACGACACCTACCTGCGCACCTACCGGGGCGCGCTGGACGCCGGGCGCGTCGTGCAGTTCCTGCTGCTGGACCGGCTGTTCCCGCGCTCGGTGTTCCACGCGCTGCGGCAGGCCGAGGCGTGCCTCGAGCAGCTCGACCACCAGCCGACCGTGCGCGTCGGGGCGCGCGCCGAGGCGCTGCGGCTGCTCGGGCGGGCCCGCAGCGACCTGGAGTTCCTGCGCCCGCACGACCTGCTGGACGACCTGCCGCGCAGGCTCGCCGCCCTCCAGACCACCGTGCGCGAGGTCGGCGAAGCGGTGTCCCTGCAGTACTTCCACACCGCGCCCTGGGTGGCCTGGACGAACGCCGAGGTGCACTAGATGAGCTGGCGCGTGCGCGTGGTGCACACCACCGGGTACCGGTACGACCTGCCGGTCACCCAGTCCTACAACGAGGCCCGGATGACCCCGCGCGCCGACCGGCGGCAGAACGTGGTGGCGTCCAGGGTGGAGACCACGCCCGCCACCCGCGCCTACCGGTACACCGACTACTGGGGCACCGAGGTGACCTCGTTCGACCTGCACGCGCCGCACGTGGAGCTGAAGGTCGTGGCGTCGTCGGTGGTGGAGACCGGCGGCGAGGAGGAGCCGGTCCGGAGCGCGACGTGGGCGGACCTGCGGGCGGACTCGCTGCTGGACCGGTACACGGAGTTCCTGGGGCCGACGCGGTACGTGCCGGTCGACCGGGAGCTGACGGCGGTGGCGCGCTCGTTGCGCAAGGGGCGGCAGCCCGCGGACGCGGTGCTCGCGGCGAGCGCGTGGGCGCACGAGCGGCTGCGGTACCAGCCGGGGACGACCGGGGTGCACAGCTCGGCGATCGACGCGCTGCGGGCGGGGGAGGGCGTGTGCCAGGACTTCGCGCACCTGACCCTGGTGCTGCTGCGCGCGATGGGCGTCCCGGCGCGGTACGTGTCGGGGTACCTGCACACCAAGCCGGACGGGGCGGTGCGCGAGACGGTGCACGGGGAGAGCCACGCGTGGGTGGAGGCGTGGACCGGCGGGTGGTGGGGGCACGACCCGACGAACGCGATCCCGGTGGGGCCCCGCCACGTGTGGGTGGCGCACGGCCGCGACTACGCGGACGTGCCACCGCTGAAGGGGATCTACTCGGGCGGGGCCTCGTCGGGGCTGGCGGTGACGGTGGAGATCACGCGGTTGGCGTGAAAGCTCACCCCCGCACACCCGCACGCCACAGTCTCACCGCACTCGCGGGCTGCGGGGCGAGCGCAGCGAGCCCACGCAGCCCCACTCCCGCGTCCCTCTTCTCCGTGTGGCCTGGCGAAGCCCGAGCACGCTTGTCAAGATGCCGCCGCACTGCCCGGAAGACCGGGGTGCCCAACGGCGTCTTGACGAGCGTGCTTGCCTGAAAGGAGGCCACACGGAGAAGAGGGACCCCACCCACCGCAGTAGTTCGCAGTAAACGGGACCACAACACCAACGGTCACCGGCCGGCAGAGCCCGTCCCCCTCTTTTTTGGAGGTCTGCCCCGCCGGCGAGGCGTGCCCTTCAGCTTTCAGCTTTCAGCTTTCAAGCTCTCAGCTTTCAGCTTTCAGCTTTCAAGCTCTCAGCTTTCAAGTTTCACCTTTCAAGCCCTCCCCCGCGAACGCCGAAGGGCGACCCCCGGACCGGGAGTCGCCCTTCGCGCCGGATCAGGGAACTACTTCTTCCCCTTCTCCTTCGAGTCGTCCGTGGAGAGCGCGGCCACGAAGGCCTCCTGGGGGACCTCGACCCGCCCGACCATCTTCATGCGCTTCTTGCCCTCCTTCTGCTTCTCCAGCAGCTTGCGCTTGCGGGTGATGTCACCGCCGTAGCACTTCGCCAGCACGTCCTTGCGGATCGCGCGGATCGTCTCGCGGGCGATCACGCGCGAGCCCACCGCGGCCTGGATCGGCACCTCGAACTGCTGCCTCGGGATCAGCTCGCGCAGCTTCGTGGCCATCCGCGTGCCGTACCCGTACGCGTGGTCCTTGTGGACGATCGCGCTGAACGCGTCCACCGCCTCGCCCTGCAGCAGGATGTCGACCTTGACCAGCTCGGACTCCTGCTCGCCCGACTCCTCGTAGTCCAGCGACGCGTACCCGCGCGTGCGGGACTTCAGCGCGTCGAAGAAGTCGAAGATGATCTCGCCGAGCGGCATCGTGTAGCGCAGCTCCACGCGGTCCTCGGACAGGTAGTCCATGCCGCCCAGCTGGCCGCGCTTGGCCTGGCACAGCTCCATGATCGCGCCGATGTAGTCGCTCGGCGCGATGATCGTGCAGCGGGTGACCGGCTCGTACACCTCGGCGCGCTTGCCGTCCGGCCAGTCCGACGGGTTCGTCACCACGTGCTCGGCGCCGTCCTCCATCACGACCCGGTACACCACGTTCGGCGCGGTCGAGATCAGGTCGAGGTCGAACTCGCGCTCCAGGCGGTCGCGGGTGATCTCCAGGTGCAGCAGGCCCAGGAAGCCGCAGCGGAAGCCGAAGCCCAGCGCCGCCGACGTCTCCGGCTCGAAGGTCAGCGCCGCGTCGTTGAGCTGGAGCTTCTCCAGCGCCTCGCGCAGCACCGGGTAGTCGGAGCCGTCGACCGGGTACAGGCCCGAGTACACCATCGGCCTCGGCTCGCGGTAGCCCGCCAGCGGCTCGGTGGCGCCCTTCTTGTCCCAGGTCACGGTGTCGCCGACCTTGGACTGGCGCACGTCCTTCACGCCGGTGATCAGGTAGCCGACCTCGCCGACGCCAAGGCCCCTGCTGGGCTTGGGCTCGGGCGAGATGATCCCGACCTCCAGCAGCTCGTGCGTGGCGCCGGTGGACATCATCTTGATCCGCTCGCGCGGGGTGATCTTGCCGTCGACGACCCGGATGTAGGTCACCACGCCCCGGTACGTGTCGTACACCGAGTCGAAGATCATCGCCCTGGCGGGGGCCTCGGCGTCGCCGACGGGCGCGGGCACCTTGCGCACGACCTCGTCCAGCAGATCGCCGACGCCCAGGCCCGTCTTGGCCGAGACGCGCAGCACCTCGTCCGGTTCGCACCCGACGATGTGGGCGATCTCCTTGGCGTACTTGTCCGGGTCGGCCGCGGGCAGGTCGATCTTGTTCAGCACCGGGATGATGGTGAGGTCGTTCTCCATCGCCAGGTACAGGTTGGCCAGCGTCTGGGCCTCGATGCCCTGGGCGGCGTCCACGAGCAGGACCGCGCCCTCGCACGCCTCCAGCGCGCGGGACACCTCGTAGGTGAAGTCGACGTGACCCGGCGTGTCGATCATGTGCAGGACGTGGTCGGTCCCGTTCACGGCCCACGGCAGGCGCACGTTCTGCGCCTTGATCGTGATGCCGCGCTCGCGCTCGATGTCCATGCGGTCGAGGTACTGCGCGCGCATCGCCCGCTCCTCGACCACGCCGGTGAGCTGCAGCATCCGGTCGGCCAGGGTGGACTTGCCGTGGTCGATGTGCGCGATGATGCAGAAGTTCCGGATGAGCTCCGGAGGCGTGAACGTCTGGTCGGCGAACGTGCTCACTCAGGTTCCTCGCACAAGGAAAAGGACAGGGGGAATCACCCCATTCTCGCACGCCCCGGCCTGGGCGGACCGGGTGCGTGCTGGGGCGGGCGCTTAGGCTCCGTGGATGTACGCGAACGGAGAGGACCCGAAGCCCGAGCGGGGCGCGGTCCGCGAGGTCTACCGACCCGATCGAGCGGCGAGGCTGGAGTACTCCCCGGAGCTGGACGGCCTGGCCGATCCGGGGGAGATCGTGTGGGCCTGGGTGCCCTACGAGGAGGACGTGAGCCGGGGCAAGGACCGGCCGCTGCTGGTGGTGGGCCGCAACGCGCGCGGCGGGCTGCTGGCGATGATGCTGACCAGCAGGGCGCCGGACCACCCCGCCGAGTTCGACGACCACGTGGAGCTGGGCTCCGGCCGCTGGGACCGCGACGGGCGGCAGTCCTACCTGCGGCTGGACCGGGTGTTCGAGCTGTCCGAGGACGACATCCGCCGGGAGGGCTCGATCCTGGAGCCCGAGCGGTTCTCGCTGGTCGTGGACGCGGTGCGGGAGCGGCACGGCTGGCGCTGACGCCCGCTCGACCGGTCACGCGGCCGACCTGCGGAAAGTCCCCAGGAAAAGCCTCCGGGAAGTTCCCGGGAGGTCTCCGGGAAGTTCCCGGAAAAGACGGAAGGGCTCAGGACCACTGTGTCCTGAGCCCTCGTTTTTATCTAGCTGGTCAGCGGTAGTGGCGGACCAGGCCGTGCAGCGCCTGCAGGCGGAGCATCGCCTCGAGCTCGCGGGCCTCGTTCGAGGAGTTGCGGGCGAGGACGGCTTCCAGGTCGAGGCGGGCGCTCGGGGTGTCGTAGGCGGCCAGCTCGGTGGCCAGCGCCCTCTCCCGCTTGCGCAGCTCCCGCCGGGTGGCGAAGTAGGTCCGGACGGTCTTGATGGCGTTCATGACACCTTTCGGGTCGGTCTTTCTGTATCGGTTCACCTACTATGATGCCGCACTTCAGGGCATAGATCGAGTGATCTACGCGTGAGTTGCGACGCACTGTCGGGACCCGGGTCAACGCAGTGTGTCCAGCAGGTGTACCGCGCGTGCGTACTTGGCGGCCAAGCGCTCCCTGGTGGCCTCGTCGAGCCGCGCCGTCCGCTCCGGGGAGGTGTTGTCGGCGATGTCCGCGCGCTTGACGACGACGGCCACCGGGTCGGCGACCACCCGCGCCAGGTACGCCTCCTGGGACTCGTCCGGCAGGTGGGTCAGCGCGACGACCGTGGCGACCACCTCGGGCGGGCACCCGGCGGCCAGCAGGTCCTCGGCGGTGACGGGCGTGTCCTCCAGCACGTCGTGCAGCGCCGCCGCCATCCGGGCGTGGTCGCCCTCCACCCGGCCCATCACCCGCAGCGGGTGGCCGAGGTAGGGCTGACCGGACTTGTCGACCTGCCCCCCGTGGGCGTTCCGAGCGATCTCCACCGCGTTCTGCACCGTGAAAGCCATGCCTGTGATGGTCACACGTCGTCACGATCCTTGACATCCCACATTGGTCTAGTCCACTTTGGCGGTGCCCGGTCGACCGGCCGGGCGCCCGCTGACCCCACCAACCCCTGCTGAGGTGGCCTGTGGCTGGAAAGACCGCGAGGGCGCTGGGCGCCCTGACCGCGGCAGCGCTGACGATCACCGGGGCGATCCTGCTCGCCTCGGGGAGCGCGTCGGCCGCGAACCTCGTCTCCAACTCCGGGTTCGACACCGGATCGACCAGCGGCTGGACCTGCTCCGGCAAGTCCTCCGCCGTGACCTCGCCCAAGCGCAGCGGCTCGCACGCGCTGTCCGCGACCCCCGAGGGCTCGGACAACGCCCGCTGCTCCCAGACCGTCCAGGTCCGCCCGAACACCGCCTACTCCCTGTCGGCGTGGGTCCAGGGCAGCTACGTCTACCTGGGCGTGAGCGGCACCGGCGGCGACGACAAGAACACCTGGACGCCCGGCTCGACCGGGTTCTCCGAGCTCAAGCTGGGCTTCACCACCGGCGCGGGCGCCACGAGCGTGACCGTCTACCTGCACGGCTGGTACGGCCAGCCGACCTACTACGCCGACGACGTGGTCCTGGACGGCCCCGGTGGCACCCAGCCCACCACGACCACGCCGCCCACCACCACGACGAAGCCGACCACGACCACCACCAAGCCCACCACCACGACGCCCCCGACCACCACGCCCCCGACCACGACGACGTCGAACAACCCCGGCCAGCCCGACCCGGCGCTGCCCAAGCACCTGCTCACCGGGTACTGGCACAACTTCGACAACGGCTCGAAGGCGCTCAAGCTCGCCGACGTGCCGCGCGCCTACGACATCGTCGCGGTCTCGTTCGCGGACGCCGTCCCGACCAGGCCCGGCGCCGTCTCGTTCACCCTCGACCCCGGCCTCGCGGGCAAGCTCGGCGGCTACACCGACGCCCAGTTCAAGGCGGACGTGAAGACCCTCAAGTCGCGCGGCCAGAAGGTCATCATCTCGGTCGGCGGCGAGCGCGGCACCATCTCCGTCGGCGACTCCACCGCCTCCGCGAACTTCGCGAACAGCGTCAAGGACCTGGTGGCCTCCTACGGGTTCGACGGCGTGGACGTCGACCTGGAGAACGGCGTCAACGCCACCCACATGGCCCCGGCGCTGCGCGCGATCCACGCGGCCGGCGGCAAGATCATCACGATGGCCCCGCAGACCATCGACATGCAGTCCACCGGGACCGAGTACTTCAAGCTGGCGCTCGCGGTGAAGGACATCCTCACCGTCGTCAACATGCAGTTCTACAACTCCGGCGCGATGCTCGGCTGCGACCAGAAGGTCTACTCCCAGGGCAGCGTGGACTTCCTCGTGTCGCTGGCCTGCGTGCAGCTGGAGAACGGGCTGCGGCCCGACCAGGTCGGCCTCGGCCTGCCGTCCTCCGGCTCGGCCGCGGGCGGCGGCTACCAGTCGCCCGCCAACGTCAACGCCGCGCTGGACTGCCTGGCCAGGGGCACGGGCTGCGGGAGCTTCAAGCCCGCGAAGACCTGGCCCGGCATCCGGGGCGCCATGACGTGGTCGATCAACTGGGACGCCACCGCGAACTGGCAGTTCTCGAACACCGTGGCCCCGCACCTCAAGACCCTGCCGTAACGGGGTCCGCGCCGCGGGGAGGGGCGGTGGTCCCCGCCCCTCCCCACGGGCGAGCGCGCCGAACCGGACTAGCCTCCGACCATGCTGCTGGAATCGCTCCCGGTCCCGGTGATCGCCGCCCCGATGGCGGGTGGCCCGTCCACCCCCGAGCTCGTCGCCGCGGTGGGCGGCGCGGGCGGGCTCGGCTTCCTCCCGGCGGGCTACCTGACGCCCGACGCGCTGGCCGACCGCATCGCCCGCACCACCGCGCTGTCCACCGCGCCGTTCGGCGTCAACCTGTTCGTGCCCGGCCCGGACGGCGGCGCCGCCGAGGCGCGGGCCTACCGGCGGCTGCTGGTCGACCAGTCGGGCCTCGAACCGGGCGAGCCGCGCTGGGACGACGACTCCTACCCGGCCAAGCTGGAGCTCCTCCTGGCGCTGCGCGTCCCGGTGGTCTCGTTCACGTTCGGCCTGCCGTCGGCCTCCGACGTCGACCGGCTGCGCGCGGCGGGGACCACCACCGTCGCCACCGTCACCACCCCCGCCGAGGCCGAGCAGGCCGCGCGGGTCGGCGTCGACGCGCTGTGCGTGCAGGGCGTCGACGCCGGTGGCCACCGGGGCACCTTCGCCGACGACGGCCGCAGCCCCGGCGGCGGCGAGCTGCTCGGCCTGCTGACCGCGTTGCGCCTGGTCGGCGCCCGCGTCTCGCTCCCGCTCATCGCGGCGGGCGGCATCGCGCACGGCGCGGACGTCGCCGCCGTCCTCGCCGCCGGGGCGGTCGCCGCGCAGCTCGGCACCGCGTTCCTGGCCTGCCCCGAGGCGGGCACCGCGCCCGCGCACCGCCAAGCCCTCGCCGAAGGCACCCGGCGCACCGCGCTGACCAGGGCGTTCAGCGGCAGGCCCGCGCGCGGGCTGGTCAACCGGTTCCTCACCGAGCACACCCCGCACGCCCCGGCCGCCTACCCGAGGGTGCACCACCTGACCAAGCCGATCCGCGCGTCCGGCGACCCCGAGCTGATGTCGATGTGGGCCGGGCAGGCGTACCCCCTGGCCCGTTCGGTCCCGGCCGCCCAGCTGGTCGCCGACCTGAACGGGCAGGCCGTCGAGGCCATCGCGCGGGCCAACGCGCGGATTCGCCCGCTCTAGCGACGCCCGCGCGGTGACAATGTGCCCGTGATGACCGCGCGCGAGTTAGCCGACGAGCTGTTCACCCTGGTCCTGACCTCGGACCCGCTGATGGCGACCCTCATCGGGGTGCCGGGGTGGGACGACCGGTTGCCCGATCCGAGCGCCGAGGCCGAGGCCGGGGCCGCGCGCCGGGCCGCCGAGCTGGCCGCCTGCGCCGCCGAGGGCGACGACGACCCGATCACCAGGGCCGTCGTCGCCCAGCAGGCCACCGGCACGGTCGCCAAGCTCGGGGCGCGCCTGGTCGAGCACACCCACGCCGAGGGCTTCAACGCCCCCGTGCCGCTGCTGCTCACCTCGCTGTCCATGATCAGACCCGCGCCCGGTCGGGGCGAGCTGGACTACCTGGCCCGCCTGCGCGCCGTCCCCGGCTACCTGGAGGCGCTGGCCACCCGCCAGCTCGACTCCGACCGCCGCCCGCTCGCCCACCTCGTCGACGCCGCCGTCACCCGGCTCGACCGCCACCTCGCCGACCCCTCCGGCCCGCTGCGCGTCCCGCCGCTGTCCGCCGGGCACGCCGCCGAGCGCGAGCGGCTGATCACCGAGCTGGTCGACCCCGCCCTCGCCCGGTACCGGGACGTGCTGCGCGAGCGCGTGGCCCCGCGCGGTCGGAGCGCCGACGAGCCCGGCCTGTGCTGGCTGGCCGACGGCGAGCGGCACTACGCCGGGCTCGTCGCCGCCTACACCACCACCGAGCGCACCGCCCGCGAGCTGCACGAGGTCGGCCTGGGGCTGGTGGCCGAGCTGGACCGCGAGTACGAGGAGATCGGCGCGCGCGTCTTCGGGCCGCTGCCGGGGGCGACCGCGCGCGAGCGGGCCGCCGGGGTCCGGGCCAGGCTGCTCGCCGACCCGGAGCTGCGCTGGACCGACGGCGCCCAGATGGTCGAGCTGGCCCGGAAGGTCCTCGCGCGCGCCGAGCTGGCGGCGGGGGACTGGTTCGGGTCCGTGCCCGCCAAGCGCTGCGCGGTCGCCACCGTGCCCGACGACGAGGCCCCCAACGCGCCGCTGGCCTACTACGTCGACCCGGCGATGGACGGCAGCAGGCCGGGCACGTACTTCGTCAACACCCACCGCGCGGCCGAGCGGAACCGGGTCAGCGCCGAGGCGGTCGCGTTCCACGAGGGGGTTCCGGGGCACCACTTCCAGATCTCCCTGGCCCAGGAGCTGACCGACCTGCCGCCGCTGCGCCGGTTCGCCGCGTTCGAGGCCTACCTGGAGGGGTGGGGGCTGTACGCGGAGCGGCTGGCCGACGAGATGGGGCTCTACAGCGGCGACCTGGCCCGGTTGGGGATGCTCAGCGCGGACTCGCTGCGCGCCGCCAGGCTCGTGGTCGACACCGGGATGCACGCGCTCGGGTGGACGCGCGAGCGGGCCGTCGAGTACCTGCGGGCGAGCACGGCCGCGCCGGAGGCGGACGTCCAGGCCGAGGTGGACCGGTACATCGAGGCGCCCGCGCAGGCGCTGTCGTACATGGTGGGACGGCTGGAGATCCAGCGCCTGCGCGGGGTGGCGAGCGACCGGCTGGGGGCCGCGTTCGACATCAGGGAGTTCCACGACCTGGTGCTGCGCGGCGGCCCGCTGCCGCTCGGGGTGCTGGCCGACGTGGTCGACCGGTGGTGCGGGTCAGTCTGAGCCCGGCTCGCCGCGGTCGGTCCGGTCGGTCCGGTCCGCCAGCGCCGAGTGCCGCTTGCCGTAGGCGTAGTAGACGACCAGTCCGATGGCGAACCACACCGCGAACCGCAGCCACGTCTCCGGGGCCAGGAAGGTGATCAGCCACAGCGAGAACACCACGCCGACGATCGGCACCACGGGCATCCCCGGCGTGCGGAACGTGCGCGGCAGGTCCGGCCTGCGGTAGCGCAGCACGATCACCGCGACGCACACCACCACGAACGCCAGCAGGATGCCGATGTTGGTCAGCTCGGCGGCCTCGGCGATCGGCAGGAACCCGGCGATCACGGCGGACGCCACGCCCAGCACCCAGGTGGTGCGGGTGGGGACGTGCTTGGTCGGGTGGGTCTTGGCGAACCAGCGGGGGAGCAGCCCGTCGCGGCTCATCGAGTAGCCGACGCGGGCGGCGCCCATGAGGAACGTGAACAGCACCGTCGTGATGCCCAGGACCGCGCCGACGGAGATGACGATGCCCAGCGCGGGCAGGCCGACGTCGGCGAAGGCGGTGGCGAACGCGCTCTCGGTGTCCACCTGCGAGTATGGGACCATGCCGGTCAGCACCAGGCAGGCCAGCACGTACAGCACCATCGAGATGGCCAGGGAGTACAGGATCGCCTTGGGCATGTGCTTGCGCGAGTCGGTGGACTCCTCGGCGGCCGTGCTCATCGCGTCGTAGCCGAAGACGGCGAAGAACACCGTGGCCGCGCCGGTGAGGGCGCCGGAGATCCCGAACGGGAAGAACGGGTTGTAGTTGGCGGTGTCGATGTGGAACGCGCCGACCACCACGACCAGCAGGACCACCGCGACCTTGAGGTAGACGAGGGTGGTCTCGAAGCGGGCGGCGTTCTTCATGCCCTGGTTGAGGACGAACGCGATCAGCAGGCACAGCAGGGCGGCGAACAGGTTCACCTTGTAGCTGCCGGGGGCGGCCTCGCCCGCCTCGGTGCCGGGCGCGCCGAGCATCCACTCGGGCAGGTGCAGGCCGAGGAGGCTCAGGAGCTCGTTGAAGTAGCCGGAGATGCCGATCGCGACCACCGCCACGATCGCGGTGTACTCCAGCAGCAGGTCCCAGCCGATGAACCAGCCGACGATCTCCCCGAGCACGGCGTAGCCGTAGGTGTAGGCCGAGCCCGCCTGCGGGATGAGGCCGGCGAACTCGGCGTAGGAGAACGCGGCGGCGGCGCTGGCGATGCCCGCGACGAGGAACGAGATGAGCACGGCGGGCCCCGCGGTCTTGTTGGCGACCGCGCCCGCGAGCGAGAAGATCCCGGCGCCGATGATGCCGCCGACGCCGATGGCGGTGAGCTGCCAGAGGCCGAGCGTCCTGGTGAGCCCGCCGCCCTGGTGCGGGCTGTCGCCCTCCAGGACGGGTTTGCGCCGGAAGACGCCCCGCCCCTGTCCGAACCCGCTGTGCGCAGAGGACATCCGCCCGCTCCCTCACGTTGGCCGACCGTGCAGTGGCGGCCGAACCTACGCGGATCTCACGGCGGTGAGGGCACGCGGGGACAACGGCGGCCTGCCCGGTCCCGGCCCGGTTCGGGGAGCCGCAGGGGGTGGTGGGGGATTTGTGGCGGAGTGGGTGGATCAGGGGGGTGCGGGGTCGCGCGGCGAGCGCCCGCCGGGTGCTGGCAGTCACCGCCCGCGCCGTGGCAGAGTGCCCGCATGGCAGCAGAGCAGCTGGTCCACCACGAGGTGCGGCGCGGGGTCGCGACGATCACGCTCGACTCGCCGCACAACCGCAACGCCCTCTCCGCCCGGCTGCGTCGCGAGCTGCTCGCGCACCTGGCGGACGCGCTGGCCGACGACGCCGTGCGGGTCGTGGTCCTCACCCACACCGGGCCGGTGTTCTGCTCGGGCATGGACCTCAAGGAGGCGCAGGGCGCCGCGTCCGCCGACCAGGGCGTGAACGAGTTCCCCGAGATCCTCAAGACCCTCTGGGCCAGCCCCAAGCCGGTGCTCGCGCGGCTCGCCGGACCGGCGCGCGCGGGTGGGGTCGGGCTGGTCGCCGCCTGCGACGTCGCGGTCGCCGTCGACTCGGCCACGTTCGCGTTCAGCGAGGTCCGCATCGGCGTCGTGCCCGCGATCATCTCCGTCACCGTGCTGCCCCGGCTCTCGTCCAGGGCCGCGCACGAGCTGTTCCTCACCGGCGAGGTGTTCGACGCCGAGCGGGCCGCCCGGATCGGGCTGGTCAACGCGGTCGTCACCGCCGACGGGCTGGACGCGGAGGTCGCGCGGTTCACCGACATGCTCGTCCTCGGCGCGCCCGGCGCGCTCGCCGCCACCAAGGCGATGCTCCAGCGCGGGACCGACGTGGACGCGGCGTTCGCGGACATGCTGCGGCTCTCCGCCGCGCACTTCGGCGGCCCGGAGGGGCAGGAGGGCATCGCGGCCCGGCTGGAGAAGCGCAGGCCGGACTGGGTCCCGGAGTAGGCCCGGCCGCCCCTGGGCGACCGGGCCCGCCGGTCAGCCCAGGGTGAAGACGGTCTTGCCCGCCGTCTCGCCGTCCAGCATCGCGCGGAAGCCCGCCTCGGCGTCGGCCATCGGCAGGCGGGCGCCGATGTGCGGGCGCAGGCCGTTGCGCTCGCAGAACGCCAGCAGGTCCACCAGCTCGTCCCGCGTGCCCATGGTCGAGCCGACCACCCGCAGCTGGAGGAAGAACAGCCGCTGCAGCTCCGCCGCCGACGGGTCGCCGGTGGTCGCGCCGGACACCACGACCGTGCCGCCGGGCTTGAGCGACTTCATCGAGTGCGACCAGGTCGCCTTCCCGACCGTCTCGAACACCGCGTCCACCCGTTCGGGCAAGCGCGCGCCGCTCTCGAAGGACGCGTGCGCGCCCAGCGACTCCGCCAGCGCGCGCTTGGCCTCGGTCCGCCCGGTCACCCACACCCGGTACCCGGCCGCGCGCCCCAGCTGCACCAGCGCCGTCGACACCCCGCCGGAGGCGCCCTGCACGAGCATCGTCTGACCCGGCCGCAGCCCGGACTTCACGAACAGCATCCGGTACGCGGTCAGCCACGCCGTGCCCATGCAGGCGGCCTCGGCGAAGTCCAGGCCGGACGGCTTCGGGATCGCGTTGCGCCTGGGCACCACGACCCAGTCGGCGAACGCGCCCTGGTGCTTCTCGGTCAGCAGCGAGCGGCCGGGGTCCAGGGTCTCGTCGCCGACGTGGTCCGGGCTGCCGACGAGGGAGTGCAGCACCACCTCGGCGCCGTCCTCCAGCACGCCCGCGCCGTCGCAGCCCAGGATCATCGGGAACCGGTCCGCCTTGATCCCGACCCCGCGCAGGGTCCACAGGTCGTGCATGTTCAGGGTGGCCGCGCGCACGGCCACCCGCACCCACCCGTCGGGCGTCTCGGGTTCGGGTCGCTCCCCCACCCGCAGCGCGGCGAGGGGCTGGTCGGGGCTGGGCTCGGCTGCGTAGACGGAGAACATGCCAGCGAACCTACTCAGGCGATCACTCCTCCGGGGGACGGGTCACGCGCTACCCTCGACGGCGATATGGAATCGATCGCGCGCTGGTGGGACGGGGTGGAGCTGTGGCTCGCCCAGCTGCCGTTCTTCCTCCAGTTCCCCCTCGTGATGGCCGTCCTGCTCCCCGCCGCGCTGGGTGTGGCGAGGTTCATCGACCGGGTGGTCGACGAGGCCTCGGCGCGGCTCAGCGGCGACCCGGAGGCCGAGCCCCCGGTGGGCGCGCTGCCCACCGACGTGCGGGAGCCCCGCCTCCGCGAGGGCAGGACGCGTTCGTAGGCTGGATGGGTGACTCCCGGTAGGCGCCTCACCGTCGCGCTCGTCGGCCTGATCGCCCTGGTGGTGGTCGGCTACTTCGCGAAGGACCACGGCAACGACTCGACCCCCGCACCCCCGTCCTCCAGCGCGGGCACCACGTCCGTGCCCGGCGCGTCGGCGTCCGGCTTCAGCGTGCAGCCGCTGTCGGAGCTGCCCGCGCAGGCCGCCGAGACCTGGAAGCTGATCACCAGCGACGGCCCGTTCCCGTACCCGCGCAACGACGGCGTGGTGTTCCGCAACCGCGAGAAGCTGCTGCCGCAGCACAAGGGCGAGTACTACCGCGAGTACACGGTGCCCACTCCGGGTAGTCGTGACCGGGGGGCGCGCAGGCTGGTGACCGGTCAGGAGGACGAGGTGTACTACACCGCTGACCACTACGAGTCGTTCGTCGTCGTGGACGTGGCCAGGTGACGGCGCGCGCGGTCCACGAGGCCGAGGAGCGCGGCGCGCACCCGCACGTGCTCGCGGGAGCGGAGATCACCGGCAAGCGCGCGGCGCTGGACGCGATCGCGGCGGCGCTGTCCTTCCCGGACTGGTTCGGGCGCAACCTGGACGCGCTGTACGACTGCCTGGTGGACCTGTCCTGGCTGCCGGAGGGCGAGCACGTGCTGATCTGGCCGCAGCGCGAGGTCTTCGACCGCAAGGACCCGGTGGGCTCCGCGGCGGTGGACTCGGTCCTGCAGGACGCGGCGACGCAGGGAGCCGAGGGACGAGTGCTGACCGTGGTGTACCCGACACCGCTCTAGGCGACCCGGCGTGGTGGTGGTCGCCACGGCATCGCGTTCGCGGTGGTAGATCACCTGAGCCGGGGACCGAGGAATCCTCGCCAAGCGGCGGGCGGTCGGGGACACTGGTGTCATGAACGAGCAGTTGACCCTCACCGCGGCCGTCCACCAGGAGGAGGAGTGGCACGTGGCCCAGTGCCTGGAGGTGGACGTCGCCAGCCAGGGGCTGACCGTCGCCGAGGCGCTGGCGAACCTCGCCGAGGCGGTGGAGCTGTACCTCGAAGAGCGTCCCGACGCCAAGCTGACGACCCCCGAGCTGGTGACCACGTTCCAGGTGGCCGGTAGCGCCGCGTGAGCCCCGCGCTCTCCGACGTTCCGGTCCGCAAGGTCGTGCGGGTCCTGGAGTCGGTGGGGTTCGAGTACAACCGCACCAAGGGCAGCCACGCCGTCTACCGCCACGAGGACGGCAGGATCGCCGTCGTGCCGATGCACGGCACCGTGAAGCGCGGCACGCTCGCCTCGATCCTGCGCCAGGCGGGGCTGAGCCCTGACGAGTTCCTGGGTCTCCTCTGACCCGACCGCGAGCGACGAAGCGGTCCCGCCCACCACCGACGGTGTGTGGGACCGCCCTCGTTCCGACCCAAGCACCCGCCTAGGCGATCGCCGCCACCCCCACCCGCGCTCCCGCGTACCGGTGCAGCACCAGCTCCGCCACCTCCGGGTCCGCGCCCAGCGGGGCCGCGACGACCGCGTCGGCGCCCACCAGACCCGCCACCCGGTCCGGCAGCAGGCCCGGCGCCAGGAACCACGACGCCACCGCCACGCGCCTCGCGCCCGCCGCGCGCAGCCTGGCCGCCGCCACGGCCGCGTCCGGCGCGGCGCTCGCCGCGAACGCCGGTTCCACGCCCGCCCAGCCCGCGCCCGCCGCCCAGCGGCGCGCCGTCGCGCGCACCACGGCGTTCGCCCGCGCGTGCGAGGACCCCGCCGCCGCGAGCACCACGCCCCACGACCGGTCCCCGAAGCCGACCCCGGCCTCGGCCAGCCGCCTCAGGGCCGCCGACTCCAGCCTCGGGTCCGGGCCCAGCACGTCCGCGATCGCCACGTCCAGCCCGAGCACCGCCGCCTCCGCCACGGCGCTCGGCACGTCCACCCGCGCGTGGTACGCCCGCCCCAGCAGCAGCGGCACCACCACCGCCTCCCGGTGGCCGTCCGCGCGGACCGCCCGCAGCACGTCCGGCAGCCTCGGCGCGGACAGCTCCAGGAACGACGCCCGCACGTCCAGCTCCGGCCGCAGCGCCCGCACCACGCCGAGCAGCTCGTTCACCACCGCCGCCGACCTCGGGTCCCGGCTCCCGTGCGCCACCGCCACGAGCGCGCTCACGTCAGCGCCCCCGTCAACCCGCGCGCCCGCAGCACCGCCCGCTCCAGCGGCCGGAACAGCAGCAGCTCGATCCCCACGCCCACCAGCAGGATCAGGAAGATCGCCGCGATCACCATCGAGATGTCGTTCAGCGACGCCCCGTTGTGCAGGTACTGCCCCAGCCCCTCGCCCAGCTGCGGCGAGGTGGCGATGATCTCGGCCGCCATCAGCGACCGCCACGAGAACGCCCACCCCTGCTTCAACCCGGCCAGGTAACCGGGCAGCGCGGCGGGCAGCAGGATGTGCCGCGCGGACGCCAACCGCCCCGCCCCCAGCGCCTGCCCGACCCTCGGCAGCAGCGGCGGCACCTGGTCCACGCCCGCCACCAGGCCGTTCGCGATCGACGGCACCGAGCCCATCAGCACCACGAAGTAGATCGTCGACGGCGTCGCCCCGAACCACAGGATGCCCGCGGGCACCCACGCCACCGACGGCAGGCTCTGCAGCCCGGACAGCAGCGACCCGATCGCCGCCCGCACCAGCCGCACCTTCGCGATCAGCAGCCCCAGCGGCGTCGCGATCACCACCGCCGCCAGGAACCCCAGCACCGCCCGGTGCACCGACGTCCACAGCACCTCGGCGGCCCGCCCCGTGCGCACCGCCTCCGCCACCGCGCCCCACACCGACAGCGGCGACGGCAGCCGGTACTCCGGCCAGAGCGCCGCCGCCCACAGCGCCTGCCACACCACGAGCAGCAGCGCGAACGCCACCAGCGGCGGCAGGGCGGTGCGCGCCAGCCTGCGCCACACCGATGGCGGGCGCTCCCCGATCGGCGTGTCCAGCGCGTCCAGACCGGCCCCGACCGCAGCCAGGTCCGCCGACCGCGCGGTGGACGCGGGCGCCGAGGCCCCCCGCCCCGAGACGCCCTGCCCCGGGACCTCGGGCGCTCCTTCCACCTCAGGCCGCCGCGTGACCACTGATCACCTCCCGCAGCCGCCCGGTGACGTCCTCGATCAGCTCAGCCGGGTCCCGCCCCTCGACGGCCCACTCCCGCACGACCCGCCCCGGCCGCGACGACAGCAGCACCACCCGCTGCCCCAGCCGCACCGCCTCGCGCACGTCGTGCGTCACGAACAGCACCGCCGTGCCGGTCTCCCGCCACACGCGGGCCAGCTCGGACTGGAGCACGTCCCGCGTGATGGCGTCCAGCGCCGCGAACGGCTCGTCCATCAGCAGCAGCGCGGGCGCCCCGTCGTCGGCGCTGCCCTGGGCGGACGCCAGCGCCCGAGCCAGCGCCACCCGCTGCCGCATCCCGCCGGACAGCTCGTGCGGGCGCTTGCGCCCGACCCCGGACAGCCGCACCAGCTCCAGCAGCTCCCCGGCCCGCGCCCGCCGCTCCCCGCGCCGCACCCCGGCCAGCCGCAGCGGCAGCTCCACGTTCCGCTCCGCCGTCAGCCACGGCATCAGCGCGGCCTCCTGGAACATCACCGCGGGCCTGGACGTGGTCAGCCCGATCCGGCCGGACGTGGGCGCGTCCAGCCCGGCCACCAGGTTCAGCAGCGTGGACTTGCCGCAGCCGGACGCGCCCAGCAGGCACACGAACTCGCCGGGGGCCACCTGCAGGTCGACCCCGTCGAGGGCGACCACGGCGTGCTGCCCGGTCCCGAACTCCTTGCGCACCCCGGTCAGGGTGACGGCCGCGTCGACGCCGGATCGCGGCGCCGTGGTGCCGAGCGTGGCGGTCATGGTGTGCCTGCCTTCCTCGTGGGGCCCTCGCTACTTCCGGTCCAGGCCCGCGGCGTCCACGGCGGGCTCACCGGCGGCCTTCAGCACCTCGCCCAGCGGCCCGAAGTCGGCCAGCCCGGCGACGTCGGCCGCCTCCTTGGCCACGCCCGCCGTCACCGCGTCCTCCGCGAGCTGCGGGAACGCCGCGGCCTGCGGGTCCAGGGTC
The DNA here is from genome assembly GCF_000023245.1 of Actinosynnema mirum DSM 43827. Classification (GTDB taxonomy): domain Bacteria; phylum Actinomycetota; class Actinomycetes; order Mycobacteriales; family Pseudonocardiaceae; genus Actinosynnema; species Actinosynnema mirum. The sequence continues at coordinate 1,375,201 of NC_013093.1, forward strand.
AGCTCGATGCCCTCGAACGCCCGGTCCAGCACCGGCTCGCCCAGCGCCTTGCCGGTCAGCTTCTTCAGCGCCTCGTTCACGGTGGTCTTGGCGCCCGCCGCGTCGTCCCGCGCGTACTTGGTCGCGGCGAGGTGCCCGCGCAGCAGCGCCCGCACGGTGTCCGGGTGCTGCTGCAGGAACTCCGTGCGCACGATCAGCACCGTGGTCGGGAACTTCCCGCCCTCCCACAGGGTCTTCTCGTCCAGCAGCACCTTCGCGCCCGCGTCGACCACCAGCCGCGACGACCACGGCTCCGGGGCCCACGCGCCCTGCACCCCGCCGGAGCGGAACAGGTCCAGGCTCTGCGAGTTCTCGGTGTTGGTGACGTTGACCTGGTCGGGGCCCGCGCCGATGGCCAGCCCCTGGTCGGACAGCCACTTCTTCAGCGCCACGTCCTGCGTGTTCGCCAGCTGCGGGGTGGTGATGACCTTGCCCTTGAGGTCCTGCGGGGTGGTGATCTCCGGCTTGACGACGAGCTGCGCGCCGCCCGAGGTGGCCCCGGCGATCAGCTTCACCGCCTCCCCGCCGGACTTGGCGTAGGCGTTGATCGCCGGGCCGGACCCGATGAACGTCGCGTCCAGCGACTCGCCCAGCAGCGCGTTCACCGCCTCGGGCCCGGCGTTGAAGGTCTGCGTGGTCAGCTTGGTCGAGCCCAGCTCCTTCGCGAACAGCCCCCGCTCCACGCCGATCAGCGCGGACGCGTGGGTGACGTTCGGGAAGTAGCCCAGCCGCAGCTCGGCGGCGGCCCCCTGGTCGGCGGCGGGCGCGCTCTCCTCGGCGCGCTCGGCGCGGGAGCAGCCCGTCGCGACGGCCAGGGCCGCGAGCAGGACTGCGGTGGTCTTCACAGCGCGGCGGTGTGCTCTCAAGGGAGGGGACCTTTCGGGGGAGTGGGGTTGGGGGGAGGTCAGGGGCCGGGGGAGACCAGGGCGCGGCCGTCGGCGAGCGCGACGCCCCCGGCCTGGGCCCTCGGCGCGTCCGGTTCGGGAAGCGGCGCGCCCACCAGGCCCGCTGCGAGGGTGCCGCCGTCACCGGCGTCGATCACCAGGAACGCCCCGGTGCGCCGGTCGCGGGTGTAGTCGTCCACCGGGACGGGCTCGGCGGTGCGCACCCGCACCTGGCCGATGTCGTTGAGCCGCAACGCGTCCGGCGCGCCCGTGCTGGCCAGCGCCTGCTCGTCGAACCGGGACAGCAGCTCGGTCACGATCGCCTGGACGGTGCGCGTGCCGTGCTTGACCAGCACCCGCGCGCCGGGTGCGAGGGGCTTCTCGGCCAGCCAGCACAGCGTGGCGGTGAACTCGTCCACCACCTCCGGCGCGTCACCGGCCGCGATCAGGTCGCCTCGGGAGACGTCCAGGTCGTGCGCCAGCAGCAGCGTCACCGACCGGCCCGCCGCCGCCTCGGCCAGCGGCCCGTCCGCCGTGTCGATGCCGGTCACCGTCGTGCGCGACCCGCCGGGCAGCACGGTCACCTCGTCGCCGACCCGGACCGTGCCCGCAGCGACCTGCCCCGCGTACCCCCGGTAGTCCGGGTGCTCGGCGGTGCGCGGCCGGATCACGTACTGCACCGGGAACCGGAACGGCGCGTCGTGCGGGTCCGGCTCCACCGGCACCGACTCCAGGTGCTCCAGCAGCGTCGGCCCCGAGTACCAGGGCGTGCTCGCCGACCGGTCCACCACGTTGTCGCCCACCAGCGCGGACACCGGGATCGACACCACCGAGTCCTCGGCGAAGCCCAGCGCGGACGCGTGGGCGGCGAACTCCTTGGCGATGCGGGCGAACACGACCTCGTCGTAGCCGACCAGGTCCACCTTGTTCACCGCCAGCACCAGCCGGGGCACGCCCAGCAGCGCCAGCACCGCCGCGTGCCGCCGGGTCTGCTCCACCACGCCCCGGCGCGCGTCCACCAGCAGCACCGCGAGCTGCGCCGTCGACGCGCCCGTCACGGTGTTGCGGGTGTACTGCACGTGGCCGGGGGTGTCGGCGAGCACGAACGTGCGGCGCGGCGTCGCGAAGTACCGGTAGGCCACGTCGATCGTGATGCCCTGCTCGCGCTCCGAGCGCAGCCCGTCCACCAGCAGCGACAGGTCCGGCGTCGTCAGCCCCCGGTCCGCGCTGGCCCGCTGCACCGCGTCCAGGGTGTCCGCCAGCACCGACTTCGTGTCGTACAGCAGCCGCCCGACCAGGGTGGACTTGCCGTCGTCCACGCTGCCCGCCGTGGCCAGTCTCAGCAGGTCGCTCATCTAGAAGTACCCCTCCCGCTTGCGGTCCTCCATGGCGGCCTCGCTCAACCGGTCGTCGGCGCGCGTGGCGCCCCGCTCGGTGAGCCTGCTGGCGGCGACCTCCGCGATCACCGCGTCGATGTCGGCGGCCTCGGACTCCACCGCCCCGGTGCACGAGCCGTCGCCGACCGTCCGGTAGCGCACCGTCTTCTCCAGCAGCTCCTCGCCCTCGCGCGGACCGCCCCACGGGCCCCGCGCCAGCCACATGCCGTCGCGCAGGTACACCTCGCGGCGGTGCGCGTAGTAGATGGGCGGCAGCTCGACGCGCTCGCGGGCGATGTAGCGCCACACGTCCAGCTCGGTCCAGTTCGACAGCGGGAACACCCGCACGTGCTCACCGGCCCGGTGCCTGCCGTTGTAGAGGTTCCACAGCTCCGGCCGCTGCCTGCGCGGCTCCCACTGGCCGAAGGCGTTGCGCAGGCTGAAGATGCGCTCCTTGGCGCGGGCCCGCTCCTCGTCCCGCCTGCCGCCGCCGAACACCGCGTCGAACCGGTTCGCGGTGATCGCGTCCAGCAGCGGCACGGTCTGCAGCGGGTTGCGGGTGCCGTCCGGGCGCTCGGCGAGCCTGCCGTCGTCCAGGTAGTCCTGCACCCGCGCCACCTCCAGGCGCAGGCCGTGCCGGGCGACGACCTCGTCGCGGAAGCGGATCACCTCGTCGAAGTTGTGCCCGGTGTCCACGTGCAGCAGCGGGAACGGCACCGGGGCGGGCCAGAAGGCCTTGACCGCCAGGTGCAGCAGCAGCGTCGAGTCCTTGCCGCCGGAGAACAGGATCACCGGGCGGTCGAACTCGCCCGCGACCTCGCGGAAGATGTGCACCGCCTCGGACTCGAGGCGGTCGAGCGCGTCCAGGGCCAGAGTCATCCGTGCAACCCGCATTCCGTCTTGGCGGTGCCCGCCCAGCGGCCACTGCGCGGGTCGGCGCCCGGCAGCGGCTTGGCGGTGCACGGCGCGCAGCCGATGGAGGGGTAACCCGCCTGCACCAGGGGGTTCTCCAGGATTCCGTGCTCGGCGAGGTAGCCGTTGAACTCGTCGTCGGACCACGACGCGATCGGGTTGACCTTCACCAGCCCGTTGCGCTCGTCCCACTGCACGATCGGGGTGTCCGCCCTGGTCGGGGCGTCGACGCGGCGCACGCCGGTCACCCACGCGTCGTACCCGGCCAGGGTGCGGCGCAGCGGCACGACCTTGCGCAGCCGGCAGCAGCGGCCGGGGTCGGTCCGGTTGAGCGGCCCGAACTCCGCCTCCTGGTCGGCGGCGGACTGCTCGGCGGCGGCGTTGACGATCCGCAGCTCCGGGTAGACCAGGTCGACCGCGTCGCGGGTGCCGATGGTCTCGGCGAAGTGGTAGCCGGTCTCCAGGAACAGCACGTCCACGTCCGGCTTGACCTTCGCGGCGAGGTCCACCAGCACCGCGTCCTGCATGTTCGACGCGACGATCCAGCTGTCGCCGAACGTGCGGGCGGTCCAGGCCAGGGCCTGTTCGGCGGTCGCGTCGGCCAGCTCGACCTGGGCGGCCTGCGCCACGACTCTCAGGTCTTCCTTGATCCCGCTCACCCGTGCACCTCCTGGGGCAGGTTCAACCCGATGAACTTGACCGTGAACACCCGGCGGCACGCCGAGCACAACCACGCGTGCGCGGGCTCCTCCTGCGGGCGGAGGTCCTCGTCGCCGCAGTAGGGGCAGTGGAAGGGCGTCGCGCGCTCGCTCACCGCAGCAGCCCCTCGTCCGCGCGGGCCACCCACTGGGCGAACCGCTCGCCGCCGTCCCGCCCGGCCAGGTAGTGCCGCACCACCCGCTCCACGTACTCGGGCAGCTCGGCCGCGGTGACCTTGTGGCCGCGCAGCTTGCGCCCGAACCCGGCGTCCAGCCCGAGCCCGCCGCCCAGGTGCACCTGGAAGCCCTCGACCTGGCGGCCGTCGCCGTCGGTGACGATCTGGCCCTTGAGGCCGATGTCGGCGGTCTGGATGCGCGCGCACGAGTTCGGGCAGCCGTTGAGGTGCACCGAGATCGGCGCCGCGACCCCGGCCACCACGTCCGCGAGCCGCGCCTCCAGCGCCGTCACCAGCTCCGCCGCGCGCGCCTTGGTCTCGACGATCGCGAGCTTGCAGAACTCCAGCCCGGTGCACGCCATCACCCCGCGCCGCCACGGCGAGGGCTCGGTGGGCAGCCCGAGCGCCGCCAGGTCCGCGCGCAGGCCGTCCACCTCGGCCTCGGGCACGTCCAGCACGACGAGCTTCTGCTGCGGGGTGAGCCGCACCCGGTTCGACCCGGCCCGCTCCACCGCCTTGGCGACCTCCACCAGGGTCGACCCGGACACCCGGCCCGCGATCGGCGCCGCGCCGACCGCGAACAGGCCGTCCTTCTGCCGGTGCACGCCCACGTGGTCGCGCGCGACCTCGGGCACCTCGGGGGCGGGGCCGTCGATCAGCTTCCGGTTCAGGTACTCGTCCTCCAGGACCTGGCGGAACTTCTCCGCGCCCCAGTCGGCGACGAGGAACTTCAGCCGCGCCCGGTTCCGCAGCCTGCGGTAGCCGTAGTCGCGGAAGACGCTGATCACGCCCTCCCACACGTCCGGCACCTCGTCCAGCGGGATCCACGCGCCCAGCCGCTTCGCGATCATCGGGTTGGTCGACAGGCCGCCGCCCACCCACAGGTCGAAGCCGGGGCCGTGCTCCGGGTGGACGACGCCGACGAACGCCACGTCGTGCACCTCGTGCGCCACGTCCGGCAGGCCCGAGATGGCGGTCTTGAACTTGCGCGGCAGGTTCGAGAAGCGCGGGTCGCCGATGTAGCGGCGCAGGATCTCGTCGATGGCCGGGCCGCCGTCGAGCACCTCGTCCTCGGCGATGCCCGCGAGCGGGGAGCCCAGGACGACGCGGGGGCTGTCGCCGCAGGCCTCCATCGTGGTCAGCCCGGCGGCTTCCAGGCGCTCCCAGAGCGTGGGGACGTCCTCGATGCGGATCCAGTGGTACTGGACGTTCTGCCGGTCGGTGATGTCGGCGGTGTCGCGGGCGTAGGTCTGGGAGAGCTCCCCGATCAGCGCGAGCTGCGCGGTGGTCAGCCTGCCGCCGTCGATCCGGACGCGGAGCATGAAGTGCTCGTCGTCCAGCTCCTCCGGCGCGAGCGTCGCCGTCCGGCCGCCGTCGATCCCCGGCTTGCGCTGCGTGTACAGCCCGTACCAGCGGAAACGGCCCCGCAGGTCGGCGGGGTCGATCGAGGCGAAGCCACCCGGCGCGTAGATCGTCTCGATCCGCGCGCGCACGTTGAGCGGGTCGTCGTCCTTCTTGCTCCGCTCGTTCGGGTTGAGCGGCTCGCGGTAGCCGAGCGCCCACTGGCCCTCGCCCCGCCGCTGCCTGGCGCGCGGGGGCGCCGGCGTCGAGGGCGTTGCCGTCGGGGGCGATGTCGTCGGGGGAACCATCCGCTGGCCTCCGGAGGTGGAGTGGCGGCGCGGTGGTGCGCGTGGCGAGCCCGGTGGTGCGGTGGTGGAGGCCCCGTCAGCGCACCCCGGCGCCTACGGGAACGAAAAGGCGCGGGGTTATGCCGAACGGGGGCACATCGCGCTGGAGACGCGGCGGAAGTCGACGTGGCGGCGGACCACCAGGCGAATTCCGTTCGTCGTCATGCGGCTGAGCGTGCCACGGGTCCATGTTGTGGTCCACAGGCATCCGCATGGTGGGACATCTCACGGAGGGGGTTGCGCTGGGGGGTGGAAGGGGTGTGGCGGTGCTGGGTGGGAGGGGGTGGTGGTGGGGAGAGGGGGTGGTGGTGGGGGGAGGGGGCGGTGCGGCTGGTCGGGCGGGTGGGTGCGGGAGGTGGGGGACAATGGGGGTATGCCTTCCGCACTGCCTGCCGGTGATCCCGCACCCTCGGACGGGTCGCTGCCCGCGACCGCTCTGGAAGGGCTCGGCACGCGGCCGTTCGGGGTGTACGTGCACGTGCCGTTCTGCGCTACCCGGTGCGGGTACTGCGACTTCAACACTTACACGGCGGGGGAGCTGGGGACGTCCGCGTCGCCGGAGTCGTGGTTGGAGGGGTTGCGGAGGGAGTTGGACCTGGCGGCTCGGGTGCTGGGGTCGCCGCCTGCGGCCGAGACGGTGTTCGTGGGTGGGGGGACGCCGTCGTTGTTGGGGGCGGACGGGTTGGCGGCGGTGCTGGAGGCGGTGCGGTCGTCGGTGGGGCTCGCGCCTGGGGCCGAGGTGACGACGGAGTCGAATCCGGAGTCGACGTCGTCGGAGTTCTTCGCGGCGATCCGGGAGGCCGGGTACACGCGGGTGTCGCTGGGGATGCAGTCGGCTGCGCGGCACGTGTTGCAGATCTTGGATCGCAAGCACACGCCAGGGCGGGCGGCGGCTGCGGCCAGGGAGGCTCGGGAGGGTGGGTTCGAGCACGTCAACCTGGATTTGATCTACGGGACTCCGGGGGAGCGGGACGAGGACCTGCGGGAGTCGTTGGCGGTCGTGCGGGATGCCGGGGTGGATCACCTGTCGGCCTACGCGCTGATCGTCGAGGAGGGCACGGCGCTGGCGCGGAGGGTGCGGCGGGGGGAGCTGCCCGCGCCGGATGACGACGTGCTGGCGGAGCGGTACGAGATGGTGGACGCGGCGGCTCGTGAGATGGGGATGAGCTGGTACGAGGTGTCCAACTGGGCCGCGTCGGAGGAGGGGCGGTGCAGGCACAACGTCCTGTACTGGCAAGGGGCGGACTGGTGGGGGGCCGGGCCTGGGGCGCACAGCCACGTGGGTGGGGTGCGGTGGTGGAACGTGAAGCATCCGGCCAAGTACGCGGCGGTGCTGGCGGGGGGTGGGTCGCCTGCGGCTGGGCGTGAGGTGCTGGCGGAGGACGATCGCAGGGTTGAGCGGGTGCTGTTGGAGTTGCGACTGTCCGAAGGGTTGCCGGTGGAGGTCCTGGACCGGGACGGGCGGCGGGAGGCTGCTCGGGTGGCGGCTGAGGGGTTGCTGGAGCCGATGGCGCTTGCGCGGGGTAGGTGCGTGTTGACGGACCGGGGGCGGTTGTTGGCTGACGCGGTTGTCCGGCGGTTGACCTGAGGGTGGGGTTGAGGGTCAAGGTCAAGAGCTGAAGGGCACGCCTCGCCGGCGGGGCAGACCTCCAAAAAAGAGGGACACGGGCTCTGCCGGCCGGTGGCCGTTGGGGTGGTGGTGCGGTTTACCCCTGCGGTGGTCCGGGTCCCTCTTCTCCGTGTGGCCTCCTTTCAGGCAAGCACGCTCGTCAAGACGCCGTTTGACCAGGCGGTCTGCCGGGCAGTGCGGCGGCATCTTGACAAGCGTGCTCGGGCTTCGCCAGGCCAAACGGAGAAGAGGGACGCGGGATGGGCGAGCTGCGGGCTCGCTGCGCTCGCCCCGCAGCCCGCGAGGCGGTCGACCCGCGAGCTGCTGCTGCAACTCGGTGGTGCGGTCGGCTGCGGACCGCTGGTGTGGGGTGTTGTTCGTAACCTGTGAATGACTTTCCGAACTCGCCGGGGACCCTGGCCCGTCGTCTCCGTAAAATCGGGGCGAGGACATCAGGGGGCAGTGCCCCCTACCAGCGGAGGTGGCACGCGGTGAACGCTGATCAGCGGCGCTTCGAGGTGTTGCGCGCCATCGTCGCCGACTACGTCTCCAACCACGAGCCGGTCGGGTCCAAGGCGTTGGTCGAGCGGCACAACCTGGGGGTGTCCAGCGCGACCGTTCGCAACGACATGGCCTCGCTGGAGGAGGACGGTTACATCACCCAGCCGCACACCAGCGCGGGGCGGGTGCCCACGGACAAGGGGTATCGGCTGTTCGTCGACCGGCTGAGCGAGGTCAAGCCGTTGTCCACGGCTGAGCGGCGGGCCATCCACTCGTTCCTGGAAGGGGCCTGCGACCTGGACGACGTGCTGCGGCGCAGTGTTCGGCTGCTCGCGCAGCTCACCCGGCAGGTCGCCGTGGTGCAGTACCCGACGCTCAGCCGGGCCTCGGTGCGGCACCTCGAGGTGCTGGCCATCACCCCGGCGCGGCTGATGCTGATCCTGATCACCGACACCGGTCGGGTGGACCAGCGGTCGGTCGACCTGGGTGACGTCATCACCGAGGACAACGTCGCACGCATCCGGGCGATGCTCAACGCCTCGCTGGTCGGCAAGCGGCTCGCGGACGCGTCCGCCGAGGTCGCCCAGCTGCCCGAGACCGTGCCGAGCGAGCTCCGGGACATCGCCACCAGGGTCAGCACCGTGCTGATCGAGTCCCTGGTCGAGCACCCCGAGGAGCGCCTGGTGCTGGGTGGCACGGCGAACCTCACCCGGAACGTGGCAGACTTCCCCGGTTCACTGCGCCCGGTGCTGGAGGCGCTGGAGGAGCAGGTGGTGGTGCTCAAGCTGCTGGCGGCCTCGCACGACCCCGGCACCGTGCTGGTGCACATCGGGGAGGAGAACGAGGCGGCGGAGATGCGCGGCACCTCGGTCGTGTCCATCGGCTACGGCAGCGTCGACAAGCTGCTCGGCGGCATGGGCGTCGTCGGACCAACCCGGATGGACTACCCGTCCACGATGGCGGCCGTCAGGGCCGTCGCCCACTACGTGGGGGACATCCTCACCGTCCGGTGAGGGAACACCCCGCGCCCGCAGGACGTTTCGCAAGCGACGCAGGCTAGCGCGCGCGTGTTCCAGCGCGCCCGCAGGAGGACAGCACGGTGGCGAGGGACTACTACGGCACGCTCGGGGTCTCCAAGAACGCGACACCCGAGGAGATCAAGCGCGCCTACCGCAAGCTCGCGCGCCAGCTTCACCCGGACGTGAACCCCAACGAGGAAGCGCGCTTCAAGGAGGTGACCGCCGCCTACGAGGTCCTGTCGGACCCCCGCAAGCGGCAGGTCGTCGACCTGGGCGGCGACCCGCTGGAGCCGGGTGGCGGCGGGCGCGGCGCGGGCGGCGGCGACCCGTTCGCGGGCTTCGGGCTGGGCGACATCATGGACGCGTTCTTCGGCGCGGGCGCGGGAGGCGGCGGTCGTGGACCGCGCAGCCGCGTCCAGCCCGGATCGGACGCGCTGATCAGGCTCTCCATGACGCTGGAGGAGTGCGCGGCGGGCGCGAACCGCGAGCTCACGGTGGACACCGCGATTCTGTGCGACCGCTGCGTGGGCAGCGGCTGCGCGGAGGGCGCGTCCCCGGTGCGCTGCGACACCTGCGGCGGACGCGGCGAGGTGCAGTCGGTGCAGCGCTCGTTCCTCGGCCAGGTCGTCACGGCCCGGCCGTGCCCGGTCTGCCGGGGCTTCGGCGAGGTCATCCCCGACCCGTGCCAGCAGTGCGCCGGCGACGGCCGGGTCCGCTCCCGCCGCACCATCTCGGTGCAGATCCCGGCCGGTGTGGCCGAGGGGATGCGGGTGCGGCTGGCCGGTCAGGGCGAGGTCGGCTCCGGCGGCGGCCCCGCGGGCGACCTGTACGTCGAGGTCGAGGAGATCGCCCACGACGTGTTCGAGCGCGACGGCTCCGACCTGCACTGCTCGGTGCGCATCCCGATGACGACGGCCGCGCTCGGCGCGGTGCTGCCGCTGTCCACCCTCGACGGCGAGGAGGAGCTGGAGATCGAACCCGGCACCCAGCCCGCCACCGAGCTGGTGCTCACCGGTCGGGGGATGCCGAGGCTGCGCTCCAACGGGCGCGTCGACGGGCGCGGCGACCTGCACGTCCACCTGGACGTCGTGGTGCCGACCAAGCTCGACGCCCGCCAGACCGAGCTGCTGCGCGAGCTGGCCTCGGTGCGCGGCGAGGAGGAGCCCTCGCTGTCGGGTGGCGGCAAGGGCGGCGGGCTGTTCTCGCGGCTGCGCTCCGGCCGCGGCCACCGGTGACCCTCCCCGTCTTCCTGGTCGAGAGCCTGCCCACCGGGTCCGACGCCGTCCTGGACGGCCCGGAGGGCAGGCACGCCGCCACCGTGCGCAGGCTGCGCGCGGGGGAGGAGCTGGTGCTGTCGGACGGCAGCGGCGACCAGGTGCGCTGCGAGATCACCGAGGCGCTCAAGGACTCGCTGCGGCTGCGCGTGGTCGAGCGCTGGACCGTGCCCGAGCCGGGCGTGCGGGTCGTGCTGGTGCAGGCGCTGGTCAAGGGCGAGCGCGGCGAGCTGGCCGTGGAGCTGGCGACCGAGGCGGGCGTGGACGCCGTGCTGCCGTGGAAGGCGGCGCGGTGCGTGGCCAAGTGGGAGGACGGCCCGCGCGGCGCCAAGGCGCTCGGCCGCTGGCGGGCCACCGCCCGCGAGGCGGCCAAGCAGGCACGTCGGGCGCGGGTCCCCGAAGTGGGGGAGCCGGTCACCACGAAGCAGCTCGCGGCGCTCGCGTCGCGGGCGGCGGCGGTGCTGGTGCTGCACGAGTCCGCCGAAGTCGGGATCGGCTCGGTGGCGCTGCCACCCTCGGGTGAAGTCCTGCTGGTCGTCGGCCCGGAGGGCGGCATCGCGGAGCAGGAGCTGTCCGCGCTGGTGGAGGCGGGTGCGCACGTGGTCAGGCTGGGGCCCTCGGTGCTCAGGGCGTCCACCGCGGGGGCCGTGGCGCTGGGTGCTCTGGGCGTTTTGACCGATCGCTGGGCGTAGTGGGGCTTGCTCTTTTCTGGCGAACGCGGGTGACAGCGGTTACCCTCGTGTCCTGAGGCACCGCACTGGCTACCCGTCGGTAGCGGACTCGTTCGAGCGCGCCGGACACCTCCCCCCTCGGTCCGGCGGTTGCCGCGTCGCGGTGGGGCGACCCCCAGGTCCCACCGCGACGCAGGCTCTCACCTCCTCGTGTTAGAGCAGCCGCAGGTCGATCGCGTCCGCCATGGCCTCGGTGCCCGCGTCGCCGGGGTGCAGGCCGTCCCCGCTGTCGTAGGCCGGGGCGAGCACCGCGTCGTCGTCGGGTGCTGCGGTGACCGCCGCGAAGTCGATCACGGCGTCGAACTCGCCGGACGTCCTGATCCAGGTGTTCACGGCCCGCCAGGTCGCCTCGCGCTCCGGGGTCCAGACGAACGAGGTCTTGAACGGCAGGATCGTGCCGCCCACGATCCGCACCCCGCGCGCGTGCGCCTGGGCGATGAGGTTCCGGAAGCCCGCGACCAGCTCGTCGGCGGTGGCGCCGAAGCCGATGTCGTTGACGCCCTCCAGGACCACGACGGTGCGCACGCCGGTCTGGCCGAGGGCGTCGCGGGCGAAGCGGGTCGTGCCCGCGACGCCGTAGTAGGGCTCGCCCTCGCGGTCGGCGACCAGCCGGTTGCCGCCGAGGCCCGCGTTGACCACGGACGGGGCGTGCCTGCGCTCCGCGAGGCGGCGGGCCAGGAAGTCGGGCCAGCGGCGGTTGGTGTTGCCGGTGGTGGCGGACGTGTCGGTGATCGAGTCGCCGAACGCCACGACCGTGCCCGCGGCCCGCTCCCGCGCCACGTCGACGCCGCTCACGCCCAGCCAGCACGGGGTGTCGGTGAAGCCGGTCCCGGTGCGGTCGCCGGTCTTGTCACCGGTGGCCAGGTAGTTGCCCTGGGCGGTGAACGGGTGGTTGGTCAGGGGGCCTGTGGGGCCGGGGAAGTGCACGCTGACCAGCAGCGTGGACAGGGCCGCGACGTCCAGTCGGACCGGGTCGCTGAGCAGCTCCCGACCGGCGGGCACCCGCGCCTCGCGCGACCCGCCGAACGTCACCGCCCTGGTCGTGCCGGGGGCGGGCCTCGCGCCCGCGTCCTGACGGGCGACGGAGGTGCGGTCGACCCGCAGCGGGGTCGTGCCGAAGGTGTTGCTGAGCCTGATCCGCACCAGGTCGCCGCCCGCGCTGGTGAACACCACGTTCCGCACGGTCCGGTCGGTCAGGCCGGTTCCCGCCGGGCAGTCGCTCCACGGGATCGTGCTGCCGACCACCGGGCTGGCCGCCCAGCCGCCGACCCAGCGCGTCCCCTCTGGTTCCGCCTGCCCGGTCCCGGTCACCACCCCGGTCGCCAGCACCGCCGCCAGCACCGCTCCGAGCACCGCTCTCGGCCCCATCGCCGCTCCTCACCAGCTCGCATCGCCCACCTGACGACGCTGGCCGCCGGGCGCGGGCCGGTCAACCCGCTGCCCGGAGCAAGGCGGGCGGCCACCGGACCAACCGGCGTGTGCTCAGAGCAGCCGCAGGTCGACCGCGTCCGCCATGGCCTCGGTGCCCGCGTCGGTCGGGTGCAGGCCGTCGCCCCGGTCGTAGGCGGGGTCGAGCAGGGCGTCGTCGCCCGGCGCGGCCATGGCGCCCGCGAAGTCGACCACCGCGTCGAACTCGCCCGAGGTCCTGATCCAGGCGTTCACCCTCCGCCAGGTCGCCTCCCGCTCGGGCGTCCAGACGAACGAGGTCCGGAACGGCATGATCGTGCCGCCGACCACCCGCACGTCCCGCCGGTGGGCCTGCGCGATCAGGTCGCGGTAGCCGGCGATCAGCTCGTCGGCGGTGGCGTCGAAGCTGAGGTCGTTGACCCCGGACAGGACCACGACGGTGCGCACGCCGGTCTGGCCGAGGGCGTCGCGGGCGAAGCGGGTCGTGCCCGCGACGCCGTAGTGGGGCTCGCCCTCGCGGTCGGCGGTCAGCCGGTTGCCGCCCAGGCCCGCGTTGACCACCGAGGGCGTCCGGCCGCCCCGCGCCGCCAGCCGGCGGGCCAGGAAGTCCGGCCAGCGGCGGTTCGTGTTGTCGGTGCTCGCCGCCGTGTCGGTGATCGAGTCGCCGAACACCACGACCGCGCCCGCCGACCGCTGCCCCCGCTCGGCCACGTCGACGCCGCTCACGCCCAGCCAGCACGGGCTGTCGGCGAAGCCCTCGCCGGTGCGGTCGTCGGTCCGGTCGCCCTCGGCGAGGTAGTTGCCCTGGGCGGTGAACGGGTGGTTGCTCAGCGGCCCGGTGGGGCCGGGGAAGTGCACGCTGACCAGCAGCGTCGACAGGGCCGCGACGTCCAGCAGCACCGGGTCGCTGAGCAGCTCCCCGCCCGCCGGGACGAGCGCCTCGCGCGACCCGCCGAAGGTGACCGCCCTGGTCGTGCCGGGAACGGGCGCCGCCCCGCCGCCCTGGTGGGCCACGGTGGTCCGGTCGACCCGCAGCGGGGTCGTGCCGAAGGCGTTGCCGAGCCTGATCCGCACCAGGTCGCCGCCCGCGCTGGTGAACACCACGTTCCGCGCGGTCCGGTCGGTCAGGCCCGCGCCGCCCGACGGGCAGTCGTTGTGGGGGTTCGGGCCGCCCACGACCGGGCTCGCCGCCCACGCCGCCGTCCAGCGCGACCGCTCCACCCGTTCGAGGTCCGCGTGCGCGCTCCCGGAGACCACCCCCGCCACCAGCGCCGCGACCACCCCCGCGCAGGCCGCCGCCCGCGCCGATCTCGACCCCATCACCGCTCCTCGAACGCCCGCACAGCCAACTGCTCGACGTTGGACGACGCGGCGACCAAGATCAATCCGCCGGGCAGAGCAAGATCAACAGCATTCGGCGTAAACGATCAAGAGAGCCGGCGTGGCCTGCCCACCCGCGCCCCTCCGGCGCGGTGCGGTTCACTGGTCGCGTGCAGCGCATCGAGTACGGCCCCGACCCCGACCAGTTCGGCGAGCTGAGCGGCTCCGGGCCGGTCGTCGTGGTGATCCACGGCGGGTTCTGGCACCAGCGCTACACGCTCTCCCTCGGCCGCCCCCTGGCCGCCGACCTGGCCGCGCACGGCGTCACCGCGTGGAACGTCGAGTACCGCCGTGCGGGCGGGACCGGCGGGTGGCCGCAAACGGGGCAGGACGTCCTGGCCGCCGTCGACGCGCTCGACCCGGCGCTCGGCCCCGTCGTCACCCTCGGCCACTCGGCGGGCGGCCACCTCGCGGTGTGGGCCGCCGCCCGGCACCCCAGGGTCGTCGGCGCGGTCGCCCAGGCGGGCGTCCTGGACCTGCTCCAGCACCCGCGGATCACGCGCCGCGCCGCAGAGCTGCTCGGCGCGACCCCCGACGAGGCCCCCGAGCGCTACGCCGACGCCTCGCCCGCCGCCGCGCCCCCGGTCGGCAAGCCCGTCGTGCTCGTGCACGGCGACCGCGACGAGGACGTGCCGCTCGCCCAGAGCGAGGCGTTCGCGCAGCTCACCGGCGCGCGGCTGATCACCGTCCCCGGCGCCGGGCACCTGGACCTGATCACCGTCGGCACCCCCGCGTGGGAGGCCTGCCGCACCGCCGCGCTGAGCTTGGTCCACTAGCCTCCGGGCATGGACGACTGCCTGTTCTGCAAGATCGCCGACGGCGCCATCCCCGCCACCGTCGTGCACCAGACCGACACCGTCATCGCGTTCCGCGACATCGCGCCGCAGGCCCCCGTGCACGTCGTGCTCGTGGCCAAGCGCCACGACACCGACGCCGTGGCCCTGGCCAAGGCAGCCCCCGGCGTGCTCGACGAGCTGTTCCTGGCCGCGGGCGAGATCGCGGAGGCCGAGGGCGTCGGCGGGTCCGGCTACCGGCTGCTGTTCAACACCGGGGCGGACGCGGGGCAGACCGTCTTCCACGCCCACCTGCACCTGCTCGGCGGCACGCGGCTCGGCCCGCTGGCCTGAGCGCCCGCGACCTCACCCCAGCGCCTGCGCGATCGGCGCGAACAGCCGCTCCCGGCGGCCCGGCGGACGGGTGGCGCCCAGCACCATCGGCGCCACCCGGTAGCCCTCGCGCATCCCGTTCTCCAGCAGCCACGCGCGCAACCCCGGATCGGCGGTGTCCACCCGCGCGTCCCGCCCGGACACCAGGTCCGCGACCAGCTCCCGCGCCCCGGCCACGTCCTCGGCCACCACCGGGCCCACCACCAGCGGGCTCGGGTCCGCCCAGCAGCCCGCGAACCCGGACGCCGACACCACCACCCGCTCGGCGAACCCCAGGTACGCCTCCCACAGCGCCGACCGGTCCGCGCCGAACACCTCGGCGTCCAGCGCCACCAGCGCGGCCGGGTCGGCCGGCGGCGACGTGGCCCCGGACGGCGGCCCGGTGAACACCCCGAAGTGCGTGACCAGCTCCGGCCCGGACACCACGAACCCGAGCTTCTCGTACAGCGGCAGGCCCTGCTCCGTGGCGTGCAGCGACACCACCGGCGCGTCCGCGCGCTCCAGCGCGGCCTCCACCAGCCGGCGGCCCAGCCCCCGGCCCTGCCTGCCCTCGGCCACCAGCACCATGCTCAGCGCCGCGTGCGCGTCGCCGTAGCGGGTCAGCACGGTCGTGCCGACCAGCGTGGAGCCGTCGAACAGCCCGAGCCCGGTGCCGGTGGCCAGCAGCAACCGCCACTTGCGCTCCTCGTGGGACCAGCCCCGGCCGGTGGCGAGGGCGAGGCAGGCGGGGACGTCGTCGGGGGTCAGAAAGCGCAGCTCTTCCACGGTCCCCAGTAGACCCCCGGCCCGTCACGGCCCGTTACTCCGGTGCACCCGAGCGCTTCGGGCGGCTAGCATCGGGGGTGACCCGATCCGACGGATTCGACGCGAAAGCGCAGGAAGCAGGCCCGAGGCCACGTGGCCGACACCGCTGACAGCACGCCGCAGGCGCAAGCTCGCTCCAAGTTCTCCGTGCCGGACGGCGCGGTGCTCGCACTCCTCGGATCACGCGACGAGAACCTCCGCGCGGCGGAGGAGCTGCTCGACGCGGACGTCCACGTCCGGGGCAACGAGATCACCCTGACCGGGGAGCCCGCGGACGTCGCGTTCGCCGAGCGGGTGTTCACCGAACTCGTCACCCTCGCCGGCCGCGGCCAGCAGCTCGGCTCCGACGCCGTGCGCCGCACGATCGCGATGCTGTCGGCGGGCACCAGCGAGTCCCCGGCCGAGGTGCTGAGCCTGGACATCATCTCCCGGCGCGGTCGCACCATCCGCCCGAAGACGCTCAACCAGAAGCACTACGTCGACGCCATCGACAAGAACACGATCGTGTTCGGCCTTGGTCCCGCGGGCACCGGCAAGACCTACCTGGCCATGGCGAAGGCCGTGCAGGCCCTCCAGGCCAAGCAGGTCACCCGGATCATCCTGACCAGGCCCGCCGTCGAGGCGGGCGAGCGGCTGGGCTACCTGCCGGGCACCCTGAACGACAAGATCGACCCCTACCTGCGCCCGCTGTACGACGCGCTGCACGACATGGTCGAGCCGGAGTCCATCCCGCGCCTGATGCAGGCGGGCACGATCGAGGTCGCGCCGCTGGCCTACATGCGCGGCCGGGCCCAGCCGGTGACCACGAAGGTGCTCACCCCCGACGGCTTCCGCCCCATCGGCGAGCTGCGGGTGGGCGACCTGGTCGTCGGCTCGGACGGCGAGCCGACCCCGGTGCTCGGGGTCTACCCGCAGGGCGAGAAGGACATGTACCGGGTCACCGCCCAGGACGGCTCGTCCGTCCTGGCCTGCGGCGAGCACCTGTGGACCGTCCGCACCGCCTCCGACCGGCGTCGGGACAAGCCGTGGCGGGTGCTGGAGACCCAGGAGATCGCGGCCGGCCTTGGCGACGCCCGTCACGAACTGCCGGTGCTCACTGGTCCGGTGCGCCTGCCCTGGCAGCCGGTGCCCGTGGACCCGTACGCGCTGGGCCGCTCGTTCCACGCTGCCGGCGCGTCGGTCGTCCCGGTCGCGCCGCCCGGTGGGACGAGCCGAGGTCGTGGCGTGGCGGTGCTGGAGAACCCGGTTGCGACGCCGCTGGCGGCCGCTCCTGAAGGCGTTGCCATCCCGGACGTCTACCTGGCCAACACCGTCGAAGTCAGGCTCGCGCTGCTCCAAGGGCTCCTCGACGCCGCAGGCGCTCCGGTGGGGCAGCTCGGGCGGACGTGCGCGGTCCGGTTCGAGACATCCTCGTCAGCCCTGCTGAACGGCGTCGTCGACCTGGTCCGGTCGCTGGGCGGGGTGGCCCACGTCGTCACGGCGGACACCGATCCGGCCCACGTCCTCGACATCCGCCTCCCCGAGGGCGTCGAGCCGTTCCGGCTGGCGCGCAAGCGGGAGAAGTACCGCGCCGCGGGCGGTGGCGGCAGGCCGATGCGGTTCGTCGACAGCATCGAGCCCGAGGGCCGCGCCGAGGCGGTGTGCATCCAGGTGGCGGCCGAGGACTCGCTCTACGTCACCGAGGGCCACCTGCTCACCCACAACACCCTGAACGACGCCTTCATCATCCTCGACGAGGCCCAGAACACCACGCCCGAGCAGATGAAGATGTTCCTCACCCGCCTCGGCTTCGGGTCGAAGGTCGTCGTCACCGGCGACACCACCCAGGTCGACCTGCCCGGTGGGCAGCGCAGCGGGCTGCGGGTGGTGCGGGACATCCTCGACGGGGTCGAGGACGTGCACTTCTCCGTGCTGACCAGCGGTGACGTGGTCCGGCACAAGCTGGTCGCCGACATCGTGGACGCCTACGAGAAGTGGCAGGTCGAGCAGGACGAGCAGGCCGACGGCCACCACCGGGGACCCGGTGCGCGGGCTCGGGGCGAGCGGCGGGGACGATAGGCGCCGTGAGCATCGAGATCGCTAACGAGTCGGGCGCGCAGGTCGACGAGGCTTCCATCGTCGCCGCCGCCCGGTTCGCGTTGGACCGCATGGGGGTCAGCCCGCTGGCGGAGCTGTCCGTGCTGCTGGTCGAGCTGGACGTGATGGCCGACCTGCACCAGCGCTGGATGGACCTGCCCGGCCCGACCGACGTGATGGCCTTCCCCATGGACGAGCTGGACTCGGCCCGCCGCCCCGACGCGGCCGGGCTCGGGCCCGCGCTGCTGGGCGACATCGTGCTGTGCCCCGCGTTCGCCGAGGACCAGGCCGCCAAGGCGGGCCACAGCCTGATGGACGAGCTGCACCTGCTGACCGTGCACGGCGTGCTGCACCTGCTGGGCTACGACCACGCCGAGCCCGCCGAGGAGCGCGAGATGTTCACGCTCCAGAACCGCATCCTGGGCGACTACCGGGGTTCGATCGCGGAGGCCGAGCGGAAGACGGCCCAGCGCGCGGCGGACTCCAAGCTGCTGGGCGCCGCGGGGCTGGAGGACGACGGTCCCGAGCGACCCGCCGAGCCGAGCGCCTGAGGCGGCCGGGGTGATAGCCGGTTCCACCGGGCTGCTGGTGCTGGCGGTCCTGCTCATCCTGGCCGCGGGCGCGTTCGCCGGGGTCGACGCGGCGCTGGGCACGGTGTCGCGGGCCCGCGTCGAGGCGCTGCTGCGGCAGAACAAGCCGGGCGCCAAGCAGCTGATGATGGTGCTGGGCGACCGGCCCAGGCACGTGAACCTGCTCCTGCTGCTGCGCCTGGGCTGCGAGCTGTCCGCGACGGTCCTGGTGACCGTGGTCAGCTTCCGGCTGGTGCCGGTGGGCTGGGCGGCGGTGCTGACGGCGGGCGCGAGCATGCTGGTCGTGTCGTACGTGCTGGTCGGCGTGGGTCCGCGCACCCTGGGCCGCCAGCACCCGTACGCGGTGAGCCTGCTGGCCGCCGCGCCCGTGCGGGTGCTCGGCCGGGTGCTGGGGCCGCTGAGCAAGCTGCTGATCCTGGTCGGCAACGCGATCACGCCGGGCAAGGGCTTCCGCGAGGGTCCGTTCTCGTCCGAGGTGGAGCTGCGCGAGCTGGTCGACATGGCGCAGGAGCGCGGCGTCGTCGACGAGGGCGAGCGCGAGATGATCCACTCGGTGTTCGAGCTGGGTGACACCATCGCCCGCGAGGTGATGGTGCCGCGCACCGAGATCGTGTGGATCGAGCAGGCCAAGTCGGTGCGGCAGGCGCTGGCGCTGTCGCTGCGCACCGGGTACACGCGGGTGCCGGTGATCGGCGAGAGCGTGGACGACATCGTCGGCGTGGTGAACCTGAAGGACCTGGTGCGGATCGCGCTGTCCGAGCAGCCGAACGGCAAGCTCGTGTCGGACGTGATGCGTTCGCCCGCGTTCATCCCGGACACCAAGCCGGTCGCGGACCTGCTGCGGGAGATGCAGCTGTCGCGCAACCACCTGGCGGTCGTGGTGGACGAGTACGGCGGCACGGCCGGGCTGCTGACCATCGAGGACATCCTGGAGGAGATCGTCGGGGAGATCACCGACGAGTCCGACACGGACGACCGGCAGCCGGTGGAGTACCTGGCGGACGGGGCGGTGCGGGTGAGCGCGAGGCTGCCCGTGGACGACCTGGACTCGCTGTTCGGCACCGAGCTGGACGACCACGAGGTGGAGACGGTCGGAGGTCTGCTCGCGCAGCGCCTGGGCCGGGTCCCGCTGCCGGGCACCGAGGCCGAGATCGCCGGGCTGCGGATGCGCGCCGAGGGCGGCAAGGACGAGCGGGGCCGGATGCGCATCACGACCGTGCTGGTGCGCCCGCTGGCCAGGCCCGCTGAGGATGACGAGGGGAGCGGCGGCGATGAGTGAGCTCGGTCCGGAGGACCTGAAGATCGTGACGTTGGCCAGGTCGGCGCGGGCCCGCACGGGCGCGGCCGAGGGGGCGGCGGTGCGGGACACCGACGGTCGCACCTACGCGGCGACCACGGTGGCGCTGCCGTCGCTGGCGCTGACGGCGCTGCAGGCCGCCGTGGCGGCTGCGGTGGCCAGCGGCGCGGAGGGCCTGGAGGCGGCGGCGGTGGTGACCGGCGCGGACGCTCTGGACGCCGCGTCGGTGGCGGCCGTGCGCGACCTGGGCGCGTCGGCGCCGGTGTTCCGGGCGGACGGCTCGGGCGCGGTCGTGGAGACGGCGTAGGTGCGGGACTACGTGACGGTGTGCCGCGGCTGCTGCTGCGGCACGGTCAAGAAGCACCCGGACTTCGACCACGAGCACCAGCTGGCCAGGCTGCGCGAGCTGGCGGCGGGGTCGGGCGGGCGGCTGAGCGTGCGGACGGCGGACTGCCTGGACGCGTGCGAGAGCTCGAACGTGCTGGTGGTGAAGCCGCGCGGCCAGCAGCCGGTGTGGCTGGGGTTCGCGCTGGACGACGGCGTGGTGGACGACGTGGCGTCCTGGCTGGAGGAGGGCGGCCCCCTGCCGGAGCGGCTGGCGCTGAACCGGGTGTCGCCGCCGAAGCCGGTGAAGAAGTCGAAGAGGAAGTGAGCCGGTCCCGCCCGCCTGAGCTCGGAGCCCGGCGGGCGGGACCGCCGCCCCGCGCGCACGCGGGGCGGATCACGGGTTCATGATCGACGGAATCGAGCGCGCCACCCCCCGATCCCGGTCCTGCGGCACTGGCTGCCCCGCCACGCCTGCGACGGCGGCTACCTCAACCACTACCGAGCGGGCGGCTCACCCGGCCGTGCTCGATCGGGACGGCTGGCGCGCGGTCGCCCGAGCGAGGGCCGCCGAGGACGACGGGTGGTCGGGCTTCGAGGCGGCTCACGCGCTGGGGCCGCGCATCACCGCCGGACCTGGCTGAGCCGCGTGACGACCGCTCCCGGCGCACCCCGCCCAACCGGGAGCGGTCCCACCCGTCCGTCCCCCGAACGGGCGGCCCGCGCCCGCCGCCGCGCCCGATCCCGCCCCACCGCCCACCCGAACCCCGCCCGCCCGCGTCCTACCAGGCATCCGCGGTCCCGCCCCTCCCCGCCCGGCGGCGGGCGGGAACGGACAGCAGGGACAATGGGCGGATGGATGGTTACCGCTCCGGCTTCGCGTGCTTCGTCGGCCGCCCGAACGCTGGCAAGTCGACGCTGACCAACGCGCTGGTCGGGACCAAGGTCGCGATCACCTCCAGCAAGCCGCAGACCACCCGGCACACCATCCGGGGCATCGTGCACCGCGAGGACGGCCAGCTGATCCTGGTCGACACCCCCGGTCTGCACCGGCCGCGCACCCTGCTCGGCCAGCGCCTCAACGACCTCGTCCGGGAGACCTGGTCCGAGGTGGACGTGGTCGGGTTCTGCGTGCCCGCCGACCAGAAGGTCGGCCCCGGCGACAAGTTCATCGCCGCCGAGCTTGCCAAGATCGCCAAGCGCACCCCCGTCATCGGCATCGTCACCAAGACCGACCTGGTCCCCCAGCAGCAGGTCCTCGAACAGCTCATCGCGCTGCAGGAGGTGATGGAGTTCGCCGAGATCATCCCGGTCTCGGCGGTCGACGGCTACCAGGTCGACACCCTCTCCGACCTGCTGCTCGGCAAGCTCCCGGAGGGCCCGCCGCTCTACCCGGACGGCGAGCTGACCGACGAGCCCGAGCAGACCCTCGTGGCCGAGCTGATCCGCGAGGCCGCGCTGGAGGGCGTGCGGGACGAGCTGCCGCACTCCATCGCCGTCGTGGTGGAGGAGATGCTGCCCCGCGAGGGCCGCGACGACCTGGTCGACATTCACGCGAACGTGTTCGTCGAGCGCCCCTCGCAGAAGGCGATCATCCTCGGCCACCGGGGCGAGCGCCTCAAGCAGGTCGGCATCACCTCCCGCCACCAGATCGAGAAGCTCCTCGGCACCCGCGTCTACCTCGACCTGCACATCAAGATCGCCAAGGACTGGCAGCGCGACCCGAAGCAGCTGCGCAGGCTGGGGTTCTAGGTGGCCAACCTGTACCGGGACACGGGGGTGGTCCTGCGGGTGCAGAAGCTCGGCGAGGCCGACCGGATCATCACGCTGCTCACCCAGCGCCACGGCAAGCTGCGCGCGGTCGCCAAGGGCGTCCGCCGCACCTCGTCGCGGTTCGGGGCGCGGCTGGAGCCGTTCGGGCACGTCGACGCGCAGTTCCACCCCGGCCGCACGCTCGACGTCATCACCCAGGTGGAGACGATCGACGCGTTCGGCGTGGTCCTGGTCGACGACTACCAGCGGTACACGGCGGGCTGCGCCGTGCTGGAGACCGCCGACCGGCTCACCTCCGAGGAGGGCGCCCCGGCCCTGCGGCTGTACCTGCTGGTCACCGGGGCGCTGCGGGCGCTCGCCGACGGGCGGCGCGACCCGTCGCTGCTGCTCGACGCGTTCCTGCTGCGCGCGATGGCGTTCGCGGGCTGGGCCCCGGCGGTGGGCGAGTGCGCCCGCTGCGGCGAGCCCGGCCCGCACCGGTCGTTCAACGTGCAGGCGGGCGGGGTGGTCTGCGCCAACTGCCGCCCGCCCGGCAGCGCCTCACCATCGGGTGAGACCCTGCGCTTGCTCGCCGCGCTGCTGCACGGCGAGTGGGACGTGGTCGACGAGATCCCGACCGGTCCGCGCCGCGAGGGCAGCGGTCTGGTCGCGGCGCACCTCCAGTGGCACTTGGAGCGCCAGCTCCGGTCGCTTCCCCTGGTGGAGCGCAGGCAGTCGACCGCCGAGAACTAAGAGCCGCCTCCGCACCAACCCCGAGAGGACAGTCATGCTCCGCCGCAGGAGGGCCGAGCGCGAGACGCGCGCACCGCGGCCCCCGGAACCCCTCGCGTCGGGCGCGAAACCCCCCGCGATCCCGGCCGAGTTCGTGCCCAAGCACATCGCGATCGTCATGGACGGCAACGGCCGCTGGGCCAACCAGCGCGGCCTGTCGCGGGTGGAGGGCCACAAGCGCGGCGAGGCCAACGTGGTCGAAGCCGCCAAGGGCGCCATCGAGATGGGCGTGAAGTGGCTGTCGCTGTACGCCTTCTCGACCGAGAACTGGCGGCGCAGCCCCGAGGAGGTCCGCTTCCTCATGGGCTTCAGCCGGGACGTGATCCACCGCCGCACCGACGAGCTGGACGAGCTGGGCGTGCGGGTGCGCTGGGCCGGGCGCAGGCCCCGGCTGTGGCGCAGCGTCGTCACCGAGCTGGAGTCCGCGCAGGAGCGGACCAAGCACAACACCACGCTCAACCTGGCGATGTGCATCAACTACGGGGGTCGCGCCGAGGTCGGCGACGCCGCCCGCGAGATCGCCCGCCTGGCCGCCGCCGGCAAGATCAACCCGGACAAGGTGGACGAGCGCACCATCGCCCGCTACCTGTACCAGCCGGAGATGCCCGACGTCGACCTGTTCATCCGGCCCTCCGGCGAGCAGCGCACGTCCAACTTCATGCTGTGGCAGTCCGCGTACGCCGAGCTGGTGTTCCAGGACATCCTGTGGCCGGACTTCGGCCGCGAGGACCTGTGGCGCGCCTGCGAGCAGTACGCCATGCGCGACCGCCGCTTCGGCGGCGCGATCGACCGGCCGGACGACCGCACCGGGCCCGACCCCGGCCCGGACGACGCCCCCGAACCCGATGAGGAGACCTCGTGACCGACGAGGACGCCGAGGTCACCGCCCGGCTGCTCACCTCGGCCCGCACCGCGCTGGAGCTGTTCCACGAGGTGCACGTGGACGACGACGGCGCGCTGAGCTTCCGGCACGGCGACGTGCCGTGCGCGGTGCAGGCGATGCGGCTGGCCGAGGGCCTGACCGTGCTCAGCCTCACCTGCGTCGTCGCCTGGGACCTGCCGAACAGCCCCGACCTGGCCTCGTCGGCCGCCGAGCGGGCCGGTCAGGGCCTGTTCGGCACGCTCGGCGTGGTCCACACCGACCGGGGCATGGACGTCACCCTGCGCTACGCCTTCCCCGCGGAGGGCCTCGACCCCGAGCCGCTCAGCACCCTGCTGATGCTCGTCGTTTCCACCGCCTCGCAGCTGCGCGGCGAACTGCTGGCCAGAGCGGAAGGCGGAGCCTGATCATGGGTGGCGTTGTGGTGTACGAGCCCGAGGACGCCGACGAGGTCGAGGGCCTGCCCTGGGCGGTCACCTTCGAGGCCTCCGGCGGCGAGGACTGGGGCAGCTTCGTGTGCGGGCCGTACCTGCGCGACGACGCGGTGGCGCTCGCCGAGTCCGTGGTGAGCCAGCGGCGCGGCAAGGTGCTCGCCGTGGTCGAGCCGCTGCTGCCGGTCGAGGACGTGGCCGACGTGCTGGCCACCATCGACGAGCTGCAGGAGGAGTACGAGGAGGACGAGGAGGAGGCCTAGCCGGGCGGGACCGGCGGCGTCGGGACTTCCCGGCCCGTTCCCCGGTCGTTCCTCCGAACGCGTGAGCGGCGTGGCATCATCTCGGCAATGACAATCACTGGCGAGATCAGGGGGCCGCGCCGCCCGCGCGCCCGCTGGCGCGTCACCTCGCTGGAGGTCCTGTGCGGCCTCCTCGTGCTGGCCCTGCTGCTGCAGGACTGGCTGGTGGGGGTGCTCGACGTGCCCGCGCTGCGCACCGGCGCCACGGTGTTCGTCGCGGTGTGCGTCCAGGCCATGCCGTTCCTCGTGCTCGGCGTGCTCATCAGCGGCGCGATCGCCGCGTTCGTGCCCGCGTCGCTGCTGCGCCGCGCCATGCCCCGCAACCCCGCGCTGGCCGTGCCGGTCGCGGGCCTCGCGGGCGTGGCGCTGCCCGGCTGCGAGTGCGCGTCGGTGCCGGTGGCCAGGCGGCTCATGCAGCAGGGCGTCGCGCCCGCCGCCGCGCTGGCGTTCCTGCTCGCCGCGCCCGCCGTGAACCCGGTGGTGCTGGTGTCGACGGCCGTCGCCTTCAAGGACGCGCCGTGGATGGTGCCCGCCCGGTTCGTCGGCTCGCTGCTGACCGCCGTGGTGATGGGCTGGTTGTGGACCCGCTTCGGCAAGGCCGGGTGGATCGCCGAGCGCGCGCTGCGCCGCATCGCCGACCACGACGGCCGGTCGAGGTGGGCGGTGTTCGCCGAGACCGCGCGGCACGACCTGGTCGAGGCCGGCGGGTTCCTGGTGCTGGGCGGGGTGTTCGCGGCGGTGTTCAACGTGCTGGTGCCCACGGCGTGGCTGGAGACGCTGGGCGCGCAGATCGCGCTGGCGGTGCTCGTGATGGCGCTGCTGGCGGTCGTGCTCGCGCTGTGCAGCGAGGCCGACGCGTTCGTGGCCATGTCGATGTCCGCGCTGCCGCTGCTGCCCCGGCTGGTGTTCCTGGTCGTGGGACCCGCCGTGGACGTGAAGCTCGTCGCGCTCCAGGCGGGCGCTTTCGGGCGGAAGTTCGCCGCGCGGTTCGCGCCTGCCACGTTCGTGGTGGCCGTGGCCTGCGCGCTGGTGTCGGGGTGGGTGTTCCTGTGAGGCGCGAGACCCAGAACGTGCTGCTCGTGCTGCTCGGCGGCGCGCTGCTGAAGCTGGCGCTGACCGGGACGTACCTGCGGTACGTGAAGGCGTCGCTGCAACCGTGGCTGGTGGCCACGGGGGTGGTGATGGTGCTGCTGGCCGTGGTGGCGATCGTGCGGGACGTGCGGGCCCAGCACGCCAGGGCGACCTCCGGCGAGCCCGAGGCGCACGACGACCACGAGCACGGCGACCACGAGCACGGGGGCAGCCGCAGCCCGTGGCTGCTCCTGCTGCCGGTGCTGGCGGTGTTCCTGATCAGCCCGCCCGCGCTCGGCTCGGACAGCGTCAGCCGGGCCGACGACGGGCAGCCGCAGGCGCAGTCGTCCTCCGGCGGGTTCGCGCCGCTGGCCGACGACGCGGTGGTGCCGCTGACCATCACCGAGTTCGTCACCCGCACCGCGTGGGACGACTCCGGCTCGCTCGACGACCGCACCGTGCGGCTCACCGGGTTCGTGGCGCGGGTCGACGGGCAGGTGTTCGTGGCGCGCCTGGCGATCTCCTGCTGCGCCGCCGACGCCCGGCCGATCAAGGTGCTGCTCACCGGCGCGGACATGGGCGTGTGGGCGACCGACCAGTGGGTCGAGGTGACCGGGCGGTACGTGCCGGGCACGGCCACGAAGGAGACCGCGTACGTGCCCACGTTCACCGTGGGCGAGGTCGTCCCCATCGCCGCGCCCCGGGAGACCTACGAGGGCTAGGCGCGCGCCTGCCCCGGACCCCCTTCGGGAGGGTCCGGGGCAGGGCGTCGTTCGCGGTGCCGCGTTCCGGTGCTCGCGCCCGGTCAGGACCGGGCGGCCGTGCAGTCCGCGCAGGTGCCGAAGATCTCCACGGTGTGGCTGATCGCGGAGAACCCGTTCTCCTCGGCGACCCGGTCCGCCCACTTCTCCACCGCGGGCCCCTCGACCTCCACGGTGTGGCCGCAGTGCCGGCACACCAGGTGGTGATGGTGGTGGGCGGAGCAGCGGCGGTAGATCGCCTCGCCGGAGTCCGTGCGCAGCACGTCCACCTCGCCCGCCTCGGCCAGCGACTGGAGGGTGCGGTAGACCGTGGTCAGACCGATGCCCTCACCGCGCTTGCGCAGCTCCTCGTGCAGCTCCTGGGCCGAGCGGAACTCGTCGAGCTGGTCGAGCAGCTTGGACACGGCGGTGCGCTGCTTGGTGGAACGCAGCCCCGGCACCGCGGTGCCGGGACGCTCGCTTGTCGTCACAGGTCCTCCGTCCGGGACGTACGGGCCTCGTTGATACCACGAGTGGTCTCCTCCGCGTGCGTCACCGCGTCGACGACGATGTGCGCGAGGTGCTCGTCGGCCAGCCGGTAGACCACCTCCCGCCCGTGCCGCTCGCCGTGCACGACGCCCGCGGCCTTGAGCACGCGCAGGTGCTGGCTGATGAGCGGCTGGGCCACGCCCAGCGCCTCGACCAGCTCGTGCACGCAGCGGTCGGACTCGCGCAGCTGGAGCACGATCGCGATGCGGACCGGCGCGGCCAGCGCGCGGAGCAGCTCGCCCGCGGCCTCCAGGGTGGCCGTCGGCGGGCGGGCCGGGGCCGGGCGCGGCGCTTCGCGAGCGGGGGAGTGCACGTGCCCGCCCCTCACCCCAACCGTCACGGCGCCTCCCACTTGGCATGGATTTTCACCCCCAATACTAGGCGCTTCCCCGCCCGACCCCGAGGTCGTTCCCGAGGACGTCGCCCGGTCGTTCCGCGGGCGACTTCCGGGGTGGTCCTCCGGCGGGTCCTCCGGGCCCGGCCCGAGCCGGGCGCCCGCCCGTCCGCGTGGGAGGCTTGCCCGATGCTGCTCGTGTGCAGGTTCGACGTCCCGGAAGAGGCCGCGGAGCCGTTCACCGCCAGGGTCGCGCAGGCCCTGTCCCTGCTCACCGCCCAGCCGGGCTGCCTGAGCGCCGACCTGGCCCGCTCGATGGACGAACCGGACCGCTACGTGCTGACGGCCCGCTTCGAGTCGGTCGTCGCCTACCGCCGCTCCCTGTCCCCGTTCCCGGTCCGCGAGGCGGTGGTCCCGCTGCTGTCCGAGGCGATCGCGGAGCAGTCCGGCACGTACGAGCCGCTGCTCACGTCAGGCGGCGGCGAGGTCGAGCGCCGGACCAGCCTGGTGGCGAGCGACGCGTTCACGGTGCGCCTCGGCGAGGCGGCGGAACCGAGCAGCACGCCCCGGTAGCGGTTTCCCCGCGATGCTCGCGGGAATTCGGCTCGACAGGCTACCGGACGACGCCGGGCAGTGGTGGTCCTATTCGCTTCAGATCGTTTCACGCCGTTCCAATCCGGTTCACCGGGCGCTCCTCCTTGCGAAAATTCTCCTTCTCGGCCACTCTGGTCGTCGCGGCACCCCGGTCGGGGCTCGGTGCCGACCGCCGGTGGGGAGCGGTGTGCGGGAGGGGAATTCTGTGAGAACTGATGACTTCGGCGTTGGAATTTCTTCCGGCGTCGCGTCCGAGACCTGTCCGCAGCCTCTCCTCGCTCTCTTCCCCCCGCTGCCGGGGGAACTTCCCCCACCTCGGGAGCCCGAGTGGGAGCGGTCAGCGTCCTGACCTCCCGCAGCGTGCCCCCAAGACGGCCCGGAGCTCTCTTCCCCAGCACGTGACCTGGACGTGGGCATCGGGACTGAAGAAGGGCCTCCCATGGCAGTGGGGGGCCCTTCGCCTTGCTCCCGCCGCGCCCGCGCGGTGCGTCGGGCGCCCGG
The DNA here is from genome assembly GCF_000023245.1 of Actinosynnema mirum DSM 43827. Classification (GTDB taxonomy): domain Bacteria; phylum Actinomycetota; class Actinomycetes; order Mycobacteriales; family Pseudonocardiaceae; genus Actinosynnema; species Actinosynnema mirum. The sequence goes on from NC_013093.1 coordinate 1,403,098, forward strand.
AGTATGAGTCTCCCGTACCGCATCCGGTGTGGCTCCGCACTAGTGCGGAAAATAGGGGGATCAATTCCGCATAGGTGGTGCGAGGCGCGTCGGCATCCGTCCGCGCTCGATGTCGAGCAATGCTCTCGATCCGGTTCGCGTTATGTGCCGCCTGTCCTCCACTACCTCTCTTCGGCAATTCGGATATAGTCGCCCCTGCGTCTCCCCGGGCCTGCCAGCCCAGCTTTCGGGAGATGTCGTGGAGCAGACCCACGTCCAGGTCGTCAACACTGCTGATCTCACATGCGCGCGAGGACCTCCCGAACAGCGGTAGGTCCGAGCGGAAGAGAGGTATGCCCGATGAAGATCCGTTTCCTGTGCTTCTTGTGGATCACCGGCGTGGTCGCGCCCGCGATGCTCGGCGCCTTCCTGGCCGCCGGGTTCTCCGGGACGGAGAGCGCCACCGCCGCCGGGCTGGTCGCCGCCGCGGCGGCCGAGGTCGCGATCCGGCTGCTGGGCACCCCCGGCTCCAGCGGGCGGGGTGGTTCAGGCGCGCCCGCGACCGCCGTGCCCGCCTGACGACCCGACAGCGCCGAACCCCGCGCGGGACCCGAGCGGACCGCGCGGGCAGGAGGTCCCCATGCCCCACTCCGATCCCGAGATCGCCCGCGCGGTCGAGGAGTTCGCCCTCTCGTTGCGGCGGGCCCGCAGGGAGGCCGGTGAGCCGTCCCTGCGGGAGCTGGCCCACCGGACCAGGCCACGCGGGTCGATCAGCACCTTCCAGCGCGCCTTCGCGGGCAGCGCCCTGCCCTCCTGGGACACCGTCGACGCGCTGCTCCGCGCGGGGCTCGGGCAGCCCGCCGGGCAGGTCGACGCGGTGTGGCGGCCCCGCTGGATCGTGGTGAAGGACCTGCTGTCGCCCCTCGGCGGGAGCGCGACGTCCGGGCGCTCCGCACCCGTGCTCTCGCTGGCCGCGGCCACCGGGCGGCGGTGGAGCGCCTGACGTCCGGCGGGGGAACCACCCGGTTCCCCCGCCCCCGCCGCGATCACCGCCCGTGATCCACACCCGTCCCCGGTCGCCCGATGGGGAGCGCGGCCCTGGGACTACCCTGACGCATCCGTTCTCCCCGCAGCCCCGATGGAGCCCCCGTGGCAGTCGATCGCATCGAGACCGTCGTCAGCCTCTGCAAGCGCCGTGGCTTCGTCTACCCGTGCGGGGAGATCTACGGCGGCACCCGGTCCGCGTGGGACTACGGGCCGCTCGGGGTCGAGCTCAAGGACAACATCAAGCGCCAGTGGTGGAACTTCATGGTGCGCGGGCGCGAGGACGTCGTCGGGCTGGACTCCTCCGTCATCCTGCCGCGCGAGGTGTGGACCGCCTCCGGGCACGTCGAGGCGTTCGTCGACCCGCTCGTCGAGTGCAACTCCTGCCACAAGCGGTTCCGGCAGGACACGCTGTCCGAGGAGTACGCCGAGCGCACCGGCAAGGACGTGGCCGAGGGCGACGTCTCCGACGTGCCGTGCCCCAACTGCGGCACCCGCGGCCAGTACACCGAGCCGCGCATGTTCAACGGCCTGCTCAAGACCCACCTCGGCCCGGTCGAGACCGAGGAGGGCCTGCACTACCTGCGGCCCGAGACCGCGCAGGGCATCTTCACGAACTTCCTGAACGTGCAGACCACCTCGCGCCGCAAGCCCCCGTTCGGCATCGGCCAGATCGGCAAGTCGTTCCGCAACGAGATCACGCCCGGCAACTTCATCTTCCGCACCCGCGAGTTCGAGCAGATGGAGATGGAGTTCTTCGTCGAGCCCGGCACCGACGAGCAGTGGCACCAGTACTGGATCGACGAGCGCACCCGCTGGTACACCGAACTCGGCATCTCGGCGGACAACCTGCGGCACTACGAGCACCCGGCGGAGAAGCTGTCGCACTACGCGAAGCGCACCGTCGACATCGAGTACCGCTTCCGCTTCGGCGGCCAGGAGTGGGGCGAGCTGGAGGGCATCGCCAACCGCACCGACTTCGACCTCACCACGCACTCCAACCACTCGGGCGTCGACCTGTCATACTTCGACCAGGCCACCAACTCCCGCTACCGCCCGTTCGTGATCGAGCCCGCGGCGGGCGTGGGCCGTCCGATGATGGCGTTCCTGCTGGAGGCCTACACCGAGGACGAGGCGCCCAACGCCAAGGGCGGCGTGGACAAGCGGGTCGTGCTGCGCCTGGACCGCAGGCTCGCGCCGGTGAAGGCGGCCGTGCTGCCGCTCTCGCGCAACGCCGACCTCTCGCCCAAGGCGAAGGACCTGGCCGCCGCGCTGCGCAAGCACTGGAACGTGGAGTTCGACGACGCGGGCGCGATCGGCCGCCGGTACCGCAGGCAGGACGAGATCGGCACGCCGTTCTGCGTCACGGTCGACTTCGACACCCTCACCGACCACGCGGTGACCGTGCGCGAGCGCGACACCATGTCGCAGGAGCGGGTGTCCATGGACCAGATCGAGGGCTACCTGGCGGCTCGGCTCATCGGGGCCTGACCGCTCCCGACGCCTCCCCGGACGGCGCCCGCGCGACCACCGCGCGGGCGCCGTTCGGCGTTCACGGGGTGAACGGCCGGTTTCCGGGAGCGGTCCCCGGAAGCATCGGCGGGGAAAGCTGATTCCACCGCTCACCCTTCCGGGCGATGAATTCCCCGTGATAACACCGTGATATAGAGATTCTTTCACGTTTTTCTGTCACGGTCAGTAATGTGAAACCCTGTGCATGTTCCAGCTCACCGACTATCGGGTGATACTTCGTCGCCACGGAGTAAAGCTGGGATGTCTTTAACCACCGCGTCACCCTCCCCTGTGACACTGGAGTCACGAATCGGACAAACGGACGCCGGTTCCCACGTTCGGGGAGGTGGTTGTGGTGCGCTCGTCGGCGATCTTCCTCGTGCTCGCCCTGGTGGCCGCCTTCCTCACCTGCGAGGTCGACCTGGCAGCCGTCCGCTCGCACGGCGGGCACTCCGGAGGCCACTCCAGCAGCGAGGAGAAGATCCCCCGCGAGCTGCGCGAAGCCCCCAAGTTCCGGGCGGGCGCCCTGGAGGAGCAGCGCGAGCGCCCCACCCGCCCCGTCGCCCGCCCGGCCTTCCCGAACCGGCCGAACCCGCCCGCCACGATCTCCGCCCCGCCCGCCGAACCGGACGCCGACCCGTGGACGTCCCCACCGGCCCTCCAGGTGTTCCGCACCTGATCGACCGCACCGCGCCACCCCTCGCCGAATTCCCCACCGCGAGGAGAAACCGCATTCCTGCGGGAGCAGTGACAACCGATCAGCGGAGCGCACAGTGGAATTCACCTCTCTCGTCCAGCACGCCAGGACGCACGCCGACCGCAGGCCGGTCGACGCCGGGCGCAGGCTGGCCCAGGGCCAATCACCGACCGTCCTGTTCATCACCTGCGCGGATTCCCGGATCGTCCCCTCGGCGATCACGGGGGCCGAACCCGGCAGCCTCTTCGAGCTGCGCACCGCGGGCAACGTGATCCCGCGCTTCACCCCGGACTCGACCTGCGGCGAGCTCGCCACCATCGAGTTCGCCGTCGTCCAGCTGGCCGTCTCGGAGATCGTCGTCTGCGGCCACTCGCACTGCGGCGCGGTGCGCGCGCTGCACGCCGACGACCCGCTCGACCACCTGCCGCACCTGCGCCGCTGGCTCACCGAGCACCTCACGCCCGGCGAGCGCGCCGACGACCCCGCCCTGCGCGCCGAGGGCCGCAGGCACGTGCTCACCCAGCTCGACGCGCTCACCCGCTACCCGTTCGTGGCCGAGCGGGTCGCCACCGGCGCGGTGCGCGTCCACGGCTGGTTCTACGACATCGAGACCGGCGTCGTGTCCACGCACGAGCCGCAGCCCACCGCGCGCACCGGGTCCGGGGGCCACCACCGCCCCGCGCTCGAAGCCGCGGGCTTCCGCCCCCTGTGAGCCCGCTCGCGAGCCCCCTCGCGAGCCCTCCTGCGAGCCCCGCGGCGAGCGCGGAAGCCACCCCCACGAACCTCACGGAGCCCCCAGTGACCGAACAGCTCCAGCAGCCCGTCCCCCGCGAGCGCGGGCCGGGCCGCAGGACCCGCCTCGGGTCCACCCTCGTCCCCGACCTCGGCGCCTCGCTCGTGGTCTTCCTGGTGGCGCTGCCGCTGTGCGTCGGCGTCGCGGTGGCGTCCGGCGTGCCCGCCGAGCTGGGCATCGTCACCGGCGTGGTCGGCGGCCTCGTCGTCGGCCTGCTGCCGGGCAGCACCATGCAGGTCAGCGGCCCGGCGGCGGGTCTGACCGTGCTGGTCGCCGACACCGTCGCCACCCACGGCGCGGCCTCCCTGGGCCTGATCGTGCTCGGCGCGGGCCTGCTCCAGGTGCTCCTCGGCGCGCTGCGCCTTGGCCGCTGGTTCCGGGCCATCTCGCCGGCCGTGGTGCAGGGGATGCTCGCCGGGATCGGCCTGGTGCTGATCCTCGGGCAGCTCTACCCGCTGGTGGGACGCGGCGCGCCCGGCACGACGGCCGACAAGTTCCTCGGCCTGCCCGCGCTGGCCCCCGACCTGCTGGGCCCGGCGGCGGCGCTCGGCGCGCTGACCGTCGTGGTGGCCGTGCTGTGGAAGCGGCACGCGCCCGAGCGGCTGGCGAAGGTGCCCGGCGTGCTGGTGGCCGTGGTGGTCGCCAGCGCGGCGGGGGCGGCGTTCGACGTGCCGCGCATCCGGGTGGGGGCGCTGGCGGACGAGCTCACGTTCGTCGGCGAGGCCCCGGTCACGCCCGCCCTGATCGGGGCGGTGCTGACCTTCGCGCTGGTGGCGTCGGCGGAGAGCCTGTTCAGCGCGGCGGCGGTGGACCGGATGCACGACGGCCCCCGCACCCACTACGACCGCGAGCTCGTCGCGCAGGGCGTCGGCAACACCCTGTGCGGGCTGGTCGGCGCGCTGCCGATGACGGCGGTGATCGTGCGCAGCGCGGCGAACGTCGACGCGGGCGCCCGCACCAAGGCGTCCAGGGTGCTGCACGGCGTGTGGCTGCTGGTGTTCGTGGCGCTGCTGCCGCAGACCCTGGCGGCCATCCCCCTCGCGGTGCTGGCGGGCCTGCTGGTGCACGCGGGCTGGAAGCTCCTCGCGCTGCGCGGGGTGCTGGCGCTGGCCAGGACCGACCGGGCCGAGGCGGCGGTGCTGGTGCTGACCGCGACCCTGATCGTCACCACCGACCTGCTGACCGGCACGCTCGTCGGCCTGCTGGCGGCCGTGGTCAAGACGGCGTGGGACGTGTCGCGGCTGAGCGTGACCGTGGACGGCGACCGCGTGGAGGTGCGCGGCAACGCGACGTTCCTGCGGCTGCCCCAGCTGCTGGACCGGCTGGACGCCGTGCCGGGCGACCGCAGGCTGCGGCTGGACATGGCGGGCGTGCGGCACCAGGACCAGGCGTGCCGCCAGGCCGTGGAGCAGTGGGCGGCGCGCAGGGGCGACGTGGAGCTGATCGGACCCGGCGCCGGCTGACGTGCGCCGGCTGACGTGCGCCGGGGTGGCGCGAGGCCCGCGCCACCCCGGTGCGCCTACGGCGAGACCACCTGGGCCAGGAAGAACACCGCTCCCGTGCGGGCGTGCCGCACCAGCAGCAGGTGCGGCCGGTCCACCCGCACCACCAGCGGCTCGGGTGCGGGCCGGAACGCCGCCGCCCGCACCAGCACCGCCGTGGCCGCGGCGCCCTCCAGCCCCTGCTCGTCCACCCGCAGCACCGCCTCGTGCACCACCTCGCCGACCACCAGCCTGGGGTCGGGGCTGAGCGCGGTCAGGTCCGCGCCCGACCCGAACACCGACCGCACGCCCAGGCCGCGCAGCGCCCCGCCGAGCAGGGCGGAGAACTCCAGCCGGGCCCTCGGCAGCGACAGGTCCACCCGCCGGTGCTCCAGCCCGTCCAGCACCTCGGGCACGCCGTCGAGCGCGCCCAGCCCGCCGTCCGGCAGCAGCACGACCAGCTCCACCCCGCCCTCGGCGGGCAGCGCGACCGCCTGCCACCCGGCGCGCGCGGCGTGCCGGGCGTTCGCGGTGACCCGCATCGTCGGCACCGGGCGGGTCCCGGAGGGGGTGTGGAACGGCCGGTCGGCGGTCGCGCGCTCCGGGAACGCGGTCACCCACGCGGTCTTCAGGTACAGCGCGTTGACCAGCACCGACACCGTGTCCGCCCGCACCGAGCCCGACCGGAGCAGCTGCGGGACCAGATCGCGGGTGGTCTTCGCGACGTCCGCGTTGATCAGCGCGCGGGCGCCCTCCGGGTCCGCCGCGAACGGGGCCGAGCGCGCGGCGCCACCGGGCCAGTCGGCCAGGCCGCGCAGGAAGCCCTCCACCAGCGGCAGGTCGTCGGCGGCCCACAGGGTGTTCGCCACGGCGAACTCGGCGGGCGCCCCCACCCCGGTCCCCCGCACCAGCTCGGGGCCACCGGGCCCGAGCAGCGCCAGCACCTCGTCGCGGGTGGGCCCGCGCCCCGCCTCGGCCAGCAGCCCGAGCGCGCCGGCCACCGAGTACGGCGACCAGCAGGCCGGGCGGGCGCGGTCCGGGGCCAGCGCGTCGTGCAGCGCCAGCGCGAACGTCAGGTGCCCCCGGTCGCGCACCCGATCACCTCCACACGTCGTCGGGAACCGGGTGGGCGCCCTCGGCCATCACCCCAGTGTGCCACCGGTCACACGCCGTTCACGTGGATCCGGTGCCACGCCGTCGCCTGCGCGTCCGTCAGCAGCGACACCTGGTCCACGATCACCCGCAACCGCGCCGCGTCGTCCGCCGCCGCGTGCCAGGCCGGGGCGAACGCCGGGTCCAGCGCCCCCGGAGCCCGCTCCAGCAGGGCGTGCGCCAGCTCGGTGATCAGCTCCCGCTGCCGCTCCTGCGCCGCCCGGCGCACCGGGTCGCTCATCACGTACCGCACCGCCATCGCCTTCAGCAGCGCCACCTCCGCCGCCGCCCGCTCCGGCACCACCAGGCCCGCCGCGTACCGGGTCAGCCGCCCGTCGCCGTGCTCCGCCCTGGTCGCCCCCACCGCCGCCGACGCGAACCGCCCCACCAGCTCGCTGGTCAGCCGCTTGAGCGCGAACTGGGCGCGCAGCGTCGCGTCGTAGTGCCCCAGCTCGGCGATCACCGGCAGCGTCGCCAGCTCCTCCGCCACCGCCTCCAGCTCGGCCACCGACCGCGCCGAGAAGTTCGCCGCCGCCAGCTCCGCGATCGCCCTCCGCTCCTCCGCGACCCCCAGCGAGTACAGGTTGATCCGGTGCGCGAGCACCCCGTCCTCGACGTCGTGCACCGAGTACGCCACGTCGTCGGCCCAGTCCATGACCTGCGCCTCCAGGCACCGCTCCCGCCCCGGCGCGCCCTCCCGCACCCAGTCGAACACCGCCAGGTCGTCCTCGTACGCGCCGAACTTCACCAGCCCCGGCTGCCTCGGCCACGGGTACTTGGTCGCCGCGTCCAGGCAGGCCCGCGTCAGGTTCAGCCCCCGGTCGGTCTTCGGCTCCAACCTGGTCAGGATGCGCAGCGTCTGCGCGTTGCCCTCGAACCCGCCGCACGGCCCGGCCAGCTCGTTGAGCGCGCGCTCCCCGTTGTGCCCGAACGGCGGGTGGCCGATGTCGTGCGCGAGGCCTGCGGTGTCCACCAGGTCCGGGTCGCAGCCCAGCTCCTCGCCGATGCCCCTGCCGATCTGGGCGACCTCCAGCGAGTGCGTCAACCGGGTGCGCGGCACGCCGGTGACCTCGGCGCCCTCGCCGGGGCCCACCACCTGGGTCTTGCCCGCCAGCCTGCGCAGCGCCGCCGAGTGCAGCACCCGCGCCCGGTCCCGCGCGTACGGCGTCCGGCGCTCGGTGCGCGAACCGGGCAGAACGGCGGCCTTCGGCGGTTCGGGGAGGAGCCTGGCGCCGTCGTGGTCGGAGTAGCCGGGGTTCATCCGAACACCGTAGGGGAGGACGGGCGTCCCCGACGTGGCCGGGAGACGACCACCGGGTGGAGATCGGCTCCTAGATCGGGATGTCGTCCACGGCGTCCACCGGGGCCTTGAGCAGGTGGTAGTACATCAGCGCCATGGTCTCGCGGCGGATGTAGTAGAGCTGCATCTCGCGGGTCTGCACGTTCGGGCCGCTGCGCGTCGGCGACGTCCACGCGTCCAGGCCCTGGTCCTCGGCCATGGTGCGGGCCCGCAGCGAGTGCCACGGGTCGCTGACGATCACCGCGGTCCGCAGCGAGCGCTCGTGCGCCCGCACCGCGACGGCCTTGATGCTGCCCAGCGTGTCGGTGCCCTCGCCGATCTCGATCACCCGGTCGGCGGGCACCCCGCGCTCCTCCAACCAGATCCGGCCCGCCTCGCCCTCGGTGAAGTTGTCGCCGGGCTGACGGCCGCCGGTGGTGACGATGTAGTCCACCACGTCCTGCTCGTAGAGCCTGCGCGCGTGCTCCAGCCGGGCGGCCAGGACGTCCGAGGGGACCCCGTTGTACTGCGCGGCGCCCAGGACCACCGCCATGTCCGCGTGCGTGCGGTCGTCGTCCCTGGCCACCTGCCAGACCCGGAACGTCGTGCCCCCTGTGACGATCAGGACGATCGCGATGCCGCCCAGCAGGGTTCTCTGGACGTAGCGGCGGAGCCTGGCCAGCAGCGTCATGCGCACCGGGCCATGGTTCCACAACGAGGGGTGCGGGCCGTTCGGCAGCCGCCCGGCGCGGCGGGGGAGTGGTCGGTTCGGGTGAACGCCGCCGGGACGGGTGCGACTGCGGGTTCCCGGTTGCCGGGGCGCGCGGGGCGTTGCCAGGATCTGGGGATGCCTGCGGAGCAACCGACGATCCTCGCCACCTCGGGTGGCTTCCGCGCCGGGCGGCGCACGTCGCTGGAGTTCGGCGACCTGGTGCGGTTCGCCGTCGAGCTGTCCGGCGCGACCGGGCGGCCCCGGCTGCTGCACGTGGGCACCGCCAACGGGGACCAGCGGTTCTTCAACGCGCACCTGAGCGAGGCCGGGCAGCTCGCCGGGTGGGACGTGGCGCACCTGAACCTGTTCACCATGCCGCCGGTGGACGACGTCGCCTCGTTCGTGCTGGAGCACGACGTGGTGTGGGTCGGCGGCGGGTCGGTGGCGAACCTGCTCGCGGTGTGGCGGGTGCACGGGCTCGGCCCGGTGCTCCGGCGCGCCTGGGAGGCCGGGGTGGTGCTCGGCGGGGTGTCGGCGGGGGCGATCTGCTGGTACGAGGGCGGGGTGACCGACTCGTTCGGGCCGCAGTTGCGCGTGGTGCGCGACGGGCTCGGGTTCCTGCCGTACGGCAGCGGGGTGCACCTGGACTCGGAGCCCGCGCGGCGGCCCGCCGTGCACGCGGCGGTCGGCGGCGGCGAGCTGCCGGTCACGCACTGCACGGACGACGGGGCCGGGTTGCTCTACCGGGGGGTGGAGCTGGTGGAGGCGGTCGCCGAGCGCGACGGCGCCGGGGCGTGCGTGGTGCGGCCCGACGGGAGCGGCGGGGTGGTGGAGGAGGCGCTGGACGTGCGGCGGCTGTGAGCCGCCGCGTCCTCGGGGAGCGCCCTCAGCCCGCCTCGGCGACCCGCGGCCCGTCGGAGCCAGGTTCGTCGGAGGCGGGCCCGTCGAAGTCGGGCCCGTCGAAGTCCACGTGCCCGAGCTTGTCCGGGTTCGAGATGTCGTAGAGCGCCACGACCAGCCCGTCCCGCACCACCACCGACGTGATCCGCCGCGCCACCTCCGGGCTCGCCCGCCGCAGCAGCCCCAGGTCCCCGTTCACCAGCACCGGCCGCGCGTCGCCCAGCCCGCCGTGCTTGAGCGCGAGCCCGACCATGAACCGCGCCACCCGGTCCGCGCCGACGACCTGGTTGATCGCCGCGCGCGCCTTGCCGCCGCCGTCGCTGATCACCAGCGCGTCCGGGTGCAGCAGGCTCAGCACGGCCTGCACGTCACCGGCCGCCAGCGCCGCCACGAACCGCCCCAGCACCTCGCGCTGCTCGGCCAGCGCCACCCTCGGCGGCGGGTCGGCCGCAGCCGCCGCGCGCCTGCCCCTGGACGCGTGCTGCCGCGCCGCCGCGACCTCCACGCCCAGCACCGCCGCGATCTCGTCGAACGGCAGCCCGAACGCGTCGTGCAGCACGAACGCCACCCGCTGCTCGGGCGTCAACCGGTCCAGCACGACCAGCGCGGCCATCCGCACCCCGTCGTCGCGCACCACCGCGTCCAGCGGCTCGTCCACGACCTCGCCCACCAGCGGCTCGGGCAGCCAGCTGCCCACGTACCGCTCCCGCCGCACCGCCGCCGACCGCAACCGGTCCAGGCACACCCGGCCCACCACGGTGGTCAGCCACGCGCGCGGCTCCCGGATCTCCGCCCGAGCCCGCTCGGACAGCCCCGACAGCCGCAGCCAGGCCTCCTGCACCGCGTCCTCGGCGTCCGCGACGCTGCCGGTCAGCCGGTACGCCACCCCCACCAGGTGCGTGCGGTGCTCCTGGAGCACCAGCGCCAGGTCCGCGCCGTCCGGAACCGCGCCGTCCCCCGTGGTGGTCACGAGCACCAGTCTGCCAGCACTAGACTCGGTCGCCGTGGCAGGACGCATCCGGGAGACCGACATCGCGCTGGTGCGGGACCGCAGCAGCATCGAGGACGTCGTCGGCGACCACGTCTCCCTGCGCCGGGCGGGCGGCGGTTCGCTGAAGGGCCTGTGCCCGTTCCACGACGAGAAGTCGCCGTCGTTCAACGTCCGCCCCAGCCACGGCACGTTCCACTGCTTCGGCTGCGGCGAGGGCGGCGACGTCATCGCCTTCATCATGAAGATCGAGCACCTGGGCTTCGTGGAGTCCGTGGAGCGGCTCGCGGACCGCGCGGGCATCCAGCTGACCTACGAGGGCGGCGGCGCGACCATCCAGCGCGACCGCGGCACCCGCAGCAGGCTGCTGGAGGCGCACCGGGCCGCCGCCGAGTTCTACGCCGAGCAGCTGGCCACGCCGGACGCGATGCCCGCCCGCGAGTTCCTGGCGCAGCGCGGCTTCGACGAGGCCGCCGCGCGCCAGTTCGGCTGCGGCTTCGCCCCGCACGGCTGGGACAAGCTCACCAAGCACCTGCTCGGGCGCGGGTTCGAGCTGACCGAGCTGATCAAGGCGCAGCTGACCAAGGAGGGCCGCCAGGGCCCGATCGACCGGTTCCACCGCAGGCTGCTGTGGCCGATCCGGGACCTGGGCGGCGACGTGGTCGGGTTCGGCGCGCGCCGGATCTTCGACGACGACCCGATCCAGGCCAAGTACCTGAACACCAGCGAGTCGCCGATCTACAAGAAGTCGCACGTGCTGTTCGGGCTGGACCTGGCCAAGCGGGAGATCGCCAAGCGGCGGCAGGCCGTGGTGGTCGAGGGGTACACCGACGTCATGGCGATGCACCTGGCGGGCGTGCCCACCGCGGTCGCGTCGTGCGGCACGGCGTTCGGCGCCGACCACATGAACGTGCTGCGCAGGCTGCTCATCGACGACTCGGTCAACGGCGAGGTCATCTTCACCTTCGACGGCGACGCGGCCGGGCAGAAGGCGGCGCTCAAGGCGTTCGAGGGCGAGCAGCAGTTCTCGGCGCAGACGTACATCGCGGTCGCGCCGGACGGCATGGACCCGTGCGAGCTGCGCCAGGAGAAGGGCGACGTGGCGGTGCGCGACCTGGTGGCCAGGCGCACCCCGCTGGTGGAGTTCGCGATCAAGGCCCAGCTGCGCGACTACGACCTCGACTCGGTCGACGGGCGCGCCGAGGCGCTGCGGAAGATGGTGCCGTTCGTCGCGCAGATCAAGGACAGCTCCAAGCGCGACGGCTACGCCACGAGGCTGGCGTGGTGGGTCGGCTGGGAGGACGAGGCGTCGGTGGTGAGGCGGGTCCGCGAGACCGCGACCGGCACCGCGAAGGCCGCCCCGCGCCGCCGCCCGGTGGACCCGAACCAGGGTGCGCTCGACGTGGCCGTGGACGCCCCCCCGCGCCCGAACCCGCGCGACCCGGCGCTGTGGCACCAGCGGGAGGCGCTGAAGGCGGCGCTGCAGGTGCCGGAGATGGTGAGCCCGTACTACGACTCGCTGCCGGACGAGGCGTTCACGAACCCGCTGTACCTGGCGTTGCACCGCGCGCTGCGCGAGGCGGGCGGCACCGCGTCCGGCCTGACCGGGCCCGCGCTGGTGGACGCGGTGGGCCAGGCCTGCCCGGTGCCGTCGGCGAGGCCGCTGCTGACGGAGCTGGCGGTGGAGCCGCTGCGGACCAAGGGCGACGAGTACCGGTACGTGCAGAGCGTGCTGGCGCGGTTGCAGCAGGTCCTGGTCGGGGCGCAGATCACCGAGATCAAGTCGAGGCTGCGGCGGGTGTCGCCGATCGAGGAGGCGGACGAGTACCGCGCCCTGTTCGGGGACCTGATCGCGCTGGAGGAGTACCACAAGGAGCTGGGGCAGCAGGGCATCAACGGCCTGTAGGCGCTTCTGCTGTTGCTCGGGGTTGGCTGTTGCTCGGGGTTGGCCGGACGCTGTGGTTTGGGGCTGCTGATGGGTCTGTGGGACAGGTTGTTCGGTTCGGGCGCGCCGGAGGGCTTCACCGGCGGGTTGGACCCGGAGGAGCACGTGGCCGCGTCGGCGCCGTCCGGCGAGGGCTGGCTGGTGGCGACCCCGCTGGGTCTGTGGCTGCCGGAGCAGCCCCCGAGGCGCGTCGGGTGGCACCTGGTGAGCAAGGCGGCGTGGGACGGCAAGGCGCTGACGGTGACCGAGGCCGTGGAGGACGAGGTGGTGACCGGGGAGTCCGGGGGCACGGCGGTCCTGCTCCGAGACCTGCGTCCGGTCCGCTACGCCGTGGAGCGGCCGGGGAAGCTGACCGATCAGGTGCACCAGCGGGTGACCCAGGCGATCCGCCAGCGGCGGCGTGACAATGTGGTGGGGGCTTGGTTCCTGCTGCGCAAGATCCCTGGCAGGGACGGGGCGGTGCTGCACGTGCGAGCGGACGCGGGTGCCGACGCGGATCGTGTTCGAGCCGCGGCAGCGGAACAGGTCACCGCCCTGGCGGCGGGTGCGGCCCACTGGGACCCGGCGTAGCGCGGACGGCAACGGGGTTCGGGAACCCCTCGTCCGGGTGAACCCCACATCCCCCCGAACCCCACTCCGTCCCCGTCACGGCCCGTGCCCACGGAACTGGACCACTGCCCGACTAGGCAGTGCTCCGACTCCAGTTACGGGCATCGACGCAGGTGGGACAGCAGATGATCGCCCGATCGTCATGGGCAAACCCATGGACGAACGATCACTAAATGATCATGATAAAGTCTGTTTCCGCTGGTGAAGTGCGTAGGACGGGTGGGGTTCGAACCCACGACCTGACGGATTACAAGTCCACTCTGCCGTCATCTGCCAAGCAATCCCGAAACCATTCGCCATCAGCCCGCTTAGCGCCCGCGAATGGTCACTGTGGACCGTGCGCTGTGGACGCCTGCCGTCGTTAAGCGAGGCAAAGCCGTGGCACCCACGCCCACCGACCCGCCCGCTTCGAGGGCAAGCCGGTGGGCTGGTCGTCGCCGCCAAGGCGGCGAGCTGTCCACGGGCGCGGCAGCCGAGCGCCCCGACCACCGCGTTTGTGGACCACTTGGCGCTCGTGCCTAGCCGGGAACGCTACTACCCCCTAGGGGGGTACTTGTCTCTGCTGCGCGGGTAGGTGTTTCTCTCGATGATCTGGCCCTGCATGTTCTTGATGATGTGTTCGACGCCGTCGGCGATTGCCCTCGCTCGACCTCGTTCCTGGACCTCGGCCTTGTTGCTGCCGGTGTCGAAGGGCCTCTGGTTTCCCTGAACCCGGTTTTTCCAGAGACCGCCCTCGTAGTAGGTCTCGATGTCACCCGCCGCCATAGTTGATCTCCGATCGAGTCGCCTGGCAGAACCAGGACGTACGAAGTTGATGTCCTATGACTGGGAATATCTCCCCTCGGGGACGATGCGTTTCCCTCCAAATGGGTGAATTCTGGCTTCTAACTGCCGCAGCTTCTGGTCGTATCGGTGCTTCAGTTGGCGGCTCTATGCCTGCAAGCCCCGCCTCTTCAGCCTGCGGCGGCTGCCGGGGCCGGTCGCGTCTCGGGCCGCCGCCTGGGGTGGGTGCCGGAGGCGGGCCCCGCCCCAGGGGCGAGCGGCCAAGAGCGCAGCGACGCGAGCGGCCCCGGCAGGGGCCGCCTTGATGAAGTAAAGAAACTCTGCGCACGTGCGGCACAGCGGCGAACGGAGCCACGGCTTCACCGTGTACGGCCTGCGGTGACTGCTCGATTGCCATGCGGAAGGGTGAGCGGCATGACATCAGAAGGCGCAGAGGGCCGGTGGGCGGTTCACGGGGAGCGTTCCGTGTACGAGAGCCCTTGGGTTACCGTGGGCCTGGCGGACATCTCGGTTCCTTCTGGAGAGCGGTTCGAGCACCACACCGTCGCGTTCCCCGCTGCCGCCATGACGGTCGTCCTCGACGATGCTGGCGATAATGTCCTGCTGAGTTGGCGACACAGGTTCGCCCCCGACGTCTGGAACTGGGAGCTGCCCGGCGGCATCGTGGAAGACGGGGAAGCCCCTGCCATCACTGCGGCTCGTGAGGTTGAGGAGGAAACCGGCTACCGGCCGCGCAGCATGGAACACCTCGTGACGTTCGAGCCCGCTGTGGGGATGCTGCGCAACCCGAACCACGTCTACCTCGCCAAGGGAGCGGAGTTGGTCGGGGAAGCTTCAGAGCTGAATGAAGGCCGGTTCGAGTGGGTCCCGCTCAAGACGGTTCCCGATCTGATCCGCACCTGCTCGGTGGTCAACTCCGGTTCGCTCGTCGGGCTGCTGCACGTCCTGGCTCTCAGCGGGCCTCGGGGCTGAGGAACAGGTCAGGTCTGGATCACGCGGCTCGTGTAGCCCGCAGCCACAAGACGTTCGTAGGCGGCCTGGACCTCGTCCGGCACGTCCTGGGGGATGGCGTAGCCGTACTCCGCGAACAAGGTCATCCGCTGGCTGTCGCCGACCATCATGCTGATCACGAAGTCGACATCGCCGATCCCCGCGACGTACTCGTCCAACGGCGGCCGGTGCGACGTGCACAGGATGTCCAGCTCCGGCCACAGCTTCCGGCACGTCGCGTACGACCGGCGCTCCTGGTACGGCCGCGAGATCAGCACCGCAGAACCGACCTCGACGCCCTCGACCTCCAGGAGCGCGCGGGACAGTTTGAAGTTCTCGGCCGTGTTGGTCGCCTCGGTCTCGATGAGGATCGCCGCGTCCGGGACGCCGTGCTCCAAGGCGTGCTCGCGGTAGTGCACCGCCTCGCCTCGCGGGAACCGCTTCACCGTCGTCGGCGCGTTCGCCCCGGTGAACAGCACCCGAGGGAACACACCCTGGTGGTACAGCTCGGTCACCCGCACGGCCACGCCGATGTCATGGCTGCCCAACCCGATGCCGATGTCGGTGGGCCGCAGGTCGTGCTTCATATCGTGGTACTCCCACAACGTCACCACGTCAGCGCGGTGCTCGTCGGGAATCCTGGTGACGACACGGGTTGGGACCCTCCTACTCGGGGATCTGGAAGCTGTAGGACCACACGAACCGACTAGCCGCGTGCACACCCCGCGCAAACTCGATCGGCGTCCTGTCCTTGGTGAAGGTCCGCCGCGTCAGGATCATCACGGGCTCACCGGCGGGCAGCTCCAGCTCCTCGACCTCCTCGGGCCTGGGCATCCGGGAGTGCACGCTCTCGGTCATGTGGTCGGGCTCGAAGCCCTGCAACGTCAACACGGCGAACCCGCCACCGGGCCCCGGCTTCGGGCTGACCAGCGGCGTCCCCTCGACGTGCACCGGGTTGTAGTAGCTCGTCAGTGTGTGCGTGGGCGTCTCGCCGTCCCGGACCAGCCGTGCGCGCTCGTAGACGGTGGCGCCGGTCTCCAGCCCCAGGGCCTCGGCGGTCTCGGCGTCCGCCTCGACCTGGCGGACCTCGTCGGTCAGGTCATCGAACTTCCATTGGCTCTTGGCGTACCGCTCGACGTCCAAGCGCTTCATGACCGGCTGGGGCCTCACCACCGTGCCGCGACGGCGTACGGAGGTCACCAGCCCTTCAGCCTCCAGTGTCGCGACCGTTTTCCGGACAGTGTTGATGTTGATCCCGTACTCGGCGGCCAAGTCCTCCTGCTTGGGCAGCGTCGTCCCCTGCGGGTAGTCGCCACATCGGATCGCTTCCCGCAGCACGGCCGCGAGCTCTCGGTACCCGATCGGCACGGCAACCCCCTATCTTGTGGCAGAGATAGCTCTATCTCTACTGGGGAACCGGCGCAAGACAGCGGGGAGTGGTCACTCTCGGGCGGTCAACTGGTTGTCGAGACGACGTAGTGCCTCGTGCGCGCCAGCGCTGAGGTCGGTCAACTCGGCTGAGTCGGCTGCCCGGATGACGCGCTGGATCTGGTGCGGTAATCGGCGTGCCTCGGCTGCCCCGAGGGCCGCTGTGAAGGTTTCGACCGCACCGTCACGATGCCCGGCGGCTAGCAGGACCTGCCCCGTGGTGATCCGCTCAATGATGTGCCACTGGGGTGCAGCCGGTGCGCAGGTGCCCTGAACCTCCGCCAGGAGTCGGACAGCCTCAGCGGCTCGGCCGGTGGCGAGCAAGCCCCGGAGCTGGATCTCCCGCAAGGTGAACGGGTTGAACAGCAGGCCCTGAACGCCCACATCATCCAACAGCCTGCGGTATCCCGTGATCGCCCGGTCGAACAGGTCGCGGTCGCCGTGTTCACCTGCCGCCCGCGCCAGTAGCGCCAAGGCCGCTCCACGGCTCTCCGGGTCCTCAGAGAGGGATTCGGCCCGGCTCAAGCGAGCGATGGCCGCCCCTACGTGGTCGGCCTTGCGGAGTTCGTTGCCGTGCATCCGCAGCGCGTGAGCCAGGAACTCCGCATCACCAAGGCGTTCGGCTATGACGACAGCCCTGCCGGTCCACCGCGCCGCTGCGGCCAGGCGCTCCTCGGGGAGCACCGTCCCCAAGGAGACCCCCAACGCGGCCCTGCCCTGCGCGAGCAGGAGCAAGGTGTCCCGTTCGGCACGGCCTTCGGCGGCTCGCGCCTCCAACCGGGCGACCAGGGGCCACAGCTCGTTGACCGCCTCGACGGCACGCCCGGCCTGGCGCGCGATCTCAGCCAATCGGATGGCGGAGTCGCCGAACTGGATCATCGCGGCGAAGTCGGCGTCATCGTTGTCCGTCACCCCGAGCACGTGCATCGGCAGACCGAGCACACGAGCGATGTGGCGGCGGGTGGACACGTCGCCGATCGTGCGCCGCCCGGTCTCGATCATCGACACGTAGCTCTTGTCGTAGTCGAGCACCGCGGCGAGGCTCTCCTGGCTCAGCCCGTTCACCCGCCGGTAGAGCCGCAGGATCATAGGCAGGTCACGGCTCCTGAGGGCGGCCGTCGCTTCCGGTGAGGACCACAACCACACCGCTGGCACCAGCCGCTGGGACGGCATGACGGGTGCCGTGCGGCGCGTGTGACAGGTCGGGCACACCGGCGCGGTGACCAGCCTGCCCAGCGGAGCCCTGCACGCGCCGCACCGCCTGGCGGACATCACGCGGATGCCTACCGGATCGTCTCGCGCTGGCGGGAGAACCAGGCGGTGATGGACCGCTTGTACCCGTCGGGCATGGTCAGCGCGGCGGCCTCGGCCTCGGTGAACAGCTCGATCTCCTTGTGCTCGTGGGAGAGCACCGGCTCGTCATCTCCGGTGGGGTAGCAGCCGTAGGTCACGATGAACACGTTCTTCTCGGCCGCGTTGATGTAGTACATCCACGTGTCCAGCAGCGGCCCCGTGGTCACCTGCCACCGGGTCTCCTCGGCGATCTCCCGCGCCACGCACTCCTCGGGCGTCTCACCGGGTTCGATGCGTCCACCCGGCAGCTCCCACTCCTCGCGCTCGTTCTTCAGCAGCAACACCCTGCCGCCCCGCACGACCACGCCTTTGATCGACACGGGGTACGCGAACTGCTCCATCGGCGATGACCTCCACGTGGCTGGATAGCCGAAACGTAGCACCGGGAGCAGGAATCACCGAGCCTGTCGTGATGACAGTTTGTCACTGGACCTGCACGGTTCCCGCACGTTCAGATTTCTCTTGTTGAAACCACAGTTCTGAGAGGGGGAAACCAATGAGCGATCCGTTTTCAGGTTGCCGCGTCGAAGCATCTGACCGGGCTGGTCTGGTGGACAGGGTGGCTCGGTACGGGCTCGCGGTCGTGGATTCGATCGGTTCGGCGGAGAACTTGCTCAGAATCGCCCGATCGATAGCGACCATCGTCCCGCACCGCGACAGCGCGTTGAACGGCGTGACCACGCTCGTAGACCTCGGGAAGGCTGAGAGCATCGGCTTCGAGGGGTTCAGCTGCCGCGCGCTCGAACCGCACACCGACAGGTCGGGGGTGTCGAACCCACCGGTGCTGCTGATGCTCGCCTGCGCTCGACCGGGGACCACGGGTGGCGAGTGCACCTTGATCGACGGGCAGGCCGTCTACGCCGATCTCGCCGAAACGGCTCCCGGTGCGCTCGACGCCTTGTGCTCCCCGAGGTCCGTGCTCTTCGGCGGCGCCTCCGGGCACATCGGCGCGATCTTCAGCCCTGCTCGGGGCGGCCTGGTGAGCGTGAGGCTGCGCACGGACGACCTCGTCCAGTTCTCGCCTGCGGTAGAACGCCGGCTACCTGCGCTCAGGGAAGCGATCGAACGCCACACCCTTGAGTTGCCCCTTGAGGAGGGGCAGGGCTACTTCCTCAACAACGCCCGGTGGCTCCACGGGCGTCGTGCGTTCACCGGGCACCGTGTCGTGCACCGCGTCAACGGCACCCCGCTGCCTCACCTCGGCATCGAGGCCGGTTTCATGCCGCCTGCGAGAAGCGTCGCAGGGTGACCCGAAGGGAACTTCGTTAGGGCTCTGAGATGACAGCGGAACTGGTGGCAGTTCTTGTCTTTTCTGCCTTTCTCGTTCTAGTCGCTACTTTTCTGGCATTGCGTGCACGTCGTGAGTTGTTGCGCAGACGGCAGGTTCGCCGAGTCCGGGAGATGGTGAACGAGTGGCTGACGGTTGAGAACGCTGCTCGGTGTTTGTGCTGCCAGTAAGAGCAAAGGGCACACCCGGTGGGGCGCGGCCGGGTTTCCAGGCGGGCGAGTGCGTTCTGAGTCCAGGCCCCCGACCCTGTGACTCCGCACTCGCCCGCTGCTGTCCGGTAGCGAACACGCAGGGCATCCGCCATATAGACGCTCCGCTCCAAGCGTGCGGGCTCACTTCAAGGGCCGTTCAGTGCTGTCCGCAACCATGCGGTGAACCTTGCGCGTGTTGGGTATGTCCAAGGTAGTAGCGTGTCCCCTGTACAGAACTACAGCCAGTAGAGGAGGTGGCCAGTGGTTGATCGTCATGCTCCTGCGTCCGGTCAGCATGGCTACCGCGCGATCGCGGACGGGCTGCGCTCGCAGATCGACTCCGGTGAACTGGCGCCCGGCAGCAAGGTCCCCGGCGAGAACGAGCTGATGGCCCTTCACGGCGTCGAGCAGCCAACCGCCAGGCGGGCGTTGGAGGTGCTGAAGAACGAGGGGCTGATCATCGCCCGTCGCGGCTCGGGCACCTACGTCCGGGAGTTCCGGCCCATCCGGCGGGTCTCGCCCGACCGCCTCAAAGCTGCGGTGTGGGGCAACGGGCGATCCATCTGGAGCGCGGACCTCGACGTGCGTCCCCACGTCGGCCGCACCGTGGTGACCGTTGAGGCCCCGTCCAGCCTCATCGCCGATGTGCTCGGCTTGGACGAGGGGGAGCAGGTGGTGACCCGGCGGCGACGCTTCCTCGTGGACGACAAGCCGGTGCAGCTCGCCACCTCGTACTACCCGGAGAAGCTGGTGCAGGGCTCGGCCATCATGGCTGAGGACACCGGCGAGGGCGGCTCGTACGCCCGCCTCAAGGACTTGGGCTATGAACCCGTGCGGTTCCGCGAGGAGCTGCGCACGCGGATGCCCCGCGAGTCCGAGCGGGAGGAGCTGGAGCTGGCGCAGGGAACGCCTGTCGTCCTGATCATCCGCACCGCCTACACGGCTGATGACCAGCCTGTCGAGGTGAACGAGATGACGCTCGACTCGGCCGCTTACATCCTCGAGTACAAGTTCACAGCTCAGGGCTGATCTGGATCACCGCAGGTCAGCCCTGCTTTTTGGGCTGACTCATTCGCTTTAGCAACGTCTGTACAGAGGTTTCTTGACCTCTGTACAGAACCTCTGGTGTACTTCTTCACGTCAGAGGTTCTGTACAGAGGAGAACATCATGAGGAACATCCCCGTCCTGCTCACCGGTTACCGGCTGATGGTCACCGAGGAGCCCACGCTCAAGACCCGCGAGGTGGACGGCACCGCCGAGATCGTCACCGATCGGGACGGCGTGAACCAGTACGTGGTGTCCCTGTTCGCCAAGACCAAGGGCGAGAAGGGCGAGGAGATCCGGGTGACCCTGGCGGCCGACCCCGGTGACTCTTTTGAGGAGGGCGACATGGTCGAGCTGATCGACGCGATGGTCTCGCCCTACAGCTTCAAGAACAACCGGGGCGAGACCGTCTCCGGCCTGGCCTGGCGCGCCGCCGGTCTCAAGCCGCGCGACTGACCGCGCCGCCCTCCCTCTGCCCGTTCCGAGAATCGGGCTCCCGTGGCCGCGTGAACCCTCCCGCCTCGTCGGGACAGGCCGTGACGCCGTCAAGCGGGAGTTCCCGTTAGTTCCTTGTCAATTCCACAGTGGCTACACCCATGCCATTTTCCGGCCCACAACACGGGCCGGGAGATTCGATGCCCCCGGATTCCGGCACGTCCGGCTCCGGGGGCGTGGTGTCTCCCGATCGACTCGGAAAAGAGGTGACACATGCAGGTCGCTGCGATCAACAGGGCGGCTCAGCAGAACTACGCGACGTTCAAGGCCGCGTTGGTGCTGCTCCAGGAGACCGTGGACGAGCAGGTGCGCGGGCTCATCGCCAAGGTCGAGGACGCCGACATCCCCGGCACGGCGTGGGCCGTCCCGTCTGCGGACGAGCTGAAGTCCTTGTGCGACAAGGCAGTCCGCGAGATCGAGCAGTTCTCCAAGGACGCCAAGGACTACGAGGCGGAGCTGATCTCCCGGAACTGGAGGGTCTGACATGGCGGCGCGCTACGGCACGGAGAAGGCGGCCGAATCGCTCGACCAGGCCATGCACCAGTTGCGGGGCGCGGTCGAGCAGATGAGGTTCGCTCGCTACCGCTTTTCCGGCCAGCACAGGGATGTCACCCGCGCGGTGGCCACCCTCTCCGTGGCCTTGCAGGACGTTCTTCCCTACCTCGCCGAGGACTGACAACCGCATCCGGAAAGCGCGCGACCCGACCACGTCCACCCGACTGGTCGGGTCGCCGCTTTCCTCCCCGAAAACCCGGAGGGGGTTTGCCATGCCGAAAGCATTCCGAAACCAGGGAATCGAATTCCGTGCGATGAAGTGGGCCGTCCGGCACCCCGGAATGGTGTCGGTGCCCACCGGCCTCGCCGCTGCCGCCGCCGAGGGCGTCATGACGCTGGGCGCTCCGACCGCGGGCGCGCTCGCCGGTGGCGTGGCCCTGGGCCTGGCCGGTTGGTACCGGGGCCACCCGGCCTCGTTCGACGCGGTGGCCCTGCCCCGGCTGCGGGCCTTCCGCCGCCGCTGGCTGACCTACGTCGGCCGCCGCTGGGCCGACATCCTCACCGACTGCGAGCTGATCACGGTCAACCGCCGCACCGACCAGGTCCAGGTGCCGCGCATCGTGCGCGTCACGGCCGCCTCGCCCTCGATCGACACGATCATGGTGCGGCTGAACCGGGGCCAGACCCCGACCGTGTTCGAGGAGCGCGCCGAAGCCCTGGCCCACGCGCTACGCGCCGAACGGGTCGCGGTCATGCGGGTGCGTCCGCAGGTCATCGCCCTGGTGGTCGAGCGCTGCAACCCCTTCGACTCCGACCCCATCCCCGCGATCGACATCCCGCACACCAGCGCCGAGGTCGACCTGTCGGCGCTGGAGCTGGGCGACACCGAGTACGGCACCCCCTGGACTTTGCCGCTGGTCGGCAATCACCTGTTCGGCGCTGGTGCCACTGGCTCGGGCAAGAGCGCCCTGCTGTGGGACCCGCTGCGCGCGATGGCCCCGATGCTGCGCGACGGCATCGTCCAGGTGGACATGGTCGACATGAAGGAGGGGATGGAGACCGAGATCGGCGCGCCCCTGTTCCACCGCCGCGCGATCGACTTCGCCGAATCGGTGGAGGTGATCGAGGGCTTCCGCGACGAGATGAAGGAGCGCCAGGCCCTCCTGCGGGAGCAGGGCGCGCGGCGCTTCACCCCCAGCGTGGAGACGCCGTTCCGGGTGTTGCAGATCGACGAGATGGGCATGATGACCGGCTTCGGCCCGTCCAAGGAGGTACGGGACGTGCTCCGGTTGCTCGCCGAGATCATGACCCAGGGGCGGGCGCCGGGCTTCGCGGTCTGCGGCTACGTCCAGGAACCCACCAAGGACACCGTGGGCGTGCGCGACCTGTTCACCCAGCGCGTGTGCCTGTCGGTCACCACGCAGGGTCACGTGGACATGGTCCTGGGCGAGGGGATGCGGCTGCGCGGCGCGCTGGCCGATGAGATCCCGCTGGGTGACGACTACGCCGGGACCGGCTTCGTCGTGCGCGCCCGCTCCCGCACCCCGCAGCGCGTGCGGGCCTTCTACCAGTCCGACGACGACATCCGCGACCTGGTCGCCTTCGTGACCGGCGACCGGCCCCGGCTGCACGCCGTTGCCTGACGCATCGCTCGTAGTGCGGCGCGAACTCGTTGCCGTGCAAGAACATTCCTAATTCCAAAGTGGAGGAACCATGTGGAACCTGGGTGTCCGGTTCTGGGCGGCGTGGCGCTTCGCGCTGTTCCTGGGGCTGGCCTCGCTGGTGCTGTTCGTGGTCTACCTGGCCGACGGCTTCGGGACCTTCTTCATGTGGACCGGCGTCCTGGCGGCGCTGGGAGTGATCGGCGTGTTCTACGCCCTGCGCGACTTCGTCCGCCGCGAGATCGACCACCACCGGGGGCGGCTGTGACAGACCCCTCCGCCTCCCCGGCAGAGGACCGGGCTGACGCGGTGGACGTCCAGACCGGGGTGACCAAGCGGGTGGTGAGCCTGCGGCGCAAGAAGGCCGAGTCGGCCCAGTTGCGCGGTCTGGTGGACGACCCGGACATGGTCGCGGTCCGGATCGAGGCCCAGCGCAGGTTGATCACGCGGGGTATGTGGTTCTTCCTCACCCTCGGGCTCGGGTTCACCGCCGCCGGGGTTCAGGACTTCCTGGCCGGTCACCGGCCGGTCAGCGACCCCCTGTGGTGGGCCGCCTGGCTGGCCGAACCGATGCTCGCGGGCATTCTGATCATGCTTTTGGTCTTCGAGTCCGAGGTCCTGCACCGGGGCGTCCCCGTCGACAGCGTGTGGGTCGAACGGCTCAAGCGGACCTTGCTCGGTTCGACGCTGTTCATGAACGTCTGGCCCACCCTGGCCCCGGCGTGGACGGCCGGGGAGCGGTTCGAGTTCGGCAACTTCGCCGTGCACCTGGTGGTGCCGCTGGTGGTGTTCATGGTCGCCGAGGTCATGCCGGTGGTGCAGGAACGCATGAACCAGGCCATCACCCGCGCCTACCGCAACGCCAACACCACCCCAGCGCCCCCACCAGCGCAAACGACCCCCGTCCCCGCGGCCGTCCCACCACCGCCCGCCGCACCCACCCCACCGGCACCCGTCGCCCCCGCCCCGCCTGCACCCGCCCCCGCTGCGGTGGCAGTGCCCCGGCTCAAGCTGCCGCCCGCGATCGTCACGGCGGTCCGCGCCAAGGCCGACCAGGTCGCCGCCCAGGGCCGCGATCTGACCGCCGAGGACGTCCAGGCCGCCGTGCGGCTCCCGGCGGAGATGGCCGAGCGCGTCGTGCTTGAGGTGCGCGAGCGCAACAGCCACGCCCTCACCTGACCACACCTACCTACGCGGAGAACCCCGTGAACATCTGGCCCACCCTGATCACCGTGTTCAGCGGCCTGGTCGGCGCGTTCGGCGGCGCTGTGCTGGCCGGTGCCCTCAAGACCCGCGCCGACCGCGCGACCCGGCTGCACGAGTGGCTGGTGACCGTGGTCGACGTCTACGGCGAGCTGATCAGGGTCCTGTCCGACCACCACGCGGCCATGTGGGACCTGGAGGCCGCCCGCCTGCGCGACGACCGGGACGAGATCGCCACGACCCTGACGGCCTCGCTGATCACCCGCTCAGCCATGTCCAAGCCCCACGCCCAGCTCCTCGTGCTGTGCCCGCAGGTCGCCGACCACATCGACCGGGCCGTGCAGGCCGTCTACGACATGGACACCGCGATGAACCCCGGCCGCACCCCGGAGCTGCTGACCGAGCGCCGCGCGGCGGCCAAGACCGCCCGCCGCGAGCTGAGCACCGCCATGGCCGCCCTGCTGCGCCAAGCGGGTGCTGGCACCTCCCTCCAGCCCTGACCGCGGTATCCCTTGCCCTCGGAGCGGGGCGCGACCACCCGACCCGGTGGCCGTGCCCCGCTTTTCCTTATCCCGCAACGAAAGGAGGTGCCCCCGTGGTGTTCACCCTCGACTCCCGCATCACCGCCCGCCTGCGCTCGTCGGACTACCGGGACTGGCGGGACAAGGTCACCGCCACCGGCGGATGCGCCCAACCCATCCGCATGAGCGGCGGCTGGCAGATCCACTCCACCAGTGGCGCGCTGCTGGACTGGCACGGCGGGGATGTGTTCATCCCCTGCGGCAACCGACGCGAGAGCGTGTGCCCGGCCTGCTCCGACCGCTACGCCGCCGACGCCTACCACCTCATGCACGCCGGCCTGGCTGGCGGCAGCAAAGGCGTGCCCGCCTCGATCACCGACAAGCCGCGCGTGTTCGCCACCCTCACCGCCCCCTCCTTCGGCCCCGTCCACAACCGCCCCACCACTCGCACCGGCAAGGCCCGGCCCTGCTCCTGCGGCTCCTGGCACCACCCCGCAGACCCCGCCCTCGGCACCCCCGTCGACCCGGACGGGTACGACTACGTCGGGTCGGTGCTCTGGCAGGCCAACGCCGGAACCCTGTGGCACCGGTTCACCACCAGCGTGCGCCGCGAACTGCTCAAGGCCGCCGGACTGCCCGCCCGCACCCGCTTCGCCGACCACGCCCGCCTGTCCTACGCCAAGGTCGCCGAGTACCAGCGACGCGGCCTGGTCCACTTCCACGCCGTCATCCGCCTCGACGGACCAACCGGGCCCGACGACCCCGCCCCCACCTGGTGCACCCCCGAGCTGCTCGAACACGCCATCACCGCCGCAGCCCGCGCCGTGCGCGTGGACCAGGCCCTCCCGGACGGGACCCCGATCGCGCTGCGGTGGGGCGCTCAGGTCGACGTGCGCCGCATCCGTTCCACCGGCGCCCACGAGTTCGAGGACCAGGCGGGCGAGATCAGCGAGTCCCGGCTGGCCGGGTACGTGGCCAAGTACGCCACCAAGGGCACCGGCAAGTCCGAAGCCGCAGACCGCCCCATCCGCTCCCAACTCGACATCGACCACCTGCGCGTTTCCGCCCACCACCGCCGAATCATCCAGACCACCTGGGACCTCGGCGAGAACGACCAGTACGCCGCGCTGAACCTGCGCCGCTGGGCCCACATGCTCGCCTTCCGGGGCCACTTCCTCTCCAAGTCCCAGCGCTACAGCACCACCTTCAAGGCTATGCGCGAAGAACGCCGCGCCTTCCGCACCACCGAACTCCTCGACCGACTCGGCCACGCCCCCGACACCGTCGTCCTGGTCGACCACTGGGAGTTCACCGGCACCGGCCACCGCAACGACGCCGAACGCGAACTCGCCCTGGCCATCGCCGAGAGCAACCGCGAAACCCGCCGCCGCAAGTACGAACAGGAGTCCGCGACATGAGCAAGCTCTGGAGCGTCCAAGACGTCGCCGACTTCCTCGGCGTCCCCGTCAACACCCTCTACCAGTGGCGCACCCGCAACTACGGCCCGCCCGGCAAGCGCATCGGCAAGTACGTCCGGTTCGACCCCGAGCAGGTGCGCGCCTGGTTCGAGTCGCTGCCGAACGGCGTGGCCTGATGGCCCGGCCACCGCTGCCGGTCGGCACCTTCGGCAAGATCCGCGCCTACCGGGACAAGTCCGGCTGGCGGGCCGTCACGAACTACCGCGACCACGACGGCGTCACCCGGCCCGTCGAGCGGCGGGGGAGCACCAAGACGGCGGCGGAACGGGCCCTCAAAGAGGCGCTGCGGGACCGGACGTCGCCCCTGACCAGCGGGGACGGCATCACCCCCGAAACCCGGTTCAAGGACGCCGCCGCACTCTGGCTGGAGGAGTTCCAGCGGGCCATCGACGGCGGGCGCCGCTCGCCCACCTCGAAGGAGACCTACGAGGGCCGCTTGAACAGCCTGGTGCTCCCCGCCATCGGGGAGCTGCGGGTGCGGGAGCTGACCGTGCCGCGGCTCGGCCGGTTGGTCGCCGCGGCCCAGGACCTGCACAGCTCGTCCACCGCCAAGACGGTCCGCACGATCCTGTCCGGCGTCTGCGGCCTGGCCGTGCGGCACGGTGCGCTGGCCGCCAACCCGGTCCGTGACGTCGCGCCCCTGGAAGGCCGCAAGGTGCGGGCCCGCGCGCTCACCCTGGAGGAGCTGGCGGACCTGCTGGCCAAGCTCGACGCGGACGAGGTCGCCGTCCGCCAGGACCTCCCCGACCTTGCCCGGTGGTACGCGGGCACGGGGGAGCGGACCGGTGAGGGGCTGGCGGTGCACTGGCACCACCTCGACCTGCGCGCGGGCACGGTGTCGTGGGGTGGCGGGCTCATCCGGGTCAAGGGGCAGGGGCAGCGGATCAACTTCGGCAAGACCGACGTGTCCGAGCGCGCCCTGCCGCTGTCGGACTGGCTGGTGGACGTGCTGCGGGAGCGGCGGGTGCTGCTGGCCGAGCGCTTCGGGGTGGACGTGGCGGACCTTCGTGGCCCGGTGTTCCCGAACTCGCTCGGCAAGCTGCGCGACAAGCACAACACCCTGGCCCAGTGGCGGGAGTTCCGGCAGCGCGCGGGCTACCCGTGGGTGACCTTCCGGACGTTCCGGAAGTCGGTCGCGACGATCCTGGACGACGCCGGGCTGTCCGCCCGCCAGATCGCCGATCAGCTCGGTCACTCGAAAGTGTCAACCACCCAGGACGTCTACATGGCGCGTCGCGTGACCAGTCGTAGGGCGGCCGACGCCTTGGAGGCGGTTAGGGGGTACCGACCCCGTTAGGGGTGGCAAAGGCATGGCGTTGATCTTGATAGACTCCCCAGGGGTGCACCTGACCTGGGAAAAGAGTAGGACGGGTGGGGTTCGAACCCACGACCTGACGGATTATGAGTCCGCTGCTCTGACCGGCTGAGCTACCGTCCCCTGACGTGCGGTTCTGGAGGGTACAGAGCGCCGGCCCCCCGCGTCTCGACAACCCGTCAGCACGTGACCAACCCGTGCTACGAAGTCCCCAGATCGGACGGCCGGTAACCGGTCGGGTAGCCGGGGTAGGTTCGGTTCTTCGGCTGGTTCGTCAGGAACGGCTCTCGTCTCGGGGGCATCCTGCGGACTGCGCGCGCCCGCCCGCGCAGGGCGGCCTTGGCCGTCGTCGTCAGCCAGCCTGGCGCGGGGGCCAGGCCGAAGGCGTCCAGCATCGCGGGGTCCAGGAGGGCGATCACGGCCTTCCTCGCCGCGGGGCGCATCGGCGCCGGGTACCAGGAGCAGAACAGGTCCAGGGTGTAGCGGCCGATCTCGGCGTTCGTGTCCGCGTGCTTGAAGTGCTCGGCCTCGTACGTCCGCTTGAACGCCAGGTACGCGTCATACCCCTCCGGCACGTCCCGGATGCCCATCCGCGCCCCGACGGCCCGGTAGAAGTGGTACGAGGCCTGCTTCTCGTGCTCCGACGGCTTCCGCCAGCCGTACTGCTCCAACCACTCCATCGGGTCGAACACGAACGTGGAGAGCACGTACAGCATGTCGTCGTTGTCGATGTCGTACCGGTGGTGCATCCGGTTGACCGCGCGCAGCGCCTCCTTGCCGCGCGGCGAGTCGTAGCCGTGGTCCACCAGCTCGCCCATGAGCAGCGCGGTGTCGTCGTAGCGCTTCTGGGGCCTTCGCTCGAACTCGCCGGTGCGCGCCAGCAGCGCCGAGATGGACGGCACGCAGTACGTCCGGAACAGCGCGAACTCCAGCGCCCGCGTGTAGTCCCAGGGGAACTCGTAGCCGGTGGACAGGCGCAGGATCTCCCAGGCGTCGCGCTCGGGGTCCATCGCTTCGATGCGAGAGAGATTCGCGTAGCGGCCCATGCCCACCAGGGTGCCGGCACCGCCGTGATCAACACCACAGCCGCTCGCGCATCCGGATGACGGGTTTCAGCCGCCCCCGCTCGGGCGAACCCCCTGGTGTGGGAGAGATCGGGCAAGCAGCGAGGGCCCGTCCAAGCGGACGGGCCCTCGTCTGGGATGCTCCCCCAACTGGATTCGAACCAGTAACCCTTCGATTAACAGTCGAATGCTCTGCCGTTGAGCTATGGGGGAATGTTCAGTTGTCCTCGCCCGCCCTCGCGGGCTGACGGGAGTAACTCTAGCGCATCCGGAGGATCGCTTCGAACGCACCCCCCTCGTTTCCGGCAGGATGGGCATTGACCAGGCACAACGGTGAGGAGACCGGGTATGAAGGGCATTCTGTTCGGCGCCGCGATCGGCTACGTGCTGGGCGCGCGGGCGGGCAAGGCGCGGTACGACCAGATCGTCCGGGCCTACCGCGCCGTCGTCGACCACCCGGCGGTGCAGGGCGCGGCGGGCATCGTGCGGGCCAAGATCGGCCAGCAGACCACCGTCGGCCGCAAGTACACGGCCGTGAAGCGGGTCGGCGTCAACGGGCAGCGGGAGCCCGTCGCCCCGCGCGTGCGCTGACGCGCGCGCCGGGCGGCCCTCAGCGCACCCTGGCCACGGCGAACACGCGGCGGAACGGGAACCACGTGCTCCCGTCCGCCCGCCGCGGGTAGGCCGCGCGCAACCCGGGCCGCAGGCGCGCCACGTACTCGGCCCACGCCTCGTCGGACAGGGCCGCCCGGACCGGCCGCAGCGCCGTTCCGCTGATCCACTCCAGCACCGCGTCCTCGCCGGTGAGCACCTGCGCGTAGGTGGTCTCCCACGCGTCGACCTCGGCCCCCGCGCCGGCGAGCACCTCGGCGTAGCCGACCGGGTCGAGCACCGGGGCGAACCGCAGCACGCCGCGCAGTTCCGGCCAGTCCTCGGCGACCTCGCGGATCAGCTCGTGCGACGGGCCGGAGAAGTTGCCCGGCACCTGCACCGCCAGCCACGCGCCCGAGGTCAGCTCGCCGACCCAGCGGCGCAGCAGCTCCGGGTGGCCGGGCACCCACTGGAGCACCGCGTTCGTGACTACGACCCCCACGTCCGGGGTCGGCGACCACCCCGCCACGTCGGCGACCCGCGCGTCCAGGCCCCTCGCGCGGGCCTGCTCGACCATCTCCGGCGACGAGTCGAGCGCCTCGACGACGGCGCCGGGCCAGCGCTCGGCGAGGGTGGTGGTGAGGTTGCCGGGCCCGCAGCCCAGGTCGACCACCCGCTCGGGCGACTCGGCGCCGACCCTGGCCAGCAGCTCGTGGAACGGGCGGGCGCGGTGGTCGGCGAAGGCGAGGTACTTCTCGGGGTCCCACATGAGCGTTAACAGTACGAGCGTACTGCTAGTGCGTCCAGGGCGTCCAGGGCGCCTCGGTGTGGCGGGCTCGCTCGAACGGAGGAACCGGCGGCGTGGGCGGCGGGGGAGCGGCTCGGCTAGGGGTGATGCTGGGCGCGTGGACGTGGGTGACGGGGACTGGCGGCGGGTCGCGGACGTCGTCAACCGGCGGATGGACGCGCTCGGGGTGCGGCAGGGGGAGCTCGCGGTCGAGGCCGGGGTGTCCACGGCGATCCTGCGGGAGATCCAGCAGGGGGTGATCGCGCGCAGGCGTGGCGCGCGGACGTTGCGGGCCCTCTCCACGGCGCTCGGCTGGCACCCCGAGCACCTCGACGCGGTGCTGCACCGGCGCGTCCCGCCCGACCCGGTGCCCGAGTCGGACCCCGCGCAGGACGCCGTCGTGGTGCTGCTGCGGACCGTCGTGCGGGAGATCCGGGGGCTGCGCGGGCAGATCGGCGAGTTGACCGCCCTGGTCGGGGAGCGCGAGCGGGCCGTCGAAGCTCGGGGGGAAACCACAGCCGAGCGGCGCTGAGGAGCACACCGGGGAGCACACCGGGGAGCACGCCGAGGCGTGCCCGCGGGCGCGGCGCGGACGACCTCGCCGCGCTCGTCGACTTCACCGGGGAGTAGCGGGGGCGCGGGGGGACGCCCCCACGACCCCGCCCGCCGGCCTAGTCCACGCAGGGAACCCCGCCCTGCGCAGCCGCCACCGCCCCGCCCACCGGCGCCTGCCGCATCGCCGCGCGCACCGCCTCCGGCGACCCGATCGGCAGCGTGCTGAACGCGAACCCCGGCGCCTTCCCCAGCACCTCCAGCACGTCCCACCCCTCCGACAGCACCACCGTCCGCCGCGCGACCTCCACGGCGGGCCCGAGCGCGGTCAGCCCCTGCTCCCGCACCCGCGCCAGCACGGCGGTCAGGAACGCCTGCTGCCTGCGGGTGCGGTCCAGGTCGCTGTTCGGCAGCCCGTGCCGCTGCCGCACGAACGCCAGCGCCTGCGCCGCGTCCAACCGCTGCGGCCCGGCCGGGAAGTCCGCGCCCGAGTACTCGTCCCTCGTCGCGTTGTTCAGGCACACGTCGATCCCGCCGAGCGCCTGCGCCAGCTCGTAGAACCCCACCAGGCTCAGCTCGGCCAGCTGGTGCACCGGCACGTCCAGGAACGCGCTCACCGTCTCCACCTGCGCCCGCCGCCCGGCCTCGCGCCCCAGCCACTCCAGCTCGGCCGGGTCCCGCACCCCCTCGGCGACCAGCTCGCGCTCGCGCGCGTCCTTGGCCCGCCCGTACGCCTCCTTGATCTTCCCGCGCTGCGGCCCGCCCGGAATCCCGAGCAGCTCGCCCTCGTTGTCGCGCGGCAGCGAGTAGCCGGTCGCCGCCCCGCCCGCCAGCGGCACCCGCAGCAGGATCATCGTGTTCGCGTTGTACCCGCCCCGGTCCACGTCCCCGGCGTGCATCCGCGCCAGCACCTCGTCCGACGGCGCCCCGCCGTCCAGGTCGCGCCGCGTGGTCAGGCCGATCAGCAGCACGTTCACCCACTCGGTGGGCTTCTCCGCCCCGCCCGCGATGGCCTGCGACCTCCGCACCCCCGTGTCGATCTCCTGGTAGGTGGTCCAGGCGATCCCGGACACCACCAGGAGCGCCGCCCCCAGCAGCGCCCAGACCAGCCTGGTGATCGCGAACAACGTCTCCCTCGGCACCGCGTCCCCCTGTGTGCAAGCGATTGCGCACTTCCAGACGCCCAGGGGGAGAAGTGGTTGTTCCGGACAGCCGAGCGCTGGCCCAGTTGCCCAGCCTCGCCGCGGTCGCCGTGCTCGCGGTGTTCACCGCGACCGGGCTCGGACTGGACGGCGAGCAACCGGGGTGGGTCCTCGCCGTCCTGTTGATCGGGGGAGCGGGGACGGCCGCCGCGCTGGTGCGGCCGATCGGGCTGTGGGCCGTCGTGCCCGCCCCGCCGATGCTGCTCGTCGCGGACGTCGCCGTCGTCGCCGCGGCGCGCGGCACATCACTGGGGGAGATCACCGGGCTCGTCGCCTCCTCGCTGGTCCGCGCCTTCCCACAGGTCGCGGCGGCGGTGGGCGTCGCCCTGCTGGTCGCGTTGATCCGCTTCGCGCGGGCTGGGGGGTTGTGGTGGAGGGCAAGGTCTTCGTCGACCGGACGGGGTGGCGGACAGGGCTGATGCGGGTGGTCAGCGCGGCCCTCGCGCTGGGGCTGGTGGTGGTCACCGCGCTGGCGGCGACCACCGTGCTGGGGCAGCTGTGAAGCGGGGGGTGAAGGCGCACTGGGTCTCGCTGGGGGTGCTGCTGGCGCTGCTGATGGGGGTGCTGAGCTTCCACGCGCACGCCATCTCGCTGCCAGGGCACCGGGACGCGCCGATCCGGGTGACCGACCCGCCGGTGCCCGAGCGCACGCTCGCGCTCGTGGTGCACGGCGGTCCGCACCCGCGCTGGACTCCGAGGTTGCTGGACGCGCTGGCCCGCACCGGAGCCAAGGCGACGTTCCACCTGGTCGGGGCGCGGGTCAACGAGAACCCGGACCTGGTGCGGCGGATGGTCGCCGAGGGGCACGAGGTCGGGGTCGAGTCGTTCCGGCCGGGTGAGCTGCGCCTGCTGGACGCCGCGTTCGCGCAGAGCGCGCTGATCGCGGCGGCGGGCGTGCGCAGCGAGCTGGCCGAGCGGGACGCCTGGTCGCCGGACCTGGAGGTGCAGGACGTCAAGGCGATCGCGGAGGCGGGCGCGCCCGCGAACGGGGCGGGCGCGGTGCTGCGGCTGCACGACACCAGCAGCACGCCCGGCGCGGTCGAGGAGCTGCGCCGGTTGTTGCCGGACCACCGGTTCACCACCCGCACCGAGGCGGTCGGGGGACCGCCGCCGCACGCGCCCGCCGACCGGGTGGAGCTGGCCACCGCGCACGCGCTGGCCTGGTCGCAGCGCAACGGCGACCTGCTGGTGCTGCTGCTGGACGTGGTCATCGGCGCGGTCGCGGCGCTGGCGGTGCTGCGGGTGCTCGTGCAGCTCGGCCTCGCGCACACCGCGCGCAGGCTGCACCGCGAGCTGCCCGACGCGCCGCCCGGCCCGCTGCCGCCGGTGTCGGTGGTGGTGCCCGCCTACAACGAGGCCGTCACCATCACCGCCGCCGTCCGCTCGCTGGTGGCCTCGGACTACCCGGCCCCGGTCGAGGTGGTCGTGGTGGACGACGGCTCCGCGGACGGCACCGCCGACGTGGTGCGCGCGCTGGACCTGCCCGGCGTCCGGGTGGTCACCAGGGAGAACGGCGGCAAGGCGGAGGCGCTCAACACCGGGGTGGCGCTGGCCGGGCACGACGCGCTCGTCCTGGTCGACGGCGACACGATCTTCGAGCCGGGCACGCTGGCCGCGCTCGTCGCCCCGCTGGGCGCGCCCGGCGTCGGCGCGGTGTCCGGCAACGTCAAGGTCGCCAACCGGCGCGGGCTGCTCGGCCGCTGGCAGCACCTGGAGTACACCTCGGGCTCGAACCTGGACCGGCAGATCCTGAACGCCTGGCGGTGCCTGCCCACGATCCCCGGCGCGGTCGGCGCGTTCCGCCGCGAGGCGCTGGTGGAGGTCGGCGGGGTCAGCTCGGACACGCTCGCCGAGGACACCGACGTGACCATGGCGATCACCCGCGCGGGCTGGCGGGTGGTGTACGAGCCGGGCGCGCGGGCGTGGACCGAGGTCCCGGCGGGGCTGCGGTCGCTGTACCGGCAGCGCTACCGGTGGTCCTACGGCACGTTCCAGGCCATGTGGAAGCACCGGGTCGCGGTGCGCGAGCAGGGCCGCATGGGGCGGTTGGGGCTGCTGTACCTGCTGCTGTTCCACCTGCTGCTGCCGCTGCTGGCGCCGGTGATGGACGTGTACGTGCTGTACGGCGCGCTCGTGGCGGACGCGCCCGCCGCGCTGCCGATCTGGCTGGCGTTCCTCGCGCTGCAGACCGCGAGCGCCGGGTACGCGCTGCGGCTGGACGGCGAGTCGCTGCGCCCGCTGTGGGCGTTCCCGCTGCAGCAGCTCGCCTACCGGCAGCTGACCTACCTGGTGGTGGTGCAGTCGCTGGTGACCGCCGCGCACGGCGTCCCGCTGCGCTGGCAGTCGATCCAGCGCACCGGGCGCGCCGACGCGGTGAGCCGGGAGGTCCTGGTGGGCGTGGAGGCGGCGTGAGCGCGGGGGCCGTTCCCGGAGCGGGAGCGGCCCCCGCCCCGTGTCAGCGTCCGCGCCTCACGCCGAGAACCCCACCGGCAGCGCGTGCACCCCGTAGACGCCCATGTCGGTGCGCAGCGGCACCTCGGACTCGGGGACCGCCAGCCGCAGGTCGGGGAACTCGCGCAGCAGCCCGGCCAACCCGGCCCGCATCTCCACCCGCGCGAGCTGCTGGCCGAGGCACTGGTGCACGCCGTGCCCGAACCCCAGGTGCCCGCCCGCGCGCCTGCGCACGTCCAGCTCGTCGGGCCGCTCGAACCGCTCCGGGTCCCGGTTGGCGGCCGGGAGCGAGAGCACCACCGTCTGCCCCGCGCGCACCCGCGCGCCCGCCAGCTCCACGTCCTCCAGCGCGACCCTGGTGGTGCCGAACTGGATGATCGACAGGTAGCGCATCAGCTCCTCGACGGCGCCGTCCACCAGCTCGGGCTCGGCGCGCAGCGCGGCCAGCTGCTCGGGGTTGCGCAGCAGCGCGTACGCGCCGAGGCCCAGCATGTTCGCGGTGGTCTCGTGCCCGGCGATGAGCAGCATCAGCCCGATGTTGGCGCTCTCCTCGTCGGTCAGCTCGCCGGTGGCGACCAGCCCGCTGAGCATGTCGTCGGTCGGCTCCGCCTTCTTCCGGTCGACCAGGCCGCGCACGTGCTCGCGGATGCGCTCGACGGCGGCCATCGCCTCGTCGAGGCTGCTGGTCATCCGCAGCCCGATGGCGGTGTCGCGCTGGAACGAGGCCCGCTCCGCGTAGGGGACGCCCAGCAGCTCGCAGATCACCAGCGACGGGACGGGCAGCGCGAAGTGGGGCACCAGGTCGACCGGCGAGCCCTGGGCCCGCGCCTCGGCGAGCTGGTCGGCGACGATGCGCTCGATCCTCGGGGTCAGCTGGTTCATCCTGCGGACGGTGAACTGGCCGGTCAGCAGCCTGCGGTAGCGGCTGTGGACGGGCGGGTCGGTGGAGATGAACAGGCCGGGCGGCGCGGGCGGCTGCTGCGGGATGACCTGCCCGCCCAGCCGGACGGGCGCGTGCTTGAGCTCGGCGCGGTTGCTGAACCGCAGGTCGGCGAGCACGGCGCGGGCCATGTCGTGGCCGGTGACGAGCCAGCCGTCGTGGCCGTCCGGGAAGCCGAGCGGGGTGATCGGGGCCTCGGCGCGCAGCTCCCCCAGGCGCGCGGGCGGGTCGAACGGGCGCCGCCTGGTGGTGGGCAGCTCGGGGTGGATCGTCTCGGTCATCGCGGACCTCTCCCCATGCGATCGGAAGACCTCTTCGCAAGCTACAGAACATTCATGAAACCGTGAAGAAAGTTGCGCCGGACGTGTGACCCGCGCCGATCCGATTCCCGGTGACGGGGTCCACGGCCCGCCGCGCGCCCCGTGCGCGACCGCGTCGCGAGCGCAAGGGGGAGTCCGTGGAATTAGGGGAAAGATCGGGGAAATGCGCTCCGCGCGCCCGCCGGATGATCATTGATCGCGCCGCCGGATCGGGCGTCCGACGCCGGCGCGAGGGCCGGTCGGCGGCCCCGAGGTCACGCGCCCGCCCACCCCTACGCCCGATCGGGCGACGCGGACTGGAGTTCCTAGACCGAACGGATCACTCTGGACGTGTGTCGCCGTCACCTGGAAGATGGTCTTGGTAGGCCGCTCACTCGACCGTGGAAACAATGAGCGTGAGCTAAATCACCGTCGGGCGACCTGCATTGCTTTACCAACAATCGAATATCACTCGTTTTCCCAGGACTAGTCACCCTTTCGCGCGATCAAGAGCGCTGGGTGTGGTGGTGGTTGTGCAGTGACGTTGCCCCCCAGTGCCCGGCACGGCGGTGCACCGCCCCCGGAAGTGCAACTACGGTGTCCCGCCATGACCTCCGTCCCCCTGTGCCCGGCAGAGGCCAGGCCGCTCGGCGCGCCCCCCGCGCCGTCGGTCGACCTCGCCGAAGCCGAGGACTTCGTCCGCCTGCACCACTCGGAGCACCCCGAGGCGGGCAGCGTCGACGCCCGGCTCGCCGAGGTGCACGCCGAGGTCGCCGCCACCGGCACCTACCGGCACACCCACGAGGAGCTGGTCTTCGGCGCCCGCGTGGCCTGGCGCAACAGCGCCCGGTGCATCGGCAGGCTCTACTGGCGCAGCCTCAAGGTCCGCGACCTGCGCGACCTGCGCGACCCCAAGGCGGTCGCCGACGAGTG
Organism: Actinosynnema mirum DSM 43827; assembly: GCF_000023245.1. Taxonomy (GTDB): domain Bacteria; phylum Actinomycetota; class Actinomycetes; order Mycobacteriales; family Pseudonocardiaceae; genus Actinosynnema; species Actinosynnema mirum. The sequence continues at coordinate 1,439,254 of NC_013093.1, forward strand.
CGTCGAGCACCTCAAGCTCGCGGGCAACGGCGGCCGGATCCGGCCCGTGCTCACCGTCTTCGCCCCCGACGAGCCCGACCGGCCGGGTCCGCGCGTCCACAACGAGCAGCTCATCCGGTACGCCGGGTACCTCGGGGCCGACGGAGGGGTGCTCGGGGACCGGCGCAACGTGGGGCTCACCGCCGAGGCCGTCGCGATGGGCTGGAAGCCGCCGTCGCACCGGGGGCCGTTCGACGTGCTGCCGCTGATCGTCTCCCGCGAGGACGCCGAGCCGCACCTGCTGGAGCTGCCGCCCGAGGCCGTGCTGGAGGTGCCGATGAAGCACCCCGAGCTGCCCTGGTTCCGGGCGCTCGGGCTGCGCTGGCACGCCGTGCCCGCCATCAGCAACATGCGGCTGCGGATCGGCGGGGTCGACTACCCGGCCTCGCCGTTCAACGGGTGGTACATGGGCACCGAGATCGGCGCCCGCAACTACGCCGACAAGGACCGCTACGACCTGCTGCCGTACCTGGCCAAGCGGATGGGCCTGGACACCTCGTCGGTGCGCACGCTGTGGCAGGACCGGGTGCTGGTCGAGCTGAACCGGGCCGTGCTGCACTCGTTCGAGGAGGCCGGGGTCACGATCGCCGACCACCACACCGAGTCGGACCGGTTCCTCACCCACGTGGCCAAGGAGGAGGCGGTGGGGCGGCAGGTCCCGGCGGACTGGACGTGGATCGTCCCGCCCATGTCGAGCGGGCTGACCAGCGTCTTCCACCGGTACTACTCCAAGGACGAGCTGCTGCCGAACTTCTTCCCCGGTGACACGACCGGGGTGTGCCCGGTGATCCACTGACGGTCCGCGCGGGTCCCGCTGCTCCGGTTCGGTGAACCGGACGCGCGTTCCGGTCCGGGGTGTGGTCCCGGTCACCGCGCGCGCCCTACGGTGATCGGGTGAGAGTGGGAATCCCCGCCGAGTCGCGGCCCGCCGAACGCCGCGTCGCCGCTCTGCCGGAGACGGTCGCCCCGCTGATCGCCGCGGGGCTCGGCGCGCTGGTGCAGAGCGGCGCGGGCGCGGGGGCGCACACCCGCGACGAGGAGTACCGCTCGGTGGGGGCCGTGGTCGTCCCCGAGCACCCGGCGGGGTCCGCCGAGGTCGTCGCCTCCGTCCAGCCGCTGGACGTCGAGCAGGCCGGGCGGCTGCGGCCGGGGGACGTCACCGTCAGCTTCCTGCCGCCCGCCGCCGAGCTGGACCTGGTGCGGGTGCTCGCCGAGCGCGGCGTCACCGCGTTCAGCCTCGACCTGCTGCCGCGCGTCACCCGCGCCCAGCCCGCCGACGCGCTGTCCTCGCAGGCGCTCGTGGCCGGCTACCGGGCGGTGCTGCTGGCCGCCCAGCGGCTGCCCCGGTTCCTGCCGATGTTCACCACCGCCGCCGGGACCGTGCCGCCCGCGCGGGTGCTGGTGCTCGGGGCCGGGGTGGCCGGGTTGCAGGCCATCGCCACCGCCCGGCGGCTCGGTGCGGTCGTGGAGGCCTACGACGTGCGCTCGGCCGCCGCCGAGGAGGTGCGCAGCCTGGGGGCGCGGTTCCTGGAGCTGGGCCTGGAGGGGCAGGGCGGGGTCTACGCGGACGAGCGGTCCGAGGAGTTCCTGGGGCGGCAGCGGGAGCTGCTCGCCGACCGGGTCGCGGCCTCCGACGTCGTCATCACCACCGCCGCCGTGCCGGGCAGGCGCGCGCCGGTGCTGGTCACCGCCGAGATGCTCAAGGCCATGGCGCCCGGATCGGTGGTGGTCGACCTGGCCGCCGAGAGCGGCGGCAACTGCGCCTGCTCGGTCGCGGGGGAGGAGGTCGTGGTCGGCGACGTGCTCGTGCACGGGGCGAGGAACCTGCCCAGCACGATGCCCGTGCACGCCAGCAGGCTCTACGCCCGCAACGTGGCCAACCTGCTGCTGATGATGGTCTCCGGCGGCCGGATCGCGCCCGACCTGGCGGACGAGGTGATCGGCGGCTGCTGCCTCACCCACGACGGCGAGGTCAGGCACGCGCCCACGCGGGCGCTGCTCTGACGGGGCCGCCGACCACCCGCGCGCACCGTCAGCACGCCTCCGCTGAGGTCACCTTGGAGCCGATCTTCTCCCAGTCGACGGCCTCCGCCATGCCGTCGAGGATGACCGCGATCTCGTTCTCGTAGTCCGGCGAGTCGTACAGGCACCAGCTGTCACCGCTGATGTTCTTCACCGACCGGACGTTGTCGTTCAGCAGTCCGCCGTTGATCGCACCGAGGTCGGAGACGCCCTCCAGCATCTCGATGCGCCTGCCCTCGCCCGCCGCGCCCGCGTACATGCAGAAGCCGAACTCGACGCACGGCCACGCCGCGGGATCGGCCTGGGCGGGCGCGGTCGCCAGGGCGGCCCCGGCGACGGCGGTCAGCGCCGCAGCAGTGATCTTCATCCGTGTGAGCACGATCGTTCCCCCTGAGAATCTCCCCCGTCGTCTGCCCGCGTTGGCAGGCGACAGCACCAAAGCTAGCCCCGGCCGAAAGCCGGCCAGGACGTGAAAATCCTTCTGGGCGAGGGGAAAGGTGGGTCAGCGCCGTCGACCCGCGCGCGGTACCCGCCAGCGCCCGAACCAGTGCCCCACGAAGGAGTGAGTCACAGCCCGCAGCCCCGACCCCCCACAGCCCCGACCCCGCCACCCCGACCCCCGCCGCCCCCGCTCACAGCTCGTGCCCCGCGACCGGCCCGCCGAACTGCTCGCCGAACCCGCTCGTCGCGCCCGCGCCCCGCCACCACGCCAGGTCCTGCGCCGAGTCCACGCACGGCGCCACGATCTCCACCCCGGCCGACCGCACCACCGCCGCCAGCCCGTCCATCGCCCGGTGCAGCAGCCCCTCCACCGCCTGCCCGGACAACCGGCGCGCCACGGCGGGCTCGAACACCAGCGCGTCCACCTCCAGCGCGTCCACCAGGGACAGCTCCGCCTGACCGCCGTTGAACGCCCACAGACCGGTCGTCACGCCGTTGTCCCGCAGCACCTGCGCGTTGTCGTCCTCCGCGACCAGCGCCGCCCGCGTGTGCAGCCGCAGCCTCAGCCCGCCCGGCGCCAGCCCGGTCTCCGCCAGCACCCGCGACACCGACGCCACCAGGTCCGGGTCCGTGGTCAGCGCGGGCGACAGCTCCACGTGCAGCGGCACCGAGCCCGCCCAGGTCGCCGCCTCCCGCGCCGCCCGCTCCAGCGCCCACAGGCCCAGCGCGGGCGACGAGCCGCCCACCTCCGCCAGCTCCGCGCACTCCTCGTGCCCCAGCCCGTCCCAGCGCACCCGCGCCAGCAGCCCGGTCCGCTCGCCCGTCGCCAGGTCCACCACCGGCTGGTACTCCACCTCGACCTCGTCCGCCGCCAGCGCGCGCGGCAGCCGCGCCGCCCGGCCCAGCAGCTCCCGCGACCGCGCCTCCTCGGCCCGGTCGTACGGCAGCCACTGCCGGGTGCCCAGCGACTTCGCCCGCCGCACCGTCGAGTCCGCCGCCCGCAGCAGGTCCACGACCGGCCAGTCCGACGCCGGGCGGTCCACCACGCCGATCGCCGCCGACAGCTCCACACCGGACTCCAGCGGCCCGGCCAGCGCCGCGTTCACCCGCTCCACCATCGCGGGCACCCTCGGCGTCGTCGGCGAGTTGTCCACCACCAGCGCGAACTCGTCCCCGCCGATCCGGGCGACCAGCGCCTCCTCGCGCTCCACCACCCCGCGCAGCCGGTGCGCCACCTCCACCAGCACGCGGTCGCCGGTGGCGTGCCCCAGCCCGTTGTTCACCACCGAGAACGCGTCCAGGTCCAGCTGGTACAGCGTGATCCCGGCCCGCGACGCCTTCAGCATCACCTCCAGCCGGGTGGTGAAGTGCTGGCGGTTGGACAGGCCGGTGAGCGCGTCGTGCAGCAGCTGGTGGTCCAGGTTGCGGCGCAGCAGGTGCAGCTCGCTGACGTCCTCGGCCATCGTCACGTGGAACGCCGGGCTGCCGTCCTCGTCGCGCAGCAGCGACACCGCCAGGTGCACCCACACCGGGTCGCCGTCCACCCGCACGAGCCTGCGCTGCTCCCGGAACTGGTCGACCCGCCCCACCGCCACCGCCCGGTAGGCCGCGCCCAGCGGCGCCGCGTCGTCCGGGTGGAACAGCTCCACCAGCCTGCGGCCGACCAGCACCTCCTTCGGCTCGTCCAGCATCCGCGCCAGGGAGTCGTTGGCGCGCACGCACATCCCGCGCAGGTCGGTGATCGCGATGCCCAGCGCCGAGGAGTCGAACGCTTCCCGGAACCGGGCCTCGCTCAGCCGCAGCACCCGCTCCACCCGCTGCCGCGCGGCCAGCAGCGCCAGGCGGACCTCCTCCTGCTGCGCCAGCGCGTCCAGCCGCAGCGCCTCCGCGAACCCGGCGCTCAGCTCGGCCAGCACCGCCACCACCCGCTCGGCCAACCCCGGCCCCGCGCTGTCCGATCTCGCGCTGTCCGGCCCAGGTCGGTCCGCGTGCTCGGCCAGCGACCGCCCGAGCAGCAGCACGGTGCGCCGCAGCGCCTCCGCGCCGGTGAACCGCGCCCCGACCAGCCGCCGCCCCGCCTCGGCCGCGCCCGCCGCCCGGAACGGAAGCGCTCCCAGCACGTCCAGCAGCAGCTCCACCAGCTCCAGCAGGAACCGCTCCAGCTCCACCGGCGACATCGGGCCGCGCCCGGCGCCCTTCAGCTCCCGCGCCCACGCGCGCGCCAGCTCGCGGCGCCCGGCGGCCGGGTCCGCGCTACCCGCGCCGACCACGGCCGGTCACCGCTTGCGCCCCACCCCGGCGTAGGCGCCCGCGCGAGCCGGGTCCTCCGCCTCGGCGCCGTCCTCGAACCGGGCCCCGTGCTCCGGCCGCCACGCGGGCGGCACGACCACACCCGGCTCCAGCAGCTCGAACCCGTCGAACAGCGCCTCGACCGCGGCGAGAGGGCGCGGGAACACCGGGTTCGCGCTGCGCCCCAGCACCGCCACCGCCGCCTCGACGCGCTCCGGGGCCAGCTCGCCCGTCGCGTGCGAGAGCGCCAGCAGGCTGCCCGGCGCCAGCTCGTCCCGGTAGGCCGCCAGCACCCGCGCCGGGTCGCCGGACGGCGGGACGTGGTGCAGCACCCCGACCGCCAGCAGCCCCAGCGGCTCCGAGGTGTCCACCAGCCCGGTCGCCCGCGCCGACACCAGCACCGCGTCCGGCTCGGTCAGGTCCTCCTGCACCACCGAGGCCCTCGGGTCCGCGTCCAGCCGCAGGTGCCCGTGCGCCACCGCGACGTCCTCGAAGTCCACGCACACCACCCGCGCGCCGGGGTCGGCGGCCAGCGCCACCTCAGGCGCCCAGCCGGCCGAGGGCGCGCCGGAACCCAGGTCCAGGAACTGCCTGATCCCGCTCGCCGCCATCAGCAGCACCGCCCTGCGCAGGAACGAGCGGGACTGCGCCGCCGCCACCGCGCTGTCCGGGTCGGCCGCCAGCAGCTGCGCCCCCAGCTCCCGGTCCGCGGCGAAGTTCCGGGACCCGCCCAGCAGGAAGTCGTGCAGCCGCGCCGCGCTCGGCAGGCCGACGTCCACACCGGCGGGCACCCACCCCGCTCGCTCGGTCACCGCGCACCTCCGCCGCCCGCACGCGACGCAGGCTACTTAAGGCGGGGGCCCCGGTGGCAGGGGTCGCGGGCGCTTCTGCCCGATCGGCCTATCAAGGCAGCGCAGGGTGATCACCCGATCCCGCCGCACGGGTGGACGGCGCGGCCCAAACCCCGCCGGAGCAGCGAACTCCGCGCGTGCATCCATCCACAATGGACTTCCCCGCGCGCGGCGGGCCCGACGTCCCCGCCCGCGTCCCCACGACCGTGCGGCCCCCTTCGGACCGTCCCACAGAGCGGATTCACCTCGGGGTCGGACACAACGCCCGCCGCTACCCTTCCCGCATGTCGGACGAGGCACGCACGCTCACGGACGTGGTGGCCAGGCTGCGCCGGGCGCTGCGCACCAGCATCCGCTCGGAGTGGCCGTGGGACGCGCTGCCCATGGCCCAGGTCGAGCTGCTCATGGCGCTCGCCGAGCGCTCGCCCTCGCGCGTGGGCGACCTGGCCGCCGAGCTGCGGCTGGCCCCCAACACGGTCAGCGGGCTGGTCGGCCAGCTCATCGAGGGCGGCCTGGTGGCCAAGCGCGCCGACCCGACCGACCGCAGGGTCGCGCAGCTGACCGTGACCCCGCTCGGGCACGACAAGCTCGCGGTCTGGCGCGGCGCCCACGAGAAGCGCATCGGCGGCGCGCTCGACCGACTCGAACCCGAGGAGCGCGCCGACGTCGTGCGCGCCCTCACCGCCCTGGACCACCTGGTCGACCACCTGCGCGCGTCCTAGCCCCAGGCCCTGGGCGCCGGGGGAGCGGCGCGGCGAACTACCCTGCGCCGGTGACCACCCGACCCGCGCCGATCGCCACCGGCGCCGAGGTCGCCCTGGTGGCCCTCGGGGGCGGGGTCGGCGGGGTGCTGCGGTGGGGCGCGGGCCAGCTCGTGGCCGGGCCGTGGACCACCTGCGCCGTCAACGCGCTCGGCTGCCTGCTCATCGGCGTCCTCATGGCCGCGGGGCCGAGGCCGAAGGTGCGGCTGCTGCTCGGCACCGGGGCGCTCGGCGGGTTCACCACGTTCTCCGGCTACGCCGTCGACGTCGTGCGCACCACCGACCTGGCCCACCTGCTGCTCACCCCGCTCACCGGCCTGGCCGCCGCCGCGCTGGGCCTCGCGCTCACCCGACGGCTGCGCGGACCGGCCGGAGGCGCCCCGTGACCCCGCTCCTGGTCTTCGCGGGCGCGGCCGTCGGCTCGGCGCTGCGCTTCCTGGTCGACCGCCTGCTGCGCTCCCGCTGGGACACCGCGTTCCCCTGGCCGACCCTGGCGGTGAACGTGACCGGCTCGTTCACCCTCGGCCTGCTCGTCGGCGCCCAGCCGTGGCTGTGGGCGCTGCTCGGCACGGGGTTCTGCGGCGGCCTGACCACCTACAGCACGTTCAGCCTGGAGAACATCACCCTGGTCGGGCGCGGCAGGCCGGGGCTGGCCCTCGGCTACACCGCCCTCACCCTCGTGGCGGGCCTCGCCGCCGCCGGGCTCGGCTGGGCGCTGGCGCGCTGAACCGCGCGCCAGCGCCCCGACCGCCTCACGCGGTCGCGAGCCTGCCCAGCTCCGCGGGCAGCTCCTCGGCGTGCAGCACGCCGAGCCGCTGCGTCGCGCGGGTCAGCGCCACGTACAGGTCGCTGGCCCCGCGCGGCGACTCCGCCAGGATCTGCGCCGGCTCCACCACGAGCACCGAGTCGAACTCCAGGCCCTTGGTGTCCGTCACGCCCAGCACCACGACCTGCGCGTCCAGGTCGTCGGTCGCGCCCGGCACCACCGCGCGCAGCTCCGCCAGCCGCGCCGACGGCACGATCACCACGAGCTTGCCGTCCCCGATCGCCGCCGACTCGGCCCCGACCACCTCGGCCAGCCCGTCCGCGACCGACCCGACCCGCCGCGCCCACGGCTCGAACCCGCTGTCCCGCACCGACGTCGGCGGGGCCAGGTCGGCGTCCACGCTGGCCAGCACGTCCGCCGCCACCGCCATGATCTCCGACGGCGTCCGGTAGTTCACCGTCAGCTCGGTCAGCTTCCAGCGGTCCAGCACGTACGGGGACAGCACCTCCGACCAGGACGTCGCCCCGCCCACGTCACCGGTCTGGGCGATGTCGCCCACCACGGTCATCGACTTCGACGGGCAGCGCCGCATCAGCGTGCGCCACGCCATCGCCGACAGCTCCTGCGCCTCGTCCACGATCACGTGCCCGAACGTCCACGTCCGGTCGGCCGCCGCGCGCTCCGCCGCCGTCTCGTACCGCTCGGCCCCGTGCCGCTCGGCCAGCTTGTAGGCGTCGACCAGGTCGGTCGCCATCAGGATCTCCGGGTCGGCGTCGTCGGCCAGGTCCAGGATGTCCAGCACGCCCTGCGCGTAGTCCACGGCCTGCCTGCGCTGCCGCTCCGCCCGCGCCTTGGCCTCGGTGTCGTCCTCGCCGAGCAGCTCGGCCGCCTCGTCCAGCAGCGGCACGTCGGCGGGCGTCCACTCGCCGCCCGGCGCGCGGCGCAGCAGCTCCCGCTCGGCGGGGGTGAGCTTCGGCGCGGCCTTGGCCAGCAGCTTCGGCGACGCGTACAGCTCCTCCAGCAGCCGCTGCGGGGTCAGCACCGGCCACAGCCGGTCGATCGCGGCCTGCACCTTCGGGTCCTCGCGCAGCTCGCGGCGGATGTCGTCCACGTCGGCCGCGTCCAGCAGGTGCCTGCCCAGGCGCGCCACCGCCTGGTTCGCCAGGGTGGTGATCACCTCGCGCTGGAACGTGCGCCGCGCCTCGTTGTGCGGGCGGCGGGTGCGCCGGGCCCTGCCGCGCGCGGCGCTGATCGCCTTGCGGTCGAGCTTGAGCACGTCCTGCTCGAACGGCACCTCCACCAGCGCCGGGGCCTCCTGGCGGTCCCGCACGGCGTGCGCGACCACGTCGGCCATCGCGAGCCTGCCCTTGATGGTGGCCGCCTCGGTGGGCTCGCGGCCGGTCGCGGTCAGGCCGGGGTACAGCTCGCCGACCGTGGACAGCAGCACGCCGGTCTCGCCCAGCGAGGGCAGCACCTGGCCGATGTAGCGCAGGAACGTGCTGTTCGGGCCGACCACGAGCACGCCGCGCTTGGCCAGCTGGCGGCGGTGCGTGTAGAGCAGGTACGCGGCGCGGTGCAGCGCGACGGCGGTCTTGCCGGTGCCGGGGCCGCCCTGGACGACCACGACGCCGTTCAGCTCGGTGCGGATGATCCGGTCCTGCTCGGCCTGGATGGTCGCGACGATGTCGCCCATCTGACCGGTGCGGCTGGCGTTGACCGCGGCCAGCAGCGTCGCCTCGCCGGTGAGGCCCTCGTTGCGGCCGGGGACGACCGAGTTGATGTCGAGCGACTCGTCGTCGAAGCCGACGACCTTGCGCTGCTTGGTCCGCAGGTGCCTGCGCCTGCGCACGCCGTCCGGCGCGGCGGCGGTGGCCAGGTAGAACGGGCGGGCCGCGGGGGCGCGCCAGTCCATCAGCAGCGGCTCGTACTCCTTGTCCTCGTCGAACAGCCCGATGCGGCCGATGTAGAAGCGGTCGTCGGTGTGGAAGTCGAGCCTGCCGAAGCACAACCCGTTCTCCACCGCGCTGTACTGGGCCAGCTGGTCGGAGTACATGGCGACGGAGGTGTCCCGCTCGGACCGCATCTGGTGGGTGCCGCCGGTCTGCCGGAGCGCGCCCGACAGCCGCTTCGAGCTCTGCTCACGGAGGTCGTCCAGCCTGGAGTACAGCATCGAGACGTATTCCTGCTCCGAATCGGTTTCCGCGATTCGGAGTTCATCGGCCGGGGTTGACAACGTGCCTCATTTCTCGATAGCGTGGTTTGTCAGGCTGTTCGGTTTTAGCCTGTTATCTTCTGCGTGCGCGCAGAATGACTAATCTACACGTTGGCCAGGCGCGCTGAGCACACCCGCCGCCCGGACCTGCGAACTCCGCCCCACTGCGGTTCCGCCCCGGCGCGCTCCTGCGCGGCTCGGGACGGCTGGACGCCGGACGACCGGGGCGCCGCCTCGGCGGGGCCGGGGTGCGACCAGATCGGGGAACCTGGCCGCGGGACGGGCCTTCGGGACGCCTCGGTGGAGTCCGGCGGTGGCGCCCCGCTGTGCGATGCGCCGTGAAGTCCGCCCCTGGGGGACCGTCTGCGTGACGCGCCTGCGGAGTCCGGTGGTGGGCCCCCGCTGCGGGTGGAGTCCGGCGGTGGCGCCTGGCTGCGGGACGTGCCCGTGGAGCCCGCCCGTGGTACCCGGCCGTGGTAGCCGGCCGTGGTACCCGGCTGCAGGACACCTTCGGGGGGCGCGCTCGTCGGTGCGGGTGAACCGGGGGCCGTGCGCGCCCGCTCGTGGTCCGGTGCGGCCTGCGGCCTGCGCGGACCTGCCCTCGGGAGTCCCCGCGTGGGGGGTTCGTGGTCGTGGGCCGGTGGTGGGCGGCCCTGGCGGGCCGGTTCGGGGCCGCGTCCCGCCGTCCACCCGGCGGAGGTCGGGCGGGTGAGCGGGTGGGCCGCCGGTCGGGTGAGCGCGGGGCTCGGGGGTGATCGCTGACCGGGCCCGATCGGGCGGGCGGTCGTAGGCTGGCCCGGTGCGCCATGACCCGGTGTCCGTGCTCGGCATGGGTGCGATGGGGCTCCCCATCGCCCGGAACCTCGCGCGCGCCGGCTTCCCGGTCACGGTCTGGAACCGCACGCCCGGCAAGGACGGCTCCGCGCGGGCGCTCGGCGCCACCTCGGCCGCCACGCCCGCCGACGCCGCCCTGCCCGTCGTGCTCACGGTGCTGCCCGACCTGCCGCAGGTGCGCGAGGTGCTGCACGGCGGCCCGCCCGGTCGGACCGGCATCCCGCAGCAGTCGGGCGGCGCGGACCCGGAGCACGAGCTGAACGGCAACGGCGCGGGCCCCTCGGCGAGCCCGTGGCCCGCCACCTCCGGCGCCGGGCTGCTCGACGGCTGGCGGCGCGCCGGGACCACCGACCCGCTGCTGGTCGTCATGGGCACGGTGTCCCCCGGCGGGGTGCGCGAGCTGGGCGCGGAGCTGGCCCCGCTCGGCGTGCGGGTGGTCGACGCGCCGGTGTCGGGCGGCGACGTCGGCGCCGAGGCGGGCACCCTGAGCGTCATGGTCGGCGGCCAGGCCGACGACGTGCTGCGGCTGCGCCCCTACCTGACCGCGCTCGGCACCACCGTCCGCCACATGGGCCCGCTCGGCGCGGGCCAGCTCACCAAGGCGGGCAACCAGGTCGTCGTGGCCGCCACGCTCGCCGCGATCTCCGAGGCCCTCGCCCTGACCAGCAAGAACGGCCTCGACCCCGAGCTGGTGCTGGAAGCGCTCTCCGGCGGTCTCGCGGGCGGGCGGGCGCTGGAGGTCAAGCGGGAGAAGTGGCTGACCGGCGACTACACCCCCGGCGGTTCGGCGGCGAACCAGCTCAAGGACCTCGGGTTCGCCATGGAGACCGCCCGCGCGTCCGGGGTGCCGCTGCCGGTCACCGCGACCGTCGCCCAGCTGTACACCGCGATGTGCGCGCTCGGCCTCGACCAGGCCGACCACAGCGGCGTCTACCAGGTGTACGAGCACCTCAGCGGCCTGCCCAGCTGGAGCACCCACCACGGCCGGTGATCTCCGATCGCCCGAAGGGCGGCATCGGTCGCGCACCAGGGTGACACCTGCTGTCCGGGAGGACCACCGGCGGCAGGCTGGCACGGGTGAGGGAGCATCGGCGGGAACTCGTCCGGTTGTGCCGCTGCGCCGTGGCGCGCCCCCGCAGGCAGCTCGTCGCGGCGGCGGTGGTGTCGGTGTGGTCGCTGGCCTGGGTGGTCGGCCAGGTGCTGCACCGGCCGAGCCCGCTGGACGTGGTCGCGTCGGCGGTCGGCTGGGCGGGCGCCCCGGTGGGCTGGTTGGAGGCGGTGGCCGACTGGTGCGGCGGGCGCACCGGGTTCCTCGCGGTCGTGGGCGGGCTGCTGTGGGCGGTCACCACCGAGCGCAGGCAGGGGCGGGCGCTGCTCGGCTGGGTCGCGGTGATGCTGGCCGCCGAGTCCGTCGGCTACGGCGCGGTCCGCCACGCGCTGCTCGCGCTCGGCGGGTTCCTGCTGGTCGTGGTGGTGCTGTCGATCCCCGGCAGGCGGGCGTTCGTGGTGGACCGGGTCGCGCTGATCCCGCGCGACGTGCTGCGCGCCGGGTCGACCGCGCTCGCGCTGGCCGCCGTGGTGCCGCTGGTCGCGCCGGGCCTGGCCGTGGCGGGCCTGCTGAGCCCGTACGTGACCAGGCCCCCGCGCCCGCGCGCCCCGGTCACCCCGGTCCGGGCGGACGCCGCCGAGAGCGTCCTCGGCCCCGCCGGACCGGCGACGGCGACCTCGTCCGCGGGCGCCCCGCAGACCGCCGCGACCACCCCGCCCGCCCGCACCCCCGCCCCGGCGTTCACACCTGCGGCGCCCGCCGCCACCGCCCCGCTCCCGCGCGCCCCCGGCGACGACTCCGCCCACCCCCTGAAAACCCCGCGCGCCGAAACCCCGTCCGCCGAAAGCGGGCCGAGGGCCGGTGAGCGCGCCGTCCGCCGATGACCCGACCGCAAAGCGCGGTTATTGCCACGGCAACTATGCGAAACCTGTTCACGTCCTTCGGTCACAATCGCGTAGGAAGTTTGGGTTCAGCGGTCCGCATCCACCAAGATGACCCGGTGCATGACAATCCCGCCGTAAAGCGCTTAGCCAAGGTGATGCGCCGTCAACCCGTTCAGCAGCGCGGTGCGGCCACGGTCACCGCCATTCTGGACGCCTGCGCGTCGCTGCTGAACGAGCACGACTACGACGACATCACCACAGCCCGCATCGTCGAGCGCGCGGGCGTGCCGATCGGCTCCTTCTACCAGTACTTCCCGGACAAGCGGTCCGTCGTGCACGCGCTCGCGCTGCGCGGGATGCAGGACTACCTCGGCAAGGTCGAGAACGTCTTCTCCGCCGGGAACCTCTCCGACGACTGGCGCGAGGCCGTCGGCCAGGTCATCGGCATCTACCTCGGGATGCTGGTGGAGGCGCCGGGCTTCGGCCGGGTCCGGTTCAGCGACCTGCACGACGGGCACAGCCTCGACTCCAGCATCGACCAGTACGAGCTCATGGCCGAGCGCCTGGCCGAGCTGTTCCTCACCCGCTACCCGGTGCGCGGCGACGCGCCCGTCGCGCTGGCCTTCCGGATGGTCGCCCAGACCGCCGACGCCCTGTTCAAGCTGGCCGAGCGGGTCGCGCCGGACGAGCGGCCCCAGGTGCTGCGGACCGCCAACGGGGTGATCCTCCGGATGCTGTCCGGCGTCTTCGACCCCACCTGACTTGTCGTGCCGGTCCACCCGGTGTGGGGTGGACCGGTGACGGGTGACAACTTCGACGTGATCGTGATCGGTGGCGGCCCGGTGGGCGAGAACGCCGCCGCGAGGACCGCCGCCGCCGGGCTGCGCACCGCGCTGGTGGAGGCGGACCTGCTCGGCGGCGAGTGCTCCTACTGGGCCTGTATGCCGAGCAAGGCCCTGCTGCGCCCCGGCCACGCGCTGGCCGCGGCCAAGCGCGTGCCGGGCGTGCCGGTGGGCGACAAGCTCGACCCGGCCGCCGTGCTGGCCAGGCGCGACTCCTTCACCTCCCACTGGGACGACGCGGGCCAGGTGTCCTGGGCCGAGGGCGCGGGCATCGTGGTGGTGCGCGGACGCGGGTCGCTGGCGGGGGAGCGGCGGGTGGACGTGGACGGCCGGGTGCTCACCGCCTCCCGCGCGGTGGTGGTGTGCACGGGCAGCGAGGTGAGCCTGCCGCCGCTGGACGGCCTGGACTCCACCCCGCACTGGACCTCCCGCGAGGCGACCTCGGCCAAGGAGGTTCCCCGGTCGCTGGTGGTGCTGGGCGGCGGCGTGGTCGGCGTGGAGATGGCGCAGGCGTGGGCGCGGCTCGGGTCCGAGGTGACGCTGGTGCTGTCCGGTGAGCGCCCGCTGCCGAAGTTCGAGGCGTTCGCGGGCGACCTGGTCGCCGAGGGTCTCCGGGAGGACGGCGTGCGGATCGTGACCGGCGCGCGGGCCCGCGCGGTGGCGGCGGTGGACGGCGGGGTGCGGCTGACCGGCGACGGCGTCGACGTCACCGCCGCGCACCTGCTGGTCGCGACCGGCCGCAAGCCCGCGACCACCGGCATCGGCGTGGAGGAGTTCGGGTTCGAGGCGGGCAGGGCGCTGCCGGTGGACGACGCCGGGCGGGTGCGCGGGGTCGACTGGCTGTACGCGGCGGGCGACGTGACCGGGCGCGCCATGCTCACCCACCAGGGCAAGTACGCGGCGCGCGCGGTCGGCACCGCCATCGCCACCGGCGCGGTCGACCCTCAGCCGTGGACGGCCGCCGTCGCGACCGCCGACCACACCGCCGTGCCGCAGGTGGTGTTCACCGACCCCGAGGTGGCGTTCGTCGGCCGCACCGAGGCGCAGGCGCGCGAGGCCGGGCTGGACGTGCGCGTGGTCGACCTGGACCTCGCGGTGGCCGGGTCGTCGCTGCACGCGGACGGGTACCGGGGGAAGGCGCGGATGGTCGTCGACGAGTCGACCAGGACGCTGGTCGGCGTGACGTTCGCCGGGCCGGACACGGCGGAGCTGCTGCACGCGGCGACCGTGGCGATCGTGGGCGGGGTGACCGTGGACCGGCTGTGGCACGCGGTCCCGGCGTACCCGACGATCAGCGAGGTGTGGCTGCGGCTGCTGGAGGCCTACGGGCTCTGAGCGGCGGGCGGGGCCTGGGCGGTGGCCGGGGTTCTGAGTGGCGGCCGTGGCTCCGCGTGGTGACGGGGGTCGGACCGGGTCCGGTCCGGCCCCCTCCGCGCGGTTTCCCGACATCGGCGCGCCACCGCCTCCCGGTTTCCGCCATCAAAAACGCATATGCACCTTTGCGTTTCCGGTCGATGTTTTTCGGCGCCGTTCCGCCCGACCGCGAAATCGCGCTCCGGCCAATTCGGCAACACCGCTTCTGATTTCCGCGGGCCCGTTTCGGTCACGAGCAGGTCAACAACCGCTTGCAGCTCCGACCCGGTGCGCCCGTTCGCCCCCGAACGGTCCTCCTGGTCCGAAATGATCGCCCTACACTCCGGAAGATGACCAGGGGAACCGTCCTGCTCGCGTCCGCCGCGGTGCTGTGGTGCGCCTACGTCATCGCGACCACCTTCGACCCGAGCTCCCCGGCGCTCCCGTCGACCGCCGCGTACCTGCCCGGCTTCCTGCTGCTCCCGGTGGTCGCGCACACGCTCCACCGGGCGAGGCAGGACGCGCTGCTCTGCCTGGCCCACGTCCCCGCCACCGTGCTCGCCGCGGGCTTCGCCGTCGCGGTGACCGGCTGGCTGTTCTCCTGCGGCGCGCTCGTCGGCAGGCCGGGCACCGAGCTGCTGAGCGCCATCGCGGGCATGGTCATCGTGCTGCACGTGGCGTTCGGCCTGATCGCGGTCGGCCTGGTCCGCAGCGGCGGCTGACCGGCCTGCCGCCCCACCGCCCGCCCGCTACCGCCCGCCCACTACCGCGCGGGCAGCCCGAGCGCCTGCTGGGCCAGCGCGACCAGCGCCGGGTCGTCCGCCGCCGACGCCCCGTCCGCCCACACCGCCTGCGCCACCAGCACCCGGTCCCGCCGCGCCACCGAGCTGATCGCCGAGTTGTCGAACGACGCCGGTCCGCCCTCCCAGGCCCCCCGCTCCTTCACCAGCGGCACGACCCCGCCGCTGCCCACGCGCGCCGCGACCTCCCGCAGCGCCGCCGCGCCCTCGGACGTCGACGCCGTCACCTCGGCCAGCGCGACCGCCGCCGCCCGCCCGTCGACCTCGGTCGAGTACTGCGCCCGCGCCAGCTCCCGGCACCCGTTGGCCTCCAGCCAGGCCTGGACGTCGCCGAACGCGTGCCCGGCGCACTCCGCCCCGCCGTCCCTGCCCCGCGGCGCGAAGCTGCGCCCGTCCACCACGACGGCGGTCGGCCCGGCCTGCGCCGAGGCGGCGGTGCTCGGCGCGGCGGCCTGCGGGTCGTCGCCGGAGGAGGTCACCGCCGTGATCACGCCGACCAGCGCGAGCAGCCCGACCCCGGCGGCGGCCAGCGGCAGCCACCCCGGCCGGGTGGGCTCGGCCTGCGGGCGGACCTTGGGCAGCAGCATCGTGCTGGCCGACGCCAGGTCCTCGCTCGCGTCGGTGAAGCCCTCGGTGAGCATCGTGGAGCGCTGCGGGGGCGTGCCGACGGGGGCGAGCACGGCGATGAGCTTGGCCGCGTGCTCCGCCGAGCACGGCCGGTCGCTGGTGGCCAGCTCGCGCGCGGCGGCCAGCAGCGTGGTCGGCTTCGGGTGCAGCACCCGGACGCCCTTGTGCAGGTCGGCGCTGGGCTGCACGACCTGGCCGACGTACGGGCCGACCGCGACGACCGTGGTCACCGGCAGCGGCTCGCCGCGCATGTCCTGGATGCGCCGCGCCACCGCCTGCGCCGCTTCGAGGGCCTCCTGGACGGGGCTGGTCGCGCCCGCCGGGTGGCGCAGCGGCCAGCCGTCGGTCTTCCACTGGCCCGACAGCGGGGCCTCCAGCTTCAGCGCGGGCTCCGGCAGGTCGACGCCGACCACGACCAGCACGCCGCGCGGCAGCACCACGACCGCGTCCAGCGGCCGGGGGCAGTCCGGCGGCTGCGCGCCCAGCAGGGCGAAGCCGCCCAGCACCGAGACGCCGGGTCCCCACGCGCTGAGCGCCGCCCGCACGTCCGCGCCGACCCTGGAGGGCTGGTTCCCCAATCGGATCAACCGCACTCGACCACCCCGTTCACCACGATCGGACACCGTAACCCCGTCGGGGTGCACCGGGCCGCGAGGTGCGCGGGTTCCGGCGTTCAGTGAGCGGCATCACTCGAACGCGCACCACGATCGGGGGTCGGGTGATGATCGGCGTGTCATCAGCGCCCCGTGCGCGCCCAACCCCGTACCGTGATCGGCCGGACCGGCGGGCCGTGGGGCAGATCGCGTTTCAGGGTCGAAAGACCTGTATCCACCACGGCCGGGTGACGCTTGTGCTGGTTCTTCTGGCGGACCGCACCCGCAGCGGGCAGAATGGCCGGGTCGGGAATTCGCCTGATCTTCCGTGGTCGAGAGGTCGTAGGGGAAGACGTCCCTCGTCGAGTAGCGGAGGTCAGCTGTGAGCACCCGTGGCAGCACCAGTGGCGTGGTCTACGTCCACTCGTCGCCGTCCGCGGTCTGTCCGCACGTCGAGTGGGCTCTCTCTGGCGCACTCGGCGATCGGGTGGACCTCAAGTGGACTGCGCAACCCGCGGCGCCGGGGCAACTGCGCGCCGAATGCGCCTGGACCGGGGACGCCGGCACAGGCGCCAGACTCGCGTCCGCGCTGCGCGCGTGGCCGATGCTCAGGTTCGAGGTGACCGAGGACCCGAGTCCCGGAGTCGACGGGGTCCGCTACTGCTTCGCGCCGATCCTCGGCCTCTGGCAGGCGCGGACCAGCGCGAACGGGGACATCGTGGTCTCGGAGGACCAGCTCAGGTCGCTGGCCGCCCGCAGCCGGGGCGGGGAGTCGTTCGCGCACAACGTGGACGAGCTGCTCGGCTCGGCGTGGGACGACGCGCTGGAGCCGTTCCGCAGGGCCGGTGACGGCGCCCCCGTGACCTGGCTGCACCGAGTCGGCTGACGTCGCACCCGGCACACCCCTCGTGGTGGCGCCGGGTACCGGCGTGCCCGCCCGAGGTTCCGGGAGCGCTCCCGGCCTGGATTCCTTGGCAGCGCCGGGTTTCCGCGTGGCGCGGTCCCCGAGCGCGGCGCCGAAGCGGTCGTCGACCGCGCGCCGCGCGCCCCGGCCGGGGGATCTCCGGGGCGGGGCGAATCCGTTGGCAGCACGGGGTTTCCGCCGATCCGACGCGCGCCCGGTGCGCCCGGTGGACGCGTCCGCCGGGCGGATTCCGCGCCACCGGGGCGTTCCGGCGGCTCAGCCCGCAGTGGCCCTCGGGCCCTCCCAGGCGGCCATCAGGTTCGCGTAGGCCGGTGAGGCGGCCACCAGCTCGGCGTGCCCGCCCAGCAGCGCCGGTCCGCCGTCCATCACCAGCACCTTGTCCGCCCGCAGCGCCGACGACAGCCGGTGCGCGATCACCACCAGCACCCCGCCGCGCGCCGCGAAGGCCCGCTCCACCACGGCTTCCGCCGCCGGGTCCAGGCTGGAGGTGGCCTCGTCCAGCAGCACCACGTCCGCCGGGCACGCGTGCACCCGCGCCACCGCGAGCAGCTGCGCCTCGCCTGCGGACAACCCCGACGCGCCGCCCGCCGCGACCTCCCCGTCCAGCCCGCCGAGCCGCCGCACCACCACACCGGCCCCGACCGCCTCCACCGACCGCAGCAGCGCGCCGTCGTCCGCGTCCGGGGCGAGCAGCGCCAGGTTCTCCCGCACGGTCCCGGCGAACAGGTAGGTCTCCTGCGGCACCAGCGCGACCCGCTCCCGCCGCACCTCCGGCCGCACCAGGTGCACCGGGACCCCGCCCAGCAGCACCCGGCCCGCGCGCGGCGCGACCAGCCCGGTCACCAGCCCGGCGAGCGTGGACTTCCCGATGCCGCTGGGCCCCACCACCGCCAGGTGGTCGCCGGGCGCGAGCGCCAGGTCCAGGTCCCGCACCACCGGTTCGGCCCGCTCGCCCCAGCCGAACGTCACCCCGCGCAGCACCACGTCCGCGCCCGCCGGTTCCAGGTCGCCGCCCGCGACCGCGACGGGCGCGGTCTCGGCGAGCCTGCGCAGCGCCACCACCAGGCGCAGCAGCACGGTCGTGGCCACGTCGGCCAGTCCGGACAGCGCGGGCCGCACGCTCGTCCCCAGGTACACCACGGCCCCGAGCAGCCCGCCTGCCGACAGCCCGCTGCCCGGCGCGAGCAGCACCAGCAGCACCACCGGCGCGAACCCGCCGAGCCCGATCACCACCCCGCGCAGCGCCGCCGACCGGGCGAGCCGCACCGAGGCGCCCGCCTGCGCGTCGACCCGCCGCGCGATCCCGCCCAGCGCCTCGTCCTGGGCGCCGCACGCCACCACGTCGCGCACCCCGAGCAGCACCGCGCCGGAGTTCTCGGCGGTGTCCTCCTCGGCCAGCACGAGCGCCCGCTGCCCGCGCGCCAGCGACGGCAGCAGCGTCGCGAACAGCACCAGCGACACCAGCACCGGCAGCACCACCGCCCACGCCAGCCCGTCCACCACCGTGGCGAGCCCGACCAGCGCGGCCACCGTGGTCACCAGCAGCCCGCGCGCCTGCACCAGCAGCCCGGCGGTGGCGTCCCGCACGACCTCGACGTGCCGGGTGATCCGGGCGACCGCGCTCGCGTCCGGCGTCCGCCGGTGCGAGCGCCCGCCGTGCAGCACCCCGCGCACCACCTCGGTGACCAGCGCGTCCCGCAGCGGCTCGACCACCACCCCGAGCCCCCGGTACACCTGCCGCCGCCCGACCGCGCCCGCCACCGCGACGGCCGCGAACCCCACCAGCCACAGCACCCCGACCCGCGGGTCCCCGACCGCGAACCCCCGGTCGACGGCCAGCGCGACCAGCCGCCCGGACAGCAGCGCGGGCACGCCCTCGACGAGCGACCACAGCAGCAGCACCAGCACCCCGCGCCGCTGACCGGCCAACACGGCCAGGTAGGACCTCATGACTGCACCGCCTCGGGAGTGAGGGACGTGCGGGGGAGGGGGAGCCTGCGGGAGAGGCGGGGCGCGAGCGGGGAAGCGCCGGGGTCACGGGGGCCGCAGGCGGCCAGGCGGTGGTGCGGGTTCCCGCGCGCTGAAAGTGCTTGCGGGGCAAAAGTTCTTCCTGCGGTGCGTTCCCGCACCGCCGGGCCCGGTCTGCCGCTCACCCGAACACCGCCCGGTAGGCCGGGTCGCGCCACAGCCGCCCGTGGTCGCCGGTCCCGCGCACCCGCCCGTCCTCCAGCCACACCACCGAGTCCGCGCGGGCCGCCGTCGCCGCGCGGTGGGTCACCACGATCCGGGTCCGGCCGGGCAGCGCCGTCTCCAGGGCGCTCTCCACGGTGGCCTCGGTGACGGTGTCCAGGCTCGCGGTCGCGTCGTCCAGCACCAGCACCTCGGGGTCGCGCACCACCGCGCGCGCCAGCCCGAGCCGCTGGGCCTCGCCGCCGGACAGGGGGGTGTCGGCGAGCGGCGTCGCGTAGCCCAGGGGCAGGCGCACCACCACGTCGTGCACCTGCGCCGCCCGGCAGGCGCGCTCGACCCGCTCCGGGGACGCCGCCGTGCCGTACGCCACCGCCGCGCCCACGGTCTCGCCCAGCAGCGCGGGGCGCTCGAACGCGCAGGCCACCGCACCACCGCGCAGCACCCGGCCGGACTCCGGCGCGGTCAACCCGGCGACCACCCGCGCCAGCGCGGACTTCCCCGCCCCCGACCGACCGACCACCGCCACCCGCGACCCCGGCGCCACCACCAGGTCCACCCCGCGCAGCACCCCGGCCGTCACCCCGCGCAGCTCCACGGCCCCGACCGCCACCTCGGCGACCGCTTCGCCGCCGACCGCCCTCGCGGCGACCGCTTCGCGCCCGGCCGTCGCGACCGGAACCGCTTCACCCGCAACCACTTCGCCCGCCGACGTCCCGCTCGCGGCGGCCTCGCCGCCAGCCGTCCTGGCCGAAGACTCTCCGCCCGCTGCCGTCTCGCCACGGGCGGTTCCGGCCGCAGCCGCAACACCCGCAGGCGTCCTGCCCAAAGCCGTCCTGCCCAAAGCCGTCCCGCCGTCAGCCGCCCCGCTCGCAGCCGCCCCGACCGCAGCCGCCCCACCGCGCGCCCCGCCCGCCTCCAGCACCTCCGTCAACCGCGCCGCGCTCGCCCGAGCCCGCTGCAGCGCCGTCAGCGCCGTCGCCTGCCCGACCACCGCCATCCCCAGCGCCGCGTACCCCAGCGCCGCCAGCACCTGCCCCGCCGTCAACCGCCCCGCCACCACGCCGAACCCCGCCGCCACCAGCACCGCGAACTCCACCGCGGGCAGCAGCAGCCCGGCCCGCCACACCATCCGCGCCTGCGTCCGCCACATCCCCGCCCCGGCGACCCCCAGCTCGGGCAGTGGCCGCAGCACCCGCCGCGCCTCCTGCTCCGCCCGCCCGGCCGCCGCGATCGTGCGCAGCCCCACCACCGCGTCCAGCAGCCGCGCCGACAGCTCGCCCGACACCCGCTGGTACGCGGTCACGTCCCGCTCGGTGAGCCGCAGGTGCGAGCGCACCAACCGCAGCCCCACCGGCACGCTCACCAGGAACACCACCGCCAGCCGCCAGTCCAGCAGCGCCAGCGCGGTCACCGCGCCGACCGCCGTGGCCACCGACACCCCCAGGCCCACCAGCAGCACGGCCGTGCCGCCCGCGATCGCCGCGTCCCCGGTCAACCGGCTCACCGCGTCCCCGGCCGCGAACGGCGTCGGGTGCCCCAGGTCGACCAGCCGCCGCGCCACCGAGTTCCGCAACCAGGCCGTGGCCCGCGCGGTCAGCGACGCCGCCAGCACCACGCCGACCGCGTCCCCGAGCAGCTCCACCGCCGTCAACCCGACCAGCAGCGCCAGCGCCGCCACCGGGGCCCCGCCGGACAGCGCGCCGTCCACCGCCCCGGCCAGCGCCACGGGCAGCAGCAGCCCGGCCACTGTCGCCACCAGCGCGTTCACCGCCAGCAGCACCCACCTGGGGTCACGCCGCACCACCGTGCGCAGCAGTCCCATTTCACCCCCCTGGACAGGCCCTCCGTGCCGCATCATGAGCAGGGGGCCCGACGGCGGTCAGGCCGTCGAGCCCCCGGTCGAGGCCCGGTGAGCGGCGCACTTCGCCTGCGCCGCTCACCGGGGAACCCCGGTCCCGAACCGTGATCAGCAGGCGAGCAGGCTCACGGTCGAGTGGCTGCAGGGCAGCAGCAGGCTGGCGTTCGACGCGGTCGTGCTGCCGCCGCCACCGCCACCGCTCGCCATCGCCTGGGACTGGGTCTCGGGGATGTCGAGCTCCTGCAGGTCGAGGATGAACTCCATGGTTTTTCTCCTAATCTCGGGGTGAAGCGACCGACCCGGTCGGGTCGGGGCTGGTGAGGAACGGCAGCACGGGGACGCCGTCCACGGCGCAGGCGATCGCGAGCAGCACGCCCGCCGCGCCGGTGGCCAGGTCCATCGAGAGCCGTCGCAACTGGATTCCGGGGAAGGCCGTGCCCTCCCCGTGGGGGATCGCGTGCCAGGCGAGCGCCGCGAGGTGCCGGTCCACGGCCTCTCGCGACCCGCCCGAGTGGGCGAGGGTGGCCAGCAGGCCCGCCCTGCCCAGGGTGAGCGCCGGGTGGATCACGAACTCGCCGGTGCACGAGCCGACGAGCTCGGACAACCGCCCGGCCAGCCGGGTCCCCGGCGCGACGCGGACCAGCTCGTTCAGCGCCAGGGCGATGCCCGCGCTGCCGATGTCCACGTACGGCAGGGTCCGGAAGTTCCCGTCGCGGACCTGGGTCGAGCCGTCGAGCGCGGTCATGCACTCGGCGAGGTCGCGCTCCAGGGCCCGCTCGGCCAGCTCCAGCCACCGGGGCTCCCCGGTGCGCTGGTGCAGCCTGGTGAACAGCAGCGCCGGGCCGGACCAGCCGTGCAGCAGGCCCGCCCTGGCCTTGTCGCCGGGCGGCGGGGCGCCCTCCAGCGCCACCGCGAGCCGCTCGCCCAGCTCAAGCGCCTGCTCGGCGTAGCCGGGCTCGTTCCGCTGCCCCGCGTCCCGTCGCTGCGCGAGGTGCAGCAGGTTCAGCCCGATCCCGGACAGGCCCGAGTTGAGCCCGTGGTCCGAGGTGGTCGCCACCAGCGGCCGGTAGTCCTCGACCAGCTTCGCGGCCAGCTCCTCGTGGCCGAAGCGGTCCAGCACGTGGATCACGCCGTGGGCGCCGGTGAAGAACCCGGCTTCCTTCGGCGGCTCGCGCCGCACCGACTCGACCAGCCACCGCTCGTGCTCCGGGAACCGGCCCTGCCCCGCCGCGTCCAGGGCGTGCAGCACGCCCGCCGCGCCGTAGGCGAAGCACGCCCCGCCGACCTCGAACTGCTCCACGTCACCGGGGAACAGCCGGTCGGTCCGGTCGGGCGTCGCGCTGGACAGGATCGCCGCGGCGATGGACTTGCGCACCACCGACCAGTCCGGCTCCGGCTCGTCCAGCGGGGTCGGGGCGTGCGCCGCCGCGCTCAGGCCGCGCTCGATCGCCGCGCAGTACTCCTCCGGCAGGTCGAACCGGCGGCGCACGAAGCCCACGTGCGAGCGCAGCTTCGCCGGTGACAGCTCCACCACCGCGTTCAGCGGCAGGAAGACGTACAGCCGCAGCGCGGCCAGCGCGTGCTCGTCCACCTCGAACCCGCGGCGGTCCGGCGGGGCCTGGAAGCCCGGCGCGCCCAGCGTGGGCCTGCGGTCCTCCTCGATGCCGGACGCCAGCTCGAAGTCGATCAGCGAGACGGAGTCGTTCCCGTCGTCGTCGGTGTCGACCAGCACGTTCAGCGGGTGCAGGTCGCCGAAGACGACGTCCCGCCCGTGCACGGCGTCGAGGATCCGCTCGACCTGGCCGATCAGCCGCACCGCCCGCTCCGCGTACTCGGCGACCTTCGCCTCGTCCACCTCGCTGTGCGTCAGCGGGTAGTGCCTGCCGAGCCACTGGCCGAGCGGGATGCCGCGCACCAGGTCCATCGAGAAGAACTCGTGCTCCCAGGCGCCGAACCGCTCGTGCGCGGCGGGGATGCCCGGCACGCCGGCGAGCCTGGTGAGGATCGTGTGCTCCCGGTCGAGCCTGGCCACCGCGTCGGTGTTCTCGCGGTCCAGCCCGGCGTGCGGGCGGGCCTCCTTGAGCACCAGCTCGACGTCGTCGGACTTGCGCCGCGCCAGGTAGACGCCGCCGCCGTTGGAGAAGTGCAGCGACCGCAGCACCCGGTAGGGGAACGACTCCGCGTCACCGGCGCCCCGAGCGGCCAGGTGGGGCTCCAGGCAGGCCGGGAGCGGCACCCACTCGGGCGTGGCGAACGTGGGCTTGCGCTGGTCCGGCACCAGGTCCCCGTCGGGGCCCTCGATGGCCAGCACGCGCTTGCCGTCGCGCTCGATCCACTGCTCGACGAACCCGCCGTACCGCACGAACAGCGGTCCGGCGCCGTAGCGCAGGTCGCTCAGGACGTAGGGACCCGGCTGGCCGCGCAGCAGCTCCGACAGCTCGGACAGCACGCTCTCCAGCTGCCGCTCGTCGGCCGGGTAGATCGTCATGAGCTTGCCGCTGGCCTCGCGGGGGGCGTACTTGGAGTTGCGGGCCAGCACGATCGACCGGGTGCGCAGGTACTTGAACGGGATGCGCTTGTCGACCAGGTAGGTGTGGGACTTCAGGAGCACCTCGGCGGCGTTGAGCACGGTCGCCGAGACGTGCACCTTCCAGCCCTGCTTCGGCAGCCGGACGCCCTTCGGGTGCAGGTGCCGCCAGATGTTCTTCTCGACCTGCACCCACCCCCCGTCCACTGCCGGGAGGACGCGGGAGAAATCGTCCTGGGCCGTTTCCACGGGGCTTTGCACGTCGTAGAAGAGGCGGTCGGCGAAGCAGTACGCCTCGTAGCGGAGATCCACTGTATTTCGCCCCCTCGATTTGTTCGACATCAATATTTCCGCACAACTCACCGTTGATCGCCAATCCGCCGATGAGGTGACACGGGGCGAGCATTAGGGACAATCGGCACCACCCGGTTCTGCACGGTCTGTGCCGGAATCGCTCCCACGGTCACCTGAACGCCGAGTTTGGTCCCGTTTGCCGCAGGACATGGCGCCTGTTCAAACCTGAATCTGAACACTTGCGTTCTGTGCTCGAAAGGGGCTGTGACCTGGGCTTTCAGGGAAAATGTCCCGGTCGTCGCACAACGTTAACACCGGCCGTTGACTGCTCCTCACGGGGGATTGCTCCGGAATGAGGATGATTTACTGCGCCAACTGACCGGAAAAAGATGTTTGACGAACAGGGGTCCTGAAAAGCCTCCCCCGCGCAGGGGAGAAAACCGCAAGAATGGGGACCGGGTGGGCGAGTCGGGGCGCGCCGCCCGGCGCGGGGCGCGGGGGGCGGCTGTGGGAGGCTCTGGGGGTGTCCCCGCGCGTGCTGCTCCCGGTGGTGCTCCTGGTCATGGCCTCGGCCGCGGGCGCGGGGGTGATCGCCCGCGACGCCTACAAGCGCCAGACCTCGCCCCCGGTCGAGCAGGTCGTGGACGCCGCCTCGGGCGCGCCGACCTCGCTCGCCCCGTCCGAGCAGCCGGGCGACTCCAAGGTCCTGCTGACCACCGACGTGTCCAAGCACCCGGACGGCGCGCGGGTCGTGGAGCTGCTGCAGAAGCACTTCGACTCGATCAACGCCAGGAACTTCCAGGGCTGGACCACCACCGTGACCGCGCAGCGCCGCGCCCTCACGCCGGGGGAGAGCGCCTGGCGCAAGCCCTACGAGACCACCAGGGACGGCACGATCCTGGTGCACCGCCTGGAGGCCGTCGGCGCCCAGCGCCTCAAGGCCATGATCACCTTCACCAGCACCCAGGACCCGGTCTGGGGCCCCGCCGACCTGCGGGTCGGCTGCGTGCGCTGGCGGGTGGTCTACCCGCTCCAGGTCGAGGACGGCGCGCTGCGCGTCGACGTGGGCACCGAGGGCCAGTCCTCGCAGTTCGAACCCTGCTGAGACCGCGCCGGGGGTCGGGCCCGGCGGAATGCGCGCGCGAATCCGCAGAAATGTGGACCCGGTTTTCGCGAGGCTGAAAGAGGAAATTCCCCCCGGCGTCGCCCGGAGGATTCTCCGGAAAGTACCCGGAACGCTCCGGGGGCGGAACAGGGAAGTCCCGGAACGGCGAAAGGGGCCGCCCGGAGGCAGCCCCTGCGCCACACCGCCGCGACCCGGTCCGGGCGAACCCGGAACCGCCCGCGACACCACCGCGGCGGACTTCCCCGCCCGCCGGGGAGAACCCGGTCAGGCGACCGCGCGGGCCGCCTGACCCGACGGCTCAGACCGTGGTGAAGACCAGCGAGGCGTTGTGCCCGCCGAACCCGAACGAGTTGTTCACCGCGGCGATCTGGTCGATCTTGCGCGGCTCGCCGGTCACGACCTCCAGATCCACCTTCGGGTCCTGGTCCACCAGGTTCAGGGTCGGCGGGATCACGCCGTCGCGCAGCGACAGCACGGTCGTGATGGCCTCCACCGCGCCCGACGCGCCCAGCAGGTGCCCGTGGTGGCCCTTCGGGGCGGTCAGCAGCACGTGGTCGCCCACGGACCTGCGCACCGCCTGCGGCTCGATCACGTCGCCCACCGGGGTGGACGTCGCGTGGCAGTTCACGTGCGCGATGTCGGACGCGGCCACGCCCGAGGTGCGCAGCGCCGCCGAGATCGCCCGGCTCTGCCCGAGGCCCTCGGGGTCGGCCGCCGTGATGTGGTGCCCGTCCGAACTGAGCCCCACGCCCGCCAGGCGGCCGTAGATCTTCGCCCCGCGAGCCCTGGCGAAGTCCGCCCGCTCCAGCACCAGGACGCCCGCGCCCTCGCCGAGCACGAAGCCGTCCCGGTTCGCGTCGAACGGCCGGGACGCCCGAGCGGGGTCGTCGTTGCGGCTGCTCATGGTCCTGGCCTGGATGAACCCGGCCATGGTGACCGCGGTGATGCAGGCCTCGGTGCCGCCCGCGACGACCACGTCCGCCTCACCGGTCTTGATCATCCGCCAGGCCCAGGCCAGCGACTCCGCGCCCGAAGCGCACGCGGACACCGGGGCGTGCACCCCGGCCCTGGCCTTCAGGTCCAGCCCCACGTAGGCGGCCGGGCCGTTCGGCATCAGCATCGGCACGGACAGCGGCGAGACCTTCCGCAGCCCGTGCTCCTCGATCAGGTCGTCCTGCTCCAGCAGGGTCCGGGCGCCGCCGATGCCGGTGCCGATGATGACCCCGAGGCGCTCCTTGTCGACGCTGTCGTCGTCGTGACCGGCGTCCGCCCACGCCTGTCGGGCGGCCACCAGCGCGGCCTGCTCGCAGCGGTCCAGCCTGCGGGCCTCGACCCTGGGCAGCACCTCGGTCGGCTCGACCGCGAGCCGGGCGGTGATCCGCACCGGCAGGTCGTACTGCTCAACGAAGCCGCCGACCATCGCGGACACGCCGCTGCGGCCGGTGAGCATCCCCTCCCAGGTGGAGGCGACGTCGCCACCGAGCGGGGTGGTGGCACCCAGCCCGGTGACGACGACGTCGATGTCAGCGGTCATGCCTTGCTGGTGATGTACTCAACCGCGTCACCAACGGTCTTGAGGTTGGCCAGCTGGTCGTCCGGGATCTTGACGCCGAAGCGGTCCTCGGCCTGGACGGCGATCTCCACCATGGACAGCGAGTCGATGTCCAGGTCGTCCACGAAGGACTTGTCGGGGGTCACCTCGGCGGCCGTGACGCCCGCGACCTCCTCGACGATCTCGGCGAGACCCTTCTGGATGTCCTCGTTGCTCACTGCGGTTCCCTTCGTTCACTGTCCACCGGCCGGGGTGCCCCGCCGGAAGCCTCGATGCCACCGGGCGCGCCCGCGCCCGTGGTGCCCTGCCGTGCTGCCCAACCCGGACCGACCGCCGCTCGGGGCCGGTCCGGGGGGTCGTTCCAGGCCCCGGTCAGGGGCAGCGGACGACCTGCCCCGCGTAGGACAGGCCCGCGCCGAAGCCGATCAGCAGCAGCACGTCGCCGCTCTTGATCTCGCCCGACGCCCGCATGTGGTCCATCGCCAGCGGGATCGACGCCGACGAGGTGTTGCCCGACTCGACGATGTCCCGCGCCACGACCAGGTCCTCGCGCGCGCCGCTGGAGCGCAGCTTCTTCGCGATGGCCTCGACGATCCGCAGGTTCGCCTGGTGCGGCACCAGCGCGTCCACGTCGGCGGCGGTCAGCCCCGCGGCCTCCACGGCGCGCAGCGCGATCGGCGCGATCCGCGTGGTGGCCCAGCGGAACACCGACTGGCCCTCCTGGTGGATGAACGAGTCCCGGTCCGGGATCTCGATCAGGTTCGACATGTCGCCCGCGCTGCCCCACACCACCGGGCCGATGGCGGGCTCGTCGGTCGCGGACACGACCGCGGCGCCCGCGCCGTCCGCGAAGATGATCGCGTTCGAGCGGTCGTCCTTGCGCACCCAGTCGGTGAGCTTCTCCGCGCCGATCACCAGGACGTGGTTGGCGCTGCCCGCGCGCACCATGTCCGAGGCGGCGGCCAGCGCGTAGCAGAAGCCCGCGCACGCGGCGTTCACGTCGAACGCGGGCGCGGCCTTCACGCCGATGCGGTCGGCGACCTGCGCCGCCGCGTTCGGGATCGGCGAGGGCATGGTGCAGGTCGCCACGATCACGGCGCCGATGTCGGTCGGGGACAGGCCCGCGTCCGCGACGGCCTTCGAGCCCGCGTCCACGGCCATGTCCGCGAGCGAGAGGTCGGGGCCCGCGAAGCGGCGGTTCACGATGCCGACGCGGTCCCGGATCCACTCGTCCGAGGTGTCCATGTACTGCGCCAGGTCGTGGTTCGAGACCACGGTGTCCGGCTGGGAGCTGCCGAGGCCGCTGATCCTGGTGCCGGTGACCTGCGTGGTGGTGGTGAACGCGGTCACTTCGCGGCCTCCAGGAGCTCGGCCACCGCGGCGACCTGGTCGGGTGTCTTCAAGGCCAACGTGGGAGTGCCCTTCAGCTCGCGCTTGGCCAGGCCGGTCAGCGCGCCCGCGGGCGGCAGTTCCACCACCGCGCCGACGCCCCGCTCGGCGAGGGTTGCCTGGCAGGCGTCCCACCGCACGGGGCGGGTCACCTGGGAGATCAGCCGCAGGAGCACCTCGGGGCCCTCGCTGACCACCGAGCCGTCCGCGTTGGACAGCAGCGGCAGCTCCGGGTCCCGCACGAGGACGTCCTGGGCGCGGGCGCGCAGCGCGTCCTCGGCCTGCTTCATGTAGTCGGTGTGGAACGCGCCCGCGACCTGCAGGGCCCGCACCTTCGCCCGGCCGGGCGGCTCGGCGACGAGCTTCTCCAGCGCGTCCAGCGGGCCCGCGGCCACGACCTGGCCCGCGCCGTTGCGGTTCGCGCCCACCAGGCCCAGCTCGTCCAGCCGCGCCAGCACCTCGGCCTGCTCGCCGCCGAGGACGGCGGCCATGCCGGTCGGGGCCAGCGCGCACGCGGCGGCCATCTCCGCGCCGCGCACCGAGGCCAGCAGCACGGCGTCGTCGGCGCTGAGCGCGCCCGCCATCGCGGCGGCGGCCAGCTCGCCGACGGAGTGGCCGGCGATGATCGTGTCGGCGGGCAGCTCGACCTCGCGGGTCAGCCGCTCGAACGCCAGCAGCGCGAGGGCCACGACCAGCGGCTGGGTGACCGCGGTGTCCTTGATCTCCTCGGCGTCGGCCTCGGTGCCCAGCCGCAGCAGGTCCAGACCGGTCAGCTCGGACCACGCCCCGATCCGCTCACGGGCGCCCTCGGCATCCAGCCAGGGGGTGAGCATTCCGGGTGTCTGGGACCCCTGTCCGGGGGCGAGCAGCGCGATCACGGGCTCACTGAACACGGTGCCCGGCCTCCGGTGGCATGTCGGCACGGACGAAAAGGCCAGGCAACGCTTGTAGGTTCTCTACAAAGGCGTCCGGAACACGACCGGTCCACGGTCCGCTGCGTTGTGGAGGTCGGCCCAAAACACCCTTATCGGTCGGGGTGTCCTTGGTCACCCCGCCCCCGAGTCGGGGTGTGGTAGGGGTCGGGCGCCCCGGTCACCACAGGCCGCGCGCGCGGGCCAGGCGGCCGACGGACAGCGCGATCCGCAGCACCAGCGCGTCCCTCGGGTCGTTGGCGTTGCGCCCGGTCAGCTCGGTGGCGCGGCGCAGCCGGTAGCGCACCGTGTTCGGGTGCACGAACAGCTTGCGGGCGCACGCCTCCAGCACGCCGCCGACCTCCAGGAACGTGTCCACGGTCTCCAGCAGCGCCCCGCCCGCCTCCTCCAGCGGCCGGGTGATCCGGTCCACCAGCTGCCACTCGGCCTCCGGGTCGCCCGCCAGCGCGCGCTCGGGCAGCAGGTCCAGCGAGCGCACCGGGCGCGGCGCGGCGGGCCAGCCCACCACGGCGCGCAGCCCGGACAGCGCGTCGGCGGCGCTGCGGTGCGCCTCGGCGATGCTCGGCATGGTCGGGCCCGCGACGACCGCCCCGTCGCCGAAGGCCTGCGCCATGCGCCCGAGCACGTCGTCGGCCTCGGTGTCGCCGCCCAGCACCAGGACCAGGCGGGAGCCCTGCACGCTCAGCAGCACCTGCCTTCCGCTGCGCGCGGCCCGGCTGCGCACCTCGTAGATCACCTGCTGCGGGTCGTCGGACGGCGGGTTGCCGACCAGCACGGTCGCCGGGGCGCCCGGTTCCCAGCCGAGCGCGCTGGCCCGCGACAGCAGCGACTCCTCGGCGTCGCCGCGCACCACCCCGTCCACGACCAGCGCCTCCAGCCGGGCGTCCCACGCGCCGCGCGCCTCGGCGGCGGCGGCGTACGAGGTGGCGGCGGAGAACGCGATCTCCCGCCCGTAGCGCAGCACCGCGCCGGTCAGGTGGGCGTGCTCGGCGTCGTCGGCGGCCAGCACCGGGAGGCGCTGCTCGAACAGCTCCAGCGCGATGCGCACCAGCTCCACGGTCTGGCGCAGGCTCACCCAGCGGGAGATGTCCTTGGGGGCGGAGCGGAACGCCTCGGCGGTGAGCCGGACCGCCGGTTGCAGGTCCTGGAGCCAGGCGACGAAGCCCGCGACGCCGTTCTGGACCAGCAGGAGCACGCTCGCGCGCTGGTCGGCGGGCATCCGCCGGAACCACGGGAGCCTGCGCTCCATCTCCGCGACGGTGGAGGAGGCGAGGTCGCCGGAGGCCCGTTCCAGGTTCCGCAGGGTGGCGGTCGACAGCGGTGGGCCTTCAGGACGGGTCATGCGGACAGCGTAGGAGCCGGGGCGGGGCGGTCCGCGCCACCGCGGTGACGCGGGGTGGCGGGGGTGGGGGCGGGCCGGGGTTCCCGCCGGGCGCTCCGGGGTCCAGCGGTGTTCGGGGCGGAATTCACCTCGGCGCGTTTGCCGTCGGAATCAGCGCTCGCGTGGAATTGCCGAATGGCGCGGGTAATGGGAACGCCCGGCGCGTGCGACGCGCCGGGCGTTCCCCTCTCCCCGGTCCCCACCGGTGTCTCCACTCTGGACCGCAGCCGGGCAAAAAGCCACGTCAGTCACCCTTTCGTGGCACCGCTTCAGGTTGCCGGGTGAAAGGCGTCGCGAAACGATCGGCCACATCCGCAACTGCGAGGAGGCGTCATGGGCTCCGAAATCACCTCCGGGCTCGGGCAGGCGTGGGCGTTGGTCGCCACGTTCGTGCCCAAGCTCCTGGGGTTCCTGCTGGTGCTCGCCGTCGGCTGGTTCATCGCCAAAGCGCTCTCCAGGGGAGCGGGCTTCCTGCTGAGGCGGCTCGGCTTCGAGCGGCTCGTGGAGCGGGCCGGGATGCGGCGGGTGGTGGCGCAGTCGCCGATCGACGCGACCGGGCTCATCGTGCGGCTGGTGCACTACTTCGTGCTGCTGATGTCGTTGCAGCTCGCGTTCAGCGTGTTCGGCGCCGAGAACGCGGTGAGCGCCCTGCTGACCGACGTGATCGCGTACCTGCCGCGCATCGTGGTGGCGCTGGTGCTGGTCCTGGTGGCGTCGGCGATCGGCCGGGCCCTGCGCACGATGATCACCGGCGCGATCGGCCCGCGCAGCTACACGAAGCTGCTCGGCGGGGCGGCGCAGGGCTTCATCGTGGCGCTGGGCGCGATCGCGGCGCTGAACCAGCTGGGCATCGCGGTGGCGGTGACCATGCCGGTGCTGATCGCGGTGCTGGCGACGGCGGCGGGCGTGATCATCGTCGGCGTCGGCGGCGGCCTGGTCCGCCCGATGCAGCAGCGCTGGGAGACGGCGCTGCAGCGGATGCAGCAGGAGACGGCGATCCTCACCCCGCAACCGCGCCAGTCCCAGGAGCAGCGGACCTCGACCCAGGAGCGCGCGGGCCAGGACCGCATGGGCCAGGACCGCATGGGCGCGGGCCAGTCGGGCGCGATGACATCGGGCTCCGCGCAGCAGGAGCCGGTGACGGCCGGGATCAGGCAACGCGGGGGAGCGGCAGACGCCCCGACCCCGCCGTCGGGCATCCCGAGGCCGGGCACGGAGAACATCTAGGCAGGAGAGCGCCCGGACCGGGCACCGCTTCGGCCGCGTGGCGGGAGCGGCTCGGACCGGGCGCCGCTTCGGCTGCGTGGCGGGAGCGGCTCGGACCGGGCAACACTTCGGCCGCGCGCCGGGAGCGCTGGACCGGGCAATGCCGGGATCGGGCGTCGAGAACGCTCGGGCCAGGTCGGTCGTGGAGGCCGGGAGTGGGAAACCCCGCTCCCGGCCTCTTGCCGTCCTGCGGGCGCGTCGGCGACCAGCCGCCTGTCCACCGCGCCGCACTCGCCCACGGGCCGCACCCCCCAGCGCCCCCTTCGCCCTGCGGATGCCACCGCCCGCCCCGCCACCACCGCCCGCGCCCCCCACTCGCCGCCGTCTGCCTGCCGCGCCCTGTCCGCGTTCCAGCGGCCCGCTCACCGCGCCCCAGTCGCCTGCCCGCCGCGCCCCGCTACCGCCGCCCGCGCCACCACCGCCGCCCACCCGAGCCCACCACCACCCCTCGCCCCCACCCACCCGTGCCCCACATCACCCGCTCGGGTGGAACACCCGCCGCCTTCCCGCTGTTCACGGGGGTGGAGAACACGCGCTCCGGGGCTCGGTGAAATCCCGAACCGGCGGTGAGAGCCCGCGAACCGCCGCCAGGCGGCCGACCCGGTGGGATTCCGGGGCCGACGGTCACAGTCCGGATGAGAGGTGCGCAGCGGTCCCGCGACCCTGCCATGCCCTGGAACGGGGATGGAGGAGCGGTGCACGTCCTGCTGGAGCACGGTTTCACGCTGTTCGGGCAGCGGGTGTCCTACGCCGAGTTCGCGGGCCAGGTCCTCGCGCTCGTCGTGGTCTTCTTCGCCCAGCGCCGCTCGATGCTCACCTGGCCGGTGCAGCTCGCGTCGGTCGTCCTGCTGTTCGCCGTCTACGCCTCGGCCGACCTCGGCGGCATCGCGGCCCGGCAGGTCGTCATCGGGCTGATCACCGTGCACGGCTGGTGGGCCTGGAGCCGCCGCCGCGACCCGGTGCTCGGCGTCGTCGTCCGCACCGGCGCCACCCGCGAGCGCGTCGCCGTGCTCGCCGCCTTCCTCCTCGGCACCACCGGCTTCGCGCTCTTGCTCGACGCCACCAACGCCTCCTGGGCCCCCTGGCCCGACGCGGCGATCTTCGTCGGCACCGTGCTCGCGTTCGCCCTCCAGGGCCGCGGCCTGGTCGAGTTCTGGATCGTGTGGCTGGTCGTCGACGCGATCGGCGTCCCCCTGCAGCTCCGCTCCGGCCTGTGGTTCAGCGCCGCCGTCTACACCGTGTTCGCCGTGCTGGTCGTCAAGGGCTTCCTCGACTGGAACCGCGAAGCCCGCCGCGCGCCCCGAGCCGCCAACCCCGCCAGTCCCGCCAACCCAGCAGGCCCCGCCAGCCCCGCCAGCCCCGCCAGCCCCGCCAGCCCCGTCAGCCCGGTCTGACCAGTCCGGGCAGGGTGGTCAGCCCGTCCGCCAGCGCCTCGACCCTGGCGTCCACCGCCCGCCCGTCCCGCATCGCCTCCCCGACCTGCTCCTGCACCAACCGCGTCAGCAGGTCGTAGTTCGGCACGGCAGGCCGGGGCCGCGCCGAGTCCAGCGCCTCCCGCAGCACCTTCAGGTGCGGAGGGGTCCACAGCGACTCGTCCTCGTACAGCGAGGTCCGGGTCGGCGCGAACCCGGCCTGCTCCAGCAGCGTCCGCTGCCGCGCCGGGTCGGTCAGGAACCGGACGAACTCCCGCGCCGTCCTCCCGTGCCGCGTGCACGTGGACACCCCCAGGTTCCACCCGCCCAGCGCGCTCTCCCACGGCAGCGGCGCCACGCCGATCAGCGCCGGGTCCAGCGACCCCTCCGCCCGGTCGGGCGAGGTGAGCTGCGCGTACGCGTAGGGCCAGTTGCGCATCAGCGCCACCTCGCCCCGCCCGAACGCCTGCCAGCTCGCGTCCTCGTCGTAGTCCAGCGTGGACCGCGGCAACCACCCGTCGCGCACCGCGCCCACCAGCGACCGCACCCCCATCGCCGACCCCGCGTCCAGCGCCGGGTGCGGCACGCCCCGCGCGTCCACCGGCACCGGATCGCCCTCGAACGCCCACATCGCCTCGAACGCGTTGACCGACAGCCCCTCGTACGCCTTCCGGAACTGCCCCGCGTACCCGGCGACCGACGGCTCCCTCCGGCTCACCGCCAGCGCCGCCTCCCGCAGCCCCGCGAAGCTCGTCGGCGGCTCGGCCACCAGGTCGGTCCGGTAGTAGAGCAGGCCCGCGTCGGCCCGCCAGGGCACCGCCCACAGCCGCGACGCGCCCGCCCCGTCCCGCGCCCGCCCCAGCTCCTCGCTCCGCGCGTACCGGGCGGCCCGCAGCGACTCCGGCCGGAACTCGGACAGGTCGAGGTCCCGGTCCGACACCTCGGCCAGGAACCCGCCCTCGGCGAACTCCGCCGTCCACACCACGTCCATGGCCATCACGTCGTAGCAGGGCGCCCCCTCCTCCCGCTTGCTGCGCTGCGAGTGGGCGATCAGCTGGGCCCGGTAGGCGTCGCTGCCGGTCGCCTGCTCCTGGAACGACACCGGCTGGTCCGGGTTGAACCGGTTCCACATCTCCACCAGCCGGGCGATCTGCCGATCCACCGAGGTGTCCTTCGAGTCCGCGAAGACGATGGGCCCGCTCCGCTCCTCCCACCCGGCCTCGGGCTCCGCGCACCCGGCGAGCGCCCCGCCCAGCAGCAGCCCGCACAGCAGCAGCCCGCCCGGCGCCGCCCGCCCCCGCCGCTCACCCCACATCCCACAGCTCCTCCGCGACCTCGTTGACCAGCGGGACCACCCCGGCCCGGTCCACCAGCGGCAGGCACGCGCGGGCGTTGGCGTCCAGCAGCGCCCGCAGCTCCGACGACGGCTCGCACGCCCCGGACCCGACCCCCACCCCGACCACGACCCGCTCCGACACCGGCCCGTACCCGAACCCCACGCGGTCCCCCGCCCCCGCCACCACCACGACCAGCGCCGCCCGGTCCAGCGCCACCCGCTCGGCCACCAGGTCGCGCAGCGGCCGCTCCCCGTCCACCACGACCTCGACCCGGTCGCGCGCCCCGTCCACCGACTCCACCAGCCTGGTGATCTGCTCCGCCACCTGCCCGCCCAGCTCGGAGGTGTCGGCCACGACCAGCGCGACCCTGGTCTCCTTCCGCACCTCGGTCCACACGGCGCGCACGCGGGCCGCGAACTCGGGGGTGGCCAGCGCGGCGGGCCTGCTCGGGCGCAACCCCCGCGTCGTGGTGTCCCCGCCGACCGCGCCCCGCAACCCGGACCGCTTGAACCGGTCCTGCGCCCCCGCGTCCCCGATCAGGAAGTCGCGGAACTTCGCCGCGGCCTCCCCGACCGGGGTGGCCCGGTGCTCCTCGACCGACGGCCCCGCCCCGCTCGCGGGCGCCCGGACCACCTCCACGAACAGGTGGTCCAGCCACAGCGAGCCGCCCTCGGGGTAGAACACCTCCAGCCCGCCGCACTCGTCCGCCCGGTCCGCCAGCTCGGACTCGGCCGCCACCAGCACCGACCGCACCTCGCCGCACAACCCGCCGCCCGCGCCGCCCGGCACCTCGGCCCCGACCCGCGCGGCCATCTGGTGCAACTTCGGCCCGGCCTCCGGACCCAGCTCCGGCGGGTTCAGCCACCCGCCGACCGCCGCGACCGTCGCCATCTGCGCGCTCCCGGTCACGGCGGGCTCCAACCCGAACAGCCGCCACCCGTCGGCCCCCAGCAGCGACTGCCAGGACACCTGCCGCGCGTCCTCGCGCACGGCCAGCTCCGGCACCCACCGCCGCGGCACCCCCAGCGCCACCACCGACCGCGCCACCACGGACGGGACGCCGCCCACGTCGGCGCGCAGGCTCAGGCCCTTCTGCGACCCGTCCTCGGCCAGCAGCGCCCGCGCCTGCTCCAGCTCCAGCCCGCTCGCGGGGATCCACACGTGCGGCTCGGGCACGCTGGTGCCGATGCCCCCGCCGACCGGCAGCCCGTCGCCCAGCGCGCGCACCACGTCGGCCGACTCCGGCCCCTCCGCCACGTGCACCCTGACCCCGGCGCAGCGCAGCTCGCCCGGCGCCCGCTCGCCGTCCTCGAACTTCACCACCAGGTCCCGCAGCTCGTCCACGACCTCCCGCGAGGCCAGCACGTTCAGCTGCACCGGCAGCGCGCACCCGGCCACCTCCGGCGGCCCCTGGCACGCCGTCGGGACCAGCAGCAGCACCACCGCGACCACCAGCACCCCGGCGTCCCGGCGGGTCAGCCGCGCCCCCAGCGCCCGCCGTCCCCAGCCCGCCACCCGGTTCGGCGCGCGCCGCCAGCTCCGGCGCCGACCCGCCCGCCCGCCCGGCCCCGACGGGCCGCGCACGGCGGGCTGCCCGAGCCTGCGGTGGCGGTGCCTGGGCGGCGCGGGGCCGGTGTCCGGCAGCGCGACCCACGCGGTCTCCCGGAACTCCTTGTTGCGCACGTCCACCGGCCGGAACGCGATCGCGTCGCACGCCGGGTCGCCGCGCACCACGGTCTGGTGGAAGCCGCCCGACACCACCAGCACCAGCGCGCCCGGCGAGCGGGCCAGCGCCTGCTTCACCGGCGGGGCGTCCAGCAGCCGGAACGCGCCCACCAGCGCCTCGCCCTGCGCGCCGACCCCGTCGTGCGAGACCTCGCCCGCCGCCAGCGCGACCCGCAGCCGCAGCCGAGCCCCGTCCGCCAGCAGGTGGTTGTACCGGCGCAGCTCGCCCGCCAGCGCGGGCACCAGCACCCGCACGGCCCGGCTCTTCACCATCGTGCAGGGCAGCAGCGCCATGACCCCGTCGCCGCGGTCCTCGTGGTACGTGCCGTCCCAGTCGGGCTCGTCCGACCACACCACCCCGGCCACGTGGAAAGCGGCCCGCAGCGCGGCGTACAGCGCCCGGTGCGCCTCCCGCTGCTCCGGCTCGTCCCGGCTCCCGAAGGCCGCGACGTCGACGAGCAGGATGGTGCGGTGCAGCGCCTCCTGAGGCGTCCCCATCGATCCCCCGGTCCACTGCGAGCCGCCGAAGCAGGTCGAGCGGAGTCTATGACCTGGAGCACACCGCGCGGGGCGGAAACGGCAAGAGGCGCCCTCCCCCGATCGGGGGGAGAACGCCTCTCGTCCGCTCGTTCCAGCCGACCGCCACCCGGTGCGGGGCGGGTCGGGCGCGGCGGTCCGGGAACCCGGACCGCCGCGGTCGATCAGGCCAGGCCCGCGTCCGAGGTGGACGGACCGGCCGCCGACACGTCGTCGATGCGGTACTTGCGCGCCGCGTCCACGACGGACTGCTGCGGCACCTCGCCGCGCTTGGCCAGCGCGGCCAGGGTGGCCACCACGACCGACTCGGCGTCGATCAGGAAGTGCCTGCGCGCGGCCGGGCGGGTGTCGGAGAAGCCGAAGCCGTCCGCGCCCAGCGTGGTCATGTCGGTCGGCACGTACGGGCGGATCAGGTCCGGCACCGCCGTCATCCAGTCCGACACCGCCACGACCGGGCCCTGCGCGTCCTTGAGCACCTGCGTCACGTACGGGACGCGCGGCTCCTTGTCCGGGTTCAGCAGGTTGTGCCGGTCGACCTCGACGGCCTCGCGGCGCAGCTCCGAGTACGACGTCGCCGACCACACGTCGGCGTGCACGCCCCAGTCGTCGGCCAGCAGCCGGGCGGCCTTGAGCGCCCACGGGACGCCGACGCCGGACGCGAGCAGCTGCGCCTTCGGGCCGCCCTCGCCCTCGGACCTCTGGTAGCGGTACAGGCCCTTGAGCAGGCCCTCCACGTCCAGGTCCTCGGGCTCGGCGGGCTGCCGGTACGGCTCGTTGTAGATCGTCAGGTAGTAGAAGACGTTCTCGGCGTCCTCGCCGTACATCCGCCGCAGGCCGTCCTTGACGATGTGCGCCACCTCGAACGACCAGGCCGGGTCGTAGGCGACCGCCGCCGGGTTGGTGTGCGCGAGCAGCAGCGAGTGCCCGTCGGCGTGCTGCAGGCCCTCGCCGGTCAGCGTGGTGCGACCCGCCGTGGCGCCCAGCACGAAGCCGCGCGCCATCTGGTCGCCCGCCGCCCACAGGCCGTCGCCGGTCCGCTGGAACCCGAACATCGAGTAGAAGATGTAGATCGGGATCATCGGCTCGCCGTGCGTGGCGTACGAGGTGCCGACCGCCGTGAACGACGCCGTCGAGCCGGCCTCGTTGATGCCCTCGTGCAGGATCTGGCCCTGCTCGGACTCCTTGTACGCCAGCATCAGCTCGGCGTCCACGGAGGTGTAGAGCTGCCCGTTCGGGTTGTAGATCTTCTGCGACGGGAACATCGAGTCCATGCCGAACGTGCGCGCCTCGTCCGGGATGATCGGCACGATCCGCTTGCCGATCTCCGGGTCCTTGATGAGGTCGCGGACCAGCCGGACGAACGCCATCGTCGTGGCGACCTCCTGCTTGCCCGAGCCGCGCTTGACCACGTCGTAGACCTTGTCGCCGGGCAGCACCAGCGGCTTGGCGGTGTTGCGGCGCTCGGGCACGAACCCGCCGAGCTGCTTGCGGCGCTCCAGCAGGTACTGGATCTCCGGGGCGTCCTTGCCGGGGTG
Source organism: Actinosynnema mirum DSM 43827 (assembly GCF_000023245.1). GTDB lineage: Bacteria > Actinomycetota > Actinomycetes > Mycobacteriales > Pseudonocardiaceae > Actinosynnema > Actinosynnema mirum. Next base: position 1,477,602 of record NC_013093.1, read on the forward strand.
GTAGTACGGCGGCAGGTACGGGTCGAGGTCCTTGTCCGCGATCGGGATGCGCAGGCTGTCCCGGAACGACTTCAGGTCGTCGTGGGACATCTTCTTCATCTGGTGCGTGGCGTTGCGCGCCGCGAACCGCTCGCCGAGGCCGTAGCCCTTGATCGTCTTGGCGAGGATCACGGTCGGCTGGCCGTTGTGCGAGACCGCCGCCTGGTAGGCCGCGAACACCTTGCGGTAGTCGTGGCCGCCGCGCTTGAGGTTCCACACGTCGTCGTCCGACATGGCCGTGACCAGCTCCTTCGTCCGCGGGTCGCGGCCGAAGAAGTGCTCCTTGACGTACGCGCCGTCGTTGGCCTTGTACGTCTGGAAGTCGCCGTCGGGGGTCTGGTTCATCAGGTTGACCAGCGCGCCGTCGCGGTCCGCGTGCAGCAGCGAGTCCCACTCGCGGCCCCAGATGACCTTGATGACGTTCCAGCCGGCGCCCCGGAAGAAGGACTCCAGCTCCTGGATGATCTTGCCGTTGCCGCGCACCGGGCCGTCGAGGCGCTGCAGGTTGCAGTTGACCACGAAGGTGAGGTTGTCCAGCTGCTCGTTCGCCGCGAGCTGGAGCAGGCCGCGCGACTCGGGCTCGTCCATCTCGCCGTCGCCGAGGAACGCCCAGACGTGCTGCTGCGAGGTGTCCTTGATGCCGCGCGACTGGAGGTACCGGTTGAACCGGGCCTGGTAGATCGCGTTCATCGGGCCGAGGCCCATGGAGACGGTCGGGAACTCCCAGAACTCCGGCATCAACCGCGGGTGCGGGTACGACGGCAGGCCCTTGCCGAGGCCGCCGTGCGAGTACTCCTGGCGGAAGCCGTCCAGCTGGTCGGTGGTCAACCGGCCTTCCAGGAAGGCGCGCGCGTAGACGCCGGGGGAGGCGTGGCCCTGCACGAAGACCTGGTCGCCGCCGCCGGGGTGGTCCTTGCCCCGGAAGAAGTGGTTGAAGCCCACCTCGTACAGGCTGGCCGACGAAGCATACGTCGAGATGTGGCCGCCGACGCCCACACCCGGTCGCTGCGCGCGGTGCACCGTGATCGCCGCGTTCCAGCGCACCCAGGCGCGGTAGCGGCGCTCCACCTCCTCGTCACCGGGGAACCAGGGCTCCCGCTCGGTGGGGATGGTGTTCACGTAGTCGGTGCTGGTCAGCGCGGGCACCCCGACGTGGGACTCCCTCGCGCGCTCGAGCAGCCGCAGCATCAGATAGCGGGCTCGCTGCTGGCCGCCGCCCTTGAGCGCGGCGTCGAACGACTCCAGCCACTCCGAGGTCTCCTCCGGGTCGATGTCCGGGAGGTGGGAGGCCAAACCGTCCCTGATGACGCGCACCCGCTCGGGAGTGGTGCCGTGGTTCTGCGGGGCCAAGGGATCTCCTCGTTCCGTGGTCTCTGTCTCCATCGTTGCCCTGTGGACACTGTCCCGTCACCGCTACCGGTGAGTATTTCCGGATTGTGTCCCACGCGCGCGCGCGGATAGGAGGTATGTAGAGCATGCCTCATGGCTTCCGGGTACCGCATCCGGGGGTACCGCTGCGGCGTGTCCCGGCTCTTACGGTTGCGCGTGGCACGGGTGACAGTGTTCGCTAGCCGCGACCGGTAGTTGACCCTGGAGGTCGACGCCGAACTGCGGTCGGAGCCCCGACCGTCGCTGTCGCGCACTTGGAGGAGTGGAAACCGTGGTCGCCGCGGAAGACGCAGGCAAGATCGGCGTCGCCGACAAGCTCGGGATCGAACCGGGCGCCGTTGTCCAGGAGATCGGCTGGGACGAGGACGTCGACGACGACCTGCGAGCGGCGGTCGAAGAGCGGGTCGGCGGCGATCTGCTCGACGAGGACGCCGACGACGTCGTGGACGTGGTCCTGCTGTGGTGGCGGGAGGAGGACGGCGACCTGGTCGACGCGCTGGTCGACGTCACCTCGCCGCTGGCCGACGAGGGCGTGATCTGGGTGCTGACCCCGAAGACGGGGCGCTCCGGGCACGTGGAGCCCAGCGACATCGCCGAGGCCACCTCGACGGCGGGCCTCGCGCAGACGTCGAACGTCAACGTCAGCGAGGACTGGACCGCGGTGCGGCTGGTCTCGCCGAAGAACGCCAAGGTCAACAAGCGCTGACCGGCGCCGACCCCGGCCCTCCCGCTCGCGGGGGAGCCGGGGTTCGCGCTGTCCCCGGCCGGGTCGCCCCGGCCGGGGGCTTCGTCCCGTCCGCCGCGTACCCGGGGTTTTTGCATGATCGAGATCGGTGCCGAGGCGCCCGACTTCACGCTCGCCGACAGCAACAAGCAGAAGGTGGCGCTGTCGTCCTTCCGCGGGTCGAAGAGCGTGCTGCTGGTGTTCTACCCGTTCGCCTTCAGCGGAACCTGCACCGGCGAGCTGTGCCGGGTGCGCGACGAGCTGGCCGACTACGAGGCCGCGGGCGTGCAGGTGATCGGCGTGTCCGTGGACACCCCGTTCAGCCTGAAGGCCTGGGCCAAGCAGGAGGGCTACCGGTTCCCGCTGCTCTCGGACTTCTGGCCGCACGGCGAGGTCGCGAGGGCTTATGGTGTGTTCTCCGAGGGGGCCGGGTTCGCGCTGCGCGGCACCTTCCTGATCGACACCGCCGGGGTCGTCCGGTTCGCCCAGGTCAACGAGCCGGGCGAGGCCAGGGACCAGGAGTCGTGGAAGAGGGCCGTCGCCGCGCTGGCGTGACGGCCTTCCGGGGCGTGTAGCTCAGCGGAAGAGCACTCGGCTTACACCCGAGCGGTCGCAGGTTCGAACCCTGTCGCGCCCACCAAACCCCGTCCCGCGCGGCTCCCGCGTGCTCGCTCCCGCCGGCTGCGGGTTCACCCGCTCGTGAAGCGGCGGGCTCAGCGGCCCCAGGAGTGCGGTGTCCCCCTCGGGGGTGTGCCGACCTGTTCCGGCGGGTCTTCGGGGCGTGGCGGGGCGTTCAGGGGCTCGTGCGGCTATCACCCGATGGTGTGGCACCGCAGATGCGGGCTGGTCACGCCAGCGCGGCGACCAGAAGGGTGGCCAGCGCCCACAGGGCCAGCAGCACGGCGGGGGACAGCGCGTCGCGCAGCCACGGGCCCGTTGGTTCCGGCAGCCGCTCGTCGTCACCCTCCGCGATCGCGGGCGGTGCGGCCGAAGCGGGGTCCGAAGGCAGTTGGCGCCTCGGGGGCGCGGGCGCCAGGCGGTGCACTTCCAGGGTCCGCCGCGCGCCACCCGCTCGTGTCGCGTCGAGCACTGGCCCCTCGCCGGGGCGCGGTCCTAGACTCAACTCCGGTCCTCCTGTCGTCCTCGCTCGTCAGGCCTGGCTCGCGGTCGGACCCACGCGGTCTCCTGTTCGAGCAGGGGGCCGCGTTCCATTCGGGCGCTGATTCCGCGCTGGAGAGCATCGCGCACCGACCGCCGTCGATCTTGGGGTGGACGGGGTCGATTCGTTGAGCGGTGCACCCGATGCGCCGAACGGCCCGGACCTGCTCGTTCAGCCGATATGGTCCAGACCCATTCCCTTAATGGGGGACTGGTTCACGCCTTCGGGAGCGGGTTTGCTGAGCTTTCCGTGACCAACTCGCGAATCAATCCAACGTCAGGGTGAAGATCAACGATTCTTGCGTAGTCGGAATTTCTTTGGGTGATCATCGTCCGGTCGTGGCGGCGCACCCCTCGAACGCTCGTCGCTCCCCGACCACCGCTCGGCGCGGGAGCACGCCCCGGCGGCCCCTCAAATCCCCTGACGGCGCCTGCCGCGCCCGATTCCCAGGGGAAACCGCCCGGATCCCCCGGCTCCGCCATCCCCCTAGGCGGGGGTCGTGGCAGGTCGTAGCTTGGCCCCATGTCGCCCAGGCAGTACCTCACCGTGGTCGCCGCGGCGTTCGTGCTCTCGGGACTGCTGATCATGCTGCTCCCGCTGTCCACGAGCGGCCCGAACGGACTCGACGTGTCCTGCGGCAACAGCCTGGGCGCGGGCTTCGACGAGATCGACGTCTCGGCCGAGTCCGCCGCGCTGCCGGAGGTCTGCGCCCGCCTGCGCGCCGAACGCCTCGCCTGGGCCTCCCCGGTCGCCGTGCTGGGCGCGGCGGGCCTCGTCGGCGCGCTCCTCGTGCGCCGCCGCACCTGAACCCGACCCCGGCCTGAGCGCCCGAGCCCGGCCGGCCCGAGCCCCGCGCGGCCCGTGCTGCCCCGGCCCGAGCCCGCCCACCCCGGACCCCGAGCCCGCCGTTGCCCAGGCGCGCCGGTGCCCGGACGAACCGCTGCCCGAGCGCACCGGCGCCCGAGCCCGAACCCCCGCGCGCCGCAGCCCGAACCCGCCGCGCAGGCAGCCCCACAGCTCCCGGCCGTCCCACCCGCCTCACCCGGAACCCGGCCCCCACGGCCGCCGGTAGCGTCTAGCCATGACGTGGATGGTCTACGGCGCCAACGGGTACACCGGGGCGCTCATCGCCGAGCTCGCCGTCGCGCGAGGCGAACGACCGGTGCTCGCGGGGCGGAACGGCCACAAGGTCGCCGCCACCGCGCAGCGCCTCGGACTGGAGCACCGGGTGTTCCCCCTCGCCGACGCGGGGGCGCACCTGGACGGGGTCGACGCGGTCGTGAACTGCGCGGGGCCGTTCTCGGCCACCTGGCGCCCCCTGGTCGACGCCTGCCTGCGCACGAGGACGCACTACCTGGACATCACCGGCGAGATCGACGTGTTCGAGGGCATCGCCGCCCTCGACGCCGAGGCCAGGCGGGCGGGCGTGGTCCTGCTGCCCGGCGTCGGCTTCGACGTCGTCCCCACCGACTGCATCGCCGCCCTGCTGCACCACGCCCTGCCCAGCGCCACCCACCTCGACCTGGCGTTCCTGAGCGGCGGCGGCCCCAGCGCGGGCACCGCCGCCACCGCCGTCGAGGGCGCGGCGGGCGGCGGCAGGGCGCGGGTCGACGGGGAGCTGCGCTCGGTGCCGCTCGGGCACCGCCGCAGGGTCGCCGGGTTCCGCTCGGGCGCGCGGGACGTGCTCGCCATCCCGTGGGGCGACGTCAGCACCGCCCACCGCTCCACCGGAATCCCGAACATCACCACGTTCACCACGTTCCCGCCGCTGCTCGCGAGGGCGCACGGCGTCTTCCAGCCGCTGCTCGCGCTGCGCCCGGTCCGCCAGGTGGCGAAGGCGCTGGTCAGGCGGATCGGCGGCCCGTCACCGGCGGCCCGCGACACCAGCCGCAGCGAGGTGTGGGGCGAGGTGCGGGACGCGCGGGGCACCAAGGTCGAGGCCTCGCTCACCACCCCGAACGGGTACGCCCTGACCGCGGACAGCGCGGTCAGGGCGATCGGACGGCTGCCGGACGTCGAGCCCGGCGTGCACACGCCGTCCAGCGCCTTCGGCGCGCACTACGCGCTGGAGCTGGACGACGTGGTGCTCAGCGAGCCGAGAGCAGCGCGCTGACCTCCTGCGCGGCGTCACCGGCCTGGAGGAGGTGCTCCAGGTTCTCCGGGAGGGTGTCGCCGCGCTTGGTCACGGCCTGGGCGTACAGCCGCCCGGCCCGGTAGGAGGAGCGCACCAGCGGCCCGGCCATGACGCCGCTGAAGCCGAGCTCCTCGGCGGTCTCCTTGTGCACCAGGAACTCCTCCGGCTTCACCCAGCGCTCGACCGGGTGGTGCCGGGGGGAGGGCCGCAGGTACTGCGTGATCGTGATGATCTCGCAGCCCGCCGCGTGCAGGTCGCGCAGCGCCTCGGCGACCTCCTCCGGGGTCTCGCCCATGCCCAGGATCAGGTTGGACTTGGTGACCAGACCGGCCTCGCGGGCGCGGGTGATCACCTCCAGGGACCGCTCGTAGCGGAACGCCGGGCGGATGCGCTTGAAGATGCGCGGCACGGTCTCCAGGTTGTGCGCGAGCACCTCGGGCCGGGAGTCGAACACCTCGGCCAGCTGCTCGGGCACCGCGTTGAAGTCCGGGATCAGCAGCTCGACGCCGGTGCCGGGGTTCAGCGCGTGGATCTGCCGCACGGTCTCCGCGTACAGCCACGCGCCGCCGTCGGCCAGGTCGTCGCGGGCCACGCCCGTGACCGTCGAGTAGCGCAGGCCCATGGCCTGCACGGACTCGGCGACCCGGCGGGGCTCGTCGCGGTCGAGGTCGGCGGGCTTGCCGGTGTCGATCTGGCAGAAGTCGCACCGGCGGGTGCACTGCTCACCGCCGATGAGGAAGGTCGCCTCGCGGTCTTCCCAGCACTCGTAGATGTTGGGGCACCCGGCCTCCTCGCAGACCGTGTGCAGGCCCTCGCGTTTGACCAGACCCTTCAGGTCCCGGTACTCCGGGCCCATCTTCGCGCGGGTCTTGATCCACGAGGGCTTCTTCTCGATCGGCGTCTGGCTGTTGCGCACTTCCAGCCGCAGCAGCTTCCGACCCTCAGGTACGACGGTCACGTCATCAACCCTACGTCACGCGGGGTCGGGCGCGACGCCCGTCAACTCGGCCGTCAGGTCCCACAACCGGGCCGCCACGAGGTCGTCGCGGCCCGCCGCCGTCGACCGCGCGGGCGCCGGGTGGCCCCGGAAGCCGCCGAACCCGTCGGGGCCGTAGTAGCCGCCGCCGGTCACCAGCGGCGCGGTGGCCGCGTAGAGCTGCGGCAACGCGCCCATGGCCGGGGTCTGGGACACCGCGTCGGTGATCTTGCCGCCCCACTCGACCAGCGCGTTCCGGTGGGACTTCGCCATGGTCGAGCTGAGCTCGGTCCGCGAGACGCCGGGGTGCGCAGCGACGGAGGTCACGTCCGCGCCGGACCGCGCCAGCCGCCGGTCCAGCTCCCGCGCGAACAGCAGGTTCGCGAGCTTGGACTGGCCGTAGCCGACCCACGGGGCGTAGCGGCGCACCTCGAAGTTCGGGTCGGCCAGGTCCAGGCCGCCCAACCGGTGCGCCACGGACGACACGGTCACCACGCGGGCGCCCGCGCGGGCCCGCAGCGCGGGCATCAGCAGCCAGGTCAGCGCGGCGTGCCCCAGGTGGTTGACGCCGAACTGCGACTCGAACCCGTCGGCGGTGCGGGCGAGCGGCGGGGCCATCAGGCCCGCGTTGTTGACCAGCAGGTCCAGCCCGTCGCCCGCCAGCTCCTGGACCCGCTCGGCGGCGGCGCGCACCGACGCCGGCTCGCCCAGGTCCAGCCGCACGAACTCGGCCTCGCCGTGCCGGGAGACCCGCTCGACGGCGGCCAGGCCGCGCTCCCCGGAGCGGCAGGCCAGCAGCACCCTGGCGCCCTTGGCGGCCAGCACCTCGGCGGTGCGCAGGCCCAGGCCCGAGTTCGCGCCGGTCACCAGCGCGGTGCGCCCTGCCTGGTCGGGGATGTCGACTTCGGTCCACTTGGCCATGGGTGCCTTCCTACCGGTCGGGTGGTGCGGTCGCGGCAGCCGGGGTGGGCGTTCGCGGGGGCCCGACCTGCGGTTCGCCGCCGCGACCCGGCGCGGTTCGGCGCGGTCCGGAGTGGTGATCAGCGCGACAGCCCGCCCGGCGGTGGTCGAATCGCGGGGTCGGGTCCCGCGTCGTTAGCGTGGGGCGGTGGAACTCCGGATCTTCACCGAACCCCAGCAGGGCGCGAGCTACGACGACCTGCTCCGCGTCGCCCGCGCCGCCGAAGCCGCAGGGTACGGGGCGTTCTTCCGCTCCGACCACTACCTGAAGATGGGCCCGGTGGACGGCCTGCCCGGCCCCACCGACCCGTGGATCACCTTCGCCGGCCTGGCCCGCGACACCACGACCATCCGCCTCGGCACGCTCATGACCGCCGCCACCTTCCGCTACCCCGGCCCGCTGGCCATCAGCGTCGCCCAGGTCGACCAGATGTCCGGGGGCCGCGTCGAGTTCGGCCTCGGCGCCGGGTGGTACGAGGAGGAGCACACCGCCTACGGCATCCCGTTCCCGAGCGTGCGGGAGCGGTTCGACCGGTACGCCGAGCAGCTGGAGATCATCACCGGCCTGTGGGCCACCCCGGTCGGCGAGGACTACACCTTCCAGGGCGACCACTACCGGCTGATCGACGCCCCGGCGCTGCCCAAGCCCGCGCAGGAGCGGGTGCCGGTGCTGATCGGCGGCAAGGGCGCCAAGCGCACGCCCGCGCTGGCCGCCAAGCACGCCACCGAGTTCAACCTGCCGTTCGTGGACGTCGAGTTCGCGGCCAAGCAGTTCGCCCGCGTCGACCAGGCGTGCCGCGACGTCGGCCGCGACCCGGCGGAGATCACCCGCTCGGCGGCGCTGGTCGCGGCGATCGGCCGGGACGACGCGGAGGTCGCCCGCAGGGCCGCCGCGATCGGTCGCGACGTCGACGAGCTGAAGGCCAACGGCCTGGCGGGCACGCCCGCCGAGGTCGTGGACCGGCTCGGGCAGTGGCGGGAGCGCACCGGTGTCAGCCGGATCTACCTCCAGCTGCTCGACCTGGCCGACCTGGACCACCTGGAGCTGGCGGCGGCCGAGATCGCGCCGCAGCTGAAGGGCTGAGCGCGACCGGCGGTGGGACGTGCGCGCGGCGGTCGGGGGCTGAGCACCCCGGCTGCGGGCCGCACGTGCCGCCGCCGGGCAGGGGTGAGCACCCCGGTGGTGGGCGTCCGTGCCCGCCGCAGCTCGAAAGCCCAGCCCACCCCCCTGGCTCAGGCCAGCGCGGCGCGCAGGTCGGCGAGCAGCGCGCCGTCCAGCAGCGCGCCCAGGACCAGGTCCTCGAACTCCCGCGCCGCCGCGTGCCGCTCCCGCGGCACCTCCGCCAGCAGGACCGCCACGACGCCCGTGCGTCCGTCCGCGAAGCGCGCGTGCCCGCCCACCGCGAGCACGCCCGGCAGCGCGCCGCCCGCGAGGCCGACGCCCAGCACGCCCTCCGGGGCCTCCCGACCGGCCCCCAGCCAGGCGCGGCAGCGGGGGAGCGCCGGATCGGTCGCCAGCGCCCGGTGCGCCCGGCCCAGGCCGTCGGCGCTGCCGTGCCACGTCGTGCGCGCCCACGGCCGCAGGCCCTCGTACGTGCTCGGGGTTTGCGGGAGCCTGCCCAGCACCTCCAGCCGCACCCTCGGGTCGGTCAGGTGCCCCGGCGCGTCCCGCCCCAGCACCAGGCGCACCCGGTGGTCCAGGGCGCCGGCCACCGGGGCGTCCGGCCAGCCCAGCCGGACCGCCGCCGCCCGCAGCGCGGGCTCGCCCAGCCGGTGCAGCAGCAGGTCCGCCGCCGCGCTGTCACCCCGCCTGACCAGCGCGGACGCCAGGTCGTCCAGGTCCACCGGGTGGTGCGGGTCGTCGGCGGTCGCGCCATCGGTGGAGGTGATGCCGAGGTCGGCCAGGGCGGACGCGTGCGCGCCGTCGTCCAGGCCGAGGTGGTGGCGGTCCCAGTCGGCCGCCGGGACCGGCCCGGTCGCGCCCGACAGCTCGTGCGCGGCCAGGTGCAGCGGGGTGATCGCGGCGGCCAGCGGCTGCGGCGCGTGCGGGCGGTGCACGAGGGCGGGGCCCGCGCCGGGGTCGACCACGGCGGCCACGCGCTCCCGGTTGTCGGCCAGCCAGTCGAGCCAGGGGCCGCGCGCTCGCGGCCCGGCGCCCACCCTCCCGCCCACGAGCAGGGCGGCCCCGGCGATGCCGGTGGCGCGCAGCAGACCGCGTCTGGTGACCGGCACGGCGGACTCCCCTCCTCGGCTCCAGCGAGGGAACCCTAGGAGGGGAGTCGGCCCGCTGTCAGCGCTCGGACGCGGTGAGGACCCGTTCGGGCGTCAGGCGCCCTGCACCGCGAAGGTGATGCCCGGCGCGGACGGCTCGGGGCGGGCCAGGGTGCGGTCGGTCAGCGGCAGGTCGCCGTTCAGGGCGTCGATCACCGCGGCCTTCGCCAGCGGCAGCACCTCGGCGACCGCGACGTCCCGGCCCAGCTCGTGCGAGAGCGACGCGACGCCCGCGTCCCGGATGCCGCACGGGATGATGTCGGCGAACGCGTCCAGCGAGGCGTTGCAGTTGATCTCGAACCCGTGCATGGTCACGCCGCGCTGCACCCGGATGCCGATCGCGGCGACCTTGCGCTCCGGACCGCGCCCGTCGGCCGCGATCCACACGCCGCTGCGCCCCTCCACCCGACCGGTGGTCACGCCGAGCTGGTCGCACACGTGGATCAGGGCCTGCTCGACCCGCCGCACGTACTGGACCACGTCCAGCGGCTCGGCCAGCCCCACGATCGGGTAGCCGACGAGCTGGCCGGGACCGTGCCAGGTGATCTTGCCGCCGCGGTCGACGTCGATGACCGGGGTGTCGCCGCCCTTCGGGCGCTCGTCGGCCTCCGTCCGCCTGCCGCAGGTGTACACCGGGGGGTGCTCCAGCAGCAGGAGGGTGTCGGTGGCGGTGCCGTCCGCGCGGGCGGAGGCGAGCTCCCGCTGGAGGTCCCAGGCGGCCTGGTACTCGATGGTGCCCAGTTCGCGCACGTCGAAGGGGGTGTTCTCGGCGCGGCAGGAGGAGTCGGTGCTGCTCACCACTCGACCCTACGCCTGACCGCCGGAGAGCCGGTCACCGCGCGGGGGCCAGCCGGGCCAGCCGCTCGGCGCCCGCGCTGCCCGGCGGCGCGGTGTGCAGCGCGACCCGCAGGTCGTGGCCGGGCACCACGAGCAGGTGCACGTCCAGCTCCAGCCGCCCCACCACCGGGTGCGCCACGACCTTGCGCACCACCGGCCGCTCCCGCACGTCGCGGGCCGCCCACGCGGCGGCGAACTCCGGGCTGTGCGCCCCCGAACTCCTCGGCCACCCGCGCCGCGCCCAGTCCGGGGAACCGCACGGCCGCCGCGCGCAGGTCGGCCGCCGCCCGCTCGGCGAACGCGCCGGGCTCGACCTCGCCGCACAGCGTCCCGCCGAACCGCCGGGACAGCGCCGCCAGCCCCCGCTCGCGCGCGGGCAGCGCGCCGAAGTCGGTGAACAGCGCCACCGCCGCCGCGTTCCAGGCCACCACGTCCAGCGCGGGCGTCACCGCGTACGCGGGCGTCGCCCCCAGCCCGTCCAGCAGCGTGCGCACCGCCTCCGGAACGCCCGGCTCCGGCTCCTCGCCGACGGGCGCGTGCCCGGCCAACCGCGCCAGGTGCTCCCGCTCGGCCCCGGTCAGCCGCAGCGCCGCGCCCAGCGCGTCCAGCACCTGCGGCGACGGGTGCGGGGCCCGCCCCTGCTCGACCCGCTCGTAGTAGTTGACCGTCACCCCGGCCAGCCCGGCGACCTCCTCGCGCCGCAACCCCGGCGTCCTGGTCGACGGCGCCCGCCGCAGCCCCACCTGCGCCGGTCCCAACGACTCCCGCCGGGCCCGCAGGAACCCGGCCAGCTCACGCGCGCTCATCCTCCCCACCCTGGCACGGGACCTCCCCGCGAGCCACGGACCACCGGGAGGGGGCTCGACCGGCAGTGCCGCGCCCGGCCCGCGGCCCGCACGATCGACGGCGTGGACAACGACCCGGAGCTGATCTTCCGCCGACTGCTCGACCTCCTGCTGGCCAAGGACATGGACGCCGTGGCGGACCTGTGGGCCGCGGACGGGACCGCCGAGTTCCCGTTCGCCGAGGCGGGCTCCCCGACCCGCCTGGAGGGCCGCGAGCAGGTGCGCGCCTACCTGGCCGGCTACCCCGACCTGCTGGACGTCACGGGCGTCCCGAACCTGGTCGTGCACCGCACGGCCGACCCGAGCACGGCGGTCGTCGAGTTCACCGCCGTCGGCCGCGCCACCGCGACCGGCGTCCCCTACCGGCTCGACTACGTCTCCGTCGTCACCGTCGCGGACGGCCGCTTCACCGCGTACCGCGACTACTGGAGCCCCGTCGCCGCCGCGCGGGCCACGGGCGGACTGGCCGACCTGACCGCCGCGCTCGACCGCGAGGCGACCGCGTGAGCGTCGTGGTGATCGGCGCGAGCGGCACCACCGGCCGGGCGCTCACCGCCCTGCTGGAGGCGGGCGGCACCCCGTTCCGGCGGGCCGGCCGCACCCCGGCCGCGGGCACGACCGCGTTCGACTGGCACGACCCGAGCACCCACCGCGCGCTCCTGGACGGCGCGACCGCCGTCTACGCCGTCCCGCCGCCCACCACCGGCGACCCGCTGCCCGCCGTGCGCCCGCTGCTGGACCTGGCCCGCCGCACCGGCCTGCCCAGGCTCGTGCTGCTCGGCTCCCTCGCGGTCCTGCCGGACGCCCCCGGCGCCGCCGAGCTGGAGGCCGAGGTGCGCGGGACCCCCGGCTGGTCCGTGCTGCGGCCCGCCGGGTTCATGCAGAACTTCACCGGCGCGCACCCGCTGGCCGCGCGGGTGCGCGAGCGCGGCGAGCTGCTGTCGGCGAGCGGCGACGGCCGGGTCGGCTGGATCGACGCGCGGGACGTGGCCGCCGCCGCGCACGCCGCCCTCCTCGCCGACCGGACCGGGTCCGAGCACCGGCTCACCGGGCCGCAGGCGCTGAGCTACCCGGAGGCCGCGCGGATCATCACCGAGCGGACCGGGCGGGCCGTCCAGGTGGTGGAGGTCTCCGCCGACGAGCTGGCCGGGCACTTCCGGGCGGCCGGGATGCCCGCCCCGTTCGCCGACCGCCTCGCCCGCTACAACGCCGCGGTCCGCGACGGCGGCGAGGGGGAACTGACCGACGGCGTCACCCGGCTCACCGGGCGCGCGCCGCGCCCGTTCGCCGGGTTCGTCGACGACCACCGCGCGGAGTGGGTCACCGGCTAATCGGGCCCGGCCACCACCGGCCGCAGCCGCAGCGCCGCGCAGCACACCAGCCCGGCCCCGGTGGTGGCCAGCACCGCCCCGACCGTGTCGGTGAACCAGTGCATCTCCAGCACCACCCGGCTGGCCGCCGTCAGCAGCACCGCCAGCACCCCGAGCGCCACCACCAGGCGCAGGTGGCGGCGGGCCGCCGCCGCGCACACCACTGCGGCGGTGAACGCCACCGCCGTCACCGCCGTGACGTGCCCGCTCGGGTAGCTCCACTGCGGGTACTCGATCGGCCGGACCCGCCGGTACCCGTACCGGGCCCACACGGTCATCCAGCACACCGCCAGCAGCACCGCGAACCGCGCCACCAGCGGGTCCCGCGCGATCACCGCCCGAGCCACCAGCGACACCAGCGCGATCGTGGCCAGCCCAGGGCTCAGCACCAGGCTGACCACCGTCGCGGGCAGCACCACCCAGGAGCCGAGCCCCAGCGCCGCGTCGTGCAGCGCCACGTCCACCCCCGGCGCGGGCGCGCCCCGCACCAGCAGCCCGAGCGCCACCGAGCACCCGAGCAGCACCAGCCCGGCCAGCGCCTGCCCGGCCAGCACCAGCCCGGTCGTGGAGGGCGAGCGCACTACCGGGGTGTGATCGCGGCGGCGACGGCGGACCCGAGCGCCGGGTGCAGGAACGTGAAGCCGGACCGCTCCAGCGCCTTCGGCACCGCCCGCTGCCCCGCCAGCACGCCCTCCTCGGCCAGCCCGCCCAGCACCGCCTTCAGCGCGAACGGCGGCACCACCCAGGGCGTCGGCCGGTGCAGCGCGTGCCCGAGCGTGCGGGTGAACTCGGCGTTGGTCACCGGGCTCGGCGCGGTCAGGTTCACCGGGCCGTCCACGGTCCCGGTCTCCAGCACGTGCCCGATCGCCGCGACCACGTCGTCCAGCGCGATCCACGGCATGTACTGCCGCCCGGACCCGAGCCTGCCGCCCAGCCCGAACGAGAACAGCGGCTTGAGCTTGCCGAACAGCCCGCCGGACGGGCTGATCACCAGCCCGGTGCGCAGCTTGACCACGCGCACCCCGGCCTCCTCGGCCTGCCGGGTCGCGCCCTCCCACTCGCGGCACAGCGCGGCCAGGAACCCGGTCCCGGACGGGGTGCCCTCGTCCACCAGCGCCTCGCCGGTGTCGCCGTAGAACCCGACCGCGCTCGCGTTCACCAGCACCGGCACCCGGTGCTGCACGACGGCGGCGGCCAGCACCTCGGTGGGCGTGGTGCGGGTGTCCAGCAGGACCTGCTTGCGCGCGTCGTTCCACCGGCGGTCCCCGACCCCGGCCCCGCACAGGTTCACCACGGCGTCGACCCGCTCCAGCGTCCCCTCGTCGATCTTCGCCGAGGGCGGGTCCCAGAACCGCTCGTCCGGCGCGGAGGGCCTGCGCCGCACCAGCCGGAGCACGTCGTGACCACCCGCGCGCAGCGCCGCCACCAGAGAAGTGCCGATGAGACCCGAGGAACCAGCGATGACCACGCGCATGGGGTGATCGTCTCTCAGCGGCGGCGGGCTCGCACACCGGCGCTCCCGGCGAACGGGTGAGGTCTGGCGCACGTCGGGAAAGTCCTCACCCCTGGAAAGCCCCGCGCCTGGAAAGCGGAGAACCCGCCCCCCGTGACCGGGGAGCGGGTTCTCGCGGGTGCTGCTGCCGTCAGAGGCCGAGGTCGCCCTCGAAGGCGCCTTCCTCCAGGCGGTTCTTCATGGTGCTCAGGAAGCGACCGGCGTCCGCGCCGTCCACCAGGCGGTGGTCGTAGGTCAGGGCCAGGTAGGCCATGGACCGGATCGCGATCGTGTCGTCGCCGTTGGCGTCGGTGATCACCACGGGGCGCTTCTTGACCACGCCGACGCCCAGGATGCCGACCTGCGGCTGCTGGATGATCGGGGTGTCGAAGAGGGCGCCGTTGCTGCCCAGGTTGGTCAGCGAGAACGTGCCGCCGGTCAGCTCGTCCGGGGTCAGCTTGTTCCCGCGCGCCCGACCGGCCAGGTCGTTGATCTTGAGCGACAGGCCGGCCAGGTTCAGCTCGCCCGCGTTCGAGATCACCGCGTTGAGCAGGCCGCGCTCGGTGTCGATCGCGATGCCGAGGTGCTCGGAGCCGTGGTACGTGACCTCCTTCTTCGCCTCGTCGATGGAGGCGTTCAGCACCGGGTGCTGCTTCAGGGCCTCGACCGCCGCCTTGGCGAAGAACGGGAGGAACGTGAGCTTCGTGCCCTCGCGCTGCTCGAACGCGGACTTCGCCCGGCTGCGCAGGCGCGCGATCCGGGTGACGTCCACCTCGAACACCTGGGTGAGCTGGGCCGACATCTGCAGCGACTCGCGGGTCCGCTGGGCCACGATCTGGCGCAGGCGGGGGAGCTTCTGCGTGGTGCCGCGCTTGCCGCTGGTGTCCACGGGCGCGGACTTGGCGGCGGGCGCGGCCGGGGCGGCAGCGGCGGCGGGCGCGGCGGCCGGGGCCTTCTTGGCCTCGACGGCGGCCAGCACGTCCTGCTTGCGGATGCGACCGCCGACGCCGGTGCCCTTCAGGGAACCGAGGTCGATGCCGTTCTCCGAGGCCAGCTTGCGCACCAGCGGGGTGACGTAGGGCGCGCCCTCGTCACCGGACTTCTCGGCGGCCGGAGCGGCCTGCTTGGGAGCCTCCTGCTTCGGGGCCTCCTGCTTGGGGGCCTCGGCCTTGGGGGCCTCCTGCTTGGGCGCCTCGGCCTTGGGAGCCTCCTGCTTGGGGGCCTCGGGAGCCGGAGCGGCCTTCGGGGCCTCCTGCTTCGCGGGCGCGCCCGAGCCGATCACGGCCAGCTTGCCGCCGACCTCGACCGTCTCGTCCTCGCCCGCGGTGATCTCCAGCAGCGTGCCCGCCACCGGGGACGGGATCTCGGTGTCGACCTTGTCGGTCGAGACCTCCAGCAGGGGCTCGTCGACCTCCACCGAGTCGCCGACCTGCTTGAGCCAGCGGGTCACGGTGCCCTCGGTGACGCTCTCGCCCAGCGCGGGCATGGTCACCGGGGTGCCGTCGGCGCTGCCGCCGGACGGGGCGGCCTCGGTCTCGGGCTCGGGGTCGGACTGCGGCTCGGGCTGAGCCTCCTCGGCGGGCGCGGCGGGCGCGGGAGCCGAGTCGGCCGGAGCGCTGGCCGCGTCGTTGTCGGAACCGTCGCCGATCACCGCCAGCTCGGCGCCGACCTCGACGGTCTCGTCCTCCTGGGCGACGATCTTCTGCAGGACGCCCGCGGCGGGCGAGGGGATCTCGGTGTCGACCTTGTCGGTCGAGACCTCGAGCAACGGCTCGTCGACCTCGACCCGGTCGCCCTCCTGCTTCAACCAGCGGGTGACCGTGCCCTCGGTGACGCTTTCACCGAGTGCGGGCATCGGAACGGAGATGGCCATCGTTCGCTGACTCCTCGTGCGTTAAGTCGTTCGGCTGACTGGGGTGCGGCGGTCAGCCGTGCACGTGCAGCGGCTTGCCGGCCAGGGCGAGGAAGGCCTCGCCGAGGGCTTCCGTCTGGGTCGGGTGGGCGTGGATCAGGGGAGCCACGTCCTCCGGGTATGCCTCCCAACCGTAGATCAGCTGGGCCTCGCCGATCAGCTCGCCGACCCGCTCGCCGACCATCGTGACGCCCACGACGGGACCCTCGGGCGCCTTGACCAGCTTGATGCCGCCCGCGGTCTTCAGGATCTGGCTCTTGCCGTTGCCCGCAAGGTCGTAGACGAAGGTCTCGACCGAACCGTACTTCTCCTTGGCTGCCGCCTCGGAGAGGCCGACGGAGGCGACCTCGGGCTTGCAGTAGGTGACGCGCGGGATTCCCGCCTCGTCGATCACCTTGGGGTTCTGCCCCGCGATCTCCTCGGCGACGAAGATGCCCTGCTGGAAGCCCCGGTGGGCCAGCTGCAGGCCACGGACGATGTCGCCGACCGCGTAGACGTCGGGGAGGTTCGTGCGCAG
This sequence comes from Actinosynnema mirum DSM 43827, assembly GCF_000023245.1. Lineage (GTDB taxonomy): Bacteria > Actinomycetota > Actinomycetes > Mycobacteriales > Pseudonocardiaceae > Actinosynnema > Actinosynnema mirum. The sequence goes on from NC_013093.1 coordinate 1,494,227, forward strand.
GCGCTCGTCGGTGGTGACGAACCCGCGGTCGATCTCGATCCCGGCTTCCTCGTAGCCGTGGCCCGCGCTGTTCGGGCCCCGGCCGACGGCCACCAGGAGCAGGTCGGCGTCCAGCACGTCGCCGTTCTCCAGCGACACCGACACCCCGGTGTCGGACTGGGTGGCGCCGGTGAACTTCACGCCGGTCTTGAACTTGATGCCCCGGCGGCGGAACGCGCGCTCCAGCTGCTTCGAGGCGTACTCGTCCTCGGCGGGGACCAGGCGGGGCAGCGCCTCCACGATGGTCACGTCCGCGCCGAAGGAGGCCCACACGCTGGCGAACTCGACGCCGATGACGCCGCCGCCGAGCACGACGACCTTCTCCGGGACGTGGTCGAGGTTCAGCGCCTGGTCGCTGGTGATGACCCGGCCGCCGATCTCCAGGCCGGGCAGGCTGCGCGCGTACGAGCCGGTGGCCAGCACGACGTTCTTGCCGGTGTACTTCACGCCGTCGACCTCGACGGCGTTCGGGCCGACGAACGTGCCCGCGCCCTGGACCATGGTGACCTTGTTGGCCTTCGCCAGGCCCTGCAGGCCCTTGTACAGCCTGCTGATCACCCCGTCCTTGTACGAGTTGACCCCGGCCATGTCGATGCCCGCGAGGGAGGACTTCACGCCGAACTGCTCGCCCTCGCGCGCGTTGTCCGCGACCTCGGCCGAGTGCAGCAGCGCCTTGGTGGGGATGCAGCCTCGGTGCAGGCAGGTGCCGCCCAGCTTGTCCTTCTCGACCAGGATGACGGACAGGCCCAACTCCGCCGCGCGGAACGCGCAGGCGTAGCCGCCCGATCCGCCACCGAGGATCACCAGGTCGGCGGAGGTGTCGGTCACGGATTTCTCCCTAGGAGAGCTTGATGCCTTACTCCGCGCGGGTGCGCGCGGGTGGTTGCCATCTTGTCACTACACCGGCGGGCGCGGCGACGCGGTGTCCTCTTCGGAGGATTTGGCCCGGCTTTCACACCCGTGCCGGCACCATGTCCGACAACAGTGGCTTTGGGAGGTTCGCAGGTGGGCCTTTTCGATCGTTTCCGCAGGAAGAGCCGTCCCGGCGTGCTCCGCGCGCCGACCTCGGCCGACACCGGCCACCTGGAGCGCTGGGCGGCCGAGCGGCGCGGGGTCGAGGCCTACGTGGAGCCCAAGACGACCGTGACGGAGACCACTGTGGTCCTCGTGGCGCACGACGGCGAGTGGACGAGGCGGCGCATCGACGGCGAGGAGGGCGCGAAGCGGTTCGCGCGCAAGCTCGGGATGCCGATCTACGACGCCGGGATCGTGGGCTACCCCAAGCGGATGCGCGAGTACAGCCGCCGGAAGTCCGCCGGGGAGATCTGACCGGAGCAGACCGTTCGGCCGCGCGGACTGTCGGGAAGATCACCCTTCCGTGAGGGGGCGGGGGTGCCCCGAAGGGCCGCGCGCGTGCGTAGTACTGCTGTGCACATGATCAACTCCCTGTCCCCCGACCCCCTGTCCGACGCGCGTCCGGGGGGCGCGCGGTGAAGCTCGCAGTGCTCGGCGCGAGCGGCCGGACCGGCGCGCTCGTCGCCCACCTGGCGCGCGGGCGCGGCCACCACGTCACCGGTGTCGTGCGCACCGGCAACGGTCGCGACCACGTGGCCGACCCGCTCGACCCCGACTCCCTCGCGCCGGCCTTCGCGGGTGCGGACGCCGTGGTCAGCGCCATCGGGCCGCGCTCGGCCCGCAAGCCCACCAGCGTGCTCGTCGACAGCGCCACCAGCGCGATCGCCGCCATGCGGCTCGCCGGGGTGCGCAGGCTGCTCGTGGTCAGCAGCAGCGCCACCGCCGAGTCCGGCGACACCCCGGTGGTCGCCGCGCTGGTCAAACCCCTGCTGCGCTCGGTGTTCCGGCACGCCTGGGCGGACGTCTCGGCGATGGAGCCGGTCGTGCGCGCCAGCGGCCTCGACTGGACGCTCGTGCGCGCGCCGATGCTCACCAACGGGCCCGCGCGCGGGCGGTACCGGGTGCAGGAGGAGCGCAGCGTGCTCGGCGGTCTGTCCCTGTCCCGCACCGACCTGGCCGCGTTCCTGCTCGACCGGGTGGAGGACCCGGAGTCGTTCGGGAAGGCGCTCGCGGTCGCGTACTGACGTCCTGGAAAGAGACGGGCCCACGGTCCGGTCGGGAAGTTCCCCGCCGGACCGTGGGCCGCTGGGTCGACGCGCGTCGCCACCCCGGCGCGTCTTGCACAGCTGGTGGTTTCTCAGCCGGACCTATTCGGCCGGCTGAGCGGCGATGTCCGCGAGCAGCGCCGCGAGCGTCCGGACCGGGACGCCCGTGCCGCCCTTCGTGGTGTACCCGTGCGCGCCACCCGTGTGGTACGCCGGGCCCGCGATGTCGATGTGCGCCCACTGCACGCCCTCGGCCACGAACTCCTTCAGGAACAGGCCCGCCGACAGCATCCCGCCCCACCGGTGCCCGGTGACGTTCGCCAGGTCCGCCAGCCGCGAGTCCAGGTCGCCGCGCAGCTCCTCCGGCAGCGGCATGGCCCACGCCTGCTCGCCCACCGCGCGGCCCAGCTCGGCCACCCGGTCGCGCAGCTCGTCCGTGCCCATGACGCCCGAGGTGCGCTTGCCCAGCGCCACGACCTGCGCGCCGGTCAGCGTGGCCACGTCGACCAGGTAGTCCGGGTTGTCCTCGCACGCGCGGGTGATCGCGTCGGACAGGATCAACCGGCCCTCGGCGTCGGTGTTCAGCACCTCGACGGTCTTGCCGCCGTACATCTTCAGCACATCGCCGGGCCGGTAGGCCGCGCCGGACGGCATGTTCTCCGCCATCGGCACCCACGCGGTGATGTCCAGCGGGTACTTCAGCTTCGCCGCGAGCACGACGGTGGCGACCACGGCCGCCGCGCCGCTCATGTCCGAGGTCATCTCGTCCATGCCGCCCGCGGGCTTGATGGAGATGCCGCCGGTGTCGAAGGTGATGCCCTTGCCCACCAGCGCGACCTTCTTGGTCGCCTTCGGGCCCTTGTAGGACAGCCGGACCAGGCGCGGCTGGCGGGTCGAGCCGCCGCCGACGCCGAGGATGCCGCCGAAGCCCTGCTTGCGCAGCGCCTTCTCGTCGAGCACCTCGGTGTCCACGCCCTCGGCCGTGGCCAGCGCCACGGCGCGCTCGGCGAACGAGGCCGGGTACAGGTCGTTCGGCGGGGTGTTGATCAGGTCGCGGGTGGCCGTGACGGCCTCGGCGATCGCGGTCGCGGCCTTGAGCGTGGCGTTGTGCGCGCGCTTCACGCCCTCGGCGGGCGGCACCAGGTCCAGCTTGGCCACCGGGCCCTCGCCCTTGTCGGACTTGTACTCCTTGAAGGTGTACCCGCCCAGCAGGGTCCCCTCGACCGCGGCGGCCAGGTGCACGGACGACAGGGTGGTCACGGCGCGCTTCTTGCCGACCAGCGCGCGGGCCGCCGCGCCGGAGGCCTTGCGCACCTGCTCCTCGCTGACCTGGCCGTCCGCGCCGGGCTTGCCGAGGCCGACCGCGAGCACGATCGGGGTCTCCAGCCTGCCCATGGTCGGGACGGTCACGACCTCCTCGGTCTTGCCGGTCGCGCCCAGCGCGCCCAGCACCTCCAGCAGGGCGCCGTCGAAGGCGGTGTCGACGGGCGCGGCGGCCGGGATGAGCGCGAGCCCGTCCGGGCCCTGGAGGGTGCCCACCACGATGGCGTCGGAGGCGGTGGTCAGATCACTGTCGGTGATGGACAGCTTCGGCGCGGTCAAGTTGCTGCTCCTCGTCGGGTTTCCTCCCGGCACTTACCAGGTGTGCTGCGGGAACGGGTGACGGACGCTGACGAATGCTAAAGGTCTTGCTCCGACCCGGCTGGGCGTGCCACAGCTGACTGCGTCGAGTAACAATTAACACGATCGTGCGTCAAGCGGGTGGCCGTTAGCGGCTGCCGGGTCCATCTGCGACTGTGTCACGGTGACAGTGACGCACCGATCCGGGGCAGTGGTGCTGGTGCTGGGGGCCTCGCTCGGCGCGGGCGTCCTCGCCGGTTTCACCCCCGCCGCGGCGCTCGCCGGACCGCTCGCCCCGCTGGCGCTCCTGGTCGCGGGCATCGCCGCGCTCTGCTGCGCGACCGCCTCCGCCGCCGCGCCCGCCACCACCGGCCACCTGCACGTGCGCGCCCAGCTCGGCCCCTGGCCCGCCCGGATCACCGCCGCCGCCAGGCTCACCTCGGCGGCCGGGGTCGGCGCGGCCGTCGCCCACGCCGTCGCCGCCACCGCCGCCCCGCAGCACCGGCTGCCGCTCGCGCTCGCCCTGCTGGCCTGCGTCACCGCGCTCGGCGGCCGGTGGCCCGCCCGCGCCACCCGGCTGCTCACCGGGTTCGTCGTCGTGGCGCTGCTGCTCGTGGTCGTGGTGTGCCTGGCCGTCGCCCCACCCGCCAACCCGGTCGTGCTCGGCGCGGAGCTGGGCATCGAGGGCGTCATGGGCGCGGCCAGCGTGCTGTTCCTGGTGTTCACCGGCTACGAGCGGATCACCGAGGCGGGCGACCCCGCCCTCGCCGGGCCGCTGCGCCGGTTCGCCGCCCCCGCCGGGGTGCTGCTGTCGCTGCTGCTGGCCGCCGCCCTCTGGTTCGCGCTGCGCCACCAGCTCGGCGACGCCCGCCTCGCCCTGTCCCGCGCCCCGCTGCGCGACGCCCTGCTCGTCGCGGACGGCGGCTGGCTGCTGCCCGTCCTCGGGCTCGCCGCGCTCGCCGCGGGCGTCCAGGTGCTGGTGTTCGTCCTCGCCGGGGCCCGCCGCGCGCTCGCCGGACTGGTCGAGTCCGGCGACCTCCCGAAGGTGCGCGGCCGGTGGACCCCGCACCTGGCCGCCTCCGGGCTCGCCCTGGTCGCGGTGCTCGCGCTCACCCCGACCCAGGCGCTCGCCGTCGGCGCGTGCGCCTCCCTGTTCCACGGCTGCTTCACCAGCGCCGCCACCAGGGTCATGCTCCAGGACGACGGCGGAGGCGCCGCGCGCGCCGCCTGCCTGGGCCTTGGCCTGTCGGTGCTGCTCGCCATGGGCGCGCCCGCCGACGCGCTCGCCGTCGTGGGCGCCGCGCTCGCCCTCGGCACGGGCCTGCTCGGGTACGCCGCCCACACCGGGGCCAAGCGCGCCGCCGCCCGCGCCGACAGCGCCCCGGAGAGCAGGGACGACGGTGTCCTGAGACCCCGGTGAGAGCTACTGTCTCCAGCATGACCACACCGCCGCCGTTCACCGTCGACCCCAACGTCGGGCCCGCCACCCAGGACTACCTGGACGAAGCGCTCGCGAACCCCGGTTTCGGCCAGCACTTCACCGACCACATGGTCGTGATCGACTGGAACCGGGCGCACGGCTGGCACGACGCGGTGGTGCGCGGTTACGCCCCGATCACCCTCGACCCGGCGGCGATGGTCCTGCACTACGGCCAGGCGATCTTCGAGGGCCTCAAGGCCTACCGGCAGCCCGACGGGACCATCGCGTCCTTCCGGCCCGAGGCCAACGCCGAGCGCTTCCGCGCCTCCGCCCGCCGCATCGCCATGCCGGAACTGCCCGACGAGCTGTTCCTCGCCTCCCTGAGCGAGCTGCTGGCCGTCGACTCCCGCTGGGTCCCCGCAGGCGGCGGCGAGTCCTCGCTCTACCTGCGGCCGTTCCTGTTCTCCACCGAGCGCGGCCTCGGCGTCCGCCCGGCGGGCGAGTACCGCTACCTGCTCATCGCCTCCCCGGCGGGCTCCTACTTCACCGGCGGCCTCAAGCCCGTCACGGTGTGGCTGTCCACCGAGTACGTGCGCGCCGCCCCCGGCGGCACCGGCGCGGCCAAGTTCGCGGGCAACTACGCCGCCTCCCTCGTCGCCCAGGCCCAAGCCGCCGAGCAGGGCTGCGACCAGGTCGTGTGGCTCGACGCGGTCGAGCGCAAGTGGGTCGAGGAAATGGGCGGCATGAACCTGTTCTTCGTCCTCGGCAGCGGCGCGGACGCCCGCGTCGTCACCCCCGAGCTGTCCGGCTCCCTGCTCCCCGGCATCACCCGCGACTCGCTCCTCCAACTCGCCAAGGACTTCGGGCTGGGCGTGGAAGAGCGCAAGTTCTCCACCGAGGAGTGGCGGGACAAGGCGGCCAGCGGCGAGCTGACCGAGGTCTTCGCCTGCGGCACCGCCGCCGTGATCACCCCCGTCGGGCACGTCAAGCACGACGGCGGCGAGTTCAGCGTCTCCGGCGGAGCCACCGGCGAGATCACCATGAAGCTCCGCGACCACCTCACCGGCATCCAACAGGGCCGAGTCGAAGACCCCCACGGCTGGATGACCAAGCTCCTCTAGATTTCGGGTTCTGGCGCGGGTCGGCAGTGCGACCGGCCCGCGCCGGCCCACAGCGGTGGTCTAGCCGAAGGAGCAGACGACCAAGACGCACAAGGTCGCCGCCTCGCAAGCCGCGCCCAGCACATCACCGGTGACCCCGCCGAAACGGCGACGGGTGTGCCCGACCAGCGCGAACACGACGGCCGCCGCGAGCGCCACACCCAGCGGACCGCGCCACGGATCCACCAGCGCCCCCGCCACCGCCAGCGCCGACCACCAGGCCACCACCACACCCGCGGACTGCGAACCGGCGACCAGCGCGCCCAACCCCTCGGGCCGCGCCGCCGGGACACCCCGCGCGCAGCACAGCACGAACGCCGCGCGCCCCGCCGTCAACGCCAGCACGACCGCGCCCCAGGACACCCCACCCAGCGCGACCGCCTCGGCGCCCAGCACCACGATCAACGTCACCACGCCGAACGGGCCCGCGCCACCGTCCTTCATCACGGCCAGCGCCCGCTCCGGCGGCCCGTAGCAGCCAAGACCGTCCGCCGTGTCCGCCAGCCCGTCCAAGTGCATCCCGCGCGTGGCCAGCCCGAGCCCGCCCACCACGAGCAACCCCGCCAGCAGCGGCGGCGCGCCCAGCGCGGACAACCCGAGCAGCACCACCGCCGCCACCACGCCCAGCAGCACGCCCACCAGCGGAGCCGCCGTGATCGCCCGGCGCGCGACCCGGCGGTCCACGTCGTCGACCCGCACCGGCAGCACGGTGAGCCAGGACAGCGCGAGCCTCACGACGCGCGCTCCCCCGAGGTGACGCGCCCGGTCACGCCGGGCCCGTGACGCCCGCGCCGTCGAACGTCGCCATCTCCGCCAGCACCCGCGTGGCCATCACGACCAGCGGCAGCGCCGCCACCGCGCCCGAGCCCTCGCCCAGCCGCATCCCGAAGTCCAGCAGCGGCTCCAGGCCCAGGTGCCCCAGCGCGATCGCGTGCGAGGGCTCCGCCGAGCGGTGCCCGGCCACCCACCACTCGCGCGCGCCCGGCGCCAGCTCCTCCGCGACCACCGCCGCCGCGCCGCTCACCACGCCGTCCAGCACCACCGGGGTGCGCCGCACCGCCGCCTGCGCCAGGAAGCCCGCCATCGCCGCGATGTCCGCGCCCGACGCCACCGCCAGCAGCCGCACCGGGTCGCCGGTGTGCGGGCGGGCCCGGCGCAGGGCGTCGCGGATCGCGGCGGTCTTGCGCATCCAGCCGTTGTCGTCCACGCCCGTGCCCCGGCCGACCGCCGCGACCGGCTCGGTGCCGGTCAGCGCGGCCACCAGCACCGCCGCGGGCGTGGTGTTGCCGATGCCCATGTCACCGGCGATCAGCAGGTCGGCCCCGCCGTCCACCTCGTCGTCGGCGAGCCTGCGGCCCAGTTCGATGGCGCGCTCGGCCTCCTCCTGGGTGAGCGCGTCCTCGCGGTCGATCGACCCGGAGCCGCGGCGGACCTTGTCGTCGCCGACCGCCGTGTCCGAGTCCACCGCCACGTCGACCACGCGCACGGTCGCGCCCGCGACGTTCGCCAGCACGTTCACCGCCGCGCCGCCGGTGAGGAAGTTCGCCACCATCTGCCCGGTGACCTCGCTCGGGTAGGCCGACACGCCGTGCCGCGCCACCCCGTGGTCGCCCGCGAAGACGATCACCCTCGGCCGGGTGAACGGGTGGGGCGGGCACTGGCCCTGGCAGGCCGCGACCCACGCGCCGAGGTCCTCCAGCCTGCCGAGCGACCCGACCGGCTTGGTCAGCGCCGCGTGGCGGGCGACGGCCTCCAGGCGCGCGCTCTCACTGGGGGCCTCCACGGGCGGGAACTCGATGGTCACCGACTACCTCCGGCTTCGCGCAGTCGCAGTGGGATTCCGGCGACGACCAGGGTCACCTCGTCGCAGACCTCGGCCAGCCGCGCGTTGAGCGAGCCGAGGTGGTCGCGGAAGAGCCTGCCAGAGCGGGTGGACGGCACGACACCGAGGCCGACCTCGGCGGACACCAGGACCAGGCGGAACGTGACCGCCGCCACCGCGTCGACCAGCGCGGCGCACCCGGCCTCGACCTCGTCCGCGCCGCCGCCCTCCCAGGCGTTCGCGTCGTCGAGCACGTTGGTGAGCCAGGTCGCCAGGTCGTCGACGATCACCGGGCCGGTCAGCGACGGCAGCAGCGCGGGCAGGCCGGACGGGACCTCGGCGGTGCGCCACGAGGCGGGGCGGGAGCGCACGTGCCGGGCGATCCGGGCGTCCCAGTCGGGGTCGTCGGGGTAGCGCCGGGCGGTCGCGACGTAGGTGGCGTCGGGGCTGGTCAGCAGGCCCTCGGCGTGCGCGGACTTGCCCGAGCGGGTGCCGCCGAGCACCAGCGTCCGAAGAGTCACAGCATTCCACCCGACGAGTGAGGACGTTGAGCCTGACCGGGGGACCGTACCGGGACCGGGCCGGGCAGGACGGGGCCAGGCGGCCCTGGTCGGGGCCGCCCGGCGCGTCGCAGCTCTGCCGGTGCTGCGGTGTTACGGGGCCTTGGTCAGGCCGGGGTTGCTCTCCACGACGCCCTCGAGCACGGCGTCGATCTTCTCCAGCAGCTCGGGCTCCAGCTTCACGCCCGCGGCCTTGACGTTGTCGGTGACCTGCTCGGGGCGGGACGCGCCGATGATCGCCGAGGCCACGTTCGGGTTCTGCAGCACCCAGGCGACGGCGAGCTGCGCCATGGTCAGCCCGGCCTCCTCGGCGAGCGGCTTGAGCTTCTGGACCTTCTCCAGCACCTCGTCGCGCATGAACGAGGAGATCGCCTTGGAGCCGGACTCGTCGGCCGCGCGCGAGCCCGCCGGGGCCTGCTGGCCGGGCAGGTACTTGCCGGTCAGGACGCCCTGGGCGACCGGGGACCAGACGATCTGGGACAGGCCCTCGCGCTCGGAGGTCGGCACGACCTGCGGCTCGATGACGCGCCACAGCATCGAGTACTGGGGCTGGTTGGAGATGAAGGGGATCTTCAGCTCGCGGGCCAGCGCGGCGCCGCGCGCGATCTGCTCGGCGCTCCACTCGGAGACGCCGATGTAGAGGGCCTTGCCGGAGCGGACGACGTCGGCGAACGCCGTCATCGTCTCCTCGAGCGGGACGGTCTGGTCGAAGCGGTGGGCCTGGTAGAGGTCCACGTAGTCGGTGCCGAGGCGCTCCAGGGAGGCGTCGATCGACTCCATGATGTGCTTGCGGCCGAGGCCCTTGTCGTTCGGCCCCTTGGGCCCGGTGGGCCAGAAGACCTTCGTGAAGATCTCCAACGAGGCCCGCCGCTCACCCTTGAGCGCCCGCCCGAGCACGGCCTCCGCCTTGGTGTTGGCGTAGACGTCGGCGGTGTCGAACGTGGTGATGCCCGCGTCGAGCGCGGCGCGGACGCACGCGAGCGCCTGCTCCTCCTCGACCTGCGACCCGTGGGTGAGCCAGTTGCCGTACGAGATCTCGCTGATGTTGAGGCCGCTGCGGCCGAGGCGTCGGAACTCCATGGTGGGCAGCCTAATACGAAGTCTTTCGACTAGCTAACGATGTTGAGGAGGGGGTGGTCGGCGGGGATGCGGGAGTTGTGGGCCAGGTAGGCCGCGAGGACGGCGCGGACCACGTCGAGCGGGACCTCCTGGTCGGCCGGGATGTCGGTCGCGTTGGCCACCAGGTCGTAGACCACCGTGCCAGTCGTCCCAGCCCGGCCTCGCGTGGCGCGCATCGGGTCGTCGTGCACCTGGACGAAGCCCCGGTCGTTGCCGATGCCCGCGTACGCGGTCGGGGAGCCCCAGGGGTCGGCCGCGTCGCTGATCTCGACGATGCTGGGGCACGGGTGCCCGGTCGACCGCTCCCGCACGCGCTCCACCAGAGCGTCGAGGTCCTCCTGGGTCTCGATCAGGACCGGGTTCGCGCCCGTCTCGTGGTCGAAGATCGCGCTCAACGTGGCCACGGTGGCTTCCGCCCTCCGGTGAAGGTCCGCTCGTACCCGTTGCTCCCGTGGACCGTGAGGGAGCTCCCCTCGGGCAGCACCACGCCGATCAGGTTCTCGCAGCCCCACACCAGCGGGCAGGGGATGTTGTTGATCACGACGGTGGCGTGCTCGATGTCGTTGCGCCGCATGTGCGCGGCCAACTTTATCTCCACGTGCATCGCCACGAAGGGCATCCCCGGACGCGGGTAGCCCTCCTCGCGGAGTGCCTCGTAGGCGGCCCGCGCGTCCGGCCCCTCGCCGCTGATCAGCTCCTGCGCGGCTCCCTGACCGGTGAACCACCAGCCGTGCGTCTTGGCGCTGGTGTTCGGGACCACGGTCGGCGGGAGCCGCTCGGCCAGCTCGTCAACCCGCTCAGACCCGTTCGCGCCTGGGGAAGCGCGTTCCGCGCCTGAGGTCCCGAGCGCCGCGATGATCCGGCGCACCGCCCCCAGCGCCGCGTCCAGGTCCCGACCCACCACTCGGTCCGCGTCGTGCGCCACCTCGCGGAACGACGCGGCGGCGGTCACCACGTCGGTCTGACCGCTGCCCGCGCCAGCCGCCTCCACCAGTTCGGCGGCCTCCAGGGCCAGGTCCGCCGCCAGCGCCAAGCGGGCCTGCGCCCCGGCCGCGACCTCCGCGACCCGGTCGAGCGCCGCCCCGACGTCCCCGAGCGAAGGCATGGCCGCACCCGCTGGTCAGCAGTGGTGAACCCGTCGCCTCAAGCTATCGCCGCGCACCCCCACCGCACGGGTGAAGCCCCCAACCGACAGCGGGCCGCCTCCCGGAGGAGGCGGCCCGCTGTGGCGAGGTGCCGGGGAGTGCTAGTCGATCTTCGTGCCCGGACCCACGCGCGGCTTCGGGACGCGGAGCTTGCGGAGCTGGCTCGCTCGGATGAAGGAGTACCAGCCGACCGACAGGCCGCCGATCTTCTCCTTCGGGAACTTCGCCCGCACGCGCCTGGTCACCGTCACGCCCAGGATCACGCCCTCGACGATCATCGCCAGCAGCATGAACGAGGTCGCCAGGGTCGCGTACTGCTGCACCACCAGCGACGGCACCAGCAGCGCCACGAACACCAGGATGGCCAGCGGCATGAACAGGCCCATGAGGTTGCGCCTGGAGTCGATCACGTCCCGGATGTACGCCTTCACGGGACCGCGGTCGCGCGGCAGCAGGTACTTGTCGTCGCCCGCCATCATCCGCTCGCGGCGGAGCGCGGCGGCGGCGCGGCGCTCCTCCTTGCTGGTCTTGCTCTGCCTCATCCGCTTGAGCGCCTCGCGCTGCGTCTTCGGCGGCGGCGCGACGGGGCCGCGGCGCTTGGTCTCGGCCTCCCGCCGCTTGGGCGTGGGCCTGCCCTTGCCGGGCGTGCGCCCCGGCTCGGGGGTGCCGCTCACCTCCACCGGGATCTCCTTGGCGGTGCTCTCAGCGGCTTCGTCGGCGTTGCGGCGCAGGAACCTCACGACGCCTAGGGTAGGAGATGACCCGTTTCATCCCCTTCGCAAGGTGCGAATCGTGATGGGGAACCGGGCGCCGGCCGAGGCCGAGGTGAGTCCGGGACGAGCCCGTGACGGGCGGGAACAGCGCCGCGAGCGAGCGCGTTCAGTGGGCAGGACGTGCCGTTCGCCACCGATGGGCGTCACACGTTCGTGAGATGTCGGAACCTGCCGTGACCAGCCCCTCCCCGCCTCCCGCCCAGCTCAGCGCGACGGCCGCCCCCACGACCCGCGACCACCCGCCGAGACGCCGGTCGCAGCCCCGGTCGAGCACCCCCGCGCCTGTGCGACGATGGGTGCTGGAACAAAGCGGGCACCAGTCGTGTTCGCAGGGGAATAGACGCCCGCAAAGGACCTCTGTAGGGAGAGCCATGACGACCGCTCAGGATTCAGCAGTCCCGACGCCCGACGCCCCGCCCACGCACGGTGTCACCCTGACCGACGCGGCGGCCTCGAAGGCCAAGGCGCTGCTCGACCAGGAGGGTCGCGACGACATGCACCTGCGCATCGCCGTGCAGCCGGGTGGCTGCGCGGGCCTGCGCTACCAGCTGTTCTTCGACGAGCGCAGCCTCGACGGCGACGCCCTGCGCGACTTCGAGGGCCTCAAGGTCGCCGTCGACCGGATGAGCGCCCCGTACGTCGAGGGCGCCGTCATCGACTTCGTCGACACCATCGAGAAGCAGGGCTTCACGATCGACAACCCGAACGCGGGCGGCTCCTGCGCCTGCGGCGACTCGTTCCACTGATCGACCGCCCTCGGGCGCAGGAACGGCCCCGGCCCCACCACGTGGTGGGGCCGGGGCCGTTCGCGTGCTCGGTGACGTCCGGCGGCGGCCGAGCGCTCGCGGTCCGGGCGGGGACGCCCTCGGACGGGGAGGGCTCAGGCCCGGCTCAGGCCGTACGAGTCCAGTTCCGCGACCTGCCGGTAGTTGCTCTCGGCCACCCGCCACGGCGCGGCGGCGCGCTGCTCGGGCAGGTGCGCGTGGCCCGGCTCCGGGCGCAGCTCCGACGGGATGTCGGTGCAGTCCGCGATGAGTTCTTCCAGCGTGTCGGCTTCATCCTGGATGTTCACGCCCGAAACGTAACCGGCCCACGAGCTTGACAAAAGTCCTACTGGGAAGTAATGGACTTCTACCGACCGGTAATGGTCGGTAAGGGGCAACCCGCCCCGGCGTCCGCGAGCCGCCCGCCACCCGTCCACCCGGCCTGGCGAGCGAAGATGTGACCCACCTCTCGATCGACCGCCGATCGACCCGGAACGCGCCCGGCCCCGGAAACGGGAAGGGCGCGGGCCGCCGTGGTGACGACCCGCGCCCGCAAGCCCGAAGCTTCGGATCTCCGCTGCTCAGGACCCCGCTCGTGCGGTGGTCAGAGCTTGACCGGGTACTGCGGCTCCGGGATCTGCGGCCGGATGCGGCCCTCGACGAAGATGCCGTGCCAGATCATGAACACCAGCAGCGCCCAGATGCGGCGGCTGTGGTCCGCCACCCCGTTGCGGTGGTCCTCGATCAGGCGCAGCACCGCGTCCTTGTCGATGTACTGGTCGGTCTGCGACTGCCGGACGTTGTCCACCGCCCAGTCGTGCATCTCGTCCTTGAGCCAGTGCCGGATCGGCACCGGGAAGCCCAGCTTCTTCCGGTTCAGCACGTGCGCCGGGACGATGTCCCTGATCGCCCTGCGCAGCGCGTGCTTGGTCGTCTCCCTGGTGAGCTTGAGCTCCGACGGCACCTGCGACGCGATCCGGAAGACCTCCGGGTCCAGGAACGGGACGCGCAGCTCCAGCGAGTTCGCCATGGTCATCTTGTCGGCCTTGACCAGGATGTCGCCGCGCAACCAGGTGAACAGGTCGACGTGCTGCATCCGGGTGACCGGGTCCCACTCCGCCGACTCCCGGTAAGGGCCGGCCGTGACGTCCATGTGGGACACCGCCGGGTCGTAGGTGCGCAGCACCTGGCGCAGCTGGTCGTCCAGGAAGATCCGGGCGTTGCCGTAGTAGCGCTCCTCCAGGGTCAGCGCGCCCCGCCGCAGCAGGTCCTTGCCGCGCACGCCCTGCGGGATCTTCGTCGACACCCGGCCCATGGCCTTGCGCAGCGCGCTCGGCACCTTGTCGAACGGCGCCAGCGACAGCGGCTCGCGGTAGATCGTGTACCCGCCGAACAGCTCGTCCGCGCCCTCGCCGGACAGCACGACCTTCACGTACCGCCGAGCCTCGCGCGCGATGAACCACAGCGGCACCAGCGCCGGGTCCGCCACCGGGTCGTCCAGGTACCAGGTGATCAGCGGCAGGGCGTCCATCATCTCCTGCGCCGACACCGGCCTGACCACGTGCTTGACCCCGATCGCGGCGGCCGACTCGGCGGCCACGTCGATCTCGGAGTAGCCCTGCCGCTCGAACCCGGTGGTGAACGTGATCAGGTCCGGGTTGTGCTGCTTGGCCAGCGCCGCGACCACGGTGGAGTCGATGCCGCCGGACAGGAACGAGCCGACCGTGACGTCCGCGCGCATGTGCTTGGCGACCGAGTCGCGCAGCGCCTCGGTGATCTCGTCGTACAGGCGGTTCGCGTCCGCGTCGCCGTGCACGGTCCTCGGCCGGAACGTGGCCGGGAAGTACCGCTCCACCACCGGGGTGCCGCCGGGGGTGACGGTGAACGAGGTGCCGGACTCGATGCGGTGAACGCCGCTGTGCATCGACTCGGGCTCGGGCACGTACTGGAGCGTCAGGTAGTGCTGGAGCGCCTTGCGGTCGACCTGCGGCTGCACGCCCAGGGCGTTGACCAGCTCCAGGACCGACTTCTTCTCGCTGGAGAACGCCACCCCGCCGGGGCCCGCCGAGTAGTACAGCGGCTTGATGCCGAACGGGTCGCGGGCGCCGAAGACGACCTTGCGCGCGCTGTCCCAGATGACGAACGCGAACATGCCGCGCAGCCGGGCCACGGCGGCGGGCCCCATGTAGTGGTAGGCGGCGACGATCGTCTCGCTGTCGCCGTCGGTGGCGAACCGCGCGCCGTAGCGCTCGGTCAGCTCCGCCCGCAGCTCCAGGTAGTTGTAGATCTCGCCGTTGAACAGCATCGCGTACCGGCCGGGCGCCTCCGGCGGGCCCCACAGCATGGGCTGGTGCGAGTGCTCGATGTCGATGATGGACAGCCGGTTGAAGCCGAAGACGACCTCACCGCCCTGCCAGGTGCCGCTCTCGTCGGGGCCGCGGTGCCGCTGGCAGCGCAGAGCCCCCGCCACCGCCGAACGCGCTCGCTGGGCGTCGCTCTCGCTAGGGCAAACAAGTCCTACCAGGCCGCACACGGCGTAGCACCTTTCGTGTGGTGTGGAGAAGAGCCCAGTATGCCGGGACTACTTCGTGTGACCGAAACTGCACCGCACCCGCCCCGCCCCCGAGGGGTGACCGCCTTCGCGCTGGGTTACGCTCCCGCATGATCCGGCAAGGACCCAGGTACTTCGTCCTTTTGTCCTTGCCCGCGAATTTCCTGCAGCGAGGAGGCGGCGAGCAGTGGGCCTGAAGGAGGGCACCAGGGCAGCGCGGTTGGCCAAGGTCACCGGGCTGGTGGGCCTGGTCGGCATCGGGGCCACGGGTTGCTCCACGGATGAGGTGCTCCGCTTCGGCTGGCCGGTTTCGGTCACGCCGCAGGCGGAGGCGATGCGCGAGCTGTGGACCTGGTCGGTCGTCGCGGCCCTCGTGGTGGGTGTGATCGTGTGGGGCCTGATCCTCTGGGCCGTCGCGTTCCACCGCAAGAAGAGCGAGGAGCTGCCGCGCCAGGTCGCGTACAACCTGCCGCTGGAGCTCGTGCTCATCGTCGTACCCACGGTGATCGTGGCGGTCCTGTTCTACTTCACGGCGGTCACCCAGAACTACGTGACCGACAAGTCCCAGGACCCGGACGTGACGGTCGACGTCATCGGCTTCCAGTGGAACTGGGAGTTCCAGCACCGGGACGCCAAGGTCGAGGGCACCGACCAGCCGGTCAGCACCGTCGGGACCTCGACGGAGATCCCCATGCTGGTCCTGCCCGCCGAGAAGCGCGTCCGGTTCGTCCTGCGCTCCACGGACGTGATCCACTCGTTCTTCGTCCCGGAGTTCCACTTCAAGCGGGACGTCTTCCCCGAGCCGGAGAAGAACAACCAGGACAACGTGTTCCAGATCGACCAGATCGACCGCCCCGGCTCCTTCGTCGGACGCTGCGCCGAGCTGTGCGGCACGTACCACGCGGTGATGAACTTCGAGGTCCGCGCGCTGCCCGCCGCCGACTACGACCGGTACATCGAGCTGCGCACCCAGGTGAACGAGGCCACCGGCAAGCCGTACACCAACGCCGAGGCGCTCACCGAGATGAACTGCGGCGAGCTGTGCACGCCGTACGCCGTCACCACCCAGCCGTTCGACACCGACCGGACCGCCCGCGAGGCGTCCGGCGCGGGCAGCAAGTAGGAGAGCCCCGATGAAGGTCGAATCTCGGGTCTTTGACCTGGTCACTGGCTTCTCGTTCCTGATGACGATCGTGTACGCCTACTGGACGTGGGCGGACACGACCCACGTCGAGCCGGTCGGCACGGTCGCGCTCGCGCTGACCGGTGGGCTCGCGCTCCTCGTCGGCACGTACTTCCGGTTCATCGCGCGGCGCATCGAGGTGCGCCCGGAGGACAACCCGGACGCCGAGATCAGCGACGGCGCGGGCGAGCTGGGCTTCTTCAGCCCCGGCTCGTACTGGCCGGTCGCGCTGGCCGCGGCCGCCGCCGTCACCGGCGTCGCGCTCGCGTTCTGGCTGATCTGGCTGCTGGTGATCGGCGTCGTGCTGATCGTCCTGACCGTCGGCGGTCTGGTGTTCGAGTACCACACCGGTCCCGCGCACGACTGAGCCCCACGCGCCGAAGGGCCCCGCCACCTCCGGGTGGCGGGGCCCTTTTCGCTTTTTCCGGGGCGCCGCGCCCGGCCTGGACCGGTCCAGGCCGGAAATCCGCAGGCGGTGCGGGGAAAAGCACGCAGGAATGATCTTGCGGGGAGAGTGGGAGGGGATGTCGGGGTAGAGGAAAAGGTCCCTGGACAATCCTCGGCGAGCCCGCTCCGGCGCGCGGGAAAACCCCGTTCGGGGGACTCCCCGGCAAAGTTCCTCCCGGTGAGCGGAAAAGCGTCCCGGCGCGCGGCGGGGAAATGGCGCGGTGATCGGCGCGCTCGTGGCGGCGGAAGACCGCCGGGCGCTCGTGGACGCGCGGACGTCCCGCGCGCGCCTGACCGGCGGGCCCGGCGGTCGGAGCAGCGGTTCCGGGCGAACGGGGGGTGCGAGGGGACCCGCGGGGGAGCGGCGCTGCTCCCCGCCGGACGTCCTAGGCGGCGGCCTGACCGCTCGACGCCTGACCACCGGGGGTCCGGCCGCCGGGGAGCTGGCCGCCGGACGCCTGGTAGCGGTCCACGTACTCCTGCTCGGACAGCTCCAGGATGCGGTACACGATCTCGTCGGTGACCGAGCGCAGCACCGGCAGCGAGTCCTGCATCCCGGCGTAGCGGGAGAAGTCCAGGGGCGCGCCGAAGCGGATCGTCACCGGGCGGATCCTGGGCAGCCTGCGGCCGACCGGCTGGACCTGGTCGGTGCCGATGATGCCCACCGGGATCACCGGCACGTCGGACTCCAGCGCCATCCGCGCCACGCCCGTGCGGCCCCGGTGCAGCCTCCCGTCCAGGGAGCGGGTGCCCTCGGGGTAGATGGCGAACGCGTTGCCGCCCGCCAGGATCTCGGCCGCCGTGTCCAGGGAGGCCCGCGCCGCGCGGCCGGAGCCGCGCTTGACCGGGACGTGCCCCAGGGAGCTGAAGAGGCTCTTGCTCAGCCTGCCCTTGAGCCCGGCGCCCTCGAAGTACTCGGCCTTGGCGAGGAAGGCCACCCGTCGGGGCGCCACCATCGGGATCAGGATGCTGTCGATGAACGACAGGTGGTTCGGGGCGAGGATCACGGCTCCGGTGCGGGGGAGGTTCTCCAGCCCCTCGACCTTCGGCCGGTACACCGCGCGGGCCAGGGGGAGCACGACCCGCTTAATCACCGTGTACAGCATGGAAACAGCATGACTCCCTGTTGTTGCGGCCCGGCGAATGTGTGGTTCAGCCCACTGATCGAGCCCATCGGACCACCCGGACGCCGCAGAGTTATCACTCTCGGTGGTCGCTGGGGAGTCTAGTTTGGTGCCAACGGGGGACGTATCGCGACCCTCGGTGACGGTTTTGTCGGGGTCGCGCTCGCGCTCGGCCACCCCCGGTGGCCACCGGAGGCCGCTGACCGGGCGGGACGTGCGCGGGACGGCGGTCGGCGCCCCCGGTGGCGCCCCTCGGTGACCACCCTCAGCGACGGCTCACGCGGCCCGCACGCCGCTCGGGGCGCCCGCGCGCCACCACCGGCCCATCACGCCCCGGAAACGCCGCAGGGCGGCTCTGAGCCCCCGTGGGAGCCCCGCCGCCCTGCTGCCTGTCCGTTCCTCGGCCCAGTCGTTCCCCCGGACCGGTCGTTCCCCCGGCTCAGCCGTTCCCCTGGCCAGGCCGTTCCCTCAGCCCAGCCGCGCCTTCAGCTCGGTCGACCGCTCCACCCAGCGCCGCAGCAGCTCGGCCGCCGCCCCGCTGTCCACGGCCTCCGCCGCGCGCGCCAGACCCGAGGTCAGCGCGGGCGCCAGCTCGCCGGACAGCCCCGCGTGCGCCGCGATCGCGCCCGCCGCGTTGAGCAGCACCGCGTCCCGCACCGCGCCCGGCTCACCCGCCACCAGCCGCCGCACGACCTCGGCGTTCACCGAGGCGTCCCCGCCGCGCAGGTCCTGCGGCAGCGCGGGCGCCACGCCCAGCTCGGACGGGTCGATCCGGTCCTCCCGGACCACCCCGCCCTCGACGACCCACACCGCGGTGGTCGTCGTCGTGGTGATCTCGTCCAGGCCGTCGTCACCGCGCACGACCAGCGCCGTCGTGCCGCGCCGGGCGAACACCCCGGCCAGCAGCGGGGCCGCGTTCGCCCGCGCGCAGCCGATCAGGCCCACCGACGGCTGCGCCGGGTTGGTCAGCGGCCCGAGCAGGTTGAACGAGGTCGGGATGCCGATCTCGCGCCGGGGCGCCGAGGTGTGCCGGAACGCCGGGTGGAACACCGGCGCGAAGCAGAAGCCCACGCCCAGCTCGGCCACGGTCGCCGCCACGCCCTCCGGGGGCAGGTCGATCGCGACGCCCAGCGCCTCCAGCACGTCGGCCGTGCCGCACTGCGAGGACGCGGCCCGGTTGCCGTGCTTGACCACCGGGACCCCGGCGGCGGCGGCCACGATCGTGGCCATGGTGGAGATGTTCACCGAGCCGGAGCTGTCGCCGCCGGTCCCGACGATGTCGGCCGCCCTGCCCTCGACGCTGAACCTGCGGGCGTGCCCGAGCATCGCCGAGGCCAGCCCGTCGACCTCCTCGGGCGTCTCGCCCTTGGCCCGCAGCGCCACCGCGAACGCCGCCACCTGCGCGGTGGTGGCCTCGCCGGACATGATGCGGTCCATCGCCCAGCCGGTGTCGTCCTCGGCGAGGTCGATCCCGTCGAGGAGCCGGGTGAGCAGCAGCGGCCAGGTGCGGTCGGCCACGGCGATCAGCCGCGCACGGCGGGCAGCGCCAGCGAGCGCAGCACCTCGGCCACGGTCTCGGCCGCCGCCAGCGGGTCGAGCGGGTGCACCAGGACCGCGTCGGCCTGCGACCACGTCGCCAGCCACCGGTCGTCCTTGCGGCGCACCGCGATCACCACGGGCGGGCAGTTCGTGATCTCGTTCTTGAGCTGCCTCGACAGCCCCATGCCGCCGGTGGGCTGGGCCTCGCCGTCCAGGATCACCAGGTCGGCCTTGGCGTTGTCCAGCTCGTAGAGGACCTCGGCGATGGTGCCCGCCTCGGTGTACTCCACCCGTCCGAGGTCGGGCGCGGGACGCCGCCCGACGGCCGTGATGATCGTCTCACGCACCTCGGGGCGGTGGCTGAACACGAGGATTGTGGTCGTCTGCGAAGTCATCGCGCGAACCTCCGGACGGGTCGGGGCCGAGAGGTCCCGATGCTATCCGGCGTCCTCCCGCTGATCCTTCCGGGCCTGGAGGGCGTCCCAGCCGATCCAGTCGCCGCCCAGCCGCTGGGCCAGGCCCACCATCCGCGAGCGCTCCTGCGCGCAGTGCAGCGCGTCGAGCACCTGCACGCGCAGCGCGTGCGCGGGTTCGCCCTCCCGCAGCACCCACCCGTCGGGGGCGAGCAGCTCCCGCGCGCGTTCTACCTGATCAGCGGGCAGGTGGAGGTGGTGGCGGAGCACGGCGGGCTCTTCAGGGCGCCACCGGGGCGAGCGCGCCAGCGCCGCCGAATCCGCCTCGGCGATGTCGAACGCCTCCACGACCACCACGAGATCGGGTGAGGCGATATCCAGGGGGACTGCACCCCGTTCGGACCAACGCCTCCGCAACCGGACGAACCACTCCATGCGACCCCTCACCTCGTGTGTGACCCGGATGACCATGACTTAAGGCCCCGGACCCGATGGGCGAGGCGAAAACGTGCAAGCAATAATGCGTCGTGTGACAACGGCAGCGCCCTCAATCACCCAGCGCGTGCACTCGCTGAACCGGCCGAACATGGTCAGCGTGGGCACGGTCGTCTGGCTGTCCAGTGAGCTCATGTTCTTCGCGGGCCTCTTCGCCATGTTCTTCACGGTGAAAGCCCAGCACGAGGGCGAGTGGCCCCCGGTGCACCTGAACGTCCCCTACGCGATGCTCTTCACGACCATCCTGGTGGCGTCGTCCTTCACCTGCCAGTGGGGCGTCTTCGCCGCCGAGCGCGGCGACGTCTTCGGCCTGCGCCGGTGGTACGGGCTCACGGTGCTGCTGGGCGCGATCTTCGTCGCGGGCCAGGCGGGCGAGTACGCCACGCTGATCGGCGAGGGGGTGACGATCCCCAGCGGCGCCTACGGCACGGTCTTCTACCTGACCACCGGCTTCCACGGCCTGCACGTGATCGGCGGCCTCATCGCGTTCGGCTACCTGCTCGTCCGCACGAAGCTGAGCAAGTTCACGCCCGCCCAGGCGACCTCCGCGATCGTCGTGTCCTACTACTGGCACTTCGTCGACGTGGTCTGGATCGGGCTGTTCGCCGTCATCTACCTCGTGCCCTGACACCAAGAACCCCGAACTCACTAGCAAGGGTTGCCGCACACATGACCACCACCAGTACCACGAGGGCCCGGAATCGCGGCACCAAGCTGCGGCGGCGGATCTCCGGCCTGCTCGCGCTGGGGTTCGCGCTGTTGAGCGCGGGCCTGCTGTTCAGCGCGCTCGCGCCGCAGCCGCAGACCGCGCAGGCGCAGTCCGACCCGGCCCAGGTGCGGCTGGGGGAGCAGCTCTACAACAACACCTGCATCTCGTGCCACGGCCAGAACCTCGACGGCGTCAAGGACCGGGGCCCCAGCCTCATCGGCGTCGGTGAGGCCGCGGTGTACTTCCAGGTCTCCTCCGGCCGGATGCCCATGGCCCGCCAGGAGGCGCAGGCCCAGCGCAAGCCCGTCAAGTTCAGCGCCGAGGAGATCGACGCGCTCGGCGCGTACATCCAGCAGTTCGGCGGCGGCCCGGAGACCCCCGAGGAGCGCGGCGAGGCGCTGCGCGGCGAGGACCCGGCCCGCGGCGGCGAGCTCTTCCGCCTGAACTGCGCGGCGTGCCACAACTTCACCGGTCGCGGCGGGGCGCTGTCGTCCGGCAAGTTCGCGCCCGAGCTCGACGGGGTCACCGAGGAGCAGCTGTACACGGCCATGCTCACGGGCCCGCAGAACATGCCCAAGTTCTCCGACCGGCAGCTCACGCCGGAGGAGAAGGAGGACATCATCGCTTACATCAAGTCGGTGTCCGACGGGAACAACAACCCCGGCGGCGCCGCCCTCGGCGGCTTCGGGCCGGTTTCAGAGGGTCTGATCGCGTTCATCGTGGGCATCGCCGCGCTCGTCGGCGTGACCCTCTGGATCGGAGCCAAGGCATGAGCGGCGACAAGCCGAACGGGCTGCCCGACGAGGCGCAGCTCTCGAAGATGAGCCGGGACGAGCTGGTCAAGCTCGGCACGGAGATGGACGGCGTCGAGCTGGTCCACTACGAGGAGCGCTGGCCCGTCAAGGGCACCAGGGCCGAGAAGCGCGCCGAGCGCCTGGTGGCGCTGTGGTTCGCCATCGCCGCGCTCGCGGGCGTCGGCTTCCTGGCCGCGTTCCTGTTCTGGCCCTGGAAGTACGAGGCGCCGCACACCGAGAACCACTGGCTGTACCAGCTGTACACGCCGGTCATCGGCGCCACGCTGGCCCTGTCGGTGCTGGCGCTGGGCGTCGGCGCGCTGCTGTACACCAAGAAGTTCATCCCCGAGGAGCTGGCGGTCCAGCAGCGCCACGACGGCGGCTCGTCGCCCGTGGACTCCGCGACCCTCGTCGCCGAGCTGGGCGACGTCGGCGCGCGCAGCACCCTCGGCCGCCGCTCGCTGATCAAGCGCACCGCCGGTCTCGGCGCGGGCGTCTTCGGCCTCGGGGTCCTCGCGGTCCCGCTCGGCGGCATGGTGAAGAACCCCCACGCCGACAGCGAGACCAAGGACTCGCTGTGGCACACCGGGTGGAAGTCCGAGAACGGCGAGAAGGTCTACCTGCGCCGCCACACCGGCAACTTCCACGACGTCGAGCTGGTGCGCCCCGAGGACCTGGACGCGGGCGGCTTCGAGACCGTCTTCCCGTTCCGCGAGTCCGAGCGCGGCCACGAGCACGAGCTGGTGCAGGCCCTCAAGCGGGCCGACAACCCGGTCATGCTGATCCGCCTGCGCCCCGGCCAGGCCGTGACCAAGCGCGCGGGCCAGGAGGACTTCAACTACGGCGACCTGTACGCCTACTCGAAGATCTGCACCCACCTGGGCTGCCCGACCTCGCTGTACGAGCAGCAGACCGGTCTGCTGCTGTGCCCGTGCCACCAGTCGCAGTTCGACGTCTTCCACTACGGGAAGCCCCGGTTCGGCCCGGCCACCCGCGCCCTGCCGCAGCTCCCGATCACCGTGGACGAGGACGGTTACTTGATCGCCCGCAGCGACTTCACCGAGGCTGTGGGTCCGGCGTTCTGGGAGCGTAAGTCATGAGCGGCATCACGACGCCGACGAAGCGGCAGCCCGCCGGGGCCCGTGCGGCGGCGGGCGCCGCCAAGTGGGCCGACGACCGGTTCCACATGGCGGGCGGGATCCGGAAGCAGCTCAACAAGGTCTTCCCGACCCACTGGTCGTTCCTGCTCGGCGAGATCGCGCTCTACAGCTTCATCATCCTGCTGCTGTCGGGCACCTACCTCGCGCTGTTCTTCGACCCCTCCATGCAGGAGGTCACCTACAACGGCTCGTTCGTGAACCTGCAGGGCATCGAGATGTCCCGCGCGTTCGAGTCGACGCTGAACATCAACTTCGAGGTGCGCGGCGGCTTGTTCGTGCGCCAGGTCCACCACTGGGCCGCGCTGCTGTTCATGGCGGCGATCGTGGTGCACATGTTCCGGATCTTCTTCACGGGCGCGTTCCGCCGCCCGCGCGAGATCAACTGGGTCATCGGCATCCTGCTGTTCATGCTGGGCGCGATCGAGGGCTTCCTCGGCTACTCGCTCCCCGACGACCTGCTGTCCGGCACCGGCCTGCGGGTCATGGCGGCGCTGCTGATCTCGTTCCCGGTCATCGGCACCTGGACGAACTGGCTGCTCTTCGGCGGCGAGTTCCCCGGCATGGACATCATCCCCAGGCTGTACACGCTGCACATCCTGGTGGTCCCGGCGGTCATCCTCGCGCTGATCGCGGTCCACCTGGGCCTGGTGTGGTACCAGAAGCACACGCAGTTCCCCGGCGTCGGCCGCAAGGAGACCAACGTCGTCGGCGTGCGCATCATGCCGGTGTTCGCGGCCAAGGGCGGCGGCTTCTTCGCCGTGGTCGTCGCGGTCACCGCGCTCATGGGCGGCGTCTTCCAGATCAACCCGATCTGGAACATCGGCCCGTACAACGCCGCGCAGGTCTCCGCCGGTTCGCAGCCCGACTGGTACATGGGCTGGACCGACGGCCTGGTCCGCCTGTGGCCCGCGTGGGAGCTGTACCTGGGCGACTACACGGTGCCCGCGCCGTTCTGGCCGTTCATCCTGGGCCTGCCGCTGCTGACCGGCATCGCGGCGGCGTACCCGTGGATCGAGCGCAGGATGACCAAGGACTACGCGCACCACAACCTGCTCCAGCGCCCCCGCGACGTCCCCGTCCGGACCTCGCTGGGCATGATGGCGATCACCTACTTCATGGTGATGCTGCTGATGGGCGCGAACGACATCATCGCGTTCAAGTTCGACATCTCGCTCAACGCGACGACCTGGATGGGCCGCATCGGCCTGCTCCTCCTGCCGCCGCTGGCGTACTTCGTCACCTACCGGCTCTGCATCGGTCTGCAGAAGGCGGACCGCGAGGTGCTGGAGCACGGCGTGGAGACCGGCATCATCAAGCGGCTCCCGCACGGCGAGTTCATCGAGGTGCACCAGCCGCTGGGCCCGGTCGACGACCACGGCCACCCGGTCGCGCTGGAGTACCAGGGCGCCCCGGTGCCGAAGAAGATGAACAAGCTCGGCGCGGCGGGCCACCCGGTCCCCGGCTCGTTCTTCACCCCGGACAAGCCGGAGGAGACCGCGGCCTTGGCGCGCGCCCGCGCGGCGCAGGGGTCCGGCGTCGGCACGCTGTCGGCGGAGAACAAGCCGGCCGACCCGAGTGAGCGAGGGTCGGCCAACCCCAAGTCCGTCGAGGGTGACCGGGCCGGCGACTGACGCCTGACAGGCAGCGAATGTGGAAGGACCCCGCATCAGAGGATGCGGGGTCCTTCTTCTCTTCTCAGCTCAGGAGTCCAAGCCGATCGCGAACGCGGCCTCGGTGTCCTTCTTGGAGTAGGACCGGAACGCGATGTGGGTGTCGGTGTTCAGCACGCCGGGCACCTTGCTGATCCGGCCGGGGATCAGGGCCGCCAGCTCCTCGTGCTCGCTCACCTTCACCATGGCGATCAGGTCGGCGTCGCCCGCGCAGGAGTGCACCTCGGTCACGCCGTCGATGTCGACGATCGCCTGCGCCGCGTCGGTGATGGACTCCGCTGAGACTTGGATCAGCACGATCGCGGTGATCACAGGGGCACTCCTCGTCCTCGTGGGTGTGCCCGCAATGCTAGTGCCCCTCGAACCGGTACTGGTCGCGTCCCGCCTCGGCCACGCCCACCCAGGTCCGCCAGCTCCCCGCGCCCCACGCGGGCGCCGCCCACGGGCGCGAGCAGCTCACCATCCGGGTCCCCGGCTGCTCCACCCACCGCAGCACCACGCCGACCTCCTCGGCGCTGCCGCCCAGCAGCGGGCCCGCGCCGGGCAGCACCGTCTCCGCCGACGCCACCAGCGCGTCCACCACCGGCATCGGCGGCACCCCGCGCGGGGCCACCCCGGCGCTGGCCAGCCTGCCGTGCCGCACCACCGCGAACCACCAGCCGCCCGCGCCGTCCGGCCGCGCCGCCACCAGCTCCTCCACCGCGGCGAGCGCGGCCAGCCGCTGCCCCCGGTCCAGCGCCCGCACCAGCCCGGCCAGCCGGTCCCGCCGCAGGGCCGCCTCCTCGAACCGCTCCTCCAGCGCCAGCTCGCCCAGCCTGGCCGCCGCGCCGCCGAGCGCCTCGGTGGACTCCCCGGCGATCAGCGCCCGAGCCCGCGCCACCGCGTCCGCGTAGTCGTCGACCTCCTGCAGCCCCGCGCACGGGGCCTTGCAGCGCCCCATCTCCAGCAGCGCGCACGGCGTGCCCGACGCCCCGCGCGCCGGGATGCGCTGGGCGCACGCCCGCAGCGGCACGGCCTCCAGCAGCGCCTCCGCCGCCGCGTCCGCCGCCCGCCTGGTCGGGAACGGTCCCAGCGCGCCCTCGCGGGCCGTCCGCACCACCGAGAGCCTCGGGAACGCCTCGTCGGTCAGCGCCAGCCACCAGGAGGCGGTGTTCTTCGACCGGCGGTTGTAGGCGGGCCGGTGCGCGGCGATCAGCCGCAGCTCCCGCACCTGCGCCTCCAGCGGGTGCGCGCACTCCACCCAGTCCACCCGCACCGCCAGGGCCACCATCTCGCGCAGCCGGTGCCGGGTCTCGGAGGCGGTGAAGTACTGCCGCACCCGCCTGCGCAGGTCCGAGGCCGTGCCGACGTACAGCACCTCCTCGCTGGGCCCCCGGAACAGGTACACGCCCGGCGCGGACGGCAGGTCGGCGGCCAGCGAGCGCTTGCGGCGCTGCTGCGGGCTCACGTCCGGCAGGTACGCCAGCAGCTCCTCCAGCGAGTGCACGCCCACCGACCCGACCCGCTCCAGCAGCCGGTGCAGCACCTCCACGGTGGCGCGGGCGTCGACCAGCGCCCGGTGGTTCGGCGCCTCGGGCACCCCGAACAGGGCGGACAGCGCGGACAGCTTGCAGCTGGGCGCCTCCTCGCGGCTGAGCACCCGCCTGGCCAGCTTGACCGTGCACACCACCGGCGGCTTGGGCCAGGCGTAGCCGTGCCGCTCGCAGGCGGCCTTCATGAACCCCACGTCGAACCCGGAGTTGTGCGCCACCAGCACCGCGCCCTCGGCGAACTCCAGGAACGCGGGCAGCACCGAGGCGAGCACGGGCGCGCCGGTCACCATGTTCTGGGTGATGCCGGTCAGCGCGACGATCTGCGGCGGGATGCCGCGCTCCGGGTCGACGAGCGTGCCGAACTCGCCGATCACCCGCCCGCCGCGCACCTTCACCGCGCCGATCTCGGTGATGCCGTCCTCGGCCGCGCGCGGACCGGTCGTCTCCAGGTCGAAGACGACGAACGTGGTCTCCCGCAGCGGGGTGCCCAGCTCGTCGAACGACAGCTGCGCGGGCGGCGTGGTCGGCATTCCGGGCACGGTAACCCCGGACACCGACAATCCGGTGGTGGAGGTGGTCGGTGACGGGTGCCCGCGCGCCGTAGCCTGTACGGGTGCGGGACCCGATCACGGCAGCGGACGAGGACGACGAGCGGGGCGACGGTGAGCCGGAGCCGCTCGTCGGGTCCGCTGTGGAGTCGGGCGGGGAACCGGGCGTGGAGTTCGGCGCGGAGCCGGGCGCCGGGGCCGCCGAGAGGTCCGACGCCGGGGAGTCCGAAGCCGGGGAGTCCGACGGGGAATCCGCCGCCGAGGTCGCCACAGAGGCCGCCGCCGAGACCGCCGCCGCCGAGACCGCCGCCGCCGAGACCGCCGCCGAGTCCGACGTGGACTGGACCGCGCTGCCCGACCCGCTGCGCGCCAGGCTCTCCGAGCTGAGCGCCGACGCGGTGGGCGAGCTGCCCAAGGTGGACGTGCCGCAGTCGCTGCGCGCCGTCGCCAGGTTCGCGCCCGCCAAGCGGGCCAGGCTGGGCGCGCCCGCGCTGATCGGCGCGCTGCGCTCGTCGGCGGGCTTCCGCGCCGCCGTCGTGGACTGGTTGCGGCGCAACCGGCCGTCCGCGCTGGAGCACACCGCGCCCGACCCGGTCACCGCCGGGGCCGCCGCGCTGCTGCTGGGCGAGGAGGGCGCGGCGCACCTGGTGGAGCTGGTGGCGCGCCGCGCGGCCGACGCCGCCCTGCGGGCCGAGCGGGACAGCGCGGTGGCGCGCCTGGAGCGGCTGGAGGCCGAGCTGGAGCGGCTGCGCGCCGACCAGGTCGAGGCCGGTGGGGTGGCGCGCCGGGTGCGCGTGGAGGCGGACGCCGAGCTGGAGCGGCTGCGCAAGCGGCTGCGGGAGCAGGGCGTCAAGCTCCGCGAGGCCAAGGACCGGGCCGAGGCCGCCGCCCAGGAGGCGCTGCGGGTGCGCTCCGAGGTCGACGTCGAGGTCGGCAAGCTGATCGCCGAGCGGGACCGGGAGCGCGAGCGCGCCGAGGCCGAGCGGGTCAGGGCGCGGCGCGCGGTCGCCGACGCCGAGGTGGCCCGCCAGTCGGCGCGCGAGGCGCGGCAGGCCGACGAGGTGCGGCTGGCGCTGCTCGTGGACACCCTGGACGGCGCGGTCAGCGGGCTGCGCCGGGAGCTCGCGCTGGGCGGCGGCACCGGGCCGCGCCCGGCGGACATGGTGCGCGGGGCGAGCGCGGGGCAGGGCTCGGTCAACCGGGTCGAGGACCCGGCCGCGCTGGACCGGCTGCTGGCGCTGCCCGCCGTGCACCTGATCGTCGACGGCTACAACGTCACCAAGACCGGCTACCCGGAGCTGGCGCTCGCCGACCAGCGGGACCGGCTGGTGCACCAGCTCGCCGTGCTGGCCGCGCGCACCGGGGCCGAGGTGACCCTGGTGTTCGACGGCGCGGGCGTGGTCGCCGTGCCCGCCGCCGCGCCGCGCGGGGTGCGGGTGCTGTTCAGCGACCCCGGCGTGCTGGCCGACGACGTCATCCGGGCCCTGGTCACCGCCGAGCCCGAGGGCAGGCCGGTGGTCGTGGTGACCTCCGACCGGGCCGTCGCCGACTCGGTGCGCAGGCGCGGCGCGCACCCCGTCCCGTCCGCCGTGCTGCTCGCCCGCCTCGGCCGCGTCTGACCCCCGTTCGGGGGTGTGGCGACCGGCTGTGACCGGGTTTCGTCGGCGGAGGGTGACCGTTCGGGGGTTGCGCAGGGTGACTGCGCGGAGTGTGACCAAGCTCTTAGTCCAGGGTGGTCGGCGTCACCCGACCAGGTGAGCCGATCCGTCATCGATCCAGTCGCGATTACTCGCCGGACAACGGTGGACGCGGGCATCCCGCTCTCATAACCTAGCCGGGACCTCGCGGAGGATCGTCGGCCGGCGTGGCAGGCGACGCGGGTCACCGCCGGATCGGCGCTGTCGGGGAGCCGAGTCGCGCACGCCCCTCCACCTCGTTTTGGTGCCGCCAGGGGCTGCGCCGCGTCCGCGCTGAGCGGGGACCGGTGGCGGTTCACACGACAGGAGACTCTGGCGAGAGTGGCGTCGCAACGACTCAAGCGCGGTGTGCGTGGGGCACTGGCCGCCACGGCGGTGGCCGTGGCGGCTGTGGGCATCACGCCGGTCTCGGCCGGGGCCCAGCCCGCCACCGCCTCCGACGCGTTGAAGAAGTACAACGAGCTGGGCGAGCAGGCCACCAAGCTCAACGAGGAGCTGCTCCGCGCGCAGGAGCAGGAGAAGAACAACCAGGCCGAGCTGGACAAGGCCAAGGGCGAGGTCGACACCGCGACCAAGGCCGGTGACGCGGCCCG
Organism: Actinosynnema mirum DSM 43827; assembly: GCF_000023245.1. Classification (GTDB taxonomy): domain Bacteria; phylum Actinomycetota; class Actinomycetes; order Mycobacteriales; family Pseudonocardiaceae; genus Actinosynnema; species Actinosynnema mirum. Next base: position 1,523,224 of record NC_013093.1, read on the forward strand.
CGCCGACGAGGAGAAGTTCCGCAGCCGGGTCGACCGGCTCACCGAGGCGTCCTTCGAGGGCGCGCGGTTCAACCAGCTGTCCGCGCTGCTGGTCAGCGACTCGCAGCAGGACTTCCTCAACCGCATGTCCGCGCTGGGCGTCCTGGCCATGGACAACGGCGAGGCGCTGGAGGAGCTGTCCGGGGCCGTCCAGGCCGCCGACGCGGCGCGCGACACCGCCTCCGAGGCCGAGAAGCGCGCGCAGACCGCGACGGACGAGGCGAAGAAGATCGCCGACGACGTGCGCAAGCGCAAGGAGGACCTCGACAAGCAGCGCACCGAGGTCAAGGCGCAGCTCAACCGGCTGACCTCCGCCGAGCGCACCAACCTGGGCAGCGTCGGCAGCGTGCCGACCAACGTGAACTACCCGGCGGGCGCCGCGGGCGCCGCGCTCTCGTTCGCGATGTCCCAGATCGGCGACATGTACCAGTACGGCGCGACGGGCCCGAACGTGTGGGACTGCTCCGGCCTGGTCATGAAGGCGTACGCCAGCGCGGGCGTGTCGATCCCCCGCACCAGCCAGGGGCAGGCCGGGGTCGGCCGCGCGGTGACCCGCGCCGAGGCCCAGGCGGGCGACATCGTCGTCTACAACGGCGGGATGCACGTGGGCATGGCGGTGAGCAACAGCCAGGTGGTGCACGCGTCCACCGACGGCGTGCCGGTGAAGGTCGTGCCGTTCAACAACCCCGGCTCGATCTACGCGATCCGCCGGATCGGCTGACCCCTCTCCGCGCTGTTCCCCCTCGGCGGGGTCGTTCCGGGAGCGGAGCGGCCCCGCCGAGGCGCGTTCCGGGGGGTGGGGTTCACTGTCCGAGTGCCTTCGACCGCCGCCGGAGCGGCCCGGTGAGCCGCGCGCGGACCGCGTTGGCGGTCCTGGCCGCGCTGGTGCTGTCGGCCGGGCTGGTGGCCGTCCTGCGCCACGAGGACGTCCCCGATGGGGACGCCCCCGCGGGGGAGGCCGTGCGCGCGCTCCTGGACCGCAGGGCGCGGGCCGTGCTGGAGCGCGACGAGGCGGCGTTCACCGCGGACCTGGACCCCGAGGCCGATCCCGCGTTCCTGGCCGCCCAGCGCGGGCTGTTCGCCGCGCTGGCCGAGGTGCCCCTGGCCGAGTGGTCCTACCGGGTGGCCGAAGCCGCGGGTGACGAGTCCGGTGGGGACGAGCGCGCGCTGACCGTCCTGCTGTCGCACCGGCTGTCCGGTGTGGACGAGCGGGCGGGGGAGAAGCCGCTCGGCTACCTGTTCAGCCGCCGGGGCGACCGCTGGCGCCTGACCTCGGACACCGCGCCGGGCCGCACCACGTGGCGCGGCCCGTGGGACTTCGGGCCCGTGCGCGCGGGAGCGGCGCGCGGCGGGCTGGTCCTGGCGCACCCCGGAGGCGAGGCGCAGGCCGCGCGGGCGCTGGCCGAGCTGGACGACGCCGTGGACGCGGTCACCGAGGTGCTGGGGCCGAGGTGGGGCGGGCGGGTGGCGGTGCTGGTCCCCTCCGGTGACGCGGAGCTGCGCGCGCTGGTCGGCGACGGCTTCGCGAGCGGGGGGCTGGCCGCCGTGGCCGTGTCCGACCCGGTCGTGCCGGGGCAGGCGCCCACCGGCCAGCGGGTGGTGCTGAACCCGGCGGTCGTGGCCCCGCTGCCGGACGTCCAGTTCCGGGTCCTCCTGCGGCACGAGATCACGCACGTGGCGACTCGGGCCTCGGTCGTGGACGGCGCGCCGATGTGGCTGCTGGAGGGCTTCGCGGACCACGTCGGCCACCGGGGCAGCGGTCTGCCCGCCGACCAGGTCGCGCCCGCGCTGGCGGCCCGCGTGCGCGCGGGCGACCCGCCGTCCGCGCTGCCGCCCGACGCGGACTTCCGGGGCGCGGGGATCGACCTGGCCTACCAGGAGGCGTGGTCGTTCGTCGAGCACCTGGCGAGGGCGCACGGGGAGCCCGCCCTGCTCGCCCTGCACGACCGCCTGACCGCGCTGGGCCCGGCCGCCGGGTCCGACGTGGACGCCGCCCTGCGCGCCACCACCGGCGCGGGCCTGACCGAGCAGCTGACCGCCTGGCGCGGGTTCCTGACCACGACGTTCACCCCCTGACCCCGCGCCCGCGCCGGGGCCCACCCGCTCCCGCCCACCGAGGGCCCGCGCCCGCATCCTGGCCCGCGCCCTGGCCCGCGCTCGCACCTACACCCGAGCCTCGTCCCGGCCCCTGAGCCTGTCCGCCTCGTCCCGGCCCTCGCGCCCGTCCGCCCCACCCCGGCCCCCGCGCCCGCCCCGCCCCCACCCCACCGCGAGGTACGGTGCGGCGGTGCCGCGAACCCTCCTGGTGACCAACGACTTCCCGCCGCGCCCCGGAGGCATCCAGGGCTACCTGCACGAGCTCGTCACCCGCCTGCCCGACGTGGTCGTCTACGCCCCGTCCTGGGAGTCGCCCTCCGGTTCGCACCCCGAGTTCGACGCCGCCCAGCCCTTCCCGGTGGTCCGCCACCCCACGAGCCTCATGCTCCCCACCCCGGACGTCCTGCGCCGCGCCGCCGACGTGCTGCGGGCCGAGCGCTGCGACTCCGTCTGGTTCGGCGCCGCCGCCCCGCTGGCGCTGCTCGGCCCGGCCCTGCGCAAGGCGGGCGCGCGGCGGGTCGTGGCCTCCACGCACGGGCACGAGGTCGGCTGGTCCATGCTCCCCGGCGCCCGCCAGGCCCTGCGCCGCATCGGCTCCACCTCGGACGTCGTCACGTTCGTCAGCCGCTACACCCGCTCCCGCTTCGCCGCCGCGTTCGGCCCGGACGCCGCGCTGGAGCACCTGCCGCCCGGCGTGGACACCTCCGTCTTCGCGCCCGACCCGGCCGCCCGCGCCGAGCTGCGCGCCCGCTACCGCCTCGGCGACCGCCCGGTGGTGGTGTGCGTGTCCAGGCTGGTGCCGCGCAAGGGGCAGGACGTGCTGATCAGGGCGCTGCCGGAGATCCGCCGCCGGGTGCCGGGCGCGGCGCTGCTGCTGGTGGGCGGCGGACCGCACCGGGACGCGCTGGAGCGGCTGGCCCGCGAGAACGGGGTCGAGGGCGACGTGGTGCTGACCGGGTCGGTGCCCTGGTCGGAGCTGCCCGCGCACTACAACGCGGGCGACGTGTTCGCGATGCCGTGCCGCACGCGCGGGCGCGGGCTGGACGTGGAGGGCCTCGGCATCGTCTACCTGGAGGCCTCGGCCACCGGCCTGCCGGTGGTGGCGGGCCGTTCGGGCGGTGCCCCGGAGACCGTGCGCGACGGCGTGACCGGGCACGTCGTGGACGGCCGCGAGGCGCACGCGGTGGCCGAGTCGACGGCGGCGCTGCTGGCCGATCCGGGACTGGCCGCGAAGATGGGCCAGGCGGGCCGCGAGTGGGTCTCCGACCGGTGGCGCTGGGACGGCATGGCCGCCCGCCTCGGCTCGCTCATCGCGGGCTGACCGGGGCAGAACCCCAGGTCAGGGCCATCGACTCGGCCCCGGCCCTCGGCGCGACAGCGATACGACAGAACCACCCGCCAGACTGGTCCCGTCCCGCCGCGAGCGCCGGGACGGGAACTCTCGCTCCATGCGATCACTGGGGGTCGGTTGGCCCACACCGCGGTGTGGGCCAACCGTCTGTTCCGCCCCCGGCGCGCTAGCGGGAGTAGATCGCCTCGATGTCGGCCTTGTAGGTGTTCGCCACGACCGACCGGCGCAGCTTCATGCTCGGCGTCATCTCGCCACCGGCCTCGGTGAAGTCCACCGGCAGCACGCGGAACTTCTTGATCGACTCCGCCTTGGACACCGCCAGGTTCGCGTCGTCCACCGCCGCCTGGATCTCCTTGAGCAGCTGCTCGTCCTCGACCACGTCCGCGACCGCGGTGCCCGCGGGCCGGTTGTTGCGCTCCAGCCAGGACGGGAAGAACTCCGGGTCGATCGTGATCAGCGCGCCGATGAACGGCTGCGCGTCGCCGATCACCATGCACTGGCTGATCAGCGGGTGCGCCCGCAGCCGGTCCTCCAGCACGGCCGGGGAGACGTTCTTGCCACCGGCGGTGACGATGATCTCCTTCTTCCGGCCGGTGATCTTCAGGAAGCCGTCGGCGTCCAGCTCGCCGATGTCGCCGGTGTGGAACCAGCCGTCCTCCAGCGCCTCCTCGGTGGCCTTCGGGTTGTCCCAGTAGCTCCGGAACACCACGTCGCCCTTGATCAGCACCTCGCCGTCCTCGCCGATGCGCACCGAGGTGCCGCCCACCGGCTTGCCGACCGTGCCGACCCGGACCGCCGTCGCCGTGTTCAGGCACGCCGCCGCCGTGGTCTCGGTCAGGCCGTAGCCCTCCATGACCGGCACGCCGATGCCCCGGAAGAAGTGCGCCAGCCGCTCGCCCAGCGGCGCGCCGCCGGACACCGCCGCGATGCACCGGCCGCCCAGCGCCGCCTTGAGCCTGCGGTACACGAGCTTGTCGAACACCGCGTGCTTGACCTTGAGCAGCAGGCCGGGACCGCCGGTCTCCTCCGCGCGGCTGTACTCGACGGCGGTCGCCTCCGCGATCGCGAAGATCTTGCCCTTGCCCTCGGCCTCGGCCTTCTGCTTGGCCCCGTTGTAGACCTTCTCGAACACGCGCGGCACCGCGACGACGAACGTCGGGCGGAACGTGCCCAGGTCCTCGACGAGCTTGCGCACGTCCTGGGTGTGGCCGACGGTGACCCGCGTGTACAGGGCGCACAGGGCCAGCACGCGGGCCAGGATGTGCGCGAGCGGCAGGAACACCAGCAGCGTGTTGCCCGCCTGCAGCAGGTGCGGCATCAGCGTGACCGCCTCGCGGATCTCCGAGAGGAGGTTGCGGTGGGTCAGCTCGCAGCCCTTGGGCTTGCCCGTGGTGCCCGAGGTGTAGACGATCGTCGCGACGTCGTCCGCGCCCGCGACCCGCCGCCGGGCGTGGGCGTCCTCGTCGGACACCTCGGCCCCCAGCGCGGTCAGCTCGTCCACCGCGCCGCCCGCCGAGCCCGAGCCGGACTCCAGCTGCCAGACGTGCCGCAGCTCCGGCAGGTCGGGCGCGAGCGGCTCCAGCAGCGCGCGGTGGGCGCCCGTCTCGACGAACACGGCCTTCGCGCCGGAGTTCGACAGGATCCACTCGACCTGCTCAGCGGAGGAGGTCTCGTAGATCGGCACCACCACGGCGCCCGCGTGCCAGATCGCCTGGTCGAGCAGGGTCCACTCGTAGCTGGTCTTCGACATCAGCCCGACCCGGTCACCCGGCTCGATCCCGGCGGAGACCATGCCCTTGGCGACCGCCAGCACCTGCGCGGCGTAGTCACGCGAGGTCACGTCGACCCACGTTCCGTCCACGCGCCTGCGGAAGCTGACCGCGTTGCCGAAGCGCTCCGCGTTCGCCCACACCATGTCGGTGAGGTTGTCCTCAGGCGCCACCGACGCGGTAGCGGGAACGCTGAACTCGCGCACGTTGCCTCCGTGACTTTCGACTTCGATTTGTCCGACTCGTTCGACCGGACACGGAACTTAACCTGTGATTCCGGCGATACACCAGGCCGGTGCGCTGGTTCGTGGCCATCTCGTGGCACGCTCGCGGCCGTGCCGAGCGTGGACGTCGTGGACGAGACCTTCCTGGCTGTTCCCCCCGAGACCGTGGCGGCGGCCTTCGCCGCGCCCGAGTCGTGGGCGCGGCACTGGCCGGATCTCATTCTCTCGGTCTACCTCGACCGGGGGGCGCAGGGGCTGCGCTGGACGGTCGGCGGCGCGCTCGTCGGGACCATGGAGGTCTGGCTCGAACCGGTCATGGACGGGACCCTCCTGCACTACTTCCTGCGGGCAGACCTGCCCGAGGACGCCCCGGCCAGGCGGGTGCGCAAGGAGCTGCGCCGCCGCCAGCTCGACGCGAAGGGCGTGTCGCTGGGCCTGAAGCTGGCCCTGGAGGCCGGTCGGGAGCCGGGGGTCGCCCCGGTCCTGCCGTAGATTCTCCCCCCGTGCGCGTACACGTGGTGTCGGACGTCCACGGCAACTCCGAAGCGCTGGCCCGCGCCGGCGACGGGGCGGACGCGCTGGTCGTCCTGGGCGACCTGATCGACTTCGTCGACTACTACGACCACTCCGGCGGCATCCTCGGCCGGGTGTTCGGGCCGGACAAGGTCGCCGAGTTCGCCCGGCTGCGGCGCGGGCGCATGGGCCCGGAGGCCGGCGCCTTCCTGCGGACGCTGTGGGCCGGCCTGGACGACGCGGCGGCCGTGGTCCGCGAGGCGGTGCACGAGCAGTACACCCGGCTGTTCGGGGCCATGACCGCGCCGACCTACGCCACGCCGGGCAACGTGGACAGCCCCGAGCTGTGGCCGGAGTTCGCCCGCGACGGCGTGCACGTGCTCGACGGCGAGACGGCCGAGATCGGCGGGCTGCGGTTCGGGTTCGTCGGCGGCGCGGTGATCGCGCCGAACATCCGCCGCACGCCCGGCGCCGCGTGGCGGGCCTACCTGCGCACCGACGCCGAGCTGACCGGCGTGCTCGCGGGACTGGGCGAGGTCGACGTGCTGTGCACGCACGTGCCGCCCGCCGTGGCCGAGCTGACCTACGACGTGGTGGCCCGGCGCGCCGAGCAGGGGTCGACGGCCGTGCTGGACTCGATCCACCGGCTGCGCCCCCGCTGGTCGGTGTTCGGGCACATCCACCAGCCGATGACCAGGCGCACCCGCATCGGCCCGACCGAGTGCGTCAACGTCGGGCACTTCCGGCGGACCGGAACGCCGCACGTGCTGGCTTGGTGACCCGGCGCACCGGGTAGCCTGCGCGACATGGCCGACGAGTCCACCCAGTCCATCGTGATCGACGCTGCCCCCGAGCAGATCCTCGCGGTGATCGCCGACTTCGACTCCTACCCGGAGTGGGCGAACGGGGTGAAGCAGACCGAGGTGCTGAAGCGGGACGACGACGGCCGGGCCACCGAGGTCGAGTTCGCCATCGACCAGGGGCCCATCAAGGACGACTACGTGCTCGGCTACACCTGGCGGCCCACCGGCGTGTCCTGGACCCTGCTCAAGGGCACCATGCAGAAGGCGCAGGAGGGCAGCTACGAGCTGACCCCGACCGGCGCGGGCGTCCAGGTCACCTACACGCTCTCGGTGCAGCTCGTCGTGCCGATGATCGGCCTGTTCCGCCGCAAGGCCGAGAAGGTCATCATGGACACCGCGCTCAAGGAGCTCAAGCGCCGCGTGGAAAGCGCTGGATGAGCGCCGGACTGCTGCTGTTCACCGGCAAGGGCGGGGTCGGCAAGACCACCCTGGCCGCCGCGACCGCCGCCCGGCTCGCCGAGAGCGGGCGCAAGGCGCTGGTGGTGTCCACCGACCCGGCCCACTCGCTCGGCGACGCCTTCGGGGTGCGCCTCGGCGCGACGCCGACCGAGGTGGACCCGGACGGGCTGACCGGGCTGCACGCCGCCCAGGTCGACCCGCGCGCGCTCGTCGACGACGCCTGGACCGAGCTGCGCGGGCACCTGCGCACCGTCCTGGCCGGGGCGGGCGTGGACGAGCTGGACGCCGAGGAGCTGACCGCGCTGCCCGGCGTGGAGGAGCTGCTCGCGCTCGGCGAGGTGCGCAGGCTGGCCGCGGGCGGGCCGTGGGAGGTCGTGGTCGTCGACTGCGGGCCCACCGCCGAGACCCTGCGGCTGCTCGCGCTGCCCGAGGCGTTCGCCGGCTACCTGGAGCGGCTGTTCCCGACCCACCGCAGGGTGGTGCGCGGCCTGCTGGCCGGGGCCGCCGGGAGCGGCGCGGTCGACCGCTGGGACGCCACCGCCGACGCGCTGTCCCGGCTCGCCGAGCGGCTCGACGCGCTGCGGGGGATGCTGACCTCGGACGACACGGCAGTGCGGCTCGTGCTCACCCCGGAGCGGGTGGTCGCGGCCGAGACGCGGCGCACGGTGGCGGCGCTCGCGCTGCAGGGCGTGCGGGTGTCCGGGCTGGTGGCGAACCGGCTGGTGCCCGCCGTCGGGGCGGACGAGAGCGGCGCCGCGGCCTCCTGGCTGCGGACGCGGCGCGCCGAGCAGGAGGCGGTGCTCGCGGACCTGGCCGATCTCGGCGGGGTGCGCGCGGTCGAGCACCGGGCCGCCGAGCCGGTGGGCGTCCCGGCGCTGCTGGAGGTGGCGCGCGGGCTGTACGGGGACGAGGACCCGGTCGGTGGTTCCGGCGGGTCGGGGGCGCTGACCTCGGGGGCGCTGACCTCGGTGGAGCGGGACGGGGACGAGTACGTGCTGCGACTGGCGCTGGCGGTCGGCGAGTCCGACGTGGACCTCGCGCGGGTCGGCGACGAGCTGGCCGTGACCCTGGACGGCAGGCGCAGGCTGGTCCCGCTGCCGCCGCTGCTCAAGCGGTGCGTGGTGACCGGGGCGGAACTGGACGACGGTGGGTTGGCGGTGCGGTTCCGCCCCGACCCCGAGCTGTGGATGCGGTGAGCGGCGTGGCCGATGCCAAGCTGGTCGAGGAGTTGCGGTTGCTGCTGGACGCGGCGGCCGAGCGGGCGGAGCCGTGGCTGCACCGCGTCGCGGCGGCCGAGGACGGGCACGACCCGGCGGCGTGCGGGTGGTGCCCGCTGTGCAACGCGGTCGCGCTGGCGCGCGGCGACCGGTCGCAGCTGGCCTCCAAGGCGGCGGAGCACGTGGCCGGGCTGATCGCGGTGCTGCGGACGGCGCTGGCCGAGGCGGACGCCAAGGCGGCGCGGGGCGGGGCTGCCGCGGGTTCCGCGGGCGGTCCGTTCGGCGCCGGGCCCGATCCGGCTGGGCCGGACGGCGCGGGGCCCGCCGAGGAGCGCGTGGCGCGTCCGCGCGTGCAGCGCATTCCCGTGGTGCGCAAGCCGTGCTGACGATCGGGATCGACGTCGGCGGGACGAGCGTGCGGGCCGGGGTCGTGGACGCGGACGGCGCGGTGCTCGACACCACGCGCACCGCAACGCCCGGCGACGAGCGGGCGCTGGAGGAGGCCATCGGCGGGGCGGTGCACGAGCTGGCCGAGCGGCACGAGGTCGCCGCGGTCGGGCTCGCGGTCGCCGGGTTCGTGGCCTCGGACCGGCGCACGGTGATGTTCGCGCCGCACCTGGCGTGGCGGCACGCGCCCGTGGCCGAGCGGATCTCGGAGCGGGTCGGGATGCCGGTCGTGCTGGAGCACGACGCGAACGCGGCGGCGCTGGCCGAGCACCGGTTCGGCGCGGCGCGCGGCGCGGGCGTCGCGGTGCTGGTCGCCGTGGGCACCGGCATCGGCGGGGCGCTGCTGATCGACGGCGAGGTGTTCCGGGGCGCCCACGGCGTGGCCCCCGAGCTGGGGCACCTGCGGCTGGTCCCGGACGGCAGGCCGTGCCCGTGCGGCAAGAGCGGGTGCTGGGAGCGGTACTGCAGCGGCACCGCGCTGAGCTCGACCGCCGTGGAGCTGCTCGCGAAGCACCCCGGCGTGTCGACGGTGCTGGCGCGGGAGGCGCGCGGGGACGCGCGGGCGATCACCGGGAGGCGGGTGGCGGGCGCGGCCCGCGACGGCGACCCGCTGGCGCAGCGCGCGGTCGCCGACCTGGCCAGGTGGCTGGGGGAGGGGTTGGCGCTGGTCGCGGACGTGTACGACCCGGAGGTGGTCGTGGTCGGGGGCGGCGTGTCCGAGTCTGCGACCCTGTTCCTGGACGACGCGCGCGAGCACTACGCGTCCGTGGTGACCGGCGCGGGCCACCGCCCCCTGGCCCGCATCCGGACCGCGCAGCTGGGCGACGACGCCGGGCTGGTCGGGGTCGCGACCCTGGCCAGGGACCTGGCGGTGGGCGCGACGCAGTCGCCCGGAGGGCGGCTGGGCTGACCGGCGCGGGGCGGCTCTCGGTGGGCAGCGCCGGCTGACACCGCCGGTCGACACCGCCAGCCGGCTGACACCGCCAGCCGACACCGCTGGCCGGCCGACACCGCTGGCCCGGCAGTGCCGCCTGGCCCGGCAGCGCCGACCGCCCCGCCGCTCCGGGACTGCCCCTCGCGGATCGCGGGCCGGTTCCCCGGTGGGTGGGAGCGCTCTCACGATCGTTCGCCGGGATCACGGGATCGCGGCAGGCGGATCGTTCCGGCGCGGCGCTGCCCCCGCTGATCCACGTACGATCCACCCCGTGCGCGACTTCGGTGCCGACAGCCCCGTTCGAGGGTCGGCGGTCGCCCCCGAGCGTGGTGGGCGACCCCGCCACCCGGCCGTTCCCGAGCACGCCAACGCTGCCACCACCGGTCCCACCACCGGTCCCATCACTCCGCGCGAGCCCGAGCCCGGCGTCGAGCACCGGATCAAGCCCGCGCCCACCACCCGCACCGCCGCGCCCGACTCCCACCCTGCCGCCGCGCCCGGCGCCGCCCCCAACCCCGCGCCTGGCTCCCGGCCCGCCGCGCCCGCTGCCGCCTTCACCGCCGCGTCCACCGCCGCGCCTGGCGTCCGGCCCGCCGTCCCCGGTGCCGCGCCCGCGCCCACCGCCGCCTCCAAGACCGCGACCGCCGCCGCGCCTGGCTCCCGATCCGCCGCCCCCAACCCCGCGCCCACCGCCACCTCCGGCGCCCTGACCGCCTCCGCCCCCACACCGGGCCCCGTCCCCCACCCCGACCCCGGCATCGGGCACGAGACCGTCCTCTGCTCCTCCGACTCCGACCTGCTCGCCTCCGCGGGCTCGTTCGCCGCCGAGGGCCTGGCCCTCGGCGAGCCGGTCCTGCTCGCCTGCGCCCCCGAGCGCGCCGCCCTGCTGCGCTCCCGCCTCGCGCCCCCCACCCCCGGCCTGCTCGACCTCCCCCTCGACCCGCGCCCCGCCGAGGCCCTCCTCGTCTTGCGCCGCAAGGTCGACGAGCTCCTGCGCGGCGGCGCGGAGCGGGTCCGGGTGGTCGGGGGCGCGCCGTCGCCCCGGTCCGGGGCGGGGTGGGACTGGTGGGCCCGGTTCGAGCTCGCGGTCACCGAGGTGTTCGCCGACGCGCCCGTGCGCGTGCTCTGCCCCTACGACCTGCGCGTCACCCCCGACCGGGTGGTGGCCGACGTCCTGCGCGCGCACCCCGGCCTGCTCCGCCCGGACGGCGAGCACGTGCCCAACCCCGGTCACGCACCCGGCGCCGTCGTGGCGGGCGACCCGCCGCACCCGCTCGAAGCGGGCCCCGCTCTCGTGGACGCGCTCGACCCCACCCCGGCCGAGGCGCGCCGGGCGATCGAGCGGGCCACCGCGGCCACCGCGCTCACCGACGACGAGCACGACGACGTGGTCTACGCGGCCAGCGAGGCGGTCACCAACGGGCTCAGCCACGGCCGGGCCCCGGTCCGCCTGCGCGTGTGGGCCGACCGCGAGCGGGTCCTGGTCGTGGTCACCGACCGGGGGCAGGGGCCGCCGAACCGACTGGCGGGCATCGTCCCCACCGAGGGCAGCTCCACCGCCGGGCTCGGCCTGTGGCTCACCCACCGCACCTGCCGCGACGTCGCCCTCACCTGGGCCCCGGACGGCTTCACCGTGCGGGTGCTGGTCGGCGCGCCGTCACCGCCGCGCGAGCGCTGACCCGGCGCTGACCCGGTGACCCCGCGCGGACCTCAGACCTGCGCCCCGTCGTCCCACCCGGAGTCCGGCGGCGGCCCGTTGCGGATGCGCATGATCAGCAGCGCCACGCCCGAGCACAGCACCACCAGCGCCAGCGGCGCCCCGTACTGCGTGGTCAGCCCGAACAGCCCCGGCACCACGAGCAGCACCACGCCCACCACGATCAGCGCCAGCGCCGCGACCGTCCCCTTGCGCAACGTCGGCAGCGGCGGCGGCTCCGGCGGGACGTAGTGGTCCTCCGGGTCCTCCTCGGCGACCACCGACGGCTGCCCCTCCGGGCGCAGCGGCACCGGTTCGGCCTCGGCCCTGCCCTCGACCGACTTCTCCGACTTCTCGGCCTTCTCGCTCTTGGCCTCGGCCTCGTCGGGCCAGCGCGACCCGACGCCATCGCGCTCCAGTCCCGCGACGATCTCGGCGAACGCCGCGTCCACGTCCTCAGGGCCGTTCGAGTCGCGTCGGGAGTCCATCACCACTGCCCCCAGCCCTCCGGATCGCGGTCGGGGGCGCGGCGGCGCGTCCCCCTGCGGTATCCGGTCCATCGTCGCACGGACTCGCGGTGTTGCGGATTACGGCGACCGGAGGGACTTGCGCGAAACCCGGCCCCGACGAGCTTCGTTGTGCCCCGAGGCTCTTGCTCCGTACGCTGGTAGGGGGTATCGGCTGTCGAGGAGGCGCTTCCAACAGTGCTCTACTGGTTGATCAAAAACGTCTTGGTCGGGCCGTTGCTCCAACTCTTCTTCCGCCCTCGGGTGATCGAGGGCGCCGAGCACATCCCCGCCGAGGGTGGGGTGATCCTCGCCAGCAACCACCTGTCCGTGTCGGACTCGTTCTTCCTCCCGCTGAAGCTCTCCCGGCGGGTCACGTTCCCCGCCAAGCTGGAGTACTTCACCGGCAAGGGCCTGAAGGGCACGCTGAAGCGCTGGTTCTTCCACGGCATGGGCCAGGTCCCGATCGACCGCTCCAGCGCCTCGGCCGCGCAGGGCGCGCTCGACACCGGCGTGCGCATCGTCCGCGACGGCAAGGTGCTCGGCATCTACCCCGAGGGCACCCGCTCGCCCGACGGCAGGCTCTACAAGGGCAAGGTCGGCGTCGCCTGGATCGCGCTGGAGTCCGGCGTCCCGGTGATCCCGGTGGCGATGATCGGCACCGACAAGGCCAACCCGATCGGGTCGAAGGTGTGGCGGCCGTACCCGATCAAGATCAAGATCGGCAAGCCGCTGGACTTCTCCCGGTACGCGGGCCTGTCCGGCGACCGGTTCGTGCTGCGGTCGGTCACCGACGAGATCATGTACGCGCTGATGGAGCTCTCCGGCCAGGAGTACGTGGACGTCTACGCGGCCAAGGCCAAGGAGGCCGACGCCGCGGGCAAGCCCTCCACGCCGCCCGCCGCGGGCAGGCTCCCCGACAGCAAGGCGAGCTGACCGCGCCGGGGCCCGTCCTGGAGCACCCCCGTTCCGGGGTGGACGGGCTCCCGCGTGTGGCGTACAGCTCATTTTTCCGGCCACCGGCCGCAGGGCCCCGGATCGCGCCGCAGGACCCGCCGCAGCGGTGTCGCGGCGCCCGGAGCGCCCCAGGAGCGGCCCCCGCGCCGCCCCGGCCCGCAGTGCGCCCGTCCCGGATCACTAGGCTGTTCCGATGCGGTTCTTCTACGACTGTGAGTTCATCGAGGACGGGGTCACGATCGACCTCGTCTCCATCGGCGTCGTCGACGAGGAAGGCCGCGAGTTCTACGCCGTCTCCACCGAGTTCGACCCGGAGAAGGCCGGGCCGTGGGTGCGCGAGAACGTCCTCAACCAGCTCCCCCCGCCCTCCAGCAAGGCCTACATGAGCCGCACCCGCCTGCGCGCTGAGCTGCTGGAATTCCTCGGCGGGGCCAAGGCGAACCGGGACGACGTGGAGCTGTGGGCGTGGTTCGCCGCCTACGACCACGTGGCCCTCGCCCAGCTGTGGGGCGCCATGCCCGCGCTGCCGCGCAGCCTGCCCAGGTTCACCCGCGACCTGCGCCAGCGGTGGGAGGACGTGGGCAAGCCCGCCCTCCCCGCGCCGCCCAAGGACGCCCACGACGCGCTCGCCGACGCCCGCCACAACCTCGTGAAGTGGAAGGTCATCGAGGAGCACCGGCAGCGGCGCGGCCACACCGTCCGCTGAGGCACCCCCCTCTTCGCTGCACCGATCCAGCGCGTGTCACGCTTGGGTGACCCACGACACGACGATGAAGAGATGGGTGACGAGCAGATGCGCATCGGTGTGCTCACCGGCGGTGGAGACTGCCCCGGCCTCAACGCGGTGATCCGCGGTGTTGTCCGCAAGGGCGTGGAGACCCACGGCTGGGACGTCCTCGGCTTCCGCAACGGGTGGCAGGGGCCGATCGAGGGGCTCACCAAGCCGATCGGTCTCGCCGACGTCGAGGACATCCTCACCCGCGGCGGCACCATCCTCGGCTCCTCGCGGACCAACCCCTACAAGGTCGAGGGCGGCGTCGAGGCCATCCGCAAGACCCTCAAGGAGCACGGGGTCGACGCGCTGATCGCCATCGGCGGCGAGGACACCCTCGGCGTGGCGAAGCGGCTCACCGACGACGGCATCGGCGTCGTCGGCGTCCCGAAGACCATCGACAACGACCTCGGCGCGACCGACTACACGTTCGGCTTCGACACCGCCGTGCACATCGCCACCGAGGCGATCGACCGGCTGCGCACCACCGCCGAGTCGCACCACCGCGCGCTCGTCGTGGAGGTCATGGGCCGCCACGCGGGCTGGATCGCGCTGCACTCCGGCCTCGCGGGCGGCGCGAACGTCATCCTCGTGCCCGAGCGCGAGTTCGACGTGGACCAGGTCGTCACGTGGGTCGAGCGCCGCTTCGAGAAGCAGTACGCGCCGATCATCGTGGTCGCCGAGGGCGCCATCCCGCAGGGCGGCGCCGAGGTGCTGCACTCCGGCGAGAAGGACGCCTTCGGGCACGTCCGCCTCGGCGGCGTCGGCACCTGGCTGGCGGAGGAGATCGCGCAGCGCACCGGCAAGGAGTCCCGCGCGGTCGTGCTGGGCCACGTCCAGCGCGGCGGCATCCCGACCGCCTACGACCGCGTGCTCGCCACCCGGTTCGGCCTGCACGCGGTGGACGCGGTCGCCGACGGCGACTTCGGCGTCATGGTCGCCCTGAAGGGCACCGACATCGTGCGCGTGAAGCTCAGCGAGGCGACCGCCGAGCTGAAGACCGTGCCGCTGGAGCGGTACCAGGAGGCCGAGGTCTTCTTCGGCTGAGTTCTCGCGGCTCCCCCCGAGCCGTTCGGCGATCCCCGGTCCGCGTCCTGCGGGCCGGGGATCACCCGTTCCAGGGCCTCGGCGCGTCCCCGCGACCAGCGCACCGGGCAGTCCCCTTGCCCGTTCCCCGCGACCATCGCCAGCAGGCGCGCCGCGAAGACGTCGGTCAGCGCCGCGTTTTCATTCGTTCGGGGGTTCTCCACGCCCGGCATCGCGCACAGGCCACCCACGGCCATCCCAGGGACTAGGAAGGCATACCCTTTACCGCGTGAACTGGACCGTGGACGTGCCCGTGGACACGCTTCCCGAGCTCCCGCCGCTCCCGCCCGAGCTCCGCTCGCGGCTGGACGACGCGCTCGGCAGGCCGGCCGCCCAGCAGCCCGAGTGGCCGGACGCCGACCTCGCCCGACGGGTCCGCGCCGTGCTGGAGAGCGTGCCCCCCATCACCGTGCCCGCCGAGATCGACCGGCTCCGCGACAACCTCGCCGCCGTCGCGCGGGGCGAGGCTTTCATGCTGCAGGGCGGCGACTGCGCGGAGACGTTCGCGGACAACACCGAGCCGCACATCCGCGCGAACGTCCGCACCCTGCTCCAGATGGCCGTGGTCCTCACCTACGGCGCCAGCCTCCCCGTCGTGAAGATCGGCCGGATCGCGGGCCAGTACGCCAAGCCGCGCTCCTCCGGCACGGACGCGCTCGGCCTGCCGTCGTACCGGGGCGACATCGTCAACTCGCTGGTGCCCACCCCCGAGGCCCGCGTCGCCGACCCCGGCCGCATGATCCGCGCCTACGCCAACGCGGGCGCGGCGATGAACCTGCTGCGCGCCATGACCACCGCGGGCATGGCCGACCTGCACCGCCTGCACGACTGGAACAAGGACTTCGTGCGCACCTCGCCCGCGGGCGAGCGGTACGAGGCGCTGGCCGCCGAGATCGACCGGGGCCTGCGCTTCATGTCGGCGTGCGGCGTGAACGACTCCTCGCTGCACACCACGGAGATCTTCGCCTCGCACGAGGCGCTGCTGCTCGACTACGAGCGGGCCCTGCTGCGCCTGGACACCAGGGGCGACGAGCCGAAGCTGTACGACCTGTCCTCGCACTTCCTGTGGATCGGCGAGCGGACCAGGCAGCTGGACGGCGCGCACATCGCGTTCGCCGAGCTGCTGGCCAACCCGATCGGCCTGAAGATCGGCCCGTCCACCACGCCCGAGATGGCCGTGGAGTACGTCGAGCGCCTCGACCCGCACAACCAGCCCGGCAGGCTGACCCTGATCAGCCGCATGGGCAACGGCAAGGTGCGCGACGTGCTGCCCGCGATCGTCGAGAAGGTCACCGCCTCCGGGCACAAGGTGATCTGGCAGTGCGACCCGATGCACGGCAACACGCACGAGTCGTCCACCGGCTACAAGACCCGGCACTTCGACCGGATCGTGGACGAGGTGCAGGGCTTCTTCGAGGTGCACCGCAGGCTCGGCACGCACCCCGGCGGCATCCACATCGAGCTGACCGGCGAGGACGTCACCGAGTGCCTGGGCGGCGCCCAGGAGATCTCGGACACCGACCTGGCCGGCCGCTACGAGACCGCGTGCGACCCGCGCCTGAACACCCAGCAGTCGCTGGAGCTGGCCTTCCTGGTGGCGGAGATGCTCCGCTCCTGACGTCCCGCTGAACGGCCCCGAACGGCCCTGAACGGCCCCGAACGCCCCGCTCCCGGTCCGCCGGGGGCGGGGCGTTCGTGCGCACCCGGCCCCCGCGGAAACGGCGAACCCGGCCCCGGCAGCGCTGACGGCTGCCCGGACCGGGTTCGCGCGCGGGATCAGATGCCGACCAGGGTGACCCGGCTGCCCTTCTCGACCTTCGCGCCCGCGTCGGGGCTCTGGCTGAACACCCGAGCCCGGTCGCTGCCGTTGAACTGGACCTCGACCTCCAGGCCGAGCTTCTCCAGGTCCTTGCGCGCGTCCTTGACCCGCTTGCCCTTGACCTCGGGCACGGTCACCGCACCGCCGGACACCACGACGGTGACCTTCTTGTCGCCCTCCGGCACGTTCGTGCCCGCGGCGGGCGTGATCCGGATGACCTTGCCCTCCTCGACGCCCTGGGCGAACTCCGCCTTGCCCTCCACCGGCTCGAAGCCCGCGGCGGTCAGCTCGGCGAACGCGTCAGCCTTGCTCTTGCCCACCACGTCCGGCACCGGCTTGGGCTCGGGGCCCTTGCTCAGCACGATCGTGATCTTCGTGCCGATCGGCACCTGGGTGCCGGGCTCGGGCTTGAGCGTCACGACCTTGCCGACCGGGACGGTGGCGCTGTAGGCGTTCTCGGCCTCGTTGACCTCGCCCTCCAGGCCGACCAGCTTCAGCTCCTGCTGCGCGACCGCGACGTCCAGGTTCGACTTGAGCTGCGGCACCACCGGCCTGCCCAGCGACACCGTGATCCGCACCAGGTCGCCGCGCATCAGCTCGGTGCCCGCCGCGGGCTCGGTGCGCAGCACCTCGCCCTTGGGCACGGTGTCGCTCGCCTCCATGGCGGTGACGAACTTCAGCGAGGCGTCGCCCATCAGCGTCGACACCTCGGACTCCTGCTTGCCGACCAGCTCGGGCACGTCCGCGTACCGGCCCGCCGCCATCCACCAGCCGATGACGCCCGCCAGGACGGCCGCGACCACGGCCACCGAGGTCCAGGTGATGAACTGCCGCTTGCTGCGCTGGCGCTCCTCCTCCAGGACCTGCTCGGGCGTCTTCTTCTGCGCCTTGGGCTTGCGCGGCTTGGGCGCGGGGGCGGGCGGCGCGGACGGCATGACGCCCGGCCTGGCCAGCGCCATCGTGCCCTGCGGACCGGTGGGGCCACCCGGCTTGGGGCGCGCCACCGGCAGCGTCGGCTCGGCGAACCCGCCTGCGGGCGTGCCGGTCACCGGCGGGATCTGCAGGGTCTCCTCGGGCCCGCCGACCACGGTCGCCTCGTCGTCGGCGTCGGGCTTGGCGTGGGCTCCCGAGCTCACGGGGACGCCGCCCGCGGGTGTGCCCGCCGCCGGGACACCTCCGGGAGGGGTGCTCGTGGGGAAGCCGTCCGCGCCGACCTGGACGCCGCCGACCTGGACGCCACCGGGCGGCGTGCCGGTCGGGAAGCCTGAAGCCGGGGTGCCGGGCGCGGGGAAGCCGCCGGGCGGGGTCTGGGCCGGGAAGCCGGGCGCGGGCGTGCCGAGACCGGCCGCCGCGACGACCCCGCCGGGCGGGGTGCCGGTCGCCACCGGCTGCGACGCCGACGGCGGCAGCGGAACCCGCTGCGAGGTCGACACCGGCGCCGACTGCGAGGTCGACGGGGTCAGCGGCACCTGCTGGGACACCCCCGGCGCCAGCGGGACCTGCTGCGAGGTGGACGGCGGCAGCGGCACCCGCTGGGAGGTCGCGGGCGGCAGCTGAACGTGCTGCGAGGTCGACGGCGGCAGCGGCGCGCCGGGGAACGGCGCGGGCGCGGCCAGCGGCGTGCGCGTGGTCGGCAGCGGCACCTGCACCGCCGCCAGGCCCAGCTTCGTCCTCGCGGCCTCCACCTCGGCCAGGAACGCGGCGGCGTCCGCGGGCCGCAGGAACGGCTCCTTGCGGGTCGCCCTGCGCACCAGCTCCGCCACCTCGGCGGGCACGCCCTCCACCGGCGGCACCACGTCGTTGACGTGCCGGTACGCCACCGAGATCGCGCTGTCCCCGACGTACGGCGGCGCGCCGGTGAGCATCTCGTACAGCACGATGCCCGCCTGGTACACGTCGCTGCGCGCGTCGGCCGCGCCGGTGGCGACCTGCTCGGGCGAGAGGTAGGCGACCGTGCCCATGATCACGCTGTCGCTGGTGATCCCGGACCCGGACATCGCCCGCGCCAACCCGAAGTCGGCGACCTTGACGACGCCGTCCGCGCCGATCAGCACGTTCTCCGGCTTCACGTCGCGGTGCACCAGGTCGGCCCGGTGCGCGGCGGCCAGCGCCGCGAGCACCCGCTCCAGCACGGACAGCGCGAGCGCGGGCTCCAGCCTGCCGCGCTCCACCAGCAGGTCGCGCAGCGTCCCGCCCTCGACCAGCTCCATCACGAGGAACACCCGGTCCTCGTCGACGCCCTGGTCGTGCACGGCCACCACGCCGGGGTGGTGCAGCCGCGCGGCGGTGCGCGCCTCGCCCTCGAAGCGGGCGACGAAGGACGGGTCCGCCGAGAAGCGCGAGTCCATCACCTTGATGGCCACCGGCCGGTCCAGGCGGGTGTCCACGCCCCGGTAGACGGCGGACATCCCTCCCCTGGCGACGAGGGAGCCGATCTGGTAGCGGTGTTCCAGCAGCCCGCCGGTCACGTGAGTCGACGACCTTTCCACAGGGGTGGATCGTACGGTGGAGGAGATACCGGCCGAACCCGTGAGTCGCGCCCGCGCACCCGATCATGGCGGCTCCGCTGTGGGATTGCCGTCAAGGCGCGGGTCGTCCGGGCGGTGGACGGCCCGGCGAACAGCGGGTTTCCGGTGGGTGGCGGGCTTCCGACGCCCACCACCCGGTTGGTGCAGGGCATTGCTCCTCGCGCTGTGGCATCGTGGCGTTCGTGAGTGCGATTCCTGCCGCTGCTGATGTGCTGGCTCCCGAGATCGAGGTACTCGGCCTGGCCGAGGTCGCCGAGCGGCTCGGCCAGCCGGTCAACCGTGTTCACCAGTTGCTGCGCGACGGTCAGCTCCTCGCTGAGCGGCGCGACGGCGTCCTGGTCGTCCCCGCCGACTTCGTCGCCGCCGGAAACGTGGTGAAGGGGCTCCCCGGCACCATCACGGTGCTGCGCGACTCCGGCTTCTCCACCGAGGAGATGCTCCGCTGGCTGTTCACCGAGGACGACACCCTGCCCGGAAGCCCGATCGAGGCGCTGCGCGGTGACCGGGGCCGCGAGGTCAAGCGCAGGGCGCAGGCCATGGCCTTCTGACGCGCCAGGGCCCGCCGCGTCGCGCGGCGGGCGCCCGGAACACCACCACGAAGTCGACCGGGGCGCGTCGGGCACGGCGCGCCCGCTCCGGGCGGTTCCCCACGGGGAGCCGCCCGGTCCGCTCTCCGGTGGCTCCGGTCCGCTCTCCGGTGGCTGAAATGCGCTCGGGTGGCCCAAGCTAGGGCTTGCCCGAGAGCCGGAGCGGGTCGTCCTTGGTCAGGGAGACCGCCGCGAGCGCCGACAGCAGCACCGCGACCAGCAGGTAGCCCCACGAGTAGAGCGCGGTGTCGCCGTTCGGGAAGGTCACCAGCAGCAGCCAGGTGGAGAAGAACGCCACCGTGGTCAGACCGCTGACCGTCCAGGCCAGGCCCGCGCCCAGCACCAGCGGCCAGGTGAAGTACCAGGGCAGCGTGGCCGGGGAGAGCAGCGCCACCGCCAGCATGGTCACGGCCGCGCGGAACACCGCGTTCGGGCCGCCGTCCTCGGCCGCCCGCCACTGCCGCCAGGCGATGAACACCAGCAGCGCCGAGCCGATGCCGCGCGCCACGGTCAGGAACACGCCCTGGTCCAGGTGCACGAAGAGCGTCACCAGGGTGTGCGCGAAGTCGCCGACCGCGCTGGGCAGCGACAGCCAGTTCACGATCATCGAGGACGTGCTCAGCGCGGGCAGCCAGCCCAGGTCCCGGCCCGCGACCACGCTCGTCGCGGCGAACACCACGGCGAACACCGCCACGCCGCGCCCGATGGCCCGGCCGACCGCGGACCGCCGGGGGCCCTCCGTGCGGGCCGCCCAGACCAGCACCAGGAACGGCAGCGCGACCGCCGCCGTGGCCTTGACCGCCACGCCCAGCGTCACCAGCACGATCCCGGCCACGTGCCTGCCGTCGAGCACCAGCAGCACGCCCGCGGCCATCAGGCCGACCATCAGCATGTCGTTGTGCGCGCCGCCGATCAGGTGCACCAGCACCAGCGGGTTGGCCGCCGCGAACCACAGCGCCACGGCGGGCTTGCCGCCCAGGTGCCGGGCGAGGCCGGGCAGCGACCAGCAGACCAGCGCCAGCCCCACGACCAGCACCAGCCGCAGCAGCACCACGCCGCCGATCACGCTGCCGCCGGTCAGCCACACCACGCCCTCGGACAGCAGCACGAACAGCGGGCCGTACGGGGCGGGCGTGTTCTGCCAGACCCAGCTCACGTTGTCCGACAGCGGGCTCTGGAGCACCGCGGGGCCCACCTGGTACGGGTCGAGCCCGTTGAGCGCGAGCTGGCCCTGCGCCAGGTAGCTGTAGATGTCCTTGCTGAACAGCGGCGGCGCGAACAGCAGCGGCAGCGTCCAGGCGCCCACCGCGGCGAGCACCGCGCGGCTGCCCACGTGCCCGCGCAGCACCATCCGGCCCAGCCGGACCCACGACCACACCACGAGCGCGAGCCCGAGGTAGAGCACGGCGGTGGCCAGGTCCTGGCCGTGGCCGTAGCGGATCCAGCTCAGCGAGGTCGCGGCCAGCAGGGGGTCGCGCTTGACCACGGCGCCCGCGCCGCTGCCGCCGAGCGCGACGAGCATGACCCCCGCGACGCCCAGCAGGATCGTCCGGACGGGGATGCCCCGAGGCTCGGTTCCGGGGGTCGCCGAGGAGCGCACCGGCTCGACGCTTGCGGTGCTCGAACGGGAGGAAGACGGAGTCGCGGCCATCGCCGGGACATCGTCGCACAACGCGCGCGCGAGGCGGGATGCAATGGCTCTCACGCGTGACGCCGCCGTGCGCCCGAGGGGGATCCTCGCACGTCGGCCCCGGTGGGACGATGCGCCGCACGGAGTATTCCCGCGCGATATTCGGGCATTCCGGGCTCGGCGGGGGCCGGTTCGGGCTGGTGGTCGCGCCACCCCGCCCGACCGGGCGTCGCGCGGGAGGGGTTTCGGAACCGTTCTGGAACCGCTCCGAAGCCGCCCCGAGACCCGGTTGTCCGGAAGGGGCGGCCGGAGCGCCCCGCGGGCACGCGCGGACGGTCGGCCGCCCGGCGTAGGGGCTGGTCAGGGCCCGTCCTCAGGCGGGGCGGACCCAGCCTCCCCGCCGGTTCGGTCAGCGCCGGGAGACCCGCGCCAGCAGCCCCGCCACCGGGCGCCTGCCCACCGGCGCGGCCACCCCGGTGATCCGCTGCGCGGCCAGCCTCCCGGACACCAGCACCGGCGGCACGCCCACGCCCGGCGTGGTGCCGCAGCCCGCCAGGACCGCGTTCTCCACCCCGGACACCAGGTTCCTCGGCCGGAACGGCCCGGTCTGGGCGAAGGTGTGCGCCGCCGAGAACGGCGTGCCCGCCGCCATGCCCAGCGCGGCCCAGTCCTTCGGCGTCACCAGGCGCTCGACCTCGATCGAGTCGCCGAACCCGGTCAGCCCGCGCCGCTCCAGCTCCGCCACCAGCTCGTCCCGGTAGGCGGGCCCGACCCGCTCCCAGTCGATCCGCCCCGCCCGCAGGTTCGGCGCGGGCGCCAGCACGAACGTCGCCGCGTCCTCCTCCGGCGGCCTGCTGACCAGCAGCGACGGGTCGCTCATCAGCTGCCCCCGGTCGATGACCTCGTCGAACGTGCGCTCCCAGGCGTCGCCGAAGAAGATCGTGTGGTGGGCCAGCTCGTCCCAGCGCCCGCGGGTGCCCGCGTGCAGCACCACCGCCGACGGCGACCAGCGCACCGGCAGCAGCCTGCGCGGCCGGTGCCCCAGCAGGCGGTAGGACACCGGCAGGTCCGGGGTGAGCACGACCGCGTCGCACGCGATCCGCTCGCCGTGCGCGGTGCGCACCGCCGTGACCCGCCCGCCGATCCGCTCCAGCCACGCCACCCGCGTGTCGAACCGCAGGTCCGCGCCCGCGTCGGCGGCTGCGGCGGCCAGCGCGTCGGGCAGCGCCCGCACCCCGCCGCGCGGGTGGTGCACGCCCGCGATCGCGTCCATGTAGGCGATCACCGCGTAGGCGGCCATGGCCTTGCGCGGCGCGAGCCCGGCGTACAGCGACTGGAACGTGAACACCCGGCGCAGCCGCTCGTCGGTGACGAACCGGCCCACCGTCGGGTCGAGCCTGGCGAACCCGCGCAGCGACGCCAGCCTGGCCAGCTGCGGGGTGAGCAGGTCCAGCGGCGAGTCGAAGTTCGCGCCGATGAACGCGTCCCGCTCGACCCGGTGCAGCTCGGTCAGCCACGCCCGCAGCCGCAGGTACCCGCGCGCCTGCTCGGGGCCCGCGAACCGGCGCACCTCGGCCTCCATGGCCTCGGCGTCGGGGTGCACGTCCAGCACCGAGCCGTCGGCGAAGCGCGCCCGGTAGGCCGGGGTGACCGGCCGCAGGTCCAGGCGGTCGGCCATGCTCCCGCCGACCGCGTTGAACGCCTCCTCGACCAGCTCCGGCATGGTCAGCACGCTCGGGCCGGTGTCGGCGGTGAAGCCGCCCAGCGCGAGCCGCCCGGCGCGACCGCCGGGGGTGGCGTCGCGCTCGACGACGGTGACGCGGCGACCCGCGCCCAGCAGGTGCAGGGCGGCCGAGAGCCCGGCCAGCCCCGCCCCGACCACCACGACGTGGTCGGTCCGCCCGGTGACCAGCCGCACCTCAGCTGGTCCGCTTCGTCGCGCTCACGGCCAGCCCCGCCAGCCGCTCGGTCACCGCCGGGTCCGCCACCGGGGCCGCCTCCAGCGCGCGCAGCGCCGACTCGGTCAGCTCGGTGATGCGCCGCTCGCAGGCGTCCACGGCGCCGACCGCCACGAGCTGCTCGCGCACCACGTCCACCTCCGCGTCGCCCAGGTCGGGACGGCCGAGCGCGCCCTCCAGCGCGTCCGCGCCGTGCTCGACGCCGAGCGCCACGAGCAGGGTCCGCTTGCCCTCGCGCAGGTCGTCGCCCGCGGGCTTGCCGGTGACCGCCGGGTCGCCGAACACGCCGAGCAGGTCGTCGCGCAGCTGGAACGCCACGCCGATGTCCCGGCCGAACGCGCGCAGGCCCTCGATCAGCTCGGCCGAGCCGCCGCCGATGGCCGCGCCCATGTGCAGTGGCCGCTCCACGGTGTAGGCGGCCGTCTTGAGCCGGTCGATGCGCAGCGCGGCGTCGGCCGAGGCGTCGCCGCGCGCCTGGGTCAGCACGTCCAGGTACTGGCCGGCGAGCATCTCGGTGCGCATGTCGCGCCACGGCAGGCTGAGCCGCTGCAGCGCGTCGGTGGGAAGGCCCGCGGCGAACAGCATGTCGTCGGCCCAGGCGAGCGCGACGTCGCCGATCAGCACGGCGGCGGCCAGCCCGAACTGCTCGGGCGAGCTCAGCCAGGAGTTCTCCCGGTGCCGCCGGGCGAACTGGACGTGGATGGTCGGCCTGCCCCTGCGGGTCTCCGACGCGTCCATGAGGTCGTCGTGGATCAGCGCGCAGGCCTGGATCAGCTCCAGCGAGCTGACGGCGGTGAGCACGCGGCCCGCCGACTCCTGGTCCGGGTCGCCGCCCGCGGCGCGCCAGCCCCACCACGCGAAGGTGGGGCGCACGCGCTTGCCGCCGCTGAGCACGAAGTCCGTGAGCCCGTCCACCGCCTCGGTGAAGCTGCGCTCCATGCGCTCGCCGAGCGCCCGGCGATCGGCGAGGTAGGCGGCCAGGGCCGAGTCAACGTGCTTGGCCAGGTCGAGGTCGAACGGGTGGAGCGCCACGCGTCTATCGTCACCTCTCGCCGCGCGCGCGTGCCAACCGGGGTTCACCTCCCAGCAGGTGAGCAGGGGGGTCCAGGGGGTGGACGTGCCTCTACCCTTGGCGGCATGACGTCGGTG
The DNA here is from genome assembly GCF_000023245.1 of Actinosynnema mirum DSM 43827. Classification (GTDB taxonomy): domain Bacteria; phylum Actinomycetota; class Actinomycetes; order Mycobacteriales; family Pseudonocardiaceae; genus Actinosynnema; species Actinosynnema mirum. Next base: position 1,547,765 of record NC_013093.1, read on the forward strand.
CTCGAACGCCTCGCGGGGAAGACCCCCGCCTTCTCCGTCGAGTTCTTCCCCCCGCGCGACGCGGCGGACGAGCAGGTGCTGTGGCGCGCCATCCGCGAGCTGGAGGCGCTCGACCCGGCCTTCGTGTCCATCACCTACGGCGCGGGCGGCTCCGGCCGCGACCGCACCATCCGGGCCACCGGCCGCGTCGCGCAGGAGACCACCCTGGTGCCCATGGCGCACCTGACCGCCGTCGACCACTCGGTGGCCGAGCTGCGCAACGTCATCGGCTGGTACGCGGCGGTCGGGGTGCGCAACATCCTGGCGCTGCGCGGCGACCCGCCCGGCGACCCGAACGGCGAGTGGACCGCGCACCCGCAGGGGCTCAACTACGCGGAGGAGCTGGTCCGGCTGTGCCGGGAGCTCGGCGACTTCTGCGTGGGCGTCGCGGCGTTCCCGTACGGGCACCCGCGCTCGGCCGACCTGGACACCGACACCGAGCACCTGGTGCGCAAGCTGCGGGCGGGCGCGGACTTCGCCATCGCCCAGCTGTTCTTCGAGGCGGACGACTTCCTGCGGCTGCGCGACCGGGTCGTGGCGCGCGGCTGCGACGCGGCCCTGCTGCCGGGCCTGATGCCGCTGACCACGCCCAGGACGCTGGCCAAGACCGTGGAGCTGTCCGGCGCGCCGGTGCCGGACTCGGTGGCGCGCGCGCTGGACCCGTTCACCGGCGACGCGGCCGGGTTCCGCAGGGCGGGCGTCGAGCTGGTCACCAGGATGGGGGAGCGGCTGCTGGCGGAGGGCGTGCCGGGGCTGCACTTCTACACGCTCAACCGGTCCAAGGCGACCCGCGAGGTGGTGGCGGACCTGGGCCTCGCGCCCGCCCGCACCACGGCGTGACACCGGGCGTTCCGGGGCGGTGGCCCGCCCCGGAACGCGACCGTCAGACCAGCTCGCGGTCCTTGCCCGTGTCCAGGGTGACGCCGAGGCGGTTGAGCGAGTTGATGCTGACGATCAGCACCAGCAGGTCGGCCAGCTCCTTCTCGGACCACCGCGCGGCGGCCCGGTCCCACAGCTCCTGCGGCACCCCGTGCTCGCCGAGCCGGGTCACCGCGTCGGTCAGCTCCAGCGCCAGCCGCTCGGCCGGGCTGAAGAACCCGGACTCGCGCCACGCGGAGACCGCGAACAGCCGCTGGGTGCTCTCACCGGCGGCGATCGCGTCGCTGGAGTGCATGTCCACGCAGAACGAGCAGCCGTTGAGCATCGAGGCGCGCAGCTTGACCAGCTCCATGAGCACGTGGTCGACGTTCCTGCGCGCGTAGCCGTCGAGCTGGAGCAGGAGCTTGTAGGCGTCGGGGGCGATCTCGCCGAAGTTCATCCTCATACCGGGTGGACGAGGAGGTCCCCGGCCGCGTGACAGAGGCGCCCGTCACAGCGGGCGGGGTCAGGCGACCAGGCTGCGGCGGTGCGAGACGACCGCCATGACCACCACGACGAGCGCCGCCCCGCCGGTCAGGCCTGCCACGAGCATCACCCACGGGAACCACGACTGCGAGTCCGGGCCGGGGTAGCGGACCGTCGCCGTCAGCATCGAGGCCTGGCCGGGCTTCGGGTGCCACGACAGCACCGCGTCCTCCTCCTCGCGGCCGTTGGTGTCCACCACCTCGCCGGGGAAGCTGATCTTGACCTGGATGTCCGCGCGCTCGGCGGGCACCGAGGTCAGGTCCACCGAGCCGGACAGCGTCACCAGCTCGCCGGAGCGGCGGAAGTTCAGCTGGTAGCGGCTGCTCGACGCGCTCGTGGCGGTCGCCAGCGCCTTGACCTCGTCGAAGGTCAGCCTGCTGAACGACAGCTGCGTGCCCGCGTAGCCGTCCGCCTGGTAGGCCTTGGTGGTGACCCGGTCGGACAGCCCGTCCGGCACCTTCAGCTGCGGGCCCGCGTCGGCGTCGCCGGTCGGCGGGGTCGCGGCGACGATCTCCCCGGCCACCAGGTCGTCCTGGGACAGGGCCATCGCCGCGTGCAACCGCACGCAGCCCGACAGCGAGAACGCCGCGAGCAGCAGGATCACGGGCAGGAGCAGCGCGGAGGCCCTGGGCACGCGGGCAATCCTGCCGGCAGCCGCGAGCGCGAGCCCGTGCGCACCACCGGTCGGGCGGTCGCAAGTTCGGCATCCCGGTCACGCAAGGCCACCACCACCGCCTCGGCGACCCGGTTCCGTTCACCCGTCCACCCCAATCCGGTCACGCAGTGCGATAACCCGGTGGTGGTTCCGGGTAGGTTCGACGCATGTCATCGACCTCCGCAGGTGTGCACGCGGTCAGCAACCGCTACGTCGCCGACTACGCAGCCGCCGACCCGCTCATGGCCACCCAGAGCGGCATCCCCGGTCACGACGACCGGCTGACCGACTACTCCCCGCAGGGCCACGCCGCCCGCGAGGAGCTGACCCGCCGCGCCGCGCGCGAGATCGAGGCCGCCGAGCCCGCCGACGCCTCCGAGGCCGTCGCGAAGGCGGTCTTCCTGGAGCGCACCTCCGTCGACCTGGACCTCTACGACGCGGGCGCCCACCAGGCCGACCTGAACGTCATCGCCAGCCCCGTGCAGGGCCTGCGCGAGACCTTCGACCTGATGCCCACCGCCACCACCGAGGACTGGGCGGTCATCGCCAAGCGCCTCGCCGCCCTGCCCGAGGCCGTCGCGAACCTGCGCGCGGGCCTCGGCCACTCCGCCGACGCGGGCCGGGTCGCCGCGCTGCGCCAGGTCACCAAGGTCGCCGAGCAGTGCGACACCTGGTCGGGTCGCACCACCGGCCGCTCGTTCTTCGCCGACCTGATCGCGCCCGCCCCCGACGACCGGGCGCTGCGCACCGAGCTGGAGGCCGGGGCGCGCGCGGCGGGCGAGGCGTACGCCGACCTCGCCCAGTTCCTGCGCGCCGAGCTCGCCCCCAAGGCCCCGACCAAGGACGCCGTCGGCGAGGAGGCGTACCGGCTCAAGTCGCGCTTCTTCACCGGCGCGAAGCTCGACCTGGCCGAGGCGTACGCCTGGGGCTGGGAGGAGTTCTCCGGCATCGAGGCCGAGATGCGCGAGGTCGCGGGCCGCATCAAGCCCGGCGCGACGATCGCCGAGGCCGCCGCCGCGCTCGACGCCGACCCGCGCTACCGGGTGACCGGCCAGGACGGGCTGCGGCAGTGGATGCAGGGGCTCTCCGACGCGGCGCTCGCCGACGTGCGCGGCAAGCACTTCGACCTGCCCGACGAGCTGATGGACCTGGAGTGCCGGATCGCCCCGCCCGGCGGCGGCGTCGGCGCGTACTACACCAGCCCCACCCCGGACTTCTCCCGCCCCGGCCGCATGTGGTGGTCCGTGCCCGCCGACCGGCAGGAGTTCTCCACCTGGCGCGAGGTCAGCACCGTCTACCACGAGGGCGTCCCCGGCCACCACCTGCAGATCGCCACGGCCGTCTACCAGGCCGAGAAGCTCAACGACTTCCAGCGCCTGATGTGCTGGATCTCCGGCCACGGCGAGGGCTGGGCGCTGTACGCCGAGCGGCTCATGCGCGAGCTGGGCTACCTCGGCGACCCCGGCGACCTGCTCGGGATGCTGGACTCGCACCTGTTCCGCGCCGCCCGCGTGATCGTCGACATCGGGATGCACCTGGAGCTGGAGATCCCGAAGGGCACCGGCTTCCACGAGGGCGAGCGGTGGACGCCGGAGCTGGGCCTGGAGTTCATGCTCACCCGCACCATCACCGACCCCGCGCACGTGCACGACGAGATCGACCGCTACCTCGGCTGGCCCGGCCAGGCCCCCGCCTACAAGCTCGGCGAGCGGCTGTGGCTGGCCGCCCGCGAGGACGCCCGCGCCCGGCACGGGGCCGCGTTCGACCTCAAGCGGTTCCACCAGGAGGCGCTGGAGATGGGCTGCATGGGCCTGGACACGCTCCGCGAGCGGCTCGCCGCCCTCTGAGCCGGGGTTCGGCGCCGGGGGTCCGTTCACGCCGCGTTCGCTGAGGTCTGCCCCTCAGGGCCTGGCGTGACCCGGCCCGCATCAGGTATCCACGAACGTGCGGCGCGGAGCACGTCCGCGCCGCACCGCCCGGTCGACCGGGTGACGCGGGTCCACGGCGGGAGCGTCCGCGCCGCCCGTGGCGCGTCAGGAGGGGGAACGATGTCCAGACGGGGTGTCCGCGCGGCGCTGGGGGCCGTGCTGGCTTCCGCCGCGCTGCTGGGTGCCGTCGCGGCGCCCGCGCAGGCCGCGCCGGGCGAGCTGGAGCAGTGGCGGGTCCGGCAGGAGATCGTCGACAAGGCGATGGCCGAGGTCGGGCAGCGCGAGAGCGGGCCCGAGCTGTACCCCGAGCGCTACCAGCAGGTCGACTCCGCCGTCATGCGCCCCGCGCAGTGGTGCGGGGTGTTCGTGAACTGGGCCTGGACCGTCGGTGGCGTGAAGGACCGGCCCGCCATGCGGCCCGCGCCCGGCGCGTCCGGCCTCGACCAGGGGCACTGGGCGACCTACTGGCAGAAGTGGGCCAGGGAGAACGGCAGGTGGCGCGACATCTCCGAGCGCAACGTGGAGATGGGCGACGTCGTCGTGTTCGGCCAGTACCCGTCGATGTTCGCGCACGTCGGGCTGGTCGTGGAGGTCAGGTACGACGACAGCGGCCTCAAGGCCACGCACGTGCGCACCGTCGAGGGCAACTACGGCGACCGGGTGGCCTACACCCGGTGGCGCAAGATCGACGGGTTGAGCGCGGGCTTCGGCCGACCGGCCAGCGGGTTCGTCTCGCCGTTCTAGTCCGACCGCGACGGGCTCCCCCCTCGGCTCGGGGGAGCCCGTCGCGCGTCAGTCGACGGGCAGCTCGCGGCCGAGCACCGCGAACGGGCGCGGGTCGCCGGTGAACTGGTAGTGCCGCAGCACGTCCACGAAGCCCACCCGCCGGTACAGCTTCCACGCCCGGCTCGTGCCCTCCGGCGTCGACAGCAGCACGCGCGGGCTCGACACGCCCGCCAGCAGCTCCCGCAGCAGCGCCTCGCCGATCCCGGCGCCCTGCGCGCTCGGCAGCACGTGCAGCTCGGTCAGCTCGAAGTAGTCGCTCATCCACTCCTGCGCCGCGGCCGGACCGGACACCAGGGTCAGGCCGTGCCGCACCTGCTCGTGCCACCACTGGCCGGACGCCCCGTGGTAGCCGTAGCCGATGCCGACCAGCTCGTCGTCCTCGTCGAGCGCCAGCACGCACCGCCAGCCCTCGCGGGTCATGTGCGCCATCCACATCGGGGCGCGCTGCTCGGCGGTGCCCCTCGGGTAGCGCATGGCGTTCACGTACAGGGCCAGCGCCTCGGGCAGCCGCGCGGTCAGCTCGGCCGGGGAGACCTCGACCAGCTTGCGCGCGGGCGGGAGCGCGGTCACCGGGCCACCTCGGCGGGGGTGCCGCCGGTCAGCTCGACCAGGGCCTCGAACGTCGTGGGGAAGACCGCGTGCGGGTGCCCCGCCGCCGCCCACACCTGTTCGTGCTCCCGCAGCGCCACGTCCACGAGGGTCCGCAGCGGCGCCGGGTGCCCGACGGGCGCGACCCCGCCGATGACCTGGCCGGTGTGCTCGCGGACGAACGCCGGGGTGGCCCGCTCGACCGAGTCCGCGCCGACCAGCTCCGCCAGCAGCGCGGTGTCGGCGCGGTGCGCGCCCGACGTCAGCGCGAGCAGCGGGGCGGCGACGCCGCCGGTGACGGCGGCGAAGACCAGGCTGTTGGCGATCGCGCCCACCGGGACGCCGACCGCCTCGGCGGCCTCGGCGGCGGTGCGGACCGCGCCCGCGAGCACGCGGATGCCCCGCGCGGAATCGGAGTGGCCTGACTCGTCCAGCACTGCGGCGACCTTGGCGATGCCGGGGTGGTCGTGGGGTGCGCTCACCTGTTCATGAGACCACGTCCGGCCGGGTTGTTGAGTGCCGGGCCGACGCGCTACGCTGATCACGTTCGAACACTTGTTCGAACGACGCCCTGGCGTGGGGGCGGGGGAAGCGCCCCCACGCCAGGCGCTGCGCAGCAGCGCGAACGACCAATCGCCATACTTCGCCCCCACTGCAGCCCGATGCCCTTGGTCTCTTCCTCGATTCCGCAGACCCAGTGCTCCGACCACCACGCTCAACGCCCCCATCCCCGCCCCTCCCCGGCGGGCGACAACCACGCGCGGAGGTGGCCTGTGAACCGAGGACTCCCGGGGTACGGGCAGCTGATCGACGTCGTGGAGCGCGAGACCGTCCTCCTCGCGGTCGCCGCACGCGGAAGGCCCGAGCTCCAGGTGCCCGCCTGCCCCGGTCTCAACCTCGGCGAGACGGCGCGGCACGTGGGCAGCACCCAGCGCATGGTGCTGGCCCGCGTGGACGGCTCCACGACGTGGCAGCACGAACCGGGGCCCGCCCAAGACCTGGCCGGCTACCTGCTGGAGGGCGTAACCCCGCTGGTGGCGGCCCTGCGCGCGTCCGACCCCGCCGAACCGTGCGACGCGATGTGGAGCGCTGATCGCAGGAAAGAGCCCACCCCGTTGAGCCGCAGCACGAGGCCGGGGTGCGCCGACTCGGGGTCTCGCACTGCCGCGCAGCGCGGGCCCGCCCGCCAAGACCTCGCCTTCTGGGTCCGCAGACTCGCCCACGAGGCGACCGTGCACCGGATGGACGCGCAGGCCGCCGCCGGGATCGAACTGGACCCGGTCGACGAGGACGTGGCGCTCGACGGCGTGGACGAGGTGCTGTCCCTGTGGCTCGGGCACCGCCTGGACGTGCTCGGCGTGCGCGGGACGCGGGAGGGCTCGGTGCTGCTGCGGGCCGGTGACCACGCCTGGCTGGCCAGGACCGGTCCCGACCCGGCCACCCACCGCGTCGCCGCGCCGGGGGAGCGCGGCGACGGGGTCGTGACCGGGACGCCGGTCGCGCTGTACCGCTGGCTGTGGGGGCGCGTGCCCGACCGCGAGGTGGCGCCCAGGGGCGACCGGGACGCGATCGCCCAGCTGTGGGCGCTGCTCAGGCTCGCCACGAAGTAGCCGGGAGCAGCCGGAAGGTCGAAGGCCCGCGTTCCCCATGGGGAGCGCGGGCCTCGTGGTGGTGCCCTGCTGCTGTGCCCTGCTGCTGTGCCCGACTGCGGTGTCCGGCTGCTGTGCGGTCCGGCTGCCGCGGTGTCCAGCGTGCCTTGCGGCCGTCAGAGCTCCAGGTCGGCGACCTCGGTGAGCTTCTCGGCCTCCTTGGCCGTCTCCAGCCGGAACCGGGCCTTGCGGCCGTCGATCCGCAGCTGCCCCACCGAGTTGCCGAAGTGCGGGCCGCTCACCCTGCGCCACGCCAGCGGGTCCTGCGAGATGCCCTGCCGGTCGGCGCGCCCCCGCAGCCACCGGGTGACCGGCTTGGTCCAGAACATCGCGAACGCGGGCCGGAAGAACCACGGCGGGTCGTTGTGCACCGGCGAGCACACCAGCTGGTAGATCGCCGAGTCGGTCGGCTTCGGGTACTCCGCGCGCACCGCGTAGCTGTGGTGCACGTCCCCGGACAGCACGCAGACCTTCGCGGGCGAGCCCTCGCCGGTCCCGATCCGCTGGATCAGCTTCGACAGCCGCTCGAACGACGCCCGGAACGCGGGCCAGTGCTCCAGGTCGGCGACCTGGCGGACCCGCTCGCCCAGCGCGCCCCGCCAGCCGGGCTTGGCGGCGGCGTGCTCGTTGAGCGACTGGAGGTGGCTCAGGCCGTGCGGCATCAGCCAGGGCAGCGACGATCCGATCAGCAGGTGGTCGAAGTCGCCCTCGGCGTTGCGCTCGATCCAGTCGAACTCGTCGTTGCTGATCATCAGCCGGTCGCCGTCCAGGATGCGCCCGCAGCGGGTGTCGATCACCAGCAGCCGCACCCGGCCGAAGTCGCGCCGGTAGCTCCACCAGGTGGACTTGCGCCCGTCCAGCTCGGCGTCGGCGGCCTCGGCGAACTCCTCCAGCAGGGCCTGCGTGTCGCCCTCGGCCGAGGTGACCTTGCCGAACAGGTCGTCCTGCGCCAGCGTGTCCGGGTCGAGGTTGCCGAGCTGCTGGTAGACCCAGTACGAGGCCAGCCCCGCGCGGATGCGCTCGGGCCACCAGGGCTTGCGGGCCATCTGCTCGCGCCAGGTGCGGGAGGTGTTCCAGTCGTCGCGCACGTCGTGGTCGTCGAAGATCATCGAGGTGGGGACGGTGGACAGCAGCCAGCGGATCTCCGGGTCGCCCCAGGTCTCGTGGTACAGCTCGGCGTACTCGCGGAACTCCACCACCTCGCCCTTGGGCTCCCGCCCGTCCCGGCGCTCGGCCAACCACTCCTTGATGCGCGGGGTGGGCTCGTCGGCGTAGACCTGGTCGCCGAGCAGCAGCAGCGCGTCCGGCCACTGCTCCACCGGCTGGTCCTTCATGCGCAGGGCGAAGGCGTCGAGCGCGTCGGGGCCGAGCTTGTCGGCCTTGCGCCCGTCGTGCTTCGCGGCGCGGCAGGAGCCGAACACCAGGTTGTGCGTGTTGTCGTCGGGGGATTTGGTCCGGATCACGCAGGGCGGGAACGGCGAGTCGGGCTCAGGCCAGGCCTGCGTCCCGTCGAGGGCGACCTCGTAGGGGGTGGTGGTGCCGGGAGTGAGGTCCCGGACGACGACGAGCGCGAAGTGCTGCTCGCCGACCTGGAACGTCCGCGCTGAGTGACCGGCGATGGTCACCTCGCAGGAAGAATCGGTTTCCACCCAGACGGTCGCCGAAGAACCGTTCACGTGCCGCAGCACCGGGCCGAGAACCAGTTGCGCCATGATCGGAGAGGCTACCGTCGGGCGATGTCAACTACATGGTGCAGCGTTGTTGTTGATGCTCGGAATCACAGGCCGTTGGCGGTCTTCTGGTCGGAACTGCTCGGCGTCCCCGGACCGAACGCGCCCGTTTCGCCCGCTTCGCCGCTTTCCCCGACGGGTGAGCGCCCCCGGCCCTCCTCGAACCCCGACGCCCCGACGCCTTCGGAACCCGCTGCGGTTCTTCCGGCGCCCGTCTCAATTCCTCCCGCCGACGAGTCCGCGCTCGACGTCGAGGGCCTGGAGCTGCTGTTCGGCGTGGGCGTGGACGCGAAGGCCGAGAAGAACCGCGTGCACCTGGACGTGAACAGCCGGACCCCGGAGCACCAGGCGGAGCTGGTCGAGCGGGCCCTGTCCCTGGGGGCGACCCACGTCGACATCGGCCAGCGCGACGTCCCGTGGGTGGTCCTGGCGGACCCCGAGGGCAACGAGTTCTGCGTGCTGACCCCAAGGTGACCACACCCCGACCCCCGCCCCACCCGCGCCTGCCCCCTGCTGCTCACGCATCACTCCACCGTGGGGCGCCCGGCCGCGCGCCCCACCGCGCGGCCCCACTTCTCGCGGCGTGGTCGCACTCCCTGTCGTGTCGCTGCGCTTCTTGTCCGTCGTGTGCTGTCCGCCGTGCGCCTGCGCCTCCGGATTCAAATCCGGCTGTTCTCCCTGCCGCCCGCATCCTGCGTTCGCTACCGCCTACGTCCTGCGTTCTCTGCCGCTCGCGTCCGCACCCTCTACCGCTCGTGCTCCGCACTCCCTATAGTGCCGATATGCAATATATTGGCCGCGCCCTCTACCGGGACCAGGCGTTGTCGGCGATCCGTGAGGCGATCATGGTCGGCGATCTGGCCCCCGGCGCGCCGATCCGCGACGTCGAGCTGGCCGAACGGCTCGGGTTGTCGCGGACTCCGGTGCGGGAGGCGTTGGCGCGGTTGACCGACGAGGGCCTGGTCGAGTCGAAGCCGCACAGCTACACGCGGGTCACCGAGCTGAGCACGTCGGCGGTCCGGGACGCGCACGCCGTCGTCCAGGCGATGCACGCCCTCGCGGCCCGCTTGGCCGTCCCGCTCATGGACGCGGGTGATCTCGACGCGATGCGCTCGGCGAACGCGCGGTTCGCGTCGGCGCTGGTCGACCGGGACGTGGCCGCCGCGCTGGCGGCCGACGACGAGTTCCACGACGTCGCGGTGCGGCGCAGCGGCAACTTCGCCGTCGTCGCCACGATCGAGCGCTACACCCCGCTGGTGCGCCGCCTGGAGCGGCTGCGGTTCGGCACCCCGCCCGGTCGTCACTCCGTGGCGATGCACGACGAGATCATCGCCGCCTGCGCGGCCCCGGACGCCGACCTCGCCGCCGTGCTGGTCGAGCGCAACTGGGCCACGCTGGCGGACCTGCTTGAGGAGGACTGACGTGGCACTGGACGACTTCAGCCGCTTCCCGCTGACCTTCGGCCCGTCGCCGGTCCACCCGCTGGAGCGCCTGACCGCGCACCTGGGCGGCGCGCGGGTGTGGGCCAAGCGCGAGGACTGCAACTCCGGCCTCGCCTACGGCGGCAACAAGACCAGGAAGCTGGAGTACCTGGTCGCCGACGCCTTGGCGCAGGGCTGCGACACCCTGGTCTCGATCGGTGGCGTGCAGTCCAACCACACCCGCCAGGTGGCCGCAGCCGCCGCGCGCGCCGGGCTGCAGTGCGTGCTGGTGCAGGAGAGCTGGGTCGACTGGCCGGACGCGGTGTACGACCGGGTCGGCAACATCCTGCTCAGCAGGCTCATGGGCGCCGACGTCCGCCTGGTCGAGGCGGGCTTCGGGATCGGCGTGAAGCCGGCGTGGGAGCAGGCAGTTGACGACGTGCGCGCACGCGGCGGCAAGCCCTACCCCATCCCCGCAGGCGCCTCGGACCACCCACTGGGCGGGCTCGGGTTCGCAGGCTGGGCGGCCGAGGTAGATCGTCAGGAGAAGGAGTTGGGCGTCCACTTCGACACGATCGTCGTCTGCTCCGTCACCGGCAGCACCCAGGCGGGCATGGTCGCGGGCTGGGCGGGCACCGGCAGGCGGATCATCGGCATCGACGGCTCAGCCAAGCCCGAGGAGACCAAGGACCAGGTCACCAGGATCGCGAAGAACACCGCGTCCCTGCTGGGCGTCGAGGTGACGGACGACGAGGTCATCCTCGACGACCGCTTTCACGAGGGCATCTACGGCGTGCCGGGCGAGTCCACCACCGAGGCCATGAAGCTGGGCGCACGCCTGGAAGGCATGATCACCGACCCGGTGTACGAGGGCAAGTCCCTGGCAGGCCTGATCGAACTGGTCACCACCGCTGAAATCCCCAAGGACTCCACCGTCCTCTACGCCCACCTAGGCGGCCAGCCAGCCCTGAACGCCTACAGCTCCCTCTTCCGCTAACCACCACCCCCTTCTCAACCTAAAACCCGCCCACATCCCAAACCGCTACCCCTGACCGCCACCGCCACTACAGCCCCACCGCCACTACAGCCCTACGGCCACCGCGGCCCTACGGCCATCCCGGCGGCCACCGCCAACCAAGCCACCACCGCCAACCAAGCCACCACCGATGACTGGCACACCTCCCGGCCAGTCCCCGCCGACGCCCCGACTGCCCTCGGGGCGTCGGCGCCACGGCACGACCAGCACCAACGCCACAGCACGCCCCAGCGATGGCTGTCCAGCACGAACCAGCGGTGGTATCCACTGTGGTCCTGGCCGCCTGGCCGCCTGGCCGCCTGGCCGCCTGGCCGCCTGGCCGCCTGGCCGCCTGGCCGCCTGGCCGCCTGGCCGCCTGGCCGCCTGGCCGCCTGGCCGCCTGGTCAGGCTCGCAGCCGAAGTCCCTTCGGAGTCGCCCGGAACCCCGCTTCCTGGAGCACACCCGCCAACTTCGAACCCAATGCCACCTCCCCATCCGCCCGCTGCACGGACAACTGCCCGAGCCACCCGTCGCGCACCGCCCGGCCCAACCCCTGCGCCGCGGCACGCAAGGGCTCGTCCTCCTCGGTGAACGACAGCAGCGACTTCCCACCCCGCTCGACGTACAGCACGGCCTCCCCGTCGACGAGCACGGCCAACGCCCCCGCCTTGCGCCCCGGCCGGTGCTTGCCGCCACCAACCTGCTCCGGCCACGACAGCGCCGCCCCGTACGGCTGCGCCGGATCCGCCGCCGCCAGCACCACGGTGGTAGGCCCGGACCCCGCCGAACCCGCCGACCGCACCGGACCGCCCCACTCCGCCGAACCGGTGAACCCCGCCGGACCGGAGAATCCAGCTGAACCGGCAGACCCCACCGAACCGGCGGACCCGGCAGACCCCACCGAACCGGCGGACCCGGCAGACCCCACCGAACCGGCGGACCCGGCAGATCCCGCCGACCAGTTCGGTTCCGGCCCCGCCCACTCCGACCCCGTCCGGTCCGGTGGGGCCGACAAAGCGCGCAGCCGGTCCACCGCGCCCCGTGCCGCGAACTGCGCCGCGCCCAGGCCCTCGACCACGTAGCCGCGCACCACCTGGCCCGACTCCTCCATCGCGCGCAGCACCCGGTACACCGCGCTGAACCCGCCGGTCACCCGCTCGGTGTCCAGCGCGCCCCTGGTCAGCACGCCGTGGCGCTCCAGGAACGCCTCCGCCCGCGCGTGCGCCCTGCGCGTCGGGTCCGGCGACGGCACCACCGCCAGCGACCAGCGGCCCGCCACCGTTGGCGGACCGGTTCGGCTGGGCATGTCCGGGCGGGTCGCGCGCATCCGGGCGTAGCGGCCCCTCGGCGTCGTGCGCTTCGGCTTGTGCGCGCCTCCGCCCGACACCAGCGCGCGCAGCGGGGCCAGGGTGTCGTTCGTGACCAGGCCCGCCCACACCAGGTCCCACAGCGCGCCGACCACCTCTTGGTCGGTCGTCGGGCCCTGCAGCGCCACCCGGTCCACCACCTGCCGGAAGAACAGCGCCCCGCCCGCCAGCGCCTCCACCACGGCCGTGTGCAGCGGCGACTCCGGCGCCGACTCCGGGACCAGGTCCGGCAGCAGCAGGTCCGCCACGTCGGTCGGGGCCAGCGCCACCCAGCCGTCGCCGCCCGCCAGCGCCCCGCACCCAGTCCAGGTCACCTCGCCCGCCGCGGTCAGCTCGTCCAGCAGCGCCGGGTGGTAGCCGGGCAACCGGGCGGGCAGCAGCAGCGACTCGACCGCGCTCGCGGGCAGCGGCGCGCCCGCCAGCTGCTCCACCACCGCGTACACGTCGTCCGCGGTCGGGGCCCCGCGCACCCGCCTGCCGACGCCGTGCCAGCCCGGCAGGAACCGGCCCAGCGCGGCGGGCTCCACCGGCTCCACCTCGGAGCGCAGCCGCGCCAGCGACGACCTGCGCAACCGCCGCAGCACCTCCGCGTCGCAGTACTCGGTGTGCGTGCCACCAGGCCGCAGCTCCCCGCGCACCAGCCGCCCCGTCGCGGCCATCCGCTCCAGCACCCCGGTCACCACGGCCACCCCGAGCCCGAACCGCTCCGCCGCCTGCCCCGCAGGGAACGGCCCGTGCGTGCGCGCGTACCGGCCCAGCAGGTCGCCGAGCGGATCGGCCACCGGCTCGGTGAACACCTCGGGCACGCCCACCGGCAGCGCGACGCCCAGCGCGTCCCGCACCCGTCCGGCGTCCTCGATCGTGATCACCCGCTCGTGGCCCGCGATCCGCACCCGGATCGCCCGCCGCGCCGCCACCAGCTCGGTCAGCCACTCCGGCCGCACGCCCCGCTCGGCGGCCTCCTCCTCGGACAGGTCGCCGAGGAACCGCAGCAGGTCGGCCGCCCCCTCGGCGTCCCGCGCGTGCCGGTCGGGCGCGAGCCGCTGCAGCGCCCGCTCGACCTCCTCCAGCACCTCCGGGTCGAGCAGCTCCCGGATCGCCTCCGACCCCAGCAGCTCCGCCAGCAGCGCCGAGTCCAGCGACAGCGCCGCCGCCCGCCGCTCGGCCAGCGGGGTGTCCGCCTCGTACAGGAACATCCCGACGTACCCGAACAGCAGGCTCCGCGCGAACGGCGACGGCGACGGCGTCTCCACCTCCACCACGCGCACCCGCCTGGCCCGCACGTCGGCCATCAGCTCCCGCAGCCCCGGCACGTCGTACACGTCCTGCAGGCACTCCCGCATCGCCTCCAGCACCACCGGGAAGCTCTCGTACTTCGAGGCGACCGACAGCAGCTGCGCCGCCCGCTGCCGCTGCTGCCACAGCGGGGTGCGCCGCCTCGGGTCGCGCCGGGGCAGCAGCAGCGAGCGGGCCGCGCACTCCCGGAACCTGGCCGCGAACAGCGCCGACCCGCCCACCTCGGCGACCACGACCTGCTCCACCTCGTCCGGGTCGAGCAGCACGTCCTCCGCGCCCGCCACGGCCTGCCCGCCCTCGGCGTCCACCGCGTCCGGCAGCCGCACCACGATCCCGTCGTCCGAGTGCGCCACCTGCGCGTCCACCCCGCGCCGCTCCCGCAGCCGCGCCCCGATCGCCAGCGCCCACGGCGCGTTGACCTGCGCCCCGAACGGCGAGTGCACCACGAGCCGCCAGTCGCCCAGCTCGTCGCGGAACCGCTCCACCAGCACCGCCCGGTCGCTCGGCACGTGCCCGGTCGCCTCGCGCTGCTCCTTCAGGTAGGTCAGCAGGTTCGCCGTGGCCCACTCGTCCAGCCCGGCCGCCGCGGCGCGCCCCACCGCCTCGGGCTCGGGCAGCGCCGACACCTCCCGCAGGAACCGCCCGAGCGCCCGCCCCAGCTCCAGCGGCCTCCCCGGCGCGTCGCCCTTCCAGAACGGCATCCGCGCGGGCTGACCGGGCGCGGGCACCACGACCACGCGGTCGTGGGTGATGTCCTCGACCCGCCACGACGAGGTGCCCAGCAGGAACGTGTCGCCCACCCGCGACTCGTAGACCATCTCCTCGTCCAGCTCGCCCACCCGCGAGCCCGGCTTGGACTCCGAGGCCGGGGTCATCACCGCGAACAGCCCCCGGTCCGGGATCGTGCCGCCGGACGTCACCGCGAGCCGCTGCGCGCCCGGCCGCCCGCGCAGCTCCCCGGTCACCCGGTCCCAGGTGATCCTCGGCCGCAGCTCGCCGAACTCCTCGCTCGGGTACCGGCCCGCGAGCATGTCCAGCACCGCCAGCAGCGCCGACTCGGGCAGCCCGGCGAACGGCGCCGCCCCGCGCACCACCCGCGCCAGGTCCTCCACCGACCACGGCTCCAGCGCGACCATCGCCACCACGTGCTGCGCCAGCACGTCGAGCGGGTTGCGCGGGTACCGCACCGCCTCGATCGCGCCGTCCCGCATCCGCTCGGCCACCACCGCGCACGACACCAGGTCGCCCCGGAACTTGGGGAACACCACCCCGCGCGACACCGCGCCCACCTGGTGCCCGGCCCGGCCGACCCGCTGCAACCCCGACGCGACCGTGGGCGGCGCCTCCACCTGCACCACCAGGTCCACCGCGCCCATGTCGATGCCCAGCTCCAGCGAGGACGTCGCCACCACGCACGGCAGCCGCCCCGACTTCAGCTCCTCCTCCACGGACGTGCGCTGCTCGCGCGACATCGACCCGTGGTGGGCGCGGGCGATCACCGGCCCCTCCTGGACCGTCACCCCCGACTGGCCGACCGCCGCCGCGGGGAACCGCGCCACCGCCGAGCCGGACCCGCCCTGACCGGCGCCTTCCCCCAACCCGTCCGCACCGGGACCGTCCGCACCGGGCCCGCCGCCCTCGGCCGCCTCGGCCGCCAGCTCGTTGAGCCGCGCCGTCAACCGCTCCGCCAGCCTGCGCGAGTTGGCGAACACGATCGTCGACCGGTGCTCCCGCACCAGCTCCAGCACCCGCTGCTCCACCGCGGGCCAGATCGACGTCCGCCGCTCACCACCCGCAGCCGACCCGCTCACCTCGCCGGTCGGCTCCCCGAGCGCCGACATGTCCTCGACCGGGACCTCGACCCGCACCTCGATCGTCTTGGCCGACTCCGGCTGCACCACCCGCACCGGCCGCCCGCCCGCGAGGAAGGCCGACACCTCCTCCACCGGCCGCACCGTCGCCGACAGCCCGATCCGCTGCGCGGGCCGCTCCAGCAGCCCGTCCAACCGCTCCAGCGACAGCGCCAGGTGCGCGCCGCGCTTCGTGCCCGCCACCGCGTGCACCTCGTCCAGGATCACCGTCCGCACCCCGCGCAACGACTCCCGCGCGGCCGAGGTGAGCACCAGGAACAGCGACTCCGGCGTGGTGACCAGCACGTCCGGCGGCTTGCGCGCGAACGCCCTGCGCACGTCGGCGGGCGTGTCCCCGGTCCGCATCCCCACCTCGATGGCGGGCTCCGGCAGCCCCAGCCTGCGCGAGGCCTGCCGGATGCCCGCGAGGGGCGCCCGCAGGTTGCGCTCCACGTCCACCGCCAGCGCCTTCAGCGGCGACACGTACAGCACCCGGCACCGCTCGCGCGGCTCGTCCGGGGGCGGTTCCTGCGCCAGCCGGTCCAGCGCCCAGAGGAACGCGGCCAGCGTCTTGCCCGACCCGGTCGGGGCGATGACCAGCGCGTTCTCCCCGGCGGCAGCGGCCTCCCACGCCCCGGCCTGCGCGGCCGTCGGCGCGGCGAAAGCACCGGCGAACCACTGCCTGGTCGCCGGTGAGAAAGCGGTCGTCACATCCACGGGGCAATCTTGACCGACCGCACCGACAGAACCGGGGCGAAGATCGTTCCGGGGGCCTTCCGCGCCGTGTCGCCGCACTTGTCGGGGGTGCCCGCCAGTTGATCACCGGAAAATCCGCCGAAGGTCATCTGACCTGCGCCGGAACCGCCCCCGCCGACACCCGGCGACCCGCCGTGGGTAAAGATGAGCCTCACTCGGCGGAGTGAATCTCACCTCGTCGGACATCTTCCCGAGACGCCACCGGCGCCCAACGCGGTGTGGGACGATCACGCCGCTTGCGGACGGAGAGGTGAACATGCGCGTCCTGTCGGTCGACCTGGGGACTTCCAACACCGTCGCGGTACTGGCCGCGCACGGCAGGCCACCGAGGGTGGTCGAGGTGGACGGCTCCGCGACCATGCCCTCCGCCATCTACTGCGAGGAGGGCGGCTCGCTCGTCGTCGGCCGCGACGCCGAGCGCAGGGCCCGCCTCGACCCGTCCCGCTTCGAGCCCAACCCGAAGCGCCGCGTCGACGAGGGCGCGCTGCTGCTCGGCGACGACGTCGTGCCGGTGACCGACGCCCTCGCCGCCGTGCTGCGCCGCGTGCTGGAGGAGACCAACCGCCAGCTGGGCGGCGAGTCGATCGACGAGATCCGGCTCACCCACCCCGCCGAGTGGGGCGCGACCAGGCGCAACGTGCTGCTGTCCAGCGCGCGGCTCGCGGGCGCGGACTGCGAGGTCCTGCTGTTCCCCGAGCCGGTCGCCGCCGCCTCGCACTACGCGTCGCTGTCCGTCGGGCAGGCGCTGGCCGTCTACGACCTCGGCGCGGGCACCTTCGACGTGGCGATCGTCGGCGCGACCCGCGACGGGTTCACCGTGCTCGCCTCCGACGGCCTGCCCGACCTGGGCGGGCTCGACGTGGACCAGGCGCTGCTGGAGCACGTCGGCCGCCAGGTCGCGCACCGCGACCCGGCGCGCTGGCAGCGGCTGCTGCGCCCGGAGAGCACCGGCGACCGGCGGGCCAGGCGCGCGCTGCAGGAGGACGTGCGGGCGGCCAAGGAGTCGCTGTCGCGGCACCCGCACACCGAGGTCCCGATGCCGGAGCCGTTCGAGGACGTGCTGGTCACCCGCGCGGACCTGGAGGCGCTGGTCCGGCCCAGTATGCTGCGCAGCGTCGAGCTGCTGGCCGCCACGATCGGCTCCACCGGCATGACGCCCGGCCAGCTCGCGGGCATCTACCTGGTCGGCGGGTCCAGCCGCATCCCGCTCGTGGCGAACATGATCTCCGAGAAGGTCGGCGTCGTCCCGACCAGCCTCGACCAGCCGGAGACGGCCGTCGCGCTCGGCGCGCACCACGTGCCCAGGGACGGGGTCGCGGCCAGGCCCGACCCGCAGCCCGCGCCGACCGGCGACTCGCCGTCGGCCACCACCGCCTTCCTGCCGCCGATGGCCCACGCGCAGGGCACGCCCGCGCAGGGGATCTCGGCGCAGGGGATCACCGCGCAGACCCCTGCGAGCAGCGGTCCGCACCAGGTCAACCCGCTGGTCAGCGGGGCGCACCAGGTCGGTCCGAGCACCGGCGGGCACCCGGTGAACCCGGCGGCCAGCGGCCCCTACGCGGTCAACCCGGCGATCAGCGGCCAGCACCCGAACCCCGCCGTGACCGCCCCGTACGGCCCGCAGCAGTTCAACTTCCCCACCCTCGCGCCGCACCGCCCCGAGCAGCGGAGAGCGGGCAACCGCAACAAGGTGCTCCTGTCGGTCGGCGGCGCGCTGGCCGCGGTGCTGCTGGTCGTGGGCGGCGTGGTCGCGCTCTCCGGGCCCGGCGTGCCGACCGCCGAGGAGTGCAAGAGCGACACCGCCAAGGACGACAAGGGCTTCACCACCTGCCTGCGCCAGCTCGCGGGCTCGGTCGCCGACACCGCCGAGTGCAAGGCGGGCGGCACGGCGGGCGTGTCCGGCGCGATCACGGTCAAGGGCTCGGTCGTCAGCTGCGCCTTCGCGGACGACTACTCGGTGCAGTACGTGCTCACCGAGACGATCACCGGCGCCGAGCGGGACGCGGGCACGGTCGTGGCCTCGCTGAAGTCCGACGTGGTCAAGGCCCGCTGGGGCGGCAACGGCCTGGAGGGCACCTACCAGGCCTCGGCCGATGGCGGGCTCGGGCTGCTGACCTTCGTCGCCGAGGGCAGGCCGCTGCTCGGGATCATCACCAAGAGCGGCAGCTCGGACCTGACGGCGGACGCGCTGGCCGACTTCTTCGAGAAGAACGTCCAGCCGGGCGCCTGACCCCCGTCCGGCCGCTACCGCGCGCCCCCGCGCGCCCGGACGATCAACCGCGTGGTCATCGCAGCGGAACCGGTGCAGCGCCGGGTGCTCAAGGTGCTGGCGGTCAGCCAGGTGCTCGGGTCCTCCGGGATCGCCACCGGGTTGGCGCTGAGCGCGCTCGTCGCCGTGTCGCTCTCGGGCGTGGAGGCGGTGGGCGGGTTCGCGCAGACCTGCGCGGTCGTGGGCGCCGCGGTGTCCGCGCTGCCCGCGGCCCGGCTGGCCCAGCGCGCGGGTCGGCGGCCGGTGCTGGTGCTCTGCTACGGCGTGGGGGCGGTGGGCGCGCTGCTCGCCGCCGTCGCCGTGGTGCTCGGGTCCTGGCAGCTGCTGCTGCCGTCGCTGGTGCTGTTCGGGGCCGCGGGCAGCGCGAACCTGGCCGCCCGGTACGCGGGCGCCGACCTGGCCGCGCCGCACGAGCGCGCCCGGTCGCTGGCGCTGGTGGTGTGGGCGGCGACGGTCGGCGCGGTGGTGGGGCCGAACCTGGCCGCGCCCACCGGTCGGGCCGTCGCCGGGCTCGGGCTGCCCGAGGGGAGCGGGGCCTACCTGACGTCGGCGGTGCTGTTCGGGGCCGCCGCGCTGGTCGTGCTGCGGTTCCTGCGGCCGGACCCGCTGGTGCTGGCGCGGGGGAGCGCCGCCGAACCGGTCGAGACCGGGCCGCGCGGTCGGGTGTGGCGGTCGCTGCCCTCCTCGGGACGGCTGGCGGTGGTCGGGATCGCGGTCAGCCACGGGGTGATGGTGGGGCTGATGGCGATGGCCCCGGTCCACGTCGGGCACGCGGGCGGGTCGTTGTCGCTGGTCGGGGTGCTGGTGAGCCTGCACGTCGCGGCCATGTACGGGCTGAGCCCGCTGGTGGGCTGGCTGGTCGACCGGTGGGGCGGCGGGGCGGTGCAGGCGCTCGGGGCGGCGCTGCTGGTGGCCGCCACCGCGCTCGTGGGCAGCGCGGCGGGGGACGACCCGGTGCGGCTGGGGATCGGGCTGGTGCTGCTCGGGCTCGGCTGGTCGGCCGGGGTGATCGCGGGGTCCGCGCTGCTCACGGAGGTCGTGGCGGGGTCGCGGCGGACGGCCGCGCAGGGGTTGTCCGACCTGTGCATGAACTGCGCGGGCGCGCTGGGCGGGGTGCTGGCCGGGCTGGTGGTGACCGCCTGGTCCTACGCCGCGCTGGGGCTGCTTGCCGGGTTCGTGGTGCTCCCGATGCTGGTGGTGGCGGTGCTGCGGGTGCGGTGAGGGGCCCGGTTCAGCGCTTGCGGCTCAGCGCTTGCGGTTCATCCAGAGGTGCCGGGCGCCGACGACGATCGCCGCCAGCAGGCCCGCGATCACGGCGATCGTGCCGATCGGGGAGGACAGGCCGGTCGGGTCGCTCTGGAGGAGGATCACGCCGTCCAGGTTAACCGCCACCGGTGCTCGGGGCGGGGGGCGCGCCGCCGACCCACGACCGTTACCGGCCTCCCGATCCAGTGATTCCAGGCGCCCTCGCCAGGGTGACGAGGGCCTCGGCTGCGGTGTCCGGGCCCCGGTTCCTGCGCGCTAGCCTGGCAGCGATGCGCAACACGGTGTTCCGGAAGCTGATGGCGGACGAGTTCGGGCAGGTCAGGTCGGAGGTGCTGGCCAGCGAGCACGTGCTGTCCGCGCTCGGCGGGCGCACCCCCGACCAGGCGTTGGACGTGGGGCTGCCCGCGAAGGAGATCTGGCTGGCGGTGTGCGACGCGTTCGACGTCCCGGAGCACCGTCGCTGACCACCGGGCGTGGCGACGACGTGGTCGAACACCTGTTCGGCTACACTCGCCAACCACAACCGGGTGATCCCAAACCCGCAGGTCACCGGGCCGCCGTCGGAAATTGTCGTACCCCGCCCGTACCGTCGGCCCCGACAACGACGAGCGACCCAAGACAAACCGAGGTGGACTCCAGATGGCACCCCAGGCACCCGACCGGGACAAGGCACTCGAACTGGCCCTGGCCCAGATCGACAAGCAGTTCGGCAAGGGCTCGGTCATGCGGCTGGGCGAGGACGGCCGCGCGCCGATCGAGGTGATCCCGACGGGCGCGATCGCGCTCGACGTGGCGCTCGGCATCGGCGGCCTGCCCCGCGGCCGGGTGGTCGAGATCTACGGTCCGGAATCCTCCGGTAAGACCACCGTGGCGCTGCACGCGGTCGCTAACGCCCAGCGCAACGGCGGCATCGCGGCGTTCATCGACGCCGAGCACGCGCTCGACCCCGACTACGCGCGCAAGCTGGGCGTCGACACCGACGCGCTGCTGGTGTCCCAGCCGGACACCGGTGAGCAGGCGCTGGAGATCGCGGACATGCTGGTGCGCTCCGGCGCGCTGGACATCCTGGTCATCGACTCGGTGGCGGCGCTGGTGCCCCGCGCCGAGATCGAGGGCGAGATGGGCGACAACCACGTCGGCCTCCAGGCCCGCCTCATGAGCCAGGCGCTGCGCAAGATCACCGGTGCGCTGAACTCCTCCGGCACCACGGCGATCTTCATCAACCAGCTGCGCGAGAAGATCGGCGTCATGTTCGGCTCGCCCGAGACCACGACCGGTGGCAAGGCGCTGAAGTTCTACGCGTCGGTGCGGCTCGACGTGCGGCGCATCGAGACCCTGAAGGACGGTGGCGAGCCCGTCGGCAACCGGACCAGGGTCAAGGTCGTGAAGAACAAGGTGGCCCCGCCGTTCAAGCAGGCCGAGTTCGACATCCTCTACGGCCACGGCATCAGCCGCGAGGGCTCGCTCATCGACATGGGCGTCGACCAGGGCATCCTGCGCAAGTCCGGCGCCTGGTACACGTACGAGGGCGACCAGCTCGGCCAGGGCAAGGAGAACGCCCGGAAGTTCCTGCGGGAGAACCCGGACGTGGCCAACGAGATCGAGAAGCGCATCAAGGAGAAGCTCGGCATCGGCGCGACGCTGGAGGCCGACGACACCGCGCCCGCTCCGGTCGACTTCTGATCGCTGTGCGGGGTGGACGAGGTGGGAGGGGCTCGGGGTGGCGTGGCCGCGAGCCCGAGCTCACCGCTGACGGGGAACCGGTCGACGAGGCGCCCGTCGACCCGGTGAAGGAGCAGCGCAGGGCGACGGACATCTGCTACGCGCTGCTCACCGCACGCGCCCGGACCAGGGTCGAGCTCCGGGACGCCCTGCTGCGCAAGGGCGTCCCGGAGGAGATCGCCGAGACGGTGCTGGGCAAGTTCGACCGCGCCGGGCTGATCGACGACGCGGCGTTCGCCGAGGTGTGGGTGCGTTCCCGGCACACCCACCAAGGTCTCGGACGGCGGGCGCTGGCGCGCGAGCTGCGCACGAAGGGCGTTCCGGACGAGGTCGCCGCCGAGGCGGTGGCCGCGGTGGACGACGAGGCGGAGCGGGAGCGGGCGCGGGAGCTGGTGCGCAAGAAGCTGCGCACCCTGGCGAACGTGGACGACACCACCAGGATTCGGCGGCTGGTGGGGGCGTTGGCGCGCAAGGGGTACGCGGAGGGGATGGCGTACGGGGTGGTGAAGGAGGAGCTGAAGGCCTACGGCGAGGAGACCGAGCTCCTCGACGACCACCTGCGGGGGTAGCGGATGCCGCGAGGGTGGCGGCTGCGGTGCGGGTGGCGACTGCCGAGTGGGTAGTGACTGCCGCGAGGGTGACGGTGACGGCTGCGGCGCGGGTAGTGACTGCCGCGTAGGTGGCGACTGCCGCGTGGGTGGGGCCGTCTGCGCTGAGCGGGATCGCCGGTGCGGGAGTGTGCGACTGCGCGGGTTCCGGGCAGGCCTCGTGCTCCGGGTAGGTCTGGTGCCTGGCGGGGCGCGGTGAAGGTCCCTGGTTGAGGAACCCGCAGGGCCAGGGCTGGCCGTGCGTGGGCTGATCAGGGGGAGCCTGACCAGCCCGGTGTGACGGGCCGGTGTGACGGGTGCCGGTGAGCCGGTGTCCGCGGGGCCGGAGCAGTGACTGCGGGTCGGGCTCGTCAGCCGGAGCGGTGTGCCCGCAGCGGGGGCCCGTGGGGTTGCCGGGTGGTCAGCGCGGGGTGGTGTGGCGCCAGAACTGGCGCTTCTTCTTGTCCTCGCGGACTGCCAGGCCCATGCGGGTGAGCTCCTCGCGGAGTTCGGCCGCGTCTTCCTGGTCCAGGTTGCGGAGGGCCTCGGCTCGGGCCTTGAAGATCTGGTCGGCGCCCTGGGGGAGTTCCGGGTTGCCCTCGATCCAGCGGCGGTAGTCGGCGCGGTGGGGGTCGCCGTCCTCCAGCCACGGGTAGCCGTGGGACTGGAAGGCGTTGGCGATGTTCTCCGCGATCAGGTCCGACTTGTCCCTGGCGAGCTCCTCCGAGTGCAGGCCGAGCAGGACCAGGTCCTTGCCGTCCAGGAAGACGCCGGAGATCTTGGTGCGGTCGAAGGTCCGGCTCTTGCCGCCCCGGTAGAACACCGCGTTGTCGTCGCGGACGGCCACCGAGAGGCGTTCGTGGGCGGCGATGAACGACACCACCAGGCCCAGCACCGCGCCGATCGCGATCACGCCGACCGTTCCCCACGGTTCGGGGACGACGTTCAGCAGGCGCAGCGGGCCGTCGAACGGGACGAACGGGAGGGAGAGGATCCACTTCGCGGCCAGCTTGAGCAGCCAGAGCCCGACCCCGCCCACTACCGGGAAACCGACCCAGATCAGGCTGACCTGCCAGGCTGGTTCGGCGACCACCGTGGTGCGACGAGTGTCCATGCTCCCCTCTCCTCCGAATGCGCGTTCAACCTACCGCGATAGGGGGTACGACCGGGACTTTGGGGCGGGACCCCCACGGAGAGTCCGGGAAACCGCGAAGAACGCGACACCTGCGGGGGAACGGGTGGAGCGGTGAATGCCGGGAGTCGTCGCTGGCGCTGAACTGTCGCTGGGAGTCAGCGGCGTGGAACGGGCGCAGGGCTCGCGGAGCGCGTGGCGGGGCGGGGCCGTGGAACGAGCGGAGCGGCGGCCCCGTGGGACCGCCGCTCCTGAGGGCGTGCGTGGTGCTCGTGCGCTGCCCGCGGTCAGCGCAGGGCTGCCGCCGCTCGGGCCAGGGACTCGATGCGGGCGTAGTCGCCCGACAGCAGGGCGTCCTTCGGGGCCAGCCACGAGCCGCCGACGCAGCCGACGTTCGGCAGGGCCAGGTAGCGCGGGGCGGTGTCCACCGTGATGCCGCCCGTCGGGCAGAAGCGCAGGCCCGGCAGGGGGCCGCCGATCGACTTCAGGTAGTCCGCGCCACCCGCCGCCTCGGCCGGGAAGAACTTGAGGGCGGTCAGGCCGCGCTCGGCCAGGCGCATGGCCTCGGAGACGGTCGCCGCGCCCGGCAGGAACGGCAGGCCCGTGTCCTCCACCGCGCCCAGCACCCGGTCCGTGCACCCCGGAGTCACCAGGAACGCCGCGCCCGCCTTCGCCGCCGCCGCCGCGTGCTCCGGCGCGGTCACCGTGCCCGCGCCGATCACGATCTCCGGCACCTCGGCGGCGACCCGCTCGATCGCCTCCAGCGCGGCCGGGGTGCGCAGGGTCAGCTCGATGACGCCGATCCCCCCGCGCAGCAGCGCCTGCGCCAGCGGCACGGCGTGCTCGGCGTCGTCCACGACGACGACCGGGACGACGGGGGACAGCGCCAGCAGATCCTGGGCCGTCGCGTGTGCTGCGGTGGTCACCGGCTCACCTCCTGGTTACTCAGCCCCACGAAGTGCGAGGCGGCGATCGGGCCGAACACGCTGGCTCCCCGGTCGGCGGGACCGACCGACCGGCGCAGCGCCGCGAACAGCTCGCGACCCGTGCCGGTCCAGGACTGCGCGTCCGGGGGGAAGTCCACCAGTTCGCGCGCGCCCAGTTCAACCGGGTCCACCACCACGTCCAACGAGCACGCCCCGGCGTCCACCCGCAGCACGTCGCCGTCGCGCACCCGCGCCAGCGGACCGCCCACCGCGGCCTCCGGCGTCACCTGGATCGCGGCCGGGATCTTGCCCGACGCGCCCGACATGCGGCCGTCGGTCACCAGCGCGACCTTGAACCCCCGGTCCATGAGCACGCCCAGCGCGGGCGTCAGCTTGTGCAGCTCCGGCATCCCGTTCGCCTGCGGACCCTGCTGCCGCACCACCACGACCACGTCGCGGTCCAGCTCGCCCGCCTTGAACGCGGTCCCGAACGCCTCCTGCGAGGTGAACACCCGCGCGGGCGCCTCCACGACCCGGTGCTCCTCGGCCACCGCCGACACCTTGATCACCGCGCGGCCCAGGTTGCCGGACAGCATCCGCAGCCCGCCGTCCGCCGAGAACGGGTCCGACGCCGGGCGCAGCACCGCCGCGTCCAGGGTCTCGGTCGGACCGTCGCGCCACACCAGCTCGCCGTCCACGAGCACCGGCTCGCGGCGGTACCGGTCAAGGCCCGGACCGGCGACCGTGCGCACGTCCCCGTGCAGCAGGCCCGCGTCCAGCAGCGTCCCCACCAGGAACTGCACGCCGCCCGCGGCCTGGAAGTGGTTGATGTCCGCGCCGCCGTTGGGGTACACCCGCGCCAGCAGCGGCACCACCGAGGACAGCTCGGCGAAGTCGTCCCAGCCCAGCTCGACGCCCGCCGCCGACGCGATCGCCACCAGGTGCATGGTGTGGTTGGTCGACCCGCCGGTGGCCAGCAGCGCGATCACGCCGTTGACCACGGACTTCACGTCGACGACGTGCCCGAGCGGGGTGAACTCCTCGCCCCGGCTCAGCGCGACCGCGCGCCGCGCCGCCTCCTCGGTCAGCGCCTTGCGCAGCGGAGTGCTCGGCGGCACGAACGTCGCGCCCGGCAGGTGCAGGCCCATGACCTCCACGACGAGCTGGTTCGAGTTCGCCGTGCCGTAGAACGTGCAGGTCCCAGGGCTGTGGTACGAGGCGGCCTCGGCTTCGAGGAGGTCCTCGCGGGTGGCCTTGCCCTCGGCGAACAGCTGCCGCACGCGGGCCTTCTCCTTGTTCGGCAGCCCCGACTCCATGGGCCCCGCGGGCACCAGGATCGCGGGCAGGTGGCCGAACGAGAGCGCGCCGATCAGCAGGCCGGGCACGATCTTGTCGCACACGCCGAGCAGCAGCGTCGAGTCGAACATGTCGTGGGAGAGCGCGATGGCCGTGGACATGGCGATGACGTCGCGGCTGTACAGCGACAGCTCCATGCCCGCGCGGCCCTGCGTGACGCCGTCGCACATCGCGGGCACGCCGCCCGCGAACTGGGCGATGCCGCCCGCCCCGCGCGCCGCCTCCTTGATCCAGGAGGGGTACTCGTCCATCGGCTGGTGCGCCGACAGCATGTCGTTGTAGGCCGACACGATGGCGACGTTGGGCTTGCGCACGGCGCGCAACGCCTGCTTGTCGCCCCCGGTGATGCCCGCGAACCCGTGGGCCAGGTTGCTGCACGCGAGGTCCCCGCGCGCTGGCCGCCCCTCAAGCGCGGCGGCGTTCACTCGTTCGAGATAGGCGGACCGGCTTGCTGCGCTCCGGGCGGCAATGCGGGCCGTCACTTCTGCGACGACGGGGTGCAGGTCGCTCATTGCTCTGCGTCTCCGGTGGGTGATCACGGGCTGTGGTGGACCCGGTGGACGACAGCGCTGGCGTCGCACGGAAGGACGTGACAGCGCACACACTAGGTGACGAGAGGGCTTGATCACAAAAACGATTCAGAATCCGGACGGACCCACACGGGTGTGTGGCCCTTGTCACAGTGCCGAAGAGCGTGCAGAGTCGGACGCCGGAACACGCCCAGGGAGGTCCCCGACATGACGTCCTCCGAGATCGCCGAACTGCGCCGCGCGGTCGGCAGGCTCCGCCAGGCCGTCGTCGCGGTGCGCGCCCGCCACGGCGACGTGCCCGCCGTGCGACGCCTGGCCAACGACGTGGAGCGGCTCGACATCGACGCCGCCGACCTGTCCGAGGCGCCCATCGCGCCACGGCCGCGCCAAGCCCCCGACGTGGAGCGGGAGGTGGTGGTCGTGCCCGACACGCCCTACGACGCCTCGCTCTGGCACGACGCGGACGACGAGGGGCTCGGCGGCTACCGGCGGCGCCGCTGACCCGGCCCGGCCCGCGGCCCCCGCGTCCTCGGCGCGGGGGCCGTTCGCGTTCCCGCAGCGGGTCGGCGGGAGTCCGGGCGGCCCGCGCGGGCGGTTCGGCGCGGGCCTTGTCCCACCCTGTGGACGGACGCCGCCCGGACGTGGCGGAAACCCCCGGAAGCGCCATATGGGACGCCCGATCCGGTCATCACCCGGATGGGGAAACGACAGGAACCGGGCGTGGAAGCAAGGTCGTCAGGTGGCCGAAAACGGCTCCAGCCGGACCGTGAGCGGCCACGCGGACAGCACCACCCGGAACGGTGACAGCGGGCGAGCCGCCGCCGGACGTCGCACCGGGCGCGCCACCACACGGGGCACGCGCGACGCCACCACGCAGGGCGCCACCGCGCAGAGCACCACCCGCACAGCGCACGACCGCACAGCGCACAACCGAACAGCCGAGCACCACCGCCGAGCACCACAACGACGTGGAGAGGTGAGGGGATGAGGGCGCGGATCGAACAGCGCACGCTCCGCACGGACCGCTGGTGGTTGCCCCCGCTGGCGACGGCGGCGGCCCTGCTGCTGATCTCCGCCTACGCGGCGGTGCGCACCTTCATGGGCGACTACTACTGGGTCGACGACTACCACTACCTGACGCCCATGTACTCGCCGTGCCTGAGCCAGGAGTGCTTACCCGAGGCCGCGCACTTCGGCAGGCCGCTGCCCGAGCTGCCCGGCTTCCTGACCCCGCCCGTGGTGATCCTGCCGTTCCTGCTGGGCTTCCGGGTCACCTGCTACTACTACCGCAAGGCCTACTACCGGGCCGCCTGGCTGTCCCCGCCCGCCTGCGCCGTCGCCGAGCCGCACGCCCGCTACACCGGCGAGACCCGGTTCCCGCTGATCGCGCAGAACCTGCACCGGTACTTCTTCCTCGCCGCGTCGGTCCTGCTGCTGGTCAACACCTACGACGCGCTCGCCGCGCTCACCACGGGCCTGGGCCTGGGCAACATCATCCTGCTGGTCAACGTGACCCTGTTGGGCGCGTACACCCTGTCCTGCCACTCGTGCAGGCACATCGCGGGCGGCAGGCTCAAGCACTTCTCCCGGCACCCCGTGCGCTACCGGATGTGGACGCTGGTCTCCAGGCTCAACGCCAGGCACATGCTCCTGGCCTGGGCGTCGCTGGTCTTCGTCTGCCTGACCGACCTCTACATCGCGCTGGTCTCGGCCGGCGTCGTCAGCGACCTCAGGTTCATCGGCTGACCTCCGGCGGGACCGGTGGGCGAAGGCAGGGAGAGGAGCGGGCGTTGCCCGAGCTGGAGAGGCACACCTTCGACGTGCTCGTGATCGGCGCGGGGGGCGCGGGACTGCGCGCCGCGATCGAGGCGAGGCAGCGCGGGGCCCGGACCGCCGTGCTGTGCAAGTCCCTGTTCGGCAAGGCGCACACCGTCATGGCCGAGGGCGGCATCGCCGCGGCCATGGGCAACGCCAACCCGAACGACAACTGGCAGGTGCACTTCCGCGACACCATGCGCGGCGGCAAGTTCCTCAACAACTGGCGCATGGCCGAGCTGCACGCCAAGGAGGCGCCGCAGCGGGTGTGGGAGCTGGAGACCTACGGCGCGCTGTTCGACCGCACCAAGGACGGCCGGATCAGCCAGCGCAACTTCGGCGGCCACGAGTACCCGCGTCTCGCGCACGTCGGCGACCGCACCGGCCTCGAACTGATCCGCAGCCTCCAGCAGAAGGTCGTCTCGCTCCAGCAGGAGGACTTCGCCGAGACCGGCGACCACGAGTCGCGGCTGAAGGTGTTCCAGGAGTTCACCGTCACCGACCTGCCGCTGGACGGCGGCCGGGTCGCGGGCGCGTTCGGCTACTGGCGCGAGAGCGGCCGGTTCACCCTGTTCGAGGCGCCCGCCGTGGTGCTGGCGACCGGCGGCATCGGCAAGTCGTTCAAGGTCACCTCGAACTCGTGGGAGTACACCGGCGACGGGCACGCGCTGGCCCTGCGCGCGGGCGCCGAGCTGGTCAACATGGAGTTCGTCCAGTTCCACCCCACCGGCATGGTCTGGCCGCCCAGCGTCAAGGGCATCCTGGTCACCGAGTCGGTGCGCGGCGACGGCGGCGTCCTGCGCAACTCCGACGGCGAGCGGTTCATGTTCGGCTACGTGCCCGAGGTGTTCAAGGACAAGTACGCCGAGGACGAGGCCGAGGGCGACCGCTGGTACACCGACCCCGACCACAACCGCCGCCCGCCCGAGCTGCTGCCCCGCGACGAGGTGGCGCGCGCGATCAACTCCGAGGTCAAGGCCGGTCGCGGCACCGAGCACGGCGGGGTGTTCCTGGACGTGTCGTCGCGGCTGCCCGCCGAGGAGATCCGGCGGCGGCTGCCGTCGATGCACCATCAGTTCAAGGAGCTGGCCGACGTCGACATCACCGCCCAGCCCATGGAGGTCGGCCCGACCTGCCACTACGTGATGGGCGGCGTGCTGGTCGACCCGGACACCGGCGCGTCGTCGGTGCCCGGCCTGTACGCGGCGGGCGAGGTGTCCGGCGGGATGCACGGCTCCAACCGGCTCGGCGGCAACTCGCTGTCGGACCTGCTGGTGTTCGGCAAGCGCGCGGGCGAGGGCGCCGCCGACTACGCGGCCGGGCTCACCACGCGGCCCAGGTGCGGCGACGAGGCGATCGCGCGGGCCCAGGAGGTCGCGCTGGCCCCGTTCGCGGGCGAGGGCGGGGAGAACCCGTACGCGCTGCACGTCGAGCTCCAGCAGGCCATGAACGACCTGGTCGGCATCATCCGCCGGGCCGGGGAGATGGAGAGCGCGCTGGAGCGGCTGGACGGGCTCAAGCGCCGCGCCGCCGCCCTCACCGTCGAGGGGCACCGGCAGTTCAACCCCGGCTGGCACCTCGCGCTGGACCTGCGGAACATGCTGCTGGTCAGCGAGTGCGTCGCCCGCGCCGCGCTGCTGCGCACCGAGAGCCGGGGCGGCCACACCCGCGACGACCACCCGCGCATGGACGCCGACTGGCGGCGCAAGGTGCTGCTGTGCAGCGCCTCCGGCGACGGCGTGGCCGTGGCCGAGCTGGCCCAGGAGCCGATCCGGGCCGACCTGCTGGCGCTGTTCGAGCGCGCCGAGCTGGAGAAGTACCTGACCGCCGAGGAGCTGGAGGGCTGACGTGGGCTACCAGGGGCACTTCCGGGTGTGGCGCGGTGACGCCTCCGGCGGCGCGATGGAGGACTTCACCGTCGAGGTCAACGAGGGCGAGGTCGTGCTCGACGTCATCCACCGGTTGCAGGCCACCCAGGCCGCCGACCTCGCCGTGCGGTGGAACTGCAAGGCGGGCAAGTGCGGCTCGTGCTCGGCCGAGGTCAACGGCAGGCCGAGGCTGCTGTGCATGACCCGCATGTCGGTGTTCGCCGAGGACGAGACCGTCACGGTGACGCCGATGCGGGCGTTCCCGGTGATCAGGGACCTGGTCACGGACGTGTCGTTCAACTACGCCAAGGCGCGCGAGGTGCCCGCGTTCCGGCCGCCCGAGGACCTGGAGCCGGGCGAGTACCGGATGGCGCAGGTGGACGTGGAGCGCTCGCAGGAGTTCCGCAAGTGCATCGAGTGCTTCCTGTGCCAGGACACCTGCCACGTGGTGCGCGACCACGAGGAGAACAAGGAGGCGTTCTCCGGGCCGAGGTTCCTGATGCGGGTCGCCGAGCTGGAGATGCACCCGCTCGACACCGCCGACCGCGTCGAGGCGGCGCGCTCCGAGCACGGCCTCGGGCTGTGCAACATCACCAAGTGCTGCACCGAGGTGTGCCCGGAGCACATCGCCATCACCGACAACGCGCTGATCCCGCTGAAGGAGCGGCTGGCCGACCGGCGCTACGACCCGCTGGTGTGGTTGGGCAACAAGCTGTTCCGCAGGTCCTGAGGCAGCGGCTCGCGGGCTTCCCGCCACTCGGGCGGGATCGGCGCGCGGACGACGCCGCCCACCATCGCGGCGGTGGTGTCCACGTCGCCGCCCGCGCGCACGCAGGCGCCGATCGCGGCGCGGTAGTCGTGCGCGTGGGTGGCGGCGATCCACAGGACGAGCGGGACGCTGGTGAGCGCGGTGGGGCGGGAGCCGTTGCCGAGGTGGTGGACGGCTTCCTGCGGCGAGCGGCCCAGGAGGGTCCTGGCCAGTGCTGCGGCGTCGCGGATCGCACCGGGCCGCAGCAGGTCCAGCACCGCCTCGAACACCGCGTCCGGGCGCGCGGCGGCGAGCGCGACGGCCACCGCGCCGTCGACGCCCTCGGGGTGCGCGTGGGTGACCTCGGCGGAGCGGGTGGCCTGCTCGACCACGGCGTCCAGGTCGTCGGCGAAGAACGCGCCGACCGGGGCGACGCGCATCGCGGCCCCGTTGCCGAGCGAACCGCCGCCGAACGCGCTGGCCGCGGCCTCGCGCCAGGGGACGCCGTCGCGGAGTTGGCGCAGGACCGTGATCGCGCCGGGGCCGTAACCCCGGTACGGGTCGCAGTGCTCGGCGAACGCGGCGGCCAGGCGGTCCTGGACGATCTCGCCCCGGTCGCGCAGCTCGGCGGTGACCAGGCAGGCCATCTGGGTGTCGTCGGTCCACGGCCACGGGGGCGGGCCTGCGGTGAGGTCGTCGGGGGAGGTGCCGGGGACGAAGAACTGGGCGCCGAAGGCGTCGCCGACGGAGAGGCCTTCGAGTGAGGTGAGGGCTTCGGGGAGGGGCATGGTGGGGGTGATGTTAGGGCTGGTGTCCGGCGCTCAGCGGGTTTCCGCGTCCGCGAGCACCGCGGACGCCGCTATCGCCGGGGAGGTGCTGACGTTGATGACCGCGCCGCCTTTTCGCAGGTCCACGGCCTGGGTGAGCAGGAGCGGGGCCAGCAGGCTCACCGCGACCTGGGCGTGCGCGGCCTCGGCGGTGATGCGGCCGAGGGGGTGGCCGAGCGTGGGGGAGGGCGCGCAGCCGGGTGGTTCGGGGGACCATTTTTGTCGATGCTTGTTGGCATGGTGACGCGCACGTGGTCGTCGTCTGGACGACTGGTCGGCAACTCAGGAGTGGGATACGTGGCCAAGAAGCCCCCCGCAGGAGAGCGTCAAGACCAAGCGCGAGGAGATCATCGCCTACTGGTCCGAGGTCGAGTGCGGACTGGCCTTCGACTGGGCCGATGCCCATGAGCTGTGCTGGTCCTGCGGGCACAAGTCCAAGGTGGAGCGGTGCCACATCATTCCTGCTGCACGCGGTGGGGCTGATCGGCCGGACAACCTCGTGCTGCTCTGCCGCCGGTGCCACCGCAAGGCGCCCAACCACGAGAACCCCGAGTACATGTGGAAGTGGCTCCGCACGAACGCCTCCCCGTTCTACGGGACCCAGTTGCTGGTGCAGGGAGTCCAGGAGTTGTCCACTTCGCTGAAGGCCGCCGCAACCCGTCGACCTACGCCTGCGTCTTCGCGGAGATCGAGAAGAAGCTCGCCGCGAAGCACGGGGTCGAACTCCCCAGCGCGCCTGCGACGCGTTCCGGGGAGATCTTCTCCGGGATGTGGCCTGCTGGGGAGCCCTGACGCAGGTCCCCCGCACGAGCCAGCGGGGTGGGCGCCGGCTCGGAAGCCAGTACCCACCCCGCTGGTCAGCTCACACAGTCAGAGCGCTCAAGCGATCAGCTGCAGCCCGACGTCGACCCGCAGCCCTCGCACAGGTAGCAGGACCCCGCGGGACGCATCTTCGTGCCGCAGGTCATGCACAGCGGCGCGTCCGCGACCGTGCCCAGGCGCAGCTCCAGCAGCTCCGTGGAGCTGCCCACCCGCGCCGGCGGCTCGGTGGTCGTGGGCTTCGACTCCGGCTCGCGGGTCGGGGTCGCGTCGACCGTCGTGCGCAGGCCCTCCAGGTCCACGTCGGCGCCCGGCGTGCCGTAGTCCGCGTTGACCTGCGCGGTGCGCTCCTCGGCGGTGAAGATGCCGAGCTGGGCGCGCTTGTCGTGCGGCAGGTAGTCCAGGGCCAGCCTGCGGAACAGGTAGTCCAGGACGCTCGTCGCGATGCGCACGTCCGGGTCGTCCGTCATGCCCGCGGGCTCGAAGCGCAGGTTCTGGAACTTCGAGACGTAGAACTCCAGCGGGATGCCGTACTGCAGGCCGACCGAGATCGACATCGAGAAGGCGTCCATGACGCCCGCCAGGGTCGAGCCCTGCTTGCCCAGCTTGACGAAGATCTCGCCGAGGCCGTCGTCCGGGTAGGAGCCGGCGTGCAGGTAGCCCTCGGCGCCGCCGACGGTGAACGACACCGTCTGCGACGGGCGCTTCTTCGGCAGGCGCTTGCGCACCGGGCGGTACTCGATCACGGTCTCCGGCGCCTTCTCGGCGGCGGTCGACGCCTTCGCGCCCTTGCCCGCCGACAGCGGCTGGCCGACCTTGCAGTTGTCGCGGTAGATGGCCAGCGCCTTCAGGCCCATCTTCCAGCCCTGGTAGTAGACCTCCTCGACCTCCTCGACGGTCGCCGTCTCCGGCATGTTGACCGTCTTCGAGATCGCGCCGGACAGGAACGGCTGCACGGCCGCCATCATCCGGACGTGGCCCATCGGCGTGATGGAGCGCTCGCCCATCGCGCAGTCGAACACCTCGTAGTGCTCCAGCTTCAGGCTGGGCGCGTCCACGACGTGGCCGTGCTCGCCGATGTGCTCGACGATGGCCTCGACCTGCTCGGTCGGGTAGCCCAGCGCGGACAGCGCGCGCGGCACGGTCTGGTTCACGATCTGCATCGACCCGCCGCCGACCAGCTTCTTGAACTTGACCAGCGCCAGGTCCGGCTCGATGCCGGTGGTGTCGCAGTCCATCATCAGGCCGATGGTGCCGGTGGGGGCGAGCACGCTGGCCTGCGCGTTGCGCCAGCCGTTGACCGCGCCGATCTCCTGGCACCGCTGCCACTCGGCCGTCGCGAGCGAGCGCGTGTCGGCGTCGTTGGCGTGCAGCGTGCGGATCTCGTCGTTGGCCGACGCGTGCTTGCGGATGATCCGCTTGTGCGACTCGGCGTTGCGCGCGTAGCCGTCGTACGGGCCGACGACGCCCGCGAGCTCGGCGGACCGGCGGTAGGACACCGCCTGCATCAGCGAGGTGATGGACGCGGCCAGCGCCCGGCCGCCCTCGGAGTCGTACGCGTGGCCGGTGGCCATGAGCAGCGCGCCCAGGTTCGCGTAGCCGATGCCCAGCTGGCGGAACGCCCGCGTGGTCTCGCCGATGGCGGGGGTCGGGAAGTCCGCGAAGCAGATCGAGATGTCCATCGCGGTGATGATCAGCTCGACCGAGCGGGCGAACAGGTCGGCGTTGAACGAGCCGTCGTCACCCAGGAACTTCATCAGGTTCAGCGACGCCAGGTTGCAGCTGGAGTTGTCCAGGTGCATGTACTCCGAGCACGGGTTGGACGCGGTGATCCGGCCCGACTCCGGCGTGGTGTGCCAGTCGTTGATGGTGCCGTCGTACTGGATGCCGGGGTCGGCGCACTCCCACGCCGCCTGCGCCAGCTTGCGGAACAGCGACTTGGCGTCGACGGTCTCGATGACCTCGCCGGTGCCGCGCGAGCGCAGCCCGAACTCCTTGCCCCCCTCGAACGCGCGCATGAACTCGTCCGAGACGCGCACCGAGTTGTTGGCGTTCTGGTACTGCACGGAGACGATGTCCGAGCCGCCCAGGTCCATGTCGAACCCGGCGTCCCGCAGCGCGCGGATCTTGTCCTCCTCGCGCGCCTTCGTCTGGATGAACTCCTCCACGTCCGGGTGGTCCACGTCCAGCACGACCATCTTGGCCGCGCGGCGGGTCGCGCCACCGGACTTGATCGTCCCCGCCGACGCGTCGGCGCCGCGCATGAACGACACCGGGCCGGACGCGGTGCCGCCCGAGGACAGCAGCTCCTTGGACGAGCGGATGCGCGAGAGGTTCAGGCCCGCGCCGGAGCCGCCCTTGAAGATCAGGCCCTCCTCGCGGTACCAGTTCAGGATCGACTCCATCGTGTCGTCGACCGACAGGATGAAGCAGGCGCTGACCTGCTGCGGCGACGCGGTGCCGACGTTGAACCACACCGGGGAGTTGAAGCTGAACACCTGGTGCAGCAGCATCCAGGTCAGCTCGTGCTCGAACACCTCGGCGTCGGTCTCGGTGGCGAAGTAGGCGTGCTTGACGCCCGCCTCGACGTACGACTTGACCACGCGGTCGATGAGCTGGCGCAGGCTGCTCTCCCGCACCGGGCTGCCGACCGCGCCCCGGAAGTACTTGCTGGTCACGATGTTCGTGGCGTTGACCGACCAGAACGACGGGAACTCGACGCCCCGCTGCTCGAAGTTGATGGAGCCGTCGCGCCAGTTCGTCATGACGACGTCGCGCTGCTCCCAGGTCACCTCGTCGTAGGGGTGCGTCCCCGCGGTGGTGTGGACGCGCTCCACCGCGAGCCCGGCCTGCTTCCCCCCTGCACCGTTGCGGTTGGCCGTCTTCTTGCGCGAGCCACCAACGGTTTCCGTCATCTGCCGGTCCCTCGAATCTTCTGGTCTATTGGCGATCTTTGTCTTTGAAGCCCATGCCGCGACCACGTCCGGGTGCCCTTTTCCCGTGCGCGTCGGCCGCGGAAACCTTGTGGCCGAAGCCCTAGTCGTCCCGCGCCGCTCCGCGCAGGTCCGCGATCTCCTTCTCGAAGTCCTCGACGGACGAGAAGGACCGGTACACGCTGGCGAAGCGCAGGTAGGCGACCTCGTCGAGGTCGCGCAGCGGGCCCAGGATGGCCAGTCCCACCTCGTGGCTGGGGATCTCGGCGACGCCGGTGGAGCGGATGCTCTCCTCCACGCGGTGCGCGAGGTGCTGGAACGCGTCGTCGTCGACGGGCCTGCCCTGGCACGCGCGCCGCACGCCGTTGACGACCTTGTCGCGGCTGAACGGCTCGGTCACCCCGGAGCGCTTCACCACGGCGAGGACGGCCTCCTCGACGGTGGTGAAGCGGCGCCCGCACGTGGTGCACGAACGGCGTCGGCGGATCACCTGGCCCTCGTCGACCTCGCGGGAGTCGACCACGCGGGATTCCGAGTTCCGGCAGAACGGACACCGCACGCCTTGCTCCCCCTTGTCGGCGCAGCACTCATCGCGTCAACCCAGGTGACGGGGAAACCCCCATCGGTGGGTCGACTTCGGCGGTGCAACCACTAGATGTGGGGGTCAACCTATGCCTGATCCACAACGCCGCGCAATCCGGGGGGTGTGATCCGGAGCGGCCCGCGGGGCCGGTGGTAGCGCACCGCTGATCGTGGTCGAACGGGCAGTGACCGCCGTCCCGCTCGGGGGTGACCGGGGAGGGGTGCGCGGGTCACTCTCCGGAGCGACGACGTCGGTTGTGCGAGAGGCGGCGGCGCGTTCAGCCTGGTGGGGGAAATCGTGCGTGATGGTCACCACTGGGGTGGCCGGCGCTGGGGTGGTCGGGTTCCGGGGAAGTGCTCGCTCGCCCCCGGCGCGCGCTCAGGGCGCGGGGATCCCGTCCGGCACGGTCAGCGCCTGCCCCGGCCGCACGACGGCGTCCGGTCCGCCCAGCCCGTTCAGCTCCGCGATCCGCTCGGCCACGGCCTCCGGGTCGCTGCCCGGCGCGGACCGCTCGGCCACGTCCCGCAGCGTCTCGCCGACCTGCACGTGCGCGGTGGTCGTGCGGTCCGGCACGCCCGAGATGCCGGACGCCTGGAGGTAGGCCAGGCTGATGGCCGCGGCGGCCAGCGCGGCCAGCAGCGCCCCGCCGAACGCCCGCAGCAGCGACCGGGCCCTGCCGGGCGCGGGGACGGGCTCGGGCGCGGGCAGCGGCGCGCTCCGGGCGCTCGTGGGACGCCGCCTGGCCAACCGGTCGGCGCTCTCGAACCGCCGCAGCACGCGTGGACCGGGCACCGCGCCCGGCCCCAGTGGAACGTCCTCGGCGCGGGTGTCCTCCACCAGCGCGAAACCCCTAGAAGTGCCCAGGACCACCGCCACGCCGTCTCCTCCACCGCAGGTCATCGGATCATGATCGAACAACCGTTCGATCGAACGCCCGTGCGAATGTGTACCACCGGGAGCCTCGGAATAGCTACGACACGCCGGGATTTACTCGAACAGGTGTTTGATCTGGACAGGGGTTGCGACTACCTTCGACACTTGAAGATCGACCGACAGCCGGCCTGCCAAAACTGGTCCGGTCAGGAGGAATCACCGTGGCCCGGAAGACCGACGACGCCCCGCTCGCCGCCTCGGCGGCGAAGGCCGCTCCGACGGCGCCAGCCGACGTCGCTGGCAACGCGGGCCTGACCCTGCGCCAGCGCAAGGTGCTCGACGTGATCCGGGACTGGGTCGACCGCTTCGGCTACCCGCCCAGCGTGCGCGAGATCGGCGAGGCGGTGGGCCTGACGTCCACGTCCTCGGTCGCGCACCAGCTGCGCGCGCTGGAGCGCAAGGGCTTCCTGCGCCGCGACCCGAACCGCCCGCGCGCGGTCGGCGTGCTGCCCGCGGAGATCGTGACGGGCCTGGACCCGGCGGCGAAGCCGACGCCCGCGTACGTGCCCATGCTGGGCCGGATCGCGGCGGGCGGGCCGATCCTGGCCGAGCAGTCCATCGAGGACGTCTTCCCGCTGCCGCGCGAGATCGTCGGCGAGGGCGAGGTGTTCCTGCTCAAGGTCGTCGGCGACTCGATGGTCGACGCCGCGATCACGGACGGCGACTGGGTCGTGGTCCGCCAGCAGCCCACCGCCGACAACGGCGAGGTCGTCGCCGCGATGATCGAGGGCGAGGCGACCGTCAAGACGTTCAAGCGCAAGGACGACGGGCACGTGTGGCTGCTGCCGCAGAACCCGGCCTACCAGCCGATCTTCGGCGACGAGGCGACCATCCTCGGCAAGGTCGTCGCGGTCCTGCGCAGGCTCTAGGGCCGGACCGGGTCGGACCGGGCTCAGCGCTGCGCGCGCGCCCGTCGCCCGCGCCCCCACCTGGCCCGCGCCCACAGGGCGAGGCCGAACACCGCCACCACGCCGATCCCGACCAGCGCCACGCGGACCCGGTCGAGCCACTCGGGCCCGTTCCCGGCCCCCGAGGGCTCCGCTGCGGGCCGCGCGGCCCCCGCGCCGGGGTCGGTCGACGTCCCGCCCGCGTCACCGCTGGGCGCCGTGCTGGACGGCGGCGCGGGCGCAGCCCCCGCCGCGTCCACCGCCCCGGAGACCGACCGGACCACCGACGAGGTCCCGCCGTCCCCGAACTCGGACGCGGACAGCAGCGCCCCGTCCGGCTCGAACGCGATCGCCTCGCCCTGCGCCTCGCCCGGCAGCGGCACCCGCACCGGCTCGCGCCCCAGCGCGGCCACCAGGTCCCCGTCGGCCACCGGGTACAGGTAGGCCTCGGTGTAGGTCCGCAGCGCGGCGACCGACCCGTCGCGGGACATCGCGCCACCGGTCACCAACCGGGTGACCAGGCGGCTCTCCCGAGGTCCGCCGGGGGTGTCCGTGCTGGGCAGGGACAGCGCCGCGACCTGCTCCAGCGGTGTCGGCGCCGCCTCGTCCAACGCCCCGACCGGCCGGTACACCAGCGCCTGCCCGAGCGCCTCCTTGGTGACGACGTGCGGCACCCCGGCCGCGTCGAGCAGCAGCGCCTCGGCGTCGTGCGGGCCGTCCGGGTAGGTCAGCCGGTACAGGCGGGTGGTCCCATCCCGCGACAGCGCGTGCAGCGCCACCGTGCTCCGGGAGCGGGCGTTGTCGCCGGTGTCGGAGACCCACAGCGTCCCGTCCGGCGCGAGCGCCAGGTCCTCGGCGTCGTACGGGTCGGTCGCGCCGGAGATGGTGCCGACGACCGAGCAGTCCCGGCCCAGCACCTGGACCTGGAGCACCCCGTCGTCGTCGTTCAGCGCGTACCAGCGCCTGCCGTCCGAGGCGAGCCCGGACAGCTCGGCCAACCGGGGATCGGTCACCCGGCACACGTCGGCGACGGCGGGCTGCGCCGGGGCGGGACCCGCCGTCACCAGGAGAAGGGCGGCGACGGCCGGGAGCACCCCGGCCGCGCGCGCCGACCGCAGCCTCAGCTGCGGCTCCCCACCGCGTACTGCTCCAGCGCCCCGGCCAGGTCGGGGTGCACGCGGGCGCTCAGCTCGGTGCCCTCCTCGGTGTGCCGCTCCTTGAGCACCTCGCCCTCGCGGTGCACCCGCGCGACCAGCTCGCCCCGCGCGTACGGGACCAGGGCGTCCACCATCACCTCGGGCCGGGGGATCAGCCCGGCGATGACCCGCCGCAGCTCCTCCACGCCCTCGCCGCTGTGCGCGGACACCAGCTGCGAGCCGGGGAACAGGTTCCGCAACCGGGCCTGCACCAGCTCGTCCACCGCGTCGACCTTGTTGACCACCAGCAGCTCCGGCGGCATCGGCTCCTCGCGCTTCTCCACGATCTCGCCGATCACCTCCCGCACCGCCGCGACCTGCTTCTCCGGCATCGAGTCCGAGCCGTCGACCACGTGGATCAGCAGGTCGGCGTCCGCGACCTCCTCCAGCGTGGAGCGGAACGCCTCGACCAGCTGGTGCGGCAGGTGCCGCACGAAGCCCACGGTGTCGGTCAGCGTGTACGGCAGCCCGTCCGGGGTGCTGGTGCGCCGGGTGGTCGTGTCCAGGGTTGCGAACAGCGCGTCCTGGACCAGCACGCCCGCGCTGGTCAGCGCATTGAGCAGGCTGGACTTGCCCGCGTTGGTGTAACCGGCGATCGCGACGCTGGGCACCGCGTTGGCCACGCGCCCGCTGCGCTTGGTCTCCCGGATCACGCCCATGGACGCGATCTCGCGCCGCAGCTTCGCGATCCGCGCGCGGATGCGCCGCCGGTCGGTCTCCAGCTTCGTCTCACCGGGGCCGCGCAGACCCACACCGCCGTTGCCGCCACCGGCGCGACCACCGGCCTGCCGGGACAGCGACTCGCCCCAGCCGCGCAGGCGGGGGAGCAGGTACTGGAGCTGGGCGAGCTCGACCTGGGCCTTGCCCTCCTTGGAGGAGGCGTGCTGGGCGAAGATGTCCAGGATCAGCGCGGTCCGGTCGATGACCTTGACCTTGAGCCGCTCCTCCAGCTGCCGCAGCTGGCCGGGGGACAGCTCGCCGTCGCAGATCACGGTGTCCGCGCCGGTCGCGATGACCACGTCGCGCAGCTGCTCGACCTTGCCGGAGCCGATGTAGGTGGCCGGGTCGGGGCGGTCGCGCCGCTGCACGAGCCCTTCCAGGACCTGCGATCCCGCGGTCTCGGCGAGCAGCGCGAGCTCGGCCAGTGATGCCTCGGAGTCCGCCGCCGTGCCCTCGGTCCACACCCCGACGAGCACGACCCGCTCCAGGCGGAGCTGCCGGTACTCGACCTCGGTGACGTCCTCGAGCTCGGTGGACAGACCTGCGACCCGGCGCAGCGCGGCCCGCTCGGCGAGCGCGAGGTCGCCGGTGGACAGCTCCTCGTCGCGGTCGAAGCGGTCGTCGTCGTGGTTGTCGTTGTCCCTCATATGCCCTTCATGGTCCCACGTCCCGGCCCTCGGCCGAAGCGGTTAATCCGCGGGGTACACGGCCAGGTAGATGGCGACGTGCTCGGCGTCCGGGTCGGCGGGCCGGTCGGCCAGCTCATCCAACAACGCCTGGAACCTCCCCATCAGTTCCTGCTGATCGGCCCTGGCCACCAGACGGGTCTGCTCCACCCGGTCGACGCCGACGTCGGCGACCTCGCCGAGGAACGCCTCCAGCAGCGCCTCGCCGACCGACGGGTGCTCCTCGCCCCAGGTCAGCCGCCAGGACAGGCCGGTGGACAGGTAGGGGATCTCCCTCGCGCCCCGGTTGCCGACGCGCGGCGGCTGGGCCTGGAGGAACCCGGTGGCCACGAGCTTGCGCACGTGGTGCAGCACCGTCGCCGGGTCCTTGCCGAGCTGGTGCGCCAGCTCCTTGTTGGTCAGCGCCCGGTGGTGCGTCATCCGGATGATGCGCAGCCGCACCGCCGAGGCCAGCGCGGCGGCCTCCTCCTGCGTCGCGACCCGTTCTCCCACGTCGAACAGGATAGGCGGGCCGGGTGCCGGTGATCAGGTCCGGCGTCCGGATGGCCGCCCCGCAGAAGTGATTGACACTTTCCAATCACTGACGCCACACTTCCCGGCATGTCCCTCTGGTCCCACCGCGACTTCCGCCGCCTCTGGGTCGGCGACACCATCAGCCAGTTCGGCTCCTCGATCGGGTACACCGTCGTCCCGCTGCTCGCCGCGGGCGCCCTCGCCGCCACCCCGTTCGAGATGGGCGTGCTCTCCGCCGCAACCACCGCCGCGTTCCTGGTCATCGGCCTGCCCGCGGGCGTCTGGGTGGACCGGCTGCGGCGCAGACCCGTGATGCTCACCGCCGACCTGGTCAGGGCCGCGCTGCTGCTGTCCGTCCCGGTCGCCTGGTGGGCCGGGGTCCTCACGCTCGCGCAGCTGGTCGTGGTGTCGCTGCTGGTCGGCGCGGCCACCGTCATGTTCGACGTCGCCTACCAGTCCTACCTGCCCGCCCTGGTCGGCCGGGACCAGCTGGTCGAGGGCAACACCAAGCTCCAGACCAGCCAGTCCGTCGCCCACGTGTCCGGCCCGTCGCTCGCGGGCTTCGCCGCCCAGGCGTTCGGCGCGGCCAACGGCGTGCTCGCCACCGGCGTCGGCTACCTGGTCTCGGCGTGGGCGCTGCTGCGCATCCGCACCGCCGAGCCCGAGCCCGACCGGGCCGCGCGGACCGGGCTGGCGAAAGAGATCGGCGAGGGCCTGCGGTTCGTCTTCGGGGACCGGTCGCTGCGCGCGATCGCGCTGTGCACGGCCACCGCGAACTTCTTCGGCAGCGCGGGCCTCGCGCTCCAGGTGCTGTTCCTGACCCGCCACCTCGACCTGTCCGAGGGCGCCGCGGGACTGCTGCTCAGCGTCGCGGGCGCGGGCGGCCTGCTCGGCGCGGTCACGGCGGGCTGGTGGACCGCGCGGTTCGGCCAGATCCGCACGATCTGGCTAATCCTGCTGGTCACCAACCCGCTCGGGCTGCTCATCCCGCTCGCCGCGCCGGACTGGCGGCTCGGGCTGTTCGTCGTCGGCGAGCTGGCCGTCGCGTACGGCGGGCTGGTCTACAACATCGCCCAGCTCAGCTACCGGCAGGCGCGCTGCCCCGACCGGCTGCTCGGCCGGATGAACGCCTCGATCCGGTTCGTGGTCTGGGGCGTCATCCCGCTGGGCGGGCTGCTCGGCGGCGCGCTCGGCGGCTGGATCGGGATCGTGCCGACGCTGTGGATCGGGTTCGGCGGGCAGGCGCTGGCCGGGCTGTGGGTCTTCTTCTCCCCGCTGCGCGGCCAGCGCGACCTCGCCGAGGCGCAGACCGCCGAACCCGAGAGGTCCCCGTCCTGAGCAGAGCGGCCCTGAGCCGGTCGGGCCCCGGCTACAGGGCGTCCCACCAGGACCGGTCGAGCTCACCGCGCGCCAGCAGCACGGCCGGACCGGTCAGCGTGCTGCCGCCCTCGTCCACCGTCACGCGCACCCGGCCACCGGGGACCAGCACGTCCGCCGCCCCCGTCGCGCGGCCCGTGCCGCGCAGCCAGGACGCCACCGCCGCCACGGTCCCGGTGCCGCACGAGCGCGTCTCGCCGACGCCCCGCTCGTGCACCCGCATCCGCAGCTCGCCCGCGCCGTTCATCCCGCCGTCGGCCAGCACGTTCACGAACTCCACGTTCACCCCGGCGGGGAACAGCGCGGCGTCGTGGGAGGGGGCGTCCCGCAGGTCCAGCCCGGCCACCGGCACGTCGGTCACGCACGCCAGGTGCGGGTTGCCCACGTCCACGCCGACCCCGGCGAACTCCACGCCGCCCAGCACCGCCGTCGACTCCCCGGTCAGCCGCACCGGGCCCATGCCCACGGTCACCGAGCCGTCCGGGTGGGCGGTCACCGCGCGCTTGCCCGCGCGCGTCGCGATCTCGAACTCGCCCTCGGGCGCGAGCCCGGCCGACACCAGGTACCGGGCGAACACCCGCACCCCGTTGCCGCACATCTCGGCGATCGACCCGTCCGCGTTGCGGTAGTCCATGAACCACGGACCCAGGTCCAGCCGCACCACGCGCAGCACGCCGTCCGCGCCGAGGCCCCGCTGGCGGTCGCACAGCGCCCGCACGCGCCCCTCGGTCAGGTCCAGCTCGTTGTCGACGTCCGGGAGCACGACGAAGTCGTTCTCCGTGCCGTGCCCCTTGAGGAACTCCACACCCACGGGCCCCAGGCTACGGGGCCACCCGCGCGAGCACGTCGTCGACCAGCCCCGGCGACCCGGCGTCGAACCAGGCGACCCGCTTGTCCCGCCGGAACCACGACCGCTGCCTGCGCACGAACCGCCGCGTGCCGCGCGCGGTCTCCTCGGCCGCCGCCGCGAGGTCGCCGTCGCCGTCGAGCGCGGCCAGCACCTGCTGGTAGCCCAGCGCCCGCGACGCGGTCAGCCCGTCCCGCAGCCCCACCGCCTCCAGCGCCCGCACCTCGTCCACCAGGCCCCGCTCGAACATCCGCTCCACCCGCAGGTCCACCCGCGCGTCCAGCTCCTCCACCGCGCGGTCCAGCCCCACCAGCACCGCGCCGTACCGCGCGGGGCCGGGCTTGGGCATGGTCGCCGAGAACGGCCGACCGGTCAGCTCGATGACCTCCAGCGCCCGCACCACCCGCCGGGTGTTGCCGGGCAGGATCGCGCCCGCCGCCACCGGGTCCAGCGCGGTCAGCCGCCCGTGCAGCGCACCCGCGCCGACCACCGCCAGCTCGTCCTCCAGCCGCGCCCGCACCGCCGCGTCCGTGCCGGGGAACTCCAGCTCGTCCAGCACCGCCTGCACGTACAGCCCGGACCCGCCCACCAGCACCGGCGTCCGGCCCTCGGCCAGCAGCGCCTCCAAGACCGCCCGGCCGTCCCGCTGGTAGGCGGCCACCGACGCGGACTCGGTCACGTCCAGCACGTCCAGCAGGTGGTGCGGCACGCCCCGCCGCTCGGCCGCGGTCGCCTTGGCCGTGCCGATGTCCA
Source organism: Actinosynnema mirum DSM 43827 (assembly GCF_000023245.1). GTDB lineage: Bacteria > Actinomycetota > Actinomycetes > Mycobacteriales > Pseudonocardiaceae > Actinosynnema > Actinosynnema mirum. Next base: position 1,591,543 of record NC_013093.1, read on the forward strand.
TGCCCCGGTACAGCTGCATGGAGTCGGCGTTGACGACCTCCCCGCCCAGGCGCAGCGCCAGCTCCACGGCGAGATCGGTCTTGCCGGTGGCGGTGGGCCCTACGACGGCGATGGGAACGGTCACGCCCCAGTGTCCCAGAGCCCCCGCTCCCACACGGCCAGGTGGTAGCCGACCCCGAACGGGGCGTCGAACCACGACCGCGCGCAGCGCCACGGTCCGGGGACCCCGGCCAGCACCTGCCAGGCGGCCCGCCCCTGCGCGCCCAGCTCGCGCGCCAGCTCCGGGTCCAGCGCGGCCAGCGCCGCCGGGTCCGCGCCCGCGAGCGCCGCCCGCACCGAGCCGTCGAACCCGGCCGCCCGCTCGTCCGGCCGACCGACGGCCCGCTCGCCGTGCCGGTGCGACCCGTCGCCCAGCACCAGCAGCGCGCCCTCGGGGGCCGAGGCCAGCTCCGCGCCGAGCGCCGCGCACTCGTCGGCGGGCAGGTCCGGCGGCACCAGCACCACCCGCACGCTCCGCGCGCCCACCCGCTCCCGCAACCACCCCGCCACGAGCGCGGGCAGCGGCAGGTCCGGGTCCACCTCGCCGGTCGCGTCATCCGACAGGGCGATCCGCACGTCCACGCCGAACCCCCCGAACGTGCCGCCCGCGCGGGAGAGCTCGCGCACCGGACCCGGCGCGACCCCCACCGCCACCCACTCGGCGGAGCGCGAGGCCAGCTCACGTGCCCCTGCCAGGCACGCGGCGCGCACCGGCTCCGTCTCGGCGACCGCGCCGCCCACCAGTTCGGGCACCAGCAGCGGAGGGTGCGGCACCACCGCGACGCGGGAGATCATGGTTTTGACGTTACCCATCTGCCACCACCAGTACCGGGTTCGGCCCTGACCTGTTTGAATGCGCGCGGGGTACCGAGGCTGCACTGAACCTGCGGTACCCGGGTGCTGGGCCCCGCCCTCAGGGCGGGGCGCCCGTGGTCGGCACGGGCACCGAAGTGGGCAGGCGAGGAGGAAGCCGGCGATGACGGAGCACGAGACGACGACCCCGGAGACCACCGGCGGGACCGGTGCGGACGCGGTGGTCGAGCAGGTGCGGGTGGAAGGCGCGCCCGCGGCGCAGGCCGCGGCCACCCCGCCGGTCCCGGTGGCGTCGGACCACCCGGAGCGCTGGGGGCGCGTGGACGCGGAGGGCACCGTCTACGTCAAGACCGCGGACGGCGAGCGCGCCGTCGGTTCCTGGCAGGCGGGCGAGCCCGCCGAGGGGCTGGCGCACTTCGCCCGGCGGTTCGACGACATGCGCACCGAGGTCGAGCTGCTGGTGACGCGGCTGGCGTCGGGCAACGGCGACCCCAAGCACGCGCAGACCAGCGCCAAGCACGTGCGGGACGGCCTCGCCGAGGCCGCCGTGGTCGGCGACCTGGCCGCGCTCGCCGCGCGGGTCGAGTTCGTCCTGACCAAGGCCGACGAGGCCATGGAGGCGGCCAAGGTCGCCAAGGACGAGGCCAGGGCCGCCGCCGCCGCGCGCAAGCAGGCGCTGGTCGAAGAGGCCGAGGTGCTCGCGAACGAGTCCACCCAGTGGAAGTCCGCTGGTGACCGGCTGCGCGCCATCCTCGACGAGTGGAAGACCGTCCGGGGCGTCGACCGGAAGACCGACGAGGTGCTGTGGCGGCGGTTCTCGAAGGCGCGCGACGCCTTCAACCGGCGCCGGGGCTCGCACTTCGCGGACCTCGACCGCCAGCGCGGCGTGGCCAAGGCGCGCAAGCAGGAGCTCGTCGAGGAGGCGGAGAAGCTCATCGCCTCCGACGACTGGGGCCCCACCGCCGGTCGCTACAAGGAGCTCATGGTCGAGTGGAAGGCCGCCGGGCGCGCGCCCAAGGAGGCCGACGACGCCCTGTGGCAGCGCTTCCGCGCCGCGCAGGACGCGTTCTTCTCCAAGCGCTCCGAGGCCTTCGACGAGCGCGACGCGGAGTTCTCCACCAACGCGAAGCTGAAGGAGGAGCTGCTCTCCGAGGCCGAGCAGATCGACCCCTCGGGCGACCTGGAGTCGGCGCGGCAGCAGCTGTACCGCGTCCAGGAGCGCTGGGACGCGATCGGCAAGGTGCCGCGCGAGCGCATCCGCGAGCTGGAGGGCAAGCTCCGCACGATCGAGGAGCGGGTCAGGGGCGCGGTCGACGCGCAGTGGCGCCGGTCCGACCCGGAGGCCGAGGCGCGCGTGGCCCAGTTCCGCGAGCGGGTCGAGCAGTTCGAGGCGCAGGCCGCCAAGGCCAAGGCCGCCGGTGACAAGCGCCGCGCGGAGCAGGCCGAGGCGCAGGCCAAGCAGTGGCGCGAGTGGCTCGCGGCGGCCGAGCAGGCCGTGGCCAGCCGCTAGTCGCCCGAGCGCGCGAAGAGGGGGTGCTCCCGATCCGGGAGCACCCCCTCTTCGCGTCTCAAGCCTCGTTGGTCGCGCTCAGGCCCGCTCGGACTCCGGGAAGCCGGGGCGGGACACCGCGACCTTCAGCCAGCGCACCAGCAGCACGACCACGGCGACCACGGCGAGGATCAGCCCGACGCCCGGACCGGGGCCGGGCTCGTGGCCGTTGGTGGTCTGCGTCGTCCAGATCGACAGCACGCCCACCACCGAGCCCGCGAAGCACGCCAGCCCGCTCACCCACGCCAGCGCCCACCGGCGCAGCACCAGGGTCAGCGCGGACAGCAGCACGCCGCCCACCACGGCGGTGACCGCGAACATCCTCGGCACGATCGGCGCCGAGGTCACCAGCACCTCGAAGCCGCTGTGCTCCTCCAGCCACGGCAGCACCATCGACACCAGCACCGCCAGCACGCACACCGCGATCACCAGCGCGCCGGGGCCGGGGTCGAACCGCTTGGCCGCGGCCTTGCCCACGCCGTCGATCTCGTCGCGCAGCCCGGACACGTCGTCGTCGTGCTGGTCGGACATCGTCTCCCCGGCCGTCCTCTCCTCGTCAGCCGCGCCGTTCCGCGCACCCGTGCCGCTCATCCGACCGAGCACCCGCCCACCGCGACCGGCTGCGGCGCGGGCGCGCCGAACGACGGCAGCCCGAGCGTCACGCCCTGCGTGGTCGGCCGCTCCCCGGCCTCGGAGCGGTCGCCCGCCCTGGTCCGCCGGTGGCTGATCAGCTCGCCGTCGGCGATCAGGTTGTGCGGCGCGCCGTAGGTGATCGCGGTCTCGACCACGTCGCCCGGCCGCACGCGCGCGTCGCCGGGGGTGAAGTGCACGAGCTTGCCGTCGCGGGCCCGGCCGGACATCCGGTTGGTCTCGGTGTCCTTGCGGCCCTCGCCCGCCGAGGCGAGTACCTCCACGACCCTGCCGACCTGCGCCTTGTTCTCCGCCCACGCCAGCTCGTTGACCAGCGTCACCAGCCGGTCGTAGCGCTCCTGCACGACCTGCTTGGGCAGCTGGTCGGGCAGCTCGGCGGCGGGAGTGCCGGGCCGCTTCGAGTACTGGAACGTGAAGGCGCTGGAGAACCTGGCCTCGCGCACCACGTCCAGCGTGGCCTGGAAGTCCGCCTCGGTCTCGCCGGGGAAGCCCACGATGATGTCGGTGGTGATCGCCGCGTCCGGCATGGCCGCGCGCACGTTCTCCAGGATCGACAGGTAGCGGCCGGTCCGGTACGAGCGGCGCATCTCCTTGAGCACCCGGTCCGAACCGGACTGCAGCGGCATGTGCAGCTGGTGGCACACGTTCGGGGTCTCGGCCATCGCCGCGATCACGTCGTCGGTGAAGTCCTTCGGGTGCGGCGAGGTGAACCGGACCCGCTCCAGGCCCTCCACGTCGCCGCAGGCGCGCAGCAGCTTGCCGAACGCGTACCGGTCGCCGAACTCGACGCCGTAGGAGTTGACGTTCTGCCCGAGCAGCGTCACCTCCAGCACGCCCTCGGCCACCAGAGCCTGCACCTCGGCCAGCACCTCGCCGGGGCGGCGGTCCTTCTCCTTGCCGCGCAGCGACGGGACGATGCAGAAGGTGCAGGTGTTGTTGCAGCCCACCGACACCGACACCCAGCCCGAGTACGCCGAGTCGCGGCGGGCGGGCAGCGTCGACGGGAAGGTCTCCAGCGAGTCCAGGATCTCCACCTGGGCCTCGCGGTTGTGCCTGGCCCGCTCCAGCAGCACCGGCAGCGAGCCGATGTTGTGGGTGCCGAACACGACGTCCACCCAGGGGGCGCGCTTGACGATCGCGGCCTGGTCCTTCTGGGCGAGGCAGCCGCCGACGGCGATCTGCATGTCCGGGTTGGCGGCCTTCGCGGGCGCGAGGTGCCCGAGCGTGCCGTACAGCTTGTTGTCGGCGTTCTCCCGCACGGCGCAGGTGTTGAACACGACCACGTCCGCGCTCTCGCCGCCGGACGCCGCCGCGTAGCCCGCCGCCTCCAGCATCCCGGCCAGCCGCTCCGAGTCGTGCACGTTCATCTGGCACCCGAAAGTGCGGATCTCAAACTTCTTCGGCCCCTGCATCCCGTCCACCCACTCACCATAACCACAGGTCAGCGGGCTTCAAGACCCGCTCGTCCGGCTCGGCCCGCGTCCCGCCCCGCCGAGGCGGCCGACTCCGCCCGGTGACACCCGCCCGAGGTAACTCCGGGGTCCAACAGTGCCACACGCCGCCAGGGAGCACGGGAGCCCACCGGCCGTCGGGCGCCAGTGCCGCCGTGCCCGCCCCGCCAGGGCCGCCCGACCCGCGCCCGCCAGAGCCCTGCGACACCCCGGCGCCCGCTCGGTGTGACCCGCCGCGCACATCGCCCATCCGGTGGACGCGCGCCCACCGCGACGTGCGACGATTCGGGTGTGTCGCGAACCCCTGCGGTCGTGCGCGCCGCCCTCGCGGCGCTGCTCGCGCTGGCCTCCGTGGCGCTCTCCGGCTGCTCGGGGGAGTTCTCCTCGGTCCGCCTCACCATCGCCAGCGGCTCGACCGGCGGCGTCTACTCCAAGCTCAGCACCGCGCTCGCGGGCGCCTGGAGCCGGGACCCCGGCGTCCCCGCCCCCGAGGTGGCCGCCACGGCGGGCTCGCTGGACAACCTGGAGCGCCTGCGCAGCGGTCGCGCCCAGATCGGGTTCAGCGCCGCCGACGCCGCCCAGTCCGCCGCGCCCGGCGCGCACCGGCTGTACGCGCTGGCCCGGATGCACGACGACTACCTGCAGGTCGTGGTCCGCGACGACCTGCCCGCCACCAAGGTCGCCGACCTGCGCGGCCTGCGCGTCTCGCTCGGCGCGGTCGACTCCGGCGTGAAGCTGATCTCCGAGCGGCTGCTGTCCGCGGCGGGCATCTCGCCCTCGTCCGACCTGGACGCCCAGTACCTGTCGCTGGACTCGTCGGTCAGCGCGATGCGGGCGGGCGAGCTGGACGCGTTCTTCTGGTCCGGCGGCGTGCCGACCGACCTGGTCACCGACCTGTCCGCCAGCGTCGCGCTGCGGATGCTGGACCTGGGCGACGTGCTGCCCGGCCTGCGCGAGCGGTGGCCGGTCTACTTCTCGGCGACCCTGCCCGCCTCGGCCTACGAGCTGCCCGGCGGCCCGGTCACCACCCTGGTGGTGCGCAACTTCCTTCTGGTCAACGACCAGGTCACCGACGAGGTGGCCACCGCGCTCCTGCGCGGCATGTTCGCCGCGCAGGACGCGCTGGTCGCGGCGAGCCCGGTGGCCCGCTCCATAGAGGCCCGCTCGGCGATCGAGACCACGCCGATCCCGCTGCACCCCGGCGCCGTCGCCTACTACCGGGACGTCAAGGTCTGACGGCCCAGGTCCGGCGCCCGCCCGGCCTCACCTGGAGGTGAGCTCACCCGGAAGCGGGAAAGTCCACCTCGACGCCGAGGCCGCCCTCGTCGCCCCGGAACAGCCGCACCCGGCCGCCGACCCGCTCCACGATCCGCCGCACGATCGACAGCCCCAGCCCCGAGCCCGCCACGTTCTGGTGCGAGGGCGAGCGCCAGAACCGGTCGGTGGCCCGCTCCCTCTCCTCCTCGTCCAGGCCGGGCCCCTCGTCCACCACCGAGAGCCGCACCCGGCCGTCGGCCCGCCGCACCACCACGTGCACGAGCGTGCCCTCGGCGGTGAACTTCAGCGCGTTGTCGAGCAGCGCGTCGAGCACCGTCTCCACCCCCCTGGGCGGGGCCAGCGCCATCCGACCGGGTTCGCCGCCGAGCACCAGGTGCACGTCGCGGGCGGTCGCGGCGGGCATCCACGCGGTCAGCCTGCCCGCCACCGCCCGGTCCACGTCCACCTCGACCGGGGCGACCGAGGACGACTCGGCGCGGGCCATCGCCAGCATCTCGTCCAGGATGCGGTTGAGCCGGTTCGCCTCGGCGAGCGCCGCCGCCTGGTGCGGCCTGCCCTCCTCGGTGACCGCGTCCTCCAGGTTCGACAGCCGCAGCTTCAGCGCGGTCAGCGGGTTGCGCAGCTGGTGGGAGGCGTCGGCGACGAACGCCCGCTGGGCGGCCAGCACGTCGCCGACGCTGGCAGCCATCTGGTCGAACGAGCGCCCGAGCTGCCGCAGCTCCGGCGGCCCCGACGAGCCGCCCACCGGCGGCACCGGCCTGCCCGAGACGATCGCGCCGACCAGCCCGCTCGTCGCGTCGTCCAGCGCCAGCACCGGCCGCAGCATCCAGCGCACCAGGGGCAGCGCCGCGAGCACCGCCAGCGCGAGCGCGCCGAGGGCCCCGGCCAGTATCGCCAGCCACCACAGGGCGACCCCCGTCCTGGTCTTGCCGGTAGGGGAGAAGGTCACCACGGCGCCACGGACCTCGCCGTCGACCAGCACCGGCTCGGCCACCACCAGGGGGTGGTCCTGCCACGGCATCACCAGGTCGGGGTTGCTCGGCAGTCGCCCGGCCAGGGCACCCCGGACCGTCTCCTGCACCGCCGGTGACGACAGGTCGGGCTCCCGATCGGCGCTGGACAGCGCGACCTGGCCGTCACGCCGAAGCAACACGACGTCGATCCCGTAAAGCTCTGAATAACGCTTGAGCTCGGGGAGCACGACCTCCGGCTGGTCGTCGATGACCGGCCGCTGCACCAGCGAGGCGAACCGCGCGGTGTCGGTCAGCCGGTCCAGGAACATCTCCTGCTGCTCGGTCGCCGCGACCCCGCGACCGAGCGGCACACCCATCCCCACCAGCACCAGAACCACCAGGGCGAGCACCACGCCGAGCAGCCTGGAGCGCACCTAGGACCCCAGCCGGTAGCCGACGCCGCGCACCGTCTCCAGCAGCGAGGGCCTGCCGAGCTTGGTCCGCAGGGTCGCCACGTGCACGTCCAGCGTCCGGTTCGCCCCGGCCCAGGTCCGCCCCCACACCTCGGCGAGGATGCGCTCGCGGGTGCACACGGCCCCGCCCGCGGCCATGACCAGCGCCAACACCTGGAACTCCTTCCGCGACAGGGCCACCGCGGACCCGCCCACGGTCACCTCGTGCCTGGCCAGGTCGATCCGGACGTCGCCCGACTGGAAGACCTCCGTCCCGGTCCCGCCGTGCCCCAGCGGATCACCCCTCCTACGCCGGACGGCGTGCACCCTGGCGACCAGTTCGCCCACGTCGTAGGGCTTGACGAGGTAGTCGTCGGCGCCCGCGTGCAACCCCAGAATCCGGTCGTCGATTTCGCCGCGGGCGGAAACCACGATGATCGCGACATCGGACGCCGCCCGAATGTTTCGGCAAAGTGTCACGCCATCGATGTCGGGGAGCCCGATGTCCAGCAGAACGACATCAATGCCGGTCAGCCGGTCGAGCGTCCCCCGCCCGGTTGATTGCCGGTCAACCGTGAACCCACGTCTGACCAGCGCGGGGACCAGCGCCTCTGCGACGCTGTCATCGTCCTCGACCAGCAGCACCCGCACTACAGCCCTCCCGGAAAAGGCGTCTTCGTCCTGTGACAGAGTTGAGACCCTAAGTCTTGCTCAACCGTCTGGACCGGTGTGGTGATTCACACCTAGGTTTCCCGCCATCGCACGACAACCCCCACTGGAGGAACGGATGACCGCCCCCACTCCTGCTCCGCCGATGATCCGGATGGCGGGCGTGGACAAGTTCTTCGGGCCCCTCCACGTCCTCAAGAACGTGGAACTCGAGGTCCCGAAGGGCCAGGTCGTCGTGGTGCTCGGCCCCTCGGGCTCGGGCAAGTCCACGCTGTGCCGCACGATCAACCGGCTGGAGCCGATCAACTCCGGGACCATCGAGGTGGACGGCCAGCCGCTGCCCGCCGAGGGCAAGGACCTGGCCCGGCTGCGCGCCGACGTCGGCATGGTGTTCCAGTCGTTCAACCTGTTCGCCCACAAGAGCATCGTCGAGAACGTGATGCTCGCGCCGGTGAAGGTCCGCAAGACCCCGGCCGCCGAGGCGCGCAAGACCGCGATGGAGCTGCTGGAGCGGGTCGGCATCGCCACGCAGGCCGACAAGTTCCCGGCCCAGCTGTCCGGCGGGCAGCAGCAGCGCGCGGCGATCGCCCGCGCGCTGGCCATGAAGCCCAAGGTCATGCTGTTCGACGAGCCGACCTCCGCGCTGGACCCCGAGATGGTCCAGGAGGTCCTCGACGTGATGACCACCCTGGCCAAGGAGGGCATGACCATGCTCGTGGTCACCCACGAGATGGGCTTCGCCCGCAAGGCCGCCGACCGCGTCATCTTCATGGCGGACGGCGAGGTCGTGGAGGACAGTGCCCCGGAAGAGTTCTTCTCGGCGCCGAAGTCCAACCGCGCGAAGGACTTCCTTGGGAAGATCCTGACCCACTGAAGTCCCGTGAACGCGGCGCTCGCCCCTGGCGCCGCTCCACCAAGGAAAAAAGAGCAGGAGAACGACGATGAGGGTTCGCTCCCTTGCGGCGCTGTTGCTGGCCGGCGGCCTCGCCCTGACCGGTTGTGGCAAGGAGGGTTCGCCGACCGACACCGGCGCCGCCCCCTCCCAGGCCGCCGAGGCCGACGTGAAGGTCGACGGCTCCACGACCTTCGAGAAGATGAAGAGCCGCGGCAAGGTCGTCATCGGCGTCAAGGAGGACCAGCCGAACCTGGGCTTCAAGGACGCCACGACCAACAAGTACAGCGGTTTCGACGTCGACATCGCCCGCCTGGTCGCCGCCAAGCTCGGCTTCGACGAGAGCAAGATCGAGTACAAGGCGATCGCGTCCGCCGGCCGCGAGCAGGCGCTGATCAACGGCGACGTGGACTACTACGTCGGCACCTACACGATCAACGACGGCCGCAAGGAGAAGATCGCCTTCGCGGGTCCGTACTTCGTCGCCGGGCAGGACCTGCTCGTCCGCAAGGACGACGCCAGCATCACCGGCAAGGACACCCTCATGGGCAAGAAGGTCTGCTCCGTGACCGGCTCCACGCCGATCAAGCGGATCAAGGACGAGAAGCTCACCGAGGACGCCAACATCACGGAGTTCCAGAACTACTCCCAGTGCGTCTCGAAGCTGGCTGAGGGCGCCGTCGACGCCGTCACCACGGACGACGCGATCCTCAAGGGCTACGCCGCGCAGGAGCCCGACAAGTTCAAGGTCGTCGGCGCGCCGTTCTCCAAGGAGCCCTACGGCATCGGCCTCAACAAGGAGGACAAGCCGCTGCGCGACAAGGTGAACGACATCCTGCAGGCCGCCATGGACGACGGCACCTGGAAGAGCATCTACGACGCCACGCTGGGCAAGTCGGGCTCCCCGGCCGAGGCGCCCGCCATCGACCGCTACTGAGCGGAGCTTCAGTGGCCGGTGACCCGCGCGAGCGGGGTGGGTCACCGGCCACTCCCATGACCTCTCCCGGCGAGGAAAGACGATGAGCGTCCTAACCAACTACTCCGACCTCTTCCTGAAGGCTTTCGGCACCACCCTCCAGCTCTTCCTGTTCTCAGCGGTCGGGTCGTTGGTGCTGGGGACGATCCTGGCGATGCTGAGGGTCAGCCCGGTCCCCGTGCTGCGCGCGGCGGGCGCCACCTACGTCACGGTCCTGCGCAACACGCCGCTGACCCTCGTGTTCTTCTTCTTCGCGTTCGCCTACCCGCTCTTGAAGATCCTGGAGCTCGACCCCTTCAAGGGCGCGGTCGTGTCGCTGACCGTCTACACCTCGGCGTTCATCTGCGAGGTCATCCGGTCCGGCATCAACACCGTCCCGGTCGGCCAGGCGGAGGCCTCCCGCGCGCTGGGCCTGTCCTTCGGGCAGATGCTCGGCAACGTGGTGCTCCCGCAGGCCCTGCGGACCGTGGTGCCCCCGCTGGCGAGCACCATGATCGCACTGCTGAAGAACACCACCATCGCGGCCGGCTTCTCGGTCGGCGACGCCGGGGCGATCATGTACACGTTCTCCGAGGACGGCGTGAACATGCTGGTCGGCCTGGGTTGGGTGGCCTTCATCTTCATCCTGCTGGTACTGCCGCTGACCGCCGTTCAGCGCGGCCTGGAGAGGCGCTGGAGCGTGGCCCGATGAGTTCTGTGCTGTTCGACGTCCCCGGCCCGAAGGCCAAGGTCCGGCACGCCGTCATGGCCGTGGTCGGTGTCGCGGCGGTGCTCGGCATCGTCGCCTTCATCGGCTACCGCTTCTACGACAGCGGCCAGTTCGAGCCGCGCATGTGGGAGTGGATGCAGTACGAGACCGTCCAGCTGGAGCTGATCAGCAGGCTCGGCAACACGCTCTCGGCGTTCGCCGTCGCCTCGGTGGCCGCGCTCGTGCTGGGCGCGGTGCTGGCCGCGGGCAGGCTCTCGGAGCACGCCTTCTGGCGGATCCCGGCGGGCTTCCTCGTGGAGGTCTTCCGCGCGATCCCGCTGCTCATCATGATCTTCATCTTCTACTTCGGCCTGCCGACCATCGACATCAAGATGTCGCAGTTCACGGCCGTCGTGCTGGGCCTGACCCTGTACAACGGGTCGGTGCTCGCCGAGGTGTTCCGCGCCGGTGTCGCCTCGCTGCCGCGCGGGCAGGCCGAGGCCGCCTACGCGCTGGGGATGCGCAAGACCCAGGTGATGACGCAGGTCCTGCTGCCGCAGGCGCTGCGCGCGATGCTCCCCGCGATCATCAGCCAGCTGGTGGTGCTGCTCAAGGACACCGCGCTGGGCTTCATCATCAACTACAAGGAGCTCCTGGACTACACCAAGTACCTGGGCACGCAGGGCCAGTTCGGCCGTCCGCTGGTCCCGATGACGATCGTCACCGGCGCCATCTACGTCGCGCTGTGCCTGCTGCTGACCTGGTTCGCGGTGTGGCTGGAGAAGCGCAACCGGCGGAGCAAGAAGACCGTCGTCAAGGCGACCGAGGCCGAGCTGGAGCAGAAGGCCCACGCGGCCAGCGCCGCAGGCTGACCCGCACGTTCGCCGTCCGTGGTGAAGGGCCCGACCGGGTGGTCGGGCCCTTCACTCGTTCAGGCGTTATCCGGGCCACTCGTGGGTAGTCTCGGTGGCATGGTCGAGGAGTCCTCCAGCGCGGTCCAGCGGGCCCAGCAGGGTGCCGTCGAGCAGCTCCTGCGGTTGGGAATCGACGGCTTCGGGCCGTTCAAGAGCGCCCGGCAGACCGCCGACGAGGCGCTCGCCAAGGGGCTCACCCGCGAGCGCGCGATCCGGCAGATCATCCGGCAGCACGTGGCCGCCGCGGGCGCCCAGGGGTTCGTGACGAACCTCGGCGGCCTGCTCACGCTGCCCGTGGCGCTGCCCGCGAACCTCACCGCCTCCTACCTGGTGCAGGCGCACATGATCGCGTCCATCGCGGCGGTGCAGGGGCACGACCTGGAGAGCCAGGAGGTGCAGACCGCCGTGCTGGTGTGCATGGTCGGCAACGCGGGCACCGAGGTGCTGAAGAAGGCGGGCATCAAGGCCGGGACCAAGCTGACCGTGAACCTGATCGAGCGAATCCCGGCGAAGGTCATCGTCGAGATCAACAAGCGGATCGGGTTCACCCTGCTGGCCAAGTACGGCACCTCGCGGGCGACCCTGGTGCTCGCCAAGGGCGTGCCGCTGGTGGGCGGGGTGATCGGCGGCGGGGTCGACGCGGTGGCCACCAGGGCGCTCGGGGCGTTCGCGCAGCGGTTCTTCGGGCGGGACGGGCAGCCCGACGTCGAGGACGGCGAGGTGCTCGACGAGCGGCTCGAGGGTCGCGTGGTCGACGGCCGCGTCCTGAGGTCCGCCCCGGCCCCCGAACTCGCCGACGAGGACGCGTCGGGCGCGGCGCGGGTGATCCGGCTGCCCCCGCGCGGCGAGCGCCGAGAGGACCGCTGAGGCGGCGTTCCCCCAGGTCGGAAAATCGGTTGGCGGGGGTCGGCGGCGCCCACTACCGTTCCCGCCATGAGCATCTGAGTTCCCCGCCCGAGGACGTCTTCCTCGCACGCGCTCGATCCAGCGCGCTCTTCCGGATGCCCCCGTGCGGGCACGCGCCGCCGACCGTCCCGCGGTCCGCGTTTTCCGTTGCGCCTCGACGTCGAGGAGGATCACCCCCGTGACCCAGCCCCAGCACGACCAGGTGGAGCCCGCAGAGCAGGCGCTCCCCACCGAGGACCTGCCCCAGGTCGTCCCCAACCGCAGGGAGCGCCGAGGCGGCAAGCAGCCGCGCGCGGGCTCCGTCCCCGGCCAGGGCAGGCCGAACCAGGCGGACTTCGTCGGCAAGCGGCTGTTCCGCCGCTCCGGCGGCTGACCGCACCAGGACCAACCGGGCCCGTCCCGGTTCGGAAGTGAAGTTCCACCCCCCTTGGAGGGCAGCAGAGATGAAGAACTCCCGCTAGCACCACACGACGCGCCGAGGTCCGAGGTGGACCCGGCGTCCCCCAGGTCCGGTTGGTGCCGGACCGCACTTCTCGGAGGGCTGTCGCCATGAAGGACGAGCGCTAGGACCCAGCACGCCGGAGCCCGTCGTGGGCCCGGTGACCGAGCGGTCCGGCCACCCGCCGGACCGGTGTTGAGGAGGACCGTCGACATGGACCACAAGCGGTAGCGGTTTCGCAGGACCGGGGCTCGTCGCGGACAGCGGCGGGCCCCGGTCGCGTCTCAGGCGCGCCCCCGCCGGTTGTGCCTGCTCACCCTGGCCCGGTTCCCGCACGAGGGCAGGCACCAGACCTGCTGCGGGTGCGAGCGCACGAAGTAGCGCACGCAGCGGGGTGACGGGCAGGCCCGCAGCTCGGCCGCATCGCCCCCGGCCAGCAGCTCGATGGCGCCCGTGGCGAGGTCGGCCAGCAGCCGGTCCCGCGCGTCCGCCTCGGACAGGTGCACCAGCCTCGGCCCGTCCGCCCACTCCAGCCTGGCCACCCTGGGCGCCAGCGCGGCGGTCCGGTTGACCACGTCGAGCGCCCCCTCCCAGCGCACCGCGAGCGGCGCGTCCAACCGCTCCCCGGCGCCCGTCACGTGGGCGAGCAGCGCCCGCACCGCCGCCCGCAGCTCCAGCGCGCGCGACCGCAGCTCCTCGTCGCCCGGCCGCCCGAGCCAGCGCGCGAACCCCTCGGGCGTGCCCAGCTCGTCGACCAGGCCACCCCGGCCGTCGCCGTGCAGGGTGCCCACGAAGTCCAAGACCCTCACCCGGACCAAGCTAATGGACTTGACCGGTCAACCCCGCTAGTTTCGGGGGGTCCTGCTCTGGCCGACCGAGCCAACCGGGAGTCGCTGTGCAGATCATCGAGCGCGTGCTTGAGGGGTACGCCAGGCTCGCCGACGCCCTCCACGAGCTGCCCGACGAGCAGCTGGGCCACCCCACCGACCTGCCCGGCTGGTCGCGCGGGCACGTGCTGGCCCACGTCGAGGGTGTCACCTCCGCCGTGGCGCGGCAGGCCGAGCTGGAGGGCGCTCCGACCGAGATGTACGAGGGCGGCAGGCCCGCCCGCGACGAGGCGATCGAGCGGGGCGCCGCCAGGACGGCGGCCGAGCACCGCCAGGCCATCGCGAGCGCCGTCGCCCGACTGGGGGAGGCCTGGTCCGGCGTGTCGGACTGGTCGGCCCGCGTGGTCTACCGGGACGGCACCCTCCTGGACACCGCGCACGCCCTGTGGCGCGAGGTGGAGATCCACCACCGCGACCTGCTGCTCGGCCCGGTCCCGTGGTCGCAGGAGTTCCGGGACCACGCGGTCGCCTTCCTGACCCCGCGCGTGCCGGACGGCGTCAAGCTCGTCCTGACCCCCGCCGACGCCCCCGGCTGGGTGCTCGGCGCGGGGGAGCGGGTGGAGCTGGCGGGCGCCGCCGACGACCTGGTCGCCTGGCTGGCCGGGCGCACCCCGGCAGGCGAGCTGACCACGACGGGCGAGCTGCCCGAGCTCAAGCCCTGGCCTTGAGCGGTGGCCCGGCCCGGTAGCTTCGGTCCCGTGCGCGAGGACATCACCGAGGCGACCGGGGCCCTGCTGGGCCTGCTCACCGCCGACCAGCGCGACACCGCCGTGCGGGAGCTGGACGGCGGGCTGCTCGCCGAGTGGGCCTACACGCCGGTCGCCCGCCCAGGGCTGGTGGTCGGCGAGCTGGCGCGCGAGCAGCGCAAGGCCGTGCACCGCCTGCTCGCCTGCGTCCTGAGCCCCCACGGCTACGCCCAGGCCGCCGCCGTGATGGCGCTGGAGGACGTCCTGGACCACCGCGAGGGCGGGGTGAAGGACCGCCACCAGGGTGATTACTCGGTGCTGCTGCTCGGCGAACCGGGCGATGCCCCGTGGGGGTGGCGGGTCGAGGGGCACCACCTGTCGGTGACCGCCGTGGTGGCCGACGGCCGGGTGTCCGCGACCCCGGTGTTCCTGGGCGCCAACCCGGCCCGCACCACCTACCGGGGCCGGACGGTCCTGCGGCCGCTCGGGCTGGAGGAGGAGCTGGCCAGGGAGCTGCTGGACCGGATGGGACCCACCGCGCGCGGGCTGGCCGTGGTGGCCGACGTCCCGCCGAAGGACATCCGATCGGGCAACGCGCCGTCGGTGACCGGTGAGGTGGAGCCGCTGGGCATCGCCGCGAGCAGCCTGGACCGCGGGGCGCGAGCCCTGCTGGCCGCCCTGGCCAGGCTGTACTTCGACCGCCTGCACAGCGACCTGGCCGACGAGGAGTTCCAGGCGCTGGACGCGGAGCGGCTGCACTTCGCCTGGGAGGGGTCCACCCGACCGGGCGAGGGGCACTACTACCGGTTGCAGGGCCCGGACCTGCTGATCGAGTACGACAACGCCGCGAACGGCGCCGACCACGCCCACTCGGTGTGGCGCAGGCGGGCGGGCGACTTCGGCCGGGACCTCCTGGCCGCGCACCGCGCGTCGGCGCGCCACCCCTGACCTCGCCGAGGACCCTGACCCCACCGTGACCCCCGACCCCACCGCCGCTCCCGTGACGCGCGCCCAGGCCCGCCGCCCCGCCGACGTCCGCACCGCCGAGGAGGCGATCGCCGAGCAGGAGCGCCTGCGCCCGCTGGTCCGCCCCACCGCCGACCCCGGCCTCGACGTCCGCCTCGCCGCGGGCCTGGACGTGGGCTACGCCGACGACGACCGCCTGGTCGCCGCGATCGTCGTGGTCGACGTCGCCACCATGGAGACCGTGGACACCTCGGTCGTGCGCGCGACCGCCGACTTCCCCTACGTCCCCGGCCTGTTCGCGTTCCGCGAGCTGCCGTCCCTGCTCACCGCACTGGACCGCCTCGCCACCACCCCGGACCTGCTGGTGTGCGACGGCCAGGGCCTGGCCCACCCGCGCCGGTTCGGCCTGGCCTGCCACCTGGGCGTCCTGGCCGACCTGCCGAGCGTCGGCGTCGCCAAGACCCCGATGGGGCACTTCGAGCGGCCCGGCCCGGCGCGCGGGGCGTCCACCGACCTGCTCGACGACGGCGAGGTCGTCGGCCGGGCCCTGCGCACCCGCGCGGGCGTGAAACCGGTCTTCGTGTCCGTCGGCCACCGGATCGACCTGGACCGCGCGTGCGCGGAGGTGCTGCGGCTGTGCCGGGACTACCGCCTCCCCGAGACCACCCGCCGCGCCGACGCGCTGGGCAGGCGCCACCTCCGCTAGCGCGCTACCGCAGGTGCTCCAGCCCAGGGTGCCTGCGGGCGTAGGCGTCCAGCAGGTCGCGGGCCACCGCCACCGAGTCCACCAGCGGGTGCAGCGCGAACGCCTTCAGCGCGGCGGCCCTGGTGCCCTCGGCGACCAGCCGGTCCACCGCCTTGACCGACCGCGCCAGCCCGGCCGCGTGGTCCGGCAGCTGGCTCACCGGCCTCGGCCTGGCCCCGCGCCCGTCCACCGCGCACGGCACCTCCACGATCGCGTCGCCGTCCACGGCGGACAGCGCGGAACCGTTGCGCACGTTCAGGATCAGCTCGGTCCGCTCGTCCCGCGCGAGCGCGTTCATCAGCGCGAGCGCCACGTGCTCGTACCCGCCGCCCTCGACCGAGTCCCGCTCCCGGCCCTCGGCCATGTAGGTGCTCTCGCGCTCCAGCCGCGTGGTCTCCCAGTCGACCTCGCCCGCGTAGAACCGCTCCTGCTGCCGCAGCAGGAACGCCCCGCGCTCGCCGCCGAACGACTCCCGCGTCGAGTAGTAGTAGTGCAGGTACTCGTTCGGGACCATCCCCAGCGCGCGCAACCACTCCGCGCCGAACAGCCTGCCCTCCTCGAACCCCGCCAACCGGTCCGAGGCGAGCAGCCCCGGCAGCAGGTCCTGCCCGTCGACCCGGACGGCCTGCAACCAGCCGAGGTGGTTGAGCCCGGCGTAGTCGAACTCGGCCCCGGTCACCCCGAGCGCCTTCCCGACCCGGTTGCACAGCCCCACCGGCGAGTCGCAGATCCCGATGACCCGCTCGCCCAGCCGCTCCGCCATCACCTCGGTGATCAGCCCGGCGGGGTTGGTGAAGTTCACGACCCACGCGTCGGGCGCGACCGCCGCGATCCGCTCGGCGATCCGCCGCGCGACCGGGACCGTGCGCAGCCCGTAGGCGATCCCGCCCGCCCCGACCGTCTCCTGCCCGACGACGCCGTGCGCGCGGGCGATGCCCTCGTCGGCGGCCCGACCCGCCAGCCCGCCGACCCGCACCGCCGAGAACACGAAGTCCGCGCCGCGCAGCGCCTCGTCCAGGTCGGTCGTCGCGCGCAGCCGGGGCCCGCCGACCAGCACCCGGCGGATCGCCTCCAACCGGTCCGCGTCGACGTCGTGCAGCACCAGCTCGTCGACCAGGTCGTCGCCCACCAGCGCCTTGTGCACCAGCGGCACGCGGAACCCGCCACCGCCCAGGATCACCAGCCTCATGCGTCCCATACTGCCCAAGACGCCCGGTTCAGCGCAGCGCGTCGATCCCGGCGACCAGCTCGGCCTTGAGCGCGTCGGGCGCGAAGCTCGCCGCGACCGCCGACGCGGCCAGGTCCGCCAGCTCCGCCCGCCCGAGCCCGAACCGCTCGTGGCACAGCAGGTACTCGCGGTTCAGGTCGGTGTGGAACATGCCGGGGTCGTCGGTGGCCAGCGCGACCGGCACGCCCGCCGCGAGCAGCGCGGGCAGCGGGTGCTCGTCCAGCGACCGCACCGCCCCGGTGCGCAGGTTCGACGTCGGGCAGACCTCCAGCGCGATCCCGCTGCCCGCCAGGTGCCGCAGCAGCTCCGGGTCGCGCGCGGCGGACGTGCCGTGCCCGATCCGCTCCGCCCCCAGCTCCCGCACCGCCGCCCACACCTCGTCCGGCCCGGTGGTCTCGCCCGCGTGCGGCACGCTGCGCAGCCCGGCGTCGCGGGCCATCGCGAACGCCTCGCGGAACCTCGCGCGCGGCGCGTCGGCCTCGAACCCGCCGATGCCGAACCCGACGCTGCCCTCGGGCCGGTGCTCCACCGCGTAGCGGGCGCTGGTCAGGCCGAAGTCGCCGTCCCACAGGCCCGGCACGTCGAACACCCAGGCCAGCTCCACGCCGTGCTCGGACCTGGCGCGCTCGCGGCCCTCCTCCAGCGCGGCGGTCAGCTCGGCGGCCGGGACGCCCGCGCGCAGGTGGCTGCTCGCGCTGACGGTCACCTCGGTGTAGCGCGTGTTCCGCGCGGCCTGCTCGCGCGCCAGGCCCAGCACCAGGTCCTGGACGTCGGCCCCGGTGGTGACCAGGTCGTTGACCTTGCCGTAGACGTCGATGAAGTGCCCGAAGTCGGTGAACTCGTAGAAGTCCAGCAGCTCGGCCTCGTCGGTGGGCACCGGGCCGTCCGGGTGGCGGCGGGCCAGCGACAGGACCGTGGCGGGGGAGGCGGAGCCGACCAGGTGGACGTGCAGCTCGACCTTGGGCAGTGCGGCGATGAAGGAGCGCATGGTGCCCCCGAGCCTAGATCAGCCGCGCCTGGAGTCCACTGTGGACTTCGGGTTCCCTTGACACCCCGAGCGCGGTACCGGGAGGGTCGGCCTACCTGAGTCCTGCGACGTGGATGGGGGTGTGCGGTGCGAGGTTCGTGGAGAGCCGCCGGTCTGGCCGCTGTGCTGGCGCTGCCGCTGGGGGTCGTTCCTGCCGCTGCGGCCGAGGAGGGGCCGGTCTTCGTGGACGGCGAGGCCCAGCCGGTGTTCAGCGCTTCGGACGTGGTGCGCGAGAGCCTGTGGGTGCGCGCGCCCGTCGACAGCGACCGCGACGGGCTCGACGACGAGGTCTACACCGAGGTGGTGCGGCAGCGGGCCACCGAGCGCGGGCTCAAGGTGCCCGTGGTGTTCCTGCCCAGCCCCTACTACTCCGGCGGCAACGACGTCGACAACCACGACGTGGACGTCGAGCTGCACGTGCCCGGCGGGCGCGGGTCGGGGACGCCGCTGCGGGCCCGGACCGACGAGCGGATCGCGGCGGCGGTCGGGCCGAACGCGGTGCCGATCACCTCGGCCCGGTACGAGTCGTACTTCGTCTCGCGCGGGTTCGCCGTGGTCTACGCCGAGTCGCTGGGCACCGGCAAGTCCACCGGCTGCCCCACCTCCGGCGGTCGCAACGAGACCACCGGCATGAGGTCGGTCGTGGACTGGCTCAACGGCCGCACCTCCGCGCGCACCGCCTCGGGCGCGGCCGTCTCGGCGGCCTGGAGCACCGGGAAGACCGCGATGATGGGCACCTCCTACAACGGGACGCTGCCGAACGCGGTCGCGGCCACCGGGGTGCGCGGGCTGGAGACGATCGTGCCGATCGCGGCGATCTCCAGCTGGTACGACTACTACCGCGCGGGCGGGGCGGTCGTCGCGCCCGGCGGGTACCAGGGCGAGGACGCCGACGTGCTCGCCGAGTACGTGCACACCCGCGCCGACCGGGCGGCGTGCGCGCCGGTGCTCGCCGAGCTGACCCGCGAGCAGGACCGGGTGACGGGGGACTTCACCCCGTTCTGGCAGGAGCGGGACTACGTCAAGGACGCGCCGCTGGTGCGGGCCTCGGTGCTCGCGGTGCACGGGCTCAACGACTGGAACGTCAAGGTCAAGCAGGTCGCGCAGTGGTACGAGGCGCTCAAGCTCAACGGGGTCGAGCACAAGATCTGGCTGCACCAGTCCGGGCACACCGACCCGGACACGCTGCGGTCGGCGCAGTGGCGGCGCACGCTCAACCGGTGGTTCAGCCACTACCTCTACGGGGTCGACAACGGGGTGGAGCGCGAGCCGAAGTCGACCGTGCAGCGCGAGGACCGCAGCTGGGTCGACGAGGCCGAGTGGCCCGCGCCGGGGACCGCGCCCGCGCGGCTGCACCCGTGGGTCGGCGGCGGGGGCAAGGGGGCGCTGCGCACCGACGCCGTGCCCGGTCGACCGCTGGTGGAGGAGCTGCGCGACGACGCGGGGAAGTCCGTGGAGCAGCTGGTGGACCTGCCCGCGTCGGGCAACCGGCTGGCGTACGGGACCCGCGCGCTGACCGAGCCGGTGCGGCTGTCCGGCACGCCCAAGGCGGATCTGGCGGTGTCGTTCGACCGGCCCGCCGCGAACGTGACGGCGGTGCTGGTGGACCGGTCGCCGGACGGGACCAGCCGGGTGATCACGCGCGGGTGGGCCGATCCGCAGAACCGGCTCGACCTGTCGGTGACCAGGCCCGTCGTGCCGGGGAAGCGGTACCGGGTCGAGGTGGAGCTCCAGGCCAACGACTACGTGGTGGCGGCGGGGCACCGGCTCGAACTGGTGCTGCTGTCCAGCGACCACGACTACACGCTCCGGCCCGCTCCGGGCGCCGGGTTGTCGGTCGACCTGACCGGGACGTCGGTGGAGCTGCCGGTGGTCGGCGGGAAGGCGGCGCTGCGCCGGGCGGCGGGCTGATCCGCTCCGGGGCTCTTCGGCGGCGGTGGCGCGGGGCGGGCAGGTTACCCGTTCCGCGCCACCGCCGTTCCGCGTTGTCCACAGCCTCTCAGTTGTCCACAGCCCGCGTTTTCTCTCGCTGACCGCTCGTCCCGCGCCGGCCACAGTGGGGGCATGACAACTCCCGTCCTCCCCTCGGCGAGGATCCACGGCCCCGGTGACCTGGTGGCCGCCGTCCCGCACCTGCTGGGCTTCCACCCCGCCGACTCGGTGGTGGTCCTCGTGCTGCGCGGGGACTCCGTCGTGGTGGTCCTGCGCGCCGACCTGCCCGACGCGGCCCAGGTGCGCGACGCGGCCGACAAGCTGGCGCCCGTCGTGCGCCGGACCCCCGGCTGCTCGGTGGCCGTGCTCGTGGTGGGCGGAGGCGGCGCGGACCCGCCGGAGGTGCTGCCCCGGCCGGACGTGGTGCGGAGCCTGCTCAGGAGACTGGGGGCGCTCGGGGTGCCGCTGGCGCGCGCGGTGTGGGCGCCGGGCACCGCGGGCGGCGAGCCCTGGTTCGACTACGCCGACGTGGGCCGGACCGGCACCGCGCCGGACGCGCGCGCCACCTACCTGGCCGCGCTGTCGGCCGCCGCGGGGCACGTGACGTACGGCAGCAGGGCGGAGATGGCCGAGCTGCTGTCCCCGGACCCGCCGGAGGCGCTGGCCCGGCGAGCGGCCCTGCTGGACCGCCGCACGGCCGCGCTGGAGGGCGCCGACCCGGACGAGCTGGTGACCAGGCACTGCAGGGCGCTGCTCGTCGCGGTGGAGCGCACCCCCGGCCGGACCACGCCGCTGCCCGACGACGAGGTGGCGGAGCTGGCGTTCGCGCTGTCCAGCCCGCGCGTGCGGGACCTGGCGCTGACCCTGGCGCTGGGCGCGCACGCCATGGCCGCCGAACGCCTGTGGACCGAGCTGACCAGGGCCGCCCCCGCGCCGGAGCGGGCCGAGGCCGCCGCGCTGCTGGCCTTCGCGACCTACCTCAGGGGTGAGGGCGCGCTGGCCGTGCTGGCCCTGGAACGTGCCGAGGCCGCGTGCCCCGGCCACCGCATGACCACCCTGCTCCGGGGCGCGCTGCAGGGCGCGATGCCACCGGACTACCTGCGCTCGCTCGCCGAGGAGGCCGCCCGTGCTTACCCGTCCTGACCCGACCCGCTCCCTGCTCCTGGCGCGCGTGCGCCGGGCGTGCGCTTGGCTCGCCCGGAAAGCGCGAAGCCCCCTCGGCGCCCGGACCGGTCGGTCCGGGCGCCGAGAGGGCCGCGGTGGTGCGCGTGCGGGCTCGGCGCGCGCCGGTTCGCCACCGGCGCGCACCGGACCGTCAGAACCGTCAGAGCAGTTCCGGCCTGCGCCAGGGCTCCCCGAGGACGTGCTGCGCGAGGAACGCGAAGACCGTCTCGTACCAGACGCTCGAGTTGCCGGGCGTCAGGATCCAGTGGTTCTCGGTCGGGAAGTACAGGTACTTGGCGTCCACCCCGTGCCGGACGAGGTCGAAGTACAGCCGCTGCCCCTCGCCGATCGGGACCCGGTAGTCCTTGTCGCCGTGGATGACCAGCACCGGCGTGCGCACGTCGGCCACGTACAGGTGCGGCGAGTTCTCGGTGATCCGCTCGGGGCGCTGCAGCGGGTCGCCCATCTCGCGCATCCAGTAGTACGAGTCGTCCGTCGTGCCCGTGAACGCGTCCAGGTTCCACAGCGACGCGTGCGTCACGATCGCCTTGAACCGGTCGGTGCGGGTGGCGATCCAGTTCGCCATGTACCCGCCGAACGACCCGCCCATGGCGGCGGTCCGGGTCTCGTCGATGTCAGCCCTGGCCTCGGCGACGTCGGTGATCGCCATGAGGTCGGTGTACGGCTTGCCGCCCCAGCTGCCCCAGCCCGCGCGGACGAAGTCCTGCCCGTAGCCCAGCGACAGCGCCGGGTCCGGCAGCAGCACCGCGTAGCCCTTGGCGGCCATCAGCCACGGGTTCCAGCGCCAGCTCCAGCCGTTCCAGCTCATCACCGGGCCGCCGTGCACCCACAGCAGCAGCGGCGCGGGCCGCTCCGGGGAGCAGCCCTCCGGCAGCACCAGGTACGAGCGCACGGTGCGGCCGTCCTCGACCCGCACCTCGATCTCGGTCAGCGTGCCGGGCAGCGAGTCCAGGCCGCCGGGGGCCTGGAGGTACACCGGCTCCTGCTCGACCCCGGCCGGGTCCAGCCGGACCGGGCGGGCGGGCGAGTCCACGGCGTTGCGCAGCGCGTACAGGGCCTTGCCGTCCCGGCTGACCCGCACGTCCTGGTAGGCGCCGGTCGTGGTCATCCGCACCACGTCCCCGGTGGCCAGCTCGACCCGCCACAGCACCTGGTGGCCGACCGCGAAGGTGGTGAAGAACACCACCGCGCCGTCCGGGCTCACCAGCGGGTGCTCGGGCGAGAGGTCGAAGCCGGGCAGCAGGTCGGTGACCTCGCCGGTGGCCACGTCGATCCGCACCAGGGTGTTCTCCCACGGCTCGTCCGCCGTCGAGTCCAGGCTGCGCAGGGCGATCACGGCCGACGCGTCCGGCAGGAACGCGGGCTCGTCGTACGAGTGGCCCGCGTCCTGCGCGAGCACCCGGTCCTGGGTCCCGTCGGAGCTGGTCAGCCGGAGCCGGACGTGGTTGCCGTAGGCGGCGTCCACCGCGACGCTCTCGGTGTGCGCGACCCACCGCCCGTCGTCGCTGATCGCGACCGAGGCGAACCGGGCCCGCTCGGTGACCGGGGTCAGGTCGACCAGGTCCCCGGCGCCCAGCCGGGCCGAGTCGCCGTCGACCGGGGCGGTGGTGGCCAGCAGCCTGCTGTGGAACGGGCCGAGGTCGTGGTCCCAGTACCGGATCGGGTAGCTCTCGTGCAGGATCGCCGTGACCCCGGCGTCCTCGCGCGCCTTGCGCACGTCCGCGTCCGCCTCGCCGAACCCCGCGCCCCGGTGCACCGGCGAGCCGAGCAGCACCGTGCCCGAGCCGCCCGCCACCAGCACCCGGTCGACTCCGCCCGCCGGGCGGTGCAGCTCGCGGGCCTCACCGCTGGGCGGCAGCAGCCACAGCGCCGCCTTGTCCTTGGCCTCGCCGGGCTTGCGCTCCTGGTCCGGTCGCGCCGACAGGAACAGCAGCGAGCCGTCCGGGGTGAACACCGGCGACGAGTCGCCCTTGGCCGAGCGGGTGAGCCTGCGCGCGGGCCGCCCACCGGTCGGGTCGACCTCCCACAGGGAGCCCTGCCAGGTCTTGCCGTCGTCCGACAGCTCGGACACGACCGTCACCAGGCGGGAGCCGTCCGGCGACACCGCCAGCGAGCCGAGCCTGGGCAGCGCGGCGAAGCGCGCCAGGTCGGAGAAGTCCGCCGCTGATCCCGTTGTCGTCATGCGGTTCAGGCCTCCTCGCGGGCCTGGGTGAACTCCCAGGCGTCGCGGACGATGCCGGACAGGTCGGCGCGCTCGGGCTTCCAGCCCATCTCGGTGCGGGCGCGCTCGCTGGAGGCGATCAGCACGGCCGGGTCGCCCGCGCGGCGGCCGTCGACCACGGCGGGGATCGCGTGGCCGGTGACCTCGCGGCAGGCCTCGATGACCTGGTTGACGGAGAAGCCGAGCCCGTTGCCCAGGTTGTAGATGCGGTGCTCGCCCGCCGTGGCGTGCTCCAGGGCCTTCATGTGCGCGTCGGCCAGGTCGAGCACGTGGATGTAGTCGCGCACGCACGTGCCGTCGTCGGTGGGCCAGTCGTCGCCGAAGACCTTGATGCTCTCGCGCTTGCCCAGGGCGACCTGGAGCACGAGCGGGATCAGGTGGGTCTCGACGGCGTGCCGCTCGCCGAAGCGGCCGTACGCGCCCGCGACGTTGAAGTACCGCAGGCTCACGGCGGCCAGGCCGTGCGCGGCGGCGTAGGAGGTGATGGCGTGGTCGATCGCGAGCTTCGACGCGCCGTAGGTGTTGGTCGGCCGGGTCGGCGCGGTCTCCAGGATCGGCACCTGCTCGGGCTCGCCGTAGGTCGCGGCGGTGGACGAGAACACCAGCCGGGGCGTGCCGTGGGCGCGCATCGCGTCGAGCAGCTTCAGGGAGGTGACCACGTTGCCCTGCCAGTACTTGGCCGGGTCCACCATCGACTCGCCGACCAGCGACTTGGCCGCGCAGTGCACGATGCCGTCGAAGCCACCCGCGAGCACGTCGCCGATGGCGTCGTCGATGTCGGCCTGGACGAACTCGGCGCCCTCGGGCACGGCGTCCGCGTGCCCGGTGGACAGGTCGTCGAGCACGACGACCTCGTGCCCGGACTCGACCAGCCGTGCGGCGGTCACGCTGCCGACGTACCCCGCACCGCCCGTGACGAGCAGCTTCACCCTGTGTTCCCCGCTTTCCGCTTGTTCTCCACCGGCGGTCCCACCAGGTCCGGCCACGCGGTCGTGCCACGCGCTCCGGTCGAGCCGGGACGTTCGGTCCAGGTCGTGCAGTTCGGTTCCGGGAAGGGGCGGTGAGCGGACGGCCCAGCCTCACGCCGACCGCTCCGCACCGACCCGAGCCGGTGTTCCCGCTCCGCACCGGAGGGCGACACGCGCGCCACCCCCGGTGGATGTTCAGTTGTCCCCGCCCGACCGGACGGGCCGCCCGCGTCCGCCACGAGGGCGGGAGCTGCGCACCCCAAGCTTGCCGGATGCCGGAAACCGCCGGTTCAGCGACCGGACCTGAATCCCGACGACCCACCTTGACCAGCCAACACCCGGAGAGGAGGTTCCGCGCCCCCTGTCGAGCCCCCTGCCACGAGCCGTGGCGACCACGGTCCACACCTTGGAGGACCGCTCCACAACCGGTCGGCGGCTGCCCGGACCCGCCTGAGGACCGGGCCGCCCGAGAATCGGCTGCTGCGAGCCGGGCCGCCTGTGGATCGGGCTGCTGCGGATCGGGCTTCCTCAAGGGTGGGCTGCTGCGGACCAGGCTGCTTGAGAGGGCTGCTGCGGATCGGGCCGCCTGAAGGGCGGGCGGGCCGAGGCCGGGCCAGGTGCGGACCGGGCTAGCCGAGGGCCAGATCTGCCTGCGGAAGTTGGCCCGTGTGGCTCGCGCGCCCCGCATGGGGCCTCTGCGCGGGTCTGCCTGCGGTGACCTGCCGCCCGACGGGGGAGTTGATCTTGCTTGCCGGGCGGCGCGGCCCTGCTCGGCGTTGTTCTTCACCCGCCGGGCCCAGAGGGCTGCCCTCGGTCGTGCGCCGAGGCGAGGGGAGGCGAGGGGAGTGGTCTCGGGGTGTTCCGGCGTGGTCGGTCGCGCGAGAGTCCGCTGAGGACGGTGCCGTCGGTCGGATGGCCGTCCGCCGTGGTTCCCGCCTGTCGGCCGCCGGGCCTGTCCACCTTCGGGTCTTTGGCTGTCGGTCGGGCCGCCGTTGGGCCTGCTCGCCGACCGGGTGGTCAGCGAGCAAGCCCGCTCGGCAGTGCGCTGGATCTCCCGGAGCTTCCGGGTGGCCCAGCTCTCCCCGATGGCGCGGTCCGCTAGATGTCGCGGCCCGCACCGGGGGACGGGACGGCCGTGAAGGTGCGCGGCGTGGTCCAGCCCTTCGCGGCGAACGCGGCCTCGACGTCGGCCACGACCTTGTCGTGCAGCTCGACGGGCACCAGCGCGATCGCCGAGCCGCCGAAGCCGCCGCCGGTCATGCGGGAGCCCAGGGCGCCCGAGGCCAGCGCGGAGTCCACCGCGACGTCCAGCTCCGGGCAGGACACCCGGTAGTCGTCGCGCAGGCTGACGTGCGACGCGGTCAGCAGCGGGCCCAGCTCGGCCAGTTCGCCCGAGCGCAGCACCTCCACCGCGCGCAGCACCCGCTCGTTCTCGGTCACCACGTGCCGCACCAGCGGGCGCAGGTTCTCCGGGAGCTTCGCCAGCGCCTCGTCCAGGCCCTCGGCCGTGACGTCGCGCAGCGCGTCGACGCCCAGCAGCGCCGCCGCCTCCTCGCAGCCAGCCCGGCGCGCGCCGTAGCCGCCGTCGCTGTGCGAGTGGCTGGCGCGGGTGTCGATCACCAGCACCTCCAGCCCGCGCGCCGACGCGTCGAACGGGACCTGCTCGGCCTCGCCCGAGCGCACGTCCAGGAACAGCACGTGCGCGTCGGTGCAGCACAGCGACGCGGTCTGGTCGAGCAGACCGGTCGGCGCGCCCACGAAGTCGTTCTCCGACCGCTGCACCAAGCGCGCGACCTGGGCCAGCGAGGGCGTGCCCGGCCCGGAGTTCGCGGGCTTGCCGCCCAGCTCCAGCAGCGCCAGCGCCACCGCGCACTCCAGCGCGTGCGACGAGGACAGGCCCGCGCCGGACGGCACGTCGCCCGCGATGACGACGTCCGCCCCGCCCTTGAGGCCCTCGGAGCGCAGCGCCCACGCCACCCCCGCCGGGTAGGCGGCCCAACCGGGCACCCCGCCCGGCTCCAGGTCCGCGACCAGCACGTCCTCGGCGTGACGGGCCTCACCGTCGTCGCCGACCGTGACGACGCTCAGCACGCCGTCCTCGCGCGGCGACGCCGCGGCGGCCAGCCGGTGGGGCAGGGCGAACGGCAGCACGAAGCCGTCGTTGTAGTCGGTGTGCTCACCGATCAGGTTCACCCGGCCGGGAGCCGACCAGACGCCCGCGGGCGCACGACCGTGCAGCTTCTCGAACTCGACGGCCGCCTTGTCGGCTGGCCGCTGCCGCACGGCGCTCACCTGGCCTGCACCAGCACGGCGTGGGCGATGGACTGGCTCAGCTCGGCCGTCGTCCCACTCCCGCCGACCCGCACGACCTTGCTGTCGTCCAGCGACTCGACCTTCACAACACTTCCCGGCATCACACCCGCAGCTTTCAGATCCGCCATCAGATCGGGGTCGAGCTGAACGTGCTCGGCGATCCGCTTGACCTCCACCCGGCCCCCGCCGCGCCTGGCGACCTCGTCGATGCGCAGCAGGTCCGCCTCCACGGGCGGAGCGGGCTCGCCGTCGCCGAGCTTGTCCAGGCCGGGGATGGGGTTGCCGTAGGGCGAGGTGGTCGGGTTGCCGAGCAGCTTCACCAGCTTGCGCTCGACGGCCTCGCTCATCACGTGCTCCCAGCGACATGCCTCGCTGTGCACGTGCTCCCACTCCAGGCCGATGATGTCGACCAGCAGCCGCTCCGCCAGCCGGTGCTTGCGCATCACCGACACCGCGAGGTTGCGGCCCTGCTCGGTCAGCTCCAGGTGCCGGTCGTCGGCGACGACCACCAGCCCGTCCCGCTCCATGCGGCCGACGGTCTGGCTCACGGTCGGGCCGCTCTGGCCCAGCCGCTCGGCGATGCGGGCGCGCAGCGGCACCACGCCCTCTTCTTCGAGCTCGTAGATCGTGCGGAGGTACATCTCCGTGGTGTCGATGAGGTCGTTCACACCCGCTCCCCTTCTTATGCCTTCATGCTAGTCGCACCGGTCGGGGCGACCTCTCCCGCTCACGGCGAGCAG
The DNA here is from genome assembly GCF_000023245.1 of Actinosynnema mirum DSM 43827. Classification (GTDB taxonomy): domain Bacteria; phylum Actinomycetota; class Actinomycetes; order Mycobacteriales; family Pseudonocardiaceae; genus Actinosynnema; species Actinosynnema mirum. Next base: position 1,619,111 of record NC_013093.1, read on the forward strand.
GTGCGCGTCGGTGCAGGATGGCACCGTGCACCCCTTGATCAGCACTGAAGCGCTGGCCGTCGCGCTGGCGGACGAGCGACCCCCGGTCGTGCTCGACGTCCGCTGGCGACTCGGCGGCCCGCCCGCACGACAAGACTACGAGGTCGGGCACGTCCCCGGAGCCGTCCACACCGACCTGGACGCGGCGCTGGCCGCCCCGCCCGGTCCGGAGGGCAGGCACCCGCTGCCCGAGGTGGCCGTGCTGGAGCGCGCGCTGCGCGCGGCGGGCGTCCGCGAGGGCGTCCCGGTGGTGGCCTACGACGACGGGGACGGCTCGGTGGCGGCGCGCGCGTGGTGGCTGCTGCGCTGGGCGGGCCACGACCAGGTGGCGGTCCTGGACGGCGGTTACGCGGCGTGGTCGGCCGAGGGCAGGCCGGTCACCGCCGAGGAACCGGAGCCCGAGGAGGGCGACGTCGTCGTGCGGCCGGGCCGGATGCCGGTCGTGGACGCGGACGGCGCCGCCGAGCTGGCCCGCGAGGGCGTCCTGCTGGACGCGCGCGCCGGGGCCAGGTACCGGGGCGAGGTCGAACCGGTCGACCCGAAGGCCGGGCACATCCCCGGCGCGGTGAGCGCGCCCTCCGCGGAGCACGCGGGCGCGGACGGCCGCTGGCTGCCCGCGCGGACCCTGGCGGCCCGCTTCCAGGCGCTCGGCGTGACCGGGGACCGCCCGGTGGGCGCGTACTGCGGCTCGGGCGTCACGGCGTCCTCGGTGGTGCTGGCCCTGGAGGCGGCGGGCCTGACCACCAGGGACACCCCGGCCCTGCTGTACCCCGGCTCGTGGTCGAACTGGTCCGCCCAGGACCGCCCGGTCGCCACCGGCGACCAGCCCGGCTGATCAGCGGCAACGGGCTCGGGCGGTTGGCGCTGACCGGCCGGGGCGGCTGGTGGCGACCGGCCCGGCTGATCAGCGGCAACGGGCTCGGGCGGTTGGCGCTGACCGGCCGGGGCGGCTGGTGGCGACCGGCTCGGCTGATCAGCGGCAACGGGCTCGGGCGGTTGGCGCTGACCAGTCTGGGCGACCGGTGGTGACCTCGGCTCGGCCGATCATCGGCGGCCCGCCCGGTCGACCACCGGGAGCCTCCCGCGCCGGACAGCGCGGTCGGGACCTGATCACGTCCCGGCCGCGCGCCTCGAGCGCGCCGCCGCCACCCCGCCCGCCGCCCGCCAGCCGCCGGCCGCCGACCGCCAGCCGCCAGGCGTCAGGCGTCAGGCGTTCGGGATGCGGTCGAAGGCCTTGGTCGCCAGGTCCACCGCCAGCTGGCACGGCTCGGCCGAGCCGTCCGTCGTCACGTCGACGCGCAGCGCCCCCGTCGCCTCCTGCGACTCCTCCGACAGCGCCACCAGCACCGCGCACCCCTCCTCGCTCTTCATCCGGTACGCGCTGTTCCCGCCCACCTCGATCTTCCCGATCTCGGCGCTCGCGTCCGGGATGAAGTACGAGGCCTGGATGATCGCCACCTTCATCGGGTCGAAGGACGAGTGCAGGCAGCCGCTGGTCTCCAGCATCTCGCCCGACCCGAACACCACGGCCACCTCCTGCGAGCTCAGCAGCCCGCAGGGGTCGTACTCGGACTTCTTCCGCTTCCCCAGCTTCACCTCGCCGCCGCCCTGCCCGGAGCCCGGCTCGGTCGCGCGGGGCTCGCCGGCCCCCGGCTCCTGGGTGCCGGAACCACCAGGCTCCGCCGAGCCGCTCCCGGTCGGGGCGGCGGCGGAGGAGGAGGCGCTGGGCGAGCCGCCCGACCCGCTGCTCGCGCTCCCGCTCACGGAACTGCTGCACCCCACCACCCCGAGCACGGCGGCGAGGCAGGCGGTCAGCGCTGAGGCACGTCGCAAACGCATGGCTGGTTCGACCCCGTTCCCCCGCGCGGGGTTCCCACCCACCCGGCGGCGCTCGCCCCCGGCGCGTCGACCCGACTGTAGGTCCCCCCACCGACGACCCCCGCCACCGCCGGACCGCCACCGGGGAAACCGCCACCAACGGACCAACCCGACCCGCTGCGGCCATCGTGCGATTACCGGTCAGTAGGCTAAATTCCGGACATGGGAGCGGAACAGGGCGTCGCGCGGCCACCCGCCGTGGTCTGGGACGAGTCGGTGCTCGCCTACGACCTCGGCGGCGACCACCCGCTCAACCCCGTGCGCCTTGACCTCACCGTCCGGCTCGCCACGGCGCTCGGCGTCCTCGACGGCGTCGACCCGATCGCCCCGGCCCACGCCACCGACCCGGAGCTCGAACGCGTCCACGACCCCGCCTACCTGGCCGCCGTGCGCGCCGCCCCGAGCACCGCCTGGGACCTCGGCCACGGCCTCGGCACCACCGACAACCCGGTCTTCGACCGGATGCACGAGGCGTCCTCCCTGATCGTCGGCGGCTCGCTCGCCGCAGCCCGCCAGATCGCCTCCGGCGCCGCCGACCGGGCCGTCAGCATCGCGGGCGGACTGCACCACGCCATGCGCGACCGCGCCGCGGGCTTCTGCGTCTACAACGACTGCGCCGTCGCCATCTCCTGGCTGCTGGACAACGGCTTCGACCGCGTCGCCTACGTCGACACCGACGTGCACCACGGCGACGGCGTGCAGGCCGCGTTCTACGACGACCCGCGCGTGCTCACCGTCTCCCTGCACCAGAGCCCGCTGAGCCTGTGGCCCGGCACCGGCCGCCCCGCCGAGCTGGGCGGTCCGAACGCCGAGGGCACGGCGGTCAACGTCGCCCTCCCGCCCGGCACCCCCGACCGGGGCTGGCTGCGCGCCTTCCACGCCGTCGTGCCGTCGCTGCTCACCGCGTTCCGCCCGCAGGTCCTGGTCACCCAGTGCGGAGTGGACAGCCACCGCGAGGACCCGCTCGCCGACCTGTCCCTGACCGTCGACGGCCACCGCGCGATCTACCGCGCCCTGCGCCACCTCGCCGACACCACCGCGAACGGCAAGTGGCTGGCGCTCGGCGGCGGCGGGTACGAGCTGGTGCGCGTGGTCCCCCGCTCCTGGACGCACCTGCTCGCCACGGTCCTGGACCGCGACGTCGACCCGCGCGTCCCGCTGCCCGCCTCCTGGATCTCGCACGTGGCCAGGACCGCCCCGAACTGGCCGCTGCCCACCACCATGACCGAGGGCGCCGACACCTCGTTCGCGCCGTGGGACGGCTCCGGCGGCGACCCGGTGGACGAGGCCGTCCGGGCCACCCGCCGCGCCGTCTTCCCCCTGCACGGCCTGGACCCCGAGGACGCGAGGGACTAGTGGACCCGTTCGACTACCCGCGCAGCTGGGAGGCCGACGTCGTGCTCGCCGACGGCGGCACCGCCCACCTGCGCCCCATCACCCCCGACGACGGCCAGCGCCTGCTGGAGTTCCACTCCCGGCTCTCCGAGCGCACCCGCTACTTCCGCTACTTCGGCCCCTACCCGAGGATGCCCAGGCGCGACGTCGTCCGGTTCACCACCGTCGACCACGCCGACCGGGTCGCGTTCGTGGCCATGCTCGGCGACGACATCGTCGCGGTGGGCCGCTACGACCGGCTGAACGACGGCCCCTCCGCCGAGGTCGCGTTCGTCGTGCAGGACGAGCACCAGGGCCGGGGCCTCGGCTCGATCCTGCTGGAGCACCTGGCCGCCGCCGCCCGCGAGCGCGGGCTGACCCGGTTCACCGCCGAGGTGCTCGCCGAGAACGGCCAGATGGTCCGGGTGTTCCGCGACGCCGGCTACTCGGTCAGCCGCGCCTTCGACGAGGGCGTGCTGCACCTGGAGTTCGACGTGGACCCCACCGAGCAGTCCGTGGAGGTCGCGCAGGCCCGCGAGCAGGCCGCCGAGGCGCGCAGCGTGCACAACCTGCTGCACCCGCGCTCGATCGCCGTCATCGGCGCCTCCACCGACCGCACCAAGATCGGCCACGCGGTGCTGGCGAACCTGCTCGTCGGCGACTTCCACGGCCCCGTCTACCCGGTCAACGCCGAGCACCGCGCGGTGCGGGGCGTGCGCGCCTACCCGTCCGTGCTGGACATCCCCGACGACGTCGACCTGGCCGTCGTCGCGGTGCCCGCCGCGGGTGTCGACGAGGTCATGGACGCCTGCCTGGCCAAGGGGGTCAAGGCGCTGGTCGTGGTCACCTCCGGCTTCGGCGAGACCGGCCCCGACGGGCGCACCGCCGAGCGCAGGCTGGTCACCGAGGCCCGCGCGCACGGGATGCGCGTGGTCGGCCCGAACGCGCTGGGCGTGGTCAACACCGACCCGGACGTGCGGCTCAACGCGACCCTCGCGCCGACCCTGCCCGCGCGCGGGCGCACCGGGTTCTTCTGCCAGTCCGGGGCGCTCGGCAGCGCGATCCTGGCGACCGCCGCCGAGCGGGGCCTCGGCCTGTCCACGTTCGTCAGCGCGGGCAACCGGGCCGACGTGTCCGGCAACGACCTGCTCCAGTACTGGGAGACCGACCCGGCCACCGACGTGGTGCTGCTGTACCTGGAGTCGTTCGGCAACCCGCGCAAGTTCGCCCGCCTCGCCCGGCGCCTGGGCCGCAGCAAGCCGATCGTGGCGGTGAAGTCCGGCAGGCACGCGGTCACGCCCGCGCTCGCCGCGACCTCGGTGCACGTGGACGAGCAGAGCGTGCAGGCCCTGTTCGAGCAGGCGGGCGTGATCCGGGTCGAGTCGCTGGCGCAGCTGTTCGACACCGCGCTGCTGCTCGCCCACCAGCCGCTGCCGTCCGGCCCGAGGGTCGCGGTGGTCGGCAACTCCACCGCCATCGGCGTGCTCGCCGCCGACACCGTCCTCGGGCAGGGCCTCGACCTGGTCGGCGACCCGGTGGACGTGGGCGCGCAGGCCGGGCCGGAGGAGTTCGCGGGCGCGGTCCGCACCGCGCTCGCCGACCCGGACACCGACGCGCTCGTCGTGGTCTTCGCGCCGCCGCTCGCCATCCCCGGCACCGAGTACGCCCGCGCGCTGCGCGCCGCCGTGCAGGACGCCACCGCGCAGGGCACCGCCGCGCAGGCCTCCACCGCGCAGGACGCTGTGGAGGCCAAGCCGATCGTGTCCACGTTCCTGGCCGTGGAGGGCGTCCCGGCGGAGCTGGCGGTGACCGGCCCGGACGGCGCGCCGGGGCGCGGCTCGGTGCCGTCGTACCCGAGCCCGGAGCGGGCCGTGCTCGCGCTCGCGCGGGTGACCCGCTACGCGCGCTGGCGCTCCCGCCCGGCGGGCTTGTTCACCCGGCCCGAGGGCGTCGACCCCGAGGCCGCGCGGGCGCTCGTCGAGTCCGTGCCGCACGCCGAGCTGGTCAAGCTGGACGACGGCACCACGATGCGGCTGCTGGCCTGCTACGGCATCGACGTCGTGCCGTTCCGGGTGGTGTCCTCGGCGGACGACGCGGTGGCCGCGTCCGCCGAGCTGGGCTACCCGGTGGCGCTCAAGTCCACGGCCGGGCACCTGCGGCACCGCACCGACCTCGTCGGGGTGCGCCTGGACCTGACCGCCGAGGAGTCCGTGCGCGAGGCGTACCGGGGCCTCTCGGACATCTCCGGGCTGACCGAGGTGTACGTGCAGCGCATGGTTCCCAAGGGGCTGTCCTGCGTGCTGGGGCTCCAGGACGACCCGTCGTTCGGGTCGCTGGTGTCGTTCGGGCTGTCCGGGTTGGTGAGCGACCTGCTGGGCGACCGGGCGTACCGGGCGGTGCCGCTGACCGACGCCGACGCCGCCGCGCTCGTGCGCGCCCCCAAGGCCGCGCCGCTGCTCGCCGGGTTCCGGGGCGGTCAGGTGGCGGACCTGGCCGCGCTGCAGGAGCTGGTGCTGCGGCTGGCCGCGCTCGCCGAGGACCTGCCGGAGGTGCGGGAGCTGGCGCTGGAACCGGTGCTGGCGTCGGCGGAGGGCGCGTTCGTGGCCAGCGCCCGCGTCACCCTCGGGCCGAGGCCGTCGCCGCGCGACTCCGGTCCCCGGCGGCTGCGCCTGCCAGGAGGGGCACGCTGACGGTCCGCGTTCACAGTCCCGCGGGCCTGCCCCGCACCCCGCCGGGGTCGACCGCCCACCGCGCGCGAACCCCGCCACCACAGCCGTTCCCGCGACCCGCGCCCGTCCGGACCCCGGAGCACCGCACGGCCACCCGCACCAGCGCGCTGCGGTGTTCAGGTCCGTTCGGGACGATCTTCTGGGGTCTTTCGGCCTGATTCCGCTGTGAAGCGCAGACGCAGCGCCCACCGGCACCTAGGTTCCCCCGAAAGCACGGGACAGGGGAGGGGAACCACCGTGGCAGCGTTAAGCAAGTCATCCCTGGTCTGGGCCACCGCGGCGGTGCTCGCGCTGACCTCCTGCGGGGCCGACGACGACACCGTCCTCGGCCGCGCGGAGCAGGGGAGGATCACCATCGGGGTCGCCCACGACCAGCCGGGGCTCGGCCTGCGGCGCCAGGACGGGAACCTGCGCGGCTTCGACATCGACGTCGCGCGCTACGTCGCCACCGAGCTGGGCGTCCCCGAGTCGGGCATCACCTGGGTCGAGGCCCCGCCCGAGGACCGCGAGCGGCTGCTCACCTCGGGCGAGGTCGACCTGGTGGTCAACGGCTACTCCATCACCCCGAAGCGGCGCGAGGTCATCGACTTCGCGGGTCCGTACTACACGGCGGGCCAGGACCTGCTGGTGCTGATCGACAACCAGGAGATCACCGGGCCGGACTCGCTCAGCCGGGGCCAGCGGCTCTGCTCGGTCACCGGCACCACCTCGGCGCAGTACGTGAAGGACACGTTCGCGAAGAACGTGAAGCTGGTCGAGCAGCCCAGGTTCAGCGAGTGCGTGACCGCGCTGCTCGCCGGCGAGGTCGACGCGCTCACCACCGACGACGTCGTGCTCGCCGGGTACGCCGCGCAGAACCCGGAGCTGCTCAGGGTGGTCGGCGAGCCGTTCAGCGAGGAGGAGTACGGGATCGGCCTCCCCAAGGGGGAGCAGGAGACCAAGGACGCGGTCACGGCCGCGCTGCGCAAGATGGTCGACAGCGGCGAGTGGAAGCGCGCGCAGGAGGTCAACGTCGGCGGCTCCGACTACCGGCTGCCCGAGCCGCCGCAGATCGCTTCGTGACCTCCGACCCACCCCGTTGGCGGGTCCTGCGCGGACCCGCTGGGGCCTAGGGTCGCCGGGTGATCAGCTCCCACCCCTCCCCCGGCCGCCGGGCCGACAAGCCCGTCCGCGCCGGGATTCCCGAGCACGGGCGGGTTCCCCGCTACTACGCGGTCAAGACCGAGCTGCTGTGGCTGGTCGAGGCGCTGGGGGAGGGGGCGGCGCTGCCGTCGGAGCGGGAGCTGGCCTGCCGGTTCTCGGTCTCGCGCGTGACGCTGCGCCAGGCCGTCGCGGAGCTCGTCCTGGAGGGCAGGCTCCTGCGGCGGCACGGCAGCGGCACCTACGTCGCGCCGCCCAAGCTCGTGCAGCCGCTGTCCCTGGTGAGCTACGCGGACGGGATGCGGGCGCAGGGCATCCGGCCCGACCGGGGCGTGGTGACCGTCGAGCGGTTACCCGCGGACGAGGTGCTCGCCGAGGACCTGCTGGTGCCGCACGGGGACCCGGTGCTGCACCTGGAGCGGGTCATGCTCGCCGACGGCGCGCGGGTCGGCCTGGAGTCGACGTACCTGCCGCTGTCCCGCTTCCCCGGCCTGCTCGACGCGCTCGACCCGGCCGGGTCGCTGCACGCCTGCCTGCGCGAGCGGTTCGGCGTGGAGTTCGGCGGGGCCGAGGAGCGGGTGGAGACCGTGCTGGCGGCGCCCCGCGAGGCGCTGCTCATCGGCACCAACCCCGCGCTGCCCATGCTGCTGCTGCACCGGGTCGCGCACGACCGGTCCGGAACGCCGGTGGAGCGCTCGCGCTCGCTGTACCGGGGCGACCGCTACAGCCTCGCCGCGAGGGTGCGCGCCGAGTAGCGCCCTGGTCGGTTCCGGGTCGGTTCCGGGGAATGCCGGTTTCGAGTCCGCGCAACCGGAACCGGGACCCCGAACGTCCACAGTGGACAGGATTTCGCCGGATATCACCCGGATGTGCGCTCAAGTTCCGAAATAATAGCCTGAACGTTGCCGATTTGACGCTTTACGCCCCCCGTTAGCAGGCATTTCGCCCTGCCTTCGCGGCGGTACCGTTGGTACTCGGATCGAGTGCTCCTCGCTCGCAGCGGTGCGGGGGAAGCGGGGGTGGATCGTGACTTTCAAGGAGGAGTTCCTCAGGGAGCTGGACGACTGCCTGCGCGGTTTCGGGGCGGTGCCCGCCGCGCACCCGGCCGAGCTGGCCAGGTTCGTGGACTACGTCAGGGCGCTGCCCGAGGACGACGACCGGTTGCGCTCGCTGGCCGGGGTCGACCAGGGGTCGGGCTCGTTCTGGAACAACCCCGCCGTGTGGTGGGAGCAGGTTCCCGGATTCGGCGCGGACGACGCGGATTGCGCGCGCCTGCTGGACCGGATGCTCGACGAGGCCATCAGCGACGAGATCGACGTGCTGGAGATGGAGATCCGGGAACTGCCCGGCTGATCCCGCCCACCGGTCCGGGGCGCGGTCGGGCGCGGCGGACCGGGAAAGCGCGAAGCGCGTGAACGGGCGTGCGAACGGGTCCTGAAACGGCCCTGGAACGGCCCTGGAAACGCTGTCACCCGCTGTGCGCCCGGGTCGCCGGACGCACAGCGGGGTGCTCGTCGTTCCGATGTTCCTCTTTGCGTTCTGACGCCTGCCGCACCGGGCTTCGGGACACGCTCTGCGGCGTGCTGCCCGGCGGTCAGGTGGTGCTGATCTGGCGTGCTGTGAGACTCCGCCTCACACCGAGAGCAACTTGTCGAAGAACGAGCGGTAGCTCTTGAGCGCGAGCCGCAGCTCCTCGGTCTCGGCCTCGCTGCCCTCCTGCCAGCGGCCCTCCAGGGTCCGCTTGTGCTCGGAGAACGTGGTGGCCAGGCTCTGGATCACCTGGGCGACCAGCTCGTCGGCGCGGTGCACGGCCTCGCGGGGGTTGTCCACGAAGTCGCCCTGCAGCGAGCGCCACTCCTCGCGGAAGCCGCCCGCCTCGTCCTGGCCGAACAGCGGGGACTCGGCGTCGAAACCGCTGTGGTGCGCGGGCTCGACCTCGGCCTGCACCGGGATCTCGGTGGTGGCCATGGCCTCGGCGCCGGGGGCGTCGGTCACCGGGGTGGTGGTGACGCCGGTGGCGCGCGTGCCGGTCGTGCCGTCGGCGTCCAGGTCGTGGTCGGTCTTCAGGTCGTCGGAGGCCACCGGCTCGGTCACCGGCTCGCGGGTGCTCTGCGCGGGCACCACGCCGTCCTCGCGGTCGCGCTCCTCGTTGTAGGCCGCCTCCTCCGCGTAGGCCAGGTCGTCCTCGCGCTCCGGGGAGTCGTGGCCGTGCTCCAGCACCGGGTCGTGGTGCTTGCCGTGCTCGTCCACGAGGTCCTCGCGGACGTCGGCACGGCCCTGGGGGCGGGCGAAGTCGTCGGTGGTCAGCCGGTGGTCCTGGCGCTCGTCCGGTCGATTGATCATCGTGCTCCCTCCTTGCGCTCGCCTCGGTCGCCGAGCAGGTCGTTGAACAGGGTTCGGTAGTGCACCATCGCGTTGCGCAGGTCTTCCGTGGACGCCTCGCCCTGCTCCTGGCGGCGGGTGATGGCGTGGGCCTGGCGGTAGCTGTCGATGGTCCGGGAGTGCTCGACCGACAGCACCGAGGCGTTCGCCTCGTGGTCGCCGTTCGTGGGGTAGCCGCGCTCGGACATCAGGTCGGTGACGAGCCGGTGGGCGCTGGCGACCGCGTCGCTCGGCGCGTCCACGAACTGCTCCTGCACCTGGACCCAGTGGCGGGAGTAGCTCTCCCGCGTGCCCTCCGTGAGCGGCTTCAGCTCCAGGGACCGGTGGGTGCGCTCGCGCTCGGCCAGCTCGCGCTCGGCCTCCATCCGGTTGCCGCTGCGCTCCACGACCCGGTCGTACTCGGGACCGAACTGCCGCCGCAGGTGCTTGCGCTGGGACGCCTTCCTCCACAGCACCACACCGACTGCGACGACGACCAGCACGGCGATCACAACGCCGATGGTGGTGCCGGTGGACATCTTCGCCTCCCGTTGGGGTCTCTCTCAGCTGCCCCACGGGTAACCCTGTCGTGTGAGAGGCAAACCTGGCTCTTGACAAATCGGGCCAGGTCCGCCCCGCTCCGCGTCAGCCCTTCACGCAGAGCACCTGCTTGAGCTTCGTGACGACCTCCACGAGGTCGGCCTGCTGCTCGATGACGCTGTCGAGGTCCTTGTACGCGGCCGGGATCTCGTCGACCACGCCCGAGTCCTTGCGGCACTCCACGCCCAGCGTCTGCGCCGCGAGGTCCTCGGCGGTGAACAGCTTGCGCGCCTTGTTCCGCGACATCCGGCGGCCCGCGCCGTGCGAGGCCGAGTGGAACGAGTCCGGGTTCCCCAGGCCGCGCACGATGTACGAGCCGGTGCCCATCGAGCCGGGGATGATGCCCAGCTCGCCCCGGCGCGCGCTGATCGCGCCCTTGCGGGTGACCAGCACGTCCTCGCCGAAGTGGCGCTCCTCCGACACGTAGTTGTGGTGCGCGGAGATCGGCTCGTCGAACCGGATCCGCGGGAACTGCCCGAGCAGCACCTTCGTGACCAGGTCGAGCATCGTGGCCCGGTTCAGCCGCGCGTACTCCTGCGCCCAGTACAGGTCGTGCCGGTAGGCCGTCATCTCCGGCGTGCCCGCGAGGAACACCGCCAGGTCCGGGTCGACCAGGGCGTCGTTGTGCGCCAACGTCTTCGCGATGGCGATGTGGTGCTGCGCCAGCTGGTTGCCGATCCCGCGCGACCCGGAGTGCAGCATCACCCACACCCGGCCCCCGGTGTCCAGGCAGACCTCCAGGAAGTGGTTCCCGCCGCCGAGGGTGCCCATCTGGTTCAGCGCCTTCTCCTCCGACAGGGTCGGGGTCAGGTCGCCGAACGAGCGCCACAGCCGGTCGTGGAACACCACCGGCGCGCGGTGCTGGCCGAAGCCCACCGGCACGGCGGCCTCGATCAGCGAGCGCAGCCGCGACAGGTCGGCGGGCAGGTCCTCCGCGACCAGCGACGTGCGCACCGCGGTCATGCCGCAGCCGATGTCGACGCCCACCGCGGCCGGGGACACGGCGTCCTTGAGCGCGATGACCGAGCCGACCGTGGCGCCCTTGCCGAAGTGCACGTCGGGCATCACGGCCACGTGCTTCACGGCCCACGGGAGGGTGGCGATGTTCTGGAGCTGCCGGAGCGCCTCGCCCTCCACCTCGTCGGGACGTGCCCACAGGCGGATGTCTACGCGTGCTCCGGGGAGCGTGGTCGGGGACATGCGGGCAAGGCTAGGTCGGGCGCTCCCGACCTAGCGAGCCAATTTCCGCAGGTGGTGGACCCGGCCGGCGCGCCGTCACCGGGCGTCAGCGGCTCACCGCCCTGCGGTACTGGCGGGTCGCCAGCGGCACGAACACCGCCAGGATCAGCACCACCCAGCCGAGCGTGGCCAGCACCGGGTGCTGGAGCGGCCAGGCGTCCGGCGGCGGGAACAGGGGGTTGGTGTTGCCGAACAGCACCCGCGCCGCCTGCGTCACGGCCGACACCGGGTTCCACTGCGCGAACACCTTCAGCGGGCCGGGCAGGTTGCCCTCCTGCACGAACGTGTTGGCGATGAACGTCAGCGGGAAGATCGCCATGAAGCTCGCGTTGTTGAACACCTCCGGCGTGCGCACCATCAGCCCCACCAGCGCCATCACCCACGACATGGCGTAGGCGAACAGCAGCAGCAGCGCGAACCCCGCCAGCGCCTCCAGCGGCGACGAGTGGATCCGCCAGCCCACCAGCAGGCCGGTCAGCGACATCACCACCACCGAGATCGCGTTGCTGACCAGGTCGCTCGCCGTGCGCCCGGCCAGCACCGCCGACCGCGCCATCGGCAGCGAGCGGAACCGGTCGATCACGCCCTTCTGCATGTCCTCGGCGAGCCCGCTGCCGGTGGTCGTCGACCCGAAGATCACCGTCTGCGCGAAGATCCCGGCCATCAGGAACTCCTCGTACGCCATGCCGGGGATGTCGATCGAGCCGCCGAACACGTAGCTGAACAGCAGCACGAACATGATCGGCTGCAACGTCGCGAACACCAGCAGGTCCGGCACCCGCTTGATCCTGATCAGGTTGCGCCTGGCGACGACCGCGCTGTCGCCCAAGGCCTGGATGAACGCCGTCACCGGTCCCCCTCGCTCTCGTCCAGCTCCGCCGCGCGCCCGGTCAGCGCCAGGAACACGTCGTCCAGCGTCGGCCTGCGCAAGCCGACGTCCAGCACCTTCACCGACTCGGCGTCGAGCCTGCGCACCGCCTCCACCAGCACCTGAGCCCCACCCGCGACCGGCACGAGCAGCCGGTGCGACCGCTCGTCCACCACCACCTCGCCCACGGCCAGCGGCGCCAGCGCGCGCGACGCCGTCGCCGCGTCGGCGGCCGTGCCCAGCGCCAGCTCCAGCCGCTCGCCGCCCACCTGGTCCTTCAGCTCGTCCGCCGTGCCCAGCGCGATCACCCGGCCCCGGTCGATCACCGCGATCCGGTCGGCCAGCCGGTCGGCCTCCTCCAGGTACTGGGTGGTCAGCAGCAGCGTCGTGCCGCCCGCCACCAGCTCGGAGATCACCTCCCACATGCCGAGCCTGCTGCGCGGGTCCAGGCCCGTGGTCGGCTCGTCCAGGAACAGCACCGGCGGCTCGGCCACCAGCGCGCCCGCCAGGTCCAGCCGCCTGCGCATCCCGCCGGAGTAGCCCTTCACCGGCCGGTCGCCCGCCTCCTCCAGGTCGAACCGCGCCAGCAGCTCGCGGGCCCGCTCCCGGCTGCGCCGCCTGCCCAGGTGGTAGAGCCTGCCGATCATGTCCAGGTTCTCGAACCCGGTCAGCGCCTCGTCCACCGCCGCGTACTGCCCGGAGAGCCCGATCCGGCCGCGCAGCTCGCGCGCCTGGGTCCGCACGTCCAGCCCGGCCACGCTCGCCCGGCCGCCGTCCGCCTCCAGCAACGTGGTCAGCACCCGCACCGCCGTCGTCTTCCCCGCCCCGTTGGGGCCCAGCAGACCCATGACGGTGCCCTCGGGCACCTCCAGGTCGAGGCCGTCGAGCGCCACCACCGAGCCGTAGCGCTTGACCAGGCCCTCGGCCGTGATCACGTTTCCCATGCGGCCATGATGGTCTCGACCCCTGACAGGAACGGTCCTCATCGGCTCACCCGGACGAGGGAATTGCTCGTTCCGGTGGCGCGGGTGTGCGATGACCGGCGTGCTGATCAGAAGAGCCGCGCCCGAGGACCTGGGCGCCCTGCTGGGGCTGGTGCGCGAGTTCTACCTCGTGGACGGGCACGACTACGACCACGACGCGCTGGTGCGCGCGCTGGGGCCGCTGCTGGGCGGGGACGAGCACGGCGGGGTGTGGCTGTTCGACACCGGGTACGCGGTGCTGACCTGGGGGTACTCCCTGGAGTCCGGGGGGCGCGACGCGCTGCTCGACGAGTTCTACGTGCGCGACCGGGGGAGGGGCACCGGGTCGGCGGTGCTGGCGGAGCTGGCCGACGTGGCGCGCGAGGCGGGGGCGTCCCGGGTGTTCCTGGAGACCGAGCGCCCGAACCACGCGGCCCGAAGGTTCTACCGCCGCAACGGTTTCGCCCAGGAGGACTCCACCTGGCTCAGCCTGGTGCTCTGACCGGGTGAGCGCGGCGGGCCTCGTCCGCCTCATCGGCTTTTTCCTGCTATTGGGTGGGTACGTGCACCCGGAAGTGGGCGATCGAGTGAACGGCCGCCCCTCACTAGGGTGTTCGCGAATCGTGCCGAGGTGGAGGAGCGTCCGATGGCAGCCGTCCAGACCCGCCGCAAGCGCAAGCTGGGTCAGTTCCTGAACGCGCTGCGCAAGCGCGCGGGCAAGACCGAGGTCGACTACCACGCGCTCACCCGCAAGACGCAGTCGACGCTGTCGCGGATGGAGAACGGGTACATCAGCCCGAGCTGGACGGAGCTGGGCGCGCTGCTCGGCCTGTACGGCGCCAGCGACACGGAGCGGCGTGAAGCCGAAGCGCTGTGGGAGGACGCGAAGCAGGACGGGACCCGGTTGGTCTACGCCGCCGCGTTCACACCCGAGGCGCGCACGTACGCCCGGCAGGAGGCGGACGCGACCGAGGTCCGCACCGTGGAGATGAACGTGATCCCCGGCCTCCTGCAGACCCCGGCCTACGCGGCGGCGGTCCGGCGGGCGGGCAAGCGGTTCGTCGACGGGGGCGTCAGCGTCGACCAGGCGAAGGCGGCGCTCGCCGGTCGGCAGCGCCGGTTGCGCACCGTCCGGCTCGACGCCGTGATCGACGAGTCGGCGCTGCACCGCCTCGTCGGCGGGGCGGACGTCATGCGCGAGCAGCTGCTGCACCTCGTGGAGGCCACCCAGAATTCCAACACCACCATTCGGGTGATTCCTTTCAGTGCCGGTGCTTACGGAACCATGTCAGGAGGCGGGGCAACCGCCCTCCTATTCGAGGACGGCGATCCCTCGGCCGTGTACTTGGAGTACGCGGGCGGGGGTAAGTGGGTGGACAATCCCGCCGATGTGCAGAATTACCTGCTGCACTTCGACGAGATCGCCAGCGGGCTGGCACTGTCGCCCAAGGACTCGGTCTCGCTGATCCGAAAAATGGCTTCGGCACTGAAGGAAACATGAACAACACCAAGACGTGGCGCAAGAGCACCCATTCCGGCGCGGGCAACAACTGCGTCGAGCTCGCAGTGGGTCGAACAGCCACACACGTGCGCGACAGCAAGAACCCCGGTCACGGCCGCCTGACCTTCGCGGACCGCCCCTTCCGGGCGTTCCTCACCACCCTGGTGCAGGCCTGATCCACGTCGGCGGGCAAGGCGGGCGCAACGAGGCGCCACTCCGGCCGACGGCCATACCGACCCCTTCCCTCACCCGTGCGGGGGATGGCGGTGAACGCCCCTCCGGGTGAATCACCCGGACGGCGCGGGTTGAGAACGATTGCATCCACCCACGGCAGCGTCGTCGTTTTCCCGGTGCACTCGTTCGGCCTACTGGCGGGGGGTGAACGTCCCCCGAACCGGCCAACGCGGTGTGAATAATGTTCCGCTATGTCGCGGAACCCCGCCGTGAATAAGTTTCCTGACCGAAGTTCGTTCGGTCCAACCGGGTAATCCCGGTTCGCCGCCGCGTCGGAGTCGACCGGCCGTGCGCGCAAAGCCGGGAGGCGGACTCGAGTCCCGCCTCCCGGCTTCTGCAGGTGCGGGGGAGTTCAGGAATTGCGAGGAATACTCGGATTGGTGTGGCCGGTGGGCTGGCGGGGGAGGGAGCGGAGGAGTTCGCGGGCTTCCTCGCGGCAGACCTCGCTCCAGCGGGCGAGGTCCCGGGCGGCCGTGCGACGCACGTGCCACGGGACGGTGGTGTCGAAGGCGATCTGCCGCGCGGTGAGGGCGGCCTTGTCCTTCCAGTCGCGCCGGAGGGTCGTGATCGCCTCGGCGCAGCGGACGCGGGTGACCGGGGTGTGGTCGGGGTTCCTGGCCATCTCCAGCAGCCCCACGGCGGCCTCGGTGGGCTCGACGACACCGATCGCCAGCCAGACCCCGCGGCGCTGGAGCGGGGTGGTGGTGGGCAGGAGGCTGCGGAAGACCTTCAGCGCACGGGAGCGGCTCGCGGGGGCCTCTTCCACGAGGGCTCGTGCTGCCCTCGTGCGGGCGGATGCCGGGAGTGCTTCCTCCTGGGCCAGTCCGAGGAGCAGGGGGAGGGCTTGCCCCCGGCCTGCAGCGCCACAGCCGAGCAAATCGACGGCGCTCCTGACGCGCAGCGCGGGCGGTGCTGCCCGGTCGTGCGCGATGGCCTTCAGCAGGTGTGCCTCGGCGATCCTGTCCTGAGGAGCGAAGCGCTTGAGAAGCTTCCCGGCTTGTCGCCGCGCTGCCGCAGAGGTCTGCTCGTCGTCCCGAACCCGACGCAGTGGCGACAGCCCGATGACGTGCCTGAGGGCGTGCAGCACCGCGACCCGGTCCCGGACCGAGAGGCGGAGGTCCTCGGAGAGGTCTCGTACCCCGTCCGTGAGTTCGGGTGGTGCGATGTCCACGACGAGGGACATGGCAGCGACCCGGTCGCGCGGCGGGAGCTGCCCGTCCGAGGCGATCCGCACGGCTTCGGGCACCACGTCCTGCCAACCCTCCGCGCCGGACTCCGCCAGCGCGCGCAACGCCCGTCGCCTATGGGAGGGGCGTCGGGTCAGCTCGCGGAGGGTGTCAACGGCTTCGTCGGCAAGTCGGGTCGAGAGGCTCAGCAGAGCCTCCACTGCGGCGACCCGGCGGGAGGTTGCCCCAGATGTCTTCGGCAGGCGTACTGATCTTCGGCGGCAGGGTGCGGTCCTCCAGGAGATCGCGTTCCACCTCGGTGCGCAGGCTCCTGGGGAGGTGGAGCAGCAGTGCCCCGGAGATGTGAGGGAAGTTCCGAGCGATCTCGGTGATCAGGTCGAATTCCAACGTGGTGTGCTGGTCCAGCGTGGCGAGCCAGATCGTGTACGCAGCTCGATCGCTGCCCCGCTGTCATGCGCACTCGGTAGTCACAGGTCTCGTCGTCGATGAGCGCCACCAACCCCAGGATGACGTCTGCACCCATGCTCGCCAACTCCGTCACCGAACTTCCCCAAGCGCGGGTGGTGACCTCCCCCTCGGGCGTCAGCACCTTTCTCGTCACCGAAGCGAGGTGCGTCGGGGCGATGCGGGCGAGGAGGACGCCCGCCTCCCGCTGTGCTCCACGATCGGCCACCGGGTGCTCGAAAGCGGAGCGCAGCGCCTCCACGATGACGGGGTCCGAACCGAAGCCCAGCTTGAGCACGGCCCGCGCGATCACCACCACCTGCCGTGGACTCGCCTGCAGCACCTTGTGCATCGCGTCGGCGACCTCTCTGCGCAGTGGTGCGCTTAGGCGGGAGACCAGCCCTGCGAGGTAGGGGAAGTCGAAACCGGGCACCGTGGCCGAACGTGCCAAGTCACAGGCCAGGTCCGCCGCACGTCGGTGGAACGGCTTGCCGAGCACCACCAGCCAGGACAGGGCGGAGAAGCGGACGCGGAGTCCGGCCGAGCTGGTCGCCATCGAGGCCAGCGCGTCGCCGACCACCTGTCGATCCCCGGATGACTCGGTGAGCTTGGTTATGGAGATGAGCAAGGGAGCATCGGGGGGAGCCGCGAGCAGGTCGAGCATGAACGCCAAAGCCGGGCCTTGGAAGCTCGCGTCGAGTGACAGCAGCCCTCCCCATGTGCCGGGTCCTGAGCGCTACCAGCGATCTCCACCAGGTGCGTGCGGGCTTCCGCGTGAAACCGGGGTTCAGAGGCGATCAACCGTGTTGCTGCCTCACAGCGGTCCAAGGTAGGACTGAGCCGATCGGTCATCAGCTCGTGCAGTTCACCCAACGCCCTGTCCCGGTGAGGGATTCCGAGAGCTGCCACATCGCTGAGGGCGCTCGCTCGTCCCTGTCCGTGCGCGGGGAGCTCGACCAACAGTGCCCACAACACCTCTGCGGCCTCCTCGAAGCACTCCGGGCCCAGACCGCCCAGGTCGACCGCCGCCAGCCGCACCAACAGCATTGAGGTGCTGTGGTGAGTGATCACCGCTCGGAGCTCTGCCACCGCACGATCCCTGAACCGGGAGCCGAACTTCGACAGCGCGCTCGCGCAGGTGTGCCGATCATCGATGGTGCGACCGGGCTCTTCGAGCAGCGTGATCGTCAGTTCGCCCGCCACCGCTTCGTGCTGGAGGCCAAGACCTGCGAGAACCTGCGCGGCTCTCACCCGGATCGAGCAGCTCCGCGCGCGGTCCTGTGCCACGGCCTGCAAGGAGCGGACCGCCTCAGCGGTGTGGTCGGGTCCGAGTTGGGACATGCCCAACGCCGCGTCATCCCACCCCAGAGCGTGCGAACCGGGATCGTTCAGCACTCGGCGGTACACCTCGGCGGCCTTCGCCTGGTGGGCGAAGTCGATTTCCAGCAGGCCGGTAGCCGCTGTCACCAGGTCGTACGGGCGCGTCTCGCGGTCGTCCAGCGCCCCCAGCAGGAAGTCGGCGGCATCGCGATTGCCGGCCGGGCCCATCGCAGCCAGCAGCACGGCGGCCGTTCGGTGGTGCTCGGCGAAGGCGTACCGGTCCGCCAGAACGGCGCGCAATCCCCGTTCCGCCGGAGTCCGATGGACGGCTCCCGCCTCGGACAGCGCCTCTGCGGCCTCCAACCTGATCTCCGCGACTGCGGTCCCATCGTCGACCAGCGCGGTGAGGAACGCGATCGCCTCTTCCCGGTGCTCTCCCCGCAACCGCACGCCCAGCGCCTTGGCCGCCTCGGCTCTGGTGGCCCACGGGGCGAGCGGGTTCCGCATCAGGTCGAGCAGCCAGTCCCGGAGGCCGGTGTGCCCGGTCGCTCTGCTGACCCGCGACACCAGTTTCAGGCTCGGGTACTGGTTGGTCATCGCCCAGTCGCGCGGTGGCGAAGAACTCCGCGGTGGCGTCTGCGCCCGTGGGCAGGTGCATGGCCAGCAGCCGTGCGGCGAGCAGGTGCGCCTCCCGGTCACCGTCGTGCAGCCAGCGCAGGTCGCCGTTGCGGGCGGCCAGCGGGCCCGACGAGGCCAGGAACGTGGTCAGCGCGTCCTCCCACCTGCCTGCCAACCGCTCGGCCGGGACGTGCCCGGCGGCCCAGCGGCGCGCGGCTGCGGTCAGCGAGGTGTCGGTCTCCACCCGCACCCGGCCCAGGTGCTCCAGCAGCGGCGTCCGGTGCTGCTCGAACACCGCCGAGGGGGTCCGCCGGGACAGCAGGAACTCCAGGTACGCCTCGTACCGGCTGTCCGGCAGCGGTCGCCACCCCCGCTGCTCGAAGACGATCGCCGCGAGCGTCGCCAGGAGCGGGACGCGGACCAGCTCGCCCAGGTTCGCCTCGTCGATCTCGCGGGTGAACCGCTCCGCCACCTCGGGGTCGTCGGCGAACCACTTCGCCGCGAACCGCCGCAGCCCCTCCTCGTCGAACGGCTGCAGCTCGTACCGCCGCGCCCCCGCCCGGTGCAGCGGCGCCAGCGCGGAGCCGTCCAGGGGCCTGCTGGTGAGCACGACCCGGTAGGGGGACTCGGCGGCGCACAGCGCCAAGGACTTGACCAGCCGCTCCCGGTCGGCGGGGTCGGCCACCTCGTCCAGGCCGTCCACCAGCAGCAGCCACGGGCACCCGGCGACCCGGCGACCCAGCAGCTCCGCCGACGGCGGGGCGTGGAGGAGGAAGTCGTACTCGGCCCGCAGGCTCTCGGCCAGCGCTTCCGGGAAGGGGAGCCCGCGCCGCGCGGCCAGCTCGCGCGCGGTCACCCGCAGCGGCAGCACCGGATCGGCCAGCGGGTGCTCCTGACCGTCGTGGAGCCAGCACGCGGCGATGTCCGAGGCCAGCCGCAGGGACAGCGTGGACTTGCCCTGCCCCGCCGCCCCCACGACGAGCAGGTGCCGGTCCCCGTCCAGCGCCTCCCGCACGGTCTTCGCGGGCGGCCGGACGGCCAGCCGCTTCACCCTGGGGGGCTTGGGCTCCATCCAGTCGCCCCGCTCGTCCAGGACCGGGCGCGGCTGCTCGTCCTGGCGCTCCTCGACCTGGGCGCGCAGCAGCGCCACCACGGCGGGCGGCAGCTCCACCGGATCGCCCCAGGCCCGGACGTGCCGCTCGGGCGACGCCGGGGGCGGAGCTGACGTGTTCAGGTAGACGTCGCGCGCCGTCCCCACCATCGCCACCGGGCCCTGCGCGATCCCGCTCACGGTGTTCCCCGTGACCACCCTCGGGTCCTCGTGCACGCTTGGCCGCCTCTCCGCACTGAGCGCGTGTGACCCCGCCATCACTAGGCCACGTCACGCCACTGCGAAGCGCACTTCTGCGGACAACTCCCAACCAAAACGGGGCGGCGGTCCGAAGACCACCGCCCCGCCCGTCGAAATCACCCGCGAGAACCGCCCTCAGCGCGTCCCCAGCACCCCGTCCACCCGCCTCGGGATCCCCAACGGGTTCCCCGACTGCAGCTCCGGCGGCAGCAGCTCGTCCGGCCACGACTGGTACGTCACCGGGGCCAGCCACCTGCGGATCGAGGTCGCCCCCACCGACGTGTGCAGCGGGTTCGTCGTCGCGGGCCACGGGCCGCCGTGGTGCATCCCCCACGCCACCGCCACGCCGGTCGGCCAGGCGTTGAAGATGATGCGGCCCGCCACGCCCCTCAGCGCCTCCGCCGCCTGCGCCGCCAGGCCGTGCTCCTCCGGGTCCGCGTGCACCGTCCCCGTCAGCGTCCCCGGCAGCGACGGCAGCAGCGCCAGCACCCGCGCGGGGTCGTCGTAGGTCACCACGACGCCCGCCGGGCCGAAGTGCTCCTCGGTCAACCTCTCCCGGTTCTCCTCGAACACCTCCACCGGCACGGTGAACAGCTTCGGCGCCGCCGTCCAGCCCGCCTCCGGGGCCGTGCCCTCGGCCACCAGCGACGCCAGCCCGGACGCCGCCAGGTCCTCGGTGCCCGAGCGGTACGAGTCGCGCATCCGCTCGTTCAGCATCGCGCCACCCGCCGACGCCGACACCGCCTCCGCCAGCGCGGGCACCAGGGCGGTGGGGGCGAACAGCAGGCCCGGATTCGTGCAGAACTGGCCGACGCCCATCACCAGCGACCCGGCGAACCCCGCCGCGATCTCCGCCCCGCGCGCCGACGCCGCCGCGGGCAGCACCACCGCCGGGTTCACGCTCCCCAGCTCCCCGTAGAACGGGATCGGGTCCGGGCGCGACGACGCCAGGTCGAACAGCGCCCGCCCGCCGCCCGTGGAGCCGGTGAAGCCCACCGCCCGCACCGCCGGGTGCTTGACCAGCGCCACCCCGGCCTGCGTGCCGTACACGATCCCGAACACCCCGGCGGGCAGCACCGACGCCACCACGCGCGCCGTCTCGCGCGCCGTGCTCGGGTGCGCCGAGTGGGACTTCACCACCACCGGGCAGCCCGCCGCCAGCGCCGACGCCGTGTCGCCGCCCGCCACCGAGAACGCGAACGGGAAGTTCGACGCCGAGAACACCGCCACCGGCCCGAGCGGGCGCAGCACCCGCCGCAGCTCCGGCCTCGGCGGGATGATGTCGGGATCGGCGCCGTCCAGCACCGCCTCCACGTAGCTGCCCTCGCGCAGCACCCCCGCGAACAGCCGCAGCTGGTTCGTGGTGCGCTTCAGCTCCGTGGTCAGCCTCGGCACGCCCAGCGCCGTCTCGCGGTCCGCGGTCTCCACCAGCGGCCCGGACTCCGCGTCCAGCGCGTCCGCCAGCCCGTCGAGCAGCTCGGCCCGCTCCGCGCCGGGCAGCGTCGACCACGACGGGAACGCCGCCTCCGCCGCCCGCGCCAGCGCGTCCACCTCCGCGTCCGACGTCACCGGCACCGGCTCGCCGAACGGCTCCCCGGTCCTCGGGTCGTACCCCTGCACGCCGCTCACCGGCCCGCCTCCTGAACCGCCGTGTCGAAGTCCGGACCGACCCACACACCGCCCAGGTACTTCAGCGCCAACGACTCCGGGTCCGGCTCGCCGTGCTGGGCGATCACCTCCGCCGCGAACACCTCGGAGTCGTCCTCGGACACGTACCCCAGCTCCCGCGCCGCCTCCAGCGAGAACCACCGCCGGGTGTTGTCCGAGACGCCCCACACCACCCGGAAGCCCGGCGACGGCGCCGACAGGCACGCCTCGAACAGCCGCGCCCCGTCGTCCGGGGACAGCCACGTCGACAGCATCCGCACGTCGCGCGGCTTCTCGAAGCACGACCCGATCCGGATCGCGATCACGTCCAGCCCGTACCGCGCCGAGTACATCGACCCCAGCGCCTCCAGGGCCGCCTTGCTCACGCCGTAGTAGCTGTCCGGCTGCGGGAACAGCGCGTCACCGGCCTCGCCGGACGCCCGCTCGTAGAACCCCACCGCGTGGTTCGAGCTGGCCAGCACCACGCGCTTCACGCCCGCCCGCCTGGCGGCCTCCAGCACCGCGTGCGTGCCGTTGATGTTCACCTCCAGGATCTCCGCCCACGGCCGCTCCAGGCTGTGCCCGCCGAGGTGGATCACGGCGTCCACGCCCTCGCAGGCCCGTTCCACCGCCTCCAGGTCGGTCACCGAGGCGGTCACCAGCTCGACCTCCTCACCGTCCTCGGCGGGGCGCTGCTCGGCGACGTCGAGCAGGCGCAGCACTCGGCCGGGCGCGGCCAACCGGGGGCGCATCAGCGAGCCGACGATGCCCGCCGCGCCGGTGATCAGGATCCGTGCGGTCAACGGGGGAGCCTTTCCGTGAGGGGATCAGCGGCCGAACTGCCGCAGCAGCTCGGTGACGGTGCGGGCCGCGTGCAGCAGCGCCCCCACCACCTGGCGCTCGTGCTCGCCGTCGAGCCTGCCCAGCGGCACCGAGCAGCTCATCGCGTCGAGCACGGGCGTGCGGTAGGGCAGCGCCACCGCGAAGCAGCCGAGACCGGGCGTGTTCTCCTCGCGCTCGTGGGCGTAGCCCACCCCGCGGAAGCCCGCGAGCTGCGCGTGCAGCGCCGCCCGGTCGGTGACGGTGTTCTGGGTGAGCGGGTCCAGCGTGGCCGGCAGGACGGCGTCGACCTCCTGCGGGGTGCGCGCGGCCAGCACCGCCTTGCCCAGCGACGTGGAGTGCGCGGGCAGCCGCCTGCCCACGCGCGAGACCACCCGCAGGTGGTGCTCGGACTCGCGGCTGGCCAGGTAGACCACGTCCGAGCCGTCGAGCCGCGCCAGGTGCACGGTCTCGTTGACCTCGCGCCTGACCTGCTCCATCACCCGGATGGCGACCTGCACCACCGGGTCGTGGTCGAGGTACGAGGTGCCGACGAGCAGCGCCCTCACCCCGATGCCGTACGTGCCCCTGGTGGAGTCCAGCTCCACCCAGCCCCGCGCCACGAGGGTCTGGAGCAGCATGTACAGGCTGGACTTCGGGTAGCTCAGCTCGCGGTGCAGCTCGGTGAGGGTGAGCGGGCGCTCCGAGGAGGACAGCACCTCCAGCAGTTCCACGGTCCGGTCCGCCGACTTCACCGCGTTCGGCCGAGCGGGTGACGTGCCTCCAGCCACTGGGTCCTCCACGGAAACGTTCAGGCAACACGCACTTGACACGTCGCTGCGCCGATTCTTACAGTCCGCCCCAGGGGTTCACAAGTACGACCCTAATTCAGATATGTGAACACAGCTTTAGAGCGTCGACAAGTGAACACCACCAACGAGACGCGGGAGCGCCGGCCGCCGCCGGTCCCGCCCCGGCGCCGGGCGCGCGATCGACCACCCGGCGCGGGAGCCACCCAGCGATCAAGGGATGAAGGTCTGGTATGCAACTCGACGGGGTGCTGTTCTTCCCGGTGACACCGTTCGACGCGGGCGGCGGGCTCGACGAGGCGGTGCTGGCCGAGCACGTCAGGCGCGGTGTCGCCGCCGGGGCGGGCGGCGTCTTCGTCGCGTGCGGCACCGGGGAGTTCCACGCGCTGGCGCCGGACGAGTTCGAGCGCGCGGTCGCGGTCGCGGCGCGGGTCACCGAGGGCAGGGTGCCGGTGTTCGCGGGAACCGGCGGACCGCTGCCCACGGCGCGCCGCTGCGCCGAGGCCGCCCACCGCGCGGGCGCGGACGGCCTGCTCCTGCTCCCGCCCTACCTGGTGTCCGGACCGCCCGCCGGGCTGGTGCGCTACGTCGCCGGGGTGGCCGACGCCACCGACCTGCCGGTGATCGCCTACCAGCGCAACAACGCCGTGTTCACCCCGGCCACCGCGGTCGAGATCGCCGCGCTGCCGACCGTGGTGGGCCTCAAGGACGGTCTCGGAGACATCGACCTGCTGCACCGGATCGTGCTCGCCGTGCGCGAGCGGGTCGAGAAGCCGTTCCAGTTCTTCAACGGGCTGCCCACCGCCGAGCTGACCGTCCCGGCCTACCGGGGCATCGGCGTGGACCTGTACTCGTCCGCCGTGTTCTGCTTCGCCCCCGAGGTCTCGCTCGGCTTCTACCGGGCCGTGCACGCCGACGACACCGCCCTGGTGCGCCGCTACCTCACCGAGTTCTACCGGCCGCTGGTCGAGCTGCGCGACCGCGTCCCCGGCTACGCCGTCTCGCTGGTCAAGGCCGCCGTCCGGGCCACCGGCCTCGACGTCGGCGGCGTCCGCGCGCCCCTGGTCGACCCCTCGCCCGAGCACCTCGCGGAGCTGGAGCTGGTCGTGGCGGCGGGCCGGGCGCTCGCGCTGGAGACGGCGGGGAGCGCGCAGGAGACCGGGGTGAACGGCTCCTCGGCGGGCGGTGCGAACGGGGCGGTCGGGCAACCGGAGCTCGCCGGATGAGGATCACCGACGTCGTCGTCACCCCCATCGCCTTCCCCGACCCGCCGCTGCTCAACTCGGTCGGCGTGCACGAGCCGTGGGTGCTGCGCACGGTCGTCGAGGTCCGCACCGACGCGGGCCTCACCGGTCTCGGCGAGACCTACGGGGACATCGGCCACCTGAACCGGGTCCGGGCCGCCGCGCCCGCCCTCACCGGGCTGGACGTCCACGACCTCAACGGCATCCGCGCCCGCGTGTCCACCGCCCTCGGCGGCCAGGCGGGCTCGGACCGGCACGGGCTCACCGGGCAGCTCACCGTCGAGTCCACGGTCGACCGGGTGTTCTCCCCGTTCGAGGTCGCCACCTGGGACATCCGGGGCAAGGCCCTGGACCGCCCCGTGGTCGACCTGCTCGGCGGCGCCGTCCGCGACGCCGTCCCGTACAGCGCCTACCTGTTCTACAAGTGGGCAGGCCACCCCGGCGCGGAGCCCGACGAGTGGGGCGCCGCGCTCGACGCCGACGGCGTCGTCGCCCAGGCGCGGGAGCTGACCGGCAGGCACGGCTTCCGGTCGATCAAGCTCAAGGGCGGCGTGCTGCCGCCCGACGAGGAGGTCGCCGCGATCCGCGCCCTGCGCGAGGCGTTCCCCGACCACCCGCTGCGGCTCGACCCCAACGCGGCCTGGTCGCCGACCACCGGGCTCAAGGTCGCGCACGAGCTGGACGGCGTCCTGGAGTACCTGGAGGACCCCAGCCCGGAGATCGAGGGCATGGCCGAGGTCGCCGCCGGGTCGCCGCTGCCGCTGGCCACCAACATGTGCACGATCGCGTTCGAGCACCTCGCGCCCTCCGTGGCGGCGGGCGCGGTGCAGGTCGTGCTGTCCGACCACCACTACTGGGGCGGGCTGGCCAGGTCCAAGGAGCTGGCGGCGATCTGCCGGACGTTCGGCGTCGGGCTGTCCATGCACTCCAACTCGCACCTGGGCATCAGCCTGGCCGCCATGACCCACCTGGCCGCCGCCACGCCCAACCTGGACTACGCCTGCGACACGCACTACCCGTGGAACAGCGCGTGGGACGTGCTCACCGAGCCGCTGTCCTTCGTGGACGGCGCGCTGCCCGTGCCCACCGGCCCCGGCCTCGGCGTCGAGCTGGACCGGGACAAGCTCGCCGCGCGCGCCGAGGACTACCGCCGCTGCGGCATCGTGCAGCGCGACGACACCGGCTACATGCGGACCATCGACCCCGGCTACGAGAGGAGACGACCCCGGTGGTGACCACCGTCGCGCACGCCTACCCCTGGGACCTCGTCGGCGACCCGGCGGCGGCCGAGCGGATCGCCGCGCTGGGCGTGGACGCGGTGGCGCTGGCCGCCTCGTACCACACGGTCCGCGCCGCCACCCCGTTCCACCCGAGGCGCCGGCTGGTCGACGCCCGGCACGCCGCGCTCTACCTGCCGGTCCGGCCGCAGGCGTGGGGCAGGCTGGTCCCCGCCGCGCCGAGCTGGGTCGACGGGGAGAACCCGTACGGCGCGGCCTCCGACGCCCTGCGCGCGGTCGGGCTGCCCGTGCACGCCTGGACCGTGCTCACGCACAGCAGCAGGCTCGGCGACCTGCACCCGGACCTGGTGGTGCGCAACGCCTTCGGCGACCGCTACCCGTACGCCCTGTGCCCGGCCAACCCGGACGTCGCCGAGTACGCCAAGAACCTGGTGACCGAGGTGCTCGACCAGGGCGCGCCGGACGGCGTGGTGCTGGAGGCCTGCGGGCCGCTCGGCCTCACGCACGGCGGGCACCACGAGAAGACCGACGGCGCGGACTGGGGCCCGGTCGCCCAGAAGCTGCTGTCGCTGTGCTTCTGCGCGGCCTGCGAGCGGCGCTACCCCGACGCGGACGCGGTCCGGGCCGCCGTGCGCGCGGGCGTCGACGGCGGGGCGTCCAGCGTCGAGGAGGCGCTGGGGGAGTGGGCCGCCGGTGTGCGGGCCACGCGCACGGCCCTGTCCCGCGACCTGCGCCGCGACCTGGTCGGCCTGGTCCGCGCCGCCGGGGCCAAGGCGGTCGTGCACGCGACCGCCGACCCGTGGGGCACCGGTCCGTTCGCGACGGTCGCCGACGGCGTCGGGACCGAGGTGGACGTGCTCACCCTGACCTGCTGGGGCGGCCCCGAGGCGTCCCTGCCCGCCATCGAGGCACTGCGGGAGGCGGCGCCGGGCGTCCCGATCGCCGCCTACGTGCTGGCGCTGCCGCCCAGGAACGCCGACGCGGCGGCCCTGGTCGAGGAGTGGCGGCACTACGGCGTGGACGAGCTGCACCTCTACCACGCGGGCCTGGCCTCGGCGGACCGGATGTCGGCGATGGGCGAGGCGCTGGGCGCCCTCCGGGGGCAGCCGGTCCTTCACCCTTGAGTGTGCGCACCCCGAGCAACCCGACGCCCGTCCCGTTCCGTCCTAGGCGCATGAGGAGCCTAGGAACCGCAATCGGAACGGGTGCGCTGCTGGCCGCTGTGCTGGTCGGCTGCGCGTCCGGCCAGTCCGGCGAGGTCGGGGCGGGCGCGGGTTCGGGCCCGACGCTGACCACCGAGCCCGCGCCCACCACCAGCTCGGTCGAGGCCGAGCCCGACCCCGGCTTCGACTCGGCCGTGCCCCAGGGCGGGGTCGAGGTGCCCGCCGCCCAGCTCAACGCCGGCGCGCTCGCCGAGGGCAGCCCGCGCACCGCGTGGACCGAGGACGGCGGGCTCGTCCTCGGCGCCATCGGCCAGGAGGGCGGCTGCGGCACGTCGCGCATGGAGATCGCCGAGCAGAACGAGCAGCAGGTCATCGCCGTGCTGGTGGAGACCCTGTCCGGGGCCGACGAGATCTGCACGATGGACATCCGCTTCCCGCCGCTGACCGCGAAGCTCGACCAGCCGCTGGGGGAGCGCGCCGTGGTGCTCCAGGCCAGGCAGGAGCAGAAGAAGTAGCACCCGCCGGAGGCCCGCCCGCACCGGGCGGGCCTTCGGTCCGCACGGCTGCAACCACCCGGCCCGGTAGTACCGTCCTAGGACCATGAGGCCCAGCAGGATGAGGAACGCCGCCGTCGCCGTCACCCTCGCCGCGCTGGCCGGGTGCTCCGGTGGCGGGCAGGACCCCACCGGCGCGGTCGGCTCGTCGGCGCCCGGCGACGCGCCGACAACGTTGTCAGGAGCGCCCACGGGCGCCGTGCCCTCGGACTCGACCAGCGGTGGCGACCCCACCGGCGCCCCCGGTGACCAGCAGCCGCAGCGACCGCCGCAGCGCAGCGCCGAGCCGATCCCGCAGGCCGCGCCGCTGGAGGGCGCCAAGGTCGACGCCGCCGCGCTCCCGGAGACCTACGACAAGCAGGTCCAGGTCGGCCCGGACGGCCGGGCGCTGCTGGTCAACGGCCTGGCGGGCGGCTGCAAGAACGCCTCGGCCGAGGTCGCCGCGCAGTCCGCCGAGCAGGTCCTGATCACCCTGGTCACCACGTACTACCCGCCGCGGGGCGACGGGGTCTGCACCGACGACCTCCGCCCCGTGCCGCTCACCGTCACCCTCGACGCGCCGCTCGGCGAGCGCAGGGTCGTGCTGGAGAGCCGCGAGGAGGTCGGCTGACCCCCGGAAAGCGCTGACCCCGGAACGCGCGGTGCGGCGCCCCTCCTTCGTCGGAGGGGCGCCGCACCGGGGAGAGCTACTTGCGGAACGAGATCTGGAGCGTCGGCGTGGAGGTCTCGGCGAAGAAGTCGTTGCCCTTGTCGTCCACGACGACGAAGGCGGGGAAGTCCTCGACCTCGATCCTCCAGACCGCTTCCATGCCCAGCTCCGCGTACTCCAGCACCTCGACCTTGCGGATGCAGTCCTGGGCCAGCCGGGCGGCGGGGCCGCCGATCGAGCCGAGGTAGAAGCCGCCGTGGGTGGCGCACGCGCTGGTCACCTGCTTGGAGCGGTTGCCCTTCGCCAGCATCACCAGCGAGCCGCCCTCGGCCTGGAACTGCTCCACGTAGGAGTCCATCCGGCCCGCCGTGGTCGGCCCGAACGAGCCGGAGGCGTAGCCCTCGGGGGTCTTCGCCGGGCCCGCGTAGTACACCGGGTGGTCCCGCAGGTACTGCGGCATCCCCTCGCCCGCGTCCAACCGCTCCTTGATCTTGGCGTGGGCGATGTCGCGCGCCACCACCAGCGGACCGGTCAGCGACACCCGCGTCTTCACCGGCAGCGCCGACAGCGCCTCCCGGATCTCCGCCATCGGCCGCGTCAGGTCGATCTGCACGACCTCGTCGGACAGCGCCTCGTCGGTCACCTCCGGCAGGTACTTCGCCGGGTCCCGCTCCAGCTGCTCGATGAACACGCCCTCCGGCGTGATCTTCGCCTTCGCCTGGCGGTCCGCCGAGCACGACACCGCGACGCCGACCGGGCAGGACGCGCCGTGCCTGGGCAGCCGGATCACCCGCACGTCGTGGCAGAAGTACTTGCCGCCGAACTGCGCGCCGATCCCGAAGTCCCGGGTCAGCTCCAGCACCTGCTGCTCCAGCTCGACGTCGCGGAACGCGTGCCCCGCGGCCGAGCCCTCGGTGGGCAGGTTGTCCAGGTACCGGGCGGACGCGAGCTTCGCGACCTTCAGGTTCTGCTCCGCCGACAGCCCGCCCACGACCACCGCGAGGTGGTACGGCGGGCACGCCGCGGTGCCCAGCGAGCGCAGCTTCTCGTCCAGGAACCGCGCCAGGCGGGCGGGGTTCAGCAGCGCCTTGGTCTCCTGGTACAGGAACGTCTTGTTGGCCGAGCCGCCGCCCTTGGCCATGAACAGGAACTCGTACTTCGGCTCGACGCCGGGCGCGGTGAACAGGTCCAGCTGCGCGGGCAGGTTGGTGCCGGTGTTCTTCTCGTCCCAGAAGGTGACCGGGGCCATCTGCGAGTAGCGCAGGTTCAGCTCCTGGTACGCCTCGAAGATGCCTCGGGAAAGCGCTTCCTCGTCGGCGCCGCCGGTGAGCACGGACTCGGTGCGCTTGCCCATCACGATCGCCGTGCCGGTGTCCTGGCACATGGGCAGCACGCCGCCCGCGGAGATGCAGGCGTTGCGCAGCAGGTCGGTCGCGACGAACCGGTCGTTGCCGCTGGCCTCGGGGTCGTCGACGATCGCGCGCAGCTGCGCCAGGTGCGAGGGGCGCAGCAGGTGCTGGATGTCCCGGATGGCCTCCTTGGCCAGCAGGGTCAGCGTCTCCGGCTCGACCTGGAGGAACTTGCGCCCCGCGGCCTCCACGACCGAGACGCCCTCCTGCGTCACCAGGCGGTACTCGGTGGTCGTGTCCGCCGCGAGCGGCAGGACGTCGGTGTACTGGAATGTGGTGGGTACTGCGGGCACGTCGCGGCTCCCTTGCGCGCGTTCGGGTTCCGACGAACCTATACCGCCGCGACGGGCGCGGGCGGCGTCCCGTGGTGTGATTCGCGTCGTGGGGGAGGTGGCGAACCTCGCCCGGAACGCGCGGAGGCCCGGCGCGCCCTGGCGCCGGGCCTCCGCGAACGTCTACCGGGATCTTCCGGGAATCCCCTGCGGGATAAGGGAAGGCCGGGCCGGCCCCCGACCGCCCCGACCTTCCTCGGCGTGCGACTCCCCGGCGGATGCTTCTGGGTTGGGGTGTCGCAAGGCTCGTGTACGCAGACCGTGCTCCTGCGTGAGCCCCAAGTCAACACCGCCAACCGGGTGAGGCCGTCTCAGCTCGCGTAAGCGCGCAGCTTGGCGGCCCTTTCCCCCTGACGCAGCTTGGACATCACCTCGCGCTCGATCTGCCGCACCCGCTCCCGCGACAGCCCGAACTGCTTGCCGATCTGGTCCAGCGTGCGCGGCTGCCCGTCCTCCAGGCCGTAGCGCAGCCGGATCACCGCCTGCTCGCGCTGCTCCAGCGTGGCCAGCACGCGGCGCAGGTCGTCCTGCAGCAGCCCGGAGATCACGGCGCTCTCGGCGTCGGTCGCGTCCGAGTCCTCGATGAAGTCACCGAGCGGCGCGTCCTCCTCGGCGCCCACCGGCATGTCCAGGCTCACCGGGTCGCGCGCGTGGTCGAGCAGGTCCGAGACCTTCGTCGGGGAAAGGCCGGATTCGGCGGCCAGTTCCTCGTTCGTCGCCTCTCGGCCGAGTTGCTGGTGCAGATCCCGCTTGATCCGCGCGAGCTTGTTCACCTGTTCCACCAAGTGGACCGGAAGGCGGATCGTGCGGCCCTGATCTGCCATTCCCCTGGTGATCGCCTGGCGAATCCACCACGTGGCGTACGTGGAGAACTTGAAACCCTTGGTGTAGTCGAACTTCTCGACCGCGCGGATCAGACCCAGGTTGCCCTCCTGGATCAGGTCGAGCAGAGGCATTCCACGACCGGTGTACCGCTTCGCCAGAGAAACGACCAGCCGGAGATTCGCCTCCAGCAGGTGGTTCTTCGCCCTGAGGCCGTCGCGGACCAGGGCGCGCAGCTCGTCGGCGCGCCCCGCGTTCAGCGCGGTGGTCGTCTCCAGCACGTGGTGCGCGAAGACGCCCGCCTCGATCCGCTTGGCCAGCTCCACCTCTTGGGCGGCCGTGAGCAGCGCTGTCTTCCCGATCCCGTTCAAGTAGACCCGGACCAGGTCGGCGGCCGGTCCCTGGGCGTCGAGGTCCAAGTCGACGCTCGGGGCACTCGTGTCGTTCCCGACCTCGCGGTCGAGGACCTTCGGGACGGTCATGGAGATCCCTCCCCCTTCTCGCGGGCTGGCGTTCGGTCGTGTCGCGAGCCCGCGCTGCGCTGCGCGGCCCCGGCCTTTCAGCGTTCGAACGGCCGTTTGGCTGGACACTTGAGGAAACGCGCCTACCCTCGAAATGGTTCCCGCTTCCTCAACAGACAAGACGTCACTGCGGTCACAGCGGTTGCGCGCCCTATCCTGAGGATTGCCTGAGAAGGGGGACTCAGAGTTCCACGAGGACCGTGAACGGACCGTCGTTCACGCTCCGCACGGACATCTCCGCGCCGAACTGCCCGGTTTCCACTCTCGCGCCCTTCTTGCGAAGTTCCCGCACCACCGCGTCCACCAAAGGGGCGGCGTGCTCGGGCCGGGCGGCGGCCGTCCAGGACGGCCGCCGACCCTTCCTCGTGTCGCCGCAGAGCGTGAACTGGCTGACCACCAGCAGGGGCGCCCCGGTGGTCGCGCACGACTGCTCGTCGCGCAGCACCCGGAGCTCGTGCAGCTTCGCGGCCATCCGCACGGCCTTGGCCGCGTCGTCGTCCGCGTGCACGCCGAGCAGCACCAGCAGCCCCGGCTCGTCGATGGCGCCGACGACCTCGCCCGCCACCTCGACGCTCGCCGAGGTCACCCTCGCGGCGACGGCCCTCACGCGGGCGCCACCATGCCGTGCCGCACCAGGTCCCTGACCACGGGCAGCGCCGCCTCGGTGAGCGGGCCCAGCGGGAGGTCGTGCGCGTACGCCAGCAGCGCGAGCAGGTCCTCCAGCGGCAGCGCGCCCCGGAACCCGGCCACCAGCTTCGCCGCGACCTCGTCCAGCTCGTGCTGCCAGCCCGGCCCGTCCGTGCGGTGCAGCCGCCGCACCACGGACTCCCAGCCGTCCTCCACCGCCGAGGAGACCTCCTCCAGCAGCACCGTCGGCGGCAGGGTGAACCGGGTCTCCAGCAGCCGTTCGGCGGTCCCATTCTCGCGCAACCAGGTGACCCGGTCCAGCCAGGCGGCCGTCTCCGGACCCAGCGGGTCGTCGTAGGCGTGGCGCAGGTCCTCGCACACCACCTCGGGCACGGCCGCGTCGGTGCGCCGCAGCGTCACGAACCCGAAGCCGACGCCGAGCACGTCGTTCTCCGCGAACCAGTCCAGCCACCCGGCGGCCTGCGCGCGGCCCTCCGGCGAGCGCGGGTCGACGCCCGCGTCGCGCAGCCAGGTGCCCACGTACAGCGCCGGGTCGGCCACGTCCCGCTGCACGAACCAGGCGTCCACGCCGCCGCGCGGCAGCCAGGACGCGACCCGGTCCTCCCAGTCCTCGCCCTTGCGGTGCAGCCACGAGGCGAGCAGCTGACCGGTGCCGCCCTCGTTCAGGAACGCGGGCAGCTGCCGCACGACCAGCGCGCTGGCGTCGTCGCCGCCGAGGCCGGAGTCGCGGTAGACGTAGTCCACGCGCGGCGGCCCGACCACGAACGGCGGGTTGCACACGATCTGGTCGAACTTCCGGCCGCGCACGGGCCCGAACCACTCGCCCTGGCCGAGGCGGACGTCGACCTCGTTCATCCGGAACGTGGCGGAGGCGAGCGCGAGGGCGCGGGCCGACAGGTCGGTGGCGGTGATGCGCTCGGCGTGCCTGCCGGCGTGCAGCGCCTGCACGCCGCAGCCGGTGCCGAGGTCGAGCAGGGTCTTGACGGGCCTGCGGGAGGTGGCGCGGGCGAGGCTGATGGAGGCGTGGCCGACGCCGAGCACGTGGTCGGTCGGCACGGGCCCGCCGCGCTGGTCGGAGTCCAGGTCGGCGATCACCCACCAGGAGCCCTCGTCGTCGCCGTAGGGCCGCACGTCAAGCCCGGCCCGGAACCCGTCGCCGTCGGGGGTGAGCACCCCGGCGCGCACCGCCTCGTCGAGGTCGACGCCCGCGAGGGCGGAGCGGACGCTCCTGTCGGGCTCGGTGTCGCCGAGCAGGAACAGCCGGACGAGCGCGCCGAGGTCGCCGGAGTCCTCGGACTCGCGCTTGGCGACCTCGGGCTCACCCCGCCCGAGCGCGGCGTGGGCGACCGGCCCGAGCGCGTCGACCACCCCGTCGGCGGTGTAGTCGGCCTCGCGGAAGGCCGCACGCAGGCGCGTGATCAGGTCATCGGATAGTTCAGGGAGCACCGGCACATGGTGGCACCCCGAGCGGCGAAGTCCCGATCGCGCAGGTCCACGCCGCGCCGGTCGTCACCTCTCGGTCGTCCCCCCTCGGTCGTCACCCCTTCGGTCGTCACCCCCGCCGACGCAGCTCCCCGTGCACCGCCAGCGCGACCTCCAGCGCCAACCGCTCCGCCGCGTCCCCCAGCGGGAGGGCCGCGACCTCACCCATCCGCTGCAACCGGTACCGCAGCGTGTTCGGGTGCACCCCCAGCGCCCGAGCCGCCCCACGGGCGTCGCCCCGCGCCGCCAGCCAGGCCCGCAGCGTCTCCGCGTACCGGGTGCCCTTCTCCTCGTCGTGCCGCAGCAGGTCCGCCACCGGCCCCCGCACCGGCAGCCGCCCCGCCTCCGCCTCCACCGCCAGCCGCCGCAGCAGCACCCGCGCCCAGGCCAGCTCGTACACCACCGGCCGCTCCCCGCCCAGCGCCAGGCACTCGTCGGCCTCCAGCCGCGACACCGGCGCCGACCCGCCGTCGCACACCCCGCCGATCCCGGCCCGCACCACCACCTCCGGCGGCAGCTCGCGCCGCAGGCCGCGCACCCACTCCACCGCC
Organism: Actinosynnema mirum DSM 43827; assembly: GCF_000023245.1. Classification (GTDB taxonomy): domain Bacteria; phylum Actinomycetota; class Actinomycetes; order Mycobacteriales; family Pseudonocardiaceae; genus Actinosynnema; species Actinosynnema mirum. Next base: position 1,652,844 of record NC_013093.1, read on the forward strand.
GCCGCCGGGTCGCCCCCGCACGGCAGCACCGTGTACAGCACGTTCCCGAACAGCGCGCTCCGCCCCGGCCGCGACCACCCGAACCCCGAGGTGGCCCGCTCGAACGCCAGCAGCGCCGCCCCGTGCTCCGCGTCCCCCACGTGCGCCCGCACCGCGATCACCCGCAGCTCCCCGCCGGGCAGCCCCAGCCGGTCCAGCGCGCCCGGAGCCCCCGAGTCCAGCAGCGCCGTCACCAGGTCCGCCTCGGCCTGCCGCTCCAGGTCCGAGCTGGCCCGCGCCCGCAGCAGGTGCAGCGCCGCCGTCCGCGCGCCGTCCACCAGCGCCGCCTCGCGCGCCGGGCTCGTCTCGTCCACCTCCACCCACACCGACCCGAGCAGCTCCCGCCCGGCCCGCACCGCCGCCACCAGCCGCCCGCCCAGCTGCTCGGTCAGCTGCGGCACGAACAGCGCCTCGTCGCTGTGCGCCAGGTGCGTGAACACCCCCGACGAGTCCAGCGCCCGCCGCGCCTCCTCGGGCACCCGCCGCCCCAGGATCGTCTCCACCCGGACCGCGTCGACCCCCTGCTGCCGGTGCGAGTACGCCAGCACCCGCGACCCCCGGTCCTCGATCGTGACCGGCCCGCCCACCAGCGCCGCGATCGCGTCGGCCACCGCGAACAGGTCCCCCGACCCGCGATCGCCCAGCACCAGCGCCTGCGCGACGCTCACCAGCTGCCCCCACGGCACCGCCGGGTCCACCAGCAGCACCGCCGCCCCCGACCGCCGCGCCGCCGCCGCGACCCGCGCGTCCAGCGGAGCGCTCCCGTGCAGCGCCACGGCGGCGGCCCGCGTCGTGCCCACCAGCCGGGCCGCGGCGGCCGACGACCCGACGCCCACCCCGACCAGCAGCTCGTCGCCGCCCGCGCGCGGCCGTTCCACCGGGTCGTGCAGCGCGACCCCGCGCAGCACCACGTCCCGCCCGCGCGGGGCGCACCCCAGGTGGGTGCCCAGACTGCCGAGGACGTCGACCAACCGGTCCAGCGCTACCACGCCCGGATCGTAGGACCGGGGCGGGTGGGTGTCGCCGCGATCGCGGTGGTGGGACGATGGTGGGCGGAGGTGGTGTCGTGAGCAATCCCGAGCACCCGGTGCTGATCACCGAGGCCGAACCCTCGTACGAGGACCAGCTCGCGGCGCGCAAGCGCAAGTACGCGATCATGATGGGCTCGCGCATCCCGTGCCTGCTCCTGGCCATGGTCTTCTACGACACGTGGTGGCTGGCGCTGGCTTTCATCGTGCTGTCCATCCCGCTGCCGTGGATGGCCGTGCTGATCGCGAACGACCGCCCACCGCGCAAGTCCGAGAAGGCCAGCAGGCACGCCGCGCAGGGGCACGACGCGGAGGGGCGCGCCCTGGAGGCGCGCCCCCGTCACGTCATCGACGGCTGAGCCCGCAGCGGCGGCTGAGCGCCGACCGACGAGACGGCCCGGCCCGCGGCGCGCACCCCACCGAGGAGCGCGTCGCGCCGGGACGCCCCGGCCAGCCAGGCCGCGAGCAGGCCCGCGTCGAACGCGTCGCCCGCGCCCGTGGAGTCGACGCACTCCACGTCGGTCGCGGGCACCGACACCACGCCGTCGCCGTCCACCCAGCTCGCGCCGTCCGCGCCGGAGGTGGCCGCGACCGCCCCCACCACGTCCAGCAGCGCCACCGCCGACGCCGGGTCGGCCGACCCGGTCAGCGCCACCAGCTCCTCCGCGTTGGGCAGCAGCAGGTCGACGCCCCGGACGTCGTCCAGGAACCCGTCGTAGATCAGCGCCGCCGACTGCGGGTCCACCGACGTGGTCAGCCCCGCCTCGCGCGCCATCCGCAGCACCTCCAGGCCCGCGGGCCGGGACGAGGCGTCCAGCAGCACGTACCCGGACAGGTGCAGGTGGGACGAGCCCGCCAGCAGCTCCGGGTTCACGTCGTCGGGGGAGAACCGGGCGTTCGCGCCCCGGTCGGGCAGCATCGTGCGCTGCCCGGTGTCGTCCACCAGCACCACGACGCAGCAGGTCGCCGCGTCCGGGTCGACGGCGAACGCGCAGCGCACCCCGGCCGCGGTCAGCTCGGCGTGCACCTGCCGCCCCGCCGAGTCCGCGCCGACCCGCGCCACCAGCACCGGGGACGAGCCGCAGGCGGCCAGCCACACCGCCGTGTTGGCCCCGGCGCCGCCGGGCTCGATGGTCACCGAGGCGCGCGAGTCGCCGCCGTGCACGATCGGACCGGAGTGGCGGGCGACGACGTCCAGGCCGGCGTCGCCCACCACGACGATCCCGCTCCCCGCCGCTCTCACGCGGCGAGGGCGACCGCGACCCGCGCGGCCAGCGCGGCGTTGGACACCACGAGCGCCTCGTTGGCGTCCAGGCTGACGCCGCCGCTGGCGGTGTGGAAGTGCTCCAGCAGCGCCGGGGTCACCTCCTTGCCGGTGATCCCCTCCTCCTCCAGCAGGGCCAGGCCCTCGGCGAGCAGCCGGTCGTGCAGCTCGACGTCCATCTCGAACTCGACCGGGATCGGGTTGGTCAGCAGCACGCCCGCGTCGCCGGGGACGCCCCGGTGCGCGGCGACGACGGCGGCGGCCTGCTCGGGGGTGTCCACCCGCCACGGGACGCCGAAGTCGGACTCGCGGCGGTAGAACGCGGGGAAGCGGTCGGTGCGGTAGCCCAACACCGGCACCGAGCTGGTCTCCAGCAGCTCCAGCGTCGCGCCCATGTCGAGGATCGACTTCACCCCGGAGCACACGACCAGGATGGGCGTGGACGCGAGGACGTCCAGGTCGGCGGACACGTCCCAGGTCTCGCTCGCGCCCCGGTGCACCCCGCCGAGGCCGCCGGTGGCGAAGACCCCGATGCCCGCGGCGTGCGCCAGCGCGGCCGTGCCCGCGACGGTGGTGGCGCCGTCCCTGCCCAGCGCGAACGCCGCGCCCAGGTCCCGGCGGGACAGCTTGACCAGGTCGTTGTCCCGGTCGCACACGTAGTCCAGCTCGGCGTCGGTCAGGCCGACCTTCGGCACGCCGCCCAGCACGGCGATCGTGGCGGGGACGGCGCCCGCCTCGCGGACGATCGCCTCCAGGCGCGCGGCGACCTCGCGGTTGCGGCCCGGCGGGAGGCCGTGGGACAGGATGGTGCTCTCCAGGGCGACCACCGGCCGGTTCTCGGCCAGGGCGTCGCGGACTTCTTCGGTGCTGCTCGGCGTGCTCACGAGGGGCCATCATCCCAGGTAAGGTGAGGGTGTGAGCACGCAGACCCTCCCTGAGCTGGACACCAGGCCGGAAGGCACTGACACCACCGGGGACGACACGCCCAAGATGTTCCACTACGTGCGCAAGGAGAAGATCGCGGAGAGCGCGGTCATGGGCACGCACGTGGTGGCGCTGTGCGGCGAGGTCTTCCCGGTGACGAAGTCGCCGAAGCCCGGCTCCCCGGTGTGCCCGGACTGCAAGAAGATCTACGAGAGCCTGCCCATGGGCGGCGAGTAGCCCCTGACCTCTGGGCTGCCCCGGCGTCCCGCGCTCCAAGCGGGACGCCGGGGCAGTGCTGTCCCCTGGACCGGGTGCCGGGGTGCTCCCCGGTCAGGCGTTCTCCGGCTGACCGGTCCGCCCGGCCGCGCCCTTGTCGCCGGGACCGCCGCCCGTGCCGCCGGGGTCGCCGCCCTGCTTCGGGTCGCCGGAGCCGCTCTTCGTGCCGCCGCGCTTGCCACCCCGGCCCGCGACCCGCCGCCGCACGCCCTTGCCGCTCTTGCCACCGCCGTGGCCGCCCTGACCGCCTGCCTTGCCCTGCCCGGCTGCCTTGCCCTGCCCCGCGGCCTTGCCCCGGCTGCCGCCGCGCCCGGCGACCTTCCGGCCCGTGCCGCGCGCCCGCAGCTCCTCGGCGTCGTCGGCCGCCTCGCCGCCGTCCCGGCTCATGATCCGCTCGGCCGCCCGCACCAGTTCCAGCCGCCGCCACCGCCGCCGCTGCCGCCGGGTCATCCGCGCGGGCCACATCTCCTGGATCGCGCTGTTGAAGTACGCCCCGATCGTGATCGCCAACCCGATGAAGAACACGAACAGCAGGAACGCGATCGGCGTCGCCAGCGCCCCGTACGTGTAGCCCGTCGTGGTGATCCACCGGATGTACAGCCGCAGCCCGACCGACGACAGGATGAACACCACCATCGCCAGCGCCGCGCCCGGCGCGAGCCGGTGCCACGGCAGCTTCCTGGGCAGCGCGAGCTTGTACAGCGTCGCGAGCGCCAGCACGAGCAGCACGCCGATCACCGGGTAGTAGAACGCGCTCAGCCACGCCTCGGCCACGGCCTGCCACCGGTCCGGCAGGAACCGGGGCAGCACGTCCGGCCCGAGCGCCAGCACCGGCAGCCCGATGATCAGCAGCACCAGGCTGACCACGTACAGCAGCAGCGCGAAGATGCGCTGCCACACCTCGTGCCTGACCCCGTACTGACCGTGCGCGACGGTGACCGCGTCCACGAAGGACGCCATCGCCGACGACCCGGCCCACAGGGATATCAGGAAGCCGACCGACACGATCTCGCCCTTGCCGACCGTCAGGATCTGGTCGACCGTGGGTGTGATCACGCCGTTGACGACGTCACCGCTGAAGATCGTCCGGCAGGTGGAGACGATCTTGTCGCGCACCGCTTGGACCACCTCGGGTCCGAACCACTCGCCGACGTAGCCGATGCTGCCGAGCAGACCCAGCAGCAGCGGCGGGAACGACAGCACCTGCCAGAAGGCCGCCTCGGCGGCCTCCGAGAAGATGTTGCCCTCCCACGCCTTGGTGATCGTGCGCGCGACCAGCCGCAGGGGGCGCCGCTCCGGCGCGCTGCGGTCATCCTGCCCAGTAGGCGAACCCATCTCGGGATCAAGCATGGAGCATGAGGGGTGTTTTCGCGGCATCGTTCCCTGAACCGCGCGTCGGGATTGGGTACGCTGTCGGAGCCCTCGACGGTCGTCCGCACCGAGGGCATTCGCATGTTGCAGTTCGCGCTGAGGTTCGCGCTGCCGCCCGCCGCAGGTCGTCGCGAGCGCGCCCGCACGCACGACGGAGAAAGAGGTCCGAGGTTGTCCGCACCCCAGGTCGTGTCGACCCGACCGCTGCGGGCGTGGCAGCGCCGGGCGCTGACCAAGTACCTCGCCTCCGGCCCGAAGGACTTCCTGGCGGTCGCCACGCCCGGCGCGGGCAAGACCACGTTCGGGCTGCGGGTCGCCGCCGAGCTGCTGGCCGACCGCACGGTCGAGGCCGTGACGATCGTCGCGCCGACCGAGCACCTCAAGCACCAGTGGGCGAAGGCCGCGGCCGAGGCAGGCATCGCGATCGACTCGAACTTCCGCAACACGAACGCGGTCACCTCCAGGGACTACCACGGCGTGGCCGTGACGTACGCGCAGGTGGCGGCCCACCCCACGCTGCACCGGGTGCGCACCGAGAACCGCAAGACGCTCGTGCTGCTCGACGAGGTGCACCACGGTGGTGACGCCAAGTCGTGGGGCGACGCGATCCGCGAGGCGTTCACCCCGGCGACGCGCAGGCTGTCGCTGACCGGGACGCCGTTCCGCAGCGACGACTCGCCGATCCCGTTCATCTCCTACGAGCACGCGGCCGACGGCACCCAGCGCAGCCGCTCCGACCACGCCTACGGCTACGCCGACGCGCTGCGCGACGGCGTGGTCCGGCCGGTGATCTTCCTGGCCTACTCGGGCGAGGCGCACTGGCGCACCAGCGCTGGCGAGGAGTTCGTGGCGCGCCTGGGCGAGCCGCTGACCCAGGAGCAGACCGCGCGCGCCTGGCGGACCGCACTCGACCCGACCGGCGAGTGGATGCCGTCGGTGCTGATGGCGGCGGACAAGCGGCTCACCCAGCTGCGCGCGAACGGCATCCCGGACGCGGGCGGCCTGGTCATCGCGACCGACCAGACCGTGGCGAAGGCGTACGCGGAGATCCTCAAGCGCGTGACCGGCCACGACGCGACCCTGGTGCTCTCGGACGACCCGAAGGCGTCGGGTCGCATCGCCGAGTTCGCGGCCACCACCGAGCGCTGGATGATCGCGGTGCGGATGGTGTCCGAGGGCGTGGACGTGCCCCGGCTGGCCGTGGGCGTGTACGCCACCAGCGCGTCGACGCCGCTGTACTTCGCGCAGGCCATCGGCCGGTTCGTGCGCTCGCGCGCGAAGGGCGAGACGGCCAGCGTGTTCCTGCCCAGCGTGCCGGTGCTGCTGGGGCTGGCCAGCGAGCTGGAGCAGCAGCGCGACCACATCCTCGGCAAGCCGCACCGGGAGAAGGACGGCTGGGACGACGAGCTGCTCGCCCAGGCCAACCAGACCAAGGACGAGGAGGGCGAGGAGGACCGCGCGTTCACCGTCCTCGGCGCCTCGGCCGAGCTGGACCAGGTGATCTACGACGGCTCGTCGTTCGGCACGGCGGCGCACGTGGGCAGCGAGGAGGAGCAGGAGTACCTGGGCCTGCCGGGCCTGCTCGCGCCCGACCAGGTGCGCGCCCTGCTGCGCCAGCGCCAGGAGAAGCAGCTGGTGGAGGCCAGCAAGCGCAAGGCCGACGCCCCCGCCCCCGCGGCCCCGGCGGTGACCAGGCCGGCGAGCGTGCAGGAGCAGCTCGCGACGCTGCGCAAGGAGCTGAACACCCTGGTCGCGATGCACCACCACCGCACCAAGAAGCCGCACGGCAAGATCCACAACCAGCTCCGCGAGTACTGCGGCGGCCCGCCGACCGCGATGGCGTCGATCGAGCAGCTCGAAGAGCGCATCGCGACTCTGCGCTCCTGGTAGGGCGCTGATCGGCCGGTGGTGCCGACCGGCTGGGGGCGTCACCCGGCGAGGCGCTGACCGGCGAGGCGCTGACCGGCCTGGGGTGCCGCCCAGAGGGGTGCCGACCGGCTGGGGGCGTCACCCGGCGAGGCGCTGACCGGCGAGGCGCTGACCGGCCTGGGGTGCCGCCCAGAGGGGTGCTGACCGGCCTGGGGCGTCACCCGGCGAGGTGCTGACCGGCCTGGGGCGCCGCCCAGCGGGGTGCTGACCGGCCTGGGGCGCCGCCCAGCGGGGTGCTGACCGGCCTGGGGCGCCGCCCAGCGGGGTGCTGACCGGCCTGGGGCGCCGCCGGGGGAGGGGCGCGTCAACCGGTCGGGACGGGGAGCCTGCCGGGACGGGAAGTCGGTCGGGGCGGGGAGCCTGTCGGAGGGCGGGGCCGGGCTCCGCGCCGCGCAGACCCCGCCGCCGGTGTTCCGGGGCCGCCGGGCGTCTTCCGCCCGCCGGGACTCCTGCTCGCCGCTGACCGCCCCGGTGAAGCCCGCCCGCGGTCCGCCGAGCCCGCCCCGCAGGCTCCCGCCGCCGCGCCCCCACCCCTCCGCGCCCGCGCCCCCACCCCTCGCCCGTTCGGGCTTTCCGGCCCGCGTTCCGGGCAGGAATCCCTCCCGAACCGGACGGCGCCCCTCCAGGGCGCCCCTCGCCGCAGCCCCGTTCGAGTCACCCGGTGCTCCGTCCGCGCGCCCCTCCGGCCCCCTCGCCACACCCCGAATCCGGATCTTCAGCCACCCGCTGGGCCGTTCGTGTCGATGCACTCGCACCGGTCGCTGTTCATCACGCCTGGTGCTTTACTGCTGCATTCGGCGTAACGCCATGTCCGTTCGGTTACACCTCCGTTAGCGCTTCGTGTCCCTTGACCGATCTAGTGTGCTTCCGGTCACCGGCCGTCTGGACATACGTTGTGCGCCACAACATTTTCTGCCCGCCGGCAGACACAGCGCAGTGAAAGGGATGGCGGATGCGGACCAAGAGCCTCGCCCTCATCGCCGTTGGCACGGGTCTCGCCGTGGCCATGACGGCGTGCGGCGCCAACACCTCCTCGGGTGGCAGCACGACCTCGGACACCAACTCGGCCAGCGGATCGGGTGGCGAGAAGGTCGGCGTCATCCTCCCGGAGACGAAGTCCTCCGCCCGCTGGGAGGGCTTCGACAAGCCCCTGCTGGAGAAGGCGCTCAAGGCCGAGGGCCTGGACCCCGACATCCAGAACGCCCAGGGCGACGTGCAGAAGTTCTCCACCCTCGCCGACGGCATGATCAACGCGGGCGTCAAGGTCCTGATCATCGCCACGCCCAACAGCGAGATCGGCGCGACCGTGGCCAAGAAGGCCGAGGCGCAGGGCATCCAGGTCATCGACTACGACCGCCTCAACCTCGGCGGCAGCTCGAAGTACTACGTGTCCTTCGACAACGTCAAGGTCGGCGAGCTGCAGGGCGAGGGCCTGGTCGCGGGCCTGGGCGCGCTCGCGCCCGGCAAGAAGGGCGCCGAGGTCATCGAGATCGAGGGCGCGCCCACCGACAACAACGCCACGCTCTTCTACAACGGCCAGCAGAACGTGCTCAAGCCGAAGTACGCCTCGGGCGACCTGAAGCTGGTGCAGTCCCAGCCCATCGACGACTGGGACAACCAGAAGGGCGGCACCACCTTCGAGCAGATCCTCACCGCCAACGGCCAGAAGGTCGACGGCGTCGTGGCCGCCAACGACGGCCTCGCGGGCGCGGTCATCACCGTGCTGAAGAAGTTCGGCCTCAACGGCAAGGTCCCGGTCACCGGCCAGGACGCCACCCCCGAGGGCCTGCAGGCCGTGCTGCGCGGCGACCAGTACATGACCGTCTTCAAGCCGATCGACGAGGAGGCGGGCGCCACCGCCAAGCTCGCCGCCGCGCTCGCCAAGGGCGACACCGCCGCCGCCGACAAGCTCGCCTCCGGCACGGTCAACGACCCCAAGGGCAACCGCGACGTCAAGTCGGTCCTGCTCACCGCCCAGCTGATCACCAAGGACAAGGTGAAGACCGTGGTCGACGCGGGCTTCGTCAAGGCCTCCGAGATCTGCGTCGCCGACACCACCGCGATCTGCGCAGAGCTCGGCATCAAGTAGCCCCACCCAGCAAGCCCACGCGCGCGCCGAAGGCGGGGCGTCCCCTGAACGGGGGACGTCCCGCCCGAGGCGGGCCAGCACCGTGAGGACTCAAGCAGTGAGCGAGCCGATTCTCGAACTGCGCGGCGTCAACAAGAGCTTCGGACCCGTGCACGTGCTCCACGACATCGACTTCACCGTTCGCGCAGGCGAGGTCACCGCGCTCGTCGGCGACAACGGCGCGGGCAAGTCGACCCTGGTCAAGTGCATCGCAGGCATCCACCCCACCGACTCCGGCGACCTGCTGTTCAAGGGCGAGCCGGTCACCGTCACCGGACCGCGCGACGCGGCGGCCCTCGGCATCGAGGTCGTCTACCAGGACCTCGCGCTGTGCGACAACCTGGACATCGTCCAGAACATGTTCCTCGGCCGCGAGCGCGGGAAGTTCGGCACGCTCGACGAGGCCGACATGGAGCAGGCCGCGCGCAAGACCCTCACCTCGCTGTCCGTGCGCACCGTGAAGTCCGTGCGCACCCAGGTCTCCTCGCTGTCCGGCGGGCAGCGGCAGACCGTCGCCATCGCCAAGGCGGTGCTGTGGGACAGCAAGGTCGTGCTGCTGGACGAGCCGACCGCCGCGCTCGGCGTCGCGCAGACCCGGCAGGTGCTCGACCTGGTCCGCAGGCTCGCCGAGCAGGGCCTGGGCGTGGTGCTGATCAGCCACAACATGAACGACGTCTTCGAGGTCGCCGACCGCATCGCGTGCCTCTACCTGGGGCGGATGGCCGCCGAGGTGAGCACCAAGGAGGTCACGCACGGCCAGGTGGTCGAGCTGATCACCGCGGGCCGCTCCGGCGACCTGGGCATCGCCCGACCCGAGAGCGCGACCATCTGATGGCCAGCGACACCAGCCGCCCCGAGGCGGCGGACCCCGATCCCCGCCCGCGTGAGGACCCGAGCATGACCAACACCACCGCGGAGAAGGCTGCCCCGGACGGCGGCGCCATCTCCGACTTCGGCATCGACACCACCTCCCGGTCCACCGGTGAGGCCGTCCGCGACTACTTCGCGCGGCTGCGCGGCGGCGAGCTCGGCTCGCTGCCCGCCCTCCTCGGGCTCGTCGTGCTGCTGATCGTCTTCAGCTCGCTGTCCGACTCCTTCCTGACCCTGGGCAACATCGCGAACCTGCTCGCGCAGGGCGCGGGCGTCACGATCATCGCCATGGGCCTGGTGTTCGTGCTGCTCCTGGGCGAGATCGACCTGTCCGCGGGCACCGCGTCCGGCGTCACGGCCTCGGTCATGGCGCTGCACCTGGTCAAGGGCGGCAACCTCATGGGCGGCATGGGGGACACGGTGTTCTACGTGTTCTGCGGCCTGCTCGCGCTCGCCGTCGTGCTCGCCGTCCTCATGCGCATCTGGGCGGGCGCCGTGCTCTCCGCCGTCGCGCTGGCGATCGCCGCGATCGGCGTGCCCGCCAACCCGTGGGTGGAGATGCTGCTCGCGGTCTGCGTCGGCGCGGCCATCGGCTGCATCACCGGCTTCCTGGTCGCCCGCGTCGGCATCCCGTCGTTCGTGGTGACCCTGGCGCTGTTCCTGGCCTGGGGCGGCGTGATCCTGCAGTTCATCGGGCAGGGCGGCACGCTCGGCCTCAACGACGACGTGCTGTTCAAGGTGGCCAACGGCAACCTCGACACCACCGGCAGCTGGGTGCTGTTCGTGATCGCCGCGGGCGGGTTCGCGGCCGTGGTGCTGGGCAAGCACTTCTCCCGGCTGCGCAGGGGACTCGTCGCGGGCCCCACCCCGCTGGTGCTGGTCAGGGTCGGGCTGGTCGTCGTGCTCGGCGCCGCCGCCACCTACGCGCTCACCCTCAACCGCTCGGTCAGCGACCTGGTCGTCATCCAGGGCGTGCCGTACGTGGTGCCGATCGTGCTGGTGCTTCTGGTGATCGGCACGTTCGTGCTCGACCGCACCCGCTACGGCAGGCACGTGTACGCGGTGGGCGGCAACCAGGAGGCGGCCCGGCGCGCGGGCATCAACGTGCCGCAGATCCGGATGAGCGTGTTCGTCATCGCCTCCAGCGCGGCGGCGATCGGCGCGATCGTCTACTCGTCCAAGGTCGGGTCCGTCGACCCGAACGCGGGCGGCGGCAACACGTTGCTACTGTCGGTCGGTGCGGCGGTCATCGGCGGTACCTCCCTCTTCGGCGGCAAGGGCCGCCTGCGGGACGCGGTCATCGGCGGCGCCGTGCTCGCCACCATCACCAACGGCATGGGCCTGCTCAAGCAGCCCGCGGCCGTGGTGTTCGTCGTGACCGGACTGGTCCTGCTGCTCGCCGCGAGCGTCGACGCGCTGTCCCGGCGCCGGGCGGCGGCGTCCCCGCGCTGACGTGACCACCCCCACCGCGGGTGCCCGGCCGGACGAGGTCCGCAGGCACAACCGCACCGCGCTGCTGCGCAGGCTGCACGTCGACGGACCGTCCACCAGGGCCGAGCTGGCGGCTGAGCTGGGGCTCAACCGCAGCACGATCAAGGCGCTGGTGGACGGCCTCGCCGAGTCCGGTGTGGTCGCCGAGCGGGTCCCGGCGCAGCGCTCCGGGGCCGGGCGGCCGTCGCTGCTGGTGCTGCCGCAGCCCACCGCCGCCGTCGTGCTCGCGGTGGACGTGCGCGTCGAGCAGGTCGCGATGGGCGTCATCGGCCTCGGCGGCGACATCCTGGGCCGCGACTCGTGGAACCTGCACCACCGCTCCCGCCAGCCCGCCGAGGTCATCACGCACGTCGCCGACTCGGCGAAGCTGCTGGCCGACGAGCTGGACGTGGTCCCGGTCGCGGTCGGCGTCTCGGTGCCGGGCGTGGTGCGGCGCTCGGACGGGCTCGTGCACGAGGCGCCCAACCTGCACTGGACCGAGGTGGAGCTGGGCAAGCGCCTGGAGGCGGTGCTGAAGGCGCCCGTCCAGGTCGGCAACGACGCCGAGCTGGGCGCGCTGGCCGAGCACCTGCGGGGCGCGGCGCGCGGGGCGTCGGACGTCGTCTACATCTCCGCCGACGTGGGCGTCGGCGGCGGGGTGATCTCGTCGGGGCACCCGCTGCGCGGCGCGGGCGGGTACGTCGGCGAGCTGGGGCACATGCTGGTCCGGCCCGACGGGCGCACCTGCTACTGCGGGTGCCGGGGCTGCTGGGAGACCGAGGTCGGCGAGTCGGCGCTGTGCCGCGCGCTGGCCCTGCCCGAGGACGCGCCGCGCGGGGCGGTGGTCGCCGAGCTGCGCTCGCTGGCGGCCGACCCGTCCTCCGTGGAGCACCGGCTGGGCGAGTTCACCGAGTGGCTCGCGCTCGGGCTGGTCACGGTGGTCAACATGTTCGGGCCGGAGCTGGTGGTGCTGGGCGACCTGCTCGCCGTGCTGCCGGACGCGGTCGTGGACCGGGTGCGGGCGGTGGTGCGCGAGCGCAGCCTGGTCAGCCGGGCCATCGGCGGCACCAGGATCACCAGCTCACCGCTGGGGCGCGACGCGAAGCTGATCGGCGCTGCGGAACTGGCGTTCGAGCCGGTGCTCGGCCTGGTCTGACCGCGGTCCGCGCGCGGGTCCTGTTCGGACTTCCCGGCGCCGGCCGCGCGGTGTCGGATCTCCCGCGCCGGATCTCCCGCGCTGGACTTCGCCGTGCTGGATCTCCCCGCACCGGACTTCGCGGTGTCGGATTCCCCGGTGCCGCAAACGCTTCCGGTCTCCGCGCACCACGATCCGCCGGTGCCGCAAACGGTGCCGTCCCCCGAGCGCCGCGTTCCGCTGACGCCCCAAGGGCTTCCGGTCCACGCGCTCGGGCGAGTCGCCCGCTCCGCGCGTCCACCGGCGACGCGGCCACGTCCGGCCGCGCCCCTCGCCGTCCCCGCGTCGGTTTCCCGCGCCGTGGCGGCGAATCCGCGTTCGGGACCTCTTCCCGCTTGTCTCCCGCTCCGGGCCCCTGCACCGTCCGAATGGGCCCTGCGACCGGAGGACGGCGGTCCCCCGGATGCAGGGGAGCGGGGCCCAGCGCGGCTTTCCCACCGCGTCGAACCCCGCCCCGGACGGCTTGGGTGTTCGGGCCGCCTGCTCGGCGGCCCACCGGATCAGCCCTGCTGCAGCTCGGCAGCGAGCTCGCGCAGCTTCGTGCTGTGCTCGCGGGCGTGGTGCCCGCAGAACAGCAGCTCGCCCCCGGAGGGGAGCACGGCGCGAACCTGGGCAGCGGCCCCGCAGCGGTCGCAGCGGTCGGCAGCGGTCAACGCGGGGCGGGTGAGCGTAGTAGTCATGGAAATCTCCCTCCGTCCCGGCACCGGGGATCGGTGCCTCACACCTAGCTGCGACCAACTCGCACCTGGCTGGCGCGCGGTGTTCGCTTGCTTCCACTCTTGCAGACGCACGGGCGTAAGTCAGTGTTCCCTGGGCCGTGGCGACCCGCGTCACTCCCACTCTTACCCGCGCCATCCGGTGTTCGAACCCGCGTCGCCACCGGTTCGGCACCCCTGCGATCACTTTCCGCTATCAGGCCACCACGCCTGGACCAGCCGCAACGGGGCCGGGAGGCCCAGCACTGCTCCGGAAGGAGGTTTCTGCGGAGCTGACCGTGTGATGGGTCGCACACACGTCCGCCGAGAGCGAACATGCCCCGCAGAGCCCACGATCCGGGCGGAACGCGTCCCCCGCACTAACGGCGACTTCCTGCGGAACAGCGCCGAAAGGCGGTGTGACGTGCGTCTCGTTCGCGGTGTGGGACTGGTCGCCGGTCACTGCGGGAAACCGGGTGACGACTGCGGGAAACCCCGCACGGAAGGGGAGACATGCGCCCAGCGCACCTGATCGCGCCCGTCGTGGCCGCCATCGTCCTGTCGGCCTGCGGAACCGGGGGGAGCCCCGAGGCCCCGGACTTACCGGACGGTCCCAGCAGCGCGGCCTCCCCGGTGGACGGCACCGGGCCGCGCGGGACGAGCACGCCGCCGGACGACGCCTGCGCCCCGGAGCAGCTCACCGTCACCACCGCCGAACGACCGGCTCCGGTCGCCGACGAGACCCTGTTCGTCCTCCGGTTCACCCCCGGCGAGGGCGTCACCTGCGCCCTGCGGGGCGCGCCGGAGGACCTGGAGTTCCTCGACGCGAACGGCAACGCCCTGCCCGTCGAGGTCACCCCGGCCCCGAACGGCGCCCCCGAGCGGGTCGTGCTGACCGGCGGGGTCCCGAAGGTGGTCTACCTGTCGGCCCCGAAGCGGGAGGACGGCCAGCCCGCCGCCAAGGTCGGCTTCACCCTGCCCGGCGGCCTCGGCGGCTTCGCCACGCACGACTGGCCCGCCCCCGTCACCGGCCCGGTGACCGTCGCCCCGATCGGCGACGAGGTCGGCTGACCGCTCCCGTGAACGCCGGAGGGCCCGCACCCCGGTGGGTGCGGGCCCTCCCGCAGCGTGGCCGGGTGAACCGCCCGGCGCCGCCCCTGCCTAGTCCAGGTAGTCGCGCAGCACCTGCGAGCGCGACGGGTGGCGCAGCTTGGACATCGTCTTCGACTCGATCTGCCGGATCCGCTCGCGGGTGACCCCGTAGACCTGGCCGATCTCGTCCAGCGTGCGCGGCTGGCCGTCGGTCAGGCCGAAGCGGAGCCGGACCACGCCCGCCTCGCGCTCGGACAGCGTCGCCAGCACCGACTGCAGCTGGTCCTGGAGCAGCGTGAACGACACCGCGTCCACGGCCACCACGGCCTCGGAGTCCTCGATGAAGTCACCGAGCTGGCTGTCGCCCTCGTCGCCGATCGTCTGGTCCAGCGAGATGGGCTCACGCGCGTACTGCTGGATCTCCAGCACCTTCTCGGGCGTGATGTCCATTTCCTTCGCCAGCTCCTCCGGCGTGGGCTCGCGGCCCAGGTCCTGGAGCAGCTCGCGCTGGATGCGGCCGAGCTTGTTGATGACCTCGACCATGTGCACCGGGATGCGGATGGTGCGGGCCTGGTCGGCCATCGCGCGGGTGATCGCCTGGCGGATCCACCACGTGGCGTACGTGGAGAACTTGTAGCCCTTGGTGTAGTCGAACTTCTCGACCGCGCGGATCAGACCCAGGTTGCCCTCCTGGATCAGGTCCAGGAACGCCATGCCGCGACCGGTGTAGCGCTTGGCCAGCGACACCACCAGGCGGAGGTTGGCCTCCAGCAGGTGGTTCTTGGCGCGCTCGCCGTCGCGGACGATCCAGCGCAGGTCGCGCCGCATCTGCGGGGTGAGCTTCTCGCTCTCGTCCTCGGCCCGGCGCAGCCGCTCGGCGGCGTAGAGGCCGGCCTCGATGCGCTTGGCGAGCTCGACCTCCTCCTCCGCGTTGAGGAGCGCGACCTTGCCGATCTGCTTGAGGTAGGCGCGGACCGAGTCGGCCGAGGCGGTGAGCTCGGCGTCCTTGCGGGCCTGCCGCAGCGCCTCCGACTCCTCCTCGTCCCAGACGAAGTCGCCCTCGCCGGGCTTGGCGTTCTCCTCCTCGGCGGGCTCCTCCTCGACGGGCTCGTCGATCAGCTCGACCTCGTCGACGAGGTCCTCGTCGCCGGGGGCGCCCTCGATCTCCTCGGGCTCGTCGCCCTCGCCGGCCTTCTTCGCCTTGGGGGAACCCGCGGCGGCCTTGGCGGCAGTCTTGCGCGGCGCGCGTGCTGTCGTCTTGCCCGCCGCGGCGGTCTTCGCTGCCGGCTTCCTCACCGGAGCCTTCCTCGCCGAGGTGGCCTTGGGCGTCTCCTCGGCATCAGCCTTCGCTGCCTGAGTCGTCTTCGCGGCTGCCACGTACGCCCTTTCACGACTGTCGATCAAGGCAGGCCGAGGCGCGCGATCCTCGGCCGCCGGAGTATGGGGGAGCGCCCGCCGGTCTGAGGCCGGGAGGGGCACCGCTCCATTGTAACGACGGAAAGCGCGTGCCGTTGCGCACCGGCCTGGACGAAGCCGCTCGGGCACGCGATCCCGAGGTGCGGAACTCGATGAGAACCGCAGGTGATCAGTGCTGGAAGCCCCTGGTGGCGGCCACCGCCGCCCCGACGATGCCCGCGTCGTTCTTCAGCGCGGCGGCCACGACCGGGGTGCGGACCTCCAGCAGGGGGAGCCACTTCTCCGCCTTCTTGCTCACCCCGCCGCCCGCGATGACCAGGTCGGGCCAGATCAGGTTCTCCAGCACGGTGACGTACCGGGAGACCCTGGGCGCCCACTCGGCCCAGGACAGCCCCTTGTCCTCCTTCACCGAGGCCGCGGCGCGCTTCTCCGCGTCGTGCCCGTCCACCTCCAGGTGGCCGAACTCGGTGTTGGGGACGAGCTTGCCGTCCAGGAACACGGCGCTGCCGATGCCGGTGCCGAAGGTCAGCAGCACGACCAGGCCGTCCTTGCCCACCCCCGCGCCGAACTCCATCTCGGCGACGCCCGCCGCGTCCGCGTCGTTGAGCACCACCACCTGGTCGGCGGCCCGACCGAGCCTGCGCGCGAACAGCGCCTGCGCGTCGGTGTCGATCCAGCCCTTGTCGACGTTGGCCGCGGACAGCGCGACACCGCGCTTGACCACGCACGGGAGGGTGATGCCGACCGGGCCGTCCCAGCCGAACTTCTCCACGATCTCCGCGACCACGTCGGCTACCGCGTCCGGCGTGGACGGCTGCGGCGTGGCGATGCGCAGCCGCTCACCGTCCAGCGCGCCCATCTCCAGGTCCACCAGACCGCCCTTGATGCCCGAGCCGCCGATGTCCACGCCGAACCCGCGGGTCATGACCATCCCCGTGGCCTTCCTACTCGATTCAGATGCCGTGGCCGAAGACACTAGCCTGACCACGTTCGGTAGTCCCGTTGGAGTGACGCAGGAGGAGCACGTGCCTTTCGATCACCGGGCCCTGGTCGACGTCGCGGTGCGGGTGGCCACCGAGGCGGGTGAGCTCGTTCGCACCAGTCGGGACCAGGCGGTGTCCCTGGTGGACACCAAGTCCACCATCACGGATGTGGTCACCGAGGCCGACCGCGCGTCCGAGCGATTGGTCCGCGCCCGTCTGGGTGAACTTCGTCCGGGTGAGCCGGTGATCGGCGAGGAGGAGGGCGGCGAGGCGGCGCTCGACGGGCTCACGTGGGTCGTGGACCCGATCGACGGCACCGTCAACTACCTCTACGGCATCCCCCACTACGCGGTGTCGGTCGCGGCGCAGGAGAACGGCGAGTCGGTCGCGGCGGCGGTGGTCGAGCCCGCGTCCGGTCGGGTCTGGACGGCCTCGCGCGGCGGCGGCGCGTTCCTGGACGGCGTCCCGCTGCGGGTCTCCGCGCCGGAAGGGCTGGACGTCACCCTGCTGGGGTACGGGTTCGCGTACCGCGCGGAGCGCAGGAGGCGGCAGGCGCAGACCTGGGCGGCGCTGTCCGAGGTGCTGCGCGACATCCGCCGGGCGGGCGCGGCGTCGCTGGACCTGTGCGCGGTGGCGGCGGGCAGGCTGGACGCGTACGCCGAGCACTCGCTCGGCCGGTGGGACTGGGCGGGCGGCGCGCTGCTGGCCCGCGAGGCGGGCGCGGTGGTGCTGCTGCCGGGGGAGGCGCCGGAGCTGGGCGCGGACGCGACCTTCGCGGCGGCCCCGTCGATCGCGGACGCCCTGCGGACGGCGCTGGTCGACGCGGGGTTCGGGAAGGTCTGACGGGCCAGGTCTGACGGGCCAGGTCTGACGGGCGGCGGTCTGACACTGGGCGGGCTTGTGGCGGGCTGACGCCGGGCGATGACGCCGGGCGGTGACGCCGGGCGGGCCTGCGGCTGGCGGGTGCGCGGTCGAGCGGGTTCAGCGGTCCGGTGGTCGGCCGGGTGCGCGGTCGGGTGGTCCGGCGGACGCGGTCCGCACTCCTGCGGGCCTCCAGCTGGCCCCACCGGGCCTCGCGGCGCATCGGCGACCTCCCGTGGCCGCGCGGGCGTTAAACGGCCCTGGCGCGTTCTGGGACCTTGGCGTCCCGCGTGCCCCGGCTCACCGGAGGCGCTCCCGCCCTGCGAGCACCCGGCCCCGCCGTGAGCGTCCCCGCCCCACGCGCGCCCGGTCGGCCCCACCCCCGAAAACGACTGCGCCGCCCACCGGAGCCGGTGGGCGGCGCAGTCGTTGCTCGCTCGGATCGCTCCGGGTGCTAGCAGTGCACTTCGCGCGCTGCCGCCAGGTGGTCAGCGTCCAACTGCGGCGAGGAGGGCTCGGCGGCCTGGCCGCCCTGCTGCTCCGGCTGCTGCTCGGCCCAGGCCGCCAGCTGGTCCAGCACCTTCCGCGCCTCGTTGTTCGGCTTCACCTCGGTGAACTTCTTGCCCACCGCGATGTCCACCGTGGCGTCCTGCCGGTCGTCGCGGACCAGCTCCATGCACGGTTCCATGACGCTCAGCGTCCGTGCCGCCTCCGCGCCCGGCGCCCCGAACCGGATCTGTCCCCGGCAGGCCATGTCCTGCGCGGGGTAGACCGGGTCGTTGCCGGGCTCGGCGGCCTGCTGGGCGCCCATCTCCGTGAGGGAGGTGGCCACGAACTTCGCCTGGTTGCGCTGCGTGCTCGCGTTGAACGCCCGGAAGTGGATCTCGCCCACCGCGGCCAGGTCCGTCCGGTCGAGCGCGTCGTGCCCCAGGGCCGTCCCCAGCACCTGCTCCTGGCCGGGGGCCACCCCGCCCGGAGCGTTGCACTTGATGGCCGCGTCCATGTCCTCGGCCTCGCCGAGGACCTTCACCCACACGACTACCGAAGACACCACGAGCACCAGGAGCAGGAACAGCGCAGGCACCGGCCTCCGCTTCCGGTAGCGCGCTGACCCGCCGCTCACCGATCCGCTCGCGGGTTCCACGTCCGCCGACCTCCCCATTGGCGCAAGTACTCCTCCTGATCAGGCTATGCCCAGCTACGGCTTCCCGCGTTCCGGGAATACCGTGACGACGAGCAATCACCCTGTGGCGGGCAGTGGTCGCCCAGTCGAGTGACGCCACCCGTCCGCACCGGGATCGGTGGCACTCGCGGACCAGCCTATCGGGCCTGGAAGAGAAGGGACCGTCACCCTTCTGCTCAATTAGGGGGAACCCGGTGCACGCGAGCCTGATCAGTGAGCTACCCTCTGCGCGCTCCGCGCATCGCCGGACACCCGTCTGACCGACGTGTGGAGGGGGCTTGTCGCCCGGTGTGCGGGCGTAGAGACCTCCGTCACCCGTGGCGGGGGCACAAACAGGAGCGCTGGTGCGTTAACCAGCGCGCGACACAGTCTCCGTTGACCGCAGGGGTGAAAGAAGATGGCGACCGACTACGACGCTCCGCGTCGCAGCGAGGCGGACGAACTCGCTGAGGACTCCCTCGAGGAGCTGAAGGCGCGGCGCAATGAAACGCAGTCCGGGGTCGTCGACATCGATGAGGACGCGACGGCCGAGAACTTCGAGCTGCCCGGCGCCGACCTGTCCGGCGAGGAGCTCACGTTCAAGATCCTTCCGAAGCAGGCTGACGAGTTCACCTGCTCGAAGTGCTTCCTCGTGCACCACCGCAGCAGGCTGGCCGAGGAGGAGAACGGCCAGTACATCTGCCGGGACTGCGCCTGAGCGACCAGGCGCAGGCCCCCTCACCGGGACGACCCCACCGCAACGCCGCTTCGGAACCATCCGGGGCGGCGTTCGGCGTTCCGGGGCGTGTTCCGACGTCGGTTCCGCCGAACGGCCGCGAGCCGTTCTCCCGACGTGACGGGGCGACTTCTTCGCCGGACCGCCTGAGTTCTCCGGCGCGGACGCGGGTGGTGTTGTCACCCGACGGGGCCAGCCGGGTGCGGGAATCGACGGCTAATCAGCCCGTCCGCACAACCCGTTCACCGGAACGGGTGTAAACGGAATCATTCGGGGTAACCGGTGCAGTTGCCCGCGACTCGCCGCGCACGACCGCCCGCCGGTTCGGGAACGCCACTTTCCGCACCAATGCGGACAACTCCGGTTCGGCCCGCCGATCGTTAGTGGATCGAAACCAAGCCGTCCGACGGGTCCGAGCGGCGATCGACAACCGCCGAACCCGTCCGAAATTCCACCATTCGGGATTTCCGCCGCGCCGGACCGCGCATTCCGACGCGCCCGATCGGCCGTCCCGGTCGAGTGCCCCGGTCGAGTGCCCCGGTCGAGCGTCCTTGTCGACTGCCCTGGCCGACCGCTACGCGTCGGCGTCGCCTTCGGCCGCCGCACCCGTGGCCGCCGCGCTCGGGGCCTTCGCGCTCGGGGCCTTCGCCGCCTCCGCGCGCAGCGCCTCGACGAGCTTCTCCGGCGAGCGCGTGCTGAACAGCCAGTACGGGGTCGGGTCCTCCGGGTCGACCAACCGCACCCGCACCATCGTCGGCACCCAGCCCCGGTGCAGCACGAACGCCATCGGGTCCAGCTCCGGCCCCATCGCCTTGCGCTTGCCCTTGGCGTCGATCACCTCGACCTCGCCGAGCAGCCCCACCGGCACGTGCGCGGAACCCACGGTCAGCTCCCCGCCCGACACCTCGACGCGGGTCCACCCCATCCGGACGATCAGCGCCAGCGTCAGCGGCAGCACGATCACGTAGGGCAACCAGGACCGGACGCCGGGGAAGCCCATGTGCACCTCGGCGGCGAGCAGGGACGCGGCGGCGAGCGGCAGCAGCCACCCCCACCAGGGGATGAACAGGCGCTCGCGGAAGGTGGTCGGGGCGGTCACAGCACTCTCGCTCACGCGGTCAGGGTAGTCTCGCGCGCCGTGCCCAGCGTCGAGGTCCTGTTGTCCCGGCTCGATCCCTCAGTCCCGCCCCCGTCCTACGCCCGGCCGGGTGACGCGGGCGCCGACCTGGTCACCACGTCCGACGTGGTGATCGAACCCGGCGAGCGCGCCGTGGTCGGCACCGGCGTGGCCATCGCGCTGCCCCTGGGGTACGCGGGCTTCGTGCACCCGAGGTCGGGGCTCGCCGCCAGGGTGGGGCTGAGCGTGGTGAACACGCCGGGGACGATCGACGCGGGCTACCGGGGCGAGATCAAGGTCTGCCTCGTCAACCACGACCTGCGCGAACCGGTGGTGCTGAGCCGGGGCGACCGGATCGCCCAGCTGGTGGTGCAGAAGGTGGAGCACGCGGTGTTCCGCGAAGTCGACGAGCTGCCGGAGTCCGAGCGCGGCGACGGCGGCTACGGCTCTACTGGCGGGCACTCGGTGCTCGCCCGGACTAAGGGGTGAGGCGATGTTCGGACGGCGCCGCAAGCGCGGTCGGCACTCCACGAACCGGGGTGGCGAGGACGACCTGCTGATGGAGGAGGGCGAGGAGGCCACCGGCCCGTTCGACTCCACGCAGGCGCCGGAGGACGGGATCAACCGGTTGGACCTCGGCTCGGTCCAGCTGCCCGTGCCGGACGGCGTGCAGCTGCAGGTCGAGATGGACCCGACGGGCGCGGTCCGCGCGGTGCACCTGCTGACCCCGGTGGGCCAGCTGACCGTGAGCGCCTTCGCGGCCCCGAAGACCGAGCGGCTGTGGCCGGAGGTGAGCGCCGAGCTGATCACCCAGCTCAAGGGCGACAACTTCCGGATCAACCGGCTCAACGGCGAGTGGGGCGAGGAGATCACCGCCCGCTCGCCCGAGGTGCACCTGCGGTTCGTGGGCGTGGACGGCCCGAGGTGGATGCTGCGCGGCGTCGCGGCGGCCCCCTCGGAGGAGCAGGCCGAGCAGGCGCTGATGGCGCTGCGCGACCTGCTCCG
This sequence comes from Actinosynnema mirum DSM 43827, assembly GCF_000023245.1. Taxonomy (GTDB): domain Bacteria; phylum Actinomycetota; class Actinomycetes; order Mycobacteriales; family Pseudonocardiaceae; genus Actinosynnema; species Actinosynnema mirum. The sequence continues at coordinate 1,674,405 of NC_013093.1, forward strand.
CTACACCGTGGTCGTGCGCGGCACCCAGCCGATGCCCGTGCGCACCCCGCTGCCGGTCGAGCTGCCGGAGGCGATCGCCCGGCACATCGCCGCCCAGCAGCAGGAGCAGTAGGCGCCGCGGTCGGAGCGACGCCGGGGCGAGCTGTCCGAGGGTGCTGCCAACAGTCAACCGCCAACTGTTGGCAGCGCTCCGGCCCTGCCCGCCGACTCGGCCCACGCCGCCACCGCCGCCGCGCCCAGGCTCTCCCGGTCGCGCCCGAGGTCGGCCAGGCCGATCCGCCGCACCACCGCGCCCGGCGCGGTCCGCCCCCACAGCTCCGCCACGTCCAGCGGGTGCACCGGGTCGTCGACGCACGCCGCGATCCCCACCGGCGCCCGCACCCCGGCCAGCTCCGCCGGGGTCGGCCCGTCCGAGGCCGCCGCCGCGCGCAGCACCGGGACCAGCCGGTCGCCGTGCCGGGTCCAGGCCCGCCGCAGCTCCTCGCCCAGCCAGCCGGTCACCCCGCGCAGCGCGCTCTCGACACCCGCGTCCACCGCGCCACCGGCCCCGGTCCCTCCCGCCCCGGACCTTCCCGCCTGGGCCTGTCCCGCCGCAGCCCGCCCCGCCTCCACCGCCGCCGCGCTCGCGAGCGCCGACAGCGCGGCGGGAGCGCCCTCCGGCGGCCCGGTCCAGGCGGGCAGCGCCAGCAGCAGCCCCAGGCACCGCTCCGGGTTCCGCGCCGCCCACCGCACCGCCACGTGCGCCCCCAGCGACACCCCGCCCACGACGAAACGCGCAGGTCCGGCGTCCAGCGCCGCGAGGTGCCCGGCCACCGTCGCGCTCGTCACCGCCACCAGCCGACCACCCGCCCGACCCACCGGTCCGGCGAACACCGAGCGCACGAAGACCTCGTCCGAGGCGGTTCCCGGCACCATCAGGACGGTTGTGTTGTTCACGACCCCACATCCTCCCCCGGTCGGATACCCGAACGGGTGTGCACGGTTACCCTGACGAGCAGATGGGGCCTCGGCGTCGAGGCCCCGCACCCACAGCACCCAGGAGTCGGGGATGGCTAGTTCCGGGGGCGGTTACTGGCGTCGCCTCGTACGTCGGCTCACCACCGACGTCAGCGAGCTCGACGCCGACGACCTCTCGCGAAAAGCCGCGGAGGTCGGCGCGGTCCGCGCGTGCGACTGCAAGTCCGGCGAGCAGGTGACGGTGATGGGCAGGCTGCGCAGCGTCGAGCTGTGCCCGCGCGACGCCGCCGCGACGCTGGAGGCCGAGCTGTACGACGGCACCGAGGGCGTGACGCTGGTCTGGCTCGGACGCCGCCGCATCGCGGGCATCGAGCCGGGCCGCACGATCAAGGCCAAGGGCCGCATCGCGGTCCGCGACGGCCGCAAGGTCCTCTACAACCCCTACTACGAGTTGCAGACGGCTTCATGACCCGAGCGAACAAGTCCGACCACCCCGACAACCACCCCGAGCAGCCGGAGCAGCCCGAGGCGCAGCCGACCATGCTGGAGCAGATGGGCGGGGTCGTCGGCCTTGCCTGCTCCGCGCTCCCGGTCGTCGTCTTCGTCCTGGTGAACTCCTTCGCGGGCCTGGTGCCCGCCATCTGGAGCGCCCTCGGCGCCGCGTTCGTGATCGGCGTCGTGCTGGCCAAGCGCAAGGGCTCGATCCAGCCCGCGATCTCCGCCGTGTTCGGCGTGGGCCTCGCGGCGTTCATCGCCTACCGCACCGGTTCGGCCAAGGGCTTCTTCCTCTTCGGCATCTGGCAGAGCCTGGTCTACGGCGGCGCGTTCCTGCTGTCCATCGCGCTGCGCTGGCCGCTGGCAGGCGTCGTCTGGTCCTTCCTCAACGGGCAGGGCCGCGCGTGGCGCGAGGACAAGGCGTCGGTCCGCGACTACGACATCGCCACCCTGGTGTGGGCGCTGGTGTTCCTGTCCCGCTTCGCGGTGCAGCGCTGGCTCTACGACGAGGCCTCGGTCGGCTGGCTGGCGTTCGCCCGCATCGCGATGGGCTACCCGCTGATGGCGATCGCCGTGGCCACGACGGTCTGGGCGGTCCGCCGCTCCGACAAGCGCCTGGCGGCCCTCAAGGAGGGCGCCGAGGCCGAGGAGGCGGCCGAGGAGGAGCGCCTGCGCGCCCGCTACGGCGACCCGGCGGGGCAGGCGGCGCCCGAGCCCCGGACCGAGGTCGCGGGCGACCCGGCCGACGTCGAGGCGCCGGACCGCTCCGGCACGCCCGGTCAGCGCTAGCCGCGCCGCACGGGCGTCGCAGCCGCAGAAGACCCGCCGGAAAGACCCGAGGGGCCCCGGAACCACTGGTTCCGGGGCCCCTCGCGCACGACGCCCTCAGTACCCGAGCGCCGTCCTGATCTCCCGCTCCACGTCCTGCGCCGCCACGAACAGCAGCTCGTCCCCGCCCTCCAGCGCGTCGTCCGGGGTCGGCACGATCACCCGCCCGCCGCGCAGGATCGTCACCAGCGCCGCGTCCCTGGGCAGCGCCAGGTCCCGCACCGGCGTCCCGGCCAGCGGCGTGTCCTCGGTGAGCGTGATCTCCACCAGGTTCGCCTGCCCCTGCTGGAGCGTCACCAGCCGCACCACGTCCCCGACCGTGACCGCCTCCTCCACCAGCGCGGACAGGATGCGCGGCGTCGACACCGCCACGTCCACCCCCCACGCCTTGGTGAACAGCCACTCGTTGCTGGGCACGTTGATCCGCGCCACGACCCGCCGCACCGCGAACTCGGTCTTCGCCAGCAGCGACACCACCAGGTTGACCTTGTCGTCCCCGGTGGCCGCGATGACCACGTCGCACAGCTGGAGCCCGGCGTCCTCCAGCGAGGACAGCTCGCACGCGTCGGCCTGCACCCACTCGGCCTGCTCGACGGTGTGCGGCTCGAAGTGCGCCCGGTCCCGCTCGATCAGCATCACCTGGTGCCCGTCCGCGACCAGCTCCTGCGCGATGGAGCGCCCCACCGCGCCCGCGCCTGCGATGGCGATCCTCATCAGCCCTCCTCGGGGGCCTGGGCCGCGGCCGAGGCGACGTCGGTGATGGTGCCGGACAGCGCGGCCACGTACACCACGTCGTCGGCCTGGAGCAGCGTCCTCGGTCCGGGCAGCACGCCGGTGCCGAACCGCATGACGAACGCCACCCGGCAGCCGGTCACCGCCTCGAACTCGCTGACCGGGTGGCCCACCCAGTCCTCGTGCGGGTCCAGCGGCAGCACCGCGACCGTGCCGGACGGGTCGCGCCAGGCCGTGGACGCCCCCTCCGGCAGCAGCATCCGCAGGAACCGGTCGGTGCTCCACGGCACCGTCGCCACGGTCGGGATGCCCAGCCGCTCGTACACGGCGGCCCGCCGCTCGTCGTAGATCCGGGCCACGACGGCCTCGACGCCGAACGTCTCGCGCGCGACCCGCGCGGAGATGATGTTGGAGTTGTCGCCGCTGGACACGGCGGCGAAGGCGCCCGCCCGCTCGATGCCCGCCTCCACCAGCACCGCCCGGTCGAAGCCGTTGCCGACCACCTGCTGCCCGTGGAAGTCGGGGCCGAGCCTGCGGAAGGACTGGGCGTCCTTGTCGATCACCGAGACCTGGTGGTCGAGGCGCTCCAGCGCCTTGGCCAGGGAGGAGCCGACCCGGCCGCATCCCATGATCACCACGTGCACGTTGCCTCCTGAGCGACGCCTTCCGGCAGAACCTACCCACGACTACTCCGAGCAGGGGAGGTGACCCCGTACGCTTACCCCCCGTGTCCAAGCTCGCAACCGCGGCCAAGCGCCTGCTGGTCGGCAGGCCCTTCCGCAGCGACCGGCTCGCCCACACCCTCCTGCCCAAGCGGATCGCGCTGCCGGTGTTCGCCTCGGACGCCATGTCCTCCGTCGCGTACGCGCCGGAGGAGATCTTCCTGGTGCTGTCGGTGGCGGGCCTGTCGGCCTACGCGATGGCCCCGTGGGTGGGCGTGGTCGTGGTGCTGGTGATGCTCGTCGTGGTCGCCAGCTACCGGCAGAACGTGCACGCCTACCCCTCCGGCGGCGGCGACTACGAGGTCGCCACGGTCAACCTGGGCCGCAGGGCGGGCCTCACGGTCGCCAGCGCGCTGCTGGTGGACTACATCCTCACCGTCGCGGTCTCCATCTCCTCGGCGGCGGCCAACATCGGTTCGGCCATCCCCTTCGTGGCCACGCACAAGGTCGAGTTCGCGGTCGTCGCGATCGTCCTGCTCACCGCCGTGAACCTGCGCGGCATCCGCGAGTCCGGCGGCGCCTTCGCCATCCCGACCTACGCCTTCATGGGCGGCGTGCTCCTGATGATCGGCTACGGCCTGGTGCGCGCGCTCGTCCTGGGCGACGAGATGCGCGCCGAGTCCGCCGACCTGGTCATCCGGGCCGAGCACGACGACCTCGCGGGCTTCGCGTTCGTGTTCCTGGTCCTGCGCGCCTTCTCCTCCGGCTGCGCGGCCCTCACCGGCGTCGAGGCCATCAGCAACGGCGTGCCCGCGTTCCGCAAGCCCAAGTCCCGCAACGCCGCCACCACGCTGCTGATGATGGGCGGCGTCGCGGTCGTGATGCTGATGGGCCTGATCGCCCTCGCCCAGCTCACCGGCGTGCGGATGGCCGAGCACCCGAAGGAGCAGATCGTCGGGGCCCCCGAGGGCTACGAGCAGAAGACCATGATCGCCCAGATCGCGGGCGCGGTCTTCGACGGCTTCCCCGCCGGCTTCTTCTTCATCGCCGTCGTCACCGCCCTGATCCTGGTCCTGGCCGCGAACACCGCGTTCAACGGCTTCCCCGTGCTCGGCTCGATCCTCGCCCAGGACCGCTACCTGCCGCGCCAGCTGCACACCCGCGGCGACCGGCTCGCGTTCAGCAACGGCATCGTGTTCCTCGCGGGCGCGGCGATCGTGCTCGTGGTCGCGTTCGACGCCGAGGTCACCAAGCTCATCCAGCTCTACATCGTCGGCGTGTTCGTCTCGTTCACGATGAGCCAGCTCGGCATGATCCGGCACTGGACCCGGCTGCTGGCCGACGAGGACGCCCCCGAGCGCCGCGCCCGGATGCGCCGCTCCAGGGTCATCAACGCGATCGGCCTGGCGATGACCGCGTCCGTGCTGGTCGTGGTGCTGCTGACCAAGTTCACCAAGGGCGCCTGGATCGCGATCGCCGCCATGGCCGCCATCTACGCCCTGATGACCGCCATCCGCGGGCACTACGACCGGGTCGCCGAGGAGCTGCGCCAGGAGGAGCGGCAGAAGCTGCTGCCCTCCCGCAACCACGCGATCGTGCTGGTGTCCACCCTGCACATGCCGACCCTGCGGGCGCTGGCCTACGCCAAGGCGACCCGGCCGGACGTGCTGGAGGCGGTCACCGTCAACGTGGACGACGGCGACACCCGCAAGCTGGTGCGGGCGTGGGAGAAGGAGGGCTTCAAGGTCCCGCTGAAGGTGGTCGAGTCGCCCTACCGCGAGATCACCAAGCCGGTCCTGGACTACGTCAAGCGCATCCGCACCGCGAACCCGCGCGACGTGGTCACCGTCTTCATCCCCGAGTACGTGGTCGGCCGCTGGTGGGAGTCCATCCTGCACAACCAGAGCGCGCTGCGGCTCAAGGGCAGGCTGCTCTTCGAGCCCGGCGTGATGGTCACCAGCGTGCCTTGGCAGCTCGCGTCCTCCCACAGGGTGACGCACCGGGACGACGCGCTGGCTCCCGGCCAGGTCCGCAGGGGCCTCGACCAGCGCGACCTCGAACAGCGAACGAAGAACCGGAGTGGCGAGTGAGCACCACAACCTGGCTGAAGCAGGTAGTCGAGGTCGAGGTCGGGGCGGTCGCCCACGGCGGCCACTGCGTGGCCCGGCACGAGGGTCGGGTGATCTTCGTCCGGCACGCGCTGCCCGGCGAGCTCGTCCGCGTCCTGATCACCTCCGACAACGGAGGCTCGTTCTGCCGCGGCGACGCCGTCGAGGTCCTGCGGTCCAGCCCGGACCGGGTCACCCCGCCGTGCCCGTTCTCCGGACCGGGCATGTGCGGCGGCTGCGACTGGCAGCACGCCTCCTGGGGCGCCCAGCGCGACCTCAAGGCCGCCGTCGTCGCCGAGCAGCTCCAGCGCCTCGCGGGCGTGGAGCGCGAGGTGGTGGTCGAGCCGCTGCCCGGCGGCCACCGCGACTGGCGCACCCGGCTGCGGCTCGCCGTCGGCCGCGACGGCAAGCCCGGCTTCCGGGGCCACCACAGCCACGACGTGATCCCGGTCGACCACTGCGTGATCGCCGCGCCCCACGCGCTGGACGACGTGCTCGACCGCGCCTGGCGGCCCGGCTCCGAGCTGGCCGTCACGCTCGACTCCACCGGCAAGCAGCACGTCACCGAGATCGCCCCCGCCCAGCGCAGGGGCGGCAGGCGGCCGACGCCCGGCCCGTCCAAGCTGCGCAGGGGCAGCGGCGGCGCCGTCGAGCGCGCCGCGGACCGCGACTGGCTGGTGCGCGCCGACGGCTTCTGGCAGGTCCACCCGCACGCGGCCGACACGTTCGCCCGCGTCGTCGGCGAGTGGGCCGCCTGCGAGCCCGGCGACCACGCCTGGGACCTGTACGGCGGCGCGGGCCTGTTCGCGTCCGTCCTGGCCGCCCAGGTCGGCGAGACCGGTTCCGTCGAGGTGGTCGAGTCCGCCACGAACGCCGTCCGCGACGGGCAGCGCGCCCTCGCCGACCTGCCGCAGGTGAAGTGGCACGTGGGCCGGGTGGAGGACTCCGTCACCCGCGCGCCGTTCACCGACCGGTCACCCTCCGTCGTCGTCCTCGACCCGCCCCGCAAGGGCGCGGGCGCCGCGGTCCTCGACGCCGTCGCCGCGCGCCGCCCCGCCAGGGTGGTGTACGTCGCCTGCGACCCCGCGGCCCTGGCCAGGGACGTCGCCCTGCTCGCCGGTCACGGCTACCGGTTGGCCCAGCTCAGGGCGTTCGACGCGTTCCCGATGACGCACCACGTCGAGTGCGTCGCCCTGTTCACGCGCGGTGACTGACCGGGCACGAGGCAGGGCGTCTCAACGGGTGGTCCGTAGACTGGCCGGACGAGCAAGGACCAACCCCCCAGGACACGAGGTGGAAGCGGTGTCGCTGCTGGAATCCGTCAACGGACCGGCTGACCTGAAACGGCTTGACCACGACCAACTCGCCGCGCTGGCCGACGAGGTCCGCCGATTCCTGATCGACAAGGTCTCCCGCACCGGCGGGCACCTCGGCCCCAACCTCGGGGTCGTCGAGCTGACCATCGCCATGCACCGGGTCTTCGACTCGCCGCACGACTCGGTGGTGTTCGACACCGGGCACCAGAGCTACGTGCACAAGATCCTCACCGGTCGGCGCGAGGGCTTCGACACCCTGCGCAAGAAGGGCGGCCTGTCCGGCTACCCGTCCCGCGAGGAGTCCGAGCACGACGTCGAGGGCAACAGCCACGCCTCCACCGCGCTGTCCTACGCGGACGGCCTGGCCAAGGCCTACCAGCTCACCGGCCAGCGGGACCGGCACGTCGTCGCCCTCGTCGGCGACGGCGCCCTCACCGGCGGCATGTGCTGGGAGGCGCTCAACAACATCGCCTCGGGCGCCGACCGGCCCGTGGTGATCGTCGTCAACGACAACGGCCGCTCCTACTCGCCCACCATCGGCGGCCTCGCCGACCACCTCACCTCCCTGCGCCTGCAGCCCGGCTACGAGCGGGCCCTGGAGCGCGGCAAGTCCGCGCTCCAGTCGGCCCCGATCCTGGGCAAGCCCCTCTACGCCGCCCTGCACGCCGCCAAGCGCGGCATCAAGGACGCCATCAGCCCGCAGGCCATGTTCGAGGACCTCGGCCTGAAGTACCTCGGACCGGTCGACGGCCACGACATCGCCGCCGTGGAGTCCGCGCTGCACCGCGCCAAGTCGTTCGGCGGGCCGGTCATCGTGCACACCGTCACCCGCAAGGGCAACGGCTTCGCCCCGGCCGAGAACCACGAGGCCGACCAGATGCACGCCACCGGCGTCATCGACCCGATCACCGGCGAGAACCTCAGCCCGTCCAAGCGCACCTGGACGCACGTCTTCGCGGACGAACTGGCCGCGCTCGGCGGCGAGCGCGAGGACCTCGTCGCCATCACCGCCGCGATGCGCGGCCCGACGGGGCTGGACAAGTTCGCCGCGGCCTTCCCGGACCGCTGCTTCGACGTCGGCATCGCCGAGCAGCACGCCATGACCTCGGCCGCCGGCCTGGCCATGGGCGGGATGCACCCGGTCGTCGCGATCTACGCGACGTTCCTCAACCGGGCCTTCGACCAGCTCCTGCTCGACGTGGCGCTGCACCGCCAGGGCGTCACCGTCGTGCTCGACCGCGCGGGCATCACCGGCCCGGACGGCGCGTCCCACCACGGCATGTGGGACCTGTCGATCCTCGGCGTGATCCCCGGCGTCCGGGTGGCCGCCCCGCGTGACGCGGGCACCCTCGCCGAGGAGCTGCGCGAGGCCGTCGCGGTCGACGACGCCCCCACGGTCATCCGCTACCCCAAGGCCTCCGTGGGCGCGGACCTGCCCGCCGTCGAGCGGATCGGCTCGGTGGACGTGCTCAGCCGCGACGGCGACGACGTGCTGCTCGTGGCCGTCGGCGCCTTCGGCGAGCTGGGCCTGGCCGCCGCCCGCAAGCTCGCCGACCAGGGCATCGGCGTCACCGTGGTCGACCCGCGCTGGATCTACCCGGTGCCGCCGGAGCTGGTCGCCATGGCGGCGAACCACCGACTCGTCGTCACCGTCGAGGACGGCGGACGGCACGGCGGCTTCGGCTGGACCCTGGCCGCCGCGCTGCGCGACGCCGACGTGGAGACCCCGCTGCGCGACGTGGGCGTGCCGCAGGCGTTCCACGACCACGCCGAGCGCGCCGAGGTCCTCGCCGACCTCGGGCTCACCGCGCAGGACGTGGCCCGCCGCATCACCGAGTGGGTCGTCGCCGAGCAGCCCTCGGAAAACGAGGCGACGGCCCGCAAGTAGCCGGTCTAACGTTCCCCCCCCGCCCGCCAGCGGTCGAGACGGCTCTGCCCACCTCGGTCCCGCGCGTCGGAGCGGGCAGCAGAGATGCTTCACCCATCCTGAGCCGCCGACCCCCGTGACAGGAGCAGGCGCCCGGCCGAGCGGACCCCCGAGGTCCCCGCCGGGCGCCCGCGTCGCGGGGGTCGACGCGTGGGGGAGCGGAGTCGAGGGGGAACCGTGAAGGCCGTCGTCATGCCGTGGCACCGCGCCGTGCGCTTCCGCGACGGGGAGCACGTCGGCGAGCTCGGGCCGGGCGGGCACCGCGTGAGCCGCCGCGACGAGCTGCGCCGGGCCGACACCCGCCTCCAGGTGAGCACGCCCTCAGCCCAGGAGATCCCCACCGCCGACGGCGTCCACGTCCGCGTCACGCCCGCGCTCACCTACGCCGTGGTGGACGCCTCCCGGCACGTGCTGGCCGCCGACTCGCCCACCCAGGTGCTCCACCTCGCCTGCCGGCTGCGCCTGCGCGCCGCCGTCGCCGCCCGCGCCCACGACCGGATCGACCCCGAGCGCGCCGCCATCGCCGCCGAGCTGCACGAGGGCCTGCGCCCCCTGGTGGACGAGATCGGCGTGGAGGTGCGCGAGGTGGCGATCCGCGACGTCGTCATGCCGCCCGAGCCGCGCCGCGCCGCCATCGCCGAGATCACCGCCCGCGCCGAGGGCCGCGCCGCCCTGGAGCGCGCCAGGGGCGAGAGCGCCGCGCTGCGCTCCCTGCTCAACGCGGCCCGCCTCGCCGAGGAGCACCCCGTGCTGCTCCAGCTCCGCCCGCTCCAGAACGCCCAGACGGTCGTGGTGGAGCAGAGCGGCGCGCCCCGGCGCGCCAAGCGGGCCAGGCGCGAGGCCGCCGACCAGCACGCCCAGCCGGGCGACAGCCCTCGCTAAGCGCCCTCTCAGGTGCCTGTGGCACCTTTGTCGGCGTGCGCATCCTGGTAGTCGAGGACGAGGCGCCACTGGCCGACGCGATCGCGCGCGGCCTGCGGCGCGAGGGCATGGCCGTGGACGTGGCCTACGACGGGGAGAGCGGGCACGAGAAGTCCTCGGTCACCCGCTACGACGTGGTCGTGCTCGACCGCGACCTGCCCGGCATGTCCGGCGACGAGCTGTGCGGGGAGATCCTCAGCTCGGGGGCGCTCACCAGGGTCATGATGCTGACCGCCAGCTCCGGGATCGAGGACCGCGTCGAGGGCCTGTCCCTCGGCGCGGACGACTACCTGGCCAAGCCGTTCGCGTTCCCCGAGCTGGTCGCGCGGGTCAGGGCGCTGGCCCGCCGCGCCACCCCGGCCACCCCGCCGCTGCTCACCGCCCGCGACGTCGAGCTGGACCCGGCCCGCCGCACCGTGCGGCGCGGCGGCCAGCCGGTCGAGCTGACCCGCAAGGAGTTCGGCGTCCTGGAGGTCCTGCTCGCGGCCAAGGGCTCCGTGGTCAGCAGCGAGGAGCTCCTGGAGCGGGTCTGGGACGAGAACGCCGACCCGTTCACCACGACCGTCCGGGTCACCGTCATGACCCTGCGCAAGAAGCTCGGCGAGCCTGGCATCATCGACACCGTGGTCGGCTCCGGTTACCGAGTCCCGACGGCAGGCTCCGCTGAAGGCTGAGCTGAGCCGCCGCAGGGGGCCGGGGCTGCGCGCGCGGATCACCCTCCTCGCCACCGGCCTGGTCGCGTTCGTCAGCGCGCTCCTGCTCCTGCTCGGCTGGATGCTCGTCAGCCGGGTGGTCGAGTCGTCGCCGCGCTTCCCCGAGGGCAGCACGGTCGTCGTCGACGGGGTCGAGGTCGACGCGGCCTCCCTCACGGACTTCCTCGGCAGGCAGGCCCAGGACGACGTCCTGCGCTCGGGCAGCGTGGCCTTCCTGTGCGTGGTGGTCGCCGCCGCGCTGCTGGCCTGGACGATCACCGGGCGGGTGCTGCGACCGGTGCACGAGGTCACCGACGCCGCCCGCAGGCTCTCCGCCGAGTCGCTGGGGGAGCGGCTGCGCCTGGTCGGCCCGCGCGACGAGGTCGCGGAGCTGGCCGACACCTTCGACGAGATGCTCGACCGGCTGCAGGCCGCGTTCGACTCGCAGCGGCGGTTCGTCGCCAACGCCTCCCACGAGCTGCGCACCCCCCTGTCGGTGATCCGCACCGAGCTGGACGTGACGCTGTCCGACCCGGACGCGGACGCGGAGGAGCTGCGGCGGATGGCCGGGGTGGTGCGCTCGGCGGGGTTGCGGGCCGAGCAGCTGGTGAGCGCGCTGCTGCTGCTCGCGCGCACGGACGGCATCGGGCTGGCGGTGCGGGAGCCGGTGGACGTGTCCGCGCTCGTGGAGTCGGCGTGGCGCGCGGTGCGGGCCGAGGCCGAGCAGCGCGGGGTGCGCCCGGTGTTCCACCTCGCCCCGGCGCCCGCGGTCGGCGACCCGGCGCTGCTGGAGCGCATCGCGGGGAACCTGCTGGAGAACGCGGTGCGGCACAACGCGCCGGACGGGTGGGTCGAGGTGCGCACCGAGGGCGGGCCGGTGTGGACGGTGCTGCGGGTGTCGTCGTCCGGTCAGCTCATCGCGCCGGAGCTGGTGGAGAAGCTGTTCGAGCCGTTCCGGCGCGGTGGCGCGGACCGGACCGCGCGCACGGGGACGGGCCTTGGCCTGTCGATCGTGCGGGCCGCGGTGGCCGCCCACGGGGGAAACGTGCAGGCAGCGGCGGTGCCGGGGGGTGGCCTGTCGGTCACCGTGCACCTGCCGGTCGCCCCCGCGTGAGCGCTCGGACGGGGCTCGGCACAACACTTTTGAGTGGTCCCGGTCACATGATCGCGGGTTTGGGGCCCTCCGCACCGGGTACTACCTGCGAAGACACCCCTCCGGAGCCCGGATTTGTAACCGCGTTGGCATGGGTGTAACTTTCTCTCTGCCAGCGCGGAACGGGCCGGGAAACACCGGAACGGAGCGGGGCGAAAAACCTGAAACACCAGCCCCGGATCGGGTCGCGGATCGTCGCGGACTTGAGATGGTGAGCGTGTGTTCTTTGAGAACTCAACAGCGTGCCGAATAGCCAGTAAATTATGATCCTCGTCAAGAGGATTCCTTTGAGATTGTTACTGGACAGCTGACAAATTCATGTCAGTGGTTGTCCGAGCGATCAACTCATTCATTATTGGAGAGTTTGATCCTGGCTCAGGACGAACGCTGGCGGCGTGCTTAACACATGCAAGTCGAGCGGTAAGGCCCTTCGGGGTACACGAGCGGCGAACGGGTGAGTAACACGTGGGTAACCTGCCCTGTACTCTGGGATAAGCCTGGGAAACTAGGTCTAATACCGGATACGAGCCTTCCCCGCATGGGGTTGGTTGGAAAGTTCCGGCGGTACAGGATGGACCCGCGGCCTATCAGCTTGTTGGTGGGGTAATGGCCTACCAAGGCGACGACGGGTAGCCGGCCTGAGAGGGTGACCGGCCACACTGGGACTGAGACACGGCCCAGACTCCTACGGGAGGCAGCAGTGGGGAATATTGCACAATGGGCGAAAGCCTGATGCAGCGACGCCGCGTGAGGGACGACGGCCTTCGGGTTGTAAACCTCTTTCAGCAGGGACGAAGCGCAAGTGACGGTACCTGCAGAAGAAGCACCGGCTAACTACGTGCCAGCAGCCGCGGTAATACGTAGGGTGCGAGCGTTGTCCGGAATTATTGGGCGTAAAGAGCTCGTAGGCGGTTTGTCGCGTCGGCCGTGAAAACTTGGGGCTTAACCCCGAGCCTGCGGTCGATACGGGCAGACTTGAGTTCGGCAGGGGAGACTGGAATTCCTGGTGTAGCGGTGAAATGCGCAGATATCAGGAGGAACACCGGTGGCGAAGGCGGGTCTCTGGGCCGATACTGACGCTGAGGAGCGAAAGCGTGGGGAGCGAACAGGATTAGATACCCTGGTAGTCCACGCCGTAAACGGTGGGTGCTAGGTGTGGGGGACTTCCACGTCCTCCGTGCCGCAGCTAACGCATTAAGCACCCCGCCTGGGGAGTACGGCCGCAAGGCTAAAACTCAAAGGAATTGACGGGGGCCCGCACAAGCGGCGGAGCATGTGGATTAATTCGATGCAACGCGAAGAACCTTACCTGGGCTTGACATGCACTGGAAACCAGTAGAGATATTGGCCCCCTTGTGGCCGGTGTACAGGTGGTGCATGGCTGTCGTCAGCTCGTGTCGTGAGATGTTGGGTTAAGTCCCGCAACGAGCGCAACCCTCGTTCCATGTTGCCAGCGCGTTATGGCGGGGACTCATGGGAGACTGCCGGGGTCAACTCGGAGGAAGGTGGGGATGACGTCAAGTCATCATGCCCCTTATGTCCAGGGCTTCACACATGCTACAATGGCCGGTACAAAGGGCTGCTAAGCCGTGAGGTGGAGCGAATCCCATAAAGCCGGTCTCAGTTCGGATCGGGGTCTGCAACTCGACCCCGTGAAGTCGGAGTCGCTAGTAATCGCAGATCAGCAACGCTGCGGTGAATACGTTCCCGGGCCTTGTACACACCGCCCGTCACGTCACGAAAGTCGGTAACACCCGAAGCCCGTGGCCCAACCCGCAAGGGGGGGAGCGGTCGAAGGTGGGACTGGCGATTGGGACGAAGTCGTAACAAGGTAGCCGTACCGGAAGGTGCGGCTGGATCACCTCCTTTCTAAGGAGCATCTGCGGACCAGCTTGCTGGTTCGGAGGCCACGCGGTCGGCGAACGATCGACCGGTGGAGCTCAATATTGTGGATGCTGGCTAATGCGTGAATCGGGATTGCCGACCGAGTTAGTACTGCTGCTTGCAGTGTGGAAGGGTCGGTCGGGGGTTTCGAGGAGTGTTCGGTACGCTGTTGGGTCCTGAGAGAACACGCGAGTGTCTTTCAGTGATCGGGCTCTCCTAGCCCACGAACCACCATCCGACATACGGGATGGCAGGCGCGGTGCAGGTAAGGGAGAGTGTCGGTTTGTTCTTTGAGAACTGCACAGTGGATGCGAGCATCTTTGTGGCAAGTTATTAAGGGCATACGGTGGATGCCTTGGCACCAGGAGCCGATGAAGGACGTAGGAGACTGCGATAAGCCTTGGGGAGCTGTCAACCGAGCTGAGATCCAAGGATTTCCGAATGGGGAAACCCGGCCCCAGTCATGTGGGGTCACCCACGCCTGAACACATAGGGCGTGTGGAGGGAACGCGGGGAAGTGAAACATCTCAGTACCCGCAGGAAGAGAAAACAACCGTGATTCCGTGAGTAGTGGCGAGCGAAAGCGGAAGAGGCTAAACCGTATTCGTGTGATACCCGGCAGGGGTTGCGTGTACGGGGTCGTGGGACCTGTCTGATCGTTCTGCCGGACGGTCGAGGAGTCATAAAACACTGTGGTTAGCGGAACGTGTCTGGAAAGCGCGGCCGTAGAGGGTGAGAGCCCCTTACGCGAAAACCTAGTGTCTCCTGACGGTGTTCCCAAGTAGCAGCGAGCTCGTGGAATTTGCTGTGAATCTGGCGGGACCACCCGCTAAGCCTGAATACTCCCTGGTGACCGATAGCGGACTAGTACCGTGAGGGAAAGGTGAAAAGTACCCCGGGAGGGGAGTGAAATAGTACCTGAAACCGTGTGCCTACAATCCGTCGGAGCCTTTAGGGGTGACGGCGTGCCTTTTGAAGAATGAGCCTGCGAGTTAGTGCTACGTGGCGAGGTTAACCCGTGTGGGGTAGCCGTAGCGAAAGCGAGTCCGAATAGGGCGATTGAGTCGCGTGGTCTAGACCCGAAGCGGAGTGATCTAGCCATGGCCAGGGTGAAGCGCGGGTAAGACCGCGTGGAGGCCCGAACCCACCAGGGTTGAAAACCTGGGGGATGAGCTGTGGTTAGGGGTGAAAGGCCAATCAAACTCCGTGATAGCTGGTTCTCCCCGAAATGCATTTAGGTGCAGCGTCGTGTGTTTCGTGCCGGAGGTAGAGCACTGGATGGTCTAGGGGGCCCACAAGCTTACCGAAATCAACCAAACTCCGAATGCCGGTACGTGAGAGCGCGGCAGTGAGACTGCGGGGGATAAGCTTCGTAGTCGAGAGGGAAACAGCCCAGAACGCCGGCTAAGGCCCCTAAGTGTGTGCTAAGTGGGAAAGGATGTGGGATCGCACAGACAACCAGGAGGTTGGCTTAGAAGCAGCCACCCTTTAAAGAGTGCGTAATAGCTCACTGGTCAAGTGGTCCTGCGCCGACAATGTAGCGGGGCTTAAGCACACCGCCGAAGCCGTGTCATTGACACGCATGTGTTGATGGGTAGGGGAGCGTCGTGCAGCCAGCGAAGTGCCGGAGTGATCCAGGTGTGGAGGCTGTGCGAGTGAGAATGCAGGCATGAGTAGCGAAAGCAGAGTGAGAAACTCTGCCGCCGGATGACCAAGGGTTCCTGGGCCAGGCTAATCCGCCCAGGGTAAGTCGGGACCTAAGGCGAGGCCGACAGGCGTAGTCGATGGACAACGGGTTGATATTCCCGTACCCGTGTGAACGCGCCCATGGCGAGGCTTGTGATGCTAACCGCCCAAAGCCCATCGTGATTCTTCGGATGATCGGTGACGTGGAGCGCGGGAACCGAACTTGTAGTAGTCAAGCGATGGGGTGACGCAGGAGGGTAGCTCCGCCAGTGAGTGGTAGTACTGGTGTAAGCGTGTAGGCCGATGTGTAGGCAAATCCGCACATCATGAGGCTGAGACGTGATGCATAGCCGATTGAGGCGAAGTAGAGTGATCCCATGCTGCCGAGAAAAGCCTCTAGCGAGCTTTCACGCGGCCCGTACCCCAAACCGACACAGGTGGTCAGGTAGAGAATACCGAGGCGATCGGGCGAACTGTGGTTAAGGAACTCGGCAAAATGCCCCCGTAACTTCGGGAGAAGGGGGGCCGAGGGATTTGAAGCCCTTTACGGGCTAGGATTTTTCGGCCGCAGAGACCAGCGAGAAGCGACTGTTTACTAAAAACACAGGTCCGTGCGAAGTCGCAAGACGATGTATACGGACTGACGCCTGCCCGGTGCTGGAACGTTAAGGGGACCGGTTAGCTCTTCGGGGCGAAGCTGAGAACTTAAGCGCCAGTAAACGGCGGTGGTAACTATAACCATCCTAAGGTAGCGAAATTCCTTGTCGGGTAAGTTCCGACCTGCACGAATGGCGTAACGACTTCTCGACTGTCTCAACCACAGGCCCGGCGAAATTGCACTACGAGTAAAGATGCTCGTTACGCGCGGCAGGACGGAAAGACCCCGGGACCTTTACTATAGCTTGGTATTGGTGTTCGGTTCGGCTTGTGTAGGATAGGTGGGAGACTGTGAAGCGGCCACGCCAGTGGTTGTGGAGTCGTCGTTGAAATACCACTCTGGTCGTACTGGATGTCTAACCTCGGTCCGTGATCCGGATCAGGGACAGTGCCTGGTGGGTAGTTTAACTGGGGCGGTTGCCTCCCAAAGAGTAACGGAGGCGCTCAAAGGTTCCCTCAGCCTGGTTGGCAATCAGGTGTCGAGTGCAAGTGCACAAGGGGGCTTGACTGTGAGACCGACAGGTCGAGCAGGGACGAAAGTCGGAACTAGTGATCCGGCCATGGCTTGTGGAAGCGTGGTCGCTCAACGGATAAAAGGTACCCCGGGGATAACAGGCTGATCTTGCCCAAGAGTCCATATCGACGGCATGGTTTGGCACCTCGATGTCGGCTCGTCGCATCCTGGGGCTGGAGTAGGTCCCAAGGGTTGGGCTGTTCGCCCATTAAAGCGGTACGCGAGCTGGGTTTAGAACGTCGTGAGACAGTTCGGTCCCTATCCGCCGCGCGCGTAGGATACTTGCGGAAGGCTGTCCCTAGTACGAGAGGACCGGGACGGACGAACCTCTGGTGTGCCAGTTGTCCTGCCAAGGGCATTGCTGGTTGGCTACGTTCGGAAGGGATAACCGCTGAAAGCATCTAAGCGGGAAGCTCGTTCCTAGATGAGGTGTCCCACCCCTTTGTGGGTTAAGGCCCCCAAGAGACTATTGGGTTGATAGGCCGGAGATGGAAGACCAGTAATGGTTGGAGTTGACCGGTACTAATAGGCCGAGGACTTGTCATGAAGACGCTACGCATCCACTGTGCGGTTCTGAAGGAACCGAACCGACCATCACCGGTCGGCGACCGCTCTCCCCAGGGAGGGTGTGGCGCCGGTGGGTGGTGCTGTGTGGTTGGTTATCTTCATAGTGTTTCGGTGGTCATTGCGGTTGGGGAACACCCGGTCCCATTCCGAACCCGGTAGTTAAGCCTTCCAGCGCCGATGGTACTGCACTCGTGAGGGTGTGGGAGAGTAGGACGCCGCCGAACATTTTTTCCCTGTGGGGCGCACGGTTATCCGTGCGCCCCACAGGGCTTTTTTGCGTTCCAGACGTTTGCGTTCTAGACGTAGGTCAGGACGAGGAGCAGGAGCGACGCGGCCACGATGCCCGCGAACAGCACGGGTGCCCACACCAGCTCGTCGACCTGCGGACGCCCGCCGCCCCGGTACCTCGGTCTGCTGCGCTGCTGCCACCTGATCACGCGTTTCTCCCCTCGTCGTGCGGGGCCTCCCCGCCCGCGCCGCACCACGTCCCACGGTAGGCAACGACCGTGCCGGGAACCCGCGGGTCACCCGCTCGCTGCGGCGCTTCGCCTGGTCAGCGGTGCGGGGTCGTGGTGGGGGTGGCGCCTGGAAGAGGGGGTGCGGCCGAGCGCGTGAACGGGCCCGGCCGCACGTCCGCCGTCAGCGGCTCTGCAGCGCGTCCACGGCGACCGCCTGGGCGATCACCATGCGGTGGTCGGCGGCCGGGTCGTTGATGGTGATCAGGTAGTGGTCGCGCAGCCAGGTCTTCTTGTCCACGCTGAAGACCGGCGCGCCGTTCTCCCTGGTGAAGTCGAAGTGGTAGCGCATGAAGAACGGCAGGTCGTTGATGAAGGGGATGAACCCCCAGACGCGGCGGAGCACAGCGAGCGCGTGATTGCGCTCCTTGCCGACCGCGGGCGCCGCGCCGTGCTGCTCGAAGTGCCAGGTGGAGTTCACCAGCGACTTGCGGAAGTCCTTGCGGAACAGCCCAATCGACTGGCCGCCCGCCACCACCACGTCGTAGGCGCTGCCCAGGTCGATGACCTTGCGCGCCTTGAACTCGGCCAGCACCGACTGCTTGGTGCTGTCCGTGTAGATCGTGACGCGCTCCTTGAACGCCAGGCGCTTCTGCTCGACGAACGCGATCACCCGGCCCGGCTGGCCCTGGCCGTCGTCGGCGAACACCTCGTACCGGTTCACCATCATGGTGATCTTCTGGTGCATGTGCAGCAGGGCCGGGGGCTGGGGGTGCATCGGATCCTCATCACTCGCAGTTGCGGATGTGGTGCCTGCACGGTCACTCGACCGGGCGAAGGTCACCGGTGGGGAAGCGGCGCTCGTTGCGCTCGATCTTCGCGAAGGCCGCGTCGACCAGGTCGACGTCGAGCTTGTCGGCCAGCCGCACCAGGTAGTGGACCACATCGGCCAGCTCGTCACGCACGTTCCAGGCCAACTCGGGGTCCTGCATCGCGGCGGCGGCCTGCTCGGGCGTGAGCCACTGGAACAGGTCGGTCAGCTCCCCCACCTCGCCGGACAGGGCCATGACCAGGTTCTTCGGCGTGTGGTAGGTGTCCCAGTCGCGGGCGGCGGCGAAGTCGCGCAGGGCCTGCTTCAGGTCGGCCAGGGACTTGTCACCGCGGTGCTCGGACCCGGTCTCGCTCTCGCTCATGCGAGTGGGGTACCACAGTCGGGCTCAGGTGGCGGCGAGCAGCTCCGCGACCGCGCTGACCAACCGGGGGTGGTCCGCGGGCGCGAGCGTGGCCCACTGCCGCCCGTCGGGCGAGGGCCGCCGGGTGAACTGCCAGCGGCCGCAGGGGGTGTCGTAGAAGTTGATCGCGTACGGCCCCCGGCGGCGGCCGGTGCGGCCCGTGCGGCTGGAGGCGCCGAACTGGCCGGTCCGCTGCACGTCCCCCAGCACCTCGCGGACCTGCCGGGCGTCCTGGTGCCCCAACCCGGCCTCGTGCAGCAGGCGCTCCAGACGCGCCGGGGAGTCGTTGGACCGCTCGACCGCGGCGTCCAGCTCGGTGGCGAGCAGCGAGATCGAGCGGGCGCGCGGGGCGGGGTGCGGGGGGAGCAGGGTGACGACCGCGTCGGCGAGCGAGTGGTGGGCGACGTCGGTGACGGTGATCCGGTCGGAGGTCAGGACGGCGAGCAGCCCGTGCCCGCGCCGGGTGGCCGCGAGCGCGCGCACGCGGGGCCCGTCGTCGAGCCGCAGGCGGGCGTCGACCTCGCGCTCGGGCGCGGCGAGCAGCTGGAGCCTGCCCGCGAGGGAGGGGCTGAGCTCGCTGCCACCCGCGAGGTCCCGGCGCTCCAGGTCGCGCCACGCCTCGACGTGGAGGGCGCGGCGCTCGTCGTGCGTGGCGCCGTGGGAGGGGGAGGACAGGATGGTGGGGAGCTCGCCGAGGCCGAGGTGCTCCCAGCAGAGCTCCAGCTCCACCTTGGAGAGGACGAATCTCACTGGTGGTCGTCTCCGATCACCGGGGGGCTGACCTTGGGGATGCTGTCGGCGCCCCAGACGTCGCGGTGCTCTTCGAGGTAGGCGGCGGTTCTGCGGTGCTGGTCGTGCTCGCTCGACCTGCCGTTCGGGGGGAGGGCGGTCATCCCGGCCGGGGGCGGGGTGGCGGAGGCGGGGAGGCGGGTGGCCTGCTGCGGTGTGGTGGGGAGCGGTGCGCCGGTGGTGACGACCGGGCGGCTTCCGCCGTGCGCGCCACCGGGTCCACCGGGCCCGTGGGGGCCTCCGGGGGCGGTGTGACCGCCGATGGGGGGAGGGCCCGAGAGGGTGCGGGATCCACTGCCTGCGCCGCTGCTGCCGAGACCGGGGTTGAGGCGGCTGGTGATGCTCGTGGGGCTGGCCGCGGCGGTGGTGAGCGTTGTGCCCGCCGGGGAGGTGCTGCCGATGCCGGGGAGGACGGTGAAGCTCTGAGCGGGCTGCTGGGGTGTTGCCGAGGGTGTTGTGGTGAGTGGTGGTGTTGACGCCTGCTGGGGCGCTGCGGGGGTTGCTGAGGCGCTTTCCGTGGTGCCCTGCGGTGTGGTGAGGGCTGGGGCGCTGTGGTGCTCAGGCTGCGGTGGCGACTGGAACGGAAGCGGGTGGCTGGGTAACAGGGGCGGGGGAGTGCTGGCGGTCAGGACACGGGGTGGCGGGGCTATGGGGCTCTCGTCGACCCTAGTGGTGATGGCGGGCGGTGGGACGAAGTCACCGACCGCGTCCAGCGCGCTGGCCGTGCCTGCGCCGTAGCTCTGCATGACCCGCACGGCAACCCGTTTGGCCTCGTTCGCGAGCCGCTCCTGGATGTCCTGGTCGGTCTGCCCCCCGACGAGGTGGATCAACTTGCTGGGGATCCCGCAGAAGTCGTCGTTCGCCGTGGAGGTCACCTGGACCGGTTTCGGCATATTGTGCCGTGCGGCGTTGTAGCAGGAAACGTGCTCCTCGAACGATCTGCGGGTGGCGACCCCCGCTTCTCGTGCTTCCTGCGCCCACTGCACGAGCGGCGCGTTGGACGCCCTGAACTCCTCGCCTGCAGTGCCGATCCACACCGCCCCGGAATCCCTGATGGCGGAGTCGAGTTCGGAAGTGGCCTCGCCGAGCACGCGGTCGAACTCGTTCCACCCCTCGGTGACTGCCTCGGGGACTCCGTGCTTCCGGTCGTTCAGCAGTTGGTAGAGCGTTTTGTGCGACATCGCGTCGAAGTTGTGCCCCCCGTTCGTCATCGCACCCCCTGGAGTGCTTCCAGCGTCCGCACTGCTCCTTGCGCGAGTCGGATCGCGCGCTCGCAAGGTGTCTGGTTCACGTCGATCTTCTTGGTGCTGCGGGAGTGGGAGGCGTTGAGGTACTGCCCGGCGTTCGTGTCGACCATGACGTCGCAGCGGTTCGGATAACCGTCGATCTGGACGGTGATAGCCGGGAAGCTGTCGATCTTGATCGTCTTGGTGAGCTTCCCGGTGCGGTTGCCCTCGAACCAGACCTCTATTCCCTCGTTGGTGACGGGAACCACTGTGTCGATCCCATCGGTGTCCGACCACGTGCATCCAATGGCTTCGAAGGCGGACAGTTCGATCTCGCGCCCGCCGCGTCCCATTCCGATCTTGGTGAGCTCCTCAGGGGAGAGCAGGCCGCAAGGCTTCACCTTGGTGATGTCCAACCACTGCCCTTCCTGTCTGACCGGCCTCTGAGGGCTGGCTTGTGACGACGAAGCCATCGGTGGAACCTGGGCGCCCTGCGGTTGTGAAACGGCTCTGGCCGTACCCGATGTGGTGCTCTCGGGCGAGAGCGTCGATACCGCCGTGGCGATGGCTGAAACCAAGCTGATCATCATGGCGGTGAAAATGACTGCTCTCTGTGCTGAAGCGGGGGGTAGTGATGATTTGCGTGTGCGCAGCGTCGTTTCGTGCATCTCAGGAGATTCCTTCTGTTGAGCGGAACGCGTCGCTATTCTGCTCCTCGACCAGGTCGTACTCCACGATTGCCTCCTCGAGGAGTTTGATGTTCTCGTTCATTTTGTCGCGAAATTCCTGAAGCACTTCGAAGGACTTCAGGGCGTTCTTCAGGAAGTCTGCTGCAGCTTCCTGTGAAACCTGGTCAGAGGCGAGTGGGGTCTTGACCAGTTGATATTCGTGCTGCGTGAGCAGTTCGGAAACCTTGTTCCTGACTCTTTCGTACTGCTTCTTCAGCGCCACTACCCGGTCAGGGGATATGCACATCGTTAACGTGGAGGGCGCTGAAGCGCCCTCCACTCCTGTGATGAACAGCATGGATCTCCCCTCCGGGGTTGATGGAGGGCTAGAGTGACATGCCGTCGGCCGACGTACCCCGTACTTCGGCGTTTTGGACCGCATCGGTGGGCGGGAATTTTACGGAACGCCCCCGTGCTTCGTTGCGTTAGCGCAACGGTTTCTTCCGCTGCGTAACGTTAACACTTCTTCGGGGTGAAGTAATTCGACCCGACCGGGTATCAATTCCAGACTTGCACCGCCCTGATCACAAACGGAGCGTCCGGCACCCAGGTGCCGCCACCCGGATAGGTGGTGAAGTCCGCCTCCGTTGAGCAGTCCGCTCCCTGGTACACCGAGACCAGGCGGTTGAGGCGGTTGGCGAAGGAGCGGGCCACCAGGTTGTCCGGCAGGGGAACGCACTCGTCCGGGTTGGCGGTTTCCAGGTCCAGCCTGCGTGCGGCGCCTGCGTAGTTGGTGGTGGACCACGCGCAGAACTCGCCTCGGTCGCACCTCGGGGCGTTGGTCGCCATCAGGAGCGGGGCGGTGATGAGCAGGGTGGAGGCGATGATCGTTGATCTCATGGCGGGGATTTTCTGAGGTTCGCTCTGCTTTTGCTCAGCGCGTCACCCCATCCAGCTAGTTTCGCGGGTGGTCTGTCCCTCGGTCGAGTCTGCGGAGCTGGGCTGCCAGGTAGTGCCTCGCCCGGCGTTGGCCGCCGTGCGTCGCTATCGCCGCCTCCAGGGCTTGGAGCAGGGTGGTCACCCTGGGGCGGTCCGGGGACCAACCCCTTCGTTCGCACTCGGCCAGCCAGTCGACCGGGGAGGTGTGGCCCCTCGTCCGGTTGCACCTCGGGCAGGCCGCCAGTTCGTTCTCCAGCCAGGACGGGCCGCCCTTGGCCTTCGGGACCAGGTGGTCCGTCGTCGGTCTGGTGTTCCGGTCGAACTCGCGCCTGCACCACGCGCAGTCGGCGCCGTCGCGGCTCAGCGCCTGCTCCAGACGGGTGGATCGGTCCGGTTGGTGTGGGGGCACTGGGTCATCGTGGCGGTGTCCGGGGGAGCCCGCCGACGGGATCATCGGGTGATGAGGTTCGAGGATCGGGTCGTCGCGCTGCTGCGGACCTCCGGGGAGGCGATGACCGACGCTGAGATCGCCCGCGCCCTCGGGGTGGTCCACCAGCAGGTCAACGCGGTCTGCCGCAGGCTCGCCGCCGCCGGGGTGATCGTCCGGGACGACGCCGACCGGCCCATCCGCAACCACCTGCCCGACAGCCTGCGGGTCGTGCGGGGGTTGCCCGTTCCCGCCGAGGTGCACGAGGTGGCGGACGTCAGCGAGCGCGCGGTTCAGCAGCGGCTCGTGGACTGGCTGCTCGCCGACGGGTGGAAGGTCGTGCGGGTCGCGGACACGCGCAGTCGGGAGCGGGGGACCGACGTGGTGGTGGAGCGCGGGGCGCGGACCTTGCACGTCGAGGTGAAGGGGTTCCCCAGCAGCCGGTACGTCGACCCGGCGCGTGCTGGTGAGGTCAAGCGGACCCTGCCCGCCGTCCAGGCGCGGTCCGAGTTCGCGGCTGCCCTGCTCAAAGGGCTTCAGCTCCGGCAGGCGCACCCGGACGACGTGGTGGCGCTGGCGCTGCCCGACCGGCTCACGCATCGGCGCAACCTGGAGTCCGTCGCCTCCGTGTTCCCCCGGATGGGGCTCACCGTGTTCCTGGTCGGGGACGACGGCGCGGTCGAGGCCCGGTGGGGGGAGCAGCTTCCCGCCCAGGGATAGGCCCACGGGGGAAGCAGCGGGAGGGGCAGCGGAGGAGCAGTCAGAAGAGGGTGGGTTCGGCTGACTCCGCGGCCCAGGGCGGGGTGGTGTTCAGCAGGGTGGCCAGAGCTTCCGCGTTGTGGGGAGCCGCGCCCTCCATGGTGTTGTCGAAGTACACGTACGTGTCGCCCTCGAACGCGGACACGCGGTCCGCCCAGCGCTTCAGGGACTCCTCCGGGTAGGAGCCCCGGTAGAGCTGCCGCTCGCCGTGCAGGCGCACGTAGTGGAAGTCGGCGGTGCGGTGGTCGAACACCGGGAACTCGCCTGCGGTGTCGGCCAGCACCAGGGCTGCGTTGTGCCGCTCCAGGAGCGCGCGGAACGCCGGGTCGGCGAAGCTCGGGTGCCTCGGCTCCACCGCGTGCCTGCCCTCCGGGAGCAGCGCGAGGAAGTCGGCCAGGCGGGCGTCGAACGGGAGCGCGGGCGGCAGCTGCCACAGGACCGGGCCCAGCTTCGGGCCCAGCTCCTCGGGGCCCGAGGCGTAGAACGCGTCCAGGGCGTCCTCGACGTCGCGCAGCGCGCGCACGTGGGTCACCGACCTCGGGCCCTTCACCGCGAGCACGAACCCCTCCGGCGTGCGGTCCGCCCACGACCGGTAGTCGCGCGGGGAGCGGTCGCCGTGGAACGAGCCGTTCACCTCCACCGTCGCCAACCGGCCCGCCAGGTGCTCCAGCTCGCGCCGCTGGGCCAACCGGGCGGGGTAGAAGTCGCCACGCCACTCCGGGTACGTCCAGCCCGAGGTGCCGACCCTGATCGCTGCGCTGCCCACGGGGCGGAGACCGTAGCACTTCTGTAGCGCATCGCCTACCCTTGTGACATGGGTGTCGCCAGCATCGGGCAGCGCGAGCTCCGCAACGACAACGCCGAGATCATGCGGCGGGTCGAGGCGGGGGAGAGCTTCGTGGTCACGCGCAACGGCAGGCCGGTCGCCGACCTCGTGCCGCACGCCGCCGAACCCCGGCCCAGGGCGACGCTGGCCGAGCTGCAGGGCGCGTTCCGGGCGCTGCCCGCGGTCGACCTCGCCCGCTGGGAGGCCGACCGCGCCGCCGCCGACGCCGTCCTCGGCTCCGACGACCCCCTGGACGACCCGTGGCGCCGGTGAGGCGCGTCCTGCTGGACACCTGCGTGGTCATCGCGCTGGAGCGGATCGACTTCGGGGACCTCGCCGCCGCCCAGCCGCTGATCAGCGCGGTCACCGTCGCCGAGCTGGCCTACGGGCTGGACGTCGACGACCCGGTGGAGCGGCACGCCCGCACCGAGCGGTACTACGCGGCGCTCGACCGGTTCGACGTGCTGCCGTTCGACCTCGCCTCGGCCAAGGTCTACGGCACGCTCGCCGCGCTGGTCCGCCGGATCGGGCGCGACCCCCGGCCCCGGCGGATGGACCTGCAGATCGCCGCGGTGGCCTCGGCGGCCGGGGTGCCGCTGCTGACCTCCAACACCAAGGACTTCGCCGGACTGGAGCGGGTGGTCGACGTCATCGGGGTGCACCCGGCAGGCTGACCGCCAAGGTCTGCGGCCTTCACGACCCCGCAGCCCCCACGACCCCGCAGCCCCTAAGACCCCGCAGCCCTCACAACCCCGCCGCGTCCAGCACCCCCGGCGCCACCCGCGCCACCTCCCGCTGCCACGGGTCGCGCGCCAGCGCCTCCGCGCACGGGCACGCCGCCAGGTCCTCCCCGCACAGGTACGCCCCCAGCACCCGCAGCACCCGCGCGCTCTGCCGCAGCCGCGCCGCCCCCACCAGCGGCACCAGCGCGTGCACCGCCTTCGCCAGCCGGTAGTGCACCCCCGGCCCCAGGTCCACGCTCGCCTGCCCGGCCAGCTCCTCGGCCACCAGCGCGATCGGCCCGCACCCGGCCCCGCGCGCGGCCCGGACCAGGTGCTGGTCCAGCCGCGCCACGAGCCTGCGGTGCACGTCCTCGCGCCAGGCCCGGTCCGCGCGCAGGAACGCCGCCAGCTCCTCCACCCGCACCGGTCCGGGCCTGGCCGGTCTGCACCTGCTCCGGCGTCGCAGCCGGGCTCCCGCCTGCTCCGCGTGCCGCATCGCGCTCATGCCCACCAAGGTCGGGCACCGGGGCCCTTCCGCCGGACGGCTCACCCCTGTGCCGCCCCCGCGTTACTCGCCCGCAGTAGCGGCGAACGCGCTGCGGTACCAGGCGAGCGTGGCGTCGACCCCCTCCTCGAAGTCCACCGGCGCCACCCCGAACCGCTCCTGGAACGCCGAGCTGTCCACGATCTGCGGCTCCTGGTTCTGGTAGAACACCTCGCGGTACTCCCCGACGAACACCTCGTCGAACGGCCCCCACGGGGCCAGCTCGGCCATCACCCGCACGTCCAGCGGGCGGCCGGCCCGCTCGGCGATCAGGTCGAAGACCTGCCGGGTGGTGCGGGCGGGCGCGGTGGGCAGGTGCCACACCCGGCCGTCCGCGTCGGGGTTCTCGCCCAGCAGCGCCAGGCCGCGCGCCACGTCGCCGATGTAGGTGTAGCTGTGCGGCAGGTCGACGTCGCCCAGGCCCAGCACGGTCTCGCCGGTGAGCGCGCCGGGGAACACGGCCCCGCCGAGCGTGGAGTTGAGCACGCCGGGCCCGTAGAAGTCGGCGGAGCGGCCCAGCACGACCCCGGCCCGGCCCGCCGCGTGCGCCTCCAGGTAGGCCCGGTCCAGGTCGGCGCGCATCCGGCCCTTGGGCCCGGTGGCGTTCCACGGGGTGTCCTCGGTCATCACCGCGCCGCCGGTGGGCCCGTACGGGTAGAGCGTGTCGAGCACGACCAGCCGCGCGCCCGCCCGCTCGACGCCGGTCAGGATCGCCTCCTGGAGCACCGGCATGGCCTCGACCTGCAGGTGGTAGGCGACGTTCACGCAGTGGTAGACGACCTCGGCCCCGGCGATGGCGCGCGTGGCGGCCTCGGGGTCGCGCAGGTCGGCCTCCTTGCGGGTGACGGTGCGGACCTGGTGGCCGCGCGTGGCCAGCTCGGTGGCCAGGGTGGTGCCCGCGGGGCCGACGCCCAGGACGACGTGCATGTCGGTGCTCCTTCCGATCGACCGGTTTGTTAGAGGCTATCACAGAAGTAATAACTTCTAACTAAAGTTGCCCCGGACATGCGAGAGCGCCCGGCCCCCCACGAGGGGGAGCCGGGCGCTCAGGGGTTCTCGCCGCAGGTCAGGCCGGGACGGAGGCGATGCCCGGAGCCAGGAACCGCTTGCCGGTCACCTTCTCCGAGATGCCCGTCCGGTCCAGGTACGGCGTCACGCCGCCCAGCCAGAACGGCCAGCCCGCGCCCAGGATCATGCACAGGTCGATGTCCTGCGCCTCCGCGACCACGCCCTCGTCGAGCATGGTGCGGATCTCCTCGGCCAGCGCCTCCAGCGCCCGCGCGGCGACCTCCTCGCCGGTCTGCGGGGCGTCGCCGCCCTTCCAGAGCGCCTGGACCTCGGGGTCCACGGTCTGCTTGCCGGTCGCGTCCCACTGCCACACGGCCGCCTTGCCCGCCGCGACGAACGCCTTCATGTTCTCGCTGACCGCGAACCGCTCGGGGAACGCCCCGTGCATCGTCTCGGCCACGTGCAGCGCCACCGGCGGCCCGACCAGCTGCAGCAGCACCAGCGGGGACATCGGCAGGCCCAGCGACTCGGTCGCCCGGTCGGCCACCTCGAACGGGGTGCCCTCGTCGATCGAGCGCACCACCTCGCCCATGAACCGGGTCAGCAGCCGGTTGACCACGAACGCGGGCGCGTCCTTGACCAGCACCGACGACTTCTTCAGCTGCTTGCCCACCGCGAACGCCGTCGCGAGGGTCGCGTCGTCGGTCCGCTCGGCCCGCACGATCTCCAGCAGCGGCATGACCGCGACCGGGTTGAAGAAGTGGAAGCCGACCACGCGCTCGGGGTGCTTCAGCCCGGACGCCATGTCGGTGATCGACAGCGACGAGGTGTTGGTGGCCAGCACCGCCTCGGCGGAGACGTGCTCCTCGACCTCGGCGAAGACCTTCTTCTTGACGTCCAGGTCCTCGAACACGGCCTCGATCACGAAGTCCGCGTCGGCGAACGCCGCCTTGTCCAGCGAGCCGGACACCAGCGCCTTGAGCCGGTTCGCCTTGTCCTGCGACACCCGGCCCTTGCCCAGCAGCTTGTCGACCTCGGCGTGCACGTAGCCCACGCCCTTGTCCACGCGCGCCTGGTCGACGTCGGTCAGCACGACCGGCACCTCCAGGCGTCGGGCGAACAGCAGCGCCATCTGCGAGGCCATCAGGCCCGCGCCGACGATGCCGACCTTGGTGACCTTGCGGGCCAGCGACTTGTCCGGGGCCCCCGCGGGGCGCTTGGCGCGCTTCTGCACGAGGTTGAACGAGTACAGGCCCGCCCGCAGCTCGTCGCTCATGACCAGGTCGGCCAGCGCCTCGGTCTCGGCCGCGTAACCCCGGTCGAGGTCGTTCTCGCGGGCCAGCTCCAGCAGCTCCAGGGCCTTGAGCGCGCCGGGCGCGGCGCCCTTGGTGCGGCCGTGCACGATGCCCTTGGCGCGGGCGAGCGCGGCGTCCCAGCCGGCGCCCCGGTCGATCTCCTCGCGCTCCGGGGTCACCTCGCCGCGCACGACCTTCGCCAGCCAGAGCAGCGACTGCTCCAGGTAGTCGGCGGAGTCGAGCGCGGTGTCGAAGATCCCGAGCCGGGTGGCCTTCGCCGGGCTGAGCATCCGGTTCTGGTTCAGCGCGTTCTCGAAGATCACCGTCACGGCCGCGTCCGGGCCGATCAGGTTCGGCAGCAGCTGCGTGCCGCCCCAGCCGGGGAACAGGCCGAGGAACACCTCGGGCAGCGCGATGGCCGCCGCGTTCGAGGACACCGTCCGGTAGTGGCAGGACAGCGCCAGCTCCAGGCCGCCGCCCATCGCCGCGCCGTTGACGAACGCGAAGGTGGGGACGGTGGAGTCGGTGAACTTGCGGAACACCTCGTGGCCGAGCGCGCCGATGGTCAGGCCCGTCTCGCGCGACCCGGCCTTCTCCACGGCGCTCAGGTCGGCGCCGACGGCGAACACGAACGGCTTGCCGGTGACCGCGATGGCCACCGGGTTCGCCGCCGCCGCCTCGTCGAACGCCAGGCCCAGGCTGACCAGGCCCTGCGGCCCGAAGGTCGACGGGCGGGTGTGGTCGTGGCCGTTGTCGATGGTGATCACGGCGACCGGCCCGTCCAGGCCGGGGACCGCGACCAGGCGGGTGCGCGCGCTGGTGACGACTTCGTCGGGGAACAGCGCCTTGGCCTCGTCGGGGGTCAACGCGGTCACTTGGCCTCTCCGTTCCAGCGGGGGTTCTCCCAGATCACGGTGCCGCCCATGCCGATGCCGATGCACATGGTGGTGATGCCGTAGCGCACGTCGGGGCGCTCGGCGAACTGGCGGGACAGCTGGGTCATCAGCCGCACGCCCGAGGACGCCAGCGGGTGGCCGACCGCGATCGCGCCGCCCCACTGGTTGACGCGGGGGTCGTCGTCGGCGATGCCGAAGTGGTCCAGGAACGCCAGGACCTGCACCGCGAACGCCTCGTTGATCTCGAACAGGCCGATGTCGTCGATCGTCAGGCCGGCGCGCGCGAGGGCCTTCTCGGTCGCGGGCACCGGGCCCACGCCCATGACCTCGGGCTCCACGCCCAGGAACGAGTAGCCGACCAGGCGCATCCCGACCGGCAGGCCGAGCTCCTCGGCGGTGTCCTCGCCGGCGAGGATGCAGCCGGTGGCGCCGTCGTTCAGCCCGGCCGCGTTGCCCGCCGTGACCCGGCCGTGCGGGCGGAACGGGGTCTTGAGCTTCGCCAGGTCCGCCACGCTGGTGCCGGGGCGGGGCGGCTCGTCGGCGGTGGCCAGGCCCCAGCCGTGCTCGGCGGAGCGGGTGGCGACCGGGACCAGGTCCGGGTCGATCTTCCCGTTCTTCAGCGCGTCCGCGTACTTGGCCTGCGAGGCCGCCGCGTAGGCGTCGGTCCGCTCCTTGGTGATGGCCGGGTAGCGGTCGTGCAGGTTCTCCGCCGTCGAGCCCATGATCAGCGCCGACGGGTCGACGATCTTGTCCGACAGGAACCTCGGGTTCGGGTCGACGCCCTCGCCCATCGGGTGCCGGCCCATGTGCTCGACGCCGCCCGCGATCGCCACGTCGTACGCGCCGAACGCGATGCCGCTGGCCGCGGTGGTCACGGCCGTCATCGCGCCCGCGCACATCCGGTCGACCGAGTAGCCGGGCACCGACTTGGGCAGGCCCGCCAGCAGGGCGGCGGTCCGGCCGATGGTCAGGCCCTGGTCGCCGATCTGGGTGGTGGCCGCGATGGCGACCTCGTCGACACGCTCCGGGGGGAGCTCGGGGTGGCGGCGCAGCAGCTCCCTGATGACCTTGACCACCAGGTCGTCGGCGCGGGTCTCCGCGAAGATTCCCTTGGGACCGGCCTTGCCGAACGGCGTGCGCACGCCGTCGACGAAGACCACGTTGCGAACGCGCGCCTGCGCTGCTGGTGCGGCCACGGCGTCTCCTCCACATCGTCGTGATTCAACTGGCGCGACCGGAGAGCGCGACTCCTACCGATCGGTAACAGCAACTCTAGCCTTCGTTACCGGTCGGTAACCACCGAGGGCGGCCTGTCGCGTGCGTCACAGACCGCCCGCACGACCAAGAACAGCGCGAACCCGAACGGCGACAGCACGACCGTGAGCACCAGCAGCGGGCCCATCAGCAGCGGGTGCGCTCCCACGCGACGGCCCTCCCGGTAGATCCACGCCCCGATCAGCAGGTCCCAGGCCAGGACCTGCGCCCAGATCGCGGACGCGCCCCACGGCGACCCCATGAGCTCCCGGAGCGCGCCCAGGTCCGGGTTGCTCATCGTCGCCCACAACTCGGGCAGGTGCCCGGCGACGACCGCGCCGTGGACCAGCAGCGCGGGCAGCGCGATCAGCGGGGACGCCGCGACGCGCTCCGTCCAGCGCCGGCCGGGCGCCAGGACCATCAGCGCCCAGAACGGCGCGACCAGCGGGAACGCCAGGTCGAACAGCGCCTCGGTCACGCGGCCACCGCCGCCGCGTCCCGAGCCGGTTCGACGGCGGCGCGGCGCGCCCGCTCGCGGGTGGCGTGCCACAGCGCGTACCCGGTCCAGGCCGCCAGCGCCGCCAGGCCCACCAGGGTGAGCGCGTCCGGGCGCAGCGGCGGCTGGCCGCGCAGCGCCTGCCACAGGGTCAGCGCGGTCAGGCCCGCCCAGGCCAGCCCCAGGTCGCGGGCCAGGCGCGGGGACGCCAGCCGGGGGAGCAGCGCCATCGCCAGCGGCAGCACCTGCAGGGCGTGCATCCCGATGAAGTGCGACACCCGCAGGTCGCCGCCGGTGGTGCTCCAGCCGGTCAGCGCCAGGTGCGGGCCGCCGTCCGGGGCGCCCACGGTGTGCGCGCCGACCAGGCCGAGCGCCGGGTCCTGGCCCTCGGCCGGCGAGGTCATCAGGAAGCCGACCGCCATGCCCGCCAGCGCCACGCCCATGCCGAACCGGAGCGCGACCGCCGTGGTGCGGTCCTCGAAGCGGCTGAGCAGCAGCGCCACCACGACCACCGCGTGCACCACCCAGACCGCGGTGATCGTGGCGCCCATGACCGAGTAGAGGGTCGAGTCGAGCTCGGTGGCGGTGTTGAAGTGGCTGCGGCGGCCCCGCAGCGCCTGGCCGACGATGATCGCCATCTCGACGGTGCCGCCTGCCGCCGCGAGCGTCCCGGCCCACCGGGTGAACCGGCGCAGGCGGGTCGCCAGGGAGAGCGCCCAGGCCAGGCTCACGCTGTACAGGGCGAGGGAGAGGGCGAACTTGAGCGGTTTGAACCAGAGGGGGCTGTCGGCGACGATGCGGTCGTCGACCAGCAGGCCGACCAGCGCCACCGGCACGAAGGCGGTGTTGAGCAGGGCGAAGACGGCCAGTGCCGGGTTCGCCCGCAGGGTGCGGATCACGGTTCGCTCCATGTATGGATAGTGACACTCTCTACTATCGGATAGCCACGGTATCCATTTGATGCCGCTCTGGGAAGGGGTCTGATGCGGATTGCCGAGCTGGGCAGGCGCACCGGCGTGCCCGTGCCGACGATCAAGTACTACCTGCGCGAGGGGCTGCTGCCGCCCGGCGAGCGGACCAGCCCCAACCAGGCCCGCTACGGCGAGGAGCACGTGCGCAGGCTGCGGCTGGTCCGGGCCATGGTCGACGTGGGCGGGCTGTCGATCGCCGCGGTCGGCGAGGTGTTCGCCGCGCTCGCCGACCAGGACCAGGAGGAGCGGGG
This sequence comes from Actinosynnema mirum DSM 43827, assembly GCF_000023245.1. Classification (GTDB taxonomy): domain Bacteria; phylum Actinomycetota; class Actinomycetes; order Mycobacteriales; family Pseudonocardiaceae; genus Actinosynnema; species Actinosynnema mirum. Next base: position 1,706,262 of record NC_013093.1, read on the forward strand.
GCTGGTGCGGGCCCTGTCGACCGTCGAGGTCGCGGTGACGCCCGTCCCGGAGCACGAGGACGCCGAGGCCGCCGCGCAGGCGCGGGCGTTCCTGGAGCGGCAGGGCTGGCGGTCCGACGAGGACGAGCCCGCGCTCCGCGCGCTCGTCGGGGTGCTCGGGACGGCGCGCGAGGTCGGGCACGACCGGTTCTGGGAGCTCCTCGACGGCTACGCGCGGCTGTGCGGGCCGCTGGCCGAGGCCGACCTGGACTACGCCACCGACGGGCCGGGGGGCTGGCTGGAGCGCGAGGAGGCCCTGGAGCGGGTGGTCGTGGGGACCGTGCTCGGGGACGCGGCGCTGGCGGCCGTGCGGCGGCTGGCGCGCAAGCAGGCGGCGCGACGGCGCTTCGGGAACCCGCGCGCGGACTGCGGGACCGAGGGCTCTGCGGAGGGCGGTTCGGAGGGCCCGGCGGCGGACGGCGCCACCGCGGAGCGCCCCTGAGCGGCGCGGGGGAGCACCCGCGTGGCCGGTCGGCTGCGCGGGTGGCGGGGGTGCCGGCGCGGCGCGCGGACACCCCGGTGCGCATCACCCGACCGGGGAGGAGCCGGACCGCCGGAACGGCACGCCTGAGCGGTGTGCGGGACCGGCGCGGCCCTCCAGGGAAGGAGAGGTGCACAGGGAGGTGCGTGTTCGGTTGTGGCCGGTCCGGGCGCCTGTCGGCGGTGGGGCCGGTGTCGGTGCGGTGGTGCCGGTGGTCGGAGGCCTCCCGTCGCCGGTCGGCCTCGACGCACCCGTCCTCGCGGGTCGGTCAGCCCGGAGTGGCGGCCAGGGCCTCGCTGAGCGCCCGTGCCGTCAAGCCGATCTGCCACTCGCGCGCCCCGCCTTCGCGGAGCGCCGCCGTGACCCCGTCGAGCGAGGTGTCCGACGGCGGCTGCCAGCAGGTGCGGCGCACCAGGTCTGGCAGCAGCAGGTTCTCCACCGGCAGGGTGTTCGCCTCGGCGACCTCGGCCAGGGCGGTGCGCGCCGCCGCGAGCCGTGCTGCCGCCGCCGGGTCCTTGTCGGCCCAGCGGTTCGCCGGTGGAGGCCCGTCGTGGTGCTGGGCGGTCTCAGGCAGCTCCGCCCTGGGCAGCGCCGCCGCCTTGCGCAGCGCGCCCATCCACGTCCCGGCCATGCGCCGCTGGGCGCGTCCCCGGAACACCGGGAGCGCCAGCAGCGCGGCCTCGTCGGCCGGGTTGCGGGTCGCCGCGTCGACCAGCGCGCTGTCGGGCAGCACCCGGCCAGGGGCCAGGTCCCGCTCGCGCGCCAGGGCGTCGCGGGTCTCCCACAGCGACCGGACAGCGGCGAGCTGCCTGGTGCTGCGGATGCGGTGGATCCCCGAGGTGCGGCGCCAAGGCTCCGCCCTCGGTTTGGGAAGCGGCGCGGTCCTGGCGGCGTCGAACTCCTCCAGAGCCCACTCCAGCTTGCCCTGCTGCCTCAGTTCTTCCTCGAGCACGTCGCGCAGCTGAACCAGCAGCTCGACGTCGAGCGCCGCGTAGTTGAGCCAGTCGGCGGGGAGGGGACGGCGCGACCAGTCGGCCGCGCCGTGCCCCTTCTCCAACCTGTAGCCCAGCAGCAGCTCGACGAGCGTGCCGAGTGCCACCCGTTCGAAACCGGCCAGCCTGCCCGCCAGCTCGGTGTCGAACAACGCGCTCGGTGTGAGACCCAGTTCGGCGAGGCACGGCAGGTCTTGCGACGCCGCGTGCAGCACCCACTCGGTCCCTTCGAGCGCCTCGACCAGCGGGTCCAACCGACCGCCAAGGGCGATCGGGTCGACCAGCACGGTCCCGGCGCCTTCCCGGCGCAGCTGCACCAGGTAAGCGCGTTGCGAGTAGCGGTAGCCCGAGGCTCGCTCGGTGTCCACCGCGACCGGGCCCTCGGCCCCGGCGAGCGCGTCAGCTGCTCGCCGGAGTGCCGAGGAGTCGGCCACCACCGGCGGAACCCCGTCAGCGGGTTCCGTCAGCGGGACCGGCTGTGCACCGGTCGGATCGGTTCGCTCGTCGGCGGGTACGTCCACGGCGGATGACCCTACGACGAACGCACCACTCGCGGGTGTGTTCGACTCGTTCAGCGCGTCGACCTGCGGTTCAGCGGATCACGCCCGCCCGCATGGCGAGCGCGACCATCTGAGCGCGATCCCCGGTGCCCAGCTTGCGCCCGATCCGCGACAGGTGAGACTTCACCGTGAGCGCGGACAGGCTCAGAGCCTCGCCGATCTCCTTGTTGCTCTGGCCATCGGCGACCAGCTGGAGGACCTCGACCTCACGCGCGGAGAGCTCCCGCGGCGTGTTGTCGGTGCCCGGCACGCGAGTTCCCGCAGCCAGCACGGGTGCCACGCTCGGGTCCGCGTAGACGCCGCCGTCGAGGACCCTGCGCACCCCGTCGGTGACCACCATCGGCGAGGCGGACTTCAGGAGGTACGCCTGGGCGCCCGCCTGGAAGGCCGACCTGACCGCGTAGGGGTCGTCGGAGGACGCGAGGACCACGATGCGGGGCCAGCCCTGGGCACGGAGTTCCGTGACCAGGTCGATGCCGGTGCCGTCCGGCAGACCCAGATCGAGGATCGCGAGATCGCACGGTCCGGTTGCGAGAGCCCGCGCCCGAGCTTCCGCGACCGAAGCCGCCTCATGCACAGTCCCGGCTCCCATCTGGGTGAGCCGGGCGCTTATCGCCTCCCTCAGCAGCGGGTGGTCGTCGACCACCAACACCGAAAAAAGCTCCTCCCGCGGGTGCGGGACCATGTTCGCCGGCAACGAGCCGGCTGGCGTGGTACGAACGGCCTGACCTAAGCCGACGGCAGCCACGTCACTACCTCCCTGGAGTCGGTCGTGCCCCCCGACCGGCACCGGGACTTTCGGCCAATCAGCCGCGCCACTGATCGACCGAAAGTGGTGTCGTCTGGGGCAGCGTAGCCGCCCAAGCGGGTCTACGGGACGATCAATCGGGTATCTATCCCCGATGAGTTGTCACTGACGGCCTCCGTTGTCACACGATTGGATGACAACCGGCTGGGCCCCGTAACGCGAACCGGACTCATGACGACAGACAGGAGTTGACCAGTGGCCGCCCTCCCCGCGCGTCTGCGCGCCGAAGAACTGCTGGCACGGGTGCCTCTGGTCGACGGGCACAACGACCTCCCCTGGGCACTGCGCGACTTCGGCGCCGAAGGGCAAATCGGTGAAAAGTCAACGGGCGCCGATCCGTGTGCCGCAGCCGACACCGTCGACCTGACGGCTCACCAGCCCAGTCTCCAGACCGACCTGGGGAGGCTGCGCGAGGGCCGGTTGGGGATGCAGTTCTGGTCCGTGTGGGTCCCGTGCTCCCTGCCGGGTGACGCCGCCGTGGTCACGACGGTGGAGCAGGTCGACCTCGTCCACCGGTTGGCGCGGCGCTACCCCGACCACCTGGCGATCGCCACCACCGCGGACGAGGCCGAGGCGGCGTTCGCCTCGGGGCGCGTGGCCTCGCTGATCGGGGCGGAGGGCGGGCACAGCATCAACTCCTCGCTCGCCGTCCTGCGGGGGCTGCGCAGGCTGGGCGTCCGGTACCTGACGCTGACCCACAACGAGAACACCCCGTGGGCGGATTCGGCCACGGATGCACCCGTTAGCAATGGATTGACCCCGTTCGGGCGCGAGGTCGTCCGCGAGATGAACCGGATCGGCGTGATCGTCGACCTCTCGCACGTCGCCGAGACGACGATGAACGACGCCCTCGACGTCACGACCAGGCCCGTCATGTTCAGCCACTCGTCCTGCCGGGCCGTGGCCGACCACCCGAGGAACGTCCCGGACGCCGTCCTGGAGCGCCTGGCCGGGAACGGGGGTGTGTGCATGGTCACATTCGTGCCCGCGTTCGTGTCCCCCGCCTACGCGGCCTGGGACGCCCGGCTGCGCGAGGCCATGGCGGACGCCGGGCAGCGGCACAACGACCTGGACGCCAGGAACCGGTTCGCCGCGACGTGGACCGAGGGCGGGCCGACCCCGGAGGTCGGGATCGAGGACGTCGTGGCGCACGTCGAGCACGCCCGCGAGGTCGCCGGGATCGACCACATCGGGATCGGCGGCGACTACGACGGGGTCGCGTTCCTGCCGAACGGGCTGGAGGACGTGTCGGGGTACCCGAACCTGTTCGCGGCGCTGCTGGAGCGCGGGTGGAGCGAAGAGGACTGCACGAAGCTCGCGGGCGCGAACGCGCTGCGGGTGCTGCGCGCGAACGACGAGTAGGGCGGGCGGGGACGCCGTCGGGTTCGCGGTTCGTCGGCGGCCTGCGGTTCCGGCGGGCAAGGGACCTTGAAGCCCCATCGGGGGCTTCAAGGGAGCGAAGAGGACTGCACGAAGCTCGCGGGCGCGAACGCGCTGCGGGTGCTGCGCGCGAACGACGAGTAGGACCTGCCGATCGGGGAGTCCCGCCGAGGGCTCCCCGATCGCGAGGTCAGCGCAGGCTGGTCACCCCGACCGGGGGCAGGCCCACGGCCGTGGCCATCAGGTCGTAGAAGGCGCTGCCGTGCGCGGTCAGCTCGGCGTCCACCGCCGTCCAGGACGCCCGCAGCTCCAGGTCGTCGGTGCGCCCCTGGTCCGCCAGCTCGCCGAACCGGGCCGACGACGTCTGCGTCACCGTGCCGCCCAGCGCGGTGAACTCCGCCCCGGCCTGCTCCAGCGAGTCGGTCAGCCACGACCACCCGACCTCGGGCAGCAGCGGGTCCGAGGCCAGCTCCGGGTCCAGCTCCACGCGCACGTACGCGACCACCCGGAAGCAGCCCGACCACGCCTCCACGCCCTCGGGGTCGTGCAGCAGCACCAACCGCCCCGTGGACAGCTCGTCCTCGGGGCCGGTCACCTCGGCGGTCAGCGCGAACGCCCACGGGGCCAACCGCTGCGGCGCCCGCACCTCGGTCAGCTCGACCTCGGGCCGGGTCCGCACCGATCTCAGGGTCCGCACCGCGCGCCGGAACAGCTCGGGCTCCCCAGCGTCTCCCGTCACGGGCCCGACTGTATGCCTGTCGGCCCCGCCCCGCGGGGCAGGCGCGCCGGGCGTTCCGCAGGCTCTCGCGAAGATCCACAACCGGGCCGGGGCGCCCACCACCGAGCGTGATCGACGACCCACCCCCACCACCCCGCGCGACGTTCTCGACGCGTGGGACGATGGTCGGCGAGATGACCGAGATGACCGAACCCCCGCTGCTGGTCGCCGCGCGTGGCGGCACCCCGTCCCGGACCCCCGTGTGGTTCATGCGCCAGGCGGGCCGCTCGCTGCCCGAGTACCGGGCGCTGCGCGCGGGCACGGCCATGCTGGACGCCTGCTTCGACCCGGAGATGGTCTGCGAGATCACCATGCAGCCGGTCCGCAGGCACGACGTGGACGGCGCGATCCTCTTCTCCGACATCGTCGTGCCGCTCAAGGCCGCCGGCGTCGACCTGGACATCGTCGCAGGCACCGGGCCGGTCGTGGCCTCCCCGGTCCGCACGCGCGACGACGTCGCGGCCCTGCCGGAGCTGGAGGCCGCGCACGTGCGGCCCGTGGCCGACGCCATCGGGCTGCTGCTGAAGGAGCTCGGGAACGTCCCGCTGATCGGCTTCGCGGGCGCCCCGTTCACCCTCGCCTCCTACCTCGTCGAGGGCGGTCCGAGCCGCAACCACGAGCGCACCAAGGCGCTCATGCACTCCGACCCCGACCTGTGGCACGCGCTGCTGGCCAAGATCGCGGACATCACCGCCGAGTTCCTGCGCGTGCAGGTCGAGGCGGGCGTCAAGGCCGTGCAGCTGTTCGACTCCTGGGCGGGCGCGCTGTCCGAGCGCGACTACCGGACCTTCGTCCTCCCGCACTCCACGCGGGTGCTGGAGAGCATCACCGGCGTGCCGCGCATCCACTTCGGCGTCGGCACCACCGAGCTGCTGCCCGCGATGCGCGAGGCGGGCGCGGACGTCGTCGGCGTCGACTGGCGCACCCCGCTGGACGTCGCGGTGCGCCGCATGGTCCAGGCCGCGCCGGACCTGCCGCCGCCCGTCGTGCAGGGCAACCTCGACCCGGCGCTGCTGTTCGCCGGGATCCCCGCGCTGGAGCGCGAGGTCGACCGGATCGTGGAGGAGGGAAAGGTGGCCTCCGGGCACATCTTCAACCTGGGCCACGGCGTCCTCCCGGACACCGACCCGGACGTGATCACCAAGGCCGTCGAGCTGGTGCACCGGTCGCGATGAACGCCACGCGGGTAGCGGTCGTCGGCGGCGGGATCTCCGGTCTGGTCGCGGCCTACCGGCTGCGCGCCCTGCTGGGCCCCGGCGCCACCATCACCCTGGTCGAGCAGGCGGGCCTGCTCGGCGGCAAGCTCCGCACGACCGAGCTGGCCGGGCGGCTGTACGACGTGGGCGCCGAGGCGTTCCTGCACCGCCGCGCCGAGGCCGCCGACCTGGTGGCCGAGCTGGGCCTGGCCGACGAGCTGGTGCACCCCACCGGCGCGCCGTCCACGATCCTCGCGGGCGGGCAGGTCCGGCCGGTGCCGCCGCGCACCCTCATGGGCGTGCCCACCTCCGCCGAGGCGGTGCGGGACGTGCTGTCCGAGGAAGCGCTTTCCAGGGTCGCCGCCGAACCGGGGCTGCCGCCGATCGCCCTGGGCGGGAAGGACGTCCTGGTCGGCGAGCTGCTGCGGGAGCGGTTCGGCCCCGAGGTCGCCGACCGGCTGGTCGGGCCCCTGCTGGGCGGGGTGTACGCCGGTCGCGCGGACGCGCTGAGCCTGCGCGCCACCATGCCGCAGCTCGCCGAGGCGCTCGACGCGGGCGAGGGCTCGCTGCTGGCCGCCGCCGCGCGCGCCGTGCCCGCCCCCGCCAAGCCGGTCCCCGGTCCGCGCCCGCCGATCTTCGGCGCGCTGCGCGGCGGCATGGCCGCCCTGGTCGACAAGCTCGCCGAGGCCGCCAAGGCCGACGTGCGGCTCGGGCTCCCGGTGCGCGGGCTGGCGAAGACCGCCGAGGGCTGGCGGCTCGAGATCGGCACGGCCTCCGCGCCCGAGCACCTGGACGTCGACGGCGTCGTGCTCGCCGTGCCCGCGCCGTCCGCGCGCAAGCTCCTGGCCGACGTGGTCCCGGCCGCCGCCGAGGGCTACGGGCGGATCGAGGTGGCGTCCATGGCCGTGGTGGCGCTCGCGCTGCCCGCGGGCGTCGGGCTGCCCGAGCGCTCCGGCGTGCTGCTGGCCGAGGGCGAGCGGCACGCGAGCGGGACCCCGTACACCGCCAAGGCGTTCACCTTCTCCAGCCGCAAGTGGGCCCACCTCGGCGCCGACCCGCTGCTGGTGCGCGGCTCCGTCGGCAGGCACGGCGACGTGGAGTCGTTGCAGCGCCCCGACGAGGAGCTGATCGCGGCGGTGCGCGCGGACCTCGCCGAGCTCACCGGCGTCACCGCCGAGCCCGTCGACACGACCGTGACCCGGTGGGGCGGCGGGCTGCCCCAGTACGGGCTCGGGCACCTGGACCTGGTGGCGGGCGTCGAGCGGGCCGTCGAGGCCGCGCCGGGCCTGGCCGTCGCGGGCGCCGCGCTGCACGGCGTCGGCATCCCCGCCTGCATCACGACCGGCGACGAGGCCGCGCAGCGTGTCGCGGCGCACGTCCTCGGCCGGGTGAGTTGAGTGCACGGCAAGAGGAAGATGGGGCCATGTCCGACGACCTGAACTACAACGAGCTGAACAACACCATCCGCTACACCGCCTGGTCGGTCTTCAAGGGCCCGCAGCCGGGCTCGCTCGGCGAGAACCGCGCCGCCGCGGCGACCGAGGCCCAGGAGTACATCGACGGCCTCGCCGCCAAGGGCGTCACCGTGCGCGGCGTGTACGACCTGGCCGGTCTGCGCGCCGACGCGGACTACATGATCTGGTGGCACGCCGAGGAGATCGAGCAGGTCCAGGCCGCCTACACCGGGTTCCGCCACACCAGGGTGGGCGCGCTGTCCACGCCGGTGTGGAGCCAGGTCGGCCTGCACCGGCCCGCCGAGTTCAACCGCAGCCACGTCCCCGCGTTCCTCGCGGGCGAGGAGGCGCGGAAGTTCATCTGCGTCTACCCGTTCGTCCGGTCCTACGAGTGGTACATCCTCCCCGAGGAGGAGCGCCGCACCATGCTCCGCGACCACGGCCTCGCGGCCAGGGACTTCGCGGACGTGCGGGCGAACACGGTGGCCTCGTTCGCCCTGGGCGACTACGAGTGGCTGCTCGCGTTCGAGGCCGACGAGCTGCACCGCATCGTCGACCTGATGCGCGCCCTGCGCGCGACCGAGGCCCGCCGTCACGTGCGCGAGGAGCTGCCGTTCTACACCGGCACCATGATCGCGCCGTCGGAGCTGGTGCTGAACCTGCCGTGAGGCAGTGGCCACGCGGGGGAGCACTGCGCCTGCTTCCCCGCGGGCCACACGTGCGTCACCCCTTGATCTTGTAGGCCCGGACGACGGTCTGGGTGAAGGTGTTGCCCCCGTCGTCGGAACCGGTGACGCGCAGGGACGCGAACCGCTTGCCGCGCGGGTGCTCCAGCAGGAGCGCGGACCCGGACGTGCGGGCCTGCGACCAGGTCGCGCCGTCGTCGTAGGAGACCTCGCCGGTGAACGCGCGCGGTCCGGACGCGCCACCGTGGCGCTGGAACTCCAGCGGGACGCGGAAGAGCCCCGGCCTGGCCGCTCCGGTCGGGTCCAGGGAGGGCTTGGGGCGCACCAGGGTCAGCGGCAGCTCACCCCGCGCGCCGGTGGAGCGGAACGTCCAGGAGCCCGACGTGCGCGTGGAGAAGTCCGACCCCTCGGGAGCGCGCACCGCCTCCGCGTCGACCCGGTAGTCCGCCGCCCCCGGCGGCACGGCGAACCCGACCCGGCCCGGCTCGTCGCTCTCGCCGACCAGCTCCCCGTTGCGGCGCAACGAGGTCCGCGCCGACTCGGTGGCCTCGTAGTAGCCGGTGTGGCCGCCGCCGTCGCCGAACAGCGCCACCTCGAACCGCAGCCGGTCGCCGTCCAGGACCAGCGGGGACGTCCCCGGACGCGCGGACGGGGCGAACACCGGGGTGTTCACCGCGCGCCGGTAGGTCCGGCCCGCCAGGTACGTCTCGGGACCGCTCGACCGGGCGGCGTAGAAGTCACCAGGGCCATCCTGGGTGAACGCCCACGTCCACGGCGCCCCGGTGGTGACCAGCTCCACCAGCGCGCCCGGCGCGGGGACGTCCAGCGCCCCGAGGTGATCCGCGTGGCCGTCCGGGGCGGGCACACCGCCCCGCAGCGACGCCCTCGCGCCGGCGGGGACGGGGCCGATCGCGGTGCGGATCGTCGCCAGCTCGCTCCGCGCGGGCGCGCGGGTGAAGCCGGTCGGGTAACCGCCCGCGAGAAGCCAGCCGAAGCGGTAGCCCGCCGAGGCGCCCTGGAACCGGGCGTTGATCCACGTGATCTGCTCGTCGAGGGGACCGTCGGGTTCGAGGCGGCCGATCCGCAGGCCCTCGGGGAAACCGGCGGGGTAGAACGTCCCGGTCACGCTCGGCCTGCCCTCGTGGAACCCCTCCGAGGTGATGCTCGCGGGTCCGGGACGGGTGCCCGCCTCCGGCGGGGTGATCACCAGCGGCGCGGCCTCGCGGGCGTCCAGGACGAGCGTGGTGTCGCCGTCGAGCTCCAGCAGCGGGGTGGAGAACACGGCCGAGCCGCCCTCGTGCCGGACCAAGGAGGAGAGGGCGTAGGCGCCGGGCGGCAGGGAGATCGTGCCCTCGCCGCCGCCGAGGCGGTCCTCGCGGTAGCCGTCGACGCGGGACACGAACGTCCAGCTGCCCGCGCTCGGCCCGCCGTCCGGGCCGAGGTGCCGGATGGTCAGGTCGTGCCGCTCCTCGGCGCGGTCGACGGACACCGGGGTGCGCACGGCGGTCGTCCCGCCCGATGCCACCACGGTGCCGCTGTGCACGCCGATCCCGGTGTCGGCCCTGGTGGTCGCGGTGATCCTGGTGGTGGCGGTCCCGCCCGCCGGAACGGTCAGGGCGGCGGGGGAGGCGGTGAAGACGCCCGTGACCGGCGTGCCGTCCGGCGCGTGCTGCTCCACGGTCAGGTCCAGCGAGATCGGGGACGCGGAGTCGTTGCGGTACACCAGTTCCTCCGTGACCGGTTCGTCGTCCTCGTGCGGCCACCGCCGCACGCCCAGCGCGAGCGTGGCCGGTTCGGCGGTGACGGTCTGCGCCAGCGCGCGCGGCACGTCGACCCGGCCTGCGCCCTGTCCGAGGGGGTGCAGCGCCGGGTTCGGCCGCGCCGAGGCCATCAGGGCGGCCTTGATCCGCTGCCCCGACCAGTCCGGGTTCCGCTGCTTGAGCAGGGCCGCCGCGCCGACGGCGTGCGGGGTCGCCATGGAGGTGCCGGACTTCGCGACGCGTCCGGTGGACCCGGCCCGCGCGGCCACGATGTCCACGCCGGGCGCGGTGAGGTCCGGCTTGACGCCGCCGTCACCGCGCCGAGGACCCCGGCTGGAGAAGCCCGCCAGGCTCTCGTCCCGCTCCACCGCGCCCACGGTGAGCGCCGCGTCGGCGGTGCCGGGCGTGTTGACCGAGCCGCCCACACCGGGCGTGCCGGGCGCGTGGCCGTTGTTGCCCGCCGCGACCACGAACAGCGCGCCGCTGCTCGCGGACAGCGAGTCGATCGTGTCCTCCAGGGGGCTCTCGCCCTGCTCGTCGACGAAGAAGGCCAGGCTGAGGTTGAGCACGTCGGCGCCCTGGTCGACGGCCCAGCGCATCCCGGCGATGATCCAGGACTCCAGGCAGGTCTCCACGTCGCAGACCTTGGCGTCGAGCAGTTCCGCGTCCGGGGCCACGCCCCGGTAGCGCGCGTCGCCGCTCGCGATGGTCGCGGCGACGTGCGTGCCGTGGCCGACGTTGTCGGCGTTGTCGGGCTCCTCGCTGAAGTTGGCCTGCGCGACCTCCTTGCCGCGCAGGTCGGGGTGGTCGCCGTCGATCCCGGTGTCGAGCACCGCGACCTTCACGCCCGCGCCGGTCAGGCCCGCCTGCCACGCCTGCGGCGCGCCGATCTGGGCGGTGCTGCGGTCGAGCGCGGGCTTGAGGGCCGCGTCCAGCCACACCTTGCGCACGGTGGGGTCGGCCAGCAGCTCCGGGAACGCCGCGCCGGACTCGGGGGCGCGGGCGGCGACGGCGTGCGCGTCGGGCAGCTCGCGGGTCGCGCGCAGCGAGGTGGCGCGCGGCCCGTCCGAGCCGTTCTTGGTGATGAGCAACGGGATTCCGTCGCCCGTGCGCGGTCGCGCGGCCAGCGCGGTCACGTCGAACAGGCGCGGGTCGAGCTTGCCGGACGCGAGCGCCGCCGCCGCGTCACCGGGCACCACGCGCACCCGCCCGCCGGACGTGCTGCTGTGGAAGGCGATCCGCTCCCGCCCCGCCCCAGGGGTGATGCCCGCTAATCGGCCGTCCACCAGGGCGACCCGGTCCCCGGTGAGCAGCACCACCTCGGTCGGTGCTGTCCCCTCTCCTCGCGCGGCAGCGGTTTCCGCCGCCGCCACCGGTCCCGCCGCCGCCACCGGTCCCGCCGCGCCACCCGCCAGCAGCGCCGCGACCGCCAGCGCGGCCGTGCCCCGAATCCTGCCCGTCACGTCGATCAGCTCCCCGTCGTCGTCGTGCGAGGTCCGCGCGGGGGCGCCCACGCCGGGGCGTCCCCGCGATCCGGCTAACGCTTGATCTTGTAGGCGCGCAGGGTCGTCTGCTCGAACCCGTTGCCCGCCCCGTCCGCGCCCCTGACCCGCAGCGACACGAACTCCCGGTCGCGCGGCAGGACCAGCAGCGCGCTGCCCGGCAGCACCGGGGCCCGCGCCCAGCTCGCCCCGTCGTCGTAGGACGCCTCCACGGTCAGCGACCGCAGCCCGCTCGCCCCACCGGCCCGCCGGAGCTCCAGCGGCAGCAGCGAGAACCCGGCCCGCGCCGCGCCGTCGCGGTCCAGCGCGGGCGTGAACCGGACCAGGGTCAGCGGCAGCTCGGCGCGGCCCGTTCCGACGTCGGCGCGGAACGTCCACGCGCCGCTGACCCGCGTGGAGAAGTCCGACGCGTCCTCGGCCCGCACCACCTCGGTGGACACCCGGTAGTGCGCCGCGCCCGGTGCGAGGGGGAAGTCGGCGCTGCCCGGCCAGGCGCTCTCGCCGACCGGCTTCCCGTCGCGCTCCAGCGCGGTCCGCGCCGACGCGGTGTCCGACGCGCCCAGGTTGCCCGCCCGGTCGCCGAACAGCGACAGCGAGAGCCGGAGCCGCCCGCCGTCGCGCACCAGCGGCGGGGTGCTCCAGTCCGCCAGCACCGGGCCGAACACCGGCTCGTTGGTGGAGCGCCGGTGCTCCCGGCCCGCCCGGTAGCACTCGTCGCCGCTGCTCTGGCCAGCGCTCCAGGCGAAGTCCGCCGCGCTCTGGGTGCACGTCCAGCGCCACCCCGGTTCGGTGTTCACGTGGTCGACGACGACGCCCGGCGCGGCCACCTCCGAGGACGCGCCCCACCCGCTGCCGTCGCCGAACACCGGGTTCCCGGCGTGCGAGGCCCGCTGCCCCTCGGGAGCGGGGCCGATCGTGGTGCGCACGGTCGCCAGCTCGCTCGCCCTCGGCTCGCGGACGAACCCGGCCCCCACCCCCGGCTCCTCCCAGCCGAAGCGGTAGAACGAGCCGTCCCCGCCCGCGAACTGGGCGCTCACCGACCGGGACTGCTGCCCGGCGGGCAGCTCGCCGCCGTTGCGACCCACCCACAGCTTCTCGGGGAACCCGCTGGGGAACAGGTAGTTGTAGCTCATCGCCCGGCCCTCGTGGACCTGGTGGATCGTGTAGCCGCCCACCAGCGGCTCGGCCGCCGGGTCGGGCGGGGTCACCCGCAGCGGCTCGGCCTCGCGCGCGTGCACGGTGAGGGTGGTGTCGCGGTCCAGCACCAGCGCGGGCCGGGTCAGCAGCGCCCCGCCCCCGGCCGTGGACATCGAGGACCAGACCCCGTACTCGCCGGGCGGCAGGGTGGCGGTGCTCTCCGCGCCGAGGAAGTACCGGGGCCTCGGCTGGTCCAGGTCGATCACGGCCGTGTCGCTCTCCTCGGCGGGCTCGCCGTCGCGCCCGACGTGCCGCACGGTGAGCGAGTACCGCTCCTGGGCCCGCTCGACGGACACCGGGGTGCGCACCAGCACCCCGCCGCCGGACGAGGCGGTGACCAGGCCGCTGTGCGCGCCGTTCGGCACGTCCGGGCGGGTGTCGCCGGTGACCCGCGCCGTCGCCGTCCCGCCCGCGGGCACGGTCAGCGTCGTGGGGGCGACGGTGAGCACGCCGGTCGTCGGCCTCCTGTCCGGGCCGACCGCGCCCACCGCCAGGTCCAGCACCACGGGTGCGCCGGAGTCGTTGCGGTACACCAGGTCCCTGGTGACGGGCTCGTCGTCGTCGTGCGGCCACTCCCGCACGCCCAGCGCCAGGCTCGACGGCTCCGCCGACGCCTCCAGCGCCAGCGCCCGCGCCACGTCCACCCGGCCGGAGCCCTGCTGGTGCGGGGTCAGCGCGGGGTGGCCATGGACGTGCCGGACATCGACACGTGCCCCTCGTCCACCGGCGTGCCCTCGATCCCGTGCCGGGAGCGGGCGGTGACGACGTCGGCGCCGGGCGCGGTCACGTCCGGTTTCACGGCGCTGTCGCCCAGGCTCGGGCCCCGGCTGGAGAACGGGGCGAGCCCGTCCCGCCGGTCCACCGCGCCCACGGTCGGCGCCGAGTCGGCGGAACCGGGGGAGCCGATCGTGCCCGGCCTGCCCGAGTTGCCCGCCGCGACGACGAACAGCGCCCGGTCGGACAACGACTCCACGGCCTCCTCGACCGGGTCGAGACCGGGCGTGTCGGTGCCGCCCAGGCCCAGGTTGACCACGGCCGCGCCCTGCTCCACCGCCCACTGCATCCCGGCCAGGATCCAGGACTCGGCGCAGCCGTCGAGCACGCACACCTTGCCGTCCAGCAGCTCGGCGTCCGGGGCCACACCTCGGTGGGCGCCGCCGGTGGAGGCGATCGTGGCCGCCACGTGCGTGCCATGGCCGACGTCGTCCACGTGCTCGGCGGAGTCGGTGAAGTCAGCCCGCGCGACCTCGCGGCCGGCCAGCTCCGGGTGCTCGTCGTCGACGCCGGTGTCGAGCACCGCGACCTTCACGCCCGCGCCGGTGTACCCGGCCTCCCAGGCGGCGGGCGCGCCGATCTGCTCCGTGCTGCGGTCCAGGCTCGGCCGCATCACCCCGTCCAGCCACACCTTGCGCACGCCCGGATCGGCCAGCAGCTCCGGGAACGCCGCCCCGGACTTCGGGGCCAGCGCGGCGACCGCGCCCGCGAGCGGCAGCTCCCGGCGGACCTCCAGCGCCGAGGTCCGCCCGTCGCCGTCGCGCGTGACGACCACCGGCACGCTGTCCCGGCGCGCGTCGTCGTAGCCCGCGTCGACCAGCCCGGTCACGTCGAACAGCCTCGGGTCCAGCTTCCCCGACTCCAGCGCGGGCACCGCGTCCTGCGGCACCACGTGCAGCCGCCCGCCCGCCAGCACGGTCCGGAACACCTGGTGCTCGCGCCCCGGCCCGGCCACGACCTCGCCGACCCCGCCACCGCGCAGCGCCACCCGGTCACCGGTGATCAGCGTGACCTCGGTCCGCTCCCCGGACCCCGGCCTGACCGGCGGTCCCCGCGCTGGTCGGCCGAGGCGACCCCCGTCGCGCCCACCAGCAGCGCGACCGCGGTGACGAGCACCGCGCCGCGCTTCCCGCTCCACGTCACAACCGGACACCTCCCGTGTCGGCGCCGCGCGCGGTCTGCGCGCGGCGGGAGGCGCGGCGCCGGTGCGGGCGGCGGCGAGCCGGGAGGAGCCCCGCACCCTCAACCGGGAACGACGCTAGCGAGATCGACATCGGGCGCGCAGCGGCCGGGCGGCGGCACTTCGCCGGTCCGGGGACGCCGGGGTGTGCTCTGGCGCGGTGAACCTGACCGCGCCACCGGACACCGGGGCCGCTGACCAGGCCAGAGCGGCCTTGACCCGCTGCCCGGTCCAGTCCGGTTGCCGCCCCGAGGGCCCCGGCTGGAGAACGGGGCGAGGCCAGCCTGCCGTTGTCGTCCGCCGCGACGACGAACAGCGCCCGGTCCGAGAGCGGCTCCACGACGGCTTCGAGCGGGTCGGTCTCCGGGATGTCAGGGGCACCACGTCCGGCGGGTTCCGGCTCGGTCGGGCTAGCGGGTGGTCACCGCGCCGTCCGCCGCGACGGACACGCCCGCCTGCGCGGCCTCCGGCGTGCACCCCGGACCGTTCGGCCGGGTCGCCAGGGGCCGCAGCTCCCCGGTGTGGCGCAGCAGTTCCACGCCCGCCGCGTCGCGCAGCACCAGCGTGGCGGTGACCGGCTCCTCGGTCAGCTCCGGGACCACGACGAAACCGACCTTCCCCGGCCCCGGCCCGGACACCGCCCCGCAGGTGTCGTCCGGCCGGGTCCCCGAGCAGCTCGTGGTCACCACGACCCGCTCGTCGCGCAGCTCGACCGGGTGATCGGCGCAGCCGCCCGCCCCGCACAGCCGCAGCGTCCCGGAACCGGCGCCCGGCAGGTCCACGTCCAGGGTCACCCCCGCCACCGCGCCGATCAGCGTGCAGGCGGTCCCGCCACCCGCGTCCCCGCACCCGGCCAGCGCGAGCAGCACCGGCAGCACCACCCAGGACTTCCGCATGACCCCAGGACGCGACAACCCGGCCCGGAGGTTGCCCGCGCGTGGTGAGCAAGCGCTTTCCGCGTGGGTGGTCACCGCCCGAAACGCCACCACCGCCGCCGCTCGCCCGCAGAGGCGCGCGGCGCGGCCAGCTCGCCCCGCGCCACCGCCCACTCGGCGAACGCCGCCGCGTCCTCCCGCATCCGGCTGCCATCCCCGCGCGGGTTGCCCCGCGCGTACTCGGCGAACAGCGGCCGGAACCGCTCGCCCAGCTCCCCGGCGACGTCCGGCCGGATCGCGGCCACCACCGACCGCCGCTTGTTCAGCAGCGACCGGGCCTCCACCCGCAGCCGCTCCGCGTCGAACCCGCTCGGCGCGGGCCCGTCCGCGAGCAGCGCCCGCAGCAGCTCGCCCTGCGCCGCCGCCAACCGCTCCCGCTGCGGCCCCGTCACCCCAGCACCGCCCGGATCGCGGCCAGCTCGGCGGCCAGCTCCGCGTCCGACGGGTAGTCCCCGTCCCGCTCCAGCAGCGCGCCCGGCGGGTCGACCCGCTCCCGCAGCCGCGCCAGCACGTCCAGCACCTGCGGCAGCACCGCGGCGGTGTGCGTGTCGTGGTAGACCCCGTCGTGCTCCTCGCCGCCCGCGACGTGCACGTACGCCAGCCGCTCCAGCGGGATCTCGTCCAGGAACCGCTCGACGTCCGTGCCGAGGTTGCGGGCGTTCGCGTACAGGTTCGCCACGTCGATCAGCAGGTGGCAGTCGGTGCGCTCCACCAGCTCCGCGAGGAACCGCCCCTCGCTGAGCTCGCTGTCCGGCCACTCCAGCAGCGCCGCGACGTTCTCCAGCGCCAGCGGCACGGGCAGCATCGCCTGCGCCGCCCGGACGTTGGCCACCAGCACGTCCAGCGCCTCGCGGGTGCGCGGCACCGGCATCAGGTGCCCGGAGTCCAGCCCGCCCGCGCGCACGAAGCACACGTGGTCGCTGACCAGCGGCGCGCCCAGCTCCTCGGCCAGCGCCCCGAGGTGCGCCACCCGCGCCGGGTCGACCGGGTCGGCCCCGCCGAGCGAGAGCGACACCGCGTGCGGCAGCACCGGCACGCCGCGCTCGCGCAGCAGCCGCACCGACTCGGGCAGCCGCCCCGGCCGCAGGTTCTCCGCCACCACCTCGACGAAGTCGACGCCGGGCAGCCGCTCCACCGTCAGGTCGATCTCGGACCGCCAGCCGATGCCCACGCCCAGCCGCTCCACCACGTTCCCCTCCCGTCCCGGCGACCGGTCAGTCACCGCCGCCACCACCACAACCACCGCCGCACCCGCTGCCGCCGCCGGAGTCACCCGAGCCGGAAGCGGTGCCGCACGACGAGAATCCGCCGCCGTGCCCGCTCCCGCACCCCGCCCCACCGGACGCCCCGGCCGAGCGCTTGCCTCCCCGCCGCCTCGCCGCCCCGGCCAGCGACCTCCGCGCGTCCGCCGAGAGGGGCACCGAGTGGCGCCCGAGCAGCCCCCTGGCCGCCACGACCCGCTCCTGCCCGTCCGGCACACCGGGGGGCACGGCGCGGGCCTGCCGAAGCACCCGCCTTCCCGCCCTGGTCAGCGGTCCGCGCTGGAGCAGCAGCACGACGTTCAGCACCACCCCGGCCACGAGCACGACCAGCGCGACCGGGACGAGCACCTCCAGCACGAACGCGCACACCGCCGCGAGCACCGCGACCAGGAGCGCGGGCGGGCGGGCCAGCGACACCGCCCGCCGCCGCCCCGGTGTGCGCACCAGCCCGCGCCGCACCAGCTCCGCGGGCACCGAGCGCGCCTCGGGTCCGCCCGCCACACCCGCCACCACGTCGCCGAGCGCCTGCCCGGAGCGCGCCAGCACGGCGGCCTGCGGCCCGGTCCGCGCGCCGCCGCCCAGCACCGCGCTCACCACGCCGTCCCTGGAGATCCGCGCCGACCCGGTCACCGCCAGGGCCGCCACCGCCACCTCGGCGACCCGCCAGGGCCCGCCGACCAGGCAGGCCACCTCCTCGGGGTGCAGCTGCCCGGCCCGAACCGCGCTCGTCATGCCCGTCCTCCCCCGTCCCGGCGCGCGGGGTCAGTCCCCGCCGCCACCGCCGTCCCCACCGCCGCCGCTGCCGCCGCCGTCCCCGCCGCTGCCGCTGCCGCTGCCGCACGAGGAGTCGCCGTCCCCGCCCTCGAACTCCAGCTCGGGACCGGACCCGCGCTTCTCACCGGGAGCGGGCAGCGACCGCACCGCGCCCGCCGGGACGCCCACCACCCCGTGCGCGCCCGCCGACCGGTGCCGCCCGCGCGGGCCGTGCAGCGCGATCACGCGCTCGGGCCAGTCGGGCAGCTCCGCCGCGTGCAGCCGCCCGGCCCGCACCGACACCGCCACCGCCAGCCCTCCCACCGCTCGGCGGCCGTCCCCCTCGGGGACTCCCGGACCGCTCGGGCGTCGTCCACCGGAAGCTCAGTCGCCGCCGCCACCACAGCCGCCACCGCACCCGGAGCCGCTGTCGGAACCGGAGTCCGAGCCGCCATCGGAGCCCCAGCCCGACGAGTCCGCGCCGCCGCCGTCGCTCCGGTCGCTCCACCCGCTGCCGGACCACCCGCTGTCCGCGTGGTGCACGCCGCCGTCGCCGCCGCCGTAGTACGCGCCACCCCCGGTCGCCGCCCCGACCTTCGCCGCGTTGCGCGGCCTGCGCATCGTGCGCACCGCGCTCTCCGGCACCACGGTGAACTCGTGCGCGGGCCGCCCCTGGAACCCGCCCTGCAACCCCACGAGCGCGATCACCCGCTCCGACCAGTCGACCCGCCCGGCGATCGCCGACGGCGCGTCCCGCAGCACCGCGCGGCCCCGGCCGTTGACCATGCCCTTCCAGAACCCGAGGCCGTACCGCACCAGCAGCAGCGCCACCAGCAGCGCCAGCTTCGCGACGAAGTGCTCGGGCAGCACCACGAGCGAGGCCGCGAGCAGGCAGGCCAGCATCACCAGCACCACGCGGGCCGCGCGCAGCCGCTCCTGGAACGCGGGGGAGCGCAGCAGCCCGAGGGCCAGCAGCTCGTCGCGCACCGCGCGGGCCCCGATGCTGTCCGAGGCCTTCTCCACCACGTTGCCCAGGTGCTGCCCGAGGTGCGCGAGCACCGCCGCCTGCGCCCCGGTGCGCGGGGACGCCCCGCTCACCGCGCTGACCACGCCGTTCCGCCCGACCCGCACCGCGCCCGCCCGCACCAGCGCGAGCACCGCCACCTCCACGACCCGCCGAGGCCCACCGGCCAGGCAGGCCAGCTGCTCGGTGGTGAGCCCGTCAGCCCGCGTCGCCGCCGAAGTCGCCATCCCAGTCCTCCACCCACTCCGCGGCCAGCCACCCGCCGACGAACCAACCGCCCGCGGCGAGCAGACCGCTGCCCCGCTGCCAGCGCAGCGGCTCCACCTCGACGGGGCGCCCGCGCCTGGGCAGCCGGACCTGGGACGTCTCGGGTTCCCCGATCGGTTCCGCCCGCTCGCCGTCGAACACGGCCGTCTCCGCCCGCGTCACCGGCTGTTCGCCCGGCGCCTCCCGGACGGACCCGCGCACCGCCGACGCCAGCCCGAACCGGGCCGCCAGCTCGGCCGCGTCGACCGGGGCGAGCCCGGCGGTGGCGTCCGCCAGCGCGCGCGACCCGGCGCGGGTGAGCACCGGGGGAGCGCCCAGCAGCAGCACCACGGCCGCGACGCCGGTCAGCGCCAGCCCGACGACCCCGACCGCGCCCAGCCGGAACGCCGAGAGCGCCGCCGGGACGACCAGCGGGACCACGCTCAAGGCGGCCCGCCGCAACCGGGCGCGCGGCGGCACGAGCAGCCCGCCGCGCACCAGCTCCCGCCCGATGGCCCGCGCCGGGGCGGAGGACGCCGCGCCCAGCAGCAGCTCGTCCAGCCCGCGCGGCCGGTCGCCGAGCGCGCCCAGCAGCTCCGCCGCCAGCGCGGTCGGCTCCTCCCGCTCCTCGGGCGTGCCGACCGCCGCCGCGCGCCCACCGGACACCCGCGCCCGGTTCTGCGCCACCAGCGAGGCCAGCGCCACCTCGGCCGCCCGCACCGGCCCTCCGGCCAGGTACCCGACCTCTTCGAAGGTCGGCGCCCGGCGCGGCGGTGTCCCGGCGACCCGCTTGAGCCGCGCGCCGACCACCACCGCGCCGAGGAGCAGGACGCCGAGCACCAGGGCGAACACCGCGTCGGTCATGCGACCAGACTAGGAGCCCCGGCAGGCGCGCCGGGGCGTTTCAGCTGCTCCCGCCGCCACCGCAGCCACCACCGCCCCCGCCGCCGCAGCCTCCACCCCCGCCGCCGTCCCCGCCCCCGGAGCTGCCGGAGCCGCCGTCGAACCCGCCGTAGTAGGCCACGCCCGCCGTGCCGCCACCGCTGGACGCCCAGCTGCGCGAGCGCGCCGTCGGCCGGACCGCGTTGCGCACCTCCGCGTCCGGGTGCGCCGAGAACCCGTGGAACAGCACCGCCTCCACGGCGGGCGACGTCGGCCCGAACGCGCCCCAGCCGCCGACCAGGCCCCTGGTGCGCGCGTCCGCGACGAGCGCGACGCCCCGCGCGGTCCTCCTCGGCAGGAACCTCGTGCCCAGCACGAACACCAGCACGGCGGTGAGCAGCAGCTGGAGGGTCAGCCAGCCGACGGGGGCGTCGATCCGCACCCCGTTGACCCAGCGCACGACCCCCACGAGCGCGACCAGCAGCATCGGCAGCACGCCGATCCGCAACCACTTCCTCGCCCGCTCGGGGGAGATGAGCAGCCCGGCCAGGACCAGCCGCCGCTCCACCTCCCGCACGGCGGGGCCGTCCGCGACGGACGTGAGCAGCAGCGGAAGGGTGCGCCGCTCGTAGCGGGCCGCGTCGGCGAGCACGGCGGCCTCCACCGGGTTGCCCGGCCTGGCGCCCTTGACCCGGCTCACCGTCCGGTTCCGGCCCGGTCGCAGCGCGCCCGCGTCGAGCAGCGCCGCCGTGGCCACCTCGGCCGCCCGCAGCGGGCCGCCGACCAGGTAGGCCAGCTCGGGCAGCGTGAGCGCGGCTGCGGGGTCCGCTCCCCGCGTCCCCCGCAGCCACCACCTCGTCAGGACCGCCAGCGCCAGCGCGACGCCCAGCGCGATCCAGTACAGCTCCAAGAACTCCGGGCCCGAAAGCCCCCACGGACGCATCACGAACCACCCCCTCGTGAACCTCCGACCGTCAGCCGGTCAGCGGTGTTCCGGGGCAATCGTGTGCGCTGCGCCACACCGGTCACAAGTGAGTTGGGCAAGCCTTGAGGTCCGAGGCCCGCCCGGTGCGGCGCCGTGGCGCGTCAGGAGGAAGAACCCCCGTCGACGCCGCTCGAACCCTCGCCGTCAGTCCCCTTGAACACGCGCATGACCCCTCCAACGCTCTCGACGTCCCGAGTGAGTAGCGCGGTCCAGTCTGCTAGACCGAGGGCTTCTCGACCAGACGCAAACTGATCGAGTTGATGCAGTAGCGCTGATCGGTGGGCGTCGCGTACCCCTCGCCCTCGAACACGTGGCCCAGGTGGCTGTGGCAGGCGGAGCAGAGCACCTCCGTGCGGACCATGCCGAGCGCCCGGTCCTCGCGCAGGATGACGCGGTCCGCCGCGAGCGGCGAGAAGAACGAGGGCCAGCCGCAGTGCGAGTCGAACTTGGTGTCGCTGCGGAAGAGCTCCGCGCCGCACGCCCGGCAGTCGTACACGCCCTCGGACTTGGTGTCGGTGTACTCCCCGACCCACGCGGGTTCGGTGCCTGCCTCGCGCAGCACCGCGTACTCCTTCGGGGTCAGGATCTCCCGCCACTCCAGCTCGGAGTGGACCACCTTCGGGGTGGTGCCGGTGACAGGTTCCATGACGGTGATTTTAGTCGAGCCCGGCGCGGGGGCCCGCCGGTCGGACCGGCCGCCGGTCGGGGCCGCTCCCCGCGCGAACCCGGACCTCGCCCGCGCCCGCTAGTCGAACAGGGTCGCGATGATGTCGCCGAGGCTGTACCAGACGCCCGCGCCCGCGCCGAGCAGGATCAGCACCACGATCAGCACCGCCCCCTGCCTGCGCAGACCGCCCGCGCGGTTGGCCGAGTCGGCGAAGTCGGACACGCCCGCGAGCGAGCCCTCGACGGTGTAGGTGGGGTGCTCCCTGCGCATCCGGTCGAGGTGCGCGGCGAACGCCCTGGTCTCGGGGTCGTCCGGGTCGAGGCCGATCAGCTCGTCGTCGACGCTGGTCGACGGCAGGTCGTCGGGTGAGTCGGCGGCGTGCGCGCTGGCCATGCGCACAGGGTAGTGCCGGGACGATCGCGCGCCAGTGAGCCGGAGGAGCGGTTCGGGAGCGGGGCAACCCGTCGGGGACCCGGCCCCCGGACGGGTGGCGGCGGAGGCGTCGCCGCTGGTCGGCGGGCGTGTCGCCGGCTCCGGGCGGCGTCGTCGGCGCTGCTCCCGGCGGGTGCTCGCCGCTGCTCCGCGAGCGTGCCCCGGCGGGTGGTGATTTCACCGGGCAGTGGCTCCCGGTGGTCGGGCCGGCGTCCGCGCGCTCACCCCCAGCGGGAGCGCGCGGACGCCGTGGTCCTCAGGCCGGGACGGGGGCGAAGGCCGGGCGGATCGCGCCCACCGGCTCGCCGTGCCCGAGCACCGGGACGGAGGCCAGCTCCCGCGGCACGTCCACGCCCAGCGCGCGCAGCGCCGCCGCCAGCACCACGGTCCTGGCCCGGCTGGACCCGTCGGCGATCTTGCAGGCCGCCGCCGAGCCGTCCGGCAGCCCGATCGCGTACACGCCCTCCGCGCCGTCCTTGGCGACCGAGCCGGGGATCGCGCGCATCAGCGCCGTCACGTCCCGCCCGGTGCCGCCGACCCACTCCGGGTGGCCGCCCATGGCGGTCGCGACCCGGTGCTCCGGCGTGCCCGGCTCTGCGGCGGCGATCGCGCCGAACGCCCTGGCCAGCCCGGTGAGGCCGATCCCGAGCAGCGGCGCGCCGCACCCGTCGACGCCGACCGCGCCCACCGGCTCGCCCGCCAGCTCCGCGAGGGTCGTGGCGATCGCGGTCTGCAGCGGGTGGGCCGGGTCGAGGTAGTCGGCGGTGGACCACCCGTTGGCCACGCAGGTCGCCAGCATCGCCGCGTGCTTGCCCGAGCAGTTCATGTACTTCGGCTCGGCGCCCCGGCCCAGCGCGTGGTGCGCGACCAGGGCGCGCTCGCCGATCGGCAGGCCGGGCGTGCAGCGCAGGTCGTCGAACCCGAGGCCCGCGCCCGACAGGATCCGCTGCACGCCGTCGACGTGGAAGTCCTCGCCGGAGTGGCTGGCGCAGGCCAGCGCGAGCAGCTCGCGGTCCAGGTCGAGGCCGTTGCGCAGCATCGCGAGCGCCTGGACCGGCTTGTTCGAGGACCGGGGGTAGCAGACCTCGTCGGGCGAGCCGACCGAGAGCACCGCCGTCCCGGACGGGGCCAGGGCGACGACCGAGCCGTGGTGCACCGACTCCAGGAAATCGCCGCGCCACACCTCGGCGACCAGCTCGTGCGCCATGTCCCGCCCTCCTCGCTGGGCCGTCCGGCCCAAGCTGTCAACTGTTGGCAGTTAACAGCACGGGAGGGCCATGTGCTAGAGAGACTTCCGTGACACCGCCGATCCCGCTGGGGCTGACCGGGCAGACCGTGGACGCCCTGCGCGAGATCGTCCTGTCGGGCGAGGTGTCCGCAGGTCAGCGGGTCAACGAGGTCGAGCTGGCGGCGAGGCTGGGCATCAGCCGGGGGCCGGTGCGCGAGGCGATCCGGCAGCTGGCGTCCGAGGGGCTGCTGGTGCTCGTCCCCAACCGGGGCGCGT
Source organism: Actinosynnema mirum DSM 43827 (assembly GCF_000023245.1). GTDB lineage: Bacteria > Actinomycetota > Actinomycetes > Mycobacteriales > Pseudonocardiaceae > Actinosynnema > Actinosynnema mirum. Next base: position 1,729,739 of record NC_013093.1, read on the forward strand.
ACGTGCCCGTCGCCGACGCCACCGAGGTCACCCTGCTGTTCGAGCTGCGCACGGCGCTGGAGTGCGCCGCCGCCGGGCTCGCCGCGGCCCGGCGCTCCGAGGCGGACGTGACCGCGATGCGCGCCGTGTGCGCCGAGTCCCGGCGCAGCCACCGGGCGGGCGAGCGGTTCCCGCACCGGCTGGACCTGGCCTTCCACAACGCCCTGCTCGACGCCGCCGCCAGCCCCCGGATCGCCGAGCAGGTGCGGCTGGTCCAGCAGCGGGTGGTGCTGCTGCGCAGCGCGCTGCGCGACGACCCGCCGCACCAGACCGCGTCGCTGGACGACCACGAGGCGCTGGTCGACGCGGTCGAGGCCGGCGACGGCGCGCGGGCCGCCGAGGTCATGCGGGCGCACCTGGAGCGGGTGCGGGTGCAGCTGGTCGCCGAGGTCGGGGCCGGGCCCCGGAGCTGAGTCCCGGAGCCGAGTCCCGGAGCCGGATCGCCGGCGGGAGCGCGGGCGGACCGTCCCCGGCCCGCCCGCCCGCCGTCACCCCAGCGAGCCGGTGACCTTCGCGTGCCCCTTCAGCAGGTTCCGCGCGATCGTGCGCCGCTGGATCTCGTCCGTGCCCTCGTAGATCCGCAGCAGCCGCAGCTCCCGGTACCACCGCTCCACCGGCAGCTCCCGCGTGTAGCCCATGCCGCCGTGGATCTGGAGCACCCGGTCCACGATCTCGTTCGCCTTCACCCCGCCGTACAGCTTCGCGATCGACTGCGCGTGCCGCGAGTCCACGCCCTGGTCGACCAGCCACGCCGCGTGCAGCACCAGCCACCGCAGCGCCTCCACCTCCACCGCGGAGTCGGCGATCATCCACTGGATCGCCTGGTACTCGGCGATGGGCTTGCCGAACGTGACCCGGTTCCTGGCCTGCTCGACCGCCATCTCCACCAGCCGCTCGCACGACCCGAGCGCCCGCGCGGGCAGCAGGTACCGCCCCTGCCCGATCCACTGCATGGCCAGCCGGAACCCGCCGCCGACCTCGCCCAGCACGTTCTCCGACGGCACCCGCACCTCGTCGAACACCAGCGCCGCCGGACCCCACTGGCCCATCGTGGAGATCGGCTCCGAGCGCCACCCCATGTCCCGGTCCACCAGGAAGCAGGTGACGCCGCCGTCGGCGCCCCTCTCCCGGTCGGTCACCGCGAACACCATGGTGAAGTCCGCCTCGTGCCCGCCGGTGATGAACGTCTTCTCGCCGCTGATCACCCAGTCGTCGCCGTCGCGGCGCGCGGACGTGCGGATCGCCTTCGCGTCCGACCCCGCGCCCGGCTCGGTGATCGCGAAGCACGACACCCGCTCGCCGGAGATGGTCGGCAGCAGGTAGCGCTCCTTCTGCTCCTCGTTGCCGTGGAACAGGATGTTGTCGGCGTAGCCGCCGAACCGGAACGGCACGAACGAGCGCCCCAGCTCGGTCTCCAGCAGCGCCGCCATCACCGCGCCCAGCCCCATCCCGCCGTACTCCTGCGGCGTGAGCACGCCGAAGAACCCCGACGCGCGGGCCTTGGCCTGGAGCTCGGCCAGCTCGTCGCCGGTGAGCCCCGGCTGCCCTGCCCGCTCGCGCCGCAGCACCTCCGGCTCCAGCGGCGTGATCTCCCGGCGCACGAACTCCCGGACCCAGTCCCGGACCTGCGTCTGCTCCTCGTCGAGCGCGAAGTCCATCCGTTTGCCTCCCAAGCGGGCCTTCGCCCTCAGGTGAACGCGCTGACCCCGGTCAGCGCCCTGCCGATCAGCAGCCTCTGGATCTGGCTGGTGCCCTCGTACAGCGTGGTGACCCTGGTGTCCCGCAGGTGCTTGGCCACCGGGTGGTCGTCGAGGTAGCCGTACCCGCCCAGCACCTGCACCGCCCGGTCGGCCACCCGCACCGACGCCTCGCTCGCGTACAGCTTCGCCATGGACGCCTCGGTGCGGAACGGCTCGCCCCGGTCGGCCAGGTCCGCGCAGCGCCAGGTCAGCAGCCGGGCGGCGTCGGTCTCCACGGCCATGTCCGCCAGCAGCTCCTGCACCAGCTGGAACCCGGCGATGGGCCTGCCGAACTGCTCGCGCTCCCGCGCGTACCGCAGCGCCGCCTCCAGCGAGCCCCGCGCCGCGCCGACGCACCCGGCGGCCACCGACATGCGGCCCCGGTCGAGCGCGGCCATCGCCAGCGCGAAGCCGCCGCCCTCCTCGCCGAGCAGCGCGTCGTCGGGCACGGGGACGTCGTCGAGCAGCAGCTCGGCGGTGGCCTGGCCGCGCATCCCGAGTTTGCCCCGGATCTCGCGCGCGGTGAAGCCGGGGGAGTCGGTGGGGACCAGGAACGCGGTGACACCGCGCGGGCCGGGGCCGCCGGTGCGGGCGAAGACCAGCGCCACGTCCGCCCAGGTGCCGTTGGTGATGAAGACCTTCCGGCCGCTCAGCCGCCAGCCGCCCGCGACGCGCGTGGCCGACGCGGCGAGCGAGCCCGCGTCCGAGCCGGTGTCCGGTTCGGTGAGCGCGAAGCAGCCCAGCAGCGCGCCGGAGCACAGCCCCGGCAGCCAGCGCTCGCGCTGCGCGTCCGCGCCCGCCCGCGCGATGGTCTTCGCGACCAGGCCCAGCGACACCGACACGATGCCGCGCACCGCCGAGTCGCCCGCCGCCAGCTCCTCCAGGACCAGGCAGTACGCGAGGTGGTCGCCGCCGCTGCCGCCGTGCTCCTCGGGGACGCCGATGCCCAGGAACCCGATCTTGCCCAGCGCGGGGACCAGGTCGCGGTCGATGGACTCGTCGCGGTCCCAGCGGGCGGCGTGCGGGGTGATCCGGTCGGCGGTGAACTCCCTGGCCACCTCGCGCAGCTGCCGGTGCTCGGCGGACAGGCTCAGGTCCACGGTCGCGGCCTTCCCGTCGTTGGGCTCCCCGGCCGTCCAACGTAGGACGGGGTCGCCGGGGCGGCAAGGTCCCGGCTTCGGCCTCCGATCTTCGGCCCCTCGATCCTGCGGCCCGGATCTTCGGCCCCTCGACCTCCGGCCTGGATCTTCCGCCGCGCCGCTGTCGGTCCCCGCCGCTACGCTCCGGCCGTGGCCCAGGCTCTGGAACTCACCGTCGGCGAGCGCGTGGTGCGGGTGTCCAACCCGGACAAGGTCTACTTCCCCGAGCGGGGCATCACGAAGCGGCAGGTGGTCGAGTACTACCTGGCCGTCGCGGAACCGCTGCTCGCGGTGCTGCGCGACCGGCCGACGACGTTGAAGCGGTTCGTCGACGGGGTGGCGGGGGAGGCGTTCTACCAGAAGCGGGTGCCGAAGGGCGCGCCCGAGTGGGTGCGGACGGTCGGCGTGCGCTTCCCGTCCGGCAGGCCCGCCGAGCAGGTCAGGCCGACCGAGGCGGCGGTGCTGGCGTGGGCGGCGAACCTGGGCACGCTCGACTTCCACCCGTGGCCCGTGCGAGCCGGCGACACCGACCACCCGGACGAGCTGCGCGTGGACCTGGACCCGCAGCCGGGCACCGGGTTCCGCGAGGCGGTGGAGGTGGCGGGGGTGCTGCGGGAGGTGCTGGGGGAGCTGGGGATGACCGGGTACCCGAAGACCTCCGGTGGGCGCGGGGTGCACGTGGCGGTCCGGATCAGGCCGGAGTGGGACTTCGTGGACGTGCGGCACGCGGTGATCGCGCTGGGCCGCGAGGTCGAGCGGAGGGCCCCGGACCTGGCGACCACGTCGTGGTGGAAGGAGGAGCGCGGCCGGAAGGTGTTCCTGGACTTCAACCAGGCGGCGCGGGACCGGACGATCGCGTCCGCGTGGTCGGTGCGGGGAACGCCGGGCGCGACCGTGTCGACGCCGGTGACGTGGGAGTCGCTGGGCGAGGCGGACCCGGTGGCGTTCGACGTGCGCACGGTGCCGGACTACCTGCGGGACGTGGGCGACCCGCACGCCGGGCTGGACGGGGAGGCGTTCGGGATCGAGGAGCTGCTGGGCTGGTACGCGAACGACCCGAGGGGCGAGCTGCCATACCCGCCGGACTACCCGAAGATGCCGGGGGAGCCGCCTCGGGTGCAGCCGTCGCGGAAGCGGGGCTAGAGCTGGGAAGCGGAGCGCGTGCTGGACGAGAGGGGACGCGATGACGACGCACCGGCTGTTGCCGACCGAGGACGTCTCGGACGACCTCGCGGACGCGGAGACGCTGTTGGTGTGGACGCCGGATCGGCGGTGGCGGTCGTGGACGTGCCCGGCGTGCGGCTGCACGCAGGCCAGCTACCACCTGCCCCGTGACCTGCCGCTGTGCGCGGGCTGTGTGCGGCGCCGCCGCGAGGGCAAGGCGCTGTTGTCGGCGTTCGAGGTGTGGCAAGAGGTGTTGGCCTCGCCGGAGGTGAAGGCCGCCGGGGCGTCGGGGCGGCCGGAGGCGAGTGCCAGCGCCCCCGTCCTTCCACGGAAAGCGGGGCTGCTGAGGTTGTCGGGAGACTTGGTGAGGTGGATGTTCTAGGGCCGTCCCAACGCCGCTCGCACCTCGGGGAGGACGGCCCTGATCCATGTCGAGTGCTTCTCACACGCGGTCCGCAGTTCGTCCGTCGTCGAGGCCCGGCCGTAGTACTCGCCGATGGCGGTGCCCGCAATGGGCAGCACGTCGCAGAGGTCGGCTGCCAGCTCCAAATGGCGGTCCTCGTACCTCTTGGTCGAGATGCTCAATCCGCGGCCTTCGGCGGCCAGGTCGTAGTCCATCCAGTCCGCGATCTTCCAGGGAGCGACGTGACTGGCGCCGCTGAGGTGTCGGTACAGAGTCGCACCGCGTGTACCCAGGACCGCCTTGATGACGCCGGAGTGTGTGAACCGCGCCGCGATGGTGGAGCCTGCCAGCGCCACCTCGCCCTTCTTGTTCACCGTCATGCCCGCGTCCTGCACCTTCTTGATGTGCTCGGTGAACGCCTTGCGATCCGCCTTCGCTTCGGTGGCCCAGTCCTCCTCTCCGGCCGCCCACCATCCGAAGGCTGCAGCGCGGACTGCCCGCTCGGCGTTTCCGGCGGTGGGATCGAGCAGCCAAGCCGCCGTGCAGGAGCCCTCCAGGGCGGCTCGGAGGTTGGAGAACGGGGCGAAGCCAGGCCAGGAGACCGTGTTGGCGTCGATCTCCTCGTGGGTCGCGTGCGGGTACATCGGCCCGACGATTTTCAGGTTGTGCAGCGCGGCGATGGCGGAGTGCGACGCCGTGTGCACTCCGAACGCCAGGATCTTGCGCCGCCCGACTGCCTCCGGTCCGTCGAGAACGCCGACGTCGTCCCAGTTCTGGCCGTGTGTGTCCGAGTGTGTGCGGTCTGTCAACATGGCGTGCCAGGCATCCGCCATGGCGTCATAGGTGATCCGCAGCGCGTCGTTGCTGGAGAATGCCTCATCGTCGGAAGCAGTGGTGCTGATGTTCATCGGGGCCTTCCCGGTGGAGCCGGATCCGGAGAAGTTGATGGTCGACACCGCGCCAGGACGACGCCAGCGACTTTTCCGGGCACTCTTTGCTCACCAGGGGCATCTGCGGAACTGCCACTCGATCGTGTGGGATTCCAATCGAAGCTGACTCACGATAAGCAGGAGGCGGCACCGCGCGGGGCGAACCGCAGCCGCAGCGAGCCCTGGAGAACCCCTACGTCGTGCCCGCCGTGGTGGGCGCGAAGCACCGGGCCGCGCGGGAGGCGGTGCGCGCGGCAGGGCTGTCCGCGCCGCGTGAGGAGGACGCCACCGGGCGGGGTCGCTGGATCGGGTGGGGCCCGCGGTGGTGAGCTGCGGGAACGCCGGGGACCGAAGCCGCGCCGGTAACGGTCGTCCGGGCGTTCGCGACCTCCGGGTGTTCCGCTCACCAGGAGGTCGTCGTGGTCCAGCAGTTCCCGTCGAACGGGTCGAGGTCGCCGCGCGTCGGGCTGTGGGTCGCCGGCGTGGTCGGGGCGCTGATCGTGCTGGGCCTGGTGGCGAACGGGCGCGGCGGGGACACCGGGGCGGAGGGCGGGGTCGCCGAGCGGTCCAGCGCGGCCCCGGTTCAGCTCACCTCGGTGGGCGCGTCCGCCACCTCGGTGGGCGCGTCCGCCACCTCGGTGGGCGCTGCGGCGGTCAGCGTGGCGGAACCCGCGCCGCTCCCGGAGCCGTCCCCCGTCGAGACCTGCGTGGTGCCGGACGTCGTGGGCGTGGTCCACCAGACCGCGCAGGACACCATGCAGGCGGCCGGGCTCTACCTGCTGCACGAGGAGGACGCCACCGGGCAGGGGCGGCTCCTGCTGTACGACCGGAACTGGGTGACCACCGCGCAGAGCGTCCCGGCGGGACAGGTGGTGGACTGCTCGACCGCGATCACGCTGTCCGCCAAGAAGATCGGCGAGTGAGGGGCTGAGACCCAACGGGGCCGACCACCACGACCACCCGCTGCCCGCACCGCGCGTCCGAGGCGCCGGGCAGGCGAGCGCCACGCGGCGCCCCCGCCTCCACCCCTGACCACGTTCTCCCTGCTCACGACCGCGCACGAGTTGCGCCGACCGGCGGAAGTCCGGTTCGGGCGGTCGATCGGGCGCTGCTCCTCTCGTACCATGGACCCGGTTGTCGGTCGGTCCCGAGGAGGTGGGCAGGGTGGTGGACTCCTACGTCGTCCGGTACGTCGGCGGGCCGCTCGACGGGCGGGTCGACTCGGTCGCGCGGCCACGGCCCGAGCCGCGGCCGACCGTCAAGCACGTGCACCTGCACGGCGGGCCCAAGATCGTGCACCACTACGACCTGCACTACGCCGTCGAGTACGGGTGCGAGTACCGGCTCCGCGTCGACGACGAGGACGGGGTCGGGGACGAGCGCGGGGACGACGGCGACGGCGCGTGCACAGGCGCGGGCGAGGGCTGAGCGGGGCCCGACCGCGAGCCTGGCCGCCGCACGCGGGTGATCATCCACTGTGGACTCGGCCGCCGTCCGCGGCCCCACCGCCGCCACCCGGCGCGATTTCCCTTGCGCCGCAAAGCCAACCGCCTCCTTGCGCTCCGCAGTCACCCGGTCGCACAGTGGTGTCCCCGCGTGCGCGAGGGGCAGCCACCCGCCGGGAATGTCGGTGCCGTAGGGCAAGCTGCACCCCGAAGAAGTTGATCAGTGGAGGTGCCGATGGCCAAGGCCAAGCAGAGTCTGTCCCCCGAGGACCTCGACCACCTGCGGGCTGAACTCGACGCGGGTCGGCAGCCCCCGGTGTGGTTCACCGCCTCGGCGGTGGGGATGGAGGCGGGCAAGTCGGCCAAGGTGCTGGCGCTCACCGACCCGCCGGAGGGCGATTTCATCCAGGTCCGCCCGACCGGGGCCAGGGACGAGCTGTCCTTCTCCCCGGCCGAGCTGACCCTGGAGAAGCCCGCCCCCCGCAAGAAGGAGCCCGCCCCGCCCCCGCCGCCCCCCGTCGCCACCCCGGCGGCGGAGACGTCGGTGGAGCCGACCCCGGTCGAGCACATCTACACGCCCGAACCGCCCCCGAAGCCCAAGCCCGCCGCGAAGCCCGCGCCGAAGAAGCCCGCCAGGGGCGTCGAGGTGACGGTCACGCTCAACTCCACCGCCGACGGCGAGTGGACCGTGGACGTGCAGAGCGGCAGCAAGCGCACCCTGCGCGCGGCGCCCATCTCCGCCGCGCTGGTCGCCCAGGCGGCCCGGTCGCTGCTGCCCGAGGTGCACGAGGCGGTCGAGGGCGTGCTCGCGGCGGCGCGGGAGAAGCACCTCGCCCGCGTCGAGCAGCTGCGGTCCGAGCTGGAGGCGGCTCAGCGGGCGCTGGACGAGCTGTCCGAGTGACCCCGGTGTCGCCGGAACGCTCAGCCCGGTGACCACGCAGTGCTACTCAGTGGTGATCTGCACTCCGCGATCGGGTGAGGGTACTTCCGCTGCGCAGCGGCAGGGCGCACGGTGAGGGCGAAATACCTTCGGGAGCGGGTAGGACCGCTCGACACGGGGAGGTCAATCATGGCGGTAGAGAGCACGGCGGCGGAGCGGCCCGCGGCCGGGGGTTGCGGCTGCTGCGGCGGCTGCACCGGCCCTGGGTGCGGCTGCTGCTCCAGCTGCTGACGAGGACGAACGGGTTCCGGCCCCGGTCGCGCCACGCGCGCGGCCGGGGCCGGTCCGCGTCCGCGCCGGGCCCTCCGGGGCGTTCACCGCGCGCACCCACCAGAGCCCCGCGCCAAGGCGGAACGGTTCGGGGGGAGCGCCGGGCGCCCACCCCGGAAACCGGCCCGAGAACGCCGACGGGGGCACGTCCGGGGCTCCTGAAGCCCCCGTCCGCACCCCCGAGTGGTCACCAACCGTCACCAGGCGCCGGTCACGGCGGGCACACGGTGTTGTCCGACGGCACCTTCCCGTCGACCAGGAAGTCCTTCGCGAACCCCGCCGCGCAGGCCGAGTTCACCAGCGCCCCGTGCCCACCGCCCTGCCAGCTGACCAGCACCCCGCCGGGCAGCGACTGGGCCACCCGCTCGGTCCCCGCCTTCGGCGTCACCGGGTCGGCGTTCGTGCTCACCACGAGCACCGGCGGCGTCTGCTCCAGCTTCGGCGCCTTGTCCAGCTGCGGCACCGGGAACGGCCCGCACACCAGCAGCTGCCGCGCGTGCCACGCCCCGAACAGCGGGTGCTTCGCCCCCCAGTCCTCCGCCAGCGCCGCCACCCGCTCGGGTGGCACCCGCGAGGAGGTGTCGTTGCAGGTCGTCACGATGCCCGCGTCCAGCCGGGGCGGGTCCGCCTCGGTGCCGCCCACCAGAGGGGCGACGAACCGCGCCAGCGGCGCCCCGTCCCCGCCCTCGGCGGCCACCAGCGCGTCGGCCAGCTCCGCCCAGCGCCCGCGCTCGGCCAGCCCGACCAGCACCGCCCTGGTCGCGGTGCCCGCCGTCACGTCGATCCCGGCCGGGTCCCGCAGCGGCGTGGCCCGCAGCCCTTCCAGCAGCGCGGTGAACCGCTTCTCCGCGTCCGACCCGAGCGCGCACCGGCGCACCGCGCAGTCCGCCGCGAACGCCGCGAACGCCTCCTGCGCCGCCACCGCCTTCGCCTCGGCCACGCCCATCACGTCCAGCGTCGGGTCGGGCGCCCCGTCCAGCACGAACCGCCCCACCGCCGACGGGTACCGCGCCGCGTAGGTGGTCAGCACCTTCGAGCCGTCGCCGACCCCGATCGCGTTCAGGTGACCCAGCTTGAGCTCGCCGCGCAGCTGCTCCAGGTCGGCGGCCGTGCGCCAGCTGTCCAGCGCGGTCAGCTGGTTCTCCATGTCCAGCACGCACTCCTGGCTGGCCCGCCCGACGTGCTCCAGCAGCCGCTCCTGCGAGAGCGCCGCCGGGTCCGACTCGACGATCCCCAGCCGCGCGGGCCCAGGGACGCACTGCACGCCGTCCGAGCTGCCGGTGCCCCGGCGGTCCATCCCGATCAGCGTGAACGTCCGCAGCAGCTCGGCGGGCAGCGCGGCGGCCATCCGGGCCGCCAGCACCGTGCCGGGATCGCCGTCCGGGTCGCCGAGCACGACCAGCGCGCTCTTGCCCGACCCCACCTTCAGCAGCTCCACCTGCAACGACCCGCGACCGGGGCGGCTGGGCGCGTCCAGCCGGGCGCTCATCCGCGCGCAGTCGTAGGTCAGCCCGCCGGTGGGCTCCCCGGCGGCCATCCGGGTCCTGGTCACGGTGGTGCAGTCGGACCAGTCGATCCGGCCGCCGAAGTCCTCCAGGCCGGGCAGCTCCCGCGTCCCGGACGCCGCGGTGGGCGGCGCCTGCCCGTCCCCGCCGCCACGCACGGCGATCACCGGCCGCGTCGACGGGCCCGCGCTGCACGCCGCCAGCGCGCTCAGTGCCACCAGGAACAGGGCGGCGTGACGCCGACGCGGCACAGTCGTTCCCACCTCTCAGACGACGGACATCGCAAAGAGTCACACAGTCCAGGTGAGACTTCGGTGAGTGCCACGGGGGACGATGGGGGCGTGGTCACCGCGCACGTCGACAGCACCCCCGCACCCCGCTCGCCCCTGGCCGCCGCCTCCGCCGCGGTGGCGAAGGGGGTGTCCGCCGTCCCGCCCACCGCGCTGCTCCTGCTGGGGGTGATCAGCGTGCAGGTGGGCGCTGCGGTCGCCAAGCACCTGTTCGCCCAGGTCGGGGCGTCCGGGGCGGTCACGCTGCGGCTCGTGCTGGCCGCGCTGGTGCTGGTGGTGGTGTGGCGGCCGTCGCTGCGGATGCCGGCGCGGACGTGGGTGGTGGTCGGCGGGTTCGGCGTGGTCCTCGGGGCGATGAACCTGCTCATCTACCAGGCGATCGAGCGCATCCCGCTGGGCGCGGCGGTCACCATCGAGTTCCTCGGGCCGCTGTCGGTGGCGGTGCTCGGGTCCCGGCGGTGGGTGGACGGGCTGTGGGCGGTGCTCGCCGGGGTCGGGGTGCTGCTGCTGGCCAGGGCGGACGGCGGGCTGTCGTTCGCCGGGGTGGCGTTCGCGCTGGGGGCGGCGGCGTGCTGGGCCGCCTACATCCTGCTGTCGGCCGCCGTGGGCGGACGCACCAGCGGGGGCGGCGGGCTGGCGCTGGCGATGGTCGTCGGGTCGCTGGTGGTCCTGCCGTTCGGGATCGGGGAGGCCGGGGCCGAGCTGGTGGACCCGACGGTGCTGCTGATCGGGCTGGGGGTGGCGCTGCTGTCCTCGGTGGTGCCGTACTCGCTGGAGCTGGAGGCGCTGCGGCGGATCCCGTCGCGGACCTTCGGGGTGCTGATGAGCCTGGGACCGGCCGCGGCGGCGCTGGCCGGGCTGGTGCTGCTGGGGGAGCGGTTGAACTGGGTGCAGTGGGGCGCGGTGGCCTGCGTGGTGGCGGCCTCGATCGGGGCGACCCGCAGCGCCCGGCGGTGAGCTAGCGGGCCTTTCTGACCTCGCCGCGCAGCACGGCGGCCAGGTCGTAGCGGGCGGGCTGGTCGAGCTGGTCGTAGCGGCAGGAGGCGGCGTCGCGGTCGGGGCGCCAGCGGCGGAACTGGCCGTTGTGGCGCAGGCGGGCGGGGGCGGCGCCCTCGGTCTGGCTGTAGGACACCTCCAGCACGCGCTCGGGGGTCAGCGGGGTCCAGTCGGACTCCTTGCGCCAGCGGTTCGTTCCCCCTGGCGTGCGACGCTCGTCCGAGTGGCCGACCCACGGGTGCTCGCCGTCGGTGATCAGCGGGGTCAGCTCCTCGGCGAGCGACCGGCGCTCGGCCGCCTTGAACGAGCCGACCACGCCCACGTGGTGCAGCACCCCGGCGTCGTCGTGCAGGCCGAGCAGCAGGGAACCGGCCGCCGTGCCGGGTTCGGTGTCCTTGTGCCAGCGCAGCCCGGCGACCACGCACTCGGCGGTCCTGGCGTGCTTGACCTTCACCATGGCCCGCTTGCCCGGCAGGTAGGCGCCGCCCGCGGCCTTGCCGACCACCCCGTCCAGCCCGGCGCCCTCGAACAGCCCGAACCAGCGGCGGGCCAGCTCGACGTCCCCGGTGCACGGGGTCAGGTGCAGCGCGCCGGACGGTGTGATCACGTCTTCCAGGGCCGCCCGCCGGTCCGAGGTGGGCCGGTCGAGCAGGACCTCGTCACCCAGGGCGAGCAGGTCGAACGCCACGAAACCGGCCGGGGTCCGCTCGGACAGCAGCGCGACCCGGCTCGCCGCCGGGTGGATCCGCTCGGTGAGGGCGTCGAAGTCGAGCCGCCCGTCCAGGGAGACGACCAGCTCACCGTCCAGGACCACGCGGTCCGGGAGCGCGGAGCCGCGCAGGGCGGCCTCCACCTCGGGGAAGTACCGGTTCAGCGGCTTGCCGCCGCGGGACTGGAGGACCACCTCGGAGCCGTCGCGGAACACCAGGCAGCGGTAGCCGTCCCACTTGGGCTCGAAGAGCAGGTCCGAGGTGGTGGGGATGGCGTCCGCGCTCGTGGCCAGCATCGGCTGCACGGGCGGGGTCAGCGGGAGCGGCACTCGGTCTCCTGACTGGGAGGTCCTGGTGTGCGCGGGCAGGTGATCGGGGTCCTACCGGGCCCGCGCGTACCGGAGCATCAGGTACCCCTCGTCGTGCAGCGCCGAGGTCAGCTCCAGCCCGCGCGGCACCGCCGACGGCACGCCCGCGCCGATCCGGCCCGACCCGCCCGCCACCAGCAGCGGCGCCACGGTCAGGCACAGCACGTCGACCAGGTCGGCCGCGATCAGCGACGCGAACAGGGCGGGCCCGCCCTCGCAGTCCACCCGGCGCAGGCCGCGCTCGTCCAGCGCCCGCAGGGCCAGCGCCGGGTGCACCGACGACTCGCCCGCCACCACCACGTCCGCCCCGGCCTCGGTCAGCTCCGCCCGCCGCCGGGCGGGGGCCTCCGAGGTGGTCAGCACGATCGGCGGCACGAGGGTGTCCGTGATCAGCGGCGAGTCCGGCTCCAGCGAGCACCGGCCGCTCACCACCGCGATCGGCGGGATCGGGGCCAGGCCCAGCCGGGCCCTCCGCTCGGCCCGCGCCGCCCCCGCGACCACGCCCCGGTAGCCCTCGGCCGCCGCGGTGCCCGCGCCCACCAGGACCACGTCGGCCAGGTCCCGGCCCAGCGCGAACACCTTCTGGTCCGCCGCGCCGCCCAGCCCGCCCGAGCGGCCGTCCACGGTCATCGCGCCGTCCGCGCTCGCCACGAAGTTCACCTGCACCCACGGCCGGTCGAGCCCGGACGGGTGGTCGTAGAGCCGCTCCAGCTCCGCGTCCGTGATGTTGCTCTCCGCGCCGCTCCCCGGCCACAGCTTCTGCACCGACCCATCCCAGCACGGCGTTAGGCTCCCCGCCATGCCCGCCCCCAGCCTGGTCGAACGCGATCCGCAGGTCGCACCGGACGAACTAGTCGGGGCGATGGTCCCGCCACCGCACTTCGACGCGGTCCGCTTCGACACCTACGCGCCCAACCCGGACGAGCCCAGCCAGGCCGAGGCCGTGGCGGCCTGCGCGGAGTTCGCCGGGCGGATCGGCGCCGGTGGCGAGCGCAAGGGGTGGCTCGGGTCGCTGTTCGGCAAGCGGGACAGCGGTCCCGCGCCGGGGCTGTACCTGGACGGCGGGTTCGGGGTGGGCAAGACGCACCTGCTGGCCTCGCTGTGGCACGCGGTGCCGGGGCCCAAGGCGTTCGGCACGTTCGTCGAGGTCACCAACCTGGTCGGGGCGCTCGGGTTCGTGGAGACGGTGCGCAGGCTCGGCGGGCACCGGTTGCTCGCGATCGACGAGTTCGAGCTGGACGACCCCGGCGACACCATGCTGGTCGGCAGGCTCATCAAGGAGCTGACCGAGGCCGGGGTCGCGGTCGCGGCCACCTCCAACACGCTGCCGGACAAGCTCGGCGAGGGCCGGTTCGCAGCCGCCGACTTCCTGCGCGAGATCCAGAAGCTGGCCGCGCGGTTCGAGGTGGTCCGGGTGGACGGGCCCGACTACCGACACCGGGGGCTGCCCGACGCGCCCGACCCGATGGGCGACGACGAGCTGGTCGCCAGGGCCGAGGCCACGCCCGGCTCGACGCTGGACGACTTCGGGGCGCTGTGCGCGAAGCTCGCCAAGGTCCACCCGTCCCGCTACGGGCGGCTGCTCGACGGCGTCACCGCCGTGCACCTCAAGGGCGTGCACGCCGCCCCCGACCAGTCGGTCGCGTTGCGCCTGGTCGCTCTCGGTGACCGGCTCTACGACCGGGACATCCCCGTCGCCGTGTCCGGGCAGCCCCTGTCGGAGCTGTTCACCGAGGAGATGCTCACCGGCGGTTACCGCAAGAAGTACCTGCGGGCGGTGTCCAGGCTGGTCGCGCTGTCCCGCTGATGGACGAGTGTCGGCGCGCCTCCCGCCGGGTACTCGTGCGGGGCCTGGGAGTCCGCGGGAGGAGCGCCGATGCTGAGCGAGCGGGAACGCAAGACGCTGCAGGAGATCGAGTCCAGACTCGCGGGGGAGGAACCGGCGCTCGCCTCCGCGCTCGTCGACGGCAAGCCGGCCAGGCCCACGGTGGGCTACGCGCTCACCGCCGCGTTCCTGGCCCTCGGGATCGTCCTGATGACGCTGGGCGCCTTCTGGGACGGGGTCGGCTCGATCTCGTTCGGTCTCGTCGTGCTGCTGTTCAGCCACACGACCTGGAAGTAGCGCCTGCTCCGGGCTGAGACCGGGGAGGGGTTCGGCTCCCGGATCGCGCGTGGGACCGTCGCGGTTGTCGACCGCCGCGACGGCCAGGTCTGAAGACCCTCGGCTCACCCGCTCCGGCGACCGCTCCCGGTGACGATCGGGTCACCAACCCCGCCCCGACCGGAAATGCGTCGCGCGGCGCTCGCGCGGTGAGCGAGCATGTGGCCCGTGGGTTTCCTCGATGCGAACGGTCTCGCCTACCGGCTCCCGGACGGGCGGGAGCTGTTCCGCGACGTCTCGTTCAAGGTCGCCGCGAATTCCGTGGTGGCGGTGGTCGGCGCCAACGGCGTCGGCAAGTCGACGCTCCTCAAGATCATCTCTGGGGACCTCGCCCCGGCCGCGGGCTCGGTGCGGGTGCAGGGCGGGCTGGGGGTGATGCCCCAGTTCGTCGGGTCCGTGCGCGACGAGAGCAGCGTGCGCGACCTGCTGCTCTCCGCCTCGCCCGCCCCGCTGCGCGCCGCCGCAGCCGAGTTGGACGTCGTCGAGCTCGCCCTCATGGAGACCGACGACGAGCCCACCCAGATGCGCTACGCCTCCGCGCTCGTCGCCTACGGCGAGGCGGGCGGCTACGAGGCCGAGGTGCTCTGGGACGTGGTCACCGTCGCCGCGCTCGGCGTGCCGTTCGAGCGGGCCCGGTTCCGCGAGGTCAGGACGCTCTCCGGCGGCGAGCAGAAGCGGCTCGTGCTGGAGGCGCTGCTGCGCGGGCCCGAGCAGGTGCTGCTGCTCGACGAGCCGGACAACTACCTGGACGTGCCCGGCAAGCGCTGGCTGGAGCAGCGGCTCGTGGAGACCGGCAAGTCGGTGCTGCTGGTCAGCCACGACCGGGAGCTGCTCGCCGAGGCCTCCACGCACGTGGTCACCGTCGAGGCGCACGGCGCGTGGGTGCACACCGGCTCGTTCACCACCTGGCACGAGGCGCGCGCCGCCCGGATCGAGCGGCTCGCCGAGGAGTGGAAGCGCTGGGAGGACGAGCACGACCGGCTCAAGGAGCTGGTGCGCACCCTCCAGGTGCAGGCCACGATCAGCGAGGTGATGGCCGCCAAGTACCGGGCCATGCAGACCAGGCTGCGCAGGTTCGAGGAGGCCGGGACGCCGCCGGAGATGCCGGTGCAGGAGCGGGTCGCGCCCAGGCTGCGCGGCGGTCGCACCGCCGTGCGCGCGGTGACCTGCGAGTCGCTGGAGCTGACCGGCCTGATGAAGGCGTTCGACACCGAGGTGTTCTTCGGCGACCGGGTCGCGGTGCTCGGCTCCAACGGGTCCGGCAAGAGCCACTTCCTGCGGCTGCTGGCGGGCGGCGACGTCGCCCACACCGGCTCGCTGCGGCTCGGCTCGCGGGTCGTGCCGGGGCTGTTCGCGCAGACCCACCAGCACCCCGAGTGGCTCGGGCGCACGCTCGTGGACGTGCTGTGGCACGGCGAGGGCGACCGCAAGGGCCTCGACCGGGGCGCGGCGATGTCGGTGCTCAGCCGGTACGGGCTGTCCGAGCGCGGCGACCAGCTGTTCGACAACCTGTCCGGCGGGCAGCAGGCGCGGTTCCAGGTGCTGCTGCTGGAGCTGTCCGGGTCGACGCTGCTGCTGCTCGACGAGCCGACCGACAACCTGGACCTGAACTCGGCCGAGGCGCTCCAGCAGGCGCTGGAGGAGTTCACCGGCACGGTCGTCGCGGTCACCCACGACCGCTGGTTCGCCCGCTCGTTCGACCGGTTCCTGCTGTTCCGGTCGGACGGCGAGGTGGTGGAGGTGGGCGAGCCGGTGTGGGACGAGCAGCGGGTGAAGCGGGCGCGCTGAGGCGCGGTGGCGCCGGGTCGGGTGGTCCCCGACCCGGCGCGCGCGGGGCAGCCCGCCCAGGGCAGCCCGCCGTGGTCAGCCCGCCGGGATCAGCCCGCCGGCATCAGGGCGGTGCGCAGCGCCGCCGCGTAGGCCTGCTGACCGGCGCGGTTCGGGTGGTAGGAGCGGGTGATCGGCAGGGAGATGCCGTTGACCCACGGGGAGCCGCCGCAGACGCCGTGGCCCCGGAAGGCCGGGCGCACGTCCACGAACGAGAACCCGGCGGCCTTGGCGCGGGCGGCGGTGGTCGCGACGATCAGGTCGGTCGCCCGGTTCACCGCCGCCCGCCTGGCCGTGGACGGGCCGAGCAGGCAGAAGCCCTCCTCGAACAGCCTCGGGTAGCCGACCACCGCGACGGGCGCGGGGGTGCGGGCCCTGACCGCCGCGTAGGCCGCGTCCAGCCGGGCGGGCAGCTCGGCGCGGATGAACTGCTCGGCCGCCGCGACCCGGCGGGCGCAGGACGAGTCGGCGCCGGTGGTGCAGGTGGTCATCACCTCGGTGAACCCGGCGTCGTTGCCGCCCACGGTCAGGGTCACCGAGGACGTCTCGGAGTTCACGCCCGCCGCGACCTGAGCGGCGATGTCGGCGGTCGACGCGCCCGTGCAGGCCTGGAACGACAGCGACGAGTTCAGCCGCGCCGCCCACAGCACCGGGTGCGCGGCCTGGCTGCGCTTGCAGGCCCCGGACTCCGAGCCCGCGCCCAGGCCGGACGCGAACGAGTCGCCGAGCGCCAGGTGCTCGGGGCGGATGCGGGAGCCTGCGACCGCCGAGGGCTCGGAGACCTGCGCTTGCGCGGGCGCAGCGAACGCGGTGGAGATTGGCGCGAAGGGCACGAGCGCCGCGACCAGCGCTGCTGCCAGGAGTTTCATGCACCGGACCTACCACCGCGCGCGCCCGCCGCCGCAGCCCGTTAACCCATCAGAAGGTGACGCACACCGGAACGGGCGTCGGCCAGGTGCCGGTGGGCACGGGGAGTCCGGCCTCGTCAAGCTCGAACGTCGCCACCGTGTTCGAGTTCTGGTTCGCCGCGAACAGCAGCGCCCCGGTGGGGTCGAACGCCAGGTGCCTCGGGTACGCGCCCCACGCGGGCACCAGCGCGCTCAGCTCCAGGCCCGCGCCGTCGTCGAGCACCCGGAACACCGCGATGCTGTCGTGCCCCCGGTTCGACACGTACGCGTGTCGCCCGTCCGGGGACACCAGGATCTCCGCCGGGTAGTTCTCGCCGCCCTCGGGCAGCTCCTCGCGCAGCGTGCTCAGCACCGCGCCCGGCGTCAGCACGCCGTCCGCGTAGGCCGCGACGGTCACCGTCGAGTCCAGCTCGTTCGCGAGGTACGCGAACCGCCCGCCGGGGTGGAACGCCAGGTGCCGGGGGCCAGCCCCGGCGTGCGTGCGCGCGGTGGCGACGTGCTCCAGCCTCCCGCCGACCAGGCGGTAGGTGAACACCGAGTCCGCGCCCAGGTCCACCGCGAGCACGAACCGGCCGGTCGGGTCCACGACCACCTGGTGCGCGTGCGGACCCTCCTGCCGGTCCCGGTTCGGGCCGGAGCCCTCGTGCCGCACCAGGTCGGTCCGCTCGCCGAGCGAGCCGTCCGGCAGCACCGGGTGCGCCGAGACGCTGCCGGAGGTGTAGTTCGCGGCCAGCAGGTGCCCCTCGTGCAGCACCAGGTGGCACGGGTCCGCGCCGCCGGTCGACTGCCGGTTCAGCACGACCGGCACGCCGTCCGCGCCGATCGCCAGCGCCGTCACGGCCCCGTCCTGCTGCTCGTTGACCGCGTACAGCCGGTCGCCCTCGCGGACCAGGAAGGACGGGTTCGGCACGTCGGCGACCACCCCGGTGTGGGTGAGCACGCCCGTCGCGCGGTCGTAGGAGGCGAGGCCGATGCCCTCGCCGCCGCCCTCCCAGGTCGTGTAGGTGCCCAGGAACACCGCCGCGCTCCCGGTACCGGCCTCCGTCATCAGCAACCCCGTTCCTCGGTTCCAGCGCGGGCCGGCGTCGCGCCGCCCGCGAACGGCGCAGTACCCCTCCGCCCCACCGCCGAATCCTATGTGCGCCACCCGTTCGGCCGTTGATCCAACACCGTCTGCAACGGATCGCCGGGAAATCGCCCGATTGCGCAATGAATACACCGGAAGCGCAACACCTGACGGCTGAAAACGCCACCACACGCCCTCTAGCCTGAGGGCATGACCGCCACCGCCCACCACACCGCCCCGCGCACCGCCTCGGACTTCATCGACCTCGACGAGCGCTGGAGCACGCACAACTACCACCCGCTGCCCGTCGTGCTCTCGCACGGCGAGGGGGCCTGGGTGACCGACGTCGAGGGGCGCCGGTACCTGGACTTCCTGGCGGGCTACTCGGCGCTCAACTTCGGGCACCGGCACCCCGCGCTCGTCGCCGCCGCCGTGGAGCAGCTCGGCCGGGTCACGCTCACCAGCCGGGCGTTCCACCACGACCAGCTCGGCCCGTTCTGCCACGAGCTCGCGGAGCTGACCGGCACCGAGGTCGCGCTGCTGATGAACTCCGGCGCCGAGGCGGTCGAGTCCGCGGTGAAGGTCGCCAGGAAGTGGGCCTACCGGGTCAAGGGCGTGCCGGACGGCCAGGCCGAGATCGTCGTGGCGGGCTCGAACTTCCACGGCCGCACCACCACGATCGTGTCGTTCTCCACCGACGAGAGCGCCCGCGCCGACTACGGTCCGTTCACCCCCGGCTTCAGGGTCGTCCCGTACGGCGACCTGGCCGCGCTGGAGGCCGCCGTCACCGACCGCACCGCCGCCGTCCTGCTGGAGCCGGTGCAGGGCGAGGCCGGCGTGATCGTGCCGCCCGCCGGCTACCTGGCCGGGGTGCGCGCGGTGTGCGACGGGGCCGGGGCGCTGCTGGTCGCCGACGAGATCCAGTCCGGGCTCGGCCGCACCGGCGAGGTGCTGGCGCTGGACCACGAGGGCGTGCGCGCCGACCTCTACACCCTCGGCAAGGCCCTCGGCGGCGGCATCGTGCCGGTGTCCGCCGTGGTCGGCCCGCACGCGGTGCTGGACGTGCTGCGGCCCGGCGAGCACGGCTCGACGTTCGGCGGCAACCCGCTGGCCTGCGCCGTCGGCCGCGCGGTGGTGCGGCTGCTGGCCACCGGCGAGTTCCAGGAGCGCTCCCGCGAGCTGGGCGGGCACCTGCACGCGCGGCTCGGCGAGCTGGTCGGGCACGGGGTGGACGAGGTGCGCGGGCGCGGCCTGTGGGCGGGCGTCGAGCTGTCGGCCGGTGGTCCCGGCGGGCGCGAGGTGTCCGAGGCGCTGGCCGGGATGGGCGTGCTCTGCAAGGAGACCCGCGAGAGCACGCTGCGCGTCGCGCCGCCGCTCGTGGTCACCCGCGAGGAGCTGGACCACGGCGTGGACGCGCTGGCCGAGGTGCTGTCCCGTTAGGACGGTTCGTCCGGGTGGACCGCTTTGTCCCCCAGTGATTTCCGGGAAATCGAGCAATCCGAGGCGATCACCGCCCCCGTGCGCGCATCATCGTCCGCATGGGTGAGCGCAAGCGGGCGTTGGCGGCCAAGGCGCTGGGGCGGTGGACCGAGCCGGACGAGGTGCGGGCGCGTGGCCGGGAGCTGCGCGCCACCACCGGTCCCGAGGCGCACCGGGAGTTCGTCACGGCCCCGGACCGCCCCTCCGTCGTGGAGTACGTGACCGCCACGAACGAGGGACGCCTGCCGAACCTCGTGCCGCTGCGCCTCCAGCGGATGCTCGTCTCCCCGTTCGCGTTCTTCCGGGGCAGCGCGGGCCTGATGGCGGGCGACCTGGCCGCCGGACCCCGCAGCGGGCCCGTCGCGCAGCTGTGCGGCGACGCGCACGCGGCCAACTTCGGGCTGTACGGCACGCCCGAGGGCAAGATCGTCATGGACGTCAACGACTTCGACGAGACGCTCCCCGGCCCGTGGGAGTGGGACCTCAAGCGCCTGGCCGCCTCGCTCGTGCTCGCCGGGCGCGAGGGCGGCGTGTCCGAGAAGGGCTGCCGCGGCGCCGCCGAGGACGCGGTGCGCGCCTACCGGGGCGCGGTCCGGCACCTCGCCGCCCTGCCGTTCCTGGAGTCCTGGAGCGCGCTCGGCGACGAGTCCGTGCTGTCCAGGGCCAAGGCCGACGACCTCGGCGAGGAGTTCGCCAAGGCCGCAGCCAAGGCCCGCCGCAACACCAGCGCCAAGGTCGCCGCCAAGTGGACCACCCGCGAGGACGGGCACTGGCGCTTCGTCACCGACCCGCCCGTGCTCGACCGGGTCACCGAGGACACCGCCCGCGCCGTCGTGGACGCCCTGCCGTCCTACGTGGACACCCTGCGCGAGTCCCGCTACAACCTGATCATGCGCTACGGCGTGTCCGACGTGGCGTTCCGCGTCGTCGGCACCGGCAGCGTCGGGCTGCGCAGCTACCTGGTCCTGATGCACGGCAACGGCGACGAGGCGCTCGTGCTCCAGGTCAAGGAGGCCAGGCCCTCCGCGCTCGCGCCGTTCCTCGGCCTGCCGCCCGCCAAGCACGAGGGCAAGCGGATCGTGCACGGCGCCCGGCTCGTGCAGGCCGAGACCGACATCCTGCTCGGCTGGACCACCGTGCAGGGGCGGCCCTTCATCGTCCGGCAGTTCCGCAACCGCAAGGGCGAGATCGACCCGACCCTGCTGCGGCGCGCCGAGCTGGAGGACTACGGCCGGTTCGCGGGCGCCCTGCTCGCCCGCGCGCACAGCCGCTCCCTGGACCCCAGGCTGCTCGACGGCTACTTCACCGGCGCGGGGGAGGAGTTCGACGAGGCCTTCGCAGGCTACGCCGTCGACTGCGCGGACCGCACCCGTGCGGACCACGCCGAGTTCGTCCGGGCGGTCCACTCGGGGGTGTTCCCCTCCCTCGGCGTGGAACACGGGTAACGGGCATCCCGCGCGGGTACGTTGCCGGCGTGACGGACTTCGCGTGGGTCGGGCTCATCAGGCACGCCGAGAGCACAGGGAACGTGGCCAGGGAGGTCGCCGAGTCGAGCGCCCTCCACTTCATCGACATCGACGAGCGCGACGTGGACGTCCCGCTGTCGCCCGAGGGCGAGCGCCAGGGCGCCGCGCTCGCCGCGCACTTCGCCTCGCTGCCCGCGGGCGAGCTGCCGGACGTCGTGGTCGCCTCCCCGTGCCGCCGGGCGCTGCACACCGCCATGCTCGCCCTGCCCGACCACCCGGTCGCGCTCGTGGACGAGCGGCTGCGCGACCGCGAGCTCGGCGCGCTCGACCTGCTGACCCGGCGCGGCCTCGCCCACCGCTACCCGGAGGAACTGGCCCGCAAGCGCAGGCTCGGCAAGTTCTACTACCGGCCGCCGGGCGGTGAGTCCTGGGCGGACGTGGCGCTGCGGCTGCGGTCCCTGCTCGGCGACCTGGAGCGGCAGCACGGCGGCAAGCGGGTGCTGCTCGTCGCGCACGAGGTGACCGCGCTGCTGCTGCGCTACCTCCTGGAGGGCGTGCCCGAGCCGGAGCTGCTGGAGCACGCGCGCACCACCGTCGTGCCGAACGCCTCGCTGACCGCGTGGGAGCAGGTCGGCGACGGCTACCTGCTGCGCGCCGCGCACACCACCGCGCACCTGGGCGACCTCGACCCGCTGGCGGTCGGCGGCCTGTGAGAGCGGGGTGCTCTCCGGGTTACTCGTTGGCGCGCCCTCGCGACCGCCGTCGATGATGTGCCGGTGAACTCGCCAACCGGGCTGCGCACCGTCGCGGCCACCCGATACGTCACGCCCTTCCGGGAGGGCGGCTCCCTGCCGGGGCTCGTCGAGGCCGACGACCTCGGCATGTACGTGCTGAAGTTCCGGGGCGCGGGCCAGGGCGTCAAGGTGCTCGTCGCCGAGATCGTCGTCGGCGAGCTGGCCCGCCGCCTCGGCTTCCGCGTCCCGGAGATCGTCCTGGTCGAGCTGGACCCGGAGCTGGCCCGCTCCGAGCCCGACCAGGAGGTGCAGGAGCTGCTGCGCGCCAGCGGCGGCCTCAACATCGGGCTCGACTACCTGCCCGGCTCGTTCGACTACAACCCCGTCGTGCGCGCGCCGGAGCCCACCGAGGCCACCAGGCTGCTGTGGCTCGACGGCCTCGTGCTCAACGTCGACCGCAGCTGGCGCAACCCGAACACCCTGCTGTGGCACCGGAAGCTGTGGCTGATCGACCACGGCGCGGCCCTCTACCCGCACCACTACTGGCGCGCCGACCGGTTCCCCGCCGACCGCTACCGGTTCGACGCG
This sequence comes from Actinosynnema mirum DSM 43827, assembly GCF_000023245.1. Classification (GTDB taxonomy): domain Bacteria; phylum Actinomycetota; class Actinomycetes; order Mycobacteriales; family Pseudonocardiaceae; genus Actinosynnema; species Actinosynnema mirum. The sequence continues at coordinate 1,751,905 of NC_013093.1, forward strand.
GCCGACCACCTGATGCTGCCGTTCGCGGGCGCCCTGTCCGAAGTGGACGACGAGCTGTCCGCCGCGATCACCCCCGAGCTGCTCGACGAGGTGCTCGCGCTGGTGCCCGACGAGTGGCTGGAGGGCGACGAGCAGTTCCCGGGGGCCGACCGGGTCCGCTCCGCCTACCGGGACCTCTTCGCCGCGCGGCTGCGCGCGCCCAGGACGTGGGTCGACGAGCTGGAGGCCGCCCGTGCCGCACGTGTTTGAGTACGCGCTGCTGCGCGCCGTCCCCCGGCAGGAGCGCGGCGAGTTCGTCAACGTCGGGGTGCTGCTCTACAGCGCCCCGCTGGGGTTCCTCGGCGCGCGGGTGCACGTGGACGAGGCGCGCGTGCTCGCGCTCGACCCGCACCTGGACGTGGAGCTGCTGCGCGACAGCCTCACCCACCTCGGCCTGTCCTGCGTCGGGGACCGCGCGGCCGGACCGGTGTCCGGGACCACGGCGGGGCAGCGGTTCCGCTGGTTGACCGCGCCGCGCAGCACCATCGTCCAGGCCTCGCCCACCCACACCGGGCTCACCGAGGACCCCGAGGCGGAGCTGGAGCGGCTGCTCGCCGCGCTGGTGCTGCCGCCCCGTCCGCTGGGCGACCACTAGGGTTCCCTGGCAACCTGCGGGCCCGCGCCGCGTCTACCGGTGTGAGGCACCTAGAGCCCAGACGGATCGGGGAATCGACATGAGTGCTGGCCATTACGGGCACCAGCAGAGCCCTGGTTACCGCCAGGCGCCGGTGAGGCGGAGGCGGCGACCGGGGCGGGTCATCGGGTTCGTCCTGGTGGCGCTGCTGCTCGCCGTGGTCGGGATGTGGGTGTACGTCGACACCTCGCTCAGCCGCAGCGACGCGCTGCCCGACTACGAGGGGCGGCCCGCCGACACGCCGGGCACGAACTGGCTGCTGGTCGGGTCCGACGCGCGCGACGACCTCACGGACGAGCAGAAGGACGACCTCGCCACCGGCGACGCCGCGGGCAGGCGCACGGACACCATCATGCTCCTGCACATCCCCGAGGGCTCGGGGAAGTCGACCCTGGTGAGCATCCCGCGCGACTCGTACGTGGACATCCCGGACAACGGCAAGAACAAGGTCAACGCGGCGTTCGCGTTCGGCGGCGGGCCGCTGCTGGCGCGCACCGTGGAGGGGGCGACCGGCATCCGGATCGACCACTACATGGAGGTCGGGTTCGGCGGGTTCGCCAACGTGGTCGACGCGGTCGGCGGCGTGGAGATGTGCCTGGACGAGCCGCTGAAGGACCCGCTGGCCGGCCTGGACCTGCCCGCCGGGTGCCAGGAGCTGGAGGGCTCGCAGGCGCTGGGCTTCGTGCGCACCCGCGCGTTCGCCACCGCCGACCTGCAGCGCGTGCAGAACCAGCGCGCGTTCCTGTCGGCGCTGGCGGACAAGGCCACCAGCGCGGGCACGCTGCTCAACCCGTTCCGCTCGATCCCGCTGGTGTTCGCGGCGACCGACTCGGTGTCGGTCGGCGACGGCGACCACCTGCACCACCTCGCGGCGATGGCGCTGGGCATGAGCGGCGGCGTGGACAACGTGACGGTGCCGGTCGGCTCGACGCCGACGATGCCGGGCGTCGGGTCGGTCGTGCAGTGGGACCGGGAGAACGCGCTGCGGCTGTTCGGGGCGCTGGAGAAGGACGAGGCGGTCCCGGCGGACCTGCTGCAGCAGCCGAAGTAGTCGGTCGCCTGCCGGTCGGCCTGCCGGTCGTGGCCTGCCGGCCGTGACCGGTGACCGGTGCTGGGGCGTGAACGCGGGAACGGCGCCGGGGAGAGCTCCCCGGCGCCGTTCCTGTTCAACGGGCCTCGCGGACCGGCGCCCGCCCCCCGTGCGCGTCTCGCCGAGCGGTCAGGCCCGCTCGGCCACCTTCCTCGGGTCGGCGGTCCGCTTGGCCGTGCTCTCCGCGGTGGGGCGCTCGGCGACGGCCGTCGCCGCGCTCGCACCGTCGGAGCCGGCTATCCGCGCCGCTGACCCGGTTTCGTACAGGGATGAGACCAGGGCGGAAGCCTCGACGATGTCCTCGAACTCGCGGACCAGGTCGTCGAAGATCGGCGTGAGTGACACTTGGTAACCCCCAATTAACCGGTTCGTCCCCCGATCGGACCAAGGGAGCGTACTCGTCCTTACCCCCCTCCCGTCCCCCTTACGCGTGCCGCCGCGATCTTTTTCACGGCGAAACCGCAGTTGGGACCGCATCACTGCGGGTTGCGGCGGTCGTCACACGCTGTTCGGGAATGCGGGGTGACCAGCGGCGGTGAGCGGGGCCTGTGAGTGATCCCACTCGCGATTACCGCGTGTTGCGGTGAAGCGCGTTTCGTCGCTCGGTGGAGTCGCCTTTCCCACAGTGGTCCCACGTTCCGTCCGGGATCCCATGAAGATCAACTTTTGGTGCGCCGATTTCGTCGGATTGTTCAACGATCCCCGCGCTGGTCAGCGGTGGTGACCGGCGGGTGAACACAAGGGGGCGGTTCGCTGCCGCAGCCCCTTATCAGATCAGTCTTAACGAAGAGCCAACGGGGGGTGTCCACAAGCTTTCCAAATTTGATCAACTTCGTAAAGTTGACCGCATGTCGGTTCCCGAGTTCAGCGTCGACCTGCACCGCCTCGTAGCGGGGTGGGCGGCGGGCCTCCCGGAGTACGTCGGCACCGCGGCCGACATCGCCACAGACGCGGTGGTCGGGGTGTTCGTGCTGCTGTTCGCGCTGCTGCTGTGGCGGGCGCGGCGGGAGGGGAGCCGGGACGAGCAGGCGCGGGCGATCGTCGCGCCGGTCGCGATGGTGGTCGCCTACCTGGTGAGCAGGACCGCGAAGTCCCTCGTGGAGCAGGACCGGCCGTGCCGGACCATGGACGTGATCTCGGAGTGCCCGCCGGTCGGCGACTGGTCGTTCCCCAGCAACCACTCGGCCATCGCCGGGGCGGCGGCCGTGGCGATCGTGATGTGCGACCGGAGGCAGCGGTGGGTCGTCCCCGTCGCGCTGCTGGCCGGGGCGTCGCGGGTGTTCGTCGGCGTGCACTACCCGCACGACGTGCTGGCGGGCCTGCTGCTGGGCGCGCTGGTCGCCGCGATCATGCAGAAGCTGGCCCCGCTGCTGCCGGTGCCCACGTGGTTCGCGGCGGCCGGCAACCCGGCGGTCGCGCCCGCCGCCGAGCGCGGCGCGGACCCGCGCCCCGACGCCCGTGAGACCTATGACGACGGCAGGGCCGCCGGTCACGGCGACGGTGTCGCGGCGGCCCGCGCCGGTGGCCGAGCGTCGCTCCGGGACGGCGAGCGCGACGCCGTGGCCGCGAAGGCCGAGGCGGCGCTGGTGAGCGCGGCGGTGAACGCGGCCGTGAGCGCGGCGGTCGGCGCGGCCATGGGCGGCCCCGAGGCGAAGGCGGCGAGCCGGAGCATCGCCGCCTCGAAGGTCTTGGCGGAGGCCGCCAGGGCCGAACTGCGCCGCACCTCGGGCGACGAGCCCGCGCAACCCACCCCGACCCGCGTGGCCCCGGTCCCCGCGGCGACCAGGGTGGAACGCCTCCCCGACACCGACCCGACCACGGCCGTGCAGGTGGCGGTCACCGGCGCGGGCGACGAGGCGACCCGGATGGTGCAGGTGTCCGTGGTCGGCGCGACCCCGACCCGCGCCCTCCCGACCCCCGCCCTCCCGACTGCCGCAGCCGCCGCGCTCCGCACCCAGACGCCCGGCGCGGAGCCGACTCGGGCGCCGGCGATGCAGGGCGCCGACCAGACCAGGGCGCTGTTCGCGCCGGGAGCCGACCAGACCAGGGCGCTGCCTGTGCCGGGTGCCGATCCGACGAGGGCGCTGTCCGCGCCGGGAGCCGACCAGACCAGGGCGCTGTCCGGTCCGGGGGGCGAGCCGACCAAGGCGGTCTCGACGCCGGGTGGTGCGGCTGCCACGCGAGCGGTCCAGGCGCCCGGCGGGGGAGCGGCGCACCTGCCGGGCGCCGACGCGACCCGCGTTCAGCCCGTGGGCGCTGGTGCAGGCGCGGAGTCGACCCGCATGGTCCGGCTGCCCGGCGCGCGACCGGACCGCGGACAGGCCGAGACCGAGGTGCTGGCGAGGGTGAGCTCGGACGACGCGCCCCCGCCGCGCGTGGAGTCCACCAGGATGGTCCCGCTGTCGGGCACGACCGGCGCGCCCCCGCAGGTCCCGGCCCCCCTGAACCTGACCCGCGCCCTGCCGAGGTCGGGCTCGCTCCAGGGCTTGGCGGGCGCGCCCGGCGGACGCAGGCGCGCCGCCGACCAGGCGACCGTGCCCGCCGCCGAACCCGTCACCCCGATCCCGAACACCCAGGGCCCGAACACCCAGGGCCCGAACACCCCGCCCGGCGCCACCCCGCCCGCGAGCACCCCGCCCGCCGTCACGCCGCCCGCGATCAACCCGGCTGCCGCCGCCGCGCTCGCCGCCGACCTGCCCGCCGCGAGCACCCCCGCGACCGCCCTGTTCGCCGCCCCCGGCAACCCGGTCGCGACTCCCGCCCCCGCAGGTTTCCCCGGTGGCCGCCCGACCGATCCGGACGCCGCCGACACGGCCGTCATCCACGGCCTCTTCCACAACGGCGACCACGGCCCTGCCGCGACCCCTGCCGCGACCCCCGCCGCGCCCCCCGCCCCATCGCAGGCCCCGCTTCAGGTCCCGTCGCCCACCCCCGCCGCGAACTCCACCCCCGCCGCTGCCCCCGCCGCGCTCCCCACCCCGCCCGACTCCCCTCGCGCCCCCCGCCGTCCCGTCCCGCCGCGCGACCCGGCGACCACCGACGTCCTCCCCCGGATCTGACCCCGCCCCCGCCACCGACCCCCCGAAGCGGGGCGCCCCACCACGGGGCGCCCCGCTTCGCGCTCCGGGGGTCCCGCGAATGGCGGCCAGGTATATCGGTGATTCGCCCGCAAACCGGTTGCGGGGCTCCCCCGCGAAAAACGCGCCTCCCCATTCAGTCCCGAGTCGGACAGGGGTCGTTCCCGCTTCGGCCCGGCGCCGCGCGCCCGCCCGAGTGCACCGATTCAGCGCCCCTTCCCCGCCCGTTCACGCGCGTTCACGGGCGTGCAGACCGCCGTTCTGCGTCGCTTCCGTGTATCGAGCAGGTAACCGGCATAAGAACGGGTTACCCCCCGAACGGTTGACCTGATCCGCGCAGCGCTACCGAAGGTGGGATCGCTGCCTGTCAGCGCGCTGCCGCCCGGCCAGGTCGACAACCGACCCGTTCGTGGGGCGGGCGCGGGGGTAAGGGCCTGACCGGAACGCGCACGAGCCCCGTCCGGTCACCTGACCTCCGGGGGCATATCCACCGGGACGGTGAGATTGGCCTCCGGCAATGGGGGTAGCTGGGTTGACGCAGTGAATTTCGCACGGCCAGGTGATTTACGTTCACCCGCTGTGAGGTGTTCGCTTCCAGGGTGACTGAGCAAAGGCGCTCCAAGCCGTCCGAACTGGAGTTGGACCTCATCCGACGGATTCAGAACCTCGCGCACCGCGCCGAGGTGACCGCGCACAGCCGTTCCAACCTGGTCGGCCCCCCGCCGTCCCAGGAGCACCTGGACATCCTCGCGGAGATCCGGGCGCTGACCGAGCTGGCCGTGGAGGAGCAGGTCGTGGGCAGACCGCGCTCCGCCGTTCCCCCGCAGGCGCCGCGGCCCGTCGAGGAGTCCCTCGGCGGGACGACGCGGACGCTGGTCTGACGGGCGGGGGCGGCGCACCACCCGCCCCCGCGCCCGCCTGAGCGCCGCCCGCGGACCGCAAGGGGCCCGGCCCACCCCGCAGGAGGGTGAACCGGGCCCCGTAACGTCACCGCGCCCCTGAGCGCGCCCGAAGCGCCTGAGTGAGGGCGCCCCTGGGGCGCTACTTGCGCCGCACCATGTTCACCAGGCCCTTGAAGGTCTCCTCCAGCCCGGACGAGAACGGGTTGTCGTGCACCAGGTACGTCCACGTCGTGTTCGGCCGCTGCACGCCCGCCGCCTCCAGGTGCGCGCCCTCCGCGTCGATGGTCACCTTCACGAAGGTGTCCTCCGACTCCTCCCACGCGTCGTTCTCCACCTTGTTGAACGCCGTGATCGCCTCGCGGTGGAACTCGTCGAGCGGGTTCTGCCTGGCCAGCGCCCGCAGGTGGATGCCCTCGCGCAGGTCGGTCAGGAACACCAGGTGGTCGGTCCAGCGCTGGTCCAGGTGGTGCAGCGCGATCTGCCGCGCCGCCTCGAACCGGACCTCCTCGTCCAGCTCCGCCAGCTCCTCGGCCCGCTCCGGCTTGCGCCGCGCCAGCTCCTCCCAGGCGTCCCCGCCGGTGAGCAGCTCCTCGCGCCGCTTGAGCAGCAGCAGCCGCTGGTGCTCGATCAGCTTGCTGTACCGCCAGGTGTTCCGGTGGATCTCCAGGTGCACGCCCTCGGCCACGCGCTGCGCGTGCTCGACGGTGGCCAGCGTGCCCCGGTCGACCACCCGCCCGTCCTCCTCGACCTCGCTGGCGTCCGCGAAGTCCGGCACGTACTGGGTGAACAGCTCGTCCTGCAGCGAGGAGAAGAACACCGACCCGCCGGGGTCGCCCTGCCGCCCGGCGCGCCCGCGCAGCTGGTCGTCCAGCCGCGACGACGAGTGCCGCCCGGTGCCGATCACGTACAGCCCGCCCAGCTCGGCGATGCGCTCCCGGTCGGTCGACTCGTGCCCGCCGAGCCGGATGTCCGTGCCCCGGCCCGCCATCTGCGTCGACACGGTGATCCGCTCGAACGACCCGGCGTCCGCGATGATCGACGCCTCCTCGGCGTCGTTCTTCGCGTTGAGCACCACGCACTCCAGCCCCGCCTCGGCGAGCTTGCGCGAGAGCCGCTCCGACTCGGCCACGTCGAGCGTGCCCACCAGGATCGGGCGGCCGTTCCCGTGCGCCTCGGCGATGGCGGCGACGATCGCCGCCTCCTTCTGCTCCAGCGTCGCGTACACCCGCGACTCCTCGTCCTCGCGCACGCAGTCGACGTTGGACGGGATGACCAGCACTTCCAGCGCGTAGAACGTGCGCAGCTGCTCGGCGACGGCCACCGCGGTGCCGGTCATGCCGCACACCAGCGGGTAGCGGTTGAGCAGCGCCTGCACGGTGATCGAGTCGAGCACCTCGCCGCTGTCGGTGGTCGCCACCGCCTCCTTGGCCTCCACGGCCGCCTGCAGGCCGTCCGGCCAGCGCTGGAGCTTCGCGATGCGGCCCTTGGTGTCGTTGATCAGGTGCACCTTGCCGTCGCGGACGATGTAGTCCACGTCCCGGTGCAGCAGCACCTGCGCGTGCAGCGCCACGTTCACCTTGGACAGCGTGGTCGACACGTGCTCGTCCGAGTACAAGTCGATGCCGCCGAGCGCCCGCTCGACCGCCTCGCTGCCCGCACCGGTCAGGTAGACGTTGCGCTCCTCGTCGTCCACCTCGAAGTGCAGGTCGCGCCGCAGCCGCTTGACCAGCTCGGCCAGCGCCGGGTCGGCGGCGGGACCGGCGGTGGAGCCGGCGAGCACCAGCGGCACGCGCGCCTCGTCCACGAACACCGAGTCGGCCTCGTCGACCAGCGCCACGCTCGGCTCCGGCACGATCCGGTCCGCCACGCTCGTGGCCAGCCGGTCGCGCAGCACGTCGAACCCGATCTCGCTGACCGACGCGTAGGTGACCTCGGCCTGGTAGGCCGCGCGCCGCTCCTCGGGCTTGGAGCTCTGGCTCAGCCAGCCCGCCGACACGCCCAGCAGCGCGTACAGCGGGCCCATCCACTCGGCGTCGCGCTGCGCGAGGTAGTCGTTGACCGACACCACGTGCGCCTGCTTGCCCTGCAGCGCGAAGCCCGCGGCGGCGATCGCGCCGGACAGGGTCTTGCCCTCGCCGGTGGCCATCTCCACGACGTGCTTGTCCAGCAGGCCCAGCGCGCCGAGCACCTGCACGTCGAACGGGCGCAGGCCCAGCGCGCGGTCGGCGGCCTCGCGGCCCAGCGCGACGACCTCCACCAGGTCGGCCCGCTTGAACGGGGCCTTCTCCCGCAGGGCGGTGGCGGCCTCGGTCAGCTCGGTGTCGCTGAGCTTCCCGATCGCCTCCGCCCGCGCGTTGACCTCGTCGAGCAGGGCGCGGTAGGGCGAGAGGTCAGCAGAACCCGGCTTCTGCGCGAACCGGCGCAGCCGCTGCTTGAACCGCCCGAGGAGTGTGGTCACGGACGGGCAACGTACGCCACCGGCGTGGCGTTCCGCACGTCACCCGGTTGACCGTTCACTCTCCCGCACCCGCCCGACCGGGGCGCGGGGGCGTTCGCGCAGCGTGCCGGGGTGGTCGCGCCCGGTGCGGGTCCCGCGCTCGCAGAGCGCCGCCCCGCCGGCCCCATCGGCGGGGCGGGACTCCGCGAGCGCTGCGCCCTCGACGCGGGCGCCCTCTCCGGTCACGTCGGGTGACCGGGCAGGTCTCGGGGTCGGTGCCGACCCCGCTCGTACCGGTGTACTCCGATCGGCCCGCGCAGTTCGGTCCTGCTCGATTCAGATCGGCCCGTCCGGCCGCACCGGGTTCGGGATCACCAACCCACGCTCGGCCCGAACAGGGTCGAGCGGAGACGACCAAGGAGCGAAGCGGGGCCAACCTCGATCCACCGCGTCACGCCCGTGCTTGTAGTCTTTTGCTCTTCTCAGCCCCGGCCGTTCAGTCCAGGTCCAGCCCGGTCCGCACCTCGGCGAGCTCGGCGAACGCCTCCTCCAGCTCGTCCGCCTCCTCCCACAGCTCGCGCCACTCGGACTCCTCGGCCACGATCCGGTCCAGCGCCCGCCCGGCCAGCGCGATCAGCGCGGTGTCCGGCTCCGGCACCTCGGCCCCGTTGCGCACGACCTCGCCGCCGCGCGCCGCCGCCACCACGGCCGCCGCCGCGAGCGCCGACTGGGCCTCCGGGTTCTCCAGGTAGTCGGACTCGTCCGCCGCCGCCTCCAGGGCCTCGCGGAGCACGCCGCTGCGCTCCTCGGGGTCGGCGTCGCGCAGCACCGCCAGCAGGTCCAGCGCCCCGTCGTTCTCGAACACCCCGGTGCCCCAAGCTCCCATGTGCGAGAGCCTAGTCCACACAGGACAACCGCCCACGAGCATGATCGACACGGGTTCCGGGGAACCTTCCGGGGTGCTCGAACGTCAATCAGGGCACTTGAGACAGTGGAGGAAGCCCGTGGTGTTCAAGAGGATGTTGCGCGCGTTCGGGGTCGGGGGACCCTCGGTGGACACCGTGCTGAGCAACCCCAACGTCCGCCCCGGCGACGTGCTGACCGGCGAGGTCCGCATCTCCGGCGGCGACCACCAGGCCGAGATCGACCGGGTGAAGCTCACCCTGGTCACCAGGGTCGAGGTGGAGCGCGGCGACGAGGAGCACGTCCGCAACGTCGAGTTCGCGGGCGTCGTCGTCGCCGAGAAGGTCGTGGTCGGCGCCGGTCAGCAGTACTCGCTGCCGTTCCAGTTCCAGATCCCGCTGGAGACGCCGCTGACCGTGGTGCATGGCAGGCACCTGCACGGCATGACGATGGGCCTGCGCACCGAGCTGGACGTGCGCGGCGCGATCGACCCCGGCGACCTGGACCCGTTCGCGGTGCACCCGCTGCCGTCGCAGGAGCACGTGCTGGCCGCGTTCGACGCGCTCGGCTTCACCTTCAGCAAGGCCGACTGCGAGCAGGGCCGCATCCACGGCGTGCCGCAGCAGCTGCCGTTCTACCAGGAGATCGAGTTCCGGCCCCCGGTGCAGTTCCTCAACCGGATCAGCCAGGTCGAGCTGAGCTTCGTCGCCGACCCGCAGCAGCTGCACGTGGTGCTGGAGGCCGACCGCAGGGGCGGGCTGCTGCGCGCGGGCGGCGACGTCTTCGGGCACTTCTCGCTGCCGCACTCGCAGGTCCCCGGCACCGACTGGGCCGGGCTCGTGCACCAGTGGATGGACCAGGTCGCCCGCAGGCGCGGCATCTTCTAGCCCAGGCCCGCGACCCCCTCCCGGCCGGACGCCGCAGCCTCCCGCCGGGAGGGGGCGCGCCCGCGCGCGAACGGCCGAACCCGCGTTCGCCCGGTTTCCTTGACCGTGCGCGGAGCGTGTTGCACCCTGACCGCACGGTGAGGTCCGGGCGCGCGCCCGGACCGCGACGAGGAGGTCCCCGGTGCGGCGCACGATGTTCGAGGACGACCACCACGCGTTCCGCGAGAGCGCGCGGGCGTTCGTGGACCGCGCCCTCCGGTCGAACTACCCCAGGTTCGTGGAGCAGCGCGGCATCGACCGGGACGTGTGGCTGGAGGCGGGCCGCCAGGGGCTGCTGGGCCTGGAGGTCCCCGAGGAGCACGGCGGGTCCGGCGCGGACGACTACCGGTTCAACACCGTGTTCGCCGAGGAGCTGTGCGCGCTCAGCGCGGGCGTCGCCTCCTGCCTGGGCATCCACGGCGACGTCGTCGGCCGCTACCTGGTCGACCTGTGCACCGAGGAGCAGAAGCGGCGCTGGCTGCCCCGGTTCTGCTCCGGCGAGCTGGTCACCGCCATCGGCATGACCGAGCCGTCCGGCGGCTCCGACCTGGCCGCGCTCAAGACCACCGCCGTGCGCGACGGCTCCGACTGGGTGCTCAACGGCTCGAAGACGTTCATCACCAACGGCTTCTCCGCCGACCTCGTCCTCGTCGCCGCCGGCACCAGCCCCGACCGGGGCGCCAGGGGCATCAGCCTGTTCGCCGTCGAGTCCGGCACGCCCGGCTTCGAGCGCGGGCGCAAGCTCGACAAGGTCGGGCAGCCCGAGTCCGACACCGCCGAGCTGTTCTTCTCCGACGTGCGCCTGCCCGCGGACAACCTCGTCGGCGAGGTCGACCGGGGCTTCGCGCACATGATGCGGCGGCTGCCGCAGGAGCGCCTCGGCGCGGCCGTGTCGAACCTCGCGCACGCCGCGCAGATCCTGGTGGAGACGGTCGAGTACACCAAGGAGCGCAAGGCGTTCGGCCAGTCCATCGGCTCGTTCCAGGCCAACAAGTTCACCCTCGCCGAGCTGGTCACCAAGGTCGACGTGACGCAGGCGTACGTGGACCAGTGCGTGCTCGCGCACAACGCGGGCGAGCTCACCGCGATCGACGCCGCCAAGGCCAAGTTCTGGACGGCGGACGTGCAGAACTCGGTGCTGGACGCGTGCGTGCAGCTGCACGGCGGGTACGGGTACATGACCGAGTACCGGGTGGCGCGGGCGTGGATGGACGCGCGGGTGACCCGGATCTGGGCGGGCTCCAACGAGATCATGAAGGAGCTGATCGGGCGCGACCTCGGGCTGTGAGCCCGCGGGTGCGGTTTCCCGGCTAACGCGTGATCGCGATCACGCGACAGTCGAGCGGGGGCAGAAGTCGACCGCATCGGGGGAACGTCGTGGCCGCGCCGCAGCAGATCGCCGAACCGGAGCTGACCGTCCTGGCCCCGCCCAGGCCCGCGTACCGCCGCAAGCGCTACCTGCTGCCGTTCGCGATCAGCGCGGCCACCGCCCTGGTGGGGGCGATCGCGCTGTTCGCGGGCGGCACGGTCGGGCTGCCGCTGCAGCGGGTCGTCGTCATCACCGGCAAGCTCGCCTCCAAGGCCGAGTTCTTCACCGACGAGGTGGTGCGGCGCGAGCTGATGGCGCACGGCATCCAGGTGCATATCACCAAGGCGGGCTCGCGCGCGGTCGCCATGGGCGACGTCGACCAGTACGACTTCGTGTTCCCCTCCGGGCAGCCCGCCGCGCTGCTGATCAAGGAGCAGCGGCAGGCGGAGCGCAAGTTCGCCAAGGTGCACAAGCCGTTCTTCAGCCCGATCGTGTTCGGCACGTACCGCGAGTACGCCGAGGCGCTGCTCACCAGGCTCAGGGGAGAACCATCCAGCGACGACAAGAAGCTGTACTTCTCGGTGGACATGGCGAAGCTGGTCGACCTGATGCGCGCGGGCACCAGGTGGTCCGACCTCGACCACGAACCGTCCCTCGACAACGGCAACCAGGTCCTGGTCCAGACCCCGGACGTGTGCAGCGCCAACTCCGCCGCCACCTACCTGGGGCTGCTGGCGTTCGTGGTCAACGGCCAGCGCCCGCCCGTGGACGAGACCGAGGCGCTCGCGCTCGCCGACCAGGTCAAGCCGTTCCTCGTCGGCCAGGGCCTGCCCGGTGACGACATGTCCATGCAGTACCTCGCGCCAGAGGGCCGCGGCCTGGCGCCGGTCGCGGTGTTCTACGAGCACCAGTACCTGGCCCACCAGATCCGCCACGTGCGGCAGAACGGGAGGTCCGACACCAACCGGGTGCTGATCTACCCGGAGGCGCAGCTCCAGACCGTGCCCGAGTACATCGCGCTCACCCCGGACGGCGACCGGCTCGGCCAGCTGATCAGCAACGACCCCGCGCTCAAGCAGCGGGCCCTCGAACTGGGGTTCCGGGTGTTCGAGCCGGACGGCTCGCTCAGCGCGGGCAGGCTCGCCGAGCACCTGGACTCCCTCGGCCTGCCCGCGCCGGACAGCGGCGTCAGCGACACCGAGACGTTCCTGCCGCCGCTGCCGCTGCTGGAGAAGATGATCGAGCGCGTCGGCGGCTGCCGGTGAGGCCCGCCGCGCTGCTCCTGACCGTCGCCGCGCTGCTCGCGCCCGCCGCGTGCACGACCGCGCGCCCGCCCGAGGTGCGGCTGACCGCGCTCGCCGCGCCCGAGCTGGCCGACCTCGCCCCGCTGCTGCCCGACCTGCGCCGCGACACCGGCGTCGAGCTGGTGCTCGACCACCGCGAGACGCTCGGCGCCGACCTGTCCGGCCACGACCTGGCGTGGCCGCCCAGCACCCGCTACCTGCGCCTCGCGGGCGGCGAGCTGCCGCTGGCCACCCCGACCATGACCTCGCCGCTGGTGCTCGCCGTCAAGCGCGACCGCGCGCCGGGGCTGCGCGGCGGCACGTGGGCCGACGTCGCCCAGCTCGCCGCCGGTGGCGGGCTGCGGTTCGCGCTGGCCGACCCGCACCGCGCCGACAGCGGCCTGTCCGCGCTGATCGGCGTCGCCACCGCCGCCGCGGGCACCGGGAGCGCGCTGCGCCCGCAGGACGTGGCGTGCGACAAGCTCGGCGGCCTGCTCACCGGGCTGGTGCGGGCCGAACCGGACTCGGCGACCGCGCTGGCCGAGTTCACCCGGCGCGACGACGTGGACGCGGTCGTCGGCCACGAGTCCGAGCTGCTGCGGCTGGCCGACTCCGGGCGGGTGCCCGGCGGGTTCGACCTGGTGCGCCCGCGCGACGGGGTCGTGCTCGCCGACTACCCGCTGCTGCTCGTGCGGCCCGAGCACCGGGACGCGTACGACCGGGTCGTGGCGTGGCTGCGCTCGGACGCGGTGCAGCGGCGGATCGCCGAGACCACCGCGCGCAGGCCCGTCGACCCCGCGCTGCCCCGGCCCGAGCGGCTGTCCGAGGAGATCGGCTCCGCGCTGTACTTCCCGGCCGAGCAGGCCGTGGTGGACGCGGTGCTCGCCGCCTACGACCGGGCGGCGGCCGGGCTGCGGGGGAGCGTGGTGTTCGTCCTGGACTACTCGCTGTCCATGCGCGGGGAGCGGATCGCGCGGCTGCGGGAGGTGTTCGCGCGGCTGTCCGGCGGGGGCGGGTTCGACCGGTTCGCGCTCGGCGAGCGGATCACCGTGGTGCGCTTCGCCGGGCGGGTGCTCCAGGAGCGGACCGTGGTCGTGGACGGGCAGGCCGCGCTGGACGAGCTGGCGGCCGTGCTCGCGTCCGACGACCTCGGCGAGGGCACCGCGCTGTGGACGGCGCTGCGGCGCGGGCAGGAGCTCGCGGGCGACGGGCCCGTCGTGCTGGTCACCGACGGCGAGTCGAACGCGGGCATCGGCCCCGAGGAGTACCTGGCGGGGCCGCACGGGGCGCGCACGTACGCGATCCGGGTGGGCGAGGCCGACCCGGCCGAGCTGGACCGGGCGGCGAGGGCGAGCGGCGGGCGGGTCGTGGACGCGACCGGGCCGCTGACCGAGGCGGTGGGGGAGATCCGTGGCTGTCGATAGGGCGCTGTGGTGGTCGGTGTGGTGGCCGTGGGCGGTGGTGTGGGTGGTGACCGCGCTGGCGCTGCTGGTCGCGCTCGGGGCGGTGGTCGCGGCGTGGCGCGGCCGGGGGCGGTACGCGGTCGCGCCCGGCGTTCCGGGGGTGCCGATCTACCTGGACGAGAAGGCGGTGATGGACCTGTACCAGGTCGGCGGGTACGGGGACGCCATGACCAAGGAGGTGGTCGACCGGGTCGGCACCACCAGGGACGGGAAGATCGCGCTCAAGGGCCTGGACGTCGGCGTGGAGGGGGCGCGGCAGTCCGGGCGCGAGGTGGTCAAGACGTACATCGAGAACTCGGAGCCGATCGCCGTCGTCGGGGTGCTGCTCGGGGCGCTGGAGAGCGCGCACGGGGTCGTGCACGTGGACCTGCGGGACCGGACGGTGCGCGGGGACGTCGCGCTGGAGCGGGCGCTCGGCGACGGCGCGCGGACCGCCAGGCTGCGGCGGATCGACGCGTACGTGTCGGTGCGCGGGGAATTCCGCGAGACGGGGCGGCACGACGGCACTAGGGTCTTCCAGGCGCCGTACGGCGACCCGGACGACCCGGCCGAGGGGCCGCAGGTCGTGGTCGAGTGCCAGAGCGCCGGGCTGCGACCGGACGTCGTGCCCGAGGGGGTGTTCAGCGCGCGGTGCTTGGGCCGGGTGCAGGCGTGGAAGGCTGGGAGCGGGGAAATGGTCATCAGGCCGATCGCGGTGTTCCTGTGAAGGCGCTGCTGGACCGCGTGCTCGTGGTCGACGTCGAGGCGACCTGCTGGGAGGGCGCGCCGCCCGGTGGGCAGGTCAGCGACATCATCGAGATCGGGGTGTGCGAGTACGACGTCGCGCTCGGCGAGCGGGTCGAGCGGCACTCGCTGCTGGTGCGCCCGACGCGGTCCGAGGTGAGCCCGTTCTGCACGTCGTTGACGACGTTGACGCAGGAGCAGGTCGGGCGCGGGGTGGACTTCGGGGTGGCGTGCGCGCGGTTGCGGGAGCTGGGGTCGCGCGAGCGGGTGTGGGCGAGCTACGGGGACTACGACCGCAACCAGTTCCAGCGGCAGTGCGCCGACCTGGGCGTGGCCTACCCGTTCGGGCCCAGGCACCTGAACGTGAAGACGTTGTTCGCGCTGTCGCGGGGGCTGCACCGGGAGGTCGGCATGGCCCAGGCGCTGGCGCTGGCCGGGTTGCCGCTGGACGGCACGCACCACCGGGGCGACGACGACGCGTGGAACATCGCGGCGCTGCTCGGGACGCTGCTGGTCAGGTGAGCCGGGGGGTTCTGCGATCCTTGAGCGCATGGCAACGGTTCCGGAGCGGCTGATCACCGCAGCGACGCGCTTGTTCGCCGCCAAGGGGTACGACCGGGTGGCGGTGCAGGAGGTCGTGGAGCAGGCGGGCGTCACCAAAGGGGCCATGTACCACTACTTCGGGTCCAAGGACGACCTGCTGGCGGAGATCTACGGGCGGCTGCTGCGGATGCAGACGGAGCGCCTGGAGCACTTCGCGGCGGCCGAGGGCCCGGTGGACGAGCGCCTGCGGGCGGCGGCGGTGGACGTCGTGGTGACGAGCGTGGACAACTTCGACCAGGCGAAGGTCTACTTCCGCTGCGCCGACCACCTGCCGGAGGACAAGCGGCTGGGGCTGCGCGCGGAGCGGCGGCGGTACCACGAGCGGTTCCGGGGGTTGGTGGAGCAGGGGCAGGCGGAGGGGGTGTTCTCGCCTGCGGCGCCTGCGGATCTGGTGGTGAACTACTTCTTCGGGGCGGTGCACCACCTGGCCGAGTGGTACAGCGCGGAGGGGGCGCTGACGGCGGGGCAGGTGGGGGAGCACTACGCGGATCTGCTGATCAGCTCTCTGCGGGCTTGAGCCCGTGCGGCCCCGCCCCTGGGCTTCGCGCCGTCCGGGGCGGGGCTGGTGACACTGGGGCGTCAGCCCTTGGGAAGGCTGGGCTCCACGGCCTTGGCGAGCGCTTCTGCCTTCGCGCACGCCTCGTCGAGCGAGTTGATGGAGTACGCGAAGACGTCCGCCCTGGAGGTGGGGGAGATCTCGATGGCGATGACGCAGTCGAGCTGGGCCACCGCCTTCTTGGCCTTCTTCGCGGGCCTGGAGCCGACCGTGGTGTCCGACATCTCGGTCAACGAGTTCGCCTGGTACTGCTCCAGGCTCAGGTCCGGGTAGATGGTCAGGTGGACCGTCTCCCGCTTCGAGGTCTTGGCGAAGCAGGTGTTGTCGGTGATGCTGTCCTTCTTGATCTCCCGCAGGTCGTTCTGACCGGCCACCGAGGTCAGGACCTCGCACGAGTCGACATCACCGGTGGTGGTCCCGCCGGAACCGGAAGAGGACCGGGTGGTCGGCGACTGGGCGGTCCCGCTCTCCTGGTCCGATGACGCGGAGGGGGAACCCGGTTCCACGGTGGAGCAGGCGGTCAGCGCTGCGGCGAGCAGGAGCGCGCCGGCGATGCGTGGTGTGAGCAATTTCTTCCGTTCCGATCGGGTCGTCACCGGGGGTACTGCATGGTGTGCGCCGCGTCGACGTTCTGGTAGTTGCGCTTGGCCTGCTCCATCGCCTCGCGGGCCTCGGTCAACGCCTTGGTCAGCTCCTGCAGCGCGGGAATCACGCCGATCGTTCCCGCCCCGCCGGTCGCGTTCTCGACGTTGTACTTGCTCATCGCGATCCCGTCGGGGCTCGTGCCCAGAGGGGTGGCCTGCGAGAGGACCTGCGTCCGTCCCATGACGTCACCCAGCGAGTCCAGCGCGTTGTCGATCGCCTGGATGTACGCGTTCGCCCCGGATTCCGTGATGGCGAACCCGCCCGACGCAGCGCTCTGCTTCAGGCTCGCCATGTTCGCCGTCATCGACTTGATCGACTGCATGTTCAGCGCATCCACCACGTCACACCCCCAGTGGTAAGTCCGTTGACCAAGACGTTACCGCCCGAAAGAGCCCCACGTGGTGCGCTTCGCCAGCTTCGCGCCGCCAGCTTCACACCCCCCTCACGGCACCAACAACACCACCGTCTCCGCCACACAAGCCGGCTTAGCCGAGCCCTCCGCCTCGATCACCACCCGAACCACCGCCTGCCGCTCCCCGCCACCCCCGCCCGCGGACACCGACACCACCTCCACCCCAGCCCGCACCCGCATCCCCACCAGCACCGGACTCGGGAACCGCACCCGGTTCAGCCCGTAGTTCACCCCCATCGACACCCCCTCCACCGAGTACACCTCCCGCACCAGCAGCGGGATCAGCGACAACGTCAAGTACCCGTGCGCCACCGGCCCCCCGAACGGCCCCGCCGCAGCGCGCTCCACGTCCACGTGGATCCACTGGTGGTCCCCCGTCGCCTCCGCGAACAGGTCCACCTCGCGCTGCGTCACCTCGTGCCAGGGCCCGAACCCCAGGTGCTCCCCGGCAGCCGCAGCGAACTCCGCCAACCCCTCGAACCTGCGCACCATCAGTCCCGAGGCCCGCCTGCGACGTACACGACCTGCCCGGACACGAACCCCGCCCCCTCGCTGACCAGGAACGACGCCGTGTGCGCGATGTCCTCCGGCACCCCGACCCGCCCCACCGGGATCGCCGCCGCCGCTGCCGCCTTGAACTCCGCGAAGTCCACCCCGACCCGCGCCGCCGTCGCCGCCGTCATGTCGGTCTCGATGAACCCCGGCGCGATCGCGTTCACCGTCACCCCGAACCGCCCCAGCTCGATCGCCAGCGTCTTCGTGAACCCCTGCACCCCGGCCTTCGCCGCCGCGTAGTTCGCCTGCCCCCGGTTCCCCAGCGCGGACGTGCTCGACAGGTTCACCACCCGCCCCCACCCCGCCGCCACCTGGTGCGCCTGCACCGCCCGGCTCATCAGGAACGCCCCGCGCAGGTGCACCCCGATCACGGTGTCCCAGTCGTCGTCGGACATCTTGAACAGCAGGTTGTCCCGCAGCACCCCGGCGTTGTTCACCAGCACCACCGGCGGCCCCAGCTCCTCGGCCACCCGCGCCACCGCCGCGTCCACCGAAGCCCGGTCCACGACGTCCACGCCCACCGCCAGCGCGCGCCCGCCGTCCGCCTCGATCGCCGCGACCCCGTCCGCGCACCGCTCCGCGTCCAGGTCCAGCAGCGCCACCGCGAACCCGTCCCGCGCCAACCGGGCGGCCACCGCGGCCCCGATCCCCCGAGCCGCCCCGGTGACGACCGCAACCCGTCCCTCGGCCACGTGAACCTCCTCGATCAGCGGGCCAGAACGAGCGGAACGTAGCGGCCCGGCGCCACGCCGCACCACCCCCGAACCCCGCGCGCACCCCGGTCAGCCCCCGAACCTGCCACCGAGGTCCGGCAACCCGGTGATCTCCTCACCGCAGCAGGCCCCGTAGGCCAGCTGCGCCAGCCAGGACCAGGGCGCTTCCACGTCCTCGTCCGGCCACGCCGCCAGCCCAACCCCTGGTCCCGCCGCCCACCCCCGGAACCACCCCACGCCCCCGTGATCGGGTCTTGACGCCCCCACCACCCCGCCGGGACCATACCGACCAGTCGGGATGCCCTTTCGGCAGGAGGAACGAGTGGAGTTCACCGGCAAGGTCGCCCTGATCACCGGAGCCGCCAGCGGCATCGGGGCGGGGGTGGCCAGAGCGCTCGCCGGTCTCGGCGCCAGGGTTGTGGTCGCCGACGTCGACGACACCGCCGGTCAGGCCGTCGCCGACGGGATCGGTGGCCGCTACACCCGCTGCGACGTCCGCGACCCGGACGCCCTCACCGCCGCCGTCGCGCTGACCGCCGAGCACTTCGGCGGCCTCGACCTGGCCATCCTCAACGCGGGCATCTCCACCGGCATGGGCCTCGGCGAGGACTTCGACGTCGAGCGCTACCGCGCCGTCATGGGCGTCAACCTCGACGGCGTCGTCTTCGGCGTGCGCGCGGCGCTGCCCGCGCTCCTGGCGCGCGGCGGCGGGCGGATCGTCGTCACCGCCAGCATGGCGGGCCTCATGCCCGTCCCCATCGACCCCCTCTACGGCGCCAACAAGGCCGCCGTGGTCGGTCTGGTCCGCTCGCTCGGCCCGCAGCTGGCCGCGTCCGGCGTCACGGTCAACGCCGTCTGCCCCTCGTTCGCCGACACCGCCATCATCACCGGCATCCGCGACGGCCTCACCGCCGCCGGGATGCCGATCATGCCGGTGTCCGCCGTGGTCGACGCCTACCTCGCGGTCCTGCGCGGCGGCGAGCCGGGGGAGTGCTGGTTCGTGCAGGCCAACCGCGCCCCCGAGCCGTTCGCCTTCCGCACCCCGCCCGGCCCCCGCACCGCGGACGGCGCGCGGGTCGACCTCGCCCGCTCCGGCCTCACCACCGGCGGAACCCAGTCCCAGGAGAACACCTGATGCGCGCCGTCCAGATCACCGAGTTCGGCGGGCCCGAGGTCCTGACCCAGGTCGAGCTGCCCTCGCCCACCCCCGAGCCGGGGGAGCTGCTCGTCGAGGTCAGCCGGGCGGGCGTGAACTTCGCCGACACCCACCAGACCGAGAACAGCTACCTCACCCGCACGGTCCTGCCGGTGGTCCCCGGCGGCGAGGTCGTCGGCACCACCCAGGACGGCCGCCGCGTCACCGGCCTCACCAGGGGCGGCGGCTACGCCCAGTTCGCGATCGTCCCCGAGGTCACCGCGTTCGACGTCCCCGACTCGGTGGACGACCTGCACGCGCTGAGCATGGTCGCCCAGGGCGCCACGGCCTGGCTGCTGCTGCGCCGCACCGCCCCGATGCGCCGGGGCGAGACCGTCGTCGTCCACGCCGCCGCGGGCGGGGTCGGCACGATCGCGGTCCAGCTGGCCCGCCGCTGGGGCGCGGGCCGGGTGATCGCCACCGCCAGCTCCGAGGACAAGCGCCGCCTCGCGCTGGACCTCGGCGCGGACGTCGCGCTCGACTCCACCACCGAGGACATGGCCGCCGCGCTGAAGGACGCCAACGACGGCCGGGGCGTCGACGTGGTGCTCGACATGACCGGCGGCCCCACCACGGACGCGAGCATCGAGGCGCTCGGGCCGTTCGGCAGGCTCGCCTTCTACGGCATGGCCAACCGCACCGAGCCCACCCCGGTGCAGCTCGTCCGCCTGATGGCCAAGTCCCGCACGGTCGCCGGCCTGTGGCTCCAGCACGCGTTCCGCCTCCCGGACCGCCCGGTGCACCGCGCCGTGGCCGAGCTGTTCGAGCTGGTCGCGGCCGGTGAGCTGCGCGCGGTCGCGGGCGGCGACTACGCCCTGTCCGAGGTCCGGCGCGCCCACGAGGACCTGCTGGCCAGGCGCACCACCGGCAAGCTCCTGCTCGACCCCAACCGCTGACCGGGATTTCCCCTGATCGGCTGACACCTGACCGAGCTGGCCGGGCCCCAAAAGCCCCGGAACGCACGAGGGCTCCCCACCTCGTGGTGGGGAGCCCCCGGTCAGCCCGCTGCCCGTCCCGCCGCCGGATCACCGGCGGGCGGGGCGGGACCGGTCAGGTGCTCAGTCGTTCAGCTCGGCCAGGGCCTGCTTGACCTTGGCCAGCTCGGCCTCCAGCTCCTCCATGCGGCTGCGGTGCTGCTCGCGAGCGGCCTCGACCACGACCTCGATCTCGTTGGCGATGTCCTCGTGCAGCTCCTTGGCCGCGCGGGCCACGGCCGCGGCGGGCACCGACAGGCCCGACACGATCCGCCGGGTGCCGTGCACCAGGTCGGCCTGCCACTCGCCGTCGGCGGTGCCGGTCACGGTCAGCGTCAGCTCGACCGTGCGGGTCTTCTTGGCCGTGCTCTTGACCCGCTTCGCGGGCTTGGCCTCCTCGACCTCGGGCTTGGGGGCGGTGGCCTCGGGCTTCTCGGTCGCCGAGACAGCCTCCGCGGAGGTGGCCTCCTGCGCCGGGGCGTCGACCGCCTGGGGGGTGGCGGCGTTGTCTTCCTGCTCCACGAGCGTGTCCACCTGCACGTTTCCTCTCTGCGCGTCCGGCATGAGCGGGCGCGATTCTAGAACACTTGTTCGATCGACGGGGCGACCGCGAGGGATCAGATATTAGGGGGTTGCGCCCCCCGCCCCGTGCAACGGGGAGCCCTGTCGTCCGATGTGGACGCGCCGCTCCCACGACGAGCGCGGGGCCGGTGACCGAGGGCTCACCCCTCGGTCACCGGCCCCACCACAGCTCACGACCCCGTCACCGGGGCGCGGGCGGAACGCGCCCCCTCGTCAGAGCGCCTGCACCAGCCCGACGCCGACGTCCGTGGAGGACACCGGCAGCCGCAGCCCGGACTGCGCGAGCCTGGCCCACAGCTCCCAGCCGCGCGCGTTGTGCTTCTGCGCGATCAGCGCCGCGACGCCCGCCACGTGCGGGGTCGCCATGCTGGTCCCGCGCAGCCGCTTCGTCCACGCCCCGCCGCCCGAGCCGTTCCAGGAGGACAGCACGTCCACCCCCGGCCCGACCAGGTCGACCTGACCGTGCGGGTCCACCGACCCGCAGGAGAAGTCCGCGACGACGTGCTTCACGTCCACCGCGCCGACCGCCAGGATCGTCGGGCAGTTCGCCGGGTGCCCCACGGGGTTGATCCGGCCCGGTCGCCCGCTCTCGTTGCCCGCCGCCGCGATGATCACCGTGCCCTTGGCGATCGCGCGCTGCGCGGCCTGCTCGAACACCTGCGAGTACGGCGTCCCCGGCCGCACCCCGGCGCCCAGCGACATGGACACCACCGCGCACCCGTTGGCCACCGCCCAGGCGATGCCCGCGAGGATGCCGCCGTCCGAGCCGAACCCGGCGTTCGACAGCACCTTGCCCGCGTAGATCTCCGCCTCGTGGGCGATCCCGTAGCCCGGCCCGCCGAGCGCGGGCGTGCGCGGACCGCAGGACGTGCCGATGCAGTGCGTCCCGTGCCCGTGCGCGTCCTCGACGCTCTCCCCGGTGATGAACGAGTTCGTCACGACGGTCCGCCCGGCGAAGTCGCCGTGCGCGGTGGTGAACCCGGTGTCCAGCACCGCGACCCGCACGCCCTTGCCGGTGGCCTCGCTCTTGACCGCGCCGGTCGCCTGGAGCCCCCAGGTGAACGCCGACTCGTCGACGGCGGCGGTCCCGTCCTCGGCGACGTTCCCGTCCTCCTCGAGGGTGATGTAGGCCTGCACGATCCGCTCCGGCTCGACCACCGCGATCGGCCCGGAGGCCTCGGCGGCGCGGACCAGCCGGTCGACCTGGTCGGGCACGGCCGTCACCACGGCCACCCCGAGGTCCTGGAAGATCAGCCCGTCGGCCGCGGCGAGCTGCTCGCTCGTCGGCGAGTCCGCCGTGCTGGCCGCGGTGAGACCCGCGACCCGCTGCATCTCCTGCGCTCCCGCGGCCACCGAGCCCTCGTCCAGCAGGACGAGGTAGCGGCCGGTCGTGGTGCTTCCCGACTCCGATGTCTCAGGCATGGCGACCCCTTCGGGGTGAGGCGGCGGTCGGCTGCCGCGCGGACGTGCCCGCTGGGAGCGGAATCACGTCCGCGCGACGCCATAGTCGAACGCCCCGAACGCCCCGGGATACCGCCTTAAGCGGATGCCGTCACAGCACCACGCTTTTGGACCATCCGCGCCACCGGTTCGACCACGCGCGCCGCGACCGGTCCGAAGACCGCCATCAGCAGCACGTAGGCGGTCGCCAGCGCGGCCAGCTCCCCGTCCACCGCGCCGGACGCGACGGTCAGGCTGGCGATGACGATGGAGAACTCGCCGCGCGCCACCAGCGCCGCCCCGGCTCTGGCCCGGCCCATCGGACCGATGCCCTGCCGCTTCGCCGCCCACGCGCCGGTCATGACCTTCGTGACGGTCGTGACGGCGGCCAGCCCCAGCGCGAGCGCCAGCACCGGCGGGATCGACGACGGCTCGGTGTTGAGGCCGAACACCACGAAGAACATCGCGGCGAACAGGTCCCGCAGCGGTTCCAGCATCCGCGTCGCGTTCTCCGCCGTGGAGCCGGAGATCGCGATGCCGAGCAGGAACGCGCCCACCGCCGCCGACACCTGCAGCTGCGAGGCGATGCCCGCCACGAGCAGCGCGGCGCCCAGCACCTTGAGCAGGAACACCTCGGGGTCCGGGCTGTCCACCACGGCGGACACGTAGCGGCCGTACTTCAGCGCCACCACGAGCACCACGGTGATCGCGGCCAGCGAGATGCCCACCGCCGTCAGGCCGCTGACGAAGCTCACGCCCGCCAGGACCGTGGTCAGGATCGGCAGGTACAGCGCCATCGCCAGGTCCTCGAACACCAGGACCGACAGGATCACCGGCGTCTCCCGGTTGCCGAGCCTGCCGAGGTCGCCGAGGACCTTCGCGATGATGCCGGACGACGAGATGTAGGTGACGCCCGCCATCGCCAGCGCGCCCACCGGGCCCCAGCCCAGCAGCAGGCCCACGACCGCGCCCGGCGTGGCGTTGAGGACGATGTCCACCACGCCCGCCGTCCACGACCGCTTGAGCCCGGTCATCAGCTCGCTCGCCGAGTACTCCAGGCCCAGCAGCAGGAGCAGGAGGATCACGCCGATCTCGCTGGCGATGTGCGTGAACTCCTCGATGCCGTGCAGCGGCACCAGGCCGCCTTCCCCGAAGGCCAGCCCACCGATCAGGTAGAGCGGGATCGGCGAGATGCCGATCTTCCAGGCGAGCCTGCCGAGGACGCCGAGCCCGAAGAAGATCGCGCCCAGCTGGATGAGGGAGATGGCCGTGTTGTGCACCTGGCTCAGCCACCGCCCAGGACGTCGGCTGTCGAGGCGAGGCCCTCGGAGGTGCCGACGACGACCACCAGGTCACCGCCCTCGAACACGAAGTCGGGGCGGGGCGAGGGGTGCGCGTTGCCGGAGCGGACCACGGCCACGACCGACGCGCCCGTGCGGGTGCGCAGCTCGGTGGCGGCCAGCGTCTCGCCGTCGTACCGGGAGCCCGGCACGATCGGGAACTGGCGCGTGGTGATGCCCGCCACGTCCTTGTGCTGGTGCTCCAGGTGCGCGACCAGGCCGGGCGCGCCGAGCAGGCTGGCGAGCGTGCCCGCCTCGGCGGGCGTGAGCGCTATGGAGGCGGAGCACGCGTCCGCGTCCTCCTCCTTCGAGATGATCAGCTCGAAGCGGCCGTCGCGGTACGTGATCACCCCCATCCGACGCCCGGCGCGGATCATGAAGTCCTGACGGGTGCCGATCCCCGGAAGGGGGGTTACTTCGACGTTCACGGACTGCTTCCTGCCTTTCGGGTTGGTTCCCGCTGGGGCTCTTTCGCGGAAACCGGGAAACCGCGATTGTGCCCCCGCTGCGGGAGGTGGGCGGACGGGGGACGGTGGTCGCCGCGGGTGCGCGGCGCTGGGCCGTTCAGAGCATCTTCCGGTTCCCGGCGCGACCGCACGGTACAAGCTGCGCGGACCGCGTGAAACGGGCGAACCTTGCTGTTCGCTGAAGGTCGGGCGGGACGATCGCCGCAGGTCGCGGGCTTTTCGGGCCTTGGGGACCAAACGGACTTTTCGCCGAGCCCCCCGGTTGTGGGCGGGCTCGCTGGATCCCAACGCGCGGGGCTCGGGGATTCATCCCGGAACGCCCTTTTCCACCCGTTTCGGCGAGCAGTTCTCCACCACCGCGCGGGTGAGCCCGCCGACCCCCGGAATGGCCGCCCTCGCCGCCGCGCGCGGATTCCGCCCGCCACCGCCCGCGGCGCCACCGCGGACCCGCGCCCGCCACCCGCCCGGTCACCACCGGTGATCAGGTGCTTCCCGCCGCCCCCACCCGTTCCCGGACCCCTGACCAGGGCGATTCGAAGGTGACCCCGCACACCGGGCACAATGAGCCGAATCAGACTTCTGCTCGGATCAGCGGCTCGGCTTGGAGGAACCTGCGGTGGGACACGGTGAGCTGCGTGGCGTGGTGGCCCTGGACGGGCCTTCCGGCACCGGCAAGTCCTCAGCCGCGCGCGGACTGGCCGCACTCCTGGGGGCTCGCTACCTGGACACGGGCGCCATGTACCGGGCGGCCGCGCTGGCCGTGCTGCGCGCGGGCGTCGACCCCCACGACCCGGTGGCGGTGACCGGGACCGCGCGCCGCGCGCTGCTCGTGCAGAGCACCGACCCGGCGAACTCGACCACCCGGCTCGACGGCGTCGACGTCGGCGCCGAGATCCGGGGCCCCGAGGTCACCCTCGCGGTGTCCCCGGTCTCCGCGACCGCGGGCGTGCGCGAGCTGCTGGTGGCCGAGCAGCGGCGGATCATCGCCGAGGCGGTCGAGCAGGCGGGCGGCATCGTCGTGGAGGGCCGCGACATCGGCACCGTCGTCGCCCCCGACGCGCCGCTCAAGGTCTACCTGACCGCCGACGCCGAGGCCCGCGCGCGCCGCCGCACCAAGCAGGACAACGACTCGGGGCGGGCGACGACGGTGGAGCGGACACTCGCGGACGTGACACGGCGGGACGACTACGACTCGACCCGCCAGGTGTCCCCGCTGCGCCCGGCCGCCGACGCCGTCGAGCTGGACACCACCCCGCTCGACCTGGCGGGCACGCTCGACGCGCTGCTGGCCATGGTCGAGGAGCGCGGGCTTCGCCACGAGCGGGTGACGGGATGAGCGAGCGCACCGACCGCGGTCCCGAGGGGACCCCCGAGAGCGCCGGGGCCGCCCCCGCGCGCGTCGCGGAGTTCCCCAAGCTGCGCAAGAAGAGCGTCAAGCTCTCCTACGCGACCCAGCTGCCCGAGGGCGCCACCGACCTCGGCCACACGTTCGCCCGCTGGCTCGGCAGGCGCTTCTTCGCCTTCCCCTACC
Organism: Actinosynnema mirum DSM 43827; assembly: GCF_000023245.1. Classification (GTDB taxonomy): domain Bacteria; phylum Actinomycetota; class Actinomycetes; order Mycobacteriales; family Pseudonocardiaceae; genus Actinosynnema; species Actinosynnema mirum. Next base: position 1,777,704 of record NC_013093.1, read on the forward strand.
GGGTGCGCGCGCACAACCTGGAGCGCATCCCCACCACCGGCGGCATCGTCGTCGTGGCCAACCACAGCTCCTTCGTGGACGGCCCGCTGATCTTCGGCGTCATCAAGATGCCGCGCCGCATGGTCTTCCTGATCAAGAACGAGATGTTCAAGGGCCTGGTGGGCGCGTACCTGCGCAGCGCGGGCCAGCTGGGCGTCAAGCGCGGCGAACCCGACCGCGCGACCCTGATCGCGGCGCAGAAGGTGCTCAAGGCGGGTGGCACGCTCGGCGTGTTCCCCGAGGGCACCAGGGGCGACGGCGACATGGCCAGCGCGCAGCAGGGCGCCGCGTGGCTCGCCCGCACCTCCGGGGCGCTCATCGTCCCCATGGCGGTGCGCGGCGCGCGCAGGCCGGAGGGCTCCCGCCGCCGGTTCCTGCCCGTGGTCGACATCCTGGTGGGCGAGCCGTTCGAGGCGTCCACCGCCAAGGGCAGGCAGGGCCTGGCCGAGGCAACCGAGCAGGTCCGCGACCGCCTCGTGGCGCTGGTGGCCGAGCTCGACACCAGACGAGGCAATGGAGAAGCACGATGACGGACTTGGACGGCACGTGGACGGACGAGTCCGACTGGACCGCCTTCGACGACGAGTCGGAGGGCGCTGACGAGGCCACCCCGGCCCAGCCGGTGCTGGCCATCGTCGGCCGCCCCAACGTGGGCAAGTCGACCCTGGTCAACCGCATCATCGGCCGCCGCGAGGCGGTCGTGCAGGACGTGCCCGGCGTGACCAGGGACCGCGTCGCCTACGACGCCCTGTGGAACGGCCGGAAGTTCACCGTGGTCGACACCGGCGGCTGGGAGCCCGACGCCACCGGCATGATGGCCTCCGTCGCGGCGCAGGCCGAGCTGGCCATGCAGACCGCCGACGCGGTGCTGCTGGTGGTCGACGCGTCCGTGGGCGCCACCACCACCGACGAGGCCGTCGCGAAGGTGCTGCGGCGCTCCAAGGCGCCGGTGCTGCTGGTGGCCAACAAGGTCGACGACGAGCGGCTGATGGCCGAGGTCGCCTCCCTGTGGTCGCTGGGCCTTGGCGAGCCGATGCCGGTGTCCGGCCTGCACGGCCGGGGCTCGGGCGACGTGCTCGACAAGATCCTGGAGGTCCTCCCGGAGACCCCGCGCGACACGTTCGGCGCGAACACCGGCGGCCCCCGCCGCGTCGCGCTCGTCGGCCGCCCGAACGTGGGCAAGTCGAGCCTGCTCAACCGCCTCACCGGCGAGAACCGCTCGGTGGTCGACTCGGTCGCGGGCACCACCGTCGACCCGGTCGACTCGCTGGTCGAGCTGGACGACGAGGTGTGGCGCTTCGTCGACACCGCGGGCCTGCGCAAGCGGGTCAACTTCGCCAGCGGCGCCGAGTACTACGCGTCGCTGCGCACCAAGGCGGCCATCGAGTCCGCCGAGGTCGCGGTCGTGCTGCTGGACGCGGGCGAGCCGATCAGCGAGCAGGACCTGCGGGTGCTGACCATGGTCGTGGAGTCCGGGCGCGCGTGCGTGCTGGCGTTCAACAAGTGGGACCTGGTCGACGAGGACCGCCGCAACGCCATGGTCCGCGAGCTGGAGCGCGGCCTGGTGCGCGTGCCGTGGGCCGAGCGCGTGAACATCTCGGCCCTGACCGGCCGCTCCGTGCGCAAGATCGCGCCGGCCCTGCGCACCGCGCTGGACTCCTGGGACACCCGCGTGCCCACCGGACGGCTGAACTCGTGGCTGACCGACCTGATCGCCGCGACCCCGCCGCCGGTGCGCGGCGGCAAGCAGCCGAAGGTCCTGTTCGCCACCCAGGCGGCCACAAGGCCGCCGACGTTCGTGCTGTTCACGACCGGTTTCCTGGAGGCGGGCTACCGCAGGTACATCGAGCGCAAGCTCCGCGAGGAGTTCGGCTTCGAGGGCAGCCCGGTCCGGGTGTCGGTGCGGGTGCGCGAGAAGCGGGAGAAGCGCGCCAAGAAGTGATCCGGTTGCCCCGAACGGCGCAATGAGGTTGCCTTTGCGCTGTGCCGGTGCGATTGGTCCTCGCGGACGACGAGCCGCAGCTCCGCCGGGGGTTGAGGGTCCTCCTGGAGGCGGACGGCCGGGTCGAGGTCGTCGCCGAGGCGGGTGACGGCGCGGCCCTGCTGTCCGCGGTCCGCGCCACCGCCCCGGACGTGGCGCTCGTGGACGTGCAGATGCCGGGGACGGACGGCCTGTCCGCCCTGCGCGTCCTCCTGGGCCGCCCGGACCCGCCCGCCGTGGCGGTGCTGACCACGTTCGACCTGGACGACTACGTGGCGACGGCCCTGGACGTGGGCGCCCAGGGCTTCCTGCTCAAGGACGCGGAGCCGGAGGCCCTGGTCAGGGCCGTGCTGGACCTGGCGGCGGGGGGCGCGGTCCTGGACCCCAGGATCGCGGCGAGGCTGCTGCCGAGGTTGAGGGCGGGCAGGCTGCTGCGCCCGAACCCCCAGCTGGACGCGCTGAGCACCAGGGAGCGCCAAGTCCTGGAGCTGCTGTCGGACGGCCTGCCGAACGCGGCGATCGCGACGGAGCTGGGCCTGAGCGAGGCGACGGTCAAGTCGTACGTCAGCACGGTGCTGATGAAGCTGGGCGTGGAGAACCGCGTGCAGGCGGCCTTGGCGGCCCACCAGGTAGGCCGGACGTGGTGACCCCACCCCTGACCGCCCGCTCCCTGGCGCCACCCGCAGCCGCAGCTGCCCTGGTCCTCCTGGTGGACGCAGGCCCCTACTCCTGGTCCGAGCCCCTGGCTCTCCTGGCCTGCGCCGCCCTCCCGTTCCACAAGGCCGCCCCCTACGCCTGCCTGCCCGCCCTGGCGGGCGGCCTGGGCTGGCCCCCCGCTGTGGTGGCCCTCTACCGCGTAGGCCGCCACGACCGCCCCGGACCGGCCGCCACGTGGGTGGTGGTGAGCTCCGCGGCAGCGGCAACGACCTCCGTGGTCACCCAATCCCTGCCCGTCACCCAAGCCGTCCTGACCTATGCGTTCACCCTTTTCATGGCCGTGATGCCCACAGCCCTGGGCGCGCTGCTCAGGATGCGCCAAGAGCTGACCGCGACCCTGTCCGAGGCCCGAAGGGCGAGAACCGCAGAGCTGGCCGCGCGGGAGGAGGGCGCCAGGGCGGCCGAGCGGGCAAGGATAGCCAGGGAGATCCACGACGTGGTGGGCCACCACGCCACCTTGATGGCCGTAGAGGCTGCGGCCCTCTCCGCAACCACCCCGGACCCGGAAACCAGAGCAGCCGCAACCCGCCTACGCGCCCTGGCAAAGGCGTCCCTGACGGAAATGCGCGCAACCCTGGGCCTCCTGAACGCCGCCCCCACCCCCAACACCCACCACGACCTCCCGACCTTGGTGGCCAGAGCCACCGCAACCGGCGCCCGGATAACCCTGACCGACCGCACGACAACCCCACTGCCCCCGTCGACAAGCCGCGCCGTGTTCAGGCTGGTCCAGGAGTCCCTGACAAACGCCACCAAGCACGCCCCAGGGGCCCAGATCCGCGTCCTCCTGGCAGAGCGCTCAGGAACCCTGGTGGTCCAAGTCCTGAACGCCCCACCCCCACACCCCGCACCCTCCCCACCCCCGCCAGGAGGCCAAGGCCTACACGGCCTGTCCGAACGGGTAGCCCTCCTGGGCGGCACCCTGACCGCAACCCCAACCCCCCAGGGCGGCTTCGAAGTCCGCGCAAACCTCCCCACGACCGCCCCGAGGGCCGGTGGGGCCCGGAGGGCGCCGATCGGCCGGGAGACGGCATAACCGCAGGTGGGAGCGGTTGGGGACCCCCGTGAAAAGGGGGTTTCGGGATGCGCTAAGCTATACAGGCACCCAGCGAGAACGGGTTGCGGCCGGGACGTGGCGCAGTTTGGTAGCGCACTTGACTGGGGGTCAAGGGGTCGCAGGTTCAAATCCTGTCGTCCCGACGGTCTAGAGGGTCTTCGCAGGTCAGATACTGCGAAGGCCCTCTTTTTGTTGTACGCGGTCCTGCTCTCAGGTCAAGCACAGCGCTTGGTGACACCTTGACCTGACGGTAGGAGACATGCCACCTGAACGCCTTCCCCGCCCCACCGCCGCGCAGTGGTCCACCTGGCTCGACGACTGGGACCGCTCGCTGCGCGCCAAGAACCACCCGCGCACGACCCGCTACAACTACCAGCTCGCCGTGACCCAGCTCGCGGACTACCTCCTGCACGAACTCGCCCTCGACTTCGACACCCGGCCACCCAACACCGCCGAGGCCGCCAAGGACCCGATCGCCGTCCGGCGCCCGCACGTCGAGGCGTTCGTCATCTGGATGACCGACACCCGCTCGGCCGCCTCGGCCAAGTCGAAGTTCAAGGCCCTGCAGCAGTTCTTCAACTACATCGCCGAGGAGGAAGAACTCGATCACCACCCGATGGCCAAGATGCGCCAGCCTAAGGTCGACGAGAAGCAGCGCCGGGTCATCCCCGACGAGCAGATCGCCGCGTTCCTGGCCGCTCTGGAAGGCAAGGACTACCGCAGCCGCCGGGACTTCGCCCTCGTGCGCCTCTACTTCGAGACCGGCGGTCGCCTCGCCGAGGTCGTCAACGCCGGCCTCGGGGACCTCGACCTGAAGCTCGACGTGCTCCACGTCCGCGGCAAGGGCGGCAAGCACAGGAGCCTGCCGTTCGCGGCGAAGACGGGGCAGGCGGTCACCCGGTACCTGCGGGCCCGCGAGCGGCACCTGGCGGGCCGGGAGAGCGCCGCGCTGTGGCTGCCTGAGAACCTGCCCAAGGGGGCGCCCACGCCGCTGACCGTGAGCGCCGTGAAGTCGATGTTCCGGCGGCGGGCCGACGCGGTCGGACCGAGGATCCATGCGCACCTGTTCCGGCACACGTTCTCGCACAACTGGCTGCGGAACGGCGGCTCGGAGACGGACCTCATGCGCCTGATGGGCTGGTCCACCCGCGCCATGCTCCAGGTCTACGGGGCCAGCGCGGCCGACGAACGCGCCATCCAGGCGCACCAGAAGATGGCGATGGGGGACAGGCTGTGAGCGACGTGCAGGTGCAGTTGACGAACGAGACGTTCACGGCGGCGATCGCCGGGATGACCCCGGTCATCCACGAGGCGCTGCTCGCCGCCGCCCGCCGCGACTGGCCCGCGAGCCAGCTCGGGTACGTGGCTCCGGAGGTCTGGGACGAGCACGTCCGCCAGGTCGCGATCGCGGCTTTGGGGTCGGCGCTGCCAGCGGTGCAGCGGCAGTGGCTACCGGGGACGCCGATCCCCGGCGAGACTGCGCAGGCGGACGAGGAGGGGGAGCTGTGAAGATCAGGGTGACCGGAACGCGGGAGGAGACCGCGGCGACGGTGACGGTGCTGCGGTCGGTGCTGGACGTGCACGAGACGTCGAGCTGGCGGGCATGGACGCGGCACGACCCGCTGTCGAAGGTCGGCGCGGTCTACGTGACCGCCGAGCTGCCCATCGGTGGCGTGCCGGCGCGCCCGTAGGCGGGTGACACGGGAGCGCTGTGCTCGGGGCATGGAGACGACGATGACCCCGGCGCAGCGCTCCCTCCGCGCCCGGATGGCAGCGCACACCTCATGGGCCAACACCGCCGACGCGGCAGCCCGGACGGCGCCCGCGCGCGCGGCGCAGATGGCCCGGTTCGAGCGGCAGGTGGACCCAGACGGCGTGTTGCCGGTGGGGGAGCGGTCGCGGCGGGCGGAGAGCGCGAAGCGGGCGTACTACCTCGGTCTGGCGGCGAAGTCCGCGGCGGCGCGGCGGGCCCGGAAGGCTAGTTGAGGTCGGCGCTTCGGGCGGCGAAGGTGCAGGCGAGGCAGCGGAGCGCGGTGTCCTCGGTGAGGAGCCAGCGGGCGGTGTCGAGGCCGCAGAGGGTCCGGGCGTACGGGGCGGGGTTGTCGACGACGTTGGGGGTCAGGTAGGCGTGCTGCGCGCCGTCGCCTGTTGAGGTGCGCCAGGTCACCTGCTCGCTCATGTGGTGGTCCCCCATACGTGCACAGAGCGGGCTGTTGACCCGCAGATACGTGAGCTTCCGGCCATTTCGGTCACTCCTGCGACCGCCACACGGGGGTACCGAGGTCACCCGTCAGGCGGCACCATGGGCCCGCGTCCGGCTCAGGGTCGGGGGCGGGTTCCTCGGCGGCTGGCTCGGCGGGTGGCTCGGCGCGTGGCCGGACGCGCTCGTCGTACATGCCGGTCGGCCAGCCCTCCTCGGCGGCGCGGGCGAGGATCTGCGCGACCGGGGTCACCGGTACGTCCGCCACGACGGCATCCCCCGGCGCTGAGCGATCGCGTGCAGCAGCCGGTCGTGCGCCCACTCGCCGCTGGTGTGAAGCACCATCTCCAGGTACTCGTCCGCCGCGTTCACGTCCCCGCGCCGCAGGAGGGTCTCGATCTCGCGGAGGGCGGTGCGCATGGCGTCGCGGATCTCGGCCAGCAAGCGGAGCGCGTCGGGGCCGGTGAGCAGGCGGGCGGGCGCGGTCATGCCGCGTCCTGGTGGGGCGTGGCGGAGGCCCCGGTTCGGGGCCCTGGGGCCTCCGCCACGGTGTGGGGCCGCCCGGCGGTTGGGGGACGCGTTGCAGCGCTGCCGGGCGGCTGCTTGTGGGGGGTGAGCCGGATGCGGCATCCGGCGACGATGACAGCTGTGAGCCCTGCGGCCCAGACTGCGAGTGCGATTAGTCCGCCGGTCATGAAGACCCCCGTGCTGGTGTTGGGGCGGGCCCGCATCCGTTGTCGTGGCGCGGGCCCGCCTCCGGCCCCCGCTCAACCCCTTACCGAACGCTGCCCCAGGGGGTTGAACGGCCCGCCCCGAAGCTGTGACTGGTGAAGGTCGGCTCCGGGGCGGGTGCCAGTCGGGGTGCTGCACAGCAACCCATCCGGCGTGGACGAATTTACTGGACGAATTTCGTCTACGCGATGCCGCAGACGGGTGACCCGCCTGTGACGTGGGGTGACGACCGGGCAGACTGTGAGCAACACGAGTGACAGGGCTGGAGGTCCATGTGGGTGGCGGCAGGCCGAGTCCGACGATCTCGCGCGGGCAGCTGGGACGACGGCTCCGAGAGCTGATGGCCGTCGCCGAACGCACCCCCGCCGACGTGGCCTCCTACCTCGCCGTCAGCCAGGCCACGGTGTCGAAGATCCTCAACGGCAGGCAGGCAACGAAGGTCGCGCAGGTCCGCTCGATCCTCCAGCTCTGCGGTGCAAGCCCGGAAGTCACCGAGGACCTGGTCGAGCTCGCACGTGCCGCCGCCGCTGGCGACTGGTGGAGCGACTACGGCGCACCCGAGTGGTTCCGGACGTTCCTCGGTCTGGAAGGCGCAGCCGACTCCCTCCTCACCTACGAAGGCGAGCTGGTCCCCGGCCTGTTGCAGACCGCGGCCTACGTCGAGGCAATCACCCGCCGCGCGCACCCGGAGATGGGCGACGACGAGGTGAAGAGGTCGGTCGAGCTGAGGCTTGCCCGGCAGCAGCACCTCGCGAGCGACGGGCGCACGCCGCGCCTGCACTTCGTGCTGAACGAGGCCGTGACGTGCCGCCCGGTCGGCGGGCCGAGCGCGTGGCGCGAGCAGTTGGAGCACCTGATCGCGATGGCCGACGCCGAGCACGTGACGCTGCAGGTGCTGCTGTTCAGCGCGGGCGCCCATCCGGTCATGGGCTCGGCGTTCACCGTGCTGGAGTTCGATTCCGAACCGACGTTGTCGACGGTCTACTTGGAGAACGACCGGGGTGGGTCGCACCTCAAGTCGCGGTCGGAGATCGACCGATACCGCGCTGTGTTCAGCGACCTCGTCGCCTCGGCGGCGAGCCCGGCGGCGTCCCGCGCGCTGCTGGTTAGGGTTGCCGAGCACTGGTGAAGGTCGACGAGAAAATGGAGGTGCGCCTATGCACCCCACGTGGCGTAAGAGCACGCGCAGCAACGCGTCCAGCGGGAACTGCGTAGAGGTCCGCGGCGACCTGGCGGCGGTCCGGGACAGCAAGAACCCCGGCGGTCCGCAGCTTGCGGTCGAGCCGGGAGCGCTGGCGGCGCTGTTGCGTGCGGTGAAGGCCGACCAGCTCGGCTGAGTGGTGGTGGTGGCCCCCGGCGGTCGTGACGCCGGGGGACGCCCCCGCCAGTCTGCTAGTCGAACCGGTCCCAGCGGGCGGTGATGCTGCCGTCGCTACGGATCGTGCCGTCCGCGCTGTTGTTGGAGTAGAGCCGGAACCGGACTCGGAACTGGTCGCCGGGCGGGACGTAGAGCCTGATCCGGCCTCCGGTCATCCCGAAGCCCTGCGCCGCGGTGTCCGGCATGAACGGCTTGGTGACGACGCCGAGGTCGGCGCGGGTCTGCTGCGCCTCCAGGATCATGTACCTGGTCGAGCCGCCCGCGTACGAGCCGTTGTAGGCGGTCGGGAAGACCGCCTCCAGCTCCCACCAGCCGTGCATGGCGCTGGCGTACTCGAACCCGTTGCCCCCGTACACGTCGGACCAGGGGGTGTCCGCGAGCCGCTGATAGCCCTCTGACCGGGAGCCGAAGACCTTCAGGGCCGTGAACCCGTCGCCGCCGTTGATCACCATCGCGCCGTCCGAGCGGCGCAGTTCGGCGGTGATGTTCGGGGTGTGGAGCGCGGGCTGGTAGTCCGCGAACGGCGCGTCGATCACGAACCCGGTGTAGTTCTGCGCCGACGCCGAGCCGGGGCAGATCGCGTACGCCACCGGGTAGTCCACCACCGCGGCCGTCGCGGTCAGCGCGGGCAGCACCGGCGACGCCGAAGCAGCCCCCTCCAGCACCACCGGGGTGATCGACTTGCTGTCGAAGTCGCGGCGCATCACCAGCCGGTGGAAGCGCGGCAACGAGTTGATGTTCGTCGGTCCGGCCACCACGCGCTGGCTGGTGATGTTCGTGTAGAGGAACCCACCGATCAGGTACTCGACGCCGGTCGGGAGCGTGAACTGCAGCCCGCTCCCCAGCGCGGGCAGCCCGGTGCCGGCGACGAGCCCTGAGCGGGTCCATGCGCGTGAGAGCGCCCGCCATCTGTCCTGGTAGGTCGGCTGCCCGTCCCAGGGCCACGACTGATCAACCATGCCTCGCAGCCTGAGCGGGCGCTGTCACCTCGTGCGTTCCAGGTTCGACACCCGCGACGTGAGCGCGTCCACGATGGACCGCTGCAAGCTCGTCCCGGACGCGCCGATGTCGCCCGCGCGCGGCAGCACCCGGTACCCGTCCTGCCGCGTCACCCGATGCTCGACCTCCCGGATCGCCGCCTGCACCTGCAGCACGCCGCCGAACACGTCGATCGTGACGAGGTCGCCGAGGCCGTAGTCCCGCCCGTAGCGCAGCGCGGTGGTGTCGACCGGCACCCACTGCACCTGCGCCGTCGCCGACGACTCCCCGAGCTTCCGGGTCGTGCCCTCGGCCAGCTCTGCCGACGAGTCCTCCGAGCTGGCCGACCGGAAGTCGAAGAAGTCCTCCCTGCGTCCCCAGCCCAAGCCCTGCTCCTCGTTCGCGGCCTCGATGAACTCCCGCGCCTCCTCCTCGCCGCGTCCGCCGCCGACGACGTGCGTCGCCTTCGGGGCGCGGAGCCTCCACTTCAGCATGTTGATGTTGCGCAAGCCGATGCTGAACCTGGCTGGGCCGCGCAGGTCGCGAGGGACCACGACCTGAAAGCGCTTCGTGGCGCTTGCGTCGCTGATCACCCGGAACCCGATGCCCGCGCCGTCCGCGAGCCCGGCGCACAGCTCCAGCACCGACTGGAACCGCGCGCGCCCGGTCACGACGCCGCCCGCGCCGGGGTCGGAGTCCAGGTCCAGCGTCAGCCCCGGCACGCGGCGCTCCGGGCGCGCGCTCGGCCCCGCGTTGAGCTCGACGTACTGCCGGATCACCCCGCTGGCCTGGCCGACCCGCACGTCGTACGCCTCGGTCTGCGTGGCCAGGGTGTTCAGCGGGACCGGCCTCGCGGCGCGGTCGCGCAGCCAGCACATGTCGTCCTCGCCCGCGTACACCACGGTCGGCACCACCCGGCCACCCGAGTCCTGCCCGTACGACACCTCCGGCTCCACCACCGGCCCCGCCATCACCGGCCGCCCGTCCCCGCCCACGATGGCCAACCGCCACCCAGCCGCTGCCGCCATCACCGACTGCTGGGTCAGGGGCGCGGCGACCCGGTAGGTCCCGACCCCGAGCCACCGCTCGACCGCGGTGAGGCTGCTGTAGGTCAGCAGCCCGCGGCGGGCGCCGGTCGGGTCGATCATCCACACCTGCGGGGTCACGTCGCGCTCCTGTACCTGGGGGTCCACGTGCAGACGACCTCCGAGCCCGGCCCGGCCGCGACCAGCGCGACGCTGATCGGCGTTTCGCCCGGCGGTACCGGCCAGAACACCGGGGTGCCGGTCAGCTGCGGCCACCAGTCCGTGCCGTCGTCCAGCTGCACGCGCGCGGCGCCTAGCCGGGTGTCGATGGTGAGGGTGCGTCCGGCGGGGATGACGCCGTTGACGCTGATCTGCTGGCCGGTGCGGGAGTTGGCGATGGTGAGTGCGGAGCCGGGTGCGGTGGCGGTCCACACCGGCCAGGAGGGGACGGTGCCGGGGTTGGACAACGTGGCCGCGCCGTTGATGCTGGAGCTGGAGAGGACGAGGGGCAGGATCGGGAAGAACGTGCCCCCCGCGCTGTACGAGAAGGGCACGCGGATCGGCTCGGCGGCGTACCACCACGGGTCCTCGACGTACAGGCTGAGGACGAACCGCGCCCAGCGTCCGTCGCCGCCCTCGTCCTGGTCCTCGCTGCCCTCCAGCCCGCGCAGGTACCGCGCCCGCAACCGGAACCGGCGCCCGTCCGCCTGCATCAGCTCCAGCTCGCCCGGCACGGCGGGGTCGAGCGCCAGCTCCAGCGCGCGCAGGCGGGCGAGGAACTGCATGCGGGTCGCGCCGTGGACCTCCATCGGCAGCTGCACCACGCGCGGCGGCGCGAACAGGTCGGTGACCTGGGTGCCGTCGAGGCCGGGCACCTCGGTCGTCAGGTACTCGACCCCGGCGACGTTGAGGTTCTTCACGCCCTTGAGGACGCGGTGCCCGGCGGCCCGGTCGGTCAGCACCGTGCTCGTGCTGCCGCCGAGCGCGCTGGCCCCGGAGATCCACGTCAACTGCCTACCCACGGCCCAGAACCTCCAGTTCGTGCTGCATGTCTTCGAGCTGCTGCATCGTCGAGATGCCGGGCACCGCGTTCAGCGTGATGTGCGTGCTGCGGTGCTGCGCTGCGGGGGCCGGGGTCGTGCTGGACGTGCTGCTCGCCGAGCGCGCGGCTGCGGCTTGGCGGATGGCCTGTGCGGGCAGGCCGGGCATCCGAGGTTCGGGGATCTCGGTGCCCGCGATCGAGGACTGCGGCAGCGTGACGTCCCCGCCCCCTGCCGCGTTGATCATCTCCAGCACGCGGGCGTGCTTCCGGGACGCGCGGCGGTTGACGACGTACTCGCCGGGGGTGGCGTGGATCCACACGCTGTCGCGGTCCGGCCCGCTGCCGGGCACCCAGCCGCCCTTGTTGCGGCCGGAGTCGCCGTACGTCTGCGCGACCCGGTCGTCCATGCGCATGACGGCGTTGATGTACATGGTCTTGTCTTTCAATTCTTTCCGGTTGACTGCCTCAATCGCGTCAAGGGCAGCCTGGTTCAATCCGTCAATCTTGATCGTCTTGCCGTTCGGCAGCCGGTAAACAGCCTGTCCGGCCTCGTTGACGCTGACGGTTACGCCCATGGCGGAGAGCTTGCTGACGTCCATCTGGGAAATCATCTTCTTGAGGGCGTCCGGCGCGTTCTGCCCTGCTGCCCCGGCAAGGCGGATGATTTCGCGGTACTGCGCCTCCATCGCGCGCTCTGAGGCGACGGACGCCTCCTCGTTGGCGTTCTCGGCCAGGGTCTTCTGGCCGATCGCGTTGATGACGCTGATCAGCTGAGCCTCGTACGCGTTGTTCGCCTGGCGTGCTTCCAAGCTGTTCGCGCCATGCTGCTTGACCGCTTCGCCCACAGCCTTCTCCGCGCCCTCCAAGCCGAGGAGCGCGGCGTCGTACGCGTTGCTCGCGCCGGCAGCAGCGAGCATGAACCCCATCTGCTGGATCAGCTTGTCGTTATGCGACATGGCGGCGAGTGCGGCCTGTCGCTGCGACTCGGCAAGGGAGCGCTGCTCGGCGGTCAACTTCGCGCCAGCCGTCTGAGCCTGGATCGAGGTAGGCCCGAACTCGGCGACCGCCAGGTTCAGTTCAGCCTGAGCCCGCTCGACAGGGCCGACGGATTCGAGGTATTTATCCCATTCCTCTTTGGCTTCTTTAATCTTGCCGGGAGCGTCGTAAAGGTTCCCGATCGAATCTGGAAGATCGTCCTCGCTTTCCCAAAGATTGACCTTCTTGAAGAACGATTCCGGGCCGACCTTGAACTCTTTTTCGGCGCTGCCAGAATTGATGGAATCCTGAATTTCCTTCAGGCGACGCATCTCCAACAACGCTTCCCGGTACTTGTCCACCGCCCCCTTCGCGGCATCTCCACCCTTGGCAAGCCCCTGGGTGTACTGATCTCCGAACTCAGTAGCTTCCTGCTGGGCCAGCGCGTACCCGGCCACGGCTATCCCGATCAGACCAATCGCTACGCCGAGCGGCGACATCGCACGGCTCAGCGCACCCACCGACTTCTCGGCCCCGGCAGCCCCCTTCGCTGCCCTGTCCGCCCCACCGCTGAAATTCGACAGCGCCTCCCCGGCCTTCGCGATCAGCGGCGCCGGGTTGAGCTTCGTGACCAACGTGATCGCGGCCTGGTACACCTTCCACGCCGCCGCCGCGCTCAGGACGATCCCGATGCCCTTGCCCAGCTCGGGCGCGATCGGCTCGATCACGTCGAGCAGCCCGGCCAGCACCTGCATCGTCATGCCCCCCGCAGCCATCAGCTCCGGCAGCGCGCCCCCGGACAACTGCGTGACCAGCCGGAGAGCCAGCGCCACCAGCGACTCGAACTGCGCCGAGTACGGGGCAAAGCTGCTGGTTAGCTGCGACAGCAGGGTGCCCGTCCCGCCGAGCGCGCTGCGCGCCACCCCGCCGAAGCTGTCGAGCACCCGCCCGGTCGAGTGGGTGTCCTCGGAGACGTTCTCGAACAGGTCGCCGACCCCCGCGCCGAGGTCGCCGAGCATCCCCCGGAAGCCGATCATCGCGGGCTCGCTGCGGCTGACCGCGGTGGCCATCCCCGGCACCGCGTTCTCCGCGAACTCCGAGATCCCCTGCGAGAGCTGCCGGATCGATGGCGCGGACTCCCGGAACATGCCGTCCACCGAGTAGCGCATCTTCTGCCAGGACAGTGCGAACTGCCCGGCCACGTTCACCATGTCGCCCGTGAGCGGCTTCGCCATGCGCTTCGACTCGGTGACAACCTTCGACGCCAGCCCACCCCACGCGTCGGAGACCTGCGCCTCCCCCTTCAGCAGCGCCCCGGCCGCCACCCCCATCGCGATCGGCAGCAGAGCCACACCAGCGGCAGCCACCGTGCCCGCCACCAGACCGACCGCTCCGAGCGCCGTGTACCCGCCCGCGATCTTCGCGAGCGACGCGACCCGACGGTTGGCCGCGTCCTCCTCAGCCTCCGCCGCCTTGTCAGCCTCCTGCGCGGCCTTCTCCCCGGCCTTCTCCGCAGCCGCAGCAGCCTTCTCCTCGGCGGCAGCGACCATCTCCGCCGCCCGCGTGCGCGCGTCCGCCTCCGCCTTGACCACGTCGGCAGCACGCTGCTTCGCCAGCGCCGCCTGCCGGACCGCCGCCGTGACCTTCTCCTCGGCCGCCGCGATCCGGTCCGCGCTGGCGCCCGCGTCCGCCCGCACCGCGGCGAGGTCGCGCTCTGCCCGCGCCACCGCCTGCGCGGCGCGCTGCTCGGCGTCGCGGGCGGCGGCGAGCCGGGTGCCGCCGTCGACGGCCTGCTTCGCGGCCTTCTCCTGGGCGGCGGCGAACTCCCGCGCCTGCTCGGCGGCGCGCTGCTTCGCGGCGGCCGTTTCCTCGGCGGCCCGGCGCGCGTCCTCTGCGGCCTTCTTCTCGGCGGCGGTTGCCTCCTCGGCCGCCTTGACCTTCGCCGCTGCCGCCTCCTGCGCGGCCTTCTTCGCTGCTGCCGCAGCCGCCGCCTCCTGCGCGGCGTTCTCCTCCGCCTGCCGAGCGGCCTCGGCGCGGACGCGTTCGAGGTCGGCTTCAAGGGTGGCGGTGGTCTTGGAGGCGCTGGCGTGCTGGCGTTTCGCGGCGGCGAGCTTCTCCTCCCCGGCGACGAGCGTGGCGTGCGGGACCTGCTGGTTCATGTAGCGCCCGCGCAGCGCGCTCAGTTCGGCTTCGGCGACGCGGACCTTGCCGAGGGCGTTCGCCTGCGCGTCCGCCGACCTGCTGATCTTCGCTTCGAGCGCGCCGGTGTCAGGACGCGCGGGGACAGCGGCGGGCAGCGCTTCGGTGGGCGCGCTCGTCGGTGGTGTGACGACCTGCTGCGGGGTGGGGACTCCTGCAGCCCGCGCGTGGGCGGCTGCCACTGCCTCGGCGGCCTGCACCAGCGAGGCGGCAGCGGCCTTCTCCTTGGAGGCGGCGGCCATGGCCTGGTCGGCGGCGCGGGCGCGGGTCTGGGCCAGCTCGTGGGTCAGCCGCTCGCTGGTGGACACGGCGTTGCCGTGCGCGCGCAGCGCGGACGAGAGCTTCTGCTCGGCGGCTTCGATCTTGTCGACTGAGACGGGTTCGTCGACGGCCCGGTTCTGGAGATCATCGAGCGCCGCCTGCGCGATCCGGACCTTGCCGAGCGCGGTCTCCTGCGAGGTCGCGGCCTTGGCGATCTTGGCTTCGAGGGTGCCGACCCGTGCTGAGGCGCGCTCGTTCGCTGCCGTCGCGGCTGCGTCAGCGCGCGCGACGGCGGCGAGGAACGGCGCGGTGTTCGCGTCGATCGTGGGCTTCTGCCGCTCGACGTCCTGCTTGAGCGCGCGCGCTTCGGCCTTGGCCTCGGCGGCCTTGGCCTTCATGCCGCTGGTGTCGAGGGTGACGATGCCTCGGATGTGGCCGACGGTGGTGCTCACGAGCCGCAGCCTGCGGGCCTGCTGTTACTCGCGGGTGATCCCGAGTTCCCGGTCGAGGTCGTCGACGCTGGCCTCGCTCGCAGTGCTGCCGCGCATGACCTCGATCAGGTAGGACCAGGTGCGGGACTCCAGCGTGAGCCCGTAGAGCCGGGCCTGGAACCACCGCCACGTGCGGGTGTCCAACAGGTTCGGCTCGCCCAGGTCGACGTGGTACTCCCGCGCGAAGTCCGCCTCGATCAGCGCCCAAGCGTCGAGGAAGTCGGCCCAGCTCAGACGCGGTTCTGCCGCGTCTTGGAGCGCTTCCGCTGTCGCCGCGTCGATGAACTCGGGGATGTCGGCTGCTGACTCGACGCGGAGAGGGCTGGGGGGCGGGCATCACCACCCGGCAGCTTGCCCTGCCAGCGGTTCAGCGCCATGTCGGCGCCGCCCATGTGCCAGGCCATCAGGGTCTCGCCGACCGCGTTCAGGTCGGTCTGGGTGAGGCCGTTGGCGAGCATCCGGTCCAGTTCCGGGGCGAGGAGGTCGTCGAGTACCTGCCCGGCGTGGGCTTCGTTGCTGGCGATCTCGGCGGGGTCGACCATCTCGCCTGCGGTGACGCGCTGCGCTATCGCGCGGGCGGTGACCAGCGCGAGCGCGGTGCGCGCGGGGATCGAGGCCGGGAAGCTGTAGGTCACGCCGTTGACGGGCAGGACCAGCGGCTCGCCCTCCATCTCGGAGCGGAACGTGGCCAGGTCGGGGAAGGTGGGCACGATCGCCTCCGATCAGGTGGTGGTGACGGTGATGGGGGTGAGCTTGCCTGCGCCGGTGAGGGAGCACTTGAACGGCTCGACGCCCTTGAGGTCGCCGCCCGCGCCGGACCAGTTCACGGAGACGCGGCCGGAGAAGCCCTTCTTCGTGTCGGTGCGGTAGAACCGCACGTCCGCGTACGCCTCGTACGCGGTGAGCACGCCCTTGGCCTTGAGGGCGACCTGGCCGGGGTCGTCCACCGGCGAGGCGTCGGTGCCGGTGAAGCCGTCGAAGCCCTCGATGGCCACGGTCCATGAGCGGAACGTGGTCAGGGAGTCCGACCAGCCCTCCGAGTCGAAGTCGCTGGTGTCGACCTCGGTCGGGGAGATGGTGGGCTCCAGCTTGGTGAGGCCCTTGACGACGGTCCAGGTCGGCGTGCCGCTGGACCCGGTGTCGACCTCCAGCCGCCACTTGTTGACGGCCCGCTTCTTGAGCGGCGTGGTCATGCGGTTGCCTCCAGGCAGTTGATGGTGATCGAGACCGCCCACACCGGTCGGCCCGCCGGGTCGGTGCCTTCACGCACCGGGCCCGCGTCGTTGGCGTCGCACGCCAGCACCACGACCTCGTCGTCGGTACCGGCCGCCCACGTCTGCTGCCGCGCCCCCACGACCGCGCGCCGGATGCGCGCCGCCAGTTCGTACCCGGCCGACCACCCTGCGGTGGCCGCCGTGCGCACGAGCACGCGCAACTCCGGGGTGTCGTAGCCGGACAGGTCGGTGGACGGGAAGCCCTGCTCCAAGCGCACGAGCACGAGGGCGTCGGGGGCGTCCCGGACCGGGAAGTCCTCGACGTAGCAAGGCACGCCAGCGCCGGGGCTGGCCGGTGGGAACCGGACCAGCCCCGCCTCGGCGAGGTGCAGCGCGAGCGCCTTCGACAGCACGACCAGAGCGTCGGCCGCCGGTGTCACGCCAGCTTGTCCCACACCCGCCCGAGGTGATCCATGTACCGGCCGGAGTTCGCCTTCATCGTGCCGCCGAGGTAGTGCGCCGTCCCGGAGTCCTGGTGCCGCAGATCCTCGCGCAACTCCTGGTAACGGGCGTAGACGATGTCGTACCGCACCTCGCCCTGGGCACCCGCGACGCCTACCTGCCGCACCTCGGCGTGCCCGGCCCGGCTGAGGTCGCCCTCCTGGTACGGCACCACGATGCGCGACTCGGCGAGCAGGTCGTCGGTGACCTCGCGGACGGTCTCCTCGGAGGCGTCGCCCATCGCGTCGACCAGCTCGTCCATCATCTGCCCGAACTCGACGTCCATCAGGTCGTCCAGACCTCGTGGTGCATCCGCTGCCCGGACAGCCACACCGGGGCGTCCACCACCTCCACCGGCCGCTCCTGCCCGTCGACCACCAGCAGGTCGCCCACGTTCACCTCCGGCAGCGCGGGCATCCAGACCAGCGCGGCCAGCGTCACCACCCGGCCGCCCACGACCTCGGCCCGCTTCGACACCGTCTCGACCCGGCACCCCGGCACGTCGACCGGCGCCGCCCAGCGCGCGCCGTCGCCGTCGTCCAGCAACGCCGCCCGGTGCTGCACCGTGGACGGCGCGGGCACCAGCCCACCCAGCAAGCTCACCACGACGCCACGCTCCCGCCGATCATCCCCGCCGCCGCCAGCGCCTCCCACGCCTCGACGGGCGGGCGCCGCCCGGCGTCGCCGATGGCCACGCCCGCGCCGGAGCCGCCGTTCCGCGACCCGGAGACGGTGAGCTTGCCCGCGCTGACCGTGCCGCCCGCCGCGATCACCGCCGTCGCCCCAGCACCACCGAGGTCAGCCGCCACCGCATCCGCCTTCCGCCGGGCCAGCAGCGTCTCGGCGACCGCGGCGACGACGTCCGCGCGCACCCGCGCGTCGGCGGGCCGCTCGGCGTCGTCGAGCAGCGGCCAGCGCAACACGCTGGCCTCCAGCGAGCGCACGGCGCGGTCGATGCCGCGCTGCACCTCGGCGTCGCCCACGCTCGACGGCAGGTCGGCGCCCGCGTACGCGCGCACCTCCGGCGTGGTCGCCCAGATCACGAGGACCACCTCCAGGTCGGGGCGGGCCCGGTGTAGATCAGGGCGATGGTGCTGCCCGCGGGGAGGGTGATGGTGCCGCCGGTGAGGGCGGTGGATCGGCCGCCGATGACGATGTCGGTGACGGTGCCGCCGCTGACCGCCACGGTGACCGGGCCGCTGCTGGTGTTGGGGACCGGAGTGCCGCTCGTGGGCACCACGGGCGCGCTACTCGGGCTCGGGGTAGTGAGCCCGTACCGAGCGGCCAGCACGTCGAGCGCGGCGGTCAACTGCCGCTCGGTGAGCGCCCGGTCGAAGACGAGCACCTCGGCGACGTCGACGTTCCCGTTCAGGGAGCCGCTGCTGTTGCCGTTCAGGGTGAACTGGCCGAGCTTGGCGGCGCTGCTGGTGCCGGTGGTGACGACGACCGGCGCGATGTCGTGC
This sequence comes from Actinosynnema mirum DSM 43827, assembly GCF_000023245.1. GTDB lineage: Bacteria > Actinomycetota > Actinomycetes > Mycobacteriales > Pseudonocardiaceae > Actinosynnema > Actinosynnema mirum. The sequence continues at coordinate 1,795,957 of NC_013093.1, forward strand.
GCGGCGAACAGCGTGTTCGCGCCGTTGAACGCGACGCCGAGCGCACGCCAGCGGCCCTGCCCGGTGAACACCTGCGCCTCGGACGCGGCGCCCGCGCCGAGGACCATCATCTCCGGGGTGGCGGACTGGCCGAGGTAGACGAACGCGCCGCTGGTGCCGCTGAAGAGGGTGTAGTTGGTGCTGCTGGGCTTGGCCACGAGGAGGATGGTGAGGGGGACCGGGTACTGCTGCGACCAGGCGGCGGTCTGCATGACCTGCGCAGCCGCCGCGCTGAACCTGACCACGGGGATGGTGGTGCCCGCGCCGAACGCCGACGCGACCACGGACGGTTGCTTCGCGCCGGTCGCCTGCGCCAGTGGCGCGGACTGCACCCCGGCGTACGGCGCCCACGAGGGGAGCGCGCTGGCCGCGCTGTTCGGCAGGTCCGAGGAGCGCCAGGCGGAGACGAGACCGGGCAGCGCGGCCGGGTCCGTGCCGGGCGTGCTGGCCGCGCGCAGTCCCGCGCTGCTCGGCGTGCTGGCCGGGCTGCTGGTGGTGAGGTGCGTGGCGACGAGTTCAGCGAGGAGGGCGTGGCCGCGGTCGCTGGCGTGGATGCCGTCGCTGCTGAGCAGGTCGGCGGTGTCGTTGATCTGGCTGGTGGGGTAGTGGGCGGTGAGGTCGAGGACGTCGGTGTCGGGGAGGTCCTTGGCGAGGTCGGTGAGGGCGCGGCCGTAGGCGGCCCAGGGCCAGGGTGGGTTTGGGAGGTCGAGGCGGCCGAAGCTGTGCACGAGCAGCACGCTGGTCGCGGTGGGGCAGGCGGCGCGGGTCTTGAGGACCTGCTCGCGGACGCGCTCGCGGTAGAGCGCGGGGTCGACGCCGGTGCTGTCGTTGCTGCCGATCATGATGATGAGCAGCGCGGGGTCGAGCGCGGAGATCCGGGACAGGTGGGTGAGGAACGGGCTGCCGGTGCCGGTCCAGTCCGCGCTGCTGGTGCCGCTGCTGCCGGAATTGAACACCTGCACGCCGCTGGTCTGGTCGTTGACGTGGGTGTAGACGCCGCTGATCACGGTCGCGGCGGTGGCGGTGATGGTCAGGGTGTGCGCGCCGAGGCTGCCCGCGCTGACGTACACCGACCCGTCGTGCCTGATCTGGCTGTTCGTGGTGTCGGGGGTGACGGTGGTCGCCGAGCCGCCGTCGATGGCGTAGGTGAACGCGCCGCTGGTGCCGCCCTGCTCGAAGTAGATCGTCCAGCCCGAGCAGGTCGCCGAGGGCGTGGTCATGGTCGCGCCGACCGCGAGCGACCGCGAGTGCAGGCCGAGGCCCCGGCCGACGTCCGTCGTGGTGCCGGTGGTCGACCAGGCCGTGTCGATGCCGCGCAGGTAGGTGCCGCCGGTCGCGCCGAGCCGCGCCCGGATGGCGTGGCCCAGCGCGGTCGAGTAGCGGCGGTCCGGGGCGGTGGCGTTGAGCCCGGCGGTGGTGCTGCTGCCGATGCACACGACGCGCACCGGCTCGATGGAGCGGAAGGCGAGGGCCTGCCGCCACGCCGTGAGGGAGGCCCTCATCCGTCAGCCCTCCAGCTTCTGCTTGTTCGGGACGGCCCAGACCACGCCGAGCGCGCCGAGCGCCGCGACAGCGGCGGCGACCCACTCGGCCGGGGTGAGGACGTTGTCGGTGAGGCCGGTGCCGATCGCGGTCAGCCCCGCGACGGCCCCGGCGACGAGCGCCTTGAGGTAGGAGAGCCTCACTTGGTGACCGCCTTCCCGGTCACCGCGGCGAGCAGCTCGCGCAGCACCTTGGTGTTCTCCTGCACCGCCGCGACGACCTTGTCGCCGTCCGCGTCGATGGCGATCAGGCGCGCGGTCTGCTCCTTCTCGTCGTCGACGAGGTTGCGGCCCTCGTCGTAGCGCCGCCAGAAGGCGTTCTCGACGCCGGTCTTGACCGCGTCGGCCAGGTCGTCCTTGGTCAGGGCCATGAAGGGGTCGTCCTCCTCGATGAGGCCGGGGAGCGCCCACGGGCGGGCGTCGTCGGCCGAGTTGTTGTCCATCACGGACAGGTGCAGGTGCTGGTGGTGTCCGGACGAGGGCTGCCACGTCCAGGGCTTGAAGGGGGCGCGCGAGTCGCAGATCCGGCCGCGCCAGATCAGGTACTTGATGCGCGGGTCGCGCGAGGCGATCAGCGCCGCCGCGAGCCGGTCGCAGTCGAGCCCGCCAGCCGGGTCGTGGGTGAAGTCGCGCGCGGTGACCATGCCCCGGAACCACGGGTTGTGGTCCGAGGAGGCCCCCTGCATGCGGTGCGCCGTGTCGCCGATCCCGCCATCGCTGGCGCGGGACCGGTTCGGCGCGAGAGCGTTGAGCTGGCCCAGCAGCGCGTCGAGCGAGCGGGCCATCCGCCAATCGGACATGCCCCGAGCGTCGGGGCGGGGTGTTACTTCGGCGGCTGCACGCCCACGTGCTTCGCCACCCGATCCACCTGATCACGCAGGCTGGACCCGGAGTTCGGGTGCAGCTCATGATCGATCGCCACCAGCGCCGCAGCCTGCTGCTCCAGCCGGGCCTTCGCCTCGGCGGAGTCGGCCTCGATCGTCGCCAGCCTGGCCATCACGCCCGGCCGCTCCGGCACACCCGGACGGCCCTCTTCGCCGCGCCAGTCCTCCAAGAACTCGCGCACGCCCTTCCACACCGGGCGCACGCTCCGCCAGACCCGGCGGAACAGGGCGACCACGGCCACGAGCCCGCCGACCCCGGTCAGGATCTCGGCCACGGTCAGGCCGGTGAACCACTCAGGCACGCGCGCGTCTCGCTCTCGGCTCGGTCGGAACCACGGCGGGCTCCTCGGCGGGCTGCTCCAGCACGACCGGCGGCACGACCGGCGCCAGCGGCTCCTCGGGCAGCACGTCGATCTCCTCGCTGCCCGGCGCGGGCACCTCGTGCACCCATCCGGAGGCGCGGAGCGCGGCCTCCAGCCCGGAGCCGGGGTGCGCCCACATGCGGTGCGAGTCCGGCGCGTCCGGCGCGTGGCCCAACCACGGCGACATCAGCAGTCCTCCACGATCATCAAGGTAGGGGTGCCCCGGCAGGCTCGTGCCCACCTTCCCCGCAAGTCACCCACCTGCCGGGGCACGTCTCACTTCGCCAGCGCGGCGTCCACAGCCGCAGCCAGCTCGACCGTCGACAGGTCCTCGCCGTCGATGTCCAGCTCGGCCGCCTGCTCGCGCAGCACGGCCAGCCGCTCGCCGATCCGGGCCTTCAGCTCGTCGGCCGTGCCCTCCGTCTCCAGCCCCAGCGCGACCGCGTCGGCCTGGAGCTGCTGCTTCGGCGTGAGCTTCACGGGCTCCTGCACCCGCTGCCACTCGCCGTCCGCCTCGTACGCGGCCTCCACCTCGGCACCGGACGCGGTCATCCGGCGGCCCGACGCGATGTGCTCGAACTCCGGCACGTCACATCCCCCGGAACGGGAGGCCGCGCAGCACGCCGTGCGCGAGCGGCGACCCGTACTCCAGTCCGACCTCGCCGTAGATCTGCGTGTCCTCGGACGCGCCGGTCTTGGCCAGCGGCTCCTCGAAGAAGGAGCCCTTGCCGGGGATGAGGAGGAACTGGAGCTTGAGCTGGCTGAGCGAGGTCAGCAGCAGCGCGTCCTGCGGCATCGCCCGGTCGACCATGATGTTGATCGGCCCGAAGTCGGTCAGCAGGCGCTCGACGACGACGCCGCCGACCTTCTCGCCCTGGGTGACCGGGACGGCCTTGCCGTAGGCGTCGGCGTACGCCTTGGACAGCGCGATCTTCTGGGAGCTGTTGCACAGGAACACGCCCAGGCCGTCGGTCAGGCCGCCGCCGTCCCAGACCCGCTGGGCGAAGACGTTGACGTCGTCCACGGACAGCACCGTCGCCGAGGACGCCACCGAGTGGTAGTCGATGTTCGCCGTCGAGCTGCCGACCGTCAGCGCCGTGCCGCCCTTGCTGGCCGCGACCTTGAACGACACCGTGGTGCTGACCGACTGGACCCAGTAGGGGCGGCCGGTGGTGATGCCGGTGGCGTCGCCGGTGCGGGTGAAGAACACGACGTCGCCCACGCTGAGCGAGTGCGCGCTGGCCGGGGTGATCGTGTCCGTCACCGAGGACGCGCCCGTCGCGACGTTGCTGCCCCGGTCGACGGTGTTCGCGGCACTGACTGCCTGCATGAGCCCGCGGGTCTTGCGCGGCGAGCTGTTGTCGCTCGGCTTGGCGTACTGGCCGTTGATGCAGGTCCAGTTGACGTCGCGGGCGATCTGCTTGACCGCCTGGGTGACCTGCCAGTCGTGCTCGTCGGTGATGGGGTTCGCGCCGGAGATCGGTGCGCTGTTCGCCGCGAACTGTCCGATCGCGGCCTGCTTGGTGTAGGAGGTGCTGACCCGCTCGTGCACGATCTGCACCACGTTGGAGAAGTTCGTGCGGACGCGGGCCTCGCCGGTCGGCGCGGTCTGCCCCTCCAGGGCGACGCGCTGCGCCGGGTCGCGCAGGTCGTACGCCTGCCACTCCCACTCCTTGGAGGTGATCTCGCTGCCGCTGCCCAGGCCGCCGATGGCGGACAGCAGCGGCGTGTCCTCGGGGGTGAGGCCGAACAGTTCGCCGTGGTAGTTGGGCAGGTTGAAGGTGGTGCCCATGCCGGTGATTCCGGCCATTGGTTCTCCTCGGTCCGTGCTGGGTGCTCGCGGAGTCCGAGCGGGGTTCCTCCGGGTGCCCGGTGCAGTGGGGCGGGCGGGTTACCTGCGCTGCTGACGGTGAGGGCGCGGTGTTACTGCGCGGTCCGGAACGCCTGCTGCCGCTTCAGGGAGATCGCGGTACGGAAGTCCCCGGCCTTCTCGGCGGCGGCGATCTGCTCGGCCAGCGACGCCTGCCCCGCGCCCTGCCGGTCGCCGCCGGACGCGGCCGGGAGTGCCGCACCCTTGAACATGGGCGCGCCGACGAGCGCCGCGTCGACCTGCGCCTTGATCGCGGCCGTCACCGCGCCCGCGTCCGACCGGTCCAGCTTGGCGAGCGGGGACAGGTCCACGAGCCGTGTGAACGTCTCGACGTGCTCCGGGCGCACACCGGCGGCGACAGCGAGCGCGCGGGCGTCGGCCTGGTCCGCGCGCGCCAGCGCGGCCGTGGCCTGGGCCTGCGCGTCGGCGAGCGCCTTGGCAGGGTCGACGGCGGCGTTCGGGTCGGTGATGCCGAAGACCTGCGCGAACTTCTCGGTGAGCGTCTTCTCCTGGCGGCCGAGCCGTTCGGTGAGGATGCGGTCGAGGTCCTGCTGGGTGAAGGTCTTCGCCTCGGCGGCGGGCGTGGCCTGCTGGACCGGCTGCGCGGCCGGGGTGCCAGCGGCGACGGGCGTGCCGGTGACGGCCTGCTGCTGCGGTGCGGCGGGCGGGGTGGGGACCGGGGCCGTCTGCTGACCGGCGGCCGGAGCGGAGGTGGTGGTCGTGGTGGTGGCGCTGGGCGCTGCGGGGGTGGGTTCCACGCCCCGCAGCGTCAGCCGCCGGTGTCACGCCAGGTCGTACGTGGCCTCGAAGATGCTGTGCTTGCACGGGTAGAACTCGCCCGCGACGCCCCGGATGACCCAGTCGCCGAGCCCGGCGCACATCACGCCCTCGGGGGTGGTGATCTGGATCTGGTCCGGCGCGACCTCGTTCGTGCCGCCGCACCACTCGGCGATGCGGGAGCCGTCCTGCGCGGACTCGAAGCGCACGGCCTCGATGGTGACGGGGCGCTTGCGGAAGGTCTGCACGGGCGGGATGCCCTTGGTCAGGTTCGACATGGCCCGACCGTCCCGCCCGGCTGTCACCCTGCGGCGGGTGGCTCCGGCTGCTCGACGGGCGGGGTCGGGCGCGTGGGACGGCGGGCGCCGGGTTCGCCGACGAGCCAGGCGAGGGCCTGGTTGATCCAGGCGGACCGGTCGAGTCCCAGGGTGGTGGCGGCCTCGCCTGCGGCCTCCCACCGGTCGTCGGGGACGCGCACGGCGCGCTGCGGTGTGCGGGGCTGGTTGGCCATGTCCGCAGCCTAGCGGGTGTCTATACACCCAGTCGAGTGAAGTTCCCTCGCAGGGCTTGCAGGTGTCTATACACCTCGCGCTAAGGTGTCTATACACCCAGAGCGAGAAACCCCAGGGAGAACAACATGTGGCAGACCATCCTCACCATCCTCGGCACCCTCGCCGGAGCCAGCCTCGGCATCTTCGGCATCGTCCTCAAGGCCCGCGCCGACCGCCGCGCCACCGCCGAGACCGTCGCCGTCGAAGCCATCGCGGACCTCGTCTCCGCCCTCGGCGACCACCGCACCGCGATGTGGGACCTGGAGGCCGCCCGCTCCCGCAAGAACGAGGACGAGATCACCACGACGCTCGCCGCCTCGCTCGTCACCCGCTCCGCCATGTCCCGCCCGCACGTCATCGCCAAGCTCCGCGTCCCCGCCCTCGCGGCCCAGATCGACGCCGCCGTCCGCGCCACCTACGACATGGACAGCGCGGTGGACCCGGCCCGCGCCGCCATCGACCCGGTCGTCCGCAAGGACGCCGCCAAGGCCGCCGAGCTCGAACTGATCGAGGCCGCTGGCGAGCGCTTCGTCGCCACCGGCATCGGGCTGGCGCTCAAGGGCTGACCCAGCCCCGCCCAGCCCCGCACCCACAGTGCGGGGCTTCGGCGCGTGCGGACTAGCCCACCGGCCGCTCACGCTCCCTGCGCCGCAGCTGCCCCGTCGCCTCCGCGTACGCAGCCAGCCGCGCCGTGTGCGCCCGGATCTCCCGCCGGTACGCCCGCCCCACCTGCGTGTCTCCCAACTCCTCCACCGCGCTCAGGCCCCGCTTCAGGTCGCGCAGCTCCCGCTCGTACTTCCGCAGCCGCTGCTGCTCCCGGTAGCCCTCCGGGTTCTCCCGCGCGACCGGGACCCGCGTGAAGCCCGGCGTGAACACGTCGGCGCGATGCGTGCAGTTCGGGTGCCACAGGCCGCCCTCCCGCGCCTCCTCCACCGTGCCCGCGACCCTGTGCCCGTCCACCTCGGAGCCGATCGCTGTGCCGCCGGTGATGCTCAGGAGCTTGCCCTCCCACGGCTGGCACTTCCGGCACTCGCGCGGGCTGTCCGAGATCACCACCAGGTCCCGACCGCGCGCCACCAGCCCGTCCAGCTGCCCCTCCACCGCCGACTGCGCCGCCGCGGTGCGCCCCGCCATCCGCACGTAGGCGTCCAGATGCCACCGGCGCCCGGACCGGTCGACGAACCGCTCCTCTCCGGCCTGCACGAGGTCGGCCACCGCCTGCGCGACAGCCTCGCGGCGGACGATCGTCCCGGTCGCCATCAGCGACTCGCTGTCCTGGATGGCGCGCTGGTAGACGTCCTCGTGCGCGCGGATCACCGGCACCACCGTGCCCTGGAGTTGCCCGACGAACCGGGTGACCAGCGCGGTGACCCGGTCGGGGTTGGTGGTGGCGGCGACCTCGCCCAGCTGCTCGGCGACGCGCTCGCCGATGCCGTACGCGGCGTCCAGCGCGGCCTGCGCCTCCGCCTCCATCCCGTCCGCCAGGTACCGGGCGACGACGGCCTGGAGTTCGGCGCGCACGAGCAGCACCTCGCGGCTTTTGGACTCGGCCCAGCCGGGCTCGGTCACGCCGCGCGCGAGCCTGCGGGCGACGACGCCGAGCATCCGCTCCGACGCCACCTCCCACACCGAGGTCAGCGTCTTCATCGTGCGGTACGCGGCCTCCGGGTCGACCCCGCGCACTACTCGTCGTCCTCAGCCGGAGGCCCGTCGCCCTCGTCGTCGTTCGGGTCGGTGCCGGGCGGGCGCTCGAACCCGGTCAGCGCCGGGGCCATCTCGGCGGTGCGGGCCTTCGCGAGCCGCTGGACCTCGTCCTGCACCTCGGCCGGGGACCACTCGGGGTGGGCCATCGCCACGCCGACCTCGTCGGACATCAGCCTGGCGCGGCGCCACAGCTCGCCGATCTCCGCGACCTCGCGCGGGTCCGCCTGGTCGCCCTCGCGCCACCCGAGCTTCGGGCGGCCCGGCGGCGTCGGGAAGCTGTTGTCGAGCTGGTGGTTGAACAGCGCGAGGGTCTCGCAGAACCTCTCCAGCGGGGAGCGGGCGTAGCGGCGCTTGCGGTCGCGCGTCCGGTACGAGCGCTGCTCGCGGCGTCGCATCGCGGTCCCGGACAGCTGGCCGTCCACGTTGATGCCGAAGGTCTGCGGGCTGTACCCGGCCCGGCTCAAGACATCCTCGATGAGGGCTGCGACCGTCGCCGCGTGCTCCTGGAACCTGATGTTGAACTGCACCGGGGTGATCGGGACCAGCTTGCCCTCACTGTCCATCGGCATCCCAGGCACGCCAACGAACACGCGCGCGTCCTCGTCGAACACCCGCGCCGCCTGCTGCCCACCGCCACCGCCGCCGCCGCCGAACAGGCGCCGGAACCCGCCACCTGTGGGGGCCGCGTCCAGCATCTCCTGTGCGGCCAAGATCCTGCTCTTGCCCAGCTCGATGTCGCGCATCCACGACGACCACGCCTCGTCGAGCGCGTCCAGCCGGGACTCGCAGCCCTGAAAGTCCGACCGGCCGAGCGGCATGGAGACGAGCGGGTTCGGGAGGACGTTCGGCCAGTGCTCGACCAGGATGCCCTGCGGGCGGATCGCGGTCGTGTTGAACACGTCCAGGTAGCCCGCGGTCGCGGGGTGGTCGGTGAGCGGCACGAGCTGCCCGATGCTGGAGGCGTTGCCGCGCCACAGCTCGTGTCGGATCTGGCCCGGTTCGTGGTGCTCCAGCAGCCGCCACACCTCGCCGCGCTCCCGCTGCGTCCAGCCGTCCGGCGGCGGCAGCTCCTCCACGAACGCCACCCGCCACAGCTGCCCGAACCGGAACTCCGGCAGGGCCTCGTCGGCTGGGACCACGGTCGGAACCGCGACCGCGCCGAACCCCTGGTTCGGGTTCCACACCGGTCGCAGGAACACCCCGCCCACCGCGCTCGCGGTCTCGGCGCCCTCCAGGAAGGTGTTGGCGAGGCCGACCGTGTCGGCGTACTTGTCCCAGGCGTCCTGGACCGGCGTCGGCCGGGGTTGGGTGCCGGTGCCGGGGTCCTCGCCCCAGTCGAGGGCGGGGGTGTCCCCGGCGACGAGGTCCGCGCTGGTGCGGGCGATGTCCGCTGCGAGCCCGGCGTGGATCGTGCGCACCTCGGGCCGCTTGGTGGCGATCTTGTGCCAGTAGCCGTTGGGGACGAGGCCGGGGAGGTGCTTGGCCAGCTCGGTCGCGTCTGCGGCCCAGAGCGCGCGCCAGCCCCGCCAGTGGGTTCGGAGGCGCTGGTGGCCGGGCGGGGGCCACGGGGAGCCGGGGTTGATCAGCACGGCGCCCACGCTCCGGGGTGGGTGTCACCTGCGGGGCGTGGGCGCTGCTGGGGCGGCCACGGGTGTGCTGTTCGCGCCCGCATCGCTGACGGGGCCCTGCCGTGTCTCGACTTGGCGCGGTGCGCCTGCTTGTGGACTTCGCCGAGCACCTCGAAGGCTGGTGCTGCGGTGTCACCCGTAACGCGATCACCGTGACGGACGACCTCATCGTGGTACCCAACTGCACCCGGAGGCTCGTCGTGCCCGTACGTAACGCCCTACTCGCCGCCGCCATCTTGGCGGTCTTCGTGGGCTTCTTCGTCGGCCTCGGCGGCAACACCTCCACGGTGTCCGGGCACTTCTTCGACGAGGTCCAGTGCGGCAGCGTGTTCAAGCCCGCCACGGTCGCGGCAGAGCACACTGCGGCGTGCGAGGACGCGCTCGACCAGCGCCGCACGTGGGCCGTGGCCCTGGTCGTGCTCGGCGTGCTCGGCGTGGCAGGCGTGGTCGTGCAGCGGCGCCGGGCGACCCCTCCGGCCGCTACCCCGCCCGCGCCCTAGCGTTCTCGTCGTCGGCTGCGGCGAGGTCGGGGAGCCAGGCGCGCCAGATCATGCGGATGGCCATGATGGCGTAGCGGAGCGCGTCGCACCCGTGGTCGTTGATCTTGAGGGGCTGTTCGATGCCCTTCAGCAGCGCGGTCGGGTCCCACACGTAGCCGAGGAGCTGCTTCCACAGCACCGGGCACGCCACCTTGTCCACGAACAGCCGGGCGCCCGCGAACAGCGACGCCGTGTTGCGCAGGCCGACGTCGACCCGATTGTCCGCCGACCGCAAACCAGGCCAGCCGTCCGCGCGCATCTGCGTCCGCAGGCTCGCCGCGCTCGGGTCGAGCACCGGGGTCGGGACGAGGCCGGTGCCGTCGAGCACGCCGGTGGCCCAGTCGGCGAGGCGCTTCGAGATCACCGCGTCCGCCAGCGACCCCTTCTTCCGGCCGTCGTGCTCCCACTCGGCCACCACGTACAGCCCCGGCACGCCCTGCTCGTCGACGGCCAGCACCACCATGACCGCGTGCGTCGGGTTGCTGGTGCCGTAGTCCGCGGCCATCCACGCCGCCTGCCAGCGCTCGCGCGGCGGCGCCGTGCGGCAGTGGAGGGCGTCGTCGAGCATGTCGTAGATCGAGCCCTCGGCTCCGACCCACTCGCCGAGGATGAACCGGCGGTACCAGAGGCCGGTGAACTGCGCCTTGTACTGCCGCTTCTTCTCCTCGGGGATGCCGGGGTTGTCGTCGAGGACGAACTTGAACGAGCGGAGGCCGAGGGCGGGTTCGGTATGCTCGCGGTCGAGGTAGTCGACGCGCAGCCAGTGCATCGGCGAGTCGGGGTTGGTGGTCCCGAATAGCTGGGCCCCTGCGACGCTGAGCCGGCCCATGAGCTGCTGCCAGAACGCCTCGGGCACCAGGGTGATCTCGTCCACGTACGCCCCGGCGAGGGTGAGCCCGCGCAGGACGCCCTCCGCCTTGGCGTCGTTCGCCCCGAACACGTGCACCAGGCGGCCGAGGACGCGGATGGTCGGCGCGCCGCGGGTGTAGACGACGGCGCCGGGGTTCATCTCGGCCATGACGTCGATGACGTTGCGGTAGGCGGAGTCGCGGGTCTTGCCGATGATGGCGAGGGGGCCTCGGGGTGCGCGGCGGATGAACATCATCCAGGTGCAGATGGAGGCGATGGTTTTCCCTGAGCGGATCGAGCCTTCCCAGATGTTCAGGGAGTGCTCGGCGTCGAGGATGGAGTCCTGCTGCTTGACGGAGAGGGCCGCGTCTGCTGCTGGGGCTGGGGGTGCGGCGAGGATGGTCACGGGCCCTCGTCGGCTGCTTCGGTGGCGAGGCGTTCGCGTTCGGCGCGGGCGGCGCGGAGGCTGTTCTCGAACTGCTCCAGCATCCCCGTGGCCTGGCCGGTGGCGTCTTGGCCTTGGTCGAGCTTGGCGAGGTCGATGGCGGCGCGGGTGGCGGCGGCGATGGCGGTCATGGTGGAGCGCCACTCGGCGGGGCCGGGCGGGAGGATGGTGTGCTCGACGCGTTCGGCTGCGAGGAACCCGAAGCCGCCGTCTTCGTCGGGGTCGGCGTCGATGCCTTCGGGGATGGTTTTGACGACGTGGAGGTGGGTGACGTCGTCGTGGAGGCGGCTGGTGAGGTCGGCTGCTGTGTCGAGCAGGTCCTCTTGGAGGAGGGCGCGTTGGGCGGCGAGGTAGGTGCGGCGGGCGGTGGTGGCGTCGGCGGTGCGGGCGACGCCGTCGGTCCAGGCGTCGGCTAGGCCGATCTCGTCGGCGATGACGCCGACTAGCGCTTTGGAGATGCCGAACTTGACGCTGATGGCGCGGAAGGTGCCTTCGGGGCTGCCTGCGTGCGCGCGGATGTACTCGGCGACCTGGTCGCGGAAGCCATCGGGGTAGCGGGGCGGCACACTGCGAGCGTGCGGCCCCGCTGTCACCTACGTGGTGGTCCGGGTGGTCGGCGGCGGCGCTGGTGGTGCTTCCGGAGGAGGCGGGCGGTGTAGGCGCGCCAGGGGGAGAGGCAGCGTTCGCCGAGTTCGTCTTGGGTGAAGGTGTCGATTTCGCGGGTGGTGTGGGCGTTCATGAGGTGGTCGTAGGCGTCGTGTCCTGCCCAGCCGCAGTCGGGGATTGGGCAGGGTGTGGGGTCGTCGTCGTGCACGGTGAGTACGCGGGTGACCACGCATCGAGGCTAGGGGCGTGGGCTGTATGGCGCTACGCAGTCTGCGGAGCGGGCGCGGGCGATCCAGTTCCCGGCGGTGCTCTGGGAGATGCCGAAGGTCTCGCGGACGGTCTTGGTGGGGGGTTGGCCTGCGCGGAGTGCGGCGCGGTAGACGGTGGCGACGGCGGTGATGGTTTCGGGGGTGGGGCCGAGGGCGCGGAGGCGGGTGGCTTCGGCGGGGGTGATGGGGGCGTCGGGTGGGAGGTTGGCGGTGATGAGGTCGGTGAGGCGGATGGTGCGTAGGTGCTCGCCGGTGATGCTGGGGTCGCCGGGTTCGGTGGTGATGTGGAGTTCGCGGACGTAGGGGCGGCCGTCCACGAGGTCTACCACGGCATCGATCTTCACTGCTGGCCCGTCTTCCCGCAATTGTTGCAGGTGAAGTGGGCTGGTGGTGCTCCGTCGCAGGTGGTGCACGGGCTCTCGCCGATGAGGTCGGCCCAGGCGATGCCGAACACGGTGCAATAGCCCTCTGCCTCGTCCAGCGTGATCTTCGCGCGCCCGGCCTCGCGGTTGCTGGTCCCCATCCGGCTGCTCGGGTAGCCCGCCGCCGTCATGGCGTCCGCGAGCGCCTGCATGCTCATCCCGCGCCGCTGGCGCATGGCCTTCACGCGTTGCGCAACACGCTCGTTCAGGGTGCTCATGCTCGTGCTCCGATCTTGCCGCGCAGTTCCTCGGCGATCTGCCGGGTGACCCGGCCACGATGGACCGCGACGCTCTGCAGGGACGCGGTGTCCAAGACCGGGATGCGCGCCGCGTGCTCCTCCGTCACCTCTCGCATGCAGAAGACCGGGCCCTCGGCGGTGAGCCGCGTCCGGGCCACGATGTGCATCTCGTAGGTGCCGGAGTGGTCGTAGAAGCCGAAGAGGCTGAGGCCGCGCAGCGTGTGCTCCCTGTTGATGACGAGAACGCGGTGCCCGAACGCCTCCCACAGGTTGCCCCCTCGGGAGGCGCGGAGCGCTGCGGCGAGGCTGGGTTCGGCGGCGAGTAGGGGCAGCACGAGGTCGTCGTAGGCCCGGCCCCGATCGCGGGCGAGGACGGCGAAGCGGGCCCCCTCCGGGCTCTCTGCGACGCGCCGCCACCACTCGGCCTGCCTGCTGTGGTCGTCCACGGGAAGTCCTCTCAGGCTGCGGCGGCGAGCGCCGGTTGCTCGGCGGGTGCTGCGCGCCGGTGGGCGGGGAGGTCGAGCGGCAGGAGCAGCTGCCCGATCGCGAGGACCACGCGGCCGACCCGGACCGGTGCGGTGAGGGCGAGTTGCCGTTCCGGGGCCCAGAGGCCGCGGCGCTTGGCTGCGGTGCGGGCGCGGGCGCGCCGGTCGTCGAATCGGTCAGCGTGCAAGCCCCGCTCAACGCCAAATCGGTCCCCTGGATCGGCCTGGTCGCCCAATGCGCTGCCATTCCATGGCTCTCCCCCGCCTGCGGTACCGGCCTCGCGCCCCACGCCCGCCCGCTTCCGGGGGGTTCCGCGCCCCGGCTCACCCCCGTTCCCGCTGAATCGCCCGAGTTCGCACCCCGGATCGCCGCCCGAGCGCCTGAACCGGGCTTCGCTTCGGCCTCCGGAGCCCACCCCACGTCCCGGAAGGCCGACCACCCGGCCGCCCCGACGCTCGACTCCGCCCCGGCGCCCACCTCCGTCGTCCCGGCGCCCAACTCCGCCGCACCCGCGCCCGCTGCCCCTGTCCCCGCCCCGGTCTCCGCGCCCCACGCCACCGCCGCGTGCGCGGCAACGAGCGCCGCTCCCGCCCGGCCGCGTGCGATCTGCTCCTCGGTCGCCGCCAGCACCTCCCGCACGTCCGGGTCGGCCGCCAGTTCCAGCAGCCGGTCGCGGAGGCGGTGCGCCCGCGCGTCCACGCAGAGCAGCTCGTGGTGCTCCCGGTGCCGCAGGCGGCGGTGCGGGCTGCCCGGCACCGGTTCCGGGCCGAGCACTTGGACGCCCAGCGGGGTGAAGCGCGCCGACGCCACGTCCTCGGCCAGGTCGGCCGCGCCCAGACCGGTCAGGGTCGACGCCAGCGCCCGGCGCAGGCACTCGGCCGCGTCCTCCCGGTACGCGCCGCTGTCGAACCACCGCCGCAGCTCCGCCAGCGAGCGCGCGGGGACCTCCCCGTCCAGCTCCGCCAGCGGTCCCGGCCCCCAGCCCGCCCACCGCTGCCCCCGGAAGCCGAGGCCGCGCAGCACGTCGGAGCCCGGCGGGTGGCCGCGCAGCACGTCGCCGACCGGACCGAACACGCCGCGCTCGGCCCGCTGCTCGAACAGCACCCGCGCGCCGCCCGCCCTGATCCGCAGCACCGCCGAGAACGTCACCCGCACCATCCGGGGCCCACCCGCGGCCCAGGCGCGCGGCCCCCTCAGGCTGCCCCTGCTCGTCGTCCGCTGCGCAGGCACGCTCACCGCGACCAGCCCCCTCCCGCTCGTGCATCCGGAGAACACCCCCTGAAAACGTTTGCCAGGATGCAGTGTGCACCGGGTGGGCGAATTTGTGCGACCTCGGCGCGGAACGTCCACTAAGTGGCCGGGAATTGTCCTTTAGGCGTGTTTACGGGTCGCCGCAGATGGCTGGGGGTGTGGGGGGTCGGGCTGCGGTTTTTGGGCGTTGTCGCAGGTGGTTGCCGTGGTCGTGGTGGTGGCCAGATCATGGCCAATGCCTTGCCAGATCGCTGCCAGGTGTTCTGCATCGCCCCTGGATACTTTACCGTCGATCGCGCGGGCATTTCTGGTTGTCCACGAATTGGCCGCCTTGTGGGGGTTTGGGAAACGCGACTGAGTGGTTTCATGGTGGGCATGGTGGCTGAATTCGCGGACGGGGCCGGGGCCCTGGTGGTGTGGCAGCGGCTGACCACGGAGGTGGTGCGGCGGGGAGAGGCGTTCGACGTGGTCGAGGACGTGGTGCTGCGGCCGGACGGGGAGCGGGAGGTCAAGGCGCACGTCGTGGTGCGCCCCTCGGTGGCGGTGCTGGCGCTGGACGAGCGGGACCGGGTGCTGCTCACCCGGCAGTGGGCCTACCCGCACCGGTGCACCCAGTGGCGGCTGCCCGGCGGCCCGGTCGCGCCCGCCGACGCGGGCCCGGAGGAGGCCGCGCGCCGGGAGCTGCTGGGACGCACCGGCGTGGAGGCGGACGGGTGGGAGCGGGTCGGGGTGGTGCACGGGGCGGACAGCGTGACCGACCACGCCGAGCACCTGTACCTGGCGACCGGGCTGCGCGAGCGCGCCGAGGGCGGGGGAGCGGTGTGGCGGCCCGCGTTCGAGCACGCGCTGGAGCTGGTGGACCGGGGGGCGATCCCGCACGCGGGGAGCGCGCACGCCCTGCTCGCGGTCGCGCTGCGCCGGACCCGGCAGCGCGGGCTGGAGGTGGTCTGACGGGGAGCGGACCCCGGTGGCGGGCCTGCCGCGAGGCCGGGACGTCCCTGCTGCCCGCGGTCGCCCGTCCGTTCGGGCATCCGAAGTGGGGTCGTCGCTCGCCCAGCGGCGGCTCAAAGGGCGCAGAGGCGCTGAACCGGAGGGAGGTATGGGTGAACAAGCCGCCCACCGGGATGTGATTCGGGGCGGCGAGCGCTTGCGGGGGTGGCGATTCCGGCGGAAGCGCGGTCCGGAAGAGCGGTGTGGCGTTCGAGCGCGGGCCGCGGGGTCTGGGCGGCCGGCTTCGCTCGGGTGCTCGCGGAGGGCTGTCGGATCGGAGAACACCGTGACCGGGGTGCGGTTCCGGTGGTTTCCGGCTCGCGAGGGGTGTCCTCCGCCCGCTCCCGGTCCGATCCGGTCCCTGATCCCGCGCTCTGCGGTCCGTGTCGTCGACGGACGCGGGTTCGGCGGGCGGCCGGTCAGCCGGTCAGGGGAGCAGCCACTGCAGGCCGTAGCCGCGGTCCGGCCGCAGGCCGCCCGCCGCGTACTTCACCTCGCCGATCGAGTCCACCTCGACCAGGTCCGGCTCGGGGGCCGGGTCGTCCGCGTCCCGGTGGTAGGCGCCGTCCACCCGCCACACCCGCTCCGGTGGCCGCTCCTGGCCGAACCGGACGGTCAGCCGGAAGTCCGCGCACGGCCGCTCCGGCCAGAACACGTAGCTCGGCTGCATCTCCTGCCCCCTCGGCAGGCTCACCTGGAGCGAGAAGTCGTGCTCCTCGCCGAGGTCGAGCGGCCGGGGCAGGCGCAGGTGCAGCAGGTGCCGCCTGGCCGACGGCTGCTCCTGGGCGATCCGCTCGACCCCGTTCACCACCTGCACGTCGAGCGTCCCCGGCGGCCCGCCGGGCGTCGCGGGCGGCAGGCTGATCGACCAGGTGATGGCCTCCAGCCCGTCGACCCCGGACACGACCGTGCGGTCCTCGGTGCACACCGGCGTGGGCCCGTCCAGCCGCAGCACCGCCTTGAACCGGGAGAACCACCACGGCGGCGCGTGCTCGCCCGGCGTCGCGACCGGCGCGGGCGCGGTGATCTCGCCGACCTCGGCGAGCCTGGTCAGCGCCTGCTCGACACGCCTGCGCGCCGTGCGCTCGCCGATCCGGTACGCGTCGGCGAGCCAGTTGATCCGCTCGCGCAGGAACGGGTCGCGCGCCTGTTCGTGCACGGCGAGCGCGACCAGCGCGGCCACCCGCATGTCCTCGGGCAGGTCCTGCGCGGCCAGCACCGCCCAGGCCACCACCTTCTCCCGGACCGCCGCCGCCCCGTCACCCGCCTCGACGCCGCAGACCCCGCGCAGGGACGGGCCGAGGTGCCTGTCGATCGCGGGGACGTGCACCCCCCTGCTCCGGCTGAGCTCCCGGAGTTCCTTCACCAGCGCGTCCGTCATCGGTCCCCTCCCGCGGTGGTGCCGCCGTCGCACCGGCTTGGCGGTGAACGGCGTGCACCGCTGCTGCACTTGGTTGCACGTGCCGTCGTTGTCGAGGCCCCGACGTCGATCGTTACCCGCCGGGACCGGTCGGGCGCGCCCCGGCGGGGCGCGTCGCGCGTCGCCCCGACCACCACCCGAAGATTATTTGGGTGATTCCGGGCGTCCGCTTCCGCCGGTCGCGTTGAATTGATCTTGAATTGCCGGAGGGGGTCTTGTGGCGCTGCGTGCCGGTGATGCTACGCAGGGGGTTTGAAACTCCGTTCAATATCTCAAATGGGTGAACTTCTGTTAGTCCGAACTGGTGATGCGGGAGCGTGCGCGTTACTAACGGACAGCACACCCAGCACCGACGACGGGACCGGCACCTGTGAACCACGAAACGATGCAGCACTTCACCTCGGGCCCGTGGATCGTCCTCATGTCCTACGTGGTGTCCGTGGTGGGGTCGCTCATCGGCCTGTCCTGCATGGCCCGCGCCCGCCACGAGGAGACCGAGCGCAGCAAGGTCGTCTGGACCGTGCTCGCCGCGTTCTCCATCGGCGGCGTCGGCATCTGGCTCATGCACTTCGTGGCCATGCTGGAGTTCCAGCCCGGCGCCACCACCTACTTCTCCGCGCCGCTGACCGCCCTGTCCGCGCTGCTGGCCGTCGTGTTCATGGGCGGCGCGCTGGCGATGATCACCCTGACGCCGGTCAGCCGCACCAAGCTGCTGGTCGCGGGCGCGGTCTCGGGCCTGGGCGTCGCCGGGATGCACTACCTCGGCATGGCCGCGGTGAGCTTCAAGGGCACGCTCAGCTACAACCCGCTGCTCGTCGTGCTGTCGGTGCTGATCGCGATCGCCGCCGCGACCGCCGCGCTGTGGTTCACCGTGGTCGTGCGCACCGCCCTGGCCTGCGTCGCCGCCGGGCTGGTGATGGGCCTGGCCGTGTCGGGGATGCACCACACCGGCATGGCGGCGGCGACGGTCGAGCTGAACGCCGCGCTGCCCGAGCCGACCGGCAGCGACGTGTTCACCCTGGTCTTCCCGGCGTTCGTGGTCAGCGGCCTGGTCGTGGCCGTGGTGCTGTGGCGGCTGTTCACCTCGGAGAACTTCACCTTCGGCGAGCGGGCCAGGGTCGTGCGCTGACCCGCGGGCCTGAGCGCGCGGGGACCGGCCGAGCTGTCGGAACCCGTCGTTAGAGTGACCGGGTGAACGATCCGGGCGTGGACATCTACACCGACGGGGCGTGCCGCCCCAACCCCGGCCCAGGCGGGTGGGGCGTGCTGCTCCGGTACGGCGCGCACGAGCGCGAGCTGTGCGGCGGCGAGGCCGGGGTCACCACGAACAACCGCATGGAGCTGACCGCCCCGATCCGCGCGCTCGACGCCCTGACCAGGCCCTCCGTGGTCCGGCTGCACACCGACAGCACCTACGTCCGCAACGGCATCACCCAGTGGATCAAGGGCTGGAAGGCCAAGGGCTGGCTCACCAAGGGCAAGGAGCCGGTGAAGAACGCCGACCTGTGGCGCGAGCTCGACCGGGCCACCGCGCGGCACCGCGTCGAGTGGCGGTGGGTCAAGGGCCACGCCGGGGACGAGGGCAACGAGCGCGCCGACCAGCTCGCCGAGCGAGGCCTCCTCGAAGCCGTGGAGGCCGCGAAGAGCAACCCGGCGGCGGCTGCCGAGCGGGCCGCCGAGGTCCTGCGCGGTCGGGTGGGCGCCGACGCCGAGTTGGCGGCCGAGCGGGCCTCGGCCCGGCTGTTCTGAACCCGGACCCGCGTCCGCGTCCAGGCTCCCGGCGCCGGGTCGGCGTTCCGGCGTGAACCGCCCCGAGCGGGGGCCGGATCGAGCCGGTTCCGGGCCGGTGCGGGCCCTGCGGCCAGCGGGGTGAAACGCAACCGCACAACCGGGTGATGGCGGCTCGGCGGGGTCGGTGGATCACTAGCGTCGGGGCACATGACCGATCTGCACGACCTGGTCCGCAGCGCGCAGGCGGACGTGGGCGCGCGCGTCGTCGCCGAACTGCGCGCCAGGCTGCTGGACCAGCCCCACGAGTGGGTGGTCGACCAGCTGCTCGGCGAGATCGCCCCCCGGTTCGGCCTGGTCGCGGCCCCCGTGCACCGGGTCACCGGCCTCCCGCTGACCCGGTGCACCCTCGCCGACGCCGTCGCCCAGCTCACCGCCTGGACCTCCGAGCGCCTGGACGCCGAGTGCTGCCTGCTCGCGCCACCCGCGCCCGGCGGCCCGCTGATCGGCCCCGCGCACCGCTCGCCGCTGGCCGAGGTGCTGCTCGCCGAGGCCAAGGACCTGCTGCACGCGCTGCTGCTGGGCGACGAGGCGGGCGGGGTGCGGCTGCGCCGGGTCCGCCGCTGCCTGCTCACCCTCGCGCCGCCCGCCGACAAGGCCGCCGTGTTCGGGTTCCTCGACACCGGGACGCCCCGACGCGCCCTCGGCGAGTTCGAGTTCGGCGAGGTCGAGGACGGCCTGGTGGGCAGCGGGGTGGTCGCCGCGCTGCGGCTGATCAACCGGCTGGAGGTCAACGAGGTGGTGCTGTACGCGCGGGTGGAGGACGTGACCGCCGCCGAGGGCTGAGCGGACCCCGGCCTGCGGAACCCCCCCGGACGGCGAAGCGGGGGCGGTCCGGGGAAGATCCCCGTCCCGCCCCCGCCCGGAGCGCTCACCGGTCAGCCGACCGGCGGTCCACCGTCCCGGATCAGAACCCGATCCGGCACCCGGCCACCACGATCTCCTGGCCCAGCGGCGTCACGACCCGGACCGCGTACTGGGTCAGCGACCCGTCCGCCCCGATCACCGTCTGGTTCACGTAGATCTGCGCCACGCCCAGGATGTTGATCGTCGCCGTCGCGGTCCCGACGATCTGCCCGTTGATCGAGGCCACCGTCGAGGACCCGGCCAGCCCGTCGCCGGTCGACGTGCACTGCGCGGACACCGCCCCGATCGTGATCGCCCCCAGCAGCAGGCTGCCGCCCGCCACCGAGCTGAACGCCGTGGTCGTGCCGGTGGTGCTGTCCACGTTGCAGTTCGCGTTGACCGCGCCCACCGTCAGCAGGTTCACCACGTTGAGCGACAGCGTGCTGTTGTTCGTGCTCGGCGGGCACGCCGAGTACGGCGTCTTGGCCAGCGTGATCAGCCCGGCCGCGCTCAGGCCCCACGCCTCGGCCCGCGCGAACGCCGCCGTGGTCGTGCTGCCGGTGCCCACCCCGCCGTCGTCGTCGGTCGCGGTCACCCGCACGGTGTACTGCCCGACCGCGCCGTAGGCGTGCGCGGCGGAGCAGGTGCTCCCCGTGACGGTCGCGTTCACCACGGTCCCGTCGCCGAAGTCGATCCGGCAGGTGAACGTGTCGTTCGCGCCGGGATCGGTGATCGTCCCGGTCACCGTCACGGCCGACCCGGCCTGCGCCGCGCCCGACGTGGACACCGACACCACCGGGTTCGCGTTGGCCACGGTCACCGTCGTCGTCCCGGTCACCGGCCCGTTCACCCCGTCGTTCGCGGTCAGGGTCAACGTCCACACGCCGTTGTCGTTGCAGGTCACGGTCGTGTTCAGGGCGTTCGGGTCGGCGAAGGAGCAACTGGCCCCGGCGCCGACCCCGGACAGCGGCGTGGCGGTCCACCGCGTGGTCACCAGCCCGACCGGCGGGTTCACCAGCGTCCCACCGACGGACACCGCCGTGCCCTCGGCCGTGGTGTACGGACCACCCGGGGTGATCCCCGGCGGCGCCTGCACCGTCACGTTCACGCAGTCGGTGACGCTGCCGTCACCCCCGCCGTCGTTGCCGTTCGCGGTCACGCACACCCGGTGCGCGCCCACGCCCAGCGGCGCCGTCGGCACCGTCCAGTTGATCTGCGTCGGCCCGGTCTGCGGCAGCGCCGCGACCGACAGCGCGGTGATCGGCACCTGCGGTCCGTTGTCGACGCTGACCGTCAGGCCCGTCAGCGTCGCGTTGATCACGCTGGGCACGATGCTCGGCAGCGCCGCCGGGTTCGGCACCTCGGTGCACGTCCCGCCGGTCACGTCCGCGATGCGCTGCATGCTCGACGCGTAGTTCACCCCGTCGCAGCTCGCGCCCGCGCCCACCGCGAAGGTGTAGATGTCCACGTCGGGACCGGCGGCGGCGACCGCCGCGCCCACGTTGGAGCCGGAGAAGCCGTCCGACAGGAACACCACGATCTTGCGCTTCTGGGTCTGCGCCGCCGTGACCGTGTTCGACGCCAGCAGCGCGGGCACGTAGTCGGTGCCCGCCGAGAAGGTCCGCGCGGTGAACCGGTCCACGCCGCCCGCGCGGATCGAGGCCAGCGCCTCCTCCACGTCCGGCGTGCCATTGCCGTTCGAGTCGGTCCCCGGCCCGGTCAACCGCTGGTCGCCCGCCGCGGGGCCCACGTCGGCGATGGCCGCCTTCGTGCCGAACGCGACCGCGCCCACCGAGCCGACCACGGACCGCGAGGCGGCGGCGATCTGGTTGAGGCCCCGCGCCGCGCCCACCTCGCAGCCGAGCACCGTCTGGGTGGTCGTGCAGGGGCTGCCGGTGCTGCTGGAGGCGTCCACCACGTAGGTGAGCGCCGTGTCCACCACCGGGACGCCGAGGCCGATCGACGCCGTTCCGGTGATCGTGGCGACCCCCTGCGGGAGCACGGCCCCCTGGTTCGGCCCGGTGATCGAGACCCCGATGCTGGTGCCACCGGGCAGGTTCCCGGTCGTGGCCGCCAGTGCGGGCGATGCCCCACCCACCAGCAGTCCGGCCAGCGCCAGCGCTACCGCGCCGACCCCGCGTTGAGATACCACGTCGTCACTTCCCCTCGCAGTGGATGTCCGCGCAATGAGGAAAACGCAAACGAACTGATCGGACGCCGACTCTAAGAGGTGAGTAACCGCAGGTAACAGGACTGCGGCTCCGGTCTCACCCGGTCCAGCGACGCGGACCATCCACTTGGGAGGATTGAGGGAAGCGTACTCATCGTCTCGGTGGGCGAGTGTCCCGTTAGGATCTTCCCGGCGTAAAAATCCACCCGCACAGGTGGGGGACGCGGGGAGATCCGCCCGAGAACGCGGAGCGCGCACGGGCGGAACCCCCTCCGGGGGAGCGCCACCCGTGCGCGTCCAGCAGGCCGCCCAGCAGGCCGCCCAGCAGACGCTCAGGCGGGCGGCCGGGCGGGCGCCGCTACTGCCGCGACCACCGCTGGTTCGGGCCGCTGTTGCACTGCCACAGCGCGATCGGCGACCCGTTCAGGTTGTTCTCCGGAAGGTGCCCGGCCGTCACGTCCAGGCACAGCCCGCTCCCGGCGTTCACCAGCTGCCCGGACGCCTGCCGCGTCCACCGCTGGTTCGCCCCGCCGTTGCACTGCCACGTCACCACCTGCGTGCCCTCGGCCACGCCGTTCGCGAACGCCTCGAGGCAGTGCTCGCCCTGCACCCGCAGCTCGCCCGACGCGGTGTGCCGGAACTGCTGGTTCGGCCCGCCGTTGCAGTCCCACAGCGCGACCTGCACCCCGGTCCGGCCGCCCGGCAGGTCCAGGCAGCGCCCCGACGACCCGCCGACCAGGTTCGTCGCGCCCGCCGGGGGCGCCGCGTCCGCCCTGATCCGCATCGCCACCACGCCGTGCGCGGGCACCCGCGCGGTGATCGCCCCGGTGAACCGCCGCGTCGCCCCGGTCCACAGGTCCGTCGCGGTCGACCCGCCGCCGGGCAGCCCGATCGCCTGCAGCGACGTGCCGACCACCGCCTCGGCGCCGCCCTCGTTGAACAGCACCACCGACCGGTCGCCGTTCGCCAGCGGCTTGCTCAGCACGTGCCGCGCCCCGGACGAGGACACCGGCCGCGCCTGCACGCCCAGCGGGTCCTGGTTGACCGCGATCAGCCCCCGGTTGAGGTAGATCGCCATGGTCTCCGGCGTGGCCACCCGCAGGTCCGCGCCGATCAGCAGCGGGGCCGCCATCTGCGCCCACAGCGTGAAGTGGCTGCGGTACTCGGTGGTGGTCATGCCGCCGTTGCCGACCTCCAGCATGTCCGGGTCGTTCCAGCCGCCGGGGCCCGCCGCGTCGTTGAGCGGGGCGTTGCGGTGGAAGATGTCCACGACGCTGCCCCAGGTGTCGGTGATGTCCGGGGTGGTGCGCCACAGGTGGCCGACGTCGCGGGCCCACGTCCACGGCTGGTTCTCGCCCCACTCGCAGACGCTGAACACGATCCGCCTGCCGGTGGCCAGCAGCGCGTCCCGCATGGTCGTGTAGCGCTGGCGGGCGTCGATGCCCTGGTTGTAGCAGTTGTCGTACTTCAGGTAGTCCACGCCCCACGACGCGAAGGCCGCCGCGTCGCGCTGCTCGTGGCCGAGGCTGCCGGGGTAGCCCGCGCAGGTGAGCGTGCCCGCGTCGCCGTACAGGCCCAGGAGCAGGCCCCTGGAGTGCACGTAGTCGGCGACGTGCTTGATGCCCTTGGGGAACTTGACCGGGTCGGGCACCAGGTTGCCGTCCGCGTCGCGCTCGCGCGTGGACCAGCAGTCGTCGATGTTGACGTACTGGTAGCCGGCGTCCTTCAGACCGGAGGTCACGAAGATGTCGGCGGTGGCCATGATCAGCTCTTCGGTGACGTCGCAGCCGAAGGAGTTCCAGTTGTTGAACCCCATCGGCGGGACGCGCGACGCGCCGTCGTCGAGCATCGGGACGACCGGGTCGCGCGGGATGGCCGCGCCGTCGAACCCGGTGGCGGGCTGGGCGGGTTGGGGCTGGGCGGGTTGGGGCTGGGCGGGCTCGGTCCGCCGGGGCTGCGCCTGGCCGGTCGAGGGTGCGGCCGAGGCCGGGAACGGGACCGCCACCCCGGCGGCCAGCAGGGCCAGGACGGCCCCGGTGATCAGAGTGCGCGCTCGGTGCATGGTTGAGATGCCCCCCTCGTCAGTGGACTCCGTTGTGCGCCAACGTGGGAGGAAGATCGTCAGGTGTGGGGTAGGCCTGGCACAACGGGCTTTGCGGAAGTATCACCGAACAGCCCAATCCCCGAGCGGCCCCGCTGCTCCACAACGCTGACGCGGCACACCGCCGGGACGTGGCACGGGTTGCGGCGAGCGGCCGTCCGGGTGGGGCTGACCGGACTTCGCCTTCCCGCAGTCGGGGCGGATCGCCTCTTGCGCCCGTGAACCCCCCCTGATGGCCCCCGGTCGCACGGACGGGTGGGGTTTCGCGGCATCACCCGACACGGGCATCACGACCGGCGGCCCGCGGGCGACCAAGCCAGCGGGGGAAGGGGGAACGCCGTGGCAACGCCCGCACGGCCCGGCGCGGACGGGCTCGCGCACCTCGCCGCCGCGCTGCGCGACCTGCGCAGGCGGTGCGCGCGCAGGGACGGCCGACCGCAGCTGACGGTCCGCCAGATCGCCGCGCGCACCGGCTACGCGGTCGGCGCGGTGTCCGACTACCTCACCGGCGCCGCGCTGCCGCCCACCGACCGGCTGGACGAGCTGGCCAGGCTGTTCGGCGCGACCCCGGCGGAGCAGGGCGCCCTGGCCACCGCCCGCGACCACGTCGAGGAGTCCCGCCGCAGGAGGGGGCCCGGCCGCAGGGCGCCCCGCGAGCTGCCGCCGGAGGTGTGGGCGTTCGTGGGGCGGGAGCGGGAGCTGGGGGAGCTGGACGGGCTGGTGGGCGGCGCGAGCGGCCTGGCCGCGCTGGCGGACCCGCGCGATCCGGCGATGCCTGCCGGCCCGACCGGCCCGGCGGAGCTCGGTGCCGCGTGCACCCCGGCGCTCCCCGGCATCGTCGTGGTCTCCGGTCCCGCCGGGGTGGGCAAGACCGCGCTGGTGGTGCGGTGGGCGCACCGCGTGGGGCGGCACTTCCCCGACGGCACGCTCTACCTCGACCTGCGCGGCTACGACGTCGGGCGGCCGGTGTCCGGCCGTGCCGCGCTCGGGGCGCTGCTGCGCGGTCTCGGGGCCGCCGGGCCGCCGTCCTCGGCGGCGCTGCGCACCGAGCTGGCCGGGCGGCGGGCGCTGATCGTGCTGGACAACGCCCGCGACGCCGAGCAGGTCTGCCCGCTGCTGCCCGGCGTCCCCGGCTGCCTGGTCGTGGTGACCAGCCGGGACAGCGCCGCAGGCCTGGTCGTCCGGCACGGCGCGCGCCGCCTCGACCTGGACGTGCTGCCCCTGTCCGAGTCCGCCGCCCTGCTCACCGCCCTCACCGGCGGTCGCCTCGACGCCGACCCGGCCGCCGCGCGCCGCCTCGCGCTGCGCTGCTGCGGGCTGCCGCTGGCGCTGCGCCTGGCCGCCGAGCGGCTGCTCGCCACCGGCGGGGACGCCGCCGCGCTCGCCGAGGGGCTGACCGCCGCCCCGCTCGACCTGCTCGCCACCACCGCCGACCGGCGCACCGACGTGCGCGAGGTGCTCTCCTGGTCGCTGCGCCACCTCCCGCCCGAGGCGGTCCGGGCCTTCCACGTCGTCGGCTCCCGCCTCGGCCGCCGCGTCGACCCGCGCGCGCTCGCCGAGGCCGCGGGCACCACCGCGCGCCGGGCCGCCGAGCTGCTCGACGCGCTGGCCCGCGCGCACCTGCTGCGGCGCGGCGGTGGGGACCGGTTCACCATGCACGGGCTGCTGCGCGCCTACGCCGCCGAGCTCGGGGAGCCCGGCCTCACGGCGTCACCAGCACCCCGCTGACCACGATCTCGTCCGACCACGAGGACGGGGACGCCGCCGCGACCAGCCGGACCTCCGACCCGACCCGGCCGACCGCGAAGTAGTGCGTCTCCCCGGCCGCCTTCACGTCCACCGCCCCGACCTGCGCCCCGTCCACCAGCACGAACAGCGTGGCCTTCGTGGTGTCCCCGACCCGGTCGTGCGCCCGCACCCCCACCGTCCCGATCCAGGTCGCGGGCGTCTGCACGGTCAGCGCGCTCCCCGACCCGCCGCACCTGCTCCCGCCGAAGCACTCGCTGATCGACGCGGTCCACGGCGTGCTCGGCGCGCCGGACGTGCTCCAGGGCAGCGCGGGCGCGTAGAACGAGCCCGCCGCCGACGCGGGCGCCGCCGCCCCGACCACCGCCACCGCCGAGCAGGCCAGCGCCGCGCCCAGGAACCTCTTCATGGCAACCACCGATCCCCTCCGAACGCCCCGGCCGCTCCGGGACGCGCCCCCGAACCCTGCACCGGGCGCGTCCACCGGCAGCCGCGGCGCGAACACCGCCGAACACGCCCGAACACGGCGGGCGCGGGCAACCGCAGCCCCACCACAGCAAACTGCGCCGAGTGACCGCTTTTTCACCCCGTAGAAAGGAAAACCACCGGGGAGTGACACCCGAACCCGCATTCCTGCTGCCCCGAGCCACCGCCAACCCCCACCCTTCACCTGCGCGAACGACATTCCTCATCGCCCGGATGAACGATCTTGTCCCCCGTTCTCGCCGCTCGCTACGTTCCGGGCGAACGGGTCGGGAGAACACCGCGGACAGCCCCGCGCCCGCGTCGGCCCGACGGCGAGAGGACGAGATGTCGGTCTACATCACGGGCTTCCTGTGGGTCGGCGGGGCGGCCGTGGCCGCCGCGCTGCTGGCCTACCTCATCCGCCGCTTCGGCGCCGACGAGGGCCGTGCCGAGAACAACGAGGCCGCGGGCCAGGTCTTCACCATCGTCGGCGGCCTGCACGCCGTGCTCGTGGCGTTCGTCCTCATCGCCCTGTTCGACGGCGTGACCAGCGCGGGCGACGGGGCGTTCGCCGAGGCCGACAGCCTCGTCGCCGCCAGCTGGGCCAGCGACGCGCTCTCCCCGGACACCGGGGCCGAGGTGCGCGAGCTCGCCCGCCACTACGCCATGACCGTCGCCGACGAGGAGTGGCCGGTGATGCGCACCGGCACGGCCGTCGACTCCTCCGGCTGGGCCACCCTCGACCAGATGCGCAAGGTCGTGGCCTCCGCGCCGACCACCGACGACTGGCAGGTCGACCGCAAGGCCGAGGCCACCCGCAAGCTCTGGGCCGTCTACGAGGCCCGCCAGGAGCGGCTCGACGCGGCCAGCGGGCGCGTCAGCTCCGTCATCTGGTTCACCCTCGCGCTCGGCACCGCGCTGTCCCTGGCGATGCCGCTGCTGTTCGGCGGCCCGCTGGTGCGCACGCACGTCGTCATCGTCGGCACCCTCGCCGCCGCGATGGCGCTGCTGCTGTTCGCCACCTACCAGCTGCAGAACCCGTTCGACGGGGGCGCGGACGTCGGGCCGGACGCGTTCCAGGCCGCCGTGGAGCGGTTGGCGTGATCGGGGAGGTCCTGCTGGCGGTGTGCGCCTCGATCCAGGTCGAGGCGCTGGAGCTCGGGCCGTCCTCGGTGGTCGGCATCGAGCTGCCCGCGGGCGTGGTCTCCCCGCTGGCGGTGCTCGACGTCCGGGTCACCGCGATCGGCTACTCCGCCGCGCAGGACCTGGTCTACGGCGTCGACGCGGACGGGCGCGTGATCGCGTTCGACCGGCGCGGCGCGCGGGTCCCGCTGCCGGTGCGCCGGTCCGACCTGCTGCGCGGCGCGACGGCGGGCGTGGTCGTCGGCGACCGGCTCGTGGTGCGGTCCGGACGCCTGCTGCTGGCCGTGGACATCAACCCGACCAGCCCTGACTACCTGCTGGTCGTGGACGAGACCTGGCTGCCCACCACCGCGCTGACCATCAACGACTTCGACCTCAACCCGGTGGACGGCCTGCTGTACGGGGTCGTGGTGGACGCGCGCGGCGCCGGCCGGGTGGTGCGGGTCGACCCGGCCACCGGCTCCGTGCGGCCCGTCGACGGCACGGGCGCGCTGCCGCCGGGCATGACCAGCTACGGCTCGGTCGTGCTCGGACCGGACGGCGCGCTCTACGCCACGGCCAACCGGGACGCGAGCGGTGGGCTCAGCACCCGGTTCAAGGTCGCGCTGGACGGCACCGGGACGGTGGTGGAGCTGGGCACGCGGGTCGCGTTCAGCACGCTCGACGCGTCCGGCTGCCTGGTCGTGCGCAACCCGCCCCGGCCGCAGCCGCAGCCCAAGCCACAGCCCCAACCCCAACCGGCCCAACCCCAACCGGCGCAGCCCCGACCGGCCCAGCCCCAGGCCCCGCAGCAGCCCGCGCCGCAGCCGCCCGTCGCGCAGGCGCCCGCCGTGCCACCCGCCCCCGTGCCGAGCCCCGGTCCGGCCCCGAGCTCCGCGCCGATGGCGGAACCCGCGCCGGAGCAGGAGCTCGTGGAGGGCCAGCCCGCCGTGCGGGACCCGAGGCGGCGCACGGAGGAGGTCGAGGCGGCGGGCCTGAACCCGCTGCTGCACACCGTGGACGACCAGCGCCGCTGGGGCCTGGTCGCGCTGCTCCTCGTGCTCGGCGGCGCGGCGGCGGCCAGGCAGGTCGGGTCCCGGCGCACCAGGTAGGCCCCGGTGATCGGACTGGCCCCGGTCACCGGACGAGCCCCGGTCACACCGACAGCAGCCGCCGCACCTCCTCGCCCCGCAGTTCCGCCGCGTCGCCGGAGCGCACCACCTCGCCCGCGTCCAGCAGCGCGAACCGGTCCGCCAGCCGCGCCGCCAGGTCCACGTGCTGCTCGACCAGCAGCACGGTCAGCCCCACCTCCCGGTGCAGCCGCCGCACCGCCGCCTCGATCTCGTCGACCACGGACGGCTGCACGCCCTCGGTCGGCTCGTCCAGCACCAGCAGCCGGGGCCGCGCCACCAGCGCCCGCGCGATCGCCAGCTGCTGCCGCTGCCCGCCCGACAGCAGCCCGGCCCGCCGCCGCAGCAGCGGGACCAGCGCCGGGAACACCGACAGCGCGTCGTCCACCGCGCCCGCGTCCTTGCCGGGCCGGGCCTCGGCGACCACCCGCAGGTTCTCCGCCACGGTCAGCTGCGGGAACACCACGTGCCCCTGCGGCACGTACGCCAGCCCCGCGCGCACCCTGCGGTGCACCGGGGTCCGGGTGACGTCCACACCGTCCAGCAGCACCGTCCCCGAGGTCGGGCGCAGCAGGCCGACGACGGTCTTGAGCAGCGTCGTCTTCCCGACCCCGTTGCGCCCCAGCACGCACACCAGCGACCCGGCGGGCACGTCCAGGCCCACGCCGAACAGCACCTGGGATCGTCCGTAGTGGACGTCCACATCGGACACCGCGAGCATCAGTCGGCCCTCCCGCCGGAGCGGCCCAGGTACACCTCGCGCACCACCGGGTCCGCCCGCACCTCGTCCACCGCGCCCTCGCGCAGCACCTTTCCCTGGTGCAGCACGGTGACCGTGCGCGCGTACCGGCGCAGGAACTCCATGTCGTGCTCCACCACGACGACCGTGTGCTCGGCCGCGACCGCCGCCAGCAGCTCCCCGGTGCGCTCCCGCTCGTCCCGGCTCATGCCCGCCACCGGCTCGTCCAGCAGCAGCAACCCCGGTCGCTGCGCCAGCAGCATCCCGATCTCCAGCCACTGCCGCTGCCCGTGCGAGAGCACCCCGGCCCGCCGCCCGGCGAGCGCCGCGAGCCCGGTGGTCGCCAGGGCCCGCCCCACCTCGGCCGAGCGTCCGCGCGGGCGCCGCAGCAGGGTGCGCAGGGGAGCGCGGAACCCGGCGGCCAGCTCCAGGTTCTCCCGCACGGTCAGCTCCTCGAACACCGCCGCCGTCTGGAACGTGCGCCCCACGCCCAACCGCACGACGCGGTGCTCGGGCAGGCCGACCAGCTCCCGGCCGCCGAACCGGACGCTCCCGGAGGACGGCCTGGTCAGCCCGGTGATCACGTCGATCAGCGTGGTCTTGCCCGCGCCGTTCGGGCCGATCAGGAACCGCAGCTCGCCCTCCTCGACGGTCAGGTCCAGCCCGTCGAGCGCGGGGTGCCCGTCGAACCCCACCCGCAGCCCGCGCACCTCCAGCGCCGCGCTCACCCGGCCACCCCCTCGTTCCGCCAGCCGGCGCCCGTCACGCCACCGGAACCGCCCGCGCCGCCGGAACCGCCCGCGTCACCGGAACCGCTTGTGCCGCCGGAACCGCCCGCGTCACCGGCCCGTCCACCCGCCCGAGCCGCCCACCACTCCCGCCCCCGCTCCACCAGCCCGGCCAGCCCGCGCGGCGCGAACACCAGCACCAGCACGAACAACCCGCCCTGCAGGTACAGCCAGCCCTCCGCGAAGTCCTCGCTGAACACCGTCTTCGCGTAGTTCACCGCGATCGCCCCGACCACCGCGCCCGCCAGCGAGAACCGCCCGCCCACCGCGACCCCCACCAGCAGTTCCAGCGAGGGGGCCACCCCGAGCAGCGCGGGCGAGATGATCCCGACGACCGGCACGAACAGCGCCCCCGCGATCCCCGCCGCCACCGCCGACCCGGTGAACACCAGCGTCTTCACCAGCGCCGGGTCGTACCCGAGGAACCGCACCCGGTCCTCGCCGTCGCGCACCGCCACCAGCAACCGCCCGAACGGCCCGCGCACCACCCACCGCGCCACCAGGAACACCACCACCAGCGCGGCGGCGGTGATCCAGTACACGGCGCGCTGCCCGGCCGGGTCGGCCAGGTCCAGCCCGAAGAACGAGCCGAAGTTCGTCAGCCCGTTCGTCCCGCCGGTCACCCCCTGCCGCCCGACCAGCAGGATCACGAACGCGGCGGCCAGCGCCTGGGACAGGATCGCGAAGTACGCGCCGCGCACCCGCTGCCGGAACACCAGCAGCCCCAGGCAGAACGCGACCGCGCCGGGCAGCACCACCACGGCCGCGAGCGCGAACACCGGGTTCGCGAACGGCGCCCACAGCGCGGGCAGCTCCTCGACCCCGCTCCACACCATGAAGTCCGGCAGCCCGGCGGCCCCGGCCTCGGCGAGCAACAGGTGCATCCCCATGGCGTAGCCGCCGAGCCCGAAGAACACGCCCTGCCCCAGCACGAGCATCCCGCCGCGCCCCCACGCCACCGCGATGCCCACGGCGACGATCGCGAAGCACAGGTACTTCGCCAGCAGCCCGAGCCGGAACGGGGACAGCACCAGCGGGGCGACCGCCAGCAGCACCACGCACAGCGGCAGCGCGAACCGCGAGAGCCCTTGGCGCGCTTGAACCCCACCGCTCATGCCAGCGACCTCCCGCGCAGCACGAACATGCCCTGCGGCCGGAACTGGAGGAACACGATCACCGCCGCCAGCACCAGCGCCTTGGCCAGGCTCGCGTCCGTGTACAGCTCCAGGAAGCTGTTCAGGAACCCCAGCGCCACCGCCGCGAGCACCGCGCCGCGCAGCTGCCCGAGCCCACCCGCGACCACCACCAGGAACGCGTCCACCAGGTACGCCCCGCCCAGCGTCGGCCCGACCGGACCGACCAGGGTGAGCGCCACCCCGGCGACCCCGGCCAGCCCGGAGCCGAGCAGGAACGTGAGCCGGTCGACCCGCCCGGTCGCGACGCCGCTGCACGCCGCCAGCTCCCGGTTCTGCACCACCGCCCGCACCCGCCTGCCCTGCGGCGACCTGGCCAGGTACAGCCACACGCCGACCGCGCACAGCGCCGCCAGCCCGATGATGAACACCCGGTTGTGCGGCAGCCGAACGCCCAGCAGCTCCACCCCGCCCACGAGCCACGGCGGCGACACCACCTGCACGTTCGGCGCGCCGAACACGTCCCGCGCCACCTGCTGCAGGACCAGGCTCACGCCCCAGGTCAGCAGCAGCGTGTCCAGCGGTCTGCCGTGGAAGCGCCGCAGCAGCGACGCCTCCAGCGCCAGCCCCAGCAGCCCGGCCACCACGAACGCCGCAGGCAGCGAGAGCAGGAACGCCGACCCGCCGAGCGCGCCCTGCACCAGGTAGGCGGTGTACGCGCCCGCCATCACGAACTCGCCGTGCGCCATGTTCACCACGCCCATCTGGCCGAAGGTGAACGTCAGCCCCAGCGCCGCCAGCAGCAGCACGGCGGCCGTGCTCAGCCCGACGGGGAGCTGGTTCGCCAGCGCGCCCACGTCAGCCCAGCCCCGAGGCCCACGGGTACCCCTTGAGGTACGGGTCCGGCGCGATCGGGCCGTCCGAGGCCCACACCTGTTCGATCTGCCCGTCCGGCCGCACCACGCCGATCCGCGCGGTCTTGGCCACGTGCTGGGTCGCCCCGTCGATGGTGGTGCGGCCCTCGGGCGCGTCCACGGCGATGCCACCGGCGGCCTCGCGCACGGCCTCCACCTCGGTGGTCCCGGCCGCCGTCACCGCCGCCGCCCACAGCTTCACCGCGTTGTACCCGGCCTCCATCGGGTCCGAGGTGACCTTGTCGGCGCCGTACTTCGCCCGGTAGGCCCGGACGAACTCGCTGTTGGCCTGGGTTTCCGTGGTCTGGTAGTAGTTCCACGCCACCAGGTGCCCCGCGACGTTCTCCGGCCCGATGCCGCGCACCTCCTCCTCGGCGACGCTCACCGACACCACCGGCGTGCGCTCCGGGGTGACGCCGGAACCGCGCAGCTGCTTGAAGAACGCCACGTTGCTGTCCCCGTTGAGGGTGTTGAACACCGCGTCCGGCCGCGCGTCGACGACCTTGTTGACCACGGTGCTGTACTCGGTGTGGCCCAGCGGCGTGTACTCCTCGCCGAGCACCTCGATGCCGCGCGCCGCCGCGTACGCCTTGATGATCTTGTTGGCGGTGCGCGGGAACACGTAGTCGCTGCCCACCAGGAACAGGCTCTTCTTCCCCTGCGCCGCCAGGTAGTCCAGCGCCGGGACGATCTGCTGGTTCGTGGTCGCGCCGGTGTAGAAGATGTACGGCGAGCTCTCCAGCCCCTCGTACTGCACCGGGTACCACAGCAGCGCCTTGTTGCGCTCGAACACGGGCAGCATCGCCTTGCGGCTCGCGGAGGTCCAGCCCCCGAACACGGCGGCCACCCGGTCCTGCGAGATGAGCTTCTGCGCCTTCTCGGCGAACGTCGGCCAGTCCGACGCCCCGTCCTCCACCACCGGGACCAGCTTCTTGCCCAGCACCCCGCCCGAGGCGTTGAGCTGCTCGACCGCCAGCAGCTCGGCGTCCCGGACGGTCACCTCGCTGATGGCCATCGTGCCGCTGAGCGAGTGCAGCACCCCCACCCGGATCTCGGTCGCGCTCTCGCCGGACGCGCCCCCGGCGGTCGGATCGCTCACGCACCCGGCGACCAGCAGGGGGATGAGGAAGAGGGCTGCGGCACCACGTCGAAGGGTTCTGGATCGCACCAGCGGCTCCTTTCGGCAGGTGGAACCCCTCGAAGCTAGGAAGGGGATGTTGCGCCGAGCGATCCCCCGGTTACGGGAGTGTGGCGAGGAGAACGCCGCTCCGGGACCGCGAAGGCCCGTCGCGCCCAGGGGTTCCGCCCAGGGGATTCGCCCGGGGATTTCACACGGGCCGCCTCCTCCGAAGGGAGGACGTGGTGGTGGCACCGTCCGCCGATGCGCCGGGTCGGTTCCCGCGCCTAGCGTGGGCCGCGACCTGCCTGGGGGGAGAGCGGAGATGGGTGCAGGACGGATCAGCGCGCTCGACGTGCTGCGCGGTGCGGCGATCCTGGGGACGCTCGGCACCAACGTGTGGATCTTCGCCTCGCCGGACGGGCCCGCGTCGTTCCTGAGCGGCGCGGGCTCGGTCGGGGAGGCGCTGCTGCGGGCGGTGACCAACGGCAAGTTCCTGGGGCTGCTGTCGATCCTGTTCGGGATCGGGGTCGCGCTCCAGCACCGGTCGGCGGTGCGGCGCGGGGAGCGGTGGCCCGGCTGGTACCTGTGGCGGTCGGCGCTGCTGCTGCTCGAAGGGCTGCTGCACTACACGCTGCTGTTCGAGTTCGACGTGCTCATGTACTACGCGGTGGTGTCCGCGGGCGTCGCGTACGTCGTCGGCCGGGGCGCGCGGTCGGTGCGGCGCTGGCTGACCGGGACGCTGGTGGTGCACCTGCTCGTGGTGGCCGCGCTCACCGCCGCGCTGGCGGCCTTCTCCGGTGACGGCGGCGGTGGGGTCTCCGGGCTGCCCACCGACACGTCCAGCTGGCCCGCCCAGGTGGCGAACCGCTGGGACCACGTCACCGTCTACCGGGCGGAGGCGGTGCTCGCGATCCCGCTCAGCGCCGTGCTGTTCCTGTCCGGGGCGCTGCTGCTGCAGGGCGGCGCGCTGGAGGACTCCGAGCGGGGACGCCGGACGCGCGCCCGCCTGATGGCCGTCGGCCTCGGCGCGGGCGTGCCGCTCAACCTCGCCACCACCCTCCTCGGCGGCGCGCTGCCGCTGGTGGACCGGTACGTGTGCGCGCCGATCGTCGCCTTCGGGCTGCTGGGGCTCATCACGCACCTGGTGCTGCGCGCCAGGTCCGAGGCCGGACGGCTGCGGCGCGGGGTCACGGCGGTCGGGCGCAGCGCGCTCAGCTGCTACGTCGGGCAGAACCTGATCGCGTCGATCCTGTGCTACGACTGGGGTTTCGGCCTCGCGAGCCGGTACGCGCACCTGGGCGCGCCGTTCGTGGTGGCGGTGTGGCTGGTGGTGTCGGGGCTGCTGGTCGTGGGCGCGTCGTGGTGGATGGCGCGGTTCGAGCGCGGCCCGGTGGAGGAGCTGTGGAACCGCGCCCACCGCGCGCCGCAGCGGTTGTCGGCCCGGCGCTAGGCCGGGTACCGCGCCACCCGGCTGACGAACCGCGACGAGTCCGCCGCCCCGCCGGTCCCGTTCACCACGGACGCGATCGTGCCGACCCCGCCGAGGGACACCGCGACCAGGCTGGTCAGGCGCACCCCCGGCGCGGTCGGCGCCTCGACCGCGGTGTCGGTGACCACGGTCGGGTCGGCCTCGTTGAAGCAGTACACGCCCAGTCCCCACGCCCGGTGGTCGCGCACGTGGTCCGCCACCTTGTAGCCGGGCAGGCCGCGTGCGCCGCCGCCGCTCCACTCGGCCTGCGACGGCGGGTCGTACGGCAGCTCGTTCTGGAAGAAGTAGACCCGGCCCGCCTCGCCGTTCCACAGCAGGCTGTGCCGCTGGTAGTGCTCGCTGAACAGCCCGTGCGCCACGACCCGGTCGCCGTTGACCACCACGCCGTCCCGCGCGGTGTTCACGTCCCAACCGACGCCCTCGCCGTGGTCCGCGCGCCAGGCCCAGGTGTGGTCGATCAGCACGTCCGAGCTGTTGACCTCCAGGCTGACCTCGGCGCGCCCGGCCCACGGGCCGCCGACGCGCAGGTAGACGTCGTGCAGCGAGGTCGGGTCGGCGGAGTGCCTCGCGCCGCAACCGGGTTCGCCCACCTGGAGCAGCACGGGCGCGCCCGCGCGGCCCGCGTCGACCAGGAACCCGGCGAGCCTGATCCCCGGCACGTCCGAGGTGACCAGCACCGGACCGCCGGTCTCGCCGGTCAACGTCGCCAGGCCCAGGCCCAGCACGACGGTTCCCGGACGCCGCACGGTGATCGTGCCGTCCAGGCGGTGCACGCCCGGCGTCAGCAGCAGGTGCTTCCCCCGCTCCAGCGCGGAGTTCACCACCGCCACCGGGGTTCCGGGGTGCGCGACGAAGAACTCCGCCAGCGACAGCGACGTGCCCTCCGGCGCGCCGGAACCCCAGCTGGTGCCCGCGCAGTCGCGGCGCAGCGCGGGGAGGAAGACGCGGAACTCGTCGCCTTCCACGAACAGGAACGGCTTCTCCCGCACCAGCGGCGTGGACTCCACGGTGGTGAACGGGGGATCGGGGTAGGAGTGCGCGGGCGCGCCGGTCGTGCCGACGAACACCATGTTCCACGACGAGCCGCGCCAGCCCGCGCCCAGTTCGCTGTTGCGGGTCAGGAACTGCTGCTGCGTGCCGGAGTCGACCGGGCCGTCGATGCGGCTGTCCGCGATCAGGCCGCCGGACGCCCAGCCGACGCGGCCGTCCCACAGCTCGACGGGGCCGCGCAGGTGCATCCTGCGGTACGCGGCGGCCTGCGACACCGCCCAGCGCTCGACCCGGCCCGGAGGCGGGGTGACGCTCAGGTTCTCCGCGCCGCGCCAGAAGTTCTGCGTCGCGTTGCCGAGGCCGGTCGGGTCGTCGAGCTGGGAGAGCCAGTCCGCCTCGACCCGCACGCGCCCCCGCACGACCACGTCGTCCGGGAGCGCGCCGAGGCCGGCGACCTGGGTGTAGAAGCGCAGGTCGACGTCCAGCCGGTGGTGACCGGGCAGGAGCAGGACCGCGTGCCTGCCCTCGCCGAACTGGTCGGTGCGCCTGGCGCGGGTGATCTCGTCGACCCGCTGCTGCGCGTCGGACTGGCCGGGGTGGAGCAGGAGGACGTTCGG
This sequence comes from Actinosynnema mirum DSM 43827, assembly GCF_000023245.1. Taxonomy (GTDB): domain Bacteria; phylum Actinomycetota; class Actinomycetes; order Mycobacteriales; family Pseudonocardiaceae; genus Actinosynnema; species Actinosynnema mirum. The sequence continues at coordinate 1,831,987 of NC_013093.1, forward strand.
GCCGAGGTCGGGGGAGCGCGGGTCGGTCGGTGCGGTGGTGATGGCGGTGACCTCCCCGGCTCGGCCGGGAGCGGTCCACCGGGCGCGCGGGGCCTCGGCTTCACGTGTCCGGCACTGCGGTGTGCGCGGTTCGGGCTCGTGGGCCGGGGCCCCGTGCCGTGGTGGGAGCTGCGGTGGTTCTTGTGGTGCTGGGACGTGTGGTGCTGGGACGTGCGGTGCTGGGACGCGCGGTGGTGCTTCGTGCGGTGGTGGGACTCGTGGTGGCGGTTCGGGGAGTGCGGGACGCCTCCGTGGCACCGGAGGCGTGAGAGCGCTCTCACGCAGCGTAGCTCCGGGCTCGCGGCAACGTCAACGGCGGGTTTCCGACATCTGGCCGACACGCGAACCCCCTGCGGTTAGGCCAAGTGCGCCGCCCGCCCGCGCACCGGCGCACGCGGGTCGGCGGCCCGCTCCAGCAGCGCCGCGACCGGCAACGTCGCCGCCCCGACGGCCACCGCGTCGGGCCCCAGACGCCCGGCTTCCAGGCGCACTCGGGCGAACGGGTGCCGCAACGCGTGCTCCCGCGTCGCCGCCACGATCGACGGCAACCAGCCCTCGCCCAGGGCCGCCCCGGCCCAGCCCCCGAGCACGATCAGCTCGGGGTTGAACAGGTTCACCAGGGTCGCGATCCCCGCGCCCAGGTACCCCACCGCCTCCTCCAGCACCCGCGTCGCCAGCTGCGCCCCACCCGCCGGCGGCGACCCGCCCCCCAACGTCCCCCCACCCGCCAGCGCCACCAGTTCCGCGAACGCCGCCCGCTCGTCCCCCTCGCCCAGCTCCCCGCCCAGCCCCCGGTACCGCTCCAGCACCGCCCCCGCCCCGACGTACGCCTCCAAGCACCCGTGCGCCCCGCACCGGCAGCGTCGTCCGCCGTGGACGACCGTCGTGTGCCCCCACTCGCCCGCGCTGCTGGTCGACCCGCGCTGCACCGCGCCGTCCGCCACCACCGCCGCGCCCACGCCCGAGGCCAGCAGCGCCACCACGACGTGCCGCGACCCGCGTCCGGCGCCGAACCACATCTCGGCCTGGCCCTGGGTCTTCGCGCCGTTCTCCACGAACAGCGGCAGCGTCGTGCCGCCCGCCCTGACCAGCTCGGCGAGCGGCACGCCCGACCAGCCGAGGGTCTGCGCGTGCACGAGCGTCGCCGCGCCCCACGCCCCGCCGCGCCGCTCCACCTCGCCCGGCACGCCGATGCCCACGCCCAGCACCGAGCCCTGGTCCGCCCCGGCCAGCGCGATCACCTCCGGCACGGCCGCGGCGATCAGCGCGCCCACCGCGAGCGGGTCGGTGGGCGGGAGGTCGTGGTCGAGCGCGGCGATCCGGCGCAGCGCCAGGTCGAACAGCTCGACGGCCACCCCGGTCTCGCCGACGTCGACGCCGACCACGTGCCCGTAGCCGGGGTTGACGCGCAGCAGCGAGCGCGGCCTCCCGCCGTCCGACTCGACCGTTCCCGCACCGACGACGAGCCGCTCGTCGACCAGCCCGGCGGTCGCGGTGGACACCGTGGCGGCGCTCAGACCGGTCCTGGCGACCAGCTCCTGCCTGCTCAGCGGGCCTTCGAAGTACAGGGTCGACAGCAGCGCCGATCGGTTGTGACGTCGCAGGTCGCGCACGGTGGCGCGCTTGGCAGGCATGGTCGGCAGGATGCCGCCCACTTCCTTCACGACTTAAAATTAGACTAAGTTTGTAACCTGTTCGTTATTGACGTGACCTGACTCACCGGGGTTGAGTCTTCGGCAACCCGAGGACGCGCACCGTCCCACCCGCGATGGCACACGCGGTCCGACCCGACCTGGCGCTCGCGAACACCCGTTCCCACAAGGAGAAACCATGCGACTCAGGCGAACGGCCGCCCTCGCCCTCGCGGCGATCACGGCCTTCACCCCGCTCGCCGCCTGCTCCACGAGCAACCAGGGCGCGCAGTCCCAGGCCGGTGTGCTGAACGTGGGCAAGCCGGACGGCCCGCAGACCGAGAACCACAACCCGTTCCTCAACTCGTCCGCCGCGACGATCATGGGCTACCGCAGGCTGATCTTCGAGCCGCTGACCATGGTCAACGAGACCGACGCGACCCAGGAGCCCACGCCCTGGCTGGCCAGCGAGTGGGACTGGCAGGAGAACTACTCCAAGCTCGTGCTGACCGTGCGCGAGAACGTCACCTGGTCCGACGGCAAGCCGCTCACCCCGGCCGACGTCGCGTACACGTTCACCTTGCTGAAGAACAACCCCGGCCTGAACATCCAGGGCCTGCCGATCGACGGCGCGAGCGTCGACGGCGGCAAGGTGACGGTGAGCTTCCCGCGCTCCCAGTTCACCAACCGCAACAAGCTCCTGGAGCAGTTCGTCGTCCCCGAGCACATCTGGTCGACCTACGCGAACCCGTCAACGGAGACGGTCAAGAACCCGGTCGGCAGCGGCCCGTACACGCTGAAGTCCTTCACCCCGCAGACCCAGACCCTCGTCGCGCGCGACAGCTACTGGCAGGAGCTGCCGCAGGTCAAGGAGGTCCGGTACACCGCGTACGCCGACAACAACGCGCAGACCACCGCGCTGGCCAACGGCACCACCGACTGGAGCTTCGTGTTCATCCCGAACTACGAGGCCGTCTACACCAGCAAGGACCCGCAGCACAACAAGCTCTGGTTCCCGCCGGTGCTGGGCATCCACGGCCTGTGGTTCAACACCAAGAGCGCCCCGTGGGACAACCCGGCGCTGCGCCGCGCGGTGAACCAGGTGGTCAACCGGCAGGACATCTTCGTGCAGGGCGAGGGCGGCTACTTCTACCCGAAGGTCGACAACATCACCGGCATCCCCACGCCCGCCGGTGACCCGTTCATCGCCGACGAGTTCAAGGGCAGGACCGTCGAGGTGGACGTCGCCGCGGCCAAGAAGGAGCTGACCGACAACGGCTTCAGCTACGACGGCGACAAGCTCAAGGACCCGTCCGGCAAGCCCGTGACGCTGAAGATGACCGTGCCGTCCGGCTGGTCCGACTACGTCACCAACGTCGAGATCATCAAGGACAACGTCTCCGACATCGGCGTCGAGGCCACCGTCGAGCTGCAGAACGTCGACGCCTGGACCAAGGCGCTGGACACCGGCGACTTCCAGGCCGCGCTGCACTGGACCAACAACGGTCCCACGCCGTACGACATCTACCAGTCCATCATGGACGGCGCGCTCTACAAGCCGGTCGGCCAGGGCGGCATCAACGGCAACTACGGGCGCTACGAGAACCCCGAGGCCACCGCCGCGCTGGAGCAGTACGCCACCGCGCCCGACGAGGCCTCCCGCACCGCCGCGATGACCCTGCTCCAGCAGATCTTCGTGCGCGACATGCCGGTGGTCATCACCTCGGCGGCCAACGGCGGCGGCGAGTACACCACCCGCAACTGGACCGGCTGGCCCGACGCCGAGAACCCCTACGCGCCCGCCCAGATGACCCTGGAGAACGCGCTGCAGATCGTCCTCAAGCTGAAGCCCGCCGCATGACCGAGCACTCCGCCCCGGCCTCCGGGACCACCGACGTGGTCCTGGAGGCCGATGGCCTCACCAAGCACTTCCCGCTGCGGGGGCGCGGGAGGGAACTGCTGACCAGGGGCACCCGCGCGGTGCACGCCGTGGACGACGTCTCGCTCGCGCTGCGCGAGGGCCGGGTCACCGCGCTGGTCGGTGAGTCCGGCTCGGGCAAGTCGACCGTCGCCCGGCTGCTCGCCCAGCTCTACCCGCGCACCTCCGGCGAGATCCGGCTGCGCGGCGAGGCCACCTCGGTCAAGGGCGGCCGGGCGTTCCGGGGGTACAGCAAGCGGGTCCAGATGATCTTCCAGGACCCGTTCGCCTCGCTCAACCCCGTGCACACCGTGCGCTACCACCTCACCAGGGCGCTGAAGATCCACGGCAACGCCGGGACGACGGCGCGGGAGCAGGAGGCGGCGCTGGCCGACCTGCTCACCCGCGTGCAGCTCACCCCGCCCGAGCGGTACGTCGACAAGTTCCCGCACGAGCTGTCCGGCGGCCAGCGCCAGCGCGTGGCCATCGCCCGCGCGCTCGGCGCCGACCCGGAGGTGCTGCTCGCCGACGAGCCGGTGTCGATGCTCGACGTGTCGATCCGCCTCGGCGTGCTGAACCTGCTGCGGGACCTGAAGGAGCGCCTGCACCTGGCGATCCTGTACATCACCCACGACATCGCGTCGGCGCGCTACTTCGCCGACGAGACCTGCGTGATGTACGCCGGTCGCGTGGTCGAGGGCGGCGACAGCGAGACCGTCACGCAGAACCCCGCGCACCCGTACACCCAGCTGCTCATCGACTCCGCGCCCGACCCGGATCGCCCTGCGGTGGAGTCGAAGGACGGGGGGAGCGGTGAGCCCCCCAGCCTCATCGACCCGCCGTCCGGCTGCCGGTTCAACCCGCGCTGCCCGTTCGCGATGGACGTGTGCCGGGAGAAGGTCCCGCCCCGGTTCGACGTCGGCGACCAGCCCGGCCACTTCGCCGCCTGCTGGCTCTTCGACGCGGAGGTGAGCGGGAGGTGAGCCAGGTCCTCAAGCGCATCGCCTTCTACGCTTTCACCGCGTGGGCCGCGCTGACCATCAACTTCTTCATCCCCCGGCTCATCCCCGGCGACCCGGTCCAGGCCCTGATCACCAAGTCCAGGGGCCAGATGACCACCGAGGCCGTCGAGTCGCTGTACATCCTCTTCGGGCTGGACAAGGAGTCCAGCCTCGTCGAGCAGTACTTCCGCTACCTCGGCCAGATCGCCACCGGCGACCTCGGCATGTCCTTCACCTTCTTCCCGACCCCGGTGTCGGAGGTGATCAGCGGCGGCCTGCCGTGGACCGTCGGGCTGGTCGGCGTCACCACGGTGCTCGGCTTCCTGCTCGGCACCGCGCTCGGCACGGTCGTCGGCTGGCGGCGCGGCTCCCTCGCGGACCTGCTGATCCCGGTCACCACGTTCCTGTCCTCGATCCCGTACTTCTGGCTGGGCCTGCTCGCCATCGCCCTGCTCGCCGGTCCGGGCAGCTTCTTCCCGGCGTCCGGCGCGTACGAGATCGGCCTGGTGCCGAACCCGGACCTGGAGTTCGTCGGCAGCGTGCTGCGGCACGGCCTGCTGCCCGCGCTGACGATCCTGGTGTCGTCCATGAGCGGCTGGATCCTCAGCATGCGCAACATGATGGTGACGGTCTCCTCGGAGGACTACGTCACCGTCGCGCACGCCAAGGGCCTCACCGACCGGCGCGTCATGGTCGGCTACGCCGCCCGCAACGCCCTGCTGCCCAACGTCTCCGGCTTCGCGCTCTCGCTCGGCTTCATCGTCGGCGGCACGCTGCTGGTGGAGATCGTGTTCTCCTACCCCGGCCTCGGGCTGCTGCTGTTCCAGGCGGTCGGCGCCAAGGACTACCCGCTCATGCAGGGCATCTTCCTGATGATCACGCTGTCCGTGCTGGCGGCCAACTTCCTGGCCGACCTCGCCTACCTCGCGCTCGACCCGCGCACCCGACGGGAGGGCTGAGCGATGGCCGTCATCCCCACCACGACCGAGGCCGCGCCCGCCGCGCCCGCCAGGCGCAGCAGGCTGCGGTTCGTCGCGAACCCCAAGGCCACCACCGGGCTCGTCGTGCTCGGCCTGTTCGCGCTGATCGCCGTGATCGGCCCGTGGATCGCGCCGCACGACCCGTCCGCGCGCAGCTCCGACGTCATGCAGGGCCCGTCGGCGGCGCACTGGTTCGGCACCACCCACCTCGGCCAGGACATCTTCAGCCAGGTGATCGTGGGCACCCGCAGCGTCATGCTCGTCGGGTTCCTCGCCGCCGCCATCGCCACCGTGCTGTCGGTGCTGATCGGCGTCACCTCCGGCTACCTCGGCGGGTTCGGCGCGGAGGGGCTCTCCGCGCTGTCCAACGTCTTCCTGGTCATCCCGGCGCTGCCGCTGATCATCATCATCACCTCGTCGCTGCCCCAGACCACCGACGTCACCATCGCGCTGGTCATCGGGCTCACCTCGTGGGCGTGGAACGCGCGGGTGCTGCGCGCGCAGACGCTGTCGCTGCGCCGCAGGGACTACGTGGAGGCCGCGCGCGCCACCGGCGAGTCCACCTGGCGGATCATCGTCTTCGAGATCATGCCGAACCTGACGGCGGTCATCGCCTCCGGCTTCGTCGGCACGGTCATCTTCGCCGTGGTCTCCGAGATCACCCTGGCGTTCATCGGGGTGTCCGCGAGCGGCACCTGGAACTGGGGCACCGTGCTGTTCTGGGCGCAGGGCCAGCAGGCGCTCGCCCAGGGCGCGTGGTGGTGGTTCGTGCCCGCCGGGCTCGCGATCGCGTTCCTGGGCACCGCGCTGTCGCTGGTGAACTTCGGCATCGACGAGTTCGTCAGCCCGCGCCTGCGCGGCGGCGGCAAGACCACCGCGAAGACCGAGGACGGCCGCACCGTGCGGATGCGCGTCGGCTTCACGCCCGTGCTCGCGCCCGCGCCGAAACCCGCCTCACCCGCGCCCGCGCCGGAACCCGCCGCGCCGGAACCCGCTGCGCGCAAGGGAAAACCCGTGAAGGACCATACTGCCGACCACACCGGGGAGGGGGAGTCGTGAGCGAGCCGGTCCTGGAGATCCGAGCCCTCAACGTCGACTACGGCCTCGGCGCCGACGCCGTGCGGGCCGTGCGCGACGTCGACCTGACCCTGCACCGCGGCGAGGTCCTCGGCCTGGCGGGCGAGAGCGGCAGCGGCAAGTCCACCCTCGCCTACGGCATGACCAGGCTGCTCCCGCCGCCCGGCGTCGTCGCCTCCGGCGAGGTGCTCTACCACGGCCCCGACGGGCCCGTCGACGTGCTGCGGATGTCCGACGCGCGGCTGCGCGCGTTCCGCTGGGCCGAGACCGCGATCGTGTTCCAGGGCGCGATGAACTCGCTCAACCCGGTCAAGCGGATCTCCACCCAGCTCACCGACGTCGTCGCCGCGCACGACACGGGCAGCACCAAGGCGTCCCGGCTCGCGCGGGCCCGCGAGGTGCTCGCGCTCGTCGGCATCGCCGCCGACCGGCTCGACAGCTACCCGCACCAGCTCTCCGGCGGGATGCGCCAGCGCGTCATGATCGCCATGGCGCTGGTGCTGCAGCCCGAGGTCGTGATCATGGACGAGCCCACCACCGCGCTGGACGTGGTGGTGCAGCGGCAGATCCTGCGCCAGCTCGTGGACCTGCGCGAGCGGCTCGGGTTCTCCGTCGTGTTCATCACCCACGACCTGTCGCTGCTGGTCGAGTTCTCCGACCGGATCGCGATCATGTACGGCGGGCGCATCGTCGAGCAGGCCGGGTCCTCGGAGATCTACCGGACGCCGCTGCACCCGTACAGCGAGGGGCTCCTCGGCTCGTTCCCCGCGCTGCGCGGCCCCCGCCGCGTGCTCGCGGGCATCCCCGGCTCACCGCCGGACCTGCGCGGAATGCCCTCGGGCTGCGCGTTCCACCCCCGCTGTCCGCGCGCGATGGAGCGCTGCGGTGTGGAGGTCCCGGCGCTCGGCCTCCCCGGCGACCAGCCGGACGCCGACCGCGCCGTGGCCTGTTGGCTGCACCCCGTTCACGACAACGGGTCCTGACCTCCAGGAGGAGATCCACTGTGGACACCACCGCACGCGCCGCCGGGTTCGACCCGGCCATCGCGTCGCTGCCCCCCTCGTTCCGCTGGGGCGTGGCCACTTCCGCCTACCAGATCGAGGGGGCGGTGGCCGAGGACGGGCGCGGACCGTCCATCTGGGACACCTACTGCCGCGTCCCCGGCATGGTGCACGAGGGCGACAACGGCGACGTGGCCTGCGACCACTACCACCGGATGCCCGAGGACGTCGAGCTGATCCGCTCGCTCGGCGTCGACACCTACCGGTTCTCGGTGGCCTGGCCGCGCGTCCAGCCGGGCGGCACGGGTCCGGCGAACCCCAAGGGCCTGGCGTTCTACGACCGGCTCGTGGACGAGCTGCTCGCCAAGGGCGTCGACCCGTGGGTGACGCTCTACCACTGGGACCTGCCGCAGGAGCTGGAGGACGCGGGCGGCTGGCCGGTCCGCGACACCGCCCACCGGTTCGCCGACTACTCGATGCTGGTGTTCGACGCGCTGCAGGACCGGGTGCGCACGTGGACCACGCTCAACGAGCCGTGGTGCTCGGCCATGCTCGGCTACCACGTCGGCAGGCAGGCGCCCGGCCGCACGCACTTCCCGGACGCCATCAAGGCCGTGCACCACCTGCTGCTCGGCCACGGCCTGGCCACCCGGCGGATGCGCGAGGCGGCGGTGAAGCCCACCGAGTTCGGCATCACGCTGAACATGGGCCACGCCGCGCCCGCCACCGACAGCGAGCTGGACCGCGACGCCGCCCGGCGCGCGGACGGCCTCGGCAGGCGCATCTACCTGCACCCGGTGGTCACCGGCGAGTACCCGGCCGACGTGGTCGCTGACCTCGCCGCGCGTGGCGCCGAGCTGCCGGTGCGGGACGGGGACCTGGAGCTGATCTCCCAGCCGATCGAGGTGCTGGGGATCAACCACTACACCAGCTCCAAGCACTCCGGCACCGCCGAGGACGGCTCGACGGTGGACGCGGACGGGCTGCCGGTGGACCGGGAGCTGCGCTACGGGCGGCCGGTCACCGCGATGGACTGGGAGATCGTGCCGGAGCAGTTCACCGAGCTGCTGCTGCAGAACGCGCGCGAGTACCCCGACCTGCCGCCGATGGTGATCACCGAGAACGGGGCGGCGTTCGACGACGTCGTCTCGCCGGACGGGTCGGTCGACGACGCGGACCGGGTGGCGTACCTGGACTCGCACATCGCGGCCGTGGCGAAGGCGCGCGAGGGCGGGGCGGACGTGCGCGGGTACTTCGCGTGGTCGCTGATGGACAACTTCGAGTGGTCTTACGGGTACGAGAAGCGGTTCGGGATCGTGCACGTGGACTACGAGACGCAGGTGCGCACGCCCAAGGCGAGCGCGCTCTGGTACCGGGACGTGGCCAAGCGGGTCCGGGAGAGCTGAGGTTCTTCTCCCTCGAATGCGGCGGTCGGGATTCTCCCGGCCGCCGTTCCGCGTTCCTGGGCGCGCGCCGACCAGGCGTTTCGGTTATTTCCGCACCTGGGTCGATACCCCAAGGAATGAATTCAAGTTCACCCCATCGTGGAATTCGTGCAACGCCCGCGACAGGCGCCGCGATGACCGGTGCGTCCGGGACCAACGCGGAGAGGAACCTCATGGGGCGGGTAGCGGGGGAGGGCGGCGACCGGGCGCGTCGGTGGGACGACGCGCCCGGCGGGTGGTTCGCCCTGGACAGCGGCGCGGGGGCGCACGGGGTCGAGCGGTTGGGAGCGCCCGACCCCGGTGCGGCGGCCGACCGGGGGTTCATCCGCGACGTCGCCGACTTCGTCCTGGGCATGGGCGCGGCGGGGGTGACCGCCGACCGGGTGGTGCTGCGCGAGGAGGCGTGGAACGACGGGATCGAGCTGTTCTTCGGCGTCGCCGCCCTGCGCCCCGGCGCGGTCCCCGCGGACGGCCTGGTCCTCACCGCCGCCGAGCTGGGCTACCTGGCCAGGGCCAAGCCCAGCGCCCTGCCCGCCCTGTGCGCCGAGCTGCGCCTGCCCACCTCGCCGGAGGCGGTGGCGGCGGGCGCGGCGTCCCTGCTGGCCAGGGGGTTGGCCGTCGAGCAGGGGGCGGAGCTGGTGCTGCGCGACGAGACGGCGGCCGTCCTGGCCGCGCTGGAGAGCGCCGACCGGGTGACCGCGATGCTGGCGGAGGACGCCCTGGCGTACGCGATCACCGGCCCGCGCGTGCACCTGGCGCTCCTGGCGCTCGGGCGGGCCCGCTTCGCGGTCCGCCTCCTGGACCGCGCGACACCGGTCGGGCAGCAGGCCCGGCTGTTCCTGGAGCGGCACCTCGGGGAGGCGGAGCGCGCTGCGGACTGGTTCGACGCCGGGCACACCAGGGGGTTCGGTGTGGGGCGGGCGGGGGCGCAGCCGGTGGTGGGGCAGTCCGGGGGTGGGCCGCAGGGGAGTGGGCAGCCAGCGGGCGGGCCGCCGGTGGCGGCGCACTCGGCGGGCGGGCAGCAGGGTGGTGGGCAGCCATCCGGCAGGCCGCTGGGTCCCACCGCGCAGCCGCCCATCGCGTTCCCCGCGAACCCGCTGCCCACCAGGACGACCGCGCCCCCGGCCGGGCCACCCGCAGCCGCCCGACCACCCGCAGCCGCGAAGCCGCCCGCCGCCGCCACCCCACCTGCGAACCTGCTGCCTGTGAGACCACAACCGCTCGCCGCCCAGCCGCCTACCGCCCAGCCACCTACCGCCCAGCCACCTACCGCCCAGCCACCTACCGCCCAGCCACCTACCGCCCAGCCACCTACCGCCCAGCCACCTACCGCCCAGCCGCGTGCCAGCCAGCCGCCGCCCACCGTCCAGCCCTCCACCGTCCGCCCGCTCGCCGCCCAACCGCCCGCCGCGCTCCCCGCAGGCGGTCCCCGGGTCACCTCACCGCCCACCCCGCCATCCACCCCACCACCCGCCGCCCCCCACCCCAAGGGCCGCGCCGCCGTCCTGGTGCGCACCCGCACCGCCGCCGGGTCCGGCAGCATCGGCATCGCGGTCGACGAGGACGGCGGCTGGGCGACCTCCCTCGGCGGCGCCGGGCGGGCCGACGCGGCGTCCGGGTTGGCCGAGCTGTTCCGGTCCCCGTCGTTCGGGCCCGCCTCCTTCGGGCCCGCGCCGTTCGGGGCCGCGCCGTGCAGCTGACCGCGGGCATGGCCACCGACGTCGGCCGGGTGCGCCACGACAACGAGGACTGCGCGCTGGTCGGCGCGCACGTGTTCGCCGTCGCCGACGGCATGGGCGGGCACGCGGCGGGCGAGGTGGCCAGCGCGCTCGCCGTCGCCGCGCTCCGCGACCTCGACGCCACCCCCGCCCGCCGCGTCGGCGACGTGCAGCGCGCGCTGGAGGAGGCCAACGACGCGATGCTCGCCGAGGGCGCCACCGACCCCGGCAAGCGCGGCATGGGCACCACCGCCACCGGCATCGCCATGGTCGACGTGCTCGGCCAGGCGCACTGGGCGGTGTTCAACATCGGCGACTCGCGGGTGTACCGGCTGTTCGACGGCGACCTCGCCCGCCTCACCACCGACCACTCGCGCGGCCACGTCCTCACCCGCTCGCTCGGCGTCGACCGCATCCCCACCCCCGACCTGCTGGTCATGCCGCCTGCCGCGGGCGAGCGGTTCCTGATGTGCTCGGACGGGCTCACCGACGAGCTGGACGACGCCGAGATCGCGCACGTGCTGTCCCGGATCGCCGAACCGGGCGTGGCCGCCGACGAGCTGGTGCGCCGCGCCGTCGAGGCCGGTGGTCGGGACAACGCGACGGCCGTGGTCGTGGACGTGGCGGTGCCCCGGTGAGCGAGGTCGCGTACTCGCCCGGCCAGTGGGTTGCCCTGGCCGGGGAGGGCACCTGGCTGCTCGTGGAGGCCGACCCGGACGCCCGCGTGGTCGAGCGCTGCTGGCGGCTCGTCCGCTCCGGCTCGCCGCTCGACCCGGTGGTGGAGGTGCTGCTCCGGCACGCCAGGGGCGGCGCGTGCGCGGTCCGCTACCGGCCGGACGAGCGGCGGGTCGTGCTCACCGGCGACGCCAGGTTCGCCGGGGTGCGCGCCGGGACCGGCTGGTTGGACGAACCGCTCGACCCGGACCTGGACGAGCTGTTCCTCGACTCCGGCTGGGACCCGCCCGGCCCCGTGCTGCCGCTGCTCGGCGGGGTGGTCGGGGCGTCGGCGCTGCACGTGCGCACCGGCGTGGCCCCGCGCCCGCGCAGCGGCGACGAGCACCGCGCCACCGTCCCCAAGCACGTCGAGGAGCACCGCCCGCGCGAGGACGAGCAGGTGGTGTCGGCCATCCAGTCGCTGGGCGGCGACCCCATGGCGGGCATCGGCACCTGGACCGCAACCCGTGCTCCCCTTTGACAACCGGAACGGGCTATTGCCCCGGCGTCGCGGGCCGTACCGAGGTGAGCAAACGCACGGGAGGAGATCGCCATGACCACGAACCTCACACCCAGGGAGCACGCCGTCCTGCGCGCGGTGGCGGAGGGCCGCTGCACGCTCGACCAGGGGAACCTGATGGTGGACGGGCTGTCGTGCTGCGACCAGTTCCTCGGCCGCAGGCTGGTCGTGTCCGGGCTGATCGCGGGCACCTCGGGACCCGTCGTGCTGACTGAGACCGGTCGCGCGCTGCTCGGCGCGCCGCCCAGGGCAGCGTGAGCGCGACGCCTGCGGGCGGGCGCCCCGGCGGCGCCCGTTCGCGGGGACCGGCCACCCGGCGCGCCCCGCGCGGCGGAGCCTGCCCCACCGGCAAGACCACCCGCAGCCCCGTTCGGGGCAGTGGACCGTGCGTCCGGGTGACGCGCCGCTTCTGGTGACTGCCCGTGCTCGTTCTGTCGTGCGGGCCGCGTCGGGCGCTCCTAGCCTCGGGGCATGGCTGATCTGGCGGCACGACGACACCCGGTGGTAGGACTGGCGGCGTTCGGCGCGGCGGTGGCGCTGGTCGCCGTGGCGGGATCGCTGGCCTCGATGTCGGCGGCATCCGAGTACCAGGCGCTGGAGACCCCGTCGTGGGCCCCGCCGCCGTGGCTGTTCGGTCCGGTGTGGACCGTGCTCTACGCGATGATCGCGGTGTCCGGGTGGCTGTTCTGGAAGCGCGAGGGCGTGCGCTGGGAGCTGGGGCTGTTCGCGGCGCAGCTCGTGCTGAACGGCCTGTGGACCCCGCTGTTCTTCGCCGCCGACCTGTACGCGGTCGCGCTGGCGGACATCGTCCTGCTCTTCGCCTCGATCGTGGCGCTGATCGTGGTGTTCCTGCGGCGCGGCCACCGGGCGTCCGGGCTGCTGCTCGTGCCGTACCTGCTGTGGGTCGGGTTCGCGACGGCGCTCAACGCGGCGATCGTGGCGCTGAACTGACCCCGTTGAGCTGACCCCGCTGAACTGACCCCGCCCGAAGTTCACCCGTGAGTGTCGCGGTCCTCCGGTCGAACGAGGACCGGAGCTGACCGCGTCACCTCATAGGTTCCCCCCAGACCACAACGGAGGGGAACCCGATGACCACCGCAGCACCCACGACCGCCACCGCCGCCACCACCACCGCCGAGGTCGCGGACCTGCTCGACTCGCTCCGCACCCACCGGGCGTTCGTGCGGCACACGCTGGGCGGCGTGACGCGGGAGCAGCTGACCGCGCGGACCACGGTGAGCGAGCTGACCCTGGGCGGCATCGTCAAGCACCTCACGGCGGTGGAGGCGGAGTGGATGCGCTTTGCCAAGGGCCAGCCGCACGTCATGGACTTCCCCTCGGACCCCGCCGGGCTGGCCGCCGTGGAGGAGGCGTTCCGCGAGGAGTTCCGGATCGCGGACGACCAGACCGCCGAGGACCTGCTGGCCGAGTACGCGCGGGTCGCGGCGGAGACCGACGCGGCGATCCCCGGACTGGACCTCGACCGGTCGCGGGAGCTGCCCGTCGCGCCGTGGTTCGAGCCGGGCGCGACCAGGACCGTGCGGCGGGTGCTGCTGCACCTGATCGCGGAGATCGCGCAGCACGCCGGGCACGCGGACATCATCCGGGAGTCGATCGACGGGCAGAAGACGATGGGCTGAGCCGGCCTCTGCCCGGCCGGTCGGGGGCTCCGGTTCGGCTGATGACCTGAGAACGGCGGGCGGTTCCGGGTGCACCGGGGCCGCCCGCCGTTCTGCCGTTCACCCCAGCTCTCCCGCAGGTCAGCCCTCCAGCAGGCCCGGCGCGTGGTCCGGGGGTTCCAGGCCGAGGTGCTGCCAGGCCAGGGCCGTCGCCACCCGGCCGCGCGGGGTGCGGGCCAGCATCCCGGCGCGCACCAGGTACGGCTCGCAGACCTCCTCCACGGTCGTCGGCTCCTCGCCGACCGCCACCGCCAGGGTCGACACGCCCACCGGGCCGCCGCCGAACGAGCGCACCAGCGCGCCGAGCACCGCCCGGTCCAGCCGGTCCAGGCCCAGCTCGTCCACGTCGTACACCGCGAGCGCCGCCCGAGCCACCTCCAGCGTCACCGCGCCGTCCGCCCTGACCTCGGCGAAGTCCCGCACCCGGCGCAGCAGCCGGTTCGCGATGCGGGGCGTGCCGCGCGAGCGCCCGGCGATCTCGACCGCGCCCTCCTCGCGCAGGTCGACCCCCAGGATCACCGCCGACCGTCGCACGATCAGGTCGAGTTCCTCCGGCGTGTAGAACTCCATGTGACCGGTGAACCCGAACCGGTCGCGCAGCGGGCCGGTCAGCGCGCCCGACCGGGTGGTGGCCCCGACCAGCGTGAACGGCGCGATGTCGAGCGGGATGCTGGTCGCGCCCGGACCCTTGCCGACCACGACGTCGACCCGGAAGTCCTCCATCGCCAGGTACAGCATCTCCTCGGCGGGGCGCGCCATGCGGTGGATCTCGTCGATGAACAGCACGTCGCCCTCGACCAGGTTCGACAGCATCGCCGCCAGGTCGCCCGCCCGCTCCAGCGCGGGCCCGGAGGTGATGCGCAGCGACGCGCCCAGCTCCGCCGCGATGATCATCGCCAGGCTGGTCTTGCCGAGGCCGGGCGGGCCGGACAGCAGCACGTGGTCCGGCGGCGCGCCCCGGCGCATCGCGCCGTGCAGCACCAGCTCCAGCTGCTCGCGCACCTTCGGCTGGCCCACGAACTCGCGCAGGTCCTTCGGGCGCAGCGTGGTCTCCAGGTCGCGCTCGCCCGGCTCGCGCACCGGGTTCAGCGTCTCCTCGTCGTCGAACCCACCGTCGAACCCGCCGTCGAACCCGTCCTCCGCGAACTCGCCGAAGTCGGTGAAGTCGGCGCCCCCGAACCCGGTCACTTCTTGCGCCCCAACCCGGACAGCGCCTTGCGCAGCACGACCGACGTGCCGAGCGACGGGTCCTCGGCGAGCACGCCGTCGACCGCCGTCTCGGCCTGCTTGGCCGGGAAGCCGAGCCCGAGCAGCGCCTCCACGACCTGGTCGCGCACCCGGCCCACCGCCACCACGCCGTCGGAGGCGGGCGCGGTCGCGAGCTGGCCGACCTTGTCCCGCAGCTCGATCACCAGCCGCTCCGCGCCCTTGCGGCCGATGCCGGGCACCTGGGTGAGCACGCTGACGCTGCCCTCGGCGAGCGCGGCCCGCAGCTTCTCCGGCTCCAGCACGGCCAACGTCGCCAGCGCCAGCCGGGGGCCGATGCCGGACACGGTCTGGAGCAGGCCGAACAGCTGCCGCGAGTCGGCGTCGGCGAACCCGAACAGCGTCAACGAGTCCTCTCGGACCACCAGCGCCGTCGACAGCACCGCCTCCTCACCGCGCCGGAGCGAGCCGAGCGTGGCGGGGGTCGCCTGCACGGCGAACCCCACCCCGCCCACCTCGACGACGGCGTGGTCGAGACCGATGGACAGCACCTGTCCGCGCAGCGACGAGATCACGAGGACTTCCCTCCGGGTTCAGCGGCGGCCGACGGGAGGTCGGCGGAACGAGCGGTGAGCGCGGCCGACGGGAGGTCGGCCGGTGGAGCGGCGGGTGGGGCGGGTGGTGGGGCGGCCGGTGGGGCGATCGACCCGCCGGAGGGCGGGGACGCCGGGGCGGTGGCGGCGACCGGCGGTGCGGCCACCGGCTCGGCGGCGGGCGTGGCCCGCACCCGGCTCGTGGCAGGCGCGGTCCGCGCGGCCTGTGCACGGGCCGAGGTGGGCGCGGTGGCCGGGGGAGTGGTTCGGCCCGCGACGGGCGCGGTTCGTGCTCGGCTCGTGGTGGTGGTGCGCTTGTCAGTAATAAGGGGGTCGCCTGCACGGGTGGTCGCGCCGCCGGTCCGCGCCGCAGCGCCACCGCCCCGCGCCACAGTCCCGGCCCGTGCCCCAGCCCCGCCAGCCGCCCCCGCCAGCCGCGCCCGGTGGTTCCTGGCGATCTCGGCGGCCCGCGCCTGGGCCTGCTCCAGGCGCGACTTCATCGGCGCCCGCCACAGGTGGCAGATCGCCAGGGCCAGCGCGTCGGCCGCGTCCGCGGGCCTCGGGGCGACCTTCAGCCCCAGCACCTTCGTCACCATCGCCGTGACCTGCGCCTTGTCCGCACGCCCCGACCCGGTCACCGCCGCCTTCACCTCGCTCGGCGTGTGGAACTCCACCGGCAGGTCGCGCCGCGCCGCCGCCAGCGCCACGATCCCGCCCGCCTGCGCCGTCCCCATCGCCGTGCGCACGTTGTGCTGGCTGAACACCCGCTCGATCGCCACCACGTCCGGCGAGTACCGGTCCAGCCACACCTCGACCGCGTCCGCCAGCTGCAGCAGCCGCCGCGACAGGTCCTCGTCCGCCGGGGTGCGCACCACGTCCACCGCCACCGGCCGCACCGTGCGCCCGGTCCCGCCGTCGACCACCCCGAACCCGCAGCGGGTCAGACCGGGGTCGACCCCGAACACGCGCACGCCCGCTCACGCCCCTCGACTCGTCCGGTGGTCACCCGGTTGGCGAACACCAGTTCGACAGACCCTAGTGTTCCCCATCGCCGGGAGCGGGAGCGCAACGCGGGACGGGGGCCGCTCGCGGCGTCGTGGTCACCCTGGCGCATTCCACGCGGAAGCGCGCTCTGCGTGATCGAAAAGCACCCCCCGATCGACAGAGCGTCACGGGATGGTTACAGTGACTGAGGTCCACAAGGCGAGCCAGTCGCGGCAGGCGGGTGCCATGTCCCTGAAGCGGTTCGGCGTCGTGGCCGCCCTCGTCGGGGTGGTCCTGTCCGTCCTCGTCGCCCTGGTCGTGTCGGAGGCGCTCGGCCGCGAGGTCTCCGTCGCGCTGGACAAGTTCTCGCAGCTCGTGTGGGCCACCGCCGCCCTCGTCTGCTTCTGGGGCGAGGCCGCCCGCCGCACCGGCCCGGCCCGCCGCTGGCGGATCTGGATGACCGGCGCGCTCGGCTGCCTGGTGCTCGGCCTGTGCGCCTGGACCTGGGGCCAGGTCGTCCTCGGCGCCTCCCTGCCCACCTCCGCGCTCGCCCAGGCCGGGTTCACCCTCGTCCCGGTGCTCGCGCTCGGCGCGGTGCTGGTGCTCGGCGGCGGGCCTGCCGAGGTCGGGGCCGCGCGCGGCAGGCTCGTGCTCGTGCTCGACGGGCTGGTGGTCGTCGGCTCGCTGTTCGTCCTGACCTGGGTCGCCGCCCTGGAGTCGATGCTGCGCAAGTGGGCCGCGACCGGCCTGTCGTTCCTGCCCGTGGTCGCGCACCCGGCCGCCTACCTGGTGCTGTTCGTGGTGCTGCTCGTCCTCTCCTGGACGCACCGCCCGGTCCGCCAGCTCCCCATGCTCTTCCTCGGCCTGGCCGCGCTGGCCCAGTCGTCCTCCGGCTGGGTGTTCGCCTACCTGGTCAGCACCGGGGCCACCGAGATCCCGACCTCCGCCGACATCGGCTTCATGATCTGCCCCGCCCTGCTCCTGCTGGCCGCCCTCGCCCCCACCGGCGTGCGGCGCGGCCGGGCCGACGAGGGCCTGGTGCGCGCGGGCGAGCTGCTGCACCTGCTCGTCCCGTACCTGCCGATGGCCGCCACCGGCCTGTTCGTCGTGGTCGGCACCGCCACCGGCACCCCGCTCAAACCGCTGGAGATCTACGTCGGCCTCGGCGTCGTCGGCCTGGTCGTGGCGCGCCAGCTGCTCACCCTCATCGACAACGTCCGCCTGGTCGAGCAGCTGCGCGACAGCCGCGAGCGGCTGCGCCACCAGGCGTACCACGACCCGCTGACCGGCCTGCCCAACCGCGCCCTGTTCCGCGAGCGCCTCGCCGCGGCTCTGTGCGCGGACGGCCCGATCGCGCTGCTGTTCATCGACGTGGACGGGTTCAAGGAGGTCAACGACAACTACGGGCACGCCGAGGGCGACGCCGTGCTGCGCATCGTGGCGCAGCGGCTCCAGCGCTGCGTGCGCGAGTGCGACACCGTGGCCCGCCTCGGCGGCGACGAGTTCGGGGTGCTCATCGAGGGCGACGCGCCGCCGGACGAGGTGGGACGGCGGGTGCTGCGGGTGCTCGTCGCCCCGCACCGCACCGCGCTTGGCGAGCACCGCATCCGGGCCAGCGTCGGCATCGCCCGCCGCGCGCACGGCCAGCCGGTCGCCCCCGACGACCTGCTCGGCGACGCGGACGCGGCGATGTACGCGGCCAAGCGCCTGGGCAAGGGCATCGTCGTCGGCGCGGGCGGCGGCCAGATCGGCGGCCCGGTGGGCGCCATCGGCTGACCGGGGCCCGACGATCTTCCACGGACGGTGCCCGACGCCCCTCCCGCCCCTGTCAAGGCCCGCGCCCGCCCGACTGCGGCAAACCGCTCGAACCTCCCGCGCCCGCGCCGCGCCCGCCACCCCCCGGCCCGCCCCGGAGCGCTCCCGCCGCAGCTCAACCCGGCTACGCCCCGTGCTCGCGCCCAGGCCGCCGCACCCCCGGACGGCCTCGCCCCGACCACCTCCACCGCCCCTTGCCCACCCCCGTGCCGGTGGCGCTGCGTGATCGGCAACCACGACCTGGCACAATCGGCGACGGCGTCTGGAGAACCGGACGTTCCGGGCACCCACGCCCAGCCACGTCCGCCGATCGGAGAATGATGGACCTCTCTTCCTTGATGTTCCCCCTGCTCCTCATCCTGTTCGCGGTGCCGCTGTTCCTCAGCGCCCGCAAGCAGAAGAAGGCCGCGGCCGAGCAGCAGGAGCTGCTGTCCGCCCTCGAGCCGGGTGACCGGGTCATGACGACGTCCGGCCTGTTCGCCACGGTCGCGGACGCCAGCGACGAGGCCACCATCGACCTCGAGGTCGCCGACGGCGTGGTCACCACCTGGCTGCGCCAGGCGGTCCGCGAGAAGGTCGACACCAGCATCGACACCGCCGACACCGCCGACGAGGCCGACGAGGTCTCCGCGCGGGAGTCCGACGCCGTCGTGGACGCCACCCCGGCCTCCTCCGCGATCGTCGCCCCGCCGCTCGACGCCAAGCAGGACAGCAAGAACTGACACCGGCCGCCACGGCCGTCCGGGCGACACCGGCCCGGGGTTGGCAACTGTGAACAACGCCGACTCCAGGCAGTGACGCGCGGCTCACATGACGCGGGGTACGCTGCGCCCTCGCTGAACTTTGTCAACTACCAGGAGACGGACGGACCGTGGCACCTCCGGCCGGGCAAATCCGCCCCGCGAAGTACTTGGGCGCGTTTGTCCTCATCGTGGCCGTGCTGTACGCCTTGGTGTTTTTCACCGGCAACGGCTCGGCGATCCCCAAGCTCGGCATCGACCTCCAGGGCGGCACCCGCGTCACGCTGACCGCGCGAGCGCCCGACGGCAAGACGCCGACGGACGAGGCGCTCAACCAGGCCAGGACGCTGATCGAGACCCGCGTCAACGGCCTCGGCGTCTCCGGGGCGGAGGTGGTCCGGGACGGCAGCAACCTGGTCATCACGGTTCCCGGCTCCGACAGCGAGGGCGCGAAGAGCCTCGGCCAGACGGCCAAGCTGAACTTCCGCAAGGTCATCGGGGCGCCGCTGGCGAACCAGCAGGCGCCGAGCACCGAGACCCCGCCGTCGACCAGCGGCTCCCCGGCGCCCACCAGCGGCAGCCAGGCGCCCACGTCCGGCGCGGGCGCCCCGCCGTCCGAGGGCGCCTCCGCGCCGTCGACCACCGGCCAGGGCCGCCCGGCTCCCGCGTACCAGCAGCAGCCCTCCGGCGACGCGGCCCAGCCCTCGCAGAGCGGCCAGCCGCAGCAGTCCGGCGCGCCGGAGTCCGGTGCACCCCAGTCCGGGGCCCCGCAGTCCGACGCCCCGAACCCGGCGACCGACCCCTCGCAGGTCGACTGCCAGGCCGTGTTCCTCGGCAACTACTCCGAGGACACCACCAAGGCGATCACCGAGGCGCGCACCTGCCGCCAGGACCCCGCGCTCACCACGCTGGACGCCTCGACCGTGCAGCAGGCGCTCGCCGCCTTCACCTGCCCGACCAACGACCCGCTGCTGGGCAACGACGACCCGGCCCAGCCGCTGCTGACCTGCGACCAGGACATGGTCACCAAGTACGTCCTCGGCCCGGTCACCCCGCCCGCCGACGGCAGCGTCCCGGACAGCGACTACTCCATGTACTCCCGGCTCACCGGTGAGGACATCGACAACGCGGTCTCCGGCACCGACCCGCAGGGCGCCGGCTTCGTGGTCAGCCTGACCTTCAAGGGCTCGGGCGGCGACAAGTGGGGCAAGTTCACCTCCGCCAACGTGAACCAGCAGGTCGCGGTGGTCCTGGACAGCCAGGTGGTGTCCGCCCCGAACATCAACGAGCCCATCCTCGGCGGCTCGACCCAGATCAGCGGCCAGTTCGGCCAGCGCGAGGCCGACAACCTGGCCAACGTGCTCAAGTACGGCTCGCTGCCGCTGTCGTTCGAGGCCTCCGAGGCCGAGACCGTGTCGGCCACCCTGGGCCTGGCCTCGCTGGAGGCCGGTCTGATCGCCGGCGCCGTGGGCCTGTTCCTGGTGTTCCTGTACTGCGTCTTCTACTACCGCCTGCTCGGCCTGCTGACGATCCTGTCGCTGGTCCTGTCCGGCGTCATCGTCTACGCGGTCATGGTGCTCCTCGGGCGCGTCGTCGGCTTCACCCTCGACCTCGCGGGCATCGCCGGCCTGATCATCGCGATCGGCATCACCGCCGACTCGTTCGTGGTGTTCTTCGAGCGCCTCAAGGACGAGATGCGCGAGGGCCGCTCCTTCCGCTCGGCCGTCCCGCGCGCCTGGGTCCGCTCGCGCCGCACGATCCTGTCCGCCGACGCGGTCAGCTTCCTGTGCGCGATGATCCTGTACGTCATCGCGGTCGGCCAGGTGAAGGGCTTCGCGTTCACCCTCGGCGTGTCCACGGTGCTCGACCTGATCGTGGTCTTCCTGGTGACGCACCCGCTGGTCGCGATCATCTCGAAGTCCAAGACGAAGTTCCTGAACAACCCCAAGGTCATCGGGCTCGGCGACGTCGCGCACGCGGCGCACCTCAAGGCCCCCAAGAGCACCGGCACCGCCGTGAAGGAGGCCTGACGTGTCGAGCACTCCGCGCAAGGCGAGCGTGTTCCAGCGCCTCTACGTCGGCAACGGCGCGTTCGACATCGTCGGCAAGCGCACGCGGTGGTACGGGATCTTCGGCGCCATCCTGGTGGCCTCGGTCCTGCTGGTGATCTTCAAGGGCTTCAACCTGGGCATCGACTTCACCGGCGGCACGCGCATCCAGATGCCCGCGCAGACCGGCGAGGGCACGTCCATCTCGCAGGAAGCCGTCCAGGACAGCTTCAAGAAGTCCGTCGGCGAGGACGCCACCTCGGTGCAGACCGTGGGCACCGGCGACGCCGCGACGTTCCAGATCCGCTCCGAGACGCTGACCACCCAGCAGATCGACGGCCTGAAGAACACGCTGAACGACGACCTGAAGCCCGAGGGCGGCCTGTCCTCGGTCAGCGACAGCGCCGTCTCCGCCTCCTGGGGCGGTGAGATCACCACCAAGGCGCTCCTCGCGCTGCTGATCTTCTTCGTCGCGGTGATGCTCTTCCTGGCGCTGTACTTCGAGCTGGCCATGGCGGTCGGCGCGCTCGTCGCCGTGGTGCACGACGTGGTCATCACCGCGGGCGTGTACTCGCTCGTCGGCTTCGAGGTCTCGCCCGCGACCATCATCGGTCTGCTGACGATCCTCGGCTTCTCGCTGTACGACACGGTGGTCGTCTTCGACAAGGTCAGGGAGAACACCCGAGGCATCCTCGGCCTGACCCGCCGCACCTACGGCGAGGCCACCAACCTGGCGGTCAACCAGACCCTGATGCGCTCGATCAACACCTCGCTGATCGCGCTGCTGCCGGTCATGGGCCTGCTGGTCGTCGGCGTCTGGCTGCTCGGCGTCGGCACCCTGAAGGACCTCGCGCTCGTGCAGCTGGCCGGTATGGCCATCGGCGCGCTGTCGTCCATCTTCATCGCGCCCGCGATCGCGGTCGACCTGAAGATGCGCGACCCGCGCTACAAGGCCCAGGCCGCTCGGGTGAAGGCCCGCCGGGACAACGTGGCCCGCAAGAACGCGGTGGGCGCGGTCTCCGAGGACGAGGTCGAGTCGACCGACGAGGACAGCCTGGAGGCCGAGCTCCGCAAGGAGAAGGCCTTCACCGCCGCCGCGGGCGTGCCCGCGCGGCACGCCAAGGCCGCCGACGCGCGGCGCACCAACCGACCGACGGGCAAGAAGCAGCGTTGAAGCTAGAGCAAGCGCTCGGACTCATGCGTGAGGTCCCGGACTTCCCCCAGCCGGGGGTCCTGTTCCGGGACCTCACGCCCGTCCTGGCCGATCCAGAGGCGCTCCGCGCCATGACCGACGCCCTGAGCGGCACGGTCGAACCCGGCACCACCGTCGTCGCGGCCATCGAGTCCAGGGGCTTCCTGCTCGGGTCCGCGCTCGGCTACGGCCACGGGTACGGCGTCGTCGCCCTGCGCAAGCCGGGCAAGCTGCCCGCCGTGTCGCACCGGGTCAGCTACGAGCTGGAGTACGGCACCGCCACCCTGGAGCTGCCCGCCGGGCTGATCCAGCCCGGCCAGCGGGTCGTCGTCGTCGACGACGTCCTCGCGACCGGGGGAACCGCAGCCGCCGCCTGCCAGCTCGTGGAGCACGCGGGTGGGGTCGTCACCGGCGTCTCCGTGGTCCTCGAACTGGTCGGACTGGGTGGTCGTGACCGCCTTTCGGGTTACCCCGTGCGGACCCTGCTCACGCTGTGAGCACGCGATCACGGTCGGCTTTCCCCTGACCGGTCGCACCTGTTCACGGTTGCTGCTCGTCGTGTGAACCACACCGCTCGTCGCCCGGTGGCGGGGCCCGCCCCGCCATCGGAGTTATCCTCGGTGCCTAGACACCCGAGGAGCGTGTTGAGCCAGGACACCGAACCCACGGCCCCGACGCCGCCCGTGCCAGCACGGGCCCCGTCGGCGACCAGGCGCGTGCGGGCCAGGCTCGCGCGCCGCATCACCGCCCAGCGGGCCGCACCGGTCAAGCAGGTCCTCGAACCGCTCGCCGCCGTGCACCGCGACCTCCACCCCAACGCCGACCTGGGGCTGCTCCAGCGCGCCTACGACGTGGCCGAGGAGAAGCACCGGCCGCAGCGCCGCAAGTCCGGCGACCCGTACATCACCCACCCGCTCGCGGTGGCCACCATCCTGGCCGAGCTGGGCATGGACACCACGACCCTGGTCGCGGCCCTGCTGCACGACACGGTCGAGGACACCGACTACTCGCTCGACCAGCTCCGCGACGACTTCGGCACCGTCGTGGCCCTGCTGGTCGACGGCGTCACCAAGCTCGACAAGGTCAAGCTCGGCGCCGCCGCCGAGGCCGAGACCATCCGCAAGATGGTCATCGCCATGGCCAAGGACCCCAGGGTCCTGGTGATCAAGCTGGCGGACCGGCTGCACAACATGCGCACCATGCGGTTCCTGCCGCCGGAGAAGCAGGCCCGCAAGGCCCGCGAGACCCTGGAGGTGCTGGCCCCGCTCGCGCACCGGCTCGGCATGGCCACGGTCAAGTGGGAGCTGGAGGACCTCGCGTTCGCGATCCTGCAGCCCAAGAAGTACGACGAGATCGTGCGCCTGGTCGCCAACCGGGCCCCGTCCAGGGACACCTACCTCAGCGGCGTGATCAACGAGCTGAGCGGGCACCTGGAGGGCGCGCGGCTCACCGCCAAGGTCGAGGGCAGGCCCAAGCACTACTACTCGATCAACCAGAAGATGATCGTGCGCGGCCGGGACTTCGACGACATCCACGACCTCGTGGGCGTCCGCATCCAGGTCGACGAGGTCCGCGACTGCTACGCCGCCATGGGCGTGGTGCACGCGCTGTGGCAGCCGATGCCGGGCCGGTTCAAGGACTACATCGCGCAGCCCAGGTTCGGCGTCTACCAGTCGCTGCACACCACGGTCATCGGGCCGGACGGCAAGCCGCTGGAGGTGCAGATCCGCACCTACGACATGCACCGCACCGCCGAGTACGGCATCGCCGCGCACTGGCGGTACAAGGAGACCAAGGGCAGCCACCGGGGCAAGAGCGTCGAGGTCGACGAGATGGCGTGGATGCGCCAGCTGCTCGACTGGCAGCGGGAGGCCGCCGACCCCGGCGAGTTCCTGGAGTCGCTGCGCTTCGACCTGGCCGCGCGGGAGATCTTCGTCTTCACCCCCAAGGGCGACGTGGTCACCCTGCCGACCGGCTCCACCCCGGTCGACTTCGCCTACGCCGTGCACACCGAGGTCGGCCACCGGTGCATCGGCGCGCGCGTCAACGGCCGCCTCGTCGCCCTGGAGCGCAAGCTCGAGAACGGCGAGGTCGTCGAGATCTTCACCTCGAAGGCCGAGGGCGCCGGCCCGTCGCGGGACTGGCTCTCGTTCGCCCAGTCCCCGCGCGCCAAGGCGAAGATCAAGCAGTGGTTCGCCAAGGAGCGCAAGGAAGAGGCGATCGAGGTCGGCAAGGACGCGATCGCCAAGGAGGTGCGGCGGGTCGGCCTCCCGCTGCAGCGCCTGGTGTCCGCCGACGCGATGGGCGCGCTCGCCAAGGAGCTGCACTACCCGGACGTGAGCGCGCTGTACGCGGCGGTCGGCGAGGGGCACACCTCGGCGCGGCACGTGGTGCAGCGGCTGGTCGCCCAGCTGGGCGGCGTCGACCACGCCGAGGACGAGCTGGCCGAGCGGTCCACGCCGTCCACGGTGGCCCGCAGGCGGGTCACCGGCGACGCGGGCGTGATCGTCAAGGACTCGTCGGACGTGTGGGTCAAGCTGGCCCGCTGCTGCACGCCGGTCCCCGGCGACGACATCCTCGGGTTCGTGACCAGGGGCGGCGGGGTGAGCGTGCACCGCACCGACTGCACGAACGCCGACGAGCTGCTCAAGACCCCGGAGCGGCTGCTGGACGTCGAGTGGGCGCCGTCGTCGTCCTCGGTGTTCCTGGTGGCCATCCAGGTGGAGGCGCTGGACCGGCACCGGCTGCTGTCGGACGTGACGAAGGTCCTGGCCGACGAGAAGGTCAACATCCTGTCGGCGTCCGTGACGACCTCGCGCGACCGGGTGGCGGTGAGCCGGTTCTCGTTCGAGATGGGCGACCCGAAGCACCTCGGGCACGTGCTCAAGGCCGTGCGGAGCGTCGAGGGCGTGTACGACGTCTACCGGGTCACCTCGGCGTCCTGACCAGGGCGTCGGGGTTCCACCCGTGACACGCGAAAGGGGCGGGGCCGCTGTGGCCCCGCCCCTTCGGTGTTCAGCGAGCTTTTCACCCGTTCAGGTGACTCGATCGAGCACCTGGCCGGGACGAGCGGGTTCCCGTCGACGCCGTCGCTCCGGGAGGACCCGCCCCCGCGCTAGGCGGTGGTCGCGGTCTTGATGTCGACCGGGGTGTTCGGCTTGCCGTCGCCCGCGCCGCTGTCGGTGCCCGCGTTGGCCACCTCGTCCACCAGCTTCAGGCCGTCCGCGTCGACCGTGCCGAACACGGTGTAGCTGGCCGGGAGGCTGGAGGCGTCGCCGTAGACGATGAAGAACTGGCTGCCGTTCGTGTTCGGGCCCGAGTTGGCCATGGCCAGCACGCCGCGGCCGTAGGTGATCTCGGGGAACACCTCGTCGTTGAACTTGTAGCCGGGGCCGCCGGTGCCGGTGCCGGTCGGGTCGCCGCACTGCAGGACCTGGATGCCCTGGGTGGTGAGGCGGTGGCAGGTGGTGTCGTTGAAGTAGCCCTGCTTCACCAGCGACACGAAGCTGTTCACCGTGCACGGGGCCAGCGAGCGGTCCAGGGTCAGCTTCAGGTCGCCGATCGAGGTGCCCAGCGTCGCGGCGACGGTGCCCTCGGAGGAGACCTGGCCGTTCTCGGGGGCCTTGGCGCCCGGCTTCGCGGACTCGCCCTCGGCGGCGTACTCGCAGCTCACCTGCGGGGCCAGCGGCGTCGGGCGCTTGATCGCGGCGTGCAGCTCGGTCGGGATCGACGCGGGCTTGTCGCTCTGCGGCGCGGCCGACGAGCTGGCGGCGGTGTCCGTGGTGTCGGAGCCGAAGTCGTAGGTGGCGAGGAAGTACACACCGCCCGCCACCAGCAGCACCACCACCGCGGTGGAGATCACCGCCACGACCCGGCGCCGCTTGTCGCGTTCCACCCTGCGCGTGATCTGGCGCTCCAGCTTCCGCTTGGCCTGCTCGCGGCGCTGCGCGTTGTTCGGCACCTGCACCCTCCCTTGAAGTTGTGCCACTGGGTCGACGGCGACGACCGGACCGCAGTCTAGGGGGATCGCATATGACTGGCGTGTGGCGGATAGGCTGGTGCACAGGCGCACGCCGTTCCCGCGCCGCTCCGCAGCAGATCCCGCAGTCGGCCCCACGGCCGATTCCACCGTCGGTCGAGCGCAGTCGATCGAGGAAGTCCGAGAGGGGTTCGCCCGTGCTGGTGATCGGGTTCCCGACCGGCGCGCTCCAGGCCAACTGCTACCTGGTCGCGTCCGAGGCCGGTGGCGCCTGCGTCGTGGTCGACCCCGGCCAGGACGCGCTGGAGCCGATCGCCGAGGCGGTCCGCGAGCACCGGCTCTCCCCGGTCGCGGTGCTGCTCACGCACGGCCACTTTGACCACTCGTACTCGGTCGCGCCGGTGTGCGACGGCGACGACATCCCGGCCTGGGTGCACCCCGCCGACCGGGCGATGCTGTCCGACCCGCTGTCCGGCGTGAGCGCCGAGACGCGCGCGTTCTTCGGCGGCAGGCTGGAGATGCGCGAGCCGCGCGAGGTCAGGGAGCTGTCCGACGGCGCCGAGCTGGACCTGGCGGGCCTGCGCTTCACCGTCGACCACACCCCAGGCCATACCGGCGGGTCGGTGATGTTCCGGTCCGGCGTCGAGGAGGGCGGGCGGCTCGTGCTGTCCGGCGACACCCTCTTCGCCGGGTCCATCGGGCGCACCGACCTGCCGGGCGGGGACCACGGCGCGATGCTCGGCTCGCTGCGCCGCAAGGTCCTCACCCTGGACGACGACGTCGTCGTCCTGCCCGGCCACGGACCGACCACGACCATCGGCAGGGAGCGCGCGAGCAACCCGTTCCTCACGGAACTGGTCCGCGACGACGACGCGCCCGCCGCACAGCGCAGAGGACTGTAGGGACCAGCAGTGACCACCCCGTTCGCCGCCCCGAAGGGCGTTCCCGACTACTTCCCGCCGAACTCCGCGGCGTTCACCGCCGTCCGCTCGGCGCTGCTCGGCGCCACCGCGCGCGCCGGGTACGGCTACATCGAGCTGCCCGTCTTCGAGGACACCGCGCTGTTCGCGCGCGGCGTCGGCGAGTCCACCGACGTGGTCAGCAAGGAGATGTACACCTTCACCGACCGCGGCGGGCGCTCGATCACGCTGCGGCCCGAGGGAACCGCGGGCGTCATGCGCGCGGTCATCGAGCACGGCCTCGACCGGGGCCAGCTGCCGGTGAAGCTCGCGTACGCGGCCCAGTTCTTCCGCGCCGAGCAGCCGCAGGCCGGGCGGTACCGGCAGTTCCACCAGGTCGGCGTCGAGGCGATCGGCGTGGACGACCCGGCGCTGGACGCCGAGGTGATCGCGATCGCCGACGAGGGGTTCCGCGCGCTGGGCCTGACCGGGTACCGGCTGGAGCTGACCTCGCTGGGCGACGCCACGTGCAGGCCGCAGTACCGGGAGAAGCTCCAGGCGTTCCTGGCGAAGCTGCCGCTGGACGAGGACACCCGGCGGCGCGCCGAGATCAACCCGCTGCGGGTGCTCGACGACAAGCGGCCCGAGGTGCGCGAGCTGGTCGCCGAGGCGCCGCTCATGCTGGACAACCTCTCGCCGGAGACGCTGGAGCACTACGAGCGGGTCAAGGCGCACCTGGGCGACCTCGGCGTGAAGTACGTGGAGAACCCGCGGATGGTGCGCGGGCTGGACTACTACACGAAGACCACGTTCGAGTTCGTGCACGACGGGCTGGGCGCGCAGTCCGGCATCGGCGGCGGTGGGCGCTACGACGGGCTCATGGCGCAGCTGGGCGGGCAGGAGCTGTCCGGCGTCGGGTTCGG
This sequence comes from Actinosynnema mirum DSM 43827, assembly GCF_000023245.1. Taxonomy (GTDB): domain Bacteria; phylum Actinomycetota; class Actinomycetes; order Mycobacteriales; family Pseudonocardiaceae; genus Actinosynnema; species Actinosynnema mirum. Next base: position 1,860,089 of record NC_013093.1, read on the forward strand.
GCTCGGCGTGGACCGGGCGCTGCTGGCCTGCCAGGTCGAGGGGCTGGCGGTCGGCGACGTCACCCGGTGCGACGTGTACGGGGTGCCGCTGGGGGACGCGGCGCGGTCGCGGCTGGTCGGGATCGGGGCCCCGCTGCGGGCGGCCGGGGTGCGGTACGACATGGCGTACGGCGGCAAGGGCCTGAAGGGCGCGATGAAGGGCGCCGACCGGTCGGGTGCGCGGTTCGCGCTCGTGCTGGGGGAGCGGGACATCGAGGCCGGGGTCGTGCAGCTCAAGGAGCTGGCGACCGGTGAGCAGCGGGAAGTGCCGCTGGACGACGTGGTGACCGAGGTGCGGGGGGCGCTGGGCCGGTGAGCGACGGCGACGGGGTGACCGGGGCCGCGGGTGCCCCTGGTTCTTCTGGTTCTTCTGGGGCTCCCGGTCCTTCGGGGCCGCCCGAGCGCATCCCCCTTGACCTGCTGGACCCGGCCACGGTGCGCAAGCGGTCCAGGATGGTCGCGGTGGGCGCGCTGATCGTGGCGGGCGCCTTCGGCGGGCTCGTGGGCCTGCTGGGCGGGCAGACCGCCGGGTTGGTGACGGCGGCGATCTTCGGCGTGCCGCTGCTGCTCCTGGCGGTGTCCGAGGCGCGGCGGCGGGTGTGGCTGGAGGGGAGCGTGCTGTCGGTGCGCGCCTACGGCACCAGGGTCGTGGACCTGAAGACGGCGGACTCGCTGGACGTGCTGGTCACGGACACGCGGGGGACGCGCACGGTCGGCCTGTTCGCGCGCGGCGGCCACAAGGCGATCAACCTGGCGCTCGCGCTGTACGCCGGGACGGGCGGGCGCGAGCTGGGCATCTACCCGCTGCGCACCCTGGCCGACGTGCTGGCCTCGCGCGGCGACGCGCAGTCGCTGGCGCTGTCGGAGCTGCTCGTGGCGCAGCTGCGGGCGGAGGCCCGAGGCGCAGCGGCGGCGGACCGCCCGCTGTACCGGCTGGGGTCGCTGGCCCCGTCGGGGAAGCTGGCGCAGAAGCTGAAGCCGGAGGCGATCTCGCGGTTCGTGGCGCAGTTGGACTGAGCGGTGGGCGTCACCGGTGGGGGCGTGGTCTTCGGACCGCGCCCCCACCGGCGTTCCTACCGCTGGCGCTCGTGCGGGGTGGCGAGCAGTGTGAGCACGGCTCGGGCGTCCGCGTGCTGTCGGGGGTCCTTGGCGAGCAGCGCGACGCCTGAAGCGAGCACCACCGCTGAGGGGTGAAGGCGGACCGTGCACTTGTCCCCCATGCAGGGTTCGCAGTAGCACCTCCCCGGCTCGGTCGGGACGAGGGTGAGGCCGACTCGCCCGTCCGTCAGCGAGTCGACCACTGCTTGAACGGTGAGATCGCCAGACCACTCCACGGGGATCTGGGACTTGTGGTCGCCGAGAAGGCGCCACAGGTCCGTGAATCGCAACTGCGAGACCGGGCAAAGGCTTGAAGGAGGGAGTGCGTGCGACAGCTCGCGGAGCCAGGCTGTTTCGCCGATGCCGCTCAGCAGCACACGACCTGGCCAGTCGAGGTGCGTCAGCGTCGTGCCGGATCTGGTGTGCGCCACGCGAAGCCCTGGAACGCCGGATAGCTCGTTCTCGCCTTGGCGCAGCGCAGGGGTGAACCGCGCGGCCACCTGCTGCAGCGCCTCGGAACCGCCACCCAGTCCGACCTCCGGGCTCCGGACGGCGGGCTTGGCCCTCAAGATCCCGAACGGGTGCAGTTGTCGCCGGTCCGGGCTCTGCGGCGCGGTCCCGTGCCCGATCTCCTCAAGGAGGATCGACTCGAAGAGCGCCTGATCCGCTTCCGCCTCGGGAAACCAGCACAGGGGACCGAGTCGATTCCGCCGGTGTCCCCGCTGACCGAGGTGGGGGTGGCGTGGCGCCTGTCCGCCACGCGGAGCTCCCACTCGCCGCGCCGCCGGGGCAACGACCGTCAGTCCTCCGAGATCCCCCAGGTCCCCTGCGGCGGTTCCGGCGACCGGGTCGCCGTCTCGTCCGTCACCGGCCTCGCGCCGCCGGTGAAGCGGGTCAGGGACTCGCCGTGCTCCACCTGGCCGGGGAACGGGTCGCCCGCCGTCCTGCGGATCAGCTCGGCCAGGGGGAGGTCCTGGTTCGACGCGGCGATCACGAAGTTGCCGAAGCGCCTGCCCTTGAACACCGCGGGCTCGGCGATCACGCAGACGTTGCGGAACACCGACCTGATCGTCGCGATCTGGCCCCGCGCGAACGCCCGGTCGCCGCCGTCGCCGATGTTCGAGCTGTACACGCCCCGCGCGTTCAGCGCCCGCGCGGCCAGCTCCACGTACTCGCGCGAGGTCAGGTGCGCCGGGGTGCGGGCGCCCGCGAAGGCGTCGGTCACGATCAGGTCGAAGGTGTCCTCCGGGGCCTTCGCCAGCACCGCGCGCGCGTCGCCCCGCCGCACCCGCACCCGCCAGTCCCGGCGCAGCGGCAGGACCCCGCGCACCAGGTCCACGAGCGCCTCGTCGATCTCCACGACCTGCTGCGACGACCCCGGCCTGGTCGCGGCGATGTACCTCGGCAGGCTCATCGCGCCGCCGCCCAGGTGGACCGCGCGCAGCGGCTCGCCCTCGTCGGCCAGCAGGTCCGCCAGGTGGGCGATCCGGCGCACGTACTCGAACACCAGGTTCGCCGGGTCGTCCAGGTCCACGTGCGACTGCGGGGTGCCGTTGAGGAGCAGCGTCCACCCGTTGTCGTAGTAGGGGTCGGGGACGAGTTCGGCGATGCCCGAGTCGACCTCCCTGGTGATGGTGTCGTCGGTCCTGCGCGCTCTGCCCACGCCTGGATTATCCGCCACCCGCCCGGTGGACCCGGCGTGCGGGGTGAGGGGGTCCGGCGCTGGGCAGGAGTAGGCTCCCGCACTCGTGAACACCGTGGCTGACGTCCTGATCGCGCTGGTCGCGCTGATCCACGTCTACATCGTCGTGCTGGAGATGGCCCTCTGGAAGAAGCCGAGGGGGCGCGCGGTCTTCGGCACCACCGAGGAGTACGCGGAGCAGACCGCCGTCCTCGCCGCGAACCAGGGGCTGTACAACGGTTTCCTGGTCGCCGCGCTGGTGGTGGCGCTGGTCGCGGACGGGGACGTCGGCTACGCGTTCTCGGTGTTCTCCACGGCGTGCGTGGTGGTGGCGGGGGTGTACGGCGGGTTCACCGTCAGTCGTCGAATCCTCTTCGTCCAGGCCGGGCCCGCCTTGGCGGCGCTGGTGGCCGTGCTGATCGCGGGCTGACCCGCTCCCACTCCTTGCTCGGGTCGTAGCCGTAGCGCAGGTCGCCCGCGATCCGGCTCCTGGCGGGCGGCGGGGTGGGCTCGGGAGCCCGCTCCGCCGCCACCGGCTCGCCGTCCTCGTCCTCCTCCACGCCGTCCTCCACGTCGTCCTTCGCGGGGGCGGGCTCCTCGTCGTCCCCGGCCACGACCTCCTCGCGCGCCGCGACGAACGCGGCCAGCGCCGTGGTCACCGGGACCGCCGCGACCAGGCCGATGCTGCCGACCAGGGTCTGCACGATCTCCTGGGCCACGTCCTGCGCGGTCAGGATCGTGCCCAGGTCCTGGCCGGACAGCGCGAACGACAGCATCAGCGGCAGCGCCGCGCCCGCGTACGCCATCACCAGCGTGTTCACCACCGACGACAGGTGGTCCCGCCCGATCCGCGCGCCCGCCGCGTACAGCTGCCCGAACCCCATCGACGGGTTGGCCGCCCGCAGCTCCCACACCGCGCTGGTCTGCGTCACGGTCACGTCGTCCAGCACGCCCAGCGCGCCGATGATCGTGCCCGCGAGCAGCAGCCCCCTGGTGTCGATGCCGTGGCCGAGGATGGTGACCAGGTTCGCGGTCTGCTCGTCCAGGCCGGTCAGCCGCGCGCCCGCGCCGAACAGGGCGCCCAGCGCGCCGATCAGCGCCAGGCTGACCAGGGTGCCGAGCACGGCGGTGGACGTGCGGGCGCTGACGCCGTGGCTCACGTACAGCACCACGAACATGATCAGCCCGGCGCCGACGACCGCGACCCACAGCGGGTCCTCGCCCGCCAGGATCGCGGGCAGGACGAACAGCGCCAGCACGACGAAGCTCAGCCCCAGCGCGCCCAGCGCGCGCAGCCCGTGCCAGCGGCCGAGGACCAGGACCGCGCCGACGAACAGCAGGGCGAGCAGCGACAGCGGGAGGCCGCGCTGGAAGTCGACCAGCTGGTAGGACAGCGGGCTGGTGGGCTCGGTGCCCGAGTAGGACAGCACCACCTCGTCGCCGGCGGACACGGTCGGGGACGTCGGCTGGTCGGGCACCGGGATGGTGACGTCCCGGTCGGCCGCCGCGCCGTCGGTCATCCGCACGGTGACGAGGAAGCAGCCCTCGTCCTGCGGGACGGGCGTGCCCTCGGGCAGGCCGACCGCGCAGGGGCCCTTCTCCACCTTCGTGGCCTCGCCCCGCACCGGGGTGTGGTTGATCCCGACCTCGGAACCGGTTTTGATCTCCTGCCCGAACGGGTAGAGCACCAGCGCGCCCGCGACCGTGGCGAGCACCAGCGGCAGCAGCAGGACCAGCAGGAGCCTGCGGACCGGCGCGGAGGCCGGGCCGGCGGGGGTGTGCCCGTGGCCGTGGCCGCGGGCGGGGAGGTGGTCCGTTGCGCGCACGGTGGCAATAGTGCCAGTGGTGGTGCGGGACAACGGGTGCAGTGGCCGTCCGGGTGATGGTTTGACGATCATTAGAACGCGTGTTCGAATATAGTTATGCATGAAAACGGGGTGGGCGGGCGCGTGGGCGCGCACTGCCTGGCCGCTGACACGCCCGCGCTCCTGGCGGACGGGAGCACCCGGCCGATCGGCGCGCTGCGCCCCGGTGACCGGGTGTTCGGGACGCGGGACGGGCGTTACTCGCCGACAGTCGTGATCGCGCGCTCGACCGCGACACGGCCTGCCTACCGGGTGTCACTCGCCGGTGGGACACAGGTCGTGTCGGGCGCGGGGAACCGGTTGCGCACCGACCTCGGCTGGCGGGCGCTGACACCCGGCGGCGAGCGGCTCCACCTCACGCGCGGGACGCGGGTGCAGGGCACCGGGCGCTTCGCGGCCCCGCCCGAGCGGAATCGGGACTACCGGCTCGGCTACCTGTGGGGCGCGGTGCGCGGCGGGCCGCCGGTGGTGCCCGAGGTGCTGGCGCGGGTGCGCGAGTTCGCCGGTGGCGGGGAGCCGCGCGAGCGGGACCTCGTGGAGTGGCCGACGCAGCTCGGGGACGACTGGGCCAAGGGGTTCCTGGCCGGGGTGTTCGACGTGCGCGGGGCGGCGGTGGGCGGGCAGGTCGTGCTGTCCAGCCCGGACAGCGCCGTGTTCGAGGCGGTCGTGGTCGCGCTGCTGCGGCTGCGGGTGCCGCACTCGGTCGAGGTCCGGGGCGTCCGGGTGACCGGGGCGCCCGCCGAGCGGCTGCGGTTCCTGCACCTGGTCGGGCCGGTGCTGGCGCGGCCCGCGGTGCTGGAGGGCGTGCAGGTCGGCGGGGCGCCCGCGCTCGGGGTCGTGTCGGTGGAGTCGCTGGGGATCGAGGTGGAGATGGGGGCGGTGACCACGGAGAGCGGCGATCTGGTGGTCAACGGGCTCATCGCTTGCGCGGACGGGCGGTGACCTGCGGGTTCGATCACCTGGGGTGATCGGTGGCGGGGCTGGTCCTCGCCGGTTCGCGGGTTGCGGGCGCGTTCGCGCTTTCGTGCGCCCCGGCTTAGCGTACGCTGTACGGCATGACTTTCACGCCGTCCGACGAGGACATCACCTCCGTGCTCGACTGGTTCGCCCGCTGGGACGCGCTGTGCGCGGAGCGGGACCTCGAAGCGCTGGCGGACATGGCGATGTTCCCGGTCAACGCGGTCACCGACGGGTCGGCCGAGTCGTGGGACCGGGAGCGGTTCCTGCGCGACTTCGGCGCGGCGCTGGGGGACGGGGGCCTGGAGCTGCGGTCGACGCGGTCGCCGCTGTTCCTGAGCGCGGACCTGGTGTTCGTGGTGACGGACGCCGAGTTCGGGTCCGGCGCCGAGGCCGGGTCGATGCGGTACGGGGACCTGCTGGTGCGCAAGGACGGGCGGTGGCTGTACCAGACCATGGCGCAGGGCGGGTGGTGACCGCGCTCCGGTGAACGCTGCGGCAAGCGGGTGGCCATCACCCGCTTGCCGCCCCCGGAAGAGTGATTCGGTGACCGACCGTGCATCGGTTTCACCATCAGTCTTGACTGTTTGTTGTGTGACCCCGAACACTCGGCCGGGTGGCCACCGAGACCAGGCGCCGCCAGGTCGACCGCAGCGCGGACACCCGGCGCAGGTTGTTGGCGGCCACGGTCGAGTGCCTCGTCGAGCACGGCTGGGCGGGGACGACGACGACCGTGGTCGCGGAGCGGGCGGGCGTGTCCAGGGGCGGGCAGCTGCACCACTTCCGCACGCGCGGCGAGCTCGTCGCCGCCGCCGTGGAGCACCTGGGCGCGGAGAGCGTGGCGCACCTGAGGCGGCTGGCCGAGCGGGTCGAGGGCGGGCCGGTGGCGGTGGTGGAGCTGATCGCCGAGTTCTACGCCAGCGACCGGTTCGCGGCGGCGCTGGAGCTGTGGGTGGCGGCCCGCACCGATCCGGCCCTGCGGATCGCGGTGGTGCCCCTGGAGGCGGCGCTCGGGCGCGAGACGCACCGGCTGGCGGTGGAGCTGCTGGGGGCGGACGAGGCGAAGCCGGGGGTGCGGGAGGCGGTGCAGATCACCCTGGACCTGGCGCGCGGGCTCGCGCTGGCGAACCAGCTGACCGACGACGGCAAGCGGCGCAGGCGCATCGCACGGCACTGGGCGGGGATGCTGGAGGCGGTGCTGTGAGCGGCGGGGGCGCGGGGGCGGCTTCGAGGGCTTGGGCGCCGGTGGTCGAGCGGTGACGCGGCGGGTGGTGGGCGCGGCGGGCTGTGAGGGCTGCGGGGGTTCGGGCGGTGGGGCGACGGCGCGAGGGCACGGCATCGGCTTGGTGGGCGGCGGTTCGGCGGGCGGCCGGTTGAAGAGCGGCTGCTCGGCGGCGGTCCGCGTGGTGGGCTGCGGTGGTCTGGGGGTGATCGGCGCTGCGCGCGGTCGTTCTCCCGGAGCGTTCGGGCTGCTGGGCGGCCGTGGTGCGGCGGGTGCTCCTGGCGTTGGTGGGTTCGGCTCTGCGCGCTGCGGGAAACCGGTGCTGCGTGGGCGGGGGCCCGCGGGTCTTGGTGCGCGGGTGGCCGGGGGCGGCCCCGCGGTCGTCGTGCTGGGGGTGGGGAGATGAGCGGGACCGTCGATCCGGTGCTGGGCGCCGTGCTGCGGGACCTCGCGGCCGAGGGGCGTGAGCTGGAAGGGCTGGTCGCGGAGGCCGACTGGGCCGCGCCGACGCCCGCGCCGGGGTGGACGATCGGGCACCAGGTGCGGCACCTGCACTGGACCGACCGGGCCGTGCTGCTCGCGCTGCTCGACCCCGACCAGTTCCGCGCGATGGCCGCCGCGGTCGCCTCGGACGTGACCGGGGCGGTGGAGCGCGGGGCGTGCACGCCGGTCACCCTGGAGGGCTGGCGGGACGGGCGCAGGCGGTTGTCCTCCGCGCTCGCCGGGGCTCGGGGGCGGGTGCCGTGGTTCGGGCCGCCGATGAGCCCCACGACCATGGCTACCGCGCGGGTCATGGAGACCTGGGCGCACGGGCAGGACGTCGCCGACGCGCTCGGGGTGGTGCGCACGCCCACCGCGCGGCTGCGGCACGTCGCGCACATCGGGGTCCGCGCGTTCGGGTTCGCCTTCACCGCCAACGGATTGCCGGTGCCACCGGTGTCGCCGAGGGTCGAGCTGGTCGCGCCGGACGGCGGGCTGTGGACGTGGGGGGACGAGGGCGCCGAGGACCGGATCACCGGGCGGGCGCTGGACTTCTGCCTGCTGGTCACCCGGCGCAGGCACCCGGCGGACCTCGCCGTCCGGGCCACCGGGACCGCAGCGTCGGCCTGGCTGCCGATCGCCCAGGCCTTCGCCGGACCGCCGGGCGCGGGCCGCGCGCCCGGCGGCAACGGCGTGATCAGCGGCGAGACCGGCAGCAGGTGGAGCAGGGACCGCGGCGCGCGGAACGGCCCCGGATTCGGGGGCACCCCCGGCATCGGGGGCGACCGCGGCGCGCGGAACGGCCGCGGTCCGCACGGCTCCGGCGACCGCGATCCCGGCGCCCACGACGGCTTATCGGCCCCCGGCAGCCGCGCTGACCCGGTCGATCGCACTGACCGGGCCGGCGGTGGCCACCGGTGAGCGGGGTCTTACGGGTCGGCAACGCCTCCGGGTTCTACGGGGACCGGTTCTCCGCCCTGCGCGACGTGGTCGTCGGTGGTGGGGTCGACGTGGTCACCGGGGACTACCTCGCCGAGCTCACCATGCTCATCCTCGGCCGCGACCGGCTCAAGGACCCCGCGCTCGGGTACGCCCGCACCTTCCTGCGCCAGCTTGAGGAGTCGCTCGGGCTCGCGCTGGAGCGCGGCGTGAAGATCGTCGCCAACGCCGGTGGCCTCAACCCCTCCGGGCTCGCCGGGCGCATCCGGGAGCTGGGGCTCGGGGCCAAGGTCGCGCACGTCAGCGGGGACGACGTGCGCGAGCGGTTCCCCCGCGCGCTCACCGCCAACGCCTACCTCGGCGCCAGGGGCATCGCCGCCTGCCTGGAGGCCGGGGCGGACGTGGTCGTCACCGGGCGGGTCACCGACGCCTCGCTCGTCGTCGGGCCCGCGATCGCCCGCTTCGGCTGGGGCGTCGACGACCTGGACGCGCTCGCGGGCGCCACCGCCGCCGGGCACGTGCTGGAGTGCGGGACCCAGGCCACCGGCGGGAACCACCCGTTCTTCACCGAGTTCGACGCCACCGCGCCCGGCTTCCCGATCGCCGAGCTGGAGGCGGACGGGTCCGCGCTGATCACCAAGCAGCCGGGCACCGGGGGCGCGGTCACCACCGACACCGTCACCGCCCAGCTGCTCTACGAGATCGGCGACCCCGCCTACCCCGGCCCGGACGTCGTCGCCCACTTCGACACCATCCGCCTCCAGCCGCACCCGAGGGGCGTGCGGCTGACCGGGACGCGGGGCAGCCCGCCACCACCGGACCTCAAGGTGTGCCTGAACTCCCTGGGCGGCTACCGGAACTCCACCACCTTCGTCCTCTGCGGACTGGACGTCGAGCGCAAGGCCGACCTGGTCCGGCGGCAGCTGGAGGGCGCGGTCGGCGCCGAGGGCCTCACCTGGACGCTCGCCCGCACCGACCGGGTCGACGCCGACACCGAGGAGACCGCCTCCGCGCTCCTGCACGCCACCATCAAGACCCCGGACCCCCAGCGCGCCAAGGGCTTCTCCCGCGCCGCCGTCGAACTCGCGCTCGCCTCCTACCCCGGCTTCCACGCCACCTCCCCACCCGGCGGCGGAACCCCCTACGGCGTCTGCGGCTCCGCCTACCTGCCGCGGGAATCCGTGCCGCACCAAGCGTTCCTGCACACCGGGGAGGTGGTCGACGCGTGAGAGCGCCACTCGGGCGGATCGCCGGCGCGCGGTCCGGCGACAAGGGCGGCGACGCCAACATCGGCGTCTGGACCCGCACCGACGCCGCCTACGCCTGGCTCCGCGCGGAGCTGACCACCGCGCGGCTCAAGGAACTCCTGCCCGAGGCGGGTGAGGTCACCCGGTACGAGCTGCCCAACCTGCGGGCGCTCAACTTCGTGCTGCACGGCCTGCTCGGCGAGGGCGTCGCGGCCTCCACCCGGTTCGACCCGCAGGGCAAGGCGCTCGGCGAGTGGCTGCGCGCCCGGCACGTCGACATCCCCGACGAACTCCTCGACGCCCCACCGGAACCAGCACCAGGACCACCAGGAGCGGAGCCGACGCCGTGACCACCCTGACCAGCGCCGTCGACCCGGACTCCGCCGAGCACCGCGCCAACCGCGAGGCGATGCTCGCCCGCCTCGCCGACCTGGAGGCCGAGCACGCCAAGGTCCTCGCGGGCGGCGGTCCCAAGTACGTCGACCGGCACCGGGCGCGCGGCAAGCTCCTGGCCCGCGAGCGGATCGAGCTGCTGCTCGACCTGGACGCCCCGTTCCTGGAGCTGTCCCCGCTCGCCGCCTGGGGCACCGAGCACCCGCTCGGCGCGGGCCTGGTCACCGGCGTCGGCGTCGTCTCCGGCGTCGAGTGCGTCATCACCGCCAACGACGCGACCGTGCGCGGCGGCTCCACCAACCCGTGGTCGCTGCGCAAGTCGTTGCGCGCCAACGACATCGCCGCCCAGAACCGGCTGCCGCTGATCGGCCTGGTCGAGTCGGGCGGGGCGGACCTGACCAGCCAGAGCGAGATCTTCATCCCCGGCGGTCGGGCCTTCCGCGACCTCACCCGGCTCTCCGCCGCCGGAATCCCCACCATCAGCACCGTCTTCGGCAACGCCACGGCGGGCGGCGCGTACGTGCCGGGCCTGTCCGACCACACCATCCTGGTCCGCGACCGCGCCAAGGTCTTCCTCGGCGGCCCGCCGCTGGTCAGGATGGCCACCGGCGAGGTCGCCGACGACGAGTCGCTCGGCGGCGCCGACATGCACGGCTCCACCTCGGGCCTGGCCGACCACGTGGCCCGCGACGAGGTCGACGCCCTGCGCCTGACCCGCCGCGTCGTCGCCCGCCTGAACCGGCGCAAGCTCGGCCGCGCGCCAGGCCCGGTCGACGAGCCGCTGCACGACCCCGAGGACCTGCTCGGCCTGGTGCCCACCGACCTGCGCGTCCCGTTCGACCCGCGCGAGGTGATCGCCCGCCTGGTCGACGGCTCCCGCTTCGACGAGTTCAAGCCCGACTACGGCACGAGCCTGGTCACCGGCTGGGCCGACCTGCACGGCTACCCGGTCGGCGTGCTGGCCAACGCGCGCGGCGTGCTGTTCAGCCAGGAGGCGCAGAAGGCCGCCCAGTTCATCCAGCTCGCCAACACCTCGGCCACCCCGCTGCTGTTCCTGCAGAACACCACCGGCTACATGGTCGGCGCGAGCTACGAGCAGGGCGGCATCGTCAAGCACGGCTCCATGATGATCAACGCGGTGGCGAACAGCCGGGTGCCGCACCTGACCGTCGTCATGGGCGCCTCCTACGGCGCGGGCAACTACGGCATGTGCGGGCGCGCCTACGACCCGAGGTTCCTGTTCTCCTGGCCCAGCGCCAAGTCCGCCGTCATGGGACCGGCGCAGCTCGCCGGGGTGCTGTCGATCGTGGCGCGGCAGGCGGCTGCGGCCAGGGGCGTGCCGTACGACGAGGACGGCGACGCGGCGATGCGGCGCGCGGTGGAGGAGCAGGTGGAGGCGCAGTCGCTCGCGCCGTTCCTGTCCGGGCGGCTCTACGACGACGGCGTGATCGACCCGCGCGACACCCGCACCGTCCTCGGCCTGTGCCTGTCCGCCGCGCACAGCGGCGAGGTCGTGGGCGCGGACCGGTTCGGCGTCTTCCGGATGTGAGGTGCTGATGATCGGCAGACTGCTGGTGGCCAACCGGGGCGAGATCGCCCGCAGGGTGATCCGGGCCTGCCGCGAGGCGGGCGTCTCCCCGGTGGCCGTGCACGCGGACCCGGACGCGGGCGAGCCGCACGTGCGCGAGGCCGACGCCTCGGTGCGGCTGCCCGGCGAGCACCCCGCCGACACCTACCTGCGCGCCGACCTGCTCGTCGCGGCGGCGCTGGCGAGCGGCGCGGACGCGGTGCACCCCGGGTACGGGTTCCTGTCCGAGAACGCCGCCTTCGCCCGAGCGGTCCTCGACGCGGGGCTGACGTGGGTCGGGCCGGACCCCGAGGTGATCGCCGCGATGGGCGACAAGGTCGCGGCCAAGCGCGTCATGCGGGAGGCGGGCGTCCCCGTGCTGCCCGACCTGGACCCGGTCACCGCCGACCGCTTCCCGCTGCTGGTCAAGGCGTCGGCGGGCGGTGGTGGGCGCGGGATGCGGGTGGTGCGCGAGGCCGCGGGGCTGGCCGGGCAGGTCGACGCCGCCCGGCGCGAGGCCGCGTCCGCGTTCGGCGACGGGACGGTGTTCTGCGAGCCGCTGCTGGAGGGCGCGCGGCACGTGGAGGTGCAGGTCCTCGCCGACCGGCGCGGGACGGTGTGGGCGCTGGGGGAGCGGGAGTGCTCGATCCAGCGCCGCCACCAGAAGCTCGTGGAGGAGACGCCCAGCCCGGCGGTCGACGATCGGCTGCGGGCGGAGCTGTGCGCGGCGGCGGTCAGGGCCGCCCGCGCCATCGGCTACACCGGCGCGGGCACCGTCGAGTTCCTGCTCGACGACTCGGGCGCGTTCCACTTCCTGGAGGTCAACACCCGGTTGCAGGTCGAGCACCCGGTGACCGAGCTGACCTGGGGCGTCGACCTGGTGGCCTGGCAGCTCGCGATCGCCGAGGGCGCCCAGCTGCCCGACGCGCCGCCCGCCCCGTCCGGGCACGCGATCGAGGTCAGGCTGTGCGCGGAGGACCCGGAGCGGGAGTGGCGACCGTCGCACGGGGTGGTGCGGCGGTTCCACGTGCCCGGCGACGTGCGGGTCGACAGCGGCGTGGAGGCGGGCAGCGCCGTGGGCGTGCGCTACGACCCGCTGCTCGCCAAGGTGATCGCGCACGGGCCCACCCGCGCCGCCGCCGTGCGCAAGCTCGCCGCCGCGCTGGAGCGGGCCGAGCTGCACGGCGTCACCACCAACCGGGACCTGCTCGTGGCGGTGCTGCGGCACCCGGCGTTCGGCCGGGGCGACACGCACACCGGGTTCCTGGAGCAGCACCGCGCCGACCTGCTCGGCGCGCGGCCGGTCGACGTGCGGCACGCCGCGCTGGCCGCCGCGCTCGCCCGATCCGCCCACCGCGCCCGCGCGCTGCCCGCCGGGTGGCGCAACCTGCCGTCCCAACCGGTGCGGGTCGCCTTCGAGCACCGGGGCGAGCGGGTCGAGGTCGACTACCTGCGCACCCGCGACGGGATCACCACGGGCCTGGACGTGGAGGTCGTCGCGGCCTGGCCGGACGTGGTGCGGCTGCGCCGCGGCGGCGTCGAGACGGCCTGGCCGGTCACCCACTACCCGCCGCCCGACCCGTCCGGCGAGCCCGGCCCCGGCGACCGGGTGGAGGTCGGCCCGGTCACGCTCACCCCGCTGCCCCGGCACCCCGCCCCCGAACGCCGCACGCCCAGGGGGACCACCACCGCGCCCATGCCCGGCGTGGTCGTGCGCGTCGAGGTGGCGGAGGGCGCGACCGTCGCCGAGGGCGAGCTGCTGCTGGTGCTGGAGGCCATGAAGGTCGAGCACCGGGTGCGCGCCGAGCTGGCGGGCGTGGTCACCGCCGTGCCCGTCGCCGAGGGGCGGTCGGTCGCCGAGGGCGACGTGCTCGTGGTGCTCGAACCCGCCGGACCGGCCGTAACCGCTGGCTCTGCCACGCCCGCCGACCCCGCCACGCCCGCCGACCCCGCCACGCCCGCCGACCCAGCGACCCCCGCCGACCCAGCGACCCCCGCCGACCCCGAGGAGCAGCAGTGACCGCGTTCACCGAGTCCGCCGAGCGCGCCGACCTGCGCGCCGCCGTCGCCGCGTTCGCCTCCCGCTACGGCGAGCGGTACTTCCTCGACAAGGCCCGCTCCGGCGGCAAGACCCACGAGCTGTGGGCCGAGGCCGGGAAGCTCGGCTACCTCGGCGTCGCCGTGCCCGAGGAGCACGGCGGCGGGGGCGGCGGCATCGGCGACCTGGCCGCCGTGTGCGAGGAGCTGGCCGCCGCCGGGTGCCCGATGCTGCTGCTCGTGGTGTCCCCGGCCATCTGCGCCACCGTCATCACCCGGTTCGGCACCGAGGCCCAGAAGGCCCGCTGGCTGCCCGGCTTCGCCGACGGCGCCACGAAGATGGCCTTCGCCATCACCGAACCCGAGGCGGGCTCCAACGCGCACCGCCTGACCACCACCATCCGCCGCGACGGCGACGACTGGCTGCTCACCGGCAGCAAGCACTACATCTCCGCCGTCGACGAGGCCGACGCCGTGCTCGTCGTCGCCCGCCACGTCGACGCCTCCGGGCAGCGCCTGGCGCCGTCGCTGGTGGTCGTGCCCACCGACGCGCCCGGCTTCACCCGGCACGAGATCGGGATGGAGCTGGTCTCGCCGGAGAAGCAGTTCACCTGCTTCTTCGACGAGGTCCGCCTCCCCGCCGACGCCCTCGTCGGCGACCCGTCCGCGGGGCTGGACCAGCTGTTCGCCGGCCTCAACCCGGAGCGGATCATGGCCGCCTCCTACGCGACCGGCGTCGCCCGCCGCGCCATCGCCAAGGCCGCCGACTACGCCCGCACCCGCACCGTCTGGGACGTCCCCATCGGCGCGCACCAGGGACTGGCCCACCCGCTCGCCCAGGTGGCGGTGCAGGTGGAGCTGGCCAGGCTGATGACCCAGAAGGCCGCGGCGCTCTACGACGCCGGGCGGGACCGGGAGGCGGGTGAATCGGCGAACATGGCCAAGTACGCGGCGGGTGAGGCGGTCGCCGCGGCGGTGGACCAGGCCATCCAGGTGCACGGGGGCAACGGGTTGTCCACCGAGCACGGACTGGGCGCCCTGCTCACCGCGTCCCGGTTGTCCCGAATCGCGCCGGTCAGCCGGGAAATGATCCTGAACTTCGTGGCGCAGCACACGCTCCGGTTGCCGCGCTCCTATTGACCGAGTTGCGTTTGCCAGGTGCAGATTGGTGTGGAACTGCTCACGCCCATTCCCAGCGCAAGCCCACCACTCCCGGACCGAAGTCCACCGCCACCGCGTAGGCATAGCCCCACGCGTCGACCGGAGTTTCCCGCACTTCGGCGGGTTCGACGTCGGTCAAACCGGACGTGAATTGTTCGCACCGCGCGGGGCGGCAGCGCGAGTCGTAGCGGACCTCCAGCACGTACTCCTTGACCGTGTGCCGGAACCGCCGGGTGTGCGTGTTGTCGAACGTGGGGTGGTGCGGGGCCACGTAGATCAGCTCGTACTCCACGGCGGTGCGCTCGCCGCGCCGCAGCGGCCGGTCGAACAGCAGCTCCGCGATCATCAGCCCGTTGCGCGGATCGGTGGCCACCCGGCCCAGCGAGCAGCCCCGCAGCGTGCCGATGACCGGCAGCGGGTCGCCCGGAAGGCGGGTGTCGTAGCCGAGCAGGACCCGGTCCACGCCACCGCGCTCGGCCCGCAGGACCTGCCGCGACCGCACCCGGCGGGTGCTGCCGTCCATGGCCAGTTCGACCTGGTCGCGCAGGCTCAACCGGGTCAGGTCGTGGTCGGAGCTGGTGTCCACGTCGGCCAGCAGCTCGGCCATCGGCTCGGACGCGGACGCGTCCGCCACCCAGCCCAGCGGGCTGGACGCGGGCACCGGCCTCGGCCGCGCCTTGCCCCTGGGTCGGGGCGGGCCCAGCAGGGACCGCAGGGCGCCCTCGCCGAGGTCGAGGATCTCCTCCAGGTGCGCCAGGGCGGTCAGCGAGTCCGGCCGCTCCGGTCTGCGCCGACCGGACTGCCAGTAGCTCAGCGCCGCGATGCTCACGGTGCTGCCCCGGCCGCGCAGCCGGTGCTGGATGCGTTCCAGGCTCAGCCCTTTGGCGCGGATAGCCGTCCGCAATGCGCAGGCGAACGGGTCGCCGCCCCCGCCGATCCTGCCGGGATCACCCACCGGTGATTCCCGGCCGACGACTTGCGCAGACATCTCCACTCCCGTGCTCGCGCGAACAAGACAAGGCGAGTGACGGTATCGTGCTAAAACGTCCGATCGGTACAGCCGATCGGGTTTCCCGGTGTGAATTGAACCGTATCGGTCGGGCAAATAGCACGCGCCGCGGACGTTTGAATTCTCATTAACAGAGGCCGTGTGAAGGCCCTGTTCCACTCCGCCCGCAGCACTGCCGCTGGGGCGTCCGGCCGCTTCCCGACCAGGGGAAACACACCTACTGTCGGTGACGCGGGGTGATCGGACGCACACCCCGCGCGGTCGGTCGGGCTCCACCCCTCAAGCCGCACGCGGGGTCCGTTCCGCCGCCTCCCTGCGAACGACAGGACCACCTGCCATGCGCAAGAACACCCTCGCCGCCGGTGTGGCGGCGGTCACTGTCGGGTCGGCGCCTGCCGCCCCACCCGCACGGGCGGCCCCCACCGGGGCCGTGCTCGCCGAGGGCTCGGCGCTCCCCGTGCCCGGAAGCTGCGTCGTGCAGCTCAGGCCCCCCTGGCTCTCGGCCCTGGACGTCACCGCATCCGCAGGCTCGCCGCCGACCCGGCGGTCGCGCTCGTGGAGCAGGACCAGCGGTTCACCGCCACCACCACCCGGAGCGACGCGATCGAGAACGACAACGTCGCCCTGGACGGGAACGGCAGCGGCACGTACGCCGCCGCGGTCACGGTCGGCGCGACCACCCGCACCGACGCCCGCGCCTCGTTCTCCCACTGCGGCGCCGTCCTCGACCTGTTCGCGCCCGGCGCCCAACCGCCTCCTGCACTGCCCGCCCGCCCTCTGACCCCCACCCCCTGCCCCCATCGAGGTGAACCCCATGTCGCGCAACCACGTCCCCCTGCTCACCGCCGCGCTAGCGGTCGTCGCGCTCGCCACGCCCGCGTCGGCCGAGGAGGGCCGGGTGCTGTCCGCCGCGTCCCCCGACGCGATCCCCGGCAGCTTCCTGGTCCAGCTCAAGCCCACCGCCTCCGCCGCCGACTTCGACGGCTCCGGCGTCCGCGCCCCCGGCGTGCGGGCCGAGCGCGTCCTCGAAGGCGCGTTCCACGGCTTCACCGCCCGCCTCACCGACCGGCAGGCCAGACGCCTGGCCGCGCACCCCGACGTCGAGCTCGTCGAGCAGGACCAGGTCGTCCGGCCGTACGCGGTCCAGACCAACCCGCCGTGGCACCTTGACCGGCTCGACCAGGTCGCCCTGCCGCTGAACGCCCAGTACGGCTACACCACCACCGGCCAGGGCACCCGCGCCTACGTCGTGGACACCGGCGTGCGGATCACCCACCAGCAGTTCGGCGGCCGGATCTGCGCGGGCTGGGACGTGGTCGAGA
Organism: Actinosynnema mirum DSM 43827; assembly: GCF_000023245.1. Lineage (GTDB taxonomy): Bacteria > Actinomycetota > Actinomycetes > Mycobacteriales > Pseudonocardiaceae > Actinosynnema > Actinosynnema mirum. The sequence continues at coordinate 1,877,106 of NC_013093.1, forward strand.
ACGACGAGATCGGCCAGGACCTCAACGGCCACGGCACGCACGTCGCCGGGCTCATCGCGGGCAGCACCCACGGCGTCGCCAAGAGCGCCAGCATCTGCCCGGTGCGGGTGTTCGACGCCAACGGCTCCGGCACCACCGCCGGGGTCGTGCAGGCGGTCAACTGGATCCGGCTCAACGCGGTCAAGCCCGCCACCGCCAACTTCAGCCTCGGCGGGGCCGCCTCCACCGCGCTCGACACCGCCGTCCAGGCCCTGATCACCTCGGGCGTCACCGCCTCGGTCACCGCCGGTGGCAGCAACGGCGACGCCGCGAACCACTCGCCCGCCCGCGTGGCCGCCGCCATCACCTCCGGCGCGACCACGAACACCGACGCCCGCGCCCCGTACTCCAACTACGGCTCGATCGTGGACGTCTACGCGCCCGGCCAGTCGATCACCTCGGCCTGGCACACCAGCGACACCGCGACCAACACCCTCAGCGGCACGTCCATGTCCACCGCCCAGGTGACCGGCGTGGCCAACCGCTACCTGCACGCCAACCCGACCGCCACGCCCGCCCAGGTGCACGGGGCGATCGTCTCCTGGGCGACGCCCCAGCCGTGGGGCGGAAAGCTGCTCCACTGGCCGCCGCAACTCTGACCGATAGGGGGGTGGACAGCCGTTGCCCAGGATCGCGCAACGGCTGTTCACCACCCGTTAGCAGATGGCTCGGCATATGAGAAAGAGCAGGTCAAAGCACTTATTAACCCCCCGACAACTGGCAATCTTTCACTCTTCCGGGCGGCCCCACTTTCTTCCTAGAGTCGATAACCGTAAGCGAGGGCAAGGTGGCACTGCGTGACAACCGGTCCCTGCAAAGCACCGGTTCGTCGTGTGGTTCCACCCATTCGAGAAACGGACACCGCATGTTGGAGTCTCGACACCACCGGTACCTGGCCGGCGTCGGAACCGCCGCACTGCTCATGGGCGTCATGGCCACCCCGGCCGGCGCCGCCACCGGTGAGATCCTCTCGGCCGACGCCGAGAAGAAGGTCCAGAACAGCTTCATCGTGAAGCTGAAGGACGGCTACACCGCCGCCTCCTCCACCGAGGCCGTCACCGCCAAGCTGACCTCCCGCTTCGGCGGCCAGGTGAAGCACACCTACAGCAGCATCAACGGCTTCGCCGTGTCGCTGTCCGAGTCCGCCGCCAAGCGGCTCGCCGCCGACCCGTCGGTCGAGTACGTCGAGCAGGACCAGGTCTTCAGCATCCAGGCGACGCAGACCAACCCGCCGTCGTGGGGCCTGGACCGCATCGACCAGCGGAACCTGCCGCTGAACTCCTCGTACAGCTACACCTCCACCGGCTCCGGCGTGCGCGCCTACGTCATCGACACCGGTGTCCGCATCGCCCACAACGCCTTCGGCGGCACCGCCGTCAACGGCTACGACGCGGTCGACGGCGACAACGTCGCCCAGGACGGCAACGGCCACGGCACGCACGTCGCGGCCACCGTGTCCAGCGCCTCCTACGGCGTCTCCAAGGCCGCCCAGATCGTCGCGGTCCGCGTGCTCGACAACGCGGGCTCCGGCACCACCGCCGGCGTCGTCGCGGGCATCAACTGGGTGACCAACAATCACGTCAAGCCCGCTGTCGCCAACATGAGCCTCGGCGGCGGCGCGTCCACCTCGCTGGACAACGCCGTGGCCAGCTCCATCAGCGCGGGCGTCACCTACGCGGTCGCGGCGGGCAACAGCAACGCCAACGCCTCGTCCTACTCGCCCGCCCGCGTGGCCTCGGCGCTGACCGTCGGCGCGACCACCAGCACCGACGCCCGCGCGTCGTACTCCAACTACGGGGCCGTCGTGGACATCTTCGCGCCGGGCAGCTCCATCACCTCGGCGTGGAGCACCTCCAACACCGCGACCAACTCCATCTCCGGCACCTCGATGGCGTCCCCGCACGTCGCGGGCGCGGCGGCGCGCTACCTGTCGACCACCCCGTCGGCGACCCCCGCGCAGGTGGCGACCTACCTGACCGGCCAGGCGACCACGGGCAAGGTCACCAGCCCCGGCACCGGTTCGCCGAACCGCCTGCTGTACCTGGCCCCGACCGCCTGACGTCGGACCGACCGCTCGACCGCTCGCACCGAGGCCGTCCCCGAACGGGGGCGGCCTCGGCCGCGTCCGGTGGCCGCGCCGATGTCAAGGGGGATGTGGTTCGCGCCGACGTCCGCCGATGACTAGCCTTGGCGACCACAGGAAACGCGATCTACCACGAGGAGAGCAGTACCCGTGATGCGCACGCACGAGGCCGGGACGCTCCGCGCCGAGCACGCCGGGCAGTCCGTCACCCTGACCGGGTGGGTGGCCCGCAGGCGCGATCACGGCGGCGTGATCTTCATCGACTTCCGCGACGCCTCCGGTGTCGCCCAGGTGGTCTTCCGCGAGGGCGAGATGGCCGAGCGCGCCCACCGGCTGCGCTCGGAGTTCGTGCTCAAGGTCGTCGGCGAGGTCTCCCGCCGCCCCGAGGGCAGCGAGAACCCCGACCTGCCGACCGGCGCGATCGAGGTCTACGCCTCCGAGTTCGAGGTCCTCAACGAGTCGGCCCCGCTGCCGTTCCAGCTCGACGAGCACCTGGAGGTCGGCGAGGAGGCCCGCCTCAGGCACCGCTACCTGGACCTGCGCCGCTCCGGCCCGGCCAAGGCCATGCGGCTGCGCAGCGAGGCCAACCGGATCGCCCGCGAGGTGCTGCACTCGGAGAGGTTCGTCGAGGTCGAGACCCCGACCCTGACCCGCTCCACCCCCGAGGGCGCCCGCGACTTCCTGGTGCCCGCGCGGCTGCGCCCCGGCTCCTGGTACGCGCTGCCGCAGTCGCCCCAGCTGTTCAAGCAGCTGCTCATGGTCGGCGGCCTGGAGCGGTACTACCAGATCGCCCGCTGCTACCGGGACGAGGACTTCCGCGCCGACCGGCAGCCGGAGTTCACCCAGCTCGACATCGAGATGAGCTTCGTCGAGCAGGACGACGTCATCGCCCTCGGCGAGAAGATCATCACCGCGCTGTGGAAGGAGCTGGGCGACCACGACGTCGCGCAGCCGTTCCGCCGCATCTCGTACGCCGAGGCGATGGCCAAGTACGGCTCGGACAAGCCGGACCTGCGCTTCGGCCTCGAGCTCACCGAGCTGACCGAGTACTTCAAGGACACCCCCTTCCGGGTGTTCCAGGCCCCGTACGTGGGCGCGGTCGTCATGCCCGGCGGCGCCTCCCAGCCGCGCCGCACGCTCGACGCCTGGCAGGAGTGGGCCAAGCAGCGCGGCGCGAAGGGCCTGGCGTACGTGCTGGTCGGCGAGGACGGCACGCTCGGCGGCCCGGTCGCCAAGAACCTCACCGACGCCGAGCGCGACGGGCTCGCCAAGGCCGTGGGCGCGAACCCCGGCGACTGCGTGTTCTTCGGCGCGGGCGACGTGGACGGCGCGCGCGCCCTGCTCGGCGCGGCCCGCGTGGAGATCGCGAACCGGGTCGGCCTGATCGAGGAGGGCTCCTGGTCCTTCGTGTGGGTCGTGGACTTCCCGATGTTCGAGGCCGTCGACAAGATCGGCGACGACGTCGCGGTCGGCAGCGGCAAGTGGACCGCGCTGCACCACGCGTTCACCTCGCCCACCCCGGAGTGGGTCGACAACTTCGAGACCGACCCCGGCAACGCGCTGGCGTACGCCTACGACATCGTCTGCAACGGCAACGAGATCGGCGGCGGCTCGATCCGTATCCACCGCGCCGACGTGCAGCAGCGGGCGTTCGACGTGATGGGCATCGGCGCGGAGGAGGCGCAGGAGAAGTTCGGCTTCCTGCTCGACGCCTTCAAGTTCGGCGCCCCGCCGCACGGCGGCATCGCGTTCGGCTGGGACCGCATCACCATGCTGCTGTCCGGGGTCGACTCGATCCGCGAGGTCATCGCCTTCCCGAAGAGCGGCGGCGGCTACGACCCGCTGACCGCCGCGCCCGCGCCGATCACGCCGCAGCAGCGCAAGGAGGCGGGCGTCGACGCGAAGCCCGCCGCGCCCAAGCAGGCCTGATCGCGGGACCGGGACGACCGCCGGAGCGCCACCCCCTCGCCGGGGGTGGCGCTTCGCGCGTTCCAGGGGCTCGCCCCTTCCGGGGGGCGCGCGTTCCGGGGGCCGCGCGTTCCGACGGGCTGACAGAACCTGCCGGGTGTCACCTGTCACGTCCCGCCGTCGGTCGTGCGCCCAGCGTTCGGACACCCGGCGGATCCGCCGCGCGCCCGTCCCGGCACCCCGCGGAACCGTTGCGGGAACCGGGGTGCGCCGCGTCGCGTGTGGTCACCGGGGTGCGCGCTGCGTGCGGGACCGGTTGCGGTGCGTGCCTTCCCCCGCCCGGCGACCCCACAATCCCGCCCGGGCTCTGGGAACCGGGGCCCAGGAGGTGGCACCGCGTTCGGGATTCCGTTATCAACGAGTGGTGGCCCCCGTGCGGGACGCGCACTACCGTCACGGTGCCCGAACGTGTTTTGTCACATCGTCGGCACTGCGCTCAGCAGGGGTAGGGTCGGAGGGGATGAGCGTGGAGACCACCGCTAGCCCTGTGGACGTCGAACCTGGACTGCTCGACGCGGTCCGCGCTGCGGAGACCGTGCTCAGCAGTCGCTTCGGCGCCCGCGTCACGCTCGCCGACCCCGAGAACCTCGGTGGCGCGGGCCGGTCCACCGTGGCCAGGGTCAGGGTCGCGTCCACTCCCTTCTCGCTGCCGCGCACCCTCGTGGTGAAGCGGTACCCCGAGCAGGTGGCCGATCGCGACCCGTTCGCGCACGAGGCCGCCAGCCACAAGCTGCTCACCGCGCTGCCCGCCGAGGAGCGGGCCACTCCGGAGCTGTTCGCGCAGGACACGCGCAAGCGCCTGGTGGTGCTGGAGGACCTGGGCAAGGCCCCGCGCCTGGCCGAGAAGCTGCTGGGCTCCGACGCGCGCGTCGCCGAGCGCGGCCTGCTGTCCTGGGCGCACGCCATGGGCAGGCTGCACGCCACCACGGCGGGCCGCGACGCCGACTTCGACGCGCTCATGCGCAGGCAGGGCAGCCAGTGCTGCGCCGACCCGGTCGCGGTCGACCTGCACGTCGCCCTGGCCGGGCTGCCGGACCTGCTGCGCGAGGTGCTGGGCGTGGACACGCCGACGTCCGTGCTGGAGTTCGCCGACCACGCGGTGCGCGGCTTCGGCACCTCGCGGCACCGCGCGTTCAGCCCGTCCACGTCCTGCCCGGACAACCACCTGGTCACCGGGCGCGGCGTGCGGTTCCTGGACTTCGAGGGCGGGTGCGTGCGCGACATCGTGTTCGACGCCGCCTGCCTGCGCGTGCCGTTCCCGTCCTGCTGGTGCGCCTACGGCCTGCCTCCCGGCATGTCCGAGGCGATGCTGGCGGCGTGGCGGGCCGAGGTGTCCTCGGTGTGGCCGGACCTGGACGACGACGACGTGTTCCTGCCCAGGCTGCTGGAGGCGCAGCTGCTGTGGCTGTGGCTGGGCACCTGGCGCGGGCTTCCCTCGCTGGAGGGCCAGGGCCAGAACGGGCACGGCAAGCGGCTGGACGTGCCGCCGCGCATCCAGATCCTCACCTCCCGGTGGGTCCGGCTGCGCACCGAGGCGCTGGGGCTCGGGGTGAAGCACGTGGCGGCGTTCGCGGAGGAGCTCGTGGACGCGCTGGTCGCGCGGCACGGGAGTTCGGCGCTGGAACTGGCGCTGTACCCCGCGTTCCGCTGACCGCGGGGCCGGTTCTTCCCACCGCACCTGGAAAATAGCGAAGCGGTGGCCGCGTCTCCCGAACACGACCACCGCTCCTAGCGGAGAAAGCCCTTTCCCTCCAACGGTTCTTGACCGATGAAGTGGCGTCGCCCCCGGTGTGGTTCGCCGCGGTCCCTGCGAAAGCCCGCGCGCTCCGGCCACCGGGGCCGACGCCGTTGCCGCCACCACCGCTGTCCCGTCTCCCGTCAGGACAGGGGTGATCACTCACAACCTAAGACGCGCCAACCCCTACCCGAGGTTGCTCGGCGTTCCCGACTTTCTTCCCGTTCCCCCGGAAGACCCAGTTGCGCAGCAGCAGGAACCGGGCGACGGTCGCCAGCAGGTTGCCGCCCACCACCGCGACCAGCTCCGCGTGCCCACCCGGATCGGCCACCCCGTGCGCCAGCGCCAGCGCGCCGCCGGTGAACGCCAGCCCCAGCGCGAACACCAGCAGCCCCTCCAGCTGGTGCCGCCCCGCGCCCCGCTTGCCGCGCACGCCGAACGTGAAGCGGCGGTTCACCGAGGTGTTCGCGACCGCCGTCACCAGCAGCGCCACCAGGTTCGCCCACTGCGCGCCGACCCCGTCCCGCAGCAGCGCGAACAGCAGCAGGTACGCCAGCGTGCTCGCCACCCCCACGACCGCGAACCGCACCAGCTGCCGCAGCAACCCCGGCGGCGCCCCCGGAGTCGCGGGCTCCAGCGGCGCGCGGCCGAGCTGGGCGCTCAGCTGCGCGATCGGCAGCCCGCCGCTCAGCAGGCCCTTGCCGAGCCTGGCCACGCCCCGCAGGTCGGCCAGCGCGGTCGCGACGATGTCGACGCTGCTGTCCGGGTCGTCCACCCAGTCCACCGGCACCTCGTGGATGCGCGCGCCCGCCCGCTCGGCCAGCACCAGCAGCTCGGTGTCGAAGAACCAGCCGGTGTCCTGGACGTGCGGCAGGATGCGACGCGCCACGTCCGCCCGGATCGCCTTGAACCCGCACTGCGCGTCGGTGAACCCGGCGGACAGCGAGGCCCGCAGGACCAGGTTGTAGCAGCGGGAGACGAACTCGCGCTTCGGGCCGCGCACCACGCGGGCCCCGCGCGCCAGCCTGCTGCCGATGGCGACGTCCGAGTGGCCGGAGATCAGCGGCGCGACCAGCGGGGGGAGCGCGGCCAGGTCCGTGGACAGGTCCACGTCCAGGTACGCCAGCACCTGCGCGTCCGAGGCCAGCCAGACCGCGTTCAGCGCCCGGCCCCGGCCTTTCTGCGGCAGGTGCACGGCCACCACGTTCCCGAACTCCAGCGCCAACCGGTCCGCGACCTGCGCGGTGGTGTCGGTGCTGGCGTTGTCGGCGATCGTGATGCGGAAGCTGTGCGGGAACCGTGCGGTCAGGTTGGCGTGCAGCACGCGCACCGAGGAGGCGAGGGCGCGCTCCTCGTTGTAGACCGGGACGACCACGTCGAGCACGGTCGTCCGGGTGCGCGCGAGCGGCGCGGGTGGGGTCGGGGGCGGTGTCGGGAGGGTCATGGGGCCACTGTCGGGCCCGTGGCTGGGCGGCGGGTTGGTCACCGCTGTGCCCGCGCTGTGAGGTCGTAGACGGTGGCGCCGTCGACGGTGGCGGCGGTGAAGTTCTCGGCGACCCACTCGCCGATGCGGTGCGCGTCGTCGCTGCCGGACTCGCCCCGCATCATCTGCGCGGCGATCAGGTAGTGCACCCGGCCGTCCGCCACGTGCTGCTGGAACCGCTCCAGGGTGGGGGCCGGGTCGGTGCCGTTGAAACCGCCCAGCGCCATCACCGGGACGCCCGCGGCGAGCTGGTAGCCGGCGGCGTTGTTGGAGCCGATGACGGCGGCGGGCCAGTCGTAGCTCGCGGCGTCCTCCTGGAGCAGCGCGGTCAGCCCTGCGCCGGGCGTGGGCGCGTTGAGCAGGCCGCCCATGCCACCGCCGCCGCCCATGCCCGCGCCGCCCTGCCGGGCGCCCCCGTCGCCCCGGCCCGCGCCGTCCACGCCTGCGCTCTGCCCGCCGGTCGTGCCCTGCCGGGTGGCCCTGCCGCCGTCGCCCTGGCCGCCCCCACCCGGTCCGCCACCGCCGGGCATCCCGCCCATCCCCGCGCCCGCCGGTCCCGCCGAGGGGATCGCGCCCGAGTGCGGGGTCGCGGCCGTGGCGACCGAGTACGCGCCCGGCCCGAGCAGCACCGCGACCAGCGCCACCGGCACCACCACGACCACCGGGGCGACGCGCGGCAGGAACAGCCCGATCGCCGCGACGAGCCCCAGCACCAGCACGGCGATCGCCAGCGGCGAGGACCAGTCGAGCAGCAGCAGGTAGCACTGCAGCGCGGTCACCGCGACCGCCCCGGACAGCGCGGCGGCGGCCACCGGGTCCTCGCGCCGACGCCACAGCGCCACCGCGCCCGTGCCGACCAGCCCGCCGATCGCCGGGGCCAGCGCGACCGTGTAGTACGCGTGGATGATGCCGTTCATGAAGCTGAACACCCCGCCGGTGACCAGCAGCCAGCCGCCCCACAGCCCCAGCCCGACCCGGTCGCCGCGGGTCCCGGCCCACCAGCCCGCGATCAGCAGGATGACGGCGGTCGGCAGCAGCCAGGCGATCTGACCGCCCATCTCCGACCCGAGCAGCCGGGCCCACCCGGTGCCGCCCCACCCGCCGCCCGCGCCGCCGCCGACGCTGCCGACCTCGTCGCCGGTGAGCCTGCCCAGCCCGTTGTAGCCGAGCGCCAGCTCCAGCACGCTGTTCCCCTGCGACCCGCCGATGTACGGCCGCTCGGACGCGGGCACCAGCTCCACGGCCAGCACCCACCAGCCGCCCGCCACCACCACGGCGCCGAGCGCGCCGGTCAGGTGCAGCGCCTTGCGGCCCCACGTGGTCGGGGCGGCCAGCAGGTACACCAGGCCGAGCGCGGGGAGCACCAGGAACGCCTGGAGCATCTTGGCCAGGAACCCGAGCCCCACCGCGACGCCCGCCAGCGCCAGCCACCGCCAGCTCGCCGACTCGGTGGCGCGCACCGCGCAGTAGGCGGCGGCGACCAGCGTGAGCACGAGCAGCGCGTCCGGGTTGTTGAACCGGAACATGAGCACCGCGACCGGCGTGAGCGCCAGCACCGCGCCCGCGAGGAGCCCGGCCGCCTCGCCGCTGGTGCGCTTGACCGTCGCGTGCAGCAGCCACACGCTGCCGACGCCCATCAACGCCTGCGGGACCAGGACCGCCCACGCGTTCACCCCGAACAGGCGCGCGGACAGGCCCATGAACCACAGGCTCGCCGGGGTCTTGTCGACGGTGATCGCGTTGGAGGCGTCGGACGACCCGAAGAACCAGGCCTTCCAGCTCGTGGCCCCGGCCTGGGCGGCGGCGGAGTAGTAGGCGTTGGCCCACCCGGAGTCGCCGAGCCGGTAGAGGTAGAGGACCGCTGTGCCCAGGAGGAGCACCAGGAGCGGGAGGTGTGGCCTGATCGCGGCCCGCGTGCTGCGCATGGTCCGAGCTTGTCGGCGCGGACTGAGCGGGTCTTGTGCGAACCCTGTGCTGCGGCTGTGCGGCCCGGCAGGCGAGCTGGCCCGGTCAGCTCGCGGGCAGCGACACCGTGAACCGGGTCGCGCCCGGCCTGCTGTCCACCCGGACCGAGCCGCCGTGCGCGGACACCACGGCCGCCACGATCGACAGGCCGAGGCCCGTGCTGCCCGCCGCGCGCGAGCGCGAGCTGTCGCCGCGCGCGAACCGCTCGAACACCTCCGGCTGCAGCGCCTCCGGGATGCCGGGGCCGTCGTCGGCGACCACCAGGTCGACCCAGCCCGCGCGTCCGGGGTTCAGCACCGTCGTCACCGTCGTGCCCGGCGGGGTGTGCGCCCTGGCGTTGGACAGCAGGTTCGCCAGCACCTGGCGCACCCGGTCCGCGTCACCGCGCACGGTCACCGCCTCCGGGGGCAGCGCCAGCCGCCAGTCGTGCTCGCGGCCCGCGATGCGCGCGTCGCTGACGCTGTCCACGACCAGCCGCGACAGGTCCACCTCGCCCAGCTCCAGCGGACGGCCCGCGTCCAACCTGGCCAGCAGCAGCAGGTCCTCCACCAGCGACGTCATCCGCACCGCCTCGGACTCCACCCGGCCCATCGCGTGCGCGATCTCCGGCGACACCACCTCCCGGCTGCGCCTGGTCAGCTCCGCGTAGCCCCGGATCGCGGCCAGCGGCGTGCGCAGCTCGTGCGAGGCGTCCGCGACGAACTGCCGCACCCGCGTCTCGCTCGCGTGCCGCGCCGACAGCGCCTCCCCGACGTGCCCGAGCATCCGGTTCAGCGCCAGCCCGACCTGCCCGACCTCGGTGTCCGGCGTCGCATCGGCGGCGGGCACCCGCTCGGCCAGCGCCACCTCGCCCTCGTGCAGCGGCAGCTCGGCCACCCGGCCCGCCGTGGCGGCGACCCGTTCGAGGGGCTCCAGGGTGCGCCGGATGATCAGCGCGCCCGCCAGGCCGACGGTGATCAGACCGCCCAGCGCCACCCCGCCCAGGATCAGGCCCATCCGCAGGACGGTGCTGCTCACCTCGGACAGCGGCAGCCCGGTCACCACGGTCCCGGTGCGGAACTGCGCGGAGACCACCCGGTAGCCGCCCAGCGCGCCCAGCTCCACGGTCCGGGGCCTGCCGTCGGCGGGCACGGACGAGAGCGTGGTGAGCGTCGCCTGGTCGGCGATCGTCTCCAGGGTGCCCGCGGTGTCCACCCGGTTGGCCTCGACGGTCCCGCCCAGGGTCTCGAACACCAGCGTGCCGGGGCCGAAGCCCGGCCCGTTGAGCACGTGCTCGCCGCTGCGCGACGGGGGGTCCGCCATGAACATCGGGTCGTCGCGGCCCGGCCCGAAACCGGCCCGGCCCGCGGTCTGGGTGAGCTGCTGGTCGAGGCGCTGCACCAGGAAGTCCCGCAGCGCGAACCCGGTCACCACCCCGATGATCACGCACACCAGGGACAGCAGGACGACCTGCTCGGCGATCAGCCTGGCGCGCAGCGGCCAGCGGGCCGGGGTGCGCCAGCGGGTGTCACGGGGCCGGCTTGAGGACATAGCCCGCGCCCCGCATCGTGTGGATCATCGGCGCGCGCCCGACGTCGATCTTCTTGCGCAGGTACGAGATGTACAGCTCCACGATGTTCGCCTGCCCCCCGAAGTCGTAGCTCCACACCCGGTCCAGGATCTGCGCCTTGCTCAGCACCCGCTTGGGGTTGCGCATCAGGAACCGCAGCAGCTCGAACTCGGTCGCGGTCAGCTCCACCTGGTCGTCGCCGCGCCGCACCTCGCGGGTCTCCTCGTCCAGCACCAGGTCGCCGACCACCAGCTCGGTGCCCGCGCCCGACTCCGTCACGCCCGTGCGGCGCAGCAGCGCGCGCAACCGCAGCACGACCTCCTCCAGGCTGAACGGCTTCGTCACGTAGTCGTCGCCGCCCGCCGTCAACCCGGCGATGCGGTCCTCGACGGCGTCCTTCGCCGTCAGGAACAGCACCGGCAGCGTCGGGGCCTCGGTGCGCATCCGGCGCAGCACCTCCAGGCCGTCGAAGTCGGGCAGCATGACGTCCAGCACCACCGCGTCGGGGCGGAACTCGCGGGCCACCCGCACGGCGGACGTGCCGTCCAGCGCGGTGCGCACCTCCCACTTCTCCATCCGCAGGGCCATCGTCATGAGCTCGGCCAACGTGGACTCGTCGTCGACGACCAGCACCCGCACGGGGCTGCCGTCGGGGCGGCGGAGTTCGGGGGAGCTGTTCCCTGGTGTCACTGGGCGCACCCTCCGATCATCGGCGGCCCGCTTGAGGCGCTCCTGTGACGATCCTGTGTAGCAGCTGTGCGGCCGTTCCGCCCGCGTGGAGCAACGTCGCCGCGGGTGGTCGGGGGCGTGGGACTCACCCGTCCGGGGTCGCTCTTCAGACGCACAGGCGGCACCCACAGCGCGCACAGCTCGCGCACAGGCGCAGCCGACACCTTTGCCGCCATGACGACCAACACCGAGAACCCGACCTGGGGCGAGGAGCCGCAGCCGGGCCAGACCCCCGCCGGTCCGCCGTGGACCGGGCGCAAGACCCTCGCGGCCGTCGCGATCGCCGTGGGCATCGCCGCCGTGGGCGGGGGCGTCATCTACGCGGCGAGCGGGAGCGAGTCGTCGGGGCAGAACGCCATGGGCGGCCGGGGGATGGGGATGCCGGGGATGGTGGGCGACGGCGGCGGCCTGACCTCCGCGTCCCCGTTCGGGGACAGCGAGCACGGGGAGTTCCAGGTCGGCGAGGTCACCGAGGTGGGGGACGGGAGCATCTCGGTCACGAGCGCGGACGGGTACGCGAAGACCTACGTGGTGGACGCGGACACGGTGGTCCGGGTGCTGTCGCTCGGGGCGGGGTCGCGGAACCAGGGTGGGGGCGGCTCGGGGCTGAGCGACCTCGCGGCGGGGGACAGCGTGACCGTGGTGTTCACGACCGGGAGCGACGGGAGGTCGACGGCGGACGCGATCACGGAGAGGGGCGAGCAGAGCGGGTTCCCCGGTGGGCAGGACGGCGGGCAGGGGCAGTTCCCCGGCGGGCAGGACGGCGGCGGCGGGCAGGACGGCAGCGGGCAGGACGGCGGGCAGAACGGGCAGCAGGGCAACGGGCAGCAGGGCAACGGGCAGGGCGGCAACGGGCAGGGCATGACCCCGCCCTCGCGCTAGCCGGACCCCGGTCCGGGAGCGCACCGCCACCGGCCGCGCCCACGGCCGGGCGGGGTGCCCGATGGGGCCGGGCACCCTGGCCGGCCGGCGCCGCGCCGCGCGGGTGTCGCCGGTCGGCTGGTTCTCCGCTCGCGCGCTGCCCGGTCCCGCCGCTGGTCACGGGCCTGCGGCCCGCTCCGCGTGGCCGCCCGCGCGACGGGCGGCCCTCGCGCGGGCGCGGTAGAACTGGCGGATGCCCCGTCTGGTGATCCCGGCGCTCCTGGCCTGCCTGGTCGTGCTGGGCGTAGCGGTTCCCGCGCTTGCGTCCGCGCACGCCGAGCTGGTCTCCAGCGACCCGGCCTCGGGCGCCGTGCTGACCGCCGCGCCCGACCGGATCACGCTCGTGTTCAGCGAACCCGTGTCCGCCGAGAGCGCGGAGGTGGGCGTCACCGGCCAGGACGGCAAGGCGTGGCAGCCGCGTTCCGTGCGGGTCAACGGCAACTCGCTCGTGGTCCAGCTCGACCCGGCCACCGCCCGCACCGGCGTCACCACCGCGTCCTGGCGCGTGCGCTCCGAGGACGGCCACGACGCCACCGGGAAGGTCGCCTTCCGCCTGGACCTCGGCGACGACGGCCAGACCGGCGCGGGCGAGCCCAACAGCCCCGGCGAGCAGCAGTCCGCCGCCCCGACCCTGTTCTCGACCGGCGAGAGCCCGACCATCGGCAGCACGGTCGACAACCGGGCGGGCAACGAGAACGAGGACATGCCCGCCTGGCTGTGGATCGGGGTGGGGGCGGTGATCGTGCTCGGGTTCGCGCTGGTCGCGGTGCTGCGAGGCCGCGACGACAACCAGGCGAAACCCCGCAAGCGCGGGTGAACGCGAGCCGGGCGGGCCGCAGCTGAGCGGGTTGGCGCTGAGCGGGCTGGCGCCGGTTGGGCCGAGCGGCTCGCCCCCCGCACGACTTGGCTGGGTGCCGGGCGGGCCGGCGTCGGTTGGTCGCGCGCTGGGCCGGCCGGCTAGCGTGCCCCGCATGACCGGAACCCCGTCGGGTCGAACCGCGCCCACGGGGAGCACCGCGCCCGGCCCCGCGCGTGACGCAGCCTCCGGCCTCGCACCCGCCCCCGACCCCGCCGCACCCGATCCGGCCGCCTCCGGCCTCGTGCCCGGCACCGCGGCCTTCGGCCTCGCGCCCGGCGGCTCCGCCCCTGATCCCGGTCCGCTGCCCGACCTCCTCGCCCCCGGTCTGTCCGCGCTGCTGTGCGGCATCAACCCCGGTGGGCGGTCCGCCGTCACCGGGCACCACTACGCGGGGCCCGGCAACCGGTTCTGGCGCGTGCTGCACCTCGCCGGGTTCACGCCCCGCCTGCTCGCGCCCTCCGAGCAGGCGCTGCTGCTCGGGTTCGGCATCGGGCTCACGAACCTCGTCGCGCGTCCCACCGCGCGGGCCGCCGAGCTGGGGTCCGCCGAGCTGGTCGCGGGGGCCGGGCGTCTCGCCGGGCTCGTCGAGCGGCACCGGCCCGGTGCGGTCGGGGTCGTCGGGGTGAGCGCCTACCGGGTGGCCTTCCGCCGTCCGCGCGCCGTCGTCGGGCCGCAGGACGTCGAGCTCGCGGGCGCGCCGCTGTGGGTGCTGCCGAACCCGAGCGGCCTCAACGCCGGGTACCGGCTGGACGACCTCGTCGCGATCTTCCGGGACTTCCGCTCAGAGCTTCCGCAACCCGCTGAGCACCCGCTCCATCAGGGCCAGGTCGACCCCGGACGGTGACCCCGTTCCCTCGTGCGTGGTCACCGCGCCTAACTCGATCAAGTCACTGATCAGCACCCTGGCCACGCCCAGTGGCACCGACAGCAGCGCGGACACCTCGGCCACCGACCGGGGCGCGGTGCACAGCTCCACGATCGCGCGCTGCTCCACCCCCGTCGCGAGCAGCGGGCTCACCGTGGAGACCAAAGTCTCCAGGCGCAGGTCGTGCCGGACCGAGGTGCGCCCACCGGTCCGCGCGTACGGCCGCACCAGCGAACCCCCGCCCGCCCCCGGCTCGTCCACCGGGGGAGCCGACCCCGAACCGGACACCGGCAGCGACCCGGTCCACCGCTCCTGCGCCCACCGGTCGCCCGCCGCCCACCGGTCGTCCGGGGACGTCCGGGACAGCGGCACCTCGGGCAAGCCCCAGTCCGACTCGCGGGGCCCCGGTAACTCCTCGGCGGGCGGCACCTCGAACGGCGCGGTGCGCTCCCCCTCCTCGGGGGCGACCACCGCCGCGGCGTCCGTGTCGGGGTCCTCGTCCAGGCTCCGCCGCAGCGAGGCCGGCCCGAACCGCGCCCCGGTGCTCCCCACGCCCCCGCCGCGCAGCGAGCGCCGCCTGCGCTGGGGCGGGGCCGGGTCGTCCTCCGGGACCCCGTCCTCCTCCAGTTCGCGCCGCAGCGCGGCGGACCCGAAGCGGGCCCCCGTGGAGCCCACCTCACCACCGCGCAACGAGCGACGGCGCTTGCGACCGCCCTCCGGACCACGATCCGAGCTGGCTGTGCTCACCTGGTGAAGGTAATCCGAACCACGCACGGCCCGTGACGGCCGCGTTTCGACCTCGTGGATTCCTCGTTACCGACCCGCGCGGGAGGTGGCGCGAGCACGGTGGGGGAGGATGGGTCAATGCGCATCCGCGAAGTGGAGATCGCCGACGACATGATCAGGCTCGGCCAGTTCCTCAAGCTGGCGGGCCTGGCCGAGCACGGCGCCCACGCCAGGGAACTCGTCGAGGAGGGCGAGGTCACGGTCAACGGACGGCCCGAGTCCCGGCGCGGCGCGCAGCTCAAGAACGGCGACGTCGTCGCGGTCGACGGCGAGAAGGCCCGCCTGGTCGCGCGCGCCACCGAGGCCGGCGCCGACCCGGCCGTCGACGCCACCGTCGACACCGACGCCGGCTGACCCGAGCCGCACCCGCCGAACACCGAGCACCGAGCACCGAGCCGCAGCCGGGAGCCCGCCTCCCGGCTCCGGCCGACCCCCACGCGCCCGGTCCGCCCCGGCTCACGCCGCGTCCGTCCCACCCCCGGCCCGCGCCTGCCCCGGCCCGCCCTCCGGCCCGCCCTCCGGCCCGCGCCCGGCCCGCGCCCGGCCCGCGCCCGGCCCGCGCCCGGCCCGCCTCACTCCGGCCCGCGCCCGCCCCGGCTCATACCGCGCCTGGCCCGCCCCCCGGCCCGCGCCCGGCCCGCCCCCATGCCTCGCGCCCGCTTCCCGGTCACACCCCCGCACGCCCCTGCCCACCCGTGCGCCCCCGTGCCCAAACCAAGATCCACACCCCTGGGCACTTCCAGGGGCCGCCCCGCACCCCCTCGAACCGCAACCCCCACATGCCGCCCGCACCCCCTCAAATCCACCACCGAACCCGCATTGCCCCCACCCGGACGCCCCCGCTCCGCCCTCCGCCCTCCCCGCGATAGTGCGGCTTCCCGCGCCCCCGCTGGTCCGCACCGCGAAATGCGGCCCCTGCTCACCAGCCCCCTCGGCCCCCGGAGGTCCGCTGGATCACCCGGAAAGCCCCTTCCCGCTGCTCCACCCGCACCACCCCCGCGCCTCCCGCCGCCCGCCCCCGCGCAATCGCACTGCGCATATGTCCCGTCCCCTCCCGGTAACCGCGCACTCCATTCCGGGTTCCCCCTTGTGAACTGCCTCACGCGCCTTCGGCGGAGTGATCGGCGTGAGATTTGCCCCACGCCCGGGACCGTTGCGCCGAATAGGCGCGTTCGCTCTGTGAATGGGTGACTGCGGGCCGCCACGCGCGCTGGCCGAGTTGCCCCTTCGGGAGCCTTTGTCCGGCATTAACGGAACGTTTCATCCCACCCTTCAAAACTCCCTGTAACGGAACCAGGTCCACCGCCGATGGATGTGCCCGCCCGCGCGCGCGTGTCACGTCCGACCACTGTGGACGGCCTCCCACCTCCACCGGTAAGGGTTTTCCACAGGTCATGATCCGTGACCCGACGTCACCCGCTGACCCTCCTGGGTGGTCGCAGCGCCCCGTGAGGAATCGCACCCGTCGACGCCCTTCACTGTCCGTGTAACGCCCGCGCCCGCCTCAGCGAATGACGGTTTGTCGGGGTGAGAAATCGCCCCGACGCATTTGCCAACACAACGCGCGGGGTCTGTCGGAGATGTCCTGCGAACGTGCAAGTCCGGATCGCCCGAACCGGGGGAGCTACCACGATGAGCGAGCAGGTCCAGCCCACACGACGCAGAGCCGTCGTCGGGGTGGCGCCTACCCACCGCACGAGGAGCGCACGTCGCACCGCCGCCCATCGTGCCCACCCGGCCGCGCGGCAGCAGTCGCCGCAGTCCCCGCCGCAGGCCCAACCGCCGGTGAACCGCTGGGAACCGGCGTACCGGCGCAGCGTCATCGCCGCCGACCTGCTCTGCACCCTCCTGGTGGTCCTGCTGGCCGGCTACCTCATGTCGGTCAACCACGTCACGTTCGGCCCGCTGCACCTCGTCGCCCTCGAAGCGGTCACCGTCGTGGTGGTCGTGGGCTCGCTGTGCGTGAACCGGGTCTGGAGCGCGTCCGTCCTGGGGCAGGGCGCCGAGGAGTTCCGAAGACTGGGCCGCGCGATCGGCTCCGCCGTCGTGGTCATGGGCCTGGGCGCGCTGGCGGTGGGCCTGCCCGGCGGGCGGAGCTGGGTGTTCCTGGTCGGACCGGCGGTCGCGCTGGTCGCCTTCCCGGTCCGCTACGCGCTGCGCCGCCCGCTGCACCGCGCCCGCGGTGAGGGCCGCTGCCTGCTGCCGGTGCTGGCCGCGGGCAACGTCGACACCGTCAAGGACCTGATCGGCCGCACCCGCCGCGCCCCGCACCTGGGCTGGCGCGTCGACGCGATCTGCACCGTCGACGGCCGCGCCGAGATGGGCGTCGAGGTGGACGGCATCCCCGTGGTCGGCCGCTTCGGCGAGCTGGCCGAGCAGGTGCGCCGGGGCGGCTACCGCATCGTCGCGGTCACCCCCGACGCCTACTGGACGCCCAAGCGCCTCCAGCAGCTCGCCTGGGACCTGGAGGGCTCCGGCACCGAGATGGTCGTCGCGCCCGCCCTGATGGACTTCGCCGGACCGCGCCTGCACGTCACCGGCGTGCTCGGGATGCCGCTGCTGCGGGTGTCCGAGCCGGTCTTCACCGGTTTCCGCCGCGTGGTCAAGGCCACCTTCGACCGCCTCGGCTCGGCGGTCCTGCTCACCCTCCTCGCCCCGGTCCTGCTGACCGTGGCCGTCGCGATCATGATCGACAGCCGGGGTCCGGTGCTCTACAGGCAGAGCCGCGTGGGCAAGGACGGCGTTCCCTTCACGATCCTGAAGTTCCGGACGATGGTGACCAATGCCGACGCGCTGCGCTCGCAGCTCCAGTCGGTCAACGAGGGCTCCGGCGTGCTGTTCAAGATGCGCCGCGACCCGAGGGTGACCGGCGTCGGCCGCGTCCTGCGCCGCTACTCGCTGGACGAGCTGCCCCAGCTGCTCAACGTGCTCGGAGGGACCATGTCGCTGGTGGGTCCCCGGCCGCCGCTGCCCGAGGAGAGCGCCAAGTACGGCCCCGACGTGCGGCGCCGACTGCTGGTCAAGCCCGGTCTGACCGGCCTGTGGCAGGTCTCCGGGCGCAGCGACCTGTCGTGGGAGGAGTCCGTGCGGCTCGACCTGCGGTACGTGGAGGACTGGTCGCTCGCGCTGGACGCGCTGATCCTGTGGAAGACCTTCCGCGCCGTCTTCGGCGGTCAGGGGGCCTACTGATGACCGCTGAGGAGAACCGGATGGACCAGCCGATCGGCGTCGCCGTCATCGGCGCCGGCTACTGGGGCCCGAACCTGGTGCGCAACGCCCAGGCGACCCCGGCCATGACGCTGCGCTACCTGTGCGACCTGGACACCGACAAGGCCCACCGGGTCCTCGGCGGCTACTCCACGGTCCGCGTGTCCGGCTCGCTGGAGGAGGTGCTGGCCGACCCCGCCGTCGACGCGGTCGCCATCGCCACCCCGGCCGCCACCCACCTGCCCGTCGCCATGGCCGCCCTGCGCGCGGGCAAGCACGTGCTGGTGGAGAAGCCCCTCGCGGCGAACTACGCGGACGGCCACCGGCTGGTCCGCGAGGCCGAGGAGCGGGGCCTGACCCTCATGCTCGACCACACCTTCTGCTACACCCCGGCCGTGCAGCACCTGCGCCACCTGGTGCGCTCCGGCGAGATCGGCACCGTCCAGTACCTGGACTCGGTGCGGGTCAACCTGGGCCTGGTGCAGCCGGACGTGGACGTGCTGTGGGACCTCGCCCCGCACGACCTGTCGATCTTCGACGCGATCCTGCCCGACGGCGTGCACGTCACCCGCGTGGCCGCGCACGGCTCCGACCCGATCGGCGCCGGTCGCGCCTGCATCGGGCACCTCACCCTGGAGCTGTCCGACGGCGTCCTCGCGCACGTGCACGTCAACTGGCTGTCGCCCACCAAGATCCGCACGATGATCGTCGGCGGCTCGCGCCGCACCGTCGTGTGGGACGACCTGAACATCGTGCAGCGGATCTCCGTGCACGACCGCGGCGCCGACCTCACCCCGGCCGACCTGGGCGAGGCCGAGCGCAGGCAGGCGATCATCTCCTACCGCCGCGGCGAGACCGTCGCGCCCGCGCTGCCCGAGCGCGAGGCCCTGCGCGGCGTCATGGCGGAGTTCGCCGCGTCCATCACCGAGAAGCGCGCTCCCCTGACCGACGGCTGGTCCGGGCTGCGCGTGCTGGCCATCCTTGAGGCGGCCTCGGCGAGTCTCGCCGGGGGCGGGGAGTTCGTGAGGGTCCGGGACGCGCGTCGCCCGGCCGAGTGGGAAGAGGCGGTTGCATGAGCGGGGTGGTCACCCCCAAGCAGGGCATGGACATGACGGTCACGCCGACGGAGATCGACGGCGTGCGCGTGGTCCAGCCCGAGTGGTTCGAGGACGAGCGCGGCTTCTTCTTCGAGTCCTACAGCAAGCGCCGCTGGGAGCAGCACGGGCTGCACCTGGACTTCGTGCAGGACAACCACTCCCGGTCCAGCAGGGGGGTGCTGCGCGGGCTGCACTTCCAGACCGGACTCGCCCCGCAGCACCGGCTGGTGCGCTGCACCGTCGGCGCCATCTGGGACGTGGTGGTCGACATCCGGGTCGGCTCGCCGACCTTCGGCAAGTGGTTCGGGATCGAGCTGTCCGCGACCAACCGCACCCAGCTGCTGATGGGGCCGGGCTTCGCGCACGGCTTCGCGGTGCTGTCCGACGTCGCCGAGGTCCAGTACAAGACCACCGGCTTCCACACCCCCGAGGCCGAGGGCCTGCTGGCCTGGGACGACCCGGACGTGGGCATCCCGTGGCCGATCGAGGACCCGACGCTGTCCGCGAAGGACTCGGCCAACCCGAGCCTCGCCGCCTACCGGGAGAACCCGGCCTTCCACCACGGAGTTGAAGCGTGAACCTGCGTGACGCGCGAGTCCTGATCACCGGCGGCGCCGGCCTCATCGGCTCGACCATCGCCGACCAGCTCGTCGACGAGGGCGTCGCCGAGATCGTCGTGCTGGACAACCTGGTGCGCGGCCGCATGGCCAACCTCGCCACCGCCGACGCCAGCGGCAAGGTCCGCTTCGTCGAGGGCGACATCCGCGACGTGGAGCTGGTCAAGTCCACGATGGACGGTGTGGACCTGCTGTTCCACCAGGCCGCCATCCGGATCACCCAGTGCGCCGAGGAGCCCCGGCTCGCGCACGACGTGCTGGCCACCGGCACGTTCACTGTGCTCGAAGCCGCCGTGGAGAAGAAGGTCACCAAGGTCGTCGCCGCCTCGTCGGCGTCGGTCTACGGCCTGGCCGAGGTCTTCCCCACCGAGGAGGACCACCACCCGTTCGGCAACCGCACCCTCTACGGGGCCGCGAAGGTCTACAACGAGGGCCTGCTGCGCAGCTTCAACGAGATGCACGGCCTGGACTACGTCGGCCTGCGCTACTTCAACGTGTACGGCCCCCGCATGGACGTCTTCGGCGTCTACACCGAGGTGCTGGTGCGCTGGATGGAGCGCATCGCCGAGGGCACGCCGCCGCTGATCCTGGGCGACGGCAGCCAGACCATGGACTTCGTCTACAGCACCGACATCGCGCGGGCCAACGTGCTCGCCGCGAAGAGCGACGCCTCGGACGAGATCTTCAACGTCGCCTCCGGCGTGGAGACCTCGCTCGCGCAGCTCGCCGACGCGCTGCTGGAGGTCATGGGCCGGTCCGACCTGCGCCCCGAGCACGGCCCGGAGCGCAAGGTCAACGCCGTCCCGCGCAGGCTCGCCTCCACGAAGGCCGCCAAGGACCGCATCGGGTTCGAGGCGACCACGTCACTCCACGAAGGACTCACCCGCCTCGTCGCGTGGTGGCAGGACGAACTCCAGGGAGCGCAGCGATGATCCCCATCACCCGCCTGCACGTCGGCCAGGAGGAGGCCGACGCCGCCGCCGAGGCCGTGCGCTCCGGCTGGCTGTCGGTCGGCCCGCGCGCCGGCAAGTTCGAGCAGCAGGTCGCCGAGCAGGTCGGCGCGAAGCACGCGGTCAGCGTGAACAGCGCCACCACCGGCCTGCACCTCGCGCTGGCCGCGCTCGGCATCGGCGAGGGCGACGAGGTCATCTGCCCGTCGTTCACCTTCATCGCCACGCCGAACTCGATCCGCTACACCGGCGCCACGCCGGTGTTCGCCGACATCGACGAGCGCACCTACAACATCGACCCCGCGCACGTCGAGCAGCTGATCACCCCGCGCACCAGGGCGATCATGCCCGCGAGCCAGATCGGGCTGCCCGCCGACCTCAAGGCGCTGCGGGCGATCGCGGACAAGCACGGGCTGTTCCTGGTCGAGGACGCGGCGCCCGCCTACGGCGCCACGATCGACGGCGTGCGGCTGGGCGCGATCAGCGACCTGACCGTGTTCAGCTTCGACGCCCGCAAGATCCTCACCACCGGCGAGGGCGGCGTCGTCACCACCGACAACGACGAGTGGGCGGCCAGGCTGCGGGCGCTGCGCGCGCACGCCGCCTCGGTGTCCACGCTGGCCAGGCACACCTCGACGGCGGTCATCGCCGAGAGCTACGACGAGGTGGGCTTCAACTACAAGATGACCGACATCCAGGCCGCGGTGGGCGTGGTGCAGCTGGGCAAGCTGGACCACGTCGTCAAGACCCGCCGCTCGCTGGCCGCGCGCTACGACGAGCTGCTGAAGGGCAACGACGCCGTCGTGACGCCCTTCGAGCCGGAGGGCTACGGCCACGTCTACCAGTCGTACCTGGTGCGCCTGGTCCGGCACGAGCGCATGGCGGTCATGACCGCCATGGCCGAGCGGGGCGTGGCCACCCGCCGCATCACCGCCTGCCACCTGGAGCCCGTGTACCACGCCGGCGAGCACAACCCGGTGCTGCCGGTCACCGAGAAGGTCGCCGCCGACCACGTCCTGCTGCCGCACTTCGTCGGGCTGACCGACGAGGAGCAGGACGAGGTCGTCGCCGCGCTGTCCGCCGCCACCGCCTAGCGGCCCGGACCGCGCCGGAGGAGTCCGGCGACCGGGGGACCCACCCCGGTCGCCGGCTTTCGACTACCCCCATGTCGTCACTCTGCGTAGTGGATCAGTTTTTCCACCGTGTTGTCATCCAACCGAGATGCATTGGTGCGTAACAAGTTGCAGCTGATAGTCGACTTTTGGAGCAACAAGGTTGCACTACGGGGAGTAGTGACTGCCGCACTACCGTGTGCATTCGAGGAGTTGAGTTGTCGATGGTGGGGTCGATAGCGGGGCGTCTGCTGAGAGGCCTGTTGGCCGTCCTGGTGGTCGCGAGCGGAGTCGTGCCGATCGTCGTGTTCACCGCGGCCACCGCCCAGGCGGCGGGGCCCTGCGACGCGCCGGTCGCCAACAAGATCGTCTGCGAGAACACCAAGCCGGGCGCGACCGACTGGCAGGTCACCTCCAAGGACGACTCGATCCTCGGGTTCACCACCGACATCAGCTACGCGCCGGGCGAGACCGTCGAGTTCAAGATGCTCACCCCGGCGACCTCGTACCGGATCGACCTCTACCGCCTGGGCTACTACGGCGGCGCGGGCGCCCGCCTCATGGGCAGCGCCACCCGCACCACCCCGCAGAACCAGCCCGCCTGCGACCGCGACACCACGCCGATGCCGACCTACCCGACCGGCACCGCGCTGATCGACTGCGGCAACTGGGCCGTCTCCACCACGTGGACCGTCCCGCAGGACGCCGTCTCCGGCATCTACTACGCCCGGATGAGCCGCACCGACGTCCCCGCCGACCAGCCCGCCGTGAACGAGCTGGCGTTCGTCGTCCGCGACGACACCGCCACCGGCAAGGTCATGTTCCAGACCTCGGACTCCACCTGGGTCGCCTACAACCGCTACGGCGGCAACAGCCTCTACTTCGGCGACGGCCCCGGCCAGGGCGGCCAGGCCTACAAGGTCAGCTACAACCGCCCCTACACCGGCGGCGACGGCGACGAGAACTTCATCTTCAACGCCGAGTACCCGATGCTCCGCTTCCTGGAGTCCAACGGCTACGACCTGACCTACACCACGGACGTCGACAGCGCCCGGCGCGGCGAGCTGATCAAGAAGCAGAAGGTCTTCATGGCCGTCGGCCACGACGAGTACTGGTCGAACGAGCAGCGCGCCAACGTCGAGGCCGCCCGCGCGGCAGGCGTGCACCTGGCCTTCCTCACCGGCAACGAGATCTTCTGGAAGACCCGCTGGGAGGCCAGCAAGTTCGGCACGAAGCGGGACTGGCGCACCATCGCCTCCTTCAAGGAGACCAAGGGCACCCAGAACGACGGCCTCCCGGACTGGACCGGCACCTGGCGCGACCCGCGCTTCCCGGAGCAGGACGGCGGCAGGCCCGAGAACTCCCTGCTGGGCAACATCTTCGTCGTCAACGGCCGCCGCGACGACTCGCTCCAGGTCCCCGCGCAGTACGGGAAGATGCGCCTCTGGCGCAACACCGACCTGCAGACCATGGCCGCGGGCAGCACCTACACGTTCCAGCCCGGCACCCTCGGCTACGAGTGGAACGTCGTGCCGGACAACGGCTTCCAGCCCGCGGGCGTCGGCCAGTTCTCCCGCACCACCGTCGCCATGCTCGACGGCCCGTACGTGCTCCAGAACTACGGCGACCACTACACCCCCGACACCGCCACGCACGCCCTGACCTACTACAAGGACCAGAGGAGCGGCGCGCTGGTGTTCGGCGCGGGCACCGTGCAGTGGGCCTGGGGCCTGGACGACGACCACGCCTTCCTCACCAACACGCCCACCTCCGACGTGCGGATGCAGCAGGCCACGGTCAACATCCTGGCCGACATGGGCGTGAAGGCCGCGACCCTGCGGACCGGCCTGACCCAGTCCGACGGCATCACCGACAACCAGGCGCCCACCGCGGCCTTCACCTCGGTGCCCGCCCTCTCCACCGTCGGCGCCGCCTACACCTTCTCCGGCACCGTCGCCGACGCGGCGGGCCAGGTCACCGGCGTCGAGGTCTCCACCGACGGCGGCACCCGCTGGCACCCGGCGAACTGGCTCGCGGGCCAGACCTCCTGGAGCTACACCTACACGCCGACCAAGTCCGGCCCCGCGACCCTGCAGGTCCGCGCGGTCGACGACTCGCTCAACCTCTCCAGCCCCGTCTCCGCCACCCCCGGCGTCGGCGCCCGCACCTGCCCGTGCGGCCTGTGGACCGACGCCGACAAGCCCAAGAACCCGGACAACGCCGACAGCGGCGCCCTGGAGCTGGGCGTCAAGTGGCAGTCGAGCACCGACGGCTACGTGCGCGGCGTGCGCTTCTACAAGGGCCCCAACGACACCGGCACCCACGTCGGCACCCTGTGGACCGCCGACGGCCGCCAGCTGGCCACCGGCACGTTCACCGGCGAGACCGCGAGCGGCTGGCAGACCCTGGCGTTCCCGATCCCGGTGAAGGTCGACAAGAACACCACCTACGTCGTGTCCTACCTGTCGCCCACCGGCCACTTCGCCTCGGACTCCGAGTACTTCAGCTTCTCCTCCCGCTACCTGGAGCCGCTGACCGCGCCGCAGACCGTGCGCCCCAGCGGCGCGCCCGGCGACCTCGGCAACGCCAACGGCGTCTTCCGCGGCGGCGCGGGCTTCCCGAACCGCAGCTCGCTCGACACCAACTACTGGGTCGACGTGGTGTGGGCGCCGGACCCCGGCCCCGACACCCGCGCGCCCGAGCTGGTCTCCACCAGCCCCGTCTCGTCCTCGGCCAGCGTCGGCCTCACCCCGACCCTGTCCGCCGCCTACGACGAGGGCCTCAACCCGGCCTCGACCCAGTTCACCCTGACCGGCCCCGACGGGCAGGTCGCGGGCGCGACCTCGGTCACCGGCGACGGCAGGACCGCCCAGTTCACGCCGGCCGCCGAGCTGCGCACCGGCACCACCTACACCGCCTCCGTGCGGGTCAAGGACGCCGCGGGCAACCAGACGCCCGAGCACACCTGGACCTTCACCACCGGCTCGCACCGCCCCGCCGCCTGCCCGTGCACCGTGTGGGACGACTTCGCCTCGCCCGAGACGCAGAGCGCCGACGACGCCACCCCCGTGGAGCTGGGCACGAAGGTCCGCTTCAACGGCAAGGGCGAGGTGCTGGGCGTCCGCTTCTTCAAGGGCGCGAACAACACCGGCACCCACACCGGCTCCCTGTGGGACGCCACCGGCAAGCTCCTGGCCACCGGCGTCTTCACCGGCGAGAGCACCTCGGGCTGGCAGACCCTGACCTTCGCCTCCCCGGTGGTCGTGCAGGCCAACACCACCTACGTGGTGTCGTACTACGCGCCCAAGGGCCACTACGCGGTCACGCCCGGCTACTTCAACGGCCAGACCGCGGCCTACGGCGCCCTGCGCGCCCTCGCCGCAGGCGTCGACGGCCCCAACGGCGTCTTCCGCTACGGCACCGGCGGCGGCTTCCCGAACGCCAGCCACAACTCCGCCAACTACTGGGTCGACGTGGTCTTCCGCAACGGCCTCAACGGCGACACCACCCCGCCGACCCTGGACTCCCGCACGCCCGCGCCGAACGCCACCGACGTGGCGCTCACCGCGCCGCTCGCGCTGACCTTCAACGAGCCGGTCGACCCGGCCTCCGCGCAGGTCTGGCTCAGCGACCCCGGCGGCGCGAAGCTGCACGGCGAGGTGTCCCTGTCCGGCGACCAGAAGACCCTCACCTGGACGCCGACCGGCAAGCTCCAGCCGAACACCCGCTACGGCGTCAGCGCGCTGATCGCCGACGCGAACGGCAACGCCATGGCCGCGCCCGCCGAGTGGTCGTTCACCACCACCCGCACCGCGGCCTGCCCGTGCTCGCTGTTCAGCGCGGCCACCGTCCCGTCGACCACCTCGGCCGACGACGGCGGCAGCTACGAGCTCGGCGTCCGGTTCACCCCGACGCAGAGCGGCCAGATCACCGGCGTGCGGTTCTACAAGGGCGCGGGCAACACCGGCACCCACACCGGCTCCCTGTGGACCTCCACCGGGTCCCGCATGGCCACCGGCACGTTCGTCAACGAGACCGCCACCGGCTGGCAGACCCTGGTGTTCACCAACCCGGTGACCGTCGCGCCCGGCCTGACCTACGTCGCCTCGTACACCGCCCCCAACGGGCACTACGCGATCGACCAGGGCTACTTCCAGGCCACCGGCGTCGACGCGCCGCCGCTCACCGCGCCCCGCACCGGGGACGGCAGCCCGAACGGCGTGTTCCAGCCGGGCGGCGGCTTCCCGACCGTGTCCTACCAGGGCAACAACTACTGGGTGGACGTCGTCTACACGCCGAGCAGCGACACCACCCCGCCCGTCGCCACCGGCAACACGCCGCTGGCGGGCGCGACCGGCGTCGACCTGCGCCCGACCGTGACGGCGAGCTTCGACGAGCCCGTCGAGGCCAACAACACCCAGTTCGCGGTCACCGACGGCGGCGGCGCCAGGATCGACGGGACGATCACCCTGTCCGGGGACCGGCGCACCGTCAGCTGGACGCCGAAGGCCGACCTCACCCCGACGACCAGGCACGTCGTCACCGCGCGCGCGGCCGACGACGGTGGCAACATCATGGCCGAACCGCTCACCTGGTCGTTCACCACGTCCGCCGACCAGACCTGCCCGTGCTCGCTGTTCAGCGCGGCCACCGTCCCGTCGACCACCTCGGCCGACGACGGCGGCAGCTACGAGCTCGGCGTGCGGTTCACCCCGAAGGCCGACGGGAAGGTCACCGGCGTGCGGTTCTACAAGGGCGCGGGCAACACCGGCACCCACACCGGCACGGTGTGGAGCACCGACGGGACCTCGCTCAAGACCGGCACGTTCACCGACGAGACCGCCACCGGCTGGCAGACGCTCACCTTCGCCGAGCCGCTCCAGGTGACCGCGGGGACGACGTACATCGCCTCCTACAGCGCCCCCAACGGGCACTTCGCGATCAACCAGGGCTACTTCGGCGGCTACGCCGTGGACACGCCGAAGCTGTCCTCGCCCGCCACGGACGAGCTCAGCCGCAACGGCCTCTTCCAGCCGGGCGGCGGGTTCCCGACGAACAGCTACCAGGGCAACAACTACTGGGTGGACGTGGTCTACACGACCGCCTGAGGAAGAGGGGCCGCATGACGCCGCGACCGCTGCTGCTGGTCGGGGGAGGGGGGTTGGCGCGCGAGGTGCTCGCCGCCGCCCGCCTCGCACCGGGGGAGTGGGCACCGCTCGGCGCGCTCGACGACGATCCGACCAAGCACGGGCAGGCCCTCGACGGCCTGCCCGTGCTGGGCGGTTCCGAGCTCGTGCACGAGCACCCCGATGCCGCCGTCGTGGTGTGCGTCGCCAGCGCCCGCCGCCCGCTCGGGCGGCTCGCGCTGGCCGGGAAGCTCGGCTTGGGGCAGGACCGGTACGGCACGATCACGCACCCCGGCGCGCACGTCGCGCCGGGGTGCGTGATCGGTCCGGGGACGGTCCTGCTC
The DNA here is from genome assembly GCF_000023245.1 of Actinosynnema mirum DSM 43827. Lineage (GTDB taxonomy): Bacteria > Actinomycetota > Actinomycetes > Mycobacteriales > Pseudonocardiaceae > Actinosynnema > Actinosynnema mirum. The sequence continues at coordinate 1,904,541 of NC_013093.1, forward strand.
GCAGGCGTCGTGGTGACCACCCCGCTGCGCCTGGGCGCGCACGTGGTCGCCATGCCGCACGTGATCATCACCCACGACGACGAGATCGGCGACGGGGTCACCTTCGCCGGCGGCGCGTCGCTGGGTGGGGCGGTCCGCGTCGGGGAGAGCGCCTACCTGGGACAGCGCGCAGCCGTCCGGGAGGGCCTCGCGATCGGCGCGGGCGCAGTCGTGGGCATGGGAGCGGTCGTGCTGGCCGACGTGCCCGCGGGCGAGGTCTGGGCGGGCGTCCCGGCCAGGCGAATCCTTCGAGAGGGGAACCGCACGTGATCGACATCCCGCTGGTGGACCTGCGCGCTCAGCACGCCCAGGTCGCCGACGAGGTCGCCGAGGGGTGGGCCGCGGTGCTGGAGCGCACCGCGTTCATCGGCGGACCGCAGGTGGCGGCGTTCGAGTCCGAGTTCGCCGACTACCAGGGCGTCGCGCACTGCGTCGGCGTCGCCAACGGCACCGACGCCATCGAGCTGGCGTTGCGCGCGCTCGGCGTGGGCCACGGCGACGAGTGCGTCCTGCCCGCCAACACCTTCATCGCGACCGCCGAGGCCGTGGCCCGCGCGGGCGCGACCCCCGTGCTGGTCGACTGCGTGGCCGGGACCGGCCTGATCGACCCGGAGAAGATCCCGGCCGCGCTGACCGACCGCACCAGGGCCGTCCTGCCCGTGCACCTCTACGGCCAGGCCGCCCCGGTGGAGCTGGTCAGGGCCGCCGCGCCCGGCGTCCCGGTCGTGGAGGACGCCGCGCAGGCCCAGGGCGCGTCCCGCTTCGGCGTCCCCGTGGGCGGGCTGGGCGAGATCGCCGCGACCAGCTTCTACCCCGGCAAGAACCTCGGCGCCTACGGCGACGGCGGCGCGGTCCTGACCTCGTCCGCCGAGCTGGCCGAGGCGGTCCGGCTGCTGCGCGAGCACGGCTCCCCGCGCAAGTACGAGCACCCGGCGCTGGGCTTCAACAGCAGGCTGGACACCCTGCAGGCGGTGGTGCTGTCCGCGAAGCTGCGCAGGCTGGAGGGCTGGAACGAGGCCCGCCGCGCCGCAGCCGCCCGGTACGCCGAGCTCCTGGCCGACCTGCCGGACGTGCTGGCGCCGGAGGTGCTGGAGGGCAACACCCCGGTGTGGCACCTGTACGTGGTCCGGGTCCCGAACCGCGACCGCGTGCTGGCCGCGCTGCACGAGGCCGGTGTCGGCGCGGGCATCCACTACCCGACCCCGGTCCACCTGACCGGAGCCTTCGCCTCGCTCGGGCACGGGGCGGGGGACTTCCCGGTGAGCGAGTCGGTGGCCGCCGGCATCCTCTCCCTGCCGCTGTTCCCGGAGATCACCGAGGAGCAGCAGCACCGCGTGGTGGCCGCGCTGAAGGCCGCCCTGTGAGCGGGGTGCGGGTGCACCCGAACGGGCTGTGCGAGAGCGAGGACGTCGGCGACGGCACCCGCGTGTGGGCGTTCGCGCACGTGCTGCCCGGAGCCAGGATCGGGCGCGACTGCAACATCTGCGACGGGGCGTTCGTGGAGGGCAGCGCGGTGCTGGGGGACCGGGTGACGGTCAAGAACGGGACGCTGGTCTTCGACGGGGTGACCTGCGAGGACGAGGTCTTCCTCGGGCCCAACGTGCTGTTCACGAACGACCTGCGACCCAGGGCCGCGATCAAGCGGACCGGGGAGGCGCTGCTGACCACCCTGGTGCGCCGCGGGGCGACGCTGGGGGCGGGCACGGTGGTGGTGTGCGGCGTGGAGATCGGGTCGCACGCCTTCGCGGCGGCGGGGTCGGTCGTGACCGGGGACGTCCCGGCGCACGCGTTCGTGGCGGGCAACCCGGCCAGGGTGAAGGGGTGGGTGTGCGAGTGCGGGCAGCGCCTGTCCGAGGCGCTGACCTGCCCGGACTGCGCGAAGTCGTACCGGGAGGATGGTGGCGGTGGTGCTGGCGGCGGTGGTGCCGGTGGCGGTGGCGTCGGCGGGTTGACGCGGGCGTCCTGATCGGCTGAGCGTGGTGCTCCCCTGATCGCGGTGCTCTCGGCAGGCCGGGCCTGGCCGACCGAGACCCCGCGGAGCCGCCGGTCGCGCCGGGGAGACCTCCCCGGCGCGGTCGGCGGTCACCCGCCGAAGATCATCCGTCGGCGGCGTCCGCTTCCTCTGGCTTGGTGGACCTGCCCCGCAGACGGGGCGCGGTCTTCAGCTTGCCCCCCAGCCGCCCGCGTCCCGGCGCGGGCGCCCAGCCGCGCTCGGCGGCCTCGGCCTGGGCGATCCGCAGCGCCGCGCCGCTCAGCCCCAGCATCACGAACACCATCCCGGTGGCGATGCTGAACGCCAGCAGGTCGAACGTCACCGACGCGATCCCGCCGACCAGCACCGCCGACAGCAGGCAGGCGGCCATGCCCCGCACGTTCTCGTCCGAGCTCAGCAGCCGCGTCCGCAGCACCGCGTAGCACGCCGCCAGGAACATTCCGACCAGCGCGAACAGCCCCAGGTAGCCGTTCTCGATCATCGTCAGCAGGAACTGGTTGTCCAGGATCGGGTTCTTGGTCGGCAGGAACGTCCCGAACCCCCGGCCCAGCAGCGGGTGCAGCGCGATCTGCTCGTTCGCCGCCTCGTAGTCCGAGGTCCTGGCCTTCACGCTCGGGTCGTCGCTGATGTTCGAGAACATGCCGCGCAACGTGCCGAACAGGCCCGGCACCACCAGGCTCGCCCCGAGGAAGAACCCGCCGCCGACCAGCACCACGGTCAGCTTCCGCCGCTTGGGCATGGTCGCCACCATGACCACCCCGGCGACGGTCATGCCCAGGATCGCGGTCCGCGACAGCGCGGTCATCGCCCCGAGGCCGACCAGGGCCAGGCACACCAGCCAGCGCACGTACGGCTTGCCCTCGTCGCGGGACTGGAACACGTAGTGCGCCCCGATCCCCACGGACATGGCGCACACCAGCCCGTACTCGATGGGGTGGTTCGTGGTCCCGGTGGGCCGCCGGAAGATCGACCGGGTCTCCATGGCGGCGTACACGTTCTCCTGCGCCCGCAGACCGGGGATGGAGACGTACCCGGCCAGGTCGATCCCCAGCCCGAACTGCACCAGGCCCACGAACGCGATCCCGGCCGTGCACACCAGGATCAGCTTCATCACCCGGTCGAGCCGCTCCCGCGTGCGGACGGCGTCGCAGGCGAAGATCGCGACGCTGGCCGTGGCCACGATCCGGACCATGCCGCTGTCCGCCACGGTCAGCTCGTCGATCGGCAGGAAGCGGCGCGTCGCCACGGCGTACGTGCACAGGTGCAGCGTCAGGTAGATCGCCACGGCGGTGCGCAGGGCGTTGCGGCCCTTGCCCATGTTCAGCGTGTCGACCATCTGCGCGGACAGCCACAGCACGCCCAGCACCAGAGCCACGACCAGCGCGGGCGGCAGCGTCATCGGCACGAACGACAGCACCAGGCGCGCCGGGATGGCCAGCAGCGCGAGCAGGTACAGGCAGACGAGGGTCGCCCCGTCGGCCCGCTGCCTGATCCGCTCCACTACCGGTTTTCTTCGGGACCGGGCCAACCCTGGTGGACGGGGTTGTGCGTGGCCGAGATGCGCAGGGTCCGCTCGCTGGCGGTGGTGGGTTGGACCTTCACCGTCAGGTCGTCGGAGGGCGCCCGTCCGGGGCGGGGGGCGAGCTGCGGGCCGGGGATGCCGCCGGGGCGTTGTGGGCCCCGGTCCTCCGGGTCCTCGTGCCCGTGCTCGGGCTCGTCCTGCGGCCACGCCGCGTCGTCGTACCCCTGGGCGCGCTCCCGCTCAGCCCGCTTGGGCAGCCGGCCGCCCCGAGTGGACAGTCCCTGCTGCGCCTGGTCGTCCCGCTCGCGGCGGCCCTCCGAGCGGCCACCCCCGTGGCGAGCACCCCCGTGGCGAGCACCCGCACCACCGGGCTCCTCCGCGCCGTCCGCTTCGGGGTCCCGGTCGGGGTCCCGGTCAAGGTCCCGCTCGCCGTCGTCCCCCTCGGTCGGGTTCCCGCCTGCCGCGCTCGCCGCGTCCCGCCGCCGCTGCCGGTGGTTCAGCACGCTCTCCGCGCCGAACGTGGCCGCCGTGGTCAGCAGCATCATCACGACGAGCGCCGCGCCCGCGTAGCGCACCTTCCCGCCGATCTGCGCCTCCGCCTTGGTCGGCGTGACGATGACCTGCGAGGTGATGAACGTGGACGTGGGCGCGTTCAGCTGCCGCTGCTGCTCCTCCAGCTGCGTGGAGGCGAACCCCAGCACCGTCGACACCATCGCCTCGGCGGTCTCCGGGGTGTCGCCGTCCCCGGTCACGAACAGGAACGGGCCGTTCTGCCCACCGCCGGTGGCGGTGAAGTTCTCCTTCGACGACGCCGTGACGCCCAGCGACTCGCGGGTCTTCGGGTCGGTCAGGATCTGCGCCAGGATCTGCGAGGTGGTGGCGAGGCTGCCGTCGAACGCCAGCAGCGGGTTGATCCTCACCGCGTCCTGCGGGCTGACCTTCTCGGAGAAGGTGCCGCCCGCCGCCGGTGTCGTCAGCACCATCACGCCCGAGGACTGGTACCTCGTCGGGATCGACAGGAACACCGCGGCGGCGATCGCCACCGCGACCACCGCGGACGGCACGGCGATGTACCACCGCCGCCGCAGGACACGCAACGCGCCCCAGAAGTCCATCCGCTCCCCGATCCGCGCTTCACCCAGGGTAGGGGTCCACTGAGTCTTGTTACTCTGGGAATCGGCCGCTTCGGCCCGTGTCGTTACAGGTGGTGATGGATGTGGGCTGGCGACGCGTCCTGCTGGCCGTGGCCGCCATTCTACTGGTCGTCGGTGCAGGCGCGGCTTATGTCGTGGGCGTGGTGGAGGACTCCTCTCCGCAGGTCCAGGCCGGTTCGGCTGAGCCGGACCTGATGTTCGTGGAGCTCGCGGACGGCCGCAGCCGGGTCCAGGAGACCAGCCTCGCCGATCCGTCCGGTCGCAACGACACGGACCTCCAGTGCCAGCGGGTTTACCGCTCCAGCGGGACCACGGTGTGCCTGAGGCTGGCGGGGCCGAACGTCTACGCGGCCGAGGTCAGCCGTGGTGGGAAGGTGCTCGCGACCGTTCCGCTGCCCGGCGTCCCGAGCCGCGCGAAGGTCTCCAAGTCGGGCAACGTGGTGTCGTGGACCTCGTTCGTGACCGGTGACTCGTACCTCGTTCCGGGCGGGTTTTCCACTCGTACGGGCTATTACGACGTCCGCACGGGGAAGTCGGTGGACTCGCTGGAGCACTTCACCGCCGAGGTCGAGGGCGCCGTGCTGACCGCGCAGGACGCGAACTACTGGGGGCTCACGGTCGCGGACGACGACAACACCTTCTACGCCACGCTCGCGTCGGGCGGGTACACCTGGCTGGTGAAGGGCGACCTGGCGGCGGAGCGGGTGGTGTCGCAGCGCAGGGACGCGGAGTGCCCGTCGATCTCGCCGGACGGCACGAAGGTGGCCTACAAGAAGCGCATCGGCAGGCTGGGGCCGTGGGACCTGGCCGTGCTGGATCTGGCGAGCGGGGAGGAGCTGAGGCTGCCGGGGACCGCCGGGGTGGACGACCAGGCGACGTGGTTGGACGGCGGCAGGGTGGCGTTCGCGGCGGTGCCGAAGGACGCGAAGCTGGCGGCGATCCACGTGGTCCCGGTGGACGGGTCGCGGGACGCGGAGATCCTGGTGCGCGACGCGACCTCGCCGTCGCCGATCTAGGTGCAATACCAGTGACTTAGAGTGGTTTGGGCTGCTTGTTGACGGAGACGGTGCGGTAGTGCGGTGCGATCCGAAGTGCCTCGGCGGAGTCCCCGGTTGGTTGTGGCCGGGTCAGGTGCTCGGTGCGTTTGAGCTTGTAGTTGGACATCTTGCGTTTGACCACGCGGGGGTTGCTGCGTCGTCGCCGTTCCGGCAGGAGGCGGGCCAGGATCTCGCGGACCCCGTCGAGCAGGGCCCAGGCTAATCGGTCAGGGGGAAAAAGCGGCCTGGGCGGCGGTCTGGCGGCGGGCCAGGCGCAGGGTGCGGATGAACGAGAGCCGGTCGGGATCCAGGCCCGCATCGGTGGCGGCGGTGTGCATCAGCGACCGGATCGCGTGGTGCACCAGCAGATGCGCCCAGACCTCCTGCTCGACCCCGTCGGGCGAGCGGGACCGCAGCACCTGTCCGGGGCCGCGTTGGTGGGTCTTGAGTTCGTCCAGCGCGGTCTCGATCTCCCAGCGTTGGCAGTACAACGCCGCCAACTCGCGTGCAGGAGCTTTGCGGTGGTCCAGGATCGTGGTGATCAACCGATACGGCGCATCGTGTTCGGGGCGTGCCGGGTCGTCCAGTGTGTACTCGACCACCCGCACCGTCACCGGGTCCTTGCGGCGGTAGTGGTCGTCGGTGGCCACGATCTCCGACAGATACGAACCGTCGGGCAGCTCCTCGCGCACCGGCAGCACGACGTTCGCGCGCACCCGCCACAACAGATCGGCTCCGTTGGCGCGGGCGGCCCGCCACAACGGCAGTCCGGCGAACCCGCGGTCGGCGATCAGCAGCTCGCCCTCGCCCAGGCCGGGGAACAGGTCCCGGGCGAGGGTGGCCTCGGCCTTGGTGATCGGGCCCAGGGTGGCCGCGACAATCGCATGCGTGCCGCACTCGGCCACCGCCACCGCCCGCACCTGCGGAAACGCCGCCCGATCACCCCGCGCCGCCGCCCGTCCACTGCCCGGCCGGCCGAACCGCTCGACGTTCTCCGGCGTGTCCGGTGCGTCGAAGGTCGTGCCGTCGACCGCCAGCACCCGCCAGGTCCGATACCACGAACCACGCGTGGTCGGCTCCGCCAACGGCCGCGCGACCTGCTCGAACAACGCCTTCAGCGGCGCCGCGCCAAGCTTCACCCGAGCCCGGGAAATCGCCGCCGTCGTGGGCACCCGCCAAGGCTTCGACCATCGCGCCGCCCACGACAACCCCTCCGTCAACAACCGGGCCACCTCTTCATAACCCTGACCGGAGAACAGGCACATCGCCAACACGAAGTACACCACCACCCTCGGCGGCAACAACCGATCACGCTGCCCTTCCCGACCGGTCTCGGCGATCACCCGATCCACCAACTCCGGCGGAAACGACCTGGTCAACAACCCGATCGCGATCCGATCCGACAACCGCGCATCCGTCTCCGGCTTGACCTGCCCAGGCCGTGGCATCCAGGACCTCCAGGACCCACAACCTACCCGATCGACGCTTAAGTCACCGGTATTGGATCTAGGTGGTGTTTTGTTCCGGGGGTGGTTTTCCCGGACAGGTGGTTTTCCCGGATATCGGAACGATGGGGCTGGTGTTCCTCCTCGGTGTTCTCCCTCGGTGTTCCTCCGGGTGGTGGTTCTTCCGTTCGGCGCGGCGATGGGCATGGGGTACGAGACCGCCAAGCTGTTCGCCGAGGCGGGCGCGAAGGTCGTCGAGGCGGGTGGCGAGGCGCGCTTCGTCGAGGTCGACGTCTCCAGCAGCGAGCAGGTGCAGGGCATGGTCGCTGCGACCGTGGCCGCTTACGGCAGGCTGGACGTCGCGGTGTGCATGAAGTACGAGATCCGCCGGCTCCTGGAGCAGGGGGGCGGTGGGTCGATCGTGAACATCTCGTCGGTGAGCGGGTTCCGGCCGCAGCCGAACAACATCGCTTATGTGGCGGCGAAGCACGGTGTGGTCGGGATGACCAAGGTGGCGGCGCTGGCGGAGACCGGGCAGACGGCGGAGGAGTTCGCGCCGCAGTTGAGCCTGCTGGGGCGGTTCGGGCAGGGGCGGGAGATCGCGCAGGCCGGCTTGTGGCTGGCCAGTGACGCGTCCTCGTACCTGACGGGGACGACGATTCACGCGGATGCCGGGTACACGGCTCGGTGACGGTCTCGGTGGAGCGCTTCGGCTTCCGCCTCGGCGGTGACGCGTGAGTCGAGTGCGGTGAACGGGGTGATGGTGAGTCGCAGGGCTTTTCCGGTGGTGAGGGCTTGGTTTGCGGGCTTTGAGAGCTGAAGAGCAAAGGCTGAAGAGCAAAGGCTGAAGAGCAAAGGCTGAAGAGCAAAGGCTGAAGAGCTACAAGCACGCCTCGCCGGCGGGGCAGACCTCCAAAAAAGAGGGGGACGAGCCCTGTCGGCCGGTGACCGTTCCGCTGCTGGTCTCGTTTACCACTGCGGTGGGCGGGGTCCCTCTTCTCCGTGTGGCCTCCTTTCAGGCAAGCACAGGCGTCAAGACGCCGTTGGGCACCCCGGTCTTCCGGGCAGTGCGGCGGCGTCTTGACACCTGCGCTCGGGCTTCGCCAGGCCAAACGGAGAAGAGGGACGCGGGATTGGGCGGCTGCGGGCTCGCTGCGCTCGCCCCGCAGCCCGCGAAGCGGTCATTAGGCTTCGGGCGTTCCCAGTTCGCGTCGCAGCAACCGGTCCAGCTCTCTGCCTGCGTCGTCCCAGGAGCGGCCGGTTACGCTTCCGGCGGCCTTGGTGGCCAGGGCGTCGAAGTCTTGTGGCTTCATGGTCACCACGTTGGCCATTGCCCTTGCCAGTTCGTGGGGGGTTGCGGGGGCGTAGCGGACGAACTCGTTGTCCAGGACGATTTTGTTGTGCTCTGCCTCGTTCACCACGGGTATGCATCCCGCCGCCAGCATTTCGTGCGGGACCAGGGACACGTTCGTCATGGACAGTGACAAACCGGCGTAGCAGCGGTTGTAGATCCGGTTCAGCTCGTCCGGGGTCACCAGGCCGTGGTCGATGTGGCCGTTGCCCAGCGAGCCGATCTTCTCGCCGTAGGTGTGCACTACGACTTCCGGGTGTTCGCGGGTGAAGACCTCCAGGGCCAGCAGGCCCACCTCGATCGCCCGGCGTGGGGCCAGGCGTCTCGCGTAGAAGACCACGCCGTCTCGGCGCGCGCCGTCCAGGAGGCGGTAGCGGGTTGTGTCGCAGCCGAAGTCGAACGAGTCCGCGGCCATTCCGGCGTCGTCGTGGAGCTTTCCGGCCAGGAAGCGGCCCGCGGTGAAGCCGTGGAAGCCCATCCGGTAGGTGTTCTCGGCCAGTGCCGAGAGGCCGCCGCGGGGGAAGAACCAAGGCTCGTAGTCCTGCACGAGGTAGAAGCGCTTGCCCGCGCACGGGTCGTTGAACACGGGGTAGGCGGTCATCCAGGCGGTGGCGAAGACGGCGTGCGCGTCGGCCATGCCCCCGGTCACGTCGTGGATCTCGCCCCGGAAGCCGGGGTAGGCGGCTCGGATGCCCGGTTCGTGGTCCGCCGCGCGGCTGCCGTAGACGTCGTACAGGTAGAGGCGGCAGGTGTGGCCTGCGGCCTCCAGGTGCTCCACCAGGCGGAACATCGTGGTGTGGCCGCCGGAACCGGGGGAGGGGGGTGTGCAGACCCAGTTCACGGTCAGCCGCCCGTCCGGCGGCATCGGCGGCACGACCACCGGCGGTCGCCGGGTCACGTCGGCGGCCCGCACGTCCTCCAGCCGGACCGGGAACACCTCCCCGTCCCCGCCCAGCCGGGCCGCGACCCTCCCCAGCGCCCGCGCGCCCAACCCCCGCAGCCCGCCGTCCCGAACGATGTTCGCGACCTGGTGCACCCGCCGCCTCACGCTCACGCCCCGCCCCTCCGCAGCACGCCGATGACCTCACCCCTGAGCGGGTAGACGACCGCCGCGTAGGCCAGGGTCGACAGCGCGCCGCCCACCAGCAGGCGCAGCAGCGGCTCGTCCACCGCCCACTGCACGCCGACCGCCACCGCGCCCATCACCACACCGCCGAGCACCGGCCTGGCCACCGCGGCGCCCAGCAGGCCCGGTCGCAGGCCGTACGGCTTGAACGCCACCAGGTACGCGGGCACGATGAACAGCAGCACCACCACGCTCTGCGCCGCCGCGACCCCCCGGATGCCGTCCAGGTGCGCGCCCAGCGCCAGCAGCGGCACCAGCACGACCAGCCACAGCACGTGGATGTACAGGATCGCCTTGGAGCGGCCCGCGCTCGCCAGGTAGTCGTAGCCCAGCTCCAGCGCCACCCGCAGCGCGCCCAGCAGCACGAGCAGCGCCAGCGGCGCGGCGGACGGGGCCCAGCGCTCGCCGTAGACCACGCGCACGATCGGGTCGCTGAGCGAGCCGAGCAGCACGCACGCGGGCACGGTCACCAGGGCCAGCAGCCGCAGCGCCCGCGCGAACGTCGCCGCGAACCGCTCCTGATCGCTCCTGACCTGCGAGAACGCCGCCAGCGACACGCTGCGCACCGGCTGCGAGAACGCGCCGACCGGCCAGTTCGCCAGGTTGAACGCCATCATGTAGAAGCCGAGCGCGGTGGTCCCCAGCAGGTGGCCGACCATGATGTAGTCGACGTTGAGCACCCCGAACACCAGCAGGCTCGCCCCGGCCAGCGGCAGCCCGAACGACAGGGCCTCGCGGGCCTTCACCGGGTCGAAGCCCGGCCGGTACCGCTGCTTGGTGAACGCGAACATCACCACCGCGGCGGTCAGGTTCGTCGCGATCCGCGACCACGCCAGGCTCCACGCCCCGAACCCCATCAGCGCCATGACGACCACCACGGTGGTGCCGACGACGAACGCCGAGGTGTCGGCCGCGAACTTGTGGTCCTGCCGGAACTCGCGCTGGAGCAGCGCGCCCGGAACCGCCGACGCGCCCGCGATGACCAGCGCGAACGACATCAGCCGGATCACCCCGGTGGCCTCGGGCGTGTCCATCGCCTCGGCGAAGTACGGCGCCCCGACCACGCAGATGCCGAACAGCAGGCACCCGGACAGGATCGACAGCGTCGTGACCGTCGGCGCCAGGTCCTCCACCGGCTCGTCGGTGCGCACCAGCGCCACGCTGACGCCCATCTCGCTGACGCTCAGCACGATGTTGAGCACCACGAGCGCCACCGCGAACACGCCGAACTGCTCGGGCGCGATCAACCGCGCCAGCAGCACCCCGACCCCGACCTGGCTGACCCGCTGGAGCAGGCTGTTGATCGCGCTCCACCGGATCGCAGACCCGACCCGACCGCCCAGGCCGGAGCCGGTGGCGGGATCGGCGGCCCCTGCCCCGGAGGCGGGATCGAGGGCCCCTGCCCCTGTCTCGCTCCCCGCTCCTGACCCTGCCCCGCCGCCCGGTCCGGTCACTGCCCGCGCCACTTCCACACTTGCTTGCCCACCCAGCCCATCCCGCGCTTGGCCAGGTGCGAGCCCACGAACAGCTGGGTGCGGCTGCACACCTTCGGGCCGAGGGCCTTGCGCCTGGTCAGCGCGCGGTGCTCGGGCAGGTTCCCGGCCCCGCCGTAGACCTTCTCCGCGAACTCGGCCAGCTCGTCCGCCGGGATCTCGTCGAGCTTGTCCCGGTCGTAGGCGCGCACGGCCCGCCACAGGGCGTCCTTGGCGATGGACCGCTTCGCGAGCGCCCGCAGCATCCCGGCGCCGGGCAGGTCGGGGTGCTCGGCGAAGAACCGGTCGAACACCGCCTGCCGCTGCTCCAGGTCCGCGAACACCGAGGAGAACTGGGTGCGGAACATGCTCTGCTGGTGGACCCGGTAGTACGCGGCGGGCGCGCCCCGCACGTACCCGATGTCCGACACGGCCGCGATGCGCATCCACATCTCCAGGTCACCCGCGTGCGGGAGGTCGGGGCGGTAGCCGCCGACGGCCTGCTGGACCGAGGTGCGCACGACCGCCTCAGGAGAGGACAGCACGTTCTGACCGGTGCGGCAACGGCGCTCGATCCAGTCCACACCGGACCAGACGGTGGTCCCCGCGGGCGCGGCCACGATCGAGGGAAGGTCGTCGTGGTCCTGGTAGTAGACGACCCGGCCGTAGACCATGCCGACCTTCGGGTTGTCCCGGAACACCTGCGCGGCGCGGGCCAGCGAACCGGGCGCGAGCAGGTCGTCGGCCGACAGCAGCACCGTGTAATCGGCCTTGGCCCACTCCAGCAGGCCCTCGTTGTAGGTGGCGATGTGCCCCTTGTTGACCTCGTGCCGACGGCCCTCCACACGGGGGTCCTCGGCCATCAGCTCGGCCATGACCTGCGGGGTCTCGTCGCTTGAGGTGTCATCGATGATCAACACCCGCACGTCCACGCCCGGCTGGTCCAGCGCGCTGCGCACGCAAGCGCGCAGGAACCTGGCGTAGTTGTAGCAGGGTATGACGACATCGACCGTGGGACGTGCCGGGTCTCGAGTCACGCCCTACTCATCGTCCGCGCCCCCGGTTCGTTAACGCGGGCCCCTCCCGGCCGATGTAGGGGGTGGTTACCGGAAGGGGATCGATGGACCACGTGATCTTGACGCGCTTCAACCTGCCCTCGCCCGGCGCGGAGAGCGTCGTGCGGGCGCGCGAGGGCTGGCTCACCGAGCGCATCGGGCTGTTCGAGCGCTACTGCCTGCCCTCGGTACGGGCGCAGACCTCGCGGAACTTCACCTGGTTGATCTACTTCGACCCGGAGAGCCCGACCTGGCTCAAGGACCGCGTCGCCACCCACGGCGACACCTACACGCCGGTGTTCCGCGAGTCCGTGAGCAGGGATGATCTGGTGTCCGACATCACCGCCCTGCTCCCGGAGCGCGGCGACGAGCTCATCACCACGAACCTGGACAACGACGACGGCCTCGCCGCGAACTTCGTCGCGCGCCTCCAGGCCGAGGTCCCGCGCGCCCCGCGCACGGCTTACTACCTGGCGAACGGCCTGGTCAAGAGCCCGGATGGGCTGTACCTGCACCACGACCGCGACAATGCGTTCGCCTCCATCAGGGAGCCGTGGGACGCCCCGATCACGTGCTGGGCGGACTGGCACAACCGCCTCCACCGGCACGCCGCCGTGGCCTCCCTCGGGGGCGCTCCTGGCTGGTTGCAGGTGGTGCACGGGGGTAACGTCAGCAACCGGACCAGGGGTCGCCTGACCGCGCCGTCCCCCTACCGTCCGCTGTTCGGCGAAGCCCTCAACGACGTCCCGGAGCCCGCACAAAGCGTGCTCGCCCGTGACCGGTTCGTGGGACACCCCTTGCGGGTGGCGCGGGACAGCGCGAGATTCGTCGCCAAGACCGCGGCGATGCGCCTGCTCGGCGCCGACGGCTTCGAGAAGGCCAAGAAGGCCATCGCCTCCCGCGGCCGAGCGTGACCGGCTGACGGGCCACCCCGGAACTGAAGGAGCGCACGACTGTGGTTCGTGCTCGTTTACTGGCCGCTGCCGCCGCCGTCCTGGCGCTCGCGGGCTGCACGGCGACCGCCGAGACCGTCCCCGGCCTCGACGACCGACGCCTGCCCGGCCCCACCCTCGACTACTACAAGCAGTGGTCCAACGGCCCCAACCCGACCGGTGACCCGTCGATCTTCCCGATCTCGGTGTGGATGCAGGACCCGTCCGGCGTCGAGGACGGCGTCAAGCTCGGCGCCGCGTACCCGCAGGTCGGCGTCGACTTCACGATCGGCCTGTGGGACGACGAGTGGTGGTACCTGCGCCGCGAGGGCCTCCTGGCCACCGACTGGCGCGCCTTCGTCGACCCCCAGCGCGCCGACGTCGTCCTCGGTGACACCGCGCACGCCCGCAACTACGTCGGCTACCTGGTCGCCGACGAGCCCGACATGAACAAGGCGTACGGCGACAAGTTCCACCCCGACATGCAGCCGTCCGCCATCCTCGAGGAGGCGAACGAGATCCGGGCGAAGGACCCGTCGCGCCCCACCTACCTGAACTTCAGCCCCTGGATGGGCACCCCCGGCGGCGGCGTCGGCTACGGCTACATCGAGAAGTCGTACGAGGAGGACATGCGGACCTACTGCTCCGCCGCCGACCTCGTCTCGGCCGACTTCTACGGCTGGACCCACCCCGACCGCGACCACCGGGTCGGCGCCTACACCTACGGCGAGGTCATCGACACCATGCGCAAGTGGTGCGGCCCCGACAAGCCGATCTACGGCTTCGTCGAGACCGGCCACCCGCACGACAAGGGCGAGACCATCACCCCCGACCAGCTGGAGTCGGCCGTCTGGAACACGATCCTGCACGGCGCGACGGGCATCAACTACTTCGCCCACAGCTTCCACACGGACGGCACCGGCGAGTACGCCAGCCTCCTGACCAGGGACGACATCCGCGAACGCGTGAAGAGCGTCAACGCCAGGCTGACCTCCCTGGCGCCAGTCCTGAACTCCCCGAGCCTGGCAGGCGTCTCCGCGAAGAGCGACAACGGCATCCCGGTCCCGGTCCTCCACAAGGTCTCCGACGGCAAGCACTGGGTGATCGCCCAGACCGACGGCAACGCCGAGAACCCGAAGAGCAAGGCCGCCGAGGTCGAGCTCTCCGTCCCGACGACCTCCGGCACCGCCACCGTCGAGGGCGAGAACCGCACCGTGGAGATCCAGAACGGCAAGATCGTCGACAAGTTCGCCCCCTACGGCGTCCACGTCTACCGCTTCTGACCCCGCGCCACGCTCTCCTGATCCACCTCTCACCGCACCGGCCCGGTCACCTCAAGTGACCGGGCCGGTGCGCTGAGGGGGGTGGACTCACTGGATCGTCCTTTGTGGATCTTAATTACCCACCGGTGACGATCCCCACTCGAACGGTGGACGGCAAAGATCGTTCTGTGCCTGGAAGTCCTCTCCGGGTATGCGTCAGTCACGCTCTGTCCTCTCCGGACTGAAACACGTTCGGGTGAGCCTGCGATGGGTCGTTGCGGGACCCGTTCAACAGGAAGGCCGGAGAGTGCTGAAGCAGTTCCACAAGGCGACCGCGGTGTGCGGCGCAGCTGCCGTGGGAGCGACCCTCCTGCTGGCCCCCGGCGCAGCGCTCGCAGCGCCCGCCCAGTCCCAGAAGGCCGCCGCGCCCGCATCGCGCGTGCTCGGCTACGTCGCCAACAACGGCGGCGGCGTGTCCGTCCTCGACACCGCCACGGACCAGGTGACCAGCACCGTCAACGGCGGCGACGGCGCGAACTCGCCGTACGGCGTCGAGGTCGCCTTCGACGGCGCGCGCGGCTACGTCACCAACGTCCGCGACAACACCCTGACCGTCTTCAACACCGTCACGAACGCCGTCGAGGCGAACGTCCCGGTGGGCGACGGCCCGGCGGGCGTCGTGGTCTCCCCGACCGGCGCCCAGGTGTACGTGAGCAACTACCGCTCCGGCACCGTCTCGGTCGTCGACACCGCCACCCTGGCCACCACGGACACCATCACCGTCGGCCCGAACGCGGACGGCGTCACCCTCAGCCCGGACGGCTCGCGCCTGTTCGTCGCCCACGACGTCCCCGGCCAGGGCACCGTCTCGGTCGTCGACACCACCACGAACCTCCAGCTGCTGGACATCCCGACGGGCGCGACCCCGACCGATGTCGCGGTCACCCCGGACGGCGCCAAGCTGCTCGTGGTCAACAAGATGTCGACCAACGTCGTCGTCATCAACCTGACCGGCCTGCTCACCAACAGCAAGATCGTGGCCACCATCCCGGTCGGCTGGGTGCCCCACGGCATCGCCGTGACCGCGGACGGCAAGCGCGCCTTCGTCACCAACAGCGAGTCCGACTCGGTCAGCGTCCTCGACCTGGACAAGCTGGCCCCGGTCACCGACATCCCGGTGGGCGACCGCCCGATCGGCGTCGCCCTCACCCCGGACGGCCGCAAGGCGTACGTCACGAACTTCAACAGCAACACCGTCTCGGTCCTGGACACCAAGACCCTGGCCGTCACCGGCACGGTCCCCGTCGGCACCAACCCGGTGGGCGTGGCCGTCCACACCATCGCCGACGCCGCGACCACCCTGACCGCGGGCAAGGCGACCGTGAAGTTCCGCCTGTTCGGCACCACCATCAACAACCTGACCGCGACCCTCACCGAGTCCGCGTCGGGCAAGCCGGTGGCGAACAAGGAGATCACCTTCACCACCCTGAAGGGCACCAAGCTCTGCACCGCGAAGACGAACGCGGCAGGCGTGGCGAAGTGCGACGCGAAGGTCCTCATCATCGTGGGCCTGTCCGCAATCCTGGGCGGCTACACCGCGTCCTACGCGGGCGACACCGCCCACGGCAAGTCCGTGGCCCGAGGCTGGAACTTCCTCGGCTAAGCCACAGAAACACCACTGCGCCCCACCTCCCCGCAGGGAGGTGGGGCGCAGTCGTACGCGAACACCCCAACCATCCAGCACCCCGCAGGCCGATCGCACTCGCGGCCCGCAAGCCGACCGCACTCGCGGCCCGCAAGCCGACCGCCTCGCGGGCTGCGGGGCGAGCGCAGCGAGCCCGCAGCTCAGCCACCCGCGTCCCTCTTCTCCGTTTGGCCTGGCGAAGCCCGAGCACGCTTGTCAAGATGCCGCCGCACTGCCACGGCAGACCGCCCGAGTCATACGGCGTCTTGACGAGCGTGCTTGCCTGAAAGGAGGCCAAACGGAGAAGAGGGACCCGGACCACCGCAGGGGTAAACCGCACCACCACCCCAACGGCCACCGGCCGACAGAGCCCGTGTCCCCTCTTTTTTGGAGGTCTGCCCCGCCGGCGAGGCGTGCCCTTCAGCTCTTGACTTAAAACTCTCAGCCATCTAAACCGAAGCGGAAGCCGAAGCCCCGCCCCCATCTCCGCCCCCGCCCCCATCCCCATCCCGAGCCGTCAACCACCAAGCCCCGCCCACCCCGACAACCAAAGCCACAATCGCAGTCCACACCGCAACCCCAAAAACCGCGAACTGCAACAAAACCCCAAACCCAACCGAAGACACAGTCCGGGTCAAAGCCTGCCCCGTCTGCACCACGGCCAACCCCGAAGCCCGCAACGACTCCGGAACCAGCGGACTGACCCGAGCCGACAGCACCCCATCGCTGCACGCGTAGAACAACCCGTGCAACACCAGGGCAACCCCGGCCCCCACGTACCCGCTCCCCGGAACCAGCAACAGCAAATAAACCACGAGCAACAAAACGTGCCCCCCCAGGAACACGTTCCAACTCCCCACCCGATCCGACAACCGCCCCATGGGCGTAGCCGCAACCAGAAAAACCAACGCCGTCCCCAACGGCAACAACGGCAACAACCCCTGCGGAATCCCGGTCGCCTTCTGCACCAGGATGAAAACAAACGCATCCGACAACGTGGCCAACCCCAACAACCCGGTGCCAACCGCAACCCGCCGATACCGGGCATCCCGCAACAACCCGACCCCGGCCCGGAACGAGGGCGAAGGCCCGGCCGGCTTGGCCGCCCGGTGCTCCCGCACGAACGCCACCAGCACGATCACACCCACGAACGCAAAACAAGCACTAACCGCAAAAACCGGCCCAGCCACAATCCCAATATTGGTCATCAGCAAGAACGTCACCAACGGCCCCAGCAACGCCCCGGCCGTGTCCATCGTCCGGTGCAGCCCGAACGCCGCCCCCAGCCGATCCGGCGGCGTCGACAACGAGATCAGCGCGTCCCGAGGCGCCGTCCGCATCCCCTTGCCCGCCCGGTCGGCGGCCATCGTCGCCCCGATCCCGAACGCGGACGCCCCCACCGCCGGGAACACCAGCTTCGTCACCGCGGACAGCCCGTACCCGAACACCGCGACCGCCTTGTGCCGCTGCGTCTTGTCCGACAGGTGCCCGCCCACCAGCCGTAGCACCGCCGTGGCCCCGGTGTACAACCCGTCCAGCACCCCGAACTGCGCGTAGCTCATCTGCAGCGTGAACAGCAGGTACGCGGGCAGGAAGGCGGTGACCATCTCCGCGGACACGTCGGTGAGCAGGCTCACCGCGCCCAGGGCGAAAACGGTGCCCGGCACCCGCCCCTTCACTCGATCAGTGGGACGGACGGATGCGACGTACATACCCCCCTAATCGACTACTCACCGTGCCTGTTACGAGTTTGGGGCGAGGAACACGTCGCGTAACGACCCCTACCACCCGGCCGATGTCGCGGTTATGCCTTCGTACCCGCAGGCCCGCGTCCCGGTGGGCGCTGTCACGGTGTGGTCCGTGAGCGAGGCCGACCTCGCCCGGCACGTCTCCGCAGCCTGGAGCGACGGGGAGGGCGGCGCCATCGTCACCGCCAACGTGGACATCGTCCGCGCCGCGACCCGCGATCCCGCGCTGGCCGCGCTCATCGCCCGCTCCGAGGTCGTGGTCGCGGACGGGATGCCCGTGGTCTGGGCGGGCCGCATCGCGGGTGCGAGGGTCCCGGAGCGGGTCACGGGCTCCTCGCTCGTGTTCACCCTCTCCGAGGCCGCCGCCCGCGCGGGCCGCTCCGTCTACCTCCTCGGCGGCAACCCCGGCGTCCCCGAGGCCGCCGCCCGCGCGCTCACCGCCCGCTACCCCGGTCTGCGAATAGCGGGCACGGACTCACCGCCGTTCGGCTTCGAGACCGACCCCGACCTGACCGAGCGCGCCGTCGCCGCCTGCGCCGCCGCGAACCCCGACCTGGTCCTCGTCGGACTCGGCTTCCCGAAGCAGGAACGCCTCATCGAACTGCTCCGCGACCGCCTCCCCGACACCTGGTTCCTCGGCTGCGGCGCGGGCATCCCGATGGCCGCGGGCGAGTTCCGCCGCGCCCCCGGCCTCGTCCAGAGAGCAGGCGGCGAGTGGCTCCACCGCCTCGCCCTCGAACCCCGCCGCCTGGCCCGCCGCTACCTGCGCGACGACCTCCCCTTCGCCCTCCGCCTCCTCGCGGGCGCCGTCCACACCCGCCTGCGCCCCGCTCGTTCCACTCGTTCTGCTCGTTCCGCTCGTTCCACTCGTTCTGCTCGTTCCACTCGCTCCACCAACCCCAGGGAGTACTGACCGTGCCGCTAGCCGTGGTCGTGGTGACCCACCGCAGCGCCGACGTGGTCGCCGACTGCCTCCGCTCGGTGGCCGTCGCGCTGGAGTCCACCCCGGACAGCCGGATCGTCGTCGTGGACAACGCCTCCCCCGACAACACCCTCGACGTCGTCCGCGCCACCGCCCCCGACGCGACCGTCGTCGCCCGCCCCACCAACGACGGCTTCGGCGCGGGCGTCAACGCAGGCTTCGCCGCCGCCCCCGGCTGCGACGTCCTCGTCCTCAACCCGGACGTCCGCCTCGCCCCCGACGCGATCGACCTCCTCAAGGCCGCGCTCGCCGTCCCCGGCACCGGCATCGCCGTCCCCAGGCTCGAAGGCGAGGACGGCCACCACCAGCTCTCCCTCCGCCGCGCCCCCACCGCCCTCCGCGCGCTCGGCGAGGCCGTCCTCGGCGGCGAGCGCGCCGGTCGCACCCCCGCCCTCGGCGAGCTGGTCGTCGACCCCCGCGCCTACCGGGCCGCGGGCACCGCCGACTGGGCCACCGGCGCCGCCTGGCTCATCTCCTCGGCCTGCCGCGCCGACACCGGCCTCCTGGAGGAGCGCTACTTCCTCTACTCCGAGGAGACCGAGTACATGCTCCGCGCGGGCGACCGGGGCCACGTCACCCGCTTCGAGCCGCGCGCCCGCGCCGTGCACCTGGGCGGTGAGCAGTCCACGTCCCCCTGGCTGTGGTCGATGGCCACCACCAACCGCGTGCGCATGGCCCGCGAGCGCTCCGGCCGCCTCACCGCCGCCGCCACCTGGCTCGCCGTGCTGCTCAACGAGCTGCTCCGCCTGCCCCGCCACCCCAAGCACCGCGCGGCCCTCGCCGACCTGCTGCGCTGGCGCCGCTGGCCCGCCCGCCCGGCCACCGCGACCCCGCTCACCCCGGCCGCCGCCCGTGCCCGCCCGGTCGCCGACGAACCCGGCTGGGTCTGCTTCTCCGCCCAGGACTGGTGGTACCACAACCGCGCGCACTCGGACTTCCAGCTGATGCGCTCGATGGCGCGCCGCAGGAAGGTCCTGGTGGTCAACAGCATCGGGATGCGGATGCCCACCAGGGGCAACAGCACGCACGTCGCCCGCCGCGTCCTGCGCAAGCTCAAGTCGGTCGCGAAGTTCCTGCGCCGCCCCGAGCCGAACTTCTACGTCATGTCCCCGCTGCCGCTGCCCTTCTACGGCAGCCCGACCCTGCGCAAGGTCAACGCCGTCCTCGTGCGCGCCCAGGTCCGCCTGGTCTGCGCCCTGCTCCGGCTGGACGCCCCGGTGGTCATGGTGACCATCCCGACCGCCTGGGACGTCGTCGCGCCCATGCGCCGCACCAGCCTGGTGTTCAACCGCTCCGACCGGCACTCGGACTTCCCCGAGGCCGACCGGGAGGCCATCGCCGCCCTGGAGCGCGAGCTGCTGCGCAACTCCGACCACGTCGTCTACGTCAGCCACGCCCTGATGGCCGAGGAGGCCCCCCTCACCGGTGAGCGCGCGCACTTCCTGGACCACGGCGTCGACGTCGACCACTTCACCGCCCGCCCGCAGGCCCAGTGGCCCGCCGACGTGCGCGCCGTGCCCGGCCCCAGGGTCGGGTTCTTCGGCGCGCTGGACGACTTCGTCGTCGACTTCGACCTCCTCGAACGGGTGGCCGCCGAGCTGCCGGACGTCTCGCTCCTGCTCATCGGCGACGCCACCCACCCGATGGAGCGGTTCGCGAAGTACCCGAACGTGCACTGGCTGGGCTTCAAGCCCTACGAGGTGATCCCGGCCTGCGGCTCGGCGTTCGACGTGGCGATCATGCCGTGGCAGGACAACGACTGGATCAAGCACTCCAACCCGATCAAGCTCAAGGAGTACCTGGCCCTGGGCCTGCCGGTGGTCTCCACCGAGTTCGCCGAGCTCGACGCCTACCGCGACCGGGTCCGCGCCGCCGCCGACCACACCACGTTCGTCGCGGCCGTCCGCGAGGCACTGGAGCACGGCGCGCCCAAGCCCCCGGACCAGCTCCGCGCGTCCGTGCTGCCGTACTCCTGGCTCTCCCGCGCGGGCGTGCTCCGCGAACTCGCCGAGGGCGCCCGCACCACCCCGCACCACCCCACCGCCGGGTGACCCGCCCCGCACGGGCGTCCCTCCTCACCCTGGAGGGGCGCCCGCTGCGGTCGGCCGAACCCCACCACCCCGTCCCGCGCCACCCGCATGACCTGCCCTTCCCCCACGTCACCGGCCCGGCCCGCCGCAGCGCTCACCCCTGGTTCCGCAGGGTGACCGGAACGCCCGACCGGTCACAACTAGTCTGGGGGGCGTGCAGCCACTTCCCCCCAACGCTCCGCAACGAGTGGGTGACTACCCGTTGCTGGCCATGCTGGGTCGCGGCGCGATGGGATCGGTCTACCTGGCGCGGTCCCGAGGCGGTCGCCCCCTGGCGGTGAAGGTCGCCAGGCCGGAGCTGGCCGACAACCCGCAGTTCCGCGAGCGCTTCCGCCGCGAGGTGGAGATGGCGCGCGCGGTCGGCGGGTTCTGGACCGCGATCGTCGTGGACGCCGATCCCGAGGCCGACCGGCCCTGGATGGCCACCGAGTACGTGCCCGGCCCCAACCTCCAGCAGGTCGTCGTCGACCAGGGCCCGCTGCCGCAGAAGGCCGTGCGCAGGCTCGCGGGCGGGCTCGCCGAGGCGCTCATCGCGATCCACGGCGCGGGCCTGGTGCACCGCGACCTCAAGCCGTCCAACGTCCTGCTCGCCGACGACGGCCCCCGCGTCATCGACTTCGGCATCGCCCGCGCGCTGGAGCACTCCGCGCTCACCGAGGCGGGCATCGTCTTCGGCACCCCCGGCTACCTCTCGCCCGAGCAGGTCGTCGGCGAGCCGGTCGGCCCGCAGAGCGACGTGTTCGCCCTCGGCTCCGTCCTGGTGTTCGCCGCCACCGGCGAGGGCCCGTTCGGCGAGGGCTCCACGTCCGCGCTGGTCTACCGGGTCGTCCACCAGGAGCCGGACCTGTCGAAGGTCCCGCCGGGCCTGGTGCCGCTGATCGTGCCGATGCTGGTGCGCGACCCGGCCAACCGGCCCACCCCGGAGCGCCTCCTGGAGGCCATCGGCACCCCGCGCGCGGACGGCTCCTGGCTGCCCGACCGGGTGCGCACCCTGGTGGAGGCCCGGCGCACCGAGCTCCGCTCCTACCCCGGCACCCCCGGCGACGGCGGCGTCCCACCCGGCCCCACGCCCACCCTGCTGGAGAACCAGCCGCCCCAGCCCGAGCCGGTCAAGCCGCCGACCCTGGCGATGTCGCGGGAGAACGCGCAGGCAGCCGCCGCGTCCCAGGCGGTCCCGGCGGTCCCGGCGGTCAAGCCGCCCACCAAGCCCGCCTCGCCGCCCGCGACCGCCGACAAGCGCGGCAAGTCGGTCAAGCCCGAGGGCACCCGCTTCGCCACCTCGCGCGTCGTGGGCTACGGCTGGTCCGCGTTCTACGGCGCGGGCGTCGTCATGACCGGCGTCGTCGCCTCCGTGAGGAGCACGCCCGACCCGGTCAAGTTCGCCGCCATCGTGGCCTGCCTGGGCCTGCTGGTGACGGCGGCCAGGCTGTTCGCGGACGCGCTGCAGGAGCCGCTCGTGCTGGACGTCGGCGCCGAGGGCGTCACGGTGGCCAGCGGCGGGCAGAAGCAGCTCGTGCCCTGGTACGCGGTCAACCGCATCCGGGTCGAGTCGCACCGCAGCAGGCCGTGGCTGGTGGTGTGGCTCAAGAGCGGTGCGAAGGTGCCCGAGCCCATGGGCCGGGGGAGCTTCACCCCGCACCAGGGCGGGATGCGGATGTACCCGATCTCGCACGAGCGCCACGGCAAGCGGCGCGACCGCGACGTGGTCGAGCTGCGCTCGGCGCTCGCCTGGTACGGCGGCACCGCGTACGACCCGCACTGATCTCCTTCCGCGCCAAGCGGAACCGACCGACCCGCCGACGCGGACCGCGCCCCCGAGGCCCGGTCCGCGTCGCGCTTCCCTGGCTGTTGAGCGGTGTCTGTTTTCCCTCCGGGCGCAGATCACGTCCACGGGATCCGAGTCCTCCTCAACTCCTCCCCGCGCGTGCCGTTCCTGGGGTTCCCAGACCAAGAACCCCGACCCCGCGGGAGCAGCTGTGCGCGTCCGAGATCTGAGCGTTGGCAAGAGGCTCGGCCTCTCGTTCGCCTCCCTGTCCGCCCTGATCGCCGTCGCGGCGGGCGTCGGCTGGCTCGGCCTCAGCGAGGAGGCCGACACGCAGCAGCGGCTCGACCACCTCCAGCTCGTCCGGGACGACATCAAGGGCGTGGCCTACCGCGCCGCCGACGTCTCCGGCTGGCAGGGCCTCGTGGTCGCCGACGTCGGCGCGTTCGGCCCCGCCTACGCGCTCGGCGAGCAGGGCTACAACCGCAAGGGCGAGCTGGCAGCCAAGGACGACGTCTACGCCGAGCTGTCCGCCGCCCGCACCGAGTACCTCACCGACTCCGAGCGCGCCCTGTTCGCGCAGCTGGGGCCCGCCTGGGACGACTTCTTCTCCTGGGACAGCAAGGTCATGCAGTGGCTGGCCTCCGATGGCCCTTCCGGCCTGGCCGAGGCCATGACCAGCATCAACGGCGGTGACGCCTCCAAGGCGTACGGCCAGGTGCTGGCGATCGCCGCCGACCTGGACAAGTCCGTCAACGCCCGCGTCGACGCCCTCCGCGCCGACGCCGCCACCGCCCGCGAGCACAACCTGCTGGTGCTGCTGGGCGCGCTCGTCGTCGCCCTCGTGCTGGCCGTCTTCCTGGGCCTGCGCGCCACCCGCTCGGTGGTGCGCCCGCTCGGCGACGTCGTCGGCGCGCTCGACCGGCTCGCCGACGGCGACCTGACCGCCCGCGTCGAGCTCGACCGCCGCGACGAGCTGGGCAGGCTCGGCGGCGCGCTCAACCGCACCTCCGACTCGCTGCGCGGCACCGTCGGCTCGCTGCGCGACCACGCGCACTCGCTCGCCGACGCCTCCGCCGAGCTGGACCGGACCGCCACCCGCATCTCCGGGTCGGCGGGCAGCGCCAGCGACCGCGCGGACGCCGCCAGCGCCGCCGCCACCCAGGTGTCCGGCGACGTCGACGCCGTCACCCAGGGCACCGACGAGATGGGCATCGCGATCCGCGAGGTGTCCAAGAACGCGGGCGAGGCCGTCGCCGTGGCCACCGAGGCGGTCGCCGTCGCCGAGCGCACCAACACCACCGTCGCCCGGCTGGGCGCGTCGTCCACCGAGATCGCCGAGGTGGTCAAGGTGATCACCTCGATCGCCGAGCAGACCAACCTGCTGGCCCTGAACGCCACCATCGAGGCGGCGCGCGCGGGCGACGCGGGCAAGGGCTTCGCCGTGGTGGCCAGCGAGGTCAAGGAGCTGGCGCAGGAGACCGCCCGCGCCACCGAGGACATCACCCGGCGCGTGCAGGTCATCCAGGAGGACACCTCCGGCGCCGTCGAGGCGATCGCGAGCATCGCCTCGATCATCGACCGGATCAGCGGCTTCCAGACCGTGATCGCCGCCGCCGTCGAGGAGCAGACCGCGACCACCGGCGAGATCGCGCGCCGCGTCGCGCAGGCCGCCGACGGCAGCAGGGACATCGCGTCGAACATCGCGGGCGTCGCGGACGCCGCCGCGTCGACCACCCGCGACGTGGACGAGTCCCGCCGCGCGGCCTCCGAGCTGAACCGCATGAGCGGGCAGCTGCAGGAGCTGGTCGGGCGCTTCCGGCTCTCCTGAACCGCGCCGTCCCCGAGCGCCGAACCCCTCCCAGAACCCGACCGCCGCCGCCCCGTCGAGGGGCCGGGGCGAAGCGGTCGAACGCCACCGGTGCGAACCGGCGGCGGCGTGAGCGCCGAGCGGACAGGCCCCCGCTCGGCGCTCGCGCGCGTGCCCAGGGCGGGAAGCGCTTTCCGCCGGGAGGACCGCGCCGCGACCGGGAGAGCTGCTGGGTTCTTGGGCTCCTGACCGGACTGGAACCGGTCGTCGATCAGCGTCGAACGGGCGGGTCGTGCCACCCGGCGCACGGGCTCGCGGGCGGTCTGCGGACCGGTGCCCCAGGTCCGACCACGGCGTCACGTCCGACTACAGCCCCACGTCCGACCACGGCCTCACGTCCGACCCCGGCCCCACGCCCGACCCCGGCGTCACCGCCCCGCGAACGTCGCCTTCCCCGGCCCGTCGGCCAGGAACGAGCGCACCGCGCCCCGCAGGTCCTCGGTCGCGAACAGCCCCGCCGCGATCGTCGCCACGTGCTCGTCGGCCTGCGCCACCCCACCCGCCTCGTAGTGCGCGAGCACCCGCTTGGTGGCCGCGTGCGCGCGCGTCGGCCCCGCCGCCAGCGACTGCGCGAACGCCAGCGCCGCCTCGTCGAAGCCCTCGTCGGGCAGCACCCGGTTGACCACGTTCCACCTCTCCAGCACCTCGGCCGGGTAGCGCTCGCCGGTCATCACCAGCTCCTTGGCCCGCCCGACCCCGGCCCGCGCCGCGAGCCGCTGGGTGCCGCCCATCGCGGGTGTCATGCCGATGACCCGCTCGACCAGCCCGAACTCCGCGCTCCGTGCCGCGAGCAGCACGTCGCAGGCCAGCGCCACCTCGAACGCCCAGGTCAGGCACAGCCCGTGGGCGGCGAAGACGGTGGGGAAGGGCAGCTCGGCCACCCGCTCGGTGAGGTCGATCATCTCGTCGAGCAGCGCCTCGGCCGCCTCGGGGCCGTCCTGCTCGGCGAACAGGGCGACGTCGACGCCGCCGCTGACCACCCGGCCCTCGGTCCGCACCAGCAGCGCCCGAGCCGGTCGCGCCGCCAGGTCGTCCACGGCGTCGGCGAGCAGCTCGCGCAACTCGGCGGTGTAGAGGTTCAGCGGGGGAGCGTCGACCGTCAGCACGGCCAGCCCCGCCGCGTCCCGCGCCACGCGGACCAGTTGCTCAGGCACGTGGCCGGACTCTACACGCGGCCCGACCGGTAAAGCAGTTGTCCGAACGGCCCATTCGCTGCCACGGTCCGAATCATGGGGAATTGGTCCGTTCGGCCCGTCGACCCGTTCGGCGGCGCCGCTTCCGCCCTGGTGCGGGCCTACTTGCACGACATCGTCTCCCGGTACCGCGGGCGGCCCGCCACCGAGGCGGAGGTGGACCTGGCGATCGCGGACGACCCGACCGACGACCTGGCCGGGTTCCTGGCCGCCTTCCTGGGGGAGGAGCCCGTCGGCTGCGCCGCCTTCCGGATGGTGACGGAGGACACGGTTGAGCTGAAGCGAGTCCACGTCCTGCGGGAACACCGGGGTCAGGGCCTCGGGAGGGCTCTGGTCGAGGCCGTCGAGCGGGCCGCCCGCGACCTCGGCGCGCGACAGGCGCGTGTGGACACCCGGAGCGACCTGATCGAGGCCAGGGCCATGTACGCGGCGCTCGGGTACCGCGAGGTGGCGCCCTTCAACGACGACCCCTACGCCCACCACTGGTTCGGAAAGCGGCTATAGGTCCCATCGGGTTTCGATATAACACGTGTGATCTGACTCACTTGACAGGTTTAATGCCTCCCAGTTGAGTGGTGCCGAAAGTTGGGCCGCGGATATGAAATGGGGATCAGTCCAGTGGCTTTCGCAGTGGAGTTGACTTTTCGCGACGCGCGACAGGTGCGCAGATCGATTCACCTCGCGCACCGCGAATACTGGCGACCGCTCGCCGAGCAGGGCGTGCTGGTCGGCACCGGGCCGTGGGCCGACGGCAGCGGAGTGCTGCTCGTCTGCCAGGTGCCGGACGAGGCGGCGGCGCGCGACCTGGTGCGCGGCGACCCCTACGTGCGGTCCCAGTCGGTGGCCGAGGTGCGGATCAGGCAGTGGCACGTGCTGCTCGGCCTGCCCGACCACGAGCGGGTCCCGTCCGTGGTCCGACCTCGCGACGGCCAGAGCGCCGATCGCTCGAAGGAGCCGCTCACGCCGCACGAGCACCGCATCGCGCTGATGATGCTGGAGGGCATGACCAACCGGCAGATCGCCGAGCACTTCTCGGTGTCCACCCGCGCGGTCGAGCTCCACATCACCCGGATCTACCGCAAGCTCGACATCGGTCGACGGGCGCAGCTCGCCGCGGCCATGCCGT
Source organism: Actinosynnema mirum DSM 43827 (assembly GCF_000023245.1). GTDB lineage: Bacteria > Actinomycetota > Actinomycetes > Mycobacteriales > Pseudonocardiaceae > Actinosynnema > Actinosynnema mirum. Next base: position 1,931,384 of record NC_013093.1, read on the forward strand.
GGGGTCAGCGTTCCTACCTGTAGTCGGGATTCGCCTTCCCCCTGCCCCGTTCACACTAGCGGCGGAGTCGGGGGTCCTAATCCGAATACGGGCCGTGGTGGTCGCACTGCAATAGTGCGGCTATTCGGGTGAGCAATTTTCTGGGGGACCCTCCGGAGTTCGCTGCCGATTGTGCGCGGCGAACCCCGGAGAATGCCCGGAGCGCCTAGGGTGCCGGTCGTGACCAGCATCCAGGAACGCCTCTACCCGGAACTGCCCTGCTTCGGCTGCGGCCAGGCCAACCCCAAGGGGCTGCGCCTGCGCAGCTACCGGGGCGAGGGCGGACTGGTCACCGCGGCGTTCACGCCGTGGCCGGAGCACGACAACGGCCTCGGCTACCTGAACGGCGGCGTGATCGGCACGGTCCTGGACTGCCACAGCGCGGCGGCGGTGATGGCCGAGGCCGACGAGCGCGGCTGGCGACCGCTGGGCGGCGCCGCGCTGGCGTACGTGACGGCGGGCCTGGACGTCCGCTACCTGCGGCCCGCGCCGCTGACCGAGGAGGTCGAGCTGCGCGCGGCGGTGGTGGAGGCGGACGAGGCGCGGATGACCGCCGAGGTGTCCCTGTGGTGGGACGGCAAGCCGCGCGCGGAGGCCGTGGCGCTGTGGAAGCGCTGGCGGCCCCGCTCCTGAGCCGCGCCGCTGGACCACGCCGCCGAGCCGCACCCCTGGGACCGCTGGGACCCCTGGGACCGCGCCCAGGGGCGGCCCTGCGTGAGCACTCCTGCCCACCTGGCCCGCCCGCGCCGGGGCCGGGTCGCGACCTCCGCCGGTGTGCTGCTCGCGACCTCCGGGTTTTCCCGGCCCCGCAGGGGGAAACCGCCCGTCGTGATCGAGGTGAAGCTGCACGTCCCCGCCACGCCCGACGAGGTGTTCGCGGTGCTGGCCGACGGCTGGTCCTACGCGGGCTGGGTGGTCGGCGCGTCCCACATCCGGCAGGTGGACACCGGGTGGCCCCGCGTGGGCACCCGCATCCACCACAGCCTCGGCGCCTGGCCGGTGCAGGTCAAGGACACCAGCACCGCCCGCGCGGGCGAGCCCGGCCGGTTCCTGGAGCTGGACGCGGGCCTGTGGCCGCTGGGGCAGGCCAGGATCAGGCTGGAGCTGACCGAGGTCGCGGGAGGCACCGACGTGCTCATGGCCGAGGAGATCACCCGTGGCCCGCTCGGGCTGCTGCCCAAGCCGGTGCAGGCGCTGTTCCTGGCGCCCAGGAACCGGGAGAGCCTGCGCAGGCTGGCCGCGCTGGCCGTCCGCAGGGAGAGCGGCGCCGACTTCTGACCCGGCCGCCCCGGCCGCGCGCCCGGTCGCCCTGGCCGGTCAGCGGCCACCAGCGGGGGAGCGGCCCGTCGACGACGGGCCGCCCAGCCCGGTCACCACCCCGGCGCTACCGGTGCAGCGCCCGCTGCAACCCCTGCACCAGCAGCCGGTACCCGTCGCCGCCCAGCCCGTTGCGCGCCAGCGCGGCCCGCGCCGCGTTCGCGCCCGCCGCCCCGTGCACCCCGCCGCCGGGGTGCGCCGACGCGCTCGCCAGGTACAGCCGGTCGACCGGCGTGTCCGCCCGCCCCAGCCCCGGCACCGGCCGGAACACCAGCTGCTGGTGGATCGCCGCCGTCCCGGAGTTGGTCGACCCGCCCAGCAGGCTCGGGTTGCGGTCCTGCAGATCCTCGGGCCCCTGCACGACCCGCCCCAGCACCAGGTCCCGGAACCCCGGCGCGCGCGCCTCCACGACCGCCTCGACCCGGTCCGCGTACCGCTCCAGCTCGTCGCGCGTCCACCTCGGCCCGCGCGGCACGTGCGTGTAGGCCCACGCGGCCTCGGTGCCCTCGGGGGAGCGGGTCGGGTCGGCCGTCGTCATCTGGCCCATGATCAGGAACGGGTCGTCGGGCACCCGGCCGCAGGCGATCTGCGTCGCGCCCACCGCCAGCCCGTCCAGGTCGCCGCCGACGTGCACGGTCCCGGCCCGGCGCGCGGCCTCGGCGGTCCACGGGATCGGCCCGGACAGCGCCCAGTCCACCTTGATCGTCGCGTCGTCCCACTCGAACGCCGCCAGGTCCGACACCAGCCGCGCGGGCAGGTGCTCGGCCCCGACCAGGTCCAGGTACAGCGCGGGCGCCGGGACGTCCGCCAGCACGGCCTTGCGCGCCCGCACGAACCCGCCCGCCGCGTCCCGCACACCCAGCGCCCGGCCGCCCGCGACGACGATCCGGTCCACCGGCCGCCCCAGGTGCACCGCCCCGCCGAACCGCCGCGTCAGCGCCTCCGCCAGCGCCCCAGCGCCGCCCTCCGGCACCGGGTAGCCCACGTCCTGCCCGAGCATCGACAGCAGCCACCCGAACGCCGTGCCCGCCGCCTGGTCGGGCCCGAGGTCGGTGTGCATCGCGTTGCCCGCGAGCAGCAGCGTGCCGCCCTCGCCGGTGAACCGCTCGGCCCCGAACGCCCGCACCGACAGCACCAGCGACCGGAGCAGCCGCAGCGCGTCACCGGCCCCCAGCGCGCCCAGCAGCCCCGCGCCCGCCCGGACCGGGGGGAACGGCCGCAGCAGCGCGTCCAGCAGGTGCTCGCGCACCCGCTCCCACAGCGCGAACTCGTCCCGCCACGCCTGCCCGTCGCCCGCGCCGAACGCCTCCAGCGACGCGGCCGTGCGCTCCACCTCGTCCGACAGCACCGCGACCCGGTCGTCCGGCAGCACGTGCGCCAGCACCTCGGGCGCCCGCCGCCACCGCAGCCCGTGCTCCTCCAGCCCCAGCCCCGCGATCACCGGCGACCCGGCGCCCAGCGGGTAGAACGAGCTGAACACGTCGCTGCGGAAGCCGGGAGCCACGAACTCCTCGGTCCGCACCGCCCCGCCCGGCCGGTCCCCGGCCTCCAGGACGGCCACGTCCCAGCCCGCGTCGGCCAGCAGCGCGGCGGCGACCAGCCCGTTGGGCCCGGCCCCGACGACCACCACGTCCACCTCGTCACCCGCTGAACCCAGCACCGCGCTCCTCACCCGTTCCACCGAGGGGCCGAATCGCCCCACCCCTTGCGCTACCCGCCACCGCGCCCCGCACACCTGTCCGGGGCGGTCTCACCCGGAGATCACCCCGCCCCCGTGCCCCGCCGCGCCCGTCCCGCCACGCCCGTCCCGCCGCACCGCGTCCGGTCGAGTTCCGGACCGCCCGACCCACCCGCTCGGTCACGCGCCCGACAACCCGCTACCCGCCTGCCGCCCGCCGCCCCGATGCCGCCGCCCCGATCCCACGTCCCCGATCCCGCGCCCACCACCGGCTTCCCACCCCACCGCACCCCCCGTTCCCGCAGCTCCCCACCCCACCGCCCGCCGAGTTCACCCACCCCCGCCCGGAGCCCGCGAACCCCGCTCCGCCCCGCACGGGCACAATGGCCCGCTGTGACGACAGCCATTCACCAGAGGATCGCCGAAGAGCTCGGCGTGCGCGCGAACCAGGTGTCCGCCGCCGTCGACCTCCTCGACGGCGGTTCGACCGTTCCGTTCATCGCCCGCTACCGCAAGGAGGCGACCGGGGCGCTGGACGACGCGCAGCTGCGCTCTCTGGAGGAGCGGCTGGGCTACCTCCGCGAGCTGGAGGACCGCCGCGCCGCCGTCCTGGAGTCCATCCGCTCCCAGGGCAAGCTCGACGACGCCCTCGAAGCCCAGATCCTCGCCGCCGACTCGAAGGCCCGGCTCGAGGACCTCTACCTGCCGTACAAGCCCAAGCGCCGCACCAAGGCCCAGATCGCCCGCGAGCAGGGCCTCGAACCGCTCGCCGACGCGCTGCTGAACGACCCGACGCTGAGCCCGCAGGACACCGCCGCCGGCTACCTGACCGAGGAGGTCGCCGACGCCGCCGCCGCGCTGCAGGGGGCGCGCGCCATCCTGGTCGAGCGCTTCGGCGAGGACGGCGACCTGATCGGCGAGCTGCGCGAGCGCATGTGGGGCCTCGGCCAGGTCGGCTCGAAGGTCCGCGAGGGCAAGGAGGAGGACGGCGCCAAGTTCGCCGACTACTTCGAGTTCTCCGAGCCGTTCGCGAAGCTGCCGTCGCACCGCATCCTGGCGCTGCTGCGCGGTGAGAAGGAGGAGGTCCTCGACCTCCAGTTCGAGCCGGGCGACACCCCCGAGGAGGGCCCGAGCGGCTACGAGGTCGCCATCGCCGCCCGCTTCGGCGTCGACGACCGGGGCCGCCCCGCCGACCGCTGGCTCACCGACACGGTCCGCTGGGCCTGGCGCACCCGCATCCTCGTGCACCTGGGCATCGACCTGCGCTCCCGGCTGCGCCAGTTCGCCGAGGACGAGGCCGTGCGCGTGTTCGCCTCCAACCTGCGCGACCTGCTGCTCGCCGCCCCGGCGGGCACCCGCGCCACCATGGGCCTCGACCCCGGTTTCCGCACCGGCGTGAAGGTCGCCGTGGTCGACGCGACCGGCAAGGTCGTCGCCACCGACGTGATCTACCCGCACGTGCCCGCGAACCGCTGGGACGAGTCGATCGCCAAGCTGGCGGCCCTGTCCAAGAAGCACGACGTCGAGCTGATCGCCATCGGCAACGGCACCGCCTCGCGCGAGACCGACAAGCTCGCGGGCGACCTGCTCAAGAAGCACGCGGACCTCAAGCTCACCAAGGTCGTCGTGTCCGAGGCGGGCGCGTCGGTGTACTCCGCGTCCGCGTTCGCCTCGGCCGAGCTGCCCGGCATGGACGTGTCGCTGCGCGGCGCGGTGTCCATCGCCCGCAGGCTCCAGGACCCGCTCGCCGAGCTGGTCAAGATCGACCCGAAGTCCATCGGCGTCGGCCAGTACCAGCACGACCTGTCCGAGTCGAAGCTGTCCCGCTCGCTCGACGCGGTGGTCGAGGACTGCGTGAACGCGGTCGGCGTCGACCTGAACACCGCGTCCGCGCCGCTGCTGACCCGCGTCTCCGGCATCACCGCCGGTCTCGCGGAGAACATCGTGCAGCACCGCGACAGCAACGGTCCTTTCCGGACTCGCAAGGCGCTCAAGGACGTGGCGCGCCTGGGCCCCAAGGCTTTCGAGCAGTGCGCGGGCTTCCTGCGCATCCGCGACGGCGAGGACCCGCTCGACGCGTCCTCGGTGCACCCCGAGGCCTACCCGGTGGTGCGGCGCATCCAGGAGAGCGCGGGGGCCGACCGGCTCATCGGCAACACCGCGGTGCTGAAGTCGTTGCGGCCCCAGGACTTCGTGGACGACAAGTTCGGCCTGCCGACCGTCACGGACATCCTGCGCGAGCTGGAGAAGCCCGGCCGCGACCCGCGCCCGGCGTTCAAGACCGCGACGTTCGCCGACGGGGTCGAGAAGATCGCCGACCTCAAGCCCGGCATGGTGCTGGAGGGCGTGGTGACGAACGTGGCCGCGTTCGGCGCGTTCGTCGACGTCGGCGTGCACCAGGACGGCCTCGTGCACATCTCGGCGCTGTCGGACACCTACGTCAAGGACCCGCGCGACGTGGTCAAGTCCGGCGACGTGGTGCGGGTGAAGGTGCTGGAGGTCGACATCCCGCGCAAGCGCATCGGCCTGACCCTGCGCCTCACCGACGAGCCCGGCCGCAAGCCCAAGGACCAGCAGGGCGAGCGGCGCGGTGGCGGTGGTGGCGGCCAGCGTGGTGGCGGCGACCGGCGCGGTGGCGGCAACGGCGGCAGCGGCGGCAGCGGCGGCAACCGGGGGCGCCAGCAGCAGGAGCGCCCGCCCGCCAACAACGCGATGGCGGAGGCCCTGCGCAGGGCCGGCCTGGGCAAGTGACCCGGCGCTGACCCCGGCGTGACGCGCCGCCCGGTCCCCCTCGGGGAGCCGGGCGGCGCCGTCGTCCTCAGCCCCGTCCCACCTGCGCCCGTCTCACCTGCGGCGGGTCGAGGCGTCCGAGATGGACGGTGGGTCGTAGCCGAAGTCGCCCTGCGGCAACGAGAACCCCGGCGGCACGATCCGGTCGATCTCGTCCAGCACGTCGTCGGACAGCACGACGTCCACCGCGCCCAGCGACTTCTCCAGGTGCTCCACCGTCCTCGGCCCGATGATCGCCGAGGTGACCGCCGGGTGCCGGATCACGAACGCCAGCGCCAGGTGCGCCAGCGCGATCCCGGCCCCGTCCGCCAGCGCGGTGAGCGCGTCGAGCGCGTCCATCCGCTCCGCGTGGCGGGGCGCGGTGGTGGAGAACCACTCGGGGTGGCCGCCCATGCGCGGCGTCTCGGCCCGCTCCACGCCCCTGCGGTACCCGCCGCCCAGCCAGCCGCCCGCCAGCGGGCTCCACGGCAGCACGGCCATCCCGTACCGCTGGGCGACCGGCAGCACCTCCCGCTCCACGCCCCTGGCCAGGATCGAGTACGGCGGCTGCTCGGCCACCGGCCGCGCCAGCCCGCGCCGCTCGGCGGTCCACTGCCCCTCGACCACCTCCGACGCCGGGAACGTGGACGTGCCGATGTAGCGGATCTTCCCGGCGCGCACCAGGTCGGTCAGCGCGGACAGGGTCTCCTCGAAGTCGGTGTCCGGGTCGGGCCGGTGCACCTGGTAGAGGTCGATCCAGTCGGTGCCGAGCCTGCGCAGGCTGTCCTCCACCGCCCGCGCGACCCAGCGCCGCGAGTTGCCCCGCCGGTTCGGGTCCTCGCCCATGGCGCCGTGGAACTTCGTGGCGAGGAAGACCGAGTCCCGCCGTCCCGCCAGCGCCGCGCCCACCACCTGCTCGCTCTGCCCCGCCTTGTACACGTCGGCGGTGTCGACCACGTTCACGCCCGCGTCCAGCGCCCGGTGGATCACCCGGACGCCGTCCTCGCGGTTGGCCTCGCCGAACTGCATCGCGCCCAGCGTCAGCGGGCTCACCCGCACGCCGGTTCGTCCGAACGGACGGTACTCCACGGCATCCCCCACATCGGTTGCTCGATCGACCTCGCACAAGGCGGCGCGCCGGGCCCGGTATTCCCGCCGGTGGGCGCGCGGGGCTTCGGGGAAGCGCGACCGGATCGCAACCGGCGAGGACTAGCCGGGGGAGGTTCGGGGAAACACCATGGGACAGGAGCGCTCAACGCCGAGCGAGGGGAGGGGCTGTGACAGCTCTGCCGGAGATCCCGCCGCCCGCGTCCGAGGACCGGGCCGCGCCCGCGCTGGCCGCCGTCCCCGACGCCCTGCCCGAAGCCCTCCCCGAACCCGAGGCGCCCCACGCGCCCGGCCTGCTCTGGTACCTCACCGAGCCGACCCGCGCCGTCGTCGACCTCGGCCAGTACGCCGCCGCGCGGCAGCTGCTGCGCGCCGCCCCCAGCGGCGACGGGCACACCGTGATCGTGCTGCCGGGGCTGGGCGGCGCGGACGGGTCCACGGCGGTGCTGCGCAAGTTCCTGTCCGGGCTGGGCCACGACGTGCGCGGGTGGGGCCTGGGCCGCAACCTCGGGCCGTCCGCCGCGACCGTCGACGGGACGCGCGCGCTGCTGGAGCGGGTGGCCGCCGAGCGCGGGAAGGTGAGCCTGGTCGGGTGGAGCCTGGGCGGGGTGTTCGCCCGCGAGCTGGCGCGCGAGCGGCCCGAGCTGGTGCGGCAGGTGATCACCCTCGGGAGCCCGTACGCGCTGCGCGACGCCCGGTGCACGCGGGTCAACCCGGTGTTCCGGCTGCTGTCGGTGTTCTACGAGGCGGTCTCGGACCTGCCGCCGCCGGAGTCCGAGCGGCCGGTGATGCCGGTGCCCGCGACGTCGGTGTACTCGCGGTCGGACGGGATCGTGCCGTGGCGGGCCTGCCTCGAGGAGGAGGGGCGGCGGCGGGAGAGCGTGCCGGTCGCGTCCAGCCACCTCGGGTACTGCCACAACACGTCGGTGCTGTGGCTGGTGGCGGACCGGTTGGCGCAGCCGCGCGGCCGGTGGCGCCGGTTCGCGCCGCCTCCCGGCATGGCGCGGATGTTCCCGGCGGCCTGATCGGGGGGTCCGCTGTCCGGGGCCCCTGCGCTATTCCACTCTATTCCTTCAGTGTGGAACGAAACTGAACGTCCTGGCCACCCCGCGTGGATACCCTGCGGTCATGAGCCTGCGCCTGGAGCTGGACGGCCGGATCGCCACCCTCGTCATCGACCGACCCGACAAGCGCAACGCGATGAGCTTCGCGATGTGGCGCGAGATCCCCGAGCTGGTCGAGCGGGTGCGGGCGGACGACGCGGTGCGGGTGCTCGTCGTGCGCGGCGGCGAGCACTTCTGCGCGGGGGCCGACATCAGCGAGTTCGCCGAGCTGCGGCGCGGCGTCGAGGCGACGGCCCGGTACAGCGCGGTCGTGCACGCCGGGGAGCAGGCGCTGGCGACGCTGGAGAAGCCGACGATCGCGTCGGTGGACGGGTTCTGCGTGGGCGGCGGGTGCGAGGTGGCGCTGGCGTGCGACATCCGGATCGCGTCCGCGCGGGCCCGGTTCGGGATCACGCCCGCCAAGCTGGGGATCGTGTACTCGCTGACGTCGACCAAGCGCCTGGTGGACGTGGTGGGGCCGTCGTGGGCCAAGCAGGTGCTGCTCACCGGGGAGCTGGTGGACGCGGCGGTGGCGCTGCGGATCGGGCTGGTCAACGAGGTGGTGGAGGACCTGGGGGCGCGGACGGCCGAGCTGGCGGCGGTGATCGCGTCGCGGGCGCCGGTGAGCGTGCTGGGGATGAAGCAGATCGTGGAGCGGGTGGTGGCGGGGGAGCGGGAGGAGAGCGCGGAGGTCGCGGAGCTCTACGACGCGGCGGTGCGCAGCGCCGAGTACGCGGAGGGGGTGGCGGCGTTCCTGGAGAAGCGGACGCCGGTGTTCTAGGCGGTCTCCTCGCCGAGGGCCCTGCGCGCGTCCCCGAGCAGCGGGCGGCCCTCGAAGCGGCCGAGCTCCTGCCGGTAGAACTCCAGCCCGATGCCGTTGGGATCGCGGATGTACATGCTGTCGGCGGACCCTCGCGCCGGCCCCAGGTACTCGACCCCGGCGGCGTCCATGCGCCGCTTGAGCTCCTCGAACGCGGTCCCGTCCACCGAGAGCGCCAGGTGCTGCACCCCGCCGATGGTCTCCCGGTGCTCGGGGTGGGCGTGGCCGGGGAAGTCGAAGAACCCGAGCAGGTTGCGGTTGCCGAGGTCGAAGAAGAAGTGGCTGGACCCGTTGTAGTCCCGGTTCTCGACCAGCTCCACCAGCGGGAAGCCGAGGAACTCCTGGTAGAACCGGATGGTCTGCTCGACGTCGCGGCAGATGAGCGCGATGTGGTGCACCCCGCGCACCGGCGTCCCGCTCCCGGCGGCCGAGCGGTGGAGGTAGCGCTCGCGCAAGTCGTCCCGACGCGCGCGCAGCGCGGCCAGCTCGGCTCCCTGGGGCTGGGGCATGAGCACGATGTTAGGGGCTGTCGCCTGATCGTGGATCATCCATCGCCCTGATGGCGGACGAAATTTTCCCCAGTGGCGGACCGTGGTCGAGTGGCAGAACGTGGTGGAGTGGTGCGGTCGGGTCGGGTCGGTGGACCGGCGCGCGCGGGTGCGTGCGAGCGCTGAACGGCGGGGCGGGACCACCTGCCCCGCCCCCACCCGCTCACGAGGGCTCGGTGCCGGGCCCAGGAGATTCGGGCCGCTCCTCCTCGCTGATGAACTCGGAGACGTCGACGTCCATGTCGGGCACCTCGGGCGTGCCGGGCGGCTGCGGCGGGTCGGGGTTGACCCTGGGCTGTTCCGGTTCGGTCATGCCGCCGGGTATACCCACGCCCACCGGCCCCCGAACCCCACCGGGGGGCAGAGCTGCCCGAACCCCGGAAACCGCTTGCCGAAGGGGCTGCCCCGCCAGACTCGACCGCTCCCCGCTGAACCGGGCCGCCCCACCACAACGCCGCCCACCGCGACGCCGCCCGCCCCCGTGCCGTCACCTCTCCGATCGGCCGGTCACCGGGGTGGCGGCCTGTCGGCGTTCGCGTGGAACGGGTGCGGCCCGTGGGCGGGCGGCGTTGTGCGTGCGCTTCTGTCGCGGGGGTCAGTCCACGTCGGCGGTCTCGCCCGGCCACTCGCCGGTGACCTTGCTGAACCCGGTGGCGCCACCCCGGTCGATCGCGGCCCTGACCAGCCCGAAGATCGCGCCCTGCACGGCGGCGGCCAGCAGCACCTCGCCCCAGCTGCGGTCGCGCTGGGTGGGTTCCGGGGCCATCCGGTCGCCACTGATCAACTTCCACACCTGCCCGAACACCTTGCCCGCCAGGTAACCGCCCAGCAGGCTCACGCCCGTGCTGAACCCCCGGTAGACCAGCTTGCCCGCCATCAGCGACCTCCTCGCAGCAGCTTCCGCAGCACCAACAACGCCGTGATCAGCCCGGACGCGGTCAGCACCGGGTGCTCCCGCGCCTTGGCGATCGCGCCCCTGACCGACGCGGGCAACCGCTCCGCCGCGACCCCGGCCTGATCGCCGACCCTGGACGCGACGGCGCTCGCCCGCTCACCGACCTCACCGGCCGCGACCCCGGCCCGCTCGCTGATCCGGGCCGCCGCCGCAGCGGCCTTCTCGCCCACCTGCGCGGCGGTGGCGCCCGCCTGGTCGGCCACGCGCGCGGCGACGGCGCCCGCCTTCTCGCTCACCTGCGCCGCGACCTCACCGGACTTCCCGGCCACCTGCCCGGCGACCGCACCGGCCTTCTCGCTGATCCCGGCGGCAGCGGCGCCCGCCTTCTCGCTGACCCCGGCCGCGGTCGCGCCCGCCTTCTCGCTCACCTCGGCGGCAGCCTCGCCCGCCTTCCGGCCCGCCGCGACGGCGGCCTCGCCCGCCTTCTCGCCGGTCTCGGTGGCCTTGGCGCCCACCCCGGCGGCAGCCGCACCGGCCTTGTCGCCCACCAGGGCGGCGGTCTCGGTGGCCTTCTCGCCGACGCGCGCGGCGGTCTCCTCGGACTTCGCGGCGACCTTCCCGGCGGTCGCGTCGGACTTCGCGGCGATCCCCGCCGCCGAAGCCCCCGCGCCCTCGCCGACCCGCTCCGCCGCCGTGCCTGCCTTGTCGCCCAACCGGGTGGCCGCAGCGTCCGCCTTGTCGCCAAGACCGCTCGCTGCGGTCTCGGCCTTGTCGCCAGCCTTCGCCACGGCCGCGTCCGCCCGGTCCGCGCCCTTGGAGAGCGCCGAGTCGGTCTTCTCGCCGGTCCCGTGGCCGTGGTCGGCAGCCCCGGTCCCGGCAGCCCCGGTCCCGGCAACCCCGGCTCCGGTGGTGCCGCTCTTCTCGCTGGCCGCGTGGACCTGGGCCGCGCCCTCGGCCGCGGTGACGTCCGCGCCCGAGTCCGGCCGCTGGCCCGTCGCGCCGCTGGTCCTCTCGTTCGCCGCGTCACCCGTCTTCGTGCCGTCCGCGTGCGCCTTCTCGCCCGCCCGGATGACCGCGCTGCTCGCGGTGGCCGCGGCCTGAGCCGCCGCCGCGCCGGTCTGGGCGGTGATCCGGGTGGTCCCGTCGGCCGCCTTCTCGGCGATCCGCTCGCCCTTCCCCGCCTCGTCGTCCCGCACTCGTTCCCCCGTCCGCCCGGCGCTCTCCGCCTGCTTCGTGTCACTCTCCTGGCCAGTGACACCCGAAAACGCGGTGTCACTCGAAAGCTTGGTGTGCCCCAAATGCCCGCTTTCAACCGTCCGATCAGCGTCCGCCCGCCTCGGGCCCGGTGTCCCCGACTGCCGCCAGGTCGCGCCGGTCTCCTCGAACTCGCTCTCCCCGGCGGGCCACTCGGCCGGGAAGTCCTGCTCCTCGGCGGGGACCGGTCGGGTCTTGGGGAGGTTCTTCGGGTTCGGCTCGGCCATCGGGTTGCCCGCGTACCGGGCGGTGTGCGGATCGGCGCCGGTCGCACGCTCGGCGCCGGCAGCACCGCCATCGCCGGCCCCCGCGCCGCTCGCGCTACCGGACCCGGCCCCGCCAAGCCCGTTCCAGCGAGACCCGGCCCCGCCCGTCTCGTCGCCTCCAGCCCCGCCCGCGCCCGGTTCCGTCGCCCTGTCGTCCACCCGCACCGCGCCCCTTCGCCTCAACCGTTCAACGTCCTCGACCACTCGGCCCACGCCGTCGCTCACCCGCCCGGCGTCACCGCCGAACCGCCCCCGCACCCCTATACCACCCGGCCACCCGCCCCCGCGGGCATCGGCCCAGGTGGGCACGCCCCACGACTACCCGCGACCCCGCAGGGTCAACCCCCCGTCATGCCCATCCTCCGAACGGGCAATCATTCGGGTATGGCCCAGGCTCTCGAAGCACCTACGCGTCCACCCAGAAGGTCGTGGTGGACGGTGTTCCGCACAACCGTCGTGTGGTACCGGGAGCACCACCTCTCGGACCGCGCGGCAGCCCTCACGCACTACACCGTGCTCGTGATGCTCTCCGGCGCCCTGCTGCCCGTCGCGCTCGTCGGGTTCCTGGGCGACGACACCCGCTCCAAGGTCATGACCGTCATCTCCCCGCTGGCCCCCAGCCGGGTGCACGGCATCCTCGTGGTCGCGCTCGACGGCCTGCGCCCGGCGGTGGCCGGTCCGCTCGCCGCCGTCTGCCTGTTCGTGGCGGTCTGGTCGGCCTACCGCTTCGCGGGGGCCTTCCTGCGCGCCTGCGCGGCCTGCAACGGCGTCAAGGAGCACCGCTCGCTCTGGAAGCTCGTCCCGCTGCGGGTCGGGCTCACGCTGGGCGTCCTGGTGCTGTTCATCCTGGTCGTGGGCGTGGTGGCGTTCACCGGCGACATCGCCGACGAGGTCGCGGCGCTGGCCGGGGTGCGGGCGTCGACGGTCCAGCTGTGGGACGTCGCCAAGTGGCCGGTGCTGGTCCTGCTGGCCGGGTGCGCGGTGCGGCTGCTGTTCGCGGCGCCCCCGGCCACCCGCAGGCCGGGCAGGCTCGGCATCACGCCGGGCGCGCTCCTGGCCCTGGTCCTGTGCCTGGTGGCCACGTTCGGCGTCGGCGTGTACGCGGCCTACGCGGGGTCCTACGACCGGGTCTACGGCTCGATCATCGGCCTCGTCGTGATCATGGCCTGGATCTGGCTGGCCTGCACCGCCCTGCTCGTCGGGGTGGCGATGGACGCCGCGCTCCAGCACACCGGCCGCGTCCTGCTGGCCGCCCAGCGCGCCGCGCGCCAGAAGCAGGAGGGGGTGACGAGCACCTCCGCCGCGTGACCCGCGCCGGGGGAGGGCAGCGACGGTGCCCCGCCGCTGCCCTCCAGGGCCTGTGCCCCGAGCCCCGCCTGGGCCAGGGTGGTGCCCATGCACGCCAAGGAGCCGTCCCCCAAGCCCGCTCCGGCGACCACCCCGGTGCGGCGCCCGGAGTCCCCGCGGCAGACCACTCCCGGCCCGGTCGGGCCCGGTGAGGTCGAGTCGCTCCAGCGCTCGATCGGCAACACCGCCGTCGCCCGCCTGATCGCCGCCCAGCGCGCCGAGGCCGAGCCCGAACCGCCCGTGCAGCGCTCCACCGCCCACCAGGTGCTCGCCTCGTCAGGCAAGCCCATGGACACCGCCCTGCGCGGCGAGATGGAGAGCAGGCTGGGCGCCGACTTCTCCGACGTCCGCGTGCACGACGGCGCGGCGGCCCAGCGCTCCGCCGCCGAGCTGGGCGCCCGCGCCTACACCTCCGGCGCGAACGTCGTGCTCGGCCGGGGCGGCGGCGACAAGCACACCCTCGCGCACGAGCTGACCCACGTGATCCAGCAGCGCCAGGGCCCGGTCGCGGGCACGGACAACGGCTCCGGCCTGAGCGTCTCCGACCCCGGCGACCGCTTCGAGCGCGCCGCGGAGGCCAACGCCCGCCGCGCCATGTCGGGCCCGGCCCGCGACCCGCACGAGGGTCACGACCACGGCTGACCCGCCTAGCGCCCCTGCTCGCCCCGGATCTCGTTGAGGTAGTTGTAGATCGTGTACCGGGTCACCCCGAGCACCCCGGCGAGGTAGTCCACCGAGTCCCGGATCAGGAACAGCCCCGCCTCGTCCAGCACCCGCACGACCTCGGACTTGTGCGCCTTCTTCATCAGCCCCACCGGAACCCCGACCGCCTCCACGGCCCGCTCCACCAGCAGCTTCTGCAGCGTGTCCACGTCACCGGGGAACGCCTCCACCGCGTGCCCGCCCTGCCCGGAGCCCCCACCGGCGCCGGGGTCGGTGTTCACGCACAGGCACCCCACCGCGACCCCGCGCTCGTCGCGCAGGAACACCGTGGACGAGCGGATCAGCCGCCCGTCCGGCGCGTACGTGTCGTAGCCGGGCAGGTCCTGCGTGGTGCCCCTGCGCACCAGCCCCAGCAGCAGGTCGGTCATCGGGCCGCCCACCTGCCGCCCGGTGAGCCCGCCCGCGATGGCCACGATCGAGTTCGGCAGCGCGGACAGGTCGTGCAGCACCACCTCGGTGCCCGGCCCGAGCGCGGACGCCAGACCGGCCACGGTCGGGGCCAGCGCGTCCAGCACGTTCCCACGCACCGGGGCCCCGGCGACCGGCCCGGCCGCCCGCACGTCCACCACCACCGGCTTGGCCGCCCGCAGCTCCCGCAGCGCCGAGGCGAACCGCGCCACCGTCTCCGGCGTGGTGGAGGCGTGCGGGGTCAACCGCACGTGCTCCGGCCGCACCGTCGCGGTCACCCCGGCGGCCACCAGCGCCGCCCCCACCGCGGCAGAAGGCACCCCCGGCACCTCGAACGCCATGATCCCGCCGCGCCGCTCCCGCGCCGACACGACCACGCCGCCCGCGCCCTCGACCACCTCGCCCAGCTCGTCCAACCGCTGCCCGATCCGCTCCCCGATCGCCCGGACCCCGCCCAGCTCCACCAGCTCCAGCGCGGTGGCGAACGCCCCCGACGCGATCGGGTTCAGGTTCGTCAGCGACCAGGCCGCCGCGCCCTCGCCCACCGGGTGCACCGCCCCGTCGAACAGGCCGGGGTCCAGCGCCCCGGTCCACCCGGACGCGACCGGCTCCAGCCGCTCCAGCGCCCGGTCCGACAGCGCCATGAACCCGGTGGACCACCCGGCCCGCACCCACTTCTGCCCGCCGACCACCAGCACGTCGGCGACCCGCCACGGCTCGTCGACGACCCCGAACCCCTGGATGCCGTCGACCACCAGCAGCCGGTCGCCGACGACCTCGCGCAGCGCCGCCAGGTCCGCCCGGTACCCGGTCCGGAAGTCGACCGCGCTCACCGACACCGCCGTGGTCTCCGGCGTCAGCGCGGCCCGCACCGCCTCGGGCGTCACCGGCCCGGCGGGCAGCCAGTTCACCCGCGCCCGCCCGGCCCGCACCCACGGGTAGGTGTTCGCCGGGAACTCGGCGGGCGACACGACCACCTCGCCGGCCAGCCCGAGCGCCACCTGGAACAGCCCGGTGCTGGTGTTGGGCAGCGGCACCACGTGGTCCGTGTCGCCGCCGCACAACCGCGCCGCCGCCGCCATCGCGCGCAGCTCGTGCCGCATCAGGTCGTCCACCGTGGACGGTCCGGCGCCGGTCGCCTGCTCCAGCATCCGCGTGGACGCCTCCAGCACGGCCTGCGAGGGCGGCCCGAAGCGGCCGAAGTCCAGGTAGCCCTCCGGTTCGCGGAAGGTGACGAGGTAGGAGGAGGGGATGCGCATCGCTAGAGCACCTTCGAGAGGAACTGCCGGGTCCTGGGTTCACGCGGATTCTCCAGCACCTGGTCGGGCGGCCCGGACTCGACCACGACCCCGCCGTCCAGGAACGCGACCTCGTCGGCCACCTGCCTGGCGAACCCGATCTCGTGCGTGACCACCAGCATCGTCATGCCGTCCGCCGCGAGCCCCGCCATGACGTCCAGCACGTCGCCCACCAGCTCCGGGTCCAGCGCGGAGGTCGGCTCGTCGAACAGCATCACCTTGGGCCGCATGGCCAGCGCGCGGGCGATCGCGACCCGCTGCTGCTGCCCGCCGGAGAGCTGGTTCGGGTAGGCGTTCGCCCTGTCGGCCAGCCCGACCTTCTCCAGCAGCTCGCGGGCGTGGGCGACGGCGTCCGACTTGGACTCGCGGAGCACCTGCACCGGCCCCTCGGTGATGTTCTCCAGCGCGGTGCGGTGCGGGAACAGGTTGAAGCGCTGGAACACCATGCCGGTGCCGCGCCGCTGCTTCGCGACCTCGCGCTCGCGCAGCTCGTGCAGCTTCCCGCCCCTGGCGGCGAACCCGACCGGCTCGCCGTCGACCCAGATCCGGCCGGAGTCGATGGTCTCCAGGTGGTTCACGCAGCGCAGGAACGTGCTCTTGCCCGCGCCGGACGGCCCCAGCAGGCACCACACCTGCCCGGCCGCGACCTCCAGGTCGACGCCGCTGAGCACCTCGTCGTGCCCGTAGGACTTCCGCACTCCGACGGCCCTGACCAGGCTCATCGGGCCACCCCCTTGCCGTAGGCGCGCTCCAGGAAGTGCTGGCCGACGCTGGCCGCGCTCACCACGACCATGTACCAGGCGGCGGCGGCGAGCAGCGTCTCCATGATCTGGAGGTTGTGCGACGCGATGTTGTTCGCCGCGTGGATCAGCTCCAGGAACCCGATGACCGAGGCCATCGAGGTGCCCTTGAGCATGTTGATGAAGTTGTTGCCGGTCGGCGGGATGATCACCCGCATGGCCTGCGGCAGCACGACCCTGCGCAGCGTCGTCGCGGGCGTCATGCCGATCGCCTTGGCCGCCTCGACCTGCCCGTGGTCCACGCTGTTCAGGCCCGCGCGGACGATCTCGGCCATGTACGCGCTCTCGTTGAGCCCGAGCCCCAGCAGCGCGGCGACGAACGCGGTGATCAGCATGTTCGTCCGCACCTCGAGCACCATCGGGATCGAGATGGTGTCGAACACCAGCGCCAGGTTGAACCACAGCAGGATCTGCAGCAGCACCGGCAGTCCCCGGAACAGCCACACGTACCCGGCGGCGAACCAGCGGGCCACCGGGTTCGCCGAGCGGCGCAGCAGCGCGATGCCCACGCCCAGCACGATCGCGCCCGCCTGCGCCACCACGGCCAGCACGACCGTGTTCGCCAGGCCGCGCAGCATGATCTCGTGGGTGAAGAAGCCGGGCACGGCCGCGTAGTCGATCTGCGCGCCCGCCAGCGCCCAGCCCAGCGCGCCGAGCAGCGCCAGCAGCACCACCGCGCCGACCCAGCGGCCCCAGTGCCGCAGCGGGACGACGACCAGGTCGTCCCGCCCCTCCGTTCCCGTCCCGGTGCTCACCCGATCACTTGCCATTGATCGTGGCCTTGGTGACCGAGCCCTGCGTGACGCCCCAGGCGTCCATGATCTTGCCGTAGGTGCCGTCGTCGATCAGGGACTGCACGGCGCCCTGCAGGGCGGTGGCGAGCTGCCCGGCGTCCTTGCGCACGCCGATGCCGTACGGGCCGCCGTTGATGGGCGCGTAGTCGACCGCCTCGAAGTACTCGCCCTTGCCCGCGGTCTTGGACACGTACACGGCGGTGGGCAGGTCGTTGACGATCGCGGCGACGCGGCCGGTGCGCAGCTGGTTCTGGTTCTGCGTGTCGCTGTCGGTCGCGGTGACGGTCACGGCCTCCTTGCCGGAGGACGCGCACTTGCCGCTCTGCTCCTTGGCGAACGCCTCCTGGCTGGTGCCCAGCGCGACCGCGACGGACTTGCCGCACAGGTCGTCCGGGCCCTTGATGCCGGTGGGGTTGCCCTTCTGCACCATGATCGTGATGCCCGAGGTGAAGTAGTCCACGAAGCTGATCTGCTCCTGGCGGGCCTCGGTGTCGTTCATCGCGGCCATCGTCAGGTCGACGCGCCCGGCCTGGAGGCTCGTGATCAGCGAGCCGAACGCCATGTCCTCGTGCGCGACCTCGACGCCCAGGCGCTTGCCGACGGCCTTGATCAGGTCGACCTCGGAGCCGACCGGGGTCTTGCCGTCGGCGGCGTAGAAGTTGTTGGGCGGGCTCTGGATGTTCGACCCGACCTTGAGCTTGCCCGCGCTCGTCACCTCGGGCGGCAGCGACGCGGCCAGGGCGTCGTCCTTGGCGACCGCGTCCACGATCGCGCCGGTGGCGGGCAGGTCGTCCGAGACGCCGGGCGTCCCCGCCGATCCGGAACCGCCGTCGCCGCCGCCGCAGGCGGACAGCAGGAGCAGGGCGGCGAAAGCGGTGGTCAGAGCGGTACGGCGCACGGCCATGGGCACCTCCTGGCTTCGGGTCCCAGGAAGTTACAACTTTTTGTTGAAGCTGTCTACGTCTTGTTGAAGAGGTTGACGTCCTGTTGAAGGGAATCCGCGGGGTAGCCGATCCGTTGAACGGGGTAGTCGGGGGACGAACCCCGAAGCCGACTAGCGAGGAGAGCGTATGGCCACGGTGGAGCTGACCACGGAGAACTTCGACGAGGTGGTCGGTGGCTCCGACATGGTCCTGGTCGACTTCTGGGCGAGCTGGTGCGGACCCTGCCGCCAGTTCGCCCCCGTCTACGACAAGGCCGCCGAGAAGCACTCGGACATCGTCTTCGGCAAGGTCGACACCGAGGACCAGCAGCAGCTCGCGCAGGCCTTCCAGGTGCGCTCGATCCCGACGCTGATGATCGTCCGCGACGGCGTGGTGCTCTACGCCCAGCCCGGCGCCCTGCCCGAGACCGCGCTGGAGGACCTGATCAAGCAGGCCCGCGAGGTCGACATGGACGAGGTCCGCAAGCAGGTGGCCGAGCAGCAGGCCGAGGAGACCGACGGCGAGCCCGCCACCAAGGGCTGAGCGCCGCGCTCGGGAACAGGCGTGGCGAGGGGCGGGACCCGGACTCGGGTCCCGCCCCTCGCATCGCGAAGCGGTGCGAGGACCACCCGCTGCCGCACTGCGCCTCGGTGTCGGGCCCGGTCGGTTCTTTTCTGTTGCCGTTTCCGCACGCGGGCCCGCGTCGCCCGTTCTTCAACATCCTGTTGAGACGCGCCCGGAGCCGTCCCCCGCGTGTCCACCGGCACACCGCGCCCGTGGTGCGCGGCCCCGCCCGTGACGCATGATTCACCCATGCTCGCCGCGAAATCCGCCGACTTCGTCCGCTTCTGGACCGAGCGGCGCGTCTGCACCCTCACCACCCTGCGCCGCGACGGCACGCCGCACGTCACCCCGGTCGGCGTCACCCTCGATGTGGCCTCCGCGACAGCGCGGGTGATCAGCTCGCGCGGCTCGCATAAGGTGCGCCACGTGCTCGCGGCGGGCGAGGACGGCGCGCTCGTCGCGGTGTGCCAGTTCGAGGGTGCCCGCTGGTCGACCCTGGAGGGACGTGCGGTGGTGCGGCAGGACGCCGAGTCGGTCGCGGACGCCGTGCGGCGCTACGCCGAGCGCTACCGCGTGCCCAGGGAGAACCCGGAGCGCGTCGTCATCGAGATCGCGATCACCAGGGTGCTGGGCCTGAGGTGAGCGCGAGAACGACCACCGGCGACGTGATCACCGTCGTCGGCCTCGGCGCGGACGGCTGGGACGGCCTGACCGGCCACGCGCGCCACGAGATCACCTCCGCCGAGGTGCTGATGGGCTCCGCCCGTCAGCTCGACCTCGTCCCCGGCGGGTTCACCAGGGTCGCCTGGCCGTCCCCGCTGCTGCCCGCCCTTCCCGACCTGCTCGCCGCGCACGCGGGCCGCCGGGTGTGCGTGCTGGCCAGCGGCGACCCGCTGTTCCACGGCATCGGCGCCACCCTCGTCCGGCTGCTCGGCGCGGACCGCGTCGCCGTCGTGCCGCACCCCTCGTCCGCCTCGCTCGCCTGCGCCAGGCTCGGCTGGGCGCTCGACCGCACCGAGGTGGTCAGCCTCGTCGGCCGCCCGACCTCGCTGCTCGTGCCGCACCTCCAGCCGCGCCGCAGGCTGCTGCTCCTGGGCGCCGACCCGCGCGCCGTCGCCGAGCTGGCCCCCGACGCCCGGATCACCGTCCTGGAGCAGCTCGGCGGACCGGACGAGCGCGTCCACCACGACCTCGACGCCGCCGACCCGCTGCACGTGCTCGCCGTCGAGTGCGGCCCCGGCGGCCTGTCCAGGGCCCCCGGACTGCCCGACGACGCGTTCGAGCACGACGGCCAGATCACCAAGCGCGAGGTGCGCGCCGTCAGCCTCGCCCTGCTCGGCCCCAGGGTCGGCGAGCTGCTGTGGGACGTCGGCGCTGGCGCGGGCAGCATCGCCGTCGAGTGGTGCCGCACCCACCCCGCCTGCCGCGCGCTCGCGGTCGAGAAGCACCCCGAGCGGGCCGCCCGCGTCACCCGCAACGCCACCGCGCTCGGCGTGCCCACCGCCGTCCGGGTCGTGGAGGGCGCGAGCCCGGACGCGCTGGACGGCCTGGAGCGGCCCGACGCGGTGTTCGTCGGCGGCGGCGTCACCGCGCCCGGCGTGGTCGAGCGCTGCTGGGCCGCGCTCAAGCCGGGCGGCAGGCTCGTCGCCAACGCCGTGACGATCGAGTCCGAGGCAGTCCTCGCCCGCTGGCACGCCGAGCTCGGCGGCGCGCTGACCAGGCTCTCGGTCAGCAGGGCCGCGCCGGTCGGCGGCTTCACCGGGTGGCGCCCGCACATGCCGGTGACGGTGTGGGCCGTGACGAAGGAGAACGAGTGACCGTCCACTTCATCGGGGCCGGGCCGGGTGCCGCCGACCTGCTCACCGTGCGGGCCGTGCAGCGCATCACCACCTCCCCGGTGTGCCTGTACGCGGGCGCGCTCGTGCCCGTCGCGGTGCTGGAGCACTGCCCGCCCGGCGCGAAGCTCGTGGACACCGCGAACCTGACGCTCGACGAGATCGTGCACGAGCTGGTGGAGGCGCACCGGGCCGGGCACGACGTGGCCAGGCTGCACTCCGGCGACCCGTCGGTGTTCAGCGCCGTCGCCGAGCAGGCGCGCAGGCTCGACGCCGAGGGCGTGCCGTACGAGGTGGTGCCGGGCGTGCCCGCGTTCGCCGCCGCCGCAGCCGCCCTCAAGCGCGAGCTGACCGTGCCGGGCGTCGGGCAGACCGTGGTGCTGACCCGCACCTCCGCGCGCGCCACCCCCATGCCGGAGGGCGAGGACCTGGCGACGCTCGGGGCGTCGAGGGCCACGATGGTGCTGCACCTGGCCGTGCAGCGGATCGAGGAGGTCGTCGCCGACCTGGCGCCGAACTACGGCGCGGACTGCCCGGTGGCCGTCGTGGCGCGGGCCAGCCGCGAGGACGAGCTGGTGCTGCGCGGCACCCTCGCCGACATCGCCGGGCAGGTGCGCGAGGCCGGGGTGCGGCGCACGGCGGTGATCGTCGTCGGGCGCGTGCTGGCCGCCGAGGGCTTCCCGGACAGCCACCTGTACTCGGCCGCCCGCTGCCGCGCCCCGCAGACCTGATGGCGGCGGCCACCGCGCTCGTCCTCGGCGGCACCGGCGAGGGCCGCGAGCTGGCCGCCCTCCTGGCCGGCGTGCCGGGGCTGCGCGTGCTGTCCTCGCTGGCCGGGCGGGTGGCGAACCCGCGCCTTCCGGTCGGCGAGGTGCGCGTCGGCGGGTTCGGCGGGGTCGACGGCCTCGTCGGGCACCTGCGCGCCGAGGGCGTCACCGCGCTGGTCGACGCCACGCACCCGTTCGCCGAGCGGATCACCGCCAACGCCGCCGCCGCGTCCGCGCGCACCGGCGTCCCGCTGCTCGTGCTGCGCCGCCCCGGCTGGACCGAGCGGCCCGGCGACGACTGGACCTGGGTCGACTCCCTGGCCGAGGCCGCGGCGGCGATCGGGGACCGCAGGGCGCTCATCACCACCGGCCGCCAGGGCGTCGGCGCGTTCCGGCGCGGCCTGGCCCGCATGGTCGACCCGCCCGACGAGGTCGCCCCCGGCGTGCGCGTGCTGCTCGACCGGGGCCCGTACACCCTCGACTCCGAGCTGGACCTGCTGCGGGACAACGACATCGGGGTCCTGGTGACCAAGGACAGCGGCGGCGGCATGACCTCCGCCAAGCTCGACGCCGCCCGCGCGCTCGGCGTCCCCGTGGTCCTGGTGCGCCGCCCGCCGCTGCCCCCGGACGCCAGGACGGCGGCCTCCGCCGGGGAGGCCGCCGCCTGGGTGCGCGCCCGACTGGGGTGAGGGCTCAGCCCGTCGGGTAGGTCCGGGGCGTGAACACCTTGCCGCTGGGGGAGACCCGCGTCTGCGAGGACCCGATCAGCAGCAGGCACCGCATGTCCACGGTCGCCGGGTCCAGGTCGGCCAGGCGCAGCACGCGCACGCTCTCCTGCGGCCCGCCCACGTCCCGCCCGACCACCACGGGCGTGTCCGGCGACCGGTGCTCCAGCAGCAGGTCGCGCATCGCCGCCACCTGCCAGGTGCGGCTGCGCGAGGCCGGGTTGTACAGCGCCAGCACCAGGTCCGCCCTCGCCGCCGCCGCCAACCGCTCGGCGATGACCTCCCACGGCTTGAGCCGGTCCGACAGCGACACCACGCAGTAGTCGTGCCCCAGCGGCGCGCCCACCCGGCTCGCGACCGCGTGCGCGGCCGTCATGCCCGGCAGCACCCGCACCGGCACGTTTGGGTAGCCCTCCGCGACCTCCAGCACGGCGGCGGCCATCGCGAACACCCCCGGATCACCCGAGGAGACCACCGCGACGCGCCTGCCGCGCCCGGCCAGCTCCAGCGCGAACGCCGCCCGCTCCGCCTCGACCTTGTTGTCCGAGGCGTGCTTGCGCCTGCGCGGGCTGTCCGGCACCCGGTTCAGGTACGTCACGTACCCGACCAGGTCGTCGGCGGCCTCCAGGGCCTCGCGGGCCTGCGGCGTCAACCACTCCGGCCCGGCCGGGCCGAGCCCGACCACCACGACCTCGCCGGGGCCCCTGTCCGCCAACGGTTCCACGCCGTCCGAACCGTCCACACCGGACACGCCAGGCGTGGTGGACGCGGCGGGCGCGGTGGGCGCTCCAGGCGCGGCGGACACCGGGGCGCCCGCCCTGCTGGGCAGCACCGCCACCGAGAAGTACGGCACCTCGTCCGGGTCCACCTCGGACAGCTTCGCCGTCCGCTCCCCGCGCGTGGTGGCCCGCTCCACGTACCAGGCCTCGTCCAGCCGCCCGGCCCGCTCCAGCGCCTCCCGCACGTTCGGGAACGTCCGCCCCAGCTTCATGACCGCCACCGGGTCGCCCCCGGCAAGGCGCCCGGCCAGCTCGTCCACCGGCAGCGTGCCCGGCAGCACGGTCAGCACCTCGTCCCGCTCCACCAGCGGCGCGCCCAGCACGGCGGAGGCCGCGCTGACCGACGTCACCCCCGGCACCACCTCGGCCGGGTAGCGGTGCGCCAACCGCTTGTGCAGGTGCATGTACGACCCGTAGAACAGCGGGTCGCCCGCCGCCAGCACCACCACCGTCCGCCCCGCGTCCAGGTGCGCCGCCAACCGCTCCGCGCACTCGGCGTAGAACGCGTCGATCTCGCCCTGGTAGTCGTCCGAGTCCTCGGTGGTGACGGGGTAGACCAGCTGCTCCTCGACCTGCCCCGCGCGCAGGTACGGCTCGGCGGTGCGGCGCGCCACGCTGCGGCCGTGCCGCGCGCTGTGGAACACCACCACGTCCGCCTCGCCGATCAGCCGCGCGGCCTTCACCGTCACCAGCTCCGGGTCACCCGGTCCGACCCCGACGCCGTAGAGCCTGCCGGTCATTCGTCCTCGCTCGCGATCGCGTTCACGGCGGCGGCGGTCATCGCGCTGCCACCGCGCCGACCCCGCACCACCAGGTGCTCCAGTCCCAGCTCGTTCGCGGCCAGCGCGTCCTTCGACTCGGCCGCCCCGATGAAGCCCACCGGGATGCCCAGCACGGCGGCGGGCCTCGGCGCGCCCGCCGCGATCAGGTCGAGCAGGTGGAACAGCGCGGTGGGCGCGTTGCCGATCGCCACGACCGCCCCGCCCATCCGCTCGCCCCACAGCTGGAGCGCCGCCGCGCTCCGGGTGTTGCCGATCTCCGCCGCCAGCGCGGGCACCGCCGGGTCGCCGAGCAGGCACAGCACGTCGTTGTCGGCGGGCAGCCGCTTCCTGGTGATCCCGGACGCCACCATCTGCGCGTCGCACAGCACCGGCGCGCCCGCGAGCAGCGCCTCCCGCGCGGCCGTCACCACACCCGGCGAGAAGGCGACGTCCTCGACCAGGTCGACCATGCCGCAGGCGTGGATCATCCGGACCACCACGCGCGCCACGTCGGGCGGCAGCCCGTCCAGGCGCGCCTCGGCGCGGATGGTCGCGAAGGACCTGCGGTAGATCTCCGCGCCGTCCTTGACGTACTCGCTCAACCGATCTCCTCGTAACCGCCGCCTGTGGCGACGAACTCCCTGACCTCGCCCGCCGGCCGACCGCACCGCCGGGCGCAACCGGACCAGTGTGCGGGACCGCGGTCGGCGCGCGTGCGCGCCCAGGCCACGGCGTCGGTCCGCACGTCCGCGAGCGACTTCGCGCAGCCGGGGCTCCCGGCGCACGAGCCGACGCCCCACAGCGGCGAGTCCGGGTCGGTGATCAGGCCGTTCGGGTCGGCCGAGGAGGGCAGCACGAGCGCGCGCCACGGCGTCACGCGCACCGCCGTGCCAGGCAGGAGGCGGGCGTCGAGCCTGCCGAGCGGCACCCCGGCGACCACCAGGTCGCGGCCGGGGACGGGACCGGGCACGACCGGCGTCACGGCCGGGGCGTAGCGCTCCGCGCTCGTGGCGGCACCCGGCGCGGTCGCCAGGACGGCCGCCGTGACCTTCGCCACCCCGAAGTCCACTTCGGACAGACGCCAGGCCGCGCCGCGCACCCTCTGGAACGCCAGCGCCGCCGCGACCACCGCCGCCACCGGGTCCGAAACGCGCACGCCGGAGTCCTGGCCGGCCAGCAGCAGCACGTCACCGGCCACGCCGATGTCGCAGCCCAGACCCGACACCGAGTGGCCGACGGTGAGCAGGAACCGGCCCGGCAGCCCGCCCAGCGAAGGCATCGACCGCAGCGCCAGGTCCAGCTCGTCGCACAGCGCCTGCGAGCCGTCGTCCAGCGGGTCGCCGATGATGTTGCGCATCCGCTCGTGGGTGCGCGTCGGCAGCAGCCCGGCCGCCGACAGCCGCCTGCCCAGCTCCAGCTCCGCGCCCTCCGCCAGGCCCCTGACCTGGAGGTTCGACCGCGAGGTCAGCTCTATCCAGCCGTCTCCCAGCTCCAGCGCGGCCAGGCGGAGGACGTCGAACCGCTCGGCGTCGATCGTGCCGCCGGGCACGCGGACGCGGGCGAGCCCGCCGTCCGACGCCTGGAACACGTCGACGGCGCCGGGGCAGGCGTCAGGGCGATCGCGGTCTGAGGACATGGGCTGGATGCTAACTCCGAGTTAGTGTGAGGCCTGAACGGCGAAGCAACAGGAGGAAGCCGGTGCGAAACCGGCGCGGTCCCGCCACTGTGACCTGGGAAGACCCGGGGAGTCAGGAACTCCGCACGCCGTCCCCTACGACTTGGGGCGAGGACCCCCGAGGGATGGAGCCCGCACGTGATCCTGCTGCTGTCGACCTCCGACACGGACCTGCTGTCCGCACGAGCCAGCGGAGCCGACTACCGGCTCGGCAACCCGGCCAGGCTCGGCGTCGACGACCTGCCCGAACTCGTCGAGGGCGCCGACCTGGTGGTGGTGCGCATCCTGGGTGGCAGGCGCATCTGGGAGGAGGGCCTCGACCACCTCCTCGCGGGCCCGCGACCGGTCGTCGTGCTGGGCGGTGAGCAGAACCCGGACGCCGAGCTGATGGAGCTGTCCACGGTGCCCGGCGGGGTGTGTGCGGAAGCGCACACTTATCTGGCCCACGGCGGTTCCGCGAACCTCGCGCAGCTGCACGCGTTCCTGTCCGACACGGTCCTGCTGACCGGCGTCGGCTTCGAGCCGCCCGTGGCCGCGCCCAACTGGGGCCTGCTGGAGCGCCCCGAGCCCGCCGGTGACCCGGACGAGGGCACGCGGCCGACCGTCGCGGTGCTCTACTACCGCGCCCACCACGTGGCCGGGAACACCGCGTTCGTGCACTCGCTGTGCGACGCCGTCGAGGCCAAGGGCGGCCGGGCGCTGCCGATCTTCTGCTCCTCGCTGCGCACCGCCGAGCCCGAGCTGCTCGCCGAGCTGCGCAAGGCCGACGCGCTCGTCGTGACCGTGCTCGCCGCGGGCGGCACCAAGCCCGCGACGGCCTCCGCCGGTGGCGACGACGACGCGTGGGACGTGGGCGCGCTCGCCGAGCTGGACGTGCCGATCCTGCAGGGCCTGTGCCTGACCAGCAGCCGCGCCGACTGGGACGACAACGACGACGGCCTCTCGCCGCTCGACACCGCCACCCAGGTCGCGATCCCCGA
Organism: Actinosynnema mirum DSM 43827; assembly: GCF_000023245.1. Classification (GTDB taxonomy): domain Bacteria; phylum Actinomycetota; class Actinomycetes; order Mycobacteriales; family Pseudonocardiaceae; genus Actinosynnema; species Actinosynnema mirum. The sequence continues at coordinate 1,957,559 of NC_013093.1, forward strand.
GTTCGACGGCCGCATCATCACCGTCCCGTTCTCCTTCAAGGAGATCGACGAGGACGGCCTGACCGTCTACGTCGCCGACCCCGAGCGGGCGCTGCGCGTCGCGGGCATCGCGGTGCGGCACGGCAAGCTCCGGCACACCCCGCCCGCCGACCGCAAGGTCGTGCTCATGCTGTCGGCCTACCCGACCAAGCACTCCCGCATCGGCAACGCGGTCGGCCTGGACACCCCGGCCAGCGCGGTCCGGCTGCTCGCCGCGCTGCGCGAGCAGGGCTACGACCTCGGCGAGGGCTTCCCCGGCCTGGACGACCTCAACGGCGACGCGCTCATCCACGCCCTGATCGCCGCCGGTGGCCAGGACCCGGACTGGCTCACCGAGGAGCAGCTCCAGGGCAACCCGGTGCGGCTGCCCGCCGCCCGCTACCGCGAGTGGTACGGGACGCTGCCCGAGGACGCCCGCGAGGACATGGAGCGGCACTGGGGCCCCGCGCCCGGCGAGCTGTTCGTGGACCGCTCCCGCGACCGCGACGGCGAGATCGTGCTCGCCGCCCTGCGCTCGGGCAACGTCGTGGTCATGGTGCAGCCGCCGCGCGGGTTCGGCGAGAACCCGATCGCGATCTACCACGACCCGGACCTGCCGCCCAGCCACCACTACCTGGGCGCGTACCGCTGGCTGGAGGCCGAGTTCGGCGCCGACGCGGTCGTGCACGTCGGCAAGCACGGCAACCTGGAGTGGCTGCCCGGCAAGACCGTCGGCCTGTCGGCGGGCTGCGGCCCGGACGCCGCGCTCGGCGACCTGCCGCTGATCTACCCGTTCCTGGTCAACGACCCCGGCGAGGGCACCCAGGCCAAGCGCCGCGCCCACGCCACGCTCGTCGACCACCTGGTGCCGCCCATGGCCCGCTCCGACAGCTACGGCGACATCGCGCGCCTGGAGCAGCTGCTGGACGAGCACGGCAACATCGCCGCGATGGACCCGGCGAAGCTGCCCGCCATCCGCGCCCAGATCTGGACGCTCATCCAGGCCGCGAAGCTCGACCACGACCTGGGCCTGACCGACCGGCCGCACGACGCCGAGTTCGACGAGCTGATCCTGCACGTCGACGGCTGGCTGTGCGAGATCAAGGACGTGCAGATCCGCGACGGCCTGCACGTGCTGGGCGAGCCGCCGGTCGGCGCGGCGCGGGTCAACCTGGTGCTGGCGATCCTGCAGGCCCCGCAGGTGTGGGCCGGGCAGGTCGCCGCGCTGCCGGGCCTGCGCGACGCGCTGGGCCTCAAGCAGGGCGCGGACCGCCTCGACACGGACGCCGCCGAGCAGCGGGCCCGCGAGCTGGTGCAGGCGATGGAGGACGCCGACTGGGCGCCCGAGCACGCCGCCACGCTCACGGACGACCGGGACGTGGTGGGCATCCTGGAGTTCGGCGCCCGCGAGGTCGTGCCCAGGCTCGCCAGGACGACGGACGAGATGACGCACGTGCTGCACGCGCTGAGCGGCGGTTACGTGCCCGCGGGCCCGAGCGGTTCGCCGCTGCGGGGCCTGGTGAACGTGCTGCCGACCGGCCGGAACTTCTACTCGGTCGACCCGAAGGCCGTGCCGTCCAGGCTGGCGTGGGAGACCGGGCAGGCCATGGCGGACTCGCTGCTGGAGCGCTACCGCGCCGAGACGGGGGAGTGGCCGCCGTCGGTGGGCCTGTCGGTGTGGGGCACCTCCGCCATGCGCACCTCCGGCGACGACATCGCGGAGGTGCTGGCGCTGCTGGGCGTGCGCCCGGTGTGGGACGAGCAGTCCCGCCGGGTGACCGGCCTGGCGGTCGTGGACCTGGAGGAGCTGGGCAGGCCGCGCATCGACGTGACCGTGCGCATCAGCGGCTTCTTCCGCGACGCGTTCCCGCACGTGGTGGCGCTGCTGGACGACGCGGTGCGGTTGGTCTCGGACCTGGACGAGTCGGACTCGGACAACTTCGTGCGCGCCCACGTGCGCGCGGCGCTGGACGAGCACGGCGACGACCGGCGCGCCACGATGCGCATCTTCGGCTCCAAGCCGGGCGCGTACGGCGCGGGCCTGCTGCCGCTGATCGACAGCCGGAACTGGCGCGACGACGCCGACCTCGCCGAGGTGTACGCGGTGTGGGGCGGGTACGCGTACGGGCGCGGTCTCGACGGCGTGCAGGCCAGGCCGGACATGGAGACCGCGTACAAGCGGATCGCGGTGGCGGCGAAGAACATCGACACCCGCGAGCACGACGTCATCGACTCGGACGACTACTTCCAGTACCACGGCGGCATGGTGGCCACGGTGCGGGCGCTGACGGGCAAGGCCCCGAAGGCGTACGTGGGCGACAGCACCAGGCCCGACGCGGTGCGCACGCGGACCCTGCACGAGGAGACGAACCGGATCTTCCGGGCGCGCGTGGTGAACCCCCGGTGGTTGGCGGCGATGCGCAGGCACGGGTACAAGGGCGCGTTCGAGCTGGCGGCGACGGTGGACTACCTGTTCGGGTACGACGCCACGACCGGGGTGGTCGCGGACTGGATGTACGAGAAGCTCGCCGAGGCGTACGTGTTCGACGAGGAGAACCAGCGGTTCCTCAACGAGAGCAACCCGTGGGCGCTGCACGGCATCACCGAGCGGCTGCTGGAGGCGGCGGACCGGGGGCTGTGGGAGCACCCGGAGCAGGCGACGCTGGACGCGCTGCGGGCGGTGTACCTGAACACCGAGGGGGACTTGGAGGACCGGCGCTGAGCGGGCTGGCGCTGAACCGGAGGCGCTGAGCGGCTGCACGCGAAGGGGTGGCGGGCCACAGGCCCGCCACCCCTTCGGCGCTCTACTCGGAAAGCCCTTTCCTCACGAGGGTAAGCGCTTTCCGCAGTGCGGGGTGGCCTCAGTCGCTTTGTCGACGAGTCGCTGTGCGTCAAGCGATTTGCTCGCCTACCCGGTTCCTCGCAGAGTGAGGTAAGCGCTTTCCGCAACAGTGATCGTTGGGTGCGGGCCGCTGTCCGAGAAGCCGCCCGCCGCCCCCGTCGCTACCTCCCGTCCCCCACTTGGCCTCCCCGTCCTCCGTCGCCCGCCCGCGCCACCCGCCCCAACCCCCGTCGCCCGCCGTGATCCCCCCGCCCCGCTCCCGGTGCCCGTGCGCGATGACCGTGCGTGCTGAACCGATCCCGCCCACCCCGGACCCGCCTCCGCCCTCGACCCGCCCCCGTCCAACCCCCACCCCCGTCATCGCCGGTCACCCGCCCCCGCCCCGCCCCGACCCCCGCCCCCGTTGAGACGCACCCCTGTTACCGCTTCCAGGGGTGGTGCCAACCCTCCCGCGGGTGGAAGGTCGCTGTGGCGGATGAGGGGACCTCCTGGAAGGGGACTGCGATGACGCGCGACGGAGCCCCTGGAAGCGTTCACCGGTTCGGCCGTCACTCGAACGCCCGTCCTGCTGCGGCGTTAGTCGGATGCTCCGGTCGCACTGTCCGGTTTTGGGCCCTCGGGACTACCTGGGGTGGTCGAACGGCTCACTGGAACGGGGTTTACGGAATCGGTTCAGGTGGGCAAAAGGCGCAATGCCGGTAACAGCGTGGATACAGACGCTTGACATGCCTCCGTGGCGCGAACCACACTCGCCCACAACCTGGGAGCGCTCCCAGAACAACACCGCCGATCTCATCGAGGAGTTCTCGTGCGCAACCGTCGAGCAGGCCTGGGTAGCCTCCTGGCCTGCACCGCAGTGCTCGCAGCGGTCACCACCGCCTGCGGTTCGGACAGTGGGACCAGTGCCGATGGCAAGATCGAACTCACCATCGCCACGTTCAACCAGTTCGGGTACGAGGAGCTCCTCAAGGAGTACGAGGCGGCTCACCCCAACATCAAGGTGAGCGAGCGCAAGACCGGTCAGGCCGCTGACCACCACAAGAACCTCTTCACCAAGATGGCGGCGGGCTCCGGCCTCTCCGACGTCGAGGGCGTCGAGGAGGGCTACCTCAGCCAGGTCATGACCCGCGCGGGCCAGTTCAACAACCTCAAGGAGATCGGCCCGAACGTCGACGGCCGCTGGCTGGACTGGAAGACCAAGTCGGTCACGGCCAAGGGCGGCGAGCTGATCGGCTACGGCACCGACATCGGCCCGCTGGCCATGTGCTACCGCAAGGACCTCCTGGAGGCCGGTGGCATCCCCACCGACGAGGCAGGCATCGCCGCCACGTTCGCCACCTGGGACTCGTACTTCGCCGCGGGCAAGCAGTACGCGGAGAAGACCGGCAAGGCCTGGTTCGACTCGGCCGCGCAGATCTTCAACCCGATGCACAACCAGGCCGAGCTCGGCTACTTCGACAAGGACGACAAGCTCGTCATCGACTCCAACGGCGACAAGGCCATCTGGGGCAAGGTGACCGCCGCCGTCGCGCAGGGCCAGTCCGCGAAGCTCAAGGCGTGGACCCCCGAGTGGGAGACCGGCTTCCGCGAGTCGGCCTTCGCCACCAAGACCTGCCCGGCGTGGCTGCTCGGCAACATCGAGAAGAACTCCGGCCCCGAGCACAAGGGCAAGTGGGTCGTCACCGGCTCCTTCCCCGACGGCGGCGGCAACTGGGGCGGCTCGTTCCTGACCGTGCCCAAGCAGAGCAAGCACCCGAAGGAAGCCGCTGAGCTGGCTGCCTGGCTGACCGCGCCCGAGCAGCAGATCAAGGCGTTCAAGGCCAAGAACACCTTCCCGAGCCAGCTCGAGGCGCTCGACAACCCCGAGCTGACCGAGAGCACCAACGAGTACTTCGGCCAGCAGGTCGGCAAGCTCTACGCGGAGCAGGCCAAGAAGGTCGACGTGGCCCAGTACAAGGGCCCGAAGGACGGCCAGATCCAGGACGACATCGTCGGCCCGGCGCTGCTGTCGGTCGAGCAGGGCACCAACGCGGACGAGGCGTGGAAGAAGGTCGTCGAGGACGCCCAGAAGGCGACCAAGTGACCACCGACACCTCGGTGGCGAGCGGGCGGGGCGCTGCGCCCCGCCCGCCGCGGCGTCCTGAGGGCGACGACTCGGTGGGGCTCGTCGACCCCACCCGCCGCTACCGGTTCAGCAACCTCGACGCGAAGTTCTCGCCCTACCTGTTCGTGGCGCCGTTCTTCGTGCTGTTCACGGTCGTCGGCCTGTTCCCGCTGCTGTACACCGCCTACATCTCCCTGTTCGACTGGGAGATCGGGCTGGACGGCGAGTTCGTCGGCCTCGCCAACTACGTCGAGCTGCTCGGCGACCCGCAGTTCTGGAACGCGATGGTCAACACGTTCAGCATCTTCCTGATGTCGAGCGTGCCGCAGATCATCGTCGCCGTCCTGATCGCCGCGCTGCTCAACACCGCGCTGCGCGCCCGCACCCTGTGGCGCATGGGCGTGCTGCTGCCCTACGTGGCCAGCCTCGTCGCGCTCACCCTGATCTTCGGCGACCTGTTCGGCGTCCAGTACGGCATGATCAACGACTGGCTGGAGGCCGTCGGCCTCGACCGGATCAACTGGCAGGCCGAGCGCTGGTGGAGCCACGTCGCCATCGCCACCATGGTCGACTGGCGCTGGACCGGCTACAACGCGCTCATCGTGCTCGCCGCCATGCAGGCCATCCCGCGCGACGTGTACGAGGCCGCGGTCGTCGACGGCGCGGGCACCATGCGGCGCTTCTTCAGCGTCACGCTGCCCATGCTCCGCCCGACGATCATCTTCGTCGTCATCACCTCGACCATCGGCGGCCTGCAGATCTTCACCGAGCCGCTGCTGTTCGAGCCCGCGGGCGGCAACGCCAACGGCGGCGCCAGCAACCAGTTCCAGACGGTGATGCTCTACATGTACCAGGCGGGCTTCGGCAGGTACGAGCTCGGTTACGCCTCCGCGGTGGCCTGGGTGCTGTTCGTCGTCATCATCGCGATCGCCGGGATCAACTTCATGCTCACCCGCCGGATCGCCTCCAGTGGGGAGGACTAGACCGTGTCGGAGAAGCGTCCCGGTTTCGCGGTCTACGGACCGCTGATCGCGTTCATCATCGCGTCGGCCTTCCCGTTCTACTGGGCCTTCCTGGTCGGCAGCCACGACGACCAGCACTTCAAGGCCGAGCAGCCCTGGCTGCCCGGCGGCAACTTCCTGGTCAACGCCAAGGACGTCCTCGACAAGGTCGAGTTCTGGAAGGCGCTGGGCAACAGCCTCATCGTCTCCGGCACGGTCACCGTCTCGGTCGTGGTGCTGTCCAGCCTCGCCGGCTTCGCCTTCGCCAAGCTGCGCTTCAAGGGCCGGGGCCCGCTGCTGGTGTTCGTCGTCGCGACCCTGGCGGTGCCGACCCAGCTGGGCATCATCCCGCTGTACATGGCGATGGCCGAGTTCGGCTGGGCCGGTGAGCTGGGCGCGGTGATCGTGCCGAACCTGATCACCGCCTTCGGCGTGTTCTGGATGCGCCAGTTCATCGCGGACGCCGTGCCGGACGAGCTCGTCGAAGCGGCCCGCATGGACGGTTGCAGCCTCCTCAGCACCTACTGGCACGTGTGCCTGCCCGCGGTCCGCCCGGCGGCGGCGATGCTCGGCATCTTCACGTTCATGACGTCCTGGAACGACTTCCTCTGGCCGCTGATCGCGCTGAACGCCGAGAACCCGACCATCCAGGTCGCGCTGGAGAAGCTCAAGAGCGGTTACTACGTCAACAACTCGCTCGTGCTCGCCGGGACCACGATGGCCACCATCCCGGTGCTGATCGTGTTCCTCGTACTCGGGCGGCAGATCGTCGCCGGGATCATGCAGGGTGCTGTGAAGGGGTAGCTGTGGAGTCCATTTCCTTTCCCGAGGGCTTCGTGTGGGGGGCCGCGACAGCGGCGTTCCAGGTCGAGGGGGCGTCCAAGGAGGACGGTCGCTCCCCTTCCATCTGGGACACCTTCTGCGCGCTGCCCGGCGCCGTCGCCGGTGGTGACAACGGTGACGTGGCCGTGGACCACTACCACCGGGTCGAGCAGGACGTCGCGATGATGGCGGACCTCGGCCTCGGCGCGTACCGCTTCTCCACCGCCTGGCCGAGGATCCGGCCCGACGGCGGCGAGCCCAACCAGGCCGGGCTGGACTTCTACAGCAGGCTGGTCGACACCCTGCTGGAGCGCGGCATCGACCCGTGGGTCACGCTCTACCACTGGGACCTGCCGCAGGCCCTGGAGGACGCGGGCGGCTGGGCCAACCGGGACACCGCGCACCGGTTCGCCGACTACGCGGCCACGGTCGTGGAGGCGCTCGGCGACCGGGTGTCCAACTGGACCACGCTGAACGAGCCGTGGTGCTCGGCGTTCCTCGGCTACGCGGGCGGCATCCACGCGCCCGGCCGCCAGGAGCCCGCCGCCGCCGTCGCGGCCGTCCACCACCTGCTGCTCGGCCACGGCCTCGCCACCGCGGCGATCCGCTCGGCCAAGCCGGAGGCCAAGGTCGGCATCACGCTCAACATGTACCCGATCATCCCCGCCGACCCCTCGTCCGAGGCGGACCTGGACGCGGTGCGGCGGCTCGACGGGCTGCAGAACCGGATCTTCCTGGACCCGCTGTTCAAGGGCGAGTACCCGGCGGACATCGTCGCTGACCTCGCGCCGTACGGGTTCGCCGACCACATCAAGCCCGAGGACCTGGCGATCATCTCGGCGCCGCTGGACCAGCTCGGCGTGAACTACTACACCGAGCACTTCGTCAGCTCCGAGCCCGCCGCGCCCAGCGAGCCCAAGCCGGGCCGCCGCGCCACCGGGTCGCCGTGGGTCGGGGCCGAGCACGTCAGCTTCCCGGTCCGGGACGACGCGACGCGCACCGACATGGAGTGGGAGGTGCGACCGCGCGGGATCTACCAGCTCCTCACCCGGCTGCACGAGGAGTACCCGCGCCTGCCGATCTACATCACCGAGAACGGCGCGGCGTACCGCGACGCGGTGTCCGACGACGGCTCGGTCAACGACCCGGAGCGCCTGGCCTACATCGACTCGCACCTGCGCGCGGCGCACGACGCGATCACCGAGGGCGTCGACCTCCGCGGCTACTTCGCGTGGTCGCTGATGGACAACTTCGAGTGGGCCGAGGGTTACGCCAAGCGGTTCGGGATCGTGCATGTCGACTACGGCACGCAGGTCAGGACGCCTAAGATGAGCGCCATGTGGTACTCCGAGGTCGCCCGCGGCAACGCGCTGCCCGCGCCGTCAGCGACGGCTGCGCCGTGACCGACGCCGTTGAGCCGCCCAAGGCCCGAAGGCCCCCGACCAGGCTCGAAGAGGTCGCCAGAGCCGCCGGGGTGTCGAAGTCGACCGTGTCGAGGGTGATCAACGGCGAGCCGTACGTCAGCACCAAGGCGCGCGAGGCCGTTCACCAGGCGATCGTTCAGCTGGGGTACAGCCCCAACCAGGCCGCCCGCACCCTTGCGGGCAGCAGGGCGAACTGCATCGCGCTGGTGGTGTCCGAACAGGGCAGCCGGGTGCTGGCGGACCCGTTCTTCGCGGGCGTGCTGCGAGGCGTGCACGCGGAGCTGTCGGGCAAGAGGGTCCAGCTCGTGCTCATGATGAGCAAGGAGGGCGACGAGCAGGACCTGGTGAACTACCTGTGCGGCGGCCACGTCGACGGCGTGCTGGTGATCAGCCTGCACGGCCAGGACCCGCTGCCCCGCGTGCTCGCCGACGCGGGCCTGCCCACCGTCGTCGGTGGCAGGCCCCTCGGCGCGGGCGGGGTGCCGTACGTGGACTCGGACAACTTCAACGGGGCCATGGAGGCGGCCAAGCACCTGGTCTCGCTGGGGCGCACGAGGATCGCGACCATAGCGGGCCCGAAGGACATGGCCGTGGGCATGGACCGGCTGAGCGGGTTCAAGCGGGCGCTGAGCCAGGCCGGGCTGCGCGACGACCTGGTGGCGTTCGGCGACTTCACCCCGGCCAGCGGCGCCGCCGCGATGGACGAGCTGCTGACCCGCGAGCCCGCGCTGGACGCGGTGTTCGTGGGGGCCGACATCATGGCGATGGGCGCGCTGCAGGCGCTGCACGCGCAGGGCAAGCGGGTGCCGCAGGACGTGGCCGTGGTGGGCTTCGACGACCTGGTGCTGGCGTCGACGGCGGTCCCGCCGCTGACGACGGTCAGGCAGGACGTGGAGCAGCTGGGCCGCACGATGACGTGGCGCCTGATGGCGGAGCTGACGGGCGAGGAGAACCTCCCGCCGTTCCTGCTCCTGCCGACCTCGCTGGTGCACCGGGCCAGCGCGTAGACCCTCCCGACCCCGACCCCGACCCCGACCCCGGCCGCGCACGTGGCAGGGGCGTCCGGCGGACCTCAGCGACGAGGTTCGTCGGGCCGGGGTGCGCGGTGCTCGGCGCGGGCTCGCTGCCGCGCGCTCTCCTGGCGGGGGAACCGGTTGACGACCTCCTGGAGCGACCGGTAGTCGTCGAGCGCCACGAGCACGACGGGGTCGCGCCCTGGGCGGGTGACCACCACTCCTTCGCGGTCGGCGATCACCGAGTCGAGCACTTCGGCGCACTTGGCGCGGTACTCGCGCAAGTCCACGACCTTCATCGAGCCTCCTGTGGCGCACAAAGCAGCCGGTCCGGTGCGCCGTGCGGGCGGTCCGGGCCTCGGAGCCGTGCCGGCGTGTCGTGCGAGGCCGAGGGGTGACGCCCCGCCCACCGCCGGTCCCGGCTCCTGGTGCTTCCACTCGTTCAGAGCAATCCGTCGAGGCGGGTAGTTCACCCGATCCGAGCACCGGACAGGTCTTTACACCGCACTTCGGCGGTCGTTACGTTTTTCTTCCACCCGCTCTGGGAGCGCTCCCAGAAACGGTGGTCGGGTTGGTCGTCCCCCGGCCGCCCGGAGCCAGGCGCGGGAGGAGGCGTCCCTTTCGCCCACCGCCTCCTCCCGACCCCGGCCCGGTTCGCGCTCGACCCGCACGGCCCGCCAGGTCCCCGCTCGACTCCCGCTCGACCGGCCCGACCCGCTCAGCCCGCCAGGCCCCCGCTCCACCCGCCAGGTCCCCGCTCCACCGCTCGCCCTGCCCGGCACACGCCCGAACCGCGCAAAGGAGCGCCGTGATGGCACCGCGCCAGCCCGAGCCCACCCCGCCCGTCACCGCACGGGCGCGGCGCGGGAGCCGATTACCCGCCCTCCTGGCCGCCCTCGTCACGGCCGCCGCCACGCTCGTCACCGTCGCCGCCACCAGCCCCGCCCCCGTCGCGCAGGCCGCCCCGGCGAGCCAGCCGCACACCTGGAGGAACGTCGAGATCCAGGGCGGCGGGTTCGTGCCCGGCATCGTCTTCAGCCCCGCCGAGCGGAACCTGATCTACGCCCGCACCGACATCGGCGGCGCCTACCGCTGGAACCAGGCCACCGGCCGCTGGGTCCCGCTGCTCGACGCGATCGGCTGGGACCGCTGGGGCCACAACGGCGTCATCTCGATCGCCCCCGACCCCGTGAACGCCGCCAAGGTCTACGCCGCCGTCGGCATGTACACCAACGACTGGGACCCCGACAACGGCGCCGTCCTGCGCTCCTCCGACCAAGGCGCGACCTGGCAGTCCACCGCCCTCCCGTTCAAGCTCGGCGGCAACATGCCGGGCCGGGGCATGGGCGAGCGCCTCGCCGTCGACCCCAACGACCCGCGCGTGCTGTACCTCGGCGCCCCCAGCGGCAACGGCCTGTGGCGCAGCACCGACAGCGGCGTCACCTGGGCGAAGGTCACGGCGTTCCCGAACCCCGGCAACCACGTCGCCGACCCGAACGACACCACCGGCTACAACAGCGACAACCAGGGCGTCACCTGGGTCACCTACGACCCGCGCTCGTCCGCGTCCGGCGCGCCCAGCCGCACGATCTACGTGGGCGTCGCCGACAAGCAGAACACCGTCTACCGCACCACCGACGCGGGCGCGACGTGGTCCCGCCTCGCGGGCCAGCCCACCGGCTACCTCGCCCACAAGGGCGTCCTGGACCCCGTCGGCGGCTTCCTCTACCTCGCCACCAGCGACACCGGCGGCCCGTACGACGGCGCCAAGGGCGACGTGTGGAAGCACAACACCGCCACCGGCGAGTGGACCAGGATCAGCCCCATCCCGTCCGACAGCGCCGACGACCACTTCGGCTACAGCGGCCTGACCGTCGACCGCACCAACCCGAACACGCTCATGGTCACCACCCAGATCTCCTGGTGGCCCGACATCATCGTGTTCCGCTCCACCGACGCGGGCGCCACCTGGACCCGCATCTGGGACTTCACCAGCTACCCCAACCGCAGCTTCCGCTACACCATGGACATCACCGCCTCCCCGTGGCTGAGCTGGGGAGCCACCCCGCAGCCGCCCGAGGTCACGCCCAAGCTCGGCTGGATGACCGAGTCCCTGGAGATCGACCCGTTCGACCCGGACCGGATGCTCTACGGCACCGGCGCGACGATCTACGGCGCCACCAACCTCACCGCGTGGGACCGGGGCGGCCAGATCACCCTCAAGCCGACGGCCGCAGGTCTTGAGGAGACCAGCGTGCTCGACCTGGTCAGCCCGCCCACCGGCGCGGCCCCGCTGGTCAGCGCGCTCGGCGACATCGGCGGGTTCCGCCACGCGGACCTGGCCGAGGTGCCGCCGATGATGTTCACGCAGCCCAACCTCACCTCCACCACCAGCCTCGACTACGCCGAGTCCAACGCCTCGGTCATGGTCCGCTCCGGCAACTCCGACGCCGCCCCGCACGTCGCGTTCTCCACCGACGGCGGCGCGAACTGGTTCGGCGGCGCCGATCCCGGCGGGGTCACCGGCGGCGGCACGGTCGCGGCGGCGGCGGACGGCAGCCGGTTCGTGTGGAGCCCGGCGGGCGCGGGGGTGCACCTCTCGGTGGGCTTCGGCAACTCCTGGACCGCGTCGAGCGGGGTGCCCGCGGGCGCGGTGGTCGAGTCGGACCGGGTGAACCCGAGGAAGTTCTACGCCCTGGCCGCCAACCGGGTGTACACCAGCGTCGACGGCGGCGCGACGTTCACGGCGGGCGCGTCGGTGGCGGCGACCAAGCTGCACGCCGTGCCCGGCCGCGAGGGCGAGCTGTGGCTGGCGGGCGAGGGCGGGCTGTTCCGCTCCACCGACGGCGGCGCGAGCGCGGTCGAGCAGGCGAACGTCACCAGCGCGGTGAACGTCGGCTTCGGCAAGGCCGCGCCCGGCAGCGCCTACCCGGCGCTGTACGCGGTGCTCACCACCGGCGGCGTGACCGGCGTGTTCCGCTCCGACGACACCGGGGCGAACTGGGTGCGGATCAACGACGACCAGCACCAGTACGGCAACGCGGGCGAGGCGATCACCGGCGACCCGAGGCTGTACGGGCGGGTCTACCTGGGCACCAACGGGCGCGGAATCCTGTACGCCGACCCGAGCGGGCCGCCGCCGAGCACGACGACCACGACCACCACGCCCGGCGGTGGGACCACGACCACGACGACGACGACGACCACTACCACCACCACGGTTCCGCCTTCGGCGTCCTGCGCGGTCGAGTACCGGGTCACGAACCAGTGGTCCGGCGGCTTCCAGGGGTCGGTGCGGATCACCAACCGGGGCGCGACCGCCGTCACCGGGTGGGCGCTGAAGTGGACCTACGCGAGCGGTCAGCGGGTGACCGGCGCGTGGAACGGCAAGGCCGCGCAGAGCGGCGCCGAGGTCACGGTGACCAACGAGGGCTGGAACGGGACCATCGGCGCCGGGGGCGCGGTGGAGTTCGGATTCCAGGCGAGCTGGCAGGGCAGCAACGCCAACCCCGCCGCGTTCACGCTCAACGGCGGATCCTGTTCACCGGTGTGAGGCCCTCGTGTGGGTCCCGGCGGCGCGGCTGCGCGACACAGCCGCGCCGCCGGGGTGCGTTCGCCCCTCCCCGGACCGGGGAGGGGCGAACGCGAGACGGTCCGGTGCCGGATCGCCGGGGTGTCGGATCAGCGGAGTGCTTGTGCCTCAAGGGTTCCGGCGCGGTCGGCCCCGCTGGAGGCCGACCGGCTCCGGTCAGCGCTGGTCGCCCGCGGCCTCGGCGCGCTTGCGGGCCTCGCGCCGCAGCTGCAGGATGCGCGCCGCGCCCACCAGCGCCACCAGCAGCGCCCCGGCGATCGCCGACAGCAGCAGCGCCACCCCCAGCGGCAGCGTGCTGGTGCCGCCGAGGAACGTGATGGTCGCGCCCGCCTGGTTCTGCAGGATGAACACCAGCAGGAACAGCAGCACCACCGCGGAGGCCACGACCGCCACCCACGCGCCGCTGATCCTGGTCGGCCGGGCGCGCCCGGTCCGGTCGGCGCCTCGCGCGGCCGGGGTGGGCGTCGGCGTCGTGGGCTTGGCCGGTGTCGAGGTCGTGGGCGTGGTGGGGGTGGTCGCTGGGCCTCGGGCGTCGGGGGTGGTGCGCGTCGGACGCGTGGCGTCGACCCTGGGCGTGGGCACGGCCTCCGGTGGCGCGGGGTCCACGGCCGGAGCGCGGTTGTCGTCGCGTGGAGCGGTCACCCGCCGATTCTCGCCCCGCGCACACGCCGCCGCGACTCAGCGCGCCGCCCGGAGCCCCGAGGTCACCCGCACGGCGGCCGGTGCTCCAGCGAACCGAAGTACCGTGACCACTCCTCGCGGCTGATCGGCTCGCGCACCGACGCGCACAGCTGCGCCACCACGTGGTCCAGGTCGAACTCCCAGTGCCGGAACGTCCCGTCCGCGCGCGCGGTCACCACCTCGCCCCAGGTCTCCCCGAACGACACCCCGTACACGCCCTCGCTGCTGCCGCTGATCCGCCCGGCGGCGCGCGGCCTGGCGGCGTCGGCCAGGTCCCACAGCCGCACCGTGTCGTCCCGGCCGACCGTGGCCAGCGCCGTGCCGTCGTGCCGGAACCCGAGCGCCCGCACCGGCTGCCGGTGCCCGTCCAGCTCGGCGATCCGGCGCGGCCCCTCCGCCGCCGACACGTCCCACAGCCGCACCACGCCGCTCACCCCGCCCAGCGCGACGGTGCGGTGGTCGGGGGCGAGCGCGACCACGGACACGTCCTCCCCGTCGGACAGCTGCGCGGTCTGCCTCGGCGCGGCGGGGTCGCCGACGTCCCACAGCCGCACCCGGCTCTGGTTGTCGGTGGTCGCCAGCACCCGGCTGTCCTGGCTGAACGCGAGCGCGGTGACCCAGCGCGGGTGGTCGGGCAGCACGCCGATCAGGCGGGGCGCGGCGGGGTCGGCGGCGTCCCACAGCTCGACGGTCATCGCCTCCCGCACCAGCGCCAGCAGCTTGCCGTTGGGCGCGTAGGACAGCTGGGTGACCTGCCCGCTGAAGGTGTGCGCGGGGACCGGTTCGCGGGCGTCGGTGGCGTCCCACAGCCGGGCGCCGGGGCTCTCCAGCGTGGTCGCGAACGCTTGCGCGGCCGGGGTCAGGGCGAACGAGGTGACCGCGTCGACCGGGGTGGTGAGCGTGCCGATGCGCGGGTAGAGGCGGTCGTCGACCGGTTCGCCGACGCGGGCGCTGGGCAGCGGGCGGCCGTCCGGGGACAGCGCGGGGGAGGTGCGCACGGACCGGCTGATCGTGCTGCCGGACTTGCCCGCGTGCGCGCCGAGCACCGCGTCGCGCAGGTCGTCGGTGCCGCTGAGCCGGTAGGCGGCGATCACCAGCTGGTCGGCGACCAGCGGGTCGCTCTCGCGCTTGCCCAGCGACTCGTTGGCGGCGAACCGGGCCAGCGCGATGTTGCGCTGCTCGGTCGCGGTCTCCTGCGCCCGGATCGTCTGCACCATCGCGCCGCCCGCGAGCAGCAGCAGCACCGCCAGCAGCGCCACGAGCTGGCGGAGCCTGCGGGTCTGCCGGTGGGCGAGGCGGCGCTCGCGGTCGCGGGCCTGGGAGCTGGCGGCCAGGAACTCGCGCTCGCGCGCCGACGTGCGGGCGCGGGGGCGGCGGGTCCACTCCAGCGCGGTGTCCAGGCGGGTGCCCCGGTAGAGGGCGTCGGGGGCGCGGTGCAGGGAGATCCACGTCGCGGCGGCCTCGGTGAGCTGGCGCAGGGTGCGCAGGCCCTCGCGGTCCTCGGCGAGCCAGCCGCGCAGGCGGGGCCAGGAGCGGATCAGCGCCTCGTGGGCGATCTCCACGCGGTCGCGGTCGAGGGTGAGCAGGCGGGCGTGGGCGAGCCGGTCGAGGACCACGTCGACGTCCACGTCGTCGTCCAGCTCGGCGCGCGGCAGGCTGCGCTTGGTGTCCTCGGTGCCGTCGCCGAGCGCGGTCAGGCGCAGGAACACCTGGCGGGCCAGCTCGCGCTGCTGGCGTTCGAGGGAGGTGTAGGTGCGCTCGGCGGTCTGCGCGATGGCGTACTGCACGCCGCCCGCCGCCTCGTACCCGGCGAGGGTGAGCGTCGCGCCCCTGCGGCGGCGCCAGGTCTCCAGGAGGGCGTGCGAGAGCAGCGGGAGCACGCCGGGCTGGCCGGTCGCGTCGGCGACGAGGCGGGAGACCAGGGCGGTCTCGACGGTGCAGGAGGCCTTCACGGCCGGTTGCATGATCGCCTGGCGGAGCTCCTCGGTGCCCATGGGCCCGATCAGGAGCTGGTTGTCCTCCAGCGCGGCGACCAGGTCGGGGTGCTGGGCGCAGTGGCCGTAGAAGTCGGCGCGGACGCTGATCACCACGTGCTGCGGGGCGTCGAGCAGCGCGGCGATGAACGCGGCGCGGCGGGAGGTGTCCGAGCAGAGCGTGAAGACCTCCTCGAACTGGTCGACGATCACCAGGTCGGCGGGGGTCTCGGGGAGGGCGAGGTCGGTGGCGGACGGGGTGGTGAGGAGCGTGGTCCCGGCGAAGCGCGCGACCAGACCGGCTTGCAGCAGCGAGGACTTGCCCGCGCCGGAGGCCCCGAACACGGCGGTGAACCGGGCGGAGCCGACCCTGGCGAGGAGGTCTTCGAGGAGCTGGTCGCGGCCGAAGAACCACTCGGAGTCGCGCGGTTGGAACGCGGCGAGCCCGGCGTACGGCGGCTGCTGCTCGACCGGCGGCGGCGCCTCGGGCGCGACGGCGGCGGCGACCTCGTGCCACCGGTCCTCCCAGGCGGCGACGTCCCCCTCGCAGGCCCGCACGTAGGCGAGCGTGACGGCGAGGCTCGGCAGCCTCCGACCGCCCGCGGCGTCGGAGAGGGTGGTGGCGGAGTAGTGCGCCTTGGCCCCGAGCTGCCGGTAGCTGTGCCCGCCCGCGCGGTCGCGCAGCGAGCGCAGGTCGGCGGCGAACTTGAGCAGCGGGGTGTCACCGACGTCCAGCGGACGCTCTCCACGCGGCACAGCCGTCCACCCCCTCGTGAGGTCGATTGTCTGTGTCTGGTGACGCGGAGTCCAGGTCTGACGGGTGGTCCGGGAACCATACCCACTGGTCGGGTGGTGGGAGAACCTGTTCTGCGGTAAGGGATTTCCGTTGCGACGACTGCCCGTGATCATGCCAGTGCTGTTCGGGGGTGGGAGGCGCGCACCCGGTTCCCCCATACGCCGCAACGGATCGCGGCTGGGCGGGGGAGGGATTGGGCGAGTCGGCCCTCGCTCTTGCGGGCGGAACGGGGGTGAGGGGTGTGGGGGACCGGAATGGGGCGGCGGAACGCGGGCGGGGTGTGGGGAGCGGAAATGTGGGATGGGGGAACGCGGGCGGGGGTGTGGGGAGCGGAATGGGGCGGCGGAACGCGGGCGGGGGTGTGGGGAGCGGAATGGGGTGGGGGTGCGGGGGAACGGAATGGGATGGCGGGGCGGAATGGGGTGGCGGGGCGCGGATCGCGGGTGGGGCGCAACGGGACGCGCGTTCGTGCGCGGCGCTGCGCGGGGTGGTTCTCGTGGTGTCGCGTGGTCGGGCGTGCGGGGTCTGAGCGGCGCCGTCCGCGTGGTCCTGGCCGAGGGTCAGGCCAGGACCGAGGCCACGTACGGCTCGGGGTCGGCCAGGATCGCGCGGACCGCGCTGGTCGCCGCGCCTCGCACCGCCGCCTCGTCGCCCAGCGAGGACGCCGTCACCGCCACCGGGGACCAGGCCGCGCTCACCACGCGTCCGCCCAGTTCCGCCTCCAGGGTGGGGCGCAGCCACGGTTCCAGGCGCGCGTACGCGCCGCCCAGCACCACCGCGGGCAGACCGAGCAGGTTCACCGCGCCCGACAGGGCGATGCCCAGCCACCTGGCCGCCGTCCGCACCGCCGCGACCGCCTCCCGGTCGTCCGCGTCGAGCCTGGCGAGCAGGTCCGCCACGTCGGCCGCGCCCGCCGCGCGCAGGATCTCGTCCTGCCCGGCCAGCCGTTCCAGGCAGCCGCGCGAGCCGCACGTGCAGCGCGGACCGCTCGGGTCCACGGACAGGTGGCCGATCTCGCCGCCGAAACCGGACACGCCCTCGAACAGGCCCGCGTCCACGACGATGCCCGCGCCGATGCCGATCTCGCCGGACACGTGCACGAAGTCCTGCGGCGCGTCGCCGTGCCACAGCTCGGCGAGCGCGGCGAGGTTCGCCTCGTTGCCGACCTGCACCGGCAGCCCGCCCGCGTCGGCCCCGAGCAACCGCCCCAGCTCGCCGCGCACGTCCACCTCGCGCCACCCCAGGTTCGGCGCGACCCGCAGCACGCCGCTGGCCGACTCGACCAGCCCCGGCACCGCCACCCCGATCCCGCCGACCGGCACGTCCTCCCTGGTCGCGATCCGCACCGCGGCGGCCACCTCGCCCAGCACCAGCGCGGGCGAGGACGCCCGGTTGTCGCTGTCCCGCACCCACCGCTTCCGCACCCGCCCGGTCAGGTCGACCAGGCAGGTCGCCAGGTAGTCGACCCCGACCTCCACCCCCAGCCCGTGCGGCCCGGCGGGCGACAGGTGCAGCGCGGTCCCGCGCCGACCGGGCCCGCTCCGCGCCTCGGCCGCCCCCTCGACCACCAGGGCCGCGCCGATCATCCGGTCGACGAGGCTGGACACGGTCGCCTTGGTCAACCCGGTCCTGGTCGCCACGGAAGCGCGGGACGAACCGGGAGCGGAGGCGATCGCGTCGAGCACGAGCGCCGAGTTGAGCCTGCGCACGGTGTGCTGACCAGCCGGACCCGACCGACCCGAGACGACCGGCACGACGGTGGCGGCGGGCGCAATAGGCGCGATGGGCGCGGCAGGAACGACGGGCACGACCGGGATGGGGGCGGCGGGAGCCTGACCGGCGCGGCCGGAGGCGGCGGCCGTCGGAGCAGGGGGGCCGAGAAGAGCCTGCGCTGAACCGGGCTGGCCGGCGGCGTCGACCGGCGGACCGGGGTGGCCGGTGGTGTCGGCTGGCGGACCGGGGTGGCCGGTGGCGTCGACCGGCGGACCGGGGTGGCCGGTGGTGTCGGCCGGCGGACTGGAGTCGGCGGTGGCGTCGACCGGCGTGTCGGGGCAGCCAGGGATGTCGACCGGCGAGTCGTCGCGGCCGGGGACAGTGTCGTGTGGACCGGGGTTGCCTGGGGTGACGGGTGCTTCGGCGGTCTCGGGCGTCGTGGTGGTTGAGGGCGTGTCCTGCTGGCCTGCGGCTTCGGGAGGGCTCTGCTTCGCTGTTCGCTGGGCTTGCCGGTTGGTCGGCTGCGGGCTGGACACCACTGGATACTATCCGTCGAACGCGATAAGTTCAGGCATCAAACTTATTGGAGGTTCACCGTGACCGACTTCAGCTTCGGCCTGTGGACGGTTGGCTGGCAGGGGCGTGACCCGTTCGGGGACGCCACCCGGCCCGTCCTCGACGCGCCAACGGCGGTGCGCAAGCTCGCCGAGCTGGGCGCCTGGGGCGTCACCTTCCACGACGACGACCTGATCCCCTTCGGGGCCGGCGCCGCCGAGCGGGACCGGCGGGTCTCCGCGTTCCGCGGCGCGCTCGACGAGACCGGGCTCGTCGTGCCGATGGTGACCACGAACCTGTTCACCCACCCCGTCTTCAAGGACGGCGGCTTCACCAGCAACGACCGGTCGGTGCGCCGGTTCGCGCTGCGCAAGGTGCTGCGCAACCTGGAGCTCGCCGCCGAGCTCGGCGCCAAGACGATCGTCCTGTGGGGCGGTCGCGAGGGCTCCGAGACGGACGCGGGCAAGGACGTGCAGGCCGCCCTGGAGCGGTACCGCGAGGCGCTGGACACGGTCGCGCAGCACTCCGTCGACCAGGGCTACGGCTTCCGGTTCGCGCTGGAGCCCAAGCCCAACGAGCCGCGCGGCGACATCCTGCTGCCGACCGTCGGGCACGCGCTCGCGTTCATCTCCACCCTCCAGCACCACGAGCTGGTCGGCGTGAACCCCGAGGTCGGCCACGAGCAGATGGCCAACCTGAACTTCGTCCACGGCATCGCGCAGGCGCTGTGGCAGAAGAAGCTGTTCCACATCGACCTCAACGGGCAGAAGGGGCCGCGCTTCGACCAGGACCTGGTCTTCGGCCACGGCGACCTGCTCTCGGCGTTCTTCCTGGTCGACCTCCTGGAGAACGGCGGCTACGACGGCCCCCGCCACTTCGACTACAAGCCGCTGCGCACCGAGGACGTCGACGGCGTGTGGGACAGCGCCGCCGCCAACATGCGCACCTACACCCTCCTCAAGGAGCGCGCGCAGGCCTACCGCGCCGACCCCGAGGTGCAGGAGGCGCTGCGGGTCAGCGGCGTCACCGAGCAGGCCGTGCCCACCCTCGGCGAGGGCGAGTCGATCGCGGACTTCCTCGCGGCCGACGAGTCGTTCGACCCCGACAAGGCCGCCGAGCGCGGGTACGGGTTCGTGAAGCTGTCGCAGCTGGCCCTCGAGCACCTCCTGGGCGCCCGCTGATGGCGCTGGTCGCGGGCGTCGACTCCTCCACCCAGTCCTGCAAGGTGGTGGTGCGCGACGCCCAGACCGGCGCGCTGGTCAGGGAGGGGCGCGCCGCGCACCCGCCCGGCACCGAGGTTCACCCCGACGAGTGGTGGACCGCGCTGCGGACGGCGATCGACGCCGCGGGTGGGCTCGACGACGTCGAGGCCGTCTCGGTGGCCGCGCAGCAGCACGGCATGGTGTGCCTGGACGCGTCCGGCGAGGTCGTGCGTCCCGCGCTGCTGTGGAACGACACGCGCTCGGCCGGCGCCGCCGCGGACCTGACCGCCGAGCTCGGCGCGCAGGCGTGGGCGGACGCCACCGGCAGCGTGCCGGTCGCCTCGCTCACGGTCACCAAGCTGCGGTGGCTGGCCCGGAACGAGCCCGAGGCCGCCGCACGGGTCGCCGCGGTGTGCCTGCCGCACGACTGGCTGACCTGGAAGCTGCGCGGTGGTGGCGACCTGGCCGACCTGGTCACCGACCGCAGCGACGCGAGCGGCACCGGCTACTGGTCCCCGGTCACCGGCGAGTACCGGCCCGACCTGCTGGAACTGGCCATGGGACGGGTGCCCGAGGTGCCTCGGGTCGCCGGACCCGCCGAGCTGGTCGGCGGCCGGTACGGGGTCGGCGCGGGCGACAACGCGTCGGCCGCGCTGGGCGTGCAGATCCAGCCCGGTGACGTGGTGGTGTCCGTGGGCACGTCCGGGACCGCGTTCGCGCGCTCCGAGGCGGCGGCTGCGGACGGGACCGGGATCGTGAACGGGTTCGCCGACGCGGAGGGCACCTACCTGCCGCTGGTGTGCACGCTGAACGCCTCCCGCGTCCTGGACGCCACCGCCGCGATGCTCGGCGTCGACCTGGACCGGCTGTCCGAGCTGGCGCTGGGCGCGGAGGCCGGGGCGGGCGGGCTGGCCTTCGTGCCGTACCTGGAGGGCGAGCGCACCCCGAACCGGCCGGACTCCACCGGGGCGCTGCACGGGCTGCGGCTGGACACGGCCACCCCTGGGCACCTGGCGCGGGCCGCCGTCGAGGGGATGCTGTGCAGCCTCGCGGACGCGATCGACGCGCTGCGGGCCGTCGGCACCCCGGTCAGCCGGGTCCTGCTGATCGGCGGCGGGGCTCGGGCGCGGGCGGTCCGGGAGATCGCGCCCGCCGTGTTCGGCTGCCCGGTGCTGGTGCCCGAGCCGGGGGAGTACGTCGCCGACGGCGCCGCCCGGCAGGCCGCCTGGGCGGTCGGCGGCGCCGACGCCCCGCCGGTCTGGACGTCGCTGACCTCGGCCTCGTTCACCGCCGAGGCCACGCCGTTCGTGCGCGAGCGGTACGCCGAGGCGCGGGACCTGACGGTGCCCCGGTTGGGCTGAGGGGGCCGGTCGCGCCGAGGCGCGCGCGTGCGGGGATCGGGCGGGTGATCCGGGGAGCTTCCGGGTCACCCGCTCGTTCGTGTCGGGGCCTTGGCCGCGAACCCCGTCCCCGTGCCCTGGGGGCGCTTGACCCCCGCGCCCCGTGGACGCCTGGCCCCCGAGCCTTGCCGAGGGCGGGGGCGAAGACGGAGGCGGGGGAGCGGGTGGGCTCGTGGGTGTGGTGGACCGGCCCGTGAGCCACGGGCGCGTCGCGCGCAGGACAGCGCGCAGAACACCGCGCGCGGCACCGCGCAGGAAAGACCGCAGCAGTGCGGCGCGGGACAGCGGTGTGGCGGGAACCGGGATGTGTTCGTCGGGCATGAATCCGAAGCTAGAGCCCCGGATTCACGCCCGGCAGCCGGACAAGAGCACGTTGTGGACAACCACCGAGCCTGTGGATGAACCGGTGCGGGGACCGGGCGCAGGTGGTAGGGGCGGCGGGTCAGAACAGGGCGGTCCAGCCCATCAGCTCCGCCACCACGAAGGCCACCACCAGCACCGTCAGGACGACCACCGCCACCAGGGTCACCACGGGGGCGACCTTCGACGGCATCGGCTGGGGGTGGGACAGGCCCGAGGTCTGGCCGGAGTCCGGCGGCGTGTCGCCCGGTGCGACGCCGCCGCCCGGCTCCAGGCCCGGTGTGCGCGTGGGGTCGGGGTCAGGCGGTTTCGCGGTCATACCGTGCCGTGTACCCGTCCGTGCCCGTGTGAATCGGACGTCACACGGGTAAACGAAATCCCATGAGCGGCCTACAGGACGAGTTGCTGCGCACCCTGACCAAGGTGGCCAAGGCGCTGCGCGCTGAGGGCATCCCGTTCGCACTGGCGGGCGGTTGCGCGGTGTACGCGCGCGGCGGACCCTCCACCGAGCACGACGCGGACATCCTGGTCCGCGAGGAGGACGCCGCCGAAGCCGTGCGCGCGCTGGTCGCCGTCGGAATGCGGGCCGCCGAGCCGCCGGAGGACTGGCTGCTCAAGGTCTACGACGGCGACCTGCTGGTCGACCTGCTCTACCGGCCCAACGAGCTGCCGGTGACCACCGAGACGCTGGAGCGCGCCGAGGAGCTGCAGGTCGGCTCCGTGGTGCTGCCGGTGATGCCCGCGACCGAGGTGATGATCGGCAAGCTCCTCGTGCTCGACGGGCACCGCTGCGACTTCAGCGCCCTGCTGCCCTTCGCCCGCGCGCTGCGCGAGCAGATCGACTGGGAGAAGGTGCGGGAGGCCACCGGCCACTCGCCCTACGCCGAGTCGTTCCTGCTGCTGGTGGAGCGGCTGGACATCATCGCGCCGGAGTCCGAGCCGGTGCGGGAGAGGACCGCGTCATGACGGACGAGCCCGAGCAGTACCTCGCCGCCCGGTTGCGCCGGGCCATCGCCGAGGACCCGCGAACCACCGAGATGGGTGTTCGCATCACCGTTCGGGGTGACACCGCGCTGCTCTCCGGTGACGTCGCGAGCCCGGAGCGGCGGGCGGAGCTGGAAGCGGTGATCCACGACGTCGCCCCGGAGCTGACCGTGCTCGACGACGTGAAGGTCGTCCCGGTCGGCGAACCCGAAGGACAGGAGGACCTCCGATGATCCGCATCGCCGCCGTGGGCGACGTGCACCTGGACGAGTCGGCGCGCGGCCGGATGCGGCCCGCGCTGGAGAACGTCGCCGAGCACGCGGACGTGCTGCTGCTGGCGGGCGACCTGACCAGGCACGGGACCGTGGACGAGGCCAAGGTCGTCGCCGACGAGTACCGGGACCTGCCGGTGCCGGTGGTCGCCGTGCTCGGCAACCACGACCACCACGACGACCGGCCCGACGAGGTCACGGCCGTGCTGCGCGACGGCGGCCTGATCGTCCTGGAGGGCGAGGGCGCCGTCTTCACGATCGGGGACCGCACGCTCGGCGTCGCCGGGGTCAAGGGCTTCGGCGGCGGCTTCGCGGGCAAGTGCGGCAGCGCGTTCGGCGAGCGGGAGATGAAGGCGTTCGTCGGGCACACCACCGAGGTCGCCGACCGGCTCCGGACCGCGCTCGAGGGGCTCGACACCGACGTCAAGGTCGCGCTGACCCACTACTCGCCGGTGCCGGACACGCTGCGCGGCGAACCGCTGGAGATCTACCCGTTCCTCGGGTCGTACCTGCTGGGCGAGGCCGTGGACGCCACCGGCTGCCAGCTCGCGGTGCACGGGCACGCGCACTTCGGCACCGAGCAGGGCCTGACGCCCGGCGGGGTGCGGGTGCGCAACGTCGCCCAGCCGATCATCCGCGCCGCGTACTCGGTGTACGGCGTCGAACCGGCGAACCTCGAACCCAGGGTCGCCCACGCGTGACCCGGAAAAGAACGAGGAAGAACGAGGAGGCCCGCCCCCGGATCGGGGGCGGGCCTCCTCGCTTCGCTCAGCTGCTGATCAGGACAGCGGGTCGCGGTGCGTCGCGCCGCCCGGACCCCCCGTGCCGGGACCCGCCAGACCGGGGGTCACGCCGGGGCCCGCGACGCCCGGCGTGGCGCCGGGGTTCGGGGTGGTGGCGGCGCCGCCGGGCGGCATCCGGTGCCCGCCCTCGCCCGCCTGCGGCTCGCGGGGCACGTCACCGCGCCAGGAACCGGTCTCGGAGCCCGCGTTCTCGATGAACTCCTTGAACCGCTTCAGGTCGCCGTTCACCCGGTGCTCCACGATGCCCAGCGCGGCCCCGGCCTTCTCGGTCAGGGTCTCGGGCTCGTAGTCCATCTGCAGGTGGACCCTGGTCTGCCGGTCGTTGAGCCGGTGGAACGTCACCACACCGGCCTGCTGCGGACCCTCCACCGTGTGCCAGGCGACCCGCTCGTCCGGGTGCTGCTCGGTGATCTCCGCGTCGAACTCGCGCTTCACGCCACCGATGCTGGTGACCCAGTGGGTCCGGGTGTCCGACACCTGGGTGATGTTCTCGACGCCCTCCATGAACCGGGGGAACGACTCGAACTGGGTCCACTGGTTGTACGCGGTGCTGACCGGGACCTCGACGTCCACGGACTTCTCGATCGTCGTCACTGTGTCGCAACCTCTCCGCTCGTGGTCTTCGGTCCCTCACCGAGTACCCTCCGAACGAGGATTAACACGGTGTTTCTCCAGCTCTAAAAGGGAAATACCACTGGGAAGGCCCCAAACCGGAAGTCCACTGTGGATGATCCTGCGGATGAGACCGCAAACGCGCCCGCGGACGGGTCGGACCCGACCGGAACCGGTCCGCTCCGGTCGGGTGCGACCCCCGCCGCGCTCCGTAGCGTTCCCGGCGGCGGAAGGGGATCGGGCGTGCTGGAACGGCTCAACGAGGCCATGGACCGCATCGAGGAGGCCCTGCCGGGCGAGGTCGACGTCGCGGAGCTGGCGCGGATCGCGCTGACCTCCGAGCACCACCTGCGGCGGATGTTCTCGGCGCTGGCCGGGATGCCGCTGTCGGAGTACGTGCGGCGGCGCAGGCTCACGCTCGCGGCGGCGGAGGTGGTGGCGGGGGAGCGCACCCTGCTGGACATCGCCGTCGACCACGGCTACGCCTCCAACGAGGCGTTCACCAGGGCTTTCCGCGCCGTGCACGGCGTGGGGCCCGGTGCGGTCAGGCGGACCGGGGCGGCGCTCAGCTCGCAGTCGAGGATGGCCTTCCGCCTCGTCATCGAGGGGAGCAGCGACATGCGGTACCGGATCGTGGAACGGGCGGAGTTCGCCGTCGTCGGGCGCAAGGCCAGGGTGCCCCTGGTCCACAAGGGGATGAACCCGCACATCGCGGACTTCATCAAGGGGCTCGACAAGGCGGAGTTCGCCGAGATCAAGAAGCTCAACAACGAGGAGCCGAGCGGGGTCGTCGGGGTCAGCGCCGACCTGGACCCGTCCCGCGCGGAGGGCACCGAGCTGGACTACTACCACGGGGTGGCCAGCTCGCTGCCGGTCCCGGAGGGGCTGGACGCGCTCCCGGTGGCCGCCGGGACGTGGGCGGTGTTCTCCAGCACCGGGGAGTTCCCGAGGGCGCTGCAGGAGATGTGGCGGGACGTGTTCACCCAGTGGTTCCCGTCGAACCCGTACCGCAGCCGCCCCGGCCCGGAGATCCTCAGCAGCACCGTGTTCGACGACGGGAAGACGGCTGAGGCCGAGCTGTGGATTCCTGTGGAGAAGGAGTAGCGGCGTGACGAGCGGGTGGCGCGGTCTCTGGGGCCGCGCCACCCGCGCGCGTCACGGCTTGAGCAGCACCTTCACCGTGTTGTCCCGCTTGGCCTGGAAGTCCGCGTACGCCTCGGGCGCGCTGGACAGCGGCACCCGGTGGGTCGCGAAGTCGTCCACGCCCAGCGGGTCGTCGTCGGTGAGCAGCGGCAGGATCTCCGGCACCCACCGCCACACGTTCGCCTGGCCCATCCGCAGCTGGATCTGCTTGTCGAACAGGGTCATCATCGGCATCGGGTCGGCCATCCCGCCGTACACCCCGACCACCGAGATCGTGCCGCCGCGCCGCACCAGCTCGATCGCGGTGTGCAGCGCCTCCAGCCGGTCCACGCCCGCCGTGCGCATCAGCTTGGCCGCCACCGGGTCCGGAAGCAGGCCGGTCACCTGCTGGGCCAGCTTGCCCGCCGTGCCGCCGTGCGCCTCCATGCCCACCGCGTCGATCACCGCGTCCGGGCCGCGCCCGCCGGTCAGCTCGCGCACCCGCTCCACCAGCTCCGGCTCGCGGGCGTCGATCGCCCGCACGCCGCGCCCGTGCGCCCGCTGCAACCGCTCCGGCACCAGGTCGATGCCGATCACCGTCTCCGCGCCCCGGTGCAGCGCCACCCTGGCCGCCATGTCGCCGATCGGCCCGAGCCCCAGCACCGCCACCGAGCCGCCGGGCGGGACCGCCGCGTACTCCACCGCCTGCCACGCGGTCGGCAGCACGTCCGACAGGTACACGAACCGGTCGTCCGGCGGTCCGTCCGGCACCTTGATCGGCAGCTTGTTCCCGAACGGCACCCGCAGGTACTCGGCCTGCCCGCCGGGCACCTGCCCGTAGAGCTTGGTGTAGCCGAACAGCGAGGCCCCGCTGCCGTACTCGCGCACCTGCGTCGTCTCGCACTGCGACTGCAACCCCTGCGAGCAGGTGAAGCAGGTCCCGCAGGAGACGTTGAACGGCACCACCACCCGGTCGCCGGGCTTGACCGCCGTCACCCCGTGCCCGACCTCCGCCACCACGCCCATCGGTTCGTGCCCGAGCACGTCGCCCTCGTCGAGGAACGGCCCGAACAGCTCGTACAGGTGCAGGTCCGACCCGCACACCCCGGTCGAGGTGATCTTCACGATCACGTCGTCCGGCTCCTGCAGGATCGGGTCCGGCACGGTGTCCACGCGCACGTCCCGCTTACCGTGCCAGGTCACAGCCTTCACGGCGCTCCCTCCGGCTCGTCGGTCCCCAGTCCCCCGAGGCGTTCCCGCGAAGGGGCCGGGCAAACCGGGCGGGGCGAACCGGTCCGGACGTCCACGCCGGACGCCCCGCGGCGCTCAGCCCTTCCGCGCCGCCGCCGTGGCCCGCCGGTTCGCGCGCTTGACCGCCTCCACCAGCTCCTGCTTGTCCATCGACGACCGGCCGGGCACGTCGAGCCGCTTGGCCAGCTCGTACAGGTGCCGCTTGCTCGCGTTGGCGTCCACGCCCTCGTGCGTCGCGCCCCGCCGCCGGGGCGGCCCGCCCGCCGAGCGCTGGTCGGACGGCCCGGTGCGCTGCTTGCGCTCCCAGTGGTCGCCGACCTTCTCGTAGGTCCGCTTGAGCGCGGCGAACGCGGTGCGGTGCGCCCGCTCGCCCTCCCCGTACTGCTCGACGGCGCTGTCGTGCGCCTTCGCCCACGTGCGCTGAGCCCCCTGCGGGGACCGGGTGATCGTGTCGGGCATCTCCTGGCGTGCGGGCACGGCGTGCCTCCCTGGTTCGCTGGAACCGGTCGGGTACCCGCGCCCGCGCGGGTCATGCCGAGTCCACAGTGGACCTCTCGTCGGGCGGTCCGCCGTCGCGCACCACGACCACCTGCCCGGTGTGCTCCAACCGGTACCCGACGCCGCGCACCGTCGAGATGAACCGCGCCGCGTCGCCGAGCTTGCGCCTGATCCGCCGGATGTGGACGTCCACCGTCCTGGTGTCCACCACGGGACTGGCTCCCCACACCCGGTGCATCAGCGCGTGCCGCCGGTGCACCCGGTCGGGGTGCTCGCACAGGTGCAGCAGCAGGTCGAACTCCAACCTGGTCAGCTCGACGCGCTCGCCGCGGTGCAGGACCCGCCGGGAGTCGGCCAGCACCACCAGCGCGGGCTCCCGCCGCGCGGGCTCGACCGCCCGCACCTCCACCTCGGCGCCCGGCAGCTCCAGCGCGGAGCGCAGCGCGTCGGCCAGCCGCCGCGCCATCTGCTCGGGGCCCGTCACGCGGATGCTGATCGTCACGTCGACGCTCGTGGCCTCCGGGACCAATCCACCCACCCCCACAGCATGATCGGATCAGTCCGCGCGGGCCGGGGTCAACGAGGTCCACCCGATGAGACCTGTCGGCGCGCGGGTGGATCCGTTGCCGGAGCGCGCGGAACCGAACCCGCCGGGGCGCCCGAGCGGTGGGACGAGCGCGACACGGGGGACAACCGGGTGATCCGGTGATCGTCCCACCGGCCCACCAACCGGTAGACCGGTTCACCCGCACCGGTGCTCCTCTCCGTCGCTTTGCGGCCACCTGGCACCAGCGCGACCACGACCCGCAACCGGTCGGCCCCCGCACGCGGTCCGATCAGCGCATCGCAGGTCACGCATACAGCTAACCCCCGTGAACGGGTGCTGGTGCTTGTCCTGATCGGGCGGACGGTTGTACGGTGCGCAACTTCCCCTTGGCGTTAGCGGAGACCCGGTTCGGGATGCCCGCGGAGAACGCCCGCAAGTTCCAGCAGGTGGCGGCCCAGCAGGACCTCGTCATCGACGTCCGCGCGACCAACCAGCACGCCGTGCCGTGGCTGCGCGCCGGGGCGCTCCCCAAGCCCGAGGCCATCAAGGCCAAGACCATCGACGAGCGCGACGTGCGCCTCGGCGCCAGGCCCCGCCACCTGGGCCTGGTCGGCTTCTTCGACCCGATCGAGCCCCGCCGCGACCGCTCCGAGGCCGTGCTGAGGCGGTTCGCCATGCGCAGGGCCGAGTACGACGCGCTCGGCCCGAAGATGGCCGTGCTCGCCGAGCGCGGCGAGTACTTCGTCCGCGACGGCGTCGTGCACGGCCACGACCGCGAGGGCAGGGTGCAGCCGGTCACCGGCGACCACGACGTGTTCGACATCCGCGGCGCGGGCGGCGGCGAGATCAGCGACGAGCGCTACTGGCGGGCCGTGGACACCATGATCTCCCTGGACATGGGCGTCACGCACGGTGCGCACATGATGTGGAAACCGGTCACCGAGGGCGACCGCGCCATCTTCGAGTCGATCGCCCGCGACGGCAGCCCCAAGCTCAGGTTCCACCCCGACGGCTCGCTGTCCTCGGGCGACTTCCGACCGGTCGGCTCCACCGGGTACCGCCCCGACCACCTGCCCCTGGGCGCGAACGCGATCACCAGGCCGGAGGGCGCCGCGCGCCCCCGCGTCGCGCTCGCGGGCGTCGGCGGCTGGAGGGGGGACGTCCACGAGCCCGTCTCCGCGATGAGCAGCCTGCCGTAGCGCAGCGCCGCCGCCCCCAGCCCGTGCCGCCGCACGCGCCCGCGCCCGCCGCGCCGTGCGCCGCGCGAACGGTGGTCCCGCGTCGCGCGCGAGCACGCCGCGCCGGGACAGGGGAGCGCCCCGCCTGAACGAGGTCAGGCGGGGCGCGGAATCGAGCCTCTCGGGTGACGGCCCGGCGGCTACCCGTCGGTGAGCAGCGGGGCCGCGGCCTTCTTGGCCTCGGACGCCGCGACCTGCGGGTCCTCGCCGCCCTTGAGCACGCGCTGGACCATCGTCCACACCACCTCGGACAGCTGCGGGTAGTTCGACCCGTACGCCACCCTCGGCCGCGCGGTCTCCAGCTGCGCGGCGAACCCGGCCACGCTCGGGTCCCACTGCCACGCCGGGTCGGCCACCGTGTCCGACCGGTTGGGCAGCCCGCCCAGGCCCGCGCCCAGCTGGGTGACGTTCTCCTTGTCGTCGGCCAGCGACCTCACCAGGTCCCAGGCGGCCTCGGTGCTGCGCGCGCCCTTGCCGATCACCCAGGTCTCCCCGGACAGCGCCGCCGCCTCACCGGCCGGACCGGCGGGCAGCGGGGCCACCGACCAGGCCATCCCGGAGGAGTTCAGCGGCTTGACCGACGATGTCCCGCCGATCACCATCGCGCAGGACCCGCTCGCCACCGCCTGTGCGGCCTGCGCGCCGTCCCAGCCGAGCACCGCGTTCGGCACGCTGCCGTCGGCGGCCATCAGGTCGTGCAGGAACCCCAGCGCGTCGGCCGCGCCGTCCAGGTCGGTCAGGTCGCCGCCGGACTGCCACAGCAGCGGAAGGAACGTCGTGGTCAGCTCCTCGCCGGGCAGCCCGGCGAAGCACAGCCCGGACCGCTGCGGGTTGGTCAGCGCCTTGGCCGTGGTGCGCAGGCCCTCCCAGGTGGTGGGGGGCGCGCCGAGCATCAGGTCGCGGTTGTACAGCAGGGCGTTGGTCTCGGTGCGCAGCGGGACGCCCCAGACCTTCTCGCTCCAGGTGACGCTCGCCCTGACCGGGCCGAGGAACTTCCCCCCGGTCTCCCACTGCTCGAAGAGCTTGGTCAGGTCGGTGATGGCGTTCTGCTTGGCCAGCCTCGGCAGGTCGGCCTGGTCGACCACGACCACGTCCGGGAACGCCCCGGAGGTCGCGGCCTGGTCGAGCTTCGCGCGGATCTCCGCGCGCGGGATGGAGGTCCGCTTGACCTCCACCTCCGGGTGGGCGTCCTGGTAGCGCTGCACCATGGCCTGCGCCGCCTCGTCGGCCGTCGCCGACTCGTAGGAGTCCCACCAGGTCAGGGTGACCTTCTCGGGTTCATCGGGATTTGCCCCGCAAGCGGAGGCGGCGAGCACCGCCGCCGCCGTGAGCAGTGCTCGAAATCGCATCTCGCCCCGCAGGTCGACGTGGGAAGGACGGCAGCCGTCCTACTCCGCCGCCTGCCGCAATGTCAAGATCGCCTGGTCAGCGGGTTTCCGGTAGGCGGTGCTGCGGCGGCGACGGGTCGGCCTGCGCGGGCAGCACGAGGCGCGGCGCGGGCTGCTCCAGCGGCTCCCAGTCGAGTCCGGCGAGGTAGGTCGCCGCCAGCTCGTCGTAGATCGGTGTGCTCACAGGCGGGGATAGTGTCGCGCCGCGCGCCCCGCCGCGCCGTTTCTCACCTGTGTGAGTGACAAACACCCGGTGGAAACCCCGCGTTAGTGCGGTCCTGGCCGTGCCGGGCGGTGATCACGGGCGGTGCGGCGCGATCGGGGGCACACTCGACCGGCGCCCGCGCCGAGCGTCGCGCCGAGCCGCCGGAGGGACCACCCCGATGAGCCGAGCACGTGAGCACGCCACCGGGCGCAGCGCCCGTCGGGGGAACGGCCGCGGGGACGGGGGTGCGCGCGGCGGCGGGAACGGCGCGGGTCCGGACGGGCCGCCGGGGCACGGCGCCATCCCGGTGAGCCGGTCGCCCGAGCGCGTCGCCGTGCCCGCCAGGGCGCCCAGCCCGCAGCGGCCCGGCCACCCCCGCACCGGCCTCGGCCGCTGGCTGCTGCGCCACCGCGTCTCGCCCGCCGGGCCCGAGGCGGACGCCGCGCACAGCAGGCCGCAGGCGTGGTGGAAGGTCATGTGCCTGACCGGCGTCGACTACTTCTCCACCCTGTCCTACCTGCCGGGCATCGCCGCGCTCGCGGCGGGCGCGCTGTCCCCGCTGGCCACGCTGCTGATCGTCGCGCTGACCCTGCTCGGGATGCTGCCGATGTACCGACGCGTGGCCCACGAGTCGCCGCACGGGCAGGGCTCGGTGGCGATGCTGGAGGACCTGCTGCCGTTCTGGCGCGGCAAGCTGTTCGTGCTGGTGCTGCTCGGTTTCGTCGCGACCTCGTGGATCATCACCATCACCCTGTCCTCGGCCGACGCGACCGTGCACCTGCTGGAGAACCCGCACGCGCCCGCGTTCCTGCACGGGCACGAGGTGCTGGTCACCGTCGTGCTGCTGCTCGTGCTGGGCGGGGTGTTCCTGCTGGGCTTCACCGAGGCGGTCAGCGTCGCCATCCCGCTGGTCGCGGTGTTCCTGCTGCTCAACGCGGTCGTCATCGCCTCGGGGGTGGCCGAGCTCCTGGCGCGGCCCGAGGCGCTGACCGCGTGGACCGACCGGCTCGCCGAGGGCGGCGGCGGGGTCGGCGGGGTGCTCGGACCGGCCGTGCTCGCGTTCCCGCTGCTCGTGCTCGGCCTGTCCGGGTTCGAGACCGGCGTCAGCATGATGCCGCTGGTCGCCGCCGAGGGCGCCACCGAGCGGGAGCGGCTGGCCGACCGGGTGCGCAACACCCGCAAGCTGCTCACCGCCGCCGCGCTGGTCATGTCCGGGTACCTGGTGGCCACCAGCGTCCTCACCACCGTGCTCGTCCCCGCCGAGGCGTTCCAGCCGGGCGGCGCGGCGGAGGGCCGGGCGCTGTCGCACCTGGCGCACGAGCGGCTCGGCGCGGTGTTCGGCACCGCCTACGACCTGAGCAGCGTGCTCATCCTGTGGTTCGCGGGCGCGTCCGCGATGGCCGGGCTGATCAACATCGTGCCGCGCTACCTGCCCGCGTACGGCATGGCCCCGGAGTGGGGGCGCGCGGTCCGGCCGGTCGTGCTGGTCTACACGGTGATCAGCGTCGGGATCACCGTCGCGTTCGGCGCGGACGTCAACGCGCAGGCGGGCGCGTACGCGACCGGCATCCTGGCCATGATGGTGTCCGGCGCGGTCGCGGTGTCGGTCTCCGCCTGGCGCGCCGGGCGGCGGGGCGCGGGCGCCGGGTTCGCCGTGCTCACGCTGGTGCTGCTGTACGCGCTCGCCGAGAACGTGCGGGCCAAGCCGGACGGCATCGCCATCTCCGCCGCGTTCGTCCTCGGCATCGTGGTCATCTCCCTGGTGTCGCGGGTGTCCAGGACCACCGAGCTGCGCGCCGACGAGATCGACTTCGACGAGCGGGCGCGGGAGTTCCTGGCCGACCTGCTCCACCGCGACGGCCAGCTCAACATCATCGCGAACAAGCGGCAGGCCGGGGACGCGGCCGAGTACCGGGCCAAGGAGCGCGTGCAGCGCGGCCTGAACCCGGTGCCCGGCGCGGCGTCGGTGGTGTTCCTGGAGGTCGACGTGGTCGACCCGTCCGAGTTCAGCGACGTGCTGCGGGTGCGCGGGGTGGAGGTCGGCGGGTTCCGGGTGCTGCGCGCGGACAGCCCCGCCGCGCCCAACGCGATCGCCGCCGTGCTGCTGGCGCTGCGCGACGCCACCGGGGTCCGGCCGCGCTGCTACTTCGAGTGGTCCGAGGGCAGCCCGCTCACCCACCTGTTCCGCTACCTCATCCTCGGGCAGGGCGACACCGCGCCGGTGGTGCGGGAGATCCTGCGCGAGTGCGAGGCCGACCCGGAGCGCAGGCCGGCGATCCACCTGGGCGGCAGCTGAACCGGGTGGCGGCTGAGCTGGGAGGTTGCCCGGAATCCCGAAGGCCACCCGGAAGTGGGCGCAGGTGCCAGGTTTGCCCCGCGGCGGTCGCGGCTACCCAGTGAGGGATGAGAGCGCGGTGACCGCCGCCCCCCTGCGGTCGCCGAGGAGATCGGGATTCCCCCTCCCCCCTGGGAACCCGGTCGAACGCCTCATCGGGAGGCCGCCCGGCGCGTGCGCCGGGCGGGCCCAACCCTCGCGGGTACGCGACCCCGCCCCACCCGAGCCGGTGGGGCGGGGTTCGCGCTTTCCGGGCCCGCGCGCCACTTCGCTGAGCCCGCGCGGCCGGGTGGTCGCCCACCCGGCCGCGCGCGGCCTCAGTCCTGCGCCGTGCCCGGCGTGCGCCGCCTCGGCGCCCGACCGGCGGGCTGGGTGATGCCCTCCGGCGGCTCCGGCGCGGCCGGGACCTGGAGCACCAGGGGGTTCTCCGGCTCCACCTCGACCTCCTCGCCGTGGTGCCTGATCCGCAGCCCCGGCCCGGACACGATCCGGTAGGTGGTCTTGCCCTCCTCCACCACCACGCACAGCCCGCTGCCCCGGTAGGTCATCCGGAACGAGAACCGGTCCAGCCCCACCGGCAGTCGGGGCGCGAACTCCAGGCCGCCGCTGTGGTCCCGCATCCCGCCGAACCCGGCCACCAGCCCCAGCCACACCCCGGCGAGCGAGGCCATGTGCAGTCCGTTGTGGACGTTGTGGTGCAGGTCGTGCAGGTCGGTGAACGCCGCCTCCGACAGGTAGTCGTACGCCAGCTCCAGCGCGCCCACCTCGGCCGCCAGCACCGCCTGCGTCGCCGCCGACAGCGACGAGTCCCGCACCGTCCGCGCCTCGTAGTAGGCGAAGTTGCGGGCCTTCTGCGCCGCCGTGAACGCGTCGCCGCGCAGGTGCATCGCCAGCACCAGGTCCGCCTGCTTCACCACCTGCTTGCGGTACAGGTCGAAGTACGGGTAGTTCAGCAGCAGCGGGTAGTCGTCGGCCTCGGTGGCCTCGAAGTCCCACTCGGCGTGCTTGGTGAACCCCTCCGACTGCTGGTGCACGCCCAGCTCGTCGTCGTACGGCAGGGTCATCGCCTCGGCCGCCCGCAACCACGCCTGAGGCTCGTCGTCCTCGACGCCGAGGTGCTGGGCCACGTCGGGCAGCCGCTCGCACACCTCCGCCGCGACCCGCAGGTTCCGCTGCGCCATCAGGTTCGTGTAGACGTTGTTGTCCACCACGGCCGTGTACTCGTCCGGCCCGGTCACCCCGTCGATGCGGAACCCGTCGCCCGGCACGTGGTGCCCCAACGACATCCACAGCCGCGCCGTCTCCACCAGGATCTCCGCGCCCGCCGCCCGCTCGAACTCCTCGTCCCCGGTGGCCTGCGCGTACTGCGCCACCGCGTACGCCACGTCGCCGGACACGTGGAACGCCGCCGTGCTCGCGGGCCAGTAGGCCGAGCACTCCGCGCCGCTGATCGACCGCCACGGGAACGCCGCCCCGCCCAGCCCCAGGATGCGGGCCCGCTCGCGCGCGTCCTCCACCGTGGAGTGCCGCCACGCCAGCGCGTCCCGCGCCGCCTCCGGCACCGTGTAGGTCAGCACCGGCAGCACGAACGTCTCGGTGTCCCAGAACGCGTGCCCGTCGTAGCCGGGACCGGTCAGGCCCTTGCCCGCGATGGCCCGCGTCTCCCCGCGCACCGCCGCCTGGAGCACGTGGAACAGCGCGAACCGCACCGCCTGCTGCAACTCGGGGTCACCGTCGACCTCCACGTCGGCGCTGTTCCAAAACTCGTCCAGGAAGTCGCGCTGCTCCTCGAGCAGCCCGTCCCACCCGGTCTGGAGCGCGCCCGCCAGCGCCGCCTCCACCTGCGCGCGCAGCGCGGGCACCGACCGCTGCCCCGACCAGCCGTACCCCAGGTACTTCACGATCGTGAGCTTCTCGCCCGCCGCGACGTCCACCGCGACGGTGAACCGCGCCAGGTCCTCGTCCGCCTCGACCTCGGTGCGCACCGACCCGTTCGCGTCGACCTCGTGGTCCATCGCGGCGGCCATCCGCAGCCCGGAGGTGCGCGTGCGGTGCGCCAGCACCGCCCGCTTCCCGCGCGCGTAGGCGAAGTCCGCCACCAGCGGCGAGTCCAGCGCCTTCGCCACCCTCGGGTCGCCGGAGCGCTCCTCCACCGGCTCGTTGGCCAGCAGGTCCGACTGCACCACCAGCTGCACGTCCTGCGCGGCCTCGACCTCGTAGCGGATCGCCGCCACCGCGCGCTGGGTCAGCGACACCAGCCGCTCGGTGCGCACGATCACGCGCTTGCCGGTCGGCGACTCCCACTCGGTGCGGCGGCGCAGCGTGCCCGAGCGGAAGTCCAGCTCCTGCTCGTGGGCGATCGTGCGGCCGTACCGCAGGTCCAGCGGCTCGTCCTCCACGAGCAGCCGCAGCACCTTGCCGTCGGTGACGTTGACGACGGTCTGGCCCTCCTCGGGGTAGCCGTAGCCGCTCTCCCCGTAGGGCAGGTCGTGCTCCTCGTAGAACCCGTTGAGGTAGGTGCCCGGCAGCCCGCGCGGCTCGCCCTCCTCCAACGTCCCGCGCATCCCGATGTGCCCGTTGGCCAGCGCGAACGTCGACTCGGTCTGCCGCAGGTCGGTCAGCGACAGCCCCTCCCAGCGCAGCTTCCACGGCTGCACGCGGTAGCCGCTCACAGCAGCTCCGCCAGGTCCGCGACGACGACGTCGGCGCCGTGCGAGGCGAGCGCGTCCGCCTGGCCCGCGCGGTCCACGCCCACGACGAAGCCGAACGCGCCCGCACGCCCGGCCTGGACCCCGGCCAGCGCGTCCTCGAACACCGCAGCCCGCGCGGGCTCCACGCCCAGCGCCTCCGCGCCCGCCAGGAACGAGTCGGGCGCGGGCTTGCCCTTGAGGCCGTCGCGCACGATCGTCACGCCGTCGACCCTGGCCTGCACGTACTGCGCCAGGTCGCTGGCCTCCAGCACCTTCTCGGCGTTCGCGGAGGAGGTGACCACGGCGATCGCCAGACCCGCGTCGCGCGCGGCCCGCACGTAGTCGACGGAACCGGGGTAGGGGCTCACGCCCTCCTCGGCGATGATCTCCTCCAGCAGCTCGTTCTTGCGGTTGCCGACCCCGTGCACGGTGTCGGCCTCCGGCGGGTCGTCGTGGCCGCCCTCGGGCAGCACGACCTTCCGGGAGGCCAGGAACTCGCGCACCCCGTCGTAGCGGGGGCGGCCGTCGACGAACCGGACGTAGTCGGACTCGGTGAACTCGGGCTCGCCGCGCTGGGCGAGCAGCGCGTCGAACGTGCGCTTCCAGGCGCGGCGGTGCAGGACGGCGGTGCTGGTGAGCACCCCGTCCAGGTCGAACAGGCAGGCGGTGATCTTGTCGGGCAGACCCAGCGTCATGGGGCATGACTACCCGGTTCGGGCCACGGGTACCCCCGTGCGCACGGGTGGGCGCTCCGCGTCTTCGGCGCGCCCCCGACAGCCGAGAGGGGCTACCCCGTGGCCAAGCCGAAGGTGCTCGTCGTCGGGACCGGGTTCGCCGGGTTCCACGCGCTCAAGTCGCTGGAGAAGGCGCTGCCGCGCGACGCCGCCGAGCTGATCGCGGTCAACCCGACCGACTACACCCTGTACGTCCCGCTGCTGCCCGAGGTCGCGGGCGGCTCGCTCGACCCCCGGCGGGTCGCGGTGCCGCTGCGCTCCACCCTCAAGCGGACCCGGCTGGTGCTGGGCACCGCCACCGGCATCGACCCCGAGGCGCGCACCTGCTCGGTCGTGGACGTGGAGGGGCGCGGGCGGGTGCTGGAGTGGGACCGGCTGATCGTGACGGCGGGCAGCGTGACGCGGATGCTGTCCGTCCCCGGCGTCGGCGAGCACGCGCTCGGGTTCAAGTCGGTGCCCGAGGCGCTGTACCTGCGCGACCACGTGCTGCGGCAGGTCGAGCTGGCCGAGCAGAGCGACGACCCGGCCGAGCGGGCGGCGCGCGCCACGTTCGTGGTGGTCGGCGCCGGGTACACCGGCACCGAGCTGGTCGCGCAGGGGCAGCGGATGACCGCCGAGGCCCTGCGCGCCCGGCGCGGGGCTCCGGGGGCGCTGCGGCCGGACGAGTGCCGGTGGTTGCTGCTGGACATGGCCGACCGGGTGCTGCCGGGGCTGGACCCGCGCATGTCCGGGCCCGCGCGGAAGGTCCTCGAGTCGCGCGGGGTGGACGTGCGGATGAAGACGAGCGTCGCCGAGGTCACCGACACCTGCGCGCGGCTCACCGACGGCTCCGAGATCCCCACCCGCACCGTCGTGTGGTGCGTGGGCGTGCGGCCGGACCCGCTGGTGCAGGCGTCCGGGCTGCCGGAGGAGCGCGGGCGGGTCGTGGTGGACACCTCGCTGGCGGTGCGCGGGCTGGACGGGGTGTACGCGGCGGGCGACCTGGCCGCCGTGCCCGATCACTACAACCGGGGGAAGCCGACGCCGATGACCGCGCAGCACGCGCAGCGGCAGGGCGCGCTGGCCGGGCGGAACGTCGCCGCCTCGCTCGGGCACGGGCAGGTGAAGCGGTACAAGCACCGCGACCTGGGGTTCGTGGTCGACCTGGCCGGGATGGACGCGGTGGCCGACCCGCTGCGCGTGCCGCTGAGCGGGGTGCCCGCGAAGATCGTGGCGCGCGGCTACCACCTGCTGGCGATGCCGGGGAACCGGGTGCGGGTGGCCGCCGAGTGGATCGCCGACCTGCTGTCCGGGCGGCAGGTGGTGCAGTTCGGGCTGGTGCCGCGCGAGGGCGTGCGCCTGTCGGACGCGGACCGGCCGGGGAACCGGGTGGTCAAGGCCGGGAGCTGAGGAGGCGCGGCGGGCTCCGCCGGGGCCCGCCGCGCGTGGTCAGGCCGGGTCCGCGGCTCCCGCGCCGGGCCGCTCGTCCCGGAACCGCTCGTCCCGGAACCGCTCGAACCGCGCCAGCCAGCCGTCCACCTCGCGCAGCGCCGTCCCGTCGATCTCGTAGAGGCGTTTCGTGCCTTCCGCGCGCACTCGCGCGAATCCGCTCTCCCTGAGCACCCGCAGGTGCTGGGAGACCGCGGGTTGCGAGATGCCGAACTCCGCGTTGATCACTTCCGCGAGCGATCCCGCCGTCCGCTCGCCGTCCGCGAGCAATTCCAGGATGCGTCGCCTGATCGGGTCACCAAGAACGTCGAGGGCGTGCACTGCCTCAGTGTTTAGGTCGGGGCTTATATAAGTCAAGATTGAGTTACTGGAATTGTCGGTGGTCGGTGGCACTATCCCGAACAGGTGTTCGGATGTGGATCGGACGTGTTCGGAAGGAGCTGACGGCGATGCGCGTTCACCTCGATCCCCGGCAGTGGCCCGGCCGTGTCGTGCCCGAGACAGAGCACGAGATCGACACGGCGGTCGAGGGGCTGTGCCTGAGGGCGAACTGGGCCGACGCGGACCGCGCCGGGGTGCGCGCCGTGCTGGCGCCCTGGTTCGCGGACGGCTGGTGCGTCGACGCCGTGCTGACGGCCGTCGACCGCCGCCCCGACGGCGCCCGGCAGGGCCCGCCCCGTCACCGCGACCAGGTGGCGCAGGACTTCCTGCGCGCCCGGCTGCGGACGTGGTGGCCTGCGGGCGAGCAGCGGTCGCGGCCACCGGTGGAGGGGATGAGCCTGGGCGCGTGGTGGCGGGTCAACCGCCGCAACGCCCGGCTCAACGCCCCGCGCCGGGTGCCGCACCTGACGGAGGAGGGCGTGCGCGCCCGCGAGGAGGCGGGGGAGCGGCTGCGCGACCGGTTCCGCGACCCGGTGGAGCGGGCCAGGGCGCGCGGGCGGCGCAACCGGGAGGCGCTCGACGCGCTGCTGGTGCCGGGGCTGGCGGTGCCGACCTTCGAGGACTCGCGGCGGCTGCTCGCGGACATCCGGGTGCCCGCGCACCCGGTGTGCCAGCGGTGCGGGTGCCGGACGGTGGTGTACGAGCAAGCCGCTTGAAGGACGGAACCGGAGGCCGCTGGGGCCTGGCCGGGCGCGGTGGAGCAGCGGTCGCGGGAGGGCGAGGGGCCCGCGGCGGTGGCGCCGTCCGATCCGGGGCGGGAGCCGGTGGGCGGGCGCGAACGGGGGCCGGTGGGCGGGCGCGAGCCCGAGCGGGAGGCGGTCGGCGGGGGAGGCGGCGACAGGGGGGCCGGTGGACGGCCGGTCGGCCGGTCCGGGGAGACGGGTGCGCGGGTGGCTGGCGCCCCGGAGGCGGGCGCGACCGGAGCCGGGGACGCGGGTGCGCGGGGCGCCGGGGCTCGGGAGGCGGCGGGTGGCGAGCGCTCCGGTGGTGCGGGGCGGGTGCCGGGGAGTGCGGGCTGACCAGGTGGGGGAGTCGCCCCTGGGGTCACTCCTTACGGTGAATTGGTCACCGATGTCCTGCGTCGACGCCGGGAGGCGGTGGAACTGCGGGCGCCCGCTCGGGTACTAAGCGTCGCGGGAAGTTCGCCGGGTCGGCCCACGAGCCGGTTCCCCGAGTCGAACTCCCCGATTCCGATACCCCTGGGCGCGTCCGACGGTCGTGCCCATCCGCCGTCGAGGAGTGCGCGGTGTTCTGGTTGTTCTTCGGCATCTGCGCCGTCGCGTTCACCGCGGGCGCCGTCCTGAGCTGGCTGCCGATGCGGGCCACGATCCGCGACCTGCGGGCCGAGCTGCGCTCCAGGCCCGTGGTGGAGATCGACGAGGACGACTACGACGACGAGCTGGACGACTACGACGAGGACGAGATCCTCGACGCGGAGATCGACGAGGACGAGGACGACCTCCCGGCCCCGCGCCCCACGCCCGCCAGGGTGGGCGTGAAGGAGGTCCCGGCGCTGCCCGCCAGGGCCCCGCGCGCGCTGGAGATGCCGGGCAACAACGAGACCACCCAGGTCATCCCGCGCCAGGTCAGGGCCAACTCCCGGACCCGCGTCTTCCACACCCCGGACTCGCCGTACTTCGACCGGATGCGCGGTGACGTGGAGTTCTCCTCCATCGCCGAGGCCGAGGAGGCGGGCTACACCCGCTGGCGCCCGAAGGCCGCCACCCCCACCCGCCCGGTGCTCTGACCGGGCGTCGACGCTCGGCGGCCAGCCGCGCTCAACCGCTGCCCGCGCTCAGGTGCGGCGGTGGCGGTCGGCGATCAGCCTGCGGAGTTCGCTCTCGCCGAGCCCGCCCCAGATGCCGTAGGTCTCCTCGACCTCCAGGGCGTGCTCGCGGCACTGCCTGCGCACCGGGCAGCGACCGCAGATCTCCTTCGCGCGCGCCTCCCGGTTCTGCCGGGACGAGCCGCGCTCGTTCGGCGTGTGGAAGAACAGCGCGCTGTCCATGCCTCGGCACAGACCCTCCAGCTGCCAGTCCCAGGACTCGGCGACGGGCACTGGCAGTCGGGACAGCTCTGGCATGGGGACCACGCCTTCCGCAAATGGACCGGTGTTGACCTGGCCAACCCTAAATTCGATTCAGAATCGGTTCAAGCTGAGAATTGTGTCGATCGCCTCGTTTAGCGAGCCGACGTAGCGGGAACCGGCGGGCGCGTTCGCCCATCCCGGCCCTCCGACCAGCACGGTTCGTCCGGTTTCGACCAGTTCGGCGACGGGGGTCGCCTCGGCCTGCTCGGTGGCGTGCGCCCACACCATCACCGCAACGGGTGACAGGAGGGCCGTGGCGTCGAGCAGGGCGGTCGGGGGCACGCGCGCGCCGAGGTTCCGCGACGCGCACCCGCGCTCGGCCAGCGCGGCGGCCAGCACGTCCAGCGGCAGCGAGTGCTGCTCCTCCGGCGCGCACGCCAGCAGCACCGGCAGTCGCGGCTGCTCGGCGG
The DNA here is from genome assembly GCF_000023245.1 of Actinosynnema mirum DSM 43827. Taxonomy (GTDB): domain Bacteria; phylum Actinomycetota; class Actinomycetes; order Mycobacteriales; family Pseudonocardiaceae; genus Actinosynnema; species Actinosynnema mirum. Next base: position 1,998,102 of record NC_013093.1, read on the forward strand.
CCTGCGCGTACACCGACAGCGCCCGCGAGATGCAGGCCGTCGCCAGGTGCTCGACCTCCACGCCGCGCGCGTCCGCCGCCGCCCGCTCGCCCGCCGCCACCAGGAACGGCACCAGCGCGCAGTCCCAGGCCCGCACCACGCCGTGCCGCTGGATCAGCTCGCCGACCAGCCGCACCATCAGCGGCGCGTCCAGCCTGGTCGCGGCCCGCGCGAACCCGCGCCGCTCGGCCGCCGTCACCTCCTCGGGGCGCTCGGGGGCCTCCGCCGCCCCGCCGGGCTCGGACAGCGCCATCGCGGCGGCCGACGCGGGAGCCACGCCCTGACCGGTCAGCGCGACCATCCTGCGCAGCCGGTCCACGTCCTCGGCCGAGTACCGCCGGTGCTTGCCCTCCTCGCGGGTGCTCGGGCCGAGGCCGTACCGGCGGTCCCACGTGCGCAGGGTGGTGGGCGAGATCGCCAGCATCCTGGCCACCGCGCCTGGGCTCCACAGCACACCGCTATCCACAGATCACCGCCAGCACATCGGGTAGTGCAACGCTTCTGAAACGAAAATGGTAACGACTGCCCCGCGCACCGCCGGACAAGCGCGTCAGCAGGGCGAACGGGCTGGGCGGTTCGGGGCAGCGCGACCTGCTCCCGAGCCGGGCGCGGGCGCCGGGATCACCGGGCGGGTGGCGGGCCCGAACGTGGGGTGACTTTGCGTCACGGGCGTCGCACCGAACGTGCCTGGCGGGTGCGTAGGGCCAGCGTGCGGCGGGCCGCCCGCGCTCCCCGTTCCGGGTGAACGCCCGCGCCGGGCGGAGGTCGGCGGCGGGTTCGGCGGCCGGAGAGGTTTCCGGGGACGCCGAACGGCCGATTGTCCTGGTGGGAGCCGAAGCGCCACCCGCGCGGGAGCGCGCCGCGCGACCGGCGCTGGAAGTGGCGTCGACCTCGGTCGACCGCCGCGATGGGGTGTTCCCCGTCGCGGACCGGCTACGTTGGCTGCGCCCGCCGGGAGGTCGGACCGGCGGGGGCTGAGCGGGCGGCGCCGCCGCGTGCGGGAGCCGGCCGGATCGGGGAGAGCGCCATGACCTTCACCTACGACGTCGACCACGTCGACGGCGCCACAGTCGTGCGCCCCGAGGGCAGGCTGGACCTGTCGACCTACGTCCCGCTGCGCGACGGCCTGCTCAAGTGCGCGGTGACCGGCCCGTCCGCCGTGGTGGTCCTGCTCGGCGACGGCTTCGAGTTCGCGACCCCCGCGCTGATGTCGGTGTTCTCCACGGTGTGGACGCGGGTCGCCGAGTGGCCGGGCGTGCGGATCATGCTGGTGGGCGAGTCCGACCCGCACCGGGCCGCGCTGGCGGGCGGCGGCGCGGGGCGGTTCGTGCCGCACTACCCGACGCTGGCCGACGCGCTGGAGGCCGTCGAGCAGCCCGCGCAGCCCCGGCGGGACGAGGCGCTGCTGCCGGACACGCCGGTCGGCGCGCTGATCGCGCGGCAGTTCGTGCGCGAGACGTGCGAGCGCTGGGACCTCGGCGACCGCATCGAGGACGCGGTGCTGGTCGCCACCGAGCTGGTGGAGAACGCGCTGGAGCACACCCGCTCCGCGCCGAGCCTGCGCCTGGAGCTGCGCGGTGGACGCCTCGTGGTGGCCGTCCGCGACGGCGGCGCGACCCCGCCGAAGCCGCCACCGCCCGCCGGGCGCGGCCTGCTCCCCGGTGGGCGGGGGATGCGGATGGTGGAGTCGGTGAGCCGGGTGTGGGGGCACTCGCCGTGGCCCGGCGGCGGCAAGGTCGTGTGGGCGGTGCTGGGGCGCTGACGGCGGGCGCGGTCGGGCGGCGCGCACCGCTCGCGCTCAGGACGCCTCGGACGACAGCGGCGTGATCGTGAAGAACCGGTGCAGCCCGGTCAGCGCCAGCGGGCGCAGCACCGGGCAGCCCGCCAGCAGCTCCAGCCGCGCCCCGCGCGCCTCGCACGCCGCCCGCAGCTCCAGCAGCGCGTTGATCCCCGACGCGGGCAGCAGACCCACCCCGCCCAGGTCCAGCACCATCCGCCCGCCCGAGGGCGGCAGCCGGTCGCGGGCGTAGTCGCGGAACGTGGGCGCCGTGGCGATGTCCAGCTCGCCCACGACCCTGACCAGCACCGAGTCCGGCTGGCTCGTGGTCGCGGACAGCTCGACCGAATCACTCATGGGGACACCTCGGCAACCTGATCGTGCGACTACGACGAGGCTGTTCGCTCAACCAGAGGCACACCCTAGGGGGTGCGGTCCGGTGATCGCCAAACGGACCGGGACCGCACCCCGCGCGCCGGGGCTCAGCCCTCGACGCGCCTGATCACGCTGATCGGGCCGATCGAGTCGATGTCCGCGATCTTCACCGGAACGCCCTCGGTGGACGCGTGCACCGCGCGCACCCCGTCGACCGCCATCGCCACGTGCGACTGGCTGGAGTAGTAGACGATGATGTCGCCCGCCTTGACCTCGCTGCGCGACACCGAACGACCCACGGTGGCCTGGCCGTAGCTGGTGCGCGGCACGGACACGCCCGCCTGGCGGTACGCGGCCTGGATCAGGCTGGAGCAGTCCCAGGAGTTCGGGCCGTTCGAGCCGTACACGTACGGCTTGCCGCGCTGCGCCAGCGCGAACGACAGCGCCGTCCCGGCCGTGCCCGCGGGCACGGTCACGGTGCTGGTGTCGCCGATGCTGGCCAGCGTGGTCCTCTGCGCGGCGCTGAGCGAGCGGTACTGCTCGCGGGCCTCGCCGACCTGCTTGTCCAGGTCGTTCTTGCGGTTCGAGATGTCCTCGGCGGCCTTGCGGGCGCCCTCGGTGGCCTCGCTGGCGCGCTTCTGCGCGTCGTCCGCCTGCACGACGGCGTCGGACAGGCCCCGGATCGACTCCGAGTTCGCGGACGCCAGCACCTCCAGCGCGGTCGCGCGGTTGAGGAAGTCCTGCTGCGAGTCGCTGACCAGCAGCGCGGACAGCTGGTTGAACCGGGCGCCCTCGAACGAGGCCTCGGTCAGCGCGTCCACGTCGCCGCGGTGCGACTCCTCGGCGCTCCTGGCGTTCTGCAGGTCGCCGTTGGCCTTGTCCAGGTCGCCCTGCTTGGCCTTCAGGTCCTCCTGGGCCTTGAGGTGCTCGTCGTTCAGCCGCCCGGCCTCGGTGGAGAGGTCGTTGTACTTCTTGAGCGCGTCCTCGGTGCTGCTGGGCTGCGCGGAGGCCTGGGTCAGCGGCAGGCCGGTGACCAGAACGGCGGCGGCGGTCGTCGCCAGTGCCGCGCGGATGGTGCGCTGTGCGGGTCGTGACGCCACGTTCGAGCGTTCCTCTCTCAGCCTGCATGTCACCCGAATGGGTTAAAGCTCTAGGTCTCGGTCAGGTTACGGACCGGACCGGCCTGCGTCTACAGGGGGTTGGCTGTCGGGAACCTGTCACTCTTCGGCACCGAAGTCACCTGGCGGAAGGGTGACGCCGCCTGCCTGGGGGTTTCCGGTGATTCCACTGCGTGGTCGCCACTGCGGGCCGGTGAACGGTGGGTCTGGTCACGCCACCGCCGCCACCGTGGCCGCGTGCCGACGCCCGTGGACCAGCACCCGACGCCCGCCGAGCCCGAGCTGACGCCCGTGGAGCGACAACTGGTCGACCACGTCGCGCGCGGCGAGGTGCTGGACCTGACCGGCCCCCGGCCGGTCGAGGGCTGGGAGCGGCGGTCCTGGGAGGGGCGCGCGGTCTCCGCGCGGGTCATCCGCGACCTCGTCCTCGGCAGGCTCGCGCCCACCCCCGACCCGCACGGCCTGCGGCTGCACGGCGCGCGCGTCACCGGCAGGCTCGACCTGGAGAACGTCACCAGCGCCGTCCCGGTCGAGCTGCTCGGCTGCCTGCTCGACGAGGGCGTCAACGCCCGCGACGCCGACCTGCCCGCGCTCGTGCTGCGCGAGTGCCGCGTCGGCCACCCGAGCGAGCCGCCGGTGGACGCCGAGGGCCTGGCCACCAGGGCGTTCGCGCTGGAGCTGAGCGAGGTCCGGGCGCGCTCACCGCGCGGCGCCGTCGTCCTCGCCCACGCCCGCCTCGGCCGGGCCTCCCTGGTCGGCGCGTCGCTGGTCAACGCCGAGGGCCCCGCGCTCGCCGCCCGGTCCCTGCGCGTGGACCAGGGCTGCTACCTGCTCGCGCTCGAGGCGGTCGGCGGCGAGCTGGACGTCGCGGTCGACCTGCGCAACGCCCGCGTCGGCGAGCAGTTCTGCTTCCAGCCCACCCGCCTCGAGCACTCCGGTGGTCCGCAGCGCCGCGTCGACGTCGACGGGCTCACCCACGCGGGCCTGCCCACCGGGATCGACCCCGCCGAGTGGCTCGCCCTGCTGCGCGAGGCCACCCCCGGCTACACCGCCCAGCCCTACCGGCACCTCGCCGCCGCCCACCGCGCCGCCGGGCACGACGCGCAGGCCCGCCGGGTGCTCGTCGCCCAGCGCCGCGACCAGCTCGCCAGGGGCGCCCTCGGCGCGGGCGAGCGGGCCTGGGCGCGGCTCACCGGGCTGCTGCTCGGCTACGGCTACCAGCCGTGGCGCGCGCTGCTGTGCCTGCTCGCGGTGCTGGTGGTCGCCGTCGCGCTCGCCCTGGCCTTGGGTGACGACGGCCTGGCCAGGACCGGGACGCCGCCGGGCCCCTGCCCGGTCGTGGAGCGGGTCGCGTTCGGCCTCGACGTCGGCTCCCCGCTGCTCACCACCACACCGCGCTGCGAGCCCACCGGCGCCACCTCGGGGCAGGCGCTGGGCGTCGCCGGTTGGCTGCTGCGGCTGCTCGCGTGGGGCTTCGCGACGCTGTTCGTCGCCGGGTTCACCGGGGCGGTGCGCAAGACCTGAGCGCAAGGGGCGGGGACGATCCAGACTCTGACGGAGCGCGCCCGTTCGGTGACGTTCCGCTGAAATCCCCTGTTGACGGAGTTCCCGCACGAGTGCGATCGTGTGACTGGGAGCGCTCCCAGTCAGCACCCAGATCACCGGCGATCTGAAGGAGACACCTTGCGACCCAGGCGATTAGGAGCACTGGCGGCAGCCGTGCTCGCGGTGGTCGGCGTGACCACCGTGCTCGGCACCAGTGGAACGGCGCTCGCGCACGGCTCCATGACCTACCCCGGAAGCCGCACCTACCACTGCTACGAGGACGGCCGCGCCAACGGCAACGGCGACCTCAACCCCGCCAACCCGGCCTGCGCCGCAGCCGTCGCCCTCGGCGGCAAGCAACCGCTGTGGGACTGGTTCGGCAACCTCATCAGCCAGGCGGCGGGCAAGCACCGCGAGATCATCGCCGACGGCGACCTGTGCGGCCCCACCGCCAAGTACGACGCCTACAACCTGCCCCGCGCCGACTGGCCGTCCACGACCCTGCGCGCGGGCGCGCCCATCACCTTCCGCTACAACGCCTGGGCCCCGCACCCCGGCACCTGGGACCAGTACGTCACCAAGGACGGCTTCGACGTCACCAAGCCGCTGAAGTGGTCCGACCTGGAGCCCGCGCCGTTCGACTCGGTCCTGAACCCGCCGCTCGCGAACGGCGAGTACGCGTGGAACGCGACCCTGCCGAACAAGACCGGCCGCCACGTCATCTACTCGATCTGGCAGCGCACGGACAGCCCCGAGGCGTTCTACAGCTGCTCCGACGTGGTCTTCACCGGCGGCAACAACACCGGCGACACCCAGGCGCCCACCGCGCCCGGAACGCCCACGGCCACCGCGACCAGCAGCTCGGTCGCCCTGAGCTGGGGCGCGGCCACCGACAACACCGGCGTCACCGGCTACCAGGTGTACCGCGAGGCGGGCGCCAACGACGCGCTCGTGGCCACCACGACGACCCCCTCGGCGACCGTCACCGGCCTGACCGCGAGCACCGCGTACCAGTTCTACGTGGTCGCCCGCGACGCGGCGGGCAACACCTCGCCCCCGTCCTCGCCGGTCAGCGTCACCACCACCGGTGGCGGCGGCACGCCCGGCGGGACCTGCGCGGTCACCTACACCACACCCAGCGTGTGGTCCGGCGGCTTCACCGCGAACGTCGCGGTCAAGAACACCGGGACCTCGGCGGTCAGCGCCTGGCAGCTGGCCTGGGACGTGCCCTCGGGCGAGTCGATCACCTCGGCCTGGTCCGCGGAGGTCGTCGTGTCCGGCGGGAAGGCCACCGCCAAGGGCGTCAGCTGGAACTCCGGCATCGCCCCCGGCGCCACGGTGAGCTTCGGCTTCAACGGCACGGCAGGCGGCAACCCGGCCAAGCCCGCCGCGTTCACCCTCGGCGGCGCGACGTGCGCCTCGGCGTGACGCTCGTGGGCGCGGCGATCGCGGGCTCGGCACTGGTGGGGGCGACGGCGTGCACCGCGCCGTCGGACTCGCCGGTGCTGGGCACCGGGTCGCTGGGCCCGCAGCTGACCAGCACGACCGAGGTCGCCGACTGGGTGCGCGAGCGCACCGGGGAGTGCGAGGCCCCGGAGGCGCGCACGATCGCCGAGTTCGCGGAGTTCGTCGGCCCGCTGCGGGCCGACCTGTACGCGCCCTTCGTGGCGGAGTGGGGGACCTGCGCGGTCGAGCCGTACGAGCGGCTCGGTCTCGTGGTGCTCCACCGGGAGCGGATGGCCGACTTCCAGCGCGCGTGGCAGCGGGCGGTGGAGGAGGGGAAGGTCTCCGGGGACCCGGATTTCGGCTTCGGCAACGGCTTCGCCCTCAGCGGGACGCTGGGGTTGGAGTCGTTGGGGCTGCACCACCTCAGGTGCGGTCAGGTGGAGGGCCAGGACCTCGGGCACGTGCTGCCCGCGGACGTCGAGGGCTGCGTGTACTCGCGGCCCGAGGGCCACCACCACGGATGATGCGTCCCGCCTAGCGCGGCCGTGCGGTGCTCTGCCGCACGACGAGGGACGTGGCGAGCTCGATTCGGCGGTGTTCGGGCTCGTCACCCCTTGCCAGCGTGATGGCGAGACGGGTGCCCGCCGCGGCCATGTCCTGCAAGGGCTGGCGGACAGTGGTCAGCGGCGGGCCCACCCACTGGGCGACCGGGAGGTCGTCGAACCCGACGACGCTCAGGTCGTCGGGGATCTTGAGCCCGGCGGCGCGGGCGGCCTCGTAGACGCCCAGCGCCTGCAGGTCGCTGCCCGCGAACACGGCCGTGGGCGGGTCGGGCAGCTCCAGCAACGGCGCGAACTGGGCGCGGCCGGACTCGACGTGGAAGTCGCCGTACCGGATCAGCCCCGTGTCCACCCGCAGCCCGGCGGTCTCCAGGGCGGCGCGGTAGCCGTCGACGCGGGCGCGGCTGCACAGCACCCGCTCGGGGCCGCCGATCATGGCGATGCGGCGGTGGCCGAGCTCGATCAGGTGCCGGGTGGCGGTGAGGCCGCCGTTCCAGTTGGTCGCGCCGATCGACGGGGTGTCCAGGTCCGGCTCGCCGATCGGGTCGACCACCACGACCGGGATGTCCCTGGCGCGCAGCTTGGCCAGCTGCTGGCCGGTCAGGTCGGAGAAGACGCTGATCACCGCGAGCGGGCGGCGCGCGATGACCCCCTCCAGCCAGCCGTGGCCGGGGGTGGGGCGGCCCTGCGACTCGGACAGCACGAGCGCGAGCCCGCTGTCGGAGGCGACCTGCTCCGCGCCCCGGATGATCTCCAGCGCCCAGGCGCTCTCCAGCTCGTGGAACATCAGCTCCACCAGGTTGGACCGCCGGGAGCGCTCGTCGGCGCGCCGCTGGTAGCCGTGCCTGCGGATGATCTCCTCGACCCGCTCGCGGGTGGTGGCGGCGACGTCGGCGCGGCCGTTCATCACCTTTGAAACTGTCGGGACCGACACCCCGGCCTCGGCGGCGATGTCCGCGATCGTCACCTTGCCCGAAGCGGTGCTGCCCGAGGACGACGACTCGGCTTTGGTCGGCATGGCCGCAGTCTACGGCAGGTCACGGGTGGTTTCCCCGGTTCGCTGACTCCTGGGGGAAGTCCTGCGAGGACGGTCGAAAAAATCGGCGGACCCGCAAAAACTGTCGGTCCTGCTCGGCGGGGCGACCCGTCCGAAACATTCGTTGGCGAAGGACAGTAGGGTTGTTGCTTCCCGGTGTCAAGCAGGCAAAAGCTGTGGTCAATCGCGTGCTGAACAGGGTAAACGCCTGCCCTTGTGTTTCGAGATGGTTTCGATACTATCGGCCACATGCGTCGAGCCACACTGGCCACCATCGCCGCAGCCGCCGGGGTGTCCCTGCCGACGGTCTCCAAGGTGCTGAACGGCAAGGACGACGTCGGCGCCGAGACCAGGGCGCGCGTGCGCAGGCTGCTCGACGAGTACGACTACGTCCCGGTCGGCGCCCGGCGCGCCGCGTCGGGGGCGCTGGTGGACCTGGTGTTCACCGCGCTGGAGAGCCCGTGGGCGGTCGAGGTCATCCGGGGCGTGGTCGACTCCGGGCTGCACGTCGTGGTCTCCTCCACCGGGCTGTCCGGGTCCGGCGCAGGGCAGTCGGGCACCGGCCCCTTGGGCTCCGGCCAGTCCGGCGCTCCCCGCGAGAGCTGGGCCGCCCGCCTGGTCGAGGCCCGCCGCGCGGGCGCGCTCGTCGTCACCTCCCGCCTCACCCAGGCCGACCGCCGCCTGCTCGCCGCCTCCCGCGTCCCCGTCGTCGTCATCGACCCGGTCGACCTGCCCCCGCCGGACGTGCCCAGCGTCGGAGCCGCCAACTGGGCGGGCGGCCTGGCCGCCACCGAGCACCTCCTCGAACTGGGCCACCGCCGCATCGCCGCCGTCGGCGGGCCGCCCGGACTGCTGTGCAGCCGCGCCCGCGTCGACGGCTACCGCGCCGCGCTCGACCGCGCGGGCATCGGCGTCGACCCCGCCCTGGTCAGGCACGGCGACTTCCGGCACGGCGGCGGCCTGCGCGCCGCCACCGAGCTGCTCGCCCTGCCCGACCCGCCCACCGCCGTGTTCGCGGGCAACGACGAGCAGGCGCTCGGCGTCATCGAGGCCGCCCGCGTGGCGGGCCTGCCGGTCCCGGAGGCGCTGAGCGTCGTCGGCTTCGACGACCTGCCCGTCGCGGTGTGGTCGTCGCCCGCGCTCACCACGGTGCGCCAGCCGCTGGCCGAGATGGGCAGGCACGCCGGCCGGATGCTCGCCGACCTGATCGCGGGCCGCCCCCTGGGCGCCCAGCGGGTCGAGCTGGCCACCGAACTCGTCGTCCGCGCCTCGACCGGGGCGCGCCGGTGAACGGACAGCCCGCGACCACGCGGGCGGGTGGAGGAGAAGCGGTGCACGTGAACACCTGGGCGGACCCAGCCCGGCCGGTCGCCGAGCGGGTCGCCGCGCTGCTGGCCGAGCTGACCCTGGAGGAGAAGCTCGCGCAGCTGGTGGGGGTGTGGGTGGGCGCGTCGAGCGACGGGGCCGAGGTGGCCCCGGCGCAGCACGACTTCGCCGAGCCGCTGCCGCCGTGGGACGAGCTGACCAAGCCGGGCCTCGGCCAGCTCACCCGCGTCTTCGGCACCGGACCGGTCGACCCGCTGCTCGGCGCGCGGTCGCTGGCCGAGACCCAGCGCAGGCTCGTCGCGGGCAGCCGCTTCGGCGTGCCCGCCATGGCGCACGAGGAGTGCCTGGCCGGGTTCACCGCCTGGCAGGCCACCGTGTTCCCGGTGCCGCTGGCCTGGGGCGCGAGCTTCGACCCTGACTCGGTGCGGGCCATGGCCGAGGGCATCGGCGGGCAGCTGCGCGACGTCGGCGTGCACCAGGGCCTCGCGCCCGTGCTCGACGTGACCCGCGACTACCGGTGGGGCCGGGTCGAGGAGACCATCGGCGAGGACCCGTACCTGGTCGGCCTGATCGGCGCCGCCTACGTGCGCGGCCTGGAGTCGACCGGCGTCGTGGCCACGCTCAAGCACTTCGCCGGCTACTCGGCCTCACGCGGCGGGCGCAACCACGCGCCGGTGGCGGTCGGGGCGCGCGAGTTCGCCGACGTGGTGCTCGTGCCGTTCGAGATGGCGCTGCGCGAGGGCGGGGCGCGGTCGGTCATGCACTCCTACGCCGACGTGGACGGGGTGCCGCCCGCCTCGGACCGGTCGCTGCTGACCGGGTTGCTGCGCGAGCGCTGGGGCTTCACCGGCACGGTCGTGGCCGACTACTTCGGCGTGTCGTTCCTGGAGACCGCGCACGGCGTCGCGGACTCGCCGGGCGCCGCCGCCGCGCTCGCCCTGGCGGCGGGCGTGGACGTGGAGCTGCCGAGCGTGCGCTGCTACGGCGAGCCGCTGGCCGAGCTGGTGCGCGCGGGTCAGGTGCCCGTCGAGCACGTCGACACCGCCGTCACCCGCGTGCTCACCCAGAAGTGCGAGCTGGGGCTGCTCGACGCCGACTGGCGGCCCGAGTCGCCCGCCGTGCTGCGCGACGAGCCCGTCGACCTGGACCCGCCGCACCTGCGCGCGCTGTCCCGCACGATCGCCGAGCGGTCCGTGGTGCTGCTGCGCAACGACGGGGTGCTGCCGCTGGCGGGGCCGTCCCGGATCGCGGTGGTCGGGCCGTGCGCGGACGACCTGCTGGCGCTGATGGGCTGCTACTCGTTCGCCAACCACGTGGGCGTGCAGCACCCGGACGTGCCGCTGGGCGTGGAGATGGCCACGGCCGCGCAGGCGGTGCGCGCCGAGTTCCCCGACGCCGAGGTGGTGACCGCGCCCGGCTGCGAGGTCAGCGGGCCGGACCGGTCCGGGTTCGCCGAGGCGGTCCGGCTGGCCGCAGGGTCCGACGTGGTGCTCGCGGTGCTGGGCGACCGGTCCGGGCTGTTCGGGCGCGGCACCTCCGGCGAGGGCTGCGACGCCGAGGACCTGGAGCTGCCGGGCGTGCAGGGGCAGCTGCTCACCGAGCTGCTGGACTGCGGGCGGCCCGTGGTGCTGGTCCTGCTCACCGGCAGGCCCTACGCGCTCGGGCCCGCGACGGACCGGGCCGCCGCGGTCGTGCAGGCGTTCTTCCCCGGCGAGGAGGGCGCGGGCGCGGTCGCGGGCGTGCTCAGCGGGCGGGTGAACCCGTCCGGGAAGCTGCCGGTGCAGGTGCCGCGTGGACCGGCGGGGCAGCCGTCCACCTACCTGCGGCCCCAGCTCGGCGGGCCGGGCACGATCAGCTCCGCCGACCCCACGCCGCTGTTCTGCTTCGGGCACGGGCTGTCGTACACGAGCTTCGAGCTGGGCGGGTTCGCCGCGGCCGAGGAGTTCGAGACCGAGCTGGTGGTCTCGCTGGAGGTGGCCAACACGGGTGCGGTCGCGGGCGCCGAGGTGGTGCAGCTGTACCTGCACGACCCGGTCGCCTCGGTGGTGCGCCCGCAGCGGCAGCTCGTCGGGTTCGCCCGCGTCGAGCTGGAACCGGGCGAGGTGGCGCGCGTGGCGTTCCGGGTGCACGCCGACCGCACGTCGTTCACCGGGCGCGACGGGGTCCGGATCGTCGAGCCGGGGGAACTGCGGCTGCTCGTCGGGTGCTCCAGCGAGGACGTGCGCTGGGAGCAGTCGGTGCGGCTGCTCGGCGCGACCAGGGTCGTCGGCCATGACCGGGTGCTGGTGACCCCGGTCGAGGTCGAGGTGGTGAGCGGCTGACCCCCGCCCCGGAACGGGCCGCGCGGGGACCTGGCGGTGGACCCGCGCGGCCCCCTGGGCGAGGCGGGGCTCACCCGTTTGGGTAGCCTCGTCGCCCGGTTGGGCGGTTGGGGTGGGGATGCATGGCTGACGGGGCGCGCGGTGCGCTCGCGCTCGCCCGGATGGCGCGGACCTTCACCCAGGACCGGTTGCTGGACAGCGCCGGGTTCATCGGCGAGGCGCTGCTGCGCGGGCACCGGCTCGACCTGCCGCGCCTGGAGGAGCTGCACCGCAGCAGGCTCCTGGTGCCGCTGTACCGGGTCGTCCCCGGTGGCCCGGAGGAGGGGCGGCGGGTGGACGTGCTGCCGGACGGGCATTTGGACCGGCGGCGCGAGATGCGCGCGGCCGTGCGCGAGGGGCGGTTGCGGGACTGCGCCGACGAGTTGGAGGACCAGCCGCACGAGCGGCCCGGTGGCGAGCGCGGGCCGTGGTGGAACGGGTTCCTGTACTCGTCGTGGCAGTTGTTGGACCTGCACGAGGTCGAGCGCGAGCACCGCACCTGGCGGGCCGGGGTCGACCGCACGCCCCGGCTGCTGCACCTGCGGCGCAGGCGCGCCCTGGTGCTGTGCGCCCTGGCGCCCCGGTACCTGCCTGGGGTGCTCGGGATGGAGGGGGTGGACGCGCCCGGTGAGTCGGCGGAGCTGGCCCAGCTGCTGGCCGCCGCGCCGGTCCGGCCGCACGACCTGCGGCAGTTCGCCGAGGACCTGCTGTGGGAGGCCCGCCGCGACCCGCTGCGCCGCTGGCTGCCGCTGCTGCGGCACTCCGACCACCGGGCGTGGTCCGAGCTGCGCGGCGAGGCCCTGGACTGCTTGTGGCTGCGGGTGGCCGCCGAGGTGCTGCTGCGGGCGCACGAGGAGCTGGCGCTGCGCGGGGTGGTCGAGCCGCTGCCGGAGGTCGGGGTGGACGCCGGGGCGGGCGTCGGGGCGGACCGCTGGCAACCGCTCAGCGACCGGCTGGGCGCGCGACGCGAACCGCTGGGCGAGGTGCTCAAGCGGTTCGGGTTGCTGTAGCTGGGAGTTGAAGAGCAAGGTCAAGAGCTACAGGCACGCCTCGCCGGCGGGGCAGACCTCCAAAAAAGAGGGGGACGGGCTCTGCGGCCGGTGGCCGTTGGTCCTGTGGTCCGGTTGTACCCCTGCGGTGGTCCGGGTCCCTCTTTCCCGTGTGGCCTCCTTTCAGGCAAGCACGCTCGTCAAGACGCCGTTTGACACCCCGGTCTGCCGCATAGTGCGGCGGCATCTTGACGAGCGTGCTCGGGCTTCGCCAGGCCAAACGGGAAAGAGGGACGCGGGATGGGGGCTGCGTGGGCTCGCTGCGCTCGCCCCGCGGCCCGCGAGGCGGTCAGCCTGCGGGGCGCGAGTGCGGTCGGCTTGTGGGGCGCTTTCTGCGCGGCGGGTCACAGGTGCTCGCGCAGGTGCTTCAGCTTCACCTCGTCGTGCGTCCTCGGCACCGCGTGGCCGCTGAACGGGAACACCTCGATCCGCTTCGGCGCGGTGATCTCGTTGTAGGCGGCGAACACCGTTGACGGTGGGCAGACCTCGTCCATCAGGCCGGCGCTCAGCAGGCTCGTCGCGGTGATCCGCCTGGACAGCAGGGCCGCGTCCACGTACGTCAGGGTCTCCCGCACCTGCTTCACCAGCGCGACGTTGTGCGACAGGAAGTTCGCGATCTCCGCGTACGGGTCCGCGCCGGTCAGCGTGATGGCCCGCTGGAAGTCGCACAGGAACGGCACGTCCGCGTGGCACACCTTGACCTTCGTCGGGTTCAGCGCCGCCGCCGCCAGCGCCAGGCCGCCGCCCTGGCTGGCGCCCAGCACCGCGATCCGCTCGGGGTCCACGCCGTCCAGCCCGGCCGCGACGTCCACCGCGAGCGCGGCGTCGGTCATCAGCCGGGTGTAGTAGTAGCCCTCGGGCGAGGTGATGCCGCGCGTCATGAAACCGGGGTGCGACGGGCCCGACGGGGCCGAGTCGGCGGTCGCGCCGGTGGTCCACCGGCCGCCCTGGCCCCTGGTGTCCACGACGAGCACCCCGTAGCCCGCCGCCGCCAGCCAGGCGTGCTCGGTGGGCGTTCCCCTTCCGCCGCCGTAACCGATGAACACCACGGCCGTGGGCAGCGGGTCGTCGCCTGCCGGGCGCAGGTGCCAGGCGCGCACGCGGTCGCCCAGCGCGCCGGAGAACTCCACGTCCCGCACGCCCAGCGGGCCGTACGCGGACTCCTCGTGCGGCGTGCTCGTCACCGGCTCCGCCAGCGCCCTGGCCTCGGCGAGGCGCTCGGCCCACCAGGCGTCCAGACCGGCGGGCTCCGGGGTGGGGGTCCGGTACTGCGCCAGTTCCGCCTCGGGCAGGTCGAACCACGGCATCGGCGGTCTCCACTCACTCGTCGTAGGGCGGTTCGACCACCCTAGCCCCGCGCCCGGCGGGGTCGGCGGGACCGACTTCGCGATCACGACGCGCCCGGACCGGGCCGCGTGCCGCCTTGCGGCTTCCCGCACCCGCGTCCGCGCGAGTGGTAACGGGGTGCACGTGCGAATTCCCGCTGAGCGGAAGCCGCGCACCACGTCCGGGAGGTGGCGTCTCGTCGCTCTCGGTCACGAGGTGGTCGCGTGGTGGTCGCGTGGTGGGAACCCGGGGGGAAACCGCTTCGGCCGCACCGCCGAGGCCCCCGCTGGTCGCCCTGGACGATCCGGCGTTCTGCCAACCGGTCCGACGCGCCTCGCGCGGGCTGATGGCCCGGCGCCTGGCGCGCTCTCGGCGGACCGGGCCGCCGTCGCTCGACGTGATCACCCGGAGATCGTTGGTCCCCCGTGGGAAAAGCCCGCCGAACGGGCTCGCGGCGTCCGAGGCCGAACCCCTGAACCGGTGCGGAACCGGTAACGCGGAGCGATCGCGCGCCGACGCCCACGGCGTGAACCGAACAGGTGTTGCCCTTGCCCTGGGCGCGTTGGCGCTCGTCGGCGGCTGCGCCCAGGAGGCGCCGCCGGCACCCTCGCCGAGGGCGGTCGGCGTCGTGGCGAGCACGACCACGACCCCGCGCCCCTCCGGGATGCCGCCCGCCCCCGACGAGGCGACCACGCGGGCCTACATCACCGCGCTCGACGTCATCGACCCCCGGATCACCGGCGGCAAGACCGACAAGGCCATCCTCAAGGGCCGCGAGCTGTGCGTGGACGTGCCCGTCATGGGCAACGACCAGGTCCGCCTGACCGCGCTGGTGCGCGAGCGCTTCAGCCCGCCGAACGACCCCGAGGCGTTCGACAGCCGGACCGCGGCCTCGGTGCTCTCCGTGGTGCGCGAGCACCTCTGCCCCGACTACTGACCGACCCCGCCCGGCACGCCGCCGCCGGGCGACCAACCCCCGCGCCACCCGCGACCTCACCGAGGCAGCGGGTTTTTCCCGCGCCCACAAGGGTTCCCGTTGCGCCGATCCGCCCAGCCGACCCCGGAACCGGCTGATTGACACTTGATCGGTTCATTGCTTGGCTCGGACCGAGCCGTCCTCGCCGCCGCGCGCTCGCACCACCAGCTCGCACGTCAACGCCGACACCACGCGAGGTCACCCACCATGCGCACCCGAATCGCGCTCGCGGCTGCCGCGGCGCTCCTGCTCTCCGCCTTCACCGCCCCACCTCCCGCACCCGCCGAAGCCGCCGCCCCCTCGGCCGCCGCAGCCGGGTTCACCATCAGCGGCGGGAGGTTGCTGGACGCCAACGGGAACGACTTCGTCCTGCGCGGCGTCAACCACGCCCACACCTGGTACCCCACCCGCACCCGCCAGGCGCTCGCCGACGTCAAGGCGCTGGGGGCCAACTCGGTCCGGGTCGTGCTCGCCAGCGGCGACCGCTGGACCCGCAACGACGCAGCCGACGTCGCGGACGTCATCGCCCAGTGCAAGGCCAACCGGCTGATCTGCGTGCTGGAGGTGCACGACACCACCGGCTACGGCGAGCAGAGCGGCGCGATCCCGCTGTCCAAGGCGGTCGACTACTGGGTGGGCGTCAAGAGCGCCCTCGTCGGCCAGGAGAAGTACGCGATCCTCAACATCGGCAACGAGCCCTACGGCAACACCGGGTACGCGGCGTGGACCGCCGACACCCGCTCGGCCCTGACCAGGCTGCGCGCCGAGGGCTTCACGCACACGATCATGGTGGACGCGCCGAACTGGGGCCAGGACTGGGCGTTCACCATGCGCGACAACGCGGCCTCGGTGTTCGCCGCCGACCCGCAGCGCAACACGATCTTCTCGATCCACATGTACGGCGTGTTCGACACCGCCGCCGAGGTCGACGACTACCTCGGCCGGTTCGTCGCGGCCGGACTGCCCATCGCGGTCGGCGAGTTCGGCGACATGCACTCCGACGGCGACCCGAACGAGGACGCCATCTTCGCCGCGGCGCAACGGCTCCGGCTCGGCTACCTCGCCTGGTCCTGGAGCGGCAACGGCGGCGGCGTGGAGTACCTGGACCTCGCGGTGGACTTCAACGCCGCCCAGCTGAGCGCGTGGGGCCAGCGGACCTTCAACGGCGCCAACGGGATCAAGGCCACCTCGCGCGAGGCCAGCGTCTTCGGCGGCGGCGACGACACCCGGGCCCCGACCGCGCCCGGCACGCCCACCGCGTCCTCGGTCACCTCCTCCGGCGCGGTGCTGGGCTGGTCCGCGTCCACCGACAACGTCGGCGTCACCGGCTACGACGTGGTCCGGGTCAGCGGGAGCACCGAGACCGCCCTGGCCTCCACGGCGACCACCTCCGCCACCCTGACCGGTCTGACCGCCGCCACCGCGCACACCCTCGCGGTGTACGCGCGCGACGCCGCGGGCAACCGCTCCACCCGCTCCGGGACGGTCGTGGTCACCACGCTCCCCGGCAGCCCCGTCGGCCCCTGCGCCGTCACCTACCGCGTCACCGGCCAGTGGACCGGCGGCTTCCAGGGCGAGGTGAAGATCGCCAACACCGGCACGGCCGCCGTGAAGGGCTGGGTGCTGCGCTGGACGTGGCCCGGCGCGCAGACCGTCAGCAGCATGTGGGGTGGCACGCCCACCCAGTCCGGTGCGAACCTGAGCGTGGCCAACGCCTCCTACACCGCCGACATCCCGGCGGGCGGCTCGGTCAGCGTCGGCTTCACCGGCGGCGTCACCGGCGCGAACGCCGCGCCCACCGCGTTCACCCTCAACGGCGCGTCGTGCGCCACCGCGTGAGGAGGCCCGAGATGACCGGACCCGATGCGGTCAAGCCCGGAGTGGCGCGCAGGGCCGCCCTGGCCGCCGTGCTCTCCGCGCTGACCCTGCTGTGCGGCTTCCTGATCACGGTTCCCACCTCGCAGGCCGCCGCCGCCGCGCCCGTGCGCATCATGCCGCTCGGCGACTCCATCACCGGCTCGCCCGGCTGCTGGCGCGCGCTGCTCGACGTCGACCTCAAGGCCGCCGGCTACACGAACATCGACTTCGTGGGCACGCTCCCGTCGCAGGGGTGCGGCATCCCCCACGACGGCGACAACGAGGGCCACGGCGGGCTCCTGGTCACCAACGTGGCCGGACAGAACCAGCTCGTGCCGTGGTTGCAGGCCACCAGCCCCGACGTCGTGGTGATGCACTTCGGCACCAACGACGTGTGGAGCAACATCGCGCCCGCGACGATCCTGGCGGCGTACGGCAAGCTCGTCGACCAGATGCGGGCGCAGAACCCGGCGATGCGCATCCTGATCGCCAAGCTCATCCCGATGGGCACCCCGCAGTGCGCCGACTGCGGGCAGCGCGTGGTGGCGTTCAACGCGGCGATCCAGCCGTGGGCGACGTCGAAGACCACGGCCGCCTCGCCGATCGTCGTGGTGGACCAGTGGACCGGGTTCGACACCGCCACCGACACCTACGACGGCGTGCACCCGAACGCCTCGGGCGACCGGAAGATCGCGAACCGGTGGTTCCCGGTGCTGCGGGACGCGCTCGGCGGCGTCCTGCCGACGACGACGACGACGGGTGGCACGACGACCACGACCGGTGGCACCACCACGACCACCATCCCGCCGCCCACCGGCAGCTGCGCCGCGTCGGTGACCGTGGTGAACCGGTGGCAGGGCGGGTTCCAGGCCGACGTGGTCTTCCGCAACACCAGCACCGTCGCGTCCACGGCGTGGAGCGTGCGGTTCTCGCTGGGCGGCGGGATGAGCGTCGCGCAGGCGTGGAACGGGACGGCGACCACCAGCGGTTCGGTGGCGACCGTCGCGAACGCGGCGTGGAACGGCTCGGTGGCGCCCGCGGGTTCGGCGACGGCCGGGATCATCGTCAACGGCGACCCGACGTCCTGGACGCCGTCGGCGAGCTGCACGAAGAGCTGACCACCCGCATCCGGAGCGCCCCCGACCCCGCCCCCCGTGTGGCGGCGGTCGGGGGCGCTCCCGTTCGTGTGACGCGGGTCACCCGCGTGGTGCGTCGAGAACGCGGCCCCGGCGCCGTCCCCCGGTCACCGACGCCAGGATGGGCGTCGGACCGCTCACCCGGAGGACACCATGGCCAAGTTCCTGCTCCTGATGAACTACGGCGCGACCGCCACCTGCGACACCCCGATGCCCGAGTGGGACCCGGCGGACGTCGCGGCGCACATCGAGTTCCAGAGGCGCTTCGGCGGTGAGCTGGCCGAGCGCGGCGAGCTGGTCGACGCGCAGGGGCTCGCGCAGGCGGCCAAGGTCGTGGTCGCGACCGGCGACGGCGCGCCGGTGGTGACGGACGGGCCGTTCCCCGAGGCCAAGGAGTTCATCGCCGGGTACTGGGTGGTGGACGTGGAGTCCGAGGCGCGGGCGCTGGAGATCGCCGCCCTGGCCTCCGCCGCGCCCGGCCCCGGCGGCGTGCCGCTCGGCCAGCCGATCGAGGTCAGGGCCGTGATGGGCGCCCCGGAACCGCAGGACGTGTGAGTCGGGCCGTGGGTGGTGGGGGTGGTGGGTGGTCGGTGTCGGGGAGCCCGCTGACCGGAGGTCCGCCGACTGGGAGCCCGCCGACTGGGAGCCCGCCGACTGGGAGCCCGCCGACTGGGAGCCCGCCGACTGGGAGCCCGCTGACCGAGGACCTGCTGCGCGAGGTCGTGCCTCGGGTCCTCGGGGCGCTGGTGCGGCGCGGGGCGGACTTCGGGGACGCCGAGGACGCCGTTCAGGAGGCGCTGGTCAAGGCGCTCGCGCTGGAGCGCCCGCCGGACGACCTGCGGGCGTGGCTGATCGTGGTGGCGGCCCGCAAGCTCGTGGACCGGGCGCGCGGCGACCGGGCCAGGCGCAGGCGCGAGGAGGCGTTCGCCGAACCGCCGCCCGAGGTCGCGGACCGGGACGACACCCTCCTGCTGCTGTTCCTGTGCTGCCACCCGGACCTGCCGCCCGCGTCGGCGATCGCGCTGACCCTGCGGGCCGTGGCCGGGCTGACCACGGCGGCGATCGCCGAGGCCCACCTGGTGCCGGAGGCGACGGTGGCGCAGCGGATCAGCCGGGCGAAGCGCCGCGTCCGGGTGGAGCCGCTGGGGGACGCCGAGGCGCGGCTGCCGCAGGTGCTGCGCGTGCTGTACCTGCTGTTCAACGAGGGCTACACGCATCCCGGCCGGGTCGACCTGGCCGAGGAGGCGATCCGCCTGGCGCGCGCCGTCCACGCGGCGCGACCGGACGACGGCGAGGTGGCGGGCCTGCTGGCCCTGATGCTCCTGACCCACGCCCGGCGCCCGGCGCGGCTCGGCGAGCACGGCGCGCTCGTCCCGCTGGCCGAGCAGGACCGGGGGCTGTGGGACGAGGCGCTGATCGAGGAAGGGGCGGACCTGGTCGTGCGGGCGGTGTCGCGCGGCCGGGTGGGGGAGTACCAGTTGCAGGCGGCCATCGCGGCGATCCACGACGACGCCGCGCGCGCCGAGGACACCGACTGGCCGCAGATCCTCGCCATGTACGGGCTGCTGGTGCGGATGACCGGCAACCCGGTGATCGCGCTGAACCGGGCCGTGGCGGCGTCGGTGGTGCACGGGCCCGAGGCCGGGTTCACGCTGGTCGCGGAGCTGGAGGGGGAGCTGGCGGGGCACCACCGGCTGGACGCGGTGAAGGCGCACCTGCACGAGCGGTCGGGCGACGTGGAGGCCGCGGTCCGGCACTACCGGGCCGCCGCGGCGCGGACGACCAGCGCGGCCGAGCGGCAGCACCTGCTCGCGAGAGCGGCCCGGTTGAGCTGACCGGGACGCTGAGGTGGGGCGCTGAGGTGGGGCGCTGGGATGGGGCGCTGGGATGGGGCGGCAGGCCAGGCCCTCGGTGCGTGGCACCGCACCGAGGGCGGTCAGGCGGCCTTTATTCGTGCATTCGCGGCAAGCGGGAGTGGTGGTGAACCCCCGGCGCGGCGAGCGCCGGGGGCGTGCGGGTCACGCGTTCTTCAGCGCCGTGACGAAGCCTGCGAACGCCTCGTGCCCGAAGCCCAGGACCGGGCCATCGGGGTTCTTGGAGTCGCGAACCAGCAGGTGGGCACGGGTGTGAGCCAGTTCGACGCACTGCCCGCCGTTGCTCCCGCTGTAGCTCGACTTGCGCCAGGTGGAGTCCGCCATGGGGGCTGCACCGTCCTTCCTGATCTACAGTTCGTTCGCAACTGTAGCCAGGAGCGCGAGGCTCTTCGCGGGTGACAGGGCCGCGCCCACCACGTGTCGGAAGGCCGTTTCGTACTGGGCGACGTGCGACGGCTCGTCCAGCGACGAGGCGGTCGTCAGGTTCTCCAGGTACACGGCGTTCGCCAGGTTGTCCGGGAACCGCAGGATCGTGAACGGGAAGCCGCTGGCGGTGTGCACCCCCGCGCTGAACGGGATGACCTGCAGGGTGATGTTCTGCTGACCCGCGAGCTTCTTCAGGTGCAGGAGCTGGTGCTTCATCAGCTCGGGGCTGCCGACCACGGTCCGGATCGCCGCCTCGTGCAGCACCACGTGCTGCCGCTGCGACGCCGTCGGGTCGATCATCCTGCTCTGCCGCACCTGCCTGGCCTGGACCAGCCGGTCGACCTCCACCTCCTCGTGGAGCGGGTTCGACTCCAGCAGCGACCTCGCGTAGTCGGGCGTCTGGAACTGCCCGGGGATCAGCTCGCCGTGGTAGACGAGCACCTCCGTGGCGATCTGCTCCAGGTTGAAGAACTTCCGGAAGAAGTCCGGCAGCACCGACCCGTACGCCGTCCTCGGCGCCCGCTTGCGGGCCTGTCTGCCCAGCTCCTCGATGTGCTTGCGGGCCTGCTTGGTGGCGCCGTAGTGGTCCATCAGCGCGTTCAGCTCGGCGGCGCGCACGCTCACGTCGCCCGCCTCGATCCGCCGGATCTTCGCCACGGAGCACTCCAGCACCTTGGCGACCCGCTCCGCGGTGAACCCGGCGTCCTCGCGCATCGAGGCGAGCGCCAGCCCCAACTGTCGCTTGTAGACCGTCGGACTCGCGCCACTGCCCGGCATGAGGCCACCTCAGCTTCCCGGTACGAATGCGTTGTGCGGCATCAAGTGTGCCGCACAGCGGTACATCTGCACCTCACCCAATTGTGTACTTCTCAACCTGCACGTGCACAGTTATTTTGGCGGTGGTCGCGCGGGCGCCGGAACGGCCCGTGAACAGCGCAGAACTGGGGGTGGGCGGGTGTCGCGGATGTTCCGGTGGCTGCCGCACGACGGTCGGCGGCACGCGGTGAGCGCGGGGTTGGAGGTGCGGGACGCGGGGGAGACGCTGTGCGGGATCGAGCTGGTCGTGCCGCCCTCGCCGAAGTACCCCCAGTGGTGCTGGCCGACCTGCCGGGGGTGTGATCTGGCCTGGCGCGAGCACGAGGGCATCCAGCCCTACCCCCGGCCAGGGGGTCGGGGGACGCGGGGGAGCGGGAGATGACGAGGTTCGAGGAGTTCGTGCGGGACGAGTACGCGCGCGGGCGTTCGGTGCACGCGCTGACGACGCTCACCGGGCGCTCGGCCCGCTCGATCAGCAGGGTGTTGCAGGCTGGAGGGGATTCGATGCGCGGGATCGGGGAGCAGGGGGGCGGAGTGGTGGTCGGTTTCGGGGACGCGCGGTCGCGGCGGCTGTCGAAGCGGGAGGAGCTGGCGACGCTGCTGCACGCGTGCCGCGTCCACGCGCAGCTGTCGGGGCGGGTGGCGGGCGAGCGGGCCGGGATGAGCCAGTCGAAGGTGTCGAAGCTGGAGAACAGCCGGATCGTGCCGAAGGTCAGCGACGTGCTGCGGCTCGTGGAGGGCTACCAGGTGTCCGGCGAGGTGAAGGAGCGGGCGCTGCGCCTGGCCGAGCAGGTCGCCGAGGAGGCGAGGCACCGCGAGGCCGTGCTGAACCGCACCGAGTCCCGCGCGCAGGCCCAGGTGGCGCGCGCCGAGCAGGCGGCCGAGGTGATCAAGGTCTACGCGGCGACGGCCGTGCCCGCCCTCCCGGCGGAGAACACCAAGACCCGCAGCGTCCGCGTCGTGGTCCCGGAGGGCGTGGCCCGCTGCCCGCGCCAGGGCAACCGCATCCGGACGGCCGACGGCGGCAAGGTCCAGTTCGGCGTCCTGCCGTTCGCGTCCCTGGAGGCGGGCGCGGACACCGGGTTCCGGGTGCTGGACGACCGGATGGTGGTGGTGGAGCTGCTGTCGGGCAGCGTGGTGATCACCGACCGGGAGGACGTGCGGTCGCACGTGGCGTACTTCGACCGGATGCACGACCTGGCGCGGGTCGGGCGGGAGATGTGGGAGCTGATGGGGTGGAACTGCGCGTGAGGCGGCGGCCGGGGGCCGGTTGCCGGGACACCCCCGGCGGCTGGGGCGTTCCGGTGACCGGTGGGGCCGCTGGGCTCGGGGCCGGTGTGCCCAGGTCAGCTCACCCGAATCACCCCGCCCGGCTGACCCGCTGGAACCCGAACCACGCCACCCCTGCCGCGAGCGCCGGGAACAGCGCCGGCTCGACCGCCTGCATCCGCCAGAACGCGCCCGGCGGGTAGTGCGCCACCTCCTCCCGGTACCCGGCGTCCACCACCCGCCGCAGGCACCCCGCCTGCTCGTCCGGCCCGATCCCGCCCGGCTCGAACACCCGCGCCAGGCAGCCCTCCCAGCTCCGGTGGCAGGGTCGCCGGGCCCCGGTCCGGCCCACCAGGCGCTCCTCGGTCACCCAGGTCCTCTCCGGGTGGCGCAGCGAAAACCCCACCACGCCCCGCGCTGCGCGGCAGCGCGAGACCACGAGCCGTTGCACCGTGGGCAGCGCTGCAACTCGGCGGGTTCGGTTTTTGCCGGAGCTCAGCCCGCCGAGGAAGTCCCGGCACGCCAGCGGGTCCAGCGCCGCGACCAGGCCCGGCAGCGTGGACTCGCCCGCGCCGTCCTGCCCGACGAGACCGCTCACGCGTCCCTCGGGGACGTCGATCGAGCAGTCCTCCAGGGCGGTCGCGCCCCGGTGGCGCTAGGTCAGTCCCGAGGTCCTCGGGATCGAGGTCGCTGCTCCTCCTCCTCATGGGCGGTGGTGGTGAACAGGGCCTCGACGCCCCCCCACGTCCAGCCCGGCCGCGCGCCGGCCAGGCCCGCAGGTCCGTGCGCAGCGGTCCCAGCACGTCGGGGCCGGGGGAGGGCAGGGGCGTGGCGGCGAACGTGCGACGCCGGGCCGGGCCGGATCTGGGGTCCAGGTGGAACCCGATCACGGGACCACTCCCGTTCATCCAGTCACCAGGGGCCGCAGGCGCGTGGTCCAGCGGCTGTGAAGTGCCCGGCCCGGTTGAACGCCCGCACGTCCGCCGCCGTACCCCTCTCCGCAGCCGTCCACGCCGCGGAGGTCTTGTCGTGCCCGAGGTCGAGTACCTCATCGTCGGTGCCGGTCCCGCCGGGTTGCAGCTCGCGCACCTGCTCGACCGCGCAGGCCGGTCCTGCCGCGTGCTGGAGGCCGGGCCCGCGCCCGGCCAGTTCTTCCGCGCCTTCCCCCGGCACCGCAGGCTCCTGTCGGTCAACGAGGGCGGCTCCCCTGCCGGTGACCCGGAGCTGGACCTGCGCCGCGACGCGCACTCGCTGCTGTCCGACGGGCCCGCGCCGCGCTTCCCCGACCACAGCGCCGACCGCCTGCCGCACGCCGACGACCTCGCCCGCTACCTGGTGGAGTTCGCCCGCGCCACCGGCGTCGACGTCCGCTGCGACACCCGCGTCCTCTCGGTGACGCGCAGCGGGTTCGGCGGGTTCCGGCCGCGCTTCCGGGTGGTCGACCAGCGCGGCGGCACGCACACCGCGCGGTGGGTGGTCGTCGCGACCGGGCTCGCCAAGCCGCACCTGCCGCCCATCCCCGGCATCGACCGCGTGGAGCACTACGGCGCCTACGACCCGGACCCGCGCGGGTTCGCCGGGCAGCGGGTCCTGGTGGTGGGCAAGGGGAACTCGGCGTTCGAGGTCGCGAACAGCCTGGTGCGCACGGCGTCGGCGGTGCACGTGGTCGGGCCCCGGCCCGCGCGGGTGGCGTGGCGGTCGCGGCGGGCGGGGGACGTGCGGGCGGTGAACGCGGAATTCCTGGACGCGGCCCGGTTCGGCGTGGGCGCCGCGCTGCTGGACGGGTCGGTGCTGGACATCCGGGCCGACGACGACAGCGGTCCCGGCGCGTGCCCCGGCGCGGACGGTCCTGCTGCGGACGGTCCCGCTCCGGGCGGCAGACCCGGCGGTTACGCGGTCACCGTCGCGCTCCGCGACACCGGCGGCGCCACCAGGACGATCCGCTACGACCGGGTCGTCGTCGCGACCGGTTTCCGCTTCGACACCGGCATCTTCGGCGACGGCGCCCGGCCGGCGCCCGCCCCCGACGACCGCTTCCCGGCGCTGACCGCCGAGTGGGAGTCGACCTCCGTGCCCGGCCTGCACTTCGCGGGCGCGCTCATGCGCGACGCCGACGACCACTCGTCCACCGGCGACATCCACGGCTTCCGGTACGCGGTGCGCGCGCTGGCCAGGGTGCTGGAGCGCAAGAACCACGGCGTGCCGTGGCCGTCGACCGAGGTGCCCGCCGACGACCTGGTGCCCGCGGTCCTGGCGCGGGTGAACCGGAGCTCCGCGCTGTGGCACCAGCGCGCCCGGCTGGCCGACGTCGTCGTTCCGGGCGGCGCGACCGCGCGCTACCTGGAGGAGGTGCCGGTGGACCTGGTCGCCGAGCACGCACCGGACTGCCTCGCGATCACCCTGGAGCACGTCGCCGACCACCTCGCCGACCGCGCCGAGGACCACGCCGACCCCGACGCGTCGGCCCCGCTGCGCCCGGTGGTGCGCAGGTTCCGGGGCGGCGAGGTCGTCGCCGAGCACCGCGTCGCCGCCGACCTGGAGCACGTCTGGACCGACCCGGACCTGCACCTCGCGCCGCTGCGCGCCTTCCTGTCGCGACAACTGGTGATCACCTGATCACCGAGCACCCACGGCGAGCGGCGCACCCCCGCGCCTTGCCGAGAGATTTGCTCCTCGTCCCCCACCGCTTGGTGATCGCTTTACCTTCCGGGCGAAGCGTGTGGTCCGGCCCGGTCACGACCGGCGCCACCACAGCGCAACCACACGGAACGAGGAAGCAATGGGCGGAGTGCTCAAGCGCACTCGGAAGCTCGCCGTCACCGGCACGGCCCTGGGCGTCGCGTTCGCCTCGGTGCCCGTCGGTGTCGCGTCGGCCGCGGAGACCACCGCGCCGAAGAACGTCATCGTGCTCATCTCGGACGGCGCGGGCTACAACCAGTTCGACGCCGCCAGCCTGTACGAGCACGGGCAGAGCCTCAACCAGGTCGCGGTGGACCCCGCGACCGGAGCCGTGCAGCGCGTCCCCGGCGTGCCCAGCCAGGTCTACGAGCACTTCCCCGTGAAGGTCTCGCAGAGCCACTACTCGGCGAACGGGCGCGCCGCCTACACCCCCGAGCAGGCCTGGGGCTCGTTCGACTGGGTCGCCTCCGGCGCGACCGACTCCGCCGCCGCGGCCACCGCGCTCGGCACCGGCGTCAAGACCAACAACGGCGTCATCGGCTTCGACCCGGCGGGGCAGAAGCTGCTGACCGTGGGCGAGCAGGCCAAGAAGGTCGGCAAGAAGGTCGGCGTCGTCACCTCGGTGCCGTTCAACCACGCCACCCCGGCGGGCTTCATCGCCCACAACGCCGACCGCAACGACTACCAGGGCCTCGCGACCGAGATGATCGACAGCGGCGCCGACGTCATCATGGGCGGCGGGCACCCGAACTACACCGACGCGCACACCAGCCGCGCGTCCAACTGGACCTGGATCTCGCAGAACGACTTCCAGCGCGTCAGCACCGGTGGCACCGACTTCTCCTACGTCGAGACCCGCTCCGGTTTCGAGGCGCTGGCCACCGCGACCGAGGTCCCGGAGAAGGTCTTCGGCCTGGCGCAGGTCGCCGAGACCCTCCAGTACAACCGGCCGGGCCTGGGCAACACCAGGGTCAAGCCCGGTACCGACGCCCGCAACGACGTCGCGTCGCTCGACGTGATGGCCAAGGGCGCGCTGAACGTCCTGGAGAAGGACGAGGACGGCTTCTTCCTCATGGTCGAGGGCGGCGCCGTCGACTGGGCAGGCCACGCCAACCAGACCACGCGCCTGGTGGAGGAGCAGGTCGAGTTCAACCGCTCCGTCGAGGCCGTCACCGACTGGGTCGAGCGCAACAGCAGCTGGGACGAGACCCTGGTCGTCGTCACCGCCGACCACGAGACCGGCTACCTCGCGGGCCCCGGCTCCAAGCCGACCTGGACCCCGATGACCGGGGCCAAGGGCGAGCTGCCCCAGGTGTCGTGGCACTCCGGTGGCCACACCAACGCGCTGGTTCCCTTCTACGCCAAGGGCGCCGGCTCGGACGTGCTGAACGCGCGCGCCGACAAGTGGGACACCGTGCGCGGCGCGTACCTGGACAACACCGCCGTCGGCGAGACCGTGTTCGACCTGCTGGGCCACGCCCCGGCCTCGGCCGACTCGGCCGTCGCGCTGGAGGCATCCGTGCCGCTGCCCAGCACCGCCGGTGACCTGAGCATGACCGTCGCCGACAGCGGCGCCGTCCGGTTCACCGGCGAGCGCACCCGGACCGGCGCGCTGCCGCAGGTCACCGTGACCGACACCCGCAACGAGGTGCAGGCGCGCGGCCAGGGCTGGACCGTCTCCGGCGCCGCCGGTGAGTTCGTGGCGGGCAACCGGAAGTTCGGCGCCGAGAACCTGGGCTGGACCCCGAAGGTCGTCAGCTCCGACTCGAACGCCGCCGCCGGTCCGCAGGCCGTCCTGGACGCGCCCGCCGCGCTGGCCGACACCAACCGCGTCAGCCGCTACGGCACCACCGTCGTGGGCGCCGACCTCGGCCTGACCGTGCCGGACGAGGCCCGCAGCGGTCGCTACGGCAGCGAGATCACCCTGACGCTGTTCGCCAAGGACTGATCTTCCCGCGTGGCGCGCGGGGTGGGGCCCTCGTTCCGGGTCCCACCCCGCGCTCACCTCCCCGTCGTGGTTCTTGTTGGTGCTGAAGGGCTTTCCCGGATGTTGAGGAGGGGGACCGTGCCGTCCCACCGTCGTCTGCTCGGTTCCCTGCTGGTGCCGGGACCCTGCTGGTCCTGGCGCCCCCGGCGTCCGCCGCTCCCGTGCGGTGGAGCGCGGGCCCGACCGACGGCCGGGTGTCCCTGCGGCACGTGGCCGAACCGGGCAGCGCCGTCCGGGACTCCATCACGGTCCGGAACCTGGGCCAGGAGCCCGCGGACTTCGTGGTGTCGGCCGGGGATGGTGTGCTGGGCCAGAACGGCGCGTTCGACATCGCACCGGGCACGCCGTCCGACTCGGGCGCGTGGATCACCGTCGGCGGTCTGGACGCCGGGAAGCTCACCCTCGGCGCGGGCGAGCACCGCGACCTCCCGGTCTCCGTCGCGGTGCCCGCGGACGCGACCCCCGGCGACCACCCGGCGGGCATCGTGGTGGGCGTGTCGGCGACCGAGGACGGCGTGCGCGTGCAGCGCCGCATCGGGGTGCGGGTGCACCTCCAGGTGACCGGCGAGCTGACGCCCGCGCTGGAGGTGCGCGGCGTGACGACGGACTTCACCCCGTCCTGGGTCCCGTTCGCGGACGGGACCTTGAAGGTGACCTACGAGGTGGTGAACACCGGCAACGTCCGCCTGGGCGCGGCGGCGACCGCCGAGGCCGCAGGCCCGTTCGGCCTGCTGGCCCGACGCGGCGGCGACGCGGCGGACGAGCTGCTGCCCGGCAACACCACGACCCGAACCCTGGAAATCCCGGCCCCGTCCCTGTTCTGGGCGAGCGGCGACCTGACCGTGACCGGCGTGGCGGTGGGGGAGGACGAGCTCACCGCGCCCACCCCGATCATCCGGGGGTACTCGGTGCTCGCGGTGTCGTGGACCGGCGTGGGGCTGCTGGTGCTCGTGGCGGGAGGCGCGGCGCTGTTCCTCGTGCGCCGCAAGCGGACCGGCACGGGCGGGGTGTCCACTGAGGAGCCCGTCGCGGCGGTCTGACGCAGCAGTTCGCACCGCGCAGCAGTTCGCACCGCGCAGGACTTCGCACCGCGCAGGGTCTCACGACCGGCGCGGCGCCGCTGTTCCCTGGGGAATCAGCCCGACGTCCCCCGCACCGTCAACCTCGGCTCCAGCAACGTCAACGACGCGGGCGTCCCCGGCCGGTCGCGCAAGCTCGACAGCAGCTCCACCGCCCGCCTCCCCAGCTCCACCGCCGGGATGTGCACCGACGTCACCGCCGGGCCCACCCGCTCCGCCAGGTCGTCCGGGCACAGCGCGACCACCGACACGTCCTCCGGAATGCGCTTTCCCAGGGTTCGCAGCCCGGCCAGCACCGCGGGGAGCGCGCTCTCGTTGTGCACCACCAGGCCCGTCGTCGCCGGGGGCAGTTCGGTCAGCGTGCGCAGCACGTCCGGTTCCGTCGCCAGCGTCGTCACCGACACCCCGCGTCGCATCGCCGCCGCGCTGAAGCCGGCCACCGTGCGGTGCGCGAACGCGGTTTCCCTGCGGTACACCGGTTTCGGCGAGCCGAGCAGGGCGACCGAGCGGTGGCCCAGGTCCGCCAGGTGGTCCAGGCACAGCGCGCCCGCGGCGGTGAAGTCCAGGTCCACGCACGTCAGCCCCGTCGGGTCGACCGGGAAGCCGATGAGCACGGACGGGCGTCTGAGCTCCTGCAGCACGGCCAGCCGCTCGTCGTGCATCTCCACGTCCATGACCAGCACGCCGTCGACCCTGCGCTGCTCCAGCACCGCCCGCAGCTCCTCCGGGCCCTCGTCCGCCGTCACCAGCAGCACGTCCAACCCGTGGCCCCGCGCGGCTTCCGCGATCGCGCCGACGAAGCGCATCACCACCGGCAGGTCCATGCCCGCGCGCAGCGGCAGCGCCAGCGCGATCACGTCGGTCCGCTCGGCGCGCGCGGCGGGGATGAGGGAGTAGCCGAGCGTGCGCACGCTCTCCTCCACCTTCGCGCGCGTCCCGGCGGAGATGGACCGCTTGCCCGACAAGGCGTATGACACGGTGCTCGGCGCGACGCCAGCGTGCGCCGCCACCTCGGCGATCGTGACCAACGCACCCTCCTAGTACCTCACTGTACGGAGTGCCCTGATTGCCGCAGGTTACGTGCTGCCGCACTCCTGCGGAAGCCCCGGCCCCGGCGCGGGACCGGGGACCGCTGCGCCGTTCGGATCACCGGTACCGGGGCGTGCCGTCGAATTCGACTCGAATTCGTCGAATCGGCCGCGCGGTGTGTCGAACGGCGTGTGAACGGGGTTACGCCGTTGACGTGCGGCGGACATTTTCGTAATACTTTGTTCGCACTTCTGGAAAGCGTTCACGGATATGAACCGGACAGGTCGAGGAAGGCGCTTTCGCAATGCGGATCCCGAGGTATGCGCTGGTGCTTTCCTGCGTGCTGGCCGGGCTGGTCGCCCCGCCCGCCCTCGCAGGTCAAGACCCTGAAGCCGCAGGTCGCGACCCCTCCCGGCAGGTGCTGCAGCCCGGTGACGGCTGGGGTTCGGCGGGCAGCGGGACCACCGGGGGCTCCGCCGCGAGCACACCCGTGGTGGTGCGGACAGCGGCCGAGTTACGCGCGGCGCTGGCCGCTCCGGCACCCCGGATCGTCAAGATCAAGGGGGTGATCGACGTCAGCGGGAACTGCGCATCCTATGAAACCGACGGCTATTCCCTGAAGGCCTATCTGGACGCTTACGACCCCGCTGTCTGGGGGCGCGACCGGGAGCCGTCCGGGCCACTGGAGGACGCGCGCGCCGCTTCGGCCAAGCGGCAGGCCGAAGCGATCCGGTTCGACGTCGGCTCCGACACCACGCTCATCGGCGACGGCCCCGGCGCGGGCATCACCGGCGGGAACCTGCGGATCGCGGGCGCCCGCAACGTGATCGTCCGCCACCTCACCTTCCGCGACACCAGCGACTGCTTCCCCCAGTGGGACCCGACCGACACGGCCGTGGGCAACTGGAACTCCGAGTACGACTCGGTCGGCGTGATCGGCTCCACGAACGTCTGGGCCGACCACAACACCTTCACCGACCAGCCCAACCCGGACAGCTCGGCGCCGATCCACTTCGACCGCCCGTTCCAGCGCCACGACGGCCAGCTCGACATCACCAACGGCTCCGACCTGGTCACCGTGTCCCGCAACCGGTTCGAGGACCACGGCAAGACCATGCTGATCGGCTCGTCCAACAGCTCCACGGTCGACCCCGGCAAGCTGCGGGTCTCCGTGCACCACAACGTGTTCGCCAACGTGGAGGAGCGCGCGCCCCGCGTGCGGTTCGGCAAGGTGCACGTCTACAACAACCGCTACGAGCCCGGCGCGACCCACGTCTACACCTGGGGCGCGGGCGTCCAGTCGCAGCTCTACGTGCAGAACAACCACGTCGAGCTGCCCAAGGGAGTCGGCGCGGACGAGCTGCTCTACAACTGGGGCGGCACCGCCGTCACCGCGAAGGGCAACCTGGTCGACGGCCGGCCCACCGACGTCGTCGCCGCCTTCAACGCCGCCAACCCGGACAAGCAGCTCGCCCCCGACGCGGGCTGGACCCCGGAGCTCACCAGGGGCCTCGAACCCGCGCACCGGGTCCGCGACCTGCAAGCGGGCGCGCGCCAGGCGGAGCTCGTCGTCGGCCGGGGCCCCGGCGCCCACCGGACCGTGCAGTCCGCGATCGACGCCGCCCCCGCGTTCGGCACGATCACCCTGCAGAAGGGCCACTACCGCGAGGTCGTCAAGGTCCCGGCGGCCAAGCGCGGCCTGACCCTGCGCGGCGCCACCGGGCGCGCCTCCGACGTCGTCATCGACTACGACAACGCCAGCGGCACCAAGAAGCCCGACGGCACCACCTACGGCACCACCGGCAGCGCCACCGCGACCATCGAGGCCGCCGACTTCACCGCGCGGAACCTGACCTTCAGCAACTCCTTCGACCGCGCGGAGCACCCGGAGATCACCGCGACCCAGGCCGTCGCGGTCAAGGCCACCGGCGACCGGCAGCTCTACGACCGGGTCACCTTCCTCGGCCACCAGGACACCCTCTACGCCGACTCGCCCAACACCGCCACCCGCGCCCGCCAGTACTACCGCGACTGCGCGATCAGCGGCGACGTGGACTTCCTGTTCGGCCGCGCCACCGCCGTCTTCGACCGCGCCACCATCACCGCGCTCAGCAGGGGCAGCGACCCCAACGGCTACATCACGGCCGCGAGCACCAGGCGCGACAACGAGTTCGGCTTCCTGATCACCGACTCCACGATCCGCAGCGACGCCGCGCGCGGCACCTACCACCTCGGCCGCCCCTGGCACCCCGGCGGCGACGTCGACGCCATCGCCCAGGTCGTCGTGCGCGACACCGAGCTGCCCGCCGCCGTGAAGGCCGCGCCGTGGACCGACATGTCCGGCTTCTCCTGGCGGGACGCGCGCTTCGCCGAGCACCGCAACACCGGCCCCGGCTCGGGCACCGGCGCGGACCGGCCGCAGCTCACCCCCGAGCAGGCCGAGCGCTACACCGCGCGCGCCTACCTGTCCGGCGACGACGGGTGGAACCCCGCATGAGGACGAAGACCTGGGCGCCCTACGCGCTGATCGCCCCCACGCTGCTGCTGATGGCGGTGTTCCTGGTCTACCCCATCGGCAGCGTCCTGTACTACAGCTTCCAGGACTACAACGTCACCCAGCCCTGGAAGAACGGCTTCGCCGGGCTCGACAACTTCCGCGTGATGCTGTTCGAGGACCCGCTGTTCTGGCAGAGCCTCGTGTTCAGCGCCAAGTGGGTGCTCGTCGAGGTCGGGCTCCAGCTGGCGCTCGGCCTGGTGCTCGCGCTGATCGTCAACGAGACGTTCGTCGCCAGGGGCCTCGCCCGCGCGCTGGTCTTCTCGCCCTGGGCGGTCTCCGGCGTGCTCACCACGGGCATCTGGATCCTGCTCTACAACCCGTCCACCGGCATCTTCCAGCAGCTCGCCCAGTGGGGCATCGGCGACGCGGGCACCTCGGTGCTGGGCAACCCGGACACGGTGTTCCCGGCGACGGTGGTGACCGAGCTGTGGCGCGGCGTCCCGTTCTTCGCGATCATGCTGCTGGCCGACCTCCAGACCATCCCGAAGGACCTGTACGAGGCGGCCTCGGTCGACGGCGCCAACCGGTGGCGTCGCTTCCTCAGCGTCACCCTGCCGCACCTGCGCGACGCCATCGTGCTGTCCACGCTGCTGCGCGCGGTGTGGGAGTTCAACAACGTCGACCTGATCTACACCCTCACCGGCGGCGGACCCGCCAACCAGACCACCACGCTGCCGCTGTACGTGGCGCGCAAGGCGGTCGACTCGCACGACTTCGGGTACGGCTCGGCGCTCACCGTCGCCGGGTTCGTGATCCTGCTGTTCTGCTCGATCCTCTACCTGCGCCTGTCGAAGTTCGGGAGCCGAACGTGACCGAGACCCTGGTCAGGCCCGCGGTCGACTCGCCGCCGCCGACACCCCCCCAGCGCCGCCGCAAGAGCGGCCACCACGACCCGAGCCGGGTGTTCCGGCTGCACCTGCCGCTGCTGCTCTACCTGCTGTTCACCCTCGTCCCGTTCTACTGGATGCTGGTGTTCGCCCTGCGCCCCACCGGTTCCACGGCGCTCGTGCCGTGGCCGATGACGCTGGAGCACTTCGACACGGTGTGGAACGGCATCGGGTTCGGCGTGTTCTTCACCAACAGCATGATCATCGCCGGGGGCACGCTGGTCGCGGTGAGCGTGCTGGCCCTGATGGGCGGCTACGCGCTGGCCCGCTTCCAGTTCAAGGGCCAGCGGGTGTTCCTGCTCGCGCTGCTGTGCAGCCAGTTCATCCCCGGCGCGATGATGCTCATCCCGCTGTTCGTGATCTTCCGCGAGGCCGGGCTGCTCAACACCCTCACCGGCCTGGTGATCGCCGACACCGCGTTCCAGCTCCCGCTCGCGCTGATCCTGATGAGCGGGTTCGTGCGCAACGTGCCGGTGGAGCTGGAGGAGGCCGCGATGGTCGACGGCTGCACCCGGCTGCGGGCGTTCTTCGCCGTCACGCTGCCGCAGCTGCGGCCCGCGCTGGTCGCGGTCGGCTCGTTCGCGTTCATCGGCGCCTGGAACAACTTCCTGTTCGCGCTGATGTTCGCCTCCAAGCAGGACAAGTTCACCCTCCCCGTCGGGCTCAGCTACGCCCTGGGGGAGTTCAACACCGACTTCGGGGCGCTCGCCGCGGGCGGTGTGGTCGCCGCCGTCCCGGTGGTCCTGGTTTTCGCCGTCGTGCAGCGGTACCTGGTGCAGGGGCTCAGCGCCGGTGCCGTCAAGGGATAGGAGAGGCATGAGGAGAGCACTTCTGGTCGCAGCAGCCGCCGCGCTCGCGCTGGCGGGGTGTTCCAGCGGCCCAGCGGACGGCAAGGTGACGATCACCTTCTGGGACAACAACGGCGGACCCGGCCGCACCCCGATCTACGAGGAGCTCATCAAGCGCTTCGAGGCGGCCAACCCCGACATCCACGTCGACTACGTCGGCATCCCCAGCTCGTCCGTGCAGCAGAAGTACGACACCGCGATCGCGGGCGGCGGCACGCCCGACGTCGGCGGCGTCACCACCTCGTACCTGTCCAACATGGTCGGGCAGGAAGCGCTCGTGCCGCTGGACGAGAAGGTCGACGGCGGCCCGCTCAAGGGCAAGCTGCTGCCCAGCCTGGTCGAGACGGTCCGGCAGACCGCGCCCGACAACAAGCTGTACTCCGTCCCGTCCTCCGGCAACATGGACGTGATCTGGTACCGGACCGACTGGTTCGCCGAGAAGGGCGTGCAGCCGCCGAGGACCTGGGACGAGTTCACCGCCGCCGCCGAGAAGCTCACCGACGCCTCCGCGAACCGGTACGGCTACACCATCCGGGGCGGCGCGGGCTCGGTGTTCCAGCTGCTCACCGAGGCGTACGCCTACTCGGGCACCGACTCGTTCTTCGAGGGCGGCAAGTCCACGGTGGACGCCCCCGGCAACGCCGACCTGGTGGAGAAGGTCGCGGCCCTGTACAAGAAGGCCACGCCCGAGGCGGACGTCAACAACAACTACACCCAGATGGTCGCCCAGTTCACCGGCGGCTCGGCGGCGATGATGCACCACAACCTCGGTTCCTACGGCGACGTCACCAAGGCGCTGGGGGACAAGGTGCAGGCGCTCCCGCTGCCGGTCGGCCCGAGCGGCAAGCGCACCGTCGTGCCCAACCCCACCGACGGCTTCGCGGTGTTCCGCAACAGCGAGAACCAGGACGCCGCCTGGAAGTTCGTCGAGTTCCTGACCTCGGCCGAGAGCAACAGCTACTGGAACGAGAAGGTCGGCCAGATCCCGGCCAACACCGACGTGCGCTCGCAGCCGTGGATCGAGCAGAACAAGCCGGTGAAGATGGCGCTGGACGTGCTGGAGGACCCGGCCACGATCACCGTGCCCGCCCCGGTCTACCTGCCGCAGTACTCGTCCATCACCAAGGCCGACAGCGAGCCCCAGTACCAGAAGGTGCTGCTCGGCCAGCTCGGCGCCGACGAGTTCCTCAAGGCCATGGCCGAGAAGCTGACCACCGCGCAGCAGGAGTGGGAGGACCGGAAGTGATCGAGCGGGTCGAGGTGTCGGTGTTCACGACCACCGCGCGCACCGAGGTGGATCCGGCCGGGCACCGGCACCCCGGCCCGGCGCACGAGGTGCGCGAGGCGCTGCTGGAGGTCCACGCGGGCGGCGCGGTCGGCCGGGTGCAGGTGCACCCCGACCAGCTGCGGCCCGCCGTGCTCGACGGCATCGTGCGACCCGTCCTGCTCGGCCAGGACCCGTGGGACCGCGAGCGGCTCTGGAAGTCCCTGGCGCGCAAGCAGCGCGGCTCGCACGGCCGGTTCACCGACCGCGCCCTCGGCTACGTCGACACCGCGCTGTGGGACCTGGTCGGCCGACTCTCCGGGATGCCGGTGTGGAAGCTGCTCGGCGGCGCCAGGGAGAAGATCCCGGCCTACGCCAGCACCATGTGCGGTGACCGAACCCCCGGCGGCCTGAGCACGCCCGGCGACTACGCCGAGTTCGCCAAGCAGCTCGTGGAGACCGGCTACGGGGCGATCAAGCTGCACACCTGGATGCCGCCGGTGCCCGGCGCGCCCAGCGTGCGGATGGACATCGCCGCGTGCGAGGCGGTGCGGGACGCGGTCGGCCCCGACATCGCGCTCATGCTCGACGCCAACCACTGGTACTCGCGCACCGAGGCCCTCGAACTCGGACGGGCCTTGGAGCAGCTGGACTTCTACTGGTTCGAGGAGCCCATGGAGGAGGCCTCGGCGGCCTCCTACCGCTGGCTCGCCGACCAGCTCTCGATCCCGGTGATCGGGCCCGAGGTGGCCTGGGGCAAGTTCCACACCAGGGCCGAGTGGATCACCTCCGGGGCGTGCGACATCCTGCGCGCGGGCCCCACCGACGTCGGTGGCATCTCCGCCACCGTCAAGACCGCGCACCTGGCCGAGTCGTTCAACGTGGACTGCGAGATCCACGGCGACGGGAGCGCGAGCCTGGCCGTGCTGGGCGGCACCGACGTGGGCCGCTGGTACGAGCGCGGGCTCCTGCACCCGCACCACGACTTCGACCGCGTGCCGCCGCACCGGCTCACGATCGCCGACCCCCTCGACGAAGCGGGGTGCGTCGCCATGCCCACCGGGCCCGGCCTCGGCGATCAGTGGGACATCGAGCACATCCGTGCTCACACCGAGGAGAGGTGGTGACACCAGGCCCCGGAGTCTCCTAACCGGGGCAGGAATTTCCCGAACCGCCGCCTGTGTGCGATGTACCGCCGCTGGTCCATTGTCAACAGCGTTCTCGGGAGGAAGTTCCCATGCACCAGAAGTCAACCCGCGTGCACTGGCGCACCGGGCTCGTCGCCGCCGCCGTCGTGCTGGCGGGCGCGTCCGTCGCCGCCCCCAGCGCCGGCGCGGCCTCGTTCAACCTCGAGGGTTGGGCGACGCAGGGCGGCGGCACCACCGGTGGAGGCAGCGCCTCCCCGACGACCGTCACCAGCGCCTCGCAGTTCACCACGGCGGTGCAGGCGTCAGGAGCGGCCGTCATCCGGTTCTCCGGCACGATCAACCTGTCCAGCATGACCAAGGTCGCGTCCAACAAGACGATCCTCGGCGTCGGCTCCGGCGCCACGATCACCGGGCAGGGCCTGAACATCGCCAACGCGTCCAACGTGATCGTGCGCAACGTCAACTTCCGCAACTGGGGTGACGACGCGATCAACGTGCAGTACTCGACGCGGGTGTGGCTCGACCACAACTCGTTCGCCAACGGGTCGGACGGCGCGCTGGACGTCAAGCGGGCCTCGGACTACGTCACGGTGTCCTGGAACAAGTTCAGCAGCCACGACAAGACCATGCTGCTCGGGCACAGCGACGACAACGCGTCCGAGGACACCGGCAAGCTGCGCGTGAGCTACCACCACAACTGGTTCGACGGCACCAACCAGCGGCACCCCAGGGTGCGGTTCGGCAACCCCGTGCACGTGTACAACAACTACTACGGCGGGGTGACCTCGTACGGCGTCGCGTCGACCAAGGACGCGGGCGTCCTGGTCGAGGGCAACTACTTCGAGAACACCGAGGACCCGTTCCACCGGGGTGAGGGCTCGTCGCCCGCGGCCCCGCTGGTGGCGCGGAACAACCACTTCGTGAACTCGGGCAGCGGCGACCAGGGCGGTTCGGTCAAGGCGATCCCCTACTCGTACGCGCTGGACGCGGCGAGCTCGGTCAAGTCCGTGGTGACCGGCGGCGCGGGCACCGGCAAGATCTGATCGTGCGGTGAGCGCGGCCCCGGTTCCCACCAGGGAGCCGGGGCCGTGCGGTAGGGTGATCCGGCACACATCATGATCATGGCGTGGTACCGCGCGCACCCAGGAGCGAGACCCGTGAAGAGAACCCCGGTGCTGATCGTCGGAGCGGGCGCGGTCGGCACCGTGCTCGGCCACCACCTGCGGCTGTCCGGCGCCGAGGTCACCCACCTCGTCCGCCCCGGCCGCGCCGAGGCCCACGCCGCGCCGAAGCTGCTCTACGACTACGACGAGGACGAGACCAAGGTCTACCAGGGCTACCACGTCGTCGAGCACGCCTCCGAGCTGGCCGGCCGCGACCTCCCGTTCGTCGTGATCACCCTGGACGGGCGCACCAGCCGCACCGGGCAGGGCGTCGCCACGCTCACCGCCGTCGGCGACCTGGTCCGCGAGAACGACACCGTAGTGATCATGTGCGGCGTCGGCCTCGGCCTGCGCCGGCACTACCTCGACGTCCTGGGCCTCGACGAGGAGCGGCTGCTCTTCGGCGTGCAGGGCGCACTGGCCCACCAGGCCGACCCCGCCTTCACCGCGCCCCCCGGCAAGGACGCCGAGGCGTTCGCCCGAGCCGACTACTGCTACGCGCACCCCAAGCGCGGCACCGGCTTCAGCGTCACCCGCCACAACCCGACCGAGGCCGAGCGCTTCGCGTCCCTGTACAACAACAGCGCGGTCTCCCGCTGCAGCTACCTGAACCCGCAGGTGGCCGACGCGTTCAGCGGCGCCCTGTTCGCCATCCGGGCAGCCTGGGGCCTCAAGGGCTGGCCCGCGCTGGACGAGGTGATCGCCGACAAGGCCCTGTGGACGCTGGCCTGCGACGCCCAGCGCGAGATCCTCTCCCTGCCCGCGAACGGCCGCTTCGGAAAGCTGGCCGCAGGCGTCATGGGCCCCAAGGTGACCGCCGCCTACCACCGAGCCCAGGAACGCGCCGTGCGCCCGCTGGACCTGGCCACGTTCAACGCCTTCCACCACGGCGGAAAGGTGCGCGAGCAGGACGTGGAGATGCTCCGCGACCTGGCCGCCGAGGGCGAGCGCGCCGGTCAGCCGATGCCCGCCCTGCGCGAACTGCTAGGCCGCCTGGCCGGCCAGGGCGAGCCGCACGAACTGGCCGCGCAGGGCTGACCCCTCCGCCCTTCCCCGCCAGCCACCGGCTTCCGCGACGACAACGGCCCCGGTCTCCACCTGGAGACCGGGGCCGCTGCACGCGTTCGGCGTTTTATCCCTTGCGCCACTTCTGGTTCGACTTGCCGGTGCACTCCCACTGCTGGAGCGCCGAGCCGGAGCCCCAGGAACCGGTGATGTCCACGCACTTGTTGGCCTGCGGGTTCACCAGATCGCCCGCGCCGCTGAGCACGAACTGCTGCGCCGGGTTGCCCGAGCAGGTGGCGAGCTGGATCGCCGCGCCGTTGTCGCGCGAGCCCCACGCCACGTCCATGCACATGCCGAACGCGCGCACGGTGCCGTCACCGGCGAAGGTCCAGTTCTGCGCGTTGGTGCCGTTGCAGTCCCAGACCTGGAGCCGCTGGCCGTCCTTGGCGTTGGAGTTCGGCACGTCGACGCAGCGGTTCTGGTGCCCGATGATCTTCGTGCCGGACCCGCCGCCGCCGTTGGTCGTCAGCGTGAGCCCGTAGGCCGACAGGATCGGCTTGAGCGGCTGGTAGACGCTGGTGCCACCGTTGGAGCAGTTGCCGCCCGCGCCCGAGGTGACGCCCTGGGCCTGGTTGCCGGAGAGCACCGCGCCACCGGAGTCGCCGCCCTCGGCGCACGCCGTGGTCGACACGAGGCCGTTCACGATCCGGCCGCCGTAGTTCACCGTGACGTTCTTGGCCTGGATGGTGCCGCAGCGCCAGCCGGTCGTGCGGCCGGAGCGGCAGATCGTCGCGCCGACACCCGCCTCCTGGCTGCCCGCCACCACGACGTTGCCGCCGGAGTAGTTGTTGACCCAGGGCTTGGAGGCCCAGTCACCGTTCGTGCGCACCCAGGCGTAGTCCTGGCCGGGGAACGAGGAACCCGCGAACGTGCCCTGGTTGACGTTGTTGAAGCCCTTGGTGGTGCTGCCCGTGCCACCGCAGTGACCGGCGGTGACGAACCCGCCGTTCACGGGAAAGCCCACCGAGCACAGCGTGTTGCCGTTGATGACGTACTGGTCGCCGCCGCGCAGGTCGTGCGCCGGCTTCATCTCGTGCCCCGTGGTGACCCGGACCGAGCCCTCGACGCCGGCCTTGGCCGCGAACTCGCGCCCGGCCTGCTCGGAGGCGGCGGTCACGACCACCGTGTTGCTGGTCGGGTCGACGTACCAGGAGTGCACCGCCTCGGTGCCGTTCCGGGCGCCGTCGAGCGCGGACTTGGTGTCGTCCAACGCCTTCTCGCTGCGCGCGACGGGGACCGGCTCGGCCCCCTTGTCACGCACGGCCTTGGCCGCCGCGTCGTCCGTGACGCCGACCTTGAGCTTGCCCTTGTCGAACCAGGACCCGCCGAACCGCCCGTCCAGCTCGGTCCGCAGCTCCTCCGCGACGGGCACGCCCGCCTGCTCCTTCTGCTGCCGCGCCGTGGCCTCGGCGGGCGTGATGTCCAGGTCGCGCTTCAGGGCCTCGGGCAGGGTGGCCGAGTCCGGAGTGGCGGCTGGTTCAGCCTGTGCCGCTGCCGCAGGCAGCGTGATCAACGCGGCGGTCATGACCGCCGCGCAGCACTGCGCGATGAGTCTCACGAAACAACTCCGTGGGTGCAGGGGGTGGAGAGTTTTGTGAGAGCGCTCTCGTATGCGAGCTTGGCAGGAATGGCGCAGGTGGGTCAATAGGGGATCCCGATACGACGACTGCGCTGCGTAGCGGGGACCGGGGGTGGGCGATCGGCGTCGGAATCAATTCCGGAACTGCTCGAACATCACCTGGTACCCGTCGTAGTCGGCGCCCTGGAACACCACCGCCCACCCGGCGTCCTCGGGGGGCAGGACCACCTCCAGCCCTTCCTGGGCCGCCCACCACCGGTGCAGCGCCTCGACGTCCGGCACCGGCACCGCCAGCACGAACCCCGCCCCCACCGGGCCCTCCTGCGCGCTCGC
Organism: Actinosynnema mirum DSM 43827; assembly: GCF_000023245.1. Taxonomy (GTDB): domain Bacteria; phylum Actinomycetota; class Actinomycetes; order Mycobacteriales; family Pseudonocardiaceae; genus Actinosynnema; species Actinosynnema mirum. Next base: position 2,038,031 of record NC_013093.1, read on the forward strand.
CCGGTCGCGCTCGGAGATGTAGGGGTGCGCCTGCCGGTCGGAGAGGATCAGCCACGTGCGCCCGTGCGTGAGGTACCGCAGGGTCGGCTGCTCGTCGTTGGGGATCTCCTTGAACCCGATCGCCAGGTACAGGTCCCGTGACCGGTCGAGGTCCGCGACGCGCAACCCGACCTTCACCTGACGTGAGCCCATCACCACGCGAAAGCACCTCCCGGTGTTTTTCTGAACAGGCCCAAGCCTCGCAGAAACCGCCGGGAGGAGCCCTACGTCAACTTTTGACCGGGCCGGGTTCGAGCGGGGCCGGGCCGCTAACTCCCACCCCGCCGCACGATCAACCGCTGCAGCACGATGAACGCCAGCAACAACCCACCGATCACGATCTTCGTCCACCAGGAGCTCAACGTCCCCTGGAACGAGATCACCGTCTGCACGGTCCCGAGCACCAGCACCCCGGCCACCGACCCCACCACGAACCCGACCCCACCCGAGAGCAGACTCCCCCCCACCACAACAGCCGCGATGGCGTCCAACTCCATCCCGACCCCGTGCAGGCTGTACCCCGACAGCATGTACAACGCGAACAGCAACCCCGCCAACGACGAGCAGAACCCGCTGATCACGTAAACCCCGACCTTGACCTGCCCGGTCCGCAACCCCATCAGCCGGGCCGAGGCCTCACTCCCGCCAACCGCGTACACCGTCCGCCCGAACCGCGTCAGGTGCAGCACGTACGCGGCCACCGCCACCACCACCAGCGCGATCACCACAGGCGGCGTGATCGTCACACCACCCGGCAGCTCGATCGTCGCCGTGGCCAACGACCGGAACGCCTTGTCCTTGATCGAAATCGACTCCACGCTGATCACGAAGCACAACCCGCGCGCCAGGAACATCCCCGCCAGCGTCACGATGAACGGCTGCACCCCGAACTTGTGGATCACCATCCCCATCAGGAACCCCAACAACGACCCGGTCGCCAGCACCGCCACCACGACGACCACCGGCGGCCACCCGGCCCGCAGCGCCGCCGCCGCGATCATCGTCGACAGCGCGATCACCGACCCGACCGACAGGTCGATCCCCCCGGTCAGGATCACGAACGTCATCCCCACCGCCAGCACGATCAGGAACGCGTTGTCGATGAACAGGTTCGCCACCACCTGCCCGCTGGCGAACCCCTCGTAGGCCACCGACCCGGCCCCGAACGTCAGCACGAACACCACGAACGTCGCGATCACCGGCAGGAACCGCGACGGCGCCCCCGGTCCGGCCTTCACGGGGAGCTGCGGCTCCAGAACGGTCGTCATGCCGCCACCGCCTCACGTCGCGCGAACACCCGGCTGAGCGCGGGCGCCTGGAGCAGGCACACCGCGATCACCACGATCGCCTTGAACACCAGCGTGACCTCCGGTGGGACGCCGATCGTGTAGATCGTCGTGGTGAGCGTCTGGATCACCAGCGCGCCCAGCAGCGTCCCGGTCAGCGAGTACCGCCCGCCCGCCAGCGACGTCCCGCCGATCACCACGGCCAGGATCGCGTCCATCTCGATCCACAGCCCCGCGTTGTTGGCGTCCGCCGCGCTCACGTTCGAGCTGATCATCAGCCCGGCGACGCCCGCGCACAGCGCCGCGAACACGTACACCGTCCAGATGATCGTCCGGGAGCGCACCCCGGCCAGCCTGCTGGCCTCCGGGTTCACCCCCACCGACTCGATCAGCATCCCGAGCGCGGTCCGCCGGGTCACCAGCGCGGTCGCGGCCAGCGCGGCGAGGCTGATCAGGATCGAGACGGGCAGGAACAGGAACCCCGCGCCGATCTCCCGGAACGCCGGGTCGTCGACCGTGATGATCTGCCCCTCGGTCACCAGCATCGCGATGCCCCGGCCCGCCGTCATCAGCACCAGCGTGGCGATGATCGGCTGAATCCCGAGCACCGACACCAGGAACCCGTTCCACAGCCCCAGGACCGCGCACAGCGCCAGCGCCAGCAGCATCCCGCTCAACGCACCGCCACCACCGGCGATGTGCGTGCAGGTCACCGCCCCCGCGATCGCCACGACCGCGCCGACCGACAGGTCGATGCCCCTGGTGGCGATCACCAGCGTCATGCCGAGCGCGATCAGCAGCGTGGGCGCGCCGTTGCGCAGCACGTCCACCAGGCTGCCGAACAGGTGCCCGTCCTGCAGGCGCAGCGCGAAGAACGACGGGTTCGCCACCAGGTTCAGCAGCAGCAGCGCGGCCAGCGCCAGCAGCGGCCACAGCAGCCGCCGGTTCACGACGCGACCCGGTTGTCCGGGGTGGCGGCGATCAACTCGACCACCTCGTCCACGCCCAGGTCGACCCCGGACAGCTCGGCGACCTTGCGCCGGTCGCGCAGCACGACCACGCGGTCGGAGACGCGCACGACTTCCTCCAGTTCCGCGGAGATGAACAGCACCGCCATGCCCTCGGCGGACAGCTCCGCCACCAGCTTCTGGATCTGCGCCTTGGCGCCGACGTCGATGCCCCTGGTCGGCTCGTCCAGGATCAGCAGCTTCGGCTCGGTCACCAGCCACCGCGCCAGCAGCACCTTCTGCTGGTTGCCGCCGGAGAGCGTGCCGACCAGCGCGTCGGGGTTGGCGGGCCGGACGTCCAGCATCGCCAGGTACTTCGCGACCAGCTCGTCGGCCTGCTTGCGCGGCACGGGCCTGGCCCAGCCGCGCGCGGCCTGCACCGCCAGGATCAGGTTGTCCCGGATGCTCAGGTCCGCGACGACGCCCTCGCCCTTGCGGTCCTCGGAGGAGAACGCGATCCCGGCCGCGATCGCGCCTCTGGGACCGCCCAGCCGCAACGGCTTCCCGCCGAACACGATCGTCCCCGAGTCGGCCTTGTCCGCCCCGAACAGCAGCCGCGCCAGCTCGGTGCGGCCCGACCCGAGCAGCCCGGCCAGCCCGACCACCTCGCCCGCGTGCACCTCCAGGTCGAACGGCTCGATGGCGCCCTTGCGCCCCAACCCCTCCGCCACCAGCAGCGCCCCGCCGCTGCGGCCCTTGTCCGCCCGGTGCTCGATCTCCTCCAGCACGCCCAGCTCGCGCCCGAGCATGGCGGTCACCAGGTCGATCCGGCTCAGCTCCGCGGTCTTCCACTCGCCGACCACCCGGCCGTTGCGCAGCACCGTCATCCGGTCGGAGATCTCGTAGACCTGCTCCAGGAAGTGCGACACGAACAGCACCGCGACGCCCTCGTCGCGCAGCACCCGCACGATGCGGAACAGCTCGGCGACCTCGTCGGCGTCCAGGCTGGAGGTCGGCTCGTCCAGCACCAGCACCCGCGCGTCCACGGCGACCGCGCGCGCGATCGCGACGAGCTGCCGCACGGCGATCGGGTGGCTGGCCAGCACGGACCCCGGATCGATGTGCAGGCCGATGCGGGCGAGCAGATCCCGCGCCCGCGCGCGCATCGCGCGCCCGTCGATCGCGCCGAACCGGCGGGGTTCGCGCCCCAGCAGGATGTTCTCGGCCACGGTGAGGTTCGCGCACAGCGCGACCTCCTGGTACACCGTGCTGATCCCGGCGTCCTGGGCCTGCGCCGGTCCGCTGAACGACACGCCCTCCCCGCCGAGGGTGATCTCCCCGGCGGCGAGCGGGTGCACGCCGGTCAACGCCTTGATCAGGGTGGACTTGCCTGCCCCGTTCTCGCCCATCAGCGCGTGGACCTCGCCGGGCAGCAGCCGGAAGTCCACCTCCTGCAACGCCTTCACGCCGGGGAACTCGACCGAGATCCCGCGCATGTCGACGACCGGTCCGGTCATGTGGTCAGCCTCCGCCGCTGGGGGAGAAGTGGGCGCGGTCCCCGCCACCACACCCGGAGGATGGCGGGGACCGCGGCTCAGGGGGAGCCGTCCCGGTCCGCGCTGGGACCGGGACGGCTCGGCCGCGCCTGCGGCTCGTGCGCGAGCCGGGCGCGGCGCCCGGACGCGCGGCGGCCCGCCGTCGAGCCGCCGCGCGGCGCGGGTCAGTACTTGCGGTCGGGCAGCGCGGCCTTGGCCTGCTCGCTGGTGAACGTGGTCTCCTCGGTCACCACGCGGGCCGGGATCTCCTCGCCCGCGACGACCTTCTTGGCCAGGTCCATCAGCTGCTCGCCCAGCAGCGGGTTGCACTCCACGATGAAGTTGATCTCGCCGCCCGCCAGCGCGGTCATGCCGTCCTTGACGGCGTCCACCGTGATGATCTTGATGTCCTCGCCCGGCTTCTTGCCCGCGGCCTTGATGGCCTCGATGGCGCCCAGGCCCATGTCGTCGTTGTGCGCGTAGACGACGTTGATCTCCGGGTTGGACTTGAGGAACGCCTCCATGACCTGCTTGCCGCCGGACCGGGTGAAGTCACCGGTCTGCGAGGCCACGACCTTGATGTTCGACTTGCCCGCGATCTTCTCCTCGAACCCGGCCTTGCGGTCGATCGCCGGGGCGGCGCCGGTGGTGCCCTGGAGCTCCGCGACGTTCACCTCGCCCTGCACGTTGGCGACCAGCCAGTCACCGGCCTTGCGGCCCTCCTCGACGAAGTCCGAGCCGAGGAAGGTCTTGTACAGCGAGGTGTCCTCGGAGTCGACCGCGCGGTCGGTGAGGATTACCGGGATGTTGGCGCGCTTGGCCTCCAGCAGGACGGTGTCCCAACCGGTCTCGACCACCGGGCTGAAGGCGATGACGTCGACCTTCTGCTGGATGTACGACCGGATCGCCTTGAGCTGGTTCTCCTGCTTCTGCTGCGCGTCGGAGAACTTCAGGTCGACGCCCGCCGCCGCAGCGGCCTCCTGCACGGACTTGGTGTTCGCGGTGCGCCACCCGCTCTCGGCGCCGACCTGCGCGAACCCCATCGTGAGCTTGTCGTCGCCACCCCCGGACGAGCCGGAGTCTCCGGAACCGGACGATCCGCAGGCGGTGAGGCTGAGGGCGCCGATCAAGGCGGCGCACGCGGCGGCGGTGATCTTCTTCAGCACGGGCATCCTCCACGTGAACCACGGTGAACTCGCGGACGGCGGGACCGCGTGACCAGGGTCACCTCGGTCACCTGGTGGACAAGAGTGAACGCTCACATACCGTCCGTCAACCCCCCAGAAACCTCGACGTTGCACGCTTGACACGCAGGTTGAGACCGACCTATGTTAGCGCTCACTTTTGTGACTCAGCGCACGTCAACACCCGGACGTACCTGTTCACGACGCGCGGCCACCCCCGCCGCGCACGACGAGAGCGATGCCCATGGCTCCCGTTCTGCCCCGTCCCCGTCCCCTCGCAGCGGTGTTGGCGCTCGCCCTCGTGCCGCTCGCCCCGGTCACCCCGGCCGTCGCCTCGGCGCCCGGCGGGCTGATCGCCCACTACCCGCTCACCGAGTCCTCCGGGACCACCGCGCACGACGCGTCCCCCTCCCGCCGCGACGCCGTGATCAGCGGCGACGCCGTCCCCGGCGGACGCGACGGCCTCCACCTCGGCGGCGTCGACGGCCACGTCGACCTCCCGGACGACCTGCTGCGCGGCCTCGACTCCGTCACCGCCTCCATCCAGGTCCGCATCGCGCCCGACCAGGCCACGCCCTACTTCGTCTGGGGCATCGGGAACACGAACGGCAGCGCGGGCGACGGCTACCTGTTCACCACCGGCAACGCCTACCGCAGCTCGATCGCCACCGGGAACTGGTCCACCGAGCAGACCACCGGCTCGGGCCACGACCTGCGGCGCGACGTGTGGAAGACGCTCACCTACACCCAGACCGGGAGCACCGCCGTGCTCTACGAGGACGGCGTGGAGGTCGGCAGGCGCACCGACGTGACGATCCGCCCCGGCGACATCGGCGGCGGGTCCACGAAGGCCAACCACATCGGCCGATCGGTCTACCCCGGCGACCGCCACCTCAAGGGCGAGGTGCGCGACTTCCGGCTGTACGACAGGGCTTTGAGCGCCGACGAGGCGCACGGGCTCGGCTTCGTCCCCGACCGTGAACGCGTCCGCAGGGACAGCGCGTCGCTGACCATCGGCGACACCTCGCTCGTCACCGAGGACCTCGTGCTCCCCACCTCGGGCCCGCACGACACCACGATCTCCTGGCACTCCACCAATCCCGGCGCGGTCTCCGCCACCGGGGAGGTGACCCGCCCGCGCGCCGGCCTGCTGCCGTCGTCGGCGCTGCTCACGGCGACCACCACCAGGGGCGACGCCAAGCAGCGCAGGCTGTTCGCGGTCACCGTCCGTCCGCAGCCCACCGACCGCGAGAAGGTCGCCGAGGCCGTGAAGGCGCTGACCGTCTGGGACGCCGACGACGTGCGCGGCAACCTCACCCTGCCCACCACCGGCCTGCACGGCACGACGGTGACCTGGACCTCCAGCGCCCCCGACGTCGTCACGCCCACCGGCGAGGTCACCAGGCCCGAGCACGGGCAGCCCGCGGAGCGGGTCCGGCTCACCGCCTCGGTGGGATCGGGAAGCCGAACGGAGCTTCGGCACTTCGCACTCTCCGTCACCCCGAAGGCGGAGCGCGCCGCGTACGAGGGCTACTTCTTCGGCTACTTCACCGGGGAGGGCTCCGCCACCGGCGAGCAGGTGCACTTCGCCGCCTCGCGCGGCAACACCCCGCTGCTGTGGGACGAGCTCAACGGTGGCAGGCCGGTGCTCACCTCCGCGCGGGGCGACCGGGGCGTGCGCGACCCGTTCGTCATCCGCTCGCCCGAGGGCGACAAGTTCTACCTCGTCGCCACCGACCTCAAGATCCACGGCAACGGGAACTGGGACCTGGTGCAGCGCAAGGGGAGCAAGCACGTCGAGGTGTGGGAGTCCACCGACCTCGTCACCTGGTCGCAGCAGCGGCACGTGCGCGTCGCCCCCGACACGGCGGGCAACACCTGGGCGCCCGAGGCGTACTACGACGAGAGCATCGGCGCGTACGTGGTGTTCTGGGCCTCCAAGCTCTACGCCGAGGACGACCCCGAGCACACCGGCAACACCTACAACCGGATGCTCTACGCCACCACCCGCGACTTCCGCACCTTCAGCGAGCCGCAGGTGTGGGTGGACCCCGGCTACTCGGTGATCGACTCGACCGTCATCGAGCACGGCGGCCAGTACTACCGCTTCACCAAGGACGAGCGGAACAACACGTCCACCACGCCGTGCAGCAAGTTCATCCTCGCCGAGCGCTCCACCTCGCTGCGCTCCACCTCCTACGAGCACGTCGCCGACTGCATCGGCAAGGGGGCCATCGAGCGCGGCGAGGGGCCGACGGTGTTCAAGTCCAACACCGAGGACCGCTGGTACCTGCTCGTCGACGAGTTCGGCGGTCGCGGCTACGTGCCGTTCGAGACCACCGACCTGGCCTCCGGCCGGTGGACCCCGTCCACCGGCTACCAGCTGCCCGCGCGGCCCCGCCACGGCACCGTCCTCCCGGTCACCAAGGCCGAGCTGGACCGGCTGCGCGCGGCGTTCCCGTGATCGCGGACCTCGCCGCACCACCCCCCAGCGCATCGCCCCCACAGCACCGCCGCCGCACTGCCCGCACCACGACCGACGCTCCACGACTCGACGAGGAGTCCACCGGATGAACCGCGCCTTGGCGGTTGCCCTCGCCACCAGCCTGCTCGTCGCCGTCCCCGCGACCGGGGCGGCTGCGGAGGCCGACTACACGATGACGATCGACCCGTCCGGCAAGGGCGCGACGATCGACGACACCATGTACGGCGTCTTCTACGAGGACATCAACCGCGCAGCCGACGGCGGCCTGTACGCCGAGCTGGTGCAGAACCGCTCCTTCGAGTACGACCCCGCCGACAACGCCGCGTACACCGGCCTGACCTCCTGGGCGCCCACCGGCGGCGACCCGCGGGTCGTCGACGACGACGGCCGCATGAACGAGCGCAACCGCCGCTACCTGGAGCTCGGGCTGCCCTCGGGCGTCATCAACTCCGGCTACAACAGCGGGATCAACGTCGAGCAGTCCGCCCGCTACGACTTCTCCGTCTGGGCGCGCACCGACCAGGCCGCGGGCGCCAAGCTGTCCGTCGCGCTGACCGACCCGGCGGGCAAGGAACTGGCCCAGTCGCTCAGCCTCACCGTGCGCGGCGACAAGTGGGCCAAGTACACCGGCTCGTTCCGCGCCCGCACCTCGTCGGTCACCGGCAGGCTGCTGGTCAACGGCACGGGGTCCGGCACCCTGCGGCTGGACATGGTCTCGCTCATCCCGCAGGACACCTTCAAGGGCCACGGGCTGCGCGAGGACCTCGCGCAGAAGATCGCCGACCTCAAGCCCGGCTTCGTCCGCTTCCCCGGCGGCTGCCTGGTCAACACCGGCAGCCACTACGGCTACGACCAGTCCTCGAACTTCGAGCGCCGCCGCTCGTACCAGTGGAAGGACACCATCGGCCCGGTCGAGACCCGCGCCACCAACTGGAACTTCTGGGGCTACAACCAGTCCTACGGCCTCGGGTACCACGAGTACTTCCAGTTCTCCGAGGACATCGGCGCCACGCCGCTGCCCGTCGTGCCCGCGCTGGTCACCGGCTGCGGCCAGAACCGCGCCACCGACGACCCGCAGCTGCTCCAGCGGCACGTCCAGGACGCGCTCGACCTCATCGAGTACGCCAACGGCCCCGCCGACTCCACCTGGGGTCGCAAACGCGCCGAGGCGGGCCACCCCAAGCCGTTCAACCTCAAGTACCTGGCCGTCGGCAACGAGGAGAACCTGCCGAACGAGTACTTCGCCAGGTTCGTGGAGTTCAAGCGGGTCATCGAGGCCGAGCACCCGGAGATCACCATCGTCGGCAACTCCGGGCCCGACTCGTCCGGCGCCACGTTCGACCGGCTGTGGGAGCTGAACCGCGCCGAGGGCACCGCGCTGGTGGACGAGCACTACTACCGCGCGCCGGAGTGGTTCCTGGAGAACAACAACCGGTACGACTCGTACGACCGCAACGGCCCCAAGGTGTTCCTCGGCGAGTACGCCTCGCGGGACAACAAGTGGTTCAACGCGCTGTCCGAGGCCGCCTACATGACCGGCCTGGAGCGCAATGCCGACGTGGTCAAGATGGCGTCCTACGCGCCGCTGCTGTCCAACGAGGACTACGTGCAGTGGAAGCCGGACATGATCTGGTTCAACAACCACGCGTCGTGGGGCTCGCCCAGCTACGAGGTGCAGAAGCTGTTCATGACCAACGCGGGCGACCACGTCGTGCCCAGCACCGCCTCCGGGACGCCCTCCGCGCTGGAGCCCATCACCGGCGCGATCGGCCTGTCCACCTGGGCGACCGCCGCCAGCTACGACGACGTGAAGGTCACCGCGCCGGACGGGGCCACGCTGTTCTCCGACGACTTCTCCGCCGGGGACGCGAACTGGACCAGGACGTCCGGCGGCAGCTGGGCGGTGCGGGACGGGAAGTTCGCCCAGTCCGACGCCGTCACCGAGAACACCCTCGTCACGGCGGGCGACCGCTCCTGGCGCGACTACGACGTGACCGTCAAGGCCACCAAGCAGTCCGGCAAGGAGGGGTTCCTGCTCGCCTTCGGCGTCAAGGACACCGGCAACTACTACTGGTGGAACGTCGGCGGCTGGAACAACACCCAGTCCGCGGTCGAGAAGCACGTCAACGGGGCCAAGAGCGCGGTGATCACCGACTCCACCTCGGTGGAGACCGGGCGCGAGTACGAGCTCAAGGCGCAGATCCGGGGCCGGGAGGTGACGCTGTTCCTGGACGGCGTGAAGTGGGGCGAGTTCAGCGACGACAAGGTGGTCGAGCCGTTCCGCCAGGTCGTCACCCGCGACGCCAAGACCGGCGAGCTGATCGTCAAGGTGGTCAACGCCCAGGCGAACGCCGCCCGCGCGAAGCTCGACTTCGGCTCCAAGGCCAAGATCTCCGGCACGGTCAAGGCCACCGTGCTCAAGGGCTACGCCGACGACGTCAACACCGAGTTCTCCCAGCCGATCCGGCCCACCGAGGAGAAGGTGAAGGTCTCCAACTCCTTCACCCACACGTTCCCACCGCACTCCGTGACCTTCCTCCGCATCAAGGACAGGAGCCGTCAGTGAGCACGCTCGACCGCAGGTCACTGCTGCGCGCCGGAGGGGCGCTCGCCGCCGCGAGCACGCTCCCCGCGCTCGGCGCCACCACCGCGTCGGCCCAGGAGCCGGCGAGAACCGCTGCCGCGCAGGGGGTCTCGGCGCAGGCCGTCCCCGGCCAGGCGGCCATCGACGTCACGCCCGCGCTCCCCACCCGCAGCCCGCTGGTCGAGCAGCGCGCCGACCCGTTCGTCACCCCGCCCACCGACGGCATGTACTACCTGACCGGCTCGGTCCCGGAGTACGACCGCATCGTCATCCGGGGCGCGTCCACCCTCGACGGCCTGACGACCGCCCGCGAGCGCACCATCTGGCGGCGGCCGACCTCCGGCAAGCTGGGCGGCTACATCTGGGCGCCGGAGCTGCACCGCATCGACGGCAAGTGGTACGTCTACTTCGCCGCGGGCGACTCGGACGAGCCGTTCCGCATCCGCACCTACGTCCTCGAATCGGCCAACGCCGACCCGCGCGCCGACGGCTGGGTGCTGCGCGGGCAGGTGACCACCGCCTGGGACACCTTCACCCTGGACGCCACCACGTTCGAGCACCGGGGCAAGCGGTACTTCCTGTGGGCGCAGAGCGAACCGGGCATCGCCACCAACAGCAACCTCTACATCGCCGAGATGGCCTCCCCGCTCGCCCTCAAGTCCGCGCCGGTCCGGATCGCCGTCCCCACGCTGAGCTGGGAGATCCAGGGCTTCAAGGTGAACGAGGGCGCCGCGGTGCTGATCCGCAACGGCCGGGTGTTCGTCACCTACTCGGCCAGCGCCACCGACTCCCGCTACTGCATGGGCCTGCTCACCGCCGACGAGAACGCGAACCTGCTCGACGCGCGCTCGTGGACCAAGTCGCAGACCCCGATCTTCACCACCAACACCGAGACCGGCCAGTACGGGCCCGGCCACAACTCGTTCACCACGGTCGACGGCGCGGACGTCATGGTCTACCACGCCCGCGACTACCGGGACATCACCGGCGACCCGCTGTTCGACCCGAACCGGCACGCCCGCGTGCAGCGGGTGCACTGGAACGACGACGGCACCCCGTCGTTCGGCGTCCCGGTCGGCAAGGGCGGCCCCATCAGCCGCCTGTCGCCGCTCGACGCGCCGACCCTGTTCGTGCGGCACTACGACTACAAGCTGCGGGTGGACGGCAACGTGCGCACCGTCGCCGACTCGCAGTTCCGCTTCGTGCCGGGCTTCTTCGGCGCGGGCACGGTCGCGCTCCAGTCGGTCAACTACCCCAACCGGTACGCGCGGGTGGTCGACGGCGTGACCATCCGAGTCGACCCGTACGAGGACAGCGACGCCTACGGGCGCGCGGCCAGCTTCGTCCGGGTCGAGGGGCTCGCCGACAAGACGGCGGTGTCGCTGCGCCCGCACGACAGCAGGACCGGGTACCTGTCGCACGACAGCGGCAGGCTCGTCGTGGCCGAGCCGGGCAGCTCCGACGCGCGCAAGCGCGCGACGTTCAAGGTCGGGTGATCCGGGTGCCGTTACCGAGGAGGGGTTTCCTGCTCGCGGGAGGCCTCGCGGCGACGGCCCCGCTGGTGGGCGCGGGGGTGGCCTCGGCCGCCCCCGCGGCCCCCGCCGGGGGTTCCACCGACGCCGCCGCCGGGAGTGCCGCGACCGGGAGCGCCGCCGGGGACTCGTTGCCCCTCAACGCCTTCCGGCTCGACCAGGTCGCGCTGCACGACAGCCGCGCCGCCCTCGACGCGCCGCCGCGAACCCCCGCCGCGCGGGGGAAGTTCGGCGGCGCGGCCCTGCACCAGCGCGGCTGCCACCAGTACGTGGAGCTGCCCGCGCTGCCCACCGGCCGGTTCACCTTCGCCGCCTGGGGCAAGCCCACCCACGCCTCCACCTGGGCGCGCGTGCTCGACTTCGGCGACGACGACACCCGCTACCTGTACCTGGCCGCCCGCAACGGGAACGGCGTGCCGCGCTTCGCGATCACCGCCACCGGCCCCGGAGGCGAGCAGGGCGTCGACGCGCCGACCCCGCTGCCTGCGGGGGAGTGGAGCCACCTCGCGCTGAGCGACGGCGACGGCGACGGCGACGGCGACGCCGACGGCGCGGCCACCCTCTACGTCAACGGCGCGGCCGTCGGCAGCACCGCCGTCACCACCCCGCTCACGGGCCTCGCGCACCACTGGCTCGGCCGCTCGCACTTCGCCGCCGACCCGGTCTTCGCGGGCGCGTTCGACGAGATCAGCGTGTGGTCGCGGGTCCTCACGCCCGACGAGGTCGCCGCCGCCGCGACCAGGCCCGCTGGCGGCGACGTCGCCGCGCACCCGTGCGACGAGGCCGGACCGGCGCTGCGCGACCTGCGCGCCCGCACCGGCAAGCCCGAGCACCTCGCGCCGGCGCGGATGTTCGACCTCGACGCGCTCATCGACGCGTGCGCCGAGAACCGGGACGTGCTCGCCGGGCTGCACGCCAACCAGCACATCCCGATCTTCACCGGCCTGGTCCGGCTGCGCGAGGCCACCGGAGAGCAGCGCTACCTCGACGCGGCGCGGAACTTCTGGGACATGGTCGTGCCGCGCAGGCTCTACCGGATCGGCGGCACCAGCACCGGTGAGTTCTGGCGCGCGCCCGGTGTGATCGCGGAAACCCTGGCGGACGACAACGCCGAGACCTGCTGCGCGCACAACATGCTCAAGCTCGGCCGCGCGCTGTTCAACCAGATCCTCGGCTCCAAGCAGGACGCGCCGAGCGCGGACGTCCCGCTGATGACCTACTTCATCGGACTCGCCCCCGGATCGGTGCGGGACTTCACGCCCGAGCAGGGCGCCACGTGCTGCGAGGGAACGGGACTGGAGAGCGCCGCCAAGTACCAGGACTCGGTCTACTTCCACGACGAGAAAACGTTGTACGTCAACCTTTTCGCGCCGACAACCGCGCACTGGAACGAAACGACGATCACCCGTGGCGCCCATTTTCCCCACGAGCGGGGGACTTCGCCCGGAATCGGCGGGAAGGGCGGCCGGGTCACGATCAAGGTGCGGGTGCCGTCGTGGGCGCGCGGGGCCTCCGCCTCGCTCAACGGGCGACCGCTCGCGGTCCCCGCGGCGGGCCCTACCTGGTGGTGGCGCGCGACTGGCGGCGCGGTGACGTGCTGCGACTGCGCACGCCGTGCCACCTGGTGGCCGAACCGACCCCGGACCGGCCGGAGGTCCAGGCGCTCGGCTACGGGCCGGTGCGCCTGGTCGCCCGCGACCCGCGCGCCGAATTCCTGGAACTCGCGCTGCACCCGCACGCGACCCCGTCCGGCGACCTCTCCCGCGCGCTCCGCCCGATTTCCGGGAAACCGCTGCACTTCACGCTCGGCGGGATCGAGTTCGCGCCGTTCCACGAGGGCACGACCGACCCGTTCCACTCCCACTTCCGCCGGGTGGAACCGACGATCGCGTTCGGCGGCGTCGATTCAGGGGCGCCGAACGAGGGCGGTTTCCTTGACCGGGTCCGGGAAGCCGCGCCATTCCGCGACCGGGCGTCGTTCCTGCGGCACGTCCACCGGCTCACCGCGGACCACCCCGAGCGGGCGCGCATCCGCGACGCGGCGGCGAGCGGCCGAATGTCGGAACACGATGTCCGAACGGTGGACAATGGACGGTGACGACTCCTACGGTGGTAGACCATTGTTATCGCTAACACTTGTGGCTTCCCGGCCGATTGGCCGCAGTGCTTGATCAGCTGAGTTGAAGGTGGGGCAGGAGTGGACAACAGGACCACGCGCGATCCCGCGATGACGGACGTCGCGAAGCTGGCGGGAGTGTCCCACCAGACCGTGTCGCGCGTGCTGAACGGCCACCCCAACGTCCGCGAGCAGACCAGGCTCCGGGTGCGGGCCGCGATCGCGGAGCTGGGCTACCGGCCCAACCGCGCGGCCCGCGCCCTGGTCACCGGGCGCTCGCAGGTCATCGGGGTGGTCGCGCAGAACTCCACCCTGTACGGGCCCGCCTGGCTGCTGGCGGCGGTCGAGCAGGCGGCGGCGCAGGCGGGGTTCGCGGTCAGCGTCGGGCTGGTCAAGAGCCTGGACCGGGCGTCGATCTCCGAGGCCATCGAGCGGCACCGGGACCAGCGCGTGGCGGGCATAGTCGTCATCGCGCCGACCGACTCGGCGAGCGCGGCGCTGGCCGACGTGCCGGACGGCGTGCCGCTGGTCGCGGTCGACGGCGACCCCGCGCGGGCCTCGGCGCTCGTGACGGTCGACCAGGAGGCGGGCGCGCTCGCCGCCGTGCGGCACCTGCTGGACCACGGGCACCAGACCGTGTGGCACGTGTCGGGGCCGCCGGACTGGTACGACAGCGAGGGCCGGGTGCGCGGGTGGCGCCGGGCGCTGGAGGAGGCGGGCGCCGAGGTGCCGCCGGTGGTCGCGGCGGACTGGAGCGCGGCGTCCGGGTACCGGGCCGGGCTGATGCTGGCGCGGATGCCGGAGGTGACGGCGATCTTCGCGGCGAACGACCACCTGGCGCTGGGCATCCTGCGGGCGATGAGCGAGCGCGGCAGGCGGGTGCCGGACGACGTGAGCCTGGTGGGCTTCGACGACGTGCCGGAGGCGGCGTTCTTCATCCCGCCGCTGACGACCGTGCGGCCGGACTTCGACGCGGTGGCGCGGGAGACGCTCGGGCTGCTGCTGGCCCAGGTGGCCGGGACGGAGCTGGGCGAGCCGAGGCGGACCGTCGCGCCGAGCCTGGTGGTCCGCGACAGCGTCGCGCCGCCTCGGGGCTGAGCGGGAGGGCCCGGCGGGTGGCGGGTGGACCGGGTCGGCCCGCGCCCACGCGTACGGGCGCGCGTCGCGTCGCCCCCGTGCCGCCCGGCGCGCCTGCACCGCCCAGCGTGCCCGCACCGCCCGGCCTGCCGCCGCGCTGCGAGCCGCCGAGCCGGATCGCTCGCCCGAGCCCTCTCGTTCGGCCGTCCCCCATCCGAGGGTTTCCGCGTCCGCCTGACGGGGAATCTGTGCCTCGAAGTGATCGCGTCACCCCACACCGGTGACGCTTCCGACCCAACCGCCGCCCGTTCCGGTACCCAGCGTGACCAAGTTGTAGCCCTGGGGGAGTAGCGTGTGTCACACGCCCCCTGTCCAGGACCAACCGCGCCGGGTAACGCGCGGGTTGCTCGTGCGCCCTCCGCAGTCGTGCGCGTTCACATCACGGTTAAGCCCATGTTGCAACGGGGTCTTGACGGGCTGAATGTTAGCGATAACACTCCTCGCTCATGGCGAATGATCCCCTGGTCGTGGGAGTCGATTTCGGCACGCTGTCCGGCCGCGCCGTCGTGGTCCGGGTCAGCGATGGCGCCGAGCTCGGCACCGCGGTGCACGAATACCGGCACGGTGTGCTCGACCGGACCACCCCCGGTGGACGGGCGCTGCCCCCCGAGTGGGCCCTCCAGGTCCCGCAGGACTACGTCGACGTCCTGCGCAACGCGATCCCCGCCGCGATCGCGGACGCGGGCGTCGACGCCGCCGACGTCATCGGCGTGGGCACCGACTTCACCGCCTGCACGATGGTCCCGGTGAACGCAGGCGGCACGCCGCTGTGCGAGCTGCCCGAGTTCGCCGACCACCCGCACGCCTTCGTCAAGCTCTGGAAGCACCACGCCGCCCAGGGCCAGGCCGACCGGATCAACCGGCTCGCGCAGGAGCGCGGCGAGTCCTGGCTGCCCCGCTACGGCGGCCTGATCTCCTCCGAGTGGGAGTTCGCCAAGGGCCTGCAGATCCTCGAAGAGGCCCCCGACGTCTACGCCGCGATCGACCACTGGGTCGAGGCCGCCGACTGGATCGTCTGGCAGCTCACCGGCACGTACGTGCGCAACGCCTGCACCGCGGGCTACAAGGGCATCTACCAGGACGGCGGCTACCCGTCCGAGGAGTTCCTGGCCGCCCTGAACCCCGGCTTCGCCGACTTCGTCTCCACCAAGCTGGAGCACCCCCTCGGCCAGCTCGGCGACCGCGCGGGCGGCCTGTCCGCCGAGGCCGCCGCCTGGACCGGCCTGACCGAGGGCATCGCCGTCTCCGTCGGCAACGTCGACGCGCACGTCACCGCGCCCGCCGCGCAGGCCGTCGAGCCCGGCCAGATGGTCGCCATCATGGGCACCTCCACCTGCCACGTCATGAACGGCGACCACCTCGCCGAGGTGCCCGGCATGTGCGGCGTCGTCGAAGGCGGCATCGTCCCCGGCCTGTGGGGCTACGAGGCCGGTCAGAGCGGCGTCGGCGACATCTTCGGCTGGTTCGTCCAGCACCAGGTGCCCGCCTCGTACCACGAGACGGCCCGCGAGCGCGGCATCTCCACCCACGAGCTGCTCACCGAGCTGGCCGCCGAGCAGAAGATCGGCCAGCACGGCCTGGTCGCGCTCGACTGGCACAGCGGCAACCGCTCGGTCCTGGTCGACCACGAGCTGTCCGGCGTCGTCGTCGGCCAGACCCTGGCCACCCGCGCCGAGGACACCTACCGCGCCCTGCTGGAGGCCACCGCCTTCGGCACCCGCGTCATCGTCGACACCTTCACCGACGCGGGCGTCCCGGTGACCGAGCTGGTGATCGCGGGCGGCCTGCTGCGCAACAAGCTGCTCATGCAGATCTACGCCGACGTCACCAACCTGCCGCTGTCGGTCATCGGCTCCGAGCAGGGCCCCGCGCTCGGCTCCGCGCTGCACGCCGCCGTGGCCGCGGGCGCCTACCCGGACATCCGCGCCGCCGCGCTGGCCATGGGCTCCCTGCTCAAGGACGTCTACCGGCCGATCGAGGCGAACGTGCAGGCGTACGAGCGCCTGTTCACCGAGTACCAGGAGCTGCACGACTACTTCGGCCGCGGCGCCAACGAGGTCATGCACCGCCTGAAGGCCGGCCGCCGCGAGGCGCTGGGGGAGGAGAGCTGACCGTGTCCGCCATCGCCGACATCCGGAAGACCGTCGCGTCCCTGCACGCGCAGCTGACCAAGTACGAGCTGGTCATCTGGACCGCGGGCAACGTCTCCGCGCGCGTGCCCGACCAGGACCTGATGGTCATCAAGCCCTCCGGCGTCTCCTACGACGACCTCGGGCCCGAGGCCATGGTCGTCACCGACCTGCACGGCAACCTCGTCGAGGGCGACCACTCGCCGTCCTCCGACACCGCCGCGCACGCCTACGTGTACCGGCACATGCCCCACGTGGGCGGCGTCGTGCACACCCACTCGACGTTCGCCACCGCGTGGGCCGCGCGCGGCGAGTCCATCCCGTGCGTCATCACGATGATGGCCGACGAGTTCGGCGGGGACATCCCGGTCGGCCCGTTCGCGCTGATCGGCGACGACTCGATCGGCCAGGGCATCGTCGAGACCCTCGCGGACAGCCGCTCGCGGGCGGTCCTCATGCACGGTCACGGACCCTTCACCATCGGCAAGGACGCTAAGGACGCGGTGAAGGCTGCCGTGATGCTGGAGGACGTGGCGCGCACCGTGCACCACGCGTTCCAGCTCGGCAAGCCCGAGCGGATCGCGCAGGAGCACATCGACAGCCTCTACGCGCGCTACCAGAACGTCTACGGGCAATGAGCCCACGAGGAGGACGCACGATGCCCGCCGCGGCGACACCCCAGGTCTGGTTCCTCACCGGCTCCCAGCACCTGTACGGCCCGGAGACCCTGGATCAGGTCGCCGACCAGTCCCTGCAGATCCAGCGGATGCTGGCAGACGCGGGCCGGATCTCGGCCGAGATCGTCAGCAAGCCCGTGCTCACCGACTCCGGCGCCATCCGCAAGGTGATGCTGGAGGCGAACGCCGACCCGAGCTGCATCGGCGTCATCGCGTGGATGCACACGTTCTCGCCCGCCAAGATGTGGATCACCGGGCTGGACGCGCTGCGCAAGCCGCTGCTGCACCTGCACACCCAGCTCAACGAGTCCCTGCCGTGGTCGACCATCGACATGGACTTCATGAACCTGAACCAGGCCGCCCACGGCGACCGCGAGTTCGCGTTCATCCAGACCAGGCTGGGCGTGCCGCGCAAGACCGTCGTCGGCCACGCCACCGACCCGCGCGTGCTCGGCCGGGTCGACGCGTGGGTGCGGGCGGCCACGGGCCACAACACCCTGCGGAACCTGCGCCTGGCGCGCTTCGGCGACAACATGCGCGACGTCGCGGTCACCGAGGGTGACAAGGTCGAGGCCGAGCTGCGCTTCGGCGTCTCGGTCAACACCTACGGCGTCAACGACCTGGTGGCCGTGGTCGACGCGGTCGGCGAGGACGAGATCGACTCGCTGGTCGCCGACTACGCCGAGCTGTACCGGCTGGCGCCCGAGCTGGCCAAGGGCGGCGACCGGCACGACTCGCTGCGCTACGCGGCCCGCGTCGAGGCCGGGATGCGCCGCTTCCTGGTCGACGGCGGCTTCGGCGCGTTCACCACGAACTTCGAGGACCTCGGCGGGCTCCGGCAGCTGCCGGGCCTGGCGGTCCAGCGCCTGATGGCCGACGGCTACGGCTTCGGCGGCGAGGGCGACTGGAAGACCTCGGTGCTGCTCACGGCGATCAAGGCCATGGGCGAGGGCACCGGCAAGGGCACCTCCTTCATGGAGGACTACACCTACCACCTGGTGCCCGGCGAGGAGAAGATCCTCGGCGCGCACATGCTGGAGGTGTGCCCGACCATCGCGAAGGACACCCCGTCCTGCGAGATCCACCCGCTCGGCATCGGCGGGCGCGAGGACCCGGTCCGCCTGGTCTTCGACGCCGTCGAGGGCCCGGCCACCGTGATCGGCATGTCCGACCTCGGCGACCGCTTCCGCCTGGTGGCCAACGACATCGACGTCGTGGCCCCGGACGAGCCCCTGCCCGCCCTGCCGGTGGCGCGCGCGGTCTGGAAGCCCGCGCCGTCGCTGGCCGTGTCCGCCGAGTCCTGGCTGACCGCGGGCGGGCCGCACCACACCGTGCTGACGCAGGCCGTCGGCTCCGAGGTCCTGCGGGACTTCGCCCAGATGTCGGAAACCGAACTGGTGCTGATCGATCAGGACACCACCACGGAGCAGTTCGCGGACCGGCTCCGCTGGAACCAGGCGTACTACCGCCTGGCGCAGGGGCTCCGCTAACGAGCCCGGTCGAACCCCGCTGGTCCAGACCACTACTCTGCGTCGTCAGGACAGGTCGTCAGGACCGGTCGTCAGGACCGGCGGGGTTCGCCACCCTCGGCACCACCGCGCCAGCACCACCGGCGCGGGCAACACCGCCACGCAACACCCGGAGGAGAAACAATGAAGTTTCCGAAGATCGTCGCGGCGTTCAGCGCCGCGGCGCTGGCTGTGTCACTGTCGGCCTGCGGGTCGGCGGAGAAGACGGTGGACCAGAAGGGTGGGGACACCGAGGGCGCCCTCGTCGGCGTCACGATGCCCACCAAGTCGTCCGAGCGCTGGGTGCACGACGGGGACAACATCAAGAAGGCGCTCGAGGACAAGGGCTACAAGGTCGACCTCCAGTACGCCGAGAACCAGATCCCGACCCAGGCGAACCAGCTGGAGAACCAGATCACCAAGGGGGCCAAGCTCCTGATCGTGGCCTCCATCGACGGCAAGGCGCTCAGCAACCAGCTGGAGCAGGCCAAGGCCCAGAACATCCCGGTCATCTCCTACGACCGGCTGATCCTGGACTCGCCGAACGTGGACTACTACGCCTCGTTCGACAACTTCAAGGTCGGCGTCCAGCAGGGCACCTCGCTGCTGACCGGCCTCAAGGTCATCAACGCCGATGGCTCCCCCGGCTCCGCGACCGGCCCGCTGAACATCGAGCTGTTCGGCGGCTCGCCGGACGACAACAACGCGCCGTTCTTCTTCAAGGGCGCGATGTCCGTCCTCCAGCCGCACATCGACAAGGGCACCCTCGTCGTCAAGAGCGGCCAGAAGGACTTCGACATCGCGGCCACCCTGCGCTGGGACCCGGCCACCGCGCAGCGCCGCATGGAGGACCTGATCACCTCCACCTACTCCGGCGGTGAGAAGATCGCGGGCGTGCTGTCCCCGTACGACGGCATCTCCATCGGCATCCTCTCGGCCCTCAAGTCCAGCGGCTACGGCACGGCGGGCCAGCCCTGGCCGATCGTGACCGGCCAGGACGCCGAGGTCGCCTCGGTCAAGTCGATCATCGCGGGCGAGCAGTACGCCACCGTGCACAAGGACACCCGCAAGCTGGCCGACGTCACGGTCAAGATGGCGGAGTCGCTGCTCAAGGGCGAGAAGCCCGAGGTCAACAACGAGACCGACTACAACAACGGCAAGAAGGTCGTCCCGGCCTACCTGCTCGACTTCGTCGCCATCGACAAGTCGAACTGGGAGAAGGAGCTCGTGGAGACCGGCTACTACACGGCGGATGAGCTGAAGTAACGATGACCGACGACATCCTGGTGATGCGCGGCATCACCAAGAGGTTCGCGGGGGTCACCGCGCTGAGCGACGTCAACTTCGCCGTTCAGCGCGGTGAGATCCACGCGATCTGCGGGGAGAACGGCGCTGGCAAGTCCACGCTGATGAAGGTGCTCTCCGGGGTGCACCCGCACGGCTCCTACGAAGGCGAGATCGTCTACGACGGGCAGCCGGTCGCGTTCTCGACCGTCCGCGACAGCGAGCGGCTCGGCATCGTGATCATTCACCAGGAGTTGGCGCTCGCCCCGCAGCTCTCCATCGCGGAGAACATGTTCCTGGGCAACGAGCGCGCCTCCAAGGGCCTGATCGACTGGAACAGGACCAACCACGAGGCAGCCGAGCTGCTGGCCCGCGTCGGCCTCCGGGAGAACCCGGTGACGCAGGTCAGCGACATCGGCGTGGGCAAGCAGCAGCTGGTGGAGATCGCGAAGGCGCTGTCGAAGGAGGTGAAGCTGCTCATCCTCGACGAGCCCACCGCGGCGCTCAACGACGAGGACTCGGCCCACCTCCTCGACCTGCTCGAAGGGCTGCGGGACGAGGGGATCACCTCGGTGATCATCTCGCACAAGCTCAACGAGATCACGCGGATCGCGGACAACATCACGATCCTGCGCGACGGCAGGACCATCGAGACGCTGCCCGCCGAGGGGCTCAGCGAGGACCGGATCATCTCCGGCATGGTCGGCCGCGACCTGGAGAACCGCTACCC
This sequence comes from Actinosynnema mirum DSM 43827, assembly GCF_000023245.1. Classification (GTDB taxonomy): domain Bacteria; phylum Actinomycetota; class Actinomycetes; order Mycobacteriales; family Pseudonocardiaceae; genus Actinosynnema; species Actinosynnema mirum. The sequence continues at coordinate 2,059,204 of NC_013093.1, forward strand.
GCCCCGTGAGCCGAAGATCGGCGACGAGGTGCTGCGGATCGAGGACTGGACGGTGCACAGCCCCGTCCAGGCCGACCGGGTCGTGGTCGACAAGGCCTCGCTCACCCTGCGGCGCGGCGAGATCGTCGGTCTCGCCGGGCTCATGGGCGCGGGCCGCACCGAGCTGGCGATGAGCGTGTTCGGCCGGACCTACGGCAGCAACATCTCCGGCAAGGTCTTCAAGAACGGCCAGGAGATCAGCACGAAGACCGTGGACCAGGCGATCGCCCACGGCATCGCCTACGTCAGCGAGGACCGCAAGCGGTACGGGCTCAACCTGATCGCCGACGTCCAGCGCAACATCTCCGCGGCGGCGCTCCGCAAGCTCGCGCCCAAGAAGTGGGTGAACGAGAACGAGGAGCACTCCGTCGCCGAGAAGTACCGGCGGAGCATGAACATCAAGACGTCCAGCGTGGCGACCACGGTCGGCACGCTGTCCGGCGGCAACCAGCAGAAGGTCGTGCTGGCCAAGTGGATGTTCACCGACCCCGAGGTGCTGATCCTCGACGAGCCGACCCGAGGCATCGACGTCGGCGCGAAGTACGAGATCTACACGATCATCAACGAGCTGGCCGAGCAGGGCCTCGCCGTGCTGGTGATCTCCTCGGAGCTGCCGGAGCTGCTCGGCCTGTGCGACCGCGTGTACGCGCTGTCGTCCGGCCGGATCACCGGTGAGGTGGACCGCGCCGAAGCAACCCAGGAACGCCTGATGCAGTACATGACCCAGGGACAGATGACATGAGCACCGCCAAACTCGACCCGCCGGTCGCGCCCGCGGCTCCCGGCGCCCGGAACAAGTTCTCGATCAACATCCGCCAGTCCGGCATCTACGTGGCGTTCGCGTTCATCGTGGTGCTGTTCTCGGTGCTGACCGACGGTGCGCTGCTCACGCCCCAGAACATCTCCAACATCATCGTCCAGAACTCCTACGTGCTGATCCTCGCGATCGGCATGATCCTGGTGATCATCGGCGGGCACATCGACCTGTCGGTGGGCTCGGTGGTGGCGGTGACCGGCGCGGTCTGCGCGGTGCTCACCGTGAAGATGGGGCTGGCCTGGCCGCTGGCGGTGCTCATCACGCTCCTGGTGGGCGCGATGATCGGCGCGGCGCAGGGGTACTGGATCGCGTACTTCGGCATCCCCGCGTTCATCGTGACGCTCGCGGGTATGCTGGTCTTCCGCGCGCTCAGCATGACCGTCCTGGGCAACCAGGGCATCGGCCCCTTCCCGGACCAGATCCGCACGCTGGCCAACGGCTTCACCGAGGGCTACCTCGGCAACGTCGCCCTCGGCCCGCTGGGCGGCGCGGACCTGGTGTCCCTGCTGGTCGGCCTCGCCTGCGTCGCGGCCTACGCGTTCTCGCAGCTGCGCAAGCGCCAGGCGCGCCTGGGCTACAAGCAGACCGTCGAGCCGATGGGCGTGTTCGTCGCCAAGATCGTCGGCATGGCGGTCATCGTGCTCGCGGTCGTGGTGCAGCTCGCCCGCTTCCGCAACCTGCCGTGGGTGCTCGTGCTGCTCGCGGCGCTGGCGCTGGGCTACTCGCTGCTCGCCAACCGCTCGGTGTTCGGCCGCCACATCTACGCGATCGGCGGCAACCTCCAGGCGGCGCAGCTGTCCGGCGTGAAGACCAAGCAGGTCACGTTCTGGCTGTTCGTCAACATGGGCGTCCTGGCCGCGCTCGCCGGCGTCATCTTCGCCGGTCGGCTCAACCAGGCCGGTCCGACGGCGGGCAACTCGTTCGAGCTCGACGCGATCGCGGCGGCCTTCATCGGCGGCGCGGCCGTGCAGGGCGGTGTCGGTAAGGTGGTCGGCGCGATCACCGGCGGCATGATCATGGGCGTCATCAACAACGGCATGTCCCTGATCGGTTCGCCCAGCGAGCAGGTGATGCTGGTCAAGGGCCTCGTCCTGCTGGCCGCGGTCGCCTACGACGTGTGGACCAAGCGCCGCTCGTGACCTGACCCGGTCGGGTGTTTACCACCACCGCGCCCGCCGCGACAATCTCTCACATGAGGTTGCTCGCGGCGGGCGCGGTGCTGTGCGTGGCGGTGGTGTCGGCGACGGCGATCCCCGCGGTCGCCGCGCGGTCGGGGGGAGCCGTGGACTACCACGAGTGGAGCGCGGGCTCCCTGGGCCAGGGGACGTCCGAGGGCGTCCTGGCCGGGCGGGACGGGCTGGAGCTGGTCCGGCCGGTCGGCCGCGTCGAGCGGGAGGGGCGGGCGTACGAGTACGCGCGCTGGACCTCGCCGGTGCGGCGGCTCGGCTTCCCGGCGACCCAGGCGGTGGCCTCGTGGAACGCCCGCACACCCGCCGGGACCTGGATCCAGGTGGAGTTCCGGTCGGTCGGCGAGGGCTGGACCAGCGGCTGGTACGTGCTGGGGCGCTGGGCGTACGGGGACGCGGACATCAAGCGCGCCACGGTGTCCGGGCAGTCGGACGAGCACGGCTCGGTGGACGTGGACACGTTCGTCGCCGGGGAACCGCTGGTGGCGCACCAGGTCCGGGTGACCCTGCACCGCGCGGTCGGGCAGGTCGCGGCGCCCTCGGTGTCGCTGGTCGGGGTGATGGCGTCGGCGGTGCCGGACCGGTTCACCGTGCCCGCCAGCAAGCCGGGTTCCGCGCGCGGGATCGAGCTGGCCGTGCCCCGGTACTCGCAGAACGTGCACCTGGGGGAGTACCCGGAGTACGACGGCGGCGGCGAGGCGTGGTGCAGCCCGTCGTCCACCGAGATGGTCGTGGAGTACTGGGGGCGCGGGCCCACGCCCGAGGAGACCTCGTGGGTCGACCCGTCGTACGCGGACCCGACCGTGGACCACGCGGCAAGGCACACCTACGACTACGACTACCGGGGCGCCGGGAACTGGCCGTTCAACACGGCGTACGCGGCGCACTTCGGGCTCAGGGCGCACATCACCCGGCTGACCTCGCTGCTGGAGCTGGAGCGGCACATCGCGCGCGGCGTCCCGGTGATCACCTCGCAGGCGTTCCAGGCCGACGAGCTGCCGGGGGCGGGGTACTCGACGGCCGGGCACATCATGGTCGTGGTCGGGTTCACCGAGCGGGGCGACGTGATCGCCAACGACCCGGCCTCGCCGGACAACCCGTCGGTGCGGCGGGTGTACCCCCGGCGGGCGTTCGAGAACGTGTGGCTGCGGACCAAGCGGCCCCTGCCCGGCGGCGGCGTCGGCGGCGGGTCCGGGGGGATCGCGTACATCATCCAGCCCTGAGCGCTGCGCTGGGCGCCGGGCCGGGTGGCGCCGCCCAGGCTGAGCCGGTCGGCCGATCCGGTCGCTCGGGCCCGCCCCTCTGCCGGGCGGCTCTGCCAGGGCGCCCTGACCGGGTCTGGTCGCGGCGCCCCGCTCGGGTCGTGCGGCGCTCCCACCCGCCCGGATTCGCCGTCAGGTGGGAAGGTTCCGGTCCCGTTCCACCTCGCTGAACGCCACCTCACCCCGGCACGGGCCCGCGCCCGCCCACTGAGAAAGCGCTTTCCAGAAGGGGTTGACCCGTCGCGCTCGCATCCGCTTCACTCGATTCACACCTGGGAGCGTTTCCAGTACTGAGGTCCCAGAAGCGAGATGAAGGAGCAACGGTGCTCACCAACTCGTTCCGCGCGCGGTTGGGCGCGGCCGTCGCCGCCGCCACCGCGCTGAGCGGCGGACTGGTCGTCGTGGGCACGGCTTCGGCCGCCCCAGCCTGCAAGGTCGACTACACCGTGCAGAACCAGTGGCAGGGCGGCTTCTCCGCCAACGTCACCGTCACCAACCTCGGCGACCCCGTCGACGGGTGGTCCCTCGCCTGGACCGCCGCCTCCGGCGAGAAGGTCGACCAGGGGTGGAACGCGGCGTTCTCCTCCTCGGGCACGTCGATCACCGCGTCCAACGTGGACTGGAACAGGGCCATCCCCACCGGTGGCTCGGTCTCGTTCGGGTTCAACGGTTCCCGGACCGGCGAGCCGGTCGTCCCGTCGAGCTTCGCGCTCAACGGCACCACGTGCACCGGCGGCGTCGCGCCCACCACGACCACCACCCCCGGCGGCCCCACCACCACGACCGGGCCGACCACCACGACCACCGGCGGCGGCACCGCGCCGCTGCCCGACCCGACCGGGCGCAAGCAGGTCGAGCGGCTCGACCGCGGCCTGATCAGCGTCCGCTCCGGCAGCGGCAACCTGGTCAGCTGGCGGCTCCTGGGCGGCGACCCGCAGAACGTGGCGTTCACCGTCTACCGGGGCGGCGCCAAGCTCACCGCCTCGCCGATCACCGGGTCCACGAACTACCTGGACAGCGGCGCGCCGGCCGACGCCTCCTACACGGTCCGCGCGGTGGTCAACGGCGTCGAGCAGCCCGCGTCCCCGGCCTCGCTGGCCTTCGGCAACGGCTACCGGGACGTGCCGATCCAGCCCCCGTCCGGCTCCTACGCCGCGAACGACGCGAGCGTCGGCGACCTGGACGGCGACGGGGTCTACGAGTTCGTCCTCAAGTGGGAGCCCAACAACGCCAAGGACAACTCCCAGTCCGGCGTCACCGACGTGGTCTACGTCGACGCCTACAAGCTCAACGGCGCCAGGCTGTGGCGCGTCAACCTGGGCCGCAACATCCGGGCGGGCGCGCACTACACCCAGTTCCAGGTCTACGACTACGACGGCGACGGCAAGGCCGAGGTGGCCATGAAGACCGCCGACGCCACCGTGGACGGGCGCGGCACGGTGATCGGCAACGCCTCCGCCGACCACCGCAACTCCTCCGGCTACGTGCTGGCGGGCCCCGAGTACCTGACCATGTTCAACGGCCAGACCGGCGCCGCGATGTCCACGGTCGACTACGACCCGCCGCGCGGCACCGTCGCCGACTGGGGCGATAACTACGGCAACCGGGTCGACCGGTTCCTCGCCGGGACCGCCTACCTGGACGGCGCACGCCCCTCGCTGATCATGGCTCGTGGGTACTACACCCGCGCGGTGATCGCGGCCTGGGACTTCCGCAACGGGGCGCTCACCAAGCGCTGGGTCTTCGACTCCAAGGCCTCCGGCAACAGCGGCTACGCGGGGCAGGGCAACCACTCGCTCACCATCGGCGACGTCGACGCGGACGGCCGGGACGAGATCGTCTACGGCGCGGCGGCCGTCGACGACAGCGGCAAGGGCCTGTGGAACACCGGGCTCGGGCACGGGGACGCCGCGCACCTGGGCGACCTCGACCCGTCGCGGGCGGGCCTGGAGTACTTCAAGGTCGACGAGGACACCTCCAAGCCCGGCTCGTTCTTCGCCGACGCCCGCACCGGTTCCCGCGTGTGGACCACGGCGTCCGGCGGCGACAACGGGCGCGGCGTCGCGGGCGACATCTGGGCGGGCAGCCCCGGAGCCGAGGCGTGGTCGGCGCGGGACGCGAACCTGCGCAGCGCCAAGGGCGCGGAGATCGGGCGCAAGCCCGGCTCCATCAACTTCCTGGCCTGGTGGGACGGCGACCCGGTGCGGGAGCTGGTGGACCAGACCCGGATCGACAAGTACGGCACCGGCGGCGACACCCGCCTGCTGACCGCCTCCGACGTGCACAGCAACAACGGCACCAAGGCCACCCCGTCGCTGTCCGGCGACCTGTTCGGCGACTGGCGCGAGGAGGTGGTGTGGCCCACCACGAACAACACCGCGCTGCGGATCCACTCCACCCCGCACCAGACCGACCGGCGCATCCCGACCCTGATGCACGACACCATGTACCGGGTCGCGATCGCCTGGCAGAACACGGCCTACAACCAGCCGCCGCACCCGAGCTTCTTCATCGGCGACGGCATGGCCACCCCGCCCTGGCCGGACGTCCACTACTGAGCCAGGGGCAGCTCCGGCACGACCGTTGGTGAACCGAACGTTCCCGGCGCCCGTTGACCCCAGCGGGCGCCGGGAGCGGCAAGCCCGTCTCCGCCGCCGCGAGGAAACGTCCCCTAGCGAGGAGAACCGGCTCATGGTGAGGAAGAAGGTCAGCGGGGCAGCCGCCGCGATCGGCGTCGCGGTGCTCGGCGCGGCCCTGGTCCACGCGGTGGTCGACCCGGCCCCCGCGTCGGCCGCGGACTGCGGCAGCGGCACGTACCACGCCGAGGTGACCAAGTCCGGGAGCACCTGGACCGCCAAGCGGGGCAGCACGACCGTGCACACCGGCACCGACATGCGCGCCGCCATGCAGGCCGCCGCGGGCGCGCTGACGTCCGGGCGCACCAGCAAGGAGCGCCTGGTGGTGCGCGGTTCCGGCACGATGAGCGCCGGGTCGCGGTTCTCGCTGCCCAGCTACACCGCGCTCGACGTGTGCGGCACCATCAACGTCACCGGCAGCGGCAGCGGCGACCAGGCCCCGGTGTACGCGCGCGGCGTCACCGACGTCGAGATCCAGCACCTCAACGTCACCGGGACGCCGCTGTACGGCATCTTCATCCGCAACGCCACCAACGTCGTGCTCGGCCAGATCGACATGCGGCTGTCCAGCGGGCTCGGCGTGCGGATCGACAACCGGGGCGACACCTCGGTGCGCACCAGGAACGTGCGCATCGACAACGTGTACGTGTCCGGCGCGTCCAGCCACGCCGTGGAGACCTACGGGCTGGACGGGCTGACCGTCGGCACGGTGACCGCGCGCAACGTCGGCGAGTCCGGGCTGCTGCTCAACGACACCATCAACGCGAACGTCACCCTGGTCGACGCGGACGGCGCCGGGACCGGCACCGGGTACGCGGCGTTCCGCACCGCCAACCGGAACGGGCGGATCAACAACGCCTACCCGATCAACGTCCGGGTCGGGCAGGTCATCGCGCGCGGCGGCGGGCGCGGGGTGTTCTGCGTGTCCGAGAGCGGCGGGCTGCAGATCGACCGGGTGGACATCGCGAACACCGGCAGCAACGCGATCCTGATCGAGAACTGCTACAACGTGAACCTGGCCGCGCAGAGCGGGACCGTGACCGGGCCCGGCGACATCAGGCTGGCCTCGCGGTCGGAGTTCCCGGTGACCAAGGACGTCGTGGTGCAGAACCTGCGGGTGACCAACTCGGCGATCACCGAGAACCCGTGCGGCACGAACACCACGTTCCGCAACAACACGCTCGTCAACAGCAAGCAGACGATCTGCTGATCCATCCGAAGTGGACGGTCGTCGACCGTACTCGGTGGATGGTGTGTGGCGGACTGCGGGGCCCCGGCGCGCGATCGCCGGGGCCCTCCGCGCGTCTCAGCCGTTCTTGACGGCCAGCTCGCCCAGCTCGGACCAGGTGTCCTGGGGGACCTTGGCGTTGATGATCCTCGGGGTCTCCACCAGGTAGGGCGGCAGCTCCTCCTGGGCGTTCCTGAAGTGCGCCGAGTTCACGTGCTCCACGGCCGCGTCGTCGTCCCTGAACGCCTCGACCAGCACGTACTCGTTCGCCACGTCCAGGCTGCGGGACCAGTCGTACCACAGGCACCCGGCCTCGGCGCGGGTCGCCTCGGTGAACGCCCGGCTGATCTCCGGCCAGTTGTCGGCGTGCTCGGGCTTGACCAGGAACTTGGCGGTGATGAAGATCATGACGCTCCCTCGGCGTTGGTCGCCTGAACGGTTCGGGCTCGGGCCTCGGGTCGATCCTCGCACAGGCCGGGGTGTCCGGCTCGCAGGTGGTTGACCGGTTACCGCGCGCTGCCGCCGGTGCTCTCCCGCACCCGCAGCGCGAACGGCGCCCGCACCTCGCGCGGCTCGTCCGCCTCGCCCGCCACCCGCCTGCGCAGCAGCTCCACCGCCTCGCGCGCGATCGCCGCCTTGTCCGGGGCGACCGTGGTCAGCGACGGCAGGCTGAACGCGCCCTCCTCGGTGTTGTCGAACCCGACCACCGCCACGTCCTCGGGCACCCGCGCGCCGCGCTCGGCCGCCGCCCGCAGCGCGCCGGTCGCCAGCAGGTCGTTGAAGCAGAACACCGCGTCCGGCGGTTGCGGCAGCGCCAGCAGGGCCGCCATCGCCTCGGCGCCGTCGCGGCGGTGGTAGTTCGCCACCCGCGCCACCAGCTCCTCGCGCACCGGCAACCCGGCCCGCGCCAGCGCCTCCCGGTACCCGGCCAGCCGCTGCGCCGCCGTGCCGCGCGCCGGGTGCGCGCCGATCGCGGCGATCCTGGTGCGCCCCAACGACACCAGGTGCGCCACCGCCTCGCGCGCCGCCAGGACGTTGTTGATGCCCACCCGGTCCAGGCGCGCGTCCACCGAGTGCTCGCCCAGCAGCACCACCGGCACCGCCGGGTCGCCGAAGTCCGCCGCCGTCAGCGCTTCCGGGCTCACCAGCGCCCCGTCCACCAGGTGCGGGCCGAGTGCGGCCAGGGTGGCGCGCTCGCCCTCCCGCGTGCCCTGGGTCTGCTCGATCAGCACGTTCCAGTCGTGCTCGCGCGCGGCCGTGAGCACCTGGCCCGCCAGCTCGCCGAAGTACGGGATGCCCAGCTCCGGCACCACCAGCGCGACGAACCCGGTGCGGCCCCTGCGCAGGTTCCGCGCGCCCAGGTTCGGCCGGTACCCGGTCGCGGCCAGCGCCTGCTCGACGCGGCGGCGGTTCTCCGGCTTCACGAAGCTGTGGCCGTTCACCACGTTCGACACCGTCTTGACCGAGACGCCCGCCAAGGTGGCGACGTCCTTGAGGGTTGTGGCCACCCGGCCCCCTTGTCGCTGGTGGGACGGCATCGGGTGGTGATCTTAGCGGGCGGTTCGGAGGGTTTACAACGTTGTGCCAACGATGTAAAAAGCGGGGGCGCAACCGTCCAGGGCGTTCTCCCGCCGCAGGCGCCTCCACCCGGCAGCTCCACCCCGCGCGTCCCCGTGCGCGGGTCCCTGCAAGCGAGTCCCCGGACCCACCGGAGTGTCCCCCCATGCGCAGATCCCTGTCCCGCGCCCTCTTAGCCCCGCTGGCGGCCCTGCTGGTCGTCGGCTCGGCCGCCCCGGCGCTCGCCCAACCGGCCGCCCCGGCGCAGTCCGCGGACGCCGCGCGACCGGCCGACGTGGCGCAGCCAGCCGACGTGGCCCAGCCGGCCGCCGCCGCCCAGCCGGCCGCCGCCGCCCAGCCGGCCGACGTGGCTCAACCGGCCGCCGCAGCCCAACCGGCCGCCGCAGCCCAGTCCGTCGACACCGCCCAGTCCGCCGCCCCCGAGCAGTCCGCCGACGTGGTGTGGCAGCCCAAGCCCGCGCCGCTGACCACGCCGTGGACGAGCCAGGTCTCGCCCACCAACGCCCTGCCCGAGTACCCGCGCCCCCAGCTGGTCCGGCCGGACTGGCAGAACCTCAACGGGGTGTGGGAGTTCGCGGGCGCGGCGAACCTGGACGACCCGCCGATCGGCCGCCCGCTCGCCGAGGGCGTCCTGGTGCCCTACGCGATCGAGTCGGCGCTGTCCGGCATCAAGCGGCACGAGGACAGCATGTTCTACCGGCGGACCTTCACCGTCCCCGCGGGCTGGGACGGGCGGCGGGTCAAGCTCAACTTCGGCGCCGTCACCTGGGAGAGCCGGGTCTGGGTCAACGGGACGCAGGTCGGCACGCACACCGGCGGGTTCGACCCGTTCTCGTTCGACGTCACCGGCGCGCTCCGCAGTGGTGGCAACGAGATCGTGGTCGGGGTCAACTCGCCCGTCGACGGCCAGCGCTACCCGATCGGCAAGCAGCGGCGGAACCCGGGCGGCATCTGGTACACGCCCGCGTCCGGGATCTGGCAGACCGTGTGGCTGGAACCCGTGGCCACCAACCACATCACGCGCCTGGACACCACGCCCGACGTGCCCGCCGGGGTGCTGGACCTGGTCGTGCGGGGCAGCGCGGGCCAGCAGGTGCAGGCCCAGGTGCTCAGCGGCGGGCAGGTCGTCGGCACGGCGTCCGGGACCGTCGGGCAGCACCTGCGGGTGCCGGTGCCGAACGCGCGGCTGTGGTCGCCGGACGACCCGTTCCTGTACGACCTGCGCGTCACGATGGCGGGCGGCGACGCGGTCACCGGCTACTTCGGGATGCGCTCGCTCGGCAAGGCCGTCATCGGCGGCGTGACCAGGCCGCTGCTGAACGGGGACTTCGTGTTCCAGCTCGGCACCCTGGACCAGGGCTACTGGCCGGACGGGGTCTACACCGCGCCCACCGACGCGGCGCTGCGCTCGGACCTGGAGCAGCAGAAGGCGTTGGGCTTCAACATGGTCCGCAAGCACATCAAGGTCGAACCGGCCCGCTGGTACTACTGGGCGGACAGGCTCGGGCTGATGGTGTGGCAGGACATGCCGTCGGTCGACTCGGTGGACGAGGCCCCGAACAGCCACGCCAACTACGAGTCCGAGCTGCGCCGGATGATCGAGAACCTCAAGGGGATCACGTCGATCGTGCAGTGGGTGCCCTTCAACGAGGGCTGGGGCGAGTACGACGCCGGGCGCATCACGGACCTGGTGCGGTCGCTGGACAGCACCAGGTTGATCAACCACAACTCCGGGTCCAACTGCTGCGTCTCCGACCCCGACCCCGGCAACGGGGACGTGATCGACGACCACGCCTACCAGATGTCGTCCGGCACCAGGCAGCCCGACGGGCGGATCGCGGTGCTCGGCGAGTACGGCGGGCTCGGGCGGCGGATCAGCGGGCACGAGTACCAGCCGGGCCAGGGCTTCGCCTACGGCGACCTGTTCCCCGACGAGAACTCGTTGACCAGCCGGTACGTCACGATCACCGAGGAGGTCGGGCGGTTCGTGCAGACGCGCGGGCTGTCGGCGTCGGTGTACACCGAGCCGTACGACGTGGAGAACGAGGTCAACGGCTTCCACACCTACGACCGCCAGGTGCTGAAGATGAACGCGGCGCAGGTGCGGGCGGTCAACCAGCGGGTCCTGGCGCGCGCCAGGGGGACCGAGGTCGGGCGGGACGAGCTGGTCTCGCTCAAGGTCGCCACCCCCGGCTTCACCACCCGCTTCCTGCGGCACCAGAACTCCCTCGCCCGCACCGACGTGCTCACCCCCGGCAGCGGCGAGGGCGCGACCAAGGACGCCACCTACCGGTTGCGCCCAGGGCTGGCCGACCCGGCCTGCTACTCCCTGGAGTCGCGGAACTTCCCCGGCAGCTACCTGCGGCACGCCTCGTCGCGGGTCCGGCTGGACGCCAACGACGGCAGCGCGCTGTTCGCCGGGGACGCGACGTTCTGCGCCCGCGACGGCTGGGGCGCGACGGCGTTCGAGTCCAAGAACCTGCCCGGCCACTTCCTGCGGCACTACAACGAGGGCGTGTACGTCGCCCGCAGCGGCGGCCCGAACCCGTGGGACGGCGCGGCGAGCTTCACCCAGGACACCACCTGGAACGTCACGATCCCGCTGTGGCGCAGCGGGGTCGACCTGCCCGTCGACCAGGCGCGCTCGCTCCGGGTGACCACCCCCGGCTTCACCGACCGGTTCCTGCGGCACCGGGACGGCCTGGCCCGCACGGACGTCGTCGGCTCCGCGAGCGACGCGACCACCAAGGCCGACGCGACGTTCGTGGTGCGGCGCGGGCTGGCCGACCCGTCCTGCTACTCGTTCGAGTCGCGGAACCTGCCCGGCCGGTTCCTGCGGCACGCCTCGTACCGGCTGCGCCTGGACACCAACCCGAACACCGACCTCTTCCGCCGGGACGCCACGTTCTGCGCCCAGCCGGGCGCCGGCGGCACGCGGCTGGCCTCGGTGAACGAGCTGGGGGCGAACGTCCGGCACTACAACGCGGAGGTGTGGGCGGCCAGCGACGGCGGGGCCCACGCGTACGACAACCCGGTCTCGTACGCCCAGGACGTGAGCTGGAGCTTCGACCAGCCCTGGACGCCCTGACCCGGTGAGGTGGGGCGCGGGCTCGTGATCCCGCGCCCCACCCGAACGTCCCACTCCGGTGCTCTGGACGCCCGAGAAGCGGTGCGCCACGCTCGGGAGGCGGTCGGGGGACCGAGCGGGAACCCGCCCGTCCTGTTGTTCGACAACGTTGTCACACAGAGAGGCCGTCGACGATGACCCTCCCGCGAGGCAGCACAGCACTGGCCGCCGCAGCACTGCTCGTGCTCGGAGCGGCCGTCCCAGCCCAGGCCCAGCCATCGTCCGGGAGCGCGGCGGAGGACCCCGTCACCCTGGTCAACCCGTTCGTCGGCACCCAGAACTTCGGCAACACCTTCCCCGGCGCGAGCGCCCCGTTCGGCATGGTCCAGGTCAGCCCGGACACCGGAGGCCAGGGCGGCTACGACTACCAGCAGGGCTTCATCCACGGCTTCAGCCAGACCCACCTGTCCGGCGTCGGCTGCCCCGTCGCGGGCGAGCTGCCGATCATGCCCACCACCGGCGCGGTCACCAGCACCGACCACAACGCCTACCGGTCCGCCTACAGCCACGACGACGAGGAGGCCGAACCCGGCTACTACCGCGTGGGCCTCCAGCGGTACGGCATCGGCGTCGAGCTGACCGCCACCCCGCGCACCGGCTGGCAGCGCTACTCGTTCCCGGCGGGCGCGAGCGGCAACGTGCTGCTCAACACCGGCAAGGCCAACCAGCAGGTGCTCGACTCGCAGGTGCGGGTGGTCGACGACCGGACCGTGGAGGGCCGGGTGCGGGCCGGGCGGTTCTGCGCCGGGCTGGACGAGCACACGGTGTACTTCACCGCCTCGTTCGACCGGCCGTTCCAGGCGTTCGGGACCTGGCGCGGCGGCTCGGTCGCGCCCGGCGCGCGGGAGGCGTCGGGCAGCGGCGGCAACGGGGCCTACGCCACGTTCGACACCACCGCCGACCGGGACGTCGTGGTCAAGGTCGGCCTGTCCTACACCGGGATCGAGGGCGCGCGGAAGAACCTGGCCGCCGAGACCGACGGCCACGACTTCGACGCCGCCCGCGCCGCGCTGCGGCGGACCTGGCAGGAGCAGCTGGGGCGCGTGGAGATCGGCGGCGGGACCCTGGAGCGCCGCAAGGCGTTCTACACCTCGCTCTACCACTCGGTGCTGCACCCGAACCTCGCCGGGGACGTGGACGGCCGCTACACCGCGTTCGGCGGGCAGGTGAAGCAGGCGCAGGACTTCACGCCGCACCAGAACTTCTCGCTGTGGGACACCTACCGCCCGCAGAACCAGCTCCTCGAACTCCTCGAACCCGAGGTGGCGCGGGACGTCGCGCTGTCGGTCCTCGCGGCGGGCCGCGACGGCGGCTGGCTGCCGAGGTGGGCGCTGGCCAACAGCGAGACCAACATCATGACCGGCGACCCGGTCACCCCCTTCCTGGTCGAGGCGTGGTCGCGCGGGCTGCTGAAGGGCCACGAGGCCGAGGCGTACGAGCTGCTCAAGCGCAACGCCACCAGCCTGCCGCCGGACGACTCGCCGTACAACGGGCGCTCCGGCGTCGAGCACTACCTGGAGCGCGGCTACGTGCCGTCCGGGCTGGAGAAGGGCGTGGACTGCCCCCACAAGGGCGGCGACAACGACTGCGCCCACCCGGCGTCCGCCACGCTGGAGTACGCGGCGGCCGACGCCGCGCTCGCCCTGATGGCGGAAGGGTTGGGGCAGAAGGAGGACGCGCGCACGTTCGCCGCGCGCGGCAAGTGGTACCGCAACCTCTGGGACTCCGGCACCAAGCACTTCCGGCCGCGCACCCAGGACGGCACCTGGCTCGCCCCGTACGACCCGGTCGAGGCGGGGCGCCAGTTCCACGAGGGCGGCGCGTACCAGTACCAGTGGCTCGTGCCGCAGGACCCGGACGGGCTGGTCGACCTGATGGGCGGGCGGCGCGAGGCCGAGCGCAGGCTCGACGCGTTCTTCGCCCACGACAAGCTGCTCGCCGACCCCGAGGGCACCGCGCGCACCGAGTGGATCACCCAGCCGTACGACTACTACGGCAAGCCGACCTACAACCCGAACAACGAGCCCGACCTGCACGCGCCGTACACCTACCTGTCGGTGGGCGCGCCCGCGAAGACCGCGACCGTGGTGCGGGCGGCCATGACCCTGTTCACCGACGGCCCGGACGGCATGACCGGCAACGACGACCTGGGCACGATGTCCGCCTGGTACGTGTTCTCCTCGCTGGGCCTGTACCCGACGATGAGCGGAGCCGGCTTCTTCGCCCTGTCCAGCCCGCAGTTCCCCAGCGCGACCGTCCACATCGGAGACAAGCGGTTCGCCATCACCGCGCCGGGGGCCAGCGACGCCAACCGCTACGTGCAGCGGGTGTCGTTGAACGGCAAGGACGTGCGCAAGACCTGGCTGTCCTGGGACGACGTGGCGCGGGGCGGCGCCCTCCAGCACCGGCTCGGCACGTCCCCGTCGACCTGGGGCACCTCCGTCGACGCCAGGCCGCCGTCGATCAGCCGGGGCCTGCCGGACACCCGCTCGCACCTGGACGCCTCGCTGCGGCCGTCGACCGCCGTGCTGCCGACCTCGGCCGAGCAGCGCACGGTGCCGTTCGCGCTGGACGTGCTCGCCCAGTCCCCGCTCGTGCTGCCGGTGTCGCTCACCGCGTCCGCGCCTCCGGGGTGGCGGGTTCCGCTGCGCCCCTTGGTGATCCCGTCCTTCACGCTGCCCGCGCAGCGCGAGGTCGAGGTCCCGGTGACCATCCCGGCGAACACCCCGCCCGGAACGTACGAGGTGACGGTGACCGCGCGCGGGCCCGACACCACCACGACGAAGGTCGCCGTGGAGATCAGGGAAGCGGCGGCGTGCGCGGCGAGCGGCGACGGGTGGTGCGCGGTCGACCTGTCCACCGCGCTCAACCACGACGGCGCGGCCACCGTCGCGGCCCCCGGCGAGGGCGACTTCGACGGCGGCGGCTGGAGCTACGACGCGGCGCTGCTGCCCACCGGTCAGGTGGTGTGGGGCGGGATCACCTACGTCGCCCCCGACACCTCCGGGACCGCGCCCAACTTCGTGGAGGCGCGCGGGCAGGCGCTGCTGCTGCCCGAGGGCAGGTACCCGGCGCTGAACCTGGTGGGCGCGGCGCACAACGGGCCCGTCGGCACGGCGGTGACCGTCCGCTACACCGACGGGACCAGCGCCTCCGCGCCGGTGGTCGTGGCCGACTGGGCCGGTTCGGGCAGCGCGGCCGTGCTGGAGATGCCGCACCGGATCAAGGCCGGCTCCGGGGTGGACTCGCCGCCGGTGCGGCTGTTCGGCCACCGCGTGGCGCTCGATCCGGCGAAGGTGGTTCAGTCGTTCGTGCTGCCTGCCGATCCCAGGGTCGAGGTGTTCGCGGCCACCCTCGGGTGATCACCGGGCACGCGGAGTCCCAGGGGGGTGAGGGCTGTGGTCGATTCGGGTGGCGTTCGCTGGTGCGAACCGGTGGCTCGTCATGCAGCCCTCGCCCCGGCCTCGGATGATCGGGGCCGAGCGGTAGCAGCGCGGTGGGAGGAGTCGTGCCGGTGTACGGGGTGTGGGACAGCCGCCCGTGGCGTGCCGACCTGCTGAACACCTTCCTGGTGCTCGACGTCCCCGAACTGCCGATGCGGGTGCTCGCGGTCGGATCGGGCATCGACCTGCGCCGAGCGGGTGAGGAGCTCAGCGCCGTCCTCGACCGGCCGCTGTGCGACGACGCCCCCGCGCGCCTGTCCAGGGTCGGCGGCGACCGGTTCCGGCTGCACCCGGAACCGGTCGCGCCCGACGAGTGGGACGACGCGGCGCTGCTGGTGGCCAGGCGGATCGGCGAGGACCTGCTGCGCACGCTGGCGAAGGTCGTGCCGGACGTCGCCGGGTTCGACCACGAGTGCGGCACGCTCGCCCTGCCGGAGGCCGAGTTCGCCGACGCGGCGGAGGCGGCGGCGTGGCCGGTGCGGCACCGGTGGCTGCTGCTGGGCGCGGTGCGCGCGGCGGTGAAGGCCGGGTGGCACACCCTGGCGGCGGCGCTGGCGGCGCGGATGTGGGTGGCGGCGTCGGTGGAGGCCGACCCCAAGTGGGCGGAGGAGCTGGCGCACTGGGGCACCGAGGCGGCGATCGAGTCCCGCCGGCCCGAGGCGCTGGCGGGGCTGCTGCGGCTGAGCGCGGTGTGGTTCGCCGACCACGGGGACTTCGTCACCGCCGAGGAGCACGGGGTGCGGGAGCTGCGCGCCCGGCGGCGGCTCGGCGACCCGGACGGCATCGCGGACGTGCTGTGGCGGCGGGCCGAGGTGTACCGGCGCTGGGGCAGGCTGCACCTGGCCCTGGACTGCTACCGGGACCTGGAGTTCCACTACCGCGAGCTGGCCGACGAGCGCGGCGGGGCGCGGGTGCGCGCGGCCACCGGGGTGGTGCTGCTCGCCGCCGCCAGGCCGGAGGCCGCGGTCGCGCAGCTGGAGCGGGCGGCGCGGGTGCTCGCGGACCTGCCCGGCGTCGGCGCGGGCGAGCGGGCCGGGGTGCTGGAGGAGCTGGGGAACGCGTTGTGGCGCATGGGTTCCGGCGACAAGGCGGTGCAGCGGTACCGGGACGCGCTGGCGCTGCTGGAGACCGGCGACGACGAGGCCGCCCGGCGGGTCCGGCGGTTGCTGGACCGCGCCGAGCGGACGTGACGGGTGGGTGTGATGGGCGGATGTGACTGGCGGATGTGACTGGCGGATGTGATGGGCCGGGGGCGAAGGGCCAACAGCGGCAGGCGGTTGGCGCCCCGGTCACCTGGCTGTGGCCGGTGGTCTCTGACTCGCCCTATTCGGGCGAGCCAGCTATTCGGGCGAGCCGGCTTTGAACACGTCCTCATCCCGGATCGGCTCCCCAGGCGGCTCGGTCGTGAGCAGCCGCAGCGCCTGCACGCACAGGAACACCTTCCGGTAGGGCCGGTCGTCCAGCGTCGTCACCAGCCCCAGCTCCAGCAGCCTGCGCGTCACGTCCGTGGCCGTCTTCGCGGTGAACCCGTAGCGCCGCACCAGCGCCGGGTGGGTCAGCACCGGGCTCGCCACCAGGTCGGCCGCCACGCGCCGGGCGCTGCGCGGGTGCGGCACCAGGTTCAGGTGGTGCGCCCGCAGCGCCGCCAGCTCCTCGATCAGGTTCGTCTGCGCCCTGGCCAGCTCGCGCACCCCGCGCGCGAAGAACTCCACCCACCCCGCCGGTGATCCGCGCAGCAGCGCGTCGCGCCGGTCCGCGTGCGTGTCCAGCCACACCGACAGCGGCAGGATCTGGTCGCGCAGCAGCCCCGACCCGACCAGCCGCAGCGAGGTGACCGCGGCGGCGGCGTCCGGGAACGGCGGGTGCAGCGCCAGCAGCCGGTGCTCCAGCGCGAGCCGCGCGATGCGGGGAAGCGGTTCGAGCGCGCGCGTGGACACCGACCAGGTGCGCAGCGCCGTCGACCCGGCCAGCGGCGGCGCGCCCCTGCCGTGCGCCCGGACCGCGCCCACCTCGGCCAGCAGCTGCACGTCCAGCGCCCGCCCGCGCGCCAGCAGGTCCGCCCCCAGCTCCAGCGCGGCCAGGTAGCGGTCGAACGGCGGGTGCGCGCCCTCCGAGACCGGGGAGGGCGGCACGTCCTGCTCGTCCTCCCCAGGGGACACCGCGCGCAGCAGCAGGTCCGGCGGCGTCCCGGTGCCGAGGTCGGCGAACAGCCAGGCGTCCACCAGGTCCGCGCTGCGGCCCGCCCGCGCCGCCGCGCCCCTGGCGTCGCGGATGCGGGCGCAGCGGGCCAGCACCGAGCGGTCCGGGAGGCGCCACGCGGCCTCGTCCAGCCCGCCCAGCGCGTGCTCGGCCTCGCCCAGCAGCCGCTGCACCGGGATGGGCAGCGGCGGGCCCACGAAGTCGGGGTCGGTGGGACCACCTGGTCGGTCGGTCATGGTCGGGAAGGGTGGCCGATGGGCGGTGGGGGCCTCAAGTGGTCGCCGTCCCCGGTGATCGCCGCCGGAGCGGGCGCGGTGAACGTGCATCCGCCCGTGCGCCTGCACTCCCGGTGACGGTCCTGGCGATCAACGCAGGTCGGGTGCGGTGCACCCGTCACGGACCGCAGTTCTGCGGCGCTCGCGGAGCATCGGCGGTGGAAGCAAAGCCCCTCGGGAGGCGAGCGATTCCGGCACGAGACGCATCGGAGTCCACTCGATGGTGTGACGCCCGTGCGGGGTGGCCCAGGACGTGGGCACTTATTCACACTGTCAACGGTCGTTCACTCTGAAGTGGCCAGTGACGTGCGATTCTGTGTTCGTGTGGTGACCCTGCGCTGCACTTTGCCGGAGAGGATTCCTCGAAAGTGGACACTCGACGTCGTTGGACGACCTGGCACCCGGTGGCGATGTTCACCGCGGTGGCCGCCCTCGCCGCGGCACTGCTGATCCCCGACCGCGCCGCGTCGGGGGCCGCCGCCCCGCTCACCGTCACGCAGGCCGTCGCCCAGCAGGGCGGCTCCACGGCCACCGTGCGCGGCTACGTCGTCGGCCAGCCGACGGCCACCAGCACCGTCGTGCGGGCGAACTTCCCGAACGACTACGCCCTCGCCCTCGCCGACTCGCCCACCCAGACCTCCACCGGCCAGATGCTCTACGTCCAGATCACCGCGTCGTTCCGCGCCGCGTGGGGCCTGAAGAGCAACCCTGGCCTGCTGGGCGCCCGGATCGACGTCACCGGCCCCCTCAACGCCTACTTCTCGCACGCGGGCCTGACCTCCCCGTCCGCGTTCGCCCGCGCCGACAGCGGCGGCGGCACCACCACGACCACCACGCGGGTCACCACGACCACGCCCGGCGTCACCACCACGACCCGGCCCGGCGGGAACGACTCCTACTACCAGGCCGCGATCGGCAAGACCGGCTCCGCGCTGAAGTCCGCGCTGCACACCATCATCAGCACCGGCGCGCGCAAGCTCAGCTACGACCAGGTGTGGGAAGCGCTGCGCAACACCGACCAGGACCCCGGCAACAGCAACAACGTCGTCCTGCTGTACTCCGGCCGCTCCCAGTCCAAGACCGCCAACGGCGGCAACCCCGACGACTGGAACCGCGAGCACGTCTGGGCCAAGTCACACGGCGACTTCGGCACCGCCACCGGTCCCGGCACCGACCTGCACCACCTGCGCCCCGAGGACGTGTCGGTCAACTCCGAGCGCGGCAACAAGGACTTCGACAACGGCGGCACCGCCGTCGGCGAGGCTCCCGGAAACCGCACCGACTCCGACTCGTGGGAGCCGCGCGACGCCGTCAAGGGCGACGTCGCCCGGATGATCTTCTACATGGCCGTCCGCTACGAGGGCACGGACGGCTGGCCGGACCTGGAGGTCAACAACAGCGTCTCCAACGGCAGCAAGCCCAACATCGGCAAGCTGACCGTGCTCCTGCAGTGGCACGCCCAGGACCCGCCGGACTCCTTCGAGCAGCGGCGCAACCAGGTCATCCAGGACAGCTACCAGGGCAACCGCAACCCCTTCGTCGACCACCCGGAGTGGGTTTCCTCCATCTGGGGCTGATCGGGTTAAGGTCGCCCGCGTGATCCTCGGCGACGCGGTGCGGAAGCGGTGCGCGGTCCGGCCCCTCGCGGGGGCGGTCGCCGAACCGCTCCCGCGCCGCGTCGCCGCTGTCGTCCCAGGGGCGCTCGCCGACCGGGCCCGCGCCGCGTGGACCGGCGCCGACCGGACCGGCGCCGACCGGACCGGCGCCGACCGGACCGGCGCCGACCGGACCCGTGCCGACCGGGTCCGTGCCGACCGGGTCCGTGCCGACCGGACCCCGGCCGCGTGACCGCCCGCGCCCGTCCCGCCCCCGGCCAGGTCGAGGCGGACTTCCTCGACGTCGTCGCCAGGGTCGCCGGACCCGTGCGCGGCGTCGGCCTGGTGCTGCTGAGCTCGTTCGGCGTGCTGTCCGTGCCCGACGCGCGCCTTCCCCTGGCGTTCGCGCTGTTCGGCCTGGTGCTGCTCGGCGCGGTCGTGGACTGCTGGAGCGCGGTCACCGGGCGCGGCGCGGTGCTGGCGTTCGTGTCCGCCGTCGCGCGGGCGGGCGCGGTGTGCGCCACCCAGGACCCGTCGAGCCAGTGGGCCCTCAACGTCCTCACCACTACCGCGATCACCCTGCAGTGGGAGTGGTCGCCGAAGGTGACCGTGCCCGCGACCGCCGCCCTGCTCGCCGTCTACCTGGTCGGCGGCGAGGGCGGCGGCACGGCGGTGCTGCGGGTCGTGGTCGAGTGCGTGCTGGCTCGGCTGGCGTTCGAGCTGCTGCGGCGCTCCACCGGCCGCGTCGACCGGCTGCGCGCGAAGCGGGCCGCCCTGGAGCGGGCCGAGGCGCTGGCGGTGCAGCGGCGCAGGCAGGAGCGCGAGTACCTGGCGCTGCTGCACGACACCGCCTCGGCGACGTTCCTGGTCGTCGCGGTGCACGGCGGCGACCCCGACGAGGTCGCGGGCTACGCGCGGCGCGACCTCGCCGTGCTCACCGCGCCCGGCGGCGGCGAGGCGGGCGGGGTCGTGGACCTCGGGTCCTCGCTGCGGGCGCTGGCCCTGCGCGGGCCGGTGCGGTTCGACACCCGGTTCGAGGACGCGCTCGTGCCGACCGGGGTGGCGCTGGCGCTGGTCAGGGCGGTGCGCGAGGCGGTGGCGAACGTGGAGCGGCACGCGGGCGTCGACTCCGCCGAGCTGGTCGTGCGGGCGCGGGGGAGCGGCGGGGTGCTGGTGGAGGTGCGCGACGGCGGGCGCGGGTTCGACCCCGGCGCGGTGCCCGAGCACCGGCGCGGCATCCGGGGGTCGCTGGTCGAGCGGATGGCCGCGGTCGGCGGGCGCGCCGAGGTGCGCTCGCGGCCGGGCGGCGGCACGGTCGTGCGGCTGACCTGGGACGGGGAGGACACCCGTGGCTGAGGCCCCGCCGCCACCGCAGGAGGTCGCCGACCGGGTGTTCGCGAACGTGCGCCTGCTGCTGCTGTGCGTCACCGGCGTGCTCCAGTTCGGCCTGTGCCTGCCGCCGCTGCTGGTGCACGACCACGCCCCGACGGCGTGGCTCGCCTACGCGGCGTTCTCCGCGGTCGTGCTCCTGTGCGCGGTGTGGGTCGCGCCGCGCCGCCCGCTGCCGACGCCGGTGGTGGCGCTCGGCGTGGTCGTGGTGCTCGCGTCCTCGGTGACCGCGACCTCGGCCCTGCCGGACGGCGGCCACTTCCAGGCGCCGCACTGGTCGTTCGGGCTGGTCGGCTGGCACCTGCTCCTGCTGCTGCTCGACCGGGTGCCGCTGCTGCTGTGCGCGTTCGCGGCGCACGTGGTCGACAGCGTCGTGCAGTTCGTGCTCGCCGACCTGCCCAAGCGGGTCGAGATCGGCGCGGCGGGCGCGGTGCTGCTCAGCGTCACCAGCTTCCAGCTCGCCATCCTGTGGATCACCCGCGTGCTGCACCGCAGCTCCCGCCAGGCCGCCGAGGCCGCCGCCGAGCAGGAGCGCGCCGCCACCCGCGTCGCGCTCGCCCGGCAGTCCGAGCTGGACCTGCGCGCGGGCTTCGCGGGCCAGCTCGGCGCGACCCTGCCGCTGCTCGCCGACCTCGCCGACGGGGTGCTCGACCCGCGCGACCCGGACACCCGGCTGCGCTGCTCGCTCGCCGCGACCCAGCTGCGCAGGCTGTTCGCCGAGAACGACGACGTGCCCGACCCGCTGGTGCACGAGGTGACCGCGTGCGTGGACGTCGCCGAGCGGCGCGGGGTCGCGGTGTCGCTGGCGGTCAGCGGGGCGGCGGTGCCGGTGCCCAAGGACGTGCGGCGGGAGCTGACCGGGCCGGTCGCGGTCGCGCTGTCGGCGGCGCGGGAGCGGGCGCGGGTCAGCCTGCTGCGCACCGGTGGCGAGGTGCGCGTGGCGGTGGTCGCGGACGCCGGGGTGCGGGTCGTGGCGCAGTCGCCGCGCGTCGAGGTCGAGTGCGGCACGTACGGTGAGCACACCCGGATGGAGGCGAGGTGGCGGAGCGAGTGAGCGCCGACAGCGGAGGTCCCGGCGGCGGAGCCGGGAGCGCGCCAGGGGGTGCGTCCGGTGGCGTGCCGGGGCGGGTGTCCGGCGACGCGCCCGGCGGTGCGCCCGGCGGTCCGGTCGGGGACGCGCCGATCAGCGCCGTCGTGGTGGACGACCACCCGGCGGTGCGCGCGGGCGTGGCGTACTGGCTGCTGTCCGGGACGCCGCCGATCGCCGTCGCGGCCAGCGGCGACGACGTCAAGGCCGCCTGGCTGGACGAGGGCGCGCGCGCCGACGTGGTCATCCTCGACCTGCACCTCGGTGGGCCCACGCCCGTGCTCGGCGACCTGCGCAGGCTCGTGGAGGCCGGACGCCGGGTCGTCGTGTACTCGATGCGCGCCGACGACGACATCGCGCTGCAGTGCCTCGAACTGGGCGCGCTGTGCTACCTGACGAAGGCCGAGGGCGCCGAGCACCTCGTGCAGGCCACCCGCGCGGCGGCGCAGGGGCGGGCGTACACGCCGCCGTCGCTGGCGGGCGCGCTCGCGGGCGACCGCTCGGACACCCGGCCCGCGCTGTCCGCGCGGGAGACCGAGGTGCTGGTGGAGTGGTTCCAGTCCGAGTCGAAGGACTACGTCGCGCAGCGGCTCGGGATCTCGCTGAGCACGGTCAACTCGCACCTGGAGCGCATCCGGATCAAGTACGCGCTGATCGGCCGGGAGGCCCCGACCAAGGCGGCGCTGGTGGCGCGCGCGATCCAGGACGGGCTGATCGGGATCGACGACCTGTGACCCGGTTCCCCAAGATCAGCCCGCTCAAACCGAGAGCCTGATCACGGCCCGTTCTCAGGGGTTGCGGCGGCTTGTGGTGCGAACGACCGACAGCCTGTCCGGCTCACCGGGAATACCGTCGGCCCGTCCGACGAGAACCTGAGGAGCCCGGCGTGAAGTCCTTCCGCAGCAGCCTGTTCGCCGCAGTCGGCGCAGCCGCCGTCCTGCTGTCCGCCTGCGGCAGCGAGACGAGCGGCACGGCGCTGCCCGCGGCCGACGCCAC
Organism: Actinosynnema mirum DSM 43827; assembly: GCF_000023245.1. Classification (GTDB taxonomy): domain Bacteria; phylum Actinomycetota; class Actinomycetes; order Mycobacteriales; family Pseudonocardiaceae; genus Actinosynnema; species Actinosynnema mirum. Next base: position 2,082,062 of record NC_013093.1, read on the forward strand.
CGCGTCCTCCACCGCCGAGGAGAGCGCCCCGACGTCGTCCTCGGCCGCGAAGTCCTCCGCCGCCAAGCCCACCGCCGCCGACGCGCCCGTCGCGTCCGGCGACGTGGCCGCGCCCGGCAGCGAGTTCGAGGTCGGCCAGCGCGCGGTGGTCAACTTCAAGTACGGCACCAGCAAGACCGGCGTCATCGCCATCACGGTCGACTCGATCGAGGCGGGCGACCCGGCGGACCTGGCCAAGTACGGCGACAAGGCCGCGGGCATCACGCCGTTCTACATCCGGGCCACCGTCGAGAACGTGGGCGGCACCGACCTGGCGTACTCGTCGCTGCGCCTGCGCGGCATCAAGGCCGACGGCAAGACCAGCAGCGTGATCATCACCGGTGAGACGGACAACTGCCAGACCGTCAACGCCGGCAAGGACTTCACCACCGCCGGGGCCAAGTTCCAGACCTGCGTCCTGCAGGCGGGCAACGCCGCCGAGAAGATCACCGGCGCCAAGTACGACGCCGCCGAGGAGTACACGAAGTCGCCCGTGGTGTGGAAGGGATAGCCCGATCGCGGGATCGGATCGCTGCTAGGGTCCGCGGCGTCAGGTAGCCGAACGCCGGGGAGCCCAGGTCGTGTCCGCTTCCGTGTCTGTCCGTGGTCGGGAAATGGTCGTGTTCAGCGGGAGCGCGCACCCCGAGCTGGCGGAGGAGATCTGCGCCGAGCTGGGGGTGCCGCTGTCGCCGACGAGGGTGACGAGGTTCGCCAACGACTGCCTGGAAGTGCAGTTGCAGGCCAACTGCCGCGAGCGGGACGTGTTCATCGTCCAGCCGCTCGTGCCGCCGGTGCAGGAGAACCTGGTCGAGCTGCTGCTGATGTTGGACGCCGCGAGGGGTGCGTCCGCGTCGCGGACGACCGTGGTGATGCCGCACTTCGCGTACGCCAGGTCCGACAAGAAGGACGCGCCGAGGATCTCCATCGGGGCGCGGCTGGTGGCCGACCTGCTGGTGACGGCGGGTGCGAACCGGGTGCTGGCGATGACGCTGCACTCGCCGCAGGTGCACGGGTTCTTCTCGGTGCCGGTGGACCACCTGCACGCGCTGCACGAGCTGGCGGTGCACTTCCGGCGGTACGACCTGTCGAACGCGGTGGTGCTCTCGCCGGACCTGGGCAACGCGAAGGCCGCGTCCGCGTTCGCCCGGCTGCTCGGGGTGCCGGTGGCGGCGGGGGCGAAGCAGCGGTTCAGCGACGACCGGGTGGTCATCAGCTCGGTGATCGGGGACGTCCGGGGGAGGGACGTCATCGTGCTGGACGACGAGATCGCCAAGGGCAGCACGGTGATCGAGCTGATGGACCACCTCGCGGAGTTCGACGTCGCCTCGCTGCGGATCGCCTGCACGCACGGGCTGTTCTCGGACAAGGCGGTCGAGCGGATCGGGGAGCGGGACGAGGTGCTGGAGATCGTGTGCACGAACACGGTCCCGGTGCCGCGGGAGAAGCGCTCGGGGAAGCTGAAGGTGTTGTCGGTGGCGGGGCCGCTGGCGGAGGCGATGCGGCGCATCCACAACGGGGAGTCGGTGAGCGCGCTGTTCGAGCACTGAGGTGGCGCTGAGGTGGCGCGGGCGCGGTGAACCCCCTCCAGCGCAAGGGGTTCACCGCGCCCGACTGTCCACGAAGGACTGCGGTGGCTACCGGAACTCCGCCGTCACCAGCAGCCTCAGGTACGCCACCAGCCAGCTCTCCTCGCCGGGCGCCGCCGCGAAGGCCGACAGCAGCTCCGCCGCCTTCGCCAGCCCCACCCGGCGCAGCTCCGCCTCCGCCTCCGCCAACCGCCCCGGCATCGTCGCCGCCAGGTGCTCCAGGCCCCGGTGCGCCGCCTCCGCGCACAGCGACAGCGCCGACTCCAGCACCTCGGCCAGCACGTCCCGCCCCACGACCAGCCCGCCGACCAGCCCGCCGACGTCGCCGCCTGCCAGGTCGGGCACCACCGGGCCGTCCGGCGTCAGCACCGCGAACGGGGTGATCACCAGCCGCCCTCCGGTGCGGCTCAGCGCCCCGCTCACGTGCGTCGGCCCCGCCGCCAGCGCCCTGGCCAGCGCGTCCAGCGCCGCCGGGGTCGTGCTGCGGTAGGTGGCGCGCACCAGCGCCGTCGTGCCCGCCGCGTCCGCCACCACCGCCTCCAGCCGCTGCGCGCCGGGGTCGTACCCGATCGAGCGCACCGCGGCGACCTCCACCACCCGCACGTGCTCGGCCTCGACCCTGGCCCGCACCACGCGCGGCGGCAGCGCCGCCAGCTCCGCCCCGGCCGCCGCCAGGTCGCGCACCAGCACCGGCGCCCGCAGCCCCGTCCACGCCGAGCCCAGCGGCGTCACCGACGTCTTCGCCACCCGGCTCGCCGTCAACCGCACCACCCGGCTCGGGCTGCGCACCGCCGACTCCGACACCACGTTCGCCGCCGCCAGCGCGGCCAGCGTCGTCCCGGACAGCCTGCGCCCGGACAGGTCGTGCCCGGTCGGCCGCTCGTCCGCGCCGAGCTGCCACCGGTGCCGCAGCACCAGCACCCCGTCGCCGTCCGCGAAGAACACCTCCGCCGTGCGGTCCTCGCCGGTCCCGGTCACCCGGCAGCCCAGCGACGTCAACCGCACCCGCCGCATCGGCGTCTCGGCGGCCTCGTCGAAGCCCAGCACCGTCGAGCGCGGCCCGGTCGCCCGCGCCCGCGCGCGCACCTCCGCCACCAGCTCCGCGACCCGCTCCACCCGGTGCCTGGCCCCGCGCGCCCGGTACGCCGCCAGCTGCTCGGCCAGCTCCCCGACCGCGGCGGCGGGCCAGTGCATCCCGGCCGCCGTCAGGTCCCGCCGCGACCGCTCCAGCGCCGCGTCCAGCACCGGCCCGGTGTGCACCGCGCCCTCGCGCAGCAGCTGACCGGTCAGCTCCAGCGCCTCCGCCAGCGGGTCCGGCCCGTCACCGGACCCGCCCGGCCCGGCCGAACCGCCCGCGTCGAACCGCACCACCGGGTCCACGAACCCCTGCTCGTCCGCCTCCCGGAACGCCAGCACCGCCAGCGCCACCAGCTGGTCCCGCCGCAGCGCCGCCGCGTCCGTGCTCGCGTACCCCAGCTCGCCGGGCACCAGGAACCGCACCGTCGCCGACGGCAGCTCCGCCACCGCCACCGGGTCCCCGGCGCTCGCCCTGCGCAGCACCACCGGCACCCCGGACCGCAGCACCCGCCGCGCCGCCGCCACCGCCCGCTCGCCGAACGCCGCCACCAGCTCCGCGTCCGGCACCGACCCCGGCGACCAGGGCTCGAAGACCTCCTCCTCCGCACCCCCGTGCTCGCGCTGGTAGGCCAGCACCACCGCGATCCGGTGCCTGCACGCCCCGCGCGCCCCGCACGAGCACGACGCCGCGTCCAGCCCGGCGCCCGGCGGCAGCACCGCCGTCACCCCGTCCGGGAACACGCCGGTGACCGCGCCGTCGTCCGCCACCCCCAGCTCGGGCCCGGCGCCCGCCTCCACCTCGCGGGTCGCCCGCTTCACCAGGCCCCGGTTGGCCAGGTCGACCAGCGCCTCGGACGTCAGCGCCAACAGGTCGGCACGCCGCACTACCCCATCCTCTCCGCGACGAACTCCGCCAGCTCGCCCGGCGTCATCGCGCCCACGTGCGCGCCGACGTTCGCCAGCCTCTGCGCCATGTCCCGGTCGTAGGCGGGCGACGCCTCCTCGTCCAGCGCCGCCAGCCCCAGCACCTGCGTGCCCTGCGCGGCCAGGTCCCGCACCACGCGCACCAGCTTGCGCTCGTCCCCGCCCTCGTAGAAGTCGGTGATCAGCACGACGATCGACCGCCTCGGGTTCTCCACCAGGCCCGCCGCGTACGTCATCGCCTTCGCGATGTCCGTGCCGCCGCCCAGCTGCACCTTCATCAGCAGCTCGACCGGGTCGGTGACGTCGCTGGTCAGGTCCACCACCTGGGTGTCGAAGGCGACCAGGTGCGTCTTGAGGCCGGGCAGGTTCCACAGGCACGCCGCCGTCACCGCCGAGTGGATCACCGATCCGGCCATCGACCCGGACTGGTCCACCACCAGCACCAGCTGCCAGGAGTCCAGGTGCTTGCGGGTGCGGGAGGTGAACCTCGGCTCCTCGATGGAGATCCGCCGCGTCTCCGGCTGGTAGTGCGCCAGGTTCGCGCGGATCGTGCCCCGGAAGTCGAAGTTCCTGGCCTGCTTGAAGTTCGACCGCCTGCGCGAGCGGGCGCCGGTGAACGAGCGCCGCACCTCGCGGGCCAGCCGCGCCATCAGGTCCCGCACCACGGCCTCCACGATGCGCCGCGCCATCGCGAGCACCGCCGGGTTCATCAGGTGCTTGGTGCGCATGACCGCGCGCAGCAGCGCCACGCTCGGCTCGACCCGCTCCAGCACGCCGGGGTCGGTGACGACCTCGGTGATGCCGTAGGTCTCGACGGCGTCCCGCTCCAGCCGCTCGACCGTGCGGCGCGGGAACAGCCGGTGCACGTCGTCCAGCCAGTCCACCACCCGCAGCACCGAGTCGCCGCTGCCCGAGCGCCGCACGTCCCGCTCGTCGAGACCGTCGTCCCGCTCGTACAGCCAGGTGAGCGCGACGTCGCGGTCCAGCGCGTCGCCGCCCAGCCCGCCCGCGCACCCGTCGGCGGCGCTGCCCAGGACGAGCCGCCACCGCTCCATCTCGTCGCTCACGCCAACCCCTCCCTCGCCAGCAGCCCGTCCACGAACGCCTCCAGCGTGGTCGCCTCCACGTGCAGCGCCGGGTCCACCCGCGAGCGCACCAGCTCGCGCGCCGACCCGTCCACGCCCCGGTGCGCCAGCAGCAGCCCGGCGATGCGCTCCCGCTCGGCGGGCGGGAAGAACGCGAACGCCTGGCGCAGCGCGGGCAGCGCCTCCAGGAAGTCCTCGCCGGTGAAGCCCTCGACCACCTCGTCCAGCACCGCGATCACGCCCGGCGCGTCCAGGACCTCCTCGCGGGCGAGGGCGAACAGCCCGGCCAGCCAGTCGCCGACGACCGAGGCCGACGAGGTGCCGCGCACCGCGGCCTCCGGGTCGGCGTGCGCCCCCAGCGCCCAGGCCAGCCCGAACCCGGCGCCGCGCAGGTCCGGCGGCGAGCCGGGGTCGCGGCTGATCCGCAGGCCGACGTCCGCCACCGCGTCCCGGCCGAGGCCGAGCACGGCGGGCGCGTGCACCACGGTGTCGCGGACCGAGGTGAGCGCGGCGAGCCGGTGCGGCTCGGCCGGGGCCGTCGGGCCCCGCAGGCCCTCGGCCAGCCACAGCGCGCGCGTCACCCCGGCGTCCAGCACCTGGCCGAGGCGCGGGTCGCGGGCGGAGCCGAACACCCGGTCGTGCCGCCACAGGCCCAGCACGTCGGCCAGCACCCCGCCCAGCTCGACCAGGTCGGGTGCGCGGCCGACGCCCGCGACGAGCGTGTCGAGCACGTCGTCGGGCAGGTCGCCCACCCCGCACAGGGCGGTGTCGAACAGCAGCGCGGACAGGTCCCCGATCCCGGCGTCCCGAGCCCGCTCGCGCAGCACCGCGCCCGCCGCCTCGGCGGGGGTCGCGCCGTGCGCGGCGGCCTCGATGAGCGCGGGCACGCGGGTGTCCCGGTCGACCAGCCGCCACCGCTCCAGGACCTCGGGGTCACCGCCGCCCCCCGGCCCCGAGGTGCGCCCCAGTCCGGGGACGTCCAGCACGCGCAACCGGTGCAGCAACCTGCTGCGCTCCAGCCCGCGCGGGTCGGTCAGGTCGAGGTCGACGGTCCGGTCGCCGTCGAGGCCGAGCGCGGCCATCGCCTCCTGGACGCTCGCCACCAGCGGCGGCGCGGGCGTGTCCGGGTGCAGCCTGCCGACCCGGTCCCCGCTGAGCGCGGCGACCATCTCGACCACGGCCGGGTGCGCGCCGGGCGCGAGCACACCGCGCCGGGTCCACGGGGGCGGCTGGGTGAGGTCCTCGGAGACGAGCGCGGAGGTGAGCCCGTCGAGCACGTCGACCCGCGCGGGCACCGGGTGCCCGCGCAGCACGGCGAGCCCCTCGGCCTGGGTGCGGGCGGCGATGAGGTCGGCGGTGGACACCACCTGCTTGCGCTTGCGCAACCGCGTGACCACGGCTTCGAGCAGCCCCTCGGCGGCGCCGCGCCTCCCGGACTCCCAGAGCCGCTGGTAGTAGGCGGGGGAGGGCATCCCGGACTCGTAGCCGGTGAACGCGTCCAGGCGGCGGAAGGAGTACGGGACGAGGTAGCTGGCGCCGACCGAACCGGGAGCCGGTTGGGGCACCTCGGGCCAACCGGAGGGGGTGGGGGAGTCGAGGGCGGCCTTCGAGGGGGTGGGGTCGGCGACGGGTGGATGCCCGGCGTGGCCCCCGTCGAAGGGAGCCACCCTCGGGTCGGCCTCCCTGCCCGGCCCGGCCTCTCCGCTCGGCTCGGCCTCCCCGCCCTGCTCGTCGCCCCCGCCCGCCACCGGTGGCGCCAGAACCCCGCGGTCCACCCGCTCCGGGATCTGCCTGCCCTCCACCAGGGCGCGCAGCGCGGGCGTGTGGAAGCCGCCCGTCACCACGACCACCGGGGCGTCGCCCGCGTCCGCCAGGGCGGCGCGGACCCAGGACGCCATGTGCTCCTCGCGGGCCCGGTCGCCCGCGCTCGCCTCGGCGCCGCCGCGGATCAGGTCGAAGTACGCGTCCAGCCGCTCCGCCAGGCCCTCCCGGTCCGGGATCTCGAACAGGTGGTCCCACAGCGCGTCCACGTTGTCGACCGCGAACTCCGCGCACAGCAGCTCCACCGCCCGCGCGTGCCTGACCGCCGCGTCCGCGTACCGGTTCCGCACGTCCCAGAACGCCGGGTGCCAGGACGGCAGGTCGATGAACCGCACCTGCGCGCCCACCTCCCGGCCCGCGTTCAGCGCCACCCACTCCGGCGAGTAGTCGCAGAACGGGCTCCACGACGCGTGCGCCCGCTCCTCGTCGCGCCGGTAGCTGTACAGCGCGATCGGCAGCTCGTGCCCCAGCAGCAGCTCGTCCAACCGCCCGTTGACGTCGGCGGGCCCCTCCACGAGCACGTGCGCGGGCCGCAGCCCGCGGATCACCTCGTCGACCAGCGCGCTGCACGCGGGGCTGTGGTGCCGCACGCCCAGGTAGACCGCGCCCATCAGCCGGGCAGCAGGTGTCGGGCCCGGTGCAGCTCGGACCACTGCTCGCCCTTGCGGCGACCGGCCTGCTGCTCCAGGTAGCGCCGCAGCTTGGCCAGGTCGTCCGGGCTGTCCTTGGCCGCCGTGCCCGCCAGGCACTCGACCACGTCCGCCGCCGTGCCCGCCTCACCGCGCAGGTACCAGCCGCGCAGGCCCACCGCGTGCGCCACGGACACGGCCTCGGCCGTGCTCATCACCGTGCTGAGCCGGTCCGCCTGCCCGCTGCCGCCCTCGCGCAGGTCGCGGAACGTGCGCACCAGCACCTCCAGCACGTCCCGGCGCGGCGGAACGCCCACCCCGGACCGCTCCAGCAGCTTCGCCGACTCCTGCTCGACCAGCTCCAGCTCGGTGCGCAGGTCCGCGATCGGGAACACGGTCTCGAAGTTGAACCGCCGCTTCAGCGCCGCGCTCATCTCGTTCACGCCCCGGTCGCGGGTGTTCGCGGTGGCGATGACGTTGAACCCGGCCTTCGCGAACACCATGCTGTCGCGCCCGATCAGCTCCGGCACCGCCACGACCCGCTCGGACAGCAGCGACAACATGCAGTCCTGCACCTCGAGGGGGCAGCGGGTGATCTCCTCGAACCGCACCACCTTGCCCTCGGCCATGCCGCGCAGCATCGGCGCGGGCACCAGCGAGCGCGGCGACGGGCCCTCGGCGACCAGCAGCGCGTAGTTCCACGAGTACTTGATCTGGTCCTCGGTGGTGGCCGCGCCGCCCTGGATGGTCAGCGTCGACTCGCCGCACACGGCCGCCGCGATCAGCTCGGACAGCAGCGACTTGGCGGTGCCCGGCTCGCCGACCAGCATCAGGCCCCGGCTGGTGGCCAGGGTGACGAGCGAGCGGTCGACCAGCGACGGGTCGCCGACGAACTTGCGGCTCACCCCGAGCTTGTCGTCGCCCACCACGAACCGGCGGGCGGCGTCCAGGCTCAGCGCCCAGCCCGGCGGCCGGTGCGCTCGGTCGGACTCGCGCAGCCTGGCCAGCTCGTCGGCGAACCGCACCTCGGCTGGCGGGCGCTGCAGGTCGTCGGGGAAGTCGGTGTCGGACACGGCGGAACCCTCGGTCTCCTCGGTGCGGGCGGGTGGTCTTCGTGCGGGCCGGGCGGTGGGGCAGGTGCGGTGGGGCAGATGTGGTGGGGCAGGCTGCGGGACAGCGGGTGGGGCGGGTGCTGCGCTTGCGGAAATTACCTGGTCATGCGGGTGCGGGCGGGCTGGTTCAGCGGATCAGGCCGTCCAGGTCGCCCAGCGCCTCGGACAGCGCGACCGGGTCGGCGGTCCCGAACCGGTGCACGCGCTCCCCCTCGGCCGTCGGCGAGTGGTCGGCGAGCCGCACCTCGGTGATCCGCTGCTCGTCCTGCGCCGGGTCGTGGTCGCGGTCCACGCCGGGGTCCAGGCCGACCACGACCGCGCGCCCGTCCGGGAGCGGTCGCCGCACCCGGTCGATCACCCCGCCGTTGCCCAGACCGTCGTGCTCCCAGCCCTTCCGCAGCAGCCCGAGCACCTTCCCGTGCGGTGCCACCCGGTCGTGGAACCTGACCAGCGCGGTCGCCCCGGCCTCCTCGGCGGTGAGCCGGTGCACCGGTCTGCCGAGCTGCGGGAACGGTTGCAGCACCTCGTAGTCGGCCAGCAGCTCCGCCCACGCCTCCAGGTCGTCGCCGAGCCCCATGGGGTGGGCCAGCGCCACCCGCTCGTCCGGGCCGAGGACAACAGGGCTCTCGTTCAGGTCGCCGAGCGTGCGGTCCTCGGCGAGCCGGAACGCCAGTCCCGACTCGGTGATCCACACCAGCCTGCGGGCCAGGTGCCACACCAGCGGGTGGTGCGCGAACAGCGCGGTGAACTCCTCCGCGCTCCAGGTCCGCCCCGCCAGCATCGCCTGCTCCAACCGGGCGATCTGCCCGACCGCCGCGGTGCGCACGTCCTTCTTCAGCGCCGCGAACCGCCGCTGCGCCTCGGGCGCGAGCACCCGGTCGTCCCGCGCGCCGGGCTTGGGCAGGGACTTGAGCCGCTTGCCGTCCGGACCGGTCACGTGCGGGGTGAGCTGCTCGTCGAACCCGACCGTGAACCGCCTCGGCCCGTAGTCCAGCACCAGCGAGCCCTCCGGGGACAGCCCGAAGTCCGGCACCAGCCGGTCGGCCAGCTGCTCCGGGGTCAGCCCCCGCGAGGTGGCCACCTCGTCCAGCCTGGCCTGCGCCCCGGTCCGCACGCCCTTGTGCCTGACCCGCCGCGCCAGGTCGCCCAGGTGCAGCAGCGCCACGTCCGTGCCGAGCCGCGCCAGCACGTCCAGCGCGGTCGCCGCCCGCGCGTGCCCGCCCTCGGCCGGCCACATCCGGATCAGCGGGCTCAGCTCGCGCACCACCTCGTCGTCACCGACCAGGCCGAGTCCGGTGAGCGCCCAGCCCTCCTTGGCGGGCATCCCCGACAACCGCCACAGCTCGAACACCTCCTGCGCGAACCGGGCCAGCGACGTCGGGTCGCACGCCCGCCGCACCTGATCGAGACCCGCGTACGGCTCGTCCGGCGTGGACAGCGCCAGCACCACCAGCACGTTCCGCGCGGCCCGCGGCGGAAGGGCCCGCTCCCCGCCGCGCAGCAGCAGCTGCGGCAGCGCGTCCTCGTCCAACCAGGCCGGGACCGCCGGGACCCTGGCGGGCAGCACGTCCAGCGGGTCCACCGCCAGCGCCGCTGCCACCACCGACGCGACCCGCTCACCCCGCTCGCGCGCGGCCGTCATCGCGTGCTCGGGGGTCTGCCGCAGCGCGTTCTCCGCAGCCCGCCGCCTGGCCCCGGCCGGACCGACCGCGACCGGCACCAGCAGCCGGGCCGCGACGAGCCCGTGCCGCTCCAACCAGCGCCGCGCCACCGGCCGCGCGGACCGCACCCGCACCAGCCAGTCCGCGACCAGCCCGGCCACCTCGGGCGTCGCGCACGGCAGCACCAGCTCCGCCAGCGTCGCGGGCCGCGCCCTGGCCAGCGCCAGCGCCTGCGGCAGCGCCTCCAGCCCGAACCGGGCGACCAGCGGCCTGCCCCACCGCTCCGCGCCCCTCGGGTCCGGCGTCCAGTCCGCCAGCAGCGGCCGGACCTCGTCCTCGGGGCCGCCCACGAACAGCGGCGGCTCCTCGTGCCTCCAGCGCAGCTCGCCCGCCCGGTAGTCCCGCACCAGGGCCGCCCACTCGGCCGGGGTCCGGACCCCGGCCCCCACCGCCGACCAGGTCTCGCGCTCACCCGGCTCCCACACCAGCGCGCGCCCGGCGGGCGGTTCCACCCCCGGCACGACCTCCGGCTCGGCGGGCCGCCGCTTCACCTCCCACGGCGGCGACACCAGCACCCGCGGCAGCTCGTCCACCCCGGCCTCGGGCACGCCGCGGTGCGCGGCCCGGACGCGCTCCAGCGCCGCGCGCACCCGCTCGGGAACCTCGGTCGGGTCCACGTCCCGGAACCGCACCACCAGCGCGCGCAGCAGCCGCGCGGCCTCGCTGGTCGACGGCCTGCCCGCGGTCTCGGCGTCCAGCAGCCGCAGCGCCCGCTCCGGGTCGCGCAGCGACAGCCCCATCAGCGCGGACCGCGCGTACCGCTGCTTGATCCGGGGCAGCAGGAACTGGAACGGCCCGTCCCCCGGCATCGACGCGATCACGTCGAGCACGGCCTCGTGCCCGCGCAGCGGCAGCTCCAGCAGCCGCTCCAGCACGGGCAGCAGGTCGTGACCCATGACGTCCAGCGCGGTGTGCAGCACCTCGGGCGTGGTCACGTGCCAGAGCACCCACTCCAGCCGCAGCAACCGCTGGAGCTGGTCGACCGCCCCGACCGACAGCAGCACGACCCGGCCGTCGGGGGAGTGCCGAGGACCGGCCAGGACCTCGGTGACGACCTCCTCCACCCAGGCGGCCTCGGTCGGCACCAGGTAGCTGACCGCCAGCCTGCCCACGGGGGAGCCCCGGAGCCCGGCCAGCGCGGCGACCACCTCGGCGTGCACGTCGTCCGGGCACACCGCGAGCAGCGACCGCACCAGGCGCCCGCCCACCACCCCGCGCGCCACCGCGTCCTGCGACACCCGCCTGCGCACCGCCCTGCGGGGCACGCCGTCCCCGTCCTGGTAGCGCAGGACCACGATCCCGGCCAGCTCCACCACCGCCTGGGCGGCGAACACCAGCCCGTGCGCGTCGACCCAGGCCGCCACCGGCCCGTCCAGGTCGGGCGTCGCCTCGTCCCCCAGCAGGCAGGCGACGACCGCCGCGCCCAGCGGGTTCCGGTCGCCGTCCAGGTGCGCGTTCGCGGCCTCGACCAGCTCGGGCGCGCTCCCGTTCACCCTGCTCGCCCAGGAGCCCTCGCTGGGAGCCGTGGCGTGCAGCGCCCAGCGCGCCTGCGGGGGCAGCTCCTCGCGCCGGTCCACCCGGCCCGCCGCCACGCCCCCCGCCGCCACGACCTCCGGGCGCGTCCGACCTCCCCGCCTGGGGTGCGCCTCCCCGCGCACGCCCGGCGGGAGCCGGAACTCCCCGATCACGCCCCCCGCAGTCCCCACTGCCGTCCTTCCCCAAGCCGCTCAACCGAATCCGCTCAACCGAATCCGGGTGAACCGTACGACGGGGGTCCGACAATTCCGGTTCCCCGGCGGACCGCGGCGGTCGGTCCACATCGGACGCGCGGCGCCCGACCGCTCAGCGGGCCAGTCCCAGCAGGTCCTCCACCACCTCGGACACCACCACCGGATCGGCCGTCCCGAACGGGCCCCGCTCGGCGATCCGCACCTCGGTGATCCGCTGCCCGGTCCCCACCGGGACGCGCCCGCGCGGCAGGGCCGGGTCCAGCCCGACCACGACCCCGCGCCCGTCCGGCAGCGCCCGCCGCACCCGCCCGATCGGACCGCCCAGCCCGCCCGCCTGGCTCCAGGGGCCCCGGTCGAGCAGCGCGACCACCTTCCCGTTCAGCACCGGGAAGTCCCGGAACCGGGCCAGTTCGTCCGCCCCGCCCTCCTCGGCGGTGAGCCGGTGCACGGCTCTGCCCAGCTGCGGGAACGGTTGCAGCACCTCGTAGTCGGCCAGCAGCTCCGCCCACGCCGCCAGGTCCGCGCCCAGCCGCAGCGGGTGGGCGATCGCCACCCGCTCGTCCGGGCCGAGGACGACGGGGCTCTCGTGCAGGTCGCCGAGCGTGCGGTCCTCGGCCAGCCGGAACGCCAGCCCCGCCTCGGTGGTCCACACCAGCCTGCGCCCCAGCGGCCACAGCAGCGGGTGGCCGGTGAACAGGCGGGTGAACTCCTCCACGCCCCACGTCCGGCCCGCCACCATCGCCCGCTCCAGCCGGGTGAGCTGCTCGGCGGCCGAGGTGCGCAGGTCCCTCTTCAACGCCGCGAACCGCTCGTGCGCCCGCGCGGCCAGCGCCGCGTCGTCCCGCGCGCCGGGCTTGGGCAGGGACTTGAGCCGCTTGCCGTCCGGCCCGGTCACGTGCGGCCTGAGCTGCTCGTCGAACCCGACCACGAACCGCCTCGGCCCGAAGTCCAGCTCCAGCGCGCCGTCCGGGGACAGCCCGAAGTCCGGCACGAGCCGGTCGGACAGCTCCTCGGCGCTGAGCCCGCGCGCGGTCGCGACCCCGTCCAGCTCCTGCCTCGCCCGCCCCCGCAACCACTTGTTCCGCAGCCGCCGCGAGGCGTCGTCCAGGCAGGTCAGCGCCACGTCCGTGCCGATCCGCGCCAGCACCGCCAGCCCGACGTCCGCCTTGGCGCTCCCGACCGGCCACGCCGCGAGCAGCGGGCCCAGCGCGCGCACCACCTGGTCGTCGCCGACCAGGGCCAGGCAGGTGAGCGCCCAGCGGTCCGGGTGCGGGGCCCCGGCCATCCGCCACTGGTCGAACACGGCCCAGGCGAACCGGGCCAACGACGCCGGGTCGCACGCCTCCCGCGCCTGCTCCAGCCCGGCGTGCGGGTCCTCCGGGGTGGACAGCGCCAGCACCACCAGCAGGTGCCGCACCGCCCCCTCCGGCAGCGCCGTCCGACCGCCGTCCCGCAGCACCTGCGGCAGCAGGTCGGGCTCCAGCCACGCGGGAACGGCGGGGACCCGGACCGGCAGCACGTCCAGCGGGTCCAGCGCCAGCGAGGCGGCCACGATCGCGGCCACCCGCTCGCCGTGCTCGCGCGCGGCCGTCAGCGCGTGCTCGGGGATCTGCCGCAGCGCGTGCTCCGCCGCCCGCCGCTCGGTCCCGGCGGGCCCGACCGCGACCGGCGCCAGCAGCCGGGCCGCGTCCACCCCGTGCCGCTCCAGCCAGCCCCGCGCGATCGGCCGCGCGTGCTTGAACCGCGACAGCCAGTCGGCCATCACCCCCGCGACCTCGGGGGTCGCGAACGGGGCCAGCAGCCCGCCCAGCGAGGTCGGCCGGACCTGCCCCAGCGCCAGGACCCGCGGCAGCACGTCCAGCCCGAACCGGGCGACCACCGGCCTGCCCCACTGCTCGGCGGCCCACGGCTCCGGGTTCCAGCGCGCCAGCAGCGGGCGCACCAGCTCCTCGGGGGCGCGCGCGAACAGCACCGAGCCGTGGTTGGTCGGGCGGCCGTCCGCGCAGGCGTCCGCCAGCGCCGTCCAGTCGGCCGGGTCCGGGCCCGTGCGGGGCTGCTTCGCCAACCAGCCCTCCCGCTCACCCGGCTCCCAGCGCAGGTGCGGCCGGACCAGCGGTTCCAGGCCCGCCACGACGACGGGCGCCTCGGCCTCCCGGCGCTCCCGCGCCCACGGCGGCGAGGTCAGCACGGGCGGCAGGCCCTCGGCGGGCGCGGCCCGGCGCGCGGCCCGCTCCCGCGCCAGCACGGCCCCGGCCGCCTCGGGCAGGTCGCGCACGTCCAGGTCGGCGAGCCCCACCACGAGGGAGCGCAGCACGATCGCCGCGTCCGAGGTGGCGGGCCCGATCTCGGCCTCGGCGGCCAGCAGGCGCAGCGCGCGCTCCGGGTCGCGCCCGGCCACCGCGCGGGCGAGCGGGCGGACCTCGCGCTGCCCGAGGCGGGGCAGCAGGACCGCGAAGGCGTCGTCACCCGGCAGCACCGCCAGGACCTCGGCGACGAGGTCGCGGGCGGGCTCGGGCAGCTCCGGCGTCCCGAGCAGCCGGTCCAGCGCGGGCAGCAGGTCGTGGCCCAGCACGTCCAGCGCGGTCCACAGGAACTCCGGGGTCGGCAGGCGCCGCACCACCCAGTCCAGGCCCAGCAGGCGGGTGAGCTGGTCGGCCGTGCCGAGCGCGGCCAGCACCGGGTCGCTGTCGGCGGAGTCGCGCGGGCCCCGCAGGACCTCGGCCACCACCTCCTCCGCCCACTCCCGCTCGGTCGGCACGAGGTAGCTGACCAGCAGCCTGCCCTGCGGGGTGTCCCGCGACCCGGCCAGCGCGGCGACCACCTCCGCGTGCACGGCGTCCGGGCACGCGGCGAGCAGCGTCCGCGCCCGCAGCGCCAGATCCCGCTCCTGCCAGCGGATCGCGCACGAACCCGGCCGGAGCTCGCGCAGGTGCCAGCCGTGGCCACCGCTGGGGGCCGGGCAGTGCACCGCCTCCACCCGCGCCAGCCCGGCGATCGCCCGCGCGGCGAACACCAGGTCGTGCGCCTCCACCCAGGCGTCCACGAGCCGCGGCACGCGCGGGTGCTCCTGGTTCGCCAGCAGCCGCAGCACGGCCGCGGCGCCCAGCGGCGTCGGCGAGCCGTCCAGGTGCGCCTCGGCGGCCCGGACCAGGTGCGGCAGGCTCCCGACCGGCCTGCGGGCCGAGTCGTCCCCGTCCCCGACGCCGGTGAGCGCCGCGCGCGACCCCTCGGACAGCTCCGCCCGGACGTCCACCCGGTCGGCCGCCGCGCCCCGCAGCGGAGCGGCGTCCACCCCGGTCCGACCGCCCCGCCTCGGGTGCACGTGACCCCGAGCCCCGTCGGGGAGCTCGAAGCCCCCGCCGCTGTCGCGCACCGCCGCCGTCCCCTGAAGCCGTCCGTCCCGAGTGGAGCGACCGTACGGCAGGGGGCCGACAGTTCAGCGGGTCCAGCCCCAGCGGGTCCAGCCCCAGCGGGTCCAGGCTCAGCGGGTCAGGCCGGCCAGGTCGCCCAGCACCTCGGACATCACCACCGGGTCGACCGTCCCGAACCGGTGCCTCTCCGCCCGCCACGACCCCGGCCCGTGGTCGGTGATCCACACCTCGGTGGTCTTCTGGTCGACGCCGGAGTGGTCGTACCCGAGCGGCACGCCGGGGTCCAGGCCGACCACGACCGCGCGCCCGTCCGGCAGCGGTCGCTGCACCCAGCCGATCGCACCGCCGTCCGACTGCTCCTGGTCCCAGCCCTTGTTCAGCAGCCCGAACACCTTCCCGGACGGCACCACGGCCCCCTGGAACCTGGTCAGCCGGAACGCCTCCGCCTCCTCGGCGGTGAGCCGGTGCACGGGCCTGCCGAGCTGCGGGAACGGTTGCAGCACCTCGTAGTCGGCCAGCAGCTCCGCCCACGCCTCCAGGTCGTCGCCGAGCCGCATCGGGTGGGCCAGCGCCACCCGCTCGCCCGCGCCCAGCTCCACCGGGTCCTCGTTCAGGTCGCCGAGCGTGCGGTCCTCGGCGAGCCGGAACGCCAGTCCCGACTCGGTGATCCACACCAGCCTGCGGGCCAGGTGCCACACCAGCGGGTGGTGCGCGAACAGCGCGGTGAACTCCTCCGCGCTCCACGACCGGCCCGCCAGCATCGCCTGCTCCAACCGGGCGATCTGCGCGGTCGCCGCGGTGCGCACGTCCTTCTTCAGCGCCGCGAACCGCCGGTGCGCCTCGGGGGCCAGCTCCGCGTCGTCGCGCGCGCCGGGCTTGGGCAGGGACTTGAGCCGCTTGCCGTCCGGACCGGTCACGTGCGGGGTGAGCTGCTCGTCGAACCCGACCGTGAACCGCCTCGGCCCGTAGTCCAGCTCCAGCGTGCCGTCCGGGGCCAGGTCGAACGTCGGCACCAGCCGGTCGGACAGCTCGTCGGAGGTCAGCCCCAGCGAGGTCGCGACCTCGGCCAGCTTCTCCTGCGCCCTGGTCCGCACGCCCTTGTGCCTGACCCGCCGCGCCACGTCGTCCAGGTGCACCAGCGCCACGTCCGTGCCCAGCCGCGCCAGCACGTCCAGCCCGAGCACCGCCCTGGCGTGCCCGCCCTCGGCGGGCCACGACCGCAGCTGCGGGCTCAGCGCGCGCACCACCTCGTCGTCGCCGACCAGGCCGAGGCAGGTGAGCGCCCACCCGTCCTTGGACGGCGTCCCGGCGAGCCGCCACTGGTCGAACACCGCCCAGGCGAACCGGGCCAGCGACGTCGGGTCGCACGCCCGCCGCACCTGCTCCAGCCCCGCGTACGGCTCGTCCGGAGTGGACATCGCCAGCGCCACCAGCAGGTTCCGCGCCGCCTCCTCCGGCAGCGCCGCCCGTCCGCCGCGCAGCAGCACCTGCGGCAGCAGGTCCGGGTCCAGCCAGGACGGGACGGCCGGGATCCTCACCGGCAGCACGTCCAGCGGGTCCATCGCCAGCGACGCGGCCACGATCGCGGCGACCTGCTCGCCGTGCTCGCGCGCGGCGGTCATGGCGTGCTCGGGGATCTGCCGCAGCGCGTTCTCGGCCGCCCGCCGAGCGGTCCCGGCCGGGCCGACCGCCACCGGCGCCAGGAACCGGGCCGCGTCCACCCCGTGCCGCTCCAACCAGCGCCGCGCCACCGGCCGCGCGGACCGCACCCGCACCAACCAGTCCGCGACCAGCGCCGCGACCTCGGGAGCCGCGTACGGCAGCACCAGCTCCGCCAGCGCGCCCGGCCGGGACCTGGCCAGCGCCACGACCTGCGGCAGCACGTCCAGCCCGAACCGGGCGATCAGCGGCCTGCCCCACCGCTCCGCCGCCCACGGGTCCGGCTTCCAGTCCGCCAGCAGCGGTCGGACCAGGCGCTCGGCGGCGTGCAGGAACATCGCCGGGTGGTCGTAGTGCGAGCGCAGCCGACCGGCGACGTAGGCCCGCACCGTCGCCTCCCAGTCCGGGAAGCGGCGCGGGCGGAAGTGCTCCGAGCGCCACGCCTCGAACTCGCCCGGCTCCCACACCAGCCCCGGCGCGGCCAGCGGTTCCAGGCCCTTCACGACCTTCGGCCTCGCGGCCCTCCTGCGCTCCTTCGCCCACGGCGGCGAGGTCAGCACGGGCGGCGCGCCCTCGGCGGACGCGGGAACGGCCCGGTGCGCGGCCCGCTCCCGCTCCAGCACGGTCCTGGTCGCCTCGGGCAGGCCGCTCACGTCCAGGTCGGCGAACTTGACCGCGACGGCGCGCAGCACCTTCGCCACGTCCGAGGTCGCCGGCCTGCCCACGGCCGCGGCGGCCAGCAGCCGCAGCGCCCGCTCCGGGTCGCGCGCGGCCATCGAGTGCGCGGCCAGGCGCACCGGGCGCAGCGCGAACCGGGGGAGCAGCAGCGCGAACGCCTCGTCACCGGGCAGCTCCGCCAGCACCTCCAGCGCGTGGCCGTGCTCCTGCGCGGACAGCTGCTCGACGTCGAGCAGGCGGCCCAGCACGGGCAGCACGCCGTGGCCCAGCGCGTCCAGCGCGGTCCACAGCACCTCGGGGGACGGCAGGTACCACATCACCCAGCCGAGGGACATCAGGCGGATCAGCTGGTCGGCCTCGCCCACCGAGGTCAGCAGCAGGAAGCTGTCCGAGGAGTACATCGGGCCGCCGAGGGTCTCGGTGACCACCTCGTCCGCCCACCCCCGCTCGCCGGGGACCAGGTAGCTGACCGCCAGCCTGCCCTGCGCGGTGTCCCGCGACCGCGCCAGCGCCGCGACCACCTCGGCGTGCTCCGCCTCGGGGCACACCGCGAGCAGCTCGCGCGCCCGCCGCATCAGCGCGATCTCCTCCGGGGGGACGCTCCGCGCGGTCGGCGCGCGGTGGCGCAGGGTCCAGCGGGGCTTGTAGCTGTCGGAGAGCTTGTGGAGCACCACCTCCACCCGCGCCAGCTCGGCGACCGCCCGCGCCGCGAACACCAGCCCGTGCGCCGCCACCCAGGCGTCCACGACCCCGGACGCGCGCGGGTGCTCCTGGTGCAGCAGCAGCCGCAGCACGGCCGCCGCGCCCAGCGGGGTGGGGGAGCCGTCGAGGTGGGCGTTCGCGGCGGCGGCCAGCTCGGGCTCGCTGCCGTTCGCCTTGGCCGCGCCGGGCGCGGTGGTCGAGTCGGTCGTCACGAGCGACCAGCGCGCGCCGCTGGACAGCTCGCCGCGCACGTCGGCCCGGTCGACCGCCGCGTCCGGCCGCACCACCACCTCGGGGCGGGTGCGCCCGCCGCGTCTCACGTGCACGTGAGCGCGCTTGGCCGAGGGGATCTGGAACTCCCCGGACTCGTCCCCCGTGGTGCGCACTGCGGTCCTCCCGAAGCGGTCCGTCCGAATCGCGGCGAACCGTACGACGGGGGTCCGACAGTTCCGGTTCCCCGCAGCTCAGGCGGGCTCCGGTCAGTCCACGCAGGACCCGCGCCCCCGCCGCCGCGTCCTGACGGCGGGGGCGCGGGAGACCCGTCAGGTCGCCTCGGCGACGATCTCCGGACCGACTTCCAGCTCCACGCCCGCCGCCCGCGCGCACACCTGCGCGACCTCGTGCGCCACCCGCTCCCACGGGTAGCGCACCCGCACCCGGTCCGCGCCCGCGATGCCGTACGCGTCCCGGCGCGCGTCGTCCACCAGCAGCGACCGCAGCACCCCGACCAGGGCCTTCCGGTCGCGCGGCGGCACCAGCACGCCGGTCACCCCGTCCACCACGGTGTCCGCGAGCCCGCCCACCGCCGTCGCCACGACCGGGACGCCGCAGGCCATCGCCTCCAGCGCCACCAGCCCGAAGTCCGCGGCCCACGGCACGTGCACCACCGCGTCGGCGGAGCGCAGCAGCGCGGGCACCTCCTCGCGCCGCACCCGGCCGGGCAGCCGCACTCGGTTGGCCACGCCCAGCTCGGCGGCGCGGGCCCGAGCCCGGTCGATGCCGCGCGCGTCCCCGCCGAGCACCACCAGCTCCGCCTCGGGCAGCGACCGCAGCGCCCACAGCAGGTCCTCGGTCCCGCGCTCCGGGGCCAGGTCGTTCACCGCCACCAGCCGCTGCGGGGCCCAGCGCGGCGCGACGGGGCCCTCCGGGTCGAACCGGGCGCGGTCCACCCCGGACGGCACCACGGAGATCCGCCGCCTCGGCACGCCCAGCCTCGCCAGCTCGGCCAGCTCGGCCGCGCTCGACGCGATCACCGCCGCGGCCTCCTTGCCCACCAGGCGCTCGGTGTTCGCCCGCTGCGGGTCGGAGCCGGGGTCGGCGAGGGTGTGGAAGCTCTGCACCACGGGCGTTTCCGTGCGGCGGGCGCCCAGGAGCGCGGCCAGCCCGGAGGTCCAGCCGTGGGCGTGCACGACGTCGGGCGCGTCGTCCTGCCAGCGGCGGGCCAGCGCGCGGGCGAAGTCGCCGAGGTGCGCGGACGGGTCGGCCGCCCGGCGGGCCGCCGCCGACAGCTCCACCACCTCGTAACCGCGCGCCCGCGTGGCCTCCCGACCGGCCTCGCCCGACGTGTGCACCACGACCTCGTGGCCCGCCGAGGCGAGCGCGGCGGCCAGTTCCGCCACGTGCACCCGCAGCGCGCCGCCACTTCCGGCGTGCAGGGGGTTGGCTGATTCGGACACCAGGGCGATCTTCACGGGTGCACCTCTCGGTTGCCGGTCGACTAGCGAGCCCGGCTGGGCAGAGAGGAACCACGAAGAAGACGACAGCCCTCACCCAACCGGTGAAACGGCTGCTGGGCTGAACCGTCCGCAACCCAACCGTAACCGAACGGCCGTCCGGTGCAACTCGCACACGGGTGTGATGACGCACGGTTGCGATCACCGCTGGACGGGGTAACCCGCGCGCACCACACGGAGGGAGCGACGCATGACCAGCGCAGGCATGACCGCCGCCGAGCTGCACACCTCGATCGCCACCGCTGCCGAGGCCGGGGTGGTGGTGGACGGCGCCGAGTCGGGCGAGCTGCCCACCGGGCTCCCCGCGCACCTGGGCGGCCGGGGCGGCGGGTGGGCGCCCGAGGACCTGTACGCCGCGGCCCTCGCCTCCTGCCTGCACCAGACCGTCGTGCGGATGGCCGCGAGCGGCGGGCACAGCACCACCGGGAGCTCGGTGAGCGCGGCCGTGGGGCTGCGGCACGACGGGGCGGAGCGGCTGGACTTCGAGGTGCGGTTCAAGGTCGAGCTGCCCGGTGTCGCGGACGAGGCGGCGCGGCGGGACCTGGTCGACCTGTCGGTCTCGCACTGCCCGATGGTGGGCGGCTGGCCGGTCGACGTCGCGTGATCCCCGTCCGACGGGCGGGTGTCACCCGGTAGGGAACCGGAGCGGCGCGGGCGCTGTGTTCTTCAACGGCACCGCGCCACTCCGGCCGAACCACCAGGGGTGATCCTCACCGCGATCGAACGCGCGCACGCGGCACCAGCGTGGTACCCGACAACCCCTGCGGCCAATCACCGGATCGGCGAGATTCCCGCTCGGGATCAGCGGTGCGGCTGCTCGCCCGCCTGGCCCTCGCCGAACTGCTCCGGTCCGGGGTAGACGCCCCTGGCCCGCTCGACGGCGGTCGTCGCGATCCCGAGCGCCGCCATGCCGAGGCCGAGCGCCAGGTGCAGCAGGTTGTCGGCGGCGTTGAACGGCACGAAGTTCGCCGCGCTGGCCTCGTGCACCGCCGACCCGAACAGCCACAGCACCAGGTACGCGCCACCGCCCACGACCAGGTAGGCCCTGGACGCGCCCCGGTTCGCCGCCGCCGCGACGCCCGCCGCGCCGAACAGCAGGTGCACCGCGTTGTGCAGCACCGACACCTGGAAGACGCCGAGCAGCATGGCGGTCGAGTGGGCGCCCGCGAACGCGAGCTCCGAGTAGCCGGTGGTGATGCCGGGGATGAAGCCGAGCACGCCGACCAGCAGGAACACCGCGCCCACCCCCAGCGCGACGGCCTGGCCGGGGCCTCGGCCGCCCAGGCCGGGACGCTTGCCGGGGCCCACCTGCGCCTTGGCCCTGGCCCGCGCGGCCCGCGCGCGCAGGGTGTCGGCGCGGGCCGGGGGCGGGCCGGAGGCGCCGGTCGACGCCGGGGAGCCGGTGCGCGCGGCGCCGGTGATGGTGGGGTGGTCCGGGCGCCCGGCGTTCGCGTGCGACGCGCTCGTCCCGGTGGTGCCAGCCCCGATCGTGTCAGCGCCTGCCGCGTTCGCGCCTGCCTCGGTCGTGCCCGCCCCGGTTTCAGCCCCGATCGTGCTCGACCCGATCGCGCCCGCCTCGGCCGCGTCAGCCGACGCCCGCGCCCCGTCCGGTCCCTCCCGGTGCTGCCGGGGCACGTCCACGTCCTGCGGCGGCACGACCCCCGCCCGCTCCTCCCGCCGCGCCCGGCTCGTCCCCGTGCCCGCCCGCGCACCGCCCGCGCGACGTCCGCCTTCCCGGCGCCCGTCCTCGTGGGACCCGTCCTCTTCCGGCATGGCCCGACCTCCTCGCCCGTCGTGAAGTCCGATCCCCGCCGCGTACCCGGCCTGGACGAGCGGAAACGGCCGTTCAGCCGACCGTGACGACCCCGGCGGGTGACCTCGTGCAGCGCACCTCCCGGTTCGCGGTCGCCGCCGCGCCGGTCAGGCACTCGCCCAGCACGCCGTGCCCGGCCGCCGACGGGTGCCACGACTCCTGGCACGTCTGGAACAGGTCCACGCAGGTGCGCGCGATCCGCTGGATGTCGATCTTGTCCTTGCCCGCCAGGTCGGTCACCGGCACCCCGCTCGGCCCGTCCTGCAACCGGATCGGCGTGGCCAGCGCGCCCGCCGGGCCCGCGTCGGTCTCGCACAGCCGCGCCCCGTCGAACGCCCGCTGCACGTCCAGCAGCACCAGGTCCGCGCCCGGCCGCTCGGCGGACAGGGTGGCGTGCACGTCCCGCACCAGCGCGCCCAGGCCCGCCGAGAACGCGTGGCCGGGGGACAGGCTCGCCCGGTGGATCGGGCAGCCCGCCGCGTACCGCTCCGCGCCCAGCGCCCGGAACTTGTCCCTGGTGTCGTCGCGGCCGTCCTCCGAGTGGTAGCGGGCGGCCAGGTCGGTGGGCAGCGGGTTCGTGTAGTCCTGGAGCACCACCCGGTGCCTGCCGTCCGCGTCGACCTCGTCGAGCACGTCCAGCACCTGCCGCACGGCCGCGACCGTCTCGGCCGTGGCGGCGGCCAGCTGCGCCGGGGTGGCCAGGTCGGCCGGGTAGCAGGGCTGCTGCGGCACGTCGCCCGCCCAGAACTCCCACCAGCCGGTCCAGGCGTCCGCGATGAACCGGTTCGCGCACAGCTCGGCGACCTGGCCGAAGGTGAACGAGCTGTTGTTGGAGCCGAGGCCGATCAGCACCAGGTCGACGTCGCCGGTGCGGGCGGTGGCGCGCAGCTGGTCGAGCTGGGAGGCGACGGAGCGGCCGTTCGGGCGGGACGCGGACGGCGCGGCGACGTCCTGGGGCCTGCCGCCGGAGCAGGCCAGGTTTACCCGCTGGGTGATGCCGGGGAGGTCGGCCCGGAACAGGGAGGCGTTCGCGGAGCGGTGGCAGAAGAACGCGTTGCCGTTCGGCGCGGACCACCCGGGAAAGGTCTGCGGGGTTCCGCTCAGGTCGGTGACGGGGAGGTAGTCGCCCGCGCCCTCGCCGCTCACGAAGCTGTCGCCGAGCGCGACCGCGGTGGGGGGCAGCGCTGCGGGCTGGGCCGCTAGCGGCGGGACTAAAGCGCAGGTCAGCAGGACTGCGAGCGTGGCGGCCAGCGGGCCGGTCCGGCGGAGGCGCACGGGGATCTCCTCGGGGCGGAAAAGGGCATTCCGGAATGATCCGAGCACGATTCCGGTTCGGCGGTCAAGGAAGTCGGCGGGTTTTCGGGAAAGCCCTTTCGGTGGTTTTCCCGAGGGTGGTGAGGGTTTTCCCGGAGGCTTTCGAAGGGTGTTCGACGGGGGTGGCGGCGCGGGTCGGGCGGTCCGATGCGGTGTTGCTGATACGGCAAAAAACTTTGCCGATCGCGCACGGCGGGGCGCACAGTCGTCGGCATGGAGAACACGGGTGGGACGCAGGAGCACGACGTCGTGGTCATCGGCGGCGGGGCCGCCGGGCTGAGCGGGGCGGTGGCGCTGGCGAGGTCGCGCCGCAGCGTCCTGGTGATCGACTCGGGGGCGCCGCGCAACGCGCCCGCCGAGCACATGCACAACTTCCTCTCCCGCGACGGGCTCCCGCCGCGCGAGCTGCTCGCGCTCGGCCGCGACGAGGTCGTCTCGTACGGCGGGCGGATCGTGTCCGGGCGGGTCGGCGCGGTCGAGCGGGACGGCGACGGGTTCCTGGTGCGGGCCTCCTCGGGCGTGGTGCGGGCGCGGAAGGTGCTGGTCGCCACCGGCCTCGTGGACGAGCTGCCCGAGGTGCCGGGGCTGCGCGAGCGGTGGGGTCGGGACGTGCTGCACTGCCCGTTCTGCCACGGCTGGGAGGTGCGCGACCAGCGCATCGGCGTGCTGGCGACCGGGCCCATGGCGGCGCACCAGGTGATGCTGTTCCGGCAGCTCAGCGACCGGGTGGTGCTGCTGCGGCACACCGGGCCCGCGCTGGGCGAGCTGGCCGAGGAGCAGCTGCGGGCGCGCGGGGTCGAGACCGTCGACGGGGTCGTGGAGCAGGTCGTGAGCGTCGCAGACCGGCTCGTCGGGGTGCGGCTGGCCGGTGACCGGGACGTGGCGCTGGACGCGCTCGTCGTCGCCCCGAGGTTCGTGGCGCGGGCCGACTTCCTCGCCCCGCTCGGGCTGCACCCGGTGGACGAGGTGCGGGACGGGCACGTGATCGGCTCGGCGGTGCCGTCCGGCCCTGCCGGGGCCACGGCGGTGCCGGGCGTGCGGATCGCCGGGAACGTCACCGACCTGTCCGGGCAGGTCATCACCTCGGCGGCGGCCGGGCTGATGGCGGGCGCGGCGCTGAACGGGGAGCTGGTGAACGACGAGACGGCGGCGGCCGTGGCGGCGCTGCGCGAGCCGTTCTCGCACGAGGCGGAGCGCAGGCTGGCCGCGGTCGTCGCGGGCGGACGTCGGCACGGGCTGTGACCGGGTGTGGTGGGGGTCCGACCGGTCGCCGGACCCCCACCAGGGTCAGCCGGTGGATCAGATGTCGCGGAAGGTGCTGATCTCCGCGCCCAGCTGGTTGAGCCGCTCGGCCAGCTGCTCGTAACCCCGGTTGATCACGTACACGTTGCGCAGCACCGACGTGCCCTTCGCGGCCAGCATCGCCAGCAGCACCACGACGGCCGGGCGCAGCGCGGGCGGGCAGATCACCTCGGCGCCGGACCAGTGCGTGGGGCCCTCGACGTACACCCGGTGCGGGTCCATCAGGGTGACCTTCGCGCCGAGCTTGGTCAGCTCGGTCAGGTACAGCGCGCGGTTCTCGTACACCCAGTCGTGGATCAGGGTCGAGCCCTGCGCCACGGCCGCGATCAGCGCGAAGAACGGCAGGTTGTCGATGTTCAGGCCGGGGAACGGCATCGGGTGGATCTTGTCGATGGGCGCGTGCAGCGCGGACGGGCGCACGACCAGGTCGACCAGGCGGGTGCGGCCGTTGGCGGCCGGGTACTCGTCGGTGCGGTCGTAGTCCAGGCCCATCTCCTCCAGCAGCGCCAGCTCGATCTCCAGGAACTCGATCGGCACGCGCTGGATGGTGATCTCGGAGGAGGTGACGATCGCGGCGGAGATCAGGCTCATCGCCTCGATCGGGTCCTCGGAGGGGGCGTAGTCGATGTCCTGGTCGACCGCGCCGACGCCGTGCACGGTCAGCGTCGTGGTGCCCACGCCCTCGATGCGCACGCCCAGCTCGGTCAGGAAGAAGCACAGGTCCTGGACCATGTAGTTCGGGCTGGCGTTGCGGATGACCGTCGTGCCCTCGTGGCGGGCCGCCGCCATGAGCGCGTTCTCGGTCACCGTGTCACCCCGCTCGGTGAGCACGATCGGGCGCTTGGGGGCGGTGCGGTCCACCTCGGCGTGGTAGCTGCCCGCGGCGGCCTTGACCTCCAGCCCGAACGGGCGCAGCGCCACCATGTGCGGCTCGACCGTGCGCGACCCGAGCGCGCAGCCGCCTGCGTAGGGCAGCTCGAAGCGCTCCTCGTGGTGCAGGAGGGGGCCGAGCAGCATGATGATGCTGCGGGTGCGGCGGGCCGCGTCGACGTTGATGCCCGCGAGGTCCAGCCGCTTCGGCGGGATGATCTCCAGGTCGTTGTCGTCGTTCAGCCAGCGGGTGCGGACGCCGATGCTGCCGAGGACCTCGAGGATGCGGTTGACCTCCTCGATGCGGGCGAGCTTGCGCAGGACCGTGCGACCGGAGTTCAGCAGCGACGCGCAGAGCAGGGCGACGCCCGCGTTCTTGCTGGTCTTGACGCTGATGGTGCCGGAGAGGCGACGGCCGCCGGTCACCCGCAGGTGGGTGGGGGCGGGCTGACCGATGGAGACGATCCCGGAGTCGAGGGCCTCGCTGATCCGGGAGAGCATCTCCAGGCTCAGGTTCTGGCCGCCCTGCTCGATGCGGTTGATCGCGCTCTGGCTGGTCGACACCGCGGTGGCGAGCTGGGCCTGGCTCCACCCGCGCTGCCTGCGGGAGGCGCGGATGAGCCCGCCGACGCGGGTGAGGTAGTCGCGGTCAAGATCCTTGGTCACGGGAGGACGCTATCTCACATGTGAGATAGCCGTGGGGGCGGTGGGGGTTTGGTGAGGAGGGTCGCATGTCACCGGATGGTGTAACGGGCTTCGCTCGGCGGGGTGAGGGTGGTTCACCCGCGCGGGGCGGGTGGGGTGGCCTAGCGTCGGGGACGTCCGTGCCTTCGCCGTCCGGGAGGCGGTGCGGTGGCGTCGATCGGGGAGGTCGCCGACCGGCTGGCTCTGGTCGTGGAGCTGGTGGGGCGCTGCCGGGACGCCTTGGCGGCGGCGCGGGTACTGGTTCGGGAGGCGCGCGCCGGGCTGGCGGAGGCGCTTGAGGGCGCGGCCGGGCTGGAGGGCGACGCGGCGCGGGCGCTGGACGCGTTCGCGGGCGTGGCGGACGGCGTCCGGGACGAGCTGGGGCCGCTGCTGGACGGGATCGCGGCGCGGCTGGAGGCCGTGCGGGCGGCCCTGCTGGGCGAAGGGGGAGGAGCGGGTGACGACGAGCCTCCGGCCGTCCCGTGGGACCGGGTCGAGCGGCTGCGCCGCGAACTGCCGCCACCCGTGGTCCCCAACACGGGGCAGAAGACGCACGGCCGGTGGATCGGGCCCGACGGGCAGGCGCGGCCGATCGTCAGCGGGCGCGACGACAAGTCGGTCCTGGTGAACCCCCTGCTGCGGGGGAAGGGCGCGCCAGGGCCCACGCGGCGCGACAGCGACGTCGAGATGAAACTGGCCGCCCACATGGCTGCCAGAGGAATCCGCCACGCCACCGTGGTCATCAACAACACGCCCTGCCGGGGCCCGCTGAGGTGCGACACCCTGGTGCCGATCCTGCTTCCCGAAGGGAGCACACTCACCGTGCACGGGATCAACGAGAACGGGACGCGCACCCGGATCCGCTACACCGGAGGGGCACGGCCTTGGTGGAGCTGACTGCTTGGTACGACCAGGGGCAGGACGACGGCGAGATCGTGTCCACCCCCGATGACCTGGACCGGGTGCTGGACGTCCTGGCCGGTCGGGAGGGGCGGCTCCTGCTGGACCTGCACCTCGCGGGCGATCCCGGCGGCCCGTCGCTGGAGGTGGGGGTGAACTCCGCCGGACAGCTGGGTTCGCTCAACTACACCAAGGGCTGGGAGGAGAACTGGCTCAGCACGAGTTCACCGGAATCGCCCCAGCCGCACGAGGAGCACATCCTCTACTACTACATGATGTCCGACACCGAGTACCCCGCCGACTGCGAGATCCCGCTCGACGTCGTGCGCCGAGCCGCGCACGAGTTCATGCGCACCGGTGGCGAGCGGCCGACCGAGCCGCGGTGGCGCGCGCTGCCCGACTGGATGACGTGAGCGCCGAAGCCGCGCCCGGTGCCCCGGACGCGGCCTCTCGCCGCCCGCCCCGGCTCACCCGGCCCAGGCCAGCAGCCCTCGGTTGTGCTGCGGGTCCCGCAGGAACCGCAGCGACTCCTTCTCCAGCTGCCTGATCCGCTCGCGCGTGAGCCCCAGCTCCTCCGCGACCTCCTGCAGCGTGTGCACCCGGCCGTCGGTCAGCCCGTACCGCCTGCTCACGATCAGCGCCTGCCGCGCGGGCAGCGTCTCGACCAGCGCCCGCAGCTCCGACGAGAACGCCGCCTGCTCCACCGCGTCGTACGCGCTCGCCGCGTCCGCGTCCTCGATCAGGTCGGCCACCGAGGCGCTCCCCTCGTCGCCGACCGGCGTCTCCAGGCTGATCGTGGCCCGCCCGGCGTCGCGCAGCTCGGCCACGCGCGGCGCGCGCAGGCCCGTCGCCCCGGCCAGCTCCTCGACCGTCGGCTCGCGGTCCAGCTCGGCGCGCAGCTTGCGCTCCGCCTTCTTGATCTTCGACAGCTCCTCGACCACGTGCACCGGCAGGCGCACCGTCCTGGTCTGCTCGGCCAGCCCGCGCTCGATCGCCTGCCTGATCCACCAGATGGCGTACGTGGAGAACTTGTACCCCTTGCTGTAGTCGAACTTCTCGACCGCGCGGATCAGCCCGAGATTGCCCTCCTGGACCACGTCCAGCAGCGGCAGCCCCCGGAACGAGTGCTTCTTCGCCACCGACACCACCAGGCGCAGGTTGGCCCGGATCATGTGGTCCTTGGCGTCCCGGCCGTCCGCGACCACCTGGTTCAGGGCGCGGCGGCGCGCGGGCGTGGGGGCGGTGTCGGCGAGCAGGTGCTCGGCGTACACGCCCGCCTCGATGCGCCTGGACAGCACGACCTCCTCCGCCGCGGTGAGCAGCGGCGTCGAGCCGACCTGGCGCAGGTACTGGCCGAACAGGTCGGCGTCGGCGGCCTGCTCCGACGCTCGGCGACGGCTCTGGTCGGCGTTGGGCTTCGTCAGCGGCATGACCGTCTCCCTGTCTGGTCGCACCCCGCGCGCGGGCGCTGGTGGCGCTCGGCGCGCGGAGGTCACGGTTGGGCGCCCGATCTGGGCAACCACGGTGTCAACGCACCTGCCGTGGCGCTCATTCCACGTCAGGTTCCGTCTTCCGGGTGCAATCCCGGACCGTGGTCCGGGTTGGGGATGGGCGCGATCGGCGTGGGGCTCAGCGAGGACTCGTCCTCCCCCTCCTCCAGGAGCGTGGCGGCTGCCCCGATGATGCGCAGGTCGGGATCTCCGACGGCCTCCCTGTCCTTGTCCGCGTAGTCGTACCTGGCGAGGACGCTGCGCATCGCCTCGATCCTGGCCCGCTTCTTGTCGTTGCTCTTGACCACCGTCCAGGGGGAATACCCCGTGTCGGTCGCGCGGAACATCGCGACCTTCGCCTCGGTGTACGCGTCCCACCGGTCCAGCGACTCCAGGTCGTTGGCGCTGAGCTTCCACTGGCGCACCGGGTCGACCTGGCGGATGAGGAAGCGGGTGCGCTGCTCGGCGCGCGAGACCGAGAACCAGAGCTTCACGAGCAGCACGCCGTCGTCGACGAGCATCCGCTCGAACTGCGGCACCTGCCGAAGGAACCGCTCGTAGTCCTCGTCGGAGCAGTACCCCATCACGCGCTCGACGCCCGCGCGGTTGTACCAGGAGCGGTCGAAGAGCACCATCTCACCGGCGGTGGGCAGGTGGTTGACGTAGCGCTGGAAGTACCACTCGCCCTGCTCGCGGTCGGTGGGCTTGCCCAGCGCGACCACGCGCGCGCCGCGCGGGTTGAGGTGCTCGGTGAACCGCTTGATCGTCCCGCCCTTGCCCGCCGCGTCGCGCCCCTCGAAGAGCACGACCATCCGCTGGCCGGTGTCCTTGATCCAGTACTGGAGCTTGAGCAGTTCGATCTGCAGCAACCGCTTCTGCAGCTCGTACCGCGCCCGGTCCAGCCGCTCCCGGTACGGGTAGTTCTCCCGCCAGGTGTCGACCTCGGAGCCGTCGGCGCGCAGGAGGACCGGGTCGTCGCCGTCCTCGTAGTCCACGACGAGCTCTTCCTCCAGCTCGGGGAAGAGGGATTTCGCGCGAGCAGACTGGGCAATCACACGTTCAGGTGTACCCGCTGGCGGGGTCGGAAAAACGGCTGAAGTTTTTTCGCGAAGAGGTGTGGGAGCGCGCCCAGCGGGGCATCCTCGGCTCAGCAAGCAGTACGACGACGAAGCGCGCCGCACCATCCGTTACGGCGCGGCGGCTGATTGAAAGGAAGCAGCACAGTGGGCATCCTGGGTTGGATCGTTCTGGGTCTCATCGCCGGCGCCATCGCCAAGGCCGTCATGCCCGGTAGGGACCCCGGTGGCATCATCGTGACCATGCTTCTCGGCGTCGTCGGCGCCATCCTGGGCGGGTTCATCGGCAGTGCGCTGTTCGGCACCGGCATCGGCAGCTTCTTCGACCTGAGCACCTGGCTCCTGGCCATTCTCGGCTCGCTGATCGTGCTCGCCATCTACCACGTGGTGACCAGCCGCGGTCGCCGCGTCCACGGGTAACACCCGACGCAATCCTCCTAAAGACCCCGCCCGGTGTGGCGGGGTCTTTTGGTGTGCGCTGGGCGGGTGGGGTGGAATTGTTAATTCGGGGGGTTCGGTTTAAGTCGGAAGGGTGAACTTCCGGGGGTTGGTGCGCGGGGGCGTGAGAACGGTGGGGCGCCCGGTGACCAGGAGGTTCCCCTGGTGGTGCGCGCTGTCCTGGCCGCGGTCGTCGCCAACGGCGGGCAGGCGCCCCTCGACTGCCCCGATCTGCACGTCATCGCCCAGCGCGACCACCCCCAGTCGTAGCGAACCGCCCCCGGAACCACTGACCGGGGGCGGTTCTCCTTGCGCACGTGGGCGCGGTCGGGGGCGCGCGCCACGTGGGGTCTCCATCAGGGCCTCCCCGCCGAGCCCCTGGGTCCTACCTCAGTACCAGCTCTCCTCGGCGTTCCACGCCAGCGTCCCGTCCTCCACCATCGCCACGAACTCCGCCGCCCCCGGCGCCAGGTCCCGCCCGCCGACCACCACCAGCGGGTTCGCCGGGCGTTCCAGGTCGAACGCCAGCCAGCCGTCCGACCCGAGCTCGCCGACCACCAACCCCGGCCGCACCTCCCGGATCTCCTCCGGCCCGTACAGCCTCAGGTACTCGCCCGACGGCCGCAGCCCCCGCCGCAGCCACGACGCCCCGCCCAGGTAGTCGACCCACGCGGCGGGCAGTCCGGCCACCCCGGAGGCGTCCACGCCCGACCGGTACTCCGCCTCCACCTCGATCCGCCCCACCACGTGCCGGTTGAACTCCTCCAGCTCCTCCGCGGGAACCCAGTGCTCGTCGATGCCGCTCCCGCCCGCCGACTGCACCGGGTACTTCGCCAGGAACTCCCCCTCCACCGCGAACCGGGTCACGTACCCGACCCCCTCCGCGCCCGAGGCGTTCCACTCGCGAGCGATCCTGGTCGCGTACTCCCGGTTCACCACGGGGTAGAAGATCGGCTGTTCCGGCAGCCGGGGCGGCCACTCCCGCCACCCCGAACCGGCCACCAGGTCCAGCTCGGCCTGCCCGGTGGGCCGCCACAGCACGACATCGTCCATTCGTGGGAACTTAATCGCCCACGCGGGGCCGGGGAATCCGGCGTCCCTCCCCCGTGGCGCAGACGACCTCGCAGCGGGTCAGGTCGTAGTGGGCGTGCGCGAACTCGCCGGTCGGCAGGTGCCACACCGACAGCACCCGCCTCGGCCGCATCCGGTCGCTGTCCAGGAACCAGCCGTCGTCCACCGCCGCCGACCACCTGGTCCGCACCAGCCCCTCGGGCAGCTCCGCGCACCGGTCGTTGGAGGTGAACTCCCGCACCGCGCCGCGCTCGTCCACCACGACCCGCGCCCGCACCGAGCGCCCGCCGCCGGCCAGCACCAGGTCGAACGCCTCGTCGGACACCGGCTTCCACAGCACGTCCAGCGACAGCAGCATGGACGGCGCGAGCAGCACCGCGTCGCACAGGAACGCCACCAGCTCGTTCGCCTCGTGCTCCGGCCCGCTCTCCCGCGCCACCGTGAACACCCGCAGCGCCGTCGACCTGCGCTCCACGTGCCCGCCCCTGAGCACGTCCGTGGTCTGCACGAGCCTGCCGACCTTGTTCTCCACGACCCGGCTCAGATCCTCCGCGCTGCTGCGCTGGTGCGTGCGGCACGGCGTCCAGTGCTGGTCGGGCCGCTGCCTGCGCCACCCGTTCAAGTGAGCCTCGAACCCGACGTCGAGCGGGCGGTCGAGCACGCCGGTGAACTCCAGGTAGCGCTGGGCGGGTGACGGCAGGTGGGCGATGTCGGCTGCGGTGACCGCCGGCTGGGTCGCTGTGCTCTGCATGGTCGTACCTCCACCACCCAGGGTGCCGCTGGGCCGAACGGGCGGTCAGAGACCAAGGGGCCCCGTTCGGCGGGACCTTCGGCCGCAGGCGCGGGAGCTGCGGTCTCGCAGAATCCTGTGTCGCGAACCACGGAAAAGATCGAGGGGAGCGCGACATGAGAGCAGCGGTCGTCACCGAGTTCGGCAAGCCACTCGCGGTGGGGGAGGTCCCGACACCGGAACCCGGCCCCGGCGAGGTGCTGGTGCGGCTGGAGGCGTCGGGGATCTGCCACACCGACATCCACGCCGCGCACGGCGACTGGCCGGTCAAGCCGACCCCGCCGTTCATCCCCGGCCACGAGGGCGTCGGCGTCGTCCAGGCCGTCGGCGAGGGCGTCGACGCGGCCAAGGTGGGCGCGCGGGTCGCGATCCCGTGGCTGGGCGCCGCCTGCGGCGAGTGCGCGCACTGCGTCTCCGGCTGGGAGACCCTGTGCGAGGCGCAGCAGAACACCGGCTACTCGGTCGACGGCTGCTACGCCGAGCACACCGTCGCGGACGCCCGCTACGCGGTGCCCGTGCCCGACGGCGTGTCCAGCCTGGACGCCGCCCCGCTCACCTGCGCGGGCGTCACCACGTACAAGGCCGTGAAGGTCGCGGGCATCACCCCGACCGAGAAGGTCGCGGTGTTCGGCATCGGCGGGCTCGGGCACCTCGCGCTCCAGTACGCGCGGATCGCGGGCGGCATCACCGTCGCGGTCGACGTGGAGGACGCCAAGCTCGAACTCGCCACCGACCTCGGCGCCGACCACACCGTCAACGCGGCCACCGAGGACCCGGTCGCGGCGATCCAGGCGCTCGGCGGGGCGGACGTGGCGATCGCGCTGGCCGCGTCGCCGCGCAGCTTCGAGCAGGCGTTCGCGTCGCTGCGGCGCGGCGGGAGGCTGGTGTGCGTGGCGCTCCCGGCGGACGGCGTGCTGCCGGTGCCGGTGTTCGACCTGGTGCTCAAGGGCATCAAGGTGATCGGCTCGATCGTCGGCACCAGGGCTGACCTGGCGGAGGTGTTCGAGCTGCACGCGGCCGGGCGCACGCGGGTGATCGCGGAGGGCACGACGCTGGACCGGGTCAACGAGGCGTTCGAGGACGTCCTCGCGGGCAAGGTCCCGGCCAGGCTGGTCATCGAGCTGTGAGCGGCCGGAGGTGAGGAGTGGGAGGCGATTGGGCCGGGCGCTGGTCCGGCCCAATCGCCGCGCGCGCGGGGAGTGGGACGCGATCGCCGGTCGGCTCGACGCCCCTCGGGCCCGCGCGGTCTTCAGCCGGTGGTCAACCGGCGCCGCTCACCCGCCGGCGTGCCCGTTCAGCTGCCCGTTCGCCTCCGGCGAGACCAGCATCTCCAGCACCTCGCGGCGCGGGCTGGCCGGGACGGGGGAGCCGAAGCCGACGCGCAGCACCGTCTGCGGCACCACCGTGCCGCCGAGCGCGCGCCGCAACTCTTCGCGGACCACGCGCACCTCGACGGCCTGCGACATGAACGACACCGCCAGCCCCAGCGTGGTCGCGGTCAGCAGCACCCGCTGCAGCGCCTGACCGGCCTGCACCTCGGCGAGCGGCCCGTCGTAGAACGAGCACAGCACCAGCACCAGCGGGTCCGACTCGTAGTCCTTGCCGGACGCCCGCTCGCCGCCGTCGGCCGCGAGGAAGTCCCGCATCGCCCACTCGTCCTGCGGCGCGGGCCGCGGCCCGGCCGAGCGCGGCGGCACGCCGTCGCCCGCGGTGCGCTCCCCGGTCCACTCGCCCAGCTCGTCCAGCACGCTCCGGTCGGCCTGCTGGATGCGGTGCGCCTTCGACACGTACCGCTGCAACCGGGCCCGCTCCTCCGGGTCCACCACCACGTGCAGCCAGGACCGCTCGCGCTCGGCGGCGCGCAGCAGCGCCTGCCGGTGCCGCACCGGGACCGGGACGTCGTGGAACGGCTTGCGGTTCGAGCGCCGGGCGGGAACCGCGTTCAGCAGCTGGTGCGTCTCGTCGTCCAGCAGCAGCTTGCCGCCGCGCCGCACCACGGCCAGCGCGCCGGGCGCGTCGTGGCCGGGCATCAGCGTGACCAGCGGCCGGATGCCGTGGCCCTGCAGCGCCAGGCGCAGGTTGAACAGCGCCGCGCCGCACGCCAGCCGCAGCTCCCGGTCCTCGGGGTCGGTGGCGGGCAGCCTGCGGTCCAGGTCCGCGTGCAGCTCGATGCGGTCCTCCTCCAGCCGGAACCGCCACGGCTGCGTGTTGTGCACCGACGGCGCCAGCGCCGCCGCCGTCAGCACCGACTCGACCTCGTCCTCGGAAAGACCGAGAACCCCGGTGACCCTGCTCACCCCGGTAACCCGACTCAACGCCCTCACCCCGACACCCGCCACTGGATCGAACCAACCACGATCCACTGTCCGACCAGATCGGCCGCGGGTACACGGTCGAAGGTCCCTAGTCAGGGAGGGACCAGGGCTTTGCGGCGGCGAACGCCGCGTGACAGGGTAGGGGCGTGACAGGACCGGCTGAGGACTCCTCCTCGCAACGGCTCCTGGCGGGCCTGAGGCTCGACGAGCTGCTGGAGGAGATGCGGGAGCGGCTCACCGAGATCGGCTCCACCAGGGACAAGATGCAGCGCCTGCTGGACGCGGTGCTCGCCGTGGGCACGGGGCTGGAGCTGGACTCCACGCTGCAGCGGATAGTGCAGGCCGCCGTCGACCTGGTCGGCGCGCGGTACGGGGCGCTGGGCGTGCTCGGCAACCGCGACGACCTCTCCGAGTTCGTCCACGTCGGCATCGACCAGGACGAGCGCGCCCGCATGGGGCACCTGCCGCAGGGCAAGGGCCTGCTCGGGCTGCTCATCAAGGACCCGAGACCGGTGCGGCTGCACGACCTCGGCGCGCACCCGGCGTCCGTCGGCCTGCCGCCGAACCACCCGCCGATGAAGACCTTCCTCGGCGTGCCCGTGCGGGTGCGCGACGAGGTGTTCGGCAACCTGTACATGGCCGAGAAGCGGGACGGCGGCGACTTCACCCCCGACGACGAGATCGTGCTGTCGGCGCTGGCCGCCGCGGCGGGCGTCGCGGTGGAGAACGCCCGGCTGTTCGAGAAGTCCCGGATGCGCGAGCGCTGGCTGGAGGCCGCCGCCGAGGTCAACGCCGAGCTGCTGGGCGGCGCGTCCGCCGAGGACGCGCTGCGGCTGATCTCCCAGCGCACCCGCGAGCTCGCGGCGGCGGCGGTGTCGCTGATCGTGCTCGCCGAGGAGGGGAAGAACGGGCGGCGGCTGCTGCGGATGGCCTCGGCGGCGGGCGGCGACACCGACCGGCTCGTCGGCGGACTGCTGGACGGCGAGAACACGTTCGCACACCAGGTGCTGGACTCCGGGGTGCCCGCGCTGTTCGAGCGCCTCGACGGCGGGCTCGGCGAGGCCAGCCTGGAGCTGGGGCCCGGTGTGGCGGTGCCGCTGCGCACCGCCTCGCAGGTGACCGGCGTGCTGCTGGCCGCCCGCGACGTGGGCGCGGCCCAGTTCGGCGCCGAGCAGGTGCCGCTGCTGGCCTCGTTCGCCGCTCAGGCCGCCGTGGCGCTGGAGCTGGCCGAGACGCAGCGCAACCGGCGGCTGGTGGACGTGCTGGAGGACCGCGACCGGATCGCCCGCGATCTGCACGACCACGTCATCCAGCGGCTGTTCGCCACCGGCATGAGCCTGCAGGGCGCGCTCAACCGGGTCGAGGACCCCAAGCTGCGCGAGCGGGTCGACAACGCCGTGCACCAGCTCGACCAGACCGTGCTGGAGATCCGCACCACGATCTTCGACCTCCAGGCGGCCGACGACGAGCCGGGTCTGCGGCGCAGGCTGCTGGACATCGTGTCGCAGGTGACCGAGCACTCGGCGCTCACGCCCGCCGTGCGGATGAACGGCACGGTGGACAACTCGGTGCCCGACCACGTCGGCGAGCACGCCGAGGCGGTGGTGCGGGAGCTGGTCAGCAACGCGGTGCGGCACTCCGGCGCGAGCGAGCTGACGGTGACCATCGAGGCCGACCGGCAGCTGACGATCTCGGTGGTGGACAACGGGATCGGGATGCCGGAGAAGGTCGCGCGCAGCGGGCTGCGGAACCTGGACGAGCGGGCCCGACGGCTCGGCGGCAGCGCGGTGGTGGAGGCGTGCGCGGGCGGCGGGACGCGTGTCACGTGGCAGGTTCCCCTGGAGTGACCGGGGGCGAGGCCGGGGGAGTGTCCACTGTGGACCCTCTTCGGGGGTTCGCGGTCCCGGCCCCGGCCGCGGTGGTGATCCTGCTCTTGATCATCGGTACTGTGCTCGGCATCGGCGCGGCGGGACGCGCGCTGACCCGAGCGAGGACGAGCAGGAGCAGATGAAGGTCAACCTGAAGATGAAGCTCGACCTGGCGCACCTGGTCTTCTCCGCGCTGGTCGTCGCGGGGATCGTCGTGGGCCAGTTCCACTTCACCTGGTTCCCGCCCGCGCTGATGTGGCTGGTCGTCGCGGGCGCCGCGGTCGGGTGGGCCTTCTACGCCAACAAGAAGCTGCTCAAGGACAAGCCAAGGCGCCCCGGGGGCAGGGCGAGGGTCGGCGCCGCGAACGAGGACTGAGCCCGACCCGGACCCGCGGGCAAGCGCTTCCCCGCGCCGCGCCCCGGACATCCGCCGGACGCCCGCCGAACGCGCGAGGGGCGCACCACCCGGTGCGCCCCTCGGACCCTCCCGCCCGTCCCGGCGGTCTCAGTCCGCCTCGACCCCGCCGGGCCGCTTGCGCAGCTTGCTCGCCAGCACCGCCGCCTGCGTGCGCCGCTCCAGCCCCAGCTTCGCCAGCAGGTGCGACACGTAGTTCTTGACCGTCTTCTCGGCCAGGAACATGCTCTCCGCGATCTGCCGGTTCGTCATGCCCTGCCCGATCAGGTCGAGCACCGTCCGCTCCTGCTCGGTCAGCATCCGGATCGGGTCGCCCTGCTCCCGCTCGCGGCGGATGCGGTTGAGCAGCGCGCTCGTCGACCGCGCGTCCAGCAGCGACTGCCCGGACGCCACCGTGCGCACCGCCGTGCACAGGTCCGTGCCCAGGATGCGCTTGAGCACGAAGCCCGAGGCGCCCGCCATGATCGCGTCGAACAGCGCCTCGTCGTCGGTGAACGACGTCAGCATCAGGCACTGCAGGTCGGGCATGAGCGACTTCAGCTCGCGGCACAGCTCGATGCCGTTGCCGTCGGGCAGCCGGACGTCCAGCACCGCCACGTTCGCGCCGCTCGCGGGAACCCGCGCCAGCGCCTCCGCGACCGAACCGGCCTCTCCGACGACCTCCAGCTCGTCGTCGCTGTTCAGCAGTTCCCTCACCCCGACGCGGACGACCTCGTGGTCGTCCACCAGGAACACCCGTGCGCTCACCGCACCCACCTTCCGTCAAACCCGTGCACAACATCCCTCGCCCCGGACCCGCCTGACAGGGTCCAAGGTCCCGGTCCCCCTCCGTGGCGCCCGCACCACGCCGCGCAGGCGCCGGGAGGCCCGCCCCGAGTGTTCCAGCAGGCCGAGCGGCCACCGGAACACCGTGCCCCACCCGGCCGCCGGACGCACCCCGGACGCCCCGGCCGACCCCCTGCCCGACCCCCGCCCGACAGGGACCTACGGCGCTGCTCGTGGACCACGGGTTCTCCGCCCTCCCCGTCTGCGACGACGAGGGCAGGCTCGTCGGCATCGTCTCCGGCTCGGGCCTGCTCCTCGCGGGCCTCGGCCGCACCACCGGGGACCTGGAGGTGCGGCAGGTCATGCGCGCGCCGGTGATCAGCGCGCCGCTGACCGCCAGCGCCACCGACCTCGCGGGCTCCATGCTCGGCAACCACCTGCGCTGCCTGCCGGTCGTCGATCACGTCGGCGCCCTCGTGGGGGTGGTGAGCCGGAGCGACCTGCTGCGCGTGCTCACCCCGGACGACGACGTGCTCGCGGCGCGCATCGACCGGGCGCTGCGCGCCTACGACCCCGTCGGGCGCCGGCGCGTCGCCGTCGAGGCGGGCAGGGCGGTGGTCCGGGCGCGATCGACGACGAGGCGGAACGACGCGCCGTGACGGCCCTGGTGCGCACTGTGCCGGGGGCCACAACCGTCGACGTCGCCAACGCGACCACCCGCTGAACCCGCTCTGACCTGCGGGGGAACCGCTCCCCGAGCGCACGGCCCGACCCCGAAGGGCCGAAGGTCCCGCACCCCGGAGGTCCGCCGTCACTGACCGCGCGGACGGCCCCGGAGGGACGCTCGGAGCAGAGCACCGGAAGAGGAGGGAACATGGACGACAAGGCGATCGTGGTCGGAGTCGACGGCTCGCCCGCCGCCCGTGCCGCGCTGCGCTGGGCGGTCGACGAGGCGGCCCTGCGGGGGTGCCGCGTCGACGCCGTCCTCGCGTGGCACCTCGAGTACGGGCAGGTCATGGCGCCCGCACCGGTCGGCATCGACCGCGACGAGCTGCGCGCGGCGCACCGCGAGGCGCTGCAGGAGGCCATCGCCGGGCTGGAGAACGTCCGGGGGGTGCTGGTCGAGGGCGACGCGCGCGACGCGCTGGTCACCGCCTCGCACGACGCCCAGCTCCTGGTCGTCGGCAGCAGGGGAATGGGCCTGCTGCGGACCGCCCTGCTCGGATCGGTCAGCTCGTACTGCGTCCACCACGCGGCGTGCCCCGTGGTGGTGCTCAGGGCCCCACAGCCCGAGAGCGTTGAAGAACCCCGTCCCGTCACCACACCTGGACCGCTGCTGTGACCACGCACATCGAGACCCGCGCCCTGCTCTCCGACGGCACCGTCATCGCGCTGCGCGAGGCGAGCCCCGAGGACGCCGACGCACTGCGCGAGCTCCGCCGAGAACTGCCCGACCGCTACCCCCTCGCCGAGGACGACGTCGTGCTCTGCGCGTTCTCCGACGACGCGCTCATCGGCGCGGGCTCCTACGCGCCCTCCACCGACGACGAGACCACCGCCAACGTGGTGCTGGTCGTCACCTCGGCGAACCAGTCCCGAGGCGTCGGGACCCTGCTGCTGGAGCACCTGGTCTCGCTCGCGCGGGGCCGGGGCGTGCGCCGGTTCACCGCCGACCTGCTCAGCAACAACCCGAGGATGCTCGGGCTGTTCAGCGAGCTGGGCTTGGTCATGACCGCCACCCCGGACACCGAGGTGGTGCGCGTCGACCTCGGCCTGGACGCGGGCGAGGACTACCTGGACGCGGTCGCCAACCGCGAGCTGACCTCCGGCGTGGCGAGCCTGCGGGCGGTGCTCAAACCCACCTCCGCGGTCGTCATCGGCGCGGGCCGCAACGCCACCTCGGTCGGCCACGCGGTGCTGGCGAACCTGGTCAAGGGCGAGTTCGCGGGCGACCTGTACGCGGTCAACCCGAAGGCCGCCGAGCTGCTCGGCGTCACCTGCTACCCGTCGGTGGCCGAGCTGCCCGTCGCCCCCGACCTGGCCGTGATCTGCGTGCCCGCCGCCGCGGTGCCCGCCGTGGCCGAGGACTGCGGCAAGCGCGGCGTCAAGGCCATGGTGGTCGTCACCTCCGGCGTCGACCCGAAGCCGCTGCTCGCGTCCGTGCACAAGCACGGGATGCGCATGGTCGGCCCGAACTGCATCGGCGTCGCCTCCACCGACCCCGAGGTGCGGATGGACGCCACGTTCACCCGCAAGGGCTCGGGCGGCGGCGGCATCGGCCTGGTGACCCAGTCCGGCGGCGTGGCCATCGCGGTGCTGGAGCAGCTGAGCGCGCTCGGCATGGGCACCACCGACGTGGTCTCCACCGGCGACAAGTACGACGTGAGCGGCAACGACCTGCTGCTGTGGTGGGAGCGCGACGAGCGCACCACCTCGGTGGTGCTGTACCTGGAGTCGTTCGGCAACCCGCGCAAGTTCTCCCGGCTGGCCCGCAGGGTCGCCAGGCGCAAGCCGGTGCTGGCGATCCGGTCCGCCACCAGCGAGGCCGGTCAGCGCGCCGCAGCCTCGCACACCGCGTCCACCGCGACCCCCGCGGTCACCCAGGAGGCCCTGTTCCGGCAGGCAGGCGTGATCGTGGTCGACGGCATCGCCGAGCTCGTGGAGGTGCTGGCGGCGCTGGAGCACACCCCGCTGCCGCAGGGCCGCTCGGTCGCGGTGGTCAGCAACGCCGGCGGTCTCGGCGTGCTCGCCGCCGACGCCTGCTCGCACAACGGGCTGACCGTCGCCGACCTGTCCGAGGACACCACGGCGAAGCTCGCCGCGCTGCTGCCCTCGGTGGCCAGCACGACCAACCCGGTCGACACCACCGCCGTGCTCGACGCCGACGTGTTCGCGCAGTGCGTGGACGTCGTGGCCGCCGACCCGGCCGTGGACGCGGTCATCGCGGTCACCGTGCCCACCGCGCTGGGCAACCCGGCCGAGGGCATCCGCACCAGCAGCAAGCCGGTGCTCGCGGTCGCCGCCGACCAGCTCGGCTCGGTCGCGATCCTGGAGAACGGCATCGCCTCCTACGCCGACCCGGTGCGCGCCGCCGAGTCGCTGGCCGCGCTGGTGCAGCGCGCCGAGTGGCTGCGCAGGCCCGCGCCCGCCGTGGTCGACCTGCCCGGCATCGACGTGCCGCTGGCCCGCAAGGTCGTGGCCGAGCACTTCGCGGTCGAGCCCGAGGGCGGCTGGCTGGAGCCCGACCAGGTGGTGCGGCTGCTGAGCGCGTTCGGCCTGCCGATCCTGGGCGGCGTGCTGGCCTCCGACGTGGAGGGCGCGGTCGCGGCGCAGAAGTCGTTCGGGCAGCCGATCGCGATGAAGGCGGTGGCGCGCGGCGTCCTGCACAAGAGCAAGGCCGGTGGCGTCAAGCTGAACCTGGGCACCCCGGAGCGGGTCGCCGAGGAGTTCACCGGGATGCAGGAGCGCTTCGGCGACCGGTTGCAGGGCGTGTTCGTCCAGCCGATGGCCGAGAGCGGTCGCGAGCTGCTCGTGGGCGTGGTGAGCGACCAGCGCTTCGGGCCGCTCGTGGTGACCGGCCTCGGCGGCGTGGACACCGACCTGCTGGACGACCGGGCCGCCGCGCTCGCGCCGCTGACCTCGGCGGACGTGGACGACCTCTTGCGCGGCTTCCGCGCCTCCGCCAAGGTGTTCGAGCAGCACCCGGAGGAGCCGGTGCACGACGTGCTGCTGCGCGTGTCGCGGCTGGCGGAGATGGTGCCGGAGATCGCCGAGCTTGACCTCAACCCCTTGGTGGTCAAGGGGGAGCGGGTCATCGCCGTGGACGCGCGGGTCCGCTTGGAACCCGTCGCCCCGGTCGACCCGTACCTGCGAGCGTTGCGGAGGGCCGGGGCGTGAACATCGGGGCGATCGTGGTCGGGGTCGACGGGTCGGAGCGGTGCCGGAAGGCGCTGGCCTGGGCGATGGACGAAGCCGTGGCGCAGGGCAGGCCGCTGCACGTCGTGAACGCCTGGGAGCTGTGCGACGAGGGTGAGCGCGTCTCCCGCGCCCGCTCGGTCGCCCTGGTGGAACGCCTGCTGCGGCAGGTCTGCGACGGTCGCGACGTGGTGCCGGAGGTCGTGCGGCACAGCGTGCGCGGGTGCGCGTCGGAGGTCCTGTCCCGCAGGGCGCGCGGTCAGGCAATGCTGGTGCTGGGCGAGGAGGGCAAGGTGTCGGCGTCCGCACCGGTGGTCGTGGCGCCTGCTCCGCGTGGTCCGGTCGACTGACTTCGCTTTCGGCCGAAGGCCCCACCCGCAGCGGGTGGGGCCTTCGGCGTGCGAGGGTGTCGGGGTGGTGACGAGCACGCCCGAGGGGGCGGTGAGCGCGTGGACGCTGGACGGGCGGCCGGTGGCGGCCGACGAGGTCGGGGAGCTGCTGCGCGGGCGGATCGCGGCGGGCGCGCTGGAGACCTGGTTCGCCTCGGCGAGCGGGCGGTCGCTGGCGGTCGTGAGCAACGGGGAGCGCGCGATGGTGCTGCTGCTGGAGCACGAGGGCGATCCGGGGGAGCACGCGGTCGACCCCGACGTGGACCCGGATGGCTGGAGCGACGGGTACGAGCTGGCGAACGGCCAGAGCGACGAGTACCCGGACGCGGACACGGTGCCGCTCGCGGAAGCGCTGCGGATCGTGGAGCACGTTGTGGCTGGGGGGAGTTGGCCTGCTGACGCGCGGTGGGTGGTCGACCGCTAGGGCGCATGAGGGCGCGAGCTGCGCGGACACCACGAACCCGAAGTCAGCCGTGGACTCCGGGTTCGGCTTCGTCCCGCTCTGCTCCGCTCCGCGCCTACGACCGCGACACCGCTGTCCCGACGCCGCTCAGCCGTGCATCTTCACCAGTTGCGCCTTCAGCCTGTCCTGCAGCAGGTCCACGACCTCGATGAACGTCTCCGCGCCCGCGTCCGCGTTCACCGCGTGCCCGTCCACGTGCAGCGTCCCGTGCGCCACCAGTCTGCGCGGCCCGTCGTACGACAGGCGGACCATCGCGAACGGCACCTCGCCGGGCGCGTACTTGCCGAGGCAGCCGATCTTCACGCCCGCGTACTCCCGCGCCGCCTCGGGGACCCTGCGGGCCAGGCTCAGCTGCATGTTCACGATCTCGCGCGCTTTGCTCACACCACGATCATGCTCAGCGCGCGAACCACGACCCAGTGCCCAAGGTCCCCCACGGGCTAGGACCCTTACCGGGGAACGAATCCGCGCCACGTCGGCACCCCGCGGCAACAACGCGGCAACCCCTGAACCGCCCCCAGCGCACACGAAAAGCCCCGGCCGGGCAACCCCGGCCGGGACACACCGACACCCCCGCTCAACCCCGCTGAGCGCTCACCACTTCGCCAGCACCTCGTCCAGCGCCCGCCTCGGCGTCGGCGGCAGCGGGTCGGCGTCGAACGACGCCCAGCCCACCC
This sequence comes from Actinosynnema mirum DSM 43827, assembly GCF_000023245.1. GTDB lineage: Bacteria > Actinomycetota > Actinomycetes > Mycobacteriales > Pseudonocardiaceae > Actinosynnema > Actinosynnema mirum. The sequence continues at coordinate 2,124,484 of NC_013093.1, forward strand.
GCAACGCGATCTGCGGGAACACCGACCCGTCCAGCACCTCGTCCCGCACCCGCTCCCGCGCCTCCGCCACCTCCAGCGGCTGGCTCAGCGGGCACGCCACCAACCCCGCCGCCGTCGCCTCCAGCAGCACCGCGCTCATCGCCTCACCCGCCTTGAGCCGCGACAACCGGTCGTCGGACGTGGTCCCCAGCACCAGCAGGGTCGCCCCGTCCTCCTCCCACGTCCCGTTCTCCGGGCACAGCAGCTCCCCGCTCGGGAACTCCCGCATCCCCACGTCCCCGTACCGGTGCTGCCCGAGCGGCGCGTTCGCCGCGGGCACGCCCTCCGGCTCCACGTGCCCGCCGCTCCACCGCCGCAGCTCCGACCGGTACGCCGGGTCCGCCTCCTGCACGGCCGCCGCCCGCGCCACCGCCAGCGACAGCTCGAACCGCGCCCGCGTGCCCAGGACCTCCCGAGCCACAACGCCTTCCTCGACCGCGCGGTCCACCAGCTGCTCCAGCACCGCCCTGGGCACCGCCCACGACGAGTACCGCCTGCGGTCCGTGCGGCGCCGCTGGATCGCCGCCGCCAGCGCGATCTCCTCCGCCTCCGGCTCCTGCCGGGACAGCTCGACCGACGCCAGGTGGTCCGGGTCGGAGGCGTTGGGCAGCCTGCGCACCACCGCGCGCATCCCCAGCGCCGCCAGGGCCACCCGCAGGTGGTGCAGCGCCGCGCCGCAGCTGAGCACCAGGTCCGCGCCGTCGGGGTCCGTCGCGGGCAGGCAGCGCTGCGGGTCGGCGTACAGGTGCACGCTGCTGTCACCCAGCCTCCACCGCCACGGCTGGGTGTTGTGCATCGAGGGCGCGCGGCAGGCCAGTGCCACCGCGGCCCGGATCGTCTCGTCGTCGGGCAGACCGCGGTCCATGCGGCTCACCTCCAGGTGTTCGTCGCCAACGACGGTGCCGGCAGTCCCAGGCCCTTCTCAGGGCCACAAGTCCCTGTGCGACGGGGACCGCCGGACCTTCATCCCGGAGGGTCGGCGCGCCAGGCTTGGGGTAGCCCACCGTGGACATCGGACGGCAACCGCAGTCGAGGAGACCTGGATGTCAGCGCAGACCGGTACGACCGGTGCAGACCTCAAGCTGATCGATGCTTACTGGAGGGCGGCGAACTACCTGTCAGCGGGGCAGATCTACCTGCTGGACAACCCCCTGCTCGGCACGCCGCTGGAAGCGGCGAACATCAAACCGAGACTGCTCGGGCACTGGGGCACGACCCCCGGCCTGAACTTCGTCTACGCGCACCTCAACCGCGTCATCAAGCAGCGGGAGGCCGAGGTCCTGTTCATCACCGGCCCCGGTCACGGCGGTCCCGCGCTGCTGGCCAACACCTGGCTGGAGGGCACCTACAGCGAGACCTACGCCGAGGTGCCGCAGGACGCGCGGGGCATGGCGAAGCTGTTCCGGCAGTTCTCGTTCCCCGGCGGGGTCCCGAGCCACGTCGCGCCGGAGGTCCCCGGCTCCATCCACGAGGGCGGGGAGCTGGGCTACTCGCTGGCGCACGCGTTCGGCGCGGCCTTCGACAACCCCGACCTGGTCGTCGCCTGCGTCATCGGCGACGGCGAGGCCGAGACCGGCCCGCTGGCCGCCAGCTGGCACGCCAACAAGTTCCTGAACCCGGCGCAGGACGGCGCGGTGCTCCCCATCCTGCACCTCAACGGCTACAAGATCGCCAACCCGGCGCTGCTCGCCCGCATCCCGCACGAGGAGCTGGACAGCCTCCTGCGCGGCTACGGCTACGCCCCGGTCTACGTGGAGGGCCACGAGCCGGAGGTCATGCACGCCGCGATGGCCGAGGCGCTCGACGGGGTCTTCGACGCCATCGAGCGGATCCAGGCGCGCGCCCGCTCCGGCGAGGACACCACCCGCCCGGCGTGGCCGATGATCGTGCTGCGCAGCCCCAAGGGCTGGACCGGGCCGTCCGAAGTGGACGGACTCCAGATCGAGGGCACCTGGCGCGCGCACCAGGTGCCGCTCTCGGGCGTGCGCGACAACCCCGAGCACCTGCGGATGCTGGAGCAGTGGCTGCGCTCCTACCGGCCCGAGGAGCTCTTCGACGCGAACGGCGCCCCGGTGCCGGAGCTCGGCGAGCTGGTCCCGCCCGGCCACCTGCGCATGGGCGCCACCCCGCACGCCAACGGCGGAACCCTGCTGCGCGACCTGCGGATGCCCGCGCTGAGCGAGCACGCCGTGGCCGTGCCCGAGCACGGCGGCAGCACCTCCGAGCCCACCAGGGTCCTCGGACGGCTGCTGCGCGACGTGGTCGAGCTCAACGACGCCCAGCGCAACTTCCGCCTGTTCGGCCCGGACGAGACCGCCTCCAACCGGCTCGACGCCGTCTACGAGGTCACCGGCAAGCAGTGGCAGGGCGAGACCCTGCCCGTGGACGACCACCTGGTGCGCGCGGGCCGCGTCGTGGAGGTGCTGTCCGAGCACCTGTGCCAGGGCTTCCTGGAGGGCTACCTGCTCACCGGGCGGCACGGCCTGTTCAACTGCTACGAGGCGTTCACGCACATCGTCGACTCGATGTTCAACCAGCACGCCAAGTGGCTGGGCACGCACCGCAAGCTCGGCTGGCGCCGCCCGATCGCGTCGCTGAACTACCTGCTCAGCTCGCACGTGTGGCGCCAGGACCACAACGGGTTCTCCCACCAGGACCCCGGTTTCATCGACCACGTCATGAACAAGAAGGCCGAGGTCGTCCGCGTCTACCTGCCGCCGGACACCAACACCCTCCTGTCGGTCGCGGACCACTGCCTGCGCAGCCGCGACCACGTGAACGTGGTGGTGGCGGGCAAGAACCAGACCCCGGACTGGCTCGGCCCGCAGGAGGCGGCGCTGCACTGCGCCAGGGGCCTGGGCATCTGGGAGTGGGCAGGCAACGACGACGGTGTGGAGGAGCCGGACGTGGTCATGGCCTGCGCCGGCGACGCCCCCACGGTCGAGGTGATGGCCGCGGTGTCCCTGCTGCGCGAGCACCTGCCGTCGCTGCGGGTCCGCGTGGTCAACGTGGTCGACCTGATGCGGTTGCAGCCGGAGAGCGAGCACCCGCACGGCCTGTCGGACCACGAGTTCGACGCGATCTTCACCACCGACCGGCCGGTGCTGTTCGCCTACCACGGCTACCCGTGGCTGATCCACCGCCTGACCTACCGGCGCACCAACCACAACAACATCCACGTGCGCGGGTACAAGGAGGAGGGCACCACCACCACGCCGTTCGACATGCTGGTGCTCAACGACATGGACCGCTACCGGCTGGTCATGGACGTGATCGACCGGGTGCCGGGCCTCGGGCCGCGCACCGCCCGGCTGCGCCAGCTGATGACCGACCAGCGCACCAGGCACAACGCGTGGATCCGGGAGCACGGCGAGGACCTGCCCGAGGTGCGGGACTGGAGCTGGCGGTCCTGATGAACGTGCTGGTGGTCAACGCGGGCTCGTCCAGCCTGAAGCTGCGCGTCCTGGGCCCCGCCGACGAGGTGCTGGACCGGCACGACGTGGAGCGCTGGGACGGGCGCGGGCACTTCGGCGACCTCCTCGGCGACCTCCTCGACGGCAGCCCCGAGGTGCACGCGGTCGGCCACCGCGTCGTGCACGGCGGGTCCCGGTTCACCGGGCCCACCCTGATCGACGAGGGGGTGCGGGCGGGGCTGGCCGAGCTGGTCCCGCTCGCGCCCCTGCACCAGCCGCGCGCGCTCGACGGCGTGGACGCGGTGCGGGAGCTGCTGCCGGACGTGCCGCACGTGGCGTGCTTCGACACGGCGTTCCACGCGTCCCTGCCGGAGCACGCCGCCACCTACCCGCTGCCGCCCGAGTGGCGGGAGCGGTGGGGGCTGCGCAGGTACGGCTTCCACGGGCTGTCGCACGCCTACGCCGACCGGCGGGCGCGCGAGCTGGCCGGTGGCGGCGAGCGGGTCGTGGTGGCGCACCTGGGGGCCGGGTGCTCGCTGTCGGCGGTGCGCGGCGGGCTTTCGGTGGACACGACGATGGGGTTCACGCCGCTGGCCGGGCTCGTCATGGGCACGCGCAGCGGCGACGTCGACCCCGGCCTGCTGCTGTGGTTGCAGCGGCGGGGCGGGCTCAGCGCGGACGAGGTCGCGGACGGGCTGGAGCACCGCTCCGGGCTGACCGGGCTCAGCGGCGTCGGCGGCGACCTGCGGGACGTGCGCGCGGCGGCGGCGGGCGGTTCGGCGCGGGCGCGGCTGGCGCTGGAGGTGTACGAGCACCGGCTGCGGCAGGGGATCGCCGCGATGGCCGCCTCGCTGGGCGGGCTCGACCTGCTGGTGTTCACCGGCGGGGCGGGGGAGAACGACGCGGCCCTGCGCGAGCGGGTCGCGGGAGGGCTGGGGTTCCTCGGCGTGCGGCTCGATCCGGGCCGGAACGCGGGGTGCGCCCCGGACGCGCGGATCAGCGGCGACGGGTCCGCGGTCGGCGTGTGGGTGCTGGCGGCGGGCGAGGACGTGGAGATCGCCAGGCAGACGCGCTCCGCGCTGTGACACCCCCGGCGCGGCGGCGCTCCGACACCAGCCGCCGCGCCGGGGGCTCCCGCCGTGGACCCCGGTCCGGGGGCCACGGCGGGAGAGCCGCATCGGGGTGTCGGAGGGATCGGCGGAGGACGACGTGGGACGCAACGGCGCGGGACGCGGGACTGGTGGCGCGGGGCGGGGTGGCGCGGTCGCGCGCGACAACGCCGCGGAGAAGCGGTGGGGTCCGGGCTGCCGGGTGCCCCGACCGGCCTCGGGCGGTGTGGGCGGGCGAGTGCCGCGCTGACCGCCCGGTCGGGCCAGTACGGCCGGTAGAGCCGCCAGTGCGGGGCCGCTGAGGCAAGATCGCTGAGGCAAGATCACTGGAGCAAGTCCGCTGAGGCAAGTCCGCTGAGGCGGGATCGCTGGAGCAGGGCCGACCGCGCGGTCCGATCCGGGAACCGGTCGGAGGAACCGGTCCGGACGACTCGCCGGACGACCCGGTCCCGGCGCGACAACCGAATGCGCACCCCTGGAGTCGGGCGGGCCGTCGAGCCCCGTCCGGCTCTCGCGCGTCCGGTCCCGTCCGGTCCCGCGCACACCGCCGCGCCGCGTCTCGACGCGCTCCAGCGCGGCCTGATCCGGCTCGCCTCCCCCGTCCGGGCCGAGGTCAACCGCCAGCTCAGGGCTACCCGAGCCGTTCCACCGGAAACCCCGCGCACCGGATTCACCACCCGAGCCCCCGCAGCGCCCGAAGGGCGTTCGCCCACCGGGTGTCTCAACTCGGCACGGCGAGTTTGTCGACCTCGGGCTGCGGGCACCTGACCCACAGCACGAGCGAGTGAGGGTGAGCGGCCCCGGACCGGGTTGAGCCCGGCCGGAGACCGGTGCGAGTGGGAGGGTGCGGGTTGTGTCCCTGTCTCTGTCGACCAAGACCACGGGCAAGGTCGCGGTAGGGCCCGAGTGGTCCGCCGTGGACACCGGGGAGCTGGAAGCGGGCCAGCTGCTGGCCGGTCGCTACCGGCTCGACGGGCTGATCCGCACCGGCGGCACCGCCCAGGTGCACCGGGGGTGGGACACCCTGCTGCGGCGCGCGGTCGCCGTGAAGCTGGTCGCGCCCGGCGCGGGCCGGGCCGCCTACCGCAGGTTCGACAACGAGATGCACGTCCTCGCCGGGCTCAGTCACCCCAACGTGGTGTCCGTGTACGACGTCGGCGGTCGCGACCGGGACTCGTTCGTGGTGCTCCAGCTCGTGGACGGCCCGACGCTGCGGGACCACCTCGACCGGGGGCCGTTCAGCGAGGCGCAGACCCGGCTGCTCGGGGTGCTGCTGTCCGACGCGCTCGCCCACGTGCACGAGCACGGCGTGGCGCACCGCGACCTCACCCCCACCGGCGTCCTGTTCGACCACGCGGGCAAGCCGCACCTGGCCGACTTCGGCCTCGCCGGGCCGGGTGGCTCGCGCACCCGCCGCACCGACCGCCGCGTCGGCACCACCGCCTACCTCGCGCCCGAGCAGGTGCGCGGCGACGTGGTGGGGGAGCCCGCCGACGTGTACGCGCTCGGCCTGGTGCTGCTGGAGTGCCTGACCGGCCGCCCCGCGTTCACCGGCCGCACCGCGCTGTCCCGGCTGGGCCGCGCGCCGGAGATCCCGCTGTCCGCGCCGTCGGACCTGGCGCACCTGCTGACCGCGATGACCGCCCGCCGCCCGAAGGACCGCCCGAGCGCCGCCGCGTGCGGGATGGCGCTGCGCGGTTTCGCCGCACCCGTCCCGCCGCCCGCCGCGCCGTCCCGGCACCGCGTGCTGGTGGGCGCCGCGACCGCCGTCACCCTCGCCGCGATCGCCTTGGCCGTCGGCCAGACCCCCGACCCGACCGTCGCCGCCCCGGCAGCCCCGACCGCGATCGAGGCGCCGCGCGGGCTGTGACCCCGGCGCCCGTGACCCCGGCGCCCGTGACCCCGGCGCCCGTGACCCCGGCGCCCGTGACCCCGGCGCCCGTGACCCCGGCGCCCGTGACCTCCGCGCTGCGATCCGAACGCCGCGACTCCCGAGCGCCGACCCCGAGCCGTGCGCCGAACGCCGCGACCCGAGCGCCACGATCCCGATCCCGTCCCCCCGATCCCGTGACCCGGCGCTGCGATCCGGAGCCGCCTGCCCGAAACTGGTCCCCCGAGCGCCGCGACCCGCGCCACACCCCGAAGTCGTCCCCGAAGCCACGTTCCCGAGGCGGTGCCCCGAGACCTGTGACCTGCCCCACCACCCGATCACCGTCCCCGCCGGTTTGGCGCCCGTCCCCACCGGGTAATTGCTGACGCGCCTTGAAAAACCAGGGTGCTGCGTTGTGCTGTGCTGGGGGTGCCTAGGGATGAACACCACCGGGGTCGCGGACCTCCGGATATCCGGGGGGCTGCTGCTCCCGCACCTCGTGCGGGAGCGGGTCGCCGCCGCCCTGCCCGGCGCCGAGCGGGACCGGCTGCTCGACCTGCTCATGGTGGTGAACGCCCTGGTGGAGAACGCGCTGGAGCACGCCGAGGGCCCGCGCGAGCTGCGCCTGTGCCGGTCGCCGGTGCGGGTGGAGGTCGACGACGCGAGCCCGCAGCTGCTGCCCGTGCTGGGCAGGCCGGGTCGGCGTCACCGGGGGTTGCTGCTGGTCAACCGGTTGGCGAGCCGCTGGGGGGTGCTGCCGTCCGCCGGGGTGAAGACGGTGTGGGCGGAGGCGGGCTGGAGCCTGCCGCAGCCGTCGCCGCCCGCGCTCGCCCTCCCGCGGGACGGGCGGGGCCCGAACGGTTCCGACCCGAACGAGTCGAGCCCGAACGGCCTCGGTCCCCGCGACCTGAGCGCCGAGGGGCTGCACCTCGACTAGCGCGCAGCCCGCGCGAACGACCCCGGCGACCCGAACCCGCCGGGGCCGCTCCCGCGCCGCCGAGGTTTGACGGGGGCCGCCACCTGGTCATTCCGGGTGGGAAAACCGACAAACCCCCCCACGGTCACGTCCCCCGGAAGCCTGACCTCCCCCGACCCGCGCGCCGAACGCGGCGCTCGCGACCAGCCGGCCCACCGCACCGCCCACTCCTCCCGCGCTCACCCGTTCGGTCAGGTGGCGTCCCCGGAATAGCCCTCAGCGATTCCGGAATGCTCGCCCGGTTGATATACGGTCCACGGGTTCCCAGACCCCCGACCGCCGTCCGCCGAGCACGGGTGGTCACGCGTCGGTGTCCGGCGCGCGGGGCGAGAAGCGCAGACGGGCACACGGGATCTTCCGGGAAGTGCCGAATCCGAACGCACGGGGAGAGCGATGACGTCCACCGAGACGCGCCGGGGAGCCGCACCGCGCGGCGTCGAGCACCGGTCCAAACAGCGGGACGACATCCAGGGCCTGCGGGCGCTGGCGGTCGGCCTCGTGCTGGTCTACCACCTGCGGCCCACCTGGCTGCCCGGCGGTTTCGTCGGCGTCGACGTCTTCTTCGTCATCTCCGGCTACCTGATCATCGGCGCCCTGGTGAACGAGCTGCGCCGCAGCGGCCGGATCAGCCTCGTCTCCTTCTACGCCCGGCGCGCCCGGCGGCTGCTCCCGGCGGCGACCGTCGTGCTGCTCGGCGTCGCGCTGACGACCGTGCTGCTGCTCCCGGTGTCCCGGCACCCGGACGTGCTGCGCGAGGTCGTGGCCTCCGCGCTGAACGTGCAGAACTGGCAGCTCGCGATCTTCGCGGGCGACTACGCCAACGCCACCGCCGAGGCCTCCCCGGTCCAGCACTTCTGGTCGCTCAGCGTGGAGGAGCAGTTCTACCTGCTCATCCCGCTGGTCCTGATCCTCGCGGGGCTGCGCGGCGCCAGGCCCGGCCGGAACGCGTTCGTCGCGGTCCTGGCGATCACGGTCGCCTCGCTGGCGTTCTCGGTCCTCTACACCCCGCTCGACCACACCGCCGCCTACTTCATCACCCCCACCCGCATGTGGGAGTTGGGCATCGGCGGCCTGCTCGCGATCGGCCTCCCCCGGCTCGCGCTCTCCCGCGCCGCGCGCCTGGCGTCCGGCTGGCTCGGCCTGGCCGCCGTGCTGGCGGCGGCGTTCCTGTTCACCACCGCCATGCAGTTCCCCGGCTGGATCGCCCTGCTGCCCGTGCTCGGCACGGCCGCCCTCCTCGCGGCGGGCAGCGGCATGGGCGACGGGGGCGTGTCCGCGCTGCTGGCGAGGCAACCGCTGCGCTACCTCGGCGACATCTCGTACAGCCTGTACCTGTGGCACTGGCCGGTGCTGGTCTTCCTGATGGAGTTCCTGGGCGTCACGCACCTGCCGTGGGAGTGGACGCTGGCCGCGGCCGTGGCGAGCGTGGCGCTGGCCGCCGCGTCGACCAGGCTGGTGGAGACCCCGATGCGGCACCTCAAGCCGCGCGCCGCCTACACCGCGGGCGCGGCCATGATCGCCGCGTCGGTGCTGGTCGCGGCCTACCCCTGGTACACCGCGCAGGCCAGGATCGACGACCTGAAGGCCAACGCGGTCCTCGGCGACGACCACCCCGGCGCGCTCGCCAGGGACCCGCAGTACCCGGTGGAGGTGCCCACCGCGGCCCTCGTGCCGGACCCGGTCGTCGCGGGCGACGACATCGCCAAGGCGTGGGGCGACGACTGCGGCAAGGTCGCCGTCGACCGCGAGGACTGCTGGTACGGCCCGGCCGACGCGCCGAAGACCATGGTGCTGCTCGGCGACTCGCACATGACCCAGCTCTCCGGCGCGCTCATCGACCTCGCGGAGCGCTCGGGGGAGTGGCGGGTCAGGATGCTCGTGCACGACGCCTGCCCGTTCAACGCGGAACCGCTCAAGGTCGCCGCGCCCGACGGCAGGCAGCGGCAGAACAACGAGCCGTTCGCCAACTGCCCCGCCGACGACCGGGCCAAGCGCGAGTGGATCCTGCGGGAGAAGCCGGACATGGTGGTCACCGCCGCCATGACCCCCCAGGTCTACAAGGAGGACATGAACTGGGAGTGGCCCTCCTACGAGCGGGCCGTCGAGGGCTACCGGGAGCACCTGCGGCCCATGGCGGAGGCGGGCATCACGGTCGTGGGCATCCGCGACACGCCCCGCAGCCGCCCGGACGTGCTGGCCTGCCTGATCGAGACCCCCGGCCAGTGCGACCGCACGCGCTCCGAGGCGGTGACCCCCGACCCGGTCACCGAGGCGGTCGCGACCCTGCCCGGTGGCAAGGCGGTGGACCTGACGGACTGGTTCTGCGACGCCGACAAGTGCCCGGCCGTGGTGGGGAACGTGGTCGTCTACCGGGACAACCACATCACCGACAGCTACGCGAGCACCCTGGTCAAGCCGCTGGGTGACGCGCTCGGCATCGAGCGCCGCTAGCCGGCGCCGACGAGCGCGCCGACGAGCGCCCCGCTGCCCGGAACGACCGGGAGGTGGGGCGCTCGTCGCGTTCGGGGCGGTCCCGGCGTGGGGTGAGCGTCGTCACACCGCCTGGGCGGGCGCGCACAGCCAGCGCACAGGTCGCGCACACGGTCCGTCCAGGCAGCGGCCCGAGAGTTGTGGCCATGACGACGAACGCGACCGAGCCGGTGGACCTCGGGAACGGCGCCCTGGTGCTGGACGTGGTGGTCCCGGTGTACAACGAGGAGAGCGCGCTGGAGCCCGGCGTGCGCAGGCTGCACGCCTACCTCGGCGCCACCCTGCCCTTCGCGTTCCGGATCACGGTCGCCGACAACGCCAGCACCGACCGCACCCCCGACGTCGCCGCCCGGCTGGGGCGCGAGCTGGACGGCGTGCGGGTGCTGCGGCTGGCCGAGAAGGGCCGGGGCCGCGCGCTCAAGACCGCCTGGCTGGGCTCCGAGGCCGCCGTGGTCGCCTACATGGACGTGGACCTGTCCACCGACCTGGCCGCGCTGCCCGCCCTGATCGCCCCGCTGGTGTCCGGGCACTCCGACGTCGCCATCGGCAGCAGGCTCGCGCGGGGCGCCCGCGTGGTGCGCGGCCCCAAGCGCGAGTTCATCTCCCGCGCCTACAACGTCATCCTCAAGCTGGCCCTGCGCGCCCGGTTCACCGACGCGCAGTGCGGCTTCAAGGCGATGCGCTCGGACGTCGCCGCCCGGCTGCTGCCGCTGGTGCAGGACACCGGCTGGTTCTTCGACACCGAGCTGCTCGTGCTGGCCCAGCGGTCCGGGCTGCGCACCCACGAGGTCGCCGTCGACTGGGTGGACGACCCGGACTCGTCCGTGGACATCGTCGCCACCGCCGTGGCCGACCTCAAGGGCGTCGCGCGGCTGTGGCGCACCCGCCTCGCGCTCCCGGCCGACCTGAGGCGGGCCCCGGCCCGCGACCTGGTCCGCGCCGCCTGACCACTCGCCGCCCGACCCCCAGTCGCTTCGTGAGCCACCTCCCCAGACCACACCGCACAGGAGAGCCGACCATGACCGCCCTGCTCACCGAACCACCGGCCACCCCGGCCGCCGAGCCGCCCGCGCGTGGCCGCCTGGCCAGGCTGGTGCTCGGACCGGCCGACGCGCCCCGGTACGCGCGCCCCGCGCTCCTGCTGCTGCTCGCCGCCACCGCCGCGCTGTACCTGTGGGACCTGACCGCCTCCGGCTACGGCAACAGCTTCTACGCCGCCGCCGTGCAGGCCGGGACGCAGGACTGGAAGGCGTGGCTGTTCGGCTCGCTGGACTCCGGCAACGCGATCACCGTCGACAAGCCGCCCGCGGCGCTGTGGCTGACCACCGCGTTCGCCAGGGTGTTCGGGTTCTCCAGCTTCACCGTGCTCGCGCCGCAGGCCCTGATGGGCGTGGCGGCGGTGGCGCTGACGCACGCGACGGTCAAGCGCACCAGCGGGCACCTCGCGGGGCTGCTGGCGGGCGCGGCGCTGGCCGTGACGCCGGTCGCGGTGCTGATGTTCCGGTTCAACAACCCGGACGCGCTGCTCGTGCTGCTCATGGTCGCGGGCGCGTACTGCCTGGTGCGGGCGCTGGAGCGGGCGAGCCTGAAGTGGGTGCTGCTGGCCGGGTCCGCGATCGGGTTCGCGTTCCTGACGAAGATGCTGCAGGGCTTCCTGGTGCTGCCCGCGTTCGCCCTGGTGTACCTGGTGGCCGCGCCGACCTCGCTGGGCAGGCGCGTCGCGCACCTGTTCGCGGCGCTGGGCGCGGTCGTGGTGTCGGCGGGGTGGTTCATCGCGCTGGTGGACCTGTGGCCGAGCGACTCGCGGCCGTACATCGGCGGGTCGACGGACAACACGCTGCTGGAGCTGGCGCTGGGCTACAACGGGCTCGGCCGCATCCTCGGCGGGCAGGGCAACGGCGGTGGCGGCGGCGGCATGGGCGGCGGGAACACCGGGTTCGGCGGGGAGACCGGGATCTCCCGGATGTTCGGCGCCGCGTTCGGCGGGGAGATCTCCTGGCTGCTGCCCGCCGCGCTGGTCGCGCTGGTCGCCGGCCTGTGGTTCACCCGCCGCGCGCCCCGCACCGACCGGACGCGTGCCGCGCTGCTGCTGTGGGGCGGGTGGTTGATCGTCACGGCGGTCGTGTTCAGCTTCATGAGCGGCACCGTGCACCCGTACTACTCGGTGGCGCTGGCCCCCGCGATCGCGGCGCTGGTCGCCATCGGCGGGCGGGAGCTGTGGCGGGCCAGGAAGTTCGCGACGGCTCGGGCGTTCCTGGCGGCGATGGTGGGCGTGACGGCGGTGTGGGACCACGTGCTGCTGGCCCGGTCCTCGGACTACGCGCCGGTGATCCGGTACGCGGTGCTGGTGGTGGGGTTCGTGGTGGTGCTGGTGGTGCTGCTGGACCCGAGGCGGGTGGCGAAGGGCGCGGTGGCGCTGGCCGCGGCGGCGGTGCTGGTGGTCGGTGTGGGTGGCGGCGCGTGGGCGGTCAGCACGGCCGGTCAGGCGCACACCGGGTCGATCCCGTCGTCCGGGCCTGCGGGGAGCTCGATGGGCTTCGGCGGTGGGGGCGGTGGCGGTGGCGGTGGCCAGATGCCCGGTGGTGACGGGCAGGCGCAGGACGGGCAGGCACAGGACGGGCAGGCGCAGGACGGGCAGATGCAGGACGGGCAGATGCAGGACGGCGGGATGCGCGGCGGTCCCGGTGGCGGGACCAGCAGCGAGGTGGTCGAGCTGCTGAAGAGCGCCACCTCGAAGTGGGCTGCTGCCACCACCGGTTCGCAGTCGGCGGCCGAGCTGGAGCTGTCCACCGGCAAGGCGGTCATCGCGATCGGCGGCTGGAGCGGCTCGGACAACGCCCCGACGCTGGAGCAGTTCCAGCGGGCCGTGGCGAACGGCGAGATCTCGTACTACATCAGCGGTGGCGGGATGGGCGGCGGCATGGGCGGTCGCGGCGGCTCGGAGTCGTCCACGTCGGCGATCGCCACGTGGGTCCAGGAGAACTACACCGCGCAGACGGTGGGCGGGAGCACGCTCTACGACCTGAGGTGATCACGGGAACACCGATCTCACGGTGAACCGGGGGCGGACCGATCGTGGTCCGCCCCCGGTTCCCTGCGTTGAACTGCCCATGGCCCGGCGGGCCGGGCGGGCGGGAAAATGCCTGATGACGCACTCGATCCCCCACCCGACCGGCGTGGTGCCGCCGCTGGCCCGGCTCGTCATGAAGACCGGATCGCTGGAGACGCTCCGACCCGCCAACGTGGCCCACTGGACGAAGATCGCGGAAATGCTGCGCGCCGCATTCCCGCAAGGCGGCGCGCAGCGCGACGACGTCCACCTGTTCACGTCGTACTCCGCGCACGGCCTCGCGCAGCCGGAGGTCGTCACCGAGCACGACACCAAGCTGATGACCGTGGCCCGCCTGCTCCTGGAGCACCTCATGGAGGCCAATGGCCAGTGGTCCTACCTGAAGGCGCAGCCCTGGTTCACCGACGGCGGGCACCTCGTCGCCATCGACGCGAACTACTACCCGAACCGGGAGGTGAAGGGCGGACAACCGCAGTTCCACAAGGACACGGCGGGCAACAACGTCTTCGTCAACCTGCTGTTCGACAACCCCGACCCCATCCCGGCCACCGAGTGGCTCGTGGACGTCGGCGAACCCGGTTTCCGGCGGCGCCTCCTGCAGGAATCCCTGCTGCCGCCCGGCTACCTCAAGGACCTGGACGAGGCGCGCCTGCACCTGCGGGCCACCACGGCCGCCGACGAGCCGGTGAGCGGAGGCGTGACCGAGGGGGCGAACACCTACGTCTCCTGGGTCGACGACCTGATCTGGCACGCCACGCCGACCGACGTGAACCGGCACGCCTACACCGCCGCGCAGGCGTCGGTGCTCTACGACCTCGTGGACGCCCGGTCCAGAGCCGGATCGCTGTCCCACGTCTACGACGGCCGCATCGGGGAGTTCGTCTCCGTCCCCGAGCTGCTCGGCTCCATCGCCGAGTGCCCCACCACCCACCTGCGCCACGTCCTCGGCGCGAAGTTCGGCCCCCAGGACGTCGACTACCCCACCGTCGACGTGCTCTGGAAGAAGGTCTACGCGGGCGGGGAAGGCAGGGCCCGCTACCTGGAAGACGTGGCGAAGCGGGGCGCGAGCGAGTGGCGCCTGACCGGTCACATCGCCAACGCCAGCACGACCGACCCCGGCGCGCCGGGCAGCTCCCAGCTCTTCGAGACCCCGGCCGGCCTGTCGAGCCGCAGACGTCGGAACAGCGATCCCGCCACCAAGGTCGACGTCCTGCTGGCCCTGCTCACCCAGATCGCCAAGGGCCACCCGCGCTCTTTCCTGCGGACCTGGGTGCGCGTCATCCCGAGGAACAGCGAGGAGGGGCGAAGAGCCTTCCCGCAGCGCTGACCGCGCCGGGGCGGACGTCCTACCGCGCCGCCCGCCCCAGCGTGCTCTCCCGCGCCACCAACCGGTGCGCCGCCCGCACCTCCACCCCGGCGACCCCCTCCGTCCCCCGCCCCAGCCCGATCCGCATCAGCAGCCGCTCCACCGCCGTCGCCGCGATCGCCTCCTTGTCCGGCGACACCGTGCTGATCGTCGGGTTCGAGTACCGGCCCTCCTCGATGTCGTCGTACCCGATCAGCGCCACGTCCTCCGGCACCCGCACCCCGCGCTCCAGCGCCGCGTGCAGCGCCCCCAGCGCCACCAGGTCGCTGTAGCAGAACACCGCGTCGGGCGGGTCCGAGCGGTTCAGCAGGCGGCGCATCGCGCCCGCGCCGTCGGCCCGGTTGAACCTCGGCGTGCCGATCACCAGGGCCTCGTCCACCTCCAGCGCGGCGTCCAGGTGAGCCTGGCGGAAACCGGTGGTGCGCAGCTGCGCGGCCTCCCCGGTCGGGTAGGGCTGGTCGCCTATCGCGGCGATCCGCCTGCGCCCCAACGAGATCAGGTGCGCGGTCGCCTCGCGCGAGGCCGCCACGTCGTCGATGCCCACGTGGTCGAACGAGCCCGCCGCGGACCGCTCGCCCAGCACCACCAGCGGCAGCGTCGGGTCGGCGTCGGCGAGGTCGCGCTGCGCCAGGCCGAGCGGGCTGAAGATCAGGCCGTCGAACGCGAAGCCCCGCGCGCGCCTGCGGATCAGCTCGCGCTCGTGCTCCGGGTCGCCGTCGGTCTGGTCGACCAGCACGTTGTAGCCGCCCGCGCGCGCCCTCGGGATGATGCCCTGGAGCAGTTCGGAGAAGTACGGGGTGTCCAGGTACGGCACGACCACCGCGATCTGCCCGGACCGCCCGCGGGCCAGGTTCCGCGCCACCACGTTCGGCCGGTAGTCCAGCTCCGCGATCGCCTTCTCCACCTTCGCGCGGGTGGCCTCGGTGACCGGCGCGTAGCCGTTCACCACGTTCGACACGGTCCTCGGCGACACCCCGGCGAGCCGGGCGACGTCGCGCAGGGTGGCCTCGCGCATCTCACTCCTCGTGATCGCAATCGGTGACCGAGTGTGCTCCGCACCCCGCCTCTGCGACAACCCCGGCCACGGGACTGCGCACGTCCGTAGCGGCTTCATTTCGTCCGCATGACGTCTTGCAGCGCGGCAGAGCGGCCACCATAGTGCTTTGCAGCGCAGCAAGACGTACCTCCTGCACACCGCCGCCCTGGTGACAGAAAGGCGCTGCCATGCGCGGAAGCCCGTTCAAGACCGCATCGCTGCTCGCCGCCGCCCTCCTCGCCGCAACAGCCGTCACGGCCTGCGGGAGCGATGACGGCGGACCGGGCCCGGATGGCAAGATCCACGTCTCCGTGTGGGCGTGGTACCCGGAGTTCAAGGGCGTCGTGGACGCCTTCAACGCCTCGCACGACGACATCCAGGTGGACTGGACCAACGTGGGCACGGGGCCCGACCAGTACGCCAAGCTCAAGACCGCGTTCACGGCGGGCAAGGGCGCGCCGGACGTCGCGCAGGTCGAGTTCCAGCAGATCCCGACGTTCATCATCCTCGACGCGCTCGCGGACATGGGCGAGCACGGGGCGAACGAGGACGAGGGGCTGTACGCGGAGTGGGCGTGGAGCCAGGCCACGGACGGGGACAAGGTCTACGCCATCCCGGTCGACGGCGGGCCCATGGCGCTGATGTACCGGAAGGACCTGTTCGAGCAGAACGGGATTCCGGTGCCGAGGACGTGGGACGAGTACCGGAGCGCGGCGGAGCGGATCAAGGAGGTCGATCCGAACGGGCACATCGCCAGCTTCGGCAGCGACGGCGGGTGGATCAACGGGTTGATGTGGCAGGCCGGGTGCAGGCCGTACGGGTACTCGCAGGCCAAGGCCCGCGACGAGGTGCGGATCAGCTTGACCAGCCCGGAGTGCGTGAAGGTGGTGGAGTTCTACGGGGACCTGGTGTCGCGGGGGTTGATGGCGGAGGACCCGTTCTTCACGGCTGACGCGACCGCGGCGCTGGACTCGGGGAAGTACTGGACGTGGGCCGCGGCGGGGTGGACGCCGGGGTACGTGGCCGGGTCGTTGAAGAACACGGCCGGGAAGTGGGCGGTGGCGCCGATGCCGCAGTGGAACCCCGGTGCGGACGAGCAGGGGGACTGGGGCGGGTCGACGTTCACGGTCACCAAGCAGGCGCGCAACGCGCAGGCCGCGACGAAGGTGGCGCGGGAGCTGTTCGGGAAGTCCGAGGCCGCCTGGGACATCGGGTTGAACAAGGCGTTCCTGTACCCGCTGGTGAAGGACGTCGCGGCGAGCGCGGAGTTCACGGGCAAGGAGTACGAGTTCTTCGCGGGGCAGAAGGTGAACGAGATCTTCGTGCCGGTGTCGGACAAGCTGGGGGAGTTCCAGTACACGCCGTTCCAGGACTTCGTGTTCGGTGATCTGAACGACCGGAGCGCGGAGGCGATGGCGGGGACCCGGCCGTGGAGCGAGGTGCTCCCGGAGACGGAGAAGAACGTCGTCGCGTACGCGGAGAAGCAGGGCTTCCGGGTGACGCGGTGAGCACCGGGCTGCGGGGCCGCCGCTGGAGCACCGCGCACCCGGTGGCGGGGATGCTGTTCGTGCTGCCGTTCTTCGTGGTGGTGCTGGTTTTTCTGGTGGCGCCGCTCGCTTACGCCTTCTGGTTGAGCCTGTCGACGCGGAGCCTGGCGTTGGGGACGCGGTTCAGCGGGCTGGACAACTACGTCAGGGCGTTCACCGATCCGGTGCTGCTCGACGGCGCGCTGCGGGTGGTCGGGTTCGGGCTGGTGCAGATCCCGGTGATGCTGGGGCTGGCGCTGTTCGGGGCGCTGCTGCTGGACGCGGTGAGCGGGCGGGTGGCCAAGGTGTTCCGGCTGGTCGCGTTCATGCCCTACGCGGTGCCCGCGGTGGTGGGGGCGCTGATGTGGGGGTTCCTGTACAGCAGGACGTTCGGGCCGTTCGCGGACCTGCCGGTGGTGGTGGGTGGTGAGCCGCTGGACTTCTTCGGGCCGGGGTTGTTGCTGGTCTCGTTGGGCAACATCGTCACCTGGGCGTGGACCGGCTACAACATGATCGTTCTGTACTCGGCGCTGCAAGGGGTTCCGAGGGAGGTGTACGAGGCGGCCGTGGTGGACGGGGCCACGCCGGTGCAGGTTGCGTTGCGGGTGAAGGTTCCGGCCATTCGGGGCGCGCTCGCGCTGGCCGGGGTGTTCACGGTGATCGGGACGATGCAGTTCTTCACCGAGCCGTACGTGATGGCGAGGTTCGCGCCCCAGGTGTCGGGTGGGTACACGCCTAATTTGTACGCGTACAACCAGGCGTTCGCGTACTCGGACTTCCACTACTCGGCGGCGATCTCGTTCGTGCTGGGGTTCGCGGTGTTCGTGGTGTCGTACGGGGCGGTGCTGGTCAACCGGTGGAGGGCGCGGGCGTGAGGCGAACCTCTGCGGTGGTGCCGAACCTGGTGATGGGCGCGGGGGTGCTGTATTTTTTGGTGCCCCTGTTGTGGGTCGTCGTCGCGGCCACCAAGAGCCAGGCTGATCTGCTGTCCAGTCCGGCTTTGTGGTTCGCGGATTTCAGCCTGGTCGACAACGTGGGCAAGCTCTTCCGCGAAGATGGCGGGGCGTATGGGAAGTGGTTGCTGAACACGGCGGTGTACTCGGGCGCGAGTGCGGTCGGGGCGACTGCCTTGGCCGCGTTGGCGGGGTACGGGCTGGCCCGGTTCTCGTTTCCCGGGAAGAAGTTCTTCGAGACCGCACTGCTGGGCATGGTCATGGTGCCCGCGACCGCGCTGGTGCTGCCGACGTATCTGATTCTGGCTGAGCTGGAGTTGGTGAACACCCGGTGGGCGGTGATCCTGCCGTCGCTGCTGCACCCGTTCGGCGCTTACCTGATGCGGGTGTACATCGCGCAGAGCGTGCCGGAGGAGCTGATCGACGCGGCTCGGGTCGACCGGGCGGGCGAGGCGCTGATCTTCTGGCGGGTGGTGCTGCCGGTGGTCCGGCCTGCGCTGGTGACCGTGTTCCTGTTCACGCTGGTGGCCACGTGGAACAACTACTTCCTGCCGCTGGTCATGCTGAGCGACAGCGACCTGTACCCGCTCACCGTGGGGCTCACCACCTGGTTCAACACCGCGCAGCAGGAAGCGGGGACCAGGGTGCTGTTCAACCTCGTCATCACCGGGGCGCTGATCGCGATCGTCCCGCTCATCACCGCTTTCGTGCTGCTGCAGAGGTTCTGGCGCAGTGGTGCGAGCGCCGGCGCGCTGAAGTAGGGGAGTGGCTGTGCTGAGAGCAGTTGTGTCGTTCCGGACCGACGACGTGGTGGGGCCGGTGCGCAGGAGGCTGTTCGGGTCGTTCGTGGAGCACCTGGGGAGGTGCGTGTACGGCGGGATCCACGAGCCGGGGCACCCGTCGGCGGACGAGGAGGGGTTCCGGCGGGACGTGCTGGCGCTGACCCGCGAGATGGGGGTGTCGGTGGTCCGGTACCCCGGTGGGAACTTCGTGTCCGGGTACCGCTGGGAGGACGGGGTGGGGCCGCGCGGGCAGCGGCCGGTGCGGCGGGACCTGGCGTGGCGCAGCATCGAGTCGAACGAGGTCGGGCTGGACGAGTTCGTGCGGTGGGCCCGGAAGGCGGAGGTCGAGGTGATGTACGCGGTCAACCTCGGGACTCGGGGGGTGGCCGAGGCGCTGGACGTGCACGAGTACGCGAATCACGGTTCGGGAACGACGTTGTCGGACCTGCGGGTCGCGAACGGGAGCGCGGAGCCGCACGGGATCTCGTTGTGGTGCTTGGGGAACGAGATGGACGGGCCGTGGCAGCTGGGGCACAAGACGGCGGAGGAGTACGGCAGGCTGGCGGCTGAGACCGCCAGGGCGCTGCGGCAGGCGGAGCCGGGGGTGGAGTTGGTGGCGTGCGGGAGCTCCAGCTCCGCGATGCCCACCTTCGGCGAGTGGGAGCGGGTTGTGCTGGAGGCCGCGTACGAGGAGGTCGACCACATCTCGTGCCACGCGTACTACGAGGTGCTGGACGGGGACGTGGACAGTTTTCTGGCTTCTGCGGAGGACATGGACCGGTTCATCGGGAGTGTTGCTGCCACGGCGGACGCGGTGGGCGCGAAGGTGAAGAGCCCGAAGCGGATCGGGATCTCGTTCGACGAGTGGAACGTGTGGTCGATCAAGGACTTTGAGGCGTCGCGGACCTCGGAGTGGCGGAGTGCGCCGAAGTTGATCGAGGACACGTACGACGTGGCGGACGCGGTGGTGGTGGGGAACTTGTTGATCTCGCTGCTGCGGCACGCGGATCGGGTCGCGGTGGCTTGCCAGGCGCAACTGGTGAACGTGATCGCGCCGATTCGGTGCGAGCCGGATTCGGCGGCTTGGAGGCAGACGACGTTTCACCCGTTCGCGTTGACGTCGCGGTTGGCGCGGGGGGAGGTGCTGCGGACTGTGGTGGATGGGCCTACGCAGGACACCGGGCGGTTCGGGGAGGTTCCGGTGGTGGACGCGGTGGTGACGCGGGAGGGGGAGGAGGTTGTGGTGTTCTTGGTCAACCGGCATCGGCACGAGTCGGTTGAGGTTGGGTTCGAGGGTGGGGAGCGGGGGGTTGTCGAGGCTTGGGTGTTGGGGGATGAGGACAGTGGGGCGATCAACACTGCTTTGCAACCGGAGAGGGTGAAGCCGAGGGGGTTGGGGGTTGAGCGGGATGGGACGGCGGTGCGGGTTGTCCTGCCGCCGGTTTCGTGGGGGGTGGTTCGGATGGGGGGAGATGTGAGGGGAGAGATGTGAGGGGGGAGATGTGAGGGGAGAGATGTGAGGGGGGAGATGTGAGGGGAGAGATGTGAGGGTGGAGATGTGAGGGGAGAGGTGTGAGGGGGGAGAGTTGAAGGGTGAAGAGCTGAAGAGCTACAAGCACGCCTCGCCGGCGGGGCAGACCTCCAAAAAAGAGGGGACGGGCTCTGTCGGCCGGTGACCGTTCTGTTGGTGGTCCGGTTGTACCCCTGCGGTGGTCCGGGTCCCTCTTTCCCGTGTGGCCTCCTTTCAGGCAAGCACGCTCGTCAAGACGCCGTTTGACACCCCGGTCTGCCGCATAGTGCGGCGGCATCTTGACGAGCGTGCTCGGGCTTCGCCAGGCCAAACGGGAAAGAGGGACGCGGGATGGGGGCTGCGTGGGCTCGCTGCGCTCGCCCCGCAGCCCGCGAGTGCGGTGGCTACTTGGTGCGGTTTGCTGCCGCCCGTTCCCCCAGCGCGGTCAGCACCGCGTCGTCGTAGCCCGTCCGCTGGAACGGCATCAGGGTTGTGATGCCGTTGTCCTCGTGCACCACCACCTCCGTGTCCAGGGAGCCCAGCAGGGCTTCCGCCAGGGAGGCGTTCACGCCTGAGAGCACCGCCAGGGCCTGGCCGCTCAGCCAGTCTGAGCGGGGGAGGGGGACCGGCAGCGGGAGGACCAGGGTTGAGCGGCCTTGCAGGGCGGCGATCCTGCGGAGCATCTGGGTGTACTCCAGGACTTCCGGGCCGCCGATCTCGTAGGTCTTGCCCGCCGTCTTGGGGTTTTCCACCGCGCCTGCCAGGTAGCGGACCGCGTCTGCCACTGCGATCGGTTGGCAGCGGGTTCTGGCTTCCGGTGGGGCGAGGATCAGGGGGGCGTGCTCCACCAGGGACAGGAGCATCGACCAGGACGCGCCGCCGTGGCCGATCACCACGGCGGCGCGCAGCACTGTCACCGGGACGCCCGCGCAGGTCAGCATCGACTCGACCTCGCGTCTGCTCCTCAGGTGCTCGGACAGGGCGCCGTTGCCCAGTCCGCCCAGGTAGACGATCCGGCGCACGCCCGCCTCCGCGCACGCCCTGGCGAAGGACCTCGCCGCTCGGGCGTCCGACTCCCGGTAGTCCCGGTCGGACAGGCCGTGCACGAGGTAGCAGGCCACCTCGCAGTCGCGGGCCGCTTCGATGAGGCCGCGCTCGTCGGTCACGTCCCCCCGCACGGGGACGCCCGCACCCCGGTACTCGTCGGGGCGTCTCGTCATCGCGCGCACCTCGTGGCCCGCGCTCTCCAGTGCGGCGCACAGCCGCCCGCCGACGAAACCGGATGCCCCGGTCACCAAGACCCGCATGGCGCAAGCCTCGGGCACGGTGCGGCGCCCTGCACGGTGGGGCGATCAGGCGGTGGCCGCCCCCGGGGTCGTGCTCAAGCGGTAAGAGCTGGTCACACGGCCTGGCGGGCCGCGGTCAAACCGGATGCCTCCAGCACCATGGGCACGCAGGGGTGCTCCACGGGCGCGGTCTCGCACAGGGCGTCGAGCGCGCGCTCGACCCAGTCGTCCACGGCGGGGGAGTGCTGGCCCGTCGCTCCGGTCAGCTGCACCGCCACGGCGCAGCGCCGGGGACCCATGCGCAGCACGCGCACCGATCCGCTGTAGGTCGGGGTGGCCTCGCTGCCCCACTCGACCTTCAGGTTCTCCCAATCGACCTCCAGGCGGCGCTCCACCGCGCCACCGGGCAGCCACAGGCGCACCGCGTGCGCGTCGTAGCGCTCCACCTCGACGCCCGAGGGCAGCCAGGTGGAGAGGTTCTCCAAGTCGGTCAGCATCTCGAACACCGTGTCGGCGTCGGCGGGAAGAGATCGGGTCCTCGTCAAGGGCGATCCAGGTGGTCTAGGCGACGTTTGCGACTCCCATCCTGGGGGGAGCAAACACCGATTGACCTAACGAATGGCTGACGATCGACCGTTCGTGTGTGCCTGGGGTCACAAACAGTGGGTAGAGGTGAGGAAGACTCTCACTTGGGGTGGCTTTGGGGTGGCCGGGGTGCGAGGGCTCACTGGTCGGGGTCTAGGCGGTAGCCCGCGCCGCGCACGGTGAGGACGAGGGCGGGGTCGTCGGGGTTCTGCTCGACCTTGCGGCGCAGCCTGCGGATGTGCACGTCCAGGAGGCGGGTGTCGCCGAAGTAGTCGTAGCCCCAGACGCGCTGGAGGAGCTGCTCCCTGGTGACGACGCGTCCGGCGGCCGAGGCGAGCTCGACGAGGAGGCGGAACTCGGTGCGGGTCAGGTGGACCTCGTCGCCCGCGCGCAGGACCACGCCCTCGCCCGCGCGCACCTCCAGGTCGCCGAAGCGGAGGGCCTCCTCGCCGCCACCGCCCCGGCGGCGCAGGAGCGCGCGGATGCGGGCGGCCAGCTCGCCCGCCACCAGGGGCTTGGTCACGTAGTCGTCGGCGCCCGCCTCCAGTCCCGCGATGACGTCGGCGGTGTCGGCGCGGGCCGTGACGATGATGATCGGGAGGTCGCCGCGCGCCCGCAGGACCCGGCACACCTCCAGGCCGTCCACGCCGGGCAGCGACAGGTCCAGCAGGACCACGTCGAACACGCGGCGGTCCAGAAGGCGCAGGGCCTCCTCGCCGGACACGGCGTCGGTGACGCCGAACCCCTCGTCGCCCAGCGCCAGACCCAGCGCCTGCCTGATGTGCTCGTCGTCCTCCACGAGCAGTACCGAGAACTCCACCCGCCAAGCTTCCCCCACCCGGCTCAGGACGAAGGTCCCGCCCACCGCCTTGCCAAGGGCCGCAGACCGCCGGGGCGGTGGTTCGTAGCGTCGGGGGTGACGGAGGGAGCGGTGCCGTGAGCGGACCGGTCGTGGTGGGGGTTGACGGAACGCAGGCCGCTCTCGAGGCGGTTCGCTGGGCGGATCTGGAGGCCATCCGGCACCGGGTGCCGTTGCGCCTGGTGCACGGCTGCGAGGTGGGGGCCGAGGCGCGGGAGCCTGTTGTGGCCGGGGTGGCCAGGGCCGAGCGGGGGTGGCGGTGGTTGGCGGAGGCCGCCGCCAGGACCGGGGCGACCGCTGAGCTGGTGCCCGCCGACGCGGTCGAGTCGTTGGTGGCGCACTCGCGGCGGGCCCGGATGCTGGTGCTCGGGTCGCGTGGGGCCGGGGTGGAGCCCGCGGCGTCGGTGGCGCTGGCGGTCGCCGAGCGGGCGTCCTGCCCGGTGGTGGTCGTTCGTGCGCCGGAACCCGACACGGGGCGGGTGGTGGTGGGGGTGGACGGGTCCGGGGCCGGTGAGCGGGCGTTGGCGTTCGCGTTCGCCGAGGCGGCGCTGCGCGGGGCCACGCTCAGGGCCGTGCACACGTGGAGCGATCTGCTGTCGGACCGGACGCGGTTGGGGCTCGACCGGGTGCGGGCCGCCGAGGAGGGGGAGCGGTTGCTGGCCGAGCGGCTCGCGGGGTGGAGCAGCGGGTATCCCTCGGTCACCGTCGAGCGGGTCGTGGAGCACGACCGGCCCGTTCGCGCCCTGTTGCGGCACGCGGCCAGGGCGCGTCTCCTGGTTGTCGGCAGCCGGGGTCGCGAGCTCGCGGGTTCGGGGATGCTGCTCGGCTCGACCAGCCGGGCGCTGGTCCACCACTCGCCCTGCCCGCTGGCCGTGGTCCGGCCGGTCGGGGCGTCGCGCTGACCCGCCGCCCGCGGGGCGTCGGGAGGCGCTGAGGAAAGGGGTCGTTATGGGCAACAGGATCGTCGTCGGGGTGGACGGGTCGCCCGCCAGCGCGGACGCGCTGCGGTGGGCGGTGGAGGAGGCCGGGCAGCGGGGGTGCTCGGTCGACGCGGTCATCGTGTGGCAGATCGACCCCGGCATGGTGCTCGGGCCGGTCAGCGGCGCGGAGGCGCTCGCCATCGACCCGGAGACCACCCGCGAGGGCTACATGCGGTTGCTGGAGTCGATGGTCGCGCAGTTCGACGTGAACAAGGTGTTCATGGAGGGCGAGCCCGGCCGGGTGCTGGTGGAGGTGTCCAAGGACGCGGACCTGCTGGTGGTCGGCAGCCGGGGGCGCGGACTGCTGCGGGAGGCGCTCACCGGGTCGGTCAGCTCGTACTGCGTGCACCACGCGGAGTGCCCGGTGGTGGTCTTGCGCGAGCGCGAGCCCGCGCACGCGTGACGGCGTCCCCGGTCCCCACCGGCGTCGGTCCGGAGTCGGTCCAGCGTCGGTCCGGCGTCAGTCCGGCGTCAGTCCGACGAGTGGTTCTGCTTGCTCTTGCGGGTGAACTTGCGGGGCTCGGCCGAGCGCAGGACCAGGCGGGCGACCTCGCCGGGGTGCGCCACCGGGCCGAGCGCGCGGCTCCCGGCGCTCCAACCCAGGTCCTCGCTCCAGCGCAGCGGGCCCACGTCCGTGACCAGCTCGGCCCGCACGGGCGAGCACGGCCTGATGTCCACCGCCAGGGTCAGCACGTCGACCCCGGCGCCGCGTAACGTGTCGAGCACCGCGTCCAGGTAGCGGGTCGCGCTGACCGCGGTGTGCGCGCGGGTGGCCATGGTTCCTCCCGGTTCGTCCAGGAGTCGATTCTCCGAGCGCGGGGCCGGTGCGGTGGAGAGGCGAAGGTCCCCGTGCGGGCGGGTCCTTCCCGGTGGGGCGACCGCACGGTTGCGGGAACCGGGGAGTCGCGGGTCCGGGTGCTAGAGCCAGCCGCTCTCCTCGGCGATCCGGACCGCCTCGGCTCTCGTGCGCGCGCCGGTCTTGCCGATCGCGGCCGACAGGTGGTTGCGGACCGTGCCCTCCGACAGGCCGACGCCCTTCGCCAGGTCGGCGACCGTGCCGCCGTCGCGGGCCAGCGCCAGCACGTCGCGCTCCCTGGCGGTCAGCGGGCTGGGGCCCTGGGCGAGGGATTCGGCCGCCAGGTCGGGGTCGACCACGCGCAGGCCCGCGTGGACCCGGCGCACCGCGTCCACCAGCTGCTCGGGCGAGGCGTCCTTGACCACGAACCCGGCCGCGCCCGCCGCCATCGCCCGCGCCAGGTAGCCGGGGCGGCCGAAGGTCGTGCACACGATCACCCGGCAGCGCGGGAGCCGCTCGTGCAGCAGGGCCGCCGCCTCCAGGCCGTCCAGGCCGGGCATCTGCACGTCCAGCAGCGCCACGTCCGGCTCCGTCCGCAGCGCCTCGGGGAGCACCTCGTCGCCGGAGCCGACCGAGGCGACCACCTCGATGTCCGACTCCATGCCCAGCATCGCCGCGAACGCCCCGCGCACGAGCGCCTGGTCGTCGGCCAGCAGCACCCTGATCACGCCGTCCCCCCGTCCCGGACCTCCGCGCGCAGCCGGTACCCGCCCGCGACCGGTCCCGCCTCCAGCGCCCCGCCGATCTCGGCCAGCCGCTCCCGCAACCCCGCCACCCCGCTCCCCGGTTGCCCGGCGCCCGCGCCGCGCCCGTCGTCCACGACCTCGATCCACCGCGCGCCCAGGCGCACCGAGCAGGTGCGGGCCGCCGAGTGCCGCAGCACGTTCGTCACCGCCTCCCGCAGCACGTACCCGAACACCCCCTGCAGCTCCGGCGCGACGTTGTCCACCGCGCTCGGCAGGTCCGCCTCGATCCCGGCCGCCCGCAGCGCCGACCGGGCCGCCACCAGCTCACCGGCCAGCGCCACCTCCCGGTACCCGCCGACCGTCGCCCGCACGTCCCCGAGCGCCTGCCTGGCCAGGGTCTCCAGCTCCCCGACCTCGCCGAGCGCCCGCTCGACCTCGCCGCGCTCCAGCAGCCGCCGCGCCAGCCCGGCCTTCACGGTCACCGTGGTGAGGCTGTGCCCGAGGATGTCGTGCAGGTCCCGCCCGAGCCGGTGCCGCTCCTCGGCGGCGGCCAGCGCGGCGATCTCCACCCGCGCCCGCGCCAGCTCCCGCCGGGTCCGCACCAGCCGGACCACGGCCGCGAACCCCACGACCAGCGAGCCCAGCGCCGCCACCAGGTGCACCGGCTGCCCGGACCCGGCCGCCCGCCACAGCAGGCCCGCGACCAGCGCGGCGGCGGCCGTCCCGTTCATGGTCAGCGCGAGCCTGGCGGGCAGCACGATCGAGGCGGTGCCGAGCACGTGGACCAGCAGCACGGCCGAGTCCAGGCCGGTCACCGCGATCACCAGCAGGCCCCAGGCCACCAGCGCGCCGACCAGCAGCGCCTGCCGCCCCTCGGTGAGGCGGCGGCGCGCCGGCAGCGGCGCGGTCAGCGCGATCCCGTAGCCGACGACCAGCGCCACCGCCGCCACGCGCTGCGCCGGGGGCAGGTCGGCCTCCAGCAGGTCGACGACCAGGGTGGGGACGAACCAGGCGACGAGCGCGAGACCGATCAGCAGCCAGCGGCGGACGGCGCGCTCGGAGCGGTGCACGACGTGAACCTACGCCTCGGCCGCGCGGAACCGGCGGGCGGCGATCAAGCCGAGACCCACCACCCACACGCCGAGCACGAACAGCGCCCGCCCCACCTCCACGTCCACCAGCGGCGACAGCGCGAGCTGCTTGCCCCAGTGCATCGGCAGGGTCAGCACGATCCGGCGCAGCCAGTCCGGGGCCAGCTCCACGGGGATCAGCACGCCGCCCGCCACGCCCAGCACCAGCGACGCCACCCCGGTCACCGCCTGCATCGCGCCCGGCGAGACCACCAGGCCGAGCACGATCCCGAGCAGCACGAACGGCAACCCGGTCAGCCACACCGCGCCGAGCGAGACCAGCCACTGGCCCGCCGTCAGGCGCACGTCCTGCGTGAACGCCCCGACCAGGCCGAGCAGCAGCAGCGGAGGCAGGGCCAGCAGCATCCCGACCACGCCCTTGCCGACCACGTAGCCCGCGCCGGTGAGCGGGGTCAGCCGCAGCTGCCGCTGCCAGCCCGCGCCGCGCTCGACGGCGATGCTCGCGCCGGTCGTCACGGGGGCGGAGATGACGCCGAACATGGCCATGTTGAGCATCAGCGAGATCGCGATGGGCACGCCGCCGAGGGTGCCGCCCTCCACGTTGTAGATGTCCGGGAGCACCAGGAGCATCAGGGAGGGCAGCGGCATGGTGGCCACCAGGTAGCGGCGGGTGCGGGTGGCGCGGAGCAGTTCGAGCACGAGGAAACGCGTGTTCATCACCGGTTCTCCCGTCCGGTCAGCGCGAGGAAGGCCGCTTCCAGGCCCAGCGCGGTGACCTCGACGTCGTGGGTGGTGGGGTGGGTGGCGAGCAGGGCGCGCAGCGCGGCGTCCGAGTCGGCGCACTCCAGCAGGACCCGGTCGCCGCGGGTCTCGACCGCGCGCACGCCGGGCAGCGCGCGCAGCGGGGCGAGATCGGCGCCGGGGGCCGACGCTCCGGGGAGCGTGGCGGCGATGACGCGGCCGGACACGGCGGTCCGGATCTGCGCGACGGTGCCGTCCGCGATGACCTTCCCGCCGTCGAGCAGCACGACCCGGTCGGCGAACTCCTGCGCCTCCTCCAGGTGGTGGGTGGCGAACAGGACGGTCCGGCCGCGCGCGGTGTGCTCGCGCGTGGTGGCCCAGAAGCGGCGGCGGGACTGGACGTCCAGGGCCGCGGTGGGCTCGTCCAGGACCAGCAGGTCAGGGTCGGGCACGAGGGCGGTGGCGAGCAGGGCGCGCTTGCGCTGGCCGCCGGACAGCTCGGTGGAGCGGCGGCGCGCCAGGTCCGTCGCGCCCGCCAGGGCCAGCGCCTCGGCGACCGGCAGCGGGCGGCGGTGCAGCGCGGCGACCAGGCCGACGACCTCGCCGACCGTCGCGCCCTCCAGCAGCGCCCCGTCCTGGAGCACCGCGCCGACCAGGCCGTCCACGACGGCCTGCCTGGGCGTGCGGCCGAACAGCCGGACCTCCCCGGCGTCCGGGGCGGTGAGCCCGAGCAGGACGTCCACGGTGGTGGACTTGCCCGCGCCGTTCGGGCCGAGCAGCGCCACCACCTCGCCGGGCGCGACGACGAGGTCGACCCCGTCCACCGCCCTGACGGCTCCGCGTGACTTGCGCACCCCGCGCAGCGAGACCGCCGCCGGAGCAGTTGTGGTTGCCATGGTGCAAGCTTGTGCTCCCCGGTCGTCCGGGACGCGGGCCGCGCGTCACGACCGGCCCATGACATCCGTCATGGGTGCGCCACGAGGAGGAAGACCGTGCCCGTGCTGGAGGGGTTCACCCGCACCGAGGACACCCCGGACTGGATCCGCTGCTGGGAGCGCGAGATCTCCGGGGTGCCGGTGTACGTGGTGTTCACCGACGACGAGTCCGAGTCCGACGTGGACGGGGAGTTCCTGGCCGCGATCCTGTCCGATGTGGACGGCGTGGTCGCGGCGGCCAGGAGCGCCGCCGAGGAGCACCTGGGGTCGGACGCGTTCAGCGAGCCGTCGATCACCCTGAACCCGCCGGACTCGATGGTCGTGCGGTTCGGCGAGTGCGAGGTGGAGGGCTGGGGCGAGCTGGGCGTCGGGGTGGACTTCGCCGGGTTCGTGGTGACCGGCGTGACGGACTTCGCCGACGCGGAGGACGCCGAGGCCGAGCACGAGGACCACTAGTGGCGCCCCCGGAAGGCGGGGAAGGCGGAGAGGGCGGAGAGGGCGGCGGGGTCGGTCCGGTGGTGGACCTGGGCTCGGTGCTGCTGTGGAGCCCAGGGGGCATCGACCCGGACTACCCGCTGCCCAAGGTCGCGGTGCGGCTGCGCGCGGACGGCATGGAGGCCCTGCTCCCGGAGACGGTGGCGCTGGGCCTGGACGGCCCCGCCCTGCCGGACTTCCTGGCCGACCTGGCCGAGTCGTTCCAGGGCTGGGTGGGGGTGCACGTCTGGGAGAGCCTGGACCACGACCTCGTGGTGACGGCCACCCACGACGGTCGTGGCTCCGTCTCCCTGCGGTGGGAGATCGCGCCCTGGTCCCTCTGGAAGGGGCACGCGTGGCGGGCCTCGGTGGAGGTGGACGTGGAACCGGGGGAGGCGATGCGCAAGCTCGCCGAGGACGTCCGGGAGGCGTTGGCGGTCTAGCGGGTCAGCGGGCCTTGGCGGTGCGGAGGAACTCCGCCCAGGCGGGCGCGGGGACGGTCAGCGCGCCCGCGCCGGGGTTCTTGCTGTCGCGGACGTGCGCGGCGGTCGCGGTCAGGGCGATCTCGACGCAGTTGCCGGTGCCCGTGCTGTAGCTGCTCTTGCGCCAGGTCATCCCAGTTCCTTGATCACGTCGTTGATGAGGTCGAGTGACTCCCTGGGTGACAGGGCCTGGCCCTGCACCGAGCTGAACGCGTGCAGGTAGCTGCGGATGATCCCGCTGCGCTCGTGCACCGTCCAGGAGGTCACACCGTCAGCGTAGACGGCCTCGGGATCGGCTTCGTCGGGCCACTGGATGATCACGAACGAGTCGCCGAGCGCGGCGTGGGCGTCCGCCGTGAACGGGACGACCTGCACCGTGACGTCGTGCTCCCGGACCGTTCGGGCGATGTGCTGGAGCTGCGCGCGCAGGACGGTGGGACCGCCGACCTGCTGGCGGATGGCGGCCTCGCTGACCACGGCGGTCAGGCGCAGGTCCTCGCTGAGCTGCTTCTGGCGCTTCATCCGCAGCTCCAGGTAGCGGTCGATGTCCGAGACCCGGATGTGCGGCGAGACCGCCGTGATGACGCGCTCGGCGTACTCGCGGGTCTGGAGCAGTCCGGGGATGACCTGGCCCTCGTAGGTGCGGATCCAGGACGCGTCGGCCTCCAGCTCGATCAGCATCTGCACGGCCTCGGACAGGATGTCGCCGTAGTCCTGCCACCAGCCGGGCTCGTCGGCCCTGCGGTGCAGTTCCTGGAGCTGGGCGATCGCGTCGGCCGGGATGTCGAGGATCTCCGCCGTGCGGGCCAGCAGGGCGGGGGAGACCTTCGTCTTCCCGGTCTCGATCTTCGACCAGGTGGCCTGGTGCACGCCGAGCCGCGCGGCCAGTTCGGTGCCGGACAGGTTGTTCTGCTGCCGGTGGTCGCCCAGGCGGGCACCCAGGCGGCGGCTGCGCACGGTGGGGCGCATGGGGGTCCTCCGATTGATCGGTCTTCATGATCTCGGCTCGTTCGGGCTATTCCGAGATCACCCGTTCGGGTCGGCTCGGCGGCGACATCAAGCGCGGCATTATGCCTAGCATGGCCGGTGTGGCGTGGGGCACACCGTAGACCCCGCGCGGTGCGCGAACGGAGACGGCTGATGAGCGGGAACTCGGTGACCATCGACCTGAGCGCGAGCGGATCGGTCGGGCTGTGGGCGCGGCGGCACGTGGAGTCGGCCTGCCTGGTCCTGGAGACCGGCGGGGCGCGGTGCGAGGTCGACCTGGGGCGGGCGCAGGTGGAGGCGCTGCGCGACCAGCTCCCCGAGGTGCTGGCCGGGCTCGACCGGTGGGTGGCGGAGAACGACGGGTGCGAGCGCGGCGGTGACGCCGGGCGGCGGGCCGCGCGCGTCGCGGACCGGGCCCTCGAACTGGCGGCGGTCGCGCCCGACGAGGTCGCCGCGTCCCTCCGCGAGGCCGCCGCCGAGGCGAGCGCCAGGGCCGAGGCGGCGGACGCGGCCGTGCGCGCGCTGGAGAACGCGGCGCTCGCCGTCGACGAGGCGGTGGAGCGGCTCGACCAGGTGCTGGGCGAGGCGGAGGCGGCGCTGCCCCGCCGTCCGTGACCGCGACCGTTTCGGACCGGCGCGGACCGGCGGCGGTCTAGGGTGGCGCGCGTGGAACAGCGTGGGGGCGTGGAGCGGCAGGTCCGGTTCGGGACGGCGCAGCTCGCGCCCGCGCCCTACCGGGAGCGCGGGTGGCTGCTCATGGTCGACGGGGTGCTCCAGTCCTGCGTGGACCTGGACGACCCCGGTTACCTGCACCTGCCGTACACCCGCTGGGTGGCGCGCGTGCTCGACCTGCACTGGCCCGAGGGCGACCCGGTGTCCGCGCTCCAGGTCGGCGGCGGCGGGTTCACGATCTCCCGCTACCTCGCGCACGCCCGGCCCGGTTCCGCGCAGGAGGTCTACGAGCTGGACGGGCCGCTGGTCGAGCTGGTCCGGGAGCACCTCGCGCTCGACGCCGTCCCAGGGCTGAGGGTGCGGGTGGCGGACGGCGAGGCCGGGATCAGGGGCGCGGCGGACGGCAGCGCCGACGTCGTGGTCATGGACGTCGCGCGGGTCGGCACGATCGCGCTGAACCTGGCCGTCACGCCGTTCCTGCGCGAGATCGCCAGGACGCTGCGGCCCGGCGGGCTGTACCTGGGCAACATGTGGTCGGCGCCCGACCTGGGGCTCGCGCTGCGGGCCGTCGCGTCGCTGCGCGAGGTGTTCCCGCACGTGGCGCTGCTCGCCGAACCGGGGCTGCTGCTGGGGAAGAAGGCGGGCAACGCCGTCCTCGCCGCCTCCGACCGCGAGCTCCCGCACGCGGGCATCGCCGAGTGGGCGGAAGCCGGGGGGAACAAGGTGTTCTGCCTGTCGGCGGAGAAGCTGGCCCGGTTCAAGGGGACCGCGCAGCCGCTCGACGCGGACATCCCCGAGGACAGCATCACCCCGGTGCCGCGCTGGCGGACCGGGGTGAGCTGACCGGGGTTCACGAGGCCGGCCGGGTGGGGCGGCGCTCGGGCGGGCGTCTTTCACGTTAGGGCCCTGCGGAGCGCTGGTTCCGCAGGGAGTTCAGGTGGACCGGTCGGTGGTCTCGCGCGGCTTCGCCCCGCGACCTGCGGAGCGCTGGTTCCGCAGGGAGTTCTTGGGGTCAGCCCGACGTCAGCAGCCCGTAGTCGCCGTCCCACCGGCGGTACAGCACGGCTCCCCGGCGGGTCCCGGCCTGCCGGAAGAACCGGAACGGCAGCTCCGTCTCGTCCAAGCGCCGCACCGCCTCCGCCTCGGTCAGCTCCGGCACCGGGTGCACGTTCGTCGTCAGCGGCACCACCACCGGCAGCGCGGGCGGCGCGGTGTCCTCCAGGCGCGCCAACCGGTAGCCGGTCGGCCCCACCCGGTACAGCACGCTGTCCTGCCCCGTCTCCGAGTCCGCGAACAGGTGGAAGTCGTAGTCCATCAGGTCCATGGCCAGCGCCGCCGCGTCCGGCGCGCACAGCGCCGCCCGCACCCGCTTGCGCCGCGCCACCCGCCGCGCCCCGGCCCGCCCGGTCACCACCGGCGCCCGGTCCGGTCCCGGCCACGCGCGGTGCGCGCCCGGCGCGTCCAAGCGGGACACCTGGGCGGCCACGCGCTCGCGCAGCAGCCCCGCCACGTCCGCCTCCGGGGCCGCGACCTGCGCCCTGATCCGGTGGCCGCGCACCTCGGCGTTGGCCTGGAGCAGCGCGGTCCCGCCGCCGAGCGCGGTCAGCCGCACCCGCGCCGCCGTCGCGCGGGCGCCGGGCACCCCGCCCAGGAGCTCCGCCACCCCGGTCAGCGCCCGCTCCCGGACCCCGCCGGACGTGCGCACCGCCAGCGCGCTCACCCGCACCCCTCCTCACCACCTGGAAAACCGGTTCCGAGGCTAGCGAGCGACCACCGGGGGACCAGGGACCAAAGTCCCCCACCGTTCGGGAGAAACCCCGCCGACCACGGCGAACGCGCCCGAGGAGCTGCGGTGAGGCGAAGCCCGGTTCACGCCGGGTACGCGACGACCTCCGCCGCCGACACCGCCGCCCACAGCTCGTCGCCCGGCCGCAGCCGCAGCGACGCCACCACCGACGCGGTCACCTCGGCGACCACCGGCACCACCCCGTCCAGCCGCACCCGCGTCGAGTGCCCCTGCTGCTCCAGCCCGACCACCCGCACCGGCCAGGCGTTGCGCGGCCCGTCCTCCGGCCGCTCCCCGTACAGCCCCACCGAGCCAGGCGCGAACGCCACGAACACCTCGCCGCGCAGCTCCTCGCCGATCGCGACCACCCCGCCGCCGTCCAGCTCGACCGAGTCGCCGCGCGCCGTCCCCCTGAGCAGGTTCAGCCCGACCAGCGCCGCCACGTAGTCCGTGCGCGGCCGGGCCGCCACCTCCTCGGGCGCCCCCTCCTGCACCACCCGGCCCGCCTCCAGCACCACCAGCCGGTCGGCCAGCACCATCGCGTCCAGCGGGTCGTGCGTCACCAGCAGCGTCCGGCCCCGGAACCCGCCGAGGTGCTCGCCGAGGTCGGCGCGCACCCGCAGCCGTGTCCCGGCGTCCATGGCCGCCATCGGCTCGTCCAGCAGCAGCAGCCCCGGCGAGGTCGCCAGCGCCCGCGCCAGCGCGACCCGCTGCGCCTGCCCGCCGGACAGCGCGCCCGGCCGGGCCGCCGCGTGCTCGCCCAGCCCGACCCGCTCCAGCCAGCCCAGCGCCGTCGCCCGCGCCTCGGCCTTGCGCACCCCTCGCGAGCGCAACCCGAACGCCACGTTCTCCAGCGCCGACATGTGCCGGAACAGCAGGTAGTCCTGGAACACCACGCCCACCGGCCGCCGCTCCACCGGCAACCGGTCCCAGGCGTCCCCGTCGACCCGCACGTGCCCGCCGGCCAGCGGCACCAGCCCGGCCAGCGCGCGCAGCGCCGTCGACTTGCCCGCCCCGTTGGGCCCGAGCAGCGCCACGACCTCGCCGCGCTCGATCCGCAGCGCCGCGTCCAGCTCGAACCCGCCCAGGCTGACCACCAGCCGCGCGTCCAGCGTCATGCGGTGATCCACCGCTCCCGCAGGGCGGCCAGCAGGGCCACCGACACCACCAGCAGCAGCACGCTCAGCACGATCGCCGCGTCCGGGTCCGTCTCCAGCGCCAGGTACACCGACAGCGGCATGGTCGCGGTCCTGCCGGGGAAGTTGCCCGCGAACGTGATCGTCGCCCCGAACTCGCCCAGCGCCCGCGCCCAGCACAGCACCGCGCCCGCCACCACGCCGGGCAGCACCGACGGCAGGGTGACCCGGCGGAACACCGTCCACCGGGACGCCCCGAGCGTGGCCGCCGCCTCCTCGTAGCGCGGGTCGGCCCCGCGCAGCGCGCCCTCCACCGACACCACCAGGAACGGCATGGCCACGAACGCCTCGGCGACCACCACGCCCGCCGTGGTGAACGGCAGCGACACCCCGAACCAGGCGTCCAGGTACTGCCCCACCAGGCCCCGGCGGCCCAGCACGTACAGCAGCGCCACCCCGCCGACGACCGGCGGCAGCACCATCGGCACGGTCACCAGCGCGCGCAGCACGCCCCTGCCGGGGACGCGCGTGCGGGCCAGCAGCCACGCCAGCGGCACCCCCAGCAGCAGGCACACCAGCGTCGCGAGCGACGCGCACAGCAGCGACAGCCTCAGCGCCTGCCCGACGAGGGGCGCCGACAGCAGCTCGCCGAGCCGGTCCCACGGGGTGCGCAGCAGCATCCCGAGCAGCGGGACCAGCAGGAAGGCCACGCCCACCGCCGCGGGCAGCAGCAGGACCAGCGGCGGTCGGCGCGTCACGGCGCGTCGAAGCCCGCGGCGGACAGGACCTTCTTGCCGCTCTCGGAGAGCACGTACTCCTGGAACGCCCTGCCGCCTGCGGCGTTGGGCGCCTTGGCCAGCACGGCGATCGGGTAGTCGTTGACCGCCTCGTCGGCCTCGGCGAACGTGATGCCCTCCACCTCCGCGCCCGCCGCCTGAACGTCCGTGCGGTAGACCAGCGCGGCGTCGACCTCGCCGAGGCGGACCTTGGTCAGCACGGCCTTGACGTCCTGCTCCAGCGTGTCGGCCTTGGGCGTCACGGCCGCCGCCTCGAACACCTTCTTCGACGCGGCCCCGCACGGCACCTGCTCGGCGCACAGGGCGATCTTCAGGTCGTCCTCGCCGAAGTCGGCCAGCCCGGTGATCCTGCCGGGGTTGCCCTTGGGCACGGCGATCTGCAGCCGGTTGCGCACGAACGTGGTGGGCGTGTCGGTCACCAGGCCAGTGTCGGTGACCTGCTTCATGTTCGCCGGGGCCGCCGAGGCGAACAGGTCGGCGGGCGCGCCCTGGCCCAGCTGCTGGGCGAGGCCCGAGCTGCCGCCGAAGTTGAAGGTGACCTTCGAGCCGGGGTTGGCGGCCTCGAACTCCTCGCCCAGCCGGGTGAACGTCTCGTTCAGCGAGGCGGCGGCGAAGACGGTGATCTCGCCGAGCGGGGTGGCTGCCGAACCGGACTCGGCGGGCGCCGGGGCGTCCGACGGGGCGCAGCCGGTCAGCGCGAGCGCGGTGGCGGACAGCGCGGACAGGACGCGCAGGCGGGGACGGGTTCTCACGGGTGTCAGCCCTCCGGGATCTCTACCACGACGTGGGTGGACTTGATGGAGGCCACGGCCACCGACCCGACCTCCAGGCCCAGCTCCTCGGCGGAGTCGCTGCTCATCAGCGACACCACGCGGAACGGGCCCGCCTGCATCTCCACCTGCGCCATGACGCCGTCCTTGACGACGCGGGTGACGATGCCGCGCATCCGGTTGCGGGCCGAGGTCGTGATCGGCCCGCCCGCCTCGGGGTTCTCGGCGGCGCGCTGCGCGAACGCGGCCAGCTCGGCCCCCTCGACGCCCATGCGCCCGCTGTCGAGCTGGACCGAGGACAGCCGTCCCTGGTCGATCCACCGGCGCACGGTGTCGTCGCTCACCCCGAGCAGGGCGGCGGCTTCGCTGATCCGCAAATTCGGCACGTCGCGGAGTCTAATACCGCAGAAACGGGTGACTGGCAGCCTATTGGCGGCTTCTGCGGAAGTGCCGGAACCCCTGTGGTGCGGGGTGCGCTGCCGGGCGACGCGCGCTCCAGCCGGTACGTGCGGGAGGTGCGCGTGCTCTCCGTCTCGCGGGCCGGCGCGGTCCCGTTCGGCCCAACCGCGGGCCCTCTGGTCGTTCTCGGGCTAGTCGCCCGCGGCGCGCTCCAGGCCGTCGAGCAGCAGCGCGACCGTGAAGTCGAACCGGTCGTGCCCGGTGCCCGCGGTCAGCTCGGCCGCGTGCCGCTTGGACACCGGGAAGGCGTCCGGCAGCTCCGCGAAGCGCCGCGCCATCTCCTCCCGGCTGATCACCCAGTCCTCGCCGCCTGCGATGCGGCGCGCGGCCAGCGAGCGCTCCAGGCTGTAGGCGTTGACGTACAGGGTCAGCGCGTCGACCGCCCACGCGGCGGCCTGCGGCGGGGCGCCCCCGGCGAGCGCGATCGCGAGCATCCCCTCGCTCACCCGCAGCGTGTCCAGGTTGGACGGCGCGGCGGCGAGCGCGGCACGGGAGATTCCGGGGTAGCTCAGGTACTCGTCCCGCAGCGCGGCGCAGACGCCGGTCAGCTGCGCCCGCCACGCCGCCGGGTCGGGCTCGGGCAGCGGGACCCGCGCGCACAGGCGGCCGATGAGCAGCTCGTCCAGGTCCTCCTTGTTGACCACGTGCGCGTACAGCGACGACGCGCCCGTGCCCAGCGCGGCGGCGACCCGGCGCATGGTCAGCGCCTCGTAGCCCTCGCGCTCGACGATGCCGAAGGCGGTGTCGACGATCGCGTCCACGGTGATCGGGGCCTTGCGCGCCGCCCCGCGCCCGGCGGCGGCCTCACCGCCGGGGAGCTGGTTGCGGGCGGCGCGGCGCTGCTGCGGTGTGGGCACGGGGCGAGTCTAGCCGCCGGGGCGAACAGTGTTCCAGGTAACTTCGAACGCTGTTCGCCTTGTCGCGAACACTGTTCGAGAGTAGAACAGTGTTCGTGCCCGCTGAACTGCGAACCACCCCGCCCGCCGCCATCCCGGCCGCTGCCTCGCCCGTCACCACCCCACCCCCGCCGACCTCGCTGCGTCAGGCCTGGGTGGCGCTCGTCGGCCTGTCGGCCGTGTTCCTGTTCGAGATGCTCGACAACTCCGTCCTCACCGTCGCCCTGCCCACCATCGGCCGCGAGCTGTCCGCCACCACCACCGAGCTGCAGTGGGTCACCTCCGCCTACGCGGTCGTCTTCGGCGGCCTGATGCTCGCCTTCGGCGCGCTCGCCGACCGCTTCGGCCGCCGCAGGCTGATGCTCACCGGCCTGACCCTGCTCGCCGCCGCGGGTCTCGCCACCGCCCTCGTCACCACCGCCTGGCAGCTCATCGCCGTCCGGGCCGCGCTCGGCGTGGCCGCCGCCATGACCACCCCCGGCTCCATGGCGCTGGCCTTCCGGCTGTTCCGCGACGACGCGCTGCGCGTGCGCGCCACCACGCTCATCTCCACCGTCGGCCTGATCGGCCTGGCCGTCGGCCCCACCCTCGGCGGCCTCGCGCTCACGGTCCTGCCGTGGCAGGCGTTGCTGCTGGTCAACGCCCCGATCGCGGTGCTCGCGCTGATCGGCGTCCGGGCGGGCATCGCCCCCGACAGCCCGGCCGAGCTGCACCGCGCCCCCGTGGACGTCGTCGGCGCGGCGCTGGGCACGGCGACCGTCGTGCTCGCCCTGGTGACGCCGACCCTGGTCGCGTCCGGGCCGGGCTGGGCCCCGTGGGGGACGGGGGGCGCGGCGGTCCTCGCGGCGCTCGGCTTCGCCCACCGCCAGCGCACCGCCGCCCACCCGCTGCTCGACCTGGCGCTGCTCGCCCGACCGCTGGTGGCGAGCGGCCTCGCCTACAAGGCCGCGGCGGCGCTGGCCACCGCAG
Organism: Actinosynnema mirum DSM 43827; assembly: GCF_000023245.1. Taxonomy (GTDB): domain Bacteria; phylum Actinomycetota; class Actinomycetes; order Mycobacteriales; family Pseudonocardiaceae; genus Actinosynnema; species Actinosynnema mirum. Next base: position 2,162,071 of record NC_013093.1, read on the forward strand.
GCCTCGGCTACCTCGTCGCCCTCCAGCTCCAGCTCGACTGGGGCTGGTCACCGGCGCAGGCCGCGCTCGGCACCCTCCCGCAGGTCGTGGTCCTGCTCGCCGGCGGCGCGTTCGTGCGACCGCTGCTGAGCAGGCTCGGGTTCGACCGCGCGGCGTGGCTGGGCGCGGCGGCGGTCGTGGCCGGGCTCGCCGAGTACGCCCTGCTCGGCCACCTCGGCTACCCCTGGGTCGCGCTGGCGCTAGTGCTGGTGGCGCTGGGGCTGCGCGTGGTCGGCGTCGTCGCGGCGATGAACGTCCTGCGCGGCCTGCCGGAGAACCGCACCACGACCGGCGCGGCCCTCACCGACACGGCGGGCGAGGTCGCCTCGGCCACCGGCCTGGCGATCACCGGGACGTCGCTGGCCCTGCTGTTCGGCCCCGACCTGACCGCACCCGGCTGGACCCCGCTCCAGACCGCCCACTTCCACCAGGCGATCCTCGTCGCGGCCCTGGCCCTGACCGCCCTGGCGGCGGCCCTGGTCACCTGGGGCGCGCGCCGCTCCCGCGCGGTCCGGGCCTGACCCGGTGTCCTGACCCGGCCGCCCTGACCCGGCCGCCCCGACCCGGCCGCCCTGACCCGGTGTCCTGACCTCCCCTGCACACGCGAACAGGGCCCGCGCGAAGAGCGCGGGCCCCGTTCGGGCGTTGAGTCGGGTCAGGCGGTCGATCAGACCTTGCGGCGGCGGGTCACCGCGAACAGCGCCGCGCCGCCGATCAGCAGGAGCGCGCCGATGGCCAGCGCCATCCCGGCGGGGGAGCCGGTGTGGGCCAGGCCCGCGCCGCCCGAGGTCTTCGCGACGGCCGGGACGACCGGGTTCTCCGAGGTGCTCGGGCTCGTGGCGGTGGTGCTCGACGCCTCAGTGCTGGTCGACGTCGTCGCCGAGGTGGTCTCGGACGTCGACGACGACGAGGTCGTCGCGGAGGTGGTCGACGAGGTCGTCGCCGAGGAGGACGAGGACGTGGTCGACGGCGCGGTGGTCGTGGTGGAGCTGCTGCTGGTGCTGGTCTCCGGGGTGCTCGACTCCGGGGTGGTCTCGACCGTCGTGGTGCTGGTCGTCGTGCTGGTGCTCGGCGCGGTCGTCGTGGTCGGGACCGTGGTGGTGGTGCTGGTCTCCGGGGTGGTCTCCTCGCACGGCGTCGTGGTCGTGGTCTCGACGGTCGTGCTCGTGGTGGTGCTGGTGCTCGGCGCGGTGGTGGTCGTCGGCGCGGTCGTCGTGGTGCTGGGCGCGGTGGTCGTGGTGCTGCTCGACGTCGTGGTCTCGACCGTCGTCGTGCTGGTGCTGCTGGTCGTGCTGCTGCTCGGGACCGTCGTGGTGCCGGTGCCGCAGGTCGGGATCACGCCGGTGAACGGGTACGCGTGGAACTCGTTGCCGTCGCCGCTGCCGTTGCCGCCGTGCTCCAGCGAGCCCGCCGTGAAGAACCGCCCGCTGAAGCCGGGGGTGCTGACCTTCGCGGTGCTGTCCTGGCGGGGGATGACCACGCTGCCCTGGAACTCGGACTGGCCGTTCAGGGTCACGGTCGTGGCGTTCGGGAAGTTCCACAGCAGCCGCTGCCCGAGGCGGTCGATGCCGTCGCGGTTGTTGTGCGTGCCGGACCAGCTGGTGATGCGGGGCGCGGAACCGGTGGCGTTGACCAGCACGGTCGCGCCGTCCGGGACGCCCACGAACTCGATGCCCTGCATCGACCCGTTCGCCCCGGTGATGTCGCCCGCCAGGGTGAAGACCTGGAGCGCGGACACGCCGTCGCCGGTGAACGTGGTGGCGAGGTCGTCGCGGGTGACCGTCCCGGTGGCGGGGAGCGCGGCGTAGCAGGCGCTGTCCTCGCGGAGCGCCTCGCCGATGCCCGCGTAGGGCGCGAAGGCGTTGTCGTCCTGCACGGCGGCGCCGGTGCTGCTGACCACGCCGGTCTTGGTGCCCGCGTACCGCACGACACCGCCGTCGGCGCGCAGCTCCTGGCCCGGCGCGATGGTCAGGTCCCCGCCGGTGACCAGGAAGTCCGAGCCCGCGGGCGGCGGCACCTGCGAGCCCGCGCCCACGGTCCCGACGTTGTAGCCGACGCCGCTGCCGTCCTTCGCCAGGGTGAACGAGCCCCCGACGACGAGCCTGCCCTCGGCCTCGGCCGCGTTGCCGGACACGGTGAACGACTTGCCGACGAACACGTTGACCGCCTCGTCGCGCCCGTCGAACCGCCCGCTGTTGCCGCGGACCGGCGCGTACTCGGCCGGGCACTCGGCGCCGACGCACGGGCCGGGGCCCGTGGCGGGGGAGGGGCTGGCCTGGGCGCTGGCCAGGACGACGGTGGCCGTCGTGACAACCAGACCGGTGGCAATACCCGCAACTACCGAGAGTCGACTCAAACGCATGAACCGATAGTGCGGCACAGCAACCCATTTGCACCTGAATGGGTGAGCGCGCTCACCCAAATAGAGTAGCGATATACACGATCGGGTGAAGTTTTTTCCGCAGGTTTGACAACTGTCCGTTGTGGACGGTCGATCTCGGCTCTTTCGGGTGAGGCAACGGGTCCACGACGGTTGCGCGACGGTTGCCGGGATCCGGAACCCGGTTGCGGGACGGTTGCCGCGGTTGCGACGGGTGCGAGGCTGCCAGAAGCCCGATGTCCGTTTTGCCGTCACCCCCGGTAGTCGGAACCGGGACCCGGTCGCCGCCCGCCGACCCGACCGCCCCCACCGCGCACACTGATCCCGTGGTCGACACCAAGCGCAAGCGCGGCGAACTGCGCATCTACCTGGGCGCGGCCCCCGGCGTCGGCAAGACCTTCGCGCTGCTGAACGAGGCCCACCGCCGCCGCGAGCGCGGGGCGGACGTCGTCGTGGGCCTGGTCGAGGCGCACGACCGCGCCCGCACCGCCGAACTCCTGGACGGCCTGGAGCAGATCCCCCGCCGCACCACCCACCACGACGGGGAACCCCGGTCCGAACTGGACCTGGAGGCCGTCCTGCGCCGGGCCCCGGCCGTCGTCGTGGTCGACGAGCTCGCCCACACCAACCCGCCCGGCGCCGGGAACCCCAAGCGCTGGCAGGACGTCGAGGACCTCCTGGACGCGGGCATCGACGTCCTCACCACCCTGAACGTCCACCACCTGGAGTCCCTCAGCGACGTGGTCCGCCGGATCACCGGCGTCGACCAGCGCGAGACCGTCCCGGACGAGGTGGTCCGCCGCGCCGAGCAGGTCGAGCTGGTCGACCTCACCCCGGAGGCCCTGCGCCGCCGCCTGGCGCACGGCAACGTCTACCCGGCCCACAAGGTCGACGCCGCCCTCGCCGACTACTTCCGCCCCGGCAACCTCGCCGCCCTGCGCGAGCTGGCCCTGCTCTGGGTGGCCGACCAGGTGGACGTGGCGCTCCAGCGCTACCGCGCCGACCAGCGCATCACCGACACCTGGGAGACCAGGGAGCGCGTGGTCGTCGCCATCACCGGCGGCCCGGAGAGCGAACCGCTGATCCGCAGGGCCCGCCGCATCGCCCTGAGCGCGGCGGCCGAGCTCCTCGTGGTCACCGTCCTGCCGGTGGCCCCGCGCGCCACCGGCCCCGACGCGCCCGACGCCCCGTCGCGCTTCCGCAGGCTCACCGAGGACCTCGGCGCGACCTACCACACCGTCGTCGGCGACGACGTCCCCACCGCGCTGCTGGAGTTCGCCCGAGGCGTCAACGCCACCCAGCTCGTCCTCGGCGCGTCCCGCCGCTCCCGCCTGGCCAGGGCGTTCGACGGGGGCGTCGGGGCCGCGGTCATCGCGCGCTCCGACAGCATCGACGTCCACATGGTCCCGCACGACGAGTCCCCGGAGCCCCCGCGCCGCCACCCGGACCGCAACCCGCTCACCCCGTCCAGGCAGGCGCTCGGCTGGCTGCTCTCGGTCCTGCTGCCGCTGGTCGTCACCGGGATCGGCACCGCGCTGGCCGAGGACATCACCTTCTCCACCGACCTGGTCGGCTTCTTCCTCGCCACCGTCGTCGTCGCCCTGGTCGGCGGCCTCGGACCGGCGGTGTTCGCCGCGCTGATCGGCGCCGGGATGCTGAACTTCTTCTTCACCCAGCCCTACTACAGCCTCACCGTCTCGGCCCAGGAGAACCTGCTCACCCTCCTGGTCATGGTGACCGTGGCCGTGCTCGTGGCCCTCGTGGTCGACCGCGCCGCCAGGCTCGCCTCCCAGGCCGCCCGCGCCCGCACCGAGGCCGCGCTGCTCGCCTCCTACGCCCGCACCGTCCTGGCCGGACCGGACCCGCTGGCGCGCCTGCTGGAGCAGGTCCGCGAGAACTTCGCCCAGGAGTCCGCGACCCTCCTCGAACGCGTCGACCACGACTGGACCCCGGTGGCCTCGGCGGGCCCGAACCCCTGCGCCGACCCCGACGAGGCCGACGTGGACGTCCCGGTGAACCCGGACGTGCACCTCGCCCTGCGTGGCAGACCCCTGGCGGCGGGCGACCGCAGGGCCCTCGAAGGCGCCGCCGGGCAGGCGCTCCTTGCCCTGCGCCACCAGCGCATGTCCGCCCAGGCCGAGGACGCCCGCCGCCTCGCCGAGACCACCCAGCTGCGCACCGCGCTGCTCTCGGCGGTCGGCCACGACCTGCGCACCCCGCTCACCTCCATCAAGGCGTCGGTCGGCAGCCTGCGCGACGTGGAGCTGTCCCTGTCCGCCGAGGACACCGCCGAGCTGCTGGAGGCGGTCGAGCTGTCGGCGGACCGGCTCACCGGCCTGGTCGACAACCTCCTCGACTCCTCCCGCCTCGCGACCGGCGCCGTGACCCCGGTGTTCAAGGCGATCGGCTACGACGAGGCGGTCGCGGCGGCGCTCGCGGGCGTCGACGAGCGGGACCGGGTGCTGGTGGAGGTCCGCGAGGACCTGCCCCCGGTCCGGGCCGACCTCGGCCTGCTGGAGCGGGTGGTCGCGAACGTCGTGGACAACGCCCTGCGCCACGGCAGCCGCAGGCCCGCGCCCCGCGCGAGTGGCGGCCCGGATGCGGCGGGCCCAGGGGCTGCGGGCCCACGGGTGGCGGGCCCCGAGGCGACGACCCCCGAGGTGGGGTTCCCCGAGGTGGCGGTCCGGGCCAGCGCGCACGGCGACCGCGTCGAGCTGCGGGTGGTCGACCACGGCCCCGGCGTCCCGAGGCACACGACTGAGGCGGTGTTCGCCCCGTTCCAGCGCCTGGGCGACCGGGACGCCGCGCCCGGCATCGGCCTGGGGCTCAGCGTGGCGAAGGGCTTCACCGAGGCCATGGGCGGCGCGATCACCGCCGAGGACACCCCCGGCGGCGGCCTGACGATCGTGGTGTCCCTGCCCGCCGCCGGTCCGCAGACCCCCTGACCGCCCGCGCGGGACCCGGTCCGGGGCCCGCCGCGCGCCCGGCGGTTACGATCGGTGCTCCTGCAAGGCGTGCGACGTTCGGGGTGGCTCGATGGCGGATCGCGAGGCTGGCGGCGACGGCCGCGAGGAGCCCGACGACGGTGAGTACGACGAGTACGACGACGACTTCGAGTTCGAGGCCGACGACGAGGCCGACGACGACTTCGACGAGGTCGTCGACGAGCTGGAGGAGGACGAGGACGACGAGGACGGCCTGTTCACCGTGACGGCCGAGGCCAGGACCATCTGCCACCTCTGCGGCGGCGCGGGCTACCTGGCGAACCCGGTGGCGGCGGTCATCGGCGGTGTCCCCAGGACCATCGACAACGGCCGCGAGTGCCCGCACTGCACCGGCTCGAAGACCTTCCCCGGCATGATCATCCCGGTCTGACCCGGCCCCGGACCGCGAGGGCCCCGGACCGCGAGGCCCTGGCCCGTGAAGGCCCCGGACCGCGAACAGCGGTGGCCCGGTCCCCTGCGAAAGGGCCGGGCCACCGCCGCTCCCGCGCCCGGCGAGCGGTCCGGTCGCGGACGTCGGCGGACCCGCGTCCCCCAGGGAGGCGGGTCCACCACCCGGCGCCGTCGGGAGCGCACCACCCCGACCGCACCGGAGACCTGCGTCAGTCGCCGATCGCGCGCAGCGCCCGACCGTCCTGCGCGGCCTCGCGCTGGTGGTCGGCCACCGACGCGATCGTCGTCTGGAACGAGTCGATCAGCGTCACGATCTGCTTGATCTCCTGGATCGCGGAGACCGCGCGCGTGGTGTCCTCCTTGATGACGTCGACCTTGTGGCCGATGTCGTCGGTCGCCCGCGACGTCTCGCTCGCCAGCTCCTTGACCTCGTTGGCCACCACGGCGAACCCGCGCCCCGAGTCGCCCGCGCGGGCCGCCTCGATGGTCGCGTTCAGCGCCAGCAGGTTCGTCTGGTCGGCGATCGTGGTGATGAACTGCACGACCTTGCCGATCTCCAGGCTGCTCTCGCCGAGCTTCTCGATCGCCGAGACCGCCGTCTCGGTGACCGACACGGCCGTCTGCGTGGTGTCCGACATGCGGTTGCTCACCTCGGCCAGCTCGTTCGCGCTGTCGCCCAGGCGGTCCACGAAGCCCAGCGCGGCGCTCATCAGCGTCTTCTGGGTGTCGATGTCCAGCAGCGCGCCCGCGACGCGCAGCGGGACGCCCGCCCCGTCCCGCCGGGTCGTGCCGCTGGCGCGGTACCAGCGGTACTCGCCGGTCTTGCGCTTGAGGCGGTACTCGATGTCGTAGGGGATGCGGCCGGTGCGGTCGTTCAGGTGCGCGGCGAACGCGCCCAGCACGGAGTCCTTCTCGTCCGGGTGCAGCCGCGAGGCCCAGCTGTCCAGCACGTTCGGGAAGTCCCGCTCGTCGGTGAACCCGAGCATCTTGCGCAGGTGGTCGGACCACCAGAACTCGTTGCCGGCGTTGACCGGGTCGCCCGCGACGACCGACATGTCCCACAGCCCGATGTCCGAGGCCTTGATCATCAGGCCGTAGCGCTCGTTGACGAACTCCAGCTCCTGCTTGAGGGCGGCCAGCTCGTCACGCAGCGCGTCGGCCTCACCGGTGTCGGCGACGGTCCGGGGACCGGGCTCGCGACCCCCGGTCTCCTGCTGAGCCCTCCGGGACTTCCAGCCGAGCATGGGGCCTCTCCTCTCGCTGTCGCGGCGGGCGCGGCACGCGCCACAGGACCACCCGCGTCGTCCCGCGGGGCCAAGTCCGGCGACGGCAGCGAGGCGGGGGAGCTGAGGATTACCCGGTGGTAGCGCCGATCGGGTGGGCTGAGTCACCCGGCTGGGGCGCACTCGTCCCGGACCGGGACGGCCGCGCGGGCGGACCCCTCGGTGGTGGGTGCGACCGATCCCCCGATACTGGGCGCCCACCGGTCCCGTTCCCGCCGCGCCGCAAGGGGGCGGGGACCCGCGCCCGGAGTGGGGAGTGCCGCGTGACCGACCGCAGCCGGCTCACCGTCCTGATCACAGGAGCCGGTTCCGGCATCGGGCTGCGCGCGGCCCGCCTGCTGGCCGAGCGCGGCCACCGCGTGCTCGCCCTGTGCCGCGACCGGCGACGGGGCGAGGACGCGCTGTCCCCGATCAACCGCACCGCGCATCGGGATCCGCTTCGACGACTTGGACGGCGCGGGCCGGCACACCCCACCCGCGCCTGCTACCACTCGAAGCTCGCGCAGGTGATGTTCAGCCGCGAACTCGCCTCGAGGACCGCGGGCCTGGTGGACGTGACCTGCGTCCGGGTGCCCGCGGTGCGGCTGGACGACGACCGGGCGCGCTAGGCCGGGGGGACCCCGCCGTCGGCGGCACTCGGGTGTCGGCAGCCCTCGGGGGTGGGCAGGGCCGAACCGCCGGGGCGCAGGCCGTCCCACAGCAGGGCCAGGTTCCGGAGCCGGTCCGGCAGCTGGGAGACCGCCAGCGCCATCATCAGCAGCCCGCCGAGGTCGCCCACCACCACGTCGTCGCGCACCTGGCCGAGCCGCTGCGCCTCCAGCAGCAGGTCCGCCATCTCGCCGAGCAGGCGGTCCAGGGTCTCCGGCTCGATCAGGGCCGCGTGCTTCGCCGCGACCACCAGCGAGCGGTGGTCCGCGAACGCCTCCACCGCCCCCGCCACCACCAGCCGCAACCCGGCGCCGGGGTCGGACCCCGCCCTCGCCTCCAGCACCAGCGGCGTCACCCGCTCCGCGAAGAACAGCTCGAACGCCGCCCGCAGCACCCCGTCCCGGTCGCCGAACAGGCGGTACACCGTCGCCACGCCGACCCCGGCCAGCGCCGCCACGTCCTCCAGCCTCGGCCCCTCGGGCCCCCGGCGGCCGAACGCCTCCACGGCCGCACGCGCGATCCGGTCGTGGTTGCGCCGGGCGTCGGCCCGCCTCGGGCGCACCGCGCTCGCCGCCCCGCCGTCCGCGCGCGCGACCACCCCCGGCGAGGACCCGGCGGGGGGACTCGACGGGACGAACCGGTCCTGCGGGGATCTTGCGGGCACCCGCGCACCGTACGTCGACAGGTCAGCCGGTGACCAGGCGCAGTGCCCCCGAGGGGCAGTAGGCCACCGCGTCCCGCGCCCGCGCCGCGTCGTCCCCACCCGGCTCGCCCTCCAGCACCACCACGATCCCGTCGTCGTCCTGGTCGAACACCGCGCCCGCCGTCATCACGCACATCCCGGCCCCGACGCACACGTCCCGATCCGCCTCGACCCGCTCGCCCACCACGCACCTCCAGCTCGACCGCGTCACCCGACCGCGTCACCCGACCGCGTCACCCGACCGGCGCGCGGGCCCACCCGAACCGGACGGCCCGCCGCGCCGAACACCCACCGGCGGGAGGCGCGACACCCCACGACGCGCCCCCGCCCCTCACCCGAGAACCACCCCGGTCAGCGCTGCACAGGTCAGCACCACCCGGTCAGCACCCCACAGGTCACCACCGCACCGGGAGCTCGCTCAACCCGTACACCACGTGGTACGACCGGAACGAGGGCTCGTACCCCTCCACCTCCCGCAGTCCGGGGAAGCGCCGCAGCAGCGCCGGGAACGCGATCCGCATCTCCATCCGCGCCAGCGGCGCGCCCAGGCAGTGGTGCAGCCCGTGCCCGAACGCCACGTGCCCCGGCGACCCGCGCCGCACGTCCAGCCGCTCCGGGTCCTCCAGCAGTCCGGGGTCCCGGTTCGCCCCCGGCAGCGCGCACACCACCCAGTCGCCCTCGGCCAGCACCTGCCCGCCCAGCTCGACCTCCCGCAGCACCTTCCGCCCGCTGCCGGAGTGCACCACGCTCAGCCACCGCATCAGCTCCTCGACGGCCCGCTCGGTCATGGTCTCGTCGTCGCGCACCAGCGCGAGCTGCTCGGGGTGCCGCAGCAGCGCCAGCGTGCCCAGCCCGAGCATGTTCGAGGTCGTCTCGTGCCCGGCGATCAGCAGCAGCGACGCGATCCCGATCAGCTCGTCGTCGTCCAGCTCGTCCTCGCGCGCGAGCATCCCCAGCAGGTCCTCGCCGGGATCGGCCTTCGCGCCCGCGACCAGCCGCGCCATGTAGGTCCGCGACTCCTCGCCCACCCGCCTGCGCTCCGCCATCGGCAGCGACATGTCCAGCAGCAGGTTGCTGCGCCGCTGGAAGTCGGCCCGGTCCTCGTAGGGCACGCCGAGCAGCTCGCTGATCACCAGCGACGGCACCGGCAGCGCGAAGTCGCGCACCACGTCGGCGGGCTGACCGGCCTGCTCCATCGCGTCCAGGTGGTCGTCCACGATCTGCTTGATCCGGGGCTCCAGCCGCCGCATCCGCCGGATCGTGAACTCCGGCGTGAGCAGTCTGCGCACCCTGGTGTGGTCGGGCGGGTCGAGCGCCAGCAGGTTCCCCGACAGCCGCTTCCTGCGCTCCTCCGGCGCCATGTCGGCGAGCGTGGGCAGGTCCTCGCTGTTGTTGCTGAACGTCGAGGTGTCCGACAGGACCCGGCGCACGTCCTCGTGCCTGCTCACCACCCACGCGTCCAGCCCCATCGGGGTGCGCTCGCGCCGGATGCCGCCGGAGTCGCGCAACTCGGTGAGCGCGGGGTGGGGGTCGAAGCCGTTCCTGCGCATGTGCACCGGCAGTTCCGGTGCTGGGCGCACAGCGGTCTCGCTCACGGTGTTCTCCTGCCATCAGGCGACGAGCGTTCTGATAGATGGCTATCACATAAGCGGAGCGCGGTCGACCCTGTCGGCAGGGTGACCACCGGACGGGCGCAGCACCTCCGCCCGAGCGGAGCAGCGCGCTGCGCAGCAGTGCGAGACCCGCGCTGCGCAGCAGTGCGAGACACCCAACCGCCGCACCGCGACCGCACACTGCGGCTCCCCTGCTCTGGGGCTCTTCCCCCGCGCTCTTCCTCAGCCCCCGACACCCCCTCGCCCCCACACCCCTCCACCCCCACCCCCGCACCCCGCGCCCCACCCGCCCCCGGTCGTACCCTCGTCCCATGCGGACACGCCCGACCCTCACCTGGACCGCCACCGGCGACCCGCTGCCCAGGACGACCTCGCTCACCCCGCTGGTCGACCTGCTGCGCCCCGGTCGCGCGCTGGTGCTCAGCGGGGCGGGCCTGTCCACCGGGTCCGGCATCCCCGACTACCGGGGCGCCGAGGGCAGCCTGCGCAAGCACACCCCGATGACCTACCAGGACTTCACCGCCTCGGCCGAGGGCCGCCGCCGCTACTGGGCGCGCGCCCACGTCGGCTGGCGCGCCATGCGCCGCGCCGAGCCCAACGACGGCCACCGCGCCGTCGCCGCCCTCCAGCGCGCCGGCCTGGTCGACGCGGTCATCACCCAGAACGTCGACGGCCTGCACCAGGACGGCGGCGCCACCGACGTCGTCGAGCTGCACGGCAGCCTCTACCGCGTGATCTGCCTGGACTGCGGGGCCACCACCGACCGCGCCGAGCACGACGCCCGCCTGCGCGAGGCCAACCCCGGCTTCACCGCCACCGCCGACCGGGTCAACCCGGACGGCGACGCCGACCTGCCCGCCGAGGCCGTCGCGGGCTTCCGCGTGGTCGACTGCGCCCGCTGCGGCGGCGTCCTCAAGCCCGACGTCGTCTTCTTCGGCGAGAACGTCCCGCCCGAGCGCGTGCGCCACTGCTACGACCTGGTCGACGCCGCCGACACCCTCCTCGTCCTCGGCTCCTCGCTGACCGTCATGTCCGGCCTGCGGTTCGTGCGCCACGCCGCCAAGTCCGGCAAGCCCGTCGCCATCCTCAACCGGGGCGTCACCAGGGGAGACGACCGCGCCGCCGTCCGCGTCGACCGCGAGCTGGGGCAGGCGCTGGGCGAGCTGGTCGACCTGCTGGGCGCGGGCTGAGGCCGGGGCCGGGGACGAGCCCCACGACGAGACCCAGGACGAGACCGAGGACGCGACGTGCCCCCACACACCCCCGGCCCCACCGCCGACCGTCACCCGACCGGGCACAATCAGGTGCACACCTCACCTGGAATGGCGCGCTCATGTGGATGGTCTGGCTGCTCGGAGCGGCCGTGCTGGTGATCGCCGGTTTCGGCGCGGCCCTCGTCCCCCGCGCCCGCGCCAGCGCCCGGACCGCCGCCGTGGCCCGCTCCACCGCGCTCGCCGCCATCGACAGCGCCGCGATCAGCCGCGACGCTGGCGGCTGGTACTGCCCGGAGGCCGAGCGCCTGCTCGCCCGCGCCGAGCTGCTCATGGCCAACCGGGGCGGCACCGCCTCCGCGCGCGTCGCCGCCGACTGCGCCCGCCGCGCCGAGCGGCTGTGGCGGGGGAGCTTCCATGGCTGAGGCCCCGGTGCTCCGCGCGGTGCGGTTCGCCGCGCTGGCCATCGCGGTCGTCGTGCTCGTGGTGTTCCTGCTCGCCCAGCGCCGCGCCGTCGACGTCAGCTACGGCGAGTCCCCGTCACCGCGCGAACCCGTGCCCGAGGGCGCGGCGGGCGAGCTGGCGGGCCTGACCGTGCCCTCGGTGGAGGAGATGACCGCGCTGGTCGAGGCCGCCCCGGTGGTCCGGCTGCCGGGGGCCACCGCCACCTGGGACGAGGCGCTGGTCGACGCCGCCGTCGCGGGCACCGACGTGCGCGTCCTGGTCGCCCCCGCAGGGCTCGACGAGGACGAGCGCGACCGGGTCCGCGACGTCGAGAACGCCACCGTCCTGGTCATGGGCACCGAGGTCACCGACGGCGTCAACCAGGCCTACCCGGACACCATCCCCGGCTGGCGCGCCCAGTTCGCGCTCGCCGACGTCACCAACGAGGTGCTCGACCTGGTCGCGCTGCACGTCGGCGACCTCGCTCCCGCCGACGTCGACCCGTTCCGCAGGCGCGAGCCGACCCCGCAGGAGCTGGAGGCGGTCGCCGTCGACCTGCGCGACGGGCTGCCGCACGTCGCCCAGGGAGCCGCGCTCGACGACGTCCCCGACAAGCCCGACGCGTTCCCCGGCGACGCGCTCTACGCGGTGTTCCCGGTGCAGGAGCGCGACGCGCCCGTCCCCGACTACGGCTCCGCGCTCGCCTCGGTGTTCCCGGACCGGCCCGTCGTGGTCATGTACGGCAACTGGGTCGAGTACCACGGCCCGCACGCGGACGACTTCGCCGAGGTCGCCGCCGCCAGCTTCTACGGCCAGTTCTCCGACCGGATCGACGCCTACGCCTACCCGCAGGCGGTGATACTGGCCGCCTACCTGGACCGGGTCACCGACCTGCGCTACGCGGGCCTGTTCGACCGCCCCCTGCCCTACCTGGCGCCCGACCCGCTCGACATCGCGCTGCCCGCGCTGCCGTGGGCGTTCACCGGCTGCGTCGCGGCGTTCCTGGCGCTCAGCGCCCGCGCCGCGCGGGTGCGCCCCGGCGAGCCGCGCACCAGCCCGGCCCGGCTCGCCGCGCTGTCCGCGCTCGCCGTCGAGGTGTCCGCGCTCAGCCGCGACGCCTCGCTCACCCGCGGGCTCGCCCGGCTCGGCTCGGCCCGCGAGGCGCTGGAGACCGGGCTGCCCGAGGCCCACGTGCGCCGCCTGCTCGACGCCGCCGAGGCCGAGCTGGACACCACCGCCAGGCAGCTCGGGCGACCCGACTACCGGCCGTCCGCCTACCTGCGCGGGAGCCTGGCGTGAGGCGCGTCCCGGCCGCGTGCGCGGCGGTGCTCGTGGCCTGCCTGGTCCTCGCCGGGTGGGCGGTGTGGAGCGGCGGGCTGTTCGACGGTCCCGCCGCGCGGCAGGTCGCCCAGTCCTCGGTGTACGCGGCGCCCGGCGTCGAGCTCGACCAGGAGGCGGCCGAGCGGATCATCGGCAACCGCAGGCTCGTCGTGGTGTTCCTGGAGCCCGAGGCGGACCTGCGCGACGGCTGCGACGACCTGGAGCGCGCCGCCGACGGGACCGTCGTGCTGCTGCTGAGCCGGGAGGGCGGCGAGTACGCCAGCTACGGGTGCGCGCTGCTGCCGGGGCGGGGCGAGGAGAACTTCGGGCGGGCGTTCGTGGCGGAGCTGGCGATCCGCCGGGGCGTGCACCAGTTCGCCGACCGGCCGCTGGAGGCGCTGAAGATCGTCGCGGTGAACTACGACCAGCTCGTGCGCGCCGGGACCGTGCCCGACGGCGGCCGGGTGCTCAGCCCGTCGCCCGCCCGCCACCTGCTCGCCGCCGCCGCGCTGCTCGCGGTGCTGGTGGGGTCGGCGGCGCTGTACCTGCTGGGCGGTCGGGCCGGTGGCGCGGTGGCCAGGGGGCGGGCGCGGGCCGAGGGGGAGCGGGACGCGCGGTCCCGGCTCAGCGCGGCCACCGGGGAGCTGGCGCAGCGGATCGTCGAGCTGGACGACCTGGTCACGCCTGCCGTGCGGGCCGAGTACCTGGCGCTGGTCACCGACTGCGCCGACCTGGCGGGCTCGGTCGCCGACGCCGACCGGCGCGGTGGCGCGGACCCCGAGCCGCTGACCCGCAGGGCCGAGGCGCTCACCGCCCGCGCCGACCGCCTGGCCCGGCGACTGGGGCAGCCGGAGGCTCGCGCGTGGGCGCGATAGCCGGTCCGGGTGGCGGCGCGAATCGCCTGCGGCGCGTTCCCACTGATTGGGCACGGGGCGTTCACCTGTTAATTGTTTGACGTCCCAGCGATCCGTCGTGCAGGATGGGGGCACACCGAACGAGGAGTGCGAAATGACGACCAGCCCGCTGGGCGGAGTCCTCCGCCCGCGCGGTCGCCGCCACCGCTGAAGCTCTTCTGAGCTGCGGTGATGTTCCACCTCCCGGTGGTCTGACCACATCGCGCGGGGAGCCGTCCGTCGTGAACCGACGGACGGCTTCCCACATTTCCCGCGCCTATCACATGCCGACCCCCGTCAATACCCCTGACCCGTGATCGCGTTGTTCCGCGCGTCCCAGTGGTGTTCCACGGGATTTTCTTCGGGTGCGGTTCGGGAGTTGTTCACCCTTTTCCCGCCCTCCGGTTCGGCCGCCCGGTCCTGCGGCGTCCGCCGGTGTGATCTCCCGGACAACTGGCCGTCCGGCGGAGTCCCCGAGCCGCGCCCTGCTCTACCGTGGTGTGCAAATGGTTGGCACACAAAGCAACGCCGAGGACCCGCTGGCCCTGGAGCGGCAGGTCTGCTTCGCCCTCTCGATCGCGTCCAGGACCGTGGTCTCGGTCTACCGGCCACTGCTCGAACCGCTGGGGCTCACCCACCCCCAGTACCTCGTGATGCTCGCCCTCTGGCAGGGCGCGCCGCTGTCGGTCAAGGAACTGAGCGGGCTCCTCGCGCTCGACCCCGGCACGCTGTCCCCGCTGCTCAAGCGGCTGGAGGCGATCGGGTACGTGCAGCGCGGCCGGGACGCCGACGACGAGCGCGTGCTGGCCGTGACGCTCACCCCGCAGGGGCAGGCGCTGCGCCAGGAGGCGCTGAAGATCCCGCCCGCCGTGGTCGACCGCCTCGGCGTGGAGCTCGACCAGCTCCAGGACCTGCACGGGGCCCTGACCCGCCTGATCGCCGCTGCCAAGGAGGCACAGTGAACCGCCCGTCCCCCGCGCTGCGCCTGTGGTACCTCGTCGGGGGCAGGCTGCCCCAGCGGTACCGCGAGTGGATCTTCGAGCAGGCCACCAAGCCGTCCTGGCTGGTGTGGTTCATGGTCCGGGCGTTCGTGCAGGTCCTGCCGCTGACGATCGTCATCGCCGCCGGGCTCGTGCTCGGCCTCGGCTCGCCGCTGCCCCTGGCGATCGCGTGCGGCTCGCTGGGGCTGATCGTGGGCGTGTACTTCGCGATGTCCTACGCGATCGAGAGCACCGAGAACCGGGTGTCCAAGTACGGCTACGAGAACGGCGCGGCCGGTCAGGCCAGGAAGGCGCGGGCCGCCGCGCAGGACGAGCTGCGGCAGCAGCGCTACGACGCGGCCTGGAAGAGCGAGTAGCGCGCGCTCACCCGTCCTCGCCGCCCACCACCGCCAGCAGCTGCCACGTCAGCGCGGACAGCAGGCCCACCACCACGGCCGCCACCCACAGCGGCCCCGTGACGCCGAAGGCCCGCGCGACGAGCCCGCCCTGGATCGCCCCCAGCGCCGCGCCGCCCGAGCTGAACAGCAGGAACGCGCCGTTCACCGAGCGGCGCAGCCGGTCCGGGACCACGCGGGCGCGGGCGGTCCGGGTGATCGTGCCCCACAGCACCGAGTGCGCGCCGAACACGACCAGCACCGCGATCGCGGCCGGGAACGCCCGGACCAGGGCGAGGGCGACGTGGGCGACGGTCTCCACGACCAGGCCGGCGCGCAGCAGCGGGACCGGTCCGAAGCGGTCGACCAGGCGGGGCACCAGCGGGACGACCAGGACCCCGCCCGCGGCGGTGGCGGCCAGGAGCAGGCCGAACGCGGCCGGTCCGGCGTCCAGGCGTTCGCGGGCGTAGAGGACCAGGACGCCGAGGAAGCCGTAGAGCGTCATGTTCATCAGCAGCAGCGCCAGGGCCAGCAGGCGCAGCAGGCGGTTGTGCCACAGCCAGCGCAGGCCCTCGGCGAGGCTCGGCGGCGGTGGCGGGGCGGCGCGCGTGACGACCTCGATCGGCGGCGCCTGGCGTCGCCCGCGCAGCAGGACGGCCGCGACGGCGAAGCCGAGCGCCTCCGCGGTGAACGGGGCGGCGGCGGCCACCGCGAACAGCCAGGCGCCCAGCGCCGGGCCGAGGAGCGTGCTGCCCGCGAGGGTGCCCGCGCTGACGCGCGAGTTCGCCGTGCCCAGGTCGGCCGCGGGGACGAGCGCGGGGACCAGGGCGCCGATCGCGCCGTCCGCCAGCGCGCCCGCCGCGCCGAGCGTGAACAGCAGGGCGTAGACGACGGGGATGGTGGCCAGGTCCAGCCAGACGAGCGCGGCCAGCGCGGCGACCACGGCGCAGCGGGTGGTGGTGAGGGCGACCAGGAGCAGGCGGCGGTCCGGGCCCCGGTCCAGCAGCGCGGCGCCCAGCGGGGAGAACAGCAGCCAGGGGGCTTGCTGGGCGAACAGGGAGGCGGCGACCAGGAGCGGGTCCGAGGTGAGCGAGGCCAGCAGCAGCGGACCCGCGGCCACGGACAGGCCGTCACCGAGGTTGGCCACCGCGTTGGACAGCCACAGCCCGGTGAACTCCGAACCCAAGCGGATCTTGGTCTTGGCCACGGCCGGACGGTACCGACTGGGCCGAGTCCGCAGGGGAGTTTCACACCGATGGACCAGCGGGGGAGGGGCTTGGGCGGGGTAGCGGCCCCTGTGGGCGGGGGGTGCGCGCCGGGCAGCGGCCCCCGCGTGCAGGGTGCGGGGGCCGTGCCGGGGGCCGGGCGCGTCGCGGGTCGGGGCGAGCCGTCGGCTCCCCGCGCGTTCCGGCCGGTGGTGGTCCGCCCCGCCCGACCCCGAGGGCCGGGTCGGGCGGGGCGAGTCCGGTCAGCTGTGCGGGCAGGTCGCCCGGTACTCCTCGATCAGCGAGCTGGGCGAGGGGGCGGGGCAGAGGAACTGGTCGTAGCGGGTGTCGTTGTCGATGAACCGCTTCAGCCACGAGATGCTGTACTTCGCCACCGTCGTGTTCGCCGAGGTCGGGGCGGAGTGGCCGGCGTTGTTCAGCTCCAGGTACGCCTTGTCCGGCGCGGAGGTCATGCTGGTGTAGAAGGGCTCCGAGTGCGAGGAGACCGGGGCGGTGCTGTCCGACTCCGCGCCGATGATCATCGTGGGGACCCGCGTGCTCGACCAGTTCTTGGTGGTGTGCCACGGGGCCAGCGGGATCGCGGCCTGCAGGGAGGGCCGGGACACCGTCGCCCGCAGCGAACCGCCGCCGCCCATCGAGTGACCCATCACGCCCAGGCGCGAGGCGTCGATGCGGGTGCGCACGGAGCTGCTGGTGGTGAGGTAGTCGAGGGCCGCGAGCAGCTGGGCGCCGCGGCTGTCGGGCTGGTCGAGGGTCGACAGGGTGTTGATCGTGATCACCACGAACCCCTGGGACGCCAACCGGGGCCCGAGCCAGGCCACCGACGACTGGGTCGCGGTGAAGCCGGGCGAGATCGCGACCGCGCCGAACGTGCCCTCGGCGGTGCTGGTCGGGTAGTAGACCGTGCCGCCGCCGAAGCCGGACACCGACGACACCGTCGCCGTGGCCGTGGCGAACGGCCCACGCGCGGCCTCGACGCTGGCCGTGGTCGGGGCGGGCCCGCGCTCGTAGGGACTGGCGGCGGCCAGCGCGGCGGGGGGAGCGGCCACGGCGCTCGCGGCCAGCAGGGCCATGGCGGGGAAGAGTGCGCGCAATCGCACGGGAGCACACCTCGTTCGTGCAGGGGGGCAGGGGAATCCGACCTTCCGGCACCCGCCTCGGTTCGTGCATCGGTACGACCACCTGCCCGACCCGCGCTCGTGGGGGGCGGGGGCCGGTGGGAACACGGGCCCTGGGAAGGGGGGTGAGGGCTCGGGCCACCGGTGCTGGGGGTCTTCGGGTGAACGGACCGTTCACCCGAAGGCCGCCCCGGTCTGCAACCGCCGAAAGCTCCGCCCGCCCGGCCCCCGGCCCGCCCCATCCCCGGTGAGTGGTCCGCTGATCCCCGGCGAACGGTCCGCTCACCCCGACCCCCGCCCACCCGGTGTCAAGAGTCAGCCACGCTCACGCTCTTCCACCCCACCCCTCCCCTGGCGAGACTGGACCAATGCTGCTCGGACGCGACCGGCAGCGCGTCGCCGTGGACGCACTGCTCGACCACGCCCGCGCGGGCCGTGGGGGAGCTCTCGTGCTGCGCGGCGGTCCCGGCACCGGCAAGACCGCGCTGCTCCGCGCCGCCCGCCGCGCCGCCGCCGACTTCGCCGACGACCCCCGCCTCGTCCTCCTCTGCGTGGACGACGCGCACCTGCTCGACCTCTCCGCCCTCCTCACCCTCCTCCCCGACCTCACCTCCGAACCCGTCGCCGTCCTCCTCGCCTGCGAGACCGACCTCCCCCACCTCCCCAGCGTCGAGCTCACCCCCCTCACCCACCCCGACTCCCTGCGCGTCCTCCACGACCTCCGCCCCGGCCTCCCCGCCGACCTGGCCGCCGACCTCGCCCACCTCGCCTGCGGCAACCCCCTGGCCCTGGTCGAACTAGCCGCCGCCCTCACCGCCGAGCACCTCGGCGGCACCGCCCCCGCCCCCACCGCCCTCCCCGCCGACAGCCTCCTCCGCTCCCGCCTGCGCGCCCGCTTCCACGCCCTCTCCCCCCGAGCCCGCACCGCCGCCGCCCTGTCCCTGGTCGACCCGGACCTCGACCCCGACACCCTCGCCCGCCTCCCCGACGTGGGCCCCGCCGCCGTCCAGGAAGCCGCCCCGCTCCTCACCCCCGGCCCGCTCACCCGCACCACCCTCGCCGCCGAACTCCCCCTCTCCGAGCGCTACGCCGCCCACACCACCCTCGCCAAAGCCCTCCCACCCGGCCCCCGCCGCACCTGGCACCAGGCCGCCACCGCCCCCGGCGCCCGCGACGCCCAAGCCGAGCGGTTGCACGCCGAGGCCCGTCGCGCCCGCCGCTGCGGCGACCACGTCCGCGCCGCCCGAGACCACGACCGCGCCGCCGCCCTCACCAGCGCCCCCGCCCTCCGCGCCCGCCGACTGGTCAGCGCCGCCGCCGACCACTGGACCTCGGGCTCCGCGGGCCCCGCCAGGTCCGCCCTCACCGCCGCCGCCCGCCTGTCCGACAGCCCGGAGCTCCGCGCGCTCGCCGACCTGGTCCGGGGCGGCCTCGACCTGGGCGGCGGCCAACCGGACGGCGCCGCCCGCAGGCTCCTGCGCGCCGCCGCCGACCTCGCGGGCGCGCACCGCGCCCAAGCCGCCCTGGCCCTCGGCTTCGCGGGCGAGGCCGCGTGCAGCGCTGGCGACCACGCCCTGCACACCGAGATCGCCCACGCCGCCGCCGCCCTCCGCGCACCCGACGACCCCGACCCGCAAGCCCTCGTCCTCGACCACGTCCTCGGCATGGAAGCCACCTTCCGGGGCCGCCACGCCGAAGCCGTCCCGCTGCTGCGCGCCGTGGTCGCCACCGCCGAGCGCACCCCCGTCCCGCAGGCGGGCGTCTGGGGCGGGCACGCCGCCTACGTCCTCGGCGACTCCGCCAAGGCCCACGAGCTCGCAGGCGGCGCGGTGGTCGCCACCCGCGAGCGCGGGCTCACCGCGTTCCTCCCCTGGGCGCTGATCTACCAGGCCCTGTCGGCGCTCCTGCTCGACCGCCACGCCCTCGCGTTCTCCGCCGCGTTCGAGGGCCTGCACGCCGCCGAGGCCGTCGGCCAGCGCAACGCCGCCGCCGACCACCTGATGATCCTCGCCCTGCTGTCCGCCCTGCGCGGCGACTGCGACACCGCCCTGCACCGCGTCGACACCGCCGCCGAGCAGGTCTCCCGCCACGGCCTCGGCCGCGCCGGAACGCTGGCGGCGTGGGCGCTGGCCTGCGTCGACCTGGCCCGCGAACGCCCCGTCGTCGCGCTGGAGCGGTTGCGGGCGCTGGAGTCCGGCGGACGGTACGGGGGCGTGCACGAGGGCATCCGCACCATGGCCGTGCCGCACCTGGTCGAGGCGGCGGCCGGGTGCGGCGAGGTCGGGTGGGCCGAGCGGGAGCTGCGGCGGTTCCGGCGGTGGGCGGACAGCGGGGGCAGCGCCGCCCGGCAGGCCGTGGTGCACCGGTGCCTCGGGGTCCTGGCCGACGGGGACGCCGCGCGGGAGCACTTCACCGAGGCGCTGCGGCTGCACCGGGGGAGCGGCGGGGCGCTGGAGCTGGCGAGGACGCAGCTGGTCCACGGGCGGTGGCTGCGCAGGTCCCGGCGGCCGAGGGCGGCGCGGGAGGTGCTGCGGGAAGCCGCGGACATCTTCGAGCGGCAGGAGGCCGAGCACTGGGCGGCGCGGGCGCGCGCCGAGCTGCGGGCGGCGGGGGAGACGGCGCCCGGCGGTGAGCGGACCGTCGAGCGGACGGGCGACCGACCCGGCGGCCGACCCGGCGGCCGGTCCGGCGGGGGCTTCGCCGAGCTGACCCCGCAGCAGGCCAGGATCGCCCGCCTGGTCGCGGAGGGGGCGAGCAACCGGGAGGTCGCGGCCCGGCTGTTCCTGAGCCACCGCACCGTCGAGCACCACCTGCGGAACATCTTCGCCCGCCTGGAAGTGCGGTCGCGGGTGGAGCTGGTCAAGCGGTTCGGCTGAGCGCGCAGGACCCGACCGCCCGTAGTCGGCGGTGGCGGCGGGGGCGGCGGCGGTCCACCCGCACCGCTCCGCACCGCTCCGCTCCGCTCCGCACCGCTCCGCTCCGCACCGCTCCGCACCGCACCGCCGCCCGTTGGCAATTCCCACCACCGCCCCCACCTGCGCTTTCCCGACGTTTCGAACCCGTCCCTGTTAGCGCTAACAAAAATCACTGCCGAGGTGGAAAAAGCAGGCATCGCCGCATGTCAAGAACCCGCTCGGCCGCAGCACATCGCCTTCCGGGTGGGGGTTGACACCTAAGTTGTGAGCGATCACACTCGTCCGCAACATCCCGGTAACCGGCCGCCGCCCGCTCCACCTCGCCGGACACCCCGCACCACCGGACACGACACTGCCGTCGCGCGCCGATGTGAGCGTGACCATCGACGACGGCGGTGTCTGGGAAGGAACGTCGTGGTCAGTACCCGGTCCCTGGGCCGCCGGGTGGCGCTGCTCGTCGCGACCCTGCTGCTAGCCGTCGCGCCGCACCAGGCCGCCGCGCGGCAAGCCATCGCGCAGCAAGCCGACCAGCCCGCCACCGAGTCCTCGGACCCCACCACGCAGGCGACCTACGCCGCGTACGTGATGGGCTACTTCACCGAGTCCCCCAGCACCACCGGCGCGAACTACGGCCTGCACCTCGCGGTCAGCGGCGACGGCCTCAACTGGACCCCGCTGGGCCAGAACAACCCCGTCGTCACCCCCACCGCGGGCACCAGGGGCCTGCGCGACCCGTTCATCCTGCGCAAGCAGGACGGCACGTTCGTGGTCATCGCCACCGACCTCAACGGCACCGACTTCACGCAGAAGAACCAGTACATCCACGCCTGGGACTCCACGAACCTGACCAGCTTCAGCAACTACCGCAGGCTGAAGATGCACTCGATGGACACCCACACCTGGGCCCCCGAGGCGTTCTACGACGCGGCGCGCGGCCAGTACGGCATCCTCTACTCCGCGCACAACGGAACCCGCGACGTCTTCATGGTCAACTACACCACCGACTTCGTGGACGTCGGCTCCCCGCAGGTGTTCTTCGACCCCGGCTTCAACGTCCTCGACGGCACCGTCCTCACCAGCGGCGGCACGAACTACCTGTACTACAAGAACATGGCCGACGGGAACCTGTACGGCGCGCGCTCGTCCTCGTTGAACCCCAACAGCTTCAGCACCTACACGAGCCCGCTCAAGCAGGCGAGCGGCATCGAGGCGCCGATCCTGGTCAAGTCCAACACCTCGGACACCCACTACCTGTGGGGCGACTCGTACTCCCCGGTGAACGGCGAGTTCTACGCCTGGTCCACCACCAACCCCGGCGCGAACTCCTGGTCGGTGCTGAACCAGCGCGCCTACACCCAGCCGCTGAACTCCAAGCACGCCACCATCTCCCCGATCACGGCGGCCGAGCAGTCCGCGCTGCTGTCCCGCTGGGGCGCCCCGTCCTGGAACCGCCTGAAGTCCTCGAACTTCCCGGACCGATTCGTGCGCCACCAGAACTACCTCGGCCGCATCGACCCGTACCCGTTCGACCCGTACACCGACCAGCTCTGGAAGCTCGTGCCGGGCCTGTCCGACTCCTCGGGCGTCTCGTTCCAGTCGGTGTCCGACCCGACCCGCTACCTGCGGCACTACGAGTACGCGATCCGCTTGGACGCCAACGACAACACCGCCGCCTTCCGCGCCGACGCGACCTTCCACCGCGTCCCCGGCCTTGCCGACTCGTCCTGGTCCTCGTTCCGCTCCGCGAACCTCCCGGACCGCTACCTGCGGCACTCCGGCTACGCGCTGCGCGTCGACCCGATCAGCACGGCCACCGACCAGCAGGACGCGACCTTCCGCGTCGGCTCCTGACCCACCGGGCGCGATCCCCTCGCACAGCAGGGGAAAACGCGCCACCGAGACTCGCGCGGGCGGCCTGGCACCGGGGCCGGGCCGCCCGCGCGACCCCACCACCGGGCGCGGGTCAGCGCGGCAGCACCCCGTGCAGCACCGTGTCCACCACCGCGTCCTCGCACTCCGGCGGGAACGCCTCCACCGCGCCCAGCCCGAACAGCCTGGGCACCGCCAGCTCGTGGCACGCCCCCACCACCAGCGTCGCGACCGTCTCCACGTCCGCTCCCGCCGCCAGGTTCCCGGCGTCCCGCTCCGCGCGCAGCCGCCGCGCCAGCAGCTCCACCATGCCGAGCCCGCCGCCCATCGGGTTGCCCAGCGCCTCGAACCTGGCCGCCAGCTCCGGCTGCCCCACCAGCCCGGCCAGCGCGGGCAGCACCGCCCGGTGCACCGCCACCGCGTGCGCCACGAACGCCCGCAGGTCGGCGGCGAGATCACCGCCCCAGGCGAACCCCTGCGCGTCCTCCACCTGCCGCACGTGCCGGTGCAGCGCGAGCGCCAGCAGCTCCTCGCGGTCCGCGAAGTGGTTGTACAGCACGCCCGGCGCGAGCCCGGCCGCGCGCGCGACGTCCCGCACGGTCAGCCCGGCCGTGCCGCGCTCGGCGACCAGCCCGGCCGCCGCGGTGATCAGGTGCTCGCGCGCGGTCACGCCCTCGGGCAGTGCCGCGGCCCTCCGTGGTGCCATCACCGCACATCGTAGGACGGCCCCGCGACCCGGTACCCCTCCAGCGCCCCCAGGAACGCCTCCGGCTCCACCACCTGCTCCACGTGCCACCTGCCTGCGGGCATCGTCGGCAGCAGCTCCACCAGCGCCGCCGCGATCACGCCGGTGGCCCTGCTCTGCCCGTTGCCGCTGAACGAGCAGCTCATCCCGCCCGCCGACGCGACCACGGCGAACCCGTCCCCGCCCAGGTGCACCGACGACGCCAGCGGCCCCAGCCAGCGCACGGCGGGCAGCAGCGCCGTCGCCAGCCGCGAGTCCAGGCACAGCCCGGTGCGCACCCGGTCCACCGGCAGCGTGGTCGGCAGCGTCACCTGGTCGGAGAACGGGAACCCGCGCACCCGCCGCGCACCGAACGGCTCCGGGAACCTCGCCCGCCACGCGCCGCCCATCCCGGCGACCCCGGCGGTGGTCCACTCGACGGCGGCGGCCCCGTGCCGCTCGCCGCCGCCCAGCAGCACCCCGATCTCCACCTCGCGCGCCCCGCTCGCCGCGACGCACCAGCGGGCCAGCAGGTTCGACACGCCGGGGGCCAGGCCGACGCTGAGCAGCGCCGTCGTGCCCGTGGGCTCCTCGATCGACGCGAGCACCTCAGCCGACGCCGACACGTCCAGGTAGTGCGCCCCGGCCTCGGCGGCGGCCCGCGCGACGGCGGCGTTCGCGGTCTCGGCGCACATCAGCACCACGTCCGCGCCGTCGACGACCCGCCGCACGTCGTCCGCGTCGTGCAGGTCCACCCGCACCCCGGTCGCGCCGGGCACCGCCGACGCCCGCGCCAGGTCCCGCCCCGCGACGACCACCTCGTGCCGCCCCGCCAGCTCGGCGACCGCGTGCCGCCCGACCGCGCCGTACCCGCCCAGCACCAGCACCCGCGCCATCAGGCCACCGCCGTCAGCAGCAGGGCGCTCGCGCGCAGCCGGGACCCGCGCCCGGCCAGCTCCGCGCGGACGAGCGGGAGCAGCTCGGCCCCGGTGGCGTCCGGCCGCGCCCGCGTGATCGCCTGCCACGCCAGGGACAGCAGGAACTCCGCCGCGTCGTCCGGGTCACCGCCCCACACCTGCCAGGCGTGGACCTCCTCGGCGGCCACGTCCGCGAACCCGGCGTCGGCGAGCACCCGGCGCGCCACGTCCGGCTCGGACAGCGACAGCGGACCGGCGCTCAGCGGCTCCCAGCCGGGGACGACGCGGGTCAGCAGGTCGCCGACCTCGCCGAGCCCGTGCGGGACGAGGACGGCCAGGCGGCCCTCGGGGCGCAGGGCGGCGCGGAGGTTGGCGAACGTGGCGACCGGGTCGGCGAGGAACAGCACGCCGGACCGGCTCACCACCAGGTCGAACCCGCCGGGGGAGAAGCGGTGCGCCTGGGCGTCGGCAGGCAGGTACGCCGGGGTCGGGTCGCCGCCCAGCGCGCGGGCCTTGGCGAGCATCGGCTCGGACAGGTCGACCCCGGTCGCCGCCGTGCTGACACGGGCCGCGCCCCTGGTCGGCGAGCCGGTGCCGCAGCCGACGTCGAGCACCCGGTCGCCGGGGCGGACCAGGTCGGGCACCGCCCGGTCGAACCCGCCCCGGACCGCGTCGAACCGCTCGTCGCGCTCGGCCCACCGCTGCCCGGCCGGGCCGTTCCAGACCTGCGCCTGGGCGGTGTTGACCACCTCTTCGGACACCCCGCACCTCCGTTGTGAACGCTTGTTCATGAACAAGCGTTCACAACGCGGGGTGGAGTTGTCAAGGCCCCGGTCGTGGAGGTGGCGCGGGTCGCGCGGATGTGATCCCTTGCCCCGTCGCCCCTGGGCCGTTTAAGTTCAACGGATAAACCAATCGGGTCGACGGCGACCCAGGACCCTCGGGTGGGTGACCGGTGAACGGTTCTCTCGGTGCGGCCGAACTGCTCCCCGACGTGCATCCCGCCTGGCTCCCACCCACCGCGTTCCGCGCGCTCGGCGCCCGCCGCGTCCGGGTCGTGGGCGACGGCCCGATCGCCGACACCGTCCGCGCCGAGGCGCTGGCCGCCACCACCGCCCACGGCGGGGCGCTCGTGACCGAGGACCCCGAGCTGGACCTGGTCCTCACCGGCCCGGACGACGACCCCGAGGCGTTCGCGATCACCCGCGACGCGGCCGGGACCACCACCGTCACCGCCTCCGGCCCCGGCCTGCTCTACGGCTTCCACCACCTCGTCCGCGCCGGTGAGAGCGCTTTCCAGGAGACCGGCGAGCACCACCCCGCCTACCCGGTCCGGATGCTCGACCACTGGGACAACGTCGACGTCCACCCCGTCATGGGCCAGGTCGAGCGCGGCTACTCCGGCGGCTCCCTGCTCTACGCCGACGGCGCCGTCCGCCCCGACCTCACCCGCGTCGCCGCGTACGCCCGCCTGCTCGGCTCGATCGGCGTGAACCGGGTGGCGCTCAACAACGTCAACGTGCACCGCACCGAGGCCCGCCTGCTGACCGACCTGCTCCCCGAGGTCGTCCGCCTGGCCGAGGTGTTCCGCCCGCACGGGATCCGCGCGCACCTGTCGGTCACCTTCGCCTCCCCGATCCTGCTCGGCGGCCTGACCACCGCCGACCCGCTCGACCCCGAGGTCCGCTCCTGGTGGGCCCGCACCACCGCCGCCGTCTACGCCGCCATCCCCGACTTCGGCGGCTACGTCGTCAAGGCCGACTCGGAGGGCCAACCCGGTCCGTTCAGCTACGGCCGCGACCACGCCGACGGCGCCAACGCGCTCGCCGAGGCCCTGGAACCGTTCGGCGGCACGGTGTTCTGGCGCGCCTTCGTCTACGACCACCACCAGGACTGGCGCGACCGCACCACCGACCGCGCCCGAGCCGCGCACGACCACTTCACCCCGCTGGACGGCGAGTTCGCCGACAACGTCGTGCTCCAGGTCAAGAACGGCCCCATCGACTTCCAGCCCCGCGAACCGGTCTCCCCGGTCATCGCCGCCATGCCGACCACCCGGCTGGCCGTGGAGTTCCAGGTCACCCAGGAGTACACCGGCCAGCAGCGGCACGTCTGCTACCTGGGGCCGCAGTGGAGCGAGGTCCTGCGCTTCCCCTTCGGCGACCGGGAGGTCCACACCCTCGCCGCCGGGGTCACCGCCGTCTCGAACGTCGGCGACGACCCGTTCTGGACCGGGCACCCCTTGGCGCAGGCCAACCTCTACGCGTTCGGCAGGCTCGCCTGGGACCCGACCGCCGACCCCGACGAGCTCCTGCGCGAGTGGATCGCCCTCACCTTCCCCGACCCGGCGGCCCACGCCCCGCTGCACGAGCTGATGTCCGGCTCCTGGCGCGCGTACGAGGACTACACCGCCCCGCTGGGCGTGGGCTTCATGGTCCGACCGGGCGACCACTACGGCCCGGACGTCGACGGCTACGAGTACACCCGCTGGGGCACCTACCACTTCGCCGACCGCGACGGCGTCGGCGTCGACCGCACCCGCGCCACCGGCACCGGCTTCACCGGCCAGTACCCGCAGCCGTGGCGCGAGGTGTACGAGGACCCTGGCACCTGCCCGGACGAGCTGCTGCTGTTCTTCCACCACGTCCCGTACGGGCACGTGCTGCACTCGGGGAAGACGGTGGTGCAGCACGTCTACGACACGCACTTCGCCGGGGTGGAGGCCGTCGAGCGGATGGTGACGACCTGGGAGTCGTTGCGCGGCAAGGTCTCCGACGACGTGCACGAGCGCGTCACCGAGCGGCTGGTCGAGCAGCTGCGGTGCGCGGTGGAGTGGCGCGACCAGGTCAACACCTACTTCCTGCGCAAGTCCGGAGTCCCCGACGCGCACGGCCGGACCATCCACTGATCCCCTGGTGGCGGACGTGCTGGCCGAGCTGGGCCAGGACGCCGCCACCGACCAGCTCCCCGCCACGGCGTCCAGCGGGCAGCGGTACCGGCTCGCGCTGGCCCGCAACGCCGCCCTGCGCAGGGCGATCGGCGGCGGTGACCGGCAACTCCGCCTGCTGCACCTGGCGATCCCTGCGGTCGGGGCGGTGGCCGTCCTCCCGGCTGGCCACCCGCCCCGACCTGGACTACGCCTCGGGCGTCGTCCTGGTCACGGGCTGACCCGCACCACCAGCACCGCCGCGGGCCCCAGCTCCAGCTCCGCCCCGGCCACCAGCTCGCCACCGCCCAGCAGGTCGACCCCGCTCACCGGGCACTCCACCACCCGCGCCGCCTCCCCGTGGTGCAGCAGGAACAGGTACCGCGTCCCGTCCGGCGCCACCCGCTCCGCCACCTCCACCTCCGGCACGTCCGCCAGCGCCCCCACCAGGCCGTGCTCGTCGAGCACCGCCCGCACCACCGCGTCCACCCCGGCGTCGTCCAGCACGGTCGCCACGTGCCACGCCGCGCCGTCCCCGCGCGAAGCCCGCGTCACCGCAGGGGTTCCGGCGTAGAAGTCGGCCCCGTACGACCCCAGCACCTCCGCCGCCGGCCCCTCGGGCCCGTCCTCCGGGACCACCACCTCGAACACGTGCCGCCCGGCGAACTCCCCGCCACCGAAGGACACCGGGTTCACCACCTCCGGCCGCTGCGCGTCCGTCTCCTCCACTCGCAGCCCCAGCAACCCCGCCAGCGGACCGGGAACGTCCGCCAGGAACGCGTTGTCGTCCTCGTCCACCCGCCCCGACAGCGCCGTCGTCAGCAGCGACCCGCCCCGCCGCACCACCGCGCCCAACCGCTCCGCCAGGTCGCCCTTCACCATGTGCAGCAACGGGGCGACGACCACGTCGTACCCGGACAGGTCGGCGGTCACCGGAACCACGTCCACCTGCGCCCCCGCCCGCCACAGCGCCCGGTGGTGGGCCGCCAGCACCGGCACGTACCGCACGTGCCTGCTCGGCCCGTCCGACATCTCCACGGCCCACCAGCTGTCCCAGTCCACCAGCAGCGCCACCCGCGCCGGGGTGCGCGCCCCGAGCAGTGCGTCGCCGACCGCCGCGAACTCCGCCCCCAGTGCCGCGACCTCCCGGAACACCCGCGTGTCCGTGCGCCCGGCGTGGTCGAGCACCGCGCCGTGGTACTTCTCGCTCGCCCCGCGCGCGTGCCGCATCTGGAAGTACAGCACCGCGTCCGCCCCGTGCGCGACGGACTGCCACGACCACAACCGCAGGATTCCCGGCCGCTTCACCGGGTTCACGTCCCGGCACGCCGTGGTCGACGGCGTCTGCTCCATCACCCAGAACGGGGCGCCGCCCTTCAGGCCCCGGATCAGCCCGTGCGCCAGCGCCATCCGCGCCGCCGTGCGCAGCGGGTCCGCGTCCTCCGGCGGGTAGTTGTCCCAGGACGCGAAGTCCAGGTGCTCGGCCCACCGGTGGTAGTCGACCGGCTGGTAGAGCCCCATGAAGTTCGTCGTCACGGGCGTGTCCGGCACGTGCTCGCGGATCGCCGCCTTCTCCGCGACGAACCCGCCCAGCAGCGCGTCGGTCATGAACCGCTTGTAGTCCAGCGTCGTGCCCTGGAACGCGGTGTGGTCAGGCCCGCGCCAGTGCTCGGACAGCGCGTTCGGCGGCTCGATCTCGGCCCAGTCGGTGTAGGTGTGCGACCAGAACGTGGTGTTCCACGCGTCGTTGAGCCGCGCCAGGCTCCCGTACCGCTCCCGCAGCCACTCCCG
The DNA here is from genome assembly GCF_000023245.1 of Actinosynnema mirum DSM 43827. Taxonomy (GTDB): domain Bacteria; phylum Actinomycetota; class Actinomycetes; order Mycobacteriales; family Pseudonocardiaceae; genus Actinosynnema; species Actinosynnema mirum. Next base: position 2,190,861 of record NC_013093.1, read on the forward strand.
GAACCCGGCCGCGCACAGCCCGCAGTAGCAGGCCCCGCCGTACTCGTTGCCCACGTGCCAGGCCACCACCGCCGGGTTCTCCCCGTACCGCCGCGCCAACTCCCCGGCCAGGGCGACGGCGAGCCGCCGGAACGCGGGGGAGGACGGGCAGGCGTTGTGCCGCTGCCCGTACACGTGCTCGCGCCCCTCGAAGTCCACCCGGCACGCCTCCGGGTAGGCCCGCGCCAGCCACGGCGGCATCGCCCCGCTCGGCGTCGCCAGCACGATCCGCTTGCCCTCGGCGGCGGCCCGCTCCACGATCGCGTCCAACGTCGTGAAGTCGTACCGGTCCTCGGCCGGTTGCAGGTGCGCCCACGCGAACACGCCCACCGTGAGCGTGTCGATCCCGGCCAGCTCGAACGCCGCGTAGTCCTGGTCCCAGACGTCCTCCGGCCACTGCTCGGGGTTGTAGTCGCCGCCGTAGGAGATCTGCCCGGTCATGCGGTGAACCTTTCCGTGGCGTCGCGCAGCGCCGGTTCGGCGGTGCGCAGCAGGGCCAGCGCGAGCGGCGAGGCCAGCAGCAGCGGCGCCCAGTCCGAACCGAAGTGGGTCGCCCCCAGCGCCACGACCAGCAGCGCCAGCGCGCCCACCGCCGTCGACGGCCGGGCGAACAGGTAGTAGGAGGCCAGCCGCACCAGGTCGCGGGTGCGCAGCGCCAGCACCGACGACAGCGCCAGCGCCTGCGCCGACCACACCAGCACCCCGGCCGCGACCAGCGCCAGCAGCAGCGCGTACCAGCGCGGCACCCCGGCCAGGTCCACAGTGGACAGCGTGAACCCGACCAGCGACAGCACCAGCAGCGCGGGCAGCCACCAGCGCAGCACGTCCACCGCGTTCAGCCGGTAGCCGCGCCAGAAGTGCCGCGCGGGGGACAGGTCCCGGTCGGTCAGGAACCGCCGCCAGGCGAACACCGCCGCCGACAGCGCGGGCCCCACCGGCGCGAGGCACAGCCCCACCAGCACGGCGTTCCCCGGACCGTCCGCGAGGAGCAGCAGCCCCACCAGCGCGGGCGCGCAGGTCAGCACCAGCAGGACCTCCAGCGCGAGGAACCAGTACACCACCGCCGACGCCCGCGACAGGAACCCCGGACCGATCTCGGCGGCCGGGTCGCGCCGCGCGGTCACGGCAGCTCGTGCGCGGCGACCAGCCGCGCGTCCGAACCGCCGAGCAGCCTGCGGTCGTCCAGGCCCTCGTGGTGCGCCGGCCGCACCGGCAGCACCTCGGCGAACGTCACCTCGTGCCGGGACAGCGCCAGGTCCAGCTCCACCCGACCACCCGCCACCGGCGGCGCCGAGTGCTCCACGGCCGGGCGCGCGCAGTCCCGCAGCAGGTCGAACTGCCGCTCGGTGGGGGAGAACGGCCGCCCCAGCTCCCGCCACGCGGCGAACGCGTTGCCGTCGTGCTCGCCCACCCGCTCGCGGCGCAGGAACGCGGCGGGCGCGGCCACCGGCACCGACAGCCGCACCTCGTGCCGCTCGGCCGCCGCGGGCGCGTCGCTGCCGCCCACCGGCTGCCACGCCAGCACGCTCACCCGGCCGTCGTCGTCCCGGCACACCAGGTGGTCCTCGCCGCGCGCCAGCACGTGCGCGCCCATCCGCGCCAGGAACGCGTACAGGTGGTACGCGGGCTTGGGCACCTGCCGGTGCGTCAGCAGCCCGAACCCGCCGTGGAACAGCGAGGTCGGGATGTTCTCCTCCTCGAACACGTCGCAGAACGTCCAGTAGGAGAACGAGTCCACCAGGTCGTTGCCGCCGGTGACCACCGGGGCCAGGTAGGCGGCGTGGAACGCGGTGTCGTGGATCGGGTTGTCCGACCGGTAGGAGCTGTTGAACTCGGTGATGTGCACCGGCAGCCCGGCCAGCGCGGTGCCCGCCAGGTGCTCGCGCGGCGCGGCGAACTGGGCCAGCAGGTCCTGCGGCGCGGACAGCGTCTGGTAGGTGCCGAACGGGATGTGCTGCGCGGGCCCCGAGGTGTAGGCGTGCCTGCTCACGAAGTCCACCGGCGAGCCGCTCGCGGCGACGAACTCCGCGAACGGCGCCCACCAGTCGTCCGAGCCGGGGGAGATCGCCGGGCCCCCGACCAGGAGCCCGGCGTCGACCTCCTTCACCGCGCGGGCCGTCGTCTCGTACAGCCGGAAGTACGCGGCCTGGTCGGCGTCCTTCCAGAACTGCGGCAGGTTCGGTTCGTTCCACACCTCGATCGGCCACGTGCGCACCTCGGCGAGCCCGTACCGGTCGATCAGGTGCCGCAGCAGCGCCGTGACCAGCGCGGCCCACTCGCCGTGGTCGCGCGGCGGGGTGATGTTGCCCTTCCACCAGAACACGGTGTCGTCGCCGGACGCGAGCCGGCCGGGCATGAAACCCAGTTCCAGGAACGGTGTCACGCCCAGCCCGAGGTACGCGTCGAACACCTGGTCCAGGTAGGTGAACGAGCACCGCCGCACGCCCGAGCCGGACTCGCGCAGCACGCCGAGGTCGTCGGACAGCAGCCCGTGCCCCCGGATGTGGCGGAACCCGATGTCCCGCTGGAGCACCGCGAGCGACTCGCGGTAGTCCGAGCGCAGCGCCAGGTTCAGCCTGCCCGTCCCGACGCACTCGCGCCAGGTCTGCGGCATCGGGCCGATCGGGTGGTCGGGGACGGTCGTGCGGTCGGCGCCCACGCGGCTCAGCCGTTCTTCTGCTTGTAGCGCTGGTGGGCGCTGTTGGCCAGGTCCACGAACTGCGTCCGCCCCTTGGCGTCCAGCTCGCTCACGTACGCGTCCCAGGTCGACAGGTCCCGGTCGCCCAGGATGAACTGCAGCGCCGACTGGTTCGCGTAGTCCTTGAGCGGGGTCTCCCAGAGCGAGGACTGCTCGCGCTCCTCCTCGGTGAACGGGTACGGCGGCACCAGCGGGGCGGACGTCTTCTTCGCCATCTCCTCCTGGAACGCGATCTCCTCGTCGGTGAACGTCGAGCGCAGCAGCTCCGTCGGGCCGCCGTAGGCGAACACGCCGCCCGCGAACCCGAAGTCCTTCTGCAGGTGCTTGGGCGCGCCGGTGTTCGTGCCCGCGTAGGCGACGCCGGGGTTCAGCACCCGCTTGCCCGAGGCGTCCTTGTCGTAGGTCGTGCCGGGCACGCCCCACTTGACCAGCTCCTGGCCCTCCTCGGAGTACCAGACCCAGTCGACGTACTGCATCATCGCGACGAAGTGCTCGCTCTCGGCGGCCTTGGCCGGGATCATCAGCCCGTTCTCCAGCCGCGACCCGGTGATCAGGTTCCCGGCGGGCCCCGCGGGCAGCGGGATCTTCGCCACGGTCGCGCCGGGGATGCCGGAGATCGCGGGCCGGTAGTCGTTGACCACGTTCTGCGCGTTGGCGCTGATGGCGAACGACTCGCCGTTGGCGAACTTGCGGATCGCGATCTGGTCGTCCTTGCGGGTGAAGCTCTCCGGGTCGAGCAGCCCTTCGTCGACGAGCTTGCGCAGGTACTCCAGCATCTGCCTGTACTGCGGGCTGGAGGCGCTGTACTCCAGCTTCTGCGCCTTCTCGTCCCAGGTCGCGTTGACGTAGCCCCACCCGGCGGCGGTGCCGTAGGTCATGCCGAGGTAGTTCAGCAGCGCCTTGCCCTCGAACCGGTCCGACAGCGGGTAGCTGTCCGGGTGCGCCGCCTTGATCGCCTTGAGCGCGGTGTGGACCTCGTCCCAGTTCTTCGGCGTCGCGATGCCCAGCCGGGTCAGCTCGTCGGTGCGGAACGCCAGCGTGTAGTCCTGCCACGGGGCCTCGTGCAGGCCGGGCAGCACGTAGAACTTGCCGTCGTCCTGGCGCAGCGTCTCCAGGTCCTTCTTCAGCCCCCACCTCTCGACCTTGGCCTTGAAGTTCGGCATCAGGTCGAGGTAGTCGCTGACCGGCAGGATCGCGCCGGAGGCGACGAACGGCCGCTCCATGCCGGGGTAGGTCTTGGAGATGATCTCCGGCGCGTCACCGGCCCCGATGACCAGGCTGCGCTTCTGGTCGTAGTCGCTGTTGGGCACCACCGTCGGCTTGAGCGTGACGTTGGTGCGCGAGGTCAGCTCCGACCACAGCATCCACTCGTTCTTGATCGGGTAGTTGGCGTGGTCGTTGTAGAGGATGCCGAAGTCCAGCGGCTCGGTGGCCTTGAACGGCGTCCCCGCGGCGAAGTCGGCCATGGCGCCCACCCGCTTGCCGTCCAGGTTCACCGGCTCCGAACCGGGGTCGTCCCCGCTGCAGGCCACCAGGCCCGCGACCAGACCGCCCGCCACCAGTGCGGTGAACGGCCTCTTCCACTTCGTGCGCATCGGGCAACTCCTCGGTGTGACAGCGTCGTCAACGGGTGAGAGCGCGCTACTGCTTGACCGCGCCGAGCATCACGCCCGACACGAAGAACCTCTGGACGAACGGGTAGACCACCAGGACCGGCAGGACGGTGAGCACCATCGTCACGGCCTTGATGTTCGCCGACACCTGCGCCACGTCGGCCGACCCGCCCGCGCCGACCGCGTCCGCCCCGGAGGCCCCGGCGATCATGTTCCGCAGGTACACCGTCACCGGGAACAGGTCGGCCCGGTCGAAGTACAGGAACGCCCCGAACCACGCGTTCCAGTTCGCCACCGCGTAGAACAGCACCATCGTCGCCAGCACCGCCTTGGACAGCGGCAGCACGATCCGCAGCAGCACGCCGTAGGCGCTCAGGCCGTCGACGACCGCCGCCTCCTCCAGCTCGGACGGCAGGTTCTCGAAGAACGACTTCATCACCAGCAGGTTGAACACGCTGATCGCGTTCGGCAGCACCACCGCCCACAGCGTGTTCTTCATGCCCAGGCTGGAGATCAGCACGTAGTTCGGGATCAGGCCGCCGTTGAAGAACATGGTGAACACGGCGATCCCGATCAGCAGCCCGCGCCCCTTGAGCCGCCGCTTGGACAGCACGTAGGCGTAGACCGTGGTCAGCGCCATGGCGATCGCGGTGGCCACCACCGTGTACACCACGGTGTTCAGGTAGCCGTTCCAGAACGCCGGGTCCGCCATGACGAACCGGTACGTCTTCAGGTCGAACCCCTGCGGCAGCAGGTTCACCCGGCCCGTGCGGATGGCCTGCTCGTCGCTGAACGACTGGGCCACGATGTTCAGGAACGGGTACAGCGTCACCGCGACCACGCCCAGCAGCAGCGCGGTGTTCACCACCCGGAACACCCGGTAGCCGGGGCTGTCGTCGAGCCCGCGCGGGGCCGCGCGCACGAGGGGCTTCTCCAGCTCCCCGGCCTTCTCGGCCAGATCCGGCGTCACCACAGGCTCGTCCCCACCGCTCGGCGCGAGATCGCGTTCGCGGACAGGATCAGCACCAGCCCCACCAGCGCCTCGAACAGGCCGATCGCGGCGGCGTAGCTGAAGTTGTTGGACACCAGGCCCACCCGGTACAGGTAGGTCGACACCACGTCGCCGGTCGGGTAGGTCAGCGGGTTCTGCAGCAGCAGGATCTTCTCGAACCCCACCGCCATGAACGTGCCGGTGTTCAGGATCAGCAGCGTCACCATCGTCGGCCGGACGCCCGGCAGCGTGATGTGCCAGGTCTGCCGCCACCGGCTCGCCCCGTCGATCCGGGCCGCCTCGTACAGCTGCTCGTCCACGGTCGTCAGCGCGGCCAGGTACAGGATCGTGCCCCAGCCGACGGTCTGCCACACCTCGGACGACACGTAGATCGTGCGGAACCAGTCCGGGGCCTGGATGAACGGCACGGCGTCCGCGCCGAACAGCCGGGTGACCTGGTTGACCGTGCCCTCCACGGACACCAGCTGCATCACCATGCCCGCCACGATCACGATCGACAGGAAGTGCGGCAGGTACGCCACCGTCTGCACGAACCGCTTGAAGTAGCGCGAGCGCACCTCGTTGAGCATCAGCGCCAGCACGATCGGCAGCGGGAAGCAGAACAGCAGGGTCAGCGCGCCCAGCACGACGGTGTTGCCGAACACCGACCAGAAGTTGGGGTCCTTGACGAACATCTCCACGTACCGCAGGCCGACCCACGCCTCGCCGAACACGCTGCCGCCCGGCACGAACCGGCGGAACGCGATCACGTTGCCCAGCATGGGCAGGTAGCGGAACACCAGGAAGAACAGCAGCGGCAGCACGGCCAGCGAGTACAGCTGCCAGTCCCGGCGCAGCGCCCGCCGCCAGGTCTCCCGCCTGCCGGCGGGCCGCCTGCCCGGCCACTTCCCGCGCCTCGGCCTCGCCTCGGCCACCGTCTCGGCGACGAGGGCGGTCTCCGGTGCGGCGGTCATGCCCCCGCAGCCTCTCCGGCCGCCGCGCCCGCGAGCGCCCCCGGCGCGCCTCCCGACCCCGCCGGCTCGACCCGCTCCGGCGCGCCGCCCGACCGCACCGGCTCGACCAGCGCCGTCGCCGTCCACCGCCGGGTCGCGTGCGCCACCTCGCGCACCCCGCCCACCAGGTCCACCACCAGCTCGCCGTGCACGTCCGCGCTCGACCGGGACACCCGCAGCCGGATCTCGCCCGGCTCCACGACCACCCGCCCGTCCAGCCCGGTGAACGCGGCCACGTCGGCGGGCACGGCGAGCACCACCCGCGCCGCCGCCCCCGCCACCAGGTCGACCTTCGCGAACCCGACCAGCCGCACCACCGGCCGCGTCACCGACGCCACCGGGTCGTGCAGGTACAGCTGCACCACGTCCGACCCGTCGACCCCGCCGGTGTTGCGCACCTCCAGCTCCACCCGCACCTCGCCGTCCACCGGCCACTCCGCCGCCGACACCACGGGCTTCGACCAGGTGAACCCGCCGTACGACAGCCCGTGCCCGAACGGGAACGCGGGCGTCGGGTCCACGGTGGACACCCCGGTGCGCCGTCCCAGCGGCGCCGACAGGTACGTCCCCGGCTGCCCGGAAGGATCGGCCGGGATGCTCACCGGCAGTCGTCCGGACGGGTTGACCGCGCCGGTCAGCACCTCGGCGATCGCCCGCCCGCCCAGCTGGCCGGGGAAGAACGCCTGCACCGCCGCCGCCGACCCCGCCACCAGCTCGCCCACCGCGTACGGGCGGCCGGTGATCAGCAGCAGCACCACCGGGGTCCCGGTCGCCAGCACCTCCCGCACCAGCTCCGCCTGCACGCCCGGCAGGGTCAGGTCGGTCGCGTCGCAGCCCTCGCCGGACGTGCCGCGCCCGAACAGCCCGGCCCGGTCGCCCACCGCCACCACGCACACGTCCGCGTCCCGCGCCGCCGCCACCGCGTCGGCGAACCCGGACCGGTCGTCGCCGTCGACCGCGCAGCCCACCGCGTGCGCCACCTCGACACCCAGCCCGCGCAGCCCGTCCCGCACGGTCGGGATCTCCAGGCCCAGCCCGGCGTCCGGGTGGTGCACGCCGATGTGCGCGGGGAACGAGTAGCAGCCCAGCATCGCCATCGGGTCGTCCGCCAGCGGCCCCACGAGCGCGACCCGCGCGGACGGCCGCAGCGGCAGCGCGCCGCCGCCGTCGGCCAGCAGCACCACCGACTCGCGCGCCAGCTCCAGCGCGATGGTCCGCGAGCCGGCGTCGTCCAGCTCCAGCGAGTCCACCGACTCGGGCAGCGGCGACCAGTCCGGGTCGAGCAGTCCCAGCTCCGCCTTCTGCGCCAGCACCCGGCGCACCGCCCGGTCCACCAGCTCCTCCGGGACGTCACCGCGCGAGACCGCGCGCAGCAGCGGTTCCCCGTAGCAGCGCACGGTCGGCAGCTCGACGTCGATCCCCGCGCGGAGGGCGAGCGCGGCGGCCTGCTCCTCGTCGCCCGCGACGCCGTGCAGGGTCTGGAGGAACTTGATCGAGAAGTAGTCGGCGACCACGGTCCCGGTGAAGCCCCACCCCTCGCGCAGCAGCCCGGTCAGCAGCCCGGCGTCGGCGGCCGAGGGCACGCCGTCCAGCTCGCTGTAGGAGTTCATCACCGACCGCGCGCCGCCGTCGCGCACCGCCATCGCGAACGGCGGCAGGACCACGTCGGCCAGCTCGCGCGGCCCGATGGACACCGGTCCGAGGTTGCGGCCCGCCCGCGAGGCCGAGTAGCCCGCGAAGTGCTTGAGGGTGGCCACGACCCCGGCGTCCTCCAGCCCCCGCACGTACGCGGTGGCGACCACGCCGACCAGCAGCGGGTCCTCGCCGATGGTCTCCTCGGTGCGCCCCCAGCGGTAGTCGCGGGTCACGTCCAGCACCGGCGCGAGCCCCTGGTGCACGCCCGCCGCCCGCATGGACGCGCCGATCCGCCCGGCCATGGCCCGGACCAGCTCCGGCCGGAACGAGGCGCCCCAGGACAGCGGGGCCGGGTGCGCGGTGGCGCGCCAGGCGGCGAACCCGGTGAGGCACTCCTCGTGCACCAGTGCTGGAATGCCGAACCGGCTGGCGGCGGTGATCTGCTCCTGCGCGGAGGCCAGCGACCGAGCGCCGAGCACCGGGTCGACCGGCCTGGTGCCGAACGGCCTGGTCAGCTGGCCGAGCCCGGCGGAGATCACCTCGGTCCAGTCGACGGGGTCGCCGGTCAGCTCGGACTGGTGCGGCGCGACGTCCCCGCCCTCGGGGTCGGCCCCCACCCAGACGCCCACGAGCTGGGCGAGCTTCTCGCGGAGCGTCATGGCCGAGAGCAGCGCCCCGACCCGATCGGCCACCGGCAGGCGCGCGTCCCGCCAGGGGGAGCCACCGTCCGCCGTCCTGTTCGCCATCGACCAGGTACCTCCGCTTCACGTCCTCGTGAATGGCCGAAACTATCGAAAGCTAGCCCGACATACCGGCCCGGTGGGCAGACCGTAAGACCCGTGATCCACCACGTCAACACCCCGTGACCCGTTTGCTTCCAGGGCATTCCTCGGCATTCTGTGGCCATCCGTTGGCAAAAGGAGTCGGAAGCTCTACGCTCTGGCCCCGAAACTTTAGGTCCGGCGCGTGCCGGGCGACTCGGCCGAACGGGGTACCGCATGAGCACGTCGCCCGCACCGGACCCGGAGCCCGGCCACCCCGCCTCGATCACCTCGATCGCGGCCGAGGCCGGGGTGTCCGTCCCGACCGTCTCCAAGGTCCTCAACGGAAGGCCCGACGTGGCCGCCGAGACCAGGGCGCGGGTCGAGGGCCTGATCGAGCGCAGCGGCTACCGGCGCAGGCGCGCCCGCCAGTCGTCCCGGCCCGCGCTGGTCGACCTGGTGTTCCACGAGATGAACTCGGTGTGGGCCACGCAGATCATCCGGGGCGTCGAGCGCGCCGCCGCCGAGGAGCGCGCCGCCGTGGTGCTGTCCGAGCTGGGCGGCGCGCACCGGCCGCCCGGCGAGTGGTTCGACGACCTGCTCGCCCGCCGCCCGCTCGGCGTGATCCTGGTGCTGGCGGAGCTGGACGAGGAGCAGCGGGCCCGGCTGACCGCGCGCAGCATCCCGTTCGTCTTCGTGGACACCGCGGGCGAACCGCCGCCGGGCGTGCCCACCGTCGGTTCCACCAACTGGGCGGGCGGGCTGGCCGCCACCCGGCACCTGATCTCGTTGGGGCACGAGCGGATCGCGGTGATCTCCGGGCCGACCACCGTGCTGTGCAGCCGGGCCCGCGTCGACGGCTACCGCAGCGCGCTGGAGTCCGGCGGCATCCCGGTCGCGCCGGAACTGGTGCGGTACGGCGACTTCTACGTCAACGGCGGCTACTCGCACGGCATGGACCTGCTCACCCGCCCCGACCGGCCGACGGCCATCTTCGCCGGGTCGGACTTCCAGGCGCTGGGCGTGATGCGCGCGGCGGGCGAGCTGGGGCTGTCGGTCCCCGGCGACCTGTCGATCGTGGGCTACGACGACCTGCCCGTCACCGAGTGGATCGGGCCCGGCCTGACCACGGTCCGCCAACCGCTGCCCGAGATGGCGGCGACGGCCGCGCAGATGGTGTTCACGCTGGCGCGCGGCGAGCGGCCCGCCGTGGAGCGGATAGACCTCGCGACGGAGCTGGTGGTGCGCCAGAGCACCGCGCCGCCGCGCGGCTGACCCCGGCAGCCGGAGCCGCAGTCGGACCCGCCGCCGGAGCCCACCCCGTTGCCGGAGCCGAACCCGCTGCCGCAGGCCCCCGTCGGACCCGCCCCGCCGCCGGACCGCCGATCCCCGCCGCCGCCCGCCACCGCCACCGCACCGAGAGGACAAGCGCCGTGCCCCTGTTCGACCTCCCGCTCGACCAGCTGCGCGACCACCGGCCCGACGTCCCCGAGCCCGCCGGGTTCGACGCCTTCTGGAAGTCCACCATGGACGACGCCCGCTCGCGCGAACCGCTGCTGTCCCTGGACCCCGTCGACACCGGCCTGACCCTCCTGCGCACCTGGGACGTCGCCTTCACCGGCTTCGGCGGCCACCCGATCCGCGCCTGGTACTCCCGCCCGCACGGCGACGAACCGCTGCCCGCGGTCGTGGAGTACCTCGGCTACGGCCGGGGGAGGGGTCTGCCGCAGGAGCGGCTGCTGTGGCCGTGCGCCGGGTACGCGCACCTGCTGGTCGACACGCGCGGTCAGGGCGGCCAGCACGGCAGCGGCGGCGACACCCCCGACCCGGTCGGCTCCGGCCCGTCGACGCCGGGTTTCCTGACCAGGGGCGTCGAAGATCCGGAAACCGCTTACCTGCGCCGGGCGCTGACCGACGCGGCCCGCGCGGTGGACGCCGCCGCCGTCCTCCCCGGCGTCGACCCGGCCCGGATCGCGGTGGTGGGCAACAGCCAGGGCGGCGGGTTCGCCATCGCCGCCGCCGGGCTCAGCGGCGGCGCGTCCGCCCTGCTGGCGAGCGCGCCGCTGCTGTGCCACATCGCCCGCAACGTGCTGATCACCGACGCGCACCCGTACGGCGAGATCGTCCAGTACCTCTCGGTCCGCAGGCACCTCGCCGAGCGCGCCCTGGACACCCTGTCCCACTTCGACGCGGTCCACTTCGCCCGCCGCACCACCGTCCCCGCGCTGTTCGCGACCGGGCTGCGCGACACCATCTGCCCGCCTTCGGGTGTGTTCGCCGCGTTCAACGCGCTGGCCGGGGACGACACCGAGATCGCCGTCTACCCGTTCAACCACCACGAGCACGGTGAGGCCGTGCACGCCGAGCGCCAGGTCCGCTGGCTGGGCGAGCGGTTCAGGCCAGCGCCAGCACGATGAGCAGCGCCAGCACCACCACCCGCGCGCTCACCCCCGCTGCTCCAACCTGCTGATCCGCTCCACCAGCGGCGCCAGCTCCCGCCGCACCAGCCCGGTCACGGCGGCGAGCGCGGCGTCCTGGTCGGTCGCGGGCGTGTTGGCGCGCAGCTGCTCGTACCCGCTCAGCGCGGCGGTCACCGCCCGCCGCACCGACCGCACGTCCGCCCCGGCCTCGCGCAGCGCCCGCCCGCCGCCGCCGTCGGGCTCGACGACCAGCCCGAGCAGCAGGTGCTCGCAGCCCACGTAGTTGTGCCCGAGCCCCAGCGCCTCCACCACGGCCAGCTCCAGCGCGCTCGCGGCCTCCGCGCTCCAGCTCGACCCCCCGGTGGCGCCGGGCCGCTCGGGGACGGCCCGGCGGAGCGCGGCGACGTCCACGTCGAGGGTGGGCAGCACGCGCAGCGCGAGGTTGTCGCCCTCGGACAGCAGGCCGTGCAGCAGGTCGGAGGTGCCGACCTCGCCGGTGGCGCGCCCGACGGCCAGCCGCAGCGCGCCCCGGAACCGGTCGGTGGCGCGGGCCCCGTCGAGCGCGGACAGGTCGGCGGGGTCGGTGGCGCGGATTGCGGCGACCCGGCGCGCGGACTGCTCCAGCGCGCGCTGGCAGATCGCGGAGACCGGAACGTTCAGCGCGCGCACGGTCTCGGCCAGGTCGTCCGGCAGGTAGACGTTGATCTTCGGCATGACGGCCTCCCCGTGGGGTCATAGTTATACCCCCACAGGTAACCCCACATGGGGTCACATCGTCAAGGGAGCCTGCGCCGCCCGGCGAACCCGATGTCGGCCCGGTGGTACCACTCCAGCGCCCGGTCGCCCTCCAACCAGCACAGCAGCACCGGGACGCCGTCCAGGTCGGCGGGGAAGTCGACCAGCAGCGGGGCGAACCCCTTCAGCTCGGCCCCGGTGTCCTGCACGGCGGTCATCAGCTCGTCCAACCGGGCCTGGGCCGCCTTCAGCTCGGGCAACCCGCCCAGCGGCGACGGCGAGCCCCCGTCGGCGCGCGAGGCGGCCAGCTCGGCGGCGTCGGCGCGCAGGGCGACGATCTCGTCGAGCACGGGCATGAGGGCGGTCAGCTCGGCCTTGGCCTCGTCCACGGTGAACAGTCCCACCGGGGCAGCCTAACCACGCGCGCCCGACCGCCCGCCCCGGCCGCCGTCGGCCCCCGTGCCGTCCGACCGGCCGGTAACACCGCGCGCCCATGGCCGATGGTCGTGGTGGAACCATTGCGGAACGAGGGGGAGCGGAACGTGCGGGAGAACTCCAGCCAGGGCGTCTGGTTGTTACCGGGGAACCTGCCGGTGCCGCTGACGGGGGTCGAGCAGCACCAGGACGTCCTCGCGGCCTACGACGCGCCCCCCGGCGGGCACAGCGAGGTCCAGGTCGAGCTGGTCGTCCTCGCCCCGGCGGTGGGGGCGCGGACCGTCGAGGCCAGGATCGGGGGCAGGCGGGTCGGCCAGCTGAACCCGGCGATGTCCCTGCGCTACGCCGGGCTGCTGGAGCGGGCGGCGGCCAGCGGGGTGCGGCCGGTGTGCGAGGCGAAGGCCAAGCGCGGCCGGTTCGGCATCGAGCTGACCGTCATGGTGCCCGCCGACCCGGACTCCCGGCACCCCGGCGCCGGGGCCCCGAAGCCGCCGCGCGCGGCGCCTCCCGCGCCCGCGGCGAGGTCGCGCAAGCCGCTGTGGATCTCGGCGGGGGTCGTGCTGGCGCTGATGATCGCGGCGCTCGCGGTCAACGCGCGGCAGCAGAGCAGCCAGGCGGGGAGCGTCGCGCCGCTCGTCACCTCCAGCTCGGCCGCGCCCACGACGACCACGACGTCGTCGACCGCCCCGGTGACGACGACCGCTCCGGTGACGACGACCGCTCCGGCGACCGCGGAGGAGCTGATCCCGCCGGTCTCGCTGGTGGTCCCGCCGCTGGGCGGCACCTCGGCGGCCCCGGTGAACGACGGCTGCCACCCCAACTACGCCGACGCCTGCGTCCCGATCGCGGACGACGTCGACTGCGCGGGCGGCAGCGGCAACGGTCCGGCGTACGTGCGGGGGCCGGTCCGCGTGGTCGGCGCCGACGTCTACGACCTGGACCGCAACAGCGACGGCGTCGCCTGCGAGTGAGCGCTCGGCGAGGTCCCACCCCCGGGGGTGGGACCTCGCTACGCCCGCAGCGCCGCGACCACCAGCCCCAGCACCCGCTCGGCCTGCCGCTCCCCGTCCGGGCCCGGCGGCACCCGCCACATGCCGCCCATCAGCAGCAGCACGTCGTCGGCCGCCAGCCCCTCGCGGAACACCCCCGCGCTCGTCCCGGCCGCCAGCAGCGCCGCGACCGCGGCGGACACCTGCGCGTAGGACTCGCTGACCAGGTTCTCCCGCGTGGCCGCGCTGAACGCCTCGCCCAGCCCGTGCTTGACCTTCACGTACCCGGCCAGCCCCGAGGCCCACCGCCGGAACGCCTCCTCGGGCCCGACCTCGGCCAGCAGCCGGGGAGCCCGGTCCACCAGCCGCTGCACCTCGTGCCGGTACACCGCGAGCACCAGCTCCTCGCGGGTCGGGAAGTGCCGGTAGAGCGTCCCCGCGCCGACGCACGCGCGCTTGGCGATGGAGTTCAGCGAGGCGCACCCGGACTCGGCCAGCGCGTCCCGCGCGACCTCCAGGATGCGCTCGCGGTTGACCAGCGCGTCGGCCCGTCTGGCAGGGGGCATGTGCGGACTCCTGGGGTGGTGGTGGGGGCGGAGAGCGCTCCGGTTCCGGGTCGGGCGGCCACAGGATACGGACAATTCGCCCAGAAGGGGGCCACCGGGGGGCGGCACGGCGCGGCGCGGCCGGGGGCCACGCGCCCGCCGGGGGACCCCCGTCCGAGCCGGGGTGAGCATCCCCACAGGCGGGCGGTCACGCAAGGTGCTTGTTGGGTCACCGAACGGTGTGGCAGGGTTCCCGACCGGATCGCTCGCGTCCGGCCGGGCGGAGTGAGGAACCAGCGCATGGCCGACGGCTTCACCGCCCTCTACCGGACCGGCTGGTCGCCCAGGCGCGTCGAGCGCCCCACCGCCTCGCGCGGCGTGGCGCCGGCCGACCCCGTGGTCCGCTGCGAGATCCGCCGCGTCGCGCCCGAGGCCGTCGTGGAGGAGTCCGCCCTGGACGCCGACCCCGACACCAGGGACCGGCTGATCACCCTCGTCCTCACCCAGGCCCGCCAGCTGGGCGACGCCCTCCTCGGCCTGGCCGTGGACCGCGGCGGAACCTCCCGCCCCCTGGACCTGGACGGTGTGGTCCTCGGCCGCCCCGTCCCCGTCGACCACGTCCCCGACCTGCTGATCCTGCGCCCCGAGGTGGCCGTCCGACACCCGGAGCTGTCCCGCTGCGGCCTGCGCGTCTGCGGCCCGTTCACCGCCTTCGACCCCGCAGGCCTCCTCGACCGCTTCTGACCGGCACACTGACCCCGTGGACGACTGGACCCCCGTGACCACCGGCCTGTCCGGCGCGCGGGTGCGCCGCAGCCCGGACGGCCGCCACCACCGCAAGACCTCCGCCGACGTCACCGCCCTCGCCGCCGAGCGCGACCGCCTGCTCTGGCTCGCCACCACCCCCGTCGGCGCGCCCGAGGTGGTCGACTGGTCCGACACCGGCGCCCTGGTCACCACCACCCTCCCCGGCACGCCCGCCTCCGACCTGCCGCCCACCGCCGTCCCCGCCGCGATCGCGGCCCTGCTGGCGTTCCTCGACGTCCTGCACGCCCTCCCGGACTGCCCGTTCGACCGCCGCCTCGCGATCACCGTCCCGGAAGCCGCCGCGCACGTCGCCGCAGGGCTGGTCGACGAGTCCGACTTCGACGCCCCCCGCCTCGGCCGCACCGCCCCCGACCTCCTGGACCTCCTGCGCGCGGGCCACGACCGGGCGGCGGCGCACGAGGAGCGGGACCTGGCGGTGTGCCACGGCGACTTCAGCCTGCCCAACGTCCTGCTCGACCCGGACACCCTGAGCGTCACCGGAATCCTGGACGTCGGCAGGCTCGGCCTGGCCGACCGCCACCAGGACCTGGCCCTGCTGGCCCGCTCGGCGGGCGACCCCGACCTCAACCCCGCCTACGGCGCCACCCCCGCCGCCCACGAGGTCCTCGCCCGCACCGACCCGTGGCGCGTGGACTACTACCAACTCCTGGACGAGTTCTTCTGACCCCCGCCGTCCACCAGGCCCCGCGCGCGACTGCGGGAACGCACACCGCCGCACCGCGCCGACCCGCCCCACCCTCACTACGGTGGGGACACGTGGACAACGACAGCACGTTCGACGCCGTCCTGTTCGACTTCTCGGGCACCCTCTTCGACGACACCGGCGTGCTCGACGCCCGTGGCCTCGCCGCCCGCACCGGCCTGCCCGAGCCGGAGGCGGCGACAACCCTGCGGCGGGTGCTCGCCCACGTCGACTCGCCGGCCTCGCTCAAGGCCCGCAAGGGCGGCGACCTGTCCGTGGAGGCGCACCGCGCGGTGTGGACGGGCCTGATCGCCGCGGCGGGACCGTTCCCGGACGGCGTGGTGGAGGCCGTCTACGCGGGTCTGACCGACCCGGCGGGCTGGCGCCCCTACCCGGACGCCCTCCCGGTGCTCACCGAGCTGCGCGCCCGCGGCCTGGGGCTGGGCGTGCTCAGCAACATCGGCTGGGACCTGCGCCCCGCGCTCGCGGCGGCCGGGGTGCTGGAGCTGCTCGACGTCGTGGTGCTCTCCTGCGAGCACGGCGTGGAGAAGCCCGACCCCGAGCTGTTCGCCGTCGCCAAGGAGCAGCTGCCCGGCCGGGTGCTGTACGTGGGCGACGACCCGGTCAAGGACGGCGCGGCCGTGCGCGCCGGGATGCCCGTCTACCTGCTGCCGAGCGAGCGCTCGGTGGACCGCCCGCGCGGCCTGTCCGCCGTGCTGCGCCTGGCCGCCTGACCACCAGCCCGGCGCGCCGCCCCTGGGCGCGCCGGGCCACCCCTCACCTGCCGCGCCGCGCCAACCGCCACACCAGCAGCCCCACCGCCACCACGCCCGCGATCACCGCGGCCGGGTGCTCCCTGAGGGCCCGGCGGGCGGGCGGCGGCAGCTGCTCGACCGCGTACGAGGCCCTGCCCCGCGCCTGGTCGGCCACGACCGCGGCCCGGTCCGCGACCTCCGCCGCCTTCACCTTCGCCTCGTCCGCGACCGCGCCGACCTTCACCTTGGCCTCGCCCGCGACCGCGCCGACCTTCTCCGCCGCCTTCTCCGCGGCCTCGGCGGCCTTGACCTTGGCCTCCCCGGCCAGCTCCTCCGCCTTCGCCCGCGCCTGACCGGCCACCGCGGCGGCCCCGTCGGCGAGCTCCTCCGCCTTCACCTTCGCCTCACCAGCCACCTCTGCCGCCTTCCCCTTGACCTCGTCCACCACGTCCGACGCCCGAGCCTTCACGTCCTCGGCCGCCTCCCGCGCCCGCGCGGGCACGTCCACCTTGTGCACCAGCGCCTCGACCGTGTCGCCCAGCTCCTGCCGGGTCAGCTGGATGTCGAGCTCCAGCTCCCGCCGGTTCTGCGGGATGCCTCCTGGCCCGGTCACCGGTGCGCCCGCTCGCTCACGGCGGCCAGGTCGCGCTTGACCCCGGCCACGGCCTGCTCGGGGATCGGCGGCGCGGCCCGCCGCAGCTGCCCGCGCCCGATCAGCGCCAGCGCCCCGGCCACCACGAACACCCCGCCCGCCACCACCAGCGCGGCGCCCCAGGCGGGCATGACCTGCGCCAATCCCAGGATCAGCGCGGCGACCAGCGCCATCACGCCGAACCAGGCCAGCACCCCGGCGCCGCCGAGCAGCCCGGCCCCGCGCCCGGCCTTCTTGCCCTTCTCCTGCACCTCCAGCACCGCGAGCCGGATCTCCTCGCGGGCGAGCCTGCTCACCTGCTCGCTCAGCCTGCCGACCAGCTCCCCGGTGGACGGGTCCGCCCGGTCGGTGGCGGCGGTGACCTGCTCCATGACCGTCTCCTCTCCCCAAGCCTCCATTCCGACTACCCCGGTCACGCCAGGTCAACCGTGTGGTGTGGGTGACCCCCGATCGGGCAAACCGCCGGTCATGGCCCAGTCACCCGCCGCGCCCACCGAGCTGCCCAAGCGGTCCTGGTGGGCCGTCCTCAAGCGCACCGCCGCCGAGTTCACCGAGGACGGCCTGATGGACCGCGCCGCCGCGCTGACCTACTACGCCGTGCTGTCGCTGTTCCCCGGAGTGCTGCTGCTCACCGGCTTGCTGGGGATCCTCGGCCCGGACGCCAAGCAGACCCTCGTGGACAGCCTGTCCGCGCTCGGCCCCGGCCCGGCGCGCGACATCCTCATCCAGGCGCTGGACAGCCTGCGCCCGTCCGTCGCCGGACCCGTCGCGATCTTCGGCCTGGCCACCGCGCTGTGGTCGGCCTCCGGCTACGTCGGCGCGTTCATGCGCGCGGCGAACGCCATCTACGAGGTGGACGAGGGCCGCCCGCTGTGGAAGGTCCTGCCGCTGCGCGTGCTGCTGACCCTCGGGGTCGTGGTGCTGCTCGCGCTGGTCGCGGCGGGCACGGCCCTCACCGGCGACGTCGCGGTGTGGGTGGGGGACCTGGTGGGCCTGGGCCGCGAGGCCGTCGCGGTGTGGGACCTGGCGAAGTGGCCGGTGCTGCTCCTGCTGGCCAGCGCCGCGATCGGGCTGCTGTACTGGGCCTCGCCGAACGTGCGCCAGCCGGGCTGGCTGTGGATCACGCCCGGCGGGCTGCTCGCGGTGCTGCTGTGGGTGATCGCCTCGTTCGGCTTCGGCTTCTACGCCACCCACGCGGGCTCGTACGACAAGACCTACGGGCCGCTCGCGGGCGTGGTGGTGTTCCTGGTGTGGCTGTGGATCTCGAACATCGCGCTGCTGCTCGGCGCGGAGCTGGACGCCGAGCTGGAGCGCGGGCGCCGCATGGAGGCGGGGCAGGCCGAGGACCACGAGCCGGTCGCCCCGCCCCGCGACACCAGGGCCATGTGATCCACCGGGGTGACCTGCCCCGGTGACCTACCGGGGTGACCTACCGGGTGACCACGACCTTGCCGAGCTGCCGACCCGACACCAGCTCCCGCAGCACGTCCGGCAGCTCGGCGAGGCGGGCCTCCCGCGTCACCAGCCGCTCCACGCCCAGCCGCTCATCGGCGACGGCCCCGATGGCGGTGGCGAAGTCCTCCGGCGCGGTCCCGTAGCTGCCGCCCACGACCACGGGGGAGCCCCGCCACACCGCCTCGACCCGCAGCTCGCCGCGCCGCACCGCGTCCAGGTCCACGTCCAGCCCGGCCAGCCGCTGACCGGCGCGGGTGCCGCCGTACAGCAGCACCAGACCACCGGGTCGCACCAGGTCCAGGGCCTCCACCAGCAGCTCGTCCACGACGAAGCTCGCCGCGACGACCACCGCGTCCGGCCGTTCGAGATCGCCCGCACCGTCCGCACCGTCCACAGCGGACAGCAGCACGCCCCGTTCCCGCAGGAACCCCAACCGGTCCGCCGACCGGTTCCGCAGCGCCACCCGCGCCCCGGCCCGCTCGGCGAGCGCCGCGATCAGCACCCCGGCGATCCCGGCCCCGAGCACGTGCACCGACCTCCCGGCGACCTCGGTCCCCAGGTGCCGCCGCACCGCGCCCAGGCAGTGCGCCGCGCACGCCGCCGGTTCCGCGAACACCAGCCGCCGCGCCGGAACCCCCTCCGGCACGGCGGGCAGCGCCAGCCGCACCTCCTCGGCGTCCCCGCGCACCCGCAGCCGGTCGGCGAACCCGCTGCCGCGCGTCACCGGCCGGTTCGGGTCCAGGCACACCCGCATCCCGGCGTGCAGCCCCGGCACGTCGCTCTCCACGACCCGCCCGACCAGCTCGTGCCCGAACTGCCCAGGCCCGCCCCTGGTGCCCGCGACCTCCTTGAGGTCCGACCGGCACACCCCCATCAGCTCCACCTCGACCAGCGCGCCACCGCCGGGCACGGCGATCCCGGCGACCAGCGCAGGCCCCTCCGCGCCCAGCTCGACCACCCGCCCGAGCGCGCCGGGGGCGGCGACCCCCGGCCCGACCCGGCCCGTCATCCCACCGCTCACAGCCCGTCCAACGCCTCTCCGAACCGGTCGGCGACCAGGTGCGCGTCCTCGACGCTCAGCACCAGCGGCGGTCGCAGCTCGATCACGTTGCCCTCGCCGTGCTCGGACACCCTGGTCACCACCCCGCGCGCGGCCAACCGCTCCTGCAGCGCGGTCGCCAGCCTCGGCGAGCGCGACCCGTCCGGCTCGGCCAGCTCCACCCCGAGCATCAGCCCGACCCCGCGCACCTCGTCCAGCGCCGGGTGCTCCAGCGCCCGCAACCGCTCCAGCAGCACCGACCCGGCCTCCCGCACGTGCGCCAGGAACTCCGGCCGCCGCACGATCTCCAGCGTCACGACGGCCGCCGCGGCGGACAGCGTGTGCCCGCCGTAGGTGAACCCGTGCATCGAGCGCGGCATCCCCACCAGCTCCTCGGTGGTGATGATCGCCGCGAGCGGCAGCCCGCTGCCGGTCAGCCCCTTCGACACGGTGATCACGTCCGGGGTGACGCCGAAGTGGTCGGCGGCGAACACGCTGCCGGTGCGCCCGAGCCCGGTCTGGTTCTCGTCGAACACCAGCACGATCCCGCGCTCGGTGCAGAACTCCCGCAGCCGCGCCAGGTACCCCGGCGGCGGCACGATGTTCCCGCCCACCCCGCTGATCGGCTCGACCACCATCGCCGCCACGCTCCCGGAGGAGGCGTAGCGCAGGAAGTCCTCGATCCGGTCCACGCACCACAGCCCGCACGAGTCCGGCGTCTTGCCGTAGAAGCACCGGTGGCAGTAGGCGTCCGGCACCCGCACCGCGCCCGGCAGGTGGTACGGGAACGGCTCGCGCATCCGCGAGGTCCCGTTGTAGCTGGCGGTCGCGATGGTCTGGCCGAGGTGGCCCCGGAACGGCACCACCACGTCGCGCTTGCCGGTGTGCCACTGGGCCATCTTGATGGCGCCCTCGTTGGCGGTGGACCCGCCCGCGCTGCGCAGGTTGACCCGGTCCAGCCCGTTCGGCGCCAGCTCCGCGAGCAGCTCCAGCACCCGGTTGGTCGGCGCGGTCTGGAACGAGGAGCTGGCGAACACCAGCTCGTCGGCCTGCCGCTTGACCGCCGCCACCACCTCGGGGTGGTTGTGCCCCAGCACGAGGTTGAACGTGCCGGACACGCAGTCCAGGTACTCGCGCCCCGACTCGTCCCACACCCGCACGCCCTCGCCGCGCACCAGCAGCGCGTCGCCGAGGCCGTAGTAGGCGGCGTCGTGCGCGGCCTGGCTGCCCTGCCGGGCGCTCTCCTGGCCGAGGTCGCCGGGCCTGGTGCCGTGCGCGGTCATCAGCGCAGCCCCAGGCTGGCCAGCTGGTCGTCCACCCACCGCTCCAGCGTCCACGGCCGCGCGGTGTCCCGCCGCACCTGCGCCGCCCGCGCCCGGTCCTCGCGCGGGGACAGCAGCCCGGCCGCGATCGCCTCGGCCTGCTCGGCGACGTCCTGCGGGTTCACCTCCCGGCACACCGGCCCGAGGATCTCCGCCGCGCCCGCCAGCTCCGACAGCACCACGTCCGCGTCCCGCCGGTTCACCAGCGGCGCCTCGAACACGCTCAGGTTCTGACCGTCCACAGTGGAGTTGAACACCAGCAGGTCGGCCCGCTCGAAGCAGCCGAAGGTGTGGTTCACGTCGTTGTCGCAGTGCGTGCGCACGGTGTCCGCGCCCAGCTCGGCGTTGGCCCGCTCGACCTCCTCCTCGACCCGGCGCACGTAGTCGGCGTTCGCGGGCACGTACAGCCGGTTGGGGTTCATCCGCACCAGCATCTTCGTCCCGCGCAGCTCCGGGTTGTCCTGCACGGCGCGGGTGAACGCCCGCACCGCCCGCCACCCGTTCTTGATCGGGTCGGTGCGCCCGGAGTGCACCACGAGCTTGGCGTCACCGGCCCACTCGGCGATCCCCGGCGGCAGCGCGGACTCCCGGCGCCGCACGGTCTCCGGGCTGTACCCGAGCGGCTGGGCGAGCACCCGCGTGGTGCGCCCGCGCCAGCGCACCGAGGTGCCCTCCACCTCGGCGTCCGGCAGCAGGTCGCTCACGCACGCCAGGAAGTTGCGCACCCAGCGGGCGCTGAAGAAGCCGATGACGTCGGAGGCGAGCATCCCCTCCAGCACGCTCGTCCTGACCTGCTTGGGCATGATCCGCCAGTAGTCCGCGGACGGCCAGGGGATGTGCACGAACAGCAGGATCGGCGCCTCCGGCCGCGCGGCCCGCACGTGCTGCGGCACCCGCACGAGTTGGTAGTCGTGCACCAGGAACACCGGTGAGTCCACGCCCTCGGAGCGGCGCAGCAGCTCGTCCGCGAAGTCCTCGGTGAAGCGCCCGAACAGTTCCCACACCTCGCGCGTGGACCCGTCGAACGTGGGCGTGGTCCACCGGTCCCAGCCGTAGTTGTTGCCCGCCCACATGAGCTCGGCGGTGAACAGGTCCTGCACGGCCCGGAACACCTCGCGGTCGTGCCGGATCTGGTGCAGCCGGATGGACCGCCCGGAGGGCAGCTCGACGACCGCGCCGTCCGGGTTCTGCTCCACCGCGCGGTGGTCGTCGTCGGTGTCGGCGCTGGCGATCCAGGACACGTCGAGGTACCCGGCCTGCTCGGCGACGACGTTCCCGGTGCCGCCGGGGGCGAGCCAGGCGCGGAGCTCGCCGGACTCGTCGGGCGCGTAGGTGACGACGGCGCGCTTGCTGGCGAGGAACAGGTGCTCGGCGCGGACGGGCGCGGGGGAGGCGTCGGGCGTGGCCCGCGCGCCGGCCTGGGTGGTGGGGGTGGGGACGGGGTGCCGGGTCGGGTGCTGGGCCGGGTTCGGGTTCGGGTTCGCTGCGCCGGTCGGGTCGGTGTGCTGCTGCGTCAACGGTCCTCCACTGCTCGGACTTCCTCGGGTCGTCCTGCTCCAGCTGGTCCTGCTCAGGGTTGCCCTTGCCCGCGTCAGCCCTCCTGGGGCAACCGGCGCGCGCTCACGTCCACCCCTTCCGGTGCCAACCCGGCCAGCTCGGGCAGCAGCGCCGCGCGCTCGCTGTGCAGGCAGGCGTTCTCGGGACGGCAGGCGTACGCGCTGTCCGCACGACGCACCGGCCGCAACAACCCCGCGTCCAACCCCTGCGCGTCGGCGATCCGCCGCGCCCACTCCAGCCGGCTGAGCCGATCGGGCCCCCCGAGGTGCAGCACTCCGGTGCGCCGGGCCCCCATCAACGCCACCACCCAGGCCGACACGTCGTCCACGTGCACGGGCGTGTTCCAGTGGTCCTCGGGCACGTCCAGCTCCCGCCCGTCCCGCAGGGCCCGCACGCAGGTGGTGGCGAAGTTCGGCCGCAACCCGTCCGGGTCCCACCCGTGCACCAGGCTGACCCGGAGCGCCAACGCGCTGCCCCGCTCCAGGAACGTCCGCTCAGCGGCGAGCTTCGCCGCGCCGTAGGCGTTCGCGGGCGAGACCGGGTCGGACTCCCCGCTGCTGGCCCGAGTCCCGTCGAACACGTTGTCGGTGGATATCAACACCACGTGCCGCCCCTCAACGGCGTCAGCGATGTTCCGAGCCCCACCGGCATGAGCCTCACGGGCGAGCTCGGGATTCGCCTCGCACCAGGTGATGTCGGATGGCCCGTGCACCACCACAACCCCCTCGGGCGCGAGCTCCGCAACAAGCTCCCGACAGGCCCTCCCATCCCGAACGTCCAACTCCCGCCAAGGCGCCCCACCAGCAGAAGCCGCCCCCGGCCGCCGCCGAGAGCACACCACAGCGTCAACACCACCAGCCCGCAGCCGCCCAGCGACCGCACCACCCAGGTACCCGCTCCCGATGACCAGCACCCTCATCACGTACCCCCGTTCCCACCCCACACGCTGCGGCCTCCCGCACCCTCCCGGCGGGCGGTGGGCGGGAAAGTGTGATCAAGCCTGTGAACAGCGAAAACGACGAGGGGGCGACTAGCGGTCATGCCCTCGGGAACCCCCAACCCCCACAAAACCCACCACACCCCCACCCCGTTCCCCCACCGCACGACCCCGCACCCGCCTTCCCGATGAACGGTCCGCTCAGTCGCACCCGATGAACGGTCCGTTCGCCCGTCCCACCACCGGCCCGTCGTACCTGCCCGTCGCGCCCGGCCCGCTCGTCCAGCCGCGCCTGCTCACCTGGCCGCGTCCGCCGAACCCCCGCCACCAACCTCGCCACCAACCCCATCCCCGCCAACCCGATCCGAGCGCCCCCCGCCCGGCTCCCGCACCACCACCGAAGCCGCCGCGACCACCAACCCGCCGCAAGCCAGCACCCCCAACGCCGCCGTCAACCCGATCCCGCCCGCCAACAACCCCACCAGCGGCGGGCTCCCCAGGAACCCCAGGTACGACACCGTCGTCACCGTCGCGATCGCCCCCGGCCGCCGCTCGTCGTCCACCGACGACCCGGCCAGCCCCATCAGCGTCGGAACCGCGGGCGCCATCCCCACCCCCGCCAGCGCGAACCCGGCCAGCGCCAGCAGCGGCGACAGCTCCAGCGCCGCCGCCAGCGACGCCACCCCGATGCCGATCGCCGCGAGCACCCCGCCGCCCATCACCAGCACCCGCCCGGAAACCCGGTCGCCGCGCCACTGCGCCACCATCCGCCCCACCGCGAGCCCCGCCATGTAGCACGCGGGCGCCGCGCTCCCCAGCAGCGGACCGGTGCCCATGCCCTGCTCCAGGTGCAGCGCGCCCCACTGCTCGACCGCGTTCTCCAGGAACAGCACCACCGCCGCCAGCAACCCGAACGCCAGCAACCCCGGCGCCGGCAACCGCCGCTCCGAACCGGAACCGGACCCCGAGGACCCAGACCCCGAACCAGACCCCGAAGCCCCGGCCCCACCCCCGGACCACCCGCCCCGGTCCACCGCCAACCCCGCGCTGACCAGCACCAGCACCGACACCACCACCAGCACCGGCAGCGGCGAAACCCCCTGCGACCGCGCGAACCCCACCGCGGGCGCCGCCAGCACCATCGCCAGCGGCGTCGCCGCGTGCACCCGGTTGAACAACCGCGTCCCGTCCCGAGCCTCCTGCGCCGCGACGGTGCTGTTCAGCGCCACCTCGATCGCCCCGGACGTCGCCCCCACCGCCGCCAGCGCCGCCCCGAACGCGAGCGCCCCCGACGCCAACCCCGGCAGCACGCAGGCCACCGCGAAAGCCACCAGCACCACCGGCAGCGTCCACTGCTTCAGCGCCCGCGCCAGCGGCGCCGTCAGCACCATCCCGGCGAGCGCCCCCATCGGGATCCCGAACAGCACCAGCCCGAATTCCGCGTCATCCACGCCCACGGCGGTTTTCAAGTCCGGCAGCAGGGCAGCCCATCCACCCCAGAACAATCCCCAGCTGGCCGCCGCCGCGATCAGCCCGAGCGACGAGGAACGACGTTGTGCGGTTACAGGCACCCGGTAACCCCCGATTGACCACGTAACGTTACGGATTTGTGGCCCCAACGTAACTCTGAGATGGTCGAGGTGCCAACACGTCCCCTTCTCAGGCGATCCCCGGAGGAGCGTATGGACAGTCCCGCTGGTTACCGGATCCACGACAACATCCCCCTTCCCGGCAACCTCGACCAGGTCGACGTCCACGTCACCCGCGACGACGACTACCGCATCCACGTCCTCCCCGACGTGGACCGCGCGGTCGACGCGCTGCTGACCGAGCTGGACGGTCGCCGCGCCGTCGTCATCACCGACGACGTCGTCGCCGACCTGCACGAGGGCCGCGTCAGCGCCGAGCTGGCGGCGCGCGGCCAGCTCATCGGCCGGACCGCGATCCGCGCCGGTGAGAAGTCCAAGTCCCTCACCACCGCGTTCGAGCTGATCGACTGGCTCGCCGAGGTGAACCTGGCCCGCCGCGACGTGGTCATCGCGCTCGGCGGCGGCGTCGTGGTCGACACCGTCGGCTTCGTCGCCAGCGCCTACATGCGCGGCGTGCCCTACGTGAACATGCCGACCACGCTGCTCGCCCAGGTCGACGCGGGCATCGGCGGCAAGGTCGCCGTGGACCACAGCGAGGCCAAGAACCTCGTCGGCGCCTTCTACCAGCCCAAGGCCGTCATCTCCTGCCTGGAGCACCTGCGCACCCTGGACACCAGGCAGATCCGCTCCGGGCTGGCCGAGGTGGTCAAGAAGGCCGTCATCGCCTCGCCCGAGCTGTTCGACTACATCGAGGCCAACGCCGACGACCTGCTGGCCTGCGCCTCGCCCGCCATCGACGTGCTCGTGCACGCGGCGGGCGCCATCAAGACCAAGCTGGTCGGCCGCGACCCGTACGAGATCGACCTGCGCCGACCGCTGAACTTCGGCCACACCACCGGCCACGCCGTCGAGACCGTCACGAACTACGGCCCGGTGCTGCACGGCGAGGCCGTCGCGTTCGGCATGGTCGTCGCGGTGGACGTGGCGCGGGCGCGCGGCCTGGTCGTGCCCGAGGTCGCCGACCGGGTCACCGCCCTCATCCGCCGCCTCGGCCTGCCGGTCGCGCTGGAGGAGCTGGGCGCGGTGCCGAGGGTGGACGACGTGGTGGCGGCGCTGCTGAAGATCCGCCAGATCCGGGACGGCAGCCTGCGCTTCGTGCTGCCGGTCGAGCTGGGCGCCACGGTGATCGCCGAGGACGTCACCGAAGAAGAGGTCCGGGCCGCGCTGGTGAGGCTGCGATGAGCCTCCTCGACGACTCCGGGGTCCGGGCGAGCCCGCTGTGGGCGGTGGACGCCGGCGGCAGCGACACCGCCGTCGTCGGCCCCGGCGGGCTGGCGCGGCGCGGCAGCGTCAACCCGGCCTCGTCCGACGACGCGGACGCCGAGTGGCGCGCGCTGCTCGCGGACCTGGCCGAAATCGGCGGCGCGGGCTGGATCGCCACCGCCACCCTGGACCCGGCCGCGCCGGACGAGGAGCTGGCCAGGCTGCGCGACCTCGCGCTCGACGCGGGCCTGCGCGGACCGGTGGTGGTGTCGAACGACGCCCTGCCGTGGCTGGTCGCGCTGGGCGGCCGGGGCGTGGTCGTGGTGTGCGGCACCGGGTCCGGCTTCCTGGCCTGCTCCGGCGACGCGCCCCCGGTGCGGGTGGGCGGCTGCGAGTACCTCGGCAGCGACGAGGGCAGCGCGTTCGACCTGGGCCTGGCGGGCCTGCGGGCGGCCGTGCGCGGCGCGGACGGCCGAGGCCCCCGCACGGCCCTCACCGACGCCTACCACCCCTCACCCGCCGCGCTCGCCCGCGAGCTGGCCGACCGGTCGCACCCCAAGGCGGCGGTCGCGGCGCTGGCCCCGCAGGTCTGCCGGGCCTGGGTCGACGGCGACGAGGTCGCGGCGGGCATCGTCGACCGGGCGCTCGACGACCTGGTCACCGGCGCGAGGGCGGCGGCCGAGGCGGCGGGCCTGCTCCCTGGAACCCCAGGGGCGCAACCCTTCCCGATCGCGGTGGGCGGGGGAGTGCCGCACGGCTGCCCGGAGTTCCTGGCGGAGCTGGAGATCCGCCTGCGCGCCACGCTCCCGGTCACCGAGGTCCTGCCGGTGGACGAGCCGGCCCGCACCGTCCGCGCCGCGCTCCAGTCCTGCGAGCGGGCAGGCGAGATCGTGCTGCCGCGCGCCATCGAGGACCACTCCGCCTGGCTGCTCGACCTCGCGAGGGTCCCGAGGCGACGGGAACCCGAAGTGTCCACAGTGGACCAAACCCCGTCCGCCCCGCCCGTCCGGCTCGGCCTGTGCCTGGCGTCCTGGGGCGGTTCGGGCCTCACGGCCGCGCTCGCGGCGGCGGCCGGCGCCGACGTGGTCGACCTGCCCACCGACACCACCTCGGGCCTGTTCGACGCGGTCCGCTGGCAGCGCGACCCCCGCTACCGGGAGGAGACCGCCGAGGCGCTGCGCGGCGCGCGCGTGGGCTGCCTGAGCAACAGCCGCGACACGCAGCTCCTGCTCGGCCCGCACGGCCCGCACACCGACCCGGTCCACCGGGGGACCGCCGAGGACAAGGCCGCCCACGCCAGGCGGCACGCCGAGGCCACCCTCCGCGCCGCCGCCGACCTGGGCGTCCCCCAGGTGCGGCTGATGCTCGGCGTCCCCGACCTGTCCCGCTGGTTGTCCTGGTGGCACAGCGACGTCTCCTGGTCCGACAACGTCGACCACTGGCGCAAGGCGGCCACCCCACTCCTCGACCTGGCGGCAGAGCTGGGCGTCACCGTCCTGGTCGAACCCCACCCCAAGCAGGTCGCCTACGACCCGGCCAGCGCCGAGGCCCTGCTCGACGCCACCGGGGACCACCCGGCCGACGTGCGACTGTGCCTGGACGTGGCGAACCTGGCGGCGGTCGGCCACGACCCGGTGGCCGCGGTCCACCGCCTCGGCGACCGGACGGCGGCGGCCCACGCCAAGGACCTCCAGCGCTGGACCGGACCCGGCGACCCGTGCGGCGCGGGCTGGTCCCGCTACGGCCCCGGCCCCGCGATCCGCTTCCGCACCCTGGGCGCGGGCGAGCTGCCGTGGCCCGCCATCACCGCCGCGCTGCTCGACGTCGGCTTCACCGGCGCGCTCTACGTCGAGCACGAGGACGCCCTCGTCCCCAGGGAGCAGGGCGCGGCCACCTCGGCGCGCCTGCTGCGCGAGCTGCTCCCGCAGTCCCGTCCGCAGGGGAGGACCTGGTGACCGCCGACGTCCGCGCCGCCCTGCTCGCCGGAGGTCTCGGCGAGCGCATGGGCAGGCTCACCGACCACACCTGCAAACCGCTGGTGCCGTACGCGGCCTCGTGCAGGCTGGTCGACTTCAGCGTCGCCAACGCGGTCCGCTCGGGCATCCCTGAGGTGGTGCTGATGTCGCTGCACCGCGAGCGCGACCTGATCGACCACCTGCGCCGCAACTGGGACGGCAACGGCCTGAGGGTCCACTTCGGACCGCACGACGCCCTCGTCCGCTCCGGCCACGACGGCCCGCTGCCGGAGCGCCCGCCGGAGCGCGGCACGGCGGACGCCCTGCTGGCCAACGCGGAGCACGTGTTCGCGCCGGGCGCGCGGGACGTCCTGGTGCAGCACGCCGACCACGTCTACGACCTGGACTACGGCCCGATGGTCGCGGCCCACCGGGCGGCGGACGCGGACGTCACGATCGGCGTGCAGCGCATCGAGCGCCGCTACGTGTCCCTGTTCGGCATGGTCGAGGTGGACGACGCGCTGGCCGTGCGCAGGCTCGTGGAGAAGCCGGAGAACCCGACCTCGGACCTGGTGTTCACCGCGTTCTGCCTGTTCAAGGCGGACGTGCTGGAGCGGGTCCTCGCCGAGTTGGACGCGCAGCCGCAGGACGCCTGGCAGCACGACATCAGCCGCGACGTCCTGCCGCACATGATCGCGCAGGGCCACCGCGTCCTGGCCCACCCGATCTCCTGCTACTGGGCCGACATCGGCACCGTCGCCCGCTACCGCGAGGAGCACCTGAAGCTGCTGACCACCCCGTCCCCGCTCCCGCTCGACGCACTGCCCAGGACCCTGGCGGGCGAGCCGCCGCGCTTCGACCCGCTGACCGGCAGCCTGCTCCCGCACCGCCTCCCGGACGGGGTGGACCTGCGCGGCGTCGACCTGCGCGACAGCGTCGTGTTCCCCGGCGCGGTGGTCGAACCGGGCGCGCTCGTGCACGGCTCGGTGCTCCTGCCCGGCGCGGTCGTCCCGGCGGGCGTGGAGGCCAGGGACACCGTGGTCGACGACCACCTGGCCGAGTCCAGGGAGGGAGTGACCGCCCTGGAACCGGCCAACCGCTGACGACTTCCCCTCACGCGCGGGAGTAGCGGCCACAAACTGGCCGCTACCCCTGCGAGTGTCGTCCCCACAGCACGACGGCACACCGAGGAGAACCACCGATGACCGTGAACGTCACCCCCCACCTGAACTTCCGCGGCGACGCCCGCGCGGCCCTGGAGTTCTACCGCGAGGTCTTCGGCGGCCACCTGGTCGCGGTCACCTACGCGGACGCCCACGCCGCCGAGACCCCGGAGCAGGCCGACCAGGTCATGTGGGGCCAGGTCACCTCCCCCGAGGGCTTCGCGGTGATGGCCTACGACGTCCCGCCGTCCCGCGAGTGGGACGCGGGCGCCGCCCCGTTCTTCGTCTCCGTGCGCGGCGACGACGAGGCCGAGCTCACCACCCGCTGGAAGGCGCTGTCCGAGGGCGCGCAGGTCCTCGCCCCGCTGGCGCCGTCCGCGTGGGCCCCGCTCTACGGGATGCTCGAGGACCGCTTCGGCGTCACCTGGGTGCTCGACGTCGCCGCCCCCCACCAGGGCTGATCCGCGCCCGACCGCTCCCCGCCGCGCGGGGGGCGGTCACCCGGCGGCGCGCAGCCCGTCGACCAGGAACCCCACCACGCGCCGGGCGTCGTACGACGGGTCCAGGTCGGCGCCGATGCACAGGTTGCCGATGGCGAACAGCACCTCCTGCGCCACCACGCCCTCCCGCACCTCGCCCGCCGCCTCCGCCGCCGACAGCAGCCGCTCGAACACCGGCAGCAGCCGCTCCAGGAAGTGCGCGTGCAGCGCCTGGAACCCCTCGTCGTCGGACCGCATCGCCGACGCCAGGCCGTGCTTGGTCACCAGGAAGTCCACGAACAGGTCGGCCCACCGCCGCAGCGCCTCGTGCGGCGACGCGCAGCAGGTCAGCAGCGCGGGCCCGGCCTCGGCGCAGGCGTCCACCTGGTGCCGGAACACCGCGATCACCAGGTCCGCGCGGGTCGGGAAGTGCCGGTAGATGGTCCCCACGCCCACCCCGGCCCTGGCCGCGATGTCCCGCACCGGGGCCTCCACCCCGGACGTCACGAACACCGCCGCGGCCGCGTCGAGCAGCGCCTCCTGGTTGCGCCGGGCGTCGGCCCGCTTGGCCCGCCCCGCGCCCCCACCACCGGACTCCACCGAACCCACCCCTCGACCCCGCCCCTCGAACCCCACCGCCCGGCCACGCCACCGACATGGTGCCACCCCCGCGGCCCCGAACCCCGGAGCACCCCGCGTGACCAGCCCGGACGCGGCGAGGGGGCCGCCCCACGAGGCCCCCTCGCCGACCACTACCCGCGACCGGCCAGGTGCCGCGCGTAAGCCCTGGTCGTGAAGAACAGCGGCAGCCGCTCCGCCAGCGCGTTCTCCACGAACACCTCCCGCACCGCCTCCCGCCGCTCCGGGGCCACCTCCAGCAGCTCCTTCTCCAGCACCTCCCGCACCAGCCCCTCGCCGACCACCCCGCCCTCGGCGAGCGGCGTCCCGTGCCGCACCCACTGCCACACCTGGCAGCGCGAGATCTCCGCCGTGGCCGCGTCCTCCATCAGCCCGCCGATCGCCGCCGCGCCCACCCCGGACAGCCACGACTCCAGGTACCGCACCGCGACCGACACGTTCCCGCGCAGCCCGGCCTCGGTCACCCGCCCAGGGGTCCGGTCCACCGCCAGCAGGTCCGCGCCGGTCACCGCCACGTCCTCCCGCAGCCGGTCCAGCTGGTCGGGCCGGGGGAACGCCGCCGCGCACACCCCGACCAGACCGGGGTGCGCCACCCACGACCCGTCGAACCCGTCCCCGGCCTCGCGCCGCTTGTCCGCCGCGACCGCGTCCAGCGCCACCGCGTTCGCCTCGGCGTCCCGGCTCGGCACGAACGCCGCCATCCCGCCGATCGCGTGCGCCCCCCGCTTGTGGCAGGTGCGCACCAGCAGCTCGGTGTAGGCCCGCAGGAACGGCGCCTCCATGGTCACCCGCGCCCGGTCGGGCAGGACGAACCCCGGCCGGTCCCCGAAGTTCTTGACCACGCTGAAGACGTAGTCCCACCGCCCCGCGTTGAGCCCCGAGCTGTGCTCCCGCAGCTCGTGCAGGATCTCCTCCATCTCGAACGCCGCCGTGATCGTCTCGATCAGCACCGTCGCCCGGATCGTCCCGCGCGGCAGCCCCAGCTCCTCCTGCGCGAACAGGAAGACGTCGTTCCACAGCCGCGCCTCCCGGTGCCCCTCCAGCTTCGGCAGGTAGAAGTACGGCCCGAGACCGCGCTCCACCAACCTCCGTCCGCAGTGGAACAGGAACAGCCCGAAGTCGAACAGCGAGGCCGACACCGGTCGCCCGCCGACGATCAGGTGCTTCTCCACCAGGTGCCACCCGCGTGGTCGCACCACGATCGTCGCGGGCGAGCCGCCCAGCTCGTAGCGCTTCCCGCCCTCCGCGGTGAACTCGATCCGCCCCTCCACCGCGTCGAGCAGGTTCACCTGGCCGGACACCAGGTTCCGCCACGTCGGCGAGGTGGCGTCCTCGAAGTCCGCCATCCACACCCGCGCCCCGGAGTTGAGCGCGTTCAGCGCCCTCTTCCGGTCCGGCGGCCCGGTGATCTCCACCTGCCGCTCCGCCAGCCCCGGCGCGACCGGCGCCACCCGCCACGACGGGTCGTCCCTGACGTGCGCGGTCTCGGCCAGGAAGTCCGGGACGGCCCCGGCCGCGAACTCCTCCCGCCGCTGCCGCCGCTCGGCCAGCAGCTCCGCGCGCCGGGCGGCGAACCGGTCGTCCAGCCGCGCCACGAACGCGACCGCCTCCGGGGTCAGGATCTCGTCGAACCGGTCGCCGGACGCCCCGACGACCTCGGTCCCGCGGTACTCGTGCACGGCGCTCTCCCCACTGCTGGAACGAAAACCCGGACTCAGGCGAACTGGGCCTGCTCGGTGGACCCGGACAGCGCGGTGGTCTCACCGGCGGGGTTCAGCGCGGTGCTGACCCGGTCGAAGTAGCCGGTCCCGACCTCGCGCTGGTGCTTCACGGCGGTGTAGCCGTCCCGCTCGGCGGCGAACTCCCGCTCCTGCAGCTCGACGTACGCGCTCATGCCGCTCTCGGCGTACCCGCGCGCCAGGTCGAACATCGAGTGGTTGAGCGCGTGGAACCCGGCCAGCGTGATGAACTGGAACTTGTAGCCCATGTGCCCCAGCTCCCGCTGGAACTTCGCGATCGTCGTGTCGTCCAGGTGCTTGCGCCAGTTGAACGACGGCGAGCAGTTGTACGCCAGCATCTTCTCCGGGTAGCGGGCCTTGACCGCCTCGGCGAACTCCCGCGCCACGCCCAGGTCCGGCAGCGAGGTCTCCATCCACAGCAGGTCGGCGTGCGGCGCGTACGCCAGCCCCCGGGCGACGCACGGCTCGATCCCGCCCCGCACCCGGTAGAACCCCTCGGCGGTGCGCTCGCCGGTGGTGAACGGCCGGTCCCGCTCGTCGACGTCGGTGGTCAGCAGCGTCGCGGCCTGCGCGTCGGTGCGGGCGACCACCAGCGTCGGCACACCGGAGACGTCGGCGGCCAGCCGCGCGGCGTTGAGGGTGCGCACGTGCTGCCCGGTCGGGATCAGCACCTTCCCGCCCAGGTGCCCGCACTTCTTCTCCGACGCGAGCTGGTCCTCCCAGTGCACCCCGGCCGCGCCCGCCGCGATCATGGCGCGCATCAGCTCGAACGCGTTGAGCACCCCGCCGAACCCGGCCTCGGCGTCCGCGACGATCGGCGCCAGCCACTCGCGCTCGCCGCCGCGCCCCTCCGCGTGCTCGACCTGATCGGCCCGCAGCAGCGCGTTGTTGATCCGCCGGACCACCTGCGGCACCGAGTTGGCCGGGTACAGGCTCTGGTCCGGGTAGGTCTGCCCGGACAGGTTCGCGTCCGCCGCGACCTGCCAGCCCGACAGGTAGATGGCCTTCAGCCCGGCCCTGACCTGCTGCACCGCCTGGTTGCCGGTCAGCGCGCCCAGCGCGTGGACGTGGTCCTCGTCGTGCAGCAGCTCCCACAGCCGCTCGGCGCCCCGCCGGGCCAGCGTGTGCTCCTCCACGACGCTGCCGCGCAGGGCGACCACGTCCTCGGCGCCGTACGTGCGCTCGATCCCGGACCACCGCGCGTCGGTGGCCCACTGGTCGGCGATCTGCTCCGCGCTCAACATCACAAGGCCCTCCACGTCGTCCGTCCCGCCCACTGCCACCAGCTCGACTTCCGCTGCGGTGAACGATGCGCGAGCGGCGCGACCGGGACGACCGGCGCAACCTGCCAATTTCCGAAAATCCCCACCCCCGGTTCTGCTAATCCTGCAAATGCGCATGTTCGCGAAACTGCCCTACCCTGGGTCGTCTCACCACGGAGGTGCGACATGGCCAGGACGTTCGTCGGAGCACGTCTGCGCAGGTTGCGGGAGGAGCGCGGGCTCACCCAGGTCGAGCTGGCCCGCGCGCTCGGCATCTCGGCCAGCTACCTCAACCAGATCGAGCACGACTCGCGCCCGCTGACCGTGCCGGTGCTGCTGCGGCTCACCGAGTCGTTCGGCGTGGACGCCTCGTTCTTCGCCACCCACGACTCGGCCCGCCTGTTCGCCGAGCTGCAGGAGGCCCTGTCCGGCGCCGACGTCTCACCCGGCGACCTGCGCGAGGTCGCCACCTCCCGCCCCGAGCTGGCCAGGGCGGTGATCGACCTGCACCGCCGCTACCGCCAGGCCGACGAGCAGCTCACCGCCGTCGCGGGCGACCGCTCCGGCGAGCTGGTCGTGGGCGCGCACGAGCGGGTGCGGGACTTCTTCTACACGCACGCCAACCACTTCGCCGAGCTGGACACCGCCGCCGAGCACGTGGCGGGCCGCACCGGCGTCCGCCCCGGCGAGACGCGCTCCGCGCTGGCCGCCCGGCTCGCCGACCGCCACGGCGTGCGCGTGCAGGGCATCGCGGGCGAGCTGGCCAACCACAACTCGGCGGGGGAGCTGCACCACTACGACCCGGTGAACCGGGTGCTGCGGCTGTCCGGCAACCTGCGCCCCGGCCAGCAGGCGTTCCGCATGGCAACCCAGATCGCGCTGCTGGAGTTCGGCGACGAGCTGGACGCGATCGTCCAGGAGAGCCGCGAACCGGAGGGCCCGGTGCGGTCGCTGATCCGGATCGGCCTGGCCCGCTACGCCGCCGCCGCCCTGCTGCTGCCGTACCGCTCGTTCCACGAGAGCGCCGAGGAGCTGCGCTACGACATCGAGCTGCTGGCCGACCACTTCGCGCTGAGCTTCGAGACCATCTGCCACCGCCTCACCACCCTGCAGCGGCCGGGGGAGCGCGGCATCCCGTTCTCGTTCGTGCGGGTGGACCGGGCGGGCAACGTCTCCAAGCGCCAGTCCGCCACCGGGTTCCACTTCTCCCGCGCGGGCGGGACGTGTCCGCTGTGGAGCGTCTACGGCGCGTTCTCCTCACCGGGCAGGGTGGTCACCCAGGTCGCCGCGATGCCGGACAACCAGCGCTACCTGTGGGTGGCCCGCACCGTCTCGCGCAGCCGGGGCGGCTACGCCAGTCCCGGCAAGATCTACGCGGTGGGCCTGGGCTGCGAGATCCGGCACGCCTCGCGGCTGGTCTACTCCACCGGCGTCGACCTGGAGGACGCCTCGGCGGCCACCCCGATCGGCCCCGGCTGCCAGACCTGCGACCGCCCGCTGTGCCCGCAGCGCTCGATGCCCCCGGTCGGCAGGCCGCTGCGCGTGGACGCGAACCGCAGCACCTTCATTCCGTACCCGCTGGAGCCGGGGAAGGTGCGCTAGCCCGCGCCCACCCGCGGCTCAGTCGCCCCGACCGGCGTGGGCGCGCGGCATGACGTCCTCGGGGGTGGCCACCTCCAGCTCCAGCGCGAAGTGGTCGAGCGTCGCGGGCAGCGGCTCGCGCAACCGCTTGCGGAACACCAGCTGCTCCCGCAGCACCTCCACCGCCAGCCCCGCGCTCGCCAGCACCAGGTCCCGGCCGGGGCACACCGCCGGGCCGCCGCTGAACGGCACCACGCCCGGCGCGCCCTGCGGCCACAGGTCCGGCCGGTAGGAGTCGCCGTGCGCCCGGTGGAAGTACGGCGCGAAGACCACGAACGTCGTCCCGGCGGGCAGCACCTCCCCGTGCCAGCTGGTCTCCCGCGTGCTCTCGCGCAGGATCACCGGCGTGGTCGGCCACAGCCGCGCCGACTCCAGCACGCTCACCGACCCCGGCTCGTCCCCCGCGGCCCCCACCGCGAGCGCCCGCATCGACACGATCCCGGCCGCGTCGAACGCGAACAGCCAGTGCGGCGCCTGCTCGACCACGTCCTCGACCGCCCGCCCGTGGGCCAGCCCACCGGCCTCACCGCGCTCGGCGTGCCCGCGCACCCGCTCCTCGAACCGCCGCCGCAACCCCTCCCGGCGTGGCCGCAGGTACGCCCAGTTCGCGTCCGCCCGCAGCGCCCCCAGCTCGGCCGTCAGCTCCTCGTCCCCGCGCGCCCCGTTCCCGAACACGATCCGCCGGGCGACCCGCCACCACGCCTGCGAGAACGCGTCCCAGGTCAGCACCCCGGTGCTGCGCGCGTGCCGGACCAGCAGGTCCACCTCGTCCCGCACCGCCCGCTCCCAGTCGGCGTTCTCCGGCCGCAGCGCCTCCTCGTTGAACCGCCGCCGCTCCCGGCGCCCGGCCCCGCGCGTGGCCAGCGACCCGTGCGGCTGGAAGTGCCGCAACGCGGCCCGCTTCTCCGCGGTGGCGGGCGCGAACACCTCGGGCGTCTCGTCCAGCAGCCGGACCACGTCCTCCACCGACACCACCAGCGCCACGCTCCGACCGGGCACCCGCAGCCGCACCGGCCCCGGCCCGTGCTCGGCGCGCAGCGCGGCAACCGTCCGGATGGCCGCCTCGTCGGCCTGAACCCGCTGCTCGAACGCCAGCACACCGGGCCGCCGGACGATCACCCCCTTGGCCAGGGTCGGCAGCAGAACCCGCCCGAACACCCGCGCCGTGCCCACCCGCGATGCCAGTGCCACGCCACTCCTCCGTCCCCGGCGACCGGCCCCGCGTCACGTCGCGCGGACTCCCGGCTGCCGTCCGGAGAGGGCTATCCGAGCCGGGCCCCGGTAAACCGGCGCCGCGTCCCCCGGTCGCCGACCGCCCCGTCCACGAGCTGCGACATCCCCCGATCGTGCGGCGCGGCGGTGGCCCACCCGCCGGATCTACTACTTTCGTCCGACCCCGATCCCCTGTCCCCACCTGCGTGAACTCGTTAACCTGAACGGACGAGCGGCGCCCGCCGCCCCCGGCACGTGAAGGAGCCCCCGGCGTGGACAGCGCGGCACCCCCCGACGGCGCCCCGCCCCGCCCGAGGGCCTCCCGCCCGCCCCGCCCCGCGTTCTGGTCCCGCGTCCCCTGGCTCGACACCACCTGGCAGGGCCGCCGCTCCCTCCTCCTGCTCGACCTCGCCGTCACCGCCGCGATCACCGGTGGCGCCGCGCTGGAGGTCCTGGCCAGGGGCGGCCCGTCCTCCGTCGTCACCCTCCTGGTCACCGCCCCCGCCCTCCTCGTCCGCAGGCGCCGGCCCCTGCTCACCGTCACCGCGGGCCTCCTGCTGTCCGCGGTCATGGGCCTGACCGGCACGTTCCTCACCGCCCCCCGAACCGTCCTGGTCATCGGCCTGCACACCACCGCCGCCCGCCACGGCTTCACCTGGCGCACCTGGCTGGCCGCCGTCCCCGCCTACGCCGTGTTCCTCATCCCCGCCCTGCTCCTCGGCTCGCCCGACTGGCCCTCCTACCTGATCACCCACGCCGTCCTCACCCTCCTCCCGCTGCTCACCGGCATCTGGGTCCACCAGCGCGCCAAGGTCCTCGACCTGCTGCGCGAGCGCGCCGAGACCGCCGAGCGCGAGCGCGACCTGCTCGCCGAGCGCGCCGTCACCGCCGAGCGCCGCCGCATCGCCCGCGAGATGCACGACGTCGTCGCCCACCGGGTCAGCGTGATCGCCCTCCAGGCGGGCGCCCTGACCGTGATCGCCGACGGCGAGACCGCCGAGGTCGCCGAGATCATCCGCAAGTCCGGCTCCGCCGCCCTCGCCGAGCTGCGCGACGTGCTGCGGGTGCTGCGCGAGGACGAGTCCGAGGTCGTCGCGCCCGGCCTGCCCGGCATCGGGTCCCTGGTGGCCGACGCGCCCGGCCGGGTCGACCTGGTGCGCCCCGACCCGCTGCCCGAGGTGGAGCCCGCCGTCGGCCGCGCGGCCTACCGGGTGGTCCAGGAGGCGCTGACCAACGCGGGCAAGCACGCCCCCGGCGCGCCCGTGCGGGTGCTGCTGGAGGCGGGGGAGCGGCTGGTGGTGCAGGTCTCCAACGGCGTCCCGGAACGCCCCGGCGGCGCGGTGCCCGGCTCCGGGTACGGGCTGCTCGGGATGCGCGAGCGGGTGAGCCAGGCGGGCGGGACGGTGTCCGCGCGGCCGGAGGGCGGCGGGTACGTTGTGCGTGCTGAGTTCCCCTGCTGAACGGACGGCGCGGTGGCGGTCAAGGTGCTCCTGCTCGACGACGAGGAGCTCGTGCGCGGCGGCATCAGGCTGATCCTGGAGTCCGACCCCGACCTGCGGGTGGTCGCCGAGGCCCCGGACGGCTCGGACGTGCTCGATTTGGTGGAACGGCACCGGCCGGACGTGGTGCTCACCGACGTGCAGATGCCCGGCGTCGACGGCCTTGAGGTGGTGCGCCGGGTGACCGCCCTGCCGGACGCGCCCGCCGTCGTCGTGCTCACCACGTTCGACCTGGACGAGTACGTGCACTCGGCCCTGCGCGGCGGCGCGACCGGCTTCCTGCTCAAGGACACCCCGCCCCGCGACCTGGTGCGCGCGGTGCACGTGGTGGCGCGCGGCGAGGCCATGATCTCGCCGGGGGTGACCAGGCGGCTGCTGCTGGAGTTCGCCGCCGAACCGGACGGCCGAACGGAGGCGCGCCGCAGGCTGTCCGGCCTCACCCCGAGGGAGCGCGAGGTCGCCGAGGCGGTCGGCCGGGGCGCGAGCAACGCCGGGATCGCCAGGGAGCTGTTCCTGAGCGAGTCGACGGTGAAGGTCCACATCGGACGGATCATGGCCAAGCTCGACGCGGCCAACCGGACCCAGGTGGCGATCACCGTGCACGACGCGTCCCGCTGACCGTCCACAGCGGACTGACCGGTGCTTGCCGCCCCGCAAAGGTTTTCGCCCGGCGACCTCACCCGTTAGCCGGAGACGCCCACCCGCCCCTCGTCGGTAGCTTCCAGGTGACGGTCCCCGCCGCCCGCCCACGAGAGGTGGAAACCCCATGCGAAAACCACTGGGAGCACTGGCGATCGCCCTCCTGTTACCCCTGCTGGCCGTCCCGCTCGCCCAAGCGGCCCCCGAGGCGTCCGACTACTGGACCCCGGACCGGATGCGCGCCGCCGCCCCGCTGGACCTGCCCACCGTCGCCCCGTCCGACGTCAAGGACGTCCCCGCCGCCCCGCCCGCCGAGGTCGCGCCGCAGGCGATCCCGAACGGCGGCGGCCCCTGGACCGGCGGCGGCGCGGTCGTCACCACCGCGGGCCGAGTCTTCTTCAGCTACCAGGGCCGCACCGCCTCGTGCAGCGGCAACGCCGTGACCAGCGCCAACAAGAGCACCGTGATCACCGCGGGCCACTGCGTCAAGCTCGACGGCGCCTACCACACCAACGTCGTCTTCGTCCCCGCCTACGACAACGGCGCCACCCCGTACGGCACCTGGACCGCCCGCGCGACCTACAGCACCCCGCAGTGGAACGCGTCCGAGGACATCAACTACGACGTCGGCGCGATCGTCGTCAACCAGCTCGACGGCCGCAACCTCACCGACGTGGTCGGCGGCCAGGGCATCGCGTTCAACCAGCCGAAGGCCGCCCCGACCTACGCCTTCGGCTACCCGGCCGCCGACCCGTACGACGGCACGAGGCTCGTCTACTGCAGCGGGACCACCTTCAACGCCTTCCTCAGCTCCGGCATCGG
This sequence comes from Actinosynnema mirum DSM 43827, assembly GCF_000023245.1. GTDB lineage: Bacteria > Actinomycetota > Actinomycetes > Mycobacteriales > Pseudonocardiaceae > Actinosynnema > Actinosynnema mirum. Next base: position 2,229,864 of record NC_013093.1, read on the forward strand.
CCTGGGCTGCGACATGACCGGCGGCGCGAGCGGCGGCCCGTGGTTCCACGGCTTCTCCGAGACCACCGGAACCGGAACGCTGATCTCGGTGAACAGCTACAAGATCGTCATCCTGCCGTTCTGGATGTTCGGCCCGTACTTCGGCGCGGACGCCCAGAACCTCTACAACCAGGCCCAGGCGGCCTGACCGGCGCGGGGGCGGGCCGGTCCCGCCCCCGTTCGGCAACGCGCACCAACCTCCCCGATCCGCCCCGCCACCCCTACCCGGCCTGCCACCCTCACCCCGACTTGATCAAGGGAGGCGTCCGTGGGACGTGCAGGGATCGGCGTGAGAGCGGTAGCGGGTTCGGTGCTCCTGGCACTGGCCCCGCTGGGGGCACCGGTGGCGCAGGCCCAGGAGGTGACCATCACCCAGGCCGCACCGGGGACCGCCATCGAGGGCAGCTACCTGGTCGTGCTGGAGGACGGCGCGTCCGAGACCGCGCAGGCCCTCACCGAGGAGCACGGCGGCCAGGTCACCTCGACCTGGAAGTCCGCGCTGAAGGGCTTCGCCGTCAAGGCGTCCGAGGACGAGGCCAAGCGCCTGGCCGCGGACCCGGCCGTGCGCGCCGTCGCGCAGAACGCCGCGTTCACCGCCGCCGACGTGCGGTACAACCCGCCGTCGTGGGGCATCGACCGGATCGACCAGCCCGGTCTGCCGCTGGACCAGGCGGTCCACACCGACAGCAGCGCGGCGACCGTGCACGCCTACGTCATCGACAGCGGCATCCGCACCACCCACCGCACCTTCGAGGGCCGCGCCAGCTGGGGCGTCGACCTGGTCGACGGCAGCAGGCAGGACTGCGCCGGTCACGGCACGCACGTCGCGGGCACCATCGGCGGCAGGGAGTTCGGCGTCGCGAAGGACGTCAAGCTGGTCGCCGTCCGCGTCCTGGACTGCGACGGCGGCGGCACCCTGGAGGGCGTCGTCGGCGGCGTCGACTGGGTGACCGCGAACGCCGTGAAGCCCGCCGTGGTCAACATGAGCCTGTCGTCGCAGGCCCCCGGCGGCCCCACCCTCGTGGACGACGCGATCCGCAACTCCATCAACTCCGGCCTGACCTACGCGCTGTCGGCGGGCAACCGCAACGCCGACTCCTGCACCTACAGCCCGGCCAGGGTCACCGAGGCGATCACGGTCGGCGCCTCCACCAGGACCGACGCGCGCGCCGGCTTCTCCAACCACGGCCCCTGCGTCGACCTGTTCGCGCCGGGCGAGGGCATCAACTCGGCCGACGCCGCCAACGACACCGGCTCGTTCGACGCCGACGGCACGTCCATGGCGGCCCCGCACGTGGCGGGCGCCGCAGCCCTGGTCCTCGGCCGCACCCCGAACGCCACCCCGGCGCAGGTCCAGGACGCCCTGAAGACCTCCGGCGTCGCCAACGTCATCACCAACCCCGGCACGGGCTCCCCGCGCACCCTCCTGCAGACCCGCCCGGCCCGGCAGGACGTCAAGCCGCTGATCCGCTACTGGCGCTCCCCGGACCACTACAGCTCCGCCACGGGCATCGGCCGCGCCGGCTACACCGCCGAGGGCTCCCTGGGCGGCCTGCGCACCACCCCGTTCGACGGCGGTCGCGCCGTCTACCGCTGCACCTACGCGGGCTGGGACAGCTTCACCTCGATCCAGCCGGACTGCGAGGGCCACGCGAACGAGGGCGTGCAGGGCTACGCCCACACCACCGCCCAGCCGAACACCCACCCGCTGTACCGCTGCTTCGTCCCGGCCACCGGCGACCACATGGACAGCACGGACCCGAACTGCGAGGGCCAGGTGACGGAGGGCCTGACCGGCCACGTCCTGAACTGACCCCCTGAACCGCCACGCCCGCGCCACCGCACCAGGTGGCGCGGGCGCCGTGCTTCCCGGCGCGCCACAGCACGAGGCCGAACCGCTCGAAGATCCCCGGAACCGGGGGAGAAGGGCGGACCAGCACTCCCCGCCACTCCCAACGTATAGCGCACACCCCCTCTTGCCGCAAGCCCCCCGTCCGGCCGCACAATCCCCGCCCGAAGCCCCAAGGCCCCCGGCGCAACCGGGGTCCCACGCTGCGCCCCACCAGGCGCGGCGGCAGGCTGAACCGAACCACGGCGAACGGGCAACCATGATTGACGTGATCATCGTCGGCGCCGAACCGACCGGTGTCGTGCTGGCCGCCGAGCTGCGCCTGCACGGCGTCGGCGTCCTGGTCCTCGACCGGGAGCCGGAACCGCCCGCGCACGTCCGCGCGCTGGGCCTGCACGTGCGCAGCATCGAGCTGCTCGACCAGCGCGGCCTCCTGGACGACTTCCTCGCGCGCGGCGTGAAGCACCCCCTGGGCGGCTTCTTCGCGGGCATCACCAAACCCCTCCCGCCGAACGCCCTGGACACCGCCCACGGCTACGTCCTCGGCATCCCGCAGCCCGTGGTCGAGTCCCTGCTCACCGCCCACGCGCTCAAGTCGGGCGCCGAGATCCGCAGGGGCGTCGAGCTGACCGGCCTGACCCAGGACGCGGACGGCGTCACCGCCGAGCTGGCCGGCGGCTCCACCCTCCGCGCCCGCCACCTCGTCGGCTGCGACGGCGGTCGCAGCACCGTCCGCAAGCTGCTCGGCGTCCCGTTCCCCGGCGAGCCCGGCAAGGTCGACACCCTCCTCGGCGAGATGGAGCTGACCGCGCCCCCGGAGGAGATCGCCAGGATCGTCACCGAGGTCCGCAAGTCCCAGCTCCGCTTCGGCGCGGGCCCGCTCGGCGACGGCCACTACCGCGTCGTCGTCCCCGCCCACGTCGCCGAGGACCGGGCGACCCCGCCCACCCTGGACGAGTTCGCCGCCCAGCTCCGCGCCACCGCGGGCACCGACTTCGGCGCCGGGAACCCGCGCTGGCTCTCCCGCTTCGGCGACGCCACCCGGCTCGCCGACCACTACCGCGTCGACCGCGTCCTGCTCGCGGGCGACGCCGCCCACGTGCACCCGCCCACCGGCGGCCAGGGCCTGAACCTGGGCGTCCAGGACGCCGTCAACCTCGGCTGGAAGCTCGCCGCCGAGATCACCGGCTGGGCCCCGCCCACCCTCCTGGACACCTACGAGGCCGAGCGCCGCCCGGTCGCCCGCGACGTCCTGGACAACACCCGCGCCCAGATGCAGCTGCTCTCCACCGAACCCGGCCCGGTGGCCGTCCGCGGGCTGCTGTCCGAGCTGATGGACTTCGAGGAGGTCAACCGCCACCTCATCGGCAAGGTCGTGGCGATCGACCTCCGCTACGACCTCGGCGACGACCACCCGCTGGTCGGCAGGCGCCAGCGCGACCTCCAGCTCGGCCGCTCCCGCCTGTACGAGCTGACCCGCACCGGTCGCGGCCTGCTCCTGGACCAGACCGGGAAGCTCACCGCGTCGGGCTGGGCGGACCGGGTCGACCACGTCGTGGACACGGGCGCCGGGCTCACCGCGCCCGCCGTGCTGCTGCGCCCGGACGGCCACGTGGCCTGGGCGGGGGAGGACCAGGAAGCCCTCGACACCCGCCTGCGCGAGTGGTTCGGCGCCCCTCGGCCCTGACCCCCGGTGTCAGGCTAGGGGAGAACGCGTCACACGCTGTGCCTGCGCGCGACCGGCCGCGCGTAGTGCTTGTGCAGCGCGCCGACGTGCCCGGCCCAGAACAGCTGGCGGTCGGCGGCGTTGCCCGGCACCGGGAGGCCCTTGGCCCTGGCCAGCGCGTAGAACCCGGTCCCCGCGTCGTTGGAGCTGAGGTACTGCACGAGCGCGCTGATCAGCAGCCCGCCGGTCTCCCGGAACGAGCCCTCGGCGATCTGCCCCAGCAGGTCGCCGAGGGCGGCCCGCTCGGACTCCGCGTCGAAGTCGAACGCGCGCAGGCCGGTGCGCCGCGCGATGGTCGCGTTGAACTCGGTGTACGTGGTCATGCGCTTCAGCTCCGCCTGCTCGACGAGGAATCTCCTCCCCTCCTCCGCCAGCGTGTCCCACTCGTCGTCCGAACGCCCGTACCGCACGATGACTCCTCTTCTCACCGGCCGCCGCAAGAATTCGGCGGACCACGGAAGGAGCGGTGCGCGGAGCCGCGTTCCACCCGGCGAGCGGGTGGCGCCCGGCGCATTCGGGACAGCGGGGAATTGCTCGCGCGTGACGCGGGTCATCCTCGTGGCACGTCCGGAAGTGCTCCGCGCACAGCAGAGCGCCCGGTAGGTGGATATCCACCTACCGGGCGCTCTGCTTTCTCCTGTGGACGATACTGGGATTGAACCAGTGACCCCTACCGTGTCAAGGTAGTGCTCTCCCGCTGAGCTAATCGTCCGAGGCGGAGACGGGAATCGAACCCGTGTACAGGGCTTTGCAGGCCCTTGCCTAAGCCACTCGGCCACTCCGCCAACTTCTCCGGAATGCTAGCACACCGAATATTTGGCCTGAGCCCAAGGGGCCCTCTGCCGAGCGGATGACGAGACTCGAACTCGCGACCCTCACCTTGGCAAGGTGATGCGCTACCAACTGCGCTACATCCGCACGCCCCTCGGAATTCGCTTGCCTTTGCCGTTTCCGGCTCCGGTTCGCGTCTTCCTCGGTGCAGGAGGAACTTTATTACACACCTGGCCGCAGAATCAAATCGGGGGTCCCCCGGCCCTGCGACCTGCGCTTTTCAGCTCAGGTCGTTGGAGATCAGGTGCGTCAGCGCCTCGTCCACGTCGACCCACAGGTGCTCGTTCCCCGGCACCACGACGTCGTACGTCCGGTCGAGGAAGTCGGCGAGCTCCTGGGCGGAGGCCTCGAACATGGCGTGCCCTGACGGCGAGCTGAGCTCGATCACCACCACCTCGGGGTCGTCGGCCGCGGGTCGGATCCGGACGTCGCCGTCACCGGCGTCCGCGATCAGCCCGTCGGCGAGGAGGTCGCGGGCGAACACCCACTCGACCCACCCGGCGCGGCCGGTGCGGAACGCGGCGATGACCGCGTACGGGTCCTTCGTGTCGTATCGAAGCTCCACCTGCACCGGAACAGCCGGGGTGCGTGGCGCCAGCAGGTCGAAGACCGCTGTTGAGCGGAGCGTGACGTGGTCATTGCGCATCGTCGTTACCCTCTTCTCCCTTCCCGGCCTAGCAAACGACCGAGTTCGCCAGATGTGACGTGTCTGTGGCGAGGAACGCTCGACATCGGGGCGTTTATCACCCTTCTGGGCTAACAAGACTTCTGTATGTGCCTGTTTTGTTGCTCTCTGTATTCGCTGATGTCCCCTCTAGGGCCATCTTGCTCGGTTTAACCTGAACCCGGTACCGGCTGTTGCGCGAATGTTGGACGTGAGGACCTCTCTGGTGGCTTACCCGCCCGCACCGCCGCCGCGCCCAGACCCCCCGACACCTGCCGCGACGGGCGGGCGGGCGTTCGACGCCGCCCTCGTCGCGCGGGTGGTCGAGGGCGACCGGACCGCGTTCGGACATCTGTACGACCGCTACGGTCGTCCGGCTTACTCGTTGGCCAGGAGGATCTGCGTCGACCCCGACCTCGCCGAGGACGTGGTGCAGGAGGCCTTCCTGGTGCTGTGGCGCAGTCCACAAGGGTACGACAGCGCCAAGGGCGCGTTCGGGACGTGGCTGATGACCGTGGTGCACCACCGCGCGGTCGACGCCGTCCGCAGGGAGAACACCCGCAGGGTCAGATCGGTGCCGCTCACCGACGAGGTGTCCGAGCGCGCCGTGCCGCCCGCCGAGGGCGCGGACGGCGCCGCGCTGGCCGGGCTGGTGGGCGCGGAGGTGCGGGCCGCGTTGGGCAGACTGCCCGAGGACCAGCGGCAGGTGCTGTCGCTGGCGTACCTGGGCGGGTACACGCAGGCCGAGGTGGCGGCGCTGACCGGGGTGCCGCTGGGCACGGTCAAGTCGCGCACGTTCGCGGCCGTGCGGCGGCTGCGCGGGTTGCTGCGGTCCGTGTGGACCGGGGAGAACGACGAGGCGACGGAGGCGCGGCGGTGACGGGGGAGTCGGGGCGCTGCTCCGGTGAGGAGCTGGCGGCCGGGTGGGCGCTGCGGGCGCTGGGGCCGGACGAGGAGGTCGCCTTCCTGGCGCACCTGCCGGGCTGCGCGCGGTGCGCGCGGGTGGTGCGGGAGACGGAGGAGGTGGCGGCCACGATCGGGGGCGCCGTGGAGCAGCACGACCCGCCGCCACGCCTGCGGGCGAGGCTCCTGGCGGCCGTGGAGGCGGAACCGGTCGGCGCTCCCGCTGCTGTTGCTGTTGCCGCTGCGCCTTCCGCGCCCGCTGCGCCCGCTGTCGTGCCCCTGAGGCCGCGACGCGCCTGGCCGAGGCTCCTGACCGCAGCGGCGGCTGCTCTGGTCCTCCTGGCGGGCACGGGGGCCGCAGTGCGCCTGTCCCAGCTGACCGACCAGGTGGCGGAGGTCGACGCGCGAGCGGCCCGCTACCAACGAGCCCTGGCCGTGGCAGTCGACCCGACGGCGTCCCGAATCGTCCTGCGCACGCAGTCGGGCGACACCAGGGCGGTCCTCATGTCGGCGAGCTCCGACGCCGCGGTGGTCCCCGTCTCCCTGCCCCCGAACGACGGCGCGGCCGAGGTCTACGTCGTCTGGGGCCTGAGCACCCCGACCCCGGCCCCCCTGGCCACCTTCGACGTCCCGGCGGCCGGCGAGGCCCCCGAACTCCTCTCGTGGAACCCGGAGGCGGCCGCGCACGACGAGTACGCGATCTCCCTCGAACCGGGCAGGAGCGCCCCGCCCACCCCATCGGAGGTAGTCGCCTCGGGCCTGGTGGTGCCGGCGTGAGCCATGATGGGCGAATGCGCACCGAGGAGGACAGGACGATCGGCGCCACCCCGAAGTGGTTCCGCCGCAACCCCGCGCTGCGGCTGGCGTACCGCATCGGGGTCGGGGTCGTCGGCGGGCTGGTGCTCGTCCTCGGCGTGGTCCTGATCCCGTACCCCGGACCGGGCTGGCTGGTCGTCTTCGCGGGCTTGGCGATCCTGGCGACGGAGTTCGCGTGGGCGGGCAGGCTCCTGAAGTTCGCGAAGCGCTACTACGACGCGTGGGTCGAGTGGCTCAAGCGCCAGTCCGCGGCGGTGAAGCTGCTCGTGCTCACGTGCACCTGCCTGGTCGTCCTGGCCACTTGCTGGCTGCTGGGCGCGTTCTCCCTGGTGGGAGGCTGGTTGGGCCTGGACTGGCCGTGGCTGGAGAGCCCGATTTTTGGAAACCGGGGGTGATGTTGTACGGTATGCACACACCGCGAGAGCGGGGCGGGAAAACTGAATGAGGGCGATTAGCTCAGCGGGAGAGCGCTTCGTTCACACCGAAGAGGTCACAGGTTCGATCCCTGTATCGCCCACCGCAGGTCAGAGGCCCAGCAGCCATCAGGTTGCTGGGCCTCTGCCGTTGTTGCAAGCAGCGAAGTACAGCAGCGGCTCAGAAGTCGAGGCTTTCGCTGAGCCGTTGCAGCGCCTTTCGCGTCGTGTCGTCCGACACCTCGGTGTAGATCTCCATCGTGACTCGCATGTTGGCGTGGCGAAGAATGCGCATGACCACCCGAGGGCGCACGTTCAGCTCCGCCAGCAGTGAGGCGCAACTCCGCCTGCCGTCGTGGACGGTGATCTTCGGAATCCCGGCTTTCTCGCAGCGCCGGTCCCGGGACCGGTTGAAGTTGCGGGGTTCGATCGGGGTGCCGTAGCGGGTGGTGAAGAGCAACCCGCTCTCGCGCCCCGCCACGTCGGCGGCCTGGCGGTCGAGGAGCCGTTGCGGTCTGCGGAGCCTGATCGCCGTGGCCGCGATGGACGGCATCGGCAAGGTGTCCTCCGACGCCTCCGTCTTCGTCTCGCGGTGCAGGAGCTGCCCCCGCACGCGCTGGAGCTGGTACCCGATGTCGAGCACGCCCAGGCCCTCGTCAGCGGCGCCCTCCGGCAGGTCCGGACGTCGTTGAGCGTGCGCAGGCTCAGGAAGCCCTTGCAGCACTCGCCCTTGGCGCAGCACCGCCGCTTGTCCTCGGGGCGCTTGGCGTCCTTGCCCTGGGCGCGGCACTGGCAGGTGCGGGCGAGCTTGTTCATCCACTGCTGGCCGACCCGGACGGGGAAGTTCACTGCCGCGTTCACCCGGACAGCCCAGGTGTGAGACTCAGCGGGGTGTGGGCCTCACACGCGTCCACCAGGCCTGGATCCAGCCGCCGTCGCGGTGGTCGCGGACCCAGACGCGAGACACGTCATGGGGGTCGTGGCGCACTTCCCACCACCCCTTCCTCCCGTCCACCCCTGAACGCCGTCGACGGTGGAGATCGAGTGCCGCGCTGTCGTAGGTGCGATGCCTGATCTTCACGCCGTAGGAGTTGATGGCCCGCCAGGTCGCCGGGAGCAACTCGACGTAGTCGTCTTCGGCCAGTGGAACCGGGACGTAGCCCGCGTTCTCCACCAACGCGGCGTACATCTCGTTCGGTGTCAACGCCTTGCCCGGCGTGACCGGGTGCCGCAGCCCGTCCTGTGGCGAGTTCTGCCACAAGACCACGAGCCATTCGTCCAAGAGCTCCTGCAGCTCCACCGCCGACCAGGCCGCGTCGGTGTGGACGTGGCCCGCGACGTGCTGGCCGAACAGGCTGCCCACGGCGGGGAGACCGGCCTCCCCCGCTCCCCCAGGCGACGGCTGGACGGTGATGCCCATCGCCCGGCAGGCGTTGCGGAAGGCCTTGGACAGGTGGACCACGCCGTGGTCGCACATGATGGTCTCCGGCACGATCACCGGCCTGGCCGCCGCGTGCGCCAGTCGCCGGTCGAACTCGGTCAGCCTGCGGTGCGGCAGCGCGGACCTCAGCATCCGCTGCGCCCGCGCCCAGCCCGGTCGCCTCGGCTCCGGTGCCAGCGAGCGGGCCAGCAGCAGCGCCGCGTCCACCGCCCTGGTCGCCGGACTCAGCACCGCCGCGGGGATCGTCCTCGTCGCCAGATCGATCAACCAGGTCAGCTCGACCCGGCCGATCACACCGCCGTCCAGCTCCACCCGGACGTCCAGCGGCGTGGACTCGATCCGCATCCACTCGCCGGGGCGCACCGCGGTCACCGTCCCGAACCGGTCGTCGGGCTGTGCGGCCGGCGCACGGCGGGATGATCCGGAGACGTGCCCGCCCGCGGAGATCTGTTTGGCCAGGCGGTAGAACGTGGCGCGGGCCGGCATCACCGACGCCGGGTCGATCCCGTGCCGGTCGGCCAGGATCTGTTCCACGCGCCGCCGAAGCCCGCCTGCCTCGCCCGCCGACCGGCTGCTCTCCTCGGCGACGGCCTGACCGATCGCCCGCACCACGCGCTCATCGGTCGTGGCGCCGCGGGGACGGGCAACCCTGTGATCGACCAGGCCCCACACACCGTCCTTCTCGTAGCTCAGCCGAAGCCGTTGGAACGTGCTCAGCGCGACCGCGTGGCCGGCCCCGGTCAGCTCGCTCACCTTGGCCAGCTCCCGCTGCCGCAGTGTGCGCATGGCCGGGTCGTACTCCGGCCTCGGCCTTGCCCGTGCCCCCGCGTCCGGCGGCACTCCCGTGATCACCTCGACGATGTGGTGCTCCCACCAGCGGGCCTGATCCGCCGCGTCCGCCGGAAGGCCGTCCGGCAGCCCTTGCGCGGGCAGCTCCGGCCGCGCCTGTGCGAGCACGCGGAACCCCGGTGAGCTGAACAGATCCGCCGACGAGCAAGCCGATTCAGTCCCGGTCACGTCGGCCAGCCGAACTCGCGCCGCGGACAGGACGGTGACCGTGTGCGCCGAGCCGTTGACCAAGACCTTGTCGCCGGTCCGCACCAGCGGAGGCCGTGACAACGTCATGGCGCGCCCTTCCCGCCGACCGGCGCGGAAAACGGCGTGGTGAACACCCCCAGAAGCCAGGCACGGTATTCCTCGCGCAAACGGCGAGGATGTCGAAAAACGGCTAAACGCCCCACATTGACCCCCATCAACGAATCGGGTACGCCTACCGGCCACAACCTCGGCCTACCGGCTCCGACGCTACCGCACTGGCTGCGGAGGCGTCGGCGTTTCAGGCGCGACCAGACCTTCAACGCGGACGTTGACGCACTCGCTCACGCACGCGGAATGCGCTGGTAGGAGGGTGCATTTGACACCAGTAGAACATCCTCGAATCAGGTAAACCGTCTCACCTATTTGAGGCACGGCCGTGCCTCAAATAGGTGAGACAACAGTCCGGGATCGCTCGACCGGAGCAACGTCGAGACCTTGCCTCGCACGTATGGCCGTGCAACTATGGCCTCGACGCGCGGATTCAGCGTTGCGCTGATCTTCGCTTTCGACAACTGGGGATTGCTGGGAATGTCCTGAAGACGGGGCCTGGGCAACGTAAAAATCGGACATTTCTCCTGAATTGACCGATCGCGACCGGTGCAGGACTCGGTCGGACCGGAGTCTCGGCGCACTCGAATTCACCGGTCGAGCAGCGATGTGACTTGTCGGAGGGGGACGAGCACGATGCCGGAACGCGTCGGCGATGATGGCGTGACTGAGCCGCGAAATGCTGATCGAAGATCCGGCCGAGCCCGTTCCCGTCGCACCGCCGATCATTTTTAGGACTTGCACGGCGTTGAGGAAAACGACGCACTTTGCGAACTCCGTGAAAGCGCGCGTGCGCAGGTGAGTGGTGCGCGATCGCATCCCACGCGCCAACCGGGGGAATTTCGGCCTGCCCGGACGGTCGCCGGCCGCTCCCGCAACTTGGCCGACTACTCGACATGCACGCAAACGAACGATGTTCACTAGGAGCAACGTCGATGAGCAACACCACCCACAGCGAGGTGTCCACGACCCTTCCGGGCGTGTGGAGCTGCAACGAATGGGACCCGTTGGTAGAGGTGATCGTCGGAAACGCCCTCGGAGCACGGCTTCCCCATCCCGACAAGAGCACGAATCTCGCGGAGTTCGCCGGCTACTCCCTCGACGAGATCCCCACCGGCGCCTTCCCGGACCGGATCATCGAGGAAGCCGAAGAGGACCTCGCCGCGATGGTCAAGTCGCTGGAAGACCTCGACATCGTCGTCAGGAGGCCGGACACCTGGCCGCACGACGAGGTCGTGTCCACCCCCTTCTGGTCCACGAAGGGGTACTACAACTACTGCCCTCGGGACATCTTCCTGGTCCTGGGAAACCAGATCATCGAGACGCCGAACGTCATCCGCGGCCGGTTCCTCGAAGCGCACAGCTACCGCGAAATCCTGATGGAGTACTTCAAGGCCGGCGCGAAGTGGTACAGCGCGCCGAAACCGATGCTGCTGGACACCCTCTTCGAGGTGGATCACGAGCTGCCGATCCCCAGGGAGGACGAGCCTGTCTTCGACGCGGCCAACGTGCTGAGGTTCGGCCGGGACCTCGTTTATCTGATCAGTTCGACCGGCAACGAACTGGGCGCGCAGTGGCTGCAGACGATCCTGGGCGATGAGTTCAAGGTTCACGTGTGCCGGATCGACTACCACGGCAGCCACATTGACACGTCCGTGGTCGCGCTGAGGCCCGGCTTGTTGCTGTGCAACCCGGAACGGGTGACGCGAGAGATGCTGCCGTCGATCTTCGACAAGTGGGAGGTCATCTACAGCCCGCCGATGGTCGGCGCCGACCGGTTCGACAGCGACTACCTGGCCCGCTCCATCGGGAGCAGCTGGATCGACATGAACCTCTTCAGCGTGAGCCCCGAGCTCGTCGTCGTGGACCGGGACCAGCTTCCCCTGATCAAGCTCATCGAAGAGCACGGCATCGACGTCCTGCCGTTGAAGCTCCGTCATTCGCGGATGATGGGTGGCGGCTTCCACTGCGCGACCCTGGACACCAAGCGCAAAGGCAGTCTGGAGAACTACTTCGACTGATCGAGCGCGTGAAGATGCGCTCATCGCAAAGCGAACAAGTGCGGCGCATTGACGCGCTGACGCGACGTAAAACGGGGGTGTTACGTTTGAGCGGCACAGATGTTCAGTCGAGCTTGTACGAGAAGTACGAATCCGAGGTGCGATCGTACTGCCGACTGATTCCCCACGAACTCACCAAGGCGACGAACGCCTACGTGCACACGTCCGCAGGCATCCGGTACATTGATTTTTTCTCCGGCTGCGGAGCGTTGAACTACGGCCACAACGATCCGGACATGCGGAACGCTCTGGTCGAGTACATCTCCGGCGACGGCATCGCCCACTCCCTGGACTTCCACTCGGAGTCGAAAGGCGCGTTCATCAAGGAGTTCGCCGACAAGATACTCCTGCCCCGCGGCCTGGACTACAAGATCCAGTTCACCGGACCGACCGGAACGAACGCGGTCGAGGCGGCGCTGAAGCTGGCGCGGAAGGCGACCGGCCGGGTCAACGTGGTCGCGTTCACGAACAGCTTCCACGGCGTCTCGCTCGGCTCGCTCGCGGCAACCGCCAACCAGCACCACCGCGGCGTGTCCGGCATCGCGCTGAGCGGAGTCTCCCGCGCGCCGTACGCCGACTACTTCGGCAGGGAGGTCGACACCCTCCCGTGGCTCGAGCAGATGCTGTCCGACCCCTCGAGCGGAATCGACCCGCCCGCCGCGATCATCGTGGAGACGGTGCAGGGCGAGGGAGGGCTGAACTGCGCCTCGGCCGAATGGCTGCGCCGGCTCAGGGCTCTCGCGACCAGGCACGGCGCACTGCTGATCGTCGATGATGTCCAGGCCGGCTGCGGCAGGACCGGCAGCTTCTTCAGCTTCGAATTCGCGGAGATCGTCCCCGACATCGTGGTCCTCGCGAAATCGCTCTCCGGGTTCGGAATCCCGCTCGCCGCAGTCCTCCTGCGCCCGGAACTCGACGTGTGGCAGGCCGCCGAGCACAACGGAACGTTCCGGGGCAACAACCACGCGTTCGTCACCGCGCGGCTGGCGATCGCCAAGTTCTGGTCGGACAGCTCGTTCTCCGCCTCGGTCGAGGCGAAGTCCCGAGCGGTCGGAGCAGTGCTCGACTCGTTGCAGCACCGCACCGGCCGATTGCGCAAGGGCCGGGGCCTGATGCAGGGCCTGCGGTGCCAGAAGGCGGAATCCGCCGCGGAGATCCAGCGGCGGTGCCTGGAAGCAGGCCTGTTGCTCGAGAGGTCCGGCCCTCATGACGAGGTGTTGAAGCTGATGCCTCCTCTGACCATCGAGGACGAGGTCCTCGAAGAAGGGCTCTCCCGGTTCTCCGAGGTGGCCCTGTCCGTGCGGGACGACTCGTGAGGTGCTGCCCGGCGCCTCCAGCCGCACTGCACGTGTTCGCCGAACAGCCGAAGCCAGGGAGGAGGTTCTCATGCCCGTGCCGCCCCCGGTAGGACCCGGCACAGCTGGCACCAGCGTGGCCGCCGATCTGGCGGCAGCGCTCGAGTGGGTCGAACAGTTCGTGATGAAGCCCCACGGGCAACTGGGCCGGGACGGCGCGGTGTGCCCGTTCGTCCAAGCCTCGATGAAGGCCGACACGTTCCTGCTCGAGAGCTGGACGGTGGAACCGGACGCGACAGTGGACGACCTCGTCGCATCGGTGAACCTGCTGGCCGACACCTTCGAGGCGCGCGAGTGGGCGAGCCGCAACCAGATGCTCCACACCCTGGTCGTGGTTCTCGACGGTCTCGCTCCGGAGCGCTTCCACCTGCTCGACGACGCGCACGCGCGGGCCAAGTCCGGCTTGGTGAAGCGCGGGCTGATGTTCGCCCAGTTCTATCCCGAGTGCGACGAACGGGCCGTGCGCAATCCTGCTCTTCAGGTGGCCCGGTCACCGGTGCCCATGCTGGCGATTCGCCGCATGGCCCAGCACGACGTGCTGTTCCTCGACTCCGCCGCCGAGTGGTTCGCCGCCTATGCGGATCGGTTCGCCGACCGGTATCAGCAGAACGCCGTACGGGATCCCGCGCTCAAGAAGGCGTTCGCGGGAGCGCAAGAGCGGTGGGGAGATCGATCATGACCGCCCCCGGCCGGAACGGCAGTGCCCAGGCGAGTCCGGGCACCGGAGACGCCGAGCACGACGTCCGCGTGATGGCGCCGGACGGCTGCCCGATCACGGACGTCACCGGCACGAGCACTCCGTACATCGACTACCAGAGCATCGACGTGCTCCTCTCGCTGCAGCGCCCGCGGTCCGACACCCCCGCCGAGCTGACCTTCTACGTCATAGGTCAGGTCAAGGAGCTGTTGTTCAAGCTGATCCACGAGGAGCTCGAGCGGACCCGCGCGCTGATCGACGGGGACTCGGTCGCCGAGGCCGCGGCGAACCTGCGGCGGGTGCGGCGGGTCGTCGAACTGCTCAACGAGACCTGGAACGTGCTCTCGACGCTCACGCCGAACGAGTTCAACGGTTTCCGCGACGTCCTGGGGAAGGCGTCCGGGCTCCAGTCCTACATGTATCGGATGGTCGAGTACGCGCTGGGGAACAAGGTGGCCGCGCTGGCCCAGCCGCACCGGCAGGTGCCGCACGTGCACGCACAGGTTCAGCGGGCTCTGCGCGAACCCAGCGTCTACGACGCCGCGCTCCGGTTGCTCGCTCGCCGCGGAGCGGCGCTGCCCGAGTCTGTTCTGGATCGGGACTTCTCCCGGCCGTACGAGCCGAACGGCGCCGTGGAACGAGCGTGGGCCGACGTCTACCGCGGCAACGCGGCCACCGATCCGCTGCCCCAGCTCGCCGAGGCATTGATGGACGTGGCCGAGGGGTTCTCCCGCTGGCGCTCGCTCCACCTGCTCACCGTCGAGCGGGTGATCGGCTTCAAACCTGGCACCGGCGGCACCGAAGGCGCCGGGTGGTTGCGTCGTGTCGCCGAACACCGGTTCTTCCCGGAACTCTGGACCTGCAGGGGGCTCCTGTGACCGACAGCCAGCTCACCGGCACGATCGCGGCGGCGGCGGAGAAGGCCCGCGCGCGGGATGCCGAGGACGTGCTCGCTCATCTGCGCGACCGCTTCGTCCCCGCACCGCCCGGCACGATCTACCTCAACGGCAGTTCGCTGGGCCGCTTACCCGCCGCCACCTCCGGTCGCCTCGCCCGCATGGTCGAGGAGGAGTGGGGATCGAACCTCGCGGAAGCCCGCACCCAGTGGCTGGACCTCGGCGAGCGCATCGGCGACAGCATCGCGCGGCACGCCCTGGGCGCCGGCTCGGGGGAAGTCGTGGTGGGCGAGTGCACCAGCGTTCAGCTGTACAAGCTGGCCGTCGCGGCGGTGCGGGCCCGTCCGGGCCGCGGCACGATCATCACCTCCGACGACAACTTCCCCACCGACCGCTACATCCTCGACGGCGTGGCGGCCGACCACGGCATGAATGTCGTCACCCTGTCCACCCATGCCGACACGGGTCTCGACCTGGACGCGCTGCGTGCCGCGTTGGACGAGAACGTCGCTCTCGTGTCGCTCTCGCTGGTCTCCTACCGTTCCAGCGCTTTGCTGGACATGGCCGAGGTCAACCAGCTGGTGCACGACGTGGGCGCGTTGGTGCTGTGGGACCTCAGCCACGCGGTCGGCGCCGTGCCGATCGAGCTGGAGGCCACCGAGACGGACCTGGCAGTCGGCTCGGGCTACAAACACCTGTACGGCGGCCCCGGCGCCCCCGCGTTCCTCTACGTGCGCCGCGGGTTGCAGGACCGGCTCCGGCAGCCGGTCCAAGGCTGGTTCGGGCATCGTCAGCAGCTCGCGATGCTCCCGGCCTACGACCCCGACCCGACGGTCCGCCGGTTCCAGACGGGATTTCCGCCCGTCCTCTCGCTGACCGCGCTGGCGGAGGGTGTCGGCCTGGTCGGTGAAGCCGGCATGGACGCGGTGCGCGCCAAGGGACTGGCGCTCGCCGAGCTGCTCCAGGACCTGGTGGCCGAACACCTCTTCCCGGTCGGCTACACCCTGGCGAGCCCGCCGGACGCCCGGCGGCGGGGTGTGCACCTCACGTTGCGGCACCCCGAGGCGTCCCGCCTCCACCCCCTGATCTCCCGTGCCGATCTGGCCATCGACCACATGCCCCCGGATCTGCTCCGGCTGTCCACCACTCCGCTCAACACCCGGTTCACCGACGTCGTCGAAGCCGTGGACCGCATCCGCGTGGTGACAGGCGAACTCCTCGTCGGAGGCGTGTGACCCGGTGGCGGAAACGAGATTGGCGGACAACCCCATGCCCGGTGCGGTTTCGGTCCTCTACATCGACTGCCGGCCTCGTTCGGTGGCGGCACTCGCGGCCCACGGGGCCCTGGTCACCTGCGTGGTCAACGCGAAGGACGCGGCCAGGGTCAGGAGTCTTCCCCAGGTCCACCGGGTCGTCGTCGTGCGCGACACCACCGATTGCGAGGACGTGCTGTGCGCGCTCCGCCGCGACGGTGTCAGCTTGACCGACTACACCGCCATTTGCGGTAACGACGAGTACAACCTGTACCCCGCTTCGGTCGTGGCCCTGGTGGCGGGCAAGGCCACGCCCTCCCCGGACCACGTCGTCTCCATGCGGGACAAGTACGTCCAGAAGGACCTCGTCAGGGGAGTCGGCATCCCCGTCACGCGGTGCAGGGCCGTCGACCACCTCGATGACCTCACCGCGGCTCCGCCGGAGTTCCCGGTGGTGATCAAGCCGCCCGCCGTGTCCGGGTCCAAGGACACCTTCATCCTGCACTCGGCCGCAGATCTTGAACGGGTGGCGGAGCAGTGCGCGGAGTCAGGCGTGCTCGGCCCGTGGGTGGTGGAGGACTTCGTGCCCGGCGGCGAGATCCAGGTGGACGGGGCGATCAGGAACGGCGAACTGGTTCTCGTCAGCATCTCGCGCTACCTGCAGAACTGCATCAAGATCCACGAGGGTGATCTCGCGGCCGCCGTCGTGTTGGACCCCGGCGTCGAACCCGAGCTCTACGCGCAGGCGCGAGACCTCGCGGCACGCGTGCTGCCGGCTCTCGACCACCGCGACGGGGTGTTCCACCTCGAAGCGTTCGAACACCCGGACGGCCACCTGGTGTTCAGCGAGTGCGGCGGCCGCATCGGCGGTGGAATGACCGACGAGGTCGTTCAACGGAAATTCGGCGTTTCGCTGCACGACGAATGGGCGCGGGTCGTTCTCGGCTTGCCCACTGGAGTGACCACGCCGGTCGTACCCGATCCGGCGAGCTTCGGGGACGTCCATCTGAAGGCGCCACAGGGACTGCTGCTGTCGGTTCCCGGTGATGAGGAACTGCGGGCACAGCCCGGCGTCGTATTCGGCGAGGTCGAGGTGCGGATCGGCGAGCGGTTGGGGAACATGAACGACGACTCGTTCTTTCGAGCGGCACGCGCGGTTGTCGCCGGTAATGACGAGCAGGAAACACGTGCGCTGCTTCGCGACCTGGGGAACTGGTTTTCGAGTGCGGTCCGGGTGGACAGCTCGGCGCACGACTGACCTGGCACAACGCACATCAGGGGCGAGTGGATGAACAGCACGGCTCAACAACGGCTGGCCGCGCGAACGACTGGGATGTTCCGCGCGCTGCGCGTGCGGAACTACCAGGTGTTCACCTTCGGCCGGCTCATCTCCGGCACCGGTGTCTGGATTCAACGCATCGCGCAGGACTGGCTGGTCATTTCGCTCACCGGCAGTGCCGCGGCGCTCGGCGTGACCACCGCGTTGCAATTCCTGCCCATCCTGCTGTTCGGCCTGTGGGGCGGGCTCCTGTCCGACCGCTTTTCCCGCAGGCTCCTGCTGGTGATCTCCCAGACTGCGATGGGCGTGATTGCTCTCGGGCTGGCATTGCTCACCTGTGCCGACCAAGTGGAGATATGGCACGTCTACGTCGCTGCCTTTCTCCTCGGAGTCGCGAGCGCGGTGGAGACGCCGGCCCGGCAGTCGTTCCTCTCGGAAATGGTCGGGAAGGACCTCCTGCACAACGCGGTCAGCCTGGACTCGGCCTGCTTCCAGGTGGCGAGCCTCGCGGGACCGGCGATCTCCGGGGTGCTCATCAACCTGGGGGGCACCTCGATCGCCTTCGCGTTGTCCGCCGCTTCGTGCGTGGTGGTCATCGCCTCGCTCTGGCTCCTGCGACCGGCGGAGCTGCATCCGCACGTGCCGGAGCCGCGAGCGCCCGGTCAGGTCCGCGAAGGCCTGCGGCACGTCTACGGCCATCCGTCGTTGCTCTGGCCGATCGTCCTCATGGCGTTCCTCGGCACCTTCGCGTTCAACTTCGCGCTCGTCCTCCCCGTCTACACCGCCGACATCTTCCACTCGGGCGCGGAGACCTTCGGCTGGCTCACGACCTACCTCGCGGTTGGATCGGTCGCGGGAGCGCTGGGCGCGGCGTGGATGCGGCGCGCGGGCCTGCCTCTCGTCCTCGCGACAGCGCTCGGCTTCTGCGTGGTCCAGCTCCTGGCCGCCGCGTCGCCTTCGGTGTGGCTGTTCGGCGCCCTCATGGTGCCCACCGGGGCACTGGGCGTCGTCGTCCACGCCAGCGCCACCTCGGTCGTCCAGAGCACCTGCGCCCCGTCCATGCGGGGCCGGGTGATGGGTGTCTACAACCTGGCCTACATGGGCGGCATCCCCATCAGCGGCCCCTTGGTCGGCTGGGTGATGGAGCGCTTCGGAGCACGTCCCGGTTACGCGATCAGCACGGCCGTCGCCCTCGTCGGCGCGCTGGTCGCCGCGGCGGCGGTAGCCAGGATCCACCACCGCACCCACCGCACCCACCGCGGACCCGGCGCCGCGGACTACCCGTCCTCTTCCAGCGAGTCGAAACCGAGTTCGTCATGACCACGTCCGCTTCGCTTTCTCCGACGGTCAGCGCCATCCGTCGCCGTGGCCACCTCCGGCTCGGTGTCAGCACCGGTATCCGCGGCCTGTCGTGGACCGACGACGCCGGCGTCCGCCGCGGCCTGGACGTCGACACCGGGCGCGCCGTCGCGGCCGCGCTCTTCGGCGAGCCCGGCCGGATCGAGTACACCGAGATCGACCCCGAGGACAGGATCCGGGCCGTGACCTCGGACGCGGTCGACCTGCTCGCGTGCAACGCCACCTGGACGTTCAGCCGCGAATGCGACGCGAACGTCGCCTTCGTCCTCACCACGTGTTACGACGAAGGCGCCATCCTGGTCCGCCGGGACAGCGGCATCGCCTCGGCCGACGACCTGGACGGACACACCTTGGGCATGTGCGAGGGCACGAGCAGCGAAGAGGCGCTGCGGGCGTGGTTCGGACCCCGCGGCCGGGCCGTGCACTGCAAGCACTACGCCTCTCCGGCCGCGGCTCTCGCGGCCTACGCCAGCGGCGAAGTCACCGGCTACGTCGCGGACGGCGTGGTCGTGGCAGGAGAACGCACCCGCCTCGCCACGCCGAGCGACCACGTCGTGCTGCCTGAGCGCGTGTCGGTGGAACCGATGGGACCGGTCGTCAAAGACGACGATCCGCAGTGGGTGAAGACCGCCCGCTGGGTGTTCTTCGCGCTGATCGCCGCGGAGGCCGCCGGAGTCACCTCGCACCAGGTGCGTGCGGGGACTGCCGAAGACCCGCCCTTGCTGAAGGACCAGTCCCGGCTGGCCGCGAAGGCGGGACTGCACCCGAGGTGGATCTCCGCCGTGGTCGGCGAAGTCGGCAACTACGGCGAGATCTACGAGCGCAACCTCGGGGACGCCTCCGGGTTGCGCATCCCCCGCGGCTACAACGAACTCTGGCTGCGTGGCGGCCTGATGTACGCGCCGCCCCTGGCCTGAAGATCGTTCGCCCGCCGGTCCAAGCGCATCCGCACACCTGCCGCACGGGAGCGCCGAATGAGCGAAACCCCACCCGACTCCGATCTCTCGCGATCACTGTCCGGCCCGCAGATGACGATGCTCGGCCTCGGTTCGGCGATCGGCACCGGGCTGTTCCTCGGCGCCGGGTCCTCAATCTCGGTGGCAGGACCCGGTGTCATCCTCAGTTACCTCGTCGGCGCCGGCCTCGCCGCGATCGTGGCGATCGCGCTGGCGGAGATGATCAGCGCGCTGCCTGTCCGGGGCTCGTTCGGCGCCGTCGCCGGGCGATACCTGGGGCCGCTGGCCGGATTCGCCGTCCGGTGGACCTACTGGTTCTCGCTCGTGGTCGGCATCGGCAGCGAGGTCGTGGCCGCCGCCATCTACCTGAACTTCTGGTGGCCGCAGGTTCCGATCTGGCTGTCCGTGGCGGTTTTCTCATCGCTGCTCACCCTCGTGAACCTGACCCCCGTCCGGTTCTTCGGCACGGCCGAGTCGGTGTTCGCCGGCATCAAGGTGCTCGCGATCGGCGTCTTCATCCTCCTCGGCCTCGTGCTCGTCCTCTTCGGACTACCCGGCCGGCCGGCCACCGGTTTCGGGAACCTGGTCTCGCACGGCGGTTTTCTCCCGAACGGCCCCGGCGCGGTGTGGCTGGTCATGTCGATCGTGGTCGTCGGCTTCGCCGGCATCGAGGTCGTCGCCGTGAGCGCACCCGAGGCCAGTCAGCCCCGCGCCGCACTGCGCTCCGCGACGCGCTCGGTGATCACCCGGCTCTCGCTGTTCTACCTGGTGTCGATCCTGCTCATGCTGGCCATCCGGCCGTGGACCGAACTGTCCCAGGTGCACGGTCTGGACGGCAGCCCGTTCGTTGCCACCTTCGCCAGCGCCGACATCCCCGCCGCCGCGACCGTCACCAACTTCGTCCTCATCGTCACCGCGCTGTCCGCTGCGAACGCGAACCTCTACGCCGCCGCGCGTATGCTGCACTCACTGGCACACGACGGTTTCGCCCCCAGGAGGCTGAGCCGGGCCACCCGGCACGGGCTGCCGCGGGCGGCGACCCTGGCCTCCACCGTCGGGCTCCTCGTGGCCGCGGTCTTGGCCGCCTACGCCGGCCGGGCGACGTTCGGCATCCTGCTCGCCACAGGCGCCTTCGGCATCATCGCCACGTGGATCACCGTTCTGGTGACGTTGCTGGTCTTCCGCCGGGAGGAACCGGCCGCGGAGTCCAGCATCCGGCTGCCCGGCGGCCCCGTGCTCCCCGTGGTCGGCGTGCTCGTCCTGCTCTCGGTGCTCGCCACCGGGATCGCCGTGCCCGACATGCGGCTCGCGTGCTTCGTGGGTGTCCCGTTCGTCCTCGTCGTCACGGCCGTCTACGTGCTGTTCCTGCGCCGCCGAGTCTCCCCGGCGGCGCAGGAGCACTGACCGCCTTCGACGCAGGCGCTAGACGAACAATGCGTAGGTCGAGGCGGTGACCGAAGACGGGCGAAGGGTGTCCAAGACCAGTTTGTGACGACCGATCCGAACACCCTCCTCACCGCACCCCACGTCAAGATCGGCGACCGCCTCGCAGGCCGGACCCGCATCGGAAGACCGCCGAAACCCGCCGACGCCGAGCTGGTCACCCTCGCCGTGGCCCAGGCCCTGCTCGGGTTCACCCCGACCGCAGCCATCTGGCACAACCGCGCCACCGACCAGGTCATCACCCGATCCCTGACCTCCTACGACCACTGACCGACTTGCGCATCACTCGTCCAGGTCAGGTGGCGATCACGCCTCGGCACTCGTTCGGCGTTGCCCCGTACAGCGGGCCCGTCGGCAGCTCACCGCGTGTGCAGCCACATGACGGCGTGGGGGTCACCACTGGCGGTTTGCGCGTAGCCGAACACCACACCGTCGTCGTTGACCCCGCTGGCTACGTCGGCGACGGCGTCCTCGCCGTCCCGGCGCCCGCGCGGTGATCCGCTCCGCCGCCGCGGCGCTCGCGCTGCCCTTCCGGGCCGCGCCCGCGCTCGCGGCGGTCACCCTCGCGCTCACCGTGCTCGCAGGCGCCGGGCCCGCCGTCAGCGCCTGGCTCACCGGGCTGCTGGTCGACGAGCTCACCTCCGGCGCAGCCTCCACCGGCCTGGCCGCGGTGCTGGTCGTCTGGCCGCCCATGGTGCCGCTGCTGCTGATCTGCCCGGCCACCGCCGTGCTCGCGCGCCTGGCGACCGCGTGGCGCGAGGCGTCCACCGAGGAGTCCTGGGTGGCCGCCGACCGGCGCCGGCTGTTCTACCGGTCGCTGCTCACGGACGTGCGCGCCGCCAAGGAGATCCGGCTGTTCGGGCTCGGGAACCTGCTGCGCGCCAGGATGGTCGACTCGCTCACCGCCGTCTCCGGCGCCCGCCTCGCCGCCGACCGCCCGAGGACCCTGGCGCAGGGCGCGCTCGCGCTGCTCGGCCCGGTGGTCGGCGGGACCGGCACGGTCGTCGTCGCGGTCGGCGTCGGGTCCGGGCGGGCCTCGGTCGGGGACCTCGTGCTGTTCCTCGGGACCGTCGCGGGCGTGCAGGGCGGGGTGTCGGGGGTGGTGCTCCAGCTCGGCGTCGGGGCCGGGCGGGCGGTGCGGCTGTTCGGGCGCTACCTCGACGTCCTCGCCACGCCCGACGACCTGCCGCAGGGGCGCGAAACGCCGTCGGGGCAGGCCGAGATCCGGTTCCACGACGTGTGGTTCCGCTACCGCGACGACGGGCCCTGGGTGCTGCGCGGCGTGGACCTCGCCATCCCGGCGGGCGCCGCCGTCGGGCTCGTCGGCGTCAACGGCGCGGGCAAGAGCGCGCTGGTGAAGCTCCTGTGCCGCTTCTACGACCCGCAGCGCGGCTCGATCACCTGGGGTGGCGTGGACCTGCGCGAGCTGGACCTCGCGGCGCTGCGCGCGCGGATCGGCGTGGTGTTCCAGGAGTTCACGGCCTACGACCTCACCGCCGCCGAGAACATCGGCATCGGTCAGGTCAACGCCCTCGGCGACCGCGGCCGCGTCACCCGAGCCGCGATCACCGCCCGCGTCGACGACGTCGTGGACGCCCTGCCCGACGGCTACGACACGCTCCTCTCGCGCACCCACGCGGACGGCGGGCGGACCGGCGTCACGCTGTCCGGCGGGCAGTGGCAGCGGGCCGCGCTCGCGCGGTGCCTGACGCGCGACGACGCCGGGCTGCTGGTGCTGGACGAGCCCACCTCCGGCCTGGACGCCGTGGGGGAGCACCGGGTGCACGAGACCCTGCGGCGGCACGCGGCCGGGCGGGCCCGGCTGCTCGTCTCGCACCGGCTGTCCGCGCTGCGCGGCGCCGATCTCATCGTGGCGCTCTCCGGCGGCCGGATCGCCGAGCGGGGCCGCCACGACGAGCTGATGGACGCGGGCGGCGAGTACGCCCGGCTGTTCCGCCTCCAGGCGGGCGGCTACCAGGACGGGAGGGTGCGCTGATGGCGTGGTGGACCAGGGTGACCGTGCGGGGCGGCAGCATGGCGCCGACCCTGCGCGACGGCCAGCGGCTCGTGGCCCGCAGGCGACCGCGCGGGCCCCGGCGCGGCGAGGTGGTCGTGTTCCGGGCGCCCGATCCCCTGCTGCCGCACCGGATCAAGCGGGTGGCCGCCGTCGCGGGCGACCCGGTGCCCGACTGGTTGACCCCGACGATGCCCGGCGTGCACCGCGCGCCCGCCGGGTTCGTCGTGGTGGCGGGCGACAACCCGCGCTCGCAGGACTCCCGTCAGCTCGGCCTGGTCCGCTGCCGGGACGTCGTCGGCGCCGTGCCCGGCGTGTGACCGGCGCGCGGGCGGGCGGCGACCCACCGGCCCCGCCAGCCCGCCGGGTCGTCGCCGCAGGCCCGCGCGACCGCCAGCACCGTGTCGAGCCGGGGGAACCCGCGGCCCGCCAGCGCGTCGTGAAGGGTGCTGCGCGCGCACCCGGTGCGGCGGGCCAGATCGCGGTAGGGCAGGCCGCGCGGCAGGCGCAGCTCGTCAAGGTCGCGGGCCTGGTCCGCCCTGCGGTCGGTGGTCGGACGTTCCGCGGCGGCGCTCTCCGGAGCCGTCGCGGAATTGTTCTGCGTGCTCTGCTCGATTCTCATCTTCGCCATTCACCCGTGCTTCCCCAGTTGATCCGGGCACGACCGCGCGGGTGTGGCGAAAGCCGCGCGGTGGACCGTGACCGGGTTTCTCGCTGCGCGCGCGGGAAAGCAGCGAGCGGCGCGCTTGCGCTGCTCCGGGCTGCGCTGGTGGTGTTCGAGCACGGTGGGGGCGGTTTTCCCGGGCGCGTGCGGAGCCGTTCCCCAACGGCTCGTGATGGATCGACCGACCCCCCGTGATCAATCCATCGCCGCGACACCACCTGTCGATTCCGGAGGTGTGGGGGGCCAGGTGGGTGAAAAGCGGGGTGGAATCGTTGGCGCGATTACCGTCCCACCCCGCTGTCACCCGGTCAGGAGCGGTCGGAGCCGGTCTCCGAGCGGGCCTCGATCTCGGGCCCGGACTTGGACTCGGAATCGGACTTGATCCCGGCTCCCGGCTCCGGCGTCGCGTCCCTGGTCTTCCACCAGCTCGCCCCGACCGCCACGGCCAGGATCGCCGCCACCACGGCCAGCGACGCGGCCGTCGGGATCTTGTAGACGTCCAGCAGCAGCATCTTCACGCCCACCCACACCAGCACCAGGGCCAGCCCCAGCTTCAGGTAGGTGAACCGGTGCATCAGGTCCGCCAGCAGGAAGTACATCGCGCGCAGGCCCAGGATCGCGAACGCGTTCGAGGTGAACACCAGGAACGGCTCCTGCGTCACCGCGAAGATCGCCGGGATCGAGTCCACCGCGAACACGATGTCGGTCACCTCGACCAGCACCAGCACCGCCAGCAGCGGCGTCGCCACCCACTTGCCGCCCTCGCGCACCAGGAACCGGTGCCCGTGCTGCCGGTCGGTCATCGGCACGAACCGGCGGAACAGGCGCAGCACCGCGCTGCGCTCCGGGTCGACCACCTCGTCCTTCTGCCGCGCCATCTTCACCCCGGTGAGCACCAGGAACGCGCCGAACAGGTAGAGGATCCAGGAGAAGCTCGCGATCAGCACCGAGCCCGCCGCGATGAACACCGCGCGGAACACCAGCGCGCCCAGCACGCCGTAGAACAGCACCCGGTGCTGGTGCTCCCTGGGGACGGCGAAGTAGCCGAAGATGATCGCGAAGACGAACACGTTGTCGACCGCGAGGGACTTCTCGATCACGTAACCGGCGAAGTACTGGGCCGCCGGGTCCGCGCCCCACACCCACCACACGACCCCGCCGAAGGCGAGCCCCAGGGTGATCCACACGGCCGACCAGACGGCCGCCTCCCGCACGCTCACCACGTGCGCGCGCCGGTGGGCGAACAGGTCCACCGCGAGCATCACCAGGATCACGCCGAGCACCGCGGCCCAGGCCCAGAACGGGACAACCACGAGAACGCACCTCCGGTCCACTGTCGACCGGAGGTCTCCCCGACCGCCGCGCCCCTCGCGGGACGTCCGGCGGCGCCGAGACCGGGCAACCGTCTGGGCTGCCGTAATGACGAACTCGGCTGAGGCGGGTACTCCCCTCCGCCCCACTAGAATGACGAACTGCGGTTCGCCTGTCAACGCTTGATCGGTTAACCCGGATGGAGGAAGTGGTGGGCAGCGGAGGATTAGTGACCGGGGGCACGTGGACGTTCCTGAGCAACCACGCGCACGTGCTGCTGTGCCTGGCCGACGACCCGGACCAGACCCTGCCGGTGATCGCGGGACGGGTCGGGGTGACCAGCCGGGCGGTGCAGCTGATCCTGGCCGACCTGATCGCGGGCGGGTACGTGGAGCGCACGAAGGTGGGGCGGCGCAACCACTACCGGGTCAACCGGGACGGGCTGCTGCGGCACCCGCTGGAGGCCGGGCGCCGGGTGGGCGAGCTGATCGCGGCGCTGGGGTCAGGCGAGCGCGATCCGGGGCAGGGGGCGGTCGGTGGCCGCGACCTCGGTGAACTTCCCGACCAGGCGTGAGAGCGGTGTGGACGTGACGATCCGGGCCACCGCGTCGCGCAGCGCCAGGCCCAGGCGGGTGCTCGGGTAGGCCATGCGGCGCACGCCGGGCGGGAGCCGCTGCACGTCGTCGACCAGCGGGCGCATCCACGCCTCGAACGCCGCCAGCCCGCCGTCCAGGTCCGGCGCGGTGGACAGGCAGGCGGCCAGGACGTAGCCACCGGTCAGGGCCAGCGACGCGCCGCCGCCGCCCATCGGGGTCACGCACCAGGCCGCGTCGCCCGTCACGCACACCCGGCCCCGGCGCCAGGCGGGCATCCGGATCTGGGTGAGGCGGTCGACGTACAGGTCGTCGGTGGTGGCGAACCCGTCCAGCACGCGGGGCGCCTCCCAGCCGACGCCCGCGTAGCGCTCGCGGACCTGCCGGGCGGTCGGGCGGTCCGGGCCGTCGTCGGTGAACGCGAGCATGGCGCGCGTGGTGCCCCGGTTGTCGGGGCGCAGGTGCACCTGGCGGCCACCGGTGGCGGTGTGCCAGCGCCAGCGGTCGTCGTCGGCGGGGGTGCGGGGGATCGTGCCGAACAGCATGGTGATGCCGAGCTCGTGGCGGTCGACGTCGGGGCCGAACACCAGGTCGCGGGTGCCGGAGCGGACGCCCTCGGCGACGACGAGCAGGTCGGCGGTCAGGACCTCGCCCCGCGCCGTGGTGACCGCGACGGCGTCGGGGGTCCGGGCGACCTCGGTGATCCGCTCGCCGAAGCGCAGGTCCATCCCCGGCGGGAGCTGCTCCAGGACGGCTCGGGCCAGGTCGCCGCGCAGCACCTCCAGCTCGGCGGTGGCGCCGTCGCGGCCCTCGGGGAGGGTGGCGATGACCCGGCCCCGCCCGTCGACGAAGACCGTGCCGGTCTCGGTGGTGTTGCGGGCGCGGACGGCCTCGGTGAGGCCCATCAGGTCGAGCACCTCGTGCGCGACGCCCCGGACGTCGACGTTCTGGCCGCCGTCGCGGAACTCCTCGGCCAGCTCCAGGACCGTGACGTCCCAACCGGTGCGGCGCAGCCAGTAGGCCGCGGAGAGGCCGGCGATGCCGGCCCCGGAGATCACTGCGCGCGGTGCGGTCATGGTGGCCTCCGGTGGCTCGGGGTTGCCCGCCTCTCAGGCGAAGCTACTTCCGGCGCACGGCCGCCGCACGACCGGCGGCGGTGAATGGCGAAAAGACCCGCCCGCACCGGGGTGCGAGCGGGTCTCCGGGGGAGAAAAGGGTCAGCGGCGCGCCATCGGGCGCCTCGGGGTCGTCGACCTGCGGCGGTACACCACGTACGGGCGCCACAGGTACGCGATCGGGGCCGACCACACGTGCACCAGCCTGGTGAACGGCCAGATCGCGAACAGCAGGAACGCGCTCAGGGCGTGCAGCTGGAACACCAGCGGGACGTCCACCATCAGCAGCGGGTCCGGGTTCAGGGCGAACAGGCCCCGGAACCACACCGAGATGGTCTCCCGGTAGTCGTAGCCGCCCTTGAACAGCTGCTCCACCACCGTCGCCGTCACGCCCATGGCGACCACGAAGCCCAGCACCGCGAACAGCACCTTGTCCGACTTCGTGGTGGTGCGGTTGATCCTCGGCTCCAGGACGCGGCGCGCGATCAGCAGGCCCAGGCCCACCACCAGCATCACCGCGGCCACGCTGCCCGCGCCCACCGCCATCAGGTGGTACAGGTGCTCGGTGATGCCGACGAACTCCGTCACCGCCTTCGGCACCAGCAGGCCCATGGCGTGGCCGCCGATCGCGGCGAACGCGCCCAGGTGGAACAGGGGCGAGCCCCAGCGCAGCCAGCGCCGCTCCAGCAGCTGCGTGGTCCGCGTGGTCCAGCCGAACTGGTCGCTGCGCCAGCGCCACACGTGGCCCACCACGAACACCGTCAGCGCCGCGTACGGGAAGACGACCCACAGCAGGGTGTTCACGCCCGCACCTCCATTCCGGTCAGGTAGTCGGGTGGCGCGAAGGGGGCCAGGCCCACGTCCTCCACCGGCGGCCCCTCCAGGGCCAGTTCCCGCATCGCGGTCTTCTCCTCCTCGCCCAGCTCGGGGAGCAGGGCGCACAGCGCCTCCAGCAGGTCCGCGTACGGCGAACCGGCGTCGGCCAGCCCGGCGCGGATCAGCTCCAGGCCCGACCGGTGCTGGCGCAGCGGCGCCTCGCCCGCGCCCGGCCCCAGCAGGGCGGCGAACTCGCACACCACCGGCAGGTAGTCCGGCAGCTCGTCCTCGGGCGGGGTCAGCGACGCGGCGCGGTAGCGCTGCTTGAGCACCAGCATGGCCATGCCGCGCTTGCGGGTGTCGCCGTGCAGGTAGTACGTCAGGTACAGGCTGGTGCGGCGGCGCAGGTCGAACGTGCGCACGTAGTGCTGCGCCAGCTCGAACGGCTCCTGCTCGCGGTACCAGGCCAGGAACCGCTCCAGCGGCTCGCGCGCCGGGCCGTCCGGCGCCTCGGAGACCGCGAACGGGCCGTCCTCGGGGTACTGCAACAACGTCGCCAGCAGCTCGAACGTCTCGGCCCTACCGGGCTCGGCCTGCTTCGCCCTCACCGCTTCACGCCCTTCCTCGGCGGCGCGCTCAGCGACAGCGACACCGCGCCACGTCCGGGAGCCTCGCCGCCCATGCCCGGACCGCCCTCGCCGTCCAGCGGGCACCCGGTCTCCAGGCCCGCCAGCCGCGCGGCGTCCTCCTTGTGCGCCGGCGGGATCACGTACCGGTCCTCGTACTTCGCGATGGCCAGCAACCGGTACAGGTCCTCGACCTCCTCGGCGGTCAGGCCGATCGAGTCGAGCAGGCCCTGGTCGACCGTGCCGTCGAGCGAGCGGTTGCGCATGTGCCCGCGCATCCCGGCCAGCTTCATCAGCACCCCGGCCACCACCTCCGGGTCACCGGCGGTGAACAGGTTCGCCAGGTACTCCACGGGGATGCGCAGGTCGCGGATCGCGTGGAACACGTCGTCCGGGTCCGACGAGTCGCCGTCCACGGCGGTGACCGCGTCCAGCACCGGCGACAGCGGCGGGATGTACCAGACCATGGGGGCGGTGCGGTACTCCGGGTGCAGCGGCAGCGCGACCTTGTACTTGCTGATCAGCGCGTGCACCGGCGACTGGCGGGCGGCCTCCAGCCAGTCGTGCGGAATGCCCTGGGCCAGCGCCTCCCTCGCGATCTCCGGGTCGTGCGGGTCCAGGATCAGCGCGCGCTGCGCGTCCAGCAGGTCCTCCGGGTCCGGCACGCTCAGCGCGGCGGTGACCGCGTCCGCGTCGTACAGCACGATCCCCAGGTACCGCAGCCTGCCGACGCAGGTCTCCGAGCACACCGTGGGCTGCCCGGCCTCCACGCGCGGGAAGCAGAACGTGCACTTCTCGGCCTTGCCCGTGACGTGGTTGAGGTAGACCTTCTTGTACGGGCACGAGGACACGCACATCCGCCAGCCCCGGCACTTGTCCTGGTCCACCAGGACGATGCCGTCCTCCTCGCGCTTGTACATCGCGCCCGAGGGGCACGCCGACACGCACGCGGGGTTCAGGCAGTGCTCGCACAACCTGGGCAGGTGGAACATGAAGGTGCGCTCGAACTCGAACTTCACCTTCTCCCGGATGCCCTCCAGGTTCGGGTCGCCGGGGGCGTGCTCGGGCGCGCCGCCCAGGTCGTCCTCCCAGTTGGCGCCCCACGTGATCGCGGTGTCCTCGCCGGTCAGCAGCGACTTCGGCCGCGCCACCGGGGTGTGCTCGCCCGCGGGGGCGCTCAGCAGCGTGTCGTAGTCGTAGGTGATCGGCTCGTAGTAGTCGTCGATCGAGGGCATGTCCGGGTTGGCGAACAGGCTCAGCAACCGCTGGGTCCTGCTGCCGCCGCGCAGCCGCAGCCTGCCCTTCCGGTCGAGCTCCCAGCCGCCCTTCCAGCGCTCCTGGTCCTCGTACCGCTTGGGGTAGCCGATGCCGGGCTTGGTCTCGACGTTGTTGAACCAGGCGTACTCCACGCCCTCGCGGTTCGTCCACGTCTGCTTGCAGGTCACCGAGCAGGTGTGGCAGCCGATGCACTTGTCGAGGTTCATCACCATCGCCACCTGAGCCATGACGCGCATCAGTACTCCACCTCCTGCGAGCGGCGGCGGACCACCGTGACCTCGTCGCGCTGGTTGCCGGTCGGTCCGTAGTAGTTGAACGCGTAGGTGAACTGGGCGTAGCCGCCCACCAGGTGCGTCGGCTTGAGCAGCAGGCGGGTCAGCGAGTTGTGCACGCCGCCGCGCTTGCCGCCGATCTCGGTCTTCGGCACGTTCACGTTGCGGTCCTTGGCGTGGTAGACGTACACGGTGCCCTCCGGCATCCGGTGCGAGACCACCGCGCGGGCCACCACGACGCCGTTGCGGTTGTAGGCCTCCACCCAGTCGTTGTCCGCCACGCCGATCCGCTCGGCGTCCTGAGTGGACATCCAGATGTCCGGGCCGCCGCGCGAGAGCGCCAGCATGTGCGCGTTGTCCTGGTACTCCGAGTGGATCGACCACTTCGAGTGCGGCGTCAGGTACCGCACCGTCACCTCGGCGCGACCGGGCTCGCCCAGCTGCTGCGAGCCGAACCGGCGGTGCATGTTCAGCGGCGGCCGGTACACCGGCAGCTGCTCGCCCAGCTCGGTGAGCCAGTCGTGGTCGACGAAGAACTGCTGGCGCCCGGTCAGGGTGTGCCAGGGCTTGTCCCGCTCCACGTTGATCACGAACGCCGAGTAGCGGCGGCCACCGGTCTCGCTGCCCGACCACTCCGGCGAGGTCAGCACGGCCTGCGGGCCCTTCTTGGCCTCCTGGTAGGAGATCCGCTTGCCCTCGTTCTCCTCGGCCAGGTCCGCGAGCTTGGTCCCGGTGCGCTTCTCCAGCTGCTTGAAGCCCTCCACCGCCAGCCTGCCGTTGGTGGTGGCCGACAGCGCCAGGATCGCCTCGCACATGTGCTCGGCGGTGGCCAGCGACGGCCGGTTGTCGCCGCGCACGCCGTTGGTGCGGCGCAGCAGCTCGATCTCCGGCTCGGGGTGGTAGGTGATGCCCTTGGTGGTCAGGCCGAGCTTCTCCAGCAGCGGGCCGACCGAGCGCATCTTGTCGGCGGTGGCGGCGAAGTCGCGCTCGATCACCACCAGCTTCGGCATGGTGCGGCCGGGGATCGGCTCGCAGTCGCCGTTGCGCCAGTCCAGCACCCGACCGCCGGGCTGGGCCATCTCGTCGGGGGTGTCGTGCGCCAGCGGCACGGCCAGCACGTCGGTGCGCTTGCCCAGGTGGGTCTTCGCCAGCTCCGAGTAGTGGTCGGCCAGGCCCAGGAACACGTCGTAGTCGCTGCGCGCCTCCCACGGCGGCGCGATCGCCGGGTTGAAGGCGTGCACGAAGGGGTGCATGTCCGTGGACGACAGGTCGTGCTTCTCGTACCAGGTCGCGGCGGGCAGCACCACGTCCGCGAACAGGCCCGTGGACGTCATGCGGAAGTCCACCGCCGTCAGCAGGTCGAGCTTGCCCTCGGGCGCCTCGTCGTGCCAGGTGACGTCCTGCGGCCGGTTCCCCTCCGCCGTCTCGGCGCCGCGCACCTGCGCGTCGGCGCCCAGCAGGTGCCGCAGGAAGTACTCGTTGCCCTTGCCCGAGGAGCCGAGCAGGTTCGCACGCCACACGGTCAGCGCGCGCGGGAAGTTCGCCGGGTTGTCTGGGTCCTCCGCCGCGAAGTTCAGCCTGCCCGCCTTCAGCTCCGACACCACGTGGTCGGCCACCGGGACGCCCGCGTCCTTCGCCTCGTCGGCCAGGTCCAGCGGGTTGCGGTCGAACGTGGGGTGCGAGGGCAGCCAGCCCAGCCGGGCGGCCTGCGCGTTGCAGTCGGCGAACGACTTGCCCTGCAACATGCCCGTGCCCAGCGGGGTGGACAGCTCGTCGGCCTTGAAGCCCTCGTAGCGCCACTGGTCCGTTGCCAGGTACCAGAACGCGGTGCCCGCCATGTGCCTGGTCGGCCGCTGCCAGTCGAACGCGAACGCCAGGTGCTGCATCCCGGTGACCGGGCGCGCCTTCTCCTGGCCCACGTAGTGCGCCCAGCCGCCGCCGTTGCGGCCCTGGCAGCCGGTGAGCAGCACCAGCGACAGGAACGCCCGGTAGATGGTGTCCGAGTGGAACCAGTGGTTCGCGCCCGCGCCCACCACGATCATCGAGCGGCCCTGGGTGCGCTCGGCGTTGCGGGCGAACTCGCGGGCGATGCGCGCGGTCGTCGCGGCGGGCACCGAGGTGATCTCCTCGGCCCAGCCGGGGGTTCCCGGGGCCTCGGTGTCCTCATAGGACTTCGGCCACTCGCCGGGCAGGCCCTCGCGGCCCACCGCGTAGCGCGCCATCACCAGGTCGAAGACGGTGGTGACGAGCATCCCGTTCACGCGCGTGGCGGGCACGCCCCGGCGGACGATGCCGCCGCCCTCGGTCTCGCCGACGTCGAAGCGCGGCAGGTCGATCGCCACCGCCTCGGTGGTCAGCGCCGCGTTGTCGCCGTGCAGGGTCAGCGCGGGCGTGACGCCGTCCAGCTCCAGGTTCCACCTGCCCTCGCCCTGCTCGCCCCAGCGGTGCCCGAGGGAGCCCTGCGGCACGACGGCCTCGCCGGTCTCCTCGTTCAGCAGCACCGTCTTGAACTCGGCGTTCTCCACGTCCTGGCCGAGGTCGGCGGCGGTGAGGAACTTGCCGGGCACGAACGCGTCGCCGCGCTCCTCCAGGCGCACCAGGAAGGGCAGGTCCGTGTAGCGGCGGGTGTACTCCGAGAAGTACGGCACCTGCCGGTCGCGGAAGAACTCGGTCAGCACCACGTGGCCCATGGCCATCGCCAGCGCGCCGTCCGTGCCGGGGTGCGGCGCCAGCCAGTCGTCGGCGAACTTCACGTTGTCCGCGTAGTCCGGGCTGACCGCGACGACCTTCGTGCCCTTGTACCGGGCCTCGGTGAGGAAGTGCGCGTCCGGCGTGCGGGTCACCGGGATGTTCGAGCCCCACATGACCAGGTAGCCGCTGTTCCACCAGTCCGCCGACTCGGGCACGTCGGTCTGGTCGCCCCAGATCTGCGGCGAGGCGATCGGCAGGTCGGCGTACCAGTCGTAGAACGACAGCAGCGTGCCGCCGATCAGCGAGTGGTAGCGGGTGCCCGCCGCGAACGAGGCCATCGACATCGCCGGGATCGGCGAGAAGCCGACCACCCGGTCCGGGCCGTACGCCTTCGCGGTGTGCACGTGCGCGGCGGCGACGAGCTCGTTGACCTCGTCCCACGTCGAGCGGATCAGGCCGCCCTTGCCGCGCGCCCGCTTGTAGCGGCGCGACTTCTCCGGGTCACCGGTGATCTCGGCCCAGGCCAGAACCGGATCGCCCAGGCGCGCCTTCGCCTCGCGCCACATCTTGAGCAGCACGCCCCGCACGTACGGGTAGCGGACCCGTGACGGGGAGTAGGTGTACCAGGAGAACGAGGCGCCTCGCGGGCAGCCGCGCGGCTCGTACTCCGGCGAGTCCGGCCCGACCGACGGGTAGTCCGTCGCCTGGTGCTCCCACGTGATCAGGCCGTCCTTGACGAACACCTGCCACGAGCACGAACCGGTGCAGTTGACCCCGTGCGTGGACCGGACCACCTTGTCGTGGGCCCACCTGTCCCGGTAGAAGCGCTCCCACTCCGCCTGGTCGATCCGGTGCACGGTCCTGCCGTCGGCCGACACCTCCCCCCGCGCGAAGAACTTGCGCCCGCGCGGTCGAGGGCGGTCCACCCCTGTGCTGTCCATGTGCCCAGTGCACCGCGTGCGTTGCTCCGTTTGGAGGGACCTAAGTCCTCTCCCGGCACGGCAGTTGCTCACTTACCGCGCGCACCGGGCCGGGCGCAGTGTTCCGGGTATGACTGGATCGGACTCTGCTCACGACCGCACCCGCTGGGTGGTCCTGGTCATGGCCGCCCTCGGATTCGCGGTGAACTTCTGGGCCTGGGCGCTGCTCAGCCCGTTGGGACCCCTGTACCGCGAGGAGCTCGGTCTCACCTCCTTCCAGCAGGCGCTGCTGGTGGCGGTGCCGGTGATCGTCGGCTCGGTCGGTCGCATCGCGGCCGGTGTGCTCACGGACCGGTTCGGCGGCCGGATCATGTTCCCGGTGGTGTCCGCCGCGACCATCGTCCCCGTGCTGTACCTGGGCTTCAGCGGGCAGTACTCGCTGACCGGGCTGCTGGTCGGCGGCTTCTTCCTCGGCATCGGCGGCAGCGCGTTCGCCGTCGGCGTGCCCACGGTCAACGCCTGGTTCCCGCCGGAGCGGCGCGGCACCGCGCTCGGCCTGTTCGGCATCGGCATGGGCGGCACCGCGTTCAGCGCGCTGACCACCGTGCCGCTGGTCACGGCGGCGGGCAAGACCGCGCCGTTCATCGTCACCTCGATCGTGCTCGCGGTGTACGCGGTCGCCTCCTACCTGCTGATCCGCGAGGCCCCCGGCCGCACCAAGCCGACCGGCTCGGCGGCGCACCGGCTCCTGGCCGCGGCGAAGCTGCCGATCACCTGGCAGGCGTCGGGCATCTACGCGCTGTCGTTCGGCGGTTACGTGGCGATGTCGGTCTACCTGCCCACGTACCTGAAGACGAGCTACGAGCTGACCCAGGCCGACGCGGCCAACCGGATGGCCGGTTTCGTGGTGCTGGCGGTGATCGCCCGCCCGCTGGGCGGCTGGCTGTCGGACCGGGTGGCGCCCGCGAAGGTCCTGAACATCACGCTGGTGGCGGTCGTCGCGGCGGCGGTCGTGCAGGCGTTCACGCCGATGCTGATGCCGATGGGAACGGCGGCGTTCCTGGTGCTGGCGGTCGCGCTCGGCGCGGGCAGCGGCGCGACGTTCGCCCTGGTGGCGATCATGGCCCCGGCGGACCAGGTCGGCTCGGTGACGGGCATCGTCGGCGCGGCCGGCGGGTTGGGCGGGTTCGTGCCGCCGCTGATCATGGGGGCGCTGTACGGGTCCTACGGGTCGTACGGCGGCGGGTTGGCGCTGCTGGCGGTGGCCGCGGCGGCGACGGTGCTGGTGGTGCGGTCGTTGTCGCGGAGCCCGCAGGTGGTGTGAGGGGGTTGGTTGGTGGGGGCGGCCCGTGCGGGTCGCCCCTTCTCGCTGCTCGGGGCGGTCGGGCTGGGGTGCGCCGACCGTGAGGTGGGGGCGCGAGCACGACGGGGC
This sequence comes from Actinosynnema mirum DSM 43827, assembly GCF_000023245.1. Classification (GTDB taxonomy): domain Bacteria; phylum Actinomycetota; class Actinomycetes; order Mycobacteriales; family Pseudonocardiaceae; genus Actinosynnema; species Actinosynnema mirum. The sequence goes on from NC_013093.1 coordinate 2,264,722, forward strand.
GGTGACACCATCGGGTGATGGCCCCGGCCCCGCGACCTCGGGTGGGTCGCGGGGCCGCTCGGGTCAGAGCATCGGCGGCAGGAGGCGGTAGCTCTCGGTGTAGTAGTCGCCGGTCCTGGTGCGGTAGTCCTCGTGGTCGGCGCCGTCGGTGAACTCCGGGGCGTCCTTGATCTGGTCCTTGGTGCGGTCGACGTGGACGGTGCGGTTCTCGTGGTCGACGCGCTCCACCGTGCCGATCGGCAGGACCACCTTGCGGCCGAAGATCCACGGGCCGGTGTCGACCACGAGGCAGTCGGCGGGGACCTCGGCGTCGTCCTCGTGGACCTTGCCGATGCCGCCGTCGGTGGCCTCCACCGAGTAGCCCACGAAGGGGCTGCCGGGGCGGGCCTCGGTGCCGGTGTCGGGGCTGGTCTCGGCCTTCGGCTCCTTGTCGCCGACGTGCAGCCACGACGGGTCGCGCCACGCCCACGGGTAGAACAGGTTCGGGTACACGGTGACCTCCGTTGGTCGGTTACACCGAACGGGGTACCCGGTGCGGTGAGCGGTTACGCGTGGCGAGTGCGGCGGTAGCGGCCCCGGTCCACGCGCTCCAGGTCGTCGTGCGGGGTTGAGGTGTGGACGGGGGAGTTGCGGCACAGGTGGGAGGTCACCATCGTGCGGATCGTGGACTCCGCGTAACCGGTGCCCCTGCGGGCCATCTCGGCCGTGATCTCGGCCAGGGTGAACGTCGTGCCGCCGGAACGGGCGAGCACGGCGTCCACCGCCGACAAGATCTCCTCCCGCGCGCCCGTCTGGAAGCCGCGCCGCCTTGGCGTGGCGGGCAGCGGGTCCACCAGGCGCACCTCCAGGCCGAGCAGCGGCGACGGGAGCAGCACGGCGGTCGTGTCGCGTCCCCTGGGCAGCGACGCGCGCAGGTGGTCCGGGGCGATCAGCACGAGCAGGCGGTCGACGTCGCCGGGGCGCGCGACCAGGTGGTCGCGCCGTCGCTCCAGCGCGGGCGGGGTGAGCGGGAGCACCGGGGCGATCAGGGCGGCCCGGCCCGCGTGCTCCACGCGCAGCTCGGGGCCGTCCGCGCGCAACCCCGTAGCCGGGACGCCCGAGGCCACCAGGGCGCGGGCGGTCGCCAGGCGCGCCACGTCCCCGGTGAGCAGGTCGCCCAGCCCGACCGCCGCGTGCGCCCGCAGCTCGGCCGCGACCGCCTCCCACGGCGCCCGCCCCAACCACGGCCGTCCGATCACCCACGCCTCCCACGTCACCCCCGCGAGCGCGGGGAACCCCGATCAGGGCAGGTGCACGGCTGCGCTGGTCGAGGCTGCGAAGAAGTCCGGCGTGCCGTCGTGCACCGCGCGCCACCGGCCCGACACCGGCTGCCCCACGTTCCCGTGGCGCTTGTACGAGCCCCTGTGGAACTTCTGGGTCACCCCGGTCTCGGACCGCTCCACGCGCACGGTCGGCCCGGACGGCAGGAACGACGTGGAGAACTGGAGGAAGCCCTCCACCACCCCCGTCGTCGGGCGTGCCGATCGTCGTGCCCCCGCCGCCCCGGCCGCACGACGCGCCACCCCAGTTCGCGCACCGCCGCGCCGAGACCTCGCCACGCCCGGTCACCGGCGTCCAACCGTCGTCGGTCTGCCGGAGCACCACCCCCGTGATCCGGTGCGCCGGGCCCGCGGGCACGGCCGTCGCCGGGCTGACCTCGGCGACGATCTTCGTGGTGATCGACTCCGCCGCTGCGGCCGGTGGCGCGATCGTGGTGGCCGGCGCGAGTGCCGCCAGCGCGCTGACGAGCTTCATGCGCGCCCCTCCGGGGTGGGGTTCGTGACGCTCCGGACGCCGGTTCTTCGTGGCGCGGGCGCGCGGGGTTACGGTTCGGGTCGGTGTCGCACCGAACGGACCGCGGCCGAGCAGGCGGGAACGGGTGAGCCGCGTCACCTTTTTGCGGTCGGGCAGGGGAAACGACCCACCCGCTGTGAATGATCATGCATTCCTGTGCATAATTGTCGACGTGTCCAAAGTGCTCACTTCCCTCCCCGCCGGCGAGCGGGTCGGCATCGCCTTCTCCGGTGGCCTCGACACCTCCGTCGCGGTCGCGTGGATGCGTGAGAAGGGCGCGGTGCCGTGCACGTACACCGCCGACATCGGCCAGTACGACGAACCGGACATCGCCTCGGTCCCCGGCCGCGCCGCCGCGTACGGCGCCGAGCTGGCCCGCCTGGTCGACTGCCGCGCCGCGCTGGTCGAGGAAGGGCTCGCGGCGCTGGCCTGCGGCGCGTTCCACATCCGCACCGGCGGTCGCACCTACTTCAACACCACCCCGCTCGGCCGCGCCGTGACCGGCACCATGCTGGTGCAGGCCATGCTCGACGACGACGTGCAGATCTGGGGCGACGGCTCCACCTACAAGGGCAACGACATCGAGCGGTTCTACCGCTACGGCCTGCTGGCCAACCCCGCCCTGCGGATCTACAAGCCGTGGCTCGACGCCGCCTTCGTCACCGAGCTCGGCGGTCGCACCGAGATGTCCGAGTGGTTGCAGGCGCGCGACCTGCCGTACCGGGCCAGCACCGAGAAGGCCTACTCCACCGACGCCAACATCTGGGGCGCCACGCACGAGGCGAAGTCGCTGGAGCACCTGAACACCGGGCTGGAGATCGTCGAGCCGATCATGGGCGTCCGCTTCTGGGACCCCGAGGTCGAGATCCCCACCGAGGACGTGACCGTCGGCTTCGAGCAGGGCCGCCCCGTCACGATCAACGGCAAGGAGTTCGGCTCGGCCGTCGACCTGGTGCTGGAGGCCAACGCGATCGGCGGCAGGCACGGGCTCGGCATGTCCGACCAGATCGAGAACCGGATCATCGAGGCCAAGAGCCGGGGCATCTACGAGGCCCCCGGCATGGCGCTGCTGCACGCCGCGTACGAGCGGCTGGTCAACGCGATCCACAACGAGGACACGCTCGCCTCGTACCACAACGAGGGCCGCAAGCTCGGCAGGCTGCTGTACGAGGGCCGCTGGCTGGACCCGCAGGCGCTGATGGTGCGCGAGTCGCTCCAGCGGTGGGTCGGCAACGCGATCACCGGCGAGGTCACGCTGCGGCTGCGGCGCGGCGAGGACTACTCGGTGCTCGACACGTCCGGGCCGTCGTTCAGCTACCACCCGGACAAGCTGTCGATGGAGCGGACCGAGGACTCGGCGTTCGGGCCGGTGGACCGGATCGGGCAGCTGACGATGCGGAACCTGGACATCGCGGACTCGCGGGCGCGGCTGGAGCAGTACGCCGGGCTGGGCATGGTCGGCAGCGGGCAGTCGACGCTCATCGGCGCGGCGCGGGTCGCGCCGACCGAGCTGATCGGCACGCTGCAGGAGGGCGGCGCGGAGGCCATCGCGTCGCGCGGGCAGGTCGACCACGCTGAGCTGTTGGACCGGGCGGCGATGGAGTCGGGCACGGACTGACGCCGTTGGGCCGCAAGGCTGAGCGCCACGAGGCTCAGCGCTGGAAGGGGTCGGGGAACCGGCCCCTTCCAGCGTCTCACCACACGTGCACCGCGTCCGCCCGCACCGCCCGGCACGGCACCGTGAACCGGTGCCGCCCCGGCCCCACCTCCTGCGGTGGCGCGCCCGGCAGGTCCAGGACCGCGCGGGTTCCCGTCGGGGCCACCACGTCCACCACCGCGCGTTCGCCCGAGCGCCGCCACGCCACGCGCGCCCGACCGTACGGCGTCAGGTGCTCCGCCTCCGCGCTCACCAGCCCGCCGCCGAACCTCGGCGCCACCCTGATCACCCGGTAACCGGGCGCGCCCGGCGCCAACCCCGCCACCGCGCGGTGCATCCAGTCCGCCACCGAGCCCAGCGCGAAGTGGTTGAACGAGGTCATCTCGCCGGGGTTCACCCGCCCGTCCGGCAGCAGCGCGTCCCAGCGCTCCCACACCGTCGTCGCACCCCGCTCCACCGCGTACAGCCACGACGGGCACTCCCGCTGGGTCAGCAGCAGGTACGCGTCGTCCAGGTAACCGTTGTCCGCCAACGCGTCCAGCACCACCGGCGTCCCCGCGAACCCCGTCCCGACCCGGTGCCCCTCCGCCCGCACCAGCCCCGCCAACCGCCGCGCCACCCGCGCCCGCTCCCGCGCGGGCACCAGCCCGAACCGCAGCGCCAGCGCCAACCCGGTCTGCGTGCCGCCCTGGTCCGGGAACGCCCGCGCGAACCCCGCCGTCACCCGCCGCGCCAGCGCGCGCAGCCGCACGGCGTCCCCTGGAGCGCCGATCAGGTCCGCCACCTGCGCCAGCACCCGCGCCGACCGCGCCGCGTACGCCGTCGCCACCACCGCCGGATCGGTGCGCGCCTCGTGCGGCCGGTCCGGCGGCGCGGCCGGGTCCAGCCAGTCGCCGAACTGGAACCCCCGCCGCCACACCCCGTCCTCGTCCAGCGCCCGCTCCACCCGCCCCACCCACGCCCGCGCGCTCGGGTAGCTCGACCGCAGCACCTCCAGGTCCCCGAACCGCTCCCACAGCACCCACGGCACCAGCACCGCCGCGTCACCCCACAGCGCCACCGGCCCGTCACCCACCCCGGACCCCAGCGGCACCGACGGCACCACCAGCGGCACCGTGCCGTCCTCCGCCTGGTCCACCGCCAGGTCCGCCAGCCACGACACCAGCGCGCCCGCGCAGTCGTGCAGGAACGCCGCCGCGGGCGCGAACACCTGCACGTCCCCGGTCCACCCCAGCCGCTCGTCCCGCTGCGGGCAGTCCGTCGGCACGTCCACCCAGTTCCCCCGCGCGCTCCACACCACGTTCTCGTGCAGCCGCTCCAAATCCGGGTCCGAGCACCGGAACCACCCGGTCCGCCGCAGGTCCGTGCCGCACACCGCCGCCACCACGTCCGGCGCCCCCGACAGCCCGGTCACCTCCGCGTACCGGAACCCGTGGTAGGTGAACGACGGCTCCCACACCGCCGTCCCCGCCCCCGGCGCGTACCGGTCGGTGGCCCGCGCCCCGCGCAGGGTCCGCGTGCACAGCTCGCCGTCCTCCAGCACCTCCGCGTGCCGCACCACCACCTCCCGCGCGGCCCCCTCGTCCACCCGCAACCGCAGCCGCCCCACCAGGTTCTGCCCGAAGTCCAGCAGGTGCCGCCCCCGCCCCAGCGAGGTCACCGCCACCGGCCGCAGCAGCTCGGTCCGGCGCACCGGCGGCCCGGTCGGCGCGACCAGCGTCGCCAGGTCCCGCTCCACCACCTCGACCGCGCCCCACCCCGAGTCGTCGAACCCCGGCTCCGCCCACCCGCCGGGGTGCCGCCGCGCGTCGAAGTGCTCCCCGTCGTACAGACCCGCCGACACCAGCCCGCCGGTCCCGGCCCGCCACCGCTCGTCGGTGCCCACCACCTGCCGCGAGCCGTCCTCGCCGACGACCTCCAGCTGCACCAGCGCCGCCAGCCGGTCCCCGTACAGCGCGCGCCGCCCGGAGAACCCGAGCCTGCCCCGGTACCAGCCGTCCGCCAGCGCCACCCCGAGCGCGTTGCGCCCGTGCCGCAGCAGCCCGGTCACGTCGTGCGTCCGGTACCGCAGCCGGCGCCGGTAGCTGGTCCACCCCGGCGCGAGCACCTCGTCGCCGACCCGCGACCCGTTGAGCAGCACCTCGTGCACGCCTTGCGCGGTCGTGTACAGCCGGGCCCGCACGATCGGCGCGCGCACCGCGAACTCCCGCCGCAGCAGGGGAGGGCGGCGTCCGGCGACCGGAGACACCATGCGTGCCACCCAGTCCGAGGGCCGCAGCAGCCCGGCCTCCACGAACGACGGCGCGCTCCACGGGCTCGGTGGCCCCTCGTCGCCGCGCACCCGCACCCGCAGCTCCCTGCGGTCCCGCGAGCCCAGCGGCCCGGCGGGCCACGGCACCAGGCTCGACCCGTCCGACTCCACCCACCCGGTCGGCTCGCCGCCCACCTCGACCTCGTACGCCCGCTGCACCCACCCCGCCTCCGCCGCCGTGGTCCACGACAACCTCGGTTCCGGCTCGCCGATCCCCAGCGGTGTCCGGTGGTGCTCGACCACCGGCGCGGACGGGAACGGGACGTGCCACTGGGCCGTGGAGCGGACGTGCGGGACGTGGGGCACGGATCGACCTCCTGGGGTTGGCGTGACCCCCTGTCCTATCGCCTGCGCGGGTGGTGGGGCAGACCCTGATGGGGGACACCCCCGCGTTGCGCAGCAGCGCGAGACCACAAATCGCGCACCGTGGCCCCGCGCTGCGGCTCGATCGGTTTGCTCTTCCGACTGGTCAGCGGCCTGGGAATCCCCCGCTCACCGCAGCGAGCACGGCACGCCGTTCAGCGAGAACGCGGTCGGCAGCCGGTTCGGGCCCTGGTAGGAGCCCACGAAACCGGTCGAGACCGTCGCGCCGGGGGCCAGCAGCCGGTTGCCCGCGTCGGCGGTCACCGTCACCGACCGGCCGGACTGCGCCCACGTGCCGCTCCAGCCGCTGTCGACCTTCTGCCAGGTGCTCGGCCAGTCGAACGCCAGCACCCAGCCGTCCACCGGGGTGGTCCCGGTGTTGGTGACCTGCACGTCGCCGACCCAGCCGTTGCCCCAGTCGTTGGTGTTGGCCAGCCGCACCGCGCAGGTGGACGAGGCGGGCGCGGTGGTGCGGAACACCAGCGGCGGCGAAGCCCACGACACCCGGCCCGCGTTGTCGCGCGCGATGACGTTGACGGTGTACTCGGTGCTGGGGGACAGGTTCGTGGCGGTGAAGCTGCCGCCGGTGGTCTCGCCCCACTGGTCGGTGCGCGTGCCGACCTGGCGGTGCACCTCGTACTTCAGACCGGGAGAGGCAGTGGGCAGGGTGATCACGGCGCCGCGGTCGGTGACCGAGGACGCGGTCGGCCGGGCGGGGGTCGCCGGGCCGGTGGTCGCGGACGTGGGCGCCAGCTCCAGCGCGGTGATCGAGTACGGGGCGAGCGTGACCGCGCCGGACGTCCCGGTGGACGTGGTGATCGCGGTGTCGCCGTTGCCGTAGGTCCGCACCACCGCCGAGGACTTCGGGGTGAACCCGGCGTAGTCCAGCGCGACCGACCTCGCCGCGTCCGGGTCCCGGTTCACCAGCAGCACCGACAGCCCGCCGTCCGGACGTCGGGCGGCGTGCGCGCGCACCAGCGGGTCGGTGCTGGAGGCGGCCACGAACTGGTCGCCGGGGCGCGCGAACCGGGAGGTCAGCGCGAGCGCGTGGTACGGCGCGAACGGCGTGTTCAGCGCGGGCTGGCACACCGAGCCGTCCTCGGTGCAGTTGGCGCTGGAGAGCAGGCCGAAGTCGTCGTAGTCGGTCTGACCGGCGACCGTCGTGACCTTGCCCAGGCCGTTGTGCACGTTCCACCAGTCGACGGTGAACGCGCCGCGCTCCAGCAGCGACGCGTAGGCGTCGGCGGCGAACAGCGCGGTCGGCTGGGTGTTGCGGGCGAAGTTCGTGTTCAGCTCGGTGAACGCGATGCCGAGGTCCCGCCCGGTGTGCCTGCGGATCTGCTCCTTGGCCATGGCCATCATCTCGGGGATGGTGTCCGCGCTGCTCAGCAGGTCCGGGGCGTTCGTGCCGCGCGGGTACCAGTGCAGGACCACGAAGTCGATGTCCGCGCCCGCCGTGGACAGCACGACCTGGTTCCACGAGCCCGCGTCACCGGCCGCGGTGATGGCGTCCGGCCACTCGCCGGGCGTGGTCAGCACCGCACCGATCTTGATGCTCGGGTCGACGGCCTTCATCGCCCGCGAGTAGTCGCGCACCAGGCCCGCGTACCCGGCCGGGCTCTTGTCCTCGTGGTGGTCCTCCTCCCACGCGGTGCCGTAGTGGCCGTTGCCGTAGAGCTCGTTGCCGATCTCCCAGTACTTGACGCCGTAGCCCTTGTCGACGTTGGCGCTGCGCACCCAGTCGGCGGCCTCCTGCGGCGTCCCGGTGCCGTAGTTGGCGGTGACGATCGGCTGACCGCCCGCCCGCCGCACGCCTGCCATGAACGTGTCGAAGTCGGTGTTCGGGGCCACGTAGCCGCCGGGGGCGGTGTGGTCGCGCCAGTGGTAGATGTCCGAGTACGAGCCGCCGGGGTAGCGCATGGCGCGGACGCCTGCGTCCTTGAGCAGGTCGGCGACCTGCGGGGTGCCGAGCTGGGAGTCCCAGATGGCGTGGTTGACGCCCATTCCCAGCTCGGGGGCGGTTTCCAGGCCCGCGCGGGTGTTCACCGAGACGCGGGTGTCGACGGCCTGGGACGTCGGGGGATCGGCGCTCGGGGACGCCGCCGCGGGGGTGGCGAGCGGTGCGGCGATCAGGGCGAGTGCCAACAAAGCGGTGCGGGGAGCGCGCATCTGCCGTCCTCATCGACGATGATGATTGGGAGCGCTCCCAGACTGGGAGGGGGAGGGGCGGATGTCAATCGTCCGGCCGCACCCCCGTGCGCTCACGGGGACACCGGGCACCGCGCCGTCCGGTGGTCCCGCGAAAGCGAGCGGGGCGGGTCGGGGGACCGCGCCGTCCCCTGCCCGCCCCGTGTTCGCCGCTAGCGGTGAACACGCGCTTTCGCGTTTCGCCGTCGGCGGCGGGGTCTTGCGCCCTGCCGTCGACGGCTACCCGCTAGCGCCGCGCGCCCGCCGCCATGGTGTCGTCGGGGATCGACACGAACCCCTCGCCCACCATCCAGTCGCGCGCCACCGCCGCCGGGTCGCGGCCGTCCACGTCCACCTCGGCGTTCAGCCGGATGATCGTGTCGTTGTCCAGCTTCTCGAACACCGGCGTCATGATCCGCTCGATCTCCGGGTGCTGCTCGTGGAACTCCTCGCGCAGCACCAGGGAGGCGTTGTACTGGGGGAAGAACTTCTTGTCGTCCTCCAGCACCACCAGGTCCAGCGCCAGGATGCGGCCGTCGGTGGTGAACACCTCGCCGAAGTTGCACAGCCCGTCGGAGGTCGCGGTGTAGATCGTGCCGCTGCCGAAGGTCTTCACCTGCGCCGCGCCCGCGTCGAAGCCGTAGGTCTGCGCCACGCCGGGGAACCCGTCGTTGCGGCTGATGAACTCGGTCTCCAGGCAGAACACGCCCTTGCCGGGGTCGTTCTTCACCAGCTCGGCCATCTGGCTCGTGGTGCTGAGGTTGTTGGCCTCGGCGAACTCCCGCGTGACGGCAAAGGCGTAGGTGTTGTTGACCTTCGTGTAGTCCAGCCACACCAGGCCGTTGCGCTCCAGGTCGGCCTCGCGCACCGCCTCGTACTGCTCGCGCTCGCCCTGAATCGGCTCGGTGTTGCCCAGGTAGCTGATCCAGCCCGTCCCGCTGTAGTCCCAGGACAGGTCGGCGTCACCGGTCAGCAGCGCCTGCCGCGAGCTGTTCGAGCCCTGGATGTTGGTCATGTCGTTGACCTCGGCGCCCGCCGCCGCCAGCGCGACCTCGGTGATGTAGCCGAGCACGATGTTCTCGGTGAAGTCCTTGGACCCCACCGAGACCTTCACGCCCTCCAGCGCGGGCTCCGGCCTGATCGAGCCGGGCGCCACCTCGAACGGCAGCGCGAACGAGCTCTCCAGCCCGCAGCCGGACACCGCGAGGCACAGCGCCGCGCTGATCGCGACCAGGCCCCTCCTGCTCCTGCCGCTCATCGCAGCCCCTTCGGTCCCAGGTAGGTCTCGGCCACCGCGCCCAACCAGTCCACGAGCAGCGCCAGGCCCACGGCCAGCACCGCCCCGGTCACCAGCACCGGCACACGGGCCAGCTTGTAACCGGTGTCGATCAGCAGGCCGAGGCCGCCGCCGTTGACGAACACCGCGAGCGTGGCCACGCCGACCGCCAGCACCAGCGCGGTCCGCAGGCCGGCCAGGATCAGCGGCACCGCCAGCGGCAGCTCCACCCGGCGCAGCACGGTCAGCGGGGACATGCCGATGCCGCGCGCCGCGTCCACCAGCGCCGGGTCCACGCCCTGCAGGCCCACCACGGTGTTCCGCAGCACCGGCAGCAGCGAGTAGAACGTGATCGGCACGACCGCCGCCCACATGCCCTCGGCCCCGGTGGCCATGAAGTACAGCACCAGCACGCCGATCGCGGGCGCGGCCTGGCCGATCGTGGCCAGCCCCAGCACCAGCGGCGCGGCCCTGCGCGCCCAGCGCCGGGTCACCAGCACGCCCAGCGGCACCGCGATCGCCACGACCAGCGCGGTCACGACCAGGCTGATCACCAGGTGGTCCCAGGTGGCCGTCAGCAGCGAGGAGGCGTTGATGCTCTGCTGCTCGATCGAGTCGAGGTCCAGGCTGAACGCCCACAGGAGCACCCCGCCGACCAGCAGGAGCGTGGCCGCGGGCTGGACCAGCAGGCGCAGCCCGTCCGCGCGCGAGCGCGTGGCCGCGGGGCCGGGGCCGTTCACAGCGGTCGCGGTCACGCGGGAGCCCCCGCGTGGTCGTCGCGGGCCTGCTGCACGGCGCCCATGACGGTGTCGATCTCGACCAGGCCGACGTACTCGCCGCGCTTGCCGGTCACCACGGCCGCGCCGCCCTCGGTCAGGATCGCCTCCAGCGCGTCCTGCAGGGTCGACTGGAGCGACACCAGGTCGCCGACGGGCTTGCGGCTGCGCGGGTTGCGCGCGTGCACCCAGCTGACCGGGCGGTTGCGGCCGTCCAGCAGCAGCGCGAACTCGCGGCCCGCCTCGTCGAGCTTGCGGCGGATCTCGGTGGCGTCGGCGTCCTGCGGGGCGGTGACCGCGCTGCCCAGCTCGACCTCGCGCACCCGGCGCAGGGTCAGCTGCTTGAGCGAGGCGCCCGCGCCGACGAAGCCCGCGACGGTGTCGTCGGCCGGGTTGGCCAGCACCGCCTCCGGGGTGTCGTACTGCAGGATCCTCGACTGCTCGCCCAGCACCGCGATGCGGTCGCCGAGCTTGACCGCCTCGTCGAAGTCGTGCGTGACGAACACGATCGTCTTGCCCAGCTCGGACTGCAGGCGCAGCAGCTGGTCCTGCAGGTTGCCGCGGGTGATCGGGTCGACCGCGCCGAACGGCTCGTCCATCAGCAGCACGGGCGGGTCGGCGGCGAGCGCGCGGGCCACGCCGACGCGCTGCTGCTGGCCGCCGGAGAGCTGGCGGGGGAAGCGGTCGCGGTAGTCGGCCGGGTCGAGGCCCACCAGGTCGAGCATCTCGTCGACGCGGTCGCGGACCTTGGTCTTGCTCCACCCCAGCAGGCCCGGCACGGTGCCGACGTTCTGCGCGACCGTCATGTGCGGGAACAGCCCGGCCTGCTGGATCGCGTAGCCGATGCCGCGACGCAGCTCGTCGGGGTCCAGCGAGCGGGTGTCCGCGCCGTCGATGGTGATCTTGCCGGAGGTCGGCTCGATCAGCCGGTTGATCATCCGCATGGTGGTGGTCTTGCCACAGCCCGAGGGGCCGACGAACACCACGATCTCCCCGGCGGGGATGGTCATGCTCACCGAGTCGACGGCGGCGCGCTTCGTGCCGCCGTACCGCTTGGTCACGTCCACGAGTTCGATGTCACTGGCCACGGATCCCCCTAGAGACGGTGTAGCGTCCGATCAGCGCGAAGACCCCGTCGAGGAGCAGCGCGAGGACGATGACGCCGAGCGTTCCGGCGATCGCCTGGTTGGTGGCGTTGGCACTGCCCGCCCTGGTCAGCCCGGCGAAGATCTCCACCCCGAGGCCGGGGCCGCGCGCGTAGGCGGCGATCGCGGCGATGCCCATCAGCATCTGGGCCGAGACGCGCATCCCGGTCAGGATCGCGGGCCACGCCAGGCGCAGCTCCACCGAGGTGAGCACGCTGAAGCGGCTCATGCCGATGCCGCGCGCGGCGTCCCGGATCGACCGGTCGACCCCGCTCAGGCCGACGATCGTGTTGCGCACGACGGGGAGCAGGCCGTAGAGCACCAGCGCGGCCACCGTGGGCGGCGCGCCCAGGCCCAGCAGCGGGATCAGCAGTCCCAGCAGGGCGAAGGAGGGGATGGTGAGCACCGCGCTGGCCAGGGCCGTGGCCGTGGCCGAGCCCAGCGGGCTGCGGTAGACGGCGATCCCCACGCCGACACCGATCAGAGCGGCGATGATCGTGCACTGCACGACCGCGCTCAGGTGGAGCAGCGACTCGGTGAGCAGCCTGCTCCACCGGTCCGCCACGAAGTCCCAGAAGTTCACGGCGACACATCCGGTTCGATTTCGATCATGGGCGACTCCTTTTCCCATTCGGGCGAGTTCCAAACACCTGCCTGCTACTCCTGGCAGCGCCCGGCGTTGGGCCGTTTGAGGTATACCGGCGTAGGGGTCGCCGAGGGGTGGTGGTTCTGGCGATGTCAGGTAATCGTCAGGTGCGCTGAGTGACGACGTGCGGCGCTGTGCTGGGAAAACCCCTGCTGGAGGGCGGGTTTTTCGGTAACCGGCGGTAGCGTCCACTGGGGACTCGTCTTGCGGTGGTCCGCAGCCGGATGTGGCGTGGATGACGGATGTCGGGGTTGCCGGATTGTTGCGCTACTGACACTTCGCGCGCGCGTGCAACGTTTTCGGCTTTGTGGCGCAAGGGATGCGGATCACGTTTGAAGCGGATTCCCTTTGGTCGCAGGAAGTGCGGCGCGGCGCTTGGCGCGCAGCACGAGCCAGGCGATCGGGTAGCCGATCGTGGCGAGCAGCGCGATCACCGGGATCGTGCGCCCCAGCACGAAGGTCCCCAGCAGCACGTCCGCCACCGGGATCGCCAGGCCCAGCGCGAACGCCCGGTTCGGCGCCGCCTTCCGCCTGCCCGGTCTGGTCCACGCGGTGCGGCCGAACGGCTTCGCGGTGGAGAACCACACCTGGCACGCCAGCGCCGAGGCCATCAGCAGCGAGCCGAACCGCATCAGCGCGGGGTCGCCGTCCAGGCGCAGGTTCGGGCTCAGCACGAAGATCCCCAGGTACAGCTGGCTGAACGTGATCACGAACTTCGCCAGCACCCACCAGTGCCGGAAGAACCCCCACGGCGTCAGCGCGGACAGCGCGAGCCCGGTGAACGCGGACGTCGTCGCGGCCAGCTGCACCGCCTGGTGGTCGATCACCAGCGCCATCCCGAACGCGGCCTCCCGCGCGTCGCCGGACAGGCGCAGGGCGTTGGTGGTGATCAGGGACAGCGCGAGCGCCATGGACATCCAGAGCGTGGACGACACCACGTGCGTCCAGACCAGTGCTTTTCGCATCGGGGAACCCCCAGGTCGGTCGAGTCGTCGGGACACCCCGGCGACCGGCGAAGCTAGTGCGGTCGCGGGGGGCGTGGCGGGGTGATGCGGGTGACTCCAGGGGAAAACCGGGGCGGGGCTCGGGGTGGTCACGGGGCCGCGCCCCCCGGGTGGGCCGGGGTTCGGGCGCCCGGACCCCGGAGCGGTGTGGAGCAACACGGAGCGTCACTCGTCGTAACCGCCATCCCCCGTCCGGAGGCTCCCGTTCACCGACTGGAAACCCTTGCTGCACTGGGAATTCTCCGGTGACGTCGGCAGGGTCTCAGTCCCGTCACCTTCCTTGACACCGCTACCGAGAGTTCTGAAGCCTTCCCCCGTCCGGTGCTCCGCCTGCCCGGAAAGCCCGTCCACGAGGAAGGTCCTCCCAGTGATCCACAACCGTGCTCTCCGTGTGGTCGGCGCGGGCGCCGTCGCGCTGGCGCTCGTCACCGCCTGCGGCGCCCCGCCCGCGAAGGACGGCGGGAACGCCGCGTCCGGCGGCAACGCCGCCTCGGCGAAGTCCGCCGCCGACCTCGGCGGGATGGACAAGCTCGTGGAGGAGGCCAAGAAGGAGGGCGCGCTCAACGTCATCGCGCTGCCCCCGGACTGGGCCAACTACGGCGAGATGATCAAGGCGTTCGGCGACAAGTACGGCATCGAGGTCAAGTCCGACCAGCCCGACGCCTCCTCGCAGGACGAGATCAACGCCGCCGAGCGGCTCAAGGGCAGCGACCGCGCGCCCGACGTGTTCGACCTCGGCCTGAACGTCGCGATCGCCAACGCCGACAAGTTCGCGCCCTACAAGGTCGCCACCTGGGACGACATCCCGGCCGAGCTGAAGGACGCCGACGGCCGCCACTTCGCCGACTACGGCGGCTTCATGTCGATCGGCTACGACGCCTCCAAGGTCCCCGCGCCCACCAGCGTCAAGGACCTCCTCAAGCCCGAGTACAAGGGCAAGGTCGCGCTCAACGGCGACCCGACGCAGGCGGGCGCCGCGTTCTCCGGCGTGCTGATGGCCTCCCTCGGCAACGGCGGCTCCGCCGACGACATCGCGCCCGGCGTCGAGTTCTTCAAGCAGCTCAAGGCCGCGGGCAACTTCCTGCCGGTCGACCCGACCCCGGCGACCATCGAGTCCGGCCAGACCCCCGTGGTAATCGACTGGGACTACACCAACGCCGCGCAGACCGCGAAGCTCGCGGGCAAGCTCGACTGGAAGACCGTGGTGCCGCAGGACGCGCAGGTCGGCGCCTACTACAACCAGGCCGTCAACGTCGACGCCCCGCACCCGGCCGCCGCGCGGCTGTGGCAGGAGTTCGTGATGAGCGACGAGGGCCAGAACATCTACCTCAAGGGCATGTCCCGCCCGGTGCGCATGGACGCCATGACCGCGGCGGGCACCGTCGACACCGCTGCCGCCGCCGCGCTGCCCGCCACCGGCGACAAGTCCGTCTACCAGACCCAGGCGCAGGCCGACAAGGCCAAGCAGGCGCTCGCCGCCACCTGGGCCCAGGCGGTGGGCTGACCGGTGGTCGCACCCGTCGACACCTCGGCCGGGGGCGGCGGCTCCGCCGCCCCCGGCCGAGGGCCGTCCCGCCGCTCGTGGACGGCCTGGCTGGTGGTGGCGCCGTTCCTCGCCTACGTCGGCACGTTCCTGCTCTACCCGACGGCGCTCGTGCTCGCCGGGGCGTTCCAGGACGACGACGGCGCTTTCACCCTGGCCACCCTGGCCACCCTCACCGAGGGCGTCTACCTCCAGGCGTTCCTGCGCAGCGTCCAGCTGTCCGCGCTGACCGCCCTGCTCGGCGCGGTGCTCGGCGCCCTGCTGTCCTGGGCCGTGGCCTCGGGCAAGCCGGAGGGCGTCACGCGCAAGGTCGTGCTCGCCGCGTCCGGCGTCCTCGCCCAGTTCGGCGGCGTCCCGCTCGCGTTCGCGTTCCTGGCCACCGTGGGCTTCCAGGGCCTGGTCACCCGGTTCCTGGCCGACACCTTCGGCGTCGACCTGTTCGCGACCGGCGCGTGGCTGTTCGAGCTGCCCGGCCTCACCCTGGTCTACACCTTCTTCCAGATCCCGCTCATGGTCATCGTGTTCCTGCCCGCCGTCGACGGCCTGCGCCCGCAGTGGCGCGAGGCCACCGAGAGCCTGGGCGGCTCCGGCTGGACCTACTGGCGGCACGTGGGCGGCCCGATCCTGCTGCCCGCGTTCCTCGGCTCGGCGCTGCTGCTGTTCGCCAACGCGTTCTCCGCCTACGCCACCGCCGCCGCCCTGGTGTCCCAGGGAAGCCCGATCGTGCCGCTCCAGATCCGGGGCTTCCTCACCGGGGAAGTGCTGCTGGGGCAGGAGAACCTCGGCAAGGCGCTCGGCCTGGGCATGATCGTCGTGGTCGGCGTGACCATGGGCCTGTACGCCCTGCTCCAGCGGAGGTTCGCCCGATGGCAGTGACGCGAGAGCCCGTCAAGCCCAAGCGCCGCAACGGGAACGGCGGCGTGCTGCGCGCGGTCGTGCTCGTGGTGCTCGGCGCCTACTTCGCGCTGCCGCTGGTCGCCATGGCCGAGTTCTCCACCCGCAGCGCGAACGGGACCCGCAGCCTCCAGTCCTGGTCAGGCATCGTCACCGACCCCGACCTCGTCGCGGCCATCTGGGTGTCGGTGCAGCTGGCCCTGCTGTCCTCGCTGCTGGTGCTGGCGCTGCTCGTGCCCACCATGGCGTGGATCCGGCTGCGGCTGCCCGCGCTGCGCCGACCGGTCGAGTTCCTGTGCCTGCTGCCGGTGGCGATCCCGGCGATCGTGCTCGTGGTCGGCATGGCCCCGCTGTACGCCTGGGTCGACTACTTCCTCGGCGACTCGCCGCTCACCCTGGCGCTCGCGTACGCGGTGCTGGTGCTGCCGTTCGCCTACCGCTCGCTCGACGCGGGCCTGTCCGCGATCGACCTCAAGACCCTCGCCGAGGCCGCCAGGGGACTGGGCGCGGGCTGGGGGACGGTGCTGCTGCGGATCGTCGTGCCGAACATCCGCACCGCGCTGATCAGCGCCGCGCTGCTGTCCGTCGCGCTGGTGCTCGGCGAGTTCACCATCGCGTCCCTGCTCAACTTCGACACCCTCCAGGTGCGGGTCAACCTGATCGGCAAGCGCGACGCGGGCGTGTCCATCGCGGTGTCGCTGCTGTGCCTGCTGTTCGCTTTCGCGCTGCTGCTCCTGCTGTCCTCGGCGGGCAGCAGGCGGCGCCGCGCCACCGCCGAGGAAGGCTGAGATGGGTCATCTGGAACTGAAGGGGCTGCGCAAGTCCTTCGGCGGGCACACCGCGCTCGACGGGCTGGACCTCGACCTCGCCGAGGGCGAGCTGATCAGCCTGCTGGGCCCCAGCGGCTGCGGCAAGACCACGGCGCTGCGCATCGTCGCGGGCTTCGAGACCGCCGACGCCGGCGCGGTGCTGGTCCAGGGCCGCGACATCACCGGCGTGCCCGCCAACCGGCGGGACATGGGCATGGTGTTCCAGGCCTACAGCCTGTTCCCGAACCTGACCGCCGCGCAGAACATCGAGTTCGGGCTCAAGCTGCGCAAGCAGCCGGACCGCAAGGCGCGCGCGGGTGAACTGCTGGAGCTGGTGGGCCTGGCGCACCTGGGCGGGCGCTACCCGCACCAGCTGTCCGGCGGCCAGCAGCAGCGCGTCGCGCTGGCCCGCGCGCTGGCCATCCGGCCAGGGGTGCTGCTGCTCGACGAGCCGCTGTCCGCGCTGGACGCCAAGGTCAGGGTCGGGCTGCGCGAGGAGATCCGCCGCATCCAGACCGAGCTGGGCATCACGACCCTGTTCGTCACCCACGACCAGGAGGAGGCGCTGGCCGTCTCCGACCGGGTCGGCGTGATGTCCCACGGCAGGCTGGAGCAGCTGGACACCCCGTCGAAGGTGTACCGGGAGCCCGCGTCGGCGTTCGTGGCGCAGTTCGTCGGCGTCACGAACACCGTGGCGGGCACGGTCGAGCCCGGCGGGGTCCGGCTGGGCGCGCACCTGCTGCCCGCGCCCGGCGCGCCGGGGGTGGCGTCCGGGGACGCGGTGTCGGTGATCGTGCGGCCCGAGGACGTCGAGGTGACCGCGCACCCCGCGGGGGGCAGCGGGAGCGGCGCCGGCGGAACCGGCGGCGACGCGGCGGGCGCGCTGCTCGGAACCGTCGTGGCGCAGAGCTTCCTGGGCCCGGTGACCCGGCTCTCGGTGCGCCTGGCCGGTGGCGAGCAGGTCGTGCGGGTCGACCACCCGTCGTCCCGCGCCACCGACTTCCCGGCGGGCGCCGAGGTGGCGCTGCGGGTCGCGCCCGACCGGGTGCTGGTCGTCCCCGCCTGACGATCACGTCGCGGTGCGAGGAGAAGGGGCCACCGGATCACCGGTAGCCCCTTCCGCCGCGAGGGTTCTGGCGCGCGCCTGGGTTACCGGAACAGCTCCCGGTAGTGGCCCTGGGTCTGCACGTTCAGCTCGTCGGTGCGCACCAGCTTCGCGGTGAGCACGCGCGGGTCGCGGATGTCCAGCACGTCCAGGCCCTTGGCCATGTCGGAGCTGTACACGTACCCGTTGTAGTAGTAGGCGCTCCACGTGCCGCCGCCCGCGCCGTTGGGGAGCGGACCGCGCTCGAAGAACCCGATCTCGCGCGGCCGGGACGAGTCGGTGAAGTCCCACACCGACACGCCGCCCTGGTACCAGGACTGCACCATGATGTCGCGGCCCTGCACCGGGATCAGCGACCCGTTGTGCGCCACGCAGTTCTCGGTGTCGGTCTGGTGCCGGGGGATCTTGAAGTAGCTCCTGAACACCAGCTCCCGGTCGTCGCCGCGCCCGGTGACGTCGTAGATGCCGTCCGCGCCCCGGTTCGGGCCGATGGCCTCGTTGCACGTGGCCGCGCCGCCGCCGCCCAGCTCGTCGGTGAAGACCACCTTCGTGCCGGTGTTGTTGAACGTCGCCGAGTGCCAGAACGCGAAGTTCACGTCGTCCTGCACGCGGCTGATCTCACGCGGGTTCTCCCGGTCGGAGATGTCCCACAGCACGCCGTCGCCCATGCACGCGCCCGCCGCCAGGTCCTTCGACGGGTAGACGGTGATGTCGTGGCAGCCCGAGGTGGCCGACACGTACCCGGTGGCCACCGAGCCGCTGCGGCCGGGGTTGCCGCCGTCCGGGAACAGCACCCGCTCGCCCAGCAGCGAGGCCGCCGTCGGGTTCTTCAGCGGCACCTTCACGATGGAGATCAGGTCGTGCGGCGGCTGGCAGTCCGGGAAGGCGGCGTTCGGGCTGTACGAGGAGACGTACAGGTAGACGTCCTTGCCCTTCTTGTCCGGCACCAGGGTGTGCGTGTGCGAGCCGCACTTGGTCTCGACCGAGGCGATGTAGCGCGGGTTGCGCTTGTCGCTGATGTCGAAGACCTTGATGCCCTCCCAGGCGTCCTTGTTCGACGCGGCCAGCGGCGTGCTGGCGCAGGAGTTGTCGCTGCGCGAGGAGTCGGTGGACAGGAACAGCAGGTTGTCCTTGACCGAGATGTCGTTCTGCGAGCCGGGGCACAGCACGGAGCTGACGACCTTCGGCTGGCGGGGGTCGCGGATGTCGTAGATCGTGAAGCCGTCGTAGTTGCCGTCGAAGGCGTAGCCGCTCTGGAACGCCACGTCGGTCCACGTGGACGAGCTGGTGAACGGCGCCTGCTTCGGCACGTTCGCGACGTGCTTGACGTTGCGGCTGGTGCGGATCTCGTCCACGCCGGGGACGCCGGGCTGCTCGGCGCTCTCCAGCTGGGCCTCGCTCAACCCCGAGAGGTCGTCCTCAGGCGCGGCGACGGCTTGCGGCCCCCAGGCCGCCATCGACAGCGCCAGTGCGATCGCCCCCAGCATGGCGGCAGGCGCTCTCCGCCGCCCGGCCGCACTGCGGATCTTCACCACGTGTTCCCCTTCCAAGGCACGTGCAGGGAATCGCAGTATTACCCCTTCGCAAGGCTAAGAACCAGACCCGGACGGTGGTTTTCCGAACGGTTCTCACGGGGTGGTTCGCGAGGTATGTTGATCCGTGATCCGATCGCTGAGGGGGTTTGGTGCGGATGCGCGCGGTGATTCTCGCCCTGGTGGTGGCGGTGTTCGGGGCGGCGGCGGGGTGCACCGCCGGGGCCGATCCCGACGCCGCCCCGGTGATCGCTCCCGGCAGGCCGGGCGAGGCCGGGCGGACGGTGGCGCCGGGGGACGTGGGCACCGACCTGTGGTCCGCGCCGACCGAGGTCGACCTGGGGTACGTGGCCAGGATGATCACCCACCACCGGCAGGCGCTGGCCATGACCGAGCTCGCCCCGGAGCGCGCCGGGAACGACGTGGTGCGGCGGATCGCGTCGCGCATCCACGACGTCCAGGGGCCGGAGATCCAGGCCATGGAGTCCTGGCAGCGGCAGTACGGGCAGGTCGGGGAGGCGCACGGGCACGTCGGCGGGGTGGAGGACCACGGCGGGATGCCGGGGATGGCGACCGAGCGGCAGCTCGCCGAGCTGGCGGCGGCCAAGGGCGCGGACTTCGACCGGCTGTTCGTGCGGCTGATGGTCGCGCACCACGAGGGGGCGCTGGAGATGGCCCTGGAGCAGCTGAGCGAGGGGACGGACGTGCGGGTCGAGGAGATGGCGAACGACGTCGTGGCGACCCAGAGCGTGGAGATCGAGCGGATGCGCGCTATCCCGCTCTGAGCGCGTTCCGGTCGCGTTCCCGCCCTGTTCCCGATCGGTTCCGGCGCTGATTCGCGTTTCCCGGTCGCGGCTATTTGTTACGCCCGCGATAAATGATCGGCTTGCTCGGCGCGGGGAATTTACCCGCTGTCGCGCGAAAGCGGGAGCGCCCGTTCGGGTGCTCCCGCTCTCCGCTCCGGCGACTCGCCGTCACAGCGGGTCGGGCGTGCCGCAGCGGATCTTCACCACCTTGGAGTAGCGGGTGTGCGTCCCGTAGTCGAAGGGCTCGCCGCACGAGCCGTACGACCACCAGCCGACCTCGACGGTGCGGGTGGCGTCCGAGTAGTAGGTGATGGTCACGCTCTCACCGGGCCCGGCGGGCGGGATGGCGCTCGCGGCGGGCGCGGCGGCGAGCAGGGCGCCCGCGGTGAGCGCGAGGGCGGCGGACAGGGTGGCGGTTCTGCGCGGCACGGGGGCCTCCCGGTGGCGGGGACTGGGCGCGAACGACGCTAACCGGCGGCGTGACCTGCGGCGACGGCTGAACGGCCGGACGGCGCGCGGGCCCGCCGCCGACCGATCGGGGCAGGCGCGGCCCAGGGCGGGCCGTGCTGCGGCCAACCGCCCGCGCCCCCTCGGGGCCGGGCAGCGGCAGGGCGGCGCGACGCTCCGTTAAGGGACCCGGTGTCAGTAGTCCACCCGCCCCTGGTGCGCCCGCCAGGCGTCGAACGGGGCCGAGTCCACCTCCGTCGGCACCCGCAGCACCGCCAGGTCCCACGTCTCCCTGGGGCGCGCGAGCAGGTCGTGGAACACCCCGTCGTCGAACCCGACCGCCGCCGCGTCGTGCCGGTCCGCCGCGTACACCACCCGCTCCACCCGCGCCCACAGCGCGGCCGACAGGCACAGCGGGCAGGGCTCGCACGAGGACACCAGCACGCACCCGGCCAGGCTGAAGTCGCCCAGCGCCCGGCAGGCCGCCCGGATCGCCACGACCTCCGCGTGCGCGGTCGGGTCGAGGTCGGCGGTCACCCGGTTCGCGCCGGTGGCCACCACCTCGTCCCCGCGCGCCACCAGCGCCCCGAACGGCCCGCCGCCGTCCGCGACGTTGCGCACCGCCAGGTCCACCGACCGCCGCAACCAGCCCAGCTCCCGCTCCGCGCCCATGCCGATCCCTCCTCGTCGTGACCGCGCCCCGCCCGCGCCTGCGGGAACGCGCAGTGCCGCCCGCGCCCGGTTCCCGGCGCGGGCGGGTGTCGTCAGCTGCCCCGGTAGGTCGAGTACGCGAACGGCGACAGCAGCAGCGGCACGTGGTGGTGCGCGTCCGGGTCGCTCACCCGGAACGACAGCACCACCTCGGGGAAGAACTCCGACACGCCACCGGTGTCGAACACCAGCCGGTGCACCCCGACCTCGGACGACGGCCACCCGGTGATCCGCCCGTCCGGGCCCGTGCGCCCCTCGGCGAGCACCTCGCCACCGCGCTCCAGCCGGACCGGGACGCCCTCGGCGGGCCTGCCGAGCCGGGCGTCGAGCACGTGCGTGCTGATGGTCACCGAGGACCTCCTCGTGGGCCGGGCGGCCAGTACACCCGCGCGGGGGCCCGCCCGGCTACGGAGCCGCCGCACGAGCACCAGCCTGCCGCGCCCGGCGGTTTCGTGCTTTCCTACGAGCCCGGTCGGACGTGGCCGGTGATGCGGAGGTCGCGCGGTGCTGGTGGGCGACCTGCTCCGGATGCCGGACCTGCGGCTGCGCGCCCGCACCGGGGACCGCTGGCTGGACCGGCCGGTGACCGGGGCGCGCACCACCGAGCTGACCGATCCCGGCCGCTACCTGGACGGTGGCGAGCTGGTGCTGTCCGGGCTGCACTGGCACCGCGCCGACGCCGACTGCGCGCCGTTCGCCTCGGCGCTGGTCGGGGCGGGCGCGTCGGCGCTGGCCGCGAGCCGGGCGGGCGCGGGGGAGCTGCCGGACGCGCTGGTCGCCGCGTGCCTGGCGGTCGGGCTGCCGCTGCTGGAGGTGCCCGAGGACGTCTCGTTCGGGGCGGTGGCGGAGCGGGTCGTGCTGGAGCTGGCCGGTGGCGCGGGCGCGCGGCTGGCCGGGCACCGCAGGCTCGTCGCGGCGGCGGGGGAGGGGCTGGAGCGACTGGTCGCGGTCGGGGCGGCGGAGCTGGGCGCGCCGTGCCGGGTGCTGTCCACCACCGGCCACCTGGTGGCCGGGCCCGACCTGCCGCAGGAGCGGCGCGCGGCGCTGGTGCGCGACTACTTCGACGCCGAGCGGCTGCCCGCGGCGGTGCGGCGCACCGCGCTCCTGCCGGTCCGCGCGCGCTCGACGACCGGGTGGCTGCTGGCGGTGGACGGCGGCCACGCGCACGACCCGACCGCCCTGGAACTGGCCGACCTGCTGGCCCTGGAGCGCGCGCGGGTCCTGCGCGAACGCGCGGCGGCCACCCGCGCGGCGACCCCGCTGCTGCGCGCCCTGACCACGGCCGCCGACGACCCGGCCACCCGCGCGGCGGCGGCCGGCCTGCCCGAGGACGAGCCGCTCCTGGTGGTCGCGCTGTCCACTTCGGACGGCCAGGACGCCTTGCCGCTGCTGGAGGAGCTGCTCGCGCCGCTCGCGCCGAACGCGCCTGCGGGCCTTGTGGCCACCACGGCCGCCACGGCGGGCACCCCCATCGCCGCCGCTCCCACAGCCGCCACCAAGGCCACCAAGGCCACCGCCACTCGGCCCGCCACCACCGCCACCGCTCAGCCCACTGCCGCTGCCACCGCTGCCGTCAAGGCCGCTGCCAGCCCCGCTGCTGTCTCCGCTTCCGCTGCCAAGGCCACTGCCACCCCTGCTTCCGCCCCCGCCCCCGCGGGCAAAGCCGCCACCCCCGTCACCGCCATCGCCGTGCTCCACACGCCCACCGACCCGTCCCCAGCCCTCCGCCAAGCCCTCCGCACCGCCCTCCCCGCCCTGTCGGGCCGCCGGGTCCTGGTCGGCGTCTCCTCCCCGGTCCGCGCCGCGGCCCTGCGCGGCGCCGCCCAGGAGGCCCGCTGGGCCCTGGCGCTGGCCGCCGAGCGCGGAGCCCGCGCCGAGGTCGTCACCGGCGCCGAGATCGCCCCGCACCGCCTCCTCCTCGCCGCAGTCCCCGACCAGGCGCGCGCCGACCTCCGCAGACGCCTCCTCGGCCCCCTCCTCGACCACGACGCCGCGCGCGGCACCGACCTCCTGGGCACCCTGCGCGTGTTCCTGGACTGCTCCGGCTCCTGGACCACCACCGCCGCCCGGCTGCACGTGCACGTCAACACCCTGCGGTACCGGGTGGGCCGGGTGGAGGAGCTGCTCGGCGTCGACCTGTCCCGCTTCGACCACCGCGTCGACCTGTTCCTCGCCCTCCAGGCCGGGTGACGGGGGCGCCCGCCGAACCTGTCGATTCCCCGTCCCCCCTTCACGCCCGCCCCGAACCTGCGGAAAACTCCGAACCGGACATCCCGAGCCAGTCGAGCGAAGGAGCGTCACCGCATGACCCGCACCCCCGGAGCCGTCACCGCCCTGGTCGCCGCGCTCACCGCGACGCTCACCGCGACCCTCGCCGCACCCCTGATCGCCGCCCCCGCGGCGCACGCGACCTCGTCCCACCACCAGCGCGCCTTCCCCGCCGAGTTCCCCCTCCCCGACGGCTTCCTGCCCGAGGGCATCACCATCGGCGACCGCCCCACCGCCTACTTCGGCTCCCGCGCCGACGGCGACCTCTACCGCGTCGACCTGCGCACCGGTCGCGGCGAGGTGTTCAGCCAGGGCCCCGGCACCGCCTCGGTCGGCCTCAAGATCGACCGGAGGGCCCGCCTCTTCGTCGCGGGCGGCGCCGCGGGCGACGGTCGGGTGGTCGACGCGCGCTCCGGGGCCGTCCTCGCCTCCTACCGCTTCGCCCAGGACGCCGACACCTTCGTCAACGACGTGGTCGTCACCCGCGACGCCGCTTACTTCACCGATTCCCGCAAGGCGCTCCTCTACCGCCTCCCGCTCGGTCGCGCTGGTGAGTTGCCCTCGGAATTCGACGTCGTCCCGCTCACCGGCGACTTCTCCTTGACCCCAGGTGTGAACAACGCCAACGGCATCACCACCACCCCGGACGGGCGCGCGTTGTTGGTCGTGCAGAGCAACACCGGGAAGTTGTTCCGGGTGAACCCGGACACCGGGCTCGCGCGCGAAGTCGACCTCGGCGGGGAAGTGCTCACGAACGGTGACGGGCTGCTGCTCGACGGGCGTTCGCTCTACGTCGTGCAGAACCGCCTGAACACCGTCGCGCTGTTCTCGCTCGACCGGGCCGGAACGGCCGCGTCGCTGGTCACGAGGCTGACCGACCCGCGCTTCGACGTGCCGACGACGATCGCCCGGTTCGGCTCGCGGCTGTACCTGCCCAACGCGCGCTTCACCACCGAACCCACTCCGAGCACTCCGTACAACGCCGTGGCGATTGTCAAGCCGTGACGTTCCGGGACCGCTGAGTCCCTAATGTCCCCCCTAGTTCCCAACGGCCCCCTGTTCGGGGGATCGCCCGACTGGGTAGCCTCTGCCTACGCGCAGTGCGTGATCGCGGTCTCTTCGTTACTTTGATCTTGGGTGTTAACGTTCTGTTCGCCGATCGGGTGAACGAAGAGGCGGCTCGCTGTCACGCCCGCGTTTACCGGCAAGCAGGAAGTTCACGAGGCTGCGGAGCGCTGTGAAGCAGAAGGACAAGGTGGAGGCGGGCACCAACCAGAAGACCATCCGCTCACGGCTCACCAGCGTGGTGGTCGTGCCCAGCGTGGTGCTCCTGGTGATGTGGCTGGCCTTCACCTCCTATACGGTCTTCGACGGCTTCTACACCCGCGCGGTCGCGGTCAGCGTCAAGGACGCGTCGATCCCCGCGGTGAAGGCGTTCACCGCGCTCCAGGAGGAGCGCAAGACCGCGATGTCGGTGCTCGCCAAGGGCGCCCAGGACCTGACCGCGCTGCACGAGCGGCAGCGCGTCGTGGACGAGGCGGGCGCCGGGATGCGGGCCGCCTTCGACTCCGTCTACGACAGCGCGCCCGACCAGGTCAAGGCCCGCATCAACGAGCTGAACGCCCTGCTCGGCGAACTGCCGCAGCGGCGTGCCCAGGTCGAGACGGGCAAGGTCCAGCGGACCGAGATCTACAACTACTACAACCGCGTCCTCGACGCGGGCACCACCCTGTTCGACACCCAGGCCCGCGTCGTCCCCGACGCCACGGCGGCGCACGGCGGCCTGACCGCGACCAACCTGTTCCGCGCCGCGGACTGGATGTCGCGCTCCACCTCGCTGGCCCCGGTCGTGATCGGCGCGGAGGACCCCAACCCGGAGGACCGGCTGGAGCTGGTCAACCTGATCGCCTCCTACCACTCCCTCCTGGTCACCACCGGCCCGGTCGTCGAGGACCAGCTCAAGGAGCACTACGCGGCCCTCACCGGCTCGCCCGAGTGGGCCACGCTCTCCAAGCTGGAGAACGACCTCACCACCGACCCCGACGCCCGGATCAGGCTCGCCGACTGGGAGACCGCCGCCGGTCCGGTGGGCGAGCGGCTGATCGAGCTCGCGGTCCAGCAGGCCACCGTCGCCTCCGACGCCGGCCTGAACCGCAGCAACAGCCAGTTCATCACCGTGCTGGTCTCCAGCCTGATCGCCCTCATCGTCGTGCTCGGCGGCATCCTCACCGCCGTGCGCACCTCGAACCGGCTGGTCAACCGCGCGCTGATCACCCGCCTGGTGTCGCTGAAGAACGACTCGCTGACCCTGGCGCACGAGCGGCTGCCCGACATCGTCGACCGGCTCCGCGAGGGCAAGCACGTCGACGTGGAGGCCGAGGTCCCGCCGCTGGACTACGGCAGCGACGAGATCGGCCAGGTGGCCGACGCGTTCAACGCCGCCCAGTTCACCGCCGTGGCCGCCGCGGTCAAGGAGAGCCAGGCCCGCGAGGGCGTCAACCGGGTCTTCCTCGACATCGCCCACCGCAACCAGGGCCTGGTGCACCGCCAGCTGAAGATCCTGGACAAGCTGGAGCGCGAGGAGGAGAACCCCGAGCAGCTCGACGCGCTGTTCCAGCTCGACCACCTGGCCACCCGCGCCCGCCGCAACGCCGAGAACCTGATCATCCTCGCGGGCGAGAACCCCGGACGGCAGTGGCGCAAGCCCGTGCGGCTGCTGGACGTGCTGCGCGCGGCCGTCGCCGAGACCGAGCAGTACGTGCGGGTCAAGGTCAACCCGGTGCCCGAGGTCGCGCTGGTCGGCGCCTCGGTCGCGGACACCATCCACCTGATCGCCGAGCTGGTCGACAACGCCACCGCGTTCTCCTCGCCCCGCTCGCAGGTGCAGATCCACGCCAGCGAGGTCCCGCAGGGCGTCGTGGTCGAGATCGAGGACCACGGCCTTGGCATCAGCCCCGAGGACCGCGACGCGCACAACGCGATGCTGGCCGACCCGCCCGAGTTCGACGCGATGCGCCTGCGCGGCGAGTCGCGGCTGGGCCTGTTCGTGGTCGCCCGGCTGGCCGCGCGCCGGGGAGTCCACGTGGAGCTGCGGGAGTCGCCGTACGGCGGCACCCTGGCGATGGTCCTCGTGCCATCGTCGAGCGTGGCCGCGCCGAACACGCCCACCGA
Source organism: Actinosynnema mirum DSM 43827 (assembly GCF_000023245.1). Taxonomy (GTDB): domain Bacteria; phylum Actinomycetota; class Actinomycetes; order Mycobacteriales; family Pseudonocardiaceae; genus Actinosynnema; species Actinosynnema mirum. The sequence continues at coordinate 2,291,206 of NC_013093.1, forward strand.
GTCCGACACGACCATGCTGCTGTCCAGGCGCAGCCTGCACGAGCACGTGATCCCCAGGCAGCACCCGGACCTGGTGGACGAGGCGGACGAGGAGGAGGAGACCACGACGTTTCCCGACAGCTCGCGGGAGCTGGAGGGTTTCTGGGCGCAGGCCGAAGCCGCTGCGAACGAGGATTCCCGAGCAGCGGAAGGGCGACTGAGCGGAGGGCTCGACCTGTCCTCGCACAGCGGCTCGCTGGAGCCGCCCCGGCGCACCCGACCCGAACCCGAGCGCGAGCGCGAACGACCCGCCGACACCGGCCGCCGCCGCGCCGACGCGGGCGGCAGGCCCGAACTGCCCCGCAGGCGCAGGCAGCAGCACATCGCGCCGCAGCTGCTGCGCACCGACTTGACCCCGACGTCCGAACCGCTGTCCGAGGGCCCCGCCGACCAGCAGTCCGCCGACCAGGTCCGCAAGGACTTCTCGGCGTTCCAGCGCGGCACGCGGGACGCCCGCCGCCGCGACGAGGCGCCCGAATCCTGATCCGCAGTGGACGGACGACCGGAACCCGGAAAGGCAATTCCCTGATGAGCGACATGGGCCAGCACAACGAACTCAACTGGTTGTTGGAAGACCTGGTCTCCCGCGTGGTCGGCGCCCGACACGCGGTCGTGCTGTCCGCGGACGGCCTCCTGCTCGGACGCTCCGCAGGGCTGTCCAAGGACGACTCCGACCACCTCTCCGCGATGGCCTCGGCCTTCCAGTCACTGGCCAGGGGCACCGGCCGCCACTTCGGCGGCGGCAAGGTGCGCCAGACCATCGTGGAGATGGAGCACGCCTACCTCTTCGTCACCGCGGCCGGGCACGGCGCGTGCCTCGCGGTGCTCGGCGAGGAGGACTCGGACATGGGCATGATCGCCTACGAGATGAACATGCTGGTGAAGCGGGTGGGCACCTACCTGTCCTCCGCCCCCAGGGGCGGATCCGTGCTCCCCGGCGCGCGCAGGTCGTCATGAGCCGAGAGGACTCGTGGTACGACGAGGCGGCGGGCCCCCTGGTCCGCCCCTACGCGATGGTGCGCGGGCGGACCCGTCCCCTGCGCCCCGAGCTGCACCTGGTCACCCAGGTGCGCGCGATGCCGTCGCCCTCGGACCCCGACGCGCTCTCGGTGGAGCACCTGGAGATCATGGAGCTGTGCAGGCGACCGCTGTCCGTCGCGGAGGTCGCCGCCTACCTGGACGTGCCGCTGATGGTGGTGAAGGTGCTGCTCAGCGACCTGATCCAGCGCGGCGACGTCGTCGTGCGCGACCCGTCGCGGGTCGCCGAGATCCCCGACCGGAACCTGTTGCAGGCTGTGCTGGATGGTGTTCGTGGAATCTGATCGGTCGGGCGGGGAGCTGCACGTCCCCACCCCAGTCAAGATCGTCATCGCCGGTGGTTTCGGCACCGGCAAGACGACCCTGGTCAACTCGGTCAGCGAGATCCCCGCGCTGCACACCGAGGAGGTGCTGACCGAGGCCAGCGTCGGCGTGGACGACGTGGTCGGGCTGGAGAACAAGGAGACCACCACGGTCGCCCTGGACTTCGGCCGCATCACCATCAACACCGAGGTGGTGCTCTACCTCTTCGGCACGCCCGGCCAGAACCGGTTCTGGTTCATGTGGGACGAGCTGGCCCACGGCGCCATCGGCGCGGTGGTGCTGGTCGACACCCGCAGGCTCGACAGCAGCTTCCCCTCGATCGACTTCTTCGAGCGGCGGGGCATCCCGTTCATCGTCGGGGTCAACTGCTTCGACGACGCCCACGGCTACGCGGCCGAGGAGGTCCGCAGCGCGCTGGACCTCGGCCCCGGCGTCCCGATCGTGCTGTGCGACGCCAGGGACCGGGAGTCGAGCAAGTCGGTCCTGGTGAGCTTGATCCAGCACACCATGGACCGGCTCGACGCGATGGCCTGATCAGGCGGGTTGGGCTGCGGGGGCGCCTCGACGCTCCCGCAGCGCCGCCAGGTAGCGGGCGAAGTCCACCTGGACCGAGTCGCCCGCCGTGCGCCCGTAGCGCGCCCTGGCGGCCTCCAGGTGGGCCTGCACCTCGGCCTCCATCTCCCCGACCGGCGGCAGGGCCGCGCGCCCCTGCACCAGGTCCGCGATCCACCGGCCCTGCTCCTCGACCAGCCGCGTGATCGCGCCGAACGGGCGGATCAGCCCGGCGAAGTACAGCCCGGTCTCCCTCGGCGGCACGACGCGCTGGTAGAGCGCGAGCTGCCCGCCCGGCTCGAACCCGAGGCCGTCCGGCAGGAACGGGAACTCGATGTGGAACCCGGTGCAGTGCACGATCTCGTCGACCTCCTCCGCGCTGCCGTCCGCGAAGTGCAGCACCGGCCCCTCGATCCGCTCGACAGCCCTTTTCGGGATGACCGCCCCGTGATTGATCCGGGAGAGCAGCTCGTCGGAGATGGTGAGCGGTCCGCCGAAAACGCGGTGGTCCGGTTCGAGGAGGCCGTAATCGGTCAGGTCGCCCCGGATGACGCGCAGCGAGAGTTCGATGAGCCTGCGCTGCTCCTCGAACGACATGCGCGCCCACCAGGGGGAGGACGCGATTTCGTCGATGGCGGTGCCGAACATCGTCTTGGGCACCACGTGAACGCCCCTGCGCTGCACGACGAAAGTTTTCTCGCAAACCCTTGACAATTCCACCGCGAGGTCTGCCGCGGTGTTGCCGAAACCGATGACGGCGACCCGCTTGCCCGCGTGCCCGTCGGGGGTCGAGTAGTCGGCGGAGTGGATGGCGCGACCGGTGAAGGTGGCCATGCCGGGAATGTCCGGGACGCGCGGGCTCCAGTGGTGGCCGGACGCCACGACGACGTGCCGGAAGTGGCGGACCTCGCTCCCGCCGGTGCTGTTGCATGTTGCAACCGCCCAGGTACCATCCGGTGACCGGGTGACCCCGAGGACGTCCGAGCCGAACTCCACGTGCTCGGTCACGCCCTTGTGCTCGGCGTAACTTCGCAGGTAGGAGGCCATCTGCTGGTGACTGGGGTAGCGCGGGTAGGCGTCGGGGACCGGGAAGTCGGAGTACCCGGTGAGCCCCTTCGAGGTGTTCAGGTGCAGCGAGCCGTAGGACGGGCCGCGATCACCCGGACCCCGGTGGCGCCACAGGCCGCCGACCTCGTCGGAGCGCTCCAGGACCGTCGTCGGGATTCCTCGGGAGCGCAGCGTTCCGGCGACGGCCAACCCCGAGATTCCCGCGCCGATCACGCACGTGTGATCATCGCTGGGCCGGTCGGGGTAGTGACTTGCTGAATTTCCGGTCACAAGCGTTGCCACTCTTTCGGCCTAATTCGGTCACGTGCTGTGCGCTCCCACGCGGTCCGCGCGAGCGACTGCTCCGCGATCCTCCATTGCGCACCAGTTGATCACACGGTAAACCTTGCGCTCGGAGGTGCCTAGTGTCCAGTCGCCCTGCTGTGGTTCACGCCTCACGTCGTACGGCCTTGTACGAGGTGGCGGGAACCGCATATCGTGACTTCGCGGCCCAGCAGTGGGTGGCCGCCTGCGCAGCGCTGGATTTTCCGTTCAGCGAGTTGTACAGGACCCTCCACGAGCTCGATTCGGTGCTCGGGCAATGGGCCGACGCGCCCATCGGCGAAGTCCCCCGATATCCGTCGTTCGTTTCCCGCGACGGTTTTCCCCTGGAGTTCTCGGTGAGCTGGCGCGGCGGCGTCGGCGAGGCCAGGGTGCTCTTCGAGTCCCTCGGGGCCGAGCCCACCGCCAGGGGCGCCCAGGAGGCCGGACGCGCCCTCACCAGGGCGCTGGGCGCGCTGCCGGGCGTCTCCCTGGACCGCTACCTGCGGATCGAGGACCTGTACGTCACCGACGAGCCGGCCCCGTACCGGCCCGCCGTCTGGCACTCCCTGGCGCACCGCAGGGGCGGGGCGAGCCGCTACAAGGTCTACCTGAACCCGCAGACCAGGGGCGTGGACCGGGCGCACGCGGTGATGCGCGAGACCATGCGCAGGCTCGGCCTGGAACGGGCCTGGGACCACGTCGAGCGCGCGGGCCTCGACCCCCGCCGGGACGTGCTGGAGTTCGTCGCGCTCGACCTGGACGACCGGGCCGAGGCCAGGGTCAAGGTCTACTACCGCCACCTCGGCGAGGTCGACCTCGACCGCGTCGCCTCGCTCGCCCGCAGGCACGACCCGGCGCTCGCCGCCCCGGTCTACCGGGCCGTGTACGGCGACGACGTCCCGGTCAACGAGCCCATGACCTGCCTGGCGTTCCGCGAGGGCCTCGACGTCCCCGACGAGGCCAACCTGTACCTGCGCCTGCCCAGCGTGGTCGCCTCGGACGCGGAGGCCGCCGACCGGGTCGCCGCCGCGATGCGCCTGTGCGGCCTGGACCCCCGGCCCCACCACGAGGTCGCGTCCGCGCTCGCGCCGCTGCCGCTGGACTCGGTGGTCGGGCTGCACGAGCTGCTCAGCTTCCGCACCTCCTCGGGCGCCAGGCCCGACCTGGGCGTGTACTTCCGGTTCGGCGTCTACGACTCGTCCGTGGACGGCACCCACGCCTGACCCGGACGCCCCCCACGCCTGACCTGGACGCCATCCCCGGCAGGCCCGGACGCCGCCCACCGCTGCCCCGACCGCCGCGAGACCCCTGCCCCGGACGCCGCACCGGCGCGGGGAGCGCAGGGGTCCGGTCGCGCTACGGTCGGCGCATGGCCACCGCCGAGGAGATCACCCGCCACCACCAGCCCGGCCCGGAGAACCCGTGGGTGCGGGGCGCGCCGCAGCCCGAGGCGGTCGTCATCGCCCCGTACGACCCGGCCTGGCCCGCCCGGTACGCCGAGCTGGCGCGGGACGTCCGCGCCGCCCTCGGCGACGTAGCGCTGGACGTGGAGCACGTCGGCTCCACCTCGGTGCCGGGCCTGGCGGCCAAGGACGTCGTCGACCTCGACGTCACCGTCGCCGACCCGACCGACGAGGCCGCCTACCTGCCCGCGCTGGAGGCCCTCGGCTACGTGCTGACCGTGCGGGAGCCCTCGTTCCACGAGCACCGCTGCTTCCGGCTCGCCGAGCCCAGGGCGAACCTGCACGTCTTCGGCCCCGACTGCCCCGAGGTGATCAGGCACCGGATGTTCCGGGACTGGCTGATCGCCCACCCGGACGAGAAGGAGCGCTACGCCGAGGCCAAGCGCGCCGCGGTCCCCGGCGGCGGCACGGTCATGGACTACAACCGGCGCAAGGAGGACGTGCTGCGCGGGATCTACGCCCGCATGTTCGCGGCGGCCGGCCTGCTCTGACCGGCCGCCGGGGGCGGGCGCTCAGCGGTAGTCGCTCAGCGGTAGTCGCTCAGCGGTAGTCGTGGAACCCGCGCCCGCTCTTCTTGCCGAGCAGCCCCGCGTCGACCATGCGCAGCAGCAGCGGGGGAGCGGCGTGCAGCGGCTCCTTGTGCTCCTCGTAGAGCGAGTCCGCGATCGCCTTGACCGTGTCCAGCCCGATCAGGTCGGCCAGCCGCAGCGGGCCCATCGGGTGCGCGCAGCCCAGCACCATGCCGCTGTCCACGTCCTCGGCCGTGGCGAACCCGGACTCGACCATCCGGATCGCGGACAGCAGGTACGGCACCAGCAGCGCGTTCACCACGAACCCGGCCCGGTCGGTCGCCCGGATCACCTGCTTGCCCAGCACGTCGGTGGCGAACGCCTCGGCGCGGGCCAGCACGTCCGCGCCGGTCAGCATCGACGGCACCAGCTCCACCAGCTTGAGCACCGGCACCGGGTTGAAGAAGTGGACGCCGACGACCTGCTCGGGCCGCCTCGTCGCCCGGCCGAGCCGGGTGATCGGGATGGAGGAGGTGTTGGACGCCAGGATCGCGTCGGGCCGCCGCACGACCTCGTCCAGCGCGGCGAACACCTCGGCCTTGACCGCCTCCTGCTCGGCGACCGCCTCCACGACCAGGTCCCGGTCGGCGAGGTCGCCGATCTCGGTGCTGAACCGCAGCCTGCCCAGCGCCGCGTCCCGCTCCCCGGCGTCGAGCTTCCCGCGCGCCACGGCCCGCTCCAGCGACCCGGCCACCCGCTCGCGGGCCGCGTCCGCGGCCTGCTCGGAGACCTCGCGGACGACCACGTCGACCCCGGCCCTCGCGCACACCTCGGCGATGCCCGCGCCCATCAACCCGCCACCGACCACGCCCACGCGCTGAATGTCGCTCACGACCCGATCCTGCCGCCCCGCACGCCCGCGCGCCAACGACCGGTCCCGCCGGAGCCGTCGTGGCTCCGGCGGGACCGGTCGTTGGCGCGCCGCGACTGGTCAGCCGCCCATCCGGTCGGGAACCGTCACTCCGGGTCGGGCTCCGGCTCGTCGCGCGGCGCGGTGGGTTTCACCGAGGCGCCCGTGGCCGGTTTGGCGGCCGTCGCCGGTTTTGTGGCCGTGGCCGGCTTGGTCGTCGCGGCCGTGGCGGGTTTGGTCGTGGTGGTCGGCTTGGCCGTGGTGGTGGTCGGCTTCGCCGTCCCCGCCTGCACGCCGTGCAGCGTCCCGAAGTTCTGCGTCCAGTACGGCCGGTTCTTCTTGTCCGGCGCGTACGCGACGCCGAGGTCCAGGTAGGCGCAGTTCATGATGTTCGCCTTGTGCACCGGGCTGTTCATCCAGGCCTTCACCACCTCGGCGGGCGTCTTCTGCCCGAACGCGACGTTCTCCCCGATGGTCTGCCAGTCGTACCCGGCCCGGTCGATCCGCTGGGAGGGGTTGCTCCCGTCCTTGCCGGTGTGGCTGAGCGTGTCCGTCTTGGCCATCTCGTCGTTGTGGCCCTTGGCCGCGGCGGCGAGCTTGTCGTTCCAGGCCAGCGCGGGGCAACCGCCCGCCACCCGCTCCTGGTTCGTCAGCTGCCGCACCTGCTCCTCGTAGCTGGGGGCGGTGGTGGCGGGGGCGGCCACCGCGAAGCCCGCCGCGGCGAACAGCGCCGTGATGGCCGCTCCTGCTGCGAGCGTCCTGTGCGTCATTGCCATGCCTCCTCCTCGTGCAGATCCCGACATACGAGGGTTCCCGTTCGCAGGCTGACCTGCGCCTTCACGAAGTGATGATTCTTCGCGACTCTCCGTGTGGGTCAGCCCAGTTCTTGCTCCGCCCGTGCTATTGCGTCGAACTCCTCCTCGGGGGCGGCGGCTACCAGGTGATGCCTGCTGTAGAACCAGAAGTAGGCCAGCGCGATCACCACGATCCCGGCGGTGATCCCGGCCGCGAACCGGTCCACGAAGAACGTCGCGACCACCGCCGCGACCGCGAGCACGAGCGCGACGCCGGTGGTCACCGCGCCGCCGGGCGTCCGGTAGGGACGGTCCAGGTCGGGCTCGCGCACCCGCAGCACGATGTGCGAGACCATCATCAGCACGTACGACAGCGCCGCGCCGAACACCGCGATGTTGATCAGCAGCGCGCCGTCCCGCGTGATCGAGGCCAGCGCGAACCCGATCGCGCCGGGCACGATCAGCGCCAGGTAGGGCGTCTTGCGCCGCCCGGTCCGCGACAGCCAGCGCGGCAGGTAGCCCGCCCGCGAGAGCGCGAACAGCTGCCTCGAGTAGGCGAAGATGATCGAGAAGAAGCTCGCCACCAGCCCGGCCAGCCCCACGTAGTTGACCACCCGCGCCAGCCAGGTGTCCCCGCCGTAGGCCGCGCGCACCGCGTCCGGCAGCGGGTTGTCCGACGCGCGCAGCGCCTCCGCCCCCGCGCCGCCCGGCGCCAGCACCAGGATCGCCGCCGCGAACACCAGCAGCACCGCCATCGCCGCCATGATCCCGCGCGGCATGTCCCGCTTCGGGTCCCGCGCCTCCTCGGCCGCCAGCGGCACGCCCTCCACGGCCAGGAAGAACCAGATCCCGTACACCAGCGCGCCCAGCACCCCGGCGAACCCGAACGGCAGGAACCCGTCGCCCTCGACGACGTCGAACAGCTTCGCCGCGTCGAACCTGGGGATCATCCCGACCACGAACGCCACCAGCGCCACCACCGCGACCCCGGTGATGACCAGCATCAGCCGCAGCGCCTCGCCGACCCCGTACAGGTGCACGCCCACGAACACCAGGAAGCACACCAGGTACACCGGCCACGAGCTGGTCAGCCCGAACAGCCCCAGCGTCTCGACGTACCCGCCGATGAACACCGCGATCGCGGCCGGCGCGATCGCGTACTCGATCAGGATCGCGATCCCGGTCGCGAACCCGCCCAGCGGCCCCAGCGCGCGCCGCGCGAACCCGTACCCGGCGCCCGCGACCGGCAGCGCCGCAGCCAGTTCGGCCAGTCCCAGCGCCATGCAGGTGTACATCGTGGCCATCAGGGCCGTGGCGATCACCATCCCGCCCCAGCCGCCCTGCGCCAGGCCGAAGTTCCACCCGGCGAAGTCACCCGAGATCACGAAGGACACGCCCAGCCCCGCCAGCAGCACCCAGCCCGCGGCGCCCCGCTTGAGCTGCCGCTGCTCCAGGTAGTCCCCGCCCACGTCCTCGTACTCGACACGCTTGGCCATCTGCGCTCCCCAATGGGCTAGCAGTGATCCTTTTAATGGGGGATCAACGGTGGCGTGGCTCACTCGATGGTGTCAAGATGGGCCGCCAATGGCTCGCTGACATACCTTTGGAGGGATGCGGATGCTCACCGTCGAGGAGTTGCGCGAGCTGGTCGCCACCGGCGAGGTCGACACCGTCCTCGTGGCGGTAGTGGACATGCAGGGCCGCCTGCAGGGCAAGCGCTGCACCGCCCGCTACTTCGTGGACGAAGTGCTGGAGCACTCCGCCGAGGGCTGCGACTACCTGCTGGCGGTGGACGTCGAGATGAACACCGTGCCCGGCTACGCCTCGTCCTCCTGGGACAGCGGCTACGGCGACCTCGTCATGCGCCCCGACCTCGCGACGCTGCGCCGCGTCCCCTGGCACCCGGCCACCGCGCTCGTGCTGTGCGACGTCGAGACCACCGGCGGCGACCCGGTTCCGGTCTCCCCGCGCCAGGTGCTGCGCCGCCAGCTCGACCGGCTCGCCGAGCGCGGGCTGCGCGCGTTCGCGGGCACCGAGCTGGAGTTCATCGTCTTCAACGACACCTACGAGCAGGCCTGGTCCAGCGGCTACCGCGACCTCACCCCCGCCAACCAGTACAACGTCGACTACTCCCTCCTCGGCACCGGGCGGGTCGAGCCTCTGCTGCGCGACATCCGCAACCACATGGCGGGCGCGGGGCTGCGCGTCGAGGGCGCCAAGGGCGAGTGCAACCCCGGCCAGCACGAGATCACCTTCCGGTACGACGAGGCGCTGCTGACCTGCGACAACCACAGCGTCTACAAGACCGGCGCCAAGGAGATCGCGGCGCAGCACGGCAAGTCGCTCACCTTCATGGCCAAGTACAACGAGCGCGAGGGCAACTCCTGCCACGTGCACCTGTCGCTGTGGACCGAGGACGGCTCGCCCGCGTTCGCCGCTGCCTCGGATTCGGCTGACGACGCCGAGCACGGCATGTCCGCCCTGATGCGGCGCTTCCTCGCCGGGCAGCTGGCCTGCCTGCGCGAGTTCACCTACTTCCTGGCCCCGAACGTGAACTCCTACAAGCGCTACGCGCAGGGAAGCTTCGCGCCGACCGCGGTCGCCTGGGGTCGGGACAACCGCACGTGCGCGCTGCGCGTGGTCGGCCACGGCGCGGGCCTGCGGTTCGAGAACCGGGTGCCCGGCGGCGACGTCAACCCGTACCTGGCGCTCGCCGCCCTGATCGCCGCAGGTCTGCACGGGCTGGAGAACGAGCTGGAGCTGGGCGAGGAGTTCACCGGCAACGCCTACACCGCCGACCTGCCGACCGTGCCCACCACCCTGCACGAGTCGGCCGCGCTGCTCGACGGCAGCGCCCCGGCCCGCGCCGCGTTCGGCGACGAGGTGGTCGACCACTACCTCAACGCCGCCCGCGTGGAGCTGGCCGCGTACAACTCGACGATCACCGACTGGGAGCGCGTGCGTGGTTTCGAGAGGCTCTAGGCCGCTCATCGGCATCTCCACCTACCTGGAGCGCGCGGCGTTCGGCGTCTGGGACGTCCCGGCCGCCGTGCTGCACCGCGAGTACCTGGACCAGGTGTGGCGCGCGGGCGGCAACCCCGTGCTGCTGCCCCCGGTCGGCGACTGGGACGCCGGGTCGATCGGCTTCCTGGACGGCCTGGTGCTCGCGGGCGGCGCGGACCTGGACCCGGGGACCTACGGGCGCGAGCGCGAGGAGCGCACCGGACCGGCCAGGCCCGACCGGGACGCGGCCGAGTCCGCGCTGGCCCGCGCCGCGCTGGAGCTGGACCTGCCGCTGCTCGGGGTGTGCCGGGGGATGCAGGTGCTCAACACCGTCCTCGGCGGCACGCTGGTCCAGCACGTGGACGGGCACAACCCGGCGCCGGGGGTGTTCGCGGACGTGGACCTCGCCGTCGTGCCGGGCAGCGTGCTCGGCACCGCGCTCGGCGAGTCGACGACCGTGCGGTGCCACCACCACCAGGCGGTCGACGTGCTCGGCGACGGGCTGGTCGTGGTGGCGCGCGCGGCGGACGGGGTCGTGGAGGCCGTGGAGCTGCCGACCGCCGCGTTCGCGGTCGGCGTCCAGTACCACCCGGAGGTCGCGACCGAGGACCTGCGGTTGTTCGGAGCGCTTGTCGTGGCGGCGAAGGGGAGCGGGACGTGACCGCGTTGGAGCTGATCAACCCGGCGACGGGGGAGCGGGTGGGCGAGGTCGAGGCGGCCTCGGTGGAGCTGGTCGACGCGGCGATCGCCCGCGCGTCGGCCGCGCTGCCCGCGTGGCGGGCCGTGTCGCCCGCCGACCGGTCCCGGCTGCTGCGCCGCTTCGCCGACGCGGTCGACGGGGCGCGCGAGGAGCTGGCGCTGCTGGAGGTGCGCAACTCCGGGCACACCATCGGCAACGCGCGCTGGGAGGCGGGCAACGTCCGCGACGTGCTGCACTACTACGCCGCCGCGCCGGAGCGGCTGTTCGGCAGGCAGATCCCGGTGCCCGGCGGGTTGAACGTGACCTTCCAGGAGCCGCTGGGCGTGGTGGGCGTCATCGTGCCGTGGAACTTCCCGATGCCGGTGGCGGCCTGGGGCTTCGCGCCCGCGCTGGCGGCCGGGAACACCGTGGTGCTCAAGCCCGCCGAGCTGACCCCGCTGACCGCGCTGCGCCTGGCCGAGCTCGCCCGCGAGGCGGGCATCCCGGAGGACGTCCTCCAGGTCGTGCCGGGGCGCGGGGACGTCGCCGGGTGGCGGTTCGTGACGCACCCGGACGTGCGGAAGGTGGTGTTCACCGGGTCGCCCGCGGTCGGCCGGAAGATCATGGCCGGGTGCGCCGAGCAGGTGAAGCGGGTGACGCTGGAGCTGGGCGGCAAGAGCGCCAACGTGGTGTTCGCGGACGCCGACATCGAGCAGGCCGCCGCGACCGCGCCGTACGGGGTGTTCGACAACGCCGGGCAGGACTGCTGCGCCCGGTCGCGCATCCTGGTGCAGGAGAACGTGTTCGACCGGTTCATGGAGCTGCTCGAACCGGCCGTGCGCGGCGTGGTGGTGGGCGACCCGCTCGACGAGAAGACCGAGATGGGGCCGCTGATCTCCGCCGCGCACCGGGAGCGGGTCGCCTCCTACGTGCCGGACGGCGCGCCCGTGGCGTTCCGGGGGAGCGCGCCCGACGGGCCGGGCTTCTGGTTCCCGCCGACGGTGCTCTCGCCCGTGGCGCCCACCGACCGGGTCGTGGTGGAGGAGGTCTTCGGCCCGGTGGTGGTCGTGCTGCCGTTCCGCGACGAGGAGGACGCGGTGCGCCTGGCGAACGCGGGCGACCTCGGGCTGTCCGGGTCGATCTGGACCCGCGACGTCGGCCGGGCGCTGCGGGTCTCGCGCGCGGTCGAGGCCGGGAACCTGTCGGTGAACTCGCACTCGTCGGTGCGCTACTGGACGCCGTTCGGCGGGTTCAAGCAGTCCGGTCTCGGCCGGGAGCTGGGGCCGGACGCGCTGGACGCGTTCACCGAGGTCAAGAACGTCTTCATCGCCCACTGACGGTGTGCTCGCCGGATCTCCCCAGGGGTTCCGGCGCTGGGAGTAGAGGGAGCAGGGCATGGTCGAACGACTCCAGGGCCGGGTCGCGGTGATCACCGGTGGCGGCAGCGGCATCGGGCTGGCCTCGGCGCGCAGGTTGGCGTCCGAGGGCGCGAAGGTCGTCGTGGCCGACGTGGACGGGGAATCGGGCAAGGCGGCGGCCGAGGAGGTCGGCGGGCTGTTCGTGCGGGTGGACGTGACCGACGAGGAGCAGGTGCGGGCCCTGTTCCAGACCACCGTGGACACCTATGGCGCGGTGGACGTGGCGTTCAACAACGCGGGCATCTCCCCGCCGGACGACGACTCGATCCTGACCACGGGCATCGAGGCGTGGCGGCGGGTGCAGGAGGTCAACCTGACGTCGGTGTACCTGTGCAGCAAGCACGCCATCGGGCACATGGTCGAGCGCGGCAGGGGGTCGGTGATCAACACGGCGTCGTTCGTGGCGACCATGGGCGCGGCGACCTCGCAGATCTCCTACACCGCCTCGAAGGGCGGGGTGCTGGCGATGACGCGGGAGCTGGGCGTGCAGTTCGCGCGGCAGGGCGTGCGGGTGAACGCGCTGTCCCCTGGACCGGTCAACACCCCGCTGCTGCGGGAGCTGTTCGCGAAGGACCCGGAGCGCGCCGCGCGGCGGCTGGTCCACGTGCCGCTGGGCAGGTTCGCCGAGCCGGAGGAGATCGCGGCGGCGGTGGCGTTCCTGGCGAGCGACGACTCGTCGTTCATGACGGCGTCGAACTTCCTGGTGGACGGCGGCATCTCCGGCGCCTACGTGACCCCGCTGTGAGCGGGACGTCCCCGTGATCGAGCTGACCGACGCGCTGTTCCGCCCGGTGCGGGCGGGCAACGCGTTCGAGGAGACCGTGGAGCGCCTGGTGCAGGCGGTGCGCCTGGGCGTCGTGTCCCCCGGCGACCGCCTGCCCGCCGAGCGCGACCTGGCGGCACGGCTCGGGGTGAGCCGGGCGACCCTTCGGGAGGCGCTGAAGTCGTTGCAGGACAACGGCTACGTCGAATCCCGCAGGGGTCGCTACGGCGGCACCTTCATCACCGGCGACCTCCCGAACCCCACCTCCGGGGCGGCGGGCGTCCCGTGGGAGCTGACGGACGCCCTGCTGCTGCGCGCCGCGCTGGAGGCGGGCGCCGCGGAGCTGGCGGCCGGAACCGCGCTGTCCCCGGAACGCCGCCGCGACCTGCGCGCCCGCCAGGCGGACTGCGCGGAGGCGGGCCTGCCGGACTACCGCCGCAAGGACTCCAGGCTGCATTTGGCGATCGCGGAGGCGGCGGGCTCCCCGTCGCTGACGGCGGCGATCGCGGACGTGAGGATGCGGGTGAACGCCCTGCTGGACCGCATCCCCCTGCTGCCGCCGAACCTGGCGCACTCGAACGACCAGCACACCCGGGTGGTCGACGCGGTCCTGGACGGCGACCCGGAGGCGGCGAGGCGCGCGATGGCGGAACACCTGGAGGGAACGGCGGCCCTGCTGCGAGGCTTCCTGTCCTGAGCCGGGCACGTGTGCACGATCGAGTGACCGCCTCTGAAACCACCCCCCGGCCCACCGCGCCCGCCCGACGATGTCCCCCGTGTCCCTGCCCGAAGTGGCCGCCGCGCTGGCCCGAGTCCTGGCACTGGCGGCCGAGACCGCCGCCGCGCTGGAGGTGGCGGACGAGCGCGCGGGGGAGATGCGCGCACTGGTGGAGCGCGCCGCCGAGGGAACGGCGGGCGAGGAGCTGGAACTGCTGCGAGCGGCCCACGCGTCGTTCGCGGAGGACTTGGCGGCGGTCCGGGCGGCGCTGGCCGGGGGCCGTGAGTCGGTCGAGTCGTACCGGGCCTCCCTGCTGACCCCGCCACCCCGCCCCGCGGCCCCTCCCACCACCCGGCCGAAGCCGCTGGTGGCGCGCACGGGCGACGCGTACCCACCCGGCACGGAGTGGGCGTTGCCGTTGATCGTGCAGCCCCACCCGCCGGTGGGTGGCACCGTGCCCGTCGAAGGACACGTGCGCGCGCTGCGCCCGGAGTCCCAGATCAGCCACGTCTTCCACCCCGGTGGTGGCCACTGGACGGAGCAGGCGCGGGCACGGCTGCGCGTCCTTCCGGGATTCGGGTGGGCGGTGAACCTGGGGCACCACGTCGAACTGCAGATCGCGGCCTGGATGACGGCCTGCGGCATCCACCACGCGGAACTCGTCCTCAACCGCCCGCCCTGCGGAGAGCGGTACGGCCTGGGCTGCCACCAGGCGCTCCCGGTGCTGCTGCCGCGCGGCTACCGTCTGACCGTCTCCAGCACCCGTGGCGGGCCCCAGCCCTACCAGCACCACTACGAGGGAAAGGCGTGAGCGTGCTGCTCAACCCGGATCACCACCGGTTCGTCGTCCTGGACGACCACGGCTCGGAGGACCTCGTCGGACTGGTCGACCAGCTGCGGGCCTGGAACTCCCGGCACGGGCAGGCGCTGCCGTGCCTGTGGCAGGTCGTGGTCGAGCAGATCGACGTGCCCGACGTGGGCGCCGCACCGGCCACCTGGCTCGACGTGGGCACGGCGGGGGACGTCGGCGCGCTGCGCTGGGTCGGCGCCACCGAGGCCTTCGTGCCGCGTGAACGTGGCGGCGAGCCCCTGCGGGCGGGGTGGATGCCGTACGCGTCCGATCACATGGGCTACCCGTGCCGCGTGCACCGCAGCCTGCTGGCGCCGCTGCCCGTGGTGTGGTCCGCGCTGGCCGACCTGGTGCGCACCCGCGCCCGCCCGGAGCTGCCCGCCCCCTGGCGGTGGGAGCCGGTGGAGGACTGGTCCGCCCTGGTGCGTGAGCCAGCCTGAGCCATTGGTGCCACTGTGGCACCGAACTGAGCCATACCCACTTGCCATGGCACCACCGTTGTGCCACTCTGGCTCACATGGACCTGACCACCTACGTGGCCCACCTCGGCCGCGAGTTCGCCGCCCTCGCCGACGCGGGCGGTGAAGAGGCGCGTGCGCTCGCCGAGCGGCTCACCGGGCCGCTGGAGTCGGCGATCCGGATGGCCATGCTGGAAGCGCTTTCCGCCGCCGCCGCCGAGATCACCCGCGAGCTCGCGCCCGGCTCGGTCGAGGTCCGCCTGCGCGGGCGGGACCCCGACTTCGTCGTCACGGCGCCGCCCGCCGACACCGCCGTCGACGCGCCCGTCCCCGACGCCGCGCCCGCCTTCAGCGAGGACGGTCCCACCGCGCGCATCAACGTCCGGCTCCCCGAGCAGCTCAAGGCCGCCGTCGAGGAGGCCGCCGCCGCGGAGGGGCGCTCGGTCAACGCCTGGCTCGTCCGCGCCGCCGCCGACGCCCTCCGGCCCGCCGACCAGCACGCGCGCGCCGCCGAACCCCGCGCCAGGCGCGGCGGCAGCCGGTTCAGCGGGTGGGTCCGCTAGCACCGACCCGAACCGCGACGACCACACCAAAAAACCTCCCCGCCCGTGCGGGGAGGAGTTCGACGCACCCGAAAAAACCTGAAAAAACCCGAAAGCCCAAGAAAGAAAACCCCAGGGGGACCCAGCCATGCCCGAGTTCGACACGCCCGCCCCGATCACCGCCGTGGTGGAGCTCGCCGTCGCCTCCGTCCGCGTCACCGCCTCCGACCGCGCCACCACCGCCGTCCACGTCCGCCCCACCAACCCCGCCGACGACTCCGACGTCAAGATCGCCGCCCAGGTCACCGCCGAGCTCGTCGACGGCGAGCTGCGCGTCACCGGCCCCCGCGCCTGGATCTACGTCGACCTCACCCGCAAGTCCCGCTCCGTCGACCTCGCCATCGACCTCCCCGCCGGCTCCGCCGTCACCGCCACCGTCCAGGCGGGCAACCTGCGCGCCACCGGCCTGCTCGGCGAGTGCTCCTTCAAGACCGGTGTCGGCGACATCACCCTCGACCGCACCGGCCCGCTGCGCCTGCACACCGCCATCGGCCACGCCGCCGTCACCGCCGTCGACGGCGACGCCGACCTGCACACCAGCTCCGGCCGCCTGGTCGTCGGCGAGATCCGGGGGTCCGCGCAGGTCAAGAACTCCAACGGCCCCACCCGCGTCGACGAGGTCACCGGCGACATCCGCGTCCGCTCCGCCAACGGCGACATCGAGATCGGCCGCGCCGGGGGCGTCGTCGACGCCAAGTCCGCCAACGGCCACGTCAAGGCCGTCCTCACCCAGGGCTCCTCGGTGCTGGAGAGCGGCATGGGCGACATCGAGGTCGGCGTCGTCGCGGGCACCTCGCTGTGGCTCGACGCGCGCACCGGCCACGGCCGCGTCGAGTCGCTCCTGGACGACGTGCCCGCGCCCGACGCCGCCGACCGCACCGCCGGGCTGCGCGCCCGCACCGCCTACGGCGACATCACCGTCCGCCGCGCCTGACACCGCAGAAAACCCAAGGGGGACACCGTGAACGACCCGGCCATCAGAACCACCGGACTGCGCAAGCGGTTCGGCGACCACACCGTGCTCGACGGGCTCGACCTCACCGTCGAGCGGGGGACCGTCCACGCGCTGCTCGGCCAGAACGGCGCGGGCAAGACCACCACCGTCAAGATCCTCTCCACGCTCCTGCGCCCCGACTCCGGCCGCGCCACCGTCGCGGGCCGCGACCTCGCCGACGACCCGGCCGGGGTGCGCGCCGCGATCGGCGTCACCGGCCAGTTCTCCGCCGTGGACAACCTCCTCACCGCCGAGGAGAACCTGCGCCTCATGGCCGACCTGCGGCACCTCACCCGCCCCGAGGGCCGCCGCCGCGCCTCGGAGCTGCTGGAGCGCCTGGACCTCACCGCGTCGGCCCGCAAGCCCGCGTCCACCCTCTCCGGCGGCCAGCGCCGCAGGCTCGACCTGGCCATGACCCTGGTCGGCGCCCCCGAGGTGATCTTCCTGGACGAGCCGACGACGGGCCTCGACCCGAGCGGCAGGCGCGAGGTGTGGCGGATCGTGCGCGAGCTGGTCGCCGAGGGCACGACCGTCCTGCTCACCACCCAGCACCTGGAGGAGGCCGACCAGCTCGCGCACCGCGTCGCCCTGCTGCACGACGGCTCCCTCGCCGCCGAGGGCACGCCCGAGCAGCTCAAGCGCCGCGTCCCCGGCGCGCACGTCCGCCTGCGCCTGCCCGACCGCGCCGCGCTGGCCGCAGCCACCCGCGCGCTCGGCCCCGCCGCCCTGCTCGAGGAACCCCAAGCGGCGCAAGCGGAACCGGTGCTGCGCGTCGCGGGCGACGGCACGCCGCAGTCGCTGCGCGCCCTGCTCGACCGGCTCGACGAGCACGCCGTGGACGTCACCGAGCTGTCCGTGCGCACCCCCGACCTGGACGACGTGTTCCTCGCGCTGACGGGGCACGGGAAGGCGAGCACCCGATGAGCGCCACCACGAGCGGCGCCAGGCCGCTGGGCGACTCCCTGGTCATGGTGCGCCGCAACCTCAAGCGGGTGCTGCGCTACCCGTCCATGACCCTGCAGCTGATCGGCACCCCGGTCCTGCTCCTGCTGCTGTTCGTGCACGCCTTCGGCGGCGTCCTCGGCGCGGGCCTGGGCACCGGGGTGGGTGGCTTCGCCGGTGGTCGCGACGCGTACCTGGTGTACGTGCTCCCGGCGATCCTGGTCATGACGGTCACCACGATCGTCCAAGGCACCGCGATCTCGGTCGCCATGGACCTCACCGAGGGCGTCATCACCCGCTTCCGCACCATGGACATCGCCCGCACCTCGGTGCTCACCGGCCACGTCGTCGGCAGCGTCATCCAGTCCGCGCTCGGCGGCCTGGTCCTGTTCGCGGTGGCCCTGCTGCTCGGCTTCCGCCCCGGCGCGGGCCCGCTGGGACTGCTGGCGGCGCTCGGCCTCCACGTCCTGCTCTCGCTCGCCCTGGTCTGGCTCACGATCGCGCTCGGCCAGCTCAGCGAGAGCGTGGAGACGGCCAGCACCCTGCCCATGCCGCTGATGTTCCTGCCGTTCCTGGGGAGCGGCTTCGTCCCCGCCGAGTCGATGCCCGCCGGGCTGCGCTGGTTCGCCGAGAACCAGCCGTTCTCGCCGATCATCGAGACCCTGCGCGCCCTGCTCGCGGGAACCGCCCCCGAGCACCTGTGGCCCGCGCTCGGCTGGTGCGCGCTCATCGGCGTCGGCGGCTACCTCTGGTCCAGGCGCCTCTACGACCGCGAACGCTGAAGGGGGAGGAAAACCTTGCAGGACAACGACTTCGTGCTCCACGGCTTACCGCTGGTCCGGACGCGCCACCCCGACGGCCACCTCGGCTGGTCCGCCACCGGCCACGCCCAGGTCCGCGCCGTCCTGGCCGACCACCGGTTCAGGTCCCGCCCGGAACTGGCCCACTACCGGGTCCCCGGCCTCGACGGGACCATGCCGCCCGCCCCGCTCGGCGACCTCACCGGCATCGACCCGCCCGAGCGCACCCGCCACCGCAGGCTCCTCACCGGCTGGTTCACCGTCCGCCGCACCCAGGCGCTCACCGGAGCCGTCGAGCGCGCCGCCGCCGAGCACCACGCCGACCGGGCCCCGTTCCCGGGGCAGGTCGACCTGATGGCCTCGCCCGACGAGCCGCCCGACGCCCGGTTCGCCGCCTACGCCCGCGTCCAGGGGCGCCTCGCCGAGCTCGCCGGGGCCAAGCGCGCCACCCCCCGGCGACGACCTGGTCAGCGCTCTGGCGGGCGGCGGGCCGGGCGCCGACGAGGTCGCGGGCCTGGCCGCGTTCCTGCTCGGCGCGGGCGTGGCCACCACCGCCGCCACGATCGGCCTGAGCGTCCTCGCCCTGCTGAGGGATCGCGAGCGCGCCGAACCGGGCCGCCGCGCCCAGTTCCACGCCCTGCTGGAGGGCCCGGACCCGGTCAAGGCCGCCGTGGAGGAGCTGCTGCACCGCGGCTCCGCGCTGCGGCTCAACCGCAGTTTGATTCTTCCACCCCCGCGGTAGCGCACCATGATTTCCCCAGGGTGGCCAGACTCCCGTTCGCTTGGTGAACCCCACCCGGTCGGGGCACGCGGACGACGCGTGAGCCCTGCGGTCGGGGGACGCGCCCACGTCGCCCACGTGCCCCGACCGGGCTACCCGGCCCACCCCGCCGCGCATCCTGGCGGTAAACAGGTGGGTCACCACCGATAACATCTCCAGGTAGAACCGACGAGCCGGGCGGCAGCCCGCACCCACTACCTAGGAGTCACCGTGTCCCAGCCAAGTCCCGCATCCGCACTCGCCCCGCCTCGCGTGGTGGTGACGGCGGGGACCACCGCTGGGACCGCCGTGCGCGAGGCAGGGCTGCCCGGCAAGGGCCCTGACGCGATCGTGGTCGTCCGCGACGCCGAGGGCCACCTGCGCGACCTGTCCTGGACCCCGCAGGTCGACGTGGAGGTCGAGGCGGTCGCCGCCGACACCGAGGACGGCCGCTCGGTCATCCGGCACTCCACCGCGCACGTGCTCGCCCAGGCCGTGCAGCAGCAGTTCCCCGAGGCCAAGCTGGGTATCGGCCCGCCGGTCAAGGACGGCTTCTACTACGACTTCCAGGTCGACAGGCCGTTCACCCCGGAAGACCTCGCCGCGCTGGAGAAGCGCATGAAGGCGATCGTCAAGGGCGCGCAGCGCTTCACCCGCCGCGTGGTCGAGTCGACCGACGCCGCGAAGGCCGAGCTGGCCTCCGAGCCGTTCAAGCTGGAGCTGGTCGACGTCAAGGGCGGCGTGGACACCGCCGAGGTCATGGAGGTGGGCGGCGGCGAGCTGACCATCTACGACAACCTCGACCCGCGCTCCGGCGAACGCGTGTGGGGCGACCTGTGCCGCGGCCCGCACCTGCCCACCACCAAGCACATCCCGGCGTTCAAGCTCACCAGGGTCGCCGCCGCCTACTGGCGCGGCAACGAGAAGAACCCGCAGCTCCAGCGCATCTACGGCACCGCCTGGGAGTCGCAGGAGGCGCTGGACAAGCACGTCGAGCTGATCGCCGAGGCCGAGCGCCGCGACCACCGCAAGCTCGGCGTCGAGCTGGACCTGTTCAGCTTCCCCGACGAGATCGGCTCCGGCCTCGCGGTCTTCCACCCGCGCGGCGGCATCATCCGCAAGGCCATGGAGGACTACTCGCGGGCCCGGCACGAGGCCGAGGGCTACGAGTTCGTCTACTCGCCGCACATCACCAAGGGCAACCTGTTCGAGACCTCCGGGCACCTCGACTGGTACCGCGACGGCATGTACCCGGCGATGCACCTGGACGCCGAGCTCAACGAGGACGGCACGATCCGCCGCCCCGGCCAGGACTACTACCTCAAGCCGATGAACTGCCCGTTCCACGACCTGATCTTCCGGTCGCGCGGGCGCTCCTACCGCGAGCTGCCGCTGCGCATGTTCGAGTTCGGCTCGGTCTACCGCTACGAGAAGTCCGGCGTGATCCACGGCCTGACCCGCGTGCGCGGCATGACGCAGGACGACGCGCACATCTTCTGCACCCTGGACCAGGTGCAGGAGGAGCTGAAGTCGCTCCTGGCGTTCGTGCTCGGCCTGCTGCGCGACTACGGCCTCGACGACTTCTACCTGGAGCTGTCGACCCGCAACGACGAGAAGTACGTCGGCAGCGACGAGCTGTGGGAGACGGCCACCGAGACGCTGCGCGTCGCCGCCGAGGACTCCGGCCTCGAACTCGTGCCCGACCCCGGCGGCGCGGCGTTCTACGGCCCGAAGATCTCCGTGCAGGCCAAGGACGCGCTCGGCCGCACCTGGCAGATGTCCACCATCCAGCTGGACTTCAACCTGCCCGAGCGCTTCGAGCTGGAGTACACCGGCCCGGACGGCTCCCGCCAGCGCCCGGTGATGATCCACCGCGCCCTGTTCGGCTCGATCGAGCGGTTCTTCGGCGTGCTGACCGAGCACTACGCGGGCGCGTTCCCGGCGTGGCTGGCCCCGGTGCAGGTCGTGGGCATCCCGATCGCCGACGAGCACGCCGACCACCTGTTCGCGGTGGCCAAGGAGCTCAAGAAGCACGGCGTGCGGGTCGAGATCGACGCCTCCGACGACCGGATGCAGAAGAAGATCCGCAACCACACCACGCAGAAGGTGCCGTTCATGCTGCTCGCGGGCGGCAAGGACGTCGAGTCCGGCGCGGTGTCGTTCCGGTTCCGCGACGGCACCCAGATCAACGGCGTCCCGGTCGAGCAGGCCGTCGCCACGGTCGTCGGCTGGATCTCCCGCCGCGAGAACGCCTCCCCCACGGCGGAACTCGTCAAGTGACGCCCGAGCGCGAGGAGCAGGACGGGGTCGGGGTCCACGACGCCTTGCAGCGCCTGTGGACCCCGCACCGCCTGTCGTACGTGCGCGGGGAGGGCAAGGCCGTGGGCGACGCGCCCGAGGGCTGCCCGTTCTGCCGGGTGCCGGGCCTGGCCGACGAGGAGGGCCTGGTGGTGGCGCGGGGCGAGCTGGTGTTCGCGCTGCTCAACCTGTTCCCGTACAACCCCGGCCACCTCATGCTGCTGCCGTACCGGCACGTCCCGGACTACACCGACCTCACCCCGGAGGAGACGGTGGAGCTGGCGGAGTTCACCCAGAAGGCGATGCGGGTGGTGCGCCGGGCGTCCAAGCCGCACGGGTTCAACATCGGCATGAACCAGGGCGCCGTGGCGGGCGCGGGCATCGCCGCGCACCTGCACCAGCACGTGGTGCCCCGGTGGGGCGGGGACGCGAACTTCATGCCGGTGATCGGGCAGACCAAGGTGCTGCCGGAGCTGCTGGGGGACACCCGGCGGCTGCTGGCCGACGCCTGGGCCGCCGAGGGCTGAGCCGCGCGGTGGGGTGGGACCGCTCCCGGTCCCACCCCGCCCCGTGGGCCTCGCACCACCCCCGCGCCGCCCCGCGGGCCCTTGAGCCATCCCCGCGCCGTCACGTGGGCCCGCACGCCACCCCGCGCCGCCTTCCACGCGCGTCCGAAACGCTCACCCGCGCCCCGAGCGTCGCTCTCCCGCGCGGTTCACCCGATCCGGTGCGCGTTCCCGCTCACCAGGTGGCCGGGTCATCACACCTCTCGGTCACCGGACGGGCCCACCCCGCGCTCCCAGCCGGTGAGACGCCGATCACTTCCGCTGTCGGTGAACCCGCCCGCGCCCGCACGTGACATGCCCGTTTTGCCCCCGTGTGAGACCGCGGTCACCCGCCCGCCGCAGCGCCGTCGTTGATCACCGTGCGTGGCCGCCGAGTGCGACGCGCACGCACATCCGCACACCGACCCGCTCACCCGTGCGCGGCTCACCCGAGCGTGCCACCAGGTCCACCCCTACCAGCTCCCCAGGCCACGGGCCGCGCGCCAGTGTCCTCCGTCCTGCCCCAGGTCAACGCCGGAACCCGCGCACTTCACCCGTGCCGCCCGCCGGACCGGGCATCGTGATTACTGTGCGCGCACATGCCTACCTCGTAGATCACTAATGGGTGATTCTCGGGCGGGTCGCAATGCACCGCCATGGCCGATCGTCACAAGTCCCGCGCATCGATACCGTGCGTTTCATGACCGCACCTGAGCGTTCGCGGCTGGCCCGAGAACGGCTCTCGCGCGAGTTACGCAGGCTGCGCACGGAGGCCAAGATGACCGGAACGGCCACCGCGCGCGCGACCGGGATGAGCCAGTCGAAGCTCTCGAAGATCGAGAACGGGATGCTCCTCCCCTCCGTGACCGACGTGGAGAGACTGGTCGCCGAGCTGTCGGCGACCAGGGAGACCAAGGTCGAGCTGGTCGAGCTGGCCCGCCAGCTGCACGCCGAGGCGGAGACCCGCCGAGTGGTGCTGCACCGGGGCGCCCACCGCCACCAGCAGACCGTCGCCCGGATCGAGGCCCGAGCCACCACCAGCAGGTTCTTCCAGATCTCCGGGGTGCCGACCCTGCTGCAGACGGAGGACTACCTGCGCGTCGTCCTGTCCGCGACACCCACCCACGAGCAGGACACCGCCATCGGAGCCCTCCGCGCCCGACGAGGCCGCATGGAGGACCTGAACCGCAGGTTCGTCTTCCTGCTCAGCGAGAGCGCCCTGCGCTGGCGCATGGGCTCGGCCGACCTGATGTGCGAGCAGATCGAGCACCTGCGGCGGCTCAGCCGCAGGCCGAACGTGCAGCTCGCCGTCGTGCCGTGGTCCGCCGAGGTCAGCGCGGTCGTGCTGCACGGGTTCCAGGTCTACGACGAGCGCTACGTGACGCTCAGCGTGCTCACCGGCAACGCCACCATCACCGACCCGCACGACGTCCGCGAGTACCTCCACCTGTTCGGCAGGCTGGAGCGCGTGGCGCTGCGCGGGGAGCTGCTGGAGGACCTGCTGGAGGGGATCTCCAGGGACCACCGCAAGCTCGGGTGAGCAGGCTCGTTAGGCTGCTGACGACCACGTCCTCCCCGCCGGTAGGTGCAGCCGCCAGCCCATGCTGAACTTCTTCGCCCGTGCTTCCGTGTCCCGCCTCTCCGACCCCGTGGGGGCGTGGCTGCTCAAGCGCGGCCTCACCCCGAACGCCGTCACCGTCGTGGGCGCCGTCGGCTCCACCGCGTCGGCACTCTGGCTCATCCCCGCAGGGCACCTGTTCGCGGGGGCGGTCGTCATGGCCCTGTTCGTGCTGTTCGACCTGATCGACGGCTCGATGGCCCGAGCCCAGGGCGGCGGCACGCCCTTCGGGGCGGTGCTCGACGCCACCTGCGACCGGGTCACGGACGGCGCGCTGTTCGCCGCCATCGCCTGGTGGGCCTTCACCGCCGGTGAGCGGCCCATCGCGGTCGCCGCGCTCGTCTGCCTGGTCGGCGCGCAGGTCATCTCCTACGTGAAGGCCCGCGCCGAGGCCAGCGGGCTCAGCGCCGACGGCGGGCTCGCCGAGCGCGCCGAGCGGTGCATCATCGCCCTGACCGGCGTCGGCCTGCACGGGCTCGGCGTGCCGTACGTCCTGCCCGTCGCCATGTACGCGCTGGTCGCGCTGGTGGTGGCCACCGTCGTGCAGCGGCTGCTGTCCGCCGCCCGCTCGGCCCGTGAGCTGGACCCGGCGCGGCCCGCGCCGGGGACGTCCGAAGAGGGGACCCGGTGAAGGACAAGCTGGCCGACCTCGGCTACGCCGCTGGCTGGCGACTGGTCAGGCTGATGCCGGAGGGCCTGGCCAAGATCCTGTTCGACCGGGCCTCCGACTGGGTCACCGGCCGGGGCGGTGAGGGCGTGGCGCAGCTGCGCGCCAACCTGCGCCGGGTGGTGCCGCGCGCGGGCGAGGCCGAGCTGGACGAGCTGGTCAGGCTGGCCATGCGCTCCTACGCCCGGTACTGGCGGGAGTCGTTCCGGCTCCCGTCGGCCGACTTGGACGCCACCTACCGGAACGTGGCCCGCAACGTCACCGGCGCCGAGAACCTGGACGCCGCGCTCGCCGAGGGCCGGGGCGCCGTCCTGGCCGTGCCGCACAGCGGCAACTACGACATGGGCGGCGTGTGGCTGGTCGGGCACGCCGGGTCGCTGACCACGGTCGTCGAGCGGCTCAAGCCCGAGTCGGTGTACCGGCGGTTCGTCGAGTTCCGGGAGAGCCTGGGCTTCGAGGTGCTGCCGCTGACCGGCGGCGAGCGCAACCCGGCCGTGGTGCTGGCCGAGCGGCTGCGCGAGAACAAGGTGGTCGTGCTGCTGGCCGACCGCGACCTCACCGCCGGTGGCGTCCCGGTCACGTTCTTCGGCCGCAGGACCATGATGCCCGCCGGACCCGCCAGCCTGGCCGCCACCACCGGGGCCGCGCTGCTGCCCACCGGCTCGTGGTTCACCGAGGACGGCTGGGTGGTCCGCGTCCACCCGCCGGTGCGCGTCTCCGGCCCGTCCGGGGTGCCGTCCGCGACGCAGGCGCTGGCCGACGTGTTCGCCGCCGACATCGCCGCCCACCCCACCGACTGGCACATGCTGCAGAAGCTGTGGATCGAGGACCTGCCGGAGAGCAGGCAGCGGGCGCTGCGCCGGGTCCTGGAGCGGCGCGGGGAGAGCGCGTGAGGGTCGGCATCGTCTGCCCGTACTCGTTCGACGTGCCCGGCGGCGTGCAGGCGCACGTGGTCGACCTGGCCAGGGCGCTGCGCGGGCTCGGCCACGACGTCGACGTGCTCGCGCCCGCCGACGACGACACGCCCCTCCCGGAGTTCGTCACCCCGGCCGGGCGGGCCGTCGGCATCCCCTACAACGGGTCGGTGGCGCGGCTGTCGTTCGGGCCGGTGTCGTACGCGCGGGTGCGGCGGTGGATCGCCGAGCACGACTTCGACGTGCTGCACCTGCACGAGCCGACCGCGCCGTCGCTGGCCATGCTGGCGCTGATGGTCGCGGACGGGCCGATCGTGGCGACCTTCC
The DNA here is from genome assembly GCF_000023245.1 of Actinosynnema mirum DSM 43827. GTDB lineage: Bacteria > Actinomycetota > Actinomycetes > Mycobacteriales > Pseudonocardiaceae > Actinosynnema > Actinosynnema mirum. The sequence goes on from NC_013093.1 coordinate 2,316,562, forward strand.
ACACCTCCACGCCCCGCTCCAAGATGCTGTCCGCGTTCCAGGGGGTGCTCCAGCCGTTCCTGGAGAAGGTCACCGCCCGGATCGCGGTGTCCGCGCTGGCCAGGCGGGTGCAGGTCGAGCACCTGGGCGGCGACGCGGTGGAGATCCCGAACGGCGTCGACGTGGACTTCTTCGCCGACGCGACCCCGCTCGACGGCTACCCCCGCCCCGGCGGCACGATCGGGTTCGTCGGCCGCTACAGCGAGCCCCGCAAGGGGATGCCGGTGCTGCTGGAGGCGGTGCGCGGGCTGGACCTGCCGGACGTGCGGCTGCTCGTGGTCGGCCGGGGCGACGAGGCGGCGCTGCGCGCCCAGGCCGGGCCGGAGCTGGCCGGCCGGATCGACTTCCTCGGCATGGTCGACGACGAGACGAAGGCGCGGGCGCTGCGCAGCGTCGACGTGTACTGCGCGCCGAACACCGGCGGCGAGAGCTTCGGGATCATCCTGACCGAGGCGATGTCGGCGGGCGCGGTGGTCGCGGCGAGCGACCTGGACGCGTTCCGCCGGGTGCTGGACGACGGCGCGGCGGGCGTGCTCACCCCGGTGGGCGACGCGGTGGCGCTGCGCGGGGCGCTGCGCGACCTGCTCGCCGACCCGGACCGGCGCGCGGACTACGCGGCGGCCGGGCGGGCGCGGGTGCAGACGTTCGACTGGTCCGTGGTGGCCGCGCAGGTGCTGCGGGTGTACGAGAGCGCGGTGGCCGCCAACCCGAGGCGGGTCGCGGAGGCCGGTCGGTGAGCCTGTCCTCGTGGGTGACGGGGCTGGCCGCGCTGCTCGGGGTCGTCGCCGTGCTCGGGCCGTGGGCGCTGGCCACCGCGAACCGCCTCGACCGGCTGCACGTGCGCACCGACGCCGCGTGGGCGGCGCTGGACGCCGCGCTGGGCCGTCGGGCCGTGGTGGTGCGGGTGGTGGCGGCGGTCAGCGGGTCGAAGGAGCTGAGGGGCGCCGCGGACCGGGCCGAGGTGGCCGCCAAGGGCGACCGCGAGGCGGTGGAGAACGAGCTGGCCGCGCTGCTGTCCGGGCTGGACCGGGAGGCCCTGCCGAACGCGCTGGCGGCCGAGCTGGTCGACGCCGAGCAGCGGGTGGTGCTGGCCAGGCGGGTGCACAACGACGCGGTCCGGGACACGCTCGCGCTGCGCAGGCGGCGGTCGGTGCGCTGGCTGCACCTGGCGGGCACCGCGCCGACGCCCGGCTACTTCGAGATCGTCGAGCCGGAGCCCGAGGCCGAGCCGGGCGCCCCGCGCAAGCGCGTGGCGGCGCGGGTGCTGCTGCTCGACGAGCGGGGGCAGCTGCTGCTGTTCGAGGGCTTCGACCCGAGCGAGCCGGGGGAGCTGTTCTGGTTCACCGTCGGCGGCGCGGTCGAGCGCGGCGAGGACCTGCGGGCGGCGGCGGTGCGCGAGACGCGCGAGGAGACCGGGTTCGAGCTGGCCCCGGAGGCGCTGGTCGGGCCGGTGTGGGTGCGGCGGAAGGTGCTGGACTTCGGCGGGACGCGCACGGCGGCGGAGGAGTGGTTCTTCGTCGCGCGGGTCGACGGCGAGCGCGCGGTCGACGTGTCCGGCTTCCAGGAGTACGAGCGCGACACGATCACCCGGCACCGGTGGTGGGCGGTCGACGAGCTGGTCGGGACCGGCGAGCTGGTGTACCCCCGACAGCTGGGCGAGCTGCTGCCGGGGGTGGTGGCGGGGGAGTGGGACGGGACGACGCGCGCGATCCAGTAGACCGGTCGTCGCCCGCCCGGCCACCGGGCGTGACCGGCCACCGGGCGTGACCGGTAGCCGGACGGGCCGGGTCCCGCTCACCCCAGCACGTACGTCCCGATGACCTGCGCGAGCAACCGCACGTCGGCGTGCCCCTTGAACTCCAGCCGCACCTTCCCCAGCCCGCTGAACCACAGGTCCAGCTCGGCGTCCAGGTCGAACGTCCCCGCGGTCTCGATGGAGAACGCCTGGATGCGGCTGTAGGGCAGCGAGGTGAAGTCCTTCTTCCGCCCGGTCATCCCCTGGACGTTCACCGCGATGACCCGCTTGTCGGTGAACACGACGAAGTCCCGCACGGTCTTGAAGCACGAGATGATCTGCTCACCGCGCACCATGATCGGGGACACCTGTGGGGCGATGTCCTCCGGAGCGCACGGCGCGAGCTTGAACACGGACGCCTTCTCGAAGTCGATCACCCTTCCGACGGTAGCACCGCCGGGTGAGTCGCGCGGGTGATCCGAGCGGCCGGTGATCAGCGCAAATGATCACTCCCACCTGCTCGCCCGCCTCGCTCCGGTCGCCTCGCTCCGGTCGCCCGCCGAGCCGCGAACCCGCCCCGCCGCCTAGGCCCACCCCGCCGCGTTGGCCCCCGTCTCCCGCGAGATCCCCGTCCGGGGCGGCCACCCGCCGAACTTCTCGTCGTGCAGGTGCGCGAAGAAGTAGCACATCCGCTCGCACTCGGCGTCCTCCACGCCCACCCCCGGATCGTCCAGCACCGCCTCCCAGTACCGCCGCCCCAGCGCCACCACGAACCCCCGCGCGTACAGGAACCCGTCGTCCGACCCGTCCAGGACCGCGTGCACGTCCTCCCGGTCCAGCTCCCACAGCGCCCGCTCCACGACCGCGTCGTGCGCCACCAGCTCCGCGCTCGACGCCCCCTCGCACGCCTCCCGCAGCCGCGCCAGGAACCCCGGCAGGTGCGCCTCCAGCACCGCCGCCGCCTCCACCCGGTCCCCACCACCGGTCAGCAGCGCCTCACGGGCCGCCAGCGCCTCCGGCGCGGCCCCGGCCCAGACCCGTTCCAGCAGTTCCCAAGTCCCGTTCTCGCCCATGCCGGGAAAGCTAGCGGCGGGGTCCGACAATTCCCCGCCGCCAACCCCGCCGGTCACACGTTCGGGATCACCTCGGCCCCGTAGGCCGCCATCGTCTCGTCCTTCTTGTCGTGCATCAGGTACAGCGCGAACTGGTCCACCCCCAGCTCCGCCAGCTCCCGCAACCGCTCCACGTGCGCCGACGCCGGTCCGACCAGGCAGAACCGGTCCACGATGGAGTCAGGCACGAAGTCCGCCGACCGGTTCCCCGCCCGCCCGTGGTGCGCGTAGTCGTACCCCTCCCGCCCGGCGATGTAGTCGGTCAGCGCCCGCGGCACCGCCCCGGAGTCCCCGTACCGCGCCACCAGGTCCGCCACGTGGTTCCCGACCATCCCGCCGAACCACCGCAGCTGCTCCCGCTGGTGCGCCAGGTCCGTCCCGACGTACGCGGGCGCCGCCACGCACACCGTCACCGACGCCGGGTCCCGCCCGACCCCGGCGGCGGCCTCGCGCACCGCCCCGATGGTCCACCGCGCGATGTCCGGGTCGGCCGTCTGCAGGATGAACCCGTCCGCCTGCTCGCCGACCAGCTTGAGCGCCTTCGGCCCGTAGGCCGCCATCCACACCTCCAGCTTCCCGTCCCGCACCCACGGGATGCGGACCGGGACCCCGTGCGGCGAGGCCTCGCGCCCCTCCGCCAGGTCCTTGATCACCCGCATCGCCGACCCCAGCTCCGCGAGCGTCGCGGGCTTGCGCCCGAGCACCCGCAGCGCCGAGTCCCCGCGCCCGATCCCGCACACCGTCCGGTTGCCGAACATGTCGTTCAGCGTCGCGAACAGCGAGGCCGTCACCGACCAGTCGCGGGTGGTCGGGTTGGTCACCATCGGCCCCACGACGAGGTTCCGCGTCGCCGCGAGGACCTGCGAGTACACCACGAACGGCTCCTGCCACAGCACGACCGAGTCGAACGTCCAGCCGTAGCCGAACCCCGAGCCCTCGGCCGCCCTCATCGACTCCACGACGGCCCGCGCGGGCGGGTCGGTCTGGAGCACCACGCCGAAGTCCACGCTCATCCCCTCACACCAGGTACTGGTTCAGCTCGCGGGCCAGGAACCGCCCGTGCCCGGCCGACCCCCGGAACCCGCTCCGGTCCACCACGACCCGCCCGCGCGAGAGCACCACCTCGACCCGCCCGGTCAGCTCGAACCCCTCGAACGCCGAGTAGTCCACGTTCATGTGGTGCGTGGCCGCCGAGATGGTCTGCCGCGCGGCGGGGTCGTACACGACGAGGTCCGCGTCGGCCCCCGGCGCGACGACGCCCTTGCGCGGGTGCAGCCCGAACATCCGGGCCGGGGTGGTCGAGCAGATCTCCACCCACCGCTCCAGCCCGATCTCGCCGCGCACGACCCCCTGGTGCAGCAGGTCGATCCGGTGCTCCACGCCCGGCATCCCGTTGGGGATCTTGGAGAAGTCGCCCTGCCCCAGCACCTTCTGGTCGGCGAAGCAGAACGGGCAGTGGTCGGTCGACACCACCGACAGGTCGTTGGTGCGCAGCCCCCGCCACAACCGCGCCTGGTGCTCGACCGGCCGCAGCGGTGGGGAGGCCACGTACTTCGCGCCCTCGAAACCGGGGCGCGCCATGTCCTCCAGCGACAGGTAGAGGTACTGCGGGCAGGTCTCGGCGAACACGTTCTGCCCGGTGTCCCGCGCCTCGGTGACCGCGTCGAGCGCCTGCGCCGCCGACAGGTGCACGACGTACAGCGGCGCCCCGGTGACCCTGGCCAGCGCGATGGCCCGCGAGGTCGCCTCGCCCTCCAGCTCCGGCGGCCGGGTGAGCCCGTGCTGCACCGGGTCGGTGCGGCCCTCCGCGAGCGCCTGCGCGACCAGCTCGTCGATCGCGATGCCGTTCTCGGCGTGCATCATGACCGTGCCGCCGATCTCGCGCGCCCGCTGCATCGCGCGCAGGATCTCCCCGTCGGTGGCGTAGAAGACGCCGGGGTAGGCCATGAACATCTTGAACGAGTTCACGCCCGCGTCGAGGCAGGCGCCCATCTCCTTGAGCGAGGAGTCGTCCACATCGGACACGATCATGTGGAACCCGTAGTCCACCGCGCACTTGCCGTCCGCCTTGGCGTGCCACCTGTCCAGGGTGGCCAGCAGCGAGGTCCCCTTGGCCTGCACGGCGAAGTCGATGATCGTGGTCGTCCCGCCCCACGCCGCCGCGATCGTGCCGCTGGTGAAGTCGTCGCTGGACTGCGTCCCGCCGAACGGCATCTCCATGTGGGTGTGCGCGTCGATCCCGCCGGGGATCACGTACTTCCCGGTCGCGTCGACCCGCTCGTCCACGTCCAGCGCCGGTTCCAGCCCCGGAGCCAGCAGCGCCGCGACCTTCTCGCCCTCCACCAGCACGTCCGCGCGCGCCGACCCGGCCGCGTTGACCACCAGACCGCCGCTGATCAACGTCCTCACGGCGTCACCAGCCCCTCGTAGGTGTCCGGCCTGCGGTCCCGGTAGAACGCCCACAGGTCCCGCACCTCGGCCAGCAGCCCCATGTCCAGGTCCCGCACCACGATCTCGTCCTCGGTGTCGGAGGCCGCCTCGCCGATCAGCTGCCCGCGCGGGTCCGCGAAGTACGACTGCCCGTAGAAGTCGTTGTCCCCCAGCGGTTCCACCCCGACCCGGTTGATCGCGCCGACGAAGTACTCGTTCGCCACCGCCGCCGCGGGCTGCTCCAGCCGCCACAGGTACTGGGACAGGCCCCGGCTGGTCGCGGACGGGTTGAACACGATCCGCGCGCCCGCCAGCCCCAGCGCCCGCCACCCCTCGGGGAAGTGCCGCTCGTAGCAGATGTACACGCCGATCCGGCCCACCGCCGTGTCGAACACCGGGTAGCCCAGGTTGCCGGGCCGGAAGTAGAACTTCTCCCAGAACCCCTTCACCTGCGGGATGTGGTTCTTGCGGTGCTTGCCCAGGTACGTGCCGTCCGCGTCGATCACGGCGGCGGTGTTGTAGTACACGCCGGGCTGCTCCTGCTCGTACACCGGCACGACCAGCACCACCCCGTGCCGCGCCGCGACCTCCCGCATCAGCTCGGTGGTCTCCCCGTCCGGGACGCCCTCGGTGTACGAGTAGAACTCCGGGTCCTGCACCTGGCAGAAGTACGGCCCGTAGAACAGCTCCTGCAGGCACACCACCTGCGCCCCCTGCGAGGCCGCCGACGCGATCGCCTCCACGGCGCTCGCCACCATGCTCTCCTTGGAACCGGTCCACTTCCGCTGGACCAGTGCCGCGCGGACGACGTCGTTCACGCCTGCTCCTTCCGTGGCGCCAGCACCAGGTAGCCGGCCATGCCGACCACCAGGCCGACGACCCAGTTGTAGTCGTAGAGCGGTTTGAGCGGCGGGATCAGCCCGTCCGCGGGGAACGGCCCGCCGTGGGCGCCGCCGACGGCCAGCAGCGACCCGAGCGCGGTCGCCACCACCGCCCGCCAGTTCCAGCCGCCGGTGAACCAGTAGGCCCCGCGCCCGGACAGGTACAGGTCGGGCAGCTCCAGGCGGGTCCGCGCCAGCACCCAGTACCCGGCGACGAGCACCCCGGCCACGGACGCCAGCAACCCGCCGTAGAACCCGAGCCACGCGAAGATGTAGATGCCCGGGTCGGAGATCAGCCGCCACGGCTGGATCAGCACGCCGAGCACACCCGTGATCAACCCGCCCACGGCGAAGCTGATCCGGCGCGGGAACGCGTTGGAGAAGTCGTACGACGGGCTGACCACGTTCGCCGCCAGGTTCGCCGACACCGTCGCCAGCACCAGCGACACCAGCGCGACCAGCACCACCGCCGTGCTGTCGAACCGGCTCGCCAGCTCCGCCGGGTCCCAGATCGCCTCGCCGTACAGGGCTTGCGCGCCCGAGGTGGTCAGGATCGCCACCACCGCGATGAACGTCATCGTCGTCGGCAGCCCCAGCACCTGCCCGAGCGCCTGCTTGCGCTGGCTGCCGCCGAACCGGGTGAAGTCCGGCATGTTCAGCGACAGCGTCGACCAGAACGCGATCATCCCCATCAGCGCGGGGAAGAACACCTTCCAGAAGTCCGGGCCCCAGCCCAGCTTCGACGGCTCGGACAGGATCGGCCCGAACCCGCCCGCCTTCACCGCCACGTACGCCAGCAGCACCAGGAACCCGACCGACACCAGCGGCGCCGTCCAGTTCTCGAACCGCCGGATCGCCTCCATGCCCCGCCAGATCACCAGCATCTGCACCGCCCAGAACACCAGGAAGCACAGCCACAGCGTCCACACCTGGCCCAGCACCACCGGCGCGCCGGTCCACGCCTCACCGGCCAGCCGCCCGACGATCACGTGCAGCGCCTTGCCGCCCACCCAGGTCTGGATGCCGAACCACGCGCACGCCACGAACGCCCGCAGCAGCGCCACCAGGTTCGCCCCGCGCACCCCGTAGAACGCGCGGGCGAACACCGGGAACGGGATGCCGTACTTGGTGCCCGCGTGGCTGTTGAGCAGCATCGGCGCGAGCACGATCAGGTTCCCGAGCGTGATGGTGAGCAGCGCCTGCACCCAGTCCATGCCCAGCGCCACCAGCGACGCGGCGAGCGTGTAGCTGGGGATGTTGTGCGCCATGCCCATCCACAGCGCGAAGAAGTTGTAGGTGGTCCAGGTGCGCCCCTCCAGCGGCACCGGGGCCAGTTCCGGGTTGTAGTACGGGCTGTCGGCGATGGCGGCGCGGTCCACGAGGTCCACGCGCCCTTCCTGGTCGGACGCGATCTGCGCCGAGGGGTCGAGGGCCAACGGTCACTCCCCTGTTACGCTCGTGAAACGCCGCCGGGAGCGGCGCTTCGGCGCGAATTCCACCCCGGCATCCTCAGCGCCGGGCGCGCGGCGGCGGCAGTGCCGAAGTGTCCGCGTTTCCGGTGATCACCGCACACTCTGACCATTGCCGCGCACCCGTTCCGCGGGCACGCGCCGCGCCAGGGCGCCGTCGAACCCGGCCGCAGGATCACCCGGTTCAGCGAGTCCGGTCCGGTCGCGCGGCTGCCGATGACGCAGTAGGCCCAACCCCCTACTTCCGTGAACGAGGACGCGCCGTGCCACCGACCCGCGCCGTGCCGCCCCAGCACGCAGCACCGCCGACCCGCGCAGTGCTGTCGACCCGCGCCGTGCCGCCGACCCGCGCCGCGCTGTCGACCCGCGCCGCGCTGCTGACCCGCGCGGTGCTCTCGACCCGCGCGGTGCCGAGGCTGACCCGAGCCGCCGCCCTGCTCGCCGTCGGCGCCGCGCCGCTGATCGCCGGGATCACCTCGGCCACCGACGGCGCGCGCACCCTCGCCCCCGAGGTCCACGACGGCGCGCGCCCGACCGCCGACCAGCACGCCGCGCCACCCCGCCCCGACGCCCCGTCCTAGCGGTCCAGCTCGCGCACCAGCAGCGCGATGTGCAGCGACAGCAACGACTCCGGGTCCTCCAGCGACACCCCGAGCACCTGCTGCACCCGCGCCAGCTGCTGGTAGTACGCCGTCCGCGACAGGTGCGCCGCCGCCGCGGCCGCCGACTTGTTCCCGCCCTGCTCGCACAGGTGCCGCAGCAGCTCCACCAGCCTGCTCCCGTGCGCCCGGTCGCGGGCCAGCAGCACGCCCAGCTCCCGGTCGGCGAACGCCCGCACCCGCTCGTCCTCGCGCAGCAGGTGCAGCAGCCCGCGCAACCGCACGTCGTCGAGCCGGTGGTACAGCCGCACCCCCGGCGACCGCAGCGCCGCCCCCGCCACGTGCGCCGCCTCCCCGAGGCTGCGCCGCACCTCCGGCACCCCGCACACCACCGTCCCGACCGCCACCACCACCGGCAGCCCGTGCTGCGTGGCCGCCGCCGCCCGGTGCACCTCGCGGGCGAACTGCCGCAGCGCCCCCTCCACCGGGGCCTGCGGCGGCAGCGCCAGCAGCGCCCGCACGCTCGTGTCGTCCACCACCCCGACCAGCGCGGGCACCGGCACCCGCCGGGCCGCCAGCGCCGTCGCCTCGGCCAGGTCCCGCAGCACCTCCTGCGTGGCCAGCGACTGCCCCGGCGTGGTCGCCGCGCCCGGCCGGATCGCCACCCCGAGCAGCTGCCGCCGCTCCAGCGGCACCCCCAGCGCGGCGGCCCGCGCGGGCAGGTCGGCGGGCGGCCGGTCCAGCAGCTGGGTGAGCAGCGTGCGGTGCGTCTGCCGCTCCAGCGACTCCCGGTCCCGCGCCACCAGCCGGTGCACGGCCAGCGCGGACGCCGCCCGCTCCGCGACCACCACGTGCCGGTGCGGCGGCTCGGCCGCGCTGACCAGCACGAGCCTGCCCCAGTCCGACCCGCGCGCCCCCACCGCGGTCACCAGCCACCCCGGCCCCGCGTGGTAGGCGGTCCGCCCGGCCCCGGACACCTCGCGCGAGCGCGCGCCCCAGTCGGCCAGCAGCGCCACCGGGTCCTGCCCGGCCGCGTCGTACGCCAGCACCTCGTGCCCCAGGGTCTCCAGCACCACCGGCAGCCCCGACGTGCGCGCCACCTCCCGCAGCACCTCGGCCGGTTCCGCGCCCGCCACGGTCAGCGCCGTGAACGCCTCGTGCACCTGCTCGGCGGCCCGCAGCTCGGCGAGCTGCGCGTCCACGATCAGCGACACCACCGCCTCGGTGACCGCGACGAACCGCACCTCCACCGACAGCGTGACCAGTGGCAGCCCGTGCTCCTGCGCCGCCGCGACCAGCGCCCCCGGCACCCCGCCCCGCCACCGCCGCACCAGCTCCACGACCAGCCCGGTCGCCCCCACCCCGGCCAGCCCCGCCACGTACTCGCGCAGCGCCTCCGGCTCCTCCGGCAGGGCGATCCCGCTGGTCAGCACCAGCTCCCCGCCGCGCAGCAGCGGCGCGATGTCGGCGACCTCGGCCACGTGCACCCAGCGCACCGACCGCCCCAGCCCCTCCGCGCCCGCGACCACCCTGGGCTGACCCTGTCGCACCACGGACAGGGATAACGCCTCCGCCACGGTCGGGTACATGCACACAACGTAATCGCCGCTCCGGGAAAGCGGTACAGGTTGTGCATGGCGGTGGGCCGCCGCGCCCCGTGAGACTGCGGGGGAGATGCGGGAGAGCGCGAACAGCGGGAGGCGCGGATGGCGCACGACGAGCTGCTGGCCAGGCACCGGGCGGTCCTGCCGGACTGGATGGCCCTGTACTACGACCACCCGATCGAGATCACGAGGGGCAGCGGCAGGCACGTCACCGACGGCGAGGGCCGCACCTACCTGGACTTCTTCGCTGGCATCCTCACCAACGGCGTCGGCTACGACATCGCCGAGATCAGCGACGCCATCCGGTCCCAGATCGACACCGGCGTGCTGCACAGCTCCACCCTGTACCTGATCCGCTCGCAGGTGGAGCTGGCCGAGAGGATCGCCGGGCTGTCCGGCATCCCGGACGCCAAGGTGTTCTTCACCAACTCCGGCACCGAGGCCAACGAGACCGCGCTCATGCTGGCCTGCGGGCACCGCCGCAGCGACCAGGTCCTCGCCCTGCGCAACTCGTACCACGGCCGGGGCTTCGCGGCGACCGGCGTCACGGGCCTGCGCGCCTGGTCGCCGACCGCGCTCAGCCCGCTCAAGGTCGCCTGGGTGCACGGCGGCTACCGCTACCGCAGCCCGTTCCGCGACCTGTCCGACGCCGACTACGTCGCCGCGTGCGTGGCGGACCTGCGGGACGTGCTGAACACCGCCACCTCCGGCGACGTCGCGTGCATGATCGTCGAGCCGATCCAGGGCGTCGGCGGGTTCACGCTGCCGCCGGACGGGCTGTTCGCCGCGTTCAAGGAGGTCCTGGACGAGCACGGCATCCTGCTCATCTCGGACGAGGTCCAGACCGGCTGGGGGCGCACCGGCGAGCACTTCTGGGGCATCGGCGCGCACGGCGTCACCCCTGACGCGATGACCTTCGCCAAGGGGCTCGGCAACGGGCTGGCCATCGGCGGCGTGGTCGCGCGCGGCGACGTCGTGGACGGCCTCACCGCCAACTCGATCTCCACGTTCGGCGGCAACCCGGTGTCCACGGCGGGCGCCCTGGCGACGCTGGACTACCTGCTGGACCACGACCTCCAGTCCAACGCGGCCAAGCTCGGCGCCCGGCTGATCTCCGGGCTGCGCGACGTCGCCGCCGACCACCCGCTGCTCGGGGACGTGCGCGGCAAGGGCCTCATGGTCGGCCTTGAGCTGGTCGGCGAGGACCGCGCGCCCGACCCGGCGGCGGCGGTGGCCGTGCTGGAGGCGACGCGCGAGCGCGGCCTGCTGGTCGGCAAGGGCGGGCTGCACGGCAACGTCATCCGCCTCGCCCCGCCGCTGTCGGTGACCGCCGACGAGGTGGAGGAGGCGCTCGTGGCGCTGCGGGACGCGGTCGCGGAGGTGTCGGCCCGATGAGCCTGATCTCCGAGGGCGGGGACGAGGCCGCCGACCGGGTCACCGCGAAGCGGATCACGCACTGGATCGGCGGCAAGCCGTGGACCGGCGGAGCCTCCCGCACCGGCGAGGTGCACGACCCGGCGACCGGGCGGGTCGCGTCCACCGTGGACCTGGCCTCGGCCGAGGTGGTCGACCGGGCGGTCGAGGTCGCGGGGGAGGCGTTCACCCGGTGGCGGGACTCGTCGCTGGCGCAGCGGTCCTCGGTGATGTTCGCGTTCCGCGAGCTGCTGCACGCCCGCAGGGGCGAGCTGGCCGCGATCGTCACCGCCGAGCACGGGAAGGTCCTCGCCGACGCGGCGGGGGAGGTGCAGCGGGCGCTGGAGAACGTCGAGTTCGCCTGCGGCATCCCCCACCTGCTCAAGGGCGGGTTCAGCGAGAACGCGTCCAGCCGCGTCGACGTGTACTCGATCCAGCAGCCGCTCGGCGTGGTCGCGGTCGTGTCGCCGTTCAACTTCCCGGCCATGGTGCCGCTGTGGTTCGTGCCGACCGCGATCGCCTGCGGCAACGCGGTCGTGCTCAAGCCCAGCGAGAAGGACCCGTCCGCGTCGGTGTTCCTGGCCGAGCTGTTCGCCGAGGCCGGGTTGCCCGACGGCGTCCTGAACGTGGTCCACGGCGACAAGGAGGCCGTCGACCGCCTCCTCGTCCACCCGGACGTGAAAGCCGTGTCCTTCGTCGGATCCACCCCGGTGGCCCGCTACGTCTACGAGACCGCGACCGCGCGCGGCAAGCGCGTCCAGGCCCTGGGCGGCGCCAAGAACCACATGGTCGTCCTCCCCGACGCCGACCTGGACCTGGCGGCGGACGCCGCGGTCTCGGCCGGCTTCGGCTCGGCGGGGGAGCGCTGCATGGCGATCTCCGCCGTCGTCGCCGTCGACCCGGTGGGCGACACCCTGGTGGCCAAGATCGCCGAACGCATCGCCGCGCTGAAGGTCGGCGACGGCCGCCGCGCGGGCTGCGACATGGGCCCGCTGATCACCGCCGCGCACCGCGACCGCGTCACGTCCTACCTGGACAGCGGCGTGGCCGACGGAGCGGACCTGGTGGTGGACGGCCGGAACCACACGATCGACGGTTCCCCCGAGGGCTTCTGGCTGGGCCCGACCCTGTTCGACCGGGTCGGCGTGGACATGGCGGTGTACCGGGACGAGGTGTTCGGCCCGGTCCTGTCGGTCCTGCGCGCGACCGGCTACGACGAGGCCCTGGACCTGGTCAACGCCAACCCGTACGGCAACGGAGCGGCGATCTTCACCAACGACGGCGGCGCGGCCAGGCGCTTCCAGCACGAGGTGGAGGTCGGCATGGTCGGCGTGAACGTGCCCATCCCGGTGCCCGTCGCCCACTACTCGTTCGGCGGCTGGAAGGACTCCCTGTTCGGCGACTCGCACGCCTACGGCCCGGAGGGCGTGCACTTCCACACCAGGACGAAGGTCGTCACCGGCCGCTGGCTCGACCCATCCCACGGAGGGGTGAACCTGGGGTTCCCGCAGAATACCTGACGTGACCCTCGAAGGGCCCGGAACCGCCTAAATCGGGTCCGGGCCCCGGTTCTATTCCACTTCGTGCCGGATTTGGTGATTTCTTTGGAATAGGCGTTGTGAATGGCGTAGGGTCGACCGCGTTGTCGCGCAGTTGTCCCGCACCAGACCGGCGAACGCCGGTCCGCTTGCCGTTCGCGGTGGGACGAGGAGCCCCGGTGGTCATCACTCGTGAGATCGACCCTCCCCGGATCCTGCTGGCGGGCGAGGTCGAGGACCGCCACCTGGACGAGTTGACCATCCTCCTCAGAACCGCGGAACCGGCGGACGGAGACGTCCGAGTCTCACTGCGCGGCGTGGCGTTCCTGCAGGCAGAGGTAGTGCGCACCCTGGTCCGAACAGCCGGCGAACTAGCCGACCGCGACCTGACCCTGGTCCTGGACCTGGCCCCCCACCACCGCTGGGCGATCACAGCCCTGGGCTGGAACGACGCCCCAGGCCTGGTCATGGTGAACGGCGACAACCCACCCTGACCCGCCACCACTCCCCGCGCCCCGCAACCCCGCACACCGCACAGCCAACTTTCCCGAACTTTTCTCACACCACCCCCACCCTTTTCCTGTCACTCCGCTGTCCTTCGTTCACAGCGCCGACAAACCAGCGATGAATTTCCCTGATGGCCCATTCGCCTCAGTCAAGGCAACCCCACAGCGGAACTCCGCCCATCCCCCCACCGTGCCGCCTAAAACACCTCCACCTCACAATTCCCACCCCACTGTGCAGCGGAAAAACGACAGCCCACTCCCGTCCCACCACCCCGCTCACCCCACCCGGCTCGCCTCCCGCCTCCCGCCTCCCACCTCCCGTCTCCCACCTCCCGTCTCCCACCTCCCGTCTCCCACCTCCCGTCTCCCACCTCCCACCTCCCGCCTCCCGCCTCCCGCCTCCCGCCTCCCGCCTCCCGCGTCCGGCCTCCCGCCTCCCGCTCCCGCTCCGCGCTACCCGCCCAGGACCAGGACCAGGACCAGGACCAAGCCCAGGTCTAGGTCTAGGGCTGGCCACCGCTGCCGGTAGTGACTCGTAGCGGCTCGTAGTGGGCGAAGCGGCGGGTGTGCGCCCCCGTTCCCGAGGTGAGCGAGCGCAACTCCACCGCGTAGCGCAGCAGCGAGGTGCACGGCACCTCCGCCCGGATCGTCGAGATCCCCGGACTGACGTCCGCCTCGGTGCCCAGCACCCGCCCCCGCCTAGCCGACAGATCACCCAGCACCGCGCCCAGGTGCTCGTCCGGCAACCGCACCACCACCTCGTCCACCGGTTCCAGCAGCACCGTCGCCCCGCCCGAGGCGGCGTCCTTCAACGCCAGCGACCCCGCCGTCTGGAACGCCGCGTCCGACGAGTCCACCGAGTGCGCCTTGCCGTCCACCAGCGTCACCCGGACGTCCACCACCGGATGTCCTCCGGGCAGCCCGCGTTCGAGCTGCGCGCGCACGCCCTTCTCCACGCTGGGCACGAACTGGTTCGGGATCGAACCGCCGACCGTCCGGTCCACGAACTCGAACCCTGCCCCGCGCGGCAGCGGCTCCACCACGACGTCGCACACCGCGTACTGCCCGTGCCCACCGGACTGCTTCACGTGCCTGCCATGCCCCTTCGCCACCGAGGCGAACGTCTCGCGCAGCGCCACCCGCACCGGCTCGGTGTCCACCTCCGTCCCGCCCGCGCGCAACCTGGCCAGCACCACGTCCGCGTGCGCCTCGCCCATGCACCACAGCACCAGCTGGTGCGTCTCGGTGTTCCGCTCCAACCGCAGCGTCGGATCACCCGCGACGAGCTTCCCGAGGTTGCGCGCCAACGAGTCCTCGTCACTGCGACTGCGCGCCGCCACCGCCACCGGCAGCAACGGCTCGGGCATCGCCCACGGCCGCACGAGCAGCGGCTCGTCCGGCGCGGACACCGTGTCCCCGGTCTCGGCGCTGCCCAGCTTGGTCACCGCGCACAGGTCCCCGGCCACGCAGAAGGGCACCTCGCGCAGACTCGCGCCCAACGGCGAGTAGACGTGCGCCACCCGCTCGTCCACGTCGTGGTCCTCGTGCCCCCGACCGCCCATCCCGTGCCCGGACACGTGCACCGCCCGCTCGGGCCGGAGCGTCCCCGAGAACACCCGGACCAACGACACCCGCCCGACGAACGAGTCCACAGCGGTTCGCACCACCTCGGCCACCAGCGGCCCGTCCGGGTCGACGGCGAGCCGAGGCCGAGGCACCCCGTCCACCCCGGTCACCTCGGGCAGCGGGTGCTCCAGCGGCGAGGGGAACGCCCTGCTGATCCCGTCGAGCAGCTCGGGCAGCCCTACCCCGGTCGTGGCGCACACCGGGATGACCGGGTGGAAGGCCCCACGCGCGACGGCCTTCTCCAGATCAGCGACCAACGTGGCCTGCTCGACCACCTCACCCCCGAGGTACCGCTCCAAGAGCGTCTCGTCCTCGCTCTCGGCGATGATCCCCTCGATCAACACCTCCCGCCCCGCCCGGTGCTCCTCCTCGGTGAACTCCACCTGCGCCAACAGGTTCACCAACCCGGTCTCGGTGACCCCACCGGCGAACAGCCCACTCCCACCTCCCCGCCCACCGCCCCCTCCGCTTCCGCTCCCACCTCCACTCCTGCTCCCACCTCCGCTTCTGCTGCTTCCCCTGCTCTCGTTCCCGCCTCCACTCCCGTCATTTCCGTCACTCCCGTCACCCGGCAGGTAGAGCGGGACCACTCCCGCGCCGAACGCCTCCTGGCAGGCGGTGATGGTCGCCGCGACGTCGGCTCGCTGGTGGTCGGTCCGCGAGATGACGACCGCGCGCGGCATCCCCACCGCGGCGCACTCGGCCCACAGCGCCCTGGTCGCCGCGTCGACCCCCTCGGCCGCGCACACGACGAACAGCGCCGCGTCCGCCGCCCGCAACCCGGCCCGCAGCTCACCGACGAAGTCGGCGTACCCCGGCGTGTCGATGAGATTGATCTTGATGTCACCGTGCCGCACCGGCGCCACGGCCAACCCGACCGACCGCTGCTGCCGCACAGCGGCCGGATCGTGGTCGCACACCGTGGTCCCCTCGGCGACCGAGCCCGCCCGGCTCAGCACACCGGTTCCGGTCAGCAGAGCCTCGGTGAGCGTCGTCTTGCCCGACCCGGACGGACCGACGAGGACGACGTTGCGCACCTTGCCGGGATCGTCCACAGCGACCGCGGCTGCCGGGTGTGAGTTGTCGGAGTTCTTGCTGGACATGTGAGACCGCCCTCCGCAAGTGTTAGTGCTCGATCTCACACCCGCGAGGACCGTGGCGACAAGGGGAGGGCGCTGGTCGGTGGTAGCACGCGGGATGGGCGGGTGACGGTTCCGGCAGGTGCGTCTGGACCTCCTGATCGGTGTGTCGGGCGGGTGTTCCGGGGCGGCGAGTGGACTGCTGAGAACGGTGTGGATTGGCTCCTTTCAGCGGGCCACGTCGCACGTACGCTCCTGTTCGTCCTCGTCCGCCGCTGTGAAAGGGCTGGTCCTGCCGTGGTTGCTTCCTCTTCTCCTTCCGCTGGTGGCGCTGCTGCCACCGGTGCTGTCGCCACCGGCGTTGACGGTGCCGCCGACTCCGCTCGGGTCACCGGAACCGCGCGGGTCAAGCGCGGCATGGCGGAGATGCTCAAGGGCGGCGTGATCATGGACGTGGTCGACGCCGAGCAGGCCAAGATCGCCGAGGACGCGGGCGCCGTCGCGGTCATGGCGCTGGAGCGGGTGCCCGCCGACATCCGCGCCCAGGGTGGCGTGTCGCGGATGAGCGACCCGGACATGATCGAGGGGATCATCTCGGCCGTGTCGATCCCCGTCATGGCCAAGGCGCGGATCGGGCACTTCGTCGAGGCCCAGGTGCTCCAGTCCCTGGGCGTCGACTACGTCGACGAGTCCGAGGTGCTCACGCCCGCCGACTACGCCAACCACATCGACAAGTGGCAGTTCACCGTTCCTTTCGTGTGCGGTGCGACGAACCTGGGTGAAGCGCTGCGGCGCATCACCGAGGGGGCCGCGATGATCCGGTCCAAGGGCGAGGCGGGCACCGGTGACGTCTCCAACGCCACCACCCACATGCGCAAGATCCGGGCGGAGATCTTGCGCTTGCAGAACCTCCCTTCCGATGAGCTGTACGTCGCGGCCAAGGAGTTGCAGGCGCCCTACGAGCTGGTTCGCGAGGTCGCCGAGGCGGGCAAGCTGCCCGTGGTGCTGTTCACGGCAGGAGGCATCGCCACGCCCGCCGACGCGGCGATGATGATGCAGCTCGGAGCCGAGGGCGTGTTCGTCGGTTCCGGCATCTTCAAGTCGGGCAACCCCGCGCAGCGCGCCGAGGCCATCGTCAAGGCGACCACCTTCTACGACGACCCCGACACCATCGCCAAGGTCTCCCGCGGACTGGGTGAGGCCATGGTCGGCATCAACGTCGACGACCTCCCGCAGCCCCACCGGCTCGCCGAGCGCGGTTGGTGACGAGCGCGAGTCGCGCCGAACGCTGTCGCCACCGCGTGCGGTTCACCTCGGGCGTCATCGCTCCCGCCTGCGGTTCACGCTGAACGCCACCGCTGCCGCGCGCGGTGTGATGTCGCACCTGGCTGATGGTGAACGTGGTTGCTGTCGGGCATGTCTGGCACCGGGCGCGGTTGGGACCGCCCCCGACTGATGACGGGTGAGGTTGCGCCGATCTCGGCTGATGGTGGTCGAGGTCGGCGCTGGGCGCGGTCGATCCCGGCTGAATGGCGGGCGAGGCCGCACCGGGTGCGGGATGGCGCGGGTCCGGTACCTCGGGCAGGTGGGAGTGACGCGAGGGCTGGGATGTGAAGGCGGTGCGCGGTTGCGGGTGCCGTCAGCGCGACCTGTCGGCCAGCGACTGGTTGGCCTCTCCTTCCTGTCGTCCCCTCTGCCCTCTCTGCCCTCTCGCGCGTCCCGCGAGTCGCACCGAGCCTTCCTTGGCCACGCCGCACCGTCCCCCACCGTGCCCTCTCCGGCCACGCCTCGTCGCACGACGGCTCCTCGGCCGTCGCGTCGTCGACCGCGGCCCCCGTGGCGGCCTCGTCGGACGTCGCGATAAATCGGACACCGGTGGTTCGGACGGCACGGAGCACCGCGCCCCCGCAAATCGGAGCAACGAGCAATACGTCGAACAGATGTTCGAATTGGGCTGCATGGCTCAATGATCGACCCGTGGGCCACTCGGGGCAATAGCTCGAACGGGTGTTCTAATCAGCACCTCTCTTCCCCGAACCCCCGAACCTCTGTGGTGATCACAACATCAAGCCTTGCCCAAGCCCAGCGGCACGCGCGGCGCGGACGCTCTAGCGTCGGAGACGCGGAAGTGAGCCTTCCTCCAATCCGTCGTCCGGCCGCCCACCACGCCGCCGGGCGCAGCGCGGGACCGCGTCACTCGCGTCCCGCAGGTAGTCCGATCGGGCCGGACGGGTGTCACGAGCCCCGTCCGGTCCGGTCACCTGAAGGCGGAACCCCCGCCCGGAGGAAGGAACCCCGCACATGTCCACCGTCGGTGTCCTCGCCCTGCAGGGCGACGTGCGCGAACACCTGGTAGCGCTCGCCGAGACGGGTGTCCTGGCCCGCCCGGTGCGGCGTCCCGAAGAGCTGGACGAGGTCGACGGCCTCGTCCTCCCCGGCGGGGAGTCGACCACCATCGCCCGCCTCCTGCACACCTTCGACCTGCTCGAACCCCTCCGCACCCGGATCAAGGACGGGATGCCCGCCTACGGCTCCTGCGCCGGCCTGGTCCTGCTCGCCGACCGGGTCCTCGACGGCCGCCCCGACCAGCAGCAGGTCGGCGGCCTGGACGTCGTGGTCCGCCGCAACGCCTTCGGCCGCCAGGTCGACTCCTTCGAGGCCGAACTCCCCTTCGAGGGCCTCGAAGAGGGCCCCGTGCGCGCCGTCTTCATCCGCGCCCCGTGGGTGGAATCGGCGGGAGACGGGGTGGAGGTGCTGGCCAGGGCCCCCGAATCCGATGACCTGGGTCCCGCCGCCGGTAGGATCGTCGCGGTTCGGCAGGGAAACGTGCTCGCCACCTCGTTCCACCCGGAACTGACCGGTGACGGGCGGGTGCACCGCCTTTTCACGGACATGGTCCGCGCTGCCGCGGGCTGAAGGACTCGACGGAGGAGACATGAGCGGCCACTCCAAGTGGGCGACCACCAAGCACAAGAAGGCCGCAATCGACGCCAAGCGCGGCAAGCTCTTCGCGCGGTTGATCAAGAACATCGAGGTGGCGGCCCGCACCGGCGGCGGCGACCCCGACGGCAACCCCACGCTGTACGACGCCATCCAGAAGGCCCGCAAGAACTCGGTCCCGCTGGACAACATCGAGCGCGCCCGCAAGCGCGGCGGTGGTGAGGAAGCCGGTGGCGCCGACTGGCAGACCATCATGTACGAGGGCTACGGCCCGAACGGCGTCGCGGTCCTGGTCGAGTGCCTGACCGACAACCGCAACCGCGCGGCCAGCGAGGTCCGCACCGCCATGACCCGCAACGGCGGCCAGATGGCCGACCCCGGCTCGGTCTCCTACATGTTCGCCCGCAAGGGCGTCGTGATCGTGCCCAAGAACGACGGGCTCACCGAGGACGACCTGCTCATGGCGGTGCTGGACGCGGGCGCCGAGGAGGTCAACGACCTCGGTGACAACTTCGAGGTCGTCTCCGAGGCGGGCGACCTGATCCCGGTCCGCAAGGCGCTGCAAGACGCCGGTCACGACTACGAGTCGGCCGACGCGAACTTCCTGCCGTCCGTGTCGGTCCCGCTGGACGTCGAGGGCGCGCGCAAGATCTTCAAGTTGATCGACGCGCTGGAGGACTGCGACGACGTGCAGAACGTCTTCGCGAACTTCGACGTCTCCGACGAGGTCATGGCCGAGGTCGACGCCTAGTCCGACCCCGGCGCACGGGGTCCGGCTTGGTCCGGGCCCCGTGCGCGCCCGTCCCGCGTGCACAATGGCGACGTGTCGACACCCGCGCTGAACCCAGGGGAAGAGAACCTCCGCCGCTGGCTGCTGGAGCAGGCCGAGGTGCACGGCCACGCCATCATCAACGTCCCGCAGGACGACGAGGGCGCCATGTACTCGTTCTCGGTCGGGGCGTGGCGCAGGTTCGGCGTCGCCGAGGCGGTGGTGGTCGGCCTCGACCACGAGTACGCCGAGGTCCTGATCCGGACCTACGTGGACCGCGCCAGCCGTGGTGAGCGGTTCCTGCCGGGCAAGCTGTACTTCGACTTCCTCGAGAACGCACCGGTGACCTTCGAGCGGGTGTTCCGCGGCTTCTACCCGGAGTTCCTGGGCAGCGCGTTCCTCCTCTACGGCTCGGGCGACTTCGCCGCGGTGCAGATCCTGGTGCCCTCGGGCGACGGGAAGTGGCCGTGGCAGCGCGACGCGCCCCCCGGCTTCGCGGACTGGCAGCTGCTGCTCACCGAGAGCGGTCGGCCGGAGAGCTGGGCGCCGGGGGTCAGCGGGCCCTGACGTTGTCCGGCCGTCGTCATCCCGGCGCGCGCCGACCGCGCACAACGGCCGCGCGCTACCAAGGACGTGGGCGCGGGCGCCCCACCCGCGCCGCAGCGGACCGAGGGGGAGCGCTCGGACCTCAGCTCCCCCTCGGCGCGCGGATCATGGTCTGCGCCCGAGCAGCGCGACGAGCCTGGTCTGCGCGTCGGCGTCCGCCCCGACCGGCACCGGGTCGGCGAACAACCCGCTCCCGCTCCACGCGCCCGCCTCGCGCTCGGCGAACGCCAGCACCGCCTCGGCGAGCCCCGCGTCCACCTGCCGGTCCGCGCCGACCGCGGTGGCCAGGTCCCAGGTGTGCACGGTCAGGTCGAGCGTCATCTGCCACCCGTACTCGTCCGCGCCCGCCTCGCCGGAGCTGAGCCGCACCCGCTTGGCCAGCGCGTCCGGCTCGATCCAGGCCTCCCGCGCGGCGGACGCGGCCAGCACCCACGAGTGCCGGGGGTCCGCGCCGAGCCGGTCGCCGTCGAACCGGTCGCCGACCTGCTCGACCGTGCACCCGGCCAGCAGCTCCGGCGCCCACAGCTGCTCCCGCACGAGGTGGTCGACCAGGTCGCGCACCGTCCAGCCCGCGCAGGGCGTGCCCAGCTCCCACTGGTCGGCGCGCACCCGTCGGACCCTGTCGTCGAACTCGTTCATCGCCCGTCCGTGGGCCTCGATCAGTTCCACCACACGAGTGGAACAAATCCGCGCCGACCCCGCAGCGCGACGGCCTGACCAGCCGATCAGCGGATCATCCCCGCTCGGCGTCTTCCACCAGCCGGGTGATCCGCTCGGTGAGTCGCCCGCGCAGCTCCGGTGACAGCTCGCCGTAGCCGAGCGCCTGGTACATCCACAGCCCGTCGGCGGCCAGCCGCGCGACCAGCCTGGTGAGCGCCACGTCGTCGTGCTCGGCGTTCTCGGCGGGCTCGCTCCACTTCGCCAGCACGTCCGCCCACGGCCAGGTCATCTCGTCGTGCGGCACCGACTCCAGCATCAGCTGCAGGTCCGCGCGCGTCGCGCTCTCCAGCGACACCCGCGCGTACGCGGCCAGCCGCTCCGTCGCGGTGGCGTCGGCGGCCTTCTTGCCCGCCTCCGCCTCCAGTTGCGCCTCCCACTGCTCGGCCAACCACTGGTGCAGCGCCACGAGCAGCGCCTCGCGCGCCGGGAAGTGGTACATCAGGCCGCCCTTGGTCAGCCCGGCCTCCACCGCGACCGACTCCAGCGTCAACCGGGTCAGCCCCTCCCGCTGGACGAGCGCGAAGGCCGCCTCCAGGATCTTCGTGCGGTTGCTCTGTCGCATTCGGGTGCTCCTCGCGGTGGTTCAGTGCCCGCTGATCGTCCCAGCCCGACCCCGGTCGCCCCGGAGCAGGACCGCCGTGGCCACCGCGCCCGCCACCAGCACCCCGGCCGCGACGAGCAGCACCCAGGTGAACCCGGTGTCGAACGCCGCGAACGCCGGTTCCAGCACCGCCCGGTCGCCGTTCGCGCTGGTCACCGCACCGGTCAGGCTTTCCCGCGCGGCCTGCGGCACGTCACCGGGCAGGTCGACGACGGCGCTGTACACGCCGGTGAGCAGGCTGCCCAGCAGCGCCACGGCGGTGAGGCTGCCGAACTCGTAGGACACCTCCTCGACCGACGAGGCCATCCCGGCCCGGTGCGCGGGCGCGCTGCCGATGATCGCCGACGACGCCACGCCCATCACCCCGCCCATGCCCAGGCCCGCGACCACCAGTCCCGCGATCAGCCAGCCGAGTCCGGCGGGCAGCGCCAGCGCCGTCCACAGCACGCCCGCCGCCGTCACGGCCAGACCGCCCGCGATCAGCACGCGCAAGCCCACGACGTGCAGGAACGCCCCGCCGAGGAGACCGGTGACCAGTGAACCGGCGGCGGCCGTGGCGACCACCAGCCCGGCTTCGAGCGGGCTGAACCCGGCGACCAGTTGGAACCGCTGCGTCGTCACCAGCTGCACGCCCGCCATCGCGAACATCGCCACGCCCGCGCTCAGCACGCCCGCCAGGAACACCGGGTTCCGGAACAGCGCGAAGTCCAGCAGCGGGTGCGCGAGCGAGCGCTGGCGGCGGGCGAACGCCCAGAACCCGGCGGCCGACGCGGGCAGCGCCACGGCCAGCACCGGCAGTGAGACGGTGGCCGCCGCCAGCTCCTTGATCACCAGCACCAGACCGACCAGGCCGACCATGACCTGCAACGACGACAGCGCGTCCCACTGCTTCGAGCGGTCGGCGACGCCCTTCGGGGCCACCAGCGCGGTCGCGACGAGCGCCACGAGCACCACCGGCACGTTGACCAGGAACACCGAGCCCCACCAGAAGTGCCGCAGCAGCAGGCCGCCCAGCACCGGGCCGAGCGCCGCGCCGACCACGGCGACGCTGCCCCACACGGCGATCGCGAGGTTGCGCTCGCGCTCGTCGGTGAAGGACAGGCGGATCAGGGCGAGCGTCGCGGGCATCATCGTCGCGGCGCCCACGGCCAGCACGGCGCGGGCCGCGATCAGGACCTCGGGGGAGGTGGCGAAGGCGGCCAGGACCGAGGCGGCGCCGAACAGGACGAGGCCGACCAGGAACATCAGGCGGTGGCCGACGCGGTCGCCGAGGGTGCCCGCGCCGAGCAGCAGACCGGCCATGACCAGCGGGTACGCGTTGATGATCCACAGGCTCTGGGTGGCGCTGGCCCTCAGGTCCTCGGTCAGGGTGGGCAGGGCCGTGTAGAGCACCGAGTTGTCCAGGGTGATCATCAGCAGGCCCAGTGCGACCGTGACCAGCAGGGTCCACCGGCGGGACGTGCCGGTGGGCGCGTTCACCGTCGTCATGACGACCTCGTTCCGCTCCTGGGCGCTGCCGCCCGGTCAAACTGTACCTTCCAGAAGGTACAGTTTGCGGGAGCTGCGAGGACAGCCCGGAAGGCTGGAAGGTGACGAGGGTCAACCGAGGGGGATGCTCTGGAGCGCACAACACCTCGCCGCCCTCCCGGAGGAGGGCGACGAGGGTGTTGGGAGCGCGGGGTGGCCCGCCACGGCGGCGGTGCGGCGGGACAGTCCCGCGCTGGAACCCAGGATGCACCACAACCGCACCGCGCCACCCGTGATCAGCGCTTGTTCAGCTCGATCGTGTGACCCACGGAAGTGGAAACAGGCAGGGACACCGGCCCCCGGATCGTCCCCGACCGACGCGAGCGCACCCGTCCCGCGAGCCTCAGGTCCGGGAAGCGCCCGAACAGCCCCCGTAGCGCGGCCACCGCCTCCATCCGCGCCAACCCGGCCCCCAGGCAGTAGTGGATGCCCGACGAGAACGCCAGGTGCTCGCGCCCGCGCTCACGTCCCGGCAGGAACCGGTCCGGCTCGGCGAACACCTCGGGGTCCCGGTTCGCGCCCGCCAGCAGCAGCATCACCGGCGTCATGGGCCGCAACCGCGACCCCGCCAGCTCCACCGGCTCGAACGGCGCCCGCAGCGTGTACCGCACCGGCGGGTCCAACCGCAGCACCTCCTCCACCACGGCCTCCGCCCACACCTCCTCCGCGACCAGCCGCTCCCGGTCCTCCGGCCGCTCCAGCAGCACCAGCACCGCGTTCCCGATCAGGTTCACCGTCGTCTCGAACCCGGCCACCAGCAGCAGCTCCGTGGTCGCCAGCAGGTCCTCGCGCGAGAGCCCCGGCTCCGCCGCCAGCACGCTGACGACGTCGTCGCCCGGCTCCCTCCGGCGGTGCTCGACCAGCTCCCCGAGGAACGCCTCGAACTCCGCCAGCGCCACCTCCAGCGCCCGCGCCTGCCGCACCGAGCGCACCCCGTCCAGCGCCGAGATGATCGCGCTGCCCCAGCGGCCGAACGCCGAGTGGTCACCGCCGGGCACGCCCAGCAGGTCCGCGATCACCCGCACCGGGACCCGCGCCGCGAAGTCCTCCACCAGGTCGAACCGCTCCCGGCCCGCCAACGCGTCCAGGTGCTCGTCGACCACCCGCCGCACCGACTCCTGCCTGGCCCGCAGGCCGCGCGGGGTGAACCACGGGGCGGCCAGCCTGCGCAGCCTGCCGTGGTCCGGCGGGTTGAGGGTGAGGAACGAGTCCGTCACCGGGTTCACCAGCCGCCCCCGCGGACCGGGCAGTTCCGGCGGCGGCAGCGGCTGGAGCACGCCGAACGCCGGGTCGCGCAGCACCTGGCCGCACACGGCGTGCGAGGCGGTGACGCGCATCCCGAGGTCGCTCCGCCCCAGGCGCCCGCCCGCGCGCACGCGTTCCTGCTCCCGGTTCCGGTCCCAGCGCGGCGAGGTGTCCAGCAGACGGGCGACCGGGTCGCCGAGGGCGGCTCGGGCGCGCAGCGAGGTGCGCAGCACCAGCAAGGAGGTCGCGGTCCTGAGGGCGAGGAGTGGAGCGCTGCTCGGCATCACCCCACGGTGGCCGAGCCGCGCGGCCGGTTCAAGCGGTTCGGGACAAGCGCACCCGCAACGACGCCAGCCGCCAGGTGCCGCCGTCCGGGACCCGCTCGGGGGTCTCGGCCAGCTCGACGACCGGGTAGCGCGCCAGCAGCCCGGTGATCGCGACCTCGGTCTCGACCCTCGCGAACGCCGCGCCCAGGCAGAAGTGCGGGCCGTGACCGTAGGCGAGGTGGCCGCCCTCGGCGCGGGTGAGGTCGAGGCGGTCCGGGTCGTTGTGGGCGCGCGGGTCGCGGTTCGCGCCGACCAGGGACGCGACGACCGGCGCGCCCGCCGGGACCGGTTCGCCGCCGACCTCCACCTCCTCGGCGGCGAACCTCGGGGTGGCCATCAGCTGCGGGCTCGCCCAGCGGGTCAGCTCCTCCACCGCGCGCGGGGCCAGCTCGGGGCGCTCGCGCAGGAGGGCCAGCTGGTCGGGGTGGGTCAGCAGGGCCTCCAGGGCGTTGACGACCAGGTTCGCCGGGGTCTGGCCCGCGAGCACGAGGTGCCAGACGAGGGTGGTCAGCTCGGTGTCGGTGAGGCCGTCCTCGACCTCCAGCAGCCAGGTCAGCAGGTCGTCGCCGGGGTGCGCGCGGCGGTGCGCGATGGCGGCCTTCGCGCCTTCGATGACGTCGGGGACGGCGGCGACGAGACCTTGGAGGTTCCCGGAGACGACGGCCGAGCCGTGGGCGCGCCACCGCTCCCGGTCCGCTTCGGGGATGCCGACGAGCTCGCAGATGACGTCGCTGGGCAGCGGGGAGGCGTAGTCGGCGAGAAGGTCGGCCTCGCCGTCGTCGGGCAGCGCGTCGAGGAGGGCGGTCACCAGCTCGGTGATCCTGGGGCGGAACCGGGCGGCGCGGCGGGCGGTGAACGCGGGCGCGGCGAGCCTGCGGACGCGCTGGTGCTCGGGGCCGTTCAGCTCGGACATCGTGCGCAGGTAGCGGAGGCAGTGGTCGGGGATGCCGGGGAGGCCGATGAAGCTGTTCGCGCTCACCCGGAGGCGGGGGTCGGACAGCACGGCCCTGGCGTCGTCGTGGCGGGTGGCGACGCGCAGGTCGCCCAGGCCGGGGACGGGCATCAGGGCGATGGGGGACCGCTCGCGGGCGGTGCTGTGCGCGGTGAAGGGGTCGAGCAGGGTCTTGGGGTCGCTGGGGTCGAGGACGGGGTTGGTCACGGCGGCGCTCCAGGTGGGTAATTCAGATGTTCTCATCATTCGGATGTTGAGAGTATCTGGATAGGGGTTGGAGTCAAGCGTGCGTGGGGTGCTCGTGGGCTAGAAGAACCACCCGATCGGGAGAGGTCCGAGGGTGTTGGAATGGGATCTTCCGCTGCCGGACAATTGATCGCGGACGAGATGCGTCGAGCGGAGGGGTTCCGGTGAGCGGGTGGTGGGCGTGGCGCGGCTGACCAGGGCGCAGACGCAGGAGCGGACGAGGGCCGCGGTGCTGGTCGCCGCGCGCGCCGAGTTCGCCGAGCGCGGGTACCGGGACGTGAAGGTCGACGCCATCGCCGAGCGCGCCGAGCTGACCAGGGGCGCGGTGTACTCGAACTTCCCCGGCAAGCGGGCGCTGTACCTGGCGGTGCTGGCCGACCTGGTCGAGCGCACCCCGCCCCCGCCGGGGGCCCGTCCGGGCCGGACCCTGGAGGAGGCGCTGGGGGCGCTGGCGAGGACGTGGGTGACGCCGGTGCCCGACGGGATCGGCCGCGCGCTGCCACCCGAGCTGGCGGGTGAGGTGGCGGACGTGCTGGGCGCGCTGGCGGGGGTCAACGCCGTGCTGCTCGGTCTGGCGACCGAGGCACTGGCCGGGGTGCGCTGGGACGGCCCGATCCACACCCGCCGGGTGCGGTTGGCCGAGCTCGTGCTGGCGCTGCTGCACGGGGCGCGGCAGTTGGACTCCCTGCCGGGTGGGGCGGGGGCGCCTGGGGCTTATGACGTGGTGAGCGCGTGCGAGCGGCTGGCGGGGTTGGTGATGGACGACTGGTGGGCGCCTGCGGAGCCTGCGGTCGAGGCGCGGGAGGACGACCGGGAGTGGGTGACTCCCGAGGGGTTGGTCGACCTGGTGAGGGGGAGGGGCATCGAGCCTGGTGACGGGGTGGGGGCGGTGCTCGGTGACGGGGTGGTCGCAGTGCTGGGCGTGCGGCGCTGGGACGCGGTGGAGCGGGTGGCGCGTTGTGGTGTGCCGGTGACGATCGCACTGGTGACCGACACGCCCACCGAGGTGCTGCCACTGGTGCGGGCGGTGGTGGGGGAGCTCTGCGCGGCGGTGCGGGTGGCGTTTCCCGAGACAGCGTGGCCAGAGGTGCGCCTGGTGTGCGATCCGGGCGGGCGGCTCGCGACTGCGGCCGGGTTCGCCGAGACCGGGGACACGACCGAGGCGGCAGCCCTGCTGTCCGGCGGCCGAGTGGTGGCGACCGCTGAGGGGACCGGCGCGGTCACGGCGGTCCTCGGTGTCCGATCACTCAGCAGGGAGGGGTGATCGATTGAGCTGAGGGCCGCCGGTGCGTGCACTGGCACTGACATTGGCGTGAGCTGGAATCGCGATCGAGGCATGAACCCACGTGGTGGCTGCTTGCCAACCGCCTGCGTTCCGTCAACCGCTTGTGTCCCGCTGACCGCTTATGCCCAGCTTGCGGGCTCCTGGGATGGCCGTTCTTGTGGCTGGCTTTGGCCGGGCGCGCTTGCGGAGGTGCCTTGCGGTGCCTGATTGCCTCGCCGTGGAGCCGTGGAGCCGTGGAGCCGTGGAGCCGTGGAGCCGTGGAGCCGTGGAGCCGTGGAGCCGTGGAGCGTGCGGTCGTGCAGTTGCAGGTTGCGTGGGGCGCGGGCGGGTACAGGGTTAGGGGCGTTTGGTGGTCGTGGTGGTGATGTGGCCGTTGCGGGTGGTTCGGGTGCGTTGTTCCAGGGCTCGGCGCAGTTCGTCCGGGATCGGGGTGTGCCTGGGTTCCGGGGTGCCGCAGGCGGTGTAGCGGGTCCAGCCGACCGCTACCGGGGTTCCGTCGACCTCGGCCTCGAAGCCCAGGGTCATCGTCGTGCTGCCCAGGGTGCGCACTCGTACGTTGATGCGCATCATGTCGTCGAAGCCCGCCTCGCCCAGGTAGCGCACCGACGTCTCGGCCACCGCGAACTCCACGCCGTGCTTCTCCAGCTCCCGGTACGAGCCGAGCATCGACCTGACCGTCTCCACCATCGCCGCCTCGAAGAAAATCGGGTAGCGGGACGCGTGCACCACGCCCCGCCGGTCGCAGTCGACCGGGCGGACCCGGATGCGGTGCACGTGGGCGGGGCGGGGATCGGCCATGCGCGGGATACTAGGGCGTCACCCGAAGGGTTTTCCGGTTCGTAGTGGCGGCTGCTCCGACCGTCGCAGCGATCACCTGCCCTGCGGCGGCCAGCCAGATCACCCCTGACGGGGGCCACGTCGACAGCAGGGGGCCGCCTGCTGCGGCGCCCAGTGCGTACGTGCCGATCTTCAGGCTTGCGCCTGTCGTGGAGAGCTGGCCCAGCAGGGTGGGTGGGGTGTAGCGCTGCCTGGCGCTGATCGTCGCCGGGAGGATGGGGGCGTCCACCAAGCCGGTGAGTGCCACCAGGGCCACCAGGGCCCAAGTGGTGCTCGCCAGTGGCCAGGTGGCCAGGGCTGCGCCGTAGAGGGGCAGTGCTGTGAGCACTACGCGTTCCGGGGGCCAGCGGTCCAGGCGTCGGCGCAGTGCCAGGAGGCCGACTGCGCATCCGGTCTCCAGCACGGCTAGGAGCAGGCCCAGGCGGTGCGGGGTGCCGTCCAGTTCGGTCAGGCGTGCTGGGAGTGCTGTTGCCAGCAGGCCTGCCGCGCCGTACCCCAGTGCCGAGGCGATCGTCGTGCCGCGCAACGGTGGGGTCACCGCCAGGTGGCGCAGGCCCCGGCGCAGCGCGACGAACAGGGGCGGGTGGTCGCCTGGTGGGTGTGGGGGGACGCGCAGCCAGAGCGTGCACAGGCCGCCTGCCAGGGCCAGTGCCGCGATCACCAGCGCCGCGGTCACCGGTCCGCTCGTCGCGGCCAGCACGCCGGCCAGTGCCGGGCCGCCGATGGCTGCGGCGGTGAACAGCAGTGCGTCGTCCGAGGTCGAGCGGGAGAGGTTGGTGGTCAGTCTGGGGACGAGGCTGGTGAAGCCGCCGCTGGTCAGGGGGAGGGCCAAGCCTGCCAGGAACGCCGAGAGCGCCAGTGCGGGCGTGCTCGGCAGGAGTGCCATGGCCAGAGTTGAGGCGGCCAGTGCGAACTGGTTGCCTGCCAGGGTGGCCACGGGGTGCGCGGTGCGGTCCAGCCACGCGCCCAGCAGTGGGCCTGATACCACCGACGGGATCGTGTACGCGGCGACTACCAGGCCGGATAGTGCTGAGCTGCCGGTTCGCTCCAGTGCTAGCAGCACCAGGGTCACGGCCACCATCTCGTCGGCGAGTCTGGCCAGGCCCGCGCACAGCAGGTACAGCCGCATCACGCGAAACGCTCCTCCCCGTGCCGACGAGGACTGACCCGGTGCCCGATTCGGTGATCGATCTGGCACTCGTTCCCACCGGGCTGCGGAGACTCACTGTCCACCCGGTTGCCGGGTAGCGGGTGAGGTGCGTGGCTGGGGAGCGGGGCAGGCTGTTCGGCGGTGGGGTGGGTCAGCCTGTGCGGCGGTGGCGGCGGACGGACTCCTCCACCAGGTCGAGGACCGGTTCCAGGTCGTCTGCGGGGAGGCCCATGGCCAGGTGGGAGACCAGGCCTTCCAGGACCAGCTCCAGGAACGACGTCAGGACGGCCACGTCCACGTCGTCGCGGAGGTTGCCCGCCTCGCGCTGGCGCTGGAGGCGCTGCCTGGTCGCGTCGGTGAGCTGGCTGGAGCGCTCCGCCCAGCGCCCGCGGAACTCAGGGTCCGTGCGCAGTCGCCGTGACACCTCCAGGCGGGTGCCCAGCCAGTCCGCCGGGTGCTGCTCGCCATCATCGTGGCGCGGGGTTGCGAGCAGTTCTCGCATCACCTGGACCAGGCCCTGCTCGGCCACCACCTCGGCCATGCGGATCGCGTCGTCCTCGGCCAGCGCCAGGAACAGCGACTCCTTGTCCCGGAAGTGGTGGAAGATCGCTCCCCTGGACAGGCCGGTACCCTCTTCGAGGCGGCGCACGGTGGCGCCCTCGTAGCCGAAGCGCGCGAAGCAGGCACGCGAGCCGTCCAGGATCTGGCGGCGGCGGGCGTCTAGGTGGTCCTGACTCACCCTGGGCACTCGGTGATCGTCCCAGCACCCGCCCGCGAAATCCAATCAGTACGTACGGATTGTTCCGTCAATCATGTGATCCTTTGGGGTGCACTTTCCGGGCGCTCGGCGAAACGCCAGGTCAGAACACGTATGGTGCGGTTCCGTGAGATCAGGGGACGGGGTGTCGCCGTGGCCGCTCTGGTCACCGTCGAAGCGGATCGCGGTCGACGTCGTCGACCTGGTGCGCCTGGTGGGCGGCAGCCAGCGGGGTGATGAGCGGCGGGCCCGGTCGCTGGTCTGCTACGAGGTGCTGGTCGTGCCGGAGTGGTTGCGCACTGCGGACTACGCGCTGGCCTACGGCTGCGACAACGGTTTCGGGAACGGTGGGCAGGGCGACGCCAGGGATGGCAGGCAAGGCGGCGCCTGGAACTGCGGGCAGGGCGGCACCCTGGACGACGGGCAGGACGGTGCCAGGGATGGTGGGCAGGGCGGCACCCTGGGCGGCACCCTGGGCGGCGGGCAGGGCGGCGCTGCTGGTGGGAGCAGTGACGAAAGTGGGCCTTTGGGTGCTGGTGGGAGCAGTGACGAAAGTGGGCCTTTGGGTGCTGGTGGGAGCAGTGACGAGGGTGGGCCCTTGGGTGCTGGCGGGAGCGGTGGTGACGTCGGGCCCGGACCTCGCAGTGCTGGTGAGGGCGGTGCCGGGGCCGACCTCCTGAGCGGCGGCGTGAGCAGCGGTGACGTCGAGCCCGGCCCGTCGACCCCGCCCCCCGACTCCGCCTTCTACCTGCACGAGGCCGTCCTGCACACCCCCGTCGGCGGGCCCGGCGCGCACGCTCGGCAGCTGCTGGCCCTCGCCGCCTCGCCGTGGCCGGTCCGGGTGGTGCCGTTCGGGGTTGGGGCGCATCCTGCGCTGGCCAGGCCGTTCGTCTACCTGGAGTTCGCCGACGCGCCCCCGGTCGCCTACTCCGGCGGGCGGGTGGAGAGCGCTGGGCCGCACCGGGAGGCGCTCGCGGTGCTGGAGGAGCTCGCGCTGGGGGTCGACGCCTCGCGGGCACTGCTGGCCACGTGGAAAACCGCCGTTCACGGACCGCTCGCGGGGCGTGGCGCTGCGTGCACATCGGACACCCCCGATTCCCATTGATCCGTAAGGGTTTTGTTCGCTGCGTCGATCGGTATTCCCGGTGTAGCGTCGAGCCCGACCGAGGCCGACAGGGGAGTGCGCATGGTTGCCGCAGTTCACCCAAGTCCGGCGCACGGCCCGGCTCCCGCGTCCTTCCGGGACCGCGCGGAGGCCGAGGCCTACGTGGCGTCGGTGTGCTTCAAGCACGGACCGCCGAGGCTCATCGGCGTCGAGATCGAGTGGACCGTCCACCACCTGGGCGATCCCTCCCTACCCGTGGACGCGGCGCTGTTCTCCGCCGCGCTGGGCGACCACGCGCCCCCGACCCTGGTGCCGGACAGCCCGCAGCGCACGCTGCCCAGCGGCACGCCGCTGACGGTCGAGCCCGGCGGCCAGGTCGAGATCTCCACCCCGCCGCGCGACTCGCTCACCGAGCTGCTCAAGACCGTCGCGTCGGACGTCGACCACCTCGCCGGCCTGCTCGAACCGGCCGGGTTCACCCTCGGCGACCGGGGAGCCGACCCGTTCCGCCCGCCGCGCCGCCTGCTGGACGTCCCCCGCTACCGGGCGATGCAGCACGCCTTCGACGCGCTCGGCCCGGACGGCCTGACCATGATGTGCAGCACGGCCGGTCTCCAAGTGTGCCTGGACGCCGGTGAGGGCCCGGACGTGGCCACCCGCTGGGCCGCCGCGCACGCGCTCGGACCCGCGCTGATGGCCCTGTTCGCGAACTCGCCCGGTGTCGGCGGGCGGCGCCCGGACTGGGCCAGCGCCCGGATGCGCACCCTCTACGGCACCGACCCGGTGCGCTGCCGCCCCGGCGCGGTGTGCGACGACCCGGCCTCGGCCTGGGCGCGCCGGGTGCTGGACGCGCCGGTCATCGTGGTGCGCAGGCCGGGACCGGACTGGATCCCGCCGCACCGCCTCACCTTCGCCGACTGGGTCGACGGGGCGCTCGACCGCAGGCCCACCACCGAGGACCTGGACTACCACCTGACGCTCCAGTTCCCGCCGGTCCGCCCGCGCGGCTACCTGGAGATCCGCTACCTGGACACGCCGGGCCCCGGCGGCTGGATCCCCCCGGTGGTGCTGCTGGCCGCCCTCTTCTCGCACCCGTCCGTGGTGGACTCGGTGCTGGAAGCGACCGGTCCCTCGGTTCGGCGCTGGCTCACCGCCGCCCGGCACGGGCTGGACGACCCGGTGCTGGCCCGCGTCGCCGCGCAGGTCGTCGAGCTGGGCTGCGCCGCGCTGCACCGCACCGACCTGTCGCCCGCGCAGGCCGACGTGGTCGCCGACGAGCTGCACCGCGCGCTCGCCCGGCGTCGCTGACGGTCCCCGGCGCGCCGACGACGTCGCGCCACCGCAGCGCTCGCGCCCGCGCGACCGCCGCCTAACCGGCCGACGGTCCGCGCGAGGCCCCTCACCCCAGGTCCCCGAGGTCGGTGCGGGTCCCGTCGCCCCGACCGCGACGACACCCCGGCAGTCCCCGGCGCCGCGAAACCCCGGCGCCGGTCGCGGAACCGGCTCGTGCTGCCCCACAACAAGCTGCCCCACAACAAGAAGCGCGCTCCCTCCGCACCCGGAGGACCGCGCCGCCGAGCGAGCACCGCTGAACCGAGCACCGCTCGACCGGAGAACGCTGAGAAGAACCCGCTGACAGCACTGCACAACAGTCCGGAGGGGGCCTTTCATGACCAGCGCGGAAGACCTGCGCGCGACAGTCGCGGACCAGCTCACCAGGGCCAGGGCCCGCAGCGCCGCGCTCACCGACGCCGTGGACGACGACGACCTCGTGCGCCAGCACTCGAAGCTCATGTCACCGCTGGTGTGGGACCTCGCCCACATCGGCAACCAGGAGGAGCTCTGGCTCGTCCGCGACGTCGGTGGCCGCGACCCGGTGCGCTCCGACATCGACGAGCTGTACGACGCGTTCAAGCACGCCCGAGCGGCCCGCCCCGAGCTGCCGCTGCTCGGTCCCGGCGAGGCGCGCGGCTACGTGCGGGAGGTGCGCGACAAGGTCTTCGACGTCCTGGAGCGCACCCCGCTGGAGGGCGCGCGGCTGCTCGACGGGGCGTTCGCGTTCGGCATGATCGTGCAGCACGAGCAGCAGCACGACGAGACCATGCTGGCCACCCACCAGCTGCGCGCGGGCGCCCCGGTGCTGCACGCCCCGCCCCCGCCGCCCGGCGGTCCGGTCGGGCCGCCGGAGGTGCTGGTCCCCGGCGGCCCGTTCACCATGGGCACCTCCACCGAGGCGTGGGCCCTGGACAACGAGCGGCCCGCGCACCAGGTGGTGACCGCGCCGTTCCTCATCGACACCACCCCGGTCACCAACGGCGCGTACACCGAGTTCATCGCCGACGGCGGCTACCGCGACCCGCGCTGGTGGAGCCCCACCGGCTGGGAGCACGTCCAGAGCGCCGGGCTCACGGCCCCGCGCTTCTGGTCGCGCTCCGGGGACGCCTGGCACAGGCGGGCGTTCGGCGTCACCGCGCCGCTCGACCCCGCGCAACCCGTGGTGCACGTGTGCTTCCACGAGGCCGAGGCCTACGCGCGGTGGGCCGGGAAGCGGTTGCCCACCGAGGTCGAGTGGGAGAAGGCCGCCCGCTTCGACCCGGCCACCGGGCGCTCCCTGCGCTACCCGTGGGGCGACGACGACCCGACGCCCGAGCACGCCAACCTCGGCCAGCGGCACCTGTCCCCGGCCCCGGTCGGCGCCTACCCGAAGGGCGTGTCGCCGCTGGGCGTCCACCAGCTCGTCGGCGACGTGTGGGAGTGGACCAGCTCGGACTTCCGGGGCTACGCCGGGTTCGAGGTGTTCCCGTACGCCGAGTACTCGCAGGTGTTCTTCGGCGGGGACCACAAGGTGCTGCGCGGCGGCTCGTTCGGCACGGACCCGGTGGCGGTGCGCGCGACGTTCCGCAACTGGGACTACCCGATCCGGCGGCAGGTCTTCGCCGGGTTCCGGTGCGCGCGGGACGCGTCGCCGGAGGTCGCGCGCGGGGCGGTGGAGGGCTAGGTGTGCAGGCACCTGGGGTACCTCGGGCGGCCGGTGCCGCTGTCGGCGCTGCTGTTCGACCCGCCGCACTCGCTGGAGCGCCAGTCGTACGCGCCGTCGGACATGCGGCGCGGCGGCACGGTCAACGCCGACGGGTACGGGGTCGGGTGGGCCGCCGAGGACGGGCAGGTCGCCCGGTACCGGCGGGCCGGGGCGATCTGGGCGGACGAGAACCTGGCTTCACTGGGCCGCGTCGTGCGGTCGGGCGCGGTGCTGGCGGCGGTGCGCTCGGCCACGGTCGGGATGCCGGTGGTGGAGACCGCGTGCGCGCCGTTCTCCGGCGACGGCTGGCTGTTCAGCCACAACGGCAAGGTTCCCGAGTGGTCGAAGTCGTTGGCGCAGCTGGCTTCCGGGCTTCCGGTGGAGCGGTTGCTGACGCTCGACGCGCCCACGGACTCGGCGCTGCTGTGGGCGCTGGTGCAGGACCGGCTGCGGTCCGGGGCGGGCGCCGAGGAGGCGGTGGTGTCGGTGCTGCGCGAGGTGGACGCCGCCGCCCCCGGCTCGCGGCTGAACCTGCTGCTGCTCGGCCACGGGGTCGTGGTCGGCACGACCTGGACGCACTCGTTGTGGTTCAGGCGGGACGAAGGCGGGGTGCTGGTGGCCTCCGAGCCGCTGGACACCGGTGACGGCTGGCGCGAGGCGCCCGACCGCTCGGTCGTGGTGGCCTCCGAGTCTGCCTCTGAGTCTACTGTGGACGTTCGAGCGATAGGACGACGATGACCGAGCTTGACGTGCGACTGACCCCCGACGAGGCGGCGCGCGCGCTGCGCGAGGAAGCCGCGGCCGGGCTGGCCGACACGCCGAAGTGGTTGTCCCCCAAGTGGTTCTACGACGAGGTGGGCAGCTCGCTGTTCGAGGACATCACCCGGCTGCCCGAGTACTACCCGACGCGGGCCGAGCGGGAGATCCTCACCGCGCGGGCGGGCGAGGTCGCGGAGCTGACCGGCGCGGCGGAGCTGGTGGAGCTGGGCTCGGGGTTCTCGGTGAAGACCCGGCTGCTGCTCGACGCCCTGCGGCCGACGCTGCGCCGGTTCACGCCGCTGGACGTGTCCGAGTCGGCGCTGCTGGCCGGGGCGTCCGGGCTCGCCGACGACTACCCCGGCGTCCAGGTCCGCTGCGTGGTCGGGGACTTCACCCAGCACCTCGGCGCGCTCCCGGTGTCGGACGGGCGGTTGGTGGCGTTCCTCGGCGGCACGATCGGGAACCTGCTGCCCGAGGAGCGCGGGAAGTTCTTCGCGGCCGTGCGGGAGTCGTTGCGGGCCGGGCAGTGGCTGCTGCTCGGCGCGGACCTGGTGAAGGACCCCGAGGTGCTGGTGCGGGCGTACGACGACCCGGCCGGGGTGACGGCCGCGTTCAACCGGAACGTGCTGAGGGTGCTGAACCGGGAGCTGGGCGCGGGGTTCGACCCGGACGCGTTCGCGCACGTCGCGCGGTGGAACCCGGAGCGGGAGTGGATCGAGATGCGGCTGCGGGCCGAGCGGGCGATGCGGGTTCCCGTTCCGGGGCTGGGCATCGAGGTCGGGTTCGCGGAGGGGGAGGAGCTGCGGACGGAGGTGTCGGCGAAGTTCCGGCGCGACGGGCTGGAGCGCGAACTGGGGGAGTCCGGGTTCGCGGTGCGGCGGTGGTGGACCGACTCGGAGGGGCGGTTCGCGCTGGTGCTGGCGCAAGCCACCGGGTGAGCCCCGCTCCGGGCGGCGCTCGGCCGTCCTGATCCCACGGGCCCGGCCGCTTCTCCTCAGCGGTCGGGCCCGTTCACAGCTCTTCGCGGTTCATGCCCTCCGCGCGCCGGTCGCGGCGCCACCACACGTGGTCGACGGCGACCTCGGTGACGGCGAAACCGACCAGCAGGGCGGTGGTGAGGCCGTCGGGCCAGGCGAAGAGGGTCCAGGTCGCGGTGAGCGCCAGCGCGGGGGCGAGGGGGAACCAGACCCTGGTGCGGCCCAGGGAGTCGTTGCGCAGCCACCACAGGAACAGGACCACGGGCCTCCTCTCCGCAGCGGCCGAAGATACCTGGGGGTGGTCGGCGGGCAGGATGGGGAGACCCCGTTGGGCCAACGGGTTCAGCGCGGTGCGGCCGTTGTGGTGAGCGGGGCGCGCGCCTCGCGCCCGCGGCTCCCGGAGGTCGGCGGGGGCGCCGCACGTCAGCTACGTGCGCAGGAGAGGACATTTTTACCCAGTTGGGTGACCTTTGCTCGTGTGGGAGAGGCGCTAGATTGCGCCACCGTGCCAGCGAGGGGGACGTGAGGACATGCGGCAGGTTCAGCCCGAGCACATCCAGATCGCGGCCACGCTGCGGCGGATGCGGGAGCAGGCCGGGGTGGGGCGGGACCAGGCCGCCGTGCTGCTCGGGTGCACCATCTCCAAGATCGGGGACCTGGAGACCGGGCGGTCCCGGCCCAAGCCCGTCGAGCTGGAGCGGTTGCTCGACCACTACGGGGTCATGGGGGACGAGCGCGGTGAGCTCCTGCTGTTCGCGCGGAACTCGCGCGGACGGCGGGCACCCGGCCCTTACACGGCGGCCACCGTGCCCAACAACCACCGGCGGATCGTCGACCTGGAAGCCCAGGCGATCTCGTCGATCTGCTACTCGGGCGAGCTGATCCCCGGCATCCTCCAGATCCCGGCCTACGCCAAGGCGCTGCTCGACTGGTCCTGGAACGGCAAACCCGACGAGGTCGAGAAGCTCCTGGCGCTGCGGATGGAGCGCGGCAAGCTGCTGACCCGCGTCGAGCGCCCGCCGCTGCGCTACTGGTGCATCCTCGGCGAGGGCGCGCTGCGGACCACCGTGGGCGACGACGACGTCATGCGCGAGCAGGTCGAGCGCCTGGTCCGCTTCAACACCACCACGGACAACGTGGTCATCCAGGTCATGCCGTTCGACGGCGGCCCGCACGCGTTCCGGGGGATGCTCGCGACCCTGCACCGGTTCCCGCCGCCCGCGCCGGACATCCTGCTGACCGACAGCTACGGCCGGGAGACCGTGCAGGACAAGGCTTCCGTGGTCGAGCGCGCCACGCGCCACCTGGAACTGCTGCGCGGCATGGCGCTGAGCCGGGAGGCGAGCACCGAGCACATGCGCGCGTTCGTCGGCGTTGCGCCGGGACAGCGGTGAAATACTCGGGACATGCCTCTGAAGCGCGATGAGTGGTTCCTGCCGCGTCGCACCACCAACGGCGGGACCTGCGTCGAGACCCGGTTCACCGACGACGCCGTGTTCGTGCGCAACAACCTGCGCCCCGACGCGGGCACGGCGGTGTTCACGCACGAGGAGTGGGCGGTGTTCGTCGCGGGCGTGCGCGACGGGGACTACGACGTCTGAGGCCAGGCCAGGCCAGGCCAGCGTCCCGCGCCAGCTCCCGCCCGCTGAGCCCGTCCAGCGCCCGCCGCGCCCGCTCCCGGCGCGGTCCGGCGTCGGTGTCCACCACGTGCGATGAGCTGCCGGATGACCGACGGCGACAGCATCGGCCCGCTCGGCGCGCTCGCGCAACGACCCCACGGGCTGCCGGTGCGCCCGCACCGACGCGCCCCAGCCGGTCACCCCGGCGTACAGGACCACGCTGAGCACCACCGACTCCGCAGGCGCGAGTTCCGGGTCCACGCGCAGCAGCGGGGGCGGGAGGTCGGTGAGCTGGGTGCGGTGGAGCAGGGCGTACGCGGCGGCGAGGGCGGGGAACGCGGCGTCCACGAGCCGGTCGCGGCGGGGCGCGGCGGGCATCAGCGCACGTCGTCGTCCCGCAGCCTGCTGTGCGCGAACGCGGTCAGCGCGACCCCGGCCACCAGCACGAGCGCGTTGGCGAGCAGTTCGTCGCCGGTGACGCCGGGGACGTGCGAGATCACCCCGCCGGGGCCGAACCCGAGCAGGTCGCGACCCGCGCCCAGCAGGCCGTTCAGGGCGAGGAAGGCGCCGAGGAGCTCCAGTGCTTTCACGGTGGTGGCGGTAGGGGAGCGGGGACGGTGGTGAATCGGCGCTTGGTATCGGGCCCCGGTCCGTTGGTAGGGGGTGGGGCGCTACCAGGGCAGCTGGTGCCGCAGCGGAGGGGCCGCAGTGGGCCGCCGTGGTGGACCGGCTGGTCCGGGCGGGGTTTTCGAGCCTGC
This sequence comes from Actinosynnema mirum DSM 43827, assembly GCF_000023245.1. Lineage (GTDB taxonomy): Bacteria > Actinomycetota > Actinomycetes > Mycobacteriales > Pseudonocardiaceae > Actinosynnema > Actinosynnema mirum. The sequence goes on from NC_013093.1 coordinate 2,354,791, forward strand.
TCGAAGAAGTTGCCCCGGCGACGACGGGCGGCCGAGCATGGGACGACCCGGCGAAGGGCGGCGGGTGGGGGGAGCGTGATGGGACGAGGGGTGCCTGCGCTGCTCGTGGTGCTGTGCGCGGCGTTGTTCGGCGTGGGGACGGCGGGCGGGGCGGCTGCGTCCGCTCGGGTCGCGGAGGTCGACTGCCCGCCGGGGCACCTGGTGCCGAACCCCGGTCCGGGGCAACCGAATCCGGTCGTCCGCAGGGGGCAGTGCCTGCTGAACCTGGTCCTCCGCCCGCCGGAGTACGAGCCGCTCCCGGTGGACGGGATCTCCGGGCCGGAGACCACCCGGAGGCTGGTCCGGTTCCAGCAGTGCGCGAACGCGCTCGGCGCGGGGCTCGTGGTGGACGGCCGCTTCGGGATGGCCACGATGCTCCACCTGCTGTGGTGGGCCGAGCACCCCGAGGACTTCGCCTGCTGAGCGCCACGGGTGGGAAACCGCAGTTCAGATCCGCACTTCCGGTGTGTCGAGAGCTAGGGGGACAAGTCATGGGTCGACGAGCTTTGGTATTGCTGGCCGCGCTGTTCAGCGTCGTGCTCGCGGGTGGGACGGCGGTGGCCGCGCCAGGTGGGATCGGGGCGCTGCACAACTGCCAGTCCGCGGCGGCGCGGGACATCGGTCGGGGTGACAGCGGGGCCTACGTCAGGCGGGTGCAGTGCCTGCTGAACTGGGCCATCAGTTCGGGCACCTACCACAGCATCTCCGTGGACGGGGACTTCGGGCCGGACACCGAGGGCAAGGTGATCAAGTTCCAGCAGTGCGCCAACGCGCTCGGCGCGGGGCTCGTGGTGGACGGCCGGGTCGGGGCGAACACCGCGCCGCACCTGGAGTGGTGGGCGCAGCACACGGCCTACATCTGCTGAACCGGTGACGTGGGAGGGGCCGCCCGCGCCGAAGCGCGGACGGCCCCTCCCGCACCGCTCAGGACTAGCTGCGGACCATCTTGCGCAGCACGTACTGCATGATGCCGCCGTTGCGGTAGTAGTCCGCCTCACCGGGGGTGTCGATGCGGACGACCGCGTCGAACTCCACCGCCCCGCCGTCCGCCTTCTTCGCGACGACCTTCACCGTCTCCGGCGTCACGCCGTTGTTCAGCTCGGTCACCCCGGAGATGTCGAACACCTCGGTGCCGTCCAGGCCGAGCGACGACGCGGACTCGCCGGCCGGGAACTGGAGCGGCAGGACGCCCATGCCGATCAGGTTCGACCGGTGGATGCGCTCGAACGACTCGGTGATCACCGCGCGCACGCCCAGCAGCGAGGTGCCCTTGGCCGCCCAGTCGCGGGACGAGCCCGAGCCGTACTCCTTGCCCGCCAGGACGACCAGCGGCACGCCCGCCTCGGCGTAGCTCGCCGACGCGTCGTAGATCGTGGTCTGCGGCGCGCCCTCGGCCAGGAAGTCGCGGGTGAAGCCGCCCTGGACGTCGTCGAGCAGCAGGTTGCGCAGGCGGATGTTCGCGAACGTGCCGCGGATCATCACCTCGTGGTTGCCGCGCCGCGAGCCGTACGAGTTGAAGTCCTTGCGGTCCACGCCGTGCTCGGTCAGGTACTTGCCCGCGGGCGAGTCGGCCTTGATCGAACCGGCGGGGGAGATGTGGTCCGTGGTGACCGAGTCGCCCAGCAGCGCCAGCACGCGCGCGCCGCTGATCTCGGTGACCGGCTTCGGCTCCATCTCCATGCCCTCGAAGTACGGGGGCTTCCGCACGTAGGTGGAGTCGTCGGCCCACTCGAAGGTGTTGCCGGTCGGCGTGGGCAGCGACTGCCAGCGCTGGTCGCCGGAGAACACGTTCTCGTAGCCCTTGGCGAAGCCCTCCGGCGAGATCGCCGAGCTGACGACCTCCGAGACCTCCTGCGGCGACGGCCAGATGTCGGCCAGGTAGACCGGCTTGCCCTCGTTGTCGGTGCCCAGCGGCTCGGTGGTGATGTCCTTGTCCATCGAGCCTGCGAGCGCGTACGCCACCACGAGCGGCGGGGACGCCAGGTAGTTCATCTTGATGTCGGGGTTGATCCGGCCCTCGAAGTTCCGGTTGCCCGACAGCACCGACACCGCGGCGAGGTCGCCGTGGTTGATGCCCGCGCTGATCTCGTCCTGCAGCGGGCCGGAGTTGCCGATGCACGTGGTGCAGCCGTAGCCGACCAGGTGGAAGCCCAGCTTCTCCAGGTACGGCATGAGGCCGGCGCGCTCGTAGTAGTCCATGACGACCTTGGAGCCGGGCGCCAGCGTGGTCTTGACCCACGGCTTGCGCTCCAGGCCCTTCTCCACGGCCTTCTTCGCCAGCAGCGCCGCGCCGATCATCACCGACGGGTTCGAGGTGTTGGTGCACGAGGTGATCGCGGCGATCGCGACGGCGCCGTGGTCCAGCTCGAACTCGTTGCCGTCCAGGGTCACCTTGACCGGGTTGGACGGGCGGCCCTCGCTGCCGGTCGCGGCCGAGTGGACCACGCGCGGCGCGCCGCCGTTGTCACCGCCCTCGGGCGAGATCGGGTCGCTGGCCGGGAAGGTCTCCTCCACGGCCTCGTCCACGCTGGAGGCCGAGGTCGGCTCGCTGTCGGAGACGTACGCGCCCAGCGCCTGGCGGAACGCGGTCTTGGACGAGGCCAGCTCGATCCGGTCCTGCGGGCGCTTCGGGCCCGCGATCGACGGGACGACCGTCGACAGGTCCAGCGACAGCGTCTCGGAGTACACCGGCTCGTGGTCGGCCTCGTGCCACAGGCCCTGCTCCTTGGCGTACGCCTCGACCAGCGCCAGCTGCTCGGCCGAGCGGCCGGTCAGCTTCAGGTAGTCGATGGTCTCGCCGTCGATCGGGAAGATCGCGCAGGTGGAGCCGAACTCCGGGCTCATGTTGCCGATGGTGGCGCGGTTGGCCAGCGGCACCGCGCCGACGCCCGAGCCGTAGAACTCGACGAACTTGCCGACGACGCCGTGCTTGCGCAGCATCTCGGTGATCGTCAGCACCAGGTCGGTGGCGGTCGCGCCCGCGGGCAGCTCGCCGTGCAGCTTGAAGCCGACCACGCGCGGGATCAGCATCGACACCGGCTGGCCGAGCATCGCGGCCTCGGCCTCGATGCCGCCGACGCCCCAGCCCAGCACGCCGATGCCGTTCACCATGGTGGTGTGGCTGTCGGTGCCGACCAGGGTGTCCGGGTAGGCGACGCCGCCCCGGACCATGACCACGCGGGCCAGGTGCTCGATGTTGACCTGGTGGACGATGCCGGTGCCCGGCGGGACGACCTTGAACTCGTCGAACGCGGTCTGGCCCCAGCGCAGGAACTGGTAGCGCTCCCTGTTGCGCTCGTACTCCAGGTCCACGTTCAGCTCGAAGGCGTCCGGGCGGCCGAAGATGTCGGCGATCACCGAGTGGTCGATGACCAGCTCGGCCGGGGCCAGCGGGTTGACCTTCGCCGGGTCGCCGCCGAGCTGGGTCACGGCCTCGCGCATGGTGGCGAGGTCGACCACGCAGGGCACGCCGGTGAAGTCCTGCATGACCACCCGCGCGGGCGTGAACTGGATCTCCTTGTTCGGCTGGGCGCTGGGATCCCAGGCGCCGAGCGCGCGCACGTGGTCGGCGGTGATGTTCGCGCCGTCCTCGGTGCGGAGCAGGTTCTCCAGCAGGATCTTCAGGCTGTACGGCAGGCGCTCCGCACCCTCGACGGCGCTCAGTCGGTACACCTCGTACGAGGCGTCGCCGACCGAGAGCGTGCCGCGGGCGCCGAAGCTGTCCTTGCTCGCTGGTGCAGTCACGTCCAACTCCATCTGGTGACTCTGGTGACGCGCATAAGTCGGTAGGGGAACATCCGTGAGTCTTCCGCACCTGTGGGTGCGGCGCCCTCTCGCCCTAAACAGTACGCGTGTCCTGTATGGGGGTTCAAGCTGACCCGCGAGGTTGGTCCGAGGTGGCGGGAAGGCGCGCGGCTCGGGTGCGGGACCCCGCTGGGGCGGGTGGACGCGGGCGGCGTGGCACGTCAGGGGCCGAGCGGGTCGGTGGGAGGGTGTCGCGGATGAGCGGCTGGGGGCGGGGTTCGGTGGGTCGGGACAGCGGTGGGCGCGGCGGTGCGGGACCTGGGGGCGCGGGGGCGGGCGCGGTCCGGCTCGACGGGGTCGGCAAGCGGTACGGGCGCGGGCCCTGGGTGCTGCGCGGGGTCGACCTGGACGTCGCGGCGGGCGGGCTGGTCGTGGTCGCGGGCGGCAACGGGGTCGGCAAGTCCACCCTGCTGCGCGTCGCGGCCGGGCTGGTCAGGCCGGACGAGGGACGGGTCGCCCGCGTCGGCGACGTCGGCTACCTGCCCGAGCGGTTCCCCCCTGACGTGCGCTTCTCCGCCCGGAACTACCTGCGCCACCTCGCCGCGGTGCGCGGGGTCCCCGGCCGGTGGGAGCTGGTGGAGGCGCTCGGGTTCGCGGGTGATCCGGACGGGCCGATGTCCGCGCTGTCCAAGGGCAACGCGCAGAAGGTCGCGCTCGCGCAGGCCCTGCACGCGCGTGGGCTGGTCGTGCTGGACGAGCCGTGGTCGGGGCTGGACGCCCGCGCGGGCGCCGCGCTGGCCGGGCTGGTCGAGGCGGCGTGCGCGGACGGGGTCGGGGTGCTGGTCACCGACCACACCGGGCGCGAGCTGGCCGGGGCGCGGCAGGTCGTGCTCGGCGGCGGGCGGGACCGGGTGGTCGTGGTCGAGCTGGACCGGGCGGGGGCGGTGTTCGAGCAGGTCGAGGCGGCGGACGGGGTGCTGGTGGCCGAGCGGGGCGGGGACGCGGTGCGGTTGGAGGTCGAGCCGGGGCGCAGCGACGAGGTGCTGGCACTCGCGCTGCGGCTGGGCTGCTCGGTGCGCGGGGTGCGGTCGTGAGGCTCCTCGCGCTGGTGCGCTACCTGGTGGCCGACGTCGCGCGCGGGCAGCGGTTCCTGCCGCCGGTGCTGCTGCTCCTGGCCGTGCTCGCCATGCTCTACGCCGGGGACGCGGGCGAGGCGCCGCAGTCCTACATCGGGTCGAGCGCGCTGCTGTACCCGGTGTCGGTGTGGCTGGCGGTCGTGGTCGCCGGGACCGAGGACCCGGTGCGGCACGCGGTCACCACGACCGCCGCGGGCTGGGCGCGGACGCGGGTCGGGGTGGCGCTGGCGGCGCTGGTGTGGGCCTGCGGGGCGGCGGTGGTCGGCACGCTGGCGCCGGTGCTGACGCAGCCGAGGCCCTACCCGCCGCCGGTGGTGCTGACCGGGCTCGCGGCGAACCTGGTGTGCGCGGTCGCGGGCGTCGGGGTCGGGCTGCTGTGCGCGCGACCTGTGCTGGTGCGCGCCGGGTGGACGGCGGTGGCGGCGCTCGCGCTGACCGTGGCGGCCTACCCGCTCGGGGTGACGCCGCCGGTCGGGGCGGTGCTCGGGGCGCTCGGCGGGCGGGTCGAGCTCGGACCCGCGCTCGGGTGGTCCGCCGTGATCGCCTCGGGCCTGGTGGTGGCCGCTACCCTGGCTGCCTGGGTGATCGGATCGCGCAGGGGGTGACCTGGATGGCGACCACCGGACCGGTGCCGTGGGAGATCGTCGGCCGGAGCGCGGGCGGGCGGAGGTGAGCCCCCGGTTGCGGCTGGTCGACGGCGTGCGCCCCGACGAGCCGGGCGTGCCGGTGCCGGTGCTGCTGGTCGACCCCGCCGGGACGCCGGGGGAGCGGGCCGCGGCGGCGCTGCGCAGGCACTGCGTGGAGGGCGTCGGCGTGCTGTTCCTGATGGGCAGCGACGGGTGGGCGCGGCAGGAGCTGCGCGGCGGGGTGCTGGCGGTGGAGATCGTGGTGCACCCGTTCACGCTCGGGCAGGTCGACGTGGACCCGGAGGACTTCCCCGAGCGGGTCGGCGACTCGGTGCTCCTGCTGCGGGCGGAGGCGGAGGTCGACCCTGAGCGGTTCGCGCGCGCCGCAGGGGAGACCGCGCTGCTGACGGCGGGGCCCGAGGTGGAGCTGGCGGACGCGCTGGCAGGCGCGGCGCGCAAGGTGCTGCTGCTGGGGCCGCCGCCCGCCGCGGTGCTCGGGTAGCCGGTCGCGCTCAGAACGCCGCCAGCAGCACCCCGACGTCGGCGGGCGTCAGCGCGGGGGCCGCGGTCAGGAGGGCCTGCGCGAGCGTGCGGGCCGGGCTGACGTGCCACCCGGCGGACGAGCGCGTGGTCACCAGCGGCACCCCCTCGGTGAGCAGCCGGTCGAACAGCCGCGCCAGGACGTCCGGGGTCTCGGGCGGGGCGTGCGGCGGGGTGAGCAGGGCGGCCAGGTCGTTCGCGCACAGCGGCCGGGCCCCGGTGTCCGGGACGTAGCAGGCGCCCTCGCGGCTGAACCGGCCGCTCACGCCCCCGGTCGTCAGGGTCAGCGCCCGGACCACCGCTCGGGCGCCCTCGGCGGTCTCGGTCACGTCGACCTCGACGTCCCGCACGCCCACCACGCCCGGCACCGGTCCCGCCAGGTCCACCAGCGCCGGTCCGGCCGCCTGGACGGCCGCCATCTCGTCCGGCGGCAGGAGCGCGATCACGGCCGCCAGGTCGCCCGCCAGCAGCGCCCCGGTGAACCGCCGCACGGCCGCGCCGGGGGAGCTCCCGGCGCTCGGCGCGATCCCCCGTCGCGGCCAGTCGAGCCCGTTGCCCTTGAGCAGGGCGTGCACGGCGGTGTGCAGCACGCTCGCGTACCACCGGCCGCCCACCTCGACGGTGGCGATCTCCACCGCTCCGGCGCCGCGCGCGCCGAAGTCGACCGTCCAGTCCTGGCCCCCGGGCGACGGCGCGGCCCCCAGCGCGCTCGCGAGCCGCCCGGTCACCACGTCCCCGGCGGTGCTCGACGCCGTCAGCCACCCGCCGACCACGCCGGTGACGGCCAGCCGCTCGGTGATCCGCCTGGTCCCGCCCACCACGACGTCCGCGCCGCGCACCGAGGGCACGGCGCCGACCAGCCCCGCCCTGCTCCCCTCGGCGACGAGCGCGCGACCGTGGTCGACGACCACGGCGGCCTCCGCGGGCGCCACCACCGACCACGCGGCGCCCAGGTCGTTCCGGGCGAGCGCCCCGAGGAAGCCCGCCACCACCTCGCCGGGCCCGGCGCCCGCCGAGGCGGACGGGCCGGACCGCCCCGCCTGCCCCACGACCACGACCCCCGCCAGCACGCCCAGCACCAGCGCGACCACCCCGGCGACCCGACCGCCCGAACCCCACCGCCCCACGGCCACCACCTGCCCCTGTCACGGGGAATTATGTACGCCGACCCGGCTCCCGGTCCCGGTGCGCGACGTGACACGGTGGTGTGGTGATGCCCCAGGAAGCGATGGCCGCCGCCCGCCGGATCACGGTGCTGACCGGGGCCGGGGTCTCCACCGAGTCGGGCATCCCGGACTTCCGGGGGCCGCACGGCTCGCTCAGCGGCGTCACCGAGGCGGGGCGGTCCTACACGCCCGACGAGTACCTGAACGACCACGGGGTGCGGCGGCGGGTGTGGCGGGCCCGGCTGCACCACCCCATGTGGGTCGCCGAGCCCAACCCCGCGCACCGGGCGCTCGTGGAGCTCCAGCGCGGCGGGCGGCTGCGGGCGCTGCTCACGCAGAACGTCGACGGGCTGCACCAGCGGGCCGGGACGCGGCGGGTGGTCGAGCTGCACGGGTCGCTGCTGCGCACGGCGTGCACCGACTGCGGGTCGCCGGGGGACATGCGGGAGGCGCTGGAGCGGGTGCGGGACGGGGAGGACGACCCGGACTGCCCGGCCTGCGGCGGGGTGCTGCGGGCCACGACGGTCGCGTTCGGGCAGCCGCTGGACCCGGACGTGCTGCGGGCGGCGCGGGCGGCCGTGGTCGACTGCGACCTGCTGCTGGTCGCGGGCACGTCGCTGGTGGTCAGCCCGGCCTCGGACCTGGTGCCGCTGGCGGCCCGCGCGGGGGCCGCCGTGCTGATCTGCAACGGGGAGCCGACGCCGTGCGACCCGCTGGCCAGCGCGCTCGACCGGCGGCCGGTCGGGGTCTCGCTGCCCGAGCTGGTGGCCGTTCCGGTGACCGGCGAGGGGCCGGTGCGCACCTGGGGCGACCCGAGCACCTGGTGAGCGGTCCGCCCATCCCGGCCAAACCCCACCAACGGGTGAGCTGACCGGCGCGGGGACCGGGGGTCTGGTCTTCTGCCCCTGTGCGCACCCCTTCCTCCTGGCAGTCACCCGTCAACCTCAGGTCGCCCGTCGTCGTCCCCGGTTCCAGCGGGTCGCTCGACCTGCGGTGGGAGAAGGGGAGCCAGCGGTTCGACGTCGTCTCCGAGGCGCACGGGCACCGGTTCCGGCCCGTCGTCGCGCAGGAGGCCGTGCTCGGCGGCGAGGCGTACCGGCTGGCCAACGTGCACTTCCACCGGCCCGGCGAGCACTGGGTCGACGGGGAGCAGCAGCAGGCCGAGCTGCACGCGGTGCACGTGCGGGCCGAGCGCGCCCTCCAGGTCCTGGTCGTCTCCGTGCTGCTGCGGTACGAGGCCGACGGCGACGGCGGCGCGCCCACCTCGTTCGACCTCGGCGCGCTCCTGCCCGCGCGGCGCTCCTTCTACCGGTACGAGGGCTCGCTGAGCACGCCCGACCACGACGAGAACGTCAGCCACGCGGTGTTCGCCGAACCCGTGCAGGTCGCCGACCAGCACCTCGCCCGGTTCATCGCGGGCCGCGCGGACCGGGCCCGGCCGCCCCAGGACCTCGGGCGGCGGTACCTGCTGCTGTGCGAGTGACGGGCCTTCCGGGCGGGGCGGCGCCGAGAGGGGCGGCACTGAACCGATCCGCCGCCAACTGAGACGCATCGTTCCTGGTCAGCGCACCCGGCCGCAGAATAACGTCGGTGGATGCGCGTACCGCTGACCGTCGCAGACTTCCTGGAGCGGGCCGAGGTCGCCTTCGCCTCCACCACCGCCGCCGTCGACGAACCGCACCAGCCCGCGCCACCCGTCCCCACCAGCACCTACGCCGGGTTCGCCGACCGGGTCCGAGCCTGGCAGGCCGGGTTCGACGCGTTAGGCGTCGGCGTGGGCGAGCGGATCGCCGTGGTCAGCCCCAACTCGGCGCGGCTGCTCGAACTCCTGCACGCCGTGCCCGGCAGCGGGCGCGTCTGCGTGCCCGTGAACTACCGGCTCCGGCCCGCCGAGGTCGCCTACATCGTCGAGCACAGCGGGGCCACCGCCCTGCTCGTCGACCCCGAGCTCGAACTCGGCGGAGTCCGCGCCCCGCACCGCTTCACCCTCGGCGCGCACACCGAGGAGGAGCTGATGCTCTTCGGCGTCGCCCCGCGCCCGTGGCGCGACCCCGACGAGGACGCCACCGCCACCGTCAACTACACCTCCGGCACCACCGCCCGCCCCAAGGGCGTGCAGCTCACCCACCGCAACGTGTGGATCAACGCCGTCACCTTCGCCCTGCACACCCGCGCCTGGGAGCGGGACGTCTACCTGCACGTCCTGCCGATGTTCCACTGCAACGGCTGGGGGATGCCCTACGGGTTGGCGGGCCTTGGCGTGCCGCAGGTCGTGCTGCGCAAGGTCGACGGCGACGAGATCCTGCGCCGCGTCCGCGACCACGGCGTCACCCTCGTCTGCGGCGCGCCCGCCGTGTGGAGCGCGGTGCTCGACGCCGCCGCCCGCTGGGACGGCGAGATCCCCGGACGCGGCCGGGTGCGCGTGGTGTGCGCGGGCGCCCCGCCGCCCAGCCGCGTCATCGCCCGGATCACCGCCGAGCTGGGCTGGGAGTTCCTGCAGATCTACGGCCTGACCGAGACCGCCCCGCTGCTCACGTTCAACCGCACCCGCCCCGAGGACGACGGGCTGACCGACGAGGAGCGCGCCCGCAAGCTCTCCCGCGCCGGGGCCCCCGCGCTCGGCGCCCGCCTGCGGATCTCCGACACCGGCGAGGTGCTGGCCCGCTCCAACGTGGTCATGGACTGCTACTGGGACAACCCCGGCGCCAGCGCGCAGGCCCTCGACGGCGGCTGGTTCCACACCGGCGACGGCGGGCACGTCGACGACGACGGGCACCTGGTCATCTCCGACCGCAAGAAGGACGTGATCATCACGGGTGGGGAGAACGTGTCGTCGGTGGAGGTGGAGGACGCGCTGTTCGACCACCCGGCGGTCGCCGAGGCCGCCGTCATCGGCGTCCCGCACGAGAAGTGGGGCGAGACGGTCAAGGCGCTCGTCGTGCTCGCGGACGGCGCCTCCGCCACCGAGGCCGAGCTGATCGCGCACTGCAAGGAGCGGCTGGCCGGGTACAAGGCCCCGACGTCGGTGGAGATCCGGGACGCGATCCCGCGCACGGCCACCGGGAAGGTGCAGAAGTTCAAGCTCCGATCGCCCTACTGGGACGGGCTCAACCGCGAGGTCAACTGATCGTGCGCGTCAGCCACCCGTGTGGTTGAAGTTGCCCGTGTGGCGCTGAAGGCCCCGGTGGAGCGGTGGCACAGTCTCCGTCGAGGTGTTGCGCCGTTCGGCGCAACGGGTCGACGCGGCGGAGGCGGGTGCGGTGGGTCGGTGGACGGGTTCCGGTGTGGTCGCGCTGGTCGCTCTCCTCGTCCTGACGGGACAGTCAGCGGCTGTCCCCCCGCCTCCGCCCAACCCCAGCGACAGCGAGATCAGCGAGGGCCGCGAGGCCGCTGACGCCGCCGCGACGCGCGTCGGCGAGCTGAACAGCAAGCTGAGCGAGGCCGAGTCCCGCCTGCAGGCGCTGGACAGCGAGGTCGCGTACAAGATGGAGCTGGCGAACAAGGCGCGGGTCGACCTGGACATCGCCCGCACCGCCGCCGACACCGCCCGCGCCGAGGCCGACTCGGCCCGCGCCCAGTCGGACGCGTCGTTCGAGGCGGTGGAGCGCTCCCGCCAGGCGTTGGACGAGTTCGCCGCGGCCAGCTACGAGCACGGCAGCGCGCTCGGCTCGGTCACCGCCTACTTCGGCGCGACCAGCCCGGAGGACCTGCTGGCGCGCGCCCAGCTGCTCGAAGCGGTCGGCGGGTTCGGGTTGGACACGCTCGACGACCTGCACAAGGCGCAGGACGAGGCGGCGAACAAGGATTCTGCGGCGCGTGCCGCGCGCGGTGAGGCGGAGAAGAAGGAGAAGGCCGCCGACGACGCGCAGCGCGCCGCCGAAGGAGTGATGGCGGCGGCGGTGCAGGCGCAGCGGGCGCAGCGCGAGCAGGCGGGCGCGATCGAGCAGGAGCGCGGGCGGGTCCAGGGGGAGCTGGAGCAGGCGCTCGGGTCGGTGGAGGGGTTGGAGTCGCAGCGCGAGCGGTACGGGCGCTGGTTGGAGGACAAGCGCCGCGAGGACGCCGCGGCGGCGGCGTTCCGGCCGCCCGCGGTGATCGCGCCACCGGCGGGTGGGGGCGGACCGGTCGGGGAGGGCGTGGAGGCGGTGATCGCCCGCGCCATGACCCAGATCGGGGTGCGGTACTCGTGGGGCGGGGGGAACTACACCGGGCCCACGGTGGGGGTGCGCGACGGTGGTGAGGGTGACGTCCACGGGGACTACTACACGGTGGGGTTCGACTGCTCCGGGTTGATGATGTACGCGTTCGCGGGGGTGGGGGTCTACCTGCCGCACTACTCGGGGTACCAGTACACGTCGGGGGACCGGGTGCCGCTGGAGCAGGCGCGGCGCGGGGACATGCTGTTCTGGGGGCCGGGTGGGGGGACGCACGTGGCGCTGTACCTGGGGGACGGGATGATGCTGGAGGCGCCTTACTCGGGGTCGGCGGTGAAGGTGTCGCCGGTGCGGTACAGCGGGATCGTGCCTTATGTGACGCGGTTGCTCTGAGGTCTGGTTTTGGGGTTTTTGGGTGTGCGGGGCCGTGCCTTTGGTGGCGCGGCCCCGTTTTTTGTGGTTGGTGGTGAACCTCCGGGGGGTGTTCGGCGACTTAACCGGGCGGAGGAGGTCACATGGACGACGACGAGCTGCTCGTCATCCGCTGCAAGCTCGGTGAGCGGGAGGCGTGCGCCGAACTGGTGCGGGCTTGGCACCCGGTCGTGGAGCGGTATGTCGCGCGGATGTTGGGGCGTGGTGATGACGACGCGGTGCAGGAGGTCTGGATCGGGGTGTTCACCGGGTTGCCGAGGTTGCGCGACACGGGGCGGTTCAGGGCTTGGCTGTACACGATCGCCCGGCGGGCTGTGGTGAACCGGTTGCGGGGGGTTTACCGGGAGGCGCGGGTTGAGCTTTTGGGGTCTTCCGGTGGGTCTGGTGGTCCGGGGGGTTCTGGTGGGTCTGGTTGGTCCGGTGGGTCTGGTGGCTCTGGTGGTTCCGGTGAACGGCCCATCGATCCGGTGGCCGATCTGGTGCTGGACCGCGAGGCGGTCGCGGCGGGGTTGGCCGACCTGCCGCCGCTGGAACGCGAGGTGATCGTGCTGTTCCACCTGGAGGACCTGGCGCTGGAGACCTGCGCGCAGGTGTGCGGAGTGCCGGTGGGAACCGTCAAGTCCCGGCTCAACCGGGCACGCGGCCTGCTGCGGGCGGCGTTGGAGCGGAAGGGGTATCCGGCGTGAACCCGGATGAGGTTTTGGGCGGGTTGCGGCCTGTTCTGTCCTTGCGGCGGCGGGTTGGTTATGTGCTGGTCGGGCTTGGTGGGGTGGTGGGGGCTTGTCTGATCGGGGTGCTGTGGGCCACGGAGCCGGGGTTGCCTGCGCGGACTGCGGTGTCGTTCGGGGTGCTGGTCGCCATTGGGATCGGGTGGGCGGGGTTCGCGTTGTGGGCGCTCACCCGGAAGGCGCCGCTGTACGCGCGTGATCGGGTGGTGGCGGCTTGGTTGGGGGGTGGGGCTTGGGCGGTGTTCGCGGTGGGGGCGCTGGTGATCGTTCGGGGGGCGCCCGGGGGGTGGCTCCTCGGGGTGATCGGGGGGATGGGGGTGGTGGCTGCGGTCAACGGGTGGTTCGCGGTGCGGGAGCGGGGGCGGTTGGTGCGGCGGGCTCGGGAGTTGCGGGGGTGATGGGAGTGGGGGCTGGACGGGGACGTTGCTCGCCGGAGGCGTTCCGAGTTGGCGGCGGCTAGGCGGTTGAACGGTCCGTTCAACCGGAGATGCGGGAGTGAACGGTCCGTTCAACCGGGGGCGAGGGGGTTGAACGGTCCGTTCAACCGTGGCGCCAGGGGGGTGAACGGACCGTTCAACCGGGGTTGAGGGGGCGAATGGTCCGTTCACCTGGGGAAGAGACGACGAGCGGCCCATCCACGTGGAGATGAGGCGATGAACGGACCGTTCAACCGGAGAGGGTGGGGTTGAACGGTCCGTTCAACCGGAGGTGCGGAGGTGAGTGGCTCAGTTCAACCGGAGGCGTGGGGTTGAACGGTCCGTTCAACGGGAGGCGAGGGGGTTGAACGGTCCGTTCAACCGGAGGCGTGAAGGTGAACGGACCATTCAACCTGAGACAGAGGGTTGAACGGTCCGTTCAACCGGGGATGAACGGACCGTTCACCGCTCTGCTGGCGGCAGACTGCTGGCCTGAGAGGTGAACGGTCCGTTCGTCTTGCAGTGAACGGTCCGTTCAACCTCGGTTGAACGGACCGTTCAACCGAGGTTGAGGGCTTTCGGCTGGGATGAACGGTCCGTTCGCTGCTTTGCCTAGTGGGCGGGGCGTCGTGCTGCCGGTTGAACGGTCCGTTCAACCAAGGGTGAATGGTCCGTTCAACCGGGGGTGAGCGGTCGGTTCGCTGGGGTTGTGGATCTAGGGGATCGACGTGCCGTGGGTGCGGCTTGGTGCGATGCCATCGGCGTGGCGTGGCGTGGCGCGCCGGTGCGGTGCGGCGCAGTGCGGCGGGCACGGGTGTGGGGTGGGGCGGTTAGGTCTGGTCGGCCAGGTCTTGGGGGGTGTCCACGTCCCTGGACTCGGCCTCGGTCGCCGGGAGTCTGGTTTCCACCAGTTCGGCCAGCACCGCCCGCATCGGTGCGTTTCTCGGGTCCTGCGGCAGGGCCGCTCGGAGTTCTTCCGTTCGCCACACGCCGGTCAGCCACTGCGTTCGGCCCGTTGCGTCTACCAGGACCGCGTTTGCGTTCGTGGTGAGCAGGCGGGTCACGGTGGACGCCGTCACGCCTGGTTGGTCTACCGCCAGCACCACCACGCGTGGGTGTTCCACCAGGGCCACGCCTGCTGCCAGGCCGGCCAGGGGGCCGCCGCCCGGTGGGGTTTCGCGGGTCCACTGGACGTCGGGTTCGTTCTTCGGGGCGCCTACGACGATCACCTGGGCCGCACCCGAGACCGCGTCCAGGGCGTGTTTGAGCAGGGTTCGGCCGCGGACCACCAAGTCCGACTTGTCCACGCCTCCCAGCCTGCTGCCCCGGCCTCCGCTCAGCACGACGGCCGACCACGCTTCAGCTGATCGTTCCGTCACGTCTGCCAGCTCCCGCCTGTTCCGGGCACAAACCGAGCACAAACCGCCACAAAAAACTAAAAACCACTAAAAACCACCACAAACCGCAAAACACCCACCAGCGCGGTCAAGCCAGGGCAACACCCAACCCCCCGCGCCACGTCGACAGGCTAGCGCCGTCGTAGCAGGAAACCGTGCTCCCGCAGCTCCTCCAACCCGAACTTCTCCACCATCCGGTGCCCCGGCTGAACCTCGTCCACCCAGTGCTCGATCTCGAACCACTCCCCGTAGTACCCGACCACCTCCTCCGGCCCCACCGAGAACGGCGGGGAGTCCAGAGCGGGGCGGTACTCCAGGGTGTTCAGGAAGTACCGCGTCCCCGGCGCCGCCAGCTCCAGGATCTTCGCCACGTACCTGCCCCGCATCGCCTCCGGGAACGCGATCAGCGCCGCGCGGTCGTACACCACGTCCACCCGCCCCAGATCCCCCCTCCCCAGGTCGAACAGGCTCTGGTTCCGGATCGTCACGTTCCCCGCGGTGAACACGCCCTCGTCCACCTCCGTCGGCGACAGGCCGTTCTCGGCGAAGAACTCCTCCACCGCGCGCCCGACCAGCTCCACGCCGACCACCCGTTCCGCCCGTTCGGCGAAGAACAGCAGGTCGACCGACTTCCCGCACAGCGGCACCAGCACCACCCGCCCCTCCAGGGGGACGCGCTCGGCCAGCAGTTCGGCGTGCGGGTGCACCCGCCTGAGGTGGAAACTCGTCCGGGAGCCGCCCTCGGCCCACGAGTCCACCCAGAACTCCTCTTCCACAACCTGCGACGATAAGCCCGACCGCGCCCCGCGCCGGTTACCCGATCGGGCGGTGTCCCGAGCGGGGGCGCTGGTCGGCAGGGGGGTCTTCACAAGGTCCATACCGGCCTGGGGCGACACTGGACGACGTCGCACAACCCCGTCTAGGAGGACCCTTGTCCGAGCCCGCCGCCGAGGCGCACACCACGCCGGCTCGTGACGCCCAGCTGCTCGAACGCACCGTGTTCGAGGTCAAGCGGGTGATCGTCGGCCAGGACCGGCTGGTCGAGCGGATGCTCGTCGGCCTGCTCGCGAAGGGCCACCTGCTCCTGGAGGGCGTGCCCGGCGTCGCCAAGACCCTGGCCGTGGAGACCTTCGCGACCGTGGTGGGCGGCAGCTTCTCGCGCGTGCAGTTCACGCCGGACCTCGTGCCCGCCGACATCCTCGGCACCCGCATCTACCGGCAGGCCAGCGAGAGCTTCGACGTGGAGCTCGGCCCGGTCGTCGCGAACTTCGTCCTCGCCGACGAGATCAACCGCGCGCCCGCCAAGGTCCAGTCCGCGATGCTGGAGGTCATGGCCGAGCGGCACGTGTCCATCGGCGGCAAGACCTTCCCCATGCCCACCCCGTTCCTGGTCCTGGCCACCCAGAACCCGATCGAGAACGAGGGCGTCTACCCGCTCCCCGAGGCGCAGCGCGACCGGTTCCTGTTCAAGATCCAGGTCGAGTACCCCACGGCCGAGGAGGAGCGGGAGATCGTCTACCGGATGGGCGTCGAGGCCCCCGTGCCGCAGCAGGTGCTCAGCCCCGAGGAGCTGGTGCGGCTGCAGGGCGTGGCCTCGCGCGTGTTCGTGCACCACGCGCTCGTCGACTACGTGGTGCGGCTGGTCATCGCGACCCGCGCGCCCAAGGAGCACCAGCTGGGCGACGTCGCGGGCTGGGTCGCGTACGGCGCCTCGCCGCGCGCCAGCCTCGGCATCATCGCCGCCTCGCGCGCGCTGGCCCTGGTGCGCGGGCGCGACTACGTGCTGCCCCAGGACGTGGTGGACGTGGTGCCGGACGTGCTGCGGCACCGGCTCGTGCTGTCCTACGACGCGCTCGCCGACGGCGTCCCGCTCGACCACATCATCACCCGCGTCCTGCAGACCGTGCCGCTGCCGCAGGTGTCGGCCCGGCCCCAGGCAGGCGGCGCGCCGCAGCCCGTGGGCAGGCCGTGACCCCGGCCGACAACACCACCGCAGGACCGGGCGCGCAGGGGGCGGGTATGCAGGGGCCGGGGGCGCAGGCGCCAGGGGCGCAGAACCCCAGCGGGCTGAACCCCGACGCGGAACCGGAGAGCGTGGCCGACCGGCCCCGCTGGGCCCCTCCCGCGCTGCACGGCGGTCGCATGGAGGCCGCCCTGCGGACCCTGGAGCTGGAGGTCAACCGGCGGCTCGACGGGCTGCTGCAGGGCAACCACCTCGGGCTCGTCCCCGGTCCCGGCTCCGAGCCCGGCGAGGCCCGGCCCTACCAGCCCGGCGACGACGTGCGCCGGATGGACTGGGCGGTCACCGCGCGCACCACCGTCCCGCACATCCGGGAGACCGTCGCCGACCGCGAGCTGGAGACGTGGGTCGCCGTCGACCTCTCGCCCAGCCTGGACTTCGGCACCGCCGCGTGCGAGAAGCGCGACCTGGTCGTCGCGGGCGTCGCGGCCGCCGCCCACCTCACCAGGGGCGGCGGCAACCGGATCGGCGCGCTGGTGTCCACCGGCGAGCAGGTCGTGCGCGTCCCCGCGCGCGGTGGCCTGGCGCACGCCCGAGGGCTGGTGCGCAAGGTCGCCGAGACGCCCAGGGCGCCCGAGGGCACGCGGGGCGACCTGGCGCAGCTCGTGGAGCAGCTGCGCCGACCGCCGCGCAGGCGCGGGCTGGTCGTGGTGATCTCCGACTTCCTGGGCGAGCTGGAGTGGCAGCGCCCGCTCCGCGCCCTGTCCGCTCGGCACGACCTCCTGGCGATCGAGGTCGTCGACCCGCGCGACGTCGACCTGCCCGACGTGGGCACCGTCGTGCTCTCCGACCCGGAGACCGGCAGGCAGCGCGAGGTCGTCGCCTCGCCGCTGCTGCGCCGCGAGTTCGCCGCCGCCGCCGCCGAGCACCGCGCCGAGGTCGCGGCCGGGCTGCGCCGCGCGGGCGCCGGACACCTGGTGCTGCGCACCGACTCGGACTGGATCGCCGACACCGTGCGCTTCGTGGTCGCCCGCAAGCGCCGCTGGTCGGGAGGGGTGGCCTGATGAGCCTGTCGGGATTCGCCTCGGCGTGGTGGTTCCTGCTGCTGCTGGTCGTCGCCGGCCTCGCGGCGCTGTACGTGGTGCTCCAGCGGGTGCTGCGCAAGCGGTCGCTGCGGTTCGCGAACCTGGCGCTGCTGGAGCGCGTCGCGCCCAAGCGGCAGGGCTGGTACCGGCACGTGCCCGCCGCGTTCCTGATGGTGGCGTTCATGCTGCTCACGGTCGCGCTCGCCGGGCCGACCGCGGAGCAGAAGGTGCCGCGCAACCGGGCCACCGTGATGCTGGTGATCGACGTGTCGCTGTCCATGAAGGCCACCGACGTGCAGCCCACCCGGCTGGAGGCGGCGCAGGTCGCGGCCAAGTCGTTCGCGGAGGGGCTCACGCCGGGCATCAACCTCGGGCTGATCTCGTTCGCGGGCTCGGCGACGGTGCTGGTCGCGCCCACCACGGACCGCTCGGCGGTGTCGCAGGGCATCGACGGGCTCAAGCTCGCCCAGTCCACCGCCACCGGTGACGCGATCGTCGCGGCGCTGTCCGCGATCGACTCGTTCGGCAAGGTCGTGGGCGGCGCGGACGGACCGCCACCGGCGCGCGTGGTGCTGATGACGGACGGCAAGGAGACCGTGGGCACGCGCAAGGCCACGGACGCCGCCGGGGACGCCAAGGAGGCGGGCATCCCGATCTCCACGATCTCCTTCGGCACCGAGCGCGGCAGCGTCGACATCAACGGCAAGGCGCAGGAGGTGCCGGTCGACGACGAGTCCATGAAGGAGATCGCGAAGATCTCCGGCGGCGAGTTCTTCAAGGCGGCCTCCGCCGAGGAGCTGCGGCGGGTGTACGACACGCTCGGCGAGCAGATCGGCTACGAGAAGAAGCAGGCCGACGCCAGCAGGCCGTGGCTCGTCGCGGGCACGCTGGTCGCGATGCTCGCCGTGGCCGGGTCCCTCCTCCTCGGGCAACGCCTTCCTTGACGACCGCGCGTGCGTGGCAGGAGGTGGCCGACTGGTCGGCCACCCTGCTGCGCAGGCAGACCGGGACCGGGGTCGTGGAGTGGAACCGGCGGGTCCTGGGGTGCGGCGAGGGCACCGAGGTGGGGGTTCGGCGGTGGCTGCGGGAGCGCGGGGTCCTCGGGTACCCGCAGCTGCTGCTGGTGATGGAGCGGTTCGGGCGGCCTGAGCCGCTGGGCGGGATCGCGTCGGGGGTGCTCGCGGCGCAGTACTCGGGGCGGCCCGAGCTGCGGCCGGTGCTGGAGCGGCTGGTCGCGGAGAGCGGGACGTTCGGGGCGCAGCACGTGCAGGTCCGGCGCACGCACGTGGCCCTGGTGACGCCCCGGCGGACCTACGCGGTGCTGCGGCCGGTGGGGCGGGACCGGGTGGACCTCGGGCTGAGGCTGGTCGGGCAGGAGCCTGCGGGGCGGCTTTCGGCCGTCGCGGTGTCCGGGAACGCGTCGTTGACCGTGCGGATCGTGGTGACCAGCGCGGACGAGGTGGACGGGGAGACCGTGGACTGGCTGCGGCGGGCCTATTCGGAGAACTGCTAGCGGGTCGGGGTCAGCCGTGCAGGTCGCGGTACGCGCTCGCCGCGCCGGGGTGCAGGGGGACGCCGGTGGTGGTGATCAGGCTGCGCACGTCCAGGAACTGCGCGCCCAGCGCCTGGCCGGGCACCAGTGACGCGGCCCGGCCCACGAGGGTGCGCGCGGTCGCGTCGGCGGTGGCGTCCGGCAGGTCGGGGCGGCACACCAGCAGGTTCGCCACGCCGATCGTGCGCACCTCGGCCGCCGCGCCGTAGACGCCCGCCGGGACGGTGACCTGCTCGTAGTGGTCGCCGCCCAGCGCGCGCAGCGCGGGGAGGGCGTCGGCCAGGGGGAGCAGGCGGACGCCGCCCAGGTCGGCGAGCACGGGCGTGGGGACGCCGCCCGACCACAGCAGCGCGTCGATCCGGCCCTCGGCCAGCTCGCGCGCGGCGGTGCGGAACGGCAGGTGGTCCACGCGGGTGTCGCGGTGCAGGTCGAGGGCGGTGAACAGGCGGGCGCCCGCCAGCGCGGCACCCGAGCCAGGGGCGCCCAGCGACACCCGAAGGCCACGCAGGTCGCTCGCGGTGCGGGCCGGGGAGTCGGCTGGGACCACCAGTTGGAGGTAGTTCTCGTAGACGCGGCCCAGCGCGCGCAGGTCCCGCGCCTCCTGGGCGGCGTCGGCGAGGGTCAGGGCCAGGGCGGCTTGGTCGGTGGCCAGGAGGTGGAGGTTGTCGCGGCTGCCCTCCGTGGCGCGTGGGGTCGCGGGGAACGGGAGCTGGGCGGCCAGGAGGGTGGCGAAGTCGAGGTAGAAGCCGCCCTCCTCGCCCGCGGCGATCACCGCCAGGGTGGGTGGGGCGCTCGGGGCGCAGGTGACCAGCAGCGGGGCCAGGGCGCAGGCCAGCAGGGCGGTGCGGCGGGTGGTCACAGCGGCGGCTCCAGGGGCAGCTCCACGCGGGCGCGCAGGCCGCCCGGCGAGGTGAGCAGCAACCGGCCGCCGCAGGCCTTGACCAGCTCGTGCGCGATCGCCAGGCCCAGGCCGGTGCCGGTCGCGTCGGTGTCGCCGCGCCAGAACCGGGTGGTGGCGCGCGGCAGGGCCTCCTCGGGCAGGCCGGGGCCGTCGTCGTGGACCTCGAACCACGCCGTGCCCACCGCGCGGTCCGCGCCCACCGCCACCCGCGCCGCCCCGCCGTGCTTGTCGGCGTTGTCCAGCAGCACGTCCAGGACCTGCGCCACGTCCTCCGCGCGGCACCTGACCAGCACCGGCAGGGGTGTCGGCGGGGGTGGTGGGGTGCGCCAGGCGTCGGCGCGGTCGGCCACCACGGCGGTGACGTCGCAGAGCTCGTCGTGGTCGCCGTGCGCGGTCTCGGCGGTGCGGCTCTCGGTGGTGCGGCTCTCAGTGGTGCGGCTCTCGGCGGACGCGAGTGCGAGGAGGGCGTTCAGCATCGATTCGAGGCGGTCGGCCTCGGTCAGGGCCGCGGTGTAGGTGCGTTCGGCCTTGGGACGGATGTTCGGGGCTAAGGCGTCGAGGCGCAGGCGCAAGGCGGCCATGGGGTTGCGCAGGCTGTGGGAGGTGTCGGCGATGAGCTCGCGTTGGCGTTCGGCCGCTTCGCCCACGGTTTCGGCCATGCGGTTGAAGAGCACGGCCAGTTCGCGGAGTTCCGGGGGGCCGCTCACCGCCGCGACCCTGGCGTTGCGGTGGCCCAGCGCTACTGCGCGGACGCCCGCTTCGAGTTCGGCCACGGGGTGGAGGAGCCAGCGGGTGACGGCGGTGACCAGGAGGATGGAGGCGGAGGCCGCGGTGAGCGCGCCCAGGAGCACCCAGAGCCAGCGGCGGGCGACGTCCGCGGCGGCGCGGTCGACGTTGGCGCGCAGGACCACCGCGCCTTCCACGCGGGTGCCGGTGCCGACCGGGCGGGCGAACACGATTTCGCCGGAGGACCAGGGGAGCACGGTGGGGACGGGCGCGGTGGGCTGGTTGCGCAGGGCGGCGTCCAGGGCGGTGGTGAGGTCGGGGGTGTTCGTGCCTGCCAGGGGGAGGCGGCGGGCGTCGACGATCAGGACGGGTTCGCCGTAGAGCTCGGTGTGGGCGCGGACCTCGGCGGCCAGGGGGACGAGGTCGTCGGTGGCGCGGCTCTGCTGGGCGAGCGCGGCGAAGCGGTCGAGGTCGGCGGTGCGGTCCAGGGCGAAGCGCTGGGTGCGCTCGGCGGCCGTGGTGACGAGGAGGGGGACCGCGAAACCGGCCACCGCGGCGGAGGAGAAGAGGAGGAGGACCAGGAGGAGACGGCGGCGCACGGGGTCAGCCGCCCAACCGGTAGCCGAAGCCCCGGATCGTGGTGATCAGGCCGGGGCGGGCCAGCTTGACGCGGAGGCTGGCCAGGTGCACGTCCAGGGAGCGGGAGACCGCGAGGTAGGCGTCGCCCCAGACCTCGTCCATGAGCTGCTGCCTGCTGACGGCGGTGCCCGCGCGGCTGGCGAGCGCGGCGAGGATCGCGAACTCCTTGGCGGTGAGCTTCGCCTCGGCGCCCGCGACCAGCACGCGCCTGCCGGGGAGGTCGATCTCGACGTCGGAGACGTGCACGTGCTCTGTCGTGCTCGTCACGGCTGTGCGCCTCGCCACCGCGTCCATGCGGGCCAGGAGCTCGCCGAGGCGGACGGGTTTGACGAGGTAGTCGTCGGCGCCCAGGCGCAGGCCCCGGACGACGGACCGCTCGTCACCGCGCGCGGTCAGCACGAGCACGGGGGAGGAGGCCACCAGGCGCAGCTTGCGCAGCACGTCCAGGCCGTCCACGTCCGGCAGGCCCAGGTCCAGGAGGACCAGGTCGTGGTCCCGGTGGGACAACAGGGCGTCGGTTCCCCGGCTGACCCGGAGCACCCGGTGGCCGTGGTCGCGCAACGCCTCCACGAGGGCGTCGGCGACGCCGTCGTCGTCCTCCACGAGCAGCACGCGCACGCGGCCCCCTTCCGGTGCGGGTGATTATGGCGTCCGGGGTGTAGACAATGCGGTGTGAACACCGATGCCACCGCCGCTGAGCACCTCGACGAGGCGAGCCAGGCGCTGGAAGACCTCATGGCGCAGCTCGCGGACGAGCACCCGCTCGCGGGCGTGCTGAACCAGCTCGCCGAGTCCGCCGTGCGGGTCATCCCCGACACGACCGCGGTCAGCGTGACGCTCGTGGAGGGCGAGGGCGGGCGCACCGCCGCGGCGACCGAGCAGCTGGTCGCGGACGTGGACGAGGTGCAGTACCGGGCCGGGGTGGGGCCTTGTTTGGAGGCGGCGCACTCGCTGAAGCCGGTGCGGGTGTCGGTCGCGGAGGCTCGGGACCGGTGGCCGGACTTCGCGGACGCGGCTGAGCGGGCCGGGGCTCGGGCTTATCTGTCGGCGCCGTTGATGGTGGACGTGGACGGGCATCGGTTGCTCGGGGCGTTGAACTTGTACAGCGAGGACGAGCACGGGTTCGATCCGTTTGACGAGGCGTTGTTGAGGTTGTTCACCACGGCTGCGTCCACGGCGATCACGGGGGCTCGGAGGTATGAGCGGTCCAGGGCGTTGATCGCGAACCTGCAGCGGGCGTTGTTGTCACGGGCGGAGATCGATCAGGCCAAGGGGGTGCTGATGGCTGCGCATGGGATCGGGCCGGATGAGGCGTTCCGGAAGTTGGCTGAGGAGTCTCAGCGGCAGAACACGAAGTTGCGGGATGTGGCTAAGAACTTGTTGGAGTCGGTGCGTACGGAGGGGTGAGGGGGGAGGGGGAGGGGTGAAAGGGTGGGTGGGGCTTGAGAGATCAAGATCAAGATCAAGGGCTGAAGGGCAAGAGCTACAAGCACGCCTCGCCGGCGGGGCAGACCTCCAAAAAAGAGGGGGACGGGCTCTGCCGGCCGGTGGCCGTTGGGGTGGTGGTGCGGTTTACCCCTGCGGTGGGCGGGGTCCCTCTTTCCCGTGTGGCCTCCTTTCAGGCAAGCACGCTCGTCAAGACGCCGTTTGACCAGGCGGTCTGCCGGGCAGTGCGGCGGCATCTTGACGAGCGTGCTCGGGCTTCGCCAGGCCACACGGGAAAGAGGGACGCGGGAGTGGGGCTGCGTGGGCTCGCTGCGCTCGCCCCGCAGCCCGCGAGTGCGTTCGGCTTGCAGCGGGTTCTGGCTTAGAGTGCCTGCTGCCACGCGGCTGCGAAGGGGAGAGCTGTGTCTGATCCGATCGGGAATTCGCGGAGTCTCGTCGACGACTGGGAGCGTGGGGCCCAGGAGCGTGCGGCCAAGTACGAGGCCATGCGGGAGGCCGCCGAGCGCATCTCGCTCACCGGGAGCGCGGCGGACGGCGCGGTCAAGGTCACGGTGGGGCCCAACGGGATTCCCAGTGACGTCGTCATGACGGATGCGGTGTCGCGGTTGCGGCCCGAGGAGATCGCGGCGGCTGTGCTTGAGGCCATGCGCAAGGCGCAAGGCGGGTACGCGGCGGAGTTGGCGCGGATCGTTGACGAGACGGTCGGGCAGACTGCGGCGGGGCAGCACATCGTGGCCACTGCGGAGCGGAATTTTCCGCAGGCTGGTGCGCCTGGTGCGCCTGGTGCGCCTGGTGCGGCTGTGGTGAAGAAGCGGGCGCGTGACGACGGGGACTTCAGCGGGGACAGCTACTTGGGGTGAGGGCTTCCCGGCTGCCGCGTGTGCGTCGCGGCAGCCGGGGGAGTGGTCAGTTGCGTCGCCTGCCGCGCTTGAGCAGGAGCAGTGCGGCTGCGCCCAGGAGGAGCAGGGAACCGCCCAGGACCAGCGGGGCGAGGATCGAGGAGCCCGTGTAGGCCAGCTTGCTCGTTGACGGCTGCTGTGGTGGTGGGGCCGCCGCGGGGGGCTGGGGTGCGGGCTGGCGGGTTGTGGTGGTCGTGGTGGGGGCGGCCGTGGTGGTCGTGGTGGTGGGGGACGACGTGGTGGTGCGGGACGACGTGGTTGTGGTGGTCGTGGGGGCCGTCGTCGTCGTCGTGGTGGTTGTGGTTGTGGTGGTGGTCGTGGTG
Source organism: Actinosynnema mirum DSM 43827 (assembly GCF_000023245.1). GTDB lineage: Bacteria > Actinomycetota > Actinomycetes > Mycobacteriales > Pseudonocardiaceae > Actinosynnema > Actinosynnema mirum. The sequence goes on from NC_013093.1 coordinate 2,378,697, forward strand.
GGGCCGGTGCCCACGGTGAAGGTGTGCAGCAGGGTGTCTTGGCCCGGCTTCAGGGTGCACGGTGACGTGAACGTGCCCAGGCCGGTCTCGCCGCCCTCGGCGTTGCGCGGGGTCAGGGTGGTCTCGAAGTTGCCCACGCTGATCGTCGTCTCCCCGGCCGCGCCCAGCCGCACGGGTGGGGTGGTTCCGGTTGCGATCGCGTCGAACTCGCCGGACACCGGCACGTCGGTGCGGGCCACGACCAGGGCGGGTTCGATGTCGTGGATCTCGCCCGCGTTGTCCACCCGCGTGGTGGCCTTCGCGGTGCCCTCCACGGTGACCGCGCCCACCAGGGACAGGCCCTGCGTCGCGAGGTCCGGCACGGTCGCCACGGCCGTCACCCGGGACGGCGGCAGCTCGTCGCCCACCTGGGCCGCGTCGGGCAGGTCCGCCACGGTGATCCGCACGCTCATGTCCTGCTCGCCGATCAGCGGGAACGGGCAGTTGTAGACGAGGGTGAGGGAGGCCGTCGCCGCGTTGCCGGTCCCCGCCGCGAACAGGGCGGAACCGGTGAGCACCAGCGCGCTCATCCCCAACGCTGCCATCCGGTTGCTGGTTCTCATCTGCGCTCCGGGAACTCGGCGGCCCCGGCGGTCCCGCTTCGGGCAGCGGGTCCGCCGGGGCGCGGGGGTGGTGGTCTCACGCGCGGGCGATGTCCAGCGCGAGGGTGTTGCCGTCGCCGGGGATGGTGCCGTTCACGATCACCGTCGCCAGGCCGCAGCCCGAGAACGGCGCGATCCGGTAGTCGCCGCTGAGCGGACCGCCGAGCAGCGGGTCGAAACCGGGGCCCGACGACAGGGTCACCGTGCTCGGCTCCGTCGTCGTGCAGTTGAGCAGCGGGCCGCCGACCACCGGGATGCCCAGCACCCGCACGTCGGTGAGCTTGATGTCCACCTTCGTGGTCGCGGTGACCGCGCCCTCGGAGATCACGCCCGTGGTGGGGCCGCGCGGGATGAGCCGCACGGTCGCCTTCGCGGGCAGGAACCCGAACAGCGAGAACTCGCCCTTCGCGTCCGGCAGCGCCAGGTCGCCGGTGAACGTGCCGGTGGCCAGGTCGACGTCGGCGCCCAGGGTGCCGGGGCCCAGCGGGAGGCTGGAGCCCAGCTTCTTGATCGAGGACGCGCCGGTGACGCCGAAGTCCAGGCGCAGCGGCGGGAGCGGGTCGTCCTGAGCGGCCTCAGGAGCGGGGGACTGCGCGTGGAACGCCGGTCTGGCAGGCTCCTCGTCGGAGTCCGAGGAGGACCCCTTCGAGACGGCGGGGGCCTCCCGCTGGGCGACCTGGACACCGGCCGCGCTGACCTGGAACCGGTGCAGCTCGGTCTGCTGCCCGGCCTTGAGCGTGCAGTTGGACGTGAACGTGCCCAGGCCCGTCAGGCTGCCGTCGGCCTTGCGCGGGGTGAGCGTGGTGCTGAAGTTGCCGACCGTGATGATCGTGGTGCCCGCCTTGGAGAAGGTCACGGGCGGGGTGGAGCCGGTCGCGGTGGTGTTGAACGAGCCGGACGAGGGCACTGCGGTGCTCGGGATGGTCATGTTCGCGACCACGCCCTGGGTGGTGCCCGCGTTGTTGATGCTGGTGTTCGCGATCGCGGTGCCCTGCACGGTCTTCGCGCCGACCAGGGACAGGCCCAGGGTGGCGGTCGCGGGGACCGTGGCGACGGCGGTGACGTTGGTGGCGGGCGTCGGCTGGCCCACCACCGCGGAGTCGGGCAGGTTCGTCGTGGTGATCCGCACGCTCATGTCCTGCGCGCCGATCAGCGGGAACGGGCAGTTGTAGACCAGGGTGAGCGAGGCGGTTGCGGCCAGGCCCGTCCCCGCGCCCGCGAAGGCCACGGAGCCCGCGACGGCGACCCCGGCCGCGAGCCCGCCGACGACCCGTCGTGCGGTGGAACTCTGCTTCAGCATGTGCGTCTCCTCGTTGAGACTGTTCGCCGGAAACCTGTTCCGCGCGGTGAAGCACGCTTGCCTACTCGTCGGTAAAGTAGCTGTGAGCGGAACCTCCGGCAAGGACGTGCCGGACGTTCCGGGGGTGCACCCACCGGTTCGGCGGAAACCGGTCGGAGAATTTGTCACCGGGATGACAAACAACGGGTCGGGGTGGCCGTCGGCGTTGTCCGGGTCGTGTTCCGGGGGCTAGTTTCGGGCGCGTGGCAGCCCACCGAGCGTCCCGCGCCCTGGCCGTCCTGCTGCTGGTCCCGGCGCTCGCGCTGGCGCCCTCGGCGGTGGGAGAACCGGATCCGGAGGGGGCGCCGGAGCCCGCGCCGCCGTCCGCCTCGGCCGGGATCGTGATCGACTACCGGGTGGACGGGGTCAATCGGGTGGCGAAGTTCGGGTCCGACCTGACGATCGGGCCGGGCGCGCTCAGCGCCGAGATCGACCTGCTCGCGGGCAGCATCACCGGGCAGCTGGAACTGCCCGCCAGCGCCGGGTACTTCCTGTCGTTCGGCTTCGTGCCGACGACCTCGCGGGTCGACCTGATCCCGGTGAACCCGGTGCTCGGGACCATCGAGGAGGGGCAGGTCACCGCCACCGCGCTGATCACGATCCGGCTGGGCGACGTGGTCGTCGGCGGGCAGCCGCTGGACGTGGGCGCGGACTGCCGCACGGTCGAACCGGCGGTGCTGGAGCTGTCCGGGCCGTTCGACCTGGTGGCGATCCCGATGGAGGCGACGTTCACCATCCCGCCGTTCACCGGCTGCCAGGGCGCGGAGCGGCTCGACCCGCTGCTCACCGGGCTGGTGTCGGGGCCGGGCAACGGGGTGGAGCTGACGTTGACCGCGCAGTTGTGAGCGCGTTCTCCGCCGTGCGCTGAGGGGGTCGGGGGCGTTTTTTGTCACCGCGGTGACAAAGTCCGGCGATTCCTTGTGCGGGCGACGTACCCGTCAGTAGCGTCGCTCGGACAATCCAGCCACCGGGATTGCCCCCGAGTTCCGGGAGAAACGCCCATGCGGAGCAGGCAGCGCTTGGCGGGATTGCTCTTCGCGGTGCTGCTGCTCGGGATCTGCGCGCTTTCCACCGCCGTGTACCTGGGCGTCTTCCGGGGCGAGGCCCCGGTGCTGCTGCGCACCGACCGGGTCGGCAACCAGCTCCAGGTGGGCTCCGAGGTGAAGCTGCTCGGCGTGCCGATCGGGCGGGTGCGCGCGGTGCGGGCCACCGGGGACGGGGCCGAGATCGAGCTGGGGATCGACCCCGGGCAGGTCGGACTGGTGCCGGGGAACACCACGGCGCGGCTCCTGCCGAAGACGCTGTTCGGCGAGCGGTACGTGAGCTTGGAGGCCCCCGCGCGGCCGAGCGGGGCGCTGGCGGCCGGGGACGTCATCGACCAGGACCGCAGCGGCGCGGCGGTGGAGCTGGAGCGGGTGCTGGCGGACCTGATGCCCACGTTGCAGGCGGTGCGGCCGGACAAGCTGTCGGCCGCGCTCACCTCGATCGCGAGAGCGCTGCGGGGGCGGGGGGAGGACCTGGGGGACACCGTGGTGGAGCTGGACGAGCACCTGCGGGCGTTCACCCCCGACCTGCCCGCGCTCACCGAGGACCTGGGCAAGCTCGCGGGGGTGGCCGAGGTGTACGCGGGGGCGGGGGACGACCTGGTGTCCGCGCTGGCCGACATCACCACGACCAGCCGCACCCTCGCCCGCCAGCGCGCGGACCTGGCCGCGCTGCACCGGAACCTGACCACGGCGGCCGACGACCTCACCGCGTTCGTCTCCGCCAACTCCGGCAACCTGGTGGCGCTCGCGGGCAGTGCCAGACCGAGCCTGGAGCTGTTCGCGGAGCACGCCCCGGGCTACCGCTGCGTCCTGCGGGCCGTGGACCAGCTCCGGCCCGCCGTCGACCAGGCGTTGGGGAAGGGCGGCGACCAGCCCGGCCTGCACGGGGAGCTGGTGGTGGTTCCGGGGCGCGGGGGGCGCGATCCGGGGCCGGACGCGCCCGGACACCCCTGTCCGCAGGGGCCCGCGAACGCGGTCGCGCCCGGTGACGTGCCGGGCTGGGCGGGGCTGCTGCTCGGCTCGGGGGTGCGCTGATGCGCGGCGGGGTGGGTGGGCTGGCGGGGCCGCTGGTCAAGTTCGGGGTGTTCGTCGTCGTCACCGTCGCGGCCACCGCGTTCCTCGCCGCCACGATCACCGGCGTCGACCTCGGGCCGGGGACCGGGTACACCGCCCGCTTCACCGACGTCACCGCGCTCGCCGAGGGCGACGAGGTGCGCATGTCCGGGGTGCGGATCGGGCAGGTCGAGTCGATGGCGCTGGTGGACGACGAGCTCGTCGACGTCCGCTTCTCGGTGGAGCGCGGGCGTTCGCTGTCCGCCGAGGTCACCGCGACCGTCAAGTACCGCAACCTGGTCGGCCAGCGCTACGTCTCGCTCGACCAGCCCGCCGGGCGGATCGGCGAGCGGCTGCCCGAGGGCGGGCTCATCCCGGTCGAGCGCACCACGCCCGCGCTCGACCTCACCGCGCTGTTCAACGGGTTCCGGCCGCTGTTCCAGGCGCTGAACCCCGAGGACGTCAACCGGCTGTCGCTGCAGATCGTCCAAGTCCTGCAAGGAGAGGGCGGCACGGTCGAGAGCCTGCTCGCGCACACCGCTTCCCTCACCTCCGCGCTCGCCGCCAAGGACCGGGTGATCGGCGAGGTGGTGGACAACCTCAACACCGTGCTCCAGACGGTGAACTCGCGCGGCGACAAGTTCTCCTCGCTCATCGCCGCCCTGCGCGCCCTGGTGTCCGGGTTCGCCGCCGACCGGGAGAGCGTCGGCTCCGCCATCGGCGGCATCGGCGCGCTCACCGACAGCACCGCCCGCCTGCTGGAGCAGGGAAGGCGACCGCTCAAGGACGACGTCGACCGGCTCGGCCTGCTCGCGGGGAACCTCGCCGACGCGCCCGAGCTGGAGTCCTTCGTGCGCACCCTGCCGGTGAAGTTCGAGGCCATCGGCCGCACCGCCTCCTACGGCTCGTGGCTCAACTTCTACCTGTGCCTGGCGAAGTCCGACGCGCCGCCCGCGCCGGGCGGCGGCGACGTCGGCATCCCCCTCACCGAAGCGAGGTGCCGCCGATGACCCGCAGACCGGCGCTGATCGGGGCCTTCGGGCTCGTCGCGCTCGTCGTCGCCGTCGCCCTCGCGCTCGGGCTGGACGCCGTCCCGCTGACCTCGGGCACCCGCTACCGCGCCGAGTTCGCCGAGGCCGCCGGGCTCGAACCCGACGACGAGGTCCGGGTGTCCGGCATGAAGGTCGGCGAGGTGACCCGCGTCGAGCTGCGCGGCGACCGGGTGCTCGTGGAGTTCCGGGTGCGCGGGCCGGCCGTCGGCGACCGCAGCACCGCCGACATCCGCATCAAGACGTTGCTGGGGCAGAAGTTCCTGGCCCTGGACAGCGCGGGGGGCGACCCGCTCGACCCGGACACGCCCATCCCGCTGGAGCGCACCACCTCGCCCTACGACGTGGTCGACGCGTTCAACGGGCTCGCGGGCACCCTCGGCGGCCTGGACGCCGAGCAGCTCGCGGAGAGCTTCCGGGTCCTGTCCGACTCGTTCCGCGACACCCCCGAGCACGTCCGGGGCGCGCTGGACGGCCTGACCTCGTTGTCCCGCACCATCTCCACCCGCGACCAGGAGCTGCGCACCCTGCTCGACGGGACCGAGGAGGTCAGCGGGGCGCTCGCCGAGCGGGCCGACGACGTCACCGCGATCGTCGAGGACGGCAACCGGCTGCTCGCCGAGATCAACCGGCGGCGCGCCGCCATCAGCGGCCTGCTGGACGGGGCCCGCGAGCTCTCCCGCCAGCTGAGCGGACTGGTGGCGGACAACGACGAGCGGCTGCGGCCCGCGCTGGAGCAGGTCGAGCGGGTCACCGACCTGCTGCGCCGCGAGCAGGCCGCGTTCGAGCGCGGCCTCTCCCTGGCCGGGCCGTACTACCGGCTGCTGTCCGACGCGACGGGGACCGGGCCGTGGGTGGACACCTACGTGTGCGGGCTGGTCGTCACCACCGAGCGGCGCGACTGCCCCACCGGGGGGCGCTGATGTTCCGCAGCGTGGCGCAGCGGCGGCGGTACCTGCTCCTCGCGCAGGTGATGGTCCTGGTGCTGCTCGTGGCGACCGCCGTGTGGTGGGTTTTCCTGCAACCGCAGGGAATCCGGTTCACCGCGCGCTTCGCGTCCGCCGTCGGCGTCCACCCGGAGTCGGACGTCCGGGTGCTCGGCGTGCGGGTCGGGCGGGTGCTGTCCGTCGTGCCGGAGCGGGACTCGGTGCGCGTGGAGGTGGAGCTGGACCACGGGGTCCGGGCGCCCGCCGACGTCCGGGCCGCCGTGGTCGCGCCGTCCGTCGTCGCCGACCGGTACCTCCAGCTCGCCCCCGCCTACACCGGTGGCGAGCCGCTGGCCGCGGGCGCGGTGGTGCCGCTGGAGCGCACCGCCGCGAGCATCGAGCTGGACCAGCTGTACGGCAGCCTGGAACGGCTGCTCGACGCGCTCGGGCCGGACGGCGCCAACCGCGAGGGCGCGCTGTCCGACCTGCTCGGCACCGGCGCGTCCGTGCTCGACGGAAACGGCGCCAAGCTCGGGGAAGCGGTGCGGGAGCTGGCTTCCGCGACGCGCGTGCTGGCCGGATCGCGTGACGACCTGTTCGGCGCGGTCGACAACTTGGAGGAGTTCACCGGGGCGCTGGCGTCGGTGGACGAGCAGGTCGGGCAGCTCGCCGGGCAGCTGGCCGACGTCGCCGGGTTCTTCGCCGCCGAGCGCGGCGACCTGGAGGCGCTGCTGGGGGAGCTGGCCTCCGCGCTGGAGGCGGTGCGCGGCTTCGTCAAGGACAACCGGGGGCGGCTCGAGTCCACCGTGGACGACCTGGCCGAGCTGACCGGGGTGCTGGCCGCGCAGCGCGGGTCGCTGGACGAGGCCGTCCGCTCCGCGCCCCGCGCGCTGCACAACGTGGTCGACGCCTACGACCCGGAGAGCGGGCGGCTGACCGTGCGGGCCAACCTCACCGAGTTCGTGTCCGACCTGCTGAGCGTGCCGGGAGGTCCGAGGTGAGGCCGTCGCGGTGGACCGCCCTGGTGGCGGTGCTGGTGCTGCTCGCCGGGTGCTCGGGGATGCCCAGCGCCTACGACCTGCCGCTGCCCGGCGGGGCGGACGTGGGGGACCGGCCGTACCGGGTGACCGTCGAGTTCGACGACGTGCTCGACCTGGTGCCGCAGGCCGCGGTGAAGGTCGCCGACGTGCCGGTGGGGCGGGTGGAGGAGATCGGGCTGTCCGAGGACGGGTCGGTCGCGCTGGTGCGGCTGCTGGTCAACGGGGACGCGCGGCTGCCCGCCGACGCCAGGGGGCTGCTGCGGCAGTCCTCGCTGCTGGGGGAGAAGTACGTGGAGCTCGCGCCCGGCGACGGCGGGGCGGGCGACGGCGGTGCCGGTGGCGAGCTGGTGGACGGCGCGGTCGTGCCGGTGGCCCGCACCAACCGCAACCCCGAGGTGGAGGAGGTGCTCGGCGCGCTGTCCATGCTGCTCAACGGCGGCGGCATCGGGCAGGTCCAGGACATCTCCCGCGAGCTGGGCGCCGCCTTCGACGGCAACACCGGGCAGGCCCGCTCGCTGCTGTCCACGGTGGACGAGTTCGTGCGGCGGCTCGACGAGCGGCGCGCGGACATCACGCGGGCCGTCGACGGGCTGGCGCGGTTGTCCGAGGTGCTCGCGGCGCAGAAGCCCGGCATCGCCGAGGTCCTGGACGGTGTGGAACCCGGCCTGCGGGTGCTGGAGGAGCAGCGCGGTCAGCTCGTCGGGCTGCTCGGCGCGCTCGACCGGCTCTCCGGCGTCGCCGTCGACACCGTGGAGCGGTCGCGCGAGGACCTCGTCGCCGACCTCGAGGCGCTCGAACCGGTGCTGCGCGAGCTGGCCGAGGCCGGCCAGGACCTGCCCCGGTCGCTGGAGCTGCTGCTCACGTTCCCCTTCACCGACGCGGTGCTCGACGGCGTCAAGGGCGACTACCTCAACACCTACCTGGAGCTGAAGGGCGGTCCGAGGTGAGGGGAGTGCGGGTCAGGATCGCGCTGTTCGTGGTGATCGCCCTGGTGGGCACCGGGTTCACCGGCGCCCGCTACGCCGGGCTCGTGCCGGGCGACGAGTACCCCGTGCACGTGCGACTGGCCAGGACCGGCGGGCTGTTCGCGGGCGGCGAGGTCACCCACCGGGGGGTCCGGGTCGGGCGGGTCGACCGGGTCCGGCTGGTCGACGGGGTCGTGCAGGCCGACCTGCTGATCGACGGCGGCGTCGCGATCCCGCGCGCCGCGCGGGCGGTGGTGACCAACCGGTCCGCCGTCGGCGAGCAGTACCTGGACTTCAAGCCCGGCGACGGGGAGGGGAGCGGGGACCTCGCCGGGGACCTCGCCGTGGGCGAGGTCGTGCCGATCGGGCGGACCGCGCTGCCACCACCGGTGGAGGGCGTGCTCACCGAGCTGGACGACCTGGCCAGGTCCGTGCCGCAGGACGCGCTGCGCACCGTCGTGGACGAGCTGGACCTCGCGCTCCGCGACACCGGACCGGACCTCGGGCTGCTGCTCGACAGCGTCCGCGACCTCACCGCCACCGCGGGCGAGCACCTGCCGCGGACCAGCGCCCTGCTGCGCGACGCCGGGATTGTGCTGGACACCCAGCTCGACCAGGCCGCCGCCATCACCTCGTTCGCCGGGTCCGCCGCCCAGGTCGCCGCCGCCCTGGAGCGCGGTGACGCCGACCTGCGGCGGGTGATCGAGGCCGGGCCCGGCGTCGGCGAGGAGGTCGGCGGGCTGCTCCGGGAGAGCGGCGGCGGGCTCGGCGCCACCCTGGCGAACCTCGTCACCACCGCCGACGTGCTGCTGCGCAGGCAGGGCGAGCTGGAGCAGGTGCTGGTGTCCCTGCCGCGCGCCGTCGAGGTCGGGCAGTCGGTGTACTCCGGCGGCGGCGTCTCCCTCGGACTGGCGCTCACCTTCTTCGAGCCGCCGCCGTGCACCCAGGGCTACGAGGCGACCGCGCGGCGTGGCGCGCTCGACACCGGACCGGCCGCGTTCAACGCGGGCGCCGCCTGCACCCTGCCCAGGTGACCGCACCGGTGGAGGGCAACCCTTCGGCCGTGTGACATTGCTCCAATCGTCGCAACCGGTTACGCCTGTCGGAATTGTCGGCCTGGTCAACCATGATGATCACATGACCTACGAACCGTTCCCCGGCGGCGAAGGGGCCGTTGTGGGAATCGAATCCCTCACCCTGGACGGCGCCAGGCACTACTTCGCCTTCAACTACCCCTCCGACTTGGTGCTGTCCCCGCTCATCGACGACGCGGGGGCCATGGCCGAGTTCGCGGCCGAGCACTTCACCCAGACCGATGGCGAGCACGACGCCGCCTACTGGGCCGAGCTGGTCGAGATCGCCGACGAGGAGTCCGGGCTCGCCGAGTTCGAGAACACGTTCTTCGAGAGCGAGGAGCTGGAGCGCGGCGAGACCACCTACCACCTGCGCTACCTGCTCGGCGCGGCCTGCGCGTGGGACAGCGCGGTCCTGAAGGACGCCGAGGTGCTCGCCGCGCTCGACCGGCTCGGCCTCGGGCACGAGTGGGACGACCTCGACAAGTGCACGGAGCTCGACGGCGCCGACGCCGCGCACGTGGTGGAGCGCTACTTCGACCACATCGGCGAGCTGCTGGAGAGCAGCTGGCGCACCGCCTTCGCCCCGCTGTTCGACCGCTGACGGCGGACTGACCCGCGTCGGGGGTGCGGAGCGGTCACGGGGAGGGGACCGGGGGACGGGTTGGCCGGTCGCGCAGGTACCGGCCAACCGCTCCCACGACACCCCTCCGAACCCGGACCGCCCCAGTTCCGGCGCTGGGCGCGCCGTGCACCCCGGGTCGCGCAAAACCGTTTGGCCGCAGGCGATCCCCTTGCTAGCTTCGCGCCCATGCCGCTGCCAGTCGCCGACACCGAGGCCCGCTTCGAGGCGATCACCCCCGAGGAGCTGCTGCCCGGCGTCGCCGAGCTCGCGCGGCGCCTGGGGCTGACCGCCGTCCCCGAGCGGTTCGCCTCCGGATCGCTCCCGGTCTACTCGGTCGGCCACGACCACGTGCTCAAGCTCTTCCCCGCGCTCTACCTCCCGGAGGTCGCGCCGGAGCGGGACGTCCTGGCCGCCGTGCACGGGAAGCTCCCGGCGCCCACGCCCGAACTTCTCGGCTCCGGGGAGTTCCAGGGCTGGGGGTACGTCCACATGGGACGGTTGCACGGCGACGAGGTCCACCTGCGGTGGCCCCGGCTGGGCGCCGCCGAGCGGGTCGACCTCGCCCACCGGGTCGGCGAGTGCCTCGCCGCGCTGCACGAGGTCCCGTCACCGGTCGCCGAACCCGCGGACTGGGCCGCGTTCACCGCGCGGCAGCGCGCGGGCTGCGTCGAGCGGCAGCGGGCGCGCGGGCTCGCGGAGCGGTGGGTCGAGCAGATCCCCGACTTCCTCGACTCCGTCGACCTCGGCGCGGAGCCGCGGGTCCTCGCGCACACCGAGGTCATGGGCGCCCACCTGCTCACGAGCGGCGGCAGGCTCACCGGGCTGTTCGACTTCGAGCCCGCCATGCCCGCCGCGCGCGAGTACGAGTTCGTCGCCACCGGCGTCTTCCTCACGCGGGGCGAGCGGGCCGCCAACCGGGCGCTGCACGCCGGGTACGGGCGCGAGGTCGACCCGCGCCGCGTCATGGCCTACACCCTGCTGCACGTGTACTCGAACCTGCCCTGGTACCTCAAGGAGGTGCCGAGCGGCGCGACCACGTTCGACGAGCTGGCGCAGGACTGGTTCGGCGGCTGACCGGTCAGCCGAGCGCCTCGACGTACGCCCACGCCCCGTCGACCCGCCGGAACGCGCTCCGCTCGTGCAGCTCCTCCCGGCCGCCCGACCAGCGGTAGTGCGCCCGGAACTCCACCTCGCCCTCGGCGTCCAGCACGCCCCCGCCGGTCCACGACAGCACCTCCAGGCGCAGCCACTTCTGCCCCGGCTCCAGCTCCAGCCCCTCGGGCCGGGTGTCCGGGTGCCAGGTGCGCAGCAGGTAGTCGGTGTCCCCCACCGCGAACGCCGAGTAGCGCGAGCGCATCAGCGCCACGGCCGTCGGCGCGCGCTCGCCGCCGTGGTAGCGGGCGCAGCACTCGTCGTAGGGGGAACCGGAACCGCAGGGGCAGCGCATGGGCACAGTAAAGCGGCCACCCTCCCCGGCTGGCGCGCCGGGGAGGGTGGCGGACTGGGGAAGCGCGCGGGTCAGGCGCAGGCCGTTCCGTTCAGCACGGGAGACGTGAACGGGGGCGTGCCGCCGCTGAAGCTCGCCGAGTAGCCGGTGGTCGCGGTTCCACCGGTGGCGATCCCGCCGTTCCAGGACGCGCTCGTGACCCGGACGGTGTCGCCCAGGTCCGTCCACGTCCCGTTCCAGCCCTGGGAGACGGCCACGCCGGGGGCGGAGAACTCCAAGGTCCAGTTCTGGAGCGCCGGACCCCGGTTCTCGATCACCACCTCGCCGGTGTGGCCGCCCGACCACGAGCTGACCACCCGGTGCCGCACCACGCAGGCCGCGCCGTTCGGCGGGGGCGTGGTGGTGGTCGTGGTGACGCGCGTGGTCGTGGTGGTCGTCGTTGTCGTCGTCGGGGCGGGACCTGCGGCCACCGCCATGTCGTACGCGCGCTGCGGCACGAACTGGCCCGCGCCCGCGATGCAGCCGTCCGCCTCGCCGGGGATCTTCACCCACAGGAAGGCGTCGATCTGCGGGTCGCCGGTGTTCCTGGTGCTGGGCGTGCCGATCGCGCGGCCGGGCGGGTCGCACCACTCGCTGCCGAGCGGTCCGTTGCCGTTGCGGCTGGTGTCGACGACGGCCTTGAGCCTGCCGTCGCCGAGCGCGTTCAGGGTGGCCTTGGCGAACGCCACCTCGTCGGCGGTGCGGCGGTAGTTGGAGACGTTGGTCGCGATGCCGTCCGCGCTGGTGGAGACCTCCGCCGCGCGCAGGCGGTTCGCCGCCTCGGCCGGGGTCAGCCAGGCCGAGTGGCCGATGTCGAAGTACACCTTCGCCTGGCTCGACGCGGCCTTGAGCGCTTTGCCCGCGTAGGCCATCGACGCGCGGGTCTCGGCCTGCTGGGACGCGCTCTGGCAGGTGCTCATGATCGGGAGGACGTCGGGTTCGAGGATGATCGCGGCCGGGCGGCCCGCGAGTCCCGCCGCGAACTGGTCGACCCACTGCCGGTAGGCGCCGTGCGAGGGCGCGCCGCCGCCGCTCGCGCCGCCGCAGTCGCGGTTGGGGATGTTGTAGACCACCAGGATCGGGGTCTTGCCCGCCGACGCCGCCGCCGAGGTGTGGGCGTCCACCTCGGCGCGGATCGTGGACGTGTTGGTCGTGGTGAACCACTTCGCCTGGGGTACCGAGGCGACGCGGTCGCGGATGACGGCGGCCCTGCTGTCGTTCGGGTTCGCCGCCACCCACCTGGCCGCGCTGGTCGCCGGGTCGGAGTAGAACTCCGAGTCCGCCGCCACCGCCGCGGGGGAAGCCGTCCCCGTGGCGATGGCGGTGGCCGCGGCGACCAGCGCGCTGGACAGCGCTCCCGCTGCCACCTTCCCGCGACGGGACTTCGACGGCGTGGCGCCGTTGCCGCGCGCCGTGGTCGTTGATCGCATGGTGTGGTTCCTCTTCGCAGCGTCGTTGCTGGGACGGGGTTGTCACTCTGGGGCTGGGAGCGCTCCCAGGTGGCCGGGACTGTAACCGCCGGGAAACGGCGTCGAAAAGGGTGCGGGAGTGGTCTTGCCTGGGGGAGGTGGGGTGGAATCGCTCACCCTGCGTCGAGGAGGCGGGGTTTTGGGACGGGCGGACGGGGAGGTCGGGCTGGAATCGCTCACCGGCGGTGACCGGTGGGCGGGCGTTCCTGGGGGTGGTGGGGCCGTTCCGGGTGGGACCCCGCGCGCGTGCGGGTGGCAAGTGAAATCGGTGGTGTTTTTCCGTCGAATTGCGTCGAACGCGGCACCGTTTTCTAGTGCGGACGGGTGAACGTTCGCCAACAGAGGTCGGGTTCACGGGAGTGAACGCCGCTTGTGCGAGGTTCCGGGGGCCGGTGGGCGCGGTTCCTGGTCACCGGTCGGGGCAGGCGACCCGCGCGACCCCGGCGGGCGGCGTTCGGCTCAGCGCGCGACGCCGACCGGTGCACCGGCCGGTGGACTACGGGCGAAGTCCGTCAAGGCTTTGTGGTCGAACCCTCTTTTCAGGCTGTTTCGATGCCGTTACAGTCCGAACCTGGGAGCGCTCCCAGAGGCGTTCCGCCCCTCGCAGCCCCGGAGGAACCGCCATGCGACGACGCATGAACGGCCACCCGCGCGGGACCCGGCCGATCCAGGCCGAGCCACCGACGCGACCGCCGAACCACCCCGCGCCGACGGCGGACTCCGGACGATGAACTTCGGCACGGGCCGTTCTGCGCGCCCAGGCGACCCGTGCCGACCCCCACCTCCCGCCGAGCGAACCGCCCCCGAACGAGTGGGCGGTCCACTCGGGCGGTGAACCGCGCGCTCGACCCGCCCTCCGGTGAGCGGTCAGGTCACCCGGACCTGGCGCCCGGTCGTCCCCGGCCCCCGACCGGGGACGACCGCGCCGCCGGAGTCCGGTCCGCTCGCGCCCCGCGGTCCCGGCGTGCCGGAAGCCGCCCCGCGCCACCGCGCACCGGCCGGCACCGCCAAGTCCCTCCCCGGTGCCGCGAGGCCACGCCCGAACACCCGCCTGCCCGACCCTGGGCGCCGCCGCCCCACCCGAGCTCCGCCAGCCCGGCACCACCGCCCCACCCCGAGCACCGCCGCTCCGAGCACCACCTCTCCACCCCAGTACCACCTCTCCACCCCAGCACCGCCACCGCACCAAGCCAGCCCACGCACCGCCCCAAGCCCGCGGGTCAACGGCTGATCCGCGCAGGAGGAGGACGCATGAGGTACCGCACCAGAGCGGGGAGGTCCCGGCCGCTCGCCCTGACCGCCGCCGCGGTCGTCGTAGCCGGGATCGCGCCCGTAGTGGTCGCGCCGGTCGCCAGCGCCGCGGTGACCTGCACGGTCAACTACCAGGTCACCAACGAGTGGAGCACCGGGTTCGGCGCGAGCGTCGCCGTCCGCAACCAGGGCGACGCGGTCGCCAACTGGCGCCTCACGTGGACCTTCCCCAGCGGCCAGACCGTGCAGCAGGGCTGGAACGGCACGTTCACCCAGTCGGGCAGCAAGGTCACCGTCGCCGCCCCGACCTGGTCGCCGAACCTGCCCAGCGGCGGCGAGGTCAGCGTCGGCTTCAACGGGACCAAGGGCGCCGCCAACGCCGCGCCCACGGACTTCGCCATCAACGGCACCCCGTGCACCGGCCCCAACACCGCCCCCACGGTGAGCCTGACCTCGCCCTCCTCCGGCGCGTCCTACGTGACCGGCGCGGCGATCCCGCTCGCCGCCACGGCGGCGGACTCGGACGGCACGGTCGCCAAGGTCGACTTCCTGGCCGACGGCGCCGTCGTGGCCACCGACACCTCCGCCCCGTTCCAGGGCTCCTGGACCGGCGCGAGCACCGGCGACCACACCCTCACCGCCCGCGCCACGGACAACAAGGGCGCCACCGCCCTGTCCTCGCCGGTCGGCGTGAAGGTCCTGGCGGGGCAGGCGATCCTGGCCAGCCCCAACACGCTCAGCGTGAAGCAGGGGGCCACCGGCGCGTTCGGCGTCTCCCTGGCCACCGCGCCCAGCGGCCCGGTCACCGTCGCGGTCGCCCGCTCCGCGGGCAGCACCGACCTCACGGCGGGCCCGGCGACGCTGACCTTCACCACCGCCAACTGGTCGACCAAGCAGAACGTCACGGTCACCTCGGCGGACAACGGCGGCGCGCTGGCCGAGGCCACGTTCACCGCCTCCGCCACCGGCATCACCCCGGCGTCCGTGGCGGTCAAGGAGATCTCACCGTCCACGACGGACTTCGACCAGGCGTTCCTCGACCAGTACGCCAAGATCCACGACCCGTCCAGCGGCTACTTCCGCGACTTCGGCGGCCTGAAGGTCCCCTACCACTCGGTGGAGACCCTGCTCGTCGAGGCCCCGGACCACGGCCACCAGACGACCTCCGAGGCGTTCAGCTACTACCTGTGGCTGGAGGCCAGCTACGCCCGCATCACCGGTGACTGGACCTCGTTCAAGTCCGCGTGGGCGTCGATGGAGAAGTTCGCCATCCCGGCCAAGGCCGACCAGCCCACCAACGACAAGTACAACCCCTCGAAGCCGGCCACCTACGCGCCGGAGAACCCGAGGATGGACCAGTACCCGGCGCAGCTCGACGCCAACATCCCCGTCGGCACGGACCCGATCGCGGCCGAGCTGAAGTCCGCGTACGGCACCGACGACATCTACGGGATGCACTGGCTGTTCGACGTCGACAACACCTACGGCTTCGGCCGCTGCGGCGACGGCACCGACACCGCGCCCGCGTACATCAACACCTACCAGCGCGGCTCGTCCGAGTCTGTGTGGGAGACCATCCCGCACTCCTCGTGCGACACGTTCAAGCACGGCGGCCCCAACGGGTTCCTCGACCTGTTCACCAAGGACGCCAGCTACGCCAAGCAGTGGAAGTACACCAACGCCCCCGACGCCGACGCGCGCGCGGTCCAGGTCGCGCTGCTGGCGCAGCAGTGGGCCACCTCGCAGGGCAAGGCGGGCGAGATCTCCTCGGAGATCGGCAAGGCCGCCAAGATGGGCGACTACCTGCGGTACGCCATGTTCGACAAGTACTTCAAGAAGGTCGGCGGCTGCACCAGCCCGTCCTGCCCGGCAGGCTCCGGCAAGGACTCCGCGCACTACTTGATGTCCTGGTACTACGCGTGGGGCGGCGCGACCGACACGTCCGCCGGGTGGGCCTGGCGGATCGGCGACGGCGCCTCGCACCAGGGCTACCAGAACCCGCTCGCGGCCTACGCCCTGTCCCAGGTCGCCTCGCTCAAGCCCAAGTCGGCCACCGGCCAGCAGGACTGGGCCAAGTCGATGGACCGCCAGCTGGAGCTGCTGCAGTGGCTCCAGTCGACGGACGGCGGCATCGCCGGTGGCGTCACGAACTCGTGGGAGGGCCACTACGGCGCGCCGCCCAGCGGCACCCCGACCTTCTACGGCATGTTCTACGACGCCCACCCGGTGTGGCGCGACCCGCCGTCGAACCGCTGGTTCGGCTTCCAGGCGTGGCAGATGGAGCGCACCGCCTCGCTCTACCAGATGACCGGTGACGCCCGCGCCAAGAAGATCCTCGACAAGTGGGTCCCCTGGGCGCTGGCCAACACCACCGTCGGCGCGAACGGCGCGTTCCAGATCCCGTCCGACATGGACTGGACCGGCACGCCCGACACCTGGAACCCGAGCAACCCCAGCGGGAACCCCGGCCTGCGGGTGAGCGTGCTCAACCACAGCCAGGACGTCGGCATCGCCGCGTCGCTCGCCAAGACGCTGCTGAACTACGCGGCCAAGTCCGGCAACGCCGCCGCCCGCACCACGGGCGAGGGCCTGCTGACCGCGCTGCTGTCCCACCAGGACGACAAGGGCATCGCGACCCCCGAGTCCCGCGCGGACTACAACCGGTTCGACGACACCTACGACTCGGCCTCCGGGTCCGGCGTCTACGTGCCGCCGGGCTGGACCGGGAAGATGCCCAACGGCGACACCATCAACCAGAGCTCCACGTTCCTGTCCATCCGCTCGATGTACCGGGACGACCCCGACTGGCCCAAGGTGCAGGCCTACCTGAACGGTGGTTCCGCGCCGACCTTCGAGTACCACAGGTTCTGGGCCCAGGCCGAGATCGCGACCGCGTTCTCGCTGCACTCGGAGCTGTTCGGCTAACCGCACAACCGCAGGTCCAGGACACCCCCCGCGCCCATGGGCGCGGGGGGTGCCCGGCTTTCCGCGGCATTCGTCGAACGCGTTCGAATCGAATGCGTCGACCGGGAATTCGGGTGTTGACCACCGGTGGAGGCCGTGGCACATTTCTGACCACTTCACCCGCTGATGATCTGCCGGAAATGCCTGGCCGTTAAATCGAATCGATTCGACTTCGGGCGCAGGCGGTTCGACGTGTTCGACGAGAGGCGTGCCGTGGGCCAGTTCCCGTTCCGCGACCCCGACCTGCCGCTGCGCGACCGGGTCGCCGACCTGCTCTCCCGGCTCACCGAGCGGGAGAAGATCGCCCTGCTGCACCAGCGGCAGCCCGCGGTCCCGCGCCTCGGGCTCGCCGAGTTCCGCACCGGCCTGGAAGTCGCGCACGGCGTCGCCTGGCTCGGCGAGGCGACCGTCTTCCCGCAGCCGGTCGGGCTCGCCGCCAGCTGGGACGTCGAGCTGGTGCGCCGGGTCGGCGACGCGGCGGGCACGGAGGCGCGCGGGTTCCACGACCGCGACCCGCTCAACGGGCTCAACGTGTGGGCGCCGGTGGTGAACCCGCTGCGCGACCCGCGCTGGGGCCGCAACGAGGAGGCCTACTCCGAGGACCCGGTGCTCACCTCCGCGATGGGCACCGCGTTCGCGTCCGGCCTGCGCGGCGACCACCCGTTCTACCTCAAGACCGCGCCCACCCTGAAGCACTTCCTGGGCTACAACAACGAGACCGACCGCGACACCACCTCGTCCGACCTGCGCCCGCGCGTGCTGCACGAGTACGAGCTGCCCTGCTTCCGGGGGCCGATCGAGGCGGGCGCCGCGGTCGCCGTCATGCCGTCCTACAACCTCGTCAACGGCCGCCCCGCGCACCTGAGCCCGCTGCTGGAGAGCGAGCTGCGCACCTGGCACCCGGACGGCGTCGCCGTCGTCAGCGACGCGTTCGCGCCGTCGAACATCGCCGGGTCGCAGGGCTTCCGCGCCACCCAGGCCGAGGGGCACGCCGCGATGCTGATCGCGGGCGTGGACAACTGCACCGACCAGGGGCCCGACCCCGAGCTGACCATCACCGCCGTCACCGAGGCGCTGGAGCGGCACCTGCTGCCCGTGGAGGTCGTGGAGCGCGCGGTGGGCCGGTTGCTGGCGCTGCGGTTCCGCCTCGGCGAGTTCGACCCGCCCGAGCGCAACCCGCACGCCGCCATCACCCAGGAGGTCATCGGCTCGCACGACGACCTCGCGCTCGACGCCGCCCGCGCCGCGATCGTGCTGCTGCGCAACGAGGAGCAGGCGCTCCCGCTGCCGCGCGGCGTCCGGCTCGCGGTGCTCGGCACGCACGCCGACACCCTGTTCGAGGACTGGTACAGCGGAACCCTGCCGGGCAGCGCCGTGACCGTCCTCAGTGGACTGTCCGAGTTCGCGCGGACCACCTTCGCCGAGGGCGTCGACCGGATCACCCTGCGCGGTGCCGACGGCCGCCACCTCGCCGTCGTCGACGGCCGCGTCGAGACCACCGCCGAACCCGGCGAGGGCTTCGACCGGTTCGACTGGGGCGACGGGGCCTGGACCCTCCGCTCCGCCGCCAACCGCCGGTTCCTCGGCGTCACCGAGGACGGCGACCTGGTCGCCGAGGCACTCGCCCCCGGCGGCTGGGACGTCCGCGAGCTGTTCACGCCCGAGGACACGGCCGAGGGGCTGCTCCTGCGGCACGTGGTCAGCGACCAGACCTACGGCCCGTTCACCGCCGAGGTGGTCCACGACGGCGCCGCGCGGGCCGTCGCCCTCGCGCGGGAGGCCGACGTGGCCGTGGTCGTGGTCGGCAACGACCCGCACGTCAACGGCCGCGAGACCCAGGACCGCACCGGCCTGGACCTGCCGCAGCTCCCGCTCGTGCGGGCCGTCCGCGCCGCCAACCCGCGCACGGTCCTCGTGCTGGTCAGCAGCTACCCGTACGCGCTGGACGGCGAGGAGGACCACCTGCCCGCCGTCCTCTGGACCGCGCACGGCGGCCAGCGCCAGGGCACCGCCGTCGCCGAGGCCCTGTTCGGCGGGCTCAACCCGTCCGGCAGGCTCCCGCAGGCCTGGCCGCGCGGCGCCGCCGACCTGCCCGACCTGCTGGACTACGACATCATCCGCTCCGGCGGCACCTACCTGTACTCCACCGCCGAACCGCTGTTCTGCTTCGGCCACGGCCTGTCGTACACCACCTTCGACTACGGCGAACCGGCCTGGGACGGCGAGCGCGTCAGCGTCACCGTCACCAACACCGGCCGCGTCGCGGGCGCCGAGGTGGTCCAGCTGTACGCCGCCCGCCCCGACTCGGCGATCCGCCAGCCGCTGCGCAGGCTCCAGTCGTTCCGCCGCGTCCACCTCGCGCCCGGCGAGTCCGCCGAGGTCGAGCTGCCCGCCGACGCGCTGTGGCACTGGGACGTGGTCCGGGGCCGCCGCTCGGTCGAGGCCGGTCCGTGCGTGCTGCTGGTCGGCCCGTCCAGCCGCGACGTCCGCGCCCGCCTGGAGCTCGACCTGCCGGGCGAGAGGCCCGCGCCGCGCACCGGTCCGCTGCGCGCGGTCGACTTCGACCACCACAGCGGAGTGCGCCTGGTCGACGACGCCGTGGTCTTCCCCGCCGAGGGCGACTGGATCGCCTTCCACGAGGTCACCCCGTGGCCCTACGAGACCCCGGACGGCACCGAGCTGACCAGGGAGGGCGGCTCCACGGTCGTCGTCACCGCGCTGCGCGCGGGCGTCCGCGTGGAGCGGGTTCTCTGATGGTGACGATCGCCGACGTGGCCCGGCACGCCGGGGTCGCGCCCAGCACGGTCTCCTACGTCCTCACCGGCAGGCGCTCCATCTCGCCCGCGACCAGGGCCAGGGTCGAGGCCAGCGTCCGCGCCCTCGGCTACCACCCGCACGCGGGCGCCCGCTCGCTCGCCAGCAACCGGGCCAACGTGCTGGCGCTGGTCCTCCCGATGCGCGAGGGCATGAACCTGCCGGTGCTCATGCAGTTCGTCGTCGCGGTGGCGCACGCCGCGCGCGGCCACGAGCACGACGTGCTGCTGGTGACGGCGGACCAGGGCGCGGCCGGGCTGCGCAGGGTCGCGGGCAGCGCGCAGGTGGACGGGCTGCTGGTGATGGACGTGGAGATGCACGACGAGCGGGTGCCGGTGCTGCGGGAGCTGGAGCGGCCCTCGGTGCTGATCGGCTTCCCCGCCGACGCCGCCGGGCTGACCTGCGTGGACCTGGACTTCGCCGAGGCGGGCGCCCGCTGCGTCGACCACCTGGCCGACCTGGGGCACCGGTCGGTCGCCCTGGTGGGCGCGCCGCGGGCGGTCTACGAGCGCGACACCGGGTTCGCGCACCGCTGCATGGCCGGGTTCAGCGCGGCGGCGATGCGGCGCGGCATCTCGTCGACGACCCTGCCGACCGAGACCGACCACAGCTCGGTGCGGGCGGCGGTGACGGGCCTGCTGGACCGGCACCCCACGGTCACCGGGCTGGTCGTGCACAACGAGGCCGCGCTGCCGTCGGTCCTGGAGGCGTTGCGCGCGCTGGGCCGCGACGTGCCGGACGACATCGCGGTGGTCGCGATCTGCCCGGACGACCTGGCCGACCGCCTGTCCCCGGAGCTGACCTCCGTGCAGCTGCCCGCCGAGCAGCTCGGCCACCGGGCCGTGGAGCTGCTGATGGCGAAGCTGAACCGCGGCAGGGTCGCCCCGCTGACCCTGCTGCGGCCCCGCCTGGTCGAACGCGCCAGCACCGCCGCCCGCGCCGGGCGCCGGTGAGGACCACCCCATGCCCGCACCCGGCCGCGCGCCCCACGTCGAAGCGCTTCACCGCAGAGCGCCGGCCCCGGCCGCGCCGGCCCCGGCCGCGTCGCACCGGGGAGCGCCGCACCGGGGAGCGCCGCACCGGCACGAGCCACGCCGGGAAGCGCTTCCTCCCCACGGGGTGACCGGACCAGCACCACTCCGCGACACGCGCGCCGCCGTCCGCGCCGTCGAGCCCGCGCACCACACCCCGACGGCACCCCTATCACCGACGCGAAGGGGCGTTGTCCGATGAATGTGTCCCGCAGGAGTTTCTTCGGCATGAGTGCGGCTGCCGGTGGTGCGCTGCTCGTCGGCTGCGGTGGGCCCGCGCCGCAGCAGGGCGGCGGCGGTGGCGCGCTCAACTCGGAGGAGCTGGCCAAGCTGCTCCCGGCCTACTCGCCCGTCGAGTACGCCAAGCCCGACCTGCCCGGCGTCAACGGGTCCAAGGCAGGCTACCTGAAGTTCCCCTCCACGCTCGTGGACGCGGTCAAGGAGAAGCCGCTCTCCGGCGGCGAGGTCACCGTCATGACCCCGACGTTCTGGCCGGTGCCGCCGGGCCTCGGGCAGAACTCCTACTACGACGCCGTGAACGAGCGGCTCGGCGGCACGGTCAAGTTCGAGCTGGTGGCGGGCGCGGACTACGCGCAGAAGCTCGCGGCCATGATGGCGGGCAAGCAGGTGCCCGAGCTGACCGTCATGCCCACCTTCACCGTGCCGCCCCGGTTCAGCGCGGGCGTCGGCGAGGTGTTCCGCGACATCGGCGGCCTCATCGCGGGCGACAAGGCCAAGGACTACCCGATGCTCGCGGGCATCCCCACCGCCGTGTGGGAGAACTGCGTCTACAACGGCAAGCTGTTCGCGGTGCCGTTCCCCGGCGACCTGTTCGCCGAGGCCACCTTCTACCGGCCCGAGCTGTTCGAGAGCCTCGGCGTCGACCCGCGGGTCAAGTCCTTCGCGGAGCTGAAGGACCTGTGCGCCAAGGTGAACGACCCGGCGGGCAACCGCTGGGCGGTCGGCGACATCTTCCGCACGCTCGTGCGCGCTCGGGGCGACAAGGGCGACTGGCAGCGCGACTCCTCCGGCAAGGTCGTCAACCACATCGAGACGCCCGAGTACGCCGCGGCCATCCGCGACATGCGCGAGCTGTTCGACGCCGGCTACGTGCACCCCGACGTGGTCGCGGGCAACTTCAGCCGCCTCAAGGAGCTGTTCGCCTCCGGGCAGGTCCTGCTGCACCAGGACGGCGTCGGCGCGTGGCACGAGACCTTCGAGCAGCAACGGCCGGTGAACCCGGACTTCCGGATGTCCGCCATCCTGCCGTTCGCCTCGGACGGCGGGAAGGCCACCTACCCGATCAGCAACCCGGTCTCCATGCTCACCCTGTTCCGCAAGGACCTCTCCGACGACCGGGTCAAGGAGCTGCTGCGGCTGTGCAACTTCGCCGCCGCGCCGTTCGGCACCAGCGAGCACTTCCTGCTGCGCTACGGCATCGACGGCAAGCACAGCACCCGCAACGCCGACGGCTCGCCGCAGCTGAACGCCCTGGGAGCCAAGGAGATCACCCTGACCTACGGGTTCATCTCCGGCCCCGCCGAGGCGTACGCGCACACCCAGTTCCCGGACTTCGTGCGCGAGGCCCACGCCTGGCACGCGGACGCCTACTCCAAGCAGGTCAAGCCGATCACGTTCGGCCTGCGCATCGAGGAGCCGGCCGAGCTGACCAAGCTGGGCAAGCAGTTCGAGGACCGCACCAACGACATCCTGCGCGGGCGCGCCAGCGCCAAGGACGCGGACGGCCTGGCCGAGGAGTGGCGCAAGGCGGGCGGCGACAAGCTGCGCGAGTTCT
Organism: Actinosynnema mirum DSM 43827; assembly: GCF_000023245.1. GTDB lineage: Bacteria > Actinomycetota > Actinomycetes > Mycobacteriales > Pseudonocardiaceae > Actinosynnema > Actinosynnema mirum. The sequence goes on from NC_013093.1 coordinate 2,401,264, forward strand.
ACGACAAGGTCCTCACCGATGCCGGGCGCTGACCTGACGACCCCACCGGAGGCGCGGCGCGGCGAGCACACCGCCGCCCGCCGCGCCCCCGCGTGGTCGCGCAAGCTGCGCCGCGACTGGCCGATGCTGCTCATGGTCATGCCCGCCGCGCTGGTGCTCGTGGTGTTCCACTACGTGCCGCTGCTCGGCAACGTCGTGGCGTTCCAGGACTACTCGCCGTACACCGGCGTCATGGCCAGCACGTGGACCGGCCTGGTGAACTTCGAGCGGATCGCGACCGACCCGAACTTCTGGGCCGCCGCCGGCAACACGCTGATGATCACCGCGTTCCAGCTGGTGTTCTACTTCCCGATCCCGATCGGGCTGGCGCTGCTGGTGCACAGCCTGCTCTCGCCCCGGCTGCGCCTGCTCGTGCAGAGCGTGGTGTACCTGCCGCACTTCTTCTCCTGGGTGCTCGTGATCACCCTGTTCCAGCAGATGCTGGGCGGCGCCGGTCTGCTCAACTCCTTCCTGCGCTCCACCGGGGCCAGCACGTTCGACGTGATGACCGACCCGGACCTGTTCCTGGGGCTGGTCACCGCGCAGGCGGTGTGGAAGGACGCCGGGTGGGGCGCGATCGTGTTCCTGGCCGCGCTGGCGACCGTGGACGCCTCGCTGTACGAGGCCGCCGCCGTCGACGGGGCCGGGCGGTGGCGCAGGCTCTGGCACGTCACGCTGCCCGCGCTCGTGCCGGTCGTGGTGCTGCTGCTGATCCTGCGCCTCGGCGAGGCGCTGACCGTGGGCTTCGAGCAGTTCCTGCTGCAACGCGAAGCGGTCGGGCGGGAGGCCGCCGAAGTGCTCGACACGTACGTCTACTTCACCGGCGTGGTCAACTCCGACTTCTCCTACGCGGCGGCGGCCGGGCTGGTCAAGGGCGTGGTGGGGCTGGCGCTCGTGCTGGCGGCCAACAAGGTCGCGCACCTGGCGGGCGAGCAGGGGGTGTACTCCCGATGACGACCACGACCCCCGGCACGACCCCGCGCCCGACCGTCCGCTCGGCCCGCGCCTCGGCGAAGCCGACCAGGCCGGTGTGGGAGGAGCCGCCCTCCGCGCTCGGCAGCGCCGCCAAGGCCGTGCTGGTCGCGGTGATCCTGCTGGTGGTGCTGTTCCCGCTGTGGGTGGTGGTGCTGACGAGCCTGTCGACGCAGCAGGCCATCACCGCCGCGGGAGGGCTCGTCGTGGTGCCCGACGGCATCACGTTCGCCGCCTACCAGGAGTTGCTCACCGGCGGCGTGGTCACCCGCGCCGTGCTGGTCAGCGTGGGCATCACCGTGGTGGGCACGGCGTTCAGCACCGGCATCTCGCTGCTCGCCGCCTACGGCCTGTCCCGGCCCGGCACGTTCGCGCACCGGCCGCTGCTGTTCCTGGTGCTGCTGACGTTCCTGTTCGGGCCCGGCCTGATCCCCACCTACCTGCTGGTGCAGTCGCTGGGGATGCTGGACAGCTACTCGGCGCTGATCCTGCCCGGCGCGGTGTCGGCGTTCAACCTGGTGGTGCTGCGCTCGTTCTTCATGAACCTGCCCGGCGAGCTGATCGACAGCGCCCGCATCGACGGGGCCAGCGAGTTCGGCGTGCTCACCAGGATCGTGCTGCCGCTGTCGAAGGGCGTCACCGCGGTGGTCTCGCTGTTCTACGCGGTCGGCTACTGGAACGCGTTCTTCAACGCGTTCCTGTACCTGAACAGCACCGAGAAGTGGCCGCTGCAGCTGGTGCTGCGCACCTTCGTGCTCCAGGGGCAGCCGATCCCCGGCGTGACCCAGGGCGCGGAGACGGTCGGCGCCGGGGGTGGACTGGTGGCCACCCTGGCCATCAAGATGGCCGTCGTCGTGCTGGCGCTCGTCCCGGTCGCGGTGGTCTACCCGTTCGTGCAGAAGCACTTCACGAAGGGCGTGATCGTGGGGGCGGTCAAGGGGTGACGGTGGAAGCGGGGACGGTGTGACGGGACCGGGGCCTGTGGGGCTGGGCGCTGCGGCGCGCGGCAGGCTGCTCTACGGCGGGGACTACAACCCCGAGCAGTGGCCCGAGGAGGTGTGGGCCGAGGACGTCGAGCTGATGAAGCGGGCCGGGGTGAACGTCGCCACGGTCGGCGTGTTCTCCTGGGCGACCATCGAGCCGGAGCCGGGCGCGCGCGAGTTCGGCTGGCTCGACCGGGTGCTGTCCCTGCTGCACGCCAACGGGATCGCGGTGTGCCTGGCCACCCCGACGGCGTCGCCGCCGCCGTGGCTGGGCCACCGCCACCCGGAGACGCTGCCGGTGGACTTCGACGGGCGCAGGCTGTCCTACGGCTCGCGCAACCAGTTCTGCCCCTCGTCCCCGGTCTACCGCAAGCGGTCGCTGGAGCTGGTGACGGACCTGGCGGCGCGGTACGCGCACCACCCGGCGGTGGTGATGTGGCACGTGAACAACGAGTACTGCGAGGTCTGCCACTGCGACGTCAGCGCCGAGCACTTCCGGCGCTGGCTGCGCGCCAGGCACGGCACGCTCGACGCGCTCAACGCCGCGTGGAGCACCGCGTTCTGGAGCCAGCGCTACGGCGACTGGGACGAGGTCGTGCCGCCGCGCCGCGCCCCGTACCTGATCAACCCGGCGCAGCGGCTGGACTTCGCGCGGTTCTCCTCGGACGCGCTGCTGGAGTGCTTCCTGGCGGAGAAGGCGGTGCTGCGGGCGGCGAACCCGGACGTGCCGATCACGACGAACTTCATGGGCCTCGACCAGCCGATGGACTACTGGTCGCTGGCCGCGCACGAGGACGTCGTCTCGCACGACTGGTACCCGGACCCCTCGGACCCGAAGTCGCACGTGGGCACGGCCATCGCCTACGACCTGGTGCGCTCGCTCGCGGGCGGGCCGTGGGCGCTGATGGAGCAGGCGGCGAGCGCGGTGAACTGGCGGCACCGCAACCCGGCCAAGCCCGCCGGTCAGCTGCGGGCGCAGTCCGCGCAGGCCGTGGCGCGCGGCGCGGACGCGGTGTGCTTCTTCCAGTGGCGGGCCTCGGCAGGCGGCGCGGAGAAGTTCCACTCCGGGATGCTGCCGCACGCCGGGCCGGACACGCGGGTGTTCCGCGAGGTGTGCGAGCTGGGCGCGGACCTGGCGAGGCTGGAGGAGGTCGTCGGCGCGGACGTGCGCGCGTCGGTGGCGTTCGCGCTGGACTGGGAGAGCTGGTGGGCGTGCCGGCTCGACGCGCACCCCGCCGGTGACTTCGACCTGCTGGCGCGGGTCAGGGACTTCTACGAGCCGCTGTTCGACCTCGGCGTGGCGGTGGACTTCGTCCGGCCGGACGCGGACCTGTCGGGGTACGCGCTGGTGGTCGTGCCGAACCTGTACCTGCTGCGGGACGCGAGCCGCTTCGAGTCCTTCGTGGACGGTGGCGGCACGCTGCTGGTCGGGTTCTTCTCCGGCGTGGTGGACGGGAACGACCGGATCCACCCCGGTGGCGCGCCCGGTCCGCTGCGGGAGCTGCTCGGGTTGACCGTGCACGAGATGGCGCCGGTCGAGCGCGAGCTGCGCTGCGAGTCCGAGCTGCTGGGGGAGTTCACCGCCGACTTCTGGCTCGACGACGTCGCCCCGCACGGGGCCGAGGTGATCGCGCGCGCCGGGGACGCGCCGGTGGTGCTGCGGCACGGCCGCGCCTGGTACACCGCCACCCGGCCCGAACCCGCCGCCACCGCGCGGCTGCTCGCCCACCTGGTCGAGAGCGCCGGGGTGCCGCGCGCGCTGCCCGAGCTGCCCTCGGGCGTGGAGGCGGTGCGGCGGGGCGGGTTCCTGTTCCTGGTCAACCACAACGACGACCCGGTGACCGTGACCGTGCCCGGCGGCGGGGTCGACCTGCTCGCCGGGGCGGGCACGGGCGCCGGGGGCGGGCAGGGCGCCGAGGCCGCGCCCGCCGACGAGGTCGAACTCGGGAGGTTCGGTGTCGCCGTTCTCCGACAGCCCTAGCCTGTGGGCCGCCGAACCCGCCGCGCGCTGGGAGGAGGCGCACCCGATCGGCGACGGCCGGTTCGGCGCGATGTGCTGGGGCGACGGCAGGTTCGACCTCAACGACGACCGGCTGTGGACCGACCCGTCCCCGCCCGACCCGTCCCAGCCCGCCGCGGGCGCCCCGGAGGTCGTCCGGGCCGCCAGGGCCGCCGCGCTCGCGGGCGACCCGGAGCGCGCGGACGAGCTGCTGCGCTCGGTCCAGGGCCCCGACACCGCCAGCTACCAGCCCCTCGGCACGCTCGTGCTCGGCTACCGCGCGGAAGGCGGCTACCGGCGGGAGCTGGACCTGCTCAAGGGGATCTCCACCACGCTGCACGGTCCGGTGACCGTGGAAGCGGTGTGCGGCGGCGGGTTCGGGGTCCGCGTCACCGGGGCCGACGAGGTCGCCGTCGAGTCCGACGTGGACTTCACCCGGCTCGACGAGGACGACGCGGTCGTGGTGTACGTCGGCGTCGACGGGGTCCCGCCGTGGCACCTGTTCCGGCACCGCGCCACCAGCGCGCACGCCGAGCTGGTCGGCCGGGTCGAGCTGGACCTCGGCCCCGCGCCGGACGGCCCGCCGTCCACGTGGCCGCGCGAGCACCCGGCGCTGGCGGCCCTGCTGTTCCAGCACGGCAGGCACCTGCTGGTCGCCAGCTCCCGGCCGGGGACGCTGCCCGCGAACCTGCAGGGCGTGTGGAACCCGCACGCCGAGCCGCCGTGGCGCTCCAACTACACGCTCAACATCAACACCGAGATGAACTACTGGCCCGCCGAGCCGACCGCGCTGGCCGAGTGCCACGAGCCGCTGCTGGAGTTCCTCCACGGGCTCGCCGAGTCCGGCACGCGGGTGGCGCGGGAGCTGTACGGGCTGCCCGGCTGGTGCGCGCACCACAACACCGACCGCTGGTTCCTGGCCACGCCCGTGCAGGGCGACCCGGCGTGGGCGAACTGGCCGATGGCGGGCGCGTGGCTGAGCCTGCACCTGTGGGAGCGCTACGAGTTCGGCGGCGACGCGGTGTGGCTGCGCGGGCGCGCCTGGCCGCTGCTGCTGGGGGCGGCCGAGTTCTGCCTGGCGTGGCTGGTGGAGGACCGGGGCGAGCTGACCACCGCGCCGTCCACCTCGCCGGAGAACCACTACCTGACGGCGGACGGGCGCGAGGTCGCCGTCGGGGTCGGGGCGACCATGGACCTGGCGCTGACCTGGGAGCTGCTCGACCGGGTGGTGCGGGCCGGTGCGGTGCTCGGGGAGGACGTCGGGCGCTTCGCCGAGGCGTTGGCCCGCATCCCCGAGCCGCCGGTCGGGTCGGACGGGCGGGTGCTGGAGTGGCGGGACGAGTGGGCCGAGCCCGAGCCGGAGCACCGGCACCTCTCGCACCTGGTCGGGCTGTACCCCGGTGTGCGGATCGAGCGCGGGAGCGCTCTCGCGGAGGCGGCGCGGCGGTCGCTGGAGGCGCGCGGTCCCGGTGGGCCGGGGTGGTCGCACGCGTGGAAGGCCGCGCTGTGGGCCAGGCTGGGCGAGGGGGAGCGGGCGGCGGACTCGCTCGCCGGGATGCCGCTCTACCCGAACCTCACCTGCGCCAACCCGTTCCAGGTCGACGGCAGCCTCGGCTACCCGGCGGCGGTCGCGGAGCTGCTGCTGCAGAGCCACCGGGGCGTGCTGGAGCTGCTGCCCGCGCTGCCGCCGTCGTGGCCGACCGGGCGGGTGACCGGGCTGCGGGCGCGCGGCGGGATCGCGATCGACCTGGAGTGGCGGGACGGCGAGCTGCGGTCGGTGGCGCTGACCGCCGACCGGGCCTGCGAGGTCGAGCTGGTGAGCGGGTCGCGGCGGCTGGCGCAGCGGGTCGCGGCGGGCGGCAGGGTCGTCGTGCCGTGGCTACGCTCGGTCGGGTGAGCGAGGAACACGTGGTCGTGCTGACCACCACCGACAGCGAGGACGTGGCGGCCGAGCTCGCCTCCGGGCTGGTCGCGGCCGGGTTGGCGGCGTGCGTGCAGATCGGCGGGCCGGTGCGGAGCCTGTACCGGTGGGAGGGCGAGGTCAAGGACGAGCGGGAGTGGCAGCTCTGGATCAAGACCACGTACGAGCGGCTGCCCGAGGTGAACCGGCACATCGAGCGGGAGCACCCGTACGAGGTGCCGGAGGTGCTGGCGCTGCCGGTCCTCGCGGGCAGCGAGGCGTACCTGGACTGGGTGAGCGAGCAGACCGCGAGGTGAGGTCCCGGTGAGCGCGTGGCGGAGTTCACCGCTCGGGGAGTGCCCACGACCGGGTTAACCTGGTGGGAACACTCCAGTGGAGGTTCAGGTGCGCATCGGAGAGCTTGCGGACAAGGCAGGCGTGAGCGTCCGCGCGCTCCGCTACTACGAGGAGCAGGGGCTGCTCGCGTCGGTGCGCAGCGCCAGCGGGCAGCGGCACTACCAGGAGCAGGCCGTGGAGCGGGTGCTGCTGATCCAGCAGTTCTACGCGGCGGGGCTGTCGAGCAAGGCGATCCAGAAGCTGCTGCCGTGCATCCTGACCGGGCACATCACGCCGCAGCTGATGACGTTCCTGGCGACGGAGCGGGACCGGATCACGGGCCAGATCGACTCGCTGGTGCAGACGCGGGACCGGCTGGACTCGATGATCGACTACACGAAGGGCGCGAAGAGGTGCGAGCGCCCGGTGAGCCGGACGGCGGGGTAGCCGGGGGCGGTGGGGGACCGGTGGCGCGCGGTGACCCCGACGGGGCACCGCGACCGGCCGCCGCGACGGGTCACCGCCCGGCCAGCACCGCGCGCGTCGACGCCAGCACGCGCGCCGCGTCCGTGGTCGACCCGCACGTCAGCTCCACCTCTCGCCCGTCCGCGCCGCGCACGGTCAGCGACACCTGCCGCGCGGTCCGGCAGTGCTTGAGCCAGTCGAACAGCCAGCGCACCAGCGCGGGGGCCGTCGCGCTGGTCAGCACCACCAGCGCCGCGTCCTGCGCCGCCCCGTCCTGACCCGCCCCGCCCGGCGCCGCCTGCCCGTCCGCCAGGCTCACCCGGCCGCGCAAGCCGTCCCCGTCGCGCAACCAGCGGGCCAGCGCGCGCACGTCCTCGGTCGCGCCGTCGGTTCGCAGGGTCGCTGTCGCGCAGGCCATCGGGTCGTCCCGTCGTCGTGCCCGGACCACGCGGCCCGGTGCTCTCACCGACCCGGATCGCTGCCGCGCCAACCGGTGTTAACACCTCCAGCGGCCACCGATGCACCGCCGTCGAGGGCTGTTCGGCGCGCGGCCGTCCGGCCCAGCCCGTTCGGCCCAACCGGGCGATCCGCCCGCGGCCCGGAGCTCACCCCACCCCCATGGCCCCCAGCGCCACGCGCGCCGCGTCGCCCAGCAGCGTCCCGTCGGCGCGCGCGTCCCGCTCCGGCCTGGTCGACATCAGCACCACCACCAGCGGGTCGCGGTCCGGGGGCCAGGCGATCGCCGCGTCGCACCGCGTCCCGTACTCCGCCGCGCCCGGCTTCCCGCCGACCACCCACCCGCGCGGCACGACCGAGCGCAGCACCGTCCCGCCGCCCTCCAGCCACCCGCGCAGCTCCGCCCGCTCCCGCGCGCCCTCCAGCGCCGTCCCCAGCACCAGGTTCCGGTACCCGGCGGCCAGCGCGCCCGGCGTCGACGTGTCCCGCTCGTCGCCCGGCTCGGCCGCGTTCAGGTCCGGCTCCCAGCGGTCCAACCTGGTCTGCTCGTCGCCCAGCGCGAACGCGAACGCGGTGATCGCCTCCGGCCCGCCGACCAGCGACAGCAGCTCGTTGAGCGCCGTGCTGTCGTCGTGCGCGATCGCCGCGTCGCACAGCTCGGCCACGGTCATGCCGCCGTCCACCCGCGACCCGGTCACCGGCGAGTTCCCGATCAGCTCCGCCCGCTCGTAGGTGATCACCTGCTGGAAGAACCCGTCCGCCCAGTCGTTGGCCACCAGCAGCGCCCCCGCCGCGTACGCGCTGATCAGCGAGCACACCGGGAACCGCTCGTCCGCCCGGTGCCCCACGGCCGCCCCCGACCCGGTGTCGACCACCCGCACGCCCAGCCGCGCCCCGTGCCGCTCCTCCAGCTCGGCCAGCTCCGGCAGCTCGGCGCTCACCGCCTCGCCCGCGCCGCCCGGCCCGGACGGCGTGGTCCCGGACGGCGCGGCTCCCGTCGACGGGGGTGGCGCGGCGGGACCGGCCGTCGAGCAGGAGCCCAGCAGCGGGACCCCCAGCACCGGGACGCCCAGCAGCGCCGCGAGCAGCGTCCTGCGCCGCGCGGCCCCTGGCGAAGTGTCAGCCATCGTCGTACCCCTCCGTGTTCAGTGCGTCACTCGGAGTACTGTAAGGGGCCGTTCGGGCTAGTCGCGCCCAGCCCCGCGCAACCCCAGCCGCCTGGCCAGCAGCGTCGCCGCGTGCACCGGTTCCGCGCCGGTGACCTGCCTGACCTGCGTGCGGCAGCTGAACCCGTCCGCCACCACCGCCGTCCCCGCGCCCGCCGCCCGCACCGCGGGCCCGAGGTTCTGCTCCGCCACCGCCACCGACACCCCGTGGTGCCCCTTCTCGAACCCGAAGTTCCCGGCCAGCCCGCAGCACCCCGGCACCAGCTCCGCCGCCACCCCGGCCCGCGCCAGCAGCTGCTCGTCCGCGCCCGTCCCGCTCTCCGCGTACAGGTGGCAGTGCGGCTGCACCACCGCCGACCCCGGCGCCCCGCCCGGCGCGTCCAGCACCGGCCCGACCTGCTCGGCGAACGTGCGCACCGCCCCGGCCAGCGCCACCACGTCCGCGTCGTCCCCGGCCAGCTCCACCGCCTCCGACCGCAGGAACGCCGCGCAGCTCGGCTCCACCCCCACCACCGGCACCCCCTCCCGCGTCCACGGCCGCAGCGCCCGCGCCGTCCGCCGCAGCACCCGCCGCGCCACCCCGAGCTGCCCGGTCGAGTACCAGGTCAGCCCGCAGCACACCGCCGCCCGCGGCACCTCCACCGAGTGCCCGGTCTCCGCCAGCACCGCCGCCGCGTCCAGCCCCACCTCGGGCTCGAACCGGTTGGTGAACGTGTCCGGGAACAGCAGCACCGGGTCGCCGGACCCCACCGGCTCGAACCGCTCCTGCAGCGACCGCCGTGCCGGGATCGGCAGCGCACGCCCCGGATCGACCCCGGCGAACCGCGCCAGCCGCCCCGTCACCCGGTTCACCAGCCGGGCCCGCAACCACAGCGGCAACCACCCCATCGAGTAGTGCGCCAACGGCCGCAGCCGCCCCCGGTAGTGCCGGTGCAGGAACTCGGCCTTGTACGCCGCCATGTCCACGTCCACCGGGCAGTCCCGCTTGCACCCCTTGCACCCCAGGCACAGGTCCAGCGCCTCGCGCACCTCGGTGGAGCGCCACCCGCCGCGCACCACGTCCCCGGCGAGCATCTCGAACAGCAGCCGCGCCCGCCCGCGCGTGGAGTGCTTCTCCTCGCGGGTGGCCCGGTAGCTCGGGCACATCACCCCGCCGGAGGTGTTCAGGCACTTCCCGACGCCCACGCACCGCCGCGTCGCCGCCGCCAGGTCCCCGCCGTCCGCGCGCAGCCCCAGCGCCGCCCTGGTCGGGATCACGGCGGGCGCCACCACCACCCGCAGGTCCGCGTCCAGCGGCAGCGGGTCGACGACCCGGCCGGGGTTGAGCAGCCCGCGCGGGTCGAACGCCGACTTGAACGCCCGGAACGCCGCGATCGCCTCCGGCGGGTACATCCTGGTCAGCAGCTCGGAGCGGGCCTGCCCGTCGCCGTGCTCCCCGGACACCGACCCGCCGTGCGCCACGACCAGGTCCGCCGCCGCCTCCAGGAACGCCCGGTACCCGCGCGCCCCGCGCTCCCCGCCCGCGAGGTCGAAGTCGACGCGCACGTGCACGCAGCCCTCGCCGAAGTGCCCGTACGTCACCCCGCGCCGTCCGTGCCCGGCGAGCAGGTCGTCGAACTCGCGCAGGTACGCGCCCAGCCGCTCCGGCGGCACCGCCGCGTCCTCCCAGCCCGACCACGCCTCGCCGCCGTCGGCCGTCCTGGTCGCCAGCCCCGCCCCGTCCTCCCGCACCCGCCACAGCGCCCGCTGCCGCGCCGGGTCCAGCACCACCGCCGAGTGCGGGGCCAGCGACGCCGCCTCGTGCGCCACGGCCTCCTCGGTGGTCTCCACGAACAGCCAGCTCGACCCGCGCGGCAGCAGCCTGCGCACGTCCCGCCCGGCCGCCGCGACCAGCGACTCCTCCAGCCCTTCCACGGCCAGCACGTCCCCGAGCGCGGCCACGTGCGGCGCGGTGTCGGCCGCGTCGTACCGGCCGTCGAACCCCAGCACCGCCAGCACCCGCCTCGGCGGGGCCGGGACCAGCCGCACGGTCGCGCCCAGCAGCACCGCGCAGGTGCCCTCGGTGCCCACCAGGGCCCGCGTCAGGTCCGGCAGCGCGTCCAGCCGGTACCCGGACACCCGCCGCTCCAGCGCCGGGTACCACGCCGGGTCCGCGCGCGGCAGGTCCAGCGGCGGGGGAGCCGTGGTGTCGAACCGCCGCCCGTCCGGCAGCAGCACGTCCAGCGCGGCCACGTTGTCGCTGGTCTTGCCCCACGCCACCGACCGCGACCCGCACGCGTCGTTGCCGATCATCCCGCCGAGCGTGCACCGCGAGTGCGTGGACGGGTCCGGCCCGAACAGCAGCCCGTGCGGGCGCGCCGCGTCGTTGAGCCGGTCCAGCACCACCCCCGGCTGCACCACCGCCAGCCCGCGCGCCGGGTCGACGTCCAGCACCCGGTCCAGGTGCCGGGAGAAGTCCAGGACCAGCCCGTCGCCTGCCGAGTTGCCCGCGATGCTGGTGCCCGCGCCGCGCGAGGTCACCGGCACGCCCAACTCCGCCGCGACCCCGACGGCGGCTGCCACCGCGTCCAGCGACCTGGGCCTGACCACCGCTGTCGGCACGTGCCGGTAGTTGGACGCGTCGGTGGAGTACAGGGCGCGGCTGGCGGCGTCGGCGAGCACGTCGCCGTCCACCTCGGCGCGGAGTCGGTTCAGGAGATCCACCCCGCCGATTGTGGTCCGCGCCTCGCCGATGCGGGACCTTCGGGGGTGAGCCGATAGCCTTCGGCGCGCATCAACCAGCGCAGATGAACCGGCGCGGAGCAATCGGCGCAGATGGGAGCTGAGGGCGTGGCGAGGTCCGTACTGGTGACCGGCGGCAACCGCGGGATCGGTCTGGCGATCGCTCGGGCGTTCGCCGAGCAGGGCGACAAGGTCGCGGTGACCCACCGGGGCTCGGGCGCGCCCGAGGGACTGCTGGGCGTCAAGTGCGACGTGACCTCCGCCGAGGAGGTCGACGCGGCGTTCACCGAGGTCGAGGCGGCGCACGGGCCGGTGGAGGTGCTCATCGCGAACGCGGGCATCACCGACGACACCCTGCTGCTGCGGATGGGCGACGAGCAGTTCAGCCGGGTGGTCGAGGCCAACCTGACCGGGTCGTTCCGGGTGGCCCAGCGCGCGTCCAGGGGGATGCTGCGGGGGCGCTACGGTCGGATCGTGTTCATCTCCTCGGTCGTGGGCCTGATGGGCAGCCCCGGCCAGGTCAACTACGCGGCCAGCAAGGCCGGTCTGGTGGGCGTGGCCCGCTCGATCGCCCGCGAGCTGGGCAGCCGCAACATCACCGCGAACGTGGTGGCTCCCGGCTTCATCAGCACCGAGATGACCGAGGTGCTGTCCGAGGAGCGGCGCAAGCAGATCCTGTCCCAGGTGCCCTCGGGCCGGTACGGCAGCACCGACGAGGTCGCCGCCGCCGTCACGTTCCTGGCCTCGGACAGCGCGGCCTACATCAACGGCGCGGTGATCCCCGTCGACGGCGGCCTCGGCATGGGTCACTGACCCGTCCCGGCCGCCCGACCCCACCGAACGACCAGAACAACCCCGAACGACGGAGGAACATCTCGTGTCCGGACTGCTTGAGGGCAAGCGCCTGCTGATCACCGGCGTGATCACCGACGCCTCGATCGCCTTCCACGTGGCGAGGGTCGCCCAGGAGCAGGGCGCCCAGGTCGTGCTCACCGGCTTCGGCCGGATGAGCCTGGTCGAGCGCATCGCGAAGCGCCTGCCCGCCCCCGCCCCCGTGGTCGAGCTCGACGTGCAGGACCAGGAGCACCTGGACACGCTGGCCGACCGGGTCCGCGAGCACGTCGACGGCCTCGACGGCGTCGTCCACGCCATCGGCTTCGCCCCCCAGTCCTGCCTCGGCGCGCCCTTCATGGACGCCCCGTGGGAGGACGTGTCGACCGCCATGCACGTGTCGGCGTACTCGTACAAGGCGCTGGCCGCCGCGACGCTGCCGCTGCTCGGGCCGGGCTCGTCGATCGTCGGCCTGGACTTCGACGCCCGCCAGGCGTGGCCCGCCTACAACTGGATGGGCGCGGCGAAGGCCGCCTTCGAGTCGATCAACCGCTACATGGCGCGCGACCTCGGCCCGAAGGGCATCCGGGTCAACCTGGTCTCCGCCGGTCCGGTCCGCACGATGGCCGCCAAGTCCATCCCCGGCTTCGGCGAGCTGGAGAGCATGTGGGCCGACCGCGCGCCGCTGGGCTGGGACGTGGACGACCCGACGCCGGTCGCCAAGTCGGTGTGCGGCCTGCTGTCCGACTGGTTCCCCGCCACCACCGGCTCGATGGTGTTCGTCGACGGCGGCGTGCACTTCCTCGGCCTGTGACCCCGCGCGCCGACGCCCTGTAGCGCTCCTCACAACCGGGTCGGACACCCCGACCCGGTTGTGCGGGCGGTCAGGGGTGGCGCGAGGATGGGCCGGTGAGCTATGACGCGCTGCTGTGGCTGTCCTTCGGCGGCCCGGAGGGACCGGCCGACGTCCGCCCGTTCCTGGAGAACGTGACCCGAGGCCGGGGCGTGCCGCCCGAGCGGCTGGACGAGGTCGAGAAGCACTACCTGCACTTCGGCGGCGTGTCCCCGATCAACGAGCTGAACCGGTCCGCGATCGCGGCCGTCGAGCCGCTGCTGGAGATGCCGATCTACTTCGGCAACCGCAACTGGCACCCCATGGTCGAGGACACCCTCGCGGAGATGAAGGCCGCGGGCGTCAAGCGCGCCCTGGTCTTCCCCACCAGCGCGTACGGCGGCTACTCCGCGTGCCGCCAGTACGACGAGGACATCCTGCGGGCCCGCACCGCCGTGGGCGAGGGCGCCCCCGAGCTGGTGAAGCTGCGCCAGTTCTTCGACCACCCGCTGTTCGTCGACTCCTTCGCCGACGCGGTCCGCGCGGCTGCCGAGGGCCTGACCGAGTACCGGCTGGTGTTCACCGCCCACTCGATCCCGCTCTCCGCCGACAAGGCCGCCGGTCCGCCCGAGGAGGGCGGCGGCCGGTACTCGCGGCAGGTCGCCGAGGCCGCCCGCCTGGTCGCGGGCAAGCTCGGCGTGGCCGACTACGACGTGGTGTGGCAGTCCCGCTCCGGGCCGCCGCAGATCCCGTGGCTGGAGCCCGACATCGTGGACCACGTCGAGGAGCTCGCGGGCAAGGGCGTCCCCGCCGTCGTGGTGTGCCCGATCGGGTTCGTCAGCGACCACCTGGAGGTGGTCTGGGACCTGGACACCGAGGCCCGCGAGAAGGCCGAGGAGCTGGGCGTGGGCTTCGCCCGCGCCGCCACGCCCAACGGCGACCCGCGCTTCGCGCAGCTCGTGGCCGAGCTGGTGGCCGAGCACACCTCGGGGGTGCAGCCGCGCAAGCTGTCGGACTTCACGTCCGCCGGGTGCACGGTGAACGGCGAGCTGTGCGCGCCGATGTGCTGCGAGCCCGCGCGACGCCCGCAGCGGCCCCAGACCTCGTCGTGACGGGGGAGGCCCCCGAGGGCGGGCCCGAGGCGGGCCGAGCGGCTGCCGAGCCGACCGGGGCCGGAACCGCGGACGTGGGTTCCGGGGCCCATGAGCCCGGCGCCAGGACGCCGGGGAAAGAACCCGGTGGTTCACCCGAGGGGCCGGGTGCGGCAGGAGCGGGGAGCGCCCCCGTCGCCGGCGCGACGGGCGGCGTCGACTTCGCCTGGACCCCGCACCCGTCGGACTGGCGGGCCGCGCTGCGCACCGCCGTGCCCCTGTACCGGTGGGTGCCGTGGTTCGCCGCCGCGTTCGCGGTGTTCGGGGTCGTGGTGCTGGTGATCGGCCTGACCGTGCCCGGTGGCGCGGCGCTCGTGCTGGCGGCGCTGATGGCCGCGATGGTGCCGGTGACCACGTGGGTGAGCTTCCACAACCACCCCATCGCGGCCAAGGCGGTCACCGGCAGCGCGGACGACCACTCGCTGCGGATGGCCGTGAGCGGGGCGGCGCGCAGCGAGGTGGCCTGGTCGCAGCTCCCCGGCTGGGCGGAGACCGGGCGCACGTTCGTGCTGCGCACGCCGGACTCCGGGATGTACGCGGTGCCGCACCGGGCGTTCGGCCCCGGTGACGGGGTGGGGAAGTTCCGGGCACTGCTGGCCGAACACGTCGGCCCGGCTGCCTGAAACCGGGCGGGCACCCGCGTATCTTTGGCGGTCGTGTCCTGTGCGAGTGCGACGCTGGTGGTCTGGACGTCCGGGTGGCTGCACGGAGCGGCCGCGGCCGACGACGTCCTCGACGCCCTGGGCAGGTGGGGCGGGCTGCACGAGGTGGCGGCCCACGACGACGGCACCGCCACGGCCCTGGACCTGCCCGGTCCCGGCGAGCCGCCGGTGGGGCCCGCCCTGCTGCTCGCGGCGCTGAGGCGGGCGTCGGCGGCGTCGGTGCGGCTGGTGCTGCCGGTGGCGGGCGACGCGCGCGGCCTCGGCGGGCGGGGCCCGCTCAGCCAGGCGGCGCTGCGGGTCGGCGAGGCGGCGGTGCTGCCCGAGCTGGGGGTCGGCCTGGTGCCCGAGCGGGTGGCGGACGGGGTGGTCAGGTGGACGGCGTACGACCTGCCGACCACCACCCCGCCCGAGCACGTGCCGCTCGGCGAGGCCGACCACGGCCTGGCCGACGCGCTGCGGCGCGCGACGACCTCGCTGGTGACCCTGGACGTGGCGCGGAACCGGCCGAACGTGCGCGAGGAGATCGCGGCGCTGGTGGCCGAGAGCACCGCCCAGGAGTGGCCCGCAGGGATGCCGCCGAGGTCGCTGCGGGTGCTCCAGCGGGCGGCGGAGGTGGCGGCGATCCTGGCGGTGGCGTCGGCGGACGCGCCCGGTGGGGCGGTGTCGGCGTCGGCGACGCGGGGGCGCGACGACGCGCTGCGGCCGGTGTCGGAGGCGGTGCGGCGGGCGCGGTTGGCGGCGGTGCAGGAGGCGGTCCGGGTGCTGACCGACCAGGAGGCCGGGCGGCACTGACGGGTTCTGGCCGCGCGGCGGCGCGAGACCACGAGCCGGTGCGCCGTGGTCTCGCGCCGCCTCCCGCGCGGTTCGCCCTTCCGGCCTCGCCGCGTGCCCCGTCGTCAGCTGGGGCGCACGATCATCTCGGCGACGGCGACGTTCGCGGGCTGGTCGATCGCGTACGCGATCGCCTCGCCGATCGCCGACGCGGGCAGCGCGACCTCGCGGTAGGTGCGCATCATCTCGGCGGCCTCCGGCGAGGTGATGGTGTCCGCCAGCTCCGACTCGACCACGCCCGGCGAGACGGTCGTGACGCGCACGCCCTTCGGGGACAGCTCCTGGCGCAGGCCGTCGGACAGGGCGCGCAGGGCGAACTTCGTCGCCGAGTAGACGGCCGCCGTCGGGACCACCTCGTAGGCGCCGATCGAGGCGATGTTGACCAGGTGGCCGGAGTTCGCGGCGAGCATCGCCGGGAGCACGGCGCCGAGGCCGTTGAGCACGCCCTTGAGGTTGACGTCGACCATGCGGTCCCACTCGTCGGTGCGCAGCTCGGCCATCGGGGACAGGGGCATGACGCCCGCGTTGTTGACCAGCACGTCGATGCGGCCGTGCTCGGCCAGCGCGGCGTCGGCGAAGGACTGGAAGCCGGCCTTCGAGGTGACGTCGAGCGCGTGGGCGGTGCCGGAGCCGAGCTCGGCGGTGAGCGCGTCGAGCAGGTCGGTGCGGCGGGCGCCGAGCACGACGTGGTGGCCCGCGGCGGCCAGGGCCCTGGCGGTGGCGGCGCCGATGCCGGAGGAGGCGCCGGTGACGAGGACGACCTTCGAGGTGGTGTTCATGTCATCGAGCCTGGCGCGGGCGGCGGGGCGGAAGAAGGGTGCGCCGCACCCACCCTGGCGCGGGTGTCCACTCGGGCCGGTGCGTCGTCGCGGTTCCCCGCTGGCGGTTGGTGATCGTGGGGTGACCGCGCGAAGTGCCCGGCCGGAACCGGCGTCTTGATCTTGTGTTTCCCGGACGCGGGCGGGGGCGCTCTGGCATCATCCGTCCGGGCGCGGGGTTTCGAGCGAGGCGCCGGTCAGGCGCCGCCACGCCCGGCCTCTCCTGGGGGAGAACAGCCCGTCCCGCCGGTCCGCGCGACCGCCGGTTCGCTGACGCGCCTCGTCCTCCGCGCCGCTGGGACCAGAATCCGGGGCGTTTGCGGCATCGGGTGACCCCTGGTCGGGGCGCCTGTGACAGGAGTGGAACGTGAGAGTGGGTTTGTGGGCGGTCGCGGCGGTGTCCGCCGTGATCGCGGTGAGCGGCTGCTCGACCGAGTCGACGGGCAAGGCCCTGCCGGAGAGCGCGCCCGCCGGCTCGCCCTCGGGCATCCCGGAGTTCGAGTCGGGGAGCAGCACGTCGCCGAGCTCGAAGGGCAAGGCGGCCGGGGGGATCGACCTGTCGAAGTACGCGGCGAACCCGTGCGGCCTGCTGACCGCGGCGCAGGTGGCCGGGCTGGGGACGATGGACGCGCCCGAGCCGGGGAAGACCGGCGGGAGCCCTTCGTGCGTCTTCAACCCGAAGGACGTGACCAAGGGGGCGCGGTACACGGTGGTCCTGCCGGACGAGACGTTCGCCAAGGCGGTGCGGTTCGCGGAGTCGTCCTCGGTGAAGGAGGAGACGACGGTGGGTGGCCTGGAGGCGTTCACGCACTCGCCGATCGCCGGCGGGAAGGGCCGCTGCACGACGATCGTGGCGGCCTCGGCGGAGACGACGTTCCAGGTGCTGGTGGGCGTGACGAACAGCGCCCTGCCGGAGGCGGCGGCGGCTTGTGAGAAGTCGCAGGAGGTCGCGGCGCTGGTGGTGGAGACGGCGAAGGGCTGATCCGCCGGGCTTGTGGGGCCGGGCACCTCGTTCTCCGAGGGCCCGGCCCTTCTGCTTGTCGGTCGCCGTTCGTGCTTCCCCGGCCCGCTCCGTGACCCTGGGCATTCTTTCGGGTGCTTTCCGCGCATAGAGCGGGTGAAGTTGCTCTTGGGCCGTGAAAAGTGCCTTGGTCCGCGCGGGCGTGCATTATCGTGTGCTTGCCGAACGGGGCTGCACCCCTGCGGCAAGATCATTGTTCTGTGGAGTCCGGGGGGACTTGGTGGCTGACGACGGCGCTGGCGGGACCGGCGAGGGGAAGATCAGTTTCTGGGCGGACACCGCCGGTGGGGCGGGAGGCGCTTCCTCGGCGGGTGGTCACCAGGGCGGTCAGACCGAGTTCACGGTTTCCCTCGAAGGGGCGAAGGCGCTGCGCGCGTCTTTGGAGAAGGTGGTCGAGACCTTCTACGAGTCCTATAGCGACGTGAACGCCGTGAAGAGCAAAAAGTCTTTCGGTGTCGATCCCCACAGCGCTTCCCTGGGGGAGGCCAACGAAAGATCCCTGTCCGGCCAGGGCGTGGGCTATCTCTGGGCCAACAAAAAAGCCAGCGAAGTAGTGGTTCGCACCATCGCGAAACTCGATGAAGCGATCAAGCAGTATGAAGAAGTCGACGACGAGGCTTCCAGTGCTCTCAAAAACTCGGGGACCGGGCTATGAAGTCTCTCATGCGGGTCGCGACGATCCTGCCTCTCGTCGCTGCTCTCGCTGCTTGCGCCCCCACTGCTGAGCAGGGTAGGGCTGTGGCCGTGCAGAGCGCTGGCGTGCCCTCTGGTGAGACTGTGCCTTCCGGTTCCGAGTCAGGACGCCCAGCAGAGTTGGGCCTCAGGTCCCGCGCCGACAACCCCTGCGCTCTCGTCAGTGCATCCCAGTTGGCTGAATTCGGTTCCTTCAAGCCTTCCAGCACCAAGGTCGACGAGAGTGGCCTGGGCAGGTCTGTCTCCTGCTCCTGGCAGCCTGCCAGTATCGTTGCCGGGGCGCACTACAGCGTAGTCGTCTATGACTTCCAGTTTCCTTATGAAGTTGCGGAGAGGAACCTGGGGAGTGAGTGGGACAATGTCGAGAAGACTGCTGTCGATGGCTACCCGGCTATAACCGGTTTTAATTCTTATGGGATTGTGGGCTGTTCTACTGCGGTCAGCGTGGCGGATGGTCAGATTTTCATGTCGGGTCTGCTGACCTCCGTGGAGTCGTCGCCTGAGTATGCGAATCCCTGCGACTACTCCAGGCGGTTCGCGTCTGTCATCATCAAGAACTTGAAGGGGTGAGCTGTGGCGGGCGAAGCTGTGCTCATCGGAGGTCCTCTTGGGCAGGCGGTGTACGCGAAGAGCATCCCCAAGTGGTTCCAGGACGGCGGGGTCGTGCAGAACGCCCAGAGCGTCCGGGAGAGCTGGGTCGCGGTCTCCGACAGCCAGGCGGAGGCCGCCCGGCTGATCGATCAGGCGATCAAGGACTCCGGAGCCACCTGGCAGGGCGCCGCGGCGGACACCATGCGCGCGGCGACCACCCCGCTCTCCTCGTGGGCGCTCGCCGCCTCGGACGGCGCTCGGACCGCCGCCGGGGCGATGACGGACGCGGCGGACGCCTACAGCCAGGCCAAGAACTCCGTGCAGCCGTCGGTCGCGCTTCCGGATCAGCCCTGGTACCAGGACTTCGTCCCCTGGGACACCGACTACGACAAGGCCGTCGAGAAGAGCGCCGCTGTGGACGCGCAGAACATGCGGGTCTACGAGGAGTACGGGAACCGGATCGGCCAGATCACCGCCTCGATGCCGCAGTTCGACAGCCCCGAGGAGATCAACGGCAGCGTCGAGGACACCTCGTCTGCCACGATCGACTCCACCCAGGGGTACACCGGCTATGACGGGCGGGTCGGCAGTAGTGGGGTGGGGCAGGGCTCCTACGTGCCCGGCGGTTACCAGCCTGGGGTTTCCACGGCTGGGTACGCGGTTCCGCCTGGGAGTGGGGGGAACTCGACCACCGTGCCCTCGTGGTCCACCAGCCCGGCCGTTGCCAACCCTGGGAGCGCTTACCCCGGCGGGGTGGGGGGCACTTATCCCTCCGGTGGTGGGCAGAGCGGTGCCGGTGGGTATGGCGGTGGGGCCGGGAGTGGTGGGTACACCGGCGGTGGTGGCGGGTACGTCGGTGGGGGTTATCCCGGTGGGAGCGCCGGGAGCGGGGGGCGGTACACCCCTGGAGTTGGTGGAGCCAGTGGGAGTGCGGGTTCCGGTGGTGGGCGTGGTGGAGTCGGTGGTGCTTCCGGTGGGCTTGGCAAGGCCGGTGTCGAGGGCGCTGGGGGCGCTGGTGGTGGCGGGCTTGGTAGAGCCGGCGGGTTTGGTGGGGCCGGTGGGTTCGGCAGTGGCGGCCTGGGGAGTGGTGGGTCCGCTGCCGCTCTTGGCGCCGGTGGCAGTTCCGGCGTAGGCGGCAGCGGAAGCGGCGGCGTCGGTGCTGGTGCTGCGGGTGCCACCGGAGCGCGTGGTGCTGCCGGTGGCATGGGGGCCGCCGGGATGGGTGGCGCCGGAGGTGGGCGTGGGCAGGGGAGTGAGGACGTCGAGCACTCGGCCAAGTACCTCGAAGCCACCGACGCCTACTACGAGGACGACCGGCTCGTCGCGCCGCCCGTCATCGGTGGATGAGCGCGGCCAGTAGCAAAAGCCAAGGAAGGCAACAGGAGCACGAAGACCGGACCGTCCACGAAGGACCGTCCGGTCGCACGGGGGTTGGGAAGTGCTGCACGGCAGAGTTGTGCTGCCCGCCGCGGCGGTCTACGTCGCCTGGCAGGCCGTCGGGCTCCCCGAACTGCACCGCGCGCTGATCGTCGAGCTGGACCTCGACGACGCCGCCCTCGCCGAGGGCGACCTGGAGAGCGGGCTCGCCGCCTTCCGGGACGGGTGGGCGGCGCTCGACGCGGCCGGGTTCGCGCGGGGGCGGGAGGTTCGGGGGGATCTCGCGGGCGCGCTCCGGGTGGTCGCCGAGGCGGCGCGGGACTACTACGCGTTCTTCACCGCAGGCGACGAGCGCACCCGGTCCGCCCTCGTCTCCGTGTCCGGGCGGGACGCCGTGCGCGTCGTCGTCCGCGCCGACAAGCACCTCGTCCTCGAACCCGTCCGCCCCGAGGACGCCGTCCCCGCGCTCGTCTCCGCGCTGCCCCAGGCCCCGCCCGGTCGCGGGCGCGTGCTCACGCTGCCGCTCGACGCGCTCGAACCCGGCCGGAACCCGGCGGCGGGGGACGGGACGTTCCTGCAGCGGAACCTGCCCTCCGCGAACGCCCACGAACAGCAGGTCCGCGAACTGCGCGAGCTGCTCGCCGAACCCCGCGCCTGCGGCGGCCAGCTGTTCTCGACCGGGCGCGACCGCACCGGCAGACGGGTCCGCTCGGCCCGCCCGCTCACGTTCTTCGACACCCCGAGCGGGCGCTACCTCCAGTTCGAGGTCGACCAGCGCGGCACGCCCTGGATGACCGTCCAGCCCGCCGACTTCGGCGCCCTGGTCACCCGGCTCGCCGCCCTCGCCACCGGCTGACGGCGCCGCCCGGCCGGAACCGCGCGGGACACCCCCCGATCGGCCCGCCACCACCCGGACCAGCCCCACGCCCGCGCCCGTGCGCACGACGTCTAGCACCGCCGCTCCACCGGTCACGAGCGGCTGAACAGGTGGACCACCTGGCCGCCGTCTGCCACGCACAGTGACCACGCAACGGCCGAACCCCCGAAACCGCACCGACAAAACCCCAGGTCAGAGCAGTGGAAACGATTGCGGCAAGTCGAGAAGTCGACTTTTCTGCCAAATCGAGCCTGGTAAACGTCACGTGTCGTGCGTTACGGTCCTTTCTGGGAACGCTCCCAATCCCGACACCCCGGTCTTGCGTCGACGGCGGCATCGGCGAGGAGGGCTGGGAGCGCTCCCAGACGGCAAATTGCTCGCAAGGAGGCGATGCATGAGTCTGCGCACTTTTGCCCGGTCACGGCGTTTCGCCGGGACCGCGGCAGCGCTCTCGGTGACCGCTCTGGCCGCGACCGCGGTCGTGGTGGGCGGCCCGAGCGCCAACGCCGCACCGGGGTGCCGGGTGAACTACAGCGTCACGAACCAGTGGTCCGACGGCTTCGGCGCCACGGTCACGGTCACCAACCTCGGTGATGCCATCACCGGCGGTTGGACCCTGGAGTGGGACTTCGCCGCAGGTCAGCGAGTCGGCCAGGGGTGGAACGGCACGTTCGCCCAGTCGGGCGCGAAGGTGACCGTCACCAACCCGACCTGGAGCCCCGGCCTCGGCAGCAACGCGTCGGTGTCCCCCGGCTTCAACGGCACCTGGAGCGGCAGCAACCCCGTGCCGACCCAGTTCAAGCTGAACGGCACCGTCTGCACCGGCTCGGTCGGCCCGACGTCCACCACGACGACGACCACGACCACGACCACCGGTGGCAACACGACGACCACGACCTCCGGGAACAACCAGCCCGGCACCAGGGTCGACAACCCGTACGTCGGCGCAGGCGTCTACGTCAACCCGCAGTGGTCGGCCCGCGCCGCCGCCGAGCCGGGCGGGTCGCGCATCGCGAACCAGCCCACCGGCGTGTGGATGGACCGCATCAGCGCGATCGACGGCAACGGCTCGCCCACCACGGGCAGCATGGGCCTGGTCGACCACCTGGACGAGGCGGTCAAGCAGGCCCGCACCGCGCCCGGCGGCAACCTGGTCTTCCAGGTCGTCATCTACAACCTGCCCGGCCGCGACTGCGCCGCGCTCGCCTCGAACGGCGAGCTCGGGCCGAACGACCTGCCGCGCTACAAGACCGAGTACATCGACAAGATCGCGGGCATCCTCGCCCGGCCCGCCTACGCGAGCCTGCGCATCGTGGCCGTGATCGAGATCGACTCGCTGCCCAACCTGGTCACCAACGTCTCGCCGCGGCCGACCCAGACGCCGAACTGCGACACGATGAAGGCCAACCAGAACTACCAGAACGGCGTGGCGTACGCGGTGTCCAAGCTCGGCGACATCGGCAACGTCTACAACTACCTCGACTCCGGCCACCACGGCTGGATCGGCTGGGGCGACCCGATCCCCGAGTACGACAACTTCCACGCCTCGGCGAAGATGATGGCCTCGATCCTGGGCCGCGAGGGCGCCACCAAGGCCGACGTGCACGGCTTCATCACCAACACGGCGAACTACTCCGCGCTGGAGGAGCCGTTCTGGACGGTGGACGACGTGGTCGGCGGCCAGGCGGTCAAGGAGAAGTCGAAGTGGGTCGACTGGAACGACTTCAACGGTGAGCTCGGCTTCGCCACCGCGTTCCGCCAGGAGCTCGTCGCCAACGGCTTCGACGCCGGCGTCGGTATGCTGATCGACACTTCGCGCAACGGCTGGGGCGGCTCCGGCAGGCCCACCGCCAAGTCGAGCTCGACCGACCCGTCGGTCTACGTCGACCAGTCGCGCATCGACAAGCGCATCCAGAAGGGCAACTGGTGCAACCAGTCCGGCGCCGGTCTCGGTGAGCGGCCCAAGGCCGCTCCCAAGCCGAACATCGACGCCTACGTCTGGATCAAGCCGCCGGGCGAGTCCGACGGCTCCAGCACCCAGATCCCGAACAACGAGGGCAAGGGCTTCGACCGGATGTGCGACCCGACCTACGGCGGCAACCCGCGCAACGGCAACAACCCGTCCGGCGCGCTGGCCAACGCCCCCATCTCGGGCCACTGGTTCTCCGCGCAGTTCCAGGAGCTCATGCGCAACGCCTACCCGACGCTCTGACGGACCGGCAGCGCTGAGCACCTGAGCACGAGCACTGAGCACTGAGCACTGAGCACGACCACCTGATCGGGGGCTGGGAACCGGGAGACCGGGGCCGGTTGGCCGGAACCGGGCCGGAGCGCGGAACCCGGCTCCCCATCGGGAGAACCACCCGACCGAGCGATCGGTGAGGTGGCAGGGAACACCCGCCGACGGCGGCGTCCACACCGGGACGCCGCCGTCGGCGCTTTCCCGGCGGCGCGAACCTGAGGGGGCGCGGTCGACCCGCGCTCCCGGACAGCACATCGTTCCAGGGCCCCGTTTTATTCCCCGTTCACCCCGACGCGAACGGGCGACAACCCCACCAGGCGAAACCCGCCCCCACCGGACCACCGCCGCCGCCTCCCACATCGACCGCACGCCCCCGCCTGCGTAGCGTCGAGGGGTGACCTCTCGACTTCCCACCACCGTCGGCGAACTGCGCGCCTCGGGACACCAGCCGCGCGGGGTCAAGGCCGAGATCAGGGAGAACCTGCTCGCCGCCCTGCGCTCCGGCCGCGACCCGTGGCCGGGCATCGTCGGCTTCGACCGCACCGTCCTGCCGCAGCTGGAGCGGGCCCTGCTCGCCGGGCACGACGTCGTCCTGCTGGGCGAGCGCGGCCAGGGCAAGACCCGCCTGCTGCGCACGATCGTCGGCCTGCTCGACGAGTGGACGCCCGTCATCGAGGGCGCCGAGCTGGGCGAGCACCCGCTCGACCCGATCACCCCCGAGTCCAAGCGCCGCGCCGCCGAGCTGGGCGACGACCTGCCCGTCGTCTGGCGGCACCGGGACGACCGGTTCGCCGAGAAGCTCGCCACCCCCGACACCTCCGTCGGCGACCTCGTCGGCGACGTCGACCCGGTCAAGGTCGCCCAGGGCCGCAGCCTCGGCGACCCCGAGACCATCCACTACGGACTCCTCCCGCGCTCGCACCGGGGTGTCATCGCCGTCAACGAGCTGCCCGACCTGGCCGAGCGCATCCAGGTGTCGCTGCTCAACGTCATGGAGGAGCGCGACATCCAGATCCGCGGGTACACCCTGCGGCTGCCGCTGGACGTGCTGCTCGTCGCCACCGCCAACCCCGAGGACTACACGAACCGGGGACGCATCATCACCCCGCTCAAGGACCGGTTCGGCGCCGAGATCCGCACCCACTACCCCCTCGAGGTCGCCGCCGAGGTGGACCTGGTCCGCCAGGAGGCCGACCTCGTCGCCGAGGTGGGCGACCACCTGCTGGAGGTCGTGGCCCGGTTCGTGCGCCACCTGCGCGAGTCGTCCGCGATCGACCAGCGCTCCGGCGTCTCCGCCCGGTTCGCGGTCGCCGCCGCCGAGACCGTGGCCGCCGCCGCGCTGCGCCGCTCCGCCCTCACCGGCGAGTCCCCGGCCGTCGCCCGCCCGGTCGACCTGGAGTCGGTGCCCGAGGTGCTGCGCGGCAAGCTGGAGTTCGAGGCCGGTGAGGAGGGCCGCGAGCAGGAGGTGCTCACCCACCTGCTGCGCCGCTCCGTCGCCGACACCGCCCGCGCCGCGCTCGCGGGCGTCGACCTGCGCCAGCTCGCCGAGGCCGTCTCGGACGGGCACCCGGTGGCCACCGGCGAGCGGGTCACCGCCGCCGAGCTGCTCGGCGCGCTGCCGGAGCTGCCCGTGCTGCACGAGGTCGCCACCCGCCTCGGCGCCGACCCCTCGGGGCCGGCCGGGCGCATCGCGTCCGCCGTCGAGCTGGCCCTGGAGTCGCTGTACCTGACCAGGCGGCTGGCCAAGGACGCGGACGACGACCGATCGGTGTACGGGTGAGCGGCTACCGGTACGGCCGGTACGCCGACGGCCCCGACCCGCTCGCCCCGCCCGCCGACCTGCGCGCCGCCGTCGACGAGCTGGGCCGCGACATCATGGAGGGCGCCTCGCCCGAGTCGGCGCTGCGCGAGCTGCTGCGGCGCGGCCTGCCCGGCGGGCGCGGGCTGGACGACCTGACGGCCCGGCTGTGGCAGAAGCGGGCCGCGCTCGCCCGCCGCAACCGGCTCGACGGCACCCTGCAGGAGGTGCGGCGGCTGCTCGACGAGGCCCTGGAGGCCGAGCGGGCGGCGCTGTTCCCCGACCCGGACGACGACGCCCGGTTCCGCGAGGCCCAGCTCGACGCGCTGCCCACCGGCACCGCCGCCGCAGTGCGCGAGCTGTCCTCGTACGACTGGCGCTCGCCGCGGGCCCGCGAGTCCTACGAGCGGATCTCGCAGCTGCTCGGCCGGGAGCTGATGGACCAGCGGTTCCAGGGCATGAAGCAGGCCATGGGCGGGGTCGGGCAGGCCGACGTCGAGCGCATCCAGGAGATGCTGGGCGACCTCAACGCGCTGCTCGCCGCGCACGCCTCCGGGCAGGACGTGCGGGAGCGGTTCGCCGAGTTCATGCGGCGGCACGGCGAGTTCTTCCCGGAGGACCCGAAGGACGTGGACGAGCTGGTCGACGTGCTGGCCGCCCGGTCCGCCGCCGCGCAGCGCGTCATGAACTCGATGACCGAGGAGCAGCGGGCCGAGCTGTCGGCGCTGAGCCAGCAGGCGTTCGGCGGGTCGCAGGTCGGCTCGCAGCTGTCCGCGCTGGACTCGCTGCTGCGCGGGCTGCGGCCCGGCGAGGACTGGGACTCCTCGGCCCGGTTCCGGGGCGACAACCCGCTGGGGCTGGGCGAGGCCGCGCAGGCCATGGCGGACCTCGCGGAGCTGGACCAGCTCGCCGAGCAGCTCTCCCAGTCCTATCCGGGAGCCCGGCTGGAGGACATCGACCTGGACGCGCTCGTGCGCCAGCTCGGGCCCGAGGCCGGGGTCGACGCGCGGGCGCTCGCCGAGCTGGAGCGGCTGCTGCGGCAGCAGAACCTCGTGGAGCGCGCCCCCGACGGCACGCTGCGGCTCACGCCGAAGGCGCTGCGGCAGCTGGGGGAGAGCGCGCTGCGCGGCGTGCTCGACGGGGTGCGGGCGCAGGGGCGGCGCGACAGCCGCCAGGCCGGGGCCGCCGGGGAGCTGACCGGGTCCACCCGGCCGTGGCAGTTCGGCGACACCGAACCGTGGAACACACCACGCACCGTCACCAACGCGGTGCTGCGCACGTCCGGTACGTCACCGGGCGGGGCGGTGCGGCTGGACGTGGTCGACGTCGAGGTCAGCGAGACCGAGCAGCGCACGCGGGCCGCCGTCGCGCTGTGCGTGGACACCTCCTGGTCGATGGTGCAGGACGGGCGGTGGGTGCCGATGAAGCGCACCGCGCTGGCGCTGCACCACCTGATCAGCACCCGGTTCCGGGGCGACGCGCTGCAGATCGTCACGTTCGGGCGGCACGCCGAGGCGGTCGACGTCGGCGAGCTGACCGCGCTGGAGGGCGTGTGGGAGCAGGGCACCAACCTGCACCACGCGCTGCTGCTCGCGGGCAGGCACCTGCGCAGGCACCCCGACGCCCAACCGGTGGTGCTCGTGGTCACCGACGGTGAGCCCACCGCGCACCTGGAGCAGGACGGCGAGGCGGTGTTCCACCACCCGCCGCTGGACCGGACGCTGGCCAGGACGGTCGCCGAGGTCGACGCGCTGAGCGCCCTCGGCGCGTCGCTGACGCTGTTCCGGCTGGGGGACGACCCCCGGCTGACCGCGTTCATCGACCGGGTGGCGCGGCGCAGCGGCGGCCGGGTGGTCGCGCCGGACGAGGACGGCCTCGGCGCGGCGGTGGTGGGGGACTACCTCAGGTCGCGGCGCAGGCGGTGAGCTCACGCGCCGGGGTCGCGCACGGCGACCTCGGCGCGCACCTCCTGCAGCAGCCGCCCGCCCCGCTCCAGGTGCACCCGGAACACCAGCGCGAGCACCCCGGCCCGCGTGGGCGTGACGGTGAAGGTGACCGGCGCGCCGCTGCGGTCCTCGGCGACCCGCGCGCGCCGGGTGAGCGGGTGCACCAGCGCGTCGTCCACGTGCAGCAGCACCCGGATCGGCTCGGGGGAGGGCAACCGGTCCAGGTCGGGGGGCTCGGCGACGAAGGTGAAGTCGACCTCGAACGCCGTGCCGACCAGGGCCCCGCCCGCGGGGCGCAGCACGATCCGGGAGGCGCGGCCGAGGGCGGGAACTCCGCCTTCGAGGCCGGTGACGCCCAGGCCGGTGATGTCCGGGCCGCCGGTTTCCGGGTCGGTGACGCCTGGTCCGCCGGTTTCCAGGCCGCCGCCGCCCGGTCTGCCGGTTTCCGAGTCGCCGCCGCCCGGTCCACCGGTCTCCGGCCCACCGCCCTCCAGCCCGATGTCCGCCAACCCGGTGCTCCCCGGTCCGGCGCCCTCCAACCCGGCGCCCTCCAACCCGGCGTCGGTCAGCCCCGTACCCTCCAGCTCGGCGTCCTCCGGCCCGCCGATGCCCAGCTCGGCGTTCTCCTCGGCGTCGAGCCCGTCCCGCAGCGCCTTCAGGCACCCGCCCCTGGTCGGCCCGCCGCGCGGTGAGGACAGCGCCTCCGCGAGCCCCCGGTAGTCGGTCCGCTCGGCCAGCACGGTCAGCCGCAGCAGCTCCTGGCACTGCCGGGGCAGCCCCCGGAACGCCCGCCACAACCGCCGGTCCCGCCCCGGCGCGCCCACCTGGAGCTCGGCGTCGAGCAGCTCCGCCACGCCCCGCGCCTCCACCCGCCGCGCCTCCCGCCGCGTGGCCACCACCAGCCACCCGGCCAGCGCCCGCGCCTGCGTGACGCGCTCCAGGTTGCGCCGCAGCGCCAACCACACCGCCTGCACCACGTCGGCCGCCGTCACCCGGTCGAGCCCGTGCCCGCGCGCCACGTGCCAGACCAGCGGCGTCAGCTCGGCGATGAGCACGTCCAGCCCCCGGTGGTCACCCCCGCGCGCCGCGACCAGGCAGGCCTCGTGCAGCTCGACGCCGCGCAACCCCTCCCACGGCGCCCCCCGGTCCCGCTCCTCGCCCACGTCGCCCCTCCCGCCCACGAGCACCGCCCGTTCCGATGTTCACACACCCCGTGCCCGCCGCCCCGGCAACGGGTGACCGCCAGTCGGGTGGTCACCACCCGTACACGCTGAAGGGCGTGGCGGTGCGGTGACCGTCCAGGCCCAGCAGGGAGTACTCGATCAGGTCGTCGGGCAGCGCGTCGAGCCCGAACCAGCGCAGCTCGGCGCACTTGTCCGGCTCCGCGTTGACCGGCTCGCCGCCCCAGGCCGCGACCACGAAGAACAGCCCCAGCCGCGGCTCGACGCCGGGCGCGGTGGCGTGGGCGGTGTGCACGAGCCGCAGGTCGGCCTCGGCGATCGTCACGCCCAGCTCCTCGTGCGCCTCGCGGGCGGCGGCGGTGAGCGCGGACTCGCCCGCGTCGAGCTTGCCGGACGGCAGGTGCCAGCGGTTGTCGAACCGCGGGTGCGCGGGATCGCGGCGCAGCGACAGCAGCACCTCCGAACCGGAGCCGGAGCCCGGACCTGAACCAGGGCCTGGGCGCAGCAGGAGCAGGTGCACGTCGATCAGGTGGCGGTCGGCCACGGCGGTCCCCCTCGTGTCCCCGGAACGTCTCGTTGATCTTCTCGGGTGTGGCTGACGAATGGGAGACCGACATCGAGGATTCCGCCGGGGCGGTGGCCCGGCTGGTCGAGCGCGCGGTCCGGGAGGTGCCGCTGCCCGCGTCCACCGCGACCCGGCTGCGCGCCCACCCGGTCCAGCCGGTGCTCGCCGTCCTGGCGCTCGCAGGCATCGTGCTCTACGAGCGCGGTGTGCTGCCCGCCGCGGCGGAGGCCAGCAACCCCGCGCCGCACCACGCCACCCGCATGGCCGAGCCCGCCACCAGCTTCTTCGGCCCCGACACCGTCGTCGACATCGACACCCCCGCCGCGCACGAGCTGCGCCGCCTGCTCAAGCGCGGTCGGGACGCGTACGCGCTCGCCGGGCCGCGCGGCGTCGGCAAGACCACCATGCTCGGCCGCTGGTGCGCGGGCCACTACGCCGAGCAGGGCGGCCCGCTGCTCGCGGTCCGGGTCGACGCGCCCGTCGACTACCAGCCCAGGGACTTCCTCGGCTACCTGTTCGGGGCGCTGTGCGACGCCGTCGAGCGGTGGGCCCCCGCCCCCGGCAGGGTCCGGTCACCGCGCCGCACCGGAGACCGCCTCACCCCGGCCCAGCTGGACGAGCGGCCCGCGCCGCACGGGCTGCGCGCCTACCGGGAGCGGGTCGAGCAGACCGAGGTGGGGGAGGCCGGCGAGGGGCTGCGGGACGACATCGTCGCCCTGCTGGGGCACCTGACCACCCTCGTGGCCGTCTTCGGCGACGACCTCGACAAGACCTGCCTGGCCACCGGGCTGCGCGGCGGCCCCGGCGGCCTGAGTCGCTCGCTCGCGTGCGCCGCTACCAGGGCGCCAACCCGTACGCGGCCGGTGAGCTGCTCACCGCGTTCCGCCGCGCCTGGAACCAGACCGCGTCCGGGAACGGCGAAAGGCCCGGCGCCCCCCCGCAAGACAAGAGGGGAGCGCCGGGCCCATGGGGCGAACCGCCGGTCAGGACGTGCGGAACCCGGACACCAGCGACTTCAGGTTCTCCGCCATGCCCGCCAGGTCGCCGGCGGCGCGCTGCGCCTCGGCCACGCTGGTGGTGGTGCTGCTCGCCGCGCTCGCCACGCCGGTGATGTTCGCGGCGATCTTCGCGCTGGAGTCGGACGCGTGCGACACGTTCCGGTTCATCTCGCCGGTGGTCGCGGTCTGCTCCTCCACCGCCGAGGCGATGGTCATCTGGTGGTCGTTGATCTGCGCGATCACGTGGCTGATCTCGGCGATCGCCGCCACCGCGTTCGTGGTGTTCGACTGGATCACCTCGACCCGCCGCGCGATGTCCTCGGTGGCCCGCGCGGTCTCCTGCGCCAGGTCCTTGACCTCGCTCGCCACCACCGCGAAGCCCTTGCCCGCCTCACCGGCGCGCGCGGCCTCGATCGTGGCGTTCAGGGCCAGCAGGTTGGTCTGCTCGGCGATCGAGGTGATCACCTTGATGACGTCGCCGATCTCCGCGCTGGACTGCCCCAGCTCACCGACCGTGGCGGTGGTGCTCTGGGCGGCGGCCACCGCGCGGGACGCCACGTCGGCGGCGTCGGAGGCGCTGGTGGAGATCGAGCGGATGGCCTCGCTCATCTGGTCCGAGCCGGTGGCCACGGTCGAGATGTTGTCCGACACGTCCTGCGCCGAGGTCGCGACCTGGTTGGCCTGCGCGTCGACCTCCTGCGCGCTGCGGGCGATCTCCGCGTTGGTGGTGTGCAGCTCCTCGGCGGCGTTGGCGAGCGCCGACGCGGACTGGTCGATGGTGCGCACGGCCTGCCCCATGCTGGACGCGGCCCGGTTCAGCGCCTCGCCCATCTGGGCGACCTCGTCCTTGCCCTGCACGTCGACGCGGCCGGTCAGGTCGCCGTCGGCGACCCGGTTCAGCACGGTCACGACCTCGGACACGGGGCGCGAGATGCGGCGGCCGATCCACAGCGCCACGGCCACGCCCGCGAGCGTGCCCAGCACCAGGATCAGCGTCATCTGCAGCTGCGCCGACTCGACGGTCTCGTTGAAGTCGGTGCTGGACGCCAGGTCGTCGACAGCGGCCTGCACCTCGACGGTCAGCACGTCCTCGTAGGTCTTGCGCAGGTCGCGGTTCACGGTGGCGGACGCGGTGATCGCGCCCGCCCGGTCGGTGGCGAACAGGTCCAGCTCGGCGGTCACCGAGGTGTGCCACTTCTCCAGCTCGGCGCGGACCTTCGCGACCGCCTCCTTGCGCTCGGGGCGCTGGGTGGAGGTCTCGGAGCTGCGCAGCGCGTCCGCGACGGCGGTGAAGCGCTTCTCGAAGCTGTCCCGGTAGGACTGCTCGCCGGTCAGCAGGTAGCCGCGCTCGTCGTTCGCGGCGGCCTTCGCCTGGAGCGCGGCCTCCTGCAGGCCGTTGAGGTAGGGGACGGTCCGGCTCAGCTGCATCTCGTTCGTGTCCTGCAAGGACTCGATCTT
The DNA here is from genome assembly GCF_000023245.1 of Actinosynnema mirum DSM 43827. GTDB lineage: Bacteria > Actinomycetota > Actinomycetes > Mycobacteriales > Pseudonocardiaceae > Actinosynnema > Actinosynnema mirum. The sequence goes on from NC_013093.1 coordinate 2,432,173, forward strand.
CACCAGGCCGGTGACGCCGGTCAGCACCGAGGCGAGGGCCACCACGCCCACCGCGAGCAGCACCTTGGTGCCGATGCGGACATCCGACAGTTTCATGACAAGCCTCTCGCGGAACCTACGGTGCTGGCTGCACCTGATCCGCTACGGCACCGGCCGCCCGGTCCTGAGCGCGCCACCGGTGAGGTGACCCACTCGGGCGCGGGCCGGGTCCCGCCGACCGGGGGAGAACCCCCTCCCCGGCGCGGATGCCGGGTCCCACCGACGGGCGAAGGTTCACTCGTCCGAGGGGCTCTTCCGGTTGCGGTCGGTCGGCGCGAGCGCCTGCTCGGTCGTCGGGTCCGGCGGGGTCGACTCCCCGCCCCTGCGCAGCGAGAAGTGCGCCTCCGCCCGCATCCGGTCGACCATGTGCGGGTGGTGCAGCTCGAACGCGGGCCGCTCGCTGCGGATGCGCGGCAGCTCGGTGAAGTTGTGCCTGGGCGGCGGCGACGAGGTGGCCCACTCCAGCGAGTTGCCGAACCCCCACGGGTCGTCCACGCCCGCGAGCTCGCCGTAGCGGTGGCTGCGCACCACGTTCCACACGAACGGCAGCACCGACGCGCCCAGCACGAACGACCCGATCGTGGACAGCGTGTTCAGGAAGGTGAACCCGTCCGACGGCAGGTAGTCGGCGTACCGGCGCGGCATCCCCTCGTTGCCCAGCCAGTGGTGCACCAGGAACGTGGCGTGGAAGCCCAGGAACGTGGTCCAGAAGTGCAGCTTGCCCAGGCCCTCGTCCAGCATCCGGCCGGTCATCTTGGGGAACCAGAAGTAGATCCCGGCGAAGGTGGCGAACACGATCGTGCCGAACAGGACGTAGTGGAAGTGGGCGACGACGAAGTACGTGTCGTGCACGTGGAAGTCGATCGGCGGCGACGCGAGCAGGATGCCGGACAGGCCGCCGAACAGGAACGTCACCAGGAACCCGATCGAGAACAGCATGGGCGACTCGAACGTGAGCTGCCCCTTCCACATCGTGCCGATCCAGTTGAAGAACTTGATGCCGGTCGGCACCGCGATCAGGAACGTCATCAGCGAGAAGAACGGCAGCAGCACCGCGCCGGTCGCGAACATGTGGTGCGCCCACACCGCCACCGACAGGGCGGCGATCGCGAGCGTGGCGAACACCAGGCCCTTGTACCCGAACAGGGGCTTGCGGCTGAACACCGGGAACACCTCGGTGACGATGCCGAAGAACGGCAGCGCGATGATGTACACCTCGGGGTGGCCGAAGAACCAGAACAGGTGCTGCCACAGGATCACGCCGCCGTTGGCCGGGTCGAACACGTGCGCGCCGAGGTGCCGGTCGGCGGCGAGCGCGAGCAGCGCCGCGGTCAGGATCGGGAACGCCAGCAGGATCAGCACGCTGGTGACCAGGATGTTCCAGGTGAAGATCGGCAACCGCCACATGGTCATGCCTGGCGCGCGCAGGCACACCACGGTGGTGATCATGTTGACCGCGCCCAGGATCGTGCCGACCCCGCCGAGCGCCAGCCCGAGGATCCACAGATCCGCGCCGACGCCGGGGGAGTGCGCGGCCGTCGACAGCGGGGTGTAGGCGGTCCACCCGAAGTCGGGAGCCCCGGCCGGGGTGAGCATCGAGCTGACCGTCACCGTCGCGCCGAACAGGTAGAGCCAGTACGAGAGCGCGTTGAGCCGGGGGAACGCGACGTCCGGCGAGCCGATCTGCAGCGGCAGCACGTAGTTGGCGAAGCCGAACACGATCGGGGTGGCGTAGAGCAGCAGCATCACCGTCCCGTGCATGGTGAACAGCTGGTTGTACTGCTCGTTGGAGAGGAACTGCATCCCCGGACGGGCCAACTCGCCCCGCATGAGCAGGGCCATCAGGCCGCCGACGAGGAAGAAGAAGAACGACGTCACCAGGTACATCAGCCCGATCCGCTTGGGATCGGTGGTGCGCAGCAACCCCAGCAGCACCGACCCCTTGGACCCTCGCGCGCCCGCGCCGGGGCGGACGACCACGGGTTCCGGCTTGAGCGCGGTCATGCCGCCTCCTCGGGCTGCGGTGCCAGGGCACCTCATGCTCTACCCGCGCCACCGGGCGGTAATCGTCCGAACGCCCCCGTCTCGGGGTGGAATATCCACATCCCGGCGGCGTCCGCGCTGATCCGTTCGGCCGCTTCCGGGAGCCGGACCTGCGCGGCCCCCGCCGCCGCGCCGCCCTGGCGCGCCGGGGCCTCGGCGGTCGTCCTCGGGGAGGCCGGGGAGAGCGCGGCGGTCACCGCCGGCGCCGCGGCCATCGCCCAGAACGCCCAGTGCGGTGAACGCACCGGTCAGGCCGGTGCTGAAGCGGTCGCTCACCAGGGTGGTCAGCGCGGCCACGCCCAGTGCGCCGCCGAGGTTGCGGACGGTCTGGGAGATCGCGGTGACCTCGCCGTAGGAGGCGCCGAGGGCGCGGTTGACCGCGTCGGTGCTCACCGGGCTCAGCATGAAGCCGACCGCGCCGACCGTCCCGCCCAGGGCGACCACCGGCTTCGCGCCGTGCCGGTCGAACCGGGTCGAGCCGATCCGGGAGGTGATCACGAAGCCCGCGAACAGCTTCAGGAACAGCAGTCCGGTGTCCAGCGCGGACAGCCGCAGGGACACCTGGCCGTAGACGCTGAGGAAGAAGACCGGCACGAACACGATCGAGCACAGCAGCGTCACCACGACCGAGACGGTGAAGCCGCGGTCGGCGAACCCGGCCAGGTTCACCAGCGGGGCCTGCGACCTGCGCTCCAGCGCGACGAACAGCGGCACCAGCGCGAGACCGGCGGCCAGGGGCGCGAGCACGCCCGGCGACGTCCAGCCCCAGGAGCCCGCCTGCTGGAAGGCGAGCACGATCGCGGTCATGGCGGTCGCGGCGACCACCGCGCCCCGCCAGCGCGGCCAGCGGCACGTTCACCCAGAACACCGCGCGCCAGGTCCACTCGGTCAGGTAACCGCCCGCGAGCGGGCCGACCGAGGTCATCGCGCCGGTCACCGCGAAGAGCAGCGCCATCGCCCTGCCGCGCCGCTCGCGCGGGAGGCCGCGCACCACCAGGCCGATCGCCGCCGGGAACATCAGCGCGCAGCCCACGCCCTGCAGCGCCCGCGCGCCCACCAGCCAGGTCCCGGCCTGCGCCCCGGTGGGTGCGAGGCCGCACAGCGGCGAGGCGGCGCCGAACCAGGTGATGCCCACCAGCGCCATCCGCCTGTGGCCCAGCAGGTCGGCCAGGCGGCCACCCGGCAGGAACGTCGCGGCGGTGGCCAGCAGGGACGCGTTCACCGCCCACTGGACGCCGTCGCGGGTCAGGTCGAGGCCGGACTGGATGGCGGGCGCGGACAGGGCGACGATCGTCTGGTCGATGGTGGTCGTGGACACCGCGATGATCAGGCCCACCAGGGCCCAGGCGCCCGCCTTGGGGTGCGCGGCCGACCCGGCGTCGCCTGCCGAGCCGCTGTCGTCCGCCGACCCGGCGTCGCCTGCCGGTGCGGGAGCGCATTGTGGTGCGGGGGCGGGCTGCGGCGCTGGGGCGGACCGCGGCGCGGTGGTCGGCTGCGGCGCGGAAGTGGGCGACTGCGGTGCGCCCGCTGGTGACGGCATTCCGGGTTCCTCTTTTGACATGTCAACTGTGACATGTCGGACATGGAGCATGGTTGCGGGCCATGAGCCTGAAGCACGCGACGCTCGGACTGCTCGCCCGCAGGCCGGGCTGGTCGAGCCGGAGGAGCGGATCGGGTTCCTGGCGGAGCGCTACGCCTCGGGCAAGGCACGCGAGGAGCGCTACGCGGACATCGAGCGCGAGCTGGAGGGCAACGAGAACGACCTCGCGCTCTACGGGCGGCTCGCGCTGGAGTGGGGACGGCGGTTCAACACCATGCAGCGGGAGTGGGTGGAGTGGGCGATCGGGGAGGTCGGGCCGGGGAGGACCTGACGGCCCTGGCGAGCGGAGCGGTCCGGCGCAGCGGCGCGGGCCTCGGGCGAGGGCTCGGGGAAGTGGCGCCCGGCCGCCGGGCGGTGAGCGTGCGGGCCTCGGGCGGTGACCGCGCGGCCCGTGCGGAGCTGCGGTTTCCCGCGTGGCCGGAGTGATCAGCGTCCCACCGCTCGGACCCCGGTCAACGTCCGCGTTCGCGGGTTATCGTCGAGCCATGCAGACCTGGTCTTCCCCCTCCGTTCCCAAGCTCCGCGGTGCACCCCGCCCACTCCGGCTCCACGACACCGCGACCGGCGAGGTGCGGCCCACCGCGCCGGGGGACACCGCTCGGCTGTACGTCTGCGGCATCACCCCCTACGACGCCACGCACCTCGGCCACGCCGCCACCTACCTGGCGTTCGACCTGGTGCAGCGGGTCTGGCTCGACAACGGGCACGACGTCCACTACGTGCAGAACGTCACCGACGTGGACGACCCGCTGCTGGAGCGCGCCGCCCGCGACCAGGACGACTGGGTCGTACTCGCCATGCGCGAGACCGCCCTCTTCCGCGAGGACATGGAGGCCCTGCGCGTCCTGGCCCCGCGCGAGTACGTCGGCGCCGTCGAGTCCATCCCCGGCATCGTCGACATGATCGAGAAGCTGCTCGCGAGCGGCGCCGCCTACCGGCTGGACGACGACGAGTACCCGGACGTCTACTTCCCGCACGACGCCACGCCGAACTTCGGCTACGAGTCGAACTACGACCGGGAGACCATGCTGCGGCTGTTCGCCGAGCGCGGCGGCGACCCGGACCGGCCCGGCAAGCGGGACCCGCTCGACGCCCTGCTGTGGCGCATGGCCCGGCCCGGCGAGCCGTCCTGGGAGACCTCGATCGGCACCGGCCGCCCCGGCTGGCACATCGAGTGCAGCCACATCGCGCTCGCGAACCTGGACACCCCGTTCGACCTGCAGGGCGGCGGGTCCGACCTGGTCTTCCCGCACCACGAGTACAGCGCCGCGCACGCCGAGGCCCTCACCGGCCAGCACCCGTTCGCCCGGCACTACGCGCACGCCGGGATGATCGGCCTCGACGGCGAGAAGATGTCCAAGTCCAGGGGCAACCTGGTGTTCGTCTCCAAGCTGCGCTCCACCGGCGTCGACCCCGGCGTGATCCGCCTCGCGCTGTTCGCGGGCCACTACCGCGAGGACCGGCCGTGGACCGACGAGCTGTTCGCCGAGGCCGGGACCAGGCTGGCGCTGTGGCGCTCGGCCGCCGACCTGGAGTCCGGGCCGTCCGTCGACGACGTCGTGGCGCGGGTGCGCGAGCACCTCGGCAACGACCTCGACACCCCCAAGGCCCTCGCCGCGCTGGACGCGTGGGCGCGCGAGGCGTGGGACCGGGGCGGCCCCGACACCGAGGCGCCCGGCGTGTTCCGCACCGCCGTGGACGCCCTGCTCGGCATCGCGCTCTGAGCGGCTGAACCGCAGGAAGGGCCGGAAGGCCGGAGGGCCTGGCTCCGGGGTGCGACTCCCCCGGAACCAGGCCCCGCTCAGCCACCGGTCACCCGGCGGGCGGTCCCTCAGCCGCCGGTCACCCGGCCGCCGACGATCCGCCCGGTGGTCACACGTCCAGCGACCACGAGTTCAGCCGACCGGTGTCCAGCGACGCCGCGTCCTGCACCCGCAGCGTCCAGGTGCCGACCACGACCTCGCTCGACGCGTCCACCGTGAAGCTGCGCTTGATGTCGTCCGCGCTGCCCCCGGTCCGGTTGTGCAGGTTGTACACCGACCCGTCCGGCGCGACCAGGTCCACGACCAGGTCACCGATGTAGGTGTGCGTGATGTCCACGGTCACCGTGGTCGTCGCCGAGGCCAGCGCCCCGCACGCCAGGGTGATCGGGCTGCTCACCGTCGAGTTGTCGGCGATCGGGTAGGCGGTGCTGTTGGTGGTCGTCGGGCACTCGGCGCCCGGCTCCACCACCAGCCAGCTGAACGTGGTCGACCCGGACACGCCCAGCGAGTCCGTGGCCGTCACGGTCACCGAGTACGTGCCCGCCGTCGTCGGCGACCCGGAGACCAGGCCGCCGTCGCTGATGGTCACGCCGTCCGGCAGCCCGGTCGCGGTGAACACGTGCGGCGCGGTGCCGCCGAACACCGACAGCTGGAAGCTGACCGAGTCGCCCGCCAGGTTCGCCTTGGCACCGGGGTTGGTGATCGACGGGGTCGTCGTGCTGCCGGTGAACAGCAGCTTGTTCGGCGACCCGGCGCCCGCGTTGCCGATCTTGTCCGAGCTGGCGGCCGAGAGCAGCGCGGCCTCCACGGTCGCGGGCGCGGCGGTCGGGTTCCCCGCCAGGTACAGCGCCGCGCCGCCCGCCACGTGCGGGGACGCCATCGACGTGCCGCTGATGGTGTTGGTGGCGGTGTCGTTGGTGTTCCACGACGAGGTGATGCCCTCACCCGGCGCGAAGAGGTCCGTGCACGTCCCGAAGTTGGAGAACGAGGCGCGCGCGTCCGTCCTGGTCGAGGCGTTCACGCTGATCGCCTCGGCCACGCGGGCGGGGGAGTAGCTGCAGGCGTTCGCGCTGCTGTTGCCCGAGGCCACCACGTGCGTGACGCCCGAGGCGACCGAGGTGCGCACCGCCGCGTCCAGGGTGGCGTCCGCGCCGCCGCCCAGGCTCATGTTCGCGACGGCGGGCTTCACCGCGTTGGCGGTCACCCAGTCGATGCCGCCGACGACGCTGGCCGTGGTGCCGCTGCCCGCGCAGTTGAGCACCTTGACCGCGACCAGCTTCACCTCCTTGGCCACGCCGTACTCCGCGCCGCCGACGGTGCCCGCGACGTGCGTGCCGTGGCCCTGGCAGTCGGTGTTGTTGGTGTCGATCGTGTTGGCGCCCCAGCTCGCCCGGCCGCCGAACGTGCTGTGCGTGGTGCGGATGCCGGTGTCGATGATGTAGGCGGTCACGTTCGACGCGCCCGTCTCGTACGAGTAGGAGCTGTCCAGCGGCAGGTCGCGCTGGTCGATCCGGTCGAGGCCCCACGACGGCGGGTTCGGCTGGACCGCGTCGACGGTGATCCGCAGGTCCGCCTGCACCATCGCGACCTTGGGGTCGGCGGCGAGCTTCGCGGCCTGCTCGGCGGACATGGTGGCGTGGAAGCCGTTCAGGGCGTGCGAGTAGGTGCGCTTGACCTCGCCGCCGTAGCGCGAGGTCAGCGAGGTGGCGGCGCTGGTGGCGGCGGCGCGCGGAGAGGCGTCGTCGCGCAGGGTCACCACGTACGAGCCGGGCACGGCGTCGGCGCTGCTCGCGCCCACGACCTCGCCCGTGGCCCACGCGCTGCCCGCCGTCGTGACGGCCAGCGCGGTCGCTGTGACGGCGGTCAGGCCGAGCGCGGCCAGCCTCCGGTAAGCGTCTCCCATGGCAGGGGTCTCCCTCGATGCAGGGTCGCCCGCGCCGAAGCTGCCGGTGCGCAGCTCCGGCGCGGACTCGAAGGTGGGGGACGTTCGCGCGAACGGGGTGGTTCAGACCTGGTCTTTATCGATCTTGGCGGACTTCCGGCACCGGCTAGTAGCGCCGTTCAGTCGCATTCGAAGGTCGTGACGCTGCGTCGAACAGGTCATCACTGCGTGAAGTGCTCTTTTCGGTGCAGGCGCCAGCGCTCCAGCAGGCCGGTCAGCTCCCGCTCCAGGAACTCGGTGAACGCGAGCGTCCGGTCCAGCCGAGCCCCGGCCGGGGTGCCCGCGAGCGCCTCGGCGCCCTCGCGCAGCGCGCCCTCCCAGTTGATGAGGGCCTGCTCGCGGCGGAACAGCGACTCGTACCAGGCGTCGTCGTAGATCCGGTACACCTCGCGCCGGGTCCCGGCCTCGCGCTCGCGGCTGACCAGGTTGACCTGGTTGAGGTAGCGGACCGCCCCGGACACGGCGGCGGGGGAGATCCGGAGCCGCTCGGACAGCTCCGCCGAGGTCAGCGCGCCGCTGTCGGTCGCCAGCAGCGCCGCGAACACCCGCGCGGGCATCCGGGCCATCCCGGCGTCGCTGAGCATCCCCGCGAACCGCTCGACGAACCGCGACACCGCGGCGTCCACGCCCTCGCCACCACCCGCTCGCACCACGCTCCACCAGCCCTTTCGCCGAGGTGACCGGTGGGTAGTTTACCGAGTTCCATAACTTCACCACCTTCTGAAGGTCAGCCGGTGGCAAACCTCTGCTCCGCGCCCGACAACGCCCCCGGCGGGGCTGTTCAAGCCCGGACTCGGACAAAAACCGCGCCGTCGCACGGTTCAACAAAGCGGCCCTGAGCTGCGAAAACGTCCGCGCCGGGCCCCGTCGCACCGAGGTCGTCATTTTCTTGAGGTGAGCTTGAGGAACGCCTGAGGACCGGTGGAGGTCGGCGGCGCATCGTTTGTCCTACGCAAGGGACGACGACCGCCAGCGAGACCGGACACCAGGGAGTTCCCGTGAAGCACCGCACCACCGCCACCGCCCCCGCCGCCGAGACCACCCGCACCCGCCGCTCGGTCTGGCGCCCGGTCGCCTTCGCCGCCATCGGCGGCTCCGTGCTCGTCGCCATGGGCGTCGGCGTCTACGCGACGCTGCTGGCCACCGCCGCGAACGTCACCCCCGAGTCGGTCACCGACGGCACCCTCAAGCTCACCATGGCCTCCCAGGGCGCGGGCTTCGACCAGGCCGTCACCAACGTGGCCCCCGGCGACACCATCAACCGCTACGTCGACCTCACCAACAGCGGCACCCTGGACGGCCAGGCCATGACGCTGCAGGTCGCCGCCACCGGCGCCAGCACCCTCATCACCGACGGCACCAGCACCAGGGCCCTGCGGGTCAGCATCACCTCCTGCAACGGCGGCACCTGGAACCCGACCACGGGCGTGTGCTCCGGCACCACCGCCGCGCTGCTCGCCGCCACCCCGCTGAGCAGCCTCACCAGCAACGCCTCGCTGATCGCGGGCTCCATCGCCGCCGGTTCGGTGCAGCGCCTGCGCGTCAGCCTGAACCTGCCGGACCAGAACGAGACCACGGTCAACGGCACGCTGCCCGGCAACACCGTGCAGGGCCAGAGCGTGAACCTCACCTACACCTTCGGCCAGACCCAGCGCACCGCCACCACCAGCAACGCCTGACCCGGTCCGGTCGGCAGTCCCCTTGCGATCGAGGAGCCCGGATGAGGACGCTCGCCCGCTGCGCGGTGCTCGGCGCGGCCGTCCTCACCGGGTTCCTCGGGACCGGGACCGCGGAGGCCGCGATCACCGCGACCGCGAGCCAGGCCCTGCCCGCCCCGCCCGCGGGGACCAGCACCACGATCATCGCGTCCGCCGTCATGGTGTCCTCCACGGGAACCGTCTACGCCGGCCAGCCCTACAGCGTCAGCTACACCAGCCTCTCCCGGACCTACGCCTACCCGTCCGTGCGCAACAACGGCACCATCGACATGGTCCGGGCCACCTTCACCATCGCCTCGGGCGGCCTCCCGCTCGCGGGCGCCGCGCTCGACGTGTGCAGCACCGCGTGGAACACCTCCACCGCCACCTGCCCCGGCACCTCGTACCCCGCCGTCCCCGGGACGCCGATCGGCCTCCCGCTCGCCGTCGGCGCCACCGTGCCGCTCCGCCTCACCCTCCCGGCGGGCCTGTTCACGACCGTCTCCGTGTCCGTCTCCGTGGATCGCAACAGCTACCGAACGGCAATCCAGGTGAACTCATGACCACGAGCGCAGCAGGCAAGCCGACCTCCGACCAGGGCGACACCGCGACCGCTCCGAGCGCGACCGCCCCGGCCCCGAGGACCGCGCCGGTCCCGAGGACCGCCGAGACCCCGTTCGGGACCGCGCCCGCCCCCAGGACCGCCGAGACGCCGGGAGCGGACGTGGACACCACCGCCGAGCGCGCCGTGCCCACCGCCAGGACCGGGACCGCGCCCACCGCGCCGACCGGCACCGCGCCGACTGACACCGCGCCCACCGGCACCGAGCCCGTCGCCACCGCGCCCACCGCGAGCGACGAGACCGCCGCCGACACCGCGCTCGCCACCGCCGCGCCCACTGCCGCGCCCACCGCCACCGAGCCCACCGCCACCGCGCCCGCCACGGGCAGCGGGCGGCGCCGCCACAAGGCCCTGCGCGTCCTCGGCGGCGTGCTGCTGTTCCTGATCGCCACCGCAGCGGTCGCCGCCGCCGTCGCCGTCGTCATCCTCAAGATCGGCTTCGCCCCGGTCCTCACCCCGTCGATGAAGCCCGTCTACAACCCCGGCGACCTGCTCATCACCCGCGCCACCCCGGTCTCCGAGATCAAGATCGGCGACGTCGTGGTCCTGCCCCGCCCCGACATGGAGGGCGAGCGGTACGCCCACCGGGTGATTTCGCTGAACACCTCGGAGGGCAGGACCGTCGTGCGCACGAAGGGCGACAACAACACCGACCCCGACCCGCAGGCGCTGCGCATCGAGTCCGCCACCGTGCCGGTCGGCATCGGCGACCTGCCCGGCGTCGGCCGCGCCGCCCTCGCGGTCGGCCAGGCGGGCTGGCTGCGCGTCGCGGTGATCGTCCTGGTCGGCCTCGCGCTCCTGCTCGCGCTCAAGCGCGCCCTCATCCAGCCCGCCCCTCCCGGCAGGCACGCGAAGGGCCGCAGGTGAACGGGCAGGCGCTCGCCGCCCCGGCCACACTGTGCGGCGTGAGCACCTCGAAGGTCCTGGTTGTCGAGGACACCCAGGAGATCCGGACCGTGATCGAGATGGCCCTGACCGACGCGAGGTTCGACGTCCGCAGCGCGGGCGACGGCGACACCGCGCTGGAGCTGGTCCGCCAGTGGGACCCGGAGGTCGTGCTGCTCGACCTCAACATCCCCGGCCCCGACGGCCTGGAGGTCTGCCGCAGGCTGCGCCAGTTCTCCACCGCCTACGTGCTGATGCTGACCGCCCGCGCGGACGAGGTCGACAAGCTCGTCGGCCTGTCCGCCGGAGCCGACGACTACCTCACCAAGCCCTTCTCCCCCAGGGAGCTGGTGGCCCGCGTGCACACCGTGCTGCGCCGCCCCCGCATCCCCGCCGCCCGCGACAGCAGGCGCGTCGTGGGCCCCGTCGAGGTCGACCTGGACGCCAGGTCCGTCGAGGTCAACGGCAACCACGTGGCCACCACGAAGATCGAGTTCGAGCTGCTGGCCGCGATCACCGAGAACACCCGGCAGGTCCGCACCCGCGACCAGCTGCGCAGGCGCGCCTGGGGCGAGGAGTGGCTGGCCGACGACCACGCGGTGGACGTCCACGTGTCGAACCTGCGCCGCAAGCTCGTGGCCGCCGGGGCGCCGCGCGACTTCATCGCCACCGTCCGCGGTGTCGGCTACCGCGTCAACCAGGAGGTCCGATGAACACCAAGCGGCTGCTCGTCGTCGACGACGACCCCGACGTGCGCGAGCTGCTCCTGCTGTCCCTGCTGGACAGCGGCTGGCAGGTCGACGGCACCGGCACCGGCGCGGACGCGCTGGAGCGGTGCCGCGCGGGGCAGGTCGACGGGCTGCTGCTCGACCTGGAGATGCCGGGCGTGAGCGGGCGGGACGTCCTCGCCCAGGTCGCGCTCGACGGCCCCCCGGTCGTGTTCGTCACCGCCTCCCACGAGCCCGCGCTCGACGCCGAGCTGGTCGCCGCGGGCGCGCTCGCCGTGCTGCCCAAGCCGTTCGACCCGCTGCGCATCGGTCACCAGGTCGGCTCCGCGCTCGGCTGGGTCACCACCACGGACGGTCCACCAGAGGACCGCCGACTGGCAGGATGACGGTGAAGGTGCTGCCGATCCCGGCCTCGGACTCCACCGCGATCGTCCCGCCGTGCGACTCCACGATGCCGCGCGTGATCGCCAGCCCCAGGCCCGCGCCACCGCTCTTGGCCCCCAGCTGCACGAACGGCTCGAAGATCCGCTTCACCTCGTCGTCCGTGATGCCCATCCCGTGGTCGCGCACGTAGACCCGCGCCACCGAGCCCTCCACGGAGCACCCCACCTCCACCGGCTGCCCCGGCGGCGACACCTTCACCGCGTTCGCCAGGAGGTTCGTCACCACCTGCACCAGCCGGTCCGCGTCCCCGCGCACGGTCACCGGGTCCTTGCGCGTCACCAGCGGCACGTGGCAGCGCTCGGCCGTGCCCTCCACGGCGATCACCGCGTTCTCCACCACGTCCGCCAGCTCCACCGGGGCGGGCCGCAGCCGCAGCTGCCCGGACTGCACGCGCGACAGGTCCAGCACGTCGTTGGCCAGCCGCACCAGCCGGTCGGTGTTCTTCACGGCGATCTCCACCAGCCGCGACGCCTGCGCCTGCATCTCCCCGAACCGGCCGGACGCCAGCAGCTCCAGCGACCCGTGCACCGACGTCAGCGGGGTGCGCAGCTCGTGGCTCACCAGCGCGGTGAAGTCCCGCTTCACCCGCTCCGCGTCCTGCGCGGCCAGCGTCGACTGCACCACCGCGCACTCCAGCTCCACCCACGCCGCCAGGTCCTTGAGCCGCTGCCGCTCCTGGGCGGACAGCGTGCGCGGCTCCCGGTCCAGCACGCACAGCGTGCCCACCCGGTGCCCGGACGGGGCGCTGATCGGCTGGCCCGCGTAGAACCGCAGGTGATCCTTCGTCACCACCGGGAACCCGGCGAACCTGCGGTCGTCGGACAGGTCGGGAACCTCGAACACGTCGTCCTGCTGGATCGCGTGCGAGCACACGGAGATGCCCCGGCTGGTCTCGGTCGCGTCGAAGCCCGCGCACGACTTGAACCACTGCCGGTCGGTGTCCACCAGGGTCACCACCGCCACCGGGGTGTGCAGCACGTCGCGCGCCAGCCGCGTGATCCGGTCGAAGCGCTCCTCGCGCGGCGTGTCCAGCAGGCGCAGCGCCTTCAGCGCGGCGACCCGGTTGACCTCGGCGTTCCAGGATTCGTCGCTCACATGACGGAGTATTCGTCATCTTTCGCGAGGACTGCCCGCCACGGACGGGTGAGTTCTGCTCGGGCGGGGCAACCGCAGGCGCGTGACCACCGCCGGTAGCGCCCCGCTCGGCCCGTTCACCGGGAAAACGCCCCGACCGGGTGGCGCCGCGCGGGGGAGCGCGCCCCGCAGACCGGTCCCGCGTGCGGGAACGCGCAGCGACGAGGGCTCCCGGCGCGGGATCAGGGGGGTGCAGGGGGGCGGCGACCCGCCCGGACCGTCCGAACCGGACTCCGGGGACGCGGGTCCCCGCAGCTCACAGCCCCGAGGGACCCCGGCCCGGACCGCGCCCGCGCCGCCGCAGGTACCGCTCGAACTCCGCCGCGATCGCGTCCCCGCTCGCCTCGGTGATCTCGATCTCCGCGTCGCCGCGCTCCTCCAGCGCCCGCACGTAGTTGCGCACGTCCTCGTCCTCGTCGGCCATCTCGCTGACCGTGCGCTCCCACTCCTCGGCCTGCTCCGGCAGCGCCCCGAGCGGAACCTCCACGTCCAGGACCTCCTCCACCCGGTGCAGCAGGGCGAGCGTGGCCTTGGGCGAGGGCGGCTGCGACACGTAGTGCGGCACCGCCGCCCAGAACGAGATGGCCGGGATGCCCGCCTGCACGCACATGTCCTGGAACACGCCGACGATCCCGGTCGGACCCTCGTACTTGGTCTGCTCCAGCCCGTACTTCGCGGCGGCGGCCGGGTCGTACGCGGTGCCCGACACCGGGACCGGCCTGGTGTGCGGGGTGTCCATCAGCAGCGCGCCCAGCGTGACCACGGTCGTCACGCCCAGCCGCTCGATGTGCCCGAGCAGCTCGGCCGCGAACTTGCGCCACCGCATGTTGGGCTCTATCCCGTGCACCAGCACGACGTCCGTCGCCGAACCGGGTGGTCTGCACACGGTCAGCCGGGTCGTCGGGAACTCGACCCGCCGGGTGATGCCGTCCACCATGCGGACTGTGGGTCGTGTCACCTGGAAGTCGTAGTACTCGTCCGGGTCGATCTCCGCCAGCGGCTTGGCCTCCCAGGTCAGCTGCAGGTGCTCGATCGCAGTGCTGGCTGCGTCTCCAGCGTCGTTCCACCCCTCGAACGCCGCCACCATGATCGGGTTGGTGAGGGGTTCGTCGGGGTCGAAGGGGGTCTGGGCGGCCTGGTCCGGATCGGTCACCGGGCCAGCCTACGACCCTTCGGGCGCCCCTGACGTCGTAGGCTGGCGCCATGTCGGATCGTGTCTCGTCCCCCCTGCTGGACGCACTCACCGAACGCGTGGTCGTGGCCGACGGGGCCATGGGCACCATGCTCCAGTCGTTCGACCTGTCCCTCGACGACTTCGCAGGCCACGAGGGCTGCAACGAGATCCTGAACACCACCCGGCCCGACGTGGTGCGCGCCGTGCACCGCGGCTACCTGGAGGCGGGCGCCGACGCGGTCGAGACGAACACCTTCGGCGCGAACCTGTCCAACTTCTCCGACTACGGCATCCAGGACCGCATCTTCGAGCTGTCCCGCCTCGGCGCCCAGCTCGCCCGCGAGGCCGCCGACGAGCACTCCGAGCCGGGACGCCCGCGCTTCGTGCTCGGCTCGGTCGGCCCCGGCTCCAAGCTGCCCACCCTCGGCCACGTCGCCTACTCCGTGCTGCGCGACTCCTACGTGGAGCAGATCCGCGGCCTGCTGGTCGGCGGCTCCGACGCGATCATCGTCGAGACCTCGCAGGACCTGCTCCAGACCAAGGCCGCCATCGTCGGGGCAAGGCGCGCCATGGACGCCGAGGGCCTGCGCGTGCCGATCATCGCCCAGGTCACCGTCGAGACCACCGGCACCATGCTGCTGGGCTCCGAGATCGGCGCCGCCCTCACCGCCCTCGAACCGCTCGGCATCGACCTGGTCGGCCTGAACTGCGCCACCGGCCCCGCCGAGATGAGCGAGCACCTGCGGCACATCGCCAAGCACGCCCGCATCCCGCTCTCGGTCATGCCCAACGCGGGCCTGCCGCAGCTCGGCCCCAACGGCGCGGTCTACCCGCTCGGCCCCGAGGAGCTGGCGCAGGCGCTGCGCGGGTTCGCCACCGAGTTCGGCGCCCGCCTGGTCGGCGGCTGCTGCGGCACCACCGCCGAGCACGTCCGCCAGGTCGCCGCCGCCGTGCGCGACCTCGGCCCCACCACCCGCCGCCCGCGCCCCGAGCCGGGCGTGTCCTCGCTCTACCAGGCCGTGCCGTTCCAGCAGGACGCGTCCGTGCTGATGATCGGCGAGCGCACCAACGCCAACGGCTCCAAGGCCTTCCGCGAGGCCATGCTCGCCGACCGCTGGGACGACTGCGTCGGCATCGCCCGCGACCAGACCCGCGACGGCGCGCACCTGATCGACCTGAACATCGACTACGTGGGCCGCGACGGCGTCGCCGACATGTCCGCGCTCGCCTCCCGCCTGGCCACCGCGTCCACCCTGCCGATCATGCTCGACTCCACCGAGCCCGAGGTGCTGCAGGCCGGTCTGGAGCACCTGGGCGGGCGCTGCGCGGTCAACTCGGTCAACTACGAGGACGGCGACGGCCCGGACTCGCGGTTCCAGCGCATCATGCGGCTGGTCGCCGAGCACGGCGCGGCCGTCGTCGGCCTGTGCATCGACGAGGAGGGCCAGGCCCGCACCGCCGAGTGGAAGGTCCGGGTGGCCATCCGCATCATCGAGGACCTGGTCGGCAACTGGGGCCTGCGGCACGGCGACATCATCATCGACTGCCTGACCTTCCCCATCTCCACCGGCCAGGAGGAGGTGCGGCGCGACGGCGTGGAGACCATCGAGGCCATCCGCGAGCTCAAGCGCCGCTACCCCGAGGTGCGCACCACGCTCGGGCTGTCCAACGTGTCCTTCGGCCTCAACCCGGCCGCCAGGCAGGTGCTGAACTCGGTGTTCCTGCACGAGTGCGTGCAGGCCGGGCTGGACACCGCGATCGTGCACGCCTCCAAGATCGTGCCGATGGCGCGCATCCCCGACGAGCAGCGCGCCGTCGCGCTCGACCTGGTCTACGACCGCAGGCGTGAGGGCTACGACCCGCTGCAGCGGCTCATGGAGCTGTTCGAGGGCGTCACCACCTCCGCGTCCAAGGCCACCCGCGCCCAGGAGCTGGCCGCGCTGCCGCTGTTCGAGCGGTTGCAGCGGCGCATCGTGGACGGCGAGCGCAACGGCCTCGAGGCCGACCTGGACGAGGCGCTGACCCGGCGGCCCGCGCTCCAGATCATCAACGACACCCTGCTGGCGGGCATGAAGACCGTCGGCGAGCTGTTCGGCTCCGGCCAGATGCAGCTGCCGTTCGTGCTCCAGTCCGCCGAGGTCATGAAGACCGCCGTCGCGCACCTGGAGCCGCACATGGAGCGCTCCGACGACGGCGGCAAGGGCCGCATCGTGCTCGCCACCGTCAAGGGCGACGTGCACGACATCGGCAAGAACCTGGTGGACATCATCCTGTCCAACAACGGCTACGAGGTCATCAACCTCGGCATCAAGCAGCCCATCAGCGCGATCCTCGACGCCGCCGAGAACCACCGCGCCGACGCCATCGGCATGTCCGGCCTGCTCGTCAAGTCCACGGTGATCATGAAGGAGAACCTGGAGGAGATGAACTCGCGCGGGGTCGCCGCCCGCTGGCCGGTGCTGCTCGGCGGCGCCGCCCTCACCCGCGCGTACGTGGAGAACGACCTCACCGACACCTACCTCGGCGAGGTCCGCTACGCCCGCGACGCGTTCGAGGGCCTGCGGCTGATGGACGCGGTCATGGCGGCCAAGCGCGGCGAGTCCCCGCTGATCGACCCGGAGGCCGAGCGCAAGGCCGCCGAGCGCAAGGCCCGCCGCGAGCGGTCGCTGCGCATCGCCGCCGAGCGCAAGGCCGCCCAGCCCGAGCCGGAACCGGTGTCCCGCTCGGACGTGGCCGCCGACCTGCCCGTCCCCACCCCGCCGTTCTGGGGCACCCGCGTGGTCAAGGGCGTGCCGCTGGGCGACTACTCGGCGCTGCTCGACGAGCGCGCCACGTTCATGGGCCAGTGGGGGCTGCGCGGCTCGCGCGGCAGCGGACCGTCCTACGAGGAGCTGGTCGAGACCGAGGGCCGCCCCCGGCTGCGCTACTGGCTGGAGCGGCTGGCCACCGAGGGCGTCCTCGCGCACGCCGCCGTGGTCTACGGGTACTTCCCGTGCGTGTCCGAGGGCGACTCGCTGGTGATCCTGGGCGAGCCGTCGGTGGACGCGCCCGAGGTGACCCGGTTCGCGTTCCCCCGGCAGAAGCGGGACCGGCGGCTGTGCCTGGCCGACTTCTGGCGCCCGCGCGAGTCCGGCGAGGTCGACGTGGTGCCGTTCCAGCTGGTCACCATGGGGCAGCCGATCGCCGACTACGCCAACGAGCTGTTCGCCAAGGACGCGTACCGCGAGTACCTGGAGGTGCACGGCCTGGGCGTGCAGCTCACCGAGGCGCTCGCCGAGTACTGGCACAAGCGGGTGCGCGAGGAGCTGACCTGGCCGGGCGGCGGGGTCGTCGCGGCCGAGGACCCGGCCGACGTGGAGGAGTACTTCAAGCTCGGCTACCGGGGCGCCCGCTACTCCCTGGGCTACGGGGCGTGCCCCGACATGGAGGACCGGACCAAGGTCGTCGCGCTGCTCGAACCGGGCCGCATCGGCGTGAAGCTGTCCGAGGAGCTCCAGCTGCACCCCGAGCAGTCCACCGACGCCTTCATCGCCCACCACCCCGAGGCGAAGTACTTCAACGCCTGACCCCCGGCCCACGCGGCCCATCGCTCAAGGTCGAGCGGCACGTCGGAACGACCCGGCGGCGCGTCCCCCGAACGGGGGCGCGCCGCTTCGTCGCGAGAAGAGGAGATCGAGAGTGCGCACCCCCGCCGCCGTCCTGTGGGACATGGACGGAACGCTGCTGGACTCGGAGAAGCTCTGGGACATCCCCCTCCACGAGTTCGCCGAGGAGCGCGGCGGGACGCTGTCGCCGGCCACCAGGCAGCGGATCATCGGCTCGAACCTGCCCACCACCATGGGCATCCTGTTCGACGAGGTCGGCCTCCAGGCCACGCCCGAGGGCCTCGAGGAGGGCGGGCGCTGGCTGCTCGCCCGCACCGAGGAGGTGTTCCGGGAAGGGCTGCCGTGGCGGCCGGGCGCGCAGGAGGCGCTGCGGGCGGTGCGCGACGCCGGGGTGCCGATGGCGCTGGTGACCTCCACGGACCGCAGGCTCACCGAGGTCGCGCTCGACACCCTCGGGCGGGACCTGTTCGACGTGACCGTGTGCGGCGACGAGGTGGAGGGGCGCAACAAGCCGCTGCCCGACCCGTACCTGAAGGCCGCGCGGCTGCTCGGGGCGGAGCCGGAGCGGTGCGTGGCGGTGGAGGACTCGCCGACCGGAACCAGGTCCGCGGTGGCCGCCGGGTGCACCGTGCTCGTGGTGCCGTGCGAGATCCCGGTGCCGCAGGGCGAGCGGCGGGTGTTCCGGGAGTCGCTGATCGGGGTGGACGCGGTGGTGCTCGCGGAGCTGCTGGGCTGAGGCTGCCGGGCTGGGCGGTCAGCGGGGCGGGAGGGGGCAGTCGCCGCAGGTGCCCCCGCCCGCCACCCGGTAGTACAGGCAGCAGGAGCGGCGGCGGAAGGCGACCTCTCCGGGGAAGTCGATGAAGTCGCCGGTGTCCGCGAGCTTCCCCGCGGCGAGCAGCTCGCGGCCCTTCGCGACGCAGGTCTCGGCGTCGACCGGGCGCCGCGGCGGGGGAGTGCGGGCGAGGGTGCGCAGGGCGCCCGCGACGTTCGAGGCGGCGTTGCCCCACAGCAGGCCCTCGGCCACCCCGGACGCCGCGCGCACCGCCGCGACCACCGGGGCCAGCGCGGCGGTGAGGTCCCCGGTGGCCGCGACGGGCTCGGCCAGGCGCACCCGCAGGCCGTCCGGGTCGTAGCGCCACCACAGGTTCTCCGGGCGCACGTCCGGGACCGGCAGGCCCAGCGCGCTCGCGGCGGTGACCGGGCTGAGCAGGCGCGCGGTGTGCGCGAGGAAGAACAGCGACCCGGCGACGCGGCGCTCGGCGGTCCGGTAGCGGGCGGCGATGGCGTCCAGCGCGGCGGGCAGCCCCGTGCCGTCCAGCAGCGCGGCGCCGGGGTGCCAGGTGTGGTCGGGGCGGCCGACGTCGAGCGCGAAGAACGGGCTGATCACCCGGATCTCGCGCAGCGCGGACAGCACGGGCGCGTAGTCAGGCACCCGCGACCCCCGGCAGCGGGCCGACGGTGGCCCGGACGATCCGCGCCACGAGCGCGTCCACGTCCTCGCCCGGCCCCGGTCGCACCGCACCGTCCCTGAGCAGCGCGTACAGGCCGTGCACCAGCGCCCACACGCCGGTGGCGAGCGCGCCGGTCTCGTCGGTGCAGGTCGTCGTCACGCCCAGCGAGGCCGCGACCTCGGCCAGCGCCCGCGCCGACGCCTCCTGCACCTCGGGGCGGGTGCTGCACGTGCTGTCCACCATCAGCTGGTGCAGGCCGGGGTTCGCGAGCCCGTGCCGCACGCCCTCGGTCACCACGACCACCACGAGGTCCTCGGGCGCGGCGGTGGCGAGCGCCGCGATCACCCGCTCGGCCATCTCGCCGAACCCGTGCACGGCCAGCGCCGCGAGCAGGGCCTCCTTGTCGGCGTAGTGCCGGTACGGGGCGTTGGGGGACACGCCCGCCGCGCGGGCCACCGCGCGCAGCGACAGGCCGTCGCTCCCGGAGGACTCCAGCAGCTCCAGCGCCGAGCGCAGCAGCGCGGCCCGCAGGTCGCCGTGGTGGTACGTCGCCCGAGTCATGTTGACATCGTACACTTGAGCTGTAAATGTGTGCGGCGTCAACAATGTGGACGCTGTACACACATGAGGGGTGCGCATGGGCGGGACGGGCAGGCCGAGGGAGGTGGTGGCGGCGCTGGGCGATCCGCTGCGGCTGGCGAGCGGGTCGGTGCTGCCGAACCGCGTCGCCAAGGCCGCGCTGGAGGAGTTCCTGGCGGTGGACGGCCAGCTGCCGGGGGACGAGCTGATCGCGCTCCACCGGCGGTGGGCGCGCGGCGGCGCGGGGCTGCTGATCACCGGGCACGTGATGGTCGACGGTCGGGCCGTGGCCGACCCGCGCGACGTGGTCCTGGAGGCCGGGACCGACCTGGAGCCGTTCCGGCGCTGGGCGTCGGCGGCGCGCTCCGGCGGCGGTCAGGTCTGGATGCAGATCAACCACCCCGGCCGGGTGGTGTTCGCCGACCAGGGCGGGCTCGCCTGGTCGGCATCGGCCAAGCGGGTCGAGATGGGCGCGTTCACCTGGCTGTACGCGACGCCGGTCGCCATGACCGGTGAGCAGATCGCCGAGGTCGTGGCCCGGTTCGCCGACACCGCCGCGCAGGCCGAGCGGGCCGGGTTCGACGGCGTCGAGGTGCACGCCGCGCACGGGTACCTGATCGGGCAGTTCCTGTCGCCGCTGGTCAACCGCAGGGCGGACGGCTACGGCGGCGACCTGGCGGCGCGGGCGAGGCTGCTGCTGGAGGTGGTCGCGGCGGTGCGGGGCGCGGTCTCGCCCGGCTTCGCGGTCGGCGTCAAGCTCAACACCGCGGACTTCCAGCGCGGCGGCTTCCAGCCGCAGGACGCGGCCGAGGTGATCGGGATGCTGTCCGGGGCGGGCGTCGACCTGGTCGAGCTGTCCGGGGGTTCGCTGGAGAGCCTGGCGATCATGGGCCACGCGGCCGACGAGAGCACCCTGGCCCGCGAGGCGTACTTCCTGGACGCCGCCGCGTCGATCCTCGCCGACGCCCCGCTGCCGGTGATGATCACCGGCGGGGTGCGGCGGCTGCCGGTGGCCCGGCGGGTGCTGGAGAGCGGCGCGTCCGTGGTCGGCGTGGGCACCGCGCTGGCCGTGGACCCGGACCTGCCGCACGCCTGGATCGCGGGCGAGCACGCGGAGGCCACGCCCGTCCGGGTGAACTGGCCCGACAAGAAGCTCTCTTCCGCCGCCGTGCAGGCCCTGGTCCACGCCAGGATGGAAGACCTCGCCGCGGACCGCGACCGCTCCACCGGCCCGCTCAGGGCGCTGCTGACCGAACGACTGCGTCGCCGCCCCGCGCTGCGCCGCTACCGGAAGTGGGGGAAGGCATGACCTACCGGGGGACGACCGCGCTGGTGACCGGCGCGACGAAGGGGCTGGGCCGGGCGCTGGCCGAGGAGTTGGCCGCGCGTGGCGCCGACCTGGTCCTGGTGGCCCGCTCGCGCGCCGCGCTGGACGAGCTGGCCGACGAGCTGCGCGCGCGCACCGGCGTGACCACGCGGGTGATCGCGGCCGACCTGACCGACCGCACGTCCCGCCGCGCGGCGCTGGCCGAGCTGGGCGAGCAGCCGATCGACCTGCTGCTCAACAACGCGGGCGCGGGCTCGGTCGGCCCGTTCCTGGGCACGCCGCTGGCCGAGCACGTCGACTCGATCGCGCTGAACGTGGAGGCCCTGACCGAGCTGACCCACCACATCGCCGGGGCGATGCGCCGGGCCGGCCGGGGCACGGTCGTGAACGTCGGCTCCACGGCCGGCTACCTGCCGGTGCCGTACCAGGCGAGCTACGGCGCGACGAAGGCGTACGTGCGCTCGTTCACCGAGGCGCTGCGCGTGGAGCTGCGGGGAACCGGCGTGCGCGTCGTGGCGGTCAACCCCGGAGCCATCCGAACCGCCTTCTTCGACGGCAAGGACGTCACCATCGACCCGCGCGCGTACGACACCCCGGAACGGGTGGCCCGCGACGTCCTCGACCACGTCCGGTCGGGCCGGGCGGTGTCGATCCCCGGCATGAAGGCCAACGCGGCGATGATCGTGGTGTCGTCGCTGCTGCCGATGCGGGTGAAGGCGCGGGTGATGGCGGTGCTGAACCGGGGGCTGGGCTTCGACCGGCTCGGGGCTGCGGAGTAGGGGCAGCGGAGTAGGGCCTGCGGAGTAGGGGCCGCGGGCGCGGACGGGAAACCCGCTCGCGCCCACCGCCCCCACCGGGCACGATCACCGCCATGGCCTGGCTCCCCACCGACTTCGCCCACCCCCTCCGCGCCGAGATCGGCACGGGTCACCACCTGCGGCCCATCCGCGAGTCCGACACCGAACTCGACTACCCGGCCGTCATGAACTCCCGTGACCGCCTCTGGTCCCTGTACGGCGAGGCCTGGGGCTGGCCCCCGGCGACGATGACCGTCGAGCAGGACCGGGAGGACCTCGCCCGCCACGAGCGGGAGATCGAGGCGCACGAGTCGTTCAACTACGCGCTGTTCGACGCCGACGAGACCGAGCTCCTCGGCTGCGTCTACATCGACCCCGCCGACGCCCCCGCCGACGCCCGGATCTCCTGGTGGGTGGTCGACCCGCTCGTCGGCACCGACGTCGAGCGCGCCCTCGACGAGTTCGTCCCCCGCTGGATCGCGGAGGCCTGGCCGTTCACCGGTCCGGAGTACCGGATCTGAGGCCGCCCGCCGGAGCCCGCTGCTCGGGGCCGACCGGGGGATGCGAGGATCAGGCACCGTGAAGACCTTCGACGAGCTGTTCGCCGAGCTGAGCGAACGCGCCCGAACCCGCCCCGAGGGGTCCGCGACCACGCAGGCGCTGGCCGACGGCGTGCACGCCCAGGGCAAGAAGGTGCTGGAGGAGGCGGGCGAGGTGTGGATCGCCGCCGAGCACGAGTCCGACGACCGCCTCGCCGAAGAGGTCTCCCAGCTCCTCTACCGCGTCCAGGTGCTCATGCTGGGTCGCGGCCTGAGCCTCGAAGACGTCTACCGGCACCTGTGACAGCCAGGTCCGCCGCGGTCGTGAGCTGACCGTGGGCGGAGTGCTCGGCGGGTTCCTGCCCATCTGGGTGCTGACCGGGATCGGCTTCGCCTCGGCGCGCGGCGGCGTGCTGGGGCGGGGCGCCGAGCAGGCCCTCGGCCGGTTCGCGTTCCACCTGGCCATGCCCGCGGTGCTGTTCACCACCCTGATCGACACCGATCCCTCCCGGCTCGCCAACGCCGGGGTGCTGGCCTTCGTCGCCTCCACCGCCGTGGTGTGCGTCGCGGGCTACCTGCTGCACTGGAAGCTGTTCCGCACCCCGCACGACCAGCGCGTCCTCGGCGGCATGGCGTCCGGGTACGTCAACGCGGGCAACCTCGGCATCCCCATCGCCATCGGCGTGCTCGGGGACTCGTCGTTCATCGCCGCCGTTCTGCTGTTCCAGCCGCTGGTGATGATGCCGATCGTGCTCGGCGCGCTGGAGGCGGGCGCGGGCGGGCGGGTCCTGCGCACCCTCGCGCTGCTGCCGGTGCGCAACCCGGTGATCGGCGCTTCCGTGCTGGCCGTCGCGGTGGCCGCCACCGGCTGGGACCCGCCGCAGATGCTCCTGGCACCGATCGCGGCGCTGGGCGCGGCGGGCGTGCCGACCGCGCTGGTGGGGCTGGGCATGTCGCTGGCGGGCCGCCGCCACGCCGACGACCTCGCGACGGGCGACCCCGTCGAGCGCCCGGTCGAGCCGAGGGCCGCGCTGTGGACGGCGGTGGCGCTCAAGCTGCTCGCGCACCCGCTGCTGGCGCTGGCGTTCTGCGTGCTGCTCGACGTCGAGGGCGACCTGCGCCGCGCCGCGATCGTCTGCGCCGCCCTGCCGACCGCGCAGAACGTGCACGTCGTGGCCACCCGCTACCTGCCCGGCACGTCGACCACCCGCAACACGGTCCTGGTGACGACCGCCCTGTCGATGCTCACCCTGACCGCCGCCGCGCTGCTCTAGCCGCCCTGCGCCAGCTGCCCTGCGCCAGCTGCGCAGCGGCCACGTCCCGCGCTGGCCCGGCCGGGTGGTCCCCGCCCGCCCGGCGTTATCGGCCGCTCCACCCCGGTGTCTGTGTCGTGGGGGCAACGCGCCCCCACGACACCCATCTCACCGTGGAGATGCCCTCATGTCCCCTCTCGCGCACCGCCGGGCCTCGGCCTGCGCGGGCGCGGCGGTCGTCCTCACCTCCACCGGGTGCCGCGTCGCGTACGCGGTCAGCAGCCAGTGGCGGGGCGGGGTCAACGCCGACGTCACCATCACCAACCTGGCGCTTCCGCCAGGGCGACCTCTACCCCGACGAGCATCACCGTGCAGAACTCGATCAACGCCAACCCGATCAACCAGCAGTTCGGCGCGCACACCGAGACCGGCCCGTTCACCTGGCGCCGGAACCTGTTCGCGAACTCCCACGGGCGCAACCCCATCAAGGGCAACACCCAGTTCGTGAACAACGTCGTCTACAACTACCAGGCCGCCTACACGGCCGGGAACTCCAGCGGCCACTTCCTGCACGACGTCGTCGGCGACCACTTCATCACCGGCCCGCGCACCACCCGCGCCGCCAACGCCTACTACCAGCTCGGCAACCAGTCGCTGCACACCGGCGGCGACCTGCTCGACGACAACCGGGACGGCGCGCTCAACGGGTCCGCGCTCGCCCTCGACACCGCCTCCAACAAGACCCTGATCGGCACCGACAACGACGCCACCGACGTCGGCAAGCTCAGCGCGGCCTTCCACCACAACTGGTTCGCCGAGCTGGTCGACCAGCGGATGCCCCGCGTGCTCTACGGCAAGGGGCACGTCTGCAACAACTGCTACACGGCCACGGCCACGGGTACGCGGTGGGCGAGGGCGGCGGGGTCGCGCCGTTCGCCAACCCGCCGTACGCCTACAGCCCGGACGCGGCGTCGGCGGTCCCCGGCGTGGTGAACCGGAGCTGTGGAACGGGCTGCACAGCACGAGCGGCGCCTCGGTCACCTCTCCCGCACGAACAGCGCCTGCGCGGTCCGCCCCACCGCGCCCTCCAGGTCGTGCACCACGCTGCTGGCCACCCCGACCCCGGTCGGCCCGACCACGGTCTCGGCGTCCAGCGCGAACCACTCGCCCACCGGCTCCCGGTGCAGGTGCACGGTCAGCTCGGTGTTGATCGCGTACCACCGCCGGATGTCCAGCCGCGTCGACACCCCGCTCGCCGAGTCCGCCACGGTGAACAGCCGCTGCGCCGCGCTCGCCTCCTCGCCCGCCACCACCGGGACGCGCGGCCGGGCCCACACGGCCGCGTCGCCGGGCGTCGCGAGCCCGCCGCTGACCGACCGCCACTCCATCGCCTGCAGGTACCCGCACGTCCAGTCGCCGGGCACCGAGAACTCCGCGCACGCGGACGGCGGCGGCAGCAGCTCGGGCTGCCCCGACGCCACCGACGCCGTCGCGCCGGGGGCGACTCGCCACGCCGACGCCCGCAGCACCTCCCGGCCCTCGTGCGCGAGCACCGCCGCGAGCAGCTCCACCGACCGGCCGGGCCGCACCACCGAGGCCGACACCACCAGCTCCGCCACCGGCACCGGCCCGAGCACGTCGAACGCCACCCGCGACAGCACCCCCGAGCCCGGCAGCCGCTCCAGCTCCCGCACCAGCAGCGCGGACGGCGGACCCAGGTGCTGGCTGTCCGCCGACCACGGCCCGACGGTGTGCTTGGTCGCCGCGTACCGGTCCCCGCCCAGCGGCGCGTAGAACGCCTCCACCACGAACACCCCTCCCGACGAGCCGATGCCGGAAGCCCCCGGCCGATCCCAGCCCCGGCCGATCCGGCCGCGGCGACTCCGAGCCCAGCAACCCCAGGCTCAGCAGCCCGGCAGCCCCAGCCGCTCCAGCCCTAGTCGACCCGGTCCGCCGCGCTCTCCGCCACCGCGCCCGGCTCCGGCCAGCCCGGATACGGCGGCGGCGTCCCGTCGAACGCCGGGCACAGCGCCTTGTGGTCGCAGTAGTCGCACAGCCTGCTCGGGTTCGGCCGGAAGTCGCCGGTGCGCCCGGCGCGCAGGATCGCCTCCCAGATCGCCTCCAGGGTCCGCTCGAACCTGGCCAGCTCGCCCTCGTCCGGCGAGTACGCCAGCGCCTGCCGGTCCGCCAGGTACATCAGCCGCAGCTGCCGGGGCACCACCCCGCGCTGCCGCCACAGCACCAGCGCGTAGAACTTCATCTGGAACAGCGCCTTGCCCTCGACGTGCTCGCGCGGCGCCGCGCCGGTCTTGTAGTCGACCACCCGGATCTCCCCGGTGGGCGCCACGTCGACCCGGTCCACGTACCCGCGCAGCAGCACCCCGGACGGCAGCTCCCACTCGACCAGCAGCTCCCGCGACTCCGGGTCGAACCGGCGCGGGTCCTCCAGCCCGAAGTAGCCCTCCAGCAGCTCGCGCGCCGACGTCAGCCAGTCCGCCTGCTCCTCGTCCTGGTCCGCGCCGAACAGCTCCGCGAACTCCGGCCGCTCCTGCCGCACCCGCGCCCAGGCGGGCTCCACCAGCTCCCTGGCCCGCTCCGGCACCCGCTCGGCGGCGGGCAGCGCGAACAAATCCTCCAGCACGGCGTGCACGACCGTGCCCCTGACCTGGGCCTTCGTCGGCTTCTCGGGGAGCCGGTCGACCGCCCGGAAGCGGTAGAGCAGCGGGCACTGCTTGAAGTCGCCCGCGCGGGAGGGCGACAGGGCCGGCCTGCGCACGGGGCGATCGGATGTGGTGGGCGCTGCCATGCGGAGCACAGTAGGCCACCCCACCGACACTCCCGGCCGCCCGGCACACCCCGACGTGACACGACCGCGCCTACGCTCCCCACGATGGCGACTGCGGAGGGCTGGCGGGCGAGGGCGGGCCGGGAGGGCGGTCTGCCGCTGTTCCGCGCCGCGGGCATCCCGGTGCTGCTGGCGCCCTCGTGGTGGTTGGGCTCGGCGGTCATCGTCGTGCTGTACGCGCCGCTCGCGAGCCGGATCAGCCCGGACGCAGGCGGCTTCACCGGCCTGGCGCTCGCCGCCGCGTTCGCGCTGTTCCTTGGCCTGTCCGTGCTGGCCCACGAGCTGGGCCACAGCCTGGTCGCGCTGCGCCTGGGCCTGCCGGTGCGCAGGCTGCGGCTGTTCCTGCTCGGCGGGGTCTCCGAGGTGGCCAGGGCCCCCGGCACCCCGCGCCACGAGGGCCTGGTCGCGGCGGCGGGACCGCTGGTGTCCGTGCTGCTCGCGGGCGTGTTCGCGCTCGGCGCCCACGCCATCCCGACCACCGACGCGGTGTGGCTGCTGGTCGCGCAGACCTCGTTCGCCAACGCCGCCGTCGCCGTGTTCAACCTCCTGCCGGGCCTGCCGCTGGACGGCGGGCGCATCCTGCGCGCGGGCGTCTGGGCCATCACCGGCAAGCGCGCCACCGGCACCAGGGCCGCCGTCATCGGCGGTGGGCTGGTGGCCGCGCTCCTGGTGGTCTGGGCGGTGCTCGGGCTGCTCGACGGCGCGCCGGACCGCTGGCTGCGCTTCGGCGTGTGCCTGCTCACCGCCTGGTTCGTGGTCGCGGGCGCGCGCGGCGAGTCGGCGGCCGAGCGGGCCAGGGCCTGGCCGGAGGGGCTCACCCTGCAGCAGCTCGTGCGCCCGGTGCTCCAGCTGCCCGCCGAGAGCCCGGTGTCCGGCGCGCTGTCGGCCGCCGCCGGGCGCGGGGTGGTGCTGGTGCGCGCCGACGGGGTCGCCGCCGGGCTGCTGGACCGGACCCTGGCCGAGCGCCTGGCCAGCACGTCCCCGCACGCGCCCGCCGAGCAGGCCGCCGTGCCGATCCGGCCGGAGACCGTGCTGCTCGCCGACGAGGCCGGGGACGACGTGGTCGAGCGGGTCCAGGGGACGGCGGCGCGCGAGTACCTGGTGGTCGACCTGGAGGGCAGGCCCGCCGGGGTGCTGCGCCGAGAGGACCTCAAGGCCGCGCTGGAGAGCCGCTAGCCGGTGATCGGTGCGCCGGTGATCGGTGCGCCGGTGATCGGGCTTCCGGTGGTTCCGGCGCGCGCTCGATCCGGGAGATCGGCAGCCTGAGCGCCTCGGCGCCGGTGGCCTGCCACTTCTCGGCGGTGAGGTGCCCGCTGTTCTCCATCGCGACGACGCCCTGCGCGCTCGCCATCAGCAGCGCCCAGCAGCCTGGCGGCGGCGTCGGCCACCGCCCACCGGGTCGCCGAGGACCGCAGGCCGCTGCGCGCGCTGGTCGACAACGCGGGCATCGCCATCAACGCCCCGGTCGAGCTGCTGCCCACGGACGAGTGGCGACGCCAGTTCGAGGTGAACTTCTTCGGGCACGTCGCCGTCACCATGGCCCTGCTGCCCGCGCTGCACGCCAGTTCCGGCCGGGTGGTCAACAGCAGCTCCGTCGGCGGCAAGGTCGCCATGCCGGCGTACGGCGCGCACGCGGGCGCGAAGTTCGCCATGGAGGGCATGAGCGACGCGCTGCGCCGCGAGCTGGCCCCGCACGGCGTCACGGTCGTGGTGGCCCGGCCGGGCGGGGTGCGCACCGAGATGACCGGCCACGGCGTTCACGAAGGCCGGACTGCCCGCCGAGGCGGCGGTCCTGCTCACCCGCCTCCCGCGCCTGCTCGGCGACCGGGCGCTCGACCGGCTCGTGGCCGCGAACCTGCGCCCCCACTTCCCGAAGGCGGGCTAGTCCCGAGGGCAGGCAGGCGCCGCTAGCCGGGAGGCCCCAGGTCCGCGTCCTGCGCCAGCAGCGCGGCCTGCACCCGCGAGCGCAGGTCCAGCTTCATCAGCACCCGCGACACGTGCGTCTTCACCGTCGTCTCGCCGATCCGCAGCCGCGTGCCGATCTGCGCGTTCGACAGCCCTTCCCCCAGGCAGCGCAGCACGTCGACCTCCCGGTCGGTCAGCGCGCCCAGGTCGGGCTTGGCGCGGGCGGCGGGCCCGGCCGCGAACTCCCGCATCACCCGCCTGGTCACCGAGGGCGCCAGCACCCCGTCACCGGCCGCCACCCGCCGCACCGCGTCCACCAGCGCCGGGGCCTCCACCGACTTCAGCAGGAACCCGGCCGCGCCCGCGCGCAGCGCCCCGCGCACGTACTCGTCCAGGTCGAACGTGGTCAGCACCAGCACCTCGCACACCCCGGCCAGCCGCCGGGTCGCCTCGATGCCGTCCACCCCCGGCATCCGCACGTCCATCAGCACCACGTCCGGCCGCAGCTCGCGGGCCATCCGCACGGCCGCCTCCCCGTCACCGGCCTCGCCCACGACCCGCACGCCCGGCGCGCCGCCCAGGATCATCACCAGGCCCGCCCGCACCGCCGCGTGGTCGTCGGCCACCAGCACCTCGACGGCCCCGTCCGCGCTCCCGGCGTCCCCGGTCACAGCGGCAGCTCCGCCCGCACGACCCACAGCCCGTCCTCGACCCCGGCCCGGAACCGCCCGCCCACCGCGTGCGCCCGCTCCGCCATGCCCACCAACCCCGTCCCGCTCCCCGGCGCCCGCCCGGCGCGCCCCTCGTCCCGCACCTCGTTGCCGACCTCCAGCACCACCCGCGCGGCCTGCCGCTCCACCCGCAGCGACACCCGCCCGCCGCGCGCCCCGTGCTTGAGCGCGTTCGTCAGCGACTCCTGCGCGATCCGGTACCCGGCCACGTCCACCGCCGCAGGCACCCCGCTCACGTCGTCCACCCGCAGCCGCACGTCCAGCCCGGACGCCTCCACCAGCCGCCCCACCTCGCCCAGCCGCGCCGACACCGCCTCGTCCACCTCGCCGTCGGCCCGCAGCACGTCGATCATCGTGCGCATCTCCGCCAGCGCCCCCACGCTGCCCTCCCGCACCGCCCGCAGCACCGACCGCACCCGCTCCGGGTCGTCGTCCGGCAGGGTCAGCACCGCCTCGGACTGGATCGCGATCGCCGACAGGTGCCCGGCGACCACGTCGTGCAGGTCGCGGGCCATCCGGGCGCGCTCGGCGGTCACGGCGGCCCTGCGGTCCAGCTCGGCGATGCGCGCCAGCTGCCGCTCGTTCTGCCGGTGCTGGCGGATGTTCGACCCCCACCACACCGGGACCACCGCCATCGAGAACGCCTGCACCGCCACCAGCAGCGCGAGCCCTGGCTCCCCGGTCAGCAGCGAGGCCCCCACGGTCAGGCCGACGCACAGCAGCCCGATCCCGGTCACCAGACCCCGGTACAGCCTCGGCCCGGCCGAGACCGACGTGCTGAACAGCACGTCCACCCCCACCACCAGCACCACGCTGCTGTGCCCGAGCGCCAGGTCCACCGCCACCGCCGGACCGGCCAGCGCCAGCGCCAGACCGGGCCGCGCGGTCCGGAACAGCTGACCCGCGCAGGCCACCACCAGCAGCAGCACCCGCACCCAGGTCGGCGCGGCCTGGTCGGGGCCCCACATCCGGTCGAAGTCGATCCAGAACAGCAGGAGCCCGGCGCCCAGGGCCGTCGCGACCACGGCGAGATCGGTGCGGGACGGCACCGGCCCATCCCACCACACCGGTGCGCCCCGGCACGTCCTACGAACTGATGACCACCGGGTGGCACCGATCGCCGACGCGCACCGGGGAGCGTCCGGGCCACGCTGGTCGCCGTGGAACCCCTGGTCCTGGTCATCGTGGCCTGCGAGGTCGGCTTCTGGGTCGTGCTCGCCGCCGGTCTGCTGCTGCGCTACGCGTTCAGGCTGCGCCGCGCGGGCGCCGTCCTGCTCGCCTGCGCCCCGCTGCTGGACGTGGTGCTGCTCGCCGCCGCCGTGCTCGACCTGGCGCGCGGCGGCCAGGCGACCGGCGCGCACGGCCTCGCCGCCCTCTACCTCGGCGTGAGCGTCGCGTTCGGGCACTCGATGCTGCGCTGGGCCGACCAGCGGTTCGCGCACTGGTTCGCGGGCGGGCCGCCCCCGGTCAAGCCGCCGGAGGAGGGGCCGGAGCGGGTGGCCCACGAGTGGCGGGAGTGGGGCAAGGCGGTGCTCGCGGGCGTCGTCGCCGCCGCCGTCGTCGGGGTCCTCGCGCTCGCCGCGGGCGGCCTGGACCGGGTCGGGTCGCTGCTCGACTCGCTGCGGCTGCTCGCCGCGGTGTGCGGGGTGTGGCTGGTCACCGGGCCGGTCTGGTCCTCCGCCAAGCTGCTGGCCCGCCGGTAGCCGGTCGGGGGGCTTCTGCGACCATCGTGCCCGTCCGCAGGTCGCGGGCAGCTTCGCGCAGGAGGTTCGTCGCGGTGAGCACCGCCAGTGGTCCGTTCCAGCCCGGAGACCGGGTGCAGTTGACCGACCCGAAGGGACGGCACTACACCATCGTGCTCGAACCGGGCAAGGAGTACCACACGCACCGCGGCGCGCTGCCGCACGACAAGCTGATCGGGCAGCCCGAGGGCAGCGTGGTGTCCTCCGTGGGCGGCACCTCGTTCCTGGCGCTGCGCCCGCTGCTCGCCGACTACGTGCTGTCCATGCCCAGGGGCGCGCAGGTCATCTACCCCAAGGACGCCGCGCAGATCGTCATGTACGGCGACGTCTTCCCCGGCGCGCGCGTGCTGGAGGCGGGCGCCGGGTCGGGCGCGCTGACCTGCTCGCTGCTGCGCGCGGTCGGCGAGAAGGGCAGCGTGACCTCCTACGAGGTCCGCCAGGACCACGCCGACCACGCGATCCGCAACGTCGAGCAGTTCTTCGGCGAGCGGCCCGCCAACTGGTCGCTGACCGTGGACGACCTGGCCACCCACACCGGCGAGGTCGACCGGGTGGTCCTGGACATGCTCGCGCCGTGGGACGTGCTGCCGACCGTGGCCGCCAACCTCATCCCCGGCGGCGTGCTCGTGGTGTACGTGGCGACCACGACGCAGCTGTCGAAGGTCACCGAGGCGCTGCGCGAGCAGCAGCACTGGACCGAGCCGCAGGCGTGGGAGACGCTCGTGCGGCCGTGGCACGTGGTGGGCCTGGCGGTGCGCCCCGAGCACCGGATGATCGCGCACACCGCGTTCCTGCTGACCACCCGCAGGCTCGCCGACGGCGTCACCCCGCCGCGCCCGCAGCGCAGGCCGTCGAAGGGCTGAGCGGGCCCTGAACGCGGAACGCCCCGGCGACCTGGTGGTCGCCGGGGCGTTCTCGCCGCTCAGGGGGCTCAGCCGCCGAGGGTGGTGGTCTCCAGCGCCTTGAAGACGTTGCAGACCTTCCAGCCGCCGTCCTCCTTCACCACGTCCATCGTCCGCGTGGTGTCCTTGACGTACTCCTTCATGATGTCCGGCACGTTCTCGAACTTCATGATCACCTCGAAGGTGCCCTTGTCACCGTTCTCGGTCACCTTGCCGAGGGTGTTCGTGGCCTTCATCTGCGAGGCGGGCGAGTCGGGGAGGTCGCCGAGGTCGGGCTTCTCCATGTTCTCGAACTGCTTGTTCAGCTCGGCGATCTTGGCCGCGTCCGCCGCGCAGAGCATGTCCTCGTCCAGCTCGCCGTCGCCGTTGGTCGCCGCGACGTAGCGCTCGGCCACCTCCTGCGCGCTGCTGCCGCCACCGCCGCCGAGCACCATCACCAGCGTCACGACGACGCCGATCACCACGAGCGCGCCGACGCCGCCGAGCACCCAGGGCAGGGGGCTCTTCTTCTTGGGCGGGACGCCGCCGTACTGGTCGAAGCCGGGCTGACCGGGCTGGCCGTAGGGCTGCTGGCCGAACTGGCCGGGCTGCTGGCCGTACTGGCCGGGCTGCTGGCCGTACTGACCCGGCTGGCCGGGCTGCCCGTAACCGGGCTGCTGGCCGGGCTGCCCGTAGCCGGGCTGCTGCCCGAACTGACCGGGCTGGCCCGGCTGCTGGCCGTACTGGCCCGGCTGCTGCCCGAACTGCCCCGACTGGGGCTGCTGGCCGTACTGGTCCGGCTGCCCGTACTGGCCGGGCTGCCCGTAGCCCGGCTGCTGGGGCTGCTGCGGGAAGCCACCGCTGGGCTGCCCGTAGCCGGGCTGCTGGCCGAACGGGCCGGACGGCGGCCCCTGGGGACCGGGAGGCGGCGGGACCGACATGGGGGATCTCCTCGGAGCTGCTGGGGCGGTGCTGGCGCCCGGTAGGGGGATGCGGGGCCGGGGGCGGTGGCCCACGCCTGCGCAGGGTAGCGCTCCGCGCGGTTCAAGATCGCTGGAACGGTGGTGTTCACCCCGCCCCCGACCTCGGCGGCGCCACCCCGCGCGAGGGGCGCCCGGCGGTGGTCGGGGCGGGGGAGCGGTCGATCAGCCGGTGGCGCCGCCGGGGTTGCCGGTGAGCTGCTTGGCCAGACCGCAGATCTTCCAGTCGCCGCTCTCCTTGACCAGCTCCAGCGCCGTGGTGCTCTCGGCGGGCAGGGCCACCCCGGCGGGGACGTTCGAGTACTTGACCCGCATGGTGAGCGAGCCGGTCGTGCCCGACGCGGTCACGTTCTCCACCGAGTAGTCCAGCTTCACCGAGTTCAGCTGCTCGCGGCGCTCGGCGGGGAGGCTGGCCTCCACCGCCTCGGCCTGCTCGGCGAACGCCTTCACGGTCGGCCGGTCGGCGGCGCAGATCATGGCCTGCGACTTCGCCTTGTCCGCGCTCTTGCCCTTCTCCAGCTCGGCGACGTAGGCGTCCACGACCTTCTCGGCCTCGGCCGTCTCCGCGGAGCCGCCCGCCTGGCCGGAGCTGGAGGCGGGGGTGGACTGGTCGGAGCCGCCGCTCGCGGTGTCGGTCTTGTCGTCGCCGGTGAACACGAGCAGGCCCACGACGAGCCCGACGACGGCGAGCACGCCGACCCCGCCGAGCACCCAGGGCAGGGCGCTCTTCTTCCCTGGCGGCAGGCCCCCGCTCGGGTCGAAGCCGAACTGGCCCGGCATCCCCGGCTGCCGTCCGTACTGACCCGGCTGCCCGTGCTGCGCGTACTGACCCGGCTGCCCGTACTGGCCCGCCTGCTCGAACGGACCGGGCTGCCCGAACTGCCCCGGCTGCTGGCCGTGCCCCGGCTGACCGTAGGGCTGCTGCCCGTACCCCTGCTGCCCGTACCCCTGCTGCCCGTACCCCTGCTGCCCGTAGCCCTGCTGCCCGTAGCCCTGCTGCTGGGGCTGGCCGAACTGCTGGGGCTGGGGCTGCTGCGGGAAGCCGCCGCTGGGCTGGCCGTGCCCCGGCTGCTGCCCGTACGGGTCCGGTTGCTGGCCGTGCGGACCGGGGGGCGGGACCGACATCGCGTTCTCCTCGTACCGGGATGGCCGTGCTCAGAGCGCACAGTAGCGCCCTGCCGCGACAGGTTCACCTGGATGAGACTTTCCCCCAACTCGGGGAACTACACCGTCACCGAGAGCGTCGAAAGCTTCTCGGACGGGCGACACCGAGCCCCCTCAACGTCATCCCCACCCCGCCGAGGTCGAAACCACCCGGTTGGCCGCATTCCGGCTGGCAGAGGGAGGTGTCGGCCCTCCGGGGCTGCTGACCGTAACCGGACCGGAGCGCCCCGCCTGGCCCGCCCCCGCGCCCCGCCCTCACCCACCCGCCGCGACCACCGCCTGACCACCCGTAACCGGACCGCCCACCCTGTGGGAAGCCCGCCGGAGCCCGTCGGGGGCCCGCCGACGCCCCGCCGCGAGCCGAACTCGCCTGGCTGCGGCCCCGATCACCCCGCCCGCGACCCCGGCGCCCGACGGGCCCGCCGGGACACCACCGGCGCAATCCCCTGGAATTCCCCGTTCACGCCGGGGACACTGCCCGGACACAGCCGGTGGGGCGTCACCGGCACCCGCGCCGCACCGGGTGAGCGGCGGGCGGTGACACCGAGATGGAGCAGTTCACCCCCCGTACATGTCGAACCCGGTGATCACCCGCCGCTCCGGCAGCCCGCCGAGGTGGCCGCTTTTGTCGGTGATCGCCGGTACCGTTGTCGTACGAACACGGGAGGAGGGCGCCGACATGCCGCACGGTCATCCCGGCAGCCAGCCCGACGAGGGCGGCGAGCTGAGCAATGGCAGCAGCTCCGGCGAGTTGACGGCGCAGATCAGGTTCCTCGAGGACGAGATCGCGCTGCTCCGCCGCAAGTTGACGGAATCCCCACGACACGCCCGCCTGCTGGAGCAGCGGTTGGCCGAGGCCACCGAGCGCGTCAACCAGCTGACCGAGCGCAACACCAAGCTCATCGACACCCTCCGCGAGGCGCGCGGCCAGCTCCTCGCGCTCCGCGAGGAGGTGGACCGGCTGGCGCAGCCGCCCAGCGGGTACGGCGTCTTCCTCGCCCGGTTCGAGGACGGCACGGTCGACGTGTTCACGTCCGGCCGCCGGATGCGCGTGTCGGTCTCGCCGTCGGTCGAGACCTCCTCCCTGGTCATGGGTCAGTCGGTGCGCCTGAACGAGGCGCTGACCGTGGTCGAGGGCGGCGACTTCGAGCGCACCGGCGAGGTGTGCGCGCTGCGCGAGGTGCTCGACGACGGCGGGCCCGAGGGCTCCGTCGCGCGGGCCCTGGTCGTCGGCCACGCGGACGAGGAGCGGGTGGTCTGGCTCGCCCAGCCGCTGCTCGACTCCCCGCTCAAGGCCGGGGACTCGCTCCTGGTCGACTCCAAGGCGGGCTTCGCCTACGAGCGGGTGCCCAAGGCCGAGGTGGAGGACCTGGTGCTGGAGGAGGTGCCGGACGTCCGCTACGAGGACATCGGCGGCCTCTCCCGGCAGATCGAGCAGATCCGCGACGCCGTGGAGCTGCCGTTCCTGCACGCCGACCTGTTCCGCGAGTACAAGCTGCGCCCGCCCAAGGGCGTCCTGCTCTACGGCCCTCCCGGCTGCGGCAAGACGCTCATCGCGAAGGCGGTCGCGAACTCGCTGGCCAAGCAGGTCTCGAAGGCGCGCGGCGAGGACCACAAGGACGCCAAGAGCTTCTTCCTCAACATCAAGGGCCCCGAGCTGCTCAACAAGTTCGTCGGCGAGACCGAGCGGCACATCCGGCTGATCTTCCAGCGGGCGCGGGAGAAGGCCTCCGAGGGCACCCCCGTGATCGTGTTCTTCGACGAGATGGACTCGATCTTCCGCACCCGCGGCAGCGGCGTGTCCTCCGACGTGGAGACCACGATCGTGCCGCAGCTGCTCTCGGAGATCGACGGCGTCGAGGGCCTGGAGAACGTCATCGTCATCGGCGCCTCCAACCGCGAGGACATGATCGACCCGGCGATCCTGCGGCCGGGCCGCCTCGACGTGAAGATCAAGATCGAGCGCCCGGACGCCGAGGGCGCGAAGGACATCTTCGCCAAGTACCTGACCGACGACCTGCCGCTGCACGCCGACGACCTCACCGAGTTCGGCGGCGACCCGGCGGCCTGCATCCAGGGCATGGTGCAGCACACCGTCGAGCGCATGTACGAGGAGACCGACGAGAACCGGTTCCTGGAGGTCACCTACGCCAACGGTGACAAGGAGGTCCTGTACTTCCGGGACTTCAACTCCGGCGCGATGATCCAGAACATCGTGGACCGGGCGAAGAAGTCGGCGATCAAGTCGCTGCTGGACACCAAGCAGCCCGGCCTGTCGGTCCGGCACCTGATGGACGCCATCGTCGACGAGTTCGCCGAGAACGAGGACCTGCCCAACACGACCAACCCGGACGACTGGGCGCGCATCTCCGGCAAGAAGGGGGAGCGGATCGTGTACATCCGCACCCTGGTGACCGGCAAGAACCAGGAGACCGGTCGGGCCATCGACACGGCGACCAACACGGGCCAGTACCTCTAGGCCCACGCGGGAGCGGCACGACCCGCGGGTCGTGCCGTCACCGGTCCCCGGAACCCCTCCCCGGCAGCGCGCCGGGGAGGGGTTCCGCGCGTCGACCGGCCGTGACCAGGCCGGACTCGTAGGCGG
The DNA here is from genome assembly GCF_000023245.1 of Actinosynnema mirum DSM 43827. Lineage (GTDB taxonomy): Bacteria > Actinomycetota > Actinomycetes > Mycobacteriales > Pseudonocardiaceae > Actinosynnema > Actinosynnema mirum. The sequence goes on from NC_013093.1 coordinate 2,468,648, forward strand.
CGATCACCAGCTGGGCGCGGTCGCGGGCGCCGAGCTTGTGCAGCAGCCGCCCGACGTGCGTCTTCAGCGTGCCGCGCGAGACGTGCAGCGCCTCGGTGATCTCGGTGTTCGACAGGCCCTCGGCAACCAGCCGCAGCACCTCGCGCTCGCGGGCGGTCACCGCGTCCAGCGCGGGCAGCGGCCGGGCGGCGGGGCGCGCGGCGAACTCGGTGATCAGCCGCCGGGTCACCGAGGGCGACAGCAGCGCCTCGCCCGAGGCCACCACCCGGATCGCGGCCAGCAGGTCGGCGGGCGGGGTGTCCTTGAGCAGGAACCCGCTCGCGCCCGCCCGCAGCGCGGCGTACACGTACTCGTCCAGGTCGAACGTGGTCAGGATCAGCACCCTGACGCCCGCCTGCGCCGCGCAGATCCGCGCGGTGGCCTCGATGCCGTCCACGTTCGGCATCCGCACGTCCATCAGCACCACGTCGGGCCGCACGCGGGCGGCCACCGCGACGGCCCGCTCGCCGTCCTCGGCGGTGCCCAGCACCCGCAGGTCGGGGGCCGAGCCCACCAGCACCTCGAAGCTGCCGCGCAGCAGCGCCTGGTCGTCGGCGATCACCACGCCGATCGGGGCCGGGGGCGCGGCGGGCGGGCCCGCCGGGTCCAGGGTCGCGGGGGCCGCGCTCATCGGGCCTGGACTCATCGCGTCCGTCCCCGCCTCGCCCGTTCCCACCTCGCCCGTTCCCACCTCGCCCGTTCCCACCTCGCCCGTTCCCACCTCGCCCGTTCCCACCTCGCCCGTTCCCACCTCGCCCGTTCCCACCTCGTTCCGGCTCATCCGAGCGGCACCTCCGCCCGCACCCGGAACCCGCCCTCGGGCCGGTTCCCGGTCTCCAGCGCGCCCCCGTAGACGGCGACCCGCTCGCGCATCCCGACCAGCCCGTGCCCCTGCGGCAGCGGGTCCGGCGCGCCCGGACCGTCGTCGACCACCTCCACCACCGCCACCCCGTCCACCAGCGCGATCGTCACCCGGCAGCTCGCGGGGGCGGCGTGCTTGACCACGTTCGTGATCGACTCCTGCACCAGCCGGTACACCGTCCGGCCGACCGCGTCCGGCAGCTCGGGCGCGCCCGCGGCCAGCTCCACGTCGACCCCGGCGTCCCGCGCCGCCCCCACCAGCGCGGGCAGGTCGGCCAGGCCCGGCATCGGGGCGCGCTCGGCCGCGTGGTCCTCGTCCCGCAGCACCCCCAGCAGCCTGCGCATCTCCACGAGCGTGTCGCGGCTGGTCCGCTCGGCCACCACCAGCGCGTCGCGGGCCACCTCGGGCAGGTCGGCGCACACGTGGTTCGCGGTGCCCGTCTTGACCGCGATCAGGCTCAGGCTGTGCGCGACCACGTCGTGCAGCTCGCGCGCGATCCGCCGCCGCTCGGCCTCCACGGTCCGCTCGGCCCGCTCCCGCTCGGCACGGGCCCGGTGCGCCCGGTTCACCCGGTTGGCCCGCCCCAGCGCCCACGACGCCACCAGGATCACCGAGACCGCGCCCACCAGCCCGACGTCGTCCGGCCACGGCTGCCCGACCACCAGCGCGACGGCGGTGACCGGCAGCGCGCCGACCAGCACCGGCAGCGACCTGCGGCGCGGCACGAGCAGCCCCAGGGCGTAGGCGGCGTACGCGCTCGGCAGGTACATCTCCAGGGTGATCTGCAGGACCGTCGCCACGTTCTGCGCCAGCACCACCACCACGAACACCGCCAGCGGCCACTGCCTGCGCACCGCCAGCGGCACGCCGATCAGCAGCGCCAGCTGCAGCTCCGCCCACTGCGGGGCGGTGCTCTTGGAGGCGAAGTAGAGGTAGACCACCACGGCGGCCAGCGCCGCGAGGCCGTCGGCCGCGTGCAGCAGGGACACGGAGGAGAGCCGGAGTCGCACCCCGCGACGCTAGCGGTCCCGCGCCGACCGCCGGATCGGACCTGGGGCCGATCCGAGGTGCGGCCCGTGGTCCGATCCGCCGGGGGTGCTCGGGGCGGTTCGCTGTGCCGGTGATCGAAGTGCGTGAGCTGACCAAGCGCTACGGCGCGACGAGAGCGGTCGACGGCCTGAGCTTCACCGTGCCGCCCGGCCTGGTGACCGGGTTCCTCGGCCCGAACGGCGCGGGCAAGTCCACCACCATGCGCGTGGTGCTGGGCCTGGACCGCCCCACGTCCGGGGAGGCGCTCGTCGGCGGCCACCGGTACGCCGACCTGCCCCGGCCGCTGCACCGGGTGGGCGCGCTGCTCGACGCCGGTGACGCCCACCCCGGCCGCGCGGCCCGCGACCACCTGCGCGTGCTGGCCAGGAGCAACGGCATCGGCGACCGCAGGGTGGACGAGCTGCTGGAGCGGGTGGGGCTCGGTTCGGTGGCGGGCAGGCGGGTGGGCGCGCTGTCGCTGGGGATGCGGCAGCGGCTCGGCGTCGCGGCGGCGCTGCTCGGGGACCCGGAGGTGCTGCTGTTCGACGAGCCGGTGAACGGGCTCGACCCGGAGGGCATCCGCTGGATCCGGGGGCTGATGCGGGGCTTGGCGGCGGAGGGGAGGGCGGTGCTGGTGTCGAGCCACCTGATGGGCGAGATGGCGCTGACCGCCGACCGGGTGGTCGTGGTCGGGCGGGGCAGGCTGGTGCTGGAGGGACCGGTGTCGGAGCTGGTGGACCGGGCGCGGCGCGAGGTGCTGGTGCGCGCCCCGGAGCCCGGTGGGCTGGTGGCGGCGCTGGAGCGGGCCGGGGGAGAGGTCGTGCCGGAGGGGGAGCGGTGGGTGGTGCGCGGGCTGGACGCGCCCGCCGTCGCCGGGATCGCGCACGCCGAGGGGGTGCTGCTGCACGAGCTGACGCCGCGCGGCGCGTCCCTGGAGGAGGCGTACCTGGAGCTGACCGAGTCCGTGGTGCGGCACCGCGCCGAGGGGGTGGCGGCGTGACCGCGCTGCTGTCGTCCGAGTGGCTCAAGCTCCGCACCGTCCGCTCCACGGCCGTGCTGCTGGCCGTGCTCGCGCTCGCCCTGCTCGGCGGCGCCGCGATCGCCTACCTGATGACCGCCGACTGGGACCAAGCGGCGCCCGAGGTGCGGCTGCGGTTCGAGGCCGCCGACCCGGCGCTGCCGGTGGTGCCGATCGGCCAGTTCTGCCTGGGCGTGCTGGGCGCGCTGGCCATCACCGCCGAGCACGGCGGCGGCATGATCCGCCCGGCGCTGGTGGCCGTGCCGCGCAGGGGCGCGTTCCTGGCGGCGAAGACCCTGGTGGTGGCGGCGACCGCGACCGCCCTGGCGCTGCTGCTGTCGCTGGCCGCGACCGGGCTGGGCGAGTGGATCACCGGCGACCGCCCCGCGCCGATCGCGGCGTTCCCGGAGCTGTCCGACGCGTGGCCGACGGTGCTGGCGAACGCGCTGGTCATGGCGGTATCGGCGCTGGTGGGCCTCGGCCTGGGGTTCGCGGTCCGCTCCAGCGCGGGCGCGCTGACCACCCTGTCGGTGCTCCAGTTCGTGATCCCGACCGCGTCCCTGCTGCTGCCGAGGCCGTGGAACGAGTACGTCTACGGCACCAGCCTGGCCGCGCTCGCCCCGCAGCTCGCGGGCGCCCAACCCGACCCGCTGCTGTCCCCGTGGGGCGCAGGGCTGGCGGTGGCGCTGCACGCGGTCCTCGCGCTGGGCGCGGGCGCTGTGGTGCTGCTGCGCCGCGACGCCTGACGACCGGCGGCCCGGCGCGCGCGGCTACGGTGGCGGTCGTGTCCGAATTCGCCCTTGGTCTCGCCGCGCTGGGCAGGCCCGCCTACATCAACCTCGGCCGCGACGGCGCGCTCCCCGCCACCAGGGACGTCGACTCCCTGCGCGCCGCCTGCCACGCCGTCCTCGACGCCGCGCACGCAGCCGGGGTGCGCCGGGTCGACGCCGCCCGCTCCTACGGCCTGTCCGAGAGCTTCCTGTCCGAGTGGCTCGCCGATCGTGGGCACGACGACGTGGTCGTCTCCAGCAAGTGGGGGTACGCGTACGTCGCCGACTGGCGCGCCGACGCCGACGTGCACGAGGTCAAGGAGCACTCGCTGCAACGCTTCACCCGGCAGTGGGAGGAGACCGCGGCCCTGATCGAGCCCTCCCGCTACCTGGTGCACTCGCTCACGGCGGACAGCCCGCTGTTCGACGACCCGGCCCTGCTCGACGCCCTCGGCGCGCTGCGCACCCGTGACGTCAAGGTCGGCTTCTCCACCACCGGCCCGCGCCAGGCCGACACCATCCGCCGCGCGCTCGCCCTGGAGGTCGACGGGCAGCCGCTGTTCACCGTCGTGCAGTCCACCTGGAACGCCCTGGAGCGCGCGGCGGGCCAGGCGCTGGCCGAGGCGTCGGCGGCGGGCTTCGAGGTGTACGTCAAGGAGGGCGTCGCCAACGGCCGCCTCGCCGTCCAGCCGCCCGCCGCGCTCCAGGACCTGGCGCGCGAGCTCGGCGCGACCCCGGACGCGGCGGCGCTCGCCCTGGTCGCGGCCCAGCCGTGGGCCGACGTGGTCCTGTCCGGGGCGGCGAGCACCGACCAGCTGCGCGCCAACCTGCGCGCCGCAGAGCTGGACGTCCCCGCCGACGCCCTCGACGAGCTCGTCGAACCGGCCGAGCAGTACTGGTCCACGCGCGGCTCGCTCGCCTGGACCTGAGCGGGCGGCCCGGCCGCCGTCAGCACCGCCGGCCCCGGTGTCGACAGCGCGAAGACCGCCCCTAACCCCACAGCCCGCCTCCGGACGAGAACAACCGCCGCACGAGCGCCCGCCCGTCCGGCGCCACCGCCCACTCCGGGTCCTCCACCAGCTCGCGGACCCGAGCGAGCGGCACCCACCCGCCCCAGGCCACCTCCTCGGGCTGGTGGGTGAACGGCCCGTCGGACCGCGCCAGGTAGACGTGCGCGACGTACCGGATGCTCCCGTCCTCGAACGGCGCCCGGTAGGAGAACTCCACCGGCGCCACCACCCCCAGCTCCTCCCGCAGCTCCCGACGGGCGCACTCCTCCGGCGACTCCCCGTCCGCGACCACCCCGCCGCACGTCGGGTCGCACAGGCCGGGGTACACGTCCTTGGTGTCGGTCCGCCGGTGCACGTACACCCGCTCGCCGTCCCCCGACAGCACCACGATCGCCGCGCACGAGTGCCACAGCCCCTCGGCGCGCACTCGCTCCCGCGAGGCCCGCCCCACCACTGCCCCATCCGGATCAACCAGCGCCACCAGCTCCACCCGCCGATCCTCCCCGAGGACTACCCGCCACGGCACCCCGGTCGTACACCCGCCCGCGACCCCGGACCGATGCCCGCGCGCCCCCGCCCCCACGAGACTTCCGGCAGGCCGGGACCGACCGGCCGCCGCGTCCCGAGGAGGACCGAAGTGCCCACGTCCCTGCGGCTCGCCATCGCCGAGCTGCGCGCGCACCCCGGCAGGGCGGTGCTGCCCGCCGTCGCCCTGCTCGTCGGCGTCGCCTGCCTGCTGGCGACCCTGCTCCTCAGCGACGCCATGGCGCGCTCCGCCGCCGAGGGCGCCCGCGCCCTGCCGACCGGCACCGACCTCGTCGTCCTGCCCGAGCCCTTCAGCGGCGGCAGGCTCGACCAGGCCATGGCCGACCGGATCGCCGCCGTCCCCGGTGTGCGCGAGGTCGTGCCCGAGCGGCGCGTCGAGCTGGACCTGCTCCTCGACGCGGGCCGCGCCACCGAGGAGCGCACCGTCGCCGACGTCGACCCCGACGGCTCCGTCGCCATCGCCCAGGGCCGCCCGCCCGCCGCCGACGGCGAGATCGCGGTCGACCGGGTCACCGCCCACCGCCACGACCTCGTCGCGGGCGGCCTGGTCTCCCTCGCCGACGCGAACGGCCGCCCGATCCAGGTCGTCATCAGCGGCATCACCGAGCGCGGCGCCACCAGCGGTTCCCCCACCGCCTCGATCGGCCCCGACCTCGCCGCGAAGGTCGACCCCGAGCCGGTCACCACCGCGCTCGCCGTCCGGGGCGGCGCGCTCGACGCCGTCGACCAGGCCGCAGGACCCACCGCCGTCACCCGCACCGCCGCCACCGTCACCGCCGAGCGCGGCGACGCCACCGAGCTGTGGGTGATGCTCCTGCCGTTCAGCCTGCTCGCGCTCGCCACCGCCGTGTTCGTCGCCTCGGCGACCTTCCGCGCCGTCTACCTCCAGCGCCAGCGCACCACCGCCCTGCTCCGCTGCCTCGGCGCGTTCCGGGGCCCGCTGCTCACCGCCAACCTGGTGGAGGCCCTGATCAGCGGCGTCCTGGCCGGTCTCGTCGGCGCCCTGCTCTCCGGCCCGCTCGCCCGCGCGCTCGGCGCGGTGATGGACGGCGCCGGCCTGTCCGAGATGTTCGGCGCGGTCGACCTCGACCCCGCCGCCCTGCCCTCGCCCACCTACCTGGTGATCGGCGTCGTCACCGCCGCCGTCCTCAGCGCCGTGGCCGCGCTGCGCCCGTCGCTGTCCGCCGCCCGCGTCGCCCCGCTGGCCGCCCTGCGCACGGCGGACGGCACGATCGCCGTGCCGAGGCTGCGCAGGCGCCTGCTCGGCGGCGCGCTGCTCGTGGCCGCCGTCGCGCTCGGCGCGGGCGCGCTCGTGCTCCAGCAGTCCGCCGCGGCCGTCTTCCTGGTCTTCTTCTCGTCGATGTGCGCCGCGACCGCCCTGTTCGGCGTGTTCGGCCCGGTGGTCGTGCCCGCCCTCAGCCGCGTCTTCGGCGCGGTCGCCACCCGCCTCGGCGGACCGGCCGAGGCCAAGGCCCAGTGGAAGCTCGCCACCGCCGAGGTCCGCCGCGTCCCGCAGCGCGCCGCCTCGGTCGCCCTGCCGCTGCTGCTCGCCTCGGCCATGGTCAGCTTCTTCGCCGTCACCGCCGGCACCACGCAGGCCGCCTTCGACGGGTTCGCCGAGGTCCGCCCGGACGCCCAGGTCGCCGACACCGGCCGCAGGCCCCTGCCGGCCGAGGTCGTCACCGCCGCAGAGGACCGCCCCGAGGTGAGCGCCAGCGTCCCGGTCGTCGTCACCGAGGGCGCCTGGGGCACGACCGCCGACGCGGCCAGGGCCACCGTCGTGCTCGCCGACCCCACCCGGATGCGCGACTGGCTCGCCGCCGAGGGCGTCACCGCCGGGCTCGCCCCCGGCGACGTCCTGCTCGCCTCCCACACCGCCCGGAACCTCGGCGTCCAGCGCGGCGACACCGTCACCCTGAACGACCTGCCCGGAGGCCCCCGCACCGCCCGCTTCACCGACGTCGTCGACGGCGGCCTGCTCAACTACGCCGACGCCGTCTTCGGCACCCCGGACCCCGAAGGGGTGACGCGGGTCCTCGTCTCGCTCCGGGACGACGCCGACCCGGCCGCCTACCGGACCGCCGTCACCGCCGCCCTGCCCGGCCACCCCACCGTCGAGACCACCACCGCCAGCGGCTGGGACGCCGACGCCCAGGAGGCCCTGGACCAGGGCCTGACCCTCCTCATGCTGCTGATGGGCCTGTCCGTCGCGGTCGCCGTCACCGGCATCGGCACCGCCCTCACCATCTCCGTGCAGGAGCGCCGCAAGGAGCTCGCGCTGCGCCGCGCACTGGGCGTGACCAGGGGCGGGCTGCTCGGCGGCGTCCTCGCCGAGGCCGTCCTGCTCGCCCTCACCGGGCTGCTCGGCGGCGGCCTGTTCGGCACCTTCTACGCCGAACTGCTGCTCGCCGGCCTCGGCGTCCTGGTCTGGCCGTCGGCGGCCGTCGCCCCCCTGCTGATCGGCGGCTCCGCCGTGCTCGCGCTCGCCGTCCTGTCCGCGTTCGCCCCCGCCCGTTCGGCGGCCCGAATCCGCCCGGCGGCGGGCCTGTCCTCGGGGTGAGAAACCGGCTCGTCCACCGGCACGCGGGGCGCGTCACGCCGTAGGCTGCGCAGTATGCGGCGGATCATGGGAACGGAAGTCGAGTACGGCATCGCTGTGCCGGGTGACGCCACCGCGAACCCGGTGCTCACCTCCACCCAGGTGGTGCTGGCGTACGCGGCAGCCGCGGACGTGCCCCGCGCCCGGCGCGCCCGCTGGGACTACGAGGTCGAGTCCCCGCTGCGCGACGCGCGGGGCTTCGACCTCGGCCACCCCGGCGGGCACCCCGGTCCCGGCGACGGCGACGTGGAGGACCTGGGCGCGGCCAACGTCATCCTGACCAACGGGGCCAGGCTGTACGTCGACCACGCCCACCCCGAGTACTCGGCGCCCGAGGTCACCAACGCCCGCGACGCGGTCATCTGGGACAAGGCGGGGGAGCGGATCATGGAGGAGGCGGCCATGCGCGCCGCCACCGTCCCCGGCCAGCCCCGCCTGCAGCTGTACAAGAACAACGTGGACGGCAAGGGCGCCAGCTACGGCACCCACGAGAACTACCTGATGCAGCGCAGCACCCCGTTCACCTCGGTGATCGCCGGCCTCACCCCGTTCTTCGCGTCCCGCCAGGTGATCACCGGCTCCGGGCGGGTCGGGGTGGGCGCGTCGGGCGAGGAGGCCGGGTTCCAGCTCTCCCAGCGCGCCGACTACATCGAGGTCGAGGTCGGCCTGGAGACCACGCTCAAGCGCGGCATCATCAACACCCGCGACGAGCCGCACGCCGACGCCGACAAGTACCGCAGGCTGCACGTCATCATCGGCGACGCGAACCTGGCCGAGCACTCCACGTACCTCAAGGTCGGCACCGCCTCGCTCGTGCTCGACATGATCGAGGCCGGTCGCCGCTTCGACGACCTGCGGCTGCTCGACCCGGTGCGCGCCGTGCACCGCATCAGCCACGACCCCACCCTCAAGGCCAGCGTGGAGCTGGCGGGCGGGCGCAAGTTCACCGGGCTCGACCTCCAGTTCGCCTACTACGAGCGGGCCTGCGAGTTCGTCGAGAAGGAGGGCTACGGCGACCGGGACGTGCTGCGCACCTGGGGCGAGGTCCTGGACGCCCTGGCCCGTGACCCGCAGGAGTGCGCCGACCGGCTCGACTGGGTCGCCAAGCTGCGCCTGCTGGAGGGCTACCGCGCCCGCGACGGCCTGGCCTGGGGCTCGCCCCGGCTGCACCTGGTCGACCTCCAGTACTCGGACGTGCGGCTGGACAAGGGCCTGTACAACCGGCTCGTCGCGCGCGGCTCGATGAAGCGCCTGGTCAGCGAGGAGGAGGTGCGCGAGGCCGTGTTCACCCCTCCGGAGGACACCAGGGCGTACTTCCGGGGCCGCTGCCTGGAGCGCTACCCGAGCGCCGTCGCCGCCGCCTCCTGGGACTCGGTGATCTTCGACCTGGGCCGCGAGTCCCTGGTCCGCATCCCCACCCTCGAACCCCTGCGCGGCACGAAGGCGCACGTCGGAGCCCTGCTGGAGGCCGCCGACACCGCCGAGGAACTGGTGGACGCGCTCACCAGGGGCTGATCACCAGACCTAAAGCGAGGCGTTGGCCAAAAGCACAAGGACCAAAGCGGTGGGGCCGCAGCGCGGGATCACGGTGCAGCCAGATGGTGGTCTCGCGCTGCTTCGCAACGCGGACGTGAAACGTCAGTCCCGGTCGGTAGTGTTGACCGGGCAGGACCCGAGGACCGGGGAGGTCGGCATGGCCCAGGAACAGGTTCAGCGGCAGGGCGGCGGCGACGGCGACGACGGCGGTGACGCCGCGGCGGCGGCCGGTCAGGAGCGCCGCGAGAAGCTCGGCGAGGACGTCGACGCCATCCTCGACGAGATCGACGACGTCCTGGAGGAGAACGCGGAGGACTTCGTCCGCGCGTACGTGCAGAAGGGCGGCGAGTGACGGCCGCCGGTCACCTCTGCCGGTAGTCAGCACGAGCCTGCGGGACAGGAGAAGAAACAGCACATGGACAACAGCTCGACCGGGCGCTACCCGGCCGCGTCGCTGCCCCCGGCCTACCTCAGGCCGGGGTCTTCGTCGTTCACCGACTTCCTCCGCGCGCAGGCGCCCGAGCTCCTGCCCACCGCGCGGTCCTTCCCCGAGGGGAGCGTCGTGCAGGCGGCCCACGGCACCACGATCGTCGCGCTGACCTTCAAGGGCGGCGTGGTCATCGCGGGCGACCGGCGCGCCACCATGGGCAACGTCATCGCCCAGCGCGACATGAAGAAGGTCTTCGTCACCGACGACTACTCGGCGGTGGGCATCGCGGGCACCGCGGGCATCGCGATCGAGATCGTCCGGCTGTTCGCGGTCGAGCTGCGGCACTACGAGAAGATCGAGGGCGTCTCGCTGTCCCTGGACGGCAAGGCCAACCGCCTCTCCGGCATGGTCAAGGGCAACCTGGACGCCGCGCTGGCCGGTCTCGCCGTCGTGCCGCTGTTCGTCGGCTACGACACCGACGCCGCCGACCCCGACCGCGCGGGCCGGATCGTCTCGTACGACGTGACCGGCGCCAGGTTCGAGGAGACCCTCGGCTACCAGTCGGTCGGCTCGGGCTCGCTGTTCGCCAAGTCGGCCCTGAAGAAGCTCTACGACCCCGACGCGGACGCCGAGGGCGCCGTGCGAGCGGCCGTCGAGGCCCTCTACGACGCGGCCGACGACGACTCGGCCACCGGCGGCCCCGACCTGGTCCGCCGCATCTTCCCGGTGGTCGTCACGGTCACCGCCGAAGGCGCGGTCCACCTGCCCGAGGAGCGCACCTCGGCCATCGCCGAGACCGTCGTCGAGGGCCGCCGAGCCCGCCCGGCGGGCTGAGCCGTGACCCCCGTGTTGTCCGCCCGAGTCCAGGAGCCGCACCAGTGACGATGCCGTTGTACGCCTCACCCGAGCAGATCCTGCGGGACCGCTCGGAGTACGCGAGGAAGGGCATTTCCAGGGGCCGCAGCGTCGTCGTGCTCAGGTACGCCGACGGCGTGCTGTTCGTGGCCGAGAACCCGTCGAGCACCCTGCACAAGGTCTCCGAGATCTACGACCGCATCGGCTTCGCGGCCGTCGGCAGGTACAGCGAGTTCGAGAACCTGCGCCAGGCGGGCATCCGCTTCGCCGACGTGCGCGGCTACCAGAACGACCCGCGCGACGTGACGGGCCGCTCCCTGGCGAACGTCTACGCCCAGACCCTCGGCTCGATCTTCACCGAGCAGATCAAGCCCCTGGAGGTGGAGATCTGCGTCGCGGAGGTCGGCCACACCCCGGAGCACGACACCCTCTACCGGCTGACCTACGACGGCTCGATCGTGGAGGAGCCGCAGCACTCCGTGATGGGCGGCCAAGCCGAGACGACGGCGACCGCCCTGAAGGAGTCCTACGAGGAGGGTCTGCCCCTGGCGGCGGCGCTCCGCGTGGCCGTGAAGGCCCTCAGCGCGGGCTCGGCGTCCACCGGCAACGGCAAGCCGGAGCTCCTGGAGGCCGCGAACCTGGAAGCCGCGGTCCTGGAACGCGACCGCCCGAGGCGCGCGTTCCGCAGGCTCAAGGGCACCGCCCTGGCCGCACTGCTCCAGGACACCCCGCCGGACGACGCGGACGCCGACGCCGACGCCGGGAAGAAGCCCGCCAACGACGGCAACCTCCCCCCGAACGACGACAAGTCCTGATCCCGCACCACCCCCGAGGCCGCCCCCGCGCCACCACGCGAGGGGCGGCTTCGCGTTTCACCCCTGAGCGGTGGGCCGAACCACGATCTCCCCGACGTCCACCCCATCCGGCTGCCCGATGGCGTAGGCGATCGCCTCAGCCACCGCGCTCGGCGGCATCGCCACGTCCTCACCCAACGCCCGCAACCCCTCACGGGCCGCAGGACTGGTGACGTGCTCGGCGAACGAGGTGGCCGTGAACCCTGGCGACACCACGGTGACCCGCAACCGCTCCCCGGCCTCCTGCCGCAACCCCTCGGAAAACGTCCGAACCGCGGCCTTGGTAGCCGAGTACACGGCCTGAGCAGGCACAACCCGATGCGCCGCAGTGGACGCGACGTGCACGAAGTGCCCCCGCCCCTGCTCCCGGAACACCGGCAACGCCGCAGCCACCCCGTGCAACACCCCCTTCAGGTTCGTGTCGACCATGGCGTCCCAGTCGTCCACCCGAAGCTCGTCCACGGCAGAAACCGGCATCACCCCCGCATTGGCGACCAGCACATCCACCCCGCCAAACCGCTCCACCGCAGCACCGACCATCTCCCGCACGTCCTCCCGCCGCCGCACATCCACCCCAAGCGCAACCGCCTCCCCACCCCCAGCCCGAACCCCTTCAGCAACCTCCTCGGCCCGCTCACCCCGCCGAGCCCCAAGCACCACCCGAGCCCCAAGCCCTCCGAGCACCTGAGCCGTAGCGGCCCCGATCCCACTCCCGGCCCCCGTGATGACAACGACCTTGCCCGCAACCCGCTCACCGCTGACCGACAATGGACCCTCCAAGCACAGAAGAGCACGACATGTAAGAGACCTCTTACACCCCCCAATGTAAGAGCTCTCTCACACCGTTGTCCAGCGCGTTGAGGAGCACCCCGTGGCCAAGCGCCCGACCTACCACCACGGCGACCTGCGATCGGCCCTGGTAGACGCCGGCCTGGCCCTGGTGGCGGAAGGCGGGGTGGCATCCCTCTCGGTGGCCGAGGCCGCCCGCCGAACCGGAGTGAGCCCAGCCGCCCCGTACCGCCACTTCCCGGCCAGAGACGACCTGCTCACCGCCGTGGCAACCAAACTGGCAAACCTCCTGGCAGAGGAACTGCGCCAAGCCACCACCCCCCTGCCCACCCCGGAGGCCCGCCTGGCCGCAGCCGCAGGCGCCTGCGCCCTCGTGACAGCCCGCTACCGCGTAGGAATCGACCTGATCTTCGCCGAGGACCTGAGGTCACGCGCGGACCAAGACCTGGCAGAGGCAGGCAGGGCAGTAATCGACCTGCTCCTCCCCGACGCCCTCACCACCACCGGCACCCCGGAGGCAGCCCTCTCCCTCCTGGAAAAACTCGTGGCCACCGCACACGGCCACGGAGTCCTACTCCTAACCGGCTTCGCCCGCCGCTTCGTCCCGGACGAGGCGGCACTGGTCGCATCGGCAACCGAGTCGGCGGCGATCCTGATCAGGGCAGCCCACACCTGACCGCCTAACGCCCCCGCGCCCCCATGCCCCCCACAGACTGACCGCCTAATGGACCGCGCGCATTCGAAGACTGACCGCTTCGCGGGCTGCGGGGCGAGCGAAGCGAGCCCACGCAGCCCCACTCCCACGTCCCTCTTCTCCGTTTGGCCTGGCGAAGCCCGAGCACGCTTGTCAAGATGCCGCCGCACTGCCCGGAAGACCGCACAGTCATACGGCGTCTTGACGAGCGTGCTTGCCTGAAAGGAGGCCAAACGGAGAAGAGGGACCCCACCCACCGCAGTGGTAAACGAGACCACCACCCCAACGGCCACCGGCCGACAGAGCCCGTCCCCTCTTTTTTGGAGGTCTGCCCCGCCGGCGAGGCGTGCCTTTCAGCTCTTGATCTTCAGCTCTTGACCTTGATCTTGCACCCCTTCACCCCTTCACCCCTTCACCCCTTCCCCCTGCTCCCCCCCTCACCCCCGCCCCGACAGCCGCTGCACCACCCCAACCCGTGACCGAACCCCGAGCTTGGTGAAAACCCGAGCCAAATGCGCCTCAACCGTCTTGGCGGACAACGACAACCGCTCCGCGATCTCCCGATTGGTCAACCCCTCCGAGACCAACCGGGCGACCTCCCGCTCCCGCCCGGACAACGACTCCACGGTCCCCACCGCCTCAGGCCGCCGAGGCCGGGGCGCCCGAGCCCCCAACCGCGACTCCCCAGCCCGAACCCGCCCCGACAACCACAAAGCCCCACAAGCCGAATACCCGCTCTTGGCCCGCCCATAAGCCGCCCGTGCAGCCTCAAAATCCCCAGCCGCGGCCAGTGACGCAGCCGCCCGGTCATGCCCCAGAGCCACCTGCAACGGCGCCCCGGCCTCCCCGAACCACTCCACCGCAACCCCGGCCTCGTCCACGGACTCAGCCAACCGCCCACAAGCCGCCAACACCCCGGCCCGAGCCAACGCGGCCTCCCCGCGCTGAAACGCGATCCCCAACTCCTCGGCCAACCGCACGGCGTGCTCAGCCAGCCCCAAAGCCTCGTTCCAAGCCCCACCCCCGGCCCGGCACACCGCCAACACCCCACACCACCGAACCGCAGCCAGCCCCCGAACCCGCCCCACCCCACCACCGCTACCGCTACCGCCCCCACCACCGCTACCGCCCCCACGACCCCCACCACCCCCACCGCCCCGCCCACCCGCGACGTACCGCCCAGCCAACTCCCCAGCCCGCCGCAGCTCCCCAGCCCGAACCAACACCGAAGCGATCCCCGCATCAGCCTCCTGCGCCCACCAAGCAGACCGAGGCCGCCCCTCCTCAGCCAAGTCCAACGCAGCCGTAGGCCCCCGCCGCCACAACACCGGCTCGATCCGCGCAGCCACCGCCATAGCCGCCAGCTCCGGACTCCCCAACCCCTCAGCAGCCTCGTGCGCCTCCTCGGCGACCTCCACCGCCCGAGCCAGCTCCCCACCCGAAGCCGCCACGTCAGCCACCACCACCCGCAGGTAAGGCCGCACATGCGCCCGCCCGGTGGCCAGCGCGACCTCCTCCCCCCGCCGCAGATGCCGCTCCGCGTCCCCGCGCTCCCCGAGCCGCAACTCCAACCACCCCAACGGCGGCAGCACGTGCAGGTGATCCCGCAACGCCGTGTCCGGCAACCCGTCCACCAACCGCACCGCCGCCCGAGCCCACCCCCGCGCAGCCTCAGCGTCCCCGTCCTGCAGCGCCGTCAACCCGACCAGCATCGACGCCGCGGCCTCCTGCCCCCGATCCCCCCGCTCCCGCCCGTCCACCACCGCCTCGCGCGCCAACTCCGAGCACACCCCGGTGGCCCCGCGCAGCACCTCGGTGGCCGCCAGCTCCACCAGCAGCGCCCCCCGCCCCGCCGCCTCCCGACCCCCCGCGAGCTCGGCCTCCAACAACGCCTTCGACTCGTCGAACCGCCCCAACAGCCGATCCGCGACCGCGCTGAACCGCACCGCTTCCCGCCGCCCAGGCCCGGCGGCGGCCTCCAGCACCCCGTGCAGAATCCGCCTGCTCTCCGGCAGCCGCTCCGCCAACCCCACCACCCTGGCCAGCAGCACCCGCAACTCCGCGGACCGCACGTGCCCCTCCGGCAGCAACTCCAACGCCGTCCGCAACCACCCCGCCGCACTCGCGGGCGCGCTGTCCACCGCCACCACGGCCGCGTCCACCAACGTCCCCACCGCCACGTCGTCCCGCCGCGCCGCCCGACTCGTGTGGTGCGCCCGCAACGCCAACGACCCGCCGTGCGCCCGCAGGTGCTCCTCGGCCCGCCGATGCGCCCCGATCCGCCAAGCGGGCCCCGCGGACTGATAAGCCGCAGCCCGCACCAGCGGGTGCCGGAACCGGAACCGCCCGCCGACCGGCCGCAGCACCCCCAGCTCCGTCAGCTCGTCCACCGCCGCGAACACCTCGTCCTCGGGCATCCCCGCGACCGCGACCAGCAACCCCACCTCGGCCGTGTCCCCGGCGACAGCCGCCGCGTGCGCCACCCGCAACCGGTCCGGCGCCAGGCCCCGCAACTCCCCGGTCAGCAACGCCCCCAACCGCCGCGGCAAGTCCTCCGGGTCCGTGTGCTCCCGGTCCAGCGCCCCCAGCGCCCGCTCGTCCAGCCGCGCCAGCGCGTCCAAGTACAGCGGGTTCCCCCCGCTGACCCGCGTCAACAACTCCCGCCGCCGCGCCGGGACGTCCGGCAGCAGCACCGCCACGTCCCGCTCCACCAGCGGCCCCGGCGCCAACCGCACCACCTCCGCGCGGGTGCGCCCCAACGCCGCGGGCAACCCCGCCGGGACCTGGTGCCCCCGGTAGGCCACCGCCACCACCAGCGGCGCCTCCGGCAGGTCCAGCAGCAACGACTCCACCAGCTCCAGCGAGTCCTCGTCCGCCCAGTGCACGTCGTCCAGCAGCACCACCAGCCCCGACGGCCGGGCCCGCCTCCCGAGCGTGCGCCGCACCGCCCGGTGCAACCGGTACCGGTGCGCGCCCCCGCCCACCCCCGCCTCGCCCGGAGCACCCTCGGGCGTCAGCGAGTCCAGCAGCGCCTGCGTCGTGTCGTCCGGCTTCAACCCGCCGAGCGCCTCCGCCACGATCCCGAACGGCACCCCGCGCTCGTACTCCCCGGCCCGCCCCGAGACCACCTCGAAGGACCGCTCCAGCGCTATCCGCGCGAGCTCGTCCAGCAGCGCCGTCTTGCCGATCCCCGGCTCGCCGTGCACCTCCACCACCTGCGGCGACCCGGTCGCGGACGCGCGCGCCACGGCCTGCCGCAGCGCCTCGACCTCCCCGTCCCTGCCCGCTGCCGCCCGACCGGCGCCCACTGACCTACCCGCACCTTCCCGCCGCCCGGAACCGCGATCGCCGCCGAGCCTAGGGGCCGCGCGCGATCCCGTCGATCAACCGGGTGGCGACGAGCGCAGCCGCAGCCCCCACCCCAAGCCCGGTAGATCCCCTCACCTCAAGCCCGGTAGATCCCCTCACCTCAAGCCCGGTAGATCACCACACCTCAAGCCCGGTAGATCCCCAACGCCGCAGGCCGGGCCCGGAACGAGAACCGCGACCCGGTGGGCCCGACCTCCCCGTCCGTGGCGATCGCCACCGACCGCCCCAGCACCCGCACGTCCAACCGCCGCGTCTCCATGTGCCGGTAGGTCCGGCTCCGGTGCAGCGACCCGAGCAGCGCGCCCAGGAAGAACCGGGTCCGCGACATCCGCGTGTCCGCCCGGATGAACCGCACGTCCATCAGCCCCCGGTCCAGCGCGGGCCGGGTGGTCGGCGCGAACCCCTTCGGCCGGTACGGCCCGTTGCCCACGAACAGCATCCACACCAGGTGCGGTTCCCCGTTCAGCTCCACCCGCAGCGGCTTGGACGTCCCCAGCACCCGCCCCATCGCGATCGCCGCCGCGGGCCACTTGCCCCACCGGTGCTGGAGCTTGTCCCGCAGCCGCACCATGTCCGGGTACCCGCCCAGGCTCGCCGTGTTCACGAACCACCTCGGGTCGGCCCCGTCGACCTGCACCGTCGACAGGTCCACCACCACCCCGTCGCCCGCCGCGACCGCCCGCGCCGTGTCGTACAGCCCGGCAACGCCGACGTCGCGCGCGAAGTGGTTGAGCGACCCGGCGGGCACCAGCACCAGCGGCAACCGGTTCTCGGCGGCCACCGCCGCCACCGCCCCGACCGACCCGTCCCCGCCCGCGACGCCCAGCGCGCGCGGCCGGTGCTCCAGCACCGAACCCAGCTCGTCGATGCCGACCAGGATCGCCTTGGGCCACTGCTCGGCGATCGCCTCGGACGGGTCCGCCGAGGTGAACCCGGCGCTCGGGTTGACCACCACGACCAGCCCCTCGCCCTCCTCCAGGGCCTCCAGCGACGCGTGCTCCCTGGCCGACGCGGGCTCGTCGCGCCCCCGCGGCCACCACCGCCGGGTCAGCAGCCCCGCGCCCACCCCGACCGCCGCGCCCACGGCCACGTCCGAGGGCCAGTGCACCCCGGTGTGCACCCGCGAGTAGGCCACCGCAGCCGCGATCGGGGCCACCACGACCGCCGCGATCGGGTGATCCATGGCCACCGCCGTGGTGAACGCGGCGGCCGACGCCGAGTGCCCCGACGGGAACGACGAGGAGGTCGGCCGCTTGGTCAGCCTGCGCGGCACGTCCAGCAGGTCGGCGGCGGGCCTGCGGCGCGGGAACAGGGTCTTGCCGACCAGGTTCGCCGACGCGCTGGCCCCCGCGATCGCCGCGATCCCGCGCAGCGCGGCGTGCCTGCCCCTGCCCTTGCGCAGCGCCAGCACACCCGCCACGCAGAACCACAGCACGCTGTGGTTCGCCGTCCTCGTGAGCGCCTTCAGGCCCCGGTCCAGCCGCGACGGCGGCAGGGCGGCAACGCGCTCCATCAGTGCCTGATCCAGTTGGTTCACACGTCGGCGCACACCCGGAACGTTATCGGCGAACACGCCGCTCCGCCCGATTGGATCACTGGACGCGGGCCGGGATGCGCCTACTGTTGAGGGATGCAGCGGCGGATCTTCGGCATTGAGACTGAGTTCGGGGTGACCTGCACCTTCCACGGGCAGCGCAGGCTGTCCCCGGATGAGGTCGCGCGGTACCTGTTCCGCCGGGTGGTGTCCTGGGGCCGTTCGTCCAACGTCTTCCTGCGCAACGGCTCACGGCTCTACCTGGACGTCGGCTCGCACCCCGAGTACGCCACGGCGGAGTGCGACGACCTGGCCCAGCTCGTCAGCCACGACAAGGCGGGCGAGCGCATCCTGGAGGACCTGCTGGTCGACGCCGAGCGCAGGCTCGCCGACGAGGGCATCGGCGGCGACATCTTCCTGTTCAAGAACAACACCGACTCGGCGGGCAACTCCTACGGCTGCCACGAGAACTACCTCGTCGCCCGCGCGGGGGAGTTCTCCCGCATCGCCGACGTGCTGCTGCCGTTCCTGGTGACCCGCCAGCTGATCTGCGGCGCGGGCAAGGTGCTCCAGACCCCGCGCGGCGCGGTCTACTGCCTGTCCCAGCGCGCCGAGCACATCTGGGAGGGCGTCTCGTCGGCGACCACCCGGTCCCGGCCGATCATCAACACCCGCGACGAGCCGCACGCCGACGCCGAGCGCTACCGCAGGCTGCACGTCATCGTCGGCGACTCGAACATGTCCGAGGTGACCACGCTGCTCAAGGTGGGCAGCGCGAACCTGGTCCTGGAGATGATCGAGCAGGGCGTGCAGTTCCGGGACTTCAGCCTGGACAACCCGATCCGCGCCATCCGCGAGATCAGCCACGACCTGACCGGGCGGCGCACGGTCAAGCTGGCGGGCGGCAAGGAGGCGTCGGCGCTGGACATCCAGCGCGAGTACTACGAGCGGGCCGTGGAGCAC
This sequence comes from Actinosynnema mirum DSM 43827, assembly GCF_000023245.1. GTDB lineage: Bacteria > Actinomycetota > Actinomycetes > Mycobacteriales > Pseudonocardiaceae > Actinosynnema > Actinosynnema mirum. Next base: position 2,487,545 of record NC_013093.1, read on the forward strand.
GTGGCCAAGCGCTCGCCCGACCCGATGGCCGAGCGGGTGCTGGAGCTGTGGGGCCGCACGCTCGACGCGATCGCCGCGCAGGACCTGTCGAAGATCGACCGCGAGATCGACTGGGCGATCAAGCACCGGCTGCTGGAGCGGTACCAGGCCAAGCACGACATGGACCTGTCGAACCCGCGCATCGCCCAGCTGGACCTGGCCTACCACGACATCCGGCGCGGGCGGGGCGTGTTCGACCTGCTCCAGCGCAAGGGGCAGGTGGAGCGGGTGACCGACGACGGCGAGATCGAGGCGGCGAAGGACACCCCGCCGCAGACCACGCGGGCGAAGCTGCGCGGCGACTTCATCGCGGCGGCGCAGGCGGCCGGGAGGGACTTCACGGTCGACTGGGTGCACCTGAAGCTGAACGACCAGGCGCAGCGGACGGTGCTGTGCAAGGACCCGTTCCGGGCGGTGGACGAGCGGGTGGAGCGGCTGATCGCGTCGCTGTGAGGCCCAGGTCCTGCTCTTGGTTCCGGGCCTGGGCCCTGGTCCCGTCGTGGGCGCGCCGCCGCGACGGGACCGGGTGCGCCGTGGTCTGCTGGGGCCTCGCTGTCGTCGGGACGTCAGGGGGTCGCTGTGGGCGAGACGGTGCGGTTGGCGGTGCGCGCGGGCGTTCCGGTCGAGCGGGTGTGGCGGGCGCTGACCGATCAGGCCGAGGTGCGGGCGTGGCTGGACGAGGAGTCCGAGGTCGACCTGCCCACCCGCTTCACGTTCGGGGGGCGGCAGTCGCCCGGCGGTGAGCAGCGGGTGCTCGCCGTGGTCGACGGCGCGGCGGGGGACCGGGCGCTCACCCTGGGGTGGGACGTCGGCGGCGAGCAGACCACGGTCGAGTTCCGCCTGGTCGCGGACGGTGGCGGCACGCAGGTGCACCTGGCGCAGAGCCACTTCCCCGGTTGGGAGGCGGCGGTCGCCGAGGAGGGCGTGCTGGCCTGGCTGTACACCTTCTGGGTGCTGGCCCTGTGCGACCTGGTCGACCACGTCGAGGGCCGCGAGGTGGGCCCGAGGCCGGACTTCACGCCGGGCCTGGCCGAGTTCCGCGCCGAGGTGCTGATCAGGGCGCCCCGCCCCGAGGTGGCGGCGTCCCTGGTGGAGCCGGAGCGCTACGAGCGCTGGTTCGGCGCGAAGGTCGACATCGAGCCCTGGCCGGGAGGCCGCTTCGCGATGGGCGGCTTCGACCTGGACCCGTCCCCCGGACAAGTGGCGGCCTATGAACCCGACCGGATGATGCGCATCGCCTGGGGTCGCTCGACGCACACCTGGGAACTGTCCGACGCCGAGGAGGGCACCACCCTGGTGGTCACCCAGTCCGGCTTCGACCCGGACCACCCACCGCACGGCGAGTGGTCCGGCTGGCTCGGCGGCCTGGCGGGCCTGCGCCGCTACCACGAACTGCCGAGCACCCCACCGATCTGGCTCCCCGGCGACGTGCCCGGCCTGCCCGAGGGAATGCTCACCGACTGACCCCACACCGCTCGGGGACGGGGGCACCCCGCTGCCTGGGGACGGGGACAGCCCACTGCCTGGGGACGGGGACACCCCGCCGCCTGGGGACGGGGGCAGCCCACTGCCTGGGAACGTCCCGCTGCTCGCCGCTCCCACCCCCGCCACGCCGGTCAGCGGGTGAACGGACCGCTCACCAATTTCCCCCCACCCGCCCTGACCAGCAAAAACCCACCCCAGCGGACCGTTCGCCCAGGAAACCACCAGGGATGCCGGTCACCCGGCCCCCCGGCGGGGTTAGGGTTCCGTCGTGGCCACCGCACGTGCTGAGCGGCTCGTCAACCTGGTCCTGTGCCTGCTCTCCACTCGCCAGTACCTGACCGCCGAGCGCATCCGCGCCATCGTCCCCGGATACACCGACGCCGCGACGGACGAGGCGTTCTTCCGCATGTTCGAGCGCGACAAGTCCGAGCTCCGCGACCTGGGCGTCCCCCTGGAGACCGGGCGCAGCGGGGCCTTCGACTCCGTCGACGGCTACCGCATCGCCCGCCGCGACTACGAGCTCGGCGACATCGACCTCGAACCCGACGAGGCCGCCGCCGTCGCGCTCGCGGGCCGCCTCTGGGACTCCCCGCAGCTCACCGGCGCCGCCCACGGCGCGCTGCTCAAGCTGCGCGCGGCGGGCGTCGACGTGGACCAGGACGTGCACGTGCCGGTCGAGCCGAGGGTCCGCGCGACCGAACCGGCGTTCCCGCCGCTGCTCGCCGCCTCGCAGACCGGCCGCGTGGTCGAGTTCGACTACCGCCGCCCCAGCCCGGTCGAGGTGCGCACCCGCACCGTCGAGCCGTGGGGCGTGGTGGCCTGGCGCGGGCGCTGGTACCTCGTCGGCCACGACCGGGACCGGGGGGCCACGCGCTGCTTCCGGCTGTCCCGGATCGTCGGCGACGTGCGCACCCTCGGCAAGCCCGGCGCCGTTACCAGGCCCGACGACGTCGACCTGCTCGGGTTCGTCGCCCGCACCCAGCCCTCGCCGCAACCGCCCGCGCCCGCGAAGCTGTGGGTCGCGAAGGGCCGCGGCCACGGCCTGCGCCGCCGCGCGCGCGTCGTGGGGGAGCGCGAGCTGGCGGGTGTGCCCGGCGACCTGCTGGAGATCGAGCTGAACTTCCCGGACTCGGCCGCCGGCTGGATCGCGGGCTTCGGCCCCGACGCCGTCGTGCTGGAGCCCGAGGTGCTGGCCAAGAGCGTGCGGGAGCGCCTGCTCGGCGCGCTGCGCGGGACGGGGGTGGTCGCGTGACCTCGGCGAACGACCGGCTGCCGAGGCTGCTCGCGCTGGTCCCGTACCTGCTGGCCCGCCCCGGCATCCCGATCGTCGAGGCCGCCGCCGACTTCCAGGTCACCCCCAAGCAGCTGCGCAAGGACCTGGAGCTGCTCTGGATGTGCGGCCTCCCCGGCTACGGCCCCGGCGACCTGATCGACCTGTCGTTCGAGGGCGAGACGGTCACCGTCACGTTCGACGCGGGCATGAGCCGCCCGCTGCGCCTGACCGCCGCCGAGGCCACGTCGCTGCTGGTGGCGCTGCGCGCGCTCGCCGACACGCCCGGCGTCGCGGACAAGGCCGCCGTCGAGCGCGCCGTCGCCAAGGTCGAGTCCGCCGTCGGCCAGGCCCAGCCCTCGGGCGTCGCGGTCGGCCTCGCCGTGCGCGAGGGCCCGGAGACGGCGCGCGTGCGGGACGCCATCGCCGAGGGCGTGCGGGCCCGCCGCGCGCTCGCGCTGCGCTACTACACGCCGTCCCGCGACGAGATCACCGACCGGGTCGTCGACCCGATGCGGATGCTGCTGGTCGAGGGCCGCAGCTACCTGGAGGCCTGGTGCCGGGCCGCCGACGGGGTGCGGCTGTTCCGGATCGACCGGGTCGACGCCGTCGAGGTGCTGGACGAACCGGCCAGCCCGCCGCCGCACGCCGTGCCCACCGACACCTCCGAGGGCCTGTTCCAGCCCGACCCGGACCAGCGCGCCGCCGTGCTCGTGCTGGAGCCGGACGCCCGCTGGTTCGCCGAGTACTACCCGACCGAGGCCATGGTCGAGCTGCCGGACGGCCGCGCCCGCGTGCTGATGCGCTACACCGACACCGCCTGGATGGTCCGGCTCGTGCTGGGCCAGGGCGGCGAGGTGCGCGCCGAGGAGCCCGCCGAGCTGGTCGAGGCGGTGGCGAGGCAGGCCAGGGCCGCGTTGGACCGGGCGGATCAACTCCGGTGAACCGCTTGCCTATACGGTTGACGGTGTGCCGTACTTGCCGTCCCTAGCACTGGTGCTGCTCGGGCTGGTCATCCTGGTGGTGGCCGTGCTCAAGGTCACCCGGTCGTTGCGCCGCGCACGCGCGGCAAGCACTCTGATGAGCGACAGGGTCGGCGATCGGGTCGGCTTCCTCCGCGCGCGCCTGGCCGCGCTCGGGGTGGCCTTCCAGCAGCGGCGTCCGGACAAGGCCCGTCAGGGCGAACCCCGGCTACGATCGAGGAACCGGGGCCGACAGGAGGAAGACCATGCCCAATCTCGGAGTACCTGAACTGCTGATCATCGCCGTGGTGGTCCTGCTGCTGTTCGGGTCGAAGAAGCTCCCGGACATGGCCCGCTCGCTCGGCCGCTCTGCGAAGATCCTCAAGGCCGAGACCAAGGGCCTGCGCGACGAGGACCAGCCCCAGCAGCAGCCCGTGCAGCAGGTCCAGCCGGTGCAGCAGCCCGCCCAGCCGCTGCCGACCGCGCAGCAGCCGGTCCAGCAGTACGCCCAGCCGGTGCAGCAGCAGCCCGTCGCGCAGCCGGTCCAGCCGGTGCAGCAGCAGCCTGCCGCCCAGCCTGTCGCCCAGCCGGTGCAGCCCAAGCAGGACTGAGCCGGTCGCGCCGCGAGCGGCACGGGCCGCCACCCGTGCCCGGCGCGTGACCCCGCCGAACGACGAGCCGAACGACGAGCGGTGCCGGGCGAGCCAGTCCCGGCCGACGAGCAGTGAAGGACGGTCCACGCCGTGGGGGCGAGCCCTGGGTGGTTGTCGCGCAGGCGGGAGAGCCGCAAGCTGAGGAGCAAGCGGCACAATCCCGAAGGCACCATGTCGCTGCGCGACCACCTCTACGAGCTGCGCAACCGGCTGGGCTGGGCGCTGCTGTTCCTCACCATCGGCTCGGTCTTCGGCTTCATCTGGTGGAGTTGGCGCATCCTCGGCGCGCCCAGCCTCGGCGACATCATCATCTCGCCGTACTGCGGCATCCCGCTGGAGGACCGGTTCAACCAGAACCAGGAGTGCCAGCTGCTCCAGACCCAGCCGTTCGAGGCCTTCATGATCCAGCTGAAGGTCGGCGCGGCGGCCGGAGCGGTGCTCACCTCGCCGCTGTGGCTCAACCAGCTGTGGCGGTTCATCGCGCCGGGCCTGTACGCGAAGGAGCGCAAGTTCGCGCTGATCTTCGTCGGGGTGGCGTCGCTGCTGTTCCTCGCGGGCGCGGTGCTGGCGTTCTACGTCGTGCCGCAGGGCCTGTCCGTGCTGGTCGGGTTCGGTGACAACAAATTCCTGACCGCCCTGTCGGGCACCGCGTACATCGACTTCGTGCTGGCCCTGCTGATCATATTCGGGGTCAGCTTCGAGCTGCCGCTGGTGGTGGTGATGCTGAACGCGGTCGGCATCCTGCCGTACGAGAAGCTCAAGCGCTGGCGCCGCGGGCTGGTCTTCGGGTTGTTCGTGTTCGCCGCGTTCGCGACGCCGGGCACCGACCCCATCTCGATGGTCGCGCTCGCGATCTCGCTGGCGCTGCTGTTCGAGATGGCCACCCAGATCGCCCGCCTGCACGACAAGCGCAAGGCGCGCAAGCGCGTGGAGGAGGGCTTCGGGCCCGAGGAGAACTGGGACAAGCTGTCGGACGACGAGGCCTCGCCGTTCGACTACACGCCGACTCAGGTCGAGGACAGCGGGACCGCGGGGCGGACCGCGACCCAGGCCGCGCCGCCGCAGGCGCAGGCAGCGCAGGCGCAGGCAGCGCAGGCCCAGGGCCAGGGCCAGCCGGTTCAGCCGCAGAGCCCCGCGCAGCCGACGCCTCCGGCCGCTCAGCCGGAGCGCAGGGTGAACTACGACGACGACGCGACCTGATCCGCGCGTCGCACGACTTCCGAGGACCGGCCGGGCTGAGCCCCGCCGGTCCTCGGCGTTTCAGGGGCGTGCGGTTCCGGGTGCGTGAGGGGCGTGAGGGGGAGTGCGCACTTCGTCTTCCCGCGCACTGCGAGCGCTTTCCGGGTTTCGGCTCCTAAGCTCAGGTCCCGCGTGGGCAGCACGTCCCCGACCGACTGGAGCGCCGCCGTGACCAGAGCCGCCCTGCTGGTGTCGCCGAACTCCGGCGGGGGAGCCGCCGCGCGGATCGCGGGCACCACCGCGGCCCTGCTGCGCGAGTCCGTGGACGTGCTGGACCTGCTGGTTCCCACCAGCACGGCCGAGGCGGCGGCGATGGCCGAGCGGGTGGTGGGCGCGAACGTCGACGCGCTGGTGGTCCTGGGTGGTGACGGCGCCGCGCACGTGGCGCTCCAGGCGTGCGCGGGCACCCCGACCGCGCTCGCCGTCATCCCGGCGGGCACCGGGAACGACCTGGCCAGGGCCCTCGGCTCCCGGTCGGCGGCGGACCTGGTCCCGGCGCTGCGCTCGGGCGAGCGGCGCCGGGTCGACCTGGGGCGGGTGCGGGGTGGGCGGTGGTTCGCGACGGTGCTGTGCGCGGGGTTCGACTCGGCGGTCAACGCCCGCGCGAACCGGATGCGCTGGCCCGCCGGTCCGCGCCGGTACGATCTGGCGCTGCTCGCGGAGCTGCTCGGCCCGCGACCGGGGAGGCTGCTGCTGGGCACCCCGAAGGGGGAGATCGGGGTGAACGCGCTGCTGGTCGCGGTCGGCAACACCGGCAGCTACGGCGGCGGCGTGCCGGTGTGCCCAGGGGCGGACCCGGAGGACGGGCTGTTCGACGTCACGGTGGTGGAGGCGGTGAGCAGGCGGACCCTGCTGCGGGTGCTGCCCACCCTGCGGACCGGCGACCACACGGCGCACCCGGCGGTGCACACGTTCCGGGCGTCCTCGATCCGGCTGGCCGGACCGGCGTGGACGGCTTACGCGGACGGTGAGCGCCAGCGGGCCCTGCCGGTGACGGCGACCTGCGTGCCGGGTGCGCTGAGCACTATTCCTTCAGTGCTGACCGATTCCAGTATTCCGGCGCGGACCTGACCGGCGGTTGAGTCCTCGTCGACGCACCCCTGACGAACTTCACCCACACCGTGCGCACCCCCCTCACCAGGACGATCACCCCCTGGCGGCCCGACGTGGAAAAAATGACCACAGCTTTTGTCCGCCCCTTGTGACAGCCTGGTGGGGTGTCAAGTGCTTCCCGGTCCCCGGCCGAGGCCTATGCGGAATCCCGCCGCCGCGCTTCCCGGCCCCAGTTGACCGACTTCCTCTCGGTGGTCTCCTTCGAGCTCGACCCGTTCCAGCTGCGCGCCTGCGAGTTCCTGGAGGACGGCCACGGCGTCCTGGTGTGCGCGCCGACCGGCGCGGGCAAGACCGTCGTCGGCGAGTTCGCCGTGCACCTCGCCCTCGCCGAGGGTCGGAAGTGCTTCTACACCACGCCGATCAAGGCGCTGTCGAACCAGAAGTACGCCGACCTGTGCGCCCGGTACGGCCAGGACAAGGTCGGCCTGCTCACCGGCGACACCTCGGTCAACGGCGACGCCCCCGTGGTCGTCATGACCACCGAGGTGCTGCGGAACATGCTCTACGCGGGCTCCTCCACCCTCAACAGCCTCGGCTACGTGGTCATGGACGAGGTGCACTACCTCGCCGACCGCTTCCGGGGCCCGGTGTGGGAGGAGGTCATCCTGCACCTGCCCGAATCGGTGCGGCTGGTGGGCCTCTCGGCCACGGTGAGCAACGCCGAGGAGTTCGGCGAGTGGCTCGTCACCGTCCGAGGTGACACCGCGGTGGTGGTGGACGAGCACCGACCGGTGCCGCTGTGGCAGCACATGCTGGCCGGCCCGCGCATGTTCGACCTGTTCGCCGACGACGTCGCCGACACCCACGTCAAGATCAACCCGCAGCTGCTGCGCCAGGTCGAGGACCTGGCCCGCTTCCACGTGCCGTGGACGCGCGGCCGGGGCAACAAGGGCGGCCGTCCGCCGCGCTCGACCGGGTTCAAGCCGCCGTCGCGGGTCGACGTCGTCCAGCGGCTCGACGCGGCCGGGCTGCTGCCCGCGATCGTGTTCGTGTTCAGCCGGGCGGGCTGCGACGCGGCCGTCAACCAGTGCGTGCGGTACGGCCTGCGCCTGACCACGCCCGACGAGGTCGAGGTCATCCGCCGGATCGTCGACGAGAAGACCCGCGACCTGCCGCAGGACGACCTGACGGTCCTCGGCTACTGGGAGTGGCGCGAGGCGCTGGAGCGCGGCATCGCCAGCCACCACGCCGGCCTGCTGCCCGCGTTCAAGGAGACGGTGGAGGAGCTGTTCGTGCGCGGCCTGGTCAAGGCCGTGTTCGCCACCGAGACCCTCGCGCTCGGCATCAACATGCCCGCGCGGACGGTGGTGCTGGAGAAGCTGGTCAAGTACAACGGCGAGGCGCACGTCGACCTCACGCCGGGCGAGTACACGCAGCTCACCGGGCGTGCGGGGCGTCGTGGCATCGACGTCGAGGGGCACGCCGTGGTGGTGTGGCAGCCCGGCGTCGACCCGAAGGCGGTCGGCGGGCTGGCGTCCACCCGCACCTACCCGCTGCGATCCTCGTTCCGGCCCGGCTACAACATGGCCGTCAACCTGGTGCACCGGCTCGGCGCGCCCGCCGCGCGCGACCTGCTGGAGCAGTCGTTCGCCCAGTTCCAGGCCGACCGGTCGGTGGTGGGGCTGGCCAGGCGGATCGAGCGCAACCGGGAGGCGCTGGCGGGGTACGCGGAGTCGATGACCTGCCACCTCGGGGACTTCGCGGAGTACGCGTCGCTGCGCCGCCGGGTCTCGGAGCGGGAGAAGGCGCTGGCCAGGCAGAACACCTCGGCCAGTCGCGCGGAGACCGCCGCGTCGCTGGAGAAGCTGCGGAAGGGCGACGTCATCGCGGTGCCGTCCGGGCGGCGGACCGGGTTGGCGGTGGTGATCGACCCAGGGCTGGAGCCGCTGGGGGAGCCGAGGCCGTTCGTGGTCACCGAGGACCGGTGGGCCGGGCGGTTGACCTCGACGGACTTCCCGGTCCCGGTCGAGGTGCTGGGGAAGGTGCGGCTGCCCAAGCAGGTCGACACCCGGTCGCCCAGGTCGCGGCGGGACCTGGCGGCGACGCTGCGCAACACCGGGATCGTCGCGCCGAGCGCGCGGAAGCGGCGGTCCACGGCGGACGACGACGCCGAGCTGGCGACGTTGCGGCGGGCGCTGCGGGCGCACCCGTGCCACGGGTGCGAGAAGCGCGAGGAGCACGCTCGGTGGGGGGAGAGGTACCACCGGCTGCTGGCCGAGACGGAGCAGACGGAGCGGAAGGTCGCGGCCACGACGCACTCGTTGGCTCGGGAGTTCGACCGGATCCGGGCGTTGTTGCGGGAGCGCGGGTACCTGGAGGTCGTGGAGGACGAGCCCGAGGGTGGGGCCGTGTTCGAGGCTTCCAGTGAGGGCGTCGTTTCCGAGGGGGCGGCTTCCGAGAGGGCTGCTTCCGAGAGGGCTGCTTCCGAGGGGGCTGCTTCCGAGGGGGCGGCTTCTGCGGGCGTTGCTTCGGAGGGCGTCGGTGCGGGCGAGCCGGAGCAGAGGAAGCGGCGGGTCGTGCGGCGGGCGGGGCAGGAGCGCGTGTCGGGCGGGCCCGGTAGGAGGGGCGGGGAGCGGGTCACCGAGCACGGCAGGCGGTTGACCAGGCTCTACAGCGAGTCGGATCTGCTGGCTGCGGAGTGCCTGAGGCACGGGGTGTGGAAGGGGCTGGCGCCGGAGGAGCTGGCGGCGGTGGTGTCGTCGCTGGTGTACGAGGCGCGCAGGGACGGGCCGATGGAGGCGCGGCTGCCCGCGGGGAAGGTCTCGGACGCGATGACCGCGACCGCGAGGTTGTGGGCTGAGCTGGAGGACGACGAGCGCAGGCACCGGCTCGACCGCACCCGGCAGCCCGACCCCGGCTTCGCCTGGGCGGTGTACCGGTGGGCGCGCGGCGAGTCGCTGGAGCGGGTGCTCGGGACCACCGACACGGGTGGGACCGAGCTGGGGGCCGGTGACTTCGTGCGCTGGTGCAGGCAGGTCGTCGACTTCCTCGACCAGATCAGGGACGTCGTCGGCGGCGGCGACCCGGTGGGCGCGGCGGCCCGCAAGGCGGTCGACGCGCTGCGTCGTGGTGTGGTCGCGTTGGCCACGGTCTGACAAAGTTTGGCGGGGTGCGCTGCGTAGTCGGCGTCATCCTGTGGTTTGATCGCGCGAGCAAGCCAGCACGTCCGAAATAGTCCTTTTCCCGTTCCAGACCGACCGCCGGAGGCCGAGCATGACCAGTCCGTACGGACCGTCCGGAGGGAACGACCCGCAGCAGCAGTGGGGCCAGCAGCCCTACGGCGGTGGCGGGTACCCCGGCACGCCGTCGGGTGGTTTCCCCGCTCAGCAGCCCGGTTACGGGCAGCCGGACCCCGCGCAGCAGCACCAGCAGCAGTGGGGTCAGCAGGCGCCGCAGGGGCAGCCGTACGGGCAGCCCCAGCAGCAGCAGTACCCCGGAACGCCCGGCGGTGGGTTCGACCCCAACAACCCGTACGGGCAGCCGCAGCAGCCCGGTTACGGGCAGCCCGGACAGCCAGGGCAGTACGGGCAGCCGGGCCAGTTCGGGCAGCCTGGGCAGTACGGGCCGCCGCCGCCCGCGAAGAAGTCCAACGGGCTGATCTGGGGCGTTGTGGTGGCCGTGGTGCTGATCGCGGCGGTCGTGGGCATCGGCGGGTTCGTGACGCCGGGGTGGTTCAACAAGAAGGTCCTGGACAACACGTCCGTGCAGAACGGGATCGTGCAGGTCCTCAAGGACGACTACAAGCTCGACGCCAAGAGCGCCAGCTGCACCGGTGAGCACGAGGTCACGCCGAACACCACCTTCGAGTGCGACGTGAAGGTCGGGGACGCGGACAAGAAGGTGAAGATCACCATCAAGACCTCGGACGGTGAGTACGAGGTTGGGCAGCCGACGGGCTGATCCACCACGTCGCGCGGCGCCAGGTCGCGCCAGGTCGCGCCAAGCCAAGCCAGGTCGCGCCAAGTCGCGCCAAGTCGCGCCAAGTCGCGCCAAGTCGCGCCAAGTCGCGCCAAGTCGCGCCAGGTCGCGCCAGGTCGCGTTGCTTCGCCGAGGCCGTTTCCCGATGACCGGGAAACGGCCTCGGTGCTTTTTGCGGGTGGGTGGGTGAGGTCCGGCTCCGTGATTCCTGGCTAATTGATTAGTGGGTGCGGGGGTGGCGGGGGAGGATGCCGGGGTGATTGACCACGACATCCGGGTGCTCGGCGACGAAACCCACTACCGCGCCGCGAACAACGTGTTCCGCAGGGCGCTGCTGAACGGTCCCGCCAACGACGAGATGTGGGAGGTGCTGCTCGAGTCCTACGTGCCTGGGCGGGCGCTGGGGGTGTTCGACGGGGACGAGGTGATCGGGTCGGCGCAGTCGTTCCCGTCGTCGTTGGTGGTGCCAGGGGGTGCGGTGCTGCCCATGGGGGCGGTGAGCCGGGTGGGGGTGCGGGCTGACTGGACTCGGCGTGGGGTGGTCAGCGCGCTGATGCGGACGCAGTTGCGGTCGCTGCGGGACATGGGGGACGTGGCGGCCACGTTGCGGGCCACCGAGGGTGGGATTTACGGGCGGTTCGGGTACGGGGTTGCCACTCGGGGGCGTGACCTGCGGGTGAGTCGGGTCAAGGCGGTGCCTCGGGCTCGGGTTGAGGGGCGGGTTCGGGTTCGGCCCGTCTCTGAGGTCGGGGATGGGGAGGAGTTGCGGGCGCTGTTCGAGGAGATCCGGGGTGGGGGCCGGGGTGGGGGGAGTGGTGAGGGGCGTGGTGAGGGGCGTGGTGAGGGCGGCCGGCCTGGGGTGATCGGGCGGTGGGACGGGTGGTGGTCGATGCACCTGAAGCGGGAGAAGGAGAAGGACCCGCAGGTTGTGGTCGCGACCGGGCCCGATGGGGTGGATGACGGGTTCGCGATGTACCGGGTTGAGCGGTCGCACACGGAGAAGTCCGAGTTGACGGTGTTGGACCTGTGGGCTGGGACGCCGCGTGCTTGGGCTGACCTGTGGCGGTACCTGCTGGGGGTGGACCTGGTGGATGAGGTTGTGGCTCACCTGAGGCCGTTGGACGAGCCGGTGGAGTTGTTGCTGGTCGACCCGCGTGGGTGTCGGTGGGAGAGCACGTCGGATGAGACCTGGTTGAGGTTGATCGACGTCGAGGAGGCTTTGGGGCGGCGGGAGTACGCGGCTGGTGTGGGTGTGGGTGTGGGTGGGGGTGGGGACGAGCTGGCTGTGGTGCTTGGGGTTCGGGATTCGTTGTTGCCGGAGAACGCGGGGAGTTATCGCGTTTCTCGGGGTGGGGTTGAGCGGGTGGAGGACGCGCCCGAGGTGGTGTTGGACGTTGCCGAGTTGGCAGCGGTGTACCTGGGGGATGTGTCGTTCGCGGCGTTGGCGGCTGCTGGGCGGGTTGAGGTTGTGGGGGCGGGGGTTGGTGCGGTTGGTGCGGTTGAGCGGGCTGATCGGCTGTTCGCGGTTGGTGAGGTTGCTTGGGCGGGGACGTACTTCTGAGCTTGTGGGTGGCTGAGGGGTGAAGATCAAGAGTTGAAGAGCTGCAAGATCAAGATCAAGAGCTGAAGAGCAAGAGCTACAAGCACGCCTCGCCGGCGGGGCAGACCTCCAAAAAAGAGGGGACGGGCTCTGTCGGCCGGTGGCGCTTGATCCTGTGGTCCGGTTTACCCCTGCGGTGGTCCGGGTCCCTCTTCTCCGTTTGGCCTCCTTTCAGGCAAGCACGCTCGTCAAGACGCCGTTGGGCACCCCGGTCTGCCGCATAGTGCGGCGGCATCTTGACGAGCGTGCTCGGGCTTCGCCAGGCCAAACGGAGAAGAGGGACGCGGGATTGGGCGGCTGCGGGCTCGCTGCGCTCGCCCCGCTGCCCGCGAAGCGGTCGGCCCGCGAGTGCGGTCGGCCTGCGAGGCGGTCGGCCCGCGGGGCGGTCGGCCTGCGAGTGCGGTCGGCCCGCGGGGCGGTCGGCCTGCGAGGCGGTCAGGTTCGTTCTGCGCGGCGTTCCAGGGCGGTGACCAGGCGGGGGATTGAGCTGCCCAGGCCCCAGCGCTTCGTCAGTTCCGTCAGGCGGGCCGGGTCTGCTGGGGTTGTGGGGAGGGTGTCGTCGCGGTCTTGGGTCACTGGGGCGTCCAGGGCCACGTTGACCACGGTGGGGGCTACGGCCAGGTAGTCCTCTGCTGCGATCAGGGCGTTGCGGGCCTTGGTGGTGAGCTTGCGGTCCCTGCCGTCGTGGACTGCTGCCAGGAGGGCTTCCAGGGAGCCGAACTCGGTGATGAGCTTTGCTGCGGTCTTCTCGCCGATGCCTGCCACGCCGGGGAGGCCGTCCGAGGGGTCGCCGCGCAGGACTGCCATTCCGGCGTAGGCGCGGCCTGCGTCTTCTTCGGGGAGGGCGTACTTGGCGGCCAGTTCTGCCGGGCCCACCAGTTCCGCCTTCGCCCAGCCTCGGCCCAGGTAGAGGACGCCTGCGGGGGTTGGGGTGGTGCGGACCACCTGGAAGAGGTCTCGGTCGCCGGTGACGACCTCGACGGGGTTGGTGGTCTCGCGGGCTGCGAGGGTGCCGATGACGTCGTCGGCCTCGTAGCCGGGGGCCTCTGCGGTGGCGATGCCCACCGCGTCGAGGACGTCCAGGATGATCGGGACCTGGGGGGTGAGGGTGTCGGGGACCTCCTCGGCGTCGCCGCTCTCCGCCACGCGGTGGGCCTTGTAGGAGGGCAGCGCGGCCACTCGGAACTCCGGGCGCCAGTCGGCGTCGAGGCAGGCCACGAGCCTGGAGGCGTTCCGGTCGTTGACGATCTTGGCGATGGTGTCGACGAAACCGCGCACCGCGTTGACCGGGGTGCCGTCCGGTGCGGTCATCGACTCCGGGAGCGCGTAGAACGACCGGAAGTACAGGCTGGCGGCGTCCATCAGGACGAGCGGGCTGCTCACCGGGGTGAGCTTGCCAGAGAGCACCGACAGGGGGCGGGGCGGCGCGGTGGGGGTGATCGTCGTGGGGCGGGCGGAGTGGGCGGGGGCGACTAGGCTTCCCACCCATGTCGACCCGTGTTGGACCCCTGGACGTGGAAGCCCTGCGCTCCCGACTGGACCGCGCCACCGCAGCCGCCGCCGTCGCGGGCGTGGACGCGCTGCTCATCTCGCCCGGCTCCGACCTGCGCTACCTCATCGGCGCTGGTGGGGCCTCGTTCGAGCGGCTCACCTGCCTGGTGGTCCCGGTTGGTGGGGACCCGGTGCTCGTGGTGCCGAAGTTGGAGCAGCCTGGGTACGCGGCCGTTCCCACGGAGGCGCTCGGGGTGGAGGTCGCGACCTGGGTGGACGGCGAGGACCCGTACGCGCTGGTCCGCAAGGCGCTGAAGGGGACCGCGCGCACCGCGGTCGCTGACATGACGCCCGCGCTGCACGTGCTGGGGTTGCGGGGTGCGGTTGGTGGTGAGCAGGTGCTCGCGGGGCCGATCCTGCGGGAGCTGCGGATGCGCAAGGACGCGGCTGAGGTTGCTGCGCTGCGCAAGGCCGGCGAGGCGATCGACCGGGTGCACGCTCGGGTCGGGGAGTGGCTGCGGGCCGGGCGGACCGAGGCTGAGGTCGGGGCCGACATCGCTGCGGCGATCGTCGCGGAGGGGCATGAGGCCGCCGAGTTCGTGATCGTGGGGTCGGGGCCGAACGGGGCTTCCCCGCACCACAGCTTGTCCGACCGGGTGATCGAGGTCGGGGATGTCGTGGTGGTCGACATCGGTGGGCCGGTTGCCGAGGGGTACAACTCGGACTCGACTCGCACTTACTCGATCGGTGAGCCGCGTGACGCGGACGTGCGGGAGACGTACGCCGTGCTGCAGGCGGCCCAGCAGGCCGCGGTGGACGCGGCTCGGCCTGGGGTGACCTGCGAGGCCGTTGACGCCGCCGCGCGCGAGGTGATCGACGCGGCCGGGTTCGGGGAGCACTTCGTGCACCGGACCGGGCACGGCATCGGGTTGGACGTGCACGAGGAGCCGTACATCGTCGCGGGGAACGACCTGCCGCTGGAGGCGGGGATGGCGTTCAGCGTGGAGCCCGGCATCTACCTGCCGGGGCGGTGGGGGGCGCGGATCGAGGACATCGTCATCGCCACCGGGAGCGGCTCCGAGCGGTTGAACAACCGGCCGCACGAGCTGGTGGTGCTTGAGGCGTGACGAACCTGGAGCCGATCGACCGGGCGATCCTGCGCGAGCTGTCCACGGACGGGCGGTGCAGCTTCACCGACCTCGCGGAGCGCGTCGGCCTGAGCGTGTCGGCCGTGCACCAGCGGGTGCGCAGGCTGGAGCAGCGGGGAGTGGTCAAGGGGTACGCGGCCCGGTTGGACGGGGACGAGGTCGGGTTGCCGCTGACCGCGTTCATCTCGCTGACGCCGATCGACCCGGCCGCACCGGACGACTACCCGGAGCGGCTGGAGCACCTGGCGCAGATCGAGGCCTGCTACTCGGTGGCGGGTGACTCGTCGTACCTGGTGCGGGTGCGGGTGGCGTCGCCCAAGGCGCTGGAGGATTTGTTGCGGCAGATCCGGGAGGTGGCGAACGTGTCCACGCGGACCACGGTCGTGCTGTCCACGCCTTACGAGGACCGGCCGCCCGCGGTGTGAGCGGCCCTGCCCCCGTCGCGCGAGCTCGGCTCGGGCGACGGGGGCTCAGGGGGTGACGGGGTGCTGGGGGATCGCGGCGAAGGCGGCTCTGAGGCGTTCGAAGGTCCGGCCCACCGGGTAGCGGACGTCGCCGATGCGGTGGACCGGGGCCACGCCCCACGAGTTGGCGGTGAAGGCTCCGTCGTGCTCGCCGAGGTCGGTCAGGTGGACCTGGGCGCGTCGGGAGGGCATGTGCTCTTCGAGCAGGCGCATGGTGGTGCCGTGGAGCCAGGGGCCGTCCGCCCAGACGATCTCGTTGTTGCTGAAGAAGCCGATGTTCGCCACCGCGGATTCGACGATCAGGCCGCCAGGGGCGATGAGCAGGGCGCCGTCGAAACCGGCCTCGCGGGCGGCTCGGTGGTGCACCGCGCGTTCGAAGCCGCCCAGGTGCTTCACGTGCGGGAGCGGGCGCACGTGCTCCACGGGGAGGAGTGACTGCGGCAGTTCGGGCGGCTCCTGGGGCTCGCGCACGGACACCAGGGTGGTGGGGGTGTCGACGCCGAACAGGGCGACGCGCACGGACGCGTCGGTCACCCCGCGCAGGGCTTGGGCCACCAGTGCGCGGACCCTGGCCCGGTCGAGGTCCAGGGCGTACAGCTCGCGGTTGCCCTCGGCCAGGCGGTCCAGGTGGTGGTTCATGCCTCTGACCAGGCCGTTCCTGACCTGGAACGCGGTGAAGTGGCCGTAGTTGCCGAACAGGCCCGCCATGTCCTGGGCGGTGGCGGCCACGCCGTCGACCTCGATCCTGCGCACGGGCCGACTCTAGGCGGGGCCCCGCGCGGGTGTTCGGGGGGCGGGTTCCCGTCGGAACGGTGAACCGTCAACATCCCCCCAGCGCGGCTGGTCGCGAACCGATCACCCCCCGTCGTCCTTCCTTGTAGCGTGTCCGGCTTACCGGCGCCGCCACGGTCCCGACTCCGGCCCCGGCTCCGGTTCCGGCTTCGGCGACAGCGGGGGATGGCGGGGGAGAACTATGGCGACGGGTTTCCGGGCGGTCTTCGGGGTGGCGGAGTTCCGCGTGCTGTGGTGCGCGGCGGTCCTGTCCACGCTGGGCGACCAGCTCGCTCGCGTGGCGTTATCCGTGCTCGTCTTCGAGCGCACCAACTCGCCCGCGTGGACAGCCCTCACCTACGCGCTGACCATGCTCCCGGCGTTGTTCTCCGGCATCCTGTTCTCGGGGGTGGCGGACCGGTACCCCCGCCGCACGGTGATGGTCGCGGCGGATCTGCTGCGGGCCGTCGTGCTCGCGGTCATGGCGCTGCCCGGTGTGCCGCTGCCGCTCGTGGCGGGCCTGCTGGTCCTGGCGCAGTTGGCGGAGCCGCCGTTCGCGGCGGCCCAGGGGGCGCTGCTGCCCACGGTGCTGGGGGACAAGTACGAGGCCGGGCAGTCCGTCCACCTCATCACCCACCAGGCCGGGCTGCTGCTCGGCTTCGCGGGGGGTGGGCTGGCGGTGTACTGGCTGGGCACCTCGGGGGCGCTGGCCGCCGACGCGGTCACGTTCGCGGCCTCCGCGCTGCTGCTGCGGCTGGGGCTCGAGGCGCGTCCGGCGCCCGCCTCCGCCCGGACGACACGACTGCGGATCAACGAAGGCGCGGCGCTGGTCTGGCGCACCCCGCGACTGCGGCTGCTGGTGCTGCTCGGGTGGCTCGCCCTGTTCACCGTGGTGCCCGAGGGGCTGGCCGCGCCGTTCTCCGACGAGGTCGGGACCGGGGCCGCCGGGGTGGGGGTGCTGCTCGCCGCGGACCCCGCCGGGATGGTCCTGGGCACCGTCCTGCTGCGCTACCTGCCCACCGAACGGCGGGTGCGGCTGCTGGGCCTTCTGGCCGTCGCCACCGCCCTGCCGCTGGTCGCCTACCTGCTGCACCCCGGACTGCTCGGCGCCGTCACCCTCCTGGCCCTCAGCGGCCTCTTCAGCGCCTACCAGGTCACGGCCGGGGCCACCTTCGTCCGCCTCGTCCCCGACGCCCGCCGGGGGCAGGCGCTCGGGTTCGCCCGCAGCGGCCTGGTCGCAGCACAGGGCGTCGGGGTGGCCGGTGGCGGGCTGCTCGCCACGGCCACCGGATCGGCCGCCACGGCCATCGCGATCGCCGCCGGGGTGGGTGTGCTCGCCGCCGCCGCCGTCACCACGCGGTGGATGGCGCTGGGCCCGCTGGAGCAGCTCGCCGAGGGCTGAACGCCCGGCCGCGCGCGCGTCGCGCGCGGCCGGGCTCACCGGTCACCGGGCACATGGGGCGCGCCGGGGGACCGCGTCGCGGCGGGGCGTCAACCCCACCGTCTTCACCAGATCTTCTCGCGCATGGCCGAGCACCTCCTCCACTGGCCGCACCGGGCAGGTCGGGAACCGGGATCACCAGATCTTCTCGCGCACCGCGATCACCTCCCAGAACCCGTGTCACCCCACCAGCGGATGACACCCGTTCGCCCCAGGGTTACCGTGACGCTCCAGCCGGTCACCAACCGGGGGGTCCGGTGTGGACGGGCGCGAGGGAACCGTGGTTGGACGAAGCTGGTCACTATGGTCCCTTCCGAGGGGCGCGCTGGGCTACGTGCTCTCGGTGGACCTGCTCGCCCTGCTGGCCGTGGCCGCCGCCGCGACGACGCGCCAGCCGACGACCAGGCACGACTGGGTCGTCCTCGCGGTGTTGCTCGCCTGCGCAGCGCTGCACCTGGTCTTCTCCCGCTGGATCGAGCGCGCCCGCAGGGACGCGACCGGCCTGCCGCACCTCGACCTGTGCAGCATCTGGATATTCGCCGGTTCCCTGCTGCTCCCGCCACCCCTGGTCGGAGTATTGGTGGTCGTGCTCTACGCCCACCGCTGGTGGGTGGTCGGCCGCTGGGACCCGTTCCGCCCGCCGCACCGGGGCGTGTTCACCGCGGCGATGATGCTCCTGGTCGCCCTCGCCGCCAACGTCGTCGCCACCACGACCGGCCTGCGCGAGAGCCTGGCCGCGGGCCACCTCGAAGGCCCGTGGGACCTGCTCGGCCTGATGGGGGCGGGCTCGGTCTACTGGACGGTCAACACCGCGCTCGTCGCGGGCGTCATCGTGCTCACCACCGGCGCGCGCACCAACCTGTTCGGCGGCCCGCTGGACAACCTCCTGGAAGCCGCCCAGCTCAGCCTCGCGTTCTTCGTCGCGCTCGCCGTGGCCTGGTGGCCCGGTTTCGCGCTGCCCATGGTCGTGGCCGCCGTCGCCCTGCACCGCACCGTGCTGATCCACCAGCTGGAGCTGGCCGCCCGCACCGACGCCAAGACCGGCCTGCTCAACGCCGAGGCCTGGCACCTGCAGGCGCGCGTCGAGCTCAACCGCACCCGCC
This sequence comes from Actinosynnema mirum DSM 43827, assembly GCF_000023245.1. Lineage (GTDB taxonomy): Bacteria > Actinomycetota > Actinomycetes > Mycobacteriales > Pseudonocardiaceae > Actinosynnema > Actinosynnema mirum. Next base: position 2,506,242 of record NC_013093.1, read on the forward strand.
AGCGCGGCGACGCGCTCGGCCTGCTCATGATCGACGTGGACCACTTCAAGGGCATCAACGACACCCACGGCCACCAGACCGGCGACGAGGTGCTGCGCTCCATCGCCGACGTCATCCGCGAGTCGGTGCGCCGGGGCGACAGCGTCGGCCGGTTCGGCGGCGAGGAGTTCGTGGTGCTGCTGCCCGGCGCGGGCCGCGACGAGTCGATGGCCATCGCCGAGCGCGCCCGCTGCCGCGTCGGCCTGCTGGGCACCGGCGCGGGCCCCGTGCGCGGCCTCACGGTCAGCGTCGGGGTGGCCGTGTGGCCGGATGTGCCCGAGGACACCGTCGAAGGTCTCCTCGCCGCCGCCGACGGGGCCCTCTACCAGGCCAAACGCCTCGGCCGTGACCAGAGCCGGGCGGCTTGGAGCCACCAGGCGCCCTCGGTCCGCAGCGATCAGGGCGGCTGAACCGGGGGTCCACCGCCCCGCAATCACGCGGATTCACCTCCGGTTGGTGGTCCGCGCGACTCAATCGTGACCGGCGTGGCGTACGTTCTGCCAGCCACCACTCGTTCGGACGTCGCACGGAGGCCGCTGTGGACGCCCGCCACCTGCCAGAGGGTATGTGAGCCGTGGATCTTGGACCGCCGCACGGAATCCGCTTCCGCTTCTCCACCGGACTGGTGCGGGCGGTCCTGCTGGACGCGCACGGCAAACCGCCGCTGCCCCTCGCCGAGGCCCTGTCGATAGACGTGGGCACCCGCGAGCTGGCGGTCGCCGAGGACCACGGCGACCCGCTGCGCGCCGTGCTGCGCCAGCGCTACGACCTGGCCGAACCGGTCGAGTGGCGGCTGCACGTCCCCGGTGACGCCTCCGTCGACGGCGACGGCGTCCAGTTCGCCCTGCCCACCGGCACCTCCGTGCGGGTGACCTCCACCGGGCAGGTCTCGGCCACCGAGGACGGCGTGGTCGTCGCGCTGCCCCCAGGGCCCGCCGAGATCGACGTCGAGGTGGTCAGCGAACCCCAGTACGCGGTGTCCGACACCGTCGTGGTGTGCCGGGCGCACCAGGCGCGCGAGGCCGCCGTCGTGGTGTCCTGCCTGCCCGGCGACCGCTTCACCCCCGTCGTCGCCCTGGACCGCCCGCCGCCCGCAGGCGGCAGGCACGCCCTGCCCGGCGAGCACGACGACGAGCTCGACGCCCCCGGCCCCGACACCGGCCCGCTGCGCTCCTGGAACAACCGCAACTCGCTGCTCGCCGACCTCATGCGCGCCACCGGCGTGCGCCGCGCCGTCGTGCTCGCCGACCCGCCCCCGCAGGCCGCGCACGTGTTCGACGGCATGGAGCACGTGCGGCTGCTCAAGCCCGACCTGCTCGGCGAGGACCTCACCGACGAGGTGTGGGCGCTGCTGCACGGCGAGGACCGGCAGCCGCCGAAGGTGCTGGAGGCCGCGCCCGGCGACGACCCGGCGCAGGCCCTGTACACCGCGCTGCGCACCGGGTCCGCGCTGCGCTTCACCGAGCGCGCCGACCCGGTGGCCGACCGGTTCGCCGCCGCCGGACCCGAGTCCGGCGACGAGGCCGTGCTGGTGGAGACCACCGGCGAGGCCGACGACCTGGTCGCCGCCTGCTACGCCCACCACCGGGGCGCCCGCCTGGTCACCACGCCCCAGCCGGACCTGGACGAGGTCGGCCGGGTCGTCGCCGAGGAGCAGGCGCGGGTCACCGAGGCCGCCAGCGCGATAGGCGACGCCGTCAAGGGCATCGCGGTCGGCGAGGCGCTGTGGCGCTACCTGTCGACCGGCGGCCACGACCCCTACCCGGCGGTCGAGTCCGTGGTCACCGCGCAGGTGCCCGCCGACGCCGTGCACGCGGTGGGGGAGCGGCGGCTGACCGCGTTCACCGCGGGCCTGCCCTACCCGTTCGTGCGCACCGCCACCGGCAGCTGGGCGCGCAAGCCCATCGGGCACGTCACCACCGATCCGGCGCTGGTCGTGCTGACCGAGCTGCACCGGGAAGGCGCTTGCCGCCCGCGCGGCGCGTTCGCCCTCCTGGTCGACCCCGGCTTCCCCGCCGCCCCCGCCGACCGGGCCGCCCACGTCACCCACCCGGTGGTGCTCACCGGCGCCGAGACCGCGCTGCCCGTGGTCGCCGCCCTCGCCGCCGACCTGCCCGTCGAGGTGCTGGCGGTCAACGCGCACGACGCCGAGGGCAACGCCCTGCTCGACGGGAGCCCGCTGCCGCCGTGGCTGGTCGCGCACGCGCTCGACCTGCCGCACCAGCCCGTGGTGCTCAACAACTCCTGCCTGTCGTGGACCGACCAGGCGCGCGAGTACCTGCGGGTCGGCGCGCGCGGCTACGTCGGCGCGCTGTGGCGCATCCCGCCCGACCTGGCGGCCGACTTCACCCGCGTCGTGGTGCGCAGGCTCACCGCCGGTGAGGTGCCCGCCGCGCGCGCCGTCGTGGACACCGGGCTGCCCGGTGGCATCGAGCGCTCCTACCTGTACGCGGGAACCGCGAACGGGAGGCTGGACCGGTGGCGCGCGGGCGCACCCGGTGAGGGAGAGTCAGCGCTGACCGGGTGCGCCCTGCTGGCGGGCGTGGACCACGGCGGCGAGGAAGTGCTGCGGAAGGTGGTCCACCGGGAGATGAGTGCACTGCGCAGAGCGGCCGAGACGACCCCGGCCTCGGGGACCGAGGCCTACGTGGACACCCTGTTCGACGAGCTGTCCTTCGCGGGCGACCTGGCCGACGCCGCCGAGGTCGTCGAGAAGATCGACAAGGCGCTGCCCGCGCTGGACCTGCCCCCCGCCGAGGCGGACCGCCGCTGGGCGGCCCGCTACGAGCGCACCGGCGCGCTGCACGAGAACGGCGGCGACCCCGGCGCCGCGCTGGCCGACTACGGGCGCAGCGCGTCCTACGGCGACGCCGGACCGGACCGGGCCGGGGTGCTGCTGCGGATGGCCGCGCTGGAGGCCAGACCGCAGGAGGCGCTGAGACTGGCGTCCCAGGCGTACCGGGCGGCCGTCACCGCCGGGGACCGGGACACCGAGTTCCACGCCTGCTCCTCGCTCAACGACCTCGGCCGCCGCACCGGCGACCTGGACACCGCGCTCAAGTACGCCGTCATCGGCCACGACCTGGCGGCGGCGCGCGGCGACCGGGTGCGGCAGACCGCGTTCAAGGTGGACGAGTGCGCGCTGCGGCGCGAGCTGGGCGACCCGGACGGCGCCATCGAGGCCGGGACCGACGCGCTGGAGCTGGTGCGCGCCCAGGGCGACCCGGCCACGGAGCTGCGGGTGATAGGGGAGCTGGCGCGCTGCCACGAGGCCAGGGGCGACCTCGCGGCGGCGCTGAGCTACACCAAGGCCGGGCTGTCGCTGTCCGAGCACCAGGACGCGCCCGGCGAGTTCGCCCGGTTCCAGGACGAGACCGGGCGGCTGCTCACCAGGAGGGGCGAGCACGCGGAGGCGCTGCGGCACTACCGGGGCGCGGTGGAGGGCCTGGTGGCGCGCGGGTCGCTGGAGCGCGGGGCCGAGCTGCTGCCGCACCTGGCGGTCGGCGCGGTGCGGGCCGGGGACGCCGGGGCGCTGTGGACGACGGCGCTGTGCGGCGGGCTGGTGTGCGAGGTCGTGGAGCGCGACGTGTGGCAGGCGCTGGTGCCGCTGGTCGTGGACTCGATGAAGCGGGCCATCGAGATCGGGTCGGCGGAGCTGACGCAGCGGGGCATGACGGACTTCGCGAGCGCGGTGACCGCCGGGCGGCGCGACGACATGCCGGTGCAGGTCGGGGTGCTGTCGGACGTGGTGGTGCTGCTGCTGGCGTGGCTGATGGGGCGGATCGACGACTCGATGCTGGCGTTCGGGCGGGAGGTCGACCGGCAGACCGGCGGGGTGCTGGACCTGGTCGGGTACGTGTCGACGCCGTACGCGCAGCGGGTGCGGGGCGGGGCGGTGGCCGGGCGGTGGTCGGCGCGGTGAGCTCGGGACCCGTGGTGACCTGGGGCCTGGGGTGACCTGGGCCCTGGGATGACCTGGGCCTGAGGGGTGCGGTTCCGAGGGCTTCGGTCGGGCCGCTCACGCGCTGCGGTGGGCGGCGTGGGTGCGCGGGAAGAGCTCGCGGTGCGCGGCGAGGCGCCCGCGCGGCGTGGTGACCGGCTCGGCGGCCAGCAGCCCGTGGACCAGGGCGCGGGCGAACACCCGCGACGCGGCGCGCAGCACCTCGTCCAGCGGGGCCTGGCGGGTCCCGGTCACCGCGCCGAACACGGTGTCGCCGTCGGCCATGCCGTGCGCCGGGGAGACCGCCAGCGCCAGGCCGTCCTGCGCGGCGGCGGCGAGGGCGAACGGCGGCACGGCCGCGTTGGTGGCGACGACGCCGATGACGGTGTTGAACGGCGGTGGCGCGGGCGGCGTCAGCTCCACGGCCGGGTCCAGGATCGCGCTCGGGAACTCGCCGGGCAGCCCCAGCCCGGCGGCCAGCGGCAGCCCGTCGGGCGCGTAGGACGGCCCGACCGCGTTGAGCGCCGCGACCGCGCCCACCACGACCCCGCCGCCCAGGTCCGCGCTCGCGGTCCCGAGGCCGCCCTTGAGCGCCACGTTGAGCGCGCCCGTGCCCGCGCCCACGTTCCCCTGCGGCACGTCCACCGAGGCCGCCCGCACCGCGAGCGCCCCGAACGAGGCGTCCGGCCGCGCCCCGAAGTCCCCGCCGCGCCCGAGGTCGAACAGCGCCGCGCCGGGCACCACCCCACCACCCAGCTCGGCGGCGGCCCCGCGCGCGGCGGCCAACCCGAAGGCGCTGCCCCCGGTCAGCACGACACCGGGCACCTCCCGCCCGCCGTACCGCGCGTCCACGGCGGCCGTGTCCACCGTCGCGGGCCCACCACCGCGCACGTCGGCGACGACGAGTGCGCCGGGCGGCAGCAGCACGGCGGTGGTCCCGGTGAGGAAGCCCCCGCCGATCCGCGTCACGTGCCCGACCAGCACACCGGGGACGTCGGTGATCGCGTTGCGCATTGGGGCGATGCTACCGAACGTCGATATGACGCATGCCCTCCGTAACGAAGGGGCGATCGGGTCGATACAGTTCGATTAACAGGGGATGTCGCGAAGCAGGGGGCAGTGTGGGTGCGAGCAAGAGTGACGATGTGCCCGTCCAGGTTCGGCAGGTGCGCCGTGCGTTGTTGGACACGTACAGCGATCTCGTCGACATGGCGGACTTCGAGAACCAGCCAGCTGCCTCGCGCGAGCAGGCTTTCCTTTCCCGCGCCCTGACCGCGCACGCGGTCAGGGTCCTGCTGGGGTGCGATGCGGTGACTGCCGTGCGGATGGTCATCGACGGCAGGGAGGACCAAGGCCTCGACGCCATCGCGATCTCGCGCAGCCCGGCTCACGTCTATCTCGTGCAGACCAAGTGGAACTACCAGGGCAAGGCCACGCTCAAGAAAGAAACCGCCCTCAAGGCCCTGGACGGCCTCCGGCTGATCGACGGTGAACTCAGCTCCCAGTTCAACTCCAAGGGGCAGTTGCTGGCTCAGGAAGCCAAGCAACTCTTCGACGACCACGCCGCCAAAGCGACTTTGGTGACCGTGCTCATGGGCACGGCCGAGCCCTCAGCCGAGGTCGCCCAGGTGCTGGAGAACGGTGAGCACGAGTTCAACGGCAGAGGTGCTTTCCTTGACCACCGCATCATCTACGCCGCCGAGCTGTGGGACCAGGTTCAGCGCGACCACCAGCCTCCGTCCATCGACATGAGTGTGTTGATGAGCAAGTGGTTCGACCTGAGCATCCCCTACACGGCCTACCAAGGCGCGGTCTCGGCTGATGACGTCGTGGGCTGGCTGGACGAGCACGGGTCGGCGCTGTTCACGTTGAACATCCGCAACCCGCTCGGCGTGACCGTGGCCAACAGCGAGGTCGTGCGCACGCTCCTCGACGAACCCGCGAACTTCTGGTACTTCAACAACGGCGTCACCATCCTCTGCGACTCCATCGAGCCCACGTACTACGGGCGCAAGTCGCCGCACACGAACCCGGTTCGCCTGGACATCAAGAACGCGAGCGTGGTCAACGGCGCGCAGACGGTGAGCGCCCTCGCGCAAGCAGTCGCCAAGGACGACGACGCGGCGACCGCGCTCGTCAGGGTGACCGTGATCGAGACCGGTCGGCAGAAGGACTTCGCGCAGCAGCTGACCAAGGCGACCAACTCCCAGAACCGCGTCGAAGCGCGTGACTTCATCACGCTGGATTCGGTCCAGAGCGAGATCCGGGCCGACATGAGGGCTGAGCTGGGGCTCAGTTACACCATCAGGCGCGGCGAACCCGACCCCTCGCCGATGAGCGGGTGCTCGGTCGTCGAAGCGGCTACCGCGCTCGCCTGCGCGCACTCGAATCCCAAGTACGCGGCCAGGCTCGTGAACTCGTCCGAACTGCTGTGGGAGCGTGGTGCGGCAGGCACGTACGACATCCTGTTCCACCCCCAGCCCAACGCCTTCCAGGTGTGGAACTCCGTGCTCACCCACCGCCGCGTCCGGGACGTGCTGCACGAGCTCCGACCTCATCTGGAAGGGCGTGCGGCAAGCGTCCTCGACTACGGTTCCCACCTCATCTCCCACCTGGTCACCCGCTACCTGGACGATGTCAACTACGACGACCCGGAGCTCAAGTGGGCCATCCAGGTCGAGCCTCGCATCACCGCCGCTGTCCCCTTGATCGCTGCCGCCCTGACGGCCGTCGTGGACGAGCAGTTCGAGCGGGCGCAGATCCGGGCGATCTGCGCCGATCCGGTCCGGTGCAAGTTGGTCGCCGAGGCCGTGCTCAAGCGAGTGCGCGGTGGGACGACCGATGTCAAGTTCGAGGGCAAGTACCTCCAGGCCAAGGCGCGGACGGGACGCCGTCCCAACGCGGTGCCCACCATCGTGGAGCAGGAGGCTCTCGCGGAGGGGACGCCGCTCACCCTGTACACGCCGCTGCAGCCGGAGCGCGACGCGCTCACGGCCTGGCTCACCGAGGATCCTCGGCGCACGAGGGCCACCTGGGTCAACAGCCGCACGAAGCCGCTGCTGTGGGAGGCCGACCGGAAGCAGTACTCACCCAGCGGGCTCATCAAGTCGATGTGGGAGGCCGCGCAGTGGGAGAACCGCCCAGTAGCCAACCAGGGGACGGCGAGGTGGAAGACACCTGCCGGTGAGACGCTCACCGAACTGGCCAACAGGCTGCTGAGCGAACTCGAGGAAAACCACGACCAGTGAATATGAGGGGTGTTGCTCAGCCCTCCAGGGCTGAGCGCACCCGCGCCCCGAGCTCCCGCACCACCGCCACCAGCAGCTCCACGTCCTCCGGCCGGGTCCGCCAGTTCACGATCGCCGGTCGCAGCGCCACCACGCCCCGGTGCGACGTCGTGCCCGCGTGCACCCGGCCGTCCTCGGCCAGCGCCGCCCCCAGCGACCGGTTCAGCGCGTCCAGCCCGGCCGGGTCGGCCATCCCGGCGGGCCGGTACCGGAAGCAGACGACGAACAGCGTCACCGGCGACAGCAGCTCCAGGTCGTCCGCCGCCTCCACCAGCTCGCCGAGCCGCCGCGCCAGCCCCAGGTGCCGCTCCACCAGCGCCCGGTGCCCCGCCCGCCCGTAGGCGCGCAGCGCCGCCCACAGCGGCAGCGCCCGCGCGCGGCGCGAGGACTCCGGGCCCAGCGTGTTGTAGCTGATCCGCTCGTCGTCCGGTTCCGGCAGGTAGGCCGCGTTCCACGAGCCGAACGCCCGCGCCAGCGCGCTCCGGTCGCGCACCAGCGCGAACCCGCTCTCGTACGGGGTGTTCAGCCACTTGTGGCAGTCCGCCGCGACCGAGTCCGCCCGCTCGACCCCGCGCACCAGCCCCCGCGTGCGCGGCGAGGCGGCGGCGAACAGGCCGAACGCGCCGTCCACGTGCAGCCACGCCCCGTGCCGCTCCGCGAGGTCCGCCAGCTCGTCGAGCGGGTCGTACCGGCCGGCGTCGACCTCGCCCGCCGTGCCGATCAGCACCGCCGGTCCCGAGTCGGCCAGCTCCCGGTCCAGCCGGTCGACGTCCAGGCTCCCGTCCGCTTCGGCCACCAGCCGCAGGCCGTCCCGGCCGCAGCCGAGCACCTGCAGGGCCTTGCGGCAGCTCGCGTGCGCGTAGCCGCTGGAGAGCACCGGCATCCTCGGCAGCCCGGCCAGCCCGTCGGCGGCCACGTCCACCCCGTGCCGGGCCGCCCACCAGTGCCGCGCGCAGGCCAGACCGGTCAGGTTCGCGAACGTCGCGCTCGGGGTGAGCACGCCGCCGTGCGAGGCGGGGAACCCGAGCAGGTCCTTCAACCAGCCCAGCACGACGGTCTCGGCCTTCGCGGCCAGCGGCGAGGTCGGCCACAGGCCGGTGGGCTGGTCGAGCAGCGAGACGACCCAGTCCCCGGCCTGCGCGGCGGGGGTGGCGCCGCCGACGACGTAGCCGAAGTACCTGGGGCCCGCGGTGGCCGTCGCGGCGGCGGTGCCCACGCGGAGCAGCTCGGCGACCGCGACGAGCGCGCCGTCGCCGTCCTCGGGGAGCGGGCCGGCCAGCTCGTCGAGCAGGCGGTCGCGGTCCGGCGGGTGCACCGGGCGGTCCTGCAGGCCGGCCAGGAACGGGCCCGCCGCGCGCGCCACCAGCTCCAGCGCGGCGGCGGCGTTGTCGACCGGGCCACGACCGGCGGCGTCCAGGTCCTGCCGGGGCGGTGCCTGCCTGGCCGGGTCCTGCCCGGACGGGTTCTGCCCGGCTAGGTTTTCCCTGCTCAGGGCCGGTGCGGGGTCCTCGGGGCGTCCTCGGTCGTCCACCGGTCCGAGCGTAGACCGGGGTGGCGGCCGTAGGGCGGCGGTGACCTGCGACGTTGCGGGGTCACCGGCGCGCGGCTTCGGCGGAGGGGCACGTCCGGGTGACAGGCACGCTCACTCGTTCGTGAACCCACCCGCCGCGTCCCGTCCGCCTCGCCCCGCTCCCGCCGCTCCGGGTCAGCGCTGCGCGTCGCGCTCCCGCCGCACGGTCACCTTCCGGCCCTTCATGGTCGCGCCGCGCAGCGCCGTGATCACGTGCTGCGCCGAGCTCTCCGGCACCTCCACCAGCGAGAACCGGTCGGTGATCTCGATCGCGCCGATGTCCCGGCCCTGCAGCCGGGCCTCGCCCGCGATCGCGCCCACGATGTCCTGCGGCCGGATGCCCGAGCTGCGCCCGGCGCCCACGAACAGCCGCGTCATGCCCGCCGTCGGCGGCCGGACCCGGCGCTCGCGCCGCTGCCCGTCGCTCCCCGCGACGCCGCCCCTGCTCCGGTCGGAGCGGTGCGCGACCTCCGGGATCTCCTCCTCGTCCGCCGCCGCGCCGCTGGCCTCGTGCGCGAGCTTGACCGCCGCGAGCGCCACCTCCATGACGTCGAACTCGTCGGACAGCGACTCCACGACGACCCGGAAGCCCTCCAGCTCGTCCTCCAGCAGGCTCTCGTGCAGCGCCGCGCGGGTCAGCTCCAGCCTGCGGGCCCGCAGGTCGGCCACCGTGGGGACCTTCTCCATGGTGATCCGCTGCTTGGTGACCCGCTCGATCGTCTTGAGCATCCCGTGCTCGCGCGGCTCGGCCAGCGTGATCGCCACGCCCTCGCGGCCCGCGCGGCCGACCCGGCCGATGCGGTGCACGTAGGACTCGGGGGCGGACGGCACGTTGTAGTTCACGACGTGCGTGAGCTGCTCGACGTCCAGGCCACGCGCCGCCACGTCCGTGGCGACGAGCAGGTCGGCGGTGCCGTTGCGCAACCGCGCCATCACCCGGTCGCGCTGCTCCTGGCTGATGCCGCCGTGCAGCGACTCCGCCCGGTAGCCGCGGCCGTTGAGGGTCTCGGTGAGCTGGTCGACCTCGTCGCGGGTGCGGCAGAAGACGATGGCGGCGGTCGGGGCCTCCACGTCCAGCACCCGGCCGAGCGCGGCGGGCTTGTGGGCGCGCGGCACGACGTACGCGACCTGGCGCACGCGCGGGGCCTCGCCGGGCTCGGCGCGCTCCTGGTTGATGGTGATGCGGGCGGGTTCCGTGAGGTGCTGGCGGGCCAGCTTGTCGATGCGCGGGGGCATCGTGGCGGAGAACAGCACGGTCTGCCGCTGCTTGGGGGTCTCGGCCAGGATCGTGTCCAGGTCCTCGGCGAAACCCATGTCGAGCATCTCGTCCGCCTCGTCCAGCACCACGACCTGGAGGTCCTCCAGGTTCAGCGTGCCCCGGCCGAGGTGGTCCACGGCGCGTCCGGGCGTGGCGACGACGACGTCGACGCCGCGCTCCAGCACGCGCAGCTGCCTGCCGATGGGCTGGCCGCCGTAGATGGGGAGCACGCGGGCGCCGAGCTCGCGCCCGTAGCGGTGCACGGCCTCGGAGACCTGCACGGCCAGTTCGCGGGTGGGGACGAGCACGAGCGCGAACGGCGCGTCACCGCGCTTCTCGACCTGCGCGAGGCGTTCGAGCACGGGCAGCGCGAAGGCGGCGGTCTTGCCGGTCCCGGTGGCGGCCTGCCCGAGCAGGTCACGCCCCTCGGTCAGCGGCACGATGGCCTCGCGCTGGATGGGGGTGGGTTCTTCGTAGCCGAGTCCGGAGAGCGCCCGCAGCAGTTCGGGGCGGAGCCCGAGGTCGGCGAAGCTGGTCCTGTCGTCGTCGGGCGCGTCGGTCATGAGGTCAAGTCTCGCCGATCGCCGTGGAAGCGCGCGGTGTGGGGTGGGGGTTAGCTCCTGAGGGGAGTGTGCAGGTGAGATGTGTGTGGCGTTGTCGTGACGCGCGGGTGAAACCGGGCGGGGGTCGTTGGCGCGACCAGCGTTCACGGGGCGCTAGGTGACGACTACTCGGTGTTAGGCGCGGTCCGCGTCCGGTCGTGCGGGGGACCGGCTCACTCCCCGCGCTGCACCACGTGGTGCAGGGCCTGCATCCGCTCGTCCAGCTCCGCCGCGATCGCCGCCGTCCGCGTGAGCTCCTCCACGAACCCCGCCGGGACCTGGCGGTCGTACTTGTAGTGCAGCTTGTGCTCCAGCGTGGCCCAGAAGTCCATCGCGATGGTGCGCAGCTGGACCTCCACCTTGACGTGCACGACCTGGTCCGACAGGAACACCGGGATTCGCACGATCACGTGCAGGCTCCGGTACCCGTTCGGCTTCGGGGTGGTGATGTAGTCCTTGGTCAGCAGCACTTCCACGTCGCTCTGCCGCCCGAGCATCGCCGCGACGCGGTACACGTCCGACACGAACGGGCAGATCACGCGGACGCCCGCCACGTCGTCCAGGTGCTCGCCCGCCAGGTCCAGGTCTTCCGGGAGGCCCTTGCGGCGGAGCTTGGCCAGGATCGCCTCGGGGCGCTTCACGCGCTGCGCGATGTGCTCGATCGGGTCGTGCCGGTGCACGAGGTCGAACTCCTCGCTGAGGATGCGGAGCTTCGTCATCAGCTCGTCGAGCGCGAACTTGTACACCACCAGGGACCGCCGCAGCCCGTCCGCGACGTCGATTTCCATGATCTGAGGATACCTTCGCCCCCTCGGCTACGATCGGGATCGTGACCACGCACTGGCACGTCGTCCTCCCGCCGCCGGGCGCCTGACCGGGCGCGCCGGGGCCGGGCAACGCCACCAGGCCCAGCACCTCACCGCGCCGACCCCGAGCGGTCGGCCGGGTGCTCCGCGTGCGCCCGCCCTCATCCCCTGACGGTCGATGTGGACGGAGAACGACACCGGTGCCATCCCACGCACGCCCGAACCACCCCCTCCACGGCCCCCTGCCGATCCTCGCCGCCTGCGCCCTCTGGGGCACCACCGGCACCGCCGGCTCCTTCGCGCCCGCCTCCGCCCCGGCCATCGCGGTCGGCTCGGCCGGGCTCGTCGTGGGCGGGCTCCTGCTGCTGCTCACCGGGATCGGGGCCGGGGCGCGAGAAGTCCTGGCCACCGCCGACCGGCGGCTGCTGCTGCTCGGCTCGGCGACCGTCGCCGGGTACGCGCTCGCCTTCTACCCGGCGGTCGCCCGCACCGGCGTCGCGGTCGCCACGACAGTGGCCCTCGCCACCGCGCCGATCGTCCTCGGCGTCCGCGCCCGCCCGGCCCTCACGCTCACCGCCGTCCTCGGCTGCGCGCTGCTGGTCCTCGGCGGCGCCACCGGCGACACCCGGATCGACCCGCTCGGCGTCGCCCTCGCGGTCGTCGCCGGGCTGTCCTACGCCGCCTACTCCGCCGTCTGCGCGCACCTGATCTCCCTCGGCCACCCCTCGCGGGCCGTCGTCGGGGTCGTGTTCGGCGGGGCCTCGGCGCTCGTGCTGCCGGTGCTGCTCCTCGCGGGCGTCTCGTGGATCGCCTCGACGGCGGGCCTGGCCGTGGTCGCGCACCTCGCGGTGCTCACCACGTTCCTGTCCTACCTGCTGTTCGGCTACGGCCTGCGCCGCACCACCGCCGCCGCGGCCACGACCCTCACCCTCGCCGAACCGGCCGTCGCCGCCGTGCTCGGCGTGGTCGTGGTGGGGGAGCGGCTGCCGTGGGTGTCCTGGGCGGGCATGGCGGTGCTGGCCGTCGCGCTCGCCGCCCTCACCCGCGCGCCCCGCACCCCGGAAACGATCACGACCGGCTGACGGAAAACCCCGGCGGCGTCGATTCCCGACACGGGGGGAGGGAATTCGGCGCAGTCGGGGCGACCCGCGCCCGGAAAAGGCGCGTCACCCGGCCGGGGGAATGCCCAAGACCATTCCAGGCACGGGGCAAGCACGGTTCAGGCGCGGACCGCGCGCGGGAGGGTGACCGGTCGAGGGTGCGGGCCCACGGCTCCGCGCACCGCGCCGCCAGGGGTCCCCGGCCCGGTCAAGGCGAAACCCCGCCGTGACGGAAGTCACGGCGGGGTTCGTCGCTCGGCTCGTCCTCGGGGCGCCCGGCTACTCGCCGTGCTGCCCGCCCAGCCCGTGCAGGATGCGCTGGATGACCGCCGGATCCACGTCCGGCTCGTCGCCCAGCCGCTCGGCGGCGGGGGAGCGCCTCGGCTCGCGGCGCGGCAGCGGCACCGACGAGGCGTTCATCCCCGACGGCAGCCCCAGCTCGCACCACGCCAGCCTGCCGCCCACGGTCAGGTCCACCAGACCCGCCCGCGACCCGGCCAGCTCCGGCGGCATCGCCACGCGGTCGGCCTCCAGCTCGACGGCGAGGTGCTGCCCGGTCAGCCGCAGGCGCACCAGCAGGAAGCCGGGCTGCGACTGGTCGGCGACCTCGACCGCCGCGGCGACGAGTCTGCGCGCTGTCTGGCCCGCCTCGTCCTGCATCGCGGACAGCCGCCACTCGCTCAGCGAGAAGCGCACGAACATCTCCGCGACGTTGACGGCCGTGGGCAACGCGACGAGCCTGATGTCGTCGACCTGCTCGGTCTTGGCGTTCACACCGATCCCTCCTCGCCAGCGTCCGGCGCGTGTGCGCCAGATGGTGCCATGCGTTCGACCGTTGTCACCCACGCGGGGCAGGGACGTGAGCGGACCGTGTCCTCGGCGGCTCGTCGGCTCGGAGCGGTCGAAGGCGACACCACACCTTCCACGCCACCTACTACGGGTGGACCCACCCCCTGGTTCACCTGGACGGGTGGATTAGGTCCGGGAAAAGTACCCCGAGTTGGTCCATGAGCGGAATGGCGACCCGGTCGATGGGGGGCAGGAACACATCTAGGGGGACCACCCGAAGGTGGTCCCCCTAGATGTGGACCGGTGGCCGGACGACCGCGCGACCGTCCCGGAGCGTGAGCTCCGGGACGTGGGGCTGGGCGGCGAGGCCAAGCGGCGAGGCCGGGCGGCGCGATCGGACCGCGGGGCCGAACTGCGAGCCCGAACTGCGAGGCCGGGCCGGGACGGGGTCCCGGCGGGCTCAGGCCTGCTTGGCCAGCTCGATCTCCAGCTTGATCTCGATCTTGTCGCTGACGACCGCGCCCGCCGCGCCGCCGGTCACGCCGAAGTCCTTGCGGCTGATCGAGGTGGTGGCGGTGAAGCCCGCGACCTTGGAGCCCTCGGACATGCCGTCGCCGAAGCCGTTCACCTCGACCTCCAGGGTGACGGGCCTGGTGACGCCGCGCAGGGTCAGCTCGCCGTCGATGAAGTAGTCCTCGCCCTCGGCGCGCAGCGCGGTCGAGGTGAAGGTGATCTTCGGGTGGTTCGCGGTGTCCAGGAAGTCCGGGGACTGGAGGTGGCCGTCGCGGTCGGCGTTGCGGGTGTCGACGGTGGTGGCGTCGATGGTCGCGGTGACCGTGGACTCCAGGGGGTTCTCGGCGGTGACGACCGAGCCCTCGAAGGTGCCGAAGTGGCCGCGGACCTTGGAGATGCCCAGGTGGCGGACCGTGAACGAGACGTCCGAGTGCACGGGGTCGATCGCCCAGGAGCCGGTCAGGTAGCCGGGGATCTGCGTCGAGGTCATGCGGGGTGTCCTCCTCGGTAGTGCTGGTTGAACTCTCAACTTCAAGCTACCGCAACCTGATTGAGAGTTCAACCAACGACGTATGATGGTGGGATGAGCGATGTGCGGTGGTTGAGCGCGGACGAGCAGCGCGTGTGGCGTTCCTTCATGACCGCCGTGACCAGGTTCACCGAGCACCTGGACCGCCAGCTCCAACGCGACTCCGGAATGCCCATGGCCTACTACGAGATCCTCGTGGCCCTGTCCGAGTCCGAGGGCCGCGCTCTGAGGATGAGCGAACTGGCCGATCTCTGCCACTCGTCCCGGAGCAGGCTCTCCCACGCCGTGGCCAAGCTGGAGAAGCAGGGCTGGGTGGCCAGGCGGGCCTGCCCCTCCGACCGGCGCGGGTCGATCGCCGAGCTGACCGACGCCGGGTTCGCCGCGCTCGCCGAGGCCGCCCCCGGCCACGTCGGGGCCGTGCGCTCGCACCTGTTCGACGTGCTCACGCCCGAGCAGCTGGGCTCGCTCGACCGCATCGGGCAGGCCATCAGCGGTGGTCTGAGCAGCGAGTGCGCCCAGGTCCGGGCCGAGCGCGAGGCCGAGGGCGACTGCTGACGGCGGTCGCCTGCGGCGGCCGGGGATGGCGGTCGGGGGCGGCCCGCGCTCAGCGGCCCGCTGCGGGTCCGCGACGGGCCGGACAGTGGATCTTCCGCCCGGACCGGCGTTCGGCGCGCCGCGGCTCCGCTGGGCGGGTGCAACCGCGCACGGGGACCGGATGGGGCCGTCGAGGTCACTACGTTCCCCCGAAGGGGTGGCGCAACGGGGTGGGCGCGGGACAGGATGGGCGCCTCCGGGCCGGACGTCCCTCGGGGGCGCGGCGGTGCTGCCGGTCGATCCGGCCAGGTCCCCCCTGCCCGGCCGTGACCGCCCCCCGGCGCGGCCCCCGGTCGAACGAGGAGTCCGGTGACCAGTACTGCCACCCCCGCGATCGGCGCCGACGAGATCGCCGCGTTCCGCGAGCTGCACACCCGGCTCGGCGACGCCGTCGCCACCGCCCTGCTCGGCAAGCGCGACGTCGTCGACCTCGTGCTCGTGTCCCTGTTCGCGGGCGGCCACGTGCTCCTGGAGGACGTGCCCGGAACCGGCAAGACCACGCTCGCCCGCGCCGTCGCCGCCGCGCTCGGCGGGGTGTCCCGGCGGGTCCAGCTCACCCCCGACCTGCTGCCCTCCGACCTCACCGGCGCCCCGGTGTACGACCCGCAGACCGGCCAGGTCCGCTTCCGCCCCGGCCCCGTCTTCGCGAACGTCCTGCTCGCCGACGAGCTCAACCGCGCCTCCGCCAGGACCCAGTCCGCGCTGCTGGAGGTCATGGCCGAGGGCACCGTCACCGCCGACGGCGTCACGCACGCCGTGCCCGCCCCGTTCCTGGTGGTCGCCACCCAGAACCCCGTCGACCTGGACGGCACCTACCGGCTGCCCGAGGCCCAGCTCGACCGGTTCGCCCTGCGCACCGCCCTCGGCTACCCCGACGCCCCGCACGAGCTGGACGTGCTGCGCCCCGGCAGCGGCGCGGGCCGCGTCTCGGCGGTGCCCACCGTCACCTCGCCGCAGGTCGTCGCCGACCACGGCCGCAGGCTCGCCGCCGTGCACGTCCCCGAGCCGGTCCTGCGCCACCTCACCGACCTGGCCGCCACCACCCGCACCGACCCGCGCCTGCGCCTGGGCGTCAGCACCAGGGGCCTGCGGTCGCTGGTGCGCTGCGCCCAGGTCCTGGCCGCCACTCGGGGCCGCCACACCGTCGAGCCGGGCGACGTGCGGGAGCTGGTCGACCCGGTCCTCGCGCACCGCCTCCAGCTCACCAGGCAGGCCCAGCTCGCGGGCGTCACCACGACCGAGGTGCTCGCCGAGGCCGCCGCGGCCCTGGGCGACCGGTGACCCGCGTCCGCCTCACCGGCCGGGGCGCGCTCGCGCTCGCGGTCGGCGCGGCCCTGCTCGCGGCGGGCGCCCTGCACCCCGCGCTCGCCGCGCTCGGCCTCGCCCCCGTCGCCCTGACCTGCGCGGTCTTCCTGCTCGCCGCCCGTCAGGTCCCGGCCCGCCCGCGCCGCACCGTGCGGCCGTCGGCCGTGCGCAGGCTCGACCCGTGCACCCGCACGATCGAGCTGACCGCCCCCGGCGGGCGGCTGACCGCGCGGTTCGCCGCCACCGAGTGCCTCGACGGGCGGGACGTGCCGGTCCGGTTCCCGGTGCTGCGCCCCGGCGGGACGACCACCGCCGAGTACCCGGTGCCGACCGGCCGGCGCGGTGTGCTCACCCTCGGCCCGCTGGTGCTGACCAGGCGCGGACCGGTCGGGCTGGTCGTGAGCCGGACCGAGCTGACCGACCTCGACCAGGTGCGGGTGGCGCCCAGGGTGCTGCCGGTGCGCGGGATGCCCGGCCGGGTCCGGCGCGGCCTGGTCGGCGCGGACGAGCTGGTCGAGTCGGACGTCGACCCGGTGCTGCGCCCGCACCGGCCCGGCGACGCGCTGCGCGGGCTGCACTGGGCCGCGTCCGCGCGGGCGGGCGGGCTCGTCGTCCGGGAGGACGCCGCGCCGACGCGCCCGCGCCTGGCGGTGCTGCTGGACGACCGCGCCGCCTCCCACCCCGACCCCGCCGGGTTCGAGGACGCCGTGGAGGTCGCCGCGTCGCTGCTGGTCGCGGCGGTCGACGAGGGGCACCCGGCGCACCTGCTGTCCGCAGGGGGAGCGCTGGACGTGGAGCTGGCCGCGCACGACGCCGACCTCGCGCGCACCGGGCTGGCCGACGTGGCGCTCGCGCCGGGGGAGCGCGACGCCACGACCGTCCCCGAGCGGGACCTGGACGTGGTCGCCGCGGTGAGCGGACCGGGCGCGGACCTGGCGGCGCTCGTGCTGGAGGCCGCGCGGGCCTCGGTGGGCGTGGTCCTGGTGCTGGACGCGGCGGCCGTGCCGGAGGTCACCGCGCGCGGGACCGTCCTGGTGCTGCGCGCGCCCTCCGCCGAGGGCCTGGTGGACGCCTGGAACGCGGCGGTCGCCCGGTGATCGGCCCGGTGACCCCGCCGACCACCTGACCAAACGGACGGCCCAGCGCCTCCCGGCATCCGGGACACGGACAATTCCGGGCGCCGCCGCGAACCCGGCAAAAACCCCTGCCACCTGTGCTTTTCCCCATCGGCACTGGCTATTCCGGTCCGTGGGAGGAAGCATTCCGGCATGGACTTCCGCCAAGCCCGCGACTTCCTCCTCCAGCACGCCGACGACCACGACGCCGCCCGCGCGGGCTTCGCCTGGCCCGACCTCGCCGAGTTCAACTGGGCGCTGGACTGGTTCGACGAGATCGCCCGCGACAACGACCGCACCGCGCTGTGGATCGTGGAGGAGGACGGCTCCGAGGGCCGCTGGTCGTTCGCCGAGCTGTCCCGCCGCTCCGCGCAGGTCGCGAACTGGCTGCGCGGCAACGGCGTCGCGCGCGGCGACCGGGTCGTGCTCATGCTCGGCAACCAGGTGCAGCTGTGGGAGACCCTGCTCGGCGCGATGAAGCTCGGCGCGGTCGTCATCCCCGCCACCACCCTGCTCGGCCCGGAGGACCTGCGCGACCGGATCGAGCGCGGCGGCGCGCGGCACGTGGTCGTCACGAGCGGGGACGCGCCCAAGTTCGCCGAGGTCCCCGGCGACTACACCCGCATCGCGGTCGGCGCCCCGGTCGACGGCTGGCTCGACTTCGCCGACAGCGAGCGCGCCGACGCCGCGTTCACCCCGGACGCGCCCACCCGCGCCGACGACACCCTGCTGCTCTACTTCACCTCCGGCACCACCGCCGCGCCCAAGCTGGTCGAGCACACCCACGTCTCCTACCCGGTCGGGCACCTGTCCACCATGTACTGGCAGGGCCTGCGCCCCGGCGACGTGCACCTGAACATCTCCTCGCCCGGCTGGGCCAAGCACGCCTGGAGCAACGTCTTCGCCCCGTGGAACGCCGAGGCCACGGTGTTCGTGCACAACTACCGCCGGTTCGACGCGGCCCGGCTGATGGCGGAGATGGACCGCTGCGGGGTGACCAGCTTCTGCGCGCCGCCGACCGTGTGGCGGATGCTCATCCAGGCCGACCTGACCGCGCTGCGCGTGCCGCCCCGGAAGGCCGTCGGCGCGGGCGAGCCGCTCAACCCGGAGGTGATCGAGCAGGTCGCGAAGGCGTGGGGGGTGACCGTGCGGGACGGGTTCGGGCAGACCGAGACGACCGTGCAGATCGCCAACACCCCCGGCCAGCCGGTCAAGCCGGGGTCGATGGGCAGGCCGGCGCCCGGTTACGAGGTGGTGCTGGTCGACCCGATCACCGGGGAGCCGGGGACCGAGGGCGAGATCTGCCTCGACCTGTCCCGCAGGCCGCTCGGGCTGATGGTCGGCTACCACGGCGACCCGGAGCGCACCGCCGAGGTGATGCGCGGCGGCTACTACCACACCGGGGACGTCGCGTCGGTGGACGAGGACGGGCACCTGACGTACGTGGGGCGCACGGACGACCTGTTCAAGTCCTCGGACTACCGGATCTCGCCGTTCGAGCTGGAGAGCGTGCTGCTGGAGCACGACGCGGTGGCGGAGGCGGCGGTCGTGCCCTCGCCGGACCCGGTGCGGCTGGCGGTGCCGAAGGCGCACGTGGTGCTCGCGCCCGGCTGGGAGCCGACGGCGGAGACGGCGCTGGCGGTGCTGCGGCACGCGCGGGAGCGGCTGGCCCCGTACAAGCGGGTGCGGCGGCTGGAGTTCGGGCCGCTGCCCAAGACGATCTCCGGGAAGATCCGCCGGGTCGAGCTGCGCGAGCAGGAGGACGGCGGGCGCCCCGACGGCGAGCACCGCGAGGAGGACTTCCCGCAGCTGCGCGGGTGACCGGCGGCTTTCGAGGGCCGACCCCCGCGTGCAAGGAGCGCGGGGGCGGGGCCCCTGGAACTTCGTCCGCCCCACGGCACGGGGGCGGGCAGCGCTAGTGCTTCACAGTGGACTTCGAGCTTGGTCCTCCCGGCGGACCGTCCACGGTGACGGACCGGTCGCGGAGCGGCAGGGGCCCGAGGCGGTGGCCGGTCGGTGGTCTGCCGGGTGCTGCTGGTGGCGCCTGCTGCGGCGCTGCGGACGCCGTGCGGTGGACCCGTTCGGTGCTCACGCCACGCGCGTTCGCGGTTCCGGCCCTACGCTCACTCCTGCGGGTCCGGCTTGCGCCTGCGCCCGCCCCCGGACGTCGAGGCGCGCGACTGCGGCTCGGCCGTCTCGACCGGGAGTCCGGCGCCGGGCGTGCCGAGGCCGGGCGTGAGCCCGGAGGTGATGCCCGGAACAGGCGCGGGCTTGGGCGCTTCACCGGTCGTGCCGTCGCCGAGGTGGATGGCTGCCAACTCGTCGTAGATCGGTGTGTTGGTCATCGATGGTCCTTACCCCTTTTGGTCGCAAGTTACACGCTGGCCGCAGGCAAAAGCGCGCAGGGTCGCTCCCCCGATCCCCCCGCTGGTGGCCGTGACCAGAAATCCTCCGACTTCCGATAGACGGACTTCCTAGTATCGTCGGGCGCAGGCCCCGCCGACCGGCGATCCCGGCGGCCTCGGGCCACCGCGCAGGTCAAGCGACAGCGAAGTCGGAGGACTGACCGTGACCGCCGCTCCCCAGCCGCACGTGCCCCGCAACCCGGTCCGCTTCGTGACCGCGGCGAGCCTGTTCGACGGCCACGACGCCGCCATCAACATCATGCGCCGCATCCTCCAGTCGCAGGGCGCGGAGGTGGTCCACCTGGGCCACAACCGCTCGGTCCGCGAGGTGGTCGACGCCGCCGTCCAGGAGGACGTCCAGGGCGTGGCCATCAGCGCCTACCAGGGCGGGCACGTCGAGTACTTCACCTACCTCGTGGACCTGCTGCGCGAGCGCGGCGCGGGCCACGTCAAGGTGTTCGGCGGCGGTGGCGGCGTGATCGTGCCCGAGGAGATCGAGCTGCTGCACGAGCGCGGCGTGACCCGGATCTTCTCGCCCGCCGACGGCCAGGAGCTCGGGCTGGCCCGGATGATCAACCTGATGGTGCGCGAGTGCGACCACGACCTCGCCGACCCCGCCCGCGTCGACCGGTCCGCCCTGCGCACCGGCAGCCCCGACGCGCTCGCCGCGACCATCACCCTGGCCGAGGCGGGCCGCCTGCCCGGCGGGCTGCGCGCCGAGCTGGAGGCCGCCGCGTCCGCCCGCCGGGTGCCCGTGCTGGGCATCACCGGCACCGGCGGCTCCGGCAAGTCCTCCCTCACCGACGAGCTGGTCCGCCGCTTCCGCCTGGACCAGCAGGACAAGCTCCGCATCGCCGTCCTCGCCGTCGACCCCACCCGCCGTCGCGGTGGCGGCGCGCTGCTGGGCGACCGCATCCGGATGAACTGCCTGGAGGGCGACCGGGTGTTCTTCCGGTCCCTGGCCACCCGGCGCGCGGGCTCCGAGGTGCCGGACGGGCTGTCCGACGCGATCCTCGCCTGCAAGGCCGCCGGGTTCGACCTGGTCGTGGTGGAGACGCCCGGCATCGGGCAGGGCGACGCGGCGATCGTGCCGTTCGTCGACCGGTCCCTGTACGTGATGACCCCGGAGTTCGGCGCGGCCTCCCAGCTGGAGAAGATCGACATGCTGGACTACGCCGACGCCGTGGCGATCAACAAGTTCGAGCGGCGCGGCGCCGACGACGCGCGCCGGGACGTGGCCCGCCAGCTCGTGCGCAACCGGGAGGCGTTCGGGTCGTCCTGGGAGGACATGCCGGTCTACGGCACCAGCGCCGCCACGTTCAACGACGACGGCGTCACCGCCCTCTACCAGCACCTGCGCGACGGGCTCGCCGAGCACGGGCTCCAGCTGGACGAGGGCGCGCTGCCCCTGGTGGGCGGCCGGGTGTCCACGGCGGCGGCCACCGTCGTGCCCGCCTCCCGGTCCCGCTACCTGGCCGAGATCGCCGAGACCGTGCGGGGCTACCACCGGGCCACCGAGACCCAGGTCGACGCCGTGCGCAGGCTCGCGCACCTGGAGGCCGCCCGCGCCGAGCTGGTCGCCGCGGGTCACGCCGGCCCCGCGGGGCAGGCCGGCTCCGCGGGTCAGGCCGTCGGCGCCCTGGACGAGCTGCTCGCGGGCGCGCGCCGCCGCGTCGACGGGACCGCCGCCGAGCTGCTGGAGACCTGGCCGTCCGTGGTGGCGGACTACTCCGGCGACGAGCTGGTGGTGAAGGTCCGCGACCGCGAGCTGCGCACCGCCCTGACCCGCACCACGCTGTCCGGCAACCGGGTGCGCCGCGTCGCGCTGCCCCGGCACGACGAGCCCGGCGCGCTGCTGCGGTTCCTGCGCGCCGAGAACCTGCCCGGCCGCTTCCCGTTCACCGCCGGGGTGTTCCCGTTCAAGCGCGAGGGCGAGGACCCGGCGCGCATGTTCGCCGGCGAGGGCGACGCGTTCCGCACCAACCGGCGGTTCAAGTACCTCTCGCAGGGCTCGGCCGCGACCCGGCTGTCCACCGCGTTCGACTCGGTCACCCTCTACGGGCGCGACCCCGACACCCCGCCGGACGTGTACGGCAAGGTTGGCACGTCCGGGGTGTCCATCGCGACCCTGGAGGACATGCGGGCCCTGTACGCCGGGTTCGACCTGACCGCGCCCACCACGTCGGTGTCCATGACCATCAACGGGCCCGCGCCGACCATCCTGGCGTTCTTCCTGAACACGGTGATCGACCAGCGGGTGGACGCGTTCCGCGCCGAGCACGACCGCGAGCCCGACGAGGGGGAGCGGGAGGAGCTGACCGCGTGGGCGCTGGCGAACGTGCGCGGCACCGTGCAGGCGGACATCCTCAAGGAGGACCAGGGGCAGAACACCTGCATCTTCTCCACCGAGTTCAGCCTGCGGATGATGGCCGACGTGCAGGAGTGGTTCATCCGGCGCGGGGTGCGGAACTTCTACTCGGTGTCGATCTCCGGCTACCACATCGCCGAGGCCGGGGCGAACCCCATCAGCCAGCTCGCGTTCACCCTGGCGAACGGGTTCACCTACGTCGAGTCGTACCTGGCGCGCGGCATGGCGATCGACGACTTCGCGCCGAACCTGTCGTTCTTCTTCTCGAACGGGATGGACGCCGAGTACAGCGTCATCGGGCGGGTGGCGCGGCGGATCTGGGCCGTGACGATGCGGGACAGGTACGGCGCGGGGGAGCGGTCGCAGAAGTTCAAGTACCACGTGCAGACCTCCGGGCGGTCGCTGCACGCGCAGGAGATGGACTTCAACGACATCCGCACCACGCTGCAGGCGCTGTGCGCGCTGTACGACAACTGCAACTCGTTGCACACCAACGCCTACGACGAGGCGGTGACCACCCCGACCGAGTCGTCGGTGCGGCGCGCCATGGCCATCCAGCTGATCATCAACCGGGAGTGGGGGCTGTCGCTCAACGAGAACCCGCTGCAGGGCTCGTTCGTGATCGACGAGCTGACCGACCTGGTGGAGGAGGCGGTGCTCGCCGAGTTCGACCGGATCTCCGAGCGCGGCGGGGTGCTCGGGGCGATGGAGACCGGGTACCAGCGCGGGCGCATCCAGGACGAGTCGATGCTGTACGAGCAGCGCAAGCACGACGGGACGCTGCCGCTGGTCGGGGTGAACACGTTCCTGCCCGAGCACGGCGGCGGCGAGCCGGTGGTGATCGAGCTGGCGCGGGCGACGGAGGACGAGAAGCGCTCGCAGGTCGAGCGCACCCGCGACTTCGCGGCCCGCAACGCGGACGCGGCGGGGGAGGCGCTGCGGCGGCTCAAGGCCGCGGCGGCGTCGGGGGAGAACGTGTTCGAGGTGCTGGTGGACGCGGCGCGGGTGTGCACGCTCGGGCAGGTCACGGAGGCGTTCTTCGAGGTCGGGGGGCAGTACCGGCGCAACGTGTGAGCCGGTCCGGGCGAGTCCGGCCGAACGCGCGCGGGAGCGGTGCCAGCGTGCCACGATCGGGTGACACTGGTAGTGCTGATCGCTGTCACGCGGGGTGGAAGCCCGGTGTCCGTGCCGGGCCTGGGGGCTGACCTGGTGGAGCACGGGTGCGCGGGGTGGGGTTGCAGCGGGGTGGTTCCGGGCTCGGCGGCGTGGTCAGCGCGGTCGGCCGGGCGCGGGGCGAGGGCGTGCCGGGACTGCGGGCGGGTGCTGTGCGCGTCCTGCGCGGACCGGCGGACCCGCTGCCTGCCGTGCGGCGGCCCCCTGATCGGGGTCGCCCGATGGGGGCGGCTGCGGGTCGGCCGCCCGCCGGACGCGGTCCGGCTGTGCGCGCAGGGCGCCGCGCTGGCCGCCGACGGCCGGTCGGTCGAGGCCCTGACCAGGTTCGACCACGCGATCCGGGCCCGACCGGACTACGTGGAGGCCCGGTCGCGGCGGGCCGCGCTCCTGGTCGACCGGGGCGACCTGGACGCCGCCCTGGTGGACTGCGACCACGTGCTCGCCCTGGAGCCCGACCACCCGCCCGCGTGGTACGACCGGGCGACAGCGCTCACCCTGCGCGGTCGCCTGCCCGAGGCGGTGGCGGCCTACGACGAGGCGGTCCGCCGCTGCCCCCGCTTCCTGGCCGCGCACGTCAACCGCGCCGTGGCGGTGCTGGAGCTGGGCGATCCGGAACGCGCGCTGCGGCTGTGCGACGAGGCGTCCCGACTCCTGGCGGGCCCCGGCGACCTCGAGGGGGACGACGCCACCGGCACGCACCTGGCGGGCGCGCGCGGCGCGTGCCTGCTGCTCCTGGACCGGCCGGAGGAGGCGCTCGACGCCCTGGACGCGGCGATCGGCGACGGTCCGGGCGAGCCGAACATGCTGCGCAACCGGGCCCTGGCGCTGCTGCGGCTCGGCCGCCACGAGGAAGCGCGGGCCGCGGCGCTGGCGGCGCGCAGAACGCCCTGACGGCGGACGGGAGAGGCGTGACCGGGCCCGGTGCGACCGACCCGACCCGCGCGCACCCGCCGCCGTGCCCGTGCCGCCGCGCTGCCGCCGTCGCGCCACCGCCGCCGCGCCACCGCCGCCGCGCCCGTGCCGCCGTGCCCGTGCCGCCGCGCCACCACCGCCCCCCACCAGCAGAAAGAGGGCGCCCGCCACCCGGCGAGCGCCCCCTCCGCGAACGGTCAGCCCGCCGACGGCCCTACCGGGCCCCCGCCCGGTCCCGAGCCTGCGCGCGCAGCGCCATCGCGGCCCGCTCCAGCGTCCCGAGCACCCCCGGCGGCAGGTCCTGGCTGCGGCCGACGACCTCCTGCAGCATCACCTGCATCGGCGTCGTCTCCTCCGGCTCCACCACCGCCAGCACCTTGAACACCGTGCCCGGCGCGAACAGCACCCGCTCCTGCAGCACGCTCCCGAACGAGTCCACCACCGTCACCCGGCGCCCGGTCGTGGACCACACCACGAACTCCACGCGCCCGTCCACCGGCATCGACGGCCCGGCGACCGTGCTCAGCACCGCCGCGTCCGTCAGCAGGTCCCCGGTGCGCAGCCGCCTGGCCTCGCCCCAGCCCACCGTCACGCCCTGGTGCACCGGCAGCCGCCGCAAACCCGACACCACGCCCGCCGCGTGCGGCCACAACCGGCCGAGCCTGCCGGTGCGGAACGCCTCCGTCAGCAGCTCGTGGTCCTGCGTCAGGAACGCCGACACCGCCGCCAGGTCCGTGACCACGGCCTCGAACGCCTCCGGGTCCGACGGCCGCTCCGCGAGGTGCCTGCACGCCACGGCCGCGTGCTCGCCGTACCGCTCGCCCATCATCCGCCGCAGCGCGTCCCGCTCCATCTCGGTGCTGCGGTGCTCCGGCGGCACGGTCTCCTCGCCGGACTGCTCCTCCCACGTCGGGCTCACCGGCGCGGGCAGCGGCCCGTCCACGCTCAGCGGCACCGGCACCTCCGGCACGGACGGCTCCGGCGGCTCCTCGGCGACCGGCGGGCGCGGCATCGGCGTCGGGTCGCAGAACACCACCTTCAGCAGCCTGCGCACCTCCGGCTCCAGCCGCTCCACCAGCGACGCGCCCGCCACCGCGACCGCGCCCGCCGTCGTGCGGCCGGGCGTGCCCACGGTCAGCCGCGCCCACTCCGGGTCCACCGGCAGCGCCCGCACCTCCGTGGTGGTGCCGTCCTCGGCGTCGTGCACCCACAGCCCGGACGGCACGACCTCCAGCACCACGCCGCCGCCCAGGTCGAACAC
Organism: Actinosynnema mirum DSM 43827; assembly: GCF_000023245.1. Taxonomy (GTDB): domain Bacteria; phylum Actinomycetota; class Actinomycetes; order Mycobacteriales; family Pseudonocardiaceae; genus Actinosynnema; species Actinosynnema mirum. The sequence continues at coordinate 2,531,808 of NC_013093.1, forward strand.
GCCGGGCGCGCGCTCCACCAGCCCGTGCACCGGCGGCCGGTACGCGGCGACCAGCGGACCGGAGCCCGGCCGGTAGGCGACCTCGGTGACGTAGGGCCGCCACGTCGGCTGCCCCTGCGGGTTGACCGCCACCACCGACGCGCCCATGCGCAGCATCCCCACCGGCAGCCCGGTGTACAGCGCGACCGGCTCACCCAGCTGGTCGGCCACCGACTGGGCGGCGTGCTCCCCGCCGAACCACACCAGCCGCACGCGGGTGCGCGCCGCCGTCGGCAACCCGCCGATCAGCCTGCACACCTCCTCGACCGGGATGGGCGGCTGGCCGGGGCCGCCGACCACGACGGTGAGCACGTTGTCCCGGCACGGCAGCGACAGCACCGCCCGCGCCTCCGGCGAGTTCGGGTCGAACGCCACCCGCTGGGCGCGCAGCCACAACCCGGACGGGATCGGCTCGCTGATGCCGACCTCGCCGGTCGGCCACGGCGAGTTCGGGTCGACTGCCTCCCACTGGGGCACCGGGAACCGGCGGCCCACCGGCGTCGGCGACGCGCCGGGCAGGAACCGCAGCCAGGCGCCGTAGCCGCCGCCCGTCCCGGTCACGAACACCACGCCGGGCACGATCGCCAGCGCCCCGTCCGGGGCCACGACCTCGGCCTGGAGCTGATCGGCGAGCCACTGGGCGGGCGCGGTCGGGCGCATCGACCCGGCGTGCGAGACCACGAGCCGCACCGGCCCGCGACCCTGCAGGGCCACGGCGACGGCGGGCCAGAACGCGGCCTCCTCGGCGGGCGGCACGTCCACCACGACCACGGTGCGCCCGCGCTCCACGGGCAGCGACCTGGCCAGGTGCGTGGCCGACGCGGTCACCCCGGAGGGCTGGCCGATGACGAGCGCGGCGCCCGCGAACGAGGTGGTGAACGGCTCGGGCTCCTCCTGCTGCGGGTAGGCGGGCTCCGGGGCGTACGCGGACGAGGCGGGGCTCAGCGAGCCCGAGCGGCTCTCGCCCTGGGCGGCGCTCCCGATCGGGGAGCTGCCCGGTGTCGAGCCGCCGAGCGCGGGACTGCCGAGCGGGGAACTTCCCGGTGTCGGACTTCCCAGCGTGGAACTTCCCAGCGCCGCGCCGATGGTCCCGGTCGTGGCGTTGGGGTCGGGGTACACGGAGCCCGACGGTTCGGTGTACACCGTGTCGGCGTACGAGTTGTCCGGCGTCACCGGTTCTCCGATCACCGATGGCGGCGGTGGTGGTGGCATGGGGGGCAGGGGGGCCGGTGGGGGCGGTGGGACGACCGGCTCGTCCTTCTGCGAGGAACGGCGGAACATCACAGCGCCCGATCACCTCCAGACAGGTCCGCGAGCACGCCCGCACTCTATCCACATCGTCACCCGATCGTGTCCTTGCCGTCTCCGTTCGCGCACCGTCAGTTGTCCACTGTGGACGTTCTACGCAGCGTTACGCGGCACTGACGCTCGAACGCGTGTTTGACCACCGCCCGACGAAATGTCCGACGGCGCGGCTACCCTCCACTACCGTGAACCGCCCGAAGCGCACCCAGACCAGGGGAGACCGGTGACCGCAGAGATCCTTTACGGGGCCGACGACCTCACCCACCTCGAAGGTCTTGAAGCGGTTCGCAAGCGCCCCGGCATGTACATCGGCTCCACCGACAGCCGAGGGGTCAACCACCTCTTCTCCGAGGTGATCGACAACTCGACCGACGAGGGAGTCGCAGGGCACGCGACCCGCATCACCGTGACCCTTCACCCGGACGGAAGCGTCCAGGTGGATGACGACGGCCGGGGAATCCCGACCGGCGTGCACGCCAAGTCCGGTCTGTCCGGAGTGGAGCTCGTCCTGACCCGCCTGCACGCCGGCGGCAAGTTCGGCGGCTCCGGCTACAAGACCTCGGGCGGCCTGCACGGCGTCGGCGCCTCCGCCGTCAACGCCCTCTCGCACCGCTACGACGTCGTCGTCCGGCGCGAGGGCAAGACCCACGAGATGTCCTTCGCCCACGGCGTCCCCGGCGTCTTCGACGGGCCGGGCCCGAAGGCCGCCTTCACCCGCCAGTCCGGACTCAGGGTCACCGGCCGCACCCGCAAGACCGGCACCTCCACCCGCTACTGGCACGACTCGCGCTACTTCGAGAACGGCGCCGCGCTCGACCACGAGGCCGTGCGCGCGAAGCTGCGCAACACCGCGTTCCTCGTGCCCGGCGTCACCTACGTGCTGCGCTCCGCCGTCGACGGCAAGATCGCCGAGGAGGTCTTCCACTACCCCGGCGGCCTCGCGGACATGGTCGACTTCCTCGCGCCCTCCTCGGAGAAGGCCGTCACCGGCACGATCGTCATCACCGGTGAGGGCGTCTACCACGAGAACGCCGCCGACGAGAACGGCGTCATGCGCTCCAAGGTCGAGCGGCACGCCGAGGTCGAGATCGCGCTGCGCTGGGGGACCGGCTACGAGCGCACGGTGGAGTGCTTCACCAACACCATCCGCAACGTGCACGGCGGCACGCACCGGCGCGGCTTCGAGCGCGCCGTGCTCAAGTCCGTGCAGGAGGCCATCGGCCGCACCAGGGGCCTGCTCAAGCCGAAGGAGGACCCGCCCACCCTCGACGACGTGCTGGAGGGCATGACCGCGGTCGTGCACGTGCGCGTGCCCGAGCCGCAGTTCACCTCGCAGACCAAGGACGAGCTGTCCACCGCGGGCGTCACCAGGGTCGTGCTCGCCCTGGTGGACAAGCACGTCAAGGCGTGGACCGAGGACCGCCGCACCAAGGCGGAGGCCAAGGTCGTCCTCCAGAAGGTCGTCGACGCCGCCCGCGTCCGGCTCACCCAGAAGCAGCAGAAGGACGCGGCCCGCCGCAAGACCGCGCTGGAAGGCGCGGCGATGCCGCCCAAGCTCGTCGACTGCCGCACGACCGGCGTCGCGCGCAGCGAGCTGTTCCTCGTGGAGGGCGACAGCGCGCTCGGCTCGGCGCGCATGGCCCGCGTCTCCGAGTACCAGGCCCTGCTCCCGCTGCGCGGCAAGATCCTCAACGTGCAGAAGGCGAGCCTGGCCGACACGCTGCGCAACGCCGAGATCGCCTCGATCGTGCAAGTCCTGGGCGCGGGCACCGGCCGCACGTTCGACCTGTCGACCATGCGCTACGGCCGCGTCATCCTGATGGCCGACGCCGACGTCGACGGCTCGCACATCCGCACCCTGCTCATCACCCTGTTCGCCAAGTACATGCGACCCGTCATCGAGGACGGCAGGCTGTACGCCGCGATGCCCCCGCTGCACAAGGTCGTCACCAAGGGGCGCAACGCGGAGACCCACTTCACCTTCACCCAGCGCGAGATGGAGCAGAAGGTCGCCCGGTTGGAGCGGGCGGGCAAGACCGTGGTCAAGCCCGTCCCCCGGTTCAAGGGCCTCGGCGAGATGGACGCCGAGGAGCTGTGGGACACCACGATGAACCCCGCCACCCGCTCGGTCCGCCGCATCACCCTCGCCGACGTCGAGGCGGCCGAGGCCGCGCTCGAACTGCTCATGGGCGAGAAGGTGGAACCCCGGCGGGCCTGGCTCGTCGCGTCCGCGGCGCGGGTCGACCAGTCCGCCATCGACGTCTGACGCCAGGAGAACGCTCAGCCATGGCACGCCGCAAGGGACCCGTCACCAGGGTCGACCCGTCCGCTTTCGACAGCGCGGGCGCCAAGGTGATCGACAACTCCCTCACCACCGAGATCGAGGACTCGTACCTGGAGTACGCGTACTCGGTCATCCACTCCCGCGCCCTGCCGGACGCGCGAGACGGCCTCAAGCCGGTGCACCGCCGGATCCTGTTCTCGATGAACGAGCAGAACCACCGGCCGACCTCGCCGTACGTGAAGTCCTCCCGCGTGGTCGGTGACTGCTTCGTGCGGGGCGCGCTCGTGTCCACCCCCTCGGGGGTGCGGCCGATCGAGGAGATCGTGGTCGGCGACCACGTGCTCGACCCGGCGGGTGCGCCCGTCCGGGTGGCGCAGGTGTACGAGAACCCGGTGTCCGAGCTGGTCAGGGTCACGTTCTCGGACGGCCGGACCATCCTGGTCACGCCGGGGCAGCGGTTCCGGGTCCACGCGGCCGGGGACGCGGGCGCAGCGGGCGTCGAGTGGGTCGCCGCGCGCGACCTGGTCGGCCGCCACGCGGTCGCCTTCGGCCCCGGCCGCGCGTCCGCGCTGCTCGGGGAGGGCGACCAGTACGCCCACGTGCTGGGCCTGCTCGCCTCGGCGGGCGTCGACGGTCAGCGGCTGCGGCTGACCGACGAGGGCCCGGCGGACGCCGTCCACGGCTGGGCCATCGCCGCGAACGTGGCCGTGACCAGGGACAAGCTGCCCGCCGAAGGCCCTGGGGGCCGCGACGTGCACGTGCTCGACCTGGACGGCCACGTCGGCGTGCGCGCCGCTGTCGCCTCCGGGGCAGCGCCCGCCGCCGTGCTCCTCCAGCGCGGCCGGTGGGCGGCGTTCCTCGCGGGCGTCTTCGACGGCGCGGGCTCGGTGCGCGACGGCGAGGTCGTCCTCGGCGTGCGCACCGCGCTGCTCGCCGAGCAGGTCGGCGCGCTGCTGGCCGACTGCGGACTGCCCGCGACCAGGGCGGACGGCGAGATCCGGCTGTCCGGCGGGGCCGCCGCCACGCTCGGCGCCGTCCTGCTGCCGTGGGCCCGCTCGGACGCCGAGCAGGACCTGCGCGAGCTGACCGGGGCGTCGCAGGCCCCGGCCCCGGAGGTCGTGTCGGTGGAGCCGGTCGCCCCGGACACCACCTACGACATCCAGGTCGACGCCGACGAGCACGCGTTCGTCGTGGACGGCCTCGTCGTGCACAACTGCATGGGCAAGTACCACCCGCACGGCGACACCGCGATCTACGACGCGATGGTGCGGCTGGCGCAGGACTTCTCGCTCAACACCCCGCTCATCGACGGCCACGGCAACTTCGGCTCCCCGGACGACGGACCGGCTGCCTCGCGCTACACCGAGGCCCGCATGTCCGGCGCGGCGATGCTGCTGGTCGGCGAGCTGGACGAGGACACCGTCGAGTTCCGCCCGAACTACGACGGCTCCCTCACCGAGCCCGCCGTGCTGCCTGCCGCGTTCCCGAACCTGCTGGTCAACGGCACCTCGGGCATCGCGGTCGGCATGGCGACGAACATGATCCCGCACAACCTCGGCGAGGTCGTGGCGGCGGCGAGGCACCTGGTCAAGCACCCGGACGCCGACCTGGAAAAGCTCATGGAGTTCATCCCCGGCCCCGACCTGCCCACGGGCGGGATGCTGCTGGGCCTGGACGAGGTGCGCAAGGCGTACGAGACCGGGCGCGGCGTGGTGCGGATGCGCGCCACGGTCACCACCGGGCCGCTGGAGGGCAGTCGGGGCAGGCAGGCGATCACGGTCACCGAGCTGCCGTACGGCGTCGGCCCGGAGAAGATCATCGAGAAGATCACCGACGAGGTGAACAAGTCCAAGCGGCTCACCGGCATCGCCGACGTCAAGGACCTCACCGACCGGGAGAACGGCATCCGCCTGGTCATCGAGTGCAAGGTCGGCGTCAACCCGCAGGCGCTGCTGGCGGACCTGTACCGGCTCACCCCGCTGGAGCAGTCGTTCGGCATCAACAACCTGGTGCTGGTCGACGGGCAGCCCCAGACGCTCGGGCTCAAGGCGCTGCTGGAGGTGTTCCTGGCCCACCGGTACGAGGTGGTCACCCGGCGCACCAGGTTCCGCCGCCGCAAGCGCGAGGACCGGCTGCACCTGGTCGACGGCCTGCTCAAGGCCCTGATCGACATCGACAAGGTGATCAAGCTGATCCGCCGCAGCGAGAACGCGCAGGCCGCGAAGGAGGGCCTGGTCTCCACGTTCGCGCTGTCCGAGACCCAGGCCGCGTACATCCTGGACACGCCGCTGCGCCGCCTCACCCGGTTCGACTCGGTCGAGCTGGAGGGCGAGCAGGAGCGGCTGCGGGGGGAGATCGCCGAGCTGTCCACGATCCTCGACGACGACAAGGTGCTGCGCCGGGTCGTGTCGAACGAGCTGGGCAAGGTCGCCAAGGACCTCTCCGCCGAGCGCCGCACCACGCTGCTCGACGGCGACCTGAAGGAGGTGCTGGCCGCCTCGCGCACCTCCGGTCCGCTGGAGGTCGCGGACGACCCGTGCCAGGTCGTGCTGTCGGCGACGGGCCTGGTGGCGCGCACCGCCGCCGAGTCCGAGGAGGCCGTGGAGGGGCGCAAGCGCAGCGGCCGGGCCAAGCACGACGCGGTGGCGGCGACCGTGCACACCACCGCGCGCGGGCAGGTGCTGCTGGTGACCAGCAGGGGCCGCGCGTTCAAGACCGACGTGCTGCCGCTGCCGGTGCTGCCGCAGGGCGAGGGCACGCTCTCGCTCAGCGGCGGGGTGCCGGTGCGCGAGCTGGTGGGCCTGGAGGCGGGGGAGCGGGTGGTCGGCATCGCCCCGCTGGGCGAGACCGACTCGCCGGGGCTCGCGCTCGGGACCAAGCAGGGCGTGGTGAAGGTGTGCGCGCCCGAGTGGCCGGTGCGGTCGGACGAGTTCGAGGTGATCGGGCTCAAGGCCGGTGACGAGGTCGTGGGCGCGCAGTGGCTGGCCGACGGCCAGGAGGCGCTGGTGTTCGTGTCCTCGGAGGCGTCGCTGCTGCGGTACGCGGCGTCGCTCGTGCGCCCGCAGGGCCTGCGCGGCGGCGGCATGGCGGGCATCACGCTGCCGGGGGAGGCGTCGGTGGTGTTCTTCGGCGCGGTGCGCACGGACGACGCCGAGCACGGCGAGCCGGTGGTGGTGACCTCGACCGGGCAGAGCGTGAAGGTGACGCCGTTCGACCTGTACCCGGCGAAGGGGCGGGCGACCGGCGGTGTCCGGGCGCACCGGTTCCTCAAGGGCGAGGACGGGCTGGTGCTGGCGTGGGTCGGCGCCCGGCCCGCCGCGGTGACCGAGTCGGGGGCGGCGGTGGAGCTGCCGGAGATCGACCCGCGCCGGGACGGCTCGGGCGCGCCGCACCCCGGTCCGGACGTGATCGGGCACCTGGTGGAACGCGCCTAGCCGGGCGCTCCCCGCAGGGCATTCGAGGCCCCCGATCCCGGTGCGACGCCGGGGTCGGGGGCCTTGTTGCTCCGTTCGGCTTGATAACGACAGTCATGTTCAGTGAGGATGGCGGTGGTCAACCGGGTTGAGGACGAGGGGCGTGCATGATCACCGCTGGACTGGCTTCGGTCGGCTTCCCGGACAGACCGCTCGCGGAGGTCGTGGAGCTGGCGCTGGGCGCGAGGGCGGGCGCCGTCGCCTGGGGCGGCGACGTGCACGTCCCGGCGGGCGACCTGGTGGCGGCCGAGCGCGCGGCGGCGCTGAGCGAGGCGGCCGGGCTCGTCGTGGGGGTCTACGGGTCCGGGTACCGGGCCGGGTGCGACGACCCTGAGGAGTTCGCGGCCGTGCTGGACAGCGCGCAGTCCCTCGGCGCGCCTGGCGTGCTGGTGCGGGCCGGGGGCGTGGCCCCGTGGGAGGCGACGGTCGGGGCGTGGTCGTTCGTGGTGGCGGAGCTGCGCCGCTGCGTCCGGCTCGCGGCCGAGCGGGACCTGGTCGTGGTGGCCGAGCACAGCGCGACGAGCCTGTTCGGCACCCTGGAGTCCGCGCTGCGGCTCCTGGCGGCGGTGCCGGGGCTCGCGGCGCACTGGCGCGCGCTGGGCGGGTCGGGGGCGGTGCTGGCGGAGGTGTCGGCGCTGCTGCCGTCGCTGGTGGTGCTCTCCTGCGGGGCGGGCGATCCGGGCGCCTCGGCGGCGCTGGAGCTGCTCGCGCGGGACGGCGGCGCGCGGATGGCGCTGCTGGAACCGGCCTCCGGCGACGCGACGGCCGTCGTGCGGGACGGGCGGGCGCTGCTCGCCCTGCTGGAGCGGCGTTCCTGATCACCCGTCCGCTGTGGACGGTCGGGCGCGGAAACGCGCTCGCCCGCGTGGTCGCCCGCGTGCGAGGGTGGCCCGCGTGGCTCCGCAGCGCCAGATCCGCGCCGACTACGACGACTCGCACATCACCGTGTACCAGGCCTACTCGTCCGCGATCGCCGATCCGGCGCTGGCGGCGGGCCGCTTCGTGCCGCCGTTCTCGTTCGGGCGGATGACCTGGGTCAAACCCTCGTACCTGTGGCTGATGCACCGCAGCAACTGGGCGCGCAAGCCGGGACAGGAGCGGGTGCTGGCGGTGCGGATCACCCGCGCGGGGTGGGAGCGCGCGCTCGCCCAGGCGGTGCTGACCGGCTCGCCGGGGCTTGAGGGCGCGCGGGTGCACGTCCAGTGGGACCCGGAGCGGTCGCTGCGCGGGGCGGCGCTGAACCACTACAGCATCCAGGTCGGCGTCGGGCGGGACGTGGTCCGCGAGCTGGTGGACGAGTGGACCACCGGTGTCGCCGACCTGACCGGGCGCACCAGGAGGATCGCCGCCCTGCTCCAGGCCGGGCGCGCCGAGCAGGCCAGGCGGCTGCTGCCGCCCGAGCGCCCGTACCCGCTGCCTGTGGCCATCGCGACCAGGCTCGACGCCGGCTGACCCCGGTGGGGCGCACCCTCTCGCGGCGCGCGTCACCCCACCCTGGGGGTCCGGAATACCTCGCGCACCTGTACCGTTGGGACAAGTAGTTGAACTCGCAACTACCTGGATCGAGGAGCGGTCATGCAGTTCGGGGTCTTCACCGTCGGCGACGTGACTCCCGACCCCACCACGGGGCGGGTTCCCACCGAGGGCGAGCGGATCAAGGCGATGGTCGCCATCGCGCTCAAGGCCGAGGAGGTCGGGCTCGACGTCTTCGCCACCGGGGAGCACCACAACCCGCCGTTCGTGCCGTCCTCGCCCACCACCATGCTCGGCTACGTCGCGGCCCGGACCGAGAAGCTGATCCTGTCCACCGCGACCACGCTGATCACCACCAACGACCCGGTGAAGATCGCCGAGGACTACGCGATGCTCCAGCACCTGGCCGACGGCCGGGTGGACCTGATCATGGGGCGCGGCAACACCGGGCCCGTGTACCCGTGGTTCGGCAAGGACATCCGCGACGGCATCGAGCTGGCCATCGAGAACTACCACCTGCTGCGCAGGCTGTGGCGCGAGGACGTCGTCGACTGGGAGGGCAAGCACCGCACCCCGCTCCAGTCGTTCACCTCCACCCCGCGCCCGCTCGACGGCGTCCCGCCGTTCGTGTGGCACGGCTCGATCCGCAGCCCGGAGATCGCCGAGCAGGCCGCGTACTACGGGGACGGGTTCTTCGCGAACCACATCTTCTGGCCGAAGGAGCACTTCATGCGGTTGATCAACCTCTACCGCGCGCGCTTCGAGCACTACGGCCACGGCAAGGCCCACCAGGCCCCCGTCGGCCTCGGCGGCCAGGTGTTCATCCGGCCGAAGTCGCAGGACGCGGTGAACGAGTTCCGCCCGTACTTCGACAACGCCCCCGTGTACGGCCACGGCCCGTCGCTGGAGACGTTCACCGAGCAGACCCCGCTCACCGTGGGCAGCCCGCAGCAGGTCATCGACAAGACGCTGACCTTCCGCGAGCACTTCGGCGACTACCAGCGGCAGCTGTTCCTGGTCGACCACGCCGGGCTGCCGCTCAAGACCGTGCTGGAGCAGCTCGACCAGCTGGGCGAGATCGTGCCCGAGCTGCGCCGGGAGTTCGCGGCCAAGCGGCCCGCGGACGTGCCGGAGGCGCCCACGCACCAGAGCCTGCTGGCCGCGAAGACCGCCGCCGACAGCGCTGCGCGGTCCGCTGCCGCGTCCGCTGCTGTTCCCACCGTCGAGACCGGGAAGGAGAGCGTCCGATGACCCGCATCGCCGTGGTGTCGGCGGGCCTGGGCGAGCCGTCGTCCACGCACCTGCTGGCCGACCGCCTCGCCGCCGCCACGTCCGCCGCGCTCGCCGGCCCGGTCGTGACCACCACCGCGCACCTGCGCGACGTGGCCCGCGACGTCGCGGACAACCTGGTCACCGGCTTCGCCGGTCCGAAGTTGCGCGCGGTGATCGAGGACGTGGTCGGCGCGGACGCGCTGATCGCCGTGACGCCCACGTTCAACGCCTCGTACAGCGGCCTGTTCAAGTCGTTCGTGGACGTGCTGGAGCCGACCTCGCTGGCGGGCAAGCCGGTGCTGATCGGCGCGACCGGCGGCAGCGAGCGCCACTCGCTGGTCCTGGACCACGCGCTGCGCCCGCTGTTCGCCTACCTGAAGGCGGTCGTGCTGCCGACCGGCGTGTACGCGGCCTCGGCGGACTGGGGCGTGGGTTCCGGGCTGGTCGGGCGGATCGACCGCGCGGGGGCGGAGCTGGCGGACCTGCTGGCGGGCCGCGCCCCGGCCGCGCAGGCGGACCCGTACGCGGACGTCGTCCCGTTCGAGCGCCTGCTCGCCGGGGACCGCTGACCCCGGCCGGGCCGCCGCGGGACGGCAGGCCGGGGGCGCCCACCACCGCCCCCGGTCCCGCCCGCCGGTCGCCAGGAAAACCGGCTGACTCGCGCCCGCCCGCCGCTTAGGCTCTCCGGTGGAGCGGGCGGCGGGCGACGTCCGCCCCGCGTCCGCGCGAGCGCAAAGCGCGACCGGAAAACCCGGATGAATCACCCGCTCGCCCCGCGCGCGCCACTCCCCGCGCGCCCCGCGCCGCACCCGCTTTCTATTTGAATGCAATGCTCGGCTTTCCCTCTCGACCGGGTGAACGCCCCATGAACCCCCAGTGGGTCTCATTCCCCGAGGCACTCGTCCCGGTGTACCCGGAACAGGTGACCGTCACCCGGTGTGGCAGACTCCCGAGCATGGCTTCTCTCCGGTTTGCCCTGCCCAACAAGGGTTCGCTCAGCGAACCCGCCGCACGAATGCTCAGCGAGGCGGGGTACCGCGTGAGCAGGTCGGGGCGCGAGCTGATCGTCGCGGACAAGGCCAATGGCGTGCAGTTCTTTTTCCTGCGCCCGCGCGACATCGCGGTCTACGTCGGCGAGGGTTCGCTCGACGTCGGCATCACCGGCCGTGATCTCCTGCTCGATTCCACGATCGCCGCCGACGAAATCCTGCCGCTCGGGTTCGGGCGCGCCTCGTTCTACTTCGCCGGGGTGCCCGGCGCCATTTCCGACGTCTCGGAGCTGGCCGGCCGCCGGATCGCCACCAGCTACCCGAAGCTGGTCCGCAGGCACCTGGAGGACCAGGGCATCAAGGCCGACCTGGTCCGCCTGGACGGCGCGGTCGAGACCGCCGTCGAGCTGGGCGTGGCCGACGCCATCGCGGACGTGGTCGAGACCGGCATCACCCTCAAGACCTCGGGCCTGGCCACGTTCGGCGACCCGATCCTGCGCTCGGAGGCCGTGCTGATCCAGCGCGACGCCACGCGCGTCGACGCGGAGACCGCCGAGGCCGTCGAGGTGCTGGTGCGCAGGCTCAAGGGCGTGCTGATCGCCCGCAGCTACGTGATCCTGGACTTCGACTGCCCGACCAGCGCGCAGGAGGAGGCGTTCAAGCTGGTCCCCGGCATCGAGGCCCCCACGGTCTCGCCACTGGCCCGCGAGGGCTGGGTGGCGGTCCGCTCGCTCGTGCCGAGGCACGACGCGCCCAAGATCATGGACCAGCTGTGGAACGTCGGCGCCCGCGCCATCCTGGTCAGCTCTTTGGACACCTGCCGCATCTAGGCCCCGAGCGGGAAGCCACCGGACCGCCCGCTCCCGCACGGGAGCGGGCGGTCCGCCGCTGTTCGGGGGGAGGCTCGCTGATGTCCTTGCCGAGCTGCCCGTAGCCGGGCCCGGTGGTGAACGGGCCGCTCACCGGTCGCTCGCCACCGCCATGCCCCCGCCGCGCCCCACCGCAGGCCGGGGCGGTTCCGGGCTGGACACCCCCGGAGTCGTCATCCTGGAGTCGTCACCCCAGTGCGCGTCCGGTCGCCGCGTCCAGTTGCCGCGTCCAGTTGCCCGGCAACCTCTAGGTCGCCGCGCCAGCCACCGACATCACGCCAGCGGCCCAACGGGGCCGTCACCGCACCCCCGTCACCGCACCCGCTTCGGGAACAGCGGCCCGGCCCCGGTCTCCGCGCCCACCTCGCGCCACCACCGGCTCCGCTCGGCCGTGGTCAGCCCGTCGACGGACACCTCCACCCCCGCCTCCCTGAGCACCCCGAGCAGCTCGGTCAGCGCCTTCACCGCGCTCGGGTGCGTCACCTCCAGCCCGGCGCGCACCCGGACCGCCCGCACCGGGAACGCTTCCAGCGCGGCCAGCTCGCCCGGTGCCACCGGGAAGTCGTCGACCTCCGCGCCCACGCCCGCGTCGGCGAGCACCCGCAGGTTGTCCGCGGCCTCGTCCCGCTCGAACAGCACCCGCGCGGGCACCGCGACCCGCAGCAGCCGCCGAGGCAGCCCGGTCTCCTCCAGCGCCCGCAGCGCCGACCCCACCAGGTCCTGGTCCGCGGCCTGCTCACCGCTGAGCGCCACCCGCACCGGCAGCTCCGCCCCGTCCCGCGCCCACTCGGCGGCCCGCTCGCACGCCGCCCGCAGCACCAGCGCCCCCAGCGGCACCGCGAACCCGGTCTCCTCGGCCAACCGCGCGCACCGGCCGTGCGGCAGCACCCCGAGCACCGGGTGCCGCCACCGCAGCACCGCCTCGGCCGCCACCACCTCCGCGTCCGCCAACCGCACCACCGGCCGGTACCGGACCTCCAGCTCCCCGCGCCGCCACGCGCCGGGCATGGTCGCCGCGAGGGTGAAGTCCCGCCGGTCCACGCCGTCGAGCTCCGGATCGGCCAGCGCCCACTGCCTGCTGCCCAGCCCGCGCGCCCGCCGCAGCGCGAGGTCGGCCGCCTCCAGCAGCTCGGCGGGCGGGGTCCCCGGCGCGGGCCGGTGCACCACCCCGATCGTGGCGGACAGCGCGATCTCCTGCCCCGCCACCTCCAGCGGTTCCCCGAGCCGCTCGTTGATCCGCCGCACCGTGGTCACCACGTCCGGCGTGCCCGCGACGTTCTCCACGAGCACCGCGAACTCGTCCGCCCCGAACCGCGCGATCATCGCGTTCTCGCCGGGCACCGCCTCGAACAGCCGGGACGCGGCGGTCTTGAGCACGTGGTCACCGACCGCCCGGCCGAGCCCGCCGTTGATCCGGGAGAACCCGTCCAGGTCCAGGTGGTAGACGGTGACGCCGGTCGCCGGGTCGGCCGTGCGCAGCGCCCGCTCCAACCTGCTGGTGAAGTACTGCCGGTTCGGCAGCCAGGTCAGCACGTCGTGCAGCGACTGGTGGTTGAGCTGCCCCTGGAGCAGGCTCACGTCGGTCCGGTCCTCCACGACCACCACCGCGTAGGGCTCCCGACCGGGTGGCCGCAGCGGCGCGGTGGTCAGCGCGGCCCACGCGACCTCGCCGTCCGGGCGGACCAGCCTGCGCTGCCCGGACAGCGCCGACGTGCCGCCGCAGGCCAGGCCCGCCAGGTCGGCCACGACCACGCCCCGGTCCGCCGGGTGCACGAGTTCGAGCAGGTCGACGCCGGTCAGCGTGCCGTGGGCGCGGTTGAGGATGTCCGCGAGCGCGTCGTTGGCCTCCAGGACGCTGCCCTCGAACGTCACCGAGGCCACCCCGATCCGGGCGGCCTCCTCCACGATCCTGGCCTTCGCCGCGAGCAGCACCGACTCGGCCACCGGGGGTCCGGCCGCCGGGCCGCGGGGGAGGTCGTCGTCGGGCGGGGCGGCGCCGGTGCGGTCCGGCCCGGCGGACGAGGCGCTGTCGACCGGGTGGTGGTCGGGCGCGTCGGGAGCGGTCCTCGCGCCGGTCGGCGGCTCGCCCCCGGCCTCGGCGTCGCTCAGGTCGTCGACGTCGTCGTCGGCGGGCGAGCAGTGGTGCGGCTCCTGGTCTGTGTCGTCCTCGTCCGGGTCCTCCGGCGCGGCGGGCGCGGGCGGTGCGGTGGGCGGCCCGTCGACCGGGACCCGGACCGCCGTGCCGCGCGGGGTCGCCAGGGGGACGCTCTCCCTGCGGGGCCTCGGGGTGCGCGCGGACCTCGCCGCGCCGTGCGCCACCGCCTGCTCGGCGAACCCGGCGGCGAGCGCCGCCAGCACCGAGGGGACGCGGCTGCCGACCGCCGACAGGGTCGCCAGCCCCGGTAACCCGGTGCTCAGCAGCTCCAGCGTCACCCGCAGCGCCTCGGGGTTCTCGGTCAGCTCCGCGAGCACGCCGCCCGTGGTCCGGCCCGCCGCGACGGCCAGGTCCGCGCTGCCCCGCGCCACGCCCGGCCCCGCGCCGTCCGGGTCGTCCTCGACGTCGTCCTCGTCCCCGTCGCCGATGCCCAGCGCGCCCGCGCACAGCCGCTCGACCTCGCCGAGCAGCGCCCGCTCCAGCACCTGCCCCGGAACCCTGCCGCCCGAGTGCCCGGCCAGAAGCCCCGCCCACGTCCCAGCCAGCTCCGCGCGCTCGCGGAGCGCTTCCGCCTCCCGGGAAAGCGGAACGGTCATGTCACCCTCTCCGGTGGCTCTGCGTTCGGTGCGTTCGGTCTTCACGTCCGCGCGCGCCGGAACGTCCGGCGCGCGCGTGCCCACGAGGTGCTCCGGCGGCTGCGCCGATCAGGGCCCGTCCACCGGTCGTTCATCACAGCTTGCGCGACAGGGCTAATAGCGCCTTCGACCGAGTGGTGGACAGGAACCCGGATCATCCAACCGCCTGTCACCTCACCGCGCCAGTAGATCCTACAAATTAACTCGATCGTGGCAGCGGCTTCACGCGCGACACGCCCTTAGGGTTCCCTTTAACCCCTGCTGAACGTGGCCTGGCCGGTGTTCCGGGGTCCGCCGTGAACGCTTCCGGAACGCGAGGTGACGCGGCGTGGAGTGACGCTCCGCAGTCGCGGGCTACACCGCAGAGCTGCGGAAACACTCCTTCGGATCAATCGGTGCTCAATGCTGATCACGGCTGGGCGGCGCGCCTTGAAATGGGACAACACGGGCGCTGCTGACGTTCGGCGGATATTTGACCGGGGGGCGACCTGGGATGATCCGGCCGAATCCCGGTTTCCCGGCCGGGGGTGGCCGGGTGGAAAACGGCGGCCGGTTCGATTGGCGACCCCGGTCAATTCCTGACCACGTGGAAAACGGCTTGTCCGGAGTTCGCGGGCGCCGCTCGCTGTCGGACTCCGCTGCTAGCGTCGCGCGCATGACGACGACCCGCGTGCAGCGCACCGTCCGAGCCCCACGAGCAGCCGTGTACCGGGCGCTGCTCGACGGCGAGGCGGTGGGCCGCTGGATGGTCCCCAACGGCATGAGCAGCGAGGTGCGGGCCTTCGACGCCAGGGAGGGCGGCGAGTTCCGGATCAGCCTCACCTACGACGACCCGAGCACGACGGCGGGCAAGACCAGCGACCGGGTGGACAGCTACGGCGGTCGCTTCACGCGGCTGGTCCAGGACACCGAGGTGGTCCAGGTGGTCGAGTTCGACACCGACGACCCGGACACGGCGGGGGAGATGGTGCTGACGTTCACGCTGGTGGACGTCGAGGGCGGCACGCAGGTCACCGGCGTGCACGAGAACGTGCCGCCGAGCGTGCGGCCTGAGGACAACGAGCACGGCTGGACGATGTCGCTGGGCAAGCTCGCGGCGCTCGTGGAGGAGCGGGAGCAGGAGCGGCAGCAACGGGGCAACGCCTAGCGGAGGGGAGCGCCTGGCGGAGGGGAGCGCCCGGCCGGAGCCCGCCGGGTAAGAGCCCGGATGAGGGGAGCGCCCCGCAGGGGAAGGGCCCGGCCTGGGAAGGGCTGGGCCGGAGGTGGGCCGCCGGAGTCCCGGCGGCCCGCCCGCGTCAGGCCGGGGTCACTCGCCCGCGCCGCACAGCCACTCGTAGAACTCCTCGCCGCCGGGCACCTCGCCCTGGTGGCGGACCACCCACAGCAGGGCGGCCTCGCTCTCGCCGTACTGGTCGAACTGCTCGCCCTGCGCCACGACCACGACGGTGTTCTCGCCGCGCCGCCACAGCGCGTGCTGCCAGCCCAGCTCCTCGTCGTGCCCGCCGGTGCGCTCGGGCTCGCCCAGCACGGCGGTCAGCGCGGCCACGCCCTCGGCGTAGCGGGCGGTGAAGTCGGCGCGGGAGGCGTCCTCGGTGAGCTGCCAGCCCTCCGGCCAGTCGCCCTCCGGGACGTCCTCGGGGTCGGGGGCGAACCAGGCGAAGTCCAGGGAGGCGCTGGTCAGGGCCGTCTCGTCGGCGCCGAACCGGACCGGGCCCTCGGGCAGGTCGAACCGGTACTCCAGCTCCTCGAACACCTGGTGCGAGAGCGCGACCCCGCCGGGCAGCTCCCAGCCGGTGTTCGACCACGCGTCGTCCAGGTCGCCCCACGGGGTGTCCGCCAGTGCCAGGACGCGTCCGATCGCTTGCTCGTCCAGAGGACGCCACGCCAGTGCCATGCGGCAACGGTAGTGGGCGCGTCCCGACGCTCCGCCAACCGGGTGGGTGATCAAGACGGGCCCGACCGGCGGGCGCGCCTGCCGGTGCGAGCCGCCCGCCGCCTGCGACCGGTCAGCGGGTGAACGCGGCTCTGCGGGCCGCCCTGCGCATCGTGCGCAGCAGCACCGGGCCGGTGGTCGCCACGAGCAGGGCCGTGGTGATCGCCCGCCCCACGTCCCAGCCCAGCGACGTGGCCAGGCTGAACAGCGCCAGCCTGGTCAGGTTCGACCACACCGGCTCGCCCGGCTGGAACGACAGGTCGCTGTGCGCGCCCAGCGCGAACGGCCAGAACGACAGGTTCAGCAGCAGCCCGTACCCGAGCCCGGCCACCGCCCCGTACGCGGACAGCACCAGCAGCTCCCGCCACCCCCGGCAGCGCGGCAGCAGCCCCGCGCCGAGGCCCACCCAGGCCGCGCCGATCATCTGGTACGGCAGCCACGGCCCCACCCCGCCGGTCAGCAGCGCCGACGCGAACAGGGTCGTGCTGCCCAGCACGAAGCCGAAACCGGGGCCGAACACCCGCCCGCCCAGCACCAGCAGGAAGAACACCGTCTCCACGCCCGCCGTGCCCGCCCCCAGCGGTCGCACCGCCGCGCCCAGCGCGGACAGCACGCCCAGCACGGCGACCGCCTTCGAGTCCAGGCCGCCCTCGCTCAGCTCGGCCAGCACCACCGCGATCACCAGCGGCAGCAGCAGGGCGAACAGCCATGGCGCGTCCGTCGAGCGCGCGATCCCGGCGCCCGGTTCCACGAGCAGCGGCCAGCCGAACGCGATCAGGCTGATCGCGCCCGCCACCAGCAGCGACGCGGCTGCCCTCGGGCCGATCCGGACCGGCGTCCTGCTCACCGCAGCGCTCACCGCAGCGCCCCCTCGACCTGCTCCACCGTGAGCCACCGGCCGGGCGCGAGGACCTTCGACACCTGCGGCGCGAACACCGGGGACGAGGTCACCACCTCCGGCGTCGGGCCGTCCGCCACCACCTCGCCGCCCGCCAGCACCACCACCCTGGTCGCGCACTCGGCCGCGAACTCCACGTCGTGCGTCGCCAGCAACACTGCCGCCCCGCGCCCCGACAGCCCGCGCAGCACCTCGACCAGCCGCCGCTTCGCCGTCACGTCCAGGCCCCTGGTCGGCTCGTCCAGCAGCACCGCGCGCGGCTCGGCGGTCAGCGCGATCGCCAGCACCAGCGCCAGGCGCTGCCCCTCCGACAGGTCGCGCGGGTGCGCCCCGGCGGGCACGCCAGGCGCCAGGCCGTCCAGCAGCGCGCGGCACGTCCCCGGCCCGCGGCCCGACTCGTGGTCCGCCTGGGCGCACTCGGCGGCCACGTCGTGCAGGTACAGCAGGTCGGCGGGCTGCTGCGGCACCAGCCCGACCAGCTCCCGGCGCGCTCCGGGCTTCAGGTCCGCAGGGTCGGCCTCGCCGTCCGCGCCGAGCACCAGCACCTTCCCCGCCGCCCGGCTCCCGCTGCCCTGCACCGCCCACAGCAGGCTCGACTTGCCCGACCCGTTGCGACCCATCAGCGCCACCCGCTCACCCGCGCGGACCGCCAGGTCCACCCCGCGCACCGCGTCCACCCCCGGATACCCGACCCGGACGCCCTCGGCGCGCAGGACGGGCGGACCGCCCACCGGCGCGTCCTCGGGCGGCGCCACCCCGGCCAGCCGCTCGCGCAGCCCACCCGCGGCCCGCCGGGCGTCGCGCACCGACACCGGGACCGGCGACCACCCGGCCAGCGCGCCCAGCCGCACCACCGGCGGCGCGACCGCCGACCCGGCCAGCACCTCGGCGGGCGGGCCCGCGCTCACCCGGCCGTCCCGCACCAGCACCACCCGGTCCGCGTACTGCGCCACCCGCTCCAGCCGGTGCTCGGCGACCAGCACCGTCATGCCCAGGTCGTGCACCAGCCGCAGCAGCGCCGCCAGCACGTCCTCGGCCGCGCCGGGGTCCAGCGCCGACGTCGGCTCGTCCAGCACCAGCGCGCTCGGGTGCGCGGTCAGCGCCGCCCCGATCGCCACCCGCTGCTGCTGCCCGCCGGACAGCGCCGACAGCGGGCGGTCGCGCAGGTCGGCCAGGCCCAGCAGGTCCAGGGTCTCCTCGACGCGCTTGCGCATCACCGGGTTCGGCAGGGCCAGCGACTCCATCGAGTAGGCCAGCTCCTCCTCCACCGAGTCGGTCACGAACCCCGACCACGGGTCCTGCGCCACCAGGCCGACCACGTCCGCCAGCTCGCGCGGCGGGTGGTCGCGGGTGTCCCGGCCCGCCACCAGCACCCGGCCGGTCAGCTCGCCGCCGCTGAAGTGCGGGACCAGGCCGTTCGCGGCGCGCAGCAGCGTCGACTTGCCCGACCCGGTCCGGCCCACGACCAGGCACAGCTCGCCCTCCGGCACCACCAGGTCCACGTCGGACAGGACGGGCGCGGGCGCGTCCGGGTAGGTGATCGACACCTGCTCGAAGCGGATCACGACGACCTCCGTTCCGGCGGCGCGGGCGCCACCACCAGCGGCAGCAGGGCGACCAGCGCGCCCGCGACGGGCAGCAGCGGCAGCACCGGGGCGGACAGCGGGGTCACCTGCACGGCCAGGGCCTTGGCAGGACCGGCGAACGCGCACACCGCCGCGACCAGCCCCGATCCGGTCACGAGCAGCTCGCGGGCGCGCCAGCGGTCCGGCCGGTAGCGGGTGCGGCGGACCCGGCGCGACCCCAGCGCCAGCCCGCCCGAGGCCAGCGCGACGCCGACCGCGAGCGCGCCCGCGCCGAGCGGGACCGGGGTGTCCGCGCCGAGCAGCCCGTACGCGCCCACGCACAGGCCGACCAGCCCGCCCAGCACGAGCGCGCCGGTCACCAGCCGCTCCCGGCGCGAGAGCCCGGCCTGCCTGCCGTACCCGCGCGAGTCCATCGCCGCCGCCAGCACCAGCGACCGCTCGAACGCCTCCTCCAGCACCGGGACGAGCAGCGAGCGCACCACCCGCCTGCCGCGCGGGGCGTCACCGCGCAGCAACCGCGCCCGGCGCACCGAGCGCGCGCTCGCCACCAGCTGCGGGGCCACGGTCAGCGCCACCACGACGGCCACGCTCACCTCGTACAGGGCTGCGGGGAGCGAGCGGAGCAGGCGCTTCGGGTCGGCGAGCGCGTTCGCCGCGCCCACGCAGGCCAGCAGCACCGCGAGCTGGAGGCCCTGGCACAGCGCCAGCACCAGGCCCTCGGCGGTGACCGGGCCGCCGAGGCGGACGCCCTGCGCCCAGGCGGGGAGGGGGACCTCGGGGAGCGCGAGCAGCACGGTCGGGCCCTGGACGCCGCCGAGCAGCACGTGGAACAGGACCCGGATGGCCAGGACGACCAGGCCGAACTTGAGGAACGCGCCGTACGCGGACGGGCCGGTGTCGCGCCGCGCGCACCCGGCGACCACGACCCCGGCGGTGGCCAGGAGGGTGGTGAGGAGGAGGGGGTTGGTGGCGCGGGTCGCGGCGGCGGCCAGGGCCAGCGCCCACAGCCACCACGCGCCGGGGTGCAGGCGGCGGGGTGGAGCGGTCACCCGGCGGCTCCGGGGGCTCCGGAGGTGCGGCGGCTGGTCACGCGGCTGGTCACGTGGCTGGTCACGCGGTTGGTCACACGGCTGGTCACGTGGCTGGTCACGCGGTTGGTCACGTGGCTGGTCACGTGGTTGCTCGGCGGCGGGCGGTCCACGCGCCCAGACCGGCCAGCGCGGCGATCAGGAGCACCCCGGCCGGCCAGCCCGCGGTGCCACCGGTGGGGGTGTCGGTGGCCTGCGCGGCGGGGACCGGGGTGGGTGGGGCGTCCGTCGGGGAGGTGGGTGGGGGAGTGGGGCTCTCCGAGGGGGCTGCGCTCTCGGAGGGGATGGCGCTCTCGGAGCCGGCCGGTGCGGAGGACTCCGAGGCGGGGGCGCCGGGCGCCGGGGTGCCGGGTGCGGGGGGTGCGGCGTTGGTGCCGCCCTGGGAGCCCGGTTGCGCGGTGGGGGGCGCGGGTTGGGGGAGCTGCGGCTGTGGTGGGGCCGGTTGCTGGGGCTGGGGCTGGGGCTGGGGCTGGGGTTGCGGCTGCGGCTGCGGGGCCGGGGGTGCGGGTGGGGCGAGCGCGGGTGGGCTGCCCGCGCCGAACGACCAGCCCTCCACGCTGCCCGGAGCCGGGTTGTAGGAGCCCGCGCCCGAGGAGCTGTAGGTCCAGGAGCCGCCCGCCGGGGCGTGCCAGTACGACCAGTAGGCCGACGCGGGAGCGCCGTTGCACGGGGTGGGCAGCGCGGAGATCTGGCAGACCAGGCCCGGTTGGCGGGGCACGTAGGCGTGCGGGAAACCGGCGGAGTTCAGCGCGGCGATCCCGCTGGTCGGGTCGCCCGGCGCGCAGCCGGTGCGGACACCGCCCAGCGCGCCGAAGTCGACCACCACGGTCACGCCGTCGCACGCGGCGGCCGACGCGGGCGTCGGGACCAGCGCGGTCCACAGCAGGGCCAGCGCCGCGGCCAGGCCGGCGTCGAGCCGACGGGGCGAGCGCCGTGCCGCCGCCCCGGTCACCGGGTGCGCCTGCGCGACACCACCAGCGCCAGCGCGCCCGACACCAGCATCAGCGCGCCGATCGCCAGCACCGGCGCGATGTTCGCGCCCGTGTTCGCCAGCGCCACCGTCTGCCTCCCGGTCACCACCACGGCCGCCGGGGACGTGGTGGTGGTCGGCGCGGTCGCGGCGGGCGTGGAGGCGTTGGAGGTGGTGGTCGGCGCGGTGGTCGAGGTGGTCGTGGTGGTGGTCGGGCCGGTGGTGGTCGTCGGGGGCTGCGCGTCGCACTTCAGGGTCGGCGCGTCCGCGTTGTCGGAGGTCTTGAGCGTGGTCAGGCCGACGCCCGCGACGCCCAGCACGGCCTGCGCCGTCGCGCGCGTCGCGGTGGACGCGTCGAAACCGGTGGAGTCGTACGCGATCGCGCCCCGGTTCGCCTCGACGCCGGAGCAGGCCACCTGGAGGCCGGTCAGGAACGCCACCGCCTTGTCGGCCGCCGCCGCGCGACCGCCCACGCGCAGCGCCTGCGCGGCCAGGCCGGTGCTGTTCGCGTTCGGCTTCGGGGCCGGGCTGAGGTCCGCGAAACCGCCGTTCGCGTCCTGCGCGGAAGTCAGCCAGTCCAGGGCCTTCCCGGCCTCGGTGGACTTGCCCGCCGCGAGCAGCGCCTGCACCGCGTACCCGGTGGTGTCCACGTCCGGCTCGCAGGTGGCCTGCTCCAGCTTCTGCGGGAACCCGCCGCCCGCGCACGCCTGGCCCACCAGGTAGTCCACCGCCGCCTGCGGCGCGGAGCCGTGGCGCTCCAGCGCGATCACGGCCAGGGACTGGGTGATGCCGTTGCTGAAGTCGCCGAACTGCGACTGGTCGCTGAACCGGCCGGACGGGGCCTGCCGCGCGAGCAGCCGGGTGATCAGGTCGACCCCGCCGAACGCGGCCGGGTCGACGCCCTGGACCTGGGCGAGCAGCGCGACCTTGGCGTGCGCGCCCGCGTACGACTCGGTGGTCCCGTCGCCGAGGTACTGCGGCAGGTTCTCCGGCTTCGCCAGCCACGCGGTGGCCCTGGCCCCGCTGTCCCGCCCGACCCCGGCCGCCGCGAACGCGAGCACCGCGTCCGCCGTCAGACCGTGGTCGGGGTAGGCGACCCCGTCGAAGGTGGTCTCCAGGTGGTCGCCGCCGACGAGCTGCCTGGACAACCAGCCGCCCGCCGCCCCGCCGGGGGAGGTGGTCGGCTCGGCCTGCGCGGGCAGCGCGGGGGCCAGGAGCCCGGTGACGATCAGCGCGGCGATGCCCGCCGCGGCACGGCCATGACGCATGTGGCGCCTCTTTCAGTGGCGAGGCGCGGGTAACCCGAAGGGCCCGACCCGCAGTCCTCGACGGGTGGCGTGGCTTGTCCACGTCCGCCGGGTGTTCGGGCTCGACGTCCTCGGGACGCCCTACCGTTGCGGGTCAGCGCCGGCATTCGACCGGCTTCCCCCAGCGCACGCGCGGATCAGAGTACGCCCCGGAACCGCGGGGAGGACCAGCGAACGGCCCCATCCAGCGGGAACACGCAGGAGGGGGTGGGGGAGGGTGGAGTGGGGGAGTGCGGGAGGGCTTCGGGAGGAGTGCGGGAGGAGTGCGGGGGAGGGTGGGCTAGGGCTTCCTGGCGATCAGGCAGGCCTGCGGGCCCTTCTCGGCGCCGTGCGGGGCCCTGACCAGCCGTGCGACCTCGGTGAGGCCCGCTGCGGCGATCGCGTCGGCGACCGAGTCGACGGGGTGCCAGTGCACCTCGAGGTCCACGTCGTGCCCGTACGCGTGGGTCAGCGGGGTGACCCGGTCGCCCTCCTTGAAGGCGGTCATCAGGTGCCCGCCGGGCTTCAGGACCCGCGCGAGTTCGGTGAACACGGCGGGCAGCTCGGAGGTCGGCGCGTGCACGGTCGAGTACCAGGCCACGACCCCGCCCAGGGCGTCGTCCGGCACGGCCAGCTCGCGCATCGTGCCGACCTCGAACCGCAGGTCGGGGTGCTCGTGGCGGGCCACCTCGACCATGCCGGGGGACAGGTCGACCCCGGAGACGTCGACGCCCAGACCGGCCAGGTGCGCGGTGATCAGGCCCGTCCCGCAGCCCACCTCAAGGACCGGGCCGTCGACCAGCTCGGCGAACGCGGCGAGGACGGCGCGGTCGAAGGGCATCCGGGGCAGGGCGGTGCTGACCAGTCGCTGGTAGGACTCGGCGACGGTGTCGTACGAGGCGCGGGTGGCCTCCGAGCGCGGGTCGGTCACGGGCGTGGACCCTAGCGGGTGAGGCGGGTCCCGGTGGGTCAGGCGCCCGGTCGGTTCACGGCGACCTCGGCCCAGACGGTCTTGCTGGTCGGGCCCTGCACCACGCCCCACAGGGTCGCCAGCCGGTTCACCAGCAGCAGGCCGCGTCCGCTCGGCTGGAGCGGTTCGAAGCGGCTCAGCACGGGCAGCAGTTGCGGGCTGGCGTCCTCCACCTCGACCCTGATCACGTCACGGACCAGGCGGAGGCGGAAGTGGCGGGGGGCCACCGCGTGTCTGAACGCGTTGCTGAGGAGGGCGTTGCCGACGAGCTGGGTGTCGACGGCGTCCGCCACTCCCAGCCCGGCGAGCGTCGCCGAGGTCCACTTCCGCATCCGCGCCAGCGGCGGGTCGTCGCCGTGCAGGACGACGTCGATCCGCTCACCGCGAAGCTCCACGATCCGCACTCGCAAGTCCTCCGGGAAAATCGCCCGACAAGGCGACGGGGTACCCCCGTTGGCACGAGTCAAACACCACGCCCGGTCCACCAGTGGAGGTGGGGGGCTCTGAACGGGGGAATCGCAGGTCATGGCTCCTACACCGGTCAACCGGTCCCGGCTGCTCGCGCTGCTGCGCGACGAGGGGCCGCTGTCGAGGGTCGCGCTGGGGGAGCGGTTGGGAGTGCCCAGGGCGGCGCTGTCGGCTGAGCTGGGGAGGTTGGGGGAGGTGGGGCTGGTCGAGGAGGGCGGGCCTGCGGCGAGTCGGGGTGGGCGGCGGTCGGTGCTGGTGCGGCTGGCCGCCGAGTTGCGGGTGCTGGCGGTGGCGGTGGGGGCCACGTCGGTGACGGTGGCGGTTGCGGACGGGCGGTGCGAGGTGTTGGCGCGGGTCACTGAGGAGAGTGACGTGCGTGACGGGCCCGTGGTGGTGCTGGAGCGGGTGGTGCGGCTGGCGGCCAGGGTTCGGGAGCTGGCGCCGGGGAGGGTGGTCGCGGCGGGGGTCGGGCTGCCGGGACCGGTGAGCTTCCGGGACGGGGTGCCGGTGGCGCCGCCGATCATGCCGGGGTGGGACCGGTATCCGGTTCGGGATGAGCTGGCGGCGCGGTGGGGGTGTCCGGTCGCGGTGGACAACGACGTGAACGCGATGGCGCTCGGGGAGCGGCACGCTGGGGTGGCGCGGTCGTTGGAGGACTTGCTGTTCGTGAAGGTGGGGACGGGGGTGGGGTGCGGGATCGTGCTCGGGGGGCGGGTGTACCGGGGGGTTGCGGGGGCTGCGGGGGACATCGGGCACATCCGGTTGGAGGAGGACGGGCCGGTGTGCGCCTGTGGGGGGACCGGGTGCTTGGAGGCCTGGTTCAGCGGGGCCGCGCTGGCTCGGGACGCGGTGGGGTTGGCGCGGAGCGGGAGGTCGCCGTTGCTGGCGGCCGGGTTGGCCGAGCGTGGGGGGTTGACGGCTCGGGATGTGGGGGTTGCGGCGTCGGCTGGGGATTACGCGGCTGCCGGGTTGGTGCGGGACGGGGGGAGGAGGTTGGGGCAGGTCGTGGCGTCGTTGGTGAGCTTCTTGAACCCGGGGATGGTGGTCATCGGGGGTGGGGTTTCGGGGCTTGGGCATTCGTTGTTGGCGGAGGTGAGGGGGGTGGTGCATCGGCGGTCGTTGCCGTTGGCGACGGGGAACCTGCCGATCGTGCTGTCGGAGTTGGGGGATGAGGCCGGGGTGGTTGGGGCGGCTTGGACCGCGACTGAGCGGGTTTTTGCGGTGTGAGGGGTAGCCGGGCGGGGGAGTGCGCGCCACACGCCACACGCCAAGAGCTACAAGTCAAGATCAAGAGCTGAAGGGCACGCCTCGCCGGCGGGGCAGACCTCCAAAAAAGAGGGACACGGGCTCTGTCGGCCGGTGACCGTTGGTCCTGTGGTCCCGTTTACCACTGCGGTGGGCGGGGTCCCTCTTCTCCGTTTGGCCTCCTTTCAGGCAAGCACGCTCGTCAAGACGCCGTATGACTCGGGCGGTCTGCCGTGGCAGTGCGGCGGCATCTTGACAAGCGTGCTCGGGCTTCGCCAGGCCAAACGGAGAAGAGGGACGCGGGAATGGGGCTGCGTGGGCTCGCTGCGCTCGCCCCGCAGCCCGCGAAGCGGTCAGCGCTCGTCGGTCGGCTCTCGTTGCTGGCTGGGCGTTGCGCTTTGGGGGACTTTTGTCGAGAATCAGCAAAAGTTGGGGGAGCTTCCTGCGGCATCTGGCCCAATCTGGGGTTGGGGTTGGGGTGGCGGTCGTGTGAGTTGGCCCCTTCCGGGTTGTGCTGGGTTGGGCTGTATCGGGCTGGTTTGGGCTGGTTTGGGCTGGGTGAGAGGTGGCGATGACGCGATCGGGTGAGCGGATCGGCGTTGGGTTGGTTGGGCACGCGTTCATGGGGGCGGTGCACTCTCAGGCGTGGCGGACTGTGGGGCACTTCTTTGACGTGCCGCTTGTGCCTGACCTGGCCGTGCTGTGCGGTCGGGATGCTGCTCGCACTCGTGCTTCTGCTGACAAGTACGGGTGGCGTGAGGTTGAGACTGACTGGCGGGCGCTTGTCGCGCGGGAGGACATCGGGATTGTTGATGTCTGCACGCCTGGGGACAGTCATGCGGACATCGCCATCGCTGCGCTTGAGGCCGGCAAGCACGTGTTGTGCGAGAAGCCGTTGGCCAACAGCGTCGAGGAAGCCGAGCGGATGGTTGCCGCTGCTGAGCGGGCCGCCGCGCGCGGTGTCAAGGCGATGGTGGCCTTCAACTACCGGCGGGTTCCGGCGCTTGCGTTGGCGCGCAAGCTGGTCGCTGACGGGGAGATCGGGGAGGTTCGGCACGTTCGGGCCGTGTACCTCCAGGACTGGCTGTCCGACGCCGAGTCGCCCATGACCTGGCGGTTGCGGAAGGAGACTGCGGGGTCTGGGGCGCTGGGGGACCTTGGGGCGCACATCGTGGACGCTGCGCAGTTCGTGACCGGGGGGCTGGTCACCGGGGTTTCCGCGCTCACCGAGACGTTCGTGGGGGAGCGGCCGGACGAGCGTGGGGGGCGGGATCGGGTCACGGTTGACGACGCGGCGTTGTTCCTCGCGCGGTTCGACAACGGGGCCGTGGGGACGTTCGAGGCCACTCGGTACGCGCTCGGGCGCAAGAACGCCATGCGGATCGAGGTCAACGGGTCCAAGGGGAGTCTCGCGTTCGACTTCGAGTCGATGAACGAGCTGTCCGTCTTCACCGACGCGGGGCCCGACTCCGGGTTCCGGCGGGTCCTGGTCACCGAGCCCGGTCACCCCTACCTGGAGGGGTGGTGGCCGCCGGGGCACCTGCTCGGGTACGAGCACACCTTCACGCACGAGGTCGCCGACCTGCTCTCCGCCATCGGGACCGGCGTCGACCCGCACCCCAGCTTCGCGGACGGGCTGCGCGTGCAGCGGGTCCTCGACGCCGTGCAGACCAGCGCCGGCTCCGGGTCCGCCTGGACCTCGATCTGACCGCCTCCAGCAAGCCGTCTGACAACGCCGACAGAACGGAACGGAACACCACGATGAGCCGACCCGTCACGCTGTTCACCGGCCAGTGGGCCGACCTGCCCTTCGAGGAGGTCTGCCGCCTGGCGTCGAGCTGGGGGTACGACGGCCTGGAGATCGCCTGCTCCGGCGACCACTTCGAGGTCGACAAGGCGCTCGCCGACGACGACTACGTCCCGGCCAAGCTGGCGGTGCTGGAGAAGCACGGGCTGAAGGTCTGGGCCATCTCCAACCACCTGGTCGGGCAGGCCATCTGCGACGACCCGATCGACGAGCGCCACAAGGCGATCATCCCGGCCTCGGTGTGGGGCGACGGCGACCCCGAGGGCGTGCGCCGGCGCGCCGCCGCGCACATGGCCGACGCCGCCCGCGCCGCCGCGAAGCTGGGCGTGGACACGGTCGTCGGGTTCACCGGGTCGAAGATCTGGAAGTACGTGGCGATGTTCCCGCCGGTGTCGCAGGCGGTCATCGACGACGGCTACCAGGACTTCGCCGACCGCTGGAACCCGATCCTGGACGTCTTCGACGAGGTGGGCGTGCGGTTCGCGCACGAGGTTCACCCGTCCGAGATCGCCTACGACTACTGGACCACCAAGCGCGCCCTGGACGCCCTGGGCAACCGCCCCGCGTTCGGCATCAACTGGGACCCGTCGCACTTCGTGTGGCAGGACCTGGACCCGGTCGGCTTCATCCTGGACTTCGCCGACCGGATCTACCACGTGGACTGCAAGGACACGAAGAAGCGCTTCGACGGCCGCAACGGCCGCCTCGGCTCGCACCTGGCCTGGGCCGACCCCAGGCGCGGCTGGGACTTCGTGTCCACCGGCCACGGCGACGTGCCGTGGGAGGAGTGCTTCCGCGCGCTCAACGCGATCGGCTACAGCGGCCCGATCTCGGTGGAGTGGGAGGACGCGGGCATGGACCGCCTGCGCGGCGCGGAGGAAGCCGTGACCTACATCCGCAAGCACCTGTTCGACCCGCCCGCGGCGGCCTTCGACGCGGCCTTCTCCGTCAAGGAGTGACCCAGGCCCGCAGGAAGTGACCCAGGCCCGCAGGAAGTGACCCAGGCCCACCGGCTGTGACGCGCCCGTCCCGCTCCCCTGCGGGACGGGCGTTCCGATGCGTCCCCCAACCGGGCTAAAGTCCGCTCGGGAGGCACGATGACGCGCACGAACTGGGCCAAGAACCTGACGTTCTCCGCTGAGGAGGTCAGCGTTCCCGAGACGGTCGAGCAGGTCCAGGAGGTGGTGGCGCGCTCGCGCGCGGTCCACGTCGTGGGCACCGGCCACTCCTTCAGCCCGATCGCCGACACCACCGGCACCCTGATCACCCTGGAGCGGATGCCGGAGCACTTCGAGCTGACCGGCTCCAGCGCGAGGGTTTCCGCGGGCATCAGGCTGGCACGGCTGGCAGACCTCCTGCACGCCCACGGCTTCGCCCTGCCCACCCTGCCCTCACTGCCGCACATCACCCTGGCGGGCACCTGCGTCACCGCCACCCACGGCTCAGGCGACGGCGTGGCGTCCCTGGCCAGCGTGGTGAGCGCCATCGAACTGGTCGGCCCCGACGGCGACCTGCGCAGACTCGAACGCGGCGACCCGGACTTCGACGGTTCCGTCGTAGCCCTGGGCGCGCTCGGCGTCATCGTCACGATGGAGATCGACGTGGAACCCGCGTTCGACGTCGAACAACGCGTCTACCAGGACGTCCCGTGGTCCGCCCTGACCGACCACTTCGACACCGTGCACGGCTCCGCCTACAGCGTCAGCTCCTTCACCCAGTACCGGGGCACCGCCGAGGTCTGGGTGAAGCGCCGCCTGGACGCCCCACCCGCAGATCTCTCCTGGACCGGCGGCCACGAGGCCACCGCCCCCCGACACCCAGTCCCAGGCCAACCCGCCCACCACTGCACGGCCCAGCTCGGCGACCCAGGCCCCTGGCACGAACGCCTCCCACACTTCCGAGCCGCCTTCACCCCAAGCGTCGGCACGGAACTCCAGTCGGAGTTCTTCGTGGCAAGGGAACACGCAGCCCCCGCCCTACGCGCCCTGGCCACCCTGTCGACCGACTTCGCCCCGATCCTGCTCACCTCCGAGGTGCGCACCGTAAACGCAGACGCGCAATGGCTCAGCCCCGTCCACAACCGCCCCAGCGTCGCCTTCCACTTCACCTGGCGACAGGAGGCGGAGGCGGTCGCAGCCGTGGCGACCAAGATCGAGCAAGCACTGGAGCCGTTCACCCCAAGGCCCCACTGGGGCAAGGTCTTCACCCTGAACCGCACCACCCTGGCCTCCCGCTACCCCCACTGGACGGACTTCGCAGCCCTACTGGAGCGCACCGACCCGGAAGGCAAGTTCCGCAACACCACCGTCAACACCTGGTTCCCCCCAACCACCACCTAAGCCGACGACCGACGGCAGACGGCAGACGAGCAACGGCCGACGACCGACGGCCGACGGCCGACGGCCGACGGCCGACGAGCGCTGACTGCCTAGCAGCCCAACCGCCTAGCAGCCCAACCGCCTAGCAGCCCAACCGCCTCGCGGGCCGACCGCACTCGTGGGCTGATCGCTTCGCGGGCTGCGGGGCGAGCGCAGCGAGCCCACGCAGCCCCATTCCCGCGTCCCTCTTCTCCGTTTGGCCTGGCGAAGCCCGAGCGCAGGTGTCAAGATGCCGCCGCACCGCCCGGAAGACCGCCCGAGTCAAACGGCGTCTTGACGCCTGTGCTTGCCTGAAAGGAGGCCAAACGGAGAAGAGGGACCCGGACCACCGCAGTGGTAAACGGGACCACAGGACCAACGATCACCGTCCGGCAGAGCTCGTGTCCCCTCTTTTTTGGAGGTCTGCCCCGCCGGCGAGGCGTGCCCTTAAGCTCTTGATCTTGGCTTGTGTCTTATAGCCCACCCACCCACTCAACCTCACCCCCACCCCCACCCCCACCCCCACCCCCACCAAGTCGCGGTACCCCACCCCGCACCCCCACCGCCACGATCAACCGGTGATCCGGACGTTCGCCGTGCTGGCCAACCGGGACCTGCGCCTCCTCTGGCTCTCCCGAGCCGTCAGCTCCTTCGGCGCCTGGCTCGTAGTGGTAGCCATCCCCGCGCACGTCTTCGCGCAAACCGGCTCGACCACCGCCACCGGCCTGGTGGTAGCCGCCCAGTACCTCCCGCCAGTCCTCCTCGGCCCACTGGCAGGCTCCTTGGCCGACCGCCTGGACCGCAGACACGTCATGGTCGCCTCAGACCTCCTCCGAGCCGCAGCGATCGCCGTCCTCCTCCTCTCCGACGAGTTCTGGCTGGTCTACCCCGTGATGGCCGTGGAAAGCGCAGGCACCGTCCTGTTCCGCCCCGCAGCCCAGGCCCACATCCCCACCATCACCGGCACCGGCCCCACCCTCGCCGCCGCGAACTCCCTCACCGCCCTGACCGACGGCGCCATGCGCCTCCTGGGCCCACCCCTAGGCGCAGCCCTCCTCTTCACCGCCGGCTACCACACCCTCATCGCCGCAGACGCCATCAGCTACCTCATCTCCGCGGCCCTCATCGCCCGAACCACCCGCCACCCCCGCGTCACCCCCACCCGCACCCAACTCTCCGCAGGCGCCGTCTTCCTCCGCGACAACCCCGCACCCCGCGCCCTGGTCCTCTCCCTGACCCTCTTCTTCGCCGGGAACGCCGCCCTCAGCGCCCTGGTAGTCCCCTTCGCCGTCATCGAACTGGGCGGGGAGCTCCAAGCCGGCCTGGTCATGTCCGCCCTAGGAGCCGGCTCCCTCCTGGGCGCCCCCGCCGTCACCCCCCTCATGGACCGCTTCGCGGCCCACCTCCTCCTCTCCGCCGCCCTCCTCGGCATCGCGATCGGTTTCGTGCTCCTCTTCTCCGCCCCCACCCTCACCCCGGCCCTCCTCGCCGCGACCCTCATCGGCATAGCGGGCGTCCTGGCCCTGACCTCCGCCCAAACCGCCCTCCAACGCGCCACCCCCACCACCCTCCTGGGCAGGGTCACCGCGGTCCTCCTCATGGCAGAAGCCGCAGCCACCCTCTCCGGCTCGGTCATCGGCCCGATCATCGCCGGAGCCCCTGGCAGCTCCACCCTGATCACCGCCTGGGCGGCAGCCGCGCTGACCGCCCTGGGCGCCGCCGTCGCGCTACGCGGCAACCGCTACGCGTGACCCCCGAAAACCCGCGCACACCCGCTGCTTGCACCCCGTGCAACCAGTCCTTAAAGTGCACGCCATGTCGGCGTTGCTGATCAAGCTGCCGCTCCCGCCCGAGCAGCTCCCACCCGAGCCGCTCTCCCCCGAGCCGCTCTCCCCCGAGGCAGGCGCGTGACGGGCCTCAGGGAGCGCCGTCGCCGCTCGACGCGCAAGGACATCTCCAAAGCCGCCGCCGAGCTGGTCCTCGAACGCGGCCTGGCCGACGTCACCGTCGAGGAGATCGCCCACCGCGCGGGCGTCTCACCCCGGACCTTCTTCAACTACTTCCCCAGCAAGCGCTCCGCCGTCATCCCCGGCCCGGAACCGCTGCCCGCCGACCTGGTCGAGGCGTTCGTCGCCGACCGCGACCGCCCCGTGCTCGACGGCCTGGTCGCCCTCTTCTCCGACGAGCGCGTGCTCACCGACACCGAGCGCGCCGACCTGCGCACCGCGCAGGAGCTGGTGACCCGCCACCCCGAGCTGGTGCCCGTGCTGCACGAGCGGATGGCCGAGTTCGAGCGCGTCGTCGTCGACGCGGTCGCGCGCCGCCTGGAGGCCCCCTCCGGCGACTGCCGCCCCGAGGTGGCCGCCGCGGTGCTGGGCGTGCTGCTGCGGGTGGCCATGACTCGTGGTCTCGACGACCCGACCCGGCAGTGCGTGATCGGCGCCGAGTTCCAGGCCGACCTGGCCCGCGCGTTCACCGCCCTGCGCGCGCTCTGAAACCCCTCCCGCTGCTCGCGCTCAGTTCGCCGACGGGGCGCGCGCGGCCGTGGTGAGCCTGCGCCTCACCGACCCCCGGTCGCGCACGGCCAGCGCGTTGTCGGCGGCGCAGACCACGAGCAGGAACCCCGTCAGCGCGGGCAGCACCACCCCGCCGTCCACCGCCGACCAGCAGGTCATCGTCATCCACAGCAGCAGTCTCATAATCCGCATCGTAGGGAGACGTGGATCACACCGGTATTCATTTGGGGGAAGCTTGATGTTTTCCGGAGAATGCTCCGCCATATCGGTTCGCCATTCCGGGTGACCTGGAAGTGGTATCGCGGCACACTCGAAGGCAGCAACCTCCTTGCCGAGGGCCGATCTCGGGCTAGGCTCGTCATCGAGCAGCAGGCGCCTCCTCAGGGCCGCTGCAATCCCCGCGTGGTGAGGAGGCGAGCGGTGAGAGACCTCGACGAGGAGATGAGCGTCCACTCGCAGGAGTGCGGCGGCGCGGTGGTGCTCCACGTCAGCGGCGAGATCGACCAGCTCACGGTCGAACCGCTGCACCGCGAGCTCCTGTCCGCGCTGGCCCGCGTGCGCCCGCCGGAACCGGTGGTGGTCGACCTGACCGAGGTCGGGTTCTTCGGCTCGGCCGGGCTGAACGAGCTGGTCACCGGGCACCTGCAGGCCGAGCTGCTCGGCACCCGGCTGTCCGTGGTCGCCGGGCACCGCGAGGTGCTGCGTCCGCTCGCGATCAGCGGGCTGGACGAGCAGCTGGACGTGCACCCGACCCTCCAGGCTGCGCTCGGCGCCTGAGCGGCGCGCCCTCCGACCGGGTGCCCGTTCGGGCCCGGTCCGTTTGGGTCGCCCCGGCGCGGGAATGACACCTCCCGTGCTGCTGCTGAGACCACCGGGCGTCTACCGCCCGCAGGAGGACACCGAGCTGCTGGCCCGTTCGCTGGCCGAGTCCGGTGTCCCGCACGGGGCGACCGTGCTGGACGCGTGCACCGGGACCGGGGCGCTCGCCGTCGCGGCCGGGCGCGCCGGGGCGGGGGAGGTGACCGCCGTCGACCGGAGCCGCCGCGCGGTGGCCGCCGCGTTCGTGAACTGCCTGCTGCACGGGGTGCCCGTGCGGGTGCGGCACGGGGACTTCTCGACCGTGGGCGGGCGGTACGACGTGGTGTGCTCGAACCCGCCCTACGTGCCCGCGCCCGGCCCGCCCGATCCGACCGGCGCGGCGCGCGCGTGGGACGCCGGGGCGGACGGGCGCGCGGTGCTGGACCGGTTGTGCGCGGCGCTGCCGTCGCTGCTCGCGCCCGGCGGGTTCGGGCTGGTCGTGCACTCCGCGCTGTGCGGGGTGGAGCGGACGCTCGGGCAGCTGCGGGACGGTGGGCTGGCGGCCGAGGTGGTGGCGTCGCGGGACGTCGGGTTCGGGCCGGTGCTGCGCTCGCGGGCCCGGTGGTTGGAGGGGCGCAGGCTCATCGCGCCGGGGCAGCGGCACGAGCGCCTGGTGGTGGTCCGTGCCGACGCCCCGTGAACCCCGCCGGGTCGTGGTGAGCCGGGAGGGGCCGGTGCTGGTGGAGGGGCCGGTGGAGGTGGTGGTCGAGGGCGGGGAGACGGTGCGGTCGGACCGGGTGGTGGTGGCGCTGTGCGCGTGCCGCAGGAGCCGCAGCTACCCGTTCTGCGACACCAGCCACCGCAAGCGGGTGCGCACCCACCGGGAGGACGAGGAGGGGTAGACCTTGAACGGCCCACCCCTCGGGGCTGGTCCCCGCGCCTTTCCCGGCGTCCTCGTGCCTTCCCAGCTTCCTCGTGCTTTTCCCCGCGTCCTCGCGCCTTTCCCCGTGCCCTCGCGCTTTTCCCCGCGCCCTCGTGCCTCAGCGCCGGTAGGTCGAGCTCTCGCCCCGCGTCCACGCGCCCAGCACGTGCTCGCCGTAGCGCCCCTCCACCAGCTCCGTCGCCCGCACGCCCAGCACCACATCCTGGGTCAGCTCGGGTTCCCGGCGGAGCAGGTCGCCGATGACGTCGTGCCGCACCACCTGCTCGTGCACCGCGTCGGCCTCGACGTGCTCGGTGAAGAACTCGACGCAGTCCGGGTGCGCGCCCATCCGCTCCAGCGCCGCCGCCATGCGCTTGGCGCTCGGCGCGGTGGTGATCTCGGCGGCGGCGAAGTGCCCGACCAGGGCGCCGCGCAGCGAGCGGCGCAACCCGAACGCCGACATCAGGTTGACCACGGCCAACATCGGTGCGGGCGCACTGTCCTGATAGGACAGGTACTCGCGGGACAACCCGGCTCCGGTGAGCAACCGCCCGTACAACTCCGAGTGCATCCGCTCGGGGCGCCCACCACCGAACTCGTCGAACTCCACCGCGACCAACGCGGCCTTGGCACGCCCGGTCAACCGAGGGATCACCCAAGCGTGGGGATCAGCCTCTTTCAAGTGATACACGGACCGGTGAGCAAGATGCTCCTGCATCTGCCACCACTCCCCACCGCCCTTGAGGTGGTGGCTGATCCCGCTGCCGTCGACGGGTTCGACGAGCAACTCGCCGAGCACCTCGTCCAACGAGGGCGCCCCGCCCAACTCATCCCGCACCGCCCCGAGAAACCGCCGCTCCAGCCCACCGCGCAGCTCAAGCAGCCGGGAGTCCCACTCCAGGTCGGGGTCGACCCCGTCGAACCCCCGGTAGTGCAGCTCGTAGAGGGTGTGGAGGGCGAGCTGGAGGTCGTCGCCCCACGGGTCCTGGTCCCCGACGGCAGGCAGCAGCCCACCCCCGCGAAGCGCGGCGACCACCCCTTCGGACAGCGCCCCGCGCGGCAACGGCAACGGGGGGCTGACCACCCGCTCGACGGCCGACCGCTCACCTGAGACCTGCGAGGGCACCACATCCACGACAACCCCACCAGCAGCACGAACACTCATGGGCGGGGGCTACCCCGGTGGATTTCGACTACACAGGGCTGGGGGCGGGGCGCGGGCTTGGTGCGCGAGCGGGGGCGGACCGGGAGCGGACCAGGAGCGGCGGGCGGTGGGTGGGGGTGGGGGTGGGGTTGGGGTTGGGGCAAGAGTTTGGGTGCGAACGGTCCGTTCGCTCAGCTGCCCGGTGCGGTGAACACCTCAGCTGCCCGGTGCGGTGAACACCTCTGCCAGCGCGCTTACCGCGCCCGCCGCCCCCATCGCGCCTGTCGGGACCTTCGCTCCGGCCGCGCCCGCCACCCTCGCCGCGACTTCCACTCCCGCTGCCCCGTCGTCACCCGCTGCGCGTTGCAGCGCCGCGCCCGAACGGCCGCGCAGGGCCAGGTCCGCCACCCAGCCCGCGTCTGCGTCCAGTGCCGGGCGGACGTGGGCCAGGAGTGCGCGTGCCAGGTCCTCCGCCCGCACGGCCCGGCCTGTCGTCGGGTCCACGCCTTGACCTGCCGTTCCATGCCTGGCCGCCGACCACAGGGCTGCCGTCAGCACCGCGGGCTCGTGGTCGGGGGCCTCCTCGCCGCGTTCCAGCGCGGCCAGGGCGGTGTCCACCAGGGCCCTGGTCAGCACCGCTTGCAGGACCGCACCGTCCACCGTGGCCGCGGTGTCCGCCGCTCGGACCTCCACGGTCGGGTACTTCGGTGAGAGCCGGGCCAGCCAGAACGTCATCGTCGGGTCCACCAGCACGCCCGTGTCCACCGCCGCCTCCACCAAGCGGTCGTGGCGCTCCACCGTGCGCAGCAGGGGCGGCACTCCCCACCCGGGGAACGAGGACTGGCGCACCGCGCGCCAGCTGCCGTACCCGGTGTCCTCACCCCGGTCGAACGGAGAGTTCACCGACAGCGCCAGCAGCGTCGGCAGCCACGGCCGCAGGTGGTCCAGCACCGCCACACCGGTCGCCCGGTCCGGCACGCCCACGTGCACGTGACAGCCACAGCACTGGTAGTCCGTCATCAGTCCCTGATAGAGGGACGTGATCTCTCGATAGCGTGAACCTCGGGTCACCGGAACCCGTCCAGGCAACGGAGGGTTGCCCACGGCCACGGGGAGCACGCCCACCCGACCCGCCGCGTCCGCGACCGCCGACCGGCCCGCCCGCAGCTGCTCCCGCAGCTCCGGCGCGGTCCGGCACACCCCGGTGGCGAACTCCACCTGCGAGGACAGCAGTTCCGGCTGGGCCATGGCTCCCGGTGGCAGGTCGCGCACCGCCGCCAGCACCTCGGGGGCGCTCGCGGTGGGGAGGGACGTCTCCGGGGAGACCAGCAGGTACTCCTCCTCGACGCCGAACGTCGTCCCGGTCACGTCACCCTGTTCCCCGAACGGGTGATAAGAAACCGCTCCCACCGCACCGACCCGCCAGACCCTCAACGCCCTAACGCCTCAACGCCTCAACTCCCCGCGGCCAACAGCTCCCGCACCCTCGGGATCACCTTCGTCCCGTACAGCTCCACCGCCGCCATCATCCGCTCGTGCGGCAGCGTCCCGTTCGAGTACTTCAGGTCGAACCGGTCCACCCCCAGCACCGACACCGTCCGCGCGATCCGCCGCGCCACCGTCTCCGGCGACCCCACGTGCAGCGCGCCGAACGCCGCGTCGTCCTCGAACCGCTCCCGCGTCACCGGCGGCCACCCGCGCTCGCGGCCGATCCGGTCGTGCACCGCGCGCCAGTGCGGCCACAGCACCTCGCGCGCCTCCTCGTCCGTGTCCGCCACGAAACCGGGGCAGTGCACCGCCACCGGCAGCCGCTCGCGCCCCAGCTCGTCGAGCGCCCGGTGGTACAGCTGCACGAACGGCGCGAAGCGCTCCGGCTCGCCGCCGATGATGGCCAGCACCACGGGGAACCCGCCGCTCGCCGCGCGCACCACCGAGTTCGGGCTGCCGCCGACGCCGACCCACGCGCGCATCCGCCCGCCCTCGGTCTTCGGGTACACGTGCTGCTCCTCCAGCCCGGCCCGCACGGTCCCGCTCCACGACACCGGACCCTCGTCCAGCAGCCGCGCCATCAGCTCCAGCTTCTCCGCGAACAACCGCTCGTAGTCCGCCAGGTCGTACCCGAACAGCGGGAACGACTCGGTGAAGGACCCCCGCCCCAGCGTGATCTCCGCGCGCCCGTTCGACAGCGCGTCCAGCGTCGCGAACCGCTCGAACACCCGCACGGGGTCGTCCGAGCTGAGCACGGTCACCGCGCTGCCCAGCGCGATCCGCTCGGTGCGCGCCGCGATCGCCGCCAGCACCACCTCCGGCGCCGACACGGCGAAGTCGTCCCGGTGGTGCTCGCCCACCCCGAACGCGTCCACACCGACCCGGTCCGCGAGCACGGCCTGCTCGACCACGTCCCGGATCACCCGCCCGTACGGCAGCTTCACACCATCGGGGCCCACGGTCACGTCCCCGAACGTGTCCAGACCCAGTTCCACGGTCGTCATGACGGCGGACAATACGGTCTCATCCGGGCGAACCTCCGATCGGGAGCGTCAGCTCCACCGTCGTCCCCCTGCCCTCGGCGGCCCGCACCCGGATGTTCCCGCCGTGCAGCGCCATGATCTGGCGGCAGATCGACAGCCCCAGCCCGCTCCCCGGAACGCCCGTCGAGTTGCCCGCCCGCCGGA
Organism: Actinosynnema mirum DSM 43827; assembly: GCF_000023245.1. GTDB lineage: Bacteria > Actinomycetota > Actinomycetes > Mycobacteriales > Pseudonocardiaceae > Actinosynnema > Actinosynnema mirum. The sequence goes on from NC_013093.1 coordinate 2,568,965, forward strand.
ACACGTCGAACAGGTCCGGCAGGTCCGCCGCCGGGATGCCGATCCCGGTGTCGCTCACCGTGATCAACCACCCGGTCGGGTCCACTTGGGACCGCACCCGCACGCGTCCCCCGGCCGGGGTGAACTTCAGCGCGTTGCCGATCACGTTGTCCAGCACCTGCGACAGCCGCACCGCGTCCCCGCGCACCTTCGGCCCGTCCACCGGCTCCACCACCAGCTCGATCCCCGCGCTCTCCGCCGGGTTCGCGTGGTCGTGCTCCGCCTCCGCGAGCAGCCCCGCCACGTCCACCTCCGCCAGCGACAGCGGCAACCGGTGGCTCTCCAACCGGGACAACAACAACAGGTCGTCCACCAGCCGCACCAACCGCGCCGTGTTCCGGCGGATCACCTCCAGGTGCGCCAGGTGCTCCGCGTTCAGCGGCCCCGCGCCCGGCATCATCTCCGCGAACGCCAGCACGGCGGTCAGCGGCGTGCGCAGCTCGTGCGACACCGTCGCCACGAACCGGCCCTTCACCGCCGCCGCCTCGGCCAGCACCCGGTTGCTCTCCTCCAGCTCCACCCGCGCCGCGGTGTCCGCCGTGACGTCCCGGAAGTGCCAGAACCGCCCCAGCTCCGCAGCGGGCCCCAGCGGCACCAGGTCGCCCACCACGATCCGCCCGTCGCGCAGCACCAGCCGCACGTCCCGGTGCCCCCACTCGGACGACGCCAGCTCCGCGAGCCGCGCCGCCGTCGCCACCGGCTCCGCGCTCACCGCGCCCAGCGCCGCCGTGAAGTCCGCCACCGGCATCCCGTTCCACGGCCGGTCGCCGAACACCGCCGTGAACGCCGGGTTGTGCAGGAACACCCGCTCCCGGTCGTCCACCGCCACCGCGCCCGCCAGCCGCAGCACCACCTGCTGCAACCGCCCGCGCTCGGCCCGCGCCTCCTCCTCGGCGACCCGCCGCGCGGTCACGTCCCGGCAGTGCGCCACCACCACGCCCGCCCCGGTGTCGAGCAGGTTCAGCATCCCCACCGCCAGCACCACCCAGTGGCCCGCCGCGTGCCGCACCCGCAGGTCCAGCTCGACCTGCCGGTGCGGCGAGGTCAGCAGCCTGCGGTACTCGCCCCGCGCGCGCGGCAGGTCGTCCGGGTGCACCAGCGCGGTGAACCGCTCCATCGTCGGCGGCCCCTCGACCATGCCCAGCAGGTCGCGCACCGCGTCCGGGTCGAAGTCCGTCGCGCCGTGCGCGTCCACCAGCACCACGAGCGAGCGCTCCGGGGCCGGCGCGCCCGCCGCGTGCCTGGGCTCGCGGGCCTGCTCGACGCGCAGGGCGTCGAGCAGGCCCAGCGCCTGCTTGAGCACGTTGTTCCCGTCGGGCAGCAGCCCGCACAGCTCCACGACCCGCGCCCGCGCCTCGGACGCGCCCGTGCTGTGGGTGGCCAGGTCGGCCGCCACGCCGAACAGGTCGCGCAGCACCGGGGTGAGCGCCGCCGAGGCGTGGTCCATGTCGCGCCAGCCTAGGAGTCGGCCGGTCAGTCCGCCGTGGACTGACCTGATCGGGTGGAAGCGGCGGCGTCCTTGCCCTGGAGCTCCAGGTCGGTGCGCTCGGCGTGCGCCATCACCACCGCGTGGATCGAGCGGTCCGGCTCGTACTTGCGGAAGACCGCCCTGGGGATCGCCAGCAGGATCGCGGCGACCGGAACGGTGATCAGGAACCGGATCAGCGCGTCCAGCGGGTCCACGCTGCCGGTCACGAACGCGCCCCACATCGCGGGTGCGCTCAGCACGCCCGCCAGCAGCATCGTCGAGTAGCGCAGCACGGGGTCACGCTGCCACGAGGTCGGCGAGGGCGGTGGCCGCGGAACCGGTGCTCGACATGCGCTTGCCGTCGACCGCCACGATCGGCAGCCCCAGCTCCAGCACCGTCGTCGGGTCCGCGCTGGCGGCGGCGCCGTGCACGGCCATGGCGACCACGTCGCCCAGCTCGCGCACGTGCCTGGCCAGGTCGCGGGACTTGCGCGTGGCGTCCACGACCGCCCAGACCGCGCTCGCGCCCAGGGCGCGGGTGATCTCGGCGGCCCACTGCGCGCCGTCGGCCTCGTCCACCGACGCCTGCACGACCACGACCGAAGGGGTCTCGGCGGCGTGCAGCTCGGTGGCGACCTGGGCGGCGTGGCGGGCGCTGGCGACGCGGCGGTGACCGCTGGTCGTCGGGCCGGCGACCAGCACGTCGGACGGGTCGATGCGCAGGTCGCGGCACACCGCGTTCGCGACGTCGAGCGCGTGCTCCAGCTCGCCCGCCACGACCAGGACCTGGCCGGGCAGCGCGGGCGCGGCCGGGGCGGGGCCCGCGGTGCGCAGGGGGCGCAGCGGGCGGGGGCTCTCGGTGCGCTGGTCGGGCAGCGGGGTGCCGGTCAGGTCGACCTCGACCTCGCACGCCGGGCGCGGGCGACCGGTGTACATGGTGGCGCGGCGCGGAACCGGCTTCGGCGCGGGCAGCGCGGCCGGCTTCTTCGACGCGGCGGCGGGCTTCGCCTTCGGGGTCTTCGGCTTCACGGCCGCCTTGGACCCGGACGAGCGGGTGGTGCGGGTGGTGGCCTTGGGCTTGGGGGTGGGCTGCACCGGGATCTCGGCCTGGACGGTGGCCGGGGCCTCGGTCGCGGCGGTCCCGGCGGCGGTCTCGGCGCCGCTCTCCTTGGCGCCGCCCATGATTTGGGCGACGGCCTCGGCGATCTCCTTCGCGGTGACCGCGCCGGGCACCAGCAGCGGGGCCGGGGCGGCCTCCGCGACGGCGGCCTCGGCGGCGGCGCGGCCCTCAGCGCGCGCGGCGGCCTCGTCGGCCTCCATCGACGCGAGCCTGGCCTCGGCGACCTCGCGGGCGCGCTCGGCCTCGGCGCGGGCGGCCCGCTCCAGGGCCAGGCTCTCCCTGGCGGCCAGCGCCTCCTCGGACTTCGCCGCCTCGGCGGCGCGCAGCTCCTCGGCGCGCTTGTCCTTCGCGGCCTTCGCGGCCCTGGCCTGCTCCGCCGCGTCGGCGGCGGTCTCGGCGATCGGGGCGCGGGACAGGCAGGCGGCCTGCGCGCCGTGCAGCACGGTGGTGCGCGGCTTGCCCTGCTCGGCGGCGAGGTCGGCGACGATCGCGGCCATGGCGGTGCCCGCCTTGGCGGCGGCCAGCTCGGCCATGCTCGCGGTCTCGGCCGGGGTCCACGCGGCGCCCGCGGTGTAACCGGGGGAGTCGACGTGCTGCACGTGCTGCAGGCGGCCTGCGCCACCCTGCTGGGCGTGCGCGGCGACGGTCGCCGGGGTGGTGTGCGCGAGGGCGGACTCGGGGCCCGCGACCAGCGCGGACGCCTGAGGGGCGGCGACCACGGCCGGGGCCGCGACCGAGGTGGCGAGCGCGGCGGCGACCGGGGTGGTGGAGATCGCGGCGGTGGGGTGGCCCGCGGCGGCGATCCCGGCGGCCGGGTGCCCGGCGACGGTCTGCCCGGTGGTGGTCTGCGCGGCGATCGGGGCGGTGGTGCTCCCGGCGACGGCGGCCACCACGGGGGTGACACCCGCCTGGGCGGCGGTCCTGCCCGCCGCGTGACCGGCCTGGGCGAAGCCCTCGGCGGACGCGGCGACCTGCTGGCCCGCGGCGAGGACCGCCGCGACCGGCTGCGCGGTGTGCTGGGGGATGACCTGCTGGGCGTGCTGGCTCGCGGCGAACGCGCCCGGCGCGAAGTGGCCGACGCCGTCGGCCTGGCTCGCGTCGTGGTGCTGCCCCGCGGTGATCGGCTCACCGGCGGCCGTGGTGGCCGGACCGGTGGCGAGCCTGCCCACCTCGTCCGCCTGGCCGAAGGCGAGGCGCTGGGCCTCGGCGGAGCCGTAGGCGGTGGTGACCGGGTGGCCCGCGATGTTCAGCTGGGCGATCGCCAGGCCCGGCTCCTCGTAGCCGAGGACCGGCGCGGCGTGGACCGGGGCCTGGAGGGCGTTGTCGGCGACCTGCGCGGTGGCCACCAGCTGGGCGCTGGCCAGCGCCTGCGTGGTGGTGACCGGCGCCGGGGCGGCCGGCGCGGTGACGGCGGTCTGCTGCGAGGCGAACTCGGCCGCGGTCTGCGCGACGGCGACCCCGGCGGGGGCGGCGCCGGTCAGGCCGGTGCCCAGGGTGGAGGTGGTCGGCTCGGGGGTGCTGTGCACGGCGATCCGGCCCGCGCCGCTGGCGTACGCGGCGGCGGCGGCGGCCTGGGCCGCGCGGTGGGCCTCGGCGTGCGCCTCGGCGGCCTGGACCGCGTCCAGCCCGGCCAGCCCCGCACGGGTGACGCCCGCCTGGGTGGCGGTCTGGGTGATCCCGGCCTGCGCCACGGCGGCCTGGGCGGCCCCGAGCGCGGCGCCGCGCTCACCGACGCCGTGCGCGGCCAGCGCGGCCTGCGTCACGGCGGGGAGCCCGCTGTTGTTGCTGGCCAGCGCGATCGCCGCGGCGATCTGCTCCTCGGTCAGCCCGGCGGCCCGCGCCGCCGCCAGCTCGGCGACCAGCGCCTGGCTCTCCGCCGACACCAGCCCGTTCGGGGCGGTGGCGGGGGAGCGCCGCGCGGTCAGGTCCGAGCTCACGCCCTGCGGCAGCGAGCCCGCCACCGGACCGGCCGGGGCCTGCTCGCCCGCCTTCGCGGCGGCCAGCTCGTCGGCCGACACCGGGGTGCGCTCCGCGCCGTCCGCCCGGTCGGCCATCGCCAGCAGGCCGTCCAGCGAGTCCGAGCCGGAGCCCTGAGCCGCGGCGCCCTTGCCCGCGGCGCCCTGACCCGCGGCACCCTGCCCGGCTGACCCCTTGCCGGAGCCCGCACCCGAGGCGCCGCCGTCCGGCACCTCGACCGTGATCTCGAACCAGCGCTGGGCGAAGAACCCCATCACGCCGCCCTTGCGCAACTTCTCCGCGGACACGATGCGCGCGTCCTTGCCGTGCTCACGGGCGACCTGGTCCAGCAGCGCCGTGAGGTTCGGGCCCTCAAGCAGCAATCGAGTGGACACTGTTCACGACTCCAACGGTCTCGATCCGGTTGGTGCCACCGGAGAGTTCGGGGTAGGACAGGACGGCCAGGCGGGGCACGGCCACGTGGAGCAGTCGGTAGAGGGGGGCGCGCAGCTGCGGCGCGCACGCCAGGAGCGGGGTCGCGCCGCGCTCCTCGGTCTGCAGGGCCAGGCGGGACACGTCGCCCACCAGCTGCTCTGCCAAGTTGGGGTCCAGCACGACCTGCGCGCCGTGCTCGGTCATCCGCAGCGACTCCAGGAGCACCTGCTCCACGCGCGGGTCCAGCGTCATGACCGAGAGCACGCCGCCGGAGGCGAACCGGGAGGCGATCGCCGGGCCCAGCGCGTTCCGCGCGGCCTCGACCAGGTGGTCCGTGTCGGTGCTGCCGGACTTCGCGGCCAGCGACAGCGACTCGTAGATGCGGACCAGGTCGCGGATCGCCACGTCCTCGTCCAGCAGCCGGTGCAGCACCCGCTGGATCTCGCCGAGGCTCAGCAGGTTCGGGGTCAGCTCCTCCACCACGACCGGGTGAGTGCGGCGGACCACGTCGGTGAGCTGGCGGACGTCCTCGCGCCCCAGCAGCCTGCTCGCCTGGGTCCTGGTCACCTCGGCCAGATGGGTCACGATCACCGACGCGCGGTCCACGACCGTGGCGCCGGTCAGCTCGGCCTGGTAGCGCAGCTCGGCGGGCACCCACTTGCCCGCCAGGCCGAACACCGGCTCGACGCCGGGGCGGCCGGGCAGCGAGTCGAGGTTGTCGCCGATGGCGAGCACGGCCCCGGCGGGGGCGGTGCCGGTGGCGACGTCGGACCCGCTGATGCGGATCACGTAGGTCGAGAGGGGGAGGTCCAGGTCGTCGCGGGTGCGCACGGGCGGCATCACCACGCCCAGCTCCAGCGCGATCTTGCGGCGCAGCGCGCGGACCCGCTCCAGCAGGTCTCCGCCCGAGCTGTCCACCAGCTCCACCAGGTCGGTCGCGAGCGCGAGCTCCAGCGGGTCGACCTGCATCTCGGAGAGCAGCGCCTCGGACGCGTCCGGCGCGGCCTGCTCGGGCACGGCGACGGCCTCGCCGCCCTCCTCGTCCTGCTTGGGCATCCGCATCCCGAGGAACAGCAGCCCGCCGCCGATCAGCAGGAACGGCAGCATCGGCAGCTCGGGGATCAGGGACAGGCACAGCAGCGCGGACCCGGCGACCATCGGCACCAGGCGGTTGCGGCCGAACTGGCTGAACACCTGGCTGCCCATGTCCCCGTCGGACACCGGACGGGTGACGATGATGCCGGTGGCCAGCGACAGCAGCAGCGCGGGGACCTGGGAGACCAGGCCGTCGCCCACGCTGAGCAGGCTGTAGGTGTTGATGGCCTCGCCGGCCTCCATGCCGCGCTGGATCATGCCGATGGCGAACCCGCCGAACAGGTTGACCAGCGTGATGATGACCGCGGCGATGGCGTCGCCCTTGACGAACTTCGAGGCGCCGTCCATCGCGCCGTAGAAGTCGGCCTCCGAGGTGACCTCGGTGCGGCGCTTGCGCGCCTCGGCCTCGTCGATGAGCCCGGCGTTCAGGTCGGCGTCGATCGCCATCTGCTTGCCGGGCATCGCGTCCAGGGTGAACCGGGCGCCGACTTCGGCGACCCGGCCAGCCCCGTTCGTGATCACCACGAACTGAATGATGATCAGGATGAAGAACACGACCATGCCCACGATGAGCGACCCGCCGACCACGAAGTGGCCGAAGGCGCCGATCACCGCTCCCGCGTCGCCGTCGAGCAGCACCAACCGGGTGGCGGCGATGTTGAGCGCCAACCGGAACAGCGTCGCCAGCAGCAGCACGGACGGGAAGACCGAGAATTCGAGTGGCCGCTTGACCTGCATACTCACCAGCACGATCAGCAGCGACAACGCGATGTTCGCCACGATGAGCAGGTCGAGCACGAAGGAGGGCACCGGCAGGATCATCATGACGATGATCAGGATGACGCCCGCCGGGACGGCGAACTGGTTCAGGCGCTTGGCGTTCACGACACCTTCCGGGGTGTTCGCTTGCTTCGCGGCCGATCCGTGGCCTTCGTCGCCGTCCTGGCAAACAGGTCATCGGCCCCCGCCGGGGGGAGCTGAGCGTTTCCGCTCAACGCCCCCCAACGAGTGAGAACAGGCCGTGGCTGTACCCCGTGACGGCGACGTCCAGGTCCAGCCGGTTGCCCAGGGCCTGGAGGTACCCGAGCACGTCGCCGGGCACCTCCTCGCCGGGCGCGTGGATCGACGAGAGCTTCACGTGCGGGCCGCCGTCGCGGTTGAGCAACCCGGTCAGCACGTTGCAGATCTCGGCGAGGTTGTCGGTGAGCATCGGGGAGAGCTCCCCGTCCTCGAGGGCGGCCTGGGCGCCGCCGGGCGGGATGAGCCCCACCGCCGCCGCCAGGTCGGCGGCGAGGGGGAACTCCATCCCGATGACCCCGGCGATGCTCATGTCGTCGTGGACGAAGACCGCGACCGCGGGCTTGTCCACCTTGCCGGGCGGGTCCGCGAGCTGCACGGACACGTCCTTGCCGATGAGGTCGGTGAGCAGGTCCCTGATCTCCTTGGGAGCGGGAAGTGTGTCGGCCATCGGTGTCATCCCAGAATCGAGTCGAACCGCTCGCGGAAGGTGTCCGCGGAGAACGGCTTGGTGATCAGGAACATGGCGCCCCCGTCCTCCGCGATCTTCTGCATCTCGTCGGAGCTCTCCGAGGTGACGAAGGCAAACGGGGTGTTGGTGCCGCTGCTGCGCAGCGCGCGGAGCAGCTCGATGCCGGTCATGCCGGGCATGTTCCAGTCCGACAGCACCAGGTCGGGCTTCTCCGCCTGCACGACCTCGTGGGCGTGCTGGCCGTCGGTGGCCTCGACCACGTCGTGGTCCCCGAACCCCGCCTGGCGCAGGGTCCTGATCACGATCTGGCGCATCACCCTGCTGTCATCGACGACCAGGATCTTCATACCGGCAGCTCCTCGCTGACTTGTTCCTGCTTGCTGCTGCTGAAGAGGACCACCGAGAACGGCTGGCCCTTCCACTGCACGACCGTCCGGCACAGCTCCACGGCGCCGGGCCAGCGCTCGGAGTCGGCCGCGCCGACGCGCGGCAGGGAGAGCTTCGCCGGGGAGGGGACGAGGCTCTTCACGTTGCCGCCGACCACGTTGGCCAGCTCACCGAGCGCGTCGCTCACATCGTCGTCGGTCAGCTCTTCGTGAGACATCATCAGCATGACGCTGGCCACGTCCTGGGCCCCGGCCTTGGAGGTCGACACCACCAGGTGCCCGTCCCAGGCGCCCACGATGGACACCGAGGCGGTCAGCTCCACCGGGTTCGGCCCGAGGTCCCCGAAGAGCAGCGGGTGCTCGGTCTCCGGGTCCAGGTAGGCCGACCAGACCTGCTCGGTCATCGAGCCCAGGTCTTCAGTGGTGGGGAGGACCAGCGTCATGATGCGACTCCAATCGGTACCAATCCGAGCAGGGCGAGCTTCTCGCCGATGCCTTCGGCGTTGAAGGGCTTGATCACGTACTCGTGAGCCCCGGAAGCGAGCGCCCGGACGATCTGCTCCTGCTCGCTCTCCGTGGTGACCATCATCAAGGTCATCTCGCGGAGGGCAGGGGTCTTGCGAGCGGTCATGATGAACTGCAGCCCGTCCATGACGGGCATGTTCCAGTCGACCAGCGCCAGGTTCGGCGCCGTCTCCTGCTGGGCGAGCACGTCCAGGGCGACCTGGCCGTTCTCGGCTTCCAGGACCTCGCCGAAGCCGTGGCCCTCCAGCAGTCGGCGGAGGATGACCCGCATGGCGCGGGAGTCGTCGATTACGATGGCGCGCACGTCGTTACCCCTTTCAAGGAAGTGGTCGCTGCGTCGGGTGATTCGCCGCCGGCCAGTCGGTAGACCGCCGTGCGCCCGACGGGGACGCGCTGGAACGCGCTGTCGATGCCCATGGTCGTCTCGGCGGAGCCCAGCAGGAGCCAGCCGCCGGGGCGCATGAGCGCCCTCATGCGGCGCAGGATCTGCCGCTTGGTCTCCACGTCGAAGTAGATCAGCACGTTGCGCAGGAAGATCACGTCGAACGGCTGCATGGGGGGCAGCGGGTTCGCCAGGTTGATCCTGCGGAACGTGATGTTGCGGCGCAGGGCGGGCTTGATCTGCCAGTCCAGCCCCGCGCGGTCGAAGTGCGACACCAGCAGGGACGCCGGGAGGCCGCGGTTGACCTCCAGCTGGCTGTACTTGCCGGTCTGGGCGCGGTTGACCATCTCGCTGGAGAGGTCGCTCGCGGTGATGTCGTACGCCCGCCCCGGCGGCAGGCTCTCCTCCAGCTTCATGGCGATGCTGTAGGGCTCCTGACCGCTGGAGCACGCGGCCGACCAGATGCGCAGCGGCCTGGCGGGCCCCGCGCTCTCCAGCACCGCGGGGAGCACCACGCTCTTGAGGGCGAGGTACGGCTCCTGGTCGCGGAACCAGGAGGTCTCGTTGATCGTCAGGGCCTCGACCAGGGACTGCCGCAGGTCCGGCGACTTGCCGGACTGCACGGCCTGCACCAGCGAGGCGGTGTCGGCGTGACCAGACTTGCGTGCCAGTGGGAGGAGGCGCGACTCGACCAGGTACTCCTTGCCGGGAGCCAGGACGATCGCGGCTTCTCGCTTCACGAGGTCTGCCACGAAGGCGAATTGCTGGGCGTTCAGTTCCACTACGCCACTCCCGGAGCTGTGGCAGCTACCCGATCGGGGAGCTGGGAGAGGATGTATCCGGTCATGTCGGACAGGGGCAGGACCTCGTCGGCCAGCCCCGCCTCCACGACCGAGCCGGGCATTCCCCACACGACCGAGCTGAACTCGTCCTGTGCGGCGATCCGGGCGCCCTTGGCCCGGAGTACCTGTGCGCCCGCCCTGCCGTCGTGCCCCATCCCGGTCAGCACCACGGCCAGGACGTTCCCGCCGTAGACCGAGGCGACCGAGCGGAAGAGCACGTCCACGGCGGGACGGCAGTGGTTCTCCTGCGGGCCGTTGTGCAGCTTGGTCTGCACGTTCGTGCCCGCCCGAACCACTTCCAGGTGCTTGTCACCCGGAGCGAGGTAGACCGTGCCGGGACGCAGGGGCGTGCCCGCGGTCGCCTCGACGACCTTGACCTTGCACCCCGCGTCCAGGCGCTGCGCGAGCATCGCCGTGAAGACCGGGGGCATGTGCTGGACGACCACCACGGGGACCGGGAGGTTCGCGGGCAGCTCGGAGAGCACCACGCGGAGCGCCTCGGGTCCACCCGTGGACGAGCCGATGGCCAGCACGTCGACGCGGTTGTGACCGCCGGGGATTCCGGGAGCGGACGGGCGGCCCTGGGGACGACCGGCCGGGGCGGCGGAGCGGGCGGGCGCGGGTGCGCCGGGCCGTCCTGGCACGCCGGGGCGGGTCGGCGGGCCGCCGACCGGGGGAGCGCCCACCGGGCCGCGCCTGGCGGGCGGCGGGGGCAGCTTGGGACGCCCGCACAGGGCGTGGATGCGCGGCAGCAGCTGCTCGCGCACGCTGGAGATCGATTCGGAGATGCTGCCCACGTTGGCGGGCTTGGTGACGTAGTCGCTGGCGCCCGCGGCGAGGGCCGCCAGGGTGGCGTCCGCCCCGACGCTGGTCAGCGTGCTGAACATGATGACAGGCAGGCGCGGGTGCTTCTTGCGCAGCTCCCGGACGGTGGTGACACCGTCCATGATCGGCATCTCGACGTCCAGCGTGATGATGTCAGGCTGGAGCTGGTCGATCTTCGTCAGGGCGATCTTGCCGTTCGCCGCCGTGCCCACCACGCGGATGTTCGGGTCCGCGCTGAGCACGTCGGCGACCAGTCGTCGGATGACCACCGAATCGTCGACCACCAGAACCGAGATCACGGAGGCCTCCACCGCTTCGGCGAGGGAGCGGATTCTCCCTCGCGGCAGTGGTCCAAACGGTCATCCGGCTGGTGAGTTGAGGTATTTCCGAAGTTGTCGAGCGGCGAATTACCGTTGTGCACCCGGTAGGGTGAAACCGCAGGTCAGCGCGCTCGAAAAAAGGTCTGCAAAAGCTCCGCGGCACCTCTCGTGCAACCGTGGCACCTGCGGCGCAACCGGCCCGTTCCAGGTTACCGGCCGGTCGGTCCGACCGGCCCGTCCTCGGGGCCGCCCCGGCCGCCCGGTGGGGCCGCGCGCGCGGGGACAGTGTTACTAGGAGGCCGTTGCTGGGGGGCCGTTGCTGGGGGCCGGTCAGCGCAGCCAGTCGAGGCCGAGCACGGTGACGCACGGGGTGAGCAGGTCCAGGGACGAGCTGCTCTCGCCGAGGTCGCGCACGACCAGGGCCTGGGCGGCGCCGCTGAGCAGGTTCCACACCCCGCCCGCGCTGACCTGCACCGGGACCCGCGCCAGCTCGACCGCCTGCACCAGCATGAGCTGCGCGGCGGCTGCGGCCCTGATCCGCTCGGACAGGTGCACGGCCCAGGTCGCCGAGTGCATCGACCTCGCCCAGTCGCCGCCGCCCGCGCGGACCCGGTCCGCGGTGGCCGCGAGCGCGGTGACCTCACCGGAGGTGGTCCGGCGGATGCGGTCGGTGAACGCCACGACCGCCTCGGCCTGCGGGCCCAGGTCCACCGGGACCGGGCTCAGCGCGCGGCCCGCCGACACCCAGCCCGCCGCGAGGCGCCTGCGGTCGGCGTCGGGCAGCAGGTCGCGCAGGTACGTCGAGGTCAGCACGTCCTCGATCACGCCGGTGGCGCGCTCGACCGTCTCCTGGTCCAGGCCGCAGTTCGCGGTCCAGTCCAGCACGTCGTCGCGCAGGCAGCGCAGCAGCCCGGACAGGTCGCCGATCGGCGCGCGCTCCAGCAGCGCGATCACCTGGTTCGGCTCGCGCGAGGACAGCTCGCGCACGGACGGCCGCGCGGCGGCGGCGTCCAGCGCGGCGCTGCGGGTCAGCATCAGCTCCGCCGACGGTGACGGAGCGTGGTCGGCGAGCGTCACCAGGTCGTCCGGGGTGAGCCCGCAGGCCGTCAGGAGCACCTCGGCGGTGGCGGAGCCGCCCGCGAGACGGGACAGGTCGAAGCCGAGAACCGGCGCGCTGATCAGGCTGTACATCGTTGCAGTATGCATGAACGCCCCGTACGGCGACACCTGTTCGGGTGAACGGTGTCGCCGTGCGGGTTGTCACACAGAGTTAGGTAACGTGGATCTCATCGAGGAGCGATACCCCTCGTCAGACCTTGAAGCGGCTCACCTGCTCCTGCAGCTCCGCGGACAGCCGGGCCAGGCCCTCCGAGGCCCTGGAGGTCTCGGTGACGCTCGCCGTGGTCGACTCGGCCGCGGTCGCGACGCCCTGGATGTTCGAGGCGATCTCGCCCACGCCGCCCGCCGCGTCGCTGACGCTGCGGTTCATCTCGGCCGTGGTCGCGGTCTGCTCCTCCACCGCCGAGGCGATGGTCAGCTGGAAGCTGTTGATCTGGCTGATGATCTCGCCGATCTCGCCGATCGCGCTCACCGCGTTCGAGGTGTCCGCCTGGATCAGCTCCACCCGGCGCGAGATGTCCTCGGTCGCCTTCGCGGTCTCCTGCGCCAGGTCCTTGACCTCGTTCGCGACGACCGCGAAGCCCTTGCCCGCGTCACCGGCCCGAGCGGCCTCGATGGTGGCGTTCAGGGCCAGCAGGTTGGTCTGCTCGGCGATCGAGGTGATCACCTTGACCACGTTGCCGATCTCCACCGACGACTGGCCCAGCTTCGACACGGTGCTGTTGGTGGTCTCGGCCACGGTCACGGCCTGGCTGGCGACGCGCGCCGCCTCGTTCGCGTTCTGCGCGATCTCGCGGATCGACGCGCCCATCTCCTCCGAGCCGGTGGCCACGGTCTGCACGTTGCGCGAGACCTGGTCCGAGGCGGAGGCGACCACGCCTGCCTGCGCCGAGGTCTCCTCGGCCGCGGCGGCGACCTGCGTCGCGACGGCGGCCAGGCCCTGCGCCGAGTCCTCCAGCGAGTTCGCGCTGCGGCCGATCGCCCGCACGGTCTCCTGCATCGCGTCCGAGGCCCGGTTCAGCGAGGCGGCCATGACACCGACCTCGTCGCCCGAGCGCACCGTCACCCGCTGGGTCAGGTCGCCGTCCGCGACCGCCTCCAGGGCGCCGGACACCTCGCGCAGCGAGCCGGTGATCAGCCGGGCGATGTACAGCGCCAGGGCCAGCGCCAGCGCCAGGCCGACGACCAGCACGCTGATCTCGGTCCAGAAGCTCTTGGTCTGCTCGCTGGCGATCGCCGCGGTGCCCGACGTGACGTCGGAGACCTCCTGGTCGCGCAGCTTGGCCATGGTGTCGTCCAGCACCGCGATGACCGGGCGCAGGTCGCTGTTGTAGAGCGCGTAGCCGGTCTCGGCGTCGTTGCTCAGCGCGGCGTCCTTCATGGTGCCGTTGAGCTCGACGACCAGCTGGTCCAGGGTGCTGGAGAACAGCTTCTTGTTCTCCGGCGAGGTGTCGCTGGTGGCGCTGTAGTCGCCGAAGTAGCCCTTGGCCGTGGCGAACGCCTTGGAGGCGTTGTCCAGGTTGGTCTGGGTCTCGGTCGGGTCCGAGGTGATCAGCGACTTGAGGATGCTCTTGTAGCCGCTCTCGGTGCGGTCGACGACCATGTTCAGCGAGTTGAGCGCCTGCGCGTTCGCCGCCATGCCGTTGGCGTTGTCGGCGGAGCTGTCCAGCGACAGCAGGCCCTGCACGCCCACGACCACCGCGACGGTCGCGGACAGGCCGACGGCGGTCAGGATCTTGGAGTTGACGCTGCGGTCGGCCAGCAGCCGGGACAGTGCTGAGCGCTCCGACGGCGCGCGGCCGGGCTCGGAGGTTGTGGAGGTGGCCATGGTGCGGTGGTCCCTTCCTTGGGGCGCGATCCCGTGCTGCGTACGGGCGAGTCAGTTGCGGGGGGCGGTCTGCTTCACCCGTGACAACGAGAACGGCGCACAGGGCCGGAAACTGAGGGTTCCCCTGTGCGCCGTTCCGGGTGAAGCAGGTCTCACTCGGTTGAGTGACTGTCAGTTCAGGCCGCGTTCGCCGCCTGCACGGCGCCCGAGGCGTCCAGCGCCAGCATCAGCCGGTTGGCCAGCGGGAACGTGCCGGTGATGAGCGAGCGGATCGGACCCGTCAGGGTGTCCGGCGGCGGCTCCTCGTCGGCGGACTCGACCTCGACCACGTCGCCGATCCGGTCCACCAGCAGGCTGACCGACTCGTCGGCCGAGCGCACGATGATGTTCATCGCGGGCCCGTCCAGCACCGTGGGCTCCAGGCCCAGCCGCACCCGCAGGTCCAGCGCCGCGACCACCTGGCCGCGCAGGTTGAACAGCCCGCCCACGTAGGTCGGGGCCAGCGGGACCGGGGTGTACTCGCTGTACGAGAGCACCTCCTGCACCCGCGAGACCTCAAGGCCGAAGAGCTGGTCGGCGACCTCGAAGGTGGCGTACTGGATGATGGTCATGATCAGGCTCCCGCCATGTCGAAACCGGCGTAGTCGGCGTTGAAGAACTGCGGGTCGGCCGCCAGGATCGCCCTGCGCACGTCCAGCAGCTCGGTGACCTGCTGCTGCACGACCGCCGAGCCCGCGAGGCCGTCGTCGTCCAGGTTGCTGCGGGTGACGTCGTCGCTCTCGACGATGTCGAGGATGCTGTCCACCGCGAGCGCCACGCTGTGGCCGCCCTCGGAGTACACGATCGCCGAGATGACCTCGCGGTCCGTCTCCGACCAGGCGCCCAGCAGCTGCGAGAGCCGGGTGATGGGCAGGATCTGGTCGCGGTACTGCACGACCTCCCTGGTGCCCACGCGCTCGACGTTCTTCGCCGGGAAGTCCTCCAGGCGGGTGACCATGCTCAGCGGGATCGCGATCCTGCGGTCCGCGACCTTCGTGATGAGCAGGCGGTCGCCGTTCGAGGACGCCGTGACCTGCTCGTCCTGGCCCGCGCCCACCGTGCGCTCCAGCGAGCTCAGGTGCGCCCGGCGCGCCAGCGACTGCACGTCCAGGATCAGCGACACCTGGCCCTCGCCGAGGATCGTCGCGCCCGAGTAGCAGCCGACGTCCTTGAACCGCGAGGCCAGCGGCTTGACCACGACCTCCTCGGTGTTCAGCACCCGGTCCACGACCAGGCCGAACTGGCGGCCCTCGGCCTTGAGCACGGCCACGTAGATCTCGCTGTCCGAGCCCTTGCCCGTGCTGGGCCCGCCGAGCACCTCGGACAGGCGCACCAGCGGCAGCAGCTTGCCGCGCAGGCGGTAGACCGGGGCGCCCGAGACGTACTCGACCACCGAGCCGGACTGGCCGTCCACGTACACCAGCTCGTGCACCGCCATCTGCGGGATCGCGTAGCGCTGGTCGCCGGAGTCGACGATGAGCGCCTGCACGATCGCCAGCGTCAGCGGGATGTTGAGCCGCCAGGTCGTGCCCTTGCCGGGCACCGACTTGAGGTCGACGGCGCCGCCGATGGCCTCGATGTTGGCGCGCACCACGTCCATGCCGACGCCGCGGCCGGACACGTTGCTGACCTTCGCGGCGGTCGAGAAGCCGGGGCGGAAGACGAGCTTGAGGATCTCGTCGTTGTCCATCGACTCCAGCTGCGACTGGGTGATGACGCCGCGCTTGACGGCGGTCGCGCCCACCTTGTCCGGGTGGATGCCCGCGCCGTCGTCGCACACCTCGACGATGACCTGGCCGTGCTCGTGGTACGCGCGCAGCGTCAGCGTGCCCTCGCGGGACTTGCCGTTGGCCACGCGGGTCTCCGGCGGCTCGATGCCGTGGTCGACCGCGTTGCGCACGAGGTGCGTCAGCGGGTCCTTGACCGCCTCCAGGAGGCTGCGGTCCAGCTCGGTCTCGGCGCCCTCCATGACCAGCTCGACCTCGCGACCGCAGGCCGAGCTGAGGTCGCGCACGACGCGGGGCAGCTTCGACCACAGCTGCTTGATGGGCTGCATACGCGTCTTCATGACGCTCTCCTGCAGCTCGCTCGTGATCAGGTTGAGCCGCTGGGCCGCCCGGCTCAGGTTCGGCTCACCGGCGGCGTCGGCCGCGCGGATCATCTGGTTGCGGGTCAGCACCAGCTCGCCGACCAGGCGCATCAGGGCGTCCAGCAGGTTCACGTCGACGCGGATCGAGCTGTCGGCGACGCTGCGCTTCGAGCCGCCCTCGTCGGCGGCCTCGACCAGCGGCGCGGGCGCGTTGACCGCGGCCGGGGCGCTGGGCTCCTCGCGGTGCTCGGGCTCGTCGTGCTCGTCGTGCTCCGCGTCCTCGCCCTCGGGCTCCTCGTCGGACGCCTCGGGGGTCGCGGGCGCCTCGACCACGGCCGCGACCTCGGGCGCCGCGGCGGGCGCCGCCGGGGCGGCGGCGGGGCCGCCGGTGATGCACGCGGTGACCGCGTCGATCACGTCCTGCACGTCGAGGTCGCCCTCGGCGCCGTTCTGCTCGATCTGGGCCAGCAGCTCGCGGACCGTGTCCACCATGCGCAGCAGCACGTCGGCGCTGGGCTTGTCGAGCTCCTGCGTGCCGTCGCGCAGGCGGACCAGCAGCGACTCACCGACGTGGGTCACCTGCTCCAGCTTGGTGAAGGCGAGGAAACCGCTCGTGCCCTTGATCGTGTGGATGGTGCGGAAGATGCTGGCCAGCCGCTCGTGCGACTTGGGCTCCTTCTCCAGCGCCACCAGATCGCGGTCGAGCTGGTCCAGGTTCTCGTAGCTCTCCACGAGAAATTCCTGCACCACATCGTCGAAATCGTCCACCGGGTCCTCCTAGTTCCGCTGTGGACTCCCATCGGCCGGGTGGACGACGAGATGAGAACTGCTCGTGCTCGTTTTTCCGGGCGAACCGGACTTCGTGGTCGGCCGCTCGGGGGTGGAGGCCCTGGTCAGGCGCTTGTGGGCGCGCTGGGGGGTGGGCGTGCTGATGGCACGCCTCGTGGGCTCCGCACGGGTGAACGGCACGGGGGTGGGGGGTTGTGAAGGGAGTGGGGCGCTCGATCGGGTGAAAGCCGGGGGATCGGGCCGGGATGTCATCGGTGTCGCGGCGGGCGCTCGCCTCGCGGGGCTGCCTCGTCATCGCGCGGGTGGGGCTGGGGGCTGGAGCTGAGGTCTGGGGCGGGGTCGCGGAGCGGGTTCGGCTCGGACGCGGTGTCCCGGTCGTCGTGCGGTTGTCTTCTGGTTGTCGGGTTGTTCTTCGGTTGTGCCTGGTTGCTTTTCGGGTGCTGAGTTGCTTTTCGGTTGTCGGGTTGCTTTGTGGTTGCCCCGGTTGCGGTTCGGGTGCCGGGTTGCTTTTCGGTTGTGCTCGGTTGCTTTTCGGTTGCGAGGTGCGGGCAGGGTCCCGCCCTGGTCGGCGCCCGGCCGTTTTCAGCCGAATGGCGCGGCTCGTGGTGGGCAGGCCTCTGAGGGGCTGCCTCTGCCACTACCGCGCCGTTGACCAGCGGACCGGGTGTCCGCTCGGGCTGGCGACGTGCGTCAGGCCGAGCGGCGCAGGGCGTGGGCCGGGATCGCCGCAGGGGTGCTGACCTGCGTCGGAACGGCCGCGCGGACGAAGGCCCAGCCCTCGAACGCCGCGCGCTCGTTCTCCTCGGCGAGGATGCGGTCGAGGGTGCCGTTCGCGACGCGCATCCGCCACGCGACCAGACCGACCAGCAGGACCCCGGTCGTCACGATGAGCATCCAAGTCGCCATGTCCGTCTCCTTGCTCGAACCGTGCGGTGTGTTCCGCAGGCCTGTCGTCGGCCGGGGGTGAGAACTCCTGAGAGGTTTTCTCGGAGAAATTTTTAGCGCTCTTTCGAGGCTCAGATAGTCCGATCGGGTGACGTACACAGCGGGACATGGGCACGGATGACCAGCCACTCGGGGGAGTGGGTCATTCGTGCAGGTCAAAGCTGTGCACGGAGGAGTGTTCCCCTATGTTCCACCGCGTCCGTCAGGTCGCCGAGGTGCTGGCCGTGCTGGGGGTGTGCGCGCTGCTGGTCGTCGGGGCGCGCAACACCACGGTCACCGGAGCGACGCCCGTCACAACGGTGGTGAGCGCCGCGGACCAGGTCAGGGCGCGGGTCGACGGCGTGCTGCTGTCCTGCGAGCGCCTGGACCCGGCCACCTGCGCCCTGGCCGCGGACGGCGTGGCCGACCTGGCCGCCTCGGCGGTGGCGGTGGCCGGGCAGGTGCGCGGGGCGGTGGACCCGGAGCTGCGTGCCCTGGCCGAGGCCGTGGAGGCGGACGCGTCCGCGCGCAGGGCCGCGCTCTGCACCCCGAGCGGCGCCGCGACCGGCGAGGACCCCCGCGCGGCCACCGCGACCGGAGGCCGCTGCGGCGCCCTGGCGGAGGAGCAGAGGCCCCGGCTGCTGGCGTTCCTCGGGGCGCTCAGGGGGAGCGGAGCGGTCGGCGACGGGGTGTGAGGGCGCGGGGGCGGTGACTCGGGGCTGCGGTGAGGCGGCCTGCGACCGGGCTTGCGCCGATGGGCTGGGCCTGGGCCTCTGGCGGCGGGCTGTGGGCGGCGGGTCGCAGGTCGGCGGCGCTCATGCCTGGTGGCGCTCATGCCTGGTGGCGTCCATGCCTGGCGGCGTTCACGCCTGGCGGCGCCCACGCCCAGCGGCGCCCACTCCCGGCGGTGGCAGGCTCGGCGGGCTGCTGTCGGCGGCGTGTCCCGGTGGGTGGCGCGCTCGGCGAGCGGCGGGCCGGGGCGAGGTGGAGTTGTTCCCGGTGGGGCTCGTCGTGCGGCCCGGCTTCCGGGTGGGGTGTCGTGGCGCGGGCGCCGGGCGTGGTCGCCCGGCGCCCGCGCCCCGCCCCGCTCAAGCCGCGTGCGCCTGCATCCGGTGCGTGCCCGCCGCGCTGCCCTTGCGCTTGAGCCGGTGCAGGAACGCCAGGACCTGCGCCACCGGGCCGAACATCTCGAACGGGATCTCGTGGCCCACCTCGCACGCCTTGTGCAGCGCCCGCGCCAGCGGCACGTCCTGCACGATCGGCACGCGGTGCTCGGTCGCCAGCTCCCTGATCTTCGTCGCGATCGCGCCCGCGCCCTTCGCCACCACCCGCGGCGCGCCCCGCGCCGGGTCGTAGCGCAGCGCCACCGCGATGTGCGTCGGGTTCACCAGCACCACGTCCGCGTTCGGCACCTCGGCCATCATCCGGTTCCGGCTCATCTGCATCTGCTTCGACCGGATGGCCCCCTTGAGCTGCGGGTCGCCCTCGGACTGCTTGTGCTCGTCCTTGACCTCCTGCTTGGTCATCTTGAGCTCCTTGTGGATGCGCCGCTTCGCCACGGCGTAGTCCACGACCGCCATCACCAGCCCGCCGATCGCCGCCAGCCGCAGCAGCGACATGGCCGTGCCCGTGGCGACGTCCGTCAGCGCCGCCAGCGACAGCGTCCCCGACGCCACCACCGACGGCACCAGGCCGCTGACCGACACGTACAGCAGCCCCGCCAGCAGCGAGGTCTTGATGAGCGTCTTCAGCGCCTCCCACAGCGAGTGCGGGCCGAACATGTTCTTGATGCCCTTGAGCGGGTTGAGCTGGGTGAACTTCGGCTTGAACTGCTTGGTCGACATCCGCAGCGTGCCCTGCAGCCCGGCCGCCACCAGGGTCGCCACGATGATCGTCAGCGACAGCGGCAGCACCGCCAGCGCGCCGTCCAGGACGCCGTCCTTCACGATCGCCACCGCCAGCGCGGGCTCCGGCGCCGCCATGAACCCCGCGGCCTTCTTCAGCAGCCCCTGCCCGATGTCCAGCAGGCTGGTCAGCGTCATCGGCAGCGTCCAGGTCGCCCCCAGGATGCCCAGCCACGTCCCCAGGTCGGGGGTGCGGGCCATCCGGCCCTCGCGCTTGGCGTCCCTGACCTTCTTGGCTGTGGGTTCCTCGGTCGCGTCCTTGTTCTTCCCGCTCACGCCCCGCTCACCTCCCGATCGCCTCCATCACGGCGGACGCCGCGTGCTTCGCGATGTTCTCCACGCTCATCGGCAGCATGGGCATCGTCAGCCCGACCAGCACCAGCGTCAGGCCGATCTTGGCCGGGAACCCGATCTGGAACGGGTTCAGCGCGGGCGCGATGCGGTTGAGCAGGCCCAGGCCCACGTCCGCGCAGAACAGCACCACGATCAGCGGCCCGGCGATCTGCGCCGCCGACAGCAGCAGCTGCCCGAGCCCGGTGGTCAGCAGCGTCCCCAGCCTGCCCAGCGACAGCCCGCCGTCCAGGGGGATCGCGTCGTACGACAGGGTGAACCCCCGGATGATCACCTGGTGCGAGCCGGTGACGAACAGCAGCGTCGTGGCCAGCAGGCCGTAGAAGCGGCCCAGCACCGCGTTGTTGCCGGAGAACGACATCGGGTCGAACGCGAACGCGAGCGAGAAGCCGCCGAACACGTCCAGCAGGTCGCCCGCCGCCTGCACCCCGGCGAAGATCACCGCGGTGAGGAAGCCGAGCCCCGCGCCCACCACGACCTGCTCACCGGCCGCGATCACCAGCGACCAGGTGTCCAGCGAGGGCACGCTGCCCGCGGACAGCCTGGGCACCACCGGGAGCGCCAGCCCCACGGCGAGCATCCCCTTGACCGTCATCGGGATGGCCTTGCCGTTGAACGGCGGGCACACCATCAGCCAGGCGGCGGAGCGGGTCGCGGCCAGCAGCAGCGCGACCAGGACGTTGACGCCGATGTCGAGGTTCACGCCGCCGCCTAGCCCGAGACCAGCGACGGGATGCGGCCGAACAGGTCGGTGGTGAACGTGATGATCTCGTGGACCATCCAGCTGCCGCTCAGCAGCAGCGCCACGCACACCCCGGCCGCCTTCGGCACGAACGACAGGGTCACCTCCTGGATCTGGGTGACCGACTGGAACAGCGAGATGGTGAACCCGATCAGCAGCGCGGTCAGCAGGACCGGCGCGGCGAGCTTCGCCGTGATCATCATGGCGTTGGAGCCGAGTTCGACGACGGTGGTGTCATTCATCAGGGGGTCCCCTAGTTGTACGTGGCGACGAGCGCGGTGATGACCAGGCCCCAGCCGTTGGCCAGCACGAACAGCAACAACTTGAACGGGAGCGCCACCGTGACGGGTGGCAGCATCATCATTCCGAGTGACATCAGGGCGGCCGAGACGACCATGTCGATGACCAGGAACGGGATGTAGAGCACGAACCCGATGATCATCGCGGCGCGCAGCTCCGAGAGCACGAACGCCGGGATCAGCGTGGTCAGCGGCACCGACTCCGCGTTGGCGGGCTTCTCCTGGCCCGAGACCTTGGTGAACAGCGCGATCTCCTCGGGACGCGTCTGCTTCACCATGAACTCGCGCAGCGGCTTCGAGCCGTCCTCGAACGCCTGCTCGGTGCTCTTCTCGCCCTTCAGGTAGGGCTGGATGCCCTGGTCGTTCACCTCGGACGCGACCGGGCCCATGATGAACAGGCTCAGGAACAGCGCCAGGCCGGCGAGCACCTGGTTCGGCGGGACCGTGGTCAGGCCCAGCGCGTTGCGGGTGATGCTGAGCACCACGAACACCTTGGTGAAGCTCGTGCACAGCAGCAGCAGCGCGGGCGCGACCGACAGCACGGTCAGCGCGACGAGCACGGTCAGCGAGTCGCTCGGCTTGCCGCCGCCCACGGTGATGTTGACGCTGTTGCCGTTGTCACCGGTGGTGGCCTCGCCCTCGGTGGGGGCGGTGGGCTCGACCGGCGCGGTGGGCTCGGTCGGCTGGGCCGCGAGCAGCCCGGCGACCGGGGAGGACGCGACCGCGGCGGGGCGCGCGACGGGCTCGGCCGTCGCGGCGAGCGCGGTGGGGGAGGCGATGAGCAGCAGCACGAGGGCCGCGAACCCCGCGGCGAGCAGCGCCGCCAGCCGCCTCACGGGCGGACCGATCGCTCGCGCAGCGCCTCGAAGGCCTGCTTCCAGGTCTGCGGCGACAGCGCCGACCCGGCGAGAGCGGAATCGGACCCGGCGGGAGTGGACCCGGCGGGAGTGGACCCGGTGGACGCGGTCCGCTCCCGCGCGGCGCCGGACTTGGCGGGCTTCGCGGGCCGCTTCTGCGCGGACCGGGCCTTCGGCACGGACGTGCCCGCCTGCTTCCCGGCGGTGGACTTCTCAGCGGTGGACTTCTCGGCGGCCAGCTCCTCGGCGCTGGGGCCACCGGCCTGCTCGAACGCCTCGGCGAACGTGGCGCCCTTGTCCGCGGCGGACTCCGCGGCGGACTTCTCGGCGCCCTCGGTCACGAGGACCTCCGCCGCGAGCACCTCGGTGGCCGCGCCGTCCGCGACCACACCCTCCACGACCGCGCCGTCCGCAGCCGCTTCAGCGGAAACCTCACCCGAACCAGCGAGCACCGCACCCGATCCGGTGGACCCCGAGGTCAGCGCGGGGACCTGCGCGCCAGTCGCCCCGACCAGCGACTGCGTGCCCACCCCCGCCCCGCCCCGGCGCCTGCCCAGCAGCCGCCCGAACGCCTCGCCGACCGGCATCGAGCCCAGCCCGCGCTTCGCGTCGGCGTCCGCCGCGGTCTCCCGCAGCCGCTCGACGTCCAGCGCGACCCGCTCGACCCGCTCGCCCGCCTCGGCGTACTCCTGCGCGTCGGTCGACATCAGCAGGTTCACCCCGCCGTCCGCGACGCCGATCACCAGCGCCTTGTCGTGCACCCGCACGACCGCGACCATCGAGTTCCGGCTCAGCTGGGCCCGGTCGAGCACCTGGAGCCCGCGCCCGCCGAGCTTGCCGCCCACCGGCTTGTTCTTCACGAGCTTGCCGAGGCCCCACATGAGGCCGAAGACCACGACCAGGGCGATGACGACGCGCAGAGCGGTCTCCACTACCTGACCTCCTGGCCGGTGTCGCCGGGCTTGATGATCTCGGTGACGCGGATGCCGAAGTTCTCGTCGATCACCACGACCTCGCCGCGCGCGATGAGCCTGCCGTTGACCAGCAGGTCCGCCGGGCTGCCCGCCGCGCGGTCCAGCTCGATGACCGCGCCGTTGCTCAGCGACAGCAGCTCCCGCACGGTCAGCCGGGTCCGGCCCAGCTCGGCGGTCACCTCCATCTCCACGCCGTGCAGCAGCTCCAGCCCGCCCTCGCGGGGCGCCGCGATCGCGACCGCCGCGGGGACCTCCTCGACGACCTCGGCCACGACCTCGGCGGGCACGGCCAGCGCGACCACCGCGTGCAGCTCGCCGTCGGCCAGCAGCGGCACGAACACCGCGTCGCCGACCTCCAGCAGCACCTCGCCGACGGCGTCCGCCGCCACCTCCTGCGCGGGACCGGGCACCGCGCCCAGCACGCCCGCCGCCGCGACCAGCGCGGGGGCCACGGCCTGGCTCAGGTCCAGCTCGCCCAGCGGGCTGGTGCGCATGGCCTCGACCAGCTCGCCGTTCACCACCACCGCCAGCAGGCCCTCGGCGGGCCCCTCCAGGCGGGCGGTGACGGCCACGCCGTCCAGCGCCACGGCCATCGGGTCGGTGGTCGGCACGCCGACCGACAGCGCGGTCGCGGTGGGCAGCACGGTGAGCGCCGCCTCCGCGACGGCCCGCGCGGTCGCCAGCACCGATTCGGTCTGCACGCTCGTCATCGCTTGTTCTCCTCGGAGTCGGCGCCTGCCACCACGAGGCAGGCCAGGCGGGTGCCGCGCTTGGTGGCGACGGCGTTCGCGAAGGTGCGCCCGGCGGCGACGATGTCCAGCGGCTCGTCCAGGCGGTGGGTCAGCGGGATCACGTCACCCGGCTGCAGGTCGACCAGGTCGGAGGGCTCCAGCCGCACCGACTGGAACTTGACGGACACGGCCACCGGCACGTTCTGCAGGCCCGCCGTGATGGCGTTGCGCGCCGCTTCCCTGGTGGCCCGCTCGCTCGCGCTCACGGCGACCTTGTCGCGGTAGCTGCGCAGCGAGGGGAGGATGGTCTGGAGCGGGATGCACAGGCTGACCTGGCCCTGCTCCTCGCCGACGTTGAGCTCGAAGTAGCCGACGACCACGGCGTCGGTGGGGGTGCTGGTCTGCACGAGCTGCGGGTTGTACTCCAGCCCCTCCAGCTCGGGGCGCACGTCGGCCACGCTCTCCATGCCCACGCGCAGCTGCTCCAGCGCCTGGTCCAGCAGGTCGCGCAGCAGCGGCGTCTCGATGTCGCTCAGCGGGCGGGCGGGCTGGGGGCCCCCCTTGCCGCCGAGCAGGTGGTCCATGGAGGTCATCGCCGTGGACAGCGTCATCTCCAGCAGCGCCGTGCCGGGCAGCGGCTCCAGCACGACGGGGGCGAGCAGCGTGGGGTTGGCGAGCTCGGCCATGTGCTCGGCGTAGGAGAGCTGCTCGATGGAGATCAGCTCGGCGTGGCACACCACCCGCAGGGTGGAGGTCAGCAGGGTGGCCATGCGGTGGGAGAACGTCTCGTAGCAGAGCTGGAGCACGCGCAGGAGCTCGCGCGGCAGCTTGACGGGCCGCGTGAAGTCGAAAACCTCGGGGTCCCCGGGGTTCGCCACGAGCCCGGGGGAGCGCGAGGCACCACCGGAGGAGCTGGTCAGGAGCGGCGACTGGGTCACGCCGCCTAGTACGGCCGTGGCCGGGGGGAGCTGAGCACTCCAACGGGGGACTGCCCCCGCCCGCTGCGGGGCGGGGGCGTCGACGCTCGTCGTCGGCGGTGCTCAGGCGATCTTCCGGCGGGCCGTCCGGCCAGGTCAGCGGCGGTTCGCGGCTGCCTCCGCAGATCGCGGGACCGGGCCGGGCCACCGGCCCCGGTCACCGGATCGGGGTCACTGGGTCACGAACTCCGTGAAGTAGATGCCCATCACCAGGTCCTCGTACGCGGACACGACCTTCTCCTGCAGCGCGGCCTTCAGGCTCTCGCGGGCCTCGTTGCTGGACAGCTCCGCGATCGACCGGTTGCTGAACTCGCTCACCACCAGGTCAAGGGCCTTGCTGCCGTCCACGTCCTCGGCGGCGTCCTTGGTCTGCTGGAGCGAGAGCTTCAGCTTCAGGTAGTGCCCGTCCGCCAGGTTCATCGTGATCGAGTCCAGCGCGACCACCGTGCCCGGCTCCGGCGGGGCCGGGGTGCTGTCGCGGAACAGGAAGAACCAGCTCCCGGCGCCGCCGAGGGCGAGCACCGCGACGGCGACGATGATCAGCAGCTTCTTCTTGCCACCGCCCTTGCCCTCGCCCTCCTCGGGCTTGTCCTTCTCAGCCTTCTTGTCGTCCTTGGCCATCTCTCGTCCTCCTCTGGCTCTCTCGTCACCCGGCCGCTGCGGCGGGCAGCAGCGTGCGGACCTCGGTGGGCTGGTCGGACAGCACCACGACCTCCACCCGGCGGTTGCCGGTCACCGACCGCGGGTCCGCCGGGTCGTACAGCGGCCTGGTGTCGGCGTAGCCGACCGCGGTCAGCCGGTCCGAGGCCAGGCCGTCCCGCTCGATCAGGTAGCGCACCACGCTGGACGCGCGCGCCGTGGACAGCTCCCAGCTGCTCGGGTAGTTCACCGTGGCCACGGGCAGCTGGTTGGTGTGCCCGTCCACCTCGACCCGGTTGCCGACGGACTTCAGCACCGGCGCCAGCGCGTCGACGATCCGCTGCCCGTCGGGCAGCAGCTCGGCGCGGTCGCCCGCGAAGACCACCGACGTGGTGACCACCGTGACCACCAGGCCCCGGTCGTCCACCCGGAACTGGGCGGTCCCGCCCAGGCCCTGGTCCTGCAGCTGCTTCGCCATCTGCTCGCCCAGCTCCTTGAGGTGCTGGACCTCGGCCTCGGCGGCCTTGAGGTTCTTGGCGGCCTTCTGGCGGTCGGCCTGCTGGACCGCTTCCTGCGCGGCCTTCGAGCTCAGGTCCTGCGTGCTGCCCGACCCGCTCGCCTCGCTCTTGAGGTCCACCGGGTCGGGGTTGATGCCGCCGTTGGCGCTGCCCGCGCCGCCCGCGCCGAACACCGTGATGTGGTCCGAGCCGCTGAACGCGCCCGCCAGGCTCTTCTTCAGCTCCTGGAACTTCTGCGAGTCCACCGAGGACATGGCGAACATGACGATGAAGAGCACCATGAGCAGCGTGATCATGTCCGCGTAGGTGACCATCCACCGCTCGTCGTGGACGTGCTGCTCCTCGTGCTTGTTCTTGCGCCCGCCGCCGCCGGACATCAGGCGGCCTTCTTCTCTGCCTCGGGCGGACCGGTGGCGACCATGGCGCGCAGCTTCTGCCCGACCAGCCGCGGGTTGGAGCCCGCCTGGATGGCCAGCACGCCCTCCACGACCACCTCCATCTGCTCGCACTCCAGGTCGCTGATGCGCTTGAGGCGGTTGCCGATGGGCAGCCAGATCGCGTTGGCGGTCATGACGCCCCACAGGGTCGCCACGAAGGCGCCCGCGATCAGGTGGCCGAGCTTGGCCGGGTCGCTCAGGTTCTCCAGCACGTGGATCAGGCCGAGCACGGTGCCGATGATGCCGATCGTGGGCGCGAGGG
This sequence comes from Actinosynnema mirum DSM 43827, assembly GCF_000023245.1. Classification (GTDB taxonomy): domain Bacteria; phylum Actinomycetota; class Actinomycetes; order Mycobacteriales; family Pseudonocardiaceae; genus Actinosynnema; species Actinosynnema mirum. The sequence goes on from NC_013093.1 coordinate 2,595,326, forward strand.
CGCCCATGTCGGTGAACATCTTCACGCCGACCTTGTCGTAGCGCTGCTTGGTCTCGATCTCGCCTTCGAGGATCTCCCGGATCTCCTTGGAGTCCATGCCGTCGATCGCCAGGACGAGGCCGCGGCGCAGGAACGGGTCCTCCACCTTCTTGGCCTCCTCCTCCAGGGCCAGCAGGCCCTCGCGGCGGGCCCGGTCGGCCAGCGAGACGATCGACTCGACCACCACGGAGCCGTCCATCTTCGGCGCCAGGAACGCGCGCTTGATCAGCGCGGGCAGGCTCATGCTGTCGCGCATGACACCACTGGCCATCACCGCGCCGATCGTGCCGAACACGACCAGCAGGATGGGCGGGAGCAGGAACATCGAGAGCGGGTTGCCGCCTTCGAGGAACGTCGAGACGAAGATCGCGACGAAGACGAGGACGGTGCCTGCGATGCTTGCGGGATCCATCTACAGCTCCCTGTCCGTGGGCAGTCGCAGCACCGACGGCTCGGTCGGCTCGACCGGGTCGGGGGCGACGCGCATCCTGCGTCGGGGAGCCGGGGGGTGCTCGGCGGGAGCGGGGTCCTGCGCCAGGCTCAGCACCCCGGCGCGGTGCCTGCGCACCAGGTCCGAGATCTCCTCGATGGTCTGCGCCACCACGTACTTGGCGCCGCTGAGGAGCGTGACCACGGTGTCCGGGTTGGACTCCGCGCGTTCGATCAGGTCCGGGTTCAGCGCGAAGGGCTGACCGTTGAGTCTGTTGAGCACGATCACGGCTTCCGTCCTTGGATATCGGGCATCGGGCCCGTCCGTGGGTCCGTGGCGTTACAAACGGCAGTGCGCCTTCACTCCTGAGGGGGAACGAAGGGCGGCCGGGGTGGAGAAGGCCCGGCCGCCCTTCACCCGTTAGCGCTTGAGGTTCATCAGGTCCTGCAGGATCTCGTCCGACGAGGTGATCACCTTCGAGTTCGCCTGGAAACCGCGCTGGGCGATGATCAGGTTGGTGAACTCCTGCGAGAGGTCCACGTTGGACATCTCCAGCGCGCCGGACACGACCGCGCCGGTGCCGTTGTCGCCCGCGCCGCCGATCTGGACCGGGCCGGAGTTGACGGTGGCCCGGTAGAACGAGCCGCCCGCCTTGTCCAGGCCGCCGGGGTTGGCGAAGTTCGCCATGGCGATCTGGCCGACCGTGCGCGGCGTGCCGTTGGCCAGCACGCCCACGATCGTGCCGTCGCCGGAGACGCTGAAGCTGGTGTAGGTGCCCTTGTCCACGGTCAGGCCCGCCACCGGCTGGTTCTTGTCGACCACGCCCGCGCCGTTGGCCATCCAGCCCTGCAGGATGCCGCCCGCCGGGGTGGTGAGCTGGCCCGCCGCGTCGAACGACAGGGCGCCCGCGCGCGTGTAGAGCTGCTGGCCGGAGGAGTTGACGACGAAGAACCCGTCGCCCTGGATGAGCATGTCCGTGTTGCGGCCGGTGCTCTGCGTGGTGCCCTGGTTGAAGTTCGTGTTGATGCCCGCGGTCCGCACGCCCAGACCCACCTGGGCCGGGTTCGTCGCGGCGGTGTTGGCGCCCGCGGCCTGGGCGGCGCGCAGGGTCTGGCTGAGCGTGTCCTCGAACACCGTCTGCGACGACTTGAAGCCGGTCGTGTTGACGTTCGAGATGTTGTTGCCGGTCACGTCCATCATCTGCTGGTGGGCGCGGAGACCGCTGATGCCGCTGAACAGCGAACGGAGCATGTGCTTGTTCTCCCTGTGGAGTGGAGTGAGGGTGCTACTGGTCTGATCGGCAGGCAGGCGCTAGGCCTGCGCGCTCGTTCCGGTGATGGAGGAGAGCGGCACGTCGACGGCGCCGACGCGCAGCGTGGGCGCGGAGCCGAAGGTCGTCGAGGAGACGATGCCGCTCGCCCGCTCACCGCTCGCGGTGGTGTAGGTGACCTCTCGGCCCACCAGCCCCGCCGCCTGTGCGCTCAGCTGCGAGGCGACCAGCTGCGTCTGCTGCTGCGCGATCGAGTTGAGCTTGTCCACCGAGGTCAGCTGCGCGGTCTGCGCCATGAACGCGGTGGAGTCCGTGGGGTTGCTCGGGTCCTGGTACTTCAGCTGGGCGACGAGGAGCTTGAGGAACGCGTCCCCGCCCAGCGAGCCCAGCGCCGACTGGCCGCTGCTCTGGTTGGGGGTGGTGGCCTGCGTCGACCCGGCGCCGCCGATGGGGCTGGTCATGGTCTCTCCGTGGGGGCGGGCGCGCGGATCAGGCGCGCAGGTCCAGCGACCCGGTGGCGCGCGTGGTCGCCCCGGTCGCGGTGGTCTGGGTGGTGCTGCCGAACGCCGAGGCGGTCATCGCCGGGCGCAGGCCGAAGCCGCGCTCGGCCGGGGACTGCCACGACCCGCGCTGCTGGCCGCCGCCGTCCTGGCCGCCGGTGAAGGAGGTCGTGCCGAAGCCGGCGCGCTCCATCTCCCGGCGCAGGTCGGGCAGCGCCGCGCGCAGCGCGTCCCGCCCGGTCTCGGTGGCGCCGCTGAGGGTCAGCTGGATCTGGTCGCCGTTGACCTGCGCGGTCACCGCGATCGGACCCAGGTCCAGCGGGTGCAGGTGCACGGTCAGCTCGTGCACGCCGTTGCGCCCGCGCAGCGGGGCGAGCGCCGCCGCCAGCTGGGAGCTGGGCGGCAGCTGCGGGACCGGCTGCGGCGCGGCCGGGGCCTGCGCGGGCGCCGGTGCGGACACCTGGGTGGTGGGCGCGGTCGGGGCCTGCGCGGCCAACGAGGCGTGACCGGCGGCGGCGACGCCGTCCAGCTTCACCTCGGCGGACGCCCGCTCCTCCACCGCGTCGCCCGTGCGGGCGACACCCTGGAGGGTGGACTGCGCGGCGCCCTGCACGGCCGCCCAGGCCGCCGCGGCCTGGGTGGCCACCGGGGAGGTGACCGCCGCCGCCGCCGCGGTGGCGGGCGCCGCCTGGACGCCCGCGTCGACCTGGGCGGTCACCGCGAGGTCGGCCTCGGCGGCGGCCTCGGCGACGTGCTCGGCCACCGGCTTGCCGTGGACCCGCGGTCCGCCGAACAACTTCGGCTCACCGCTCACCTGCGCCTCGGACTTGTCGTCTACCTGGGCGACCCCCGGAGGGGTGATGCCGGTCGGGGTGTCCGCCGCCGCGAGCTGCGCGGCCACCTGGGCGGCGACCTGCGCGCCCGCCTGGGCGGGGACGCCGGAGACCTGCCCCGGCGCGGCGGGCGGGAGGGCCGCCGCGCCGGGGTCCTGACCGGCCGGGACCCGGCCGGTGGCGGCGCCCGCCCGCGCGGCGAGCCGCGCCGCGGACTCGGCGTCCACCGCAGCGTCGACCTCGCCCTGCGCCTTGAGCAGCGCCACCGCCTCGACCAGCCCCGCCGAGGGGGAGGACGGGGTGGACGCGGCCTGCTGGCCGGGGACGGTCGGCGCGTCCGGGGACGGTGCGGCGGGGGACTCCGCACCGGACCCGGCCTGCCCCGCCGGGCCGACCGCGACCTGCGCGGACAGCTCGGCGGAGACCTGCGCGCCCGCGTCGGACGACAGCTGCGCCGTCGCCCGCGCGGAAACCTGAGCGGCCTGGGCCGCGACCGCCGACACCACCTGGGTGGCGCCCGCGCCCGCCTGACCGGCGACCTGGGCGGTCAGCTCGGCCTGGCCCGCGACCTGCGCGGACACCTGCGCCGACAGCGCCTGCGCGGCGAGGTCGGCCTGCGCCGACAACCCGATCCCGGCCTGCGCCGCGAGCTGCGCGGCGATCTGGGCCTGCGCGGTCACCCGGCCGAGCACCTGCGTCGCGGACAGCCCGGCAGCCAGCCTGACACCGGCCTCGTCGGGTGCGCCGCCGGAGGCGAGCGCATAGGGGAGCGGAGCGGCCCGCCCCGTGTTCTCGCCATTTCCATCGCTCGCGGATGAAGTCTGGAGGGCCTGCGGCTGCACGCCCAGCGCGCCGAGCAGCGCGGCCAGCGCCGCGGCCTCGGCGCGCGCCCCGGCCTTAGCCGCGTCCGCGTCCGCGTCCTCGGCCCGCTCGGCCGCCCGCGCACCGGCGGCGGCCTTGGCCCCCGCCGACTGCCTGGCGCCCGCCCTGGCCTCCGCCCTGGTGTCCGAGGCCCGGTCCGAGCCCGCTTTGGCGGTCTCGTCGCCCTCGTCCCGCGCCGCGCGCCCGGTCGACGCGCTGACGGCCTGCGCGAGCACGCCGTCGAAACCGCTCCCCGTCCTGCCCCTCGGCCGGGCGTCCGCCGCGGACGCCGACGAGGAGGTGGACGCCGCGCCCTGCACGGTCACGTTCACTTAGGCACCGCCGTTCAGCCTGGCCATCGCGGCCTGGACCTTGGGGACGTAGTTCTGGGTCTCGGCGAACGGCGGGATGCCGCCGTACTTCTGCACCGCGCCCGAGCCCGCGTTGTACGCGGCGATGGCCAGCGGCAGCGAGCCGTTGAAGGACTTGAGGTTGCCCGACAGCAGCCGGGCCGCGCCGTCGATGGCCTGCATCGGGTCGAGCGCGTTCACGCCGAGCCCGGCGGCGGTCGCGGGCATGATCTGCATCAGGCCCTGCGCGCCCGCGCTGCTCACGGCGGTCGGGTTGTAGTTGGACTCCACCGACGCCACCGCCGACAGCAGGCCCTGCGGCAGGCCGTACTTGGCCGTCGCCGCCGCGAACGCGCTCTCGTAGGTCGCCGCCCCGCCGGACAGCGCCGCGGGCCGGGCCGCCGACCCGCTCGCCGACACCGCCGAGGCGCTCGCCTCCGGCACGATCCGGCGGATCGAGGTCGGGGTCTCCCAGATCTTCTGCTCGCGCACCTGCGCGCCCGGCTCGGGGGCGTGGATCATCTTGCCGTCGCCGGTGTAGATGCCGATGTGGTAGGCCGGGTTGCCGAACGTCACCAGGTCACCGGGCTTGGCCTGGTCGAGGCTCGGCACGGCGGCGCCCTGCTGCGCCTGGTCCTCGGCCACGCGGGGCAGGGTGATGCCCAGGTTCTTGTAGACCAGCTGCACCAGCCCGGAGCAGTCCAGGCCCTTCGCCGGGTCGGTGCCGCCCCACACGTACGGCACGCCCAGGTACTGCTTCGCGTTCTCCACGACCTGGCCGCCGGACACCCCGCCCGACGTCGACGCCCCGGAGGTCGCCGTGGTCCCGGACAGGGCGCTGGTCAGCGCCGACGCGAACTCCGTCCCCGAGGTGGCGGCGGGCTCGGCCGCCTTGGGGACCAACCCGACGATCATCCGGTTGATCTCCTGCATCCGCACGCCGATGCCCGCGATGCCCGCGCTCACTCCTGGCCACCCCCGGTGGTGCGCCCGCCCCACAGGTCGTCCACGACCCGCTGGGCCGCCGCCAGCTCGTCCTTGCGGGCCTGGTCGGCCGCGCGCTCCGTCAACTTCTCCACCGTCCGCCGCCGCGTCGCCGCCTCGCGCAGCACGTCCTGCCTGCCCGTCGCGGCGTCCTCGGCCTCGCGCCGCACCTGCTCGGCGGCGCCCAGCGCCTGCGCCATGGCCCGGCCCGCGGCGACCGACGCGAGGTACGCGGTCGGGTCACCGCCCTCGGGGCCGCTCCAGCCGTCCAGCTGCTCCTCGCGCCGCGTCACGCCCGCGCTCGCCCGCGCGACCTCCGCGTTCGCCTTGGCCACGTCGCCGCGCGCCATGTCCTCCTGCGCGCGCCTGGCGCGCAGCACGGCCGCCAACCTCGATCCCACGCTCATCCCCGCATACCCCCGTGCAGCAGTTCCCGCAGCTCCTCCCAGGACGACTCCGCGCTGGTGCGCGCGTGGATGTCCTGGGTGAGCAGGCCGTTGATGCGCGGCTCCAGCGCCATGGCGCGGTCCGCGTCCAGGTTCGTGCCGCCGACGTAGGCGCCGATCTCCACCAGCTCCCGCACGTCCCGGCGGGCCGCCAGCAGCCTGCGCAGCTGCGCCGCGTCGGCGCGCTGCTCGGGCGTGGTCACCGCGCCGGTCACCCGCGACACCGACTCCAGCACGTCGATGCTGGGGAAGTGCCCCGAGGTGGCGAGCCTGCGGTCCAGCACCACGTGGCCGTCCAGGATGGACCGGGCGGTGTCGGCGATCGGCTCGTTGTGGTCGTCGCCCTCCACCAGCACCGTGTACAGGCCGGTGATGCTGCCGCGCTCGGCCGGTCCGGCCCGCTCCAGCAGGGTCGGCATCAGCGCGAACACCGACGGCGGGAAGCCCCGCGTCGCGGGCGGCTCGCCCGCGGACAGGCCCACCTCGCGCTGCGCCATCGCGATGCGGGTGAGGCTGTCCATCATCAGCAGCGCGTTCGCGCCCCGGTCCCGGTACCACTCGGCGATGCGGGTGGCCACGAACCCCGCGCGCAGCCGCACCATCGGCGGCTGGTCGGAGGTCGCCACGACCACGACCGAGCGGGCCAGGCCCTCGGGGCCCAGGTCGTTCTCGATGAACTCGCGCACCTCGCGACCGCGCTCGCCGATCAGGGCGACCACGGTGATCTCCGCCTCGGTGCCGCGCGTGATCATCGACAGCAGGCTCGACTTGCCCACGCCCGAGCCCGCGAAGATCCCGATGCGCTGGCCCTGCCCGCACGGCACCATCGTGTCCAGCGCGCGCACGCCCAGCTGCAGCGGCTTGTCGATCAGCTGGCGCTGCAGCGCCGACGGCGGGGTCATGTCCACCGTCACCGACTCCAGCCCGACCAGCGGCGGCCCGCCGTCCATCGGCCGCCCCAGCCCGTCCAGCACCCGGCCGCGCAGCTGCTCGCCCACGGCGATCTGCAGCGGCCGGTTCGTGCTCACGACCTCGGCGCCGAGGCCGATGCCGCCCAGCGCGCCCAGCGGCAGGCAGGTGATCTTGCCCGCGCCCAGCGCCACCACCTCGGCCAGCACTTCCTGACCGCCGGACCCGATCCGCACCAGGTCGCCGATGCGGGCGCTGATGCCCGCCACCGTCACCGACAACCCCACCACACCGGTCACCCGGCCGATGACCTGCGGCTTCGCCGCGGCCAGGGCAGGTGCGAAACGCTCGTCCAGCAGTCCGGTCACAGTCCCAGCTCCTCGCGCACCCGGCGGAGCGCCGTCTCCAGACGGGCGTCCACCGTCGTCTCGTCGGTTTCTGCGATCGCCGCTCCGGGTGTCAACTCCGGATCGGCGACCAGAACCACCGTGCGTCCGTGCTCGGTGAACTCGGTGCCGTTCTCGTCGGCCAGGAGGGCGTGGTCGTGAGGGTGCAGCCGAACCCTCACCGGAACGTGTGACGGCGCCAGCGCCAACGCCCTGGTCAGCGCGTCCCGACCGCCCTGCTCGCCGCCGATCTCGCGGCCGACGAGCGCCTCGGCCAGGTCCACCGCCGCCGACACCAGCGCGCCGGTCATCTCGGTGGCCTGCACCACGTCCCGCGAGCGCAGCGACTCGGCCGCCAGGCTCACCGCGCCGATCGCCCGCCGCACCTCGGCCTCCTGGTGCGCCAGGAGCCGCCGCAGCTGCTCCTCGGCGTGCGCCCTGGCCTCCGCGGTGGCCGCGCGGGCCTCCCGCATCCCCTGGGCCCAGCCGATGGCGTACCCCTCGGCCCTGGCCTCCGACCGCAGCGCCGTCAGCGCCTCCGCCGGGCTCTTGGCCGCCGTGACCACGTTCAGCTCGAACGCCGTCACCCCGGACGCCACCGCGTCCCCCTGCCGCAGCACCGACACCTGGGTCGGGCTCTCAGTCGACGTACTCGTCATCCTCGTTGCTCCGTCGCAGCACGATCTGGCCGGACTCCTCCAACTGGCGGATGACCCGGATGATCTTGGCCTGGGCCTCTTCCACGGTGCGCAGGCGCACCGAGCCGAGGACCTCGATCTCGTCGGACAGGTTCTCGGCCGCGCGCTCGGACAGGTTGCGCACGATCTTCTGGTTGACCTCGTTGCTGACGCCCTTGAGCGCCGTGGCCAGGTCGTTCGGCTCGATCTGCCGCAGCACCAGCTGCATCGACCGGTCGTCGATCCCGACGATGTCCTCGAACATGAACATCTGGCTGCGGATGAACTCGGCCAGCTCGGGGGACCGCTTGGTCAGGCCCTCCAGGATGGAGCGCTCCGTCGCCCGGTCCGAGCGGTTGATGATGTTCACCAGCGGCTCGACGCCACCCACCGTGGACAGGTCCGACGGCTGGAGCAGCGACGAGAACCGGCGCTGGAGCAGCGACTCGACCTTGCGGATCACCTCGGGGGAGGTCTGCTCCATCGTGGCGATCCGGTGCGCGACCTCGGCCTGCTTCTCGGGCAGCAGCCCCGCCAGCACCTGCGACGCCTGCCCGGAGGGCACGTGCGCCAGCACCAGCGCGATGGTCTGCGGGTGCTCGTCCTGCAGGAACGAGAGCACCTGCCGGGGGTCGGCCCGCTGCAGGAAGCTGAACGGCACGTCCAGCAGCAGCGCGCCGATCCGGTGCACGATCTCGTCCGCGCGGTCGTAGCCCAGCGTGCTGACCAGCAGGTCCCGCGCGTAGTCCATGCCGCCGTGCGCGACGTACTTGCGCGCGGTGGCCATCTCGTAGAACTCGTCCGTGACCGACTGGGTGGCCTCATGGCTGACCGAGTCGAGCCGGACGATCTCGCTGGAGAGCTGCTCGACCTCGTTCTCCTGGAGCAGCGACAAGACCTTCGTGGAGTTGGTCTTGCCGAGGCGGAGCAGCAGCACGGCCGCCTTGCGCAGGCCGGTCATGTTGTCGTGCGGCGCCATGTCATCCCTTCACGGCGAGCCAGCCGCGCAGCAGTCGCGCGACTTCCTCGGGCTGTTCGTCGACGAGCGACTGGATCTCGCCCATCCGCTTCTCCTGCTCGGCGACCACCAGCGGGTCGACCTCGGCCCGCTTGGGGCCGCTCAGCTGCGGGAAGTCGTTGCCCGCGACCAGCGCCTGCTTCTCGGCGATGGCCGCCTCGATCTCGCTGGTCCTGGTGCGCTCCAGCTGGGCCTTGAGCTCGTCGAGCTTGGCCAGCTCCGCCTCGGCCGCCGCGGCGGCGCGCTTGCGCCTGCGCCGGGTGGCGATCATGGTCATGATCAGCAGCGCCAGCACGCCGAGGCCCGCGACGCCCGTCTTGACCATGCCCATCAGCTCGTCCTGCTGCGCCTGCGCCTGCTGGGCGGCGACCGCGGCCTCGCCCTGCTGCGCGGCGCTGGTGTCGAACGGCATGGAGCTGACGGCCAGCGTGTCCCCGCGCGCGGTGTCCAGGGCCACGGCCGAGGAGGCGATCCTCTCCACCTCGGCCATGTCCACGGCGCCCGCCGTCTTCTGGTCCAGCAGCACCGCCACGCCCAGCTTGCGCACCTTGCCGGGGGCCGACTGGCGGGTCTCGATGACCGAGTTCACCGCGTTGTTCCTGGTCGACTTCTCCTGGTTGTAGGTGCCGTTGCCGGAGCCGCCGGTGCCGTTGGTGGTGTTGCCCTCCAGCCCGTTCAGGGTGCCGTTCGTGGAGCCGAGCACCCCGCCCGCCGCGTTCTGCCCGCCGTCGCCGGTGTAGCTCTCCGTCGTGGACGACTCGGACAGCGGAGCGGTGCCGTCACCGCTGGTGTAGGTCTGGCTCTTGGTCTCGGTCTGGTCGTAGTCCAGGTCGGCGGTCACCTGCACCACCGCGTGGTCCTGGCCGACGACCTGCGAGAGCATCTGCTGCAGCGAGGTGCTCAGCCGCTGCTCGAACGCCTTGGTCTGGTCGTCCCGGTCCCCGTTCGCCGAGGCCGACGCGCCGTCCGCGCCGCCGGTGGACAGCACCTTGCCGTCGGTGCCCGCCACGGTCACGCCGTCCGCGCTCATGCCCTCGACGCTGGAGGACACCAGGTGCGTGATGGTCTGCACCTGGGCCTGCGACAGCGACTTGCCCGCGCCGGTCCCCACCAGCACGGCCGCCGTCGGCTTCGAGTCGCTGTCCGAGAAGACGTCCTTCTGCGGGATCGCCAGGTGCACGCTCGCCGAGGTCACCCCGTCGATCGCCTTGATCGTGCTGCCCAGCTCGCCCTCCATGGCGCGCTGGTAGCCGACCTGCTGCATGAACTCCGAGGTGGTGACGCCCTGCTGGTCCAGCAGCGCGTAGCCGGTGTCCGACTGCGACGGCAGGTTCGCCGCGCTCATCTTCAACCGCATCGGGTACACCTGGTCCTGCGGCACCATGATCGTCTGACCGCCGTCGGTCAGCTCGTAGGTCACCCCGGCGGCCGTGAGCTGGTCGACGATCGCGCTGGCGTCCTTCGAGGCCAGGCTCGTGTAGAGGGGGGCGTACGTCGGCTTGGAGGCCCAGAGGAAGTAGAACGCGATGGCGCCGACCACGGCCAGCACCGTCGCCCCCGCCACGAGCTTCTGGCCCGCCGTGAACGCCTTGAAACCGGAGAGCACGCCCTGGGCGCTCGCCTTGATCCGGTCCAGGTTCATGCCTGCAACCTCATGATCTCGTTGAAGGCCTCGACGGCCTTGTTGCGGATCGCGACGGTCATCTGCACCCGCAGGCCGGCCTCAGTGCTGGCCGCCAGGTAGTCGTGGACGTCGCCCAGCGTCCCGGTGGCGGCCTGCACGGCCAGCGAGTCCGACTTGGCCTGCGCCTGCTGGATGCCGTCGAGCACCCCGGAGAACAGCGACCCGCTCGCGGAGCCGGCAGCCGTCGCCGAGTCCGCTCCGGTCGCCGCGATGGGCGCGACGACCGCGGGGGGAGTGGGGGAGCCGCCGATCGCGGCGATCGGGGCGGTCACGCGCCACGACCCAGCTGCAGCGCCGCCTCGTAGGCCGTCTTGGCCCGGTCGACCACCGCGAGGTTCGCCTGGTAGCCGCGCTGGGCCATGATCAGCTGGCCCATCTGCTCGCCCAGGTCGATGTCCGGGTAGCGGACGTTGCCGTTGGCGTCGGCCAGCGGGTTCGTGGGCTCGTAGACGATCTTGCCCTCGGCGTCGCCGGAGAGCACGCCGCCCACGGTCACCCCGCCGTCCTCGCCCCGCGAGCGGGCCACGACGTAGCGGGCCTGGAACGCGGGACCGGCGGTGGAGGTGGCGTTGTTGACGTTCGCGATGTTGTCCGCGACCGCGTCCAGCCACTTGCGGTGCACCGAGACCCCGGTCTCGGCGATGCCGATGCTGTCGAAGAGGGCCATCTCAGACCGCCTTCAGGACGGCCGAGAAGCCGCTGTACTTGTTGTCCAGCGCCCGGAGCATCAGCTGGTAGCGGAGGTTGGTGTCCGTGGCGGAGACCGTCTCCTCGTCGATGTTGACGTTGTTGCCGTCCTGGCGGGCGGCGTTGACGCTGTCGCTGATGACCGGCCTGGTCCCGCGGACCGCGGTGGAGCCCTCACCGGACCGCACCGCCTCGCCCAGCGACTCCTCGAAGTTGACCTTGCTGGCGATGAACCCTGGCGTCTGGACGTTGGCGATGTTGTTCGCGGACACTCGCTGGCGCATCGCCAGACCGGTCAACGCGGCACGCACGCTCGTCGTCGCGAGGTCGTCGAACACGGCTCGTGCTCCCTATGCCGTAGCTGGAGGGTGCCGATCCGTGGCGGTGGAGAAGCGAGCAATCCGTGCTCTAGTTGCTGTGATCGGCGGGTGAGAGCCGACCGTGAACTTTTCCGGGAGAAATTCCGCAGGTCACAGCGCGTTCACAGGTATTAATTCGAACGGGTGAACGTGCCGGGTGGAAAGCACCTGACGGGCGATTTCCCGGAAGCCGTCGAGGACAAGTCAACCGGGGCGCGGTTGCCGCGCGATCGCGGGGGAGGTGCTCTTCGGTTGCGCAAAAAGGGCCCCTGAAAAGCCCGCTGACGACCGAAAACCGCTCCGACGCCCTGGGACGCCCGGAAGGCCCCCGGAACGGCCGAAAGCCCCCGTCAGCGGGCGAGGAGGCCACTGACGGGGGCTTATCGGGTCTGCGCGGTCGCAGGACGGCTCCGCTCCCGCGCAGGGTTTTCGCACAGGCGGCCGGGGTGCCGCCGTAGCGAAGTCTTCGTCTCTTCCACCGTCTCACCGCGCCGGTCCGCTCCCGGTGTCACCCGGTCGCGGGGCTCACAGCGCGCAGTCCACGTACGCCGGTCGGGGGGCGCCCATGCTGCCGCTCTCGACCCGGTCCAGCACCGCGGCGTGGCGGGCGGTCCCGCTCAGCGCGCGGGCCATCTTCGAGGCCACCACCAGCTGCCGGTTCAGGACCTCGTCGGCCCTGGGCCTCAGCTCGATCGGCAGCGGCCCCAGCCCCTCCGGGGGGCTCCACGGGGTCGCCAGGGGGAGCTCGCGCATCCTGCGCTCGTCCCTCAGCAGCGCCTCCGCCTCCGCGACGTCCTCCTCCAGCCGGTCCAGCGCCGCGCTCCATGCGACGAGCCAGCCGGAGGGGTCGCGCCCGGTCATCCGGCGCGCGCCGCGTCCGGGGCGGGGATGCCGTGCACCGCCTCGCGCCAGGCGTCCCTCAGCGGTTCGACCACCGCGAGGCACGCCTCGACCTTCTCGACGTCCTGGCCGGTGTTGGCCCGGATCAGCTCGGAGACCAGGAAGCTGTACAGGTCGGACAGCTGACCGCTGCCCTCCCACACCCCCTGCTGCAGCGAGCCGCGCAGTTCGAGCAGGATGTCCTGCGCGTGCACGACCAGCTCGGAGGCGCCTGCCCGGTCGCCCGCCCGCATCGCGGTGGCGCCGCGCCCGAGGTCCAGGCACAACCGGTCGTACAGCATGACGAGCAGGTGCCCTGGTGAAGCGGTGCTCACCGAGTCGTCCAGGTACCTGTCCCGCAGGGACGTGTTCCGCATCTCACCCTCAGCTCGACAGGCCAGCCAACTGGCCCGAGAGCCAGGAAGCCTGCTGGTTCAACTTGCTCATGGACGTTTCCAGCGTGGAGTAGTACTTCTGCAGCGAGACCTTCTTGGACGCCAGCTTGGTGTCCCACTCGGAGATCGCCGTGTTCAGCCTGCGCAGGGTGGTGTCCCCGCCCTGCACGGCGACCGTCAGCGACCCGGTGGTCGAGTTGGACGCGTCCTCGCCGATCTTCTTGTACGGCTTGACCAGCCCGTCGGTGACCGCCGTGCGCACCTTCTCCGGGTCGGCCTCGAAGGCCGCGACGAACTTGGCCTTGTCGAAGGTCAGCTGCCCGTTGGTGCCGAGCGCGACGCCGAAGGCGCTCATCGTGCCGAAGGAGGTGCCGCCGCCGGAGACCGTGGTCAGCAGGCTGCTGCGGAGGCCGCGCGCGAGGGTGTCCCCGTTCAGGGGACCCGCCGTCTTGCTGGCCGCGTCGTACGTGTCGTAGCCCTTGGCCGTGCTGATGGCGGCGTTGACCGCGTTCACCAGCGCGGCGACCTTGTCGCCGATGCCGGAGCTGTCCACGGTGCTGGTGACGGTGACGTCGTTCTGCACCTTCGTCGCCCGCACGGTCACGCCCGGCAGCACCGACGTGAAGTTGTTGTCCGCGCTGGTCAGCTTGTAGCCCGTGGTGGCCGGGTCGCCGACGGTGATCGTCGCGTCGCTGCCCTGGGACAGCACGGTCGGGTCGTTGGCCATGCCCGCGACGGTGAACGCCTGCTCGGCGCCCGTCTTGGCGGAGGAGAACTGCACCCGCTGACCGGTCGTGGTCGTGATGACCGTGGCCCGGACGCCGAGCCCGGCCTTGTTGACCGCCTCGGCGACGCCCGCCGCCGTGTCGTCGGTGACGTCCACGTGCGTGGTCTTGCCGCCGACGGTGACCTCCAGGCCGGAGCCCTTGGTCGCGCCGCCGGACTCGGGGACCTGCGCCGTGGCGACGTGCGCCTTGGCCAGCGAGGTGATGCTGAAGGTGATGCTGCCCGCGACCGCCGAGTTGCCGGTGGCCGTGGCCACCGCGGCGTCGCTGGAGCTGGAGGCCTTGAGGGCCTGCCACGTGGAGTCGCCGTTGAGCGCCTCCGCGGCGCCCTTGACCGCGAGCATCCGGGCGTTGAGCGCCTGGTAGGCGGTCTGCACCCGCTGCTGCGCGCTGACCTGGCTCTGCAACCGGGTCTTGGGCGCCGCCTCGATCTGCATCAGCTGCGAGATGATCGAGGTGGTGTCCAGACCGGTGACGAGTCCGTCTACAGCGGCCATGGGAAGTCAGGTCCTTCCTCGGGCTCGGGGGCCCGGCACTACCGGTTTCCCGGTGGTGGGGCGGGCCGGGGAGGTCCGGGGGAGGGGAGGCGGACCTCGGAGGGGGCAGATCGGGGAGATGTCCCCTCCGAGGTCCGGTCTATCACCTCAGGAGCTGCAGAACGTTCTGCGGCGCCTGGTTGGCCTGCGCGAGCATGGCGGTGCCAGCCTGCGACAGGATCTGCGACCGGGTGAACTTGACCATCTCCTGCGCCATGTCCGTGTCGGTGATGTTCGACTTGGACGCGGACAGGTTCTCCACCTGGACGTTGATGTTGTTGATGGTGTGCTCGAACCGGTTCTGGTACGCACCGAGCTGGGCCCGCGCGGTCGACAGCCCCTTGATGGCGCTGTCGATCGAGTCGATCGCGGACTGGGCGTTGGCGGTGGTGTCCACCTTGACGGTGGTACCGACGCCGAGGCCCGCGGAGTCGAAGCCGGTCGCGCCGGCGGTGCCGTTCGTGCCGGCGCCGGTCAGGCCCGAGGTACCCGTGAGGGTGACCGCGCCCGTGCCGTTGGTCTTCGACTCGATCTTCAGCTCACCGCCGTCCTTGCTGGCGGTGAAGCCGCCCGAGAAGGTGGCGTCAGCGTTCAACTGGGAGACCACGGCGTCGAGGTCAGCCGGCGTGGCCAGCGTGACCGTGGCGGTCGTGGCGCCCTGCGTCGCGGTGATCGTCTTCGTGTCGAGGGTGGCGGAGTCGTACGTGCCGCCCGACACGGTGTAGCTCGACTTGGTGCCGCCGGAGCTGCCGAAGACCGTGGCGTCCAGGTTGACCTGGATCTGGTCGTCGGCGGTGTTGTTGGCGCCGACCTGGAAGGTGCCGTTGTAAGCGGTGCCCGCCGTGTCCAGCAGCTTCTGACCACCGAAGGAGGTGGTCTTGGCGATGCGGTCGAGCTCCTTCTGGAGCTGGCCGAACTCGGTCTGCGCGGCGGCACGCGCGTTCGTGTCCTGGGAACCACCGTTGGAGGCCTGGACAGCGAGGTCGCGCATGCGCTGCAGGATCTCAGCCGACTCGTTCAGGGCGCCGTCCGCGGTCTGGACGACGTTGACGCCGTCCTGCGCGTTGCGCGCAGCGACCTTCAGGCCACCGATCTGAGAGGTGAGGCCCTGGCTGATGGACAGACCCGCCGCGTCGTCCGCCGCCCGGTTGATCCGCAGGCCGGACGACAGCTTCTCCAGGCTGCCGGCCATCTGCTTGTCGTTCACCGAGAGGTTGCGGTAGGCGTTCATCGCCGCGATGTTGGAGTTGATGCGAAGACTCATTGTGATTTCCTCCGTGAATCGAGTCCCTTGCGGGCCTTCCGTGGCCCGGCAAACATGCAATCGGCCCGGCCTGGGTCCGTATGAGGTTTTGGTGGAACTTCTTTTCGGATCAGGCCTTGCCGGGTCTGAACCTGCTGGTGGTGCCGTGTTTCGACCCGTGTGGAACGGGGTCCTGCGACCCGCCTGAGCGGGCTCCTGCTGCCCGCGTGAGCGGGCGTCGCCCTTCGAGGGGAAGGGCGGGCTCTGGGGGACGCCCGCGCTGGAACCGGCCCCTGGGGGGCGTTCGCGGCGCGGAGGGCGTCTGAACCGGGGAGTCCTCACCCGGTGGAACCGTTTGCCACCAAAGAGAGCGCTTCAACGGGCGTCGTCGACACCGGGAGTGTCCCCAGTGGACGTCTGCGCCGGAAGGGCGTCCCAACGGGTGTCACCACTGCGGGCGACGACCGGGGGCAGACGGGAAAAGCACTGTCCTGCAGGTAAAAGAAGAGGAACAACGCCGGGCGCCGGTGCCCTGGCGGTCGAGCGCACGAGCCCCGGTGGGCCCGGTCCTCGCGATGACGGCCTGGATCAGGCGGTCTTCGCGATGACCGGGACGCCCAGCGAGCTGGTGTGGCTCAGGCGGCTGCGCATGGTGCCCTGCGCGGCGACCGACGCGTAGTAAGCGGCCTTGCGGCGCGCGGCGCACCCGTCGGGGCGGGCGGGCTCGGGCAGGCGCTCCGGGTCCAGCTGCGAGTTCAGGCCGTCGCGCAGCAGCGCGATCGCCTCGGCGCGCAGCTGCGACACGCGGGACTCGTGCACGCCCAGCTCCTCCGCGATCTCGGCCATCGGCCGCTCCTCGAAGAAGTAGCCGCGCACCACGGTGCGCAGGCGGTCCGGCAGCGCGTCGATCGCCGAGTGCAGGTAGCCGATGCGCTCGCGGCCGAGCAGGGTCTCCTCCGGGCCGGGCTGCCGCTCGGGCACGACCTCCTCCAGCACGCCGCCGGTGAAGCCCTGCAGGCTCAGCAGCGCGGAGCGCTGGACGTCGTCCTGGACGGCGGTGACCTCGCGGGTCTCCACCTCCATGATGCCCGCGATCTCGGCGGTGGTGGGGGTGCGGCCGTGCTTGGAGACGAACTCGTCCTGGACGGCGTTCATCTTGCGGGCCTTCACGCGGACCGAGCGGCTCGCCCAGTCCTGGCCGCGCAGCTCGTCCATCAGGGCGCCGCGGACGCGGACCACCGCGAAGGCGGCGAAGGGGGCGCCGCGCGAGTCGTCGAAGCTCTTGGCCGCGGCGACCAGCGCCAGGTTCCCGGCCGACATGAGCTCCTCGCGGCGGACGTGGACCGGCACCCTGGCCAGGACCTCGCGGACCAGGTGGCCCACCAGGGGGAGGTGCTTGACGATGAGCTCCTCGGCCTCCGCGGCGGTGCGAACCGACTGGACCGCCTGCGTCGCCTGCTCCTGAACCATCATGTCCACTCCCGAGGTCCTCGTCCGGGAGCCGTCTGTTCCCGGTGGTCCGGGAGCCGTCGTCCCGGTGACAGGGAGAAGATTCCGGCGCTCGGGTGAGCAGCCCGGTTGTTGCTTCGGTTGCCTATCGGTTGCGGATTTTTCGGATCACACGGGCAAAAACCTCAGGTGCCCGAGCGCCCTGCCGTTGCCGGGTGCAAGACCTGCTGACGGACCAGGTCAGGGACGAGGACTAGAGATGGGCCTGTCGGAGACATCCACGATTCTCTGGCGGCAGCGAGAGCTGCTGACCATGCTGCTGTACAAGCTGGAGGTGGAGAGCCTGGTGCTCGCCGCCGGTCGCACGAGGTGGCTCGGGGCTGCCACCCGCGAGGCCGAGCTGGTCCTGGAGCAGGTCCAGCGCACCGAGCTGCTGCGCACCATCGAGACCGACGAGCTGGCCGCTGAACTGGGGTTGCGGCCCGGCGCGAGTCTCGCCGAGCTGGCCGACGCGGTCCCGGACAGCTGGCGGGAGGTGTTCACCGAGCACCGCAAGGGGCTCGTCGCCATCGCGGCCGAGATCGACGCCATCACGCGCTCCAACAAGGAGCAGCTCACCGCGGGCCAGCGCGCGGTCAACGAGGCGCTGCGGTTCGCGGGCGGGGCCAGCGGCCTCTACCGCGCCGACGGCTCCACCGCCTCCGGCGTGCCCATGTCCCGACTCGTGGACGAGGCGGTCTGAGCATGAGCAGCACCTTCTCGGGGATCACCAGCGCCCTCGGCGGGATGCAGGCCGCGAGGCGCGGCCTGGAGGTCGCGGGCCAGAACATCGCGAACGCCCGCACCGAGGGCTACTCGCGCCAGCGGGTGGAGACCGCCGCGGTCGGGGGAACCGCGAACGCGGCCTTCTACGCCACCCCGCCCGCCACGGCGGGCAGCGTCGAGGTCACCGGCATCACCCGCATGGCTGACGCCTTCCTGGAGGCTCGTGGACGCACCGAGCACTCCAAGCAGGCCTACCTGGACGGTCGCGAGGAAATCCTCGCCACGACCGAGGGACTGTTCGACGAGCCGAGCGACAACGGCCTGCAGGCCCAGCTGACCGGCATGTGGAAGTCGTGGACCGACACCGCCGACAACCCCGGCGACAGCGCGGTCCGCAACCAGCTCGTGGTCTCCTCCGGCGTGGTCGCCGACCGGCTCAACAACCTGGCGCAGACCCTCGGCGGCGAGTACAACGACACCAGGGGCCGCCTGGACAGCACCCTCAGCGAGATCAACACCGGCGCCCGCAGGCTCGCCGACCTCAACACCGCGGTCGTCCAGGCCAAGCAGCACGGCCTGCCCGCCAACGAGCTGCTGGACCAGCGCGACCAGCTCGCGCTGCGCCTGGTCGAGCTGACCGGCGGCACCACCTCCACCGGCGCGGACGGCTCGCTGGACGTGCAGCTGGGCGGGGTCTCCCTGGTCTCCGGCTCCACCGCCCGCTCGCTGACCCTCACCGGCTCGGCCACGCTCACCGGCGCCGCGGGCGACCCGGCCACCGTGCGCTGGAGCGACGACGCCAGCGCCGCCCCCCTCACCGGCGGCTCCGGCGGCGCGCTGCTGGAGGGCCTGACCACGATCATGCCCGACTACCTGGCCCAGCTGGACCAGGTCGCCTCCAAGCTCGCCACCGGCGTCAACCAGCAGCACAAGGCCGGGTTCACCCCGACCGGCGCCGCGGGCGGCGACTTCTTCAGCGGCACCACCGCCGCCACCATCAAGGTCGCCCTCACCAGCGGCGACCAGGTCGCGACCTCGTCGAGCGCCACCCGCGCCCTCGACGGCAGCAACGCCGACGCGATCTCCGCGCTCGCCCGCTCGGCCACCGGCCCGGACGCCTCCTACCGGCAGACCGTCGTGAAGATCGGCATGGCGGTCCAGACCGCCGCGAGCCGCTCCGCGACCCAGGCCTCCATCACCGCGCAGGTCGACGCGGCCCGCCAGTCCTCCGCGGGCGTCAACCTGGACGAGGAGCTCACCTCGATGCTGACCTACCAGCGCAGCTACGAGGCCGCCGCGCGCGTCATGAGCGCGGTCGACTCGATGCTGGACACCCTGATCAACCGGACCGGGAGGTAGTCCCCGGTGAACATCTCCCGCGTGACCGAGCGCTCCATGTCGACGGGCATCCTGTCGAGCCTGCAGCGCAACCAGAACAAGATGGACCAGCTGCGCGAGGCCATCTCCAGCGGCAAGCAGCTCACCAAGCCCTCCGACGGCCCCACCGACACCGTCTCGGCGATGCAGCTGCGCACCGAGATCGCCGAGCGCGGCGCGTACTCGCGCAGCGCGGTCGACGGCCAGGCCCGCCTCGGCGCCGCCGAGACCGCGCTCTCCTCCACCAGCGACCTGCTGCTGCGGGCCCGCGACCTGGTGCTCCAGGGCAAGTCCGCGCAGAGCCAGGACTCCCGCGAGGCCATCGCGGCCGAGATCGACGCCATCCGCACGTCGATGATCGGCCTGGCCAACACCACCTACCTGGACCGCCCGGTCTTCGGCGGCACCACGGCGGGTGGGCAGGCCTTCGCCTCCGACGGCAGCTACCTCGGCGACGACGGCCAGGTCATGCGCCGCATCGCCAACGGCACCCAGGTGCGCGTCGACGTCCCCGCCGACACCTTCGGCACGGGGAGCAACCAGGTCTTCAAGGTCCTGGAGTCGATCGCGGGCAACATGCGGAGCAACCCGGCCGGGTTGTCCGCCGATCTCGATCGGTTGGATTCCGGGATCAAGACGGTCAACACGGCCGTCACCGGCATCGGCACCCGATACGGTCAGCTGTCGGCGGCGGACGACGCGGGGCAGGCCCAAGTCGTGACGCTGTCGGCCAGGCTGTCCCAGATCGAGGACGTGGACGTGGCAGCCGCGGTCGTGGAGCTCCAGACCCAGACGGTCGCCTACGAGGCGTCCCTCGCCGCGACCGCGCGCATCGTGCAGCCCTCGCTCCTGGACTTCCTGCGATGACCGCCGTCCTGGAGAGGGGAGCGAGGACCACGAGCACCACAGTGGACGAACAGCTGCCGACCATCGAGTTCGTCACGCCGCTTCCAGGGTTCCCGCAGCACCGGACCTTCGTGCTGGTGTCGCTGCACGAGGAGGGGCTGCTCTACGCCCTGCGCTCGGCGGACGACCCCGGCCTCAGGTTCCTGGTCGTCCCGCCCGCCCCGTTCTTCCCGGACTACGCGCCGGTCGTGGGCGAGGAGGCGCTGGACCAGCTGGGCACCCGCGAGGCGGACAACCTGCTGCCGCTGCTGGTGGTGACCGTGGGTGACAAGGCGGCCGGTGCGACGGCGAACCTGCTGGCGCCGATCGTGGTGGACCAGCGGAGCAGGCGTGCGGTCCAGGTCGTCCAGGCGGATGATCTGCCCACGCGCGCACCGCTGGCGCGTGACGTGCCGGCCCCCAACGCGGGAGGAAGACCGCAGAATGCTAGTGCTGACGCGACGGGCGGGGGAGAGCTTGCGGATCGGTGACGACGTCACCGTGACCGTGCTCGACGTCCAGGGCAACGTCGTGCGGGTGGGCATCCAGGCCCCCCGCTCGGTGGCGGTGCACCGGGACGAGCTGTACCGGGCGCTGCGCATCGCCAACGAGCAGGCCGCCCTCAAGCCGGGGGCGCCGGAACCGGACCTGGACCAGCTGCTGGGCTCGCCGCCACCCCCTCCACCGGAGGGCGGGGCGGGCTGACCTCCCGACCGGGAGGAGTGGCTCCACCGGAGCGACGACGACGCTGAGCAGGGGCCGCCGTGACCCAACGGCGGCCCTTCGTCGTATCCGGGGCCGCGCCCGGACGCGCGTTCCCGCCTCCGCGACGTGCTCCGGCTCTCACCGGAAAACCCTGCGGCGCAACCAATCGCGACCGTTCCTGCACCTGGTGAGTCCACTATCGACTGTTCGTGGACAACCGATTCACCACCAACGTGGCAATTGATACGCAACGTTCTTAGGCGTCCCCACGAAGGAGTGAAAAAAAGACTGTAACTCACTCAAGTAGGTGAGATCGCTTCCGTACTCCTCGCTCGTAGAGCACGTGGCGCAGGAGGCGCGCGTGCGACCTCTCTGAGTGAGGAGTTCCCGTGAGCGCATCTCACCGGGAGTGGGCCGACCGGGCTTCCCGCCCGGCGCCGGGCATGGACGCCCGGTCCACCAGGTGGCGCAAGCGCGCCACCGCGTCCGCCATCGCCGTCGTCACCGGGGTGGGCCTGCTCGCCTCCGCGGGCGCGGCGGGCGCCGCCGACGCCGAGGGCGAGATCCGTCCCGTCCCCGGCGCGAAGGTCGTCAGCAACCGCTACCTGGTCGTCCTCAAGGACAGCCCCGAGGCGTCCTGGTCGGTCGGCAGCAAGCTGGTCACCCGCTTCGGCGGACGAGTGCGCGTCACCTGGTCCGACGCGCTGCAGGGCTTCTCGTTCGAGGGCACCGAGCGCCAGGCCAGGCGCCTGGCCGCCGACGCCCGCGTGTCCTTCGTCGAGCCGGTCACCGAGGTGACCACCAGCGGCACCCAGACCGGCGCCGCCTGGGGCCTGGACCGCCTCGACCAGCGCGCGCTGCCGCTCGACGGCAAGTACACCTACCCGAACACCGCCGCGAACGTGACCGCGTACGTCGTGGACACCGGCATCCGCACCAGCCACACCGACTTCGGCGGCCGGGCCACCATCGGCTACGACGCCGTGGGCGACGGCCGCAACGGCCAGGACTGCAACGGCCACGGCACGCACGTCGCGGGCACCGTCGGCGGCACGACCTACGGCGTGGCCAAGCAGGCCAAGCTGGTCGGCGTGCGCGTGCTCAACTGCCAGGGCTCGGGCACCAGCGAGCAGGTCGTCAACGGCCTCAACTGGATCACCCGCAACGCGGTCAAGCCCGCCGTCGCGAACCTGAGCCTGTCCGGCGGCGTCAACTCCGCCATCGACCAGGCCGTCCGCGCCTCCGTCGCCTCCGGCGTCACCTACGTGGTGGCCGCAGGCAACGGCGACGCCCAGGGCAACCCGAAGGACGCCTGCTCCGTCTCGCCCGCCAGGGTCGGCGAGGCCATCGTGGTCGGCGCGACCGACCGCACCGACACCAAGGCGTCGTTCTCCAACTACGGGACCTGCGTGGACGTCTTCGCGCCCGGCGTGTCCATCGTGTCCGACACCGCCTCCGGCGACACCTCCACCGCCAGCTACAGCGGCACCTCGATGGCCGCCCCGCACGTCGCGGGCGTCGCGGCGCTGCTGCTGTCGGCCACCCCGTCGCTGTCCCCGGCCCAGGTCGAGTCCAAGATCGTCTCCTCGGCCACGGCGAACGCGGTCAAGAACCCGATGACCGGCTCGCCGAACCGCCTGCTGTTCGTCGAGCAGGCCGCCGCGACCACCCCGCCGCCCACCACGACCACGCCCACCACCCCGCCGGTGACCACCACCCCGACCAACCCGTCGGCCAAGGTCTTCACCAACGGGGCGGACGTGGTCATCCCGCAGAGCCGGTCGGTGGCCAGCGCCATCACCGTCGCGGGCCTGGCGGGCAGCGCCCCGTCCGCCCTGTCCGTCACCGTGGCGATCAAGCACCCCAGCCGCGGCGACATGCAGATCGACCTGCTCGGCCCGTCGGGCCGCGCGTACCGGTTGGCGAACCTGAACGCCAACGACACCGCGGCGAACCTGAACACCACCTACAAGGTCGACGCCTCCGGTGAGACCGCCTCGGGCTCGTGGCGGCTGCGCATCCTGGACGTCCTGCGCCCGGCTTCCACCGGAACGCTCGACTCCTGGTCGCTGACCTTCTGACCACCCCAGCGGCAGCCGCGCCCCCACCCGGGGGGCGCGGCTTCCGCCGCACCAGCCCCGAGAGCGGCAGCCATGATCCAGAACGCGGTGGTCCAGACCGACCTCGCCTCGCTGCGCACCTGCGTGGACCTGTCCCCGGACCCGGCCGCGGCCGTGCGCCTGACCGGTGACGTGGTGCTGGTCAACTCCCGGATGCTCGTGGTCTTCGGCTACTCCGAGGACCAGGTCATCGGCCGCAGCGCCACCGACTTCGCCCCCGAGGCCACGCGCGAGCTCCTGCGCTGGCAGCGGGGCGACTTCGTGAGCCTGCTGCTGGCAGGCCAGATGCCGGAGACCATCCGCCTGCACGCCCGCCGCAGCAACGGCGCCACGTTCCAGGTGGAGGTGAGCGCCTGCGTCGTCGTCGCCGACGGGGAGCTGATGGCCCTGCTGACCGTGCGCGACATCGAGCAGCGCCTCAGCGAGCTGGAGGCCCAGGAGCGCAAGCGCGCCCTCATCGACGACCGCGCCCTGGCCCGCCGCAACCAGGCCGAGCGCCTGGAGAGCCTGGGCCAGCTCGCGGGTGGCGTGGCGCACGACTTCAACAACCTCCTCGGCGTCATGCTCAACTACACGACGTTCGTCGAGGAGGAGCTGGCCGAGGCCGCCGAGTCCAACGGCGAGCACTGGACCCCCGTCCTGGAAGACCTCATCCAAGTCCGCAGGGCCGTGGAACGAGCCGCCCAGCTGACCAGGCAACTCCTGGTCTTCGGCCGCCGCGAGGTGGTCCGCGCAAGGCCGTTCAACGTCAACTGCGTGGTGGCAGGCGTGGAGCCCATGCTCCGCCGCACCATAGGCGAGCACATCGTGCTGGACATCGAACTGGACCACGAGGTCAAACGGGCCTTCGCCGACCCCGGCCAGATCGAGAACGTCCTCCTCAACCTCGTCATCAACGCCCGCGACGCCATGCCCGGCGGCGGCAGCCTCACCGTGGACACCGGCATGATCGAGCTGGACCCGGTCACCGTCGCCCAGCGCCCCCAGCTCAAGCCGGGCGAGTACGTCCGCCTCCGCGTCAGCGACACCGGCGAGGGCATCACCGACGACGTCCTGGAACGCATCTTCGAGCCGTTCTTCACCACCAAGCCCAAGGGCGAGGGCACCGGCCTCGGCCTGGCCACCGTCTACGGCATCGTCCAGCAGGCAGGCGGCGACGTGCAGCTCTACTCGCAGCCCGGCCTGGGCACCACCGCCTCGGTCCTCCTCCCCGTCACGGAGGCCGAGTCCCCGGAGGAGGACGACGGCCCCGAACTCCTCCGAGACGGTGGCGAGGGCGGCACCATCCTCCTGGTGGAAGACCAGGTGGCGCTGCGCGAGGTCACCCGCAGACTCCTGGAGCGCAACGGCTACGACGTCATCACCGCCCCGAACGGCATGGCCGCCCTCCGCATAGCCCACGACCACCAGGGCCACATCGACCTCGTCCTCACCGACGTCGTCATGCCCGGAATGCTCGGCAAGGAACTGGGCGAACGCGTGACCCTCGTCCGCCCCGGTGTCGCGGTCGTGTACATGTCCGGCTACGCCCAGCCGGTCCTGACCTCCCAGGGCACCCTGAACCCCGGTGTGGTCCTGGTGGAGAAGCCGTTCTCGGAGGCGGAGCTGATGTCGAAGGTCCACGCGGCGGTGGAGGGCCACCGCGCGCAAGTCCTGGCCGGCGACCCGAGATGACCCCCGCGGAGCTGGAGGGCGCCCCGGTCCTGGTGGTGGAGGACGACCCGGACATCCGGGAGGTCTACCGCAGGGTCCTGGTCAAACTGGGCTGCGAGGTCCGCCTGGCCGACAGCGGCGCCGCAGCATTCGCCCTGGTGGAGGCAGGCTTCACCCCCAAGGTCGCCTACGTGGACCTCGGCCTGCCCGACCTGTGCGGCGGCGAGGTCATAGCCAAGCTCCGCACCATGGGCCTGGCCACGACCTGCGCTTTCGTGGTGGCCAGCGGCTCAGGCGACGACTCGGCAGCCCTGGCAGAGGCAGACGCCGTGATGGCGAAGCCCTTCGGAGTAGCAGCCCTGCGCACCCTGACCAGAACCCTGGTCACACCCCCCTAACCCCAGCCCCCAAGACCCCGGAGAGCCCCGACCACCCCAGGTGGCCGGGGCTCTCGCACACCCGCGGCCCACCGCCCAGCAGCCCAACCGCCTCGCGGGTTGACCGCACTCGCGGGCTGATCGCTTCGCGGGCTGCGGGGCGAGCGCAGCGAGCCCGCAGCTCCCCGATCCCGCGTCCCTCTTCTCCGTGTGGCCTGGCGAAGCCCGAGCGCAGGTGTCAAGACGCCGCCGCACCGCCCGGAAGACCGGGGTGCCCAACGGCGTCTTGACGCCTGTGCTTGCCTGAAAGGAGGCCACACGGAGAAGAGGGACCCGGACCACCGCAGTGGTAAACGGGACCACCACCCCAACGGTCACCGGCCGGCAGAGCCCGTGTCCCCTCTTTTTTGGAGGTCTGCCCCGCCGGCGAGGCGTGCTCTTCGCTCTTGCCCTTCAGCCCTTGCCCTTCAGCCCTTCAACTCTTGCCTTCAGCCTGAAACTCTTCACTCCTCGCCCCACCCACTGGAGCGAATCCACTCCTCCAAGCCCCACACGCTGGGCTCGATCGCCCGCACCGCCGCAAAATCCGCCGCTCGCCCGCCCCCCTCGGCGAACTGCCGGAACATCACCCTGTCGAGCTCGTTGCCCAGAACGCTCAACGGCAGCGCCTCGTACCGCGACGGCAGCCCAACACGCGCACCGAACGCCGCGGCCATCTGAGCCCCCGTCAACTCGTCACCAACAACCTCAACGGCCCCACCGGGCACATCCACCGCACCCACCAGGACCGCGGCAGCAACCAGCCCGATGTCCCTGATCGAAATCAGCTTCAGTGCGACGTCCTCCGGCAACGGCAGCCTCAGCACAACGACCCCCTCCTCCACGCTCGGCGCCATCACGGTCGCGAAGTTCTCCATGAAGGCGGCCGGCCGAACCATCGTGGCCCTCAACCCGGTCCCCTTCAGCCACTCCTCGATCCGGTGCTTCGAGTCGTGGTGCGGCACCCCGGTCTCGCGATCCGCCCCGAACACCGAGTTGAACACCACGTGCGGCACACGAGCCGCAACCGCCGCGTCGACCAGCCCAACCCCCACCCGCACCTCCTCCTCGACCTCCTCGAGGCTGTTCGCCTCAGGGGTCATGAAGTAGAACGCCCCAACCCCCTCCAACGCGGCGACCACCGATCCCGGGTCGTCGATCCGCACGGTCGCCAGCTCCACCCCCCTGGCGCCCAGCGCCCGAGCCCGATCGGCCCCTGGGTCACGGACAAGAGCCCGCACCCGCGCCCCCCTGCCCAGCAGCGCGTCGACAACCGCCCCACCCTGCTGCCCGGTCCCCCCGAAGACCGCGATCGCACCGTTCTCCCGCGTGACCATGTCGTCCCGCCACCCCTCGTCGCCCCATGCCACGAACCCCAACTGGTTCATACCGTGAACCATATTAGTTCACACCATGAACCTAATCCGGGCAAGGGGGTGCCAAGAAGGGAGAACCCCACCCCACCTCAGGACAAGCCGGAAGCCGGAACGTCAGCCGCCTCCACGATGGCCGTGGCAAGCCGCTCAAGGTCCCGCTGACCATCCGCGTCAAGGCTCCCCGCAACCTCGGGCAACCGCGTGACCGTCTCCGAGAACACCGCCTCGGCCAGCACCTTCCCCGCAGCCGTCACGCCAAGCACGATCACCCGCCGGTCCTCCTCGGACCCCACCCGGCTGACCAGCCCACGCCGCTCGGTCCGGTCGACGAGCTGGCTCAACGCGTTCTTGGTCATCCCGAGCGACGCGGCGAGGTACGTCATCCGCCGAGGCTCGTTCCTGATCGCGCACAGCAACGTGGCCTGCGTGGGCGTCAGGTCGTGCTCGGCGCAGATCCGCGCATACCTCCGCTGGATCAAAACCGAGAGCCAGAAGAGCTTGTCCCCGTACTCCACGCCCGCCCCCTCGTCCACTGCTCGCTCGCCCCACTCTACCGACGCCCCACCTAACCCGACCGTCGTCCAACCCCCTCTCCAACCCTCTCTCCAACCCCCTCCCAAACGCCAAAAACCCCCGGCCATCCGGCCAGGGGCTTCCGTCGCACCACCAAACACGAGGCTGTCCAACCTCACCTCACGTCAAATCATCCCAATCCTCAGCGTGCACGGGCAACCAAACCCGAGTCACAGTCCCATCCTCAACCCCAAAAACCTCAATAGCCCCCCCATGCCACTCCGCGATGGCCCGAGCCAACACCGTGCTGACTCCAGTCGACACCGCAGTCCGATCAGCCCGCCCCCACCGCCCCAACCGGGCGATCGCCGAGTACATCCGACTCCCGCTGGCCTGCAACGGCCGCGGATCGAGCACGTCCAGCACCCACCGCCCCTGCCGAACCCCGGTGGACACCGTCACCGACTCACCCTCGGTGCTGATCCCAATAGCAGCCGACAACGCGTAATCCAACATCGTCACCAACCGCTCGGCATCCCCGAGCACGGTCACCGCCTCCTTCTCCGAGGACACGACCAACCGCACCCCCCGATCCGAAGCCCTGTCGTCAATCCGCCGCATGACCCCGCCCAACAACGCGGTGATGTTCGCCGGACTGTGATCCGCGGTAACCGCACCACCCTCAAGCCGCGCCAGGTCGACCAAATCCTCAACAACACTCAACAACCGCGAAGCGTTCCGCTCAATGGCATCCGCGAGCTGCCCGTGCACCCCACCCGAATCCTCGGACTCCTCCTTCAACAGCGCGGCCGAAGAGGCCACCACCGTCAAAGGCGTCCGCAACTCGTGACTCATCGAAGAAACGAACTCGGTCCGCAACGCGACCAACCGCGTCAACTCCTCGTTCGACAGCTCCAGAACCCGCTGGGCCGCGACCCGCTCCGTGACGTCCTGCATCACCAGCAACGCGCCGACCCGCTCGTCCCCCAACCCCACCGGCTGGTAGCTGTACTCCACGGCCCGCCCGTCGAGCAGCTCCAACTCCCCGGTGATCTCCTCGTCGACCGCCCCCTCGCTGATGATCTGCTCAACCGGGTGCCGAGTGGCCCCGATGGGCCGCAAGTGCTGCTGCAACAACGTCCCCGCCACCGCGCTGGGCGACAGGTCGATCCCCAACCAGGACAGCGCGGCCGCGTTGGCGTGGTCCACCCGCCCCCGCTCGTCGAACTGCACCACCCCCACGTTCAGCACGTTCACCATCGTCCGCAGCCGGAACGCCTCCTCCCGTGCCCGCCGCTCTGCGGCGCCCCGCTCGGTCACGTCCACCGCGAACCCCACCACCGCGCCCACCGACGGCGAGCTCAGCATGTTCCGCAGCGTCACCCGCATCAGCCGCCACGCCCGCCCGGCCGCGCCCATCCGCACCTCGAACGTGCGCCGGGTCCCGCCGATCTGCCACACCTGCCGCACCGCGACGCCGACCACGTCCCGGTCCTCCGGGTGCACGAACCGCATCGCCGACGCCATCTGCTCGCCGGCCAGCGCTCGCGCGTCGATCCCGGTCTCGGCGGGCGCCGACACCCACTTGATCGTCCCGTCCTCCGCCAGCGCCAGCACCAGCACCGGCGACCGGCTCATCAGCGCCCGGTGGAACTCCCCGCCCCCGGCCTCGGGCGTGCCCCACGTGCTGTTGTCGATCCTGCGCAGCGTGCACGTGGTCACCAACCCGCGCTCCGGGGTCAGCTCCTGCTCCACCACCGCGTCCAGGTCGATCTCGGTCCCGTCCGCGCACCGCGCGGGCAGGTCGAACCGCAGCGGCATGGTCGCCTCGCCGGACACGACCTCCAGCTCGCCGACCAGCCCGGCGAACGCGCCGCGCACGTGCTCGGGCACCAGCAGGTCCACGATCAGCTTCCCGACCGCCTCCTCGCGCCGGTACCCCAGCAGCTCGACCGCCTCGTCGCTGAACTCCACGATCCGCGTCGCCGCGTCCGTCGTGATCCGCGCGGCTCCCGGCTCCTCGCCGTCCAGCACGCCTTCGACGCCGATGGCGCCGGTGTTCACCAGCACCGCGTCCAGGGTGCGCACGATCGCCTCGGCGGCGTGCACCACCTCGACCCGGTGCACGCCCTCACCGGTCAGCACGGCGCCGCCGTGCTGCATCCGCAGGAAGACCTCGTCACCGTCGGCGGCCACGGCCTCGTGCGGGCCGCTCCAGCGGACGGAGCTGATGCCGGGCAGCGACCGCAGGGAGTCCAGCGCCTTGCGGCGGGTCCGCGTGATGGGCTGGTCGCGCCTGGTGATCTCGACGATCGTCGTGGACAGCTGATCCAGGATGTGCGCGGGCACGTTCCGCTCCTTCCGCCGCGTCGTTGCTCTCGTGCTCCACCACGGCGTCGGCCGATCGGGTGAATGCCTTAAGGCCTGCTCCCCACCTGCACCCGTGGGGTCCCAAGCGCACCCGACCCGCCACCGAACGCCCGGAGCCGATTGACTCACATCACAGGGGGCGGAGCCGTTGGGTCCGGGCACGGCGGCGGCCACCACCCGAACGGGGAGGGCCGCGCCGCGCTGTCCCGACCCCGGCACAACGACCGGGCGGGCCCGGTCCTGAGCCGGAACCGCCCGTTCCGCGGGTCACCCCCCGAGCCCGCACGTCCCAGCTCCCCCCGAGCCCGCATGGCCAGGCTCACCCCCGAGCCCGCACGTCCGGGCTCACCCCCGAGCCCGCGCGGCCCGGCGTCCCGCCCAGGAGGACCCATGCCAGGCCCCACCCCAGCCCCGGCCCGCCGGGGAGCGCTCGCCCCCGAGGTCTTCCGCTCCCGGCACCGCGTCATCCGGCTGATCACGTTCCTGCTGGTCCCGCTCGTGGTCGTCACCGGTCTCGCGTCCGGCACCCTGGACAGCTCGGTGCACACCGGCGACCAGTCCGCCTGGGTCGTCGCCTTCGCCGCCACCGCCCTCGCGTGCGCCGCGTTCGGCGACATCGCGCACGGCCCGCGCGGGCGCGCGGTGTGCGTGGCCATCGGCCTCGACGCCGCCGTGAGCGCGCTCGTGCAGGCCATCGGCGGCAGTACCCACCTGCACCTGGCGTACCTGGTCGCGGTCGCGCTCGTGGGCCTCTACCAGGACTGGGTGCCGCTGCTGCTGTCCGTGCTGCTGATCTTCGCGCACCACCTGGCGTTCGGCGCCCTCGCGCCCCAGCTGATCTACTCCGACGGCACCCCGCACCACCTCGCCCTGCCGCTCGCCCTGCTGCACGGCGCGCTGGTGCTCGCGATGTGCGCGGTGCAGATGGTGCACTGGCACTTCGCCCGCGCCTCCGAGGCCGCGCTGCGCCGCTCCCACGAGGAGACCCGCCGCCTCGCCCTGGTCGCCCGCCGCACCGCCGACGGCATCGTCATCACCGACGCCCACGGCGTGGTCGAGTGGGCCAACGAGGCGTTCTACCGGATGACCGGCCTGAACCCGGCCAGGGTGGAGGGCCGCACCAGGGCGAGCCTGTTCCCCGAGCCGCCGGCCCCCGAGCACGCCGCCGCGCTCGACCCGGCCACCGCGCTCGCCTCGTCGGCCGCGCGCGGCCCGGTCGGCGGCGAGCTGGAATTCCGCACCAGCACCGCCGCGGGCAGGCCCTACTGGACCGCCATCGAGGTCCACCCGGTCACCGAGGCGGGCGTGACCAGGTTCTTCCTGGTGGAGCGGGACGTCACCGCCCGGCACGAGGCCGAGCAGGAGCTGCTGCGGGCCCGCGAGCGCGCCGAGGCGCTGACCGAGGAGCTCAGCCACGAGAAGTTCCTGCTCTCCGACGTCATCTCCTCCATCCCGCAGCTGCTCTACTGGAAGGACACCGAGGGCCGCTACCGGGGCGCGAACCAGGCCCTGCTCGACGAGCTGGGCGTCTCCGGGGCCGACGAGGTCATCGGCCGCACCGACACCGAGATCGGCCTGGTCGGGCCGCTCGCCGAGGGCATCCGCTCGGTGGAGCGGCAGATCGACGAGACCGGGCTGGCCGTCATGGACCAGCACGTCAGCCTGCCCGCCTGGGAGGGCCCGCCGCGCAGCTTCCTGCTGAGCGTCCTGCCCCAGCACGGCCCGGACGGGGCCCGCACCGGCCTCATCGGCGTCGGCGCCGACGTCAGCCGCGTCGCCGACCTGGAGCGGGCCCTCGCCCAGGCCAACCGCCTGGAGGCGCTCGGCCAGCTCGCCGCGGGCGTCGCCCACGAGATCAACACCCCGGTGCAGTTCGTCTCCGACAACACCAGCTTCCTCGCCGAGTCCTTCGGGGAGCTGCTCACCGCCGCCATCGCCACCCGCGCCCTGCTCACCGCCGCGACGGCCGCCGACGCCACCGGCTCCGCGCCCGCCGCGTTCGACCTGGACGCCGCCGTGGCCGTGGACGCCGCGCTCGACATGGACTTCCTCACCGAGGAGGTGCCCAAGGCCATCGCCGAGTCCCAGGAGGGCCTCGGCCGGGTCGCGGGCATCGTCCGGGCCCTCAAGGACTTCTCCCACCCCGGAGCCGGGCGCGGCGCGGTCGACGTCAACCGGGCCATCGAGAGCACCGCGCACATCTCCCGCAGCGAGTGGAAGTACGAGGCCGAGCTCGACCTCGACCTCGACCCCGAGCTGGGCCTGGTGCCCTGCTACGAGAGCGAGCTCAAGCAGGTCGTGCTCAACCTGATCGTCAACGCCGCCCACGCCGTCTCCGAGCGGCGCGCCACCGGGGAGCAGTCCCCGCTCGGCCGCATCACCGTCGGCACGCGCCGGGACGTCGACCGGGTCACCATCTCCGTCGCGGACACCGGCACCGGCATGGACGAGGGCACCAAGCTCCGCATCTTCGAGCCGTTCTTCACCACCAAGGAGGTCGGCAGGGGCACCGGCCAGGGCCTGAGCCTGGCCTACAACGTCGTCGTGCAGCTGCACGGCGGTCGCATCGACGTCGACACCCACCTCGGAGAGGGCACCGTGTTCACCCTGACGCTCCCCCTCGACGCCGTCCCCGCCGACGGCTCCGCACCGCTGGCGGTGTTCGCGTGAGCGCCGCGCACCGCGTCCTGTTCGTGGACGACGAGCCCCAGGTGCTGTCCGGCCTGCGCCGCTCCCTGCGCAAGCACGCCGACCGCTGGGACCTGCGCTTCGCCGAGGGCGGCAGGGCCGCGCTGGAGGTCATGGCCGCCGAACCCGTCGACGTCGTCGTCACCGACATGCTCATGCCCGGCATGACCGGCGCCGAGCTGCTCGCCGAGGTCCGCAGGCTGCACCCCACCGCCGGGCGGCTCGTGCTGTCCGGGCACGCCGACCGGGAGGCCGTGATCGCCGCGGTCGCCTCCACCCAGCAGTTCCTGTCCAAGCCGTGCGACGCGGACCGGCTCGTGCGGGCCGTCGAGCAGGTGCTCACCGTGCGCGACCTGGTGCTCGACGACCGGCTGCGGGTGGTGCTCGGCGAGGTCCAGTCCCTGCCCAAGCCGCGCTCGGTGCACCAGCGCATCCTCGACCTGACCGCGCGCGAGGACTGCGACCTGGACCAGGTGGTCGAGCTGGTCGAGAGCGACATCTCGCTGTGCGTCGAGGTGCTCAAGCTGGTCAGCTCCTCGTTCTTCGGGCAGCAGCGGGAGGTCGGCGGCATCGCGCAGGCCGTGTCGCTGCTCGGCGTCGACACCATCCGGGCGCTCGCGATCAGCGGCAAGGTCTTCTCCAGCGGCGCCACCCCGGACAACCTGGACCTGGCGGCGCTGCGCACCCGGTCCGTGCGCACCGCCGCGCTGGCCCGCGACATCGCGCTCGCCGAGGGGTGGGAGACGCCGGTGGTGCACCAGGCGTTCCTGGCGGGGCTGCTGCGGGACGTGGGGCTGCTGGTGCTGGCGGACAGCAGGCCGGACGCCTACCGGGCCATCACCTCCGTGCCGGAGGACGAGCACTGGGCGGCGCACGACGCGGAGGTCGCCGAGCTGGGCTGCTCGCTGCCGGAGGTGAGCGCGTACCTGCTGGGCACCTGGGGGTTCGCGATGCCGGTGGTGCGGGCGATCGCGTGCGCCCCGGCCGCCGCCGAGGGCGCGACGGGGGAGCGGACGGCGCGGGCGGTGGACTTCGCGCGGCAGCGCGCGGTGGGCCGGGCGCACGTGGACCCGGCGGCGGGGGACTGGCTGGACGCGGCGCGGCTGGAGGCGTGGGACCGGGTGTGCGACCGGGCCGCGCCGGGGCAGGGGGCCCCGCTGCGGGAGGCGGTGGTGCAGTCGGCGCCGTGACGTCGGTTTCGACGGCCGGGCAGCACCCCCAGTGCTGCCCGGCCGGGGGCGGGGCGGTCGTCGCCACGCCGGGACGCCGCGGTGGTGTCCGTCCGCTCCGGACGCGTGGCCTGCGCCCGGCGCGGGCCGTCGACCGGGCGCCCGCACAGCGAATCTAAAGAACCCCCACCTGTTCCGAAAGCCTTTGCGCCTTCGCGCAAAGGCCCAGCTCGTTTCCCCGAAAAACGATCACCCGCCCACCGTCGCCCACCACCGCCGCCCTCCGCTGCCCACCGTCGCCCACCACCGCCGCCCTCCGCTGCCCACCGTCGCCCACCACCGCCGCCCTCCGCCACACGACCTCCCCCGCCCAGCTCCCCCATCCCCCTCCCAGGTGTCCCGGAAGGGGGGAACCTGTCACCCGTCCGCGTAGAACTCCCCGCGCCGCGCAACCACCCCACCCCCACCTGGGCGCACCCTCGCCTGGTGGTGCGCTCACCGGACCCCCGCACGCCTGACCCCCGACCGGTTCCCGCCTACCGGGGCGTCCGCGAGTCGGCCTGGGTGGTGCTCGGGCTGCTGGTCGCCACCGGCCTGTGGGTGTGGCCGTCGCCCACCACGACCGGGGTCGTGTTCGGCGTCGGCGTGGCCGCCCTGCTCGTCGTCACCGCCCGCCTCGGCACCGCCCGCTGGTGGGTCCTGGCCGCCGCCCAGGTGATCGCCTCGGCGGGCTGGGTGTTCGGGATGCCCGCGCTGCCCGAGGTCGGCGGCGCGATCGCGGTGGCCGCCCTGCTCGGCCTGGCCCGCCCGCGCGGCACCGCCCTGCTCGACCTCTGCGTCGTCGCCCTGTCCACCGGCGTGCTCGTCTGGGCGCTGCCCACCTCCCAGCCGGTGCTGGAGCTGGTCACCGCCGTCCTGCTCCTGTCGGTCACCGCCGCCGCGTTCCTGGTCGTCGGCACGCCCCGCCGCTCCCGCCTCCTGCACTGGGCGTTCACCTGGTTCCTGGCGGTCCTGCTCACCCCGGTCACCCCGGTCGTCGCCCTGCTCGCCCCGGTCCTGCTCACCGCCACCCTGCCCGCCCCGGACGCCGGTCGCGGCCCGCGCGTGCTCGTCTGGGGCAGCCGCGCCGTGCTGGTCGGCTGCGTCGCCCCGCTCCCGCTCCTGCTCGTCCAGCGCGCCCTCCAGTCCTCCATCGACGACGTCGTCGGCATCGCCGCCGTCTCCCTGATCGCCACGGTCCCGGTGCTGGTCAGGGTGTCCCTGCGGCACCGCGACCGCACCGACGACCCGCGCCTGCGCCGCAGGCTGCGCAACCGCACGGTCCGGGTCTGCCTGGTGTTCGCCGTCGCGGGCCTGCTGCCGCTGGGCGTGCTCGCCCAGCTGTCCGTCGCGGTCGCCAGCCAGACCGTCACCGCCGAGGTCGAGCGCCGCCTCGACGCGTCCGCCCAGGTCGCCGCCGCCGAGCTGGCCAACACCCTGGACTCGGCCCGCGCGCTGGTCCGCTCGTACGCCGAGCGCCCGGAGATCCGCGAGGCCAACTTCGCCGAGGGCGTCGGCGCGCTCGACGCGGTCCGCGAGGCCGTCACCTCCCTGCAGCGGCAGAACCCCATGTTCGAGGCCACCTGGGCGATGGACGCCGACGGCACCCTCGTCGCCGTCTCGCCCGGCCCGTCCACCCCGCCGCGCAACAACTTCGCCTACCGCGACTACTTCCAGGGCGCGCTGAGCACCGGCGGCCCGTACGTGTCCCAGGTGTACGAGGGCCTGCGCGCCGACCACCCCGAGCTGGTCGCCATCGCCGCCCCGGTCCGCGTGGGCTCCGAGATCGTCGGCGTGATCGCCACCAGCTTCCCCATCGGCGCGCTCACCGGCTTCGTCAGCGAGGTCGCCGCCGGTCAGGACGTGCGGCTGGCCGTCGCCGACCGGGGCGGGTCGCTGCTGACCGGCGAGCAGCTCGGCGTCCCCGGCCTGACCAGCGGCCTCGGCGACCCGCAGATCGCCGCCGCGCTGCGCGGCCAGCAGGGCCGCGCCACCACCGGCCCCGACGACAACCCGGTCGAGACCTCCTACCGCAGCGTGCCCGGCCTGGGCTGGGCGGTGGTGGCCAGCATCGACTCGCGCACCGCGTTCGCGGGTGTCGCCCGGTTCACCGGCCGGGTGCTGGCCGTGACCACCCTGCTGCTGCAGATGCTGCTCGTCGGCCTGGTCGTCACGGTCCGCGGCGAGCGCAGGGGAAGGCTCGCCGAGGAGCGGCTGGCCCGCAGCGCCGCCCACACCGACTCCATCCTCAACGCGGCGGGCGACGCCTTCGTCACCATCCGCCCCGACGGGATCGTGACCAGGTGGAACAGCAGCGCCGAGCGGATCTTCGGCTGGACCGGGGAGGAGGCGCTCGGGTCCGCGCTGGTCGACCTGGTCGTGCCCGACCCGCAGCGGGCCGACCACCTGAGCGGGGTGCGGCGGATCATCGAGGGCAGCAGGCCGACCGTCCTCGGCACCACCCGCGAGGTCGTGGCCAGGCGCAAGGACCGCTCCGAGTTCCCGGCCGAGCTGACCCTGTGGTCCTCGCACTACGAGGACCGGCGGGTGTTCAGCGCGTTCATCCGCGACATCACCGAGCGCAAGGCCGCCGAGGAGGAGATCGCCCGCGCCCGCGACGAGGCGCTGTCCGCGTCCCGGATGAAGTCGGCGTTCGTGGCGAACATGAGCCACGAGATCCGCACCCCGCTCAACGGCGTCATCGGCCTCACCGAGCTGCTGCTCGACACCGACCTGGACTGCCGCCAGCGCGACTACGCCCAGACCTTGCAGAACTCGGCCGACGCGCTGCTCGCCGTCATCAACGACATCCTCGACTTCTCCAAGATCGAGGCGGGCAAGCTGGAGATCGACCCGGTCGACTTCGACCCGCGCGCGCTGGTGGAGGACGTGGTCAGCCTGCTCGCCGCCTCCGCGCAGGCCGCCGGGCTGGAGATCGCCGCCGTGGTGCACCCGCCGATGCCGCCCACGCTGGTCGGCGACGCCCACCGCGTCCGGCAGGTGCTGGTCAACCTCGTGTCCAACGCGATCCGGTTCACCCCGAAGGGCGAGGTCGTGGTGTGGGTGGACGTCGCGCCCGCCGCCCCCGGCGAGTCCGGGCACGAGGTCACGTTCACCGTCGCCGACACCGGCATCGGCATCCCCGACGAGCGGCAGCAGCACCTGTTCGAGGCGTTCACGCAGGTCGACGCGTCCACCACCCGCCAGTACGGCGGCACCGGGCTCGGGCTGACCATCAGCAAGCAGCTCGTGGAGCTGATGGGCGGCGAGATGGGGCTGGCCAGCGAGCCGGGGGAGGGCAGCGTCTTCTACTTCACCCTGCCGCTGCCGCCCGCCGCCGCGCCACCGGCCCCGCCGACCGCCCGGCCGGACCTGTCCGGGCTGTCCGTGCTGGTCGTCGACGACAACGCCACGAACCGGCAGGTGGTGTCCGAGCTGCTCGGGGCGTGGCGGGCGCGGGTGGTGTGCGCGGACGGCGCGGACGAGGCGCTGCGGGAGCTGCGCGCGGCCGTGGACGGCGGCCGGCCGCTGGACGTGGCGCTGCTGGACATGCGGATGCCCGGACTGGACGGCCTCGGCCTGGCCGCGCTGATCCGCGCCGACCGGCGGATCGCCGGGACCGCGCTGGGCATCCTCACCTCCACCAGCGACGCCGTGGAGGCGAAGCGGGCGCGGGCGGCCGGGATCGAGGTGTACCTGGCGAAGCCGGTGCGGGCCAAGGCGCTGCGCGAGGCGGTGGCCAGGCTGGTCGACGGCGACGCGCCGCAGCCGGGCGCCGAGCCGGAGCGGCCCGCGGTGGGACCGGTGCGGGCGGGCACGGGGCTGCGGGTGCTGGTCGCCGAGGACAACGAGGTGAACCGCCTGGTGGCGGTCGAGATGCTGACCGCGCTGGGGCACCGGGTCGACGTGGTGCCCGACGGCGAGCAGGCCGTGGCGGCGGTGCGGGGGGAGCACTACGACGCGGTGCTGATGGACTGCCAGATGCCGGTGCTGGACGGCTACCGCGCCACCGAGCGCATCCGCGCGCTGACCCCGCCGCGCGGGAGCGTGCCGGTGATCGCGCTGACCGCGTCGGCGCTGGCGTCGGACGCGCAGCGGTGCCGGGAGGCGGGGATGGACGACTTCCTGAGCAAGCCGCTGCGCCGGGACGTGCTGGAGGCGGCGCTGCTGCGCGCGGTCCGCTCGCCCGCGCCGAGGCCGAGGCGGGAGGGGGACGGTGCGGTGGCGGTGGGGGTTCGGGCTGGTCACGGGGGGGCGGGGGGCGGCGTGCCGACCGGGTTCGGCGGTGGTGGCAGGGGGAGCGCAGGGCGGGCCGGTTCCGGGCCGAGCGCCCGCGTGGACGCGGAGCCGCCCCCGGACGCGGGCTCGGCCGCCTCGGCCGCCCCGGCCCCGAACGTGGCCGACCTCCGCGCCCCCGACCGCCCCGGCCTCCCCGACGCCGACCTCCTCGATCCCGAGATGGTCGACCAGACCCGCGACCTGGGTCCGGAGGCGGCGGCCAGGCTGCTGGAGTCGTTCACCGGCCGGGCCCCCGACAAGGCCGCCGCGATCGTCGCCGCCGTGCGGGCCGGCGACCCCACCCTCGTCGGCGGGCTCGCGCACGGCCTGCAGGGCAGCAGCGTCACCCTGGGCGGTCGGGTGCTGGGGGCCGCGTGCGAGCGGCTGGTGGCCGCCGCGCGCGAGGGCGACCTCGGGCTCGCCGAGCGCCTCGCCGTCGAGGTCGAGTCCCTGACCGGGCGGACGTGCGCCGCGCTCACGACCGCCCTCGCGCCGCCCGCGCCGTTCGATCCGGTGACGCGCCCCCGGTCGACCGGCCGGGATCGCTGAGCTGGGCCAGGCTGGTCGGGCCGATCACCGCCGAGCGGTCGCGCGTCCGCCCCGGACACCCGGAGCGGCCGGTCGCTCGCTCGTCCGGTGGCCGGTCGTGGCGGCGCGGGGCCACCGGTCCGGCGGTCCGGTGTCGTCGCGGTTGTTGTCACGGTCGTCGTCGCGGTTGTCGTCGCGGTGTCGGTGTTTCCGGTGGTCGAGCGCAGGGGAGCGGGCGGGGCATGAGCAACCGGCGGGTCCTGATGGTGGACGACGAGCAGCGCGTCCTCGACGGTCTGCGCAGGATGCTGCGGGGTCGCTACGAGCTGACGACCTCGGTGTCCGGCGCGGAGGCGATCGGCCTGGTGCGCGAGTCGACCGAGCGGCGGGAGCCGTTCGCGGTGGTCGTGTCCGACATGCAGATGCCGGTGGTGAACGGCGCGGCGCTGCTCGCGTCGGTGAACCGGATCTCCCCGGACACCGTCCTGATGATCCTCAGCGGCCAGGCGGACATGAGCGCCACGATCGCGGCGGTGAACAACTCCTCGCTGTTCCGGTTCCTGACCAAGCCGTGCGGGGCCGAGGACCTGACGCGGGCGCTGGACGACGCGCTGCGCCAGTACGAGCTGCTGCACGCCGAGCGCGACCTGCTCGAACGCACCCTCAACGGCGCGGTGGAGGTGCTCACCGAGCTGCTGTCCTCCGCCAGCCCCGTCGCCGCCGCGCGCACCGGGCGGGTGCGGGCGCTGGTCGCCGCCGTCACCGGGGCGGTCGAGGTGGCCGACGGGTGGGAGGTGCGGCTGGCGTCGCTGCTCAGCCAGGTCGGGTGCGTGAGCGTCCCGGAGGAGGTGCTGCGCAGGGTCGTCGCGGGGGAGGAGCTGGGCGACGCGGAGCGGGCGCTGGTCGCCGGTCACCCGAACCTCGCCCGCACCCTGCTGGGGCGGGTGCCGAGGCTGGAGCGGGTGGCCGCGTGGGTGGGGGCGCAGCCGGTGGAGCTGGCCGAGGCGCGCGCCCCGCTGGCCGTGGACGCGCCGGGCAAGCGCGGCTGGCCGGGGGAGCTGGTCTTCGCGACGGCCGTGACCTGCCTGCTCGGCGTGGAGGGCGGGGTGCCGCCGGAGGAGCTGGCGGCCCGGCTGGCCGAGCAGGGCTTCCCGGCGCCCCTGGTGTCGGCGGCGCTGGGCGCGGAGCTGGTGGCGACCGGCGGGCGGGTGCTGCGCTCGCTGGGCGTCGACGAGATCCTGACCGGGCACCTGCTGGACCAGGACGTGCTGACCACGGCCGGGGTGATGCTCCTGCGCAAGGGCGAGCCGGTGACCGACACCCTGCTCATCCGGTTGAAGCACTACGCGCGCACGGTGGGCGTGGAGGAGCCGATCCAGGTCCTGTGCTGAGTGCGCCGCTCAGTCCCGCCGCTCAGTCCCGCCGCTCAGTCCCGCTGTTCAGCCCCGCCGCTCGGCCGCCGGGTCGCGGGCGGCGAGGACGGCGCGGATGCGGGTGCACGAGTCGTCCAGGTGCGCGCGCAGCTCGGCCAGCGCCTTGGTCACGTCGCCGGAGCGCACCACGTCCGACAGCTCGGCGTGGTCCAGGGCGATCGGCCCGAGGTCGCGGCCGGTGTTGGTGATCTCCAGCACCGCCGAGAACAGCGGCCGGTGCAGCGACCAGGTGGAGGTCAGCCAGCGGTTGCCGCCGATGCCGCAGAACCCGAGGTGGAAGTCCAGGTCGGCGGCCACGAACCCGGCGGCGTCCCCGGCCTCGGCGCTCCGCCGCATCCGCGCCAGCGCGTCGTCCAGCGGCGCCCAGTCCGCGTCCCCCGACCGGGCGATGGTCTCCCGCACGGCCAGCTCCTCTAGGGCCCCGCGCAGCGAGTACAGCTCGACCAGGTCCTCGTCCGTCAACCCGCGCACGTGCACGCCGCGCTTGCGCGTCTCGACCAGCCCCTCGACCTCCAGCTGCCGCAACGCGTCCCGGACGGGCCCCCGGCTGACGTCGAACCGCTCGGCGATCCACCCCTCCACCAGGTGCGTCCCCGAGGCCAGCTCCCCGCGCACGATCAGGACGCGCAACTGGGCGAGCAGCAGCTCGCCGAGCGGCGGCTGGCGAACCGGGCTGACGATCATGGACTGACTCCCTAGTGAGGCGATCACCCCGGATTCTCCCAGAGCGCCCCCACCCCACCGGACAGCGCCCGCTCAGCGGAACGAACGACGCCCCACCCCCGAACCCGCCTCCAGAACCGCACCGCACCCGCGCGGACCAGCCAGAACCCGCTCGCACCGCCCGGCCCCGACCCGCGCCTCAGGGCCCCGCCCGAACCCGCCCACGCCCGCCCGACTCCCCGTGGCGCGCCCGCCGGCCCGCGCCCACCCCGCCGGAAGTCCGCCACCCCGCCTCGCGTCCCCCGCCCCGCGTCCCCCTGCACCCGTCCCCCGCAACTTCCCCCACCCCTCCCCGCGCAGGGAACCTCACCGTCCCGCGAGGGTGTCGGCCGATCGAGCCGTCCGGGTGCCGCGTTCCCGCTCTGCTGCCACGCTGGGCGTCCGTGACCACCGAAGACGTGCGCGTGCTGCTCATCGACCTGGAGAACGCCGTCGGCGCCATCCGGCCCCGGCCCAGGGTGCTGCGCGGCCGGGTCACCGCGCTGCTGGGCGCCGCGGGGCCCGTGCACCACGCCATCGCGGGCTACTCCGGCGCGGACCTCGCCGACGACCCCACGGCCTCCCTGCTGGCCGAGCTGGGCGTGGGGGCGCTGCGGGTCGCGCCCGCGCAGGACGCCGCCGAGAACGCCCTCCTCTCCCACGCCCACCGGGTGCACGACGCGCTCGGCTGCCGGGTGTTCGTGGTCGCCTCGGCCGACCGCCGCTTCGCGGAGCTCGCCGCCCTCGGCCGCCTCGAACTGCTCGCCTGGGCGGACCAGCCCATCGCCACCAAGCTGCTCGACGTCGCCCACGAGCTGACCCGCGTCCCCCGCCCCAGCGGCGCGCCGCAGGTCGGGCACGCCGAGCACGAGGACCACCCCGCCGAGTCCGGACCGGTCACCGCGCTCGACGCCTTCCGCCCCGGTCCCGGCACGCTCGGCGCGGTGCTGGCGGCGCTGCTGGTCGGGGTCGGCATCGGGGTGGGGCAGCGGGTCGTGGAGGCGATCGGCGGGCGCGCGGGCCACGGACCCGGTGGGGGAGTGACCCACTGAAGCGTGAACATCCCCGGCGTATCGAAACGACCGGGTCCGCCGATCCGAACCCCCGGTGACGGCTCGTTCACCCAGCGTGGAGGTTCTCCCGATGAAGTTCGCAAGACTCGCCGTGCCGCTCGCCCTCGTCACGTCCGCCCTGCTCGCTCCCGCAGCCTCCGCGGCCCCCGCCGGTCAGGAGTCGGACCGGGGCGTCGCCGCCACCGAGCGGGGCATCGGCCTGAACCTGGGCCTGAACCTGGGCGTCAA
Organism: Actinosynnema mirum DSM 43827; assembly: GCF_000023245.1. Taxonomy (GTDB): domain Bacteria; phylum Actinomycetota; class Actinomycetes; order Mycobacteriales; family Pseudonocardiaceae; genus Actinosynnema; species Actinosynnema mirum. The sequence continues at coordinate 2,636,364 of NC_013093.1, forward strand.
CCTGGGCGGGTCGTCCTCCTACGAGCGCGGCGCGGTGCTCACCGGCGCGGCCGAGGTCCCCGGCCCCGGCGACCCGGACGGCTACGGCACCGCCAGGATCGAGGTCCGCGCCACCTCGGTGTGCGTGAAGCTCTCCACCCGCCGGATCGACGAGGCGACCGCCGCGCACATCCACGCGGGCGCGGCGGGCGAGTCCGGCCCGCCCGTGGTGACGCTGGAAGCGCCCACCGACGGCTACAGCTGGGACTGCGCGCGGATCAGCCTCGACCTGGCCTACGACCTGGTCGCGCACCCGCGCGACTTCTACGTGAACGTGCACACCGACGCCTTCCCGGACGGCGCCATCCGGGGCCAGCTGCGCTGGTAGCCACGCCCACCGGGCGGGCGTCCACGAGGGCGCCCGCCCCGGTCGGTGGGATGGGCCGGCGGTACCCTGGCCGGCGCGCCCCTGACCGGTGGTCCCGCTCAGAACCGCCCGATCGCCACGACCAGCGCCAGCACCGCCAGCACCGCGGCGGGCACGCTCCCCTTGACGTCGCCCTCCTTCAGGTGGACGCCGACCGCGATCACCATGGTGATCACCAGCCCGGCCGCCGCGATCGGCGTCAGCACCGGCGCGATCCCGGTGGCCCACGGCAGCACCAGGCCGAGCCCGCCCAGCACCTCGACGGCGCCGACGGCCTTGACCTCCGCGTCCTTGCGGTGCTCGACCCAGCCCATCCCCTTCTCCAGCAGCTGCTGACGCGGGGTGGCCAGCTTCATCCCGCCCGCGGCGACGAAGGCCACGGCGAGCAGGCCCTGGAGCACCCACAGCACGACGTTCACGAAAAACCCCTCACGATGAGACTTGAAGTTTCAACCGCCACCATCTCAGCTCATGTGAAATTTCAAGTCAAGTAGCATTACCCCCATGGCCGAACCGCCCGCCGCCGAACAGCCCAACTGGCTCGACCCCCACCAGCTCCACGACTGGAAAGCGCTCGCCGGGGTCCTCGTCGCCCTGCCCAGCGCCCTGGAGAGCCAGCTCAGGCGCGACTCGGGCCTGTCCCTGTTCAGCTACCTGGTCATGGCAGGCCTGTCCGAGGTCCCCGACCGCTCGATGCCGATGAGCGAGCTGGTCGCCTTCACCCAGGGCTCCGCCTCGCGCCTGTCGCACACCGTCACCCAGCTGGAGCGCCAGGGCTGGGTGACCAGGGCCCCGAGCCCGGACAACGGCCGCGTCACCCTGGCCACCCTGACCGACGAGGGCCTGGCCAAGCTCGCCGAGGCCGCCCCCGCGCACGTCGCCGAGGTCCGCAAGCTCGTCGTCGACGTCCTGGGCCGCGACGAGCTGAGCGCCGTGGGCGCCGCCTGCCGCACCCTCCTGGACGCCCTCCTGGGCGTAGGGGGCTGTCCAGGCCAGACCCACCCCGACCCGGCCTGACCCGACGCCCAACAGCCCCCCGGCAGCCCCCGCTACCCGACCGCGCCCCCGCTACCCGACCGCGACCCCGCTACCCGACCGCGACCCCGCTACCCGACCGCGCCCCCGCTACCCGACCGCGCCCCCGCTACCCGACCGCGCCCCCGCTACCCGACCGCGCCCCCGCTACCCGACCGCGCCCCCGCTACCCGACCGCGATCCCGGTGACCCGCAGGAAGTCCAACTTCTCCGCGTCCGCGCTCCCGGCCGCCGCGCTGTACACCACGATCTTCAGGTCCGCCCCCGGCACCGTGAGCACGTCGCAGTCCAGCACCACCTCGCCCACCGCCGGGTGCGCCACCACCTTCCGGTCGTGCGTGTGCTCGCCCACCGCCCCCGCCCGCCACAGCTCCGCGAACCGCTCGCTCCCCGCCAGGCATCGCCGCACCAGCTCGGCCAGCCCCCGGTCCGCCGGGTACCGCACCGTCGCCGCCCGCAGGTCCGCCACCAGCGCGGGCTCCAACGTCAACGACCCCCGCCGCACCGGCAGCGACCCCAGGAACGCCGCCGCCACGATGTTCCGCTCCGCCGCGGGCAGCCCCAGCGGGTCCCCCAGCAGCGCCGCCCACAGCGGCGACCACGTCACCAGCGTCCAGTCCGCGCTGAACACCGCCACCGGCAGCTCCCCGAGCCGCGCCACCAGCCGCTGCACGCTCGGCGGCACGTGGCTGTCGATCACCCCGCTCGACGGCGGCGGCAGGTGCGCCAACCGGTGCAGGTGGTCCCGCTCCGCCGCCGTCAGCTGCAGCGCCCGCGCCAGCGCCGCCACGACCTGCTCCGACGGGTTCCGCGCCCGCCCCTGCTCCAGCCGCACCAGGTAGTCCACGCTCAGCCCGGCCAGCGCCGACAGCTCCTCCCGCCGCAGCCCGCTGGCCCGCCGCGACCCGAAGACCGGCAGCCCCACGTCCAGCGGCGAGAGCCGGTCCCGCCACCCGCGCAGCGCCTCGCCCAGCGCGTTCCCCGCCGAAGATCCCGTCACCGCCCCAGTCTCGCCCACGGGCGCCCCGACGAGGGTGGTACTACCGTTCCCACCGACCGGCGGGGCACTGGGCCCCACCCTCCCCACCCCCGAACCTGGTGACCGGACACCGCAGCCGAAATCAGGGAGGCTCCGCCGTGGAGCGCAGCACCACCGTCATGACCGGGGCCAGCAGGGGCATCGGCCTCGTCGCCGCCCAGCACCTGCTCGCCACCGACCGCGACCTCCAGCTCGTGGTCCTCGGCCGGGTCCCCGCCGAGCTCGCGGGCCCCAGGGTCACCGCCATCCCCGCCGACCTGTCCTCGCTGGCCGACGTGCACCGCGCCGCCACCGAGGTCACCACCCTCCTGGACGCGGGCCTGCCGCCGCTGCGCGGCCTGATCGCCAACGCGGGCATCCAGCACGCCGACGCCCGCACCACCACCGTCGACGGCCACGAGGCCACGTTCGCGGTCAACGTCATCGCGAACCACCTGATCCTGCGCGTGCTCGCCGACCGCTTCACCACCCCGGCCCGCGTCGTGATCACCACCAGCGACACCCACTTCGGCGACCTCAAGCACAACCTCGGCATGGTCCCCGCCCCGCGCTGGCGCGACCCCGAGGTGCTCGCCGCGCCGGGCGCGTTCCCCAAGCCCGACAGCGCCCCCGCGGGCCGCACCGCCTACTCCACCAGCAAGCTCGCCACCGTCCACCAGGTGCACGAGCTGGCCCGCAGGCTCCCGCCCGGCGTCGAGGTCCTCGCCCACAACCCCGGCTTCGTCCCCGGAACGGGCCTGACCCGCAACGCGGGCCCCGCCGTCCGCTTCACCGCCAAGCACTTCCTCCCCCTGCTCGCCAGGACCCCGATCGCCACCGACGTGACCACGGCGGGCCGCCACCTCGCCGAGTCCCTCACCCGCCCGATCACCTCCGGCGACTACGTCGACCGCGACCACGTCGCCGACTCCGCCCCCCAGTCCTACGACCGGGACCGCGAGGCCCGCCTGTGGGCGGTGCTGGACGAGCTGTGCGGGACCTGGGTCCCTGCCCGGTAGGGACCGAAGACCGCTGACCGGGGCCGCCGCGAGGAGCAGGCTCGGAGCCGGGCAAGGGAGGTTCCCGGATGGCGATCACACCGGTTCACCCCCACAGCGCACCGGTCGTCGCGGCGGACGCGGAACCCCGCACCCCCGCACCGGCCCCCGAGCCCCGCGCTCCCCTCTCCCCAGGGGCCGCGGTGGCGACGGTGACCTCCTTCGCCGCCACCCTGCCGGGCCTGCCCCTGCGCGCCGCGCTGCACGCGGTCGACGCCGCCCCGACGCCACGCCTGTGCGCCGGGACCGCGCTGACCGCCGTGCTCGCCGCCGCGAAGGGGGCGGGCCTGGCGACAGGTGGGGCCGTCGCACTGCTGCACGTGCTGGTCCACGCGTCGCACCGGTGACGGACGGCCGCGCGGTCGCCGGGCAGCGACCGCGCACCCAGGGGGACCGCCCGGCGTCCTGACCCCCGTGACGCCGGGCGGCCCCGCACTCCACCAACACAAAGTCACCGAATTCCGCCCGAACCAGCGACTTGAACGGTGGGCGCACATCACTTCGGTTGCTTTTGGTGAACGGCTCAGGTGCAACCCCGGTAAACCGTTCCCTCTGTCGAGCGAAACACGACGGAGGGACGGCAGGTGATACCGGTGGTGCACGAGGACCAGCTCAGGCCCGGTTCCCCCCTGCGCAGGGCCGCCCTGTTCGCCGCGCTCTACGCCGCGGCCTCGGCCCTCGGCGGCCTGGTGGTCGCCGACGGCGCAGTCCTCAACCAGGTCTGGCCCGCTTCCGGCGTCCTCGCGGTCTGGTTCTGCCTCCAGCGCGGCTGCGCCCGCCGCTGGGTGGACCTGGCCGCGCTGACCGCCGTCACCCTGGCCTTCGCCATCCCGACCGCCGGGTTCCCGATCGCCCTGGTCTGCCTGATCACCACCGCGGCCCAGGGCGAGCTCTTCGCCCGCCTCCTGGCCCGCCTGCGCCCCGACCTGTGGGGCGCGGGCGGCACCCGCCCCTTCGGCCGGACCTCGGACCTGGGCGCCCTTCTCACCGCCGCCGTGGCGTCCACCACCGCGGGCGCCGTCCTGTGCGTCCTGGGCGTGCAACTGGCAGGCGGCCACCCCGCCTGGTCCGAGGCCCTGGTCTGGACCGCCCGCAACACCGCCAGCATCCTGCTCGTGGGCACCGCGGGCCTCTGCGTGAGCCGAGCCCGAGCCGCGAACCGCGCAACCCCACGCCGCCTGCGCCTGAACACCGCGGGCCTCCTGGAAGGCGCAGCCGTGGTCCTGGGCTCGGCCACCGCCTACCTGATCGCCTTCGTCTACAACCAGGGCCTCCCCCTGGCCTTCCCCCTGCTCCTGGTCACCGTCTGGGCCGCCCTCCGAATGCCCACCACCTTCGTGGCCCTGCACGACCTGGCCCTGGGCGGCGCAGCGGTCCTGTTCACCCTGCACGGCCACGGCCCGTTCGCGTCCATCACCTCCCCGGTGACACGCGTCCTCGTCGTGCAGGTCTTCATCCTCATGGTCGCCGTGGTGGGCCTGACCCTCGCCCTGGGCCGAGACGAACGCGCCGCCCTCCTGGCCGAGCTGGCCAAGGGCCGCCGGGACGCCTCCAACCAGGCCGACCTGCTGGCCGCCATCATCGACTCCATGGCCGACGCCCTGGTGGTCGTGGACCGCGAGGGCACCCCCCGGCTCCGCAACCCGGCAGCCCGCCGCCTCCTGGGCGACGACCCCGCGGCCGTGACCCTCACCCGCCCGGACGGCACCCCCGTCGCGAACACCGACCTCCCGCACGCGGTGGCCCTCTCAGGCCGCCGCCAGTCCCACGGCGAAGACCTCCTCCTGCACACCACGTCAACCCCGGAAACCCGAATCGCCCACATCACCGCCACCGCCCTCCCCGGCAACGAGGCGGCGGTGGTCCTCTTCCACGACGTCACCGCAGAACGCAGGCACCGCGACGAACTGGCCAACTTCGCAGGCTCGGTGGCCCACGACCTCCTGACCCCCCTCACCACGGCCCACGGCTGGACCGACCTGACCGCAAGCCTCATCGAGGACCACCCCACCCACCCGGCCGCCCCGGAGCTCACCGACGCCATCGACCGCGTGGCCAGGGCGAACACCAGGATGAGCACCCTCATCACCGACCTGCTGGCCTACACCACGGCAAGGGACGCCACCGTCAACCCGGTCACGATCGACCTGGGCGCCCTGGTGGCGGAAGTGGCAGCCGCCCGAGCCGACGCCGCAACCGCCACAGGCGCACCCCCACCCAGCTTCCACATCAGCGACCTGCTCCCGGTCCGAGCCGACCCGGTCCTGCTCCGCCAGCTGATCGACAACCTGCTCGGCAACGCGATCAAGTACACCGCCGAGGGCGTCCCCCCACGCATCACCATCGACTCCCACGCAGACCGAGCCGGAGCCGTGCACGTGGACGTGGTAGACAACGGCATCGGCATCCCCCCAGGCCAACACGGCGCGATCTTCGACAACTTCCACCGAGCCCACCGCGCCAGCGGAAGACTGGGCACCGGCCTGGGCCTGGCGATCTGCAAGCGCATAGTCGAACGCCACGGCGGAGAGATCACCGCCCAGGACAACCCAGGCGGCGGCTCCCGCTTCAGCTTCACCCTGCCCGCAGTGAGCTGACCGCCTCGCACACCACCACGCAGACCGCCCCCGACCGCCTCGCGGGCCGACCGCACTCGCAAGCCGACCGCCCCGCGGGCCGACCGCCTCGCAGGCCGACCTCACTCGCGGGCTGACCGCTTCGCGGGCTGCGGGGCGAGCGCAGCGAGCCCACGCAGCCCCATTCCCGCGTCCCTCTTCTCCGTTTGGCCTGGCGAAGCCCGAGCACGCTCGTCAAGATGCCGCCGCACCGCCCGGAAGACCGGGGTGTCAAACGGCGTCTTGACGAGCGTGCTTGCCTGAAAGGAGGCCACACGGAGAAGAGGGACCCCGCCCACCGCAGTGGTAAACGGGACCACAGCACCAAGCGCCACCGGCCGGCAGAGCCCGTGTCCCTCTTTTTTGGAGGTCTGCCCCGCCGGCGAGGCGTGCTTGTAGCTCTTCAGCCCTTGCTCTTCAGCTCTTGCTCCTCAGCCCTTGCTCTTCAGCCCTTGCTCCTCAGCCCCTCACCCCGTCACCACAACGCGCTGGCCAACGCCACATGCGCCGCAGTCCCACTGAAAATGCTCAACAACGCATTCCCCCGCCACAGGTGCAACCCACCCGTCACCACCAACCCAACCCCCACCGGAACCGCCTGCCGAAGATCCACCAGATCCGTGTCCCGCACCGTGTGCAACACCAGGATCAACATCACCCCAACCGGCAACCCGTCCCCCACGTGGGCCAGCAACTCGCTGGACCGCAACCGCCCCAGGAACGTGAACGGCAACGCCCGCAACCCCCACGTCACCCCCGCGCTCACCAACACCGCCGCAACCAAGTACGGAGCCTCAGGCACGACGCCCCCTCCGCCCCCTCCGCCGCTCCACCAGGAACGTCACCACCAGATACCCGGTGAACAACCCCATCGCCCCCACCAACATCCCCTCGCCGAACAACGCCCCCGCCACCACCGCGCACACCACCGCCGCGATCGGCGCGGGCAACCTCCGCCGCACCCGGTAGGCGTCGATCCCCAGCACCAAGAACAACGCGGTCAACGCGAACCCCAGCCCGTGCACACCTTCCGGCACCAGGTTCCCGACCAGCCCACCCGCCGTCACGCTCGCGACCCACACCACGTGGAACCCGCCCTGGATCGCCAGGATCCGCCCCCGGCTCCACTCCCGAGCCCCAGGTGACGCGGTCAACGCCCAAGCCTCGTCCGTCAACGCGAACGTGCTGTACACCTTCGCCCCCGCCCCCCGAACCCGGTGCAGCGGAAACGACAGCGCGTAGAACACGTGCCGGAAGTTCACCAGGAACGCCGTCACCGCGATCTGCGACAACGGCGCCACCGCCATCACCAGCCCCAGCAGCAGGAACTCGAACGACCCGGCGAACACCACCGAGGCGAACACCGTCCCCCACCACCAGGCGAGCCCCGTGTGGGTGACAAGAACACCAAACGCAAGCCCAAGCGGCACCGCGCCAAGCGCCGCCGGGAGCATGTCCCGAAGCCCTCGCGACACACCACCGCTCTCCACGAGGCCCACGTGGTCCACATGGCCCTCAACAGCGGCAGGGGAAGAAACCGACATGCCACAACTTTATGTCCCCGAACCCGCGCTTGGATTGCTCTACGTCGCCCTATAATCGCCAAATGAGCAACAAACCCAAACTAGACGACACAGATCGAGCAATCCTGTTGCAACTCTCCGAGGACGGCAGGCTCAGCAACACCGAGCTGGCCCGCCGAGTCGGCCTCACCCCGGCCCCCTGCCTGCGCCGGGTCCAGCGCCTGGAGCGCGACGGCGTCATCGCCGGTTACCGAGCCGTCCTGGACCCCACCGCCGCGGGACGCCCGTTCGAGGTAGTGGTCGCCGTCGAGATCACGTTCAACGACCGCCAGACCGTCGTCGACTTCGAGGCCGCGATCACCTCCTACGACGAGGTCACCGAGGTCCTCAGGCTCTTCGGCCTCCCCGACTACTACCTCCGCGTCAACGTCAAGGACAGCGCCGCCTACGAGGGCTTCATCATGAACAAGCTCAGCACCCTCAAAGCCGTCAACCGGATCATCTCCCACCAGAACATGAAGACCCTCAAGAAGACGACCTGACCGACCAGGCCCTAACCCGCCACCCGCCCCCGAAACGCGTGCGCCGCAACCACCCCGGCCCCCACCACCAGCACCCCCGCGCTGACCGCCAACGACCAGTGCAGCCCCACCGCGGCCCCCAACAACCCCACCGTGAACCCGCTACCAGCCTTCAACCCACCCGCCGACACGTTGTACAACCCGATCACCCGCCCCCGGTCCGCAGCGGGCGCGAGCAGCTGCACCACCGTCTGCGTGATCGACATCGACGCCAGGTTCGCCACCCCGCCCACCACCAGCGCGACCACCGCCACCCCGTAGTTCCCGGACAGCGCGAACACCACCGTGGTCACCCCGTAGAGCGCCGTCGCCACGATCGCCGCCCCGACCTTCGGCCGCACCCACCCGGTGGCCTCCAGCACCAGCCCGCCGATCACCCCGCCGGCCCCGTTGGCGAACAGCAGCACCCCGTACGCCACCCCCGCGGACCCCGCCCCCACCCCCAGGTCGTGCGCGAACACCGGCATCGCCGACTGCATCGAGGCGCCCACCAGGAACGACCCCAACCCCGCCAGCGCGATCATGCTCACCAACGTCCGGTCGCCACGCACGTCCCGCAGCACCCGAACCGCGTCCTTGATCCCCACGCGGGCCTTCCGCCCGCCCTCCCGCAGGTGCCCGGTGAACCGCGTCCGGAACAGGAACAGCGTCAGCGGCAGGTAGAAAGCGATGTTCGCGAAGATCCCCCACGTCGGCCCGAGCCCCAGCAGCAGCGCCGACCCGACCACCGGCCCGAACAGCACCCCCAGGCTCCGGAACGTGGCGTTCAGCCGAACCGCGCTGGGCAGCTCCTCCCGCGAGACGAAGTCGTGCAGCAGCATCTGCTCGCCGGGCCCCCACATCGCCCCGGCGCACCCGTGCAGCACGAGCAGCACGCAGGCGTGCCACACCTGGAGCGTCCCGGTCAGGAAGAGCACGCCCCAGGCGGCCGACACGAGCATGAACAGCCCCTGGGCGGCCTGGATGAGCCTCCGGCAGTCGTACCGGTCCGCGAGCCCGCCGAACCACACCGACAGCAGCAGGAACGGCACCCAGTGGCTGATCACCTGGAACCCGGTGAGCGCGGGGGAGTGGAAGCGCTCCCACAGCACCCAATAGGTAATGACGTGCTCGATGTTGTCGGCCATCATCGCCAACCCCGTGCCGAACAGGTACGGCCGACAATCCCGGTTCCGCAACGCCGCGAACCGCGCCACCCGCCCCGTCGGGCTGCTCTGCTCCGTCCCCGTCAAAGCCGTCCCACTCCCGGCAACGTGTCCGGGCGTAACGTGTCCGGGCGTGCCGCAGGCGGAGCACATCGGTCCGTCCCTCCTCCACCCTCAAAAAACGAGGCACCATGTCTCGTATTCGGGCGCCGGGGACGCTACCACAGTTCCGAGACACGATGTCTCGCTAAACTGCGACCGTGGCACAAGACTCAGCCGGTCCCGGCAGGCCCCGGAGCGACGTGGCGCGCAGGGCGGTGCTCGAAGCCGCCGACGACCTGCTGGTCGAGGTCGGGTACGCGGCCATGACCATGAAGGGCATCGCCGAGCGGGCCGGGGTCGGGCGGCAGACCGTCTACCGGTGGTGGGCGACCAAGGCCGAGATCCTGGTCGAGGCGTGCCTGGAGGACGTGCGCGAGGAGCTGGTCGCCGCTCCGCTGCCCACCGCCCGCTCCGAGCTGGTGTCGTACCTGGACGCCCTCGGGCGCTTCCTCACCACCTCACCCGCCGGCCTCGCCTACCGCGCGCTCCTCGGCGAGGCCCAGCACGACCCGGCGGTGCGCGACCTCGTCCGCGAGGCCGACGTCGTCAGCACCGCGACCGGCGAGGTGCTCCGCCGCGTCCGGCCCGTCGCGCCCGCGATGCCGCCCCCCGCGCTCGCCTCCGCCCAGCTGGTCGGGCCGGTGCTCACGCGGGTCCTCGAAGTGGACGACGAGTTCTCCCCCGAACTCCTCGACGCGCACGCCGAGCTCCTGCTCAAAGCCTGGTCCTGACAAGGCGAGGGAAGCAGCGCCGGGAACGGGAAGAGCGGGCCCGGCACACGCCGGACCCGCCCCCGCCCGCCGGGCTCGGCACGCGCGACCGGCTTCCGCCCGGCCCGCGTGACCGACTCCCGCTCAGTACACGTAGCTCGCTTCCGCGACCGCCTTCGCGGTCACCGCCGCCGACCCGCTGAACCGCCGCTCCACCTCGGCCTTCTCGGCCGCGCTGGGCAGGTCGTTCTTGCAGGCCACCGGCGCGCTGGACCCCGACATCAGGTCCGTGCACAACCCGGTCCGCCGGTCCGGCAGCCCGAGCAGGTGCCCGATCTCGTGGGTCGCGATCCGGGGCCGGTAGTACCCCTGGTTCACCGCCTCGCGCCCCATGTAGACCGTCCCGTTCCCCAGCGTGCCGGGGTAGGCGCGCGGCCAGCCGTTGTCCGCGTAGATCCGGATGTTCACGCCGGACGTCGACGTGCGCTTCGCCAGCTTGACGTTGCTCACCGACTTGTTCCAGTTCGCGGCGGCCACGTCCCAGTCGGCGGCGAACTCCTGGGCCTGGCTGGTGTCGTAGTACAGGGTGCGCGCCAGCGCCACCGGTTCCGCCGACGCCACCGGCGCCACCACCGCGAGCGGCAGCAGCAGACCGAGCGCGGCTACGAAGGCGCGCGCGACCTTTCGCACGAGCATGGTCGTCTCCTCGTGTCACAGGGAAAACGCGGGACCCCGGTGCAGGGTGGGGCCCTGCGTTCCAAGCAACCAGCCCCGCCGCCGACCCGCCAGCCCCCACAAGTAGGTAACCCGGTCCGCCGGTCAACGCCCTGCCAACGCCGGCCCAAGCGCGCGCAAAGGACCCGCCGCTACGCCACGAAGCCGATCGTCAGCAGCACGTTCGCGTACAGCCGGGTGTCGCCGGTGGCCACGCACACCGCGAGGTCGGACGACTTGCAGGTGTCGTAGAAGTCCTGCCGCGCCAGAGGCTGGAGCGGCAGGTCGGGCCCGAGCAGCCGCTCGTAGTCGGCCCACACCTCCGGCGTGCCGCCCTCGTCGGGCCGCATGGCGTGCGCCGCCTCCACCGGGACCGCCGTCAGCACCGGGGCGAGCACCTGGTCCACGGTCAGCAGCCCCGGCGTCAGGTTCAGGTGCACGATCTCGGCGGCGGGGTGGACGTTGGTGCGGTGGGCGTAGTTCGAGTCGGCGATGAGCACCTTGCTGCCATGGCCGGACGCGGCGAGCACGGCGAGCAGGGGCGGGTGCAGCAGCGGGTAGCGGAGCATCTGGGCGGCCTCCCGGAGGTGGTGCGAACGGACCAATGTGAACGCTAACACTACGTTTTCCACCTTGGCGCAAGGAGGAATTCGAGTCCACCCGCCCGAAGTCCGCCCACCGCCACCCGACGCCTGCCCGCTGCCACCGCTGGGCCGTGCGGGTGGCCCGCCGCACCACTCGGCGCCCGCCGGTGGCCCGTTCGGAGCAGCGCCCGCTGACGGTGGGCGCTCCCACGCTCGGGAAGGCGCTTTCCGCCCGCGCCCCCACCCCTTGTCCGACACGTCCGCCCGGCGCAACCATGGTTGGGCCGCGCGGACTCCACACACCACCGACCGGACGAGGTGAGAGACCCATGAAGCCGACCCTGCGCCGTGCCGCAGCCGCCCTCCTGGCCATCCTCCCCGCGCTGGCGCTCGCACCGACCGCGAGCGCCACGCCCACCACCGTCGCCTACGCCTGCCGCGCCGACACGCCCTTCGGCACCCAGGACTTCTCGCTCACCCAACCCGCCGACGTCTCCGCGCCCGCGACCGCCGCCTCCGGCAGCACGTTCGCGATCGTGGTCGACCCGGCCGCCGCCACCGCGCCCGCGTCGGTCGGCGGCTTCACCCTGCGCCGGGTGCAGAACCTGGTGTTCAAGGTCCCCATCCCGGCCAACACCACGTTCGCCTCGGGCTCCGTCTCGGGCGGCGTGAACGTCGGCACGACGGCCCTGTCCGTCAGCGGCGGCGTCGCGACCCTGACCGCGACGGGGCCGGTCAGCGGCGGCGCGTCGTTCGAGCTGCCGACCATCACCCTGAACGTGGTCGCGGGCGCGCCGGGCACCACCGCGACCACGACCCTGTACGGCACCGGCTACACCGACCCCGGCCTGACCGCGACGGCGATCGTGCGCGTGCTGTTCGACGTCAGCGTCCCGGCGGCCTGCTACCCCGACCCGAACCCGGTGATCACCACCACCGCGATCGTCTGACCCGCCGACCGGCCCGACCCACGCTCCTCGGGCCCGGCGCACGACCACCCGGTGGAGAAGCGCGGGCGCGATCACCGTCGCGCCCGCGCCGCCGCCGACTCCCGCCCCGCCGACTCCCGCACCGCAGACTCCCGCACCGCAGACTCCCGCACCGCAGACTCCCGCCCCGCAGACTCCCGCAGGGCCGACCCCCGCCCCGCCAGCTCCCGAAGGGCAGCCTCCGACGCGCTCCCCGGATCGGCGGTGACGAACACGACCTGCTGGTCGTCCTCGGGCACCTCCAGCACGTCGCACGCCACCCGCAGCTCCCCGACCTCGGGATGCGCCACGACCTTCCGCCGGTGCCCCGCCTCCCGCACCGGATCGCTGTCCCACACCGCCCGGAACTCCGCGCTCCCCGCCCGCAGCTCACCCAGCAGCCCGGCTAGCCGCGCGTCACCGGGGTACCGCGCCGAGGCCCGCCGCAGCCGCGCCACCACGATCGCCCCGAACTCCTCACCCCCGCTGACCGCGGCCATCCCGCCGCCCCCGACCGCGTCCCCACCCCCACCCCCGAGGAACCGCGCCCTGGCCAGGTTCCCCGGCCGCCCGCCGAACACCGCGCGCGCCACCGAGTTGGCCGCCACCACCTCGTACGTCGCGTCCGTGACCAGCGCAGCCGCCCCACCGACCCGCTCCAGCAACGCCGCCACGTGCGGTCGCACCACCCGCACCGGCCCACCCGCCGCGGGCGCGGCCACCCCCGCCAACCGGAACAGGTGCCTGCGCTCGGCAGCCGACAACCGCAGCGCCCCGCTCACCCCCTCCAGCACCCCCGCCGACGGCCGCGGCCCACGCGCCTGCTCCAACCGCACGTAGTAGTCCACCGACACGCTCGCCAGCCGCGCCACCTCCTCCCGGCGCAACCCCGGCGTCCGCCGCACACCCCCGGCGGGCAACCCCACCGCCTCCGGCGACACCCCTTCCCGCCGCTCCCGCAGGAACCTCGCCAACTCCACCCGCGCCACCGAACACCTCCCGATTGCGAACCAGTCCCCTCCCTGGTACACCTCGTCCCTGGCTGCCCGCCCCCACCCGAGGCACCGTCGTCCCCGTGAACACCCCCACCGCCCTGGTCACCGGGGCCAACAAGGGCATCGGCCGCCACATCGCCCAGCAGCTCGCGGACCTGGGCCACACCGTCCTGGTCGGCTCCCGAGACCCCGAGCGCGGCGCCCGTGCGGCAGCCGCCATCGGCCCGAACGCCCACCCCCTGCTCCTGGACGTCACCGACCCGACGTCCATCGCCGCAGCCGCCGCCACCACCGACCACCTGGACGTCCTGATCAACAACGCGGGCATCTCCGACGAGGGCTCCACCGCCGAGGACACCACCCCCGAGGTCCTGCGCCGCGTCTACGAGACCAACGTGGTCGCCGTGGTCGCCGTCACCAACGCGTTCCTGCCCGCGCTGCGCCGCTCCAGGGCCCCGCGCATCGTGAACGTCTCCAGCGGCACCGCCTCGCTCACCGCGTCCGCCGACCCGGCGGGCATGGGCGCCTACCGGGGCGCGGCGGCGGCCTACCGCTCGGCCAAGACCGCGCTGAACGCCCTGACCGTCCTCTACGCCCAGTCCCTCGGCGACCCGTTCAAGGTCAACGCCCTGGCCCCCGGCCTGCGCGCGACCGACCTCAACGCCCGGGCCGCCGAACTCGGCGGCGACCCCGCCGAGGGCGCGGCGGGCGCGGTCCGCCTGGCCCTGCTCGACGCGGACGGCCCCACCGGCGGCTTCCACTCCTGGGACGGCGCACCGATGCCCTGGTGACCCCGCACGGCCCCACCCCGCCCGTGCGACCCCGGCACCACCGGGGTCGCGCCCCCCAAACCCGCTCCCGCTACCGCTTCCGCTTGACCTTGATCAGGTCGACGTCTGTCACGGTCGCCTTCATGTCCCGGAAGTCCACCCCGAGCGCGTCCACGGCCCGCCCGGCGAGCGCCATCCCGCGCTCGGACACCGCCCGCTCCCCGGCGTCCTCGGCCGCCCGGACCTGCACCCGGAAGCTGAAGAAGTCCAGCTTCGCGTCGTAGCTCAGCGCGCCCTCGTCGGAGAACCCGCCGCGCAGCACGTCGTGCTCCCCGGCCTCGGCGAGCAACCGCGCCCGCCCGGTCTCGTCCAGCTCGGCGAACCTCCCGCGCACCATGACCCGGTAGGTGTGATCGGCCACGCGCTCCTCCTGACGACGCGGACGCCCGTGAACCGGACGCCCCGGAAACCGCGCCATCCTGCTCACCCGGCCCGGCCGCCCGCAACGGGATTACGGGCGCGCCGCCCCCCGCGAGGGAACGATGCGCCCGCGACCTCAAGCCCGCGACCTCACAGCCCGCGCTGCAGGTTCTCCGCCAGCAGCCGCACGAACCGCGACGGGTCGCCCAGCTCCCCGCCCTCGGCCAGCAGCGCCATCCCGTGCAGCAGCTCCACGGTCCCGGTCAGCGACTCCCGGTCCTCCCGCTCCGCGAACGCCGTCCGCAGCCCCGACACCAGCGGGTGCTCCGGGTTCAGCTCCAGGATGCGCTTGACCGGCGGCAGCTCCTGCCCCATCGCCCGGTACATCTTCTCCAGCGTGGGCGTCAGGTCGTGCTCGTCGCCGACCACGCACGCCGGCGAGGTGGTCAGCCGCGAGGTCAGCCGCACCTCCTTGACCTGCTCGGACAGCAGCCCGGCCATCCACGAGGTCAGCTCGGCGAAGTCCGCGACGCGCTCGGCCGCCGCGGCCTTCTCCTCCTCGCTCTCCAGGTCCACCTGCCCCTTGGCGACCGACTGGAACGTCCGCCCGTCGAAGCCCGGCACCGAGTCGACCCACATCTCGTCGATCGGGTCGGTCATGATCAGCACCTCGTACCCCTTGGCGCGCAGCGCCTCCAGGTGCGGGGAGTTCTCCACGGCGGTGCGCGAGTCACCGGTCATGTAGTAGACGTGCTCCTGGCCGTCCTTCATCCGCTCGACGTACTGCGCCAGGGTGGTCTTCTTCTCGGCGTCCTCGGTCGAGTCGAACGAGCACACCGCGAGGATCGCGTCGCGGTTGTCGACGTCGCTGAGCAGGCCCTCCTTGAGCGCGGTGCCCAGCTCCCGCCAGAACACCGCGTAGTCCTCGGGCCGGTCGTTCAGCATGGTCTTGATGGTCGACAGGACCTTCTTGACCAGCCTGCGCCGCATGAGCTGGATCTGCCGGTCCTGCTGCAGGATCTCCCGCGACACGTTCAGCGACAGGTCCTGCGCGTCCACCACGCCCTTGACGAACCGCAGGTACTCGGGCATGAGCTCTTCGCAGTCGTCCATGATGAAGACGCGCTTCACGTAGAGCTGCACGCCGCGCTTGTGGTCGCGCATGAACAGGTCCATGGGCGCCCGCGACGGCAGGAACAGCAGCGCCTGGTACTCGAACGTGCCCTCGGCCTGGAGCCGGATGGTCTCCAGCGGGTCGTTCCAGTCGTGGCTGACGTGCCGGTAGAACTCGGCGTACTCCTCCTTCGACACCTCGCTGGACGACCGCGCCCACAGCGCCTTGCCCGAGTTCAGCACCCTCGGCTCCGGCGCGGCGGGCGCCTCGGCGCCCTCGCCCTCCGCCGCGCCCTCGCCCTCGGCCGCGTCCTCCGCGACCGGCTTGGCGGGGGCGGGCTCGACCAACCGCACCGGCCAGGTGATGAAGTCCGAGTACTTCTTGACGATCTCGGTCAGCTTCGCCGCCGACGTGTAGTCGGGGAGCTGGTCCTCCTCGTCGGCGGGCTTGAGGTGCAGGGTCACCGACGTGCCCTGCGGCGCGTCGTCGACCTCCTCGATCGTGTAGCTGCCCTCGCCGGTGGACTCCCACCGCACGCCCTTGTCGTGCCCGGCCCGCCTGGTGACCATGACGACCCGGTCGGCGACCATGAACGTCGAGTAGAACCCGATGCCGAACTGGCCGATCAGCTCCTGCTGCGAGGAGTCCTGCGCCTCCTTCATCTTGCGCAGGAACTCGGCGGTGCCCGACCTGGCGATCGTGCCGATCAGCCCGACGACCTCGTCGCGCGACATGCCGACGCCGTTGTCCCTGATCACCAGGGTGCGCGCGACCGGGTCGGGGACCAGGTCGATGTGCGGGTCCGACACGTCGACGTCCAGGTCCTTGTCGCGGAACGCCTCCAAGCGCAGCTTGTCCAGCGCGTCCGAGGAGTTCGACACCAGCTCGCGAAGGAACGTGTCCTTGTTCGAGTAGATCGAGTGGATCATCAGGTTGAGGAGCTGGCGCGCCTCGGTCTGGAACTCCAGCGTTTCCACGTGCGTGACCTCTCTTGCGATTCGATCGGGACTGCCGACCCGCCATGATATCGAGCGGGCGCGCCCCCCGAGCGGAACCGCCCGGTCCGGCCCGCCCGGAACTCGGGAAAACGTGGCCCGGAGGGGGAGTATGCGCCCGCGCTAAACACCACCCCCGCGGCATCGGCCGGGAAAGTCCTACTCGCTCTCGCCCGCCTTCGGGGAAACGTTCGGGCACGCCCGAAAACAACGCTCCGGGTGTGATCGGTGTGAAATCGTGGGACCGGGTTCCGGCGTCCGGGCGCGCGGGGCCGCACCGGGGTTGAGCCGCGAGGTTGCGGGGAACCCGCAGGAGGCAAGGGCTTTCCCGGCGATTGGGGGTCGGGCGGGGGAGGACGTCGCGGCAGGTCCGCGCGGTCGGGGAAAAGCCGCGCGCCCCCACCGCCGCCACCGGTCCGACCGCGTTTGATCTGCATTTGTGCGGAAAGCAATCGACTCCGGTTTTTCGGTTTTCCGAGTGCCGCCGCCGCGGTCCCGCCATACTGGGAGGGCGGGCCACCGCATCCGCGCCAGGTCGGGGTGTCCTGGGCTCGGAGTCCGCTGTGGACGATCGGTGGCGCGTTCGTGCGGGGGATGGGGCGAGCGGAATGTGGAGGGAGCGGAACCGCTTTGTCTGCTGTGGACACGCAGGGGGTTGAATCCGCCTTCGCCGGGTACCTGGCGATGGCGCTGGTCGAGGCGGGGCGCTCGGCGCGCCGCCGCATCGAGGACGAGCTGGCCGACTACGGCCTGACGCTGCGCTACCTGGACGCGCTGGGCCACCTGGCGCGGGGCGCGGAGCTGTCGGGCAGCGACCTGGCCCGGCGCATGGGGATCACGGCCCAGAGCGCGCACGCCACGATCCTGCGCCTGGAGGACCTCGGCGCGGTCGAGCGCTCGCGGACCGGCCGGGGCCGCAGGTCGCTGCTGGACGTCACGGGCGCGGGCGGCGAGATGCTCACGGCCGCCGACCGCGTGCTGAACAGCCTGGACGCCAGGCTGCTCGACGCGGTGCCGGACGTGCGCGACGGCGAGGTGCGCAGGCTGGTCGCCGTGCTGGAGACGGACGCCGCGCCGGGGGAGGAGCCGACCGGCGCGGACTGATCGGCGCGGACTGATCGGCGCGGGCCCGGCCGGTCAACGGCCGCCCATGTCAACGGCCGCCCATGTCAACGGCCGAACGCGTCAACGGCCGGACGTGCGAACGGCGCCGCGACCTCCCCGACCGGGGGATCGCGGCGCCGTTCGCCGTCGCGCTCTGCTGCCTGCCGCGCTCTGCTGCCTGCCGCGCGCTACCGCCAGTCGCGCCTGCCGGTGACCACGGCGCGCTGCGCGCTGGTCACCACCCCGCGCACCAGCACCGTGACCACCAGCCCGATCACCAGGTTCAGCACCGCCGTGAACACCTTCGACTCCGGGTCGAAGTCCACGCTCAGCGGCAGCACCACCGCGATCGCGGTCAGCAGCACCATGATCCAGCCGAAGAACCGGGCCCCGTTGGGCGTGGTCGCCAGCAGCACCTGCGCCAGCCCGGTCGCCCCGAGCGCCACCACCGCGCACGCCACGCAGTACGTCATCGTGCTCGCGTTGCCCCACGCGCCCTCGCCCTGCGGCGCGAGCACCGGCACCCCGAGCAGCCCCCTGGCCACCAGGATGCCCACCACCGAGATCAGCCCGGCGACCAGCGCGGTGGCCACGCCGCCCGCCCACAGCCGCCCCGCGTCGAACAGCCGCTCCGGCTTGGGCCTCGCGGCCTGGTGGACCTCGCGCTCCACCGGCTGCGGCAGCACCGCGGTCTCCTCCACCTCGCCGGGGCGGGGCCGGGGGAGCGCCTCCGCGCGTCGCGGTTCGACGTCCGCGACGGGCTCGAACCGGGTCCTCCTGCGGTCCTCCGCCATGACCTGCCTCCTCCGGGTGCGCACGCGGTCCTCGTCGCCGGGGTGGGTTTCCCGCCTGCGCGCTCCCCAACCGCGCCAACCGGGGGAACGCCGCACGTCCGTGGGGTGGTGGCCGCCCGTCGGGCGCTCCCCGCGACCCCCGGTCGCCACCGGCCCGTTGACGCGGTCGATCGCGACCGGCGAAGCTGAGCACCGCTCGCAAAGGCTCCCGGCCGGGAGACCCCGGCACGATCACCCGACAGGAGCCACCGATGACCGGTCCGAAGCCGCCGGACGAGACGCGCGGCGTCCTGGTCACCGGCGCCTCCAGGGGCATCGGCCGCGCCACGGCCCTCGCGTTCGCCCGGCGCGGCGACCGGGTCGCGGTGCACTACGCCCACAACCGGGCCGACGCCGAGCGCACCCTGGCCGAGCTGCCCGGCGGCGGCCACGTGCTGGTGCGCGGCGACCTGTCCGACCCGGAGGCCGCCGAGCTGGTCGCCGAGTCGGCCGAGCACGGCCTGGGCGGGGTGGACGTGCTGGTCAACAACGCCGCCACCGCGCCGACCGAGGACACCGCGCACGCGATCGCCGAGGTCTCCTACGAGCACTGGCGGCGGGTGTGGCGCAGGTCGGTGGACGTCAACCTGCTGGGCACGGTCGACCTGACGCACCGGGTGGTCGCCCGCATGGTCGCCAGGGCGGTGCCGGGCCGGGTGGTGAACATCGGCTCGCGCGGCGCGTACCGGGGCGAGCCGGACCACCCGGCGTACGGCGCGACGAAGGCGGCGCTGCACGCGTTCGGCCAGTCGATCGCGGTGTCGCTGGCCCCGCACGGCATCGCGGTCGCCTCGGTCGCGCCGGGCTTCATCGCGACCGAGCGGCAGGAGGACAAGCTGTCCGGCGAGACCGGCGGCGACCTGCGCGCCCAGAGCCGCTTCGGCCGCGTCGGCACGGCCGAGGAGGTCGCGGCGGCGGTGCTCTACCTCGCGTCGCCGGAGGCGGCGTGGGCGTCGGGCGCGGTGCTGGACCTCAACGGGGCGTCGCACCTGCGCTGACGCGCTCGGTTGCGGTGGCCGCCCATCTTGGTGAACGGCCACCGCTACCCGATGATCAGGCGATCAACGCCCACTCCCGCTGGTACTTGGCGATGTACCCCTGCAGCGCCACCCGCAGGGTCGTGCGATTGGCATTTCCACGTAGCCGGAAGCGCTTGCCGCGGCGCATGTCCCACACCTCCGGCGTCGCACCGGGCAGCACCAGGTCCACGACCTCGGACAGCACCCCGAGCAGCAGGTCGGCGGCTTCCCGGTCCAGCTCTTCCTTGTTCATGTGCGGCAGGACCAGCAACAATCCGCCCTGAGGCGTGCGAATGCCCAGCAGGTCCTTCGCCACGAGAGTGAGCCCGTCGATGACCCACTCGGCTTGATGAGTCGGAACGCCGGTTCCCCCGGTGGGACGCAGTTGGTGGAAGTTGTCCGCCATCTGTGCGTATACCGGCCCCATCCACGCGGGACGGGGGCGGGTCGCCACTCGGTCCACTACATCCTGGAGCGTTTGCCGGGGATCGGTCGAGTTCAAGGCCCTGATCAAGCCTCGACGCAGCGGCATGTAGCAGCTGTGAGCCCGTGAGGACGGATCGGTCATCCACTTTTTGTGGTCGCGGACCATCGTCAGGGCTTGCTGGTACGTGCGAGCTGTCAGGTAGCTGGAGAAGGTGTGCAGGGCGAGTGAACCGGGATGTCCGGTGTCGGAATGTCTCAAGGTCGCGCTCCTTGCTGTGCACTGTGCGCACTGGTGGGGAGCCACTCCTCGACGGTGTGAGCGGTGTGCTCACCAACACCCCCTGAGAGGGGGTAATGGGTTGACTTTGATCAACCCCCGTACTAGCTTTGTCCTTGCGGAGGTACAAAGTCTTAGTGTGGCGACACTTGTATGTGTGTCACCTTCCGAGTCTACAGCACGCCCCCAGCTTGGTCAACAAGCCGGGGGCGTAGTTGCGTTTAAGTGCAGTTCGTGGCGGTTGAGCCGCACAAGCGCCACCTGCTCCCCGCAGTGTCACCGCTGTCGCGTGTCCTATCGAACCCGCGACGGCGGTGTGTCCGTTCCACTACGTGACCAAATGGCTCTGCCTCCCGCCTCACCCCGCCTCTGCCCGGCCTGCCCGCCCGTCGCACCCGCCTCGGCCCACCGCGCGCCCTACCCCACCGCCGCGGGCGACCACCCCAGCGCAGGCCCGAGCTTCCCGGCGATGTCGCTCAGGATCTGCTCGTAGTCCTCCTGCTCGAAGGTGAACGGCAGCGCGAACGCCACCTCCTCCACCTCCCGGAACCCGGCGTGCGCGTGCAGCCGCTCCGCGATCTGCTCCGAGGTCCCCACCAGGTCCGGCGCGAACAGCACCCGCCCCGGCCCCTGCGGCGCGCGCGTGCGCGGCAGCCGCGCCTCCGCGTACCGCTCGTACCGCTCCCGCTGCCGGGCGTCCGCGCTGTCCGTCGGCACCACCACCAGCCCCTGCGACACCCGCGCCGCGGCCCCGTCCGGGTGAGCCGCCCGGAACGCCCGGATGTGCGAGGCCTGCACCTGCGCGAAGTCCTCCGACTCCTCGGCCCGCACCACGCTGCTCGTCAGCAGGTTCACCCCGTTCTCCCCGGCCCACCGCGCCGACCCGAGGCTCCCGGCCCCGTACCAGAGCCGCCCGGCCAGGCCGGGGGAGTGCGGCTGCACCCGCCGGGAGAACTGCTCGATCCCCTCGGTGCCCTCGAAGTCGCTCGCGGGCTCCCCGCGCAGGAACCCGAGCAGCCGCCGGGCCCGCTCGTGCCCGAGCTCCTCCACGTCCGCCGTCTCCGGGTACAGCGCGTCCTTCACCCGGTCGAACCCCATCGGCCTGCCCGCGCTGACACCGGGGTTGAGCCGCCCGCCGGACAGCACGTCCACGGTCGCCAGGTCCTCGGCCAGCCGCAGCGGGTTCTCCCAGCCGAGCGGGATCACGGCCGTGCCCAGCGCGATCCGCTTCGTGCGCTGGGTGGCGGCGGCCAGCACCGCGACCGGCGAGGAGATGCCGTGCTGGAGGTGCCGGTGCCGCACCCAGGCGCTGTCGAAGCCGAGCCGCTCGCCCAGCTCCAGCACCTGGAGGGTCGACTCGTGCCCCTTGGCCGGGTCCTCCGGGTCGAACAGCCCGATGGTCAGGAAGCCGAGCTTGCGCAGCGGCTCGGACGGGAGCGGCACGGTGTCCTCCGCGGTGGTCCACACGGGACGGTCGCCCGCGGGGGCGCGCTCACCGCGTCCCGATCACAGCGTGCCACCGCGGAACCGGTCCAACTCCCGCCGTTCCCGCTTGGTGGGACGCCCCGCGCCCCGGTCGCGGTGCGCGACCGGCACGGCGGCCTCGGGCGGCGGCTTGGGGGTGCGGTCGATGAAGCACGTGGACGCGGCCTCCGCGCCGACCCGCTTCTGGATGACCCGCACCACCTCGACGACCCGGTTGACCCCGTTCACCCGCGCCCGCACCTCGTCGCCGGGCACGACGACGGTCGCGGGCTTGGCGGGCCGGTCGTTGACGCGCACGTGCCCGCCCCGGCAGGCGTCCGCCGCGTCCGGGCGGGTCTTGGTCAGCCGGACCGCCCACAGCCAGCGGTCCACGCGGGTGGACTCCATCACCCCATCATCCCGGCAACCCCGCCCGGAGGGGAAACCACCCGCCGCGCGCGCCCCACCACCCCGGAACCGCCTGGTCACCGCGCATCGCCGCCCCGGAAGCGTGAGCGCGCGCCGGAACGGGTACCCCGCCGCCATCACGATCCGTGGAGGGCAGAGTGGGCTTCAGCAGCTTCGTCGGCGCGCTCTTCGTCGGTCTGGTCATCGGCGTGCTCGGCCGGTTGATCAGGCCGGGGAAGCAGGACATCCCGATCTGGCTGACGATCGTCGTGGGCATCCTGGCCGCGTTCCTCGGCACGCTCGTCGCCGACGCGGCGGGCATCGGCGACACGCGGGGCTTCGACTGGATCGAGTTCCTCATCCAGCTCGCCCTGTCGGTGGTGGGCGTCGGCATCGCCGCGGGCGCCTACGGCAGGCGGAGCCTGCACTAGACCCTCCTCGGGTCCCCAGGTCCCGGTGGGCGCGGATCCCAGGCCGCGCCGACCGGCAGGCCGGGCGCGCGCCCGGTGCGAACCGGCTGCGCGCGCCCGGTCGTGGCACCCCTCGGTTCCACCGCGCTGTCACCGCCGCGCTGTCACCGCCGCGCTGTCACCACTGCCCCGCCACCACCACCCCGCACACCACCGCGCTGCCCGAAAGCGCCGTCCCGTGACCTGTTCCGGACAGGACCGCCCCGGCGGGGAAGCCTCAACCCCCGTCCCGCGTTGACCACCACATGCGCATCGGTATCGCGTTACCCCAGTTCGGTCCCCAGAGCAGGCGCGTGGACGAGATCATCCCCTTCGCCGTCGAGGCCGAGCGCCTCGGCGCGGCGAGCCTGTGGGTCGCCGACCGCCTGTACGCCCCCGCCGAGCCCGTCGTCGGCTACGCGGGCGGCGACGACGTCCCGGCCGAGTTCCGCCGGGTCTTCGACCCGTTCGCGCTGCTCTCGGCGGTCGCCACGCACACCTCCACCGCCACCCTCGGCAGCAGCGTGCTGAACCTGCCCTGGTACCAGCCGGTGGCCCTCGCCCGGCTGCTCACCTCGATCGACCTGCTCAGCGGCGGCAGGCTGCTGCCGGGGTTCGGCATCGGCTGGTCGCCCGACGAGTACAAGGCGTCCGGCGTCCCGTGGAAGGGCAGGGGCGCGCGCTTCGACGAGGCGCTGGACCTCCTCGACCTGGCCTGGACCGCCGACGTCCTGTCCTACGAGGGCGAGCACCACTCGGTCCCGGCCGGCTACGTGGACCTCAAGCCCGCCCGCAAGCCCCCGGTGCACCTGGGCGGCTTCTCGAAGACCGCGCTCCAGCGCATCGCCCGGCGCGGCGCGGGCTGGCTGCCGGTCCTGCAGGTCGGGACCACCGCGCAGGACCCGGCCCCGCTGGTGGCCGTCCGCGAGCAGATCGGCGCGCCCACCCCGGCCGTGCTGCGCCTCAACGCCCGCCGCGACACCCCGCTGAGCGCCCTCGCGGACACCGCGCTGGCCTCGGCGCAGGCCGGGTTCGACGACCTGTTCGTCGACCTGTCGTACGTGGTGGACGAGCCGTCCGAGGCGCTGGACCGCTTCGCCGACCTGCTGGCGAAGACGGCCTGAGCTGCGGGTTCCCGCTGCCGCGTTCGGGTGATCCCGACCCGGACGCGGCCACCGGGACCCACTCGCGGTGGCGTTCGCCGCCCCCGGTTACTCCATTCGGAAATAGGCGAGGCTAGCCTAATGTCATGGCAGCAGAGGTCATGGCGAACCCGACGACGGAACCGTTCCGGCACTTCGACGCCGAGGTGCTGGCCACGAAGGCGCTCGGCCGCAGCATGGTGCGGGTGACCTTCGGCGGCCCCGCGCTGCGCGACGTGCGCACCTGGGGACCCGACCAGCGGATCAAGCTGTTCTTCCCCCGGTCCGGGCAGACGGGCCTGACCGTGCCGACCGGCGCCGACTGGTACACCCGCTTCCGCGAGCTGCCCGACCGGGAGCGCCCGGCGATGCGCACCTACACGCTGCGCGCGGTGCGCCACGGCCAGATCGACATCGACTTCGTCCGCCACGGCGACACCGGCCCCGCCTCCACCTGGGCGGGCAGGGCCGCGGTCGGCGACCGGACCGTCATCCTGGCCCCGAACGCCCACCACGTCCCGGAGAACCCGGCCCGCATGGGCGCCGACTACGCCCCGCCCGCCGACACCGCCTGGCAGCTCATCGCGGGCGACGAGACCGCGCTGCCCGCGATCGGCGGCATCGTCGAGTCCCTGCCGAGGGGCGTGCGCGCGCGGGTCGTGCTGGAGGTCCCGAGCCCGAGCGACCGGCAGGAGTGGCGCACCGAGGGCGAGGTCGACACGACCTGGCTGGTGCGCGGCGTCGACGCCCCGCTGCTGGAGGCGATCCGCGCCGAGGGCGTTCCCGAGGGACCGGGCTACGCCTGGCTCGCGGGGGAGTCGAGCCTGGTTCGGGGCCTGCGCAGGCACCTGGTGAAGGACCTGGGCGTCGACCGCAGGCGCGTCTACTTCTGCGGCTACTGGCGCGAGGGCCGCCCGGAGGAGACCGCCCACGAGCCGGTCGAGGAGGACTGACCGGGAGCCGGTCGGGAGGCCCCGGTCCACGCCCCCCGAGGCCGGGCCCTCCCGACCACCACGCGCGCCGCTGCTCCGTTCGGCGGGCAGCGGGACGCGCCCGCTAACACCGCCCCCCGCGCCCGCGAACCACCCAGCACGACGACCGGGCGACCCGGTCGCGGAGGGGGGACGTGGTGGCGCTGGGGCGCGCGAGGGCGACCGGCGGGCTCACCGGGCACGCGGTCACCGCGCTGCTGGTGCTCCCGTGCCTGGTGGTGGGCCTGATCGCCTACCTCGGCCGGGAACCCGACCTGCCGGGCAGGGCCGCCCCGATCCCGAGCGCGATCCGCGCCGAGGACACCCCGCCCGCCACCGCGCCGGACGCCACGACCCCACCCGCGTCACCCCCGTCGGGCTCGCCCACGTCCGCAGCGCCCACGACCGGGTCCCCGGCGCCGAGCACCCCGCCCCCGAGCGCCCAGGCCCCACCGGTCGACACCCCCGCCCCGCGGGACCTCCCGATCCCGCCGGAGCCCATCACCGACCCCTGGCACCTGGACGGCCGCTGGATCGCCCAGCTGTTCTCGGTGGCCGTCGGCGCCCCGCCGGGCACGCTGGAGACGACGCTGTCCGAGTTCTCGCTGCGCACCGGGACCGACGTCCCCCTGCTGCTCAGCTCCGACTACTCCTCGCTGCGCCCCGGCTACCTCGTCGGCTTCCACCCCGGCCCGTTCGCGGACTCCGCCGAGGTCGAGACCTGGTGCGCGTCCGCGAACCTGCCCACCGCCGACTGCCTGCCCAGGAAGCTCACCCGCTAGCCGCGCCCCCACCCGCAGCGCCCTCGCGCACCGCGCCCGCAGCACTCCCGGCCGCCGGCCCGCCACCCGCCGACCCGCCGGCCGCCGACCCGCCGCCCACCGACCCGCCAGCCGCAGCGGCGCCGCCACCCACCGGCCCGGTCGACCCCCGCACCACCAGCCGCGTGTCCAACGTCAGGTGGTGCTCCCCGCCCACCCCGTCGCCCCGCATCAGCGCGATCAACCACTCGATCGCCCGCCGCCCCATCTCCTGGATCGGCTGGTCCACCGTGGTCAGCGGCGGCGTGCACAGCGCCGAGTCCGGCAGGTTGTCGAACCCCACCACCGACAGGTCCTCGGGCACCCGCAACCCCAGCCCGCGCGCCGCCTCCACGGTCGCGATCGCCGACAGGTCGTTCGCCGCGAACACCGCCGTCGGCCGGTCCGCCGAGGTCAGCAGCTCGCGCGCCACCCCCAGCGACACCGCCGGGTCGTACCCGCCGACCCGCACCAGCGACTCGTCCACCGCCACCCCGGCCTCGGTCAGCGCGCCCCGCCACCCGGCCTCGCGCAGCTGCGCGGACTGCAGGTCCGGCCGCCCGGCCAGGAACCCGATCCGCCGGTGCCCCAGCGCCAGCAGGTGCGAGGTGGCGGCCCAGGCGCCGCGCAGGTTGTCCGAGTCGATCGTCGGCACCCGCGACGGCCCGGTGTGCGGGTCGACGGCCACCACCGGCGTGCCCTGCAGCCCCTCCAGCACCACCGCCGGGGTGACCACCACGGCCCCGTCGACCAGCGTCCCGCTGAGCCGGGACAGGTACCGCTTCTCCCACCCGGCCTGGTCGCCGCCCGCCGAGTACACCACCAGCTCGTACCCGCTGCCCCGGATCGCGCCCGCCGCGCCCTTGAGCAGCTCGGTGCTGAACGGCTCCAGGTCCGCGACCAGCACGCCGATCACGTTCGTGCGGTGGTTGCGCAGGCTCTGCGCCACCAGGCTGGCCTCGTAGCCCAGCTCCTCGATCACCGCCCTGACCCTGGCGGAGGTCGCGGCGGCCACCCCGTGCCGCTGGTTGATCACCTTGGACACGGTGGCCACGGACACGCCCGCCCGCGCGGCGACGTCTCGGATGGTGGCGCGGGGACCGGGCTGCACGCCAGCAGAGTACAAGAAGTAAAACGTTATCGATAACGATTGACACGAGAATTTACCGAGGGCCAGACTCGCTGGCAGCTCAGCCCATGCACGTCCTACTCGGCCGACGACGTCAGGAGTGGACCCCTCATGCGCTTAACCCGAGCACTGGCCGCCGCAGCGGCGCTCTCCCTGCTCGCGTCCTGCGGAGGCCCGGCTGCCCCGCAGGAGCCCACCGGCCCGATCACCCTCACCTGGTGGCACAACGGCACCTCCGACCCGATCAAGACGGTCTGGCAGGACGTCGTCACCGACTACCAGGGCAAGAACCCGGACATCACGATCGAGGCCCAGCCCATCCAGAACGAGGGCTTCTCCACCAAGATCCCCCTGGCGCTCCAGTCGCCCACCCCGCCGGACGTCTACCAGCAGTGGGGCGGCGGCGACCTGGCCTCGCAGGTCACCTCCGGCAAGCTCGCCGACATCACCGACGCGAGCAAGCCGTGGATCTCCACCATCGGCGACTTCGCCAAGGGCTGGCAGGTCGACGGCCGCCAGCTCGGCGTCCCGTTCGCCCAGCACGTCGTGGGCTTCTGGTACCGCAAGGACCTGTTCTCCCAGGCCGGGATCAGCGCCCCGCCCACCACGATGGCCGAGCTGAACGCCGCCGTCGCCAAGCTCAAGTCCGCCGGGCTCGCCCCGATCGCCGTCGGCGGCAAGGACCGCTGGCCGGACGCCTTCTACTGGAACTACTTCGCCGTCCGCGAGTGCTCGCAGCAGACCATCGAGTCCTCGGTGAAGAACCTCAAGCTCGACGACCCGTGCTGGGTCAAGGCGGGCCAGGACCTGGTGGACTTCCTGCGGACCGAGCCGTTCCAGGAGGGCTTCAACGGCACCCCCGCCCAGCAGGGCGCGGGCAGCTCGGCGGGCCTGGTGGCCAACGGCAAGGCCGCCATGGAGCTGCAGGGCGACTGGAACCCCGGCACCATGTCCTCCCTCACCGAGGACAAGGACCTGGACAGCAAGGTCGGCTGGTTCCCGTTCCCGACCGTCCCCGGTGGCCAGGGCGACCCGGCGGCCGTGCTCGGCGGCGGTGACGGCTTCTCCTGCACCACCCGCGCGGCAGCCGCCTGCGCGAAGTTCCTGGAGTACCTGATCGGCCCGGAGATCCAGAACAAGCTCGCCGCCGCGGGCACCGGCCTGCCGGTCAACGAGGCCGCCGTCACCGCGCTCAAGACCGAGAACCTCAAGACCGTCGCCGAGCACGGCCGCAATGCGCCGTACGTGCAGATGTACTTCGACCGGGCCTTCCCGACCGACGTGGGCGCCGCGCTGAACGAGGCCGTCGCGAACCTGTTCGCGGGCCAGGGCTCGCCTCAGGGCATCGTCGACGCGGTCAACGAGGCGGCGGACGGGGCGAAGTGATGCCGGTGGCGCGCAGGCTGGAACTGGCGCTGCTGCTGACCCCGGCGCTCCTGCTGTTCGGGCTGTTCGTCCTGGCCCCCATGGCGATCGCGGGCTTCTACAGCGCCTACGACTGGAACGGCTTCGGCCCGCTCACCGACTTCGTCGGCTGGCGCAACTACGCCGACGCGCTGACCGGGAAGGTGTTCCAGGACGCCTTCTGGCACAACGCGGTCATCGCGGTCCTGTCGATCGCGGTGCAGCTGCCGCTGAGCATCGGCCTCGCGCTGCTGCTCAACCGCCGCCTGCGCGGTCGGGCGGCCCTGCGCGCCATCGTGTTCGCCCCGTACGTGCTGTCCGAGGCGATCACCGCCGTGGTGTGGCTGATGGTGCTGCAACCCGGCGGGTTCGCCGACCGGGTGCTCGGCGCCGTCGGCCTCGGCGACCTCGTGCAGCAGTGGCTCGCGGACCCGGAGGTGGTGCTCTACACCCTGTTCGGCGTGATCACCTGGAAGTACCTGGGCTTCGGCATCATCCTGCTGCTGGCCGGGCTCCAGGGCATCCCCGAGGAGCTGCGCGAGGCCGCCGCGCTGGACGGCGCGACCCCGTGGCAGACCACCAGGCACGTGCTGCTGCCGCTGCTCGGCCCGACCGTCCGCATCTGGGTGTTCCTGTCGGTCATCGGCTCGCTCCAGCTGTTCGACCTGGTCTGGATCATGACCCTGGGCGGCCCGGCGAACGCCTCCACCACCATGGCGACCTACCTGGTGGACCACGGCTTCAAGCGCTACGAGATCGGCTACGGCAGCGCCGTCGCGGTCCTGGTGTTCGTGGTCTGCTTCGCGTTCGCCCTGCTGTACCAGCGCTTCGCGCTGCGCCGCGACACCGAGGGGGCGCTGGGCTGATGGCCGCCACGCACACCAGGACCGGGCTCGCCGCCGGGTACACCGCCGCGATCGCGGTCGTCGGGATCACCGTCGTGCCGCTGCTGTTCGTGGTGCTCGGCGGTTTCCGCACCAACGCCCAGATCAACGACGACCCGGCGGGCCTGCCCGCCCCGTGGGTGCTGGACAACTACGCGTCGATCCTCGGCTCGTGGGAGTTCTGGCGCTTCCTGGGCAACAGCGCCACGATCGCCCTGGCCGCCACGCTCCTCGCGATCGCCTGCGGCGCGGCGGCGGGCTTCGCCCTGTCCCGCTACCGCTTCAAGGGCCGCGAGGCCGTCTACACCCTGTTCACCCTCGGCCTGCTGTTCCCGGTGGGCCTGGCCGCCCTTCCCCTCTACCCCTGGCTGCGCCAGCTGGGCCTCCTCGAATCCACCTGGGGAGTGGCGCTCCCGCAGGCCGCGTTCTCCCTCCCCGTCACCATCGTGATCCTGCGCCCGTTCATGCGCGCGATCCCGCAGGAGATCGAGGACGCCGCGACCCTGGACGGCGCGACCAGGCTCGGCTTCTTCTGGCGGGTCCTCCTGCCCCTCTCCACCCCGGCCCTGGCCACCGTCGCGGTCCTGGCCTTCGTCACCAGCTGGAACGCCTACCTGCTGCCCCTGCTGGTCTTCAACGACCAGACCAGCTTCACCCTGCCCCTGGGCGTCGCGACCTTCCAGGCCCAGTACTCCCAGGACACCGCACGAGTGCTGGCGTTCACCGCCCTGTCCATGCTCCCCGCACTGGGCTTCTTCGCCCTGGCCGAACGCCGCATCGTCGGCGGCCTCGCGGGCTCGGTGAAGGGATGATCCCGGTGCCCCGCGACAAATCCACCCCCGTCACGCGTCCCGCCGCGCGAACACGACCCCGGCCGCCACCACCGCGGCGGCGGCCCACCCCGCCATGACCAGCCCGCCGGTCACCGGCGGCAGCGCCTCCCCGTGGAAGTCCGCCCCCGCGAACATCCGCACCCCCGCCACGTCCGGCAGGTACATCGCGAGCGGCGTGACCCGCAGCAGCAGGTAGCTGGCCGACACCACCGTCCCGTTGACGGCGAACACCACCACCGGCACCAGCCCGCTGCGCGCCGCCACGGCCACCGCGAACGCCATCAACGCCGTCAACACCCAGTACACGACCGTCCCGAGCGCCCGCCCGAGCACCCCGTCCGCCCCCCAACTCCCCTCAACGCCCACCACCACGCCCACCGCGACCGCGGCCAGCACCCCCACCGCCACCACCACGACAAAAGCCTTGCCCAGCAACAACACCCACCGCCGGGGAACCGCCGCGAGCGTGGTGGTGATCTGCCCGTTCCCGTACTCGCCGCTGATCACCACCACCCCGAGCACCACGGCCCCCACCGCCCCACCCGGCAACCCGGCGAACGCCAGCACCCCCTCCCCGCCAGCGGCCCGGTTGATCAGCAGCAGCGCCAGCGGCACCAGCACCCCGACCCCGAACGCCACCGGGAAAGCCCGCAGCGTCACCAACTTCCACGCCTCCGCGCCCACCACCGCCCGGATCACGCCGCACCCCCGGTCAGCGCGAAGAACGCCTCTTCCAAGCTCCCCCGCGCCCCCACGACCTCCGCGACCGTCCCGGAGGCGACCAACCGCCCCCGGTCCACCACCACGACGTCATCCGCCACAGCCTCGGCCTCCGCGACCAGGTGGCTGGACAACAGCACCGCCCCACCCGAGTCGGCGAACTCCCGCACCACCCGCCGCAACCACCTGATCCCCTCGGGATCGAGCCCGTTCAGCGGCTCGTCCAGCACCAGCACCTCGGGCTCACCCAACAGCGCGCAGGCAACGGCCAACCGCCGCCGCATCCCCAACGAGTAAGCCCCAACCCGAACCCCGCCGAAGTCGGAAAGCCCAGCCACCCCAAGCACTTCCGAAACCCGCGACAGCGCGATCCCGTTGCTGCGCGCCACCCACCCCAGGTGCCCGCGCCCGCTGCGAGCCGGGTGCGCCCCGTCCTCCAGCACCGCCCCGACCACCCGCAACGGCCACCGCAACCGCGCATAGGGCACCCCGCGCACCAACGCCCGCCCCGAATCCGCCCGGTCCAACCCGAGCAGCACCCGCAACGTCGTCGACTTCCCGGCCCCGTTGGGCCCCAGGAAGGCGGTCACCCGCCCAGCCCCAACCCGAAACCCGAGCTCCCGCACGACGAACCGCCCGCCGCGCCGCTTGCACAACCCCTCAACCTCGATCACACGACAACCCTGCGGCCCCCACCCGCCCAGGTCATCAACCGAAAGTCGACTCCCCTCCCGCGAACCCCGTCCGGTACGCCAGCACCACCAGCTGCGTCCGATCCCGAACCCCGACCTTGTCGAACACCCGGCTCAGGTACGTCTTCACCGTGGCCAGGCTCAAGGACAGCTCGGCCGCGACCTCCTCGTTCGACAACCCCCGCGCCACCCCGGCCGCGACCTCCCGCTCCCGCACCCCCAGCACGTCGAACGGCGTAGGCCCCCCTGGCCGAGCCGCGTACCCGGCCACGACCCGCCGCGCGACCTCAGGCGACAACACCGAGTCCCCCACGTGCGCCGCCCGAACCGCCCGCACCACGTCCACCACGGGCGCGCTCTTCAACACGAACCCGCAAGCCCCGGCCCGCAACGCCCGATCCACGTACTCGTCACAGTCGAACGTCGTCAGCACCACCACCCGAGCCGCGGGAACCCTGGCCAGCACGAGCCGAGTCGCCTCAACCCCGTCCACCACAGGCATCCGGATGTCCATCAGCACCACGTCCGGCCGCAACCGAACCGCAGCGTCCACAGCCTCCCGCCCGTCACGGGCCCGCCCCACCAGCACCAGATCGGCCGTCCCCCCGATCAACGCGCACAACGCCTCCCGAGCCACCTCCTGATCCTCGACGACAAGAACCCTGATCCGCTCACCACCCACCGGGGATCACCGCCCGAACCCCGAACCCCCCACCCGCCAGCACCCCCGCGCTGAACACCCCACCGAGCAGTTCCACCCGCTCCCGCACCCCCGCCAACCCGAACCCCGGTTCCCCGCCACCCACAGCCGCCCCACCCCCGTCGACCACGCTGACCTCCACACCCCCGCCCACCCGCGCCACCCGAACCGAGCACCGCGCCCCCACCGCGTGCTTGCCCACGTTGGTCAGCCCTTCCTGCACCACCCGGTACACCGCAAGCCCAACCGCGGCGGGCACCTCGGCCCCGAACTCCCCGTCCACCACCAGGTCGGCCTCGACGGGACTGTCCCGCACCAACACCCCGAGGTCCCCGATCCCCGGCTGCGGCCCGCTCTCCCGAACCCCGCCCAGCGCCACCCGCAGCTCACCCATGGCCCGCTTGCTGGTCCGCTCCACCTCGACCAGCCCACGCCGCAACGCCTCGGCATCCCCCAGGTGCACCGCGACCCCGGACGTCAACGCGATGGCCCCCAACGAGTGCGACACGACGTCGTGCACCTCCCGCACCACCCGCAACCGCTCGGCCACCACGGCCCGCTCACCCTCGGCCCGAGCAGCCCGCGCAGCCTCACCCCGCTCCCGCCGGACCGAGGTCCCCAGCTGCCAGGAGGCCGCAAGCGCCAGCAGGGACACCATCACCTGCCGCAACACCACCCCAGGTTCCTCGGACCCGGTCACCAGCAGCACCGCGAGCACCCCGCCCAGCACCACCCCGACCCGCCGGGAGGACCCCCCGTACCGCACCGCGACGGGGTGGAGCACCCAGGCCGCAGCCAAGAACGGGTCGTGCCCAACCCCGACGACCCACCCCGCCCCGGTCACCACCGAGACGACCACGACCCCCACCACCGGCGCCCGCCCCCGCAGCAGCACCCCGATCCCCAGCGCCACCACGAGCACCACGTGCACCACAACGGGCTCACCCGGCGGCAACCAGAACACCACGACGCACAGCGCCGCGACCCCCACGTCAGCCAGCACCAGCCGACCCTACGACGCCGGGAGAGGAATCACCCCCTGGCGCGCGCCAACCCGACCCGGAACCACGCGGGCGCGGTCTCCGGGTCCCTGGGGAACCACCGGTTCTCGGTGGCGTAGTCCAACCCGGTGGGCGCGACCTGGAACACGGGCGCCTCGTCCCGGTTGTAGCTGATCGACCACTCGTGCGGCGGGTCCAGCACGTAGGAGAACCCCACCCAGGACCCCAGCCCTTCCACGTGCATCCCCTTGCGCAGCAACTGGAACAGCTCCCACACGTCGGGCGGGAAGTCCCACCGCACCGTGGTCCGGTCCGGCATCAGCACCCCGGCGCTGGCCTCGCTGTGCCGCCCGATGACCGAGGCCCGCACCACCAGCTGCACCCACCCGCGGGGGAGCGTGGGCAGCACCATCGTCGTGATGTCGTCCAGCACGTCCTGCTGCTCATCAGCCGAAAGCGGCTCCGCTACTGCCACCCGCCCAGTGTAATCCGCCCGCCCCGCCACCACCCCTGGCCGAACGCCCCCAACCAGCCCAACCGCCCCGCTCAGCCGGATGCCATCCGCTGCGGGGGAAGCTCCACCGCGGCCAGCTCCGCTCCGCCCAACGGCCGGGACCCGATCCGCAGCACCACCTGCGGAACCACCGCGCCCCCCAGCGCCCGCCGCAACTTCTGCGGCCCGCAAGGGGCCCGCCGCACCGTCAGCCCCAGACAGGCCCCGGCCAACTGCACCCGGTGCAACGCCTGCCCCGCCTGCACCTCCGCCTCGGGCCCGTCCGTGAACGTGCACAGCACCGCCACCAGCGGCGCGTCCGCGACGCCCAACCAGGCCATCTCCTCCTTGTCGACCGCCTGCAACCAGGCCCGCTCCCGCTGGGCGGCCCGCTGCAGCGCCTGCCTGCGCGCCACCGGCACCGGAATCCCCGCCAGCGGCTCGACCTCGGCCGCGCCGGCGGCCCCGAGCAACCGCTGCGTCTCCTCGTCCGGTTCCCTGGTCCCGCCCAGCCGCACCACCGCCAGCGCGCCGGGCACGTCCGGTGGCCGCAACGTCACCAGCGCCCGCACCCCGCGCTCCTGCAGCGCCAGCCGCAACACCAGCAGCGCCGATCCCACCGCGAGCCGCGCGTCGAGCCGGTCGCTCTCCGCGTGCAGCTCGATCCGGTCGGCCGTCAGGCGGAACCTGCACGAACGACCGCCCGCCGCAGCCGCAGCGGTCAGCACGTCCGCCACGTCGCGCCCCGCCAGTCCCAGCGC
The DNA here is from genome assembly GCF_000023245.1 of Actinosynnema mirum DSM 43827. Taxonomy (GTDB): domain Bacteria; phylum Actinomycetota; class Actinomycetes; order Mycobacteriales; family Pseudonocardiaceae; genus Actinosynnema; species Actinosynnema mirum. The sequence continues at coordinate 2,670,627 of NC_013093.1, forward strand.
TCCGGTCATCGCGCGCCACCTCCGTTCCGTTCAACCACTATCCGGCGATGGGCCGGACCCGCACACCGCCGAAAGTCCTCGTTGGACCGGGCCGGTCGCGCCCGGCCACTGAGGACCGCCCGTTCGCAGGACAGCGCGCCAGCCCTGAAAGCAGGACCCTGGAAGACGCGACCCGCGCCCCGTCCCCGGCGCGTCGCACCACGCACCCGGAGGTACCGATGAGACTCCTGCCCGGCCCCAACCCACTGGCCAGGGCGGGGGACAGGCTGGTGGGCGCCCTGTTCGGCCTGGTCTGGGTGGTGGCCGCGATCGGAATGCCCGTGGCGGGCGCGGTGGGCACCAGAACCCACACCCACCTGTCCGACCTGTCAGACCACCAGACGTCCACCACAACCCCAGCCCAAGCCGTCCTCCTGACCGACTCCCCGCACTCGGACGCGTCCACCATCGGCGCAGGCGCCGAACGCACCCAGGTCCCCGCAACCTGGCAAACCCAGGACGGCACCCTCAGAACCGGAACGGTGGAAGCCGCGAACGACCTCACCGCAGGCACCCCAGTCCCCATCTGGCTGAACCCCGAGGGAACCCCAACCCCCAAACCCCTGACCAGCGGCGAAGCCCTGCTAGGCGCAGCGGGAGCAGGCCTGGGAACCTGGCTGGCCCTAGTAGCAACGGCCACAGGCTGCGGAGCAACCGCCCACATCGCAGTACGCAGGGCACACCTACGCGCCTGGGAACGCGAATGGGCCCTGGTAGAACCCTCCTGGCGAGCCAACTGACAACCGCCACACCAGCCAAGCCCCCACACTCGCAAGCCGCCCGCACTCGCGGGCTGCGGGGCGAGCGCAGCGAGCCCGCAGCCGCCCACTCCCGCGTCCCTCTTCTCCGTGTGGCCTGGCGAAGCCCGAGCGCAGGTGTCAAGACGCCGCCGCACCGCCCGGAAGACCGCCCGAGTCAAACGGCGTCTTGACGCCTGTGCTTGCCTGAAAGGAGGCCACACGGAGAAGAGGGACCCCGCCCACCGCAGGGGTAAACCGGACCACCAGCGGAAGCGCCACCGGCCGGCAGAGCCCGTGTCCCCTCTTTTTTGGAGGTCTGCCCCGCCGGCGAGGCGTGCCCTTCAGCTCTTGCCCTTGGCTCTTCAGCTCTTGCTTTCCCCCTCACAACGGATCAACCACCTCCTCCACCCCCCTCCGGGGCGTCAACGGCAAAACCGCGGCCCCAGGCAACACCCACCCCAACCGCAACACCACCTGCGGAACCACATCCCCCCCGAACACCGCCCGCCCCACCTCATACCGGGCCTCGTCAACCTCCAACGGCTGCGTCAGCGGGCAGGTGGCCATCCCCGCCGCCGTGGCCGCCAACAACACCGCACTCATCGCCTCACCCGACCGCAGGCGCCCAAGCGGGTCATCCCGAATCGTCCCCAGCACCAGCAACGCCGCTTCATCCCGCTCAGCCCCAGCCCCAGGTGGCTGCGCCAGCTCCCCAACCGGGAACTCCCGCATCCGCACCACCCCCCGCCCGGACCCGGCCGCAGGCACGCTGGCCGCAGGAACCCCGTCCGGACTCCCGCCACCCCGTCCCGTCCAGTTCCGCAACTCCACCCGGTACACCGGATCCGCCGCCTGCACCGCCGCCGCCACCGAGATCGCGGGCACAAGGTGGGCGGGCCCGGCGACCCGAGCCACCACCCCCTCCGCCTCCGCGATCCGCTCCAACCGCTCCAACGCCGCCTCAGGCGCCGCCCAGTTCGAGTAGTCCCGCCGATCGGTCCGCCGCCTCCGCAGCGCCGTCGCCATCCTGATCTCCGCAGCCGTCGGCACGTGCCGCGCGAACTCCACCGTCGCCAGGTGCTGCGGGTCGTCCGGGCTGGGCATCCTGCGCACCAGCGCCCGCCAGCCGACGGCCGCCAGCGCCACCCGCAGGTGGTGCAGCGCGGCCCCGCAGCTGAGCAGCAGGTCGGCGCCGTCGGGGTCGACGCCGGGCAGCCGCCGTCCGGTGTCGGCGTGCAGCTGCACGCTGCGCGCGCCCACCCGCCACCGCCACGGCTGCGTGTTGTGCACCGACGGCGCGCGGCAGGCCAAGGTCACCGCGGCTCGCACTGTCGCCGCGTCGGGTTGGCCCCGGTTCATCGCGCCCCACCTCCACATCCCCTCCAGATCCCCACTTTCGACGCTGGCATTCGGACGCACCCCCACACAGGGGCGGAGGTCCCTTCCGGGCCGGGCACCAACGGCCCTGTGCCGCGCGCCCGCGAGGAACGACGCTGGTGGTGCACTGGAGAGAGCTGCGTGGGGAGGCCGAGTCTGATGGACGAGGGTTCGGAGCGGGAGGTCCACGAGGACACCGCCGCCGGTGGCCGCAATTCGCTGGCGCGCCCAGGTGACCTGCTCGAACGCGTGGTGATCGCGATCGCCGTGCTGCTCGTGCTGCTGGCTCTCCCCGTCGCCGCCGCGATCGGTTCCGAGGTGCACTCGATGCGCGCGGACTTCATCGCCACCGACGTCGCCGAGAAGCACCCCGTGACCGCCACCCTCACCGAGGACGCGCCGGTCGTCGCGGGCATCACCGGCTTCGAGAACGTCGAGGCCCGCGCGGGGTGGACCACTCCCGCAGGCGCCACCCGCACCGGCCTGGTCGGAGCCCCGAACGGCAGCCCGGCGGGCGCCGAGGTCGAAATCTGGGTGGACGGCCTGGGCGGCCTGGTCCCACCCCCACCCCAATCCGACGGCGCTCTGATCGCAGGCGTCACCGTCGCACTCGGCCTGTGGGCCGCCTTCGCCGGCGCGATCGTCCTGTCCTGCATGGTGCTCCGCGCGCTCCTGAACCGCTTGCGCGCCACCGACCTGGAACGCGAGTGGGCCCGCGTCGAACCGGTCTGGACCAGCCGTGCGTGAGGCTTGCGTCACCGCGAACGACTGGAAAACCCAGCCCCCCGACCAACCATCGCACCCCGACAACAATCACCCCGGTACCCGAGGAGCGACGCGGTGAGCACGGTCGTGGTCGGCGTGGACGGCAGCAGGACGGCGTTGCGCGCGGTTCGCTGGGCGGCGTCGGAGGCGAGGGCGCGTGACGTCCCGCTCCGCCTCGCTCACGCGGAGATGCCGCTGCCCCAAGGAATCCCCGGTCTCGACGACCGGACCAGGCAGGAGATGCACAAGCAAGCCCTCCTCTGGCTCGACGAGGCAGCGGGCCAAGCCGGGGGAGTGGCCGTCCAGTACCGCGCCCAGATCGCCCTCGCCGCCCCGCTCCTCACCGCCGAGTCCGAACGCGCCGACCTCGTCGTCCTCGGCTCACGCGGCACGGGCACCCTCGCCTCCCTCCTCCTGGGCTCCACAGCCGTGGCCGTGGGCGCCCGCTCCTCCTGCCCCGTGGTGGTGGTCCCCGACCACGACCCGAAACCCGGCCCCGTGGTCTGCGGAATCCGCTCCGTCGACGACACCGCCGCCCTGGCCAGGGCCTTCGAACAAGCCCGCGGCAACCGCCTCGTCGTCGTGAGCACCACCCGCCCGCACCTCCTCTCCGCACCCGACGACCAAGCCACCGCGGACCACAGCGCCCACCTCGCCCGCACCGTCGACCCCTGGCGCCGCAGGCACCCCGACGTCCAGGTCGACCTGGTCGTCCGCGGGGACCACCCCGCCCACACCCTGCGCGAGTGGGCCCGCGGAGCGTCCCTCCTGGTGGTGGGCAGCCGAGGCCGAGGCACCCTCGCGGGCTGGCTGCACGCCTCCACCAGCCAGGCCCTCCTCCACCGCACCCCCTGCCCCGTCATGCTCGTCCCCCTCAAAGCCCCAACCGTGCCCACCCTCGCCCGCTGAAGCGCAAAACCCTTCCCCTCCACCACAACAGAACACAAAAAGCGGGGGTGCCCACGCACCCCCGCTTCCCCCTCCTCAGCCCCTCAGCCCCTCCTCAGCCCCTCACACCCTCCTCAGCCCCTCACACCACGAGCCCACGCTCCGCGAACTGCTCCCGAACCCGAGCCACCAGCGCCGGAGTGGGCGTGGGCGTCCCCGCCAGCGGGAACTTGATCCCCAACTCCTGGTACTTGCTCTCCCCGAGCTTGTGGAACGGGAGCACGTCCACCCGCTCCACGTTCCCCAGCGAGGCCGCGAAGTCCGCGACCCCGGCCACGTTGTCCTCCGCGTCCGTGTGCCCTGGCACGAGCACGAACCGCACCCACACCGCCTTGCCCAGGTCCGCCAACCGCCGCGCGAAGTCCAGCGTCGGCGCCACCTCACCACCGGTCACCCGCCGATAGGTCCCAGGGAACCAGGACTTCACGTCCAGCAGCACCAGGTCCACGTCCGCCAGCAGCTCGTCCGACGCCCGCATCCCCAGGTACCCGGAGGTGTCCAGGGCGGTGTGCATCCCCCACTCCTTGGCCCGCCGGAACAGCTCCCCGGTGAACACCGGCTGGAGCAGCGGCTCCCCGCCGCTCACCGTGAACCCGCCACCCGCGACCTGGATGAACCGCCGGTACGGCTCGGCCTCGGCCATGATCTCCTCGGCCGTCACCACCGTCCCGTCGCGCATCTTCCACGTCTCGGGGTTCTGGCAGTACAGGCACCGCAGCGGGCACCCGCTGGTGAACACCACGAACCGCGTCCCTGGCCCGTCGACCGCCGTGGCCAGGTCCCACGAGTGGACCGTGCCGCTGATCGGCTTGACCTGCCCACCCCTGGGCTGCCCGCCCCTGACCTGCCCATCCCTGGGCTGCATCGCGCCTGTCGTCATCGGGTGCACCGAACCCGTCGTGGTCGGGCCGATCAGCGTGCTCGTCATCGGAGTCGCCCCCGCTATCGGCGTAGGTGTGGCTGTGGCTGTGGCTGTTGGCATCGGCAGGGTGGTTGTCATGACCGGGTCACAGCCCGCCGTGGAAGGTCCGGTTGACCACGTCCTGCTGCTGCTCCTTGGTCAACCGCACGAAGTTCACCGCGTACCCCGACACCCGGATCGTCAGCTGCGGGTAGTTCTCCGGGTGCTCCATGGCGTCCAGCAGCGTCTCGCGGTGCAGCACGTTCGCGTTGAGGTGGTACCCGCCCGCGTCCGTGTAGGCGTCCAGCACGCCCACCAAGTTCCCGGTGCGCTCCTCGGCGTCGCGCCCCAACCCGTTCGGCGTGATCGTCGCGGTCAGCGAGATCCCGTCCAGCGCGTCCTCGTAGGGCAGCTTCGACACCGACAGCGCCGCCGCGACGAGCCCGCGCTTGTCCCTGCCGTTCATGGGGTTCGCGCCGGGCGCGAACGGCTCCCCGGCCCGCCGACCGTCCGGCGTGTTCCCGGTGTGCCTGCCGTACACCACGTTCGAGGTGATCGTCAGCACCGACTGGGTGTGCAGCGCCCCCCGGTGCGCCGGGTACCTGCGCACCTTCTCCATGAAGTCCCGCACCAGCCCGGCCGCGATCGAGTCCGCCCGGTCGTCGTTGTTGCCGTACCTCGGGAAGTCGCCCTCGATCTCGTAGTCCACCGCCAGCCCGGTCTCGTCCCGGACCACCCGCACCACCGCGTGCTCGATGGCCGACAGGCTGTCCGCCGCCACCGACAGCCCCGCGATGCCGCAGCCGAGCATCCGCTGCACCGGGCTGTCGTGCAGCGCCATCTCGATGCGCTCGTACGCGTACTTGTCGTGCATGTAGTGGATGACGTTCAGCGCGTCCACGTAGGTCCGCGCCAGCCAGTCCGACATCTTGTCGAACGCGGCCCGCACCTCGCCGATCTCCAGCACGTCACCGGTGATCGCCGGGAACTCCGGCCCGATCTGCTCGCCGGTCACCTCGTCCCGGCCGCCGTTGATCGCGTACAGCAGCGCCTTCGCCAGGTTGGCCCGCGCGCCGAACAGCTGCATCTGCTTGCCGACCCGCATCGGGGACACGCAGCAGGCGATCGCCGCGTCGTCGCCGAACTGCGGCCGGATCAGCTCGTCGTTCTCGTACTGGATCGAGCTGGTGTCCACCGACACCCGCGCGCAGTACCGCTTGAACCCCTCGGGCAGCGCGGGCGACCACAGCACCGTCAGGTTCGGCTCCGGCGCGGGCCCGAGGTTGTACAGGGTCTGCAGGAACCGGAAGCTGGACTTGGTCACGAGCGGGCGCCCGTCCTCGCCCACGCCGCCGATCGACTCGGTCACCCACGTCGGGTCGCCCGAGAACAGCTGGTCGTAGGCGGGGGTGCGCAGGAAGCGCACGATCCGCAGCTTGATCACCAGGTCGTCGACGAGCTCCTGCGCGCCCTCCTCGGTCAGCGTTCCCGCCGCGAGGTCCCGCTCGAAGTACACGTCCAGGAACGTCGACACCCGGCCAAGCGACATGGCCGCGCCGTTCTGCTCCTTCACCGCCGCCAGGTAGCCGAAGTACACCCACTGCACGGCCTCGCGCGCCGTCGTCGCGGGCCGGGAGACGTCGCCGCCGTACGAGGCGGCCATCTCCTTCAGCTCGCCCAGCGCCCGGATCTGCTCGGCGATCTCCTCGCGCTCGCGGATCACGTCCTCGCTGGACGGCACCTCGTTGAGCGCGGCCCGCTCGTCCTTCTTGACCTGCACCAGCCGGTCCACGCCGTACAGCGCGACCCGCCGGTAGTCGCCGATGATCCGGCCGCGCCCGTAGGCGTCCGGCAGGCCCGTGATCACGCCCGCGCGGCGCGCGCGCATGACCGCCGGGGTGTACGCGTCGAACACGCCGTCGTTGTGGGTCTTGCGGTACTTGGTGAACACCTCGCGCACCGACGCGGGCAGCTCGTAGCCGTACGCGGCCAGGCTGCTCTCCACCATCCGCAGCCCGCCGTTGGGCATGATCGCCCGCTTGAGCGGCGCGTCCGTCTGCAGCCCGACGATCAGCTCCTGCGCCTTGTCCAGGTAGCCGGGCCGGTGCGAGGTGATGGTGGACGGCGTGTGCTGGTCCACGTCCAGGACGCCGCGCCTGCGCTCCTCGGCGAACAGGCCGGACAGGTCCCGCCACAGCCCGGTGGTGCGCTCGGTCGGCCCGCTCAGGAAGGCCGAGTCGCCCAGGTGCGGCGCGTAGTTGTCCTGGATGAACCCGCGGACGTCGATCGAGTCGCGCCAAGCGCCGCCCTTGAAGCCGCTCCAGGCGTCGAGTCCGAGTCCTGCGGAGACCGCCGTCATGATCATGCACCCCTTAGCTCCGTGCCCACCTGAATCGTTCCGCCAGGGGGTCGGCGGACACAGGGTCGGAGGGCCCGCGCGGGCCGGGACCAGTGGTCCGCATTTACTCGGCCAAGGCGCTCAGCCGCTGGTCGCAGGGGGTGAGAACCGGTGCCTCACCGTGGTTTCGCCGGGTCTTCCCCAAGCCCGCCAGGCCGCCCACCGCCCTCCGCTCAGCGGCACCGCGCCGATGACCCGCGACTTCCGCCCAGCGGTCACACCGATGACCTGCGACTTCCCCCCCCCCCCAGCGGCAGCGTCGGAGGGCTGGCCCGCCTCACCCCTCCCACGGCGCGATGTCGGGCCCGGTGAGCCGCTCGAAGTCCAACCCGCTCGGGTCCTGCCCGGCCGACAACCCGGCCAGCACCCGCCCCTGCCGCCGGGCCAGAGCCGCGATCACCCCGGCGGGCACGACCGCCCCCAGGTCCACCCCCGCGCCCCCCACCCCGTCCTCGGGCGACTCCCCACCAGCCGCCCCACCACCGGCCGCCCCACCACCGGCCGCCCCACCCGCCGTGTTGTACCAGTTCCCCAACATCTCCAGCACCAGGTCGGTCACCAGCACCGCCCCCACCCCGTGCACCGTGTCCGCCGCCCCGTGGAACACCCCGGCGTGCAGCGTCAGGTTCCGGGTCGCGTACACCGCGTCCAGCACCGTCGTCATCCGGTGCTGCTGCCGCAGCAGCCACTTCGCGCACCGCTGCGGCGAGGTCAACCGCCCCCGCCAGTCCCGAGCCTGCCGCACCGCCAGCGGGTGCAGGTGCTCCAGCAGCTCCTCCAGCGGCGACTCCGGGTCCACCAGCGCCCCGACCCACCTGTTCAAATCATCCAGGTGGTACCGGTACCGGTAGGGCGCGTGCTCGGCCACCCGAGCCAACCCGCCCTCCAGCACCCCGGTGAGCCGGTCCCGCTCGCCCACCGCCGCGTCCCGCACCACCTCGGCCTCGTACAGCCTGCGCTCCAGCACCTCCAGGTGCCGCCCGCTGCGCCCCGGCAGCGCGGCCCGAGCCTGCTCCACCGCCGACCCGGCCAGCGCCGCCCGGTTCCGCGCGTACCCGAGCCGCGTGGTCACCGACAGCCGCACGCACCGGTGCGTGTGCACCACGGCCTGCCGCAGGCTCTGCAGCGCCAGCGCGGCGGCCAGCTCGTCCCGGTTGCCCAGCCCGCACGCCTCCACCGCCGACCAGGCCAGCGCCGCCGTCGCGCTCGGCGAGTCCGTCCTGGCCGCCAGGTGCGCCATCCGCAGCGCCCGCCGCACCTCGTCGGGCAGTCCCGGCGCGGTCAGCGGCCTGGCCCGCCGGGTGCCGCGCCCGCTCGGCCCGATCTCCTCGGTGCCACCCGCCACCCTCGTCACCAGCACCCTCGGCTCCAGCGCGGGCGCGGCGAACCGGTCACCCGCCAGGTACTGGTCGAGCAGCTCCACCAGCGTCCGCCGCGCCAGCCGCCCCGCCGACGGCTTGTCCCGCGCCGTCACCACCACCCCGACCAGGCAAGCCTCGCCCCCACCGGTGAACGACTCCGCGAACCGCCGCATCCGCGCCGTCTCCCGCCCCCAGCTCAGCCCACCGGCCTCGCGCAGCGGCCACTGCGCCGCGCCCGCCCGGAACCGCTCCAGGTCCACCAGCTCGCTCGTGCCCCGCACCACCCCCAGCACCCGGTACTCGCCCGCCGGGGGCAGCAGCAGCTCCCACGCCGCGTCCCCGTCACGCGGAACCTCGGCGGTGAGCAGGTCCTGCTCCAACGCGGTCAGGTCCCGGTCGGCGGCGGCCAGCAGGCACGCCACCTCGTCCGCGAGCACGTCGTGCGCGGTCGGCCCCAGCTTCCCGTCCCAGGCCTGCCGGAACCGCGCCCGCAGCACCTCCGGCACCTCGTCGGCGGCCCGCTCCAGCTCCACCGCGAACCCGCCCGCCCGCGCCCGGAACCCCGACTGGTCGGCGACGACCGCCGCGTGCGCCTCCTCCAGCACCCGCGCGACCCGCTCCAGCACCGGGTCCGGCTCCCACACCGCGCGCACCGCCCGCACCTGCCGCAGCGCGTTCGCGCACATCCGGTTCACCAGCCGCACGGCGGGCTGCCCCTGCCGGTGGTGGTAGTGCAGCGCGGCCCGCACCCGTGGCAGCTCGGTGACCAGCCCGGCGAGCCCGGAGGCGTGCTTGCTCAGCACCGCGCCGGGGTCGACCCCGCCCATGACCCGCTGCAGCAGGTGCACCCGCTCCGCCGACAACCAGCCGGTGAGCCTGCCCAGCACCTGCGCGTCGAACCCCCGTTCCCCCACGGGAGCGAGCGTAGCCACACCCCACCGCGCGATCCCCCGACCACCTACCGCGCACCGGGACGCCACTACGGCCACCCGTCCGAGCGACAACCGCCCCGTCCGAGCGACAACCGCCCCGCCCCGACGGTGGGGGACCCCGACCAGGGGTCCCCCACCGCCCCCTAGATCAGAACGTCGCGCACAGCAGCGTCAGGCTCCCCGACGACTCCTGCCGGTACAGCCGCACCCCGCCCGTCGCCTGCGAGATCGTGAGCGCGTCCCGGTCCCGCACGGTCACCCGCACGCACCCGTTGCCGGTCGACACGTTCCGCCACTGCGTCGTGGTCGACGACCCCTCCGAGAACGGGAAGTACAGCACGTCGCCGCACTCGTAGGGCAGCACGTACCGCACCCCCTCGTCCAGGTCGGCCGAGAACACCTGCACCGCCGTCGACGAGGTGTTGCACAGCGTCGCCGACCCGAAGCGCGGCGAGCGGTCCTCCGCCGCCGGGGCGGGCAGGGCGGCGGCGAGGCACAGACCGGCGGCGACGACTCCCGCGACGGCGTTCCGAGCGAACATCAGCATCCTCCTGGGGAACTGGTGGTGAGGTCCTCTCCGGACCCGCGCACCGATCCTCGGACGCCCCGGCGGCCTCTCCGCGCCAAACCGCCTCATCGGGCGAGCACCCCCTACACCGGGCCCGCCCACTCGAACAGGTGGAGTTGCCGGTCGGACCCAGCGGGTGGCCCCAAACCCCCGGATATTGCTGTCCGTATCCGCATGGTCACGCCTTTAAAGGGGGCCGTCTGATGTCCGTGCTCGCACCCGGCCGGCGATTGCTGGCAGCGGCGACGTCGTTCCTCATAGCCGCGGGAGTGAGCGTAGGACTCGCTCCCCTGACCGCCGAAGCCGCGGTCGAGCGCGCCTTCACGCTGAACTACAACGAGGAGGTCTACGGCGACTTCGTCGAGGCGGGCAACGGCAACTCGGTCTGCCCGGACGCGAACGCCCCCACCGACCCGTTCGGCGAGGCCAAGGCGAACTGCGCGAGCGCGCAGGCCCGCACCATCACAGCCTCGGCGAACAACAACGACTCGTACTACATGCAGTGGGCGGACGTCGACAGCAACGCCGCGACGTTCAACTCCTCCAGGGGCAGCGTCACCATCCCGCCCGGCTCGCGCGTGGCCTACGCCCGCCTGAACTGGTCCGGCGACACCGGCTCGATCAAGCTCAGCACCGGCGCCGTCTCCACCGCGCCCGGCTGCAACACCCGCCAGTTCCAGTCCACGGCGGGCACCGCCGTCGTCCCCTCGGGCACACCCGAGTCGACCTCGACCGTGCTATCCATCGGCAACGGCGCCCCGGTCAACGTCGCCCCGCAGGTGATCACCCGCGACGCGCTGGCCAACGTGCCCTCCAGCCAGCCGCAGTTCTACTCGGCCTACGCGGACGTCACCGCCCGCTTCCAGAACCTGCCGTCGGGCACGGCCAACACCATCACCCTCGGCAACGTCTGGACCCCGCAGGGCTTCGGCTGCTACTCGGGCTGGTCGCTGGTGCTCGTCTACCAGTACGACGCCCCCAACAGCACCTACGCCCCGTCCAAGCGGGAGATCTTCCTCTACGACGGCCACGTGCGGCAGTCCTCGGTGGACGCCCCCACGACCATCCCCGTCACCGGCTTCCGCGTCGCCGCCACCCCCGTGCGCATCGGCCTGACCGGCTACGAGGGCGACTTCAACATCTCCGGCGACCAGTTCCAGGTCAACGGCACCTCGCAGGGCGACCCGCTCAACACGGCGAACACCACGAACTTCTGGGTCTCCAACGCCCAGAACGCGGTGAGCCCCAGAGTCGCCAACAACATGAGCGTGGACGCCAAGGTCATCGAGACCAACAACATCGCGGTCGGCGACACCTCGGCGCAGTTGACGTTCACCACCGCCGGTGACACCTACCTGGCGCAGAACCTGGTGTTCTCCGTGCCGGTCCCGGCGATCTACATCACCAAGGACAGCAGCGGCGGCCCGTACCGACCGGGCGAGCAGATCCCGTTCACCATCAGCGTGGTCTCGCCCGGTTCCAGCCGCGCGGTCAACGTGACGGTCACCGACCCGTCCTTCGCCGACTGCAACCGCGCCATCGGCACCCTGCTCCCGAGCGTCCCGGTCACCTACACCTGCACCGGGCCCGCGCCGGACACCAGCGGCACGAACATCGCCTACGCCTCCGGCGGCGACGACTTCGGCGGGGTGGTGGAGAGCGAGGGCAGCAAGTCCTTCACCGTCATCCACCCGGCCATCGACATCACCAAGACCGCCGACAAGGCCGTCTACGCGGCGGGCGAGACGATCACCTTCACGATCACCGTCGCCAACACCGGCGACGCCCCGCTGACCAACGTGAACGTGTCCGACCCGAAGGTCCCGGCCTGCGCCCGCCCCAACCAGAGCCTCGCCGCGGGCGCGCGCTTCACCTACACCTGCACCACGACCGCGCCGCTGGCTGGTGACTCCAACACCGCCACCGCGACCGGCTCCGACCCGGCGGGCAAGACCGTGAGCGACACCGCCACGGTCGTCACCACCACGCCCGGCTCGATCTCCGGCCGCGTGTTCAACGACCGCGACGACGACGGCCTCTACGAGCCGGAGAACGGCGGCACCGGCATCCAGGGCGTCACCGTCACCCTGTCCGGCACCAGCGGCACCGGCACGGCGGTCAACCAGACCACCACGACCACCTCGGACGGCTCCTACTCGTTCGCGGGCGTCCCGGCGGGCACCTACACCGTCGCCGAGACCCAGCCCGCCGACTACGACGACGGCAAGGACACCCCCGGCACCTTCGCGACGAGCGCGGGCAACGACCGGTTCACCGTCACCCTGCCGCAGAACGGCTCCAGCGTCGGCAACGACTTCGCCGAGCTGGGCGCCTCCAGCCTCGCGGGCACCGTCTACAACGACCTGAACGTCAACGGCGTGCTGGAGCCCGGCGAGCCGGGCATCGGCGGCGTCACCGTGACGCTCACCGGCGCCGACTCCGCGGGCAACCAGGTCCGCATCACCACCCTGACCGCCGCCGACGGCACCTACCTGTTCGACCGCCTGCGCCAGGGCACGTACAACATCGAGGAGGCTCACCCGAGCACCTACCAGGACGGCCAGTCCACACCGGGCACGGTCGGCGGCACCCCCACCTTCAGCGACATCTCCGACATCGCCCTGCCCTCGCGCACCGCCGCCACGGGCTACAACTTCGCCGACTACCTGCTCGCCTCGCTCAACGGCTCGGTCATCGACGAGCACGACGACCCGATCCCGAACGTGCGCGTGGTCCTCACCGGACCGGACGGCTCCAAGGAGACCACCACCGCCGACAACGGCGTGTGGCTGTTCGACGGCCTGCGCCCCGGCGCCTACAGCGTCGTGGAGTTCCAGCCGGCCGGGTACGCGGACGGCCCCGAGACGGTGGGCGACGCGGGCGGCGTCAACTCCGACAACGACGTGTTCAGCGGCATCGTCCTGCGCTCCGGCCAGACGGGCAGCGGGTACGTCTTCCAGGAGTTCCCGTCGTCCATCGGCGGCGACGTCTACGAGGACCGCAACGGCAACGGCGCCCGCGACGCGGGCGAGCCCGGCATCCGGGGCGTCACCGTGACCCTCGCGGGCACCAGCGCGGCGGGCAGGCCGGTCAACCAGACCACCCGCACCAACTTCAGCGGCGACTACCTGTTCGACGACATCCCCGGCGGCCGGTACTCCCTCACCGAGACCCAGCCCGCCGGCTACCTCGACGGGCGGGAGACCGCCGGTGACGCGGGCGGCTTCCTCACCCCGCCGGACACCATCTCCGCGATCGACCTGCCCGCGGGCTACGACGCCACCGGCTACCTGTTCGGCGAGACCATCGCCGCCTCGATCGCGGGCCGCGTCTACGACAACCTCGGCGCGGGCATCCCGAACACCACGATCACCGTCACCAACACCACCGGCTTCTCGGCCACGGTCCGGACCGACGCGTCCGGCGCCTACTCGGTGCTGAACCTGCCGCCCGGCACCTACACGGTCACCGAGACCCAGCCCACCGGCTACGGCGACGGCCCGGACACGGTCGGCTCGGCGGGCGGCACGAACTCCGCGAACGACGTCATCAGCGGCATCGTGATCGCCTCGAACACGGCCGCCACCGGCTACGACTTCGCCGAGGCGTTCAGCTCGCTCGCGGGCACCGTCTACCGCGACGACAACAACAACGGCGTCAAGGACCCCGCCGAGGTCGGCATCGGCGGCGTGACCGTCACGCTGACCGGCAACGACGCGTTCGGCGCCCCGGTCAACCGCACCGAGACCACCGCCCAGGACGGCAGCTACTTCTTCTGCTGCCTCATCGCGGGCACCTACACGCTCACCGAGACCGCCCCGGCCGGCTACATCGACGGCCGCGACACGGCGGGCACGGCGGGCGGCCGGGTGAGCCCGCCCGACTCGATCACCCAGATCTCGCTGCCCCCTGGCGTCGCGGGCACGGACTACCTGTTCGGCAACACGGTGATCGCGGGCATAGCCGGGCGGGTCGTCGACGACGCGGGAGCGGGCATCCCGAACGTCACGATCAACCTGTTCGGCCCGGCCAACCTCACCACGAGCACCGACGCCACCGGCAGCTACCTGTTCGCGGGCCTGCCGCCCGGCACGTACACCCTGGTCGAGGTCCAGCCCACCGGCTACGGCGACGGCGCGGACACCGTCGGCTCGGCGGGCGGCAACATCGTCACCAGCGACGTCATCGGCAACATCCGGCTGACCTCCGGCGCCGCCGCGACCGGCTACGACTTCGCCGAGACCCGCGGCTCCCTCGCGGGGTCGGTGTACGTCGACGCCAACGGCAACGGCGCCCGCGACGCGGGCGAGACCGGCATCGCGGGCGTCACGGTGGCCCTGACCGGCGCCGACGACGCGGGCACGGCGGTCAACCGCACCACCACGACCGCCGCGGACGGCGCGTACTCGTTCACCGGCCTGCTCTCCGGCGACTACCGGGTCGACGAGACCCAGCCCGCCGGGTACCTGGACGGCGTCGACACGCCGGGCACGGCGGGCGGCACGGCCACCCCGCCGGACTCGATCACCGCGATCGACCTGCCCGCGGGCAACGCCGCCACCGGCTACCTGTTCGGCGAGAGCACCCCGTCCGGCATCACCGGCCGGGTCGTCGACGACGCGGGCAACGGCGTCCCCGGCGTCACCGTCACCCTGACCGGTCCCGGCGCGGGCGGCCCCACCGCCACGACCACCACCGGCCCCGACGGCTCCTACGCCTTCACCGGCCTGACCCCCGGCAGCTACACGATCACCGAGACCCAGCCGGTCGGCTACGGCGACGGTCCCGACACGGTCGGCACCGCCGGTGGCACGAACTCGCCGAACGACACGGTCACCGGCATCCCGGTGACCTCCGGCTCCACCGCGTCCGGCTACGTCTTCGCCGAGACGCGCAGTTCCCTGGCCGGTTCGGTCTACGACGACCGCAACGGCGACGGCCTCCGCGACCCCGGCGACACCGGCATCGACGGCGTGCTGATCACCCTGACCGGCACCGACGCGCGCGGCGCGGCGGTCAACCGCACGACCACCACCGCCACCAGCGGCGACTACTCGTTCACCGGCCTGCTCTCGGGCACCTACCGGATCGACGAGACCCAGCCCGCCGGCTACCTGGACGGCATCAACGCGGTCGGCACGGCGGGCGGCGCGCTCGTCCCGCCGGACACGATCGACGCCATCACCCTGCCGGTCGGCACCGCCGCGACCGCCTACCTGTTCGGCGAGACCGTCCAGGCGGGCATCTCCGGCCGGGTCGTCGACGACGCGGGCAACGGCATCCCCGGCGTCACCGTCACGCTGACCGGGCCGAACGGCTCCGGGACCACCCAGACCACGACCACCGGTCCCGACGGCTCCTACGCCTTCACGGACCTGCTGCCCGGCACCTACGTGCTCACCGAGTCCCAGCCCGCCGGGTACGGCGACGGCTCGGGCGCGGTCGGCGCGGCGGGTGGCGCCAGCACCGACCCCAACACCATCGGCGGCATCACCGTCGACTCGGGCACCGCCGCCACCGGCTACGACTTCACCGACACCCGCGGCTCGCTCTCGGGCGCGGTGTACACCGACGTCAACGGCAGCGGCTCCCGCGATCCGGGCGAGCCCGGCATCGAGGGCGTGCCGGTCACCCTGACCGGCGCCGACGCGGCGGGCGCGAACGTCAACCGCACCGCCACCACGAACGCCTCGGGCGACTACTCGTTCACCGGCCTGCTCTCGGGCACGTACGCGGTGACCGAGACCCAGCCCGCCGGCTACCTGGACGGCGCGGAGACCGCGGGCAGCGAGGGCGGCACGATCACGCCGCCGGACTCGATCACCGCGATCGACCTGCCGGTCGACGCCGACGCCGTGGACTACCTGTTCGGCGAGTCCGTCGCGGCCGGGATCTCCGGCCGGGTCGTGGACGAGCTGGGCGACGGCATCCCCGGCGTCACCGTCACCCTGACCGGCCCGACCAGCGCCACCACCACGACCGGTCCCGACGGCTCCTACGCCTTCGCGGACCTGCTGCCCGGCACCTACGCGATCATCGAGACCCAGCCGGTCGGCTACGGCGACGGTCCCGAGGCGGTCGGCACGGCCGGTGGCGACGACTCGCTGAACGACGAGATCAGCGGCATCACCGTCGACTCGGCCACCGCCGCCGTCGGCTACGTGTTCGCCGAGAAGCGCGGCTCCCTCGCGGGCGTCGTGTACGTCGACGCCGACGGCAACGGGGTCCGCGACCCCGGCGAGCCCGGCATCGGCGGCGTCACCGTCGACCTGAGCGGCACCGACGCGCTCGGCAACCCGGTGACCGCCAGCGTCGTCAGCGACCCCGACGACGGCTCCTACCTGTTCCCCGGCCTGCTCTCGGGCGCCTACGCGGTGACCGAGACCCAGCCCGCCGGCTACCTGGACGGGGAGGAGACGGCAGGCACCTCGGGCGGCACGGTCACCCCGCCGGACTCGATCACCGCGATCGACCTGGCGGAGGGCGTCGACGCCACCGGCTACCTGTTCGGCGACTACCAGGCGTCGAGCATCAGCGGCCGGGTCGTGGACGACGCGGGCAACGGCATCGAGGGCGTGGGCCTGAGCCTGAGCGGCCCCGGCGCGACCGGCACCACCGCCGTCACCACGACCGGCCCGGACGGGACCTGGAGCTTCACCGGCCTGGTCCCCGGCCTCTACACCGTGATCGAGACCCAGCCCGCCGGGTACGGCGACGGCCCGGACACCCCCGGCACCGCCGGTGGTGACACCACCATCAACGACGAGTTCGTCGACATCCCGGTGACCTCGGGCAGCGCGCCGAGCGGCTACGTGTTCGCCGAGAAGCGCGGGTCCCTCGCGGGCCTGGTCTTCGAGGACGACAACGGCGACGGGGTGCGCGATCCGGGCGAGCCCGCCATCGGCGGCGTCACCGTGACGCTGACCGGCGCCGACGTCAACGGCGCCGTCAGCCTCACCCAGGTCACCGACACCGCGGGCGGCTACTCGTTCACCGGCCTGCTGACCGGCGACTACACCGTCACCGAGACGCAGCCCGCCGGGTTCCTGGACGGCATCGACACCGCGGGCACCTCCGGCGGCGTCCTCAGCCCGCCGGACGCGATCACCGGCATCGACCTGGTCGCGGGCTTCGACGCCACCGGCTACACGTTCGGCGAGCTGATCGGCGGCACGCTGTCCGGCCGGGTCGTCGACGAGGCGGGCAACGGCATCGAGGGCGTCACCATCACCCTCGACGGCCCGACCCCGGCCACCACCACGACCGGACCGGACGGGTCCTACTCGTTCACCGGCCTCCAGCCGGGCCAGTACACGATCACCGAGACCCAGCCCACCGGGTACGCCGACGCGGGCGGCACGGTCGGCTCGGCCGGTGGCACCCCGACCGGCGACGTCATCGACGGCATCACCGTCGGCTCCGGCACGGTCGGCGCGGGCTACGACTTCACCGACAAGGCGGGCTCGCTCGCCGGCTCGGTGTACGTCGACGCCAACGGCAACGGCCTGCGCGACGCCGGTGAGGACGGCATCGCGGGCGTCACGGTGACCCTCACCGGCGCCGACGACACCGGCGCGAGCGTCAACCGCACCGCGCTCACCGAGACCGACGGGTCCTACCTGTTCGCCGGGCTGCTCTCGGGCGCCTACGCGATCACCGAGACCCAGCCGGACGGCTACCTCGACGGGATCGACGCCCCCGGAACCGCCGGGGCCACCGTCACCCCGCCGGACTCGCTGACCGCGATCGACCTCGCGGCGGGCGACGACGCCACCGGCTACACGTTCGGCGAGCAGGTCGCGGCCTCGCTCTCCGGCCGCGTCACCGACGAGGCGGGCAACGGCATCCCCGGCGTCACCGTCACCCTCACCGGCCCGACCCCGGCCACGACCGTGACCGGAGCCGACGGCTCCTACTCGTTCACCGGCCTCGCCCCCGGCACGTACACCGTGATCGAGACCCAGCCGAACGGGTACGGCGACGGCCCCGACACCGCCGGCTCGGTCGGCGGCGGCACCGACGTCAACGACCAGATCAACGGCATCGTGCTCGGCTCCGACACCAGGGCCACCGGCTACACCTTCACCGACACCCGCGGCTCCCTCGCGGGCTCGGTGTACGAGGACGTCAACGGCAACGGGACCCGCGACAACGGCGAGCCCGGCATCGGCTCCGTCCAGGTCGCCCTGACCGGGACCGACGCCCTCGGCAGGCCCGTGAGCACGACGGTCCTGACCGACCCGGCAGGCGGCTACACCT
Source organism: Actinosynnema mirum DSM 43827 (assembly GCF_000023245.1). GTDB lineage: Bacteria > Actinomycetota > Actinomycetes > Mycobacteriales > Pseudonocardiaceae > Actinosynnema > Actinosynnema mirum. The sequence continues at coordinate 2,688,915 of NC_013093.1, forward strand.
TCACCGGCGTGGTCGGCGGCTCCTACACCGTCACCGAGACCCAGCCGGGCGGGTACCTCGACGGCGCCGACGCCGCGGGCACCGCGGGCGGCACGGCCACCCCGCCGGACTCGATCACCGGCATCGCGCTCGGCGGCGGCCAGAACGCCACCGGCTACCTGTTCGGCGAGACCGCCCAGGCGGGCATCTCCGGCCGGGTGGTCGACCAGGCGGGCACCGGCATCGCCGGGGTGACCATCACCCTGACCGGCCCGGTCACCGTCGTGGTCGTCACCGACGCCAGCGGCGGCTACGCGTTCACCGACCTGCCTCCGGGCGCCTACACCGTGACCGAGACCCAGCCGGCGAACTACGGCGACGGTCCCGACGCGGTCGGCACGGCCGGTGGCGACGGCTCGGTGAACGACGTGTTCAGCGGCATCGTCATCGACTCCGGCACGGTCGCCTCGGGCTACGTGTTCTCCGAGGTGCAGGGCTCGCTCTCGGGCGCGGTCTACTACGACGCCGACGGCAACGGCGTCCGCGACGCGGGCGAGGTCGGCATCCCGAACGCGACGGTGACCCTCACCGACGCGGCCGGGGACGTGGACCTGCTGGTCACCACGGCCAACGACGGCTCCTACTCCTTCGCGGGCCTCCCGCCGGGGACTTACACGATCGTGGAGACCACGCCCACCGGGTACGACGACGGCCAGGAGACCCTCGGCTCGGCCGGTGGCGCGCTCGTGCCGCCGGACACCATCGCGAACATCCAGCTCGCGGCGGGCCAGTCCGGCGAGGGCTACCTGTTCGGCGAGATCGGCGACGTCGGCGGGGTCGGCAACCCCGGCGAGGAGGTCTCGATCTCCGGCGTGGTCTTCCTCGACGCCAACGGCAACGGGGTGATCGACCCGACCGAGACCACCAGGCTCCCCGGCGCGGTCGTCACGCTGAAGGACTCGACCGGTCAGGAGCTGGAGCTGGCGGCGACCGACGACAACGGCGCCTACTCGTTCACCCTGCTGCCCGAGGGCACGTACACCGTGGTCATCGAGCAGCCGGCCGGCTACGGGGCGACCACGCCCACCGAGGTCACCGTGACGGTGCCCGCCGGTGGCTCGGGCGTGGCGAACTTCGGCGAGCAGCTCGGCCTGATCGGCGACTTCGTGTGGGACGACGCCAACGGCAACGGCGTGCAGGACGCCGGTGAGAAGGGCGTCGCCGGGGTGGTCGTGGTGCTCAAGGACTCCTCGGGCGCCGAGCTCACCCGCACCACCACCGACGCGAACGGCCGGTACGGCTTCACCGACCTGGCCCCCGGCCAGTACCTGGTGACCGTGCTGACCCCGACCGGCATGACGCTGGCGAAGCCGGGCCAGGGCGCCGACCGCGCCCTGGACTCCGACTTCGACCAGACGACCGCCACGTCGGCCCCGCTGACCATCGCCATCACCGGCGGCCGGATCAGCCAGCTGGTGGACGTCGACGCGGCCCTGATCGGGACGGTGGTCGACCTGACCATCGGCCTGACCGTGGACAAGCCGTCCGCGCAGGTGGGCGACACGGTGACGTTCACCGACGTGGTGAGCAACGACGGCAACGTGCCGGTCGTCGGCGCCACGACGACGATCACCCTGCCCGACGGCCTGAAGCCGGTCACGGCCTCGGGCGACGGCTGGGACTGCCAGATCAGCGGCCAGGTGGTCACCTGCACCACCGGCGCGACGATCCCGGCGGGCGCGTCGCTGCCGCCGGTGACCGTGGTGAGCACCGCGACGGCCCCGATGACGTCGACCAACGCGGTGGCCGAGGTCGCCCCGGTGGTGGGCGTGTCGCAGTCGAACACCGACAACGACGTGGCCGTGGTGGCGGTCGAGGTCGCCCAGCCCACCACGACCACCCCGCCGACCACCCCGGCCCCGACCACCCCGCCGCCCCCGGCGGCGGCCCCGGCCCCGCCCGCGGAGGAGCCGCTGGCGTGGACGGGTGTGCAGGTCGCCGGGATGGTCCTGGGCGGTCTGGCCCTGCTGGTCGCCGGCTTCGGCGCGCTGGTCGTGGGCAGGCGGCGGAGGGGGGAGCACCGGTAGCCACCTGAGCTGACCGAACGCGGCCCCGGTGTCCACAGCGGACACCGGGGCCGCGTCGTGCTGCGGTGGGGCCGGGCGGCGTGGCTCGTGCTCGGGCTCGGGCGCTGCGGCCGGGCGGCCGGGTCGCCGTCGGGCTCAGCCCGCCGTGGCGCCGCCGCCCAGCGCCCTGGTCAGCGTCTCGACCAGCAGGTCCGCCCGCGCCCCCGACAGCGCCTCGCCCTCCAGCCCGGCGCCGTCCACCCCTGCGCCGTCCACCCCTGCGCCCGCCTGCCCCACTCCGGCCTGCCCCACTCCGGTTCCGGCTCCCGCGCACCCCAGCGCGGGCGAGTCCGGTGGCATCACGTGGACCGCGTGCAGCACCGCCATCATCAGCTGCCTGCACCACAGCGGGTCCTCGGCGGTGATCGCCCCGACCTCCCGCAGCCTGCGGAACAGCAGCTCGATGCCTTCCCGCACCTCGCCCGACAGCACCGGCCCGCACTCCTCGTCCGACGCCAGCTCCACCGCGAACCGGTGGCTCACCTTCAGCTCGAACACCACCTGCGCCAGCCGGTGCAGCGCGACCAGCGGGGGAGCGGTGGCCACCCGCGCCTGGAGCACGGCCTGCCGGTAGCGCTCGCCGATGTCGGCCACCAGCGCGTCGTGCAGCGCCTTGCGCGAGGAGAACCGCCGGTGCACGGTCGCGCGCGCCAGCCCGGCCGCGTCCGCGATGCGCTCCAGCGACGCGTTCGGGTCCCCGGCCAGCACGGACTGCGCCGCCTCCAGGATGCGGGCGGTGCTGCGCTCGGCGTCCGCGCGCACCCGCTTGGGCGCGTCCTCCGCGCTCATCGGCCACCTCCCCGGTGTCCCGGCAACCCTACTTCCCGCCGTCCTGAGCCTGAATCTACTCACTTCTTGACTTAAGTGCGACAGTGATGTTTCAGTTGAAGGGCGAACTGATTCACCGAGTTCATTCACCAACCTGATCCACCCACCACTGGAGCGGAACATGGACCTGAACCTCGCCGGGAAGCGCGTCCTGGTGACCGGAGCCAGCAAGGGCATCGGCCTGGCCACCGTCCGGGCCTTCCTGGCCGAGGGCGCGTCGGTCGTCGCCGTCTCCCGCGGCGCCACCCCCGAGCTGGCGGACACCGGGGCCGAGTTCGTCGCCGCCGACCTGTCCACCCCGGACGGCCCGCGCCACGCCGTCGAGACCGCGCTCGCCGCGAACCCGCGACTGGACGTGCTGGTCAACAACGCGGGCGGCGGCGAGCTGCCGGACGGCGCGCTCGCCGACCTGCTCGACGGCGACGACGCGACCTGGCTCGACTCGTTCCAGCTCAACCTCGGCGCCGCCCTCCGCACCACCCGCGCCGCGCTCCCCGCGCTGATCGAGGCGCGCGGCGCGATCGTCAACACCGGCAGCAGCAGCGCCCGCCAGCCCCAGGGCGTCCCGCTGCACTACTCCGCCGCCAAGGCCGCCCTGAACGCGTTCTCCAGGGGCCTGGCGGAGAAGCTGGCCCCGCAGGGCGTGCGGGTGAACGTGGTGACCCCCGGCGGCACCCGCACCGCGATCATGGCGGGCCCGGACGGCTACATCGCCAGGGTCGCCGCCCACCTCGGCGTGGAGCACGCGGAGCTGCTCGCCGCGATGCCCGCGCAGAACGGGATGCTCACCGGCGCCCTCATCGAGCCCGACGAGATCGCCCGCGCGATCCTGCTGCTGGCCTCCCCGACCCTGCCGAGCGCGATCGGCCAGAACTGGGCGATCGACGCGGGCTCCCTCAAGTTCGTCTGAGCACGGCCGGAGGGCGCGGGGCGGACGCGCGCGGGAAAACCCCGCGCGCACCACGCCCCACCCACCGTCCCGCGCGGCTCCTGGGCGCTCGTCCCCGACTCGGACGACCCGCACGCCCGCGGCGTCCCCCGCACAGCCCTCGGCGTCCGCGTGCTCCACCCCGAGGACGTCCCGACCCTGCGCGAGCGCGAGCACGGCCGGAACCTGGAGGGCTGCTGCGGCCCGCACGGCGGCACCGGCCCCAACCTGGCCTGCCCCTGCGGCTCCCTGGTCGCCACCCTCCTGGCCGACTGCCTGGGCCCCTGGGAGGTCCGCCTCCACCCCCTGCGCACCTGGGCCCACGACCCCACCGGAGCCTGACCCCGCTACAGGTCCCGCGCCACGATCCGGGCCAGGTTCCGCTCCGCCAGCGCCGTGATCGTCACGAACGGGTTCACGCTCGTGTTCCCCGGAATCAGCGACCCGTCCACCACGTACAGCCCCCGGTACCCCGCCAGCCGCCCGTGCCCGTCCGTCGCCCGCCCCAGCACCACCCCGCCCAGCGGGTGGTACGTCAGCCCGTCGCCCCACACCTTCCCCGCCCCGAACAGGTCCGCCCGGTACACCGTCCCCTCGACCGAGTTGATCCGGTCGAAGATCGTCCGCGCCATGTCGACCGACGGCTGCTTCCACTCCTGCCGCCAGTCCAGCTCGACCCGCCCCGCCTCCGGGTTCCAGGTGAACCGCCCGCGCCTCGGGTTGGCCGTGATCGCCAGGTAGAACGACGTGAACGTCTCGACCCCGGTCGGCAGCGGCGCGACCTCGGCGAACGCCCCGCCCGCCGCCCAGTTGTCGATCCCGCCGGTCGGGATGCACGACTGGAGCGCCCCGGTCGGGTCGGACGCCTTGTTCGCCCGCCCCACCATCACGTTCCCGTTCTCCCCCCACCCCAGCCCGACCTCCGGGCTCAGCGCGGGCAGCGCCCCGGTGTCCCGCAACCGGGTCAGCAGCTTGCTCGTCCCCACGCTCCCGGCCGCGAAGAACACCCGCTCCGCTTCCACCCGCTTGGTGGACGTCACCCGCCCGTTCGTGTCCAGCACGTCGAGCAGCGCCTCGTACCCGCCGCCGACCGCCCGCACGCTCGTCACCTCGTGCAGCGCCGAGATCGTCACCCGCCCGGTGGCCAGCGCCCGCGCCAGGTACGTCCTGGGCAGCGACAGCTTCCCGTGGTTGTTGCCGTAGATCACCTCGGCGGCCAGCGCCGACCGGGGCGCGGTCCCGGCCTCCTCGCGCTCCAGGTGCGCCCAGTCGTACACGCCGGGCACCAGCTCGAACGGGAACCCGGACCGCTGCGCCTGCGCCCGCCCCACCCTGGCGTACCGGTAGCACTCGGCCTGCTCCCACCAGTCCGGGTCGACCAGCCCGGTGCCCAGCTCGGCGTTCGCCAGCGGGTAGTACGTCGAGTACATCTCCTCGGGGTCCACGCCCGGCAGGACCGCCGCGAACCGCTCCCGCCGGGGCGTCACCGCCATGCCCCCGTTGACCAGCGACCCGCCGCCCACGCCCCGCCCCTGGTAGACGGTGATCCCGGCGAACTCCTCGGCGTCCAGGATTCCGGTGCGGCGCGGGACGGCGCGGTCCACCGGCAGGCCGAGGAAGTTGCTGAGCGGCTGCTTGGTCCAGGTGCGCAGCCAGTACGAGCGCTCGTCGGGGTTGAGCATGTTCGCGAAGACCTTGCCGTCCCACCCCGGCTCGTCCCACGACCGGCCCTTCTCGACCACGTGCACCGGCACGCCCGCCTGCGCCAGCCGCAGCGCGGCCACCGCGCCGCCGTACCCGGAGCCGACGACCAGCGCGGGCACGCGCGCCCCGTCGGGGATCCCGGCGGGGGAGCGGCCCGACGCCGGGGCGCCTGGCGCCGTGCTGCCCGACGCTGAAGCGCCGCCGCTGAACGCGGTCGCGCCCAACGCCGTGCCTGCGCCTGCGAGGAAGGATCTGCGGGAAACGGACCGGGTCACGGGACTGCCCTTCGCCGGGGGACGGGTGGGGCGCCTCGCGCGACCGGGTTCCCCGCTGGGGCGCGGTCCGCTCGTCGGGCGCCGAGCGGCCGGGTTCCCGCTCCGCCCGCCCCCTACCCGGCCCCGCCTACCCCCGGTCGCCCGCCGACGTCAGCCGCAGCGCCTGGACCTCGGCGCGCAGCGCCCGCAACTCCGCCAGCACCACCTGATCGGCCGTCCCCAGCTCGGGGGAGGCGGTCACGTCGGGTCGCGCAGGGCTCAGCTCCTGCTCCATCGCGTTGCACACCACCGCGATGAACAGGTTCAGCATCGTGAACGTGCCCACCAGCAGGTAGCAGACGAAGAAGATCCACGCGAGCGGCTGCCGCTCCATCAGGTCCCGCATCACGTCCGACCACCCGTCGCCGGTGGTGATCTGGAGCAGCGTCAGCACCGTGCTGCCGAGGTCGGCGAACCGCTCGTCACCGGTGGGGCGGAACAGGTTGATCGCGATCACGCCGCCCACGTACAGCAGCAGCACCAGCAGGCCGGACAGCGAGAGCAGGCCCGGCACCGAGCGGACCAGCGCCGTGACCACGCGCCTCATGCTCGGCACGACCGAGATCAGCCGCAGCACGCGCAGGATGCGCAGCGACCGCACCACGCTCAGCACGCCCGTCGCGGGCACCAGCGAGATGGCGACGACGAGGAAGTCGAAGCAGTTCCACGGGTCCCGGAAGAACCGCAGCCGCTCGGCGTACAGGCGCGCGGTCAGCTCGGCGACGAAGACGGCCAGCGCCAACCGGTCGATCCCGTGCAGCAGCCAGCCGTGGGAGTCCATGAGTGCGGGGACGGTCTCGCAGCCCAGGGTCACCGCGTTGACGACGATGACCACGATGATGAACCGCTGGAAGGCCGGGCCGTCGAGGAAGGCCTCGACCCGCTCGCGCAGAACCATTGTTCCGAGTGCTCCTACTCGATGTGGTGATCACTAGAACACTATCCGTAACCACCGACCCCACCGCACCCCGCCGCGCAATCCGGTCGGACGAGCCGCCCGGTTCGGACAGCGACCACCACCCCCGCGCGGGACCACCCGCTGCTCCACCCGGTCACCCCTTCGGCAGCGCTATTCCACTCTATTCCTTCAGTGCAGAACGAAACTGAACCGGCGCTGGAGACCACCGGCACGATCGCCCGCGCCGAGCACGACCCGCACGATCGGGTGGCGCGCCCCGTCCCTCCGGAGACCGCCCCCGAGTGGCGCTTCCCTCGTGGCCCGCCCCGCGCCCCTGTGCTTCCATCGGCACCATGCCCACGATCACGACCAACGACGGCGTCGACCTCCACGTCGCCGACGAGGGAACCGGCTCACCCGTGGTGCTGGTCGCCGGTTACGGCGCGCCCGCCACCAGTTGGGCCTTCCAGACCGAGGCGCTCCTGGCCATGGGCCACCGCGTCCTGGGCCTGGACCGGCGCTGGCACGGCGAGTCCGCCCGCCCGCCGCACGGCCACCGCCTCTCCCGCCACGGCAAGGACCTCCACGACGTCCTCGTCGCCCTCGACCTGCGCGACGCCGTCCTCGTCGGCGGCTCCATGGGCGTCGGCGCGATCTGGGCCTGCCTGAGCCTGTTCGGCGCCGACCGGGTCCGAGGCGTCGTCAGCGTCGACCAGACCCCCAAGATGATCAACTCGGCCGACTGGCCCTACGGCTTCTACGGCCTCACCGAGCAGAACTCCGGCGACTTCTTCGCCAGGGGCGTCCCCAAGACCGGCCGCGGCCACTCCGCCGCCAAGTCCCTCAAGTCCGCCGCCCGCCTGGTCAAGAAGGCGGGCATGGGCGCGGTCCCCAACGACCCCGGCGAGGAGACCTGGCCGCTCCTGCACGACCACGCCCACCAGGACTGGCGCGACGTCGTCCAGCGCTGCGACGTCCCCGTCCTCATGATCGCCGGCCGCGACTCGCAGCTCTGGCCGTGGCAGCACGCCGAGGCCGCCGTCGCGGGCAACCCCGACGGCCGCGCCGTCGTCATCGACGACTGCGGCCACGGGGCCAACTTCGACCAGCCCGACCGGGTCAACGCCGAGGTCCTGGCGTTCCTGGGGGACCTGTGAGCCTGCTCGACGCCCTGGCCGACCTCGCCCTGCCCGATCCGGCCCTCACCGACCCCGACGTCCTCGCGGGCCTGAGCCACGACGACGCCGAGTGGGCCCCGGTCGGCGCCCCGCTGGCCGCCGTCCGCCCGCGCACCCCCGAGCAGGTCCGCGACGTCGTCCGCGCCTGCCTGGCGCACGGCGCGCCGATCGTGCCGCGCGGGGCCGGTACGGGCCTGTCCGGCGGGGCCAACGCCGTCGACGGCTGCGTCGTCGTCGCGCTCGACCGGATGAACCGCGTCCTGGAGATCGACCCGCTCGAACGCCTCGCCGTCGTCCAGCCCGGCGTGATCAACGACGACCTGCGCAGGGCCGCCGCCGAGCACGGCCTGTGGTACCCGCCGGACCCGGCCAGCTCCCCGTGGTCCACCATCGGGGGGAACGTCGCCACCAACGCGGGCGGCCTGTGCTGCGTGAAGTACGGCGTCACCCGCGACTACGTCCTCGGCCTCCAGCTCGTCACCGGGACGGGCGACCTGGTCCGCCTCGGCCGCCGCACCGCCAAGGGCGTCGCGGGCTACGACCTGACCGGTCTCGTCGTCGGCTCCGAGGGCACCCTGGGCGTGGTCACCGAGGTGACCGTCCGCCTGCGCCCCCTCCCACCCCCGGCGGTCACCGTGGCGGGTTACTTTCCGTCCGTCGTCACCGCCGGTGAGGCCGTCCGCGCGACGGCGGAGGCGGGCCTGACCCCGGCCGCGCTGGAGCTGGTCGACCGGCACTGCCTGCGCGCCGTGGACGAGTGGAAGCGCACCGGCGTCTCGGCCGACGCGGACGCCGTCCTCCTGGCCAGGTTCGACGACCCCGGCGGCGCGGCGGAGGCTGCGGCCGAGCGGATGCTGGCCTGCTTCGAGGCGGCGGGCGCGACCTGGGCCGCCCGCTCCACCGACGAGGCCGAGTCCGAGGCCCTGTTCTCCGCCAGGCGCCTGGCCTACCCGGCTCTCGAACGCCTCGGCCCGGTCCTCACCGAGGACGTCTGCGTGCCCAAGTCCAAGGTCGCGGAGATGCTGGGGCGCGTCGAGCGGGCCGCCGAGCGCCACGACGTCACCATCGCGAACATCGCCCACGCCGGCGACGGCAACCTCCACCCCCTCCTCGTCACCCCACCGGGCGACGAGGCGGCGCGGGCACGCGCGCAGGCGGCGTTCGACGAGATCGTCGCGGCGGCCCTGGAGCTGGGCGGCACCGTCACCGGCGAGCACGGCGTGGGCCTGCTCAAACGACCGGGCCTCGCGGCCGAGCTGTCCCCGGAGGTGCTGGCGATGCACCGCGCCGTGAAGGCCGCCCTGGACCCCTCGGGCCTGCTCAACCCCGGCAAGGCGTTCTAGCCGCGGGCCGGGACCGGCCGCGGTCCCGGCCCGGCGGCGCTAGAACCGGTCCCGGCGGATCGCGTCCAGGAACCTGCTGAGGGCGGCGGGCGAGGTCCGGACGACCCCGGCGCCGGGCGCCTTGCTGTCCCGCAACCGGTCCAAACTGCCGGCCACCTCGACGCAGTCGGACTGCGAGCCGCTCCTGCTGCTCTTGCGCCACTGCGGCGACGTCGGTTGAGCCATGCCTAGGGACCCTTCTCCTCGATCAGCTTCTGGATCAGTCGCACAGAGTCTGCCTCGTCCATCGAAACTGACAGAAGCTGGGCGCGCTGTCGAACGTAGATGTCGGTTTCCGCCGGGTCCACGAAGAACGCGCCCGACCTGGAGAGTTCCACGTGCACGATCGGCGGCTGGTGATCGAATTCGAGGAGCATGAAGGGACTGATCAAGGCTGAGTGGCTGGCAGAGTTGACGGGAATCAGCCGGATCGCGACGCGTTCCCGCTCGGCCATGGCGACCAGGTGGCGCAACTGCGCGCGGTGCGTGTGCGCGTCGCCGAGCCGTCGGTGCAGCACGGTTTCATCGATGATCGCGGTGTAGTGGACCCGCTCCAGCATCCGCTGGCGGTGCGAGCGCCCCATCAGCCGCGCGCCGATGTCGTGGTCGGGGATGCCGTCGAGCTGCATGAACGCCGAGGCGGTCTCCATCGTCTGCAACAGGCCGGGGACCAGCAGCGGAGACCAGTTGGTGATCGACACCGCTTCGTTTTCATAGGTCGCGAGCGTCACCGACTCGTTCGGCAGCCCGGCCCGGATGGTCTCGATCCAGGCCGGCTCTTCCGGCGTGCGGGCCATCGCCATCAGGCGCTCGCGCTCGACCCCGACGATCTTGAAGATCGCCAGGATGCCGCTGACCTCCTCCGAGTCGACCGGCCGCTTGCCGGTCTCCATGCGCGAGACCTTGGCCTCGCTCCAGCCCATCCGGTCGGCCACCTCCTTCATGGAGAGGCCGCTGCGCTTGCGGATCACCCTGAGTTGGGCACCGAGGCCCTGTGCCTTCTTCGCTGGCGTGCTCACCGACGCTCCTCATTCCGCAGCATTCCGCAGGTTCACCCGATCGGGGTGGTCAAAACTTGCGTTGGAACTTCTGATCTTGCGCAAGTCTTCATATTCTGTCGCAAGAGGGTCCCAGGGTGCGTGGGGATCTTCAAGGCGACACGTTCCTCTTCGGACGGTGCACGGACCGGCTTGAGGGCGCTCGACGTGATCAACTGCTTCGGGTGGTGTTGCCGGAATAACGACCCCTTGGACCTCACCGAAAGGCGTCCCCATGGCCGACACCCGCAGCAGTGACACCCGCAGCGACATCCGCAGCGACACCCGTAGTGACACCCTCGGCGACACCCGCAGCGGCGACTATCGCGACGTGCTGGTGCTGGAGGCCCGAGCGCTGGCCCCGCGCCTGTTCGCGATCGCCTACGAGTACGGCGACGGCGAGGACGGCGAGATCGTCGCCTACGGCCTCCAGTTCCCCGACCACGCCGACGCCACGGGCGTCGACGACAACCACCGCACCCGCGCCGAGAGCGCCGAGGGCGTGCGCGAGCTGTACGCGTGCTTCGCGCTCGACGCGGACGTCACCACGCATGTGCTGTGGCTCGACCAGTCCGCCCCCGACTCCACTTCCGACTTCACTCCCGAATCCACTCCCGAATCCACCCTGGGGTCCACCCGTCCGGGCGATATCTCCACCATTTTCGGTGAGAACGGGTGAACTTCCGCCCCCGGTGATCGGGACTCATCCCGCGAATTGCTGATCCACGTCGTCGGAAAGCCCGTCGACCAGGGCGGGCATCATCGCGAGCAGCGCGCCGGTGAGCACCGATTCGCCGTTCGCGAGCGTGGGGCGGGCGGACACGCGCGTCCAATGCAGCTCACCGACGATGGCGGTGTTGAACAGCAGCGCGACGTCCAACCAGGTCCGCCCCGGTCGCAGCGCCAGCCCGTGCGCGACCGCGACGTCCCGGTACAGGTCCGCCCAGCGCGGCAGCAGCTCGTCCAGGTGCGCCTTGCAGAACTCGCGCACCCGCGTGTGGTTGGGCAGCGCGCTCTGCAGGATCGCCTGCACGCACACCAGCGGGTCGCCGCGCAGCGCCTCCAGCTCGGCCCGCGCCAGCAGCCTGACCAGCTCGCCCAGGCTCACCTGCCCGATCATCGCGGTGGTCGCCGCCCGCACCTCGTCCATCCGCCGCAGCTGCGGGGTCAGCCGGAACACGTACGAGATGAGGTCCTCGCTGTACCGGTCCTTGCGCTCCCAGCGGTGCCGGAACATGTTCACGCTCAGCAGCAGCTCCTGCGCCTCCGGCCGGGCGAGCACGCGCTCGCGCGAGAGGGAGTCGAACAGCCGCGACGGCGTCCCGTGGTCGAAGTCCGGGCCGGTGTGCTGGATCAGGTCCTCGCGCAGCAGGTCGAGGCCGATCTCCAGGAACGCCCGCGTCTCCGGGCTGTTCGCCAGCTTGGCCCTGGTGCGCGCCATCATGCCGGTGCCGATGTCGCGCAGCACCGGACCGAGGTCGTCCAGCCCGTCCACCACCCCTGTATTGGACTCCGGCATTCTTCCCGGCCTTTCTCCGGTCACCCGGAAGAGGGGACCCGAGTCGGTTCCCGCGTTCTGGGGTGGATATCCGGGTGCGCCCACTCGGTGTTACCCGAGTGGACCCGCTCACTCCGGTCCGCTACCGCAAGTCGACTTGGACTGTGGCACGTTCGGGTGGTCATCATGGAAATCGGGGGAATTCCCGTGAACGGAGGTCCGGGATGTACATCACGCTGCGATTGAGGTCGGTGGTTCGGCTGTCGCTCGGGTCGGCCGCCGCGGGCGCCGTTCTGGTCACCGCGCTGTTCGTGGCCACGGGGGTGGGGACGGCTCCGCAGGGGCCACCGGCGGTGTCGGTGGCCCCCGCGGTCCAGCCGGTGCGCCCCTGACGGGAGGTCGACCGCTGACGGGCGGCCGGACGCCTGCGGGGCCGGGGGAGGGCTAGCGGCAAGGCGTCCAGGGGGTGGCCTTGAGCGGGAGCTGCTTGAGGACCGCGCTGCGCCCGGCCGCGTTCGCCTGGGCGCAGAACCCGCCCGTGCGCGCGCCCTGGTCGGAGTACTCGATCTGCACGACCGGCTTGCCCGCGTCCAGGAACGGCTTGAGCAGCCCGCACTCGTCGAACTGCCGGCACTGCCCGTTCACCGCGAAGTCGAAGTTCCCGACGAGGTCCTCGACCTGGTCCAGGTCGTTCTTCAGCCCGACCGCGAGCCCGTGCTTGCGCGCCACGGCCGCGATCGAGCGGTTGTACCTGAGCTGCCGCGCGGCGGTCAGCGGGAAGCCGGTGCTGTTGGCCCAGCCGTCGACGTCGTCGAACTCGACCGCGTCGGACCCGGCCTTCGCGCACTTGGCGACGCGCGCGCCCACGATCGGCAGCAGCGCGGCGGTGTCGCGCACGTCCAGCCACTTCTCGCCGGGCCAGTCGTCCATGTCCGCGCCCTTGACCGAGGCCGGGTACGCGGCGGCGTCGGGCCGCCACCGCTCCCAGGCGCCGCCGTCGACGTAGCAGACCGCGCGGGCGCCGACCCCGTGGATGGCCTGCACGGCGGCGACGTTCGGCGTCCGCCCGTCCGGCCCGTACAGGTCGATCTCGTACACCGTCGGCTTCACGCACGGCGGCCCGCCGACCGCGGGCCTGCTGCACGGGCTGATCGTCACGCCGCCCGCCGTGCCCGCGCCGCTGGAGGCGGGGTTGAGCTGGTGCTGCCACCGGTCGGCCTTCACCGGCCGCCACGACGGCGAGGCCGCGTCGGCGGCGGGCGCCGCGACGGCGACCGTCGCGAGCAGGGCGGCCACGAAGGCGACGAGGTTCCGCTTGGTGGTGCGCAGGCGCATGGAACACCTTCCCGGTGTCTGGCGTGACCGACCCCCGCCACAACGACCCACCCCACCCGCACCTGAGTGGCCCCCGGACGGGGCACCCAGGCGTGGACGCGCACGAGCGGTCACACGTCAACCGCGCATTCGCGCACACCTGGCAAACCGAGCGCCGCTCATCCGCGCAAACCCGCGGCACCGCACGTCCGAGGCCCACGCCCCGGCTACCCGCGCTCCGCCCGCCCGCGCCTCACCTGCCCGCCGGCCACCGGTCCGCAGCGCTCAGCCGCCCCCGGCCCTCACGCGATCACCACCGCCACCCCCACCGCCCGCAACCGGGCCAGCTCCTCCTGATCCGCCGCAGCCCCCGTGACCACCACCGACACCGCCGTCACCGGGGCCACCCGCGCGAACGCCCGCCGCCCCACCACCTCCGGGTCGGCCAGCACCACCACCCGCCGCCCGGTCGCCATCAGGCTGTGGTCGGTGTTCGCCCCGATCTCGTCGCACGAGCTCACCCCCAGCACCGAGTCCACACCCGCCGCCGCCAGGAACACCACGTCCACGCTGATCCCCGCGAGCGCCCGGTCCGCGATCGGCCCCACCAGGTCGTACGAGTCCGGCCGCACCCCGCCCCCGGTCACCACCAGGTCGATCGACGGCCGCACCGACAGGTCGCTCGCGATGTTGAGCGCGTTGGTGACCACTTTGAGCGGCTTGCCCGCCGCGAGCAGCCGGGCCAGCTCGGTCGTGGTCGTGCCGCCGCCCAGCCCCACCGACCGCACGTCCTCGTCCACCAGCGCCGCCGCCGCCTCGGCGATCCGCCGCTTCTGCTGCTGCCCGCGCCCCGCCCGGTACCGCTGCGGCAGCTCGTAGATCACCTCGGTGGACACCGCGCCGCCGTGCGTGCGCTTGAGCAGCTGCTGCTCCTCCAGCGACCGCAGGTCCCGCCGGACCGAGGCGGCGGACGCGCCGGTCGCCCCGGACAGCTCGCCCACGGTGACCGAACCGCTGTGGTTCAGCCGATCGAGAATGAGCGAAAACCGGTCCTGCTGCCGCATTCGATCAGTGTAAGGACGGCTAACGCTCACCCGCCCCCGCGAATTGCGGCGTGCCGAAGCAACGGCGACGCCATCACCTGGTCGAATTACCTCCGTCCGGTGGCCGGGCCGGACCGCCCGGCCGCGCGTAGCGTCCGCCCACGTGCGTCCGGGTGAACGAGGGTGAACGGCGTCCAGATCCTGCTCATCGTCGGAGCGGGGATCGCGATCACGGCGGTGGCGCGGCGCAGGGGCGTGGAACCGGGCCTGATCGTGGTCGTCCTGGCCGCAGCCGCTTCGTTCCTGCCCTGGATGCCGAAGCTGGAGCTGGACAGCGAGCTGATCCTGGCGATCGTCGTCCCACCCCTGCTCTACTCGGCGGCGCGGGTCGCCGCGTTCACCGGGTTCGGCGCGAACCTCCGTCCGATCGTCCACCTGGGCGTGGTGCTGGTCGTGCTGACCACGTTCGCGCTCGGCTTCGTGGCCTCCTGGGCGCTGCCCTCCCTGGGCGGCGTCGCCTTCGTCCTCGGCGCCGTCCTGGCCCCGCCCGACACGATCACCACCGTCACCCACGGTGAGCGAATCGGCCTCCCCGGACGGGTGCGGTCCATCCTCATCGGGGAAAGCCTCGTCAACGACGCCACTGCGCTGACCTTGTTCAGCATCACCCTGCTGGCGGTCGACGGCGGCCACGCCACCATCGCAGGCGGCATCACCCAGTTCGCCTACAAGCTCACCGTCGGAGTCCTGGTGGGCGGCGCGTTCGCCGCCGCGACCCTGGCCGTCCGCAAGCGCCTGGGCAACACCACCCTGGAGACCACCCTGGTCCTCCTGCTCCCGTTCACCGTCTACCTGGCGGCCGAGGAGGTCCACGCCTCCGGGATCATCGCGGTGGTGGTGGCGTCGTTCACCGTGACCGCCAACATGACCCTGGACCCCGCGCACCGCTACCCCGGCGCCCACCTGACCCGCATCCAGGAGAAGTCCGTGTGGGCGGTCGTGGACTTCCTGCTGGAGACGTTCGTGTTCGCCTACATCGGCCTGCGCCTGCGGTTCGTGCTCGCCGAGCAGGAGGACCTGGCCGCGGTGCTGCTGGCGTCCGGCGTGCTGCTGGTCGCCGCGATCGCCCTGCGCCTGGTCGGCGTCTACGCCCTGTTCGGCCGCTGGGCCCTGTCCCTGCGCCTGGCGGGCCGCTCCCCGCGCAAGCGCGAGCGCGCCAGGCGCCGCGAGGCCCGCACGTCCGGCCGCCGCCGCCGCCGCCCGCGCCTGGGCGCCCCGACCGCGAAGGAGAACCTGCTGGTCGGCTGGACCGGGATGCGCGGCATCCTGACCCTGGCGGCGGCCTCCGCCGTCCCGGAGTCGGTGCCCGGCAGGGACGCCGTCCAGGCCGTCGCGCTCCTGGTCACCCTCGGCACCCTCCTGATCCAGGCCCCGACGATCGGCCCGCTCGCCCGCGCCCTCGACTTCGACGTCCGCGAGGAGCGCGCCGCCACCGGGCGGATGCGCGAGCGGGCCGAGGCCCTCGTGCGGCGTCACGAGGGCTTCGACGCGCAGCGGCAGGCACTGGGCGCCGCCGTCCGGGACGGCGACCTCGACGAGGAGCTGGCGCGCGACCTGATCGAGGAGATCGACGTCCGCCAGGCCGCCGCCGAGCCCGGGCCCCGGCACTGACCCCTACCGGTGCGCCAGCTCGTAGGCCTCCACCACGTCGGCCGGGATCCGCCCCCGGTCCGCGACCTGCCGCCCGTTCGCCCGCGCCCACTCGCGCACCGCCGCCAGGTTCGTCGCCTTCGGCGCAGCCACCCGCGCGGCCCCCACCGCCACGGGCGCGGCCTGCCGCACCGCGTCCCGCACCTCCTCGGCGCTGCGCGCGACCTCCAGCTCCGGGGCCGACGACAGCGTCGCCACCGACACCCCGCCACCCAGCGACGCGGCGACGTCCCGCAGGTGCCCGTGGTGGCTCAGCACGATCACCTGCCACTCCCGCGCCAACCCGGCCATCACCCGCAGCGCCGCCCCGGCCCGCGCGTCGTCGAACGTCATCAGCACGTCGTCCAGCACCACCGGCAGCACCGGCAGCCCCCGCGCCGCCCGCTCCCGCTGCAACGACGCGATCCCCGCCAGCCGCAGCGCCAGGAACACCTGGTCGGCGGTCCCCTCCGACAGCTCCTGCGGCGACCGCTCCCGCTCGTCCGCCCCCACCACCGCCAGCGCCGCCGACCGGTCCTGGTGCGTGCGCAGCGCGACGTACCGCCCCTCGGTCAACCGCTCCAGCAACCGCCCGGCGGCCTCCAGCAGCGGCGACGCGTGCTTGCGCTCGTACGCCTCCAGCTCCCGCCGCAGCAACCGCCGCTGCACCTCCACCACCAGGTAGTCCTCGACCCGGTCCGCGACCTCGGCCAACCGCTCCCCGGCCCGCGCGTGCAGCTCCGCCGCGCCCGGCCGGGCCAGCAGCTCCTGGTGCCCGACCCGCGTCTCGGCCAGCCGGTCCCGCACCTCCTGGTGCCGGGAGACCGCCTCGTCGTAGCGCGCCTGGGCCGCCCGCGCCGCCAGCGCCAGCGCGTCGTCGTCGGTGGCCTCGACCTCGTCCACCACGTCGTCCACGTCCACGTCGGGCAGCGCCGCCGAGATCACCGCCCGGTGCTCCCGGTCGGCCTCGGCCAGCTCCACCAGCTCCCGCCCGCGCGCGGCGGCGGCGTCGAGGTCGTCGTCGTGCTCGGCCCGCAGCCCGTCCAGCAGCGCGGTCAACCGCTCCCGCTCGGTCCCGACCTCCGCCGACCGCCTGGCCAGCCGCTCCACCCGCTCGTCCAGCCCGCGCACCCGAGCCGCCCCGTCGCGCGCCTCGGCGACCCGCTCGGCCAGCTCCTCGGCCGCGCCCGCCCCGTCCGGCACCCCGTGCCGGGCCGCGACCAGCGCCAGCTCGTCCGCGAACTCCGCGCACCGCCGCCGCAGCACCGAGGCCGCCGACCGGTGCGCCTCGGCCCGCCGGTGCTCCTCGCGGGCCCGCTCCAGCACCTCGCGCCGCCGCTGCCACCGCACCGGGGGCACGTCCGCCAGCCCGGCCTCGGCGAGCAGCCGCGCCCAGCGCCCGGCCGCGTCGTCCCTGACCTCCCGCAGCCGGTCCAGGTCCTGCACCGCCCGCTCCCGCACGGCCCGCCGCTCGCGGGCCACGGCCAGGTCGGCCTGCGCCTGGCGGTGCTCGTCCAGCAGCGCGCGGGCGGCGACCAGCAGGCTCTCCAGGTCGGCGTCCGGCCTCGGCCGCCCAGCGTCGGCGAGCACCCCGGCGAGGTACTCCCGCTGCCGCTCGACGTCCGGCCGCAGCGACTCGGCCCGCGCCCGCGCCACCCGCGCCCGCCCCGAGGCGTCCAGCGCCCCGGCGAGCCGCTCCCGGAACGCGCCCCCGTCCTGCGGCAGCGGCGCGGCGACCCCCGCCCACACGGCCGTCCACGCCCGCTCGGCGTTCCGCTCCGCCTCGGCGGCGACCGCCACGGCGGCCCGGCAGCGCTCGACCTCGGCGCTCTCGTGCCGGTGGTCGGCCACCAGCACCGCCCGCCTGCCCGCCTCCTCGCGGTGCGCGGCGACCCGGTCGGCGACCCGGTCCGCGCCCGCGACCGCCCGTTCGAGGGCGACCGGCAGCTCCGGGTCGGCGGCGGGCGCGGCGCCCGCCAGCCACGCGCCCAGCGCTCGGGCGAGCAGCGCGTCCCGCTCGGCGCGGGCGTCGTCGACGGCTCCGGGGGCCGGGATGTCACCGGTGGCGGCGTCGTCCAGCTGCGCGAGGAGCGCGGCGACCCGCTTCTCGCCCTCGTCCACCAGCCGCGCCGCGTCCGCGAGCGCCTTTCGCCGCTCCACCAGCAGGGCGCCCGCCACCCGCACCGCCTCGGCCGACGGCACCGCACCGATCCCGTCCAACGCGTCCGGGGGCAACCCGATCGCGGCCAGCGACCCGACCCGCTCCCGCTCGGCGTCCGCCTCGTCCACCCGCGCCTGCCGCAGCTCCGCGAACGCCGACCCGCCCCCCTCGACCGCCGCGACGACCTCCCGGACCGCGTCGGCGACGACGTCGTCGGGCACGTCGAGCGGCTCGACCCCCTCCTCGGCCCCCTCCAGGTCACGCGCCCGCTCGACGACCCGCGCCTCGGCGTCGTCCAACGCCTCGGCGGCGATGTCCAGCTCGGCGGCCAGGTCGTCCCCGACCCAGAGCCCCGCCAGCAACTCGGCCACGCTCCGCGCGTCACCCCGCGCCGGGCCGGCACCTGCCTGACCGGCACCCGCGTTCCCGGCGCCCGCCCGGCCAGCACCCGCGTTCCCGGCACCCGTCAGCCCGGCATCCGCGCGCTCGACTTCTCCAAGCCTTGCATTCTCCTCTTCAGCGTCCGCAGCTTCCGCACCCGCGCGTCCACCGCCCGCCGACCCACCGCCCGAAGCCGCCCCGCTCCCCGCCGCCCCGCTCCCCGCCGGGGCGACCAACCCGGCCAGCGCCACCCGCGCCCGCGCGTCCGCCGCCTCGGCGTCCGCCTCCTCGCCCTCCGCGCGCTGCGCGTCGTCCTGCCGCGCCGCGTGGTCCCGGTACAGCCTCCCCACCGGTTCCGCGTCCGCGAGCAGCGCCTCGTCCACCCGGACCGCGTCCCGCTCGCCCTCGGTCTCCGCGACCTCCCGTGCCAGGTCCTCAGCGACCCCGGCCAGCTTCTCCAACCGCTCGGTGGCCCCCCGCCACGCCGCGATCCCCTCGACCCCCAGGAACGGCCCCGCCCGGTGCAGCTCCGCGACCCGCCGCCGGGTCGCCGCCAACCGCCGCGCCGTCTCCGCGACCCGCACCCGCGCCGCCGCCCCCAGGTGCCCGGCCTCGGCCTCCCGCAGCTCCGCCGCCGCCGTCTCGGCCCGCCGCGCGAGCGCCGCGACGTCCTCCTCGGCCCTGCGGACCTGCGTCGCGTCGGCCATCGCCCCCGCGATCTCGCCGTCGACCTCCAGGTACCGCTCCAGCGCCTGCCGGGTCACCACGCTCCGGCTGCCCCGGTGCTGCTTGTACAGCGCGTCCGCCCGCGCGGTCAGCTCGTCCAGCAGCCGGTGCACCGACCGCCCGCTGCGCGCCCGGAACACCAGCGCCGCCAGGTCGCCCCTGGCCTCGAACAGGTCCTGCCCGCCGAGCCGCAGCATCTCGTGCGACAACCCGAACGAGGTCAGCCACCGCGCCCGGTCGTCACCGTCCCCGCGCCACGGCTCGCCACCGCCGCCGCCCTCGAACCCGACCAGCCCGGACGCCGTCCGCACCACCTCGTGCTCGACCCCGTCCAGCAGCACCCGCGCGCCCACCCGCAGCTCCTTGCGGGGGTAGCGGAACGCCCGCCCGGACTGCTGCGGGATCGACCACAGCAGGTCGGCCAGCGCGTCCAGCGCCGTCGACTTGCCCGTCTCGTTGGGCCCCAGCACCAGCGTCAACCCCGGACCGAGGTCGACCGCCCGGTCGGCGAACGCCCCGTACCGCTCCAGCACCAGCCGGGTGATCCGCATCAGCCCTCCTCCGCCGACAGCCGCGCGACCAGCCCGTCCACGGCCGCGCCGACCACCCGCTCCAGCACCGCGTCGTCGTCCAGGTCCAGCTCGGTGCCGCGCAGGTGGCGGCCGAAGTCGCGCTGCAGCGGGCGCACCACCTCGGCCAGCTCGGCGAAGTCGGCGCGGTTGCCCAGGATCGCCTCCAGCAGCTCCCGGTCCGCCGGGTTGACCTCCTGCGGCGCGAGCGCGCGCGACCGGGCCTTCTCCAGCGTGATGTGCTTGCGCTGGGCCAGCGCCAGCACCTGCTCGTGGAAGTGCTCCCGCCGCCCCAGCGCGCCCGCCGCGCGGGTGCTGCCGGTGACCGTGACGCGCGCGACGAGCCTGCGGCCGTCGGCCGAGGCACGGGCGTCGTCCAGCGCCGAGTCGACGGCGTCGAGCACCTCGTCGAACGTGCGCAGCCCGCTGGCGTCCACGCTCAGGTGCTCCCAGCGGGCCACGTCCAGCGGCACGAACCGGGTCCGGGCCCGCTCGTCGTGCTCGACGTCCACGACCAGCGCGCCCTTCGCGCCGGTCTCGCCCGCGTGCCTGCCCTGGAGGTTGCCGGGGAACGCGGCCACCCGCTGCCCGTCGTTGACCACGCGGCGCTGGTGCACGTGCCCGAGCGCGAAGTAGTCGTAGTCGCACTGGGCGAGGTCGCGCGGCGTGCACGGCGCGTAGGTGGCGTGCCCCTCGGCCCCGTCGACGGCGGTGTGCAGCAGCCCCACGTTCACCAACCCGCGCACCCGTTCGGGGTACGCCAGGACGAGGTTCTCGGTGACCGCCCGCTGCGCGAACCCCTGCCCGTGCACGGCGAGGCCGAGGTCGTCGTCGATGGCGGTCTGCGCCTTGTCGGTGGCCATGACCGTGACGTTGTCGGGCAGCCGGACGGCCTTGGTGACCACGCTCTGCGCGTCGTGGTTGCCCGCGACCACGTACACCTTGACGCGGTTCTGGTGCAGCACGTCCATCTGCTGCGCGAAGAACCGCCCGGTGGCGTAGTCGGGCCAGTCGCCGTCGTAGACGTCGCCCGCGAGGACGAGGGCCTGCGCCCCCTCGCTGACGGCGAGGTGCACGAGGTTCTCCAGCGCCCGCCGCGAGGCCCGCCGCAACCCGTGCGCGGTCTCGTCGTCGGCGAACCGGGAGAGCCCCCGGAGCGGGCTGTCGAGGTGGACGTCGGCGGCGTGCACGATCCGCATCACCACCACCCCGTCCCGGCCGAGCGCGCGCGTGAGATGACCATGATCAGGACATCGCCCGATCGCGCGCTTCCGCTACGACGAACGCCACACCGGTGGGGAGAACGGGGTCGCATGGGGCTCACGATTCCACGGTGACGCCGAGCGCCGGGGAGGCGGTGCCCTGGGCGCGCCGCGTGGCGGGGGCGACGGCGACCGGTCGAACGGGTGAACACGCGGGTGGGTGGTTAACGAGCGCAGGGTGATCATCGATTCCCCTTCGATTGGAAAACCGAGGGGAGTGGTGATGGCGCTGTTCGGCGGCAAGGAGAAGCCGGAGGTCGCCCAGCTGCGGGAACGACTCGCGGCGGAGCAGGCCGCGGCGGCCGAGCTGCGCGGGTGGGTGACGCACCTGCGCGGTGCGGGGACGCCCGCGCTGGAGGCGGAGCTGCGCGAGCTGAACGCGGCCGTCGAGCGCGGCCGGGCCGACCACGCGGCGCTGGTCGCCGCGCGCGAGCGGGTCGCCGCCGAGCTGCGACGCACCGAGGGCGAGCTGGTCGAGACGCGCGAGGTCGCGCTGCTCCAGCAGGTCGGCGTCTACGACTACGCCCACCCGCTCCAGGACGCCCTCGCCTACAAGGACCGGCTCGCCGACCTCAAGCGCCGGATCAAGGAGCTTGCCAGGGGGGACGCGGTCAGCTGCCAGGTCGACTGGGCCGTCAACGGGTCGGTCAAGGAGGGGCAGAGGCTCGGCCGCGACATGGCCAAGCTGATGCTGCGCGCCTACAACACCGAGGCCGACAACGCGGTGCGCGGGGTCAAGCCGCACACCCGCGAGGCGGTCAAGAAGAAGCTCACCGCCACCAGGGAGACCATCGGCAAACTCGGCGTGCTCATGCGCATCGCGGTGTCCGTCGAGTACCACCGGCTCCGGCTGCTGGAGATCGACCTGACCGCCGACCACCTGGCCAAGGTGGAGGCCGAGCGGGAGGAGGCGCGGGCCGAGCGCGAGCGGTTGCGCGAGGAGGCCAAGGTGCTCAAGGAGATCGAGCGCGAGCAGGCCAAGCTGACCAAGGAGCGGGCGCACTACGCCGCCGTTGTCGCCAAGCTGGAGCAGCTCGGCGACGAGGCGGGCCTGGAGAAGGCGCGCGAGCAGCTGGCCGGGGTGGACGAGGCGATCGCGGGCGTGCGCGACCGGGCGGCGAACGTGCGCGCCGGGTACGTCTACGTGATCTCCAACATCGGCGCCTTCGGACCCGACGTGGTCAAGATCGGCATGACCCGCAGGCTCGACCCGATGGACCGGGTGCGCGAGCTCGGCGACGCCTCGGTGCCGTTCCGGTTCGACGTGCACGCCCTGTTCTTCTCCGAGGACGCGGTGGCGCTGGAGAACCGGCTGCACCACGCGCTCGCCGACCGCCGGGTCAACGCGGTTAACCACCGGCGCGA
Source organism: Actinosynnema mirum DSM 43827 (assembly GCF_000023245.1). GTDB lineage: Bacteria > Actinomycetota > Actinomycetes > Mycobacteriales > Pseudonocardiaceae > Actinosynnema > Actinosynnema mirum. Next base: position 2,711,297 of record NC_013093.1, read on the forward strand.
GTTCTTCTACGCCACGCCGGAGCAGGTGCGGTCGCTGCTCCTGGAGTTCGGCGACGACCACGTGCTGGAGTACACGACCACCGCCGAGGCCGTCGAGTGGCGGGCGTCCGACCCGGCGCGGCGCGGTGGCGGCCCGGTCGCCGACAGCGACAGCGACAGCGGCACCGACAGCGGCGCGGACGGCGACCTGTCCGACGACGGCGAGGAGTGACCGTGACCGCACCGCATCGCCCTGCCGGGTGGCTGCCCGACCCGCTCGACCCCGCGCTCGTCCGCTACTGGGACGGGCTGCGCTGGACCTTCCACACCGCCGTGCGCCGGGTCGAGCAGGCGCCCCCGCCGCCCCAGCCCACCCCGCCGCCGGTCGTCGCGCTGCGGCCCGACATCGCCCAGGCGGCGGACCGGGTGCGCGGGCTGCTCGTCGGCGCGAAGAAGGAGATCAACCTGCTGGAGGGGCACCTGGAACCCGAGGAGCGCGTGCTCGCGCTGACCGGCGCGGTCGGCGAGGGCACCGGGGTGCTGGTGTGCACCGACCGGCGGCTGCTGTTCCTGTTCGTCGGCCTGCTGCGCAGGCAGTTCCTCCAGGTCCGCTGGAACCAGGCGCGCGAGGTCGTCTACGACCGGTCGACCAAGCTGTTCGCGGTGTACACGGTGCGGCGCACCAAGCGCGCGGTGCCCGCGCTCGAGGTCACGGTGCACGGGAGGGCCGACGCCGAGGCCGTCGCCCACGCCGCCGCGTCGGCCGCCTCGGCGCCCAGGCTCGACGTGCTCTGACGGCCCGGTCCCGGCCCCCACCCAGGGGGCCGGGACCGCCCTACCCCTCCGACGCCGCCAAGCTCCCCAGCAACCCCAGCGCCTCCGCCGACCGGCTCCCCGGATCGGCCTGGTACACCGCCAGCTGCTGCCCCGGCGCGCTGTTCACCGTCAGCGCCTCGTACGTCAGCTCCAGCGCCCCCACCAGCGGGTGGTTGAAGCGCTTGCGCTCGGTCGACTTGCGCCTCACGTCGTGCCTCGCCCACAGCCGCCGGAACGCCGCGCTCTTGAGCGACAGCTCGCCCACCAGGTCGACCAGCTCCGCGTCGTGCCGCCCGCTCGCGTCCGCGGTCGCCCGCAGGCCCGCCACGGTGTTCAGCGCGATCTTCTCCCAGTCCGGGTAGAACGTGCTCGCGTCCGGGTCCAGGAACACCAGCCGCACCAGGTCGTCGCTGTGCTCGTGCCCGGCGAACAGCGCCCGCCCGAGCGCGTTGTGCCCCAGCACCGCGAACCTCTCGCTCAGCACCAGCGCGGGCGTGTCCGGCCAGCTCTCCAGCATCCGCAGCAGGCTCGGGCTGACCTGCTCGCGCCTGGTCGCCCTCCTGCGCACGCGCGGCGCCGGGCGGGCCAGGCCGCGCAGGTGCGCCACCGCGTCCTCCTCCAGCCGCAGCACCCCGGCGAGCGCGTCCAGCACCTGCTCGGACGGGTGCTTCTCCCGCCCCTGCTCCAGGCGCGTGTAGTAGTCGGTGCTGACCCCGGCCAGCTCCGCCACCTCCTCGCGCCGCAGACCGGCCACCCGCCGCGTGCCGCTCGCGGGCATCCGGACGTCCTCGGGTCGCACCAGGGCGCGCCGCGCGCGCAGGAAGGTGCCGAGCGCATTACCGTCCATGCCCCCGAGATTAGGTCAGCGGCGCTCACGGAGGGTGGGTGCGGCTCACCCTGGACAACCGGACCGGGTCGACCGGCTTCACCCGCCTGGAGCAGCGGCGCGGGTACGTTGGAGGACGTGACCACCCCTTCACCCCGCCGTCAGGCCAGGACGAAGACCGCGCGCGTGCTGCGCACCGAGCGCCTCTCGCCCGCGCTGGTCCGCGTCGTGCTGACCGACGTCGACGGCCTCGCCGAGATCGAGCACTCCGACAGCTACCTCAAGCTCCTGTTCCCCCGAGAGGGCGTCACCTACCCGGAGCCGTTCGACGTCGCCGCGATCCGCGAGTCGATGCCGCGCGAGCAGTGGCCGCACAGCCGCACCTACACGGTCCGCGGCTGGGACGGCGCCGAGCTGTGGATCGACTTCGTCGTGCACGGCGACCGGGGCGTCGCGGGACCGTGGGCGCTCAAGGCCCAGCCCGGCGACCTGCTGCACTTCGCGGGCCCCGGCGGCGCGTACACCCCGGACCCCGAGGCCGACTGGCACCTGCTGGCAGGCGACGAGAGCGCCTGGCCCGCGATCGCCGCGTCCCTGGAGGCGCTGCCGGAGGGCGCGCGGGCCGAGGTGCTCGTCGAGGTCGACGGCCCCGAGGACGAGCAGCCCGCGCCCGTGCCGGTGCGCTGGCTGCACCGCTCGGCCGGGCAGCGGGTCGCGGCGGCGGTGCGGGAGCTGGAGTTCCCGCCCGGCCGGGTGCACGCGTTCGTGCACGGCGAGGCGGGCATGGTCAAGGAGCTGCGCGGCCACCTGCGGCTGGAGCGCGGCATCCCGCGCGCGGACCTGTCGATCTCCGGCTACTGGCGGATCGGCTCCGACGAGGACGGCTGGCAGGCGGGCAAGGCGGAGTGGAACCGCACCGTCGAGCAGGAGCAGGAAAGCTGAGCCGCTGACCCGGTCGTGTTCCCCCGCAACGGGGAACGCGACCGGGTGCGTCACTTCCCGTAGTGCACCACGTGCTCCAACCCCAGCGGCGTCGCGGGCGGCAGCGGATCGCGCGCCGCGAACCCCTGGATCAGGTAGCCCACCAGCCGCCGCGTCGCCGCCTCGGCAGCCTCCCGGCTGTCGGTCACCAGACCGCTGTTGGCCATCAGCGCCATCGTCAGGTCGTGCAGCTCGAAGTCCGCCCGCAGCCTGCCGCCCGCCTTCGCCCGCTCGACCAGCCCGGCGAACCGCTCCAGCGCCCGGTCCCGCGCCACGTCGTCCACGGCGTCCGGGAACATCCGCAGGAACGCGGCCGTGAACCCCCGGTCCTCGGCCTGCTTCAGGCACACCTGCTCCAGCAGCCAGCAGAACCCGTCCCACGGATCGGGTAGCTCCAACGCGTGATCCACCAGCTCGACGCACTCGCAGAGCGTGTCCGCGAACGCCGCCGACACCAGCGCGCCCTTGGTCGGGAACCGCCGGTACAGCGTCGCGACGCCGACCCCCGCGCGCCGCGCGATCGTGGTCATCGGAGCGTCCAGGCCACGGCTCGCGAACACCTCGCGGGCGGTGACCAGGATGCGGTCGCGGTTGTCCCGCGCGTCGGCCCGCAACCGCTCCGCGGGCGCCTGCTCCGCGGGCGCCAGCGCTGCGGGCGCCTCGTCCACGTGCGCCTGAGCGGTGGGCAACTGGGAGTCCACGGTCTGCACTCCTCTCACTTTAGCCCAAGTGGAACGTGCCTTCCGCTTTCTCCGCTAGCGTGGCGACTAAGCGGAGAACACACTCCACTTGTTCGTTTCCCGGAAGGTTTTCGCAGGTGAGCGAGATGCGCGCGGCTCGGTACGACCGATACGGGCCCCCCGAGGTCCTCTACGCGACGACGGTCCCCAGGCCCGTCGCCGGACCGGGGGAGGTGCTCGTGCGGGTGCACGGCTCCAGCGTCAACGGCGGTGAGACCAAGGCCAGGGCGGGCGGGATCAAGGTGATCACCGGCTTCCGGTTCCCGCAGGCGATCGGCATGGACTTCGCGGGCGAGGTGGCCGGGGTCGGCGCGGGCGTGGACGTGGTCGCGCCCGGCGACCGGGTCTGGGGGTTCCTCGGCAGGACCACGCGCGGGGCCGCCGCCGAGTACGTCGTGGTGCGGCCGGGACTGCTGGCGCGCGCCCCCGAGGGCGTCGACCTGGTGGAGGCGTCCGCGCTGCCCGGCGTCGGCACGACCGTGATCACCGCGCTGCGCGACAAGGCCCGGCTCCAGGCGGGGGAGCGGCTGCTGGTCCGGGGCGCGTCCGGCGGGCTCGGCAGCGTCGCGGTCCAGCTGGGCAAGGCGTTCGGCGCGCACGTGACGGCGCTCGCGTCCCGCGCGAACCTGGACTTCGTGCGGGAGCTGGGCGCGGACGAGGCGGTCGACTACCGCACGCCCCTCGGTGAGCTGGGCACTTATGACGTCGTGCTCGACACCTTCGGCGACCGCCCCTGGGCGTGGCGGCGGCTGGCCGGTCCGAACGGCCGGATGGTCGCGGTGGCCTTCCGCGGCGTCGCCGACGTCGCGTACCTGGCCGCCGCGCCGCTGCTGCCGGGCAGGCCGCTGAGGTTCTTCAGCGGCAATCCGGGGCACGCCCTGTTCGCCGACCTGACCCGCTACGTGGAGTCCGGTGCGATCCGCCCGGTCGTGGACACCGTTCACCCGCTGGAGCGCATCGCCGACGCCCACCGCGCACTCGAAGCCGGTGGCGTGCGCGGCAAGCACGTGATCAGCCTGAGGTGAGGGGCCCCGCCGCCCGCACCCCCAGGGGGCGGGCGGCGGGTGTTCCGTCAGCGGTTCGGAACGGCGCGCGCCCTCTCCGCGTCGAGGTGCGGTCGGGGCGCGGCGCGCGAGCCGGGGGGCGTCCGAATTCCACCTCCGGTGTGCGGCCCACCCTGCCGCCACCCGGTCGGGCAACACCAGCCGCCGTAACGGTGAATGGTGCGGGACAAGAACTACGCAGCGAAGTGCAACGCCGCTATCCCTTCCCCGGAACGGGTTGCCTGCGGGACAATGGGAGTCCCGGATGTCCACTGTGGAAACACAGGGTTTTCCCGGATGCTGCGCGCGCCCTGGGGGAGTTCTTCACCCGTGCGGAACGGACGAGTTCACACCATCCGGCGAACATCGGCCGTTCGAGGTGTAGCGACACCCTCAGGGGCACCAGCCTCCTGCGCAACGCCGCACCGAGCCGCGCTCCACCGCGCCGGGCGGCCGAGCGCCAGTCCGCAGTGGACCGGGGCGCTCCAGTCCGACGAGGAGCCGCCAGGCCATGCCCTTCCCCGCGCACCGCGTCCTGCGCCGCCCGCAGGCCACCTCCCCGGCTCCCGCGCAGGTCACCCGGTGGCGCGGGACGTGGCTCGTCATCGGCCAGGCCGAGGCGCGCGCGGCCCTGACCGACCCGCGCCTGCGCCCCGCCACCCCCGCCGCACCCCCGGAGCAGCCCCCGCCGGACCCGGCGCGCTCGCACGTCAGGCTGCGCCGCTTCACGGCGAGCGTGGTGACGGCCCGCCACGTGGAACGCGTCCGCCCGCGCACGACGAGCACGGCCAAGGCCCTGCTGGACCTGATGGCGAACGGCGGCGAACCGGTCGACCTGGTGGCAGCGGTGGCGCGCAGGCTCGCCGTGGCGACGGCGTGCCAGGTGCTCGGGATTCCCGAGCGTGACCGGGCCGAGCTGCGGGAACTGGTGGAGGAGCTGCATGCGGCCTGGAGGGGCGGGGACGTGACCGACGCCAAGCCCGATCGCGCCGCCCCCGATCGCGCCGCCCCCGGTCGCTCCGGTCCGAGCCGCGCCGACCGGAGCCGCGCCGCACCCGCCGGTGAGGCGCCGGGCTGGGCGGCTGCCGCCAGGGCCGAGTGGGGGCTGGAGGACCGGTCAGCGGGAGGCCGGTCGACGGGGGAGCGGTCGACGGGAGGCCGGTCGACGGGAGGCCGGTCGACGGGGGAGCGGTCGGGAGGCCGGATCGCCTGGGACGAGGTCGTCCTGGGCTCCGACGACACCGAGCGCGCCGCCCTCCTGAACACCACGCGTGGCCGCGAGCGCCCCGCCCTGAAATGCCTGACCTGGGACCCGCCCGTCCTCGACCACGCCGCACCCGACCCCGACCACGCCACCAGGGGAACCCCCGGAACCCACCCCGCGCGAGCCGAGTCCGACCTGCGCCGCTACTTCGCCGCGCTCGGCAGGCGTCGCCGCACCGCCCCCGAGGGCGACCTGATCAGCACCCTGGCCACCGCCTCCGTCGACGGCGACCGCCTGGACGACGACGACCTCGCCGACCTCGGCGCCCTCCTGCTGACCTCGGCCCACGGCACGACCGCCGACCGCATCGCCGCGACCGCCCACACCCTCCTCACCCACCCCGCCGACCTGGCCTGGCTCCGCCACAACCCCGAGCACCTCCCCGCCGCCCTGGACGCCCTCCCGCCCCCGACCCGCCGCCCGCGGGGCCCGGCGCTGGCCGAGGCGGACGTCGAGCTGGGCGGCGTGCTGATCCGGGCGGGCGAGCGGGTGCACGTCTCCGCGCTCGCGGGCCGCCCCGCCGCCGCCCCGCGCCCGGCCCCGTCCTGGGTCGGCGCCCGGCTGGCGCGCATGGACCTGGAGGTCGCGATCGGAGCCCTCCTCCCGCGCCTCCCCGGCCTGCGGCTGGCCGTGGACGCCGACCAGCTCCCGTGGCGCCACGGCGCGCCCGAGTCCCTGCCGGTCGCCTGGAGCTGAAACCCGGAACCCCCGGAACCCGCTACCGCGCCACCCCCACCTCCCCCTGCGTGAACCGGTCCGCCACCTCCCGCAGCACGTCCACACACGCCCGCACCACCCCCCGCTCCACGTCCTCCGCCCGAGTCACCGCCAGGATCCGCCGCCCCAGCACCGGCCGGGTCGCGATCATCCGCACCCCCTCCGGCACCACCACCCGCCCCAGCCTCGGCACCACCGCCGCCCCGACCGTGCCCGCCACCAGCGCCAGCTGCGTCGGGTACCCGCCGACCGCGCTCGTGATCCGCCCGCCCAGCCCCTCCCCGCGCAGCACGTGCTCCAGCCACCCGTGGCACCCGGTCCCGACGCTCCACCCGATCCACCCGATGTCGTCCACCTCGGCCAGGTCCACCACCCGCCGGTGCGCCAGCCGGTGACCGGCGGGCAGCGCCAGGTCGGCCACGTCCGCCATCAGCTCCACGCACACCACCCCCTCCGGCAGCTGCACCGGCAGGTTGTCCCAGCTGTCCAGGACCGCCACGTCCAGCTCGCCCGACACCAGCCGGGGCAGCGATTCCTCCGCCTCGCCCTCCCGCAGCACCACCGCCAGGTCCGGGTGCCGCTCCCGCAGCGCCCCCAGCGCGGGTGGCAGCAGGGCCTGCAGGGTGGTCGGGATCGCGCCCACGCGCAGCGTCCCCGTGACGTCCTCCCGCAGCAGGTCCAGCTCGGCCCGCGCCCGCGCCAGCTGCTCCAGCACCCGCCCCGCGTGCCCGGCCAGCACGTGCCCGGCCGTGGTCAGCCGCACCCCGCGCCCCCTCGGCTCCAGCAGCGGCTGACCCGCCTCCCGCTCCAGCTTGGCCAGCTGCTGCGACACCCCGGAGGGCGTCACGTGCAGCGCCGCCGCCGCTCCCGCGACCGAACCGTGCGCCGCCACCGCGTGCAGCGCCCGCAACCTCTCCAACCCGAACACAGTAGGGAAGCTACCGGTTTTTGCTGAAAAACAATTACTTGTGCTGCTTAGTTGTCCTGATCAAACTAATCTGGTGACCCGCCTGACGACCGTGGACCCGAGGCTGACCGCCGTGCTCGGCGGGCTGTGCATCTCGCTGGCCTCGGTGTTCATCCACTTCTCGAACACCTCCGCGCCGACCAGCGCGTTCTGGCGCTGCCTGATCGCGTTCCCGGTGCTGCTCGCGCTCTACGCGCGCGAACGCCGCACCGAGCGCCGCGCCTGCCTGGTCCAGCGGAGGCCGACGCTGGTCCCGCTGCTGGCCGGCGCCGCGCTGGGCGTGGACTTCGTGCTGTGGGCCGAGGGCATCCGGATGGTCGGCGCGGGCATCTCCACGGTGCTGCTGTCGGTGCAGGTGGTGATCGTGCCGACCGCCGCGTACCTGCTGCACGGCGAGCGCACCAGCCGCCGCTTCGTCGCGACCGTGCCGGTGCTGCTGCTCGGCGTGGTGCTGGCCGGCGGCCTGGCGGGCACCCCGGTGTCCGGCGCCGACCCGCTCGGCGGCGCGCTGGCCTCGCTCGGCGCGGGCACGGCGTACGCGTTCTACCTGCTGCTCGTGCGGCGCGGCGGGGGCGGCGTGCGGGCGCTGCTGCTGGCCACGGTGTCGGCGGGGGCGGTCGCGGCCGTGTTCGGCGTGGTCACCGGGAAGCTGGACCTGACCCCCGGTTGGGCGTCACTCGGCTGGCTGGCGGCGTTGGCGCTCATCGGGCAGATCGTGGGCTGGCTGCTGATCTCGGCGGCGCTGCCCCGGATGCCCTCGTCCACGGGCGCGGCGCTGATGCTGGTCCAGCCGGTCGGGTCGGTGGTGCTCGGCATCGCGCTCATGGGCGAGCGCCCGAACGCGATCCAGCTCGTCGGCTGCGCGGCCGTCCTCCTGGCCGTCTACGCCGGAACCCGCGCCCCGCGCGCCACCCCGGAGCCCGCAGCCCCGGAGCCCGCAGCCTCCGAACCCGCCACCCCCGAACCCGCCACCCCGGCGAACCTCGCCGCGCGTTCCTGACCCCCGTCCACACCGGGCGCCCACCCGCGGGAAGTGCCAGGCCAGCCGTGTCGCCGGTCACGCCCGCTTGGTCCAACGCCCGCCGCTCTGTACCGTTCGGACCGCAAGCGAAGGGGAGTAGCCCCCCAACGTCCCGATCGACACACTGACCCGCTCGCGGGTCCGGTCGGGTGGCCTCGGTCTCCGGGGCGGGCGAGACCTTCGATCCAGACACGCACGCGTGTCGGATCGAGGTCGCCCGAAATCGGCTCCTGGTCCGGCACCGAACACACAGGGACCGGACAGAGCCACCATGGACGCAGCACTCGTCAGCACCGCCGTGTCGTTCGGCGTCATCTTCGTCGCCGAGTTGGGCGACAAGTCCCAGCTCATGGCGCTCACCTTCGCCACCCGCTTCAAGGTCTGGCCGGTGCTCCTGGGCATCACGCTGGCCACGGCGATCGTGCACCTCGCCTCGGTCGCCATCGGCTTCGGCCTCGGCGCCGCCCTCCCCACCGGCTGGATCAACCTGGCCGCCGCGATCGCGTTCGTGGTCTTCGGCTTCTGGACGCTGCGCGGCGACTCGCTCACCGACGACGAGAAGTCCAAGGCGCAGAACGTGACCCGCTCCGCGGTGATCGCGGTCGGCACCGCGTTCTTCCTCGCCGAGCTGGGCGACAAGACCATGCTCGCCACCATCACCCTGGCCACCGACCACGGCTGGTTCGGCGTGTGGGTCGGCTCCACGCTCGGCATGGTCGCGGCGGACGCGCTGGCCATCGTGGTCGGCCGGGCGCTGGGCAAGGCGCTGCCGGAGAAGACCATCAGGTACGGCGCGTCGGCGCTGTTCTTCCTCTTCGGCATCTGGCTCGCGGTCGAGGCCGTCCTGGAGCTCACGCGCTGACTCGCGGTGCTGGGACGGCCCGGTCCAGTGTCACTGGACCGGGCCGTTTCCGGGGTGCGGCGGGTGCCGAAGGTTCGTCCGGGGCGCCCGCCGCAGGTCAGGCGGTGCTCATCCGCACGCTCAGCACCGTCGACTCCGGTGAGACGCGCTGCGACGCCAGGAGGCCCAGCTCGGGGCGCCCCAGGAACGACAGGTCCTGCCGCGCCGACCCCACCCGGTCGCCGATCGCGCCGAGCGCCAGGATCAGGGCCTGGAGCGAGTCGACCCCGGCGACGGACAGGTCTACCGGGTCCTCCTCCAAGCCCTCGATGCGGACCGGGCAGTGGTGGTCCCCTTCGGGATCCGTCTCGTCGAACGGCCTCGGGCGTCCGATGGACACCGTGATCGGGCCATTCGGTCCGACCAGTTTTCGAGAAGCCACGACTTCTGTCGGGAAGTGCTCGTCCATGTGATTGATTGTGTCAGTCGCCTGCGAGGCACGCCGCGTACTTGGCGGCTGCTGCCGCGTAGCAGACCGCTCGTGCGGGCGGCAGCGGGAGCGCCCGGCAGATCCGGACGTCGCGGTTGTAGAGGGTCTCGCAAACGCCCTTGTCCTTGAGCCTGACCTGCGAAAAGTCCGGTGTGGCCGCCATCGCGGCGCCGCCGCCCCCGAGCGTGGCCGCGAGGGCTGCTGCGCTCGCCACCAGCACGCGCTTGAACGTCGACATTCCATCCCCCCGTCAATCGTCAACCGACTTTCAGGTTCTGCAGAACTTCTCGTCGAGCGGGTCGATGGTCGCAGTCCGCCGCCTTCCGGTGGAAGAAGGAATAATTTTTTCACTCGAACGAGATGGTCACGCTGAGATTGCCGGGGAAATCATATGTGCCGTTGAAGTGACCTTGCGTGGTCGGTCGTCACCTCAGCGAGGGCGTACCCGGCGCCACATCATCGATCGGGTGGAGCGCTACCTCCGCCCGGTGGCGTTCCCGCACGGCCGGGTGAACCCAGGGCATCCCCCGCGCGGGTGATTCCGGAAAACGCTTTCTTCGGGAAGCCGCAACGCTTCCGGTCGCGGCTGTCACCGGAGTGGAGCAGGGTGAATATTCTCCGTGGCGGGGGATTGCCCTGGATGGAGTCCGTACTTGCGCGGCAGGTCATCGCGTTCGTCGGTTCGGGTTAACCCGTTTGGGTTAAACAAGCGCCTTGTGCGACCGCCTTCGTGCGGAGTGGTCGTGCAACGCCGGAACCGGGGTCCGCGATGCGAGACAGCGAACGGACACCGCACTCCGTGCAGACCAAGAGGAGGTCCGCGTGGTCGATCGGCTCGTGCTCACCACCGCCGAGCTGGGGTTCCTGCTGCGGGTCAGACCGCCCGCGCTCGCCGGGGTGCGCGAGGAGCTCGCCCTGCCCGCGCCGCGCGCCCCGCACGACGGCCTCGACTCGCTCGTGCACCGGGGGCTCGCGACCCGGACCGGCCGGGCGTTCCGGCCGTCGCCCCGGCTCGCCGCCGTGATCGAGGCCGCCGCCACGGCCGACCGGATCACCCGGATGCTCGGCTGGCGCGGCGACGTGCCCGTGCTCACCCACCTGCTCAGCGGCCCGCGCGGGCAGCTGCGGCTGTGCCCGGACGGAGCGGGCGGCTGGGACGTGCGCCTGCTCGAACCGGGGGTGACCGCCAGCGCCCAGGCCGGGCGCTTCCTCGACGCGCACCTGAGCGGCGACCGGGAGTCCTCGGTGCTGCTGAAGATCGGCTCGCCGCAGGGCAACGTGAGCATGGCGGTCGCGGTGGACGGGCAGGGCCGCTGGTCCATGTCGGACTCGCTGTCGGTGCCCACGACGCCCTCGTCGCGGGCCATCGCGGTCGCGCGGATCGCGGAGCTGCTCGCCGGGTGACGGGGGAGCGGACGGCTAGCCTGTCCCCGTGCTGGAACCCGAGCTGATCGCGGCCCTGGAGCGCGCCGTCGCGCGGTACGGGCGGGGGACCCCGGTCCCGGCCCGGCGGCTGCGGGACGCCGGCGCGCGGCTCGGGATCGTGGTGGACCCGGACTACGCGCACTTCGCCGAGCTGTTCGGGGCCTGCTTCGTCGGCGTGCCGGTGCACGCGTTCGGCGGTTCGCCGCTGCTGGAGGACGTCGACGTCGTCGCGCTCACCCTGCGGTTCCGCGACGACGGGTGGCCCGGCGTCGGCAACGCGCTCGTCTTCGGCGTCGACCCCGCGGGGAACCCGCTCTTCCTGGACCTCGCCGGGCGGGTCTGCACCGCCGACCACGACCTCGGGGGCGGCGTCCGGGTGCTCGCCGAGGGGTTCGCGGCGTTCCTGGCCCGGCACGCGCACGACTGACCCGGAAGCCGAGGAGCCCCAAGCGCGACGAGGCCCCGCGCCACCACACCGGCGCGGGGCCTTCGTCGCACGGGACCGGGGATCAGTCCGTGGTGTAGGTCAGGCAGTTCGCCGCGTGGTCGCCCTTGCCGGGGCCGATGCGCACGCTCGACGCCGAGCACTCCAGGTTCTTGTTGTGCGAGCAGTCCGACCGGGAGCACGCGCCGACCTGCGCGACCACCTTCGGCAGCCCGCCCTTGGTGTCCAGCGGCACGAAGGTCCCGCAGTCGGCGGTCCCGTTCACCCCGCTCACCGTGATCGCGAACGCGTGGCAGCCGTCGTGGTTGTACGAGCAGCCGGTCACGGTGCACTCGTGGACGGCGGGCATATCCATTGTCGTCATGACCGTTCCTCAGCGTCTAGTCGGCTCGGTGGAAACAACCTCCCACCCCGACCGGACAACGGCAAGTTGAAAATGTTTAGGCCAGGCTAACCTGAACCCGCAAAAAACACCATAACCGCTGGTCAAGTCAAGGAAAAACGAAATTCATGAAATTATTTCAAACCACTCAGAGGAATCCGGCAATCCTATGAGGAAAGCCTTACCTGAACCCTCAGTCGAAGTGCCGCAACCACCGTTCCAACAACCCCTCCAGCATCCGCGCCTCCTCGGGGTCGAGCAGCTCCAGCAACCGCCGCTCGTTCGCCATGTGCTCGGTGAACGCCCGGTCGAACACCCGCTTCCCCGCCTCGGTCAGCGCCACCACCCGCCTGCGCCCGTCCCCGTCGGTCATCCGCCGCGTCACGAGCCCGTCGCGCTCCAGCCGGTCCAACCGCTTGGTGATCGCCCCGGTGGTCACCATCGTGTGCTGCGCCAGCTCGCCCGGCGCCCGCTCGTACGGCTCCCCGGCCCGCCGCAGCGCGGCCAGCACGTCGAACTCGCCCTCGCCGAGCCCATGCCGCCGGTAGACGACCGAGATCTCCTCCATCAGCGCCGCCGCCAGCCGGTGCAGCCTGCCGATGACGCCCTGGGGCGACACGTCCACGTCCGGCCGCTCGCGCGCCCACTCGGCCTGGATGCGCGCGACCCGGTCCAAGCCCTGCCGGGGAGTGTGGTCCACGGCCCCGCACGCTACCGCTTCCGTGGAAGCTATATTGCTTCCATGGAAGTTACTTCCCGGGAAGCTACCTGGCGCTGGCCCCTGATCACCGCCGTCGCCCCGCTGGCCTGGGGCTCGGTCTACTACGTCACCCACCACTTCCTGCCCGCCGACACCCCGCTGTGGGGCGCGACCCTGCGCGCCCTGCCCGCCGGACTGCTCCTGCTCGCGATCTCCCGCCGCCTGCCGCGCGGGCACTGGTGGTGGCGCTCGGCGGTCCTGGGCACGCTCACCATGGGCGTCTTCTTCGCCCTCGTCTACGCCTCCGCGCAGCTCCTGCCCACCAGCACCGCCTCGGCGGTCATGGCCACCTCGCCGCTCGCGATGATGGCCCTCGCCTGGCCACTGCTCGCCGAACGCCCCCGCCCCACCGCCCTGCTCGGCGGCGTCGCGGGCGTCGCGGGCGTGGTCCTGGTGGTCGCCGCCGGCACCGGCGCGGTCGACCCGCTCGGCGTGCTCGTCGCCGCCTCCGCCGTGCTCACCTCGGCGCTCGGCCACCTGCTCACCAAGCGCTGGAGCGCGAAGAGCGCCGTCGGCGTCCTGCCCGTCGCGGCCTGGCAGCTGATCGCGGGCGGCGCCGTGCTGCTCGTCGCCGCGCTCGCCCTCGAAGGCCCACCGCCGGCGCTCGACGGCCCCGCGGTGCTCGCCACGGGCTACGTCTCGATCATCGGCACGGCCGTCGCCTACGCCGCCTGGTACACCGGCCTCAAGCACCTGGACGCGGGCTCGGTCGGCCTGATCGGCCTGCTCAACCCGGTCACCGGCGTCCTCCTGGGCACCGCCCTCGCGGGCGAGGCGCTCACCGGCCGCCAGGGGATCGGCCTGCTCCTCGTGCTCGCGGGCGTGCTCCTCGGCCAGCCCGCGCTGCTCGCCAAGCTCACGAGAGGCGGCCGGGAGGGGCGCCTCGACCGCCCCGTCCCGACCACGTCCCTCACCCGGCGGCGACCGCCCGCCACAGCTCCCGCCGCTCCCGCTGCCGCACCGGGTCCGCGACCGGGACCGCCGCCAGCAGCCGCGCCGTGTACGGGTGCGCCGGGCGCGCCAGCACCCGCCCCACCGGCCCCAGCTCCAGCAGCCGCCCGCCGCGCATGACCGCCACCCGGTCCGCGAGCTGCTCCACCACGGCCAGGTCGTGGCTGATGAACAGGCACGCGAACCCCAGCTCGGCCCGCAGCTCGCCGAACAGCCGCAGCACCCTGGCCTGCACCGACACGTCCAGCGCGCTCGTCGGCTCGTCGGCGATCAGCAGGTCCGGCGACAGGGCCAGCGCCCGCGCGATCCCGACCCGCTGGCGCTGCCCGCCGGACAGCTCGTGCGGGTAGCGCTCCCGCAGCGACGGCGACAGCTCGGCCAGCTCCAGCAGCTCGTCCACCCGCCGCCCCAGCCCCACCCCGCGCAGCCCCCGGTGCAGCACCAGCGGCTCGGCCACCGCCCGCCAGACCGGGGCGCGCGGGTTCAGCGACGACGTCGGGTCCTGGAACACCACCCCGACCCGCCCCCGCGCGGCCTTGCGCCGCGCCCCGCGCAGCCGCGCCACGTCCAGCCCGCCGACCAGCACCGACCCGGACGTGGGCGCGCGCAGCCCGGCGACCACCGACGCCAGCGTCGTCTTGCCCGACCCGGACTCGCCGACCAGCCCCAGCACCTCGCCGCGCCCCACGTGCAGGCTCACGCCGTCCACCGCGCGCGTGCCCGCGCCACGCCAGCCGCCGCCGTACACCACGGTCAGGCCGTCGACCACCAGCGCCGCGTCCGCGCCCGCCGCGAGCACCTCGACGGCGCCCTCGACCTCGGCCGACTCCGACCCCGAGACCACCTCGGCCACCGCACCCGTCGACGGGGTCGTCGACAGCGACAGCACCGCGTCCAGCAGGCTCCGGGTGTACTCGTGCTCGGGCGCCCCGAACACCGCCTCCACCCCGCCCTGCTCCACGACCCGGCCGTCCTTCATCACCGCGACCCGGTCCGCCAGCGACGCCACCACCCCCATGTCGTGGGTGATCAGCAGGATCGCCGTGCCCAACCGGTCCCGCAGGTCCCGCAGCAGCTCGACGACCTCGGCCTGCACGGTCACGTCCAGCGCCGTGGTCGGCTCGTCCGCGATCAGCAGCGCGGGCTCGTTCGCCACCGCCATCGCGATCACCACCCGCTGCAGCTGGCCGCCGGACAGCTCGTGCGGGTACCGGCGCAGCTTCGCCTCCGCGTCGGGCAGCCCCACCAGCTCCAGCAGCTCCAGCGCCCGCGCGCGGGCCTGCCGCCCGCTCACCTCCCGGTGCGCCAGCACCGCCTCGGCCAGCTGGTGCCCGATGGTGAACACCGGGTTCAGCGCGGTCATCGGCTCCTGGAACACCACGCCGATCCGCCCGCCGCGCACCGCGCGCAGCGCGTCGGCGCCCATGCCGAACAGGTCCTCGCTGTCCAGCAGCGCCCGGCCGGACAGCACCGCCGTCGACGGCAGCAGTCGCAGCAGCGACATGGCCGTGACGGTCTTGCCCGACCCGGACTCACCCACGACGGCGAGCACCTCACCGGCCGCCAGGGACAGGGTCACGTCCCTGGCGGCCACGGTGGTGGCGCCGCCGCCGGTGAACTCCACGCCGACGGCGTCGAGCTCCAGCAGCGGCCCGGTCACTTCAGGAGCCCGACTCGGGCGTAGTTCGGGTACGCGGGGAAGTCGGCGATGCGGAAGTCGGCGACCTTGGACCCGTGCAGGAACGAGTTGCGGGTGTAGATCAGCGGCACGACGGGCGAGTCGGCCAGGATCTTCCTGTCCAGCTCGACCCACTTCTTGCCCGCCTCGACCGGGTCGACGGTGGCCTGCGCCGCCGCGATCAGCTGGTCGACCTCGGGGTTGCTGTAGCGGGACAGGTTGTACCCGCCCTGGCCGATCTCCTTGGAGTCGAACAGCGGCTGGATGTTCGCGTTGGCGCTGGGGAAGTCCGGCTGCCACGAGGACAGGGTCAGCGCGTAGTTCGGGTTGTCCGCGCGCGACTCGGCGGTGTAGGCGTCGCTCTCCAGCACCCGGATCTCGGACTGGATGCCCGCCTTGACCAGCGCGGCCTGGACCGCCTCGGCCTTCTCCGGGTAGTTGTTGGTCTGCGACACCAGGAACTCCAGGCCCGAGATCCCGTTCGGGAAGCCCGCCTCGGCCAGCAGCGACTTGGCCTTCTCCGGGTCGCCGGACGGCTTGGTCTGGTAGAGGTCGAACTGCTCGCGGCCCGCGATGCCCTGGGTGATCAGCGTGGTGGCGACGTCACCGGCCAGCTCGGCGTTGCCCGCCGACGCGATCTGGTACGAGGTCTTGTCGACCGCGTACTGCACGGCCTGCCGCACCTTGGGGTTGTCGAACGGCGCCTTCTGGGTGTTGAGCGCCAGGTAGGCGAGCGCGCCGGTCTTCGACGTCACCAGGCGCTGCTTGGCCGACGGGTTGCCCGCCAGCTGCGCGAGCTGCGCCGGGGACACGAACGAGGAGCCGAACGCGAACCTGTCGTCGCCGGAGTCGGCGGTGAGCCGCTGCGAGATCACCGAGGTGTCCTGGCCCAGCTGGAACAGGATCTCGTCCGGGAGGCCGCCGCGCAGCTCGTCCGTGGCCGAGTCCCAGTTCTCGTTGCGCACCAGGCGCGCCTCGACGCCCTTCTGGTACTTCTCCACCTTGTACGGGCCGGACGCGACCGCGTGGTCGCTGTAGTCGGCCTCCGCGCCCTTGCCGCTGGGCACCGGCGCGAACGCCGGGGTGCTCGCCACCCACGGCCAGTCACCGTAAGGCCGCGACAGGGTGAACACGATCGTGCGGTCGTCCGGGACCTTGATGGAGTCCAGGCGCTGCCCCTCGAACGGGCCCCGGTAGTCGGCGCCGCCCTCGATCAGCTGCTTGTGGTAGCCGAGGCCGCCGGAGAACGCGGGCGCGTACGAGCGCTCGACGCCCCACTTGACGTCATCGGCCTTGATGGGCGTGCCGTCCGCGTACTTCAGGCCCTCCTTGAGGGTGAAGGTCCACGTCTTGCCGCCGTCGTCGGTCTTGCCGGTGTCGCCGAGGTCGGGGACGACCTTGGCGTCCTGGCCCGGCTCGTTCAGCCAGCCGGTGAGCCTGCGGTGCACCAGCGCGAGCGAGGTGATCGGCAGGGAGGAGCTCTTGGCCGGGTCGAAGTTCAGCGACTGGCTCTCGCCGAGGATGCGCAGCACGCCCCCGCGCTCGGCCTTGGCCTGGTCGGCCGCGCCCTGCTGGGGCTGGTCGTTGGCGCCGCACGCGGTCAGCGCGAGCGCGCCGACGAGTGCGGTGGCCGTGGCGACCACCCTTGGGGTCCGACTTCTGGTCATGGCGGTTCTCTCTCCTAGCGGGGAAGTGGGGAGGTGGTGGTCTTCGGTCCGGCGCGGGGGCCGGGGGTTCGTGGGACGCCCGCCCCGGTGGTCCGGGGCAGGACCGCGGCGGGCGTCCGGTCAGGTGAGGCGGGCCCTCGGGTCGAGCGCGCCGTAGCCGAGGTCGATCAGCGCGTTCGCGATCACGATCAGCACGGCGGCGAAGAGCGTGCAGCCCAGCAGCAGCGGCAGGTCGCGCTGGTTGACCGCGTCCACCAGCAGCGAGCCCGCGCCGGGCAGCCCGAACACCCGCTCGGTGATCACCGCGCCGCCGAGCAGCGCGCCCAGGTCGACGCCGAACAGGGTCACCACGGGCAGCAGGGCGTTGCGCAGCGCGTGCTTGCCGACGACCTCGCGCTCGGTCAGGCCCTTGGCGCGGGCGGTGCGCACGTAGTCCTCGCCGAGCGCGTCGAGCATCTGGGTGCGGGTGAGCCGGGTGTAGTAGGCGGCGTGCGCGAACGCCAGCACCGCCCACGGCAGCACCATCCGCCACAGCCAGTCGACCGGGTCCTCGGTGAACGCCACGTACCCGCCCACCGGCACCACGTCCAGCGTGAAGCCGAACAGCAGCAGCCCGAGCAGGCCGGTCAGGTAGACCGGCGCGGACACCCCGGCCACCGACGCGCCGAGCGCGATCCGGTCCACCGCCGTGCCCCGCTTGAGCGCCGCCAGCACGCCCGTGCCGACGCCCGCCACGAACCACAGCGCCGCCGCGCCGACCGCCAGCGAGAACGTCACCGGAAGGCGCTCCCAGATCAGCTGAACCACGTCGGTGTTCTGCTGGAACGAGTAGCCGAAGCACGGCGCGGAGCACTCGATCGAGGTGGCCCCCACCCCGAACGTGCGACCGGCCAGGATGCCGCCGAGGAAGTCCCCGAACTGCGACCACCACGGGTCGCCGAAGCCCATGAACTCGCGCGCCAGCGCCAGGTTCTGCTCGGTGCACGGCCTGCCGCACGCGGCCTCGGCCGGGTCGGCGGGCACCAGGTAGAACACCGCGAACGTGAACAGGGCGACCGCGAGCAGCACCAGCAGGGCGCTCAGCACCCGCTTGCCGACGAACAGCGTCGTGCGCATCAGGCCCGCACCGCCGTCCGGGGGTCGAGCTCGTCGCGCAGGCCGTCGCCCAGCACGGTGAACGCCCAGGTGGACAGCAGCAGCGCCGCGCCGGGGAACACCAGGAACATCGGGTCGGTGCCGACCCAGTTGACCGCGCTGCTGATCACCCGGCCCCAGCTGGGCGTGGGCGGCGGGATGCCGACGCCCAGGAACGACAGCGCGGCCTCCAGGCCGATCTTGCCGGGGATGGACAGCGTCGAGACCACGATGATCGGACCCCACAGGTTGGGCAGCAGCTCGGTGCGGAACACGTGCCACGGGCCCGCGCCCAGCGAGCGGGCGGCCGAGACGAACCCGCGCGAGCGCAGCGCCAGGGTCTGGGCGCGCACGATGCGGGCGATCGAGGGCCAGCCGAAGAACCCGATCACGACGACGAGCAGCAGCGGGCGCGGCACGTCCGGCGGGGCCACGGCGGCCAGCGCGATCATGAAGATCAGGTACGGGAAGCCCAGCAGCACGTCGGCGGTCTGCGTGACGAGCTGGTCGACCCAGCCGCCCCGGTAGCCCGCCAGCGCGCCGAGCACCACCCCGACCAGCGCGGACACCGCCGTGGCGGCCAGGCCGATCAGGAACGAGGTGCGCGCGCCGTGCGCGACGATCGCGAACAGGTCGCGGCCGGTCAGCGGCTCGACGCCGAACCAGTGCGTCGCGCTCACCCCGCCCAGGGCTCCGGCGGGCGCGCCGGTCGCCGGGTCGAGGGCCTCGGTGCGGTAGGTGTACGGGTCCTGGCCGGTGAGCGCGCCGAGCAGGTCGGCGGACAGGGCGAGCAGCCCGAGGACCGCGATGGTGATCGCTCCGGCGCGCGCCCAGCGGTCGTGCCGCAGCACCGACAGGACGGCGCGCGGCAGCGAGCGGACCGCGGTGGGGCGTAGGGGTTCTGACAACGGGCACCTGACCTTGAGGGGGGCGAGCGGCGCTCACCTTAGGTCGATCCACCGAGGTGTGGATTTCTGTCCAACGGGTGAGAGGATTTGGGCTCCCTGGCTGGTGGGAGTAGGTTTCCGCGCGCGTGCGAAGATCGTTTTCGGCTGGTTTCCCCAGGCGTACAGTGGGCCTTTCCGGTCATTGCTTCCCGATGGGAAGCTTCCTGCTCAGGGGGAGACGTGGCGGTCGACTGCGGGAGCGGCGCGCACTCGGTGCACGACGTGTACAAGGCCCAGTGCCCGTGCCGGTCGATGCTGGACCTGCTGGCCAACAAGTGGTCCGCGCTCGCCATCGGCGCGCTGGAGGACGGGGTGCTGCGGTTCGGCGAGCTCCAGCGGCGGCTGGAGGGGGTCAGCCCGAAGGTGCTCACCCAGACCCTGCGGCGGCTGGAGGACCACGGGCTGGTGCACCGCGAGGTCGTGCCCGCCGTGCCCCTGCACGTGGAGTACTCGCTCACCGACCTCGGGTGGGACGCCGCCGTGCCGCTGCGGGGCCTGCGGTTGTGGGTGGAGGACAACCTCGACCGATTGCCTTCGGGGGGCTGAGCTGCTCACTTCCCTTCGGGAAGCAGTGAACCTTGCGGGTAAGTACCCCCTCGCGGATACGGTCGGGACAGGCCGGGAGTGATCTTCCGGCGAGTACCGACGTCACGGGGAGTGAAGATGTCCGAGACCATGCGCGCCGTCGTCCAGCGGTCCTTCGGCGGGCCCGACGTGCTCAGCGTCGAGCGGGTCGCCAAGCCGGAGCCGCTGCCCACCGAGGTGCTCGTGCGGGTGCGCGCGGCGGGGGTCAACCCGGTCGACTGGAAGAGCCGCGCGGGCGGCGGGATGGCGGGCCACCTCGGCGACGCGCCGCACGTCCTCGGCTGGGACGTGTCCGGCGTGGTGGAGGCGGTCGGGTTCGGCGTGACCACGCTCCAGCCGGGCGACGAGGTCTACGGGATGCCGTGGTTCCCGCGCGCCGCCCGCGCCTACGCCGAGCACGTCACCGCGCCCTCGCGCCAGTTCGCCCGCAAGCCCGCCTCGCTCACCCACGAGGAGGCCGCCGCCGTGCCGCTGGCCGCGCTGACCGCGTGGCAGGTCCTGGTCGACACCGCCGGGGTGGAGAAGGGCCAGCGCGTCCTCGTGCACGCCGCCGCAGGTGGGGTGGGGCACTTCGCGGTGCAGTTCGCCAAGCACCTCGGCGCCCACGTGATCGGCACCGCGAGCGCCGAGCGCCACGGGTGGCTGACCGGCCTCGGCGCGGACGAGCTGGTCGACTACCGGTCGGTGCGGTTCGAGGAGCACGTGCGCGACGTGGACGTCGTCGTCGACCTGATCGGCGGGCGCGACGAGACCGACCTGCGGTCCCTGTCGGTGCTCAGGCCCGGCGGGCTGTTCGTCGGCGTGCCCGGCGGGGTCTCGGAGGCGGCGGTCGCGCGCGCGGCGGAGCTGGGGGTGCGCACCAGCTCGTTCCTCGTGGAGCCGGACGCGCCCGCGCTGGCCGGGATCGGCGAGCTGATCGACGCGGGGGAGGTGCGGGTGGAGGTCGAGCGGGTGTTCCCGCTGGAGCAGGCCGCCGAGGCGCACGTCCACGGCGAGCGGGGGCGCGTGCGGGGCAAGCTCGTGCTCAGCGTGAGCTGACGCGGGTGGGGTGGCGGCTCGGGGGTTCGGCGAGCTCTCCGTCCTCCCCGCCGGCCCGTCCTGGGAGAAGGCCCTGCCCGGTCAGGCGGCCAAGCTGGCCATCGCGGTGCTCGTCATGGTCACCGCCGTGCTGATCCACCCGTCGGAACCCGATCCGCTGCTGCGGCTGGCGATCGTGATCGGGCTGCTCGCCCTGGCGCACAGCGCCGCCGAGACGACCCTGGTCCTCTCCCGCCTGCGCCGCCCCGACCCGTTCCGGGTCGTTCGCCCCGGTAACCCCTAGGATCGCCGCGTCACCTGCGTTGATCATGGGGGTAAGCGGTGCGCGCTGCGGTGTGGGTCCCGGACGGGCCGGACGAGGTCCTGGAGCGGTTGCACGCCCGGTACGCCCGGCCGCGCAGGCTCGTGCCGACCCCGCACGGGGTGTTCCTGCTCGGCCCCGCGCCCGAGGTCGAGGCCGAGGTGCCGGACGCGCTCAAGGTCGCGGCGGGCCGGGGGCGGTCGGCGGTCGGGTTCTCCTGGGAGGGCGACCGGGCCCGCGCCCACGCGTGGCTGAACCGGAGGCTCGTCTCCGGCGCGTTCGAGAACCCCGACGTCCTGCTCGCCGTCGCCGCCGCGCTCGGGATCGACGGGCTCACCGCGCGGCGGGCCGCCGAGGAGACCACCGGCGTGGGCATCGGGCAGTGGATCGGGTTCCTGGAGCGCGCCGGGTTCACCGCCGAGGGGCGGGCGCTGCGCTGGATCGCCGAGTCCGACGTCGACGTCCCCGCGCACCGGCGGCGCTGGTGGGAGCTGGCGGGGGAGCGGTCGACGACCCTGGTCGAGCCGGGCAGCAGGCCGTACTCGCCCACGGTCCTGGTTCTCTGCCTGGTCCTGTTCACCACGGCGCTGATCGGCGGTGGTGCGCTCGTGTGGGCCGAGCGCGACCACCCGATGGTCCTCCTCGGCTGCGCCGCCCTCCTCGCGACCGCAGGCGCCCTGTCCCAGCTCGTCGTCCTGGCGCCCCTCGCGGTGTCCCGCTCGCGCCGGACCGACCCGTTCCCGGTCAGCGACCCGCTCGACCTGCGCGCCCACCTCACCGCGCCGCCCGCGCCGGACCCCACCCCCGCGATCGCCCGCTACGAGGCCGAGCCCGACTACTTGCGCGGCGGGTCGTAGCGGTAGCCCATGCCGCGCGCCGCGCGGATCGGGGACTCGTCCGCCGACCAGTTCAGCTTGCGCCGCAACCGCATCACCGCGAACTTCACCCGCTCCGCGCCGATCCCGGTCGGGTCGTTCCACACCTTGTCCAGCAGCTGCCCCGGCGACAGCACCGCCCCCTTGTGCTGCACGAACACCGACAGCAGCCGGTACTCGGTGGCGTTGACGTCGACCTCCTCGCCGTTGACGTACACCCGCCGCGCCCGGTGGTCCATGCGCACCAGGCCGTCGTCGTACACCTCGGCCTTGCTCGCCGCCGTCGCCCCCTCGGCCCTGCGCAGGATCGCCTCGATCCTGGCCAGCAGCTCCTTCGCCGAGAACGGCTTGGTCAGGTAGTCGTCCGCGCCGCCGCGCAGGCCCCTGACCTTGTCGGCCTCCATGCCGTGCGCGGTCAGCAGCAGCACCGGCACGTCGCTCACGTCCCGGATGCGCTCCAGCACCATCCAGCCGTCCAGCACGGGGAGGCCGATGTCGAGCAGCACCAGCGACGGCTGCGACTCGTGCAGCTCCCGCAGCCCCTGCTTGCCGTCCGAGGCGACCCGCACCTCGTGCCCGGCCCGCTCCAGGTTCAGCCGCAGCGCCAGGGCGATGTCCGGCTCGTCCTCCACGACCAGCACGGTGCTCATGTCGCCTCCTCTGGCGTGGGCGCTCTCACCCGGTCGGTCCACAGTGGAGGGGCGCACCCGTCCGGATTGCCACGATACGAGCGAGCCCGCCACGTCCGTCCGGCGATCGAGCCGACCACGCCCTTTTTCACCGTTTCGAGTGGACACTGGTCCGCAAGGGGCACGCCGCGCCACGGCGTCGCACGATTCGCGGTGTGCTGTGCCGCGTATCGCGAGACGGGAGAGCCCATGGCGCAGGCGGTCGACCCGGCCGAGGTGGCCGCGGTGGTGCGCTCGGTCGTCCGCGCCGGTTACACCGGACGGGCTCCCGAGCAGGCGGTCCGCGTGCTGCTCGCCCTTCCCGGCGTGCTGTCGGCGATGGTGCGGGAGGACGGGCCGCCGTGGCGCGGCGACGTCGTGGTGCCGCTGGAGCGCGGCGGGGCGGTCGTGGTGCAGGCCGAGCCGGTCACCGAGCGGCTCCGGATCATCGCCGACGCGGTGGCCGCCGCCCTCGACGGGGTGGGACCGCCCGCGCGGGAGGTCGCGCTGCGCGACGCCATCGTGTCCCAGATGCCCTCGATGGTGGCGCTGTTCGACGCGAACGGGTACTTGCGCTGGAGCAACACCAGGAAGTGGATGGACGGGACGGCGCTGGTCTACGGCGAGCACGTCGCCGACACCGCCGCCGAGGGCGTGCACCCCGACGACCGGAACACCGTGCTGGACGCCATCCTCGGGCTGCACGCCGCCGACCCCGGCGGCACCGCCCGCGTGCAGGCGCGGGTGCGCGGGGCCGACGGCGGCTGGATCTTCGTGGACGTGATCGTGCTCGACCGGATCGACGACCCGGTCATCGGCGGGCTCGTCACGTTCTCCCGCGACATGACCGATTTGCACGACGCGCAGTACCACAGCCGGGTGACGAGCGCGCGGCTGTACATGCTGATCGACGCGCTGCGCGTCGGGGTGATCCTGCAGGACAACGACCGCAAGGTGCTGACCGTCAACACCACCGTGCTGGAGCTGCTGGACCTGGAGGGGGAGCCGCGCGAGCTGGTCGGGCTGACCGGCCGCGAGATGGGCCCGCGCCGCCGCAGGCCACCGGAGGACTACGAGCACCTGGACCGGTTGGCGATGCGCTGCGTCACCGCGACCGAGCCGGTCCACGCCTCTTCCGTGCCACTGGGCCCCGATCGGGTGCTGGAGGTGGACTTCCTCCAGGTGCGGGGGGAGAACGAGCTGTTCGGGCAGCTGTGGGTGCTGCGGGACGTGACGGACCAGGTGTCGCTGCGGCGGGCGCTGGAGACGCGCAACGCCGAGCTGTCCCGGCTGTCGGCGCTGAAGACCGAGTTCATCTCGACCATCTCGCACGAGCTGCGCACCCCGCTCACCGCGCTGACCTCGCTGACCCCGCTGCTGGTCGCCGACCGGCGGGACGGGGAGCGGCAGGTGGCGGAGGCGGTCGAGCGGAACGTGAACCGGATGGCCGGTCTGGTGGAGACGCTGCTGCTGCTCGCGAAGGTCGAGTCGCACAGCAAGGAGCTGGAGATCGCGTCCGTCGACCTGGACCGGCTGGTGCGGGACGGCGCGCACGCGGTCGAGGCGGCGGCGGAGGCCAGGGCGGTGCGGGTGCAGGTCGACACGCCGGTGCTGCCGACGCAGGCGCGCGGCGACGGCGAGCTGCTCTCGTGCATGACGTACCACGCGGTCGCGGCGGCGGTGGCGACCTCGCCGCCGTCGGCGTCGGTGCGGGTGACGTCGACGGTCGGCGGTCACGGGGAGTGGTCCATGGAGGTCACGGACGAGGTACCGCTAGGCGGGGCGGGCGGGAGGCTGTTCACGACGCTGCCGCGCGAGGGCGCGAGGTCGGGCGGGGATCAGCACACCGGGTCGGCGCTGGGGTTGGCGCTGGTCAGGGCGATCGCGGAGCGGCACGGCGGTGCGGTGTTCCTGACCCCGTCCCCCGAGGGCGGGACGACGGTGCGCATCGAGCTGCCCCTGGACGTGCGGGTCCCGGAAGGCAGGAAGCCCACCGAAGGGTGAAACACCACTTTCAGGGGTACCAGCCCGTACGTGTGGGGAGACCGGACTCTGTCGACGTCCACCGTGCGGGTGGACGAGTCGGTGGTGGTGCTGCGCGTGCGCGGCGGCGTGGACGTGGCCACGGCGCCAGTCCTGCGCGAGGCCCTGGAGGCCGCGCGGGCGGACGTGGTCGTGGTGGACCTGACGGGCGTGGACTTCTTCACGTCCTGGGGAATCGAACCCCTGGTCCAGTCCCACGACCGCCTGCTGGACCGAGCCGGGGCGCTGCACCTGGTGGTGACCAGGCAGATCCGGCGGGTGCTGAGCTCGGTGGGGCTGCACCACGTGCTGCAGATGCACGGGAGCGCGGAGGCGGCGCTCGCGGCGGTGGCCGAGGCGGACGAGTGGGGGTAGGGCGGGTGGCTCGGGTGCGGGCTCGGGCTTGAGTTCGGATGCCGGCACCGGCACCGATTCGGGCGCTGGGTCGGGCGCTGGCTGGAACTCGGGCGAAGACGCATTAGGGCCGATGGGGGCGGGGCGAGAGCGCTCTCATCAGAACGCCCTCTCCGCAGCACTGCCCACCCAACCGGTGACTCGCCCTGCCCGCCGCCCCGGCCCGGCAGCCTGCCGGCCAGCCCTGCCCAGCCAGCCCGCTTGCTCTGCCTGCCCGCCCACCGGCCTGGCCTGCCCGCCCGCCTGCCCGCCTGCCTGGCCTGCCTGCCTGCCTGGCCTGCCTGGCCTGCCTGCCTGCCTGGCCTGCCTGGCCTGCCTGCCTGCCTGGCCTGCCTGGCCTGCCTGCCTGCCTGGCCTGCCTGGCCTGCCTGCCTGCCTGGCCTGCCTGGCCTGCCTGGCCTGCCTGCCTGGCCTGCCTGGCCTGCCCGCCCGCCTGGCCTGCCTGGCCTGCCCGCCCGCCTGGCCTGCCTGGCCTGCCCGCCCGCCTGGCCTGCCTGCCTGCTGGCCAGCCCTGCCCAGCCAGCCCGCTTGCTCTGCCTACCCGCCCACCGGCCTGGCCTGCCCGCCCGCCTGTCCGCCTGCCCGCCCGCCTGCCCGCCTGCCCGCCTGCCCGCCTGCCCGCCCGCCCGCCTGCCCGCCTGCCCGCCTGGCCGGCCTGCCCGCCCACCGGCCTGCCCACCCGCCTACCTGGCCTGGCCAGCCCGCTGTTGGGGTGAGAGTCCGGTGGCGTGGGCTAGTCGGGGCGGAGAGCGCTCCCATTGGAGGTGCCCTTAGGGGTGTCTCCTTCTACGTGCCTGCCGCCTAATCGTGCCGCCTGGCAATCGCGCCGCCCGGTGGGCAAGCTGCCTGGTGACTGTGCCGACTGGCGACCGTGCTGTTCGGCGCTCTTCGGTGAACGGGCCGCTCATCAGGTGCGTCGAACCGCTCGAACACGCCGCAGCGGGCCGGGGGAGTTCCCCGACCCGCCGCGTCATCGGTCAGCTGTCATCGGTCAGCTGTCGCCGGTCAGCCGGCGCCGACCGCCCCCATCACCGCGCCGAGTGCAGCTCCGCCACCTCGGCCCCGGTCAGGGCCTTGCCGAACGCCTGGACCTGGTCCACCTTCCCCTTCCAGAAGTCCACGTTCCCGCCCGCGTACTTCGCCCTCCCGATCGACAGCGGCCCCGTGCTCAGGTGCGGCTCGCCCGCCTGCGTGGTTCCCGCCAAAGCGCCGTCCACGTACAGCCGGAACTCCGCCTTCGCCGCGTCGTGCACGCCCACCAGGTGGTACCACCTGCCCGCCTCCGGGGTCACCGGCTGCGACACCGCGCGGTGGCCGCCCGGACCGCTGAAGGCGAAGCCGCCCTGGCCGTACTGGAGGTAGAACGGGTTCTCGCGCCTGCGGCCGTCCTGGCTCACCGCGGTCACCCAGTTGGTTGGCACTCCGTCCAGGGTCACCCAGGCGGAGATCGTGTAGTCGGCCCTGGTGTCCACCACCGGGGTCCTCGTCTGCGCGTACTGGTTCGAGCCGGTGAACGACAGCGCCGTCCCGCGCAGGCCCTCCGCCCACGTCGCCCCGGTCACGGACAGGTCGCTGCCGCCACCCGAGGTGTCCCGGCCCACCGCGCCCTGGCCCTCGTCAAGAGACCACGTGCCCTTGGCGGGGTAGCGGTACGTGCCTGCCGCGGCACCGGCCTCGATCACCTTCCGGTTGATCTCGCGCACCGGACCCGGATCGACCTTGATCTCCCGCCGGTCGTACGTCCACAACCCGTTCAGCTCGGTCTCCAGGTCCGTGACCTGCGTGTACACCGACCCCGACAGCTCGGCGCCCGCCGCCTGGAGGTAGTGCTGCTCGGTGTTCGACACGTACTTCGCGGTCAGCTCCGCCTTGCTCGCCACCCCGCTGTAGATCGCGGTCGGCGCGCCCGGCCACTGGTGGCCCGGCGTGCGCAGCGTGAAACCGCCGTGCTCGCCGTCCATCGCCACCCGCGTCGCGTCCGGCCACGGCGGCGAGTCGTTGTTGTAGTCGTGGTGGTCGATCACGTCGCCCTTGCCGGAGTCGCCCTTCGACGCGCAGCAGTTCACGCCGCTGTGCGCGTTCACCACCCGCGACGGGTCCGAGGCCTGGACGCGCTCGGTGATGCGACCGGTCTCCTCCCGGTCCCACTCACCCCAACCCTCGTTGAACACGATCCAGCCGATCACCGAGGGTGATGAGCGGTGCTGCTCGACCACGGCCGCGCCCTGCGCCTGGAACGCCGTGCGCCCCGCCTCGGTGTTGAACGTGCCGGACACGAAGTCCTGCCACACCAGCAGCCCCAGCCGGTCCGCGTGGTAGAACCACCGCGCGGGCTCCACCTTGATGTGCTTGCGCACCGCGTTGTACCCGAGGTCCTTCTGCGCCTTCAGGTCGAACTCCAGCGCCGCGTCCGTGGGCGCCGTGTTCAACCCGTCCGGCCAGAACCCCTGGTCCAGCTGCGCCAGCGAGAACACCGGCTTCCCGTTGAGCACCAGCTTCGGGAACCCGTTCACCTGCGCGACGCCGATCGAGCGCATCCCGAAGTAGCTCGACACCACGTCCTTGCTCCGCCCGTCCTCCAGCACGACCTCCAGGTCGTACAGGTACGGGTCCTCCGGGCTCCACAGCCGAGCCTTCGGCACCGGCACGGTCAGCGCCGAGTTCGCCGCCCCCGTCACGCTGCCGACCTTCCGGCCGCCCTTCTCCTTCGCGGTGACAGTCACCCGACCACCGGGTGACGTTGCCGACCGAACGGTCACCGACAGCGTCCCCGTCGCGATGTCCGGCGTGCTCACCACGTCGTCGATCGCCCGGTCCGGCACCGGCTCCAACCACACCGTCTGCCAGATCCCGGACGACGCCGTGTAGAAGATCCCGCTCGGGTTCGACGTCTGCTTGCCCACCGGCTGCTCGGCCCCGGTCGTGTCGGTGACCGCCACGACCAGCTCGTGCTGCCTGCGCCCGCCGAGCGCGTCCGTCACATCAGCCGTGAACGCCGTGTAACCGCCCTCGTGCTCGGTCACCTTGACGCCGTTCACCCAGACGGTGGCCCGGTAGTCGACCGCGCCGAAGTTCAGCTTCAACCGCTGCCCCCGGCCCACGTTCCAGTCCTGCGGCACGGTGAACGTCCGCCGGTAGAACATGTGGTCCTCGTGCCGCTCGATCCCGGACAGCAGCGACTCGACCGGGTAAGGCACGGTGATCTTCTCCGCCAGCGCCTTCCCGAACACCGGCTGCTCACCGGCCGCCGCGCCCGCGAACTCCCACTGCCCGTTCAGGTTCGACCACTTCCGCCGCTCCTGCTGGGGACGCGGGTACTCCGGCAGCGGCTGGTTCTTGTTGACCTTGTTCGTCCACGGCGTCGTCAACCGCTCGACCGAGTTGTTGATCCCGCTCCGGTACAGCTTCGGCACCGGCTTCCCGCCGACCGCCAACCCGCCCGCGCCGTCGTAGCGCAGCCGGATCCTCTGCCCCTTCAGCACGGCCTCGCCGAGCGTGATGACCAGCTTGTCGTCGTCCTTGCGGTTCACCGAGCTGATCGGGAACGGCACGGTGTCGACCTCGACCGCGACGTGCGAGCGGAAGTCGCCCAGCGCGGTGATCCGCCCGTCGAACTCCGCCAGCACGGTCCTGCCGCCCGCGGGCGTGCTCAGCGCCAGCGGGTAGACCTCGAAGTCGGCGGGCGGCGTGAACGCGCTCTCCGGGACGATGGACTTCGCCACCCCCGGAGCGGACCACCGCAGGAACATGTTCGCGCCACCGGTGTCCTGGAACAGCTCCAGGCGGAACTCGTGCGCCACGCCCGCCTCGAGGCGGACCGGGGCGCTGCGCTGCTCGACGTCCCAGTCGCCGACCCAGTGGTCGATGACCGGCGCGCCGTCCAGGAACAGCCGGAACCCGTTGTCGCCGATCGCGTGGAACGTGTAGTCGGCGGTGGCGGGCGCGGTGAGCCGCCCGGTCCAGCGGGCGGTGGTGTGCTCGCCCCTGCCGGTCAGCGCCTGGAAGGTCGGGACGAGGTTGCCGAACTCGACGTTCGGGTCGAGCGCGGACCCGCCGGGGACGGCGAAGTCCCGCGCGCCCGGCGCGGACATGGCGAAGTACTCCCCCTTGAGCCCGTGCACCGCGGGCGCCGCCGAGGCGACCGCGGCGAGGGGCAGGGGGAGGGCGGAAGCGGTGATGAGGGCCAAGAGCAGGGTGAGTAGCCGTGTGACGGAGCGGAACATGGCGGTTCTCCTCGGTCCTGGCTGTGAGAGCGCTCACAAGCCAGCACTGATCTACGCACGCCGGTAACCAGAAGACAACAAAAGTTTTCAACAACCGAACCAAGAGCGAACAAAAGCAGGGTGGCTTACCCGCTGTTAGGTGGAATAAGTTTGGTCTTGTCGGAGTCTCAAGTGTTTCGTGGTGACTTCGGGGCCGCCGTCACCGGCGAGTCCACGCGGAGCTTGCGCGCCGACACCCCGACCACCGCCAGGCACACCGCCGTCAGCCCCAGCACCCCGGCCGCGCCCAGCCCGCCCGCCAGCAGCCCCACCGCGCCGGGGATCACCACCTGACCGGCCCGGTTGCCGGTCAGCCGCAGCGACATCGCCCGCCCGCGCAGCCCCGGCGGCGCCGACTCGGCCAGCCACGACATCGTCACCGGCTGCCCCACGCCCAGCCCCAGCCCGGCCACCACGACCGCGACCGCCAGCGCCCACAGCGGCATCGGCGCGACCACCGCGCCCATCCCCGCCGCCGCCAGCGCCACGCTGCCCAGCAGCAGCCGCTTGCGGCCCCACCACGCCGACAGCCTGCCCAGGAACAACCGCGAGGTCATCGACGCCGCCGCCCGCAGCCCGAGCAGCAGCCCGACCGCGCCCGCGTCCAGCCCACGCTCGGTGCCCAGCGCGGGCAGGTACACCAGCGAGATGTCCACCGCCGCCAGCACCACGCAGCTGGTGACCAGCGCCCGGAGCAGTCCGGGGAGCCGCAGCAGCCCGCCCAGCCCGGTCGCCCCCTCCTCGCCCCGCTCCGGCGCGCGCACCCCGGTGCGGCGCAGGAACAGCGAGCTGACCAGCAGCACCCCGGCCAGCGCGGTCGCCCCGGTGAACACCGCCGCCGTGTCCGGGATCGCCCGCGCCCCGCCCAGCAGCGGGATCAGCGGCGGCCCGAGCAGCTGGCCGAGCGAGGCCGCGAACGTGTAGTAGCCGAACGCCGAGTCGAACCGCCCCGACGTCGAGCTGTTGGCCACCAGCGACTGCTGCCCGATCACCGCGCACAGGTGCCCGGTGCCCAGCACCGCCGTCGCCACCAGCAGCCCCGGCGCGCTGTCGCCCAGCAGCAGGAACGCCCCACCCGCCGCCACCAGCAGCGCCGCGCCCGACACCAGCAACCACCGCTCGCCCACCCGGTCCGCCCAGTGCCCCAGCGGCAGCGCGATCGCCAGCGGCACCACCGCGAACCCGGCGGACAGCAGGCCCAGCCACGCGGGCGGCACGTCCAGCTCCAGCGCCCGGTAGGCCATGGTCGGGCGCAGCATGAACGTGACCACCTGGGTCAGCGTCGAGTGCGCGAACAGCGCCACCAGCGCGGTGCGCCCCATCAGCGGCCACCGCCCAGCAGCCGCAGCGCCGCCCGCGCGCCCAGGCTGGTGTCCACGTGCCCGCGCATCAGCGCGCTCGCCCCGACCGCGTCGCCCTCCACCACCAGGTCGACCAGCGCCGCGTGCTCGGCGGCCCGGCGCGCCAGCTCCTCGGCGTCCCTGCCCTCCCGCAGCGCGAGCGCCCGGTACCGGTCGGACTTGTCCCACAGCGCGTCCAGCGACGCGACGAGCACCTCGTTCTGCGAGGCCCGGTAGACCGCCGCGTGGAACCGGCGGTGCGTGGCCAGGTCGTCGGTGGACGCGCCCCTGCCGAGCGGGCGCAGCGCGTCGTGCGCGCGCCGGATCTCGGCGACGTCGGCCCTGGTGCGCCGCTCGGCCGCCAGGCCCGCCGCGAGCGGGTCGAGCGCCCGGCGCACCTCCAGCAGGTCGCGCGCCTCCTCGCCGCTCAGCGGGGCGACCCGCGCGTCCCGGTGCGCGCCCAGCTCCACCAGGCCCTCGGCGCTGAGCCGCTTCAGCGCCTCGCGCAGCGGGGTGGTGCTGATGCCCAGCTCGACCGCGAGCGCCGCCTGGTTCACCACCGCGCCCGGCGCGAGCGCGCCCGACAGGACCCGACCGCGCACCTGCGCGTAGGCGAGGTCGCTCTTGGTCACCGGCGCGGGAGCGGGGTTGGTCATCACGGTCCTTATAACCTCTGTGTGGACGTCGGCGCAGTGCTGTGCGCTTTGTGTGGTTTCCTCGGGTTCACGTTATAACCTCGCCCGGCCGCTCCGGGTCATCGATTCCAGCGCGCGGGAAAACTGTGACCGCGGTCACCGGTGCGCAACGGTCTCGCCACGTCGCGCATCGCCGTGTTTGGGACCTCGCCACCCGGCGGAACCCAGGGAACGGCGATCAGAGGAGGAGCACGATGTCGTTGCGCGCGATCGTGGTGACCGGGACCTGCCTCGTCGCGGCCTTCGCGGCGGGGTGCGGTTCGGGGGGCACGGCCCAGGAGGGCGGCAAGGTGCCGGACATCGAGGTCGTCCCCTCCGGCGGCACGTCCAGCGAGGCGCCCGCCGCCACCCAGCCGCCCCCGGCGCCCACCACCTCCGAGGCCGCGACCCCACCGCCCGCGAGCGGACCGGCCAAGTGCCAGACCGCCCAGCTGAAGATCGAGTTCGGCCAGGGGAACGCGGACATGCAGGGCGCCCACATGCCCCTGCGCTTCACCAACACCGGCCAGGCGGCCTGCACCCTGCAGGGCGCGCCCGGCGTGTCCTACGTGACCGGCGACAGCGGCGAGCAGGTCGGCGAGCCCGCCACCCGCGACGTCAACGGCCCGCTGGTCACCCTGAACCCCGGCGAGACCGCCTCGGCCGGGTTGTTCCTGTCCAGCGCGCCGCAGAAGACCCCGGACTGCCGGCAGGTCCCGGTGCGCGGGCTGCGGATCTACCCGCCCGACAACACCGCCGCGGCCTTCGTCCCCGACGACACCTACGCGTGCGCGCCGCCGCTCAACGGCCCGTTCCTGCGCGTCGGCCCGGTGAAGCCGGGACCGGACAACACCGACGCGTGACCCGTTCCGCACCGCCGCGCTCACCGCCGGTGAGCGCGGCGGTGCGCTGTTCCCCGGATCCAGTGGCGTCATCCCACGGTGCGGCGACATTTCCACGCCGTCCGGAATAGTCGGGAAACCGACCGATCGTGAACATCACCACGAAGAGGATCGCCGCCGCCACCTCGCTGGCCGCCGCGTCCCTGCTCGCCGCCGTCGTCCCCGCCTCCGCCGACCCGGTCGACGCGAGCGGGCTCACCTGCGACGGGCAGACCTACGAGTGCGTCGCGAACCTGGACTTCGGCGACGGGAACTGGACCGCGTCCTGGGGCGCGGGAGTCATGCACGTGGACGACCTCGCGCAGCAGCGCTCCCCGGTCGGCGTCACCAAGGTGACCTGCGACGGCGACACCTGGACCTGCACCGCGAACCTGGACTTCGGCGACGGGGGCTGGACCGCCGAGTGGGGTGCCTGGATCGCCCACGAGGACAAGGACGAGGACGCGCGCGAGGCCCCCGTCGACGTGTACGAGCTGACCTGCGACGGCGACGAGGGCAAGTGCGTCGCCAAGCTCGACTTCGGCGACGGCAGGTGGGCCGCCGAGTGGTCGGCGCGCATCAAGCACTCCTGACCGGGCGCCTCCGATCCGGGACGAGCGCAGGGGGTCGGTCCGCGCGGGACCGGCCCCCGCCCTTTTCCGGAACCGGGAAAACCGGCAACCGCGAATACCGGGGGAGGCGCGCGAGGAATTGCGGGGCTGTTACCCGCGTGTTCACGTCCGATGTCCCGCGCGGCTCCCGTTCCCGTGAAACCGGCCATTTCCCCGGCACGCCCGCTTGACCTGGCGGCGGACGTTCTCCGAGGCTGTGGCGATGCCGACGACCTCCAGCCGCCGCCCGGCCACCCCCGCGCCGCCCACCGGCAGAACCGGCGCGCCCGGCGAAGCGGGGGATTCGCGCGCGCCGGAAATGGGTAAGGACGAGAACCAGACCGCCGCCGCACGCCGGGAGCAGCCATGACCACAGGCGCAGAGGACCGGACGCCGCCGGTCGACGTCGAGACCGATTCGGTGGACGGCGTCGTCGTGGTCAAGGTCGACGGCGAGGTCGACATGGCGGGCCACGACCTCATCGCGGGCGCGTTCGGCGCGGCCATCGCCCGCAAGTCCTCCGGCGTCGTGCTCGACCTGCGCGGCGTGACCTTCTTCGGCTCCATGGGCGTGGACACCGTCATCGGCGCGATCAAGGCCTCCGAGCGCTCCGGGGTGGCGCTGGCGCTGGCCACCGAGCAGCGGGTCGTGCTGCGCGCGCTGCGGATGACCGACCTGGAGGCCAAGGTCGCGGTGTTCCCGACCCTGTTCGAGGCGATGGCCTCCGTCGCCGCGCGGAGGTAGCCCGGACGTGGAGCTGGACGACCTGCTGCCCCCGGCGCTCGACCTGCTCGCCATCCCCTCCACCGCCGACCGCCCCGACGAGCTGCACCGCGCCCTGGAGCTCGTCCTGGACTTCGTCGGCCAGGGCTTCACCGTCGAGCGGTTCAGCTCCGGCGGCAAGCCCAGCGCGCTGCTGTCCACCGGCCCGCCCGGCGCCCGCGACTTCCCCGTCCTGCTCAACGCGCACCTGGACGTGGTCCCCGGCGCGCCCGGGCAGTTCCGGCCCCGCCGGGTCGGGGACCGGCTGCACGCGCGCGGCGCGCAGGACATGAAGCTGTCCGCGCTCGTGCTCGCCTCGGTCTTCCGCGACCTCGCCCGCGAGCTGCCGTACCCGCTGGGGCTGCAGCTGGTCACCGACGAGGAGGTGGGTGGCCGCGACGGCACCCGGCACCAGCTCGACGAGGGCGTGCGGGCCGGGTTCGTGATCATCGGCGAGCACAGCGGGCTGCGCGTGGTCACCGAGTCCAAGGGCATCGCGGGCGTGCGGCTGGTGGCGCGCGGGCGGTCCGCGCACGGCGCCTACCCGTGGCTGGGGGACAACGCGCTGCTGCGGGTGCTCGACGCGGTGCGGGCGGTGCTGGCCGAGCACCCGGTGCCCACGGCCGAGCGGTGGTGCACGACGGTGAACGTCGCCCGCGTGGACACCCCCGGCACCGCGCTCAACCAGGTCCCGGACGAGGCGGTGGCCTGGCTGGACGTGCGGTTCCCGGCGCAGGAGGCGGACGTGGTGTCCCGGTTGCCGATGCTGTGCCCGGACGTCGAGGTGCTCGTCGACCACGTCGAGCCGCCGCACCGCGTCGAACCGGACGACCCGCGCGTGCTCGCGCTGCGCGAGGCCGCGCTGGGCCAGGGCTACGCGGGGGAGTTGCTGCGCAAGCACGGGGCGGCGGACGCCCGGTTCTTCCACCACCGCGGCGTGGCCGCGGTGATCTTCGGCGTCGGCGGCGACGGGCAGCACGGTCCCGACGAGCACGCCGACCTGACCACGGTCGTGCCGTACCGGCGGGCGCTGGAGGCGTTCCTGCGGTCGCAGCGGTGAAGCGCCTCCCCGCTACGGGTGGTTTCGCGCGCCCCGAGCACAACAGCACGGTCACGGCAACCCGAGCGCGGTTTCGGCTGCGGCGTCCGGAGGTACCACCCCGGTGTCCGAGAGAGGAGACGGAAAACCGTGACTGCTGCTGAAGCGCCCCCAGAGGAAGCCCAGGTCGATCTCGCCCTGCGCTCGGTCCTCCCGCTGGCCACGCTGCGCCGCAGGCTGGCCACCGCGCTCGCGGACGTCGGCGACGAGCGCCTGGACGACGTGCTGCTCGTGGGCAACGAACTGGTGAGCAACGCCTACCGGCACGGCGGGTCCCCGCGCCCCGTGCGCCTGGAGCGGCACGGCGACCGGGTGCGCATCGAGGTCGACGACGCCAGCCCGCACCGGTTGCCCGTGCTGTCCCCGCCCGGCACCTCCACCACCAAGTCCGGCTTCGGCCTCGTCGTGGTGGCCCGGCTGTCCGAGCAGTGGGGAGTGGACCAGTACAACGACCACAAGACCGTCTGGGCCGAGCTGGCCACGGCCTGACCCCGTTCGGAGCAGCGGCCCGGATCACTCGATCCGGGCCGCTGTCGTGCGCGCGACACGCCCGCGACACGCCCGGATCGCGTCCCTGTGCCCGAGGTCACCTGTGAGGTGGGCGGCCGGACGGGTGGTCGTCACCCCGTCCGCTGCTGCGTTCGGCGGCGCGTCCCGGCGCGGACCGGGGAGATTCCGGTACCCGCTCGGTCCGGTGCGCGCCGCACAGGGGTTCACACCCGGTGCCCGCCTGGCTACAGTCGGATTTGGGAGCGCTCCCAGTCAGTGTTCGCATCCTCGACGAGGAGGACAGCGTGGCGCTCATACCCGCCCCTGCCGGGACGCGACTGGCCCGGAAAACCCTGATCGCGCTCACCGGGGCCCTGGTGCTCATGGTGAGCCTGCTCTCCGGCGTGGCCGGCGCGCACGGCTCCACCACCGACCCGCCCTCGCGCAACTACGGCTGCTGGCAGCGCTGGGGCAGCGACTTCCAGAACCCGACCATGGCCCAGCGCGACCCCATGTGCTGGCAGGCCTGGCAGCGCGACACCAACGCCATGTGGAACTGGAACGGCCTCTACCGCGAGGGCGTCGCGGGCAACCACCAGGCCGCCATCCCGGACGGCCAGCTGTGCAGCGCGGGCCGCACCGAGAACGGCCGGTACGCCGCGATGGACGTGCCCGGCGCGTGGACGGCCGCGACCAAGCCCAGGCAGTTCACCCTCACGGTGACCGACCAGGCCAAGCACGGGGCCGACTACCTGCGCGTCTACGTCACCAAGCAGGGCTTCAACCCGCTCACGACCTCACCGAGGTGGTCCGACCTGGAGCAGGTCGCCTCGACGGGCAGGTACGCGCCCGCGGGGACGTACCAGGTGGCGGTCAACGCCGGTTCGCGCACCGGGCGGCACATCGTCTACGTGATCTGGCAGGCCAGCCACTCCGACCAGTCGTACTACTTCTGCAACGACGTGATCTTCCAGTGAGCCCCGGCGCCCGGCGGGGGAGTGCCCTCGCCGGGTGAAGAACGGCTGAACACGAGGTGACGTCAGTCCCCCGCCTGTCACCTGGGCGGGGGACTTCTCCGCGTGCCTGGGACGTGATCTGCGCCGCTTTGTCAACGATGTCATGGTTTCTCGCGGTCACGTCAGGTCAACCCGCAGGGAGCCGATCCGCCGTCCAGCCCTCCCGGATGAGCCAGTTCGGTGCACCGTCCGGGTGATATCTGCATAATGTCCGTTTCAACGGCGTTTCTCTTCTTCGGACTGAGCGGAGGCATTGGGTGCTGGAGATCAGCGCGCTCACTTGGGCGGTCACCATCGGGCTGGTGGTGGCCCTGCTCGCGGTGGACCTCATCCTGGCAGCCGCGCGACCGCACCGCGTCCGGTTCCCCGAGGCGACGGCCTGGTCGGTGTTCTACATCGCGGTCGCGATCGCCTTCGGCGCGTGGTTCGCCTGGGCCTACGGCGGCGACGCGGGGGCGCAGTACTTCGCGGGCTACATCGTGGAGAAGAGCCTGTCGGTCGACAACCTCTTCGTCTTCGTGATCATCATGTCGACCTTCGCGGTCCCCGAGGAGCACCAGCACAAGGTGCTCACCTTCGGCATCGTGGTCGCCCTGATCATGCGCGGCATCTTCATCGCGCTCGGCGCGACGCTGCTGTCGCTGTTCTCGTTCATGTTCCTGCTGTTCGGCCTGCTGCTCATCTACACGGGCGTCCAGCTGTTCCGGCACCGCGACGAGGACCCCGACGTCGAGAACAACATCGCGGTCAAGACCGTCCGCCGGATGCTGCCGATGACCAACGAGTACGTGGGCGGCAAGCTCACCACCAAGGTCGACGGCAAGCGCCTGGCCACGCCGCTGCTGGTGGTGCTGCTCGCGATCGGCAGCATCGACCTGCTGTTCGCGCTCGACTCCATCCCGGCGGTGTTCGGCGTGACCGACGAGGCGTTCATCGTCTTCGCCGCGAACGCGTTCGCGCTGCTCGGCCTGCGGGCGCTGTTCTTCCTGGTCAAGGGCCTGCTGGACCGCCTGGTCTACCTGTCCGCCGGCCTCGCGGTCATCCTGTGCTTCATCGGTGTGAAGCTGATCCTGCACTGGGCGCACGTGGACATCGACCCGAGCGTCCCGGAGATCCCGACCCCGATCAGCCTCGGCGTGATCATCGGCATCCTGGTGGTCGTGACCGTGGCCAGCCTGCTCAAGACCCGCAAGGACCCCGACGCGAAGGCGTCGCCGGGCTCGCTCAAGGCGACGGCCGGGTCGGGCAAGGACGACGAGTGACCGGGGCGGCCTGAGCGCCGCACCGGGGACAGGCCCCGCTCGCCCCGCAACGGGGTGGACGGGGCCTGTCCGCGTCCTGTCCGCGTCCTGTCGGGGTCCTGTCCGGGTCCTGTCCGGGTTCTGGCGGGTGCCTTCGGCGGGACCACCCGCGTGCCGCATTGCCCCGGACCGCCGCCCGGCCGTTGAATGCGACGGCCCCGGCTTCCGGGGCGACCGCCGACGTGAGGGGTGCCGCCGATGTCCTCCCAGCTCGCGCTCGACCCGGCGAGGACCGCCGTGGTGCTGATCGAGTACCAGAACGACTTCACCAGCCAGGGGGGCGCGCTGCACGACGCCGTCGCGCCCGTCATGGCCGACACCGGGATGCTGCCGAAGACCGTCGAGCTGGTCGACGCGGCCCGCGCGGCGGGCGCGGTGGTCATGCACACGCCCATCGCGTTCGCCGAGGGCTACCACGAGATCACCGCCACCCCGTACGGCATCCTCAAGGGCGTCGTGGACGGGAAGGCGTTCGTGCGGGGGAGCTGGGGCGCGGCGATCGTCGACGACCTCGCGCCGCGCGCGGGCGACATCGTCGTGGAGGGCAAGCGCGGGCTGGACGCGTTCGCCAGCACCAACCTGGACTTCATGCTCCGCAGCAAGGGGATCACCGACGTCGTGCTCGGCGGGTTCCTGACGAACTGCTGCGTCGAGTCGACCATGCGCACCGCCTACGAGAGCGGCTACCGGGTGCACACGGTCACCGACTGCGTCGCCGCGACCTCGCGCGCCGAGCACGAGAACGCGATCCGCTTCGACTACCCCATGTTCTCCCTGCCGGTGGTGGCGCGCGACGTCGTCGGCGCCTGGGGGTAGGCGGGAGTTATCCCGTTTCAGGCCCCTTTGCGCGGTGCTAGCTTCTCCCCGTCATCAGCCCTGGGGCGAGGAGGCTCACGTGACACCCGTGCAGCCGGACGCCCGGTTCGCCGCCTACCTGAGAATGCTCAAGGAGCGGAGCGGGCGCGGGTTCGACCGGCTGGGCAAGCAGGCCGGGGTCAGCGGGTCCAGTCTGCACCGGTACTGCTCCGGGGCCAGCGTGCCCCCCGACTACCGGATCGTGCACAGCTTCGCCAAGGCGTGCGGCGCCACCGGTGAGGAGCAGCGGGAGCTGCACCGGCTGTGGGCGCTGGCCGACCTGTCCAGGGGCAGCCGGGGCGAGGGCGTGGACGGCGGGGAGGGCGCTGCCGCGGTTCGCGATTCCGAAGGGAAATCGTCCGAGGGGTTCGCGGGGATTCCGGAACGGGCTGTTCCGGAAACGCGCGCGGAGCGCTCGGGCGTCGAATCGGGAATCGGTGGGGCTGAAACTCCGGGTTCGGCGGGAAAAGCGCCGGAAACGGGAGGCGCGCGCTCGACCGGGGTTCCGCGCGGGACCGGTGAGGCGGTGGTGGCGCCGGGCTACCCGGAGGTCATCAGCCTCACCGGGCGGGCGCCCCGCGCGCGGGGGTGCCGGGCGCCCCGGCGGCTGCTCGGGCTCCTCGCGCTGGCCGCCGTGGCGCTGGTGGTGGCGTCGGTGGCGCTGTGGCCGCGCGGCGGGACCCCGGAGGTGGACGACCGGCTGCTGTTCTCCCCGGCGTGCGACGCGGTCGTCATGGGGCAGCACGACAGCTGCGTGCGCGAGCTGCAGCAGCTGCTGGTGCGGGCGCGGGCGCGGATGTCCGTGGACGGCTCGTTCGGGCCGGAGACGCTGCGGCGGCTCACCGCGTTCCAGGTGCTCGCCGGGCTGGAGCCCAGGGGAGTGGTCGACGCGGGGACCAGGGAGGCGCTCTACGCGGGGCGGGTGGACATGTCCACGTGGACGCCGGAGCGGGTGGAGCGGCGGGTGCGCGAGGTGTTCGCGCGGGAGCCCGACGCGGCCGTGGCGATCGCCCGCTGCACCTCGTTCCTCGACCCGCTGTGGGTGCTGCCGAACACCAACGGCAGCCGGAACTGGGGCGTCTTCCAGATCTCGGACGGGCGGCTGCGCGAGCTGGGCGGCTCCCCGCTGGTGGCGTTCGACCCGGAGTGGAACATCCAGGCCGCGCACCGGCTGTACGCGGCGCGCGGCGACTTCGGCGACTGGCGGGCGTGCCAGGCGGCGCTGCAGTAGGTCCGGGGGCGCCCGTGCTCAGCGCCCGTCGTGGAGCTGCGCCGAGCCCTGCCAGGTCCGGTCGGCCGGGGCGGGTCCTCCGCTGGGGCTCATGGGGTGCTCCTCCCGATCTTCGCCTGCGCTGACCGGGTCACCTTCGCACGGTGGCGGGGGAGGCGGAGCCGACCGGCGGCAGGCTGGGACGCTGGGACGTTCCCGGTGCTCTCACCTGCGGGAACGCCGCTCGGGTGGGACGGGCGCGGGATGTCGGGGGCCAGGGCCGGTGAAGATCCGGCTGCGGCCACCCGATCCCGAACGGGTCACACCCCGGAGCCGGGCGCGACTTCGGCCGTCACCCGCCGTGGTGGTGGTCCGGCGGCCGGGTAGAGGGGCCGCGCCGACGGGTGGCGCGCTGCTCCCACGCGCGGTTTTGCGGACCTCGCCCGCCCTGAGGTCCCTAACTTCCTCGGTGACGCCGGGCGCTTCCCCGGCCCGGACCACCTTGGAGGACACGTGCTGTCAAGCCCCACCAGAGCGCTGCTCAAGGCCACCGCCACCGCCCTCGCGGCGGGCCTGCTCGCCACCCTGCCCGTCGCGCCCGCGCAGGCCCAGATCACCCACCCGCTGCCGACCGACGTGACCGGCTCGGCACGCGGCGCGGCGCCGTCCAGCCTGCTCGGCGCGGGCGTGCTGCCCGACGACCACGCCACAGCCCTGGTGGCCTTACCGGGCCGCGACCACGGGGGAGGCGCCACCCGCGCGTACCGGCCGCTCTGACCCGGCGCCGCTCCCAGCGGCCCGCGCCTCACGGGGCGCGGGCCGCTCAGGCGACGTGCCGGGCCGTGGGGCGCAGCGGTCGGGGACCGCGTCCGCCGCTCGGCCCGTCGCCGCGCTCGCCGGGCTCGTCGTCCGACCGGCCGCGCTCGTCGTCGTCCGCCCCCGCGCGCCCGCCGGGCGGGGCCTGGTCGCGGTGGGCGCGGTCGACCAGGTGCAGCAGGACCAGTCCGGCCACCGCGGGCAGGTGGGTCGCGACCCGTTCGAGGGTCGCCACGCCGGTGGCCAGGTCGTAGGCCGAGAACGCCGCCAGCACCGCCACGAACCCGCCCAGCGCGGGCAGCAGCGCCCCCACCCTGGCCTCCCGCAGCGCCGCCACGAGCAGCCCGACGCCGAGCGCCAGGTTCCACGCCGCGCTCTCCGTGAACAGGTGCCCCGAGCCCGCGTGCCCGTCCGCCCCGCCGCCGAGCAGCTGCGCGAGCCCGAGCCACAGCTGCACGAGCGCGACCCCGGCCAACCCGGTCCGCTGCCACACCGCCACCCGGCGCGGCGGCGCGTCGGCGAGCACCGCCCCGACCAGGTCGGGGGACGCCTCGGCGGGCCGCACCCGCAACGCCCTGGTCAACGCCTGCGCCCGCGCCTGCCACCGCGCGCACTCCGCGCACCCCGCCAGGTGCGCGTCCACCTCGGCGGGGGCCACGTGCTCGACTTCCCCGTCCATCCGGGCCGACAGGGCTTCACGGCAGGTTTCGCACACCACCCCCACATCGTCCCCGCCCCGAGTCGTCCTGCCCACCCGCCCCCACCAAGAACACACGCCCCGCACCCGGCCGGTCCTGCGTCCCCGCCCGCTTGGTGCCGTGCCGTGATCAGCCCGGTCCTGCGCCCCTGCCCGCCTGGTGCCGCGCCGCGCCCAGCTCACTCGCACCGCCGCCCGCCCGACCCGGCCGCCGCCGCCCGCATCCCGCGCCACCACCCCGCCACCCGCCCGGCGCATCCCCGCCACCCACCCGGCCCCACCAACCCCCGACGCGGTGACCCCCGCCCCCCTTCCACCACCCGCCCGTGCGACTCACCCGCACGGGTGTCGGGCGGCAGGTGTGGCCCCTTCGAGCGAGATCGTCACCCTCCGCCCACCGCATCCCCACTCCTACCTCCCCCTCCCGAGCGACAAATCCCCAATTCCCTCACCCGTCCAGGAGAACAAAACCCCACTAATTGCGAATCCCTCCATGGTGGCCATCCCAAGCCGCGAAAGATCAGCGCATTTAGCCTCTCGACAACACGGGCGTCAATGGAGGACATGAATGTCGCACCAGCCAGCAGCCCCGACACCGACAAAGGCACGGCGTCCGGGTCTAGTCCTGTTGGTGGCCACCCTCATCGCGGCGCTGGTGCCGTTCGTGACCGCCGATCCCGCCGAAGCGCTCATCCGCTCGCCGTTCACCACCTCCTACGGCACGGACGACACCGGTGG
This sequence comes from Actinosynnema mirum DSM 43827, assembly GCF_000023245.1. Lineage (GTDB taxonomy): Bacteria > Actinomycetota > Actinomycetes > Mycobacteriales > Pseudonocardiaceae > Actinosynnema > Actinosynnema mirum. The sequence goes on from NC_013093.1 coordinate 2,753,025, forward strand.
CATCGCGCTCATCGGCGCCTCCTCCATGGACTGCCCCGCCGCGACCTCCGGGTGCGTCGCGGCGCGCAGCGGCAGCGGCACCGGCGCGGCGCTGAACAACAACGGCTACACGATGAACTTCGTCGACGTGGACTCCGACCCGTCCACGTCGAACTCCTCCACCGCGACCCTCGCGATGCCCTCCGGCTCCACCGTCCTCTACGCCAAGCTGGTCTGGGGCGGCCGGACCGTGCCCGGCAGCGGCACCGCGCCCACCAAGGCGCTGGAGACGGTCAAGTTCAAGCCCCCCGGCGCCCCCGCCTACACCACGGTGACCGGCGCGCTCACCCAGCCCGCCGCCCTGGTCGCCAGCGGCGACAACGGCCCCTACCAGGCCTCCCTCGACGTCACCGCCCAGGTCGCGGCGGGCGGCAACGGCGTCTACTCGGTCGCCGACATCGGCGCGGCCTTCAACGCCCTCGACCGCTACGCGGGCTGGTCCCTGGTGGTCGCCTACCGCAACCCGGCCCTGCCGATGCGGAACCTGCGCGTGTTCGAGGGCTTCGCCGACGTCAACTCGGCCGCCCTCAACAACACCCTCGACATCCCGCTCACCGGCTTCCTCACCCCGCCCAGCGGCACGGTCAACGCCTCGGTGGGCTTCGTGGCGTGGGAGGGCGACCTCGGCACCACCGGCGACGCGATGCGGCTCGCGGGCACCACGCTCAGCGACGCCACCCGCCCGGCCAACAACTTCTTCGACTCCCGCATCACCGAGGCGGGCGCCGACCAGACCGGGCGGGCCCCCGGCTACCTCAACAACTTCGGCGTCGACATCGGCAGCGTCGCCACCACGAACATCATCCCCAACGGCGCGACGTCGACCACGATCAACCTGACCACCGGCGGCGACGCCTACTACCCCGGCATCGTCACCAGCCAGATCGACCTCTACACCCCGCAGTTCAACTCCATCAGCAAGACCGCGACCAACCTCAACGGCAACAACCCGGCCCAGCCCGGCGACGTCATCGAGTACCGGCTGAACTTCACCAACTCCGGCGCGGACTACGCCGACTCGGCCGTCGTGCGCGACGTCGTCCCCTCGGGCCTGACCTACGTCCCCGGCAGCACCACCATCGTCACCGACCCGAGCGGACGCACCGGCCCGGTCACCGACGCGACCGGCGACGACGTGGGCGACTACACGTCATCGGACCGAACGGTGCGCGTACGGGTGGGCACCGGGGCGAACGCCACCTCGGGCGGTTCCGTCGCCCCCGGCACCAGCTCCGTCGTCCGCTTCCGCGCCACGGTCAACCGCACCGCCGCGGGCACCACGATCATCAACACCCCGCTGCTCGACTACACCGCCCGCGTCCTCAGCCGCTCCTTCACCTTCGCGGGCACCCCGGCCATCACGCCCGTGCAGGCGCTGGCCGACCTCGGCATCACCAAGACCGTCGCCACGCCCACCCAGAACTCCGGCGGCACGGCCAACTACACCCTGAACGTCGGCAACGCGGGCCCGAACGACGCGAGCACCGTCGTCGTCACCGACACCCTGCCGTCCGGCGCGACCTTCAACTCGGCCACCACCCCGGCGGGCACCACCTGCTCGGCGGCGGGCCAGGTCGTCACCTGCACCACGCCCACCCTCGCCAACGGCGCGAGCCTGACCATCGGCCTGGTCGCGAACCTCGACCCGGCGATCCAGGCGGCCGTCGCGGTCAACTCGGCGCGGGTCAGCGCGGCCACCGCCGACGACTCGCAGGTCAACAACACCGCGACCGCGTCGAGCACGATCACCAGCCTGGCCGACCTGAGGGTGGGCCTGTCCCTGGCGCCGCCGTCCGCGCTGCCCGGCGGCCGGGCCATCGCGACGATCACCGCCACCAACGCGGGCCCGTCCACGGCCAACGGCACGACGCTGAGCACGCAGCTGCCCGACGGCACCCGGTTCGTGTCCTCCCGCACCTGCACCGCCAACGGCAACCTGGTGACCTGCCCGCGCGGCACGCTCGCGCCCGGCGCCCAGGTCAGCTCGGACGTGGTCCTCGCGCTCGCGTCCAGCTACACCGGCAACTCGCTGACCATGACGGCCACCGGCAGCTCCACCACCGCCGAGGCCAACCCGGCCGACAACAGCGCCACCGCGTCCGTGCCGGTCGCGCCGCTGGCCAACCTCAGCCTCACCGTGTCCGCCGACGACCCGAACCCGGTCGCGGGCACCACCACCGGCTACACCGTCTCGGTGCTGAACTCCGGCCCCTCCGACGCGCAGAACGTCACCGTGACGATTCCGGCCGTGCCCGGCGCGACGTTCGTCAGCGCCTCCCCGCAGTCCGGCAGCTGCACGATCAACGCAGGCTCCATCACCTGCGACTTCGGCGCGCTGCCCGCCGGTGGCGAGGACGTGGTCACGCTCAGGCTCGCCATCGACGGCTCCGAGCCCGCGGGGCCGCTGAGCGTCACGGCGAACGCCGCGACCACCACCAACGAGGAGACCACCGACGACGACACCGACACCGCCACCACCACGGTGCAGCGGGTCGCCGACCTCGGCGTCGTCCTGGCCGCCGCCCCGCAGCCGATCGTCGCGGGCCAGCCGGTCACCTACACCGCCACCATCACCAACCGCGGCCCCTCGGCCGCCGGTGGCGCGACCCTGACCGACTCGCTGCCCGCCGGTCTCACCCCGACCGCCGCCACCGCGTCCTCGGGCTCCTGCGCCATCGCGGGCCAGGACGTCTCCTGCGACCTCGGCGAGCTCCCGGCGGGCGGCACGGCCACCGTCCAGATCACCGCGAGCACACCGGGCGCCGTCCCGGCGGGTGGCTTCGCGAACTCGGTCACGGTCGCCTCCAGCAGCACCGACCCGAACGCGGCCGACAACACCGCGGGCTACAACGCCTCGGTCACCGCGCAGGCCGACGTCCAGGTCACCGGTGACGCCCAGCCCGCCAGCGCCATCACCGGCCAGAACCTCACCTACCGGTTCACCGCCAGGAACAACGGCCCGTCCACCGCGGACGGCATCGTGCTCACCCCGAGCCTGCCCGCCGGGTTCGCCGTCACCTCGGCCACCAGCACGCAGGGGACCTGCGCCGCCGACGCGGGCGGCGTGCTGCGCTGCGCCATCGGCACCCTCGCGGGCGGCGCGAGCGCCGACGTGACCCTGCAGGTCGCCATCCCGGCCAACCAGGACCCCGGCACCGGCACGGCGAGCGCCACGGCCACCGCCACCACCCCGGACCCGACCACCTCCAACAACACCGCCTCGATCACCACCACCGTCACCACCCAGGCCGACGTGCGCCTGACCGGCGGCGACTTCACCACCCCGCTCATCGCGGGCCAGTCGTTCTCCCGCTCGATCAGCATCACCAACGCGGGCCCGTCCGACGCCCGCGACACCGTCCTCGTCGCCGACCTGCCCACGGGCGTCGCCGACCTGGCGGCCACGGTCAACGGCCTCCCCTGCACCGTGCAGGGCACCCGCATCACCTGCCCGGTGGGCACGCTCGCGCCGGGCGCCTCGGCGACGGCGACGGCCACCGGCCGGATCGTGCCGTCCAGCCCGCCGGGCGACCGGCAGGTCACCGTCACCGCCAGCTCCTCCACCAACGACCCGACCCCGGCCAACAACACGACCACGCGCACCACGCAGGTCACCGCGCAGGCCGACCTGTCGCTGACCCAGCAGGTCGACACCTCGCCGCTGGTCGCGGGCTCCCGCGCCACCTACACCACCACGATCACCAACGCGGGCCCGTCCGACGCGCGCGGCGTGCAGCTGGGCAGCCAGTTCCCGGCCCCGCTGACGGTGATCTCCGCCAGCACCTCGCTGGGCTCCTGCTCCACCGCCGACGGCGGCGTCGACTGCTCGATCGACCAGCTGGCCGCCGGGTCCACCGCCACGGTCACCGTGGTCGTGCAGGTCGCCCCGGACGCCACCGGCGTCGCGAGCACCAACGCCACCCTCACCTCCGCCACCCCCGACCCGACCCCGGCCGGGAGCAGCACCTCGCTCAGCACCCCGGTCACCCAGGTCGCCGACCTGGTCGTGACCGGCAACCAGTCGGCCGACCCGGTCCGCGCGGGCACCGCCCAGACCTACTCGGTCACCGTCACCAACACCGGCCCGTCCCGCTCCGCGGGGGCGACCCTCACCGAGACCCTGCCGGACGGCCTCACCCTGCTGCCCGGCGGCGTGCAGGCCCAGCGCGGCACCTGCGCCACCAGCGCGGACGGCCGCACCGTCGACTGCGCGCTCGGCGCCCTGGAGCCCGGCGAGGCCGTCACGGTCGTGCTGACCGCCCAGGTCCCGCCGACCACGCCCGCGGGCACCGCGCTCGTGCTCGTCGCGCAGGCGGGCAGCGCCGAGGCCGACCCGTCGCCGGACAACCGCCGCCTGGAGCTGTCCTCCACGACCAGCTCGCAGGCCGACCTGACCACCACCGTGTCCGCCTCCTCCAGCAACGCCGAGGCGGGCGTGCAGCAGACCTACCTGGTGCAGGTCTCCAACGCGGGCCCGTCGACCGCGCTCGGCGCGAGCGTGTCCGACCAGCTGCCGAACGGGGCCACCGTCACCGGCGTCACCACCACGGCGGGCTCCTGCGCCAGCGGGGCCACCTCGGTGGACTGCGCCCTCGGCGACCTCGCCCCCGGCGCCAGCGCGACCGTGCAGATCACCGTCCTGCTCGCCCAGGACCTGTCCGGCTCGCTCACCAACACGGTGACCGGCGCCTCCTCGGTGCCGGACGGCGACACCGCCGACAACACCGCGTCCACCACCCAGAACGTCACCGCCAGCTCCGACCTGTCCGCCACCGCCTCCGTGGTGTCCGGCGCCGTGGTCGCGGGCAGCCCGGTGACCTACCGGGTCGGCGCGACCAACAACGGCCCGGCGCTGGCCAGGCAGGTCCTGCTGTCCGACCCGATCCCGAGCGGCCTGGTCTTCTCCTCGGCGACGCCCACCTCGGGCGGGACCTGCCAGGTCGTGTCCGGCGTCGTCGACTGCGCCTGGCCGCAGCTCGCGGTCGGCGAGTCGGTGTCCGCCGACCTCACCTTCACCGTCGACAGCACCACCCCGGCGGGCACGAACGTCGCCAACACCGTGCGCGCCTCCTCGTCCCAGCCCGACCCGTCGCCCGGCAACGACACCGCCACGGCGGGCAGCACCTCCGGCGCGGTCGCCGACGTCTCGCTCAGCACCGTGCTGATCTCCGGCGCGCCGGTCGCGGGCGGCAGGCTGACCTGGCAGACCACGATCCGCAACACCGGCCCGTCCAGCGCGCCCGACGTCGTGCTGAGCAACCCGGCGCCCTCCGGCGTCACGCTCGACGGCGGCCAGACCACCGCGGGCACCTGCACCGTCACCGGCGGCTCGATCAGCTGCCCGGTCGGCGCGATCCCGGCGGGCGGCAGCGTCGTCGTCACCACCACCGGCGTGCTGGCGGCCGACTTCACCGGCAGCGCGGTCACCAGCACCATCACCGCCGTCGCCAACGGCGCGTCCGACCCGAACCCCGGCGACAACACCACGTCCACCACGACCGACGCGAACACCAGCGCCGACCTGGCCGTGACCGTCACGCCGGGCCAGGCGAACGTCGTGCCCGGCCAGACCGCCACGTGGACGGTCAGCGCCACCAACTCCGGCCCGTCCACCTCGCGCGGCGTCGTGGTCACCCAGACCTTCCCGGCCGGGGTCGTCCCGCAGGCGAGCGCGGGCTGCACGGTCTCCGGCGACTCGGTGAGCTGCCCGCTCGGCGACGTCGCACCGGGCCAGACCGCGACGGCGACCATCACCGCGCTGGTCACCCCTGGCTACACCACCCCGTCGGTGCGCACCACCGCCACCGCGTTCTCGTCCACCGCCGACCCGGCGCAGGGCGACAACACCACCACCTCCGACAGCGCCAGCTCGCCCACCAGCGACCTCGGCGTCACCGTGACGCCGCCCGCAGGCACCACGGCGGGCGAGCAGGCCACCTGGACCGTGACCGCCACCTCGTCCGGCCCCTCGGACGCGCAGGGCGTCGTGGTCACCGCCGACATCCCCGCGTCGCTGCTCGACGTGACCGCGACCTGGCCCGGCGGCGCCTGCACCATCTCCGGCGGCACCGCGACCTGCCCGATCGGCGCGGTTCCCGCGGGCCAGTCGGTGCCGGTGACCATCACCGGCCTGGTCTCGCCGTCCAACACCACCCCGGTCGACGTGGCGGCCTCGGTCACCGCGCAGACCCCCGACCAGGACACCGCGAACAACTCGGGCGGCAGCTCGGTCGCCTCGGTCAGCTCCGCCGACCTCCAGTCCCAGCTCACCGCGCCGACCGCGCTCACCCCCGGCCAGCAGGCCACGTGGACGCTCCAGGTGCGCAACCTCGGCCCGTCCGACGCGACCGGCGCCGAGGCGGACCTCACCCTGCCGGACGGCGTCGGCGGCATCACCGCCACCGGCCCCGGCGGGCCCTGCGCCATCACCGGCCAGCAGGTGACCTGCCCCGTCGGCGCCCTCGCCGACGGCCAGACCGCCACCGTCACGGTGACCGGCACCCTGGCCGCCGACTCGACCGCGACCACGCTCGACACCGCGGCGGGCATCACCTCGCCCACCAACGACCCCGACAACTCCAACAGCACCGCCACCGCCACCAGCCAGGTGACGCCCAGCGGCGACCTGTCGGTGGCCGCCTCGGTCACCTCGGGCGTGCCCGTCGCGGGCGCCCCGATCGAGATCGTCGTGGACGTCACCAGCCGGGGCCCGTCCGACGCGCGCAACGTCGTCCTCACCGACGCGCTGCCCGCCTCCATCACCGACGCCACCGCCACCACCCCGCAGGGGACCTGCGTCATCACCGGCCGGGACCTGCGCTGCGAGCTCGGGGACATCCCGGCGGGCGCGGGCGTCGTCACCGTGACCGTGCGCGGCACCCTCGCGCTCGACGCGGGCGACAGCGTCAGCACCACCGCCACCGTCACCAGCGACACCCCCGACCCGGACACCGGCGACAACAGCTCGACGGTGACCTCCTCGGCGACGACCTCGTCGAACCTCTCGGTCACCGCGAGCGCCCCCGGCGACGCGGTCGCGGGCCGGCCGCTGAGCTACACCGTCACCATCACCAACGCCGGCCCCTCGGTGGCGACCGGAGTCAAGCTCGAGGGCGTGGTGCCCCCGCAGGTGCTCGGCGCCTCCACCGACCGGCCCGACTGCCCGTCGCCGACCGACTGCGCCCTGCCGGACCTGGCGCCCGGCGAGTCGGTCACGGTCACGATCTCCGGCACCGTCGACCCGGCCTACACCGGCGCGCCGCTGACCGTGCGCAGCACCGTCACCAGCGCGTCCGGCGACCCGGACAGCCGCGACAACTCCGTCGTGACCACCATCGGCGTCGGCAGCTCCGCCGACCTGTCGGTGACCTTCGACGCCGACCCGCAGCCGCTCGTGCCCGGCACGAACGCGCTGTACACGGCCACGGTCACCAGCGCGGGCCCGTCGGCGGCCAATGGCACGCTGACCTTCGACCCGCTGCCCGCGGGCATCACGCTCAACGGCAGCCCCAGCACCGACCGGGGCTCCTGCTCGGTCGTGGGCGGGCGCGTGGTCTGCGACCTCGGCTCCCTGCCCGCGGGCAGCACCACCACCGTCCGGCTCCCGGTCAGCGTCGCCCCGTCCTACAGCGGTGACACCGCCAGCCTCGGCGTCACCCTGCAGGGCTCGGCGGACGACCCCAACCCGGCGGACAACACCGCCACCTCCACCGCAGGCGTCTCCGGCTCCGCCGACCTCTCGCTGTCCGCGTCCGCCCCGGCCGCGGTCACCCCCGGCGTCCCGGCGACCTGGACCTACACCGCCACCAACACCGGCCCGTCCGACGCGCCCGCCACCCTCAAGCTCACCGTCCCGGCGGGCCTGGGGCAGATCGTGGCGACCCCGTCGCAGGGCACCTGCACCCTCGTCTCCGGCGAGATCACCTGCGACCTGGGGTCCGTGACCTCCGGCGCGCCGGTGACCGTGTCCATCACGGGCGTGCTCGACGAGAGCAGCACCGACCCGTCGGTGACCGTCTCCGCCGCGCTCGACTCGCCCGTCGCCGAGCCCGCAGGCGGCAGCGCCGACGACGGCCGCTCCACCAGCACCACCACCCAGGTGGTGCCCGGCGCGGACGTCTCGGTCAGCGTCATCGCCACCGACGACTCGATCGTGCCCGGCCTGCCCGCGAACTTCGCGGTCGTGGCCACCAACTCCGGCCCGTCCACCGCGCGCGACGTCGTGGTCGAGCTGCTCCTGCCCGCGGGGTCCACCGACGTGGTGGTCGACGTGCCGCCGGGCGTGACCTGCACCGGGGCCCGCTGCACCATCGCCGAGCTGGCCGCGGGCGACTCGGTGGCGCTGTCCTACACCGCGACCATGCCCGCCGACCTGCAGGAGGGCGCGCTCGACATCAGGGCCACGGTCACCTCCGCCACCGGCGACGCCGACCAGGGCGACAACACCGGCTCGTTCACCAGCCCGGTCGGCGCCCGCTCCAACCTCGGCCTGGAGTTCGCCGTGCCGCAGCTCTCGGCCGGTGAGACCACGGAGGCCACCGCCACCATCACCAACGACGGCCCGTCCTACGCGGGCGACGTGGTGTTCTCGATGGCCGTCCCGCAGGGCGCGCAGGTCACGCCGGTCGACGTGCCCGCCGACTTCACCTGCGACACCACCGCCGACAACGTCACCTGCACCGCCCCCAGGCTGCGCGTCGGCCGGTTCGCGCTCCGCTTCGCGGTCGCCGTCCCGTCCACCGCGACCGCCGACCAGCTCCAGCTGACCGGCTCGGTGTCCTCGTCCGCCGAGGACCTCGACCTGTCCGACAACAGCGCGTCCGGCGGGTCGACCGTGACCCGCGAGGCGAACCTGTCCTCGCAGGTCACGATCACCCCGGACGTGCTCGTCGCGGGCGCCGACGTGGAGATCTCCGCGTCGTTCGCCAACGACGGCCCGTCCGACGCGGCGGGCGTGGTGTTCAGCCTGCCGGTGCCCGTCGGCATGGAGGTCGTGACCGTCATCGCGCCGCCGGGCGTCGAGTGCGACACCTCGCTGCGCTGCTCGGTCACCTCGCTGCCCGCCGGGCAGAGCGTGGAGCTGCGGGCGACCGTCCGGATCACCCCGGCGTTCACCGCCGACGCGGCCGACTTCACCGCGACGACCACATCCGACACCGCCGACCCGGACACCGCCGACAACACCACCACCGTCACCAGGACCGTGCTGCGCGCGGCCGACGTCAGCGCCTCCGTCGCGGTCACCCCGGACGTCCTCGTCGCGGGCGGCCCGGTGCAGGTCCGCGCGGTCGTGCGCAACACCGGCCCGGCCACCGCGTTCGCCGCCACCCTGGCCCTGCCGCTGCCCGCCGCGTTCACGAACGTGCGGGTCACCGGGGCGGGCTGCGACACCACCGTCGCCTGCGCCCTCGGCGACCTCGCCGCAGGCGCCGAGGTCGAGGTGGTGATCGACGCGGTGCTGGCCGCCGACTACGCGGGCGCCCTGGAGTTCACCGCCACCGCGGGGACCTCGGCCGAGGACCCGGACACCGCCAACAACGCCGCCACGTTCCTCAGCGCGGCGGGCGCCAGCGCCGACGTCCAGATCCGGGGCAGCGCCCCGGTGACCGGCACGGCGGGCGAGCAGGTGACCTGGTCCTACACGGTCACCAACGAGGGCCCGTCCCAGGTCGCCGACCTGCTCGTGGTCGACACCCTGCCCGCGGGCGTCACCTTCGTGTCCGCGAGCGCGGGCTGCGCGTTCGACAGCGGGATCGTCCGCTGCGACCTGGGCGTCCTGCCCGCGACGCAGAGCGTCTCGCTGGCCATCACCGCGCTGATCGACCCGGACTTCAGCGGCCCGCTGGTCAACACCACCGTGGTCGACTCGTCCGCGAGCGACCCCGACCCGGACAGCAACACCGTCACCACGACCACCTACGTGGGCGTGGGCGCGGACCTGGGCGTCACCCAGGTGCTGGCCCCGCAGCCGGTCATCCCCGGCCAGGAGGCGTTCCTCACCTTCACGATCACCAACGACGGCCCGTCGGCGGCCCCGCTGGCGCAGCTCACCAACTCGTTCGAGGAGGGCCTCACCCCGGTCCGCTTCACCACCGACCGAGGCGACTGCGCGATCACCGGCCAGGTCCTGACCTGCGACTTCGGCACCCTCGCCCCCGGCGACGCGGTGACCGTGCAGGCCGTGGTCCTGGTGTCCCCGGACTTCGCGCCGGAGACGGTCAGCAACACCGTGTCGATCTCCTCGGCCGTGGAGGACCCCAACCAGGCGAACAACACCGCCTCGATCGTCGGCTCGTCGGCGGCCGACGCGGACCTGAGCGTGGTCAGCACGCCCAGCGCCACCGAGGTCGTCGCGGGCGACGAGCTGGACTGGATCATCGTCGTCACCAACGACGGCCCGTCCACCGCGCGCGGCATCGTCCTGACCGACCTGATCCCGGACGGCGTCGAACTGCTGTCCACCCCGGCGGGCTGCACGCTCACCGGTTCCCGACTCGACTGCGCCCTGCCGAACCTGTCCGCCAGCGACGTGGCGTCCGTGGTCGTGGAGACCAGGGTCAGGGCGAGCACGACGGCCCAGGTCTCGAACACCGCGTCGGTCACCTCCAGCACCCCGGAGATCGACCCGGCGGACAACCTGGCGACGTCCACGGTCGCGATCCGCACCTCGGCCGCCCTGTCCGTGACGGTGGCCCCCGAGGGCCAGCTGGTCGCGGGCGCCGAGTCGGTCTGGAACGTCGAGGTGTCCAACGCGGGCCCGTCCGACGCGCTCGACGTGGTCCTCGTGCAGCGCCTGCCGGAGGGCGCGGTCTTCGTCTCCGGCGAGGGCTGCACCGCCGCCGACGGCGTGGTCACCTGCCGACTCGGCACCCTGGCGGCGGGCGCGAAGCGGTCCCTGCGCCTGCTGATCAGGCTGGCCCCGGCCGGCGACACGGCGTCGACGACCCTCACGGTCAGCTCGGCGACGTCCGACCCGGTGGTGGAGGACAACGCGGTCACCGCCTCCGCTGCGCTCACGCGGGTCACCGACGTCAAGATCACCAAGGTGGTCGACAAGACCCAGGCCACCGCGGGCGAGACCGTCACCTGGACCATCAAGGTCACCAACGGCGGCCCGTCCACCGCGACCGACGTGGTCGTGACCGAGCAGCTGCCCAGCGGCTACACGTTCACCGCGACCAGCGCGAGCAAGGGCGTGTTCAACGCGTCCTCGGGCCGCTGGGACGTCGGAACCGTGGCGCCGGGCGAGGAGCCGACCTTGATCGTCAGCGCAGTCCTCCCCGCCACCGGCCAGGTGACCAACACCGCCACCGTCGTCTCCGGCGGCGAGGAGCCAGGCGAAGAGCCCACCACCCCGACCACCCCCACCACCCCGACCCAGCCCCAGCCCCAGCCCCAGCCGGACGACACCGCCTCCGTCACCACCGACGTCCAGGCCGCAGAACCCGAACTCCCGCCCCTGGCGTGGACCGGTTTCGACATCCAGGGAGTCCTCCTCCTGGGCGTTCTCCTCACCGGCGTGGGCATCCTGATGGTCCGAAAGCGGGCGAACGACTGATTCCACCCAGCTCCACCGGCGACGGGGCGGCCACACCTTCGGGTGAGCCGCCCCGTTCCCGTCCCAGCACCCCACGTTTTTGTCAGACCCCGGTGGTGCACTTGCCCCAGGAGATCGAGAAGGGGACCCGGATGCTGGTGGCAGGGGGAGCGGTGCTGACGAACGAGGAGTTCTACGAGTCGGTGGGCCGCGCGGTCCAGGGCGTGGAGCGCTCGCTGGAGGAGTACCTGCGAACGCTCTGGCACCTGGCAACCGCAGAACGCACCCGCCCGGACCTGCCGGCGGAGGTGGCCCTGTCCCTCCTGGTCAACGCCACAACCGCCCCGGCCCCCGACTTCGACCCGTCCTGGCGCACCGCGGACCTCTCGGTGGGGGAGGGGACGGGCGAGTTCGAGGTGTGGGAACGCGTGATCCAGTCCCAGGTGGCCGACCTGCACGACCTGGCGGAGGGCCCGGAGCTCTACTACCCGGAGCTGGGCGTGGACGCCCCAAGACCCCAGGACTGCAAACGCGCGACGGCCCCACGCTGGTACAACCACCGCGTGGCGAGCTACCTGGAGTGCGCAATCGCAGGCGCCCTGGGCGGCTGGGCCCAGGAGCCGGGAACCCGAGTCCCGGTGACCGGCCCGGTGGTGCCGCTGTACCCGGAACCCGAGGAAGTGGCGGGGATGACGGTCCTGTCCTGGCTGGACCTGACGGAGGTCCTGGTGTGCGGCCAGGAGTACGAGTAACCGCCGGAGAGGCGGAAGACGAGAGGCGAGCGGCCGACTGGAGGCGCGGGGGAGGCGGTAACCGCCTGGAGAGGCGGGGGAGGCGAGCGACCGGAGAGGCGGGCGGAACACGGGCGAGGTTGGGAGGAGAGCGCAGGCGCGACTGTCGCGGACCGCACTCGCGGGCTGCGAGGTGAGCGCAACTGCCTCGCGGGCTGCGGGGCGAGCGCAACTGCCTCGCGGGCTGGACCACTTCGCGGGCTGACCGCTTCGCGGGCTGACCGCTTCGCGGGCTGACCGCTTCGCGGGCTGACCGCTTCGCGGGCTGACCGCTTCGCGGGCTGACCGCTTCGCGGGCTGACCGCTTCGCGGGCTGCGGGGCGAGCGCAGCGAGCCCGCAGCTCAGCCACCCGCGTCCCTCTTCTCCGTTTGGCCTGGCGAAGCCCGAGCGCAGGTGTCAAGATGCCGCCGCACTGCGCGGAAGACCGGGGTGCCCAACGGCGTCTTGACGCCTGTGCTTGCCTGAAAGGAGGCCAAACGGAGAAGAGGGACCCCGCCCACCGCAGTGGTAAACCGGACCACCAGCGGAAGCGCCACCGGCCGGCAGAGCCCGTGTCCCCTCTTTTTTGGAGGTCTGCCCCGCCGGCGAGGCGTGCCCTTCAGCTCTTGACCTTCAGCCTTTGATCTTCAGTCTTTGACCTGAAGCCCCAGCCCCAGCCCTTTCACCCCACGCACCCTCACGCAGCAACCGGTCTGGCGAAGTCGACCCACTTCGCTGTGATCACCGGTGCCGTCCGCCCAGGGCACTGCGCCCGGTAGGTCCCCCCGTGCACCCTGCTGAGCTTCCCATCCCCAAGATCGGCAAGCACGGTGGTCATCCCGCAGCCGTGGGGGCAGTTCAGCGCTGTGCCGTCCGGATCGGGAACCGTGACGCTGTTCATGGCTACCCCCTGGGGGTCGTGGGCTGTGGTCCGTGAGTACGTGCCGAATCAGCATGGGAACCCCGAGTAGCGCTGACTCCCCCAGAACGGTTGCTTTCTGGTTGCTCGCCCACTGAAACGCGCCATTTTCACCAATCGGGTGACAGAAAAACCACCCAGCCGGTGACCAGCGCAACCTCAACCCGAGCCTGCCTCAACCCGAGCCCGCTCCAACTCCACCCCACCTCCCACCCCACCCCACCCCACCCCAACCCCCACCCCCACCCCCACCCCAAAACTTCCCCCAGATAACTCTCCCCACCCTCCCCTCAGCCGATACAGGGCGGGTAACACCGTCACTCGATCAGGGGATGCCGTGAACAGAACCGTCGGACGGACGCGAAGTCGCCCAGCCGCGGTCGCCGCAGCCGGTCTCGTGCTCGCGCTCGCCTCGGGCGTCGCCGCGACGCAGGTCCGCCCGGCGCTCGCCGAGCCGAGCGCGGTCGTCAACCCGGTGCGCACGGTCGACCCCTCCGACGTCTACCGCGACCCGGCCCACGGCTTCATCGTCCTCGTCGAGCAGGACGCCAGCCTCCGCGAGAACGAGGTCGAGGGCCCGGTCGCGATCGGCGGGAACCTCAGCTTCCGCGACTTCCGCGCAGGCTCCAACCACCCCGGCGCCTACGTCCTCCCCGGTGACGCCCAACCGACCAGCCTCGTCGTCGGTGGCCGCCTCGACTACGCCGCCAGCACCCCCACCGCCCGCTTCGACCTGCTCAACGCGTCCTACGCGAAGTTCGGCGACCTCTCCAACGCCACCGCCGTCGAGAACGTCAGCACCACCGACATCGTCCCCGCAGGCCGCCCCGCCCCCGTCCTCCAGGTCCACACCCCCCAACCCGCGGCCTCGCTCACCCGCCCCTCGGGCTTCGACCTCCCCGCCCTCTTCACCACCTACCGCAAGCTCAACGCGGGCATGGCCGCCTGCCCGTCCACCGCCGTCCTGCGCGACCAGAACGGCCAGAACCCGTGGAACGGCGAGGACCCCACCGCGACCCTCGGCCTGCGCCCAGGCCAGAACGTCCTCACCCTCACCCCCGACCAGCTCGACAAGCTGGCCACCCTCAACCCCCTCGCCAGCTACAACCAACCCGGCGACGGAAGCGGCGCCTGGCTGATCGTGAACGTGCCCTTCACCGGCGACCGCGCGCTCCACCTGCCGAACGTCACCTGGCAGGGCAACTCCGCGTCCAGGCACGTCCTGTGGAACTTCACCACCACCGGCACCCTCACCCTCCCCCCGGAGACCGGCACCCTCTGGGGAACCCTGTACGCCCCGAACGCGCACGTCCTCGACCTGAGCCCCGGCAACGTCGAGGGCGACCTGATCGCCCGAACCCTGACGATGGGCGGCCCGGACTCCGGGAGCGGCGGCGAGGTCCACCACGCGCCCTTCCAGGAGGTGGTCACCACCTGCGCGACCACCACCGATGCGCCGTCGACCACGACGGACCTGCCGTCGACCACGACGGACCTGCCTGTCACCACGGACGCTCCCACCACGACGGACGCTCCCACCACGGATCTGCCCGTCACCAGCACCACGGACGTGCCTGCCCCGCAGCCCCCGACAACGGGTCAACCGCCTGCCGAACCGACCTCCACCACAACCAGCACGCCCCTGAGCACCTCGACCACCGCGCCCACCCCGACCACCCCAACCACCCCGTCCGCCGCACCACCCGCCACAACCGAGCCGCCACCGTCGCCCACGACCACCACCACCACCACGTCACCAACCACCACCACCGGGCCTCCAACCACCACAGGTCAAGCCCTCACCCCCACCACCATCACCACAACCGCCGCCCCGGTCCCCGCCCCCACAACCACAGCCACCACCACGACCAAGCACCTGATCCCCCCGAGAACCTCGTTCAAGGGCGGCCTCATCACAGCTCCGGGCCTGATCGACCCGGTGACCATCGACCCGATCGTCACCGACCCGCCCACCACCGACCCCACAACCACAGACCCCACAACCACAGACCCCACAACCACCACCACCCAGCCGCCGACCTCCATCAGCGACCCGACCCCACCCACCACCTCACCCCCCACGACAACCGGCAAGCCCCCGGCGAACCCCATGGGCACCCCGGACCCACCCACCCCCACCACGCCCGCGACCGCCGCCCCCGTCACTGCCGAACAAGCAACCGCACCCCCCACTCACCCCCTGGCAGGCACAGGCTCCCCCGCAGCGACACTCCTGGGCCTAGCCGCCACCCTCCTCATCACAGGCGCGGCCCTGACCGCCCTGGACCGCACCAGAACCCCCAAGCCCTAACCCCACAAAAAGCCACGCGGCCGGAGGAAACGGAAACCCCCGGCCGCGTGGCCACCCCACCTCACCTCACCCCACCCCGCCTCCCCCCGCCCCCAAGATCACCTCACTGATACCCCCGGATCTGGCAGAACGCCCGCTCCAACGACTCCGAGTTCGCGTCCCACACCGCCCCACCCGTGATCTCCGCGATCTCCCCCATCTTCGCCCGAGAAGCCTCACCGAACACGATCGGGAACACCGGAACCGCCTTCCCCCGAGCGAACTCCCGGTACTCCGCGAACGTCCGCCCCACCCGGTTCTCCCCGTCGGTCATCAGCACCACGCTCGTGAACCGCTCCGGCGAGCTCCCCACCACCCCGTACGCCCGCTCCAGGCTGTCGTACACCGCCGTGTCACCCCCAGCGACCAGCCCCTCGACCGCCCCTCGGATCCGCTCCAACGTCTCCCGCGGCGCCCCCACGTCCACGCTGAACTCCTGAGGCGCGAGCGGCGCCTGGTTGAACGGCAGCAGCACCACCTCCTCCCGGCTCCGGAACCGGCAGTACTGCCCCGTCAACGACTCGTCGGACCCGGTCAACCGGCTCAGCGCCCGCTTCAGCTGCGCCATCCGGTCCCCTTCCATGGACCCGGACACGTCCAGCACGTACACCGTCCGCGACGGCCGCCGCAGCTCGTCGTAGTACGCGTCCAGCAACGCCCCCACCACCGCCCGGCTGTCCGGGAACGGGATCTCCACCAGCCCCGACCGCGCCCCCGCGGGCAGGTCCAGCCCGGCCACGGCGGGCCGCCGCCCGGTCTTCGCCACGATCTCCCGCTGCACCTCCGCCCGCACCAGGTGGTCCGCGAGCCGTCGGTGCGCGTCGCGCGCCCGCTCGTCCGCCCCCGACAGCACCGCCAGCGGGTAGTCCGCGCTCACCACCCCGTCGCTCGGGTACAGCGGCACCAGCGGTTCGGGCAGCTCCCCGCCCGAGTTCAACGACGACAACGACGCCTCGTACGTGATCAGCCCGTCGACCGGCCCGCCCGCGTCCTCCCCCTTGGCCCGCTTCATGAACGCGTCCGCCAGCCAGTCCGACGACCCGGCCGTGATCCGGTGCCCGGTGAACAGCCCCGACACCGGCCCGGCGACCCGCTCGATCGCCCCGGTGTCCAGCGCCCGTCCGCTCCCGTCCAGCGCCGTCGCCACCGCGACCAGCGCCGAGAACCCGGTGTTCGACGCGGCCGGGTCGGTCATCGCGAACGTGAACCGCCCGGCCCCCGCGGCCTCGGCGATCCCACCCCACGTGACGTTCCCGTCCGCCCACCCCAGCTCGCGCGCGGCCGACTGCCGGAGCCCGAGCACCACCGGCGACGACATCACCTGCACCTCGGCCCCGAGCCTGCCGCGCGCCTCGGGCAGGCTCCGCAGGTACTTGGTGGACGAGAACCACACCGCGTCGTGCGCCCCGTCCGCCTTGCCCTCGGCGACCTTCTGCGCCCCGTCGAGCGTGCCGGTGAAGGTGAACTCGACCTTCACCCCGGTGGCCCGCTCGGCCTCCTCCAGCACCGGCGCCATGTCGGCCAGCTCGCTGCCCGCCAGCACCCGCAACGTCGTCGGGACACCGCGCAGCGAGGGCTCGCCCTCGGGTGCGGCCTGCTCGGCCGTGCAGCCCGCCAGCGCGACGAGCACCAGCCCGACCGCGACCTGCCGCCTGAAACCCTGCCGCCTGAAACCCTGTCGCGTGGAATCAAACCCCCGCCGCGTGAGATCAAACCCCCGCCGAACCCCGCTCACCGCCCGCACCCCCTGCCGCTCCGCTGGATCTCCGCCAACCCGTCGAGCATCCGCTCCAACACCCCCGCCGACGGCGCCTCCACCACGAACCTCGGCGCCTCGGGAGCCCCGCTCGGCTGCGCCGACGCCCGCTCCGGCCGGAACCCGTGCGCCGCGGCCAGCTCGATCAACCGGTCGTCACCGCCCAGCGCCTCCCCGAGCCGCCTCGCGTCGTCCTCGCCCTCCAGCGGGATGAACGTGTGCCGCGAGTACACCGTCGGGTTCGGGAACAGCGCCACGGCGTCCTCGGGCAGCGCGGGCGCGGGCTTGGTCGAGCGGAACTGCGCCTCGTACACCAGCCCCAGTTGGATCCGCCCGCCCTGCGGGTCGCGCAGGTAGTCGTTGAACAGCACCTCGCTGGTCGGCGACTGCTGGCCCTGCTGGAGCACCATCGAGCACAGGTCCGGCATGACCCGCGCGATCTCCGCGTCGCTGGTGACCACCGCGCCGCCGTTCGCCGCGTGCGAGGCGATCGACAGCATCATGATCGCGGAGTTGGAGTCCTTGGGGTCGGTCGTGCTCAGCGACACGACCTTGTTGGGACCGCTGGGGTTTCCGGGGAGCTGGTTCCACTTGAGGCCGTCGCGGGCCGCGCCGAGCAGCGCCTCGACGTCCACCAGCTGTTCACCGCCGCCGCCGCCGCTGCCGTCGCTGTCGCTGTCGTCGCCGCCGCCGCTGCCACCGCTGCCGCCGTCCTGCCGCACGATCCCAGCGCGGGTGAGCACCTCCACCAGCGGTCGGTGCGTCACGACGACCATCGGGGAGGAGAACAGCGCGATCCCGGTCTTGGCCCCGGTCTCGGATTTGATCTTCTCGGCGGTCGCGGTGCTGGACGGGAACGCGAACGCGTGCTCCGGGTCCTGCTCCAGCTGCACCAGCATGTCCTCGCGCGACCCGGCCGGGCTCACCGCCACCTCGAAACCGAGGCAGCGCAAACGGGTTCGCACGTCAGGGTCGTCGAAGTAGGACTGCTTCTCGGAGCCGATCAGCCCTTTGACCCGCACGACGTCGGCCGTGCAGCCCGCCCCGTCGTCACCGCTGCGCGCTGAGCTGTCACCGCCGTTCTGCCCGACGACGACCACCGCCAGCACGACGATGATCGCCACCCCGACGACCAGCGCCGCCACCCGGCCCGCCGCGCCGCTGCTGTTACTGCCGATGCCACTGCCACTGCCACTGCCCACGGTTCACCCGCCCCCGATCCCGGTGTCCAGCAGCCGCAGGTCAGGTGGGACCAGGGTCGCGGTCTCCAGCAGCACCCGCAGCAGGTTGTTCTTGATCGCGTCCGGTGGCGCCGAGTCGGCGGTCACCCCCGGCACACCCGAGGCGGCCAGCCGCCGTCGCACCACGTCCACCACGTGCTCGGCCTTGCGGTCGGTCCAGGCGGGCTGGCCCGGCACGGCGGCGAGCGCGTCGCGGGTCTCGTTCCAGGACAGCGGGCGGGCGTCAGGGGCGCCCAGCAGCGCGAGCTGGAACAGCGCCACGAGCACCAGGCGCTCCCGGTCGGTCAGCGGCCACACCAGGTCTCGGGTTCCGGTGTCCGGGCGGACCACCCCGGCTGCTGGACCGCCGGTGCTGACCAGCAGCTCCACCAGGTGCAGGCGGGAACCCCTGATGTGCAGCGGGGTGTAGCCGGGGGCGAGCGCGGTCTCGTGACCGCTCAGCAGGGGTGGGCGGCCGGGCAGGCCGATCGGGAGCCTGCCGCTGTTGCGCACCAGCCAGCCGGTGCCGTCGCGGCGCAGGGCCGCGTGCTCGCGGCTGACGTGCCAGTCGCCCGAGCCCACGGTCACGTGCACGTCGGGGCTGTTGCGGCCCAGGAGGAGGAGGGCGCCGGGGGAGGGGGGCGCGGCGTAGCCGCCGTCCTCGCCCAGGGCGAAGAGGGTGCCGCGTGGCGCCGGGGCGCCGGCGACCAGGGGTTCCCGGCGCAGCAGGCTCGGGGTTCGGGGTTCCAGGAAGTGCATCACCACGTCGCTCGCTCCACGTCGGCCACGCTAGGGGCGTGGGCTCGGGAACCCTCCCGAGCCGACGTCCCTGGTCTCGTCACCTGGGTTCGGGCCTTTGGTGGTGGGCTCGGGCGGGGTGGGGGGAGGGGAGTTGCCGGTCACGGCGTAGGTCAGCAGGGCGACCGCGATGGCCAGGGCTGGGTGGGACCAGAGGGGTGGGTCCAGGAAGAACGGGGTTGCCACGAGGCTCACGCCGCCTGCCAGGACGCCGGTCACGACGGGGGTGGTCCAGGGGGAGCGGGGGCGTGAGGGCTCGGGGGTGGGTGCGGGTTCGGGTGCGGGAGCCGGAGCGGGCGCGGGGAGTTCTTCGTCCAGTGCCTCGTGCGCTGCCGCCGCGAGTTCCCCGGCTGACTGGTAGCGGTCCGCGGGGTGCTTGGCCAGGCCGCGTTCCACGACCTTCTGCATCGCGGGCGGCACGTGGGGTGGGAGTTGGGGGACCTCGCCCTTCAGGTGCCCCATCAGGACCTGGACCTCGTCGCCGTCGAACGGTCTGCGGCCGGCGAGGCACTCGTACAGGACCACGGCGAGGGAGTAGACGTCCGCGCGGTGGTCCGAGCCCGAGGTCTCCAGGCGTTCGGGGGCGATGTAGTGCGGGGTGCCGACGACCTGGCCCAGGCGGGTGATCGGTGGGGCGGTGATCGGTTGGGCGATGCCCCAGTCGAACAGCCAGGCGTGGTCGGTGCCCCGGCGGGCGCCCTGCTCCAGGAGCACGTTCGACGGCTTCACGTCGCGGTGGCGCAGGGCCTTGCGGTGCGCGGCGTCCAGGGCGGCGGCGACCTGCTCGACCACGCTGACCGCGCGTTGCGGGGAGAGCGGGCCGTGTGCGACCTCGGTCGCCAGGTCGGTGCCCTCGACGTAGCGCATCACGATGTAGGGGCGGGCGCCTACGGAGTAGTCGTAGACCGGGAGGACGTTGGGGTGGTCGATGCGTGCGGCTAGCGCGCACTCGCGGCGGAAACGCTCTTCCAGGTCGGGATCGCGCAGCACGTCGGTCGGGAGCAGCTTGATGGCCACCTTGCGGTCGTCCCGCGAGGTGTCCTCGGCGATGTGCACCTCGCCCATGCCGCCTCGGCCGAGCAAGCGGATCAACCGGTATCTGTCCAGATCATCACCGACCGCCACCGCCGGAACCTAGAAGGGGGACTCGAACGTGGGGTTAATTCCGGGGGACGGGGTGGGGTGGATTGGGGGAACGTGCTGGTCAGGTCGCATTTTGTGGGGGTGGGGGGTGGGGTGGGTGGGGGAGGGGGCGAGGGAGGGGTGGTTGCTCGTCCGAGTGATCTAGTTGCTCTGCGGCTAATGGCTCAGCGGGTGGGGCGATGTCATTCAGTGCAGGTGTTCCCTATGACCACCCTCGGTCGGGGCCCATCGCCTGGGGCAGAGGCGGTGGGCCCCGGCGCTTTTGGTGGGTGAGGGGTTTGAAGATCAAGAGTTGAAGATCAAGAGCTTAAGGGCACGCCTCGCCGGCGGGGCAGACCTCCAAAAAAGAGGGGACACGGGCTCTGCCGGCCGGTGGCCGTTGGGGTGGTGGTCCCGTTTACCACTGCGGTGGGTGGGGTCCCTCTTCTCCGTGTGGCCTCCTTTCAGGCAAGCACGCTCGTCAAGACGCCGTATGACTCGGGCGGTCTGCCGTGGCGGTGCGGCGGCATCTTGACAAGCGTGCTTGGGCTTCGCCAGGCCAAACGGAGAAGAGGGACGCGGGAATGGGGCTGCGTGGGCTCGCTGCGCTCGCCCCGCAGCCCGCGAGTGCGGTCGTGAGTGGCTCGCTAGTGCGGTCGTGAGTGGCTCGCTAGTGCGGTGGGCTTGCAGCTTGCGGGTGCGCCTGTTGGGGGTGTGGGCTGGGTTGGTTTGTTGGGCTTGGGGTATCTGACCGGTGCGTTGCCGGGGGTGGTCGGGGTGCTTGCTGCCCGGTCGGGGCTGGAAACCTCGGGGGTGTTCGCGGTGGAGGCACTCCATTTTTGCTCGGTTCAACCCTGTTCTTCGTGTGCCTGAGGGCAGGCGGAACTGGTGGGGTCTCGCGGTTGTTTCCCTGACGCAGTTGCTGGTCGTCCTTGACGGGACCATCGTCAACGTCGCGCTTCCCAGTGCTCAGGTTGAGCTCGGCATGTCGGACAGCGCGCGGCAGTGGGTGGTTACGGCTTACGCGCTTGCCTTTGGGGCTTTGTTGTTGCTCGGTGGCGGATCGCGGACTTCTGGGGGCGGCGTCGGGCCTTTTTGCTTGGGCTCGCGCTGTTCGGTGTGGGGTTGCCGGGACCGGTGACGAGTTGCTCGCGGCTCGGGGGTTCAGGGGGTTGCCGCCGCGTTGATGGCGCCTGCGGCTCTGGCGATCGTCACCGTCACGTTTCCCTCCGGGCGTGAGCGCACTGTCGCCTTCGCCGTCTTCGGGGGGATTTCCGGTGCTGGCGCGGCCATCGGGTTGTTGCTCGGGGGTGTGCTGACCGAGTACCTGTCGTGGCGGTGGTGCCTGTTGGTGAACGTGCCGTTCGTGGTGGTCGGGGTTGTCGCCGGGGTGCTGCTGCTGGGGGCGTTCGTGGTCGTGGAGGCGCGGTCCGCGCATCCGTTGCTGCCGCTGCGGGTGTTCGCCGACCGGGTTCGGGTCGCGGCGTTCCTCGTCCAGGGGATCACGGGGGCGGTGATGATCGGGGCGATGCTGTACCTGACGTTCCACCTGCAGGGGGTGCTGGGGCTTTCGCCGCTGCTCGCCGGGCTCGGCACGTTGCCGATCACCGCGAGCATCACGGTCACCGTGCCGTTCGCCACCCGGATGCTGGAGCGGGTCGGGCCTCGGGCCCAGCTCGTGCTCGGGCCGGTGCTCGCGGCCTGCGGGGTGGGGTGCCTGGGGCTGATCACGGCTGACGGCGGGTACCGGGCGCAGGTGCTGCCCGGACTGGTGCTGTTCGGGGCCGGCATGGGGTTCACGTTCGTGCCGTTGCAGAACCTCGCGCTGCTCGGGGTCGAGGCGCGGGATGCCGGGGCCGCCGCCACCGCCGCCAACCAGGTCGGCGGGTCGGTGGGGCTCGCGGTGGTCACGGCCGTCTACTCGGGCGTGGTGGCGCGGGCCGGGGGGCCGGGGGCCGTCGAGCGGGTGGGGGCGGTCGGGCCGCCCCCACGCCTGGTCAGCCGCCTACGCGTGGGCTTGGCATCACGGTGGTCACCACTGTGCGCTCCCAGCCCGTGTCCGCCCAGAAGCTGATGCCTGGCACCTCGCCCAGGCCGCAGCCGCGTGCCAGGGCGCGCAGCACGGCGGGGACCCTGCGTGCTGTGTGGCCGTGGACCAGGACGTCTACCCAGGGGGCGTCCACCAGGTCCTGTTCCGCTTCGCCGCCCACCACCACGTGGCAGCGGGGGAACAGGCGTTTTACCTCGCGGGCCAGTTCCACCTCCGTGCCGTCCGCCGCCAGCGCTACCGCGAACGGGGCGTCGAGGGTGGTCAGGAGGGCCGAGCGGGCGTTTCGGTGGAACTCGAACGTCGGGGTCGACCGCTGGTCGGGCGGTTCGGCGCACTCGTCCAGCTCGACCAGGTGCACTCGTCTCGGCATGGCGGAATCTCCGTCCTCAATGGACACTGGTGGGCGCTTCCGCGTCCCTGTGGGCGCGGGTGATCCGGTCGCGAGGGGCCGCTCGCGGAGAAGGGGGTGCCCGGTGATCGGGACCACGGTGGAGGCGACCGGGCTGGACGCGGGGGAACTGGGGGCGGTGCTCGCGGAGGCGTTGCACGACAGTCCGCTGGCCGAGCACTACGAGCCCGACGGCGCGCGGCGGCGGGAGGTGTTGGAGCTCAAGTTCGGGGCCGTGGTCGCGGATTGGTTGACGGAGCCTGCGCTGCCCGCGGTTCGGGCCTGGTTGACGCCGTGCCGGTCGGCTGCCGCTGTGTGGACGCACGCTGATTACCGGCCCGAGCCCGTGGAGGAGTTGGAGACCGCGCGGTGGGGCGCCGACCAGATCGGGCCGTTCGGGGCCGCCCGGTACGAGCGGGCGGTGGCGTTGGCCGAGGAGCGTGAGCCCGAGGTGCCGCATCATCGGCTGCGGGCGTTGGCGACCGTGCCGCACCGACGTCGGAGTGGGCTCGCCTCGGTGGTGCTGGAGCCGGGGCTGCGGTGGTGCGACGAAGGGCTTGTGCCCGCTTATCTGTGGACCGCGGGTGACGAGGTGCTGCCGTTCTACCGGATGCACGGGTTCGACGTGCTGTGGACGCAGCCGGTGGCCGGTGGGTTGCGGTTGCACGGGTTGTGGCGGGAGCCGGTGGCCGGGGGCGTCGTGGAGGGGCGCATTCCGCGTAGTCGTGGGCGCAGCCCTGAGAGCTGAGCGCCTGGGGGAGGGGGTGGGGCCTGCGCCGGGGGTGTGGGGGGTCAATTCGGTCACCAGGTCACCGGTAGGCGCACCACTCGGCGCACCAGCAGGTCGCGGCGCCAGTCCAGCACCTCCTCCGCCGCCAGGCGCACGGTCGGCACTCGGTGCAGCAGGGCGGTCAGGGCCACCTCCAGGAGTTCGGCCACCACACCGGGGCCCAGGCAGTGGTGCCGGGTCGGGGCCGGGCCTGCCTCGCGGCGGAAGTCCAGGGCGTCCGCGCCCGGCGCGGACGCGGGCACCACGGCGTCGCCCGCGCGGATCAGGGCGCCGCCCAGCTCCACGTCCTCGGTGGCGTAGCGGGCGCACGCGGCGCCCGGTGGGAACGGCACGCGGCGCAGCAGCTCCTGCGCGGCCAGCGGCAGCAGTTCCGGCTCCTCGCGCAGCAGGCGCGCGTGCTCCGGGTGCGCCAGCAGCACGTACGCGCAGTTCGCCAGCTGCGTCGCCACCCCGTCGCCCGCCAGCAGCACGCCGCCGACCACCTCCAGCAGCTCGCCCCTGGTCAGCTCGGGCTCCGCGCGCACCAGGGCCGTCACCAGGTCCGCGCGCGGGCGCGCCCTGCGCTCGGCCACCAGGCCGTCCGTGTACGCGGTGACCAGCTCGCGGGAGCGGCCGGTGTCGCCGCCCACCGCGAACGCGGTGAACCAGTCCAGGAACACCGCGCGGTCCGCGTACGGCACGCCCACGAGCTCGCAGGTCGCCTCCGCGCTCAGCGGCGCGGTGAAGCGGTCCACCAGGTCCGCCGGGCCGCCCGCGTCCAGCACGCCGTCCAGGAGGGTGTCCGCGATGCCCAGCAGCCTCGGGCGCAGCGCGGACAGGTCGGGGCCCGCCGGGACCTGGCAGTCGGCCAGCACCCTGCGCAGCCGCGCCCGGTCGCCGTCGTCGCGCTCGCGGGCGGGTGGGACGGCCCGGCCGGGCAGCAGCGGCGGCCTGCTCTCGGCCGCGCTGGTGAACCGGTGGTCGTCCTGCAGCGCGCTGATGTCCTCGCGCCGCGTCACCAGCCACGCCTCGGCGCCGAACGGCACGCTCACCGACGTCAGGCCGGAGCGCTCGCCGGGCGGTTCCAGGCGGACCGGCGGGCCGGACGGGTGCGGCAGGGTCGGGGCTGCGGGCATGGGCTGCCTCCGCTCGCGGGCTTCTCCGCCTGACCGGCGGCGCGATGGGGTCGAGCGCGGGGAACACCGCTCGTGCGGTCTCAAGGGATTGTCGGTTGGGGTGCCCGCGAGCCTCAACACCCCGACCGGTTAGCCCGTGCATTCCACTCGACCGGGTGGCTCTCGGTTGCTGCGCCCCGAGGGGCGGGGTACTAACCGGGAGCAGGGCGTTCAGGTCAGCGGACCGGGGGACCGCCCGTCCGGGAACGCGCCCGGTCGGCGCCGCTCGGGTGCTTTCCCGCGCGCTCACCGGAATGCCCGCGAGGTCCTTCGGATGGGAGTGCCGTAAATGGTGGCAGCCGACCGGTTGGAAGCCTCGTGAACGCGCCGGGAGCGCCCCTGAGCGGCTACGAGCTCTTCGCCCGCTGGGCCGAGGACGACCCCACGCGGCCCGCCGTCGACGACGGCGCCGAGGTGGTCACCTACGGCGCGCTGCGCAGGCACGCGGACGCGCTCGCCACCCGGATCGCCGCCTCGGGCGTCCACCCCGGCGACGCGGTCGGGCTGCTGGTCGGCGGCGGGTACGAGTTCGTGGTGTCGGTGCTGGCGGTGTGGCGGGCCGGGGCCGCGTACGTGCCCCTGCCGCCCGCGCAGCCGCGCGCCCGCGCCCGGATCGCGCTGACCGACACGTCCGCGCCGCTGGTGATCGCCGACCACGAGCCGTCGCCGCCGATCCGAGGGCCGAAGGTGCTGCGCGTGGACCGGCCGGGCGTCGCGGCCGAGCCCGCCGACGTGCCGGGGCCGCTCGCGTACGTGCTGTACACCTCGGGGTCGACCGGCTCGCCCAAGGGCGTCGCCATCGGGCACGAGGGCGTGGTGAACCTGGCTCTGGCCGTCGCGGAGCACTTCGGCGACCTGGACGGGGCGCGCGTGCTCCAGTTCGCCCGGCCCACCTTCGACGCGTGGGTGTGGGAGCTGGCGATGAGCCTGCTGTCCGGCGGGGTGCTGTGCCTGCCGCCGGATGGGACCGTGCTGGCCGGGGTCGAGCTGGCGCGGGTGCTGCGCAAGCTGCGCGTCACGCACCTGTCGGCGGCGCCGTCGCTGCTCGGGTCGCTGCCCACCGGCGGGCTGCCGCACCTGCGGACCCTGGTGTCCGGTGGCGAGCCCGTGACGCAGGCGCTCGTGGACCGGTGGGCGGGGCGGGTGCGGCTGGTCAACGCGTACGGGCCGACCGAGACCACGGTGTGCGCGACGCTCGGCGCGTGCGCGCCCGGCGAGCGGCCCACCATCGGGCGCCCGCTGCGCGGGGTGACCGTGCTGCTGCGCCGCGAGGACGGGGCCACCGCCGCGCCCGGCGAGGTCGGCGAGGTGCTGATCGGCGGGCCGGGCGTGGGGCGCGGGTACGTGAACCGGCCGGAGCAGACCGACGAGAGCTTCCTGACCGACCCGCACTCCGACCGGCCGGGCGCGCTGCTGTACCGCACCGGCGACCTGGCGCGGCTGCTGCCCAGCGGGGACCTGGAGTTCATCGGGCGGATCGACCGGCAGCTCAACGTGCGCGGGCACCGGGTGGAGCCGGGCGAGGTCGAGGCGGCGCTGTGCAGGCACCCGATGATCACCGGGGCGGTGGTGACGGCGGACGGGCGCGGCGGGATGCTGGCGCACCTGGAGACCGACTGGGCGGTGCCGGTGCCGGAGCTGCGGGCGTTCCTCAAGGAGACCCTGCCGGAACACCTGGTGCCGTCGGTGTTCGTGCCCGTCCACCGCCTGCCGCTGACCGCGCACGGCAAGGTCGACCACGCCGCCCTCCCCACCCCGGACCGCTCCCGCCCGCTCCTGGGCCACGACTACGTCGCGCCGCGCGGGCAGGTGGAGCGCGAGCTGGCGGCGCTGTGGTCGGTGCTGCTGGACGTGGACCTCGTGGGGGCGGTCGACGACTTCGCCGCGCTCGGCGGCACCTCGGTGGACCTGCTGCGGCTGCGGGACGAGGTCGCGGCGCGGTGGGGGGTGCGGCTGGCGGCGGCGGAACTGGTGGAGGCGCGCACGGTCCGCCTCCTGGCGAACCGGGTGACCACCCCGGTCCCGCAGCAGCGGACCCCGCCGCCGGGGGCGCGGCGGGGGCGGGTGCCGGAGCGGGAGGGGAACGCCTGAGGGGCGCCCCAGGGGGCTGGGCGGGGCTGTTGAAAGGCGTGGGCGCGTGGCCGGGGGTATCCGGTCCGCGCGCTCATCGGCGTGCACGGAGGGTGGCGGTGGGAGTGGGGCCACTCGCCCTCGGGTGAACTCGTCGTGGTCGCGCGCGGCTGAACGGGCGCGGGTTTTTCCTCTGGTGGGCGGGGTGTTGACCGGGGGTGTCGTGCGGGCGGAATCGGGGTTGCGCAATACGGCGATCGGGGACTTTCGTCAACGCTGAATTGAGTGTTTATCGGTTGTTGTCGCGCTATTCAGCGGCACGCCCGTGGTCGGTGACGGGGGTGTACCCGGTTCCCCTAAGGGGTAAGGATCGTCGGACGAATCCGGTGGGGCTGCTGGTGTATCCACCACTACACCGAATGGTTGTGATCTTGCTCACAAATTTTGCGTGAGCCGTAATGCTTTGGTGTCGGATGCATGACGAGGTCGTGACCTGGGCGGGCGGAAATTTTCGATCTGCCAGGTTACTGCCCAGTTCAGCCACCGTGCGGTTGCGAACAATTTGTCCCCGATCCTTTTTCGAAAGCGTTTCCTGCCGGCCGAACGGGGGGTGTTGACCCCGTCGTGCCTCCTTCTCTTGACTACGGCTGATCGATCATCGGGTCGCCTACTCGCCGTGCCGGGAGACGTTCATGCGAGTGGTTCGTTCGGAACTGGTCATCGCGCTCAACCCGGTCCACCGGTCCGCGCCGCGACTCACCGCCGCCGCCGCGCGCGCCGGTGCGCTCGCGGTCCTGGAGCTGCCCGCCGACGTGGACGGGGCCGTCCGCGCGCTCGCGGACACCGCCCGCTGGACACCGGGCCGCTTCGGCGTGCGCGTGCGGCCGGACTCGGTCGTGCCCGCGCTGCCCGAGGCCGCCGAGGTCGTGCTGCTGGCCGACCCCGCGCGCTCGCCGGCCGAGTTCGCCGACCGCGAGGTGCTCGTCGAGGTCACCGACCTGGCCGAAGCCCGCGCCGCGCTCGCGGCGGGCGCGGTCGGGCTCGTCGCCAGGGGGCGCGAGTCCGGCGGGCGGGTCGGCGAGCTGAGCACGTTCGTGCTGCTCCAGCAGCTGCTCGCCGAGGTCCGCGACGTCCCGGTGTGGGCCGCGGGCGGCATCGGGCCGCACACCGCCGCCGCCGCCGTCGCGGGCGGCGCGGCGGGCGTGCTGCTGGACACCCAGCTCGCGCTGTACGACGACGCGGGCCTGCCCGTCGCGACCACCGAGGCGCTGCGCGGGCTCGACGGGTCGGAAACCGCTGTGCACCAAGGCGTCCACTTCCTGCACCGGCGCGGGCCGGGCGCCACCGCGCTGCCCGAGGACCCCGCCGCGCTGCTGCACCACGACCCGGCGCGCGGGCTGCTGCCGGTCGGGCAGGACGTCGCGCTGGCCACCGCGTTCCCCCGCCGCTGGCCCACCGTCGCCGCCGCCGTGCGCGGGGTGCGCGACGCGATCACCGGCGCGTTCGCCGACGACGCCGCCCGCACCGCGCTGCTCGGCGACCAGAGCGCGTTGCGGACGGCGGGGGAGGCGCGGGCGGAAAACCCGCAGGGGGCCGGAACAGCGTCGACCGCCACCACCCCGCCCGGCGACCGGCCGGACGCGCGCTCGTCCGCGGAACCCCCGGCCCTGCAACGTGAGAGCGCTCTCGGCACCGCCCTCCCCGTCGTCCAGGGCCCCATGACGCGGGTCAGCGACAGCCCCGCCTTCGCCGCCGCCGTCGCCGACGCCGGTGGGCTGCCGTTCGTCGCCCTCGCGCTCTCCGGAGCCGACCAGACCCGCGCCCTGCTCGAACGCACCCGCGCTCAGCTCGGCGGGAAGCCCTGGGGCGTCGGCATCCTCGGGTTCGCCGCCGAGGACGTGCGGGCCGCGCAGCTCGCCGTCGTGGAGGAGGTCCGGCCCAGCCACGCCATCATCGCGGGCGGCCGTCCCGCGCAGGCCGCCGCGCTGGAGGCCAAGGGCGTCTCCACCTTCCTGCACGTCCCCTCACCCGGTCTGCTGCGCCAGTTCCTCGCGGCGGGCGCCCGCAAGTTCGTGTTCGAGGGCGCCGAGTGCGGTGGGCACGTGGGGCCCCGCAACAGCTTCCCGCTCTGGGAGTCCCAAGTGGACGTCCTCCTGGAGCACGGGGCGGGCGCGGGAACGGCCGTGCTCTTCGCGGGCGGCGTCCACGACGCGCGCTCGGCCGCCATGGTCGCCGCGCTCGCCGCACCGCTGGTCCGGGCGGGCGTGGAGGTCGGCGTCCTCATGGGCACCGCCTACCTGTTCACCGCCGAGGCCGTCGACGCGGGGGCGATCGGCGAGGTCTTCCAGCGGCACGTGGTCACCGCCACCCGCACCGACCTGCTCCAGACCGCCCCCGGCCACGCCACCCGCTGCGTCGCCAGCGGCTTCACCGGCGACTTCGCCGCCCTGCGCGCCGACCTCGCCCGCGACGGCGTCCCCGACCGGGAGGCGTGGGAGCGCCTGGAGCGGTTCAACGTCGGCCGCCTGCGCGTGGCCAGCAAGGGCGTCGAGCGCGTCGGCGACGAGCTGCGCGACGTCGACCACGACCGGCAGGCCGCCGAGGGCATGTTCATGGCGGGCGAGGTCAGCGTGCTGCGCTCGGCCACCACCACGATCGCCGCCCTGCACGCCGACGTCACCGCCGGTTCCGCCGCGCACCTGGCCGAGCGCGGGGAGAGCGTCCGCGCCGCCACCGCGCGCCGCACCGCCCCCGAGCCGAAGCCGCTGCGCGTCGCCGTCGTCGGCATGGCCTGCATGTTCCCCGGCGCACCCGACCTGCCGTCCTTCTGGGCCAACGTCCTCGCCGGTCGCGACAGCGTCACCGAGGTCCCGCCGGAGCGCTGGGACCCCGAGCTGTACTACGACCCGGACGGCGACGGCGAGCGCACCCCGTCCAAGTGGGGCGGTTTCCTGCCGCCCATCGGGTTCGACCCGCTCGCCTACGGCATCCCGCCCGCCTCCCTCGGCGCCGTCGAACCCGTGCAGCTCCTCGCGCTCGAAGCCTCCCGCAGGGCGCTGGTCGACGCGGGCTACCCGCACGCGAGCACCGACCACTCCCGCACCTCCGTGGTGTTCGGCGCGGAGTCCGGCAGCGACCTGTCCGGCGCCACCACCCTGCGCACCACCCTGCCCGCCTACCTCGGCTCCGTCCCGCCCGCGCTCGACGCCCAGCTGCCCAAGCTCACCGAGGACTCGTTCCCCGGCGTGCTCGCCAACGTCATCGCGGGCCGCGTCGCCAACCGGCTCGACCTCGGCGGCGCCAACTACACCGTCGACGCCGCCTGCGCCTCCTCGCTCACCGCCGTCGACG
Source organism: Actinosynnema mirum DSM 43827 (assembly GCF_000023245.1). Taxonomy (GTDB): domain Bacteria; phylum Actinomycetota; class Actinomycetes; order Mycobacteriales; family Pseudonocardiaceae; genus Actinosynnema; species Actinosynnema mirum. Next base: position 2,783,339 of record NC_013093.1, read on the forward strand.
TGGCCTGCAAGGAGCTCGTCACCGGCAGCAGCGACCTGGTGCTGTGCGGCGGCGCGGACCTGCACAACGGCATCAACGACTTCCTCATGTTCGCCTCCGTGCACGCCCTGTCGCCCAGCGGTCGCTCCGCCACGTTCGACCACGCCGCCGACGGCATCGCGCTCGGCGAGGGCGTCGCCTGCGTCGTGCTCAAGCGCCTGGAGGACGCCGAGCGCGACGGCGACCGGGTCTACGCGGTCGTCGACGGCGTCGGCAGCGCCAGCGACGGCCGCGCCCTCGGCCTCACCGCCCCGCGCCCCGAGGGCCAGCGCGCCGCCCTCACCCGCGCCTACCGCGCCGCCGGGATCTCCCCGGCGCAGGTCGGCCTCGTGGAGGCGCACGGCACCGGCACCGTCGTCGGCGACCGCACCGAGCTGCGCACTCTCACCGAGGTGTTCACCGAGGCGGGCGCACGGCCCGGCTCGTGCGCCGTCGGCTCGGTCAAGTCCCAGATCGGCCACACCAAGTGCGCGGCGGGCCTGGCCGGGCTGATCAAGACCGCGCTCGCGCTGCACCACGGCGTCACCCCGCCGACCCTGCACCTGACCAGGCCGAACCCGGCGTGGGACCGCGACACCAGCCCGTTCGCCTTCCACTCCGCCGCCCGCCCGTGGGCAGCCGACCCCGCCGACCGCGTCGCGGGCGTCAGCGCGTTCGGCTTCGGCGGCACCAACTTCCACGTGGTCCTGCGCGCCCACGACCAGCCGCCCGCCCGGCACGCGCTCCAGGAGTGGCCGGTCGAGCTGTTCCTGCTGCGCGGCAACGACTCCGGGGCTGCGATCGTCGAGCGCGCCGACCGCCACCCCGGCGCGCGGCTGCGCGACCTGGCCCGGTTCGCCGCGGCGCGGGCCGACGTCGCCGCCGGGCGCGGGGAACCGGTGCGCACCGCGATCCTCGCGGGCAGCGTGGCCGAGCTGCGCGCGAAGATCGCCGGGACCGACGCCGAGGGCGTGTTCACCGCCGACGCCGCCGAACCGGGCAAGCTCGCGTTCCTGTTCCCCGGCCAGGGGAGCCAGAAGCCGGGGATGCTCGCCGAGCTGCTCGTCGCGTTCCCCGAGCTGCACGACCACCTTCGCCTGGGCGCCCGCTGGGCGGACGCGATGTACCCGCCCACCGCGTTCGACGAGGAAACCGCCGCACTGCAACGGGAGCGCGTCACCGACACGGCCACCGCGCAGCCCGCGCTCGGCGTCGTGGAGCTGGCCGCCACCGAGCTGCTCGCGACGTTCGGCGTCCGCCCCGACCTGGTCGCGGGCCACAGCTACGGCGAACTGGCCGCGCTCGCCGCGGCGGGCGTGTTCACCCCGGCCGACCTGCTCACCGCCAGCGCAGCCCGCGCCGAGGCCATCCTGGACCAGGTGCGCTCCGGCGACCCCGGCACGATGGTCGCGGTCACCGCGCCCGCCGACGTGGTCGAGCGGCTGGTCGACGGGCTGCCCGTGGTGGCCGCGAACCGCAACTCCCCCAAGCAGACCGTGCTCTCCGGGCCCACCGCCGCCATCCGCGAGGCCGAGGAGCGGTTGCGGGCGGCCAAGCTCGGCACCAAGGCCATCCCGGTCGCCTGCGCCTTCCACAGCCCGCTCGTCGCGGGCGCGGGGGAGGGGTTCAGGCGGGTGCTGGACACGATGCCGCTGCGCGCGCCCGAGATCCCGGTGTGGGCCAACCGCACCGCCGCGCCCTACCCGGCCGACGCGGACGCCGTGCGCGCCGAGCTGGCCGCCCAGATCGGCGCGCCCGTGCGGTTCGCCGAGCAGCTGGAGGCCATGCACGACGCGGGGGCCCGCGTGTTCGTGGAGGTCGGGCCCGGCCGGGTGCTGCGCGGGCTGGTCCGCGCCGTGCTCGGCGACCGGCCGCACCGCGTCGTCACCCTCGACGGCGGGCTCACCGGGTTCCTCACCGCGCTCGCCGTGCTCGCGGTGTCCGGCGCGGACGTGCTCGCCGGACCGCTCGTGCGCGGTCGCGACGCCGTCGACCCGGCCGACGCGCCACCCGTCCCCGGCTGGACCGTGGACGGCCACCTCGTGCGGCGCGCCGACGGGAGCATCCAGCCCGGCGCGCTGCGCCCCGCCCACCGAGTCACCGCGGAGCTGATCGTGCCCGAGCAGCAGGCCCAGCAGCAGACCGGAACGCCCGACGCGCTGGTGGCGGAGTTCCTGCGCACCAGCCGCGAGATGATCTCCGCGCAGCGGGACGTGCTGCTGACCTACCTCGGCGCGGCCGGAGTGCCCGCACCCGTCGTGCTGCACCAGGTCGCGCAACCGGTGACCGCCGCCGCCGTGGCGCGACCCGTTGTGGAACAAGCAGTTGTGGCGCAAGCGGCCGTGGCGGTGGTCCGGTCCGCGCCGGTGGTGGACGTGCTGCGCGCGGTCGTGGAGGTCGTGGCGGAGCGCACCGGGTACCCGGTGGAGATGGTCGAGCCGGACCTGGACCTGGAGGCCGACCTGAGCGTGGACTCCATCAAGCGGGTGGAGATCGCGGGCGAGCTGGCCCAGAAGCTCGGGCTCGCGCTCGACGCGGACAGCGGACTGGACGACCTCGCCGCCGCCCGCACCGCGGGCGCGCTCGCCGACGCCCTGCGCACCCGGCTCCCGGACGCGGCTCCCGTCGCGCCCGTCGCGGTCGCGGCGGTGGTGGCGAGCGGGCCGGACGTGCTGCGCACCATCGTGGAGGTGGTCGCGGAGCGCACCGGCTACCCGGTGGAGATGGTCGAGCCCGAGCTGGACCTGGAGGCCGACCTGAGCGTGGACTCGATCAAGCGCGCCGAGATCGCGGGCGAGGTCGCGACGAGGCTCGGCCTGGACGTCGGCGACGGCTCGCGGGTGGAGGAGCTGAGCGCGGCCCGCACCGCCGCCGCGATCGCCGCGCTGATCACCGGCGCCGCGTCCGCCGCGATCCCCGGCGCGGCAACGACTTCCGCAACCCCGGCTGCCGCGCTGACCGCCGTCACGGCCGCCGGCGCGCCCGCCCCGTCGACCGGCGCGCCTGCCGCCGCATCGACCGGCGTGCTGTCCGCCGCGCGGGGCGGCGCCCCGGCCGCCGCCCCAACCCCCGCCGAGGCCACCGTCATCGCCCCCAAGCGCCTGGTGTTCCGGGAGGTCCCCCTGCCCCTCCCGGCCACCACGGACCTGACCGGCGCGCGCGTGCACCTCGTCGGCGTCGAGCAGCTCACCGGCGCGGACCGCGAGATCCCCGCCCGCCTCGCCGCCCTCGGCGCGACGTTGACCAGCACCCCCGCGGGCGCGGTCGTCGTCCACCTCGGCGCGCTCGACCCGGCGGAACCGCCGCTGCCCGAGGAGTTCCCGCGCTTCCAGGCCATCCTGACCGCGGGCCCCACCGCCCTGCTCGCCGTGGACCGGCGCGGCGAGGGCTCGGTCACCGGGCTGCGCGGCTTCTTCCGCACCCTCGCCCGCGAGTACCCCGACCTGCCCTGCGCGCTCCTGGAGTCCGCCGACCCGGTCGCCGCGATCGCCGCCGAGATCACCACCCCGTCCGGCCACCCCGTGGTCCTGCACGGCGGGAACTCCCGCCACGCGCTGGAACTCGCCTTCGAGGACCTCGGTCCCGTCGCCTCCTCCGGCGCCGGACCGGCCGGTGACGGCACGGCCGAGGCGCTCGCCGCCGGGCTGGACCGGGACGCCGTGGTGCTGCTGGTCGGCGGCGCGCGCGGCATCACCGCCCGGTTCGCCAAGACCCTCGCCGCCGCCTCCCGCTGCCGCCTCGAACTCGTCGGCCGCACCCCGCTGCCCTCGGGCCCCGAGGACCCGGACCTGGCCGCCGCCACCGACCGCACCGCCCTGCGCGGCGCGTTCCTGAGCCGGGGCATGACCTCGCCCGCCGAGGTCGAGCGCGCCGTCAGCGCCGCGCTGGCCGCCCGCGAGGTCCGCGCCACCCTCGCCGAGCTGACCGGCCTGGGCAGCGAGGCCCGCTACCACGCCGTGGACGTCCTGGACGCGGAAGCCCTGCGCACCACGGTGAAGCGCGTCCACGACGAGCACGGCCGCCTCGACGCCGTCGTGCACGCGGCGGGCGTCATCGAGGACAAGCTGGTGGCGGACAAGAGCGTCGAGTCGTTCCGCCGCGTCTTCGGCACCAAGGTCGACGGCGCCCGCACCCTCCTGGACGCCGTCGACACCCTGCCCGAACCGCCCCGCCACGCCGTCCTGTTCGGCAGCATCGCCGCAGCCCTGGGCAACCGGGGCCAGTGCGACTACGCCGCCGCCAACGACGCGCTGGAGGAGCTGGCCCGCCGCTGGAGCAAGCCGGGCAGGCGCGGCCTGACCGTCCACTGGGGACCGTGGGCGGCGGCCGGTGGCGGCATGGTCACGCCGGAGCTGATGCGCTCCTACGCGGCGCGCGGCATCGCGCTCATCGACCCCGACGAGGGCCCGCTGAGCCTGCTGCGCGAGCTGGCCTACGGCGCCGACGACCGGCACGCCGTCGTCTACACCGCCTCGGGCTGGTGACCGGCGTGACCGAGGTGGCCATCACCGGCATGGCCGTGCTGCTGCCCGGCGCGCCGGACCTGGACTCCTACTGGCGCAACATCGTCGGCGGCGTGGACGCCATCACCGAGGTGCCGCCGGACCGCTGGGACCCCGGCTTCTACGACCCGGCCGCGCACGGCACCCGCCGCGCCGACCGCGTCTACTGCCGCAGGGGCGGGTTCGTGGACGCCGCCGTGGACGCGGCCGGGTTCGGCGTCATGCCGCGCTCGGTGCCCGGCACCGAACCCGACCAGCTGATCGCGCTCCAGGTCGCCGCCGACGCCATCGCCGACGCGGGCGGCGAGTCCGCGCTGCCCGCCGACCGGCGGCGCGTCGGCGTGGTGCTGGGCAGGGGCGGCTACCTCACGCCCGGCCTGGTGCGGCTGGACCAGCGGGTGCGCACCGCCACCCAGCTCGTCACCACGCTGCGCGAGCTGGTGCCGGAGCTGGACGAGGCCCGCCTGGAGCGGGTGCGGGCGTCGTTCACCGAGCAGCTCGGCCCCGAGGCCCCCGAGGCCGCGATCGGGCTCGTGCCGAACCTGGCCGCGTCCCGCGTGGCCAACCGGCTCGACCTGCGCGGCCCCGCCTACACCGTCGACGCCGCCTGCGCCTCGTCGCTGGTGGCCGTGGACCACGCGGTGCGCGAGCTGGCCACCGGCCGCTGCGACGTGGTCCTGGCGGGCGGGGTGCACCACTGCCACGACATCACGCTGTGGAGCGTGTTCAGCCAGCTCGGCGCGCTCTCGCCCAGCCAGCGGGTGCGGCCGTTCCACCGCGACGCGGACGGCGTGCTGATCGGCGAGGGCACCGGCGTGGTCGTGCTCAAGCGCCTCGCGGACGCCGAGCGCGACGGCGACCGGGTGTACGCGGTCATCTCCGGGACGGGCGTGGCCAGCGACGGCCGCTCCGCGAGCCTGCTCAACCCCGCGCAGGAGGGCCAGGCGCGGGCCGTGCGGCAGGCCTGGGACGCCGCGGGGCTCGACCCGCGCGCGCCCGGCGCCATCGGGCTCCTCGAAGCGCACGGCACCGGCACGCCCGCCGGTGACGGCGCGGAGCTGGCGACCCTGGCCGAGGTGTTCGGCCCGGCGGACGGGCCGCGCGCGGTGCTCGGCTCGGTCAAGTCCATGATCGGCCACACCATGCCCGCGGCGGGCGTCGCCGGGCTGGTCAAGGCCGCGCTCGCCCTGCACCACAAGGTGCTGCCGCCCACCCTGCACTGCGACGACCCGCACCCGGCGCTGGAGGCCACCAGGTTCGCGCCGATCGGCCGGGCCAGGGCGTGGGAGGGCGACGGGGTGCGGCGGGCCGGGGTCAACGCCTTCGGGTTCGGCGGCATCAACGCGCACGTCGTGCTCCAGGAACCCCTGCGCGCCAACGGGAGGACCGGCCCGGTGGAGGTCGTGGAACCGACCCGCGTGCTGCGGCTGGCCGCCCGCACCCCGGCGGAACTCCTGGCACTGCTGGACAACCCGGTTTCGCTGGCCGAGACCGAGCGCACCCACCTGCCCTGCCGCGTCGGCATCGTCGACCCCACCGACCGCAAGCTCGCGCTCGCCCGCCGCGCCGTCGCCAAGGGCGCGCCGTGGCGCGGGCGCAGCGACATCTGGTTCACCCCGACCCCGCTCGGCGGGCGCACCGCGTTCCTGTTCCCCGGACTGGAGGCCGAGTTCACCCCCGAGGTGGCCGACGTCGCCGCCCGCTTCGGCCTGCCCTGGCGCGACACCGGGGCCCGCGTCGGCGACGTCGGCGGCCACGGGGCCGCCGTGTTCCAGGTCGGCAGGCTGCTCGACGCGGCCCTGCGCCGGGTGGGCGTGCGACCGGACGCCGTCGCCGGGCACAGCGTGGGGGAGTGGACCGCCATGGCGGTCGGCGGCATCCACTCCGCCGAGGAGGTCGACGCGTTCCTCGACGGCTTCGACCCCGCCTCGCTCCAGGTGCCCGGCGTGGTGTTCGCGGTGCTCGGCGCCTCGGCCGACGAGGTCGTGCCGCTGCTGGCCGGGCACCCGGACGTCGTGCTGTCCCACGACAACGCGCCCAGCCAGTCCATGGTGTGCGGACCGGAGGCCGAGGTGGAGGCCGTGGTCGCGGTGATGCGCGGCCGTGGCGTGATCAGCCGGGTGCTGCCGTTCCGCTCCGGCTTCCACACGCCCATGCTGGAGCCCTACCTCGGCCCGATCCGGGACGGCGCGGCGCGGTTCACCCTGCACCCGCCGCGCGTGCCGGTCTGGTCCGCCACGACCGCGTCCCCGTTCCCCGCCGAACCGGACGAGGTGCGCGCGCTGTTCGTGCGGCACCTGCTGGAGCCCGTGCGGTTCCGGCCGCTGGTGCGGGCCATGCACGACGCGGGGTTCCGCGCGTTCGTGCAGCTCGGCGCGGGGCAGTTGGGGTCGCTGGTCGCGGACGGGCTCTCCGCCGACGAGCACCTCGTGGTGTCCGCGCACGGCGGGCTGGCCCAGCTGCGGCGGGTGGTGACCGCGCTGTGGGCGCACGGCGCGGACCCGGACGTGACGCCGTTGCTGGACGTGAGGCCGCCCGCGAACCCGTCGGCCGCCAGGTCGTTGCCCGCCAGGTCGTTGTCCGCCAACGGGGTTCCGGAGCGGCGGCGGACCCCGGTGAAGCTCGACCTCGGCGGCGCGCTGGTGTCCCTGCCGCTGGAGCAGCGCGCCCCGCTCGTGCCCGCCGCCCCGGCGCGCGGGCTCGACCTCGGCGACGGCCCGCTGGCGGCCGAGCTGACCGCGCTGCTGCGCGAGACCGCCGACGCCGCCGCGCGGATCACCCGCGCGGGCGGAACCGCAGCGCCCCAGCGGTTCCCGGCCGCGCCACCGCAGGTCACGCCACCGCCTGCCGACGTCCCGACCTCGATCAGGTTCGACCTCGCCACCATGCCCCACCTGATCGACCACTGCTTCTTCCGCCAGCGCGAGGGCTGGCCCGACGACGCCGACCGCTGGCCCGTCGTCCCCGCCACCACCGTGATCACCCACCTGATGGAGCTGGCCGAGCGCGCCGCGCCCGGCAAGCGCGCCGTGGCCGTGCACGACGTCCGGCTCCTGCAGTGGATCGTCGCCGAACCGGCCACCGAGGTCGCCGTCCGGGTGGAACCGTTGTCCCCCAACCGGATCAGGGTCGTCCTCGAAGGCTGCTCGCAGGCCGAGGTCGAGCTGGCCGACCAGCACCCCGCCGCGCCCGAGCCGTGGCCGCTGGACCGGCCCGAGCGCGTCCCCGACCTCACCGCCGAGCGCTTCTACGGCGACCGCTGGATGTTCCACGGCCCCCGCTTCCAGGGCGTCACCGACCTGATCGCGGTGGGCGAGCGGCACGTGCGCGGCACGATCGCCCCGCTGACCGCCCCCGGCGCGCTGCTCGACAACGTCGGCCAGGTCTTCGGCTACTGGGTGATGACCGAGCTGCCCGAGCGCACCACCGTGTTCCCGGTGCGGATGCGGCACATCGCCTTCCACGGCCCGCGCCCGGACGGCCCGCTGCACTGCCACGTCCGCATCACCGAGGTCACCCCGACCGGGGTCACCGCCGACGCCGAGCTGTCGGCGGACGGCCGGGTGTGGGCGCGCTTCACCGGCTGGGCCGACCGCCGCTTCGACACCGACCCCGGCATCCGCCTGGTCGACCGCTGGCCCGGCAGGCACACGCTGTCCACGGTGGACGGGAACCTCGCCCTCGTGCACGAGCGCTGGCCCGACCTCGCCACCCGCGAGCTGGTCATGCGCAACGTCCTCGGCGGCGCCGAGCGCGCCGACTACACCGCCCAGCCGCCGCACCGCCGCAGGCACTGGCTCCTCGGCCGCATCGCCGCCAAGGACGCCGCCCGCACCGTGCTCTGGCGCGAGGGCGACGGCGAGGTCTACCCCGCCGAGCTCGCCGTGCGCAACGACGACGCCGGACGCCCGCTGGTGCGCGGCGTCCACGGGTTCGACCCGCGCGGCGTCGCCGTGTCCCTCGCCCACGCGGGCGAGGTCGGCGTGGCGCTGGCCGGGCGCGGCGAGCTGGGCGTGGACGTCGAGGTGGTCGAGGAACGGCCGCGCGGCACCGAGAACGCGGCCTGCGACGAGGCCGAACTCGCGCTGCTCGCCGGGCTCCCCGGCGAGCGCGCGCACTGGTTCACCAGGTTCTGGGCGGCAAAGGAAGCCGTCGGGAAGGCGCTGGGCACCGGGCTGGGCGGGAGGCCGCGCGCCTTCCGGGTGGTCGCCGCGACCGAGGACGCCGCGCGCGTCGAGGTCGACGGCCGCGCGTTCGCCGTGCGGCTGCGCGACACCGCCAACCCGCCGGGACTGCCCGAACGCCGGTACGTGGTCGCATGGACGGGAGACAGGGCATGAGCAGCGGGACGACGACCGGGCGCGCCGCCGACGCGGACACCGTGCTGGCCGACATCAGCGGGATGCTCCGCGTGGTGCTGGGCGACTACGGCCTGGAGGACGCGGAGATCACCCGCGACTCGACCTTCCACGGCGACCTGGAGATGGAGAGCATCGACCTCGTCACGCTGTCCGCCGCGCTGCGCGAGCACTACGGCGACCGGGTCAACTTCGCCGAGTTCGTCGCGGACCTGGAGCTGGACGAGATCATCGCGCTGACCGTGGGCAGGCTGGTCGACCACGTCGTGGCCGCGCTGCGGGAGGCGCCGTGAGCAGGCTCGCCACCGGGGACGTCACCACGCACGTCCAGCTGCTCCCCGCCGCCGGGGGCGATCCCGGCGCGCCGGTCGTGGTGTTCGTGCACGGGCTGCTCACCGACAGCCTCGCCAGCTACTACTTCACCCTCGGCCCGGCGTTCGCGGCGGCGGGCGTGGACGTGGTGATGTACGACCTGCGCGGGCACGGCCGCAGCGACCGGCCCGCCACCGGCTACCGCCTGGAGGACTTCACCGACGACTTCGTCGGGCTGCTCGACGCGCTCGGCGAGCGCAGGCCCGTGCACGTGGTGGGCAACTCCTTCGGTGGCACCATCGCCTGCGCCCTCGCGGCCTGGCACCCGGAGCTGGTCGCGGGCATCACCATGCTGGAGTCCGAGCCGCCCACCCGCGCCTGGACCGGGCACATCGCCGAGGGCCTCGCCGACGCGCACGACAAGCTGCGCCACCCCGAGGCCATCGCGTGGATCGAGGCCAACCACGGCGGGCACACCGCCCGGTTGTCCAAGGGGGCCAACAAGATCCTGCAGTCCACGACGCTGGCCGCCGACGTGCCGCGCAGCCGGGTCATCGGCGGGCTGGAGGAGATCGGCAGGCCGATGCTCGCGGTGTTCGGCGACGAGTCCGGGCTGGCCGCGCAGGTCCCCGAGCTGCGGGCGCGCGGGTTCCGCACCGAGGTGCTGGCCGAGCAGGGCCACTCGGTGCTGATCGAGCGCCCGCACGAGGTGCGCGAGCTGGTGCTGGACTGGGTGCTGAGCCTGCACGACGCGGGCGGGGAGCTGCCCGTCACGGCCACGGCCCCGGCTGCTTCCGGGATCGCCGGGTGAGCCGGTTCCTGTTCGTCGCGCCACCGCTGGTCGGGCACGTCAACCCGCTCACCGGGGTGGCGCGCGAGCTGGTGGCGCGCGGGCACCGGGTGGCCTGGGCCGGGCACGGCGAGCTGCTCGGCGCGCTCGTGCGGGAACCGGTGTTCCCCTGCGCGGTTCCCGAGGACGCCCCGGTGGAGCGACCGGCCGGGCTGACCGGGCCGTCGGCGTTCCAGTTCCTGTGGCGGGACTTCTTCGTGCCGCTGGCCGACGCGATGGCGCCCGGCGTGGCCGCCGCCGTCGACGCCTTCGAGCCGGACGTGGTGGTGTCCGACCAGCACGCGGTCGCCGGGGCGCTGGTGGCCGAGCGGCGCGGGGTGCCGTGCGTCGGGTCGGCCTCCACGTCGGCGGAGCTGGTGGACCCGCTGGCGTCCATGCCGAAGGTCGCCGCCTGGGTCGACGCGCTGCTCGCCGCGCTGCGCGAGCGGCACGGGAACCCGCTGGCGCGCAACGATCCCCGCTACCCGGAGCACGGCGTGCTGGCGTTCACCACGGCCGCGCTCGCCGGGCCCGTGGACCGGCCGGGGCTGCACCTGGTCGGGCCCGCGCTCGGGGAGCCGAGGCCGGGGGTGGAGTTCCCGTGGGCGGAGCTGGACGGGCGGCCGGTGGTGCTGGTCAGCCTCGGCACCGCCAACACCGGCGTGGGCGGGCGGTTCCTGCGCGCGGCGGCCGAGGCGTTCGCGGACCGACCGGGGGTGCGCGCGGTGGTCGTCGACCCCGGCGGCGAGCTGGGGCCGGTGCCCGACAACGTCCTGGTGCGGCACCGGGTCCCGCAGCTGGAGCTGCTCCCGCGCTGCGCGGCGGTGGTGTGCCACTCGGGGCACAACACGGTGTGCGAGGCGCTGTGGCACGGGGTCCCGCTGGTGCTCGCGCCCATCCGCGACGACCAGCCCCTCGTCGCCGCGCAGGTGGTCGACGCCGGGGCCGGGCTGCGGCTGCGGTTCGCCCGCGCGGGCGCCGAGGCCATCGGCAAGGCCGTCGACGCCGTGCTCGACCCGGCGGGCGGGCACCGGGACGCGGCCCGCGCCATCGGGGACAGCTTCCGCGCGGCCGGTGGCGCGGGCGCCGCCGCCGACCACCTGATCGCGGTCGCCCGCTGACCGCCCGGCGCGCCCGGCGGAACCCCCTGCCCCGCCGGGCGCGCCACCCGTCCCGGCGTCCGACCCCACCAGCCGGTCCGGCCGCCGGAACCCCTCCGCCCCGGCCACCCGCCCACACCGCTCGACCAGGCCGTCCCGCTGTCCGCTCCGGAGGCCGGAGCCCCACATCACCGCGCCCGCGCTCCACGCCCGCCGCCCGACTCGGCCGCCCGAGTCGGCCGCCCTAGTCGCTGACCGAGCCCGCCGCCAGACCCGCCCGACCGCCGCCCGCCGTCTCAGGCCCGCCCGGAACCCCGCCCCGCCAACGCTTTTCCCAGGCCCGCCCCCGTGCCCGCCCTCGTCTCCCCCACGCCCGCCTCACCCCGTGGAGCCCGCCCATGACCGCCCCCACCCCCGGCGCGCTGCGCGTGCTGCTGGCCTACGCCCGCCCGCACCGGGGCGTCCTGCTCGCCAGCCTCGCCCTGGTCCTCGTCGCCAGCGCCACCGGTCTCGCCCAACCCCTGGTGGCCCGCGACGTCCTGTCCGGTCTCGGCGGCGACGGCGGGGTGCTCGGCCCGGTGCTGCTGCTGGCCGCGCTGGTCGTGGTCGGCGCGCTGCTCACCGGCCTCCAGTCCTGGTGGCAGCAGCGCACCGCCGAGCGCGTCGTGCGCGAGGTCCGCCGCGACCTGGTGCACCGGCTGATCCGGTTGCGCGTCCCCGAGCTCGACCGCCGCCCGCCCGGCGACCTCGCCGCCCGCGTCACCGCCGACAGCACCCTGCTGCAGAACGCCGCCACCGAGGGCCTGGTCATGGTCGCCAACGGCCTGATCACCGCGCTCGGCGCCGTCGTGATCATGGGCGTGCTGCACGCCGGTCTGCTCGCGGTCACCCTGGGCGTGCTGCTGACCGTCGCGCTGCTGCTCCTCGTGGTCCTGCCGCGAATCCGGGCCGCCGTCGCCCGCGCGCAGTCGTCCGTCGGCGCGATCGGCGCGGCCCTGGACCGGGTGCTGGGCGCGGCCCGCACGGTCAAGGCCAACGGCGCCGAGGCCAGGGAGACCGAGCGCGCCAACGCCGCCGTGGAGAGCGCTTACCTGGCCGGGTTGCGCGGGGCCAGGCACGTCGCGGTGGTGAAGGTGCTGACCGGGGTGGCCGTGCAGGGCGCGTTCCTCGCGGTCCTCGGCGTCGGCGGCGCGCTCGTCGCCGCCGGCGGGCTCACCGCGCCGGACCTGATCGCGTTCCTGCTCTACGTCTTCTCGCTGGCCGCGCCGCTCGCCGCGCTCGTCGGCGGGCTCAGCGCGCTCCAGCAGGGACTCGGCGCGGTCGGCCGCATCCACGAGGTCGCCGCCATGCCGGTGGAGGACGACGTCGACCTGCCGGTGCCCGAGACCACCCGGACCGCGCCGCCCTCGGTGGAGTTCCGGGACGTCGGGTTCGCCCATCCAGGCCGCGCCCAGGCCCTGCGCGGAGTCTCGTTCACCGCGGACCCCGGCGCCCGCACCGCGCTCGTCGGACCGTCCGGCGCGGGCAAGTCCACCTCGTTCGCGCTGCTCCAGCGGTTCGTCGAGCCGGACTCGGGCACGATCCTGCTGGACGGCGTCGACATCACCACCATCCCCAGGGCGCACCTGCGCGCCACGATCGCCCACGTCGAGCAGGACGCGCCCGTGCTCGCCGGGACCCTGCGCGAGAACCTGCTCTACGCCGAGCCGAACGCCACCGACGCCGAGGTCGACCGGGTACTGCGGGTCACCATGCTGAAGTCCTTCGTGGACGACCTGGAGCGCGGCCTGGACACCGAGGTCGGCACGCGCGGCGTCGCGCTGTCCGGCGGCGAGCGGCAGCGCCTGGCCATCGCCCGCGCCCTGCTGCGCCGCCCCGGCGTGCTCCTGCTGGACGAGGCCACCGCCCAGCTCGACGCCCGCAACGAGACCGCCCTGCGCGAGGCCGTCGACCGGGCCGCGCTGGGCTGCACGGTCATCCTGATCGCGCACCGGCTGTCCACGGTCACCGACGCGGAGCGGATCGTGGTGCTGGAGCAGGGGAGGGTCAGGGCCAGCGGGACGCACGCCGAGCTGGTGCGAGGGGACGACCTCTACCGCGAACTGGCCACGACCCAGCTCCTCGCGGGGGAAGCGGGGGCGTCCGGACGGGCGGACGCCCCCGGTGAGGCTATGCCAGCGCGGTGACCCCGGCGAACGCCTGCCGCAGCGCGGGCAGGTAGCCGTCGCGGTGGCCGGCCGGGTTCGGGTGGTAGGACTCGTTGATCTTGTCCCACTCCAGGCTGGTCACCCACTTCGTCCCGGTGGAGCACAGGGTGTGCGCGTTGAACACCGGCCGCGCGTCCAGGAACGTGAACCCGGCCTCCGCCGCCCGCGCCGAGATCACCGTCGCGAGCGTGTCGGCGGCCGAGTTCAGCGACGCGCGCTCGGTGTCGCTGAGCCCGAAGATCCCGCAGTTGCCGCCGATCGTGTACAGCCTCGGGTAGCCGACCACCACGACCTTCGCCGACGGCGCCGCCGCGCGCACCGCCGCGTACAGCCGGGTCAGGTTCGCCGACATGGTCGTGCTCGCGATCTGCTTGGCCTGCTCGACCCGGTTCACGCAGTCCCGGTCGTCCAGGGTGAGGATGCAGGTCACCAGCACGTCGGTGAACCCGATGTCGTTGCCGCCCACCTGCACGCTCACCAGCGTGGTGTCGGGGGTCAGCAGCGGCACCTGGTTCGCCAGCACCTCCGTGGTCTCCGCGCCGGAGCAGGCGGCCTCCACGAACGCGGTGCCGGGGTTGGCCGCCGCCCACAGCCGGGGGTAGGACAGCGGGCCACGGCGGCAGGGGTCGTTGGGGTTGTCGTAGGTGCGTGTGCCGGGACCGGTGGTGTACGAGTCGCCGAGCGCGACGTACTTGCCCGCGGCGGCGTTGGCGGGTGCGGCGAGCAGCGTGCTCGCCAGCAGCGCCAGCAGAACGGGGATCAGGGCCCGAGGTGCGCGCATGGGGGTGGCCTCTCCGGTGAGGAGGGAAGCAGGGGACCTCTCAATGGGTAACAGCGCGCGCTTGTGAGGAATACCCCACAATGTCGTATATGTGGTGAATTTCTTTTACCGCAATCGACGACGCGGCGGTGACCCGCAGGTGAAGCCTGTTTACACACGGTGGGCGCGGGGTGGAAGCTTGGCGGTCCGAGAACGGAGGACGACCATGCGACCGGCCACCGCCGCGTTAGCCGCAACACTGCTCGTCACCGGCCTGGTCACCGCGCCCGGCAACGCTTTCGCCGCGTCGGGCAACGCCGACTACGCCGAGGCCGCGCGCGAGTTCGGGGTCCCGGAGCCGGTGCTCCTCGGCGTCGCCTACCTGGGCTCCCGCTGGGACTCGCACGCCGGTTCGCCCAGCCGCGCGGGCGGCTACGGGCCGATGCACCTCACCGACGCCGTCCCCGCCGAACCGGGGGAGCACCACGACGCCGAGGACCCCAGGGGCGACCCGTCCCGGCCGCTGGGCGTCGACGGCCACGCCGACCCCGCCGCCGGACGCCCCGGCACCCTGGCGCGGGCCGCCGAGCTGACCGACCAGGACCCCGCGCGGCTGCGCACCGACCGGCGGGAGAACATCCGCGGCGGCGCGGCCCTGCTCGCCTCGCTGCGCGGCGACGCCGGCGAGGACCTCGGCTCCTGGTACGCCGCCGTCGCCCGCTACAGCGGCGCCGACGACGACGCCACCGCCCGCCGCTTCGCCGACGACGTCTACGAGGTCGTCCGCGACGGCGCCACCCGCGTCACCGACACCGGCGACACCACCACCCTGGCCGCGCACCCCGACGTCCGCCCGGACACCGCCGCGCTCGACGCGCTCGGCCTGCCGCAGCCGCGCGCGGGCGCCGAGTGCCCCGCCCGGCTCGGCTGCGAGTGGGTGCCCGCGCCGTACGAGAACTACGACCCGACCGACCCCGGCGCGTACGGCAACCACGACCAGGCCGACCGCCCCAACGACCTGTCGATCGACTACATCGTCATCCACGACACCGAGACCTCGTACGAGCAGACCCTCGAACTCGTCCAGGACCCCACGTACGTCAGCTGGCACTACACGATCCGCTCCCGCGACGGGCACGTCGCCCAGCACGTGGAGAACTCGGACGTCGCCTGGCACGCGGGCAACTGGTTCGTGAACTCGCACGCCATCGGCATCGAGCACGAGGGCTACGCCGCGCAGGGCAGCTGGTACACCGAGGCCATGTACCGCAACTCGGCCCGCCTGGTGCGCTACCTGGCCGACCGGTACGACGTGCCGCTCGACCGCGCGCACATCCTCGGCCACGACAACGTCCCCGGCACCACGCCCGGAACCGTCGCCGGGATGCACTGGGACCCCGGTCCCTACTGGGACTGGTCGCACTACTTCGACCTGCTCGGCGCGCCGCTGCCCACCTGGGGCGCCCCGCACTCCGGCGTGGTCACGCCGAACCCGGACTTCGCCACCAACCGGCCGCGCTTCACCGGCTGCGAGAGCGCGGGCGTGGACTGCCCGTCGCGCGGCTCCACCTCGCTGCTGCTGCACACCGAGCCCGCAGGCGACGCCCCGCTCGTCGCCGACGTCGGCCTGCGCCCGGACGGCTCGCCGAGCACCCGCGCGGTCAGCGACATCGGGGCCAGGATCGACGCCGGGCAGCGGTTCGCGGTCGCCGAGCGGCGCGACGGGTGGACCGCGATCTGGTACCTCGGGCAGAAGTCCTGGTTCCGCACCCCCGAGCCCCGGCACGGCAGGCCGTCCGGGCCCGCGCTGGTCGTCACGCCCAAACCGGGCCTGGCGCAGGTCCCCGTCTACGGCCGCGCGTACCCCGAACAGGCGGCGTACGCGGGCACCGGGGCGCCGCCGCAGTCGGTGCTGCCGCTCCAGTACGCGATGCCCGCCGGGCAGCGCTACGTGGTCGGCGACGTGGACCCGCCGGTGGACTACTACTTCGCGCAGACCTGGGACGGGCCGCACGTGGTGGTCAGCGGGCAGGACCGGTACCACCAGGTCTTCCTCGGGCACCGGGTCGCGTACGTGCGGGCCGCCGACGTGGACCTGAGCCTGGTCTGGTGACCTCACCCGCACGGGTGTAGGGGGTGAACCGGTTGCGCCGAACGGTCTAGCTTCGGCAGACCGGAAAGCCCCCACCCGTGGAGGACGTTGTGGCTCTCTCCAGCAGACTGGCCGCCCCGGCGGCGCTGGCACTGGCACTGACCGCGCTGGCGCCGCTCGGGGCCGCCCAGGCCGACGCCGGGTGGACGCACCGCCGGGCCGACCTGGCGGGCGCCGACGTGGTGCCCGGCCCCGGCGACGAGGACGGCGACGGCAGCGCGAAGCTGCGCCTGCGCGACGACTCCGCCGAGGGCGAGCTGTGCGCGACGGTGAACCTGCGCCGCGTGCTGCCGCCCACCGACGTCCAGCTGCGGCGGGGCGCGGCGGGGCGGAACGGGCCGCTGCTGCTGTCGCTGGAACCGCCGCGCGGGGAGGCGGTGTTCACCCGCTGCTTCGACCTGGACGTCGAGCTGGTGCGCGAGATCGAGGACTTCCCGGAGCGGTTCCACATCACCGTCCACGACGAGGACTTCCCCGGCGGCGCGCTGCGCGGTCAACTCCGCTCCGGCGTCTGACCTGCGCGCGGTAATCCATTCAGTCGCAATGGATGTACACCTGAAGGTGTCACCACGTAGCCCTCCGCTGCTTGCTACGGTCCGAATTGCCGGCGCCACCAGCGGCGCCGTCCTCGCTAGCGGTGACGGCCCCGGCCGTCGCCCTCCGGTTGGGGGTGCGGTGGTACCGAGGAGCAGGTTCGCGGTCGTCGGGGTTCTCCTGCTGCTGCTGGGGCTGGGCGCCGCGCCCACCGCCTCGGCGGCGGCCGGTTTCGCGGTCCAGGCCAGGGCGTCCGGGCTGAGCGCGGAGCAGACCGGCCGGTTGCAGGCCGAGGTGGACGGCTACCTGGCGCGGTGGGGCGGCAGACAGGTGGCCGCGAACCGCGTCGAGCGCGACGGGGCGGTGCTCACCGTCGCCGTGCCCGGCGAGGAGCGGTCGCGGTCGCTGCCGGGGCAGGTCGACCACTGCCGGAACGGGTGGGTCGACTTCGGCTGGTTCTGCGCCTACGAGCGCGAGGACGGCCAGGGCTCCAGCCTCGCCCTGTACTCCTGCGCGTGGCAGCACGTCCCGTGGCTGAGCGTCGGCTCCTGGCAGGACAACCAGACCCCCGGCACCCGCTCGACCATGTACTTCGTCGGCGGCTCCAGCTGGCACATGCCCGCCGCGCCCTCGTGGCAGCGGTACGGGGTGGTGTGGGGGATCGTCACCGGCTTGCGGAACTGCTGAGCCGAGATCGTCGGGCGCGAGGTGTCGTGCCCGGCGGTTCGGCGGCGACCTCGTGGTGGACTGCCGCACGGGTGGTCCACCACGAGGAGGCCGAACGGTGAAGTACCTGATCATGATGCAGATCGACTCGGCGGTGCTGGAGCAGCTCACCGGGGAGCAGCAGCGCGAGATCCAGGAGGGGCACGCCGCGTTCATGGCCGAGACCAAGGCCAGCGGCGAGTTCGTCGGCACCCAGGCGCTGGCCGACCGGAGCCGGTCCAAGGTGATCCGCCCCGGCGCCGACGGGCCCGAGGTGACGGACGGCCCGTTCGCCGAGAGCAAGGAGTTCCTCGGCGGCTACTACCTGGTCGACGTCGAGGACGAGGCCAGGGCCGTCGAGCTGGCCAAGCGCATCCCGGACGCGCGGATCCCCGGACTGGCCCTCGAACTGCGCCCGGTGATGTTCTCCGACTTCGGCGACGCGTGAGCGCCGGAACCCCGGTGGCCGAGGGCCTGTGGCGCGACCTCGCGCCGCAGGCCCTCGCCAGGCTGCTGCGCGCGCACGGCCGCGCCGGGTTCGACCTGTGCGAGGACGCCGTCCAGGAGGCGCTGCTCCAGGCGCACCGCCAGTGGCCGGGGCGCTTCCCCGACGACCCGCTGGCCTGGCTCGTCGCGGTGGCCCGCCGCCGGTACGCCGACCACGCGCGCGGGGACGCCAGGCGGCGCTCGCGCGAGGCGCGCGCGGCCCTGCTCGCCCCGGAGCCGCCGCAGGCCGGGCAGGACGACGACTCGCTGCTGGTGCTCCTCATGTGCTGCCACCCCGGCCTGCCCCGCTCGGGCCAGGTCGCGCTGACCCTCAGGGCCGTGGCCGGGCTGAGCACCGCGCGGATCGCGAACGTCTACCAGCTGCCCGAGCCGACCATCGCCCAGCGGATCACCCGCGCCAAGCGCAAGGTCGCCGAGCTGGGCCTGCCGCCGCCGGGGCCCGCCGACGAGCGGGTGACCCCGGTGCTCGACGTGCTGTACGTGATGTTCACCGAGGCGCACCACACCACCACCGGCGCGCCGCCCCGCGACGCCGACCTGGCGGCCGAGGCGATCCGCCTGGCCAGGCTGCTGCTGCGCGCCGTGCCGTCGTCGGCGGAGGTCGCCGGGCTGCTCGCGCTGATGCTGCTCACCGAGGCCAGGCACCCGGCGCGCGTCGGCCCGGACGGCGCCCTGGTGCCGCTGGACGAGCAGGACCGCGCCCTCTGGGACCGGTCCCTGATCCGGGAGGGCGCCGCGCTGGTCGACCGCGCGGTCCGGGGCGCCCGGCCCGGCCCGTACCTGCTCCAGGCGTGCGTCGCGGCGCTGCACGCCGAGGCGGCCAGCGCGGAGGCGACGGACTGGGGCGAGGTGCTGGCGCTGTACCGGGTGCTGGAGGCGGTGACCGGGCGGGGGAACCCGACGATCACCCTCAACCGGGTGGTGGCGCAGGCGGTGGTGGACGGGAGCGCGGTCGCGCTGGGCGAGCTGGACGCGCTCGCGGCCGAGCACCCCCGGCTGCCCCGGCTCGACGCCGTGCGCGCCCACGTGCTGGAGCAGGCCGGGCGCGCGGGGGAGGCGGCGGACGCGTACCGGCGGGCCATCGCGGTGACCACGAACCTCGCCGAGCAGCGGCACCTCAGGCGGCGGCTGCTCGGGGTGGCGACCGCCGGGGTGCCCGCCGGGGTGACGGGGGCGACTACTTCTTGACCCCGTAGAGCTGGGTCAGCCCCGTCCAGTCGCTCAGCGCGAGCAGCCGCTTCTCGGTGTTGCACGGCGCGTTGTTCGGGCTCATCGTCGCGGTCGGGTTCGCGGACTGGCTCACGTGCGCCAGGCCCAGCGTGTGCAGGCGCTCGTGGGTGATCGTGGACTGGAGGTCGAACGCGTTCGCGCAGTTCGCCGGGATCGTCGTGAACCAGGTGTTCGCGGTGTTGATCAGCGTGTCGGACGCGATCACGACCCCGGTGCTGCGGTAGTACGTGCAGGTCATCGCCAGGATGCTGCCGGGCATCGCGCCCCAGGAGGTGACCGACTTGCCGTCGTTGCCCCGGCAGCGCCCGTACGAGTCGACCTGCGCGGACAGCTTGGTGGTCTCGCCCGCGTAGCTCTGCTGCGCGGCGGCGGTGCCGGTCTTGCCGCAGCGGTTCGCGCCCGAGGCGGCGTTGCCGGTCGCGGCGGTGATCGCGGCGAGCGCGGTGGACTTCACGCTGCCGGGCGCGGCGCCGCCGTTGTAGTACCAGGTGTACGCGGCGCTCAGCTTCCACGCCTGGCGCTCGTACCCGGTCTCGGTGCACGCCACCGACCCGGACGTGGTCAGCTTCCGGCCCGCCAGGATCGCCTCGGCGGCCACGAGCACCGTCTCCCGCGCGGGGACCAGCGCGAGCGGCGCGGCGGCGAGCGCCACCAGCGCGCCGACGAGGGCCTTGTGGATGATCCGCATCTGACTGGTCCTCCGCGCGTTCGCCGTGCCGACGGCGACAACGTTCGGATCCGCCGGGTGCGCGCGGGGTCCCGGTTCGGGTGCGGAACAGGTTTTCCCGAGCGGGCGGTCCCGTCTTCGGGAAGCCGAAGGCGGTGGTATTCAGCGGGGTGTCCGGCCCTCTTCTAAACACGTGCGCGGGAGCACGTGATCCCGCGCGCTACGCCGTGCCGCCCGCGTCCGCGCTGGGCCACACCCCACACCCCCTGCGCCCGTCGCGACACAAGGCGCGTGCGGCACGGCCCCGGCGGTTGACTGCGCGCGGTCGCAGGTCGCCCCCTTCGGGTGATGACTTTTCCAGGTGGCCTCGAATAATTGGGTGGTGGCCCCGGCGCGCCCGGAACCGGGGGACGGCGCTGGTCGCGAAGCCTGCGCCGCCACCCCGTCGCGGGCCTGGAACGGGTCGCGCGCCTAGAACGGGAAGCCCGGCGCCGTTCGCCGCGCCGTCACCCACTGCGTCTCGGTGAACGCCTCCGAGTTCGCCGCCACCCCGCCGACCCGCCCGAACCCGGACGCCCCGACCCCGCCGAACGGCGCGTTCGCGTCGTCGTTGAACGTCTGGTCGTTCACGTGCACCGCCCCGCTCGGCACCAGGTCGGCCAGCGCGAGCCCGGCCGCCACGTCCCCGGTCACCACGCCCAGGCTCAGCCCGTGCTCGCTGTCCGCCGCCAGCCGCACCGCCTCCGCCACGTCCCGGAACGGCCGCACGCACGCCACCGGACCGAACACCTCCTCCCGGTAGGCGGGCGTGGAGTCCGCGCAGCCGGCCAGCACGGTCGGCCGGTGGAACAGCCCGTCGCGACCGCCGCCCGCCACCACCCGCGCGCCCGACGCGACGCTGCGCGAGACCAGGTCGGCGACCCGGTCCGCCTGCCGCGCGTCGATCAGCGGCCCCAGGTCCACCTCGTCCCGGTGCCCGTCGCCGACCCGCAGCGCCTCCGCCCGCCCGGCCAGCAGCTCCACGTACTCGTCGTACCGGGACTCGTGCACCAGGTGCCTGCCGACCGCCATGCACACCTGCCCGGCGTGCACGAAGCTCCCGAACGCCCCGCACGCCGCCGCCTGCGCCGGGTCCGCGTCGGCGAGCACCACCAGCGCGCTGTTCCCGCCCAGCTCCAGCACCGACCGGGTCAGCGCGCGCGCCGCCCGCGCCCCCACCTCGCGCCCGGCCGCCGTCGACCCGGTGAACGACACCACCCGCACCGCCGGGTGGTCCACCACCGCCTCGCCGACCTCGCGCCCGCCGGGCAGCACGTGCAGCACCCCCTCGGGCAGCCCGGCCTCCTGGAGCACCCGCGCGAGCGCCACCCCGCCGGACACCGCCGTGCGCGGATCGGGCTTGAGCAGCACCGCGTTGCCCAGCGCGAGCGCGGGCGCGACCGAACGGATCGCCAGGACCAGCGGGAAGTTGAACGGGGAGATCACCGACACCACCCCCGAGGGCACCCGCCGCCGCACGCTCAGCCTCGGCGCGGGCGAGTGCAGCAGCTCGCCGTGCGGCGCGGTGGCCAGCGCCGCCGCCTCCAGGCACTCGGCGACCGCCGCCGACACCTCCACCCCGGCCTTGAACCGGGTCGACCCGGCCTCCCGCACCACCCACCCGGCGATCTCGTCCGAGTGCT
Organism: Actinosynnema mirum DSM 43827; assembly: GCF_000023245.1. GTDB lineage: Bacteria > Actinomycetota > Actinomycetes > Mycobacteriales > Pseudonocardiaceae > Actinosynnema > Actinosynnema mirum. The sequence continues at coordinate 2,804,902 of NC_013093.1, forward strand.
CCTCGAACAGCGCCGCCGCCCGGCGCAGCACCGAGGCCCGCTCGAACGCCCCTAACCCGGCCCACACCCGCCCGGCGCCCGCCGCCACGTCCCCGGCCCGCGCCACGTCCCCGACCTCGGCGACCCCGACCTCGCCCAACCGCTCACCGGTCGCGGGCTCCACCACCGGCCGCGCCCCCGAGGGGACCCACTCCCCGGTGAACAACCGCCCCGCCCACTCCGCTCCGTCCAGCAGACCCATCGCAGCCTCCTCGCACTCACCCCGTCGTGCTCCGGATCCCCGATCGTGGCGGCCCCAAAGGCGCAGCGACAACCCTCAGGGGCGGTGGACGGACCACGGTGCGGGCCACCTGCGACCACGGCCCCGGCCGCCCGCGGACCACCCCGTCGGCAGCGCGCGGGCCCCTCGCGAGCGACCCGCGACCGGTCCCGCCAACGCCCGCGACCGCCCCTGTGCCCCACCCCGCCCCCACTCCCCGCCCACCCCGCCCGAAGATCATCCCCACCTGGGGAACGAACCGGCCCGCGCTCACGTCCGAAGTGGAGCTCGACCGAGGTCGGCGGCGTTACGGCCAGTTGGGAACAACACGCTCGACGGTTTTTGTCGGACCCCATCGCTAACGTCCGCCGCATCACGTCGACACCGACGTCACACACCGCAAGACCGACAACGCAGGGAGGAAACGTGGGCTGGCTCGACGCCGCGTCCGGGTACCAGGTGCGGCTTGGGGAGAACGGGCGTGTGCAGTGCCGCAACGCCAAGGGCAAGGTCCTGTCCTCCGTGCCCGCGTCCATCAAGGACGATCCGCAGGTCGTGCAGCTGCGGCAGCTGACCGAGTGGCTGACCAGGCACGAGGCCGAGTGCCTGTCCACCGTGGACGGCTGGATGGTGCGCTCGCTGCCCGTGCCGACCGCGCTGCTCACCGAGGTGTGGGCCGACGAGGCGTGGGCGAGCGCGCTGCGCGACCTGGTCGTCACCGCCGACGGCGAGACCGGGTTCCTGCGCGACGCCGACCCGGAGCGCGGGCTCGGCGTGGTCAACCTCGACGGCGAGACGCTGCGGCTGTCCCCGGAGGCGGTCGACATCCCGCACCCGGTGCTGCTGGCGGACCTGGAGGAGCTGCGCGAGTTCGGCGCGGAGCTGGGCGTGGAGCAGAAGGCGCAGCAGCTGTTCCGGCAGACCTTCGTCAAGCCCGAGTCATTCCCCGAGGGCCGCAACGCCGTCGACGACTTCGCGGGCGGCAAGTTCGAGCAGCTCAACCACGCCCTCAGCCGCTGCCGCACGCTCGGCTACCCGGTGCGCGGCGGCGACGCGGTCTACGCGGCGTTCGAGGGCGGCCGGGTCGTGGAGGCCCGCTTCTGGCTCGGCTCCGACTACCCGGAGGGCGAGACCTGGACCGGTCACCTGGCGTGGGCGCTGGAGGACGGGACGTCGGTGCCGCTCGCCGAGGTCGGCCCGGTCGCCTGGTCCGAGGGGATGCGCATGGCCTCGGCGATCCACGCGGGCCGCGTCGTGGACGACAAGGACGGGCAGTCGTGACGGACCCGGCCGCGCTCCTGGCAGCGGGCGCGGTCCTGCCGCCGGCGACCGGGGCCGGGCAGCCCGACACCGACCGGTCCGTGCCCGACCGGTCCGGGCCCGACCACCCCTGGTCCGGCCAGGCGGCGACCACCACGGCCCGCCACTACCGCCACCCCGCCGCCGAAGGCCGCGTCGTGGTCCGGCTGGCGCCCGAGGAGCTGGGCCGCGCCGAGGACCTGACCGCCGAGTTCCTCGGCTTCCCCGTCCCCGAGCGCGTCCGCGCGGTCGGGCGGGGCAGGCGGGTCGCGCTGGGCTTCCCGGCGTGGGCGCTGGTCAACGACCCGGCCAACGGCCACCACGCGCTCGCCCTGGTCAAGGACCTGGAGCGGGTCTCGCGGCAGGCGTCCGGGCGGCCGACGCAGGCCAAGGAGCAGTTCCTCGCCCTCGGCGAGCGCCTCGGCCGCTCCGCCCCGCACTTCCTCCCCACCTTCTACGAGCAGGCCGCCCGCGCGTTCGTCGCCGCGGGCAACCCGGCCTTCGCCGCCGTGCTGTTCGGCAAGGCCCGCGAGGCCGAGCGGGTGCACGACCTGGCGGTCGATCACGACCGGCTGCGCGAGGTGTTCCTGGAGTTCGCGTTCGCGGGCGCCCTGACCGCCAAGGCGCTGTCCGCGCACGCCAGGGGCCTGGCCGGTCGGGGCGACCCGGCCGCCTCCTACGCCCTGTTCCGCGCGCTGTGCGTCAAGCGCACCCAGGGCGGGCTGCCCCCGTACACCGGGATGCCCGAGGACCTGAACCGGCTGGCCAAGGCCGCCGGGCTCGACCAGCGGGCCGAGCAGCGGTCCGTGCTGTCCGCCCTGCTCGGCACGACCGCCGTCACCAGGGCGAACGCCGGCTTCTGGAAGTCCTACCGGTCCGCGCTCGTCGACCTGGCGCGCGCCGACGCGGGCGTGCGGCGCAGGCTGCTGGAGTTCGTCCCGGCCGACGCCGCCGCGCTCGACACCTGGCTCGGCGTCCTCACCGCCTCCGGCGCCGCCGACGCCCTCACCGACCCGGACGGCCCGCCGCCCCCGGTCACCGCCGCGCACTGGCTGGCCACCGCCGTCGCCACCGCCCACCCGGTCTGGGACCCCAACCCCCGCTCCCAGGCCCTGCTCGACCTCGTCGAGCGGATGCTGCCCCGCCTGCGCGCCGACGGCCACCCCGTCGAGCTGCTGCGCGGCTGGCGCACCCACGCGCTCGACGTCCTCGACCTGGTCCTCGCGGGCGGCGTGCCCGTCGCGCCCCCGCTGCACCCCGACAGCTACCTCACCGTCGGCAAGTGGCTCGCCGACGAGGCCCCCGGCCGCCGCGACCTGCGGGCGCTGGCCGCCTCCGAGTTCGCCGACGCCCTCGGCGAGGGCCTGGTCGTGCACCTGGAGCGGGCCGTGCGCGCCGACGTGGTCGACGCGGGCGCGCTGGCCGCCGCCTGCGCCGTGCCCGGCCTGCGCGCCGCGCTCGGCGCGTGGATCACCACCCGCTCGCCGGGCCCCGGCCCGCACGGGCTGCCCGCGCTGCGCGAGCGGCTCGCGGAGCTGCGCGTGGTCGGCATCCCCGAGGCGTTCGCCGACGTGCCCGAGGCCGCCGACGCGATCGCCGCCACCGACGTCACCGCCGCCGTCCTCACCACCCTGCGCGCCGGCCTGTACGACGAGCTCGGCTGGCCCGCGCTCGACCGGGCGCACGAGGACCTCGCGGCCCTCCCGCCAGGCGACCTCGGCACCAGGATCGTGGGCGAGGGCTGGCCGGCGCTCGTGCTCGGCCGGGGCGAGCGGCTGGTCGTCGTCGGCCCGGACGGCGTGCTCGACGAGCACCGGTTGCGGGTCCCCGCCGACCAGCGCCACGGCTTGTTCTTCCGGGTCGGCGCCGACTGGCACGACGGCTCGATCCTGGTCCGCTGGCCGTCACCCGGCGGCGAGCGCGCCTACTGGAGCCACGCGCCCGGCAGCCCCTTCCCGCTCACCGACCGGCGGCCGGGGTTCCACCGCGCGGGCGCGCTGCGCGGCTCCATCGCGGTCGGCGACGGCCGCTTCGCAGGCGGCCGGGTCGTCCAGCTGGGCGACACCGACCTCCCGGTCCCCGCCGACCCGCTGGGCGACGGCCAGGGCCTGTGGGCCTACCGGGGCGAGCCGTGGGACTGGCACCTGCACGAGGTCGACCCGGCCACCGGCGACGCGGGCCGGGCGAGCCTGCCCGCGTTCCTGGAGGACTTCGCCACCACCGGCGCCCAGCTCGTCCACGAGGTCTGCGAGCTGCGGCCCGCCGTCCCCGAGACCGCGAACAGCCCGCTGGGCGCGGCCAACGGCCTGCACGGCTGGCGGGTGCGCCGCGAGGCCGACCGCTCCTGGTCGGCCGAGGGGATCGACGGCCGCGCCGTGCGCAGGCCGAAGGGCGGCGAGATCCCGGCCGGGCTGCTGCACCTGCCCTCGGGCGGGCGGCTGGTGCTGATGGCCGTGCACAACGGCCTGCGGCTGCTCGACGTCGACGGCACCGAGCTGGGCAGGCTCGACGCGCTCGGCGACGAGCCCTGCCAGGAGGGCGCCGCGGGCAGCCCGGTCGTGCCGCCGCTGGACTGGTGGCACGTGCTGCGCCCGCGCGACGAGGCCGGTTCGGCGGCGCTGCGCGCGGTCACCCGCGAGGCCGTCGACGCCCTGCTCGACGCCGCCACCGACGCGGACGGCCAGGTGGACGAGCTGGACGAGCACGACCGGCAGGGCTGGCTGGCGGCGGTGCGGCGCGGCGAGCCGGACGCGCTCGCCGAGGCGATCACCGCAGCCCTGCCCGGACTGACCCACCCCGGCCTGATCGCGGGCGTGGCCGACGTGGTGCGCCGCGCCGCCCTGCTGCGCGCCGGGTTCCGCGCGTTCGCCGCGTTCGCCGACACCGTCAGGGCGCTGGGCCCGGAGGCGCTGGCCGCGACCGGGCCCACGATCACCGACTGGCAGGTCGACGACGCCCTCTCCTGGTTCCGGGAGCCGTACCGGGCCACCACCGCGCCGGTCCCCAGCGGCCTGCCCACCGCGATCGCCGCACTGGGTCGCGCCGCAGGCGCCCAGCTGACCGAGCCGACCCCGCTGCCGCCGCTGACCTGCCACTACTGGACCGACCACCTGCACGCGCTCGACGCGCTGCTCTACCGGGCCGCGTCCCCGCTCACCCCGGCCGACCAGCGCGCCGCCCTGGTCGCGGTGCTGCGCGCCACGGTCGCGGCCGGCCTGCACGACGAGCCCGGCCGGTGGCGGAACGTGGTGGTGCGCTGCCCGGAGACCACGCCCGCCAACGTCGCCCTGCCCACCGCCGACGGCTTCCTGGTCACCTACTACCGCAGGAGGGACGAGGGCGGCGGCGTCATCCAGGCCGTCGGCCTCCAGTTCACCCGCGAACCCGACAGCCCCTCCCCTCCGCCCGGCATGGCCCTGCTGGAGGTGCGCCCCGCGCGCGGGGCGCTGAGCGGCGCGAACGTGCTGCGGTTCCTGGACGCGCTGGCCGAGCGCGGCCCCGCCCCGTGGCGGCCGGACGCCGGTCCCGCCCTGGCCGCCCTGACCGGCGCCGGCCGGGTGGCCGCGACGGCGCTGCTCACCGGGATGCCCGGCCTGCGCTTCCGGCCGAAGGTGTTCCTCGACGCCGCCGAGCGCGCGCTGGTCGGGCTGAGCAGCGCCGAGACCGCCTCGGCGGGCCCGGTGCTCGGCGCGCTGTCCGACCGGCGGAAGCTGGTCCTGCTCGCCGCCGCCGTGCCCGCCGACCCGCTCGCGCTGTGGGAGAGCGGCCCGGACGTCGAGGCCGTCGCGCGGGAGTGGACCGCCGTCCACGGCAAGCGCGCCCCGCTGCCCGAGGACCTCCAGGTCCTGGTCAACCGCGAGCTGTGGCACGACGAGGAGCAGCGCCGGGTCTCCGACCTGGTCAACCCGGACCTGGCCCGCTGGCTGCACGTCGACGGCGACACCACCCTCGTGGACGCCGAACCGGTGGCCTCCGACAAGACGGCCTTCGACGACGACGACCTGTCCGGGGCGCCCGGCGCGCTGGCGTGGCTGGCCTACCGGCTGCCCGCCGCCTCGCCGCTGCGGCCCGCGCTGGCCCGCTCGCTCGACCTGGTCCGCGCGCGCCTGGCGCACGAGGGCTTCGCCTTCCTGCTCGCCGACCTCCAGGACACCGCGGCGATCACCGACCTGACCGGCGTCGAGGTCGGCCCGGTCGGGGAGGTGGGCAGGCACCGGGAGTGGCTGGAGGTCGCCCGCTCGCACTTCAGCTTCTGCGCCCTGCTCGTGCGCCCGGCCCTGCTCCGGCCGCAGGACCGGCCGCTGCTCGACGCGCTCACCGAGGTCCTGCACGCCCGGTGGCCGGTCAGCCGCCTGCGCCTGGCGCTCGACCCCGGCCTGGCCGCCGCCTGCGCCGCCACCGCGCCAGGGGGAACCGGCCCGGACACCTACTTCCAGGACCCGGCGTTCTCGGTGCCGCACCTGGTGGAGCGGGTCGCCGACCGGCACGGCCTGCCCGCCGACGCGGCGGCGCTCTACCTGCAACTGCTCGCCCTGCCGGACCCGACCGACGCGAACGTGGCGCGGTGGACCGGCTGGAAGCCCGCCCGCCTCAAGAAGGCGCGGGCCGCGCTCGCCGACACCGACCTGGTCGTCGGCGGCAGGCGGTCCAGGGCCGGGCGCTCCCTGTTCCTGCCGGGTGGCTGGCTCGACCAGCGCAAACCCCGGCTGCCACTGGAGGTGTGGAAGACGTCGCTGTACGGCGACGTCGGCTACCCCGACCACTCGACGGGCGTGATCGCGCCCGCCGAACCCGTCGCCGACCTGTTCGCCCGCGCCTGGGAGCGCGTGCTGACCGGGGACGCGCCCGCCTACGACCCGCTCACGACCGGAGGAGACCGGTGACCGCCACCGCCGCCAGGATGATCGCCGCAGGAGCCGTGCTGCCCGGCACCGACTCGACCGGTGAGGACCGCGACACGATCACCGCCCGCCACTACGGGCACCCCGCGCTCGGCGAGCGCGTCGTCGTCAAGCTCGTGCCGAGCGTGCTCGGCAAGGCCGAGGACCTGACCGCCGAGTTCCTCGGCTTCGCCCCGCCCGCCCGCGTGGAGGGCGTGGGCACCGGCAGGCGCGAGGCGCTGGGCTTCCCGGCGTGGGCGCTGGTCAACGACCCCGCCAACGGCCACCACGCGCTCAACCTCGTCAAGGACGTGCAGCGCCTGGCCAGGATGGCGCGCTCCCGCGCGGGCGCCGCCAAGGACGGGTTCACCGCCCTCGGCGACATGCTCGGCCGCTCCGCCCCGCACTTCCTGCCGACCTTCTACGAGCAGGCGGGCCGCGCGTTCCTCGACCACGGCAACACCACCTACGCCGCCACCATGTTCGGCAAGGCGCGCGAGGCGGAGGAGGTGCACGACCTCAAGGTCGACAACGCCCGAACCCGCGAGGTGTTCCTGGAGTTCGCGTTCGCGGGCGCGCTGACCGCCAAGGCGCTGTCTGCGCACGCGAAGGTGCTGCTCAAGCGTGCCGACCCGGTGGAGGCGTACGAGGGCTTCCTCACCCTGTGCGTCGAGCGCACCAGGGGCGGCCTGCCCCCGTACACCGGGATGCCCGAGGACCTCAAGCGCCTGGTCAAGGCCGCGAAGCTGGACCAGGCCGAGCAGGACGAGCGGCTGCTGGCCGCCCTGCTCGACAGCGCCTCGATCCCGCGCGCTGGCCAGGGCTTCTGGAAGCACTACCGGAACGCGCTGGTGCGCATGGCCACCGCCGACCCGGAGGTCCGCTCGCACCTGCTCACGTTCGTGCCGTCCGCGGCGGCGGCCCTGCCGCTGTGGCTGGACATCGTCACCGCCTGCGGCGCGACCCGCGCGTACACCGACCCCGTGGAGACCGCGCCCGCCGCGCCCAGGCCCGCCGCCGAGTGGCTGTCCGACGTCATCGCGGTCAGCCACACCAACTGGGGCGCCCAGCCGCGCCTGCCGAAGCTGCTCGACCTGGCCGAGGCCATGGCCCCGAGGCTCGTCGCCGACGGCCACGAGGTGCGCCTGCTGCTCGGCTGGCGCTTCTACGCGCTCGACCTGATGGACCTGCTGCTCACCGAGGGCGTCCCGATCGCCGAGCCCAAGCGCAGGGACATCGACTACCAGGTCGGTTCCTGGCTGAAGGACGACGAGCCAGGGGCCCGCGACCTGGCCGCCGTCGCCGCCTCCCGGTTCGTCGCGCGGCTCGGCGACGGCGTCTACAACTGCCTGCGCTCCACCACCGACAAGGGCCTGACCACGGTGGACGCGCTGCTCAAGGTGCTCGCCGTGCCCGGCCTGCGCGTCGCGCTCGCCACCTGGAACACCGCCAGGGCCGCCGACGACGCCCCGCGCGGCCTGCCCGCGCTGGGGGAGCGGCTGGAGCAGATCGGCGTCCTGGCCGTGCCCGAGGTGTTCGCCGACACCCCCGAGGTCGCCCAGGCGTTCGCCGACACCGACGTCCCCCAGGTCCTCGCCGACACCCTGCGCGCCGGCCTGTTCGACGAGCTGGGCTGGCCCGCGCTGGAGGAGGCCGTCCGGGCGCTGGAGGCCGAGAAGATCAAGGACGACCCCGGCGTCGTCCTCGCAGGCGGGGCCTGGCCGGTGCTCGTGCTGCGCCGCGCCGAGAAGTTCGTGGTCGTCGGCCCGGACGGGGTGCTCGCCGAGCACCAGGCCCGCATCCCCGCCGACCAGCGCCACCGCTGGTCGTTCGACCCCACCGGCACCTGGCACGACGGGGCGCTGCTGGTGCGCTGGCAGGGCCCGGACGAGGAGCTGGGCTACTGGAGCGACGCGCCCAGCAAGATCTTCCAGACCAGCCACGAGAACAGCTACTACCGGGGCTCCACCCCGGAGCCCGCGATCACCACGCCCGCGGGCCTGTTCACCGGCGGCAGGCTGCTCCAGCGCGGTGACACGCACGTCCCCTCGCCCCGGCGGGTCTACGGCGACGGCGTCAACCTGTGGACCCTCGGGTCCCTGCCCCAGGGCGGGCAGGGCCTGGTCGAGGTCGACCCGGCCACCGGCGAGCTCGGCCGGGCGAGCCTGCCCGCGTTCCTGGAGGACTTCGCCGCCGAGGGCGCCTCGCTGAACGTGCACTCCTGCGCCCTGCGCCCGTCCGTCCCGGCCACCACCGGCAGCCCGCTGGGCGAGGCGAACGGCCTGCACGGCTGGCGGGTGCGCCGCCAGGCCGACAAGTCCTGGCTGGCCGAGGGCGTGGACGGCAGGCGGGTGCACCTGGCCGACGGCGAGCGCTACGCGCCGGTCGGTCAGCTCGCCCTGCCCGGCGGGGGCAAGCTGACCCTCGTGTCGCACTACCGGAACATCGAGCTGCTCGACGAGCACGGCGTCGTCGTCGGCTCCCTGGACGGCGTCGGCCAGCAGTACTCGGACTACTCGGCGGGCACCCCGCTGCTGCCGCCGCTGGGCTGGTGGCACGTGCTGCGCCCGCGTGACGAGGCCGGGTCGGCGGCGCTGCGCGCGGTCACCCGCGAGGCCGCTGAAGCCCTGCTCGCCGCCGCGGTCGCCGAGGCCGCGCTGCCGAAGGAGGAGCGCGACGAGCTGCCCGTCGCGCACCGCTGGTGGCTGGGCGCGCTGCTGCGCCGCGTGCGCGGCGAGAAGGCCCCGCGCGACCTGGTCGCCGAGGCCGTCGCCACCGCGCTGCCCGGCCTGACCCACCCGGCGCTGGTCGTCGGCGTGTCCGACCTGGTGCGCCGCGCCGCGAAGCTGCTGGTGGGCTACCGGGCGTTCGCGCCGGTCGCCGAGGCGGCCCGCACCGCCGACCTGGACGCGCTCGCCCCGAGCGGCCCGGTCGTGAGCGCGGAGGCCGTCGAGGGCGCGCTCGACTGGTTCGGCGGCTACCGCTACCGGTCCGGCAGCTCCGGCGCGGCCACGCTGCCAGGGCTGATCACCGCGCTCGGGCAGGCCGCCGCCGGTCCCGTCGAGGCGAAGGCGCTGCCGCAGCCGGACAGCAACACCTGGCACGAGGTGCTGCCCGAGCTGCCCGCGCTGCTGCACCGCGCCGCCTCGCCGCTCACCCCCGAACCGGAGCGGGAGGCGCTGGTCCTGCTGCTGCGCTCGCTCGCCGACGCCGGTCTGGTCGACGGCGCAGGCCGCTGGCGCCTGGTCGGGATCGTCCTTCCGGTGAAGACCCAGCTGACCAAGCACGCCGTGCTCCCGCTGGGCGGCGGCTTCGCCACGTTCACCACCCACGGCAGCTCGCGCGAGGACGACACCTACCTGGTGGAGGGCCTCCAGTTCAGCCCCGAGCCCGGCCGCTTCGCCCTGCCGCCCAAGGCCACCCTGTCCTACTCGCGCGAGCTGCGCGGGTCCCTGACCGGCGCGGACGTGCTGCGCTTCCTGGACGTGCTCGCCGAGCGCGGCCCCGCGCCGTGGCGCGCCGACGCCCCCGAGGAGCTGGCCGGGCTGACCGGCCTGGGCACCTCGGTGTCGGCGCTGCTGCTCGCCGGGATGCCGGAGATCGAGACCTGGGGCGCGAGCTTCCTGACCACCGAGCAGCGCAAGCTCATCGGCCTGTCCGCCGCCGAGCTCAAGGCCGCCAGGCAGGGCCTGCGCGACACCGCCAAGCGGTTCCGCCGCGAGCTGCTCGCCGCCGCCGTGCCCGCCGACCCGGTGGCGCTGTGGGAGGGCGGACCGGACGTCGAGGCCGTCGCGCGGGTGTGGGTGGGCGCGCGCGGCAGGCGCGTGCAGGTGCCCGACGACGTGCTGCTGGACGCCAGCAAGTCGCTGACCAACCGCTCGCCGGAGACCACGCTCGCCGCGCTGCTCAACCCCGAGCGCACCGAGTGGCTCAACACCGACGCGCGGATGCACGTCGTCGAGAACAACTTGAAGATGCGCGAGAGCGAGGGCTTCACCGGCCACCACCTGACGGTGTCCGTCGAGGCGCTGACCTGGCTGGCCTACCGGCTGCCCGCGGCCTCGCCGCTGCGCTCGCGGCTGCCCGTCGCGCTGGAGCTGGTGCGCGCCCGCAACGCCAGCCGGGACCTGGCGATCCAGCTCGGCACGTGGCGTGAGACGGTGGCCGTGGAGAAGATGCTCGGCATCACCGCCGACCGCACGATCGGCGCGATCACGAACCACGGGGGGTGGCTGGACGTCGTCACCACCGCCGAGCAGTACTGCACCCTGATCGCGTGGCCCGCGCGGGTGCGCCCGCAGGACCGGCCCGTGTTCCAGGCGCTGGCCGAGCAGTCGTACTCGTCGGACGTCATCGCCTGCGGCGACCTGCTCGCCACCGACGCGCTGACCGAGCTGTGCACCGCGGTCGCGCCCGAGGGCACCGACCCGGAGGTGTTCTTCCAGGACCCGGCGTTCTCGGTCCCGCACCTGGTCGAGCAGGCGGCCGAGCGGTTCGGCCTGTCCGCCGACGCGGCCGTGCTGTACCTCCAGCTGCTGGCCCTCCCCGACCCGACCGACGCCAACGCGGCCCGGTGGACCGGGTGGAAGCCCGCGCGGCTGAAGAAGGCGCGCGCCGAGCTGGCCGAGACCGACCTGGTGCTCAGCGCCAAGCGGGCGCGGGCGGGCCGGTCGCTGTTCCTGCCGGGCGGCTGGTCGGACCTGAAGAAGCCGCACCTGCCGGTGGAGACGTGGAAGGCCGCGATGTTCGACGTGGCCTTCGGCTACGAGCCCGCCAAGCGCGGCGGCGCCATCGTCCCGGTCGAGCCGGTGGCGGCCCTGTTCGAGCGCGCCTGGCAGCGCGTGCTCGACGGCGACGCCCCGGCCTACGAGGAGTTGCGCACCGGGAGCCGCCGATGACCACCCCCGCCACCGGTCCGACCGCGTCCGGGGCGTCCCCCGGCGGTCGGACCGGTGGCGCCCACGACGCGGTCACCGCCCGGCGCCGGTCCCACCCGGTGCTCGGCGACCGCGTCGTGGTCCGGCTCGTGCCGGAGTCGCTGGCCGAGGCCGAGGAGGTCCTGGCGGGCCTCCTCGGCTTCACCCCGCCCACGCGGGTGCGGCCGGTCGAGGGGGCCGTCGTCCCCGAGCCGGGGGAGCGGTCGGCTCCCGGCGACCGGGCGTACGTCGAGTACGTCCTGGACCTGGTCGCCGACCCGGCCGGGCTGGCCCCGCTGGTCAGGGCGAGGCCGGGCGTGGCCAGGGCCGGGTTCGCCCAGCTGGGGGACCTGCTGGCGCACGTGGACCCGACCCTGCTCCCGGTGTTCCACGAGCGGGCGGGCCGGGTGTTCCTCGCGGCGGGCAGCCCCACCTCGGCGGCGGCGATGCTCGACCGGGCGCGGGAGGCGGAGCGCGAGCACGCCCTGCCCGTCGACCTGGACCGGGCGCGGGCGGTGTTCCTGGAGTTCTCGCTGGCGGGCGCGGTCACCGCGAAGGCGCTGACCGCGCACGCCAGGTCCCTGCTCGAGCACCCCGACCGGCCGCGCGCGTACGAGGCGTTCTTCGCCCTGTGCGTGGACCGCGTCCGGGCCGGTCTGGCCCCGCACCCGACGATGCCCGCCGAGCTGGCCAGGCTGGCGCGCGCGGCGGGCGCGGACGTGCGGGCCGAGCAGGAGCGGCTGCTGGCGGCGGTCCTGGCCTGCCCGGCGACGACCAGGGCGCCCCGGTCGTTCTGGACCCACCACCACGCCGCGCTGACCAGGCTGTCCGCGCGGGTCCCGGAGACCGGGGCGCACCTGCTGGCGGCCGTCCCGGCGGTCCCGGACGCGGTCCCGGCCTGGTTGGAGGCGGTCGCGGCGAGCGGCGCCACCGCCGCGTACACCACCCCCGCCGGGACCGCCCCGCTCCCGGCCGCGCACTGGTTGTCGCGGGTGATCGCGGCGACCCAGGGCGGTCCGGCGCGCGTCCCGGCGCTGCTGGACCTGGTGGAGGAGCTGGCGCTCAGGCTCGTGGCGGACGCCCTGCCGGTGCGGGCCCCGGACTTCCCCGCGCTCGACCTCCTGGACCTGCTCCTGGCCCGAGGCGTCCCGCTCGACCTGGTCGCCGGGCCGCCGGACGCGGTGGGCGCCGAGCACCGGCTGGCCCGCTGGCTGTCCTGCGCCGAGCCGGGCCGCCGCGACCTGCTGGCGCTGGCCGGTTCGGAGCACGGCGTGGCGCTGGGCGCGGCCGTGCACGCCCACCTGCGCGCCACCACCCACCGGGGCCCGGCCACCACCGACGCGCTGCGCGAGGTGCTGGCCGTCCCCGGCCTGCGCCGGGCACTGACCAGGTGGATCACCGCCCGGTCCGCCCCCCTCCCGCGCGGCCTCCCCGAGCTGGCCAGGCTGCTGGACCGGGTGCGCCCGGTGGCCAGGCCGGAGGTGTTCGCGGACGCCCCGGAGGTCGCCGAGTCGCTCGCCGCGGCGGACGTCGCGGGCGCGCTGGCGGCGACCCTGCGCGCGGGCGTGCTGGACGAGCTGGGCTGGCCCGCGCTGGACCGGGCGGCCCACGCCCTCGGCGAGGGCGTCCGCGCGGTGGGCGGCGAGTGGCCGGAGCTGCTGCTGCGCAGGGGCGTGGCGGGCGCGCTGGTGGGCCCGGACGCCGTGCTCGCCGAGCACACCCCGCGTCCCCCGAGCGCGAAGCGCCCCCAGCGCCCCGCAGCGCCCGCCTCCGACCCGCTCACCCCGGTCGGACTCCCCGACACCGCTCCGGAGGCCCACCGCTCCCCGCTCGGCGCGACCCCGTGGCCCGTGATCACCGGCGAGCCGCCGACGCCTCTGCCCGAGGTCCGCGCGGGCGCGCCCCTCCCCGGTTTCCTCGCCGACTTCGTCACCGAGGACGCCGACCTTGACCTGCCCCGCTCCGACCTGCGCTCGTCCACCCCGGCCACCACCGGCAGCCCGCTGGGCGAGTCCGGCGGCCGGCACGGCTGGCGACTGCGCAGGAACCGGGACGGCTCGTGGACCGGCGAGTCCGTCACCGGCGCCCGAACCCACCTCCCGGCGCCCTCCCCACCCCCGCTGGGCCTGCTCACCCTCCCCGGCGGGGCGCGGCTGACCGTGCTGGACGCGGGCCGCTGCCCGTCCACCCCGCACTGCCGCAAGCTCACCCTGCTGGACCCGGAGGCGGTGGAACGCGCCGAGCTCCACCTCAACCACGACCGCCACTACGCCGCGGGCACCCCGCTCCTGCCGCCCCTCGCGTGGTGGCACGTGCTGCGCCCGCGCGACGAGCCCGGTTCGGCCGCGCTGCGCGAGGTCACCACGCGGCAGGCCGAGGCGATCCTCGCGGCGGCCCTGTCCGACGGCGACCACGCCCTCCCCGGCATCCCCCTCCACCCCACCACGGGCATCCCGCCCACCACCCGCCAGGGCCACCCCGACCCGGTGGCGGAAGCCGTGACGACCGCGCTCCCCGCCGTCACCGACCCGGCCCTGATCACGGGCGTGGCGGCGCTGGCCCGGCACGCGGCGACCCTGCTGACGGGCTTCCGGGCGTTCGCCCCGATCGCCGAGGCGGCCCGCACCGCGGACCCGAACGCCCTGCCCGCGACGGGAACGGCGGCAACCGAGACCACGCTGGCCGCCTGCCTGTTCTGGTTCGGCCGCCCCCACTGGCCGGGCCACCAGGGCACCCGCCCCCTCACCGAGCTGATCACCGCCTTGGGCGAGCTGACCACAACCCCCGAGACCTCGAACCCCACGGCTCCGGTCACCACAACTCCGGTCGCCCCAGCGGCACCGGTCACTCCAGCGGCACCGGTTGATCCGGCAGCGCCCACGGCCACTGCCAACGCACCCACCCCTGACGGCTCCCCGCCCGCCCGCGACACCCCCGCGCCTGCCTCCGCCGAGCCCGGCCCCGCTGGGCCAATCTCCGCCGAGCCCGGTCCCGCCGCCCTCACCTCCGCCGCCGAGGCGGCCACCCCCGCCCCACCCGCCACCTCCGGCGCGGAGGCGGCCCTGCCCGCCTCACCCCCCACCCCCGGCGCGGAGCTGGCCAAGCCCGCCCCACCGACCACCTCCCCCCTCCCCCTCGGCTCCGCCGGAACCGCCCTCGGCCAGCGCTTCGCCCGCCTGGCCGGTGCCCGCGCCGCCACACCCGCCGACTCCCGCCCCCTCCCTCCCGCCGCCCCGGCGGGCTGGCACGCCGCGCTGCCCGACCTCGGCGCCCTCCTGCACCGGGCCGCCTCCCCGCTCACCCCGCCCCCGCACCGGGACGCCCTCGTCGGGTTCCTGCGCGCCCTGGTCCGCGCCGGCCTGGTCGACGGGGCGCGGCGGTGGCGGGTCGTCGCCTTCGAGCTGCCCGCCCGGTTCGCCCCGCCGCTGCACCGCGCCACCCCGCTCGCCGACGGCTTCGTCGCGTTCTTCGAGCGCCGCGTCCGCCGCAACGGCACCTGCCGCGTCGAAGGACTCCAGTTCACCCGGACCCCCGGCGAGTTCGCGCTCCCCCCGCGCGCCCTCCTCGCCGACGCCCGCGAGGTCCGCACCGCGCTCACCCCCGCCTCGGTCCTGGCCTTCCTGTCCACCCTCGCCGACCGCGGCCCCGCCCCCTGGAACCCCGACGCCCCGAAGGACCTCGCCGGGCGCGCGGGCATCGGCACCGCCCAGGCCGCGCTGCTGCTCGCCGGCCTGCCCGGCGTCAACGGCCCAGCCGAGCACTTCCTCCCCGAACCGGACCGCCGCCTGATCGGCCTGTCCACCGCCGAGGCCGACATGGCCAGGCGCGCGCTGGACAGCACCCCGGACCGGTTCCGCCGCGCCCTGCTCGCCGCGGCCGTCCCCGACGACCCGACCGCCCTGTGGACCACCGGCCAGGACACTGCCGCGATCGCCCGCACGTGGACGGCCGAGCGCGGGCGCCGCCTCCCGGTGCCCGACGACGTCCTGCTCGACGCCCACCTGGCGTTCGGCGAGCGCTCCACCGACCTGCTCTCCGACCTGGCCAACCCCACGAGCGCCACCTGGCTCACCACCAACCGCCCGCGCCGCCCCCTCGGCGTCCGCGCCACCCGCCCGTCCGCCGGAGCCCTGAACAGCGCCGCGCTGACCAGGGCAGGTCTCACCAGCGCACCTCAAGCGCCCCCGACGCCCCGGTCCACCCCCGAGGGCTTCACCGCCGACCACCTCGGCCCCGCCCTCGAAGCCCTCACCTGGCTCGCCTACCGCCTCCCGGCCGCCTCCCCGCTGCGCGCGAGCCTGCCCGAGGCCCTCGAACTCCTCCGCGCCCGCGCCGCCCACCCCAAGTTCGACACCCCCTCGGTCCGCTGGCGCGTCGCCGCCCACCTGGAAGCCCTCGCCGAGGACGCCCTCACCGCCGCCTGCGCCGCGCGCGCCGACACCGACCCGGACGCCTACTTCCAGGACCCCACCACCTCGGCCCCGCACCTGGTCACCGAGGTGTCCACCACCCTCGGCCTCTCCGGGGACGCCGCCGCCCTCTACCTCCAGCTCCTCGCGCTCCCCGACCCGACGGACGCCAACACCGCCCGCTGGACCGGCTGGAAGCCCGACCGCCTCAAGCGCGCCCGCGCCGAGCTGGCCGCCACCGACCTGGTGGTGACCGCGCGCCGCCCCCGCGCGGGCCGCGCCCTGTTCCTCCCCGGCCCCGTCGTCGACCCCGGCAAGCCGCACCCGCCGCTGGAGACCTGGAAGGCCGACCTGCTCGACCCCGCGCGAGCGGACACCCCCAAGCGCACCGGCGCGCTCGTGCCCGGTGAACCCGTCGCCGACCTGTTCGCCCGCGCCTGGCAGCGCGTGCTGGACGGGGACGCGCCCACCCCAGAACCGCACAGGACCGGAGGACACCGGTGACCGCCACCGCCCCCGCCAGGCAGGTAGAACCAGCCGAGGACGCCCACCGCGAGGAGCTCGCGTTCCTCGCGGCGCACGACGACGGCATCAAGCCACCCGGCTGGCGGCTCACCCCGCGAGCGGTCGTCACGTTCATCGTGGGCAGCGGCGGCGACGCGCTCGCCCTGCCCAAGGGCGCGAAGGCCGACGGCCTGCCCAAGCGGCTGGTGATCAGCCCGAAGTTCGTCGGCGAGCGCGCGCTCGTGGAGCGGGCCGTGGTCACCCTCGCCGGTGAGCGCGGCCTGCTGCTGGTCGGCGAGCCGGGCACGGCCAAGTCGATGCTGTCCGAGCTGCTCGCCGCCGCCGTCTCCGGCACCAGCCAGCTGACCGTGCAGGGCACCGCGGGCACCACCGAGGACCAGCTGCGCTACGGCTGGAACTACGCGATGCTGCTCGCCGAGGGCCCCAGCCCGCGCGCGCTCGTGCCGTCCCCGGTGCTGTCGGCGATGCGCACCGGCGGCGTGGTCCGCGTCGAGGAGGTCACCCGCTGCCTGCCGGAGGTGCAGGACGCGCTGGTGTCGATCCTGTCCGACCGCCGCATCGCGGTGCCCGAGCTGTCCGGCACCGACGCGGCCACCGTGCACGCCGCCCCCGGCTTCACCGTGATCGCCACCGCGAACCTGCGCGACCGGGGCGTGTCGGAGATGTCCGCCGCCCTCAAGCGCCGCTTCAACTTCGAGGCGGTCGGCCCGATCGGCGACCTGGCCGCCGAGACCGAGCTGGTGCGCAGGCAGGCCAAGTCCGCCCTGGAGCGGGTCGGCGCGCCGTTCGCCGTGGACGACGTGGTGCTGGAGGTGCTGGTCACCGCGTTCCGCGACCTGCGCGACGGCGTGTCCGGCGAGGGCTGGGCGGTCGAGCGCCCGTCCACGGTCATGAGCACCGCCGAGGCCGTGTCGGTGGCGACCGCGCTGGGCCTGGCCGACGCGTACTTCCCGAGCGACCGCGACCCGCTGTCCCTGCTGCCCGGCCACCTGCTGGGCGTGGTGCGCAAGGACGACCCGGCGGACGCGGCGAAGCTGCGCGGCTACTGGGACGGCGCGGTGCGGCGGCGCGCCGAGTCCGGCGCGCGCACCTGGCGACGGCTGTGGGAACTCCGTGACGTCCTCGAAGGCTGATCCGGACCGCGCGGTGGCGGACCGGCTGGCCGACCACCGCGAGCCCGTGCTGATCGGGGTCCGCCACCACTCGCCCGCGCTCGCCGCCGCGATGCCCGCGCTGCTGGAGGCCGCCGACCCCGAGGTCCTGCTGGTGGAGCTGCCGCAGGAGCTGGGGGAGTGGCTGCCGCACCTGGCCGACCCCGACCTGCTCGCGCCGGTCGCCCTGTCCGGGGCGGCCCGCGACGGCGGCTCGCTCGCGTTCTACCCGTTCGCGGACTTCTCCCCGGAGCTGGCCGCGATCCGCTGGGCGCGCCGCAACGGCGTCGAGGTGCGGCCGTGCGACCTGCCGATCGCGCTGCGCGGCGACGACCACCGGGGTGGGCACGACCACGGCACCCCGCTGGCCGACGCGCTGCGCGGGGTGATCACCGGGCGGGACGGCGACGACCTGTGGGACCGCCTGGTCGAGGCCGCCGCGCCCGGCCAGTCGCCCGAGTCGGTGCGCCGCGCCGCGCTGCTGGTCGGCCTGGCGCTGCGGCGTGACGCGGAGGGCCCGGACGGCGACGGCGTCGGCGGGTTCGACCTGCGCCGCGAGGAGTGGATGCGGCACGCCGTCGCCGACGTCGCGGGGTGCCGCTCGGCCGCCGTCGTCGGCTCGTTCCACGCCGCCGCCCTGCTGCGAGGCCCGGACGGCGACCGCCCGACCGGCAGCGGGCCGGAGGTGGTGACCTCGCTGGTGCCGTACGGGTTCGCGCTGCTGGACGAGCGCTCCGGCTACCCGGCGGGCATCCGCGACCCGGAGTGGCAGCAGGCCGTCTACGAGTCGGGCGGCGACGCGGCGGCCGTGGAGTCCTCGGCCGCGGCGTTCGTCGTGCGGATCTGCGCGCGCGTGCGCGAGCTCGGCCACCCGGCGGGTCCCGGCGAGGCGCGCGAGGCGCTGCGCCTGGCGGTCGACCTGGCCAAGCTGCGCGGACTGCCCGCGCCGGGCCGGGGCGAGCTGGTGGAGGCGGTGCAGAGCGTGCTCACCCACGCCGAGCCGCTCGGTCGCGGCCGGGTCGTGGCCCGCGCCGCCGGTGACGTGCTGGTCGGCCAGCGGCTCGGCCTGCTCGCCCCCGGCACCCCGCGCTCGGGCCTGGCCCCCGCCGTGGAGGCGCTGGTGCAGGAGCTGCGGCTGCCGGGTCCGGGCTCGACCGAACCGGTGCAGCTGCGCCTGGACCCGCTGCGCTCGCCGCTGGACGCGCGCCGCGAGGTCGCCCTGCGCAGGCTGGACGCGCTCGGCGTGCCCTACGGCGGCGAGACCGCGACCACCGGCGTCGGCGGCGGCGAGGCGCTGACCACCCGGTGGACCGTCGCGTGGACGCCCGCCACGGCCGCGACCCTGCCCGTCGCGGGCATGTGGGGGGCGACCCTGGAGCTGGCGGCGCGCGGCAGGCTCATGGCCCGCCGCGCCGAGCGCGAGCGCGGCGGTGGCCACACCCCCGCCGAGGTGCTCGCCGACCTGGCCGAGGCCGCCGCGTGCGGCCTGCCGGACGTGGTCGGCGTGCTGCTGGACGACGCGGCGGCCGTGCTGCCCACCTCGGGCACCCTGCACGACCTGCTGGCCGCGCTGTCCCTGCTGGACCGGTTGCGCGCCGGGCACCTGCCGGGCACGCCCGGCGAGGTGCTGGACGGGCACCCGGTGCTGTCCCGCGACCTGGAGACGGCGGCGGTGGCCCAGCTGGAGGGCCTGGCCGGGTCCGACGACCCGGCCGACGCGCGGGCGCTGGTCGAGCTGGGCCAGCGGCACGACGCGCACGGCACCGGTGTGCGGCTGGCCGTGGCGCTGCGCGAGCTGTCGGACGGCGCGGGCCCGCTCATCGCGGGCGCGGCCGGGGCCACCAGGGTCCTGCTGGGCCTGGCCGAACCGGCGGAGCTGGGCGAGCGCGTCGCGTCCTGGATCGACACCGCAGGCACCCCGGAGGGCAGGGACGCGCTGAAGCGCGCCCTGACCGGCGTGCTCGCGGCGGCCACCGCCCTGCTGGAGACCACCGAGGCCCTCGAACCGCTGCTGGACCGGGTGGAGTCGCTGGCCGACCGGGCCTTCCTGGACCGCCTGCCCGCACTGCGCGGCGCGTTCACCACCATCGGCCCGGCCGCCCGCGCGCGGGTGCTGGCCGTGGTGCAGGAGCGGGTCGGCGCGCGGGTGGACCGGGCCGGTGACCCGGACCCGGAGCTGCTGGCGCTGTGGCTGGGGGCCGAGCGGGAGGCTGCGGAGGCGCTGCGCCTGCACGGGCTGACCGGGACGGTGGCCGGTGGGGGCGGTGCGGGCGCGGTGGAGGCCGCGGCGGTCGCGAGCACGGCGGTGGGTGGCGCTGTGACGGGTGCTGACGTGGCGGCGGGCCCTGCGGCGACGACTGCTGCTGGGGCAACCGGCGCTGCTGCGGCGGGTGGCGCTGCGGTGGCGGGTGGCGCTGCGGCGGCAACCGGTTCCGCCGCGGGTGGCCCAGCCGCCGACGCGCTTCCGCCGCCGACCTCGTCGGCGGCCACCACAACGGCGGTCGGCGTGTCCGCCTCGGCGTCCGAGCCGGGTGTAAGCGCTCCCACGAGCGGGGATGGCGCCGGGGCTCCCGGCGCCGCCGGGGCGGGCCCGCTTGCCGGGCCGGGCGGCGAGGCTGGTTCCGCCGGCTCGCGAGCCGCGGGCGGTGACACCGTCGGCCGGGAAGCGCCCGGTGCGGTCGCGGTCGGCGGTGGAGAGGCTGCCGCCGACCCCGCCGACCCCGCCGTCGCCGACCTCGGCCCGGTCGGCGCGGAGGGGGCCGAAACCGCCATCCCCGCCGAACTCCCCCCGGTGCTGCGCTGGCGGCTCCTGCTCGGCGCGCGCGGAGACCGCCCGGCGGGTGGTGGCCGGTACGCCGCCGCGCTGGACGAGCTCTACGGCCACGACCGGGGCGAGGGCGCGGACAGCGGGTCGCTCGGTGGCAGCGCGGGCGGCGACGGGGACCCGTTCCCGGTCGTGCGCGAGTGGTCCGACGAGCTCAAGGCCCTGTTCGGCGACCGGGTCCGCGAGGAGGTCCTGGCCGCCGCCGCCGAGGGCGGCAGGCTGGAGGCCGCGCTGGAGATCGACCCGACCTCCGTGCGCCCCTCGGTCGACCTGCTGCGCAACGTCCTGTCCCTGGCGGGCGGCCTCTCCGAGGACGCGCTCGCCCGGTTGCGCCCGCTGGTGGCGCGGCTGGTCCGCGAGCTGGCCGAGCAGCTGGCCAACCGGATCAGGCCCGCCCTGACCGGGATGCAGCTGCCGTTCCCCACCCGCCGTCCCGGCGGCAAGCTCGACCTGCCCCGCACTCTCAGGGCGAACCTGGCCACGGCCCGCCGAGACGAGCACGGCAAGGTCGTCGTCATCCCCGAGCGCCCGGTGTTCCGCAGCCGGGGCCGCAAGGCGAACGACTGGCGGCTGATCCTCGTGGTCGACGTGTCGGGCTCGATGGAGGCGTCCACGGTGTGGGCGGCGCTCACCGCGTCCGTGTTCGCGGGCGTGCGGTCGCTGACCACGCACTTCCTGGCGTTCTCCACCCAGGTGGTCGACCTGAGCGAGCGGGTCGCCGACCCGCTGTCGCTGCTGCTGGAGGTCAAGGTCGGCGGTGGCACGCACATCGCGGGCGCGCTGCGGCACGCCCGCGACCTGGTGACCGTGCCGGAGAGGACGATGGTGGTGCTGGTCAGCGACTTCGAGGAGGGCGGGCCGGTCGCCTCGCTCACCGCGCAGGTGAGGGAGCTGGTGTCCGCCGGGGTGACGGTGCTGGGCTGCGCGAGCCTGGACGACACCGGTCAGCCCCGCTACTCCACGTCGGTCGCGGGTTCGCTGGTGGCCGCCGGGATGCCGGTGGCCGCGCTGAGCCCGCAGGAGCTGGCCCGCTGGGTCGGGGAGAAGGTGCGCGGATGACCCCGCCCCCGGTGGCGCCCGCGGTGGTCGCCGACGTGCTCGACGCCCTCCCGCCGCGCCTGCGCAAGCGGGTCGACGCCGCGCTCGACAAGGCGGCGGCCTGGCAGGTCGTGGTCGACGGTGACGGGGCGCGGGCCGAGCTGGACGCCGACACCGCCCTCACCTGGGTGCTGCGCGGCGGGGTGCTCGCCTCGGCCGACGACCTGACCTGCACCTGCCTGCTCGCGCCCAAGTGCCTGCACCGGGGTGTCGCGGTCGCGGCGGCCGAGGTCGCCGAGGTCCCCGGCGCCGGGGCCCCCGGCACCGGGGTCCCGGCCGAGGTCGCGGCCCCCGTGGCGGAGGTCGCCGAGGAGTCCGGTCCGCCGCCGATCCGCGAGGACGAGCGCTCCGCCGCCGCCGTGCTGTGGGAGGCGTGCGCGACGGTGCTGCGCTCCGGCGCGTCCGGCAGCGGCGCGGTCGTGCGGGCCGGTCTGCTGCGGGCGGTGCACGTCGCCCGCGTCGCAGGCCTGCACCGCGCGTCGTCGGCGGGCCTGCGGATCGCCTCGATGCTCGCGGACGCCAGGGCGGGCTCGTCCTCGTTCGACCGCGAGCTGCTCACCGCCGAGCTGGTCGAGCTGCTCCTGCTCTGCCACGACCTGCGCGCGGGCGTCCCCGCCGACCCGGCGGAGCTGCGCGGCACCGCCCGCCGCGAGTACCGCCCGATCGGGGCGCTGCGCCTGTACGGGCTGTGCACCGAACCGGTCGTGACCAGCTCCGGCTACGCGGGCGTGGTCACCCACCTGGTGGACGACAGGGGCGGTCTGTGGACCGTCCCGGCGATCATGCCCGGTGGCCGGGAGCGGGTGGTCGCGGCGGCGGGCGGACCGGTGGCGATCGGCGAGTCCGGCCTCACCCAGGCCGGGCTCGGGCGCGGCGGCCTGCTGCTGTCCGGCGGCACCGCCTCCCCGGACCGCAGGCTGGGCGCGGGCAAGGCCGTGCGCGCGGTGGCCGCGTCCGGCGCGACCTGGGACGAGGAGCCCCTGGCCGGACTGTGGCGGCAACCGCTGGCCGAGCAGGTGGACCGGGCGTTCCGGGCCGCCGCCCGACCCGAGGCGCACCGCCCGCCGGGTGACGCGCTGCTGTTCGCCGAGGGCGTGGTGCGGGGACCGGTGGGTGCGGCGCTGCGCGTGCAGGTCGACGGCGGGCACGTCGACCTGGTCGCGCGGGACGAGCGCACCAGGGACAACCTGCGCGTGCTCTCCGGCGCGGACGGCCTGCGGGTCAAGGTCGTGGCCAGGCTCCTGCCCGAGCGCCCCGGCGCGGCGGTCGCGCTGGCCCTGTCCGGCGACGTCGACCTGCCCTCGGCCCTGAAGGGGCGCGCCGACCTGGGCCTGGACCGCGTCCAGCGCTCGCACGTGGCGCGCGGCGCGACCCACGACCTGCCGCCGGACGGCGAGGACGCCCGCCCGTCCGTGCCGCCGCCGCTGCGACCGCTGGAGAACGTGCTGCACCGGGTCACCCTGGGCGGCCGGGCCGTGGCGGGCGTCGCGTCGACCGGCCGGGACGTGGCCGCCCTGCGCGACTCGGGCCTGCGGACCACGGCGGCGCTGCTGGAGGAGCTGGCGGCGGCGTCGCGGGACCGGGAGCGCGACGCGTTCGGCAGGGTGGTGCGGGACGCGGGCGACGCGTTCCCGCACGCCTGGCTGCGCGCGGGCCTGCACGTCCGCGAGTTCACCAGGGCGGCGGCCCGCCGCACCTGGGTGGAGGTCGTGGGCGGCGGCTGAGCCGACCGTGGCCGTCCCGTCCCGGACTCCGGACCGGGGCGGCCACGGGCAGCGGTTTCCCGTAGGGGTCCCGCCGCCCGCCCCACGCCTCCCGCGGACCGCCCGAATGCGGAGCTTCCCCTTGCGGGGCAACGGATTCCGCCGTGCGCGCCGCGCCCCGTGCCCCGTTGGGCGGCACCCGCCGGTCGGGGCGGCCCGACCGCTCCCATTGGCGCGGAATGATCTCCGGGCGACAGTGGGGTCATGCACCAGGGCCTGGACCGCGCGGAGCGCGAGCACGACGCGTCCCCGACGCGGACCGCCCTCCCCGCGCCCCGGCGTCCCGGAGAAGGGCGGAGCGCGATGAACGAGACCACCTCCCCGCTGTTCCGGTCGCTCGCCGAGCTGGGCGTGGCCCACTCGACGCGCACCAGCGCGCGGGGCGTGCCGTACGCGGCGTTCCGCCTGGCGGGCGCGCTCGGCGACCTGTCGGTGACCGCCGCGGACGAGCAGGGCGTGCTCCGCCTGACCGCCCACGAGGTGCTGCCCGACGCGCCGGGGGAGCGCCTGGTCGAGGCGAACCGCGGGCTGCCGCTGGCCCGCGCCTACCGCTCCCCGGACGACGGGACCCTGGAGGTCGCGCTGGGCTGCCACGTCGGCGCCCGCTTCCCCGAGCCGCTCCAGGTGTGGATGCTGCTCGGCCACCTGGTCGCGTCCTGCCGGCTCGTGGTGGAGGGCGGCGGCTCGCTGGGCCTGCCCGAGCTGGGCGGTTCGGGCGTGGCGTTACCGCCCACGATCTCCCAGGTAGCCCTGGAGGACGGCCGGGCGGCGTGGCTGGAGCTCGGCACGCGCGGCGACTGGTTCGTCGCGGTCGCCGACTACGCCCCGGCGACCGCCGTCCCACCCGGCCCCGAGGCCGACGCGACCCTGCAGCGGCTCCAGCGCTGGATCCCGGCGGGCCGCTACTGCGCGAGCCCGGAGGGCGGCCTGCGCGCCGAGGTGGCCACCCCGGTCCTGGGCGACGCCGCCGCGCTGGTCGACTGGACGGCGGAGCAGGCCCGGCTGATGCTCCAGGTGGCCGCCCACCACCTCGGCCTGCCCGACCTCGGCCGGTGAACTCGGCCTGCTGAGCCCGGCCTACCGCAGATCCGCCGCGGCGGCCCGGTAGTGCGCGGGAGCCACCCCGTTGTACCGCTTGAACGCGTGCGAGAACGCGAACGGCGAGCTGTACCCCACCCGCTGCGCCACCCCGTGCAGCGGCAGCTCGGTCTCCTTGAGCAGCTTGCTGGCCAGCACCATCCGCCACCACGTCAGGTAGGCCATCGGCGAGCGCCCGGTCAGCGCGGTGAACCGCCTGGCCAGCGTCGCCCTGGACATCCCGGCCCGGTCCGCCAGCACCTCGATCCGCCACTGCTCGGCGGGCGAGGTGTGCAGCGCGTCCAGCACCGACGCCACCCCCTCGTCCCGCAGCGCCCTGGCCCACCCGCGGTCGGGGTTGTCCTCCAGCCAGGCCCGCAGCGAGTACACCAGCACCAGGTCCAGCAGCCCGGACACCAGCGCGTCCCGCCCGGACCGCCCGGCCCGCACCTCCCGGCCCAGCAGGTCCACCGCCGCCCGCAGGTCCCGGTGCCCGTTCACGCGCGCGGGCAGGTGCACCACCTCGGGCAGCGCCTCCAGCAGCGGGTGGCTCCTCGACCCGTCCAGCGGGTACTCCCCGCACAGCAGGTCCACCGCGCCGCCCTCCCCGCTGCCGCGCGAGGCCCCGACCGCGCTGAACGGCGCCGCCCCCTCGCTCACCGGCAGGTCCGACAGCACGTGCCCGCCGCGCCGGGGCGCCAGCACCACGTCCCCGACGCCCAGCGGCAGCGGCTCCCCGCGTTCGGGCACCAGCCACCCGCTCCCGCGCAGCAGGACGTGGAACCCCACCCCGCGGCAGGTCGAGAACCGGAACCGCCACGGACCGTCGAACCCCGCCCGGCCGTGCACCGCGCGCCCGCAGCGCGCCACTTCCACCACGTCGCTCACCACGTCCACCGAATGACCGTAAATGAGCGGAACGGGCCTGACAATGCGCGGGCGGCGCACTCGAAAGAATCATCGGCCGGCTATCCGCCGAAAATCGACCCGACCGCAAGGCGGGGTGTGACGCGCCAGTCGTTTTCCGGAACGCGCAAAACCGCCCCGCACCCCTCGGAAGGGGGCGGGGCGGTGGACTCGCTGCTAGGTGCGAGGGGAAAAGCGGAGGAGCCGGTCGCCGGGGGAAGGGCGACCGGCTCCTCCGGGGGTGGGCTCGGGACTCACCTGAGCCAGGCGTTGTCGCGGACCACGGGAAGACCGGCCCAGAACTTGCCCAGACCCCACGTCTCGCCGTTCTTGTGGACCGCGAGGACGAAGAGGATGATTCCGTAGATGATGTGGTAGTCCATGAAGGGGTTCGACGACCCGCTCGGCTCACCGGCCGAGGTCACGGTGGCCATGGGCCACTCCGCGAGCCACATCATGAACATGATGACCGAGCCCGACACCGCCGAGATCCACATGCCCATGCCGAGGATGACCGCGGTGCCGACCGCCGCCAGGCCGACCATGAAGAGCAGGTTGGCCCACCAGGCGCCCGCCATGCTCTGGAACATCCCCTGGAAGGGCCCGACCTCGACGTGGCTCAGGAATCCCTTGGTCGGCGACCCGCCGTTGATCCAGGCCTTCTCCGACGCGGTGCTGTAGCCGAGGCCGAACGCCTTGTCCAGGAAGGCCCAGAGGAAGACGAATCCGGTCGAGATGCGCAGGACCGCCATCAACTTCTGACCGACGTCCCCCCGCGTAGTGACTTCGTTGGTGCTGGCGATCGCGGTCATTGCCGCCTCCTCGACTCGTTCCTTGCTGGTAAAAGCATCCCGTTCACAAGGGGGTCGTCGAGAGAGGCGGAGGTCCCGGACCCGGTGCCGGACGTCCCGTTCCGGCAGGGTCCTTGGGGGGTGCGGCGGAAGGCCGCGCGTCCTGCTCCTTCCGCGAGCGGCGGATTGCGCCCGTCGAGCACGACCGAAAGGGGCCGGGCGTTACTCCTTACGGGGGAGCGCAAACGATCCGGTGATCGATGCGTGGACCGCTCTTCCACGGGTACTCGCGCTGGGACCACCGCCGGGCCCGATCGTCGAGGAGGACAACGTGGAATCCAGGAAACCCGCTCAGGTGGTGAAGGACGCGCTGGAGAAGGCCGTGGAGAAGGTCACCGGTGCGGCCTCGCCCACGGCGCCCGGCGCGCCCGCGTCGGCCCCGCCGGACCTCGTCGAACCCACCGAGCCGCGCGAGCCGCTGCCCCCCAAGCCCGACCAGGGGACCCCCGCGCACGTCACCCCCACGGGCGCGGACACCGGGGCGTCACCGCAGCTGAACTCCCAGCAGGGCGCGCACCTGACCACCTCGCAGGGCCTGCGGCTGCCGGACACCGACCACTCGCTCAAGGCGGGCGAGCGCGGTCCGACGCTGCTGCAGGACCACCACCTGCGCGAGAAGATCATGCACTTCGACCACGAGCGCATCCCGGAGCGCGTGGTCCACGCCCGCGGCGCCGGTGCGCACGGGGTGTTCATCGGCCACGGCACCGCCGCCGCCGTGTGCAAGGCCGGGTTCCTCCAGGAGGGCGTGCGCACCCCGGTGTTCACCCGCTTCTCCACCGTGGTCGGCTCGCGCGGCTCCGCCGACACCGTGCGCGACACACGGGGGTTCGCCACGAAGTTCTACACCGCCGAGGGCACGTTCGACCTGGTGGGCAACAACATCCCGGTGTTCTTCATCCAGGACGGCATCAAGTTCCCCGACGTCATCCACGCGGCCAAGCCGCACCCGGACCGGGAGATCCCGCAGGCGCAGAGCGCGCACGACACGTTCTGGGACTTCGTGTCCCTGCACACCGAGGCCACCCACCACGTCATGTGGCAGATGTCCGACCGGGCGATCCCGCGCTCCTACCGGACCATGGAGGGCTTCGGCGTCCACACCTTCCGGCTGGTCAACGCCGAGGGCGGCACGTCGCTGGCGAAGTTCCACTGGAAGCCCAAGGCGGGCGTGCACTCGCTGCTGTGGGAGGAGGCGCAGCTGATCAACGGCGTCGACCCGGACTTCCACCGGCGCGACCTGTACGACTCGATCGAGTCCGGCGCGTAC
The DNA here is from genome assembly GCF_000023245.1 of Actinosynnema mirum DSM 43827. Classification (GTDB taxonomy): domain Bacteria; phylum Actinomycetota; class Actinomycetes; order Mycobacteriales; family Pseudonocardiaceae; genus Actinosynnema; species Actinosynnema mirum. The sequence continues at coordinate 2,832,130 of NC_013093.1, forward strand.
CCGCAGTGGGAGCTGGGCATCCAGGTCTTCCCGGACACCCCGGACCAGACGTTCGAGGGCATCGACCTGCTCGACTCCACCAAGATCGTGCCCGAGGAGCTGGCGCCGGTCACGCCCGTCGGCACGCTCGTGCTCAACCGCAACCCCACCAACTTCTTCGCGGAGAGCGAGCAGGTCGCGTTCCACGTGGGCCACCTGGTGCCCGGCATCGACGTCACCGACGACCCGCTGCTCCAGGCCAGGCTGTTCTCCTACCTGGACACCCAGCTCACCCGGCTCGGCGGGCCGAACTTCAGCCAGATCCCGATCAACCGCCCGCACGCGCCGGTCAACGACATGCTCCGCGACGGGTTCCACCAGCACGCCGTGCACGGCGGGGTGGCGCCGTACAAGCCGAACACGCTCGACGGCGGCTGCCCGTTCACGGCGGGTGCGGACATGAGCGCGTTCGTGGAGTTCCCGCAGGTGGTGGAGCAGGGCCGCAAGGTCCGCGAGGCGCCCGCGTCGTACTCCGACCACTACACGCAGGCCAGGCTGTTCTGGCGCAGCCTGACGGCGCTGGAGCGCGAGCACGTGGCGCGGGCGTTCACGTTCGAGCTGGGCAAGTGCTACGAGCAGGCCATCAAGGAGCGGCAGCTCAAGGTGCTGGCCAACGTCGACCCGGTGCTGTGCGAGCAGGTCGCCACCGGCCTCGGGCTGCCCGCGCCGGAGGCGGAGAACCCGGCGCGCGACGTCGCCCCGAGCCCGGCGCTGTCCCAGATCGGCGGGACCTGGCCGGTGGACGGCAGGCTCGTCGGCGTCGTCGTCGACCCGGCCGACCACGAGGGCGCGCGCACCGTGGTGGCGGAGGTGGACGCGGCGGGCATGGTGCCGCTGCTGATCGCCCCGCACGGCGGCCCGCTCGGCGGCGGCCTGGTCGCGCAGCGCACGTTCCTGACCGCCCGCTCGGTCGAGTTCGACGCGATCCTGCTGGCCACCGCCCCGCCGCCCGCGCCGGACGCGCTGCCCGCGCGCGACGCGAAGGCGGGTGCCCCGTCGGGCCCGGCGGTCGACCCGAGGGTGTCGCTGCTGCTGCAGGAGGCGTTCCGGCACGCGAAGGCGATCGGCGCGTGGGGCGGCGGCGTGGCGGCCCTGGAGGCGGCGGGCGTGCCCGTGGACGCGGTGGGCGTGGTGACCGGCGACAGCCCGAGCGCGGTCCTGGGCTCCGTGGTGGACCTGCTGGGCGAGCACCGCGTGTGGGACCGCTTCCCGTCGGCGCTGCCGATCTGATGTTGTGGTTCTGACGCTCCGGTTCTGACGCTGCCCCCGACCGCGCCCACCGCGGTCGGGGGCAGCGCCGCGCCCACCCCCTCCTGTCGGCCGCTCGACGTCACCCCCGCTCCGGCAACAGGCCCAGTCGCACGCCCGTCCCCGCACCCCCGGCCAGGCTCCGGTGGATCACCTGCCCCGATCAGGGGGAGAGCCGCCCCGGATGCGGTAGCGTCGCCCCCTGATGGCCGAAAACCCAGGGGCGCCGCGATGATCTTCGACCGCCTTGCCCGGCTCGACCTCGTCCTGCCGCTGGTCAACCCGCCCAAGGGCAACTACGTCCCAGCCGTGCCCTCGGGAAACCTGGTGCACGCCGCGGGCCAGGTCCCCATGGTCGACGGCGAGGTCGTCGCCACCGGCCTGGTGGGCCGCGAGGTGGACCTGGACGAGGCCACCCGCCTGAGCCGCCAGTGCGCCCTGTCGGCCCTGGCGGCGGTCGACGCGGCGGTCGGCCTGGACCGCGTGGTGCAGGTGGTGCGGGTCGTCGGCTACGTCGCCTCGGCCCCCGGCTTCACCGACCAGGACGCCGTGCTCGACGGCGCGAGCGAGCTGTTCGCCCTGATCTTCGGCCCGGCGGGCAGGCACGCCCGGAGCGCCGTGGGCGTCCCGGTCCTGCCCCTGAACGCCCCGGTCGAGGTCGAGGTGACCGTGGAGTTCGCGCGCTAGACCCGAGCGACCGGCCCGGCGTCAGCCGTGCGCCGGTCCGGTCAGCCGCACGGCGCACCCGCTCACCGCTATCCCGGCCTCCCGGTCGGCGGGCACCTCCACCTCGATCAGGCTGGGCCGCCCCATGTCCTCGCCCTGCCGCACCGCCATCCGGTGCGGCAGCGGCGCCAGGTCGAGCTCGCGCAGGTAACCGCCGAGCGCAGCCGCCGCGGCGCCCGTCGCCGGGTCCTCCACGACGCCGCCCGGCGGGAACGGGTTGCGGCAGTGGAAGACCGACGCGGACTCCCGCCACACCAGGTCCACCGTCGCCCAGTCCCGCTCGGCCATCAGCTCGCCCAGCACGGGCAGGTCGTAGTCCAGCCTGGCCAACCGCTCCCGGCTGGCGGCGGCGATCACCGGGTGCCACGCCCCCGCGTAGGCGGCTGCGGGCGGCAGCGCCGGGTCGAGGTCGGACCTCTCCCAGCGCAGCGCGGCGAGCAGCCGGTCGAGGTCGGCGGGCGTGATCGGCGCGGTGCGCGGCGGCACGCTCACCAGGGTCGCCCGCAGCAGTCCGCCGTCACGCTCGGTTTTCACCCGAACGGGTCCCGCCTGGGTGCGCAGGAGCAGTTCGCCCACGCTGTGCCGCTCGGCGTGCGCCACCGCCAGCGCGATGGTGGCGTGTCCGCAGAACGGCACCTCCACCAGCGGGCTGAAGTAGCGCACCGCCAACCGGCCCGGACCTTCCGGCGTGGCGAACGCCGTTTCCGAGTAACCGAGCTCCGCGGCGGTGGCGAGCATGTCGGAATCGGACGTCCCGGTCGCGTCCAGGACCACCCCGGCCGGATTCCCGCCGTCCTCGGTGGTGCTGAAAGCCGTGTACCTCAATAATTCCACGACGGCAGCCTAGGGGGTGATCGGGGCGGCCATCAGGCCCACACGTGCAAATCCCCCTCGTCGGTGAGCCCGACGGAAAAGCCGAGCGCGATCCGCCGACCGCCCGAACTCGGCCGCACCGCGTGGTAGTTGCGCGGGTCGAACAGCAGCGCCTCGCCGGCTCGCGGTCGCAGCGTGAACGATTCCGCGGACCCCACCACCTCTTCCCGGTAACCGTACGAGCCCGCCGGGCGGAATTCCTCGTCGCCGGGCTGCCACCGGTGCCGCCACACCACGGTCTCCCCGCCGCTCTCGGGCACCGACAGGTAGAGGTTGAACGCGAACTGCGCGACCAGGGCGACGTCGAGCAGGTTCCCGGAGAACTCGCGCGACGCGTCGTCGTAGTGCACCACGAAACCGCCGCCGGGCTCACGGGCCACCCCGGCCCCCAGCTCCCGCCCACCCCGCCGCCCGACGACGACCTCGCCGGGCCAGTGCTTCCCGATGCCGTCCCGGCAGAACCGGAACGGGTCGAACGGCAGCGAAAGCCCCTGCCAGCCCCGAACCCCGCCCTCGAGCGCTTCCCAGTACCCACCGGAGACCCCGCCGCCACCATCCCGGTGATCGCTGACCCCGACCCCGAACCGCATGACCCGTGGCGAGACCCGCTCAGCCCCGTAGGACTCGAACTCGGCCTCGGTGAGCGCCTCCAGGACCTCGGCGCACATCGCGGGAGAGGCGAACCCCGGAACCCGCGTGGCAGCCCGCCGCCCCGCCGCGAGCTCCGCGATCCCGGCCCGGTCGAACTCGGCCGAGGTCACCGCGGTGAAGTGCGGGTCGTGCTGCTCGACAATCCCTGCGACGTTCCCTGCGACGTTCCCTGCGACGCTGTCCACGGCGCTCACCCGTCCCTGGTCGAAGTCTGGGGAAATGAGCGTATCCAGCCCTTTTCTCCCAGCTTTCCGCCTTTTGGCGGTGACCGACGGGTAAAACTATTCCAATCGCGCTCACCAGAAGCTGGTGACCCGGAATACCGATCGCGCTTCGACCTCGAGGTCCCGGTGATCCGCTTCCAGCGTTTCCAGGACTATTCTTCGCGCGGTCTCGATGCTGACCCGGCCGATGGTGATCCCCTCGGCGTGCTCCGGGTGCCCCCCGCTCGTGCCGCCGCTCGCCTCGTGGTCGGAAGGGATCATCGCGTTTCCTCTCCGGTCGGCTGACCTGCGGGGTTCCCGGCTTCGTCCGGTTCCCCTATTTTTGCGGTTTTCCCTCGTGGTTCTCAAGGAAAGTACACCCAAACTTCGTCCGGATACACGCGTCTCCCCCCGAAGAGCTCAACCCGAGCCCGCGCCGCTCAGCTTGGCCACCAGCCGGTTCGTCCTGGCCGTGTCGGGGTGCTCCTCGCCCAGCACCTCGCGCTGGTCCCGGAGCAGCGCGAGCAGCTGTCGGTGCAGCCCGTCCTGGTCCGAGGCGTCCCGCGCGAGCAGCGCCAGGCAGAGCGTGTACCGCAGCGCCATGACCGCGTGCGCCCTCGGCTGGTCCCCGGCCACCTCCAGGGCGCCCGCAGCCTCGGTGACGGCCTCGTCGAACTTGCCCATCCTGATCAGGCAGGTCGCCAGGGTGCGGCGCACCGACAGGGTCTCCGGCGCTTCCCGCGCCCAGTGCCGGTGGCGGATCTCCAGGATCTCCCGCAGCATCCCGGCGGCCTCCTCCGGGTCGTCGACGGCCACGACGCGGGCCAGGCTGTGCCGCACCACCATCGTGTCGTAGTGCTCGGGCGACCGGACGGTGTGCTCGGCGTCGACGATGTCCCGCAGCAGCGGCAGGGCCTCCTCCCACTGCCCCTGCTCGGCCAGCGCCTTCGCGTGCTTGTGCCTGCTGGCCAGGGTGTCCTCGTGGTCGAACCCCAGCAGCCGGGTCCGGCTCTCGATCACCGCCCGCAGCTCGGCCTCGGCGTCCTCCGGCCTGCCGCGCTCCAGCGCGATCCGCCCGCGCTCGTGCCGCAGCCCCAGCAGCTCCCGGTCCTCGGGGGTGAAGCCGTACTCGGCGCAGCCGCGCACCAGCGACTCGACCAGGTCCTCGGCGGGCGTGACGACGCTGCTGGCGATCAGGTACCGCGCGGTGAGCCGGGCGAGCTCCAGCGCGTCGACCACCGCGCCCCGGTCGTTCTGCGGCGGCCCGGTGACCAGGAAGCGCCTGGTCACGTCCACGGCGTGCGGCGCGATCATGCTCCAGGTCGCCCAGTGCTCGGTGATGTCCGGGTTGTGCGCCCGAGCCACGTCGGCCAGCAGGCGCAGGCACAGCGCGTAGTGCTCCACGCGCCTGTCCCGCACCTCGGGGGAGTTGCGCAGCTCCTGGTGCACCAGGGGGTGGATGGTCAGCGTCCGGCCCAGCTCGGCCGACGTGCTCGAGTCCACCCGCTCCAGCTCGACCAGCCCCAGGTCGGCCAGACCGTCCAGGGTCGGCCCGTAGTCCTGGTCGCACGCGCCGCTGAACGAGCTGAACAGCGCGAACCGGGACAGCGGCCCCCGGCCGAGCAGCGCGTCGTACGGGATGGGGGCGATGTTCAGGCACGACAGCAGGCGCAGCAGCGTGGGCGCGCAGCGCAGCCCGCGCTCGCCCAGGAGCTTCAACGACATCGCCACGACGTTGCCGACCTCCTGGAGCGCGAGGTCCTGCCCGTCCGAGGAGTGGAAGCGCCGCGACAGCGCGTCGTGGTAGCTCACGAAGTCCGCCACGCCCCGCTCCGGGCCGCCGCTACCGGACTTGATCACCGAGTTCAGGTAGCGCGCGCACGCGTGCAGCGCCAGCGGCAACCCGCCCAGCGCCTCCGACAAGTCCCTGGCCTGCGCGGACGTGCCGCCTTCCGGCACCTGCTCCCGCAGGACCGACGCGCCGTCGTCCGGTGCCAGCCGGGGCACCTGGTGCACCCCGCACCAAGCGCCCCACGTCCTCGGGTTCTGGTCCCGGCTGGTGACGACGACCCGGCCCGACCCGCCCGCGCGGGGCTCGCGCAACCACCCGGACCCCTGCGCCACCGGCACGCCGGGCGGGGCGAGCCGCTGCACGTCGTCGGCGTTGTCGAAGACCAGCAACCACGGGCGGTCGAGCGCGTCGAGCAGCCGCCACAGCGCGTCCGGCGTGACGTCGACCCCCGTCCCGCTCTGCCCGAGCCCGTGCTGGAGGCCGCTGATGATGGTGCGCATCGCCAGGTTGATCCGGGGGACCTCCACCCAGAACACCAGGTGGTCCTCCTCCTGGGCGCGGTGCGCCAGCTCCAGCGCGATCCGGCTCTTGCCCAGCCCGCCGAGCCCGGACAGCACGTGCACCCGGTGCGCCCGGTCGGAGATGAGCCCGGCCATCAGGTCGTCGCGGCCCACCATCCGGCTCGACCGGGCCCGGTGCGGCGGGCGCACGGACACCGCGGTGCGCCTGCGCTCGGGGGCGGCGACCACGGCCTCGGGGGCGGTCACCGCGGGGGCGTGCTCCTCCGACAGGACCTTCGTCAACGTCCGGCGCACCGCCTGGTACGACGGGGATCGGGAGTCCTGCGGCTGGACGATGCTGAAGTGGTCCCCGTCCACCACGCCGTTCTTCGGGAACAGGTAGGTCACCGTGGTGGCGGGGACGATGTTGTCGCTCAGCCCGCCGTAGGCGGCGATCGGCACCCGCCAGGTCCGGTCGGTGTTGTCCGTGGCGTGCACGATGCCCTTGAGCACCGTGGACTGCGAGTCCAGCACCGCGCGGTTGAACGGCTCCAGCTGCCCCTCCTGCGGGTTGCGGTGGAACCAGCGGGTCTTCCTGCGCAGGCTGAGCGCGAACTGGGACCCCGAGTTGGGGCAGGCGAACAGCACCACGTGCTTGATCCGCGCTAATCGGCGCGCCTCGCCGTGCCACAGCGCCCTCGCCAGGTAGCGCTGGACCACCAGGCCGCCCTGGCTGTGGCTCACCAGCACCAGCCGCTCCACGTCGGCCAGCTCCTCGTGCAGGCGGGTGCGCAGCAGGGCGGCGATGTCGTCGACCTCGGGGACGCGCTGGTCCGGGCGCCACAGCGAGCGGAACCTCGGCGACGGGTAGTCGAAGCGGTGCAACCGAACCGAACCGCCGAGCTCGGGGTCGGCCAGCAGCAGCTCCTCGAACCGCCGCCAGACCTCGCCCGACGAGAACAGGCCGTGGATGAGGACCACGTCCACCGACGTCCGCGCCGCCATCGGACCTCCAGGGCTATCTGGTGGGGTGGCGGACGGTACCCGCACGTCGTGAGCCGGACCTCCGCAGAACTGCGGTGGTCGCGGGAATGCCTCCACGTGGCCGTGGGGCCGCCACCCCGTGACGGCGAAGGCCCCCGCACCCGGTTGCCGGGTGCGGGGGCCTTCCGAAACGTCTGACCACCGGTTTCCGATTACCGCCGCGACTTCGTCAGCGACTCGCCGCCGACCACGTCACCGCCGGTCACGGCCTTGCCCTGCGGCGCCGCCTCCGGCGCCACGGCCTTCGTGGTCTCGCCCAGGTCCAGGCTGGAGCGCAGCTTCGCGGGCTTCAGCATCGCCGCCGCGATCACGCCCACCACGCCGATCGCCGCCGCGATCAGGAAGATGTGCCCGGTCGCGTCCCCGTACGCCGCGCGCACGATCTCCTGGATCGGGCCCGGCAGCGCCGAGATGTTCAGGCTGCCCCCGGCGCTGCCCGACGCCGACGCGGGCACGCCCGCCGCGGTCAGGTCGCGGGTGATCTGCTCGCTGACCTGCCTGGCCAGCACCGCGCCCAGCACCGACACGCCGATCGTGCCGCCGAGCGAGCGGAAGAACGCGATCGTGGAGCTGGCCGCGCCGATGTCCTTGAGCTGCACGGTGTTCTGCACCGCCAGCACCAGGTTCTGCATCGACATGCCGACGCCCGTGCCGACCAGCAGCATCGCCGCGCCGACCAGCACCAGCGAGGTCTGGTGGTCGATCGTGCCCAGCGCCAGGAACCCGATGACCAGCACCACGGCGCCGGTGACGATGTACGGCTTCACGTTGCCGCTGCGGGTGATCATGCGCCCGGAGATGATCGACGCGCCCAGCACGCCCGCCATCATCGGGATGGTCAGCAGTCCGGCCTCGGTGGGGGAGTAGCCCCGGCCGATCTGGAAGTACTGGCCGAGGAACACCGCGCCGCCGAACATCGCCATGCCCACCGCGAGGCTCGCCAGGATCGCGAGCGCCGTCGTGCGGTCCTTCACGATCTTCGGCGGGACCACCGGCTCGGACGCCTTGTGCTCGACCAGCACCGCCAGGCCCAGGAGCAGGACCGAGCCGCCGACCATCGCGCCGCTCTGCCAGGAGATCCAGTCGAACGAGCTGTCCACGAACGAGATCCAGATCAGCAGCACGCTCACGCCCGCCGCGATCAGGCCGGCGCCCAGGTAGTCGATCTTGACGTTCTCCCGGCGCGCGGTCTGCACCTTCAGCGTCGCCTGGAGCACCAGCAGCGCCACCACGGCGACCGGGACGCCGACGAAGAAGCACCAGCGCCAGCCCAGCCACGAGGTGTCCACGATCAGCCCGCCGAGCAGCGGCCCGCCGACCGTGGCCAGCGCCATCACGCCGCCCAGGTAGCCGTTGTACCGGCCGCGCTCGCGGGGCGGGATCATCGCGGCGATGACCACCTGCACCAGCGCCTGCAGGCCGCCGACGCCGATGCCCTGGAACGCGCGGGCGGCGATCAGCTGACCGGCGCTCTGCGCGAAACCGCTGATCACCGAACCGATGATGAACAGCACGATCGCCGACTGGACGAGCGTCTTCTTGTTGAACAGGTCCGCCAGCTTGCCCCAGATCGGGGTGCTCGCGGTGGCGGTCAGCAGGGTCGCGGTGACGACCCAGGTGTACTGGGTCTGCGTCCCCTCCAGAGCGCCGATGATCTGCGGCAGGGCGGTGGAGACCACCGTGCCGCTGAGCATCGCGACGAACAGGACGAGCAGCAGGCCGCTGAGGGCCTCCATGATCTGCCGGTGGTTCATCGGTTCGCCCGGTTGGGGGTGCCGGGTGTCCGCCGTGGTGGCGGGTGCGCTCATCGCGCGTCCTCCAGTGCTGTGCTCGGGGAGCCGATGGCTCCTGCTACGTCTGCGTTCAAGCGCCCAAGCGCGTCGTTGAACGCGTCGAGTTCTTCGGGGGTCCACCCGGCGAGCGCCCGGTCCATCAGGTCCTCGTACCAGCGGCGCGCGCGGTCCAGCGCCTCCTGCCCGGCGGGCGTGACGACCAGGATGCTGGCCCGCCCGTCCACGGGGTCGGCCTGCCGCTCGACCAGTCCCTGCCCCACGAGCGCGGCGACCGCGCGGCTGACCGTCGACGGGTCGAGCGCGGCCTGGTGCGCGAGCTGCTTGGCGTGGCAGCCGGACGGGTCGTCGCTGATCTTGCTGATCAGCTTGAGCGTCGTGATGAGCCCGGTCGGGACGCCTGCGGCCCGCTCGGAGTGCGACTGCTTGAGCATCCGCACGGTCTTCATGAGGTCCTGGATGCGGTCCTGCATCTCGGAGTGGCGCGGGTTGGCGTCCACGATGAGCCCTCCCTGAGTGGTTGCCCCATACAAGTATCAGGGCAACTTGCGCATTGTGCAAGTTTGCTCATTGGGAAGTTTGTGTGACTACGGCTACCCTGAAGGCCGAAATGGACACCACGGTCGATCTGGACACCACCGTCGGGCTGCGCGAGCGCAAGAAGGCCGCCACGCGCCAGGCCCTGCACGAGGCCGCCCTCGGGCTGGCGATCGAGCACGGCCTCGAACGGCTCACCGTCGAGGCCATCGCCGACGCCGCCTCGGTGTCGCGCCGGACGTTCTCGAACTACTTCGCGAACAAGGAAGAAGCGATCTTCCACGGCCACCGGGCCAGGCTGCGCGCGATCGTCGACCTGCTGCGCGCCCAACCGGAGGACGTCCCGGTGCGCAACGCCCTGTTCGAGGCGGCCCGCGCCTTCTCGGCGGAGCTGGACGGCCTCGACCCCGCGCTGGTGGCGCAGCGCAGGCTCGTGCGCGGGCACCCGAGCCTGGTGGTGCACCAGGTCGCCGCGCACAGCGCCGTGGAACGCGAGCTGGCCGACGAGCTGGCGTCCCGGATGCCCGCCGACGACCCCGAGGCGGCGCTGCGCGCACGGGTCCTGTCGGCGGCGTTCCTGACCACGCTGCGCGCGGCGACCCAGCACTGGATCGAGAACCCGGACCGCCCGCTCTCGGACGTGCTCCTGTCGGCCCTGAGGCACGTCGCGGGCTGAGCTCTCCCGGCGCCTGGCTGTTCTGGTCGCCCGGCGGTCTCGCCCGTTCAGCCGTTCCGCTCGTCCAGCGGTTCCACAGGTGTCGCACAGAACCCGCACAGCCCACCCGACCAGGGTGGACCTCATGCGAGACGACGAGCAGACCTACCGGGGCCGCCGCCTGCCCCGCCCGCACGAGGAGCTGGTGGACCAGGGCCTGAGCTTCGACGTGGGCACCCTGCTGGACCGCCGCCGCGCACTGCGGATCTTCGGCGTGGGCGCGGTGTTCGCGGGCCTGACCGCCTGCGGCGCGGCCGGGACGGCGGCCACGACCGGTGCCACCACGACCGCGCAGGCCGCGGGCGAGATCCCGGACGAGACGGCGGGCCCGTACCCCGGCGACGGCTCGAACGGCCCGGACGTGCTGGAGCAGTCGGGCATCGTCCGCTCGGACATCCGCTCCAGCTTCGGCACGGGGAGCGCGGTGGCGGAGGGCGTCCCGATGACGCTGGAGCTGTCCATCGTGGACGTGGCGGGCGGCGACGTCCCGTTCGAGGGCGTGGCGGTGTACGTGTGGCACTGCGACCGCGCGGGCGGCTACTCGATGTACGGCGACGGCCTGGAGAACGAGAACTACCTGCGCGGCGTGCAGATCGCGGACGCGGCGGGAAAGGTGACCTTCACCAGCGTCTTCCCGGCCTGCTACACCGGAAGGTGGCCGCACGTCCACTTCGAGGTCTACCCGGACCAGGCGAGCATCACCGACTCGGCGAACGCCATCGCGACCTCGCAGGTGGCCCTCCCGGAGGACGTGTGCGACACCGCGTACGCCGGGGCGGGCTACGAGAGCTCGGTGGCGAACCTGGCCGAGCTGACCCTGGACACCGACAACGTGTTCGGCGACGACGGCGGCGAGTCCCAGCTGGCGACGGTCACCGGCAACCCGGAGGCCGGCTACCGGGTAACCCTGCAAGCCCGAGTGGACACCCGAACCGAACCCGCAGGCGGCGGCACCCCACCGGGCGGCGGCGGCAACACCCCACCGGGCGGCGGCGGCAACACCCCACCCGGCGCCGGAACACCCCCGACCAACGCCACCCCACCCAACGCCACCCCAGGAGCCGCACCCCCATCCCGCTGACCCACACCTGACCACCTGAACCAGGCACAAACCCCCGACCGGACCGGCCACCACAGGCCAGGCCCGCCCAACCCGGGGTGCCCCGGCCCGCCGGGGTGCCGGTCCGCCCAGCCGACCCGCCCCGCTGTTCAGCTGTGCTCGGTCGAGGGCGGTGGTGCCACCGGTCCGGCGGGGAAACCGCAGGTGGCGCGGTGCGGCAGCGCGGAACGCGCAGTCACCCGCTGATCGTGGTCGGCAGCGCAGAACCCCTCGCGGACGCGCAGGTGCGGGCGGTGGTGGCGACCGGTGTGACGGAGCACTTGCTCCACCCGGCGGACCTGGCAACCGCGGCCACCTACCCTGATCCCCTGACCGGTGACACCCGGTTCGGTGAAATCCAGCCCGGAGACGAGCGGGTGGACGACGTCCGAGCCGGTGGTGGCGCCGACGTGGACGCGGTCGAGCCCGGCTCGGTCGCCACCGCAGGTGACAGCGCCGCACCAGGTGCCCCCCTCGGCGCTGTCACCTGCGGGTCAACCCCGGACGCCGGGGGCTCGGGCTCCAGGGCTCGGGCTCCAATGGCTCGGACGCCGAGGGCTCGGCGGTCGACGGGAACTCCCTGGTCAGCCCACCCGCCGACGTCGGCTCGCCGGGTGTCGCGGGGACGGCCCCGCTCGACGCCCTCCGCGCCACCTCGGTCGACCACGGCACGGCGTTCGACATCGCCGGGACGGGGAAGGTCGACGTGCGGAGCACGATCGAGTCCACGGTCGGGGCGCTGGCCCACGAGCTGCGCGCCGCCGTGCCGCCGCTCACCGTGGTGACCACCGGGCTGACCGCGCTGCAGGCGCTGGCCGACGTGGACGACGTGCGCGTGGAGTGCCTCGGCGGGACCCTGCGGCACGTGTCGCAGGGCTTCGTCGGACCGCTCGCGGAGGCCTCGCTGGAGCGGATGACCTTCGACCGGGGCATCAACGAGGCCGACCTGGACCAGACCAGGTTGAAGGAGCTGATGGCCAGGGCGGCGGACTCGGTGTATGTGCTGGCGCACGCCGACAAGCTGGGCCGTGCTGGAGCCGTTCCACGGGGCCGGGGTGCGGACCGTGGTGGTGGACGAGGACGGGGTCGAGCGGGAGGCGGAGCAGGCGGGCCCAGACTCGTCGGCCGGGGCGTGCGGGCCGCGGGTGAAGCGGTGTGGGCGGCCTGCCGCGAGCGCTCTGGTGCGGGTGGTCGCGGTGGGGTTGACTCTGACACCGTGTCAGGGACTGGACTCGGTGGCGCCATGTTGACCATCGGAGAGTTCGCCCGACGCGGGCGCGTCTCGGTCCGGATGCTGCGCCACTACGACGCCACCGGGCTGCTGCGCCCCGCCCGCACCGATCCCACGACCGGGTACCGCCACTACACCGCCGACCAGCTCGACCTGCTCAACCGGGTCGTCGCGCTCAAGGACCTGGGGTTCACGTTGAACCAGGTCAAGGAGATCGTGGACGGCCGGGTCGGCGTCGACCGGTTGCGGGAGATGCTGCGGGGGCGGCGCGCGGAGCTGGAGGCCGTCGTCGCCGAGGCGACCGCGCGGCTGGCCCGCGTCGAGGTGAGGCTCCGGTCGATCGAGAGCGAGGGGCACATGCCCGAGCACGACGTCGTCGTCAAGTCCCTGCCCGCCCAGCGCGTCGCGCGGTTGTCCGCGATCTCGCGCAGCTACGCGCCCGAGGACATCGGGCCGGTGGTCAGCCCGCTGTTCATGCGGTTGTGCGACCTCCTCGCCGACGCTGGCATCAGCATGGCGGGGCCGGGGATCGCGCTCTACGCGGACGCGGGTGGTGGCGCGGTGACCGTGCACGCCGCGTTTCCCATCGGGGACGGGGATGGTGCGGACTCCGCGGGTGGTGCGGGCCTTGAGGGTGGCGCGGGGCGGGATGGCGGGTTCGAGGTGGTTGAGCTGCCCGCCGTCGAGCGCGCGGCGGTCATCGTGCACCGGGGGGCGATGGACGGGGTCGTGCCCACCGCGCAGGCGTTGGAGCGCTGGGTCGACGCCCACGGCCACCGCGCCGACGGCTACCCGCGCGAGGTGACCCTGGAGGCCCCCGAACGCCTGGCCGACTGGGTGACCGAGCTCCAGTTGCCGCTGGTCGTCTCGCCTGACCACGCGCGCTCCAGCTGATCCCGCGAGTCGGCCAGCGGGGCCGGCCGTCACCGCTCTCCAGCGGTGACGGCCGGGTGGCCCCGGTTGACGTCGGGGGTGGCTCTCGTGCGGCGGGTGGGTCTCGGTGATCGTGCGCCCCAGCGCGCTCAGCGCCCGGTCATCCCGTCACCACCACGTCTGCCCGCGTCAGCGCCTCGCTCACCGCCACCACCACGGACACCCGTCCCGGTCGTAGGCCGGTCAGCGTCCCGGTGTCCGGGTCCAAGCGCGCCACGTGCCACGGGCGCACCCCGTCCGGCCCGCCGACGTGCAGGCCGATCGATCCGGACCAGTCGGCGCTCATCGGGTAGGTCACCGGCACTCGCCTTCCCGCCTGCTCCACCTCCGCCGACACCGATCCCGTCCCGCCGACCGGTATCGCGTGCGATGCGGCCAGTCGCAGCGCGTCCACGTGGGCCCGCACCTCGGCCTTGATCCCACCCGGTCCCACCCCGATCAGGCTCCACCCGGTGAACCCGCCCGCTCCGGTGTCACCCGACGGGGCTTTGCCGGAGTTCCCGTTGACCAGATAGGGGACACCGTCCACTCGCGACGCCGCGAACAGGCCCGCGTGGGCGCCCACGAACGCCGCCGGCTTGCCGGTGGACGACCGGAAGTCGGCCAGCCAGCGCTCCACCAGCGCCGCCTCCATCCGGTCGGACAGCTCGCTGGTGCGCAGCGGGCCCGGATCGCGGGTCGGGTGGTGTTCCAGGACCACGACCGAGTCCACCGCTCCGTGTTCGTCCAACGCTCTCCGCAACGCCACCACCTGCGCGTACCCGCCTGCGCGCAGCGTGCCCAGCGACGTGTCCAGCAGCACGAACCTCGTGCGCCGGTGGTCGAACACCCGAGTCGTCGCCCCGAACTCGCGGCGGAAGTTGTCGATCGTGCCCGGTCCCATCACCTCGTGGTTGCCCGGCACGTAGAACCACGGCACCGCGTCGCCCAGCTCCTCGGTCAGCACCCGTTTCGCCAATGCCAGGTCCTCCGGTGCGGCCTCGTCCACCAGATCTCCGTTGATCACCACGAAGTCCGGCCGCTTCGCCCTGATCTCGCGCAGCGTTCGCCGTGCCGCCCGCACCAGCTCGCTGTCCGGGGCGCGGGCCACGAACTGCGCGTCGGACATGACCGCGAACCGCCACGGGCTGCCGTCGACGGTGCCGTCGCGCACCACCACGTCGTCGCGCACCACCTCGCGCGGTGGCGGTTCGGCGTCGGGTGGGACCACGGCGGCGAGGTCGTCCACCACGACCTCGCCCGTGTACTGGCGGTCGGCGGCGATCTCGATCGTGTAGAAGCGGGTCACCTTGATCGGGAATGACAGCTCGCCGGGCACTGGCACCTCCAGCCGTTGCCAGCCCTCCCAGGTGAGGTACGGGCCGTACAGCGACCGGGTGAGGCCCTGGGCGTCCACGACGGTGAAGGCCGTCCACTCGCCCCGGCCTGCTGCGCGCACCCAGGCGCTCAGGGCCAGGGGTTTCCCCGGCACCTCCAGTGCTTGTGGTGGGTTCGCGTACGCGGTCCGGGTGCCCGTGGACTGGGTGAAGTCGTAGCGCAGCGTCAAGCCCTGGCCGGTGTGCCCGTCCGGGGTCGGGGAGACCGAGCCGGAGCCGCGTGCCGAGCCGAACGTCCAGCGTGCGGCGTCGTCGAAACCGGCCAGCAGGCGTTCTTCGATGCCCACGGTGACCGGTATGCGGGTCGTGCGCCCCTGGACGGTGACCTCGATCGTGGTGGCACCGGGGGCGCGGGCGGTCACCAGCAGTGCGCCCTCGTGCTCGCCGACTCCGAGCACGGAGTGGTCGTAGGACAGGGTCAGGTCCGAGGGCTCGACCGGTGCGCTGAACCCGCTGTGGTCGTAGCCGACGATCCCGACCCGCGTGCCCGCGCCGACGTCGGGCAGGCTCACCCGACCGCTGGTGGCCGACAACCGCTCCAGCGCGCCGAGCACGGTCAGGTCCTGGGAGCCCTCGATCCGGTTCTGGCGGGCGACGACCCGCGTCGTTCCCGCTGCCACGGCCCGGAACACGCCGTTTCCGCCAGCCCTGCCGACGAACGGGTTCGTGGACGTCCACACCGGGCGCTCGTCGGCGACCGGGCCGTAGGTCTCGTCGTAACCCAGGGCCACCAGCTTCCGGGTGAGGCCGGGGAACACCCGATCGGGGCGGCCACCGGGTACCGCGCCCGCGGTCGGGGCCGTGCGCGGGTCGGTCGCGGTGGTCACCCAGAACCCGGTCAGGCGACCGCTGCCGGGGGGCGCGTACAGCGCGAGTCCGTTCGGGACCGGCCGCTGTCCACCGTCCGAGGGGGTGTTCTCCAGGTGGACGGTGTCACCACCCGGTTCGCGGGCCACCAGCGTGCTCGACCCGCCGCCGTCCAGGTTCAGGGCGTTGTGCGCGCCCAGGTCCCGCAGCGCTTCGGCCACGTCCTTCAGGTTCAGGCCGAGCAGGTGCGCGGACTGCCTGCCGTCCACGGTGAGGAGGAACATCCGCCTGCCGTCGGCCGAGAAGCCCACGGCGGTGCGCGGGTGCGACGGGTCGTCCGGGGCGACCACCTCGCTGTCGCGCAGCAGCACCTGGTTGCCGCCGATCGCGGCCCTCGGCGCGGAACCTCCATCGCCCGCACGGGTTGAGTACCGCACGGACAGGTGGTCACCGGGCGCGACTGCCAGCGCGGTCGCCCCGGCTTCACGGCCTAGCAGCACGTAGCCGTCCTCGGGCACCCGGTCCGCGCCGATCGTGTCCCGCACCTCGGTCACGACGTCGTTGCGCACCACCACCTCACGCACGCGTTCCGCATCCCGCACGCTGCGCGAACGGGTGTACTCACCCCATAGCGGGGTGAACAGTGCGACGCCGTCACGTTCCAGCTCCGCGCTGTTGAGGCGGTTCAACGTGACGTCACCACCGGGCAGTGCGGCCGTGCCGCTGAACAGCACCTCCATCACCCGGCCGATGCCCGCCGCGTCGATGCCGACCGCGCGTTCACGACCGGGGGAGGCGGACTTGACCGGGACGCCGTCGCGCACGGCCGCGCCCTCGGGGGCGTCGGAGTTGTTGATGTCGAAGAAGTCGCCGTTCACCGCCGCGACCGCGCGGGTGCGGTCGGCCTGCTCGGACAGCGGCGCGGCGGCCGTGACGGAACCGGGGTCGAGGTAGTCGACCTTCGTGCCACCGGCCAGGTCGACGGTGAGGGCGTCGCCGCGGACCCAGCCGTCCGCGCGGTACCAGTCGAACGAGGTCAGCTCGACACCGGGCGCGACCGGGCGGGCGGTGCGGTCGGTCTCCAGGTGCTCGCGTGAGGCGGCGGTGGCGAGATCGGGGAGATCGGGGAGGGCGAGTTGTGGCTGGGACCGTGTTGGCGCCGAGACGGGCAACGCTTCGTCGTGAGCGGGGTGCGCCCGTTGCCCCCCGACGGGGGACGCCTGGGCGGGGGTGGTGGTGAGGACCAGTGCCAGTGCGAGGGTTCGGATGAGCACGGCGACTCCCGGTGGTTGCTGTTTCACCCGCTGTCATTGGAACGGGTGGACGGCGGACCGACCAAGGTGGTTCCACTGAGCGCCACTGGTCCGTTCGAGGGTTCACGGCGCGGAAAGGCGCACGTCACGGGCAGTTCGCTGAGTATGTTCCCGGCCGTGACCCCTGGCAGCGCCGCCAACCCGCCCTGGCGGGTGCGGCTGTGCGACGCCTCGGGAGGGGTGCTCGGCGCCGGGGTGCTGCTCGACGACCTGCGGACCGTGCTCACCTGCGCGCACGTCGTCGGCGAGGGCGTCGAGCCGGTGCTGGTCGACGTCGTGGGGCAGCGGATCGCGGCTCGGCGCGTGCGGGTCGTGCTGCCGCAGGAGGACCAGCGCGGTGACGTCGCGCTGCTGGAGCTCGTCCGGGCGGCGCCCGGGGGGAGTGGCGCGCTGCTGCACCGCGTCGGGGTGAGCTGGGGGCGGGTGGTGCGCACGTTCGGCTACCCCCACCGCTACTCGGACGGGGTGTGGACGAGCCTCACGCTCGCCGCCGGGGCCGGGCCGGGGCAGGAGTGGGTGCAGATGAACGCCCTGCCGCGACAGCGGGCGGTGACCGCCGGGTTCAGCGGGGCCGGGGTGGCTGACGACCTCACGGGCGCGGTGGTGGGGATCGTGGTGAGCGCCGACCTCGACCGGGAGGCCGGGTTGGCGTGGATGCTGCCGGTGGAGACGGTGCTGGCGCACCTGCCGTCCGCTGCGGGGTTCGTGGCCGAGGACAGCGAGGCGGAGCGGGAGTTGAGCGCGCCGGGGAGCACGGCGGCGGCGCGGCGGGTCGTGGACTGGTTGGAACGGGACCGGGGGCTGCTGGTGCTGGTGGGGGCCGATCTCGCGGTGCTGCGGTGGTTGGCGGTGCTGGGGAGCCGTGATCTCCGGTCGACCTCGTCGGGGTCGGTGGCGGGGTCCGTGGCCGGGGTGGTGTCCGGGGTGGTGGGGGCGGCGCCCGAGGTGGGCAGCGTGGACGTGGCGGTGGACGCGACCGGGCTGGGCGCCGAGGAGGTGTCCCGGCGGCTCGGGGCGCAGGTCGGGCGGTTCCGGGGGAGTGGGGGACACCCGGATGAGTTGGTGATGACCGGGAGTGGGAGCGGGCCAGGGGAGCGTGGCGGGCCGGTGACGGTGGTCGTCAACGGGGTCGACGCGGCTGCCGATCCGGGGGAGTTGCTCGAGCACGTGGTGAAGCCGCTGGTCAGGGGCGGTACTCGGGTCGCGCTCGGGTTCCACCGGGGGGACGCGCCCGCGCTCGCCTCGGTGCGCGCCTGGCAGGCCGATGAGCACTCCGGTCGGCTCGTCGCGCTGGGGGCGCGCATTCGGGACCTCGCCCACCTGGAGCGCGCGGCCGGCGGGCTGGTCAAGGCGCACTGGTTGCGGGTCGACCTCATGGGGTTGCGGGCCTCGTTGGACGAGGCCGGGCTGGTCTCGCTGGAGCGGCGGGTGCAGCGGTACGGGGTCGAGGCCGAGGGGCGGCTCGCGCGGGCCGTCCGTGAGCTGGAGGGGTTGCGGCGGCTGCTCGACGCGTCCGGGGCGCTGGCCGCTGGTCACGGGCACGAGGAGGACCTCGAACTCGGGGAGCTGTACCGGCGGGCCCGTGAGCTGCTGTCCCGGCTTCCGGCCGACCCGGAGGCGTGTCACACGGCCGTGTTCGCCCACCTGCACGCGGTCATGGGGAAGACGTGATCACCGCGCGTTCGGCGGATGCCGGTGGGGTGGTCGCGCGATTACCGTTGGGGGACAACGGGTTCACCCGTCAGGAGGTCGCGCTGTGACCGCGTGCTCCCACCCCGGCTGCGTCGGGACGATCGAGGCCACCGGGTTCTGCGACACCTGCGGCAGGGAGGCCCGTGCCCCCGGCCGGGTTCACCTGACCGAGGGGCGGCGGTCACGGGGCACGTCGACGTCGGGAACCGGGCGCGAGCACCTGTCCCTGCCGGTCTTCTCGTTCCCCGAACCGCTCAGCCGCGTCCAGGAGAACCCGCGCACCCGCACCAGGGGGCGGCTCTGCGGCAACGGCGGGTGCTCGCAGGAGATCGGGGCCGGGTACGCGGGCCAGCCCGCGCTGCACGAGGGGTACTGCCCGGCCTGCGGGCACTTCTACTCCTTCCTGCCCGCGCTGCACCGGGACGACGAGGTCGGCGGCCAGTACCGGGTCGTCGGGCCGCTCGCCCAGGGCGGGCTCGGCTGGGTCTACCTCGCGCGCGACCGGCGGTTGGACGACAACCTCGTCGTCCTCAAGGGGATGATCAGCGCGGGGGACACGCCGCTCGCCGAGGCCGAGCGGCGGGCGCTCACCGCCGTCGACCACCCGAGCATCGTCCGGATCGTCAACTTCGTGACCCACCGCGATCGGCGCTCCGGGCAGGACCGGGTGTACATCGTGATGGAGTTCGTGGACGGGCTCGTGCTCCAGGACGTCGCCACCGGGGTCGCGCTCGGTGAGCGGTTGCGGGCCGAGCACGTCGTCACGATCGGGCGCGAGGTGCTGTCCGCGCTCGGCTACCTGCACGGGCGGGGGCTGGTGTACTGCGACATGAAGCCCGACAACGTGATCCTGCGCCCCGGACGGGTGGGTGGTGGGGACAGCCGGGTGAAGGTCATCGACCTGGGCGCGGTGCGGCGGATCGGCGAGCGCGTGGCGATCATCGGCACCAAGGGGTTCCAGGTCGACGCGGCGGAGATCGCCGCGGACGGGGTCACGCCGCGATCGGACCTGCACGCCCTGGGGCACACCCTGCGGCGGCTGGCCGCGGCGAGCGCCGACGCGGTCGGCGATCCGGGGGCGCTGCGGTCGGGCCTTGAGTCGTTCGGGCACGCGCTGGACCGGGCCACGCACCCCGACCCGGCGCGGCGGTTCGCGTCGGCGGTCGACATGGACCGCCAGCTGGACGGGGTGCTGCGGGAGATCGCGTCGTCGCGCGACGGGCGGCAGCGGCCGGTGGTGTCGGAGCTGTTCGAGCCCACGGCGGCGCTGGTGGACGCGGGACTGGGCGCGGTGCCCCCGCTGTCGCACTGGACCGAGGGGGTCGCGGAGACCCCGCTGCCGAGCGGGCGCGACTGCGCGGGCGGGTTGCCGAGTCCGAGGTGGGACCTGGACATCGACCGGTTGGGGGACCCGAACGCGCTGCTCCGCGCCCTTCCCGACACGGCCGAGGCGAACTTGCTGCGCGCGCACGCCCTGGTGGGACTGGGACGCACCGCGCGGGCGCGGGCGCTGCTGGGGGTGGACGTGCCGGTGGAATCCGGAGAGGACGGGACCGGTGGGGCGGAGGCGGTCACTCGGCGGGCACCGGCAGGCAGCACCGCACCTGGGGAAGGCGCTGAAAGCGAGTTCGGCGCGGCCACGTGGGGCGCCCGGCTCGCCGCCGCGTGGGGACGCGTCACCGGGGCGCACCGGGAGGCGGGGCTCCACCGCGCCCAGCCCGACCCACCCGACCCGCCTGCCGGGCCCGAGCCGCGAGCCCGGCCGGACCCGCTCGACTGGCGCGTCCACTGGCTCCTCGGGCTCGCCGCGCTGGTCGACGGCGTCGAAGCCCACCCGCACTTCCTCCGCGTGCACCACGAGGTCCCCGGCGAGACCGCGCCCGTGCTCGCGCTCGGGCTCTGCGCCGAGCAGCGCGGTGACGTGGCGGAGGCCGAGCGGAGGTACCGGTCGGTGTGGGCGCGGGACCGCTCGCAGGGCAGCGCGGCGTTCGGGTCGGCGCGGGTCCGGCTCGCGGGCGGTGATCCCGACGGGGCGCTCGACGTGCTCGCCCAGGTGCCCGAGGTCTCCCGGCACCGGGAGGCCGCCGCCGTCGCCGCCGTCAAGGTGCTCGCGGGCACCGGGCGCGGGGACGAGGCCGTGCGCGCGCTGGCCGCGCTCGCGCTGGACGGGGACGCGCGTGACCGGCTCGTCGCCCACGTCCTCGACCGGGTGGACCCGTCCGGGGGAAGCGCCGACCGCGAGCGGGCTTACCGCGACCTCGCCCGGCAGGCCCGCACCGCCGCCGAGCACGGGGTGCTCGTCGACCTCGCCAACGAGGTCCGGCCTCGCACCACCACCTGAACCGGAGAGCCAGCACCGGAGAGCCAGCACCGGAGATCCAGCACCGGGGAACCAGCACCGGGGCACGAGGGGAGAAGCGCGTGGGGTTCCGTCTCGCCGTCAGCCAGAACGAGCACGTCTCGCCCGACGAGGGCCAGGTCGACGCCGTCGTCTCCGTGATCGCCTCCGACCTGCGCGCCACCTCCGCCCCCGAGCTCGCCGAGGTGCTCGTCGTCGACTGCTCCGGGTCCATGGCCCACCCGCGCACCAAGATCGCCGCCGCCCGGCAGGCCACCCAGGCCGCCGTCGACGCGCTGCGCGACGGGGTGCGGTTCGCCGTCGTGGAGGGCACGCACGTCGCCCGGATGGTGTACCCGCCGGACCGCGCGCTCGTGCCCGCCGACGACCGCACCCGCGCCGAGGCCAAGGCCGCCGCGCGCAGGCTCGTCGCGGGCGGCGGCACGGCCATGGGGGCCTGGTTGGAGCTGGCCTCGGACCTGTTCGACGACCACCCGGACGCGGTGCGGCACGCCATCCTGCTCACCGACGGCATGAACGGCGAGCCGCGCGCCCGCCTCGACGCCGTGCTCGCCCGCTGCGCGGGCCGGTTCACCTGCGACGCGCGCGGCATCGGCGACGGGTGGGCGCCGGACGAGCTGCGGCACGTCGCCGAGGTGCTGCACGGGGACGTCGACGCGGTGCGCGACCCCGGCGAGCTGCCCGCCGACTTCCGGCGGCTGATGGACGCCGCGATGGGCAAGGTCGTCGCCGACCTCGGGCTGCGGGTGCGCCTCGCCCCGCACGCCGCGCTGCTGCGCGCCAGGCAGGTGTACCCGTCCGAGGTCGACCTGGCGGGCAGGCCGGACGGGGAGCGGGTGACCCGGTTCGGGACCGGCACGTGGGGCGACGAGCGGCGGGCGTTCCTGCTCACG
This sequence comes from Actinosynnema mirum DSM 43827, assembly GCF_000023245.1. GTDB lineage: Bacteria > Actinomycetota > Actinomycetes > Mycobacteriales > Pseudonocardiaceae > Actinosynnema > Actinosynnema mirum. The sequence goes on from NC_013093.1 coordinate 2,853,951, forward strand.
CTGCGGGTGGACCTGGCCGGGTTCGCGGTGGGGGAGCGCAGGCAGGCCGCGCGGGTGGACCTGGTCGACGCCTCCGGGCAGCCGCTCGCGGAACCGGCGGCGGTGCTGGCGCGCTCCACGGACGACCCGCTGCGGTCCGGGGTGCTGGACGGCCAGGTCGCGCACTACACCAGGGAGACCGAGCTGGGGGAGCTGATCCTGGCCGGCTGCGAGGCATACGACGAGGGGGACGGGCGCGGGGCCGAGGCCGCCTGGGGACGGGCGGTGGCGCTCGCGGCGCGGCTGGGGAACGAGGCGTCGCTGCGGCGGTTGCGGTGGCTGGTCGACGTGGTGGGCGTGCCGGAGGACGGGGTGGTGCGGGTGCGGGCGGACCTCGCGGTGAAGGACATGCACATCGCGGCGCTCAGCTCGACGCGGTCCACGTGGGCGCCGGGGGTGCCCGAGCGGGAACCCGCGCCGCCCGGCGGGCCGGACGTGCGGTGCCCGGAGTGCGGGTGGGTCTCCGGCGCGCGGAGCCGGTTCTGCCCGCGCTGCCGTCACTCGTTCGAGGGGGCGGAGCGGTGACCAGGGCACAAGCGGACCGGGGAGCCGCGGGCACCCGCCGCGGCCTGCTGCGCCTGCGCGCCGCCCTCGTGCTGCTGTCCGCGCTGGCCTGCGGCGCGGTGACCGCCTCGTTCGCCGGCGTCACCGCCACCGCCACCTCGGTGCGCGAGCGCGCCGCCCCCGCCGTGCTCCAGGCCGCCGCCGCGCGGCACGCGCTCGCCGACACCCACGTCGAGGCCGTCACCGCCCTGGACTCGATCGTGCGGGCGAGGGCCGGGCAGGGGCTGGGCCTGCTGACCGGGCCGGGGGAGGAGTACGAGAAGCGCCTCGCGCTGGCCGGGCAGTACCTCAACCAGGTCGCCGAGGACAACGTCGCAGGCCCCTCGGCCAGCGCGCGCATCCAGCTCTCCGTCGAGCTGATCTCCGCCTACGCCGGGTGGATCGGCCAGGCGGGCGCGCACCTGCACCGGGACCCGACGCGGCTGCTCGGCGCCACCGACCTCTGGTACGCCTCGCGCGTGCTCACCACCCCCGGCTCCGGGGTGCTCGGGCACCTCGACGAGCTGCTGGCCGACCAGCGCGCCGCGCTCGACGGCCTGCTCGCGGGCACCACGACCACCGCCGTCGGCACACTCGGCCTGCTGCTGCCGGTGCTCGCGCTGGCCGCGCTGCTGGTGGTGGCGCAGGTGCGGCTGTCCCGCCGGTTCCGGCGCACCTGGAACCCGCCGCTGCTCGCCGCCACCGCCCTCGCCGCCGCGCTCGCCGGGATGGCGCTGTGGGCCGCGCACACCCAGGCGCGGGTGGAGGCGGCGGCGGCCGAGGTGGTCGCGGTCGCCGAGGGGTGGCAGGGCCACACCGACGAGGCGACCGAGCTGGCCAGGACGAAGCTGCTGGGGATGCTCGGCCCGGACTGCCCCGACGCGTGCGGGCCCACGGTCGCCGAGGTCGACGCGGCCGACCTGCCCGCGGGCGCGGCCACCCTCGTGGACGACCCGGTCCTCACCGACCGGGCGCTCGCCGCCCGCACCGAGCTGGCCGACGCGGACCACGAGGCGTGGACCGCGCTCGCGCCGCTGTGCGGGGCGCTGCTGGTGGCGCTGGTGCTGCTCGGCCTGCACCCGCGCCTGGACGAGTACCGGTTCCGGCCCCGGTGAGCCGGAGCGCCGCCCCGCGACCCGCCCCGACGACCCCGCCCCGACGAGCCGCCCCGACGACCCCGCCCGGAGTGCAGCGATGAGCCCTTCCACCCGCCACGCCGTCCTGCGCGCGCTGGTCCCGCTCCTGCTCCTGACCTGCCTCCCCGGCTGCGCCCCGCCCGCCGACCGCACCCTCGTGCGCGTCCTCGGCCCGTGGACCGGAGCCGAGGAGGACCGGTTCCGCGCCGTGCTCGACCGGACCGGAGTGCCCTACGACTACACCGGCAGCCGCGCCCTCGGCCAGCTGCTGCGCTCCAGGGTGCAGCAGGGCGACCCGCCCGACGTCGCCGTCCTGCCCGGCCTCGGCGAGCTGGCCGACTACGCGCGGGGCGGCTACCTGCGCGAACTGCCCTCGCTGCCCGAGGCCGACTACGCGCCCCTCTGGCGGGACGTGGCGCGCGTGGGCGCCGAGGGCACGCACGCCGTCGTCGTCAAGGCCGACCTCAAGAGCCTCATCTGGTTCGACCCCGGCTCGGACGTGCGCCCGCCCGCGAACGCCGAGCAGCTCCTGGCGGACGGCGCGCCGTGGTGCCTGGGTCTCGGCTCGTCGCCGGACGCGGGCTGGCCGGGCACCGACTGGGTCGAGGACCTGCTGCTGCACCGGTCCGGCCCCGAGGTCTACCGGCGGTGGGCCTCCGGGGAGCTCGCCTGGAGCTCACCGGAGGTGCGCGGGGCCTGGCAGACCTGGGGCGCGCTGGTGTCCGGCGTCCCCGCCGAGCGGGCGCTGCTCACCGACTTCGACGACGCGGGCCTGGCCATGTTCACCCGGCCCCAGGGCTGCGGGCTCGACCACCTCGGCTCGTTCGCGGGCGCCGTCTACCGGGAGCGCGGGCACCGCGGCGACTTCGCCCCCTTCCCCGACCTGGGCGCGAGCGGCTGGGAGGTGTCCGCCGACCTGGCCGGGCTCTTCACCGACTCGCCCGCCGCGCGCAGGCTCCTGACGCACCTGGCGGACGCCGAGGGCCAGCGGGTCTGGCCCGCTGCGGGCGGTGCATACTCCGCCCACAAACGGGTACCCCCCTCCGGCTACGCCGATCCGGTGGACCGGCGGATCGCCGAAGTCCTCACCGAGGGCGCGTCCCTGTGCCTCGACGCCTCGGACCTCATGCCCCCGAGCCTGCGCTCCGCCTTCTACCGGGGCGTAATCAACTACCTCGAAGCCCCGGAGTCCCTCGACGGGGTGCTGGACGGTCTCGACCACATCGCCGATTCGGTCGACCGAACGGAGTGGATTACGCTACCTTGCGGCTGAATTCCCCGATGGGGCGGTTTCGAGTGCTTTCCAGGGGTCTTCTGGGGGCGCGCGTCGTCGCGACCTGCCCGAGGTGGGAAGGTCGGCCTGACCGGGTTCGATCTTCTCGCGTCGTGGTGGCCGGGTCGACGGCTGTCCCCATCGGGCTGCTCGACGCCCGGTACCAGCGGGGAGTCCAGGGCTGTGCAGCCCCGCGCTCGTAGGTTGCGGTGCACGATCGGGGTGGAGGACCAGCATGACTGCGACGATGGCGGCGGTGCGTGACGGGGTGGTCGCCTGGGTGGCCAGGAGGGCCGTCGCCAAGTGGCTCCTGGCCAAGTACGGGGCGCGGGCGCTCGCGATGCTCCCCGAGGGGGTGATGCTGCCGCTGCGCCGCGACGGGCTCGACCCGGTGGCCGAGATGGAGCAGATGCGCGCGGACGGTCCCATCCACCGCGTGCAGACCCCGTTCCGGTTCGGCGTGTGGCTGGTGACCGGCGAGCAGGAGACGCGCGCGGTCCTGGCGGACGGCAACGCCTTCAGCAACGACTACGCGCGGATCGGCCAGACCGGCTTCGTCAAGATCGAGCGCTCGCCCGGCGGCCTCGGGTTCGCCGACCCGCCGCACCACACCCGGCTGCGCAAGCTGCTCACGCCGGAGTTCACCATGCGGCGGCTGGCCAGGCTGGCCCCGCGCGTCGACGAGATCATCGCCGACCGGCTGGACGCGATGGACGCGGCGCCCGGCCCGGTCGACCTGGTGGAGCAGTTCTCGCTGCCCATCCCGTCGCTGGCGATCTGCGAGCTGCTCGGCGTGCCCTACGAGGACCGCGAGCTGTTCCAGCGGCTCGCCGCCGCCCGGTTCGACGTGTTCGGCGGCGCGAACGCGGCGCTCGGCGCGGTGTCCGAGTCCCTGGACTACCTGCGCGAGGTCGTCGAGCGGCAGCGCGTCGAACCCGGTGACGGGCTCATCGGCATGATCATCCGCAACCACGGCGACCAGGTCGACGACGAGGAGCTCGCGGGCCTGGCGGACGGCGTGCTCACCGGCGGGTTCGACACCACCGCCAGCATGTTGGCGCTGGGCGCGGCGGTGCTGCTGCAGAACCCGGAGGCCGCCCGCGCGGTGCGCGAGGACGACGCGGCCGTCGGGCCGGTCGTGGAGGAGCTGCTGCGCTACCTGAGCGTGGTGCAGGTGGCGTTCCCGCGCTTCGCCAAGCAGGACATGGAGATCGGCGGGGCGCGGATCAAGGAGGGCGACGCGGTCGTCTGCTCGCTGGTCGCCGCGAACCGCCACGCGGGCACCGACTTCGACCACACCCGCGTGCCCGCGCCGGGCGGCCACTACGCGTTCGGGCACGGCGCGCACCGCTGCGTCGGCGCGGAGCTGGGCAGGCTGGAGCTGCGGGCCGCCTACCCGGCGCTGCTGCGGCGCTTCCCGAACCTGCGGCTGGCCGACGAGCTGCCGGGCTACCGGACCGTGTCGGTCGTGCACGGCGTCGAGCGGATGATGGTGCACGTGCGCTGAGGATGGTGCGGCGGGGCGGTGACCACCGCCCCGCTACAGCACCCGCCTCGCGAACCTGCGCTGCTTGCGCCTCGCCACCGCCATGATCGGCCCGGACGCGCGCAGCCCCAGTCCGGGGAACGCCGCGAGCAGCCGCACCAGCGGCCCCCGCCACCTCGGCACCGCCAGCACCGGCCTCGGCCGGTCCAGCAGCCCCACCGCCGCGTCCGCCACCTCGTCCGGGTGAAGCAGCGTCCCGAACCAGGACGCCGCCGCGCGCGGGTCCGACGCCCGGTCGAACAGCATCGGCGTCCACATCCCGTCCGGGCACAGCGCGCTCACCCGCGCGCCCCGACCGGCCAGCCGCAGGTCGTGCTGCACGCCCACGCTGAACGCCAGCGCCGCGTGCTTGCTCGCCGCGTACAGCGCCTCGCCGGGCGCCGCGACCAGACCGGCCAGCGACACCACGTTCACCACGTGCCCGTCGTCGCCCATCGCGCCGAGCGCGGCCAGCGTGCCGTTCACCACTCCCTCGGCGTTGACCGACAGCAGCGCCCGCCGCCGCGCCCACGGCTCCTCCCACGCCGGGCCCGCGCTCAGCAGCCCCGCGTTGTTCACCCACACCGCCAGCCCTGGCGCGCCCGCCGCGACCCGCTCGCACGCCCGCGGATCGCCCACGTCCAGCTCAGCGGCCCGCGCACCACGCCCGATCGCCCTCGCGACCGCCCGCGCGCCCACCTCGTCCACGTCCGCCACCACCACCGCGTACCCGCGCCCGGCCAGGCGCGCGGCGATCCGCTCGCCCAGCCCGCCCGCCGCACCGGTCACCACCGCAGAGCGCATCCCCGCATCATCCCGCGCCCGATCGGGGGCACGGGGGTGAAAAACACATTTCGCCGGACGGGGGCCGGGGAAGACCATGGTCACCGTGGTAATCACGACCCCCCGAACACCTCCCACCTCCCTGAAGCAGCAGCTCCTCCCCCTGGCGACCGTGGTGGTCCTCGGCGGCGCCGGCTACGCGCTGGTCGGACCCCTGCTCTCGCTGTTCCTGATCAAGGAGCTCGGCGCGAGCCCGTTCCAGGTCGGGTCGTTCATGCTCGTCAGCGCGCTCGCCGCGCTCGCCGTCAGCACCGCCGTCGGCCGGTTCTCCGACCGCCGCGCGGTGCGCAAGCAGCTCCTGATCGTCGGCTCGCTCAGCGGCACCGCCGCGTACGTCGTGTTCGCGCTCTCCCGCGAGTACCTGCTGCTCCTGCTGGTCTCGGTCACCCTGGCCGCGCTGAGCAGCGTCATGGTGCCGCAGAGCTTCGCCTACGCCCGCCAGTCGCTGTCCGCCAGCGGCTCCTCGCGCGGGCCGCTCGCGACCAGCGCCCTGCGCACCCTGCTGTCGCTGTCCTGGGCGATCGCCCCGCCGCTGGCCGCCATCTTCGTGGAGCGCTCCAGCTTCACCTGGGTGTTCGCGGGCGCGGCCGTCATGTACGCGCTGGCCGCCCTCGCCGCCTGGTACCGGCTGCCCCCGCTGCCCAAGCCCGAGCCGGTCGTGGTGATGCCCGACTCGGTCGCCGTCCCGTCGCGGGCGCGCGGCGAGCTGTCGCTGACCGCCGTGGCGTTCGTGCTGCTCCAGGGCACGACGGCGCTGAGCGTCGCGGTGCTGCCGCTGTTCGTCGTCGACGACCTGGGCGGCACCGCGGGCAACGCGGGCGTCGCCATGGGCGTGTGCGCGGCGCTGGAGATCCCGCTGATGCTGTGGCTGGGCTTCGTCGCGGCCAAGGTCGACAACCGGCTGCTGGTGCTGGCGGGCGCGGTGCTCGCGCTGTCGTACCACGGCGTCATGCTGGTCAGCGGCGAGGTGTGGCACGTGATCGCCGCCCAGCTGCTGCACGCCCTGGCCATCTCGGCGCTGCAGGGCATCGGCATCTCCTACTTCCAGGACCTCGACCCGGACTTCCCCGGCCGCGCCACGACCCTGTTCACCAACACCGGCAAGGCGGGCTCGATGCTGTCCGGGCCGCTGCTGGCGCTGGCCCAGGCGAACGGTTACCGGACCGCGTTCGCGCTCGGCGCGGCCATGGCCGTGACGGGTCTGGTGCTGCTCCTGCTCGCCCGCCCGCGCCGCGCCCGGCGACCCCGCACCGAAGTCGGCGCAATGCCGTAGTCCCCGGTGCGCTAGGGGTTTCCGGATACCGGGAAGGAGTGCGGCGCGTCGCTATGGTGATCAACATGATGACGCGCCCCCACGATCCAGCGGCCAAGTGGGCCGCACACCCGACCTGGCTGATCACGCAGGCCGCGCTGCACGCGCACCGCCTGGTGGCCGACGGGCTCGCCGCCGTGGACGCGCGCGGGCACCACTACCGGGTCCTGGCGACCCTGGAGCAGACCGGTCCGGTCAGCCAGGCCACCCTCGGGCGGACCAGCGGCATCCACCTCAGCGACGTGGTGGCGGCCATCAACGAGCTGGCCGAGCGCGGGCTCGTGCACCGCGACCCCGACCCGACCGACCGGCGCCGCAACACCATCACCCTCACCACGGCGGGCCGCAGGCAGCTGCGCAGGCAGGAGCGGCGGCTCGCCAAGGTGCAGGACGAGTTACTCGCGCCGCTGGCGCCCGAGGAGCGGGAGGAGTTGGTGCGGTTGCTCGGCCAGGTGCTGTCCCACCACCGCAACGGCTGACCCGGTCCGACCGGCCTGCGGCGACCAGCGGTCAGCCCGGCAGGCGCCCGGAACCGGACGGTCCCTCCCGCTCAGCGGGTGGACCCCGCACCGCCGCCCCCGCGAACCGGGAGGGCGGCGGACCTCGCCGCGCCGAGCCGCGCCACGTCGAGGCCGACGACCCGCGACGACCACAGGCGGCGGGCAGCGCCCGACAGAGGCCGAGCCGCCGCCCGCGAGTGGCGCCGAGCCAGGGGCGCAGGGTCGAGGCCACAGGGCTGAAGGCACAGGACTGAACGCGCAGGGCACAGAGCTGAGGGCACAGAGCGAGGGCACAGGGCTGGTGGCCGGACACCCCGAGCTGCCGCAGACCCGAGACGCCCCGGCCCGCCGAGGAACCCCGTCGCACGCGCACCGCGCTCCCGGCGCCGCAGCCGGAACGCCGCACCACCCTCGACACGCCGTGGGACGCCGCCGGACACCCGTGCGCACCGCAGGCCACCCGAGCCCCGGCCGCCGCAGACCACCGCGCCCCTGCCGCCGCAGGCCGCCCGCGCCTTGGCCGCCGCAGACCACCCACGCTTGGCCGCCGCAACGCCGCAACGCCGCAACGCCGCAACGCCGCAACGCCGCAACGCCGCGCAGCCCGCCCCGAGGCCCGCGCGCCGCTGCTGGCCACCCGCGCGCTGCCGCCCGCCGCCCGTGCGCGACGGTCGACACCCGCGCGCCGGGGCCAGCCGCCCGCGACACCCGTGCGCCCCTGCCGGTCGCCCGTGGGGCCGCCGACCCCGGCCGTCACACCATGCCCAACCCCCGCCGCCGGGGCGCCTGCTCCCGCGCGGGTTCCTCCTCCGGGCCCGCCAGCGCGTCGTACGCCGCCAGCCACCCCGTTGCCCGGTAGTCCCCGCGCCGGGTGAACACCGCCGCCCCCACCGGGGTCTCGCCGGTCGCGGGCGGTTCCGGGTAGGGCAGCTCGCGCGCGCCCCCGGTCGGGGTCGGCGGGCCGGTCTCCTTGCCGCGCCAGGTGATCGCCGTCGCGCCCGCCGTGCACACCACCCGCGCCGCCTCCGGCCCGGCCGTCAGCTCCGCGCCGGTGACCCGCTCGCGCAGCAGCGCCGTGTACCCGACCCGGTCCAGCTCGCACCCGGCGGGCGGGCGGCCCGCCCGCCAGTCCGGGGAGCGCAGCCCGCTCGCCGTCGCCGACCGCCACAGCCCCGGCACCAGCTCGCGCGCCCGCTGCCTGGTCGCCATCCGCTCGCACAGCCACAGCAGCCGCCCCGCGCCGCGCCCCGGCCCCAGCGCCCGCCAGCGCACCCGCTGGTCCAGGTCCGCCGCCACCACCGCGATCCACGGGTGCACCGTCCCGTGCACGCCCTGCGCGGCCAGCCACGACAGGTAGCGCGGGGCCTGCTCCAGCACCTGGTGCAGCGTCGACAGCGGAATCCCCGCCACCGCCCGCCGCGCCCCCGCGAACGCCCTCGGCGAGCGCGCCACCAGCAGCAGCGCCGCCCACGCCAGGTCACCGGGCGCGGTCGTCGCCGACGAGCCGAGGCCGCGCACCGACGTGGCCCCGGTGATCCGCGAGGTCACCCCGCGCGCCTTCACCGCCGTCGCCACCGCGGGCCGCACCCGCTCCGGCACCGCCACCCCGGCCAGCTCCGGCACCGCCACCGACAGCACCAGGGACAGCGCGTCCTCGGCGTCGTCCGCGTCCGCGGGCACCGGCAGCAGCGCCAGCGCCGACCGCAGCCGCTGCCCGGTGCTCGTGGGCACCATCATCCGCGCGGTCAACCGGCCCAGCTCGGTCGTGGCCAGCGCGTCCCCGGAGCGGGTCAGGTAGCCCTGCTCCACCAGGAACCCCACCGCCTCCACCACGACCGACTCGTCGTCGTCGCCCTGCGCGTGCGCGAGCGTCTGCACCCACCAGGCCCGCGCGTCCGCCTCCGTGGTCACCCGCCCCTGGAGCACCTCGGCGAGCACGTGGTCGGCCAGGCTCTCCCGGATGCGCGAGTACACCGAGTACCCGGCCACCAGCCGCGCCTGCCACGCCGCGCGCTGCGACTCGTCCACCACCAGGTACGACCAGCCCTCGGTCTCCCCGGCCCCGATCCGCCCGGCCCGCCCGAACATCTGGAGCACCGTGGACGTGTCCATCGGCTCGCCGCCGATCGAGCTGTCCCGCACCACGACCGCGCGGGCGGGCAGGTTCACCCCGGCCGCCACCGTCGACGTCGCCACCAGCACGTCCGACTCGCGCGCCCGGAACGCCCGCTCGGCCGCGTGCTTGTGCTCGTAGTCCGAGTAGTGCATCCGCACCCCGACCGCCGCGCACGCCGCCTCCAGCGCGTCCAGGTCGTCCGGGGCGGGCAGCTCGGCCCCGCGCTCGGCGGCGACCGCCATGGCCGTGGACAGCACGTTCCGCTTGGAGCCGCAGAACACCAGCACGCTGCCCCCGTCGGCGGTGTGCCGCCCGACCAGGTCCACCGCGACCTGCTCGCGCACCCGCGAGGCCGCCGCGAACCCGGACGTCGCGGGCACCGTCGGCAGCTGCCAGGTCACCTTCGACGGCCGCCACGCGGTCGCCACCATGCGGGCCTGCAACCACTCGGCGACCTCGGCGGCGTTGGTGACCGTCGCGGACAGCCCGACGATCCGCACCGGCGAGTCCGCGCCGCGCACCCTGGCCAGCAGCGCCTCCAGCAGCGCGCCCCGGCCGGGGCTGCCGAGCAGGTGGATCTCGTCCACCACCAGGCAGCCCACCTCGCCCAGCGCGGCCTGCAACGACGCGGCCCGGCACACCGCCTCGAACTTCTCCGTCGTGGCCACCCACAGGTCCGCCGCGCGCACCCGCTCCACGTCCACCGCGTGCTCGCCGGACAGCCGCTCCACCCGCAGGCCCTGCCCGCGCCACGCCCGCAGCTCGCGGTCCAGCTCGTCGGTGAGGGAGCGCTGCGGCACCAGCCAGGCGGCCTTGCGGCCCTCGTCCAGGATCGCTTTCAGGACCGCGAGCATCCCGATGGTGGTCTTGCCCGCGCCGGTGGGCGCGGTGACCAGCAGGTGCTCGTCGGTGTCGACGATCGCGGGCGCGGCCTGGGCCTGGGCCGGGTTCAGCACCGGGAACGGCAGGTAGGGCAGCCAGTGCTCGGGCACCAGGTCGGCGGTCGGCGCGGGCGGCGGCGTCGGACCGGGCGGCTCGTGCAGGTCCCAGACCACCTGGAACGCCAGGCGCGCGGCGAGCGCGGCGTCCTCGGCGACCGGCTCGCACGCCTCCGCCACCACGCCGCCGGCCTCGGACAGGTGCGCGGTGGCGCGCAGCGGGGCGTCCAGGGAGGTGACGGTCTCCTGCTCCAGCCAGTGCGGCAGCTCCCGGAACGGGACGCCCTCGGAGCGCAGGAGGGTGCGCAGGTCGGCGAAGTCGGGGTGCGCGGGCAGGAGGACCCGCAGGTCGGCGCCGGGTGGGGCGGGTGGGGGCTTGAGGGTGGGGTCGGTGGTCTTGCACCACCACACCGGGACGGCGCCCGCGTCGGCGAGGAGGTGGTGGGGGAGGGCGGGGAACTCCTCGGCGGCGGCGGTGGGGACCGGGGTGGTGGCCAGGATCGCGCGGATGCGGGCGGCGACGACGGCGGTGGCGGTGCGGCGGGCGGGCGCGGGCTGGGGACCGAGGACCGGGCCGGAGGGGGCGGGGCGCGGGGACGGCTCGGCGGGCGCGGGCCGGGTGGTGGGCACGACCGGGGCGGGCTCGGCCGGGGTGGTCCGGGCGGAGGGCTCGGCGGTGTCGGCCGCGAGGGGCGCGCCCTCCTCGGCGTCCGCACGCCGCGAGGGCTCGACCTGGACTGGTTCGGGGCGAGTTCGCTCACTCCGCGCAGGTTCGGCGGGCGCCTGCTCGACAGGCGCCGGTTCCGCGTGGGGGTTGGCGTCGGGCCGTTCGGCGGGCGCGTCCCCCTCCGCGGGCGCCTCCCCCTCGGCCCGCGCGAAGTCGTCCGGTCGGAGCCTGCTCTTGCGCTCGAACTTCAGCGGTCGCCGGGTGCGCGGGCGTGCGGCCGGGGCGTCCGGCCCGCCTCCCGCGCGCTGGCTCGGGCGGGTGTAGCGCAGCTTCGGCTCGGGCGTCGGCGCGGCGGGCGGGGTCTCCTCGCGCGGCGCGGGTCGCTCGACCGGGTAGCCCAGGTCCAGGGGGTACTCGGGTTCCGGCGGCTGCTCCACCGGTCGTCGGGGCACGAGCCCGCGCGGCTCCGCCGGTGCGACGGGCCGCCGCTCGGGCTCGGGCTCGCGCTGCGGCGGCTCGTCCGCCCACGGGTTCGCAGGCTCCACGTCCCACGGCCCCGGCAGCTCGGGCGCGTCGGCCTCGCGCACGTGCCTCGGCCGCTCCGGCTCGACCGGTCGCTCGGGCTCGGCAGGCCGCTCGTCCACCTCCAGCGCCAGCGACGCCAGCTGCGCGTCCTCCGCCATCCGCCGCGCCACGGCGTCCGGCTTCAGGTCCCCGACCACCGCCCGCTGCGCCAGCTTCAGCTCGCGCAGCGTGAACGTCGCCGGGCAGCCGGGGCACGCCACCGCCGCCTGCAGCTGCTGCCTCCCGCCGCTCGGGTGCGCCCGGTACAGCCCGTGCAGCTCCCCGCCGCACCCTGGGCAGGACTTCTCCACCGGCAGCGGCGACAGCTGCCAACCAGGCTCGGCGTAGCGGGCGATCGCCGGTTCCGGGCGCACGCCCCACCGGGCCTGCACGACCCCGGCGACCGACGTGTCCCGCCCCACCACGACCCCTCCGCCCCACCCGACTCCCGGTGAACCAGCGATGCTAGGCCCAACCCCCGACAACGAGGGGCCCGGAGCACCTGCCGGGGCGGTGCGGTCAGGGCAGCAGCGACAGCCGCTTCACCAGCTTGTCGACCCGGTTGCGCGGCCCGATCAGGCTCACCGCGAGGTACGGCACGGCCTCGCTCGCCGCGACCTTCTCCAGGTACTCGTCGTACACCCTGGTCTCCTGCGCGGCCACGGGCATGTCCACCACGTGCACGCCCGGCGAGTCCGCCGCCTTCGCCCGCAGCTCGGCCAGCTGCTCGCCGGACGCGGCCAGCACCGCGCAGCCCGCCCACGGCAGGCCGGGGTGCGCCGACCCGGTCCCGTCCACCGCGTCCGGCCCGAGCAGTCCGGGCACCGCCTCGCCGGTCGCCGCCGCCACGCACACCGCCGCGTTGACCGCCCGCCCGGCGGGCAGCGACCCGTCCACCACGACCACCCACTTCAGGCGGGCCGACCTGGTGGACGCGGCGGTGTCGATCTCCTCGGGGGCGAACCCGACGGCGGACTGCGACGACTCGGTGCTCATGGGCCCACTTCCTCCGTGCAATGTGCGAACTTGTGCAACGATGGTATGCACATGCTCGGGAACAAGCCCAGTGATCCGCTGATAATTCGGCAGAGCGCCCGTGGAGGCCGCCGTGGACGAACTTGATACGAACATCCTGCGCGAATTGCAGGTCGACGCACGGCGGAGCAACCGGGACGTGGCCGCCGCCGTGGGCGTCGCCCCGACCACCGCGCTCGACCGCACCCGCGCCCTCCGCGAGCGCGGCGTGATCAAGGGCGCGATCCTGGACGTCGACCTTCCCTCGATCGGGCGACCCGTGCAGGCGCTGATCGCGGTCCGCATCCGGCCGCCGGCGCGCCGCGTCATCGAGGAGTTCCGCGCCTGGGCCATCGCCCAGCCGGACACCCTGGGCGTGTTCGTCACGTCGGGCTCGGAGGACTTCCTGCTGCACGTCGCCGTGCCCGACAACGACCACCTCTACCAGTTCGTGGTGGACAAGCTCACCGAACGGTCCGAAGTCGCCGACGTGCGCACCTCCGTCGTGTACCAGCACCTGCGCAACGACCGGATCAGCCCGGTCGGCAGACTGTCCCCATGATCCTGCTGGTGCCCTCGGACCCGCTGCGCCCCCGCCGCCCGGACGAGCACTTCGCCGCCGAGGCCGCCGCCGCCCGCGACCTCGGGATCACCGTCGCGCTGCTCGACCACGACGCCCTGCCCGCCGACCCGGCGCGCGCCGTCGCCCGCGTCCCGGAGGGCGAGGACGTCGTCTACCGGGGATGGATGGTGCGCGGCAGCCACTACGCGGACCTCGCGCGGGCGCTGGCGAAGCGGGGCGCGGCGCTGCGCACCGACCCGCTGCGCTACCGCAGGGCGCACGAGCTGCCCGGCTGGCACGACCACCTCGCGCCGCTGACCCCGCGCTCGGCGTGGACCGCCGGGTACGACCGGACCGACTTCGACCGGGCCCGCGCGGAGCTGGGGAGCGGACCGGCGGTGCTGCGCGACTACACCAAGTCGCTCAAGCACCACTGGGACGAGGCGGCGTTCATCCCGGACGTGGCGGATGGTGACGCCGCGTGGCGGGTGGCGCTGCGGTTCCGGGAGCTGCGCGGCGCGGACTGCGTCGGCGGGTTCGTGCTGCGCGAGTTCGAGCGGTGGCGGCGCGGCGAGGTGCGCACCTGGTGGGTGGACGGCGAGTGCGCGCTGCTCGGCCCGCACCCGGACACCCCGGACGAGCTGCCCGGCGCCCCCGACCTGACCGCGCTCACCCCGCTGGTGCGCGCGGCGGACCTGCGGTTCGCCACCGTCGACCTGGTGCTCGCCGAGGACGGCGGCTGGCGGGTGGTCGAGCTGGGCGACGGCCAGGTCAGCGACCGGCCCGCCGCGATCACCCCGGAACAGCTGATCGGGGCGCTTCACCGGGCCGGGTGACAACCACCCGCTGAGGTGGTGAACACCCGACCAACAGGGGACAGCCCCCGGAACCGGTCGGGCGCGGGCGCCGTCCACCCGGCATGAGCAGCACGCCGCGCGTCCCGCTGACGACCGCCCCGCTCGTGCTCCGGGCGGTCGCGCTCGCCGCGCTGGTCGCGGCCCTGTGGCACGGCTCGGCCATCCCGGAGACCCCGGAGCGGGCGGTCTACCCGGTGCTGACGGCGCTGGACGTGCTGGTGGCGGCGCTGTGCGCGTGGCTGGGCGCCCGCTGGTCGTCCACCGCCCGCTTCGAGCCCGACGCGCTGGTCATCGGCCGCCACCGCGTCCCGTACGCGGCCATCACCGGCGTCCGCTGCGGCCCGTGCTCCGCCAAGCCGTTCTGGCTCGCGCTGCTGTTCCCGGTCTCCGTCATCGGCGGGCTGCTCGTGCTGGCCAGGAGCGCGCAGGCCATGGGGCGCGAGGTCGTGGAGATCCGCACGGCGGACGGGCGCAGGCACCGGTCGCGCTGGAAGGACGCCGAGCGGCGCGGCGAGTTCACCGACCTGCTGCGCCGGGCCCGCCCCGACCTGGAGCACGACTACGGGGTGGACACCGCGCTCCCGGCCCGTGACCACACGCCCCGACTGGGCGTCCCCGGAGGGCTGGTGGGGGCGTTCCTGGTGGCCTGGGTGCTGGTCGTGCTCCACCTGGGGGCGCAGCTGGACGACCTGGACCGGTTGCAGAGCCGCACCCACGACCCGGAGCGGGCGGTCACCGCGCTGCAGCGGGTCGTGGCCTTCGCCGAACCCGCCGGGCTGGAGCTGCCGCACGTGGTGGAGCAGGAGCGGTGCGGACGGGTCAACAGCGTCTTCCTCGGGCCGACCCCGCACTGGGTGCGGGTGAGCGCGACCGCGGAGGACCGGTCGATGGCCGACGCGGACGCCGAGGGCGTGCGGACCGCGCTGCGCGCCGCCGCCGGGCTGGAGCCGGACGTCGGCTACAGCCGGGACCCGGACGGCGAGTCCGGGGTGACCTACAACCTCAACGGCGGGCGCGGGCTCACGCTCACCGTCAGCACGGGCTGCGTGCCCGCCGACTCCGCGCCGCGCGTGACGGCGGCGCTGGAGGACGTGGTCCGCGCGCTGGGGCGGGGCTAGGTGGCGCGGACCCCGAACAGCACGCTGGAATCGCCCTCGCGCACCAGGGCCACGTTGTCGACCCAGTAGGCCGTGCCGCGCTCGAACGGCTGGAACGTGCCCTTGACCTGATCGGCGAAGAACGTGCCCAGCCCGGTCTCGTCCCCGGTGGGGAAGCCGAACCGGTCGAACAGGGCCAGGTCCGGATCGCGGACCACCCGCGGTGGGCTGCTCTCGTAGATCACCCCGCCCTCGAAGCGCTGGTAGAAGAGCCCCCCTGGGGTGTCGTCCGTGCAGTTCCACGCCCGCTCCCCGACGGGGAAGCCGAGCTCGCCGCCCGTGCCGCCCCGGCGGTCGTGCTCGCGCAGGAAGGGGTGCACGACCGTCTGGAACAGGGTGTCCGCGCTCCAGTAGGCGCGCCCCTTGTCGTAGTCGCGGCTGAACCCGGTCGACCCCTGCGGCGAGGGGGCGGCGCGCCGCACCTTGTTCCTGGCGGGCCCCAACGCCGCGTTCCCGAACCCCTCGCTTGCGGTGAGCAGGCCGCCCAACCAGTCCGGCGGCGACGGCAGCGCGTCCACGAGGTCGCGCGCCACGGCCAGCTCCATGTCGCCGAGCAGCCCGATCGTCGTGGCCTCGTGGTCCGCCAGCAGCACGGTCAGCAGCGCGGTCCGGTAGGGGAAGGCGGCGAGCGCGTCGGCGGCCTCACCGGTCTTCATGGCGACCAGCTGGGCGGCTGCGGCCTGCGGGGTCAGGTTCGCCAGCGGGGGAGGGGTGCTGTTGACGTGCACGCCGCCGTTGACGGTCCCGGCCTGGACGACGTTGTCCGCGCTGCTGTTCTCGAAGGCGTTGCGCCCGCCCTGCTGCCCGTCCATGTCCGGGATGCTGCCACAGCCGACGACCGGCCCAGCCCGCTTCCGCCGACCGCGCCCGTCCCGGCTACTGCTGCCGGACCTGGCCGCCCTCGAACTCCTGCACCCACCCGCTCCCGTCCCGCAGCGGCGACCCGAGCGGGAAGCCGTGCCGCTCGAACAGCACCCCGGTGGTGTCCCGGACGGCGAACGCGCGGTCGCCCGCCTGGTAGGCCGTGCCGCCCTGGAAGCGCTGCGCGCAGCCGTCGGTGCCCTGCGGGGAGGTCACGCTCAGCTCGTCGGCGAGCGGGAACCCCAGCCAGCCCGTCGCGCCGCCCTGGGCGCGGTGCAGGGCGTGCACCCCCTCCATCAGCACGCGCGGTCCGGAGTCCGAGCACCACAGCGCGGCGCCGCGCTCGAATCGCAGCCCGTAGCCGGTGGTGCCGTGCGGGGAGGGGCCTTCGCGGTGCGCGAGGTCGACCGGCGCGCCGAGGAAGCCGCGCCAGGTGCGGGCGGCGGCCTCCAGGTCGACGAGCGCGGCGGTCAGCTCGGTGAGCCAGCCGGGGAGGTCGCGGGTGCGGCGCAGCACGGAGTCGCGCTGGTCGTCGCCCAGGCTCGCGAGCAGCTCGACGGTGCGGTCGGGGTCGTGGTCGGCGGCGCGGGCCAGGAACGTGCGGTCCCGGTTGTCGAGCAGGGCGCGCCGGGCCTCGGCGTCGGGTAAGTCGAGCACCTCGTGCGGCTCGACCAGCCGCCTCGGCCGGGGCGAGGGCTGCAACCCGCCGCCGTGCAGCGTGAGCCCGCCCTCGATCCGCCCCGCCTGCACGACGGGGCCGCTCACGTCGCCGCGGACGACGTTGTGCACGCGGTAGGTCTGGTCGTCATCGTCGCTGCTGCGCCCCATCCTCGGATGCTCCCACACGGGGGCGGTCGCGGACGGGAGAAGCGGTGGTCCGGCCGGGTGCCCCCCAGTCGCCCCTGCCCCGGACTCAGGGGGCGTTTGTCCGGTCTTGTCAGTGACAGATTTTTGGTCTGGACCATAGGGTCGGACCTCCGCCGCTGCCCCCCGCACCCAGCGACTCGAAGGAGTTGTCGCACGTGAGGACAGCACGCAGTGCCCTGGCGCTCGTGGCCGTCGTGGCCGCCTCCACCGCGCTCGGGACCGCCCCCGCCGCGCTCGCCGGGACCGGGCCCGGCGACTGGGACCGGATGCTCGCCCAGCAGCCCCTGATCGCCGCCGCCGACGTGATCAAGGCCGAGGTCGACCGGGTCGGGTACCCCGACGGGTTCGCCGGGATCGCCCTGGAGGACGACCACGTCGCCCTGTGGTGGAAGGGCGCGCCGCCCGCCGCCGTCACCGAGGCGGTCGCGAAGGCCGCCGCCGAGGCGCCCGTCCGGGTCGAGCGGGCCGCGCACTCCGAGGCCGAGCTGCGCGCCGCCGCGAAGAACCTGGAAGCGCGCCGCGGCCCCGGTTCGGCCGTGCACTCCATCAAGGTCCCCGCCGACGGCAGCGGCCTGGTGCTCGGCACCCGCTCCGACGCCGTCGCCCGCTCGCTGGCGACCACCGCCGACGTGCCCGTGCGCACCGTCGTGGAGGAGCCGCTCGTGCCGGTGTCCCGGCAGAACGACTCGCCGCCGTGGAAGGGCGGGGCGACGATCGTGCTCAACAACTCCGCCGCCTGCACCTCGGGCTTCTCGGTGCGCAACGGCGACAACGCCCGCTTCCTGCTCACGGCCGCGCACTGCGGCCAGTCCGGGGTGCGGGTGACCGACCCGACGGGCGAGCACATCGGCAACGTCGGGGCGCGGCACGGCGACCACGACATCATGCTGATCCCGACCGGGAACGTGGTGAACCGCCAGTACGTGGGCGGCGGCGACAGCAACAGCACCGAGGTCGTGCGCGGCTGGGGCGACGTCCACGTCGGCGAGTACCTGTGCCAGTCGGGCGTCACCAGCGCCCGCGAGACCGGCTCGCAGGTGTGCAACATCAAGGTCCTGTTCTTCTACGCCGACCGCGAGGACCTGGTCGAGGGCGAGCAGATGAACGGCCGCCCCGCCGCCCGGCCGGGTGACAGCGGCGGCCCGGTGTACGGCCCGTCGTCGGACGGCGGCGTGATCGCCAAGGGCACCGTGACCCGCACGGCGGGCGCCCGCATCGGCTTCCAGGACTTCCGCACCGCGTCCCGCGACTTCGGCGTCTACATCCCGCTGTAGGCAGCAGAACGCCCCCGTCACCCGAGAACCGGGTGACGGGGGCGCTTCAGCACCACCGGACTGCGTGTCGAGCGACTACACCGACGCGGTCTCCCGCTCCGGCTGCTCGTTGCGCCTCGCCGCGCGCTTGGCCGCGCGGCGCTCCTTCCGGTTCTCCACGATCGTGTACAGCGTGGGCACCAGCACCAGGGTCAGCAGCGTCGAGCTGAGCAGGCCGCCGATCACCACGATCGCCAGCGGCTTGCCGATGAACGCGCCCTCGCCGGTGATGCCCAGCGCCATCGGCAGCAGCGCGAAGATCGTCGCCGCCGCGGTCATCAGGATCGGCCGCAGCCTGCGCCTGCCGCCCTCGACCACCGCCTCGACCACGCCCATGCCCGCCGCCCGGTACTGGTTCACCAGGTCGATCAGCACGATCGCGTTCGTCACCACGATGCCGACCAGCATCAGCATCCCGATCAGCGACGGCAGCCCCAGCGGGGTGCCGGTCAGCAGCAGCAGGCCGATCGCGCCGGTCGCCGCGAACGGGATCGACACCAGCAGGATCAGCGGCTGCACGACGCTGTGGAACGTCGCCACCATGATCAGGAACACGATCGCGATGGCCGCCAGCATCGCCAGCCCCAGGTCCGCGAACGTCTCGGCCTGGTCCGCGCTCACGCCGCCGATCGACGTCTCCGCGCCCTCCGGCAGCTCCACCGCGTTCACCCGGTTGGTGACCTCGGTGGTGACCGTGCCCAGGTCGGACCCGGTGGCCTTCGCCGTCACGGTCGCGCTGCGGTCGCCGTCGGTGCGCCGGATCTGCACCGGACCGTCCACCACGGACACGTCCGCCACCTGCCCCAGCCGCACCCCGCCCGGCAGCTGGAGCTCGCGCAGCGCCGCCACGTCGGTCGGCGCGACGCCCGAGCGCAGCACGATCTGCTGCGTCGCGCCGTCGATCGGCAGCTCACCGGCGGGGGTGCCGCGCAGCGCCTGCATCGCGAACTGGCCCACGACCTGGTTGGACAGCCCGGTCGCCCGCGCCGCCTCCTCGCGCACCGCCACCTGCACCCGAGGCGCGCTCACCGCGAGGTCGTTGGTCACCTCGCCGACGCCCGGAGCGCCGGTCAGCTCGCGCTGCACCGCGTCCGCCGCCTGCTTGAGGCGCTCCGCGTCCGGCGCGGTCACCAGGACCTCGATGCCGTCGCTGGAGAACCCGGCCGCAGCGCCCGCGCTGAAGTCCACCTCGCCCGCGCCGTCGAGTTCGCCCAACCGCTCGGTCAGCCGCTCGCGCACCGCCTCCATGTCGGAGCCCTCGCGCAGCGTCGCGCTGATCTGCGTGCTGCTGCCGCCCATGCCGAAGCCCGCCAGCATCCCGCCGCCGCCGAGCGTGACCTGGTAGGTCTCGACCTCGTCGGTGTCGGCGAGCACCTGCTCGACCTTCTTCGCGGCCTCGTCGCGCGCCGCCAGGCTCGCGCCCGGCTCCAGCTCCTGCGTGCCCTGCAGCGCGTCGCCGCCGGTGTCGCCGATGAAGTTCGTCTGCAGCGTGCCCGCCAGGCCCAACGTCACGGCGAAGATCAGCACCGACGCGGCGACGGTCACCCCGCGCCGCTTGGTCGCGAACCGCAGCACCGGCACGTACGCCCGCTGGAGCTTGCTGCGCTCCTCCTTCTCCAGCGCCGCGACGCGCGCCGCCTCGGCCTCGGCCGGATCGGTCGGCACCTCGGGGCGCTTGAGGAACCAGAACGCCATCACCGGCACGATCGTCAGCGACACCAGCAGCGACGCCAGCAGCGACACGGTCACCGTGATCGCGAACGGGCTGAACAGCTCGCCCGCGATGCCGGTCACGAACGCGATCGGCAGGAACACCGCCACCGTGGTCAGCGTCGACGCGGTCACCGCGCCCGCCACCTCGCGGGTGCCCTCCAGCACCGCCTTCTGCTTCTCCTCGCCGTACCCGAGGTGCCGCTGGATGTTCTCCAGCACCACGATCGAGTCGTCCACGACGCGGCCGATCGCGATGGTCAGCGCGCCCAGCGTCAGCAGGTTCAGCGACAGGTCGCCCACCCACAGCGCCACCAGCGCCACGACCACCGACAGCGGGATCGACACCGCCGTCACCAGGGTCGAGCGCAGCGACATCAGGAACAGCAGGATGACCACGACCGCGAACAGCAGGCCCAGCAGGCCCTCCGTGGTCAGGCCGCTGATCGCCTTGGCGACCGCCGGGCCCTGGTCGAACGAGACGGTCAGCGTGCTGCCGACCGCCGAGCCCAGCTCGCCCAGCTTCGCGCGGACCTCGTCGGAGATCTGCACCGCGTTGCCGTCCGAGCCCATGGTCAGGCTGATGCCGAGCGTGGGCTCGCCGTCGGTGCGGGTGATCGAGGTCGCGGGCAGCGGCGCGGACTCCACCGTCGCCACGTCACCGAGCGTCACCTGCTGGTTGACCCGGACCGCGCGCAGCTGCTCGATCGAGGTCACCGGGCCGCCGACCTGCACGGTCAGCGAGCGGTCGCCGTCCGTGACGGAGCCCGCCGGGATGGTCATGCCCGCGCTGGTCAGCGCCGCGCTGAGCGCGGTCGGCTCCAGCCGCGCGGCGGCGAGCTTCGCGTAGTCGACGGTCACCGTCACCTGGCGCTCGCGCTCACCGCTGACGGTGGCCTCGCGCACGCCGGGGATGGCCTCCAGCTCCGGGACGACCTGCTCGCGCAGCTTCGCCGCCATCGCGATGTCGTCGTCACCGGCGGTCGCGGCCAGCGCGATCACCGGGAGGTCGTCGGTGCTGCCCTGCACGATGGTCGGGTCGACGCCCTCGGGAAGCCGGGAGCCGAGCCGGTTCACCGCCTGCTGGAGCTGCGAGATCGCGGTGTTCAGGTCGGTGCCGTAGGTGAACATCACCTGCACCGTCGCGGAGCTCTCGGCGGAGCGGGTCAGCACCTGCTCGACGCCGTCGACCCCGCGGGCCGCCGCCGCGATGGGCTCGGCGACCTGGCTGTCCACCAGGTCCGGGGAGGCGCCGGGGTACGGCGCGACCACGGCCGCGGCGGGCAGCTCGATGGACGGGAACAGCTGCTGCTTGAGCGAGGGGAGCGCCAGCACCCCGAAACCGAGGACGACCAGGCTCAGCAGCGCGACGAGCCCCCGGTTGGCCAGGCTGAGCCGAGCCAGCACGGACATGTGCGGATCTCCTTACGGGGAAAGGTGTGGGCCACCCCCGCCGCCGGTCCGCGCTCCGGCGCAGCACTGCGCTTCGGTGCCTCGTCCTGGGACTGGCGGGGTGGATGGCGGAAGAGTTCCACACCCAACCTGAGGCCCGGCTCAGTCAAGAGTCTCGTGAACGTCATCCTTCGGTATGAAACCGGCGCGGCGTTCGGCGTCCGAGGTCGCGCCGGACGACGCGACCTGGGGGTTTGCCGCCCCGACCGCCGCAGGGTGTTGTGACCGGCGTCACGGGGGCGCGCTTCGGGGCCGTTCGGACCGCCGCCCGCGGGACGCCCGGCGGTGCTCCGAACGGCCCTGAGGCGGGGGCCGCGAGTCCGGTCAGCCCATCAGCAGGTCGGCCACCGAGCGCCGGGGCGTCGGCGGGACCGGCTCGCCGAAGCCCAGCCGCAGCACCGTCTGCGGGAACGGCCCGCCCGCCAGCAGGCGCACCTCCTCGCGGATCGCGGGCACCTCCACCGGCTGCGACAGGAACGACGCGGACAGCCCCAGCGAGGTCGCCGTCAGCAGCACCCGCTGCATCGCCTGCCCCGCCCGCACCTCCGCCGCCGGGCCGTCGTGGTACGAGCACAGCACCGCCACCAGGTCGCCGCCGCCGGACTCGGCCGCGCCCACCCGCTCCGGCAGGCCGCGCGCCAGGAAGTCCCGCGTCGCCCACTCGTCACCGGCGGCGGGCCGGGGCCCGGCGGCCCTGGTCGGCACGCCGTCCGCGCCCACCCGCAGCCCCGTCCACCGCCGCAGCTCCGCCTGCACGCGGGGGTCGGCGTCCAGCTCCCGGTGCGCCCGCGCGACCATCCCGCGCAACCGCGCCCGCTCCTCCCGGTCGGTCACCACGTGCAACCAGGACCGCTCCCGCTCCGCCGCGCGCACCAGCGCCGTCCGGAACCCCAGCGGCACCGGGTCGGCGCGGAACGGCCTGCGGTTCGTGCGCCGCCGCGGGATCGCCGCGACCAGCGCGGGCTCCGGCTGGGCCGCGCCGCCGACCCGCCGCAGCACGGCCAGCGCGCCGGACCCCGTCCCGTGCGCGACGGCGACCGTGGTCCGGACCCCCGCGCCCTCCAGCGCCACGCGCAGGTTCAGCAGCGCCGCACCGCAGGAGAGCCGCAGCTCGCGGTCCTCCGGGTCGGTGGCGCGCAGCGCGCGCGAGGTGTCCGCGTGCAGCTCGATCCGGTCTTCCGCGACCCGGAACAGCCAGGGCTGCGTGTTGTGCACCGATGGGGCGAGGGAGGCCGCTTCCAGTGCGGCCGTCACCTCGTCGTTGGTCAGCCCCAGCGCCATTTCCTGCCTCCCGGCGGACCGCTCGTCATGAATCCGAGGAGACCCCACTCTCTTACCGGGCGGGTGGCTGACACACGGTCGAAGGTCCCACTGCCGGAGAGTCCTGGGACACCGGCCTGGGACTCCCCGGCGGCGACCGCGTCGTCCTCGCCGGCAGCGGGTCCGGGCGCCGGGTGTGCGGGGCGCTCACAGGGGACGCACAGCGGACGCTGGTGAAGTCCACAGGGGCGGCGCCGATTCTTGGGTTGTCCCGACCGGGGTGGTCCCGGAGCAGGGGAGTCCCGAGCAGCCAGGAGCCACCGTGAACACCGAGCAGATGACCCGCCCGCAGGAGCAGATCGAGACCGGCGCCGCCACCGCCGAGACCACCACCGAGGCCGCTGCCACCGAGGCCGCTGCCACCGAGGCCGCTGCCACCAAGGCTGCCCCCACCGAGGCCGCGACTGCCGCTGCCACCGAGCAGGGGCAGGCCGGTTGGGGCGCGCCCGAGGTGGGCGCCGCGCAGGTCCCGGCCGCCGAGGCGCCGACGTGGGGAGTGATGCCGCCCGCGCCGTCCCAGCCGGTCGCCTCGAAGCGGCCCGCCTGGCTCAGGGGCCGGAACGCGCTGGTCGCAGGCGCGCTGGGGATCGCCGTCGCGGCCGGGCTCGGCGGGTTCGGGATCGGCCTCGCGGTCGGCGACGGTGGCGCGGGAGCGGGCACCGGTCAGCAGGCCCCGAGCGGCCAGTTCCCCGGTGACGGCCAGTTCCCCGGCGCGGGCGACGGCCAGACCGGCGGCGGCCAGTTCCCCGGCATGGGCGACGGGCAGTCCGGGACCGGTCAGCTCCCCGGTGGGCGCGCCGGTCGCGGTGGCCAGCAGACGACCCCCGACACCGGCTCCGGCACGGGTTCCGGCACGGGCACCGGTTCCACCACCTGATCCCCACCCTCGACTCCGCCGACCAAGCCCTTCCCGGAGCGGGCGGCCCCCCGAACGTCGGGCGGGCCGCCCGCTCCGGTGTCGTTCCGGGGAAACCGGGTAGACAGCCCTGGTGACCGAACCTGATCCACGCCGCTGGAAAGCCCTAGCCGTCAGCCTCGTGGCCGGGTTCATGAGCCTCCTGGACGTCAGCATCGTCTCCGTCGCCCTGCCCTCCATGCAGCGCGGCCTCGGCACCTCGCCGGCGGGCGTGCAGTGGGTGGTCTCCGGGTACGCGCTCGCGTTCGGCCTGGTCCTGGTCACCGCGGGCAGGCTCGGCGACGCCTACGGCAGGCGCCGGGTGTTCCTGCTGGCGCTGGCGGCGTTCATCGCGTTCAGCGCGCTCGCCGGGCTCGCGCCCACGACCGAGGTGCTGGTGGTCGCCCGGCTGCTGCAGGGCGCGGCGGCGGGCGCGCTGGCCCCGCAGAACTCGGCCCTGATCCAGCAGCTGTTCCGGGACGCGGAGCGGGCGCGCGCGTTCGGCTTCTTCGGCGCGGTGGTCGGCATCTCCACGGCGGTGGGCCCGGTGGCGGGCGGCGCGATCCTGGCCGTGGCGGGCGAGGACGACGGCTGGCGCTGGGTGTTCTACGTGAACGTCCCGATCGGACTGGTCGCGCTGGTCCTGGCGGCCAGGCTGCTGCCGAGGGCGAGCGTCGGCGAGCGGGGCCGTCTCGACCTGCTCGGCGTGCTGCTGCTGGGCGCGGGCGTGCTGGCCGTGCTGCTGCCGCTGGTGCTGGCCGAGTCGGGCGGCCTGACGGCGCTGTGGTGGCTGTTCCCGGTGGGCGCGGCGCTGCTGGCGGCGTTCGTGGTGTGGGAGCGCCGCACGGCCGCGCGCGGCGGCGACCCGCTGCTCGACGTGACCCTGCTGACCGCCGTCCCCGGCTACGCCTCCGGGCTGCTGCTGGGAACCTGCTACTTCGTGGGCTTCAGCGGGATCTGGCTGGTGTTCGCGCTGTTCTTCCAGACCGGCCTCGGCTACACCCCGCTGGAGTCGGGCCTGGCGGTGACCCCGTTCGCGGTGGGCTCGGCGGCGTCCGCGCTCGTCGGCGGCAGGCTGGTGAGCCGCTGGGGCCGCAAGCTGACCGTTCTGGGCCTGGCCCTGGTCGTGGCGGGCCTGGTGGCGACCGGCCTGCTCCTGCGCCTGGCCCCGCCGCACCTGGCGGGCTGGTGGGCCGCCTGCGCGCTGCTGGTCGGCGGTGTCGGCGGCGGCTGGGTGATCTCCCCGAACACCACGCTGACGCTGCGCAACGTGCCGGTCCGCATGGCGGGCGCGGCGGGCGGCGCCCTCCAGACCGGCCAGCGCATCGGCGCGGCGATCGGCAGCGCCGCGCTCGCCGGGCTGTTCTACCTGGTGCTGGCGGACACCGGTCAGGACTACGGCGCCGCGGTGTCCCTGGCGATCTGGACCGCGGCGGGGGCCGTGGTGGTGGCGCTGGGCGTCGCGGTGTGGGAGCTGCACGCGGTCGGCCGGCCCGAGGAGGGCCGGGACTTCGCGGCGGCCGACTAGCCCCGCGCGCCCTCCCACACCCCCGCGAGCGCTCTGGTTACCCTGCTGGTCGCGACCGGCTCGTGGCCCCCCTCGTGAAGCCCCCGTGAACAGGAGCACCATGCCCCCGACCGCCACCGGAACGCTCGCCGGGACGCCCGGCGGCGTCGACCTCGTGCTGACCCGGACGTTCCGCGCGGACGTCGAGGACGTGTGGGCGTCCGTCACCGAGTCCGACCGGACGGCCCGCTGGTTCGGGCCGTGGGAGGGCGAGGGCAGAGCGGGCGGGACGGTGCGGGTGCGGCTGGAGTTCGAGGACGGGCAGCCGACGTGCGACCTGCGGGTGGAGGCCTGCGAGGCGCCGGGCAGGCTCGTGCTGACCATGCTGGGCACCGGGGCGACGTGGCCGATCGAGCTGCTGGTCGTGCCCGTCGAGGCGGGGGAGACCGAGCTGCGGCTGGTCCACCACCTGGGGGACGACGGCGGGATCGGCGAGATCGGGCCGGGGTGGGAGTACTACCTGGACCTGCTGGTCGCGGCGCGCGAGGGCGCGGAGGCGCCGTCGTTCGAGGACTACTACCCGGCGCTCAAGCCGCACTTCGACGCGCTCAAGCGCTGATCGCCCGGTGGCGCCGATCGCACTCCCCGGCAGACGCGAAGAGGGGCCCGGATCTCTCCGGGCCCCTCTTCGCTGCGCTGATTGATTCATCGGCGCTCGATCCCGATTCCTTGAGGGTCTCGCCCGTGGTTCACCTGTTCGGCCCAGGCGGGCCCCCACGTGATTCCATTTATTCCTTCAGTGCAGAACGAAGTCAACGCCCGTGGACCCCATTTGTCCGTTCTCGGCTCCGGTCACGTAGGTTGCCCGTCGTGCAGCCCACCTGGAAGCAGCGGATCGTCCAGTCCCACCGCGGCCTCGCGATCGCGGCTGTCGTCGCCAACGTCGTCATCGCGGGCACCGGGTCCACCGTGCGGGTGACCGGTTCCGGGCTCGGCTGCACCGAGTGGCCGCACTGCCTGCCCGGCAGCTTCGTGCCCGTCGAGCACCCCGAGCTGGCGATGCTCAACCAGTGGATCGAGTACGGCAACCGGCTGCTCGCCGTCGTGGTCGGCGTCATCGGGGTGCTCTGCCTGCTCGCCGCCTGGTGGTCGAGGCCGCTGCGCACCCGCGTGCTGCTGCTGTCCGCCGTCATGACCGGCGGGGTGTTCGCGCAGGCCGTGATCGGCGGCATCACGGTCAACCTCGGGCTGCTCTGGTGGACCGTCGCCTTCCACTTCATCGTCTCGCCGGTGCTCGCCTGGTACGCGGTGCTGCTCTGGCGCTCGCTGGACGAGGAGGACGGTCCGGCGCGGCCGATCGCCGGGGCGCTCGCGCAGCGGCTGCTGGTCGCGGCGGTCGTGGTGCTGGCCGCGCTGATGGTCGTCGGCACGATGGTCACCGGCGCCGGTCCGCACGCGGGCGACGCCGACGTGGCCCGGTTCGACGCGCCCGTCGAGACGCTCGCCCAGGCGCACTCGGTGCTGCTGTACGCGTTCCTCGCGGTGCTGGCCGCGCTCGGCTGGTCGTTGCGCGGGGCCGGGGTGCGCAAGCCGTACGCGGTGCTGCTGGTGGCGGTACTGCTGCAGGGCGCGGTCGGGTTCGCGCAGTACTTCACCGGGGTGCCCGCCGTGCTGGTGGTGGTGCACGTGCTCGGGTCGATGGCGGTCGTGGTCGCGATGGCGAACCTGTGGACGGCCTGCCGCGTCCGCGAGCCCGCGACCGACCAGGTGGTGCTCGCGGCCTGACCGCCTGCCCTGGCGCGGGTGCGCGTGCTGCTCACCTCCGTCCGCGCCGCCGGGCACGTGGTCGCGTTCGCCTGCCCCCCGGTCCAGCGGAGGGCGGTCGAGGCGGCCGGGTTCGAGGCGCACGGCCTGCCGCCGGACCCGGACTCGGACCCGGACCCGGACCCGGACCTGCTGATGCTGCGCGGGAACCTGCTGCTGTCCCCGTTCCCGCCGAGCTTCCGCGACCCGGCGTTCCCGCTGCCGCCGACGGCTTTCCCGGTGCGGCCGGTGGTGGGCCCGGTCGTGCGGGGTGCGCGGACGACGGTGCACTTCACACCGGGGACGGTGTTCACCGGCGAGTCCGGCGACCTGTTCGCGCGGGTGGTGGAGGTGCTGGCCGGGTCGCACCGCGAGGCGGCGCTGGCGCTGCGCGAGGAGATGCTGGGACTGCCGGAACCGGCTGCGGTGGTGCCGTTGCTGGAGGCGCTGGCGCGCTAGCGGCCCACCGCCACTCGTCCGGCCCCCGCAGGTCACCGTCATGGCCGCCGACCGGTCGGGCGCTCCGATCGGCGCACCGTCATCCCCACCCGGCACACTCTGTCACGAAAGCGCCAGTGGAGTTCGTGTTTCCGCAGGTGAAAACCGTCAAGAAGTCCACAGTGGACGCACAATCCCCGTGTCCTCGCCCGCGTCCAGCCTTACAACGATGCAAAAGTCCGAACCCCCGGTTGAGGGCCTCGCCGAGTCCACAGTGGACGGAAATCGGACCGACCGGGCCAGTCGACTCACCCGGATGGCGGTTGTCGCGCCCGTGCGAGGATCAGATAGTGCCAACTTCGCCGCATGTGAGAGCACTCGGTCTACGAGCCGTGGCTTGGGGGAAGCTCGCGTGAAACGTCCACCCGTTCCCGTGGCCGCGGACGTGCCTCCCGCCTCGGGCTCGGCGCACGGCACCGGTCGCAGGACGCTGCACCGGATCAGGGTGCTGACCACCGTCTTCGCCTGGCTCGGCGGGGTCCTCACGATCGGCAGCCTCGTCGCGACCGGTGAGGGGCCGCTCCCGATCGGGGTGGCCGCGCTGGTCGCCGGTGTCCTCGCGTGCTGGCTGCGGGTTCCCCGCGACGCGTGGTGGATCCCGCCGCTGGAGGGCGTGGTCGCGTTCGCCGCGCTGCTCCTGCTGCCCGACCCGCAGGTCGTCGTGGGCTTCGTCATCGGCGCCACGGTCCGCCGCGCCCTCTACCCCGAGGACGCCGGGTTCTGGGCCAAGTCCGCCGTGGTCGTCGGCGGCTACCTCACCGGCCTGGCCGCGTCGCTGCTCTGGGGCTGGGGCGCGATCCGCCCCGAGCTGCTGCCGACCCTGCTGATGCCGCTGGCGGGCATGGCCGTCGCCGCCGCCGCGCTGCACGAGGCCGCGCGCGCGGTGCTGCGCGCCGAGTCGGCCCAGCGCGGCGCCGAGCACGCCCGCGCCACCGCCACCGCCGTCCTGCAGGCCAGCCCGATCGGCCTGGTGCTGCTCGACTCCGGCGGCGTGCCCGTGCTGCACAACGAGCGCGCCCAGTTCCTGCTGGACTGGGCGGGCCAGAACGGGGCCGCCGTGCCCTGCCCGCACGGCCCCAACATCGCGGTGTGCGAGAAGGGCTGCCGCGACGCCGACGCCGAGCCCGTGGAGGTCTGGGTCGCCGACCGCGACCGCGTCCTCGCGCTGCACCCGGTGCGCGTCGAGCAGGCGGGCGACGAGGACCGCACCCTGGTGGCCGCCGTGGACATCAGCGTCCGCCGCCGCCTGGAGGACGAGCTGCGGCACCGCTCCGAGCGCGACGTCCTCACCGGCCTGACCAGCCGCTCGCACTTCCTGCACCTGCTGGACCGCGCGCTGCGCGCGGGCGACGTCGGCCTGCTCGTGCTCGACCTGGACCAGTTCAAGGAGGTCAACGACACCGAGGGCCACGACGCGGGCGACCAGTGCCTGGTGGCAGCCTCCCGCCGCATCCGCGCCGCCGTCGAACCGGACGCGGTCGCCGCGCGCCTGGGCGGCGACGAGTTCGCGGTGCTGGCGCCGGGCCTGGACGAGCAGGCCTGCGGCCAGCTCGCGAAGTCCGTGCTGGCGGAGCTGGAGAAGCCCTGGTCGGACCTGGGGTACGACGTGCGGATGCAGGCCAGCATCGGCGTCGCGGTGTCCTCGGCGGCGGCGGGGGTGGTCGGCACCGCGGAGCTGCTGCGCGACGCCGACACCGCGATGTACGTGGCCAAGCGCGAGGGCGGCGCGCGCGCCCGCTCCTTCCGCAGGGAGATGGGCGAGCAGGCGCTGGCCCGCCAGCGCGACAAGCTCGACCTGCGCGCCGCGATCGGCACGGATCAGCTGGTCCTGCACTACCAGCCCATCGTGGACCTGGCCACCACGGCGATCTCCGGCGCGGAGGCCCTGGTCCGCTGGGAGCGGCCGGGGCGGGGGCTGCTCGGACCGGGCGAGTTCATCGGCCTGGCCGAGCAGACCGGCCTGATCGTGCCGCTGGGGTCGAGCGTGCTCACCTCCGCGTGCACCCAGGCCGCTGGTTGGCGCGCGGCCGGGCGCGAGCTGGGCGTCACGGTCAACGTGTCCACCAGGCAGCTGTCCGCGCCCGGTTTCCTGGCCGCGCTGGCGAAGTCCCTGGACGTGTCGGGCTTGCAGGCCTCGGCGCTGACCATCGAGGTGACCGAGTCGGTGTGGGCGGACGAGGCGGCGATGCGGGCGCTGATGGCGGTGCGGGAGACGGGCGTGCGGGTGGCCCTGGACGACTTCGGCACCGGCTACTCGTCCCTGAGCTACCTGCACCGCTACCCGTTCGACGTGGTGAAGATCGACAAGTCGTTCACCTGGGCCCTCGGCGACACCGGCCGCACGGCGGGCGTGGTGCGCTGCATCATCGACCTGGCGGACGTGCTGGGCGCGGTCACCGTCGCGGAGGGCATCGAGACGCCGGAGCAGGCGGAGTGGCTGCGCAGGGCGGGGTGCGGGTTCGGGCAGGGCTTCTTGTTCGGCCGCCCTGATCTGCCGCGCAACTTGGCGCTTCCGCAGGTCGGGCGCTGAGCTCCTGGGGATGAGGTGCTCAACTCCTGGGGGAGGCGCTGAGCTCCTAGGGGGAGGCGCTGAGCTCCTGGGGAGGGGCGCTGAACTTCTGGGGAGGGGCGCTGAACTTCTGGTTGGGGCGAGAAAAAGGTCCCGCGTCACAACGACGCGGGACCTCACCGCACCAAGCCGCTTCGCTGGTTGACCGCTTCGCGGGCTGCGGGGCGAGCGCAGCGAGCCCGCAGCCGCCCATTCCCGCGTCCCTCTTCTCCGTTTGGCCTGGCGAAGCCCGAGCGCAGGTGTCAAGATGCCGCCGCACTGCGCGGAAGACCGCCCGAGTCAAACGGCGTCTTGACGCCTGTGCTTGCCTGAAAGGAGGCCAAACGGAGAAGAGGGACCCCGCCCACCGCAGGGGTAAACCGGACCACCAGCGGAAGCGCCACCGGCCGGCAGAGCCCGTGTCCCCTCTTTTTTGGAGGTCTGCCCCGCCGGCGAGGCGTGCTTGTAGCTCTTGACTTTGATCCTTTGACTTTAAAACCCAAACCCAAACCCAAACCCAAAAACAACGCCTCGCCGGCGGGGCAGACCTCCAAAAAAGAGGGACACAAGCCCTGCCGGCCGGTGACTCTTCCGCCGATGGTCCCGTCTACCCCTGCGATGGTCCGGGTCCCTCTTCTCCGTTCGGCCTCCTTTCAGGCAAGCACGCTCGTCAAGACGCCGTACAACTCGGGCGATCTACCGCGCAATGCGGCGGCATCTTGACAAGCGTGCTCGGGCTTCGCCAGGCCAAACGGAGAAGAGGGACGCGGGATTGGGGAGCTGCGGGCTCGCTGCGCTCGCCCCGCAGCCCGCGAGGCGGTCAACGCGCGAATCAGTTCAGTTGGTGGCTTGGGAATGCGCTCGGCTTGCAGCCCGTACGTAGGCGCGCTCCGGCCCCGCCTCAGCTCACCGGGCGACCCAGCTCTGGTTCGCCCCGCCATGGCACCGGTACGCCCCGACGCCCGTCGTCGGCGTCCCCGTCGGGTACTCCTGGTCCAGGCACTCCCCGGTTGCCAGGTTCACCGCCGTGAACGGCTCGCCGCCCTGCTCGTCGTGGCTCACCCGCCAGCGCTGGTTCGCCCCGCCGTGGCACCGGTACGCGCCCACCCCGCTGGTCCGCCTGCCCCCTGGGAACTCCTGGTCCAGGCAGAACCCCGTGCGCGCGTCCACGAACTCCGCCACGTCCGGCTCCACCCACCTCGCCCGCCAGCGCTGGTTGTCCCCACCGTGGCAGTCGCCCGCCGCGACGCCCGTGGTCACCGCCCCACCCGGCAGTTCCTGATCCGCGCACCACCCGCTGGCCGCGTTGACCAGCACCGGTTCCGGCGCAACACCCCCACCCCGCACCAAACCGATGTCCACGGCCGCGTACCGCGACCCGGTCTCGGCGAACCGCACCGGCAGGCTCGTGGCCTCCGCGCCCAGCAGGTCGAAGTCGGTGTGCGCGCCGGACGAGCCCGCGCCCGCGTTCGGCCTCGCCAGCCCGTACCCCTGCGGGACCTCGGCCCTGACCTGGTACGCGCCCGTCGCCAGCGCGTCGAAGTGGTACCAGCCGTAGTCGGAGGTCGTCGTGCTGGCCCTGACCTCCGCCCCGGTGAGGTCGCGTCCCCACAGGTGCACGGTCACCGCGACCCGCTCGGGGGTGGCGTCGCGCGCGCCGTCGTCGTCCGCGTCCACGCTGACCTGGCCGCCGAGCGTGCCGCCCTGCTGCGGGAACCACGCCTGCCCCGCCCTGGGGGAGCCCGAGGTCAGCTCGACGTCCCAGGTCCGGTCGGCGAGCGCCGCGTACCCGGTGCGGTCGGCCTCGACCTGGTAGGCGCCCAGCGGCAGTCCGGTGAAGCGGAAGTCGCCGCGCTCGTCGGTCCTGGTGGTCCTGCGCTCCCCGGTGGCGCGCTGGAGCGCTGTCACGGTCACGCCCGCGCGGCGCGCCTCGTGCTCGCCGGGCTGGCGGTCCTGGTCCTTGTCGACCCAGACCGTGCCCGCGATCTCACCGGCGTCCTGCGCGTGCGCCGGGCCCGCCGCCGCGCCCGTGCCCACCAGTGCCGCCGCAGCCACCGCGCTCCACGCCGCGCGCCATCTCCTCACCACGCGAAAACCCCACTGTGCCAGGGCCGAATCGGCACCGCCGTCGTCGTCAGGGGAAGAGCCTAGACCCGATCACCCGGCAAGATCGACTCCACCGGCGGCGGCTGCGGGACCGGTGTGGACTCGGTGGGAAACCGTTATGCGGCACCGTGAACCACGCCACCGCGGACAGGGGTTGCGTCCCGGCGCGAGTCCGCTAGGCGCCCCCTGCGGCGGCGTTCACCGCCCGGCGCGCAGCCCGGCCACGAGCAGGTCCAGCAGCCGCCCCGCCTGCGCCGCGTCGTCGGTGGCGTTCGCGATCCCGGCCATGCCCACCAGCACGTCCAGCGCGGGCACGTCGTCGCGCAGCGCGCCCGTCCGCACCGCCGCGTCCACCAGCACGCTCAGCGCGTCCAGCAGCCGCTTCCTGGCGTGCGGGAACGGGGTCTCCGCGCCGGTGATCACCGCGCGCAGCGCGTCGGCGAGCCCTCGCTTGGTGGCCAGGTACTCCAGGAACAGGTCCATCCACCGCCGCAGCGCGACCTCGGGCGGCGAGGTGGTCAGCAGGTGCGGCGCGGCGTCGCACAGCCGGTCCAGCTCGGCCCGGTACACCTGCTCGATGAGCGCCTCGCGGGTCGGGAAGTGCCGGTAGAGGGTGCCGATGCCCACGCCCGCCTGCTTCGCGATGCCCTCCAGGGGCGCGTCGGCGCGCTCGGTGAACGCGGCCAGCGCGGCGGCCAGGAGCTTGTCGCGGTTGCGCTGGGCGTCGGCCCGCAGCGGGCGCTGGTCGGGGTCGGTCACGGCGGGGTCCTCCGGGATCGGTTGCAAGCGGAGGCACCTCCGGTTAGTCTCGATGAAGCGGAGGAACCTCCGCTTCATCCTAGTCCAGCGATCCGGGGAGATCATGACCGCGAACACCGCACCGCGCTTCACCGCCGCCTCCACGGCCGCCGAGGTGGTGGCCGGGATCGACCTGACCGGCAAGCGCGCCGTCGTCACCGGCGCCGCCTCGGGCATCGGCGTCGAGACCGCCAGGGCCCTCGCGTCCGCGGGCGCCGAGGTCACCCTGGCCGTGCGCGACCGCGCCGCCGGTGAGCGCACCGCCGCCGACATCACCGCCACCACCGGGAACACCGCCGTCCGCGTCGCCCCGCTCGACCTGGCCGACCAGGTCTCGGTGGCCGCCTTCACCGCCAACTGGGACGACCCGCTGCACCTGCTGGTCAACAACGCGGCCGTCATGGCCTGCCCGCTCACCCGCACCCCCGAGGGGTGGGAGCTCCAGTTCGCCACCAACCACCTCGGCCACTTCGCCCTCACCAAGGGGCTGCACCGGCACCTCGCGGCGGCGGGCGGCGCGCGCGTGGTCTCGGTCAGCTCCAGCTCCCACCACCGCTCGCCGGTGGTCTTCGACGACGTCCACTACACCGAGCGCGAGTACCAGGCGTGGGACGCCTACGCGCAGAGCAAGTCCGCGAACGTCCTCTTCGGGGTGAGCGCCACCACCAGGTGGGCCGCCGACGGGATCACGGTGAACGCCCTGATGCCCGGCTCGATCAGCACGAACCTCCAGCGCCACGTGGACCTCGAGGAGCTCGCGCGGGCCCGCGCGGCGGCGGGCGTCACCGAGGTCCGGCGCAAGACCCCCGAGCAGGGCGCGGCCACCTCGGTCTACGTCGCCACCGCGCCCGAGCTGGAAGGCCTGGGCGGCAAGTACTTCGAGGACTGCGCCGAGGCGGGCCCGTTCGTGCCCGGCGCCAACCGGGGCGTGGCCGACCACGCGCTCGACCCGGAGGCCGCCGACCGGCTCTGGGAGGTCTCGCTCCGCACCCTCGCGGGCTGAGGTCCCCGCCGGGCAACCGCCGCGCCGCCGCGCGCTGCCGCACCCGCGCCAGCCGGGACTCCAGCTCCACCAACGACCCCTGGTCCAGCGCGAACGGGCCGACCGCACGCGGATCCACTTCCCCGCCGCCCGCCCGTCACCCACCACGGTGACGTCGCGCCCGTCGTGCGCCAGGTGGCGGCGGACGAGTTCCGCCTGGTGGGGGGTTGTCCTCGGCGACCAGGACGCGGGCGCGCACGGCGGCAGTGCGCACCGCCTTCACGGGGGAAAAGCCCGGACAACACAGGATCTTCACCATTAGTGGGCACCCTGTGCTCATGAAGGTCACCCCGGCGCTCCTGGCGTGCCTGGCCACGGCGGTCGTGTTCACGGCCGCAGGTGTGGTCACCCCGCCCGAGGAGCCGCCCACCGGGCCGGTCGCGGAAGCCGAACCGCAGGAACCGGCCGCGCCCGCCGCAGCACCCGCCGACGTGCCCGCCGATCCCGCCGAACCGGAGCGGATGGCGGCCGAACCCATGGCGGCGGACTCGGACCCCGAGCCGCAACGCGTCTACGAGCGCTCGTCCGACCTGCCCGACGGCGGCCCGTTCCCCGAGCGGGGCAACGGGACCTGGCACGTGGTGCCCGGCACCTTCGCCCAGGCGGGCAGCGGCGCGGCGCTCAGCTACACCGTCGAGGTCGAGGACGGCGTGCAGGTCGACGAGCACGCGTTCGCCGGGTTCGTGCAGCAGACACTCGCCGACCCGCGCGGCTGGATCTCAGCCGGGTTCGCGCTGCGCCGCGTCGACTCCGGCGTCCCGGACTTCCGCGTCCGCCTCACCTCCCAGGCCACCGCCCGCGACCGCTGCGGCTTCCAGATCCCGGTGGACGTGTCCTGCCGCGACGGCGGCGCGGTCGACCTGAGCGCCGCACGCTGGGCCAGGGGGGCGGTCGCCTACCTCGGCGACCTGGACGGGTACCGGCGGTACGTGGTCAACCACGAGGTCGGGCACGCCCTCGGCCAGGGGCACGTGCCCTGCGCCGAGCACGGCGCGCCCGCGCCGGTGATGATGCAGCAGACGTTCAGCACGTCCAACGACGAGATCAACCTGATCACCGCGGGCTCCGCGCAGGGCGGGGTCGTGCCCAACGACGGCAAGGTGTGCGCGCCCAACCCCTGGCCGTTCCCCGGCTGACCGGAGGACGCGACGAGGGCGCCGCTCCCCGTGATCGGGGAACGGCGCCCTCGTGCCACCGCGACGACTTCCGCGCTAGCGCGGCGTCGCCGTCCACCGCTGGTTCGGGCCGGACGTCGGCGTGTACAGCCCGACCTTCGCCCCGTCCGCCGTGGACTGGCCCACCACGTCCAGCATCGCGCCCGTGGCCGCGTTCACCAGCGTCCACGTGCCGTCACCGGTCGACGACGTGATCCACCGCGCTTCCGGCCCGTCCGCCGAGCGGAGCACCGCCTCGCCGTTCACCGCCGCGAGCCGCTGCCCGGTCCCGGCGTTGACCACGGCGAACCGGACCCGGTTGCCGAACCCGTTGTCCAGCCGCTCCAGCCTCCAGTACTGGTCGGCGACCTCGGCCGAGTTCCGCTGCACCAGCGAGTTCCCGCTGGGGGCCAAGGACTTCCCGCTCTGCACGCCGGTCAGCCGGTACGCGTCC
The DNA here is from genome assembly GCF_000023245.1 of Actinosynnema mirum DSM 43827. GTDB lineage: Bacteria > Actinomycetota > Actinomycetes > Mycobacteriales > Pseudonocardiaceae > Actinosynnema > Actinosynnema mirum. The sequence continues at coordinate 2,889,325 of NC_013093.1, forward strand.
TCCGCGCCCAGCGCCTCCGCGCCGATCGCGCCGGAGACCCCGGACACCCGGAACGTGGTGACCGAGCGGGCGGGCACGGTCAGCGTCGCCACGCCGTCGCGCACCGCGACCTCGGCTCCCTCGACCAGCGCGCCCGACGCGTCCGTGACGACCGGCCGCACCGCGGCGTTGTCCGAGATCCGCTTGAACGAGCGCAGGTCCAGCGCCACGGTCCTGGCCTGCTCGGCCTTGTTCACGTGCACCACGGTCTTGAGCGACTCGCCGCGCATCGCCACCACGTCGGTCGTGGTGTTCACGCCGATCATCCGGTCACCCGGCTTGATGTGGTGGGTGAAGTTCCGCAGGGTGTTGAACTTCGTGTTGGTGCGGACCTCGCAGTCCGAGGTGGCGCAGGAGAACGGGACCTGCACGACGCCCCAGTTCGCGCCCTGCGGCGACTCCCCGCCCGGCTTCATGTTGTCGTAGTCCTCGATCGCCTGCCACAGCACCCAGGACCGGGGCTCCAGCTCGCGCAGGTCGTCCACGACCCGCTCGGCGATGCCGATGCCGGGGTCCATGCTGGTGAAGCTCTGGCCCGAGCCCCACGAGCCGTCGACCTCGCTCATCCACAGCGGCTTGTCCGCGCCCTTGGCGATGTCGCGGGCCGAGGTGCGCTGGCCGGTGCCGTAGGTGTGCACGTTCAGCTGGCCGACCTGCTCGCGCACCGACGCCGGGTAGCCCGCCCAGTCGGCGGCGAACGTGCCGGGGTTGGTCTCGTCCGGCGCGGACACGGCGGCGCTCAAGCCCTTGTCCCGCAACGCCTGCACCATCGACGGGATCACCTTGGCCTGCAGGGCGGGGCCCATGTGCGCGCCCTCCTGCCTGCCGCCGGTGGGGTTGCCGTCCGCGCCGAGGCGGGTGCTCCAGTAGTTGGTGTTGGGCTCGTTGAACGGGTCGACGGTGTCGAACTCGATGCCGTGCGCGTCCTCCATCTCCTCGACGACCTGCGCGAGGTAGGCGGTGAACTCGTCGATCTTGTCGGTGCGCAGCTGGTCGGCGTTCGCGTCGAAGCCGCCCGAGACGTAGCCGGAGACGGTCTGGAACCACGGCGGGGAGTTGCTGAACGCCTCCCAGCGGTCGACCTTCGACTTGATCTTGTCGACCCACCAGCGCTGACCGGGGTCGGCCTCGGCGTCGAACAGCTCGGGGTTGTTGGGCTCCCACCAGTCGGTGTCGGTGCGCGTGGTGCCCTCGGGCGCCTTCCACCAGCCGGGCACCGCGCCACCCGCGCGCAGGTACGGCGGCACGTCGGGCGCGTTCCCGCCGCCGATGTTGTAGCGGGCGATGTTCAGGTTCAGGCCCTGCGCGGAGAACAGCAGGTCGGCGAGCTCGTTCCGGACGGAGTTCGGGTACTGCCCGGTGGCGTTGGCGAACCACACCAGGCTCGTGCCCCAGCCCTGGAACGGCTCCTGCCGGTAGGTCGGGTCGGGGCGCACGGTCACGTCCGCCTGCTGGGCCTGCGCCTGCGCCGCGCCGACCGGGGAGAGGGCCGCCGAGGCGACCACGATCGCGGCGAGCGCCGCACGCGCCTTCACGACGCCCTCGCTGCGCTCGTCGACGCCGGACCGCCGGGGGAAACCAGTCTCACAGCCACGTCCTCGTGTTGTAGGGACCTGATGGGGGTGTGGCGGACGCGGAACGCCCGCCGGTCACCGGGAACGGGGGGTCGCCCCGCCGCCGGTGGGGTTCTGGGGACCGGGCCGGGGTGGGCCGGTGGGGGAGTTGCTCGGGGTGGGCGGGGATGCGCCTCGGTCGAGCGCGCGGTGAGTCGGTGGCGCGGGCGGGGAGCGGGCGTCGTTCGGGCCCGGTCCGGGCAGGGGTGCGGCTGATCCGGGCGGTGTTCCACTCCCGCACGTCGCGTCGCCAGCAGCCTCGGCGCGTGCCCGTGCGGGCGTTCCCGGTGTGGCGCCGGGAGCGCCAGTGCTGGTCGTGGCGGTGGTCCGCCCCGGAGTCGTGGTGCGGCGGTCTGGGGTTCCGCGCTGCTGCGCGGCGCGGGGTGCCGGGCCGTGGGCATCGGTTCTCCGTTGAACAGATGTTAGCGCTAACAAACGATCTTCATAGAGCCTGCCCGCCGAGCGGGTGAGCGTCAAGGGGGCGTTTGGCGCAGGCCGCCACTTCCGGTGCGCGGAGCGGTTCACCCGTTCGAGGGCTAACGGTGATCACCCCGTGTGCGACGTAGCGGCTGACAAGCCACAACTGGTCCGGCCGGAGCAATCCCGGACCGGCGTTCGGCGGGGGAGGCCCGATGGGGTTGGCAGATCGGTTACGGCGCGCGCTCGGGTTACCCGACCCGGAACACCCCGAGCACGACCCGGAACCGGCGCGGACCCCCGGCGGGCCGACCGGTTCCCCCCACCCCGACGAGTGGGCGTCCGCCGAACCCCGGCCCGAAGACCCGCAGCCGGAGGATCCGTGGCCCGTCGACCCGCGGCCCGAGGACCTGCGGCCCGTCGAACCACGGCCCGTCGACCCGGAGCACTTCGCGTCGGCCACCGGCACCTTCGAGCCCGCCGACACCGCCGCCTTCCTCCCGCTCGACGAACCGGCCGACGAACCGGCCGACGAGGACCCGCCCGCCGACGAACCCCCGCCCGCCGACCGCGTGCGCCCGTTCGTCCCCGCCGTCGTCCCCGAGCCCGCCGCCGAGGCCCCGCGGCCACCCGAGGACCCCCAGCCACCCGAGGACCCGGCCGAACCCCCGTTCTGGCTCCCCGAGGGCGTCGCCGTCCACTTCGCAGGCCACACCCTCGAAGGCGGCCTGCTCTACCTCGGCCGCGCGGGCGCCCCCGGAACCGGCCACGTCATCGACCCCACCCTCCCGGTCGACCCGTCCGCCGAGCCCGCCGACCGCGACCCGGACCCCGCCTACCACGCGATGAGCCCCCGCGACCGGGCCGCGCACCTGCGCTGGCTCGCGACCGGCCGCCGCGACCGCGCCGTCCCCGTCGGCCACGTCTTCCTGTTCCTGGCCGGCCTGGAGCACCGCGTCGTCGCCGACCGGGCCCGCGCCGACCTGCCCGCCGTGCGCGCCGAGCTGCGCGACCTGCGCGCCCGCTACGGCCGCCACCGCCCGTTCCACGGCGCCGCGACGGCCCTGCTCGACCTCGTCGACGTCCTGCTCGACGACCGCCCCCTTCCCGACCCGGCCCGCTGGGACCGCCCCGAGCCGCCGCTCGCGCTCCGCGTCGCGCTGGGCGAGCTGGCCGCCGCCGGTCAACCGGTCCCGGCCGAGTGGGCGCACGCCTGGGCCCTGCTGCACCCGGCCCTGGACGCCCCGCGCGCCCGCGCCCGGTTCCGCGAGCTGTTCACCGCCCGCTACCGCGAGCGCCACGGCGAGGGCCTGCTGATCAACCCGGCCGCGCCCCCGCTGACCGTCCGCTACCACCCCACCGCCGAGGGCGTCCCACCCGCCGAGGTGCCCACCGACCTGCCCGACGTGCTCACCACCCCCGCGCCGACCAGGGCGCTGGCCGAGCTGCTCGACACCTGCGCCGACGAGCTCCAGGCCCACGACGGCCTGCTCTCGGACGACCCGGCCGCCGAGGGCACCGCGCCCGCGCTGGCCCTGCTGCCCCGCTGCGTGGTGACCGGCGAGGAACCCGCGCTGGACCCGTTCCGCGCGCTGGTGGACCGCGTGCTGCCGGACGGCGCGGCGCTCGGGGTGTTCGAGCTGGCGGACCTGGTGGCGCTGTGGCCGGGCGGGTTCGACGGCGCGGGCGCGATCGGCGCGGCCAGGCTCCTGGGCCACCTCGGCGTCGGCCTCGAACCGGACGCCCGCACGGGCTTGGAGGAACCGCGCGCGACCGGCCCGGCGGCCCTGTTCCGGGTGGCCGACGCGGAGGACCTGCCGCACGCCGCGACCCCCGAGCACCGGGCCGCGTCCACCCTGCTGCGGCTGGCCGCGTCGGGGGAGGGGCTGTCCGAGCCGGAGCGCGTCGACCTGACCGCGCATCTGGGGACCGCGCTGCGCCTCACCGACGGCGAGGTCGCCAGGCTGAACGCCCACGCGGTCCTGCTCCTCACCCCCGGCGCGCCACCCGCGCCGCAACGCCTCAGCGGGCTCACCCTGGGGCAGCGCCTGCACATCGCCGACCTGGCGTCGGGCGCGGCCCGCGTCGACACCGCGCCACCGGGCGTGGACCAGGTCTTCCGCCGGATGCGCGCCGCGCTGGACCCGAACGACCCGACCCCGGAACTCCCGCCCGCGCCGGAACCCGAGCCGGAACCGGAACCCGCGCCGGAACCCGAGCCGGTGCAGGTCCTCGAAGCCGCCCCGGAACCGCGGGCCGTCCCCGAGCTCGAAGCGCCGCAGGAACCCGACGCGAAGCCGGAACCCGAGGTCATCACGACCGCCGTCCCCGCCACCGCCGAGGTCCCGGCCCTGCTCGAACTCGCCACCATCGACCTGACGCCCGCCCCGGAACCACCCGCCCTGCCCGCAGCGCCCACCCCGCCCGCCGACGACTCCCCGGTCCCCACCGACTCCCCGGTCCCCGACCCCCGCCCCGCACCCGCACCCGCACCCGCCGACCCCACCACCTCCCACCTCCTCGCCACCCTGGCCGAGGACGACCCCACCACCCCGTCCCCGCGCCGCGCCGTCCTGCCCGTCGACCTCGTCCCCGGCCTCGACGCGGGCCACTCCGCGCTCCTGCGCGAGCTCGCCGCCCGCCCGCTCTGGCCGCGCGCCGAGTTCGACCGCCGCTGCGCCGCCCTGCACCTGCTCCCGATCGGCGCGCTCGACGCCCTCAACGAGGCCGCCGTCGCCGCCTGCGGCGAACCGGTCGCCGAACCCGGCGAGCACGGCCTGCTGGTCAACGACACCGCACTGGGGGAGCTCCTCGCATGACCGCCGCCAGCCCTCGCGAGCGCGCCGCCGTCCTGCGGTCGCTGCGGGCGAAGACCGCGCCGCTGCTGGGGATCGGGCACATCAGGGTCGGCAGGGACCGCGAGGTGCGCGCGCTGGAGCGCGACCTGGACCGCGTCGTCGACGGCGGCTCCACCGCCAGGTTCGTGATCGGCGAACCGGGGTCCGGCACCACGTTCTTCCTGAACCTGGTGCGCGGCCTGGCGCTCGACCGCCGCATGGTCGTGCTGCGCGCCGACCTCACCGCCGACCGCTCCCCGCTCGCCACCACCGAGGGCGCCCGCTCGCTGTACACCGAGCTGGCCCGCTCCGCCGCCACCCCGGCCCGCCAGGACGGCGGCGCGCTGGCGGCCGTCGTGGAGCGCTTCGCGTCCACCGCCGTCACGGTCGCGCGCGAGCGCGGTCGCGACCCGGAGCGGGTGATCCGCGAGCGCGCCGCCCGGTTGGAGGAGCTGCCCGGTGGCGGCGGGTTCGCCGAGGCCGTCGCCGCCTACTGGCGCGGCCACCACACCGGTGACGGGCTGCTCGCGGTGGACGCGCTGCGCTGGTTGCGCGGCGAGTGCCCGCCCGCCCGCGCCCGCGCCGCGCTCGGCCTGCGCGCCACCCTGGACGACGTGCCGCTGACCGACCGGGTCAAGCTGCTGGCCAGGTTCACCACGATGGCGGGCTACCGGGGTCTGCTGGTGTGCCTGGACGAGCTGGACACCCTGGCCGCCGCCCCGGACCGGGCCGCCGAGCACGAGGGGGTGCGGCGGATCGTGGAGGACAGCCTCGGCGGCGGCAGCCCGCACCTGGCGCACCTGTTCGCCGGGACCCCCAGCGCGCTCACCGATCCCCGCTACGGGCTGCACACCTGCGAGGCGCTGCGCACCGCGCTGCCCGCGGCGGGCGACGACCTGTTCGGCCCGGTGGTGCGGTTGCGCGCGCTGGAGGGCGAGGAGTTCACCCGGCTGCTGGTGGCGGTGCGGGACGTGCACGCGGGCGGTGGGCGGGGCGCGCTGCCGGACGAGGCGCTGCGCGAGTTCGCCAGGCACTGCGCGGACCAGCTCGGCGCGGACTGCGCGGGCAGGTCGCGCGCGGTGCTGCGGGCGTTCCTGGACCTGCTGTCGGCGGCCGAGGACGAGCCGGGCGACTGGGCGCCCCTGGTGCGGGCGGTCCGGGTGGACGCCGAGCAGCCCGCCCCGCGCGCGGTGGCGTGACCGGCGGCCCCGCCCCCCCCCCCGCAGGGCGGGGCGGGACCGCCCAGAGCTGCCCGACCACCCGATCGCCGGACCGCTCGCCTACCGGTAGGTGATGTTCGACGAGGAGTACAGGCAGTTCGTGCTGTCCGGACCGCTGCCGATCTTGCTCGGCTCGCCGCTCGTGACGCCCTTGTACTTCTCGCACACCACGATCTTCTTGCTGCTGTCGCCGACGATCGTGACGTTCGTGTACTTCGCGGTGTCGCCGTAGTTCGTGTTGATCCCGGCGAGGACCTTGCCCGGCGAGTACGCGGTCACGTTCTCCAGGATCACATTCCGCTTGTACTGCGTGCCGCAGTTGCCGCACGAGCGGTAGAGCTTCCCGAAATCGTCGACCTGGAAGTTCTTGATGTGGATCGTGCCCGGCCCGTTGTGCTGGAACACCTTGTCCGACGCCTTCCGCGCCCCGCCGCCGTTCACGGTCATCTTCTGCGACGAGGAGGAGCCCTTGAGCGTCGCGGCGTCCTCGCCGACGTCCTCCCACCACACGTTGTTCAGCGTGCAGGCGCCCAGGCAGTGCACGCCGTCGGCGGCGGGCGAGCCGAGCACGACGTTGGACAGCGTGGCCCCGTTGGCCAGCTCGAAGAGCGGCGACTGCCCCTCGTCCTGACCACCGTTGCCCAGGTCGCCGGTGCCGTAGAACCGCTTGAGGCCACCGTCGTACGACCCGGACACCTTGATCTTCGCCCCGACCCCCTGCGAGCCGTTCGGCGACGGGAACGTGCTCCCGGCGGCCGACGCGCTCCCCGCGCCCGCCGCGACCGTCACCGCGGCCAGCAGCAGCGCGCCCATTCCGGACAGGATTCGACGAGTCAACACCTTTGTTGTTCCTCCCGAGGTCTCGCGGCAGCGGAACCGGAGTGCGGGGCGGAACGGACGCTACGGACCGGAAATGCGCGCTGTCAACGGGGGATTTCCTTCGGGGCAAAGGATTCAGGTAGGTGAAACGACGTCGAAGGAATTCAGCTCGACGCGGCGCGCGGGTGTGGTCGAACGGCCGCGAAACAGCTGCGCCCATCCCGTGGCCCTCACCCCGAGCCCCGGTCCGCCGCCAGCAGCGCCAGCGCCAGGTGCAGGTCCTGCACGGCCAGGCCGGAGCTGTCGAACGCGGTGATCTCCTCCGGCGACCGCCTGCCCGGCGCCGCGCCCGACAGGACGTGGCCCAGCGCGGTCACCCGCGCGTCGGCGGGGGCGTGCTGGAACTCGCCGATCTCCCTGGACTGCTCGGGCAGGTCGCAGAACAGGGTCGCGGTCGCCAGCAGCTCGGGCGGGAGTTCCTGCTTGCCCCGCGCGTCCGAGCCCATGCTGGACACGTGCGCGCCGGGGCGCAGCCAGCGCGCGTCGAACAGCGGGGCGCGCGCCGTGGTCGCCGTGACCACGACGTCGCTGGCGCACGCCGACTCCGGGGTGTCCAGCTCGGCGGGCAGGCCCCTCGCGCGCAGCGCCGACACGAACTCCTCGCCTCCGCCGCGCGCCACCACCGCGATCCGCTCCAGCCGCCGAACCCGCGCCACCGCCACGCACTCGTGCAGCGCCTGGTGGCCCGCGCCGAAGATCGCCAGCGTGCGGGAGTCCTCGCGGGACAACGCGTCCACGGCCACCGCGTCCGCCGCCGCCGTGCGCAGGGCGTTCGCCGCGCCCGCCTCCACCACGGCGGCCAACCGGCCGGTCCCGCCGTCCAGCAGCAGGATCGTCGAGTTGTGCCTGGGCACGTCCGCGTTGCCCGGCCAGTACGTGCCGACCTTCACCCCCGCCACCTCCGGGGTGGAGGCGGACTTCACCGTGAACCGGTTCGCCCGCTCGTGCGCGTGGCCGACGACCACCGGGAACGTCGTGGCGTCCCCGCCCGCCGCCGCCAGCAGCGCCGCCCGCGCGGCCCCGAACGCCAGCTCCGGGGTCGCCAGCTCGGCGCTCCGCTCCTCCGGCAGCACCCGCACCGCGTTCACCACCCGGTCACCCGCGCCCACACCTCGGGCGCCCGCCCGCCGCCGACCACGTGGTACTCGCCGTGCTGGGCCGCCGTCGCGCAGGCGTGCACGGGCAGCACGCGCAACCTCGTGCCCACCGGGAAGTCCGGCAGCTCGCGGGCGCTGCCCTCGCGCATCCCCAGCACCCCGTGCTCCTGGGAGGCGCCCACCATCAGCAGGTCCGGCACCACGCCGCCGTCCTCCAGCGCCACCACGCCGTACGCCTGGTCCACCGCCTGCACCCCGGTGCCCCGGTCGCGGGAGGTCGCCATCCAGCCGCCGTCGGTCATGATCCAGCCGCGCTCCCGCCGGTGCCCGATCACGGTGACCACCACGGACAGCGCCAGGTCCGCCAGCCCGCACACGCCGACGCCCGCCATGACCAGGTCGAAGAACGCGTAGTTGCCCGCGCGGACCTCCGTCACGCCGGTCAGGTCGCGCGCGGCGTGCGCCGTCGGGGTCGAGCCGACGCTCACCACCGGGCAGGGGAAGCCGCCTGCGCGCAAGGCCTCCGCGACCCGCACGGCGGTGGCGCGCTCGTGCTCGGCGGCCAGCGCCAGCTCCTCGGGGGTGTACCGGAAGTACGACTCGCCCGCGTGGGTCAGCACCCCGCGCAGCAGGTCCCCGCCCAGCACGCCCGCGATCTCCAGCACCGCGGGGGAGTCCGGCGGCACCCCGCCCCGGTGCCCGTCGCAGTCCACCTCCAGCAGCGCCGGAACCCCTTGCCCCGCAACGGCCTCCGCCTGCTCGACGCTGTCCAGCAGCACCACCAGGTCCACGCCGCGCTCGCGCAGCGCGCGCACCCGGTCCAGCTTGGACGGTGCGATGCCCACCGCGTACAGGACGTCGTCGTACCCGGCGTCGGCGAACACCTCGGCCTCGCGCAGCGTCGACACCGTGATCGGGCCGGGCGCGCCGCCGAGCAGCACCTCCGCGACCCTGGGGGACTTCGAGGTCTTCACGTGCGGGCGCAGCACCGGTCCCAGCGCGGTGATCCTGGCGCGCAACCGGTCGGCGTTGCGCCGCAGGACCTCGCGGTCCAGGCGCAGGTGCGGGGTGGGCGGCGTCATGCGGTGGGCTCCGTCCGGTGGTCGGGGTTCCTGCGGCACTCGGCGAGGTCCGCGTAGAGCGAGGCGCGGGACACGCCCAGCCGCGCGGCGACCCTCGGGGCCGCGCCGCGCAGCCGGAACACGCCCCTGCGGTCCAGCGCCGCGATCAGCGGCAACCGGTCGGCCCTCGGCAGCGCGGCCGGGTCACCGGGGGTCTCCGCGCGGATCACCGCGTCCAGCACCTGCTCGACGTCGTCGGTGAACGTCGTGGGCGTGGGCTGCGCGGTCCCGCCGAGCAGGTCGCTGAGCAGGTCGCCGACCTGCTGGAGCGCGGTGGCGTCCAGGTTCACGCACAGCGCGCCGAACACCCGGCCGCGCGCGTCGCGCAGCGGCAGCGTGGACGACTTCACCAGGCGGCCGGACGGGGTGCGGGTGAGCTGGCCCAGGATCGGCTCGGCCTCGTCGCCGCGCGCCAGCACGGACAGGCCGATCTCGCTCATCGCGCCGCCCACGTGGCGGCCCGTGACCTCGCCCGCCACGGCCACCACCGAGCGCTCCGGGACGCGGTAGTCGTGCAGCACCACCTCGCAGGACCGGCCGAACGTGGCGGCCAGTCCGGGCAGCACCGCCTTCAGCGCGCCCAGGATCGCGTCGGCGCTCGGATCGGGTTTCGCGGGCATGGGATGGAATATAGACGATGTGTCCCAAGTCTGGACAGAGTGTCCAAATCGGGGGTGTCGCCGATCACACCCACTTCGTGTTTGAAGTGGTCGGCGAGAGGTATCTGCGGTCATGCCCGACCACCGCACGGCCGCCTCGGTCGTCCACTCCCTGCGCGAACTCCTGGAACTGGGCGCGCTCGACCTCCCCCGGCCCGGCGGCGGCTCGACCGCCGTCCGCTGGGAGGCGCTCGCCGCGCTCGGCAGGCGGGACCTGGCGCTCGCCCGGCTCGCCGAGGGCCACGTGGACGCGGTGGCGATCCTGGGCGAGGCGGACGAGGAGGTCCTGCCCGGCCTGTACGGGGTCTGGGCGTCCAAGGCGGGCGGCACGGGCGCGGCGCTGCGGGACGGCGCGCTCACCGGCGCCGTGCGGTTCTGCTCCGGCGCGCACGGGCTCGACCGGGCGCTGGTCGTCGCGGCCCGCGAGGACGGCGACGTCCTGGTCGACGTCGACCTGACCGACCCGCGCGTGCGCCGCGACGGCGACTCCTGGCGCGCCATCGGCATGGACGCCTCCGACAGCGCCGACGTCACCTTCGACGCGGTGCCCGCCACCCGGATCGTCGGACCCGCGGGCTTCTACGCGAACCGCCCCGGTTTCCTGTGGGGCGGCGGGGGAGTCGCGGCGGTGTGGCACGGCGGCAGCACCGGGCTGGTCGAGCGGCTGGTGCGGCACCTGCGCGGGTCGGCGCGGGTGGACGAGCACCGCCTGGCGCACCTGGGCGCCCTGCACGCCGCGCTGCGCGGGACCGCCGCGCTGCTGCGGGCCACGGCGGACGGCATCGACGCCAGGCCCGACGCCGACCCCGCGATCGCGGTGCACGCGTTGCGCGCCAGCGCCGAGCGCACCGCGTGGACGGTCATGGACCTGCTGCCGCGCGCCACCGGACCGGGACCGCTGTCCTGGGACCGGGGCTTCGCGCAGGCGCTGGCGGACCTCCAGCTGTACGTGCGGCAGCACCACGCCGAACGGGACCTCGCGGAACTGGGGCGGCTGGTGCTGGAGGCGAGGCGCGCGGACGGGGACCGCGCCGCCGGGGGAGCCGGGGGTGGCGCGGAGGGAGCCCGCGCCACCCCCGGCGACGGGGAAGAGTTTGCGCCGCAAGGGGAAACCGAGGGCCTCGGAGAGGAGCGCGCGTGGGCGAGAGCGTGACCCCGGAGCACGAGTGGGCGGAGTTCCTGCCCACCCTCGCGCTGCCCCCGGTCCACCTGGGGAACCCGCGCGTGGCGGTCGTCGTGGCCGCCCACCCCGACGACGAGACCCTCGGGGCAGGCGGGGTCGTGCAGCGCTTGCACGCGGGCGGGACCAGCGTCCGCCTGGTCGTCGCCAGCGACGGCGAGGCCGCGTTCCCCGCGCTGGACGCGGCGGGGCGCGCCGAGCTGGGCGCCCGGCGCAGGCGGGAGATGGTGGCGGCGCTGAAGGCCCAAGGGCTGACCGGCGTCGAGCCGAACTGGTTGGGGCTGCCCGACTCCGGGCTCGCCGACGTCGAACCGGAGCTGACCCGCCGCCTGGCCGAGCTGACCCGCGACGCCGACCTCGTGCTCCTGCCCTGGCCGCACGACCCCCACCCCGACCACGCCGCGGTCGGCAGGGCCGCGCTCGCCGCCGCCCCCGCCCGCGCGCACCGCTGGTCCTACCCGATCTGGATGTGGCACTGGATGAGCACCGACTCCGCGCTGCCCTGGCAGCTCGCCTCGGCGCACCGGCTCACGCCGCAGGAGCGCGAGCGCAAGCAGCGCGGGATCCACGCGTTCGCCTCCCAGCTGGAACCCGGCCCGCACGGTGAGGAGCCGATCGTGGACTCGTCGATGCTCACGCACTTCGACCGCGAGGACGAGGTGCTCTTCCGCGAGCCCCGCGCCGCCAGCGCGCCGCTGTCCCGGTTCGCCGAGCTGTACCGGGGCAGCGCGGACCCCTGGGACACCGCGGGTTCCCGGTACGAGAAGGGCAAGCGCGCCGCGCTGCTGGCCGCGCTGCCCCGCGAGCGGTACCGGCACGCGCTGGAACCGGCCTGCGGCGCGGGCGAGCTGACCCGCGAGCTGGTGGCGCGCTGCGACCGGGTCACCGCGTTCGACCCGGTGCCCAGGGCGGTGCGGCGGGCGCTGGCCACCGCGCGCGGGGCGCGGGTCCTGCACGGCGCGCTGCCGGGGTCCGTGCCGAACGAGCGGGTGGACCTGGTGGTGCTCAGCGAGATCCTCTACTACCTGGGCGACGACGACCTCCACGCGAGCCTTGACCGGTTGCTGGGGCTGCTGGAGCCCGGCGGCGACCTGGTCGCCGTGCACTGGCGGCACTGGGCCCCCGAGGCGCCCCGCGACGGCGAGGCCGCGCACCGGGTGCTGCTGGCGCGCCCGGAGCTGGAGCCCGTGCTGGAGCGGGTGGAGCAGGACTACGTCCTGCACGTGCTGCGCCGTCGATGATCGAGGCGGTCGGGGTGGTGGTGCCCGCGCGCGACGAGGCGGGCACGGTCGGCGACGCGGTGCGGGCGGCGCTGCGGGCGCTGGAGGCGTGCCCGGTGCGGTCGGTGGTGTGCGTGGTGGCCGACCGGTGCGCCGACGACACCGCCGGGCTCGCCCGCGCGGCCGGGGCCGTCGTGCTGGAGCAGCGCGCGGAGCTGGCGCTCGGGCAGGTGCGGGACCTCGGGACGCGGCACGCGCTCGCGCTGCTGGGCGGCGACCCGGCGCGCACGTGGCTGCTGGGCAGCGACGCGGACAGCGTCGTCGGGCCGGACTGGGTGACGCGGCACCTGGCGCACGCGGCGGAGGGCGCCGACGTGGTGACCGGGCGGGTGGAGGTGGTGGGGCTGGAGGCGGAGCTGTCCCGGCGCTACCGGGGTTTCCTCGCCCGCGAGACCCGGACTCCGGTGCACGGGGCCGACTTCGGGGTGCGGGGGAGCGCTTTCCTCGCGGTGGGCGGGTACCGGCCGCTGAGCAGCGGCGAGGACCGGGACCTGTGGTGGCGTCTGGTCGCGGCCGGGTTCCGGGCCGCGCAGTCGACCGACGTGGTGGTGCGGACCAGCGGCCGGGTGGTCGGCCGGGCGCGCGGCGGCGTCGCCGACCTGCTGGCCGACCTGCGCGCGGGGGCCGAGGAAGTCGGCTGAGGCGGTGGGCCGAGGCGGTGGGCTGAGGAGGTGGCTGAGGCGGTGGGGCCGGACCGCTACCGGCCCCGGCTCCACTCGGCGCGGGTCAGCCCGTACTCGACCTCGCCGTGCTCGGAACCGGGGATCGGGTCCGGCCACTCCCCGGTGAACGAGCGCAGGAGCACCAGCCCGGACTTCTCCATCACCCGCCGGGACCCGCTGTTGACCGCCATGGTGTTCGCGGTGACCCGCTCGACGCCCAGCTCGGCGAACCCCTTGTCGATCAGCGCCCGCGACCCCTCGGTCGCGTAGCCCCTGCCCCAGGCGGACTTGCGCAGCCGGTACCCCAGCTCCACGACGGCCGGCGTGCCCTCGTCGAGCGGCCGGAACTCGAACCACCCCAGGAACTCCCCACCGCCCCGCTCCTCGGCCGCCCAGTAGCCGCGCGTGCCCAGGCACGGGTGGACGTGCAGGAGCCGGGGCAGGACGCGCTCGCGCACCACGTCCATCCCGGTCGGCGCGCCGCCGGTGAGGAACCGCATGACGTCGGGGTCCGAGTCGAGCTCTCGCAGGCGCTCGGCGTCGTCCGGGGTGAACGCCCGCAGGCGCAGTCGCCCGGTCTCCAGGAAGGCCGCTGCGGGCCGGGAATCGGGCACGCACCGATGCTCCCCGCTCCCCGCACCCGCCGCAAACGGGTTGGCAGCGGGCACGCACCCCTGCCCCAAGCCCGAACGGCACCCGACGGGCACCCGGAACGCACCCGAAGCGCACCCGTCCCACACCACCTGAACGGCCGTTGCCAAAGCGCAACAATCTGCGCTAGGGACCCCGTGGACGTGACCCCCGTCACCGGCCCGGAAACCCCGCCCGCGCAGCGAAAAGCGCCGGGCACCCCGCCCGGCCGCAGGGTGTCCGGCGCTTTCCCGGTGACTACTTGTAGGTCACGTCCGAGGTCGAGTACTGGCAGTGCTTGCCATCCGGCCCGCTGCCCGTCTTCTTCGGCTCGCCCTTGGTGGTCCCGGTGTACTTGTCGCACACCGAGAGCTTCTTCTTGGAGTCGCCGACCACCGTCAGCTTCGTGATCTTCGCGGTGTCGCCGTAATTGGTGTTGATGCCCACCATCGACTTGCCGGGCGCGTAAGCGGTGACGTTCTCGATGATCACGTTCCGCTTGTGCTGGGTCTTGCAGTTGCCGCACGAGCGGTAGAGCTTCCCGAAGTCGTCGACCTGGAAGTTCTTGATGTGCATGGTGCCCGGACCGTTGTGCTGGAACACCTTGTCCGACGCCTTGCGGGCCCCGCCGCCGCTGATGGTCATCGTCTGCGACGACTTCGACCCCTTGAAGGTGGCCGCGTCCTCGCCGACGTCCTCCCACCACACGTTGCTCAGCGTGCAAGTTCCCAGGCAGTGGACGCCGTCGGCGGCCGGGGAGCCGATCACCACGTTGGACAGCGTTGCCCCGTCGGAGAGCACGAACAGCGGGTCCTGGCCCTCCTTCTGGTTGTCACCCCCGAGCTTCCCGCTGCCGTAGTAGCGCTTCATCCCGCCGTCGAGCGACTTGCCGACCTCGATGCTCTTCGAGACCGGCTGCGGCGTTCCCTTGGCGCTCGGGAAACTGCTTCCCGCGGCCTGCGCGGTCGACGGCGTCGCCGCGTTCACCACGCCGACCGCCGCCACCGCGGCCAGTGCCGCGACAGCGAGGTGGAACGTCTTCCTGGATCTGATGCGCACTGCGCTCCTCCCGAGTGGGACGGGTTACGGCGACGAAAGCTACGAACCTCCGCAGGAATTGTCAACGATCTTGGGAGTAATCCGCGCCATAAGGGGTCGAAGCAGTCCGAAGGCGCATTCCCCTAATTGGTTCGGACAAGTTAGGGGGGTACGTGCTGAATCGATCAACGGTTCAACCGGAAAATTCAACCGTGAATGCCTCCCCGTTGACGGGCCCCCGCTCCGCGTGGTCCGCGCGCCGCACCTGCGCGAGGGGCCGCTCGGAGCACCCGGTACGCCCGAACGTCTCAGAACGGTGTCTGGACACGCGGCGGTCCAGGGGTTACGGTCCCCGGCAAATGTTTGCGTAAACATCCCGCGTGACCTCAGGGTTCGCGGCGGACCAACGGGGGGACGATGACGTCCACGTCGGTACCGGCCGTCGTACGGCCGGCACGCCGAGCGCGTTCGCAGCAGCGACGCACGCACCGCTTCGGATGGGTGTTCGTGGCGCCGTTCCTGCTGGTGTTCGCACTGGCCTTCCTCGCGCCGATCGGATACGCGATCGGGCTGAGCCTCTTCCGCGAGCAGGCCTTCTTCGGCGGTAGCACCTTCGTCGGGTTCGACAACTACATCCAGGTCCTCGGCGACTCGAAGTTCTGGGAGTCGTTCGCCAGGGTCTCGGTGTTCCTGGTCGTGCAGGTGCCGATCATGCTGCTGCTCGCGCTCGTCGCGGCGCTGGCGATCGACAGCGCCCGGCTGCACGCGGCGGGCTTCTTCCGCATCGTGATCTTCCTGCCGTACGCGGTGCCCGCGGTCGTGGCCACCCTCATCTGGGGCTACATCTACGGCGACACGTTCGGCCTGGCCGCGGACATCAACGGCCTGCTCGGCAGCAAGACGCTGGTGCCGCTCTCCGGCGACTGGGTGCTGTTCTCCATCGGCAACATCGTCACCTGGGAGTTCATCGGCTACAACATGCTGATCTTCTACTCGGCGCTGAAGATCATCCCGAAGGACCTGTACGAGGCGGCGGCGATCGACGGCGCGGGCGCGTTCCGCACCATCACGAGCGTCAAGCTCCCGGCGCTGCGCGGTTCCATCGTGGTCGCGACGATCTTCTCGATCATCGGCAGCTTCCAGCTGTTCAACGAGCCCAACATCCTGCGCCCGTTGACGCCCAACGCGATCAGCACCTACTACACGCCGAACATGTACGCCTACAACCTGTCCTTCAACGGCCAGCAGTACAACTACTCCGCCACCGTGGCCATCCTGATGGGCGTGATCACCACCGTGATCGCCCTGATCGTGCAGCTGCGCGGCTCGCGCAAGGGAGCGTGAGACCACCGTGTTGAACCCCAAGCGCAAGTCGGTGCTGCTCACCGGCGTCATGGCGATCTTCGTGCTGTACTCGCTGGTGCCGCTGGCCTGGCTGATCATCAGCGCGACGAAGAGCCAGCCGGACCTCTACACCTCGTCCGGCCTGTGGTTCGGCGACTCGTTCTCGCTGTTCGACAACATCAAGCAGACCTTCACGTACAACGACGGGATCTTCCTGCGCTGGCTGGGCAACACCCTGCTGTACGTGGTGGTCGGCGCGGGCGGCGCGACGCTGCTGTCCACCGCCGCGGGCTACGGCCTGGCCAAGTACCGCTTCCCCGGCCGCCCGGTGGTGTTCGCCATCGTGCTCGGCGCGATCGCGATCCCCGGCACGGCGCTCGCCGTCCCCACCTTCCTGCTGTTCAGCGAGCTGGGCCTGACCAACACCCCCTGGGCGATCATCATCCCGTCCCTGGTCAGCCCGTTCGGCCTCTACCTCATCTGGACCTACGCGGTGGACGCGATCCCGGAGGAGCTGATGGAGGCGGCCCGCCTGGACGGCGCGAGCGAGGTGCGGATCTTCTTCTCGGTGACGCTGCGCCTGCTCGCCCCCGGCATCGTCACGGTCGCGCTGTTCGCGGTCGTGGCCACCTGGAACAACTACTTCCTGCCGCTGATCATGCTCAGCGAGCCGGACTGGTACCCGCTGACCGTCGGCCTGAACCAGTGGAACGCCGCCTCGGTCGGCGCGGGCGCCCAGCCCGTCCAGCACCTCGTGATCACCGGCGCGCTGATCACGATCATCCCCCTCGTCGCGGCCTTCCTCTTCATGCAGAGGTTCTGGCAGTCCGGCCTGAGCGCGGGCAGCGTCAAGCAGTAACCCCCGAGCGGTACCCGAGTCTCCCAATGAAGCGAGAGGACAAACCCCCGATGTCTACCACCAGCCGCCGCGCGCGGGTGGCCGTGGCGATGGCCGCCGCGCTCACCACCGCGCTCACCGCCTGCTCCTCCGGCGACACCGCCGCGAACCAGCCGGCGGGCATGACCGGCACCGCTGACGCCGTCGACGCCGCCCTGAAGGCCGGTGGCGAGATCACCTACTGGAGCTGGACCCCTTCGGCGCAGGCGCAGGTCGACGCCTTCATGAAGGAGTACCCGCAGGTCAAGGTGAACTACGTCAACGCGGGCACCAACAAGGACCAGTACACCAAGCTGCAGAACGCGATCAAGGCCGGCTCGGGCGCGCCCGACGTGGCCCAGGTCGAGTACCAGGCCCTGCCGCAGTTCGCGATGACCGACTCGCTGCTGGACCTCGGCCAGTTCGGGTTCAACGAGTACGAGAAGGACTACACCGCCTCCACCTGGAACTCGGTGAAGGTCGGCGGCGGCCTGTTCGGCCTGCCGCAGGACTCGGGCCCCATGGCGATGTTCTACAACAAGGAGGTGTTCGACCAGTACCAGATCCAGGTCCCCAAGACCTGGGACGAGTACGTCGCCGCCGCCGAGAAGCTGAACGCCGCGGACCCCACCAAGTTCATCACCGCGGACTCCGGTGACGCCGGCTTCGCCACCAGCATGATCTGGCAGGCGGGCGGCAAGCCGTTCACCGTCGACGGCACCAACGTCAAGGTGAACCTGCAGGACGAGGGCGCCAAGAAGTGGACCGAGACCTGGAACAAGCTGGTCTCCAAGAAGCTCACCGCGCCCACCATCACCGGCTGGTCGGACGAGTGGTACCGGGGCCTGGGCAACGGCAGCATCGTCACGATGATCAACGGCGCCTGGATGCCCGGCATCCTCGAGGCCTCCGTGCCTGACGGCAAGGGCAAGTGGGCCGTGGCCCCGATGCCGACCTACGACGGCAAGCCCGCGACCGCCGAGAACGGCGGCGGCGGCCAGTCCGTCATCAAGCAGAGCGCCAACCCCGCGCTCGCGGCGGGCTTCGTGCGCTGGCTGAACCACGAGCAGGGCGGCATCGACAAGTTCATCGAGTTCGGCGGCTTCCCGGCCACCACCAAGGAGCTCGAGTCGGACGCGTTCCTGAACGCCGAGTCCGCGTACTTCGGCGGCCAGAAGATCAACCAGGTCCTCTCGCAGGCGGGCAAGGACGTCGTGAAGGGCTGGGAGTACCTGCCGTTCCAGCTGTACGCCAACAGCATCTTCAACGACAACGCCGGTAGCGCCTACGCCAACGCCAGCGACCTGAACGCGGGTCTGGCCTCCTGGCAGAAGGCCATCACCGAGTACGGCAACCAGCAGGGCTTCACCGTCACCAACTGACGCCCCTGACGCGGGGAGGCCGGGCCACCTCCCGGCCTCCCCGCGAGCACCACGCACCTCCGCCAGGACAGGAGACCGGACGACATGGTCGTCAGCATCGACGCGGACCTCGCCGACGCCATCGGGCCGGTGCCGCGCAGGCTCTTCGGCTCGTTCGTCGAGCACATGGGACGCGCGGTGCACACCGGCATCCACGAGCCGGGCCACCCCGCCTCCGACGAGACCGGGCTGCGCGGCGACGTCCTGGAGCTGGTGCGCGAGCTCGGCCCCACGGTCGTGCGCTACCCCGGCGGCAACTTCGTCTCCGGCTACCGCTGGGAGGACGGCACCGGTCCGGTCGAAGGCCGCCCCACCCGCTTCGACCCGGCGTGGCACACGCTGGAGAGCAACACCTTCGGCCTGCACGAGTTCGTGGACTGGGCGCGCAAGGCCGACGTCGAGCCCATGTACGCGGTCAACCTCGGCACCCGAGGCATCCAGGAAGCCGCCGACGTCCTGGAGTACTGCAACCTCCCCGGCGGCACCGCCCTCAGCGACCGCCGCCGCGCCAACGGCGCGGAGCACCCCTTCGGCATCACGCTCTGGTGCCTGGGCAACGAGATGGACGGCCCCTGGCAGATCGGCCACAAGAGCGCCGACGAGTACGGCCGCCTCGCCGCCGAGACCGCCCGCCTGATGCGCATGATCGACCCGCGCGTGGAGCTGGTCGTCGCGGGCTCCTCCAACGAGGAGATGCCGACCTTCGGGCAGTGGGAGCGCACCGTGCTCGCCCACACCGCCGAGCTGGTCGACCACATCTCCGTGCACGCCTACTACCAGGAGTTCGACGGCGACGCCGACAGCTACCTGGGCAGCTCGGTCGCCTTCGACCGCTACCTGAACCGCACCGCCGCCATCATCGACGGCGTCCTCGCGGAGCTGGGGCTGGACAAGAAGATCGGCATCAGCGTCGACGAGTGGAACGCCTGGGACCAGCGGCACTGGAACGAGGTCGAGCAGCCCGCGCTGCGCGCCCAGCCGCCCGCGCACCACCCGCGCGTCATCGAGGACACCTACACCGTCACCGACGCCGTGGTCGTCGGCACCCTCCTGAACTCCTTGCTGCGCAACGTGGACCGGGTCTCCATGGCGAACCTGGCGCAGCTGGTCAACGTCATCGCGCCCATCCGCAGCGAGCCCGGCGGTCCGGCGTGGCGGCAGACCACGTTCCACCCCTTCAGCCTCACCGCGGCGCACGCGACCGGAACGAGCCTCAAGCTCTCCGTCGACGGCAGCCCGCGCATCGACACCGCCCTGCACGGACCCGTCGACCAGGTCGACGCCTCGGCGACCTACGACGCCGAGACCGGCAGGGGCGCGGTGTTCCTGGTCAACCGCTCCACCACGGAGTCCGCCGAGGTGTCGGTGCGGCTGCGCGGGGCCGCGCTGCGGCTCGCCGACGCCCGCACCGTGACGATCCCGCCCGGCGGCGACCGGCACACCGCCAACACCGAGCACTCCCAGCCAGTCGCACCCACCGCGCTGGACGGCGCGACCGCGACGGCGTCCGAGGAAGGAACGACACTGTCCGCCACCCTGTCCCCGCTGTCCTGGTCCGTGCTCGTGGTGACCGACCATGGCTGAGTTCATCATCGGCGAGCACGACTTCCTGCTCGACGGCCGGCCGCACCGCGTCCTCGCGGGCGCCCTGCACTACTTCCGCGTCCACCCCGACCTGTGGGCCGACCGGATCGAGAAGGCCCGCCTCATGGGCCTGAACACCATCGAGACCTACACGCCGTGGAACCTCCACGAGCCGGTCGAGGGCGCCTACGACTTCACCGGGATGCTCGACCTGGAGCGCTTCCTGCGCCTGGTCGCCGACGCCGGGATGCACGCGATCGTCCGCCCCGGCCCGTACATCTGCGCCGAGTGGGACAACGGCGGCCTGCCCGCGTGGCTCTACCGCGACCCCGAGGTCGGCGTGCGCCGCAGCGAGCCCCGCTACCTGGGCGCCGTCAGCGCGTACCTGCGCCGCGTCTACGACGTGGTCACGCCGCTGCAGATCGACCGCGGCGGCCCGGTCGTGCTGGTGCAGATCGAGAACGAGTACGGCGCCTACGGCTCCGACAAGTTCTACCTGCGCCACCTGGTCGACCTGACCCGCGAGTGCGGCATCACCGTGCCGCTGACGACCGTGGACCAGCCGACCGACGAGATGCTGTCGCAGGGCAGCCTGGACTGCCTGCACCGCACCGGTTCCTTCGGCTCGCGCGCCACCGAGCGCCTGGCCACGCTGCGCCGCCACCAGCCCACCGGGCCGCTGATGTGCTCGGAGTTCTGGAACGGCTGGTTCGACCACTGGGGCGACCGGCACCACACCACCTCCGCCGAGGACAGCGCCGCCGAGCTGGACGCGCTGCTCGCGGCGGGCGCGTCGGTGAACATCTACATGTTCCACGGCGGCACCAACTTCGGCCTCACCAGCGGCGCCAACGACAAGGGCGTCTACCAGCCGACGATCACCTCGTACGACTACGACGCCCCGCTCGACGAGGCGGGCAACCCGACGGCCAAGTACCACGCGTTCCGCGAGGTCATCGCCCGCTACGCGCCCGTCCCCGGCGAGGCGCCGCCGCCCGCGAAGCCCGCGCCGGAGTTCAGCGTCGAGCTGGACGCGGGCGCGTACGCCCTCAAGGCCCCCGAGTCGTGGGGGACCTGGGAGCGGCACGAGGCGCTGCCCGAGCTGGACGAGCTGGAGTCCATGCCCCGCATGGCCCTCTACCGGACCACCGTGGACAGCGACGTGCCCGCGACGCTGGTGCTGGGCGAGGTCCGCGACCGCGTGTCGGTGTTCCTGGACGGCCAGCCGGTCGGGACCCTGCTGCGGCAGAACCACGAGCGCGCCCTCGGCCTGGACAAGGCCAGCGGCGAGCTGGTCCTGCTGGTCGAGGACATGGGCCGGGTCAACTACGGCCCGCGCCTGGGCGAGGCCAAGGGCGTCATCGGCGGCGCGACCCTGAACGGGAAGCCGTTGACCGGCTGGGACGTCCTGCCGATCGAGCTGGGCACCCCGCCCGACGCGGCCCCCACGCCGGACGGCGGCGCGGGCCCGGTGCTGCGGCGCGCGCGGTTCGACCTGGACGGGCCCGCGGACCTGTTCCTCGACACCCTGGACTGGGGCAAGGGGATCGCCTGGGTCAACGGCTTCTGCCTCGGCCGCTACTGGTCCCTGGGGCCGCAGCGCACGCTGTACGTGCCCGCTCCGGTGCTCCGCGCGGGCGCCAACGAGCTGGCGGTGCTGGAGACGGCCACCGCCGCGACCACCGTCGCGCACTTCAGGTCGGGCCCCGAACTGGGCCACACGGAGGCGTGACGGACCGCCCCGCGCACCGCCCCTCGGTGCGCGGGGCTTCCACACCCGCCCCGGTTTCGACCGAACTCGGGAACCGACAACGATGTCACGCGTCGGAACGGGGGAGGACCGGGCGCGATGCCGCGCGGGTCAACGCTGACCCTGGGGAGGAGCAGGCGTGAGTGCGAACCGCAGGACCCCGCTGGAGCCGGGAGTGCGCCGCCGCGTCTCCATGGCCGACGTCGCCGCGCTCGCGGGGGTGTCCGCGCAGACCGTCTCCCGCGTCGCGAACGGCCACGCGAGCGTCGTCGGCAGCACCCGCGAGCAGGTCCTCACCGCCATGCGGGAACTGGGCTACCGCCCCAACAGCGCCGCGCGGGCGCTGAAGTACGGCGAGTTCCGCACCATCGGCGTCATCCTGTTCACCCTAGCCACGGTCGGCAACAGCCGCACCCTGGAGGCGATCGTCGCGCACTCGGCCGCCGAGGGCTACGCGATCACGCTCATCCCGGTCGCGGTGCCCACCCAGGACGGCGTGCTGGGCGCGTTCACCAGGCTCGACGAGCTGGCCGTCGACGCGGTCATCGTGATCATGGAAGTGCACCTGCTCGACGCCGCGACCGTGACCCTGCCGCCCGGTGTGCAGGTGATCGTCGTGGACTCGAACGGCGGCGACCGCTACAACGTGGTCGACACCGACCAGGCGCACGGCGCCAGACTGGCCACCAGGCACCTGGTCGACCTGGGCCACCGCACCGTCTGGCACGTCGCGGGCCCCGAGGAGTCCTTCGCGGCGGAGCGCCGGGCGCAGACGTGGCGCGAGACCCTGGAGGAGGCGGGTCTTCCGGTGCCGCCGCTGCGCAGGGGCGACTGGTCGGCGGACTCCGGCTACCGGATCGGCCTGGAGCTGGCCGAGGAACCGGGCTGCACGGCGGTGTTCGCGGCGAACGACCAGATGGCCCTGGGCCTGCTGCGGGCGTTCCACGCCAAGGGCAAGGTGGTGCCGCGCGACGTGAGCATCGTCGGCTTCGACGACCTCCCCGACGCGACCTCCTACATCCCGCCGCTGACCACGGTGCACCAGGACTTCACCGAGGTGGGGCGGCGCTGCGTGGAACGGGTCCTGCGCCAGGTCAGGCACGAGCCGCAGGAGGTCGGCACGAGCCTGGTGCCGACCTGGCTGGTGCACCGCGAGAGCACGGCGCCGCCACCCGCCTGAGCCGCCGAGAAGCGCATGGGCCCGCGCCTGTCCCACGGCGTCCGCCTGGTCGCTGTCCCGCCCCCGGAGTGAGCCGGTCGCGCGCCGCCCGCTGAGCGGCGCGCGACCCGGATGGCCCGCTACACCGGCGCCACCACGCGCCCGACCTCCCGCCCGCTCGCGTCGCGCGTCACCAGCTCCGCGCTCGCCGCACCCCGGTCGTCCACCGCCAGCAGCTCGCTCACCAGCACGAACGACCCGCCCGACACCACCGCCGCAACCGGCGGCGCGCCCGGCGTCACCAGCTCCACGCTCGTCACCCGCCCGTCCAGCACGAGCCCCACCAGCGCCCGCGACGTGGACTCGGTCTGCACCAGCCCGGACTCCGGGTTCAGCTCGGAGGTGAAGCTGTGGAACACCGTCACCCCGATCACCCCGCCCCCGCGCACCCGCCCCGGACTGAGGTTCCCCTCCTCCAGCAGCGGCTCGTGCGCGGAAGGCGCGTCGTCCGGTGAGCACACCGCGAGCAGCTCGCCCATCCGGGCGATCTGCACCGACTCGCCCACGCGCACCGGCACGTCCGGCCCGGCCGTCCAGAACTCCGGGTCCACCAGCGGCGCCCGCCCGTTCCGGCAGGTCCACGGCGTGCCCGCGCCCGCGTCCGCCAGCAACCGCCGCTCCGCCACCGCCGGAGGCGTCAGCGGCTCCTCGACCTGGACCTCCGCCGAGTCGCGCACCTCGTACTGGGCCACCAGCCCGCTCCCCGGCCGGAACTCGGCGGGCGCCAGGAAGATCCGCCCCGCCCGCGCCGGGTAGGCCGACCCCTGCCCGTCGAACAGCCCGAACGGCCGCTCGTCGGCCCCGGTGAACCCGGCGATCGTGCCGTTGGCGGTGGTGAACGCGACCGCCAGCGAGCCCGGATCGGCGACCGGCCCGGTCCAGCTCGTCGACTTCGGCGTGCGCTCGCAGAACAGCACCCCGGCGGGCGTGTCGTAGACGGTCACGACGACCCCGAGGTGCTGCCCGGTGACCAGCCGCGTCCACCCCTCGACCGGGGGAATCCCGTCCCCTTCCGGGCGACAAACGGGCTCTTCGCTCGACGGCCCCGTCTCCACCCGGTAACGCTGGTTGCTGTCCGGCATCAGCAACTCCTGGACCGGGGACGGCGGCTCGCTGGAGCCGGCCGTCCCGAGGTCGGTGCGCAGCTCACCGACCAGGGCCCCCGCGAGTCCCGCGCCGACCAGCGCGAGCGCACCCACCACGGCCGCAGCCGCAGGAACCCGGCGCGGCGATTCCGCCATGCCCTCGCGCAACCGCAGCAGCGCCGCGTCGCGCGTCGCCTCGGGCAGCCGCCGCCCCGGCGGGGCGAACTCGGCGTCGTGCTCGGTCCCGTGCTCAGCCACGGTCGTCCTCCTCGGTCAGGTCGCGCAGACGGGCGCGGGCGCGGGCGACGCGGGAGCGCACGCTCGCCTCGGTGATGCGCAGCAGCTGCGCGGCGTCGGCCGTGCCCACCCCGCCGAGCAGGCACAGCCGGGCGATCTCGCGCTCGGAGCGGGGCAGCCGGTCGACCGCGGCCACCACCCGGCGCAGCCGGTCCTCGGCGGCGTCCGCGTCGGCGACCCGCTCGGCGTGGTCGTGCTGCGGCGCGGGCGGTCCCACCAGGCGCAGCACCTGGCGCAGCCGCGAGCCGGAGCGGTGCTCGGTGCGCACCAGGTTCGCGGTCACGGTGTACAGCCAGGGCAGCGCGGAGTCGCGGGTCAGCACCACCTTGGCGCGCGAGCGCCAGGCGGCGAGGAAGACCTGCGAGAGCAGGTCGTCGGCCGCCGTCCACGAGGCGGTGAGCCGGTGCGCGTGGTTCCACACGGCCTCGGCGTGCCGCTCGAACAGCGCCGTGAACGCGGCGCGCGCGGGTCCGGCCGGGCCGTGCGCGGCGCGCCGCCACAGCTCGGCGTCGCTCTCCGGTTCCGCTCGCGCGCTGTCGGGTGGTCCCGCGCCGGGTTCCGCGCCGTCCACCACCTCTGAGGTCCGTCCCCTGGTTCCGGTCGTCACACCCGGCTTGAGTGTCCGGGCGGGGTGAGTGCTGCGTTGCTCTGGTGTGACGTGGCGCACACTCCACTGTGAGGTGATCACTGTTCCCGCTGATCGTGAATTTCCGGCGTCTTTTGACGAAACGCGGTTGCTCTGCCCCCTTTTGGGTCAAAATCGTGCCGCACGTTCGGGTGACGCACGTCGGAGTGGTGACCGACGCGGCCCGACGGCGACCGAGGGGGCGGTTGGCTGTGGCTGGCGAGAATCCACTGGTGGCGCAGGCTCCGGCCGAGCCGGACGGGCTGTTCAACGCGGGGACCGGCGACAACGGGTGGGCCACGGGCATCTCGTTGGCCGAGTCGGCGATGGACACCTACAAGGGCTTCGCCGAGGGCAACTGGATCGAGGCGGGCCTGGGCACGGTGGGCCTGGTCGCGGACGCGGCCTCGCTCGCGGTGGACCCGTTCGGGACGCTGCTGTCGTCGGCGGCGTCGTTCCTGATGGAGCACATGCAGCCGCTCAAGCAGATGCTGGACTGGCTCGCGGGCAACCCGCCGGTGATCGACTCCTACTCGCAGACGTGGAACAACGTCGCGCAGGAGCTGAAGGCGGTCGCGGAGGACTACGCGTCGGCGGTGCGCACGGGCACCGAGGGCTGGACCGGCCCGGCCGCCGAGGCCTACCGCCGGAGCGCGGCCGAGCACGGCGACGCGCTGTCGGGCGCGGCGTCGGCGGCGGGCGCGGTCGGCACCGTGGTCGGCCTGATGGGCATGGTGGTGGCGTTCGTGCGCGAGTTCGTGCGCGACCTGATCGCCGACCTGGTGGGCAAGCTGATCGCCTGGGTGCTGGAGGCGGTGTTCTCCCTCGGCTTCGGGACGCCGGTGATCGTGGCGCAGGCGATCACGGCGATCTCGAAGTGGGGCGCGCGGATCGCGGAGATCGTGCAGAAGCTGCTGAACACCATCAAGAAGGTCTCGCCGATGATCGCGAGGCTGGTGGAGGTGTTCGAGAAGATCGCCAAGGTGGTCGGCAAGATCGCCGGCAAGGTGACCGGCCTGGACGTGCTGCACCCGAGCAGCGTGATCCCCGGCGGTTTCGTGCGGCGTGGTGGCGGGGGAGGGGCGGACCTGCCGGGCGGGAGCGCTCCCGGTGGCAGGGGCGACGGCCCCGACGGTTCTGACGCCCCTGGTTCTCCTGATTCCCCCGCTACCCCTGGCGGTCCTGGCGCGGACACGCCGGGCTCCAGCCGCCCGACCACGAACACCCCCGCCGCGGACACCCCCGGCGCCACCGCCCCGCGCACCGACACGTCCACCGCCGACGCGCCGGGCGCCTCACCCCGCGGCACGACTCCGGAACCGGGCGCCCCGAGCCGCGCCACCCAGCCCGACGGCGGACCCACCCCGTCGAGCCGCCCCGCCGCGGACACCACGACCTCCTCGCACGCCCCGGTGGACACCCCGACGTCGTCACCCCGCCGCGACGTGGGCGACCCGATGCCCGGCGCCCCACGCGCAGGCCGCGACCCCGACCTGCCCGCGGGCAACCCCCCGTCCGGCGCGCCTGCCCACCCGAACACCCCCACCGGCGGCGGACCCACCCCGCGCACCGACACCCCGTCCCCCGCGCCACGCGGTCAGACCACAGCGTCCTCCTCGACCCCGGACGCCCCGCCCCGCCCGACCCACCCCGCGGCCCCGCAGCACACCCAGCCCTCCCAGCCGCAGATCCCGACCCAACCCACCCACGCGGGCGGCACCCCCTCGTCGTCGGCGGGCACCCCGAACACCACCGCGTCGGGCGCCCCACGCCAGGGCGGCCAGGGCTGGACGGGCACACCGGGCCACCGCGGCGACCTGAACTCAGGCGCCCCGACCACCCGCACCCCGGACCCCACCCGCCCCTCGAACCACACCCCAGGCCACACCGGGACGAGCACCGCAACCCCGCCCCCGCACACTCCCGCAGCCCCGCCCCACGGCACACCGGGCACCCCGCACTCCCCGAACCACGGCACCACCCCAAGCGCGAACACCCCGAACCACAGCACCACCCCGAGCGGAACCCGCCCCACCGCCCCACCTCCGGACGGCGCCCGCCCCCGCGCGGCAGACCCGTGGACCCCGCCCCGCCAGGACGCCCCGCACCGCACCCCGGACGCAGGCCGCCCGGACCCCTCACGCCCGGACGCAGGCCGCCCGGACGCACCCCACCCCGCCCAGAACCGCCCCGACGCGCACCACCCGGACTCGAACCGCCCCGACGCGCCCGACTACGGCGTCCACCCCCACCACGACACCCCGACCATCGACCAGGCCCACGCCCACCACGGCGAAACCACCCCGTCAGGCGTCTCCCACCACCGGGGCGACCCGAACATGGGCGACCTCCCCCACCGAGTCCTCCCGGACCCGCGCTACTTCACCGCCGACGTCCACATCACCCCCGACGGCCGAGCAAGAATCGGCAACCACACCTACACCCCGGAGCAGTACGGCGACCTCCTGCGCCGCACCGGCTGGGACGGCCGCACCCCGATCCGCCTGATCGGCTGCGACGCAGGCTCCAACACCTTCGCCGACCGCCTCTCCCGCCACACCAACGCAGACGTCCTGGCCCCCACCAAACCCGCCTGGACCGACAACGCCGGCCGCGTCTACACCAGCGACGCCGAGGTAGGCCCAGACGGCACCCGCCGCCCCAGGATCCCCCCGAACGGCGAGTGGAACACCCACCGCCCGGACGGCACCACCACCCGCGCTGGCGACGACGGGTACGTCCCAGGCACCCGTGACACCGATCGCGCCGACCACGCGGGCCCCGACAACGCGCGGGACCGCGCTGCACTGCCCGGTGATCGAGCCGTGCCCACCCATCAGGACATCGACTGGCAGGAACCGCAGCACACCAGGACCGATTCGAGAACCGTCCCCTCGGGACAGCCGTTCTACCACCCGCCAGCGCACACCCCGGACCTCGAGCCTCGGACCAGGTACGAGATCACCGACAGCGATGGGCGCAGGACGACGGTTTACACCGATGACTCCACCCCGCCTCGCGTCACCCACGTCGATGCCCACACCGACAACACGCGCACGGGCCACCCCGGCGGTCCGATCTCGAACCCGGATGCCAGTCACACGCTGCCCGATGTCGAGTACCGGGTCCACACGGATGGGGAGCCGTTCACCTTCCGCACGGACGACACCGGCAGACCGCGCTTCGACCTGGACAACTTCGGTCTTCCTGACGATCCCAAGTACCTGCCGGGTGGGTCCAACTACAGGCGGGTCGACGGGTGGGACGCCACCTCGTCCTCCTTCAGCAATCGCGCCGATCTGGAGCCCGATCACCGGTACGAGGTTCACCGGACCACACCTGAAGGCGCGAGGCTGCACGGCGTTTTCCACACCTCGCCGGAGGTCACGCCTGACGGCAGGTCGCAGTTCACGCACATCGAAACCTGGACGGACCAGAACCCTGAGCTGGGCAACAGGGACACCATGCGGCGCTACGTGCCTGCGCTCGACTCCAATGGTGACCCGATCCTGGACGCGAACAATCAGCCGGTCCTCAGGGAAAGCGCTGGGCTTCCGCTGGCGGAGACCCGCTACCAAGTTGGCGATCGAGTTTTCCACTCCGACGCTATCGGCAACGCTGCAGTGTCCTTCGAGCCTCATTACGGTGATCCACACAAGGTGAGTCGTGATGATGTCGTGCAGAGGAGGGTGGGTCACTACGGGAATGTGGATCACGGTGGCCAGTGGCGTGGTGGGCACACGCAGGATCACGTGTCCAGTTCGGTCAACGAGGCCGTCGGCCTGCACACGCAGGCTTACCGCCAGAACAACCTACTCAGGCCGACCACAGATCCCCTGAGCACGTACAAGGACAGCTGGCGGCAGATGGAGATCGACCGCAAGGCGGCGCACGACAGCGGCGAGAGGATCGAACGCGTCCGCGTCTGGGCGAGTGAGGCCAGTGAGGGGCGGACGCCGGACCGGCACTACGTTGTCGAGCAGCGTCTGGACAAGGCGACCAACCAACCTGTTGTCCACTACAGGAGTTTCCAGAATGTCTCAACCGGAACCCCCAGCGCAGCCTCAACGACAGGCGGAACACCTTGATGGCGTCGGCGAACCGATGGTGAGCAAGGAAGAGCGCCAGGATCAAGCCGGACGTGCGCTCGACTGGGTCGGTGGCAAGCTGCTCACGGTCGCGCCGCCGGGGTGGGCCGTCATGGATCTGAAGGTGTCGTTCGCGGCTGACGTCGAGGACTTCACCTTCGCCACCGTGCTCGGTGACGGGTCTTTCGTGCCCGTGGAGATGCCCGAGGAGGTACGCGCTCCGTTCGTCGACCTTCGTCACTTGCTGCACGAGCCCGGAGCGGGGACCTGGTTCTCGATCCGCTTCACCATGACCCCGCCGGACCACTACCGCGTGGACCTCAACTTCGAAGTCGATCCCGTCTGGGATCCGCCGATCGATCCGTCAGTGCTGGCCGACGACCTGCTTCGGTGGCCGCGCACTCCGGAGAACACCCCGCGCTGGGCCTTGGAGGCGATGGGCATCGAGCCGCCTGCCCTGCCTGACCGGGTGGACTACGAGGAGCAGGCGAACCAGGTCAAGCGGGTCGCCAACCAGTTGCGCCAAGTGCTCCCTGCGGGGTGGTCGTACGCGCAGGTGCAGTTCCGCGAGATCGGTGACCACACCGAGGTGGCCACGCTCGTGCAGAACACGGTGGGCGTGATGAGTCGGTGGACCCCGCCACAGGCGGTGGCCGATCGGTTCCACGAGTTGCGCACCATGACCCGACGCACCGAGCACGGTCCATGGTTCTCAGCGAAGGCCGAGCTCTTCAGCGACGGTCGGGAAAAGGTGTCCACGAACCGCACCGACGAGCCGGTTTGGGGCACTGAGCCTTCGGCCGAGTCTTACCTCGTGGAACTGGGGCTTCCCGGTGCGGAGAGGGCTCCTGACTGGCTTCGCGCTCGTTCGAACTCCTGATCTGCGCAAACGATTTCTGCGCTTATGGCAGTGGCTCAGAGTTTCCTGGTGGGAAGCTCTCGGCCGCTGCTCTGCCGATAGGAGTTGGTCGATGCACCTGGAGCGGGCTGTCACGGCGCTCGCGGCCGAGGCGCCCCGTGGGTGGACGAGGGTCGACGTGGATGCCCACCTCTGCACGATGATCCACCTGTTCGGGGTGCGGGTCAGTTCCGACGGTGGGGGCGAGCCTCTGTCGATGCGGTTGCCGAAGGTGGTCGGCAACGATCTCGTGCGGGCGCGGCGGCTGATGTACGAGCCGGGGCGGGGGACGTGGTTGTCGGCGAGGTTGACGGTGTTCCCGGATGGTGAGCACCAGATCGGGTTCAACTTCGACGAGGAGCCCGGCTGGAAGCCTCCGCTGCACCCGGTCGCGTACGCCAGGGATCTGGAGGCATTTCCGCGCGATGACGAGCACGTCCCGGCTTGGCTCCGGGAGCAGTTGCGGCTCGCGGAGGTCGCTGAGGCCGAGCACCAGGCGCAGAGCGCCCCGCCGAGCGCGTAGCGCGCCCTCGGCAGCGCTGAACGGAGAGGACCGCCGGGCATGGCGAAGCGGCAGAAGCTCAACCCCTTGCAGCAGAAGGAGATCCTGGACGAGGTGACCGGGATGGTTCTGGACGCCTTGCCGCAGGACTGGGATTACCTCGAACTTCAGCACCACCAGGTCGGCAACCACATGAGCCTGGCGGTCGGGCTTCGCGTCGCGGGTGGTTGCGGTAGGAGGTGGGACACGGCGAACGAGGTCTGGTACCGCTTTCAGGACCTGCGCAGTGGGATGTACTGCGAGGGGCAGGGGACCTGGTTCAGCCTCCTCTACAGGCTCGAACGGCCGGGTAGGTACTCGGTGAGCTACGAGTGGGAGCAGGAGCCTGCTTTCTCCGCGGTTCCGCCTCCTGGCGAGATCGCTCTGGAGTTGAGGCGCTTTCCGCGTGATCCGGAGTACGTGCCGGACTGGTTCCGGGTGCGTTCGAGGGCTTGACGTCCGGTGATGGGCGGGGTGAGACGTTAGGCGTCGGGGAGCAGGAACGGGTGCTGGCCGCGATCACCGAGCGGTTGGCGTTCGAGTTGCCCGCCGGGTGGAACCACGTCCAGGTCGTATACGGGGCTGTTGGCTAGCACACGGCGTTATGTGGGTTGTTGCGCATGGAGACCATTGGCTTGCTGGCGTGACACCATGCCGGACTTCGTCACGCCGCCGCCTGTTGAGGTGTGCCTCCGTGAACTGGAGTTGTTCCCGCGTAAAGAGAAGCACGTTTCCGACTGGTCCGAGTGAGATGTTGTTCCGGGAGTTTCGGAGAGCGGGGAGCGGTGGTTGTGAGCGAAGTTCTGGGGCCGGGGGAGCAGCAGGAGATCGTTCACGAGGTCGGTGGGGGAGCTGGTGTCCGCTGCGCCTGAGGGGGGCGGTGGCTCCAGTTGTCCTTCCGGTCCACGGTTGGTGTTGATACCGCTACGTTCCTGTGAGCGGATGAGAGCGGTGAGCGGCGCAAGATGGTACCGCCTGTGCAGGCCATGCGGCTGCTCAAGCGGTTGCGCGGTGGGATGTACGTGGAGGGTGTGGGGACGTGGTTCACCGCTACCGTGACGGTTGAACCGCCGGGGCGGTACCGGGTCGAGTACGACTACGACAGCGAGCCGGGTTTCATCCCGCGGCTCAGGGGGAGCGCGTACGCGTTGGACCTTGAGCACTTTCCCCGTGCGGAGGGGAAGATTCCGGAGTGGTTGAAGCGCAAGCTCGCGTTGGAGGCGTAGTCAGGTGGTCGTCGAGGTGGCGCGTCACGACTTCAACCACCTGGCTTACGAGAGTGGCCTCGCGTTCGGCTTGGAGGGGCGAGTGAGTAAGGCGGGCGCAGCCGGAGCTCAGTTGGTGTGTCGCGCTCGCTCCTCCAGCGTTGACGTACATGGCGTACGACGCTGAGTTTCCTGCCTGATGGGCGTGAAGGTGCCCATCATGTGACCTGACAGAAGGTCACTCTTTGGAGTATTTGTAGCTCTTTCTAGCTAACTGCGGTCTCTGTGTGTAATGGGCAAGCGGGTTCACCGATGGGTTTCGCGTAAGCGCAAAATCCGACGTCCTGCTCGCCCAGGAGTACTCCCATGATCGCCTCCCGTCCTCGCCCGCGCACCACGACGGCTGTGGCCGCCCTGCTGTTCCCGCTGGCCCTGTCCGCCTGTTCCAGCGGCGCCTCGGGTGGCGGATCGCCTGCGCCCGTGCCCTCGCCGAGCGGCACCTCTCCGGCGCAGGCGACCACCTCGTCGTCACCGCGCGCCGCTCTCACGGCACAGGGGTTCCTGCCCAAGGAGGTCGGCCAGGCGGCAGGCATCGACTGCGCGAGCGACCTCGAATCGTGCAAGGTCAAGTTCACGGTCGACGAGATCGAGGTCTCGCCGGAGTGCGATGAGTTCGGAACGCCCGCGTCCGACGGGAGGAAGACGTTCCTGCTGCACGTCTCGCTCACCACCGGCGAGATGAGCGAGAACGGGAAGAGCGTCGCGCCTCTGCTGTTCAACCCGTACTCCCTCAAGGGAATCGGTGACGACGGGTTCGTGCACGACGCGCTGCCCGGCAGCTGCGCGGGCTACGACGGCCGGATCTCCAACGACATCTTCAACAACTCCAAGTACACCGGCAAGGTCGAGGTCGAGCTCCCCGCGTCGACCACGTCCATCGCGTCCGCTCACGACTTCGGTGAGAATCGCGGCTGGGTCTGGAAGATCCCCGCCTGACAACGGGAGCCCGAGAACGTGAACGGGGCCCGGCGCGCCAGTGCGCCGGACCCCGTGGAGAACGTCAAGAGCCAGCTCAGCCCGCCGTGCAACCAGGCGTCAGCGTCCCCGCGCTCCCGGTCCCCTGGAACCCGAACTCCGTCGACTGCCCCGCCGCCACCTTCCCGTTGTACGCGGCGTTCCGCCACTGCACCGCGCCGCTGGTCCCGGTCCGCTCCGCGTTCCACGACCCGGTCACCGACACCCCCGACGGCAGGTTCGTCGTGACGTTCCACGAGTTGATCGCCGCCGACCCGGCGGTCACCTTCACCGTCGCCACGAACCCCCCGTTCCACGAGTTCAGCGACACCGTCGCCGTGCACCCCGCCGGACCGCCGGGCGTGGTGGTCGTCGTCGTGGTCGACGTCGGCGGCGTGGTGCCGCCGTTCAGGGCGGCCAGGACCGACGTGTACGCGGCCTTCTTGTTGCCGCTGCCGTCGAACAGCAGCGGGGTGCCCGAGGCTCGCCAGGAGTCCGTGTCCCTGATGCCCCACACCGTGATCCCGTTGCACCGGGCCACCGCCAGGCACGCCCGCGTCACGCGGTCGTAGTTGCTCGCCTGCGCCGAACCCGAGCCCTCGATGTCCAGCTCGGTGATCTGCACGTCCACGCCCAGCGCGGCGAAGTTCTCCAGCGTCGTCTGGTAGTTCGACGGGACCGGGCTCGCCGGGTTGAAGTGGGACTGGAAGCCCACGCAGTCGATCGGCACGCCGCGGGTCTTGAAGTCCTGCACCAGGCGGTACACCGCCTGCGTCTTGGCGTGCGTCCAGTCATCGGTGTTGTAGTCGTTGTAGCAGAGCTTGGCGCCAGGGTCCGCCGCGCGGGCGGCGCGGAACGCGGCCTCGATCCAGTCGTTGCCGGTCCGCTGCAGGTTCGAGTCGCGCCTGCCGCCGCCATCGCCGTCGGCGAACGCCTCGTTCACCACGTCCCACGAGTCGATCTTGCCCCGGTAGTGCGTGGCGACCTGCGTGACGTGGTTCAGCATCGCCGACCGCAGCGGCGCGCCCTCCATCGACTGCATCCACCCCGGCTGCTGCGAGTGCCACGCCAGGGTGTGCCCGCGCACCTTCATGCCGCGCGCCGCCGCGTGCGCCACGATCCGGTCCGCGCTGGTGTACGTGAACTGCCCCTGCGTCGGCTCGGTCGCGTCGAGCTTCATCTCGTTCTCGGGCGTGACCGAGGTGAACTCCGAGTTGAGGATGCCCGTGTAGACCGAGTCGCTGAGCTTGTGCGCGGCCACGGCGGCCCCGAAGTACCGGCCGCTCTCGGCCGCCGACGCGCCCAGCGTGGTCGCCGCCTGCGCGACGGGCGCGTTCACCAGCAGCGCGGCGCCCAGCGTCGTGACCGACAGCAGGGCGGCGCCCAGGGCGGTCCTCGGAACTGACCTCGATGTCAGCTTCATGGTTCAGCACCTTCGTGGGGGAGGAGTGGCTGAAAGTTTTAGGAGTCTTAACCGAAACATATACTGACCGAACTTGCTCTGACAAGGCTCAAAGCACCTCTGGACTTCGGAAAACGGCACGTGCGGGCCGTCCGAAACATTGCGAAACCCAGTCGAAAGGCGTCCCCGGAGCCGACTCGGGCGCGACGAACAACCCACTCCCCGGAACCGGAAGCCCCACCCGTCCGACCACTGCGGTTGAGCGGCGACCGAAGGGAGCACGATGACCATCGCCGAACGGGGAACGCCCCGCGCCTCACCTGACGGGACCAGCACGCGCCGAGGTCCCGACGAACCCGCCTGGCCCGCGCTCCGCGCGCTCCTGCTGCGCCTGCACTTCTACGCCGGTGTCCTCATAGGACCGTTCCTGGTCGTCGCCGCCGTCACCGGGATCGCCTACGTCTTCACGCCGCAGCTGGAACGCGCCGTCTACGACCACGAGCTGCGCGTCCCGGCCGGTGACACCTCCCTCTCGCTCGACGAGCAGGCGGGCATCGCCGCCGCGCTCGTCCCGGACGGCAGGCTCACCGGCGTCCGACCCGGCCCGACCCCGACCGACAGCACCCAGGTGATCTTCAAGCTCCCGGAGCAGCGGGAGAGCTACTACCAGACCGTGTTCGTCGACCCGCACACCGGCGAGGTGCGCGGGCAGCACGAGACCTACGGCTCCGGTCAGGCCCTCCCGCTGCGCGGCTGGATCGACACCCTGCACCGCGACCTGCACCTCGGCGAGTTCGGCAGGCTCTACAGCGAACTGGCCGCCAGCTGGCTGTGGGTCGTCGTGCTCGCCGGCCTGGCGCTGTGGATCGGCAGGCGCCGCAAGCGCAAGCGCGAGCTGGTCCTGCCGCAACCCGCGCCCGCCGGTCGCCGCAGAACCCTGTCCTGGCACGGCGCGCTCGGCCTGTGGGCCGCCGCGGGCCTGCTGTTCCTGTCCGCCACCGGACTCACCTGGTCCGCCCACGCGGGCGCCACCATCGGCGAGGTCCGCACCGCGCTGGACTGGACCACCCCGGCGGTCACCTCGGCGATCACCACGACCGGCGGAGGCCGGGACATCGGCCTCCAGGCCGCCCGCGACGCCGCGCTCGCCGTCGGCCTCACCGACCCCGTCGAGGTCCGCCCGCCCGCCGAGGGCAAGGCGTACGTCGTGCAGCAGGTCCAGCGCAGCTGGCCCGAGAAGCAGGACTCGGCCGCGATCCACCCGGTCACCGGCGAGGTCCTGGACGTGCTGCGCTTCGCCGACTACCCCCTCGCCGCCAAGCTCACCCGCTGGGGCATCGACGCCCACATGGGCCTGCTGTTCGGCCTGCCCAACCAGCTCGTCCTCACCGCGCTCGCCCTCGCCCTCATCGCCCTGGTGTGCTGGGGCTACCGCATGTGGTGGCAGCGCAGGCCCACCAGGGGCGGCGCCCGGTTCGGCCGGGCGCCCGCGCGCGGCGGGTGGCGCAGGACGCCGGGACGGGTGCTCGCCCCGCTGGTCGTCGCCGCCGCGGTCGTCGGCTACTACCTGCCGCTGCTCGGCGTCCCGCTCCTGGGCTTCCTGGCGCTCGACGTCGCGCTCGGCGCGCGGCGGGGCAACGGCCAAGAGGGCACGCACGCGGAAGCCGGACCGGTCACGGCGGCCGACGATGGGGGCCAGGACGAGGGCACGGCCACCACCGAGGAGCAGGGGGTCCCCGCGTGATCGACGAGATCGTGCTGCGCGTCGCGCTCACCGCCGCCTACGCGCTCGCCTGCGGCTTCCACCTGGTGCGCCTGTGGCGCGACGGCGGGCTCGTGGACCGGGTCGGCTCCGTGCTGCACGCCCTGATGTGCGCGGGCATGGTCCTCATGGCCTGGCCCGCCACGATGGCGTTCGCGCCCGTGCCGCAGACCGCCCTGTTCGCCGTCGCCGCCGCCTGGTTCGCCGCGCTGGCCGCGATCGGCGGCCGGGCCTGCGCCGGGCACGGCCGGGTCGAGCTGGCCCACCACGCGGTGATGATGGCGGGCATGGCGTGGATGGTCGTGGTCATGCCGCTGGCCATGCGCGAGCCGTCCTCCGGCGGCGGTGGCGGCGCGCACGACCACCACGGCGGCGCCACGACCACCGTCGACGCGGGCGCGGGCGTCCCCGCGCACGTGACCGCCGTGGGCCTGGCCCTCGCCGTGCTGTTCGCGATCGCCGGCACCGCCTGGCTGGCCCGAGCGCTCGACGCGGGCCGCGCGCCCGGCACCCGGCGGCGAGCGGCGGCACCGGCCGTGGAGAGCGCGATGAGCCTGGGCATGGCGGTCATGGCCGTCGCGATGACCTGACCCGTCTCCGGCCGGGAGGCCCCTCCCGGCCGGATTTCTCCCCGTCATCGGTGAAGAACTCCACCCCGCCGCCGCGCACGGCACTGCGGCGCAACGCTTTTCACGCAGTCCCGACCCCGAAGTCCCGTCCCCTGGCCCCTTTCCGTGAGTACGGTCGACCCGTGGCGACGCGAAGCACGGCACCCCGGCTCACCCGCGCCGCCGTCGTGCGCCGGGCCACCGCGATCAGCGGGGCCGAGGGCCTCGGCGCGGTCACCATCCGCCGCCTCGCCGTCGAGCTCGGCGTCACCCCGATGGCCCTCTACTGGCACTTCACCAACAAGGACGCCCTGCTCGACGCCCTCGCCGAGCACGCGGCAGCCGCCGTCCCGCTGCGCCAGGACGGCCCCGACTGGGCCGAGGACCTGCGCGCCCTGCTGGAGGACCTCGTCGGGGCGCTGCACCTGACCCCCGCGCTCGCGCCGCTGGTCCAGACCAGGGTGCTGTCCGGTCACGCGGGCGCGGGACTGGCCGAGCGGGTGCTCGCGCTGCTGGAGCGGGCCGGGTTCACCGGGCGCAGGGCCGCCGAGCTCGCGCTGCTGCTGCTCGGGTCTGCGGTCGCCGTGGCCGCCGGTTGCGGCGCCGGTCCCGCCACGGCCGGGCGGCGCCTGGCCCGCGCGCTCGCCCTGCCCGCGGAGCGGTTCCCGCGCGTGGTCGCCTCCGCCGACGTGCTCAGCGGGGGCATCGCCCACGACCCCCGCCACCCCGGAGGGGTGAGCCTCCTCCTGGAGGGCGTGCGCGCCCTGCCGCGCGACTGACCGGCCAGGCGCCCGCCGCACCGGTGAACAGCCGCCCGAAGCCCCGTTCCGCACCCGGTTCCCCAGCGCCACCCCGCCGGCGCCCGCCCCCTACTTGATCGATACCACCACCCCGGTGGCACGCCATGCCCCGTCCGGGTGGACACTCTGCCGGGGTAGTGCGGCTGTTCGGACGCGCGAACAGGTGACCCCGCCTGCCATCCTGGGTACCCCCTGGTATTCCAGGAGGGCTGTCGTCGAGATCGGGGAGGGCAGATGAGCGCACAACCCGTCGACATCGCCGTGCCCGCGCCGCGTGGCGGTGCGGCGCCCATTCCGCTCAACCTCACCGTCCCCTCCGAGCCGAACCTGCTGCCGTGCGCCCGCGCCGCGCTCGACCGCTGGCTCGCCGCGGCCGGGATCGACCCCGGCGCGCTCGTGCGCGCCACCGGCGAGCTGGCCGACGACCTCGCGGGCAGGGGTCGGGTCGTGCTGGTCCGGATCGCCGCGGAGCTGGCGGGCGACCGGGTCGTCATCCACGTCGGCGAGCACCGCATCGGCGCGGGCACCACCGACTTCGCCACCGTCATACGGCAGCGCTGACCCCGTGGGCCCCGTGCGCTCGGACGGGTGGCGGGTGGTCGTGCTGGACGACGACGTCAACACCCTCACCACCGCCGGCTACGCGCTCGCCGCCCACTGCGGCCTCGACGCCGAGGGCGCCGCGTGGCGCCTGCACACCGAGGGCAGCGTCCCGGTCGCCGAGTTCGCCGACCGGGACCCCGCCGAGGAGCTCGTGGTGCGGTTGCAGCGGCACGGGCTGCACGCCGCCCTCCGGCCCGCCGGGTGAACCACGAGCTCGACCACTTCGACGCCTCACCGGTGGGCGACGGGGTGCTGGTGCGCATGTCCGACAACGTCGCGCGCACCCTGGCCCACCACCTCGGGCTGCTCTCGCGCTTCCTGGAGGACGACGTCTACCCGGAGCCGCGCCGCTCGCTGCTGCGCCGCAGGCCGCCGCGCGACGTCCTCGCCGCGCTGTACCCCGACGCCTGCCCGTCCCGCGCCGAGTCGGAGGACTTCCGCGCCCGCCACGCCGCCGAGCTGCGCGACGCCGCGCCGGTCCGCAGGGCGCTGGAGCGCTGCGCCACGCCCACCCCGTTCGTGCTCACCCGCGCCGAGGTGGACGACTGGCTGATCGCCCTCCCGCTGGCCCGCAGGCTGCCCCGGCGGCCGGGACCGGAGCGGGTGATGGTGGAGGCGTGGTTCGCGCACGCCCACGAGTACCTGGTGCTCGCGCTGCGACCGGACCTGGTCGACCTGCGCCGGTGAGCCCGCGCGGGAACCGGTCGGGGGACCCGCGCCACGCGTTCGGCGGACCGGGGACCCGTCCGCGCGCGTGGCAGGATCGGGGGATGCCCAGGA
Source organism: Actinosynnema mirum DSM 43827 (assembly GCF_000023245.1). Classification (GTDB taxonomy): domain Bacteria; phylum Actinomycetota; class Actinomycetes; order Mycobacteriales; family Pseudonocardiaceae; genus Actinosynnema; species Actinosynnema mirum. The sequence continues at coordinate 2,927,900 of NC_013093.1, forward strand.
TCGAGTGCGTGGTCGGCGACCTCACCCAGCAGGACACCGACGTCGTCGTGAACGCGGCCAACTCCTCCCTGCTCGGCGGTGGCGGCGTCGACGGCGCCATCCACCGCGCGGGCGGCCCGGAGATCCTCGCCGCGTGCCGCGAGCTGCGCGCCGGTCACCTCGGGGGCGGGCTGCCCACCGGGCAGGCGGTCGCCACCACGGCCGGGCGGATGCCCGCGCGCTGGGTCGTGCACACCGTCGGACCGGTGTTCTCCGCCGACGAGGACCGCTCCGAGCTGCTCGCCGACTGCCACCGCAACTCGCTGCGCGTCGCCGCCGAGCTGGGCGCGCGGACCGTGGCGTTCCCGGCGATCTCCACCGGCATCTTCCGCTGGCCGCTCGACTCGGCGGCCCGGATCGCGGTCGCCGCCGTCGCCGAGGCCGACGCGCCGGGCGTGGAGCTGGTGCGGTTCGTGCTGTTCGACGAGGCCGCCCACGCGGTCTTCGGCGCCGCGCTCGACGCGTGAGACGCCACCGCGCGGGTCCCCTGGTCGGGAACCCGCGCGGCGGTGTGGTGGGAGCGGTTGTGGATCAGCCCTGCGCGGCCTGCCGGAGCGCCTGCGCGAACACCTCGGTCGGCTGCGCGCCGGACACGCCGTAGGCGCTGTTCAGCACGAAGAACGGCACGCCCGACACGCCGTACCTGCGCGCCTGCGAGAAGTCCTCCCGCACCTCGTGCGCGTACTCGTCACCGGCCAGCACCCGCTCGGTCTCCTGCGCGGGCACCCCGATCCCGGCGGCCAGCTCGACCAGCGTCGGGGTGTCCAGGGTCCTGGCCTCGACCAGGTTGGCCCGCATCAGCCGCTCGTGCGCGACGGTGCCCAGGCCGTGCGACTTCGCCAGGTGCAGCACCCGGTGCGCGTCGAACGTGTTCAGCGAGACCGAGTTCATCAGGTCGTACTCCAGGCCGACCTCGGCGGCGACCGCCGTGACCTGGCCCATCATGCCCTCGACCTGCTCGCGGGAGGCGCCCATCTTGGCCGAGAGGTGCTCCGGCGTCGGCAGGAACCTGCCCACGGGCGCGTTCGGGTCGAGCTGGAAGCTGCGCCACTCGACCTCGACCTCGCCGTCGAACTCGGCGAGCGCGCCCTCGAAGCGCCGCTTGCCGATGTAGCACCACGGGCAGACGATGTCCGACCACACCTCGACCCGCACGGCGCTCACCGGCACACCCCGTCCACGCCGCACGCCTGCGCGTCGGTCCCGCCCAGCACGACCAGGCCGGTCGGCTCCTCCTCGGTCACGCCCTCGGCGGGGTCCGCCTGCAGCTGTGTCTGTTCCACCCCAGTGGCAACCTCGCGGGTGCGCGCGGGTATTCCGGCGGCGCGCGATCCGGTGCGTCCCTTTTGGTGCGGAACGCGGCGTTTCCCCGGTCGGGGACGGGAAATGTGCGTCACCTCACGCGCGGCGAGGGCGGTGGGCGGGGTCTTCGCGGCGGCTAGGGTCGACCGGGCGGCCGGTCGAGCCCGCAGCGGCCACCGCCCCCTCCCCGATCCCCGCCAGTCCCCGGAGCGCCCCCGCATGAGCACGCCCCCACGCCGCGCCGACCAGCGGCGACCGGACCAGCCGCCCCCCGGCGGGAACCGCCCCGCGCAGCCCGACCCGCAGCAGCCCGACTCCCGGCAGCCCGACTCCCGGCAGCCCGACCCGCAGCGCCCTGGCGGGCAGGAGCCCGATCCCCAGCGCTGGCGCGCGCTCGCGGTGTGCCTGCTCGCCGGGTTCATGACCCTGCTCGACGTCACCATCGTCAACGTCGCACTGCCCTCCATCCAGCGCGACATCGGCGCCACCACCGCCGAGCTGTCCTGGGTGGTCACCGGGTACGCGCTCGCCTTCGGCCTCGTCCTGGTCTCCGCCGGCCGCCTCGGCGACGACCTGGGCCGCCGCCGGATGTTCCTGATCGCGCTCGCCCTGTTCACCCTCACCAGCGCCCTCGCCGGACTCGCCCCGGACGGGACCTGGCTGGTGGTCGCCCGCCTGCTCCAGGGCGTCGCGGCGGGCCTGCTCAACCCGCAGGTCGCCGGGTTCATCCAGCAGCTGTTCCCCGGTCGCGAGCGCGGCAAGGCGTTCGGCCTGTTCGGCGCGGTGGTCGGGCTGTCCACGGCGGTCGGCCCGCTGCTCGGCGGCCTGCTGCTCCAGTGGGGCGGCGGCGCGGGCGGGTGGCGCTGGGTGTTCTACGTGAACCTGCCCCTCGGCGCGCTCGCCCTGGTGCTCGGCCTGCGCCTGCTGCCCCGCGACCGGCCCGCCGCGCGCGGTGGCGCCCGCAAGCCGCTGGACGCGGTCGGCGCGGTGCTGCTGGGCGGCGCGGTCGTGTCGCTGATGCTGCCGCTCGTGCTGTCCGAGCACGACCCGGCCACCGCCCCGTGGTGGCTGATCGGGGTCGCGGTGGCGCTGGTGGCGGTGTTCGTGCCGTGGGAGCGCGCGGCCAAGCGCCGCCACGGGCACCCGCTGGTGGACTTCGCGCTCCTGCGCACCCGCGGCTACTCGACGGGCGTGGCGCTCGGGCTGGTCTACTTCGCCGGGTTCACCTCGATCTTCTTCGTGCTCACCCTGTTCCTGCAGCAGGGCCACGGGTACACGCCGCTGCAGGCCGGGCTCGCGCTGACCACGTACTCGGTGGGCGGCGCGACGGCCGCCGCGATCGGCGGCAGGCTCGTCGGGCGGCACGGCCGGGTCGTCGTCGTGGTCGGCCTCGCGCTGGAGGCCGCCGGGCTGGTCGTGGTCGACCTGGTGCTGCGCGGCGCGCCCGAGCGCATCGGGCTCGCGATCGCCCTGCCGATGCTCGTGGCGGGCATCGGCAACGGCCTGGTCATCGCCCCGAACCAGACCCTGGCGCTGCACGACGTGCCGCCGAGGCAGAGCGGCACCGCCGCGGGCGTGCTCCAGACCGGGCAGCGGATCGGGTCGGCGATCGGGATCTCGGCGGCGGGCGCGGTGTTCTTCGCAGCGCTGGGCGGTGGCGGGTGGGACCACGCGATCACCACCAGCCTGCTGGTGACCATCGGGCTGATCCTGCTGGCGCTCGTCGTGGGGCTGGTGGACCTGGTGCAGGGACGCCGTCGGCTGCGCGCGGCCGAGGTCGAGCACGTGGGTTCCGGGGCCTGAGGTCGTTCCCAGACCGTCCTTAATGGATGGTCCGGGGTCGGGGGCGGGTTTTCGTGGGCGCGCTCGCCGGGGGTGTCGCCCGTTCGGCGTCCTCGGCGCTGCGCCGAACGCCGCGCGGCCGTCCACTCGGGACGGCCGGGTGGCGTGCCGGAGGGGCTGCGGCAGGGGTGGGGATGTACCGTAGGCAGCTGTGAAGACCGTGGTCGGAAGGGGTGCGCGGGCGGCGCAGGTCGACTCGACGCGCCAGCAGATCCTGGCCACGGCGGAGCGCCTGTTCGCCGAGCACGGCCTGTACGCGGTGTCCAACCGCCAGATCAGCGCGTCCGCCGGTCAGGGCAACAACGCGGCGGTCGGCTACCACTTCGGCGCCAAGGCCGACCTGGTGCGGGCGATCATCGTCAAGCACACCGAGCCCATGGAGCGGCTGCGGCTGGCCATGGTGGAGGCGGTTGGGGACGGGGCGGGCCTGCGGGAGTGGGTGGACTGCCTGGTCAGGCCGGTGACGACGCACCTGGACTCGCTCGGCGGGCCGACCTGGTACGCCCGGTTCGGCGCGCAGGTGATGACCGACCCGGCGTTTCGGGCGATCATGTCCGAGGAGGCGCTGGCGACGCCGGGGATGCGGCTGGTGCTGGAGGGGTTGCAGCGCAGCCTGCCCGGCGAGGTGCCCGCGCAGGCGCGGCTGGACCGGGCGCAGATGCTGCGGCACCTGATGGTGCACGTGGTCGCGGAGCGGGAGCGGGCGCTGGCGGAGGGCGTGGTGACGCCGCGCGGCAGCTGGGACGACGCGGCCACCGGGTTGGTGGACGCGATCACGGGGTTGTTGTTGGCGCCGGTGACGGGCTGACGGGGCCGGGCTGACAGGACCGGGCGGGGACCGGGTGGTTCAGGCCGGTTTGCGGATCAAGCCGGTGTAGGCGGCCACGGCCAACGTCGCGGCGGCCCACACCAGCGCTTGGAGCACCAGCAGCAGGCCGGTGAAGAACTTGCCCCAGCCGACGGTGCTGACCGGTAGGTGCAGCCACTCTTCCCGTGAAGCGCGCGCAAGGCGTGGGAATTCCAAGCGCTGGAAGCGTACCTTGCGGGTCTTTTCGCTGCGGGGTTCTTGTCAATCTTGAGGGCCGCCGGTAGGGCAAACCGCCGAGGCGGGCAACTCTGCGTAATTCCCAATGGGTAAGCCGCGAACAAATTCTGCTCGCACTCGAAAGTTGTTCCTTTTGGTTTTGGCGAGCCCTTCAGGGAGGGGCAGCCTGTAGGCGTGGGCCATTCGTCACGTCGAGTTGCCCCCACTGCCGACTTCTTGAACCGACTCGGTCGTCTTGGTGGATCAACTGTCCACTGTGTACTCATAGCGGTGAAGTAGCTCGTCCCGCCCTATGTGTGACATTGGTCTTGTCGGCGTCCGAGGAGGGGTTGTTGTACCGCTCGACAACGTGCTGGCGCTCGCCCTCGTGGTGCTGCTGTGGCCCGAGCCCAAGAAGGGCGTCGCGGTGCTGCGGCGGTGGGGGGTTGCCGAGCCTGACGAGCGGCAGGTCGGGGTGGCGTTGCGGTACCTGCGGCGGCGCAGGCTCTGGTATCCGGTGCTGATCTTCGGGATTCCCCTGCTCTCCGAGGTGCTCGGGCTGCCTGCGGCGAGTGACGCCGGGCAGGCGTGGTTGCTGCCGGTGCTGCTCGGTGGGGTGCTCGGGGAGGTGGTCGCGCAGCGGCCGGTGAGCGGGACTCGGCGGGAGGCTTCGTTGGAGCGGCGTGGGGTGTTCGACCTCGTGCCGGTGTGGGCGGTTGTGCTGCACGGCCTGTTGCTCGGGTGGTTGTTGGTGGTGCGGGTGGGGGAGCGGGTTCGGTGACGTCGCTGCGCGTGGTCGTCGACACCGGGAGCGGGGTCGCGCCCTGGCGGCAGGTGCACGACCAGGTGATCCGGCTCGTCGACGCGGGGGCGCTGGCCGGGGGCGCGCGGTTGCCGCCCATCCGGCGGCTCGCACGGGACCTCGGGCTCGCGCCCGGCACCATCGCCCGCGCGTACCGCGAGCTCGAACTCGGCGGGTGGGTGCGCACGGCTCGGGCCAACGGGACCGTGGTCGCCGAGCGGGGTGACGACGCCGCCTCGGCTGAGCGGGCGGCCCTGCTGGACGAGGCGGCCGGGCGGTTCGCGGGGGTGGTGCGCGAGCTGGGGCTCCCGACCGGCGCGGCGCTTTCGGCTGTGGAACGCGCGTTGAACTCGTTCGGGGGGACGGTTCCGGAGTGAAGGGGCGCGTCCGGTCACGGCGGGTGAGCTGAACGCCCCTCCGGGGCACCGCCTTCAGGCACTGTCCCGGCGCCCCCTCCGCGGTGGTTCATTCAGCTCATGGCCGAGTGGGCGGAGCAGGACGTTCCCGACCAGCGCGGACGGGTCGCGGTGGTGACCGGGGGCAGCAACGGCATCGGGTTCGCGGTGGCGCGGGCGCTCGCCCGCAAGGGGGCGCTGGTCGTGCTCGCCTGCCGGCACCTCGGGCGGGCGCGGGACGCGGTCACCCGCATCGACGGGCGCGTCGAGGTGCTCAAGCTCGACCTCGCCTCGCTCACGTCCGTGCGCGACGCCGCCGACGAGCTGATCGGACGGCACGAGCGGGTCGACCTGCTGGTCAACAGCGCGGGCGTGGTCACGGCGCGGGCGCGCGACGAGGACGCCCAGCGCGGGCTGTGGGAGCTGTCCGAGCGGCTCACGGGGTGCGCTTCCCGGTGTGACGCCTCGACCTGGGGACGCCGGACTGGGGGCACCCGGAAGGGCAAGCGGACCGCGCTCGATCAGGAGACCTCGTTCGGGGTCACCGACTCCACTGTGGTGGAACTGGTCGACCGCCACGAGCCCGCCATCAGCGGCCCGCCCTGCACGGCCACCAGCTGCCGGGTGCCCAGCAGCGCGCCGGTCGCGGGGGTCGATCAGGATCTCGTGCCAGTCCCGGTCCACCCTGACCCCGAACGCCGTGCCGCGCCGGTCCTCCAGCGTGATCACGCTGTCCTCGTGGACCCGCAGCCCCGGCACCCGCGCCAGCGCCCGCAGCAGCGAGGCCTGCGTGGACGCGGGCAGCATCCCGCTGCCCAGCGCGTGCTCGACGAGCACCAGGATCTCCTCGGGCGCGCCCTTCCACGCGCTCGCCCGCAACCGCTGGCACAGCTCGTCCGGATCGCTCGGCAGCCCGGACGTGAACGAGGGGATCGGGTTGTCCCACGACCCCTGCGCGCACCGGTCCTCCGGCAGCTCGGGGAACTGCCCGCGCGCCCCGCGCCGCACCTCCCGCCCGTGCTCGGCGGGCGGCGCGCCCTCACCCTCACGCCCCGGCAACCACTCCACCTCGATGTCCCTGGTGAACCGTTCCACCCACTCCTGGGTGAGGTCGTCGGGCACCCACCGCTCCTGGACGCTGGTGCTCAGGTAGACGGTCCCGGCGGGTTCCAGCACGTGCAGGTCCTGGTAGGTGCTCCGCACGTACCGGTAACCGGTCTTCGGCGGTTCCACCACCAGCTCGGCGACCCGCTGCAACGCGGAGGCGGCCTCCACATCGGCGCCGAGCAGCACCTTGGCCCGCCCGCCCCGGCCCCGGCCAAGGCCCGCGCCGTACCCGTCCGCGCCGAACGGGTCCGTGCCGCCAGACCCCGCGCCGTCACGCCGAGCCCCGAACCACCACCCCCGCCGCCGCCCGACCGCCCCCCGTCCGCCCCCCACGTCACCGCCCGCAGCGCGCTCAACCCCCGCTCGCGCGCCGCGTCCGACATCCCCGGCTCGTCCGCCCCGCCAGCCCCAGCGCCCGGTCCAGCAACCGGTCCAGCTCCTCCGGTCGCCGTCCGCCGCCGTCGGCGGGCCCGACGTCCTCGCGGTCAGACATCGCCCGTCCTCTCCCGGTCCAGGCGCGCGCCGATCCCCGCCCGCAGCTTCGCGCGCGCCCGGTGCGGCCTGGTGCGCACGGTGTTCTCGCCGATCCCGAGCGCCGCCGACACCTGCGCGGGCGTCAGCTCGCCCCACGCCACCAGGGTCGGCGCGTCCCGCTGCTCGCGCGGCAGGTCGGCCAGCATCCGCCGCAGCGGACCGGTCAGCGCCTCGGCGTCGGCGACGTCGGCCACCCGCCCCAGCGGGTCCTCGTCCGGCACGGTCCTGGCGTGCTCGCGCGTTCACGCGCGTAACCGCCGCTCCTCGGTCCGCACGTGCCTGCGCACCAGGTTCGTCGCCACCCCGTACAGCCACGCCACGGTCGCGTCCGGCTCGTGCGGGCTCCCCGCCCGGTCGCGCCACAGCGCCAGGAACGCCTCCGCGACCAGGTCGTCGGCGATCTCCGCGCCGACCCGCCGCGCCAGGTACCGGTGCAGCCGGTCGGCCGTCCCGGAGTGGAGCCGCTCGACGGAGAACCGCTCGACCGCACCCTCGTCCAGGAGGCCCACTCGCACCTCTCCCGGTGAGGCGGTTGCCCTGCTTCGCGCACCCCTACCTGCCCGCGGACCGCCTCCGCGTTGCCGCAGCGTGAACCGGGTCACGCCACCCTCGCGCGCCCGCCGAACGCCAGCCAGCCGAGCGCCGCCACCGCGCACCACACGTACCCCGAGCCCACCAGGCCCACCCCGGCTCCCGGTCGTCGCCGGTGGGCAGCCGCCACCGCGGACCCGCCGGGAACACCACGCCCAGCCCGACCCCGACCCACCGGGCGGTCGACCGGTCCACCGCCGGGCGCGCCGAGGGCGACCACGCCGCGTGCGCGGCCACCACGAGCGCGGGCGCCGCCCACACCCAGTGGTGCGACCAGGAGATCGGCGACGCCAGCAGCGCCACCGGCCCGCGCCGCCGCGCCGCCAGCCACGCCACCGCCACCCCGCCCGCCGCGAGCAGCAGCCACGGCGCCACCTCCACCCCGCCGGGCAGCCCCAGCCGGTGCAGCGCGCCCCGGATCGAGGTGTTGCCGGCGTAGGCGATCCCGCCGCTGCGGCCGGGGTCGAGCAGCGCGCACACGGCGGCACCCCGGCCAGCCACGTCTCGCCGCCCACCCGGTAGACCCTCAGGCCGATCAGCGCGAAGCCCGAGCGCGACCACTCGTAGACCACCGGGGACACCGCGACGACGGTCCACGGCAGGTGGGGGCCGGCGAAGGGCCCGGCGGTGTCCGGGCAGGGTGGGGCGCGACTGGGTGGGCAGCACCGGGTGACTCCGATCGGGGAACGGGACCCGATCGGGCCCCACGTCCGGTACCTGCCCGGTCGACCCCGGAGCGTTCCCAGCGAGCGAAGCAGCTCACTTCCGGGGGACGCCCGACCAGGTCACAGGTCCCGCGCGCCGCGCCTCAGCTTGGTGTTGAGCGGCGGGCTGGTCGACTCGCCCCGGTGCTCGCCCAGCGCGCGCACGAACTCCCGCAGCACGTCGCGCGCGTCGTACCTGGGCGTCCAGCCGAGAGCGCGGGCCCGCGCGGTGTCCAGCAGCGGCGACGCCAGCGCCAGGTCCACCCACCCCGGCGCGGTCGGCTGCAACCGGGCCTTCCAGGTGGCCCTGGCCAGCGTGCGCAGCGCGTTCGCGGAGATCGGGACGTGCCTGGCCCCGACCGCCGCCGCCAGCTCCTTGGGCCTCACGACCGGCTCGGCGGCCACGTTCAGCGCCCCGGTGAACCGCTCCCGCAGCACCAGCAGCAGCGCCTCGGCGACGTCGTCGGCGTGCGTGAACTGCATCGCCAACCGCCGGGGCAGCGGCAGCACGGGCAGGCGCAGGCGGAACAGCGCGGGCGGCACCAGCAGCCCCAGGAAGTACCGGTGGATCTCGGCCGCCGCGTCCGGCTGCAGGATCAGCGACGGCCGAACGCGGGCGACCGAGATCCCGTCGAGCGCGTCCAGCTGCCGCTCCACGGCCGCCTTGTGCCTGCTGTACGAGGAGGTGCGCACCCCGTTGGTCGGCCACTCCTCGTCCACCCGCAGCGACTGCACGGCGGGGGAGTAGACCCCCACCGACGACATGTGCACCAGGTGCGGCACGCCCGCGTCGCGCGCGGCGGTGAACACCCGGCTGCTGCCCGCGACGTTCGTGCGGAACAGGGCCTGCTCGTCGTGACCGGGCTGGATCTTCCAGGCCAGGTGCACCACGGCGTCCGCGCCGGAGGCGATCTCGGCCAGCTCGTCCTCCGAGCCCTCCTCGGCGAGGTCGACCTGCGACCAGGCCACCCCCTCCGCCGGGCCGAACGCGGGCCTGCGCCGCGCCACCCCGTGCACGTCGATGTCGGGTTCGGCGGCCAGGCGGCGGAGCAGGGCCGTGCCGACGTTCCCGGAAGCGCCCGTGACCACGATCCTCATGGCGGCCGGTTACCCCCGCTCGGGGGGCCTATCCGCGTGGGCGCGGTATTCGTGGTGGGTGGGATCGCCGGGGGTGGGCGGGTCCGGAGCGCCGGACGCCCCGGTCGCGTCCACCGGGCGGATCTCGCTCGTCGGCGGTGCGATCGGGGCGCTGCTGTGGGGGTGGTGCCGGTTACGCGCTGACGCCGACGGGGGTGCGCAGCGACGCGCACGCCTCCGGGACGCTGGTCATCGGCAGCAGGACGGGGTCAAGGCCGCTGAGCGTGGTGGGCCTGCGGACCGCGCGCTGGTCGCTGACCACCGCCCACCGCACGTCGGCGGTCTCGGCGGCGGCGGTGATCTCCACCAGCACGCCGAGCACGGCGGCGGAGCAGAAGCTCACCTCGCCGAAGTCGATGATCAGGGCGGGCGGGGTGTCGGCCACGGCCTCGGCGAGGTGGTGGCGCAGCCGGTCGGTGACCGCCCCGTCCAGCTCGCCGGTCGCGGTCACGACGGTGACCTCGGAGCTGGAGCTGGCGGTGATCGTCGTGGGAACGGTGCTACGTCGGATGCTGAGCACGATGGGCCTCCTCTTCGGGACGAGGACGGCCAGCGGTTCGAGCGCGCCGGTCTGCCCTGCCCCGCGTGCTCGTCGTGCGGGTGGGTGGACCGCGGCTGCTAGTTGAACCGCTACCCCTCCGACGGTACTCACCTCAGCCCTGAGCGCAACCACCTGGGCGCGATCAGCCCCGATCGATCTCGTCGTGCCTGGTGGTGAGGGTGCGGGCGAGGTCGATGAGCTTGACGTTCAGCTCCTGGGAGGTGCGGCGCAGCAGCGCGAAGGCCTCGTCGGCGCCGATCCCGCGCCGGGTCATCAGGATGCCCTTGGCCTGGCCGATGACGTCGCGGCTGTCGACGGCGCGCGCCAGGTCGGCCCGCTGGAGGTCGGCCAGCTCGGCGACGCGGGCGTGCGCGAGGGCGAGCGAGGCGTGCGTGGCGAGCAGCAGGGCGGTGTGCCGGTCGGCGGCGCTCAGGCCGCGGGCGTCGTGGGAGTAGATGTTGAGCGCGCCGGTGAGCCCCTCGCCGGGGGTGGGGAGCAGCTCGGTGGAGATGATCGCGTCGTAGCCCTCGTGGTGGGCGGCCTCGGAGAACTCCGGCCAGCGCTCCTCGGCGCCCAGGTCGTCGCTGGCGGCGAAACCGGGGCCCTCGGGGACGGCGGCGTCCAGGCAGGGGCCGGAGCGGGTGCGGTACTGGACCTCGTCCAGGGACACGGCGACGGGGTGGGTGCGCACGGGGGTGGAGAAGCGGCCGTCGCGGTCGCGCAGGGTGACGCTGGCCAGGGCGGCTCCGCTCACCAGGCGGACGGCGGCGTCCACGACCTGCTCGAGGGTGCCCAGGACGGTGGGGGCGCCCAGGAGGCGGCGGGTGAGGGCCTCGAAGCCGTCGATCCGGGCGTCACCGGTCGGGCCGTCCACGGTCGGTGTGCCCCTGGTGGTCGCTGTGCGCGGGTCGATGTGGTGTCCTCCTGCGCTCGGGTGCGGGTCAGCAGCCACCTCACCGCAGAGGCGGGAGCCGAGGATAGCAGCGCGGGTGGACGGGCGGCGGCCGTGAAAGCGGAACCGGGCGTCGGAACGGCGCTGTCGGGACCCGTCCCGGCACTGCTGACGGCCGCGCCGGCGTGGTCGGGTGGGACCGGCTCGGCGGGACCGGCTCGATGGGACCGGCTCGGCGGTCCCACCCGACCCGGTCCCGCCCGACCCGACGCCTCAGACCGCGGACCAGCCGTTGTCCACCGGCAGGACCACGCCGTTGAGGCTGCTCGCCGCGTCCGACGCCAGGAACACGATCGCCGCCGCCTGCTCCTCGGCCTCCGACACCCGGCCCAGGTTGCCCATGTACCGCCCCAGCACCTTGGGGCCCGACGCCTCCGGGTCCACCTGCACCGCGATGCCGGTCCTCGTGCCGCCGGGCGCGATCGCGTTCGCGCGGATGCCCTGGTCGCGGTACATCACCGCCAGCGACTTGGTCAGGCCGACGACGCCGTGCTTGGACGCCGTGTAGGCCGCGCCCGCCGCGCTCCCGCGCAGCGACGCCTCCGACGCGGTGTTCACGATCGCGCCCTTGCCCGCCGCCAGCATGTGCGGCAGGACGGCCCGGCTGAGCAGGAACGGGGCGGTCAGGTTGACCCGGATCACGCGCTCCCACTCGGCGTCGCCCACGTCCCCGAGCGCGTTCATCCGGTCCATGATCCCGGCGTTGTTCACCAGCACGCCGACCCCGCCGAAGGACTCCACCGCCGTCGCCACGACCCGGTCCACCACGGCCTGCTCGCCGAGGTCGCCCACCACGACCTCGGCCACGCCGCCCGCCTCGCGGATCGTGGCTCCGGTGGCCTCCGCCGCCTCCGCCGCCAGGTCCGCCACCAGCACCTTCGCGCCTTCTGCCGCGAAGAGCAGCGCCGCCGCCCGCCCGATGCCCGACCCCGCGCCGGTCACGATCACGCCGACGCCCGCCAGCCCACTGCCGCTCATGTGCCCACTCCTGTCACGCCCGTTCATGGCGCGTCGTGCCACTCTGTCACGTCGTGCCAAATAGTAGGCTGTGCGCCCGTGGAACCACAGGTGGGGGCGGCCAGGGGTGGCCGTCCGCCGCTCAGCGAGCGGCGCAGGGCGCAGACCAGGCTGGACATCGCCCGCGAGGCGGTCCGGTTGTTCGAGGCGCGGGGCGTCGCCGCGACGTCGGTCGAGGACATCGCGGAGGCGGCGGGCATCTCGACGCGCACGTTCTGGCGCTACTGCGAGGGCAAGGAGGACTGCGTCCGGCCCCTGCTGACCACCGGGGTGGACGTGGTGGCCGCGGCCCTGCTGGAGTGGCGCTTCGGCGAGGACGTCGCGACCGTGCTCGACCGCGCGGGCGCGGCGGCGGGCGAGGTGATGGCCGACGCGCCCGCCACGCAGGCCCTGCTGCGGCTGGTGGCGGACGAGCCGGCGCTGCGCTCGGTGTGGCTGCGGGTGCACCACGACGCGGAGGACGTGTTCGCCGCCGCGCTGACCCGCTCGTCCGCGCTGCCCCCCGGCGGGCTGCACGCGCGGGTGGGCGCGGCCGTCGTCAACGGCGCGCTGCGGGCCGCCGTGGAGCACCACGTGGCGCTGCGCGGCACGGAGGGGCTGGTCGACACCGTCCGGGAGGCGCTGAGGATCGCGGTGTCGGGGTTGCGCGGGTAGTCTATGTCCACAGTGGACTTGACGGCGGGAGCGCCCGTGCCGCAGCGGTTCGCGGCACGGGCGCGGTGGCTCAGCCCAGCTGGAACGAGCGCTTGGCGAACCCCATCATGTACCCGTCGATCGCGGTGACCGCGCGCTGCGCCGGGTCCGTCGCCGCGCCCAGCGTGATGAAGATCGGCAGGAAGTGGTCCGGCGTCGGGTGCGCGTACGGCATCCCCGGCGCGCGCGTGCGGAACGCCGCCAGCTCGTCCACGTCGCCGCGCCCCAGCGCCTCCGCCGCCCACGCGTCGAAGTCGGCCGACCAGACGGGAACGGCGTTGTGCAGGAACATCTCCCGCGTCGCGAACCGCAGCCCGTGCGTCATGAACCCGGAGCCGATCAGCAGCACGCCCTCCTGCCGCAGCGGTGCGAGCCTGGCGCCCAGCTCCATCAGCCGCGCCGGGTCGTGGGTGGGCATGGACAGCTGGAGCACCGGCACGTCCGCCAGCGGCAGCATCGCCATGAGCGGCACCCACGCGCCGTGGTCCAGACCGCGCGCGGGGTGCTGGTGCACCGGCTCGGCGTCCGGCATGAGCGCGGCGACCCTGCGGGCCAGCGCGGTCGCGTCCGGGGTGTCGTAGCGCATCCGGTAGTAGCGCGGGTGGAAGCCGCCGAAGTCGTACACCAGCGGCGTTCCGGCGGCCGGGGCGGACAAGGCGAGCGGCGCGTCCTCCCAGTGCGCGGACACGATCAGCACGGCCTTCGGCTTGGGCAGCGACCGCGCCCAGTCGAACAGCTGCCCGATCCACGGCCCGTCGTCGAACAGCGGGGGCGCGCCGTGGCTCAGGTACAGCGCGGGAAGCGGCCCGTCCGAGGGCGTCCACCCGCGGTGCGAGCGGGCGCTCTCCAGCGCGCCGGGAAGGAACGCGTCGTACGCCCCCGCAGGGGCCTGGAACGGCATCAGGACTGCTTCAGGGCGGTGGCGGCCCACTCGCGCAGCGGGGTGGTGGGGCGGCCGATCAGCGCGCTCAGCTCGCCGGGCGTGGCGGCCAGCTCGCCGCGCGCGATGGACGCGTCGATGCCGGACACGAAGTCCGCCACCGGTTCCGGCAGCCCGGCGGCGAGCAGCGAGGCGCGGTGCTCGGCGAGCGGGAGGTCCCGGTAGACCACCTCGGTCCCGGCGGCCGCGGCGATCGCGTCGGCCAGCTCCGGCATCGCCCAGGCGGTGTCGCCGGACAGCTCGTGCGCGGTGTTCGCGAACCCGTCGCCGGTCAGCACGACGGCGGCGGCCTCGGCGTAGTCGGCGCGCGCGGCGGACGCGACCAGGCCGTTGCCCGCGGCGCCCGCGATCACGCCGGTCTCGGCGCCCTGGCGGGCGGTCTGGTCGTAGTTCTCGTGGTACCAGCCGTTGCGCAGGAAGGCGAACGGCACGCCGGACGCGCGGATGTGCTCTTCGGTGGCCACGTGGTCGGGCGCGACGCCCAGCGTGCTCGTGGGCGCGCCCAGCACGGAGGTGTAGGCGAGCAGCTCGACCCCGGCGGCCTTGGCGGCGTCCACGACGGCGCGGTGCTGCTCGGCGCGGTTCGGGTCGGTGCCGGAGATCAGCAGCACGCGGGTGGCCCCCTCGAACGCGGCGACGAGCGTCTCCGGCCGGTCGTAGTCGGCGAGGCGGGCGGGGACGCCGAGGTCGGCGGCCTTGTCCAGGTCGCGGACGGCGGCGGTGACGGCGGCGCCGCGCTCCCGCAGGGCGGCGATGACGAGGCGGCCGAGCTGGCCGGTGGCCCCGGTGACGACGATCATGGGCTTTTTCCTTGCTGTGTCTGGGTTTCCGGGTTGTGCGGTGGGGTTCAGGAGCCGGGGCAGGGCCCGTCGGGCTCGATGGCCGAGGCCACCCGCCGCCCGATCTCCCGCAGGTGCCGCTGCTGCTCGCCGGAGAGCGGGTCGAACACCAGCCGCCGCACCTCCTCGACGTGACCGGGCGCGGTGTCGACCACCTTGTCCCAGCCGAGGTCGGTGAGCACGGCGAGCGTGTAGCGGCCGTCGTCGGGGTCGGGCTTGCGGACGACCCAGTCCTGCCGCTCCAGGCGCTTGACGACGTGGGAGAGGCGGGAGAGGGAGCCCTCGGTGACGACGGCGAGCTCGCTCATGCGCAGCGAGCGGGTGGGCTGCTCGGAGAGGAAGGCGAGCGCCTGGTACTCGAAGTGGCTGATGCCCGCGTCGCGCTGGAGCTGCGCGTCGAGCGCGGAGGGGAGCCGGATGAGCACGCTGGCGAGCGCGAGCCAGGTCTGCCGCTCTTCGGCGTCGAGCCAGCGGGGGGCTGCGGGGGGCATGGGGTCCAGGTTAACTTGAAGCTTCAAGTCATGCGAGCGGGGAGGGGTGTCCGGCTGGTCACAGGGCTTCCGCTGAAGTGCGGAGGAGGGCGCGGGGATGTCGTTTAGCTTCGGCCGGGTGCCCACGGAACAGCCGGACCACGAGGCCCACGGTGACACGCCCTTCCAGCAGCAGCGGGCTCTGGCCGACCGCTGCTTGACCGCAGCCAGGGCTGTCGAGCCGCCCTTCAACCCCCAATCGGTGCTCGAAGACCTCGCCCACGACCTCGTCTTCGGCAGGGCGACCCCGGTGGCGGTGCTGGAGCAGGCCGCCCGGCGCGAGAACACCGAGGCTGAGGACCCCGAGCGGTGGCTGGACACCGTGATCGCGGTGCTGAACCGAATCGGACTGGTCATCGCGGACCGCGACGGCGTCAACTTCCCCGACCAGGGGATGCTCGCGCACTTCGCGGGCGCCTGCCTCGCCAGGCAGCACCCGAGCCCGGACACCTTGGCCGCGCGTGCGCTGGTCCGCCTGCCCAAGTTCCGGGACGAACGCCGCAGCCCCGCGCTGATCGCCCTGGTCGCCCACTGGCAGCACCTGGGGTGCGACGTCGAGAAGGTGATCCGGCGGCTGGCGCGCCCGTGGGTCCGCAAGCCCGCCACCGGGGCGTTCGTGGAGATGCGCCGCTACGGCGTCCAACTGCCGAAGCAGTTGGTCGACCACGTCGTGAACTACCTGAAGAGGAGCGCGCGCGAGTCCGCGAAGCCCGCAGAGCGGACCGAACGGGTGCTGGAGCTCCACGCCCTGCGGCCGGAGGAGGCGCTGCGCTTCCTGGCGGTCGAGGTGAGGCGTCAGGGGGCCGGGCCGAAGCGAGCCGCCTTCGCGCTGCTGCTCTTCGAGCTCGGGCGCGAAGCCGCTTTCCCCGCGCTCTCCGACTTCATGGTCGACCCGACGCTGCGAGGGCGCCGGGCTGACTTCTGGGGCGAGGCGTGCGTCCACGACCGGGCGCTCGCGCTCGATCTGCTGGACCTGGCCCTCGAAGGGGCTTACGACGGCGCTGTCCGCAACGAGCTGACCGAATTCCTCGCGCTGGACGACCCCGAGCGCGCCGACCGGCTGTACCTGACGACGATGGACGATCCCCACAGCGGTGAGCGGGCCAGGTGTCAGGCTGCGATGAAGGCGCGGCCCCGTCACCACGCCCAGGTCGTCGAAGGGCTTTTCGAGCACCTGGTGAGCTTCCAGCAGCGCGATGTCAGACGAGACGTCATGCGGTTGCTGCTCGAGCACGCCCCCAAGCCGCGGTTGGCCGCAGAGCTGGTGCGGTACCACCAGAACACCGCTCGTCGACCCGAGTTGCGCTTCGACGCGGCGTGCTTCCACCACTCGAAGCTGGGCGGCCCGCCCGAACCGATGATCGCCATCGCTCATGAGAACCGGCTCGACCTCGACGACGCGCTCACCGCCGTCAAGGCGAACCCGAGGGACCGGAGGGTCGCGGAGGTCTGCGACGAGCAGGTCCGCCGGCACAAGCCGGGCGGGCCGACGAACGTGCTCGACGTGATCAAGAAGATCGAGCGGGAGTGCGGTCACCTCAACGCCGTCAACGTCGTCCGCTACTACGCCGAGGTGCTCGGCGACAGCGAGTGGGACTACGACATCCGCAAGAAGGCTTTGGAGATCGCGGAGAGCAGGTTCACCACGGCCGAGGTCGTCAGGTTCTGCCAGGTGCTCTTCGACGACCCGAAGTCCACCCCGCCCGACAAGCTCGGTCACGCCGAAACCGTCCAGAAGCGCGACCGGACCATGGGCGTCGCCCTGTTCCGAGAGTTCCTGCGGATCGACGTGGACGACCGGACCAGGCTCACGGCCGCCGAGAAGGTGGACGACCGGCGGGTCCGCCTCGACCTGTGCGAACTCGTCGCCGCCTCGGCGGTCAAGGCTGGGGAGGCCAAGCTGGGGCGCAGCGCTCTGACCCTCGCCTGGGAAACCGACCAGGACAAGGCGCTGGACCTCGCGGTGCGGGTGCTGCGCGACCTGACGGTCGACCACGAGCCGCTGCTGCGGGACTTCCGGACCAAGGACCGCCAGGAGGTCCTCCGCAGGCTCGCGCCACCCGAAAAGACCAACCCCGCCTAGCCGGCTTGCGTCGCGAGGGCGCCGTGGAGGAAACTTGATCTACTTCGCGGCGAAGGGCGGATTCCCACGGGAAGACCGCTGCGTGCTCCCCGCAGCGACCCGACCCGGTGGGGGCGGTCCACGGGGAGCCGTGCGGGGTTCACCACGTCACGGGTAGGGCGTGCAGGCCGTAGACGTTCGCGTTGTCCTTGAAGCTCAGGGTTTCCGGCCGCACCGCCAGGGCCAGGGTCGGGATTCGCCTCAGCAGCGCGCCGAACACGATCCGCAGCTCCTCGCGCGCCAGGTGCTGGCCCAGGCACTGGTGCGGGCCGAAGCCGAACGCCAGGTGCTTGCCCTGCGGCCTCCGCACGTCCAGCACGTGCGGGTCCGGGAACACCTCCGGGTCGTGGTTCGCGGTCTGCACCGGGCCGATCACGCCCTCGCCCGCGCGCACCAGCCGCCCGCCCACCACCACGTCCGCCTTCGCCAGCCTGGACGTCGCCGTCTCCACCACGCTCAGCAACCGCAGCAGCTCCTCCACCGCCCCCGGCAGCAGCGCCGGGTCCTCGCGCAGCTCGCGCGCCACCTCCGGGCGCTCCAGCAGCGCCAGCGCGCCCAGCGCGATCGTGCTCGCCGTCGTCTCGTGCCCGGCCAGCAACAACAACGTGCCCAGCAGCACCAGGTCGTCGTGGTCCTCGCCGCCCGCCTCGCGCTGCTTCACGATCAACCTGCCCAGCAGGTCGTCCCCCGGAGCCCGCCGCTTCGCCGCCACCAACCCGCTCAGGTACTCCTGGACCTCCGCCCCCGCCCGCGCGCGGTCCGCGTCCGACGTGCCCCGCCGCACCAGGTCCGCCGTCCTGCTCTGGAAGAAGTCGTGGTCCGCGTACGGCACGCCGAGCAGCTCGCACACCACCAGCGACGGCACGGGCAGCGCCAGCGCGGCCACCAGGTCGGCCGGGCGCGGGCCCGCCAGGAGGTCGTCCAGGCAACCCTCCACGATCTCGGTGATGCGCGGGCTCATCGCGCGCACCCGGCGCACGGTGAACTCGCCCAGCACCGCCCGCCGGGACGCGGTGTGCGCGGGCGGGTCCTGGGCGATCAGGGTGGTGCGGCCGTTGCGGGTGGTCAGGCCGCGCTGGCCGGGGACCAGGGTCGGGAACGCCGGGTGCGCGCGGTCCGAGCTGAACCTCGGGTCGGCGAGCACCGCGCGCAGGTCGTGCCAACCGGTGACCAGCCACGCGTCCGCGCCCGCCGGGGTTCGGGCTTTCGGCAGCCTGCCCCGGCTCCGGTAGCCGGCGGGCGGCTCGTACGGGCCGGGCCTCGGCTGGGGGACCGCCAGCGGTTCTTCCGGCGAACGGGTCACGGTGGGCCTCCCGGCGTCCGGGTATTCGGAGGGTTTTCTTCCGCTTGTCGTCCACGCTAGTTCCGGCGCTGCCAGGCGTCGAGGCGGCGACCGGGTGGCAGGATTCCCCCATGAGCGCCGATCCGCCCGTCGACGACCGGCCCCCGCTGCGCGCCGACGCCAGGCGCAACCGCGACCAGATCATCGGCGCCGCCAAGGCGATCTTCGCCGCGCACGACCCGGAGACCGTGCCGATGGAGGAGGTGGCGCGGCGCGCGCGGGTCGGCGTCGGGACGCTCTACCGGCGCTTCCCCGATCGCACCGCGCTGGTGCGGGCCGTGGTGCTGGACAACTTCGCCCGCGCGCTCGCCGAGGCCGACGCGGCGGGCGCCGAGGAGCCGACCGCGTGGGACGCCCTGGTGCGGCTGCTGCGGACCTCGGCGGAGCTGGACCTGAGCGTGCGGCTCGCGGTGCTGTCCCCGCGCACCTGGGCCGCGCTGCGGGCCGACCCGGACGCGCTGGAGCTGCGCGACCGGGTGCTCGCGGCGATCGACGCGCTCGTGCTGGCCGCGCAGGCGGAGGGGGCGCTGCGGGCGGACGTGGGGGCCGGGGACGTGATCCGGCTGTTCTCGCTGCTGCTCCGGCGACCGCTCTGCGAGGACGTGGAACCGGCGCCGTTCGCGTGCGAGCGGACGTTGGCGGTGGCGCTGGACGGGTTGCGGGCGCGGGGCGGCGGGCTGCCGGGGGAGTCGTTGACGACGGCGGACGTCCTGCCGCGGTGAAGGGGCAGTTCCTGCGGCGGGATCGGTCGATCGGGTGACGGTAAAACCGTTGGGGCTGGTTCGCCGGGCGGATTAGGATTGGGGGCATGGTGCGATTGGGGCCCGTGTTCTGGGTGAGGATCCGGCTCCGCTGACGGCGGGGCACGGGGACTGAGGACTTCTTGCTGCCGCCGTACCGGCCATCGCCGGGCGGGGCTCGTACAGCGCTGCCCGGCTCAATCCGAGTCGCGGAGCAGAAACACCATGTCGCACCCACTGGGTGGATCACCCCTGCGCGCATCCGGCGCGGGGAACTGGGATGAGAACGACCGCAGCGACCGCAGCGACGGCTGTGGGGGCGTGAGCGTGCCCGGAAACGGGCAGCAGCGCGAGCGCGGGAACGGAAACGGGCAGCAGCACGGGAACGGGCAGCAGCACGGCGAAGAGCGCAGGCGGGGGAACGGAACCGGCAGCGGGCGCGAGACCGGCAGTGGGCGCGGGAACGGGCGCGGGACCGGCAGCGGGCGTGGGGAGGCTGCGGGGCTTGCGCAGGACGTGGGCGCGCGGCCTGGGTCTGGTGGGGTGCGGGAGAACGGTGCGGAGCTCGAAGGGCTTGCCGGGGTTCCCGTTCTTGCCGGGCAGCGGGCTCATGTGCGGGCTGACGGGGTCAGTGTCGCGCTCGGGGGTCGGCAGGTGCTGCGGGAGCTGTCGGTGACGGTGTCCGCGCGGTCGCGGTTGGCGGTCGTGGGGGAGAACGGGCGTGGCAAGAGCACGTTGTTGCACGTGCTCGCGGGGGTTCTGGCGCCCGACTCCGGGACGGTGCGGCGGGTCGGGGTTGTGGGGCTCGCCCGGCAGGCGCTTGAGGTTCGCGGTGGGGAGAGCGTGGGGACCTTGACCGGGGCCGCGCTTCGGGGGTCGCATCTCGCGCTTCGGGCGTTGGAGCTCGCGGGTGAGGAGTTGGCCTCGGGGGTCGTGGGGGCCGATGAGCGGTACGCGACCGCGTTGGACGTCGCCACCGGGCTCGACGCCTGGGACGCCGAGCGGCGGGTCGACGTCGCGCTGGAGGCGTTGTCCGCCTGCGCCGACCGGGAGCGGCCGTTGGCGACGTTGTCCGTGGGGCAGCGGTACCGGGTCCGGTTGGCCTGCCTGCTGGGGGCGCACCACGACGTGCTGCTGCTGGACGAGCCGACCAACCACCTCGACGCCGACGGGGTGGCGTTCCTGACCGAGCGGCTGCGGGGTCGTGACGGCGGGTTCGCCGTGGTCAGCCACGACCGGGTGTTGTTGCGGGACGTCGCCGAGGAGTTCCTCGACCTGGACCCCAGTCGGGACGGGACGGCTCGGGTCCACGCGGGCGGGTACGCCGGGTGGCGGGACGGGCGGCGGCGGGAGTGGGAGCGGTGGGAGCGGGAGCACGGGGAGCAGGTCGAGGAGCGGCGCAGGCTCTCCGACGCCGTCGACCGGGCTCGGGACCGGCTCAGCACCGGGTGGCGGCCCGACAAGGGGACCGGCAAGCACCAGCGGCAGAGCCGGGCGCCCGGCGTCGTGCGGGCGCTCAACCGGGAGCGGGACGCGTTGGAGGCGCACCGGATCACCGCGCCCGAGCCGCCGCCCTCGCTCCGCTGGCCCGAGCTGGAGGTGCGGCGCGGGGAAGCGCTGCTGCGCGTCGACGGGGTGGCCGTCGAGGGGCGGCTGCGGGGACCGGTCGACCTGGTGCTCGACGGGGGTGACCGGGTGCTGGTCACCGGGGGCAACGGGGCGGGCAAGTCGACGTTGCTCTCCGTGCTCGCAGGGGAGGTCGAGCCCACGTCCGGGGGTGTGCGGCGGCTCCCCGGGACGCGGATCGTGGTGGTGGCGCAGGAGGTTCCCGCGTGGCCCGAGGAGGTCACGGCCGGGGAGCTGCACGCCCGGTTGGGTGACGGGGCGCTGCCGCTGGGCGCGCTGGGGCTGCTCGACGGGCACGTGCTGGGCACGCCGGTCGGGCGGCTCTCGCAGGGGCAGCGGCGGCGGGTGGACCTGGCGCTGCGGCTCGCGACCCGGCCCAACCTGGTCGTGCTCGACGAGCCGACCAACCACCTCTCGGCCGCGCTCGTGGACGAGCTGACCGAGGCGCTGCGGAGCACGCCCGCCGCCGTGGTCGTCGCGACCCACGACCGGGGGATGCTCGCCGACCTGGCCGACTGGCCCCGGCTGCACCTGGGGTGACGGTGCGGGGCCGCCTCACCCGAACGCGGGAGGCGGCCCCGAGCGGCCGGGTGAACGCCCCGATCAGCCGGGCGAGTACGGACGCGTCCAGGTGATCGCCCGGAAGCCGAGCGCGGTGAGGATCGGCTCGGACGTGGGCAGGGCGTCCACGGTGGCCAGGCGGCGACCACGCGACCTCGCCTCGTGCAGCCGGGGCGCCACCACGGCGGTGAACAGGCCGCGCCCCCGGAACGCGGGCTTCGTGCGACCGCCCGCCAACTCGGCGACCGCGCCGCCCGGTCGGTAGTGGACCCGGCCGCGGGACACCGGCTCGCCGTCGACGTAGGCGAGGCGGACGCTCATCCCCTCGGGGTGGTTCAGCAGGTCGGCGGTCACCGGCTCCGGCGCCGGGGAGCGGTCATCAGGGCCGTCGGGCAACGGGAACTCCTCGGGGTGTGCGGCGAGAGCGTGAGGGGGAGCGCGCGCCCGTCAGGACTCGCCGAACCGGGCCGTGAAAGCGGCCCTGGTCGGGGAGTCCCGGCGGCGGTCCAGGATCGCGAAGACCACGTGCTCGAACGCGGGCACCGCCGCCAGCGCCGCCGCGAACGCCTCCGCCACCTCGCCCGGCTCGTTGCGGAACACCCCGCACCCCCACGCGCCCAGCACCAACCGCCGGTGCCCGTGGTGGGCCGCCACGCGCAGCACGCGCTCCGCGCGGCGGAACAGCGCCGGGCGCACGTCCGCGACCCGCTCGGGCTGGTTCGCCAGCACCGCGCCCCGGTTCGGGGCCGCCGCCGTCAGGAACGACGCCCGGTGCGGTCGCGCCAGCAGCCCGCCGTCGTCCGCGCGGAACACCGGGACGCCGGGGGAGTGGATCACCCGGTCGCTGTAGACGAGCTCGGGGTGGGCCCGGTGGTGGTCGTAGAAGGCCGGGACCGACTCCAGGCAGGCGTGCAGCGCCGACGAGCGCGCGATCGCCTCCTCCTGGGCCTGTGCGCCGTTCAGGAACCCGCCACCGGGGTTGCGGGCCGACGCGAACACCAGGCAGGCCACCTCGTCGCCCAGCCGCCGCGCCGCCTCCAGGGTCGACTCGCCGGTCACCTCCACCAGCGCCGCCCCGGCCGGAACCCCCTCGGTCAGCGGCTCGTCCGGCAGGTGCAGCACCGTGCCCGCCACGGCCGCCGCCACCGCCCCGCCGATCTCCACCTCGCGGCCACCGACCGCGTAGGACCCGCGTCCGGTGATCTCCACGGTCTCCTGGGCGACGGCGCGCAACCCGCTCTTCACGGACGCCGATCCTGCCGAGGGCCCCGCCCGGCGGGCAACCGAATTCGCGGCGGACCGGCCACACCCGAACGGGGCACCCCCCTTGATAGGCAAGCATCCACTTGCCTATGCTCTGCCCCGTGGCGCAGGACCTGTTCAAGGCGCTGGCCGACCCGACCCGCAGGCTCGTCCTCGACGAGCTGGTCGAGCGGGACGGCCAGACCCTGTTCGAGCTCTGCACCCGCCTGATCGCCAAGCACGGCCTCGAGCTCTCCCGCCAGGCGATCAGCCAGCACCTCGCCGTGCTGGAGGCCGCCGACCTGGTCCGCACCCGGCGCGAGGGCCGCTACAAGTTCCACCACCTCAACACCGAACCGCTGGAGCACCTGCTCGCCCGCTGGCTCCGGCCCGAACCACCTGGGGATGCACCGTGAGGATCCACCTGTCCAGCGTCTTCGTCGACGACCAGGCCAAGGCCCTGGACTTCTACACCGAGGTGCTCGGCTTCCGGCTCAAGGACGACGTCCCGATGGGCCACTCCCGCTGGCTCACCGTCGTCTCCCCGGACGACCCCGACGGCACCCAGCTGCTCCTCGAACCCTCCGAGCACCCGGCGGTCAAGCCGTACAAGGACGCGCTCGTCGCCGACGGCATCCCGGCCACCTCGTTCGCCGTGGACGACGTGCGCGCCGAGCACACCAGGCTCACCGCCCTCGGCGTCCGGTTCACCCAGGAGCCCACCGACCTCGGGCCCGTGGTCGTCGCCGTCCTCGACGACACCTGCGGCAACCTCATCCAGATCGCCCAGCACGCCTGACGGGCCCCGGCGAGCGCGAACCCCCGCTGGTCCGGCGCTAGTCCGGCCGGGCCAGCGCCTCCAGCAGCCGCTCCAGGAACACCTCCGACTGCACCGTCCGCAGCACCTTCACCGGCCGGGGCGTGTCGTCGATCGTGCTCTCGATGTGCGCCGTCGTGGTGATCCGCCGCCGGTCGGCCACGATCTGCCCCCGCGTGTGCGTGCCGGTCAGCTCCACCCCCAGCGGCAGCTCGCGGTGCGTGGCCAGGCCGGGGTCCAGCGCCACCGCCACGGTCAGCGGGTCGTGCGGGGTGCAGGTGCGCCTGCCGATCACCCGCGTGTAGAACTCCACGTAGTGCGCCAGGATCGCGTTCGCGTACCGCGCCCGCCGCGTCCGCAGCCCCGCCAGCCGGTCCAGCCAGTCCGCGTCCGCCCGCGCCGACTCGGTCACCTCCAGCCCGACCAGCGTCAGGTCGAACCCGGCGTCCAGCACGATCGCCGCCGCCTCCGGGTCGTGCCAGGCGTTGGCCTCCGCGTACGGGGTGATGTTGCCCGGAACCGCCGTCGCCCCCGCCATGGCCGTCACCGACCGCAGCAGCGCGGGCAGCTCCGGCTCCAGCAGCACCGCCAGCGCCAGGTTCGTCAGCGGCCCCAGCGCGATCAGGGTCAGCTCGCCGGGGTTCGCCCTGGCCAGCGCCACCAGCTGCTCGGCCGCCGACACCGGAACCGGCAGCCGCGACGGCGGCGGCCCGGCCCGCCCGCCCAGCCCGTCGAGGCCGTGCACGAACTCCGAGGTGTACAGCGGCTGCGCCAGCGGCCGGCGCGCCCCCACCGCCACCGGGACCCCGCCCAGCCCGGCCAGCTCCAGCACGCGCAGCGCGTTCAGCGCGGCCTGCGGCGCGGGCACGTTCCCGTGCACGCTGCCCACCGCCACCAGCTCGGCCTCGTCCAGGTGCGCGGCCAGGTACAGGATGGCCAGGGCGTCGTCGACGCCGGGATCGGTGTCCAGCACGATGCGCATGACGATCACACACCCAGCGGTCGGGACTGGAGAGCAATCACTGTACGTGGCCGGGGCGTCACCCGCGCCGGTTCGCGGCCACCTCGCCGCGCGAAGGGCGGGCGGCGCGAACGACCGGTCCGCGCGCGGCCCTGCGACCGGCGGAACGAGCGCCCATCCCGCCCCACGCCGAATGAACAGCGGGGCCGGGTGAACAGCGGGGCCGGGTGAACAGCGGGGCGGAACGAGAACGGGGGCGGGTCCGAAGACTCGCCCCCGCCGTCCGATCACCGGATCACCCGGCCACGCGCTCCCGCTCCCGCTCGTCCGCGAGCGTGGTGAACGCCGACCGGTGCCACACCAGTGGCCGCTGCGCCAGGTCCGAGCGCAGCCCCCGCACCCGCAGCACCACGATCTCGTGGTCCCCGGCCGGGTAGGTGTGCTCCACCGCGCACTCCAGCCACAGCGGCGCGCCCTCCAGGAACACCGCGCCCGAGTCCGACACCGCCGTCTCCAACCCGCCGAACCGGTTCTCCCGGTCCTTCGTCGACGCCAACTGCCGCACCTTCCCGGCGTGCCCCTCGCCCAGCACCGACACGCCCAGCAGCGGCGCGGTCGACAGCACCGGCCACGTCGTGGACGACAGCTGCACCGCGAACAGCACCAGCGGCGGCTCCTGCGAGGTGCCCACGCTGAACGAGGACACCACCAGCGACACCGGCTCACCGTCCACCAGCGCGGCGATCGCCGCCACCCCGGACGGGAACGCCGAGAACGCCTGCCGCAGCGCCACCACGTCGTCGGTGTACGGCTCGGTCACCGGACCGCCCGCGCGCTCGGCCACCAGCACGCCCGAGCGCGGCTCCTCGCCGCCCACCCGGTCGTTCCAGCGGTCCGCCGCGCTCGCCGGGGCCGAGGAGGCCACCGACCCGGCGGGCCCGGACGAGGAGAAGTGCGCCCGCCCCACGACCTCGTCCCGCCGCATCTGCTCCACCAGCGCCTCCACCGAGGAGAACCCGACCTGACCCCGGATCCACGACTCCAGCTCGACCTCGGCGCGCCGGTCGTACAGGTCGCCGTCGAAGTCCAGCACGTGCGCCTCGACCGTGCGGGCCGACCCGTCGAACGTCTCGTTCGACCCGATCGACACCAGCGCGGGCAGCACCACCGGCGCGTCCGGCCCGTCCAGCAGGGTGAACCGCCCGGCGTACACGCCGTCCTCGGGCACCCGGGTCGACGCGTCGAAGTCCAGGTTCGCCGTGGGGAAGCCCAAGTCCTTGCCGCGCCCGGCGCCGTGCACCACGACCCCGGACACCCGTCCCAGCGGTTCCACCGCATTCCTCCCGAGCAGAGCAGAAGCCAGCACGCACACCAGCGCGGCCACGCCCAGCGCGGCCAGCGCCGCGCCCTGGGACGTCACCGCCAGCAGCGCGGCGGTCACCGCGCTGCCCACCACCGCACCGACCTGCTTGATCGCGTTGAACGCGCCCGAGGCCGCGCCCATCAACCGGTCCGGAGCCGAGTTCAGCGCCGCCACCGACATCGGGGCCCACACGAACGCGTTGGCCAGGCCGAACACCGTCAGCGCCGCCGCGAACACCCAGATCGGCGCCGACGCCGCCACCAGCACCGCCGCCAGCAGCACCGACACCGCCAGCGAGATCGAGCCGATCAGCGCCGTGAACCGGGGCCCGCGCGCCGACACCGACCGGCCCGCGAACGGGGCCGTCGCCGCGCACACCACGCCCATCGGGATCAGCACCAGCGCCGCCGACATCGAGTCCAGCCCGCGCGCGCCCTGCAGGTGCAGCATCACCGGGATCATCGCCGCGCCGACCGTGAACGAGGACATCGCCGCGCCCACCGACGCCATCACGAACCCCCGGTCGCGGAACAGCGGCACCGGCACCAGCGCCCGGTCCGGCTCGCCGCGCTGCGCGAACACCACGCAGCCCACCAGCACCAGGCCGACCAGCACCGCGGCCCAGCCGGGCACCCACGGCGGAAGCACCCCGCCGTGGATGCCGGCCACCACGCCGAACACCCCGAGCCCGCTGACCAGCACGCCGGTCACCGGGATCGTCGTGCGCAGCGGCTCCGCGCGCGGCAGCCACACCCAGGCGGCGGCCAGCGCGAGAAGTCCGATCGGCACGTTGACCAGGAAGATCGACTCCCAGCCCCACGTGCCCACGAGCACCCCGCCCAGCAGCGGGCCGCTCACCGAGGCCACCCCGCCGACCGAGGCCCACACGCCCATCGCCACGCCCAGCGCGGGGAACGCGAACAGCCTGCGGATGATCGTCATGCTCTGCGGCGTCATCAGCGCCGCGCCGAGGCCCTGCACGACCCGCCACGCCACCAGCGCCAGCGGATCGGACACCAGGCCGCACGCCAGCGACGCCAGGATGAACAGCACCAGGCCCGCCAGGTACACCGCGCGGGCCCCGTACCGGTCGCCCAGCCTGCCCGCCACCAGCAGCGGCACCGCGTACGCGAACAGGTAGGAGCTGTTGACCCAGATCGCCGTGCCCTCGTCGGCGCCCAGGTCCGCCATCAGCGCGGGCAGCGCGACGGAGATGATCGTGCTGTCCACCAGGAGCAGGAAGAAGCCGAGGCAGAGACTGGCCAGGGCCAGCCAGTCCCCGCCCCGAGGAGTCGACGTGCTCACGCCGACAGGTTCTCGCGCAGCGTGCGACCCGAGCGGGGCGCGCCCAGCGCGCCCCTGCGGCGCAGCTCCGGCACCAGCAGCTCGGCGATGTCGTCGAAGCCCGACGGCATCCCGGTCGGGCTCGACAGCATGTAGCCGCCGCGCGAGCCGGTCGCCGCGAAGTTCTCCTGCAGCGCGTCCGCGATCGTCGCCGCGTCGCCCACGACCGTGTGGTCGATGCCGGTGGCGCTGCGCCACCCGTGCTCGAAGAACTCGGCGCGGGAGAGCACGTGCTCGTCGCCCAGCTCGGCCGCCAGCGACGACACCAGGCCCGCCTGGCTCGCCTGCGCGGCGTGGATCCGGTCGCGCAGCTCGCCGATCGCGAACTTCTCCGGCAGCGTCGAGTAGTCGTAGCCGGTGTTGTGCGACAGGTACGCGCCCACCGCCTCGTGGTCCCAGAACGCCAGGACCTCGTCACGCCGGGCGCGCGCCTCGGCGTTCGTGCGGCCCACGATGACCTGGTTGGCCCACAGGATCCCGACCTTCGCGGGGTCCCTGCCCTCGGCGACCAGCGCCTCGTCGAGGAGCGTGCGGTGCCGCAGCTGGCCCTTGAGGTTCGCGCCGAAGCCGAACACGACCTCGGCGAACTTCGCCGACGCCGCGATGCCGCGCGGCGAGTTACCCGCCTGCACCAGCACCGGGGAGATCTGCGGGCTGGGCACCGCCGACAGCGGGCCCTTCACCGTGAAGAACTTCCCCCGGTGGTTGATCGGGGACACCTTCGACGGGTCGGCGAACCGGCCCGTCGCCCGGTCGCGGACGATCGCGTCGGGCGCCACCGAGGCCCACAGGGCCTGGCACACCTCGACGAACTCCTCCATCCGCTCGTACCGGACGTCGTGGTCGAGCAGCTTGTCGTAGCCGTAGTTCGCCGCGTCCGCGCCCCGCGTGGAGGCGACCACGTTGAACGCGACCCGCCCGTTCGTGACGTGGTCCAGCGAGTTCAGCAGCCGCGCCACGTAGAACGGGTGCATGAACGTCGACGAGTAGGTCAGGCCGAACCCGATCGACGAGGTCACCGTGGACATCGCCGCGATCACCGGCGACATGTCCTGGCGCGGCCACTGGATGCCCCACTCCACGGCGGGCTCGATCGAGCCCCGCCAGGTGTCCGGGATGCCGCTGCCGTCGCCGAAGAACAGCATGTCCACGCCGACCCGCTCCGCGGTCTGCGCGAGCTCCATGAACATCCGCACGTCCGGGAAGTCCCGGCCCTCCCACGAGCCGGGGCGCGCCCAGCGCCCCTCCGTGTGCGTGAAGGACAGGTCGAACGCGATGCGCATACCGCTCACCGAAGTGCTCCCGTCAGTCGTGCGGCGCCCCAGGACGCCCACGTCCGTTGCAGATCGGCGGAGCTGGCGAGCACGGCCGAGGTCAGTTCGAGCTGGTTCAGCGCGGCGCGCTGAACGTCGAGGTCGTACGCGGCCACCGCGTCGGTGGCCACCACGACCGGATATCCGTGCTGGAAGGCGTCCACCGCGGTGGCGGCCACGCAGCACTCCGTGGTCAGTCCCGCGACGGTCACCCAGTCGATCCCCTGCTCGTGCAGCAGGTCGGCGAGCCCGGTGCCGTGGAAGCCGCTGTAGCCGCGCTTGGCGACCCTGGCCTCCCCGGCGCCGGGCTCGACGCCGTACCAGCGCGCGCCCTCCGTCCCGGCCACGCACGGCTCGTCCGGCCCGTATGGGGTGTCCGGGTCGCCGGTGCGCAGCCAGGCGCTGGCCCGCCAGGGGCGGGCCGGGTCGCTGGCGAGCTCGATCCAGATGACCGGGACGCCCGCGGCGCGGGCGAGCCCGACCAACCGGTCGGTGCCCGCCACGGCGCTCGCCACCAGCTCCAGCGCCTCGGGGGGAGTCCCCCACGAGGCGAGGAGCTCCGGGTCGGCGAAGGAGTTCTGCACGTCCACCACGAGCAGCGCCGGACGCCTCTCCGGCGCCGTCAGGTGGACGAGCATCTCCTCGCGGGTGGGCATCAGCCCGCCGCCCCGTCGAGCTCGCGCAGCCGGGGCAGCACGGTCTCGCCGAACAGGACCATGTCCTGGTCGTACTCGGGGAAGATGAGCATCAGCCCGTCCAGCTCGGCCTCGCCCACGATGTGCCGGATGTGCTCCAGCACGGTGTTGGCGTCGCCGCTCACGTACGGGGTCTGGAAGGCCTGCTCGCCCTTCGCGTCCTCGGCCCAGGAGCGGGCCTGCTGCTCCGGGATGCCCCACGCGATCCGCATCGACGTGAGCGCCTCCCGGTCCAGGCCCGCGCCCCAGGCGCGCACCTTCTCGGCCGCGGCCTCGTCGGTCTCGTCCTGCACCACGGTCAGCATGGAGAAGGTCTTCACCTCGCGCCCCAAGGACTTCGCCCTGGCGTGCACGTCGCGGGAGTACTCCCGCATCTCCTCCAGCGTGTCCGAGGCCAGGAACGCGCCGTCCGCGTACTGCGCCTGGAACTCGCGGGCCGACGCCGAGCGGCCCGCGCTGATGATCGTCGGCTTGGTCTCCGGGTGCGGCCGGGACTCGGCCTCGTCCAAGGTGAAGAAGTCGCTCTCGAACGAGACCGAGTGCTCGGTCCACAGCCGGTTGACGGCCTCGGTCCACTCGCGCGTCATGCGGTACCGCTCGGCGTGGCTCAGCTCGGCGTCCCACAGGCCGAACTGCGTGAACTCACCCGCGTAGGAGCCGTTGACGATGTTCATGCCCGCGCGCCCGCCGGAGATCTGCTGCAGCGTCGTGTACATCTTCGCCGCGATCGCCGGGTGGTGGACGTTGGCGTGCATGGTCGCCCACACCTGCACCCGGCTCGTGGCCTCGGCGAGCGCGGACATCATCGTCATCGACTCGAGGCTCTCGCCCCAGTGGTCGGTCGTGCCCCCGAAGCCCCGCCACTTCGCCATCGACATGATGAAGTCCAGGCCGATGTTCTCCGCGTGCAGTGCCGCCCGCTTGTTGTACTCGTAGGTGGCCTGCGGGTGGGGAGCCGTCGTGGACAGCATCCACCCGCCACTGCCGATGGGAAGGAAGATTCCGTAGTCCTTGCGCGACATAGCGGGGCTTCGCCTTTCAGGTTGAGCGGTGGTGCCTAGGCACGCGTCAGGGCGCGGGCCAGATGAGCTGGTCGGCGTCGTACAGGCCCTCGACGACGCTGGTGTCGAAGTAGGTCTTCGCGGTCTCCTCGGTCACCGAACCCGGCATGGCGTTCGCCTCCTTGAGGAAGGTCACCAGCGACGAGATGTGGCCCAGGTCGAGCGCGCCCAGCGCGACCGTCTTGGTCCGGGTGGCCTCGATCTCCGCCACCTCGGTCTTCCAGATCTTCTCCTGGTGCTTCGGGTCGTACGCGTCGCTCGCGCCACCCGCCGCCTCGGTGGCGTAGCCGACGCACTCGGAGACCTTGGCGTCATCGGCGCAGTACTCGTACGCGTGGAAGCCCGCGCGCATGAAGTCCTGGGCCGCGGTCGGGTGCTTCGTCACGAAGTCCGGGTTCGCGGCCATGCCGCCGATGGAGCTGGGGATCCCGAAGGTGAACGGCCGCCAGACCGTCACCTCCTTGTTCTGGGCCGCGAGCTGGTTCGGCTCGTTGGAGATGAAGCCGGTCAGCGCCTGGACCTCGCCGCGCGGCAGGACCGTCGCGTCGTAGCCGACCTTGACCTGCTGGACGGCGTCGTACTTGACCCCGGCCTTCTTCAGCATCGCCTCGACGCTGGTGGGCACCTTGCCCTTGTGGCCGAGGATCTTGCCCTCGAGCTGGGTCAGGTTGTTGACGTCCTTGTTGGTCATCAGGACGTCCAGGCCCGACGACGAGTACGCGCTGATGCCGACGATCTTCGAGCCCTCGCCCTCGACGCGCGCGCCGATGATCTCCTGCAGGGAGATCGGGGTGACCTGGACCTGACCGGCGGCCACCATGCGGGCGTTGCCCATGCTGTCGCCGGTGCCCGGCTGGATCTCGACGTCCAGGCACAGCGCCTTGAAGTAGCCGAGCTTGTCGGCGGCGATGTACTCCAGGATCGAGGCGGACGCCTGGTACTGGTAGCCCGTCAGGTAGACGATCTTCCCGGCGTCCTTGTTCTTCTGGCAGCGCTCGTCGGAGATCTGGCTGCCCTCCGCGACGTTCGCGGCAGGCGCGTTCTCGTTGCCGCTGGACGAGCTGTCGCTGCCGGCGAAGCAGCCGCTCGCCGCCAGCGCCACGCCCATGGCCGTGGTCAGTGCCAGGCCTGCGCGGGCAAGGGGGTGCCTCATAAGGGGTGCTCCTCGTGAAGGTGACATGCGGAACCCACACCGGTGTGTGACCGGTGCTGGGGTGCAGCAGGTGTTTCCTTGCGAACCCGCCCTCGGGGTGGGCGGGGGTCTGGGACGGCCTCCGGGGTGGGAGGCCGGGGCCCGCCTGCTCGGCGGGCCTCAGCTCGGGACTACTTGGCGCCCTGCTTGGTGGACTCGTGCCAGTGCAGGACCTTGCGCTCGACGGTGGTCACCACGAGCAGCAGCAGCGAGCCCATGACCGCCAGGATCGTGATCGAGGCGAAGACCATGTCGAGCCGGTTCATCGACGACGAGATGCTGATGATCGTGCCGAGGCCCAGCGAGGCCCCTGGCGCGGACATCTCGGCCACCACGGCGCCGACGATCGACAGCGGGAACGCGATGCGCAGCCCGGCGAAGATGTACGGCAGCGCGTTGGGGATGCGGATGCGCCAGAGCATCTCCCACCGGGAGGCCCGGACGGTCTGGTACACCTGGAGCACCGCGGGCGGCACGGACCGCAGGCCCGTCGAGATGTTGATCAGCAGGGTGAAGAAGCAGATCAGCGCCGTCACGATCAGCTTGGGCTCGGGACCGAAGCCGAAGGCCACCACCAGCACGGGGGCGATCGCGACCAGCGGGGTCACGTTCAGCACCACCGCGATCGGCATGACCGCCCTGCGGGCGACGCCCCACTCGCTGGTCAGCACCGCGAGCACGAACGCGGCGGTGAAGCCGATCAGCAGGCCGACCATGGCCTCCTGCAGCGTCCACCACGCGTTGTCGAAGAACTTCGCGGGGTCCTTCGTGAGCGCCGCGCCCACCTTGTTGAGGTGGGGGAGCAGGTACGGCATGGTCTCCGCCGTCCGCTCCCACACGAAGCCCAGCACCACGAGCATCACGGCCAGCGGGGACCACACCTTGGGGTGCAGCGCGGCCTTGAGCTTGGACTGCCCCGGCTTGCGGGACGACTTGCCGGTCTTGCCCACGCCCGCGAGGTCGACGCGCACGGTGGGCTTGTCCTCGATCGAGGTCATGTCGGATTCCGTCCTCACGCCGCGTGCATTCCCCAGCCGGCGCGGAGCTTGTCCCGCACCAGGTCCTCCAGGTCGTGGAACTCCCGAGACTTCATCAGCTCGGTGTCCCTCGGCCGGGGCAGGTCGATCGGCACGATGTCGGTGATGCGGCCCGGCCGGGCCGCCATGACCACCACGGTGTCCGACAGGCGGACGGCCTCTCCCACGGAGTGGGTCACGAAGACCACCGTGGTCTTGAGCCCCTCCCACATGTCGAGCAGCTGGCCCTGCAGGCTCTCGCGGGTGAACTCGTCCAGCGCGGAGAACGGCTCGTCCATCAGCAGCACGTCCGGGCGCAGGCCGAAGGCGCGCACGATCGCGGCCCGCTGCTGCATCCCGCCGGACAGCTCCGAGGGCAGCTTGTGCGTGGCGTCGCCCAGGCCGGCCTTGCGCAGCAGGTCCATCATGTCGGGCTTGGCCACGTCGACGTCCCGGTGCGCCGCCTGGGCGATCTTCTTCCGCCGTTTGGCCGCGCCCCGGTTCACCTTTTGGGGTAGAGTGACGTTGCTGAGCACGGAAAGCCACGGCAGCAGTGCGGGCGCCTGCGGGACAAGACCGATCATCTTGGCCGCGCACGCCTGCTCCGCGCTGACGCCGTAGACGCTGACGTCGCCGTCGTCGGGGGTCTCCAGACCCGCGATGAGGCGGAGCATCGTCGACTTCCCGCACCCGCTCGGCCCGATGACGCTGACGAAACTGCCGGAGGGAATGGACAGGTCAACCCCGTTGAGGGCGACCATCTTCGCCGCCCCGCTCCCGTACTCGCGGTGAACGCCGCGAACCTCGATCGCCGAGCCGGTCACTGCGCTGCCCCCTGCTTCACGAAGCCCGCGGGGTAGACAGAAGGCATGGTGCTCTCCTGATGAGTCGTCCCGTGCTGGACTCCGGAGAGCGTGCGGCGCGAGGGGGTCTGCGCTGCGGAATTCCGAATCCCGATCATTGTACCGTGCCGTTGTCGTCCGGTAGCCACCATGGTGTTGCCGTTCTGTTACGGCGTGGCCGGCGCCGCGACCAGCGGCACCAGTTCGCCTGAGTCCTGGTAGAGCAGAACCTCGACCCGGCTGTCGCGGGCAGCCGCGGCCACCCAGCCGGAGAACGCCTGCGCGACGGTGCTGCTCACGCACAAGACCGCGTGACCGCCCGGCAGGAGCGCCTCGCGCAACCAGATGAGCTTGAACATGTCCGCCATCACCTTGTTGCGGTGGTGGGACTTGTAGTTGCCCTGGTTCGCGACCAGCTGCACCAGGATGGTGCCGCTCGGATCGACTCCTTCGACCTCGACCCGGCTGTCGTCGGGCAGCGTGAACGTCCGGGGTCGCAGGTGCGCCGCGTACCGGGCGCCGAGCAGCTCCAGCATCCGCCGCTCGGTCGACTCCGGCCCGAACCGGTGCCACGACCTCTCGTTGTCCTCGCCGTCTGAGATCACGGCGTGGAGCTTAACCCTGCCTGATACCCCCGTATTGAGGCCGTCACACTTAGCGATGTTAAGCCCGTGTGTGAACTCTGGGTGGATGGTCGCTGAGCTGCGACGTTCCGAAATCGACCGAACGAGTGAAACTAAATCTTCACCTCAGCAATGACCCACTCGTGATCAACAAGTCGCGCTGCGTCCACCATGTGGACGTTCTTCCCACGCCGAACGGGGGCTTCCGGGGGCATCCCCAGGGGGGTTAGGGGATGCCCCGGGAAGTGTGGGCTGAATGACACCGCCCCCGGTTCCACTCGGAAGTCCGAGGGCGCCGGGGGCGGTGGGTTCTGGTGCGGGTCGCGTCAGTTGTCGCCGTCGCCGCCGCTGTTGTTCTCGCCGTTGTTCCGACCGTTGTCCTGGTTCTGCCCGGAGTTGTTCCGGTCGTTGTCCCGGCCTCCGCGACCTTCGCCGTCGCCGCCCCGACCCTCGCCCCGGTGCGCGTTCCCCCGGCGGTCGCCACCTCGGTCTTCCCGATTTCCGGGACCACCGCGCCTGCCTTCCGCACGGCCTTCCCCGCCCTTGTGGCCGTGCTTTCCCTGGACGTCGCCGTTCGCGGAACCGGAGTGCGCGGGGCGGTCGCCGCCGCCCCGGCCGCCGTGCAGCGCCAGCGCCGTCCCACCCGCGCCCAGCACCAGGCCCAGTGCCAGAACCGCCGCCAGGCCCGTCGCCCGGTGCCGCGCGACGGTGCGCGCGCGGGTGCGGAAGCGGCCTCGGGCGCGGGGTTCGCCGTCGCTCGTGGGGGTGCTCTGAGCTGCGGAAACCGACTCGGTGGGGGCGTCGGGCCCCGGCGCGCCCGCTGCGGTCGGCAGCTCCTGGGTGGGCTGCTCCTGGGTCGGCTGGTCGGGGCGCTGCTCCGGCTGTCCCGGCGTCGGCTGCTCCGGGGTCGGCTGCTCGGGAGTCGTCATCGTGGTTCGCTTTCCTGCCGCTGTGCTGGACCGGGCTGATCGGGGGTGGGCAGGCCACCCGGATCGCGGGAAACCCCTGCTCCGGTGGCCGTAGTGCCCCAAGGTGCCTGGTCTTCGTGAGAGGACGGTGAGAGAACGCCGGTGTTCGGGTGAGAAAGCAGCGGCAGGGTCAGCCGCAGCAGCGCCCCGCCCTCCGGGGAACGCCCCGCCCACACCGCGCCCCCGTGCGCGGCGGCGGCCCGCGCCACGATCGCCAGCCCCAGGCCCGAACCGGGCAGCGCCCGCGCCGCCGAGGCCCGGTAGAAGCGCTCGAACACGTGCGGCAGGTCCTCGTCCGCGATGCCGGGACCGGCGTCGGACACCTCGACGACCGCGTCCTCCCCGGCCTGCGACGACACCCGCACCACCCCGCCCGGCGGGCTCCACTTCACCGCGTTGTCCAGCAGGTTCAGCACCGCGCGCTCCAGCGAGGCGGCGTCGCCGAGCACCGGGACCGGGGCCAGGTCGGCCTCCACCGCCACGTGCTGCGCGCGCGCCCGCGCCCTGGCGACGGCGGCGGCGACCACGTCCGACAGCTCCACGGGCTCGAACCGCTCCGGCTCGCGGTCCTGCTTGGCCAGCTCGACCAGCTCCGCGACCAGCGCGGTCAGCTCGACGGACTGGGCCTCCAGGTCCGCGAGCAGCCGCCTGCGGTCGGCCTCGGGCAGCGCGCGGCCGGAGTTCTCGGCGTGCAGCAGCAGCTCCACGTTGGCGCGCAGGCTGGTCAGCGGGGTGCGCAGCTCGTGGCCCGCGTCCTCGACCAGCCTGCGCTGCGCCGAGCGGGACTCGGCCAGCGCGGACAGCATCGCGTTGAACGCCTCGGCGAGCCTGGCCAGCTCGCCGCGCCCGGCCACCGGCATCCGCGCGGTCAGGTCCTGGGTGCGGGCGACCCGCTCGGCGCCCGCCGTCAGCGCGTCCACCGGGCGCAGCGCCGTCCGCGCGACCGAGCGGCCCAGCACGGCCGCGACCAGCACGCCGACCAGGCCGACCGCGCCGTGCAGCAGGCCGAGGACGCGCAGCGTGGCCTCGATGCCCTCGGCGTCCCGCGCGACCTGCACCAGGCCGCCGTCGTGGGCGACCGTCCACACCCGGTACCGGTCGCGGCCGATCTCGGTCTCCTCCACCTGGGAGCGGCTGCCCTCGGCCAGGCCGCGCGCCTCCTGGGTGACCGGGAACCGGGGGCCGCCCGCCGAGGTGGCCTCGCCCGAGCCGGAGACGAACTGGACGACCAGGTCGGAGCGCCTGCCGCCCGGTCCGCCGGGACCCCGGCGCTGCGGGGTGTCCGAGCGCAGCACGCTCAGCGCGTCCTGGGCGGAGGCGGAGCGGGCGGCCAGCTCGGCGGAGGCGCGGAGCTGGTCGTCGAACTGCTGGTTGAGCCGGACCCGCACCAGGAACCAGGACGCGCCCGCCACGCCGACCACGACCAGCGCCGCGGCGGCGGCGGCGAGCAGGGCGAACCGGGAGCGCAGGGACAGGCGGTCCACCAGGCGGGACGGGCGGGGGACGTCGTCGGGGTTCGGGGCCGGGGCCGGGTCCCGGCCGGTCACAGCGGGTCCTCGCGGAGCACGTAGCCCACGCCGCGCACGGTGTGGATCAGGCGCGGCTCGCCGTCCTGCTCCAGCTTGCGGCGCAGGTAGCCGACGTACACGTCGAGGCCGTTGGAGCCCGCGCCGAAGTCGTGGCCCCACACGGTGCGGAACATCGCCTCCCTGGACAGCACCAGCCTCGGGTTGCGCAGGAACGTCTCCAGGATCGAGAACTCGGTCCTGGTCAGGGCCACCTGCCGGTCTCCCCGCCGCACCTCGCGGGTGCCCGCGTCGAGCAGCAGGTCGGCGAAGCGCAGCGCCTCCGAGCGGGCCGCGGTGCCCGCGTAGCCGCCGCGCCGCACCAGCGCGCGCACCCTGGCCAGCAGCTCCTGGAGCGCGAACGGCTTGGCGAGGTAGTCGTCGGCGCCCGCGTCCAGGCCCGCGACCCGGTCGGAGACCTCCGCGCGGGCGGTCAGCATGAGCACCGGGGTGGTGTCGCCGGAGGCGCGCAGCGCGCGGCACGCGTCGAGTCCGCCGAGCACCGGCATGGTCACGTCGAGTATCACCCCGTCGGGGCGCAGGGAGCGCACGAGGTCGAGCGCCTGGGCCCCGTCGTGCGCGGTCGTGACCTCGTAGCCCTCGAAACGCAGCGTGCGCGTCACGGCCTCGGCGACCGCGACCTCGTCGTCCACGACCAGGATGTGCACGGGGGACAACCTACCGATTTTCCCGCGCGCTCACCCGATTCCGCTTTTCGGGTTTTCCGGTGACTCCTCCGGGTGATCACGTGATCACCCTTCGTTGAATGAGGGGGCGTGCGCCCAGGTTCCCGCGCAGGTCCGCGCGGTGGCGTCGCCAGGAAATGACGAGGGCGCGCGCGGTGGTATCACGGTCCGATTTCATGATCGATAACGCGGAACGGGCGCGGAACCGCCCCGGTCCGCGCCAGGAATCGGGGAGCGCTCCCGGAGGAATGTAGGGGTGGACCCCGGCGGGAATGCCCGACGCGGTCGTCCGGTTACCGCGCGTGGTCATTCGGGGCGTGCGCCGGGGCCCCGCGCGGGGCCCCGCAGGGGTGCTCGCGACGCGCGCGCGACGGTACGCGCGCACCCTTGGGGAACTAATGGCTACTGCCGGTAGTTTTCCCGTTATTCCGCTTCGGGAGGTTTGGGGTCTGGTGGACGGGTACGGGTTCAACATCGCGCTGGTCGTGGTGCTGCTGCTCTTCAACGCGCTGTTCGCGGGCAGCGAGATGGCGCTCATCTCGTTGCGGGAGGGGCAGCTCAGGGCGCTGGAGCGCGAGGGCGGGTCGGGTGGTCGGACACTCGTGCGGTTGGCCCGCGACCCCAACCGCTTCCTGGCGACCATCCAGATCGGCATCACCCTGGCGGGCTTCCTCGCCTCGGCCACCGCGGCGGTCTCGCTCGCGGCCCCGCTGGTGCCGCTGCTGTCCTTCGTGGGCGGCGCGGCCGACGCCGTCGCCGTCGCGCTGGTCACGATCGTGCTGACCTTCGTGACCCTGGTGTTCGGCGAGCTGGCCCCCAAGCGGCTGGCCATGCAGTACGCGCTGCGCTGGGCCCTGCTCGTGGCCAAGCCGCTGCACCTGCTCTCGACCGTGTCGCGCCCGGTGATCTGGCTGCTGAGCACCTCGACCAACGCCGTGGTGCGGGTGTTCGGCGGCAAGGCCGAGACCGACGCGGAGGAGATGTCGCCGGAGGAGCTGCGCGAGCTGGTGTCCGCGCAGCGCGGGCTCAACAGCGAGCAGCGCATGATCATCAACGGCGCGCTGGAGATCCACGAGCGGCGGCTGCGCGAGGTGTTCGTGCCCCGGCGCAACGTCGTCGTGCTCGACGCGGCGCTCGACGTGCCGTCCGCGCGGGCCGAGCTCGCCGCGTCCGGCCACTCCAGGGCGCCGGTCGCGCGCGGCGGGCACCTGGACGACCTGGTCGGGGTCGTGCACCTGCGCGACCTGCTGTCCGACACCACCCCGCTGGCCGAGCTGGTGCGGGCCGCCGTGGTGTTCCCCGACTCGCTGCGGGTGTCCGACGCGCTGCGCCGGTTCAAGACCGACCACGAGCAGTTCGCGCTGGTCGTGGACGAGCACGGCGCGGTCGACGGGATCGTGACGCTGGAGGACCTGCTGGAGGAGATCGTCGGCGAGATCTACGACGAGACCGACCGCGACGTGATGGCCGTGCGGCACGAGGACGACGGGGCGCTGGTGCTGCCCGGCTCGTTCCCGGTGCACGACCTGGTCGACCTCGGCGTCGAGCTGCCGGGCGCCCCGGAGGGTGACTACACGACCGTGGCCGGGCTGTTGCTGACCGTCCTCGGCCACATCCCCGAACGGGCGGGTGAACGTGCCGAGGTGTCCGGGTGGGACCTGGAAATCCTGGCCGTTGAGCGGCGGGCCATCACCTCGGTGCGGTTGCGCAGGGTCAAGGCGCTGGGCTGATCGAGTGATGTCCGCACTGGTGCGGACAAACCGGAGGTATCGCCCGATACGGTGAGTGTGTCAAGATCGACAACTCTCTGCGAACGGGGATGCGCGGTGGCTTTTTCCTTGGACCTGGACAAGCAGCTCGACAAGGCGTACGAGCAGCTCGGCCTGACCGAGATCCTCGACTCGCCGGTCGCGGCCCTGGCCGGGGTCAGCGAGGCGGCGGGCGAGAAGCTGGCCGCCCTCGGCATCAAGACGGTCCGGGACCTCGGGACCAACAAGTACTTCGCGTTCGCCTCCGCGCTGGCGGAGCTGGAGCGCACCGCCAAGTGACCCCCGCCGGGAGCCCCCGTCGCCGCGCGGGCGACGGGGGCTCCCGCGCGTTGCGGGGTCAGGGGACGAGCAGGACCCGGCCGAAGGCGGTGCGGCCCTCGATGTGGCGGTGCGCGTCACCGGCCCGCTCCAGCGGGAACTCCTCGTCCAGCACGACGGTCAGCTCGCCGGAGGCGACGCGGGCGATGAGGCCCTCGACCAGGGGGCGGGTGCGCGCCGGGTTGTGCGCCATCTCGCCGCCGAAGTACACGCCGTTGATCGAGGCGTTCTTGAACATCAGCGGGCCGATGTTCGGCGGCTGCGCGTCGCGACCGGCCTGGCCGACCCAGCTGATGCGGCCCCGGTAGGCCAGCGCCGCGACGCTGCCCTCCAGGGTGCGCCCGCCCACCGGGTCGACGACCACGTCGACGCCCCGGCCGCCGGTCAGCTCCATGACCCTGGTGACGACGTCCTCGGTGCGGTAGTTGATCGCGTGGTCCAGGCCGTACTGCGCGAGGCGCTCCAGCTTGTCCGGCTGCGAGGCGGTGCCGATGACCGTGGCGCCCGCGGCCTTGGCCAGCTGCACGGCCGCGAGCCCGACGCCGCCCGCGGCGGCCTGGATCAGCACGGTCTCGCCCGCCTGGAGCCCGCCGAACTCGAACAGGCAGTCGTCGGCGGTGCCGAACTCGACCGGGATGCCCGCGGCGAGCTTGAGGTCCAGGTTCTCGGGGACGCGGTAGGCGTTGCCCGCCTGCGCCACGGCCAGCTCCGCGTGCGAGCCGGACTGCATGAACGCCACGACCCGGTCGCCCTCGGCCAGCGAGGTGACGCCCTCGCCGAGCGCGACGACGGTGCCCGACGCCTGGTAGCCGACCACGTGCGGGGTGGACTTGAGCGGCGCGAGCTGCCGGTGCAGCAGGTCACCGCCCTGCACCCCGACGGCGGCCACGCGCAGCAGCACCTCGCCCGGCCCCGGCTGGGGGTCCGGGACGTCCTCGTAGCGCAGGACCTCGGGACCACCGTTCTCGTAGTACACCGCCGCCTTCATGCCTTGCCCCTCTTCGCAGATCGAATGACAACACTGTTACTCAAACACTGTTACCCCTCGGGGACGCGCCGAACCGCCGGGGTGTGGGAAACCGCACGAGTGGGGGGAGGTGGGAATAGGGCAGGGGGAGGGGCGCAGGGGAGGGTGGTGTGCCGCTGCGGGAGGGGGAGCGGGGGTGGGGGGGAGCGGGCGGGCGCTGGTGGGTGCCGGCGGCGGGCTGATCGGGGACGGCCGGCGGGTGTCGGGGTGACCGGGCGCGGCTCGCTGACGGCGGCTGGACGCGGGCGGCGGGCGGCTGGACGCGGGCGGCGGCTGGTGGTCGGCCGGCTGTGGGCGGGTGGCGGGTCCTGGGCGGTGGGCGGGTCTTGCCGTCGGGTCCGGCGGCTGTCGGGTCGCTTCGGGAGACCGCTGCCCCGGTTAGCCCTTCCGGGTGGTCTCCCGCGCTGCTGCGGGGTCCGC
This sequence comes from Actinosynnema mirum DSM 43827, assembly GCF_000023245.1. Classification (GTDB taxonomy): domain Bacteria; phylum Actinomycetota; class Actinomycetes; order Mycobacteriales; family Pseudonocardiaceae; genus Actinosynnema; species Actinosynnema mirum. The sequence goes on from NC_013093.1 coordinate 2,968,502, forward strand.
GTCCCCCCGCGCAACCTGCGGCGGGTAGACCGGTGTGCCTGTCGGGGTGAGGAGGGGGCGTGGACCTGAGCGGCGTGGTCGAGGTGTGCGACCCGCGTGAGGTGGGGGAGTGGCGCGACGGGGACGTGTGGCTCGCGGGTGGGACGGTCGTGTTCGGGGAGCCCGCGCTGCGGGCCCGGCGGCTGGTCGACCTGACGCGGTTCGGCTGGGCGCCTGTCACCGAACTGGCGGACGGCGGGGTCGAGATCGCCGCCACCTGCACCATCGCGCAGCTCGTCGACTGGGGGCGGGAGCGCGGCGTTCCGCTGGTCGAGCAGTGCTGCCGGGCGTTCCTGGCCTCGTTCAAGATCTGGAACGTCGCCACCGTCGGCGGGAACCTGTGCGCCGCGCTGCCCGCCGGGCCGGTGATCGCGCTGACCGCCGCCCTCGGCGGGGTGTGCCGGGTCGTCCTGCCGGACGGTGGGGAGCGGCTCGTGGCCGACGGGTTCGTCGTCGCCCCCGGTGTCACCCGGTTGGGGCGTGGCAGTTACCTGCGGTCGATCACGGTCCCCGCTTCCGCGCTGCGCGCCAGGACCGCGTTCCGGCAGTTCTCGCTGCACGCCCACGGGCGCTCCGCCGCGCTGGTCGCCGGGGTGCTGGACGACCACCGGTTCCGGCTCGTGATCACCGCCGCCGTGCCCGCGCCGCTGGTCCACGACTTCCCGCGGGTGCCCGGCGCCGCCGAGGTCGCCGACCTCGTCGCGGGCGTCCCCGAGTGGGTCGACGACGTGCACGGCGACCCGGAGTGGCGTCAGCACCTGACCGGGCTGCTCGCCGAGCAGGTCCGCCGCGAACTGGGGGGCGAGTGATGGGGTTCTCCACCAGCGTCAACGGCCACCGCGCCGACCGCGAGCCGCGCCCCGGCCAGTGCCTGCGCACCTACCTGCGCCTGCTCGGCTGGCACGGCGTCAAGAAGGGCTGCGACGCGGGCGACTGCGGCGCGTGCACGGTCCACGTCGACGGCCTGCCCGTGCACAGCTGCCTGTACCCGGCGCTGCGGGCCGACGGCGCCGAGATCACCACCGTCGAGGGGCTCGCGGGCGCGGACGGCGGACCGCACCCGGTGCAGCGGCGGTTCCTGGACGCCCAGGGCTTCCAGTGCGGGTTCTGCACCGCCGGGATGATCATGACCGTCGCCGCGCTCACCCCCGAGCAGGAGGCCGACCTGCCCCGCTCGCTCAAGGGGAACCTGTGCCGCTGCACCGGGTACCGGGCCGTCGAGGACGCCGTGCGCGGCGTGCGCAACGTCGAGGACGCACCGCCCGGCGCGGCCGTCGGCAGCAGCCTCGGCGCGCCCGCCGGACCCGACGTGGTCACCGGCCGGGCCGCGTTCACCGCCGACGTCGACGTCCCCGGCGCGCTGCACCTCAAGCTCGTGCGCTCCCCGCACGCGCACGCCCGGATCACCTCCGTCGACACCGCCGCCGCGCTCGCCGTGCCGGGCGTCGTCGCCGTCCTCACCCACCACGACGCCCCCGCCCGCCGCTTCTCCACCGCACTGCACGAGCTGGTCGAGGACGACCCCGCCGACACCCGCGTCCTGGACGACGTGGTGCGCTTCGCCGGTCAGCGGGTGGCCGCCGTGGTCGCCGAGACCGAGGCCGCCGCCGAGGCCGGGCGCGACCTGGTGGTCGTCGGCTACGAGCCGCTGCCCGCCGTGCTCGACCCCGACGCCGCCCTCGCGCCCGGCGCGCCGCTCGCCCACCCGGACGGCAACGTCGTCGCCCGGCTCTCCGGCGAGGTCGGCGACGTCGAGGCCGGGTTCGCCGAGGCGGACGTGGTGTGCGAGCGGGAGTTCCGCACCCAGCGGGTGCAGCACGCCAGCCTGGAGGCGCACGGCGCGGTCGCCTGGTTCGAGGACGACCGGCTCGTGGTGCGCTCCAGCACGCAGACCCCGTTCCTGGCCCGCAGGCTGCTGTGCGCGCTGTTCGACCTGCCGCTCGACGCGGTGCGCGTGCAGGCCGGGCGGGTCGGCGGCGGGTTCGGCGGCAAGCAGGAGGTGCTGGTCGAGGACGTCGTCGCACTGGCCGCCCTCGCACTGCGCCGCCCGGTCCGCTTGGAGCACACCAGGTCCGAGCAGTTCACCGCCACCACCGTGCGCCACCCGTTCACCGTGCGGGCCCGGCTCGGGGCGCGCGCCGACGGCACGTTCACCGCGCTGCGCCTGGACGTCGTCTCCGACACCGGCGCGTACGGCAACCACGGGCCCGGCGTGCTGTTCCACGGGTGCAGCGAGTCCGTGTCGGTGTACCGGTGCGCCAACAAGAAGGTGGAGGGCGTCGCGGTGCGCACCAACACCGTGCCGTCCGGGGCGTTCCGGGGGTACGGGCTCGGGCAGGTCACCTTCGCCGTCGAGTCCATTGTGGACGAGGTCGCCGAACGGCTCGGGCTCGACCCGCTGGACGTGCGCGAGCGCAACCTGGTGCGGGGTGGGGACGTCCTGGTCACCGCGCTCGGCGCGGAGGAGGACCTGCACATCGCCGGGTACGGGCTGGACCAGTGCCTGCGGCGGATCAGGCGGGTGCGCGCCGAACCCCTTCCCGAGGCGCCGCCGGGCTGGCTGGTCGGGCAGGGCTCGGCCGTGTCGATGATCGCCACCACCCCGCCGCGCGGGCACCACGCCGACGCCACCGCGCGGGTGCGCCCGGACGGCGGCTACGAGATCGCCGTGGGCACCGCCGAGTTCGGCAACGGCACCACCACCGCGCACCGGCAGCTCGCCGCCGACGCGCTCGGCACCACCGTCGACCGGATCTCCGTGCGGCAGGCCGACACCGACGCCGTCGGCTACGACACCGGGGCCTTCGGGTCCACCGGGCTGGTCGTCGCGGGCAAGGCGGTGCTCGCCGCCGCCGAGCAGCTCGCAGACCGGGTGCTGGGGTTCACCGCCTCCCTCGCCGGGGTCGGGGCTGCGGCGTGCGCGCTCGACGTGGAGGCCGTGCTGGTGGACGGGAAACCCCTGCCGCTCAAGGAGGTGCACGCCGCCGCCCGCGCCGCCGGGGTCGAGCTGGCGGGCAGCGGCAGCTTCGGCGGCACGCCCCGGTCGGTCGCGTTCAACGCCCAGTGGTTCGCCGTCGCCGTCGACCCGGACACCGGGGAGGTCCGGGTGCTGCGCAGCGCGCACGCCGCCGACGCCGGGCGGGTGGTCAACCCGCTGCAGTGCCGGGGGCAGGTCGAGGGCGGGGTGGCGCAGGGGATCGGCGCGGCGCTGTTCGAGGAGGTGCTGCTCGACGCCACCGGGGCGGTCGCCACCGACGTGCTCCGCCGCTACCGGGTGCCCACCTTCGCGGACGTGCCCAGGACCGAGGTGTGGTTCAGCGACAACGGCGACGCCTACGGGCCGCTCGGGGCCAAGTCGATGAGCGAGAGCCCGGTCAACCCGGTCGCGCCCGCGCTGGCCAACGCCCTCCGCGACGCCACCGGGGTCCGGTTCACCCGGCTCCCGCTGCGCCGCGACCGGGTGTGGGCCGCGCTGCGCGACGCGCGGGGGATCACGCCGTGAACACCAGCGCCCCGTCCGCCACCGGGCGGTGCCGCAGCGACACGATGTCCGGCAGGTAGCCCTTCACCGGCTTCCACGGCCCCTCCGCGCCCGCCCTCGGGAACTCGTGCACCGACCGCAGCACGTACCCGGCGGAGAAGTCCAGCAGCGGCCGGGTCGGCATCCCCGCGTTGTCGGTGTGCGGCGCGCACCTGCGGTAGCCGTGCTCGGCCATGTGCCGCAGCACCCGCACCAGGAACTCGCTCACCAGGTCGGCCTTGAGCGTCCACGAGGCGTTCGTGTAGCCGACCGTGAACACCAGGTTCGGCACGTCGCTGAGCATCGTGCCCCGGTACACCAGCTTGTCCGGCAGGCTCACCGGCTCGCCGTCCACCACCAGGTCGATCCCGCCCAGCGGCAGCAGGTTCAGCCCGGTCGCCGTCACCACCACGTCGGCGGGCAGCTCCCGGCCCGACCCCAGCTCGATCCCGGTGCGGGTGAAGCGGGTGATCCGGTCCGTCACCACGGACGCCCGGCCGCTGCTGATCGCGGTGAACAGGTCGCCGTCCGGGGCGATGCACAGCCGCTGGTCCCACGGGTCGTAGCGCGGCGCGAAGTGCTCGCGCACCGGGTAGTTCGCGGGCAGCCTGCGCGCGACGTCCTTGAGCAGCAACCGCTTCACCAGCCCCGGCGCCCGCCTGCTCAGGTGGTACAGGCCGGAGCTGAGCGCGATGTTGCGCCACCGCACCAGCCCGTGCCCGCCCACCCGGCGCAGCGCCCGCGCGAGCCGGTCGTCGTTCGGCAGCGAGGCGACGTAGCTGGGGGAGCGCTGGAGCATCGTCACGTGGCCCGCGCTCGGGGCCAGCGCGGGCAGCAGCGTGATCGCGGTCGCCCCGCTGCCGATCACCACCACCCGCTTGCCCGCGCAGTCCAGGTCGTCCGGCCACTGCTGCGGGTGCACCACCTTGCCGCCGAAGTCCTCGAGTCCGGGGAAGTCCGGCCGGTAGCCCCGGTCGTAGCGGTAGTAGCCCGCGCACAGGTGCAGGAAGTCGCAGGTGAGCACGACCGGTTCGCCGTCGTGCTCGGCGTGCACCACCCAGCGGTTGTCCCCGCTCGACCATTCGGCGCGGGACACCTTGTGCCGCAAGCGGATCCGGTCCGTGACGCCGGAGCGCGCGGCGGTGTCGCCCAGGTAGTCCCGGATCGCCCCGCCCGGCGCGATCGACTCGGGCAGCGACCACGGGCGGAACCGGTAGCCGAGGGTGTGCATGTCCGAGTCCGAGCGGACGCCGGGGTAGCGGAACAGGTCCCACGTGCCGCCGAGGGAGTCCCTGGCCTCCAGCACCGCGCACGAGCGGTTCGGGAAGGCGCGCAGCACGTGGTGCGCCGCGCTGATCCCCGAGATGCCCGCGCCCACGATCAGGACGTCCACGTGCTCGCTCATCTGAGGGCCTCCCCGGCCGCTTGGTACACCTGCGTACCCCGCAGCGGACGGTACGCGCGGTGTGGTCCGGGCCACAAGGTCGTGACTGCGGGGTCCGACTGCGGGGTCCGACCGCGGGACGTGACCGCGGGGGCGCGTCCGTGGCGACGGCTTGCCCGCGCCCGATAACGTCAGGACCGTGACGACCACCGGCGCGACGGGTGCGGGTTTCCGGAGCAGGCTGCTGCGGGCGCTGGCGGAGGGCATCGCCGAGGACGGCTACCGGCGGACCACGGTCGCCGACGTCGTGCGGCGGGCGCGGACCTCGCGGCGCACCTTCTACGAGCACTTCGCCGACAAGGAGGCCTGCTACGCGCGGCTGCTCGCCGAGGCCAACCAGCGGATCATCGTCCGGATCACCGAGGCGGTCGACCCGCGCGCGCCGTGGGAGGAGCAGGTCAGGCAGGCGGTCGGGGCCTGGCTGGACGCGGCGGGGGCCACGCCGGAGCTGACGCTGAGCTGGATCAGGGACCTGCCGTCGCTGGGCGCGGCGGCGCGGGCGCTGGAGCGGGAGGTCACCGACCACTTCGTGGTGATGGTCCAGCGGTTGTGCGACACCGAGGAGCTGCGGGCGGCGGGGCTGCGGCCGGTGGACAAGCAGTGGGCGACGATCCTGATCGGCGGGCTGCGGGAGCTGATGGCGACCGCGGTGGAGGAGGGGCGCGGGCTGGAGGCGCTCGCGGAACCGGCGGCGGAGGCGGTGATCGCCCTGCTCGGGCCCCGGCGGTGACGTCGTCCGGGTCCGCCGCCGCGAAGAGCCCGCCCCGGAACCGCCTCCCCCGGTGCGCGCCCGCCACCGCGACCAGGGCCTTCAGCGCGGACGGCTCGGGCTCGACGCCGGGCAGCGGGTGGTTCCGCCGCTCGTCGAGCAGCCTGGCCGCGTGGGTGTCGTCCCCGGTGACCTGCCGGCCCGGTCCAGGACGCGTCCGACGGCCACGCCTCCGCGTCGCCCTCGGCCAGCACCCGCGGCAGCACGACCACCCGCCTCCCCGGCCGCCGGGCGCGGCCGATCGGGAGCACAGCAGGGGGCGGGCTCGCGCGCACGGCGGGCCAGCCGTCCGGGTGAAGGTCAGGACCACACGTGCCGGGGGATCGCGTCGAGCAGGTCGCAGTAGGTGTCCAGCACGCCCGCGACGTCCCTCAGCTCGCGGTAGGACGGGAAGCCGCCCAGCCAGGAGCCCCGGACCCAGAAGCCCCGGTGCCCGGCGCCCAGCAGGCGCGCCACCACCTCCGGGGTGAGCACCGCCCTGGCGAACGCCTCGTCGAAGCAGGTCACCCGGTACTCCCGGTCGAACTCCGGGTGCCCCAGCAGGAACACGCCGGGGGCGATCGCGGCGTTGATCCGGTTCGACAGCGCGCTCCCGCGCGCCACGCGCAGCGTCGGCCTCGGGGCGGGCAGCTGGACCCACAGGTCCCGCTCGTCCACCCACCTGGTCTGGGACGTGTTCTCCCTGCGGGTGACGGCGAACCGGACGAGCGCGAAGCGGCGGCCCCGGTGCTCGCCGGTCAGCACGTCCCTCGCCCTCCTCGCCCGCACCACCGGCTGCGGGCCCAGCAGCACCGGCGCCAGCGGGACGTGGCGCTCCAGCTCGTGGTGCACGCCCACCCAGCGGTCGTCGCGCTCGCGGAACTCCCAGCCGTGCTCGCGCACCTGGCGCAGCAGCTCGGCCCGCTGCGCGCGCCTCGCCCGCAGCGCCGACCCGACCACGACACCGGTGAGCAGCGCCGACCCGACCAGCGCGATCGTCACGGCCCAGAACGGGCTCACCAGGACGCCTGGCCCAGGACGCTGCGCTCCCCCAGGTCGTCGTCGGGGCCCGGAGCGGGGCGGCGGGCGGGCCGGGGCTGCGGGGTGGGGGAGTCGGCCCGCTCCGGCACCGGGCCGGGGGCGGTCACCGGGGCGGCGGGCCGCGGGGTGACGGGCGTGGGGCCGGGGTCGCGCGGGGGGAGGTCGCCGAACAGGGCGGCGTCCTCGGCCAGCACGCGGTCCAGCAGCCCGGTGTCGCCGAGGCTGCGCCGCACCACCTCGGCCTGCGCGCGGTGCGCGTCGGCCTGGGCGCGGGCGATCGTGCGGGTGACCAGCGCGGACAACGCCGCCGGTGCGGTGGTGGCCACGGCCGCGTCGAACACGACCGAGCGGACCGCGCCACCCGGTTCGGCGACCACGGTCACCACCCCGCCGTCCGAGGTGGCGGTCCCGGTGACCTCCGCCAGCTCCTCGGTCATCCGGCGGTAGTTCTCCTCGCGCGCCTTCGTCCCGCGCGCGGCCAGGTCGATCGCCTCGATCCTGGCGGTCAGGCGCCTCGCCCAGTCGGTCACGGCCGCCCTCCCGCTGCCCGGTCGGGCTCGATGGTGGACACGAACTGCCGGAACTCCTCGACCACGGACTCGAACCGCTCCAGCGTGGACGTCAGGATGACCCGCAGCACGACCACCCGCGACGGGTCCTCGCCGCCGCGCATCCCGATCAGCACCTGGCTCTGCACCAGCTCGGTGGTCTTCCCCTTGAGCACGGTCTGGACGCGCAGCGTCTGGGTCAGCGCCGGGCTCTCCTCGGTGCCGACCTCGGTCCGCTGACCGACCTGGAGCCTGCCGACGCCCTCGCGCAGCCGCTCGACGGCCTCGTCGGCCAGCTCCGCCAGCGACCTGGTCTCGAAGTCGCCGGTGACGCTGATGTTCGGGGTGAACCCGTCGATCGCGGGCGGGCGCAGCGCCACGAACGCGGCGCCGGGGGAACCGACCTCGTCCGGCGGCGCGGCGATCCAGCCCTGCGGCAGCGCGAACGCGATCGGCACGGGGATGGTGGTGGCCATCTGCTTGCTCCTCCTAGGCGTGGACCCGTGGTCCACCGTGGACTTGATCGTCGGCGGGCGCCGCTAGAACAGATCGCCGAAGAACCTCGTCACCTGCTTCCCGGCATTGTCCACGGCGCCACCGACCGCGCTCAGCCCGTCACCGATCGCGCCCGCCGCGTCGGCCACGGTCGACACCACGGCCTTCGGGTCGACGGTGAAGTCGAACCCGAGCTTGCCGCCGAGGCCGAGCCCGGCGCCGAACGAGCCGCCGACGTGGAACTTGCCGTCCGGTCCCAGGCCGAGCTGGGCGTCCGCCGTCAGCCCCACGCCCGCCCACGCCTCGGCCGTGCCGCCGACCCCGATGCCTGCGACCTCCACGCCGCCCTCGGCCTTGGCCCGCGCGCCCGCGAACGCGTCCACCCTGGCCTGCGCGCCCGAGGCGTTGAGCGTGAACTCGCCCGAGCCCGTCGCGCCGACGTAGCCGGTGGCGCTGCCCGACGCCGAGGCGTGCTCACCCGCCCTGACCTGGCCGGACGCCTCCAGCTTCGCCAGGTACGCCTCGGCGCTCGCGGTCGCGGTGATGCCGCTCGCGCCCCACTTGGCGTCGGCCTGCGCGCCCGCGCCCAGCACGTCGACGCCGTACCGCCCGTCGCCGGAGAAGAGGCCGTCGTCGAACGACCCCTCGCCGTCGACGCCCCAGACCCTGGCCTCGGTCGCGCCGGACCACTCGCCGGTGGGCACGTCGACGCCCAGCCGGTCGAGCAGGGCGGCGACCCCCTCGGCGAAGCCCTCGTTCAGGCCGGGCGCGGCCCCGTCCCGGAACTTCCCGGAGTGCTCCTGCTTCCAGTCCGGGTTCAGCCCGTCGCCGAACTCCCGCCCGCCGGACCTGGTGCGCCTCCCGTCCGAGCCCTCGGTCAGGCCGAGCTTTTCGGCGGCCAGCCCACCGGCCTCGGCCAGCTCGGCCTGCGCGGCCCGCAGGACGCGCTCGGCCTCCTGGAACACCCCGGCCGCCGGGTCGACGAACGTGCCGACCAGGCCGCTGGCGATCTGCGCCAGGAAGTGCGACCGGGCCAGGCGGGAGAGCGCTTTCGCGGCGGCGTGCAGCTCGATCGCGCGCTGCGCCTCGGCCTGCGCCCACACCAGCTTCGCGGCGTAGTCGGCCAGCGCCTCGCCGCCCTCGCCCAGCTCCTCGACGGCCGCGAGCCACCGCGGCGGCTCCTCGCCGAACGCGCCCCGGAACGCCTCGGCGGCCTCGCCCGCCCACCCGGCCACGTCGATCGCCCCGAGGTCCGCGCCGGTGCCGGACACCGCCCGCACGCCCTGGACCAGCAGTCGAAGGTCGGCGCCGATCGCCTCCGGAAGGCCGGGGACCAGGTCGCGGGGATCGCTGGTCCGCCCGAGCGCGCTCACCGCCGACCACCGCCGAGCCTGCGCCCGATCCGGCCCTCGGCGGCGGTGGACGCGCCGACCGCGCCCGAGCCGACCGCGCCGGTGGTCGCGCCCGCGACGTCACCGACCGCGCCACCCGCGACACCACCCGTGACGCCCGACCCGACCGCGCCGCCGCTGATCCCGCCGGTCACGCCCGACCCGACCGCGCCGCCCGCGATCCCGCCGTGCCCGTCGACCGCCCGCATCCGCGTCGAGACCTGGTGCTCCTGCTCGACGTACGCGCCCGCGGTCGTCTCCAGCCTGCGGCCGTGCTCCTCGGCGCGCTCCCGCAGCTCCTTCACCCGCAGGACGGCCCGCTCGATGAAGTCGGCCCAGCCGGCCTGCACGCCCGCGTGCCCGTAGTCACCCGACGGCGGGCGCCAGTGCGGGCCGACGACGCCGTCCACCGCGCCGCCGATGCTCTTGGCCGTGCCCCGAAGCTCGTCGGGCACGCTGCGGTAACCCCCGCCGGACATGTCGCTCCACAAGGATGTGCTCAGGCGTGAGCGGGCTTCCCCCCTGCGCTACGCCTCGCAGGTCCCGTTGGCCTGTTTTCGTTCTATCAGGCGACACCTGCGCGTGTGAGCGGTTTCGTGTGGATAGTCCACAGTGGATCAAAGTGGGGGTTCGGCCCGGTCGGAGCGGTGGTGCGCGTGGTGCCGGTGGGGCGGGTGTGGCGGGTGTGACGCGGGGGTCACCCGGACGGGCGGATTCAGGCGTCGCCCGCCCGCGCGCCCCCGGACGGCAGCGAGCTGCTCAGCCGCAGACCCGCCGTCGTCATGTGCGCGGCCATCGCCTCGGCGGCGGCCTGCGGGTCCCGCGCCCTCAGCGCCTCCAGCACGCGGCTGTGCTCCTGGATCGACAGCTCCGCGTGCGGCCGGTCGCGCAGGCCGCGCTCGACCCACACCCGGATCAGCGACCGGATGCTCTGCAGCAGGTGGTGCAGGACCTCGTTGCCCGCGATGTGGCCGATGTCCATGTGGAACATCATGTCGGCCTCGACGAACCGCTCCAGGTCGTCGACCGAGGCGCGCATGGTGTCGACGTACCCGCCCAGCCGCGCCAGCTCCTCGTCGCCGACCCGGCTCGCGGCCAGCCGCACCGCGTACGTCTCCAGGCCGTGGCGGACCTCGATCAGCTCCTGGGTCTGCGGCTCGCCGAGCATCAAGCCCCAGCTCAGCGTCTTGGGCAGCAGCTCGGAGGCGTCGCCGCGCAGGTACGTGCCGGAGCCGGGTTTGACCACCACGACGCCGAGCAGCTCCAGCGCGGCCAGCGCCTCGCGCACGGCGGAGCGGCCGACGCCGAGCGCCGAGGCCAGGGCGCGCTCCGGGGGGAGGCGCTCCCCGGCGGACACCCCGCCCTGGGTGAAGTGGGCGAGGAGCGCCTGGGCGACCCCGGCGGCGAGCGAGCCACCGGTGTGGACGTCGCCGATGGCCTCGGGGAGACCGGTGATGGGGTCCTTGGAAAACGCGGGCACGTGGTGATCCTAGTGAATGCCGCGCTACAGAATTGTTACCGGTTAACCGGTCAACCGGTTGACTGGTTGACCGGTGCGTGGTGATACTTCACGGCAACACGAAGGCGCCGCCGCCGAGCCGAGGGTCGACGCAGCGGTCGCCGCACCACAACGAGCAAGTCCTGTCCGCAGGCTTGACAGTGGTGTCAGATGCCCATGCGAGGAGTCACTGTGGACACCAGCACGGCTACCGGGGCCACACCGGTCACCGCAGTCGAGAAGTCAGCGATCCGCAAGGTCGCGATGCGCCTCGTTCCGTTCGTCGCGCTCATGTTCTTCATCAACTACCTGGACCGGACGGCCATCGGCTTCGCCGCGCCGAACGGGATGAACTCCGACCTGGCGCTCACCGCCGCCCAGTTCGGGTTCGCCTCAGGCATCTTCTTCCTCGGGTACATCGTGCTGGAAGTGCCCAGCAACATCGCCCTGCACAAGTTCGGCGCCCGCCGCTGGCTGGCCCGCATCATGGTGACCTGGGGCATCGTCGCCGTCCTGTTCACCTGGGTGCAGAACTACACCCAGCTCGCCACCCTGCGCTTCCTGCTGGGTGTCGCCGAGGCGGGCTTCTTCCCCGGCGCCGTGCTCTTCCTGAGCCTGTGGGTCCCGGTGCGCTACCGCACCAGGATCCTCGCGCTGTTCTACCTGGCCCAGCCGCTGACCACGGTCGTCGGCGCCCCGCTCGCGGGCTGGCTGATCCAGCAGCACGACGTCTTCTTCGGCCTTGAGGGCTGGCGCTTCATGTTCCTCGGCGTCGGCGCCCCGGCGATCATCGTGGGCGTCATCGCCTGGTTCTACCTGGCCGACAGCCCCAAGGACGCCAAGTGGCTGACCAAGGAGGAGCAGGACTGGCTGACCACCGCGCTCTCCAAGGAGGACGCGGGCAAGGGCCCCCAGAAGCACCACGGCCTCAAGGCCGCTTTCGGCTCCGGTCGCGTGTGGATGCTCTCGCTGATCTACTTCGGCTTCATCTACGGCCTGTACACCCTGGCGTTCTTCCTGCCGACGATCATCTCCGGCTTCCAGGAGAGCGCGGGCGTCACGTTCGGCCTGATCGAGCGGGGCCTGATCACGGCCATCCCGTACGTCCCGGCCGCGATCGTGCTCTACCTCTGGTCCCGCGACGCCACCAAGCGCGGCGTCAAGACCTGGCACATCTCCATCCCCGCCGTCGTCGGCGCGGTCTCCATCCCCCTGGCGCTGTACGCGGGCTCGCCCGCCGCGACCATCGCCGTGATCACCGTGACCGCCTGCGCGATCTTCGCCGCGTTGCCGAACTTCTGGTCGGTCCCGACCCAGTTCCTGTCCGGCGCGGCGGCGGCCGCCGGTGTCGCGCTGATCAACACCGTCGGCAACATCGCGGGCTTCGCCGCCCCGTACATCACCGGCGCGATCCACGACGCCACCGGCGCCTACACCGTCCCGATGTTCGTGGTCGGCGGGTTCATGCTGCTCTCCGCGATCCTGATGGTCGTGCTCGACCGCCGGGGCCGGACCGCCACGACCGCCGCCCCCCTGGAGGAGAAGTCCGCATGACCCGGCTCCGCAACGACCCCGCCGAGTTCGCCGACCAGCTGGTCGACGGCTTCGTGGCCGCCAACGCCACCCGTGTCCGCCGGGTACCCGGTGGGGTCGTTCGGGTCGCCGAGGGCGCGCCCGGCACCGTCGCCATCGTCACCGGTGGCGGCTCCGGGCACTACCCCGCCTTCGGCGGCCTCGTCGGGACCGGCATGGCCCACGGCGCGGCGATGGGGAACGTGTTCGCGTCCCCCTCCGCCCGCCAGGTCCGGTCGGTGGCCAGGGCGGTCGACAACGGCGCGGGAGTGCTGTTCGTCTTCGGCCGCTACGCCGGTGACGTGCTGAACTTCGGCCAGGCCGAGCAGCGCCTCATCGCCGACGGCATCCCCAGCCGCACGGTCCCGGTCACCGACGACGTGTCGGTGGCCGACCGGGAGGACCCCGCCACCCGGCGGGGCCTCGCAGGCGGCCTCGCGGTGATCAAGCTCGCCGCCGCGGCGGCCGAGGCCGGTCTGACCCTGGAGCAGGTGGCCTCGGTCGCCGAGCGCGCCAACGCCCGCACCCGCACCATCGGCGTGGCGTTCAGCGGCTGCACCCTCCCCGGCGCGTCCGAACCGCTGTTCACCGTCCCCGAGGGCCGCATGGCCATCGGCATGGGCGTGCACGGCGAGCCCGGCACCGAGGAGCAGGACGTCCCCAGCGCCGACGAGATGGCCGCCATCCTGGTCCGCAAGGTCCTGGAGCACGCCCCCATCGCGGGCCCCGCCCGCGCGGCGGTGCTGCTCAACGGCCTGGGCGCGGTCAAGTACGAGGAGCTGTTCGTCGTCTACCGCGAGGTGGCGCGACTGCTCGCCGAGGCCGGGATCGAGCTGGTCGAGCCCGAGGTCGGCGAGTTCTACACGAGCTTCGACATGGCAGGGCTCTCGCTCTCGCTGGTCTGGCTGGACGAGGAGCTGGAGGGGTACTGGCGGGCTCCCGCCGACTCGCCCGGCTACCGCAAGACCCCCTCGCCCGCGGCGAGCGCCGACCCCGCCGCGGGCGAGGCGGCCCACCTCGACCTGGAGGAGGCCATCCCGGCCGCCACCGACGCGTCGAAGGCCGCCGCCAAGCGCGCCGCCGCCGCCATCGAGGCATCCAGGATCGCGATCGACGAGGCCGCCGACGAGCTCGGCCGCATCGACGCCATCGCCGGTGACGGCGACCACGGCATCGGGATGCAGCGCGGCATCACCGCCGCCGCTGCCGCCGCCGCCCGCGCCGTCGACGAGGGCGCGGGCCTGGGCACCACGCTCCGCATCGCGGGCGACGAGTGGGCCGACAAGGCAGGCGGCACCTCCGGCGCGCTGTGGGGCGTCGCCCTGTACGCGGCGGGCAGCGCCTTCGGCGACGACGAGCCCCGCGACGCGGCCAAGGCCGTGGCCGCCGCCGTCGACGCGATCCTCGGCCTCGGCGGCGCCGAGGTCGGCGACAAGACCATGGTCGACGCGCTGGTGCCCTACCGCACCGCGTTCGCCGACGCCGTCGCCTCGGGCGACGCGGACCCGTGGACCACCGCGGCCCGCGCCGCCGACGCCGCGGCCAAGGCCACCGCGGACCTCAAGCCCCGCATGGGCCGGGCGCGCACCCACGTGGAGCGCAGCCTCGGCACGCCCGACGCGGGCGCGATCTCCTTCGCGCTCGTCGTCACCACCGTCGCCGGGGTGCTCGCCGCCTCCTGACGGGGGCAGCGGGCACGGGCGCGACACATCACCACCCGTTCGAGAGGACCACGCATGACCGCGCAGCTCCGGATCGTCGTCGGCTCCGACGACGCCGGCTTCGAGTACAAGGAAGCCCTCAAGCGGGACCTGGAGGCCAGCGGCGCCGTCGTGTCCGTCGTCGACGTCGGCGTCGACCCCGACGGCCACACCCCGTACCCGGCGGTCGCGGTCTCCGCCGCCGAGATGATCGCCAGGGGCGAGGCGGACCGCGCGCTGCTGGTGTGCGGCACCGGCCTCGGCGTGGCCATCGCCGCCAACAAGGTGACCGGCGTGCGCGCCGTCACCGCGCACGACAGCTTCTCCGTCGAGCGCGCCGTGCTCAGCAACAACGCCCAGGTGCTGTGCTTCGGCCAGCGCGTCGTGGGCCTGGAGCTGGCCCGCCGCCTGGCCCGCGAGTGGCTGGAGTACCGCTTCGACGAGGGCTCGGCCTCCGCGCAGAAGGTCGCCCTGATCACCGAGTACGACGAGGGCCGCGAGACCGCGGGGACGCGCTGATGCCAGCCCCCCGCCCGCGCGTGGCGATCGGCGTGAGCCTGAAGATGTACCTGGGCCCGCGCCGCACCCGCGAGTGGTTCGACGAGGTGCTGTCCCTGGCCGCGGACCACCCGGCGCTCGCCTCCGGGACCGCCGAGCTGTTCGTGCTGCCCACGTTCACCGAGCTGGCCGCGCTGGTCGCGGCGGCCGGGGACACCGGGATCGCGGTCGGCGCGCAGGACCTGTCCTGGGAGGACCAGGGCGCCTACACCGGCGAGGTCAGCGGCGTGGCGCTGCGCGAGATCGGCTGCCGGTACGTCGAGGTCGGCCACGCCGAGCGGCGCAGGCTGTTCACCGAGGACGACCGGATCGTCGCCGCCAAGCTCGCCGCCGCGCTGCGCAACCAGCTGGAGCCGGTGCTGTGCGTCGGCGAGCCGGTGCGCGGCACGGTCGAGCACGCGGTGGAGGTGTGCCGCGCGCAGCTCGCGTCCGCGCTGGTCAACTCCGCCAGCCTGCCCGGCCCGATCACCCTGGCCTACGAGCCGGTGTGGGCGATCGGCGCGGCCGAGCCCGCCCCGCACGAGCACGTCCGCGCGGTGTGCGCGGCGCTGCGCGGGGACGTGGCCGGTCGGCCCGGCAGCCGGGTCATCTACGGCGGCAGCGCCGGGCCCGGCCTGTACTCCGCGCTCGGCGGCGACGCCGACGGGCTGTTCCTCGGCCGGTTCGCGCACGACCCCGCCGCGCTGCGCCGGGTGCTGGACGAGGTCGCCGAGGTGGAGGGGGTTCCGGCGTGAGCATCGGGCTGAGCACCTACGCGTTCTTCTGGCAGCTGTCCTCCCGCGTGGAGAAGCCGCTGACCCTGGTCGAGGTGGTCGACAAGACCGCCGAGCTGGGCGTGGGGCTGCTCCAGATCTGCGACCACCCGGCCATCGAGGACTTCGACGCCGAGCAGCTGCGCGCCCTGCGCGCCGCCGGTGACGCGGCGGGCGTGGCGTTCGAGCTGGGCACCAGGGGCCTGCGCCCCGAGCACCTGCGCCGCTACCTGGACATCGCCGACGTGCTGGGCGCGAAGGTGCTGCGCAGCATGGTCAACACCGCCGACCACCGGCCCACCCCGGACGAGGCGCTGGCCGACCTGCGCGCCATCGCGCCGGAGCTGGCCGAGCGCGGCGTCGACCTGGCGCTGGAGACCTACGAGCAGGTGTCCACCGCCGCCCTGGTCGAGCTGGTCGAGGGCGTCGACCACCCGCGCGTCGGCATCTGCCTGGACCCCGCCAACACCGTGGCCGCCCTGGAGCAGCCGAGCGCGGTGGTGGACCGGTGCGCGAAGCACGTGCTGAACGTGCACTCCAAGGACTTCGCGTTCACCCGCAGCGAGGGCTGGGTGGGCTTCCAGCTCGCGGGCGCGCTCATGGGCGCCGGGCTGCTCGACTACGACCACCTGCTCGACCGGGTCCGCCCCGACGAGCGCGGGGTCAACCAGATCGTCGAGCACTGGCTGCCCTGGCAGGGCGACGAGGACGCGACCCGCAAGACCGAACAACTGTGGACCGCGCACAGCGTGGACTACCTGAGGAGCACACGACCATGACCGAGAACCTGACCATCGCCGTCATCGGAGCGGGCGGCAAGATGGGTATGCGCGTGTCGAACAACCTCGCGCGCACCTCCCACACGGTCTTCTACAGCGAGAACTCCGAGCCCGGTCAGGTTCGGGTCAAGGACGCGGGCCGCGAGGTCACCGACACCGCCGAGGCCGTCAAGGACGCCCAGGTCGTCATCCTCGCCGTGCCGGACATCGCCCTCGGCCCGGTGTCCGCGCAGGTCGTGCCGCAGCTCAAGTCCGGCGCCATCGTGCTGACCCTGGACCCGGCCGCCGCGTACGCGGGCCTGCTGACCAAGCGCGACGACGTCGAGTTCGTCGTGGCCCACCCGTGTCACCCGTCGGTGTTCCTCCAGCGCAAGACCCCGGAGGAGGTCGCCGACACCTTCGGCGGCATCGCCGCCGCGCAGGACGTCGTGGCCGCCATCGAGTCCGGCGACGAGGCGGCCAGGGCCGTCGCCGCCGAGGTCATCCGCACCATGTACGCGCCGGTCATCGACGTGCACTGGGTGACCGTCAAGCAGCTGGCGTACCTGGAGCCCACCCTCGTCGAGACGGTGGCCTGCATGGTCGGCGCGCTGCTCAAGGAGGCGCTGGAGGAGACCGTCAACACCGTCGGCGTCCCCGAGCCCGCCGCCCGCGCCATGCTGCTCGGCCACGTCCAGGTCGCGCTCGCGAACACCCTCAAGGGCGACAACCCGTTCTCCGACGCGTGCCTGATCGCGATGGACTACGGCCGCGAGACGATCGTCAAGGACGACTGGAAGAAGATCTTCAACGACGGCGAGCTCGACGCCGTCATCGCGAAGATGCTGCACCTGGACAAGGTCCAGCACTGAGCTGGGCCAGCACTGAGCTGGGCCAGAGTTGAGCCAGGCCAGAGGGGAAGACGCCGGCGCGGTCCTGCGGGGACCGGCCGGCGCCCCCGGTCCCCGTCCCGGTCGACCGTCGAGCGCTGCTCCGGTCGAGTCCGGGTGATCACCGGAACGCCTGACCGCAATTGTGCGGCGAATTGTTTTCCCTCGGGACTTTCGGCCCCTTTCCGCTATCTCGCGTCCCGCCGGGCGCAATCCTGTGATTGCATGTCCTCCCATGGGCGGTAGTGCGCGTGGGGGAGGGTGGTGTGGGCGAGCCGGTTCCACCGGCATGGGCCGCGTGGGGTAAGTCGTCGCAGGTCCTGGGCTGGTCCGGGGAGGCGTTGGGGCGGGGCGCGGTGGTGTTCCCGCTGGTCGGGGCGGTGCCTGTCGGCCGTGGTCGGTCCGGCCCGCGCGCCGGGTCCCCGAGCGGTCGCGATGCGCGCCGCTTATCCATTCCCGATTTATCCGACGCCCGCTCCGGAATGATCCTCGCGGTTCCCGCCCCGCACTCCCGCGCGCCCCTGGCCGCGCCGATCGGCGATGCGCACGCCCCTCGCGGGGCGCTTTCCGCCGACGTCCCCGCCGCGCCCGCGCGCCGCCGGTCCCCGTGCCGCCCGTGCCGTGCCGCCCCATGCTTCCCACCCCGTGCCGCCCGACCCCGCGCCGTCCGCGCGGGGCGGTTCGCGCTGTCCGAACAGATGACCGAGGAAGGTTGATCGCGCGGTGTTCCTGACCAAGTTGACCGTCGACGTGCGCTCCCGCGAGTTCCGCCGGGACCTGGCGAACCTGCACGAGATGCACCGCACTGTCATGTCCGGTTACCCGAGGGTCGAGGACGGCTCGCCCGCCAGGCAGACCCACGGGGTGCTGTGGCGGCTCGACGCCACGCCCGCCGGGTACACCCAGTACGTGCAGAGCCTGACCCGGCCGGACTGGACCGGGTTACCCGAGACCCTGCTGACCTCGCCCGCCGAGGTGCGCTCGCTCGACCCGCTGCTCGACGCCATCGAGCCCGGCCGGGTGCTGGCGTTCCGGCTGCTGGCCAACGCCACCAAGGACAGCGTGCCCGCCGAGCCCGGTGGGCGCGGGCTGCGGGTGGCGCACCGCACGCCCGAGGCGCAGGTGTCGTGGTTGGCGCGCAAGGGGCAGCGGCACGGGTTCGCGCTGCGCGACCGGCCCGACGGGGTGCCGGACGTGACGCTGTGGTCCGCGCCCCGGATGACCGGGCGCAAGAAGGCCGGGCGGCCGATCACCGTGGACGCGGTGCGGTTCGACGGGCACCTCGTGGTCACCGACGCGGACGAGCTGCGGGAGGCGGTCGGCAGCGGCATCGGGCGGGCCAAGGCGTACGGGTGCGGGATGCTCTCGCTCGCCAGGGCGCGGATCGACCTGGGCGAGGTCGCCGAGGTCGCCTAGCGGCGACCGCGCCGCTGCGGTCCTGGGAATGCCCGCGCGCGGGGGCAACGGTGAAAAAACTTCCCCGGATCGGCGCGGTCTCGGGCGGTACGTCCTTTTCGCTCAGCGGGGGAGCCCGTTCGACGCACGGCGCGCGAAAAGGGCGGCGATCCGGTGCAGGCAGTCGACCTCGGGTCGCCGCCCCTTTCCCTTTGTCGAGCTGTCCCCCACGAACAGGACGGGCCCGATCAGGGCAGGCACGCTCCACGGGAACGACCTCGGGCCCAGGGTGTCCAGGCTGACCGCCCGCGCCGATCACCCGACGGCGCCGCCGCGTTCCGCTGATCCGCCGCCCGGCCCCGCCTCCCGCGCGAACGGTGGGCTCCGCTGAGCCGTGCGGTCCACAGTGGACCCAACGCCCCGCCCGCGTCCGCTCCCGTTAACCGACCGTGCGTGTGGCGCTCACCCGCAGGACCACGGCCTTGCCGTCCCGGCGTGAACGTCTCCCCCTGCTGAACGGGGACCGGCCCGGCGGGTTCCGTCCCCGGCCGCACCGGCTCGGGCAGCCGGTTACCGGGAGGGCGATCGTGACACGTTTCCAGTGCTACCGGACGGCGGAAAGCGGTATCCGGTGGCGGCTGACGGGGGGCGACAACCGGGTGCTCGGGGTGCGCGCGCCAGCACGACGGCCTCGCCGCCAACCGCTTCGGCACGCGCGCCGTCGACGCCGAGTTCGACCCCGAGCTCGCCCACCACCAGGCGGGCAAGCGCGGCAGGTCGAGCCGAGGCGGCTCCGACGTGTGGCGCCAATGTCCCGTTGGGTGAGCGTTCACCGCCGTCAGCCACCGTCTCGACTGCCGGGAGGGCGCGAGAAGCCCGCCCCGGAACCGCCGCCCGCAGGGGGAGAAGTCCCATGACGGCCGAAGTTGATCGGCCCCGTTCCACCGCGCCCGCGATCCCGCTCTCCGACCGGGTCTCCCGCGGCGCGGCCCGCGCCGAGTCGAACACCCTCCGCATCCTGTCGGCGGCGCTCGGCACGCTCCAGGTCGCGCTCGGCACGGCGCTCCACCTCACCGAGTACGCCCCGCTGCGCCTCAAGCGCACCCTGGTGGCGCTGCTCGACCTGACGGCCGCCGTGTGGGAGCGCACCGCCTACACCTCGTCCACGTTCATCCGCGGCGTGGTCGTCTCGACGATGGTCGTGCCGATCACCGCGTCGGTCATGCGCGAGGTGTTCTCCTCGGCGCCCCAGGGGGAGCGCGAGGCCGCGCTGGCGCTCGGCTCCACCCGCTGGGGCGTGATCCGCTCGGTGGTGCTGCCCTTCGGGCGCGGCGGGATCATCGGCGGCACGATGCTCGGCCTCGGCCGCGCGCCGCGGCGGGCGCGGGCACCGGCTCGCCGGCGCTGGTCTGGATCATCTGCCAGAACCTGCTGCCCACCTCGGGCCTGCTCGGCTTCGCCGCCTGCCGGTACCCGGCGTTCCTGCTGCCGCACGCCTCCGTCACCGCCCTGCGGCACCCCGCCGCGGCGGTCAAGGACCGGGTGGCCGCGGCCGTCGTGCACGCGCTCGCCGCGCTGCTCGGCGTCGGACTCCTGCTGGTGGTCGGCTACACCTTCTGGCGCGGCGCGGAAGCGCTGGGGCACACCAACTTCCTCACCGACGACCTCAGCGCCGCCGGACCGCTCGACCCGCTGGGGGAGGGCGGGGTGCTGCACGCCGTCGTCGGCACGCTCGTGCAGATCTCCAGCATGATGCTGCCCATCATCGCCCGCGCCTCCGAGGTGGTGCTGCGCGTGGCCCCCGACGGGCTGCGCGAGGCCAGCCTCGCCCTCGGCGCCTGCCGCCGAGACGAGCGCCGCGGCCACCACGGCCACCTTGATCAGGGTGGAGCGCATCGGGAATCTCCTTGTCCCTCAACGTTGTCCTGGCCCCGGTGGGGGCCGGCCGGAACTCTTCCCCGTCACCGGGAACACCACCACCACGGTCGTGGGAAGCTTGCGCTCTCGCGCCTCACCGGAGGGGTGAACGCCCCACCGACTCGTGCGCGGCCGTGCCGGGTGAACCGCGCCGACGATCCCCGCGCCTAGCCTCGCGCCCGTGACCGCCGTGATGGAACCCCCGCACCTGGCCGACCGCGCCGCGCTCGACGCGGTCGACGTGTCCGCCTGGTTCAGCGCGCGCAAGGTGCTCGACCGGGTCTCGCTGACCATGAACGCGGGCGAGGTGACCGCGCTGATCGGACCGTCGGGCTGCGGCAAGTCCACGTTCCTGCGCATCCTCAACCGGATGCACGAGCTGGTGCCCGACGCGGCCCTCGCGGGCGAGGTGCGGCTGGGCGGCGCCGACATCTACCGGCAGGGCGCCCGGATCACCGAGACGCGCCGCCGCACCGGCATGGTGTTCCAGAAGCCCAACCCGTTCCCGGCGATGTCGATCGCGGAGAACGCGACCACGGGGCTCAAGCTCACCGGCGCGAAGGTCGGGCGCGGGGAGCGGGAGGCGCTGGTGGAGGAGTGCCTGACGAAAGCGGGGCTGTGGAAGGAGGTCAAGGACCGGCTGCGGCGGCCCGGAGGGGGCCGGGGCACGTGGTGGAGCAGGGCGACACGGACGCGGTGCTCCACCGGCCGCAGGATCCGCGGACTTCGGATTACGTGAACGGGCGGTTCGGCTGAGGGGTATGGGGCGGGCAGGGGCAGGCGCGGTGCTGGCGGCGGCACGGGGCCTGGCCGCGCCGGTGTCGACGCGAGGCTGAGCGGCGCGGGATTCCCGGTCGTGGGCCCGCGCCGCCCGGCCCGTGCTCAGACCGCGCCCGCGAACCGGTCGTCCAGGTAGGCGCGCGTCGCGGCCTCGTCGCGGGGCGACTTCAGGTACTCGATCCACGCCCGCTGCTCGTGCAGCACCGCCCCCATCTCCCACACGCACACCACCTGCAGGTGCCTGCCCTGCTCCACGCGCTCGAACGAGTCCTGCCGCGCGGCGTCCCTGGCGTAGACGGACAGCCACATCTCGTTGTTGTTGCGCCAGGTGCAGGCGATCAGGAAGTGGAACGCCTCGCCGCACAGGTGGTGCACGACGAAGCCCAGGTCTCCGGAGAGGTCGAGATCGCGGTCGGCGACCCGTGCTAACAGGAACTCGTGGGCCTCGGCGCGCAGCGCGTCCGGGACGGTCGCGTCGGACTTGCGCACCTCGTACCACTTCAGGTGCGCGTCGGGCAGCACCAGGTCGTGGTCCGGGAGCGGCACGACCTCCTTCGGGTAGTGCCGGTACTCGGGGGCGACGCTGGTGAACCGGGTCAGGTGCTGGGTCATGCCCGGATACTAGGGCCGAACGCCCGGTTCCGAGCGCGCTCTCGCGGCGGAACCCCGGAGGGACCGCGCGATCGGGGCTACCCTGCCGCCCGTGACCCCCACCCTCGCCGCGCTGCGCGCCTCCACCCTCGCCTTCTCCCCGCTGCCCGACCAGCCCGACCCGTCCTGGCGCGTCCTGGAAGCGGCCACCTCCCCCGCGATCGACCTCGCCCTGCCCGCGCACCGCGACGCCGCGCACGCCTGGCTCAACGCCTGGGGCTGCCGCATCCGCAAGCCCCGCCCCGGCGAGCCGGGGGTGTTCGACGCGGCGATCGCCGACTGGTGGGACGGGTGGTCCGCCGAGCTGCCCGCGCCCGACGCCTGGCTCGTCGACCTGGCCGACGACCGGCTCGACGCGTTAGCCGCCTGCTTCACCGCGCTCGCCGCGTCCCCCGCCGCGCCCACCAGGACGCTCGGCCCGACCGCCGCGTCCAAGCTGCTGTTCGCCTTGCGCCCCAAGGCGCTCATGCCCTGGGACAACCTGATCGCCCAGGGCCTGCACGGCGCCCGCGACGGCCGCGCCTACCGCGCGCACCTGGCCACCGGCCGGGAGTGGGCGCGCGCCGTCCTCGCCGAGGCCGCCGCCGAGGCCGCCGAGGCGGTCGCCGAACCCGCGCTGGTCGCCGGGCTCGGCCGCACCGGCTGGTCGCTCGCCAAGGTGCTCGACGAGTACTGCTACCTCGTCCACACCAGGGGCTGGGTCCCGCCCGCCGGGTGACCCGCCGAACCCGCCGGGGAGGAGGGATCCACCGCGCATTCTCCCCGGCTGCCGGGGGTGGCCCAGGCGCGGTCGAAACGGACAAAAGCCGCCCTGTCGAAACGTTTTCGGCTGCTGTGATCCGCGTGTCGACGCCCTTGCTGAAATCGATTCAGAGGGGTCGCCCGCGATCGCGTCCGGTCTGTGAAGTCCGCGCGAGCCCCGGCGTGTCGCCGCTGATCACGAGGGGCGATAGGGGAGGACCGCTGTGCCGGGGGCCTGAGCGCGGATACTCCTGTCGGCTCAACTGCCCAGCACCCCATAGGGGTTCCTTGTGGGGGTGCAAACATTGTTCGCAGTCCCCATTGACTCCCTTCCTGCGACCCCTACTATCCCTCCTGACCAGCTAGGGGGAATCCAATGCGGAATCGGACTTGCGGGGGACCTGGAGCCGAGGGCGCGCGCCGCGCCGCCGAGGTGCTCAGATGAAGGTCGGTGTGGTCGGCGGGGGCATCGCGGGCGCGCTGCTCGCGTTGAGGTTGCGCCGCGAGCACGGCGCCGAGGTCGAGGTGTTCACCCTCGGACCATCCACTCCGGACGCCTCGGGCGTGTCCGGCGGGCTGGTGCGGGGCTACGAGCGCGACCCGGCCGCGTCCCGGCTCGCCGCGCTCGGCCTGGCCGAGCTGCGCGACAGCCCCGAGCTGCTGGAGTGGACCGGCTACCGGGAGACCGGCTCGGTCTACCTGCTGCCCCCGGACGCCGGACCGCCCGACCTGACCGCCGTGCGCGAGCTGCTGCCCGGTTCCGCCGAGGTCGTGGACGCCGCCGAGGCGGCCCGCCGCTACGGGTTCGCGGGCGGCGACGGGGCCACCGCCGTCGTGGAGCGCCACGCCGGGTTCCTGTCACCGGCCGGGCTGCGCGAGCGCGCGCTGGACTGGCTGGCCCGGAACGGCGCGACCGTGCGCGAGAGCAGGGTCGAGCGCGTCGGGGCGGACACCGTCACGGCGGGCGGGACCGGGCGCCGGTACGACGCCGTCGTCGTCGCGGCGGGCGCCTGGACCGGCAGGCTCGCGCCGGGGGAGTGGCGCACCAAGCAGATCCAGTTCGGCGTCTACCGCGTCGAGCTGCCCGGACTCGCGGTCTTCGTCGACGACGTCACCGGCCTGTTCGGCAGGCCGTGGGCGCAGGGGGAGTTCCTGCTGGGCCTGGGCTGCGACCGCTGGGACGTCGACCCCGAGCGGGTCGAGGTCGACACCGCCCACGCCGAGGACGTCACCGCCGCCGTCCTGCGCCGGTTCGGCGTCCGCCCGGAACCGGTGCGCGCCGTGGCCTCCTGCGACGGCTACGGGCCGCCGGGCGGGCTGAGGCTGCGCGTCGAGGGCGGGGTGCGCACCTTCGCCGGTGGCAGCGGCGGATCGGTCAAGACCGTGCTGGCCGCCAGCCGGGTGGCCGCGCGGCAGCTCGCCGCGTGACCGGGCGCAGCACCTGAATCCTCTGTAGACCGCACTCGATCCCGAGTGGACTGAAAGCGCGATCGGGTCTCTCCCGGTCGGTCGCCGGATCCGCCGTCCCGCGCGATGGGCAGTTCTCCCACCTGCGCGGATCTGTTGAAAAACCCTTCGGACAACCCGTTGCGGCGATGCCGCGCGCCCTGATCCGGCGCGCCCGTCACCGCTCCGGGTGGCTGCCGCGCGCCCGCTTCCCGGCCGCTCCCGACCTATCGGGGGCATAGGGAATTCCTGTTGGCGGGCAACGGTTTGCGGTGAATACTCGGGTTCTCCCCGCTCCGGCCGCACCGGCCGCGCGGGGCTGGGGATGACGTACCGGTCGCACGATCTTCTTGCCGCACAAGCACTTACGCCGTGCTCGTGGCCGCGCTCGTGGCCGAGCCCGCGCCGTGCCGCCGACCGGGAACAAGGTGAAGGAAGGGAACGGGGTCCTCGGATGAGCGAGGTTGCCGAAGCCGTGCTGGAGATCCTCAGCGACGTGCTGGAGGTGAGCCGGGGCGAGCTGCGCGCCACGCCCGTGCTCGCCGCGCACGAGTGGGACAGCACCAGCTCGCTGGACGCGCTGTCCCAGCTGGAGACCGGGCTGGGGGTGCGCGTGGACCTGCGCGCCTTCCACGCGGCCAGGACCGTCGCCGACGTGGTCGACCTGGTCAGCCCGCAGTTCGAACCGGTCTGACCGGGGCGGCCCCGCACCAGGGGCGGTCCGCACCACCCCGCCGCCGTCGCGGCGGGTCGACGAGGGCGGCGGTCCTACCGCCACCGCCCACCGAAGATGGGAGAACCCGTGGAGCACCAGGAAGTCGAGCTGCTGGCGATCGGCGCCGGACCCGCGAACCTCGCGCTCGCCGTGGCGCTGGAGGAGCTCGCGCCCGAGATCGCCGCGAACACCACCATCGTCGAGCAGCACGACACCGTGGCCTGGCAGCGCGGGATGCTGCTGCCCTGGTCGCAGAGCCAGGTGTCGTTCCTCAAGGACCTGGTCACCCTGCGCAACCCGCGCAGCGAGTTCTCGTTCCTGAACTTCCTGCACGCCAACGGCAGGCTGGACGAGTTCATCAACCTCGGCACGTTCACCCCGTACCGCAGGGAGATCTCCGACTACCTGTCCTGGGTCGCCGCCTCCCTCAAGTCGGTGCGCGTGCTGCACGGCCGCAAGGTGGTGGCGGTCGAGCCGCGCGCCGAGGTCGGCGGCGAGGTCACCTCGTGGCTGGTGCGCTTCTCCGACGGCTCCACCACCGGCGCCCGCTCGCTGGTCTTCGGCACCGGCCGCGACCCGCACGTGCCCACCGAGTTCCTCGGCCTGCCGCAGGAGAAGGTCGCGCACAGCATCGAGTTCGCCCAGCGCCTCAAGCAGCTCGACCCGGCCACCACCAAGCGCGTCGTGGTCGTCGGCGGCGCGCAGTCCGCCGCCGAGATGTTCTGGGAGTCGCACCAGGCGCTGCCCGGCGCCGAGGTGACCATGGTGATGCGCTCCATCGGCCTCAACGGCTACGAGAGCAGCAAGTTCACCAACGAGCTGTTCTACCCCTCGTTCGTCGACACCTTCAACAGCGCCCTCCCGGACGCCCGCGAGCAGCTGCTGCGCGAGATGCACCGCACCAACTACGGCGGCCTCTCGCCCGCCA
This sequence comes from Actinosynnema mirum DSM 43827, assembly GCF_000023245.1. Taxonomy (GTDB): domain Bacteria; phylum Actinomycetota; class Actinomycetes; order Mycobacteriales; family Pseudonocardiaceae; genus Actinosynnema; species Actinosynnema mirum. Next base: position 2,994,029 of record NC_013093.1, read on the forward strand.
CGCTGGAGAACCTCTACCGCACCATCTACCTGGAGAAGCTCAGCGGCGACCAGCGGATGTCCGTCATCACCATGGTCGAGGTCGCCGACGCCCGCTCCGAGGGCGACGAGGTCGTGCTGACCCTGGTGGACCGCAAGGACGGCTCCCGCACCGAGCTGCGCTGCGACGTGGTGCTGCTGGGCACCGGCTACAGCCAGAAGATGCCGCTGGTGACCAGGAACCTGGCCGCCTCGGTCGGCGCGGACGACTTCACCGTCACCCGCAACTACCGGGTCACCCTCCCCGCCCACGTGACCGCCCGCGTCTACCTGCAGGGCGTCAACGAGGCCACGCACGGCATCGCGGACTCGCTGATCAGCGTGCTCGCCATCCGCTCCAGCGAGATCGTCGCCGACCTGCGCGCCGACGACCGCCCGGCGCACACCCCGGCCCAGGCCCCCGCGCAGCCCCCCGCGCAGGCCCCGGCCCGCACGCAGCCCGAGCTGCTCGACGTCGTCCGCTCCTGACCCCCCACCCGCCACCGCCTGGAAGGCACGCACCGACATGATGGAGTTGCGGAAGTTAGACCGGGACAACCTCAAGCAGGACAACGGGCTCGTCGCCCAGCGCCTGGTCCCGTGGGCGCTGCTGAACGCCCCCTTCGAGGGTTCCTGGTGCGTGGTGCGCCCCGGTGCCGAGTCCGGCGCGCACGGCCACCACGAGTACGAGATCTGGGTCGCCATGACCGGCAAGGCCCAGATCATCACCGCCGAGGGCACCACCGACTTCGTCGCCGGTGACGTCGTGCACTTCACCCCGCACGAGGAGCACCAGGTGGTGAACCGGGGCGAGGAGGACTTCCAGTTCTACTCGATCTGGTGGGACGCCGAGCTGTCCGGCAAGTTCACCGCCAGGCACCAGGAGAGCCGGTGACCACCGCGCGGCCCGCCGTCGTCATCGCGGCCACGCCCACCTCCAACGGCGACCTGCACGTCGGGCACCTCGCGGGCCCGTACCTGTCCGCCGACGTGTACGCCCGCTACCTCAAGGCCACCGGCCGCCCCGTGGTCTACACGACCTGCACGGACGACAGCCAGAGCTACGTGGTGTCCACCGCGCACCGCAGGGGCCTGGCCCCCGAGGAGCTGGTGCGCACCTCGACCGAGCAGATCAGCCGCTCGCTCGCCGCCGCGGGCACCCTCGTCCCCGGCCTGCCGCCGATCGACGAGCGCTACCGCCGCACCGTGCTCGACTACCTCCTCGAACTGCACGCCGCGGGCCGCTTCCAGCCGCGCACCGTGCGCCTGCCCTACGCCAAGAACGCGGGCGTGTTCCTGTACGACGGCCTGGTCAGCGGCACCTGCCCGGTGTGCCTGTCCGGCAGTTGCGGCGGCGCCTGCGAGAACTGCGGGCACCCCAACAACTTCGACGAGCTGATCGACCCGAAGTACACGATCGACCCGAGCGACCCGGTGGTCTACCGGGAGCAGCGCATCCTCGTGCTGCCGCTGGAGGAGTACCGCGAGCGCCTCTCCTCCTACTACGCCTCGCGCACCCCGCGCTGGCGCCCGCACGCCAAGCAACTCATCGGCGAGCTGCTGGCCCGCCCGCTGCCGGACGTGCCGGTCACCTTCCCCGGCTCCTGGGGCATCCCCGCCCCGTTCCCCGAGACCCCCGGCCAGATCGTCTACCCGTGGATCGAGGCCGTCCCCGCCGCGATGTACAGCACCTGGTGGGCGGCCACCGAGCAGGGCAACCCGCCCGGCGCCGCCGACGAGCTGTGGCGCGCCGAGAGCGGCGCGGAGCTGGTCTACTTCCACGGCTTCGACAACGTCTACCACTGGGGCCTGGTCGACCTGGTGATGCTGATGGCGCACGGCGACCGCTACACCACGCCGGACGCCAACGTCTGCAACGAGTTCTACGACCTGGAGGGCGAGAAGTTCTCCACCAGCCGGGGCCACCTCATCTGGGGCGCCGACCTGTTCGCCGAGGTGCCCAGGGACCTGGTGCGGTTCTACCTCGCGCTGACCGCGCCCGAGTTCCAGCGCACCAACTTCAGCCGCGAGCAGCTGCACTCGGTCACCACGCGCAGGCTCGTCGACCCGTGGAACTCCCTGGCGGACACCACCTCCCTGGTGCTGGGCGGGGTCGTCGACGGCACCGCGCTGCCCACCACCGAGGCCGGGCGCAGGCGCGCCGCCGCGATGGACGAGCGGTTCCGGCTCTGCTACGAGCTGCCGGGCTTCACCCTCGGCCGCGCCGCCGAGACCGCGATCACCCAGCTGGCCAGGCTGCGCGCGCTCGCCGAGACCGTGGACCCGGCCCGCAACGGCCACTCGCCCACCGCCCCCGGCGACCTGCTGCTGGAGGCCCGCACCCTGCTGGCGTGGACCGCGCCGATCCTGGTCGACACCGCCGAGCGCCTCACCGGCCTCGGCGTCGACCTCGCCCTCGGCGGCAGGCCCGCGACCGAGGTCCCGGCGTTCCGGTTCCCCCGGCTGCCCGCGACCGACTCGCCGACCCGGCCCACCACCCTGATCGACAGCGCCCGGTAGGAGGCCGCCGTGAAGCTGCTGACCGTCGAGACCCGCCAGTACCTCGACTACTACCACTCCCGCTACCGGCAGGTGCAGGACCTCGGCGTCGACCTGCACGTGCTCAACGGCGAGGGCACCGAGGACTTCTGGCCAGCCGACCGCTACCGCCTGGTCGGCTCCAAGGACATCGACAAGATGGTCGAGGTCGCCAGGGAGTGGCACGCCGCCGAGCACTTCGACGGCGTGATCACCTTCTCCGAGGCCGCGGTCGTGGCCGTCGCCGTCATCGCCGAGGCGCTGGGCCTGCCCACCATCGGCCGCGAGGCCGCCGTCAACAGCCGCAACAAGCTGCTGATGCGCCAGTCCCACCAGGCGGGCGGCGCGCCCATCCCCGGCTTCCGGCACGTCGAGAGCCTGGAGGAGGCGAAGGAGGCCGCGCGCGAGTTCGGGTTCCCCGTCATCGTCAAGCCCACCCTGGGCGCGGGCAGCCACTTCGTCTTCAAGTGCGACGACGAGGCCGAGCTGGCCGAGCACTACGCGCAGGCCGCCGAGGGCATCCGGGACCTGTTCTGGGCCAACTCCGAGGCCGACGGGATCGACCTGGGGCCCAACGCCCTGCTGGTCGAGTCGTTCCTGGACGGCAAGGAGTACCTGATGGAGGCCGTCGCCTGGGACGGCGAGGTCTACCTCGGGTCCGTGGTCGACCGGATCACCGCCGAGGGCGGCACGTTCGACGACGACGTGCACCACGCCCCCACCTCCATGTCGCCCCAGGACCTGGCGGCGGTGCACGCCGTGGTCAAGGCGGGCGCGCTCGCCCAGGGCCTGCGGCGCAGCGTCATGCACGCCGAGGTCCGCTTCCACCGGGGCGAGCCCTACCTGCTGGAGATCGCGGCGCGGGTCGGCGGCGGCGGGCTCGACATGATCGCCCGCGTCACCGCCGACCACGACCCGATCGCCGCCGTGGTGGACATCGCCGCGGGCAAGGCGCCGGACGTGCGGCACTTCCGGCCCACCGGCACCCACACCACCTCCATGTGCCTGATCTCCGGGGCAGGCGTGGTCAAGGAGGTCGTGGTGCCGCAGGAGGTCGCCGAGTCCGACCGGGTCTTCCTGCTCAAGATCACCGCCCGGCCCGGCGACGTGATCAAGCGCCCGCCGAACGGCAACACCATCCTCGGGTTCCTCGGCACCACCGGCGGCTCCGAGGCCGAGGCGTTCGCCACCATGGCCGACTTCGCCGAGCGCATCACCGTCGACTTCCAGTAGCCGCAACGGTTCCAGCCCACCACCGGTGCCTGCCCACCGGTTCCGGCCCACCGGCGCCGCCCGCACGCGGCGGCGCCGGACCGCCACGAGAGGACGCCGCCCATGCGCGTGGCCAGACCCAGGCACTACCTCATGTGCCGACCGGAGCACTTCGACGTCACCTACTCGATCAACCCGTGGATGCGCCCGGAGAAGCCCACCGACGCGGCCATCGCGGTCCTGCAGTGGGAGCGGTTGCGCAGCCTGTTCCTGGGGCTGGGCCACCGGGTCGAGCTGATCGACCCCCTGCCCGGCCTGCCCGACATGGTGTTCGCCGCCAACGGCGCCACCGTCGTCGACGGCCGGGTGCTGTCGGCCAGCTTCCGGCACGCCGAGCGCGTCCCCGAGGGACCGGCCTACCTGGCCTGGTTCCGCGAGCGCGGCTTCCCGTGCCACGAGGCCGAGTTCGTCAACGAGGGCGAGGGCGACTACCTCGTCGTCGGCCGCAGGGTGCTGGCGGGCAACGGGTTCCGCACCGACCCGCGCTCGCACGCCGAGGCCGCCTCCTGGTTCGGCCGCGAGGTCGTGCCGCTGGAGCTGGTCGACCCGCGCTACTACCACCTGGACACCGCGCTGGCCGCGCTGTCCGACGACGAGGTCGCCTACTACCCGGACGCGTTCTCCGCGTCCAGCAGGGCGGTGCTGCGCGAGCTGTACCCGGACGCGGTGCTCGCCGACGACCACGACGCCGAGGTGTTCGGGCTCAACGCGGTCTCGGACGGCAAGCACGTCGTGCTCGCCCAGGAGGCGCTCGGGCTGCACCGGGCGCTGGCCGAGCGCGGCTTCACCCCCATCGGGGTGGACCTGTCCGAGCTGCTGAAGGCGGGCGGGAGCGCCAAGTGCTGCACGTTGGAGCTGCGCGGGACGAGCGGGGGAGCGCGATGACCACCACGGAGAAGAACCGGATCGACTACGACGGCCGCAGGTTCTCCCCCGTCGCCGACGGCGCGCCCGAGGAGTCGCGGGTCGCCGTCTACCACCAGGACGGCGACCTGTTCTGGGGCGAGTTCCTCGGCGGCCGGGCCCGGCGCGGCACGCTGACCGGGACCGTGCTGCCCGACGGCAGGCTCGACTTCGCCTACTGCATGGTCCTGGAGGACAACCGGGTCGTCTCCGGCCACTGCACCAGCACGCCCCAGGTGCTGGCCGACGGCCGGGTCCGGCTCAACGAGGTCTGGGAGCGCTTCGGCGCCCACGCCGACCGGGGCACCTCGGTGATCGAGGAGATCGGGCCCCGCGCCTAGCGCACGGCCGCCGCCGGGACGTGGGGCCCGGCGGCGGCGCCGCACCGCCGAAGCACAGCACAGCAGCGCGCAGCACCGAACAGCGCGCAGCACCGAACAGCGCACAGCGCAGCGCGCCGAACGAGACGGGTGAGCACCGAGACATGACCACGGCACAGTCCGCCACCGACCTGGCCACGACCGACCCGACCGCCGCCGACCCGACCGCCGCACCCGCCGGGGACGTCCCCCGCAAGGGCGGGGTCGTCACCTGGGCCTGCGCGCCGGGCTTCCCGCCCGCCGTGATCTTCCCGTTCACGCCCGCCGAGCGCATGGGCACCCGCAACATCCTGGAGTTCCAGGCCCTGATGTACCGGACGCTGTACTACTTCGGCAGCGACGGCACCCCGAACGTCGACTACCACCAGAGCATCGGCGAGGAGCCGGTGTGGAGCGAGGACGGCCGCACCGCGCGCGTGCGCATCAAGCCGTGGAAGTGGTCCAACGGCGAGACCGTCTGCGCCGACAACGTGCTGTTCTGGGTGAACCTGATGAAGGTCAAGGGCCCCAGGTACGGCGAGTACGTCCCCGGCTACTTCCCGGACAACCTCACCGAGTACGGCAAGCTCGCCGACGACGAGGTGTTCTTCACCTTCGACAAGCCCTACTCCAAGCACTGGGTGCTGCACAACCAGCTCAGCACCATCACCCCGCTGCCCAAGGCGTGGGACCGCACCGCCGACGGCCCGGCCAACGCCTCCGGCGACCTCGCCGACGTCGAGGCCGTCTACGAGCACCTGATGGCCGAGCAGGGCGACATCATCAACGAGGGCAACGAGCACCGCACCAGGTGGGCCGACAGTCCCGTGTGGAGCGTCGTCTCGGGGCCGTGGCGGCTCAAGAGCTACACCCTCGAAGGCGTCGTCACCTTCGTCCCCAACGAGCACTACTCCGGCCCGAACAAGCCGCACCTGGACGAGTTCCGCCAGATCCCGACCTTCTCCGACGAGGAGCAGTACGAGGTCCTCAAGAAGGGCCCGGACGCCGAGGGCGGCTTCCAGGTCGGCTACCTGCCGCTCAGCTTCGCCACCGAGCCCGCCGTGGACCCGGTCGTCGGCGGCCCGAACCCGCTGGCCGAGCACTACACGATGCACCCGCAGACCGCGTTCTGCATCCGGTACATCTCGCTCAACTACAACAACCCCACCGTCGTCGGGAAGATGTTCGCCCAGACCTACCTGCGCCAGGCGCTGCAGAGCGTCCTGGACCAGGACACCGCCGTCCGCGACATCTACCAGGGCTACGCCTACCGGCAGAACGGCCCCGTCCCGATGTACCCGAGGACCGAGTACGTCTCCCCGCGCCAGCGCGAGGGCGCCTGGCCGCTCCCGTTCGACCCCAAGCACGCCAAGGAGCTGCTGGAGGCCAACGGCTGGGACACCAGCCGGACCCCTGCGGTGTGCGTGCGCGCCGGAACCGGACCGGGCGAGGCGGGGGAGGGCATCCCCGAGGGAACCGAGCTCACCCTGCTCATGCGCTACGTCGAAGGCAGGCCCGCGCTCACCAGGCTCATGGAGGGCTTCCGCGACGCCGCCGCCGAGGCGGGCATCGAGCTGCGCCTGCGCGAGATCTACGGCTCCGTCCTGGTCGCCGAGGACGCGCCGTGCGTGCCCACCGAGGAAACCCCCTGCCTGTGGGAGATGTGCTGCTGGAACGGCGGCTGGGCCTACCACCACCCGACCGGCGAGATCCTCTTCTCCACCGGCGCGGGCGGCAACTTCGGCTTCTACACCGACCCCGAGGCCGACGCGCTCATCGAGCGCACCGTCACCACCGACGACCTCGACGTCCTCTACGAGTACCAGGACTACATCGCCGAGCAGGTGCCGGTGATCTTCACGCCGAACTTCCCCATCCGGCTCTTCGAGGTCGCCAACAACCTCAGGGGCTTCGGGCCGATCAACCCCTACGGCATGATCAACCCGGAGAACTGGTACTACGCCGAGGACCCGGCGTGATCACCGCCGCGCCCCCGCCGCCGATCGCGGCCCACCCCATGCTGGTGCTGCTGCTCCAGCTGACGGTCCTGCTCGGCGTCGCCTTCACCCTCGGCCGCGCGTGCGCCCGCGTCAACCTGCCCGCCGTGGTCGGCGAGCTGGCGGCGGGCATCCTGCTCGGCCCGTCCCTGCTGGCGAACCTCGCGCCCGCCGTCTCCGACTGGCTCTTCCCCGCCAACGCCGAGCAGATCCACCTCCTGGACGCCGTCGGCCAGATCGGCGTGCTGCTGCTGGTCGGCTTCACCGGGATGCACATCGACACCAAGCTGATCCGCCGCACCGGCGCGAAGGCCGCGGGCGTCAGCGCGGGCGGCCTGTTCCTCCCGCTCGCGCTCGGCGTCGCGGTCGGCTTCGCGCTGCCCGCCTCCCTGATGGGCGAGAAGGCCGACCGGCCGGTGTTCGCGCTGTTCCTCGGCGTGGCCATGTGCGTGAGCGCCATCCCGGTCATCGCCAAGACCCTGCTGGAGATGAAGCTGCTGCACCGCGACATCGGCCAGCTCACCATCAGCGCCGCCGCCGTGGACGACGTCGTCGGCTGGTCGCTGCTGTCCATCGTCTCCGCCATGGCCACCACCGGCCTGCGTGGCGGGCACCTGCTGCTCACGTTCGGCAGCCTCGTCCTGGTGGCCGCCGTCGCCCTGCTCGTGGGCCGACCGCTGGTGCGCGCCGCCCTCACCCGCGCCGACCGCTCCGAGGACCCGGCCACCACCGTCGCCGTCGTCACCGTGCTGCTGCTCGCCTCCGCCGCGGGCACCCACGCGCTCGGCCTGGAGGCCATCCTCGGCGCGTTCGCCTGCGGCATCCTGCTCAGCTCGTCCGGCCTGCTGAACCGGGCGAAGCTGGCCCCGCTGCGCACGTTCACCATGGCGGTCCTCGCGCCGATCTTCTTCGCCACCGCCGGGCTGCGCATGGACCTCACGCTGCTCGCCGACCCCGCCGTGCTCCTGGCCGCGCTCGTGGTGCTGGCCATCGCCATCGCGGGCAAGTTCGTCGGCGCCTACGTCGGAGCCCGGCTCAGCAGGCTCGGCCACTGGGAAGGGCTCGCGCTGGGCGCGGGGCTGAACGCGCGCGGCGTCGTGGAGGTGATCGTCGCGATGGCCGGTCTGCGCCTCGGGGTGCTCACCACCGCCGGCTACACGATCGTCGTGCTGGTCGCCGTCGTCACCTCGCTCATGGCCCCGCCGACGCTGCGGTACGCCGTCCGGCGCATCGCGGTGACCGAGGAGGAGAACGAGCGGGAGAAGGTCTTCAGCGGCCACCCCTGATCGGCGCCGAGCACCACCGAGCACCACCTGACAGCACCGAGCACCACCGAGCACCACCGGTCGGCCCCTACCGGTCGACCTCCACCGCGCCGGAACCCCGCCGCCGAGACGAGGACACCATGACCGAACCCGACGACCCGCGCCCGCTGCTGATCCTGGTGGGCACCGGGATGCGCACCTACCGCGAGTACCTGCTCGGCCCGATCAGCGCCGAGTACCGCGTGCACCTGTTCCTCACCGCCGAGCCCACCTGGGAGCGCGAGCACGTCCACGGCTGGACCGTGCTGCCCAGCACCATGGACGGCCAGGCGCTGGCCACCGCCGCCAAGGAGGTCGCCACCACCGGACCCGTCGCGGGCGTGCTCTGCTGGGACGAGGCCCGCATCCACGCCGCCTCCTTCGCCGCCCAGGCCCTCGGCCTGCGCAACGGCGACCCCGACGTGGTGTGGGGCCTGCGCGACAAGGGCCGCACCCGCGCCGCGCTGGCCGAAGCCGGTGTGCCGCAACCGGGTTCGGTCCCGGTCAAGTCCGTCGAGGACGCCGTCGCCGCCGCCGACCGGCTCGGCTACCCGGCCATCCTCAAGCCGCGCGGCCTCGGCGCCAGCCTCGGCGTGATCAAGGTCGAGGACGCCGACCAGGTGCGCGCGAACTTCGCCTTCACCCTCGCCGCCGAGGGCCCGGAGCCGGTCGTGTTCGACACCGACCAGCCCGTGCTCGTGGAGGAGTTCGTCTCCGGCGAGGAGATCAGCGTCGACTCGGTCGTCGTGGACGGCGAGGTCACCCCGCTGTTCGTCGGCCGCAAGGTCGTCGGCTACCACCCGTACGCCGAGGAGGTCGGCCACTTCGTCTCGGCCGACGACCCGCTGCTCACCGACCCCGCGCTCGTCGACGCCCTGCGCCGCACCCACGAGGCGCTGCGCTTCACCGACGGCTTCACGCACTCCGAGTTCATGCTCACCGCCGACGGCCCGAAGGTCATCGAGGTCAACGGCAGGCTCGGCGGTGACATGATCCCCTACCTCGGCAAGGTCGCCACCGGCGTCGACCCCGGTCTCGCCGCCGCAGCCGCCGCCACCGGCCGCGTCCCCGACCTGACCCGCACCCGCTCCGGCGTCGCGGGCATCCGGTTCTTCTACGTCGAGCGGGAGGACACCACCATCGGCTCCCTCGGGTTCGACCAGGCCGCGCTCCCGCCCGACCTGCACCTCGCGGTCGTCGTCGCCCAGCCGGGCGCGGTGGTCTCCCCGCCGCCGAAGGGGACCGTCTGGGGGCGCGTCGGGTTCGCCGTCGCCCTCGGCGACACCCGCGAGGAGGTCGCCCGGCAGCTCGACGCCGCCGAGGCCGCCTTCTCGGTCACGCCCGCCTGACCGGCCGGGCCTGACCGGTCAAGCCGGTCAGGCCCGACCCGCACGACCAGCCCCACCGGTTCGACCAGCTCCACCAGTCCCGCCGACCCGCCCGTCCCGTCGCCTAGAAGTGATGACGCCATGACTACCGAGACCACTCCCGCCGAACCGAAGCCCGCCGGGATCTGGCAGACCTTCGTCGAAGCCCCCTTAGCGGTGAAAGCCGTGCTGGGCGGCGTCTTCGTCAACAAGGTCGGCGGGTTCCTCAACATCTTCCTCGTCCTGTTCCTGACCGCGCGCGGCTACACCGAGGCGCAGGCCGCCTCGGCGCTCGGCGCGTACGGCGTCGGCAGCGTCATCGGCGTCCTGATCGGCGGCGCGCTCGCCGACCGCCTGGGCGCGCGCAACGCCACCGTGCTCAGCATGGCCGGTTCGGCGATGCTGATCGGCTCGCTGCTGTACCTGCCGAACTACGGCTCGCTGATCGTCGCGATCGTCTTCGTGGCGGCCGTCAGCCAGGTCTACCGCCCGGCGTCGGCGACCCTGCTGTCCGAGCTCACCAGCGACGACCGGCAGGTCATGACCTTCGCCATGTACCGGTTCGGCCTGAACCTGGGCACCACGGCGGCCCCGCTGATCGGCTTCGGCCTGTTCCACCTCGGCGGCGAGAGCTACCACCTGCTGTTCTGGGGCGAGGCGCTGGTCGCGCTCGCCTACGCGCTGCTGGCCGCCGTGGCGCTGCCCACCAAGGCGCGCGAGCGCGAGCTGTCCGGCCGGGGCGGCGCGGACGAGGACGGCGCCGCGCCCACCGGCAGCTACCTGGAGCTGTTCAAGGACGGCCGGTACCTCTGCTACCTGCTCGGGATGTTCTTCAACTCCATCCTGTACGTGCAGTACATGTCCACGCTGCCGCTGGACGTCCAGTCGTCCGGGGTGCCGGTGTTCTGGTACACCCTGGCGGTCTCGCTCAACGGCGGCGCGGTGATCCTGCTGGAGCTGCTGGTCACCAAGAAGACCCAGCGCCTCAAGCCGCGCCTGGTCGTGCTCACCTCCTACTCGCTCGTCGCGGTCGGGTACGCGCTGTACGGCCTGCCGCTCGGCCCCGCCGTGATCGTCATCGGCACGCTGGTGTGGACGCTCGGCGAGATCATCGGCGGACCCGTGGTGTTCGCCTACCCCGGCATGGCCGGTCCCGCGCACCTCAAGAGCCGGTACATCGGCAGCTTCCAGTTCGTGTTCGGCCTCGGCTCGGCGATCGGCCCGGTGCTGGGCGGCATGCTGTTCCTGGGCATCGGGCGCGGCGTGTGGCCGGTGCTGGCCGGGTTCGGCCTGCTGGCCGCGCTGGTGGGCGCCTACGGCGTGAACGCGCGCAAGGCCGCCGACGACGCCCCCGCCGTGGTCGCCGATCCGGTGGAGCCGGTGCTGGTGGCCGAGGAGAAGAAGGGCTGAGCCCGCTCTCGGGGGCTCGCGCGGTGGTTCGGGGGTCCGTCCCGGTGACGCGGAACGGGCCCCCGGCGCGCGTCCGGGCGGCGTAGGGTCGGCTGGGCTGGTGGACTTTCGCGGCGGGAGGCAGTGGTGGCCGAGCAGGACGACGTGGTGGACGAGACCGGGGGACCGGGCCTGCGCTGGGCGATCAAGCGCAGCTTCGTCGACTACGTGCTGCGGATGCCCGACGGCCGCGCGGGCGCGGGCGAGGGCGCGCACCCCCTGGAGGGCGGCGAGATCCGTTACGAGGCCGGTGAGCCGCGCGAGGTGGACGGCGCGCTCGTGCTGCCCTTCCGGGGCGACGTGCGGTTCGCGGGCCACTTCGGCATGTTGTACGTGCGCATCGCCGATCCCGAGGTGACCATCCGGGACGGGAAGGCGGAGCTGACCATCGCCGACCCGTACCTGAAGTCCGAGGAGCGGACCAGGCTGGTCACGTTCACCGCCGTGCCGCTGGACGCCGGGCCCGGCGAGTCGGCCTGGAGCGCGAGCGACGTGGTGCTCGCGCCGGAGGGCGTCGAGCTGTTCAACGACGTGTACCAGGCCGGTGAGCCGTTCGAGCCGCTGGAGATCCGGGTCCCCGCGCCCTGACCCCGTTCCGGCGCGGGTGGGTCGACCCCGCGCCCCGTGGACCAGTCCCGTGGACGAGCCCCTGGGACGAGCTCTGCGGACGAGCCCCGGTGATCGGCGCCGCGTGATCGGCGCCCGTCACCGGGGTTTTCCCCTTTCTGACCCGTTCGGGCGATGCTGGTCCCCGTTCGCCGCGCCGATGCTCTCTGCGCGTGCACGGCTTTCACGTCGATTTCACAGAATTCGTTTCCGGGATCGTCGGTGCCCTTGTCCGTGCTGGTGACGGCTCGGGGACGGTGGGGCGCGCTGGTCGGCGTCCCGTTGTCCCGTAGGGGTTTCCGGCTGCGGAAAGCCCGCGCCCTTGATCCCCGCGGTCGCCGCTGACTGCTCCGCTCGGCGGTGCGCGCGCACCGCCGGACGTCGGTTTCGCGCTGTGGTCCACCGCGCGGGGAAATACCCAAACGACCTATTGCCGAATGTGCATCACACTGTCGAGTGAAAGGCATTCACGATCGGATGATCACCGCCCCGAATGGGCCATTCGGGGCGGGTCGGGAGCATATTCTCCCGCTGTGGTCGGACGCGCCCCGTCGCTCCGCCGCACCGAGGGTCGGACGTCCGCCGGAGCAGCCGTGGCGCCGAGCGCGCGGCCTCCGCGCCCACCCCGAACACCCCGAACGCCACAGCCGGACCCAAGGCCCACCCCGAGGAGCCTCCCGTGATGCCCTGCACCGTCGACGCGCCCTTAACCTCCCACGACCGGGAGCTGGTCGCCGAAGCAGTCGAGTTCGCCCGCACCGCCACCGGAGCCAGCGCGCTCGAACTCGTGCTCGGCCGCCCCGCGCCGCTGGAGCTCCAGGCGCACCTGGAGTTCGCCCACGCGGCGGTCCTGGTGCGCGCCGCGACGCCCGAGGCGGTCGCCCCGCTGCTGCGCGGCCTCGGCGTCGACCCGCGCCCGCCCGTGCCCAGCACGGTGGTCCGCGACCGCCTGTCCCGGCGCGCGGGCCGACCGGTGCGGGTGGAGATCGTGCACGGCGCGGTGGGCGGCGGGTTCCCCGGCCGCGAGCTGGAGCTGTTCGTGCTGACCGGCGGCCACCCGCTCACCCCCGAGGACCAGGACCGCGAGGCGCACCTGGCGTTCCGCGCGGAGGGGGACGCGGTGGTGCTGCGCGGGCTGCACAGCGCGCTGCTGGAGGCCGGGCTCGCGCCGGACGGCGGCGGCCACAACGCCCACGAGGGCACGTCGGTGCTGTACTTCCGCGGCGAGCACCGGCTGGAACTCGCCCTGCCGGGGCACCACGAGGCGCTGCTGCGGCACCACCTCGGCGAGGACGAGCCGGGGGGAACGCCGGGGGAGGGCGACGCCGAGAGGGACGGTGACCGGGGCGGAGACCCTGGCGGCGAGGGCGACGCGGCCGGGGACGGCGAGGGGGCCGAGGACCGCGCCGCCGGGAGCGACCCCGCCGGGCTCGCAGGGGGCGCGCACAGCACCGCAGTCCTCGGCGGCGCGGATCTTGACGGCGCGGCCCCCGGTGCCGCAGCGTTCCCCCGGACCGCGCCCCGCCCGAGCACGACCGACCACACCGGAGGGCTGTTCCCGTTGTCCACCAACGACTCCGCCCCCGACTCTGCCCCCGACCGCGCCCCCGACCGCGCCTCCGGCCACACCGCCGCTCCCGGTCCCGTCCCCGCTCCCGCCCCCGGCCCCGGCCCCGGTCACGCTCCCGGCCCCAGCCGCACTCCCGCCCCCGACCACGTCACCGACGCCACCCGCCACCACGTGCTCACCCTGCTCACCGGCGCGTGGCGCACCTCCGCCGTCGCGACCGCCGCCGAGCTGGGCGTCGCCGACCAGCTCGCGGACGGTCCCCTCGCGACCGCCGAGCTGGCCGCCCGCGTCGGCGCCCAGCCCGACCCGCTCAACCGCCTGCTGCGCTTCCTGGCCGCGCTCGGCCTGTTCGCCCACGAGGACGGCCGCTGGCGGCTCACCCCCGCCGCCGAGCTGCTGCGCGCCGACGCCGAGGGCTCCCAGCGCGACCTCGCCCGGCTGTACGGCGGCCTGTTCTACCGCTCGTTCGGCGCGCTGGCGCACACCGTCCGCACCGGCGGCTGCGCGTTCACCGAGGTGTTCGGCGCCGACCCGTTCGACCACCTCGCCGAGCACCCCGACGACGCCCGCCTGTTCGAGGGCGCGATGGCCGCGGGCACCGGGTTCCTCGCGCACGTGCCGCCCCTGCTGGAGGTCCCGGCGGGCGGCACGGTCGTGGACGTCGGCGGCGGCGACGGCACGCTGCTGCGGCTCGTGCTGGAGTCCGCGCCGGGCGCGCGCGGGGTGCTGTTCGACCGCTCGCACGTCGCCGACCCGGCGCGCGCGGCGCTGGGGGAGCGGGCCGATGTGGTGCCCGGCGACTTCTTCCTCGACCCGCTGCCGTCCGGCGGCGACTGCTACCTGCTGTCGCGCGTCCTGCACGACTGGGACGACGAGCGCTGCGCGGTCCTGCTGGCGAACCTGCGCGCCGCGATGCCCGAGGGCACGCCGCTGTACCTGGTGGAGCGCCCGGTCCGCGAGGTCCCGACCCCGCTGGCGCTCGGGTTCGACCTGCACATGATGGTCAACAACGTGCGCGGCCGGGAGCGCGAGGTGGGGGAGTACCGGGACCTGCTGGCGGCGGCGGGTTTCCGGCTGGAGCAGGTGCGCGACCTGCCGCTGGAGATGGCGCTGCTGGTCGCGCGCTGATCCCGCCCCGGACTCCGGGGACCCGACCCACCCCTCGGGGCGGGTCCCCGGACCCCGTCACGGCCTGCGCAGCACCGTCACCGCGAAGCCCGCGGACTTCTCCCACGGCCGCAGGTCCCAGGTCGCGAACCGCTGCTCCAGCACCAGCCCGGCCGCCGCGCAGTGCGCGTCGAAGTCGGCCAGCGGGTACCCCCGGTCGGTGCCGAACCCGATCACCGCGAAGCCGTCCGGCGCCAGGTGGTCCGCGAAGCCCCTGAGCACGTCGACCTCGGTGCCCGCCGCCAGGAACGTCATCACGTTGCCCGCGCAGACGATCGCGTCGAACGGCTCGGTCACGCCCTGCCCCGCCAGGTCCAGGTCGGCCAGGTCGGCGGCGAGCAGCGTCGGCACCTCGGGGTGGTCCTCGCGCGCGGCCTCGATCAGCGCCGGGTCGGCGTCCACGCCCACCACCACGTGCCCCCGCGCGTGCAGCTCGGCGGACACCCGGCCGGTGCCGCAGCCCGCGTCGAGCACCCGCGACCCGCGCCGCAGCATCGCGTCCAGCGTGCGCGCCTCACCGGGCCAGGTCGGCGCCGTCGCGCCGCATGGCGCGGAAGCGCTCGATGTACCACTGCGAGTGGCCGGGCTTGGTGTCGGTGGCCCACCGGGTCGGTTTTCCCATGCCCGCCAAGCTAGCCCACCTGGCCCAACGCCCGCCGCGCAGGTCAGGGGGTGTCCGGAGCGGGACCTCGGGCCCCGCGCCCGCGGGTCCCCGGACCCTGGTGGCGGTCGTCTCGGGGAAAACCCGCACGGGGGTGGCGGGCTTCAGTACCGTGATTCCCACGCACGGTGACGGGGGCGCTCTGCGCGAAGGAGGTCACTGATGGGGGAACGTGATCGGGCGCTGGACTTCCTGAGCGCGGTGGTCCGGGACGCGCTGGACCTGGAGTTCACCGACGAGCTGCTGGAGCGCCGGACCAGGCTCGCCGCCCGCAGGCTGCGCCGCCTGGCCGAACCGGACCTGCTCGGCGACCGGGAGGCCCGGCGGGTGCTGGGGCTCTACCACTGGCTGCGCGCCGAGGCCAGGCGCAGCCGCCGCGAGCTGCGCAAGGCCGTGGCGCTGCTGCTGCCGGTGGCGCGCGACGCCCCGGAGACGCTGCCCACGTCGGTGCTGGACCTGCTGGCGCGCCTGGGGGTCCAGCGCCAGCGGCCGGTGCGCAGGCCCGCGCCGCCGCCGCTGTCCGAGCCGGTGGCGAACGCGCGCGACCAGGCCGGGACGTTCGCCGCCGAGAGCGCCGCGCTGCTGGAGGCGTTCACCGCGTCCGGCAGCGGGCAGACCCTGGCGAAGGCGGTCGAGCTGTCCAGGGCGGCGCTCGCGTCCACCCCGCGCGAGGACCCCCGGCGGGCGGTGATCGCGACCGCGCACAGCACCGCGCTGCGGATGCTGCACGCGGTCACCGGCGACCCGGCGCTGCTGCGGGAGGCCGCGGGCGCGGCGCGGGCGGGGGTGGCCTCGGCCGGGGACACCGCCGAGTCGGCGCGGGCGCTGACCGCCCTGCACGCCGCGCTCGGCGCCCTGTTCGAGGCGACCGGCGACCTGACGCCGCTGCGCGAGTCGGCGCGGGCGGCGCGGTCGGCGCTGGAGGTGGCCCCCGAGGGGCCGGACCGGGTGGCGGCGCTGGCGGGCGCGGCCGAGCGGCAGCGGGTGCTGGCTGAGCTGACCGGGGACGTCGGGGCGCTGGCGGAGGCCGAGGGGAACGCGCGGGCGGCGCTGGAGCTGGGGGCGGCGGACGACCCGGACCTGCTGGCGGGGCTGGCGGACGCGCTGCGGGCGCGGTTCGCGGCGACCGGTGACCTGGAGGCGCTGCGCGAGGCGGTCGACCTGGACCACGACGCGGTGGCGTCGACCCCGGACGGGCACGTGCGGCTGCCCGGCCGGATGATCAACTACGTGACGTCGCGGCGGCTGCTGGCGGTGCGCACCGGTGACCCGGAGCTGCTGCGGGCGGCCACCGACGACGGGCGGCTCGCCGCCGAGCGGGCGCCCGACCACCTGCAGCGCGGGGTCGCGCTGGCGCAGGCGGGAAGCGCTCTCATGGTGCTGGCGGACTGGAGCGGGGACACCGCGCTGCTGCGCGAGGCGGCGGCGCTGTGCCGGGAGTCGGCGCGGGTCGCGCCCGAGCGGCACCGGGCCGAGTCGTGGGCGCTGCTGTGCGCCGCGCTGACCGGGCTGCACGAGCGCACCGGTGACGCGCGGGCGCTCGGCGAGGCGGTCGCGGCCGGGCGGGAGGCGGTGGCGGCCACCCCGGAGTGGCACGTGCGGCACACCTCGCGCGCCGGGGCGCTGGCGGTGGCGCTGGACCGGGTGCACGCGCTGCCCGAGGACGAGCGGGTGCTGGCGCAGGCGGTGCCGGGGTCCGGGGGCGTCCCGGCGGTGGGCGACGGGGCCGGGGACCGAGGCGCGGTGGGCGACGGGCTCGGGCGGTCCTGGGTGCTGTCGGCGTTGGGGGGCGCCAGGTTCGCGGACTTCCAGCGCAGCGGCGACCTGGAGGCGCTGGCCGAGTCGGTGGACTCGCTGCGCCGGGCGCTCGTGGAACCGGCGGACGAGCTGTCGGCGGCCCGCTCGCGGTACCGGTTCGGCGTGGCCGCGCTGGCCCTCGCCGCCCGCGCGGACGCGCCGGAGCTCCTCGTGGAGGCCCTGGAGGCGTTGGAGGACACCGGGAGCGCGGCTCCGCCGACCCGGTTCGCGGCGGCGGTGGTGGCGGCCGGGGCGCGGGTCGCGCTGGGGCAGTCGGAGCGGGCGCTGGAGCTCGTGGAGGGGGCCGTGGGGCAGCTGCCGCTGCTGGCCGCGCTGGACCTGGCGCGCGAGGACGCGGCGGCGCAGGCGGTGGGGCACGGGGGTTTCGCGGCGGTCGCCGGGGCGGCGGCGCTGGCGTGCGGGCGGCCGGAGCGGGCCGTGGAGCTGGTGCAGCTGGTCGGGGACGCGCTGGTGGGCGCGGAGGCGCCGCCGGTGGTGCCGGGGCCGGTGGCGCACGTCTTCTGCGGGCCGACCGGCGGGCGGGCGCTGCTGGTGCGGCCGGGGCGGGCGGTGGTGGCCCTGGTGCTGCCGGGGGTGGCGCACGCGGAGCTGGTGGCGCGCGGGGAGGCGCTGGCGGCGGCGGTGGAGGGGGAGGACACCGAGTCGCAGCGGGCGGTGGAGGTAGTGCTGGCGTGGCTGTGGACGGCGGTGGCCAGGCCGGTGCTGGACGCCCTCGGCCCGCACGGGCGCGAGCTGCCGCGGTTGTGGTGGCGGCCGGTGGGCGGGCTGGCGCGGCTGCCGCTGCACGCGGCGGGGGTGCCGGGCGGGGAGTCGGCGCTGGACCGGGTGGTGTCGTCGTACGTGCCCGCCGGGAGGGCGGGGGGCGTGGGGTGGGTGGTGGGGGCGCTGTGGCCGGTGGACGCGGTGGTGGCGACGGAGGTGGTGGAGTCGGCGCACCGGGCGGCTGCGGTGGCCGGGGCCGCCGGTGCTCCGGCGGCGAGCGAGGCGGCGGCGCGGGCGGTGCACGCGGTGGTGCGGGAACACCGGGCGGCGTACCCGGACCTGCCGCTGCGGTGGGCGGGGCACGTGCACACGGGGTGGTGAGGCGGGGCGGCGGCCCCCGCCTCGGGCGTCGGCGCCCGTGGCGGTGCGGACGCGCCACCGGTGCTCGTCGTCCTCGGCGCGAGCCGGGGTGTTGCTCGCGGTGTGGGCACGGGTGGCGACCCCGCGCGCGCCCGCTTCCGCTGCCGCGCACCAGCACCACCCGCAGGTCACCTGATCTAGTCACTGCCAAGATACGTCATTCGTGCGATGCGCCGCCCTGCCCCCGCTTGATCGGATCGAGGGGGCCGCCCCACCGCGAGCAGGGAGCACCACCACGAGGTCCGAAGCAGTCGACACCGTGGTCACCGGGTCCGGCATGGGCGGGCTCGCCGCCGCCAGGGCGCTGGCCGAGTTCGGGGACCGGCGGGTGCTCGTGCTGGAGCGGCACCACGTCCTCGGGGGCATGACGCACGACTACGACGTCCTGCACTTCCCCGACCCGACCTCGCCGCGCACGAGGAGCGCTTCCCCGAGGTCTTCCGCACCGTCGACGAGCACCTCGCGACCCGCTTCCGAGACCCCCGCCTGCGCCAGATCCTCGCCGCCCGCTCCGACCTCCACGGCCCCACCCCGGACCGCGCCGCTCCAGGCGGAAGGCGGGCGGTCCTGCCTGGTGCTGTTCCTCGGGTTCGACCGGTCGCCCGCCGAGTTCGGGCTGCGCGGCGAGAACCACTCGTTCGTCGACCCGCCCACCGCGGACCGCTGGCGCGACGGCAAGGACGCGGCCTGCGGGCAGTTCAAACGCGACACCACCCGCCGAGTCCTGGACCGGATGGACGCGCGGTGGCCGGGGTTCAGCGACGCCGTCGCGTTCGCCGAGCTCGCCACCCCGCTCACGTTCGAGACCTACCAGAACAGCCACCGCGGCGTCTTCTACGGCCTGCCCGCCACCCCCGACCGCCTCCGCGAACCCCTCGCCGGACCACGAACCCCGTTCGACGGACTGCTGATCACCGGCCAGGACGCCACCGACGGCGACACCGGGGGCGCGTTCTCCGCCGCCGAGGTCGACGCCGGGCGGCGGCCGGCCTGCCAGACCCTGCCGACCGGCGACCTCGTGGTCACCCGGTAGCGGGACCACCCGCCAGGAACCCGCCCGCGCCCGGCCGCGTTGGGCCGGGCGCCGACCGCCGCCGGGCCCAGCGCGCCGGGCGCCGACCGCCGCCGGGCCCAGCGCGCCGGGCGGCCACCGCCGGAGGAGCACGATGACCGACCGCCGTCCGCCGCCCCTGCGCGGCCGGGAGGCCGAGCTGGCCCGCCGCGTCGACCTGCTCGCGCGCGGCGCGGGCGGCGCGCTCGTGCTCGAAAGGGCCTCCGGCAGCGGCAAGACCCGGTTGCTGGACGAGGTCGCCGCGCGGGCGCTCGACGCCGGGCTGCGGGTGTTCACCGGCGCGTGGCAGCGCGGCTGGCAGGTGCTGGAGCTGCTCGACGGGCTGCCCGGCGCGGGCGGGGGCCGGTGGCGGCGGGCTGGTGCGGGAGCTGCACGACAGCCTGGAGCGGGCCGCGCTCGACGCGCCCGTGCTGGTGGTGCTGGACGACTTCCAGTGGCCGACCCCGCCGCCGCCAAGGCCGCCCGCGTCCTGGTGCGCCGCCCGGCCGCCGACCCGGTGCTGTGGGTGATCGCCCGGCGGCCCGCGCCGGACGACCACCCGGACGTCCCGGTGCTGCGGCTGGGCGACCTGGACGCCGCAGCGGTCCGCGACCTCGCGCGGGACGCGCTCGGCGGCGCGCCGGACGCCCCGCTGACCGGGCTGCTCGCGGGCGCCCTGGGCACCCCGCTGCTCATCGGCGAGCTGCTGCACGGCCTGCTCGACGAGGCGGCCGTGCACGTGCGCGACGGCGTCGCCGCGCTGCGCGAGGGGACCGCGCCACCGCTGCGCTTCCGCGAGTCCGTCCGGGGCCGGGTGCGGCAGCTGTCCGGACCGGCGCGCGAGGCCGTGCCGTCCTGGGGCGCGTTCACCGCCGGGCAGCTCGCCCGGATGCTGGACCGCACGCCCGCCGCCCTGCTCGGACCGCTGCGGGAGGCCCTGGACGCCGAGCTGGTGGTCGAGCGCGGCGAGCGGTTCGCGTTCCGGTACGACCTCCTGCGCGAGGCCGTCGAGGGCGGGCTGCCCGAACCGCTGCGGCGCGACCTGCGCAGGCAGGCCGTGGAGGCGAGCCTGGCCGAGGGCGCGCCCGCCGCCGACGTCGCCGCGCTCGTGCTGCGCACCGCCACCAGGGGCGACCAGCGCTCCATCGCGCTGCTGCGGCGCGCGGCGGCCGAGATCGCGCCCCGCTCGCCGGTGGTCGCCGCCTCGCTGAGCACGCGGGCGCTGGAGCTGGTGCGGCCCGGCGGGGCCAAGGGGCCCGTGCTGACCGACGCGGTGACCCAGCTCGTGCTCGCGGGCGAGGTGGACGAGGCGTCGGCGCTGTTCGACCGGTACGCCGGGGCCGCGCAGGCCCCCGCCACCGCGGCCCGGCTGCGCCGCCTGCTCGCCGAGGTGCTGCTGCCCGCCGACGTCGCCCGGTCGGCGGCGCTGTGCCGGGAGGCGCTGGCGCTGCCCGGACTGGCGGACGACCCGCGCGCCCAGCCGCACGCCGTGCTCGCCACCGCCCTGGTCGTCGCGGGCGAGCGCGCCGAGGCCCGCAGGGAGGCCGAGGCCGCCACCGCCGCCGCGTCGGGCTCCACCGCCCCGGTGCCCCGCTCGTCGGTGCTGATCACGGACGCGCTCAGCCGGTTCCAGCGCTGCGACCCGGCGGGCGCGCTGCGCGCGGCCGACGCGGCGATCCGGGCGCGGGACGCGGCCCTCGGCGCCCGCGCGCTGTGGCTGCCCGACCGGGGCAAGGCGCTGCTGCTCGCCGCGCCCGGCCGGATCGCCGAGGCGTGGGAGCTGACCGTGACCGGGCTCGACCTCGCGCGCGCCGACGGGCAGCAGGCCAACGAGTGGACCCGGGTGGTGATCCGCACCGCGCTGCTGCTGCGCGCCGGGCGGCTGGACGAGGCCCGCGCCGAGGCCGAGGCGGTCCGGGCGCTGTCCGAGGAGCTGGGCGCGGCGGTGTTCCGCGAGTTCGCCTCCTCGGTGCTCGGGCACGTCGCGCTGCACCGGGGCGACCTGGCGGCGGCCGGGCGCGCGGCCACGCGGATGCTCGCGGTCGGGCTGCCGTCGTGGCGGGCGCGCGGGGAGGCGCTGCGGGCACTGGTGGCCGAGGCGGCGGGCGAGGCGGCAACCGGGTTCCACGGCGGGTGCGCCGACCCGGTGGCGCTGGACGGGCCCGCCGAGGTCGCCGGGCTGGTGCGGCTGCTGCTGCGCTCCGGCGAGCGGGAGCGGGCCGGGGCCGTCGTGGCGCGGCTGGACGGGGAGGTGGCGCGGCGTCCGGGGGAGCGGGCGGTGCGGGCCGCCGCCTGGCGCGCGCGGGGCGTGCCGGAGGGGGACGTCGAGCCGCTCCTCCAGGCGGTGGAGGCGTACGAGGGGGACGAGCGGGCGCTGGTGCTGGAGGACGCCGGGCGCGCTCGCCGGTGCGGACCGGGCCGCCGGGGTGGTGCTGCTGGACTCGGCGCTGGAGCCGTGGACCGCCGCCGGGGCCGGGCGGGTGCGCGGGGCGCTGCGGCGGCACGGGGTGCGGCGGCGCGCCCGAGGGGCCCGGCGCGGGCTGGGCCGGGCTGACCGGGGCCGAGACCAAGGTCGCCCGGCTGGTCGCGCTGGGGCGCACGAACCGGCAGGTCGCCGACGAGCTGCACCTGTCGCCGCACACCGCGAGCACGCACCTGCGGCACGCGTTCGCCAAGCTCGACGTCCGCACCCGGACCGAGCTGGCGCGGCTCGCCCCGAGGGGCTGAGCGGGGAACCCGAAGGGAAGCGCTTTCCGGTAGTGGGGGACCGGGTGTTTGCTCTGGGGGGAGACGGGGAAGGCGCGCCCGGTGACCTGGAATCCGGCTCCGCTCCGTGACGATCGCGCCTCCGGGGGACGGTCGACGGCCGTGCGGCGGCGGTGGGCTACCCCGACCCGGTGATCTTCGGGCGGGTGTTCCCCTCGGGGCGCGTCCCGGCTGGAAGCGCAGGTCCGGGGCCGGTCGGTGGAGTGGGGCACCCGACGTTCGGCCAAGCCACCCAGGGACTCACTCGTTGGAGTTAGGACTTCCACAGAGGTGCCGGGTGGACGTGAGCCGAGAGTAGCCGGCTTCCCGAACGGAGGTCGGTTTATCCCCACCCCCGCTGTGGTCGTAGAGCCATGTCGCCCGCCCCCGAGCGCTTCTAGCGTGGGAACCGTCCACAGGGAGGGTTCATGGTTTCGACTGTGTCGGGTGCTCGGCTTCCGGTCGCCACCGGTGTGGTCCGCGCCGCGCTGAAGACGGGCGCGCTGGTCCGCCTGTCCCAGGTCACCAAGCAGTTCGGCGACGAGGTCGTGCTGCGCGGGGCCGGGTTCCGGGTGCGGCCCGGAGAGCTCGTCGGGGTCGTCGGCGCGCGGGGGGCGGGCAAGACCGTGCTCGCGTCCGTCGCCGCCGCGCTGCTGCCCCCGGACGAGGGGCAGGTCCGCCTGTTCGGGCGCGACCCCTGGGAGGACTGCGGCTTCGCCAGGTCCGGCGTCGGGCTGGTGCCCGACCGGGTGCCCGTGGCCGACCGGCTCTCCTGCTTCGACGTCCTGGTCTGCTGCGCGCTCCGCTCCGGGGCCGCGCGGGGCGAGGCCGAGCGGGAGGCGGGCGTGCTGCTGGCCGCCTGCGAGCTCGGCGACGTCGCCCACGTGCAGGCCGCCGAGTGCACGACCGGGCAGCAGGTCCTGCTGCGGCTCGCCGCCGCCCTGCTCGGCGGGCGGGCGCTGCTGGTGCTGGACGACCCCTTCGCCGGGGTCGACGGCTGGGAGTCCGAGGTGGTCCGCGCGGTCCTGCGCGAGTTCGCCGCCGCCGGTGGCGGGGTGCTGTGCACCGCGCGCGACCGGGCGGCGCTGGAGGACTGGTGCGACACCCACCTCGCACTGCGGTCCGGGAGCCTGAGCGCTGCTCCCAGGGCCTTCCGCTGACGCTCCGGCGTCACTGATCGGGGAGACGAGTGCGCGTGCGACTGGCCAATCCGGTGGTAACGAAGGTGGATCCCGAGGGCAGGCTCCTGCTGGCCGTGCCCGCGACCGGGGCGTCGTTCCTGTTCGCGGCCGAGGAGACGGGGATGTGGATCGAGCTGTGGCGGCACGGCGGCGACGTCGAGCGGGCGGCCGACGGGCTCGCCCAGCGGTGGGACGTCGCGCCCTCGGCGACGCTGGCCGACCTGCGCCGGTGGGCCGCCCACCTGTGCTCGGTGGGGCTGGCCAAGGTGGACTGAGCCCGGCGGCCTGCTCGGGGTGATCGGCTCGGGGGATCGGCTCGGGTGGGCTCGGTGTGATCGCGCGGTCCGGTGAGGCCGGTGCGGGCGGGGCGGAGCGGTGGGTGAGCGGCGCCGGGGTCGGCGCCCGCCCCCGCGCCCTAGCGGTGCCCGTCGAGCCTCCCGGCCAGCAGGGCGTTCACCGAACCCGCGTGCTCGGCCAGGTAGAAGTGGCCGCCGGGGTAGACCTCCAGCGCGAAGCGCGCCGAGGTGTGGCGCTCCCAGGCGCGCGCCTCGGCCAGGTCCACCTTCGGGTCCGCGTCGCCGACCAGCGCCGTGATCGGCAGGTCCAGCACCGGGATCCCGTCGCAGGTGTAGGTCTCCACGGCCTTGTAGTCGGCGCGCAGCGCGGGCAGGGCCGCGCGCAGCACCTCGTCGTCGATCAGCCGGAAGTCGGTGCCGCCCAACGACACCAGCTCCGCCAGGAGCGCCGCGTCGTCGCGCAGGTGCAGCGACTCGCCCCGGTGCGTCTGCGGCGACCGCCTGCCCGAGGCGAACAGCTCCACCGGCGGCGCGCCCCGCTCCTGCAGCCTGCGGGCCACCTCGAACGCCACCGTCGCGCCCATGCTGTGCCCGAACAGGGCCACCGGGCGGTCGACCAGCGGCAGCAGCTCCTCGGTGATCCGCTCCGCCAGCGCCGGGATCGACTCCAGCGGGCGCTCGGACCTGCGGTCCTGGCGGCCGGGGTACTGCACGGTCAGCACGTCGGTGGCCGGGGCGTGCGCTCGTGCCGTGGACAGGAAGTAGGTCGCGGAACCGCCCGCGTGCGGGAAGCACACCAGGCGCACGGGCGCGTCCTCGGTCCGCTGGAACCGGCGCAGCCACAGGCCGCTCGTGGTGGGCGCGTTCGCGTGGGACGCGCTCGACGGGGCCGCGCCCCGGTCCGCGCTGCGCCGCCCGGTCCGGGGGCTTCGGGTCGCTGGCACGGGCACTCCTCGGCTGTGGGGCGGCGGGGTCGTCCGGTCGGCTCCGGCCCGTCGGGCGGGTGCGTCCGGTTCGTCCGGTCCACCGGGACCGTTCGGGCAGGGGTGGTTCGGCCGGGGTTCGTTCGGCCGGGTGGTGATCCGGCCGATCGGGGCGCCCCTGAAGCTCCCCGCGCCGCGCCCCCGCGGCAACCCCTAGCGCACCCCTGGTCGCGAACTCCCGCCCCCTCCTACCCGGACTCCGGCTTTGCGTCGCCCGGCTGCGCCAGCGGGTCGTCCTCCGGGGCGAGCTGCACGTCGAAGCGGCCGAAGATCGAGCGCACGGCCGTGATCAGGTCGCTCGCCTCGGGCACCGCCTCGGGGTCGAGCAGGCTCTGCACGGTCAGCCCGGTCATCACCGCCAGCAGGAACGAGCCCGCCGCGAGGCGGGTGCGCTCCTCGGCGTCCGTGCCCGCCAGGGTCAGCTGCCCCAGCGAGGGCCGGGCGCGGCGGTAGGTGGACGCGAGCTTCTCGCGCAGGTCGGGCATCCGCTCCGCCAGCGAGAACGCCTCGATGCCCGCCACCCACAGCGGCCGGTGCGTGGTGATGGACTCCAGCACCCCGGCCCACATGGTCTCCAGCCTGCCCGCGACCGTCGGGTCGGTGCCGACGTCGGCCATGACCCGGTCAAGCTCGTTGCCCCACTCCTCGAACGCCGAGACGAGCGCGGCGCTGAGCAGGGCCTCTTTGGAGCCGAAGTGGTATCCGATCGAGGCCAGGTTCGTGTTCGACGCCGCGACGATGTCACGTGCCGTGGTGTTCGAGTAACCGCGTTCGTACAGGCACTTCTTCGCCCCGTCGAGGAGCTGGTCACGGTGGCCCACCTGGTGATCATACCCGACTGCGAGTGATCATTCATACGATCGTCATATACAAGCGTATAGATCCCGGTGTAGCGTTGCGACCATGACTCCAGGCCCACGTGCGGGCAAGCGTGAGTGGTGGGGGCTGGCCGTCCTCGTCCTCGTCACCCTCATCATCAGCATGGACATGACCGTGCTGTCCTACGCGCTGCCCTTCATCAGCGTCGAGTTAGGCCCGTCCAGCAGTCAACTCCTGTGGATCACGGACATCTACGCGTTCGTCCTCGCCGGACTGCTGATCCCCATGGGCACCCTCGGCGACCGGATCGGCAGGCGCAAGCTGCTGATCGTCGGAGCCGTCGCGTTCGGAGTGGCCTCCGCGCTGTCCGCCTACGCCAGCTCCCCGGAGCTGCTGATCGGCACGCGCGCCCTCATGGGCGTCGCGGGCGCGACCCTCATGCCCTCCACGATGTCGTTGATCCGCACCATGTTCCAGGACGCCCAGCAGCGCCGCGCCGCGATCGGCCTGTGGGCCACCGGCTTCTCCGCCGGTGGCGCGCTCGGCCTGCTGCTCGGCGGCGTGCTGCTCCAGAGCTTCCACTGGGGCACGGTCTTCCTGGTCAACGTCCCCATCATGCTCGTGCTCGTCGTCGCCGCCCCGCTGCTGCTCCCCGAGTACCGCAACCCCGGCGCGGGCAAGTTCGACCTCTTCAGCTCCGCGCTGCTGTTCGCCGCCGTGCTCCCGGTCGTCTGGGGCGTCAAGGAGCTGGCGGAGCGCGGGATCGGCTGGCCGCCCTTCGCGGGCATCGCGCTCGGACTCGTGCTGCTGCCGGTGTTCCTGGTGCGCCAGAACAAGGCCGACGACCCGATGCTCGACGTGAGCCTGTTCCGCAAGGCCGCGTTCTCGGCGGCGCTGGCCACCAACGTCCTCGCCAACTTCGCGATGATCGGCTTCATGTTCTTCACCAGCCAGTACCTCCAGCTGGTGCTCGGGCTGGAACCGTTCGAGGCAGGCCTGTGGTCGCTGCCCCAGGCGTTCACCGGCGCGCTCGGCGCGGCCCTGTTCGCCCCGGTCCTCGTCGCGAAGCTGCGCTACTCGCGGGTGGTCGCGCTCGGCCTGCTGCTGGGCGTCGGCGGTTCCGTGGTCATGTCGCAGGTGCGGGTCGAGGACGGGCTCGCGCAGGCCATCGTCGGCCAGTCGCTCAGCGCCATGGGCCTGGCGATGGTGCTGACCCTGACCGCGGAGCTGGTCGTCACCACCGCGCCGCAGGAGCGCGCGGGCGCCGCGTCCGGGCTGTCCGAGACGGGCAGCCAGTTCGGCGGCGCGCTCGGCGTCGCGGTGCTCGGCAGCCTCGGCGCGTTCGTCTACCGCTCCGAGCTCACCGAGCTGAGCCCGGCCGGGGTGTCCCCGGACGTGCTGACCACCGCCAAGGAGACGCTCGGCTCGGCCGTCGAGGTCGCCGCCGCGCTGCCCGCCGCCACCGGGGACGCGCTGAACCTGGCCGCCAGGACCGCGTTCACCCACGAGGTGCAGGTCTCGGCCTGGTCGGTGGCCGGGGTGCTGCTGCTCACCACCTTCGTCGCCGCCGCGCTGCTGGCCAAGGTCCCCCGCCCCGGCCCCGCGCCCGACGCCGCCGTGGAGGCGGCGACCGAGGCCGCCGCCGACGCCACCCCCGAGGTCGACCCCGACGGCGACGCCGGGACCCCTGTCGCAGGGGGGAGCGCCGAGGAGGGGGCCGCCGCCGAGACCTCTGGCAAGACCCCTGGGAAGAGCGCAGGGAAGGCCGCGGGGAAGCCCGCCGCGCACCCCGTTGCCGATCCCGCCCGCGACGCCCCGGAGCCCGCCCCGGAGCTCCCGGTCGCCCTGGTCAGCCCCGTGAAGGACGACGAGGGCTCGCTCGTCACCTGACCCTCCCCACCGCCGTCAACCCCGATCCCGGTCGCACCCCTGGTGTGGCCGGGATCTTGTCGTTCCGCGGGGTCCGCAGGGGCCCTCAGGGGGGCGCGCAGGGGTCCCCGCACGACCCCCGGTGGACCAAACCCCGCTAGGGGGAAGCTAAGGGCGGGCTAGGGGTTGGCCGTGCTGTCCGGCCTTTCGTAGCGTCATCGTGGAAAGCGGTTCGCGCAATAGCGGGCCGAGGTGCCGTGCGTGCCGGTCGGGATCAGCCAATGCTTTCCGGGAGCAATTCCCGGTGTCGGCCCTCGCCCCGTGACGTGCGGCGCGAAGCGGAGAAACGACAGCCGGGACGATTCCCGGCCGCCGTGTCGGAATGGTCAGAACGCGAAGCGGGAACTGTCCTGGAGGCGTGCGTGGAAAACGAGGCAAAGCTCCTGGGCTACCTGAAGCGGGCCACCGCCGACCTGCGCGAGGCGCGGCGCAGGCTCCGCGAGGTGGAGCGCAGGGAGAACGACCCGATCGCCCTCGTCGGCATCGGCTGCCGGTTCCCCGGCGGGGTCACCGGACCCGACCGGTTGTGGGACCTGGTGGCGGGCGGCGTGGACGCGGTCTCCTCGTTCCCCACCGACCGGGGCTGGGAGCTGGACTCGCTCTACGACCCCGACCCGGACAAGCGCGGCCACAGCTACGCCATGGCGGGCGGGTTCCTGCACGACGCCGCCGACTTCGACGCCGCCTTCTTCGGCATCTCCCCGCGCGAGGCCACCGCGATGGACCCGCAGCAGCGCCTGCTGCTGGAGACCGCGTGGGAGGCGTTCGAGCACGCGGGCATCGACCCCACCACGCTCAAGGGCAGCCGCACCGGCGTCTACGCGGGCCTGATGTACCACGAGTACACCTCGCGCCTGACCACCGTGCCCGAGGAGTTCGAGGGCTTCATCGGCAACGGCAACGCGGGCAGCGTGTTCACCGGCCGCGTCGCCTACGCGCTCGGCCTGGAGGGCCCGGCGGTCACCGTGGACACCGCGTGCTCCTCGTCGCTGGTGTCGATCCACCTGGCCGTGCAGGCGCTGCGCCGCGACGAGTGCTCGCTCGCGCTGGCGGGCGGCGTCACCGTGATGCCCTCGCCCGAGACGTTCGTGGACTTCTCCCGGCAGCGCGGCCTCGCCCCCGACGGGCGCTGCAAGCCGTTCTCCGACGACGCGGACGGCACCGGCTGGTCCGAGGGCGCGGGCGTGCTCGTGCTGGAGCGGCTGTCCGACGCGCGCCGCAACGGCCACCGGGTGCTCGCCGTCGTGCGCGGCACGGCGGTCAACCAGGACGGCGCGTCCAGCGGCCTGACCGCCCCGAACGGCCCGTCGCAGCAGCGCGTCATCCGCGCCGCGCTGGCCAACGCCGGGCTGTCCGCCGAGCACGTGGACGTCGTGGAGGCGCACGGCACCGGCACCTCCCTCGGCGACCCGATCGAGGCGCAGGCCGTGCTCGCCACCTACGGCCAGGACCGCGAGCACCCCCTGCTGCTCGGGTCGATCAAGTCGAACCTCGGCCACACCCAGGCCGCCGCGGGCGTCGCGGGCGTGATCAAGGTGGTCATGGCCATGCGGCACGGCACCGTGCCCAGGACGCTGCACGTGAGCGCCCCCACCACGCACGTGGACTGGACCGCCGGGTCGGTCCGGCTGCCGCTGGAGGCCACGCCGTGGCCGGAGACCGGGCGCCCGCGTCGCGCGGGCGTGTCCTCGTTCGGCATCAGCGGCACCAACTCGCACGTCGTGCTGGAGCAGGCCCCCGCCCCGCAGGCCGCCGAGGTCCCCGCGCCGGACGCCGCCGCCGGGACCGCCGAGGCCGAGCTGCCGCGCGTGGAGACCGACGTCGTGCCGTGGGTGCTGTCCGCCCGCACGCCCGAGGCGCTGGCGGCCCAGGTCCGCAGGCTCCGCGGTGCGGCGCAGGGGCTCGACCCGGTCGACGTGGCCTTCTCGCTGGCCACCACCCGCGCCCACCACGAGCACCGCCTCGCCGTCATCGGCCGCACCGCCGAGGACTTCGCCGCCGCCCTCGCCGAGGGCGCGCCGGGCTCGGTGCGCGGCGTCGCGGACAAGGGCCGCACCGCGTTCCTGTTCACCGGCCAGGGCTCCCAGCGGATCGGCATGGGCCGCGAGCTGCGCGCCGCGTTCCCGGTGTTCCGCGAGGCGTTCGACGCCGCGTGCGCGCTGCTGGACCGCGAGCTGGAGGTCTCGCTCGCGGACGTCGTGCTCGGCGAGGACCGGGAAGCGCTGGACCGCACCGGTTTCAGCCAGCCCGCGCTGTTCGCGTTCGAGGTCGCGCTCTACCGGCTGCTGGAGTCCTGGGGCGTCACCCCGGACTTCGTCGCCGGGCACTCCATCGGCGAGATCGCCGCCGCGCACGTCGCGGGCGTGTTCTCCCTGGAGGACGCCTGCGCGCTGGTCGTGGCGCGCGGCCGGTTGATGCAGGCGCTGCCGTCCGGCGGCGCGATGCTCGCCGTGGAGGCCACCGAGGCGGAGGTCCTGCCGCTGCTGAACGACCGCGTCGGCCTGGCCGCCGTCAACGGCCCCAGCGCCGTGGTCGTCTCCGGCGCCGAGGCCGCCGTCGACCAGGTCGCCGCCGCGCTGGACGGCAGGCGCACCAAGCGGTTGCGCGTCTCGCACGCCTTCCACTCGCCGCTCATGGAGCCGATGCTGGACGAGTTCCGCCGCATCGCCGACAAGGTCTCCTTCCACGAGCCGCTCATCCCGTTCGCCTCCACCTCGACCGGCGGCCCGGCCACCGACGCCGTCGCCACCGCCGAGTACTGGGTCTCCCACGTCCGCGACACCGTGCGCTTCCACGCCTGCCTGGAGCACCTGGCCGGGCACGGCGTCACCCGGTTCGTGGAGGTCGGCCCGGACGGCGTGCTCACCGGCATGGTCGAGCGCGGCGCGGCCGTCGCCACCCAGCGCCGGGGCCGCGACGAGGTCGTCGCCCTCACCACCGGCCTCGCCGCCGCGTTCGCGCACGGCGTCGACGTGGACTGGGCGGCCTTCCACGCCGGGCGCGGCGGGCAGCGCGTCGACCTGCCCACCTACGCCTTCCAGCGCAAGCGCTACTGGCTGGAGTCCGACGGCCCGTCCGGCGACGCCACCTCGTTCGGCCTGCAGGGCGGGGAGCACCCGCTGCTGACGGCGGTCGTGGAGACCCCGGCCAGCGACGGCGTCGTGCTCACCGGCAGGCTCTCCGCGGGCACCCACGCCTGGCTCGCCGACCACGCCGTGCACGGCACCCCGATCGTCCCCGGCACCGGCCTGGTCGAGCTGGCCGTCCGCGCGGGCGACCAGGTCGGCTGCGACCTGGTGGAGGAGCTCACCCTCGAAGCGCCGCTGCCGCTGCCCGAGAGCGGCGCGCTGGCGCTGCGGGTCACCGCCGACGCCCCCGACGAGCACGGCCGCCGCACCCTGGCGATCCACTCCCGCCCCGAGGGCGCCCAGCCCGGCGAGGAGTGGACCCGGCACGCCTCCGGCCTGCTCGGCACCGCCCGCGACAGCGCGCCCGAGCAGCTGACCGCGTGGCCGCCGGAGGGCGCGGAAGCCGTTGACCTGGAAGGGTTCTACCCGCGCCTGGCGGACAACGGCTACGGCTACGGCGAGGTCTTCCGGGGCCTGCGCGCGCTGTGGCGGCGGGCGGACGGCGAGCTGTTCGCGCACGCCGTGCTGCCCGAGTCCGCGCACGCCGACGCCGCCCGCTTCGGCCTGCACCCGGCCCTGCTCGACGCCGCGCTGCACGCCAACCTCGCGGACGGCTCCGAGGAGCGCACCCCGCTCCCGTTCGCCTGGAACGGCGTCACCCTGCACGCGCAGGGCGCCACCGAGCTGCGGATCCACATCACCCAGACCGGCCCCGACCAGCTCTCCGTGGCGGTCGCGGACGGTCAGGGCGCGCCGGTCGCCACCATCGCGCAGCTCGTCGTGCGCCCGGTCTCCGCCGAGCAGCTCGGCGGCACGGCCGGTCGCGGCTACCACGAGTCGCTGTTCCGGCTGCGCTGGACGCCCGCCAAGGCGGGCGCCGTCCCGGTGCCGACCGCCGAGGACTGGGCCGTGCTGGGGCAGTGGCCCACCACCACCGCGACCGCGCACGCCGACCTGGCCGCGCTGCGCGCCCACCTGGACGGCGGCGCCCCGCCGCCCGAGGTCGTGCTCGCCCCGATCGCCCCCGCGTCGCAGGTGTCGCCGGGCGACGTCCCCGCCGAGGTCCGCGGGTCCACCCACGCCGCGCTCGCGCTGCTCACCGGCTGGCTCGCCGACGACCGCCTCACCGGCTCGCGCCTGGTGGTGCTGACCCGCGCCGCCGTCCCCGCCGACCCGACCCGCGCCCCGCTGTGGGGCCTGCTGCGCGCCGCGCAGGCGG
Organism: Actinosynnema mirum DSM 43827; assembly: GCF_000023245.1. Classification (GTDB taxonomy): domain Bacteria; phylum Actinomycetota; class Actinomycetes; order Mycobacteriales; family Pseudonocardiaceae; genus Actinosynnema; species Actinosynnema mirum. Next base: position 3,025,530 of record NC_013093.1, read on the forward strand.
AGAACCCCGGCCGCTTCACGGTCGTCGACGTCGAACCCGGCTCCGAGGACCTGCTGCCCGCCGCGATCGGCACCGATGAGCCCGAGCTGGCCCTGCACGAGGGCAAGATCCTCGTGCCGCGCCTGCACCGCGCCGTGCTGCCCGAGACCACCGCCTCCACCTGGCGGCCGGACGGCACCGTCCTGATCACCGGCGGCACCGGCGGCCTCGGCGGGCTCCTGGCCCGCCACCTGGTCACCGAGCACGGCGTCACCCACCTGCTGCTCACCAGCCGCCGGGGCCGGGGCGCGCCCGGCGCGGCCGAGCTGGAGGCCGAGCTGGAGAACCACGGCGCGCAGGTGGACATCGCCGCCTGCGACGCCTCCGACGCCGACGCGCTCACCGCGCTGCTCGCCACGATCCCGGCCGAGCACCCGCTCACCGCCGTCGTGCACGCCGCCGGTGTCGTCGACAACGCCCTCCTCGCCGACCTGACCCCCGAGCAGGTCGACGCGGTGCTGCGCGCCAAGGTCGACTCCGCCTGGAACCTGCACCGGCTCACCGAGGGCCTGGCCGCGTTCGTGCTCATCTCCTCCTCGGCGGCCGTGGTCGCGGGCGCCGGTCAGGCCAACTACGCCGCCGCCAACGCGTTCCTGGACGCCCTGGCCGAGCACCGCCGCGCCCACGACCTGCCCGCGACCTCGCTCGCGTTCGGCCTGTGGGCGGGCAGCGGCATGGGCGCCGACCTGGACGACGCGGACCTGCGCCGCATGGAGCGGCTCGGGATGCCCGCGCTGCCGCCCGCCGAGGGCCTCGCCCTGTTCGACGCCGCGCTCGCCACCGACGAGGCCGCGCTCGTGCCGATGCGGGTGGACCTGATGGCGCTGCGGGCCCGCGTGGACGACCTGCCCGCCGTGCTGCGCGGCCTGGTCCGGGTCCCGGCCCGGCGCGCCGCCCTCACCGCGTCCGGCGCCGACGCCCGGCCGCTGGCCGACCGCCTCGCCGGGCTGCCCGCCGTCGAGCGCGAGCAGCTCCTGCTCGACCTGGTGCGCGCCCACGCCGCCTCCGTCCTCGGCCACGCCGGGGTCGAGGAGGTCACGCCCACCAGGGCGTTCAAGGAGCTCGGCTTCGACTCGCTGGCCGCCGTCGAGCTGCGCAACCTCCTCGGCGCGGCCACCGGGCTGCGGCTGCCCGCCACCGCGGTCTTCGACCACCCCTCGCCGCAGGCGCTCGCCCGCGAGCTGCTGGGCCAGCTCGTCGTGGAGGAGGACCACGCGCGGTCCGTCCTCGCCGAGGCCGACCGGCTGGAGGCCGCGCTCGCCTCGGTCGCCGACGAGGACGCGGCCAGGGTCACCGCCCGCCTGGAGGCGCTGCTGCGCACCTGGCACGACGCGCGCGGCCGAGCCGAGGACGCGGGGCACGACCTCGGCGAGGCCACCGACGAGGAGCTGTTCGCGGTGCTCGACAACGAACTCGGCATCTCCTGACCTCGGTCACCGGTCCCGACGGCGCTTGAAGATGGGTGGAACACCGATGGCGAACGACGACAGGCTCCGCGACTACCTCAAGCGGGCCACCACCGACCTCCAGCAGGCGAGGCGGCGGGTGCGCGAGCTGGAGGACCGCGACCGGGAGCCCATCGCGATCGTGTCGATGGCCTGCCGCTACCCCGGCGGGGTCCGCTCGCCCGAGGACCTGTGGGACCTCGTCGCGAACGGCGTCGACGCGATCTCCGGGTTCCCGGTCGACCGGGGCTGGGACGTGGAGGGCATCTACGACCCGGAGCCGGGCAAGCCGGGCAAGACCTGCACCCGCGAGGGCGGCTTCCTGCACGACGCCGCCGAGTTCGACCCGCTGTTCTTCGGGATGAGCCCGCGCGACGCCGTCGAGACCGACCCGCAGCAGCGCCTGCTGCTGGAGACCACCTGGGAGGCGTTCGAGCGCGCGGGCATCGACCCGGCCACGCTCAAGGGCACCGCCACCGGCGTGTTCACCGGCGTCATGCACCACGACTACCCGGACAGCACCACCTCCGGCAGCGTCGTGTCCGGCCGCGTCGCCTACACCTTCGGCCTCGAAGGCCCCGCCGTCACCATCGACACCGCCTGCTCCTCGTCGTCGGTGGCCGTGCACCTGGCCGCGCGGGCGCTGCGGTCGGGGGAGTGCTCGCTGGCGCTCGCGGGCGGCGTCGCGGTGATGGCCACGCCGCAGCTGTTCGTGGAGTTCTCCAAGCAGCGCGCGCTGTCCCCCGAGGGCCGCTGCCGCTCGTTCGGCCAGGGCGCGAACGGCGCCGCCTGGTCCGAGGGCGCGGGCGTGCTCGTGCTGGAGCGGCTCTCGGACGCGCGCCGCAACGGGCACCCGGTGCTGGCGCTGGTGCGCGGCTCCGCGATCAACCAGGACGGCGCGTCCAACGGGCTCACCGCGCCCAACGGCCCGGCGCAGCAGCGGGTCATCCGCGCCGCGCTGGCCGACGCCGAGCTGTCCGCCGCGCAGGTCGACCTGGTGGAGGCGCACGGCACCGGCACGGTCCTGGGCGACCCGATCGAGGCGCAGGCGCTCATCGCCACCTACGGGCAGGACCGCGTCGAGCCGCTGTGGCTGGGCTCGGTCAAGTCCAACATCGGCCACCCCCAGGCCGCCGCGGGCATCGCCGGCCTGATCAAGGTCGTCATGGCGGTGCGGCACGGCCTCATGCCGCGCACCCTGCACGCCGAGGAGCGCACCGACCAGGTCGACTGGAGCGCGGGCGCGGTGGAGCTGCTCACGCAGGCCCGGCCGTGGCCGGAGACCGGCGGGCGCCCGCGCCGCGCGGGCGTGTCCTCGTTCGGCATCAGCGGCACCAACGCGCACACCATCGTCGAGCAGGCCCCCGATCCCGAGCCGGTGGAGGAGAGCGCCGACCCGACGCGGTTCCCGGTGCGGTTGTGGCCGGTGTCCGGGCGCGGCGCGACCGACCTCGCCGCGCAGGCCGACCGGCTCGCCTCGTTCGTCGCCGAGGGCGACGCGGACGGGCTGGACCTGGCGCTGTCCCTGGGGACCACGCGCGCCGCGCTGGAGCACCGGGCCGTCGTGGTCGGCTCGACCCGCGAGGACCTCGTGGCCGGGTTGCGCTCGATCGCCGCCGGGGTGCCGCTGCCGTCCGTGGAGTCCGGGGTCGCGAGCAGCGGGCTGTCCGCGTTCCTGTTCACCGGGCAGGGTTCCCAGCGGGTGGGGATGGGGCGCGGGCTGCGCGAGGCGTTCCCGGTGTTCCGGGAGTCCTTCGACGCCGCGTGCGCGCTGTTCGACCCGCTGCTGGACCGGCCGCTGGCCGAGGTCGTGCTGGGTGACGACCAGGAGTTGTTGGACCGCACGGGGTACAGCCAGCCGGCGATCTTCGCGTTCGAGGTGGCGCTCTACCGGTTGCTGGAGTCCTGGGGCGTGAAGCCGGACTTCCTGGCCGGGCACTCGGTCGGCGAGATCGCCGCCGCGCACGTCGCGGGCGTGTTCTCGCTGGAGGACGCGTGCAGGCTCGTCGCCGCGCGCGGGAAGCTGATGCAGGCGCTGCCGACCGGTGGCGCGATGCTCGCCGTCGAGGCGACGGAGGGGGAAGTCCTCCCCCTGCTCGACGAGCGGGTCAGCGTCGCCGCCGTCAACGGGCCCACGTCCGTCGTCGTCTCCGGCGCCGAGGAGTCGGTCGACCGGATCGCCGCCGCCCTGGAAGGCCGCCGCACCAAGCGGTTGCGCGTCTCGCACGCGTTCCACTCGCCGCTCATGGAGCCGATGCTGGAGGAGTTCCGCGCGGTGGCGGCCGACCTGGCCTACCACGCGCCGAGCATCCCGCTGGTGTCCACGGTGACCGGCGAGTCCGCCACCGCCGGCGACCTCGACTCGGCCGACTACTGGGTGCGGCACGTCCGCGCCGCCGTGCGCTTCCACGCCGGGGTCGTGTTCCTGGAGTCCCGCGGTGTCACCCGGTTCCTGGAGGTCGGCCCGGACGGCGTGCTCACCGGCATGGCCCGCGCCTTCCTCAACCCGGAGACCACCGCGCTCGCCGCCACCCAGCGCCGCGACCGCGAGGAGGTCGCCGCGTTCGCCGCCGCCGTCGCGCGGGCGCACGCCCACGGCCACGCCGTCGACTGGACCGCCGCGCACCCCGGTGGCGCGCGCGTCGACCTGCCCACCCACGTCTTCCAGGCGCAGCGCTACTGGCTGGAGCCCACCGAGGGGACCACCGCCCCCGTCGAGCGCGCGGACGAGGAGTTCTGGCGCGCCGTCGACAACGCGGAGCTGGCCGAGCTGCTCGGGGCCGACCCCGACGACGTCGACCGCGTCCTGCCCGCGCTGGCCGGGTGGCGGGCGCGCGGCAACGAGCGCGCCGTCGCCGACTCGTGGCGCTACCGCGTGACGTGGCGGCCGGTGAACCAGCCGCCCGCGCTGCGCCTGTCCGGGGTCTGGCTGCTCGTCGCCCCCGAGGGCGACCCGCTGGCCGCCTCCGCCGCCGAGCGGCTCACCGCGCGCGGCGCGTCCGCCGTGCTGCTCGACCCGGCCGACCACGACCGGGCCGCGCTCGCCGACGAGCTGCGCGGGGCCGAGGTCGAGGGCGTGCTGGCGCTCGTCGCGCTGGACGACACCCCGCACGCCGAGCACCCCACGATCAGCGACGGCGTCGAGCGCGTCGTCACCCTGGTGCAGGCGCTCGGCGACGCGGGCGTCACCGCCCCCACCTGGCTGCTCACCAGGGGCGCGGTCGCCGTCGACCCGTTCGAGGAGCTGGCCTCCACCGCCCAGTCCGCCGTCTGGGGCCTGGCCGGGGCGCTGGGCCTCGACCACCCGCTCACCTGGGGCGGCGTCGTGGACCTGCCCGCCGAGGTGGACAGCGCCGCGCTCGACCGCCTGGTCGACGTGCTCGCCCACCGGGTCGAGGACCAGGTCGCGCTGCGCCCGGCGGGCGTGCTGGCCCGCAGGCTGGTCCGCGCCCCGCTCACCGCCGCCCCGGCCCGCGACTGGGCCCCGCGCGGCCCGGTCCTGATCACCGGCGGCACCGGCGGCGTCGGCGCGCACGTGGCGCGCTGGCTGGTCGAGCGCGGCGCGGGCCACCTCGTGCTGGCCAGCCGCCGCGGCCTGGACGCGCCCGGCGCGCGGGAGCTCAAGGCCGAGCTGGAGGCCGCGGGCGCCACCACCACCGTCGTGGCCTGCGACGTGGCCGACCGCGCCGACGTCGCAGCCTTGGTCGACGCGCTGCCCGAGGGCCCGCTCAGCGTGGTGCACGCGGCGGGCGCCCTGCCCGACGAGGCGCACCTGGGCGACACCCCGCTCGCCGACTTCGTGGCCACCGGCCGCGCCAAGGTCGCGGGCGCCCACCACCTCGACGAGCTGCTCGACGGCCGCGAGCTGGACGCGTTCGTGCTGTTCTCCTCCGGCGCGGCCGTGTGGGGCTCGGCGGGCCAGTCCGGCTACGCGGCGGCCAACGCCCGCCTCGACGCCCTCGCCCACCGCCGCCACCACCGGGGCGCGCCGGTCACCTCGATCGCCTGGGGCACCTGGGGCGGCGGCGGCATGGTCGACGAGGAGGCCCTCGGCGAGGCGCTGCGCCTGCACGGCATCCCGCCCATGGACCCGCGCCTGGCCACGGCCGCCCTCGGCCGCGCCCTGGACCACGACGAGCACCACCTGGTCGTCGCCGACCTCGACTGGTCGCGCTTCGCCCCCACCTACTCCGCCGCCAGGCCCCGGCCGCTGCTGCACGCGCTGCCCGAGGTCCGCGAGATCCTCGCGCTGGACGGCGGGACCGAGCCGACCCCGGCGGGGTCCGAACTGGCCGGACGGCTGGCCGCGCTGCCCGAGTCCGAGCAGCACCGCGCACTGGCGGACCTCGTCAGAACCCACGTGGCCGCCGTCCTCGCCTACCCGGACCCCTCCGGGGTCGATCCAGGCCGGGCGTTCAAGGACCTCGGCTTCGACTCGCTGACCGCCGTCGAGCTGCGCGACCGGCTCGGCGCGGCGACCGGGGTGCGGCTGCCCGCGACCCTGGTGTTCGACCACCCCACGCCGGTCTCGCTGGCCGCGTTCCTGCGCGCCGAGCTGGTCGGCGCGCGCGACGCCGACGAGGTCGAGACCGCGCCCGCCCCGGTGGACGACGACCCCATCGCGATCGTGTCGATGGCCTGCCGCTACCCCGGCGACGTCCGCACCCCCGAGCAGCTGTGGGACCTCGTCGCGAACGGCGTGGACGCGATCTCCCCGTTCCCGACCGACCGGGGCTGGGACTCGGCCGCGCTCTACGACGCCGACCCCGACCGGCCCGGCACCAGCTACGTCCACGAGGGCGGGTTCGTGCACGACGCGGGCTCGTTCGACGCCGCGTTCTTCGGCGTGTCCCCGCGCGAGGCCCTGGCCATGGACCCGCAGCAGCGGGTGCTGCTGGAGCTGACCTGGGAGGCCGTCGAGCGCGCCGGGGTGGACCCGAGGTCGTTGCGCGGCAAGCGGGTCGGCGTGTTCGCGGGCACCGGCGGCCAGGACTACGCGGACCTGCTCGACCACGCGCCCGAGGAGGTGGAGGCGTTCCTGGCCACCGCGACCTCGGCCGCCGTGCTCTCCGGCCGGGTCTCCTACGCCTTCGGCTTCGAGGGCCCCTCGGTGTCGGTGGACACCGCCTGCTCCTCGTCGCTGGTCGCGATCCACCTGGCGTCGCAGGCGCTGCGGTCCGGCGAGTGCTCGCTGGCGCTCGCGGGCGGTGTGCTGGTGATGGCCACCCCGACCCCGTTCATCGCGTTCTCCCGCCAGCGCGGCCTGGCCCCGGACGGGCGCTGCAAGCCGTTCTCCGACAGCGCGGACGGCACCGGCTGGTCCGAGGGCGCGGGCGTGCTCGTCCTGGAGCGGCTCTCGGACGCGCGCCGCAACGGGCACCCGGTGCTGGCGCTGGTGCGCGGCACGGCGGTCAACCAGGACGGCGCGTCCAACGGCCTGACCGCCCCCAACGGCCCCGCGCAGCAGCGGGTCATCCGCAGCGCGCTCGCGGCGGCCGGGCTCACCCCCGCCGACGTGGACGCGGTGGAGGGCCACGGCACCGGCACCTCGCTCGGCGACCCGATCGAGGCGCAGGCCGTCCTCAAGACCTACGGGCAGGACCGGGACGAGCCGCTGTGGCTGGGCTCGATCAAGTCCAACATCGGGCACGCGCAGGCCGCGTCCGGCGTCGCGGGCGTCATCAAGTCCGTGCTGGCGCTGCGCAACGGCGTGCTGCCCCGCACCCTGCACATCACCGAGCCGTCCACGCACGTGGACTGGACCGAGGGCAACGTCCGGCTGCTGGCCGAGGCGCGGCCGTGGCCCGCCCGCGAGAGGCCGCGCCGCATCGGCGTGTCCTCGTTCGGCGTCAGCGGCACCAACGCGCACACCATCCTGGAGGAGGCGCCCGCCGCCGAGGCCGCGCCCGCCGAGCCGGTCCGGGTGCGCACCGACGTGGTGGCGTGGCCGATCAGCGCCCGCGGCGAGGACGCGCTGGCCGCGCAGGCCGCGCGGCTGGTCGCGGACGTGGCCGACCTGGCGCCCGCCGACGTCGCGCTGTCGCTGGGCGGCACGCGCGCCGCGCTGGAGCAGCGGGCCGTGGTCGTCGGCGCGAGCGCCGAGGAGCTGCTGGCCGGGGCGCGCGCCGTCGCGTCCGGGCAGGCCGCGCCGAACGCGGTGACCGGCAGCGCCGGGTCCGGGCTGACCGCGTTCCTGTTCACCGGGCAGGGCTCGCAGCGCCTGGGCATGGGGCGCGGGCTGCGGGAGGCGTTCCCGGTGTTCCGGGAGGTCTTCGACGCGGTGTGCGAGCTGGTCGACCGGGAGCTGGACCGGCCGCTGGCCGAGGTGGTCTTCGGCGAGGACCGGGAGCTGCTGGACCGCACCGGGTACAGCCAGCCCGCGATCTTCGCGTTCGAGGTGGCGCTGTACCGGCTGCTGGAGTCGTGGGGCGTGCGCGCCGACCACCTGAGCGGGCACTCGATCGGCGAGATCGCGGCGGCGCACGTGGCCGGGGTGTTCTCGCTGGAGGACGCGTGCAGGCTGGTCGCCGCGCGCGGCCGGTTGATGCAGGCGCTCCCGACCGGTGGCGCGATGCTCGCGGTCGAGGCCACCGAGGAGGAGGTGCTGCCGCTGCTGACCGACCGGGTCGGCATCGCCTCGGTCAACAGCCTCACCTCGCTCGTCGTCTCCGGCGCCGAGGACGCGGTCGGCCAGATCGCCGCCGCGCTGGACGGCAGGCGCACCAAGCGGTTGCGCGTCTCGCACGCCTTCCACTCGCCGCTCATGGAGCCGATGCTGGACGAGTTCCGCGCCGTCGTGGCCGGGATCGCGTTCAGCGCGCCCACCACCCCGGTGGTGTCGAACCTCGCCGCGCCGGGTGACCTCAACGGGTCGGCCGACCTGACCGACCCCGAGCACTGGGTGCTGCACGTCCGCGAGGCCGTGCGGTTCCACGACGGCGTCACCGCGCTCACCGAGCGGGGTGTGACCCGGTTCCTGGAGATCGGCCCGGACGGCGTGCTCACCGGCCTGGTCGGCGGCGCGGGCGCGATCGCCGCGCAGCGCCGCGACCGGGACGAGGTCGTCACCCTCACCACCGCCGTGGGCAGGGTGTTCGCCCTCGGCGGCGACGTGGACTGGACCGCGGTCCACGCCGGGCGCGGCGCCCGCCGCGTCGACCTGCCCACCTACGCCTTCCAGCGCGAGCGCTACTGGATCGACGCCCCCGAGCAGGCGCCCGTCGCCGTCGCCGACGACCGGGACGCGCGGTTCTGGGCCGCCGTCGAGTCCGGCGGGCTCGACTCGCTGGCCCGCGACCTCGCGGTGGACGCCACCGCGCTGGGCGAGGTGCTGCCCGCGCTGTCGGCCTGGCGCGGGAAGATCCGCGACGAGTCCACCGTGGACTCCTGGCGCTACCGGGTGGAGTGGCGCTCGCTCGCCGAGGACGTCCCGGCGGTCGAGGGCACCTGGCTGCTGGTCGGCCCGGACGACGAGCGGGTCGACGCCGTCGCGGACGCGCTCGACGCGCGCGGCGCGCGGGTGGTCCAGATCGACGTCGCCGAGGCCGACCGGGCGCGCGTCGCGGACCGGGTGCGCGCCGCCCTCGGCGGTCAGACGCCGGACGGCGTGCTCTCCCTGCTGGGCCTGGACGAGCGCCCGCACCCGCTGTCGCCCTCGCTCTCGCTGGGCGTCGCCGCCTCGGTGACCCTGGTGCAGGGCCTGGACGACGCGGGCGTCACCGCGCCGGTCTGGTTCGGCACCTCCGGCGCCGTCGCCGTCGACCGGTTCGACCGGCCCGGCGGGCTGCGCCAGACCGCGCTGTGGGGCGTCGGCACCGTGCTGGGCCTCGACCGGCCGCGCACCTGGGGCGGCGTCGTGGACCTGCCCGCCGAGCTGGACCAGCTCACCGACGCGCGGGTGCTCGACCGGCTCGCGGGCGTGCTCTCCGGCGCGGGGGAGGACCAGGTCGCGGTGCGCCGCTCCGGGGTCTTCGGCCGCCGCCTGGTGCGCGCCCCCGGCGGGGAGACCACCGACCAGTGGGCCCCGCGCGGCACGGTCCTGGTCACCGGCGGCACCGGCGGCGTCGGCGCGCACCTGGCGCGCTGGCTGGTGGAGACCGGCGCGCGGCGGGTCGTGCTGGCCAGCCGTCGCGGCCCGGACGCGCCCGGCGCGGCCGAGCTGCGCGCCGAGCTGGGCGGCGCGGTGGAGGTCGTCGCCTGCGACGTGGCCGACCGCGACGACGTGGCCGCGCTGGTGAAGTCCCTGCCGGACCTCACCTCCGTGTTCCACGCGGCGGGCGTGCTGCGCGAGGAGTCCGGTGTGGACGACGCGTCGATCGCCGACCTCGCCGACCTCGCGCACGCCAAGGTCGTGGGCGCCCTGAACCTGGACGAGCTGCTCGCGGACCACGAGCTGGACGCGTTCGTGGTCTTCTCCTCCGGCGCCGCGATCTGGGGCTCCGGCGGCCAGATCGGGTACGCCGCAGCGAACGCCGTGGTGGACGGCGTCGTCCGGCGCCGCAGGGCGCGCGGCCTCACCGGCACCTCGGTCGCCTGGGGCTCCTGGGGCGGCGGCGGCATGGCCTCCTCCGGCCACGCCGAGACCCTGCTCTCCCGCCTGGGCCTGGGCCTGATGGACCCGCTGCTGGCCGTGTCCGCCCTGCAGGGCGCGCTCGACCGCGACGAGGCCCACCTGGTCGTCACCGACATGGACTGGGCCAAGTTCGCCCCCGCCTACGCCCTGGCGCGCCCCCGCCCGCTCCTCGACACCGTCCCCGAGGCGCGCGCCGCGCTCACCCCGGACGAGAGCGCCACCGCATCGACCTCGGCCGACCCGAGCGAGATCACCGCCAAGCTCGCCGAGCTGACCGAGGCCGACCAGCTCACCCTGCTGCTCGACCTGGTGCGGGCCAAGGTCGCCCTGGTCCTCGGGCACGCCGACGCCGAGTCGGTGCGCCCCGAGCGGTCCTTCAGCGAATCCGGGTTCGACTCGCTCACCGCCGTCGAGCTGCGCGACGCGCTCGCGGGCGAGACCGGGCTCAAGCTGCCCGCGACCCTGGTGTTCGACCACCCCAACCCCATCGCCCTCGCCGAGCAGCTGCGCGGCGAGCTCGCCCCCACCGCCGGGAACCCGGTGCTCGACGGCGTCGCCCGCCTGGAGGCCGCGTTCGCCGACGGCGTGGACGAGCTGGTGCGCGCCGAGGCCGTCGAGCGGCTGCGCGCGCTGATCACCCCCGCCGGGCAGGCCGACGACGTGGCCGGGCTGATCGAGGACGGCAGCGACGACGACCTGTTCCGCTTCATCGACAACAAGCTCGGCAACTCGTGAACGGTGGTTCGATGTCCTCCAACGAAGTCAAGCTCCGCGAGTACCTGCGCCGCGTCACCTCCGAGCTGCACGACACCGACCAGCGGTTGCGCGAGCTGCAGGACCGGGCGAGCGAGCCCATCGCCGTCGTCGGCATGGGCTGCCGCTACCCCGGTGGCGCGAACTCCCCCGAGCAGCTGTGGGAGCTGCTGCGCGGGGGCGTCGACGCCACCTCCGACATGCCGGGCGACCGGGGCTGGGACGTCGACGGGCTCTACCACCCCGAACCCGGCAACCCCGGCAGCATCTACGTGCGGCGCGGCGGGTTCCTGCACGACGCGCCGCTGTTCGACCCCGGCTTCTTCGGCATCAGCCCGCGCGAGGCCGCCGAGATGGACCCGCAGCAGCGGGTGCTGCTGGAGACCGCGTGGGAGGCGCTGGAGGACGCGGGCATCGACCCGGCCGGTCTCAAGGGCAGCAGGACTGCCGTCTACGCCGGTGTGGTCTACCACGACTACCCCAACAGCTTCGGCTCCGGCAGCCTGGTGTCCGGCCGGGTCGCCTACCACCTGGGCCTCGAGGGGCCCGCGCTGACGATCGACACCGGCTGCTCCTCGTCGCTGGTCGCGATCCACCTGGCCTGCCAGGCGCTGCGCTCCGGGCAGACGCCGCTCGCGCTCGCGGGTGGCGCCACGGTCATCTCCACCACCGACACGTTCGTCGAGTTCTCCCGCCAGCGCGCGCTCGCCGCCGACGGCCGCTGCAAGTCGTTCTCCGCCGCCGCCGACGGCGCAGGCTGGTCCGAGGGCTCGGGCGTGGTCGTGCTGGAGCGGCTGTCCGACGCGCTGCGCAACGGGCACGAGGTGCTGGCCGTGGTGCGCGGCAGCGCGGTCAACCAGGACGGCGCGTCCAACGGCATCACCGCCCCCAACGGGCCCTCGCAGCGCCGGGTCATCCACGCGGCCCTCGCGGACGCGCGGCTGTCCGCGCGCGAGGTCGACGCGGTGGAGGCGCACGGCACCGGCACCCGCCTGGGCGACCCGATCGAGGCGCAGGCGCTGCTCGCGACCTACGGGCAGGACCGCGAGGAGCCGCTGCTGCTGGGCTCGCTCAAGTCCAACATCGGCCACAGCCAGGCGGCGGCGGGCGTCGGCGGCGTGATCAAGGCCGTGCTGTCGATGCGCCACGGCGTCCTGCCGCGCACCCTGCACGTCGACGCGCCCTCGCCCGAGGTCGACTGGACCGAGGGCTCCGTCGCGCTGCTCACCGAGGAGACCACCTGGCCGCAGACCGGTCGGCCGCGCCGGGTCGGGGTGTCCTCGTTCGGGATCAGCGGCACCAACGCGCACCTCGTGCTGGAGCAGGCCCCCGAGGTCGCTGCCGAGACCGCTGAAGCCGAGATCCCCGCCGCCTCCCCGGTGGTGCCGTGGGTGCTGTCCGGCCGCACCGCCGACGCCCTGCAGGCGCAGGCCGCCCGGCTGCGCGACCACCTCGCCACCCGCGAGGTCGGTTCGCCGCGCGACGTCGCCTGGTCGCTGGCCACCACCCGCACCGCCTTCGAGCGCCGCGCCGTCGTCCTGGGCGCGGACCGCGCCGAGCTGGAGGCCGGGGTCGCCGCGCTCGCCGAGGGCCTGCCGTCCCCGTCCCTGGTCACCGGCGCCGCCGACGTGGTCGGCAAAATCGTGTTCGCCTACCCCGGCCAGGGCTCCCAGTGGGAGGGCATGGCCGCCGAGCTGCTCGACACCTCGCCGGTGTTCGCCGCGAGGATGGCCGAGTGCGCCGAGGCCCTGTCGGCGTTCCTGGACTGGGACCTGATCGCGGCCGTGCGCGGCGGCGAGGGCGCCCCGTCGCTGGAGCGCGGCGACGTCGTGCAGCCCGCGCTGTGGGCGGTCCTGGTGTCGCTGACCGCGCTGTGGGAGCACCACGGCGTGCGGCCGGACGCGGTCGTCGGCCACTCGCAGGGCGAGATCGCGGCGGCCGTCGTCGGCGGCCACCTGTCGCTGCTCGACGGCGCGCGCGTGGTCGCCCTGCGCGGCATCGCGATCCGGGAGAGCCTGGCCGGTCGCGGCGGGATGCTCTCGATCGGGCTGCCGCTGGCCGAGGTCGAGCCGTACCTGGAGGCCATGGACGGCAGGCTGTCCCTCGGCGCGGTCAACGGCGCCGCCTCCACCGTCGTCTCCGGCGACCTCGACGCGCTCGCCGAGCTGACCGCGGTCCTGGAGGAGCGGGACGTGCGGGCCCGGCGGGTCAACATCGACTACGCCTCGCACTCCGCGCAGGTCGTCGAGGTCGAGCAGCGGATGCTGGCCGACCTCGCCCCGATCAGCCCCCGCGCGGGCGCGATCCCGATGCTGTCCACGGTCACCGGCGAGTTCGTCGCCGACGGCCAGCTCGACGCCCGCTACTGGTACTCGAACCTGCGCTCCCCGGTGCTGTTCGCCCCGGCCGTGCAGGCGCTCGCCGAGTCGGGGCACGCGGTGTTCGTGGAGGTCAGCCCGCACCCGGTGATCGCGCCGAGCATCGGCGAGACCCTGGACGCCCGCGAGCAGCCCACCGTCGTCTCCGGCACGCTGCGCCGCGACGAGGGCGGCCTGGCCCGCTTCACCCGCTCCCTGGCGGAGCTGCACGTGCGCGGCGGCGTCCGCCCGGACTTCGCCGCGCTGCTGCCCGGCGCGCGCCCGGTCCGGCTGCCCACCTACGCGTTCCGGCACGCCCACTACTGGCTGACCGACGCCCCGGCCGCCGAGGCCGACCCGGCCTCCGCCGCGCTGTGGGCCGCGCTGGAGACCGGCGGCGTCGACTCGCTGGCGCGCGAGCTGTCCGTGGACGAGGCCGCGCTGGGCGCGGTGCTGCCCGCGCTGTCCGCGTGGCGCGACGGGTTCCGCGAGCGGTCCACCGTGGACTCCTGGCGCTACCGGGTCGAGTGGCGGGCCGTCGACCAGCCGGTCCCGCCGGTGGCCACCGGCTCCTGGCTGCTGGTGGTGCCCGAGTCGCTGCGCGAGGACAAGCGGGTCATCGCCGTCGTGGACGGCCTGACCACGCGCGGCGCGGACGTGCTGCCGGTGCGGGTGGACGGCCTGGACCGGGCCGCCGCCGCCGACCTCGTGCGCTCCGCCGTCGCGGGCGGCCTGCCCGAGGGCGTGCTGTCCCTGCTGGGCCTGGACGACCGGCCGCACCCGCTGTTCCCGTCGCTCTCGCGCGGCGTCGCCGCCTCGGTCCCGCTGGTGCAGGGCCTGGACGACGCGGGCGTCACCGCGCCGCTGTGGTTCGCCACCTCGCGCGCCGTCGGCGCCGGGCTGGAGGAGCCCGCCGACCCGCGCCAGAGCGCCCTGTGGGGCATCGGCACCGTCATGGGCCTCGACCGGCCGCAGACCTGGGGCGGCGTCGTGGACCTGCCCGCCGACGTGGACGACCTCGTGGTGGAACGCCTGGTCGGCGCGCTCTCCGGCGCCGAGGACCAGGTCGCGGTGCGCCCGGCGGGCACCCTCGCCCGCCGCCTGGTGCGCGCCCCCGGCGGCGCGGTGGCGGCCAAGTGGGCCCCGCGCGGCACGGTCCTGGTCACCGGCGGCACCGGCGGCGTCGGCGCGCACCTGGCGCGCTGGCTGGTGGAGACCGGCGCGGAGCACGTGGTGCTGGCCAGCCGCCGCGGCCCGGACGCGCCCGGCGCGGCCGAGCTGTGCGCGGAGCTGGACGGCAAGGTGGAGGTCGTGGCGCTCGACGTCGCCGACCGGCACGCCGTCGCCGCGCTCGTCGCCTCGCTGCCCGACCTCACCTCCGTCTTCCACGCGGCGGGCGCGATGCGCCGCGAGTCCGGCGTCGACGACGCCTCGGTGGCCGAGCTGGCGGAGCTGGCCGACGCCAAGGTCCTCGGCGCGCTGCACCTGGACGAGCTGCTGGCCGATCGCGAGCTGGACGCGTTCGTCGTGTTCTCCTCCGGCGCGGCCGTCTGGGGCTCCGGCGGCCAGATCGGTTACGCCGCAGCGAACTCCGTCGTCGACGGCGTCGTCCGCAGCCGCCGCGCGCGCGGCCTCACCGGCACCTCCATCGCCTGGGGCACCTGGGGCGGCGGCGGCATGTCCTCCGGCGAGACCGGCGACCACCTGGCCCGCATGGGCCTGGGCTCCATGGACCCCGCGCTGGCCCTGTCCGCCCTGCAGGGCGTGCTGGACCGCGACGAGGCCCACCTGGTCGTCACCGACATGGACTGGGCCCGCTTCGCCCCCGCCTACGCGCTGTCCCGCCCCCGGCCGCTCATCGAGGCCATCCCCGAGGTCAGGGCCGCGCTCGACCCCGTGGACGAGCCCGGCGAGAGCACCGGCTCGGACCTCGCGGCCAGGCTCGCCCCGCTGCCGGACGGCGAGCGCCGCGCCCTGCTGCTCGACCTGGTCCGCTCGCACGTGGCCGCCACCCTCGGCTACGCCACCACCGACGAGGTCCAGCCCACCAGGGCGTTCAAGGACCTCGGCTTCGACTCGGTCACCGCCGTCGAGCTGCGCGACGTGATCGGCTCCGCCACCGGCGTCCGGCTCACCGCGACCGCCGTGTTCGACCACCCGACCCCCGCCGCGCTCGTGGAGCTGCTGCACGGCGAGCTGGTCGACGAGGGCGAGCGCCCCGTCGGCTCGGTGCTGGCCGAGCTGGACCGGCTGGAGATCGCCGCGTCCGGCCTCGCGCCGGAGGAGATCGAGGCCGGTCACCTCACCACCCGGTTGCGCGCCCTGCTCACCAGGCTCGACCAGGCCGTCGCGGGCGGTGGGCCCGCCGTGGCCGACCAGCTCGAAGCGGCCTCCGCCGACGACATCTTCGACTTCATCGACAACGAGCTCGGCATGGCCTGATTCGCCAGGCACGTCACTTCCCTTCCGGCACGGCAGACTTGGTGAGGACCACGATGGCGAACGAAGAGAAGCTCCTGGGCTACCTGAAGAAGGTGACCGCAGACCTCCACCAGACGCGCCAGCGCCTGCGCGAGGCCGAGTCCGAGGACCAGGAGCCGATCGCCATCGTGGCCATGGGCTGCCGCTTCCCCGGCGGGGTGCGCTCGCCCGAGGACCTGTGGAACCTCGTCGCCGACGGGGTGGACGCGATCACCCCGTTCCCCGAGGACCGGGGGTGGGACACCGAGGCTCTGATCGACCCCGACCCGGAGCGGCCGGGCTCCAGCTACGTCCGCGAGGGCGGGTTCGTCCACGACGCCACCGACTTCGACGCGGGCTTCTTCGGCATCTCCCCGCGCGAGGCGCTCGCCATGGACCCGCAGCAGCGGATCGTCCTGGAGACCTCGTGGGAGACCGTGGAGCGGGCCGGGATCGACCCGGACTCGTTGCGCGGCAAGCAGGTCGGCGTCTACCTCGGCTGCGGCGGGCAGGACTACTGGGACCGGCTCACCGACCTGCCCGACGAGGTCGAGGCGTACATGAGCACCGGCAGCACCTCCGCGGTGATCTCCGGCCGGGTCTCCTACGCCATGGGCCTCGAGGGCCCGTCGCTCACCGTCAACACGGCCTGCTCCTCGGCGCTGGTCGCGATCCACCTGGCCGCGCAGGCGCTGCGCGAGCGCGAGTGCTCGCTCGCGCTCGCGGGCGGCGTCACGGTCATGTCCACGCCGGGCGCGTTCGTCGCGTTCTCCCGCCAGCGCGGTCTCGCCCCCGACGGGCGCTGCAAGCCGTTCTCCGACGAGGCGGACGGCACCGGCTGGGGCGAG
Organism: Actinosynnema mirum DSM 43827; assembly: GCF_000023245.1. Classification (GTDB taxonomy): domain Bacteria; phylum Actinomycetota; class Actinomycetes; order Mycobacteriales; family Pseudonocardiaceae; genus Actinosynnema; species Actinosynnema mirum. Next base: position 3,042,004 of record NC_013093.1, read on the forward strand.
GGCGTCGGCGTGCTGCTGCTGGAGCGGCTCTCCGACGCGCGCCGCAACGGCCACGAGGTCCTCGCGGTCGTGCGCGGCTCCGCCCTCAACCAGGACGGCGCCTCCAACGGCCTCACCGCCCCCAACGGGCCCGCGCAGCAGCGGGTGATCCTGCAGGCGCTGGCCAACGCGGGCCTGTCCTCCACCGAGGTCGACCTGGTGGAGGCGCACGGCACCGGCACCACCCTCGGCGACCCCATCGAGGCGCAGGCGCTGCTGGCGACCTACGGCCGCGAGCGCACCGCCGAGCACCCGCTGTGGGTGGGCTCGATCAAGTCCAACATCGGCCACGCGCAGGCGGCGGCGGCCGTCAGCGGCATCATCAAGGCCGTCATGGCGGTGCGCCACGGCGTGCTGCCCAAGACGTTGAACCTCGGCACGCCCTCCAGCCACGTGGACTGGTCGGCCGGGCACATCGAGCTGCTGGGCGAGTCCAAGCCGTGGCCCGCCCTGGACCGCCCGCGCCGCGCCGCCGTCTCCTCGTTCGGCGTCAGCGGCACCAACGGGCACATCATCGTCGAGCAGGCCGACCCCGCGCAGACCCCCGAGCCGGGGGCAGGCTGGCCCGAGGGGACGCCGGTGCCGTGGCTGCTGTCGGCCCGCACCGCCGCCGCGCTCGACGCGCAGGCCGCGCGCCTGGCCGACGGGCTGGACCCGACGACCGCCGCCGTGGACGTGGCGGCGGCGCTGGCCACCACCCGCTCCGCCATGGAGCACCGCGCCGTGCTGCTGGTGGACGGCGACGGCGACGGCGCCGACACCGCCGCCCGGCTGCGGGAGCTGTCCGCGAACGCCGTGCGCGGCGCCGTGGACGCGGGCCGCACCGCGTTCCTGTTCACCGGCCAGGGCTCCCAGCGGATCGGCATGGGGCGCGGGCTGCGCGAGGCGTTCCCGGCCTTCCGCGAGTCCTTCGACGCCACGTGCGCGCTGCTCGACCCGCTGCTCGACCGTCCGCTCGCCGAGGTCGTCCTCGGCGACGACCAGGAGTCGTTGGACCGCACCGGGTACAGCCAGCCCGCGCTGTTCGCGTTCGAGGTGGCGCTGTTCCGGCTGCTGGAGTCCTGGGGCGTGAAGCCGGACTTCCTGGCCGGGCACTCCATCGGCGAGATCGCCGCCGCGCACGTGGCCGGGGTGTTCTCGCTGGAGGACGCGTGCAGGCTGGTCGCCGCGCGCGGCCGGTTGATGCAGGCGCTGCCGACCGGTGGCGCGATGCTCGCCGTCGAAGCGACGGAGGGGGAAGTCCTCCCCCTGCTGGACGAGCGGGTCAGCGTCGCCGCCGTCAACGGCCCCACCTCCGTCGTCGTCTCGGGGGCCGAGGACGCGGTCGACGCCGTCGCCGCCAAGCTGGAAGGCAGACGCGCCAAGCGCTTGCGCGTCTCGCACGCCTTCCACTCGCCGCTCATGGAGCCGATGCTGGAGGAGTTCCGCGCCGTCGCGGCCTCCCTCACCTTCCACGCGCCCACCACCGCCGTCGTCTCCACGGTCACCGGCGCGCTTGCCACCGGCGCGGACCTGACCACCCCCGACTACTGGGTCCGGCACGCCCGCCAGGCCGTGCGCTTCGCCGACGGCGTCGCCTTCCTGCGCGCCCAGGGCGTCTCCCGCTTCCTGGAGGTCGGCCCGGACGGCGTGCTCACCGGCATGGCCCAGGCCACCGCCGAGCAGTCCGCGCTCATCGCCACCCAGCGCCGCGACCGCCCCGACACCACCGCGCTGGTCACCGCGCTCGCGCAGGCCCACGTCGTCGGCGTGCCCGTCGACTGGTCGGCGGTCTTCTCCGGCCGCGCCACGCACCGCGTCGACCTGCCCACCTACGCGTTCCAGAGCGAGCGGTTCTGGATCGAGACCGCCGCCGCGACCGGCGACGTGACCGCCGCGGGCCTGGACTCCACCGACCACCCGCTGCTCGGCGCGGCCACCACCCTGGCCGGGTCCGGGGGAGCGGTGTTCACCGGCAGGCTCTCCACCCGCACCCACCCGTGGCTCGCCGACCACGTCATCGCGGGCGCGATCCTGTTCCCCGGCACCGGTTTCCTCGAACTGGCCGCCCGCGTCGGCGAGGACCTGGGCTGCGGCTCCGTCGCGGAGCTGGCGCTCGCCGCGCCGCTGGTGCTGCCCGAGCGCGGCGCGGTCCGCGTGCAGATCGCGGTCGGCGCGCCCGACGACACCGGCGCCCGCGCGTTCGAGGTGCACTCGCGCGCCGACGACGGCGACGCCGACGCCCCGTGGGTCCCGCACGCGACCGGTCTGCTGTCCCAGTTCCGCCGCAGGGCCGACTTCGAGCTGACCCAGTGGCCGCCCCCGGACGCCGAGGCGATCGAGCTGGACGGCCTGCACGAGCGGCTGGCCGAGGGCGGCATGGACTACGGGCCCGCGTTCCGGGGCCTGCGCGCGGCCTGGAAGCGCGGTGACGAGCTGTTCGCGCAGGTCGAGCTGCCCGAGCCGGACGGCGCGGAGAGGTTCGGCGTGCACCCGGCGCTGCTGGACGCCGCGCTGCAGGCCCTCGGCCTGGGCGCGCTGGAGGAGCACCGGGGCCTGCCGTTCGCCTGGACCGGCGCGACCGTGCACGCCACCGGCGCGTCCGGCCTGCGCGTGCGCCTCGCCCCGGCCGCGCTCGGCGGGGTGGAGGTGCTGGCCGCCGACCCGACCGGCGCGCCGGTGCTGACCGTGGACTCGCTGGTGCTGCGCGCCACCACCGCCGCGACCCCGGCCGCCGCCGGGCGCTCGCCGCTGCGCGTGCTGGGCTGGAAGCCCGTGGCGACCGCCGACGCCGACGCGGTGGAGTGGACCACCTGGGACGCGCTCGGCGAGGACGTGCCGCCCGTGGTGGTGCTGCCGGTGTCCGGCGGCGCCGAACCCGAGTCCGCGCGCGCCGAGGTGCACCGCGCGCTCGCCGTGCTCCAGACCTGGCTGTCGGAGGACCGGTTCGCCGCCGCGCGGCTGGCCGTGGTCACCGAGGGCGCGGTCGGCGACGCGGTCGCCGACCTGGCCGCCGCGGCCGTGTGGGGCCTGGTGCGGTCGGCGCAGGCCGAGAACCCGGACCGGTTCGTGCTGCTCGACGTGCCCACCGCCGACCTGGCGCGGGCGCTGCCGCTCGCGCTGGCCTCCGGTGAGCCGCAGCTGATCTGGCGCGGCGACGCGCTGTCCGCCGCCCGCCTGGCCGCCGGGCCCGACGCCGCCGGGCCCGACTCTGCCGGGCCCGACTCTGCGGAGCAGGCCGGGTTCGGCGCGGGCGCGGTCGTGGTGACCGGCGCGACCGGCGCCATCGGCCGGATCGTCTCCCGCCACCTGGTGGCCGCGCACGGCGTGCGGGACCTGGTCCTGCTCAGCCGCAGCGGCCCGAACGCCGAGGGCGCGGCCGAGTTCGTCGCCGAGCTGGAGTCCGCGGGCGCCCGCGTGGCGCTCAAGGCGTGCGACGCCGCCAACCGGGACGCGCTCGCCGAGGCCCTGACCGGCGTCGAGGTCTCGGCCGTCGTGCACCTGGCCGGTGTCGTGGCCGACGGCGTGGTGACCGCGCTGGACGGGACCCGCGTGGACGCCGTGCTGCGCCCCAAGGTCGACGCCGCCTGGAACCTGCACGAGCTGACCTCCGACCTGTCCGCGTTCGTCGTCTTCTCGTCCCTGTCGGGTGTGCTCGGCGCGCCCGGACAGGCCAGCTACGCCGCGGCCAACGCCTACCTGGACGCCCTCGCCCAGCACCGCCGGGGCAACGGCCAGGCCGCCACCGCGATCGCCTGGGGCCTGTGGGACGTCGAGAGCGCCATGACCGGCGCGCTCGACGCCGGCGACCTGGCCCGCATGTCCCGCAACGGCGTCCTGCCGCTGTCGGCCGAGGAGGGCATGGCCCTGCTCGACGCCGCCACCTCCGCCGCCGCGCCCGCCGTCGTCGCCGCCCGGCTCGACCTGCGGGCCCTGCGCGCCCTCGGCGACGACGCCCCGCTCGCCTTCGACGGCCTGGTCCGCCGCCGCGCCAGGCGCGCCGGGTCCGCCTCGGCCGCCACCGGCTCGGAGCTGGCCCGCCGCCTGTCCGGCCTGACCGACGAGGAGCGCCGCGCCGCCGTCCTGACCCTCGTGCGCACCAGGGTCGCCTCGGTCCTGGGCCACGGCTCGCCCGAGGCGGTCGACCCGGCCCGCGCCTTCCAGGACCTCGGCTTCGACTCGCTCACCGCCGTCGAGCTGCGCAACAGCCTCGGCGCCGAGACCGGCCTGAGGCTGCCCGCCACGCTGGTCTTCGACCACCCGACCCCGCTGGCCCTGGTCGAGCTGCTGCTCGCCGAGCTGTCCGGCGCCGCCGGTCAGGCCGAGGTCGTGGCCACCAGGCGGGCCGACGACGACCCGATCGTCATCGTCTCCATGGCCTGCCGCTACCCCGGCGGGGTGCGCTCGCCCGAGGACCTGTGGGAGCTGCTGCTCGACGGCCGCGACGCGATCGGCCCGTTCCCGGCCGACCGGGGCTGGAACGTCGCCAAGCTGCACGACCCGCACTCGACCCGGCCCGACACCACCTACGTGGCCCAGGGCGGGTTCCTGGACGACGCGGCCCTGTTCGACCCCGGCTTCTTCGGCGTCAGCCCGCGCGAGGCCGTGATCATGGACCCGCAGCAGCGCCTGCTGCTGGAGACCTCGTGGGAGGCGTTCGAGCGGGCGGGCATCGACCCGGCCTCGCTCAAGGGCAGCTCGACCGGCGTGTTCGCCGGGGTCATGTACCACGACTACGTCACCGGCCACAGCTCCGGCGCGGTCGTCACCGGCCGCGTCTCCTACACCTTCGGCCTCGAAGGCCCCTCGGTCAGCGTGGACACCGCGTGCTCGTCCTCGCTGGTCGCGCTGCACCTGGCGGCGCAGGCGCTGCGGTCGGGGGAGTGCTCGCTGGCGCTCGCGGGCGGCGTGGCCGTCATGGCGACGCCGGAGATGTTCGTGGAGTTCTCCCGCCAGCGCGGACTGGCCCCCGACGGGCGCTGCAAGCCGTTCGCGGACGCCGCCGACGGCACCGGCTGGTCCGAGGGCGTCGGCGTGCTGGTGCTGGAGCGGCTCTCGGACGCCCGCCGCAACGGGCACGAGGTCCTGGCCGTCGTGCGCGGCACGGCGGTCAACCAGGACGGCGCGTCCAACGGCCTCACCGCCCCGAACGGCCCGTCGCAGCAGCGCGTCATCCGGCAGGCGCTCGCCAACGCGGGCCTGCGACCGTCCGATGTGGACACCGTGGAGGCGCACGGCACCGGCACGACCCTCGGCGACCCCATCGAGGCGCAGGCGCTCCTGGCGACCTACGGCCAGGACCGGGACGAGCCGCTGCGGCTCGGCTCGATCAAGTCGAACCTCGGCCACACCCAGGCCGCCGCGGGCGTCGCGGGCATCATCAAGGTCGTCATGGGGATGCGCCACGGGGTGATCCCCAAGACCCTGCACGTGGACGAGCCGTCCACGCACGTGGACTGGAGCGCGGGCGCGGTCGAGCTGCTCACCGACGCGCTGGCCTGGCCCGAGACCGGGCGCCCGCGCCGGGCGGGCATCTCCTCGTTCGGCATCAGCGGCACCAACGCGCACGTCATCGTCGAGCAGGCCCCGGACCTCGCCGCACCCGCCGCGACGGCCGTCCCGGTGCGGTCCGCCGCGCCGCTGCCGTGGCTGCTGTCGGCCCGCGCCACGAGCGCGCTGCCCGACCAGGCCGCGCGGCTGATCCCGCTGGTGGAGCAGGGGGCCCTGCCGCTCGACCTGGCCCACTCGCTGGCCGTCGTGCGCCCCGGCTCGGGCATGGACCACCGGGCGGTGGTCGTGGGCGAGACCCGCGAGGAGCTGCTCGCCGGGCTGCGCGCCCTGGTCGACGGCGACACCTCGCCCGCGCTCGTGCGGGGGACCGCCGCGCACGGCGCGCTGGCGTTCCTGTTCACCGGGCAGGGCTCGCAGCGGACCGGCATGGGCCGCGAGCTGCGCGCGGCGTTCCCGGTGTTCGCCGAGTCCTTCGACGCGGCCTGCGCGCTGTTCGACCGCGAGCTCGACCGTCCGCTCGCCGAGATCGTCCTCGGCGACGACCAGGAGTCGTTGGACCGCACGGGGTACAGCCAGCCCGCGATCTTCGCGTTCGAGGTGGCGCTGTTCCGGCTGCTGGAGTCGTGGGGCGTCAAGCCGGACTTCCTGGCCGGGCACTCCATCGGCGAGATCGCCGCCGCGCACGTGGCCGGGGTGTTCTCCCTCGAGGACGCCTGCAAGCTGGTCGCCGCGCGCGGCCGGTTGATGCAGGCCCTCCCGTCCGGTGGCGCGATGCTCGCCGTCGAGGCCGCGGAGGAGGAAGTCCTCCCCCTGCTGGACGAGCGGGTCGGCCTCGCCGCCGTCAACGGCCCGACCGCCGTGGTGCTCTCCGGCGCGCAGGACGCGGTCGACGCCGTCGCCGCCAAGCTGGAAGGCCGCCGCACCAAGCGGTTGCGCGTCTCGCACGCCTTCCACTCGCCGCTCATGGAGCCGATGCTCGCCCAGTTCCGCGAGGTCGCCGCCACGATCGCCTTCCACGTCCCCAGGACCGCCGTCGTCTCCACCGTCACCGGCGCGCTCGCCACCGGCGAGGACCTGGTCACCGCCGACTACTGGGTGCGGCACGTGCGCCAGGCCGTCCGGTTCGCCGACGGCGTCCGGGAGCTGACCGCGCGCGGCGCCACCCGGTTCCTGGAGGTCGGCCCGGACGGCGTGCTCACCGGCCTGGCCCAGGCCACCGCCGAGCGGGCCGCGCTCGTGCCCGCCCAGCGCCGCGACCGCGCCGAGACCACCGCCCTGGTCACCGCGCTCGCCCAGGTGCACGCGCACGGCGTTCCCGTCGACTGGGCCGCGTTCTTCGCCGGGCGTGGCGCGCGCCGCGTCGCCCTGCCCACCTACGCCTTCCAGCACGAGCGGTTCTGGATGGACGACCCGGCCGTCGTCGGCGACCCGGTCGGCGCGGGCATGGACGCCACCGACCACCCGCTGCTCGGCGCGGCCATGACCGTCGCCGGGTCCGGCACGGTCGTGCTCACCGGCAGGCTCTCCACCCGCACCCACCCGTGGCTGGCCGACCACCGCGTCAGCGGCGCGGTCCTGTTCCCCGGCACCGGTTTCCTCGAACTCGCCACCAGGGCGGGCGCGGCCGTGGGCTGCGGCTCGGTGGAGGAGCTGGCGCTCGCCGCGCCGCTCGCGCTGCCGGGCGACGCCGCGCTCCAGGTGCAGGTCACCCTGGACGCGCCGGACGGGACCGGCCGCCGGACGATCGCCGTGCACTCGCGCGACGACGCCACCCCCGGCGACCCGTGGACCCGCCACGCCACCGGCGTGCTGGCCCCCGCCGCGCCCGCGGGCGTCGCGCTCGCCGAGTGGCCGCCCTCGGGAGCCGAGGTGGTCGACCTCGACGGCCTGCACGACGGTTTGGCGTCCGCCGGGCTGGAGTACGGCCCGGCGTTCCGGGGCCTGCGCGCGGCCTGGCGGCGCGGTGACGAGGTGTTCGCCGAGGTCGCCCTGCCCGAGGAGGTCGACGCCTCCGGCTACGAGGTGCACCCGGCGCTGCTCGACGCCGCCCTGCACGCCATCGCCCTCACCGGCGGCGAGGACCGCCCCGCCACCCTCCCGTTCGCCTGGACCGGGGTGAGCGTGCACGCCACCGGCGCGTCGTCGGTGCGGGTGCGCGTCACGCCCACCGGCAACGCCGTCGCGCTCGCCGTCGCCGACCCGACCGGCGCGCCCGTGCTCACCGTCGACGCGCTGGCGCTGCGCCAGGCCCGCGACGGCGCGCGGGCCACCACCGGCCGGGGCTCGCTGCTGGAGGTCGGCTGGACCGCCCTGGACCAGGGCAGCGCCGACCCGGTGACCTGGACCGCGTGGGGCGAGGTGGGCGCCGAGGCGCCCGGTGTCGTGGTGCTGCCCATCGCGGGCTCCGCCGACCCCGACTCGGCGCGCACCGAGGTGCACCGGGTGCTCGCGGTGCTCCAGACCTGGCTGTCGGAGAACCGGTTCGCCGCCTCGCACCTGGTCGTGGTGACCGAGGGCGCGGTGTCGGTGCGCGGCGAGGCCGCCCCCGACCTGGCGGGCGCGGCGGTGTGGGGCCTGGTGCGCACCGCGCAGGCCGAGAACCCCGACCTGTTCCTGCTGGTGGACCTGGACGACTGGACCGACCTGGAGCGGGCCCTGCCGCTGGCGCTGGCCTCCGGCGAGCCGCAGGTGGTGTTCCGCGACGGGATCGGCCACTACCCCCGGTTCGTCCGCGCCACCCCGCCCGCCGACGCCGAGGACCCCGGTTTCGGCTCCGGCGCGGTCGTGGTGACCGGCGCGCTCGGCGCGCTCGGCAAGGTCATCTCGCGGCACCTGGTGGCCGTGCGCGGCGTGCGGGACCTGGTCCTGCTCAGCCGCCGGGGCCTGGCCGCCGAGGGCGCCGCCGAGTTCGTCGCGGAGCTGGAGTCGGCGGGCGCCCGCGTGGCGCTCAAGGCGTGCGACGCCGCCGACCGGGACGCGCTCGCCGCGGTCCTGGACGGCGTCGAGGTGTCGGCCGTCGTGCACGCCGCCGGCGTGCTCGACGACGGCGTCGTCACCGCGCTCACCCCCGAGCGCCTGGACACCGTGCTGCGCCCCAAGGCCGACGCCGCCTGGAACCTGCACGAGCTGACCGGTGACCTGTCCGCGTTCGTCGTGTTCTCCTCGCTCTCCGGCGTGCTCGGCGCGCCGGGCCAGGGCAACTACGCCGCGGCCAACGCCTACCTGGACGCCCTCGCCCAGCACCGCAGGAGCGCGGGCCTGCCCGCCACCTCGATCGCCTGGGGCCTGTGGGACCTGGACGGCAGCTCCATGACCGGCGGCCTCGACGCCGAGGCCATCGCCCGCATGGCGCGCGGCGGCGTCCTCGCGCTGTCCGAGGAGGACGGCGTCGCCCTGTTCGACGCCGCGCTCGCCTCCGGGCGCGCCCTCGTCGCCCCGGTCCGCGTCGAGCCCGCCGGGCTGCGCAACCAGGGGGAGGCGCTCGCCCCGCTGTGGCGCGCGCTGGCCGGCCCGACCCGCCGCACCGCCGCCGCGGGCGCCGCGCCCACCGGCGAGCTGGCCGAGCGGGTCGCGGGCCTGGGCGCGGAGCAGGCGCTCGAAGCCGTGCTCGACGTCGTCGTCGCGCAGGCCGCCGCCGTCCTCGGCCACGCCTCCGCCACCGCCGTCGACCCCGACCGGGCCTTCCAGGAGCTGGGCTTCGACTCGCTGACCGCCGTCGAGTTCCGCAACGCGGTCTCCGCCGCCACCGGCCTGCGGCTGCCCACCACCCTGGTGTTCGACCACCCGTCGCCGCGCGTGCTCGCCCAGCACGTCCTGGCCGAGCTGGCGGGCAGCGCGCCCGCCGAGCGCACCACCGCACCGGTCCGCGCCACCACCGGCGACGACCCGGTCGTCATCGTCGGCATGGCCTGCCGCTACCCCGGCGGCGTCCGCTCGCCCGAGGACCTGTGGGCGCTGGTCGACGGCGGCGTCGACGCGATCGGCCCGTTCCCGACCGACCGGGGCTGGGACGTGCGCAGGCTGCACGACCCGACGCGCACCCGACCCGACACCACCTACGTGGCGCAGGGCGGCTTCCTGCACGACGCGGCCCAGTTCGACGCCGAGTTCTTCGGCATCAGCCCCCGCGAGGCCGTGCTGATCGACCCGCAGCAGCGCCTGCTGCTGGAGACCTCCTGGGAGGCGTTCGAGCGGGCGGGCATCGACCCGGCCACCCTCAAGGGCAGCCCCACCGGCGTGTTCGCCGGCGTCATGTACCACGACTACCTGACCGGCCACAACGCGGGCAGCGTCGTCACCGGCCGCATCTCCTACACCTTCGGCCTCGAAGGCCCGGCCGTCAGCGTCGACACCGCGTGCTCCTCGTCGCTGGTCGCGCTGCACCTGGCCGCGCAGGCCCTGCGGTCGGGGGAGTGCTCGCTCGCGGTCGTCGGCGGCGTCACCGTCATGTCCACGCCCGAGACGTTCGTGGAGTTCTCCCGCCAGAACGGCCTCGCCCCCGACGGCCGCTGCAAGTCCTTCGCCTCCGGCGCGGACGGCACCGGCTGGTCCGAGGGCGTCGGCGCGCTGGTCGTGGAGCGGCTCTCCGACGCGCGCCGCAACGGGCACCAGGTGCTCGCGGTCGTGCGCGGCACGGCGGTCAACCAGGACGGCGCGTCCAACGGGCTCACCGCGCCCAACGGGCCGTCGCAGCAGCGGGTCATCCGCGCCGCGCTGGCGAGCGCCGGGCTGCGACCGTCCGAGGTGGACACCGTGGAGGCGCACGGCACCGGCACCTCGCTCGGCGACCCGATCGAGGCGCAGGCCCTCATCGCCACCTACGGCCAGGACCGGCCCGAGCCGCTGCTGCTCGGCTCGATCAAGTCCAACATCGGCCACAGCCAGGCCGCCGCGGGCGTCGCGGGCATCATCAAGATGGTCATGGCCATGCGGCACGGCGCCATCCCGAAGACGCTGCACGTGGACGAGCCCTCGGCGAAGGTCGAGTGGGGCGAGGGCGCGGTCGAGCTGCTGACCGAGGCCCGCAGCTGGCCCGAGACCGGGCGTCCGCGCCGCGCGGGCGTCTCGTCGTTCGGCATCAGCGGCACCAACGCGCACGTCATCGTGGAGCAGGCCCCCGAGCCCGCCGAGCAGACCCCCGAGCCGCCCGCCACCCAGAGCGCCGACCAGAGCGCGGCCCCGGTCGCCCTGGTGGTGTCGGCGAAGTCCGCCGAGGCGCTGCGCGAGCAGACCGAGCGCCTGCTGGCGTTCGTGGACGGCGCGCCGCACGACGACGTGGAGGTGGCGCTGGCCGCCGCGACCCGCAGGGCCGCGCTGGAGCACCGGGCCGCCGTCGTCGGCGGCGACCGCGCCGAGCTCCTGGCCGGGCTGCGCGCCCTGCTGGAGGACGCGCCGACCCCGACCACCGCCAAGGGCCGCGCCACCACCGGCAAGCTCGCGTTCCTGTTCACCGGGCAGGGCGCGCAGCGGATCGGCATGGGACGCGGACTCCGCGAGGCGTTCCCGGTGTTCCGCGAGACGTTCGAGGTCATCTGCGGCCACTTCGACCCGCTGCTCGACCGGCCGCTCGACCAGGTCGTCCTCGGCGACGACCAGGAGCTGCTGGACCGCACCGGGTACGGCCAGCCCGCCATCTTCGCGTTCGAGGTCGCGCTGCACCGGCTCCTCGAGTCCTGGGGCGTGCGGCCGGACTTCCTGGCCGGGCACTCCATCGGCGAGATCGCCGCCGCGCACGTCGCGGGCGTCCTCTCGCTGGTGGACGCGTGCAAGCTGGTCGCCGCGCGCGGCAAGCTCATGCAGGCGCTCCCGGCCGGTGGCGCGATGCTCGCCGTCGAGGCCAGCGAGGCGGAGGTCCTGCCCCTGCTGGACGAGCGGGTCGGCCTGGCCGCCGTCAACGGCCCCACCTCGGTGGTCGTCTCCGGAGCCGAGGACGCGGTGGCCAGGGTCGCCGCCGCCCTGGAAGGCCGCCGCACCAAGCGGTTGCGCGTCTCGCACGCCTTCCACTCGCCGCTCATGGAGCCGATGCTCGCCCAGTTCCGCGAGGTCGCCGACAAGATCGCCTACCACGAGCCCGTCATCACCGTCGTGTCCACCGTGACCGGCGCGCCCGCCACCGGCGACGACCTCGTCACCGCCGACTACTGGGTGCGGCACGTGCGCCAGGCCGTCCGCTTCGACGACGCCTTCGGCGCGCTGGAGTCGGCCGGTGCCACCAGGTTCGTCGAGATCGGCCCGGACGGGGTGCTCACCGGCCTCGCCGCCGACCGCACCACCGCCACCCTCGTCCCCGCCCAGCGCAAGGGCCACGACGAGGCCACCACCGCCGCCACCGCCCTGGCCAGGCTGCACGTCACCGGCGCGCCCGCGGACTGGACCACGTTCTACGCCGGTCGCCGCGCGGGCCGCGTCGACCTGCCCACCTACGCGTTCCAGCGCAGGCGCTACTGGATGGACGGCTCCACCGAGGGCGGCGACGTCACCTCCACCGGCCTGCGCGCCACCGCGCACCCGCTGCTGGCCGCCACCACCACCCTCCCCGGCACCGGCGGCCTGCTCGCCACCGGCCTGCTCTCCCGGCACGCCCACCCGTGGCTGGTGGACCACGCCGTCGGCGGCGCGGTCCTGGTGCCCGGCACCGGACTGGTCGAACTCGCCCTCCAGGCGGGGAAGCAGGTCGGCTGCGGCTCGCTGGCCGAGCTGACCCTGCACGCGCCGCTGGTGCTGCCCGAGGACGACGGGGTCAGCGTGCAGGTCGGCGTCACCGCCCCGGACGCGAGCGGAAACCGCTCGGTCACCGTCCACGGCCGGGAGCAGGGCGCGGCCGACGACGACCCGTGGACCACGCACGCCGAGGGCGTCCTGACCCCGGACGGGCCGGACGCGGGCGTCCCGCTCACCGAGTGGCCGCCGCCCGGCGCCACCGAGCTGGAGCTGGACGGCCTGTACCCGGAGATGGCCGAGGCCGGGCTCGCGTACGGCCCGGTGTTCCAGGGCCTGCGCCGCGCCTGGCGGTCCGGCGACGAGCTGTTCGCCGAGATCGCCCTGCCCGGAGCCGCCGCCGCCGACGCCCGCGGGTTCGGGCTGCACCCGGCCGCGTTCGACGCCGCCGTCCAGGCCATCGGCCTGCTGCGCGGCGCCGACGCGCCCACCGCGCTCCCGTTCACCTTCTCCGGCGTCGCCCAGCACGCCGAGGGCGCGGGCGCGCTGCGGGCCAGGGTCACCCTGCTCGGGCGCGACGAGGCCGCGCTGGAGCTGGCCGACGACACCGGGTCCCCGGTGCTGTCGGTGCGCTCGCTGGCGCTGCGCCCCTTCACCGGCCGGACCGCGCCGCGCACCGACGCCCTGCACCACCTGGACTGGACCCCCGCGCGGGTCACCGCCGAGCCGGTCACCGGCCGCTGGGCCCTGCTCGGCGGCGACGACCTGCGCGTCGGCGCGGCCCTCAAGGCGCAGGGCTGCGAGGTGGAGGCGCACACCGACCTGGCCGCCCTCGGCCACGCCACCGACGACACGGCCGCGCCCGACGTGGTCGTGGTCCAGTTCGCGCCCGGCGGCCCGCTCGACGCCGCCGCCGTCCGGGCCGCCACCCACCGCGCGCTCGCCACCCTCCAGGCGTGGCTGGCCGAGCCCCGCCACGCGGCGTCCCGGCTGCTGGTGCTCACCGGGGGCGCGCAGGACGGCTCCGACCCGGTCAACGCGGCCGTGTGGGGCCTGACCCGCTCCGCCCAGTCCGAGAACCCCGACCGGATCGTCCTGGTCGACCTGGACGGCGAGGACGAGTCGGCGCGCGCGCTGCCGAAGGCGCTCGCGTCCGGCGAGCCGCAGCTGGTGGCGCGCGGCGGCGAGCTGCGGGCCGCGCGGCTGGCGCGGGCGGTCGCGGTCGGCGAGCCCAGCGGCTCGTTCGACGCCGACAGCACCGTGCTGGTCACCGGCGGCACCGGGGCGCTCGGCGCGCTGGTCGCCAGGCACCTGGTCGACGCGCACGGCGTGCGGCGGCTGGTGCTGGCCAGCAGGCGCGGACCGGCCGCGCCCGGCGCGGCCGAGCTGGCCGAGGAGCTGACCGGTCTCGGCGCGCGGGTCGACGTGATCGCCTGCGACGCCGCCGACCGGGACGCGCTGGCCGCGCTGCTGGCCGCCCACCCGGTCACCGCCGTCGTGCACACCGCCGGTGTCCTCGACGACGGCGTCCTGGCCTCGCTCACCCCCGAGCGGGTCGACGCGGTGCTGCGCCCCAAGGTCGACGCGGCGCTCAACCTGCACGAGCTGACCACCGGGCTGGCCGCCGACCTGACCGCGTTCGTGCTGTTCTCCTCCGCCTCCGGCCTGCTCGGCGGCGCGGGGCAGGCCAACTACGCGGCGGCCAACGCCTTCCTGGACGCGCTCGCCGCGCACCGCAGGGCGGCGGGCCTGCCCGCCCAGTCCCTGGCCTGGGGCCTGTGGGCCGCCGACAGCGCCATGACGGGCGCGCTCGGCGACTCCGGCCGGGGCCGCATGGCGCGCGGCGGCGTGCTGCCGCTGGCCGAGCCCGAGGGCCTGGCCCTGTTCGACGCGGCGTGCGCGCTGCCCACGCCCGTGGTCGCGCCGGTCCGGTTCGACCTGAGGGACGCCGCGCCCGGCCAGGTGCCGCCGATCCTCGCCGGCCTGCTGCCCACCCGCCGCGCGGGAACCACCGGCGGCGGCCAGGCCGGCGCCGACCCGGAGGCCCTGCGCAGGGCGCTCGCCGGGCTGGACGACGAGGGCCAGGACGAGCGGCTGCGGCTGCTGGTGCGCGCCTCGGCGGCCTCGGTGCTCGGCTACGACGGCGCCGACTCGGTCGAGCCGGACCGGGCGTTCGTGGAGCTGGGCCTGGACTCGCTGACCGCCGTGGAGCTGCGCAACGCCGTCGGCACCGCGACGGGCCTGCGGCTGCCCACCTCGGTGGTGTTCGACCACGGCACGCCCGCCCAGCTCGCCGCGCACCTGCGGGTCGAGCTGGCCTCGGCGCCCGCGGGTGCGGCCCAGGCCGCGCCGACCCGCGCCGAGCCGGGCGACGACACGCTCAGCGCCCTGTTCCGGCAGGCCGTCGACGCGGGCCGGGTCGCCCAGGGCCTCGCCCTGATCAGCGCGGCGGCGCACGTCCGCGACTCGTTCAGCACCGCCGAGGAGGCCGGACCGGCGCAGCCGCCGGTGCGCCTGACCAGCGGTGACGGCGGGCCCACGATCGTGTGCTTCGCCTCGCCGATGGCGCTGGGCGGGCCGCAGCAGTACGCCCGCTTCGCCGCCCGGTTCCGGGACGAGCGGGACGTGCTCGTCCTGCCCACGCCCGGCTTCCAGCGCGGCGAGGCGCTGCCCGCGACCGCCGCCGCGGCGGCCGAGCACTTCGCCGGGGTGATCCGCCCGATCGCCGAGGCGGGCCGCCCGTACGTGCTGATCGGCTACTCCTCCGGCGGCCTGTTCGCGCAGGCCACGGCGGCGCTGCTGGAGCGGGACGGCCACGGCCCCGCGGGTGTCGCCCTGCTGGACACCTACCCGACCACCGGCGACACGTCGGCCACGTTCTTCGGGGCCATGATGAACTCGCTGCTGGCGCGGGAGTCGGAGTTCGGCGAGTTCGGCAGCGCCAGGCTCTCGGCCATGGGCCGCTACTCGGAGCTGCTGCCCGGCTGCCCGGTGGCGGAGCTGGCCGCGCCGGTGCTGTTCGTCCGCCCGCAGGAGTCGCTGACCGGCGAGGAGGGCGACGGCACCTGGCGGGCGGTGTGGGAGGCGCCGCACCGGCTCGTGGAGGTGCCGGGCGACCACTTCACCATGATGGAGTCGACCGTCGCGGCCACCGCCGACGCGGTCCGCGACTGGTCGCGCGAGCTGTAGGCGGGACCGGGGGCGCGCGCTGGTCCGCGCGCCCCCTCCTCCTTGTCACACCGGGGTTTTCTCACGAGGGGAAGTGCGACCTGATGGTCCCCAGCGCCAAGGGAACGGTGCCGTTCGGGCCGTACCGCACGTGGTACCGGGTCACCGGGGACCTGAACGGTGACCGCCCTCCGGTGGTCGTCGTGCACGGCGGTCCGGGCAGCACCCACGACTACCTGCTGCCGCTGACCCGCCTGGTCGACGACGGCTGGCCGGTGGTGCACTACGACCAGCTCGGCAACGGCGGCTCCACGCACCTGCGGGACCGGGGAGCGGACTTCTGGACGTCCGAGCTGTTCCTTGACGAGCTGGAGAACCTGCTGGGGGCGCTCGGGATCGCCGACCGGAACGTCCTGTTCGGACAGTCCTGGGGCGGTGTCCTGGTCGCCGAGTGGGCGGCCCGCAGGCCGAAGGGCCTGCAGGGCCTGGTGATCGCCAACGCCCCCGCCTCGTACCCGCTGTGGATCGAGGAGCTGGTGGAGCTGCGCAAGACCCTGCCGCCGGTGGTCAACGAGCGCCTGCTGCGCCACGAGGCCGCGGGCACCACCGACAGCGCGGAGTACCGCTCCGCCAGCGAGGTCTTCTACCGGAGGCACGTGTGCCGCGTCCAGCCGGTGCCCGCGGAGCTGGAGGCGAGCCTGCTGGAGATCTCGGCGGACCCGACGGTGTACGGGACCATGAACGGCCCCAACGAGTTCCACATCACCGGCACCCTCAAGGACCACTCGGTGATCCCGCTCCTGCCGAACATCACCGCGCCCACCCTGGTGCTGCGCGGCGAGCACGACGAGATCACCGAAGCCGCCACCGCCCCGTTCCACGAGCTGATCCCCGGCGCCCACTACGAGGTCGTCCCCGACTCCAGCCACCTGCCGCACGCGGAGAACCCGGAGCACTTCCACCGGGTGCTGCTGGAGTTCCTGAAGGGGCTGTAGGGGGCGGTGCTCTTCAGTGCCTTTCCCGGCCGCAGGCGATCCGGACGTGGACGACGTCCGTCCTTCCCCGGCGCACGTCGGACACCTCGACCTGCCACGACCGCAGTTGGTCGTCCGACGGGTGGCCCGGCAGGAAGCGCAGGACGTCCGCCCGGCAATCGGCGCGCAGCCGGGCGTTCGACACCGCTTCCAGGGCTCCCCGCCACTCCTCGGGGACGGTCGCCCCTGCGGTGAAGGTGTCGTCGCGGTCGGCCACGCGGACCTCGGGGGCGGTTGGGGTCCTCGGGCCCACGAAGATCGCGTAGGACACGAGGTCGGCGGGCAGGTTCCGGTCGGTCACCGCCACCCGCCTGAAGCCGGTCACCTCGGTCGCCTCGATGAGCGCGGCGGGGTCCAGGGGCGCCTCGTGCTCCCTGACCTCGTCGAGCAGGGACCAGAACGCCCCGGCCGCCAGCGCCGCGACGACGGCGGTGACGGCGAGCTTCGTGTTGATCTTCATTGGTGCTCGACCGTAGGGCGGCCCCTGTGGACCGCTCGTGAAATCCGCAAGTCCGCAAGTCCGCAAGTCCACCCCGAGCACGGCGAAGGGGGAGGTCCCGGCCGGGACCTCCCCCTTCCGCGTCGGGCGCTCAGCCCGGCGGTGTGCCGCCTCCGCTCAGGCCGACGGCTCCAGCAACCCCGACAGCGCCGCCCACAGCGTGCTCGGGGTGCGGAACGTCTCGGCCTTCAGGGCGTCGTCGCGGAAGCGCACCGCGAAGCCCTTCTCCAGGTCCGCCAGCAGGTCCACCATCGCCAGCGAGTCCAGGCCGAGGTCGCGCAGGTCCGCGTCCTCGGCCAGCTCGTCGCCCGGCTCGGCGAACGGCAGGTGCTTGCGCAGGATTTCCTCGAAACGCTGGTCCCACATGGACTTCCACCTCACGGGTCAATGGTCCGGCTCATCCCGAAGCTAGCACCGGGAAAACCCCTCCGGAATGATTTCCGCGCCAGGTCGGGGGGTGAATCCGGCGGTTAGGGGGGCGCTAGGGGTTTGACTCGGGGCCAAGTCTCCTACCTGCGCTGATAGCGTCGTGGCGAGTCTTTTCGTCCTTTGCCTTCGACCGTGGTTGAGAGGTGTTCCGGAGCATGGTCCGAGAAGTGTTCGCGCGCGCGCAGGAATCAGTCGGGACGCTGCACGAATTCCTGCTCGCGGGAGCTCGGCTGACCCCGGACGCGCCCGCGGTCGTCGAGTGCGTCAACGGTGAGGTCGGCACGATCTCCTACCGGCAGCTGGAGCGCCGGGTCACCGCGCTCGCCGCCCGGCTGGACGAGCTGGGGCTGGACGTCGGCGACCGGGTGATCCTGGAGTCCGACACCACGCCCTGGTCCATCGCCGCCCTCCTGGCGTGCTCGACGCTCGGCCTGACCTACATCCCGGTCAGCCCCGAGACCCCCGCGCAGCGCCTGCGCGCCATCGTCGACACCGTCGAGCCCGCCCTGCACCTCCAGTCCGACACCGGCCGCCGCGAGGGCCTCCCCGAGTCGATCGGGCTCGCCCGGTTCGGCCCGGACGGCCTCGCCGTCGACCGCGAGCCGCCGCCCCGCGTCCGGCGCCGCAGGGAGATCACCCCCGCCGACCCGGCCTACATGATCTTCACCTCGGGCACCACCGGCCGCCCCAAGGGCGTCGTGATGAGCCACCGCGCGATCCTCGCGTTCTTCCGCGGGATGCTCGCCCACGGCATCGTCTCCGCCGAGGACCGGGTCGCCACCACCCCGCCGCTCCAGTTCGACTTCTCCCTGCTGGACATCGGCCTCGCGCTCGGCAGCGGCGCGTCCGTCGTCCCGGTGCCCCGCGACCTGCTGCGCTGGCCGCGCCGGTTCCTCCAGTTCCTGCACGACTCGCGCGCCACCCAGGTCGACGGCGTCCCGTCGATCTGGCGCCCCGTCCTCAAGCACGAGACCGAGCTGCTCGCCGAACTGGGCGGCGGGATCAAGGGCATCCTCTACTCCGGCGAGAAGTTCCCGCTGCCCGAGCTGCGGACCCTGCGCGAGGTGCTGCCGGGCCTGCGGATCGTCAACTGCTTCGGCAGCTCCGAGTCCGTCGCCGCCTCCTTCACCGACGTCCCCGACCCGCTCGGCCCGGACGTGGAGGAGCTGTCCATCGGGCACGCCCACCCCGGCGCCGAGATGACCCTGATCGACGACGAGGACGGCGGCGCGGTCTCCGAGGTCGGCGCCGTCGGCCACATCCACCTGCGCAGCGGCGCCCTGTTCACCGCCTACTGGGACGACCCCGAGGCCACCGCCCGCGCCCTGGTGCCCGACCCGCTCAACCCGCGCTCCGGCCAGGTCGTGTTCCGCACCGGCGACCTCGGCCGCCTCGGCGAGGACGGCGAGCTGTACTTCGTCGGGCGCGCCGACTCCCAGGTCAAGATCCGGGGCAACCGGGTGGAGCTGGGCGAGATCGAGCGCCGCGCCACCGACTTCCCCGGCGTCGCGGCGGCCACCGCCGTGCTGCTGCCCATCGCCGAGCGGGAACCGGTGCTGGTGCTGTACGTGACCCTCTCGTCGGGCGTCGCCGAGCTGGAGGAGCTGGAGCTCAAGGCGTTCTGCATGGAGGCGCTGCCGGACTACATGGTGCCGCAGAAGGTCCAGGTGCTCGACGAGCTGCCCACCACCGCCAACGGCAAGGTCGACCGGGCCGCGCTGCTCGCCAGGAGCGGCAAGCGCTGAACCCCGGCAACGGCGAAGGCCCCGACTCCGCGGGGAGTCGGGGCCTTCGTGGTAGCGGAGTTGTTGTGCGCCAAGGGTTCCGCCGCGCCAGGGGGTTCCCCGGCGGCGGACCCGTCAGCTCGCGGCCATCCGGGTCAGCTCGCCCCGGTCCACCTTGCGGTTGGAGTTGAGCGGGAACTCCGCCACGTGCCGGTAGTCGCGCGGCACCATGCCCTTGGGCAGCACGTCCCGCAGCTCCCGCGACAGCAGCCGCGCGGGCGTCGGCGACCCGGTGTAGTAGACCACCAGCTCCAGCCCGTCCCCGGCCTGCCTGGTCACCGCGACCGCGTCGAGCACCCCGTCGCACCCGCGCAGCGCGTGCTCCACCTCGGCCAGCTCCACCCGCCACCCGGCCAGCTGCACCTGCGAGTCCAGCCTGCCCAGGTACACCAGCGTGCCGTCCGGGTGCCTGCGCACCCGGTCGCCGGTGCGGTACCAGCGGCGCCCGCCGTGCTCCAGGAACCGGCCCACGTCGTCTGACGGGTCCAGGTAGCCCGCGGTGAGCTGCGCGCCGGTCACGCACAGCTCGCCCTCCACGCCGTCCGGCTCGCCGTCCTCGCCCAGCAGCAGCCAGTCGTGGCCCGCGTGCACCTCGCCGATCGGGGTGAGCCCGTTCAGGCACAACGACGGCGAGTCCGGGCCCCAGCGGTGGCCGGTGATGGTGATGGTCAGCTCGGTGGGGCCGTAGATGTTCTCCAACCCCGACCCGGACGCCGCCGCCAACCAGTCCTGCGCGTCGGCCTGGCGCAGCGCCTCGCCCGCGAACAGGCTCCACCGCAGCCCCGGCATCGACCCCGCGCCGAGCCCGCCCAGGCGGCGCACCAGCGTGATCGCCGACGGGGTGGAGAACCACACCGTCAGGCCCCGCTCGGCCACGAACGCGGGCAGGTCCCGGTAGGCCGTGCCGGGGATCGGGTGCAGCTGCGCGCCCGCGCCCCAGGCGCAGAACAGGTCGAACACCGCGCAGTCGAAGTTCAGGTCGAACGACTGGGAGAACCGGTCGGCCGACGTGAAGTCGAACCGCTCCTCGATCACGGAGAAGTAGTGGTCGGCGCTCGCGTGCGTGGTCGGCACGCCCTTGGGGCGGCCGGTCGAGCCGGAGGTGAACAGCACGTAGGCGGTCGACTCCGGGCGCACGTCGACCGGCGCGTCCAGCGGGTCGGCGCCGGGCAGGAACTTGTGGTCCCCGACGTGCGCGGCCAGCGGCGCGTGCACCGGGATCGCCGACTCGGGGCCCAGGGCCTCCAGCGCGGTCAGCCCCGCCTCGTCCACCAGCAGCGCGGACACCCCGGCCGCGTCGAGCATCCTGCGGGTGCGGGAGGCCGGGAACTCCGGGTGCAGCGGCACGGCGGTCGCCCCGGAGTAGAGCACCGCGAGCAGGCCCGCGTACGACTCCAGGGTCTTGCCCGCCAGCACGCCCACCACCGGCGGGCTGCCCGCCGCCCACAGCGCCCCGGCCCAGGACAGGGCCAGCTCGTGCAGCTCCCGGTAGGCGACCTCCCGCCCGTCCGGCAGCCGCAGCGCCACCCCGTCCGGGTTGGCGGCCAGCCCGCGCAGGAAGCGCGCGTGCAGCACGGGGTCGGTCTCGCGCAGGGCCATGTGTCCTCCCAAATCCTCTGGCGCGATCAGAACCGCGCGCTCAGACCAGCGCGGGCCGCTTGTACGGCCGCGTGGCCAGTCGTGGCGTCGCCGCCAGCACCTCGAAGTTGTCCCTGGTGCAGGCGACCCGCCCGAACAGCGAGTCCTGCCCCGCCACGCACAGCCGCTCCACGCCGCGCTCGCGCAGCGTCCCCACCACCGACGGCCACCGCACCGTCCGCACCACGCCGTCGAGCAGCACCGCCCGCACGCCCTCGGCGGTGGTGCGCACCGACCCGTCCTGGTCGGCCACCACCGGCACTGCCGGGTCGCGGAACGTCACCTGGGACAGCAGCTCCCGCTCGATCCGGTCGCGCAGCCCGCCGAACAGGCTCACGTGCAGCGGCGGGTCCATCTCGTACAGCGGCAGCCCGCCCGCCGCGCGCAACCGGTCGGAGAACCAGCCCACCTTGTCGCGCTTGAGCGAGACCATCGCGAAGTCCACGTCCACCCGGCACGACAGCTCGTGCCAGTCGTCCAGCTCCGCCAGCGCCGCGTCCAGCACGTCCTGCGGGGTGCGGGCGAACGACAGCGTCACCACGTCGCCGTGCTCGGCGGTGAAGTACTCGGTCTCCACCCGCACCAGCTCGGCCGTCAGCCAGATGCCCTCCTCGGCGCTGATCGCCCCGGAGTGGACCGCCGCGGCCTTGCCGCCGAAGCTCGCCCCGGTCACCAGCTCCGGCGCGAACCCGTGCTCGTGCTCGGCCCACCGGGCCAGCGCCAGGCAGTTCACCAGGAACCCCACCTGCGCCGCCGCCGAGTAGTCCGAGCCGCTCTCGCGCAGCGCGGCGAACAGGTCGACGCCCAGCACCTCGTCCGCCACGCCCACCAGCTCGCGCGCGAACGGGTTGACCAGCATGAACTTCGCGACGTCGGCGAACTGCACCGGCCCCATGCCGGGGAACGCGATCGCGGTCGGCACGCTCATCCCAGACTCCCTCATCCCGGACCGGCTCAGCCCGCGCTCAGCTTGGTGAACGCCTGCTCGATCGCGGCCAGCGACTCGGCCACGTGCGGCACGGCCGTCGGGTCCGCCGCGGCCATCGCCGCGTGCTGCTCCTCGCGGGTGCTGCCGTACAGCACGCTCGTCGCCGCCCGGAACCGCAGCGCCCGCGCGTCGTCGCCGAAGTGCACGCCCGCCAGCACCGCCACCCCGGACTCGGTGAACAGGTGCGCCTGCAGCGTCTCGCCGTCCACGACCCCGCGCCGGGCCAGCGGCTCGCGCAGCGGCTCGAAGTCCGGGTACACGTAGAACCCGCCCGTGGGCGGCCGGGTCAGCGCGCCCGCGTCCTCGGCGATCCGCCACACCGCCCGCGCCACCGCGCCGTGCAGCCGCGCGTCGGCGTCGCGCCGCGCCACCAGCTCGGCGGGCTCGTCGAACGCGTACTCGGCGACCGCCTGCATCGGGCCCGCCAGCGTCGACCACACCTCGCTGGCCACCGACGCCACGTCCGCGCGCATCCGCCGCCCGGCCTCGTCGGCGGGGAAGCGGGCCGCGCCGATCCGCCAGCCGCCCAGCGCCAGGCTCTTGCTCAGCCCGGTGATGACGACGGTGCGCGAGGGCGACACCTCGGCGGGGCTGAGGTACTCGAAGCCGGGGTCGTGGAGCACGTCCCGGTAGATCTCGTCGGACACCAGCAGGAGGTCCTCCTCCTCGGCGACGGCGCAGATCCGCCGCACCAGGTCCGCCGTGGCGGTGGTGCCGGTGGGGTTGTCCGGCGAGGTGAGGACGACGATGCGCGGGTCACCGCCCTCGGCGCGCGCCTGCCGCACCCGCTCGCGCAGCGCGTCCGGGTCCGGGACGCCGCCGCACTCGGCGGGCACCGGCACCCCGAACACCCGCTTGCCCGCCAGCACCGCCTGCGGCGCGTACGTCACCCAGCACGGCTGCGCCAGCAGCACGTCGCCGGGCACGACCAGCTGCAGCGCCAGCAGCAGCGCCTTGCTGCCGGGGGCGACGACCACCTGGTCGGGGTCGGTCGGCAGCGACCGCCGCGCGCAGTACTCGGCGAACGCCCGCAGCACGCCCGGCGCGCCGGGCACCGGACCGTAGGAGTTGCGGTCCGCGCCCTCGGCGAGCCGCTCCACCAGGCCGGGGAACACGGGCAGGCGCGATTCGCCGAACCCCAGGTGCACGATCGGCTCACCGGCGGCCTGGCGCAGCGAGACCAGGTGGTCCAGCGCCAGGTTGGGCGAGATCTTCCGGACGGCCACACCGAGCCCTTTCGTCGTGGGGGAGTGGGGAACGCGGGGGAGAGCGGTGCGGGCGCCGGGGTGCGGCGCCCGGCCGAGCGCGGAGAAGGGGGCGCTCAGCCGAGCGCCGCGGTCTGCGGCGCGCTCTTCGGGACCGCGCTGGTCACGGCGGCCAGCAGGTCGGCGGGCGTCGACGGGTCGATCTCCAGCTCGTTCAGCCACGACGCGGTCTCCGAGAACCGGGCCCGGAACGGGCGGCCCACCAGCTCGGGGACGCGCGCCTGCACCATGCGCAGCCGGAAGTGCTTGCCGTCCGGGGCGTCCTCGACGCCGTCGACCAGCACCTTGCCGGGCGTGGCGGACATGCTCGGGCCGCGCACCGTGCGCGCCAGGCCCGGCAGCGTCCGGTAGGCGCCCTGGAAGATGTCGACCGCGCGGGCCAGCGGCACCTTGAAGTACTCGCGGGGACCGGTGTCGCGCTCGACGAACATGTAGTAGGGCACCAGGCCCGCGGACAGCTCGCCGCGCCACATGTCGGCCCACACCCGCGAGTCGTCGTTGACGTGCTTGATCAGCGGCGCCTGGCAGTAGACGACCGCGCCGGTCGCCCTGATCCGGGCGAGCGCCGCGCGGGCCTGGTCGGTCTCCAGCTCGCGCGGGTGGCTGAAGTGCGCCATCACCGCCAGCGAGCGGCCCGAGGCCACCACGCGCTCGAACAGGCGCAGCACCTCGTCCGCGTCCGGGTCGGTGGTGAAGCGGTGCGGCCAGTAGGCCACCGACTTCGTGCCGATCCGGATCGTGCGCACGGTGTCCACCGCCAGCAGCGGCTCCAGGTGCGAGCGCAGCCGCTCGGTGCTCATGATCATCGGGTCGCCGCCGGTGACCAGCACGTCGGTCACCGCCGGGTGCTGGCGCAGGTAGCGCACCAGCAGCTCCGGGCCGGGCGCGGCGAACCGCAGGTCCGCGTCGCCGACGAACTGCGCCCAGCGGAAGCAGTAGGTGCAGTAGGCGTGGCAGGTCTGGCCCTGCTGCGGGAAGTACAGCGCCGTCTCCCGGTACTTGTGCTGCACGCCCGGCAGCACCTCCCCGTCCAGCATCGGGACGTTGAGCTCCTTCTGCCCGGCCGGGTGCGGGTTCAGCCCGCCGCGCACCCGCTCCACGGCCAGCCGCAGCCCGCGCTTGTCCTTGGCGCGCAGCAGGTCGGCCAGCTCGCGCTCGTCGTCCTCGGCCAGCATCCCGCGCTGCGGGAACACCAGCTGGAAGATCGGGTCGTTCGGCACGCGGGCCCAGTCGATCAGGTGCGAGAGCACGTACTCGTTGACCCGGAACGGCAGCACCTGCGAGATGACCCGCACCGCCTCCATCAGGTCCGCGCGCGGCGCGTACCTGGCCGCGACCTCGTCGACGTGGTGGGGCCCCAACGACCGGAAGCGGGGCGCCTCCGGGAGAACGGCGAGCGGCAGGGACATGCGCGAGCACCTTCCGTTTCGGTCTTCCCGGTTTTTCGCTCGAACGGCCGCGGCGCGGAAAGACCGCGGTGCTGGGAAATGGGCGTCCGACCGCGCGCCGATCGGCGCGCGGCGAGTGCGGCGCGAGGCGAGCGCACCGCGCGGAGAACGCACGAGGGGAAGTTCGCGGGTGGTTCCGCTGAGCGACCTTAAGCGCGAAATGCCCCCGCGCAACCCCTAGCGCGGCCCCTGCGCGACCCCTCACCGCCCCGCGCCCGCAGCCGGTGGGCGCCGCCCCGCGCCCCGGACCTCGGCCGAATCCCCAGGTGGGGGCTTCCGCTGACCGGTGGTCGGGGTCGGGGGTGGGGCGGGGCGGTCGCCGGGCGGCTAGGGGGACCGTAGGGGGACTTCCGGGGTTTAGCGGACTTCCGCGACGTGCTTAGTCTTTCTCAACGACCGGGGGCGGGAATTTCCCAGAGCCATTCACGTGGCAGCCGGGAACGGCTTCCGGGCACAGGCCCAAAGGGACCGGCGCGCGGTGGTCGGGCAGGCTCCCGCGCACCCGGAGGAGAAGACGGATGACAGAAACCCAGCAGGTCCGGACCTACCCGTTCAGCGAGGAACTGGGTATCCACGTCGATCCCATCTACGCCGAGCTGCGCAGCGCGGAGCCCGTCAACCGGGTGCAGATGCCCTACGGCGAGGTCTCCTGGTTGACCCTCGGGTACGAAGACACCAAGACCGTGCTGACCGACCCGCGCTTCAGCCGGGCGGCGGCGCAGGGCCAGGACCAGCCCCGGTTGCGCGAGGAGATGGCGTACGAGGGCATCGTGGGCCTCGACCCGCCGGACCACACCCGCCTGCGCAAGCTCGCGGGCAAGGCGCTGACCGCCCGGCGCGTCAACGCCATGCGCCCCCACGCGGTGCGCATCGCGGAGAAGTGCGCCGACGACATGATCGCCCACGGCTCGCCCGTCGACCTGGTCGAGCACTTCGCGCTGCCCTTCCCGATCGCCGTCATCTGCGACCTCATCGGCGTGCCCTTCGAGGACCGGGGCAAGTTCCGGGTCTGGACCGACGGCCTGACCAACACGGCCAAGCCGGTCATGTCCCAGGCCGAGGAGCTGTTCGCGTACATGGCCACCCTGGTGGCCCAGCGCCGCGAGGAGCCCACCGACGACCTGCTCACCGCCCTGGTGCGCGCCCGCGACGACGAGGACCAGCTCACCGAGCAGGAGCTGCTCTCGATCGCGAGCGTCGGCCTGCTGCTGACCGGGTCCGAGGCCGTCTCCACGCACATCCCGAACTTCCTGTACGCCCTGCTCACCAGCCCCGAGCACTACGAGCAGCTCAAGGCCGAGCCCGAGCTGATCCCGGCCGCCGTGGAGGAGATGCTGCGGTTCATCCCGCTCAACCCGGCCGCGCTGTTCCCCCGCTACGCCACCGAGGACGTCAAGCTCGGCACCATCGTCGTCCGCGAGGGCGAGCCGATCCTGGCCTCGATCCCCGGAGCCAACCGCGACCCGGAGGTCTTCGCCGAGCCGGAGAAGATGGACTTCACCCGCGAGTCGAACCCGCACGTCGCGTTCGGCCACGGCCCGCACCACTGCCTCGGCGCGCAGCTCGCCCGCATGGAGCTCCAGGTCATGCTGGAGGTCATCACCACCAAGTTCCCGAACCTGCGCCTCGCCGAGGGCGACGAGGGCGTGGAGTGGAAGCGCGGCCTGCTGGTGCGCGGCCCGAAGAAGCTGCGGGTGGCCTGGTGAACCACACCACCGAGGCCACCTCCTGGTCGGTCGCCGTCGACCGCGCGGCCTGCATCGGCACCGGCGTGTGCGTGAGCACCTCGCCGGAGCACCTGGAGATCCGCGACGGCAAGGCCGCCGCCCGCGCGACCGAGACCGGTCCCGCGCAGTACCTGCTCGACGCGGCGGACATGTGCCCCATGGCCGCGATCACCGTCACCGAGACGGCCACGGGCCGGGTGCTCGCACCCGAGGAGTAAGCCCGACCACCGCCGTCCCCGGCCGGGAGACCACCCTCCCGGTCCGGGGACGAGCCACGTCAGGACCCAGGACCGAACGCCGGACCAGTGGAGCACGGATGAGCCAGCCCGAGAACGCCGAGCCCGCCACCACCGCAGCGCCCCTGGCGCGGTTGGCCGGGCTGCCACCAGCGGAGCAGGAGCGCGTCCTGCTCGGCGTCGTGCACGAGCAGGTCGTCGCGGTGCTGAAGGCCGCCCTGCCCGACGCCCCCGACCGGGTCGCCCCCGAGCGCCCCTTCAAGGAGCTGGGCTTCGACTCGCTGGCCGCCGTGGACCTGCACCGCAGGCTGTCCGCCGCCACCGGTCTCGAACTGCCGGTCACCCTGGTCTTCGACCACCCCACCCCGCTCGCCGTGGCCCGCCTCGCGCGCCGCCTGGCGCTGGGCGAGCGCGCCGTGCCCGTCGTGCGGGAGCCGGTCGCGCGGCGCGAGCGGGACGACGAGCCCATCGCGGTCGTCGGCATCGGCTGCCGCTACCCCGGCGGCAGCGACACCCCCGAGAAGCTGTGGGACGTCGTCGCGGGCGGCAGGCACGTCATCTCCGACTTCCCCGAGGACCGGGGCTGGGACCTGGACGCGCTGTTCGACCCCGAGCCCGGCAAGCCCGGCAAGTCCTACGTGCGCAAGGGCGGCTTCCTCACCGAGGCCGCCGAGTTCGACGCCGCGTTCTTCGGCATCAGCCCGCGCGAGGCCCTGGCCATGGACCCGCAGCAGCGCCTGGTCCTGGAGACCGCCTGGGAGGCCCTGGAGCACGCGGGCGTCGACCCGCTGTCCCTGCGCGGCAGCCGCACCGGCGTCTACATCGGCGTCGAGCCCCAGGAGTACGGGCCGCGCCTGCACCAGGCCCCCGAGGGCCTGGACGGCTACCTGCTCACCGGCAACGCGCCCAGCGTCGTCTCCGGGCGCCTGGCCTACTCGCTGGGCCTGGAAGGGCCCACCGTCTCGATCGACACCGCCTGCTCCGGCTCGCTCGTGGCGCTGCACCTCGCGGTGCGGGCGCTGCGCGACGGCGACTGCACCGCCGCGCTCGCCGGCGGCGTCGCGGTCATGGTGCACCCCGGCGCGTTCACCGCGTTCAGCACCCAGCGCGGCCTCGCGCCCGACGGCGTGTGCAAGCCCTTCGCCGCCGCCGCCGACGGCACCGGCTGGGCCGAGGGCGTCGGCGTGGTCGTGCTGGAGCGGCTGTCCGACGCGCTGCGCGCGGGCCACCGCGTGCTCGGCGTGATCAAGGGCACCGCCGTGAACCAGGACGGCGCCTCCAACGGCCTGACCGCGCCCAGCGGTCCCGCGCAGCAGCGCGTCATCCTCCAGGCCCTCGCGGACGCCGGTCTGTCCACTTCGGACGTCGACACCGTCGAGGCGCACGGCACCGGCACGCGCCTGGGCGACCCGATCGAGGCGCAGGCGCTGCTCGCCACCTACGGCCAGGACCGCGAGACCCCGCTGTGGCTGGGCTCGATCAAGTCCAACATCGGCCACAGCCAGGCCGCCGCGGGCGTCGCGGGCCTGATCAAGGTCGTGTACGCGATGCGCGAGCGGGTCCTGCCGCGCACCCTGCACGTGGACGCCCCGAGCCCGCACGTGGACTGGTCGGCGGGCGACATCGAGCTGCTGACCGAGCAGCGCCCGTGGGACTCGCCCGACCGGCCGCGCCGCGCGGGCATCTCCTCGTTCGGCGTCAGCGGCACCAACGCGCACGTCGTGATCGAGGAGCCCCCGGCCGCCCCGCCGGTCGCCCCCGCCAAGCCGGTCAAGGCGGCCAAGGCCACCCGGAAGTCCCAGAAGGCCAAGGCCGCCGCGCCCGTCCCGGTGCCGCTGCTGCTCTCCGGCCGGGGCGAGGCCGCGCTGCGCGGCCAGGCCACCCGGCTCGCCGAGTTCCTCGCCGGTGACGCCGCCGCCACCCCCGACCTGGTCGACACCGCCCACGAGCTGGCCCTGCGCCGCGCCGCCCTGGAGCACCGCGCGGTCCTGCACGCCACCGACCGCGCCGACGCCCTGCGCGGCCTGGCCGCCCTCGCCGCCGGGCAGGACGCCCCCGGCCTGGTGCGCGGCGCCGCCACGGCGGGCCCGACCGCGTTCCTGTTCACCGGCCAGGGCAGCCAGCGCCTGTCGGCGGGCCGCGAGCTGTACCGCGCCCACCCGGCGTTCGCCAAGGCCCTGGACGCGGCCTGCGGCTGGCTCGACCTCCAGCTCGACCGCCCCCTCGGCGAGGTGATGTTCGCCGAGCCCGGCACCGAGGCCGCCGCGCTGCTCGACCGCACCGCCTACGCGCAGAGCGCCCTGTTCGCCCTGGAGACCGCCCTCTACCGGCTGGTCGAGTCCTGGGGCCTGCGCCCCGACTACGTCGCGGGCCACTCGCTGGGCGGCATCACCGCCGCGCACGTCGCGGGCGTGCTGTCCCTGGAGGACGCCGCGCTGCTCGTCGGCGCGCGCGGCAGGCTCATGCAGGCGCTGCCCGAGGGCGGCGCGATGGTGTCGGTGCGCGCCCCCGAGTCCGAGGTGCTGCCGCTGCTGGAGGGCCGCGAGGCCGAGGTGCGCGTGGCCGCCGTCAACGGGCCCGCCGCCACCGTGATCTCCGGCGTGGAGACCGCCGTCCTGGAGGTGGCGGGGGTCCTGGCCGACCGGGGCGTGAAGACCAAGCGGCTCACCGTCTCGCACGCCTTCCACTCGCCGCTGATGGAACCGGCGCTCGCCGACTTCCGCCGCGTCGCCGAGGTCATGACCTACTCCGCGCCCACCATCCCGGTGGTCTCCGACGTCACCGGCGAGCTGGCCACCGCCGAGCAGCTGCGGTCCCCGGAGTACTGGGTCGACCACGTCCGGCAGGCCGTCCGGTTCCGCGACGTGGTCGCCGAGCTCGCCGCGCGCGGCGTCGCCACCTTCCTCGAACTCGGCCCCGACGCCGTCCTCACCGCCATGGCGCAGGACTGCGTGGCCGAGATCGACACCGACACCGACACCGACTTCGCCTTCGCCGCCCTGCTGCGCCGCGACCGCGACGAGGTCGCCGAGGTCCGCGCCGCCGTCGCCCTGGCGCACACCAGGGGCCAGTCCGTGCGCTGGGCCGAGCTGCTGCCCCAGGGCTCCGGCGCGCGCGTCGACCTGCCCCGCTACGCCTTCCAGCGCGAGCGCTACTGGCTCACCGGCGGCAGCTCCGCAGGCGGCGCGGTCGAGCTGGGCCAGCTCGCCGCCGACCACCCGCTCGTCGGCGCCGTCGTCGGCCTCGCGGGCGGCGACCGGGTCGTGCTCACCGGCCGCGTCTCCCCGCGCACCCACCCGTGGCTGGCCGACCACGTCATCTCCGGCTCGGTCCTGCTGCCCGGCACCGCGTTCGTGGAGCTGGCCGTGCGCGCGGGCGACGAGGTCGGCTGCGCCGTGCTCGAAGAGCTGACCCTGGAAGCCCCGCTGGTGCTGCCCGAGCGCGGCGGCGTCGTGCTGCAGGTCGTCGTGGACGCCCCCGACGACGGCGGAAGGCGCACCGTGGCCGTGCACTCGCGGCCCGAGCACGCCCCCGAGGACGCGGGCTGGACCCGCCACGCGGGCGGCGTGCTGTCCGCGCAGGCCCCGGAACCGGGCGAGCGCCTGGAGACCTGGCCGCCGCGCGACGCCGAACCGGTCGACGCCTCCACCGCGTACGCCGACCTCGCCGCCCTGGGCTACGGCTACGGCCCGGTCTTCCAGGGCCTGCGCAAGGCGTGGCGGCGCGGGACCGGCCCCTCCGCCGAGGTGTACGCCGAGGTGGCGCTGCCCGAGTCGGTCGCCGCGTCCGCCGCCTCCTTCGGCCTGCACCCCGCCCTGCTCGACGCCGCCCTGCACGCCGTGGACGTCGCGGGAACCGCCCCCGGCGACCCCGGCGAGGTGCGCGTCCCGTTCGCCTGGAACGACGTCGTGCTGCACGCCACCGGCGCGTCGGCGGTGCGCGTGCGCATCAGCCCCGCCGGGTCCGACGCGGTGTCGCTGACCATCACCGACCCGGCGGGCGCGCCCGTGGCCGCGGTCGGCTCGTTCGTCTCCCGCGCGGTCACCGCCGAGCAGCTCGCCGCCGCCCGCCGCGAGCACCACGAGTCGCTGCTGCGCCAGGAGTGGGTCTCGCGGCCCGTCCCGGCCGGCCAGGTCCGCCCGGCCGCCGTGCTCGGCGCGGGTCACGCCGACCTCGCCGCGCTGGGCGCCGCCCTCACCTCGGGCGCGACCGTGCCCGAGACCGTGGTCTACCACGTGCCGGTGAGCACCGGTGACGTGCTGGTCGACGTCCGCGCCGCGCTGGACTCGGTGCTCACCGTGGTCCGCCAGTGGCTCGCCGACGAGCGCTTCGGCCCGTCCCGCCTGGTCGTGGTCACCAGGGGCGTCCGCGACGCCGACCTCGCGCACACCCCGGTGTGGGGCCTGGTGCGCGCCGCGCAGGCGGAGAACCCGGACCGCTTCACCCTGGTCGACCTGGACGACGCCCCCGAGTCCGCCGCGCAGCTGCTCCCGGCCGTCGCCACCGGCGAGCCGGAGCTGTCCGTGCGCGACGGCAAGGTGTCCGTGCCGCGCCTGGCGCGCGTCCCCGTCGAGGAGCCCGCCGCCGACCCGTGGGCGGGCGAGGGCACCACCCTGGTCACCGGCGGGACCGGCGGCCTCGGCGCGCTGGTCGCCAAGCACCTGGCCACCAGGGGCGCCCGCCGGCTGGTGCTCACCAGCCGACGCGGCCCGGACGCGCCCGGCGCGGCCGACCTGGTCGCCGAGCTGGCCGACCTCGGCGCGACCGCCCGCGTGGTGGCCTGCGACGTGGCCGACCGCGCCGCCGTCGCCGACCTCCTGGCAGGCATCACCGACCTGACCGCCGTCGTGCACACCGCCGGTGTCGTCGCGGACGGCACGGTCGGCGCCCTCACCGCCGAGCGCGTGGACGAGGTGCTGCGCCCCAAGGCCGACGCCGCCTGGCACCTGCACGAGCTCACCAGGGGCCGCGACCTGACCGCGTTCGTCCTGTACTCCTCGCTGGCCGCGCTGCTCGACAACCCCGGCCAGGGCAACTACGCCGCCGCGAACCTGTTCCTCAACGCGCTCGCCGAGCGCCGCCGCGCCGAGGGCCTGCCCGCCACCGCCCTCACCTGGGGCCTGTGGCTGGGGGAGAGCGGCATGGGCTCGGTGCTCGACACCACCGCCCTGCACCGCATCGAGGCCTCCGGGATGCCGGGCCTGACCCCCGAGGAGAACCTGGCGCTGCTCGACGCCGCGCTCACCACCACCGAGCCGGTGCTCGCCCCGGTCCGCCTCGACCCGACCGCGCTGCGCGCCCGCCCCGACGGCGTCCCCGCCCTGCTGCGCGTCCTGGCCCCCACCGCCGCGCGCCGCGCCGCCGGGGGAGCGGCCCAGTCCGGCGGCGACAGCCTCGGCGCCCGGCTGGCCGAGCTGCCCGAGGCCGACCGCGACCGCGTCCTGCTCGACCTGGTGCGCGCGCACGTCGCGGCCGTCCTCGGTCACGGCGGCGGCGACGCCATCGAGCCCAAGCGCGCGTTCAGCGAGATCGGCTTCGACTCGCTGGCGGCCGTGGAGCTGCGCAACCGCCTCACCACCGCCACCGGCCTGCGGCTGCCCGCGACCCTGGTGTTCGACTACCCGACCCCGCTCGCCCTGGTCGGGCACCTGAAGGACAAGGCGCTCGGCGACCGCGCCGCCGCCGCTCCCGTCCAGCGCGCCACCGCGACGGCGGTGGACGACGAGCCCATCGCCGTCGTCGGCATGAGCTGCCGCTTCCCCGGCGGCGTCACCACGCCCGAGGAGCTGTGGCGGCTCGTCGCCGACGGCGTCGACGGCATCTCCCGCTTCCCCGACGACCGGGGCTGGGACGTCGACTCGCTCTACGACCCCGAGCCCGGCAAGCCCGGCCGCACCTACTCGGTCGAGGGCGGCTTCCTGGACGACGCGCTGGACTTCGACGCCGAGTTCTTCGGCATCAGCCCGCGCGAGGCCACCGCGATGGACCCGCAGCAGCGCCTGCTGCTGGAGACCGCCTGGGAGGCCCTGGAGCGCGCGGGCATCGACCCGACCTCGCTCAAGGGCAGCCCGACCGGCGTGTTCGCGGGCATCATGTACCACGACTACGCCCTGCGGCTGAAGGACATCCCGGAGGACCTGGCCGGTTACCTGGGCAACGGCTCGCTCGCCAGCGTCGCCTCCGGCCGGGTGTCCTACGTGCTCGGCCTCGAGGGCCCGGCGGTCTCGGTCGACACCGCCTGCTCCTCGTCGCTGGTGTCCATCCACCTCGCCGCGCAGGCCCTGCGCGGCGGCGAGTGCTCGCTCGCCCTGGCCGGTGGCGTCACCGTCATGGCCACGCCCGACACGTTCCTGGACTTCAGCCTCCAGCGCGGCCTCGCCG
This sequence comes from Actinosynnema mirum DSM 43827, assembly GCF_000023245.1. GTDB lineage: Bacteria > Actinomycetota > Actinomycetes > Mycobacteriales > Pseudonocardiaceae > Actinosynnema > Actinosynnema mirum. The sequence goes on from NC_013093.1 coordinate 3,074,787, forward strand.
CCGACGGCCGGTCCAAGTCGTTCTCCGCCGACGCCGACGGCACCGCCTGGGGCGAGGGCGTGGGCGTGCTGGTGCTGGAGCGGCTGTCCGACGCCCGCCGCAACGGGCACGAGGTCCTGGCCGTGGTCAAGGGCTCCGCGATCAACCAGGACGGCGCGTCCAACGGCCTGACCGCCCCCAACGGGCCGTCGCAGCAGCGGGTCATCCGGGCCGCGCTGTCCATGGCGGGCCTGTCGCACACCGAGGTCGACGCCGTCGAGGCGCACGGCACCGGCACCCGCCTGGGCGACCCGATCGAGGCGCAGGCGCTGCTGGCCACCTACGGTCAGGACCGCACCGAGCCGCTGTGGCTGGGCTCGATCAAGTCGAACGTCGGCCACACCCAGGCCGCCGCCGGTGTCGCGGGCGTGATCAAGATGGTCATGGCGATGCGCGAGGGCGTGCTGCCGCGCACCCTGCACGTGGGGGAGCGCACCCCGCAGGTCGACTGGTCCGAGGGCGCGGTCGAGCTGCTCACGCAGGCCCGGCCGTGGCCGGAGACCGGGCGTCCGCGCCGCGCGGGCGTCTCGTCGTTCGGCATCAGCGGCACCAACGCGCACGTCGTGCTGGAGCAGGCCCCCGCCGCCGAACCCGTCGCACCCGTCGAGCCGGTCGAGCCGCAGTCCGCCGAGTCGCAGCCCGTGGAGCAGCGGCCGTCCGGCCTGGTGCCCTGGGTGCTGTCCGCCCGCACCGGGGACGCCCTGCGCGAGCAGGCCGCCCGGCTGCGCGAGCACGTCGGCTCGGCGTCCCCGCGCGACGTCGGCTGGTCGCTGGCCACCACCCGCGCCGCCCTGGAGCGCCGCGCCGTCGTGGTCGGCGAGGACGCAGGCCAGCTGGGCGCGGGCCTGTCCGCGCTGGCCTCCGGCGAGGCCGCCGCGTCCGTCGTGGACGGCGAGGCGCTGTCCGACCCGAGGGTCGTGTTCGTCTTCCCCGGCCAGGGCTCGCAGTGGGCGGGCATGGCCGTGGAGCTGCTCGACTCGTCCCCGGTGTTCGCCGAGCGGATGCGCGAGTGCGCCGCCGCCCTGTCCCCGCACGTGGACTGGAACCTGGTCGACGTCGTGCGCGACGCCCCCGGCACGCCGCCGCTGAACCGGGTGGACGTGCTCCAGCCGGTGCTGTGGGCGATCACCGTGTCGCTGGCGGAGCTGTGGAAGCACCACGGCGTGCGCCCCGACGCGGTCGTCGGCCACTCCCAGGGCGAGATCGCCGCCGCCGTCGTCTCCGGCGCGCTGTCCCTGCAGGACGGCGCCGCGATCGTCGCGCTGCGCAGCGTGCTGATCGGCGAGGAGCTGTCCGGCAGGAGCGGGATGCTGTCCATCCAGCTGCCCCTGGACGAGGTCCTGCCGCGCCTGCGCGGGGGACTGACCATCGGCGCGCTCAACGGCGCCCGCTCGGTCGTGGTCTCCGGCGACCCGGAGAACCTGGCCGCGCTCCAGGCCGAGCTGACCGCCGAGGGCGTGCGCGCCCGCCCGGTCAAGATCGACTACGCCTCGCACTCCCCGCACGTGGAGGTGATCCGCGAGCGGCTGCTGGCCGTGATCGCGGACGTCGCCCCGCGCGCCGCCACCACCCCGTTCTGCTCCACCGTCACCGGCGGCTTCCTCGACGGGGCCACGCTCGACGCCGACTACTGGTACTCCAACCTGCGCGAGAAGGTCGACTTCGTCGGCGCCACCCGCGCCCTCCTCGGCTCCGGCCACACCGTGTTCGTCGAGTGCAGCCCGCACCCCGTGCTGCCCTCGGCCGTGCAGGAGACCGCCGACGAGGACGACCGCGAGGTCGTCACCGTCCCGACCCTGCGCCGCGAGGACGGCGGCCCCCGCAGGCTGCTGCTGTCCCTGGCCCAGGCGTGGACGCGCGGCGTCGACGTGGACTGGACCACCCTGCTCACCGGCCCCGCCGCCCCGCGCCGGGTCGCCCTGCCCACCTACGCCTTCCAGCACCGCCGCTTCTGGCTCGACGCCACCGACGGCCCCGGCGACGTCTCGTCGGCGGGCCTGGGCGCCACCGGCCACCCGCTGCTGGGCGCGACCACCACCACCGCCGGGAACGACGGCGTCCTGCTCACCGGCCGCCTCGCGCTCGACACCCACCCGTGGCTGGCCGACCACGCCGCCTCCGGCGTCGTCCTGCTGCCCGGCACCGCGTTCGTGGAGCTCGCGGTCCGAGCCGGTGACCAGGTCGGCTGCGACCGGGTGGACGAGCTGACCCTGGAGGCCCCGCTGGTGCTGCCCGCGCGCGGCGGCACCGTCCTGCAGGTCGCGGTCGGCGCGCCCGACGCGACCGGCAGGCGCGCGGTGAGCGTGCACTCCCGGCCCGAGGACGCCGACTCCTCGTGGACCCGGCACGCCTCCGGCTTCCTGGACCACGCCCCGCGCACCAGCCCCGAGCGGCTGACCGCGTGGCCGCCGCCCGGCGCGGCGAAGCTCGACGTCGACGCCCTCTACGCGGAGCTGGCGGCGGGCGGCTACGCCTACGGCCCGGTGTTCCGCGCCGTCCGCGCCGCCTGGCGGCAGGGCGACGTGGTGTTCGCCGAGGTCGCGCTGCCCGAGCACGCCGACGCGGCGGGCTTCGGCCTGCACCCGGCGCTGCTCGACGCCGCGCTGCACGCCACCGGCGCCCGCGAGGGCGGGGCCGAGGACGGCCTGATCGACCTGCCGTTCGCCTGGACCGGCGTCACCCTGCACGCCTCCGGCGCGACCGGGCTGCGCGTGCGGCTCACCCCCGAGGGCGGCGGCGCGGTGTCGCTGCTGCTGGCCGACCCGACCGGCGCGCCGGTCGCCACGGTCGACGCGCTGGTCACCCGGCCCATCCCGGCCGAGGCGCTGACCGGCGGCTCCGGCCAGGACTCGCTCTACCGCGTGGACTGGACCCCGGTCCCGGCCGCGGGCCCGGTCACCGGCCAGGTCGTCGTGCTGGACGGCCCCGACCTGTCCGCGCTGGAGCAGGTCCCGGACTGGGTGGTGCTGCCGGTCTCCGGCCAGGCCGCCCGCTCCACCGTCGACGACGTGCTCTCGGTGCTGCGCGAGTGGATCGCGGACGAGCGGTTCGCCGCCGCCCGCCTCGCCCTGGTCACCACCGGCGGCGTGCCCGCGGCGGGCCACGCCGTCGACCCGGTCGTCGCCCCGGTGTGGGGCCTGGTCCGGGCCGCGCAGGCGGAGAACCCCGACCGGTTCGCCCTGCTCGACCTGGACGTCGCTCTTTCGGACAGCCCCGAGAACCTGGCGGGCGCCGTCACCACCCCGCTCGGCCTCGGCGAGCCCGAGGTCGCGGTCCGGGGCGACGCGCTCCTCGTGCCGCGCTTGGCCCGCGCCACCGACCGCCCTCGGGCCCCGTTCGCCTGGACCGCCGAGGACACCGTCCTGATCACCGGCGGCACCGGCGGCCTCGGCGCGCTGCTCGCGGGCCACCTGGCCGGGCAGGGCGTGCGGCAGCTGGTGCTCACCAGCCGACGCGGCCCGGACGCCCCCGGCGCGACCGAGCTGGTGGCGCGGCTGGCCGACCTGGGCGCCACCGCCCGCGTCGTCGCCTGCGACGTCGCCGACCGCGACTCGGTCGCCGAACTCCTCGCCGACGTCGACGGCCTCACCGCCGTCGTGCACACGGCGGGCGCGCTCGCCGACGGCCTCGTCTCGGCCATGACCCCCGAGCAGGTCGACGCCGTCTGGCTGCCCAAGGCCGAGGGCGCGCGCAACCTGCACGAGCTCACCTCGGACCTCAGGGCGTTCGTCGTCTTCTCCTCGGCCGCGGGCGTGGTCGACGGCACCGGCCAGGGCAACTACGCCGCCGCCAACACCTACCTCGACGCGCTGGTCGAGCAGCGCCGCGCCACCGGTCTGCCCGGCACCTCGATCGCCTGGGGCCTGTGGGAGCACCGCAGCGGCATGACCGGCCACCTCACCGAGGGCGACCTGGCCCGCATGGCCCGCTCGGGCGTGCGCGGCCTGCCCGCCGCCGAGGGCCTGGCCCTGTTCGACGCCGCCCTCGCGCTCGACGCCCCGCTGCTGGTCCCGGTGCGCCTGGACCTGGCGGCCCTGCGCACCAGGGGCGAGGAGCTGCCCCGGCTGTTCCACGGCCTGGTCCGCCCCACCCGCCGCGCCGCGACCGCCGCGGGCGCCGACCGGACCCCGCGCGACGAGCTGCTCGGCCTGTCCGCCGAGGACCGGGGCCGCGTCCTGCTCGACCTGGTCCGCTCGCACGTCGCGGCCGTCCTCGGCCACGGCAGCGGCGCCGAGATCGAGCCGCGCCGCGCGTTCGGCGAGCTGGGCTTCGACTCGCTCGCGGCGGTCGAGCTGCGCAACCGGCTCACCACCGCCACCGGCCTGCGGCTGCCCGCCACCCTGGTGTTCGACCACCCGACCCCGGTCGCCCTGGTCGCGCACCTGTCCGAGTCCCTCGGCGGGGCCGCGCCCAGCGCGCCCACCCCGGTGGCGGCCACCCGCGCGGACGACGGCGACCCGATCGCCATCGTCGCCATGGGCTGCCGCTACCCCGGCGACGTCACCACCCCCGAGGAGCTGTGGAAGCTCGTCGCGGACGGCGTCGACGCGATCGGCGGGTTCCCCGTCGACCGGGGCTGGGACACCGACGGCATCTACGACCCCGAACCGGGCAAGCCCGGCCGCACCTACGTGCGCGAGGGCGGGTTCCTGAACGACGCCCTGGGCTTCGACGCCGGGTTCTTCGGCATCTCCCCGCGCGAGGCCCTGGCCATGGACCCGCAGCAGCGGCTCCTGCTGGAGACCGCGTGGGAGGTCATCGAGCGGGCGGGCATCGACCCGACCTCGCTCAAGGGCACCCCGACCGGCGTGTTCGCCGGCGTGATGTACCACGACTACGGCAGCAGGCTGAAGGAGGTCCCGGAGGACCTGGCCGGCTACCTGGGCAACGGCAGCATCGCCAGCGTCCTGTCCGGCCGGGTGTCCTACGTGCTCGGCCTCGAGGGCCCGGCGGTCTCCGTGGACACCGCGTGCTCCTCGTCGCTGGTCACCATCCACCTGGCCGCGCAGGCGCTCCGGGCGGGGGAGTGCTCGCTCGCCCTCGCCGGCGGCGTCACGGTGATGTCCGCGCCGGACACCTTCGTGGACTTCAGCCTCCAGCGCGGCCTGGCCCGCAACGGCCGGTCCAAGTCGTTCTCCTCGGACGCCGACGGCACCGGCTGGGGCGAGGGCGTCGGCCTGGTCCTGCTGGAGCGGCTCTCCGACGCGCGCCGCAACGGCCACGAGGTGCTCGCGGTGCTGCGCGGCAGCGCGGTCAACCAGGACGGCGCGTCCAACGGCCTCACCGCGCCGAACGGCCCGTCGCAGCAGCGCGTCATCCGCGCGGCGCTGGCCAACGCGGGCCTGTCGCACACCGAGGTCGACGCCGTCGAGGCGCACGGCACCGGCACCCCGCTCGGCGACCCGATCGAGGCGCAGGCGCTGCTGGCCACCTACGGCCAGGACCGGGAGATCCCGCTGCTGCTGGGCTCCATCAAGTCCAACTTCGGCCACACCCAGGCGGCGGCAGGCGTCGCGGGCGTCATCAAGATGGTCATGGCGATGCGGGAGGGGCAGGTCCCGGCCACCCTGCACGTCTCCGAGCGCACCGACCAGGTCGACTGGTCCGAGGGCGCGGTCGAGCTGCTCACCGAGGCGCGCCCGTGGCCGGAGACCGGCCGCCCGCGCCGCGCGGGCGTCTCCTCGTTCGGCATCAGCGGCACCAACGCGCACATCGTCCTGGAGCAGGCCCCCGAGCCCGCCACCAGGGCCGTCCCCGCGCCGGAAGCCGTTGCGCCCGAGGCGATCGAGCCCGACGCCGCCGTGCCCACCGGGGCGCTGCTGCCCCTGCCGGTCTCCGGTCGCGGCGCGGACGCGGTGCGCGCCCAGGCCGGGCTGCTCGCCGCCCACCTGGCCGCCCACCCCGACCTCGCGCCGCTCGACGTCGCGCACTCCCTGGTCACCACCCGCGCCGCGCTGGAGCAGCGCGCCGTCGTGGTCGGCGAGGACCTGGAGCGGCTCACCGCGGGCCTGTCCGCGCTGGCCTCCGGCGAGGCCGCCGCGTCCGTCGTGGACGGTGAGGTCCTGTCCGACCCGAGGGTCGTCTTCGTCTTCCCCGGCCAGGGCTCGCAGTGGGTCGGCATGGCCGCCGAGCTGCTCGACGCCTCCCCGGTCTTCGCCGCCCGCATGGCCGAGTGCGCGCAGGCCCTGTCCGAGTTCGTGGACTGGGACCTGATCGCGGTGGCGCGCGGCGACGAGGACGCCCCCTCGCTGGAGCGGGTCGACGTCGTGCAGCCGGTGCTGTGGGCGATGATGGTGTCGCTGGCCGAGCTGTGGCGCGCGAACGGCGTGCGCCCCGACGCGGTCGTCGGCCACTCGCAGGGCGAGATCGCCGCCGCCGTCGCGTCCGGCGCGCTGTCCACCCGTGACGGTGCGGCGATCGTGGCGCTGCGCAGCCTCGCCATCGCCGAGGACCTGGCGGGCAAGGGCGGGATGCTGTCCGTGCAGCTGCCCGTGGACGAGGTCCGCCCCCGGCTGGCCGAGGGCCTGTCGATCGCGGTGGTCAACGGCGCCCGCTCCGTCGTGGTCTCCGGCGACCCGGCCGGGCTGGACGCGCTCCAGGCCGAGCTGCGCGCCGAGGGCGCGCGGGCCAAGCGGGTCCCGGTGGACTACGCCTCGCACTCCGCGCACGTGGAGTCGATCCGCGAGCGCCTGCTCGACGTGCTCGCGGACCTGTCCCCGCGCACCTCCACCACCCCGTTCTGCTCCACCGTCACCGCCGAGTTCACCGACACCACGACGCTCGACGCCGGCTACTGGTACACGAACCTGCGCGAGACGGTCGACTTCGTCGGCGCCACCCGCACCCTGCTCGCCGGCGGGCACGCCGTGTTCGTCGAGTGCAGCCCGCACGCGGTGCTGACCTCGGCGGTCCTGGAGACCGCGGAGGAGGACGGCCGCGAGGTCGCCGCGATCGGCTCGCTGCGCCGCGACGACGGCGGCCCCCGCCGGGTGCTGCTGTCCCTGGCCCAGGCGTGGACGCGCGGCGTCGACGTGGACTGGACCGGCCTGCTCGCGGACCGCGCGACGGCGGCCGGGGCGACCCCGAGGCGGATCGCCCTGCCCACCTACGCCTTCCAGCACCGCCGCTACTGGCTCGACGCCACCTCGGCGACCGGCGACGTCACCTCGGCGGGCCTGGCCGCGACCGCGCACCCGCTGCTCGGCGCGACCATCGCCGTGGCGGGCGCGGACGAGGTCCTGCTCACCGGCCGCCTCGCCGCCGACACCCACCCGTGGCTGGCGCACCACGCCTTCGCGGGCACCACCCTGCTGCCCGGCACCGCGTTCGTGGAACTCGCGATCCGGGCGGGCGACCAGGTCGGCTGCGACCGCGTGGACGAGCTGACCCTGGAGGCCCCGCTGGCGCTGCCCGAGCGCGGCGGCGTGCACGTCCAGCTCCGCATCGGCGACCCCGACCGGGACGGCGGCCGGGAGCTGACCGTGCACTCCCGCGCCGAGGGCTCCGAGGCCCCGTGGACCCGGCACGCCACCGGCCGCCTGATCCGCTCCGAGACCACCCCGGACTTCGACCTGGTGGCCTGGCCGCCGCCCGGCGCGCAGCCGGTGGACCTGGCGGGCGCCTACCCGGCGCTCGACGCCCAGGGCTACGGCTACGGCCCCGCGTTCCAGGGGCTGCGCGCCGCCTGGCGCCTCGGCGACGAGGTGTTCGCCGAGGTCGAGCTGCCCGAGGACGTGGACCCGGCGGGCTACGGCCTGCACCCCGCGCTGCTCGACGCCGCACTGCACCCGGTGCTGGTCGTGGAGTCCGGTGAGGACAAGTCGCCGCAGCTGCCGTTCTCCTGGACGGGTGTGTCGCTGTTCGCCGAGGGCGCCCGCGCCCTGCGGGTGCGGCTCACCCCGACCGGCGGCGACGGCCTGGCCATCCGGGTCGCCGACCAGGCGGGCGCCCCCGTCGCCCAGGTCGCCGACCTGCTCTCCCGCGAGGTCGTCGTGCCCTCGGCCGGTGTGCCGGACGCGCTGTTCCGAATCGACTGGACCAAGGTCGAGGCCGCGCCGACCACCGGCAAGCTGCTCGTGCTCGGCGACGCGCTCGGCAAGTACGTGCCCAAGGTCCCCGACCTGGCCTCGATCGGCGCGGACGTCCCGGAGTGGGTCGTGCTGCCGATCGGCTCGGCCGACACCTCCCGCTCCGCTGTCGACCTGGCCCTGGCCACCGCGCAGGAGTGGCTGGCCGACGACCGGTTCGCCTCGTCGAGGCTCGTGGTGCTCACCAGGGGCGGCGCGGCGGTCGGCGACGTGCCGGTCGACCCGGCCGTCACCGCCGTGCACGGCCTGATCCGGGCCGCCGCCGCCGAGAACCCCGACCGGTTCGCGCTGGTGGACACCGACGGCTGGCCGGTGCACTGGGACGGGCTGCTCGCCGCGCTGGGCTCCGGTGAGCCGGAGGTCGCGGTGCGCGGCGACGACCTGCTCGCCCCGCGCCTGGTCCGCGCCACCCCCGAGGGCCCCGCGTTCGCCTGGACCGCCGAGGACACCGTCCTGGTCACCGGCGGCACCGGCGGCCTCGGCGCGGTGCTGGCCAGGCACCTGGTGGAGCGGGGCGTGCGGCAGCTGGTGCTCACCAGCCGCCGCGGCCCCGACGCCCCCGGCGCGACCGAGCTGGTGGCGGAGCTGGCCGACTTGGGCGCCACCGCCCGCGTCGTCGCCTGCGACGTCGCCGACCGCGACTCGGTCGCCGAACTCCTGGCGGGCGTCGACGGCCTCACCGCCGTCGTGCACACCGCCGCCGTGCTCGACGACGGCCTCGTCACCGGCCTGACCCCCGAGCGGCTCGACGCCGCCTGGAACCCCAAGGCCGAGGGCGCGCGGCACCTGCACGAGCTGACCGGCGACCTGCGGGCGTTCGTGCTGTTCTCCTCGGCGGCGGGCGTCTACGACGGCGCCGCCCAGGGCAACTACGCCGCCGCCAACACCTACGTCGACGGCCTCGCGCAGGCCCGCCGCGCCGCGGGGCTGCCGGGCGTCTCGCTCGCCTGGGGCTTCTGGTCCCAGCGCAGCGGCATGACCGACCACCTGTCCGACGTGGACCTGGCCCGCATGGGCCGCTCCGGCGTCACCGGCCTGAGCACCGAGGAGGGCCTCGCGCTGTTCGACGCGAGCCTCGCCTCGGCCGAGCCGCTGCTGGTGCCGATGCGCCTCGACCTGGCCGCGCTGCGCGAGCGCGACGCGCTGCCCGCGCTGCTGAAGTCCCTGGTGCGCAAGCAGGTCCGCCGCTCCGGCGTCACGGGCGAGGAGGACGGCGGCTCCGCGCTGACCCGCAGGCTCCGCGCGCTGCCCCCGGCCGACCGGACCCGCGTGGTGCTGGACCTGGTGCGCTCGCACGTCGCGGCCGTCCTCGGCCACGACGGCGCGGCGTCCGTCGACCCGCGCCGCGCGTTCCGCGACCTGGGCTTCGACTCGCTCGCCGCGGTCGAGCTGCGCAACCGCCTGGTCGCGGCCACCGGCCTGAGGCTGCCCGCGACCCTGGTGTTCGACCACCCGAACCCGGAGCTGCTGGCGGCCCTGCTGGAGACCGAGCTGGTCGGCGACGCCGAGCCCGCCGCCGACCTGCCGGTCGCGCCCACCCGCGCGGTGGACGACGACCCGATCGCGGTCGTCGGCATCGGCTGCCGCTTCCCCGGCGACGTCACCACGCCCGAGGACCTGTGGCGGCTGCTCGACGGCGGCGTCGACGCCATCAGCGCGTTCCCGACCGACCGGGGCTGGGACCTGGACGCCCTGTTCGACCCGGAGCCCGGCAAGGTCGGCAAGTCCTGCTCCCTGGAGGGCGGCTTCCTGCACGACGCGGCCGACTTCGACGCCGGGTTCTTCGGCATCAGCCCGCGCGAGGCCCTCGCCACCGACCCGCAGCAGCGCCTGCTGCTGGAGACCGCGTGGGAGGCCCTGGAGCGGGCCGGGATCGACCCGGTGTCGCTGCGCGGCAGCGCCACCGGCGTGTTCGCGGGCGTGATGTACAACGACTACGCGACCCGCCTGCGGTCGGTGCCCGAGGACCTGGCGGGCTACGTCGGCAACGGCAGCCTGGGCAGCGTCGCGTCCGGCCGGGTGTCCTACGTGCTGGGCCTGGAAGGCCCGGCCGTCTCGGTCGACACCGCGTGCTCCTCCTCGCTGGTCTCCCTCCACCTGGCCGCGCAGGCGCTCAGGGCGGGGGAGTGCTCGCTGGCGCTGGCGGGCGGCGTGAGCGTCATGGCCACGCCGGACACGTTCGTCGACTTCAGCCTCCAGCGCGGCCTGGCGCCGGGCGGGCGGGCGAAGTCGTTCTCCGCCGACGCGGACGGCACCGCGATGTCCGAGGGCGTCGGGATGCTGGTCCTGGAGCGGCTCTCCGACGCGCGGGCCAACGGGCACGAGGTGCTGGCGGTGCTGCGCGGCAGCGCGGTCAACCAGGACGGCGCGTCCAACGGCCTCACCGCCCCCAACGGGCCGTCGCAGCAGCGGGTCATGCGGTCCGCGCTGTCCGTCGCGGGCCTGCGACCGTCCGAGGTGGACGCCGTCGAGGCGCACGGCACCGGCACGGTGCTCGGCGACCCGATCGAGGCCCAGGCCGTCATCGCCACCTACGGCCAGGACCGCGCCGAGCCGCTGTGGCTGGGCTCGATCAAGTCCAACATCGGCCACACCCAGGCGGCGGCGGGCGTCGCGGGCGTCATCAAGATGATCATGGCGATCCGGGCGGGCGTGCTGCCCCGCACGCTGCACGCCGACCAGCGCACCGACCGGGTCGACTGGAGCGGGGGCGCGGTCGAGCTGCTGACCGAGTCCCGGCCGTGGCCGGAGACCGACCACCCGCGCCGCGCGGGCGTCTCCTCCTTCGGCATCAGCGGCACCAACGCGCACGTCATCGTCGAGCAGGCCCCGACCGCACCGGCATCGACCCCTTCCGGCCAGGACGCGCCCACCAGGGCGACGCCCGCCCCGATCGTGCTGGCCGCCGCCGACGAGGGCGCCCTGCGCGCCCAGGCGGAGAACCTGCTCGCGCTGCTCGCCGACGGCGTCGACCGGACCGACCTGGCCCACGCCACCGCCACCACCCGCGCGGCCCTGGAGCACCGCGCGGCGATCGTCCCCGGCGACCCCGCCGAGGTGCTCAAGTCCCTGGAAGCCCTGGCCACCACCGGTTCCGGTCCGGGCGTTGTGCGCGGCGCCCGCTCCACCGGGGCGCTCGCCCTGCTGTTCACCGGTCAGGGCGCCCAGCGCGCGGGCATGGGGCGCGAGCTGCGCGCCGCCTGGCCGGTGTTCGCCGAGGCGTTCGACGAGGCGTGCGCGCTGCTCGACGCCGAGCTGGACACCCCGCTCGCGCAGGTCCTGGACGGCGACGACCCGGACCTGGTGCAGCAGACCCGCTACAGCCAGCCCGCCCTGTTCGCCTTCGAGGTCGCCCTCCACCGCCTGCTCCAGTCCTGGGGCGTGCGCGCGGACCTCCTCGCGGGCCACTCGATCGGCGAGCTGGCCGCCGCCCACGTCGCCGGGGTGTTCTCCCTGGCCGACGCGGCCAGGCTGGTCGCCGCGCGCGGCAGGCTCATGCAGTCCATGCGCCCCGACGGCGGCATGGTCTCGGTCCTGGCCACCGAGGAGCGCGTCCGCGCCGACCTCGTGGGCCTTGCGGGCCGGGTCGACGTCGCCGCCGTGAACGGCCCCGCCTCGACCGTCGTCTCCGGCGACGCCGACGCGCTGGCCGACCTCGTGGCGACCTGGAAGGCCGAGGGCCTCAAGACCCGCGCGCTCGCGGTGTCCCACGCCTTCCACTCCCCGCACACCGACGAGGTGCTGGGCGCGTTCCGCGAGGTCGCCACGACCATCGCCTACGCCGAGCCGACCACCCCCGTCGTCTCCACCCTCACCGGCCGCCTCGCCGAACCGGGCGAGCTGACCGACCCCGAGTACTGGGTGCGGCACGTGCGCGGCGCGGTGCGCTTCCACGACGCCGTGCGGGAGCTGGAGTCCAGGGGCGCCACCACGTTCCTGGAGGTCGGCCCGGACGCGGTGCTCACCGCGCTCGGCCGCGACTGCCTGCTCGACGAGGCCGCCGCGCTGCTGACCGCCACCCAGCGCGCCGACCACCCGGAGACCACCGCGCTCGCCGCCGCCGTGGGCGCGCTGTTCGTCCGGGGCGCCAACCCGGACTGGGCCGCGCTGTTCGCCGGCTCCGGAGCCCGACCGGTCGACCTGCCCACCTACCCGTTCCAGCGCCGCCGCTACTGGCTCGACGCCACCGTCGGCGGCGTCGGCTCGGGCGCAGGCCACCCGCTGGCGGGCGAGGTGATCACCACCGCCGAGGGCGACGGGGTCCTGCTCACCGGCAGGCTCTCCCCCCGCACCCACGCGTGGCTGGCCGACCACACCGTCTCGGGCGAGGTCCTGCTGCCCGGCACGGCGTTCGTGGAGCTGGCCGTCCAGGCGGGCGACCAGGTCGGCTGCGGCCGGGTCGAGGAGCTGACCCTCCAGTCCCCGCTCGTGCTCCCCGAGCGCGGCGGCGTCGTGCTCCAGGTCGCCGTGGGCGGCCCGGACGAGTCCGGCCGCCGCACGGTCACCGCGCACTCCCGGCCCGACGCCGAGGGCGCGCAGTGGACCAGGCACGCCACCGGCTCGCTCGTCCCGGACACCACGATCGCCACCACCGACGCCGACCTGACCGGCGAGCCCGGCCGGTGGGCGCCCCCGGACGCCACCGAGCTGGACCTCACCGGGCACTACGCGGAGCTGGCCGCGCGCGGCTACGGCTACGGCCCGGCGTTCCAGGGCCTGCGCGCGGCCTGGCGGCGCGGCGAGGAGGTGTTCGCCGAGGTCGCCCTGCCCGAGGAGGTCGACGCCTCCGGCTACGGCCTGCACCCGGCCCTGCTGGACGCCACCCTGCACACCGCCGAGCTGCTGGAGGACGGGCCCGGCGAGCTGACCGTGCCGTTCGCCTGGAAGGACGTGGTGCTGCGGGCCACCGGGGCGTCCGCGCTGCGGGTCCGCCTGACCCGCACCGGCCCCACCGCCTACTCGGTCGCACTGGCCGACCCGGACGGCGCGCCGGTCGCCGAGGTGGGCTCGCTGGCGGTGCGCCCGCTGCCCGCCGCCGAGGGCCCCTCGGTCGGCGACGCGCTGTTCCGGCTCGACTGGACCCCGGTGCTCGGCGCGGCCGACACCCCGGCCAGGCTCGCCGTGCTCGGCGCGCCGGGCCGCTTCCCGGCCGAGGTCGCCTACCCGGACCTGGACGCGGTGGCGGCGGCGGGCCCGCAGGGACCGGACTCGGTCCTGGTGCCCCTGCGCACCACCGGCGACGACCCGGCCGCGGCCGGACGGGCGGCGGTCGAGGGGCTGCTGCCGGTGCTGCGGCGCTGGGCCGAGGACGAGCGGTTCGCGGGCAAGCGGCTCGTGGTCGTCACCACCGGCGCGGTGTCGGTGGACGGCGAGGACTCGCCGGGCCTGGCGCACGCCGCCCTGTGGGGGCTGCTGCGCTCCGCCCAGGTCGAGCACCCGGACCTGGTGGGCGTGGTCGACGTGGACGGCGACCCCGCCTCCGACCTGGCCCTGCCCGCCGCCCTGACCGCCGGGGAGCCGCAGCTCGCGGTGCGCGGCGGCCGGGCGTTCGTGCCCAGGCTGGTCCGGGCCGGGCTGCCCGCGACGGCGCCCGACTTCGGCACGGGCCCGGTGCTGGTCACCGGCGGCCTGAGCGGCGTCGGCGCGACCGTCGCCCGGCACCTGGTCACCGCGCGCGGCGTCACCGAGCTGCTGCTCACCAGCCGTCGCGGCCAGGACGCGCCCGGCGCGGCCGAGCTGGTCGCGGAGCTGACCGGCCTCGGCGCCTCGGTCGAGGTCGCCGCGTGCGACGTCGCCGACCGCGACGCCGTCGCCGCCCTGCTGGAGGGCCGGGAGCTCTCGGCGGTCGTGCACTCGGCGGGCGTCGTCGACGACGCGCTGCTGTCCGGGCTCACCCCCGAGCAGGTGGCGGCGGTCTGGCGGCCCAAGGCCGAGGCCGCCTGGCGCCTGCACGAGCTGACGCGGGGCCACGACCTGACCGCGTTCGTGCTGTTCTCCTCGCTGGTCTCGGTCGTCGGCGGCGCGGGCCAGTCCGCCTACGCCGCGGCCAACGGCTTCCTCGACGCGCTCGCCGCGCACCGCCGCTCCCTGGGCCTGCCCGCCACCTCGGTGGCGTGGGGCCTGTGGACCGGGGTGGGCAGCGCGATGACCGGGGAGCTGGGGGAGCGGGACCTCAGGCGCATGGCGTCCTCCGGGGTGCTGGGCCTGCGGCCCGCCGAGGGGCTGGCGCTGCTCGACGCGGCGGTGGCCTCGGACCGGGCCGACCTCGTGGCGGCCAGGCTGGACCTGGCGGCCGTGCGGCAGGCGTCCGGCGCGGTGCCCCCGGTGTTCCGGGCGCTGGTGCGCGGGGCGGTCAGGCGGGTCGCCGGGACCGGCGCGCCCACCTCGGGGCCGTCGGTGGCCGAGCAGGTCGCCGCGCTGCCCCCGGCCAGGCGGCGCGACCACCTCGTGGAGCTGGTGCGCGGGCTGGTGGCGGGCGTCCTCGGGCACGACGGGGCGCACGCGGTCGACGCGGGCAAGGGATTCCTGGAACTGGGCTTCGACTCGCTCGCCGCGGTCGAGCTGCGCAACCGGGTGGCCGAAGTGGTTGGGGTCCGGTTGTCCGCGACGCTGGTCTACGACCACCCGACGCCCGCCGCCGTGGCCGAGCTGCTGCTGTCCGAACTGGGCGGTGCGGAGGAGTCCGCGCCCTCCTTGGAGGCCGAGCTCGCCCGGTTGGAGACCGCCTTGGAGACCGCCGCGCCGGACGAGGAGGAGCGCGTCCGGGTGGAGAGCAGGCTGCGCGCGCTGGTGGCGCGCTGGTCTGGCGCAGGTGGGGCGGTGGCCGAGGCGGCCGACGTGCTGGACGCGGTGACCGCCGACGAGCTGTTCGACATCCTGGACGAGGAGCTGGAAGCGACCGATTGATCCCACGCGCATGACCGAGTTATGACCGAGCACTGTGAACGCCGTCACGTCATTCCCGTCACTTCGGGTTGCCGTGGCGGCGTTCGCTCGTTCGAGCGCAAGAAGATGTCCGCCCAGGTCGTACTGCGTTGCGAGCGCGTTTCACCAGGACGAAATCTTGCCTGAAAGAGACGCTAATTAGCACGAACGCAGTAGTAGTTACCCGTCGGTAAATGCCCAAGCCGGACAACGTGACGGTTTTTCATATCACTTTCCTCTGGTGTATATACGAACGTATTGTACAGTCGTATAGCTCGATCTGGTTGCAATGAGTGGCGATTCGATTGCGCAGCGTTGCCTCGGTCGCACGTGCGGACTGCTGATCTTGGGGGACCACCATGAGCCTCGTTGAGAGCGAGCACCTGCTGGATCGAGCCCTCGCGCTGTTAGCCGAGAGCGCTCGCGGCCGGGGGCAGGTCGTGCACATCAGCGGCCCCGGCGCCAGCGGCAAGACCACCCTGCTCCGGGCGTTCGCCGACCGCGCCCCCGACGACCCGCTGCTGCTGAGCGCCACCTGCTCGCGCGCCGAGCGCACCCTGCGCGGCGGCGTGCTCGCCCAGCTCGCCGCGGGCCTGCCCGACGGCCAGTCCGAGCGCTCCCTGCGGCTCGACCTCGACCAGCCCGACGGCCCGTCCGCGCAGGACTCCCCGCAGGCGATCCGCGAGGCGTGCGAACAACTCCTGGAGATCGCCCGCCGCCGCCCCGTCGCCATCACCGTGGACGACGTCGAGCACGCCGACCTGCTCAGCCTCCAGGCGCTGCTGTACCTGCTGCGCCGGATCGACACCGCGCGAATGATCGTCGTGCTCACCGAGTCCGACCACTCGCGCCGCGTCAACGCCCTGTTCCGCGCCGAGCTCACCCGCATGTCCCGCTTCACCGGGATGCGCCTGTCCCCGCTGTCCCCGCGCGGCGTCGCCCAGGTCATCACCAGGGAGCTGGACCCGGCCACCGCCGCCACCGCCTCCGCCCTCACCGTGCACGCCGTCAGCGGCGGGAACCCGCTGCTGGTCAAGGCGCTGCTCCAGGACCACCGCGCGGCCTCCCTCGGCGGGGCCGAGCACACCGCCGACGACGCCGTCGTCATCGGCGAGGCGTTCCGCAGGGCCGTCCTGGCCTGCCTGCACCGCTGGGACCCCGAGCTGCTGGAGGTCGTGCGCGCCGTCGCCGTCCTCGGCGAGAACGCCACCCCCGAGCTGCTCTGCCGCTTCCCCGAGCTCACCACCGCCGCCACCGAGGCCGTCACCTCCCTCAACAGCTCGGGCCTGCTCGACGACGGCCGCTTCCGGCACCCCGCCGTGCGCGCCGCCGTCCTCGGCGACATCGGCGCCGACGAGCTGACCGAGCTGCACCAGCGCGCCGCCGAGCTGCTCTACGTGGAGGGCCTGCCCAGCGGCGACATCGCCACCCACCTGGTCGCCGCGGGCGCGGCCACCGCCCCCTGGTCGGTGTCCGTGCTCCGCGACGCCGCCGACAGCGCCCTGGTCGAGCAGCGGCTCGACCACGCCGCCGACTGCCTCAAGCTGGCCCGCGCCGCCTGCCCCGCCGACGACGAGCCGGGCCAGGCCGCCCTGCTCGCCGCGCTCGCCGCCGTCCAGTGGCGAACAACGCCGTCCGTGGTCGCCAGGCACCTGCCCGCGCTCGCCGAGGCCGCCGAGCGCGGCCACCTCGACCCGCGCGACACCGGCGCCCTGCTGCGCTACCAGCTCTGGCACGGCCGCCGCGCCGAGGCCGGGACCACCCTGCGCCGCATGGAGGAGGCCGCCGCCAGGCCCGGCAGCCCCGTCCTGGCCGAGCACCGCGTGCTGCGCGACTGGGTCCGCTGGCAGCACCCGACCGTGGCCGCCGCCGCCCGCCCCGCCACCGGGGACCGCCGCTCCGCGCTCGCCCGCGACCACCAGGAGGACCTCCTGGCCGCCGCCGAGTGGGTCCTGCGCAACCGGTGGATGCCCGACAGCGCCCCGGAACTGGTCGTGCACGCCCTCATGACGCTCGCCGCGTGCGGGGCCCTCGCCCGCGCGAAGCACTGGCACGACGCGCTGCGCGAGGAGCTGGGCACCGGCCAGAACACCACCTGGAAGGCCACCCTCGCCGACGCCCGCGCCCACATCGCCCTGCTGGAGGGCGACCTGGCGGGCGCCGAGCGCCAGGCCCGCCTCGCCCTGGCCACCCTGTCCCCGCGCAACTGGGGCCAGGCCATCGCCTCCCCGCTCGCCGCGCTCGTGCTCGCCACCTCCACGGCGGGCAAGCACGACGAGGCCGAGTCCCAGCTCAAGCGCAGCGTCCCGGTGACCGTGCGCGACACCTGGCACTGGGCGGTGTACCTGCGCGCCAGGGGCCACGCCCACCTGGCCGCCGGTCGCCCGCACGCCGCGCTCGCCGACTTCGAGGAGTGCGGCGAGCTGGCCGTGCACTGGGACCTGGACCTGCCCGCGCTGCTGCCGTGGCGCTCGGACGTCGTCCTCGCCCAGTTCGCCCTGGGCCGGGGAGACCGCGCCGCCGAGCTGGTCCTCGCCCAGCTCGACCGCCCCACCGCCGACCTGCCGAGGGTGCGCGGCGCCTCGCTGCGCGCCCTGTCCCGCTCGGCGGAGCTCAAGCAGAGACTGCCCATGCTGCGCGAGTCCGTAGCCCTGCTGCAGGGCTGCGGCGACCAGGTGGAGCTCTCCCTCGCCCTGGCCGCCCTGGGCTCGACCCACCACGCCCTGGGCGAGTTCGGCGCCGCCGAGGTCGTCGCCAAGCGCGCCGTCCGCACCGCGGAGGCCTGCGGCGCGGGCGCCCTGTGCCGCGCAGCCCTGCCCGCAGGACTGGTCCTGGACGGCACGCCCACCACCCCCGAGACCGAGACCACCGCCGAGACCGCTCCCGCGGCCGAACCCGACGACCTCGCCACCCTCAGCACCGCCGAGCGCAGGGTCGCCGCGCTGGCGGCCATGGGCCACACCAACCGCGAGATCGGCCGCAAGCTCTACATCACCATCAGCACCGTCGAGCAGCACCTGACCAGGGTCTACCGCAAGCTGAAGGTCCGCCGCCGCGCCGACCTGCCCACCGGCCTGCCGCTGGAAGCGCTCTCCGCCTGGGGCGCCGAGACGGCGGTGGGCGCGGCCAGACCAGGCGCGTCACACCGCGCGTGAAGTGGTCCGCCCTCACGACCACCCGAACCACAGGCTCACCCGACGGTGTCATCCCTCGATTTCACCCGAAGGGGTGGGCCTAGACCCACCCTCCTAGACCCACCCAACCGGGCCGCTAAGTCCATGGCACGCAAACGATCTCGCCAATAGCGTTGTCCACAACACCACAACGGGATCGAAGAGAAACGAGCGCTGGGAGAGTGACCATGTTCGGCAACAGGCGCAGGGAACCACAGGGCGGCGGGAGCGCCAGGGCGGCCGTGCGCCTGGACTCCGTCCGCAAGACCTACGGCAAGGGCGAGAACGCCGTCGAGGCGCTGCGGGGGGTCGACATCTCGTTCGGCTACGGCAGCTTCACCGCCGTCATGGGCCCGTCCGGCTCGGGCAAGAGCACCCTGCTGCAGTGCGCGGCCGGTCTCGACGTCCCGACCACCGGCGCGGTGATCCTGGACGGCGTCGACCTCACCGGCAAGAACGAGGTGGCCCTGACCGAGCTGCGCCGCGAGCGCGTCGGGTTCATCTTCCAGAGCTTCAACCTCCTGCCCGCGCTCACCGTGGAGCAGAACATCACGCTCCCGCTCAAGCTCGCCGGCCGCCGCATCGACCACGGCCGCGTCGCCGACGTGATCCGCCGGGTCGGTCTCGACCAGCGCCGCGGCCACCTGCCGAGCGAGCTGTCCGGCGGTCAGCAGCAGCGCGTCGCGATCGCCCGCGCCCTGGTGGCCGAGCCGCCCGTCGTGTTCGCGGACGAGCCCACCGGCGCCCTCGACACCCGCACCGCGCTGGAGGTCCTGGACCTGCTGCGCGAGTCCGTCATGGTCACCGGCCAGACCATCATCATGGTCACCCACGACCCGGTCGCCGCCTCGCACGCCGACAACGTCGTGTTCCTCATCGACGGCCAGGTCATCAGCGACATCCACAACCCCACCCCCGAGGCCGTCGCCGACCGGATGACGCACCTCACCGCGCTCGTCGAGCAGCCCCGCCGCTCCTTCGACCTCAGCTCCAGCGCGAACCAGCGCGGCCCCAGGGGTGAGTACTGATGTGGGGTCTTGCCCTGCGCACCCTGCGCTTCCGCAAGAGCGCGTTCGTCGCGACCTTCATCGCGGTCATGCTCGGCTCCGGCCTGGTCATCGCCAGCGCGGGCCTGATGGAGACCGCCATCCGCATCGCCGTCCCGGCGGAGCGCACCGCCGCCGCGCCCGTCGTGGTCAGCGGCAGGCAGGCCTACCTCGTGCCGAACGAGGACCCGAACGACCTCAAGAACATGAAGACCGTCGCGCTGGCCGAGCGCCAGTGGCTGCCCGAGGACCTGGCCGGTGAGCTGGAGTCCGTCAACGGCGTCGAGCGCGTCGTCGGCGAGACCAACATCGCCGCCACCGTCGTCCGCGACGGCAAGCCCGTCCAGGTCGGCGCGCAGTCCCTCGGCCACGACTGGGCTTCCGCCGAGCTGGGCCCGTACCGCATCACCGACGGCGCCGAGCCCACCGGCAACCGAGACGTCGTCCTGGACAGCGCCACCGCCCAGCTCGCCGGCGTCAAAGTCGGCGACGAGGTCGACGTCCTCACCAAGGGCAAGCCGAGCGCCTTCACCGTCTCCGGCCTCACCTCGCCCGCCCGCAACGACCCCCAGTCCCTGCTCTTCTTCTCCTCCGAGGCCATCCCCTCCCTCGGCCTGCGCGGCGGCGACATCAGCGCCTACGGCCTGTTCCTCAAGCCCGGCGCCGACGTCGACACCGTCCTGGAGACCGTGGAGGACAAGCTCGCGGGCCAGCCGTACATCGTCCTGGCCGACGGCGACCGAGGCGTGGCGGAGCACCCGGAAGCCGTAGGCGGCCGGGCCCAGTTGATCCCCCTCGCCGGCGTCTTCGGCGGCATGGCGGTCTTCATCGCCATGTTCGTGGTCAGCGGAACCCTCAGCCTCTCCATCCAGCAGCGCCAGCGCGAGGTGGCGACCCTGCGCGCCATCGGCGCCACCCCCAAGCAGGTCCGCCGCATGATCGTCGGCGAGGCGTTCTTCATCTCCGTCATCGCCGCCCTCCTCGGCTGCCTCCCCGGCTGGCTGATCGGCCCCCTGCTCTTCTCCCTGGTCTCCGACGCAGGCGTCATCTCCCCGGTGGTCGAGCACCACCAGGGCTTCCTCGCCTACCTGATCGGCCCACTCGTCGCCCTGCTCACCGCCCTGGTGGCGGCCCGCATCACCAGCTCCCGCGCCTCCAAGGTCAACCCGGCCGAGGCCCTCGCGGAAGCGGCCGTGCAGCGCAAGTGGGTCACCTTCCCCAGGGTGTTCTTCGCGGTGATCTTCTTCGCGATGGGCATCGCCCTCTTCATCGTCACCGGCACCGTCATGACGGGCCCGGTCGCCTCCGCCACCGCAGGCCCCGCGGTCATGGCCTGGGCCCTCGCCCTCGCCCTGATCAGCCCCGGCCTCACCAAGGTCCTCGGCAAGCTCCTGTCCATCCCGGTCAGGGCCTTCAGCGGCATCGAGGGCTACCTGGCGAACAACAACATGAAGCTCCGCTCGATCCGCATGGCCGCCGCGGTCACCCCCGTGATGCTCGCGGTGGGCATCGCCCTGGCGAACTTCTACACCTCCACCACCCAGGAGGCCGCGGCGGTCAAGTGGTTCGCGGAAGACCTCCGCGCCGACGCGGTCGTCTCCTCCACCACCGGCGGCTTCGACCCGAGCGTCGTGGAGCAGGTCCGCCAGGTCGAGGGCGTGGAAGCAGCCTCCCACTACACCACCAGCGCCGGTTGGATCGACAAGCCCTACGACGGCTCCCACGTCGAGAGCCCCTGGCCCATCCAGGGCGTGGACGCCCAGAACGCGTCCCTGATCACCGGGATCACCCCGGTGGAAGGCGACCTCGCCAAGCTCACCGGCGACACCGCGGTCCTCCCCGTGGAGCAGGCGGCGGACATGAACGTGGGCATCGGCGACAAGGTCACCCTCCGCATGGGCGACCGCACCCCCGCCGAGGTCACCATCGTCGCCCTCTACGAGGCGAAGAGCGGCTACGAGAGCATCGTCGTCCCGGCAACCCTGGCCGCGAAGCACAGCACCACGGGCATGGTCCGCCAGATCCTGGTGGCGGGCAAGGAAGGCACCGGCACCGACGCCCTGGCAACCGCTGTGGCCGAGAAGGTCGCGAACATCCCAGGCGCCGTAGTGGGCGACCGCGACACCATCATCACCCCGGCAGAGGGCAGCAAGACCCAAACCTGGGTCAACTACCTCCTCGTGGGCCTGGTGAGCGGCTACGCCCTGATCTCCGTGGCGAACACCCTCGTCACCGCGACGGCGTCCCGCAAGCGCGAACTGGGCGTCCAGCGCCTGATCGGCTCAACCCCACGCCAGGTCATGTGGATGCTGGGCATCGAGGCCTCGGTGATCGCCACCATCGGCATCATCCTCGGCTCGGTCGCCTCCATCGCCACCCTGATGCCGTTCAGCATCGTGGTCCTGGAAAGCCCGTTCCCCTCAGGCTCGGTCTTCATCTTCCTGGGCGTGGCAGTGGGCGCCTTCGCCCTAACCCTGGGCGCAACCCTGCTCCCCGCAAGGAAACTCCTCCGCATCCCCCCGGCGGAAGCAGCGAAGGCCGCCGACTAGAAGACCACTCTCCACACCCCACGGGACCCGGAGCCTCTCCCCCTGGCTCCGGGTCCCACCCAACCAAGGTCCTCAGGGACCCGCACGGGGAACCACAAGGGATCGCCCAGGCCAAGAGCCCAGGGCGATCCCTTGTGCGCTGAGCACTCCAAGCCAACCGCACTCGCGGGCTGCGGGGCGAGCGCAGCGAGCCCGCAGCTCAGCCACCCGCGTCCCTCTTCTCCGTTTGGCCTGGCGAAGCCCGAGCGCAGGTGTCAAGACGCCGCCGCACCGCCCGGAAGACCGGGGTGCCCAACGGCGTCTTGACGCCTGTGCTTGCCTGAAAGGAGGCCACACGGAGAAGAGGGACCCCGCCCACCGCAGGGGTAAACCGCACCACCACCCCAACGGCCACCGGCCGGCAGAGCCCGTGTCCCCTCTTTTTTGGAGGTCTGCCCCGCCGGCGAGGCGTGCTTGTAGCTCTTGATCTTCAGCTCTTCGCCCTTGATCTTCAGCTCTTGCCCTTCAGCTCTTCGCCCTTGATCCAGACCCCACCCACCCCCTACCGTCGGGGCTGCTCCCCGGCCGGGTTGGGGTTCTTATCGTTCAAATAAGCCAAAACCGCCCGAACCCGCCGATTGTGATCATCGGACTGGTTCAACCCCAACTTCGTGAAAATACTGGTCGTGTGCTTGGCGACAGCCCCCTGGCTGATCACCAACTGCTGCCCGACGGCCGCGTTCGAAAACCCCTCGGCCATCAACGCCAGCACTTCCCGCTCCCGCTGCGTCAACATCGCCATGGGCCCACGCCGAGCGTTCCCGGCCAACAACCGCGAGATCACCTGCGGATCCATCGACGTCCCACCCGCCGCAACCCGCCGAACCGCGTCCACGAACTGGTCGCTGTTGAACACCCGGTCCTTCAACAGGTACCCGATCCCCCCAGCCCCGTCCGCCAACAACTCCCGCGCGTACAAGCTCTCAACGTGCTGCGACAGCACCAGAACCGGAAGCCCTGGAACCTGCCTCCGAGCCTCCAGCGCGGCCTGGATCCCCTCATCGGTGAACGTGGGCGGCAACCGAACGTCCACCACGGCCACATCGGGCCGCTCCTTCACCAGCACCGCCAACAACTCCGGCCCGTTGTCCACCGCGGCCACCACCTCGAACCCGTGGGACTCCAGCAGTTGGACCAGACCTTGCCTCAGTAGATAGAGGTCCTCGGCGAGGACGACGCGCACGGCAGCTCCAAGATCGCGACAGTTGGTCCCCCGACCGGACTCCGAACATCAAGGCTACCGTCGAACGACGCGCACCGACGCGCGATCCCCCGCAGCCCAGTCCCCCCGTTCACACTCGCCCCACCACGCCCGTCGTCGCTCACCGAGATGATCAGCTTCTCCTCGGTCAACCGGGCCACGATCCCCACGTGCCGGGCGTTCGAGTGCTTCGCCGCGTTCGTCAGCAGCTCCGACACCGCGAAGTACGCCGCCGACTCCAACGGCGCGTACAACCGCCTCGGCAAGTCCACCGCCAGCTCCACGTCCAACGGGCTCTCCAACGCCAGAGCCTCGATCGCCGCCCCCAACCCCCGCTCCGCGAGCAGCGGCGGGTGGATGCCCCGAACCAGGTTCCGCAACTCCTCCAACGCCTTCACCGACGCCTCGCGCGCCTCCAGCAGCAACGTCCGCACCGCGTCCACATCGGACTCCAGGTACCGGTCCGCCGCCCCCAGCTTCATCCCGATCGCCACCAGCCGCGCCTGCGCCCCGTCGTGCAGATCCCGCTCGATCCGCCGCAGCTCCGCAGCCTGCACGTCGATGATCTCGGTCCGCGTGTCCGACAACTCCTGCACCCGATCCGCCAGCAGCGCGCGCCGCGTCGGCGACAGCAGCGCGTTGGTCAGCAGCGCGTGCCCCCGCACCACCCAGTGCGACCCGAACAGCCACGTCGCCAACGACACGACCCCGATGCCCAGGGACAGCACCATCCCCGGCACGCCCCCGAACGGCATGAAGATCCCCAGGAACCACTCCCCGGCGTCCCCGAAGAACGCCCAGGCCGATCCCGTCACCACCGTGCACTGCACCGCGTACGCGAGCGTCGTCACCGGGAACAACCCGGCCAGGAACCCCAGGAACGTGTTCCCGACCGCCCACCCCAAGTCCCGCCACGTGGCCGGGTCCCGCAGCAACCAGTACGTCCGGTGCACCACGTCCAGCACACCCTCGGGCGGCTCGGGCCGAGGCAGGTAGGGCCGCACGATCTCCACCCCGGCCGCACTGGCCAGCCGCCTGCTCTGGTTGGCCGTCCACCGCAGCGCGGTCACCGCCACCGGCACCAGCAGCACACCCACGCCCAGCACCAGGAACGCGACCGACAGCACCGTCAGGATCACCACCACCAGCGACGCGAACGCGCTGGCCACGAGCAGCAGCCCCTGCGCCGTGGCGCGCAACGCCAGGCGCGGGTGCTCACTCCAGGGGCTGTCCATCCGAACCAGCGCTCCGCCGTCCGCCGAGGGGGTCAACACGCCAAGCGTAGCGACCCGAGCACCGTCCGGAGTCCCCCCGAAGGGGCCCTGTCCACTTCAGGGGTCACCCCTAAACGTCACGCCCCTCACTAGGGGTGCACCCACCTCAACCCAGGGGTTCGCCCCCTCGCCCCCAACCGGAATCATCCCCACCAGGACACCCAGGGGGGCGCCTTGCCACGCAAAACTCTCACCCTGACCACCACCACCGCAGCAGCTGCCACCCTGCTCCTGCTCCTGCTCTCAGCCAGCATCCTCCTCGCCACCTCCACGACCCGCGACCCGATGGACCCCCGCGAAACCGCGGTGGTCTCCCTGGGCGACAGCGCCATGGCAGGCGAGGGCGCGGGCGACTACACCCACGACACCAACGGCGCGAACGGCAACTGGTGCCACCGCTCCCCGCACGCCCTGGTCCACCACACCGCCCTGGCCACCCACTCGTTCAACCTGGCCTGCTCGGGCGCGGACTCGACCAACGTCTCCCTGGCCGACACCACCCACAACACCGAGGGCTCCCAGGCCCGCAGACTCACCGCCCTGGCCAAGCGGTACCGCGTGACCACGGTCCTGGTCCAGGTAGGCGCCAACGACGCCCCCCAGTTCGCCGAAACCGTGGTCTCCTGCGTCCTGGCCTGGCTCAACCCCTTCGGCAAGGGCTGCCGCGAAGACCTCCGCAAATCCTGGCCATCCCGCCTCAACGCGATGACCCCCAAAGTCGAAACCGCCCTGCGCGACATCCGAACCGCCATGACCGAGGCCGGCTACACCGAGGCCGACTACACCCTGATCCTGCTCTCCTACGCCTCCCCGGTGACCGAGAAGATCGACCGCTTCCGCAGCGTCGCCCAGGGCTGCCCCCTGAAACCAGAAGACGCCGCCTACGGCAGGCTGGAAGCCGTCCCCCAACTCTCAGACGCCCTACGCGGCGCGGCAGAACGCACCAACACCCGCTTCCTGGACCTCTCAAGAGCAGCCGAGGGCCACGAGGCGTGCAGCCAGGGCGACGACCCGACCAACGAGTGGCAACGCAGACTGACCATCACCCCGGAAGCCCTCCGCGACCTGGCCCAAGCCCCGGAAGACGCAGTCCTGCGCGCAGCCCAGCAGTCCTTCCACCCCACCGCGCAGGGCTACGCCCACATGGCGACCTGCACCGCGGAATTCGCCACCACCACCCGCAAAACCGCCCTGTGCGTCCCCGAGAACAACACCCTCCGCCTCGCAGACGGCTGACCCGTCCCGGCCCGTCACCACGAACCACCACCTGCCCGAACGGCCCCGCCCACCCAGGGTGAAGCGCCCCCGCCCGACGTTGACACGCGCCCCCACCCGCCCCGACGCTCGTGAACCCGGCTGGGCGGCGACGGGGTCGTCCGGCGCGTGCCCCGCGGAGATGCCGATGACCCACCGCCCCGCGTTCCGCAGGACCGCCCTCGCCGCGCTCGTCGCCCTCGCCCTCGCTCTCCTCACCACCCCCTCCGCCGCCACCACCCCCTCCGCCCAGACCTACGCCGGCTACCTCTTCGCCTACTTCCTCGGCGAGGGCACCCCCACCGGCGAGCGCGTCTACCTCGCCACCAGCCGCGGAAACGACCCCCTCCGCTACGACACCCTCAACAACGGCGCCCCCGTCCTCACCTCCACCACCGGCACCACCGGCGCCCGCGACCCGTTCCTCATGCGCAAGCGCGACGGCGGTTTCCTCCTCATCACCACCGACGCCAAGATGCACAACGGCCCCTCCTGGGACCACGCCCAGCGCCACGGCAGCCGCAACATCGTCATCTGGGAGTCGCCCGACCTGGTCACCTGGTCGGCTCCCCGCCTCGCCGAGGTCGGGGACGACACGGTCGGCAACGTCTGGGCCCCCGAGGTCTTCTACGACCCCGCCACCCGGCGCCACGTCGTCTTCTGGGCCTCGAACCTCTACCCCCGCACCGACCCCCAGCACACCGGCCCCAGCTACAACCGCGTCCTCTACTCCACCACCACCGACTTCCGGACCTTCAGCCCCCAGCGCGTCTGGATCGACCCCGGCCACGCCGTCATCGACACCACCGTCGTCACCGACCGGGGCCAGTTCTTCCGGTTCACCAAGGATGAGCGCGAGCAGTCCCAGGCGCCGTGCGGGAAGTTCGTGTTCCAGGAGCGTGGCCGCTCGTTCTTCGGCCCCTACGGCAAGGTCGCCGACTGCCTCGGCCGGGGCGACATCGCGATGGGGGAGGGGGCGACCCTGTTCCAGGACAACAACTCCGGGCGCTGGCACATGTTCGTCGACGAGTTCCTCGGGCGCGGCTACGTCCCGTTCGAGACCGACGACCTCGCCTCCGGCCGCTGGACGCCCTCCGCCGCCGCCGAGCTGCCCACCGGCAGCAGGCACGGCTCGGTGCTCCCGGTCACCGCCGACGAGCTGAGCCGCGTCCGCGCCGCCCACCCCAACGGATGATCACTCGATCCGGGGGACTTCCTGGTCACCCCGCCCGGCATGGCCCATAGTCCATGCTGACCCCGTTGACCGGCAGGGAGAGCCCAACACCCCATGCGCGCCAGCACCGGCCGCTCGCGCCGCACCCCGCCGATCGCCGCCCTCGCAGCCCTCGTCCTCACCGCCTGCACCTGCGCCGCGCTCGCCGCGACCCCGACGCCCGCCCCCGCCTCCGCGTTCCCGCTCGCGGCCCCCACCGCCGAGCTCTCCGGCACCGTCTACAGCGACCGCTACGACCCGCACGACCCCGCCCAGACCACCAACGGCGTCCGCGACCCCGACGAACCGGGCCTGGGCGGCGTCCCCGTCACGCTCGTCGCCACCGCCACCGCCACCGCCACCGCCACCGCCACCGCCACCGCCACCGCCACCGACCCGGCCACCCGCGTCACCACCACCAGCGACCCCACCGGCGCGTTCCGCTTCACCGGCCTCCCCGCCGGGACCTACCGCCTGGAAGCCGACCCCACCCGCTACCGCCCCGCCCGCGCCGCCGCCGGTGACGCGGGCGGCGACGCCTCCACCCCCGGCGCCGTCGACGGCATCGTCCTCGTGGACGGCGCCCGCGCCACCGGGTACGCGTTCGGCCAGGTCGGGGGAGTGGTCGACGGGGCCGTCTACCGGGACGACAACAACAACGGCCAGCGCGAGTACCCCGCCGAACCCGGCGTCGCCTCGGCCTCCCTGGTCCTCTCGGGCGCCGCGCACGCCGTGACCACCACCAACCCGGACGGGTACTTCCTGTTCCGCGACCTGCCCTCCGGCGCGTACGCGGTCACCGAGCGGCAGCCCTCCGACTACGCCGACGGCGTCGACACGCCGGGCACCGGCGGCGGGGTGGCGCTTCCGCCGGACACCCTCGCCGGGATCGTGCTCGGGGCCGGGGCCACCAGCCGCTACAACGGGTTCGGCGAGCGCGGCGACGCCGTGGGCGGGGTGGTGTTCCACGACGACGACGCGGACGGCGTCCCCGACCAGGACGAGGCGCGCGCCCCCGGTGTCGGGGTGCTGCTCAGCGGCGTCGACGGCAGTGAGCGCCGGGCGGTCACCGACCCGAGCGGGGGTTACCTGTTCGTGGGCGTCCCGGCCGGTGACTACACGCTGGTCGAGGAGCAGCCCGAGGGCTACGGCTCCAGCACTCCCAACCAGGTGAACCTGACGGTGACCGCCGGGCGCGGCGCGACCCGCGACTTCGGCGACCTGCTCGGTTCGGCCGCAGGCGTGGTCTGGGTCGACGCCGACCGGGACGGCGTGCGCGACCCCGACGAGCCGGGCCTGCCGGGCGTGCGCGTCGAACTCGTCGGGACCGGCGACACGACCACCCGCGGCACCACGACCGGCGGCACCACGACCGGCGGCACCACGACCGGCGGCACGACCACCGGCCCCGACGGCGGCTACCTGTTCGACGGCCTGGAGGTGGGCGAGCACGACCTCGTCGTCACCCCACCGGCCGGGATGCTGCTCGTCTCCGGCGCGTTCGACCTGGTCAGCGGCTCGACGCGGGTCCCGGTGCTCGACACCGGCGCCGCGTCCGGCGCGCGGGTGACCGGTCTCGACGCCGGACTGGCCGACGCCGCCCCCGCGCCGGGCGGCCCGGTGCTCGCCCCCAGCAGCTCCGCCGCGTCCACGATGGTGGTGCCGATGCCCACCGCCCCGGACGCCCAGGCGGGCGGCCTGCTCCCCGACCTCGACGCGCTGGCCTGGACCGGCCTCAGGTGGGGCGCCCTGCTGCCGGTCGCCGTCGCGCTGCTCGGACTCGGTCTGGTCGGCTACGGCGTCAGCGGCCTGCGACGCGGTCGCGGACGCGCCTGAACCCCCCGCCTACCGCACCACCGCCAGCGCGAACCCGTCCCACCCCTTCACTCCCACGGTCTGCGACGCCGTCGCCGCCACCACCCGCTCGTCCCGCCCCAGCGCCTCGATCAGCGCCCGGCTCCCCTGGACCCGAGCGTCCGCGCTGCCCGCGTCCACCACCGCCCCGTCGCGCACCACGTCGTCCGCCACGATCACCGTCCCCGGCCGCGACAGCCGCAGCGCCGCCTCCAGGCACACCGGGTCGTCGGGCTTGTCCGCGTCGGTGAACACCACGTCGAACGGCTCCACCCCCACCTCCCGCGCGCTCTCCGCCGCCGGACCCGGCAGCAGCTCCACCCGGTCGGCCACCCCGGCCGCCACGAAGTTCGCCCGCGCCACCTCGGCGCACCGCTCGTCCACCTCCAGCGTGGTCACCGACCCGCCCGCGCCGACCGCCCGCGCGAACCAGACCGTGCTGTACCCGTCGACGTCCCGCCACCCCTGCTCCGACCCGTACACCCGTCACCCCTTCTTCCACCCGAAAGCCGCGCGCAGCTGCACGCGCACCCGCCGCCCGGCCAGCCGCACCGGGACGATCACCGACTCCCGCACCCACCGCGCGGGCGCGACCACCACCGAGCGCCACACCGACCGCACCCCACGCCCGGCCGACCGCACCCCACGCCCGACCGCGTGCACCCCACGCCCGACCGCGCGCAGCGCGTGCCCGACCGGCGTCAGCACCTCCCGGTACGCCCACCGCGCGGGCGCGACCACCAGCACCCGCCCCACCGCGCGCAGCCCGCGCCCGAGCGGCGCCCCGACCCGCCGGTGCGCCCACACCAGGCTCCCGACCACCAGCCGCGCCAGCGCCACCACCACCCGGCGCACGACCGCCCACGCGGTCCGCGCCACCTCGGCGAGCCCTCGCCCGATCCCGCGCGCCACCCACCCGAGTCCCCGCAGCAGCAGCCGCACCCCGTCGCGGGCCCACCGCGCCAGGCGCACGACGATCTCGTCCCACACCCACTCCAGCGGTCGCGCCACCAGCACCCGCACCCCGGCCGCCAGCACGTCCCGCACCCCGCGCAGCACCCGCGCCACACCCCGCCCGGCCACCCGCAGCACCACCGCCGACCTGCGGAAACCCCAGCGGGCGCCGTGGCCGATCGGCCGCAGGGCGAAGCGGTAGAGCCGCCCGCAGACCCACTCGACGCCGTGCGCGAGCCCGTCGAGACCGACCTCCAGGACCGTCAGCGCCCCGCGCGCCAGCGGCAGCAGCACCCGCCTGCCCAGCGGGCGCAGCACCCAGCGGCGCAGGCCCCGCCCCGACGACCGGGCGCCCTGGCCGAGCCGGGTGAACACGCTGTGCAACCCCCGGAACAGCGCGGCCCGCACCCGGCCCAGCAGGTGCAGCAGGGCGCGCGCCGGGCGGGTGACCAGGTGCCGGAACGCCGCCGCGAGCCCTCGGCGAAGGGGCCGCAGGGCGCGCTCGCGCAGGAACCTCCCCGACCGGCCGAAGCCGCGGCCGACCAGTCGGGCGAGCGCCGCCAGGGGGCGGAGCACGACGGCGCGGGCGGCCCGCGCGGTCAGCTTCAGCCACTCCCAGACGAGCTGCGCCGGGACCACGACCCCCACCGCGATCACCCGAGCCGCCCAGACCGCCCACGCCGGGGGCTCCGGCGGTTCGGCGAGCCCCTTCGAGGCGTCGCCTGCCTGCCGGGGTGTGGCGTCCGCCTCACCACCCGATCGCTCGGGTCTCGCCGCTTCCCCGGTGTCCGGCACTTCCTCAGGCATGATCCCTTCATACCTGGTCAGGAAGGTCACGCGCGGTCATTCCACGCACTCTGCCTGCACTGTTGCAACCGTCAAGACCTTCACCCGTCTGTGTTAGCTTCTCCACCGGCTAGAGCCGGTCCGCAGTGGACCAGGCGGGGGAACCCGGTGCGAATCCGGGACTGACGCGCAGCGGTGAGGTGGTCCGGCGGGAGAGCCGGGCGCCGAGTCCGAGTACCCGACTAGCTCCCCGCCCCCGAGGCGGGGGACACCGTACGGACGGGCTCCGCGACCGAGCCCTCGACGTGAGGAACCGCTGTGCGCCCAGCACGCCCCGCCACACCCCCGCGCCCCACCACCCGGCGCCTCAAGCCCCTGCGCTCGACCGCCCTGCTCGTCGCGCTCGCCGCCGCGACCGCCACCGCCTGCTCCTCGGCCCCCGCGCAGGACGCCCCCGCCGCCGCCGACACCGCCGTCACCCTGGACAACTGCGGCCGGAAGATCACCGTCGCCGAGCCCCCGAAGCGCGCCGTCGCGCTCAACCAGGGCAGCGCCGAGATCATGTACGCCCTCGGCCTCCAGGACCGCATGGTCGGCACCGCCACCTGGACCGACCCGGTCCTGCCCGAGTACGCCGCCGCGAACGAGAAGGTCCCGCGCCTGGCCGACAACGCGCCCTCGTTCGAGCGCGTCCTGGAGGCCGAGCCCGACTTCGTCGCCGCCTCCTTCGAGTCCGTCCTCGGCACCGGCGGCGTCGCCACCCGCGACCAGTTCGAGCAGCTCGGCGTCCCCACCTACCTCTCGCCCACCGACTGCGGCGCCAAGGACAACAGCGGCGACGGCGACGGCGTCCGCACCACCCCGCTGACCATGGACGACGTCTACGGCGAGATCCGCGACCTCGCGAAGGTCTTCGGCGTCGCGCAGCGCGGCGACGACCTGGTCGCCTCGCTCCAGCAGCGCATGAGCGCCGCCACCGACGGCCTCAAGGCCGAGGGCGTCGACCTGATGTTCTGGTTCGCCAACTCCGAGGCCCCCTACATGGGCGGCTGCTGCGGCGCGCCCGGCGTGGTCGTCAAGGCCCTCGGCGCGGGCAACTCGTTCCAGGACACCCGCGAGGAGTGGCCCCAGATCAACTGGGAGGCCGTCGCCGAGCGCGACCCGGACGTGCTCGTCATCGGCGACCTCACCCGCCGCTCGCAGACCGCCGAGACCGGCGCCGCCAAGATCGCGTTCCTGGAGTCGAACCCGGTCACGGCGCAGATGACGGCCGTCAAGGAGAAGCGGTACGTCCTGCTCACCGGCCAGGCCATGAACCCGACCATGCGCACCGTCGGCGCCGTGGAGACCGTGGCCCAGGCCCTGCGCCGCTTCGGGCTCGGCGGGTGACCGCGCGCCGCGCGCCGCTGTGGCTCGCGGTCGTCGGCGGGCTGGCGCTGCTGCTGGTGTCCGTCGCGCTCGCGGTCACGTTCGGACCGGCGGGCATCGGCGTCTCCGACGTCTGGACGACCGTGCTCGCCCACCTCGGCTGGGGCAGCTCCTCGCTGTCGCCGCTGCGCGACGGCATCGTGTGGCACCTGCGCGTGCCCAGGACCCTGCTCGCCGCGGTCTGCGGGGCCGGGCTCGCGGTGTGCGGCGTGGTGCTCCAGTCGCTGCTGCGCAACCCGCTGGCCGACCCGTTCGTGCTCGGGGTGTCCTCGGGCGCGTCGACCGGGGCCGTGGTCGTGGTGGTGCTCGGCATCGGCGGTGGCGCGGTGACGCTGTCCGCCGGGGCGTTCGTGGGCGCGGTGTGCTCGTTCGCGCTGGTGCTGCTGCTCAGCCAGGCGCTCGGCGGGCGGGTGGACCGGGTCGTGCTGTGCGGGGTCGCGGCGATGCAGCTGTTCTCGGCGCTGACCTCGTTCATCGTGCTCACCGCCGCCGACGCCGAGACCACCAAGGGCGTGCTGTTCTGGCTGCTCGGGTCGCTGGCCGGGGCCTCGTGGACCGACGTCGCGGTGTGCGCGGTGGTGCTGGCGTTCTCGCTGGTGGTGTGCGTCGGGCACGGGCGGGCGCTGGACGCGTTCGCGTTCGGCGAGGACGCCGCCGCCGCGCTCGGGGTCCGGGTCGGGCGCACCAGGGTGGTGCTGCTGTGCGTGACCGCGCTGCTGACCGCCGCGCTGGTGAGCGTGGCGGGCGCGGTCGGGTTCGTCGGCCTGGTGCTGCCGCACGCGACGCGCGCGATCATCGGCTCCGCGCACACCCGGCTGCTGCCGGTGACGGCGCTGACCGGCGCGGTGTTCCTGGTGTGGGTGGACACGGCGGCGCGGACCGTGCTGGAGCCGCAGGAGGTGCCGGTGGGGGTGCTGACCTCGCTGATCGGGGTGCCCGCGTTCATCGTGGTGCTGGCGCGCGCGGGGAGGGTGTCGTGAGCGCGGGACTGGCCGCCCGCTCGGTGCGCAGGGTCACCGGGGGCAAGGTCATCGTCGACGGGGTGACCCTGGATCTGGAGCCGGGCAGCACGACCGGGCTGCTCGGGCCGAACGGCGCCGGGAAGTCGACGCTGCTGCGGCTGCTGTGCGGGGTGCTCGCGCCCACGGCGGGCGTCGTGACGCTGGACGGCGAACCGCTGGGCCGCTCCCGGCGCGAGCTGGCGCGGCGGCTCGCGGTCGTGGCGCAGCAGGCGGAGACGCAGGTCGAGCTGACCGTGTCCGAGGTCGTGCGGCTCGGGCGCGTGCCGCACCGCAAGCTGCTGGCCGGGCCGACGGCGCGGGACGAGGCGGCGGTCGCCCAGGCCCTGGAGCGGACCGGGCTGACCGGGCACGCCGGGCAGTCGTGGCACACGCTGTCGGGCGGGGAGCGGCAGCGGGTGCAGATCGCGCGGGCGCTGGCGCAGGAGCCGGAGGAGCTGCTGCTCGACGAGCCGACCAACCACCTGGACATCCAGCACCAGCTGGAGCTGCTCGGGCTGGTGGTGTCGCTGCCGGTGACGGCGGTGATCGCGCTGCACGACCTGAACCTGGCGGCCATGCACTGCGACCGGCTGGTGGTGCTGCGCGCCGGGAAGGTGGTGGCGACCGGGCGGCCGGAGGAGGTGCTGACGGCGGAGCTGATCGGCGAGGTCTACGGGGTCCGCGCCGAGGTGACCCCGACCGGCGTCGACGGGCGACCGCACGTGCGGTACCTGGGGGTCGGGCGCTAGGGCGGGCCCGCCCCCGCCCGTCGGGCGCTCACCCGCCTGTCGGGCGCTCACCCGCCTGTCGGGCCTGCCCCCGCTCGTCGGGCGCTCACCCGCCCGTCGGGCCCTCACCCGCTCGTCGGGCCCTCACCCGTCCGCCGGGGTCGGTTCCTCACCCGTCCGCCGGGGTCGGGCTCGCGCCCCGCCCGCGCAGCGCGTCGGTGAGCACGGTGACGCCGTACTCGTAGGCCCGGTCGACGTCGCCGCCCAGGGTGAACCCGCCGCCCAGCTCCATGGTCAGGAACCCGTGCGCCCACGCGGTGAACGTGCGCGCCGCGTCCAGCGCCCGCTCCTGCCCCACGAGCGCCGCCGAGGCCCGCAGCACGGGTGCCGCCACCCGCGCCAGCACCGGCTGCGCCATCGCGACCCCGGAGCTGAAGACCAGCGCGAACCCGACCGGCCGCTCGTGCGCGAACACGCGGATCGCGCGCGCCATCGCGGCCAGCGCGTCCGCGCCCGCGAGGTCGTCGGCGGCGGAGGCGAGCAGCGCCCCGAGGTCGTCCGCCGTGGCCTCGGTGATCAGGACGACGAGCTCCTCGCGGTTGCGCACGCGCTTGTAGAGCGACGGTGCCCGCACCCCGACCCGCTCGGCGACCGCCTGCATGATCAGCCCGGCGGCGCCGCGCGACTCCAGCAGATCCCGCCCCGCCCGGACGATCTCGGCGACGGACGTGCGATCGGGCGTCGGCACGGTCGCCCTCCTCCCCTGAACGATGGCTATTGACGTTAGCCATGATGGCTACGTAAGTTAGCCATCACAGTCTAGCGACCCAGGAGCGACAGCGATGAGACTCGGCCCCCACCTCCACCGCATCGGGAACGACGTCGTGGCGGCCTACCTGATCGTCACCGACGAGGGGATCACCGTCGTGGACGCGGGCATGGCGGGCCACTGGCGCGACCTGCTGGCGGAACTGGAGTCGATCGGCCGCGGCCTGGCCGACGTGCGCGGCGTGGTCCTCACCCACGGCGACACCGACCACATCGGCTTCGCCGAGCGCCTGCGCCGCGACCACGGCGTCCCGGTCCACGTCCACCCCGCCGACGCCGCGCGGGCCAGGGGCGAGGTGAAGTCGAAGCCCGAGTGGGGCGGCACCAAGCTCGGCCCCCTGCTGGGCTTCCTCTGGTACGGCGTCAGGAAGGGCGGCCTGCGCACCACCTACCTCACCGAGGTGGTCGAGGTGCACGACGGCCAGGTGCTGGACCTGCCGGGAGCGCCCCGCGTCATCGCCCTGCCCGGCCACTCGCCCGGCAGCCTGGCCGTGCACGTCCCGATCGCCGACGCCCTGCTCGTCGGCGACGCGCTGACCACCCGCCACGTCCTGACCGGCGAGCTCGGCCCCCGGCCCGCGCCGTTCACCGACGAGCCGGAGCGGGCGCTGGAGTCGTTGGCGCGCCTGGCGGACGTCGAGGCGAAGTGGGTGCTCCCCGGACACGGCGCGCCGTGGTCGAACGGCGTCCCGGCGGCGCTGGCGGCGGTCGGGGCGGCACGCGGTTAGGCGGCTCGGGGGCCTCCCCGGAACCGATCAGTTCTGGAGAAGCCCCCGCCCGCCCCACCTCCTAGAGTGGCGCTCCGGAACCGCACCCGTCACCACCCCAGGAGCGCACCATGTCCTTCCAGGCCTACCTGGACGCGATCGAGACCAAGACCGGCAAGATCCCCGCGGACCTGGTCGCCGAGGCCCGCGAGCGCGGGTACGGCGCCGACACCAAGGCGGGCGAGATCGTCCAGTGGCTCAAGGACGACTACGAACTCGGGCGGGGGCACGCGATGGCGCTCGTGCACGTGATCAAGAAGGGCACGCGGATCGACGACAAGCACGTCGGCACCGGCACCGCGCACAGCGACCCGAGCAACGAGCTGCGCCTGGACGGCAAGGCCAACCGCTAGCCGTCCGCGCGCCGCCGCAGCGCCGCGTCCAGGAGGCGCGTCAGCTCCCCGGCCCGCCCCCGCCCGGCGGGGGCGTCCGGGTAGCGCCGCAGCACCGCGACCACGGTCGCGCCCGCCATCGCCTCCGCCCGCTCCAGCACCGCGGCGGCGTCCCCCGAGTCCAGCTCGGCGGACAGGGCGTCGTGCGCGGCGGCGCCGAGGATGTGCGGCACCTGCGTGGCCTTGGCCAGCGGGTGCAGGTACGCCGCGCCCGCCGCCGCCACGGCCGCCCGCGCCGCCTCGGCGGCCACCGGGTCCCGCGCGTCCCGAGCCTCCCCGTACGCCCGCTGCGCCGCCCACGCCCCGTCCCGGATGGCCTTGGTCCGCCTGCCGCCGTCCGCGAACGCCCGAGCCGCCACCACCGCCTCGCGCGGCCTGCCGTCACCGGGCCGCCGCGCCTCGAACCGCGCGAGCGCGGGCTCGGCGCAGGCCACCGCGTAGGCCGTGACCGCGCGCAGCTCGTCGGTGGTCAGCTCGATCCCGCCGCTCACCCCAGCACCCCCCGAACCCGCCCCGCCGCGTCCTCCCGCCCCTGCCCCTCGTACAGCACCAGCGCCTCCTTCCACGCCACCCGCGCCGCGTCCTCCGCGCCCAGCGCCGCGTGCGCCTCGCCGAGCTGCTCCAGCACGTCCGCCGTCATGTTCGTGTTGTGCAGCCCCCGGTACAACCGCAGCGCCTCGGCGCAGTGCCCCACCGCCTCCCGGTGCCTGCCGTCGCCGTGCTCGATCGCGGCCAGGTAGTGCCTGGTCGTGGCCTCGCCGTCGGGGTTCGGGTGCGCCCGGTACAGCTCCAGCGCGGCCTCGCAGTCCGCGCGGCCCGCCGCCCGGTCGATCAGGCGCGCGGTCAGCAGGCCCCGGTAGGTCAGCGCCGCCGCCTCCCACACCGGCTGGTCCAGGTCGCGGAACAGCTCGCAGGCCAGCCGGGCGTCCGCCAGGCCGCGCTCGTCGTCGCCGACCTCGCAGCGCACCCACGCCAGCATCCGGTGCGAGTGGGCGCGCTCCGAGCGGTCGTCACCGGCCTCGGCCAGCGCCAGGGCCTTGTGCAGGTGCACCACCGCGGCCCGGTGCCTGCCGAGGTGGGCGAGGGCGCGGCCGAGGAAGCGGTTGGCGCGGATCAGCGGCATCGGTTCGGCCAGGTGCTCGGCCGACTCGACCGCGCGCTGCCAGGTGAGGACCCGGTCGCGCAGGTGGCCGCAGCGGCCGTGGAACGAGTCCGCGCCCCACGCCAGCAGCCACGCCGTGTGGTGCTCGCCCGCGCCCGCGGCGCTCTCCTGCGCGGCCAGGAGGTTCGGGTGCTCCTCGGCCAGCCACGACATCGCCTCGGTCGTGCCCGCCGGTGGCCGCACCAGCGCGCCGCGCGCCGGTGGCGGGAGGGGGAGCGGTTGGCGGTGCGGGGCGAGGAGGCGGTCGCAGGCGTGGGCGGTGCGGGCGTAGTGGTCCAGCAGGCGGGTCAGCGCGGCCTCCCGCTCGTCCGCGTCCAGCGCCTCGTGGGCCACGGCCAGCGCGTGCACCCGCACCAGGTCGTGCATCGAGTAGCGGCCCCGGTCGTCCTGCTCCAGCAGCGACGCCTCCTCCAGCGCGCGCAACGCCTGCGCGGCGGCGGAGGGCGGGAGGTCGACGAGGCTCGCGGTGGCCTCGCGGGACAGGTCGGGGCCGGGGGAGAGGCCGATCAGCGCGAACAGGCGGCGGCGCTCCGGGGGGAGCGCGTCGTACGACCAGGACAGGACGGCGGGCAGGCTGACCGCGGGGTCGTCGTCGTCCAGCGCGGCCAGCCCGGACTCGCGCAGCTCGGCGGCGAACCCGGCCAGCGGCGCTCTGGGCCGCAACCGGGCCCGGCTGGCCACCAGCGCCAGTGCGAGCGCCGACCCCCGGCACAACGACACCAGCTCGGCCACCGCCTCGCGCTCCTCCGCCACCCGCTGCGCGCCAAGGCGGGCCGTCAGCAGCGCCTCGGCCTCGTCGGCGGTCAGGGGCGGGAGGCGCTCGTGGTGCACGTCGTGCTGGACGAACAGCGGGCGCAGGGCGTTGCGGCTGGTGACGATGACCGCGCTGGAGCGGCCACCGGGCAGCAGCGGCGCGACCTGCTCGGCGGACGCCGCGTTGTCCAGCACCACGAGCACCCGCCGGTCCGCGAGCAGACTCCGGTAGAGCCCGGCCTGGTCGTGCAGGTCGGTCGGGATGCGCGAGGGCTCCACCCCCAACGCGTCCAGGAACCCGCGCACCGCGACGGAAGTCTCCATCGGCGCCCCGTCCGGCGTGAACCCGCGCAGGTCGACGAACAGCTGCCCGTCGGGGAAGCGCCCGGCGTTCCGGTGCGCCCACCGCACCGCGAGCCACGTCTTGCCCACGCCTCCGGCGCCCGCGAGCGCCAGGACCGGCGGGACGCCCTCGGCCTGGGCGGCGTGGAGGGCCATGTCGAGGCGGTCCAGCTCGGCGTCACGCCCGACGAACCTGGTGGGTTCGGGAGGGAGGCGGCGGGGCTTGGCGGGTAACGCGGGCAGGGGGGTGGGCTCGGGCATCTGGGCACCTCGGGGTCGGGGGAGGACCACGGTAGCCGGGAAGCGCTGCCGGGGGAGCGGAATCAGCTGTCCGGCAGCCCTCGCGGGCGGCGCAGGGTTCGGTGGCCTGCGGGGCCCAGGTGGGTTGGCCGCCAGGGGTTTCCAGGCTGCGGACAGGTCCACCGCCGGGTCTCCCGCGCGCATCTCGCCGAAGTCGACCACGCCGGTCAGGGCGCCGTTGTTGGTGATCACGTTCGCCGGGGGGAGGTCGCCGTGCAGCCGGACGGGAGGGGCTTCCCATTCCGGGGCGTTTACCGCGTCTGACCAGATGTCTTGCAGGGCAACGGAATCCACCTCGTCGGCCGCGCGGGACAGGTGAGCGGTGGCCGGCAGCACCGCCGACTCGTCGTTCAGCACCGGCAGGCGCACGGCCAGGTCCGGGTGGGCCTCGGCCACCAGAAGACGCACCAGGTCCGCCGTCGCCTCCCACCTCCCCGGCGCGTTCACCGGACCAGCAAACCGTTCGCCACCACCACCATCAGCGCCTCCGCCCGCCCCGCCGGATCGTCCTGCGACTCCGCCGCCAGCGCCACCCCGTTCGCCAGCTGCAGCACGTCGTCCACGCTCACGCCCCGCGCCACCGCCCCCTCCAGCTGCGCCTGGGCCAGCAGCCCCAGCGCCGCCGCCCGAACGGCCGTGTGCGGGGAGAACACCGGCTCGTAACCGCCCCCGGTCAGCGCCGCGCCCAAGCCCCGCGAGATCGCCGCGTGCGCGACCACCTCCCGCAACCACCCCACCAGCGCCTCACCCGACGACAACTCGCCCGCCAGCACCCCCGCCCGCGCGCACAACGCCTCCACCCGCTCCCGCAGCACCGCCTCCAGCAGCTCCGCCCGACCACCGAAGTGCCGGTGCAGGGTCGCCGACCCGACCCCGGCCCGCCGGGCGATCTCCTCCAGCGACGCGTCCGGCCCCGACTCGGCGATCACCTCGTTCGCCGCCTCCAGCAACCGGTCGCGGTTGCGGCGCGCGTCCGAGCGCAGACGTGGTGGCATCGTGGGCTCCTTGCCAAGTGGGGTGGGTCCTCCGTATCGTACCGACCGAAAACGGGGTGCCCACCCCGTTTCAATGGGCGGGGGAGCGCAAGATGAAGATCAGCGTGGCCGCGGGGGACGTCCGGGGCAGCAGCGCGTTCGACGACCTCGTCGGCCAGGTGCGGGAAGCGGCCGACGCCGGGCTCGCCCGCGCGTGGATCAGCCAGGCCACCGGCTGGGACGCCGTCACCGCCATCGCGGTCGCGGGCGCCGCCACGCCGGGCATCGCGCTGGGCACCGCCGTCGTCCCCGTCCCCCAGCGCCACCCCCTGGTGCTGGCCGCCCAGGCGCTCACCGCCCAGGCCGCCACCGGAGGGCGGTTCACCCTCGGGATCGGCGCGGGCATCGGGATGATGGTGTCCGGCGCGTTCGGGCTCCCCGTCGACCGGCCCGTCGCCCGGATGCGCGAGTACCTCACCGCGCTCCGCCCGCTCCTCGACGGCGAGCAGGTCGAGCACCGGGGGCGGTGGATCACCGCGGTGGGCGCCGTCGCCGTGCCCGCCACGCCCGCCCCGCCCGTGCTGCTCGCCGCCCTCGGACCGCGCATGGTCCGCCTCGCCGGGGAAGCCGCCGATGGCGCGATCACCTGGATGGCCGGCCCCGGGAACCTCGGCGAGCACGTCGTCCCCCAGCTCGTCACCGCCGCCGCGCGAGCGGGCCGGACCGCGCCCCAGGTCGTCGCCGGACTGCCGGTGTGCGTGACCGACCACCCGGACGACGCCCGCGCCCGCGTCGCCGACCGGTTCGGGCTCGCCGGTCAGGTCCCCGAGTACCGGGCCGTCCTCGACCGGGAGGGCGCGGCGGGACCGGCGGACGTGGCCCTCGTCGGCGACGAGGAAGCCGTGACCCGAGCCCTCGCCCGCTTCCGGGACGCGGGCGCCACCGAGTTCATGGCCGCGCCCTTCGGCACCCCCGCCGAACGAGCCCGCACCACGGCCCTGCTCGCCCACCTCGGCTAGACCACCCCGCTCACCGCGCGGCCCGCACACCGGTCGCGAGCCACGGCCCCGCGGTCGGACCGCGCCTCACCCGGACACCACCCCGCTCAACGCGCCGTCCACCTCCAGCAGGTCCAGCACCCCCGGCAGATCCGTCCGCCGGGTCACCCGCAGCTTCCGGTACACCCGCGTCAAGTGCTGCTCCACCGTGCTCACCGTGATGAACAGCTTCCGCGCGATCTCCTGGTTCTTGTCCCCCCGAGCCGCCAGCTCCGCCACCCGCCGCTCCGCCTCGCTCAACCGCCTGACCTCCACCGCCCGCCGCTCCACCAACCCCTCCCGCCCACCCTCCCGCCCACCCTCCCGCGCGTCCCGCCCGCCCTGCCCCGGCCGCTCACCCGGCAACCCCACCCCGAACCGCTCCGCCAACGACCACGCCCGCCGCACCGCCACCCGCCCCCGGTCGAAGTCCCCGAGCCGGTGCAGCGCCTGCCCGAGGTCCGCCAGCGCGTGCGCCTGCTCCACCACCGCCCCGCACCGCTCCAGCACCTCCACCGCCTCCCGCAGCAACCCCGGCCGCTCCGCCGGTCCCACCGTCTGCGCCAGCAGCCGCAGCGTCACCCCCCGCACCCGCCCGTCACCCCGGTGCGCCCGCGCGAGCTGCTCCTCCAGCACCGCCCGCGCCTGCCCGGTCTTCCCGCGCCGCAGCAGCACCTGCGCCACCCCGGTCCGCCACGGCAGCAACCCCACCGCGTCCACCCCCCACGCCACCGCCAGCTCCCCGCACGCCCGGAACGCGGTGGCCGCCGCGTGCAACCGGCCCGCCGCCAGGTCCTGCCAGCCCTTGGCCAGCCAGTACCGCAACCCGGCCGTGGTCCGGAACGTCACCTCCGGCACCTGCCGCCGGGGCAGCTCCACCCCGCACCGCCCGGACGCCGTGCCCGCGTGCAGCAGCGTCGCCAGCGGCCGTCCCGCCATCGCGCCCCACGACTCGGCGCGCACCCCCGCCAGCGCCCGCCGCGCGTGCTCGATCGCCGCCCCGTACTCCGAGGCCCGCAGCGCGATGTCCGCCCGCACCCCCAGCAGCACCGCCGTCCACGCCCCCGCGTCCCGCGCCCCCGCCTCGGCCAGCAGCGCCTCGCACCACGGCAGCGCCTCCCGCCACCGGTCCAGGTCCACCAGCGCGGTCAGCACGCTGAACAGCACCTCGGCGTTCCGGTCGGTCAGCGCGCACCCGTGCAGCACGTGCTCGGCGTGCTCGACCGCCTCCTCCGGGTCCCCGCCCGCCAGCGCGATCTCCAGCACCCGCACCGCCTGCGCCTGCGGCGACATCCCGGCCTCGCGCAGCAGGTACTCCGCGTCGTCGTCGTCCAGCAGCTCCGGGCCGCGCGCGGGCAGCCCCGGCGCGTGGTACGCCAGCCAGGTCCGCAGGAACGGCAGCTCCACCCGCAACCGCAGCGGCACCCGCCCGCCGGGGGGCGCGAGCCGCCCGAGCAGCGTGGCCGCGTCGTCCAACCGGCCCGCCCGCACCAGGTGGCACACCACCGGGGCCAGCGGTCCGGGGAACCCGCCCTCCGCCGCGGCCTCCAGCAGCCGGTCCACGTGCCGCGCGCACCCCGCCCCACCGCCGCGCAGGTGCGCCGAGACCAGCAGGCTCAGCACCGCGACCCGTTCCCGCGCGCCCGTCGCCACCCGCGCCCCCAGCTCCAGGTACGCGACCGCCCGCTCGACCCGGTCGTCCCGCAGCGCCGCGGTCCCGGCCTCCAGCAGCAGCGACGCGCTCCACCCCGGCAGCGCGTCCCCGCCCGCCAGCAGCAGGTCCGCCACCGCGTCGGGCGCCGCGCCGCCGTAGTACAGCCGCCGGGCCGCCCGCAGGCGCAGCGCGGCCCGCTCCCCGGCCGGGAGCGGGGCGAGCACCGCCGCGCGCGCGGCGGCGTGCGGCAACCGCCCGCCCACCGTCACCCCGGCCGAGTCCAGCGCCCTGGTGCGCACCAGCACCGACTCCGGCGGCACGCCCAGCAGGTCGGCCACCTGCTCGGGCTCCGCGGGCCGGTCCAGCACGGCGCACGCCACCGCCACGTCCGCGAGCTCCGGGTCGCACCGGTGCAGCACCGCCCCCACCGCCTCCGCGAACGCCTCGCCCGGCGCGGGCCCACCCCCGTCCCGCGCCACCCCGTCCTCCAGCAGCGCCTTGAGCAGCAACGGGTTCCCGCCGCTCACCGCGTGCCACCCGGCGGCGGACCCGGCCGCGGCCCCGAACCGCCGCGCCACCGCCTCCGCCACCGCGCCCGCGCTCAGCGGCGCGAGCCGGACCTGCCGCCACAGCGGCTGCCGGTGCACCTCGCCGAGCAGGAACGGGTTGGCGCGCCGGGTCCCGGTCTGCGCGGCCAGCACCACGGCCACCCGCGCCCCGCGCGCCCGGCGGGCCACGAACGACAGGCAGCGCAGCGAGTGCTCGTCGGCGAGGTCGGCGTCGTCGGCGATCAGCACGAGCGGGCGCCCGGCGGTGACCTCCAGCACCGCGCGCCACAGCGTCCGCGAGATCAGCGGCCCCACCTGCGGCAGCGGCTCCCG
The DNA here is from genome assembly GCF_000023245.1 of Actinosynnema mirum DSM 43827. Lineage (GTDB taxonomy): Bacteria > Actinomycetota > Actinomycetes > Mycobacteriales > Pseudonocardiaceae > Actinosynnema > Actinosynnema mirum. Next base: position 3,117,427 of record NC_013093.1, read on the forward strand.
CGCCGCCCGCGCCCCCGCGGGCCACCCCGCCTCGTCCAGCAGCCGCAGGACCTCGGGGAACCGGGACGACATGGCCGAGGGCCGCTGGAGCGCCTGCCCGAGCGCGGCGAACGGGATGCCGCGCTCGCCGCGCGAGGACACCGAGCCGAGCACGACCGCGCCCGCCTCGACGGCGTGCCCGGCGAACGCGGTCAGCAGCTCGGTCTTCCCGGTGGCCACCGGCCCGGTCACCACGGCGGCGCCGCCGCGCCCGTCGACCGCGTCCGCGAGCAGCGCGCGCAGCAGCCCCAGCTCGTGGTCCCGCTCGATCACTCCACTCCTCCTCCGGGACGTCGCCACCGGTGGCGCCGCGGCCGTCCCCCGGCGGCGGAGCGGGCGAACCGGCGGGGCCGACCCCACCCGGCTTGCTCGACAATCGAATAGCGGTATTCGACCCGACCTTAACTGCGACCAAGAGGGCATGTCCAGATAAGCCATTCGCCGTGGTGAATAGTGCGCGGGTTGCGGGATGGCGACGTCGTGGTTTCGCGGACATTTACGCTTTTCGCCCGGCGCGTGCCCCGGAGCGGCTTCGAGCTGCGCCGGAGCGCTGTTCCGGCGCGCTCGTGCGCAGGTCGGCGGGGGTGCGGGTATGGGCGGTGGGGTTCGGGGTGCGGTGTTTCGCCAATCCGAAGACCGGGGAGTTCGGGGTGGGGTGGCAGGCGCATCGGGGTTTTTGGTTTCTCCACGCTGTGGACGGATTGCCGCCGGGGAGGGTTCGGGAAGGTGCGCGTTCCCGTGAGTGAGATGCGGTGACTTTCCCTTCTCCCCGGAGTGCTCCCCGCGTGGTCGCGCGCATCCGACCAGATCCGGAAACCGGCCGCGAACAGCACGAAGGCCACCCGCGCGACCGGACGTGGTCGCACGGGTGGCCTCGGTTCCAGGGCCGCCCGAAGGCTCGAACGGGACCGCGCGGCCCCCGGTCAGCTCACCGCCGCCGCCGCCGGGCCGCCACCGCCAGCTCCTCCAGCAGCGCCGCCGTCCTGGGCCACGACAGGCACGCGTCCGTCACGCTCAGATCCCGCCGCACCGCGCGGCCGGGCGCGAGCGCCTGGGCCCCGTCCGCCAGGTACGACTCCAGCATCACCCCCACCAGCGCCCGGTTCCCGCCCGCGACCTGACCCGCCAGGTCCGCCACCACCGCGGGCTGCCGGTTGTGGTCCTTGCCGCTGTTGCCGTGCGAGGCGTCCACCACCACCCGCTCCGGCAGCCTCGCCACCCGCAGCGCCTCCAGCGCGGTGGCCACCGACGTCGCGTCGTAGTTCGGCGAGATCCCGCCGCGCAGCACCAGGTGCGCGTCCGGGTTCCCGCTCCCGCGCAGCACCGACAGCCGACCGTCCACGCCGACGCCGGGGAACACGTGCGACAACCCGGCCGCCCGCACCGCCGCCACCGCCGTGTCCAGCGCCCCGGACACGCAGTTCTTCATCCCCACCGGCATCCCCAGCGCCGACGCCAGGTGCCGGTGCGGCTGGCTGGCGACCGTGCGCGCCCCGACCGCGCCCCACGACACCACGTCCGCCACGTACGGCGCGAGCATCGGGTCGACGAACTCGTACGCCACCGGCAGCACCCGCGCCGCCGCGACCAGGAACTCCCGCCCGACCCGCACCCCGCGCGCCACGTCCCCGCCGCCGTCCATGCCCGGATCGGGCAGCAGCCCGGTCCAGCCGGACACGGTGCGCGGTTTCTCCAGGTACCCGCGCAGCACCACCAGCACGTCGTCCGCCACCCGCGCGGCCGTCCCGGCCAGCAGCTCCGCGTACTCCAGCGCCGCCCCGGTGTCGTGCACCGAGCACGGCCCCACCACCGCCAGCAGCCGGGGGTCGCGGCCCGCCAGCACGTCCGCGATCGCCGCCCGGTGGCCGGGGACCGGGTCCGGCGCGGGCAGGGCGGCGATCAGGTCCGAGGGCGCGGGCGGGTTCGGCTCCAGCGCGGCCAGCGCGGTCGTCAGGTCGGTCAGGGTCTCGTCGGTCAGGGTCTCAGTCATCCTTGGGGTCCTTCGGGGAGACGGGAGGGGAGGCGGGCAGCCGGGTCGCCCCGGCCGCCGCGACGAGCACCAGCGCGAGCACCCACCAGAAGGTGTCGGCGTAGGCGGCGGCCACGTCGGGGCCGCGCGCCGCCAGCCGCCCGCCGAGCAGCACCGCGAGCAGCGCGGTGCCGAGCGAGCCGCCGACGGTGTTGAGCAGGTTCAGCGCGCCCGCGGCCCTGGGCAGCCCGCCGGGCGGCAGGCTCCGGTACACCGTGGCCAGCACCGGCGCGCTCACCAGCGCCGCGCCGACCCCGCGCAGCAGCAGCGCGCCCGCGACCAGCGCGTCCGGCGGCGCGTGGTGCAGCTGCGTGAACGGGACCGTGCCGAGCGCGACCAGGCCGATGCCGCACAGCACCAGCACCCTGGGCGCGGTCCGGTCCACCAGCCGGCTCACCAGCACCGACCCGGCGGCGGCGCCGATCCCCTGCGGGGCCAGGAGGAGCCCGGTCCGCCACGGGGTGAGCCCGCCGCCGCCCTGCAGGTAGAGCGGCAGCAGGAACATCGTGCCGAACACCGACGCGCCCAGCAGCAGCAGCGCCAGCGCCGCGACCCCGAACGGCGGCCGGGTGAACAACCTCGGGTCCACCAGCGGCGGCACGTCCCGCGCCCGCAGGCCGTGCCAGGTGAACGCCACCAGCGCCAGCACCCCGAGCCCGATGCCGGCCGCCGACACCGGCGGACCGCCGTCCCCGGTCAGGCCCAGCACCAGCACCGCCAGGCCGGGCGCGAGCAGCAGCGCGCCCACCAGGTCGAACCGGGCGCGCGCCTCCGACGGCGGAACGGACGGCACGTGCCGCACCGCCAGCGCCGCCGCCACCACGCCGATCGGCAGGTTCACCAGGAACAGCCACGGCCAGTCCGCGACGGCCAGCAGCGTCCCGCCCGTCAGCGGCCCCAGCACGGGGGACAGCAGCGGCACCACGCCGACGACGCTGATCAACCGCCCGATCCGGCCGGGTCCGGCCACGCGCGCCAGCAGCGCCTGACCGGTGGGCGGCAGCAGCCCGCCGCCGATGCCCTGCACCACCCGGAACGCCACCAGCGACGGCAGCGACCAGGCCACCGCGCACAGCGCCGACCCGAGCAGGAACACCCCGAGCGCGCCCAGCCACACCCGCCGCCCGCCGAACCGGTCGGCCAGCCACCCGGACGCGGGCACCGAGGCGACCACCGCCAGCAGGTAGGCGGTGGTCACCCACTGCACCTCGGTGACCCCGGCCCCGAAGTCCTCGGAGAGCCGGTCGACGCCGACCGCGACGATCGTCGCGTCCAGGGTGGCCATGAACGTGCCCAGCACCAGCACGAACGCGGTGCGCAGCAGCGGCCGGTCGATGCGCGAACCGGGGGCGGTCACGACGCGCCGCCCAGGGCGACCCGCGCCACGAACTCCGCCGCGTCCCCGTCCAGCGCGTCCACGATCCCGCGCAACGCCGCCCCGAACCGCCCCGCGATCCCGCGCACCTCGTCCTCCCCGAACACCCCGGCCTGCGGCACGAGCACCCCGCGCCACCCGTCCCCGTCCGGCGCGACGGTCACGGTGAGCGGGTGGTGCGTGCGCTCCCGGAACCGGCTGCCGGTGATCTCCAGCCCCGGCGCGGGCTCGCGCAGCGCCGCCGGGTCGAACGGGTAGTTCTCGAACACCAGCAGCGTGTCGAACAACCCGTGCCCCACCAGGGCCTCCAGCGCGTCGACGCCGACGTGCTGCTGCCCGACGAGGTCCTGCTGCCGCCGCTGCGCCCGCACCAGCGCCTCGCCGAGCGGCCCGGTCAGGTCGACCCGGACCGGGGCCGTGCCGACCAGCAGTCCGATGATCTCCTCGACCCCGTCGACCTCGCCCGCCCGGTTCGCGACCATCGTGCCGAAGCACACCTCTGACCGCCCGGACGCCGCGGCCAGCACCGCCGACCACGCGCCCTGCACCAGGGTTCCCGGCGTCACCCCGTGCCGGGCCGCCGCCCTCCCCAGCGCGGCGACGGCGTCCGGCGGCACGTCCAGCAGCACCGCCTCGGCCGCGCCGACCAGCCGGGGCCGCGAGCCGACCAGGTAGTCGCCCTCGCCCAACCCGGCCAGCTCCCGCCGCCACCGCGCCTCGTCCGCGGGGTTGTCGGCCAACCACCGCAGGTACCGGGCGAACGGCACGGGCTCGGGCAGCTCGCGCCCGGCGTACAGGGCGAACAGCTCTCCGAGGACGCGCGGCGCCGACCAGCCGTCCGACAGCACGTGGTGGCTGGTGAGCACCAGCACCGCGCCCCCGTCGACCGGCACGACGGTCAACCGCAGCGGTGGCCCGACCGCGAGGTCGAACGGCTCCGCCAGGTCGTCGGCGAGCACCCGGTCCACCGACCCGTCGACCACGCGGAAACCGGGCCGCGGATCGGCGGGCAGCACCTGCACCGGCAGGTCGAGCGGGAACACCGCGCCCAGGTTCGGGTGCCGCCGGAGCAACCGGACCCCGGCCTCCCGCAACGCCTCCACGTCCAGCCCACCGGCGATCGTGAACGCCGCCTGCACCGTGTACGGGTCGTGCGCCCCGCGCGCCACCTCGGCCCGCGACCAGCGCAGCACCACCTCCTGCAGCGGCGTCAGCGGCAGCACGTCGGCCACCGGCAGCGCGTCCTCCAGCGCGTCCACGTCCGCCTGGTCCAGCGGGGCCAGCGGCAGGTCGGACGGGGTCAACCCGGCCCGCTCCAGCACATCCGGGTCCGCGAGCCGCCCCAGCGCCGCCACCAGCAGCGCGCCCAGCTCGGCCACCCGCTCCCCGCCCGGCAATCCGGACGGCCAGGTCAGCCGCAGCGCCAGCACCTCGTGCCGCACCATCGCGTTGACCACCAGCGCCTGCGGCAGCGGCATGTCGTCCCCGCCACCGGACCCCAGCGGCTCCGCGCCCGGCGGCACCTGCCACGCACCCTCCACAATGGACTGTGGCGCGAACCGGCCGAGGTAGTTGAACGCCACCTCCGGCTCCACCGCGCCGGGCAGCTCCCCGGCCAGCCGCAGCAGCCCGTGCCCGAGCCCGTCACCGCGCGCGCCCAGGTGCTCCTTGACCGCCTTCACCGCGCGCACCGGGTCGTCGTCCGGCCAGGTCACCCGCGCCGGGTGCACGGCGGTGAACCAGCCGACCGCCTGCGCCAGATCGGCCTCGCGCGGCCGACCGTGGCCCTCCAGCGCCACCAGCACGTCCCGCGCCCCACCCCGCCAGGCCGCCACCGCGTCGGCCAGCGCCGTCAGCAGCACGGCGTCCGGCGTGGTCCGGTAGGCGGCGGGCAGCGCCGTCAGCACCGCCCGCGTCACCTCGGGCCCCACCTCCACCACGTGGTGCACGGCCGTGGACGCGGTGTCCCGCACCGGATCGAGCGCCTCGGGGAACAGCGGCGCGGGCGGGTCGGCCAGCACCGCGCGCCAGTGCGGCAGCTCCGCGTCCCGAGCCGAACCGACGACCTCGCGGGCCCACCCGGCGTAGGACCGCCCCCGCCGCACCAGCTCCCCGCCGTCGAACGCCTGCGCGACGTCGTCCAGCAGCACCCGCCACGACACCCCGTCCACGACGAGGTGGTGCGCCACCAGCAGCAACCGGCCCAGCCGCTCCGGCCCGGCGTCCACCCACACCGCGCGCAGCAGCGGCCCGCGCTCCGGGTCCAGCTCCGCCCGCACCCGCGCGAGTTCCCGCGCCACGGCGGAATCCGGGTCGTCGTCCGACACGGCCACGAGCACGTCGGCCCCGCGCACCCCGCCCACCGGCGCGATCCGCAGCACCTGCCCGACCAACCGGGCCCGCAGCACGTCGTGCCGCGCCAGCACCGCGTCCAGCACCCGCTCCCACCGCGCCGCGCCCGCGCCAGCCGGGACGCACACCTGCGTCCACTGGCAGAACCCGGCCGCCCGCTCCCCGGCGCGCGCCAGCAGCTCCCGCGCCACCGGCAGCAGCGGCACGTCCCCGACGACCGGCTTCTCCGCCGCCACAACGGCCTCCCGCCCGCAGCGCGCCGCGATCCCGGCGATCGTGCCGCCGTCGAACACGTCCCGAGCCGACAGCACCAGCCCGGCCCGCCGCGCCCGCGACACCACCTGCAGCGTCACGATGCTGTCCCCGCCGACCGACAGGAACTCGTCGTCCAGCCCGACCCCGGCGCCCAGCACCTCCCGCACCACCGCCAGCAGCGCGGACTCCTCACGCGTCACCGGTTCCCGCGCCGGGGCCGCGACCCGCGCCGGTTCCGGCAGCGCGGCCCGGTCCAGCTTCCCGCCGGGCGTGAGCGGCAGCGCGTCCAGCACCACCAGCGCCGACGGCACCACGTGCTCCGGCAGCTCCCGCGCCAGCGCGGCCCGCACCGCCGCCACGTCCAGCTCCACGCCGTCGACCGGGATCACGTACCCGATCAACCGGTTCGCCCGCGCGACCACCGCGCAGGCCCGCACCCCGTCCTGCCGCGTCAGCGCGGTCTCCACCTCGGCCAGCTCGATCCGGAAGCCGCGCACCTTCACCTGGTGGTCGACCCGGCCCAGGAACACCAGGTTCCCGTCCGGCCGCCACCGCACCAGGTCCCCGGTCCGGTACATCCGCTCGCCGGGCGGCCCGAACGGGTCCGCGACGAACGCGCCCGCCGTGAGCCCCGGCCGGTTCAGGTACCCGCGCGCCAGCTTCGGTCCGGCCAGGTAGAGCTCGCCGACCACGCCGACGCCGACCGGGCGCAGCGCGCCGTCCAGCACGTGCGCCCGCACCTGCGGGTCCGGCCGCCCGATCGGCAGCGGGCCGGGGTCGTCGGGGGAGTAGCGCCAGGTCACCGAGTTCACCGTCACCTCGGTCGGCCCGTACGCGTTGAACAGCGCCCGCCGACCGCCCCACCGGCGCGCCAGCTCCGGGTCCAGCCGCTCCGCCCCGACCACGAAGAACACATCCGGGTCGACCGCCGCGTCGTCCGGCATCGCGGCCAGGAACGAGGGCAGCAGGTTCACCCCGGTCACCCGGTGCTCCCGCACGTACTCCAGCAGCTCGTCACCGGGCACCCGCACCTCCTCCGGCGCGATCACCGACGTGCCGCCGGACAGCAGCGGCACCATGAACTGCCAGAACGCCACGTCGAAGCTGGTCGACGCGAAGTGCAGGTACCGGTCGCGCTCGGTGACCCCGACCACGTCCTCCTGCAGGGTCAGCAGGCTCGGCACGCCCCGGTGCGGCACCCCGACCGCCTTGGGGCGCCCGGTGGTGCCGGAGGTGAAGATGACGTACGCCAACCAGTCCTCGTGGAAACCGGCGCGCGCCGCGACCGGGTCCTCGTCCCACTCCGCCGGTCCGTCCACCTCGGACTCGTCCAGCACCAGCGCGGGCGCGTCCACCGGCAGCCCGGCGGCCAGCACGTCGGCGGTGGTGATCACCGCGGCGGGCGCGACCTCCTCGCACATCACGGCCAGCCGCTCGCGCGGGTAGCCGGGGTCCATCGGCACGTGCACCGCGCCCGCCTTGAACGCCGCGAGCAGCGCCACCACCAGGTCCACGTCGCGCGGCAGCAGCACCGCCACGCTGTCCTGCGGCGTCACCCCCGCCGCGACCAGCGCGTTCGCCACCCGGTTGGCCCGCCGGTCCAGCTCGGCGTAGCTCAGCGAGCGCGACCGGCACACCACGGCTTCCGCGTCCGGCCCGCGCCGCACCCACCGCCCGAACTCCTCGAGGCACCCGGCCCGCTCGCGCGAGGGCTCCGCGCCCACCCCCAGGCGCAGCACGGCCTCCCGCTCGTCGTCCGGCAGGATCGCCAAGCGCCCCAAGGGGAGTTCCGGCCCGTCGACCAGCCCCTCCAGCACCCGCAGCAGCCACCGGCCGTACCCGCGCACGGTGTCCGCGTCGAACGCGTGCGCCTGGTAGCCCAGCCCCACGGTGATCTCCGCGCCGGGGATCACCACGACGGTCAGCGGGTAGTGCGTGGCGTCGGTGATGTCCACCCCGACCAGGTCCAGGCCCGGCGCGAGGGTGGTGCGGTCCCGGTTGGAGAGCGGGAAGTTCTCCACCACCAGCATGGTGTCGAACAGCTCGCCCACCCCGACCGAGCGCTGGAGCTCCGGCAGGCCGACGTGGTGGTGCTCCACCAGCGCCGCGCCGTGCTCGTGCACCCGCGCCAGCAGCCCGGCCCCGGTGTCGGCGGGGGAGAAGCGCACCCGCACCGGGATCGTGCCACCGAGCTGCCCGACCACGGTGGCGACCCCGTCGACCTCGGCGGGCCTCCCGGACACCGGGCAGCCGAACAGCACGTCCCGGCGACCGGTGACCGTGCCCAGCAGCAGGCCCCAGGCGGCCTGGAACACCGTCGCGGTCGTGACGCCCTGGTCGCGCGCGAACGCGGTCAGCCGGGCGCTGAACTCCGCGCCCAGCCCGAACGAGACCCGCTCCGGCCTGCCGACGCCGGTTCCGGCGCCCGCGGGGGCGAGCCGGGTGCCCTCGTCCACCCCGGCCAGCTCCGCGCCCCACGCGGCCCGCGCGGCGTCCCGGTCGCGCCCGGCCAGCCAGCGGTGGAACTCCCCGAGCGGCGGGACGGCCGGAACCTCCGGCCCACCACCGAGTTCGGCGTACAGCGCCAGCAGCGAGCGGCCCACCAGGGGCATGGACCAGCCGTCGAGCAGCGCGTGGTGGTTGGTGATCACCAGCCGGTGCTCGTCCCGCGACAGCGAGCACAGCAGGAACCGGATCAGCGGCGGCCGGTCCGGGTGGAACGGCCGGGTCAGCTCCTCCCGGCAGGCCCGCTCGAACGCCTCCCCGCCGTCCTGCTGCCAGTCCTGCCGCCAGTCCAGGCGCACGGCGGCGGGCACGACCTGCACGACCTCGCCGGACGCCGAAGTGTGCAGGTGCACCCGCAGCGCCGGCGTGCGCCGCAGCAGCTCGGCGGCGGCCTCGCGCAACCGGTCCGCGTCCAGCGCGCCGACCAGGTGCGTCACGGCCTGCACCACGTACACGTCGGCCTCGTCGTCGGCCCGCACCAGGGTGTGGAACGCCAGACCGACCTGCAGCGGCGTCGCGGGCAGCACGTCCACCACGCGCCCGTCCCGCTCGACGACGGCCAGCTCGTCCGCGTCCAGCCCGACGAGCGGCACGTCGGACGGGGTCAGCGCGCCGCCGTCGGGCCCGATCCGCCCGGCGTGCGCGGCGAGCGCTTCCAGCGCCCGCGTCCACGCGTCCTGGAGCCCGGACACCGCGTCCGCGCCCAGGACGCGACCCGCGGCGGTCCACTCGACGGCGAGCGCGCCGTCCGCGTGCACGAAGCTGTTGAGCGCCAGCACCTGCTCCAGCTTCTTGCCACCCGGCTCGACGACGGAGAACGCGTCCCGCTCGGGCAACCGCCACCCGTCACCGGGCAGCGGCGCGAACCGGCCCAGGTGGTTGAGCAGCAGCTGCGGCGGCGGCCCGGCCAGCTCCTCGGCGGCGACCGGGTCCAGGTGCCGCAGCACGCCGTACCCGACGCCGTGGTCGGGCGCGGCCCGCTTGGCCTCCTTGGCGGCCCGCACCAGCGCGCCCGCCGCGTCACCACCGGCGAGCGCGTCGGCCAGCGCCTCGGCCGACCGGACGGCGTCGGCGGGCACCAGCACCGGGTACTCGCTGGTGAACCAGCCGACCGCGCGCGACAGGTCGGCTCCGGGCAGCTCCCGGCCGTGGCCCTCGGTGCTGACCGGGATCGCGTCGTCGGCCCCGCGCCACACCCGCAGCGCGAGCACGAGCGCGGCGATCAGCACCTCGTCCGCACCGGCCCGGTAGGCGGCGGTCAGGTCGGTCAGCAGCGGCCCCGCGACCCGCGCCGGAGCGGTGGTGGTCGTGACCGCGGCGGTGGACGCGGTGTCCGCGCCGGTCAGGTCCCGCGCGCCGAGCCGGAACCCGGCGCCGCGCACGGCCCGCCAGTGCGGCAGCTCGTCCCGCCGCGCCCCGGTCGCCCCCTGCTCGGCCAGCGCCAGCGCGTGCCGCCGCCAGGACGACCCGACGGGCGGCAGCTCCCGCCCGGCGCACGCGGCCCGCAGGTCGGGCAGCAGCACCCGCCAGGACACCCCGTCGACCACCAGGTGGTGCAGCACGACGACCAGCACGCCGTCGCCCAGCGCCACCCGCACCAGCTCGCCCGCGCCAGGGTCCAGCTCACCCGCCAGCAGCGCCGCGACCTCGGCCGCCGTCGCCCCGGCGGGCCACTCGCGCACCGCGGTCTCCGCCGCCACCGCCCCGCGCGGCCGGACCACCAGCCCGGCGGGCGTCGCGATCAGCCGCAGCGCGTCGTGGTGGTCCAGCACCGCGCGCACCCCGGCGACCAGCCGGAAACCGTCCACATCGGACACCTGCGGCGCGCTCCACTGCGCGTACCCGGCGAAGTCCTCCGGCGCGTTGGCGTCCAGCAGGGCGCGCACGATCGGCGGCGCGGGCACCGGCCCGGTCGGCTCGTCGGCCACCGCCGCCACCTCGCCCACCGGCCGCGCCGACGCCGCCAGCGCCGCCAGGTCCCGCCTGCCCAGCAGGTCACGCGGGCGCAGCTCAAGCCCGTGCGCCCGCAGCGCCGCGCTCACCCCGATCGCGGTGATGCTGTCCCCGCCCAGCGCGAAGAAGTCGTCGTCCACCCCGACCGACCCGGCCCCGACCGCCTCGGCGACCGCCGCGCACAGCAGCCGCTCCGCCTCGGTGCGCGGGGCCCGCCCGCCACCGGCGACCTGCGGCGCGGGCAGCGCGGCCCGGTCCAGCTTGCCGTTCACCGTCACCGGCAGCGCCTCCAGCAGCACCACCGCCGACGGCACCAGGTGGTCCGGCAGGTCGGCGGCCAGCGCGTCCCGCACCGACTCCGCCGTCACCACCGCGCCCGCCTCGGCCACCACGTACCCGACCAGCCGCGCCGGACCGCCGTCCGAGCGCACGTCCGCCGCAGCCGCGGCGACACCCGGCAGCGCCCCCAGCGCCGCCTCCACCTCGCCGACCTCGACCCGGTGCCCGCGCACCTTCACCTGGCCGTCCTGCCGCCCCAGGTACTCCACGCCCCGAGCCGTCCACCGGGCCAGGTCGCCGGTCCGGTACATCCGCTCGCCCGGCGCGCCGAACGGGTCGGCCACGAACCGCTCCGCCGTCGCCCCCGGCTGACCCAGGTACCCGCGCGCCAGCTGCGGTCCCGCCAGGTACAGCTCACCGGCCACGCCCTCGGGGACCGGCCGCAGCGCCCCGTCCAGCAGGTAGACCCGAGTCCCCGACACCGGGTGCCCGATCACCGGGTCGTCCCCGGACAGCACCGCCACCGTGGCGTCCACAGTGGACTCGGTCGGCCCGTACGCGTTGCGCGCCCGCACCCCCGACGCCACGACCCGCCGCCACAGCGCGGGCGGCGTCGCCTCGCCGCCCAGCACCAGCAGCGCGGGCCGGTGCTCCCCCTCCAGCAGCCCGGCCGCCACCAGCGGCGCGGCCAGCGACGGGGTCGTGTCCACCACGTCGACCCGGTCCCGCCGCACCGCGGCCAGCAGCGCGTCCACGTCCCGCGCCACCTCGGCGTCGTACAACCGCAGCTCGTGCCCGCACAGCAACCACGCCAGCTGGTCGAGCGCCGAGTCGAACGCGAACGAGTAGGTGTGCGCCACCCGCAACCGCCGCCCGGCCGCCCGCTCCGCCGCGGGCGCCGTGATCCCCCGGTGGTGGTGCAGCAGCGCGGCCAACCCGCCCCGCCGCACCAGCACCCCCTTGGGCCTGCCGGTCGACCCGGAGGTGTGCAGCACGTACGCCAGGTGCTCGGGGTGGCGCGGGGCCGCCAGCTCGTGCTCCGCCAACGCCTCCCGCGAGTGCCCGGTCAGCTCCTCCGCGACCTCCGCCGAGTCCAGCACCACCGACTCGACCCCGTCCGGCACCAGGTGCGCCAGCTCGGCCGTCACCAGCGCGATCCGCGCCCCGGCCACCAGCTCCCGCACCCGCGCCTCCGGGTGCGCGGTGTCCAGCGGCAGGAACGCCGCCCCCGCGACCAGGGACCCGAGCAGCCCCACCACGGTCCCGACCGAGCGCGGCACGGCCAGCGCCACCACGTCGTCCGGCCCGATCCCGCGTGCCCGCAGCACCCGCGCCACCCGGTGCGCCCACCCGGACAGCTCGGCCCCGGACAGCGCGACCCCGTTGTGCGCCAACGCGATCGCGTCCGCGTCCAGCCCGGCCAGCAGTTCCGGCACGTCCAGCACCGGGCCGGGCAGCGCGGGCGTCGCCCAGCGCGCCAGCAGCTCGTCCCGCTCCTGCGCGCCGATCAGGTCCACCCGCGCGACCGGCGGCGCGTCCGCCGCGCACAACCCGGCCACCAGCGCGGTGAACCCGGCCAACCTGCGGTCCACCGCCGCCTGGTCGTGGGTGCGCCCGTCCACCTCGAACCCCAGCAGCAGCCCGCCGTCCCCGGTCGGCAGCACGCTGAGCCCCATGTCCTCCGGCGGCCCGCCCGCCACGTTGCGCATCGTCCCGGCCGCGCCCGCGAAGTCCAGCTTCAGGTCGAACGCCTTCAGGTTCACCCCGCGCCCGTGCAGCAGCGCGCCCGCCCCAGGCGCGGCCAGGTCGCGCGGCAGGTCCTCGCCCCGGTACCGCTGGTGCGCCCGCACCTGGCGCATCAGCGCCGCGACCCGCCCGGTCAGCTCGCCGAGCCGGTCCCCACCCCGCACGGGGACCCGCAGCGGCAGCACGTTGACCGCCATCGCCGGGGTGCGCAGCGCCGCGCTCCCGGTGCGGCACATCAGCGGCAGCGCGAACACCGCCTCGCCCTGACCCAGCACCCGGTGCAGGTACGCCGCGTAGCAGGCGATCAGCGCGTCGCCCCAGGTCGCGCCACCCGAGTCCTTCGCGCAGCCCTCGGCGACCTCCTTGAGCCGCGCCACCGCCGACGCGGGCAGCACGGTCCGCGCGGTCACCGTCCGCGTCGGCGCGCCGGAAACCCCTGGCTCGGCAAGGCTTCCCACCTCGGGCAGCGGCGTGAACCGCTCCACCCAGTAGGCCCGGTCCGCCGCCGCCTGCGGGCTCGCCCGGTACGCCAGGTCGGCGGCCACGAGGTCGGCGAACCGGCCGAACGGGCACTTCGCCACCGCCGTCCCGCGCACCAGCGCCGTGTAGTGCGCGGCGGTGCGGCGGGCCAGCATCGCCGCCGTGTACCCGTCGAACACCAGGTGGTGCCCGAGCTGGGTGTACCAGACCTCCCGGTCCGACAACCGGATCACCACGCGCGAGCACAGCGCCCGGTCCACCATCCCCCGGCAGTGCTCGGCGGCGCGCGCCCGCTCGGCCTCCACCAGCGCGTGCGCCGCCGCCACCGGGTCGGCCTCACCGGACAGGTCCACCACCGGCGGCAGCGGCACCGGCTCGGCCGACACCACCTGGCGCGGCCCGTCCGGGGTGTCGAACACCCGCAGCCGCAACGACTCCGCCTCACCCGTGGTGGCCCGCACGGCGCGCGCCAGCAGCCCGGCGTCCACCGGGCCGCCGCCGCGCACCTCCACCACGTCGCCCACCACGTAGTGCGGCGAGTCCGGTTCCAGGCGCTGGGCGTTGAACACGCCCAGCTGGGCGCCGGTCAGCTCCAGCAGCTCGGTGCTCTCCTGGGCGGACTGGACTCGGGCAGTGCTCAACTCGGGCTCCCGTTCTCGTCGGGTGGGTGGGCCGTGGTGGGCTCGTTGTTCGGGAACGGGAAAACGCGAAGGTCAGCAGGCTCTGAGGTCCGGCACGACCATCGGCGTGCCGGTCACCGGGTCCGGCACCACCACGCTCGGCAGGTCGAACACCTCCCGCACCAGCGCGGCGTCCACGATCTCGGACGGCGCGCCCTCCGCGACCACGCGCCCGTCGCGCATCGCCACGAGGTGGTCGGCGTACCGGCAGGCCTGGTTGACGTCGTGGAGCACCGCGATCACGGTCCGCCCCTCGTCGCGCAACCCCGCCAGCAGCTCCAGCAACTGGTACTGGTGCGTCAGGTCCAAGAAGGACGTCGGCTCGTCCAGCAGCAGGTAGGGCGTGTCCTGGGCCAGCACCACGGCCACCCACACCCGCTGCCGCTGCCCGCCGGACAGCTCCCGCACCGGCCGGTCCACCAGCTCCGCCACCCCGGCCGCCGCGACGGCCCGCGCGACGGCGGCCTCGTCCTGCTCCGACCAGGTCGACAGCAGCGACTGGTGCGGGAACCGGCCGCGCGCCACCAGCTGCCGCACCCGGATGTCCTCCGGCGCGACGGGTTCCTGCGGCAGGAACCCGAGCGAGCGGGCCAGCGCCTTCGTCGGGTAGTCGCCCACCGGCCTCCCGTCGAACGCCACCTCCCCGCCGGAGGTCTTGAGCAGCCGCGCGAACGCGCGCAGCAGCGTCGACTTCCCGCAGGCGTTGGGCCCGACGACGGCGGTGAACGCCCCGTCCGGCACGTCGAGGGCGAGCCGGGTCGACACGACCCGCTCCCCGTAGCGCAGGGTCACGTCCCTGGCGGTCAAGCGCGCGGTCACGACCGCCGCACCTCCTTGGTGAGCAACCAGATCAGGTAGCAGCCGCCGATGGCCGTGCTGACCACGCCCACCGGAAGCGAGACGGGGGCCAGCAGCACCTGCGCGACCAGGTCGGCCCCCTGCAGCAGCACGGCGCCGGTCAGGGCGGCGGGCAGCAGCGGGACACCGGCGGAGCGGGCGAGCCTGCGCCCGATCTGCGGCGCGGCCAGCGCGATGAACGCCACCGGCCCGGCGACGGCGGTCACCGTCGCGGTCAGCCCGACGCCGATCACCACCAGCTCCAACCGCAGCCGCTCCAGGCGGACCCCCGTGGTGACCGCCAGCTCCGGGCCGAGCCCGGCCTGGCCGACGTCCCGCGAGCGGGCCGCCAGCCACCCCAGCAGCACCACGACCACGGTGAACGGGATGCCCAGGTCCTCCCAGCCGACCCCGTTGAGCGAACCGGCGCTCCAGCCCACGGCGGCGATCGCCACCTCCAGCTCCGCGCGCAGCACGATCCACGAGTTCAGCGCGGTCAGCACCGCGTTCACCGCGATGCCGATGACCACCAGCCGCAACCCGGACAGCCCGCCGCCCAGCGACAGCAGGTACACCGCCGCGGCGGCCACCGCACCGCCGAGCACCGAGCTGAGCGCGAGCTGACCGGGCGTGCCCGCGAGCACGGTGATCGCGATCAGCGCGCCCGTGTAGGCGCCCGCGTCCAGCCCGATCACGTCCGGGCTGCCCATCGGGTTGCGGGTCAGGTTCTGGAACACCGCGCCCGCCAGCCCCAGCGCCGCGCCGAACACCAGCCCGGCGGCCACGCGCGGCGCCCGCCACTCGCGGATCACCACCCCGCCGTTCCCGGTCAGCGCGGAGAGCACCTTGGCGGGCGAGGCCCACGACGCCCCGTAGCACAGCCCCAGCAGCCCGAGCCCCAGGATCAGCACCACCATGCAGCCGGTCAGCACCAGCACGCGCCGCTCGACGCGGGCGGTGAACCGGCCCGCGCGCACCACGACCGCGCGCGTCACAGCTCCGCCGCCCCGTACTTGCGGACCGCCCAGGCCAGCACCGGCCCGCCCAGGAACGCGGTCACGATCGCCACCGGCACCTCGCCGGTCGGCAGCAGCACGCGGGAAGCGGTGTCCGCCAGCAGCAGCAGCACCGGACCGAGCACCAGCGCGTACCCGACCAGCCACGGCACCGACGCCCCGGCCGCGCGCCGCGCCAGGTGCGGCACGATCAGCCCCACGAACAGGATCGGCCCGGCCACCGCCGTCGCCGCACCGGCCAGCGCGGTCACCAGCACCAGCGCCCCCACCCGCACCCGCGCCACGTTCGCCCCCAGCGCCCGCGCCACGCCCTCGCCCAGCGCCACCGCGTCGAGCTGCCTGCTCAGCACCAGCGCGCCGACCAGTGCCAGCGCGATCGCCAGCAGCGGCACGGTCGTCGGCGCCTGCTCGCGCCCGGCCAGCGACCCGACCGCCCAGAACCGGTACCGGTCGAACACGTCCGGCACCAGCAGCCGCAGCCCCAGGCCCACGCCGGACAGCACGGAGGTCAGCGCCACCCCGGTCAGCACCAGCCGCAGCGGCGAGGTCCGGCCGACCGCGTACACCAGCAGCGCGGCCAGCACGGCCCCCAGCACCGACAGCAGCAGCTCACCGGCCGCGCCCGCGACCCCCAGCGCCGAACCGACCGTGATCGCGAACCCGGCCCCCGCCGTCACGCCCAGCACACCGGGTTCGGCCAGCGGGTTGCGCGACAGCGCCTGCACCAGCGCGCCCGCCACGGCCAGCGCCGCACCGGCGGCCACCGCCAGCACCGCGCGCGGGGCCCGCACGTCCCACACGATCATCGCGTCGGGCGAGCCGTCCGGGGACAGCAGCACCCGCACCACGTCACCGGGGGCGATCGCGCGCGCCCCCACCCCCAGGCTCACCACGGCGGCCACGCCCAGCAGCACGACGGCGGCGGCCAGGAGCGCGACCCGCGCCCCGGCCGCCGCCCGCGTCGCTCGGCTCACTTGGCCAGCAGCGGCGCGAACGCCTCGTCCGCGGCCTTCAGCGTCAGCTTCGCGGCCTCGTACGTCGCGGCCTCGGTGTAGCGCAGCGGGAAGGTCTTCCCGGCCTTCACGGCGGGCAGCTCCTTCCACAGCGGCGAGTCCATGACGTACTGGACCGGCGCGGGCACCGAGCCGTCGGCCTTCACCGAGTAGGTGATCGCCTCGGCCTCGGCGAACGCGGCGGGCAGCTCCTCGATCGAGGGGTACTCGCTGACGTCGCGCGAGCCGCCGCCCTTGACCTTGACCTCGCCGTAGTAGCCCGCTCCGAGGTCCTGGGCGATGTTGGTGCCCCAGGAACCGTCGAACTCGCGCTGGAAGTTGCCCTTGGCGACCTCGCCGTACGCGCCCACGTGCGCGAGCTTGAGCTTCGGCAGCACGTCCGCGTACTTGGCGGCCAGGTCGGCGGCCTGCTTCTCGTACTCGGCCTTGACCGAGTCGAACTTCTCGACCGCGCCCGCCGCGTCGGCCTGCTTGCGCGACAGGTCCCGCCACATCGACGGCACCGACGGCCCGATCGCGACCACCGGCGCGATCGACTCCAGCCGCTTGACGTCGATGTCGGCCAGCACCGGCTTCGGCACGCCGATCACGATGAGGTCGGGCTCGGCCTCGGCGATCGCCTCGTAGTTGGTCTCCGAGGCGGACTCGCCCGCGACCTTCGGCAGCTCCTCGTACTTCTTCCGGTCGTCGGCGTCCATCATCGGCACGCCGCGCGACCAGGCGGAGATCCCCACCAGCGGCGCGTCGGCCTCCAGCAGCGCGGGGACCGCGTACCCGGTCGCGATGACGCGCTTGGGGGAGGCCGGCACGGTGATCTCGCCGTTGTCGGCGGTCACCACGCGCGTCCGGTTCGCGTCGGCGGTGGACTGCGCGTCGCCGCCCGCGCCCTCGCCGGACGTGCCGGACGAGCAGCCGACCGCGAGGGCCAGCGAGAGCAGCAGCGCGCCCGCGACGCGGGGGGATCTGGCAGTGGTGGACATCGTTGTTTTCCTCATTCGGTTGCGGCGTTGGCCTTGCTCGACCCGCTCACGAGGCGGGCCCGTCTCCGTGGTCGTGCTCGTGGTGCCCGTGGCCCGGCTGCTCGTGCTCGTCGTCCTCGTCGAAGTCCGCGACCCCGCGCTTCCAGTAGCCGGTGATGTCGTAGTCCTCTGTGGACAGACCCAGCTCCTCGCGCACCCAGCGGCGCAGCGGCTTGATCACCCCGGCCTCGCCCGCGATCCACGCGTACAACCGCGTGCCCTCGGGCCTGGCGACGGTGCGCACCGCGCGCTCCAGCACGTCGCTGCTCCCCGGTGGGACGTCGCCCCGGTGCAGCCAGTGCACCCGGACGTCCTCCGGCGCGGACAGCTCGATCTCCTCGCCCGCGTCCGCGACCTCGACGAACGCCCACCCCGCGGCCGTGCGCGGCAGCTCCTCCAGCCACCGGGCGATCGCGGGCAGCGCGGTGATGTCCCCGGCCAGCAGGTACCGGTCGTAGTCGTGCGGCACGATCAGCCCGCCGGGCGGACCGGCCACGTGCACCACGTCGCCCGGCTTCGCGGCCAGCGCCCAGTCCGAGCCGAGGCCGCCCGCGTGCAGCGCCACGTCGACGTCCAGCTCGCCGCTGACCGGGTCGTAGCGCCGCACCGTGTACTCACGCGAGACCGGGGCGGGCCTGGGCCAGCGCAGCATGTCCCCGTTCGGTTCGGGCAGCCGCAGCTCGCCGCGCTCGTCCGGGAAGACCAGCTTCACGTGCTCGTCGGGCGAGTGCGCCTCGAAGCCCTCGGTGCCCGGCCCGCCGAGCGTGACCCTGATCAGCCCGGAGCCCAGCGGAGCGGTGCGCACCACCTCGGCGGCGCGCACCCGGATCGGGTAGCCGACCTTCTCCGCGCCACCGGCCTTCCCGGCGCGCACCTCGGCGATCCGCTCGTGGTGCCGGTGCCGGTGGTCGACCCGGCGCGGACGGCCCGCAGCCCCGCTCACGAGCCCACCACCAGCGCCGTCCAGTGCGCCAGCTCCGGCTGCTCGGCCAGGTCCGGGAACTCCACCTCGGCCCCGGCCGCGCGCCAGCGCTCCACCAGCCCCATGACCCGCACCGAGTCCAGGCCCAGGTCCAGCAGGTCGGCGTCCCCGGCCAGCTCGTCGGGCTCGACGCCCAGCACCTCGGCCACGTCCGCGCGGACCCGCTCGGCGGTCAACGACTGCTCGCTCATCCCTGCGCTCCAGCGGGGATCGGGGCCGACAGCGCGGAGAGCGCGTCGGCCGTGGTGGTCACGACGCCGCACCGCTGCGCGACGTACTCGCAGGCCTGGTCGTGCCGCTCGCGGGAGAAGTCCGCGACCGCGTCGCACACCAGGAACGGCCGCACGTCGCGCATGAACGCCTCGACGGCCGTGGCCTGGCAGCCGATGTGCGCGTACACGCCGGTGATCAGCAGCTGGTCGCGGCCCAGCTCGGCCAGCCGGTCGGCGAAGGCGCTGCGCTGGAACGCGCTGTAGCGCCACTTCACCAGCACCTCGTCACCGTCCCGCGGCGCCAGCTCCGGCACCACGTCGGCGGCCGACGGGTCGGCGTCGATCACCGCGCCGATGCCCGCGCCCCAGAACTCGGTCAGCAGCCCTCGATCCCGGTCCGCCTGACGTCCGGGCTGCGCGGTGTAGAACACCGGCGCGCCCACCCGGCGGGCCGCCTCGATCAGCGCCGCGATGTTCGCGACCATCTCCGGAACCGGAGCGCCCGCGTACGGCGCCAGGAAGTAGCGCTGCGCGTCGTGCACCAGCAGCGCGGCGCGCGCCGGCTCCGGCGTCCAGGCGACCCGGCCCTCGGGCAGCTCGGCCGCCGTCGGCAGCGCGTACGGCTCGATCCTCGGCAACGACAACGCCCTCACCCCTCCTCGGCGGCGGCCAGCGCCGCGCGCAGTTCCCGCTTGCTCGTCTTGCCCACCCCGGTCACGGGGAACTCCGGCACCACCCGCACCAGGTCCGGCACCTTGAACGCGGCCACGCCCCGCTCGCGCACGAACCGGCGCAGCTGCGGCCCGGTCGGCTCCTCGCCGCCCGGCACCGGCACCACGTAGGCGCAGGTCCGCTCGCCCAGGTAGGCGTCCGGCACCGCGACCACCGCCGCGTCCAGCACCAGCGGGTGCGCCATCAGGTGGTCCTCGACCTCCTCGGCGGCGACCTTCTCCCCGCCCCGGTTGATCTGCTCCTTGGCCCGGCCCACCACCTCCAGGTGCCCGGACGGCAGGCGCCGCACCAGGTCCCCGGTCCGGTAGAAGCCGTCCTCGGTGAACGCGGTCGCGTTGTGCGCGTCGGCCCGGTAGTAGCCCCGGATCGTGTAAGGCCCCCTGGTGAGCAGCGCGCCCACCTCGCCCGGCGCCACCTCGGCGTGCGAGGGCGCGGCCGGGTCGTCCGGGTCGACCACGCGCACCTCGTCGTCCTCGGACATCGGGCGGCCCTGCGTGGTGAGCGCCAGCTCCTGCGGCTCGTCCAGCCGGGTGTAGCAGACCAGGCCCTCGGCCATGCCGAACACCTGCTGCAACCGGCAGCCCAGCGCGGGCCCGATCCGCGCGGCCAGCTCCCGGCCGCACTTCGCGCCGCCGACCAGCAGGACGTCCAGGGTGGACAGGTCGCGGTCGGTGCGGGCGGCGGCCTGGGTCCACGCGGCGGCCAGCGGCGGCACCACGCCGGTGATCGTGACGCCCTCGGCCTCGATCAGCCGGAACGCGGTGTCCGCGTCCGGGCGCGGGGCCAGCACGATCCTCGCGCCTGCGTGGACCGCGCCGAGGATTCCGGGGCTGCTCATCGGGTAGTTGTGCGCGACCGGCAGCGCGACCAGGTACACGCTCTCCTCGGTCAGCTCGCAGATCCGCGCGCTCTCCCGGACGCTGTACAGGTAGTCGTCGTGGGTGCGCGGGATCAGCTTCGGCAGTCCCGTGCTGCCGCCGGAGAGCTGGAGGAACGCCACGCTCCCCGGATCGGGCTCGGGCAGCTCGCGCGGCGGCGTCGCGGCCAGGTCGGTGAACTCGGGCGTGCCCACCACGAGCACGTCCCGCACCGAGGCCACCTCGGCCGCGACCGCCCGCGCGGTGGCCGCGTGGTCGTGCCGCTCGTGCACGCCGGTGGTGATGATCGCGACGGCCTCGGACTGGCGCGCGAAGTGCGTCAGCTCGCTCTGCCGGTGCGCGGGCAGCGCGAACACCGGCCACGCGCCCGCCCGCCACAGCCCGAACACCACCGGCAGGAACTCGGGGATGTTCGGCAGTTGCAGCACCACCCGGTCCCCGGCCCCGATGCCGCGCGCGACGAGCCCGGCGGCGACCCGGTGCGCCCGCTCGTCCAGCTCCGCGTACGACCACCGCGAGGTGACGCCGTCCCGCTCGCCGACGACGGCGGTGCGGGTCGGGTGCTCGCGCGCGGTGTCCGCCAGCAGGGCCCCGAACGTCCGCCCGGTCCAGTGCCCGGCGTCCCGGTACCGCTCGACGAACTCCGGCGGCCACGGGGCGTGGTCGCGCTGGTGCCCCCGCCCGGTGGGGTTCGTGGTGCTCGGATCGGCGCTCATGCCACGTCCCCCAGTCCGAGGGCCCGCAGCATCGTCCCGAACTTCGCGCCCGTCTCCACGACCTCGGCCGAGGGCGAGGACCCGGCGACCACCCCCGCGCCCGCGAACAGCCGCGCGGTGTCGCCGCACACCTCGGCGCAGCGGATCGTCACCACCCACTCGCCGTCACCGGCCAGGTCGGTCCAGCCGACCAGGCCCGCGTAGTAGCCGCGCTCCTGCGGTTCCAGCGCGGAGATCGCGCTGGCGGCCCGCTCGGTCGGCACCCCGCACACGGCGGGAGTCGGGTGCAGCGCCTCGGCGAGGCCGAGCGCGGAGGAGGCCGGGTCGTCCGGGTCGGTCAGGCGGCCGGTGATCGTGGTCGACAGGTGCAGCATGGTCGGGGTGGCGATCACCACCGGGGCGGGCACGTCCAGCTCCGCGCAGAACCGCCCGAGCACCCCGGCGACCTGCGCCGACACGTGCTCGTGCTCCGCGAGGTCCTTGGCCGAGGCGAGCAGCGCGGCAGCCCGCCGAGCGTCCTCGACCGGGTCCCCGGTGCGCGGCAACGACCCCGCGAGCGGGTTGGCGACCACCCGGTCACCCCGGCGCGACACCAGCAGCTCGGGACTCGCGCCGACCAGCGTGCGGGTCGCGGCGTCGCCGGGCGCGGAGACGTCGATGGCGAACGCGTGCGCGGCCGGGTCGGCGGCGACCAACCGCGCCAGCAGCTCGGGAACCTCCAGCCGGTGCGGGGCCGTGACGTCGAGCGCGCGGGCCACCACCACCTTCGCGAGCTCACCGTCGCCGATCATCTCCAACGCCCGCGCGACGGCGTCCGCGTAGGCGGCGGGGGAGGGGGACGGCGAGACGGTCCAGCCCGGCGCGGCGGGGAGCGCGCTGCGGGAGGCGTGGGGGACGCCGCTGCCGGGCGCTCCGGGGTCGCTGCTGCCGGCCGCGCCGGGGTCGCTGCTGCCGACCGCGCCGGGGTCGCCGCCACCGGCCGTGCCGCCCGCCGCGCCCATGGCGTCAGCGTGGGCCGCGCCGCCCGCCGCACTCGTGGTGCCGGCGCGCGCCGCGCCGCTGTCGGCCGCGCCGACGTCCGCCGCCCGGCTGCTCGCCGAACCGCCGTTCGGTCCCGCGCCGGTTCCCGGCTCC
The DNA here is from genome assembly GCF_000023245.1 of Actinosynnema mirum DSM 43827. Lineage (GTDB taxonomy): Bacteria > Actinomycetota > Actinomycetes > Mycobacteriales > Pseudonocardiaceae > Actinosynnema > Actinosynnema mirum. The sequence continues at coordinate 3,139,659 of NC_013093.1, forward strand.
GCGCCACTCCCCGGTCCCGGCTCCGAGCCGTGCGCGGCCCGTGCTGTCCGGTGCGCCCACGCGGTCGTCGCGGCGGAGGAGGGTTCGGCCCTCCGCACCACCGCGGGCACCACGAGGCTGCTGTCGGCCCCGGCCGCGAAGCCCAGCGCGCCGACCACGACGGGGTTCTCCACCCCGAGCTCGGCGGCCTCCCGCAGCGCCCGCGCGGCGGCGTGCGCCCGCCGGCCCTTGGGGGCGTCGACGTTCGCGTGGACCCCGTCCGCGAGCAGGGCCCCGCGCGCCGACGAGAAGTAGAACGACCCCGGCAGGTAGGCGGCCAGCAGGTCGGCGGCCCGGTGCGCTGGGCGTGGCCTGACCAGTGCGGTTGGTGGCAAGGCAGAACGTCCTTTCCGGCTGGTGCGCGAGGGGGGAGTGGTCCGCGGTGATGACCACGTCACTTCCGGTTAACTTTGGTTAGCCTAACCTAATTAGCCTGTGCTGCGGCAACGGTGTTCCTGATCACCCTTGGTCACCACACGTCACGACCGGGTTGTCGCAACCGAGCCGCCGCGCCCGTCACGTCCGGTCCGGCACAACCAGCCGCCGCGTCCAAGCCGCCGCGCCCGCGCCCGTCACGCCCGGAGCGTCGCCCCGCCGTCCACGTACAGGTCCTGCATGGTGATGTGCCGGGCCCGGTCCGAAGCCAGGAACAGCACCGCCTCGGCGATGTCCTCGGGGTCCGCGATCCGCTTCAGCGGAATCCCCACCCGGTACCGCGCGAGGTCCCCGGCGATCACCCGCTCCGGCCCGTTCCCGTCCGTCCACAGCGCCCGCTGCATGGGCGTGTCCGTCGAGCCGGGCGAGACGACGTTGCACCGCACCCCGTGCTCGGCGACCTCCAGCCCCAGGCAGCGCGCCATCATCGTGGCGGCGGCCTTGGACGCCGCGTAGGCCCCCATCCCGCTGCGCGGCACCCCCGCCGCGTTCGACCCCACCAGCACCAGCGCCCCCGACCGCCGGGCGACCATGCGCCGGGCGAGCGAGCTCAGCACCGTGAACGCGCCGGTGGCGTTGACCGCGAACGTGGCGGCCCAGTCCTCCTGCGAGGCGCCGCACAGCTCCCCGCCCCGCAGCACCCCCGCCGCCGACACCCCGACGTCGATGGGCCCGAGCTCGCGCTCCGCGTCCGCGATCACCCGCTCGACGGAACCCGGATCGGTGACATCGGCGAGGTACCCGGTGATGTTCCCGTGGGACGGTGCGTCGTGCAGGTCAACCGAGGCGACCCGCGCCCCGGCCACCGCGAGCGCCTGGGCGACCGCCGCCCCGATCCCGCTCGCACCCCCGGTGACCAGCGCGGTCTTCCCGGCGAAATCAGCTGTGGACACCCCGTTGCCACCCACTGGCACGCCACTCCCCCCAGATTGCACTTTGGTTAGCCTTGCCTAAGCTAAACGCAAAGCGCAATTTCCGGAAGCCGCCCTCCCGGTGACCGGAAGCACCACGGGTGACGGGACGGGCGCACGTGGTAACGCCAGGAGGGTGGCAGAGCGCACCCCCCGGAGGGAAGGTCCAAAGTCCCTACCGCCACCCCACCCGCCCATGCGCGAGGGCGCGCCGGAGCCGGAGCCCCGACGCGCCCCCGCGTCGTCCGGAAGTGCTCAGCCCCAGGTGGGCCGCCCCACCCCGACACCACCCGGAACCGAGGCCCGCGAGCGCTCCGCCGCACCCGACGGCTCCACCGCGGCGCACCGGGTCCCCTCGCGCGGCACCTTCAGGTCCACCAGGTACCGGTCCGCGTGCCCGTCCGCGCACGCACCGCGCCCGTACACCCCGTGCCCCCAGCCCTCGTACGTCAGCAACACCGCCGCGCCCCGCGCCTGCCGGTGCGCGCCGACCGCCCACGAGTACGGCGTCGACGGGTCGTGCAGCGCGTTCAGCATCAGCACCTTCGGCGTCCCCGGCGCGACCCGCCACGGCCCCTGCGGGTTGTCCACCGCGTCCTCGCGCCCCTGGCAGGCCGCGATCGCGCTCTCGCCCAGCGTCGAGCCCTCCATGTTCGGGGCCAGTTCCAGCGACCGCGCCCGCAGCCGGGCGAACTCGCGGTGGTCGCGCAGCGGCAGGTTCCAGTCCTGGCAGAACACCTCGAACGGGTTCTGCGCCAGCTCCGGCTCCCGAGCGCCCGCACCCGCGACCGCCGAGCCGCCCTGCGCCTCCAGCGCCACCAGGAAGTCCGCGATCCCCGGCCACGACGGCCCGTACAGCGCGCCCAGCACCAGCGAGCGCAGGAAGGCCCGGTCGAGCGCCAGCCCCGGCACGTTCGGGTGGGTCAGCTCGCCCCGCTCGGCCCGGTCCAGCAGCTGCTTCCACAGCGCCGGGACGTCCCGACCGTGCAGCGCGCAGGATGCGTCACGCCCGCACCACGCCACGAACTCCAGGAACGAGTCCTCGGCGCCCACGGCCTCCTTCGTGCCGAACTCCCAGGTCCCCTGGTCGTGGTCCATGTTGCTGTCGATCACCATCGCCCGCACCCGGTCGCCGTGCCGCTGCGCGTACTGCTGCCCGATGAGCGTGCCGTACGAGACCCCGTAGTAGGACAGCTCCCGCTCACCCAGCGAGCGCCGCACCGCGTCCATGTCCTCCACGCCGCTGAGCGTGTCCACGTGGTCGAACAGCGGCCCGGTGCGCTCGCGGCAGTCGGCGGCCAGCTCCCGGTTGTACCGCCGCAGCGCCTCGAACCCGGCCTGGTCGGCCGGGTAGCTCGACGGCTGCTGCGCCACCTTCTCCGCCGAGCACACCACCGGGTTGCTGCGCGCCACCCCGCGCGGGTCGACGCCGATCACGTCGAACTTCGCCAGCAGCTCGGCGCTGAAGTACGTGTCCGCCGCCATCACGAAGTCCACGCCGGACCCACCCGGCCCGCCGGGGTTGACGAACAGCACCCCCTTGCGCGCGGCCGGATCGGTCGCCTTGCGCCTGGCCAGCACCAGGTCGAACTTCTCCCCCCGAGGCCTCCCCCAGTCCACCGGCATCTCCGCGGTCCCGCACTCCACCGCGGGCATCTCCTCGCACGGTCCCCAGGCGATGTCCGCCCGGTGCCCCGCGTCCCCCCGCTGCTCGACCTGGGCGCTCGCCACACCGGTGACCACACCCGTCACCAGCGCCCCACAAGCCGCCACCGCGCCGAGCGCCCGAGAAATCCGTCGCACAGGTTCCCCTTCCTTCGCATCCGGACACCCGCAGCCTCCCCGAGCGCGCCAACCGGTCACAACGGCCGAGGGAGGGCAGTGCGGTCACCCGAACGCCTCGGGGCGGGGAGCCCGACGGGCCCGGACGGCGGGTTTGACACCGCCGCCCGGCGTAGCAGACGATCACTCGCGTATCACCGCAACAAGCGCCCGCGCAGGGGAAGACCGGTCGAATTCCGGCGCTGACCCGCAACGGTAGGCCGTCCCGCGAGACGGCGAGCCCGAATGCCTGGGTGGGCGCTGAACGCTCCTGCATCACCGTCGTGGTCCGCGGTGGGAGCCTGGGACGGGGTGCGCGCCGCCACGCGGCCGGGCCCCGCGCGGGCGTCTTCGCGCGGGCCGGTCCCGGAAGGCGGAACTCCCATGGCCGCAGCGGCTCCGCGCGGGCTGCCGGTCCCGACCGTCGTGCTCGCCCTCGTCGTCGCGCTCCTCGGCTCGGTCGTCTGCGGGCTCGCCCTCGGCGCCGCGCGACTGCCCTTCGACCAGGTGCTGCACCTCGTGCGGGCGGGCGCCCTCGGCGGCTGGATCGACCCCGACGAGGTCTCGGCGTACCAGATCGTCTGGGAGGTGCGGCTGCCTCGCGTGCTGCTCGCCGTCGTCGTCGGGGCCGGGCTCGCCTCGGTCGGCGCGGCCAGCCAGGCGCTGGTGCGCAACGCCCTCGCCGACCCGTTCGTGTTGGGCGTGTCCTCGGGCGCCTCGGTCGGGGCCACCGCCGTGATCGTGCTCGGGGTGTTCGGGGCGCTGGGCGTGCACGCGCTGTCGGTGGCCGCGTTCCTCGGCGCGCTCGGCGCGACGGCCCTGGTGCACCTGGCCGCCCGCAGCCGCGGCTCGGTCACGCCGCTGCGGCTCGTGCTCACCGGGACCGCCATGGCCTACGGGTTCTCCGCGATCACCACGGTCCTGGTGTTCCTGGCCCCGCACGGCGACGCGGCCCGCTCCGCCCTGTTCTGGCTGCTCGGCGGCCTCGGCGGCGTCACCTGGGCCTCGCTGCCGGTCGCCGCCGCCGTCACCGCCGCGGGCGTGCTGTTCCTGCTGCTCAACGCGCGTGCGCTGGACGCGCTGGCGATGGGCGACGAGACCGCGTCCGCGCTCGGCGTCGACCCGTCCTCGTTGCGCCGCAAGCTGTTCCTGGTCTGCGCGCTGGTCACCGGCTGCCTGGTCGCGGTCAGCGGCGCGGTCGGGTTCGTCGGGCTGATGGTGCCGCACGTGACCCGCATGGTCGTCGGCGCGGGCCACCGGGCGCTGCTCGCGGTCGCGCCGCTGGTGGGCGCGGTGCTGCTGGTGTGGGTCGACCTGCTGGCCCGCACCGCCGTCGCCCCGCAGGAGCTCCCGCTCGGCGTGCTCACCTCGGCCATCGGCGTCCCGGTGTTCGTGTGGCTGATGCGCCGCCGCGCCTACGTCTTCGGAGGTCGTTGATGCGGGTCCGGGTCGAGGGGCTGACCGTCGAGGTCGCGGGTGCGGTGCTGGTGCGGTCGGTGACCGTCGAGGCCCCGGAGGGCGCGGTCGTCGGACTGGTGGGTCCCAACGGCAGTGGCAAGTCCACCACGCTGCGCTGCGCCTACCGCGCGCTGCGCCCGACCGCCGGGCTCATCCGGCTCGGCGAGGACGACCTGCTCTCGTTGCCGCACAAGGAGACCGCGCGGCTGGTCGGCGCGCTCCCGCAGGAGCACCACGTCGAGTTCGACTTCACCGTCGCCGAGGTCGTCGCGATGGGCCGCACCCCGCACAAGTCCGCGCTGGAGAACGACACCGACCACGACCGCCGGGTCTGCGCCAGGGCGCTCGCCGGGGTCGACGCGGGACACCTGGCGCACCGGGGTTTCCTGACCCTGTCCGGCGGCGAGCGGCAGCGCGTCCTGATCGCCCGCGCGCTCGCCCAGCGGCCACGGGTGCTCGTGCTCGACGAGCCCACCAACCACCTGGACATCCGGCACCAGCTGGAGGTGCTCGCGATCGTGCGCGCCACCGGCGTGACCGCGCTGGTGGCGCTGCACGACCTCAACCTCGCCGCCGCCCACTGCGACCTGCTGCACGTGCTCGCGGACGGCGCCGTGGTCGCCTCCGGCCCACCCGCCGAGGTGCTCACCGAGGAGCTGGTGGCCGAGGTGTTCGGGGTGCGCGCGCACGTCCTGCCGCACCCGGTCACCGGCCGCCCGCACCTGTTCTACGACACCGCGCTCTGACCCGCTTCCCGCGACCCCCGCGACCCGCTCCCGCACCGCGCCCCGTCCCCGCACCGAGAGGCCCCACCCGTGCCACGCACCCGCCCCACCGCGCCGGCGCTGACCGCCGTCGCGCTGAGCGCCCTGCTCCTGTCCTCCTGCGGGGCCTCCGTGCGCCCGCAGGCCGAAGCGCCGCAAGCACTGGGCTACCCGGTCACCGTCACCAACTGCGGCCAGGAGCTCACCTTCGACCGCGCCCCCGAGCGCGTCGTCGCCTACGACAGCGGCATCGTGGAGACGATGTTCGCGCTCGGCCTGACCGACCGCCTCGCCGGGTACGTCATGTCCGGCAGCAAGAACAACGACATCGAGGGCTCGCCCTGGAAGGCCGACTACGAGCGCGCCCCCAGGCTCGGCGTCGACCGGATCAGCAAGGAGTCGATCCTCCAGGCCGGGGCCGACTTCGTCTACGCGGGCTGGAACTACGGCTTCAGCGAGGACCGCGGCCTCACCCCGGCGCACCTGGACGCGCTGGGCGTGCGGTCCTACGTGCTCAGCGAGTCCTGCCGCAACGGCGTGGGCAGCACCTCGCGCGGGACGATGGCCCCGCTGGACGCCCTGTACACCGACCTGCGCAACCTCGGGAAGGTCTTCGGCGTCTCCGAGCGGGCCGAGCAGCTGGTGACCGAGTACCGGGAGGTCGTGCGGCAGGCCGAGGCGACCGTCCCGGCGGATCGCCCGCGCCCCAAGGTGTTCCTCTACGACTCGGGGAACGACAAGCCGTTCACCGGCGGGAAGTACGCCGCCTCCAACGAGATCATCACGCGCGGCGGCGGCGAGGACGTCATGTCCGGCGTGCTCGACAGCTGGACCACGGTCACCTGGGAGAGCGTCGTCGAGGCGAACCCCGACGTCATCGTGATCAACGACTACGACGTGCCCAGCGCCGAGGACAAGCGCAGGTTCCTGGAGACCTACCCGCCGCTCGCGCAGGTCCCCGCCGTCAAGAACGGCCGCTTCCTGGTGCTGCCGTACGCGGCGCTCGTGCAGGGACCGCGCAACCCGGCCGCGATCCGCACCGTCGCGGACTACCTCAACGGCCTGTGACCGCCGCCCGCCGGGCGCGCGGCGCCACGCGTCCGGCAGGACTTGGTGCTCATCTTGGCCGTGGACATGGTGTGCGGCGGCGGGGGCGCGTGCCCCTGCCGCACCCGTCACCCCGGCGACCGCCCTCCTGGTGACACGGAGCCGTGAGCGGGAAGGGGGGCACGACCGGGCCGGAGCGCTTCGGGGTCGCTTCGGCGCACCCCCGTCACTCCTCGTCCGGCACCCACTCCAGCAGGTCGCCCGGCTGGCAGCCGAGCACCCGGCACATCGCCTCCAGGGTGCTGAACCGCACCGCCTTGGCCCTGCCGTTCTTGAGCACCGCCACGTTCGCCGGCGTCAGCCCCACCAGCTCGGCGAACTCGCCCACGCTCAGCTTGCGCTTCGCCAGTTCCACGTCGATCCGCACGACGATGGCCACGTCAGATCACCGAGTCCAGGTCGGTGCGCAGCGCGGTCGCCTTGCGCAGCAGCGCGCGCATCACCACCATCAGCAGGCCCACCACCGTGACGCCGAGGGTGACCAGCAGGAACAGCATGGGGCCGCCGGGGTCGTCCGCCCGCAGCACGACCCAGGTGAAGAACCCGGACACCAGCAGCCAGCACGCCCCGATCGCCCACACGATCGCGTCCACCCAGCGCAGGGCGGCGTCGGTGAAGATCCGGTCCTGGCTCACCAGGGTGAGCAGCTTCCAGGTGGCCACCACCACGACCTGCGCGCACAGCACCAGCAGCACGCCCAGGATCGTCAGCGGCCACCGCTGCGCGGCGCCCTCGGGGTTCGTCCGCGCCATGTGCTCGAACTGGCCGGGGATCGACAGGGTCTGGAACACCACGAGCAGCGCGAAGAGCAGCACGAGGAAGACGCGGAGGCAGGCCACCGCGAGTCTTTCGGTCAACATGCATCGAGTCTCGCTGGCTATCTATCGAAAGTCAATCGCTAACTCTCGACACTCGACCGATCACCCCCGGTCCCGCCCCCGTCTCGCGACGCGGGCGGGACCGGGTGGTCATCAACCCGCCTGCCCCTTCAACGCCCCCAGCCGCACCGGGCCGTGCAGCGCCGACGGCCACGGGACCGTCAGCCGCACGTCCAGCGCGGGCATCGTGAACGAGACGGTGACGGCCGGGTAGGGCCCGGCGCCGGTGTCGAACGCGGACAGGAACGCCTGCGCCGGGTCCCGCTCGATCACCTCGTGCGGGGGCTGGGCGCTGCTGGTCAGGGGCACGTCCAGGACGCTCCCGTCCCCGGCGTGGAACCGCACGTCGCGCAGCTCCCCGCCCACGATCGCGCAAGCCGGGCCGAACGTGCGGTCGACGCCGAACGCGAACAGCCGCACGCCCGGCTCCGGCGCCCACGGCACCTCGTCGACCCGCGCCGTCAGCCGGTCCGCCCCGCACTCGGGGAGCGCCTCGGCGCTCGCGGTCCCGGCGGTGGCCGTGCCGAGCGCGACGGCCGCCGCGGCGGCGGTGGCCAGCGCCCGGCCCGTGGTGGTCCTCGGTGAGCTCACATCTCCTCCTCGGTCGGTACGCCACCCGGATACGCCGGGGGGACCGCCGGGGATGAGCCGGGCGCGGCGACCGCTTCGGGGACCCGCCGATCCGGGCACGCACCGTGCCGCGCATCACCCGAACGCGAGCGCGAGGGGGTCGTTCGTAACGGAAGCGAACGGAACTGCCCGATTCCCGTCCGGAAGATCACCGCTTCGGGTTAGCGTTTGCCCGTGCCGACCGCGACCGCCGCCGAGACCGACTGGGACGCCTGGCGCCGCCCGCCGCCCACGCGCGCCGAGCAGCGCCGAGACGTCTGCAGCGCGGTCCTGCTGGTCGGCCTCTCGCTGTTCTTCCTCGTGCTGTTCAACAGCGTCGGCATGGGCGTCTACGCGGGCACCCCGCCGTCGGTGCTGGAGCAGGTGCTGCTCACCGCCGCCCTGTGCCTGCCGATGGCGCTGCGCCGCCGCTACCCGGTGGCCGTGCTCGCCGCGGTCGGCGTCCTGTTCATCGCCGTGCAGATGCGCGCGGTCAACAGCGACAACGCCATCCCGAGCGTCCTGCTGTTCCTGGCCATGCACGCCGTCGGCGCCTGGGAGCGCAACCGGGTCCTGGCCAAGTGGTCGCGCATCACGGTGATCGTCGTGATGTTCGGCTGGCTCGGCTTCGCCCTGGTCAAGATGGTCTTCCAGCCGCCCCCCGAGTTCCAGGGCGCGGGCGGCCCGCTCAACCCGCTGCTCGCGGCGGTCCTGTACAACCTCGTCTACAACGTCGTGTACTTCTCCGGCGCCTACTTCTTCGGCAACGTCTCCTGGGTCGCCGCCCGCCGCGAGGCCCAGCTCGCCGAGCAGGCCGAGCACCTGCGCCGCTCGCAGGAGCAGGCCACCAAGGGCGCGCTGGTCGCCGAGCGGCTGCGCATCGCCCGCGACCTGCACGACGTCGTCGCCCACCACGTGTCCGTCATGGGCGTGCAGGCGGGCGCGGCCCGGCGGGTCCTCGGGACCGACCCGGAGCTGGCGGGCGCCGCGCTGCGGACCGTCGAGGAGACCGCGCGCACCGCCATCACCGAGCTGCGCGGCCTGCTGGGCGTGCTGCGCGCCGACGGCGAGCCGGAGACCGGCGACCGGCCCGCGTCACCGGGGCTGGAGCAGCTGTCCGAGCTGGTCGGGCACGCCGAGGAGTCCGGGCTGGAGACCCAGTTCGGGGTGTACGGCACGCCCCGGCCGGTGCCGGAGGCGGTGGCGCTGTCGGCGTACCGGGTCGTGCAGGAGGCGCTCACCAACACCGTGAAGCACTCCTCGGCGCGCCGGGTCGACGTGCGCCTGCGGTACCTGGAGAACGTGGTCGAGGTCGAGGTCGGCGACGACGGGGTCGGCGGCAAGCCACCCGTCGACGGCGGCGGGTTCGGGCTGCGCGGGATGGCGGAGCGGGTCGCGGTGCACGGTGGGAAGCTGGAGGTCGGGCCCAAGCGCGGCGGCGGCTTCCGCGTGCGCGCGCTGCTGCCCGCCGGGAAGGTCGTGGAGTGAGCGGCGGGTTGCGGGTCGTGCTGGTGGACGACCAGGCGCTGGTGCGCGCCGGGTTCCGGGTGATCCTGGGCGCGGAGCCGGACATCGAGGTCGTCGGCGAGGCCGGGGACGGGGAGCGGGCGGTCGAGCTGGTCGCCGAGCTGGCGCCGGACGTGGTGCTGATGGACGTGCAGATGCCGGTGCTCGACGGCATCGAGGCGACCCGCCGCATCCTGGGCCCCGCGCCCGCCGAGCACCCGGTGCGGGTGGTCGTGCTGACCACGTTCGACCGCGAGGACTACCTGTTCGAGGCGCTGCGGGCGGGCGCGAGCGGGTTCCTGCTCAAGAACGCCTCACCCGAGGACCTGGTCGAGGCGATCCGGGTGGTGGCGCGCGGCGACGCGCTCCTGTCCCCGGAGGTGACCCGCCGCGTCCTGGCCCGCTTCGCCGGACCTGCCCCGCGGGCCGCGCCCGCCACCGCCCCGAACCGGCCCGCGGACCTGACGGACCGCGAGTACGAGGTGCTGGTGCACCTGGCGCGCGGGTCGAGCAACGCGGAGATCGCCGCCCGGCTGCACCTGGGGGAGACGACGGTCAAGACGCACGTGTCGCGCGTGCTGGCCAAGCTCGGCCTGCGCGACCGCACCCACGCGGTGGTCTACGCCTACGAGCACGGGGTGGTCGCGCCGGGGCAGGGCTGAGCCCCGTCGGCGCGGTGGGCCGTGGGCGCGGTCAGCGCAGCTCCAGCACGGCGGTCAGCGCGGGCGTGCCCACCACCAGCAGCGCCGCGCCGTCCGCGGTCAGCGCGCCCAGGCCGTGCGAGGACGGCGGCACGGGGAAGCGCAGCACGTGGCCGCTCGCCAGGTCCCACAACCTCGCCTCGGGGTCCTCCACCGAGGGCAGGAGCAGGCGCGCGCAGCCCGGTGTCGACGTCCAGCAGCTCCACCGCCACGTCCCCGGCCTTCGCGGCCAGCAGCACCCGCCCCTCCGAGGCGGGCACCACGACCATCGACCACAGGGTCTCCCCGACCTCGGCCGAGAGGGGCGCGCCGACCTGCTCCCCGGTGCGCGCGTCCCGCAGCAGGACGGTCCCGTCGCGGTGCCCGACCGCCAGCAGCCCCCGCTCGGGCAGGGGCGCGACGCGGACGACGTCCTCGGCGTGCACGACCGGTCCCGGTCCGACCGGGTCCCACGCGCGCAGCGCGTCCCCGTCCCCGGTGACCAGCAGCGCCCGCCCGTCCGGCAGCGGCGCCGCCGCGACCGCCAGCAGGTCGGCGACCAGCTCGCCGCACGAGGCCACCACCTCCCCGGTGACCGCGTCGACCAGCCGCACCTCGCGCAGACCGGGCGCCGCGCACGCCAGCAGCACCCGCCCGTCGGGCAGCGGGACCGCCGCCTCCACCCGACCCACCCCGGTCAGCGCCGCGCCTTCCCCCGCCGGGTCCCACAGCCGCACGTCCCGGTCGTCGCCGCAGGCCAGCAGGGTCCGCCCGGCGAACGGGACCGCCACCACCCGCGACCACGCGCCGGCACCCGGCCCACCACCGCCCCGGCCGGGTCCAGCACCCGCGCCGAGCCGTCCGCGTCGAGCACGCCCAGCAGGCGGGAGCCCAGCGCGACCACGTCCCGGCACGCCCCGTCGACCACCCGCGCCCGCTCGCCCGCGACCACGTCCCACAGCTCCAGCCCGCGCCCGGTCGCGCACGCCGGCAGCCCGCCCAGCGCCGCCATCCCCGAGCAGCCGCCGACGGCGAGCTCCGGCCCGACCCGCTCGCAGGTGTCCGGGTCCCACAGCCGCACCGACCCGGCGAGGGCGGTCGCCACCAGGTCGCGCCCGTCGACCGGGACCAGCGCGATCGCCGAGACCGGCTCGTCGGGCGAGCCAGGCCCGGTGCCGCTCCACTCCCCGGTGGTCACGTCGAGCAGCGCCACGGCCTCCCACTCGCGCAGCACCGCCAGCAGCGTCCCGCCATCGCCCGCGACCAGCGGGACCAGGGGCGCGGACCACGTGGAGCGCGCAGGCCGGGCCGAGGCGGGGGACCCCTCCCGCGCACCGCCGCGCGGCGCGATCGACCAGTGCAGGGCCTCGGCGAGCACGTTGTCGGGCCGGTGCCAGCGCGCCCACCGCACGGCCGCCAGCTCCGGCGTGCCGGTCAGCTCCCGAGGCCCGCCGACGACCAGCGGCGGGAGGTTCCGCGCGGCACGGGCCAGGTCCAGCGCGATCTCACCGCCCCGCGGTCCCGCCGAGCACACCAGCGGTTCCACCCGCGCCCAGTCCAGCAGCTCCGAGTCCAGGGGCGGCGGCACGCCCAGGGCCGCGCGCACCGAACCGGGCGTGTTCCACGGCAGGAACCAGGCGGGCAGGTGCGCGTCGTCCACCACGTTCCCCAGCACGGCGTGCTCGACGAGGCGCATCCGCACGTAGTCGTGCGGCTCGGGCGCGAGCAGCCGCTCGGCGGTGCGGCGGTGCGCGGCCACCACGTCGAACCCGGCCAGCCGCGCGGGTCCCTCGTGCGCAGGCCGGTGCTCGGACCCGCCCCAGCCGAGGCGCTCGACGAGCAGGTCCGCACGTCCCACGACCCGCTCCACGGCGGCCTCGCGCACGGGCGCGTCCGCCACCGCCGAGGCCATCGCCGCCCACAGCTCGCGCGGCACGCCCCTGCCCCGCGCGAGCGCCGCCGCGCGCAGCACGGCCAACTCCTCCGCGTCGCCCGCCGGGACCTGCGCCCGGCGCGGCGGCGCGCAACCGGGTGGTCGGCGCCCCGAACCGCAGCGGCAGCCGGGACAGCGCGTCCTCGGTCCCGGCCAGCACCACCCGCGCGCCCAGGCGCAGCAGCGGCCCGACCACGTCCACGGCCACCCGGAACGGGTCGGCCGCCGCGTCGACCCCGTTGAGCACGACGGTCACCGGCCCGGTCGCGGCGAGCCGGTCGGCCAGGTGCCAGTGCAGCCGGGAGAGCACATCGCGCTCACCGCGCCACACGTCGGAGTCGATGCCGAGCCCGTGCGCCACCCGCGACAGCGCGAGCGAGGAGGGCGTGGTCCGCAGCGGCACGACGACGTCGACCGACCCGAGCGGAGGCAGCACCTCCTCCGGCGCGTCCGCGACCACCACGCGCCCCCAGGGGGGAGGCGCGGAACTCGGGATCGGCCGGCGCGCCCGCGCGGGCCACCGCCGCCGACTCGCCCGCCTCGCCGGTCACCACCAGCGGCAGCCCGGAACCGGTTCGCAGGAAGGCGGCGAGGTCCGCCTCGGCCCCGGTCTCCCACCACTCGCCGTCGAACAGCTCACGCGCCCCGTGGAACATGGACACCGCTTCCTCCGCCGGGAACCCCGGTGGCCGGGGCGAAATCCGGCTCTTCACCCACGATCAGGTGTCACTCAACCGACAAACCGTCCGGCCATAGCGCCCAGGGGGACCTGTGCGCCAGAGCCGTCCGGCACCCCGCCGCCAGAGCCGACCGGTGGAACCCCCCGCCGCATCCGGCACATCCGGCACGGGTCGGTCGACGGTGTCGCCACCCCTGCCGACCAGGCACTGTTAGGATTCAGAAGAACAGGCGCCGACAGCTCGCACGGGGGTCGCCAGGGTGAACGTCCTCTTGACGCCGACCCGTGCGCCGAGCCGTGCCGGGGTGCGCGAGCCCATCACGGGCCGCCGCTCCGGTGACGCGCCGCATCCCCCTTCCGAGGGCGATTTCACCCGTTCAGGGCGTCGCCGGGCCGTCGGTCCGACCACCGCCCAGGAGCGGCGGGAGCGTCCCGCGTGGCCCATCCTGGGGGAGCGGGCGCGACGGCGGGGAACGCGCCGTCCACAACAGGAGCGTGCTCGACCGGACGCGGCGGACCCCGCTGCCCGGTCGTGGTTTCCACAGAACCGAGGAGCGAGATGACTGCGATTGTCCGCGTTGCAGGCCGTGAGGTCCTCGACAGCCGGGGCAACCCGACCGTCGAGGTCGACGTGGAGCTGGAGGGTGGTGCGCTGGGCAGGGCCGCGGTTCCCTCGGGCGCGTCGACCGGCACCCGCGAGGCGGTCGAGCTGCGCGACGGCGACAAGGGCCGCTACCACGGCAAGGGCGTGCGCGCCGCCGTCGACGCCGTCAACGGCGAGATCGCGAAGGCCGTCGTCGGCCTGCCCGCCGAGGCCCAGTCGGACCTGGACCGCGTGCTGATCGAGCTGGACGGCACCGACAACAAGGCGCGCCTCGGCGCGAACGCCACCCTCGGCGTCTCGCTCGCCGCCGCCAAGGCCGCCGCCGCGCAGCACCAGCTGCCGCTCTACCGCTACGTCGGCGGCGTGTTCGCGCACCTGCTGCCCATGCCGATGATGAACATCATCAACGGCGGCGAGCACGCCGACAACGCGCTCGACTTCCAGGAGTTCATGATCGCGCCGGTGGGCGCGACGACCTTCGCCGAGGCCGTGCGCGTCGGCTCCGAGGTCTTCCACACCCTGCGCAAGGAGCTCAGCGCGGCGGGCCACAACACCAATGTCGGTGACGAGGGCGGCTTCGCGCCGAACCTCACCTCCGCCGACGAGGCCCTGCAGTTCGTCGTGAACGCCATCGAGAAGTCCGGCTACACCCCCGGCGACGACGTGGCGATCATGCTCGACCTGGCCGCGTCCGAGTTCTTCAAGGGCGGCGTCTACGACTACAAGGGCGCGGGCGTCAAGCGCACCGTCGACGAGCACGTCGCCTACCTGGCCGAGCTGGTGGCCAAGTTCCCCATCCTGTCCATCGAGGACGGCATGGACCAGGACGACACCAAGGGCTGGAAGCAGCTCACCGAGGCCATCGGCGACCGCGTGCAGCTCGTCGGCGACGACCTGTTCTGCACCAACGAGAAGCTGCTGGCCGAGGGCATCGAGCAGGGCCTGGCCAACTCGATCCTGGTGAAGGTCAACCAGATCGGCACGCTCACCGAGACCCTGGCCACGGTCGAGCGCGCGCACAAGTCCGCGTACTCGGCGGTCATGTCGCACCGCTCCGGCGAGACCGAGGACACCACCATCGCCGACCTCGCGGTGGCGGTGAACTGCGGCCAGATCAAGACCGGCTCGCTGTCCCGCTCCGACCGCACCGCGAAGTACAACCAGCTCATCCGCATCGAGGAGGAGCTGGGCTCGCAGGCGCGCTACGCGGGCCGCTCCAGCCTCAGCCGGGGCTGATCCCCGACGCACGACCGGCGCCCACCCGCGAGCTTCGCGGGTGGGCGCCGCCGTTCCCGCGCTCGCCGACCCGCGCGCCACCGCCCCGCCTGGGCAGCGGCACGACCGGCGTCTCCTCGGCGTCGTCCTCGTCCACGCCCAGCGGCCAGCAGAACAGCGCCAGGTCGGTCGCCGTGACGGCCGTGGTCACGCGCCCGCCCCGCTCGGGTCGGCGCCGCGCAGCGGGACCGACCAGCACACCTCGTCCCGCCGCCAGCCCTCGGCCAGCAGCGACTCCAGCGCCGCGTCCACCTCGGCCCCGTCACCGTGCACGCAGGCGCGCAGCGGCAGGCCCTCGGCGCGCGCGTGCTCCACCGCCGCCCACGTCAGCAGCGCCGCCACCGGCGTCCCGACCGCCTCGCCGACCACGCACCGGTCGAACACCTCCAACCGGGGCGACCCGGTCAGCTCGTCCTCGTCCGGGATCAGCGTCAGGTGCCCGGCGAACCCGGTCGGCCCGTGCGCGACGAACACCGCGCCCTCCTCCAGGGCCTCGTCGAACAGCTCCAGGCAGTGCTCCTGCAGCTCCCACGGGTCCACGTCGGCCAGGTGCGGCAGCGCCTCGGCGTACAGCGGGACCACGTCGACCGCGTCGTTGTCGTTCGCGTCCCGCACCACCCAGCCCGCCGCGTCCGGGACCGGGCCGATCCCACCGGTGGCCAGCGCGTAGCGCAGCAGCGGCGCGCCCGACGCGGGCGGGGTGCGACCGGGCGGCAGCACCAGCACCAGCTCCGCGGCCTCCGGGTGCCGGTCGGCGGCGATCGCGACCACCTCGGCCACGGCCGCGTCGGAGGAGGGCCCCAGGAACGTCGCCAGCGCCCTCGTGCCACCGCTCGCGCCGTCCACCTCGGCGGTGAGCACCACCGGCTCGCCCGCCACGTCGAGCAGCTGTTCCGAGCCTGCCAGCAGGTCGGCGACCTCGTCGGACAGGCCCAGCGCGCGCAGCGCGGCGGCGTCCGGACCGGGGAGCGGTGACATGCGCGTTGACCTCCAGCACCCGTGCTCGCGATCACCGCCGGGGGCGGCGGTGGTGACACTACGTCAGGTGACCGCCCGGTCATCGCGGGTGAGCGAGGTTGTCCGGTGATGGTCGACACGCTGTCCCCACAAGATCATCTTTGGTAGGGTCCGCGCCCGCTTTCCCTTGTGCGCCAGGGAAAGCGCTCTCCGCACGCCTGCCTCCCCGCGCGCCCCGCCCGGCCGCCCGCGCCCCGCCGACCGCGCCCCGCCGACCGCGCCCCGCCGACCGCCCGCCCCGCCGACCGCCCGCGCCCCGAGATCCGCATCCTCCGCGCGGATGACCCCCGACCCGCGCGACCCCCCTGGTCCTCCTCGCGGAGGACCCCGCCAATGGGTCGCGCGCCTGACGCGCCACCCCGGCCACGCCCCGTAGCGTTCTCCCCGTGCTGAGCGTCAACAACATCAGCCGCTCATTCAGCGGCAAGAAGGTGCTGGACGGGGTGTCGTTCCAGGTCCGACCCGGTCGCATGACCGGGTTCCTGGGCGCCAACGGTTCCGGCAAGACCACGACCATGCGGATCATCCTCGGCGTGCTGGAGCCCAGCTCCGGCACCGTCGAGTGGAACGGCGCGCCGGTCACCGGCGACGGCCGCCAGAAGTTCGGCTACATGCCGGAGGAGCGCGGCCTCTACCCGAAGATGGCCGTCGGCGAGCAGGTCGAGTTCCTCGGCAGGCTGCACGGCATGGAGCGCGCCGCCGCCCGCAGGGCGACCGACGAGCTGCTGGAGCAGCTGGAGCTGACCGACCGCAGGGGCGACGCCCTGGAGTCGCTCTCGCTGGGCAACCAGCAGCGCGTGCAGATCGCCGCCGCGCTGGTCCACTCGCCCGACGTGCTGATCCTGGACGAGCCGTTCTCCGGCCTCGACCCGATCGCGGTCGAGACCGTCCTGGAGGTGCTGCGCAAGCGCGCCGCCTCGGGCGTGCCGGTGCTGTTCTCCAGCCACCAGCTGTCCCTGGTCGAGCGGCTGTGCGACGACGTCGTCATCATCGCCAAGGGCGGCATCACCGCCCAGGGCGAGCGCGACGAGCTGCGCCGCAGGCACGGCACCACCCGGTTCGAGATCACCGTCGACGGCGACGCGGGCTTCCTGCGCGACGTCCCCGGCGTGCGGGTGTCCGAACTGGACGGTCCCAGCGCGGTGTTCGAGGTCGAGGGCGGCGACGAGCAGCCCGTGCTGCGCGCCGCGCTGGAGCGCGGCCCGGTCCGCGCGTTCGGCCCCGTCGTGCCCACCCTGGACGAGATCTTCAAGGAGGTCGTGTGATGGCGCTGTCGTTCACCGCCGCGACGAAGCTCATCGCCGAGCGCGAGATCCGCACCTACGTGCGCACCAAGGGTTTCTGGATCAGCTTCGGCATCACCATCGTCGCCCTGTTCGCGATGACCGTGCTGCCCTCGATCTTCAGCAGCCCCACCAAGGTCGCGGTCGTCGGCTCCGAGGCCAAGGCCGCGCTGTCGGCCGGTGACTTCGAGCTGCGCGAGGTCGCCGACCTCGCCGCCGCCGAGGAGCTCCTGCGCTCCGAGGACGTCTCCGCCGCCGTCGTGCCCGACCCGCAGGAGCGCACCCCCTCCGGGCTGCGCGTGGTCGCCCTGGAGAACGCCGACACCGAGGTGGTCGTCGCGCTGGCCCAGGTGCCGCCGGTCGACCTGATCGCGCCCGGCGAGATCAGCGGCGGTCAGCAGCAGGCCGTGGTCACCGTGTTCGGCCTGATGTTCCTCATGTTCGGCATGGGCGGCATGGCGATCGCGCAGAGCACGGTCAGCGAGAAGCAGACCCGCATCGTGGAGATCCTGGTGTCCACGATCCCGGTGCGCGCCCTGCTCGCCGGCAAGATCGTCGGCAACGCGGTGCTCACCATCGGCCAGCTCGTCGTGCTCGCCGCCGTCGCCCCGATCGCGCTCAAGATCGGCGGCCAGGACGAGCTGCTCGGCGTCGTCGCCCCGGCCATCGGCTGGTTCATCCCGTTCCTGATCCTCGGGTTCGTGCTGCTGGCGGGCATGTGGGCCATGGCGGGCGCGCTGATCAGCAGGCAGGAGGACCTGGGCTCCAGCACCGGTTCCGTGGTGATGCTGGTGATGCTGCCCTACTTCGGCGTGCTGTTCCTGTTCCAGAACAAGCTGGCCATGACGATCATGTCCTACGTGCCGTTCACCTCGCCGGTCGCGATGCCGCTGCGGGTCTTCAGCGGCGAGGCCGCCCCGTGGGAGGCGCTGGTCTCGCTCGCCCTGCTGGCCGGTGCGGGCGTCCTGATGCTCCTGTTCGCCAGCAAGGTGTTCACCGGCTCGCTGCTGCACACCGGCGGCAAGCTGAAGATCAAGCAGGCGCTGGCCACCTCCAAGGGCTGATCAACCACCGCTCAGCACCGGGGCGCGTCGGGGACCGAGGGGTTCCCCGGCGCGCCCCTCTTCGCGCTCCGGTGGAATTCTCGACGTTCACACCTCGAACGGTGAACCAATCCGGCCCCGCGCTCGTTCCAGGGGGGTGTCTACCGCCGACCACCCCCGAGAGGCCGTGAAGATCATGCCCCTCTCCAGCCCCGAACCCGACCCGACCACCCTGATCAAGCGCGAGTCCCACCAGTCCGGCCCGCAGAGCCGGACCGGCGCCCAGAACCAGAACGGCCAGCAGAACCAGGCTCCCCAGAACCAGGCTTCCCAGAACCAGTCCGCGTCCCAGATCCCGGCAGGGGACTGGGCCACCGGCCTGTTCAAGAAGCTGGAGCCGCTGCCCGAGGGCCGCGAGCCGCTGCGGGTCGACGTCGTCGGCGGCGGGCCGGTCGGACTGATCTTCGCCTGCACGCTGCGCGCCATGATGGGCGACCAGGTCGTCATCCGCGTGCACGACCGCCGCTGGCGCAGGCAGGGCAACCGCGTCGTCTGGATGGACCTCGCCGAGGGCAACGTGCGCCGCGAGCAGGTCGTGACCCTGCAGAGCAACGTCTGGTCCACCCTGCCGGAAGCCGTGCGGCGCAGGCTGTTCGCGCCCGGCCGGTACGCCGAGATGTGGCCGCTCGGCCCCGACTCGCCCGCCGACAAGGGCAGGCCGCGCAACCTGCGCATCCGCTGGATCGAGGACTGCCTGCTCGACATGGCGCAGGACGTCTACGGCATGGAGCTCGTCCCCGGCCCGTACACCCCGCCCGAGACCTGGGGCCCCACGCACATCCTGGCCGTCGCGGACGGCGCCAACTCGCCCACCCGCACCGCGCTGTCCGAGCACTTCGGCGCGCCCGACCGGAACTTCTACTCGGTCGACGGCGAGCAGCTCGTGGAGACCGTGCTGGGCGTGCGCATCCGGGGCGTGCTGCCCGACGAGCACACCGTGCCGCTGACCGTGGCCCAGAACCGCTACCTGTTCAACTCCCTCGGCGGCGGCTTCATCAACATGCGCCTGACCGCCGAGGAGGCCTCGGAGATCGTCGCCATCGGCGAGCACTCCCCGGTCGACTGCATCGCCCGCTACCGCTGCACGATGCGCCCGCGCGGCGACCGGTTCGTCTGCGACCGGCACCGCGCCGTGTTCAAGCCGTCGATCGACCGCCTGTCGTTCCTGTGGCCGCGCATCCTCGACGGCGCCCGGTACTTCGGCGCGCAGCCGCAGGACATCCTCGGCATCACCATGTTCAAGCTGAGCATGAGCCAGAACGCCCGCTTCACCGCGCAGCTGGGCCGCACCACGTTCGGCTTCCTGATCGGCGACGCCGGGAACTCGCTGCACTTCTGGCCCGGTCGCGGTCTGAACACCGGCGTGAAGAGCGCGCTGTCGCTGGCCGGGACGCTGCGCTCGCGCTGGTCCGGCCGCAGGTTCCGGTTCGCGGACTTCTCCGCGCACGAGGGCCTGATGCAGCAGCTGCAGTACCGGGAGAAGTCCCGCGCCTGGGTCACCATGCTGATGCCCGACGAGGACGGCGTGAACCGGGGCATCGAGGACCGGCTGCGCGCGGGCCTCGAAGGCCCCGCGGACCGGCAGAGCCTGGTGAACCAGCTGTGGGCGCGGGTGAAGGAGGTCAAGTCCAGGCTGGGCGGCCGGATGGGGCCGATGCCGGACGACGGCTGGTACCTGCGCCGGGTCGAGTCGCTGCCCACGCGCACGCTCAAGGCGCTGGTCGAGTCCGGGCAGTGGATCACCCGCGAGATCGGCGGCGACGAGGTCGCGGTCGACGTGCAGTTCCCGGAGGCCGCGCCGTTCGGCCAGGACGTGGTGCCGACCGTGGCCCGCTACCGCACCGCCGAGCACCCCGGCGCGAACCCGCCGAGCGGCCCGATCCCGGTGCCGGGCGCGAACCCGCCCAGCGGCCCGATCCCCGTGCCGGGCGGCGCGAACCCCGCCAGCGGCCCGATCCCGATCGGCGCGCAGGCGCACGGCGGCCAGCAGCGCTGACCCGGTTCGGCTGGTCCACCGCGGACGGTCAGCCGCGCGCCGCGCTGGGCGCCCGGCGGCCACCGCCGCACGTGAGGGGGAGACCCCGGCCCGCAGAATACTCGGAGAAGTCCTGCGGGCCGGGGCCACCTGCGATACCGGTCACCTGCCCCCCACGATGTCACGGGTGACGGCCGCCTGCTCGGTCAGCACCCCACCGATCATCGTCTGGGTCTCGTTGATCCGGTCCACGATCTGGCCGATCGCCGCCAGCGAGGTCACCACGCTGCCCGCGTCGGACTGGATGGCGCTGATCAACCGCGCCACGTCCTCGGTCGCCCGAGCCGTGCCCTGGGCCAGCTCCTTGACCTCGTTCGCCACGACCGCGAAGCCCTTGCCCGCCTCACCAGCGCGCGCCGCCTCGATGGCCGCGTTCAGCGCCAGCAGGTTGGTCTGCTCGGCGATGTTGTTGATGACCTTGACGACGTCGCCGACCTCGTTGCTGGACTGCGCCAACCGGTCGACGGCCTGGTTCGCGTCGCTGGTCAGCGTGGCCGCCTCGGCGGCGACCCCCGTCGCCTGCACGACGTTGCGCTCCACCTCCTCGATGGAGGTGACCAGCTCCGCGCCCGCCGAGCTGATCCGGGTCGTCTCCCTGATCCGCTCCAACGACTGCGACACCAGGAACGCGGTGTTGCGCAGCGAGTTCTCGCGGCTGTCGCTGAGCTCGACCTCCTCCAGGGTGAAGAAGTCCATCGTGCCGATCACCACGTCGTGCACGACCAGCGGCAGGCACACCCCGGACTTCACGCCCGCGCGCCGCGCCGCGGGGGCCCGCACGCAGTCGGTCATGTCGGCCAGGTCCCGCACGAACAGCATCTCGCGGGCCTTCCAGGTGCGCCCGGCCAGGCCGACGCCCTCGCGGAACGACGCCTCGCGGGTGATCTTGCGGAACTCCTCGCCCGCGTCGCCGGACTCGGTGACGAACCGCAGCTCCTGCCCGGTCGGGTCCACCGCCCAGTACGAGCCGTACGCCCAGCCGAACTCGCTGCGCACCGTCTCCAGCGCCTGCCGGGTCGCCTCCTCCTCGGAGGTGGCGGAGCCGAGGCCGCGCAGCACGGTGTTGACCGCCTGCAGGTCCAGCGCCGCGGCGGCCTGGACCTCGGAGTCGGTGACCCGCTCCAGCGCCTGCGAGACCAGCAGCCCGATGCTGCGCAGCGCGTCGAGCCGCTGCTCGGACGGCGTCAGGTGCTCCAGGGTGAAGAAGTCCATGGTGCCGACGACCCGGCCCTTGGCCATCAGCGGGAAGCAGATGCCGGACTTGACGCCGACCCGCTGCGCGGCGGGCGCCCGCACGCAGTCCTTGACCGTGCCCAGGTCCTCCACGAACACCAGGCCCCTGGTGCGCCAGGCGCGCCCGGACAGGCCGACGCCCTCGGCGAACGAGGCCTCGCGGGTGACCGCGCGGAACTCCTCGCCCGCGTCGCCGGACTCGACGGCGAACCGCAGCGTCCGGCCCGCCTTGTCGATGCGCCAGTAGGAGCCGTAGACCCACCCGAACTGCCTGCGGACCGCGTCCAGGGCGACCTTGACCGCCTGGGCGCTGGTCGTGGCCCCGTCCAGCGCCTTGACCACCGCGGTGACCGCGGCGGCGTTCTCCTGCGCCTCGGCGACCGTCGCCCTCACGTCGGGGACGTCCGCCGATCGGCGCCGGGTCTTCCAGAAGGGCATCGCCCACTCCTGTTGCTGTGGGCCGGGCGTTCCCCGGCGGGTGATACCGGTGAGAACGGCGAAACCGAAACGCACCTGAACGCTTTTCCGCACCCGTTGAGCGGAAACCTGAGAGGTCGGGCCGGGCGGGGGAGTGGTTTCCCTCATCCCGTGCCGGGTGACGTCGAAAGCAGGTGCAACACGCGTGGGCTGCCGCCGAGGCCCGCACACCTCAGCCAGGAGCGTCCGCATGACCCTGCTCGTCCCCCTCGTGAACCTCGAACGGCTGACGGAAGCCACCCGCTACGACACCACCAGCCCCGCGCTGCGCGGGAAGCTGGACGTGCTGGTGAAGCGGGCCGCCGACCGGCTCGGCATGAAGATCGGCCTGGTGAACTTCGTCATGGACACCACCACGCACGCCATCGCCTCGTACGGCACCGCCACCGGCATGATCGAGGCGGGCATCCCCGCGGAGTGGAGCTTCTGCTCCCGCGTGGTGCTCACCGGCTGCGACTACACGGTGACCGACGCGACCGCCGACCCCTCGTGGCAGGACACCCCGGCGGTGACCGTGATCGGCGCGCGCAGCTACGCGGGCGTGCCGCTGGTGGCCCCGAACGGGCAGGTGGTCGGCGCCCACTGCGTGGTCGACACCAAGCGGCGCGAGTTCGACGCCGCCGAGCTGGCGCACCTGCGCGAGTCGGCGAAGGAGATCATGCGGGTGATGCAGGACTACCGGAGCACCAAGGAGGGCTGAACCCGGCTGTCCCCCCGAAGCGGCCCCGTTCACCGGAACGGGGCCGCTTTGTGTCGCGCGGACGGGGACCGGGTAGGCGATCCGTGCCCGGCGGTCGCCGGGGCCGCCCCGCGACGGGCGTGACGGACCAGGGGGTCGCCGTGGGCTGGATCGGACGTTCGGGTGAACGCCTCGCCGCCGGGTCGGCACGCGCGCGGGACTCGGCGGGGTCCCGTGCCAGGCTTGGCCGACGTGGTCCGGCGGTGGTTCTTGGCGTGCTGGGGGTGCTGGTGGCCGGGTTGACGCCCGCGACGGCTCAGGTGGCGATGGCGGCGGGGCTGCCGCTGCCGTACGGCGGGGGAGCGGACCAGGTCGTGGCGGTGGTGGTCGACCGCCCCGACGCCACGTCCGGGTGGTTGACCGGCTGGCGGCGCGACGGCGCGGGGTGGCGGGTGGAGCTGGGGCCCGCGCCCGCGTTCGTGGGCTCGGCGGGCGTCGGCGAGGCGAGCGAGTCGAGCACCCGCACCCCGGCGGGCGCGCACCGGCTGACCGAGTCCTTCGGCACCCTCCCGCCGCTGCCCGAGGGCAGGCTGCCGTACCGGCGGGTCGACGGCGCGGACTGGTGGGTCTCGGACCAGCGCTCCCCGCTGTACAACACCCACCAGCGGTGCGAGCCCGGCACGTGCCCCTTCGACGAGTCGGCGAGCGAGCGCCTGGCCCACGTGGGCCCGGCCTACGACCGCGCGATCGTGATCGACTACAACCGCGGTCCGGCCGTGCCGGGGCGGGGGTCGGCGTTCTTCCTGCACGTGTGGACCGGCGGGCCCACGGCGGGCTGCGTCAGCGTGGACGCCCCGGTGGTGAACCACCTGCTGTCGTGGCTGGACCCGGCGGCGAGGCCGGAGGTGCTGATCGGGGTGGGGTGACCCCGCGGTTCCTTCGCCCACCGCACGGTCAAACCCATTCCGGGCCATTTTTACGCGCTATTCCTGAAGCAGTTTTTCACCCGATGAGGTGTGCAATTGTCCACGTCCGGGTATCTGGTCAGTGACACAAAGCCACCGCATCGGGAGGAGGGCGTCATGCCCTGGGTCCGTCAGCACCGCAGGCACGTCCCCGGCAGCTGGTTCCGCACCACCACCGTCCACCCGCACCACCGCCGCCGCGCGGGCAGCCTGCCGCTGATCCCGGTCGCCATCGGCGCCGTGGTGGCCATCCTGGTGCTGCTGCTCATCATCTTCTGAAACACCCGGAACCACCTGCCGGGGGCGGCGCGAAGCGGACGACGACTCCGCCGCGCCGCCCTCGTGCGTGATCGTTGAAGTGCGTGAGCGATCCCCGTCTTCCGGGGCCCGTTCCGCTGGGCCGACGCGTGGGCCCTGCTCGCCGCCGTCGCCACCCTGCTGCTGATCGCCGCGGCCTGCCTGGCCAACGCCGACCACTGAGCCGCGCTCGTCGCGCTCCTCTGCTCCGCCCCCCTCGCCCGGGGCGCCTCCACCGTGGTGCGCGCGCAGGTGGTGCTGGAGAAGGGCGCGGTGCGGATCACCGGCGACATCGAGCACCCGGTGATCCCGATCGGCGACATCCGGGACGTCGAGGTCGTCTCGACCACCAGCGCCGTCGGCCTCTTCATCAGCTACCCGGTCCTGGTCAAGGCCGAGGACGACTGGGAACCCCTGCGACCCCTGCGCCGCCTGGACGTCGACGGCCGTCCGCATCCCGACGTGGTCGCGCGGGCCAGAGCCCTGCACGACCACGTTTTCGGCGCAGACCCTTCCGCCACACCGGACCACCTCCGATAACCACAGTCGCGCAGGTGGTTGTCGGGGGTCTGTCAGATGGAACGGCGGCGTGGTCCTGTCCGAAGGCGCCCTGCAGGTCCACCACCTGGAAAAGCGCGAGTCGATCCTCCCTCGACCATCCGCGAGGTGGACCTGGCCACTTTCCACCTGGGCCCGCTCACGCTGGCAGCCCCACCTGACCGACAGCGGTCACAGGCCCCTCCGCCTGCTTCTCGCCCCACCTGCACCGCCACGACCCCGGAGGTCCCGGCCCAAGCGGAAGCGCTCCGCGTCCACATCCGCGCAAGCGCCACCCGGCCCGAGCGCACTCCCGGGAGCTGATCGCTCGGCCAGCCGCTCCCCGCCCGCTCCACCGCCTCTGCGCCGGTCACCGCATCCGCAAGTGATCTTCCTTGCTCTTTTCGCGCCCCTGGCAACCAACTCCAGGTGCGCCCGATCACTTGCGCGCTCAGCGTGTTGACCTGACTCCGCAGCGCACGCAAGCTGTGCCCGCTCTGATCAACTTAACGCGAGGCTCACGAGGTTTCGCGGTGCGTCCGGCAGGGAGCGCAGTCGTGCATCGCAGATCAACACCCTGGTTCCACCACCCCTTCTTCCGCAGATCCATCGCACTGGGCACCGCCGTCATCCTCGGTGCCGCCCTCGTCCAACCGACGGCCAACGCCCAGCAGGCCCCGGTCCAGGCCCAGCTCCAACCGGGCAAGGCCGAAGACCTCCCACCGCTTCCCAGCCACCCCGGTGACGCCGTCACCCCCGAGTGGCCTGCGGGCGACTACGGGCAGTTGGAGCAGGCCGCCCCCCGGATCGCCGACCCCGACGCGCCCGCCCGCAAGGCCGCGGGCGAGCAGGTCGGCTACGTCGAGGGCGAGTCGAAACTGGTGGAGCGCAAGCCCACCACCGACATCTACGCCAACCCCGACGGCACCAAGGCCGCCAAGCTCTACCAGGACGTGGTCAACGTTCCCGAGGACGGCGACGGCGCGCTCGTGCCCGTCGACCTCACGTTGGAGAGCGAAGGCGGCCGCATCAAGCCCAAGCAGGCCGCAGCCCAGGTCAGCCTGCCCGAGCGCACCGACGGCGACGCCGCCATCTCCGTGACCACCCCGGAGGGCGGCCAGCGCGCCTCGCTGGAGTTCGAGGGCCTCGCCGACCGGGCTGCCGAGATCGACGGCCAGATCGCCACCTACCGCGACGTCCAGCCCGGCGTCGACCTGGAGCTGTACTCGATGGCCTCCGGTGCGAAGCACGTGTTCGTGCTGCACCGCGCTGTCGAGGAGGTCGAGTGGCACTTCACCCTGGACGTCCCGCCCGGCCACACCCCCGAGCAGCAGAGCGACGGCGCGATCCTGGTCAAGGACGCCGACGGCGCCGTGAAGTTCGTCGTGGCCGCCCCCAAGATGTGGGACGACGTGCGTGACGAGCGCTCCGCGGAGTGGCGCACCGGCCCGGTGACCCAGCGGCTCGAACGCGCGGGCGACACCTGGAAGGTCGTGCTCGTCGCCGACCGCGCCTGGGTCGACGCCCCCGAGCGCAAGTTCCCGATCAAGGTCGATCCCGGCCTGCACACCCTGTACGCGGCCTTTGACGCTTATGTCTCCGATGCCTTCAAGGACACGAACTACGACGTGGACTGGGAAAGCGGCCTCGGCTACGTCAACAAGGTCGGCTACTGGCCCGGCGCGGGGGAGAACCGCACCTACGCGTTCTACGACTTCCTGCCGCACGTGTGGGGCAAGCAGATCGTGAACGCCACGTGGAACGCCTACTGGGTGAACTCGCACCTGGCCACCCCGACCAACGTGCGCATCCGGGACGTGGCTTGCGACTGGGGCCGCACCTCGATCACCTGGAACAACCAGCCCTGCCTCGGCGCCGCCACGAAGAACTCCACCGGCGTCGGCGGCAAGCCCACCACGATCGACATCACCGACTGGGTCGCCTGGTGGGCGGGCGGCGGCGGCAACTACCGCGGCATCGCGGTCGACACCACCGAGGGGCAGAACGGCTGGAAGAAGATGGCCGCAGCCGAGGCGGGCCCCAGCGGCGGCGCCTCGGCCGTGATCATCAGCTACAACGACCACCCCACCCAGCCCGCGAACCTCGGCTGCACCGACTGCACCCCCCACAGTCGGGAGGTGCAGCTGCGCGTCAAGAGCGATGACGCCAACAACGACAAGCGCATCGTCCAGTACTTCGTCTCCACCGAGACGAACGTCATGGACACCTACTTCGCGTCAGGTCAGGCGGAGATCCAGCCGGGCCAGGGCGAAGCCGGCTGGCAGCCGCCGAAGGAATCGTTGCGCTGGAACCAGAAGTACTTCTGGCAGGCCCGCGTGCGCGACGACCACATGCCCTCCGGTTCGTGGGTGTACTCGTCGGTCTGGAACTTCACCCCGATCAACCAGACCCCGCCGGTGCCTCCGCAGAACAAGCCCGTCGACCGAGCCGTGGTCTCCACCAAGCAGCCGGTGCTCGGCGCCGGGGCGGTGACCGACCCGGACGCCGGTGACGTCGTCCAGTACGAGTTCAGCATCGCCACCGGCAAGGACGGCCGCACCGGCCTCGTCGCCAAGTCCGGCTGGATCGACAAGCCCGAGTGGACCGTGCCGAACGGCGTCCTCAAGGACGGCGTCGGCTACACCTGGACCGTGCGCAGCCGCGACCGTGACCAGGACTCCTGGTCCCAGTACGCCGCCGCCCGCCAACTGCGCCTGGACATGCGGGTCGGCTCCCAGTCCGTCGTGGCCACGGACACCACCGGCCCGTTGAGCATCAACCTCGCCAACGGCAACCTCAGCACGGGCCTCTCCACGCCGAGGATGAGCACCGTCGGAGGCGAGGTCGGCCTGAACCTGGCCTACAACTCACTGCTGGTCGAGGAGTCCGGTCTGGTCGGCTCCTACTTCACCGGTGACTCCCGAACCGGCATCCTCGACACCGAGGAGCCCGTGCTGGTGCGCACCGACCCGCAGGTGTCGTTCAACTGGGGCGACCAGTCCCCGTACGATCCGGTCGTGGGGAGGGACGGCTTCCGCATCCGCTGGCAGGGCTTCCTGAAGGTGCCCACCTCGGGCTCCTACGCCCTCGGCGGTCAGTACGACGACGGTCTGCGCGTGTGGATCGGCGACGACAAGGTCTTCGACCAGTGGACCGACAACTGCACTTGCGGCGGTCCCGCCAAGTTCGACGGCGCGGTCGCCAAGCAGCTCAGCGCGGGCGTCGCCTACCCCGTCCGAATCGAGTACCGCGAGTTCTCCGGCCCCGCCGACATCGCGCTCTGGGCCCGGCACGGCGACGGCCAGGCCGTCCCGGTGCCCGCCTCCTGGTTCACCCCCACCGCGTCCGCGCTGCCATCCGGTTGGACTCTGTCCGCCGACGTGGCCGCGGTGGGCAACGGCTACACCAAGGCGAGTCTGACCGAGTCCGGCGTCACGATCACCGACAGCACCGGTGCCTCACACGCGTACAGCAAGACCTCCGACGGCGGGTACCGACCGCCCGCGGGGGAGTACGGCACACTGTCCCGCGACGAGGGCGGCAAGCTCACCCTCATCGACACCGATGGCTCCACCCACGTGTTCGGCGCCTCGGGCCAACTGGAGGCGGTCACCTCGCCCGCCGACGCCCGAAAGCCCGCAGCGGCGCGCCTGGAGTGGACCCAGTCCGACCTGACCAGTCCCGTCCCCAGGCTGACGAAGATCACCGACCCGGTGTCGGGCCGCGCGATCACCCTGCACTACGCCGGTGACCAGGCGTGCGCGCCCCCTGGCGGCTACCACCCGACCCCGCCGGGCTTCCTGTGCGCGGTCAAGATGCCCGACGGCGCCACCAGCAACCTGTTCTACCTCAACGGAAGGCTGGGCCGCTTCCAGAACCCCGGCGGCGAGTACCACGACTTCGGGTTCAACGAGCACCACCTGCTCGACCAGCTGCGCACCCCGCTGGCGATCGAGTGGATCGTCGCCGACTCCCTGAAGCGCGACTCGTACGCGCCGAACTACCGCGTCGACTACGACGGGCCGACCAGCAGGCGCGCTGCCAAGCTCTCCTCGCCGGAACCGACCGGCTTCGAGCAGAACCCCACGCGGCGCGTCCAGCACACCTACTCCTACGGCTCCGACTCGACCGAGGTCGCCATCGTCGGCATGGCCACCGGTCCCGGTTTCGCGAGGAAGGTCACCCGAGACCTCGGCGGCCGCACCCTGACCGACACCGACGGCTCCGGGCGCACCAAGCGCCACGAGTGGGCCGAGGACGACAAGCAGCTCTCGGTCACCGACTCGGCGGGCCGCAAGTCCACCACCGTCTACGACGCCAAGGGCAACCCCACCGAGTCCTACGGCCCGGCGCCCGCCCGCTGCTTCGGCGGCGACCGCCGTCCGCTGGCCCCGGCCCCTGAGGGCTGCGACAAGATCCCCACCAGCCGGACCGGCTACGACGAGGGCTTCACCGGCCTGGGCGCCACCTGGTGGAACAACCCCTCGTTCTCCGGTGACGCCACCGCCTACAGCACCTCCCCGGTGAACACCGACTGGCGGGCCTCCGCGCCCGTCACCGACGTCGACTTCACCTCGGCGCTCTCCGGCCGCCTGACCGGCGCGCTGGACGTGCGGACCGCAGGCTCCTACGAGTTCTCCACCACCGAGGACGATCCCTCGGACGGCCTGCGCGTCTACGTCGACGACAACCTCGTCCTCGACCGCACCTACTCCTCCCAGGTCCTCGCCAGCGGCCCCCTCGGCTACTGGCGGCTGGGGGAGAACACCACCACCATGCGGGACTCCTCAGGGCACGGCCGCGACGGGACCTACTCCGGTTCCGCCAAGCAGTGGCAGGCCGGAGCGCTCCCGGACGACCAGAGCACGTCGGTGGACTTCCACGGTGGCCAGGCGCAGGTCGCGCCCGCGCCGTTCGACCTGGAGGGCGCGCTCACCCTGGAGGCGTGGGTCAAACCGCGCCCGAACGACGCCAAGGGCGGCTGGCAGGACATCATCAGCCGCTGGAACGGCGGCGACGACAAGGCGATGCCCTACGAGTTCACCATCACCCCCGAGGGCAAGCTGGAGTTCCGGCAGATCGGCGCGACACCCGGCATCCGGCGGACGGTGTCCGACGACTCCGTGTCGCTGAACCAGTGGAACCACGCCGTCGTCACGCGCGGCGCCGACAACCAGATCACCTTCTACCTCAACGGGAAGAAGTCCGGCGGCGCCAAGCTCGCGGTTCCGGCCAAGGTCAATGCCGTCCCGCTGACCATCGGCAACCGGCCGGGCGGCGCCACCACCGATGCCCTCCTCGACGAGGTCGCGGTGTACGACCGGGCGCTCACCGAGAAGGAGGTTGCCGGGCATAGCGGCGCGGCGGGCGCGGTGAACACGCCCAAGACCAAGAGCACCCTGTCCCAGGGCAGTCACCGCGTTCGGGTCGAGTACTCGCAGCGCGCGCTCACCGGCAACCTGACCAGGGAAACCGGCGCGGCCGCCGTGCTGTGGAAGCGTGACGGCGAGACGGCCACCACCGTGCCCGCCGACGTCCTCACCCCCGACTACGGCCTGACCACCTCGACCACGACCGCCGACTCGGACAGCAGGCCCGACCGCAGGACCACCACGTCCTACACCGGGGAGGGGCACGACCCGGCGTACGGCCTGGTCACCTCCACGGCGCTGGACCCCGCAGGCCTGAACCTGGTCAACGGCACCGGGTACGAGAAGCCCGGCGACGGCCTGCTGCGCCGGACCACCCGCACGCTGCCCAGCGGCACGCCGATGGCCCACACCTACTACGGCAACACCGAGACCAGGCCCAATCCCTGTCAGCCGGGGGCTGAGCCGGTTGTCCAGTCCGGGTTGAGCAAGACCTCGGGCGGGGTGTCCGGCCGGGTCGACGAGCGGGTCTACGACCTGCGCGGCCGGGTGGTCGCCGAGGCCGCGCCTGGTGGCTGGACCTGCACCGCGTACGACAGCCGGGGGCGGATGACGAAGATCGCGCACCCGGCGAGCGGCTCCACGCCGGCCCGCGTGGTGTCCTACGACTACGCCGTCGGCGGCGACCCGCTGGCGACCTCGGTGTCCGACTCCGCGGGGACCATCACCACCAGGGTCGACCTGCTGGGCCGGATCGCCTCCTACACCGACGTCCACGGCCTGACCACCATCCCGGAGCTGGACCTCGGTGGCCGGGTGGTCCGAGAGACCACGAAGGCGCCTGGCCAGGCCGGTGACCTGCCCGCGACCGAGACGACCTACGACGACGCAGGTCGTGTGCTCACTCTCCGCGTCGGCGGAGAGCTGGTGGCCACCGCCACCTACGACAGCGCCGGTGAGCTGTCCGGTGTCACCTACGGCAATGGTTCCGCGCTCCGCTCGCTCGGACAGGACGCGTCCGGGCGGGTCACGTCGCTGGCGTGGCGCACCTCGGACGGCCGCGACGTGGTCTCCTCGGTGACCAGGTCGAAGTCCGGCATGGTCGTGGACGAGTCGCTGGGCGGGGTGGACGCCCGCCCCGACGGTCCGAACTACTCGTACGACGCGGCGGGCAGGCTCGTGGAGGCCTACGTCCCAGGCCACCACTACAGCTACGACTTCACCTCCCCCGTACCCCAGGGGTGTCCCGAGGGGACGGTCGGCAACGCTGGTCGCAACACCAACCGGGTCCGCTTGGTGGACCGCACCGCGTCCGGCACCACCGAGACCGGCTACTGCTACGACAGCGCGGACCGGCTCGTCGCCGTGGTGGGGGACACCCAGGTGACGGATATCCGCTACGACGAGAGCGGCAACACCACCCGCTTCACCTCGGGCGGCTCGACCACCCACCTGGAGTGGGACTCCGAGGGCCGCAACACCTCGGCCCGCTCGGAAGGCGTGGATCCCGCCGAGGTGACCTACCGGCGTGACGCGCAGGGCCGCATCGTGGAGCGCGTCGAGGTCGTCGGCGGCAAGAGCAGGGGCAACAGCTACGGCCACACCGCTGACGGGGACACCGCGGACGTGATCCTGGACGCGGCAGGCCAGGTCGTGTCCAGGACGGTGTCGCTGCCCGGTGGCGCGCTGCTCACCCTGCGCGGTGACGGCACCACCTACGATCACCCGAGCGTGCGCGGCGACCTGGTGCTCACCACGGACGCGAAGGGCGAGCAGGTCGGCGAACTGCCCTTCTACAGTCCGTTCGGCGAACCGCTCAAGCCCAACGGCACGCCCGACGCTGACGCCGTCCCGGACAACCTGCCGGACGGGGTCGACTACGGGTGGCTCGGCCAGCACCAGCGGCCGTACGAGCACGCGGGGGCGCTGTCGCTGGTCCAGATGGGCGCACGGCCGTACAGCCCGCTGCTGGGGCGGTTCCTGTCGATCGACCCGGTGGACGGTGGCAGCGCCAACGATTACGACTACGCCAACGGCGACCCGGTCAACCAGCTCGACCTGGACGGCAACTGGCCGGACTGGGGGAAGGTGGGCAGCTTCGTCATGAAGAACCGAGGCACCATCGCCAGTGCTGGCGCCGCCGTGGGCTGCATGCTCACGGGCCTGCTGGCCTGCGGTATTTTCACTGCAGGAGCCTACGCGGTCAATGCCCAGCAGCGCATCGCTGAACAGGGCTTCCGCAAGTCGCTCAAGGCGAACGCGGCCGACCTGGTGCTCACAGTGGGCACGTTCGGCTTGTTCACGGTTCCCGTGGGGCTCGCCACCAAGGTCGGTGGGACAGGGCTTCGCGCTGGAGTCTCCAACACGCCCAAGGCGCTGCAGAAGGCGAACCGCCCGGTGAACAAGAACACCTACGCCCAAAAGCAGATGGTGGCTGTCAACGTCATCAGCACGGTCGTCGACCCAGGGGTCGTCAAGGCTGCTTTCTGCGTCGCGAAGCAAACCGCTCGGCGAGTTGCCTGCGCGTTCTGACCAGAGGGTGGTGCGCACGAACCTCTCGTGCGCACCACCCCGCCCTGTCCCGGACCTGAACTGAGTAGGTTGATCCCGTGATTCTCCAAAGCCCATTCCGCTGGATCGCCACGTCGGGCTTGTTCTGTATCGCCCTCGTCATGGCCTTTGTCGCCGCTGTCTGCATCGTCTACGACGATTACTGGGCGGCTTTTCTCTTCTTCCTGTTCGCCGCCTTCGCCGTTCTCATGGTCGTGCTGGGCCTGCGTCAGCACGTGGTGCTGGAGGAGGGCGTGGTGGGGCTGCGCACCGAGTGGCGGACCAAACGGATTCCGGTGGCGGACATCCGAGACGTGGACGTGGTGAAGATCCACGTCGGTTTCGTGCTCCCGGTCAGCTTCCCACGCCTGTGGCTGGACGAGGAGAACGTCGAACTGCTGTTCATGCTGCGCCAAATCACCTTCGGCGAGGAGAACCCGAAAGTGATCGCGCAGGCCAAGGCAGTGCACGACCACGTCTTTGCCGGTCGCGCCGTCCCGGATGAGGTGGACAAGCCCGAGGGCTGACCCGCCCGCCCTTCACCCGGCGGTGGTGGCCGTGCCCGCCTCCGGCTCCGTCCGCCGTTCCGGCACCGCCGCCGCCGCTTTCCACTGCTTCAGGTCCCGGTTCGCCATCGCCGGGTGTCCCGCCGTGTCCCGCTGTCCGCCCTGCGACTCCGAGCCCAGCGCCGTTGCCGCCGCCAGTGCCAGCGTGGCGTGCGCCTGCGCCCGCGTCAGCAGTTCCCCACGCACGGCGGCGTCGCTGGTCTCGTCCGCCTCGGTGAGGCAGTCCTGCGCCCTGGTGTAGTGCTCCGCTCCGGTCATCACCCCATCGTCGTGACCGGTTGCCCCTTTCGGAACCGCTGGCCGGGCGGTATCGAATCGGCCTCATGAAACGGAGCGCCGCTCGTCACCGGGAAGAGAATCACCCGCCAACCCTCCGGTGCAGCAACCCGAACCGCGACCACATCCCCTCCGCGGTCTCTATCGACGCCGCCGTCCGCTCCGGGTCGATCGCCGCCAGCTGCGCCACCACCGCCTGCGCCACCGCCACCCCCGACGTCAGCGACGGGAAGAACGCCACCCCCTCCGCCGGGACCAGCAGCACCTCCTCCGCCGCCGAGGACAGCGCCGGGCTGGCCGCGTCCGTCACCGCGAACACCCGCGCCCCCCGCGACCGCGCCTCGTTCGCCGCCAGCACGGTGCTCTCGTACAGCCGCCAGAAGCTCACCGCGATCAGCACGTCCCGCTCGTCCACGGCCGCCACCGCGTTCGCCAGCTCCGCGTCCCCGCCCGACACCGCCACCACGTCGTACCCGGCCAGCCGCGCGTTGTGCGCCAGCGCCGTCCCCACCGCCGCGTAGCTCCCCGCCGCGATCACCAGCGTCCGCCGCGCCCCCGCGATCGCCCGCGCCACCACCCCGAGCACGCCCTCGTCGAGCCTGCGGTGCAGCAGCGCCAACCCGTCCAGGTCCCGCCGCAGCGACGCCGACCCCGGCGACCCCGACCCCGGCGGCCCCGAGTCCAGGTGCTCGGCCGCGACCTGCGGCGCGCTCAGCGACGACAGGTACCGCGCCCGGATCTCCTGCTGCAACGCAGGCCACCCGGCGTACCCGAGGGCCTGCGCGGTCCTGGTCACCGTCGCCACGTTCACCCCGGCGAGCTGCGCCAGCTCGGCCGTCGACCCGAACGACGCGCGCCTGGGCTGCGACAGCAGCAGCTCCAGCACCGCCGCCGCCTTGGGCCGCAACCCCCGCTCCGGCACGCGCCCGCGCAACCACTCGTCGAAGCTGTCGGTGCTGGAAGGGGTCCCGGTCGACACGCTCGACACCGTACGCGGTCCCAGCACGTGGACCACCGCGACAATCCCGTAACACGGTGAATCTGCAACAACTATTGCAAATGGCTGAATCTGCACTATACGTTGCCTGCCAACATCCGGCTGGACCAGCACCCGCGGAGGGTTCGCATGTCCCTGTTGGCCCGTTTGGACCGCCTGCCGCTGAGCCGTCCCCACTACGGCCTGCTGCTCATCGGCGGTCTCGGCTACACCTTCGACGGCATGGACTCCGCCGTCGTGGCCTTCCTGCTGCCCAGCGTCCAGCAGGTGTGGGGCCTGGACAACGGGCACCTCGGCCTGATCGGCTCGGCCACCCCGTTCGGCTTCCTGTTCGGCGCGGCCATCGCGGGCCTGCTCGGCGACCGCATCGGCCGCAAGAAGGTCATGATGTACGCCCTGGCCTTCTACGCGGTGTTCTCCGTGGTCGCCGCCTTCTCGCCCAACTACGAGGTCTTCCTCGGCGCGCGGGTCCTGGCCGGCGCGGGCGCGGGCGCGGAGAGCGCGATCATCGCCCCGTTCCTGTCCGAGTTCGTCCCCGCCAAGCGGCGCGGCTGGTTCGTCGGCGCGCTCGCCGGGTTCTTCTCGTTCGGCTTCGTCATGGCCGCCCTGATCGGCCGGTTCGTCGTCCCCGCCTCCGAGGACGGCTGGCGCATCGCCCAGCTCATCACCGCCCTGCCGATCGTGATGCTGCTCTGGTGGCGGCGCTCGCTCCCGGAGTCCCCGCGCTTCCTGCTCCAGCAGGGCAAGACCGCCGAGGCCGAGAAGGTCGTCGCCGACCTGGAGGCCCGCGTCGAGAAGGCCACCCGCCAGCCGCTCCCGCCGGTCGAGGAGAGCGCCACCGCCACCGGACCGGTCGCCGACACCCCCAAGGTCACGCTGCTCAGCGCGCTGAAGTTCCTGTGGAGCCCGGCGATGGCCAAGCGCACCGCGGTGATCTGGCTGATCTGGTTCGTGATCACCTTCTCCTACTACGGCTTCTTCTCCTGGATCCCGACCCTGCTGGTCCAGCGCGGCATCACGGTTACCAAGAGCTTCGAGTTCTCGATCATCATCTACCTGGCGCAGATCCCCGGCTACTTCTCCGCCGCCTGGCTCACCGAGCGCCTGGACCGCAAGAACACCATCGCCCTCTACCTCGCGGGCTCGGCGGTCAGCGCGTTCTGGCTGTCCCAGACCGAGACCCCGCTGACGATCACCCTCGCGGGCGCGGTGCTGTCGTTCTTCCTCAACGGCACCTACGCGGGCGTCTACTCCTACACCCCCGAGGTGTTCCCGACCTGGGTCCGCGCCACCGGCACCGGCCTGTCCAGCGCGTTCGGCCGCATCGGCAGCATCCTCGCGCCCACCATCATCGGCCTGTCCGCCGCCAGCCTCGGCTTCGCGGGCGTCTTCGGCCTCACCACGGCGGTGCTGGTGGTCGGCGTGGTGTGCGTGGTGGTGTTCGGCCTGTCCACGGCGGGACGATCCCTGGAAGACCTGACCGAGCGGGGCGGACCCGCCGACACCGCGAAGGAGATGGCCAAGTGAGCCTGGAGAACCTGGAGCAGCGGGTCCGCGAGGAGGTCGGCGTGCGGCTGTTCACCGTGCTGGCCTGGATCCCCGAGCGCAAGGCGCTGCGCCGCGTCCACAGCAGCCACCCCGAGCAGTACCCGGTCGGCGGCGAGAAGACCGTCGAGGTCGCCGCGGGCTGGATCGACCGCTGCATCACCCACGCCGAGCCGTACTTCGGACCGGACCGGGCCGCCGTGCGCGAGATCTTCGCCGACCACGACCTGATCGAGTCCCTGGGCTGCGGGACCATCGTGAACGTGCCGGTCCTGGACGGCGACCGCGTGCTCGGCGTGCTCAACCTGCTCGACGCCGAAGGCGCGTACACCGGGGAAACCGTTGCGGCGGCACAAGAACTGGCCCCGCTCGCCGTCCCCGGGCTGCGCGCCGCCCTGGAGGAGGCCCGATGAGCCTGCTGCTGCGCGACGCCGTCCTGCTCGAACCCGCCACCGGCGAGCGCGTCGAGGCCGACCTGCGCGTCGCCGAGGGCCGCATCACCGAAGTGGGGCAACGACTTCCGGCCCCGGACGGCACCCGCGTGCTCGACGCGCGCGGCGCCGTCGTCATCCCCGGCCTGATCGACGCGCACGTCCACGTCACCGCCTCCACCGCCGACCTCGGCGCCCTGCCCGCCCTGTCCCCGTCCTACGTCACCGCGCAGAGCATCCGCGCCATGGGGGAGATGCTCGACCGGGGCTTCACCACCGTCCGCGACGCCTCCGGCGCCGACTGGGGCCTGGCCAAGGCCCAGCTCGACGGCCTGGTGCGCGGACCCCGACTGCACTTCTGCGGCAAGGCGCTGAGCCAGACCGGCGGCCACGGCGACGTGCGCACCCCCGGCGTCGCCGTGCACGACTCGCACCAGTGCTGCGCGGGCCTGGGCCGCGTCGCGGACGGCGTGGACGCGGTCCGCACCGCCGCCCGCGACGAGCTGCGCAAGGGCGCCCACCACCTCAAGGTCATGGCGGGCGGCGGCGTCAGCTCGCCCACCGACCGGGTCGACTCGACCCAGTACTCGATGGACGAGCTGCGCGCCGTGGTGGAGGAGGCCGAGGCCGCCAACCGCTACGTCGCCGCCCACGCCTACACCGCCCGCGCCATCAACCGGGCCCTGGAGGCCGGGGTCCGCTCCGTCGAGCACGGCAACCTGCTCGACGCGAGCAGCGTCGAGCTCTTCCTGGCGCACAACGCCTTCCTGGTGCCCACGCTGGTCACCTACTGGGCGCTCAAGGAGGAGGGCGCGCGGTTCGGCCTGCCCGAGGCCAGCGTCCGCAAGGTCGACGACGTGCTCACCGCCGGTCTCGCCGGACTGGACCTGGCCGCGCGCGGCGGCGTCCGCCTGGTCTACGGCAGCGACCTGCTCGGCGGGATGCAGCGCCACCAGAGCCGGGAGTTCCTGCTGCGCCGGGAGGTCCAGGACGCGCTGGACGTCCTGCGCGCCGCCACCAGCTCCGCCGCCGAGCTCCTCGGCGAGGTCGGCGAGATCGGCACCCTGGCCGTCGGCGCCCGCGCGGACCTCGTCGTGCTGGAGCGCGACCCGGTCGAGGACATCACCGCGCTGACCGGGCCGTCCGCGATCCGCTGGGTCGTCCAGGACGGCGAAGTCCGGGTGGGATAAGGGAAAACCGGCGGGGGCGCCCCAGGGACGACGTCCCGCACGAGCGCCCCCGCCGCCCGCTCACGACCGCAGGTAGGCCAGCACCGCCAGCACCCGCCGGTGCCCCGAGTCGTCCGGGTGCAGCCCGAGCTTGCCGAAGATCGACCGGATGTGCTTGCTCACCGCCGTCTCGCTCACCACCAGCAGCTCCGCGATCCGCCCGTTCCCGTGCCCCTCCGCCATCAGCGACAGCACCTCCCGCTCCCGCGCGGTCAGCGACCGCACCGGGTCGTCCACCCGCCGCCGCACCAGCAGCTGCGTCACCACCTCCGGGTCCAGCACGGTCCCGCCGTCCGCGACCCGCCGCAGCGCGTCCAGGAACTCCTCCACCCGCCCGACCCGCTCCTTGAGCAGGTACCCGACGCCCCGCGCGCCCCCGGCCAGCAGCTCCTGCGCCGACGAGTCCGCGACGTGCGCCGACAGCACCAGCACCGGCAACCCCGGCACCAGCTCCCGCGCACGGGCCGCCGCCCGCAGCCCCTCGTCGGTGAACCCCGGCGGCAGCCGCACGTCCACCACCGCCACGTCCGGCCGGTGCTCCACCACGGCGGCCACCAGGTCGTCCCCGTCGTCCACCGCCGCCTCGACGGTCAGCCCCTCGCTCTCCAGCAGCAGCACCAAGCCCTGCCGCAGCAGCGCGTCGTCCTCCGCGATCACGACGCGCACGGCAGCTCCACCCGCACCAGCGTCGGCCCGCCGACCGGGCTGCTCACCGTCGTCGTCCCGTCGAACGCCCCGACCCGCCGCCGGATGCCCGCCAGGCCCGACCCGCCGCCCTCGGCCGCGCCGCCACGCCCGTCGTCCCCGATCTCGATCACCAGCTTGTCCGCCTTGGCCATCCGCACGCTCGCCCGCTCCGCCCCGCTGTGCTTGCCGATGTTGGTCAACGCCTCGGCGATCACGAAGTACGCCGCCGACTCCACCGCCGCGGGCGCCCGCCCCACGCCCTCGGTCGTCAGCGTGCACGGCACCCCGCAGTCCGCCACGAGCCCCGCGACCGCCCCGTCCAGCCCCTGCTCGGCCAGCACCGGCGGGTAGATCTGCCGCACCACGCCCCGCAGCCCGGACAGCGCGTCCCCGGCCGCGTCCCGCGCCCGCAGCACCAGCGGCAGCGCGGAATCCGGGTCCCGGCGCAGCGCCCGCTCCGCGATGCCCAGGTGCATCACCACCGCCACCAGGCGGTTCTGCGTGCTGTCGTGCAGGTCCCGCTCGATCCGCCGCAGCTCCGCCCCGTGCGCTTCGAGCGCCTCGGCGCGGCTCGCGGTCAGCTCCGCCACCCGCCGCGACAGCGCGACCCGCTTGCCGGGCGCGAGCAGCCACCGCGCCACCCGCGCGTGCCGGTCCGCCAGCCACGGGAGCAGCGCCCACGCCAGCCCCAGGTACAGCGCGGCGGCCAGCGGCATCGTCGCCGCCCACCCCCACGAGGTCACCGGCCACGGCGCGCCCACCGGGTCGTCCGCGGGCGCCACCCACCAGTAGGCGGGGACCAGCAGGCTGTTGAGCGCGGCCAGCGGCAGCACCGCCCCGAACGCGGAGGTGATCAGCCCCGCCGTCCCGTCGAGCGCCAACCAGCACGCGGCCCTCGGCAGCGGCCCCTCCGGCACGGCCCGCCCGGTCCTGGCCTCGACCCGCGCGCGCTCCCGCCCGGCCCAGCCGCGCAGCGCCGCCCGCGCCCTCGGCGCGAGCAACCAGCCGACCCCGACCGCAGCCGAGGCCCCGACCAGCATCAACGCCGCGAACAGCCAGAGCGAGCCGAACCCGCGCAGCGCCCCGACCCCCAGGTAGTGCGCGGCGTCCCGCCACCGCAGCCACCGCCGCATCATGGCGGCAAGGGTATAGCTGGCACCATCAGGAACTGTCACCCTGGGTGGATCGTTCGGGAGCCGCACGCTCCCTAGCGTTGCCCCCGTGCCCAGAACCACCTCACCGGACCGCCCCGCAGCCCCGACCGGGACCGCCGCGCTCGCCCTGACCGCACTGACCAAGGTGCACGGCTCGGGGGAGAGCGCCGTCACCGCGCTGGACGGCGTCTCGCTCACCTTGGAGCGCGGCACGTTCACCGCCGTCATGGGCCCCTCGGGCTCGGGCAAGAGCACCTTCCTCAACTGCGCCGCAGGGCTGGAGCGCCCCACCTCGGGCACCGTGGTGCTCGGCGGCGCCGACCTGTCCGGCCTGGACGAGAACCGCCTGACCGCGCTGCGCCGCGACCGCGTCGGCTTCGTCTTCCAGGGCTACAACCTGGTGCCGTCGCTGGACGTGCTGCGCAACGTCGAGCTGCCCCTGCTGCTCGGCGCGGGCCGCGCCGACCCGGCGTGGCGCGACGAGGTGGTGCGCAGGGTCGGCCTGACCGACCGCCTCGGCCACATGCCGTCCCAGCTCTCCGGCGGCCAGCAGCAGCGCGTGGCCATCGCCAGGGCCCTGGTCACCCGGCCCGACGTGGTGTTCGCCGACGAGCCGACCGGCGCGCTGGACAGCCGCACCGGCAAGCGGGTGCTGGCGCTGCTGCGCGACGTCGTCGACGCCACCGGCCAGACCGTCCTCATGGTCACCCACGACCCGGCGGCGGCCTCCGTCGCCGACCGCGTGGTGTTCCTGCGCGACGGCCGCCTGGTCGACGAGCTGGTCGCGCCGACCGCCGAGCACGTCGCCGAGCGCATGACGGCCCTGGGGGAGTGGTGATGCGGACCCTCGCGCTGGCCTCCGTGCGGCACCGCCCCGGCTCGTTCGCGGCCGTGGCCGTGGCCGTCCTGCTCGCCTCGGCCCTGCTCACCGCGCTGGGCGTGCTGCTGGAGTCCGGCCTGCGCTCGGGCGTGCCACCGCAGCGCTACGCGGCGGCCGACGTGGTGGTGGGCGCGGCCCAGGCCGTGGAGGTGGTGGAGGACCTCGACCTGCGCCTGGCCGAGCGCGCCCCGCTGCCCGCCGACGCCGCCCAGCGGATCGCGTCCGCGCCGGGCGTGCGGGAGGCGATCGCGGAGTCGGCGACCGCCGTGCTCGTGGACGGCGCCCCCGCGCAGGCCGTCGGCTGGGGCACCGCGCCCCTGGCCCCGTCGACCCTGGTCCGGGGCCGCGCGCCCGCCGCGCCGTCCGAGCTGGTCCTGGACGCGGGTCTGGCCGACGCCCTGTCCGCGGGCCCCGGCGACCGGGTGCGGGTCGCGGTGGGCGGCGTGCCGCAGGAGTACGAGGTCACCGGCGTGACCGACACGTCCGCGCCCCGCAGGCCCGCGCTCTACCTGACCGACGAGCGGGCGCTGGAGCTGGCGGGCGGGCAGGTCGACGTGGTGGGCGTCCTGGCCGAGCCCGGCGCCACCCCCGAGGCGCTGGCCGAGTCGATCTCGCGGGCCCTGCCCGGCGCGACCACCTACACCGGCGTGCGGCGCGGTGACGCCGAGTTCCTGGACGCGGGGGAGGCGCGCGGCCACCTGGTCACGCTGTCCAGCTCGTTCGCGGGCACCGTCCTGATGATCGCCGTGCTGGTCGTGGCGAGCACCCTGACCCTGTCGATCGGCCAGCGCGCCAGGGAGCTGGCGCTGCTGCGCGCCGTGGCGGCGACCCCGGCCCAGATCCACCGGATGGTCGGCGCGGAGGTCCTGGTCGTGTCCGGCACGGCCGCCGTCCTGGGCGCGCTGCCGGGGATCTGGGCGGCGGGCCTGCTCCGCGACGCGTTCGCGGGCGCGGGCAGGCTCCCACCCGACTTCGCCCTCGCGCTGAGCCCCGTCCCCCCGCTGGCCGCGGTCCTGCTCGTCGTGGGGACCGCCCGCTTCGCCGCGTGGCTGGCCGCGCGCCGTCCCGCGTCGGCCGACCCGATGACCGCCCTGCGCGAGTCGGCGCTGCCCCCACCGCGGGTCAGCGCCCTGCGCGCCCGCTCGGGCTGGGCCTGCGTCGGCTCCGGCCTCCTCCTCTGCGCGCTCCCGCTGTTCGTGCCGGGGGAGCTGGCGGCGGCGGGCGCGGCGGCGTCCGCGATGCTCACCGTGATCGGCGCGGCCCTGCTGGGCCCACGCCTGGTGCTGGCTTCGGCGTCCCTGGTGTCCCGCCCGCTCACCGCCCTGTTCCCCGTGGCCGCCCCGCTGGCCCTGGCGTCGGTCCGCGCGGACGCCCGCCGCTTCGCCTCGGTGGTCGTCCCGATCCTGCTGGCCGTGACGGTGGCGGGCGTGCAGGTGTTCACCCAGACCACGGTCGCGGCGGCGGCGGGCGCCCAGTCCACCGAGGGGATGCGCGCCGACGTGGTCGTGGCGGGCGAGGCCGGTCTTGCGCCGCAGGTGGCGACCGCGCTGCGCGAGGTCGCCGACGAGGTCGTGCCGCTCGTGCGCGGCCAGGTCGCGGCCCGGCACACCACGCTGGGCGAACCCACCCTGACCCCGCTGGCCGCGCAGGGCGTGGACGCCCCAGGGGCGGTGCTGGACCTGGACGTCCGCGAGGGCGACCTGAACTCCATGACCACCGGCTCGGTGGCCCTGAGCACCCTGGCCGCGGCAACCCTGGGCGTTGCTCTGGGCGACCGCCTCCCCCTGATCCTCGGCGACGGCGCGGAGATCACCCCGACCGTGGCGGCCCTGTACGCGCGCGGCCTGGGCTACGGCGACGTGACCCTCCCGCGCGACGTCCTGCTCCCGCACACCACCACCAAGCTGGACCACCTGATCCTCGTCCGGGGCGCGGACGAACCCGCGATCACCGCCGCGCTCGACGGCTACGCGGGCGTGCGGGCCGTGCCCAGCGCCGACCTGACGTCGGCAGGACAGTCCGAACGCGACGGCGACTCGTGGACCAACCTGATCGCCCTGGTCGTCCTCCTGGGCTACCTGGCCATCTCGGTGGTCAACACCCTGGTCATGGCAACCGCGCGACGCGGCCAGGAGTTCGCCCTGCTCCGCCTGGTGGGCACCGGAAAAGCCCAAGTCCTCCGCGTGGTCGCCCTGGAAGCCCTGCTCCTGGCGTCACTCGCCCTCCTGGTGGGCGCCGCAGCCGTCCTCCCCTCCCTGGCGGGCCTGTCCTACGGCCTGACCGCCACCCCCATCCCCACGACCCCCTGGCAGGTCTGGGCCGCGATCACCACGACCACCCTCCTCCTGACCCTCGCCGCAACCACCATCCCGGCCCGAACCACCCTCCGCCCACCCCCGGTGACCCTCCTGTCCGCAGCCACCTGATCCCCGCCCCACCTGCCCCCTGCCCGCTGCCCGCTGCCCGCTGCCCGCTGCCCGCCGAGCCTTCCCCGCTCGGCGGGCAGGCCCATCCGATTGCCCCGCGTCCCGCCGGGGAACAGAAAACCCATGTCCTCCACCGAATCCCCCCTCACCCGTGCCGACCGCGAGTTCCTCACCCGCCCCCTCCACGGCTTCCTCACCACCGCCGCGGGCCCGACCCCGCCCCAGGCGCGCCCGATCTGGTTCGACCTCACCGACGACGGCCTGGTCCAGTTCATCAGCGCCCCGGACGCCCTCAAGGTCCGCCGCCTGCGCCGCGACCCCCGCGCCTCGCTGGTCGTCGCCGCTCCCGTCGAGGAGCGCGAGCGCTGGGTCGCGGTCACCGGCCGCGTC
This sequence comes from Actinosynnema mirum DSM 43827, assembly GCF_000023245.1. Classification (GTDB taxonomy): domain Bacteria; phylum Actinomycetota; class Actinomycetes; order Mycobacteriales; family Pseudonocardiaceae; genus Actinosynnema; species Actinosynnema mirum. The sequence continues at coordinate 3,182,484 of NC_013093.1, forward strand.
ACGATCGAGCCGAGCGCGGGCCGCGACCTCTACGCCCGCATGGCCGCCCGCTACTGGGACCTGTCCGACCCGACCCGCGAGTCCGATCTCGCCGAGGTCCTCGCCCAGGACTGGGACCGCCTCGTCCTGCACCCCGAGTCCGTCCGCCGCGTCACGTTCTGAAACCCGCCGCGCGTCACAAACACCACCCCCGCCACTCGGAACTCGTCAGTGCAGCCAAAAGGGTGCTCTATCGCAGCGCGAAGACCCCTCAATGGCAATGGCCAACCCTGCCCGCCGTCAATCCGGAAAATTTTTCAGCGATCTTCCACCCCGAACCCCCGCCCGCTTCGGCACGACCACCGGCGCGGTCACCGCCGGTGGTCGTGCGCTGCGAACTTGCAGGCCAAGCACGGCTCCGTCCGCCGCAGCGGTCGCGCGTCAACCGGGGCAGAGGCGTCGCAACGCGCCCCGACCACTACCCCGAACCGCCCACCGCGCATTCCTTCGCAACGCGGAAAAAGACCATCGGCGGATGTGTTTCACGTCTCCCCGTTCACTCTTATGGTCGATCGTTAGATCGCCGTCCCCGCGCCTACAGTCCTGACGTGCCGCGTTGATCGGCGAAGTGGCGCGACGCACCGAAAAAGCCAGAAAATCAATTCCCGAAACCCTCGGGAATCGATTCCGCGCGTCCGTGGACGCCGCCCCTGGAGGTGTAGCCCGATGAAGCCCAAGATGAAGAAGATCACCGTGCGCAAGGTCGGCCCGGTCCGGCTGACCGCGGCGGCCTGCTCGCAGTACAAGGTGCCCACGCTGCCCGCCAGCTGATCACCGGGGGCGGGCGGCGACCACGCGGCCCCCGCCCGCCCCACCACCCCGGCCGACCGACGGAGCGGAAGGACCCCGCACGTGCCCGACCTGGACCGGCCGCTCCCGCTGCACCCGCTGGTGTACCTGGAGGACGGCGACGACGTGACCGTGGGCCGCAGGGACATCGAGTCCTACGCGGTCTTCCCGCCGGACGGCGCCGAGCTCGTGCGCAGGATCGCCGACGGCGAGCCCCCGGCGCGCGCGGCCACCTGGTACGAGCGCCACTACGGCGAACCGGTGGACATCGACGACGTCGTGGAAGTGCTGCACGACCTGGACTTCGTGCGCGCCGAGACCCCCGAGACCCCCGAGGACGCCACACCCGCCGCCACCACCACCACGCGGGTCCGCTGGCAACGCCTCGGCCAGATCCTGTTCTCCCGCCCGGCGATGCTCCTCTACGCCGCCCTGATCGCCTGGGCCGTCTACGCCGCGCTCCGCTCCCCGGACCTGCGCCCCACGTTCCGGCACATCTTCTACACCGAGTACTACTCGCTCATCCAGGCCACCCTCTTCGTGGCCGCGCTCCCGCTCCTGCTCCTGCACGAGTCCTTCCACGCGCTGGCGGGCCGCAGGCTCGGCCTCCCGTCCCGGCTCAGCATCGGCCGCAGGCTGTACTTCATCGTCCTGGAGACCTCCATGGACAGCCTGGTCACCGTCCCCAGGCGGCAGCGCTACCTGCCGATCCTGGCCGGGATGCTCGCCGACGTCCTCGCGGTGGCCGCCCTCACCACCGCCGCCGACCTCACCCGCGCCCCGGACGGCGCCCTCTCCCTCACCGGCCGCTTCTGCCTGGCCGTCTCGTTCGCCACGCTCCTGCGCATCGCCTGGCAGTTCTCGTTCTACCTGCGCACCGACCTGTACGTCCTGGCCAGCACCGTCCTCGGCTGCGTCGACCTGCACGCGGCCGTCCGCGGCACCCTCCGCAACCGCGTGAACCGCCTCCTGCGCCGCCCGCACCGCCTGGTCGACGAGTCCACCTGGCACCCGGTCGACCGCAGGGTGGCCCACTGGTACGCCTGGCTCGTCCCGGTCGGCTACGCGATCAGCCTGACCACCTTCGCCCTGGCGCTGGCCCCGGTCACCTGGTTCATGTTCAAGGGCGTCCTCACCCGCTTCTCGTCCGGCGGGACCCCGCTGCAGGTCCTGGACTCGTCGGTGTTCCTGGCCTTCTCCCTCATCCCCATCGCCGTCTACGGACTGCTCGCCCTGCGCGACCGCCGCCGTGGAAAGGGACGTGACCGGTGACCGCAAGACACCTGTGGGTCCGAGCGGACCGAGCCGCCGACCGCGCCGCGCACGTGGCCGCGCTGGACCTGCCCCCGCTGCTGGCGCGCGTGGACGCCCACCGCAACCTGCGCGGCCCGTACTCGGCGGCGGGCGCCCTGCTCCGCGCGCTCGCCCCCGACGTCCTCGCCGACCACCCGGACCTGGCCGCCCGCCACAACATCGAGGTCGCGACGGTCGCCCCCGAGCTGGCCGCGCTGGTCCCGTCGCCGTGGTCGAGCATGGAGTGGACGGTGAGCACCGAGGAGCGCACCCGCTTCTACTCCCGCCTGCACACCCTGAACATCGCCAACGGCCTGGCCGACCTCCTGCGCGCGACCCTGACCGCCCCCGCCACCCTGGTGGTCGACAACGCCCACCACGCCGACCCGACCGACCAGGAGTTCGTCGCGGTCCTCCTGCGCAGGACCGACCTGCCGAACCTGCACGTGGTCGTCTGCACCGCAACCACCCCCCTGGAGGACCCGAAGGGCGAACTCTCCCTGTCCCTCAAGGAGGTCCTCCCCGCGCACGCCACCCCCCTCACCGCCCCCGCCCTCCCGGACCCGCCCTACCGGTCCTACGTGGACAGCGACGGCGCCGAAGACGACCCGCGTTCCCTGGCCGACTACCACGCCCTCCCGCCCGCCGAACGCGCCGCCCTGCACGACGCCCGCAGGGCGGAACTGGCGGCGAGGTCGGAAAAATCCCTGGAGCTGGGCGCGATCCCGTTCCACGCCGAACGCGGCAGCGACCAGGAGAGGCGCACCGCCACCCTCCTCACCGCGATGGACCACTGCCGCAAGGTGGGCCTGTACCAGGCGGCGGTGGACTTCGGCGTCAGGGGCCGGGCCGCCGTGGACCGCGAGTCGGACCCGAAGCTGTGGTGGCACTTCACCGAGGGCGCGAGCACCGCGATGGCCTCGGTCGGCCGGGCCGAGGAGGCCGAGGAGATCTACCACGAGGCCAGGGCCGCCTCGGCGGACCCGGTGGTGCACATGAACCTGGCCTACGGCAGCGCCATGCTGTACGCCAGGCACTTCCCCGCCGAGCGCAGGGACTTCCAACGCGCCCGAGGCTGGATGAACCTCTCGATAGCCCTGGCCGACCAGCTGGGCGACCCGAAGGAACGAGCGTTCCACTCCGTCTTCAGCCGCAACGGCCTGGCCCTCGTCGAAGTCCGCCAAGGCAGACCGGCGGAAGCCCTGCGCCTCCTGGAGGAGGGCATGGCCAGGTTGGACGCCGACCTGGCCCCTGGCGAACACCCCCTGCACCGCTCGGTGCTGCGCTACAACCGGGCCCAGGTCAACGCCATGACCGGCAAGGTGGAGGAGGCCCTGGCCGACTACCAGGCCGTGGCCGCCCTGGACCCGGACTTCCCGGAGCACCACTTCCACGTGGCCAGTATGCTGCGCAAGCTGGGCAGGGACGAGGAGGCCCTGGAGGCGTTCGAACGCGTCCTCCCCCTCTCCCCGCCGTTCCCGGAAGTCCACTACAACCTGGGCGACACCAGGCTCGCCCTGGGCGACGCGGAAGGCGCGCTGGCCGAGTTCACCAAGGTCCTGGAGCTGGACCCGGCCCACCAGGAGGCCAGACTCAGCCGAGCGGAACTCCGCTGCGACCTGGGCGACCACGCAGGCGCCCTGGCAGACGTCGAGGCCGGCCTGGCACTGTCCCCCGACAACCCCATGCTCCGCTGCGTCCAGGCAACCGCCCTGGCCGACGCAGGCGCCCCCGACCAGGCCCGAACCCTGATCGAGTCCCTGACCACCACCCACCCCACCTGCGCCCAGGCGTGGGCGATCCGCGCAAGACTGGAGTACGAGTCCGGCGAACTCCCCCAGGCCCTGGCCGACTTCGACGAGTCCGTCCGCCTGCTGGACGCCCCGGAGGTGAGGTACAACCGAGCCCTGGTCCTGGAAGAAACCGGCGACTACACGAGAGCCGCCCAGGACTACCGCGAGGTCCTGGCCAGAACCGAGGACGAGGACGCCCGCGACCGACTGGCCCACTGCCTGAGCCTGACCTGACGCCAGAACCCCAACGCCCGACGCGCCCTCGACCGAACCGGTCGGGGACACGCCGGGCGTTGTCGCGTCCACGATTCACGGCTGCGCGGAGACCTCCCCGGCCGAACACCCCTGGCCACCTGCCAAGGGTCCGCCCGCCGCCTCCCGGAGCGCTGTCGCAGTGTGTCGAGCGAGGCCCGAACCCAGTCGCGATCACAACATCCACAGGGGTTCTGACGTGCTTTAATGGAAAGGTTCTTCAGCTTCGGCAGGCACCTCTTTATCAGCGTGACTGCACTATCCGGTAGTACCGCCGGGTGCATTCGGTTGCGGACATCCGCACCATCGGCGGGTGAGCTGCGCGCCGTACGGAACCGCCGCCGGGGCGGCTGGAGTTGGGGGGTCGGCCACGTGGTGCCACACCGCCCGATCAGCGCTCCCGCGCCGAGGTCGTCCCGATCCGAGGCGTCGCACAGGTCGTCACGACCGGCCCCGCCCCCCGCTCCCGTCCACGGCCTCGGGCTCTCCTCGCTGTGGTAGGCGGGAACCAGTGCTCCGGAACGGTCGTCTTCCTGCTCGCGTCCTCGGCCCCGGTGGGGGTCCTTGGCGAAGCGTCCCGCCTGGTGACACCGCTGTCATGGCAGAACTGCGGATTGCGCACCGGCGCTTCAGGGCGTTCGAGCCGGCGGCGCCCGGAGCGCGTCGCACCGTTCCTGGAAGGGCGCGGACGAGACCCCAACCGATTGGAAGTGGCAGATGACCTCCGGTCGCAGACGACTGCTGGAAGCGAGAACGGTCCTGTCGGCGTCCTCGGACTCCTCCGTGCGCGCCCTGAACACCCGCCGGGTGCTCCGCGCGGTGATGGTGCTGCCCGCCACCCAGGTGCAGCTCGCGCGGCGGACCGGGTTGTCCCAGGCCACCGTCTCCGGTGTGGTCGGCAGGCTCCAGCAGGAGGGCGTGGTCGAGGTCGACGAGGGCGAGGGTGAGCGCGGGAAGCGCGTGCGCGTCGCGCCCATGCGGGGCGCCGCGGTGGGGATCGAGGTGGGGCACGACCGGTTGATTGTCGCCCTCAGGCGGATCGACAACGAGGAGGTCCTCCACCAGGGCGGGAACCGCCTCGTGGTCGGCAGGGACGACCGGGCCTGGGTCGGCGAGGCCGTCCGGCTGATCGACGACCTGCTCGAGAGCACCGGCATGGTCGCCGCCGACGTCGTCTCGATAGGTCTGGGCCTTCCCGCCGCGGTCGACCCGAGGCGGGGCAGGGTCAACCAGTCCGTCACGGCCATGAAGGAGGACCTGAGGGGCAACCCGGCGACCTGGTTCGAGGAGCACTACCCCGGAGTCCCGGTCGTCGTGGACAACGAGGCCAACTTCGCCGCGTACGGCGAGTACACCTACGGCGTGGGGCGGGACGCCGAGGTGCTGCTCTTCGTCAAAGCCTCCACCGGCATCGGCGCGGGTCTCGTGATCGGCGGCACCGTCTTCCGGGGCAGGCACGGCTTCGCGGGCGAGGTCGGCCACCTGACGATGGACCCGAACGGCCTGGTCTGCCGCTGCGGCAACCGGGGGTGCCTGGAGACCCTCGTGAGCGGTCCCAGGTTGGTGGAGGAGGTGCGCCAGGCCTACCGGGGGCACCGGGTCGACCTGCCGATGACCCTCGCCGGGCTGATCGAGCGCGCACGGGCGCACGACCCGGTGTGCGTCCGCGTCCTGCAGGACGCGGGGCGCAACATCGGCCTCGCGCTGGCTCGGGTGTGCAACATCGTCAACCCCGACTTGGTCGTCCTCGGTGGCGAGCTGGGTGAAGCGGGAGATCTGGTGCGCAAGCACGCTGCCAGGGATTTGGAGCGCAACGTGCTCACGGGGATGCTCGAACACGAGCACCCGGTTGTCGTCCGGGTGTCCGAGCTCGGCTTGCTCGCGGGACCCAGGGGTGCCCTGGCGTTCGCGCTGTCGAACGAGCCTACCGCACAGCCGTCTTCATTTTGAAGGCTCTTCTCGTTTTAGCTGATCTCAGTTGCCGCCTACCGGTAGCCTGCGGCTGTTAATCGACGCGCGGGCGTAGTTCCAGGGTGGTTAACGTGAGCGGGGAGCACCAGCCGCAGTACTGCGGATTCACGTCCGGTGTTGGCGATCGGGCCCTGTCGAGGGTGCGCGCCACCGGGGCGAAGCGGTGACCGAAGGGCGGTACCCGGAACTGGGGCCCGCGGCCCCGGATGCCACGAGGTGGGCCACCTTCAACGAGGAGAAGGTCGTCTTGTGCCTGGTGAGGACGCTTACCTCAGCCATAGGGGGCCTCGCGGCCATGAAGCTCTTCGCTGGAGATGAACGAGTCTCGGTCGTGTACGCGTTGAGCCCCGGCTCTGCCTTCAGCAAGGGGGCGCGAGATCTTCTCCGCGGTGCGGGCGCCTACGTCATCAAGAATTCCAAGGCACTGCGCAAAGCTGAGGTCGACCTGGTGGTGACCGCCAGCGAGAAGATCGACTTTTCGATCTTCCCCGAAACCGTCACCTTCGTCGCACCCCACGGCCTCGGGTTCCACAAGCTGGTCCCCGACGCCGAGAAGAAGAAAGCGCGGCGGTTGTCCGGCTTGGTCAAGGACAAGCACCTGCGCGACTGCGTCGTCCGGCAGGTCGTGACCCACTCGAACCAGCTGGAGCAATTGCGGAAGGTCACCGAGCACATCGAGGGCAAGACCGAGCTCTGCGGAGATCTGAGCTTCGAGATCATCAGGGACAGCGCCCACCGGAGGAGGGCCTACCGCGATGAGTTCGGTCTGAAGCGCGGGCAGAAGCTGGTAGTGGTGACCTCGACCTGGGGGAGCCGGTCATTGCTGAGACAGGCGAGGGAACTGATCGGCCGCCTGCTCAACCGGTTGCCCAGGGAGGAGTACCGCATCGCGCTCGTGCTGCACCCCAACGTGTGGGCGCGCAAGGGCGAGGGTGCTGTGATGACGGACCTCGAGCGCGAACTGGCGGGCGGCGCGCTGCTGGTGCGTCCGGAGCAGGGGTGGCACGCCGGGATCGTGGCCGCCGACCTCGTCATCGGTGACCACGGGTCGGTCAGCCTCTACGCGGCGATGAACGGCACCCCGTTCCTGCTCGCGGCGGCGGGGGACGAGGTGGTTCCGGGGACCTCGATGGCCGCGCTTGTCGAAGGCGCTCCACGACTGCGGTCGGGCGACGACGTCCTGGCGCGCTGCCGTGCTGCGATGCTGGGGGAGGGGCAACTCGACGCGCAAACCTTGCTCGACCGGACCATCGAGCAGCCTGAGGGGGCCGCTGCCCGGATGCGCGAGTTGTTCTACGGGGCGCTGGGGCTGTCGCTGCCCGCGGCCCCACTGCCGAGGTACGCGGCTCCACTGCCGCTGCTCTGTCAAAAGCCCGTCGAGGCCAGCGAAGTCCGCACCATGCTGCACGCCCAGTCGACCGTGATCGTCAAGTCCTGCGCGAGCGTGTACTTCGAGGACCGCGATGCGACTGAGGACGGCTGGGAGCGTCACCTTTCCGTGCCTGCGAAAGGATCGAGCCTGCACCACAGGCGCGACGCGTCGGTCATCATCGACGGCGAGCCCTGCCCGCCGGGGGAGGTGTCCGAGCGGCTGGACGAACTGCGGCAGCACAACGGGAATTGCCGGATCGTGGTGGTCCGCGAAGGTCCCGAGTGCGTCGCGGAAGTCCTGGGTGGAAAGCGCTATCGGATCCAGGCCGAGGGGGAGGTCGAACCGGTCCAGCAGGCCGCCGTGCTCTACGCCCTGCTCGTCGGTGGTCTCCCGCTCACCGGTCACTTCGCCGTGCGGCTCGGCGAGGCGCAGCACAAGGTCACCATCACCGCCCTGTGAGTCCGCCCTGCCGGTCACCCCGGCTCGCTCAACCTGGCGATCTCGGCCTCCACCCCGGCCACGTCGGGCGCCCCGCTGGCGCGCCTGATCTCGACCACCCGCTCCAGGTTCTCCCGCGCCACCCCGACGTCGCCCTCGTGCTCGGCGACCACGGCGAGCGCCTCCCTGGCCTGGGACTCGTAGTGCGTCGCGCCCGACTCCGAGAACGCGCGCACCGCCTGCTCCAGCTCCCGGTGCGCCGCAGTCAGGTCGCCCGACCGGAAGTAGGCCGTCCCGAGGCTCACCTGCGCCCGGTTGGCCATTCTCGGATCGTTGATCGAGACGAACATCCGGTGCGCCGCCAGCAGCACGTCGAGCGCTTCCTGCTGCTGATTCTCGTCCGAGCTCATGGCGCACCCCATGAAGTACATCGCTAACGCGGAACCGCGTTTTTCCCCGGCTTCGTCGTTGCGCGCTATCGCGTGCCGGTAGGCCGCTATCGCGGAGGGCACGTCCACTTTCTCCCGGTAGCGCCCGATGAACTCCCACACCGAGGCGATCAGGACCTTGTTCCCCGATTCCTCGGCGAGGCGGAGCGCGACGTCCAGGTGGGACTTGGCCAGCTCCAGCTCGTCCGTCTCCACGTACGCGCGCGACACCACGCTGCGCAGCCGCGCCTCGGCCTCCGGGGCGCCGCCGGCGTTCGCGCTCGCGACGCCGATCTCGCCCGCGACGAGCCAGTCGTCGGTGTAGCGGCGGTTGAAGTAGAGGACCATGAGCGCCTCGGCCAGCTCCCAGACCGCCGAGTGCCACCCCAGGGAGTGCATGGCCCGCAGCACCCGCAGCAGGTTCGCCCGTTCGACGACCAGCCACTCCAGCGCGTCCGCGGCCCCGCTCGGCCCGCTGAACGGGTTCGTGGTCCCGATCAGCCTGGTGAGCTTGGTGGAGATCCGCGTGCGCTTGCCCATCACCGCCTCGTCGGCCAGGGCCGCCTTGGTGGACAGGTGCTCGCCGATCCGCGCGAGCACGGCCTCGCGCTCCTCCGGCGAGTCCTCGTCCGCCGCCCGTCGGGCCGCGTGCAGCCGGACCAGGTCGTGCCAGGAGAACCTGTGCCCGTCCTCCGACGGGTCGACCATGGAGGCCTCCACGAGCCCTGCCAGGGCTTCGTGCGCCTGCTCCTGGTCCGCCTCCAGCAGGACCACCACGACGTCGAAGGTGAAGCTCGGGAACCCGGTCGTGCCCAGTCTTCGGTAGAGCCGGGCCGACAGCGGGTTCAGGTTGCGGTAGGTGTTGTCCAGCACTCGGGTCACGGGGCGTGCTCCTCGCAGAGACAGTGCATCCAGTCGCCTGCCCTCGTCTACCAGTTCGCCGACCAGTTCCGCGAGCGCCATGCGGGGGCGCGTCATGAGCCTGCTGGCGATGATCCGCAGCGCCAGCGGATAGCCCCCGCAGAGCTCCACCAGGCTGCTCGCGGCGTCCGGGTCCTGCTCCAGCCTGGCCGGGCCGCAGACCGCCCGGAGCAGCGACGTGCCGCTTCCGCGGTCCATCGGGCCAACGCTGAGGTGCCGGGCGCCGTCCAGGGCGAGTTCCGACAGCCGGTCCTGGCTCGTGACCAGCACCGCGCTCCCGCCGGAGTTGGGGGTGAACGGCGGGACCTGGGCGGGTTCGGTCACGCCGTCGAGCACCACCAGGACCGGGTGGCCCGCGGTGCTGGAGCGGAAGACGTTCGCCCTGCCCGCCAGGCTCGTCGGGATGTGCTCGTGGCCGATGCCCAGCGCCAGCAGGCACTCGACCAGCGCGTCGCTCACCGGCGCCTCGGAACCGCTGCGCATGGTGGCGAGGTCGACGTGCAGCTGACCGCCGGGGAAGCGGTGCCCCTCGGCGGCGACCCACCTGCGCACCACGGCCGACTTGCCCATCCCGGACAGGCCGGTCAGCACGACCACCCGCCCGTGCGCCTCGGGCGAGGCCAGCAGCGCGTCCCCGAGGCTGGAGAGCTCGCTCTCGCGGTTGACGAACCCCGACGGCGGTGCGGGGACCTGGCGGGGGCGGGAGTGCCCGGCTCCGTGGAGGGAGACGTTCCCGCCGATCGAACCGACCTGCACGATCGTCGCGCTCTCCGCGTGCGCCCTGTTCTGGACCGAGTGGAGTGGCACGCGGTGCCCTGCGGTCGGTTCGCTCACGGCCGCTCCAGGGGATTCGCCGAATACGGTGCGATCACCGTAGCAACGCCCTTGCGGTCCGTGGTCCCTTTATCGCGCGAGAAGTGATTTTTTCAGCCGTAGTGGTGAGTTCAACCTGAAGGTCGCACACCTTTGCGCCGGATCCGCTCTCGCGTTTTTTTGATTGATCCATAGACGTGGGATGCGATTGTTGCAGCTAGGCGTTGTCGGGGGGTGCGCTTCCGCGCAACAGGGGGTGCGAACGCCGAAGGCGGGGGCTCGCCCACACGAGCCCCCGCCTCCGGTCCCGCACCTCACGCGCAGCTGCGCGCGTCCATCCAGAACAGCGACCGCGACCCGGTCACCGCCCGCTGCTCGGTCACCTTCGCGATGCCGTTCTCCACCCGGTAGCTGGTGACCGTCCCGTCGTAGTTCCCGTCGAAGCCCGCCCGCACCGCGCTGGCCACCTTGAACTTCCGCTCCGCCCCCTCGCCCTCGCACCCGAAGTACGACAGCGCCGAGATCCCGCCGCCCTCGTGGAAGCGCAGCGCCGCACCGGTGTAGTCGTCGCCGTTCGTCACCGGCGACAGGGCGCCGTAGTGGTAGCCCCACGCGGTGTAGTGGTCGGTGTTGGCGCCCACCAGCTCCTTGACCACCACCTCCTGCCTGCCGTCGTCGTTCAGGTCGACCACCTGCACCGGCTGCACGCCCGCCCAGCCGTCGGCCGTCGTGAGCGCGCTGACCGCGACCCCGCCGATCACCGCGCTGATCCGCTGCCTGGCCGGGTCGTCGGCCTTGACCAGGTCGACGGTGATCCGCTCCGCGTTCCCGTCGCCGTCCAGGTCCGCGAACGCCGTCCTGGTCGTCGCGTCGGCCGACGCGTCGCCGCCGCTCGGCACGCCGTCGGCCGACGCGATCCCCTGGAGCAGCAGTGCTGGCAGAGCGGCCAGGGCGAGCGCGGGCATGGCAAATCGAGCTCTCATCGTTGTCCCCCAACAAGAAGAAAGAACGCCGCCTCCCCAGACGGCGTGCCGTCGAAGCCTCGACTTCGACTCGCTACGGGAAGACGTCACGGGCCGCGCCCGAGTTGGTCCGCTGTGACCTGGTTCACAGGAAAGCTCAACGACCTCCGGGTCGGAAGTTCCGCAACCGCAGGCTGTTCGTCACCACCAGCACCGACGACAGCGACATCGCCGCCGCCGCGATCAGCGGGTTCAGCAGACCCAGCGCCGCCAGCGGGATCGCCGCCGCGTTGTAGCCGAACGCCCACACCAGGTTCCCCCGGATGGTCGACAGCGTGCGCGCCGCCAGCTCGATCGCGTCCGGCACGGCGTGCAGGTCCTCCCGCACCAGCACCACGTCCGACGCCTGCGCCGCCACGTCGCTGCCGCGCGCCACCGCCATGCCCAGGTCCGCCGACGCCAGCGCCGGACCGTCGTTCACGCCGTCGCCGACCACCGCCACCCGCCTCCCGGCCGCCCGCAGCTCCTCCACCACGGCCGCCTTGTCGGCCGGCCGCACCTCGGCGCGCACCTCCCGCACCCCGATCTCCTCCGCCACCGCCAGCGCCGCGGCAGCGCCGTCCCCGGTGAGCAGCACGGTCCGCAAACCCATGCGGTGCAACCGCTCCACCGCCGACGCCGCCGACGGCCGCACCGAGTCGCGCACCGCGATCCCGCCGACCACCCCGCCGCCCCTGGCCACCAGCACCCCGGTCGCGGGCCCCAGCGAGGCGAGCCACGATCCCGCCTGCTCCGGCACGGTCACGCCCAGCTCGGCCATCAGCGCCGCCGACCCGACGACCACCTCCGCGCCCTCCACCTCACCGCGCGCGCCGGCCCCCACCAGCGCCTCGAACCCCCGCACCGCAGGGAAACCCCCACCCGCCGCGATCGCCACCGCGATCGGGTGCTCGGACGCCGACTCCACCGCCCCGGCCCACCGCAGCGCCTCACCCGACGACGCCCCGCCGAACCCGACCGACGCCACCACCGACATCCGCCCCGTCGTCACCGTCCCGGTCTTGTCCAGCACCACGGTGTCCACCGCCCGCGTCGCCTCCAGCGCCCGAGGCCCCTTCACCAGCACGCCCAACCCGGCCGCCCGCGCCACCCCGACCATCAGCGCGGTCGGCGTCGCCAGCCCCAGCGCGCACGGGCACGCGATGATCAGCACCGCCACCGCCGACGTGAACGCCTCGCGCGCGGTGTGCCCGGTCGCCAACCACCCCAGCAGGGTCGCCAGCGAGATCACCAGCACCACCGGCACGAACACCGCGCACACCCGGTCCACCAGCCGCTGCACCCCGGCCTTGCGCTGCGCCGCCTGCTCCGCCAGCGCGCTCATCTGCGCCAGCTGCGTGTTCGCCCCGACCTCGGTGGCCCGCACCACGACCCGCCCGGTCCGGTTCACCGTCCCGCCGACCACCCGCGACCCCTCGGCCACCTCCACCGGAACCGACTCGCCCGTCATCGCCGAGGTGTCCACGGTGGACGCGCCCTCGACCACGACCCCGTCCGCGGGAAGCGCCTCACCGGGGCGCATGACGAACAGCTCGCCCACCTTCAGCAGCGCCGCGGGCACCGCGTGCTCCACCCCGTCCCGCAGCACCCGCGCGTCCTTCGCCGCCAGGTCCGCCAACGCCGTCAGCAACCCCACCGCGTTGCGCCGCGACCGCGTCTCGAAGTACCGCCCCGCCAGGAGAAAAGTCGTCACCCCGGCCGCCACGTCCAGGTACACCGCGTCCGCGCCGCCGTCGGTCACCCCGAACCCGAGCCAGTAGCCCGGTCCCGACGACCCGGCCTGCATCGACCACACCGCCCACCCGAACGACGCCAGCACCCCGATCGACACCAGCGTGTCCATGCTCGACGACCCGTGCCGCAACGTCCGCGCCGCCGCCCGGTGGAACGGCCACGCCGAGTAGAACACCACCGGCACCGCCAGCAGCGCGCACAGCGCCTCCCACCCGGTGAACCGCAGCGACGGCACCAGCGCCAGGGTGATCGACAGGTTCCCCAGCGGGATCGCCAGCACCGCCGCCACCACGAGCCTGCGCCGCAGGTCGTTCACCGCCGCCGTGTGCCCGGCCCGGTCGTCCTCGGCCCGCCGCCGCACCCGCGCGTCGTACCCGGCCCCGCGCACCGCCTCCACCGCGTCCCGCGCGTCCATCCCCTCGGGCAGGTGCACCACCGCCCGCTCGGTCGCGTAGTTCACCGACGCCCGCACGCCGTCCAGCTTGTTCAGCTTGCGCTCCACGCGCGTCGCGCACGCCGCGCACGTCATCCCGGACACCACCAGCTCCACCGGCCCGTCCGCCACCGCCACCGCTGCGCTCATCACTGCTTCCTCGAAGTCCCAACAAGAAAGCGCGCCGGACCGACCCCGGCGCGCCCGTGCCTCAACGCCGCTCGGACAGCTCCGCCAGCATCGCGTTGTACGCGGCCAGCCGCTCGTCCTCGTCGTCGTCGTCGCGCCGGTCCATCCGCACCGCCTCCTTGCGGTCGGCCGCCGCCCACTGCGCCATCAGCGCGATCACCACCACCAGCATCGGGATCTCCCCGGTGGCCCAGGCGATCCCGCCGCCGAGCCGCTGGTCGGCCATCAGGTCCGGCAGCCAGGGCAGCGCCACCTCCCGGTAGTGCGACTCGGCGATCACCGACTGCCCGTTCATCAGGATCACGCCGAAGAACGCGTGGAACGGCATCACCGCGAACAGCATCCCCAGCCGCGCCAGGTGCGGCAGCGGCCTCGGCGGCCGGTCGACGCCGATCACCAGCCAGTAGAAGACGTACCCGGTCATCAGGAAGTGGACGTTCATCAGCACGTGCGCCCAGTGCTGCCCCATGGCCTCGCCGAACAGCGGCGAGAAGTACAGCACGTAGAACGAGGCGACGAACACGACCGCCGCGAACGCCGGGTGCGAGACGATCCGCGTCCACCGGCAGTGCAGCAGCGCCACCACCCACGCGCGCGGCCCCGGCGGCAGCGCGCGCAGCGCCAGCGTCACCGGACCGCCCAGCACCAGCAGCACCGGGGCCAGCATGGTCAACGACATGTGCGCCACCATGTGCGCGCTGAACATCGCGGGCGCGTACCGGCCGACCCCGGACGAGGTCGCCAGCAGCAGCACCAGGCACCCGCCCAGCCACGCCGCGACCCGGTGCGAGGGCCACGCGTCCCCGCGCCGCCGCAGCACCCGGACCCCGCGCAGGTAGAGCAGCGCCGCCAGCACCGCGCCCAGCCCGATCACCAGGTCGAACCGCCAGCCCACCAGGATCTCGGAGAACCCTGGCCCCGCGGGGAGCTCGTACCCCAGCACGGTCTCCCGCGCCGACGGTCGCGTCGACGTCCACCGCGGCGGCACCAGGTGCGCCAGCCCCGCCGAGGCGCCCATGGCCACGCCCAGCGCGACCACCTCGACGGCCAGCGGCCACCGCGCGCCCCACCGCGTGCGGACCGCACGGCCGCGCGACCCCAGCACCAGCAAGCACACCAGCAGCTTCACCCCCAGCAGCGCCCCGAACCCGGACAGCAGCCCGGACGGCGTCGCCAGCGCCAGCCCCGCGACCGACCCGCTCAGCGCCACCACGACCAGGCACACCGCCGTCACCCGCCGGTACCGGCCCAGCACCCGCTCGCGGTCCGGCCCGCCGCGCCGCAGGAACGAGCACAGCGCCACCAGCGACCCGACCCACACGGCCGCCGCCGGGACGTGCCACAGCACCGCGTTCGTCGCCACGTCGTGCCACGCGCCACCCGACACGTGCCCCATCACCACCGGCGGCAGCAGCGCCAGCACCGACAGCACCAGCCACGTCACCGTCGTCGGCCAGGTCAGCGTCACCCGCGAGCCCCACACCACGACCGCCACCACCACCGAGGTCACCAGCCACGCCTTCGGCTCGTCGGTCGCGTCGACCAGCCCCGCGAGGTTGGCCCACACCACCGACTGCGGCTGCCCCGAGGCGTCACCGGCCGCCAGCGGCACCGCCGCCAGCGCCGCGACCAGCCACACCGGGGACGCCAGCGCCGCCAACCGCAGCGCCGCGTACGCGTCGGCGGTCAGCTTCCCGTCCCGCCTGCCCGGCGCCACGAACGCCGCGAACGCCAGCGCGCCCGCCGTCACCGACCCCGCGCCGTCCGCGACCAGCCGCACCACCCCGAGCAGCCACCCGGCCACCCGGCCGGGATCGCTGTCGCCCAGCACCCCGTGCACGTCCCCGGCGGCCAGCACCACGGCCGTGACGCACAGCACCGCCAGACCGCCGGCCGGCGCGGCGGCCCTGTCAACCCTCATGTCCCACCGGTCGTCCAGACGGCTCGGAAAGTTCCGGGGACTTCCCGGAACTTCCCCACGCTCCCACCGACCAACTGGGCGAACAGCCCGTCCGAACGACCGGAGGCGAACCCGATGTCACGAACGCCACAGCCGCGCAGGTCCACCCCCGTCGCCGCCCGGCGCGGCCCCTCGCTCAACGCCGTCCTCACCGGGGTGGTCGCGCTCGTCGCGGTCCTGGTGATCGGCGGCGTCCTCGTGGTCAACCGCTCCTCCGGCGGGAGCGCCGACCAGTCCAGGTTGCTGCCCGCCGACGCGCACACCCTGTCCGCGGTGGAGGGGAACCGGGTGACCCTGGTGGAGTTCCTGGACTACCAGTGCCCCGCCTGCGCGTCCTACTACTCCGGCATCACCAAGCAGCTGGAGGAGGACTACCGGGGCCGGATCACCTTCGCCACCCGCAACTTCCCGCTCGACGTCCACCCGCTGGCCCCGCTGGCCGCCCGCGCCGCCGAGGCCGCAGGCGAGCAGGGCCAGCAGACCGGGATGTACCACGCGCTGTACGGCGGTTTCCAGGACTGGGCAGTCACCGGCCAGGCCACCGCCACCGACGAGACCGCCGCGCGGACCGCGTTCGAGCGCTACGCCCAGGACCTCGGCCTGGACGTCGACCGCTTCCGGACCGACCTGGACTCCGACGCCGTCAAGGCCGCCGTCGACCGCGACGTCGCCGACGGCAAGGCGCTCGGCGTCACCGGCACCCCGACGTTCTTCGTCGGCGGCGAGCGCTTCGAGCCCACCGGCCGGACCCTGCAGGCGGTCGGCGACGAGCTGCGCGCCGCGCTCGACGAGGCGCTGGCCGGGTGAACCGCGCGCTGGCGTGGCTCAGCGTCCTCGGCGGCGGCCTCGGCCTGGTCGCAGCGTCCGCGCTCACCATCGAGAAGATCGCCAAGCTCGAGGACCCGGCCTACGTGCCGACCTGCTCGATCAACCCGGTCATCGCCTGCGGCTCGGTCATGGACAGCCCGCAGGCGGCGGCGTTCGGCTTCCCCAACCCGCTCATCGGCATCGCGGCCTTCGCCGTCGTGGTGACGGTCGGCGTCACCGTCCTCGCGGGTTTCCAGCCGCCGCGCTGGTTCCGGGCGGCGTTCAGCGCGGGCGCCGCGCTCGGCGTGGTGTTCGTGCACTGGCTGATCGCCGCGAGCCTGTACGACATCCGCGCGCTGTGCCCGTACTGCGTGGTGGTGTGGGCGGTGACGATCCCGCTGGCCTGGTACAGCGCCCTGGACACCTGGCCCTGGCTCGCGCCGCTCAATCGGGTGCACAGCGCGGTGCTCGCGCTCTGGTACGCGGTGATCGCCGCGCTGGTGCTCGGCGCGTTCTGGGACTACTGGAGCAGCCTGCTGTGACCCCGGCTCGGCCCCGGTCCGCGAGTCCGGGGCCGGGGCTCGCGGCGGGCTGCTCGCCGACGGCGGGCCCGGCGCGCGTCCCACGTGCCCTCCCGCGCGTCCCGTCAGCCGACCTCGCTGGCCTCGCCCACGTCGACCGCCCGCATCAGGTCGTCGCGCGCCCGCGCCACCCGCGACCGGATCGTGCCCACCGGGCACCCCGCCACGTCCGCCGCCTCCGCGTACGACAGCCCCAGCACCTGCGTCAGCACCAGCGCCTCGCGCCGGTCCTGGTCCAGCGAGTCCAGCAGCAGGTTCAGCTCGACCGCGTCCTCGAACCCGGTCGCCGCGGGCCTGCGGTCCGCCTCGCGCACCCAGTCCGCCCCCGGCGACAGGCGCGGCCGGGACTGCGCCATCCGCACCTGGTCCACCACGACCCGCCGCGCGATCACCAGCAGCCACGTGCGCGCCGACGACCGCCCGGCGAACCGGTGCAGGCTCGTCAGCGCGCGGGCGTAGGTCTCCTGCGACAGGTCGTCGGCCACGTCGACCCCGGCGAGGTGCGCGGTGAACCGCCACACGTCGCGCTGGGTGCCGCGCACGAACTGCTCCAGGGCGTTCCGGTCACCGGAGCGCGCCCGCAGCGCCCAGCGCGTCACCTCGTCGTCGGGGGTCGGAGTCGTCACGACCCGGATCGTAGTCACCCGCCGTCGGGAACCGGTGAGCCGAATGGCCCGACCATAGTGATGTGGACTGCGACACCTGCCGCGAGGCGCTCTCGGCCCGGCTGGACGGGGAGGCCGCGCCCCTGCCCCCGGCGTGGACGGACGCGCACCTGGCCAAGTGCCCCGACTGCGCGCGCTGGCGGGGCCGCGCGCAGGCGCTCACCAGGCTGGTCCGGGTCCGCGAGGCCCCCGCCGTCCCGGACCTGGCGGCCGAGGTGCTGGCCGACCTGCCGCCCGCGCACGGCGCGCTGCGCCCCCGGCTCGCGCTCGCCGCCGTGGCGCTGGCGCAGCTGTGGCTCGCGCTCGCCCAGCTGCTCACCGGCGCGACCGGCCACGACGTCACCGCGGGACACGGCGCGGAGGGCCTGGCCGGGCACCTGTTCAACGAGGGCGCGGCGTGGAACCTGGCGCTGGGCGTCGGCCTGCTGGTGGCGGCGGTGAACGGCAGGCGCGCGTCCGGCCTGCTGCCCACGCTCGGCGGGTTCGTCGTGCTGCTGCTGGGCTTCTCCGCGCACGACCTGGCCGAGGGCACCGCGACCGCCACCAGGGTCGCCTCGCACCTGCCGCTCGCCGCGGGCCTGGTGCTGCTGCTCCTCGTCGCGCGGGCGCACCGCGACCACCCGGAGCCCGAGTCCGCCGCCCGCCCCGAACCGCGGCGGGCGCGCACCGCCGACCACGACGTCCCACCGCCGCGAGCGGACCGCGCGCCCACCCGTCACCTGCGACCGATCGCGCACCGCAGGGCCGCGTGAGACGCGCCACGCCGGGCAATCCGGTTGCCCCGAGCGCGCGTGCGGTGGACAGTGCGCGGGTGCTGATCCGACCCGAGCGACCCGCCGACGTCCCCGCGATCCGCGCGGTCACCGCCGCCGCGTTCACCCGCCCCGACCAGAGCGCCGCCGAACTGCGCGACGGAGCCCCCGTCGAGGTCTGGCTGGTGGACGAGCTGCGCGCCGACGCCGGGTGGCTGCCCGCGCTCTCGCTCGTGGCGCAGGACCCGGACGGCGCGGTGGTCGGCCACGTCCTGGCGACCAGGGGAGCGGTCGGCGACGTCCCCGCGCTGGGGCTCGGCCCGCTGTCCGTCCGCCCGGACCGGCAGCGCGCGGGCGTCGGCAGCGCGCTCGTGCACGCCCTGCTCGGCGCGGCCGACGCGCTCGGCGAACCGCTCGTGGCCCTGCTCGGCGATCCGGGTTACTACCACCGGTTCGGCTTCCTGCCGTGCGGCGAGACCGGTGTCGCGCCACCGGTTCCCGAGTGGGAGCCGCACTTCCAGGTCCGCCCGCTCGCCGCGCACGACCCCGCCGCGCGCGGGACCTTCCGCTACGCCGAGCCGTTCGACCGCCTGTAGTCAAGTCCTCTGTGGACGGTCAGGGCGCCAGTGCCTTGTCCAGCGTCCGCAGGCACTGCGTCAGCGCCGCGTGCTTCGGCGCGCCCTGCGCCCGCACCATGTCCCAGGTGGAGAACAGCAGGCTCCACACCACGTTCAGCACCCAGTCCCGCCCCAGCGCCGCGTCCACGTCGCCCTCGGCGTGCCCCCGGTCGATCGCGTCCCGCACCGAGTGGTCGGACTGCGTCTCGTAGTCCCACTCCCGGCCGTTCGGCGCGACCGGGCTGGTGAACATCAGCGTCAGCACGTCGCCCAGCTCGAAGTACTCCTGGCAGAGCCGCCCGAGCGCGGCCCGCGCCGACCCGTCGTCCAACCTGGCCCGCGTGGTGGCCGAGGCGATCCGCTCGTCCATGAAGGCGGTCACCGCCACCAGCAGGTCGGCCCGCTCGGGGAAGTACCGGTGCAGGGTGGTCCGCCCGACCCCGGCGGCGGTGGCGATCTCGCCCAGCGGCACGGCCGCGTTCGCGCTCAGCTCCCGCACGGCCGCGTCCAGGATCGCCCGCCGGGTCCTGGCCCGTGAACCGGACTCGGTCTTCACGACGGGTTCGCTGCGCGCCTCGCTCATGGGGGAACCGTACTGCCCATCCCCAAACGGAATCATCTTTGACAACTTTGGAACACTGGTGTTCTACTTTTGAGCATGAAACCCCCGAAGGTGAAGCAGGCACTACCGCGCTTGCGGGTGCTCTGGTCGTTCGCCCGCCCGCACAGGGGCACCCTCGCCCTCGGGTTGGCGCTGTCCCTGATCGGCTCGGCCTCCACCCTGGCCACCCCGATGGTCACCAAGTGGGTGCTCGACTCGCTCGGCGCGGGCGGCTCCCTGGCCGCCCCCGTCGGCACGATGCTCGCGCTGCTCGTCGCGGGCCTGGTCATCTGGACCATCCAGTGGGTGATCCTCGGCAGGCTCGGCGAGCGCGTCGTCCTCGACGCCCGCGAGTCCATGGTCAAGCGGCTGCTGCGCGCCACCGTGCCCGCCGTCACCGCACGCCCCAGCGGCGAGCTGGTCACCAGGGTCACCTCGGACACGGTGCTGCTGCGCGAGGCCGCCTCCAGCAGCGTGATCGGCCTGGTCAACGGCACGGTCACGCTCGTCGGCACGCTCGTGCTGATGGCCGTGCTCGACCTCGCGCTGCTCGGCGCCACGGTCGTCTCGGTCGTGGCGCTGGGCGTG
The DNA here is from genome assembly GCF_000023245.1 of Actinosynnema mirum DSM 43827. Classification (GTDB taxonomy): domain Bacteria; phylum Actinomycetota; class Actinomycetes; order Mycobacteriales; family Pseudonocardiaceae; genus Actinosynnema; species Actinosynnema mirum. The sequence continues at coordinate 3,202,542 of NC_013093.1, forward strand.
GTGTTCGCCGTGCTGATGCCCGCGATCGCCCGCGAGCAGGAGCTCGCGCAGGACCGCGTCGGCAAGCTCGGCGGCGTGCTGGAGGGCACGCTGCGCGCGATCCGCACCGTCAAGGCCAGTCGCGCCGAGGCGCGCCAGGCCGAGCGGGTCCTCGGCGACGCGCGCGCCGCCTACGAGCACAGCGTGCGGGCGGTGCGGCGGGAGGCGGCGGCGTGGTCCGCGGCCTGGTCGGGCATCCAGTTCGCGATCATCCTCGTGCTGGGGCTCGGCGCGTGGCGGGTGTCGCAGGGGGCGCTGGAGGTGTCGAGCCTGATCGCGTTCCTGCTGTACGCGTTCGGCCTGATGGACCCGGTGACCGAGCTCAGCCGCAACGTCACCACCCTGCAGGCCGGGATCGCGGCGGCCGGGCGCATCCGGGACGTGGACGCGCTGGAGGTTGAGCGGGACAGCGCGGGGGAGGGGACCGCCTCGCGCGGCTCCTCGGACGGGCCGGTGCTGGAGCTGCGCGGCGTGGTGGCCGGGTACGGCGGCGAACCGGCCGTGCGCGGCGTCGACCTGGCCGTGCCGCGCCGGGGGCACACCGCCGTCGTCGGACCGTCCGGCGCGGGCAAGACCACGCTGCTGTCGCTGGTGCTGCGGTTCCTGGAGCCCAGCGGGGGGCAGGTGCTGCTCGACGGGCGGCCGTACCGCGAGCACGCGCACGAGGAGCTGCGCGCCCGGCTGGCGTACGTGGAGCAGGAGACGCCGGTGCTGCCGGGGTCGATCCGGGACAACCTGCTGTTCACGCACCCCGACGCGGGGGAGGACGAGCTGTGGCGGGTGCTGCGGCAGGTGCGCCTGGAGGAGGTCGTGGCCGCGCTCCCGGACGGGCTCGACACCCCGCTCGGGCCGTCGAGCATGTCCGGCGGGCAGCGGCAGCGGATCGCGCTGGCGCGGGCGATCCTGCGCGCGCCGGACGTGCTGCTGCTGGACGAGGCGACCGCGCAGGTCGACGGGCTGACCGAGGCCGCCGTGCACGAGTGCGTGCGGGAGCGGGCGCGGCACGGCGCGGTGGTCACCGTGGCGCACCGGCTGTCCACGGTGATCGACGCGGACACCATCGTGGTGATGGAGGACGGCCTGGTGCGGGCGTCCGGCACGCACGCCGAGCTGCTGGCGCGCGACGAGCTGTACCGCGAGCTGGTGGCGGCGCTGCGGATCTCCGACGGGGCGGTGCCATCCGGGCCCGCGCCGTCCGGGCCTGCGCCGTCCGGGGCCGGCGCCGCGCCGTCCGAGCCCGCGGCGGTCGTGGCCTGAGCCACGCGGTCCGGGGACCACGCCGGTCCCCGGACCGCTGCCGAGCGGCGCTCGGTTTCCGGTTCCCCGCCCCCGCGCGGACTGCTAACCTTCCCTCCCGCGTTCATATACGAACGTTCTTATAGGAGGACCCGTGGCCGCCCGTTCCGTTGGTGTCATGCTTCCCCGCGACCTGCCCCACGGCCAGGTCCTGGACTACGCGCGCCAGGCCGAGGCGCTCGGCTTCGACGAGCTGTGGGTGGTGGAGGACCTCGGCTTCCGGGGCGGCGTCGCGCAGACCGCGGCCGTCCTCGCCGCCACGAGGTCGATCACCGTGGGCATCGGCATCCTGCCCGCCGCGATCCGCAACCCGGTGTTCGCCGCCATGGAGATCGCCACCCTCGGTCAGCTCTTCCCCGGCCGGGTGACCATCGGCGTGGGGCACGGGATGCCCGACTGGATGCGCTCCGTCGGCGCCCTGCCGGACAGCCCGCTCACCCTCCTCGGCGAGCACCTCACCGCGATCCGGGCGCTGCTGCGCGGCGAGACCGTCACCACGCGGGGCCGCTACGTCACCCTCACCGAGGCCCGCCTCGAACCGTCCTCGCTGCCCGAGGTCGTCCCGCCGGTCCTCGCGGGCGTGCGCGGCCCGAAGTCGCTGGCCCTGTCCGGGCGGGTCGCGGACGGCACCGTGCTCGCCGAGCCGTGCACCCCCGAGTACGTCCGCGCCTCCGTCGAGCGGATCGCCGCGTCCCCGCACGGCGTCGTCACCTACAACGCCGCCAGCGTCCACCCCGACACCGCGACCGCCGTCGCCGAGGTGCGCCCCGGCCTGGCCTGGATCGGCGAGCCCGACTGGGCCCCGCACCTGGCCCCGCTCCCGTTCGCCGCCGAGTTCGCCGCGCTCCGCGCCGCCAGCGCCACCCGCGAGGAGTTCGCCGCCAACCTCCCCCAGGAGTGGGTCACCCAGCTGGCGCTGGCGGGCACCCCCGACGAGGTGCGCGCCCGCAACGCCGAGCTGTTCGACGCGGGCGTCACCACCTCCGTGCTCATCCCCGCCGCCGCCGACCCGCTGGCCGCGCTCCCGGCGCTGGCGTCCGCCCGGTGACCCGCACCCGGCGCACCGACCCCGAGCGCGGGGAGCGCATCGTCGAGGCGGCGCTGGAGGTGATCGCCGAGCACGGCGTCGCGGGCGCCACCTACCGCTCGGTCGCGGAGGCGGCCGACGTGCCGCTCGGCTCGATGACCTACCACTTCCCGACCCGCGACGACCTGCTCCACGCGGCGTTCTCCCGGCTGGCCGACACGATGCACGCCAGGTTCGACCAGATCCTGGCCGACATCGGCCCCGACGAGGACCCGCGCGAGGGGGTCGTCCGGATCATCATCACCCAGGGCGAGGGCTACGGCAGGGACATGGTGCTGTCCGCCGAGCTCTACGCCCTGGCCGTGCGCGAGCCGCGCTACCGCGAGCTGATCCAGGACTGGATGCTGCGCTCGCGCGCCTCCCTCACCCGCCACTTCCCCCCGGAGCTGGCCCCCATGATCGACGCCCTGCAGGAGGGCCTGATCCTGCACAGCCACATCTCCACCGAGCCGTTCGACGTGGACCGCGTCCGCCAGGCCGTGCACCGCCTCATCGGCCCGCCACCCGGCCCGTGACCGACCACCCCGCGCCCCACCGGAGCCCCACCGTGCCCCACCGCACCCCGTCCCCGAACCGCCGCAGGGCCGCGCTGGGCCTGGCGTTCGCCGTCATCGGCGTCTCGATGGCCACCTGGATCTCCCGGACCCCGGACATCCGCGACGCCACCGCCTCCAGCACCGCCCAGATGGGCCTGATCATCGCCGCCCTGTCGGCCGGGTCCATGGTCGGCCTCGCGCTCGGCGGCGGCCTGGTCGCGCGCCGGGGCGGCCGGTTCGTCGTCCGCTGGTGCATGTTCGCGATGGCCACCGGACTGGCCGTGGTCGCGCTCGGGGGCGGCCTCGGCGACGGCTGGGTGGTCGCCGCAGGGCTCGCGGTGTTCGGCTTCGGCGTAGGCGCGGCGGAGATCGCCCAGAACGTCGAGGGCGTCGCGGTGGAGGCCGAGCTGGGCCGCACCGTCGTGCCCGGCCTGCACGGCTGCTTCAGCGTGGGCATCTGCGGTGGCGGCCTGCTCGGCCTGGCCGCGACCGCCCTAGGCGTCCCGGTCCTGCCGCACCTGGGCGCGGTCGCCGCCCTGAGCGCCACCGCCACCGTGTGGGTCGCGCTCAACCTGCCCGCCGCCACCGGCCGCGAGGAGACCCCGGCGCCCGGCGAGGCGGGCGGCCTGAAGTCCGCGCTGCGCGTGTGGCGCGAGCCGCGCACCCTAGCCATCGGCGCGATCGCGCTGGGCATGGCCCTGGCCGAGGGCACCGCGAACGACTGGCTGCCGCTGATCGCGGTCGACGGCTACGGCCTGTCCAGCGCCAGCGGCGCGTTCCTGTACTCGTTCTTCGGCGCGTCCATGGCCGTGGGCCGGTTCGCGGGCGGCTCCCTGCTGGACCGCTTCGGCCGCACCAAGGTGATGGTCGCCAGCGCGGGACTGGCGGTGCTCGGCATCGGCCTGGTGTCCCTGGCCCCGAACGTCCCGCTGGGCGCGCTGGGCGTCTTCCTCTGGGGCCTAGGCGCGTCCCTGGGCTTCCCGGTGGCCCTGTCGGCGGCAGGCGACAACCCGGTCGACGCGGCCCGCAGGGTCAGCGCGGTAGCGACGGCGGGCTACACCGCGTTCCTGGTGGGCCCACCCCTGCTGGGCTTCGTGGGCGAACACGTCGGCCTGCGCTCGGCGATCCTGGTCGCACTGGCCCTGGTGGCGCTGTCGTCGCTGTTCGCGAAGTCCGTGGACAAGCCCAAGGCGGCCTGACCGCCGTCACCGCACGACCCGCTCCCGCGGCACGACCAGCCGGGGCTCGCGCGGCGCGCTCGGGCCCCCGCCCACCCGGCCACCGCGCGTCCCCGCCCGCGCCTGCCCGCCCACCCCCTGCCTCGCCGCGCCGACCTGCTTCGACACCGGTTCGACCACCCCGTCGCGACACCGCCGTCGAACCCTTCGACGCCCGCCGTCGATGCCCCCTGATTCCACCCGAAACCCTTGCCCAGCCTGCGGCTCACCGCGACGATCGGCCTGTTGCGACACCCGCCCGCGACACCCGCTGGGACGACGACGACTCGGGGAGAGCCATGACCGCTTCACGCAGCAGAACACCACGAGCCGCGAGGTGGTGGGTCGGGCTCGGGGTGCTCACCGCCGTCGCCACCCTCGTCGGCGCGAGCTTCTCCGCCCCGCGCCCCGCCTCCGCCGAGGCCACCGCCGACGCCGCGGGCTGCAAGGTCGACTACACCGTCACCAGCCAGTGGCAGAACGGCTTCTCCGGCGACGTGCGCATCACCAACCTCGGCGACGCGATCAACGGCTGGACCCTGACCTGGGCCTTCCCGAACGGCCAGGCCGTCTCCCAGGCGTGGAACGCGAACGTCACCTCCTCGGGCGCGACCGCCACCGCCACCAACGTCTCCTACAACGCCGCGATCCCCACGAACGGCTCCGTCCAGTTCGGGTTCAACGGCTCCTGGAGCGGCACGAACGGCGTCCCGACCTCCTTCACCCTCAACGGGACCGCGTGCACCGGCGGCGTCGCGCCGACCACCACGACCACGCCCGTCACCACGACCACCCCGAACCAGCCGCCCGGTGACGCCATGGCCACCGTCGCGGCCATGCAGCCCGGCTGGAACCTCGGCAACTCGCTCGACGCCACCGGCTCCGACGAGACCTCCTGGGGCAACCCGCGCATCACCGAGGCGCTGCTGGACAACGTGCGCTCGCAGGGCTTCAACAGCATCCGCATCCCCGTCACCTGGGGCCAGCACCAGGGCTCCGGCCCGAGCTACACCATCGATCCCGCGTACCTGAGCCGAGTCAAGGAGGTCGTCGGCTGGGCCCTCGCCGACGGCTTCTACGTGCTGCTCAACGTCCACCACGACTCGTGGCAGTGGATCAACACCATGCCGAGCGACCGCGCCAACGTGCTCGCCCGCTACAACGCCACGTGGACCCAGCTGGCCTCGGCGTTCAAGGACTCCTCGTCGAAGCTGCTGCTGGAGAGCGTCAACGAGCCGCAGTTCACCGGCAGCTCCGGCGACGCCCAGAACGCGCAGCTGCTGGGCGAGCTCAACACCTCGTTCCACCGCATCGTCCGCGCCTCCGGCGGTGGCAACGCCACCCGCCTCCTGGTCCTGCCCACCCTGCACACCTCGGCCGACCAGGCGCGCATCGACGAGCTGAACACCACGCTCACCGCGCTGAACGACCGCAACATCGCCGCGACCGTCCACTACTACGGCTACTGGCCGTTCAGCGTGAACGTCGCGGGCGGCACCAGGTTCGACGCCACCGCGCAGAAGGACCTGACCGACTACCTCGACCGCGCCCACGACTCGTTCGTCGCGCGCGGAATCCCGGTGATCCTCGGCGAGTACGGCCTGCTCGGCTTCGACCGGCACACCGGCACGATCGAGCAGGGCGAGAAGCTGAAGTTCTTCGAGCTCTTCGGCTACTACGCCAAGCAGCGCAAGATCACCACCATGCTGTGGGACAACGGCCAGCACCTCGGCCGCACCTCGTTCCAGTGGAGCGACCCGGAGCTGATCGCCCAGATCAAGTCGAGCTGGACCACCCGCTCCGGCACCGCCTCCACCGACCAGGTGTTCAGCGCCAAGTCCTCCGCGATCACCGCGAAGACGATCACGCTGAACCTGAACGGGACGACGTTCTCGGGACTGCGCAACGGTTCCGCGGACCTGGTGCGCGGCACCGACTACACCGTCTCCGGCGACCAGCTCACCCTGTCCGCCGCGCTGATCACCCGGCTGTCCGGCGCGCGCGCCTACGGCGTCAACGCCACCCTGTCCGCCCGGTTCTCCGCGGGCGTGCCGTGGCGGATCGACCTGATCACCTACGACACCCCCGTGCTGCAGAACGCCACCGGCACCACGAGCGCCTTCTCGATCCCCACGAACTTCCGGGGCGACCGGCTGGCCACGATGGAGGCCAAGTACGCGGACGGCTCCAACGCCGGACCGCAGAACTGGACCTCCTTCAAGGAGTACGACCACACCTTCGCCCCGGACTACGCGGCCGGCGCCACGCTGCTCAAGCCGGAGTTCTTCGCCGAGGTCAACGCGGGCCAGCGGGTCACCCTGACGTTCCACTACTGGAGCGGGACCACGCTGACCTACCACATCACCAAGAACGGCACGTCGGTCACCGGCACCACGTCCTGACCCGCACTCCGGGGCCGCTTTCCCTGGCTGCACGAGGGAAAGCGGCCCCGTCCGCGTTCAGCGGCGCCACAACTCCCGCGGCGCGTGCTCACCGCTCCCGCTCCCGGTGCGCACGACCACCCCCACGCCGAGCCCCGCCCCTCACCGCCGCAACCGCCCCACCAGGTCCGCCACCAGCGGCGCAGGCCGAACCGGGTGCACCAGGTGCACCTCCCGGTCCGGGCCGGCGTCCGCGCAGTCCAGCACCGCCACCCGCGCCCGCCCCACCACCGCCTCGGGCACGAACGCCACCCCCAACCCGGCCTCCACCAGCGCCAGCACCGCCTGGTAGTCCCTGGTCTCGTAGGCCACCCGCAGCGCCAGCCCGCGCTCGTCGGCCAGGTGCTCCAGGCAGATCCGGTTGTGCGTCCCCGGACTCCCGGAGATCCACTCCTCCCCGGCCAGCTCGCCCAACGACGGCCGCCCGCCCGCCAACCGGTGCCCGACCGGCAGCACCAACCGGAACCGCTCGCGCCGCAGCAGCACCCGCGTCAACCCCCGCGCGGGTGGCAGCGCCGAACCGGGGTAGCGGTGCGTGATCAGCAGGTCCACCTCGCGGGTCACCACCAGGTCGTACCCCTCCGGTGGCTCCAGTTCCAGCAGCCGCAGCCCCACCTCGGGGTGGTCGCGCCGGAACGCGGCCAGCACCGGCGGCAGCAGCGTCGTGCCCGCCGTGGAGAACGTCCCGATCGTCACCTGCCCCGGCGCGCCGCCCAGCAGCGCCCGAGCCGTCGCCTCGGCCGCCCGCAGCTCACCCGCGACCGCCTCCGCGTGCCCGAGCATCGCCGCGCCCAGCGGCGTCGGCGTCACCCCGCGCGGGTGCCGGTCCAGCACCCGGCCGCCCAGCTCGCGCTCCAGCGCCGCGATCTGCTGGGACACCGCCGACGCCGTGAACGACAACCGCCCGGCGGCAGCCGCGATCGACCCGGCGCGCACGACTTCGGCCAACAGCGTCAACCGGTGCGCGTCGACCCGATGACCGTCCACCCGATGACCGTCCACCACGAGCAGGCCCCTAGCCGTAAGAAGAACTGTCGCCAGCTTAGCACCCATCGCTGGCGCTAATGCGCCGTTCGGCGCAGACTTGACCCATGATCACGAGGTCGGAGGTCGACGCCGCCGCGCGGCGGATCGGCGGTCGGGTGCGGCGCACCCCGGTGTTCCAGCCGCTGGACGGGCTGTGGTTCAAGCTGGAGCACCTCCAGCGCACCGGTTCGTTCAAGGCCAGGGGCGCGTTCAACCGCCTGCTGTCGGCGGGCGACGTGCGCGGCGCCGAGGTCGTGGCGGCCTCGGGCGGCAACGCCGGGCTGGCCGTGGCCGACGCGGCGGCCGAGTGCGGCGCGACCGCGCGGGTGTTCGTGCCGACCACCGCGCCGCAGGTCAAGGTGGACCGCCTGCGCGCGCTCGGCGCGACCGTGGAGCAGGTGGGGGACCGGTACGCCCAGGCCTACGAGGCGGCGACCGAGTACGCCGACCGCCGCGGCGCGCTGCTCTGCCACGCCTACGACCAGCCGGAGGTCTGCGCAGGTCAGGGCACCCTGGCGCTGGAGCTGCTGGAGCAGACCGGCGGCGTGGACACCGTGCTGGTCGCGGTCGGCGGCGGCGGTTTGATCGCCGGGATCGCGGCGGCGCTGGAGGGCGTGGCCAAGGTCGTCGCCGTCGAGCCGCGGACCGCCCCCACCCTGCACTCCGCGCTCGCCGCGGGCGAACCGGTCGACGTCCGGGTCGCAGGCGTCGCCGCCGACTCGCTCGGCGCCAGCCGGGTCGGCGACATCGCGTTCGCCGTGGCCCGCCGCACCGGCGTCGAGTCCCTGCTGGTCGACGACCAGGCCATCACCGACGCCCGCGGGCTGCTGTGGTCCGAGTACCGCCAGGCCCTCGAACCGGGTGGCGCCACCGCCTACGCCGCGCTGCTCGGCGGCGCCTACCGCCCCGAGTCCGACGAGCGCGTCGCCGTGGTCCTGTGCGGCGCCAACACCAACCCGGCCGACCTGGCCTGACCCCCGACCGGCCGGGAGCCGACGAGCCCCCGGCCGGTCACCGCACGCCCACCAGCCCTCCCAGCGACGCCACCCGCTCCGCGTCCACCGACCCGGCCGCGGCCGTGTACACCACCAGCACCGGACCGGGGCACCCCGGAAGCGGGTACGCGTCCCAGTCCAGCCGCAGCGCCCCCACCGGCGTGCGCGCGAACCACTTGACCCCCTTGACCTTCTCCCGCACGTCGTGCCGCGCCCACATCCGCCGGAACTCCGGGCTGATCAGGCTCAGCTCCCCGACGAGCTCCCTGGCGCGCGGGTGGTCCGGGTCCTCGGCCGCCGCCGCGCGCAGCATCCCGATGTACTCGCTCGCCGACTCCTCCCAGTCCGGGCACACCCGCTGCGCGTCGGGGTGCAGGAACAGCGCCCGCAGCATGTTCCGCTCACCCGGCAGCACGTCGTCCATCCCGCCGAACAGCAGGTTCGCCACCGCGTTGTGCGCCAGCACGTCCAGGTGCCGCCCGAGCACCATCGCGGGCGCGGGCAGCAGGTCCACCAGCCGCCGGGTGCTCTCGGGCACCCGCTCCACCGGTCGCGGCGGGGGAGCGGCGGGCCTGCGCGCGGCCCGCCCGAGGGTGCGCAGGTGCCGGGTCTCGTCGTCGGTCAGCCGCAGCGCCCGCGCGAGCGCGTCCAGCACCTCGTCGGACGGCTTGACCCCGCGCCCCTGCTCGATCCGCTGGTAGTAGTCGGTGCTCACGCCTGCCAGCACCGCCAGCTCCTCCCGCCGCAGCCCGCTCACCCGCCGCCGCCCGCCGGGTTCGAGCCCCAGCTCGTCGGGGCGCACCCGTCCACGCCGGGCGCGCAGGAAGTCGGCGAGCTGCAGGGACGGTGAGGAGGCCATGCCCGCCATCATCCCCGCGACCGCCCCCGGCGAGGGTGGGCACGCCAGACCCAGGAAAACCAGGGCAACCCGACCCGCCGCGACCCCGGCCAGCCTCGGTGGTGACCGCAAGACCCCCGGCCCCAGGAGGCCCCGCAGTGACCACCCGACCCCGCCCCGCCCTGCTGGACGCCGACGTCCAGGGCTTCTTCGTCGACGGCGCCCAGGTGGCGCCCCGCTCGCCCGACGTGTTCGCCACCGTCGACCCGACCACCGAGCAGGTCCTCACGCACCTCGGCGTCGCCACCCCCGAGGAGGTCGACGGTGCCGTCCGCGCGGCGCGGGCGGCGTTCGAGACCTGGTCGGCCACGCCCGCCGCGCAGCGCGCGAGGGTGCTCCTGCAGATCGCCGACGTGGTGGAGGCGCACCGCGAGGAGCTGGCGACCCTGGACGCGCTGGACATGGGCGTGCCGGTCGTGGGCGCCCGCATGATGGTCGACCACGCCGTGCAGGTGTACCGCCACTACGCGGGCTGGCCGACCAAGCTCACCGGCCACACCGCGCCCGGTGGGGCGCCCGGCCAGCTGCTGTACACGCTGCGCCAGCCGATCGGCGTGGTCGCGTCGATCGTGGCGTGGAACGGCCCGGTGCTCCAGACCTCGTGGAAGCTCGCGCCCGCGCTCGCGGCGGGCAACGCGGTGGTGCTCAAGCCGTCCGAGCACAGCTCGCTCAGCGCCCTGCGCCTGGCCCGGCTGCTCGCGTCCACCGACCTGCCGCCCGGCGCCGTCAACGTGGTGACCGGCACCGGCGCGGTCACCGGCCAGGCGCTGGTGTCGCACCCCGGCGTGGACAAGGTGTCGTTCACCGGCTCGGGCCCGGTCGGCAAGGGCATCGTGCGCACCGGCGCGGACACGCTCAAGCGGGTCACCCTGGAGCTGGGCGGCAAGTCCCCGGTGATCGTGCTGCCGGACGCGGACCTGAAGGCCGCGGCGGCGGGCGCGGCGGCCGGGTTCTGCCTCGGCACGGGGCAGGCGTGCGTGGCGGGGACGCGGATCTTCGTGCACGACGGCGTCCGCGAGGAGTTCGGCGCGCACCTGTCGGACGCGCTGGGCCGGTTCACGCCCGGCGACCCGTTCGAGGAGACCACGACCATGGGCCCGCTGGCGTTCCGGGCGCACCTGGACCGGGTGACCGGCTACTTCGCGGTGGCGGAGGAGGAAGGCGCGAGGATCACCAGGGGCGGCGAGCGCCTGGACCGCACGGGCTACTTCGTGGCGCCCACGCTGGTGGAGGGCGTGCGCAACGACATGCGCATCGCCCGCGAGGAGGTCTTCGGCCCGGTGGCGGCCCTGCTCGGCTACACCGACCCGGAGGACGCCCTGAGGCAGGCGAACGACACCACCTACGGCCTGTCCGCGTCGGTGTGGACGCGGGACCTGTCCACGGCCCACCGCTTCGCGGAGCGGCTCCAGGCGGGCACGGTGTGGGTGAACACGTGGGGCGGCATCGAACCGGGCCCGGTCCCGTTCGGCGGCGTCAAGCAGTCCGGCCTCGGCCGCGAGCACGGCCCGGACGCGCTGCTGGCCTACACGGAGGAGAAGACGGTGTCGATCCAGCTGTAGAGCGGGTGGGGGAGGGGGCGGCGGACCGACCGCCGCCCCCTCCTGGTCCCGCCGTCAGTCCGCGGGCCCCCGCAACGTCAGCACCACCCGCAGCACGTGCTCCACCGCCGACTCGAACCGCGCCCCGCGCAGCTCGCCGCGCTCGTTCAGGTTCTCCGCCGCGAACTCCAGCTCCCGAGCCGTCCCCAACCGCCGCACCACCAGCGCCGCGATCTCCTCCAGGTCGAGCTCCGGGTGGTCGAGCCGGGCCAGCGCCACTTCGACCAGCAGTTCCTCGTCGGTCACGCTCCGCCTCCACCCCCGCTCGCAGAACCCCTAACCCGCGCCCCCATTCTCCCCGAGCCCTGTCCCCGGTCATCCCCCGATTGGTACCGTCACGCAGTTGTCACTTCCGGCAAGGGGCGGCCCAGCAGATGACGCGCAAGACGTTCGCAGTGGTGCTCGCGGCAGCCGCCGCGCTGCTCTCCGGGTGCACCGGCGGCGACGGCCAGGCCGCCGCCTCGGGCTCCTCGGACCCCATGACGAGCGCGCCGCCCACCCCCTACACCGTCTGCGACAGCGTGGACCTGTCCGTCCTCTCCGCCGTCTACGCCCTGTCCGACCTCAGCTGCACCCCGCAGGAGAACGCCCCGAACGCGGTGGGCGGCAAGTCCTACTCGGCGGTCTTCGCCCAGCCGGCCTCCCAGCCCACCGCCCAGATCACGGTGGACTTCTCCGTGGGCGGCGCGGGCACCGAGGAGGTCGTGCTGGACAACTACCCGCTCGAACACCCCGAGCGCAACGCGATCCCGGTCGACGACCTGGGCAGCGGCGCCTACTACTACCTGGGCAACGAGGCCGTGCTGGTGCTGGTCTCCGGCAAGCCCGTCGGCCCGGACTGCGCGTTCGTGGAGATCCGCTCGTTCCCCGGCGAGTCCCCGGAGATCCTGAGCCACCTCAAGGACCTCATGACCGACGTCCTGGACCACGTCACCGCGATGCCGGTGTAGACCCGGCGCAGCCCCGGCGCGCGCCCCGCCGGGAAACCGCTCTCCGCACCTTTGCGCACTCGTGCTGGTCCACTCGGGTGGCGCGCGCGACGATCTCCCCGGATTTCGGTGAAACACCGGGTGTTCCCGCGACGCCTGCGGTGACATGGGACGGGAGAGCACCCCGTCGCAGGTCTGGAGGACGCGTCGCATGGAGGGGACAAACCGTCCACCGGGCAGCCCGTGCGCCACAGCCGATCCCCACCCGAACCCTGGCGATCCGAGCGCGGTGGTGGAGTCCGTCCGCCCGCTGGTCGTGCGGTACTGCCGGGCCAGGATCGGCCGGCGCGGCTCGTCGTTCGCCTCGGCCGACCACGTGGCGGGCCAGGTGTGCCTGGCCGTCCTGGCCGCCCTCCCGACCCACCACGACCGCCCGTTCCTGGCCCTGCTGCACGGCATCGCCTCCCGCGAGGTCGCCCCGCACGTCCCGTCCCCGCAGGAAACCCCCGCGCCCCAAGGGGAACCGACCGAGCGCATGGCGGCCCTGCTGCGCGTGCTGCCCGAGCGCCACCGCGAGATCGTCGTGCTGCGCGTCGCGGTGGGCCTCTCCGTGGAGGAAACCGCGACCGCCGTCGGCTCCACACCGGGAGCCGTCAGGCTGGCCCAGCACCAGGCCCTGGCCCGACTCCGCGAGGACCTGGGCGCCGCACCCCTGCGGTGAGGGACCACAGCACCACCGCGCCCGTGCGCAGCCGAGGGCCGCTCAGGTTGGTGGACCGCGCTGCGCACGCGCAGCCCACCGGACCTGTCGAACCGCTGTCCGCGGCGGCGCTGTCCCGTGACCGGGTCGGACTGAACTCCCTGCCGGGTGAAGCGACCGCCGGAGGTCGCGAAGCCGTCGAAAGCTTGTTGGCGTCCATCCGTCCTCTTGTCGTGCGGTACCGCCGAGCCAGGATCGGCAGGAACGACGCGTCGTTCGCCTCGGCTGACGACGTGGCCCAGGAGGTGCGCTTGGCAGTGCTGACCGCGTTGCCCGGACACCGTGACCAGGACAGGCCGTTCCTCGGCACCGCAGGCCGAACGCGGGGTTGCCAGCCGACCCCCCGGCGTGAACAGCCCCGGAAACGGCAGCGCCGCCGCCCGGGACCCCGGACGGCGGCGCAGTCGGTCAAGCAGGTCAAGCAGGTCGATCAGATCAAGCGGCTCAGCCCGCCACGTCAGCCAGCGGCTTCTCCGGCTCCAGCTTCCCGTCCCGCTCCAGCCCGGCGCCCTCCACGTCCAGCTCCGGCAACCACCGCAGCCACGACGGCAGCCACCACGCCGCCTTGCCCAGCAGCGCCAGCGCCGCCGGGACCAGCACCATCCGCACCACGAACGCGTCCACCGCGATCCCGATCGCCAGCGCGAACGCGATCGACTTCATCGTCGCGTCACCCGACGGCACGAACCCGGCGAACACCGAGAACATGATCAGCGCAGCCGCCACGACCACCGGCGCGGCCTGGCGGAAGCCGGTGCGGATCGCGTCGCGCGGCGCGATGCCGTGGGCGTGCGCCTCGTGCATCCGCGACACCAGGAACACCTGGTAGTCCATCGCGAGTCCGAACAGGATGCCGATCACGATGATCGGCGTGAGGCTGATCAGCGGCCCGGTGCCGTCCAGGTTGACCGCGTCCGCCAGCCAGCCCCACTCGAACACCGCGACCGTCGCGCCCAGCGACGCGCCGATCGTGAGCAGGAAGCCCAGCACGCCGACCAGCGGCACCAGGATCGACCGGAACACCAGCACCAGCAGCAGCAGCGCCAGGCCGACCACGAGCACCAGGTACACCGGCAGCGCCTTGTCCAGCGTCACCGCCACGTCCACGCTCACCGCCGTCGACCCGGTCACGTAGGTCGTGCTGCCCTCGACGTCCGCGAGCTGCGCCCGCAGGTCCTCGACGAGCTTCTCGGTCTCCTGCGAGGCGGGCCCGGACTTCGGGATCACGGTCAGCATCGCCGCCGTGCCGTCGGCGTCGGGGATCGGCGGCGCGACCATCGCGACGTCGTCCAGCCCCTGGATGTCCGCGACGGCGGCAGCGGCGGCCTGCGCCGGGTTCCCGCCCTCGAACAGCACGATCAGCGGCCCGTTGAAGCCCGCGCCGAACCCGTCGGCCAGGATCTTCTCGGCGCGCTCCTGCGTGGAGTCGACCACCGGGCGCGGCACCAGCGTCGTGGTCATCGACGCGGCGGGCACCGACACCAGGCCGAGGCCGATCACGGCCAGCAGCAGCGCGGCGACCCGCTGCTTGGTGACGCCGTTGACCCAGCCCCGGAAGAACCCGCGCTCGTGCTGCTCCTCGGTCTCGCCGACCTCCCCGCGCCGCACGGCCTCGCGCTGCTTGCGCGGCAACGCCTTCAGCCCCAGGAAGCCCAGCACCGCGGGGACGAGCGTGATCGCGATCAGCACCGACACCACGATCGTCGCGGCGGCGGCCACGCCCATCTGGGTCAGGAACGGGATGCCCGCGACGGTCAGGCCGGCGAGCGCGATCACGACGGTGATGCCCGCGGTGACCACGGCGGAACCGGCGGTGCCCACGGCGATGCCGATGGCGTCGCCGACCTCGCGCCCGTGCCGCAGCTCCTGCCGGTAGCGGTTGATGATGAACAGCGCGTAGTCGATGCCCACGGCCAGGCCCAGCATGGACGCCAGGATCGGGGTGGTGGACTGCAGGTCCATGAACCCGGTGGCGATCATGACGCCGAGCGCGCCGATGCCCACGCCGACGCTCGCGGTCAGCAGGTTCATGCCCGCCGTGACGAGCGAGCCGTACGTGACGGCCAGGATCACCAGCGCGATGATCACGCCGAGCGCCTCGGCGACGCCGCCGATGTGCGGCGGCGACTGGGTGGCCTCGCCCGCGGCCTCCACGGTCAGCCCGCCGGTGCGGCCGTCCTCGACGGCCTTGAACAGCGCGTCCTTCTGCTCCTGGGTGATGTCACCGACCTTGGCGCTGTAGGTGACCGTGCTGTACGCGGTGTCCTGCTGCTGGTTCACCGCGGGCGCCTGCGGGTCGAGCGGGTTGCTCGCCGAGGCGACACCGTCCAGTTCGGACAGATCCTGCACCAGGCCCGCGATCAGCTGGGCGTTCTCCGGCGTGGTCAGCGTCTGGCCGTCCGGGGCCTTGACCACCACGCGCGCGGTCGCGCCACCGCTGGAG
Source organism: Actinosynnema mirum DSM 43827 (assembly GCF_000023245.1). Lineage (GTDB taxonomy): Bacteria > Actinomycetota > Actinomycetes > Mycobacteriales > Pseudonocardiaceae > Actinosynnema > Actinosynnema mirum. The sequence continues at coordinate 3,217,810 of NC_013093.1, forward strand.
CCGAACTCCTCGGAGATCTTGTCCAGCGCGGTCGTGGACTCCTGGCCGGGGATGGAGAACGAGTTGGCGGTGGTGCCCGAGAGGGTCAGCGCGCCCGCGCCGGTGCCGAGCAGCACCACCAGCCACAACAGGACTACGGCGAGCCGTCGTCGGTGCGAGCCGACGCCGAGCCGGTAGAGGAGACGTGCCATGAGCGTTCAGGCCTCAGAGGTGTGGGTTGGGTCAAGGGGAGGGGTGGCCGAGCGCGGCCAGGCAGGTGGCCACGATGTGCCGCCGCCACACCGACTTCCGGTCGACGTGGTTGGCGGCCAGGCTGAGCACGGCCAGCGCGCTCAGCGCGCCGATCACGCGCACGAGGCGCTCGCTGTCGACGTCGCGCGGGTCGACGTCGAACACGGCGAACATCGACAGCTCGTCGCTGTCGGGCACGAGCAGCGGGTGGGTGCTGTCCGAGCCCATCTCGGTGATCACCCCGGCGGCCATGGAGATCAGACCGGGGTGCTCCAGCGCGAGGTCGGTCATCAGCTCGATGGCCGCCCGGTCGCGCTCGGGCCCCGCGGGCAGCCGCATCGCCTGCCCGGCGACCTCGTGGGCCTTCCCGCGACCCAGTTCGGCCGCTGCCGTGAACAGGGCGTCCTTGGTGGGGTAGTGGTGCAGCAGCCCCGCCTTGGACAGCCCGACGGCGTCGGCGACGTCCTTGATCGAGGTGTGGTCGAACCCGTGCCGGGCGAACAGCGCCGCCGCCCGGTCGAGCAGACGCACGTCCGCCTCGTGCCGCGTTTCTCGTGCCACGTCGTCGACGGTACCCGCCTACCAACCGTATCGGTCGGTAGGCCGACCGATACGGTTGGTGCGGTTGCTCACAGCGCGCAGCGTGCCGAGCCGGGCACGCTCCGCGCCGGGGCGGGCCCGGCGCGGTGTTTCGACCGCCACGCCACGGGAACACCCGGCACGGGGCCCGCAGGCCCCACCACCGCGCCCAGGACCCCCGGTGCGCCCAGTCCAGCACGACGACACGCCCCGGAGACGGGCGGCGCGTGGCCGAGGCGCGCGGGGGACGGCGATCGCGCTCCCTCCCCCCGCACCCGTGACCGCCGCGTCGTGGCGACCGCGTCGTGACAGCCGTGGCACGAGACCGCGTGGCGCGCCGCCCGAGCGGCGAGGGCACGACCCGCCCGCGCGGACCCCGGAACCGGAAGAACACCATGCCCGAGCGCACCACCGCTGTCCGCGCCCTTCACGACATCGGCCTCGCCGCCTGGTTCGGCGGCTCGCTCGCCGAGGCGGTGACCGCCGCCGACCCCGCCCTCGGCGCCGACCCCGACCCCGCCGTCCCCGGCCTCAACGCCGGGTGGGGCTCCTGGGCGCCGGTCTGCGCCATCGCCATCGGGGCGCACCTGCTGGGCGGGGTGATGCTGCTGCCGGTCAACCGGGATCGCGCGGCCGGTCGGCGCGGGGTGGCCGCGCAGACCATCGGCAAGTTCGTCCTCACCGGCGCCGCGCTGGCCGTGACCGGCTACAGCCGGTCGCTCGGCAGGAAGCTGACCGCCGTCGGGAACGGCGCGGTGGTCGAGGGCGTCGTCCCCGCCCGGTCCGCACCGGGGGAGACCGGGCGCCTCCGGCGCCAGCTGGACACCTGCCAGTGGCTGATCCCGCTCCTCACCGGCGGCATCTGCGCGCTCGCCGCGCTCGTGGACGAGCAGCAGCGGCCGGCGGGCAGGCTGAACGGGATGTTCGGCAAGCCGGCGCGCTGGCTCCACGCCACCAGGTGAGCCTGCCGCTCGTCGACGCGCCACCACGCGCCGCCCCCGCCGCGCGGCCGTCCGCACAACCCGCGGGGCCCCACCGCCTCGCGGCCCCGGCGCCTCCGCCCGGACGGGAGGTCAGCGACGTCCCCTGGCCAGGATCGCCGCCGTGTCCGCCGTGCCCGCCGCCACGGCGTGGGCCAGGTCGGTGAGGCGGTGGTGGTGCGCGCGCGCGTAGCCGCGCAGCCGTTCGAACGCCGCGTCGAGCGGGATGTTCCCGGTCGCGGCGAGGATTCCCTTGGCCTGCTCGATCACGACCCTGCTGTCGAGCGCCGTCTGGAGTTGGCCGCTGAGCTGGTCGGCGTGCTTGATGGCGCGTTGTTGCAGGATGCCGATGGTGGCGACGTCGGCGAGGGCCTGGCCGAGTTGGAGCACGTCCTGGCTCAGGTCGCCGGGTTGGGTGTTGAGCAGAGTGATTCCGCCTACGGCGTGTTCGCGCAGGCGCAGGGGCAGGGCGTGGGCGGAGCGGAAGCCGCATTCGTGGGCTGCCGCGGTGAAGCGGGGCCAGCGGGTGGTGGCCTCGCGCAGGTCGGGGCAGGAGACGGGGGTCTGGGAGCGGACGCAGTCGATGCAGGGGCCGTCGTCGGCCTGCACGGCGAACAGCTCCAGCAGCTCCGCCTTCTGCGACGAGCTCGCGACCACTCGCAGCCCGGCCCGCTCGTCGAGCAGGATCACGCCTGCGGCCGTCGAGTCGAGCAGTTCGACGCACTGCTCGGTGAGCATGTGGAGGAACTCGGCGACGTCGAAGTCCGCGACGAGCGTGTCGGCCAGGCGCACGAACGCGCGCGAAACCCTTCGTTCCTGGTCCTGCCTCAACTGCTGCCCTGAGTGCGGAACGGGTTCCATGACGCCCGGATGCCCACTCGGCGGCGATGTCACCCCTCTGCGAGCGCCAAGTCCGCCAGGGGGGTTTGGCGCTCGTGCCCCAGGGCATCCGGTGAGCGCAGCAGCCGCCCCTGATCCCGGCGACACCCGCCGAACTCCGGGGAAGGCGCTTCCGAGCACATCGCTCAGCACACCTCCCGCGCGAGAGCCCGGTCGAGAGCCCGGTCGAGAGCGGACACCGCCGGACCGGCCGAACCAAGGACAACGGGGCGCGAACGCGCCCCGCACCCGATGCCAGGTCGAGGAGACCACCGTGACAACCCCCGTCACCGCCGCGCCCAAGTCGTCCATCCAGAACGCGGGCGCGCCCACCCAGAACATCGCCACCGAGGCCGCCGACCGCGACCTCGCCACGTCCGCCCAGACCAAGGGGACGACCACCGTGGCCGACACCGTGGTCCAGAAGATCGCCGGGCTCGCGACGCGCGAGGTGTCCGGCGTATACGCGCTCGGCGGCGGCGCGGCACGGGCCTTCAGCTCGCTGCGCGAGCGCATCCCCGGCGCGACGGCCTCGGCGGGACAGGGCGTCTCGGTCGAGGTCGGCGAGCGGCAGGCCGCGATCGACCTGCACGTCCTGGTCGAGTACGGGGTGTCCATAGTGGACCTCTCCCGGTCGGTGCGCCGCAACGTGATCGGCGCGGTGGAGCAGATGACCGGACTCGAGGTCGTCGAGGTCAACATCGCCGTCACCGACGTGCACATCCCCGGCGAGGACGAGGGCGACAGGACCCCGGAACCGGGTCGCGTGCGGTGACGCCCGACGTCGAGGCCACCGCCGTCGCGGTGGCCGTGAGCAGCCTGCCGCAGGTGGCGGGTCCCCACGCCGGGCGCTACGGCGAGATCGCCACCCTCCTGCCAGGGCGGAGGGTGGTGGGGGTGCGCGTCCGTCCGGACGAGCTGGTCGTCGGCGTGGTCGTGCGCTACCCGGCCACCGCCGCCGAGGTCGACGCGGCGGTCCGCTCCGCGGTGCACGCCGTGCTCGGCCCCGACCGGGTGCCGCTGCACGTGTGGATCGGCGACGTCGCGCCGCCGCTCGCCCTCGCGCCCGACCGCGCCGCCGGGCGTGCCGCGCGGCGCGGGGAGCCGGGCGGCGCGGAGGCCGGTGGTGCGGAGGCCGGCGTCGTGGAAGTCAACGTCGTGGAGGTCGGCCTGGTGGAGGTCGGCGTGGTGGCGGTGAGCGTGGCGGCCGTCGAGCCGGGCGCCCGCCAGGGCGCCGCACCCGCCACCGGGCCGGTGGCCGCACCGGTCGCTCCACCGGTCACCAGGCCGACCGCCGTGCCCACCACCCCACCGGCCACCCCACCGGCCACCCCACCGGCCACCGCGGTGACCACCGCAGTGAGGAACCCACCGTGAACTCCACCACCACCGGAACGCTGGCGGGTCTAGCGCTCGGCTTCGCCGCCGCGTTCGGCGGGTTCGGCGCCTTCATCGTCGTCCTGCTCCTGGGCGCGGCGGGCCTGGTCGTCGGCCGGGTCCTCGACGGCAAGCTCGACGTGTCCGCGCTGACCGGCCGGGACCGGGGCTGAGCGCCGTGACCACCACCACGACCACCCGATCCCACCCGGCGGCGCCGGGAACACCCGCCGACCCCGGCGAACGCGGTCGCCTCACCGTCGGCGACGCCGCGGTGGAGCGGATCGCCGCGCACGCGGCCACCGAGGTCGACGGCGTCGGCGGCTCCGCGTACCGCCTGCTCGGCGTCGCCGTCGGCCCGGAGCAGGCCGGTGCGGACGTCCGGGTCGGCGCGACCGTCACCGGCGACGCGGTCGCGCTCGACGTGCGGCTGTCGGTCGTCTACCCGATGCCGGTGCGCCGCACCGCGGACCGGGTGCGCGCGCACCTGGCCCTGCGCATCCGGGACCTGACCGGCCTGACCGTGACCAGGGTCGACGTCACCGTCACCGCGCTGCACCACGCTGCGCGCCCCGAGGGGAGGGTGTGGTGAAGCGGCTGCCCCGGCGCAGCGCGCCCGCCGTCCTCGTCGCGCTGGCCGTCCTCGCCGCCTGCGCGCTCGTCACCACCGTGGCCGTGCGGCAGGCCTTCGGGCTCAGCCCGTGGATCGACCCGCGCGCGGTCGCGGGCGCCCTGCACGGGGCGCGCTGGACCGACCCGCTCGTCGTGCTGGCGGCCTCGGTCTGCGCCGTGCTCGGCGCGGTCCTGCTGCTGTGCGCGCTGCTCCCCGGCGCGCCCACCGTGCTGCCGCTGCGCGACGACGACCCGGACTCGGACCACGCGCTGGAGTCCGGGGTGACCCGGCGGAGCCTGCGGAACGTCCTGCGCGCGACCGCGTCGTCGGTCGACGGCGTGACCACCGCCAAGCTCGCCCTCACCCGCCGCGCGGCCACCGCGACCGCCACCACCGACCGCACCGGCACCACAGGCCTGGCCGACGCCGTGCGCGTGGCCGTCGCGGAGCGGCTCGACCGCGTCGGTCCGCTGGACCGGCCGACCGTGACCGTCCGGCTCAAGGCCGGGAGGGCGCGGTGACCGGCCACGACCGGCCCGCCCGGCTCAACCGCGCCGTGCTGGCCGTGACCGGTCTGCTGCTGCTCGCGGCGGGCGGGTTCGCCCTGGCCACCCGGTTCGCCGTGCTGGACGTCCTCGCGCCCGACGCGCCCCTGGTCCCCGGTGACGCCCTGCCGCCCCCGTGGGTCTGGAACGTCATCGCGGTCGCCGGGATCGCGCTCGGGCTGCTCGCCGTCCGCTGGCTCGTCGCCCAGGTCGCCCGCGCGCCCAGGAGCAGCCTGTGGCGGTTCGACACCGACGGCTCGGGGCGGACCGAGCTGGCCGCGAGCACCGCGCTCGCCCCGCTCCTCGCCGAGGCCGGGGCCTATCCCGGTGTGCGCGAGGCGCGCGGCGTCCTCACCGGGGCCGGGAACGCCCCGAGGTTGGAGCTGGTGATCAGCACCGACCGGGACGGCGAGCCCGGCGCGATCCGCCGCGCGCTCGCCACCGGGGGACTGCCCCGGCTGCGCAGGGCGCTCGACCTCGACCGGCTGCCCACGACCGTCGAGTTCCGCCTCACCGGCAATCCGGGCGCCCGAACGGCGCCCCCGACCTCATCGGAGCAGGCACGTGAACGCTGAAAGCAGCACGCTCAGACCCGTCCAGCGGACGTCCGGGACCGGGGTTCCGCCGCCCCCGGCGGAGGGCGCGGACGAGGCGCGCTGCCCCACGTGCGACCACCCGGTGGGCGCGCACGACGAGATCGCCCTGAGGTTCTGCGCCGCGACCGAGGCAGGCGGGTTGGACCGGCGGTGCCTGTGCGCGGGCTGGGCGGGTGACGTGGGAGTGGCCGCGCCCGTGCGGATCGGCGCGCGCCACGGGGGAAGGCCGTCCGGGGCGGGGACGGGGACGTCGGGATGAGCGCGACCGAGCGCGCTCCCGTGACCGGCGCTGACGCGGACCCCGGTCGCAGGCTGGCCGTGAGGCCGCGCGACTCGGCCCGGTCCGCTGCCGACGGGGCCTGGTGGCCGAGGTCCGCCGACCCGGCGGTCGAGTTCCCCGCGCTGATCGCCGCCGTGACCGGGTTCGGCAGGCCGGTGCTGCGGGTGGTCTACCACCTGGGCGCGTGGGGCAGGGCCGAGCACAAGATCACTGTGGCCGGCGTGGTGGTGCGCCTGGAGGGGTTCCGTACGACGCGGCCCTGGGAGGTGACCGTGCTGGGTCCGGATCGCGCCCGCACGGTCCTGCTGGTGATCCCGCCCGACACGCCGGGTGGCGCCGCGGGGGCGGCGCTGCGCGCTGTGACCGGGTCGGACGGGTCCGATCCGGTGGAGGAGTTGATGGTGCGGAACGGCGTTCGGGTGCGAGGGGTGGGGCGCGCCGCGCCGGAGGGGGGACTGGCCGGGGGCGGTCCGGTGGAGTCCGGGCCGGAGGAGCGGTGGGAGGCGGAGGGCGGTGCCGGGGGAGTGCGGCCGTCGGTGCGGGAGAAGGTGGCGCGGGGGCGGGTGTCGCGGCCGGGGGTGTCGCCGCCGCCGGAGAAGCGGACAGCGCGGCCCACGGGCGCCGGGGCCACGTCATGACGCGCCCGGCCTCGTCGCCCGCGCAGGCTCCGCCGCACCACCCGCCCGCGCCGGACGGCCCAGCCCTGTCTGACGCGGACGGGCGGGCCACGTGGGGCCTGCCGGCCTCACGGGGGCCGCAGAGCCCGGATGTCGAGCAGGCTGAGCCGCGCCGGGAGGGCCCGCCGGAGCGGCAGCCCTCGCCGGAGGGCGCGCCCGCGACGCCGTCCGGTGGCCCGGTGGTCCGGGGACCGCTGTGGCGCAGACGAGTCCGCGTCAACACGAGCCGCCGACGCCGCCCCGCCGCTCGCTGACCGCGTACTGCGGCAACGGCCACCGCCCCGGCGCAGGCGCCGTCCACGGCACGCCGCGCGCGCCTGCGCCCACACGACCGCTGCCCGGTCCGCGGCACTGGCCGGGCGCCGTCTGCCCGTCAGCCCGTCCCAGGTCACCGGCAGGCGGGCAGGCCCCCCTGGTGGACATGCCGGTCCTCCAGGTGATCGGCTCCTCCGCCAAGCGCAGACCCGGCAGCCAACCGGTCCTCGCTGTCTCGCGCCACCACGAGCGCGCCGAGCAGGTCCCCGGTGGGCTCGCGCCGCCGGCTCGCGATCAGGTCCGCCATGTACGCGGCCATCTCGCCGGTGTGCTCGCGGTCCTCGTCGGCGGTGAACTCCGTCGTGGACAGGAACGCGTCCGACCACACCCGGAAGTCCACCCGGTCCTCGTAGGGCACGCCCGGCAGCTCGCAGATCACGGTGATCGGCAGCGGCAGCGCGAAGTCCTCCACCAGGTCGGCGGGCGCCCCCCGCGCGCATCGCCGCCACCAGGCCGTCGGCGATCTCCTGCGCGCGGGGGCGCAGCCGCTCGACGCGGCGGACCGTGAACGTTTTGGCCACCAGCCTGCGCAGCCTGGTGTGGTCCGGTGGGGCCATGCCGAGGATGTTGCCCGGCGGCGACGGCACCGGGCGCAGCCTCGGCTCGGCGCGCAACGCCGAGAACAGCGGTTCCGAGTCCAGCCGCTCGGGTTGGCTGAACGGGTAGGGCCTGGGTTCGACGGTGGTCACCACCGGCTCCTCACTGCGCGCGCCGCTCCGCCGCGCCTGCTCGCCGCGCTGCCCGCGGTCGGACGGGCCCACGCAGAGCTTGTCCCCACCCGCACGGCGGCGCCACATCCCGGTGAATCGCCACGGCGGTCGTTCCACGTCGGTGGTCCCACAGCGGTCGTCCCGCAGCGGTGGTCCCACGTCGGTGGTCCCGAGCACGGCGCCCGTAGTCCGCTGGTGGAGCGCGCGGTGCTCGCGCGCGCCCCCGCCCTCCCCGGCCCCGGCCCACACCGTCCACACCGGACACCCGCTCTACGTCCCCGCCCGCCACCCCCGCAGCGGCGGGGCCGAGCCGACCCCTCCCCGGCTCCGCCCCGCCACCCCCCCACGGGTCCGGACCGACCGGCCCTGCCCCGGCCTGCCCGGACCCGCCGCGGGACCGCCCTGCCCGGCGGGCCCGAGTCCGCTGAGGACCGCTCAGGCGCGCGCCCCCACGTCCCGCCCGGAGCTCGCCGCGACCGCCCGCTGGTAGAGCCTGGTCACCTCGTCCGCGAGCAGCTCCGTGCTGTAGCGGGCCAGAACCCGGTCGTAGCCCGCGACCCCGTACGAGTTGAGCCTGACCTTGTTGCCCAGCAGTTCCCGCAGCGCCCTCGCCAGCGCGGCGGGGGAGCGCGGCGGCACCAGCACCCCGGTCACCCGGTCAAGCACGACCTCCGGCAGCACCCCGACCGACGTGGCGACCACGGCCACCCCGCACGCCATCGCCTCCAGCGCCACGATCCCGGACGGCTCGCTGCGGGCGGCGCACACCACGACGTCGGCCGAGCGCAGCAGGCTGGCCATCGCCGCGCGCGGCACGCACCCCACCAGCCGCACCCGGTTCACGACGCCGTGCACCCGCGCGTGGTTCACCAGCCGCTGCGCCCACGACGACGACGCGGCGGAGACGGCGGGGTCCCCCACCACGACCAGCTCGGTGTTCGGGACGCCCCGCAGCGCGACGACCAGATCGCCCACCCCGTCGGCGGGACGCCCCACGCCGACCGCGAGGATCCGGTGCGGCAGGTCCCGCCCCTCCCTGGGCCCCCTGGGGCCGAACCGGGACAGGTCCACCCCGTACGGCACGACGGTGATCTTCGTCCGCCGCACGCCCGCCTTGATGAGGCGCGCGACCTCGGAGGCGCTGGTGGCCACGATCCGGGTCGCCTCGTGGCCGATCACCCGCTGGGCGGCCACGTGGTCGGAGAGGTGGTCGCTCGACTGCGAGTGGAAGTTCTGCACGACGGGCAGGTCGAGCGGGACGGCCGCGTGCAGCGCGACCAGCCCCGACGGCCACTGGTGGGCGTGGACGAGATCGGGTGGCGCGGCCCGCCACCGGCCGTGCAGGAAGTCGCCCGCGCCCTTCAGGCGTCCGGCCTTCCCGCCGCGCGCGCCCGAGGGCAGGTGGACCACCTGGTACCCCTCCGGCGTGCGCGTGGACACGGCCGCGCCGATCGATCTGCCGCCGGTGTAGACGGTGATCTCGTGTCCCAGCGCGGTCAGCGAGGAGGACAGTTCGGCCACGTGCGCCACCCGCCTGCTCGCCGCCTCGTCGAGCTCCGCGGGCGGCCCTGTGTGCAGCGCCACCATGGCGATCTTCATGTGTGCTCCTGGGGTTGTGCCGAGAGCACCGGAGGCGGGCACGCCGAGTGGCCCGCGCGCCGGGCGTTCGGGCGCGGGGGACCGGGCTGCGCCTGCGGTGCCGGGTGGCGACGCGCCCCGGAGGCGGTCGGCGCGGTGCGGCGCCCGCCCGCCAGCCCGGCAGCGGCCACCCCGCGCACGAGCCGTGCGGGGTGGACCGCGTCCGAAGGCGCTCCGCCGGATCTGCGGAACACCGGGGCCGGTAGGGAGCGTGCCGCCGCTGGGCGATGCAGGAGCAAGAAAAAACCCCGATCCACGCCGATGCCTGCTGGGATTCGGCTGTCGGGGTCGGGGACAGCGGTGTCGCCGGGGGCGCCCGGCCGATCCGCTCCGGATCACGACGGGGAACCCCGGTCCCGTTCTAGCAGCCGCCCGGTGGGCTGTACAGGAACGGCGCCTGTTCGGCCCAACCCCGCGCTCAGGCGCCCACCGCCGGTGTCCCCGCCGCACCGCGCGGGCTCGTCCGCCCTCCGCGCCGGGAAACCCGCCCCGGCCGCTCGGGCGCGCGCCGCCCACGCCTGGACGAGGGCGGCGCGATCACCCGCGGGCACGCGGCCCGGTGCGGTCAGCGCGCCCGGTGGGCGAGGATCGCAGCCCTGTCGGCCACGCCGGTGGTGACGGCGTGGGCCAGGTCGGTGAGGCGGTGGTGGTGCGCGCGCGCGTAGCCGCGCAGCCTGCTGAACGCCACGTCGAGCGGGATCTCGCCCCAGACCGCCAGTATTCCCTTGGCCTGCTCGATCACGATCCTGCTGCCGAGCGCCGTCTGGAGTTGGCCGCTGAGCTGGTCGGCGTGCTTGATGGCGCGTTGTTGCAGGATGCCGATGGTGGCGACGTCGGCGAGGGCCTGGCCGAGTTGGAGCACGTCCTGGCTCAGGTCGCCGGGTTGGGTGTTGAGCAGGGTGATCGCGCCTACGGCGTGTTCGCGCAGGCGCAGGGGCAGGGCGTGGGCGGAGCGGAAGCCGCATTCGTGGGCTGCCGCGGTGAAGCGGGGCCAGCGGGTGGTGGCCTCGCGCAGGTCGGGGCAGGAGACGGGGGTCTGGGAGCGGACGCAGTCGATGCAGGGGCCGTCGTCGGCCTGCACGGCGAACAGCTCCAGCAGCTCCGCCTCCTGCGACGAGCTCGCGGTCACGTGCGGCACCGACCACCGGTCGACCAGCACCACGCCTGCGGCCGTCGAGTCGAGCAGTTCGACGCACTGCTCGGTGAGCATGTGGAGGAACTCGGCGACGTCGAAGTCCGCGACGAGCGTGTCGGCCAGGCGCACGAACGCGCGCGCCACCCGCACTTCCCGGTCGCTCGCTGCTTCGGCGCGCTCCTGCGGGGCGCTTTCCTGCGGGGCGCTTTCCTGCGGGGTGATCACCATGTCGGGGCCCTCCGGTTGCCGGGATGGGTGCCCCCGCGGGGTCACGGCCGGGGCGAGTCACTTCGCTCGGACAGCAGGCCGTTCGCTGCCAACTCGCCCGCCGCAACGCCTCGCGCCACCTCCGACAGCCTCAGGTGGTGCGCGCGGGCGTAGCGCCGCAGTGCCAGGAACGCCTCGTGCATGTCCAGACCACCGACTTCGGCCAGGACGCCCTTGGCCTGCTCGACGACGGTGCGGTGGTGCAGCGTGGCCTGCAGTTGTTCCGACACCAGGTCGTACTGCCGGGCCGTGCGCTGTTGGAGGATACCGATGGTGGCCACGTCGGCGAGCGCCTGCCCCAGCGCGATGGTCGCCCCGCCGATCGCCACCGGGGCGGTGTTGAGCAGGGTCAGCGCGCCGATCACCTCGTCGCGCAGCCGCATCGGCAGCGCGCACGCCGCCCGGAACCCCGCGCTCACCGCGGCGGGCCCGAACTCCGGCCACCGCTCGTGCTCGCCCGCCAGGTCGGCGCTGGACACCGGGGTCCCGCTGCGCACGCAGTCCAGGCACGGTCCCTGCAGGGTCTGCGCGGCGAACACCTCCACGAGCGCGGCGTGCTCGGACGACCCGGCGGCGGGCCGCCACCCGCCGCGCTGGTCGGACAGGATGACCCCGGCCGCGTCCACGTCGAGCAGGTCCACCGCCCGTTCGGTCAACATGCCGAGGAAGTCGAGCACGTCGAAGTCGGCGACCAGCGTGTCGGCCAGTGACACGAAGGTGTCAGCCAGCTGTTGGTCACGGGCACTGCTCATCGGCTCGGCCTTTCCCTCATGTCGCATCAGTGCCCGCCCTCGTCGGCGGTGAAGCGCAGCTCGCGCGCCACTACCCGCCGGGCCACCTCGGCCAGTGGCACGTCGTGGATGAAGGCGTACCCGCGCAGGCGCAGCAGCGCGACCTCGGTCGTGGAGTCCAGCTGCGCCTGCACCATGCCGGTCGCCTGGTGCACCTGGATGTGGGGATCCGCCAACCAGCTCAGGTCGGCCGTGCTGTGCCCGTCCAGCTCCGCCACGACGCCCAGCGTCGCCAGGTCGCTCAGGATCAGCGCGTCCGTCAGCTCCGCCCTGGTGAGCGGGCCGGGCGTGTCGCGGTAGAGGTCCAGCGACCCCACCCTGGCCACGCCGATCTGGAGCGGGAACGAGAACACCGCGGCGGCGCCCAGCCCGCGCGCCGCGGGGGTGAACGCGGGCCAGCGCTCCATCTCGGCGGACAGGTCCGAGATCAGGACCGGCCCGCCGGAGGCGAAGGCGTCCAGGCACGGGCCCTCGCCGACGACGAGCTGCAGGTCCTCCAGACCCGAGCTCACCTCGTTCGTCGCGCACACCAGGCCCCGGCTGGGCAGCCCGTGACCGGGCGCGGCGCTCAGGACCGTGGCTCCCGCCCCGGACACGCCCAGCTCCAGCACGCAGCGCTCGCAGGCCAGCTTGACGACCGATTCGGGGCGCTCGGCGAGGTCGGCGGCCAGCAGTGCCTGCAGCCGCCGTCGCCGGTTCTCCGCCATCAGTCCTCCGAGCCAGCCCTCGTGGGCAACCAGGTCAGCCTAGGCCTTCGCCCGAGCGGGCCGCGCGCGGTGGGGGGCGCGGCCGGTGGCCAGGTCACAGCGTCCCCAGGGCCTCGCCCAGGCAGTGGCGCACCTCGACCAGCCGGTCGAGCGCGGCGATCCGCAGCGGTCGCAGCACGGCGCGGTGGCCCGCCACGACCAGCAGGCGCGTCCGCCCGCCCGCCCGCAGGTAGGCGGCGGTCAGCGCGGCCAGGCCCGCGACGGCCAGCAGCCGGACCTCGCCGAGGTCCACCACCAGCACCGGCGGCCGGTGCTTCAGCGCCAGGTCGAGCGCGCCGCGCAGCACGGGCGCGCTCAGCTGGTCGATCTCGCCCGCCACGTGCAGCACGGGGGTCCGCCCGTGGTGCCGCAGGGCCGCCGTCACCGTGCCCGAGGCGGCGCGGGGACCCGCTTCGGCCCGCGGACGCGCGTGGTGGGGCAGATCGTGGCCGGGGCCGCTGCGGAAATCGTGGTGGGCGCCTCGGTGGAGGCAGCAGTACCCGTTCTCGCCCGGTGTCGCCATGGTGCCGACTCCTGCTCCGGCAGGCGTCGCCCAACCGGTCGCGCAGGGGCGCGAACACCGGAGGAACTCGCCTGCTCACAAGGGTTTGCTCCGACGTGAGAGCGGGTTCTGGGCGCTCCGGCGGGGGACTTCGGCACGCTATCCCACCCGCAGGTCCCGCGTCCGGTTGCGCGGCCCGGCTCACCCGTACGCACGAGCGGACGGCCGCCCGGCCCCGCCGTTTCGCGGTCTCGCGGTGCGGCGCCCGTGCGCGGCCCGGCGCCCCGGTCCCAGCGGACCTCCCCGCCGCTCCCGCCCGGTGCGCTGATCGCGCCGCCCTCCCCCGGAGCGGCGCGTGACCCCGCGCCCCTGGCGCCCACCTGCCCCTGACGTCCACCTGCCGCCGCGCCCTTCGCCCAGACCTCCCGCCGAGCGGCTGCCCCTCCGGAGGCGAGGGCCGCCGGGCCGCCGGAGCGGCGGCACGGCCACCACGCGCCGCGTACGGCGTTCAACGCCCTCTCCGCCCACGACGCCGGGCGCCTGCGGATCCCCCTCCCGCTCCTCGTTTTCCCACCTTGCCCGCCGCTGCCTGCTGTGCCCGCTCTGCTCGCTCTGCCTGCTGTGCCCGCCGCTGCTCGCCGAAGCCCTCGTGCCGAGGCTGTCCGGGATCGCCGCGTCGCGGCGGCGGGAGCCCTCCCCCTGGCGGGAGGCGGCGTCGCAGGCCGTGCCCACCGCGCCGCACCGGGGCCGCCGGGCGTCCGCCTCGGCTGCTCGTCCGCCCCCGAGCGCGGGACCTGCCGATCCTCCGGGGGACCGCGCGTTGACCACCGGCGGAGCAGGTCCCACCTCGCGCGACGTCGTCGGCGGCCGGTGGGGCGACGCCGGTCCGGCTGGCTGGACCACCGGATCGTGCACCGCCTCCCGTGGCGCTCCACGCGGAGTCCCTCGCCGCGCAGCCGCTCGTGGCGGACTCCCGAGCCAGGCAAGGGGTTCCGCTCGGCGGGACCACGGCGCGCCGCTCGTGCGCGCACCACCCGCACCACCCGCACGACGCGCGCCCGCCGCGACGCGGGGCGCCCCGCGCCGCACCACCCCGTCCCGCGGCTCGACTTCGCCGCCGGGAACGGGAAAACCGGGGTGCTGCGGGGCCTTCGCCCGGCACAATGGCAGGCGGAGGGCCCGAGGACGAAGGCCCTGGGGGGAGGGCGCCGTGGACTGGCAGAAGAGCGGCGCGGTGGCGGGGGTGGCCAGTGCCGCGCTCGCCGTCGTCGGGCTCGTGGTGGCGCTGGCCGCGTGGCTGCTGCCGCGCTCGCCCGCCGAGGAGGGACCGAGCAGCGGCGCGCCCGCCGGGACGAGCGCGCCGAGCCCGACCGGCACGTCCGGCGCATCCGCCACGACCACCGCTCCCCCAGGACCTGCGGAGGTGTACCGGGACGCCGTCCTCACGCTGCCCGAGGGCGCGCTGGGCGTCCAGGCGTTCGTGGACCTCGACGAGCGCTCGGTGCGCTCGGCGGGGTCCCCCGCGCCCCCTGATGTGGAGGACGCCGCCGAGTTCAGCTACGACTCCAGGGGCAGGTTCAGCACCTCGATCACCGACGAGCGGGCCGCCGTCGGCTTCGCGGGCGAGGCCACCACCCCCGAGCAGTGCCGCGCCGCCGCGGCCGCCGCCCCGATGGCCCGGCACCAGCCGACCGGGCCGGGCACCCCGGTCGAGGTCGGCACGCGGCTGTGCGCGCTGACCGGCGAGGGCGCGGTGGCGCTGCTGGAGGTCACCGGGTTCGGGCCGGACCGGCCGTTCAGCCCCACGGTCGGCCTGCGGGTCACGCTGTGGCGGGCGCCGTAGCCAGGCGGGCGCCGTGACCAGGCGGCTCCCGGCGCGGGACGGCGCCCCTCACCAGGTCAGGCCACCGCCGCCGCGGTCACGCCGTGCACCACCGCGGACGCCGCCCCCACCGCCGTCATCCCCCACGACCCCCGAGACCAGCCGATCGCCGCGTCCACCGCCTGCGACAGCGCCGCCGCCAGCAGGCAGAACATCGTCGCCTGCCCCGGCAGCGCCAGCGGCAGGCTCGCCGCCAGCAAGCCCAGCGGGATCGCCTTCGCGGCGTGCAGCAACGCGTAGAAGCGCTCCCCGCGATCCGGCGACTGGCTGTAGCTCAGCGACGCCGGGTGCACCGCCGCCACCGCCGCGAACACGACGCCGACCACCGCCGTGACGGCGTTCAGGAACAGCAGCGGGATCATCCGGGCATCGCCTCCGCAGCGTTGTGGTGCGTCGCACCGCAGGCGCAGACAGTAGCCGCGCCCCCACCGCGTCCTGATCGCGGGCACCGGCCGGGCCCCCGAGGCCGGGGAGCGCGCCGACACCCCTTTCCCCGGCACCTGTGTGATGATCGAGCGCGGTGCGACGGTGAGCGGGGAGCTGGTTGTGGGAGAGGCGGTCTCGGTGCGGGCTTTGGGGTTCTGGCGTGCGGTCGAGCTGTTCGACCAGCCGGAACTGGGCGAGGTCGAGCGGGTCAGGGCCGGTGAGCCGCTGCCGTGGGATGCCGAGCACCCCCTCGCCCGGCGGGAGCTGCCCAGTGGGACCGAGTGGCGGCACGTCGTGCACGTCGGCATCCACCCGCGCGGCAAGGCGCTCGCCGTGCTCGCCGGGGCGTTCGGCGCGCCCACGCCCGACGCGGACGGGGACGGGGCGCTCGCCCGGTTCGCCGTCGACGACAGCGGGCGCGCGCTGCTCGGGTCCGCCGCCCTGTCGGCCGCCGCCTGGGCCACCGGCGAGGTCGGGCTGAACGGCGCGGCCGTGCTCGGGCGGCTCACCGGGTTCGCCCAGGCGCAGGAGCGGTTCGCCGCCGAGTTCCGCGCCACCGCCCTCGGCAGGCTCGGGCACACCGAGCTGGCCGCCTGCGAGGACGCCGCCGTGCGCGCCACCGGGTTCTCCCCGGCCGACGCCGAGATCGGCGTCACGAGCACCGCCGTGCCGCGCGGCAGCGGCACGGCCTGGCTGCCCGAGCCGACCAGCCCGTTCCTCGCCGAGCTGGACGCCGCCGAGCCCACCGCGCCCGCGCTGCGCGACCACCTGGCTGGCGAGCCGCCCGAGCCAGGTCCGGCCGACGCCGACGCGGTCCACGAGCTGGTGGTCGGCGTGCTCGTGCGCCGGGCCCGCGACCTCGCCGAGCTGGGGCACCCGCGCGAGGCGTTCAGCGGGCTGCGGTTCCGCTGGCTCACCGCCGACCGGGCCCGCGAGGTCAGCGCCTGGCGACCGGAGCTGGCCGGGGGAGGGGTGCTCGCGGTCAGCGCCGACGAGACCACCGCGCGTGCCGCGGGGGCGGCCGTGCGACCCGCGCCCGCCGCTGCGGACGGGGCCACCGGGCACGACTGGCCGCTCGCGCTCACCCTCGTCGACCGCGCCGACCGCGAGCGGTTCGACGAAGAGCTCTGGACCGGCGGCGCCGGCCTCCTGGACTTGCTGAAGACCTGGGAGGACAATGGTCCTCGACGCCCGTGGTCGGATGCCGTTGCCGCGTTCCGCGCTGCCCGCCTGCTCGTGGACGATTTGCACGCCAGGCGCGCCGCCGCCAGCCGTGCCGTCGACCGCGAACCCGTGCTGCGCGAGGAGCTGGACCGCGCCCGCGCGGGGCTCACGGCCGCCATCGCGCGCCTGGCCGAGGTGCGCGCCCACCGCGACCAGCTCGCCCAGGTCGAGCGGGCCGCCGTCGACGCGCACGCGAAGCTGGAGCAGGAGGCCGCCCAGCAGTTCGCGGCCATCCAGCACCAGGTCTGGGACTGGAACCAGGAGCTGGAGCGCCGCAAGGGCGAGCACCGGGAGCACCGCAAGCTCCGGCCCGCGCTGTGGAAGCGCGTCGCCAAGCAGGACAGCGACCAGCACCTGTGGTCGTGGCGCGACACGTGGTTGTCCGACCGGGTGAAGCTGGCCGAGGCCGAGCTGAAGCGCCTGCACGCCACCCCGCCGCCCCAGGCCCCGCCGCCACCGCCCCGCACGCCGGGGCTCGACGCGGCGGAGCAGGCGGTGCGCGCGGCCGTGCTCGCCCAGGCCGACCACGAGTGGGTGATCAGCGAGCGCACGGCGGAACTGGCGCGCGTGGAGGAGCTGCTGCCGGTCGCGGCCGAGCTGTTCGCCGGGCGGGAGCGCGCCGAGCCGTGGACGGACCCGGAGTGGACGGCCGCGCGCGACGCGCTGCTCCTGGCCGCCCTGGAGCTGCACCGCGAGTTCCTCGGCCATGAGGCGCGGGCGGTGCGGCGCAACCTCCAGGCGGTGGCCGACCTGATCGCGGGCGAGTCGTCCCCGGAGATGCCGGACGGCGCGGTCGGGGAGGCGTGGCGCACGCTGTTCCTGGTCACGCCGCTGATCAGCGTCACGGCGGAGTCGGGCGCGCGCCTGCTGGCGGGCGCCGGGCCGGACTCCCTCGGCTGGCTCCTGCTGGACCGCGCCGTGCCACCCGCGCGGGCGGTCGGCGCGCTGCGCCGGGCGCGCCGCGTCCTGGCGGTGGGCGACGGCGAGCCGGGGACGACGCCGGTCGAGCGCCTGCTCGGCCCGCGCTGGGCCGCCCTGGAGGCGGCTGCGGCTGCCGCGGCGACGGCTGCGCTGGCGGCTGCCGCGGCCAGCGCCGCGCCCGCCCACGGGGCGGTGGGCAACCCCGCGCCCGGTCAGGGCTTCGGCGGTCCCGGCGCGGGTCCCGGTGGTGGGCTGCCCGGCGGCGGCCTGCCCAGGTCTGGGCTGCCCGGAAGTGGGGTGGCTGGGCACGGGCTGCCTGGGAACGGGGTGGCTGGAAGCGGGCTGCCTGGAGGCGGGGCGGCCGGACCTGGGCTGCCTGGGGCCGGGGCTCCCGGTGCTGGGATGCCCGGTGCTGGTTCGGCGGGCAGCGGGTTGTCCGGCACCTGGATGACTGGAGGCGGGGCGCCTGGTGGTGGCGTGCCGAACAGCGGCACGTTCTCTCCCGGTACGCCGAATCCGGGGACGCTCAACCCTGGTGCGCGGGTTCCCGGCGTGCCGACCCCCGGAACGCTGAGCCCTGGTGCGCGAGTTCCCGGAGCCTCCTTCCCCGGAACGCTCAACCCCGGCGCGCGGGTCCCCGGCGCGCCCGGTGGGCCGATGCCCACTGGTCAGGCGTTCGGCGGCCCGGCTCCTACCGGGCAGGTCCCCGCTGGTTCGATCCCCGTCACCCCGGCCCCCGTCAGCTCGTCTCCCTCCGGCCCGAGCGCCTCCGGCCACACCCCAACCGACCCGGTGTCCAACGCCGATCCGCAGACCTCCGGCGGGGACCGTCCCGACAACCCCGACCCCGGTTTCTCGGGCCGTGACCTGTTCGGCGGTGACCCCCGCGCGTGACCGGGCCGGGGCGGGTCACCACCCGCCCCGCGTCACGCCCCGCCGACGAGCCCCGTCCGGTGCGCCGGCACCACGGCTTGCACCCGATCACGCAGGTCCAGCTTCGCCAGCAGCCGCGACACGTAGGTCTTCACCGTCTCCGGGCTGAGCACAAGCTCCACCGCGATCTCCGAGTTCGACCGCCCGTCCGCGACCAGCCGCAGCACCTCCAGCTCCCTCGGCGACAACCCGGCCAGCGCCCCGTGCACCGGTTCCTCGCGCGGCCTCACCCTGGTCGCGTAGCGCCCGATCAGCTCCCGCGTCACCGACGGGTCCAGCAGCGCCTCGCCGCGCGCCACCGTCCGCACCCCCTCCAGCAACCGCGCGGGCGGCGAGTCCTTCAGCAGGAACCCGCTCGCCCCCGCCCGCAGCGCCTCGTACACGTGGTGGTCGACGTTGAACGTGGTCACCACCAGCACCTTCACCGGCGCCGCAGCCTCAGGACCGGCCAGCGCCCTGGTCGCCGCGATGCCGTCCAGCTTCGGCATCCGCACGTCCATGACCACCACGTCCGGCCGCAACTGCGCCGCCAGCGCCAGCGCCTCCTCGCCGTCCGCCGCCTCCCCGACGACCTCCCCGCCCAGCTCCTCGGCCCGCCGCCGCAACCCCGCCAGCCCCCGCCCGTCCGGCGACGCCTCCGCGACCACCGCCCCCGAGGTCGTCACGACCACCTCCACCACCCCGCCCACCCGGCGCACCACCACCCCCGCGTGGGCAGCCCAGGAGCGTGCTTGACCGCGTTCGTCAGCGACTCCTGCACCACCCCGGTGCACCACGAGCCCCACCTCGGCGGACACCCCGTCCACCCCACCGCCCTCGACCAGCTCGACCAGCTCGACCAGCTGCCCACCCCGCCGGGCCCGCTCCACCAGCTCCCGAACCCCGTCCGGACCACCACCGGTCGCCTCCAGCACCCCCAGCAGGTCCCGCAGGTCGGCCAGCGCCCGCCGCCCGGTCCCCGCGACCACCTCCAGCGCCTCCCCGACCCGCTCCGGCGCGGTCGGCAGCAGCACCCCCGCCGCGTCGGCCTGCACGACCACCGCCGTCACGTGGTGGGTCACCACGTCGTGCAGCTCCCGCGCGATCCGCGCCCGCTCCTCCACGGCCGCCACCCGCGCGGTCAGCTCGCGCCGCTCCGCCTCCTCGGCGCGCCGCCGCCGCAGCCACGCCCCGGCCAGCCAGCACACCACCAGCACCGCCAGGTACGCGGCGAAGTCCCGCGCCCGCTGCGGCGACCCGGACGCGGCCAGCACCACGGCCAGCACCGCGTACCCGGCCACCGCGACCCCCGCCAGCAGCGCCCGCCGCCGCTCCGCCCACGCGCCCGCCGCGATCAGCGCCAGGTACAGCCCGACCCCGCCGAACGTCGTCGGGTACCCCAGCGCCTGGTGCAGCCCGAAAGCCCCGCCGACCAGCAGCAGGCACAGCGCGGGCCGCGTCCGGCGCGCCACCAGCGGCAGGCACTGGCCCAGCGCCAGCGCCACCCCGAGCGCGTCCGGCCCGACCTCGGGCAGGTCCCCGATCTCCGGGCCGATCACCGACGCCGTCGGCACGAACGCCAGCACGGCCAGCGCGACCGCCAGCGCCGCGTCCACCACCACGGGGGACACCCGGTCGCGGAGCGCGCGCAGCCGCGCGACGGCGGGGGAGGGGAGCGCCGGGCGATCGTAAGGGCTCCGGAACCGCCCGCCGGACGCCCGACCGCCGCCGTCCGCCCACCCGAAACCCGCCCGTCACCGGCCGTTCCCCGCGCCCGACCCGCCACCCATGATCGTTGGCGTCGCGTTGGCGGCACGTTGGTGGCGTCCCTCTACTGTGCGGTGAACACCCATACCGAAGTGCCGGTTCCCTGCGCCACGCCGGCGCGAGACGAGATGCCCCGAGGAAGGTCCTGCTCATGGCAGAAGCCACCGCAGAAGTTACCGCCACCGCGACCACCGCCATGGTCGTGGCGAAGAGGGTCGCCGGCGCGGCTAACGGGGCTGATGTCAACCCGGAGATCGAGTCCATCGGCAAGGACGCCGCCGCCGAGCCGGAGGCCTTCACCCCCACCGGCAACGTCGCCGCGCCCGCCGACCCGTTCGCGAGCCTGGCCCAGGTCGCCGGGTGGACGATGGACTACGTCGCGTTCCTGCGCGAGCCGATCGACCAGCTGGAGACCGACAAGGGCAGCGTCCAGGCCACCGCCGACGCCTACCGCACCGCGTCCGAGCGGATGCGTGAGCTGTCGAACACCCAGCGCGAGCAGCTGGGCAACCCGCAGGGCTGGACCGGCGAGTCCATGGAGGCCTTCCAGGGCAGCATGGAGAAGTTCGGCGGCGAGCTGGACTCGATGGCGAACGCGGTCGCGCAGAAGGGCGTGGTCGTCGAGGCCACCGGCAAGATGGTCGAGGGGATGCGCGCGGGCGTCGTCGACCAGGTCAGCCGGTTCTCCGACTCGCTGGCCCCCGCCGCCGTCGCCGCCTACATCATGGCCCCGCTGACCTTCGGCGCCTCGATCCCGATCTTCCTGGCCTCGGTGGTGGACGCCGCCACCCAGGTCGGCCAGGACATCTCCGGCCGCATGGACCAGCTCAAGGAGGCCATGGGCCGCCAGGCCGAGCGGATGGGCAAGCTCGACCAGCTGTCCGACCAGGTCAGCAAGGAGTGGGAGCGGTACGACGACGTCTCCGACAACGGCACCGCCACCGCGACCGGCCGCCTGGCGGCGCGGATGCCGAACGCGGAGGAGGGCACGACCACCGCGTCCCTGGCGAACGCCCCGCGCGGCATGATGGTCGAGGGTGAGACGACCAGCCCGACCCTGCCGAACGCCCCGCGCGGCATGATGGTCGAGGGCGAGACCACCCCGACCCTGCCCAACGCCCCGCGCGGCATGACCGCCGAGGGCACCACCAACCTGTCCGGGATGAACGCGCCCCGTCCGAGGTTCGCCGACGACGAGGCCGCGCTGGAGCCCAAGCAGGGGCTGCTCCAGCCGATGGAGCGGGGCGAACTGCGGCAGGGCACGCTCCTGCAGCCCATGCAGGCGGGTGAGCGGCGGCAGGGCGCGCTGCTGGAGCCCATGCAGGCGGCCGAGCGGCGGATGATGCAGCCCCTGGAGCCGAAGATGGCGGCCGAGCGGATGCACGCCCTGGAGCCCAAGATGGGCGTGGAGCGGATGCACGCGCTGGAGCCCAGGATGGTCGGCGAGCGGATGCAGCCGCTCGAACCCATGCAGCGGGCCGAGTACTCGCAGATGCACGCGGTCGAGCGGCAGCAGGCCACCCCCGCGCACCACGCGCTCCAGCCGACGCAGCAGGGCACCCCGGCCTACCACGCGCTGCAGCCGACCCAGCAGGGCACTCCGGCCTACCACGCGCTCCAGCCGACGCAGCAGGGCACTCCGGCTCACCACGCGCTGCAGCCCATGCAGCAGGGCACCCCCGCGCACCACCCGCTGCAGCCGATGCACCAGGGCACCCCGGTCTACCAGCAGCCCGTGCAGCCGTTGCAGCCCATGCAGCAGGGCACCCCGGTCTACCAGCAGCCCGTGCAGCCGCTCCAGCCCATGCAGCAGGGCACCCCGGTCTACCAGCAGCAGCAGCAGCCCCTGCAGCCCACGCACATGTCGGTCCCGGCCCAGCAGGCCGAACCGCTGCGCCCCACCCAGTCGTGGGCCCGTGAGCAGCGGCAGGTGGAGAACGGCTAGGAGCTGACCCGGCCGAGCGCCGACCACCTCACCCCGTCCCCACCCTCTCCCTGCGCCCCGCGGAGGCAGCACAGCGATGTCCACGACCGAACAGCAGATGCAGAAGATGCACGTGATGTCCCGACGCCCGGCCCCGACCAGCGACGGTGGCGCGGGCTCCGGGTTCTCCATGAACCAGTCCGACATGGAGAACCTGCGCAAGCAGGCCGAGGACCTCGGCAGCAGCTACAAGGAGATCGCCGCCACGGTCACCGGCGCCTCCCTGTCCGGCAACGCCTTCGGGCAGATCGGCGCCGAGGCGGTGGAGCGGTTCAACGTCTCCTCCACCAAGGGCGGGATGCACCTCGACAAGATCTCCATGACGATGGGCAAGGTCGCGGGCGGCATCCAGGCCACGGCCCAGGACCACGCCCAGACCGACGACAGCAACAACCAGGAGTTCGCGGGCATCAGCACCGAGACCGACGCCCAGGCCCCTGCCGGCGCGGACGGCGCCGCTGGGACGGGCGCGACCGGTCAGGGCGCGGGCCCGCAGGTCAACGACCCCGGTTCGGTCAACGGCGACCCCGGCGCCACGGGCGGCGCCGGCACGGGCGGCGCGGGCGGCGGTCCCGCCGTGAACCAGCCGGGGACCACCGGCGGCGCGGGCGGTCCGGACGGCACGGGCGCCGGTGGGACCGGCGGCAGCGGCACGGGCGGCAGCGGTTCCGCCGGGGGCGCCAACGGCGCGCCGAAGCCCGGCGACTACCAGATCGAGGACACCGCGAACGTCGGCACGCCGGGCGGCGGCGACGCCGGGGCGACCGGTGGCGCGGGCGCTGGGACCGGCGCTGGTGCGGGCACTGGCGCTGGTGCCGGCTCGGGTTCCGGCGCGGGCACGGGTTCTGGCTCCGGCTCTGGTTCTGGCTCTGGCTCTGGTTCGGGCAGCGAGACCAACGGCCAGCAGCAACCGCAGCAGGCCCCCGAGATGCCTCCGATCCCCGAGGTCCCGAAGGACCTGTTCTCCCAGGGCGGGGGCGCAGGTGCGGGCGCCGGTGGCGAGGGCGCAGGCGCCGGTGGCGCCGGTGGCGGCGTGCCCGGCGGCTCTGGCTCGACCGGCGGCTCCGGCGCGGGTTCCGGCTCCGGCAGCGGTTCCGGCGCTGGTGCAGGCAGCGGCTCGACCCCGTCCACGCCCAGCCCGAGCGACTACCAGATCGAGGACACGGCGGACATCGGCTCGCCCGGTGGCTCCGGCAGCGGTTCCACCAGCGGCAGCGGCTCCGGCTCCGGCTCCGGCCAGCAGCAGCAGCCGATGCCGAACATCCCGCCGATCCCGGAGGTCCCGAAGGACCTGTTCTCCCCTGGCGGGGGCGCAGGTGCGGGCGCGGGCACCGGTGGCGAGGGCGCGGGCACCGGCGGCGCGTCCGGCGGCAGCGGCTCCACGGGTGGTTCCGGTTCGACCGGTGGCTCGGGTTCCACGGGTGGCTCGGGTTCCACGGGTGGTTCCGGTTCGACCGGTGGTTCGTCGCCGTCGATCCCGAAGCCCGGCGACTACCAGATCGAGGACACCGCCAACATCGGCACGCCGGGCGGCAGCGGCGGCTCGACCCCGTCGACGCCCACCATGCCGACCATCCCGCCGATTCCCGAGGTCCCGAAGGACCTGTTCTCCCCCGGCGGCAGCGCGGGCGCGGGCGGCTCCGACAGCTCCGCGGGCGGCAGCGGTTCGACCGGCGGCAGCGGCTCCACCGGCGGCTCCGGCCTGCCCGGCGGCAGTGGTTCGACCGGTGGCTCGGGTTCCACGGGTGGTTCCGGTTCGACCGGTGGTTCGTCGCCGTCGATCCCGAAGCCCGGCGACTACCAGATCGAGGACACCGCCAACATCGGCACGCCCGGTGGCAGCGGCGGCTCGACCCCGACGGCCCCGACCATGCCGACCATCCCGCCGATCCCGGAGGTCCCGAAGGACCTGTTCTCCCCTGGCGGCACGGGCGGCGTCCCGGCGGGCGACAGCAGCGCGGACCCGATCAAGGGCGGCGACTCGACCGGCAGCAGCGGCTCCGGCTCTGGTTCCGGCAGCGGCTCTGGCAGCGGTTCCGGCACCGGCGGCTTGGGCGGCGGTCTCGGCTCCGGTTCGGGCAGTGGCAGCGGCACCACCACCGGTTCCGGCGCGACCACCCCGACCATGCCCACCATCCCGCCGATCCCCGAGGTCCCGAAGGACCTGTTCGGCACGCCGGGCGTTCCCGCCGGTGACACGGACAACTCGGGCGCCGGTTCTGGCTCTGGCTCCGGCTCCGGCGCTGGCTCGGGCGCTGGCGACGGCTCCGGTTCCGGTTCGGGCTCCGACGAGGACCGCGGTCGCCACTGCGGTAACGACGGTCGCGGCGAGACCGGCGGCAAGGGCGAGCACGAGGGCCGCGGTGACCACGGTGGCCGGGGCGACCACGACGGTCGTGGTGAGCCCGGCGGCAAGGGCGAGCACGACGGTCGCGGCGAGCACGGTGGCCGGGGCGAGCACGACGGCGACCGCGACGGCGACAAGGGCGACGGCAAGGACGGCGACCGCCCCGACGGCCTCATCGGCGACAAGGACGACAAGTCCGAGGACCTCGTCGGCGAGCGCGACGGCGAGAAGGACGGCTTCCCGATCACCTCGGTGGACGGCGAGCCGTTCCTCGACCTGCGCGACCTCCCGGCCGACGAGGCCGAGCGCTGGACCGAGCGCATCCGCGACATCATGGAGAGCAAGGGCGAGGGCTCCTTCTACTGGGCCGACAGCACCATCGACGGCGAGGGCCAGCGGCACTCGCTGATGGACGTGGCCGAGCTGATGACCGGCCTGGACAACCGCACCGAGGGCTCGGACGGGGTCAAGGCGTTCACGAACCTCTCCGACACCGGCGCGACCGCGACCGGCCAGCAGCCCACGTCCGTCGCGGGCAAGCTGTCCTCCGACGTCGCGGCCAGCCCGGCGCGCAGCGCCAACGGCGACGTGTTCGTCCTGGTCGGCCCGAACCGCGCCGAGGGCGACCCGGTCGCCATGACCGAGTTCCCGTCGCTCCAGTCCAACCCCAAGGTCGAGCGGGTCTTCGCGATCGACGTGACCACCGGCAAGGAGGTCCAGATCCACCCGAAGCAGGCCTGATCCAGGGCAGTGCCGGATTCCGGTGGGAGGGCGCGGTCGCACCCGCCCTCCCACCGCCCGGAACGCCACGCGAGTGGGGCGTTGCGGCGCCGAGGCGCGACGGGGGAGCAGGGCACAGCGCCACCCGCGCCGTTCGACCGCGATCTGGGGCAGGCTGGGACCGACTGTACGCCCGCCAAGGCCGTGCCGACCCCGATCACCGAGTGCCCTTTCGGGGGATCCGACCACCCGGCGCTGCCCCGAGTCGACGTTCCCGGCAGTGCTCGCGCTCACCGGCTCGAACCAGGTCATGCCGGAATGACCACCGGACAGGTTGATCCTCGCGGCATTCGGGGCGACCTGCTTTGCGCTTGGTCGGTACCGCCAATAGGGTGGTCGCGCTCTCTGGAAGTGTGGCGCGGAAAGGCGGCAACGTGGTGGTCCACGACATCGGTAATGGCGCAGACCCCCAATCCTTCGATTCATTCGCCCTGGAATACGACCGGTTCTGCGAGTTCGAGGACCACCCGGTCTGGGGATGGGTCACGGACGCGGGCGTCCGGCCGGGCGGTCGCGCCCTGGACGCCGGCTGCGGCTCCGGCCGCCGGTGCCGAGAGCTCGCCGACCACTACGACGAGGTGCTCGGCGTCGACCTGAGCGCCCCGCTCGTCGAGCTGGCCAGGGCCCGCAGGCCGCACCCGAGGGTGCGGTACGAGGTCGCGGACCTCGCCGACGTCGACGGCGGCGCCGAGGGGTTCGACCTCGTGTTCAGCTCCACCACCCTGCACCACGTCCCCGACCTGGACGACGCGCTCCGCAAGCTGAAGTCCCTGGTCCGCCCCGGTGGCTGCGCCGTGCTGGTGGACAACGTCGCGGACCGCCCCACCCCGCCCGCGCACGTCTACCGGGTCGGCGCGCTGCTCTCGCTGCCCGGCGACGTCCGCGCGCACGGCTGGCGCGCCGCGGTCTGGCTGTTCCGGTTCCGCGCCGGCGGCCCGTGGCTGGAGCACCTGCTGACCGACCGCTACCTGTCCCGCCCGGAGTTCGAGCGCCGCTACGGCTCGGTCTTCCCCGGCGCGTCCTTCGTGGACCGGGGCTTCGCGCACGCGCTGGTGTGGCGCAGGGACGGCTGAGTCACGCAGCGCCGACCTGATCCGCCGCCGCACCACTCCGCCCTTCGTCCGGATTAATCTTTCCGTGGACAATGGGCACAGCCGGTGACCGGTGTGCGGATTTTCCCGGACACCCCTGGAAATCCCCCCACCCCGGAGTTCCCGTCCGGGTGAGGTTGTTCCGGGGTTCTTCTCGCTGTCGCGTTTTCCGGGTTAACGTGGACATCCGGCGCGCGGCTCGCGCAATCGCGGCACCAGGGGGCTCCACCCGCTTTCCCGCACCGATCCGCTCCCCACCACCCCCTCGGCTCGGCAGGCCGCCCCGCGCGCACCTCGGGGTTGGACACGCACGTCCCTGTTGGGGGTTCGCTCTGCCATGGCCTCTCCACGAACCGCTGCACGAACCGAACGAGTCCTGATCACCGGCGGCGCGGGCTTCATCGGCGCGCACCTCGCCGCCGAGCTGGCCGCGCGCGGGTGCGCCGTCGTCCCGGTCGACGACCTGCGCGTCGCCCCCCTCCAGCCGCCCCCCGCCGGGCTCCTGGTCAAGTCCGTGCTGGACCTGGCCCGCCCCGACCTGGACGGGATCACGGCCGTCTACCACCTGGCCTCGCACAAGAGCGTGCCCGAGTCGTTCGAGCGCCCGCTCGACTACCTGGACAACGTCGACTCCGGCAGGCACCTGCTGCGGCTGTGCGAGCAGGCCGGGACGCCGCGCGTGCTCGTGGGCAGCACCTGCGAGGTGTACGGGAACTCGCTGGCGCTGCCCAACACCGAGGCCGCGCCGCTCGCCCCGCGCTCCCCGTACGCCTCCTCGAAGGTGGCGCTGGAGATGATCGCCCGCAACCACCAGCAGCGCCGGGGCTCCCGCGTCACGGTCGTGCGCCTGTTCAACGTCTACGGCCCCGGCGAGCGCGCCGACGCCCTCGTGCCCGCCCTGTGCCTGCGCGCCGCGCAGGGCCGCGGCCTGCCGGTCGAGGGAACCGGGAGGCAGTGCCGCGACTTCTCCTACGTGGCCGACACCGTCCACAAGCTCGCCGGCCTGCTGCACGCGCCACCCGTGTCCACCGTCAACCTCGGCTCCGGACGCTCCCGGTCGGTGCTGGAGGTCGCCGCGCTGCTGCGGGAGATCCGCCCCGGCCTCGAGCTGGAGTTCCGGCCCGGCAGGCGCGACGAGATCGACGAGTTCCGCGCCGACACCACCGTCCAGGACGGCCTGCTCGGCCTTCCCCCGGCGGTGACCGGGATGCGCGAGGGCGTGCGCCGCACCTACGACTGGTGGGCGGCCAGGCTCGTCGACGTCCCCGCCGCCAGGACCCCGCTGCTGGTCAAGGAGCTGACCTGATGCCCGGCTACTCGGCGCCCGTGCGCGCCAGCGTGGACGTCACCTACGCGTGCGACCTGCGCTGCGTGCACTGCCGCACCAACACCGGCGAGATCCCCGCGCACATCCGCCGCCGGATGCTCTCGGTCGAGCAGCTCGGCGAGGTGCTGCTGGAGCTCGACCGCATGGGTGCCTTCGAGATCACCCTCACCGGCGGGGAACCCACGATCCGCAAGGGCTTCTGGTCGCTGCTGGACGTGGTGCCGCGCCTGCGGTTCGCCACCGTCACGCTGATCACCAACGCCGCCAACCAGACCCGCGAGCAGCTCGACCGCATCGTGGACAGCGGCATCTCCTCGATCCGGGTCAGCATGGACGGCACCCGCGAGACGTTCGAGGCGGTCCGGCTGGTCGACGCGTTCGACCGGGTGATCGAGAACTCGGCGTACCTGCGCGACCGGGTGCGCAGCTTCAAGGTGCTCACCACGGTCATGAGGACCAACCTGCACAACGTCCTGGAGCTGACCGCGCACCTGCGCCGCACCGGTTTCCGCCGCCAGGACCTGATCCTGGTGCGCGCGCACGGCAGGGGAGGCCGCAACCGCCTGCTGCTGACCGAGGACGAGACCATGCGGCTGCACGCCGAGGTCGCCGCGTTCCAGGACCGGGTGCCCGCCACCGAGTTCGACCTGAACCTCAACGCGCCCTACCTGGTGCCGGGCCGGGGGATGCCGACGCACCAGGACGTGGTGATGTTCCCCTACCTGGTCAAGGACAGCAGCATCGCGATCTCCGCGACCGGCGACGTGACGATGAGCAGGCTCTACAGCTCGCACCCGCTGGGCAACACCAAGGACGCGCCCGTCGCGGACATCTGGGCGCGCGGGCAGGAGCAGTTGGCGCGCGAGCAGGAGGAGTTCACCGACGAGCGGTTGCGGGAGATCTTCTGGGACTTCGCGGCGGCGGAGCGGTCGACGAGCGAGCCGCTCGTGCTGACCTCCCTGCTGGACCGGCAGATCTTCGAGGGGTACGAGGTGCGCTGACGGTGCCCGCGCTGACCCTCTTCCGCCTGTACGACCTCCCGGCGGAGCCGCCCGACGCCGGGGACCTGCGCCCCGTCTCACCGCTCGTGCTGCGCGCGCTGTGGGACGAGTGGGGCGCGGACGGCGAGCCACCGTGGCCCGCGCCCGCCGCGCACCTGCTGCTGGCCAAAGAGAACGGCGAACCGGTGGGCTGCGTGGGCGTCAACCTCACCGCGCCCGGTGAGGTCGGCCCGCTGCTGCGCGCCCCGGTGCTCGCCGACCGCGCCGACCTGGCCGGGGCGCTGCTGCACGGCGCGCTGTGGCGGTTGCGCTGGCTCGGACACGCCTACGGGTTCGCGCCCGCCGGCGTCGCGGACCACGCGGGCGAAGCGCTGCGCGCGACGAGCTGGGCCATCCCCGGCGACGTGGGCTCGCCGCCCGCCGAGCGGGACGTGCCGGGGCAGGAGTGGGGCGACGTGCTGGTGGACCTGCGGGACTGGCCGCTGCCGCGCCCGGTGGTCGAGCTGGAGCTGGACGGAGCCCCGGTGCTGGTGCGCAGGCCCGAGGCCGCCGAGCAGCTGCTGGTGGTCGACTGGATCAAGGACGTCTTCGGCCGGGGCTGGGCGGCTGAGTTCGCCCGCGCGTTCGCGCACGACCCGGTCTCGGCGGTGGTCGTGGCCAGGCCGAGGGGGTTCGCCGAGGACCCCAGGCGGTGCCTGCTCGGGTTCATCGCCTACAACACCGTGCGCGCCGGGATGCTGTCCTCCATCGCGCTCAGCGAGGAGATCCGGGGGCGGGACAACGGGATCGCGGCGACCCTGCTGTCGTCCTGCCTGTCCGAGGCCCGCGCGCACGGCTTCGACCACGTCGTGCTGGGCGGGGTGAGCAGGAGGCTGGTGGCGCTGCGCGCCGTCGACGCCGCCTGGACCGTGCCGGGGTCGTGCCCCGGCGTCTTCGGGAAGGGGATTCGCGACCGATGAGGGTTCTCGTCACCGTCTCGGACCAGGCTTGGGGCGGCAAGCACCGGTACACGCTCGACGTGGCGGCCGGGTTGCGCGCCGCGGGCCACGACGTCGTGCTGGCCGCCGAGCGCGGTGGCCGCGCGCTGGACGCCTGGCCGGAACCCGTTGCGGCGCCGGTGTTCCGCGACCACCCGGAGGAGGCCGCCGCCGTGCTGCGCGAGCGCGTCGGAGCGCCGGACGTGGTCTGCGCGACCGGCAGGCACGACGCGGCCGTCGTCCGCGGGCTGCTGCGCGAGGACGGGTGGCCCAGCGCGCTGGTGCTGTTCCGGCACTCGGCGTTCCCGCTGGAGCAGGGGGAGGGCACGCGCTGGCTGCTGGACCGCGCCGGGCTGGTCGTCGCCACCTCGTGGGAGCAGGCGCGGACCCAGTTCGGCGACCTCGTGGCCGCGCGCGACCCGAGGCTGCTGGTGCTGCTCAGCGGGGTCAGGGCGGGGCTCGCCGACGCCGTCGCCGCGCTGGACCGCGACCGGCTGCGCGCCGACCTCGGCATCGCGCCGGGGCAGTGCGCTTTCGCCGTGCTCGCACGGCTCTCCTGGGAGAAGGGGATCGACCGGCTGCTCAGGGCGTTCGCCCTCGTGGCCGTCGACCCTGCGCCGGTGCTGCTCCTCGTGGGCGAGGGCGAGCAGCGCGCCGAGCTGGAAGCGCTCGCCGCGAGCGCCGGGATCGCCGACCGGGTCCGGTTCCTCGGCCACCACGACGACGTCCTGCCGGTCCTCGCCGCCGCCGACGCCGCCGTGCTCGCCAGCACCGTCCCGGAGACGGGACCGCTGGCGCTCAAGGAGTCCATGGCCGCCGGGCTGCCGGTGGTCGCCCCCGCGATCGGCGGCATCCCGGAGTTCGTCACCGACTCGTGCAGCGGCCTGCTCTTCGCCGACGACGACGGGCTGCGCGACGCGCTGACCCGCCTGGCGTCCTCCGAGCGGCTGCGCGAACTGCTCGGCCGGGGCGCCAGGGCGGCGATCGAGGAGGGGCACCGGCTCGACCGGCGCGTCGAGCACCTGCTGTGGCGGCTGGACCTGCTGCTCGCCGAGCGGGGCGACGTGGACCGGTTGCTGGGCGAGCTGTCCTGGGACGAGGTGCGGTTGCGGCGCGAGGCGGACACGGGGTTCGTGTTCGTGCCGCGCACCTCCTACCTCGCCGAGCTGGACGCCGCCACCCACGCCGACGTCGCGCAGGCGGTGCGGGCCGGTGATCCGGCGCTGCTGCTCGGAACCGGGTCGCACCCCCGGCGCGCGCTGGTCGACCAGCTCTACCGGATGGGCGCGCTGCGCCGCGCCGACACCGCCGCAGCGCTGGTCGCGACCGCATGAGGGCGCTCGTCATCGCCGCCCACCCCGACGACGAGGTGCTGGGCGCGGGCGCGACCATGGCGGCCCTCGCCGAGCGCGGGCACCACGTGTGCGCGCTGATCCTGGCCGAGGGCGTGTCGTTGCGGCACAAGGACGTCGACCTGGCGCGGGCGCGCGAGACGTGCCGGACCGCCGCCGCCGAGCTGGGCGTCGCGGAGCTGAGGTTCGGCGGGTTCGCCCTGGAGGGCGGGATGCTCGGCGACGGGCCGCAGCGGTCGGTGGTCGACGCGGTCACCGGCGCGATCCGCGAGGTGGAGCCGGAACTGGTGTTCACCCACCACCCCGGCGACGTCCACGTCGACCACCGGGTGGTGGCGCGCTCCACCACGTACGCCACGCGCGTGCTCGGCGGCGGGCCGGTGCGGCAGGTGCTGCACTACGAGGTGCTGTCCTCCACCGAGCAGCAGACCCCGGCCGCCATCCCCTACCTGCCCACGGTCTTCTACGACGTCAGCGGGCACGTGGAGCGCAAGTGCCGCGCCCTGTCGGCGTACAGCTACGAGGTGTTCGACGCGCCGCACCCGCGCTCGGCGCACGCGGTGCGCGCGCTGGCCGCGTACCGGGGCGCGCAGGTCGGGGTCGCGGGCGCGGAGGCCTTCGCGCTGGCGCGGGAGCTGCGGGGAGGTGACGGGGCTTGCGCGTCCTGGTGAGTGGCGGGGCCGGCTACATCGGGTCCTTCACGGTGCGCGGGCTGCTCGCGCGCGGACACGAGGTGCTGGTGCTGGACAACCTGAGCACCGGGCGGCGCGACGCCGTCCCCGGCCAACGGGTCGAGGTCGTGGACGTGCGCGACGAGCCCGCCGTGACGCGGGTGGCCGCCGGTTTCGAGCCCGACGCGGTCATCCACTTCGCGGCGCTGAAGTCGCCGCAGGAGTCCGTCGCCCGGCCGGAGCTGTACCTGGACGTCAACGTCACCGGCACGGCGAACCTGCTCAGGGCCGCGACCGGCCACGGCGCCCGGTACTTCGTGCTGTCCTCGTCGTGCGCGGTGTACGGCACGCCCCAGGTGTGCCCGGTCGACGAGCGGGCGCCCGCCCGGCCGGTCAGCCCGTACGGCGAGTCCAAGCTGATCTCCGAGCGGCTGGTCGAGCGGTGCGCGCGGGCCGGGGGCGTGCGCTACGCGAACCTGCGCTACTTCAACGCGGCGGGCGCGGCGCTCGACGGCTCGCTCGGCGAGCACCTGCCTCCGGTGGTCAGGCAGGTGGTGCCGCTCGCGGTGCGCGCGGCGCTCGGGCTGGAGCCGTGCCTGAACGTCTTCGGCGACGACTACCCGACCCGCGACGGCACGGCCCTGCGCGACTACGTGCACGTCGAGGACCTGGCGCGGGGACACGTGGACGTGCTCGACGCACTGTCCGCAGAGGACGTGTCCGGCACCTACAACCTCGGTCAGGGCGTGCCCACGAGCGTGCGGGAGGTGGTGCGGGCGCTGGGGCGCGCGGCCGGGTGCGAGGTGCCGGTGCAGGTGGGGCCGCGCCGGGAGGGCGACCCCTCGGTGTCGTGGGCGGACAGCGGGCTGGCCGGGCGGGTGTTCGACTGGGCGCCCCGGCACGGGCTCGACGACATCGTCGGCTCGGCCTGGCGCTGGCACCACGCCCACCCCGAGACCCTGGGCCGACCGGCGTGCACCTGACCCTGCTGCGCCACGGCGCCGACACCCGTCGCGGGGAGCGGGAGCTGACCGCGGACGGCCGTCGCCAGGCGGCCCTCGCCGGGGCCTGGCTGCGGCGCGCGCACGTCACCGAGGTGCGCACCGGGGCGCTTGCCCGCGCGAGCGCGACGGCGGAGATCGTCGCCGGACTGCTCGGGGTTCCGGCGGTGGTGGACCGGCGGCTGGACGAGATCGCCGCCACGTCCGCGCCACCGCCCCGTGAACGGCGACCGGGCGCGGTCGTCGCGGGGGAGGAGGACTGGTCGGCGTTCCTGGAGCGGGTCGCCGCGCTGGTGGGCGAGCTGTGCCTTGCCCCCGCGCCGGAGCGGCGGGTCGTGCTGGTGACGCACAGCGGGGTCTTCGACGCGGTCCACGAGCTGCTGACCGGCGGTCGCCGGGTCGAGCTGGCGGTGGCGCACACCGGCCTCACGCACTGGGAGCACCGGCCCGGATCACCTGCGGGGACCTGGTTGCTGCACCGGCACAACAGCACCCCGCACCTGGACGCGGCGTCGCGCTTCGGCCTGGCCGGGCATCCGCCCGAGCACCTCGGGGTCGCGGAACCACCGGCCGAGGCGCTGCGGCTGGTGGCGGAGATCCAGGCGCTGCAACCGATTCCCGACGAGTGGGGGGCGATCCGGTGAACCGGCCCAGGTTGGTGGTGTGCTGCGTCGACGGCGGGGTGGCCCCGGTGGTGCGCGAGCACGGGCTGTTCGACCCCGGCCGCTGGTCCCCCACCCGCGCGGCGACCCCGGCCACGCCGCTCACGTCGGTCTTCCCGTCGTCCACCGCGCCCGCGCACGCCTCGTTCCTGACCGGCGCGCACCCCGAGCGGCACGGCGTGGTGGGCAACCGGTTCTGGTCCGGCGAACCGGTCGCCGAGGTGCTGCGGCGGCGCGCCGACCCGGTCGAGACGCTGCACCCGTACGAGCGGACCTCGCTGCTGACCGGGTCGCTGCTGGACTGGTTCGCCGAGCGCGGGGCCTCCGTCGCGGCGGTGCACTTCCCGCAGACCTTCAGCCGCTCCGAACCGGGAATCCCGGCGCTGCACTGCCTCTACGCGCCCGCGCGGCGGCTCGTCGTCCCGCTGACCACCTCCGCCGACGGCGTCCGCGCCGGGAGCACGGGCACCACGTACTTCCAGCACCCGCTGCGCCTGGACGTGCGCGCGGAGGGCGACCGGTTCCGGGTGAGCGCCGCGCACGGCCCCGCGCTGCGGCTGGACGTCGGAGCCACCGGGCGGCTCGACACCACGAACCCGTTGGGGCGCCTGTCCTTCGCGCTCACCCCGGTGCGCGCCGAGAGCGACCGCGTCGAGCTGGCCGTGGGCACCTGCGTGCTCGTGCTGCCGTTCGGCGGGCTCGCCCCCGGCGTCCTCGGCGGTCCCGGCCCCGCGTCGCTCGACGTCTCCTACCCCGCCAACCCGGACCACGACTTCCACGAGTCCCCGCGCGCCGACTGGGTCGCCCGCGCCGCGCTGGAGGTGCTGGAGCGGCACGACCCCGACGTCCTGCTGGTCCGGTTCAACCAGGCCGACCACGCCCAGGAGTTCCTCGGCTGGCACGCCACCAGGGCAGATCCGGCGACGAGGTCGTCGGCACGCGGGCAGATCACCGACGCCTACCACCAGATCGACGCCGGGGCGCGGCTGATCGCCGAGGCGGTCGGGCCCGACGCCGACCTCGTCTTCTTCTCCGACCACGGCATCGACTGGGTCGAGACCCACCTGCGCCCCAACGCCGTCCTGGACGCGCTGGGACTGGCCGACCGCCTGGTGTTCCAGGGCGACAGCAACTGCGCGTTCCTCTACGGCGACGCCCCGCCCCAACCCGGCGAGCTGGCCGCGATCACCTCGGGGCTGGCCGAGCTGGGCGTGGGGGTGCTCGACGCGGACGCCCTGCGCGCGTGGCGGCTCCCGGTCGGCGGACCACGCATCGGCCACCTCGTCGTCACCTGCGGCGCGCACACCGAGTTCCAGTACGGGGACGGGCCCGCGACCGGGGCGGTGCGCTCCGCCTCGCACGGCCACCTGCCCACCGACCCGGCCATGAGCGGGTTCTTCCGCATGTCCGGCCCCGGCGCGGCTGGCCTCGCCCCGCCCGAGCACCTGGTCGACGCGGCCTCGGTGGTCCGGGCGATCTGGTGCGCCCGCCGGGGAGGCGATCCCACGTGAGCGACCCGGCGTACGAGCTGCACGAGGTCACGAAGTCCTTCAAGGGCAAGGAAACCCCCGTCAACGACCGGATCTCGCTCACCGTCGCCCGAGGCGAGTTCTTCGGCCTGCTCGGCAGCAACGGCGCGGGCAAGAGCACCCTGATCAAGCAGATGGTCGGCCTGCTGCGCAGCGACTCCGGCACCGTCCGGTTCCTCGGCCGCCCGGTGCCGGGCAACCACGCGTTCACCAGCGCCCGGCTCGGGTACATGCCGCAGAGCGCGTTCGCCCTCAACAACCTCACCGTCGCCGAGGCGGTCTACTACACCGCCCACCTGCGCGGGACGCCCACCCGCGAGGCCAGGCGGCAGCGCGACGAGCTCGTGGAGCGGCTGGAGCTCGTCCCCCTGCGGGACAAGGTCGCCCGCCAGCTCTCCGGCGGCGAGCGGCGGCTGCTCCAGCTGGCCGTGGCGCTGGTGACCGACCCGCCGGTGCTCATCCTGGACGAGCCCACCAACGAGCTGGACCCCGCGCGCAGGCGGCAGGTGTGGGCGCTGCTGCGCGAGGCCAACCGGGAGCGCGGCCGGACGATCGTGCTGATCACGCACAACGCGCTGGAGGCCGAGCAGGTGATCGAGCGGGTCGGGATCATGAGCGGCGGCCGGATGGTCGCGCTCGGCAGGCCCGGCGAGCTGAAGAGCCGCGTGGCGGGCAGCTTCCGGCTCGACGTGACCTTCCGCGAGGAGGGCGGCAGGGCGCTGCCGGACTACGTCGTGGTGGAGAGCAGGCACCGCGACCGCGTCACCGCGCACGTGGCCGCCGCCGACGTCGCCCGCCTCACCGCGGACCTCGCGCCGGAGAGCGTCCTGGAGTTCCGACTGCAGTCCGCGACCTTGGAAGACGTGTACCTGGACCATGTCCGCTGAGCCGAGCCCGCCGGGATTCCCGCGGAGCACCTGGGACCTGTTCCGCGTCCAGCTGTCCAACTGGCGCTGGTCGTGGCCGCAGATGGTGCTCACCGGGATGCTCGCGCCCGTGGTCACCCTGGGCGCGCTGGGCACGTTCGCCAGGGGAAGCGGGGAGGTCGCGACCGGGTACGTGCTCACCGGGAGCATGACGATGGCGCTGCTGTTCGAGACGCAGAACAAGGTGGCGGCGAACTTCGCGTTCCTGCGGCACACCGGGGCGTTCGACTTCTACGCGTCGCTGCCGGTGCGGCGGGAGGCGCTGGTGCTGGCCTCGGTGGCGGCGTTCGGGCTGCTGGCGCTGCCCGCGCTGGTGCTCACGGCCGTGCTGGGGGTGCTGGTGCTGGACGTGCGGTTGTCGGTGTCGCCGCTGGTGGTCCCGGCCGCGGTGCTGGCGGTGCTGCCGTTCGCGGGGCTCGGGGCGTGGATCGGCAGCCGGTCGCGGGCGCTGGAGGAGGCGTCGTCGGTGAGCCTGGCGGTGACGCTGGTGCTGGTCGCGCTCGGCCCGGTCACCATCCCGCCCGAACTGCTGCCGGACTGGCTGGTGCTGGTGGGGCGGCTGAACCCGGCGACGTACGCCTCGTCCCTGCTGCGGCACAGCCTGCTCGGGCCGGTCGGGGCCGGGGCGCTGGTCGACGTCGGGGTGCTCGTGGGGTTCGCGGTCCTGGTCTGGCTGCTGACGCGGCGGCACGTGCGCTGGCGCGACGCCTAGCTGCCCGGCGCCCGCTCGGGGCCGGGGTGGTGGTGAGTGCGGTGGAGGTGCGGTGTGGTGACGGAGGAGCGGTTCGCGGAGATGTTCCGGGAGGCGGTCGTGGAGGTCATGGGGGAGGGGCCGCCGGACGGGGTGGGCATGGACACGCCGCTGGCGGACCTGCACATGGACTCGCTGTCGCAGGTCGAGGTGATCAGCAGGCTGGAGTCGGAGACGGGCGTCCGGGTGCCGAACGACCGGTTGACCGGCATCAGCACGCCGCGCGACCTGCTCGCGGTGCTCCAGGCGGGGTGAGGGGCGCGCGCCCCGGAACCGGGTGGGCCGCTTCCGGGGCGGTACCGCTGCTGTGGGGTGGTGGGCACCTCCTGGGGGTCGGGGTCGTGGCGCCGTGGGACGCGGGGCTGAGCGAGCGGATCTGCGCGTCCCGAGCCGGTGACGCGGCGCTGGACTCGCTCTTCCGGGTGATCAGCGCGCTGGGTAACCCCGCGCCGGTCACGGGACTGGCGGTTCTGTCGTGCTGCTGTGCTTTACTGCTGGGGCGGTCGTCCGCCGGGCTTGTGCTGCTCGCCGTGCCCTGGCTCGCCTCGCTCGCGTGCGGTGCGCTCAAGGACGTGGTCACCAGACCACGGCCCGGTTTCGGGTGCGTGGCCGCCGCGCAGACGGGGTTCAGCTTCCCCAGCGCGCACGCGGTCAGCGCGACGACGGGCCTGCTGCTCGTCGCCCTGGTGCTGCCCGCTGCGGTGCTGCCTGTCGCGGTGCTCCCGGCTGCGGTGTTTCCACCCGGGGTGCTCCCGGCTGGGGTGGTTCCTGCCAGGGGGTTCCCTGGTGGGGCGCTGCCCGCTGGGGGCCGCGCTGCTGCCGTGCTTCCCGGTGCCGGAGTCGTCGCTGCCGCACGTCCGGTTGGCGGCCTCGCCCCTGCCGGGTGTGCCGCTGCCGCACGTCCCGCCGCACGTCCTGCCGCACGTCCCGCCGCGTCGGTCCCAGCGCTCGCCGTCGTGCTCGCCCTGGTGCTCGCGGAGGCGGTGTCGTTCTCGCGGGTCGCCCTGGGCGCTCACTACCTGACCGACGTGCTGGTCGGTCAGGCGTTCGGGGCGGTCTGGGCGTGGGTCGGGGTGCGCGCGCTGGTGGTCACGGGCGCAGGTTCTCGCGGGCCCACTGCGCGAAGGACGTGAGCGGGACGTCCAGCGCGCGGGCCAGCTCCGGCCTGGCCGGTTGTCCGGCGAGCTCCACGAACCGGTGGGAGACGCCCGCCCACGGCGGCATCCCGGCGGCGAGCGCCTGCTCCTCGGTGAGGTCGGGCGCGGTCAGCTCGACGCCGAGCGCGTCGGACATGGTCGCGGCGATCTCGGTCAGCGAGCGCACGTCGCCCGCGAGCTCCAGCTCGACCTCGTGGAACCGGTCGGGGTCGGCGAACGCCGCTGCCGCCGCCGCGCCGATGTCCACGACCGCGACCAGGGACAACCTGGTCTCGGGCCGGAACACGGTCACGATGCCGCCGTCGACGCCGCGCGGGAGCAGGTAGGCCAGCGAGGGCAGGAAGTTCTCCATGAAGAACGCGGGCTTGACCAGCGTCCACCGGGGGAAGCCCGCCGCCCGCACCCGGTCCTGGATGGCGGTCTTCGCGGCG
This sequence comes from Actinosynnema mirum DSM 43827, assembly GCF_000023245.1. Taxonomy (GTDB): domain Bacteria; phylum Actinomycetota; class Actinomycetes; order Mycobacteriales; family Pseudonocardiaceae; genus Actinosynnema; species Actinosynnema mirum. The sequence goes on from NC_013093.1 coordinate 3,255,790, forward strand.
TAGTAGGGCGCCAGCGCGGCCCACCGGCCCTCGGCCCAACCGGGCGTCGAGGTGTGCTGGCCCGCGCCCGAGGTGGAGGTGTGCACGAACTGCCCGACGCCCTCGGCGAGCGCGGCGGAGATCAGGTTCTCGGCCTGGACGACCTCGCCGGGGTGGTCGAACGCGTCGCCCTTCACCTCGGGCATCTGGATGGAGAACACGGCGCGGGCGCCGCGCGCGGCGGCGGTGAGCGAGTCGCGGTCGGTCAGATCGCCCTGGACCAGGTCGGCCCCCAGGGCGGCGACGGCGCGCGCCCGCTCGGAGCCGGGATCGCGGACGAGCGCGCGGACCGGAACGCCCGAGGCGAGCAGCGCGCGGGCGGTGGCCCCGCCCTGCCTACCGGTGGCGCCGACGACCAGGACGGGTGCACGGGTGTTCATGGTGCTCTCCCTGTGGGGACTGGAAGCGAAACGGCGGCCCCCGCCGTTTATGGTTCGGTAAGATACGGCGGACCCCGCCACTTAGCCAAGCCTTCGAGGTGAGAGCACGTGCCAGCACAACCCGCAGACGGTCGACGGGCGACTGCGGAGGGGACGGTGGCCCCGTCCTCGGGCGCCGGGAACGCCGGCGACCCCGCCCCGTCCACCCCCGCCCGCCGCGTCGACGCCCAGCGCAACCGCGCCCGCCTCCTCGCCGTCGCCGAGCGGGAGATCGCCGTCAACGGGGCCGGGGCGTCGTTGGAGCAGATCGCGCGGGTCGCCGGGGTCGGGTCGGCCACCGCGCGCAGGCACTTCCCCACCCGTCGCGCCCTGCTCGAAGCGGTGTTCGACGACCAGGTCGCCGAGCTGTGCGCGCACGCCCACGAGCGCGCCGACGCCGCCGACCCGCGCGCCGCCCTGCTGGAGTGGCTCGGCGAGCTGACCGCCTACGCCGCCCGCGTCCGCGGCCTGTCCGCCGCCCTCCTGCGGCACAGCCCCGCCGACTTCGAGGTGCTGCGCGAGACCTGCGCGTCCGACCGGCTGCTCGGCGCGGGCGCCACCCTGGTCGCCCGCGCCGCCGACTCGCTCACGCCCGGCACCACCTCGGCCGACCTGCTCGACCTGGTCACCGGCATCGCCCTCGCCACCGAGCACCACCCCGACCCGGCGGCCTCGGCGGTGCGGCTGCTCGACCTCGCGGTCGCCGGGATCAGCCCTCGGGGAGCGTGATCGTCCCCGTCGTCGACTCGCGCACCACGAGCCTGCACGGGTGCCGCACCACCCCGCTCGGCCGCGTGCCGTCCAGCGCCCGGAACAGCAGGCGCGCCGCGACCGTGCCCATGTGCTCCAGGTCCAGGTCCACCGTGGTCAGCGGCGGCCGGCAGTCGGTGGCGAACTCCTCCCAGTTGTCGTACCCCACCACCGCCACGTCCCCCGGCACCCGGTGCCCCAGCTCGTGCAGCGCGTCGGCCACGCCCACCGCGATCTGGTCGTTGCCGCAGAACACCGCGTCGGTGTCCGGCGCGCGCTCCAGCAGCAGCCGCGCCGCCTGCCTGCCCCAGCGCTGCGACCAGTCGCCGTGCATCGTCGCCCCACCGGACTGCGGCAGCCCCCGGTCGGTCAGCGCCTGCCGCAGCCCGTGCGCCCGGTCGCGCGCCGCGCGGTAGGTGCGCGGCCCGGTGATGTGCCCGATGCGCGTGCGCCCCGCCGTCACCAGGTGCTCGACGACCAGCCGCGCCCCGCCCTCGTCGTCGGCCAGCACGGACAGGTCCTCCGGCGAGTCGGACTCGCCGTACACGTACACCACCGGCACCGGGATCTCCCCGGCCAGCGACGCCCGCACGTCGTTGTCGTCGCCCAGCACGATGAACCCCTCGACCTGCCGGGCCAGCAGCGTGCTGATGTAGTGCCGCCTCCGCGCCGCGTCGCCGCGCGCGTCGCACAGCAGCACCGACATCTGCTCGTCGGCCAGCGCGTTCTCCACCCCCAGCAGGATGGGGATCGCGAACCGCCCGCCGAGCTCGTCGGTCAGCAGCCCGATCGTCCTGGTGCGCCCCGAGATCAGCCCCCGCGCGAGCGCGTTCGGCTGGAACGACAGCTCCGCCGCCGCCCGCAGCACCCGCTCGCGGGTGGAGGGCGCGACCTCGGCGCGCCCGTTGATCGCCTTCGACGCGGTCGACACCGACACGCCCGCCAACCGCGCCACGTCGTTGAGCGTCGTCGCCCCAGACCGCCGTCTGCCCATTCGCCAGCCTCCGAAATCGCCAGCCCCCGCACCCGCACGGGCCGAAACCCGCCCCCTGAAACCCTTGCCGGGAGTCCGACAGCGCGCGGGCCCGTCGGGTTCCCCCCGATCCGCAACTGCCCCGCGACCCCCCGGTTTCCCGAACTCCGAACCGGTGCGGTCGCGTGGCGGTGGCGGACCGGGAAAACCGGGGCGCCGTCCCCGCCGCGCCGGACGACCAGCGCCGATCGGAACGACAACGCTCCCACCGGAATCACCGTTCCCGGAAGTCCCCGGCACTTCGGGAATCGCCGCGCCGCCGAGTCGGGGAGCCCGCCCGAGCGCCCTTCCCGAGCGGAACGGCGAGCGCCCGCAATTCCTTTTCCCGCACCCGATCCCGGAACCGGACGGCGGTCGCGCCGCAGGTCCGCGCGACGCGGGTCGATCAGCGGGACGCCCCGCGCCGCCGGGGAAGCGATCCGCCCCGTTCCCGGAAACCCCTGTCGAACAATCGATTCGAACAGCGTCGGGCGTTCGACGCGCACCCCCTGACAATCCGCCGACCGCGCAGCGGGCGCATTGCCGAAAAGGTTTTCGGCTGCGAGAGTGCGTGAGGTGCGCAGGACCGGACCCGCCGGTCCGCGCGGGCCCAGCGGGAGGAACCCGATGACCCTCACGTCGCCGGACACCACCGTGGTCGGAGGTCGACCCGTCGTGCCCTCGCGCGGCGCGCTGCGACCGCTCGGGCTCGCGGAGGTGCGGCTCGCGGGCGGCTTCTGGGGAACGCGCCAGCGGGTCAACGCGGAGGCCACCCTGCCGCACGCCCGCGCCTGGATGGACCGCCTCGGCTGGACCGGCAACCTCACCGCCGCCACCCGCTCGCCCGACCGCAGGGGGCGCGAGTTCTCCGACTCCGAGGTGCACAAGCTCCTGGAGGCCATGTCCTGGGAGGCGGGCCGCGCGCCGAACCCCGAGCTGGAGAAGCAGATCACCGAGCTCACCTCGGCGATCGCCGCCGCGCAGTCCCCGGACGGCTACCTCGGCACCGCGTTCGGCGGCCCCGGCCAGCGCCCCCGCTACAGCGACCTCGCCTGGGGCCACGAGCTGTACTGCGCCGGGCACTTCCTCCAGGCCGCGGTGGCGCGCGCCCGCACGGCGGGGGAGGACGACGAGCTGCTGCGAGTGGCCAGGGGCGTCGCCGACCACGTGTGCGCCGAGTTCGCCACCAACCCCGGCGTGTGCGGCCACCCCGAGATCGAGATGGCGCTGGTGGAGCTGCACCGCGTCACCGGCGAGGCCCGCTACCTCGACCAGGCCGCCGAGTTCGTGGCCCGCCGCGGTCGCCGAACCCTGCCGCCGCACCAGTTCGGCTGGTCCTACTTCAGCGACGAGACCCCGGTCAGGGACAACCCGGTCATGCACGGCCACGCCGTGCGCGCCCTGTACCTGGCCTGCGGCGCGGTCGACGTCGCCGTGGAGACCGGCGACCGCGCGCTGCTCGACGCGGTCGCCGCCCAGTTCGACCGCACCCTCGCCCGCCGCACCTACCTGACCGGCGGCATGGGCTCGCGGCACACCGACGAGGCGTTCGGCGACGACTTCGTCCTCCCGGCCGACCGCGCCTACTCCGAGACCTGCGCGGGCGTCGCCACGATCATGCTGGCCTGGCGGCTGCTGCTGGCCACCGGCGACGGCCGCTACGACGACGTGATCGAGCGCGTCCTCTACAACGTGGTGGCCACCGCGATCGGCGACGACGGCCGCTCCTTCTTCTACGCCAACACCCTGCACCAGCGCACCCGCACCGCCGAGCTGCCGGACGACCGCGAGCAGCTCGGCTTCGGCGGCGGTCCGCGCGCGCCCTGGTTCGAGGTGTCCTGCTGCCTGCCCAACCTCGCCCGCCTGCTCGCGTCCCTGGCCTGCTACACCGCGACCGCCGACGACACGGGCGTGCGGCTGCACCAGTACGCCGACGCCGACCTCGCCACCACCCTGTCCGACGGGCGCGAGGTGGGGCTGGCGGTGCGCACCCGCTACCCCGACGACGGCGTGATCACCGTGCGCGTCACCAAGACCGACGACCGCCCGTGGTCGCTCACGCTGCGCGTGCCCGGCTGGGCCGAGGGCGCGGTGCTGCACACCACCTACGGCCGCCACCCGGCGCCGGTCGGCGACGTGGTGGTGCACCGGAACTTCGTGGTGGGCGAGGAGATCCGCCTGGAACTGCCGGTGCGGCCCCGCTTCACCGCCGCCGACCCGCGCGTCGACGCGGTCCGGGGCTGCGTCGCCGTCGAGCGCGGACCCGTCGTCTACTGCGCGGAGTCCACCGCGCTCGACCTGGACCCGCTGCGCGTCGACCCCACCTCCCGCCCGGTCGACGGACCGGAAGGCGTTGTGGTGCAAGCGCTCCTCGGCACCCCGCCGGACCGGCCGTGGCCGTACGGCGCCCCCGTCGAACCACCGGGTGGCGCGCACACCCCGCTCACCCTGGTGCCGTACCACCGCTGGGCCCGAGGCGGCCCGTCCACCATGCGCGTCTGGCTGCCCCAAGGCTGACGACCTCCCCCGCGAACCGCCCTCAAAGGAGAGATCGGTGAGAAGAACCGGATTACCTGCCCTCCTGCTCGCCGCCGCGCTCGTCGCGTCGGCCTGCTCAGGCGGCGGCTCCGGGCAGGACGGCGACGTCGTGCTCACGCTGTGGACCCGCGCGGCCACCGAGTCGCTGTCCAAGGCCTACGCCGAGGCGTACAACGCCACGCACTCCACCAAGGTCGAGGTCACCGCGTACCCCAACGAGGAGTACCCGGCCAAGCTCGCCTCGGCGGCGGGCGCGCGGGCCCTGCCGGACCTGTTCGCCGCCGACGTGGTCTTCGCGCCCCAGTACGCCTCCCAGGGCCTGTGGACGGACATCACCGACCGCTTCGAGGGCCTGGAGCACCGGGAGCACCTCGCGCCGTCGCACGTGCGCGCGGGCACCTGGGAGGACCGCAACTACGCGCTGCCGCACACCGTCGACCTGTCGGTGCTGCTGTACAACAAGGACCTCTACCGCAAGGCCGGGCTCGACCCGGAGAAGCCGCCCACCACGCTGCGCGAGTACGCCGACCACGCCAGGAGGATCCACGCGCTCGGCGGCGACGTGCGCGGCACCTACTTCGGCGGCAACTGCGGCGGCTGCGTCGAGTTCACCTTCTGGCCCTCGGTGTGGGCCTCCGGTGGTGACGTGCTGGACGACGAGGGGGAGCGGGCCACCCTGGACTCGCCGGAGATGGCCGAGGTCTTCGAGGTCTACCGCTCGCTCTACGAGGAGGGCGTCGCCGCGCCCGCGTCCAAGGACGAGGCCGGACCGACCTGGCTCGGCGCGCTGCGCACCGGCAAGGTCGGCATCGGGCCGGCGGCCTCGGTGTGGCTGGGCGAGATCGCCGAATCCGGGGCCGACGTGGGACTCGCGCCCATCCCCGGCCTGGACGGCGGCGAGTCCACGTTCGTCGGCGGTGACGCCCTCGGCATCGGCGCCACCAGCGAGCACGTCGACCAGGCCTGGGACTTCCTGGCCTGGACCACCACCGAGCAGGCCCAGGTGGGCGTGGTCGCCAAGGGCAAGAACGTGCCGACCCGCACCGACCTGGCCGCCAACGAGCACGCCGCCGCCGACCCGCGCCTGGTCACCGCGAACAGCCTGGTGGCCAAGGGGAGGACGCCGTACGCGCGCAACTTCAACGCCTCCTTCAACGACCCGCAGAGCCCCTGGCTGACCGCGCTGCGCGGCGCCCTGTTCGGCCCCGACCCGGCCAAGGCGCTCGCCGAGGGCAGCACCGCCATCACCGCCTCGCTGGGGCAGGGGTGAGCCGGAGGTGACCGCCACGACCACCCGACCCGCCCCGGTGGCGGGCGCGCGCGAACCGGACCCGCCACCGCGCCGCCACCGCGCGCGCAGGCTCCGCGCGCTCACCGGGATCGCCTACGCCACACCGCTCGCGGTGGTGGTGGCGGTGTTCTTCGTCGTCCCGCTCGGCCTGGTGGCGTGGATGTCACTGCACCGCTGGCCGCTGCTCGGGAAACCCGCGCTGAACGCGCCGGACAACTACACCCGCGCCGTCGACAGCGACCTGCTGCGCACCGCCGCCCTGTTCACCGCCAAGTACACGGTGATCACCACGGTGCTGCTGTTCGTCGTCGCCTTCGGCCTGGCCCTGCTGGTGCAGCAGCGCAGGCGCGGCGTCGGGTTCTTCCGCACCGCCTACTACCTGCCCATGGCCGTCGGCTTCGCCAGCGCCTCCCTGCTGTTCCTGGGGCTGCTCAGCGACGAGATCGGCCCGGTCGACGACCTGCTGTCGTGGCTGGGCCTGCTGGACGGGCACGTGTCGTGGACCAGCGGCAGCCCGGAGTCCGCGCTCGGCTCGGCGGTCCTGCTGGTGCTGTGGCGCTTCGCCGGGTTCACCATGCTGATCCTGCTCACCGGGCTCCAGGCCATCCCGGTCGACGTCTACGAGGCCGCCCGCGTCGACGGGGCCACCCGCTGGCAGGCGTTCCGGGGCATCACGCTGCCGCTCATGCGGCCCACCATCGCGCTGGTGCTCACGATCCTGGTCACCGGCTCGCTGCTGGCGTTCGACCAGTTCTGGATCCTCACCAGGGGCGGCCCGGACAACAGCACCACCTCGGTGGTCATGGTCATCTACCGGGAGGCGTTCGTGCGCTTCGACCTCGGCTCGGCCGCGGGCACCTCCGTCGTCCTGCTCCTCGCGCTCGTCGCGGTGAGCGCCGTCCAGCTCGGCGTCCTGCGCCGCCGGTCGACCTGAGCGGGGGGAGAGCGGTGGCGAAGACCCTCGTGGTGGACGAGACCGAGCGCGGACCGCTCGGGATGCACTGGCTGACCTGCGCGGCGCTGGCCGTGCTGTTCCTGTTCCCCCTGGTGTGGGCCGCTTTCGCGTCGGTGCGCACGGACACCGGGTTCGGCCTGGAGAACTACGCCAGGCTGTTCTCCTCCGAGGACGGCGTGCGACCGCGGCACGTGCTCAACAGCGCCGTCGTCAGCGCGCTCACCGTCGGTGGCACGCTCGTCGTGTCCACCCTCGGCGGCTACGCGTTCGGCCGCTTCCGCTTCCCCGGCAGGGACGCGCTGTTCCTGCTGACCCTGGCGATCCTGATGGTGCCGTACGCGACCATCCTCATCGCGCTGTACGTGCTGCTGGGCTGGCTGGGCCTGGAGGACTCGCTGCTCGGGCTGAGCCTGGTGCTGACCACGTTCCAGCTGCCGTTCTCGGTGTTCATGATGCGCAACTCGTTCGCGGCCGTCCCGGTCGAGCTGGAGGAGTCCGCGCGCGTGGACGGCTGCACCTCGTTCGGCGCGCTGCTGCGGATCATGCTGCCCGCCGTGCGACCGGGCCTGGTCACCGTGGGCCTGTTCGCGTTCCTGGCCTCGTGGAGCGAGTTCTTCGCGCCGCTGATCCTGCTCAACTCCACCGACAAGTTCACCACCACCCTCGCCGTGGTCAACCTGCGCACCGCCAGCCACGGCGCCGTCGACTACGCCGCCCTGGAGGCCGGGGTGGTGGTCATGGCCGTGCCGTGCCTGCTGCTGTTCGCGTTCCTGCAGCGCAGCTACGTGCGCGGCTTCACCTCGGGCGCCCTGAAGGGCTGACCCGCCACGAGCTTCCGCCGCCGCGAATCCGCCGCCACCGAAGACGAAGGGAATGATCGCAATGACGCGGTCCTGGAAGAGAGCCCTCCTGGCGGTGGCGCTCGGGGTGGTCACGGCGACAGGGGTGGTGAGCCCGCTGACCGCCTCGGCCGCCGAGGCGCCCGGCGCAGGCGGCGTCTCCGCGGCGGCCAACCCGGCCACCTGGAGCCCGCCGTCGAACCTGGTCACCCCGCTGAACCAGGTGTGGTCGCACCAGGAGAGCACCTACGGCGACCTGTACGGGTTCCGCAACTACGGCTGGGACCAGGTGTTCGCCAACGGCGGCTACCTGAACTTCTGCGTCCGCTGGGACTCCTCGGCCCCGGTGTCGGCCTCGTTGCGCGACAGCATCCACACCAAGCTGATCCAGCAGTACCGCAAGTGGATGGACCTCATGGTCGGGCACAACAACTGGCCCTACGCCGAGGTCCCGGTGAAGGTCGTCGGCTGGGCGGTGCGCGACCGCAACACCCTGCAGTGGAACGACAACTCCGTCGACATCTACGTCAACAACATCAGGGAGAACGCGCCGCAGTGCGCGGAGCCGTGCGGCCGGTTCTTCGTCCGCGACGGCCAGTACCGCAACTGCCCCGGCGGGGTGGCCAGGCACTACGACCAGTCGCTGTGGCTGACCTCCGGGTTCGGCGGCGGCGCGGGCGGTGACTGGGGCCAGCGCATGGGCAGCGAGTACTTCGTCAACAGCCTGGGCGCCAACGACATGACGATCCTCCTGCACGAGATCGGCCACACCTTCGGGTTGGACGACTTCTACGACTGGACGCCCAGCGGTGTCGGGGGATTCCTCATGAAGGCCGGTTCCGCGTCCGGCATCACCGAGTTCGACGCCTGGATGCTGCGCGACTGGTGGCGGCACCTCAAGAGCCGCTACGGCCGCTGATCCGCAGCGCCCCCAGGACGTCGTGACCGCCTGAGCGCGGTCGCACCGCAGGCAAGGAGGACCACCGCCGCGGTCCCACCACGGCGGGCGTCCCCGCGCGCTCGCGCACGGGGACGCCCGCACCACCCGTCACACGAGAGGTGACGCGAGATGTCCCTGCCCCAGCAACCGTCCCGGCGCGCGGTCCTGCGCGCGACCGCCGCCGTCGCCGCCGTCGCGGGCGCGCCCGGCCTGACCGGAACCGCCCACGCCGCACCGGGGACCGCCGCCGCGCGCGCCGACGTCGGCGTCTCGGCCGACCCGTTCCCGCTGTCCGCCGTCGCCCTGCTCGCCGGACCGTTCCAGCGCAACGAGTCCCGCACCCACGCCTACCTGAAGTTCCTCGACCCCGACCGGCTCCTGCACACCTTCCGCCGCAACGTCGGCCTCGCCTCCGGCGCGACCCCGTGCGGCGGCTGGGAGTCCCCGACCACCGAGCTGCGCGGCCACTCCACCGGGCACGTGCTCTCCGCGCTGGCCCAGGCCCACACGAGCACCGGCGACACCGCGTTCAAGACGAAGTCCGACTACCTGGTCGCAGGTCTGGCCGCCTGCCAGGACCGGGCCGCCGCGGCCGGGTTCAACACCGGCTACCTGTCGGCGTTCCCGGAGAGCTTCATCGACCGGGTCGAGGCCCGCCAGCAGGTCTGGGCCCCCTACTACACCCTGCACAAGATCCTGGCCGGGCTGCTGGACGCGCACCAGCTCACCGGCAGCGCGCAGGCGCTGACCGTGCTGACCCGCAAGGCCGCCTGGGTCGCCTGGCGCAACGGCAGGCTCACCCAGGCGCAGCGGCAGGCCATGCTGGGCACCGAGTTCGGCGGCATGAACGAGGTGCTGGCCAACCTCTACCAGCTCACCGGCGACCCGCTGCACCTCACCGCCGCCCGCTACTTCGACCACGCCCAGGTCTTCGACCCGCTGGCCGCGGGCCGCGACGCCCTGTCCGGGTTCCACGCCAACACCCAGATCCCCAAGGCGCTGGGCGCGATCCGCGAGTACCACGCCACCGGCGAGACCCGCTACCGCGACATCGCCCGCAACTTCTGGAACTTCGTCGTCGGCGCGCACACCTACGCCATCGGCGGCAACTCCAACGGCGAGTACTTCAAGAACCCCGGCCGGATCGCCTCCGAGCTGTCCGACAGCACCTGCGAGTGCTGCAACACGCACAACATGCTCAAGCTGACCAGGCAGCTGTTCCGCACCGAGCCCGGCCGCCCCGAGCTGTTCGACTTCCACGAGAAGGCCCTCTACAACCACCTCCTCGGGGCGCAGAACCCCGACTCGGCGCACGGCCACCACAGCTACTACGTGCCGCTGCGCGCGGGCGGCCAGCGCACGTTCAGCAACGACTACCAGGACTTCACCTGCTGCCACGGCACCGGGATGGAGACCAACACCAAGCACCGCGACAGCATCTACTTCCACGGCGGCGAGACGCTGTGGGTGAACCTGTTCATCCCGTCCACCCTGACCTGGCCGGGGCGCGGCATCACCGTCCGCCAGGACACGGGCTTCCCGGACACCGCGAGCACGAAGCTCACGATCACCGGTTCCGGCCGCGTCGACCTGCGGCTGCGCGTGCCCGCCTGGGCCACCGGCGCGCGGCTGCGCCTCAACGGCGCGCCCGTCGCCGCGACCCCCGGCGGTTACGCCAGGATCGACCGCACCTGGGCCTCCGGCGACACCGTCGAGCTGACCCTGCCGATGGCGCTGACCCGTGAGAGCGCCCCCGACGACCCGGCCGCGCAGGTCGTCAAGCACGGCCCGATCGTCCTCGCCGGCGGCTACGGCACCACCAACCTCACCGCGCTGCCCACCCTCCAGCCCGGCACGCTCGCTCCCACCGGCACGCCGCTGGAGTACACGGCCACCGCCTCCACCGGCCGGGTCACCCTCCTCCCGTTCTACCGCACCCACCGCCAGCGCTACACCGTCTACTGGCGCGTCTGACCTCCCGCGACACCCTCCCGCGAAACCCCGCCACCTCAACGAAGAGGAGCACACCATGCGCACCCGAAGCCGGGTGCTCGGGCTCGGCGCCGCACTGGCGCTCGTCACCGCCCTGGCCCCGCCCGCGCTCGCGGCGAACCCGATCGTCACCGGCCACTACACCGCCGACCCCGCACCGCTCGTCGTCGGCAACACCATGTACGTCTACGCGGGCCGCGACGAGGCGCCCGCGGGTTCCAGCAATTTCCTGATGCGCGAGTGGCGGGTGCTCTCCTCCACCGACGCCGCGAACTGGACCGACCACGGGGCCAAGGCGACCATCGCCACGTTCCCGTGGGCGGGCGCCGACGCGTGGGCCAGCGAGGTGGAACCGCGCAACGGCAAGTACTACTGGTACACCTCGGTCAACGGCCGCGGCGCGGGCTGGATGGACATCGGCGTCGCGGTCGGCGACAGCCCGCTCGGCCCGTTCCGCGACGCCAAGGGCGGACCGCTGGTCAGCGACAGCACCCCGAACTCCTCGGGCCTGAACATCGACCCGACCGTGTTCACCGACGACAACGGCCAGGCCTACCTGTACTGGGGCAGCTACTGGGCGCCCAGGATGGCCAAGCTCAAGTCCAACATGATCGAGCTCGACGGCCCCGTCACCACCCCGGTCGGGCTGGCGAACTTCTGGGAAGCGCCCTGGATGTTCAAGCGCAACAACCTGTACTACATGGTGTACGCCGCCAACGACACCAACGGCTGCGTGACCTCCTCCAGCTACGCCTGCCAGCGCTACGCCACCGCGACCAGCCCCACCGGCCCGTGGACGCACCGGGGCGTGCTGCTGGGCCAGGTCTCCTCGACGACGAACCACGCGGGCATCGTCCAGTTCAAGAACCAGTGGTACATCGTCTACCACAACGCGAACGCGCCCGGCGGCGGCAACTTCCGCCGCTCGGTGGCCGTGGACCTGGTGAACTTCAACGCCGACGGCACGATCCAGCGCGTGGTGCAGACCAGCACCGGCCCGCCCCCGAACAACAGCCTCGCCAAGGTCCTCTCCGGCGGCGATCCCTTCCAGGACAACCAGATCCAGCAGGGGAGCACCCGATGAGAAGGCGACCCCGACTGCGCGCCACCGCGACCACGGCGGCCGTGCTGCTGTCCCTGCTGACCCCGGTCGCGATGGGCGCCGCGTCCGCCGCGCAGACCATCGGCTACCCGACCTTCACCGGTCCCGGCGTGCCCGCCCCACCCGTGGGCTACAGCACCGGCGACACCATGAAGGCCATCTACGACGCGGAGAGCGGCGGCACCGACTTCTGGATGGACCGCCTGCTCGCCCGCCCCGGCAACGACCCGACCGGTCCGCTGCTCATGACGCGCGGACGTGGCGCGTTCCTGTACACCCACAACCCGGCGGTGATCGGCTTCGGCGGCACCGCCGCCTACTGGGACAACATCAGCAGCCAGAACGCCTACGCCGTCACGGTCGGCGGCGCCACCCTGACCGAGCAGCCCGCGTCCCGCTGGCAGGCCCCCAGCCACTGGAAGGGCGTCTACACCGGCGGTTCGCTGCGCGCCCAGGTCACCAAGTTCATCACCCACAACAACGTCCTGGTCACCAACCTGACCCTGACCAACACCGGCTCCGCCACCACCACGGCAGCCGTGCGCGCCAGCTCCCCCTACGCCACCGCGGTCAGCGGGTCCGAGCTGACCGGTTCGCGGCAGGTGAAGAACAACCTCACCACGATCCGCCCGCGCCTGTCCGGCGACGGCTTCACCGCCGCGGCCGGGACCCTGGCCCGCGACATCACGCTGAACGCCGGCCAGTCGGTCACCACCAAGGTCGTGCTCGGCTTCGTCACCGACGAGATCCCCGAGTCGCTGACCGAGTACAACGCCTACCGGGGCTACAGCCCGGACGCCGCGTTCGGCACGCACGTGCGCGCCTACAACAAGTGGTGGGCCGACAACGTGCCCTACATCGACGTCCCCGACCCGGCCATCAAGAAGAGCGTCTACTACCGCTGGTGGCTGATGCGCTTCAACCACCTGGACGTCGACATCCCCGGCCAGGACTACCAGTTCCCGGTGTCCATCGAGGGCGTCACCGGCTACAACAACGCCATCGTGCTCACCCAGCCGATGCACATCGACGACCTGAAGTACCTGCGCAACGCCGAGTACTCCTACGGCCCCTGGCTCTCGGCCGGGCAGACCGGCAAGAACGCCCGGTTCATGGACAACCCCGGTGACCCCGAGAACTGGTCGAACTCCTACACCCAGTACATCTCCGAGGCCGCCTGGCGCAGCTACCAGGTGCACGGCGGCCAGCCCGCGATCATCGGGAACCTGGCCCGCTACGCCGAGGGCGACGCCAAGGGGCAGCTCTCCTTCTACGACACCAACAACAACGGCGTCATCGAGTACGACTGGGGCGCGCTGACCGGCAACGACGCGGACGCGGTGTCGTTCCACTGGCGCGAGGGCCGGATGGACCGGGCCGAGACCGCGTACGTGTGGAGCGGCGCGATGGCCGCCCAGCAGGCGTACGCGATGCTCGGCAACACCGCCAAGGCCACCGAGATGCAGGCGCTGGCCGACCGCGTCCGCAACGGCGTCATGTCGACCCTGTGGAACCCCGGCCGCAAGCTGCTGGAGCACAAGCACGTGGCGACCAACGCGCACGTGCCGTGGAAGGAGATCAACAACTACTACCCGTTCTCGGTCGGCCTGGTGCCCAACACCGCCGACCACCGCGAGGCGCTGCGGCTGTTCGCCGACCCGGCCGAGTACCCGGTGTTCCCCTTCTACACCGCGAACCAGCGCGACAAGGCGGCGGCGGCCCAGGCCGGGTTCCCCGGCAGCAACAACTTCTCCACCATCAACTCCACCGTCCAGTTCCGCCTCTACTCCTCGGTGCTGCGCAACTACCCGAACCAGTGGATGGGCGCCGAGGACTACAAGAAGCTGCTCTACTGGAACGCCTGGGCGCAGTTCACCGGCGGCAACACGCAGTGGCCCGACGCCAACGAGTTCTGGGCCAACTGGAACCCGAACGCCAAGACCATCGACTACCGGTCCTGGATCCACCACAACATCCTCGGCAGCTCCAACTGGACCGTCGTCGAGGACGTGGCGGGCCTGCGACCGCGCTCGGACAACAAGGTCGAGCTGTGGCCGATCAACATCGGCTGGTCGCACTTCGCGGTCAACAACCTGCGCTACCACGGCGCGGACCTGAGCGTGGTGTGGGACGACCCGGCCGACGGCGTGACCCGCTACAACGGCGTCCCGCAGGGCTACTCGGTGTTCCTCAACGGCACCAGGGTCGCCACGGTCGACCGCCTCACCAGGCTGGTCTACGACCCGGCCACCGGGAGCGTGAGCCTGCCCGCGGGCGGAACCACCAACCACAGCGCCCCGTTCAGCGGTTTCCGCGCCCCGCAGGAGGTCCAGCAGACCAGCGCGCGCATGGTCGACATGCTGGCCAAGGCGGGCGTGGACCTGACCTCGACCACCCCGAACCTGGCCCAGTCCGCCACCCCGTCCGCCTCCCACACCGCGTCCGGCACCTCGCTCGCCGCCGCGATCGACGGCCTGCCCACCAACGAACCCCTGTGGGGCACGGCGGGCTCGCCGAACGCGAGCGACTGGTACGAGCTGAACCTCGGCCAGTCCAGGGCGGTCAACGAGGTGCGCCTGCACTTCCGCGACGACCGCGCCGCCAACCGCTACCGGGCCCCGGCCTCCTACGCGGTGGAGTACTACAACGGGAGCGCCTGGGTGGCCGTCCCGAACCAGAGCGCCACACCGTCGACCCCGCGCGCCAACTACAACAAGGCGACGTTCGGCAGCGTCAACACCCAACGCCTGCGCGTGCGCTTCACCCACGCGTCGGGCTTCAAGACCGCGCTGACGGAGGTGAAGGTCTACCAGCGCTAGAGGACACGGGGGAGGGGCGCGCCCCGGCACGCCCCTCCCCGCCCGGTCAGCTCACGCGGACGGGTCCGGCAGCGGCATCCCCGCCACCTCCCGGTCCGCGGGCACGACCCCGTCGATCAGGTAGGCGTTGGTGATCTCGTCCACCGCGGGGTTCCCCATGCCGTACAGGCCGTGGTCGCCGTCGCCGGTGACGGTGATCAGCCGCGAGCCCTTGAACGCCGCGTGCGCGCGTCGCGCCCCCTCGATCGGCGTCGCGCCGTCCAGCTCCGAGTGCAGCATCAGCACCGGCGGCACCCCGCGCCCGTCGAGCTTCGGCAGCGCGCGCGGCTCCCTGTCCCAGAACATGCACAGCTGCACCAGCGGCCACCCGCTGCCGACCAGCGTCAGGCCGCGCTCGTGCGCCCGGTTCGAGTCGCGGATAGCGGTCCTGCGGTCGCCGGTCCACTCGCCCTCGCCGCACAGCGTGGCCCAGAACGTGGCCCGCATCGCGTCGGGCTCGTCCGCCGCCAGCTCCGCCGCGGCCACCGCCGCCGCGACGTCCTCCTGCGGCGCGACGCCCTGCTCGGTGATCCCCTTGAGCGTGGCCAGGAACGTGGCCAGGCCCTCGAAGAGCACCTTGCTGTACAGGCTCTGCGTGACCACGCCGTCGAGCACGGGCGCGGTGACCCGGAACGGGCCCTCCTGCGAGGGCAGCTCCACCGGCCGGCGCACCAGCGCGGCCCGCACGTCCTCGTAGACCCGCCGCACCGACTCGGCGTCCGCGCCCAGGTGGTAGACGTCGTCGTGCTTCGCCGCCCACGGCAGGAAGTGCTCGCGCCAGCTGCGCTCGAACCCCGTGGCCTGCCAGTCGAACGACTTCTGCCAGGTGGTGGTGAACTCGGTGTTCGAGTCGAGCACGAACCGCCCGGTGCGCTGCGGGAACCGCTGGGCGTAGTGCGCGCCCAGCCAGGTGCCGCCCGAGTAGCCGACCCAGTTGACCCGCTCGCGGCCGAGCAGCGCGCGCAGCAGGTCGTAGTCGTGGATCGTCTGGTGGGTGTTGATGACCGGACCGAGGTCGCCGTACGCGGCCTGGCAGGTGTCCGCCGCCCGCTCGGCCAGGTCCAAGGTGTGGTTGAGGTTCTCCGGGCTGCGGTCGCGCGCGTCCAGGTCGTCGAGCGTGCTCCACGCGCCGTCGCAGGTCACGTTGGTGCTCTTGCCGGTGCCCCGGACGTCGACGCCGATGATCTCCTGGTGCTCGCGCAACCGGGTCTGCTCGGTGAAGTTCGGCGCGGCCGGGAAGTACCTGCCGTCCCCGCCGGGGCCGCCGGGGTTGGTCAGCAGCGACGCGGTGGCGCCGTGCGTGGCCTTCAGCCTGCTCACCGCGATGGTGAGGTCACGCCCCTCGTGCGGCCGGTCCCAGTCGCGCGGCGTCTGGAACGTCGCGCACTCCAAGCCCTGCAAGCCGTTCGGCGGCTGGGTGGTCAGCTCCTCCGGCGCGCACAGGCGCCAGTCCAGCCGCTGCGCGGTGTAGCGCGCGGGGACGCCGCCCTGCGCGTCCTCGGCGACCGCGGGGGTCGCCCCGGCCACCAGGGCCAGGCCGACCGCGAGCACGAGTCGTTTTCGCACACTTCCCCCTACTCCCGAAAGTGGTTGTGCCACCAGGGGAAACCATGCCCCAAGGGCATGGTCAACCCCTGTCCCGGCGGTGGCGCGGGGGAGCGCTCAGCCCGGCATCCGGCTCACAGGACGACCCGCTCCTCGGTGACCACCACCCCGAGCGTGGCCAGGTCGATGAACACGGCCTCGTCGGGGTGGACCCGCTCCAGGTAGTTCTCCGACGTGAAGAACGCGTCGTGGTCGGCCCAGTCGTCGAACCAGATCTCGGTCACCGAGTCGTAGGCCGGGGCCGGGTGGTCGGGGGCCGGGACCGGGTGCGAGATCGCGTACTTGCGGACCAGTTCGCGCGCCTCGGGGATCGAGGCGAACAGCGGCGCGTGCCGCTCCCGGTGGTACCTGACGAACTCCTCCGCCGACATGCCCTCGACGCGGTTGACCAGGTAGACGAACTTGAGCACGGTTCCTCCGCTTTGTGTTGTGCGACAACGGTTTCCGGTCGCGGTGCCGGGGCGTTCCCGACGTCGGCTACGCTAAGCGCTCACACGCGTGTGAAGGGCAAGCCGGGGTGACCCGGCCCACAGCGGCGGTCGGTGGCGGAGGTCGGCGGGTGCGCATCGGTGAGCTGTCCGCGCGGACCGGCGCCAGCCGCAGGTCGTTGCGCTACTACGAGGAGCAGGGGCTGCTGGTCAGCGAGCGCTCGTCCAGCGGCCAGCGCCACTACGACGAGGAGCACGTCCACCGGGTCGGCCTGATCCGGGCGTTCCTCGCGGCGGGCCTGTCCAGCGGGTCCATCGGCGAGCTGATCCCCTGCATGGCGGCCAACCCCGGCGCGCGGGTGGCCCGGCGCTCCCTGGCCACGATGACCCGCGAGCACGCCCGGCTCACGGCGGCCATCGACGGGCTCGTGGCGGCGCGGTCCGCGCTGGACGAGCTGGTGCTGATCAACCGCGCGTACCTGGCGGACCTGGAGCGACCGGGGACCTGAGCGCGGCCCCGCCCGCCCTCGGGGCGGCGACCGCCCCTGCGGCGGTCCCGGATGTGTTCTGGGTAACTCTTCTCGCCCGCCGACCGGACCGCCGGTCCACGGCCGCGCTCCCGCCCTCACTCCGATCCGCGCGGCTGTGAACTGCGGGAACACCCGCTCTTGCCGCCCCGGTGCCGGTTCCGGGTGGTTCCGACCCGGCGCTACATTCCGAGCTGTGGAACCGGTCGAGCTGTTCTTCAGAGCCGTGGACCTGCTGGACGCCCCCGAGGGGCGGCACCTGGAGGCCTGCTCGACCGCGATAGCCGGGCTGGTCCCGCACCGGGCGCTGGTCGAGCTGAGCGCCTCCCTCCCGCCCATCCGGGTGGTCGGCGATCCCGAGACCAAGGCCGCGTTCACCCCCGTCGTGCTGGCCGACCTCCTCGAGTCCGCGAGCGCCGAACCGCTGTGGCGCGGCGGGACCACCGCGGGCGGGCGGCCGTACCGGGTGAGCGTGCTGCGAGCTGAACCCAAACGGGGGACCGCCTCGGTGCTCGTGCTCGTGCACGACCCGGAGGTAGTCTTGGACGAGAACGAGGAACTCGCAGCCCTCCAGGTCGTCAGCGCGCTGTGGCGGCTCCTCGCGACTCACCGCGCGGCCACCCGTCGCGCCGGTCGCGCCGCGCCCATGCCCATGCCCACGGAGATTCCGAACGCCTTGGGTACTCCGAACGCCTCGGGTACTCCGAACACCCTGGGCACTCGGAACGCCCTGGGGACTCCGAACGCCCTGGGGACTCGAGACGTCCTGGGCACTCCGAACGCCCCAGGCGCCTCGGACGACGAGCCCTACTCGGCCAAGCTCGCCGCCGCTGCGGGCGCGCAGGTCGCCGCCGAGCTGGTGCAGCGGCAGTCCGCGCTGGTCAAAGCCATGCTCGTGGCGCTGCGCTCGTCCCGCTACGACGACCGGCAGGCCCGCTCCGAGGCGACCGGCCTCGCGATGGGCGCGCTGCTCGACCTGCGGGCCGAGGAGCAGGTGCGGCGCGGGTTGTCCGGCGAACCGGTCGGCGAGGCGTTCGCCGCGCTGGTCAAGGACCTGGAACCGGTGGTGCGGCGGGCCGGGGTGCGCCTGGAGGTGGACGAGCCGGGTGACGGCGGTGACGTACCGCTGGAGCTGGCCGGGCTCGCCGCCGCCGTCAGCACCGAGGTCGTGCTGCTCGCGCTGGACCGGGACGCGGTCACCTCGCTGCGCGTGGGCTGGCAGGTCGGCGAGGAGCTGGTGCTGCGCGTGCGCGACAACGCGACCAGCGGGTTCGACCCCGCCGGGGTGCGCGCGCTCGCGACCAGGATCGCGCCGGTCGGCGGCACGATCTCGGTCGAGGTCGACCACCGGCTCGGCGCCACCGCGACCCTGGTGCTGCCGCTGCGGCGCGCGCTGGCGGCGCCGGAGGAGGTGCCGGACTTCGGGCTGAGCGCACGCGAGCTGGACGTGCTCAGCCGGGTGGCGCGCGGCCTGCGCAACCGGGAGATCGCCCGCGAGATCCAGCTCAGCCCCGCGACGATCAAGTTCCACCTGGTGCGGATCTTCGAGAAGCTCGGGGTCGGCACCAGGGGCGAGGCCGCCGCGGTCGCGGTCGAGTTCGGCCTGGTCGGCAAGGCGGCGCGGGGTCAGGCCAGCGCGATGGCCTCGATCTCCACCAACCAGTCCGGCTCGTAGAGCTCGGCCACGACCACGGTCAGCGCGGGCAGGTGCTCGCCGAGCACCTGCCCGCGCACCTCGCCGCTGAGCTCCCGGTCGCCCCGGTCGCGCAGGAACGTGGTCACCTTGGCCAGGTGCTCGGGCCGCATGTCGTGCTGCTCCAGCACGGCCAGCACCCGCTGCCAGGCGTTGCGGCACTGCTCGGCGAACCCGGCGGGCACGGTCCCGTCGACGTCCGTGGGGACCTGCCCGCTGATGAACAGCACCCGCGAGGCGCCGCTGATCTCGACGCTCTCCGCGTACCGCCCGAGCGGGTCGGAGTGCCTGCGGACCGAGGGTGGCTCACGCATGATGGATCACTCCCCGTCGTTGATCGCCTCCGCACTGTACCCAGTCCGGTGGTTCTCGGGGGTGTCCTCCAGCGGTGGCCGGACCGGCGGACGCCGGGACGTCAGGCGCTGAAGGGGTACAGCACGACCTTCGGCACCGACAGCGACACCCACGTGCCCGGCGCGACCGCCGACACGTCGCCGGACAGCTCCACCAGCACCACGCCCACGCCCACGCGCAGGGCGAACGCCCCGTCGGCGTCCTCGCGGGGCAGCACCTCGGCGGTGATCGCGACCCCGCCGTCCACGTCGACCACGGCCGACTCCGGCGGTTCCGGCGGCGCGACGACCGACCACGCGGTCACCTCGCCGGGCACGTCCAGCTCGACCGCGCACTCGCCCACCTGCGCGTCCTCGCCGGACGACCAGTAGCCGGACGCGGCGTCCCGAGCCCCCGCGAGGCGGAACACCACCTGCCCGGAGCCGGGGTCGGCGACTTCGACGATCTCGACCTTCACACCACACCACCCACGGTCAACCAGCTTCCTCCGGCACGACGGGCCGCGAGTATTCCACGTCCCCCGCACGCGAAGCGTGCGGGAACCACTTCTCGGCAGCACCCAGGCGCTCGCCGCACGCGCCAACCGGACCACCGCGCCGCGGCCCAGTCCACAGCATCACCGGCCGCCGCCGCAACACCCCCGGCCCGCCGGTTCCACGCGGGCCCGACCCGTCAGAACAGCTTCTCCAGCACGATCCCCAGCGAGTACTCCACGTGCACCCGCGCCACCTCGGCCGCCGCCTCCGCGTCCCGCGCCACCAGCGCGTCCACCAGCTGCCCGTGCTGCCGCGACGAGGTCCGCAGGTGCTCCTCCTCGTACATCACCGCCAACCGCCGGTTGAAGTGGAACAGCCGGTGGTCGCGGATGGTGCGCAGCAGCCGCTCGTTGCCCGACGCCCCGGTGACCAGGTCGTGGAACTCGTCGTTCGCCCGGCTGCGCTCCACCAGCACCTCCCGGCTCTCGCCGGTCATCAGCGGTCGCTGGGCCTCGATCGCCGCCAGCTGCTCCGGGGTCGCCCGCAGCGCGGCCAGGCGCGCCGCGTGCGACTCCAGCGCCGCCCGCACCTCGTAGATGTCGGTGACCTCCTCCGGCGTGAAGGAGCGCACCACCCACCGCCGCCTGCGCGAGACCACCAGCCCGTCGGCGGCCAGCCGCTGGATGCTCTCGCGCACCGGGGTGCGCGAGACGCCGAGCCGCTGCGCGATCTCGTCCTCCACCAGCGGCGCGCCGGGCGTCACCAGGCCGTCGTCGATCTCCTCGCGCAGCGTCCGGTAGACCTCCTCCGAGCGCAGCGGCAGCCGAGGGGTCGGCGTGGGTCCGGTCATGGTCACCTCGGCGTCAGTAGACCGGCCGGGTGGTGTCCCCGGCCAGACCCCGGTCCCAGGCGGGCACCGGCGGGCTGTAGTCGATCATGTGCGGCACCACCACGTCGAGGTACCTCGGTCGTGGGTCCTCCACGAAGTCGACCACGGCGGCCCGCAGCTCCTCCAGCGACGTCACGGCCGTGCCCTCGACCCCGTTCGCCCGCGCGACCAGCGCCGCGTCCACCGGGCCGGGGTCGACGCCGAAGTAGCGGCCCTCGGTGTACAGGTGCTGGAGCATCTTGATCCAGCCCATGCTGTGGTTCGTGAACTGGACGAACAGGACGGGTAGGCTGAACCTGGCCGCCGTCTCCAGCTCGCCGCACGCCATCGCGAAGCTCCCGTCCGCCGTCACGCTCACCACCCGCGTGCCCGGCAGGGCCTTGGCGACCCCGATCGCAGCCGGGATCGCGTAGCCCATCGGCCCGTGCCCGCGCGGGATGACCACCTTGCGGCCCGCCCGCGCCTGCGGCCAGAACGCGGCGGTGTTCGGCGTGGGCGTGCCGGGGTCGGCCACGACCACGACGTCCTCGCCGAGCAGCTCGTGCAGCAGCTCCACGACCGCCCTCGGGTACAGCACGCCCGGCGCGTGCTCACCGCCCTCGGTGCGCGGCGTGGCGTTCCCGCGCGCCTCCGCGACGGCCTCGGCCCGCTCGCGCAGCACCGCCTCGGGCGTGGGCTCCAGCGCGTCCAGGAGCTGACCGAGCACCGCGCGGCAGTCGCCGACGAGCGCCGTGGAACCGGGGAAGTTCCGCCCGGCCCGCGCCGCGTCGACGTCGATCTGCACCACGGCCTGACCGGTGCGCGCCGGGGCGGTCCACGAGTTGGTGTCGGTGGCGTTGCCGCGCGTGCCGACCAGCAGCACCACGTCCGCCGCCGCGACGTGCGCGTTCGTCCCCGGCTGCCCGGAGTTGTTGCCGACCAGGCCCAGCCACCACGGGTCGTCGGTGGCGACCGCGCCACGCCCGTGGATCGTGCCCGCCACCCCCGCGCCGAGCCGCGCCGCCAGCTCGGCGACCCCGGCGTGCGCGCCGGACAGGTGCACGCCGCCCCCGGCGACCACCACCGGCCGCTCGGCGCCCGCCAGCAACCGGACCGCCTCGGCCACCGCGCCCGCGTCGGCGAGCGGACGCCCCGCCGGGACCACCGCCGTCGTGACCGGGACCGGAGCGGACGTCAGCTCCTCCAGCACGTTCTCCGGCACGATCACCGCGACCGGCGCGGGCCGCCCGCTCACCGCGACCCGCAGCGCCTCGGCGACCGCGCCCGGCACCTCGTCCGCGCTCTCCACGACGGTGCGCCACTTGGTGACGGCGGTGAACAGCGCGACCTGGTCGATCTCGGTCAGCGCCCCGGTGCCCCGGCTGGACGCGTGGATGTCGGAGGTGATCAGCAGCACCGGGATGCCGGACGCGAACGCCTCGCCGAGCCCGCCGACCACGTAGGTGGTCCCGCCGCCGCTGGACACCTCGACCACGCCGACCCGGTTGGTGACCCGCGCGTACCCGTCGGCCATCGCCGCCGCGTGCCGCTCGTCGCGGGCCAGGACGTGCTCGATCTCGTCGGTGCGGTGGAACAGCGCGTCGTACAGCACGACGCCGGTGTCGCCGGGAACGCCGAACAGGGTGGTGACCCCGTGGGCGATCAGGGTCTCCACGAGCGCGTCCGCGCCTCGGCGGGGAGTGGTCTGCGGGGTCGTCACGGCTGTCCTCCGGGGGAGCGGTCGGGCGCGGGGTGCTGCGGGGCGGGGGCGGCCGGGACGGCGTCGGGCGCTTCGAGCACCGCGCCGGTCACGGGGCGGTCTGCGGCATCGGGCGCGTCACCGGGCTCTACCGCGCTGGTCACGGGTCGGACTGCTGCGTCGGGCGGGTCGTCGAGCGCATGGGCGGGCCACGTGGCCGCATCGGGCGCGTGGGCCGGGTCTGCGGATGTGTCGGACACCGGGCGACCGGCTGCGCTCCCGGCCGCCGTCCCTCCGGGCGCCAGGTGGTGCCTGGCCAGCCCGGCGAGCAACCGCGCCGCGTCCCCCAGCAGCGAGTCGTCGAAGAACGCCCGCGGCGAGTGGTTGCCCGCGGGCTTGCGGTCCGGGCCGACCGCGCCCGGCGCCGCCGCCCCCAGGTACCCGTACGCGCCCGGAACCCGCCGCAGCACCTCGGAGAAGTCCTCCGACCCGGTGCGCGGGTTCGCCAGCTCGGCGTACCGCCCCGGCCCGAACAGCGCGGTCGCCGTCGCGGCCAGCACCCGGGCCGACGCGGGGTCGTTGACGGTCGGCGCCATGACCTCGCGCACGACCACCTCCGCCGTCGCCCCGAACGCCGCCGCGACCCGCTCGGCCACGCGCGGCAGCTCCAGCGCGACGCGCGCGGTCGTGGCCTCGGAGAACGTGCGCACCCCGGCCCGCAGCACCGCCCGCTCGGCGACCACGTTCGGCGCGCTGCCCGCGTGGAACTCGCCGACGGTCAGCACCACCGGGTCGAACGCGTCGAACGCCCGGTCCACGTGCGTGTGCAGCGCCGACACGACCTGCGCGGCCACCGGGATCGAGTCCAGCCCCTCGTGCGGGCGCCCGCCGTGCCCGCCGCGCCCGGTGACGGTCACCTCCAGCACGGTGTACGCGGCCATGATCGGCCCCGGCCTGGTCAGGACCACGCCGTGCGGCAGGTCCGCGATCACGTGCAGCGCGTACGCCGCCGACACCGGCCCGGCGACCTCCAGCGCGCCCTCGGCGAGCATCGCCCGCGCCCCGCCGTGCCCCTCCTCGCCGGGCTGGAACAGCAGCAGAACGCTGCCGTGCAACGACTCCCGCCCGGCGTGCAGCAACCGTGCCGCCCCGACCAGCGCGGCGGTGTGCAGGTCGTGCCCGCACGCGTGCATCGACCCGTTGGCGGAGGCGAACCCCAGCCCGGTGTCCTCGGTGATCGGCAGCGCGTCGGTGTCCGCGCGCAGCGCCACCACCGGACCGGGGTGCGCCCCGCGCAGCACGGCCGCGACCCAGCTCGACCCGGTCCCGGTGGTGACCTCCAGGTCGAGACCCTCCAGCGCGCCCAGCACGATCCCGGTGGTGACGGGCAGGTCCAGCCCGACCTCCGGCACGGCGTGCAGCTCGCGCCGCAGCGCGACCAGCTCGTCCAGCAGGACGTCCGCCCCGTCCTCCAGCGCGACCCCGGCGGTCAACGAGCCCGAGAAGCCTTCCACGGCAACGGGTTCGACGCTCACGGCCGCTCCCCGGCCCGCAGCGCGGGCAGCACGTCCGCGACCACCTCGTGGAACACGTCCAGGTCGTGCGGCCCCTGCAGCGGGAACGGGAACGCGAACTCGGTGATGCCCACCTCCGCGTACCGGCCGATGGCGTCCCGGAACGCCTGAACCGAAATCCACGGCTTGTCCTGCGTGAACCCCAGCATGAACCCGCGCCGCACGGTCCCCGGATCGCGCCCGACCCGCTCGCACTCCTCGTCCAGCGCCCGAGCCCGCCGCGCCGTCACCGCGAGGCTCTCGTCGGCGGTGAGCTGCTGCCCGCGCGCGAGCTGGCTGAACAGCGACCCGTAGGTGTGCCACACGTCCGCGTGCCGCGCCGCGACCGCGATCGTCGACCGCAGGTGCGCCGCGATCAGCAGCGGCGGACGCCCTGCGACCGGCGGGGGAGCGGACACGCCCTTGGCGCTGTGGTGCTCGCCGACGAGGTCGTACGAGCCGCCGTCGAGCACCGCCCGCACCACGGCCGCGTACTCGTCGAACCGCGCGGCCCGCTCGTCGGGCGCCAGCGGCGCGATGCCCGCCGCCGCCTCGTCCTTGGGGTTGCCGCCCGCGCCGAGCCCGGTGGTGAACCGGCCGCCCGACACGTGGTCCAGGGTGATCGCCTGCTTGGCGAGCACGGTCGGGTTGCGCATCCCGATCGCGCTGACCAGCGTGCCGACCTCCACCCGCTCGGTGGCGGTCGCGACGCACGCGGCCAGCACCCACGGGTCGAACCGGGGCCTGGTGGGGGCGCCGTCCGCGTCGAGCGCGCTCCACAGGTGGTCACCCGCCCACAGCGCGTCCCAGCCGTCGGCCTCGAACCCGCGCCAGCGCGCCACGAGCTCGCCGATCGGCGCCGCCTCGTAGGTCATCAACCCGAACCGCAGCGCGCTCACGCCACCCCACCTCCCAGGCCCGCCTCGGCGAGCACGTCGTCCAGCACTTGCGCGGTCACCGACCCGGACGCCCCGGCCCGGCGGTCGGCCTCCAGGTACAGCGCGCGGTAGGTCGCGGGCTGCGAGGCGGGCGCGACCTGCCCGAGCACCACGTCCACCAGCCGCCGCTGCGACTCCTGCGGCCAGCGGGCCTCGTACGCCTCGCGGGCCTCGCCGAACGCGAACTGCGCGCGAAGCGCTTGCACCGCGGCGCTTCCGCTCTCGACCGGATCGGCGTCCACCGACCCGAGCCCGCCGCCGCCGGGCGTCTCGACGCGCAGCACGTCCCCGCGCCGCAACGTGATCGTCCCGACCCGCCCCAGGTCCCGCTCGTCCTCGGCGCCGGGGTTGAGCACCGCCCGCCCCCGCGCGCCCGGCTGCCCGCCGCCCACGCCCCAGGGCTGGTGCACCAACCGCTCCAGCCCGCGCACCGCGAACGTCACGTCGTCGCGCAGCGACCGCATCTGCACCACGAGCCCGTCGCCACCGGGGAACCGCCCCGCGCCACCGGAAGCCCGCCGGTACCGGTACTCCTCCACCAGCACCGGGACGTCCGCCTCCAGCACCTCGTTCGGCACGTTCCGCAGCCACCCGCCCATGTAGCTGGTGCCGTGCAACCCCGGCTGCCCCGGCCGCCCGCCGGACCCGCCGGTCAGCGGCTGCCCCACGGACACCCGCCGCCTGCCGGTCGCCTCGTCCACGTGCGAGATCGCCGCGATCGCGACCCCGCCCGCCCCGGTCGCCGACGCCGCCTCGGGCCGCGCCTGAGCCAGGCAGCCCACGACGCAGTCCATGATCCGGAAGAACACCGCCGCCCTGACCCCGCACGGCGCGCCGGGCCACGGGTTCACCACCGACCCCGGCGGCAGCGCGGCGGTCAACGGCCGCACCAGCCCCGAGTTGTAGGGCACGCCCTTGTCGCGCGAGTAGAACCAGTTCACCAGCGCGAAGGCGAGCATGTAGTGGCCCGGTTCGCCGCCGGTGTGCAGGTTCACCGCCTCCAGCACCTGCGGCGAGGTGCCCTCGAACGACAGGTGCGCCCCGCGCCCGGACACGGTCAGCTCCAGGTTCAGCCGGGTCGGCGGCACCACCGTGCCGCGCTCGCCCTCCACGCCCTCGACGTAGTCGGTGAACGCGTAGGTCCCGTCCGCCAGCTCCTCGATCATGTCCCCGGCGCGCTGCTCGGCGGTGTCGAGCAGGTCCGCGATCGCGTCCCGCACCGCCGCCACGCCGAACGAGCCCGCGACCTCGTCCAGCCGCCGCTGCGCCGTCCGCAGCCCGGCGACCTGCGCGTCCAGGTCGCCCAGGTTCTGCTCCGGCACGCGGGTGTTGCGCGCCACGAGGTCGAACACGGCCTGGTTGCGCCGCCCGCCCTCCACCAGCCGCACCGGCGGGATCAGCAGCCCCTCCTGGTGCAGGTCGGTGTGGCCCCAGTCGATCGAGCCGGGGACCGTGCCGCCGATGTCGGAGGAGTGCACGAAGCTCACCGCGTACGCGACGACCTCGCCGTCCACGTGCAGCGGGGCCCACGTCCACAGGTCGGGCAGGTGCGTGACGAGCCCGCCGGTGCGGTCGGGGTCGTTGCTGAGCCCGACGTCGCCGGGTTGGTACGGGGCGAGGGATTCCAGCGCCGCGCGCGCCGGGATGCCGATCATCAGGTTGCCGGAGATGCGCCGGGGCGCGGCGAACACCTCGCCGTCCGGGGTGACCAGGCAGGTGCCGAAGTCCGCGGTCTGCTTGACGAAGACGCTGAAGCTGGTGCGGCGGATGTTCTCCGCCATCTCCTCCACGATCGCCGAGAAGCGGTGCGCCAGGATCTCCAGCACGACGGGCGAGCTACGCACGGGCGGCCTTCCTCTCGGCGGGGGTGACGGCGATCCGCAGGTTGCCCAGCCCGTCGACGACGGCGCGGCACCCGGACGGCACGAAGATCGTGGTGTCCGGCGCGGACACCACCGCGGGACCGACGAGTTCGGCCCCGGCTGCCAACGAGTTCCTGCGGTGCACGAGCGCGGGCACGGCCACGCCGTCCTCGATCACGGTGTGCGGCAACGACTCCGCGTCCCCGCTGGCCCGCCACGGGGCGCGCGGCAGCTCGGCGGCGGCGGCCAGCACCACGCGCACGCTGCGCACGTCCAGCTCGCCGGGACCGGGGTCGACCGCGTAGGCGCGCCGGTAGGCCTCGGCGAAACCCTCGCGCAGCGCGGGAACACCGGGCTCGGCGTCCTCGGGCAGCGACACGGGGAGCGTGAACGACTGGCCCACCAGCTGCACGTCCGCCCAGCGCGTGACCCGGACGTCCTGGTGCAGCCCGTGGTCCTGCTCGCCGTACCAGGCCAGCGCGCGGGCCTCCAGGCCGTCCCAGGTGTTCCGCAGCTCGGCGTCGTCGGTGGCGCCCCCGATCGGCGCGACCAGGTCCACGCGCATGTCGGTGGCCAGCGCGCCGTACGCGCACAGCGTGCCGGGGGAGGCCGGGACGACGACCTCGGCGACGTTGAGCGCCCGCGCCAGCAGCGCCGCCTGCACCGGTCCCGCGCCGCCGTAGGCGACCATGGTCAGCGCGGACGGGTCCACCCCGTGCTGCGCGCACAGCGGCACCAGTTGGGCGTGCATCATCGCTGTCGCGACGGAGACCGCGGCCTCGGCGGCCTGCTCCACGCCCAGCCCGAGCGCTTCCGCGACCGGGGCCATGGCCGCGCGCGCCGCGCCCACGTCGATGGTCAGCGCGCCCGCCGCGAAGTCCGCCGGGTCCAGGTAGCCGCACAGCACGTACGCGTCGGTGAGCGTGGGCTCGGCGCCACCGCGCCCGTAGCAGGCCGGTCCCGGACGGGCGCCCGCGCTGCGCGGCCCGACCTTGAGCACCCCGGCCCGGTCCACCCGCACCACCGACCCGCCGCCCGCGCCGATCGAGGACACCTCGACCGACGGGATGATCAGCGGGAACTCGCCGATGACGCTCTCGGTGGAGTACGGGATCTCCCCGCGCACCACCGCGCAGTCCACGCTCGTGCCGCCCATGTCCATGGTGACCACGTCGCGCAGCCCGGTGTCGGCGGCCAGCCGCACCACCCCGGCCACCCCGCTCGCCGGACCCGACAGCAGGGTCTCCACGGCCGCCCGCAGCACCTGGTCCGGCTCGTGGTCGATCGAGGCGACCCCGCCGTTGGAGCGGGTGATGTGCAGCGGGCACACCAGACCGGCCTCGCGCAGCGCCGTCGACAGGTGCGCCAGGTAGCCGCCGAGCGCGCGCCCGACGTGCGCGGCCAGCACCGCCACGGTGGCGCGCTCGAACTCCTTCTCCTCCGGCCACAGCGCCGCCGAGCAGGCCACCGGCAGGTCCGGGAACGCCTCGGCGATCGCCGCAGCCGCACGCTGCTCGTGCTCGGGGTGCTTGTGCGAGTGCAGGAAGGCGACCGCGACCGCCTCCACGCCGTCCGCGACCAGATCCCGTACCGCCGCAACGACTTCCGCCGGGTCCAGCTCGCGCTCGACGGCGCCGTCCGCGCGGTGCCGCTGCCGGATCTCCCGCACGTCGCGCTGGTCCACCAGCGGCCTCGCGGGTTCGGCGAACATGTCGATCGGGTCGTCCAGGCGCAGCCGCCCGATCGCCAGCAGGTCCGGGAACCCGGCGGTGACCAGCAGGCCGACCCGCGCGCCGGAGCGCTGGAGCACGGTGTTGAGCGCGAACGTCTGGCCGTGCGAGAAGTGCTCGACCTGCGCGGGCGAGACGCCTGCGCGCTCCAGCACGCCGAGCACGCCCGCCACGACGGCCCGCGCGGGCCGCGCCGCGTCGGAGGGCACCTTGTCGGTGATCAGCTCGCCGGTGGCCGAGTCGGCGAGGACGACGTCGGTGAACGTGCCGCCGACGTCGACGCCGAGGCGGTAGCGGCGGGTGGGCTCGGTGGTCATGACCGTCCTTCCCCGGAGGAGTCCTTGCTGCCTGCCAAGCCCGATCCCCGCACGCCGAGCGCCGCCAGCGCCGCGACCGCCAGCGAGGCGACGATCATCAGGCTGGACACCGCCGACGTCGTCGGGTCCTGGTTCTGCTCCAGCCGCAGGAAGATCGCGACCGGCAGGGTGGTGACGTCCGCGGGCATCAGGAACACCGAGGTGTCGACCTCGTCGAACGAGGTGAGGAACGCGAACACCGCCGAGATCACCAGCGAGGTGCGGATCTGCGGCAGGGTGACCCGGAAGAACGTGGCCACCGGCGAGGCGCCCAGGTCGCGGGCCGCCTCCTCCAGCGCCGGGTCCAGCCCCGCGAGCCCCGCGCCCACCAGCGACACCACAAAAGGCAGCAGCAGCAACGTGTGCGCGAACGCGACCCCGCCGACCGTGCCGTACGCGGCGGGCAGCAGCGAGGCGTAGAGCACGAAGAAGCTGAACCCGGTCACCACGCGCGGCAGGCTCAGCGGCGCGACGAACACCGTGCGCAGCAGGCCCGCGCCCGGCACGTCCAGCCGGGCGATGGCGTAGGCCGCCGGGACGCCCAGCAGCAGCGAGAGCGCGGTGGCGATCGCGGCCACCTGCAAGGAGTACTGCACGCCGATCCGGAACGGCTCGTAGGCCAGCGCGGTGCGCACCCACTCCAGCGTGAACCCGGACGGCAGGCCGGTCAGCACGTGGTCGGTGCTGACCGAGGCCACCACCACGACCAGCAGCGGCAGCAGCACGAACACCACGCACGCGAGCGTGAAAGCCCCGCGCAGCAAGGAGATCGGCCTCATGACGCCACCGCCCTCGACCGGCCGGACGCGAGCCGGGTCAGCAGCGTGAACGCGGTCAGCACCACCAGGGTCAGCGCCAGCAGCACCACCGCCTGCACCGCCGCGAGCGGCCAGGCCAGCTGCTGGATGTTCTGGTAGATCGTCTGAGCCAGCACGGTGACCCGGCCGCCGCCCAGCAGCGCGGGCGTGGCGAACGCGCTGATGGTCAGCGCGAACACCAGCTGCGCGCCGCTCAGCACGCCGGGGAGCGTCAGCGGCAGCAGGATCCTCGTGAAGCGCCGCACCGGTCCCGCACCCAGGTCCGCGGCGGCGGGCGCGAGGTCGGCCGGCACCGACCGCACCGACGCCAGGATCGCGAACAGCGCGAACGGCAGCTCCACGTGCACCAGCGCCACGATCACGCCCGGCTCGTGGTAGAGCCAGCCGTCGAACGCGTCGCCGAACACCCCGCCCGGCCGCAGCAGCATCGCCCAGCCGTAGCTGCGCACCACCACGCTCACCAGGATCGGCGAGAACACCACGAACAGCACCGCCGCCGCCTGCCACGGGCGGCGCATCGTGTGCACGCACCAGGCCAGCGGGTAGGCGATCAGCACGGTCAGCAGCGACACGGTCAGGCCCAGCCGCATCGTCACCCCGACCACCGACCACAGGTAGCCGTCCGACAGCGCGACCTGCCACGTGCCCAGGTCGAACGGGGCGAACAGGGTGCTGGTCTGCTCGGTGCGGGTGCTGTAGGACACCAGGAGCGCGACGATCGAGCAGAACGCCAGCACCAGGAACGCGGTGCCGGGCGCGAGCAGGAGCGCGGCCAGCCGCCGCCGGGGCGCGCTCACCCGGCCGCGCCCTGCTCGTCGCGCAGCCGCAGCACGTCGCCCGCCGCGAAGCCCACGCCGACCAGCTCGCCGGGCCGCGCCGAGCTCTCGCCCGGCGGCAGCTCGACCAGCAGCTCCCGGCCGGTGCCCGTGACGACGGTGACCCGCAGGCTGCGCCCGGTGAACCCGGTGGTGCTCACGTGCCCGGTGCCGCGCGCGTCCGGCGAGTCGGGCTCGACCAGCCGCAGCGACTCGGGCCGCACCGCCAGCGCGTCGAACCCGGTCGCGTCCACGCCCGCGAACCGCAGCCCGTCCACCTCGGGGGCGGTCGAGCCGTCGGTGTCGAACACGTTGTTCTCGCCGATGAACCCGGCC
The DNA here is from genome assembly GCF_000023245.1 of Actinosynnema mirum DSM 43827. Taxonomy (GTDB): domain Bacteria; phylum Actinomycetota; class Actinomycetes; order Mycobacteriales; family Pseudonocardiaceae; genus Actinosynnema; species Actinosynnema mirum. The sequence continues at coordinate 3,286,583 of NC_013093.1, forward strand.
ACGAACCGGCTGCGCGGCGCCGCGTACAGCTCGCGGGCGCCGCCGCTCTGCTCCACCACGCCCCGGTTCATGACCGCGATCTCGTCGGCGATCTCCATCGCCTCGGCCTGGTTGTGCGTCACGCACACGAACGTCGTGCCGGTCTCCTGCTGCCACCGGCGCAGCTCGCGCCGCATCCGCAGCTGCAGCGCCAGGTCCAGCGCGCTCAGCGGCTCGTCGAGCAGCAGCACGTCCGGCTTGAGCACGAGCGAGCGGGCGATCGCGACCCGCTGCCGCTGCCCGCCGGAGAGCGTGGCGGGGGAGCGGCCCGCGAACTCGGCCATCGCCACCAGGTCCAGGATGTCGCCCACCCGCCTGCGGACCTCGGCCTTGTCCCGCAACCGGTCCGGGCCCGAGCGCAGCCCGAACGCGACGTTCTCGGCCACGCTCAGGTGCGGGAACAGCGCGCCGCTCTGGAACACCAGGTTGGTGGGCCTGCGGTGCGCGGGCGCGCGGGTGTGGTCGACGCCGCCGATGACGACCCGGCCGCCGTCCGGGACGTCGAGCCCGGCGACGATCCGCAGCAGCGTCGTCTTGCCGCAGCCGGACGGGCCGAGCAGGCAGTGGAAGGTGCCCGCCGGGATCGTCAGCGACACCCGGTCCAGCACGGTCGTGCCGTCGAAGCGGCGGGTGACGTCGGTGATCTCGACGGAGCTGGCGGTCGTGGACTGCGGGGTTGCTGCCATGGGGACGCCCGTCATGTCAGATGTTGGCCTTGACGTCGTTGTTCCACGCGGTCGTGGCGTCCTTGAGACTGGCGACCAGCGCGTTCCAGTCCAGCTTGATCGCGCCCTCCACGGTGGACAGCTGGAAGCTCGCGCGGTCGGCGTACTCCGGGGCCAGGGTCGCGCCGTCCACCAGCGGGATCGTGCCGGTGGCGGCGCAGTACGCGCTGACCTGCGCCGGGTCGAACAGGTCGTTCATCAGCCTCGCGGCGGCCTGCACCTGCGCGTCGGTCGAGCCCTTGACGATCTGGAAGCCCTCGGGGAACGCCATCACGCCCTCCTCGGGCACCGCGAACCCGATGGGGTCGCCCGCCTTGATCCACGGCTCGGCCACGCCCTGGAAGCCGGGGGCGATCACGACCTCGCCCGAGTTGAGCTGCTGGCGCAGCGCGTCCAGCGAGGAGATGAAGCCGCGGAACTGGCCGTCGCGCGCGGCCCGGCCGAACACGTCGATGCCGGGCTGGAAGTTCGTCTCGCTGCCGCCGTTGAGCTTGGAGATCACCGGGAGCGCGTTGACGCTGAACGACGGCGCGTCCCAGGTGGTCACCTTGCCCCGGTGGGCGCTGTTGAACAGCTCCATCCAGCTCTTGGGCGGGCCGTCCGGGAAGGCGTTCTTGTTGTAGACCAGGCCCATCGCGTCCATGACCAGGTACGCGCCCCTGCGATCGGCGATCTTGTAGGCGCTGTTGACCTTGTCGGCGTTGGTGACCGAGTCCGGCACGGGCAGCCACAGGTCACCGGCGCCGCCCTGGGCGAAGCTCTGCGGGTTGAAGAAGCCGAGGTTCAGCAGCGGGCTGTTCGGGTTGATCTGCACCGACGACACCAGCTTGGGGAAGGTGTCGGCGTTGGTGCCCTCGATGTAGCTCAGGTCGACGCCGCTGGCCTTGGCGAACGCCTCGCCGACCTGCTTGGGCACCGTGCCCTGCGCACCGGCCCAGTGGAACATCGTCAGCTTCGTCGCCCCCGACGGCGAGGACGAGGACGAGCCGCCCGGCGTGCCGCAGGCGGCCAGGCCCGCCGCGAGGCCCGCGAAGGCCGTCGCGCGGAGGAAGCTCCGCCGGGACGGGGAGAAGTTGTTCATGCCGGACCTCCTCGGGACACCCAGCCGTGCGCGACGGACGGCGGGGGACGGCGAGCCGCCCGAGGGGAACTTCGCATACGAATTCGTATGCGAACAAGGGTGAACGAGGTTCATCCCAAAGGGTGAGAGAGGTGGCGGCTGAACGTCGTCTCGACTAAATCGCAAGCCGATAAGCTGCGGAAACGCTGTCGTCACCTCGGCGCGCGTGCGCAGGGTGATGTCACGCACGGGTGAACCGCAGGAGTCGCGCGACGCCGCGCCCTGTGATCGGGGGCACAGTCCGAGTAGCATCGGTGGTGGCAGCTACCCTGCCGTTCGTGGCACGCGCGCTCGTGATCGGCAACAGCGACGGCATCGGCCTGGCGCTGAGCAGGAGGCTGCTCGCGGACGGCTGGCAGGTGGTCGGCCTGTCCCGCCGCGCCGCTCCCGTCGAGCACCCCGCCTACGCGCACCACACCCGCGACGTCACCGGTCCCGGCTACCCGGACCTGCTCGCCGGGATCGGCCACGTGGACCTGTGCGTGTACGCGGCGGGCATCGGTGACCTCCTGGAGCTGCCCGACCTGGCCCCGCAGACCAGGGCCCTGGAGGTCAACCTCCTCGGCCTGGCCCGCACCGCCGAGGTCGTGCTGCCGGGGATGCTCGCGGCGGGCGCCGGTCACCTGATCGGCCTGTCCAGCCTCGCCGACGCGCTGATCTCCCCGCAGGCGCCCGGTTACGCCGCGTCCAAGGCGGGCATGACCTCGTACCTGCGCGGCCTGGCCGGGGCCGCGCGCGGCACCGGGGTGGCGGTCACCTGCGTCCGGTTCGGCTTCGTCGACACCAAGATGGCGAAGTCCCCCGCGAAACCGGCGCTCCTCACCGTGGACGAGGCCGTGGACGTCCTGCTCCGCTGCCTGCGCGACCGCCCCGCCGTGCTCTCCCGCCCGCGCAGGATGGCGGTGGCGGCCACCGCGCTGCGCCTGCTCACCGCCCTCCGCCGCTGATCCGGACCACCAGCTTCGGCCACTGGTCCGGACCGCCGTCCTCTGCCGCCGGTCCTGATCACCGCTTCGGCCCGTGAGGGACGCGCGCCGTCCCCAGGTCCGGTCAGCGCTTCCCGGCGCCCTCACTACCACCTGCGGCCTCGGCCAGGGTTCTGGCCAGCTCCACCGGTCGCGTCCGCATCGGCCAGTGCCCGGAGTCGACGTCCACGAACTCCACCCGCCGTGCCCGAGCCAGCTCCGGCACGTCCCCGTCCGCGATCCACTTCCGCGCGTCGTCCACCCCGAACTCCGGGCACACCACCACGACCGGCACGTCGAACCGCCGCTCGTCGCGCAACCGCACCACCCCCAGCGCCACCCCCTCGGGCACCGGGATCGCCCCCTCCTCGATCTCCCGCCGGGCCTCGGCGTCCAGGTCCGCGCTGTCCGGCCCCTCGAACACGTCCCAGCCGGGGAACGGCACCGCCCCGTCCCGCACCTCGAACCCGCTGGTGTAGGTCCCGCCGTCGGCCACGGGGAACCCGCCGACGAGCACCGCCCCGGCGACCGCGCCCGGTCGCGCGTCCGCCGCCAGCCAGGCCAGGCTGCTCGCCGCCGAGTGCCCCACCACCAGCGGTCGCTCCGCCGCGTCCACGGCCGCCACCACCGCGGCCACCTGGTCGTCCAGCGTGGCCGTCCCGTCCCCGACCCCCTGTCCCGGCAGCACCAGCGGCACCGGCCGGTGCCCCAGCGCCCGCAGCTCGGCCGCGACCTCGTCCCAGGCGGACCCGTGCAACCACAGTCCGGCGATCAGCAGCACATCCATCGGCGTTCCCCTCACAGCGGTGGACCTTCGGCACTACGGCCCGAACCGTAAGGGCGATTCCGGACGATCCGCTTCCTGTTCACCGAAGGGGTTGATCTAGCCTCGCCGGATGCCGAGCGACACCAGCCCCACCGCTCGCGCGCTGCTCGCCCTGGAGCTGCTCCAGCTCCGCCGCACGACCACCGCCCGGCAGCTCGCCGACCGGCTCGGCGTCACCGAGCGGGCCGCCCGCCGCTACGTCGGCGTCCTGCGCGAGGCGGGCGTGCCGGTCGAGTCCGAGCGCGGCCCGCACGGCGGCTACCGCATCCGGCGCGGCGCGCGCCTGCCCCCGGTCGCGTTCACCCAGGACGAGGCGCTGGGCCTGGTCATGGCCGTCCTGGACGGCCACCCGACCGCCACCAGCGCGGGCGACCCGGTCGGCGCGGCGCTGGACCGCGTCATCCGGGCCCTGCCCGAGCAGGTCGCGAGACAGGCGGCAGCACTGCGCACGCACGCCTCCGCCGCGCCCGACCGCTGGCGCGCCACCGTCGACCCGGCCACCACCAGCGCCCTCGTCACCGCCATCGCCGAGGGCAACCGGGTGGTCATCGCCTACGAGAGCGCGGGAGGCCGCCGCTGGGAGACCGAGGTGGACCCGTGGGCGGTCGTCGTCAGGCACGGCCGCTGGTACCTGCTGTGCCACTCGCACCACGCCGACGCGATCCGCACCTACCGCGTGGACCGCGTCCGCGCGATCACCCCGACCCGAACCCCGTCCCGACCACCGGCGAACCTGGACCCGGTGGCCGTGCTGGAGGAGAACCTGGGCACGGGCTGGGAGTTCCCGACCAGGGTCCACTTCGACGCCCCGCTGCCCGAGGTCGCCGAGTGGGTGCGCCCGTCCATGGGCAGGCTGGAGGCGCGGGGGAGCGGCTGCGTGCTCGTCGGCAGCACCAGCAACCCGGCGATGTACGCGCAGGAGCACCTCGCGCCCCTGCCCTTCGACTTCCGGGTCGAGGGCGGCGACGAACTGCGGGCCGCCGTCGCCACCGTCGCGACCCGCTTCACGGCGGCCCTGGAACCGGACGGCACCTCGCAGGCGCCCCGGTAGCGCGCCCGGCGCCCCGCGCGACGCCCCGCGGGCGCCCCGGTAGCGCGCCCCGTGCGATGCCCCGAGCCCGACTGGACCCGCAAGCCCGAACCTCGCGGGTCTCGCCCGAGGTCCCAGCCCGCAGCCCTGCCCGTCCCCGTCCGCCTCCGCGCCGTCCCGGCCCGCAGCCCCGCTCGCCGCCGCCGCCCCAGCGCACGGCCCTCGTCCGCGGCCCTGTCCCGGCACACCCTCGCCGCTGCCCCCCTGCCATCCGCCCCCGTCCGCAATCCAGCCCGCCGCTTGAAGCCCGGCAGCCGAGGATCAGGCGCTCGTCGTGGAGCCCGCGCCACCCGCGGTGTCCACACCGGTGCCGCCGCCCGCCGAAGCCCCGGCGCCCACCGCGGACCCGCCGCCCACCGCACCCCTGGGCTCACCCCCGGACCCGCTCCCGGCCACCTCGGCCCCACCGTCCCCCGCATCCCCGTCGCCACCCGCGTGCACCGGATCGTCCAGCGTCCGGAACACCGGCAACCCCAGCGCCACCAGCGCCGTCACCACCAGCACCCCGGCCACCAGCGCCCCCGCCACCTCCAACCCCGCCCCGGCGGCCACCGCCGCGATCGGCGCGGTGGTCAGCGCGGGCGCGGCCAGCAGCAGCGAGTTCTGCGCCCCGATCACCCGCCCCCGCAGCTCGTCCGGAGTCACCTCGATCGCCAGCACCCCCAGCACCGCCCCGATCGGCCCGTTCGCGGCCCCCAGCAGCGCCGCGCCGCCGAGCACCGCCCACGGCGAGATCATCGCGCCGATCAGCCCGATCCCGAGCGCCGTGCCGACCATCCCGACCACGAACCACACCCGCCGCCTCACCCGTCCCGCCGCCGCCGCGTACACCACCGACCCGACGATCCCGCCCGCCGCGAGCGCGCTCAGCGTCAACCCGGTCAGCCCCGGCAGCTCCTCGCGGGTGAAGTACGCGGGCATGACCGTGGTCTGCAGCGCGGTCAGCACCGCGACGAACACCGCGGACACGGCGGTGCTGCCCAGCAGCACCCGGCTGCGGGCCATGAACCGCCAGGACACCACCAGGTCCGCCCCGGCGCGGCGCAGCAACGACCCCTCGCTCGGCGTCACCTCGCCCGCCCGCCGGTCCAGGGCGAGCGTCAGCAGCGCGGCGAGCGCGCTCGTGCCCGCCGTGATCCACAGCAGCGCGGACGACGCCCCGAGCAGCCACACCAGCAGCCCGCCGATGCCGGGGCCTGCGAGCACCAGCACCCCGGCCAGCGCCTCGCGGGTGGCGACGAGCCGGTCGAGCGCGGTCTTGGGCTGGTCGCGGACCAGGTTGGGCAGCAGCACCTCGTGCGCGGTCATGCCGGGCGCGTCGACCAGCGCGCCGAGCACGCCGAGCACCAGGAACCAGCCCAGGTCGAGACCCCACAGGGCGTCGACCACGGGCAGCGCGGCGACCGAGAGCGCGGACAGCATATTGGCGACCACCGACACCGTGCGCCGGTTGAACCGGTCGACCAGCACCCCGGCGAGCACCCCGACCACCGCCGAGGCCGCCGCCGAGGTCGTGGCCAGCAGCCCGGCGGCCAGCACATCACCCGTCCGGGCGAGCACCAGCAGCGGCAGCACGACCCCGCCGATGGTGTTGCCCAGCAACCCCAGCCCGTACGAACCCAGGTACACCACGACGTCGCGTCGCACGGTCCCCACCACCCCTCGTTTGCCTACCGATTCGGTAGGCAATCTACCAAGATGGTAGGTCGCCTACCGATGTGGTAGGTCACAAACCGAACCGGTAGGCGGCGGTGTTAGCCTGTTCGGATGCCGAGGCCGACCAAGCACGAGCTCGACGCGGAGATCATCGACTCGGCGGCGAGGCTCTTCGCCCGGCACGGCTTCGAGCACACCTCGCTCCAGCAGCTCGCCGACGCGGTCGGCTACACGAAGGCCGGGCTCCTGCACCACTACCCGAGCAAGCTGGCCCTCTACCGGGCGGTGCTGGAGCGCGGGAACACCGAGACGCGCGCCCTGCTGGGGCGGATCGACCACCTGCCGCCGGGGGAGGAGCGCGACCGCGCCGCCATCGTCGGCTCGGTCCAGTTCACGATCGACTGGCCCGGCCTGTCGATGCTGTCGATCAGCGCGGGCATGGACAGCGGCCCGGTGGACCAGGAGGAGTTCATCGAGATGGGCCGGGCCATGCTGGCGATCTTCTGCGTGGACCCGGAGGACTACGACGTGACCCGGTTCATCCGGCTCGGCGTGGCGACCGCGGGCCTGATGTCGATCACCCTGGCCTCGGTGCAGCTCGGCACCCAGGAGCAGTGGCGCGACCGGATCGTCGCCACGGCCATGGCGGCGCTGGGGCACGGCGAGGGCTGAGCCCCCGCAGCCGCCCGCCGCGTCACCCCCGCGGCAGCCACCCCGCCACGAGCTCCCGGTCCGCGACCGCGTCCAGCACCCGCTCCCGCTCCGGCCCGGTCAGCTCCAGCCCGCCGAGCAGCCGCCCCCACTCCGGCACCCGCTCCAGCGTGCCCGCGCCCTCCGCGAGGTCGATCAGCATCCCCAGCGCCACCGCCCGCTCCACGGCGGGCGCCCCGTCGCCGTGCCGCTTCAGCCCCGAGTTCACCGCCCGGAACGCGGCCTTCGCGTCCTGCTTGAACTCGCTCAGCACCCGCGCGTTGTCGAGCACCTTCGCCAGCCCCGCCAACGAGGACGACCCGCCGTACTCCACCTCGGGCTCGTCGCGCTGGATGAAGACCAGCGAGTTCCCCGACGGGTCCACGACGGTGAACCGCGACGCGCCCCGCCGGTGCCGCGTGATCCTCGGCACCCCCGTCGACGGCGCCTTCCCCCGTGCCGCGCGCATCGCCGCCGTGAACGCCGCGTGGTACGGGGCCACCGCGTCCACCATCACCAGGCAGCCGCCGGCGTTCTCCTCCGCCGGGTCCACGTTCTCCGGCGCTTTCGCGTAGTGCAGCGCTATCCCGCTCCAGGTGAGAACCAGGTACAGGTAGGGCCGCGTCTGCTCGTAGGCGGTCTCGAACCCCAGCGCGCGCCAGAACGCCAGGGTCTCCTCGGCCGACGTGCACGGCAGCAGCGGGACGGTCGTCTCGTTCGGTCGGACGCTCTCCTCGGGCACGGCAGTGCTCCTCACCGGATCTCGCGAAGGGGGACGGAAGCGGAGTCTGGCAAGGGAAAGCCCTCGCACGCACATGGGAATCGATTCAGCTCCCAGGCTCGTGAGGCGCCCTCACGTGACAGGGCGCGGTAGACCCCCGAACCGGCCGGCGCACGCGCGCCGGCCCGTCACCGTCCACAAGCGACTCGACGCCCGCACCCGCCCGCGCGGCGCAACCCTGGGGCTTCGGTTTGCCGAAGTGCGCCCTGGGGTAGTGCGTGATCTCGGTCGGGGTGGTGGCGGCCAGGGGCAGGGGTGTGAGATTTTGATCTTGTGGTGGTCGTCCTGGCCGTCACAGGCGTGGCGCGGGTCGGTGGACGGTCCCGCGCGGCGGACTTCGGACGGCGTGGTCGGGGGAGTGGAGATGGCGAACATCAAGGGGCTGGGCCTGCTCCTGGGCATGGCTTTCCTGGCCCTGCTGGTCGTTCCCGTGCTGCCGTCCGCCATCGACGACCCCGTCACCACCATCGGACTCGCCGCCGCGCTGGCCGTCCTGCTGTGCGGCCTGTGGTACCTGGTGGTCCGCGCGCAGCTGTGGCTGGCCGACTTCCTGGACAGCAGGCGCCGGACCCCGCGCAAGCGCGCGCCGCGCGAGGTCGACGACATGACCGCCGCCGCCCAGCGCGGCGCGGCCCCGCGCCGCCGTGCGAAGACCCGCGCGAAGACCGCCGCGAAGCCCAAGCCCGCCGGCAGGTCCAGGACGGCCGCGAAGTCCACCACCAAGCGCAAGCCGTCCCCGCCGAAGCGGTCGACCAGGGCCCGCTAGGAAGCGGGCAGTTTCGGGAACACGAGCCTCGGCTCGCCGTCGGGCACGATCTCCAGCAGCGGCACCACCTTCCCGGTCGCGCTCCCGTCCTCGCCGTAGGACAGCGGACCGCTGACGCCGGGGAAGCCCCCGTCGTTCCGGAGGGCGTCGAACATCCCGCCGACCACCGACGCGCTCACCGCCTTCTGCTTCTGCGCCCTGCTGGCAGCCTGCATCACGGTCCACACCGCGTCGTGGGACAGCACGGTCCCGTCGTCGCCCAGCGCCGCGCGGTCCAGCTCGGGCACGCCCCCCACGCCACCGATGAACTGCTCTACCAGGTACTGGTTGTTCAAGTCCGCCGCGATCTCCCGCAGCTCGCCCGGACCGGTCACCGCCAGGCTCGTGGCGAAGATCTGGACCTTGCTGTTCCTCAGCGCGGACTGGAACCGCGCCTCGCCCAGCTGGCTCTCGGTCAGGCTGTCGTCGCCGGTCAGCACGAGCGGTTCCTTGCGGGGGCAGCTCCTGGTCGCCAGCCGCTCCACCAGCAGCGCCAGATCCCTTCCCCGGCCGGCGAAGTACACCACGTCGACTTCCTGCGAGCAGATCGCACCCAGGCTCGACTCCAGCACCGCGATGGTCGTCCCGATGTCCGCGCTGGAGTTGTAGCGCAGCACCGGCTCGCCGACCTTCCCGCCGAGCTCCTCGATCCCCCTCCGGAAGCCGTCCGCGAGGCTCTCCGGGTACTTGTCCCCCTCGTTCTTGTCGACCAGCAGCACCGCGGTGGGCGCGCTCTTCCCGATCCGGTCGAACGCCCACTCCGCGGCGGCCCTGCCCTGGGCGCGGTTGCTGGGTGCCGGTCGCAGCAGCCCTTTGACGTCGTTGAAATCATCCGAGGTCAACGTCGAGGAGACCATCGGGATCTTCTTCTCGGACAAGGCCCTCGCCGCCCGGTACACGGTCTCCAGGCTCTGCCCCAGGCCGGTGACCGCGACGACCCGGTCGGGCGCGGCCTGCCTGGCGTCGATCCGCCCGACCACCTCCGCCCAGTGCTCGAACCGGTCGCCCGCGTTGGCCAGCAACAGCTTCAGCTTCGGCGTGCTGCCGCTCCAGTTGTGCACCAGCTGCGCCCGCGCCGCCCCGAGCGCGTCGTGCCGGACCTGCTCCGCCAGCTCGAAGCTCTCGTCCCTGGGCGTCATCGCCAGCAGCACCACGACGCTCACCACGTTCGGCCCGTCGGCCACCGCCGCGTTCTGCTCCCGGATCGTCCGCACCACGTCCGCGTACTCCGGCCGCCCGAAGTCGAAGTCGCTGTCGGCGTCCGCGACCCCGACGCACTGCCCGTCCACCAGCACCAGCTCGTCCCGCCCACCGCAGTCCACCGGCATCGCGCGGACCCCCACCACCACGCCCACCGCCAGGAGCAGCGCGCCGACCACGGCCGCGCCGACCAGCTCAGGCTTGTGCCACCACAAACGGGAATCGGGTATCGCCACGTTCCCACCCCCTGTTGATCCGTCGTCCCCCGACAAGAACCGCTCAGCGGTCGGCCTTCTCCTCGTGCTCCCTGATCGCCCGGCGGAACGCCAGGTGCCCGTCCCTGCTCCGCCCCGCCACCTCGCGCAGACCGGTGGCCACCCGCGAGTGGTGCTCGCGCCGGTGCGCGACCCGGTGCGGGTCGTTCGCCGCCTGCCACTGCAGGAGCACCGAGCGCACCGGGGAATCGCGCTGCACCGGAACGTCCGCGCCCGGCCGCAGCGGGCTCGTCGTCACCACCCGCACCACGTCCAACCACGCCTCCCCGCTGTCGCGCTCCAGCCCCTCCTCCACGCGCCACACCACCTCCTCGACCTCGCCCGCCGCGAGCAGGTGGTGCAGCCGTCCCGCCTCGTCGCCCCTGCGCTCGGCGAGCTTGGCCAGTCCGGCGAACACCGAGCACCAGTCGTCGGTGTCCGCCTCGGGTCTGGATGCCAGCCTGCGCAGCAGGAGCAGCCGCAGCAGCGGGTGCATCACCGCCGCCCCGTCCGGCCCGGTGCGCGACCACACCGCCAGGCTGAACAAATCGCTGCGCGGGTGCAGCCCGGTCGTGGTGATCAGCGTCGCCGCCTCCTCCAGCGTCCTGGCCGCCGCGCACGCCACCAGCGCGTCCGACCCCACGACCAGCCCGTCCAGCAGCAGGTTCAGCACCCGGTCGCCCACCGGGGTCACGTCGTCCGACGACGGCGCGGACAGCAGCTCCTCCGGCGTCGCCGTCCCGCCGCCCAGCAGCGCGGCGGCCAGCGCCAGCTCGCGCGTCGCCGCCGCGTGCCCGGCCGCGAGCGCGTGCACCACCTCGGCCGTGCCGCGCCCGCCGGCGCCCGCCGCGCGCACCACCCGGTCCACCTGCCGCTCGGTCAGCTCCAGCACCGGCAACGCCGTCAGCGGCTCGGTCAGCGCCACCGACGACACGTCCCTGCGCCGCTCGGGCACCACCAGCCCCTCGGCGAGCCGGGGTCCCGGACCGCCGTCCTCGGCGAGCAACCCCAGCCCGCGCAGCAGATCCCGCTCGCCGGTGGTGACCAGCGCCAGCCTCGGCAGCGGCTGCCCGCGGCCCTCCCGCCACTCCCGCGCCCGCCGCCACGCCACCAGCAGCGCGGTCGGGTCCACGGTGTCGTCGACCAGCACGGTCGGGTCCAGCAGCCGCGCCCGACCCGGCAGCGCGTCGTCCAGATCGGCCAGGAAGTGCCGCAGCACCAGCAGGTCCAGGTCCGCGCGCGCCTGCGCGGTGTCCAGCCCGAGCAGCGCCACCACCTCGTCGCGCGCCTCCACCCCGACCCGCCCGCGCCTCCACCGCCCGCGTGCCGCCCGGCGCGCGATGCCCGCCAGCACCCCGTCCGGCGCCGGGACCTCCAGCCGTTCCCGCAACCGCTCCAGCGCGACCGGCAGCGGCTCCTCATCGCTCAGCCGGGCGGGCGCCGCGATCGCCGCGCAGTCGGCAAGGAACCTGGGGAATCCCCACTTCCAGCCCTGCGCGGCCAGTTCCAGCAGCACCACGAACAGCAGCTCGTGCACCGACCGCCCACGCCGCCGGGTGTGCCGGGGCAGCGCGATCAGCGCGTGCGGCTGGCGACCGGCGAGGAGCTCCCCGCGCAGCACCCGCAACGCCCGCGACCGCCCCGATCCCGTGGGGCCGAACAGCACCACCGCCGTCGCCCGTCCCGGACCGCCGGGGTTCAGCACCGCCCGGACCGCCGCCACCGACGGGTCGTCGTCGTCCTCCCGCAGCGACGGCAGCGACCGCTGCCCGCGCTCCCCGCGACGCGGCGGGCGCCTGCGCGGCCGGTTCCGGCTGCGGCGGCACGGCGATCAGCGGCGGGTCCTCCTCCCGCACCGCCCAGGGCATCTCGCCCTGCGCGCGCATCCAACCCCGGTAGGTCCTGCCCTGCACGATCTCCGCGAACTCCTCGAACAGGTGCGGCTCGCAACCGGGGTCGCCCCGCACGACCTCCTGGTAGAAGCCCCTGGACACCACGAGCACCAGCACCGAGCCGGACTCGCGGAGCTTCCCCTTGACCTGCAGGGCGTCGCACAGCCGCTTGGTCTCGTCGATCGCCGACCCGACCTCCTCGTTGGGCAGCGGCACGACCTCGCCGTGGTGCGCCGCGACCCGCAACCGCATCCGGGCCTGCTCGCTCGCCCCGGAGTTGTAGCGCAGCAGGCTCCGCACGAGCGTGCGCGCGAACTCGGTCACCAGGCGCACCTTGGGGATCGCCGGGTCGAACAGGATCAACGCGCCGTCCCCGCGCTCGCGCACCGTGACCTGCCCGGCGCCCGCCCGCGTGGCCGACACCGCCTCGTCCAGCACCCTCGGCAGCGCCTCGATCATCTTGACCTTGTCGCCCTGCCGCCGTCCGGCCGCCGTCGACCCCGCGATGTCCACGAAGACGATCGACCTGTGCACCGCCTCCGCCTGATCCCCTGAAACCACTGGCGCCACTGGAACTCCCCTGGTGAGCGCGCCCCCGCACCGCGCGAACGCGCGCCGCTCCCGGCGCGGGATTCGGAGCGCGGCACTGCGCTGTCCCCGCCATCTGACCCAGAAAAAGCCGGGAAAGCCCGTAAAAGCGCTTTTTTCGCCCGGCCGGGGCATTGGCGCTTGGTTGGCGCGACCGTCGGGTCTGCGCCAACCGGCCCCGCGCCTTGCGGGGAACAGACGGCACGGGTCGAATTCTACGGCAGGAAAAGGGAAGAACAGCGGATTCGGCCACAACCGAAAGGTGGGGCTCCGGAACCGGCGCCCCACCTTGTGGAGGAAAATCCGAGCGAGGGGAAAACCGATCAGCGGTCGACGCGGTCCGGCGGCAGCAGGTGCCCGATCAGCGCCAGGTTCTGGATCGCGGCCAACCCGTACTGCGCGCTGGCGTTGGTGGACACGAAAGCCGCCTCGTCCACCGGCCGGTGCGCCAGCGGCGCGGGCACCCGCTCGGACCGCCACGGCAGCCCCGGCCCGTACCCCTCCTGCCCGCCGAAGAACTCGTCCCACGCCCGCCCCGCCAGCGCCGCGTCACCGGTGCGCGCCGCCGCGTACGCGGTCAGCCGGGAGTGCATCTGCCGGAACCCGGTGTCCCACGAGCCGCCCACCTCGGCCTGCTGCTCGGCCCGCGTCGCCCCGTACAACCGGCAGTACTGGAGCCAGGCCCGCTCGAACCCCGCGCCCGCCCCGAGCTCCACCAGCTCGCTGCACACCTCGATCAGCCCGAACACCGCCGACAGGTGCGAGACGCTGATCGCCACCCGGTCCCGCGCGAACCGCCCGGTCTCCAGGTCGTACAGCGCCTCGCCGGTGAGGAAGCCGTTGCGCAGCGCGCCGATGTCCTCCGCCGTGCCGAGCAGCTTGCGGCGCGCCACCGGGTCGCCGTCGCGCTCCCACTCGGTCAGCCACGCCGCCGCCAGCGCGCCCCAGTCCGTGCCCAGCCCCACGGCCAGCGCGCGCGGGTCGGGCTCGTACGGCTCGGTGCGGATCTTGCGCAGCGGGTCCAGCGCGACGAACGCCCGGTCGGCGTCCACCAGGTCCCGCATCAGGTCGCCGGTGTGCTCGTCGGTGGTCAGGTAGTGGTGGAACCGGCGGTTCGCGGCGGTGCTGATCCGCAGCTGCTTGGCGCTGCACCCCCAGTGCTGCACGTTGTGCCGCGTGCCCAGGTCCTTCCACCGGCCGAGGTGGTAGACGTCGACGTCGCCGGTGTGCCTGGTCATGGCCTCGGCCACCCGGAACACGTCGGCCCGGCCGGAGCGCAGGAACTGGTACCACAGCCACAGGTCCGTGGACAGCTCCGAGTTGTCCCAGGCGTAGCCGCCGACGTCGTAGCGCCACTGGTGCCGGTCGGTGTCCTGGGTGTGCATCACGTCGCCGTGGTCCCAGAAGCCGTACCAGCGGCGCTGCTCGACCTGGTCGCGGTGGTGGGCGAACAGGAAGTCCAGCCGGTCCTCGATCGCGGCCCGCGCGGGCGTCGAGCGGTCCACCGGGGCCCAGTCGCCGAACACGCGCGCCGCGTGCAGCCGCTCCGGGGACACCACCGGCTGCGGCGGGGTGGCGGCGGCGCGGGCCATCGCGGCCAGCCGGTCCGCGTCCGGGGTCGCGTCGACCGCCCACAGGGTCAGCTCGCTGGTCCGGGAGATCCCGAGCGGCGTGCCGAAGCCCGGCTCGTAGTCCTCGTAGGTGATCTGGAGGCCCTCCAGCTGCTCGGCGAACGTGTCCATGCCGAGCCCGTCGTGGTAGAAGCGCAGGTCCATCGGCGGAGCGTCCGGCGACCACAGCCACGCCGTCGCCGTCGCGGTGTCACCGGCCGCGCCCCGCACGTCCAGACCGGACGGGCAGGACTGCCAGAAGTCCCGCAGCCCGACCGCCAGGCCGCCGGACGCGCCGCCCACGTAGCCCAGGCCGGGGTTGCGGTGACCGGCGTCCACCCGCACCCACGCGTGACCGGGCGCGGTGCGCTTGCGCAGCAGCCAGCCGTCCGGGCCCGGCTGGGTCAGGCTGTAGTCGCCCCACGTCGGGATCAGGTTCAGCCTGCCGCTCACCCTGGTGTCCCAGGTCTCGACCGGCGGCAGCGCCCGCCCGGCCACCTGGGCCGCGCGCACCGGGGCTCCGGGGTCGCGGCGCAGGCCGGTGACGCCGCGCACCGCCTCCCGGACCAGGCCGCCGTCATCCCCGGAGAAGCGCACGTGCCGGTCGTGCGGGGCGTCGCGCAGGGGCACGTCGAACCGGACGCCCAGCCCGCGCACCCGGTCGCCGTCGGCGCCGTCCCAGACGAAGGTGTGCACGAGGCGGATCGCGTCCGAGCCCGCGGTGAAGTAGAGGCGCACCGTGAAGGGCAGCCACTCGCGGCCGGTGCTCAGCGACCGGTGCACCCCCTGGACCCGGACCACGGCCCGGACGGGTCCGCGCTGCTCCACGCTGACCGAGCGCACGCTGCTCGTGAACGGTTCCCTGCGCGCCGTGGCCGCGTCCTCGTCGGTCTCGTCGAACTCCTCGCGCAGGCAGACCAGCCGCGCCCGGCGCAGCACCGCGCGCCCGCCCCTGGTGACCTGTTCCACCAGGTGGGCGCCGCGCCGGGCGATCACCGCCTCCAGGTCGCCGGTCCGCACGACCAGCTTGCTCGGCTCCTCCCGCACCTCCACCGGGTGCGCGGGTGCCTGAGGCGCGCCCGCCGTCAACCGGCAGCTCTCGACCGCCGCGCCGCCCGCGACGGCGTGACCGGTCCACTTGAGCGAGCCGTCCGGCCACAGCGCCAGCGGCCAGGTCTGCACCGGGATCGGTTGACCCGAGGCGCTGACCAGCGCGAACGTCTGGTCGCGGCGGTGCTGGCCGCGTGGCCACGGCACACCCCAGGCCGCGCCCGCGTGCAGCTCCGGCGTGCCCTCCAACCAGCGCACCTCGGTGCTCTCCGGGTCGCTTGGCCGCTGTCCCGGTCGAGCGGCGTGCGCCGGGCTCACGAGTCCGGGGGCGGCGGCCCCGGACGCGCCCGCGGCGACACCACCGAGGAACGTGCGGCGCTGCACGGATGCCATCCGGGTCCCCTCACCTCGTGGAAAGCCCTTTCCTGCCTGGGCACTGCACCACCGCCCGAGACCCTGCGTCAAGCACGCCGGACCCCGGTGCGCGATCATGGGAACTCCCTCGCCGGGCTGCTCACACGCGGTGACCGCCCCGGTACTCCGCCACTCGTCCGGGCTGCGGAACCCCGTCGGGGCCTCCCGTGCCGAACCCCATCTGGAAAGAGCACCCGCGCGTCGATACGGTTTTGCCGAACCACCCGGTCCGGGTTCCGCGAGGAAGGAACGAGAGCGCAGATGAGCGCAGGCGGTTACGCGGCCGTACCCGAGGAGCTGAGAGCGCACGGCAGCCACCTCGAGGGCTTGGTGGACCGGCTGGCCGCCGTCGCGGCCAAGGCCGGTGACACGGCCATGCCCGGCGATGCTTACGGTTCGCTGTGCTCGTTCCTCCCGAAGGCTGTCACCCCACTGGGTGACCAGGTGGGCGAGGTGCTGACCGCGGCGACTGAGGGCGTGTCCGCGTCGGCGGCGGGCGTGCGCGGCACTGCGGCGGACTACGAGGACAACGAGACGATCGATCCGTTCACCCGGCTCGTCAACGGCTCCCTGGACGGTGGCCGATGACCAGCTTCGGCTCCGGTTACGGCTCGTCCACCGGCGGTTCCGGCGCGCCCGGCGGCAACCAGCCGGACGGCGGCGGCGCGTTCGCCAGCCCGACCACGTCGAACTCCGGCGCGGCCGACGTCGACATGTTCGCGGGCGACCACTACGCCGACTCGTTCGGCGACGCCGACAACTTCAGCGCAGCCGCCGCGGCCATGGGCGGCGGGGGCCTGGCGGGCGCGGGCATGGCGCACACGGCGTTCAACGGCGACGCGGACGGCGCCGAGGACCGCATGGCCGAGTGGTCGCGCGCCCTGTCCGACAAGGCCGACCGCTACCGCGAGGCGGGTCAGCGCACGGAGGAGTTGCGCCTGAGCGCGGTCAGCCCGGACGGCGCCGTGCAGGTCGTGGTGAAGGCCGACGGCAGCCTCGTGGACCTCCAGTTCGGCGACCGCGCCCGCACCATCCCCCTGGAGCACCTGGCCGTGGTCGTCATGGAGACGGTCAGGCAGGCCCAGGCCACCATCGCCGACGAGGTCTCCGACGTCATGTCGCGCACCCTCGGCGACGAGGACCAGCAGACCAGGGACATGGTGCTGGGCAACCTGCGCTCCCGCTTCGCCGCGACGGACGACCTCAACGACTTCCACGACGCACGCGCCACCAACACCACGGCCCAAGCCGATGACGACGACAGGAACGACCCGTGGTGACCCCCTACCCCTGGCCACCAGACCGGTCAGGCCACCCCGGTCCCGACCACGACACCCCCACCTCCGCCCAAACCGGCTACGACCGCACCGCACTGAGCCACGGCGGAGTCCTGCAAGCCGGGGGAGACCAGGACGACTACGACCAGCCCGACCTGGGCCAGTTCGGCTCCGGCCGCGGCGGCTACGCACAGGCGAACTACGGTCAGCCTGATTACGGCCAGCCCGACTACAGCCAGCCCGGCCATGGTCAGTCCGACCACGGTCAGGCGGCTTACGGTCAGGCCAGGTTCGATCAAACCGACTTCAGCCAAAGCGGCCTGTCCCAAAGCGGCCTGTCCCAGGGCGGCTTGGCCCAAGGAGGCTGGGCCCAGGGAGGGTTGTCCCAGGGCGGCCTATCGCAGGGCGGCTCGGCGCAAGGCAGCTTGGCACAGGGCGGCTTCTCCCAGGGCGGTCTGTCACAGGGAGGCACGGCGCAAGGCGGTTACGCGCAGGCAGGCCTAGCCCAAGGAGCCCCAGACCGAGGCGGCTTGAGCCAGGTGCTCGGCCAGAACACCCCGAACCACGGCGGCCTCGCCACGAACAGCCTTCCCCAGGGCTCGACGCCCCAGGGCCCGACGACCCAGGGCCCGACGACCCAGGGCCCGACGACCCAGGGTCCGACGACCCAAGGCACTTTCACCCAGGGCACCCCTTCCGCACCCGACCGCACCCCAGGCGGCCTGGACCAGGGTGGCTCGGATCAGGGTGGCTCGGATCAGGGCGGCCTCAGCGGCGCCCTGTCTCAGGGCGGCTTGTTCCAGAGCCGTCCGACGCAGAACGGCTTCACCCAAGCCGACCTGGCTCCGGGCACGTTCACCCAGAACACCCAGCCACAAGCCAACCCGTCCCAAGGCACGTTCTCCCAGAACGGCTCAGCCCAAGCCGGCCCGCCCCAGAGTCAAGGCGGTTCACCCCAGAGCCAAGACGCCCTGCCCCAAGGCCCTTTCGGGCAAGGTGGCCTGCCCCAAGGCTCTTTCGGGCAAGGTGGCCAGCCGCAAGGCTCTTTCGGGCAGGGTGGCCAGCCGCAAGGCGCATTCGACCAGACCGGTCTCCCCGAAGCAGTCCCCTCTCAAGGCGGCTTCTCCCAGACCGGCTTCTCCCAGACCGGCCTCTTCCAAGGCGCTCCGAGCCAAAGCGCCTTCGTCCCGACCTACCCCCAGGCCAAGGGCGCCCCCACCAGCACCGACCAGGCTGATTTCAACCAGGCCGACACACTGCCGGGCGCTCCCAACCCCTTCACCACCGCTGCCACGGGCGTCAACACCTTCGGCGCGACCCCGTTCTCCGCAGACAGCGCCAATGCGGCGGCGTTCGGCACGGGCACGTTCGACGCGGGCACGATGACCGCAGGCCGAGGTGCCCCCGCCGCACCCCCCACCGCCCCAGGCGCGTTTGCCACTCCGCAGACCGCCGCCACCGAACCTGCTGACCAATCAGGCGCAGGCACGTTCGCCGAATCGGCGATGGGCACCAACTCATTCGGCGCCACCCCGACCGCTTCGGGTACGCGCAATTTCGACCAGGCCGACGGAGCCAACTTCGGCACGGCCACCGGCGCGTTCGGCGCGGGCGGCCTGGGTTCCGGCACGACCGGAACCAGTTCATTCAATGCGAGCGAATTCCATTCTGGCACGACCAGCGCCAGTTCGTTCGGAATTGGCCGCTCCAGCGCCGACACGATCGGGGCGACTTCCTCCAACGCAGGCGTTCCCAGCGTCACCACGCCTGCCCCAGGTTCTTCCGGACCAGCTAACGCGCCTTCCGACACGGCCAGCGCCGGTTCGTTCACCTCAGGTGCGCCTGCGTCGGGAACGACGAGCGCCACTTCTTTCGACGCGAACCCGACCCCCGCTGACCTCGCAGCCCCGATCGTCACGGCCCCGATCGTCACGGCCCCGACCGTCGCGGGCTCGGTCAGCGCAGCCGCGTTCGACGGTGGCGTGATCGGCTCCAACGCGTTCGCCGACGAACCAGAGCCGGACAGCTACACCACCACCCCGCCGGACGCGGCGACGTTCAGCCCAGCCTCGTCCGCACCAGTCCAGCCCGCGCCAGGACCGTCCGCACCTCCCGCAGGTCAGGACCCGTCCACCACCGCCCCGGCAAGTGCTGATTCCTCCGAATCCGGCACCGCTGCCCCCAGCGCCTTTGACGCTGACCAGCACTTCCCGCCCCAGGCAGCCTCCACCGCGGCAAGCTTCGCACCGGCCACCCCCTCCCCGACCGGTTCGAACTCCGCAGGGTTCCCCGCAGCCGGTCACGTCCCGCCAGCGCCAAGCCAGGCGACTCCCGGCACGGACTCGTTTGGCTCGGCTGCGCCTGACGCACCCCAAACCGGTGCAGCCTCCTTCGACACCGGTGTCACCGCTGCGTCCCAGACTCCCGGCACAGGCTCGTCCGGTATGAGCGCTGCGGATGCGTTCCCGAACAGCGCTGGTTCGCTTACGTCCCAGAGCAGCGCTGGTTCGTTCGGTCCGGGCACTGCTGGTGCGCCCCAAGACCAGTCCGGCACCGGGTCGTTCGGCGCAGGCGCTGCCAGCGGCCCGCAGACCAGCGCAAGCTCGTTCGGCGCAGGTGCGGCTGGTGGGCCGCAGTCCGGCACGGTGACGCCGGGGCCGGGTGCGGGTGTGGTGGACACGGGGCTGACCGAGTCGGCGACCGAGCTGAGGGCCTCCCTCACGAACGGCTCCTGGCTCGGTGACGCCCCCAGCGCGGGCCAGGACGACCTGCCTTCGCTGGGTGAGGTCTCGGACCCGTTCAAGCCCCTCTCGCAAGCGGGCGTGGAGTGGTTGGTCGAGCACGTCGCCCCGCTCCAGCGCGCGCTCGACGAACTGCGCGGCGACCCCGCCACCGTGACCGCGCAGGCCGAGACGTGGAGCGCCGTCGCGACGGAGCTGGCCACCATCGCGAGCGACCTGGTCGCCGCCGTCGCCGCCGACACCACCGCGTGGACCGGTGAAGCGGCCGACAACTACCGCGTCCGCGCCGAGCAGACCGCGGCACTGCTCACCGCCGCCAGCCAGGGTGCCCACGGCGCGTCAGGTGGTCTGCGCAAGGCAGGTGAACTGGTCGGCGCGGTCCGCGGCCTGGTCCGCGACGTCATCGCCGACGCGGTGGACAACCTGGTCAAGGTCGCCCTCCAGATCGTGGGCACCGGGGGAGTGGCGGCCCCGTGGACGATCCCGCAGATCTCCCAGACCGTGGCCGCCACGGCCGCCCGCATCACCGCGCTGACCTCGAAGCTGCTCGACGCCCTCCGCAGGCTCACCCCGCTGCTCACGCAGACCGGCGACCTGTTCGGCGAGGCGACGACCGCCCTGCGCACCCTGCAGACCGCCACAGCCCCCATCCCGTCCACCACCCTGGCCGCTGCGGCGCCACTGCCCCCGCAGTCACCCGAGCCCAGCCAGGCAGCCGGGCCCAGCCAGTCGTCCGGTGCACCTCAGACGGCCGTGACCGCAGACCAGCAGTCCGGCATGTCCCAGCCCGGAACGCCCGGCACCAACAGCGACACCCACGGTGGCAGCAACACCGACAATCCCGGCGCAGCCCTCCAGCCAGGCGCCGCCGACCTGGACACGCCCAGGACTGGCACCGCCTCACTCGGCACAGCCGAACCCGACGCGTTCCGGTCGGGCGCGCCCTCCCCGAGCACCGCCGACACGACCAACCCCAGCGGGGCCTCCACCGTTCCGCAAGCTGCCGCAGCGCAGACGGCACCCGTGCAGGCCAGTGGCGCGATGCAGTCCAGCGTGGCCCAGCCCTGGCTCCAGTCCGCTGACCAGTCCCTTGAGCAGCCCGTTCCGCAGCAGGCGGTCCAGGCTGAAGCGACCCCGGACCTGACGCAGTCGACCGGTGCGACGAGCGCTTGGCCGCCTTCGCCTGCGGAGTCCGTGTGGACCCTGCCGCCGAGCGACCCGCCCGTCACCCAGGTGTATGCCGAGGCCTTCGCCTGGCCCACGCCCTCTGCTGACGCGCCGACCGCCACCTCGGCAGCCGAGACGCAGTGGCCACCGATGAGCACCCAGCCGCCGAGCCCGACGTCCACGGGCGCGGACGCGTTCGCTTGGCCTCCGGGGCAGGCAGACGGCATGACCAGTGCAGTTGGCACCCCGGTTGCCGAGGCGGGCTGGCCCCGTGCCGAGGGCACCACGACCACCTCCAGCGCCGACCTCGCGACGGCTCCCCGCGCGGACCTCCCGATCACCACGCGACCGGAAGTTCCTGCTGGCGTGCCCGCCAGTTCGGCCTCCGACCCCGTTGGCCAGCAGGCGGCACCCCAGGCGGCCGGCAGCCGTCAGGGGACCACGCACCCCGACGCTGCCAAGCAGGCCCAGGTGAAGCGGGAGGAAAAGCGGGGCGAACTGCCCGCGTTCGACGCTCCCACGTTGTTGAGCGGCTCGTCCGCGCACAGCGGTATCCAGCCGCCTGCGCCTCCGGTGACCACGACCGGTTCAGCTGCGAGCTTTGAACCAGCCGCGTCCCAGCATCCGCCGGTTGAACCGCCGACCCTGCGCATCGCGGTTTCCTCGCGCGCTACGACCAAGAACGAGACTACTGACCTTGGCGCCTCTGGTGGGAGTCCCTCGGTAGCGCCCCTTTCGGGGGAATCTGTCCCGGATGTGCCGGGGACCGATTCTGTTGCTGCCAGCGCGGAGAATTCGGCATCGCCGCTTGGCGGGACGTCCACTGCAGGAGTTTCCGAAGGGGCCGAGCCCACGGCTCGGGTGTCGCGCACGTCTCTGCCGTTGGTGGAGCCCGCTGGTGAGTCGCCGGCTGCCGCGCTTACCGCCCGTGTGTCGCGCTCTGAGCTGCAGTTGGCTGCGGAACCCGACTCTGGCCCAGCCGCCGTCCCGGAGAACCCCGCCCCGGCGCCGTCCGCCCCTGCCGGTCGCACGATCGCCGGCGAGGCCGCCTCGCCCAAGGGCGCCCACGACAACCCGTTCGCCAACCGCCCCACCCACGGCGACCCGATCGACGTCACCACCGGCTGGGTCGTCCTCCCGCAGACCGACGTCGACCTGGCCTCCACCCTCCCGCTGCTGCTCACCCGCACCCACGTGTCGCACTACCGCCTCGGCCGCTCCTTCGGTCCCACCTGGGCCTGCAGCGCCGACCAGCGCCTGGAGGTCGACCCCGAGGGCGTCGCGCTCGCGGTCGAGGACGGCACGCTGCTGCTCTACCCCCACCCGGCCGACAACGCCGAGGCGCTCCCCGAGTCGGGGCCCCGCTGGCCGCTGGTGCGCACCGCCACCGGCGGGTACGCCGTGCACCGCGCGGACCGGGACCAGATCCTCCACTTCGCGCCCGGTCCGGATCGGGAGCGGCTCCTCGCCGCCATCACGGACGCGGACGGGCGTTGCGTGCAGTTCCGTCGCGACGAGCGGGGCGCGCTCGTCGAGGTCGCGCACTCCGGCGGGTACCGGGTGCTCGTGGACACCGAGGACGGGCTGATCACCGCGTACCGGCTCGCGGGCGCGGGCACCGAGGTGCTGCTCGGCGAGTTCCGCTACGACGAGCGGCGCAACCTCGTCGCCGCGGTCAACTCCAGCGGGCTGCCGCTGCGGTTCGAGTACGACGACCTCGGCCGCGTCGCGCGGTACGAGGACCGCAACGGCATGTGGTACCGGTACGCCTACGACGACGAGGACCGGTGCACGGCGGCCGAGGGCGCGGGCGGGTACCTGTCGTGCAGGCTCGACCACGCGCCCGGACTGACCACGGTCACCGACTCGCTCGGCAACACCACGACCTACCAGGTCAACGAGCGGTACCAGGTGGTGTGCGAGACCGACCCGACCGGCGCGCGCACGGTCAGCGAGTGGGACGCGCACCACCGGCTGCTCTCGCGCACCCGACCGCTCGGGCTCAGGACGGCGTACCGCTACGACGACCGCGGCGACCTCGTCGAGGCTGTTCTGCCCGACGGCTCCCGTCTGCGCACCGAGCACGACGGCACGGGCAGGCCCGTGGTCATCACCGACCCGGACGGGGCGGTGTGGCGGCGCGAGTACGGGCCCAATGGCGCGCTCATCGCCGTTGTCGACCCTATGGGCGCGCGCACCACGTGCACCTATGACGAGGGCGGTGACCTGGTCGAGGTCACCGACGCGAGCGGTGCCACGACGCACTACGAGGTGAACTCACTCGGCCTGGTCGAATCGGTCACCGATCCCATGGGCGGCACGACCCGCTACGAGTACGATGAGCTCGGCCGCCGCGCTGTCGTCATCGACCCCGCGGGTGGGCGCACCCGGTTCACCTGGACCCCTGAGGGCGGGCTCGCGGGACGCGTCGACCCCGACGGGGCGCGCTCCGTCCTGCGCCGCGACGGCGAGGGCAACCTGCGGGAGCACACCGACGCCACGGGCGCGGTGACCACGATCGAGGTGGGCCCCTTCGACCTGCCCGTCGCCGAGGTCCGCCCGGACGGCTCGCGGCTGGAGTTCCGCTACGACACCGAGCTGCGCCCGGTCGCCGTCGTCAACGAGCACGGCCAGGAGTGGCGGTACACCTACGACTCCAGGGGCCACCTGGTGTCCGAGGTGGACTTCGACCAGCGCATCACCACCTACGTGTGGGACCAGGCCGGCCGGTTGCACGGGCACGCCAACGAGCGGGGCGAGAGCGTCATGCTCGACCTCGACCCGCGCGACCGCGTCGTCGCCGTGCACACCGCGCAGGGCCGCACCGACCTGGCCTACGACCCGGTCGGCAGGCTGCTGCGCGCGAAGGGACCCGACGCCGACCTGGTCTTCACCTACGACCCGTGCGGGCGGGTGCTCAGCGAGTCGGTCGACGGCCGGGTGCTGGAGTCCCGGTACGACGTGCTGGGGCGCAGGGTCACGCGGCGCACCCCGTCCGGGGCGTTGAGCGTGTGGGCCTACGACCTGCTGGGCCGTCCCACCGCGTTGCGCGCGGCGGGGCGCACCACGCGGTTCAGCTTCGACGCGGCGGGGCGCGAGGTCGAGCGCAGGGTGGACGACGGCGTGCTGGTGGCCCAGGTGTGGGACGAGGTGGACCGGCTGCGCTCGCAGACCGTGGTCACCGGCCTGCGCTCCACCACGCCCGCCCTGGCCCAGCGCCGCACCTACGGCTACCGGCCGGACGGCAAGCTCGTGTCGGTGTACGACCAGGTCACCGGCGGTCAGGTGCTGGACCTGGACGAGGTCGGCCGAGTGCTGGCCGTGCGCGGCCCCTCGGGCACCGAGGTCTACCAGTACGACCGCACCGGGAACGTCGTCCACGCCCACTGGTCCGGCTCCGAACCGGGCGCGGGTCCGCGCGAGCACGACCTCATGCGGGTGACGCGAGCGGGCGACCTGGCCTTCACGTACGACGAGGCGGGCCGCACCTCCAGCCGTTCGGTGCAGCGCCCGGACGGCGGCGTGGACACCTGGGAGTTCGAGTGGTCCGCCCAGGACCGCCTGCTGTCGGCCCGCACCCCGAACGGCTCCCTGTGGCGCTACGGCTACGACGCCCTCGGCCGCCGGGTGTGGAAGAAGCGCATGGCGGACGACGGCGTGACCCCGGTGGAACGCGTCGACCTGATGTGGGACGGCGCGGCTCCGGCGGAGCAGTTCACGGGCGCCGAGTCCCTGGTGTGGGACCACGCCCCGAGCACCGGGCACGTGGTGACCCAGACCGAGC
Source organism: Actinosynnema mirum DSM 43827 (assembly GCF_000023245.1). GTDB lineage: Bacteria > Actinomycetota > Actinomycetes > Mycobacteriales > Pseudonocardiaceae > Actinosynnema > Actinosynnema mirum. Next base: position 3,311,257 of record NC_013093.1, read on the forward strand.
GTTCACGGGTGTTGGCCGGGACGCGGTCCCTGCCTCCGCAGGGTGCTGCGGCGCAGCAGGCGACGACCGGGCCCGCTGGGGCTGTGGGGTCCGCAGGTTCTGCGCAGGGACAGCCCAACTACGCCGCCCGTCTCGGCCAAGGCAGCCGGAGCGGGGAGGGCGATCAGGTCGAGCGCCTCGAGTTGCGAGGCGAGGGCGATCACTTCGGCCAGGGGAACCACCCCCACCCCGACCAGGGGAACCACCCCCACCCCGACCAGGGGGACGACCCTGGCCAGGGCAGCCACGTCAACCGGACTGGACACGCCGATCAGGCTGGACACGCCGATCAGGCTGGACACGCCGATCAGGCTGGGCATGTCGATCAGGTTGGACATGCCGACCAGGGTGGATACGCCGACCAGGGTGGGCGCGTCGACCAGAGCGGACACGGTGGCCAGGCGGGGCGAGTTGATCATGGTGGGCGTACCGAGCAGGTCAGTCGTGCTGAGCTGATCGGTGGTGTCGAGCGTTCGAGGCACGGTGAGCCCGGCGGTCGTGTTGAGCAGCAGGGGGTTCGGGCCGAGCAGGGCGTGGCCCGTGGGGAACTGGGGGAAGCGGGCGGTCAGTGGGTTGACCGTCGGTTCCTAGCCGTGGTCACCGATCTGGTTGGTGCGCCTGCGGACCTCGTTGACCCGGACATCGGGTCGATCCTGCCGAAGCGGCCCGCGACCTTGTGGGGGGTGTCCTCCGGGCACTCGTGGACGCCGTTGCGCTTTCCCGGTCAGCACCACGACGCGGAGACCGGTCTGCACTACAACGTGCACCGCTACTACGACCCGGCCACCGGGCGCTACCTGACCAGGGACCCATTGGGGCTGGCTCCTGCGGCCAACCCGTGGACCTACGCGGACAACCCCACGGCTGCGGTCGACCCGGTGGGGCTGGTTCCGTGCTCGCCCCTGTCCGGTCGTGCGGTGAGCGGCTACCTGAGCGGGTGGGCGCCGCCGGTGGGGCGGTTCGGGGCTGCGTCTCCCGAGCGTCTGCTGCCGTCTGCGAGCACGCCGTTTCCGCAGCGCGGGTACGGCGTGGGTGAGGTTGGGCGTACGCATCCGGCGCACGCTGAGCTTGGACCCTGGCATTCAAGGGCCGGTAATTCAAGGGCCGGTAATTCAAGGGCTGGGAATTCACGGGTTGGGAATTCGCGGGTTGGGCAGTCAGTGACCGGGCGGTCGTGGGCGGGCATCCCCGGTGCGAGTACCCCAGATATGGGGGAGCCGTCTGTGGTGGCGGCGCCTATGGCGGGGACCTGCGGGTCGCGTTTGCAGGAACTGGCTGACCGGCACCAGCGTGATCTGTACGGGGACACCACGTCCTCCGGGAACCATCGGAGTGGAGACGAGCGGTAGGCTTTCGAATACCGGATTTGACGCCGGTGTTCGAGCCTGCTCGTCCGGGGGCGTGAGAGGACCGCCGGGGCGCGCTCCCGGAGGTCGTCACGTCGTGGTCGGACGTGGTGCTCGCAGTTGCCAGTCCGACCACCCCGGCCCGTGGCCTTCGCGGTCGTCTTGCGCATTCAGTTGTGGGTTCAGCGTTCAGCAACTCCTCCTTTCCCAGTGCGCCCAGGCGAGGACGCGCCTAAGAAGCACTGTCTGGTGTCGAGTGCGCATGTGCACGCGAAGCCAAAAACCAGACTCGCGGAACGGGCGCGGAAACCGGGGTGCACCTGACCGGTCCGGACCGTTCGCGTTATGCCCGACCGAAGGCCTCGCGTCGTCCTGCTGATAATTGTTCCACGGTGAAACCGGCGGTGCTAAGACCCTGGGAACGACGTATTTCAGGATCACTCTTCCGGGTAACGGGGCAGCGTGAGAACCGCCCCAGGCAACCCCCGCGCCTAAGCGCGAACCTGCCGCTCCAGAGCCGCCACCAGCCGGTCCAGCAGCGCCGAGACGTCCCCATCCGCCGAGGCCACCGGGTCCTCGTCGGCGAAGTTCGGCCAGTCCACCTCACCCTCCAAGGACCGCAGGTCGCCAGCCGTGAACACCAACCCCTGCTCACCCAGCTCCGGCTCCAGCAGCCCCCGCACCACCTCCAGCGGCAGCGTGGTCCGCTCGGCCAGCAGGACCGCGTCGTGCAGGTCCCGCCCCTGCGGGTAGATGTCCGTCATCAACCACTGCACCTTCCACGCCAGCACCAGCTCCGGAGGGGCGACCAGCAGCGTGGTCCCCAACGGCGTCACCACCTCCCGGCCAGGCGGCAGCGGCAGCTCCTCCGCGAACGAGAAGTCCAGCTGCACCGACCCGCCGGGCAGCCCTGGCACGTCGAACGGGAACACCAGCCGCCGCCCGGACGACCGCTCGCACGTCCAGATGTCCACCGAGGTCACCCCCTCGCCGCGCACCCCCGGCCCCGGCTCGGTCAGCAGCGCCACCACCAGCCCGGCCAGCATCTCCTCGGCCAGCTGGTCCCGGACCCCGACCGTCCCCGGCACCACCACGAAGTCCAGGTCACCGGCCTCGCGCGCCGCGTCCCCGAACCACGCCCGCAGCAGCGCGCTCCCGCGCAGCACCAGGTTCCCCGCCCACGGCGACCGCTCCACCACCCCCAGCACGTGCGCCACCGCCTCCCGCCGGGCCGCGAACCACCGCGCCCCCTGCTCCGGGTCGTCGAACACCGGCTCACCGGCCCGGAACGAGTGCCCGTACTGCTTGACCGCCGGGTCGAACACCGCCCGCTGCTGGAACCCGACCCCAGGGTGGACCCGCATCGGCTGGTAGGTGACGGGGAACTCGGGCGCCCCGGCGGGCGCGGTCCGCAGCCGCTCCTCGTGCCACGCGTGCCGGTCCGCCGAGCCCTCCAGCCACCCCCGGTCCAGGTCGAGCGCGTCGTCGTGCACGACGTACTCCTCCTCGACCTCCAGCACCCGCTCGCCCGCCCCAAGCACCCCGCGCACCGCCGCCAGCAGCGCCTCCAGCCGGACCCGCGCGGTCTCCCGCCCGACCCCGTGGCAGCGCTGCGTCACGAACCGCTCCTCGTGGTCACCGCCGGGCCCGCGCAGCGCGTTGGCCGACAGGTGCGCGTTGTGCGGCTGGACGGCGTGCCCCAGCTCGTGCAGCACCGCCGCGTCTGAGCGGGTGAGCAGCAGCTTGACGTGGTGCTCGAAGTACAGGTCGGGCCTGGCCTGCTCGTCGCTGGTGGGCACGCCCGAGGCCGACGGCGCCGCCTCGACCTTGGTCCGCAGCACCCGCAGCCCCTCGGTGGCCAGGTCCTCGCGCCACCGCCGCGCCAGCGCGCGCACCTCGTCGAGCGTGCCGTGCGCGCCGAAGGACAGCATGGGCTGCGACGGGCTGGTGCCCCGCGCGAGCACGATGTGGGCGAACTTCACCCCGTGCTCGCGCGCGAACGAGGCAAACCCGTCGGCCTCCCACTCGGAGCCGGTCACGCGCACTTCGAAGTCACCGCTGAACACCGGGGGATCCTCGCATTCCAGCTCGCGCGGCGAGGGCGACTTGACGAAAGGCGGTGCGGGTGGCAGCGGGCGGGCGGCGGCCATCCGGGGTGCCACCCCCCTCACTTCCTTGACAGAGGTCCAGACCAATCCGGAAGGCTTGGAAGCGCTCTCACAAGTCCACCGAGCACGAGGGAGTCCCCATGCGAGCGACCCGCTGGAGCGCCGCCGTGGCCGCGGCGCTGGCGCTGGTCCTGCCCGGCACAGCCGAGGCCGCCATCCCCATCGGCCAGCCCGTCAGCGGCAACACCACCTACTACACGGACTCCGGCTACGGGGCCTGCGGCACCTGGCTCAACGCCTCGACCGAGCTGCTGGTCGCGGTCTCGGCGAGCTACTGGACCACCGCGAACCCGAACAACGACCCGCTGTGCAAGGGGATCTCGGTGGAGGTGACCCGCAACGGCAAGACGGTCAAGGCGCCGGTGCGCGACAAGTGCCCGAGCTGCGCGCCGGGTCACATCGACTTGAGCCTGCCCGCGTTCCGCCAGCTCGCCGACCCGAACCTGGGCAACGTCGGGGTCACCTGGAAGTTCGTCCGCTCCTGATCCGCCACGGCGGGCGCGACGGACGGTCGCGCCCGCGCCGCCGCCTGTGATCGACAGCGCCTTTCGCCGAGGATCGACCATCCGCTAGGTTAGCCTTACCTAACCTAAGGATGAGCTGTGATGCGCGGACGTCTCCGAGCTGCCCTGCTGACCTGCGTGGCGGGACTGCTCGCCGGGTGCGTCGCCGTCCCACCGCCCGGCGCCGCCGAGGAACCCGCGCGACCGGGCGCGCCCCGCACCCCGCTGGCCCAGCTCACCGGCCTCGCCGACCCCAGGAGCCACACCGGTCCCACGACCGCCGTCGTCGAGCAGGCCGACATCACCCCCGTCGCCACCGACCCGAGGCCCGCGCTCCCGGCCACCGTCACCGACGACCAGGGCGCCAGCGTCACGGTCACCGACGCCTCCCGCATCCTCGCCCTCGACGTCTCCGGAACCCTCGCCGCCACCGTCTTCGGGCTCGGCCTCGGCCCGAACGTCGTCGGCCGCGACGTCTCCACCGGCTTCCCCGCCGCCCAGGACCTCCCGCTGGTCACCGTCAACGGCCACCAGCTCAACGCCGAGGCCATCGTCAACCTCCGCCCCACCGTGATCCTGACCGACACCACCCTCGGCCCGTGGGACGCGATGCTCCAGCTGCGCGACATGGGCGTCCCGGTCGTCGTCGTGACCCACAAGCGCGGCATGGACACCAACGCCGCCATCGTCCACGACGTCGCCGCCGCGCTCGGCGTCCCCGAGCAGGGCCGGGCGCTCGCCGACCGCATGGCCCGCGAGATCGCCGCGACCACCGAGGCCGTCTCCCGCCTCGCGCCCGCCGAACCGGACCGCAAGCTCCGCGTCGTCTTCCTGTACCTGCGCGGGCAGGCCGGGGTGTACTACCTGTTCGGCAAGGGGTCCGGCGCGGACTCGCTGATCACCGCGCTCGGCGCGGTCGACGTGGCCACCGAGGTCGGCATCGACGGGATGCGCCCGGTCAACCCCGAGGCGCTCACCAGGGCCAAGCCCGACGTGATCCTGATGATGACCAAGGGCCTGGAGTCGGTCGGCGGCGCGGAGGGCGCGCTGGAGGTGCCCGGCATCGCGCAGACCCCGGCGGGGGAGCGCCGCAGGTTCGTGGACATGAGCGACCACCAGGTGCTCGGCTTCGGCCCGCTCACCGCCTCGGTCCTGGACGGCCTCGCCCGCGCCCTGTACGCGCCGGAGGGCTCGTGACCACCACCGAGACCCGTTCCGCCGCAACGGAAACGCTCCCCGAACGGCCCGGCGGGCTCCGCGTCGTGGCCCTGTTCACCGGCCTCGCCGCGACCTTCGCCGTCGTCACGCTCGTCTCCACCGGCACCGGGCAGCTCGGCGTCCCCGTCTCCGACGTGCTCGCCTCCCTCGCCCACCGCGTCGGCCTCGCGCCCGCCCCGCTGGACCGCTTCACCGACAGCGCCCTGTGGGCCATCCGCTTCCCGCGCGTGGTGATGACCGCGCTCGTCGGCGGTGTCCTGGGCGTCTGCGGCGCGCTCATGCAGGGCACGTTCGGCAACCCGCTCGCGGAACCGGGCGTCGTCGGCGTCTCCTCGGGCGCGGCGGTCGGCGCGTGCCTGTCCATCGTCTTTAACTGGACGTTCCTCGGCGCCTTCACCACCCCCGGCGTCGCGTTCGTCGCCGGTCTGGCGACAACTTTCGCCGTCTACGCCCTCGCGCGCTCCGACGGCCGCACCGGTGTGGTGTCGATGATCCTCACCGGGGTCGCGGTCAACGCCGTCGCGGGCGCGGCCATCGCGCTGCTGGTGTTCCTCGGCGACCAGGCCGCGCGCGAGCAGATCGTGTTCTGGCAGCTGGGTTCGCTCGCCGGGAGCCGCTGGCCGTACGTCGCGCTGGTCGCCCCGCTCGTCGTCGTCACCGCGATCGGCGCGCTCGCCGTGGCCCGCAAGCTCGACCTGCTCGCGCTCGGCGACCGGCAGGCCCGGCACGTCGGCGTCGACGTGGAACGCCTGCGGCTGCTGGTGATCTGCCTCGTCGCGGTCGGCGTGTCCGCCGCCGTGTCCTACACCGGGGTGATCGGCTTCGTCGGACTGGTCGTGCCGCACCTGGTGCGCATGGCGGTCGGGCCGGGCCACCGCGTGCTGGTGCCCGCGAGCCTGCTCGGCGGCGCGGTCCTGCTGTCCGCCGCCGACCTGCTCGCCCGCACCCTCGTCGCCCACGCCGACCTGCCCATCGGCATGGTCACCGCGCTGGTCGGCGGGCCGTTCTTCTTCTGGCTGCTGCACCGGACCCGTTCCGCGGAAGGGGGGTGGCTGTGAAGCAGCTGCACGCCTTCGCCGCGCGACCCGGCGAGGTCGCCGCCCGCGCCCGCGAGGTCGTCGTGCTGGCGCGCGGGAACCGGCTCGTGGACGGCGTCAGCGTCGACCTGGTCGCCGGTGAGGTGCTCGTGCTGGTCGGGCCCAACGGCGCGGGCAAGTCCACCCTGCTCGCCGCGCTCGCCGGTGACCGCGCGGCCGACGGCGGGGTCGTGGAGATCGCCGGGCGCCCGGTCGCAGACTGGTCCCCGGCCGCGCTCGCCAGGACCCGCGCCGTGCTGCCGCAGCACAACCCCGTGGCGTTCCCGTTCCCGGTCCGCGCGGTCGTGGAGATGGGGCGCGCGCCCTGGCGCGGCACCGAGGACGAGGACCACGACGAGGCCGAGGTCGCCGCAGCGCTGGCCGACACCGGGCTCGTGGAGCTCGCGAACCGCCCGCACACCAGGCTCTCCGGCGGCGAGCAGGCCCGTGCCGCGCTGGCCCGCGTGCTCGCCCAGGGAACCGGGATCCTGCTGCTGGACGAGCCCACCGCCGCGCTGGACGTGCGCCACCAGGAGCAGGTGATGGCGCTGGCACGCGGGCGCGCCGACGCGGGCGCCGCCGTCCTGGTCGTGCTGCACGACCTCGGGCTGGCCGCGGCGCACGCCGACCGGGTCGCGGTGCTCGCGGACGGTCGGCTGATCGAGGCCGGGCCGCCGGAACAGGTGTGCACGGCCGAATTGCTCACGCAGGTCTACCGGCACCCGGTCGAGGTGTTCCCGCACCCCCGCACCGGCAAGCCGGTCGTCCTGCCGGTACGCGGGGATGGTGGGGTGTGATGTCCACAGAGGACTTCGGCAGACGGGTGGCGGGGATCGCCGCCGTGGTGGGCGCGATCGCCTGCGCGGTGGCGGTGGGCGCGCCGGTCGCGCACGCGGCGGGCCGGGTCGAGCTGTCGACCTCCACCGCCGATCCGGACTACGCCACCACGATCGACCTGCGCGGCAGCGGGTTCCAGTCGGTGCCCAACGCGCACGGCGGCATCTACGTGCTGTTCGGCTGGGTGTCCGACGCGGGCGGGAGCTGGCGGCCCAGCGCGGGCGGCCAGGCCGGGTCGACCTACCGGTACGTGCAGGACAGCGAGGCCAAGGACAACAACGGGTTCCAGCGCTTCGTGTCCTTCCCCGGAAGCGACACGGCCAGCAGCGCCAACGGCGGCACGGTGTCCGCCGACGGCTCGTGGAGCACCCGGCTCGTCGTGCCGGGCGCCCGGTTCCCGGCCGTGGACCGCGCGGGCAACACCACGCAGGTCGACTGCACCCAGGTGCGGTGCGGGATCATCACGATCGGCGCGCACGGCGTGGTGAACCCGAACAACGAGACGTTCACGCCGATCACCTTCGCCGTGCCCGCCCAGCAGCAGCAACCGGCCCCGGTCGCCCCGCGGCCGACCGCTCCGCCGACCGGGCAAGCCCCTGCGCCGCAGGAGGACCGGGCGCAGCAACCCGCGGCGGTGCTCTCGGCGACGAGCGGCGACGCGGTGGTCGGGCAGCCGGTCGCGGTGACCGGGTCCGGGTTCGCCGCCGACGAGCAGGTGCAGGTGCTGCTCCAGCCCGGCGCGCTGTTCCTGCCCGTCGCCACGGCCGACGCGGCGGGGTCGCTGAGCTACTCGGCGGTCGTCCCCGAGGGCACGCAGGCCGGGCAGTACCGGCTTGAGTTCACCGGGACCAGGTCCCGCGCGCTGGGCGGCGTCGACCTCGCCGTCGCCGCGGCGGCCCAGCAGGCCGCGACCGACACCGCCGCGCGGCAGGCGCCAGGGCAGCGCGACAACACCTGGTTGCTCGTGGGCGCGGGTGGTGCCGCGCTGGTCGTCGTCGTCGTCGTGGCCGGGGTCGTGGTGCTGCGCAAGCGGCGCAGGGCGGAGGTCGGGCAGTGAGGGTCACCAGCGCGGTCCTCGCGGCCGGGGTGCTGCTCGTCGTGGCTCCCGGACCGGCGTCGGCGCAGGAGGAGAGCGCGGAGCCCCCGGTGACGACGACCACGGCTCCCCCCTCGGTCGTGCCGTCCACTTCGGACTCCGCGCCGAGCTCCGCGGCGAACCCGACGTCCGAGGTGCGCAAGGCCCAGGAGAGCAGCGCCACCACCACGACGACGACCACCACCGCGCCCCAGACCTGCGAGCTGACCCCGACCACGGTCGGCAAGGGCGATCTGCTGTGGGGCTTCAAGAAGAGCTTCCGGCAGTACGTGGGCGTCGGCATCGGCGGCGCGGCGGGCAACTCCATCACGGCCACCGACGGCGCGACCATCACCGCCGTCGACGAGGTGGTCCGCGACGGCAAGCCCAACCCGACCGGCGTGCCCACCGGCGCCTACCGGTTCTCCTTCCAGGGCGCGGAGTTCCGCACCAGGAGCGACTTCACCGCGCACTACCGGGGCAAGGTCGAGTTCTCCTACCCGACGCACTTCTTCACCCTGGTGCTCAAGGACCCGTCGATCAAGGTCAGCGGGGCCACCGCGACGATGCAGGCCGACATCGCCCTGCGCGCCGATCCGGGAGCGCCCGCGCAGCCGGTCGACCTGCCGGACGTGGCGCTGGCGAACCTGGACCTCGGCGGGGGGAACCACACCGGGGCGGCCGGATCGCTGTCCTGGACCGGGGTTCCGTCGACGCTGACCAGCGCCGAGGCGTTCGCGAGCTTCTACCAGGCCGGGACGGCGCTGGACCCGGTCGACCTCGCGGTCGCCGCCGACTGCGCCAAGCTCCCCGAAGGACCGCCCGCCGCGCCCCCCGGCGCCACGCCGCCCGCGCAGGCCGCGGGTGGTGGCGGCGACCTCGTGCCCGAGGTCCGCCACCGGCCGGCCCAGCAGCTGGCCAACACCGGCAGCGACGTGGAGGACGTGCTGTGGCTGGGGGTCTCGCTGCTGCTGGCCGGGACCGCCGTGCTGCTGGCCGCCTACCGCCCCGCGCGCCGCTGACCCCGCCCGGCCCCGGCGCCCACCGCGCCGGGGCCGGTCAGGCGCTCACCGGCGCGTTCCCGCCCAGCAGCGCGATCAGCCCGAACGGCGCGTCCTCGCCCAGGCACAGCTCCACGGTCGCGTGCGCCTCCACGGCCTCCGCCGCGCTGCGCGCGAACATCGCCTCCTCGTGCAGCGCGAACGCCCGCTCCACGTCACCGGGGTGCGCGGCGATCATCTTCCCCAGCTCGGACCCGTCGAACATCGCCAGGTTCGCGCCCTCGCCGGACGGCGGCATCAGGTGGGCGGCGTCGCCGATCAGCGTCACGCCCGGAACGCGCTCCCAGCGGTGCTCGTCCGGCAGCGCGTGGATCATGCGCGCGACCGGCGCGGTGTCGCCGTCGGTGATCAGCGCGGTCAGCTCGGGCGCCCAGTCCGCGAACTCGGCCGCGATCCGCGCGGTCGCGGCGGCCCGGTCGCCGAAGTCCACCGCCGCGAACCACTCGGCGTCGCGCAGCAGCTCGACGTAGGTGTGCAGGACCCCGCCCGCCTCGCGGTGCGCGATGACGCCCTTGCCCGGCGTGAGCGCGTACATCGCGCCGCTGCCAACGGCTTCCGCCGCCTCGGGGTGCCGCCGGTCGGCGTCGAGCAGGTAGGTCTCGACGGCGGTCATGCCGGTGTGCTGCGGGATCGCGTCCGACAGCAGCGGGCGGACCTTCGACCACGCGCCGTCCGCGCCGACCAGGACGTCGGTGCGGGTGGTGGTCCCGTCCGCGAAGGCCAGCTCGTGCCTGCCCGCGCCGCGCGCGGTGGCGCGGACGAGTTTCTTGCCCCACCGCACCGTTCCGGCGGGCAGGGAGTCGAGCAGGACGCGGCGCAGGTCGCCGCGCAGCACCTCGGGGCGCACCCCGGCGCCGTCGTCCGGCTCGTCGAGCAGCACCGCGCCGTCCGGGGCGAGGACCCGCGTGGCCTGGGCGCCCTCGTGGACGATCGCGCGGAACTCGGCGGTGAGCCCGGCCTCGGCCAGCGCTGCCTGCCCGTTGTGCTCGTGGATGTCGAGCTGGCCGCCCTGGGGCCTGGACCAGGGTGACGGGTCGGCGTCGTAGACCGCCGCGGTGATGCCGTGGACGTGGAGGACTCGGGCGAGGGTGAGTCCGCCCAGGCCCGCGCCGACGATCGTGACCTGTGGTGACATCCGGGGCTCCCTGGGGTGCGGAATGGAATGGCGTTCCAATCGCCAGTTTGGAACGACGTTCCACTCGTGTCAAGATGGTGCCCATGACGAGCGGGGCACAGCGGGGGAGGCGGCGCGCCGACGCGCTCTCGAAAGAGCGGATCGTCGAGGCCGCGATCGGGATCCTCGACGCGGAGGGCGAGAAGGCGCTGACGTTCCGCGCGCTCACCACCCGGCTCGCGACCGGCGCGGGGGCCGTCTACTGGCACGTCGCGAACAAGGACGAGCTGCTCGCCGTGGCCACGGGCGACGTCGTCGGCCGCGTCCTGGCCGGGGTGCGGGGCGGTGCGGACCCCGAGGAGGACGTCCGGGTCCTCGCGCTCGGGCTGTTCGACGCGATCGACGCGCACCCCTGGGTCGGGGCCCAGTTCGCCCGCGAACCGTGGCAGCCCGCCCTGCTGGACGTCTTCGAGGCCATCGGCGGGCTGGTCGCCGCGCTGGGCGTGCCCGAGCGGGCGCAGTTCGACTGCGCGTCCGCGCTCGGCAACTACGTCCTCGGCGTCGCCGGGCAGAACGCCGCCAACGCCCGCCTCGCCCCGAAGGGGGTGGAGCGGGCGGAGTTCCTGGAGACCATCGCCGAGCGGTGGCGGCGGCACGACCCCGAGCTGCGCCCGCACGCGCACCGGATGGCGGCGCACCTGGTCGAGCACGACGACCGGGCGCAGTTCCTCGCCGGGATCAACCTGATCCTGGCGGGCATCGCGACCATCCGGTAGCGGCGCCGCGCCGTTCGGATCACGCCCCGGGTCAGGGCTTCACCGCCTCGTCGCTCTCGGTCGCGGGTCCCGCCTCCGCCTCGGTCCCGGCCTCCGCCTCGGTGTTCCTCCCGATCTGCGACGTCCCGCTCACGGCCCGGTCCCGGTTCAGCGCAGCGTCGACGGCCGCCGCGATCCGGCGCTCCTCGCCCGCCCGACGTGCCCGAGCCCGCGCCCGCAGCCCCAGCGCCGCGCACAGCAGCAGGAGCAGCGAGATCACCGCCGCCCACGGGATCGCGAGCACATCACCGGTCCCGACGACGGGCTCCAACGCCGTCCCACCGGGTACCATGGAGACCAGCGTCACCGCCGCCGTGATCCGACCGGACGGCAGGACGCTCGCCACGGCCTCGCGGGTCGCGCTCTCACCGGGCAGCAGCTCGGGGAGCGCGGCTGCCTCGGCGTCTGCGCTCAGCCACCCGAACGGCCCTTCGACGCGCACCGACTGGGTCGCGGTCAGCCGCGTGTTGCCGGTGTTGACGACGGTGTAGCTGACCTTCGCCGAGCCGGGGCCGACCGGGTTCGCCGAGCCCGCGTAGTCGACGGTCAGGTCGCGGACCTCCAGCGACGGCGCGAGCGCGCCGCCGACGCGGACGTGCATCCGTGAGCCGAGCCTGCGGTCCACGGTGATGCCGGAGGAGGCGTCGGCCACGCCCAGCGAGGTCACCACGCCACCGCTGTGGTCGCCGGGGGTCGCGGACGCCGGGACGCTCACCGTGAAGGGGACCGGGACGGTCTGCCCGGCCTGCACGGTCACCTCGCCCTGCCCGAAGGCCACCCACGTGCCCACGTGCTCGGACGGGGTGCCCGCGGGCAGCAGGTCGAGCTGCCCGGACGAGGTGGTGAAGGCGTCGGCGGCGTACACGCGGAACGTCAGCGCCCGCCGCTCGTGGTTGGTGACGAGCAGCTCGTCGGCGATCACCGCGCCGGGCGCGGCGGTGTAGCCGAAGTTCGGTCGTGCCTTGCCCAGGGCGTTGTCGGCGGGGCGCACGCCCCAGGTCACGCTCGGGCTCTCCTGCGCGGCGGCGAGCGGGGCCGGGCCGAGCAGCAGCAGTGGTGGGATCAGGAGCGCGGCGAGCGTCCGGGCGGTCATGGCGTCCTCAGCGGTGGGGGAGGGGATGCGGGGCGGGCGCGTGGCCCGCCCCGGTGCGGTCAGCTCAGCGCGGTCAGCGTGAGCGTCGCGGAGTAGGAGCCCGCGCCGACGCTCAGCGGCGTCTTCAGCGCGAGTTCCGCCCCCAGCCGGGCGGACCCGGAGGCGTGGCCGAGCGGGGCGCTGCCCAGCGTGGCCGGGGAGGACAGGCCGGTCCCGGAGTCGAGCCCCGACGCCACCGCCGCGCCGGGGACCGCGCCACCGCTGTTGTCGGTCACGGCCGGGGTCCAGCCGAGGTACTTGCCGTCGAACGAGGTCGTGCCCGCCGTGAAGTCGCTGACCTGCGCGGACACCGACCAGGCCGGGGCGTTCTCACGGGTGTCGGTCACCCGGACGGGGTTGATCGACCCGGTCGCGAGGTAGTGGTCGCCGCGCTGCGTGGCGGTGCCCAGGTCGACCAGGCCGTTGCTGCCGTCGACGGTCCACACGAACTCGCCCGGCTCGGTCGGGGCCTGGGGCACGACGACCTTCAGGTCCTGGTCCTTGTCGGAGCCCGCGGGCGGGGTGACCGCGGTGGTGTAGGCGACGTCGAAGGGCAGCGGCGCCTTGTAGTCCTGGTTGCCGCCGCACCCGGTGGAGTAGAAGTGCGAGCGCACCGCCGAGGGCGCCTTGGTGACGAACTCGGTGGGCCAGGAGCCCCACCAGCCGGTCGCGCCGCCCGCGTCCGAGCAGGTGCGGACCTGCGGCGTGCCCTCGGCCAGGTCGACGGTCACGCCCCGGTAGTCGGGGGTGACCCGGTAGCCGGTGCTGGTCAGGCCGGACAGGGAGCCCGCGTCGAAGGTGATGACGGTGAGCCTGCCGAGCTCCTCCGGCGGGATCGGGTTGCCGTTCATGTCGTTGCCGCCGCCGACGCCGAACTCGGCGGTGACGCTGCCCGACCCGTCGGCGGCCACGGTCAGCACCGGGTCGCGGTAGACCTCGTTGGGGGCGTTGAACTGCGCCGGGTAGGCGTTGACGGTGTAGCTGCCGGTCCAGGACAGGGTGCCCGCGCCGGTGACCGGGTCGACGGCGCCCTTGCCGCCGGTGAACTTCACCGCGTTCGGGGTCTTCTGCGGGGAGGAGACGGGCATCGAGGTCGCGGGCAGCGGGTCGACCGCGTACTCGGTCTGCGAGCCGCCGGACACCGAGCCGGTGAGCTGGGTGGCGTTGCCGGTGAAGTCCTTGAGCGTCCACGGGCCGAAGATGCCCGCCTGGGCGTACCCGTTGAGGCCCCACACGAACGACGCGTCCTGGACGTTCTCGGCGGACTGCGCCTGCGCCGGTGCGGCTGCGAGCACGGACGCCGCGCAGAGCGCGCCGCACAGCCCGAGGACGCGCCACTGGCGACTGGGTCTGGTCATGGTTGAGCCTCTCCACCAAAATGTTAGGTAAGGCTTACCTTGTGGTGGAGGGGTTGATGAGGACAAGATCGCTGCCCCCGGACATGGCGAAGCCCACGGCGGAAGATCCACCGCGGGCTCCGGTTCGAGGGGGTTAGCCTGGTCGGGGTCAGCCCAGACGCGCGGCTGCCGTGAACGCGCGCATGAGCCCGTGGTCCTTGACCCCGCGCTCGGACTCGATGCCGCTGGAGACGTCGACCCCCCACGGCCGCGCCTCGGCGACGGCGGACGCCACGTTGTCGACCCCGAGCCCGCCCGCCAGCAGCCACCGCCCGTCGACCCGGTCGCGCAGAGCCGCCGCGTCCCACCGCTCGCCGGACCCGGCGACGGGGGAGTCGAGCAGCAGCAACTCCTCGCCGAACGCGCCCACCCGCAGGTCGCTGTCCGGGGTCGGGGCGAACGCGCGGATCAGCGGCACCCCGAGGTGCCGGAGCGCCTCGAACGCCGCTTTCGGGTAGTCCCCGTGCAGCTGCACCGCCCCGACCCCGCTCGCCCCGGCGAGCCGCGCGACCTCGTCCACGGGCGTCTTGCGGAACACCCCGACGGACAGCGTCCCGCCGGGCACCTCCGCGACCAACCGGGTGGCGGTGGCGAGATCGACCCGCCGGGGGCTCTCGCTGAACACGAACCCGACCGCGTCGGCCCCCACCTCCACCGCGACGGCGACATCGGCCTCGGTGCGCAACCCGCAGAGCTTCACGAACATCGGGCCACGCTATCCCGGGCGAGCGGACCGTTCGCCCGAACGGCCGTGCCATGCTTCGCGCCATGATCCCCGAGCTGTGCCTGGCGCAAGACCCCGACTCCGACCACCTGCTCTCCACCAACCCCCTGGCCCTGCTGCTCGGGATGCTGCTCGACCAGCAGATCCCGATGGAGAAGGCCTTCAAGGGCCCGAAGCTGATCTCCGACCGCATGGGCGGGCTCAGCGTGCACCGGATCGCCGAGGCCGACCCCGAGGAGTTCGCCGGGATCGTCGCCGAGAAGCCCGCCGTCCACCGCTTCCCCGGTTCCATGGCCAAGCGGCTCCAGGTGCTCGCCCAGCACCTGGTCGAGCACTACGACGGCCAGCCCACCCTGATCTGGACCAGGGGCGAGCCGACCGGCGCGGAGGTGCGGAAGAGGTTGGAGGCGTTGCCGGGATTCGGGGCGCAGAAGGCCGCGATCTTCCTCGCGCTGCTCGGCAAGCAGTTCGGGCTGGAAGCGGAGGGGTGGCGCGAGGCCGCAGGCGCTTATGGCGAAGAGGGATCGCGTCGCAGCGTCGCCGACGTGACCGACTCGGCCTCGTTGCTGGAGGTCCGCGAGTTCAAGAAGGCCGCCAAAGCCGCTGCCAAGTGAGGAGATCACCCCCTGGTTCTCGGGGGAGTGGTCGCTGGTGAGGGGTGGGTTCGGGGGAAACGTCGTTACGTGCGGGGCGGTTCGGCTGAGTTTTGGGAACCTGGCGGTCCGCAGGCGCGTCACAGTGGGTGTCGTGAAGGGCGCTAGCTTCGGGAAGGGGAGCATTCCGGGGTGATGACCCCGGCTTGTTCGGCGTGCCCGAAATTTCTGGAAAACCCTTCAGGTGGCTCGACCGCAGCGTGAAAAGCATTTCACCGAACGTTTTCGGCGCATAGCCGTCATTCGGTGCAGCGGAACAGCCCGTAAGGGGTAGTTAGCGTTTCCCTGCCACCGGATACTCGTTGTACGGGAAAACTGCCAACACGGAAGTCGGGATATTTCATGGTTAATCCGCTGTTACCTGCCGGGCACCCGCTCGGCGTCGTCCGGCGGGTCGTCGTGGGAGCCGCGCTCACCGCCGTCGGCATGGGCGTGGTGGTCGGGGTCGCCTCGGCCGAGCCCGCGACCTCCGAGACCGCGCCGCTGGCGGACGTCCCCGCGCGGTCGCTGACCGATCAGGAGCTCCGGGACGAGCTGGGGCGCGTGTTCCGCAACGACCCGGTGCGGGCCAGGGAGATCATCCAGGAGATGCAGCCTCGTGGGCAGCACTTCCTGAGCGCGCCGCCCGACACCAAGGGGGTCGGGGTGTCCGGTGGGGTGCCCATCGGGCCGCGCACCTCGGTCACCGGAACCGCCGCCTACGACCGCCACAAGCAGGAGGGCTTCCTCGGCGGCGGGGTGCGGGTGGGCAAGCCGTCCGGGCCGCAGTTCACCGACATCGGGCCCAAGCGCGACGGGCTCAACGCCGACCTCAGCGACAGCCTCGACGTGCTGGGCGCCCAGTACCAGTCGAGGCTCAGCCTGAACATCGCGCCCGACGGCAGGGTGACGTTCAGCTACAAGGGCACCGCCTCCGTCACCACACCGGACGGGCGCAGTCGCGAGATCGGGGTGACCCTCGAACGCCGCGCCGACGGGTCGTGGCACCTCAACACCCCGGACAGCGTCACCGAGAGCACCCCGGTGCCCGGCGGCGGTTCGGTGAGCACCGAGAAGTCCGCCGACCCGCTCTCGCCCGGCAAGAACCCCGAGGTCACGGCGCCCGCACCGCCCGCGCCCCAGACGCCGCCCGGCGCGTCGGTGCCCGAGGTGCCGCGCGGTGCCACCAAGGCAGACAAGGGGCGCTGGTCCGACCTCGGGTTCGGGCTGAGCTTCGACAAGACGTTCAAGCCCGCGCCCGAGCCGCCGACCACGCGGGAGCAGGTGCCCGAGCTGCTGGACAGGTTGCGCGAGGAGGGTGCGCGCAACAGCCAGTGGCGGGCCCAGAACCGGCCCGACCTGGCCCACCGGGAGGCGCTGGAGCAGGCCCGCAACCGGGCCGCCGCGGCCGAGGCGGCCGAGCGGAACGCGCTGCCCGACCGCGACCACGACGGCGTCCCCGACGCCGAGGACGCCACGCCGAACCAGAACGACCGGAACCCGGCCAGCGCCGATCGTGGCGACGGGCCGGACAGCGGGACCGGGTACGGCAGCGACCGGGTGGTCAACCCGCCGCCCGCGCAGCCGCCCGCCGGGAGCGGCGGGGACTTCGACGGGGACGGGAAGCCGGACGCGACCGACCCGACCTGGAACCAGGACGACAGCGACCCGGCCAGCACCGAGCGCGGCGACGGGCCGGAGACCAGCCCGCGCTCCCTCGGCGGGTGGGACGTCTCCAGGGCGGACCAGCCCGGTGAGACCTGGGGGCTCGAAGGCCGGTGGCGCTCCGATGAGTCCGACGGGTCCGGCGGATCTGATGGATCCGGGGGCGACGGGGACGACGGGGACGGGCCCGAGGGGACCGGCGGGGCCGGTGGCCTCGGGAGTTCCGGTGACTCCGGGTCCGGGGCGGCCACCGGAACGGGTGGTCGTAGCTCCGACGGTGGGAGCGACTCCGGTGGTGCTGGCGGCATCGGTGACACCACCGGTGGTGACCTCGGCGGTCGGGACTCCGACGGGGACGGGCTGTCCGGCAGCGCCGACTCGACGCCGAACCAGAACGACAGCGACCCGTCCAGCACCGACCGGGGTGATGGTCCCGAGGGCGGCGCGGGGTACAGCGGGTCCTCGGGCGACCGGGGGAGTGACTCCGGGTTCGGCGGTGGCGGCGACTCCGGGTCCTCCGGCGACTCGGATTCCGGTAGTTCGGGGGCTGGCGACTCCGGCTCCAGCGACTCCAGCTCCAGCGGGTCGAGTTCCTCCGGTGGGTCGAGCTCCTCTGGCGGGTCCTCGTCCAACGGCTCGTCCGGGAGCGGCTCCTCCGACAACAGCTCGTCCGGCGGTGGTTCGTCGAGCGGTGGTTCGTCCGCTGGCGACTCGTCCGGCAGCGGCTCCTCCGGCAGCTCCTCGTCGGGTGGTTCGGGCAGCGGTGGCTCCAGCGGTTCGGGGGCTGGCGGGTCCGGTTCGACCGGGTCCTCGGGTGACCCCTCCGACGCGGACGGCGACGGCCGGTCCGGCGACAACGACTCGACGCCGAACCAGAACGACAGCGACCCGTCCAGCACCGACCGGGGCGACGGCCCCGAGGGCGGCTCGGGTTACAGCGGCTCCACGGGCGGCGGCGCGATGTCCTAGAGCGCGCCCCGCGCACGTGACCCCGCGACGCCGGACCACCCCGGTCCGGCGTCGCGGGACCGCTCGTCGGTCGGGAACGTGACCGGGCACACCGGACACGAACAGGTCACCTTCGCCGCCGGTGTTCCCGAAACCCCTATCCGCCAGGCACGCTCGTCCGGTGGCTCCGTCGTCGCACCGCAAACCGCCCGTGAAACGGGTGTTCCTCAGGGCCCTCGTGGTGGGTTCCCTGCTCATGTCCGTCGTGGTCGCGGCCGGCGCCGCGCACGGTTCGGGCAGCCTGCGCCACGTCGCGCTCGGCAGCTCCTTCGCCGCCGGACCGGGCGTGCCCGACCTCAAACCCGGCTTCCCCGGCGCCTGCGGCCGGTCCACCCGCAACTACCCGACGCTCGCCGCCGCCGCGAAGGGCGCGACCCTGGTTGACGTCACCTGCGGCGGCGCCACCACGGCCAACGTGCTCAGCGAGGAGCAGGCGGGCCTGCCACCGCAGATCCAGGCGGTCACCGCCGACGCCGACGTGGTCACGGTGACCATCGGCGGCAACGACGTCAACTACATGGGCAGCCTGATGGCGTACGGCTGCCAGAACAGCAAGGCCGCCAAGGGGCGCACCAAGGCCTGCCCGACCGTGGACCGCGCCGCCATGCTGCGCGGCCTGGACACCCTGCACGAGCGGATCGGCGCCGTCTACGCCGAGATCCACCGCCGCGCGCCCGACGCCCTCGTGTTCGCCCTGATCTACCAGGCCGTGCTCCCGGCCGAGGGGCCCTCGTGTTCGGGCCTGCCGCTCACCGACGACCAGCTCGCGTTCGAGCGCACCGTCGTCGCCAGGCTGGAGGAGGCCACCCGGAGCGCCGCGCGGGCGCACGACGTGACCGTCATCGACACTACGCCGATCACCCGCGACCACGGGGTGTGCTCCGCCGAACCGTGGATGGAGCCCTACGCCCCACCACCCGGCCGTGTCGGGTACCACCCGAACGAGGCGGGCATGGCTGCGGTGGCTGAACTGGTGGCCGCGTACTCGTGGGAGCAAACGCGTCCCTGACCCGTTCTTGGTGGGGCCGTTCTCCTGAAAAAGCGCGCGTCACATCGCCACCTGGACTCGTTGCGGGTTCAGGTGGTTGCGAATCGACTTCCGCGATCGCGCGATGCGATCCGGTTCCCGCTGTTCACCGTGTTCGGTGGGGAACCATGAGCGTTATGGGATCACGAGTGCCACGAAATCGTGATTCCTGCCGAATCGGGAGCGGTGCGGGAGACCCCGGCCCCGCCGGTCACACCCGGAAAGGACGGGTGGGGCCTGGGTCCGGTGCGCGACGGCCTGGAGCGGGCCGCCGCGCGCTTGGGGTGGGACTCCCGCTAGTGCAGGACCTTCAGGCCCAGCACGCCGCCGACGATCAGCGCGACGCACAGCAGGCGCAGGACCGAGGCCGGTTCCTGCAGCGCGACGATGCCGTAGACCACCGTGCCGACCGCGCCGATGCCGACCCACACCGCGTACCCGGTGCCCAGGGGAATGGTCCGCAGCGCGAACGCCAGTCCGCCCATGCTCACGAGCAGGGCCGCGCCGAACAGCAGGCTGGGGCCGAGGCGGGTGAACCCGCGTGACGCGCCCAGCGCCGCGGCCCACACCGTCTCGAAGATCCCGGAGAGCACAAGAACGACCCATGCCATGACGAACGCCTTCCGCAGTGTCCAGTGGTCACTGCACCGTCTTGTCGTGACCGGGTACGGCGCGCTCGTCCGGAACGCCGGCGATGCGGCGTTGGAACAGACATTAGCACCGCCCGCGGTGAAGGCGCGGGTGATACCAGTCGCAGCTTTCGGGTGAATTCAGAACGTGGCTTTGTTGTCGTGCTCTTCGGTAAACTGGGAGAAGGCCCGTTCGCGGTGGTGCGCGACCGCTCTGCGCAAGACGCTCTGCGCAAGAGCGCCCGGCTCCGACCGGAATCGATCGGAGCCGGACGGGGTGCGCCGGATCAGGTCGTGCTGGGCGGAGTCAGCGGGTCGCGGTGGCTGCCGTGGCCGGTTGCGTCACGACCACGCGGCCGGTGCCGGGGAGCAGCGCGGCCACGCCTGCGGCGGTCAGCGCGGCGCCCGCGCCCACGGCCATGATCACCTGGAACGCCTGCTGCGAGGGCAGGCCCGCCGCCGTGGTCAGCTGGGTCAGGATCACGCCCGCGACGGCGCTGGACAGCGACGTGCCGATCGAGCGCATCAGGGTGTTGAGGCTGTTCGCCGCCGCGGTCTCCGACACCGGGACCGCCGACATCACCAGTGCGGGCAGCGCGCCGTAGGACAGGCCGATGCCCGCGCCGATGATGCTCGACACCAGCACCAGGTGCCAGAGCTGGCTCATCAGCGCCACGTTGAGCCCGTAGCCGACCGCGACCACGAGCGCGCCGGTGATCAGGGTGATCTTGGGGCCGCGCTCCCGCGACAGCCGCGCGGACAGCGGCGCCATGGCCATCATGACCAGTCCGGACGGGGCCAGCACCAGGCCGACGCCGAGCAGCGACTGGCCGAGGCCGTACCCGGTGGACGCGGGCAGCTGCAGCAGCTGCGGCATCACCAGGGACATCGCGAACATCGCGAACCCGAAGACCACCGAGGCGGCGTTGGTCAGCAGGAGCTGGGGATTCGCGCTGGTGCGCAGGTCCACCAGCGGTTCGGCGGTGCGCAGCTCCCACCAGCTCCACGCGGCCAGCGCGACGACCGCGCCGCCGAGCAGACCCAGCGTCAGCGCGCTGCCCCAGCCCCACTGCGCGCCCTTGGACACCGCGAGCAGCAGGCACACCAGCACCACCGACAGCCCGAGCGCGCCCACCAGGTCGAACCGGCCGCCCGAGCGCACCGCCGACTCCGGGACCAGCGCCACCACGAGCACCCCGGCGATCACGCCCAGCCCGGCGGCGCCCCAGAACAGCACGTGCCAGTCCAGCTGCTCCACCAGCACCGCGGCCAGCGGCAAGCCCAGCGCGCCTCCGACGCCGAGCGAGGCGCTCATCAGCGCGGTCGCCGAACCGAGCTTCTCGGCGGGCAGCTCGTCGCGCATGATGCTGATGCCCAGCGGGATCACGCCCGACGCCAGGCCCTGGAGCACCCGGCCGACGATCATCGGGCCGAGGGTGTCGCTGAGCGCGCCCACGACCGAGCCGGCGACCAGCAGCACGATGCTGATCAGCAGCATCCGGCGCTTGCCGTGCATGTCGCCGAGGCGGCCCACGGTCGGGGTGGCGACGGCGGCGGCCAGCAGGGTCGCGGTGATCGCCCACGCGGTGTCGGCGGGGTCGGCGTTCAGCAGCTTCGGGAACTGCGGGACCAGGGGGATCACGACCGTCTGCATGAGCGAGACGACGATCCCGGTGAAGGCCAGCACCCAGACGACGGTGTTCGCCCCCGGCGGTGCCGGGGGTGCTGCTGGCGTGTGCGGGCGTGCGCTGGACATGGGGAGTCGGCCTTCCGGGAGGGCGGGGTTCGGCAGAGGGTTAAATCAGTTGCTTGACTTAGGTTAACCCGTACGGCTTCACTGTCCCGCACGTGCCCGCGCCGGTGTCCGAACTGTCCGGGGGCGTCCCGAATCGACCTGAGGCGGAGGAGGTCCCCCGGTGAGGCGGCTCCACAACGAGACCACGCGCGCCCGCATCCTGGACACCGCCGAGCGGCTGTTCGCCGAGCGCGGCCTGCACGCGGTGTCCAACCGGCAGGTCAGCGCGGCGGCCGGGCAGGGCAACAACGCGGCCGTCGGGTACCACTTCGGGACCAAGCACGACCTGGTCAGGGCGATCGTCCGGCGGCACGGCCTGCCCGTGGAGGCGCTGCGGGCGGACATGGTCGCCCGCGCCGGGGACTCGCCGGTGCTGCGCGACTGGGTCGACTGCCTGGTGCGGCCGGTCACCGCGCACCTCGCCGACCTGGCCGCGCGCGCCGACGTCGTGGCCCCCGGCGGGATCACCTGGTACGCGCGGTTCGTCGCGCAGGTGGTGACCGATCCGGCGCTGCGGCTGGTCGCCGCCGCCGAGGTCATGACCACGCCGGGGATGGGGGTCGTGCTGGAGCGGCTGCGCGCGCACCTGCCCCCGGAGGTGGCGCCGGAGGTGCGGTTCGGGCGGGAGCGGATGGTGTGGCACCTCATCGTGCAGGTGTGCGCAGAGCGGGAGCGTGCGCTGGCCGAGGGGGTGGCGACGCCGCGCGACACGTGGGACGGTGCGGCGCGCGGTTTGGTGGACGCGATCACCGGGCTGTGGACCGCACCGGACAACACGGTGGGGGAGCGGGTCGGGCGCGGGTAGCGCGCCTGGGCGGTGCTGACTGAGGGTGGGTTTGGCGTTGGTGGAGCGGGCGGGACTGACGTCGAAGGCCCGGTTAGCCGGGTGGTCCGGTGGGCGGGGTGCGCGTGGAGGCGTGGCTGGCCGGCCGGATGGGCTCGGGGTGGACGCGACGGGCGGGCCGAGCGGGTGCGGAGTGGGGGCGGCGAGCGGGCCGAGCGGGTGCGGAGTGGGGGCGGCGAGCGGGCCGAGCGGGTGCGCGGTGAGGGTGGCGAGCAGGCCGGACGGGTATGTGGTGTGGTCGGCGAGCTGGCCGGGCGCCGGGTCGGGCGCGGGTGTCGCAGGCAGGTCGAGTCGCAGCCTGCGCGTGGGTGGTGTCAACGGGCTGAGCTGCGGTTTGAGCGCTCGCGTCGCTGGCGGGGCGAGCGGCGGCACGAGCGCGGCTGTGATCAGCCGGTCGACCGGCTGTCGGTCGAGCGCCTGCGGGGCGAGCGCCTGCGGGGCGAGCGCGGCTGCGGTTGCCCGCACGGGTGGGTTCGGCCCTGGTTCGGGGGTGGCGGGGCGGCGCAGGGGCAATTCGCCCATCGTGGTGGGCGTGGGGCGTTACCGCGCATTTCGTAAGTCAGTCGCTTGACTCAAACGGAGAGCTGTGGCTATCTGGAGTCATCCCCGACGACACCGCGCTGGAGGACCCCATGCCCCCGAGCGACCCCCACGAGAGCGATCCCGGCGGTGAGGCGCCCCGCACCACGCCTCCCGCGACTACGCCGATCCGCACTCCGCCGGTCGGGAACACGCAGTGCGGCGCCGCTCGCGCCCGCACCTCGGCCGCGTCGTTCGGCACCATGCCGTTCGACGCCGCGACCGCCCCGCGCGCCGCCGCGTCGACCCACCTCGTCCCACCCGGCTCGCGACGGCGCGTCCGGCGGAAAACCGGGGAGCGCCCGTGACCCCCTCCCGCCAGCACGACGGCCCCGCGCGCAAGGGCGACCGGGCCGCCGAGACGCGCGAGGTGATACTGGCCGCCGCCGAGCGGCTGTTCGCCGAGCGCGGCGTGAGCGCGGTGTCCAACCGGCAGGTCGGCGAGGCCGCCGGGCAGGGCAACAACTTCGCCGTCGGCTACCACTTCGGCAGCCGGGTCGAGCTGGTCCGCGAGATCGTGCGCCGGCACGCCGAACCGGTCGAGCGGGCCCGCGCCGCGATGCTCGCCGCCGCCGGGGACAGCCTGGACGTGCGGCACTGGGTGGACTGCCTCATCCGCCCGTACACCGAGCACCTCGAAGCGCTGGGCAGCCCGAGTTGGTACGCCCGGTTCAGCGCCCAGGTGCTCACCGACCCGGTCCTGCGCCAGGCCGTGGTCGACGACGCGCTCAGCGGCGGCACGGTGCGCCAGGTCGTCGAGGGCCTGAACCGCTGCCTGCCCGCGCTGCCGCTGCCCGTGCACCTGGAGCGCGGCGGCATGGCCCGCACCCTGCTGTCCCACACCTGCGCAGAGCGCGAGGCCGCGCTGGCGCGGGGCGAGCCGACCACCAGGACCAGCTGGGACGCCACCGCGACCGGGCTGGTCGACGCGATCGTCGGCCTGTGGCTCGCGCCGGTCACCCCGACCGGCCCGCGCCGCGACCGCCAACCCTCCCCCGATTGGAGTGCCCGATGAAGATCACCGTCGACGAAGGCAAGTGCTGCGGCGCGGGTTCCTGCGTGCTGGCCGCGCCGGAGGTGTTCGACCAGCGCGACGAGGACGGCGTGGTGGTGCTGCTGGACCCGGAGCCCGGCGTCGAGCTGCACCAGGCCGTCCACGAGGCCGCGAGCGTCTGCCCGGCCGCCGCGATCGCGCTGGCGGAGGCGCAGTGAGCCCCACCGGGACCACGGGGACGACCGACGTGCCGGAGCCGAGCGGGGGCCCGGCCGGGGAGGGCGCGGGCCACCCCGGCCACGTGCTGATCGTCGGCGCCGCCGCCGCCGGCCTGTCCACGGCGGAAGCGCTGCGCCGCAAGGGCTTCACCGGTCGCCTCACCCTGCTCGGGGCCGAGTCGCACCCGCCCTACGACCGCCCGCCGCTGTCCAAGCAGGTGCTCGCGGGCGCGTGGGAACCCGAGCGGTCGCGGCTGCGCTCCGCCGAGGTGCTCGCCGCCCTCGACGCCGAGTTCCACCTCGGCGACCCGGCGGTCGCGCTGGACGTCGCCACCCGCACCGTCCGCACCGCCTCGGGGGCCGAGCACACCGCCGACGCCGTCGTCGTCGCGACGGGCGTGCGACCGCGCGCCCTGCCAGGGCAGGACGGTCTGGCCGGGGTGCACGTGCTGCGCACCCTGGAGGACTCGCTCGCGCTGCGGGCCGACCTGCTGCCCGGCCGCCGCGTCGTCGTGGTCGGCGACGGGGTGCTCGGCGCGGAGGCCGCCGCCACCGCGCGCGGGCTCGGCCTGGACGTCGTCCTCGCCGGACCGCAGAACGCCCCGCTCGCCGCCCAGCTCGGACCGCTGGTGTCCGGGCTGCTCGGCGAGCTGCACGCCGAGCGCGGCGTGCGGCTGCGCCTGGGCTCCGCCGTCCTCGGGCTGGAGTCCGAGGGCGGTCGGGTCACCGGCGTGCGGCTCGACGGCGGCGAGGTGCTGCCCGCCGACGTGGTCGTGGTCGCGCTCGGGGCCGTGCCCTGCACCGAGTGGCTGGAGGGCAGCGGTCTCGCGCTCGACAACGGCGTGGTGTGCGACGCGAACTGCCGAGCCGCCGACGGCGTCTACGCGGTCGGTGACGTGGCCCGCTGGCAGCACCCCGGACTCGGCCGCCTGGTGCGGCTGGAGAACCGCACCAACGCCACCGAGCAGGCCTCCGCCGTCGCCGACAACCTCCTCGGCGACCCGGTCGAGTACGCGCCCGTCCCGTATTTCTGGACCGACCAGTTCGACGCGAAGATCCACGTGCACGGCGTGCTGCCCGTCGACGCCGAGGTGACCGTCGAGGACGGCGACCCCGCCGCGCGCCGGTTCACCGCCGTCTACCGCAGCGGCGGACTGGTGACCGGCGTCATCGGCTGGAACATGCCCAAGCAGGCCAGGCAGACCCGCCAGCGGCTGCTCACGCCGGAGGGGCTCGCGGCTGCGCGGGTGCCCGCCGTCGCGCCCGCCGGACCGACCCTGCCCGTCGCGCAGACCCCGCCCGCTCTCGCGCAGGGCGCAGCGGCGGGAGCAGTGGCTCCCGCGTTGACGACCGCGCTGACCACGGTAGCGCCCACCCCCGACAGAACCGCCCCGAGCGCTGCCCTCCGCACCTCCCCGGAAGGACGAGCATGACCAGCACCCAGGTCCCCGCGGGGATCGAGACCGCCGAGATCCCGGACTACCCGATGCCCCGCTCCGAGGGCTGCCCGTTCGACCCGCCGCGCCAGTTGAACGACTTGCAGGAGCAGGCCGCCATCACCCGCGTGCGGCTGTGGGACGGCAGCACGCCGTGGCTGGTCACCCGGCACGCCGAGCAGCGCGCCGTGCTGTCCGACCCCAGGGTCAGCGCCGACATGACCCACGAGCGCTACCCGCGCCAGGCCCCCGGCCGCGCCGGTTCGCTCAGCTTCATCGGCATGGACGACCCCGAGCACGCCCGCCAGCGCCGCATGGTCGGCTCCGCGTTCACCATCAAGAACGTCGCCGCCATGCGCCCCATGGTGCAGCGCGTCGTGGACGACGCCGTCGCCCGGCTCCTCGCCGGCCCCAAGCCGGTCGACCTGGTGGAGGCGTTCGCGCTCCCGGTCCCGTCGCTGGTGATCTGCGAGCTGCTCGACGTCCCCTACAGCGACCACGACTTCTTCCAGGACAACAGCAAGCGCATCATCAACCGCAACTCCACGCCCGAGCAGCGCGCCGAGGCCTCCGGCGCGCTGGCCCAGTACCTCGGCGGCCTGGTCGCGGCCAAGCTCGACAACCCCGGCGACGACCTGGTGTCCCGGCTCGCGGGCAGGGTCAAGGCCGGTGAGCTGACCATGGAGCAGGCCACCTCCATGGCCGTGCTGCTGCTGATCGCCGGGCACGAGACCACCGCGAACATGATCGCGCTCAGCACGTTGCTGCTGCTGCGCCACCCCGACCAGTTCGCGCTGCTGCGCGACTCCGACGACCCGGCGCTCGCCGCGTCCGCCGTGGAGGAGCTGCTGCGCTACCTCAACATCACCCACGGCGGGCGGCGCAGGTTCGCCACCGAGGACATGGAGGTCGCGGGCTGCCCGGTCAAGGCCGGTGAGGGGCTCGTGCTGCCCACCGACATCGCCAACCGCGACCCGAGGGCGTTCGACGACCCCGACCGGCTCGACATCACCCGGTCCGCGCGGCACCACCTGGCGTTCGGGTTCGGCGTGCACCAGTGCCTCGGCCAGCCGCTCGCCCGGCTTGAGCTGGAGGTCGTCTACCGGACGCTGTACCGGCAGGTGCCCGAGCTGCGCCTGGCCACCGACTTCGAGTCGGTCCCGTTCAAGCACGACGGGTTCGTGTACGGGGTGTACGAGCTGCCCGTGACCTGGTAGCCGACCGCCCCGCCGCGCTCCCCGGCGCGGCGGGGCCCGCTCCCGAACCACCGCCTCCACCCGCCGCCACCCAGCGACCGACAGGAGAGACCGTGGCCGACCAGCTCCGCTACCCGTTCACCGCCCCCGACGCGCTCGACCCGCCCGCCGAGTGGGCCGAGCTGCGCGCCGACCGCCCCGCCGCCCCCGTCACCCTGCCCAGCGGCGACACCGCCACCCTGGTCACCCGCTACGCCGACGTCCGCACCGTCCTGGCCGACCCGCGCTTCAGCCGCGTCGGCGCCACCGGCGAGGGCGCGCGGGTGGGCGAGCAGGAGTCCGGCGGGGTGTTCAGCAGCGACATGTCCACCGTCCTGCCGCAGAGCGGCGAGGGCCACCTGCGCTGGCGGCGGCTGCTGAACCGCTGGTTCACCGCCAAGCGCATGGCCGCGCTGCGCCCCGGCATCGAGGCCATGGCCGACCAGCTGCTCGACGAGCTCGTGGAACGCGGCGCGCCCGGCG
Organism: Actinosynnema mirum DSM 43827; assembly: GCF_000023245.1. GTDB lineage: Bacteria > Actinomycetota > Actinomycetes > Mycobacteriales > Pseudonocardiaceae > Actinosynnema > Actinosynnema mirum. The sequence goes on from NC_013093.1 coordinate 3,338,307, forward strand.
ACCTCAAGGCCGGGTTCGCGTTCCCCCTGCCGGTCCGGGTGATCTGCACCATGCTCGGCGTCCCCGACTCGGACCGGGACCGGTTCGCGCACTGGTCGGACACCCTGCTCAGCATGACCCGCTACACCCAGGCCGAGATCGCCTCGGCGCAGGCGGAGTTCGCCGAGTACATGGCGTTCCACGTCGCCGCCAAGCGGGCCGACCCCGGCGACGACCTCATCGGCGAGCTGATCACGGCCACCGCCGCCGAGGGGCAGCCCATGTCGGACGCCCAGCTCGTGGCCACCGCGCAAGGTCTGCTGGTCGCCGGGCACGAGACCACCGCGAACATGATCGCCAAGATGGTCGCGATGCTGCTCGCCGACCGGGAGGGGTGGGAGCGCCTGGTCGCCGAGCCCGCGCTGGTGCGGCCCGCGGTGGAGGAGGCGCTGCGGCTGGACCCGAACCCCGGTTTCGGCATGGTGCGCTACCTCGACGCCGAGCTGGCCGTGGCCGGGACCGTGCTGCCCGCGGGCACGACGGTGGTGTGCAGCATGGCCTCGGCGAACCGCGACGACGAGGCGTTCGAGCGCGCCGGGGAGATGGACCTGGGCCGAACCCCCAACCCGCACCTGTCCTTCGGCGCCGGGGCGCACTCCTGCCTCGGGCAGGCGCTCGCCCGCACCGAGCTGCAGGCCGCGCTGACCGCGCTGCTGCGCCGTCTGCCGGGTCTGCGGCTGGCCGTTCCGGTGAGCGGGCTGCGCCGGGTGGAGGGCCTGCTCGTCGGAGGTCTGCGGGAGCTGCCCGTGGCGTGGTGAGTAGGGTCTCGCCATGCGCGTGCTCTTCGCCGCCCTGGCGTCTCCCGGTCACACCTTCCCGATGATCCCCCTGGCCGTCGCAACCCGAGAGGCCGGCCACGAAGTCCACTTCGCGGCGGGGGAGGGCGTGCACGCGGCGCTGGCGGCGCAGGACCTGCGACCGTTCCGGCCCGCCGACGCCTTCTACGAGCTGTACCCGGAGGACCTGGAACCGGAGCTCGCCCGCCTGGAACCCGACCTGGTCGTGCACGGCTGGGGGGTTCCCGGCGCGGCGGTCGCCGCCGAGCGCGCGGGCGTCCCCGCGCTGTGGCACGGGTTCGGCCGCATGTTCGACGAGGGCATCGGGTTCGACCGGCCGTTCGGCACCGGGAGGCCGCACCTCGACGTCTGCCCGCCGTCCTTGCAGGACAAGGAGTTCATGGCGAGCGAACGGCGCGTGGAACTGCGCCCGGTGGCGCTGCCGGAACCGGGCGCGGTTCCCGAGCGGGACGCGTCGAAGCCGCTGGTGTACCTCACCCTCGGCACCGCGTTCGCCACCGCGGGGCTGCTCAGCACCGCCGTGCGGGCGCTCGCCGGGGTGGGCGCGCAGGTCGTGGTGTCGACCGGGCGGGTGCACCCGCAGGAGCTCGGACCGCTGCCCGAGGGCGTCACGGCGCACGAGTGGGTCTCCCAGGGCGCGCTGCTGCCGCACGCCTCGGTCGTCGTGCACCACGGGGGCAGCGGCACCACGCTGGCCTCGCTGGCCACGGGCGTGCCGCAGCTGTTCCTGCCGCAGGGGGCGGACCAGTTCAGCAACGCCGACGCGGTCAGCGCCGCGGGCGCGGGCGTGGCGCTGCGCGGCGAGCAGGTGACGGCCGAGGCGATCGCGGCGAACGTGCGCAAGCTGCTGTCGCCCAAGGACGGGGCCGGGCACCGGGAAGCCGCGCGGGCCATCGCCGAGGAGATCGCGGGGATGCCCGCGCCCAGCGAGGTCGCGCGACAACTGCCGGAGCTGGCCGCGAGCTGACCCTCCGGTCGCCTCCGAGCCTACCGGCGCCGACCTCGGGAGTCCCGCACCGCCGGTGGTGCTCGTGAAGTTCGCCCCATCGGGGAAGGTGCGGGTTCGTCCCATCGGCACGGCGAACCCGCACACTGTGATCAGGCCCGTTTTGTGGTGCGGCGGTGCGGTCGTCCGGTCCGGTCCGGTGGTGCGGCCGGTGCGGCGTGGTGCTGTGGCGTGGTGCTGCGGCGTGACGTGGCGTGGTTGTGCGGGCGGTTTCGCGGTTGCCCCCTGCCCTGGCTCTGGGCCCTGGCTCTGGCCCCATCAGGGCCCATGAGGTCTGTCGAGGCTGATCGGCGCTTGGGTTCTCGGGGTGCCTCGGACGTCCGGGGTGCGTGGTCGCGGTGCGCTGACTGTGAAGTGCCAGTGACCCGGTGTGATCGTGAAGTGGCGATTTACCCCTTTTGTGCGCCTCTTGGTGGTTGTGCTGGAAAACTGATGGGCATGAGCACGCCGCCACCGGGCTGGGCACCCAGGCCCTCGCACCACCAGTCGCAGGTCACGCCTGCTTCGCCACCCGTCGTGGTGGGGTCGTGGTGCGGCTCGCGAGGGCTTGGTGGGCGCTGGGGCGGTCACGGCGTGCTACCGGTCGCTCGGCGCGTTCGGCGGCGGCGTTCCGCCGGACGGGTCATCGGCCCGTCCGCCGTCGCGGTCGTGGGCTGAGGCGCCGTGACCGCTCACCACCCACCGCTGGGCGGGCAGCCCCGGTCCGGCGGGGAGGACGTCCCGCGTCTGCGTGCGGAGGACAGCTCGGCGCTGGTCGACGTGCCCGTCGCGAACCGGGTCGGGTTGCTGCGCAAGCACCTCGTCGCGCTCGCGGTGTCGACCGCGGTGCTGGCCACCGTGCTGTTCGGGCTGCCGCTGGCGCTCGGCGTCGCCCAGTACAACCTCGACAACGAGCGCGCCGAGTTGGAGCGGGCCGCGTCGCGGGTCGCGCTGTCGCTCGCCGACGACCCGGACCGCCTCGTGCCGCCCGTCGGCTCGGGCAGCGACCCCGCCGCGACCATCGGCGTCTACTCCGCGCAGGGGTGGTTGCTGTCCGGTGAGGGGCCTGCCGAGGACGCGCTCGCCCGGCGGGCCGCCGAGTCCGCGCACGTCGCCGACTCCGACGGCATGGTGGTGGCCGTGCCCGTCACCGACGAGGGGAAGGTCACGGCCGTCGTGCGCGCCGCCGCGCCACCCGGTGAGGTGATCGGCCGGACCATGGTCGTCTGGGCGGGTATGCTGGTCAGCGGTGCTTTCGCGATCGCGCTGACGTGGCTCGTCGCCAAGCGGATGGCGGCCAGGCTCGCCCGGCCGCTCGAAGAGCTGTCGGTGCTGGCGCACGACCTCGGTGACGGTGATTTCACCATCCGCCCCGCGCGCAGCAGCGTCGCGGAGATCGACCAGGTCGCCACCGCGCTGGAGTCCACGGCCCGCAGGCTCGGCGAGATCCTGCGCCGGGAGCGGTCGTTCACCTCACGGGCCTCGCACCAGCTGCGCACGCCCGTCGCCGGGCTGCGGCTGCACCTGGAGTCCGCGCTCGACGCCCCCGAGGCCGACCTGAGGCCCGCGCTCCGCACCGGTGTGGAGGCGGCGGACCGGTTGGAGCGGACCATCGACGACCTGCTCGCCCTGACGCGCGCCACGCCCGCCCGGTCGAGGCTGGACCCCGAGGCGCTGCTGACCGACCTGCACCGGACGTGGCGGGACCAGTTCGCGCTGCACGGGCGCACGCTCCGGGTGGAGGTGGCCGGTGCGCCAGGTCCGCTGGCCGCCGAGGCCGCGGTGCGGCAGGTGCTGCACGTGCTGCTGGACAACGCCGTGGTGCACGGCCGGGGCGCGGTGGAGGTGACCGCGCGGGACGCGGCCGGGCTGTTCGCGGTGGACGTCGTGGACGAGGGCGAGGTGCGCGGCGACGATCCCTTCCAGATCCGCGACGGTGAGGGGAACGGGGATGGGGACGAGCGGGGAAGTGGGGACGAGCACGGGAGAAGCGCCGGTGCGCACGGCGGTAGCGGGAACGCGGGCAGTGGAACCCTTGGCGGTGGGAGCACGGGTGGCGGGAGCAAGGACGACGGGGGCACGGGTGGTGGAGGCGCGGCCAGCGGAGGCGCTGGGGACGGGAGCGCTGACAGCGGAACCTCTCGTAGCGGAACCTCGGGCAGCGGAACCCCTGGTAGCGGGAATGCCGGAAGCAGGAGTGCCGGCAGTGGAAGCGCTGGTGGCGGTCATGGCGCGGGCCGCAACGGGACGCGGGTGCACGGCATAGGGCTCCCGCTCGCGCGTGATCTTGCCGAGGCCGAGGGCGGCAGGCTCGTGCTGTCCGACCGCTCCCCGACCAGGTTCACCCTGCTGCTCCCCACCGGTGGCGCCGACCGGCCGGGGTTGTCGGGACCGGCCTGATCGGCCGACCGGATCGGGGGTCACTGGTCGGGGAGGTCGTCCTCGAAGGTCTCGCCCTCCTCGAAGTCGGTGACCGTCGCCGAGATCTCCACGCTGCCCTCGTGCAGCAGGTAGCGGGGGGACCAGAAGGCGACCATCCGGTTGACGCGCGCCGAGTGGTCCACCAGGCGGTTGAACACCGCGCCCAGCCTCGGCAGCGTGTCCCTGCCCGGTAGCACGATCGACACCTCCTCGTGCGCTTCGAGGACGTGGGTGTGGACGTCGGCGGGCAGGGAGTCGGGGGTGATCGGAGTGAGCAGGGGCAGTGCGACGAACAGGTCGTTCCCGTCCGGGTCCATGGTCTTCGCCTTCTGCTCCTGGGTTTCCAGGGCGTGTTGCTTCCACGGCGGTCCGGAGACCTCCGCGCCTGCGTCCACCGCGATCCGGCGGAGTCGGTCAACTGCGGCCGAGACCCGTTCCGCGAGCACGTCCTCGTGCCTGCTTCCCGGCACCATCGTCCGGAGCGCGGTGATCTCGGGGACGGCGTGCTCGCGCACCTGCGGCCAGTCGGAGACGAACACCTCCGCGTCCCGCAGCGCCTCGTCCTCCAGCTTTCGCTTGCGCAGCAACGACTCCCGGTGCTCGGTGAGCAACCCGAGCGCGGTGTCGGGGGCGTCCAGGGCCTGGCGTACGTGCCGGACGCTGAGTCCGGCTCCGCGCAGGGTGCTGATCAGCATGGCTTGTTCGACCTGGACGAAGTCGTACGAGCGGTAACCGGTTCGCTCGTCGACGTGGGCCGGGACCAGCAGGCCCTCGGAGTGGTAGAAGCGCAGGGTTTGGGCGGGGAGCGCGCACATCTCGCTGAACTCGCTGATTGAGAGGAACACCATGTGGCCAGCATGGGCCTTGAGGTAACTGCAAGGTCAAACACGACCTTTGCGCCGGGGCGGATGGCGTGGATGGGCGTGGATGGGCGGCTAGCACGATGACTGGGCTGACATGGTGGCCGGTGGCCGGTGGCCGGTGGCCGGTGGCCGGTGGCCGGTGGTTGTGGGGAGAGCTGGGGGTGCTCCCGGTGGCTGGTTCGTGGTGAGCGAACCAGCCTGTTCCGGGCGCAGCGATCTACCGGCCGGTCCGGTCAGCTCCTCGCCCACTCCGGCGCGTTCGCCGCCCCCGCTGCCGCCATGTGCTTCAGGACGCCTTCCGGGCGCGGCGGGAGGAGGCCGCCTCGGGAGGTGATCCTCGGGGTCAGGCGGGCCCACGTCGTGTCCGCCAGGTCGGTCGCGCGGTCGGCTCGGCCGCCGAGCAGCAGGCCGGCGCGCTTCACCACCTCGCCGGCCACCAGCACGGTGTCCACGTCGCTCGCCCGCGAGTGCAGCACCACGGTCGCCACCGGGTCGACCACCGGGCGCTGGTGGACCCCGTCCGTCCGCAGCACCAGCACGTCCGCCGCCTTGCCGACCTCCAGCGAACCGGTCACCCCGCCCAGGCCCAGTGCCCGCGCGCCGCCCAGGGTGGCGTGGTGCAGGACGTCGCGCACCGACGGCGTCGGCGTGCCCAGGCCCGTGCTGCCCCCGGTCTCCAGGACGCGCTGGTGCCGCTGGCCCCTGACCGCCTGCAGGGCCGCGCGCATCCACGCGAACGGGTCCGCCGGGCTGCCCGCCTGGATGTCCGTGCCCAGACCGGTGGGGATGCCCAGTTCGGCGGCCCTCGCCAGCGCGGGGTAGCCAAGGCCCAGCATCACCTCGGTCTCCGGCGTGCTGGACACGGCGGCGCCCGCCTCGGCGAGGAGGGCCAGCTCCCCGTCGGTGGCCGCGTTGGCGTGGGCGTGCACCTGGTCCGCTGCCAGCAGGCCGTCGCGGTGCAGCCAGGTGATCTCGGGCGCGCTGAGCTCGCCCCACAGGGAGCGCGAGTGGACCGTCGAAGGCAGACCGAGTTCGCGGGCCAGGTGGAACTCGGTGCGGGTCCGGGTCCACGGTACCGAGCCGATGTCGTTCACGGCCACCCCCAGGCGGACGCGGGTTGCGGCGTTCTGGGAGGTGAACTCGTTCGCGTGCAGGGCGCGCAGGTCCGCCAGCCGCTGCTCGGCGGTGAACGCCTCCGCGCCCGGCGTCGTGGTCAGGCCGTAGCAGAACAGGGCGCGCACGCCCGACTCCCGCACGGCCCGCAGGCCCTCGCGGGCGTGCTCGGGGGTGTTCACCGCGTGCGCGGCGTCCAGGACGGTGGTGATGCCCGCGTCCAGCGCGGCCACGGCGCCCGCGTACGTCCCGGCGTGCACGTCCCGCGCCTCGTGCGCCCCGGCGTGGTGGGCCCTGACGCCCCAGAAGAAGTCCAGCGCGCTCCAGTCCGCCGTCAGGCCGCGCAGCGACGCCTCCCACAGGTGGTGGTGGGTGTCCACGAAACCCGGCAGCACGAACGCGCCCGTCGCGTCGACCCGCTCGGCGCCCGGCGCCTCCAGGTCGGGGCCGATCGCGGCGATCAGGCCGTCCCGCACGAGCACGTCGGCCCGTGCGAAGCGCCCGTCGCGGGGGTCGCCGGGCAGGACCGAACCGCCCGTGATCAGCAGGTCCGCCAACGGCAGCGGCATGTGCGCCTCCTCAATGTAAAAGCTTTTAACATCAAGTTAGGCGAGTAGGGTCTCGGTCGTCAACCACGGCGGGGAGGGTGCGGTGACCAGGGAGGCCGCGGGCAAGCGCGGGTACCACCACGGCGATCTGCGGCGCGCGGTGATCGACGCCGTGCTCGACCTGGTGTGGGAGCGCGGCGCGCACGGGTTCAGCCTCGCCGAGGCCGCGCGGCGGGCCGGGGTGTCGGTCGCGGCGCCCTACCGGCACTTCGCCGACCGGGAGGCCGTGCTGGCCGCCGCCGCCACGGAGGGGTTCGACGCGCTCGCCGACGTGCTCCTCGCCGCGCAGGGGAACGCGGGGGAGGGGCGGCTGGCCGAGGAGTTCGCGGCTGCCTACGTCGCGTTCGCGCTGGAGTCGCCCGCGCGGTTCACCGTCATGTTCGCCGCCCGGCTCGACAAGCCCAAGTACCCGGACCTCATGACCGCCGCCGACCGCACCGGACCGCCGCTGCGCGCCGCGGTCGAGCACCTGCCCGACCCGGACGGGGCGGTGGCTCGGGTGTGGGCCATCGCGCACGGCGCGGCGACGCTGGCCGTGGAAGGGGTGCTGACCCGGTACCACGCCACCGGTGAGACGGCGGATTCCGTTGTGCGGTCGGCGGTTCGGGACTGGGAGGCGGGGGCGGGCGGTCGGGGCGGGGTGGAGTAGCGCCGGTTCGCGCTGTGCGGCGGGGGAAAACCCGCGACCGCCATCAGCGGCGGTCGCGGGACGGGCTCACCGGGTCGAGATCGTGCGGCGGTCAACCTTGCCGCTCGGGGTGCGCGGGAGCGACTCGGCCAGCTCGACCTTCCTCGGCGCCACGTGCTCCGGCAGCCGCCCGCGCAGCGCCGCCAGCGCCGCCGCCGGGTCGAAGTCGGCGCCGGACGGCACGACGTGCGCCCGCAGGTGCCGATCCTCCGTCGCGCCGCCCGCCAGCACCACGACCGCCGCCGACACCTCCGGCATCGAGTTCGGCAGCGTCTCGATCTCCCCCGGCTCGATCCGGAAACCGCGCAGCTTCACCTGGGTGTCCCGCCTGCCCTGGTACTCCAGCCCGGCGTCGTCGCACACCCGCACCGCGCTGCCGCGCACCGCTCGCCCGATCGACGGCAGCACCGGCCACGACGCCACGTCCTCGGGAAGCTCGTGCCACGTCGACACGTGCGTCTCCGTCGTGCCCCACTGGTTCACCAGGCGGCAGTCCGGGAGCCGGGTGGACAGCGCCCTGATCCGCTCGCTGATCTGCATCTGCTCCGCCGTGGTCAGCACCTCGCGCAACGGGTGCGCCCGCGGCGAGGCGTCCTCGGCGAACAGCGCCAGCGACTGGAGCACCACGAACGGCAGGAACAGCCGGTTGACCCGCTCGCGCTCCACCAGGTCCCACAGCAGCTGCGGTTCGAGCCGCTCGTCCTCGTCGCAGCACACCAGCGCGCCGCCCTCGCCGAGCGCGGTGAACACCTCCTGGAGCACCACGTCGAACGAGGCGGGCGCGAACTGGAGCGCCCGGTCGCCCTCGCCGCACCGGCTGACCTCGATCTGCCAGGCGACCGGGTTCTCCAGGTTGTGGTGCTCGTGCAGCACGCCCTTCGGCAGCCCGGTGGAACCGGAGGTGTAGACGACGTACGCCAGGTCCAGGCCCTCCGCGCCGGTCGGCTCGGCGGCGTCCGCCACGCGGGCGAACACCACGTCGCCCAGTTCGTCCACAACGGACAGGCCGGCGAAGCGGCCGACCGGTCCCCGGTGGCCGATCACCAGGCCCACACCTGTGTTGTCGCGCATGTAGACCAGCCGGTCCGCCGGGTACGACACGTCCAGCGGCACCGCCACCGCGCCCGCGCGCAGCACCGCCAGGATCGCCACCACCAGGTCGGCGGAGCGCTCCAGGTGCAGCCCGACCCGGCCGCCCGAGGCACCCAGCGCCACCAGCCGCCCGGCCACCGCCTCGGTCTCGTCCCACAGCTCCCGGTAGGTCAGCACCCGGCCCTCCGCGCGGACGGCCTCGGCGTGCGGGTGCCGCGCCACCCGCTCGGCGACGCGCGCCAGCACGGGCGGGAGCGCGGTGGGCGGTGCGGTGTCCAGCGGTGCGGCCATCGGCTTCCTCACTTGTGCCGACCGGTGTCGGGCACCGGGCTCAGGATGATGCGGTGCGGGCGCTCGGCCCGCAGGGCGGTCAACGGGGTCGACCAGTGCGCGGTCACCGGGCCCGTGGACGAGGTGGAGGAGTTGCGGGCCCGGTTGGGCGGGCTCGGCGTGGACGACCGCGTGCTGAGGATCAGCGCCGCCGCGCACTCCAGCCTGGTCGATCCGGTGGTGGACGAGTAGACGGCGCGGGTGCGTCGGGTTCGGCTCGCCGCGCCGGAAATCACCTGGATCAGTGATAGGACGGGGCGTCCCGTTTCGGTGAGCGAGGCCACGGATCCGGTATTCTGGGGGCGGCACCTGCGGGATGCGGTTCGTTTTGCCGATGCGCTAGGCACGCTGCTCACGGGCGGCGATGCCCTGCTTGAGCTCGGGCCAGGGCGCACCCTGGGCGGACTGGCACGCAGGCACCCCGCCTTCGTCCCGCACCGGCCGGTCGTCCGGTCGCTCCCGCACGCCGCCGATGGCTTCGGCGGTGAGGTCGAGTTCCTGCGCGCCACCGGGGCCCTGCGGGCGGCGGGGGTCGACGTCGACTGGAGCGCGGTCCACCACGACCGCGCGCGCCGCAAGGTCCCGCTGCCCGGCTACCCGTACCAGCGCGCCCGCTACCGGCTCGACGAGCCGCTGCCCGGCGAGCGCGGGGTGAGTGGCGAGCCTGGGGAACGTGGTGAGTGCGGGGCAAGCGGTGGTCCTGGGTGGCTGGCGAACCTCAGGGGAGTGGCGGGCGCGGGAGGGGCGATGGCGCGCTGAGGGTGGCTGCCGTGCGGGAGACCGGTGGTGGGCAGCAGCCTGCCGTGGAGCCGGGTGACGGTGGTGCGCGAGCGCTGGGCGCGGTCGAGCTGGGCCTGGCCGAGGCTGGGGCGGGTCTGGGTGGTGCGCGGGCTGGTTCCGGTTGCCGGGCTGGCGTTGGTGAGCGGGTCGGTGTTGGTGGCCGGACCGGCGATGGTGCGCGGGCTGAGGGCTGTGAGCAGGTCGGTTGCGGCGCGTGGGGTGGCTTCAGTGGTCGGGGGCTGCTTGGGGCGGAGACCGAGGAGTTGGTCGCCGAGATGTTCGGGGAGGTTCTTGGGGTTTCCGGGCTTGGGGGCGGGGATGACTTCTTCGCGCTCGGGGGTGACTCGTTGATCGCGTTGCGCGTGGTGCGCAGGTTGCGGCCTGAGTTCGGGGAGGACCTGTCCGCGCGGGTGGTGTTCCAGGCTTCGACCGTTGCCGGGCTTGCTGCTCTGCTCGACGAGCGGGGGCTTCGGTGAGTGGGTGGGTGTTGCGGCGGAAGGCTCGGGTGGGGTGCCTCGGGTGTTCTGCTTTCCGCACAGCGGTGGGTCCGCCGGCGAGTTCCTCGGGTGGACCAGCCAGTTGCCTGACGTGGAGGTGTGGGCGGTTCAGCCGCCTGCTCGGGGTGGGCGGTTGGACGAGCCGGGGATCACCGGCATGGGGGAGTTCGTGGACTCCCTGATCGCGTCGGTGGACTTCGGGGGTGGTGCGCCGTTCGCGTTTTTTGGGCACAGCCTTGGCGCGTACACGGCTTACGAGACCGCTCGTGCGCTTCGCGACCGGGGGTTGCCTGGGCCGTTCGGGTTGTGGGTCTCGGCGTTGCGGGCGCCGCACTTGCACGAGCGTGAACCCAGATCTGAGCGTGTTGCCAGACGATGAGCTGGTCGCCGCTGTCGAGCGTGAGCGCGGGCCGCTGCCCGCCGAGTTCGCCGAGTTCGCCGAAGAGCCTGAGCTGCTGGAGTTCCTGCTTCCCGCGTTGCGCGCTGATCTCGCCGTGCTCAGCGGTTACCGGGCCTCCGGGGCACCGCTGGACGTGCCCATCGAGGTCTTCGGCGGGCGTGACGACAGCGAACCGCTCGCGGCGCTGGAGGCGTGGCGCCTGCACACCACCGGGCCCTGCCGCACCTCCCTGTTCGCGGGTGGCCACTTCTACTTTTGGGAGTGCACCGAACGTCTACCGGGGCTCGGTCCGCTGGGACCTGCTCGCTGACTTCCCCGAGCAGGACCCGGTCGACCGCGCCACCGGTGACGAGGTCGTGGCGCGTGCGGAGGAGTTGCTGCGCGCGCTGGTCGACCCCGACGAGGTCGACGCCACGGGCTCGCTGCGGGACGGGCTCCTGAAGGAGTTGCGCGGCAACGGGTTGCTCGGGTTGAGCGTGGAACCGGCGCTCGGTGGGCTCGGGCTGTCCCGGCTCAACACGTGCCGGGTCGTCCAGGCCGCCGCGTCCTGGACCATGCCGGTCGTGTTCAGCCTCGCCATCAACAACGGGTTCGGCTCGCACACCTGCCTGCCCGCGCTGCCACCCGGTCCGCAGCGCGACGTGATCGCCGAGCGCGCGGTCGGCGGGTACCGGATCACCGGTGAGAAGGTGGTCATCGGCAACGGATCGGTCGCCGAGCTGCTCGATGTGTCGGCCACCGTCGTCGCCGCCGGCGGCTCTGAATCGGTGCGGTTGCGCTTCGTGGACACCGGGAGCCCCGGGGTCGCGGTCGTCGGGCGGCACGAGTTCAGGGGTTGCGCGGGTCGGCCATCGCCGCGCTGCGGTTCGACGGGGTGTTCGTGCCCGAGGCCAACGCCATGCCCGAGCTGTCCGACGGGTGGCGGATGCGGCCCTCCGGGGACGTCGCCGGGCCCGGCGAACTGGCCGATCTCGGTGAGCTGGCGCGTTCGGGCGGCACCTGGTGGTCGCGCCCGCGTCCCTGGCCGTCACCTCCGCCGCACGCGGGTGGGCCGAGGTGTTCGCGGCGCGGCTCAGGATCGACGGGCGAATCCTCGGGGAGCACGAGGAGGTGCGCAGGCTCCGTGCGGAGCTGGCGGCCGAGGAGTACCTGGCCGAGAGCGCGCACCTGTGGTGCCTGCTGGGCGCCGACCGCTCCGACATCCGGCCCGACCTGACCGCCACCAAGAACACCACCTCGCTCGCCGCGTGGCGGGCGGTCGACCGGACCATGGCCCTCTACGGGGCCGAGGGGGACGAGACCGCGCGGGGCAAGGCCGCTCGCGGGGTACCGGCGGTGCCGGTGGAGCGGTGCTTCCGGGACGCGCGGGCGCTGCGGGTGGCCGGTGGCGTCGACTTCATGCTCGACATCTGGTCCGCCAGGGCGAACCTCGGGGTCGACGCGGCCGTCGGCGGTGGCAGGCCCCCGGTGCGGACGGGCGGTTCGTCGCGGAGCGGGTCGCCGAGCTGGGGGCCTGGTGCCGGGAGGCCGCCGCGGGCGACCTCGGCGAGCGGCAGCGGCTGGTCGGGCTGCTCGGGCGGGGCGCGCGGGAGCTGCACGGCGCGGCGTGCGCGGTGGCCAGGGCGGCCGGGCGGGACGACGAGGTGGCGCACGCGGCCGTGACCTCGGTCCGGCACCGGATCGCCGCGCTGTGGTCGGAGCGGGAGAGCGAGCGGGAGGCGTGATGTCGGTGGAGGAACTGGCCCGGCTGGTCGCGGGCGTGTGGGCGGAACTGCTCGGCGTGGAGGTCGGCGTCGACGACGACTTCTACGGGGTGGGCGGGCATTCGCTGATCGCGGTGCGCACGGCGGCGCGGTTGCGCGCGGAACTCGGGTTGCGGGTGCCGGTTCGGGTGATCATGGAGAACCCGACGCCGAACGCCCTCGCCGCGCTGCTCGCCGATGCGGTCGCCTCGGCGGCGCGGTGGCCGCCCCCGGTCCCCTTTCGGACGGTGAGCGGATGGTCACTTATGGAACAAAGTGGCACCACCGTGTTGATCCAGTCCGGGATGTTGAAACACTGACGCCTACTCACGTGCTGGACGACCTGCCTTGACCTGGGCGGGTGCCTGCTGTCGGGGAGGGCTTCATGAGCTGGTGGAGGCGTTTGCTGGGAATCCGGGAAAAGACCCAGGACGGGCAGCACCTGCCTGCGGTACCGGAAGCTCAGAAGACGGAGAACGAGTCCGAGAAGGCGGACGCGCCTGGCGCGCCCGCCGTGAGTGCTGTGAGTGAGGAGAAGGCGTTCGGCGGCACCGGGGAACCGGCGGCGCCGAACAACGAGGGGTGGAAGTCCGAAGCCCCTGGGATCGACGTTCCGAAGGCCGCCGAATCCACGCCGGTGGTCGTGGAGAGCGCTGCGGTCGTGGAGGACGCGGGCAAGACCGGGGGGGAATCGGCGGACGCCGTGAAGCCCTCGGTGACGCCTGCGGCTCCCGAGGCCGTGGTCGAGGTCGTCGAGCCGGAGGCGGTCAAGGTCGACCCGCCGAAGGCTGACGTGCCTGCGGTGGTGACGCCCGAGGTGGTGAAGCCTGAGGTCGTGACGCCTGAGGTTCAGGCACCTGTGGTTGAGACGCCTGTGGTTGAGGCGCCGAAGGCCGAGGTGCCCGAGGTCGTCGTGCCGAAGGCGGAAGCGCCCAAGGTCGAGGTGCCCGAGGTCGTGGCGCCGAAGGCCGAGGTGCCCGAGGTCGTGGCGCCGAAGGTGGAAGCGCCCAAGGCGGTCGCTCCGGTGGCCGAGGTGTCCGAGGTCGTGGCTCCTGAGGTCGAGGAGCCCAAGACCGTGGAGCCCAAGACCGAGGTTGCTGAGCCTGCGGTCGTCGAGCCCGAGGTCGTCGCGGTCGTCGAGCCGGTCGTCGAGAAGCCCGCCGAGGTCGTGGCCCCCGTGGTCGAGGTCCCGAAGGTCGAGGCCCCCGTGGTCGAGGTCCCGGAGCCCGTGGTCGCCAAGCCCGAGGCCCCGGAGCCCGAGGTCGTCGAGAAGGACGTCGAGAGCAGGAGCGCGGTGGCCGGTTGGCCCGTCGCGCAGCAGGTCGAGGCCGAGGTCGTCGTCGTGGACGCGCCCGCGGCCGAGGCCCTGCCCGAGACGCCCGCCGAGCCGGTCGTGGAGGCGGAGGCCGTCGCGCCCGAGCCCACCGTGGTCCCGGAACCGCAGGCGGCGGTGGCTCCGGGGTCCGTCAGCGCCCTCAAGGGCTGGCGGGTCGCGGTCGACGGGAGCGGGGACGAGGTCGTCGCGCTCGCGGCGCTCGTCGCCGCGCACGGCGGCGCGGTCGCCAAGCGGATCACCCCGACCGTGCGGTTCATGATCGCCGAGAACCCGGATGCCGCCAGCGCGCCGCTGCGCCAGGTCCGGGACCTCGGCATCCAGATCCTCACGACGGCGCAGGCCCGCGAGCGCATCGAGCAGGCGGTCAACCCGCAGGCCGCGAGCGCCGCGAAGCCCGTGACGTCCGGCTGGCCGACGCTGGCCGCCGCCGTGGAGCTGCCGCGCGGTCAGGAGCTGCTCGACGCGTGGGAGCCCGCGCGCGACGCGGCCTCGCCGACCGCGGAGGAGGCCGTCGAGCTGGGGTCCGCCCTGCGCAAGGCCCTCACCGCGTACGGCAGCCCGGTCCCGGCCGCGATCACCGACCTCGACCGGCTGGCCAAGGCCGCCGGGCAGGTCCGCGACCGGTTCTTCGCCGACTGGCTCCCGGTGCTCAACGAGCACCGCACGGCCAAGCGCGACGACGAGGCCCTGGAGCTGCTCCTGGTCGTCGTCGAGGCGGCCGAGCGGCACGCGGCCGTGGCGGGCACCGCGCCCGTCCCGGTGTACACCGAGCGCGCGGCCGTGATCCTGCGGCGGCGCAAGGACTACGCGACCGAGGTCGAGCTGCTGGAGCGCTGGGTCCGGGCCAACCCGGAGCCGGTGCCCGCGACCGACAAGCTGGCCCAGCGCCTCGAGTCGGTCCGCAAGCTCCAGAGCAAGGGCAGGTGACCGGAGCGCGGGCGTCGCGGCACCTCGCCGCGGCGCCCGCGCCCCGTCAGACCTGGAGCCCGGTCGGCGCCCGCTCGTCCGCGCACTGCTCCGGCACGAGCACCGCCGACAGGTCCGCCACCCCGCCGAACGCCCCCAGCACGCGCAGGTTCCGCACGTCCGCGCGCGCGTGCGGCAGCAGCGGCCTGCGGTGCCGCAGCGGCACCACCACCGCCTCGTCCAGCACCAACCGCTGCGCCTCCCGCGCCGCCGCGTCCGCCCGCTCCGGGTCGTCCTGCGCGGCCAGCGCCGCCTCGACCAGCGCGTCCGCCCTCGCCAGCCCGTGCCCGCCGGGGTTCGCGACCCCCGTCGAGTGGCACAGCGGCAGCAGGAACGCCCGCGCGTTGCCCCGCGCCCAGTCCGGCAGCCACGTGCCCAGCAGCAGGTCCCACTCCCCGGCCTCGGCCCGCGACCGGTCGGCCAGCAGCGCCGCGTGCTCGGCCTGCGGCAGCGCGCGGGCCAGCACGTCCAGGCCCGCCGCCATCAGCTCGGCCGCCACCGCGACCGCCGTGTCGTAGCCCTCCGGCGTGTCCGGGTGGATCATCGTCAGGGTCAGCGGAGGCGGGAGGAGCAGCGGGCCGCGCTCCGGTGGGGCCGCGTCGTCGGGCAGGGCCCCGGCGTCGGGCGGGACCAGCCAGTGCGCGCCCCGCCGCACCGCGCCCGCCACGGCCGCGCGCACCACCCGGTCCCGCAGCGGACCGCGCGGGTTCAGCGCCAGGTAGTCCACGCCCAGCAGCGGCGAGCGCTCGTCCCTGCCGACCACGCGCTCGCCGGTCAGGTCCAGGTGCGGGTCGTCGTCCAGCTCGCTGACCAGCACCGATCCGGGCACGCGGGCGCGCACCGGGTCGCTGTCCGCGCGCCAGGCCGGGTTGTGCTCCAGCCGCACCGCGTCACCCGCGACCAGCGCCACCCGGTACGGGCCGGTGCTGCGCAGGTTGTGGCGGGCCTCGCGGCTGTCGGGCAGGAACGCGTCGTACTCGGCGGGCGCGGGGGCGGCGCACGGCAGGGCCAGCAGGTCCGCGAACTCGGCGGCCGGGTGCAGCAGCTCCACGAGCACGGTCCGCTCGTCCAGGGCCCGCACGCCCGCGATGTCGTGCGCTGCGGCGTGCTCGGCCAGGTCGGCGGCGGTGCGCAGGGTGGTGGGGTGGCCGTCGCGGTAGGCGGCCATGCCCCGGATCGTGCTCAGGAAGTAGGGCAGCGCGGTCGAGGTGTGGTGCGGCGCGCACAGCCGCTTCAGGCCGCGCACCACGTCGTGCGCGGTCACCGCCCGCGCGGGGGAGGTGTCCCAGCGGACGTCGGCGCGCAGCCTGATCAGGTGCGCGGTCGGGCCGACCCGCTCGACGGACTCGGCCAGGTCCGGCACCGGCGCGCTGGACCCGTTCGGGTAGGCGAACAACCCGCGCGTGTGCAGCAGGGTCACCGGGAGCAGCGGGTGCCGGTGCGAGGCCACCGGTTCCGGCAGCTGCGGGAGCGCGCGCAGGCGCAGCACGCCTCCGAGGTGGGGCTGGGCCATCTGACGCGGTCCTCCCGCTGGATCGACTTCCTCGGAACCGTCCCGATTCGTCACGGCGGCGAACGTAGCACGGTGCGCGGGATTGTCCGGCCCGCCTTTCCGCGCGGCGCGGCGCGCGGTCGGAAGCAACGCTGCCACCTGCGGCGGAAAGGGCGAAGGGGGATGCGGTGAATGCCCATCCCTCGGGTGTCGGGTGGTTTTTCCGGCACCGCCGAGACGTGGACTAAATACTTCCAACGGGCTATTCGATCCCGCTTTCGGGTATTACTTGCTGTCACTATCCGGAGTGGTATCCGCCCGCTATGGGACCGCGCGCCCGCGTGCCGTGGTGCGAACGACCGACGTGGGCTGTCGGACCCCGCCGCTAGCGTCCGATGCGGACGGACCGGGAACCGTCCGACGTGGACGGCGTCCAACCCGGCGTCGAGCGCGAACCACCCGACCGGGTGACCGGCCGAACGCCCGGAATTGTCGGACCCCGTCCCTAGCGTCGGCCTCGACGTGCAGGACCGTCCGGAGAGGAACACCGAGGTGCCGCAGGAGAACGCAGGGGCAGCAGCGCGCGAGTGGCCCGACGAGGAGGCGTTCGCGCCGGGCAGGCTGGCGCGCTCGCACCACCCCCGCCACGACCAGGAGCCGCCCCGCTACCAGTCGCCGCCCGAGGCGGGGGGCGTGCTGGCGAGCCTGGTCGCGCGGCACCCGGACGTGCTCGCGAAGGCGCTCGCGCACTCGCGGTCCGACCCGGAGCTGGTGGCCTCGGCCCGGCGGCACCGCGACGGCCCGCCCGACCCGCTGGGCGCGGCCGTGCTGCTGGAGGTGCTCGCCGTGAACACCCCGCACCACCAGCGCGAGGTGCTCCGGCTCGTCGCCGCCGAGTGGGTGGTGGAGCACGGGGTGGAGTTCGCGGCCCAGGCGGTCGTGGAGCTGGCCGAGGTGAGCGCCGAGCGGGTCGAGCGCTCGCTGGAGGGGCAGCTGCGGGTGGTGCGCCGGAGCGCGCCGGGCCGGTTCTCCTTCTACTGGCACGGCCTGCAGTGCGCCACCGAGGTCAGGCGCGCGCTCGCCCCGGCCGGGGACGAGGACTACGCGCGGGTCGTCGCCTTGCTGGACGGGACACGCTCGCGCGGTCCGAAGGCCGGGGTCCTCGCCTCGTTCCTCGCGCCGACCGAGACGCGCTGGCTGGACGAGCTGCTGGCCGCGGGCGTCGCGCAGCGGGCGGACACCGTGGAGTCCGCGATGCTGCTCAGCTCCGCGAGCACGCGCGCGCAGGCCGAGCGGGTGCTCGCGGACGCGGGCACGTGGGGGCTGCACCGCGACCCCAGGGTCGCCGCGACCCTGCTGCGCACCCTCGGGCCGGAGGCGGCGGGCACGTTCGTCGCCGCGTTCGACCGCGCCGACGCCGACATGACCCGCAAGCTCGCCGGGTACCTGGTCGCGATCCCCACCGACGAGGCGCTGCGCGCGCTGGTCGAGCGGGCCGAGGACCGGCGGGTGCGGCCACTGCTCCAGGAGGCCGTGCGCGCCTACCCGCGCCGCGCCGCCAGGCTGCTCGCCGAGGCCCTGGCAGGGGGCGGCAAGTCCGTCGACGCCCTGCTGCGCTCGCACCTGACGGCGTTCCCGGAGTTGGCCGAGGAGGTGCTGCCGGGGCTGCCCGACGACCAGCGGGCCGCCGCCGAGGCGCTGCTGGTCCCCGCCGGGCCGGCGCTGCCGCAGGCCCCGCCCGAGCTGCTGCCCGAGGTGCTGACCAGCCCGCCGTGGACCAGACCCCGGCCCAAGGCCCCGCCCGCGCTGACCGACCTGGCCCCGGCGGGGGAGTCCGCGCTGGTGTGGAAGCCCGGCGAGGAGCGCGAGTGGGCGGCCGAGAGCGACCACAACGTGCCGTACCACCGGACCGTCGACTGGGACGAGGAGCTGCGGCGCGGGCTCCAGCGCGTCGGCACGATCTCCTACATGTCCCTGCTGCACGCGCCGGTGGAGGTGGCGCTGCCGCTGCTGGGGGTGTTCGTGCCCAAGCACAACTGGAACATCCACTCGTGGGGGCGGGCGCTCATCGCCCGGTTCGGGCTGCGCGCGCTGGACCGGCTGCTGCTCGCCCCGGTCAACGCCGACGTGCTGCGGGTGTTCGCGCCGGTGCTCGACCAGCGGGTGGCCGACCTGATGGCCGACGCGCTCGGCAAGAAGAAGCTGCGCTGGCAGGGGTTGGCGTGGCTGGCCAGGCACGGGGCGGCGGCCCTGCCGTTCCTGCTGCCCGCGGCGCTCGGCAAGGCGGGCAGGGCGCGGAGCGCGGCGCGGGACGCGGTGGCGGTCGTCGCCGAGGCCGAGGGGCGGGACGTGGTGGTCGAGGCTGCCCGCGCGCACTGGGGCGACCGGGCCGCCGAGGTGACCGCGCTGGTGCTGCGGATCGACCTGCTGACCGTGCTGCCGTCGAAGCTGCCCGCGCACCCGGCGTGGCTGGACGTGGCGACCCTGCCCGGCATCCGGGTGCGCGGCCACGACCTGGCGCTGCCCCCTGGGTCGGCGGCCGACGTGGTCACGATGCTCACGCTGTGCTCGGCGGGGGAGCCGTACGCGGGGCTCGCGCAGGTCCGCGAGGCGTGCGACGGGAGGTCGCTGGCCGAGTTCGGCTGGGAGGTGTTCGACCGCTGGCGGCAGGCCGCGCTGCCGCCCAAGGACGGCTGGGCGCTGGCCGCGCTCGGCGCGGTCGGGGACGACGAGGTGGTGCGGCGGCTGTCACCGCTGGTCAGGGCGTGGCCGGGGGAGGGCGGGCACACGCGCGCCGTGGCCGGGCTGGACGTGCTGGCCGACATCGGCACGGACGTGGCGCTCACCCACCTCAACGGCATCGCCGACAAGGCCCGGTTCGCCGGGTTGAAGAAGCGGGCCCGCGAGAAGATCGCGCAGGTCGCGGACAAGCTCGACCTGACCCCCGAGCAGCTGGCCGACCGGGTCGTGCCGCACTTCGACCTGTCCGGGTCCGAGGCGCTGGTGCTCGACTACGGGCCGCGCCGGTTCCTGGTCGGCTTCGACGAGCAGCTGCGGCCGACCGTGGCCGACGAGGACGGGGCCCGCCGCAAGGCGCTGCCCAAGCCGGGCGCGAAGGACGACGCGGAGCTGGCGCAGGCGGCGTGGGCGCGGTTCGCGGCGCTGAAGAAGGACCTGCGGGTGATCGCGGGCGACCAGGTGCGCAGGCTGGAGCGGGCCATGGTCGGCGGGCGCGCGTGGGGCGCGGACGAGTTCACCCGGTTCCTGGTGGGGCACCCGGTGCTGGTGCACCTGGTGCGCAGGCTGGTGTGGGTGGCCGTCGACGGGCAGGTGACCAGGTCGTTCCGGGTGGCCGAGGACACCACCCTGTCCGGTCCCGCCGACGAGCCGTTCGAGCTGGCGGACGGCGAGCACGTGCTGGTGGCGCACCCGCTGCGCCTGGGCGAGGACCTGGCGGCCTGGTCGGAGCTGTTCGCGGACTACGAGATCCTGCAGCCGTTCCCCCAGCTCTCCCGCCCGGCCCACCGGCTGTCGGAGGAGGAGCGCGCGGACACGAGACTGCGGCGGTTCGAGGGCGCGAAGCTGCCGGTGCGCGAGGTGCTGTCCCTGCTGTCACGGGGCTGGCAGCGCACCGAACCGCTGGACGGGGGCGTGGAACCGGGGCTGGCGAAGCCGGTGCCGGGCGGTCGGTACGCGGTGGTGACCCTGGATCCGGGGCTGGTCGCGGGGGACCTGGACGCGATCGGCGACGAGCAGGAGCTGAGCGAGATCTTCCTGTCCGACGAGGCCCGCGGGTACCGGTGGGGACGGGAGCGGCAGCTGGGGCTGGGGGAGCTGGACGTGATCAGCGCGAGCGAGCTGGTGGAGGACTTCGTGGCGCTGACGGGGAGGGCGGGTGGGTGATGGGCGCGGGGGCGAGGGCTTGTGCAAGAGCGGCGAGCTGAGCTGGACGGAGGCGCGCTGACCGGGGGCCTCCGGGCGGGGTGGTGACCGGGACGAGCGGGTCGCGGCCACCACGCTCGCTCAGGGGCGGGCCTTGGCCAGGGGCCAGGGTGGGACTCGGAAGGCTGCGTTCAGGGCTCGGGTCAGGACTCGTCCGGGTTCGGCTCCGGGGCCGGCTCCGGGTCCGGGCCCAGGGTGAACCGGACCGTGGTGCCCACGCCCGGTTCCGAGTCGAGGGTCAGGGCGCCCCCGTGCCTGGACACGATGCGTTCCACTATCGCCAGGCCCGCGCCGTGGCCGCCGCCGTAGGCGCCCCTGGGGTGGAGCCTGCGGAACAGGCGGAAGACCTCGCGCTGGAGGGCGGTCGGGATGCCTATGCCGTTGTCCCGCACGTACACCACCCGGTCGCCGGTCAGGCCCACCTCCACGGTGCGGCCCTGCTCCTCCCTGGCGTACTTCGCCGCGTTCACCAGCAGGTTCACCAGGACCTCCTGCAGGCGGTCCGCGTCCGCCGACACCATGGTCCCGGTCGGCGGGAGGCTGATCGACACGGCGCGCTCCTCCAGCCTCGGGCCGGCGATCTCCAGCGCGCGCTCGCAGGCCCCGCGCAGGTCCACCCACACCCGGCGCAGGTCCGCCTGGCCCAGCTGGGCGAAGTGCAGCAGGGAATTGATCAGCTCGTCCATCCGGTGCGCCAGCGCCTGGATCGTGCCCAGCCTGCGCACCGTGACCTCGTCCAGCGCCTCGCCCGCGTCCTCGCCGATGAACGCCGCCGCGTTCGAGATCCCGCGCAGCGGCTCCTTCATCTCGTGCGCCGCGACGTGCGTGAACGTGTCCAGGTCCGCGTTCACCCTGCGCAGCTCGTCGTTCAACCCCGTCAGGTGCGTGGTGTGCCTGAGCGCGACCGTGGTCACCGCGTGGCCGAACTCCACGGCCACCGCCTCGTCCGCCGCCGTCCACGGCAGGCACCTGCCGCGCGCCACCGCCCGGTACACCGCCGACGACCCCCTCGGGGTCAGCCGCTCGCCGTGCGGGCCCAGGCGCACCGGCTCGTCGGGGTTCGTCGCCCACGTCCTGGACGCCCGGCGCTCCCGCCGCGTCCACGCCACCAGCTCGTCCTCGCCGTCCAGCGCCAGCACCAGCGCCCCGCTCAGCTCCTCCGCGCACCACGCCAGCGCCGGGTCGTGCTCCACCAGGCTCTCCACCGCCCACACCTGCCCCGCCCGCAGCGGCGGCAGCGCCGCCCACAGGGCGTCCAGCGCCGCCTGCCCCGGCGGGTGCGGGCTGTCCGGCGCGGGCACCGCCACGCCGTTCAGGCGCAGCACCACCGCGTCCGCCGGGATCAGCTCCGCCAGCAGCGCGCTGCTCTCCAGCACCGACCGGACCACGTCCGCCTCCAGGCCCCCGACCAGCCGGGACAGCGCCGTCCGCGCCCCGTTCCGGCCGTGGGACGCCTGCGCCTCCTGCAGCGCGGCCAGCTGCAGCGACAGCGTCACCCCGAAGAACTCGCACGCCGCCCGCACCTCGGCGCCCAACCTGCGCGGTCGCAGGCCGTGGCAGGCGATCAGGCCCCACAGCTCGCCCTCGTGCAGCAGCGACACCGACATGGACGAGGTCACCCCGATGTTGCGCAGGTACTCCAGGTGGAACGGGGACACCGTGCGCAGCGTCGAGTCCGACAGGTCCAGCGGCTCGCTCGTGCCCGGCAACGCGGGCGGGACCAGCGCGGCCGTCTCGTCGTCCACGTCCTGGATCACCCGGATCCAGTTGCGCTCGTACAACCGCCTCGCCTGCGGCGGGATGTCCGTCGCCGGGAACCACAGCCCCAGCCACGGCTCCAGCTCGTCCGACACCGACTCGGCGATCACCTCTCCCGGCCCGCCCGGACCCTCGAAGCGGTAGGCCACCACCCGGTCGTACCCGGTGAGCGCCCGGATCTCGGCCACCGCCGCCGCGCACACGTCCTCCACCGTGCGGCCGTGCTGCAACCGGGTCAGCGCCGCGCGCACCGCCGGGTAGAAGCGGGAGAACGCGAACGGCCGCTCGCTCGTCGGCGGCTCCAGCTCCAGGACCACGCGCCCGTCGGCCCGGTACACCGTGACGTCGAACTCCCGCCCGCCCTCCGGCACCGCCAGGCTCAGCAGGCCCCGGTCGCCGGTGGGCGCCCCGAGGGTGGCGTCGACCGCGGCCACGCCCTCGGCGCCCACCAGCGCCTCCAGCGCGGACCCGACCAGGTCCCCCGGCTCGCGGCCGATGATCGGCCCGCAGGTGGTGCTGGCCACCTCGATCAGCCCGTCCGCGCCCACGGCCAGCAGCGCGCCGTACGATTGGATGCCGCCCAGCCGGTGGATCGGCTCGTTCAAGCAGACGGACAGGTCGAACGCCGCCCCGGACTCCGCCTCGGCCGCCAGGTCCCGTGCGCCGGGCAGCCACGACGAGGCGGGCTCCTCGGGGGTGTCGCCGCCGCGCGCGCACGCGTCGCCACCTGTTGTCATCGTGTCCCGCCTTCGGGTGTGGTCACGCCGACGCGGGGCGCGTGAACCGATTATCGTGCCGGAACCCTACAGTTGTGCAGCGCCGACGTCGCGGCGCTCGGAAGAGCGGAGAGCCGGTGCCTGCGAACCCGTCGACCCCCTGGTCGACCCGGCTGCACGCGCTGTGGCGGTCGGCGTCGGACGCCATGAGCACCAAGGGGTTCTCCGAGGAGCTGTACTTCGGCCTGCTGTCGCTGCCCGGCGCGTGCGGTCTGATCGGGGCCCGGTTCGGACTGCGCGGCGAGGTGCAGATCGTGCGGTGGGCGGACCACGACGGGCTGGTGACCTCGCCGGTCGGGCTCGCCGAGCAGCTCCTCGCCTGGACCGCCGCGCACCCCGAGCGGCCGACCGAGAGCGTGCTGACGCCCCTGGACGAGCTGCGCGGGCAGTCGGCGGACCTCGCCGACCGGGTCGCGGCGACTGGGGCGACGGGGCTGCTGGTGACCTGGTTCGAGGTGTCCGAGAACGAGTGGGGGCTGCTCGGGCTGGCCGTCTCGACGCCGGACGTGCACGCCGCGCCCGCCGACGCCGTCGGCATCGACATCGTCACCGCCATCCGGCAGGCCACCGACGTGATCGTCGCCGCCGACCACCACATCACCGAGCGCCGCGCCCTCGACGACCAGCAGGCCAGGGATGCGATCCTCGCCGAGGCCTCGCTGCGCATGGACGCCTCGCTCGACATCGAGGACACCCTGCGCGCCGTCGTGCGGATGGCCGTTCCCGGTCTCGCCGACGGGGCCGCGATCCACGCCGAGCGGGACGGGCGGATGGCGCTGATCGCCGTCGCGCACGTCGACGCGCGGCGCGAGCAGCGGCTCGGCGAGCACTTGCGGGCCGGCCGCTGGGCGGGTGGGCCGGTGGTGCTGGGGACCGACAGCTCCTCCTGGGAGGAGGAGACGCGGATGTCCGGGCTGCCCGACGAGGTCGGGCTGGAGCTGATGACCATCAGCGTGCTGCGGGCGCGCGGCAGGGTCGTCGGGATGCTGGCGTTCTTCCACCGGGACGGGGGGCCGCGCCGCCCGCGCGGGGCGTTCCTGCGGGACCTGGCCGGTCGCGCGGCGCTGTCCATCGACAACGCCACCCTGTACGAGCGGCGGCGCCGGGACGCGCTGTCGCTCCAGCAGCACCTGCTGCCGACCGTGCTGCCGGACGTGCCGGGGCTGGAGTTCGCGACCACCTACAACGTCGCCGACCACACCCTGGAGGTCGGCGGCGACTTCTACGGGGCGGTCGACCAGTCCGGCGGGCGGGTCACCGCGCTCATCGGCGACGTGTGCGGCCGTGGCGCGCCCGCCGCCGCGCTGACCGGGCTGGCCAGGCACACCCTGGAGACCGTGCTCGCGGAGGGGCGGTCGGCGCAGCACGCGGTGCGCACCCTCAACGACAAGATGCTGCGCATAGGGGTCACCCGCTTCCTGACCCTGGCCACGGCGACGTTCTGGGCGGCCGAGTCCGGCTTCCGGGTGCGGACCCTGTCGGCCGGTCACCCGCCGACGCTGCTGGTGCGCCGCGACGGCGCCGTGCGGGAGAGCCGCAGCACGGGCAGGCTGGTGGGCGTGCTCCCCGACCTGCGCCTGCGCACCGCCACCGACGTGCTGCGGCCCGGCGACGCGCTGGTGATGTACACCGACGGTCTGATCGAGGCCCGCGACGAGGAGGGGCGGTTCTTCGGGGACACCGACCTGGAGCCCACGCTCAGCAGGCTGCGCGGCCTGCCGCTGCCGGACCTGGCGTCGTCGCTGATCGCGGGCAGCGGCCGGTACCACGTCGGGGACGACGCGGCGGTGCTCGCGATCCGGTGCACCGGGGAGCGGGCGCTGCGGGCCGAGCTGCCGCCCTCGGCGGCGGGGGACGCGGCGCTGGCGGCGCTGCGGGGGCTGCGGGGCGATTCGGCTCCGGCGGAGCTGCCCGAGCGGCTGGTGGCGTTCCTGGCGGAGTGCGCGCTGGAGGGCGTGGGCGCGGTGCGGGTGGCCGTGGACGGCGACGCCGGGTGGGCGCGCGTGGAGATCACTGGGGAAGGGCGCGTGGCGTGGGCCGAGCTGACGGACTGACCGCGCAGCGGCTGCTCCTGGTGGTGGAGGACAGCGAGGAGGACCGGGAGGCGATCGACCGCGCCCTGTCGCGCTCGCACCCCGAGCTGCTGCTGGAGTTCCTGCCGGACGGGGGCGACCTGCTGGCGCGGTTGCGCGACGCGGGGCGGTCGCGGCCGGATTTGATCCTGCTGGACCTGAACATGCCGGGGGTCGACGGGTACCGGCTGCTGGCGGACGTGCGCGCCGACCCGGAGCTGGCGTCGCTGACGGTGGTGGTGTTCACCTCGTCCACGGCCTCGGCGGACATCGACCGGTGCTACGCGGCGGGGGCGGACAGCTACGTGTACAAGCCGGTGAACTTCTCGCTGTTCCGGACCGTGCTGCAGGGCGCGGTGGACTACTGGCAGGACAACCCCAGGTAGGTCGGCTTCGCCCGGTGGGGGTGGGGGTTCACCCTGTCGTGCGAGTGTGCCGGAATTTCCGCTACAGGCGCGATGACTTCAGTGTGGAATAAAACCAGTGGTGGGGCGACAGATGCGCACCGGCTCCCCCCGAACGCCGGGGTGATCCAGTGGTAGATCACCAACGGTGATGCTGAGTCCGTTCTGCGGCATCGATCCGGTCCCCTGGTCGCCGCCGCAGGAGGCCAAGCGCACGGGGGCGGGTGGACCGCCGCCCAGCACGGCGTGGCAGCCATCGGGGGAGCGCGAGTCCGGGCAGCGTGGTGTTGGGACCGCGTCGGCGATCGGCTGCATCGCCGACAACGACGGCGTTCTCCCGTGGTTCCCGATGGAGCGACACCCGATCAGCGACCGCTTGGAGCTGATGGTCAACCTGTCCAACCGGAACGTCGTGCTGGCTTACCGCGAGCTGACCGTATCGGGCTGAGCCAGTACGACACGGGGGCGTTGCTGTATGGGCCCAGGGGCGAGTGCGTGTGGTTCGACAAGAAGGACGACGGCTCCTTCGCGCCCGCTGAGCGCCTGCACGTCAAGCTGACCAGGACCCCGGAGGGTGGCCACGTCGTCACCTTCGACTCCTCGGGGGAACGCTGGCTGTTCACCGGATCGGGTTGGCTGGTGTCGCAGTCCGACCGCAACGGCAACGCTCTGACCGTGGGCTACGCCCCCGAAGGCCACGTCTCGTCCGTGACCGACTCGCAGACGCGTGCGACGAACTTCGAGCACGACGCCGAGGAGCGTCCGGTCTCTATCACCGATCCGGCGGGCGAGACCTACGCCCTGGCGTACGACTCGTCGCGGCGGCTGACCTCGCTCACCAAGCCGGGTGACGTCACCACCACCTACGCCGACAACACCGTCACCGACGCCAACGGCAACCTCACCGCCGTCGCCCCACCCGCTCCCGCCGGAGCCAGTTCCTACACCTACGACTCGCTGTCGCGGTCGACCGGCGTCACCGACGGCAACGGCGTCAAGCTGGAGTACGGCTACGACCGGCTCGACCGGGTGGTGTCCGTCAAGCGCGGCGCGGAGGTGTTGCAGGCCAACAGCTACGGCGTCAACGGCAACCTCACCGGTGCGCAGGTGCCCGGTGTGTCGCGGGTTCTGGCCTACGACGCGGCGGACCGGTTGACCTCGCTGGCCGACGCGCACGGCGGGACCACCGGTTTCGGCTACGACGACGCGGATCGGCGCACCAGCACGGACTTCCCCGGTGGCGCGACGCAGCGCACCGGGTACGACGACTCGGGCAGGCAGACCTCGATCACCGTGGTCAACGGCGGCCGGGAGCTGCTCGCGGCCTCCTACCGGTTCACCCGGTCCGACGGCGGCGACACCGACCGGCTCCAGTCCAAGACCGTCAAGGGCGTCACGACGGACTACGGCTACGACGCGCTGGGCAGGCTGACCTCGGCCGGGTCCGGGACCTGCCGGCTGGACAACGCCTCCAACCTGCTCTCCGGTGAGGGGCGCGGCTACGTGGTCGACGCCGCCGACCAGTACACGAGGATCAACGACATGGCGGTGTCCTTCGACGGGGCGGGCAACTGCAAGTCCACGTCGAGCCCGGCGACGAGCTTCACCCACAGCCCCGCCAACCAGGTGCGCACCGGGGACCACGAGGGCGCGAGGGTGATGGAGTTCGCCTACGACACGGCCGACCAGACCCGGCCGAACCGGATCACCGAGACCCCCACCGGCGGCAGTCCGGTCACGCACGTGTTCACCCGCACCGCGCTCGGGGTGTCAGAGGTCGTGGACAACGGTGTGCGCTCGGGATTCACCCGTGACACCAAGGGTTTGCTGGTCGGGGTGAAGGACGGTTCGGGCGCGCGCCACGGGGCGGTGACCGACTACCAGGGCAGTGTCCTGGCACTGGTCGACGGGGCGGGTTGATCGCCGCCGAGTACAGCTACGCCCCGTACGGCGCGGTCACGGCCACCGGGGCCGCGGCGAAGGCCAATCCGTTCCGGTACCTGGGCGCCTATCAGTTGCAGCGGGGGCACTACCTGCTGGGCTACCGGGTGTACGACAGCGCGTTCGCCCGGTTCAGGTCGACCGACCCGACCGGTCAGGAGGCGAACCCGTACAACTACGCCCAGGGCGACCCGATCAACCGCAGTGATCCCGCGGGAGCGTATGGCGAATCCGACTTTCTCCAGGACTTGAGCACAGTGGCTTCTTTTGCTGGAGTGGGTGGAGCTCTTGGTGCGGGCGCTGGTGTGCTTGGGTGCGTTTTTGGGCCTGTGGGTTGCGCGGCAGGCGCTGGTGTGGGCACCGCGATAGGTGGTTCACTTTTTGTCGTTGTGGGTGTGAGTTACGTTTTGACCAGCAATTTCATCAATTAGCGGCGAGGAGAAGATGGGTCAAGAGAGAAGTAGGCGCGGGGTGGTGGTCGCAGCTTTGGTTATTGCTGCTGTGGCTGCGAGTGTCGCTGGCGCTTTACTCGAAAAGGCTACCGGTATGTGGTGGGCGCGCTACCTTCCGGGAGCTGTCCTGGTTCTCGTCGCGGTTCCTCTGACGCTCCGTTCGGGTGTATTTTCGAAGGATCGAAAGTGAAGTGAACGGCAATTTCGCTGCTCTGCGGCGGGCCGCCTGGTTCGCCGCAGAGCGCTTCATCGTGTTTTTCCTGAATGCAACCCGTTCACGCGGACTTCGAGTGCTGTCGGGTTGCCCGCCGTAGACTGCCCGGCATGGACAGCGACACCGACGTGCCCGCCTCCGCCGCGCTCGCCAGCGCTGGCAGGCTCCTGGTGGCCGGGGCCGCTGGGCCGGGGTGTGCCAGTCGTCCGGTCCTGGAGCAGGTCACCACGCGGTGGGGGATGTTGATCATCGCGGCGCTGATCCACGGGCCGCACCGGTTCTCGCGGCTCAGGGCTCGGGTCGAGGGGATCAGCCAGAAGATGCTCTCGCAGCACCTCAAGGCGCTCGTGCGCGCCAACCTGGTGCACCGGGAGGTCGAGCCGACGGTGCCGCCGCAGGTCACCTACAGCCTCACGCCGCTCGGGGAGAGCCTGTCGGTGCCGCTGACCGGGTTGCTGAGCTGGTTCGGGGCGCACACCGCCGAGCTGCTCGCCGAACCGGCCGCGCCGGGTGTGGGGTCCGCCGCGTCCCCGGTCGCCGCGGCGTCCTGACCTGGACGGTCACCGCGCGGTGACCAGGTTGCGGGGAAGTGCTGTCTTCCCGGTGCTCCCGGTGCGCGCTTAGCGTCCCCGCTGCCCGGCGAACGGCCGGGGAACGGCGTGGGGAGCAGGGACGATGTCCGGTGACAGCAGCAATAGCAACAACGGCAGCAGCAACAGGCTCAGTGGGCGGACCGCCATCGTCACGGGGGCGGGCAAGGGGATCGGGGCGGGGATCGCGCGGCGGTTGGGCGTGGAGGGGGCGAACGTGGTCGTCGACTACGCGGCCGATCGTGGGGCCGCCGACGAGGTTGTCACGGGCATCCGCGCCGAGGGCGGGCGGGCGATCGCGGTCAGGGCCGATGTCGCCGATCCCGAGCAGGTCGCGGAGTTGTTCTCGGCTGCGCGTGCGGAGTTCGGGATCGTCGACGTGCTGGTCAACAACGCTGGTGCGGTCGTGTTCGGGCCCATCGAGTCCGTGGGGGTGGCGGACTTCCGGCGGCAGGTGGACACGAACTTCCTCGGGCCGGTGCTGACCACGCAGGCGTTCGCCGCTCAGCCGGACCTGGCGGGTGGGGTCATCGTGAACGTGTCCACCGCGGGCACCATCGGGCTCCCGCCGCACGCCTCGGTGTACGTGGCCTCCAAGAGCGCGCTGGAGGCGTTCACCGTGGTGTCCGCCAAGGAGTTGGGGCCGCGCGGCATCCGGGTGCTCGGGATCGCGCCCGGCGCCTCCGACACCGACGGGACGCGTGCGCTCGGGTTCGTGGGATCGGAGCAGGCTGTCGCGACCGCCGCGCAGAACCCGTTGGGGCGCATCGGGGTTCCGGACGACTACGCGCCGGTCGTGGCGTTCCTGGTGTCCGACGAGGCCCGGTGGATCACCGGTGACGTGCTGCTGGTGTCGGGTGGGCAGCGGTGAGCGCGCTCAGCCTGGACTGCGTCCACGCGGCGTAGAGCAGCGGGGACGCCGCCAGGAGCAGGCCGGGCAGCGGGGCGGCCAGGACGAAGAGCGCCGCCGTCAGCAGGACCGTGGTGCTGGCCAGGCTCAGCCACCAGCGTCTGGCCGCGCCCACCAGGCACGGGCGGAGCAGGCGGCGGGGGCTGGTGGCGCCCGCGGCCAGTCCGGTGAGCACGGCCAGCGCGGTGGCGGTGACCAGGGTGGTGGCGCTGGCGAAGAACAGGGCCAGCGCCGGGCCCCAGCGGGTGCCCAGGAGGAACCTGGCGTCCAGGACCAGGACGGCGACCAGCGCGGCGGCGGTCAGCCAGGTCGTCGCGGCGCTGAGCGCGGTGCGGCGCCAGGTCGACCAGAACCGGCGGGTCGACGTGGACTCGGGGGCGCTGAAGCAGGCGAACGCGCCGGTCAGCGCCGGGCCGCACAGCGCGGACAGGAGCAGGAAGAACGGCCACGAGGTCGTGGGCTCCGCGACCAGCGCCAGTGCGAGCAGGAGCGGGGACAGGGCGGCCGTCAGGTTGAGGTTCACCAGCAGGGCGGCCCACACCAGGGCGAACAGCCGCTCCCAGGACTGCCGCGACACGCGGGACAGCACGCCGCTCACCCCTTCAGGCCGGTGGTCGCGACGCCCTCGACGAAGTACCGCTGCCCCAGCAGGAACACCGCCGCCACCGGCAGCACGGACAGCACCGCACCGGTCATGATCATGGCGTGCTCGGCCTCGAACTGGCCGACGAACGACCTCAGTCCCAGTTGGACGGTCCACAGCTCGTTGCTGGTCAGGTAGATGAACGGGCCCATGTAGTCGTTCCAGGTGTTCACGAACGTCAGCAGGGCCAGGCACGCCAGCGCCGGTCTCGACAACGGCAGCACGATCCGCAGGTAGATGCCGTGCTCGCTCAGGCCGTCGATGCGGGCGGCCTCGCACAGCTCGTCCGGGATGGTCAGGTAGTACTGGCGCATCAGGAAGACGCCGAACGCGCCGAAAGCCTGGAGCAGGACGATCGACCACAGGGTGTTCGTCAGCCCGGCCTTCTGCATCATGATGTACTGCGGCACCATGTACGCCTGCCAGGGCACGGCGATCGTGGCCAGGTAGGCCAGGAACAGCGCGTCGCGGCCGGGGAAGCGGACCTTGGCGAAGCCGTAGGCGGCGAAGCTGCCGGTGAGCACCTGGAGCGCGGTGATCACGACGGCGAGCAGCGCGGAGTTGCCCAGGTAGGCCAGGAACGGCACGCGGTCCCAGATCTCGGCGAAGTTCGACCAGCGCAGCTCCTCCGGTATCCAGCGGATCGGGGTGCTGAACACCTCGTTGTCGCGCTTGAGGGACGAGGACACCATCCAGGCGAACGGGATCAGCACCAGGGCGGCGACCGCGGTCATGGCCGCGTAGCCCAGGACCGCGCGCCAGCCGCCGGTGCGCCGCGGGGCGGGCGGGGCGGTGTCGAGCGGGGCTTCGCGCAGGGCCGTCACGGGATGTGCCTCCGCTGGTTGAGGCGGAACTGGGCTGCGGTGACGACGAGGACGAGCGCGAACAGCAGCAGGGAGATCGCCGACGAGTAGCCGAACTCGCCCTCCCGGATGCCGACCCGGTAGACGAGCTGCGCCAGCACGAGGGTGCTGCGGCCGGGGCCGCCGTCGGTCATCACCACGATCAGGTCGAGCACCTTGAAGCTCTGGATGGTCAGCATCACCAGCACGAAGAACGTGGTGGGGCGCAGGCAGGGCAGGGTGACGTGCAGGAAGCGCTGCCACCGGTTCGCGCCGTCGACCCGCGCCGCCTCGTGGTACTCGGCGGGGATCGCCTGCAGGCCCGCCAGGTACAGCACCATGTAGTAGCCCATGTCCCGCCACACGCTGGTGAGGATCACGGCGGGCATGGACCAGGTGGTGCTCGTGGTCCAGCCGGGCGGGTCGGTGACGCCGAGCGCGCCGAGGAACTGGTTGACGGGCCCGGAGTTCGGGTCGAACAGCGCGTTCCACACCACGGCGACCGCGACGAGCGAGGTCACGTACGGGAAGAACGCGGCGGTGCGGAAGAAGCCGACGCCGCGCGTCCGCCGGTTGAGCACCAGCGCCAGGCCGAGCGCGGCGACGAGGGTGAGCGGGATGTGGCCCGCCGCGTAGTAGAGGGTGTTCGTCAGCGCCACCCGGACGTTCTGGTCGGCGAGCATCCTGGTGAAGTTGTCCAGGCCGACCCAGCGCGGCGGGTTGTAGGAGTCCCACTCGGCGAACGCGAGCACGGCGGCGGCGAGTACCGGGACGAGGGTGACCAGGGCGAAGCCCAGGAAGTTCGGCAGGATGAAGCTCCAGCCGACGAGCGCGGCGCGCCGGTTCCGCCGCCTGCGCCTGGCGGCGTGGTCGGCGGCGGTCGGCGGTGACGTGGGGGCGGTGGTCGTCACGGGTCTACTCGGGGGCCTCGGTGCGCACGCGCTCGCCCATGTCGCGGATGCCGTCGGCGACGGACTTCTCGCCGACCATGATCAGCTCGTGCTCCTCCTTGAGGATGGTGTCGACGGCGGAGCTGCGCTTGCTCACCGGCATCTCGAGGGCGACGTGGTCCGGGCGGAACGCGGCGGTGGACAGCTCGTCCTTCGCCATGCCGTCGAGCTGGAAGTAGGCGTCGGTCAGCGCCTCGCTGCGCAGGGCGGGCACGACGCCGACCTTCGTGATGGCCTTGGCGCCTTCTTCTCCCGCGGCGAAGGCGACGAACTCGCGGGCCAGGTCGCTGTTGTCGGCGTTGCGGTTGGCGGCGAACGCGGTGGGGGAGCCGAAGGTGGCGACCTCGCCGCCCTCGGCGCGCTGGGGGAGCGGGGCGATGGCCCAGTCGACCTGGGAGTCGCCCTCCCGCTTGGCCTTGATGATGCTGGAGGTGTACCAGGTGCCCATGGGCATCATGGCGGTCCTGGCCCGCTCGAACGTGCTGCGGTAGTCGGCCTGCTGGGTGGTGATGGCGCCGTAGTCCAGGACCGAGCCGTCCTGCTGCATCCGCAGCGCGGTGGTGTACTGCTCGGTGAAGAAGCCGTAGTCGCCACTGAGCTGGTCGCCGTCGTTCTGGGCCGCGGCGATGGCCTGGACCACCGAGCGCCACACGTGGTGGTAGGCGCCGAAGGTCTTGTCGCCGCCGCTGCCGGTGGTGAGCTTCTTCGCCGCGTCGGCGTACTCGGCCCAGGTCCAGTTCTCGGGAGCGGGGACGCCTGCCTGCTGGAACAGGGTCTTGTTGTAGTACAGCACCCAGAAGTCCTGGCGGTACGGGGCGGCGAAGTACCTGCCCTCGGACTCGAACGCCTCAAGTCCTTGCAGGCCCTGGGGCTCGAGCGGCTCCACGAGGTCGGTGACGTCCTGGAGCTGGCCCCGGCTGGAGTGGCGGGCGTAGTCGGTGACGTTCTTCATGGTGATCACGTCGGTGCGGTCGCCACCCGCGAGCATGGTGGTGACCTTCTCCGGGTAGTCGGCGGCGACGATGTCCACCGGCTTGACCGTGACACCGGGGTTGGCCTGCTCGAAGGCGTCGAACAGGGCCTGGAACTCCGGGGTGCTGGCCAGGTTCCACACCGACACGGTGAGCGTGTTCGGGTCGGCGGCGGCGCCGGGGCCGCAGCCGGTGACCGCCAGGGAGAGGGCGGCGGCCAGACCTGCCCAGCGTCGTGCCCGCGACCCGGCGCGGCGGTTCGGAATCATCGTTGACCCGTCCTCTCGGTGTGGTGCCGGTCTGCGGTCCTCGGTCTAGGGGGAGAACTCGTCCAGGTCGAGCGCGGTCGTGCGGCCGTCCGGCCAGGTGACGCGCAGGTCGGCGGCGGCCAGGCCGGTGGTGGGGGCGGCGGGCGGTTCGGTGGTCCTGGCCAGGCCGATCGCGTAGGCGCGCCACCGGCTCCGGGTGATCCGGCCCGTGGCGCACGGGGTGGCGCTGTGCGGGCCGAGCGGGCTGGCGTCGTGCTCGGAAAGCGCTTCCAGGGTGTCGCCCGGCTCCGCGGTCAGCAGGGTGGAGACCACGTCGCCGGTGGCGATCGTCAGGCCGTGGGGGAGCGCGGACACCTCGGGCGGGGTGCGGGCGGCCAGTGGCCAGCCGCCGACGCGCAGCGCGGTCGCGGCGTCGAGCGCGCCGGGGTCCTCGGGCAGCGGGTCGACGCGGACGCAGCGCACCTCCCAGGGGCCGCGCAGCAGCGACACCACCGTGATCAGCGCGACGTCGGTGTGCTCGCCGGTGCGGCCGGAGCCGTGGTCGCGGGCGGGGGGCGCGTCGGCGAGCCAGTGCGCGCGGGCCCGCGACGCGCCGAGCGCGACCCGGCCGTCGTCGATCAGTCCGGTGCGCAGCAACGACATCCCGGCGCGGTGGGTGGCGCGGCCCGCCGCGTCCAGCAGCGCTGCGGACTGGTCGGCCGGGGTGCTCCAGGCCCGCTCGGACAGCGGGGGCGCGGTGGCGGTGGAGTAGCCGAGGCGGGCGTACAGCGGGGAGTCGCCGACGTGCGCGCCCTCCACCGCGTGGTCCGCGCCGTGGTTGACCACCCGGACCACGCCGTCCGCGCGGGTGCCGCTGACCAGCCAGCCCGGCGCGGTGGCCACCCACAGCCGGTCGCCGGTCTCCACCGGCAGCGGCTCCTCCACCGCCCGCCACACCGGGTGGTCGGCGGGCAGCGCCAGGCCGAGCATCCCCTTGGCGGCCCAGTAGGGCGATGACGGGCCGGAGTAGCTCTGGGCGATCCGGGGCCAGGCGCGGTGCCAGCCGAGGGTGAGCAGGCCGCGCTCGTCGGGCGCGCCCCGGTCGGCGAAGTGCCGCACGATCCCGGACGCGGCGCGGCGCAGCAGGCCCGGCGGGGTGGAGGGGACCTCGGCGAGCGCGCCCGCCCACAGCGGCGCTGCGGCGGCGAAGCGGTAGGTCAGGCTGCGGCCCTGGACCAGCGGCGAGCCGTCCGCGCCGATCAGGTTCACGTGGTCGCGCAGGTACCGGTCCAGGCGCTGAACGTCCACCGTGGACCTGTCGGTGAGCTCGCGGGCGCCGCGCATCCGGGACCACAGCACCGGGTACAGGTGCATCGCCCAGCCGGTGTAGTGGTCGAACGCGCGTTCGTCGCCGTCCGAGTACCAGGAGTCCGCGCGCAGGAACCCCTCGTGCAGCGCCAGGTCCGACTCGACGTCCTCGGCCCGCCACGGCCCGCCGACCGAGCGCAGGAAGGTCTGCACGACGACCCGGAACCACAGCCAGTTGCAGCGCGGGTAGCCGTCGTCGCCGACCACCGGGGACAGGTAGTCGACCACCTGGGCCCGCACGCGCTCGGGCAGCAGGTCCCACAACCACGGGCGCGTCAGGTCCAGCACCAGCGCCAGCGACGCGGCCTCCACCTTGGCCTGGGCGTGCTCGTCGGGGCGCGGCCAGCGCTCGGGGGAGGCCGGGTCGACGCCGGACGCCAGGCCCTGCGCGTACCGCTCGGCCAGGTGGTCGGGGTCGTGGCCGCGTTCCCCGGCCAGGCGGAAACCGGCCAGCAGGAACGTGCGCGCGAACCCCTCCAGGCCGTCCACGTCCGCACCGAGGCCGCCGGTCGGGCCGGGCAGCACGATCCGCGCGCCGCCGGGCGAGGTCAGCGGGCGCAGCGCGCGCAGCATCCGGTCCGCCAGCGCGGTCCAGTGCCCGCGCGTCCAGCCGGTGAACGGGGACAGCTCCCGCGCGTCCTGGTCCGCGATCACGCGCTCACCCGCAGCCGCTCGGCCGTCACCGGCGACCTCGGCGGGCGCCCGTCCAGGTAGCGGGCCAGCTCCTCCAGCGCGCTGTCGCTCATCCGCCGCGCCTCCGAGCCCAGCGACCCGGCCACGTGCGGGGTGATCATCACGTTGGGCAGGTCGTAGAGCACCGAGGCGGCGGGCAGCGGTTCGGGCTCGGTGACGTCCAGGATCGCGTCCAGCCTGCCGCCCGCGCACTCGCGCTCCAGCGCGGCGGTGTCCAGCACGGCCCCGCGCGCGGTGTTGATCACGGTGGCGCCGTCGCGCAGCAGCGCCAACTCCCGCTGCCCGATCAGGTTGCTGGTCGACGGCAGTGCGGGCAGGTGCAGCGACAGCACGTCGCACGCCCGCAGCAGGTCCGGCAGCGGCACCAGCTCCGCGCCCGCCGCGCGCACCTCCGCCGCGTCGGCGTGCGGGTCGGCCACCAGCACCCGGACCTCCAGCGCCCGCAGCATCGCCGCGACCCGCCTGCCCACGCGGGAGAACCCGACCAGCCCGATCACCCGGCCCCGGTTGGACAGCTCGCCGCGTGCGGCCCGGTACGACCAGTCGGCGCGGTGCCGCCGGGCGTCCTGCGCCAGGAACGGGGCCTTCTTGCCCGCGAACACGATCGCGGCCAGCGTGAACTCGGCGACCGGGACCGCGTTGTCGTCGGCGGCCGTGGTGACCAGGATTCCCCGCTGCCACAGGGTTTCGCTCACCAGCGGGCGGACCGTGCCCGCGCAGTGGAACACCGCGCGCAGCTCGGGCGCGGCGGCCAGCCGCTCGGCGGACAGCCCAGGGCAGCCCCACGAGGTCAGCAGCACCTCGGCGCCGCGCAGCACCCGCCGCGCGTCCGGCGAGTCCAGCTCGCCCACGCACACCGGGTCGGCGGCCTGCGCCAGCTCGCCCAGCCTGCGCAGCTGCGGGGCGTGGAACTGCGTCCGGAAGGTCGGGCCGTCCATCACCAGCAGGGCACGTGGTCGTCGTCGGGTCACGCCGATCCCTTCCGCCGGGCGAGGGGAGCCGTGGGGCAGATCGTGGGTGATCGGTTTTCCGACGTCAATCCCCTGCGCGCACGACCGATCACATGTGATCAGCCGCGCGCGGTGGGCAGAATCGCCGGATGACAACGGGTACGAACGCGCGGGCGATGCTGCCCGCCGAGCGGCGCGCCAGGGTGGTCGAGCTGCTGCGGCGCGACGGCGTGGTCCGGGTGCACGAGCTGGCGGTGCGGCTGGGCGTCTCGGCGATCACGGTGCGCCGCGACATCACCAGGCTCGCGCGGGAGGGCGTGGTGCGGCGGGTGCACGGCGGCGCGACGCTGGAGCTGCCCGCCACCGCCCCGACCAGCGGCGGGCGCGCCTCGGGGGCGGTCACCGGCGCGGTGGTCGGGCTGGTGGTGCCGTCGCTGGTCTACTACTGGCCGGACGTGGTGCGCGGGGTCCGCGAGGCCGCCGACGAGCTGGGGCTGCGGGTGGTGCTGCGCGGCGCCGGGTACGCGCCGGACGACGAGCTGCGCCAGCTCGGCGCGCTGGTCGACTCGGTCGGCGTCGACGGGCTGCTGGTCGCCCCGACCACCACCGGCAGCCAGGGCGCGGCGCTGGTGCGCTGGCTGCGGTCTGCCGAAGTGCCCGTCGTGCTGCTGGAGCGCGACTCCGGCGATCCGGGGCTGGGGCTGCTGGAGTCGGTGGTCAGCGACCACCGGCTCGGGGCGGCCTCGGCGGTGCGGCACCTGGCGGAGCTGGGGCACCGCCGGATCGGGTTGTGCGCCTCGGCCAGCAGCCCCACCGCCCCGCACCTGCGCCGGGGGTGGCGGCGGGCGTGCGACGAGCTGGGGCTGGAGCTGGACGGCGTGCCGGAGGTGACCACGTGCGACCACCGCGACCCGGACTGGTCGCGGCAGCTCGACGCGCTGCTCGACCGGTGCCGGGAGTCCGGGACGACGGCGCTGCTCGTGCACTCGGACCCGGAGGCGCTCGCGCTCGTGCAGCGCTGCCAGGAGCGCGGGATCGTGGTGCCGGGCGCGCTGTCGGTGGTGACCTACGACGACGAGATGGCCGAGCTGTGCGACCCGCCGCTGACCGCCGTGCGCCCGCCGAAGGCGGCGGTGGGCCGGGCGGCCGTGGCGCTGCTGGCGGCCAGGCTGCGGGCGGCGGGCGGCCGGCCGGTGCACCGGGTCGTGGTGCAGCCGGAGCTGATCACCAGGGGCTCGTCGGCGGAGCCCGCGCCGGTGGGGTAGGGCCGCGATCCGGTTGGGGTGGCCGGCTCCGCCGACCGTCCACCCTGGACCGGACGAGGTGGTCCGCGACACGTCCGGCGTGCTCCGGCACCCTGTCCGGCGGTTAAACCGACCACGCCGCGTGACGAATCACACGGCCCGCCATGTCCGCCATGTCCGGTTCTCCGAAGGGGAAAACCGCAGGTTCTCAGGTTGATCACTCAGGGCGAACACCCCGACACGCCGTCCCGCACCACACCTCCGTCGCACAGTCGCAGGTCAGGGGTACTGCGGAAGTCGTACACGCCGATCAACCCGTGGTGTGACGCGTTCTCAGCTCCGACCGTCCATCCTGGATCCGTGATCATCACTCGCGGTGCGGAGCACCGGACGACCTTGCTCAAGTTCGCCGCGGTGGCGGTCGTCGTGGTGGCTCTCGCCGTCTTCGCGCACCAAGTGGACAGCGGCATCCTGCGCAAGGTGTTCGTGAAGTCCGACCCGGCCTGGGTGCTGGCCGCGATCGCCGCGTCCACCCTTCCCGTGCTGGGCAACGTGCTGTCGCTGCGCGCAGCCTCGCCCGTGCGGCTGCCGTGGGGGCTGACCACCGTGGCCCAGCTGGCCACCTCGTTCGGGAACCTGGTGACGCCGGCGAACCTCGGCGGCATGGCCACCAACGTCCGCTTCCTCGGGCGCAACGGGGTGCCCACGCCCGGCGCGGTCGGGGCGGTCGGCGCGGTGCAGGGGACCTCGGTGCTGATCACGGTGATGATCGTGCTGCCGTTCGTGGCGACCTCCGGGCGGGTCAGCGAGCTGCTCAGCCCCGGCATCGGGTGGCTGGTCGCGGTGGCGGTCGTGGTGGTCCTGGCGGCGGCGCTGCTGGTGCGCCGCAGCCGGGTGATGATCCTGGACGCGCTCGCGGGCATGGGGCAGGGGCTCGGCACACCGGGGCGGTGCGCGGTGGTGCTCGCGGGGCACGTGGTGGCGCTGCTCGGGTCCACGGCGGCGCTGGCGGCTGCGGTGGCCGCGTTCGGCGGGGACGTGCCGCTGGGCGACCTGCTGCTGGTGGCGGCGGCGGGCACGGCGATCGCGGGCGCGGTGCCGGTGCCCGGTGGGGCCGGGGCGGCCGAGCTGGTGCTGGCCGCGCAGCTGGCGGCCGTGGGCCTCGACCCGTCCATGGCGCTGGTGGTGGCGCTGCTGCACCGGTTGATCTCGTTCTGGGCGCGCGTGCCGATCGGCTGGGTGGCCTTCTCCTGGCTGCGGCGCGAAGGGCACCTGTGACGGTCAGCCGCTGACCGCCGCGATCCGCTCCGGCGGCGCGCCCAGGGTGCTCAGCGCCCGCGCGGCTCGTCGGCGCAGCGCGCTGAGCGCGGTCGTGGGCAGGCCGTCCAGCAGGGCGCGGTGCAGGCAGGCGTTGCGGAACGCCAGCTCCTCGCCGGAACCGGGGTCCACGACGACCGACGCGGCCACCGCCTCGTCCAGCGCGCCCAGCAGCTCGCGCACCGTCCGGCCGGTCACCGCGCCCAGCTCGGCCACCCGGAAGCGCGGGCCGAGCACGGCCGCGCAGCGCAGCACCTCCCGGGCCGCCGCCGACAGCGGCTCCAGGACGCCCGCGGCCACCGACAGCAGCGAGGTGGGCACCCGCTCCAGCTCGACCTCGTCCACCTCGGCCACGCCGTCCACCACGCGCACGGCGTCGCGCCGCACCAGCGAGGCCGCCACCCGCTCGGCGAACAGGGGGTTCCCGCCCGCCCGCCTGGCCAGGTCGAGCAGGGACGCGCCGGGGCGGGCGCCCACGACGTGGCCGACCAGCGCCGCGACGTAGGCGGTCGGCAGCG
This sequence comes from Actinosynnema mirum DSM 43827, assembly GCF_000023245.1. Classification (GTDB taxonomy): domain Bacteria; phylum Actinomycetota; class Actinomycetes; order Mycobacteriales; family Pseudonocardiaceae; genus Actinosynnema; species Actinosynnema mirum. The sequence continues at coordinate 3,377,259 of NC_013093.1, forward strand.
GCGGCAGGGTCAGCAGGTGGCCGCCCCTGACCCGCACCGCCCGGCGCAACCGGGGCAGGACGCGGCCGGTCGCGAGCGGGCGGGACGCGGCGAGCAGCAGCAGCGGGGCGCCTCGGGGCGCGAGGGCGGTGGTGGCCAGGCGGTGCCACATCAGCAGGTCGGGCTCGGACAGCGCGTGCAGGTCGTCCACCAGCAGCACGAGCGGCTCCGGGCTGGTGGAGCCGGTGAGGGCCGCCGCGACCAGCGGGGCGGTGGCGAGGTCGCCGAACAGGCCCCGCGCGCCGGACACCGGGACCACGCGGCAGCCCGGCGCGGTCGACAGCGCCTCGGCGAGCAGGGCGGACTTGCCGACGCCCGCGTCGCCCTCCAGCCACAGCAGACCGCCGCGACCGGCCCGCACGTCGGTGATCAGCTCGTGCAGGAGGGCCAGCTCCTCGGTGCGGCCCAGGAAGTGGCTGGCGGGCCGCGGGCGTGCGGGCTGCGGGCGCGCGGTCGGGCGGGGCGGCGCGGGGGTGGACGACCGGGCAGGGGTGGGGTGATCGGGCGTCCGGCGCGCGGCCGGGGCGCGGACCACGGTCGGGTGCTGCTCGGAGAACGCCCGGTCCCAGCCCGCCGGGCCCGCGACCAGGTCCCGCACGCGGGTGATCCGGTCCGCGCGCACCGGTCCCGCCGCCAGCACCTCCGCCACCGCCGCGGCGCCGGGGTCCTCGTGCAGGATGCGCTGGTGCAGCGCGCGCAGCGCCGGACCCGGCTCCACGCCCTGCGCGGCGAGCGCCCGGCGGGCGTCCCGGTAGGACTCCAGCGCCTCGGCCCGGCGGCCCGAGCGCAGCAGGGCCAGCATCACCAGCTCCCGCAGCGACTCGTGACCGGGGTGCTCGGCGACCAGCGCGGACAGGGACGCCAGGACCTCGGTGTGCTCGCCCAGCTCCAGACCGGCGCGGGCGTGCGCCTCCAGGGCGCCCAGGCGCAGCTCGGCCAGCCTGCGGCGCTCCACCTCGGCGAACGGGCCGGGGACGCCGGAGAGCGCCGGGCCGCGCCACAGCGCGAGCGCCCCGGTCAGCGCGGTGCGTGCCCCCGACCAGTCGCCCGCGCCCAGCAGCCGCGTCCCGATCAGGCGGGAGCGCTCGAACCCCGCCGCGTCCACGCCGTCGTCGGGCACGCGCAGGGAGTACGAGGCGCGGCCGGACGCCAGCGCCGCCCGGTCCTGGCCCAGCGCCGCGCGCAGGCCGGAGACGTAGGTGTGCAGCGCGCCCACCGCTGTCGGCGGGGGCTCGTCGCCCCACACCGCGTCCACCAGGTCCTGCCTGGTCACCTCCTGGTTCGCGCGGGCCGCCAGCACGGCGAACACCGCGCGCCTGCGGGCCGGTCCCAGCGCGACCTCGGACCGCTCGCCGGGGTCCGTCCAGGCGCGCAGCGGTCCCAGCAGCTCCACCCGAAGTCCCCGACCCGACATGCGATCCTCCCGGTCCGCTCAGACAGGGGGCACACGCCGACGTGGTGGGGAACGGTTCAGGAAGCGCGGGTTGTTCACTCGTCCGGGGGAACGGCGCTGGGGGCAGGACCCCTGGTACGGAGGGGCAGAACCCCGCCGACCCACTTGGCCGGGGTCGGCGGACGTGGTGGGCTCTGGGCAGACGCGCGGAGGTGGACTGATGCGGCCTGAGGGCGAGACCGGGGCTTCCGGGGAGCGGTTCGCGGGCGACCTGTTCCTCCACCTCGCCACGAAGGGGTGGCTGGTGGTGCCGCCCGAGCAGGCCGAGCGGGTCATCGCGGAGCTGGAGCAGACCCTGGAGGTCGTGCGGGCCAAGCTGCGGCGCGCCGAGGTGTCGCGGAAGCTGCACGCCGCGCCCGGCGGGGACATCGCGCCCGAGGTCGAGCGGCTGGTGGTGGACTCGGTGTTCGCCGGGCAGATCGCCTCGGACACCTGGGAGCGGGCGCTGGTGGAGCTGCCCAAGTACATCCGGGCGTTCCGGATCGCGGCGGGTGCGCGGTGAGCGCGGACGGGGGCGTCGGGGGCGGGGCCGAGGTGGGGGACCTCGCGGAGGAGCTGCGGGCGACCAGGGTGGAGCAGGTCGAGCACCTGCGGCGGGGGGACCCGGAGACCGCGCGGCTGATGGGGGCCTGGATCAACGCGCTGCTGGACGAGTGGAACCGGCGGCGCGGGTGCCGGGTGGCGCCGGTGGCGCTGCTCGCGGTCGGGGAGCCGGGCGAGGGCGACGGGGAGCGGCACGGGCGGTGCGGGGGTTAGGTTTTTGGTGTGGGTGTTCGCGCGGTGGACCTGGCCGGGCGGCCTGACCTTGTGGAGACCGCGCTCTGCGCCGAGCACGTGGTGGGGGCCGGGGCGTGAGGGCGGGTGGGGTTGGCTCGGGGGAGGTCGAGCGGATCGTTCGGGTCGCCTTCGGGGCCGGCGTGCGGTCGGTGCGGGAGTTGGGCGGGGGTCGGTACAACTCGACCCTCGTGGTGGACACGCCAGGGTTTCCCGAGCCGGTCGTGGTCCGGGTCGCGCCCGGTGAGCGGGAGCAGTTCCGCAGCGAGTGGCGGTTGATGCGCAACGAGCACGCCGTGCTGCCGCACCTCACCTCGGTGCTGGGCGGGTTCCTGCCCGGGGTGCTCGTCGCGGACTGGTCGCACCGGGTCGTCGAGCGGGACTGGATGGTGCTCACGCTCCTGCCGGGGGTTCCGGCGGTCGAGGGGATTCGGCGGTATCCGCGTGCCGTACGGGGTGGTCACCACGAGCAGCTCGGGCGGTCGCCGAGGAGCGGGGTGAGCTGCTCGACCGGGTCGACCGCGCCTCGCTGCTCACCGGGGACCTGTGGACACCCGACGTTCTCCTGGCCGACGGCGCGCCCCGGCCCCTGGTCACCGGGGTGCTCGACCTCGACCGCGCGGAGTGGGGCGACCCGCTCGCCGACTGGGCGGTGTGGACGGCTCGGCGCAAACCTGGGCGCGAGGGGTTCTGGGGCGGGTACGGGACGCTGCCCGACGACGAAGGCGCGCTGGAGGGCGAGCTCGCGGCTCTGCTTGCGGCATAGCGGAAGCCCCCGGCCCACGAGCGCGGCCGGGGGCTTCTGGGCAGTGCGGGGTCACCGCTCCGGGAGGTCGCCCAGCAGGCCGCTGACGTTCAGCGTCTGGAAGCACTGCTGCGCCTGCTGTCCCGTCGCCGGCGTGCCCGGTCGCGAGCACTGCACCTGCGCCGACACGATGGCGTTCTCCTGGACCTCGATCGGGGCGACCCAGTGGAAGTCCTGGTTGCGGAACGTCTCCAGGGCCAGCGTGAGCACCCGCTGCTCGCCGAACGAGATCGTCAGCACGCCCTCGTCGCCCTGGTGGTTGCTCACCACCAAATCGGTGATCCGGAACAGCTTGCCGTCCGGGACCGTGTACGTGCCCGAGCCCTGCTGGCCGCCCGCCGTGCCCACCTCGATCGTGCCCGAGTTCTGCTGGCCACCACCCGGGCCGGTGCCCGGCTGACCGGGCTGACCCGGCTGCTGGCCGCCGCCGTCACCGGTTCCGGGCTGCTGGCCCGAGCCGTCGCCGTTGCCGTTCCCCTGCCCCTGCCCCTGCTCGCCGCCGGGGCTGTCCGGGTTCACCCCGCCCGCCTCGACGATCTCCTCGGCCCGGTCGTCCGCCGCCTCGCGCGCCGCCGACCGGATCGCCGGCCGCACCAGCAGCAACCACGCCAGCACCAGCGCCAGCAGCGCCGCCAGCAGCGCCAGGAGCCACCGGGAGAACACCGGCAGCTGCACCAGCTCCCCGTCCAGCGGGTGCTCCAGCACCGCCCCGCCGTCCACCAGCGTGGCGCCCGGCGCGCCGCTCGCCGCCGGGCCCGTGGCGGTCACCACCGGGTTCAGCGGCCACTCCACCGACTTGCCCAACCACAGGACCTTCCCGACCCGCACCCGGAAGTCGATCTCGGTCGACTCGCCCGGCGGGACCTCCACCGGGCGCTGCGGCAGCTCGTAGGTCAGCCGGTCGTCCGACGCCGGCGCGGACAGCGCCACCGACACCGCCGTGTTGCCCTCGTTGTGCAGGCGCACGTGGTACCGCGCGCTGCGCCACGCCCGCCGCCGCTGCGGGACCAGCTCGGCACGCTGCTGCCCGAACGGCTCCACCACCACGGTCGTCTCCGACACCGCGACGGCGTCCGGGCGCTCCGACGGGAGCACGCGGACGCCGAGCGGGATCTCCCCGGCCCTCGGGGTGGACGCCCTCGGCGGGCGCAGCAGCACCGCGACCTGGCCGGACGTGCCGGGGTACAGCGACAGCCGCGCGGGCTCGACGCTGGTCCACGGCGCGCACTCACCCACCACCTCGAACTCGTACGCCTCGACCACGTCGCTGTCGTTGCGCACCGTCATCGTCGTGCTGGTCTCCTGGCCGGGCGTCACCACCACGGTGGGGAGACCGAATTCGGTCGTTGCGGTCACGCGGGGGACGCTAGGCGGCCCGCGCCGCCGTCCGGGAGGGAGAAAAGGGCACTGTGCGGGCAAACCCGTGCACTCGCGCACCCGAGCCCCTGCCCGACCTCCTGCCGCCGGGCCCACGATGGGACGCACCACCAGCGAGGGGAGTCGGGATGACGACGAGGATTCCGGTCGCCGTGTACGCGGCGGACCAGGTGCTGCGCACCGGCGTGACGCACCAGCTCAAGCCGCGCCCCGAGGTGGAGGTCCTGCCGCCCGGCGAGGAGCACCGCGCGCGCGTCGCGCTCGTGGTCGTGGACGAGGTGGACGAGCCGTCCGCGCGGCTGCTGCGCAGGCTCCAGCGCGCCACGACCGTGCGCACCGGCGTGGTGGTGAGCCGCTTCGACCAGGACGCGCTGCAGGTCGTCGTCGACTGCGGCGTGGTGGCCGTGGTGCGCCGGGGCGACGCCGACCAGGACCGGCTGGTGGCGGCGGTGTCGGCGCTGGCGAAGGGCGAGGCGGTGCTGCCCGGCGACCTGCTCGGCAAGCTGCTCGACCACGTCAGCCGGTTGCGGCGCAGCGTGCTCGACCCGAACGCGCCCAGCCTGTCCACCCTCACCCCGCGCGAGGCCGACATGCTGCGGCTGGTGTCCGAGGGGTTCGGCACCGCCGAGATCGCGGTGAAGATGTCGTTCTCCGAGCGGACGGTCAAGAACGTGCTGCACGAGGTCACCACCCGGCTGAACCTGCGCAACCGCGCGCACGCGGTCGGGTACGTGATGCGCCACGGGCTGATCTGAGCCCCGGCCCCGGCCGCGCGGCCGGGTTGCCCGAACAGACCACCAGCCGTTCCCCCGCGCTGCCCGCCGGGACCTCCCTCCCCGGCGGGGCGCGCGGCCAGGATCGGGACCGACGCGAGGAGGTGCGCGGTGTTCACCAGGTTCAGGGCCGTCGTGGTGGCGGTCGTGGCTGTGCTGCTCGGCGGCGTCGTGGTGGTGCTGCACAGCGGCGTGGCGCCCGCCCAGCAGGACGACCCGCCACCGCCGCAGCGGATCGCGTACGCGGGCACCGAGCACCGGGGCATCGGCCAGTTCCCCGCGCCGCAGAACGGTTACCCGACCAACGCCCCCAGCCCTCCGCTGCTCCCCGACCGGCCAGCGCACTTCGACGACGAGGTGTCGGCGCGCGGCGGGCTCGTGGTGTTCGTCAGCATGAGGGCGGAGAAGCTGCCGCAGGTGTTCCTGCGCCAGCGGGACGGGTCCGTCGTGCAGCTGACCGAGGGCATGTACGCCTGCCACCCGCAGCTCACCCCCGACCTGGGCACCGTGGTGTTCCAGCAGGTCCGGGGCGACGGGAGCGGCGAGCTGTGGGCGGTCGACGTCGACGGGACGAACCTGCGCCGCATCACCCCCGAGGGCGCCGACCCCGAGGAGTGGCCCACGATCTCCCCGGACGGGCTGCGCGTCGCGTTCAGCGCGGGCGGGCAGATCCGCAGCAGGCCCCTCGCGGGCGGCCCCTCCACGCAGCTCACCGACGAACCCGGTGGTGGCGCGGGCGAACCGGTGTGGCACCCGACCGAGGACCGGATCGTCTACAAGGTCGGCGCGGGGCGCGCCCGGCTGCGCGTGCTGGAGGACGGGGCCAGCCGGGACTTCTTCGCCGAGAACCAGGCCGGGTGGAACGGCCGGTGGCCGGTGTGGATGCCGGACGGGCAGGGGCTGCTGTTCATCAGCTGCGGTTGCCTGGAGGAGGACCCCAGGGAGGGCGTGTACCGGGTCGCGGGCGACGGCGGTGAGCCGGTCGGGGCCGCGCCGCAGCTGCTGCTCAGGGAGGACCGGCAGGTCAGCGCGCCCGCCTGGATCGGCGACCCGCTCACCGGGACGCTGCTGATCGCCCGCACCACCGCGTCGGTGCGCAACGAGGTGCGGTTGCAGGACATCCAGCCGGACGGGACCGATCCCAGGGACCTCGGGATCGCGCTCGCGCTGGAGCACCCGGACATCGCGTCCGACTCCAGGCTGCTGTTCAAGCCGACCGGCGGCTACGACCCGTGGACGCTGCGGCAGACCTACTCCCCGGACGGCCGCAAGATCGTCTACACCGCCTTCGAGGGACCGCTCGGCTCGCGCCTGCAGCGGATCTGGACCGCGAACGCGGACGGCTCGGACCCGGTGCGGCTGAACGTCTCCGACCGGCTGCCCACCGACTGGGAGTTCGACCCGGCCTGGTCGCCGAACGGCGAGCAGATCGCCATCACCCGCCGCTCGCCCGGCGGCATCCGGCCTGACAACGGGCCGAGCCGGATCGCGGTCGTGGACGCCTCCACCGGCCAGGTCCTGCGCGAGCTCGTCGCCCCGCCCGGCGCCGAGGACCAGGAGGACACCCAGCCCGCGTGGTCGCCGGACGGGCGCACCCTGTCGTTCACCAGGGGCGTGGTGTTCGACGACGAGACCGGCACCGAGGTGCGCGACAACCACATCTGGACCGCCGACGCGGCCACCCTGGGCAACCAGCGCGACATCAGCGAGATCGTGTGCGGGGCCGCCTCGCCGTGCGAGGTGACCGACGACAGCTCGGTGTTCAGCCCCGACAGCGGCGACCTGGTGTTCAACCGCGAGCAGGACGCGCTCATCTCGTTCGACCTCGACCGGGAGACCTGCCGGGTGCTCGTCCCGCAGGGCAGCACCCAGTGCGGGGCGCCCGTGGTGAACGGGTCCGGTCCGTTCCAGCCGCGCGACGCCGCGTTCTCCCCGGAGGGCGGGCGGCTGGTGGTCTCCACCCGGCGCGGGGCCGCGAGCGAGCAGCCCGAGACGTTGGCGCTGGTGGACTTCGTCGACGGCGGGCTCAGCGAGAGCCGGGTCAACTACGCGCTCCCCGGCAGGCAGAAGGAGCCCAGCTGGCGGATCACCGTGGACCTGGCGGTGCGGGCGCCGTCCAGCACGCCCGAGGTGACCACCGGGCGCGGCGTCGAGATCCCGGTGGTGGTGGCCAACAACGGGCCCGGCGTCTCGTCCACGACCACGCTGACCGTCGTGCCGCCCGAGGGGGTGCGGGTGGACGAGCTGCGCACGCCGCAGGGCACGTGCGACGTGGCCGAGCTCGCCTGCCAGCTCGGGGTCCTGCAACCGGACCAGGAGGTCACGGTCGTCGTCGTGGTCACCGGGGTCACGGCCGGGCGGCGCGAGATCGCCTGGGGCGTCGCGGGCGGGGTGGTCGACCCCGAGGTGGCCGACAACAGCGCGCGCACCGTCGTGCCGGTGGTGGACGCGCAGACCAGCACCACCGCGCCGCCGACCACGACCGTCCCGCCGGCCACGACCACGCCGCCCAGCAGCCCGCCGCCCCCTCCGCCACCGCCGCCCCCCGCGCCGCCGCAGGCCGGTCCGGCGCTCGCGGTCGCGGTGCGGCCGAACCCGTCCTACGTCGGCGGCCGGGCCAGCGTGGTCTACACCGTGCGCAACGGCGGCGGCGCGAACGCCACCGGGCTGCGGCTGGAGCTGGCCCTGCCGCGGGGAATCCCGGTCGCGGCGCTGCCCCCCGGCTGCTCGGCGACGGCCTGCGCGCTGCGCGACCTGCCGCCGGGCGGGACGCAGGCGCTCACCGTGGTGCTCGCGCCGGTGGCGCCGGGCCAGGGGACCGCGCGCGGTGTGGTGCGCACCACCGGCAGCGACGACAACGCGGCCGACAACGCGGCCACCGCGCAGCTCCGGGTGCTGCTGCCCAGGATCGTGGCGGTGCCGCCGATCGGCGAGCCGGGCTTCGTCACCTCGGTGCGGGGGCTGGACTTCCCGCCCGGCGTGCCGGTGCGGCTGACCTGGAAGCCGGGCATCACGGCGACGGCCGCGCCGACCCTGCCCCGGCCGGACGGGAGCTTCATCGCGCAGCTGCTGATCCTGCCCAAGGACCAGACCGGCCCGCGCGTGATCACCGCCTCCGGCGACGGGTTCCGGCCTGCTACCACGCCGTTCCTGGTGGTGCCGGGCACGATCGGGCCGCCGGACATGGTGAACCGGCGGTGAGCGGGGACGTGGTTTCGTCCTCAGTGGACGGACGAGGTGCGGGGAGGGTGTCGTGATCCACGAGGTGGACGAGGCGATCCGCAGGCTGCTGTCGGACAGCGGGGTCCCCGGCGGTGGCGGCGAGCTGGCGTTCGAGGCGCCCAGCAAGGAGTGGACGGCGCGGCGCAACGGGCCGATGGTGAACGTGTTCCTCTACGACATCCGCGAGGACGTCGGGCGGCGCAGCGCCGGGGCGGCCGAGGTGCACGACGAGTCCGGCGACCTGCTCGGCTGGCGCGGGCCCACCCGGTGGTTCCGGCTGTCCTACCTGGTGACGGCCTGGACCAACCGGGCCACCGACGAGCACCGGCTGCTGTCCGAGGTGCTGGCGTGCCTGGTGCGGGTGCAGAGCGTGGAGCGGCGCTGGCTCACCGGGTCGCTGGCCGAGCTGGGCGCGAAGGTGCCGCTGATCACCGGCGGCGCGCTGTCCGAGGGCGCGGCGGCGGCCGACGTGTGGTCGGCGCTGGGCGGCGAGCTCAAGCCGTCGATCGACGTGAAGGTGACCGCGCCGATGCGCGGCGAGTGGACCCCGGCCGGGCCGCCGGTCACCGAGGGCATCGTGCTGCGCGGCCTGGACGAGCCGGGCTTCACCGGCGACGGCACCGCGCGCAGGCTGCGCTACGAGGGGCCGTCGAGCGCGGAGGGCGAGGGGTTCGCGGCCACCAGGGAGCGCCCCGTGCCCACGCCCGAGCGGCCTGCCGGGACGGCGCGCAAGCGCAGGGGCGGGGCGATCAGGTGACCGCGGGGAGCCCGCGCCCGCCCGGCCCCCGGCGCCCGCCGGGACGGCCGTGCCAGGAGCGGGGGGAGAGCCGGTGACCACCGACGAGGGGCTGCTCGGCGTGGTGGGCGAGGTGGCCGGGAGCGAGGAGCAGGACGCCGACCTGGTGTACCTGTGGGCGCGTCTGGGGGCCGTCGAGTGGCGGGTGCGGCTGGCCGTGGAGGCCCGGCGCGCCACCGACCCGGCGCCCGACGACCCGTACCGGGGCCTGTACTTCACGCCCGAGGCCGTGCAGCGGGTGCTGGACGCCCCGCGCGTCCCGCGCCTGTTCCCGCCCGAGGACGACGTCGACCTGGACGCGCTGGCCGCGCTCGCGCCCGCGCCGGGACCGCGCCTGCTCGTGCTGGCGCGGGAGTTCGGGCTGGACCCGCTGGACGTGGAGCTGCTGCTGGTCGCGCTCGCCCCCGACGTCGACACCAGGCTCGAACGCCTCTACGGCTACCTCAACGACGACATCACCCGCCGCCGCGCCACCACCGGCCTCGCGCTGGAGCTGTGCGGCCTGCCGCCCGCCGGGCCCGGCCGGTTCCGGCTCGCGCCGTCCGCGCCGCTGGTCGCGCGCGGCCTGGTGGAGGTGCAGCAGGACGACGCGCCCGCGCTGTCCAGGGTGCTGCGGGTGCCCGACCGGGTCGTGGCGCACCTGCTCGGCGACGACAGCCCGGACCACGCGCTCACCGGCGTCGCCCGCCTCGAACCGCCCGCGCCGCCCACCGGGGAGCCGGCCGTCCGGCTGGCCCGCGCGGTGCGCGGCGGCGTCCACCTGGTCCACCTGCGCGACAGCGGCGGCGAGGCCGCGCGCACCGCCGTGGAGGCGCTGCCCGGCGCGGTCGTGGTCGACCCGGCCGCGCTCACCGCCACGTCGCTGCCCGCCGTGGTGCGGGAGGCCCGGCTGCGCGGCGCGGGCGTCGTCCTCGGGCCGCTCGACGACCTGCCGCGCGAGCGCGCCGGGCTGCTGCGCGAGCTGGCCGCGCTCGCCGAGGGCGTCCCGCTGCTGCTGCACGGCGCCGCCCACTGGGACCCGCGTTGGACGCCCCGGCCCGCGGTTCCGGTGCAGGCGCCCAGGTCCGACCCGGACCAGCGGGCCCGCCGCTGGGAGCGCGCGCTCGGCGGTGGCTCCGTCGACGGGCTGGACCTGGCCGCGCTCGCCGCCTACCGGCTCGGCGACGACGAGGTCGGGCACGCCGTCGCCGTCGCCACCGGGCTCGCCGCGCTCGACGGCGGCCCGGTGCGGCAGGAGCACCTGGGCGCCGGGGTGCGCGCCCGCAACGCCGCCGGGCTCGACCGGCTGGCCCGCAGGGTCGTGCCCGCCGTCGGCTGGGACGACCTCGTGCTGCCCGAGCCGACCCGGCGGCAGCTCACCGAGCTGGTCGTGCGCGCCCGGCACCGCGACCGGGTGCTCGGCCAGTGGGGGATGCGGCCCGGAGGCGGGCGCGGGCGTGGCGTGGTCGCGCTGTTCGCGGGCGGCTCCGGCACCGGCAAGACCATGTCCGCCGAGGTGGTCGCCGCCGCGCTCGGCGTCGACCTGTACGTGGTGGACCTGTCGACCGTGGTGGACAAGTACGTCGGCGAGACCGAGAAGAACCTGGAGCGGATCTTCACCGAGGCCGCCGGGGTGCACGGCGTGCTGCTGTTCGACGAGGCGGACGCGGTGTTCGGCAAGCGCTCCGAGGTGCGCAGCTCGAACGACCGGCACGCGAACATGGAGTCGGCGTACCTGCTGCAGCGCATGGAGTCCTTCGACGGGATCGCGGTGCTGACCACGAACCTGAAGTCCAACGTGGACGAGGCGTTCACCCGGCGGATCGACGTGATCGCGGACTTCCCCGAGCCGGACGCCGCGCACCGGCTGCTGCTGTGGGACCGCTGCCTCGGCCGCGTGCTGCCCCGCGACCCGGACGTGGACCTGGGGTTCTGCGCCGAGCGGTTCGAGCTGGCGGGCGGTTCGATCCGGGCGTGCGCGGTGACGGCCGCCTACCTGGCGGCCGAGGCCGACCGGCCGCTGCGGATGGCCGACCTGGTCACGGCGGTGCGCCGCGAGTACGGCAAGCTCGGCAGGCTCGTGCTGGACAGCGAGTTCGGGCACTGGGCCGGGCAGCAGGGGTGAGCGGGACCCGGCGAGCGCGCCCGCCGGGTCCCCTCGCGGGTCAGCTGCCCGTCAGGGTCAGCGCGAGGTCGGTGAACGCCAGCGGGAAGTTCCCGACCAGCGACACCTCGCCGTTCAGCAGGTTGACGCTGTACAGGCCGGTCCCGGTGGACGTGGTCAGCGTCGCGAATCCCAGCAGCGACACCGCCTTCCCGCCCGAGAGCACGCTGTGGATGTCGAATCCGGCGTTCGCGCCCGCGTCCACGGTCAGCTTCCCGGTCGCCGCCAGCGTCCCGTTGTTGGCCGGTGACTGGACCAGCACCTGGTCCAGCGCCGGGCTGATGTCGAACAGGGTCGTCGCCGTGTCCGGGTTGAGGTCGTTGTTCGTGTAGGCCGCCGCCGTCACGCCCCGCGCCGTTCCCTGGTCGGGCGGGAGGGTCAGCACCGCGTCCTCGGTCGTGGTGTGGTCGTGGAGGTTGTGGCGCAGGTTCTGGCCGTTGTCGCTGATGACCCGCAACCGGTCGGCGGCCGGGTTGAAGTCGACGCCGAAGTTCGCGCCGTACAGCGGGATCGTCAGCTGCGAGACCTTGGTGACGAGGACGTCGTCGACGGCGGGCGGGGTCTTCACGCTGTAGATGCCGCCCTTGTTGCCCACCAGGTACATCAGCCCGTCCTGCACCCGGTAGTCGAGGCCGATCGCGCTCGTGTCGCCGACCAGCCCCTGGATCGCCCTGAACCAGTTGAACACCCCCGGCTTGTCGGTGGTGAACGTGGCCATCAGCGTGCCGTCGGCCGAGATCGCGTAGGCCCGCAGGCTCGGCGTCGCGGCCCCGCTCGCCTGCGGTCCCGCCGCGACCGCGCCCGCCGCGACCACGACGCCCACCGCCGCCGCGGCGATCCTCCTGGTGATCCGTCCGTTCATGGCTGCTCCCCTCTCGGATCGATCGCGGCAGAAGCTAGTGCGGCGCACTGGACGTCGGCTGGACGTCGCCCGCGCTGGGCGCGATGGCCGCTTGCCCGCGGGGCGGACGGGTCGCACAGTGGAACCACGCCGGAGGAGGGGGAGCGATGACGACCACCAGGGGCGCGCTGGCCGGGCTGCTCGCGGGGTGCGCGCTGGCGCTCGCGCCCGCGCCGCCCGCGCAGGCCGGGGATTCCCCGCAGGCCGGGAATCCCGCGCAGGCCAGGGGTTCCGCGCCGTGCGGGACGTCGTACGCCACCGCGCCGATCGAGGTGTCCGAACCCGGCCTGTGGACCTACACCTACGTGCTCGCCTGGTGCTCGGACGGCACCGCGATCACCTCGGCCGAGCAGCGGATCACGCACCGGGAGCACTCCGCCGCCTGCACGTGGGCGGGGCGGCAGGAGGAGTCGATCGTCGTGGGCGACGGTCACTGGACGGCGTTCGACATGAGCGCCTACACGTGCGCGGTCGACGGCGGGACCTACGGCGTCAACCCGTGGGCCAGCGTCACGTTCCGACCGGACGGCGGTTACCGGGAGCGCTCCGGCGCGGAGCGGCAGTAGCACCCGGAGCGTCAGCGGCTCACACCGGCGAGCGCGCCCGTCGCACCACGGCGAGCGCGCGGGCCACGCCCCTGCGGTCCCCGGTCCCGCGCTGCACGGCCAGCGCCCGCTCGGCGTGCCGCAGCGCGCTGCCGCGCTCGCCCGAGGCAAGGGCCAGGTGCGCGAGCACCGACAGCGCCAGCCCGCGCAGCGCGTGGAACCCGCACTCCTCGGCGAGCGCGAGCGCCCTGCTCGCCGGGGCCGCGTCCCCGGTCGCCGAGGCCAGCCCGACGAGCACGTCGACCTCCGGGTACCGGTCGCCGCTCTCCCCGATCAGCACCAGCGCCTGCCGGTAGTGGTCGGCCGCCTCGCGCGGGCGCCCGCGCCGGTGGTGCAGCGCGGCGAGCGCGGCCAGCGACTCGGCCTCGGTGCGCGGGTCACCGGCCTCCTGCGCCAGCACCAGCCCCTCACGGGCGTGCTCGGCGGCCTCGGCGGCGCGCCCCAGGTCGGACAGCGCCCCGGCGAGCCTGCTGCGCGACTCGGCCTCGCCGCTGCGGTCCCCGGTCTCCCGGTGCAGCGCCAGCGCGCGCCGCAGCACCCCCTCGGCCTCCTCCGGCCTGCCGAGCGCGCGCGTGACCTCGCCGAGGTTGCACAGGTTGATCGCCTCGCCGTAGCGCGACCCGACCGCCCGGTACCGCTCCAGCGCCCGCCCGTAGTGCTCGGCCGCCCGCTCCAGCGCGCCCATCTCCCAGTGCACCAGGCCCAGGTTGCCCAGCGCCACCGCCTCGCCCGAGGTCTGGCCGATGGCCGTGCTCAGCAGCAGCGCCCGCTCGAACCTGGCCGCCGCGGGGGCGAGCCTGCCCGACTGCCAGTACACGCACCCGAGGTTGCCGAGCACCGCGGCCTGCGCCTCCACCCAGCCCGCGTTCCTGGCCAGCAGCAGCGCGTGCGCGTGGTGCCGGACCGCCTGGCGGTAGCGGCCCTGGCGGAAGTGCAGGTCGGCCATGCTGAGCCTGGCCGAGGCGCGGGCCCGCCACCCGCCCTCCGCCTCGGCGGCGGCCAGCCCCGCCTCGGCCGTCGCCAGCCAGTCGACGCGGCGCATCGACATCCAGAAGTAGCCGCGCAGCGAGTCCGACAGCAGCCACGCCACCGGGCGCGGGCCCGACCGGGCGGTCTCGCGCGCGAGCGCGACGAGGGTGCCGCGCTCGGCGTCCAGCCAGCCGGTCGCCGAGGACAGGTCGGCCGGGCCCGCCGGGGGCGCGGCGGGGTCGACCGGCACGGGCAGCCGCAGCATGTGCGGGTACAGCAGCCGGGCGGCGCGGTCGACCGCGCGCAGGAACCAGTCGTGCAGCCTGGCCCGCGCCGCGTCGAGGTCGTCGGCGTCCCGCTGCTGTCCTTCGGCGAGTTCGGCGGCGAAGTGGCGCAGCAGGTCGTGGAAGCGGTGGCGGCCCTGGGAGTGCCGCTCGACCAGGCTCGCGTCCGCCAGCCGGTCGAGCAGCGCCGCCGCCCGGTCGACCGGGACGCCCGCGAGCGCGGCGACCGACTCGGTGCCGAAGTCCGCGCCGGGCAGCAGGCCCAGCAGCCGGAACAGCCCTCGGGCCTCGGTGGGCAGCGCCGCCAGCGACAGGTCGAACGCGGTGCGCACCGCGGCCTGCTCGTCGCCCCGCACCGACAGCGCGGCCAGGGGGTTGCCCTCCCGCAGCCGGGCGACGTGCCCGGCCACGTCCCGGTCCGCGCCGTCGGCGATGTTGGCCGCGGCGATCCGCAGCGCCAGCGGCAGGCCCGCGCATAGCCGCGCCAGCGCGGGCAGCCCGTCCCGGTCCAGGTCGGCGGGGTCCAGGTCGGCGGGGTCGCGGTCGGTGGCGGCGCGGTCGGTGGGATCGGTGGGATCGGGGCCCAGCACGGACTCCAGCAGCGCCAGCGCCTCGCCCGCGCCCAGCACGTCCAGCGCCAGGCCGCGCGCGCCGTGCGTGGCCACCAGCCCGGTCATCCGCTCCCGTCCGGTGACCAGCACCAGGCAGTCGCGCCCGGCGGGCAGCAGCGGCCGGACCTGCTCGGGACCGGCGCCGTTGTCCAGCAGCACCAGCATCTTCCGGTCGGTCAGCAGCGTCCGGTACATGGCGGAGGCGGTCCCCAGGTCGACCGGGACGCGCTGCGGCGGAACGCCCAGCGCCGACAGGAACTGCGCCAGCACCTCGATCGGCTCGGCGGCGGGGCCGGGGGTGTGCCCGCGCAGGTCCGCGTACAGCTGGCCGTGCGGGAAGCGGTCGCGGGCGCGGTGCGCCCAGTGCACGGCCAGCGCCGTCTTGCCCACGCCCGCCGCGCCGGACACGGCGGCGATCGCCCCCGGCCGCGCGATCCCGTCCAGCACGGCCAGTTCGGCGGCGCGGCCGGTGAAGCCGACCGGGTCGACGGGCAGCTGCCTGGGCACCCGCAGCGCCGCCGCCGAACCCGCGCCGCCCTCGCGCAGCAGCGCCGTGTGCGCCTCGCGCAGCTCGGGGCCGGGGTCGACGCCCAGCTCGTCGGCGAGCCGGTCGCGCGTCTCGTGGTAGACCCGGAACGCCCGAGCCCGCTGGCCGACGGCGTGGTGGGCGCGGATCAGGCGCGCCTGCGCGGCCTCGTCCAGCGGGTGGCGCCCGGCGGCGAGCACCAGGTCGGGCAGCACGTCGGCCGCCGCGCCGGTGCTGATCATCGCGTCGCCGTGGGCCGCGGCGACCTCGGCCCGCTTGGCGACGAGCGCGACGACCCACGGGTGCGCGGCGAGGAACGGCACGTCCGCGAGCGGCGGCCCCTGCCACAGCCGCAGCGCCTCGCCGAGCAGCTCCGCGACCCGCCCGACCTCGCCCGCGCGGCGCGCCCTCCCCGCCTCGGCGACCAGGTGGCGGAACCGCGCCAGGTCCACCTCGACGGCGTCCGGGGCGAGCGCGTAACCGCCGCCCGAGTAGGGCAGCACGGTGCTGGGCGTCCGGTGCGGCCTCGTGGGTTCCAGGAGCCTGCGCAGGTGCTTGACGTGGGTCTGCACGACGTTCACCGCGCTGCGCGGGGGAGACACGCCCCACAGCGACCGGACCAGCTCGGCCTGGGTGACGGCCTCGCCGCGGGCGAGCGCGAGCAGCCCCAGCACGGCCCGCCTGCCGGGAGGGCCGAGGTCGATCTCCGTGCCGCCGTGCCACGCCCGCGACGAACCCAGCACCTGGAGCCGCACCGGTTCCACCGGGCGGAACGTAATTGGTCCGGTGGCGCGCCACAAGGGTGCGATCCGGCGAAAGCGGCGGGGTGGGCAGCTGTGCCCAGCTCGGGCGTTCGGCCGGCTCGCGGGCGGCTGCGCGGCAGACGCGGGCGTCGTGGCGGGTGCGGGAGGCTCGGTGGGCGGCGGTCCGGTCTCGGGCGTGCGCCTGCGGCCGGCGGATCGCGGGGACTGGAGGAGCGGTGGAGCACGAGCGGTCACCCGAGCGGGACGCGCGGGATCGGGGCGCGGCCCGGCGGGGCGCGGACGGCGGGCTCGTCCGGTTGCAGGGGGCGGCGGGGAACGCGGCGGTGGCGCGGGCGATCGCCGGGGGCGGGTTCGGGGGGCTGGTCGGGGCAGGCGGGCGCGGGGCGTTCGGCGGCGAGGTGGCCGGGCAGCGCGCGCCGAGCTGACCGCGCGCACCCCGCCGACCGCTCCCGTCGTACGGGCTCCTGCTGCGCAGGCCCCTGTTGCGCAGCCCCCTGCTGTGCAGGCCCCCGTCCCGGCTCCCGCCCAGGACAACAAAAGCTCCTCGTCCGAGGACCAGGGGGCCGACGCGGACCTGTTCTTCGAGATGGACTAGCGGCACCCGCCCCACCCGCCGCCCCCGCGACCGATGCGGCGGGTGGGGCGCCGCGTTCCCCTTGCCCCTTCAGGCAACGGTGTGCACTCCCCCGTGGACCGGCGGTCCTGCCCTCGCGCGCCCGCGAGGGACAGGCTGGGGGAGCCAGAGCGGAACGTCACCGGGCGCCAGCGCCGTCGGGACGGGGAGCGCCAGAAGAGAACGAAGGAGCGAACATGCCGCAGTACCTCTCGCCCGGCGTGTACGTGGAGGAGGTCCAGTCCGGCGCCCGGCCGATCGAGGGCGTGGGAACCGCCGTCGCGGCCTTCGTCGGCTTCGCCGAGCGCGGACCGTTCCACCGGCCAACGCTGGTCGCCAACTGGAACCAGTTCGTCCAGCTGTTCGGCGGTTTCACCGAGGACGCCTACCTGCCGCACGCCGTCTACGGCTACTTCTCCAACGGCGGCGGCTCCGCGTACGTGGTGAGGGTCGGCGGGGAGCGGCAGGAGAGCGTCGAGCCGCCGAAGGCCGAGCCGGTGCGGTTGGGCTCGTTGACCGTGCGGGCCCTGCCCGACGCCGGCGGCGACGTCTCCGTCGAGGTGGTCGACGCCGACGGCGAGAACCCGCCCGACGACCGCTTCAAGCTCCTGGTGCGCCAGGGGAACCGGGTCGTGGAGACGCACGACGTGTCCATCCGCAAGAACGCCAAGAACTACGTCGCCACCCAGCTGGCCGAGCGCTCCAAGCTGGTCGAGGTGGTCGAGCAGCCCAGCGGCGCGCTCACCAAGCCCGACAAGCAGACCGTGGCGCTGCCCGGCGCGACCGCCCCGGCGTCCTCGGCCGGTGTGCCCGCGCGGATCGACCCGCAGGAGTACCTGGGCGACAGCGAGGCCCGCACCGGGTTCGGCGGTCTGGAGAGCATCGACGCGGTCACCATGGTCGCGGTGCCCGACCTGATGAGCTCCTACCAGCGCGGCCAGATCGACCTGGAGGGCGTGAAGACCGTGCAGCTCGCGGTCATCTCGCACTGCGAGCAGATGGGCGACCGGGTCGCCGTGCTCGACGCCCCTCCCGGCCTGACCCCGCAGCGGGTGCGGGCCTGGCGGCTGGAGGAAGCGGGCTACGACTCGAACTTCGCCACCCTGTACTACCCGTGGATCAAGGTGTTCGACCCGTCCAGCGGGCGCAACACCTTCGTCCCGCCGTCCGGGCACGTCGCCGGCGTGTGGGGCCGCAGCGACGCCGAGCGCGGCGTGCACAAGGCCCCCGCGAACGAGGTGCTGCGCGGCGCGGTCGACCTGGAGACCGGGATCAGCAAGTCCGAGCAGGACCTGCTCAACCCCATCGGCGTCAACTGCATCCGCGCCTTCGCCGGTCGCGGCATCCGGATCTGGGGCGCCCGCACGGTGTCCTCCGACCCGGCGTGGCGCTACCTGAACGTGCGCAGGCTCTTCAACTACCTGGAGGAGTCGATCCTGATCGGCACCCAGTGGGTGGTGTTCGAGCCGAACGACGACCGGCTGTGGTCCAGCATCCGGCGCAACATCACCGCGTTCCTCACCGAGCAGTGGCGGCAGGGCGCGCTGTTCGGCCGCACCCCGGCCGAGGCGTTCTACGTCAAGTGCGACGCGGAGAACAACCCGGCCGAGTCGATCGACCTCGGCCAGGTCATCTGCGAGATCGGCGTCGCGCCGGTCAAGCCCGCCGAGTTCGTCGTGTTCCGGCTCGCGCAGTTCTCCGACAGCACCAGCCTCGTCAGCGAGTGACCCGCGCGCCCGTGGTGGCGCGTGAAGCAGAAAGGTGAGCACAGCAATGGCTGAAGGCGACGCCCTCGCAACACACATCTTCGGCGTGCAGCTCGGCGGCTACACGGTCGAGTCGCTGCAGGAGGTCAGCGGCCTGACCGTCGAGGAGGACGTGGTCGAGGTCTTCCAGGTCACCGCCACCGGCAGGCCGCTGATCCGCAAGCAGCCCGGCGCGCAGAAGGGCGGCGAGGTCACCCTGACCCGCGGCCTCGACCAGAGCGACGAGCTGTCCAAGTGGCTCAACGAGACCCTGGAGAAGGGGGCGGTCAGCGCCGCCCGCCAGAACGTCACCATCGAGATCAAGGACACCGAGGGCAACACGGTGCGCCGGATGCAGCTGATGAACGCGTGGGCCAGCCGCTGGGAGGGCCCCTCGCTCAAGGCGGGCGAGTCCACCGCTGCCTCGGAGAAGGTGACCCTCACGTTCGAGGAGATCAAGGTCGAATGAGGCGTCGGACGATCGCGATCGACCAGCTGGACGAGCTGGTCACCGACAGGCAGCCGGAGCGGGCCTCTTCCGAGGGGCCCACCTCCCGGCAGGACTTCGCCGGGGGGCTGGACTCCGTGCCCCCGAGGCTGCGCACCGAGTTCGAGTTCGAGCTGCCGCGCGGCTACGTCGACCAGGACGGGCAGGTGCACCGGCACGGCGTGATGCGGCTGGCGACCGCGCGGGACGAGCTGCGCCCGCAGATCGACCTGCGGGTCAAGGAGAACCCCGGTTACCTGAGCGTGGTGCTGCTCAGCCAGGTGATCACGCGGCTGGGCTCGGTGCCCGAGGTGCACGCCGGGGTGGTCGAGCAGATGTACGCCACGGACATCGCGTTCCTGCAGGACTTCTACCGGCGGATCAACAGCGAGGGGCACACCAGGGCCGGTGTGGCGTGCCCGTCGTGCGGGGCCGCGTTCGAGGTCGACCTGGCCGGTGGTCGCCTGGGGGAATCGTGACGTACGCGGCCGACCGCCTGCACGAGGAGGTCGCGTACGTGGCCTACCACTTCCACTGGTCCCGCGGCGAGGTCCTGGACCTGGAGCACCACGAGCGCAGGCGGTGGGTCGCGGAGATCGCGCGGATCAACACGAGGGTGAACGAGGGGAGGTGAGCCGGGTGCGCTGGGGATTCCGCAGGCGGGGTGGGGAAGCTGGGGCCGGGGCTCCTGCTGCTTCCGTTGGCGGTGCTGGGAGCGCCGTTGACGGGCCGGTCGCGGTGCAGCGGCGTTCGGCGCCGCTGCCGCCGTGGGACGGCGGGTGGCGCGCGGCCCCGAAGGGCGGCGGCGTGCTGGGCGGTCGGGTCCCGGTGGGCGACGGGGTGCGCTTCCGCGACGGCCTCGCCTCCTGGCAGGACCACACGGTGGGCACGGGGCCGATGGGGCACTCGCTCAGCGCGGACGCGCCCGTGGGCGTGGTGCGCGGGGTGGCCCAGCTGCGCCCGCTGGCCACGCCGGAGTACGGGGACAGCGGCGATTTCGTCTTCCGCACCAACGGGATCGACGAGCCGGACGTGGAACCGGCGGCGGTGCAGCGGGTGTCGGACGGTTCCGCGCGGCGGCGGGCGCAGCGCGCGGAGAAGCCGGTGAGCAGGGCTGCCGCCACCTCCCCGAGCGTCGAACCTTCCGCCGCACCGGTCGAGGGTGGCGAGGTTCCGGCACGTGCCGCCACGTCCAGCCGCGCAGTGCCCAGGGCGAAGAAGGGCAACTGGATCCAACGCCTCCTCAGCCGCGAACCCGCTACGCGGCAGGAGAACACCGCGCCCGTTGCACGGCAGGAGAACACCGCGCCCGCTGTGCGGCGACCTGAGACCTCTTCGACGGGCACGCCGCTGGTCAGCCCGCAGGAACCGGCTGCCGCGCCGCCCACACGGGAGTTCGTGCAGCGCCGTGCCGCAACGCCGGCGGAACCTACTGCCCCCAAGGCGCCCCAGGTGCGGCGCAGCGCCGCCGCACAACTCGTGAACCTGCCCAAGCGCACCGTCCGAGTCGTCCCGAACTCGGTCCGCCCCACCAAGACCACGGCCCAGAGGACCACGACTCAAAAGTCTCCCGCCCCCAAGGTGACCGCCCCCAAGTCGAGCACGCCCAAGCCGAGTGCGCCCGAGCCGAGTGCGCCCAAGTCGACCGCACCCCGACCTGCCGCATCCGAGCCCGCAGCGAGCTCTGCTCCGGTGTCCGAGGCGAGTGCTCCACCGGCTGAGGCGAGCGTTGACGTGCAGCGCTCGGTCCCACTGCTCCCGCTGACCCGCCCGCTGATCGCCGCCCGCACCCCGGAGGACCTGCCCACCAGGCAGATCCCCGCTGTGGTCCAGCGCGCCACCCCGACGGCGCAACCGCCCCAGGCGCAGGCAAGCACCCCGGTCACCGTCGAACCGCCGTCGACCGCCGCCACCCCGGAGTTGCCGCTCGCCACCCCGGAGTCGCCTCACGCGACCTCGGAGCTGCCGCTCGCGACCCAGGCCAAGAACATCCCAGGGTCCGCTCCCGCTGCGGTGCCAGACGTTCAGCGCTCGGTGGACACCGCGGAAACCTCGGCGCGTCCCGAAACCACCGCGTCGGAACCGAAGACCAGGCCGAGGACCGCGCCCGTGCTGGGCGCCCCGCTCGTCTCTTCGGCTCCAGCCGCGGCCACTCCCGCGACACCGGCGCGTCCCGGCGTGGTCCGGCCGAGCGGACTCGGCGCCCCGATCAGCGCCATCCCGGCCAGCGCCATGCCCACCACGAACCCGCTGGCGCCGATCCAGCGGGCCACCACCAACCGCGGTGACACGCCCCCTCGGCAGAGCACCACCAAGAACAGCTCCCACCAGTCCATTCCGGCCAAGCCAACCACAAGCGCGCCCGCTGCCACCAAGCCCACTGCCACCAAGCCCACTGCCACCAAGCCCACTGCCGCCGAGTCCGATGCCGCCAAACTCAGTGCTGTCACGCCCCAGCTGATCGGGGCCGATGCGGTGGTCCAACGCATGGAGCCGCTCTCCCCGGATCAGCCGATCGCGAGTCTGCGGGCTCCCTCCGCACAACCACAGGTTGAGCGCGCCTCCTCGGAATCCCTGGTCGCCCAGCTCAAGACCGCCCAGCTCAAGACCGCGCAGCTCAAGACCGCGCAGTTCGAGCAGGGCTCGCCCTCCGCCTCTCCTGGGACGGTGATCAGCCCCACCGGTCTCCCTCTGGTTCGCCCGACCACCCCGACCTCGGCTCCGGTCCAGCGCGCCACCAGCCCGGTCCCGCTGATCACCAGGAACCCGTTGCGCCCCAAGCTCTCCGCGTCCCCAGCGTCCCCAGCGAGCGCCGCTCCGGTGGTCCAGCGCGCCGCGAAGCCCACCGTGCGCTCCACCCCGGTCGTCCGCCCGATCCCACCCCGCCGCCTGGACACCGGGCCGCCGTCCACCTCGGCGCCGCACCAGGTGCCCGCCGTGCCGGTCGTCCCGGTGACGGCGGTCCACCGCGCCCCAACCCCGTGGAACACCGTCCCGCAGGGCAGCGCGAGCCAGACCGATGCGACCCCAACCACTGCTCAGCGTGCCGCAAGCCCGAGCACCGCACCCCCGAGCGTCGCCGGCGCGACCACCGGTCCAGTCGCCACCACCCCGGTCGTCACCAGCCCAAGCCCCACCGGCTCAACCACCACCAGCCCAAGCGCCACCGGTGGCTTCCAGTGGGTCAACCCCCGGTTCGCGGCCAAGCAGAACAGCTCCTCCCGGCCCGCCGCCCAACCGGTCCAGCGGGCCGAGAAGGCCGCCCAACCCCCGTCCCCGAAGAACGCCCCGACCCCCACCCCGCCCGACCACGCCCCCACCCCCGCCCCCGTGAAGGGCGACCTCACCGCCCCCGACGTGGACAAGGACGAGCAGGGCCAGGACCGGGCCGACCTGGACGCCCTCGCCCGCAAGCTCGTCGAACCCCTGTCCCGCCTGATGCGCAACGAGCTCCGCAGGGACCGCGACCGCGTCGGCCGCCCCCACGACCACCGCCGCTGAACCCAGCCCCACCGAGGGGGCGGCGAACCCGAAGCAGGAGGACCACAGCGATGAGCGCGGACGTGTTCGCCAGCACCGTGTACTTCCGCCTCTCCATCGCGGGCAACAGCCTCGGCACGTTCCACACCTGCGAGGGCCTCGGCGCGCAGATGGAGGTCGAGGCCTACAACGAGGGCGGCAACAACGGGTTCGCCTGGCAGCTGCCCACCCGCATGACCTGGACCAACATCACCATGACCCGCCCGGTCACCGAGGACTCCTCCAAGGTGCTGCGCTGGCTGGACGAGACGGTGCGCCAGGTGGAGAAGAAGGACGGCGAGATCGTCGCGCTCACCCCGGACCTGAAGCCGATCGTGCGCTGGCAGGTCATCGGCGTGGTGCCGGTGCGCTGGCAGGGCCCGTCGTTCGACCCGTCCAGCTCCTCGGCCGCGGTCGAGACCCTGGAGATCGCCCACGAGGGCCTCCAGGCCTCCTGAGACCGGGAAGAAGGGAAGAACGCCGTGCCGCCCACCTCGGGCGCGAGCCTCGTCAAGGCCCGCCTGGTCATCATGGAGCCGCCCCCGAGGGTCGGCGCGAAACCGGGTGGGAAGCTCGCCACCGTCAAGTTCCAGTTCAACCCCAACGCGCTCTCGCTGTCCAAGTCCACCGAGTGGCGCCGCCAGCCCGCCCGCATGGCCGGGTCGGCCTCGCTGCCCGAGTTCGTCGGCAGCGGGCCGCGGACCCTGTCCGTGCAGGTGTTCCTGGACGCCACGGCCAAGCACGACAACTCGGTGGAGCAGCGCATCGAGAGCCTGATGGTGGCGTGCGTGCCCACCAAGAGCAGCATCGCGAAGAAGAAGCCCGCGAGCCCGTGGGTGCGCTTCGAGTGGGGCACCGCGAAGTCCGTGTCGTTCGACGGGGTGCTCTCCAGCCTGTCGGTCGACTACTCGCTGTTCGACGTCGACGGCACGCCGCTGCGCGCCACCTGCTCGCTGTCGATCGAGGAGGCCGGGGTCGACCCGCCCGGCCAGAACCCGACCTCCGGCACCGAGGAGGCCAGCCGCACGCACCGCGTCGTCGTCGGGGACACGTTGGCGCAGCTGGCGTTCCGCGAGTACGGCGACCCCACGGCCTGGCGCGTCATCGCCGAGGCCAACGACATCGACGACCCGATGGTCCTGGTTCCGGGCACCGAGCTGCTGGTGCCCCTGGCAGACGGAGGTGGCCGGTGAGCGGCACCGAGGAAGGGCGCGCGTTCGCGGCCAGCGCCGTCGTCGCGGGCGGCGGGCCGGTCCAGCCGCCGTGGGACGACGAGCTGGTCAGCTGCGTGGTGGACGAGAACGTCGGCCTGCCGGACGTGGCCGTGCTGACCTACCGCGACGGCTCGCACGAGATGCTCAAGGACACCGGGATCACGCTCGGCTCGCCGCTGGAGGTGTCGGTCGCCTCGGCCCGCACCAACGCGAAGGAGCTGCTGTTCCGGGGCGAGGTCACCTCGATCGAGCTGGAGGTCGACGGCACCGGCTCGTACACGGTGCTGCGGGCCATGAACCGCGCGCACCGGCTGCTGCGCGGGCGCCGCGTCGAGGCGTTCCACGAGATGAGCGCGACCGCGATCATCCGCAAGGTCGCCAAGAACGCCGGCCTCACCGTCGGCAAGGTCGAGGCCGCGCCGATCACCTACCAGCACATCAGCCAGGCGGGCGTCTCGGACTGGGACTTCCTGCAGACGCTGGCCCGCGAGCACGGCACGCTGGTGCGCGTGGACGACAAGGGCGTGCTGGACTTCGTCAAGCCCGAGCCCGCGTCCAAGGCGCCCGCGCCCACCACGTCGGCGGAGAAGAGCCCGTACGTGCTGGAGTACGGGCGCAACCTGATGGCGCTGCGCGCGGTCCTGGGCACCAGCGAGCAGACCGGCGGCGTGGAGGTGCGCGGCTGGAACCAGGCCACCAAGAGGGAGATCGTGGCCACCCGCAAGCCGCAGCCCAGCAAGACCGTCGTGCCCGGCCTGCTCGCCACCAAGGCCGCCAAGCTCACCTCCGGCGGCAAGCTGCTGGCCGCGGGCACCCCGTACGCCACGCAGGCCGAGGCCGACGCCGCAGCCAAGGCCCTGGAGGAGTCGCTGAGCGCGGGCTACGGCGAGCTGGAGGCCGTGGTGGAGGGCAACCCGCAGCTGCGCGCGGGCATCCCGATCGCGCTGGGCAACGTCGGCGCGGCGTTCAGCGGGCGCTACACCGCCACCGCCGTCACGCACGTCATCGAGCCGAACCGGGGCTACCGCACCACCGTGCTCGTCAGCGCCTCCGCCGACCGCTCGTTCGCGGGCCTCGTCGCCCACGACTCCATCCCGTCCAGGGGCCCGAGGATGCCGGGCCTGGCCATCGCCGAGGTCACCGACATCAAGGAGACCGGCAACGGCGAGCGCGGCTGGGTGCGGCTGAGGTTCCCGTGGCTGGACGACAAGTACGTCTCCGACTGGGTGCGCACCGTGCAGCTCGGCGGCGTCGCGGGCGGCGGCGTGTTCAGCCCCGACGTCAAGGACGAGGTCCTGGTCGGCTTCGAGCAGGGCAGCCTCGACCGGCCCTACGTGCTCGGCGGGCTCTACAACGGGGTGGACAAGCCGTCCAAGCACGACCAGAAGCTCGTGGACGGCCGCAGCGGCAAGGTCAACCGCCGCTCCCTGGTCAACCGCAAGGGCGACCGGCTCGAACTGCTCGACGGCGCCGCCGCGCAGGGCGTGCGGCTCGGGTCCGGCGACGACAAGCTCGAAGTGGTGCTGGACCGCAAGAAGAACGAGCTGCGGCTGATCCAGGGCGGCCGGACCGGCGGGTGCAGCATCACGCTCTCCCGCACCGGGGTCGAGATCGACGCCGGTCGCGGCGGGATCACGCTCAAGGCGGGCCGCAAGGTCGACGTCTCGGCCAGGACCGGCGTCGACATCGACACCGGCTTCACCGGCGACGTCGTCGTCAAGGGCCGCACCATCCGGCTCAACTGAGCCGGCACCGAGTCAGCGCGAGGAGGACCAGCCATGCCCATGGCTGCCAGGGTCAACGACAAGACCACGCACGGCGGCACGATCGGACCGCCCAAGTCGGCGAAGGCCATGACCGTGCTCGTCCAGGGCCTGCCCGCCGCCGTGGTCAGCGCCCAGCACGTCTGCGTCATCCCGCCGCACGCCATCGCGAGCGTGGCGAACCTGGTGCTGCCGGGGAAGTCCTTGGCCAGCAGGGTGTTCGTCGGCGGGCTGCCCGCCGCCGTCGTCGGCGACCAGACCTCGTGCGGGGCGAAGATCATCCCGATCCCGCCGCTGCGCACCGTCTTCGTCGGGGGGCCGCTGTGAGCGGGTTCATCGGCCGGGGTTGGGGCTTCCCGCTCGGCGTCGACGCGCGCGGCGGCATCGGCATGGTCGAGCGCGAGCAGGAGATCCAGGAGGCCGTGCGGCTCATCCTCGGCACCGCGCCCGGCGAGCGGCCCATGCGCCCGGAGTTCGGCTGCGGCATCCACGACCTGGTGTTCGCCTCCGCCGACGGCGCCACCGCCGGTGACATCTCCCGCGAGGTGCGCACCGCACTGGAGCGCTGGGAGCCGCGCATCGAGGTCACCGACGTGGTCGTCGCGTTCGACGCGGTCGACACCGGCACGCTCTACATCGACGTGCGCTACCTGGTCCGCAGCACCAACGACCCGCGCAACCTGGTCTTCCCCTTCTACACCATCCCCTCCGAGGAGAGCGAGGTCGTCTGATGCTGCCCGCCCCGAACCTCGACGACCGCCGGTTCCAGCAGCTCGTGGACGAGGCCAAGCGGTACGTCCAGCAGAGCTGTCCGGAGTGGACGGACCACAACGTCTCCGACCCCGGCGTCACGCTGATCGAGACCTTCGCGCACATGGTCGACCAGCTGGTGTACCGGCTGAACCGGGTGCCGGAGAAGAACCACCTGGCGTTCCTCGACCTGCTCGGCGTCAGCCTGTTCCCGCCCACCGCCGCCCGCGCGGGCGTCACGTTCTGGCTGTCCGCCGCCCAACCGGACACCGTGCTGCTGCCCGCCGGGACCGAGGTCACCACGATCGGCGGCGAGAGCACGGGCGGTGTCGTGTTCGCCACCACCGACGACCTGCCGATCGTGCCGTGCGAGCTGGAACGGCTGGTCACCCGCACCGAGGGCGGCGAGCACGCCGACCGCACCAGGGACCTGCGCGGCAACGCCGACGTCGACCCGGACACCCGCAAGAACGTCCAGGTGTTCCAGCCCTCGCCGCGCGCGGGCGACGCGATGCTGATCGGCCTGTCGGCGGCGGTGCCGCGCTGCGCCGTCGTGCTGCGCCTGGACAGCAGCGTGGAGGGCATCGGCGTCGACCCGAGGCAACCGCCGCTGGTGTGGGAGGCCTGGGACGGCGCCGGGTGGGCGCCGTGCGAGGTCGACGAGGACGGCACCGGCGGGCTGAACCGGCCCGGCGAGGTCGTGCTGCACGTGCCCGCCGGGCACGTCGAGTCGAACGTCGCGGGCAGCACCGCCGGGTGGTTGCGCTGCCGCGTCGTGGAACCCGTCACGGGGCAGCCGTTCTACTCCGAGTCGCCGACCGTGCGCGAGGTGGAGGCCTACACCATCGGCGGCACCGTCGTCGCCGAGCACGCCGAGACCAGCACCGACGTCGTCGTCGGCGAGTCGGCCGGGGTGCCGGGCCAGCGGTTCCCGCTGCCCTCCGCGCCGGTGCTGCTGGACGGGCCGCCCGTGGTCGTGCAGGTCTCCGAGGGCGAGGGCTGGGTCGACTGGTCCACGGTGGACGACTTCGGCTCCTCGGGGCCGGACGACCGGCACGTCGTGCTCGACGCGGGCACCGGCGAGCTGCGGTTCCCGCCCGCCGTGCGCGAGGCCGACGGCGGGCTGCGCCGCTACGGGGCCGTCCCGGCCAAGGGCGCGGTGATCCGGGTCCCCCGCTACCGCACCGGGGGCGGGCGCGGCGGCAACGTGGCGCGCGGCGCGATCTCCGTGCTGCGCAGCTCCGTCCCGTACGTGGCGGAGGTGGTGAACCGGGAGGCGGCGCGCGGCGGCGTGGAGGCCGAGACCGTGCCCGAGGCCAAGCAGCGGGTGCCCAACCAGCTGCGCGCCCAGTGGCGGGCGGTCACCGCCGAGGACCACGAGCTGCTCGCCAAGCAGGCCGCGCCGTCGCTGGCGCGGGTGCGCTGCCTGCCCGCCGAGCACGGCGCGCGGGTGCTGCTGGTGCCCGACGCGGTGGCCGACGAGGACGACCGGTTGCGGTTCGAGCAGCTCATGCCGGGGCAGGAGCTGCTGACGACGGTGGCCCGGTACCTGGAGGAGCGCAGGCTCATCGGCAGCCGCCTGGTGGTGGAACCGCCGCGCTACCAGGGGGTCACGGTCGTGGCGCGGCTGGTGGCCGCCGAGTCCGAGGCCGAGCGGGTGCGGCGCGAGGCGCTGGCCGCCCTGCACCGCTACCTGAACCCGCTGCGCGGCGGGCGCGACGGCGAGGGGTGGGAGTTCGGCAGGCCCGTGCAGTTCGGCGAGGTGTTCGCGGTGCTGCAACGGGTTCCGGGGGTGTCGCTGGTGGAGGAGATCCGGATGTTCCCGGCGAACCCGATCACCGGGGCGCGCGGCGGGCCGGTGGAGCGGCTGGAGATCGCGCCGAACGCGCTGGTGTTCTCGCACCAGCACCAGGTCGCGGTGGAGCAGCGGTGAGGGCCGCGCTGCCGGAGCTGCCCAGCAGCCACCCCATCGGCGCCCTGCTGCCCGCCCTGTACGCGGAGGACGGGTTCGCGCAGCGGTTCACCGACGGGCTCGACGCGGTGCTGTCGGCGATTTTGTCCACTGTGGACAACATTACCGCTTACCTCGACCCCGACCTCGCGCCGGAGGACTTCCTGGCGTGGCTGTCGGAGTGGGTCGCGGCCGAGGTCGACCCCCGGTGGCCGCTGGAGCTGCGGCGCGCGGCGGTGAGCCGGGCGGTGGAGCTGCACGCCAAGCGCGGCACGGTGTCCGGGCTGGTGGAGCGGGTCGAGCTGTCGCTGGGGGTGCGGGTGGAGGTGCTGGACGGGCCGGGCGCGAGCTGGTCGCCGGAGCCGGACGCCACGATCCCGGCGGGGCCGGACGGGCCGGTGGTGGTGCGGGTGCGGCCGGGGGTGGCGGCGGTGGACCGGGAGCGGGTGGAGGAGCTGGTCGAGTCGCTGTGCCCGGTGCACCTGCGGTGCGTGGTCGAGGTGCTGGACGGGGAGCCGGGGTCGGACGGGGAGCGGGGCGGTGAGGCGGGGTGAGCGCGGTGACGTGCCCGCAGTGCGGGGCGCAGGTCGGGCCGCTGGACGACTTCTGCGGCAACTGCGGGACCTACCTGGGGTGGGGGAGCGGCAAGCAGGGCGGGGGAGGGGGCGCCGTGGGGGCGCCTTCGGCCCCGCCTCGGGCTGAGCCACCCAGAGCCGAACCACCACGACCTGAACCACCACGACCTGAACCGCCTCGGGCGGAGCCGCCACGGGTTGAGCCGCCTCGGGCTGAGCCGCCACGCGCGGAACCGCCGCGGGTTGAGCCGCCACGGGTTGAGCCGCCGCGGGCGGCCCCCGAGCCGCCGAGGGCGGACCCGTCCCGCGCTTTCCCACCGCGTGCCGAACCCGCGCGTGTCGAGCCGCCGCGCGCCGAACCCCCGCGCACCACCCCGCCCTGGGCCGTGCTGCCGACCGACGAGCAGCCGAAGTCCCCGCCCCCCGAGCCCACACCCGCCGCACCCCCACCACCCCGCCCTGAGCCCACCGGCTCCGCCTGGGCCCGGTTCCTCAAGGCCATCCGGTGGCCCTGGTGGGGTGGCCGTTCCACCAGCTTCGCCACCACCGGCGACACCCGCGCCCCCGCGCCCGCCGTGTTCGGCCCCGCCGCCCCCGCGCAGGCGGCCGAGCGCGCCCCCGGCGACCTCGGCCCCGTCCTGCCCGGACTGCCCGAGGCCCAGCGCCCCGAGACCACCACCCCGATCCGGGACGGCGTCGTCGGACCGCCGTGCCCCAACTGCGGCACCGCCAACCCGCCCGACCGCCGCTTCTGCCGCCGCTGCGCCACCCCGCTCCACCCGGAGCAGCGCGCCAGGCAGGCAGGCGGCAGGCAGCGCAGGCGGTGGCGCGGCGACCGGTCCCGGCTGCTGCGCAGGCTCGCCGCCATCGCCGCCGTCGCGGCCCTGCTGATCGCCGGCTACCTCTTCTCCCCGCGCGCGGTCGACCTGTGGCAGGACACCCTGGACAAGCTCGCCACCCCGGCCCCGGTCGGACCCTCGGGCACCGACGCCAGCGCCCAGCTGCCCGACCACCCGGCGAACCTCGCCGTCGACGGCGCCAGCAACCGCTACTGGGGCGCCCCGGCCGTCGGCGACTCGATCGAGTTCGCCTTCGCCGAGCCGTTCCGCCTGCTCGCCCTGATCGTGCACACCGGGGCCGCCGAGGACCAGCAGCAGTTCGCCGCCCAGGGCAGGCCCTCCTCCCTGGAGGTGGTCACCACCGCCGAGGACGGCACGACCCGCGCCGAGCGGGTCGAGCTCGCCGACAAGCCGGGACCGCAGCAGTGGAACACCGGCGTCAGCGACGTGGTCCGGATCCGCCTGGTGATCACCGGCGCGGCCGGTCAACCGCCCGGCGGGCACATCGCCCTCGGCGAGGTCGAGTTCTTCCGCAGGCCCTGATCCCCCCACCGAGACGAGGAGCGCACCGATGGACATCGCCGTGGTCACCGACCCCACCGGGCTCGTCGGGGGCGAGGTGGTGCGCGCCCTCGGCCCCCGCTACGACCTGCTCGTCGGCCTCGACGCCACCGCGGGCCCCACCACCCCCGCCGAGCCGACCGCCCGCTTCCGCCACCACCGCGTCGACCTCGCCGACCGCGCCGCCGTCTCCACCGTGCTCGCCGAGTACGGCTCGGACGTGCGCCTGGTCGTCCACACCGGCCGCGAGCCCGAGGGCCAGGACCTGATGCTGATCGCGGTCGGCACCTCGAACCTCCTGCACGCCGTGCACGCCCGCTGCCCGGACGCGGTGTTCGTGCTGAACTCCGGCGTGGAGGTCTACGGGACCGCTCCCAACCTTCTGCCCCTGGTCGAGTCCGCCACCCGCTGGGACCTGCCCGAGGACCACCCGGCGCACGACCGCGGCCTGCCCGAGGCCCGCCACGTCGACCACGTGGAGCGCACCCCGCGCGGCACCGCCCTGCTCGCCGCCGACCTCGCCGCCCAGGACAGCGGCAAGCGGCTCGACGTCGCCGTCGGCGTCTTCCGCACCGCCGGCCTGGTCGCCACCACCGGCGAGTCCCCGTTCGCGCAGCACGGCTTCGTCTCCGCCCTCGTCCGCGACGCCCTGCGCGGCTCCCCGTTCGTGGTCCGGGGCTTCGGAGGCAAGCAGGTGCGGGACGTGCTCGACGTCGCCGACCTGGTCGAGATGTTCTGGCAGTTCGCCATGGCCCCCAGACCCGGCGAGGTCTACCACGCCGGCGGCGGCAGGGAGCGCAGCTGCTCCCTGCTGGAGGCCATCGCGGGCTACGAGCACCTCACCGACCACCAGGTCGCCTTCGACTACGACCCCGAACCCCGCTACGCCGACGTGCGCTACTGGAGCACGGACACCGCCAAGTTCCGCGCGCAC
The DNA here is from genome assembly GCF_000023245.1 of Actinosynnema mirum DSM 43827. Lineage (GTDB taxonomy): Bacteria > Actinomycetota > Actinomycetes > Mycobacteriales > Pseudonocardiaceae > Actinosynnema > Actinosynnema mirum. The sequence goes on from NC_013093.1 coordinate 3,408,252, forward strand.
TACCCGCGCTGGCGGCCCACCACCGCGCTGCCCGACCTGGTCGCGGCGGCCCACCGGCACTGGTCGGCGCGGCTGGAGCGGCTGCCTGGAGAAGTCGTGTAGAAGCGGTTGAGAACGCGTGAAGCGGCCACCGGCAGAGTCGGACTCGCACAATCCGGGACTGTGGGAGGCAGTGGTGGATCAGCGAGTTCGGGTGGCGGTGCAGTCGACCGACCACCTCAGCCTTGCGGGGCTCACGAGTTACCTCGCGGGAAGGTCCGAGGTCGTGCTGGTGGGGCAGCGCGAGCGGGCGAGCGCGGACGTGGCCGTGGTGGCGGTGCCGAAGTTCACCGAGGAGGTCACCTCCCGGCTGCGGCGCGCCGCGACCGAGGCGGGGACGCCGGTGGTGCTGGTGCTCGACGAGGTGGGCGACGCGGACGTGCTCACCGCCGCCGAGTGCCGGGTCGTGGCGATCGTGCCGCGCACCGCCGCCACCGGCGACCGGGTGCTGCGCAGCGTCCTCGCGGCGGCCGAGGGCGGCGGGGTGATGCCGCCGAACCTGGTGGCCGAGCTGCTCAGGCACGTGCAGCGGCTCCAGCGCGAGCTGGTGGCCACCGAGACCGGCCCCGACCGGCTCACCTCGCGGGAGGCCGACGTGCTGCGGCTCATCGCGGAGGGACTGGACACCGCCGAGATCGCGACCAGGCTCAGCTACTCGGAGCGGACCGTGAAGAACGTCTTCTACGGCATCACGACGCGGCTGCACCTGCGCAACCGGCCGCACGCGGTGGCGTACGCGCTGCGGAAGGGGATGATCTGAGGTGGCCGCCCCCTCCGGCGCGGACCGGGGCGGTGACGGCGGGCCGGTGGACCGGAAGGCCGACATGCGCCGGGTGGTCGACCTGCTCGTGCGGGGAATCAGGGCGACGGGCGCGCCGAAGGCCGTGCCCGCGCCGCGCGGCCCGGCGCCCGTCGACCCGGACTGGGTGATGTCGCGGGACGGGGTGATCGGCGCCCCGCTCGTGGCCGAGGAGGGCGGTCCGGCGGGTCTGCTGCCGTGACCGGTCCCCGCGCGGTCCCGAACTGGGGGAGGACCGCCGGGGGAACGGGCAGGGGTGGCCCCGAGCGCCGCCCGGACGCGGCCCGCCGACCGTCCGGAGTGGACCGGGAGCGCTCCCGCACCCCGAACCCGATCCCCGCACGCCCGACGTCACGCCCGACCGCAGGCCCGACGTCACGCCCGACCGCAGGCCCGACGTCACGCCCGGCCGCAGGCCCGACGTCACGCCCGGCCGCAGGCCCGACGTCACGCCCGGCCGCAGGCCCGACGTCACGCCCAACCGCCCGCGAGTCAGTCCCCGCCCGCCCGCTCCAGCAGCCGCCGCACGTCCCACCGCGCGCCCAGCCCCTCGTACACCTCCAGCGCCTCGCCCAGCGCCGCCTCCCGCTCGGCCGCGCCCGCCCCGGACCGCCCGGCCAGCAGCACCGCCCGGTCCTCCAGGGTCTGCCCCAGCTCGAACACCCGCCCGGCCCGCCGGTAGTGCCCGGCGACCTCGGCCAGCCCGTCCGCGTCGCCCTCCAGCACGCACCGGCACCGCCGCGCCGCAGCCGCCGCCCGCGCCGTCGTGGTCTCCCGCGCCGCCTCCGCCTCGCACGCCTCGACGGCCTCGCGCGCCGTGGCCCGGTCCCCGCAGGCCAGCGCCAGCCGCACCAGGTCCGGCAACCACTGGTGCCGCAGCATCATCTGCGCGAACCGGGTGTCCAGGATCGCCCCGAGCAGCTGCACCGCCCCCGCCTCGTCGCCGCCGCGCGCCGCCCCCATCGCCTCGGCCGCCACCAGGAAGTCGCAGTTCTCCCGGTCCGCCGCCGTGACCAGCGGCAGGTTCGCCCCGGCCGCCAGGTGCGCGGCCAGCGCCGCCCCGTCGTCCCGGTGCGCGGCGATCAGCGCGGCCACCCCGTGCAGCAGCAGCACCGGCCCGCCCTCGCGCAGCCCGAACCCGGTGAACTCCTCCGCGTCCGCCATGACCGCCCCGAGCCGCGCCACCGCCCCGCCCCAGTCGCCCAGCCAGAACCCGTGCACCGCCGCCGCCACCTGCAGCCCGGCCACCGGCGTGCCCGGACCGGCCACCCGGAACGCCTGCTCCAGCACCTGACCGGCCTCGTCCAGCCGGTCGAGGCACTGGAGCGTGAACACCCGGTTGTCCAGCAGCACCAGCCGCAGGTCGGCCAGCCCCACGTCCGTGCCGACCACGTCCAGCGCCTGGTCCAGGTAGCCGACGGCCCGCGCGTAGTCCCGCCGCACCGCCTCCACCTGCCACAGCACCTCCAGCGCCTGCCCGATCGCGAACGGGTCGCCCGCCCGCTCGCCCACCGCGATGGCCTGCCGCGCGCTCACCGCCGCCTGGTCCAGGTCCCCGACCCCGGCCCGCTGCACCAGCGACAGCAGCGACAGCAGCCGCGCCCGCCAGGTGTCGGTGAGCACCGGGTCGGCCAGCGCCTCCCGCAGCTCCGCCAGCGCGGCGCGCGGCCGGGACGCCCGGTAGGGCACGTACGCCAGCGTCCAGCGGGCCTTGGCGACCTGGTCGGCGTCGCGCAGACCGGGAAGGGCGCGCCGGGCGTGCTCCTCGGCCTCGGCGTCCCGGCCCACCCGGAACAGCACCGAGCTCAGCCGCGCGGCCAGCGCCGACCGGGTGTCCTGCGGGGCGCGCGGCGAGGCCAGGCACCGCTGCAGCAGCTCCACCGCGACCAGCGGCGCCCGGTCCCCGAGCGGCTGCGCGTTGCCGACCACCCAGCGCACCGCCCACGCGTCCACCTCGCCCGCCGCCGCCATCAGCTGCCCGGCCACGTGCTCGGCGGGCGCCCCGGACTCGGCGAGCGCCCGCGCCGCCTGCTGGTGCAGGGCGGTGCGCAGCGCGGACGGGGTGCCCTCGTACAGGGCCTGCCGGATCACCGGGTGCCGGAACGCCATCCGCGACCCGGCGTCGCGCAGCACCCCGGCCGCGAGCGCCTCGGTGAACGCGCCCAGCAGGTCCGGCACCGGCCTGGCCAGCACCACCGACAGGTCCTCCACGGAGAACTCGCCGCCGAGCAGCGCGGCCCAGCGCAGCACCTGCCTGGTCGGGTCGGTCAGGAAGTCCAGCCGGTCGGCCACCGCCGACACCAGCGACACCGGGGTGCGGTCCAGCACGTCCGGGGCGACCTCGGCGATCCCGGCCGACACCAGCACCGCGCGCTCGCGCACCAGCGCGTCGGCGACCTCCCGCACGTACAGCGGGTTGCCGCCCGCGCGCGCCGCGACCCGCCGCAGCCCCGGCCCCGGCGCGGCCCCGACCAGCTGGCCGACCACGCTGGTGACGGCCGAGTCGGTCAGCGGCAGCAGGTCCAGCGCCGCCCCGCCCGCCTCGGCGTCGCGGCGCAACCGGGCCACGTCGACCCGGTGCGGCACCGGCCTGGCCGCCCCGACCAGCAGCAGCGGCTGCCTGCGGGCGACGCCGGTGAGCCGGTGCCACAGCTCGGTGCTGCTCTCGTCGGCCCACTGCAGGTCGTCCATGACCACGGTCAGCGGCCCGTCCCCGCACAGCCGCTCCACGAGCGCGCCCAGCCGCTCCACGGCCGCCGCGATCGGGTCACCGGCGGTGAACACCGACCCGGACGGCGGGCGCTCGTCGCGCAGGGCGCGGGCGGTCGCGGCGCGGCGCGGGTCGGGGGAGCGCACGTCCACGTCCAGGCAGTCCATGGCCAGCCGCAGCGGGAACCGGGTGCCCAGCTCGTCGGCGACGCCGTGCGCGACGCGGTGACCGGCGGCCGAGGCGAGCGCGGTCACCGCCGCGAGCAGGCTGGACTTGCCGATGCCCATCTCGCCCTCCACCCACAGCACCCGCCCCCGGCCCGAGGACGTGGCGCCGATCAGCTCCCGAGCCACCCGCAGCTCCTCGTCCCGGCCGACGAGGACCTGGTCGGCCTCACCGCGCCTCGGCCGGGGGATGGCGGCGGCCTGCGGCGGATCCTGGCCGGGGCCCGCGCGGTGGTCGCGCAGCACCAGGTCGCGGGCGGCGCGCAGGCCGGGTCCGGGGTCGACGCCCAGCTCGTCGCGCAGCACCCGCCTGGCCTCCCGCAGCACCTCCAGCGCCTCGGCGCTGCGCCCGGCCCGGTGCAGCGCGAGGGCGAGCAGCTCGCGGGCGCGCTCGCGCAGCGGCTCCTCGGCGACCAGCGCGCCCAGCTCGCCGATGACGTCGCCGTGCTCGCCCAGCGCCAGCGCCGCCTCGGCCCGCGCCTCGCGCGCGGCGGAGCGGGCCTCGCCGAGGGAGGCGCGCCGGGCGCGGGCGAACGGGCCGTCCAACCCGGACAGGGCGGTGCCGCGCCACAGCGCCAGCGCCTCGTCGAGCGTGCGCAGCGCGGCCCGGTGCTCCTCGGCGGCGAGCTGCTCGCGGGCGCGCTCGCGCAGCGCGGCGAACGCGGCCACGTCCGAGTCGGCCGCCTCCAGGCGCAGCCGGTAGCCGGAGCCGGAGGACTCCAGCAGCCGGGGCGGCGTCCCGCGCGGCCGGTCGGGTTCGAGGGCCTTGCGCAGCACGGACACGTAGGTGTGCACGCTGCCGCCCGCCGTGGCGGGCGCGTCGTCGCCCCACACGCCCCGGATCAGCTCGTCCCGCCGCACGGCCGTGCCCGCGCGCAGGGCGAGCACGGTGAACACCCCGCGCTGCCGCGACGACCCGAGCTCGACCTCCCGCTCGCCGACCCAGGCGCGCACCGGCCCGAGCAGCGCGACCCGCAACCCCGCCGCCCCACCGCTCACGCCGCCCCTCCCGCCCGCCGCACGCCCGAAGCGCGCCCGCTCCACCCGGCCACCCCGGTCGCACGCGCGCGCCCGGTGGTTCCCGAGCGCCCCGAGGTCCCGAGGCCCGCAGCCCGGACGGCCGGACCGCTCCGGCGCTCCCGCCCGGCGTGCCGCAGCACCGCCGTCCCCGCCACGCGCACCGCCCCAGGCCCACTGCGCTCGCCTGTTGCCGGACCGTCATGCCCCGGCCCCTCGCCCCACCCGACCGCCCCGCTCCGCCCGCCGCACCCGGTCAACCCCGGAGCCACCACCCGGAAGACCCGCGCCCGCATCCACCCTCCAGCCTCATCGCGCTCCCCGCGCCAACCGCCCGAACCGCGCCCGAGCCCGCCGCGCGTCCGCCTCCGCGCCGAACCCCCGGTACACCTCCACCGCCTCGGCGAGCCGCACCTCGTCGCCCAGCAGGACCGCCGCGTCCTCCAGCGCCCCCGCCAGATCAACGGTCCGACCCGCCGCCCGGTAACGCCCCGCCGCCACCAACACCTCGGACGGATCAGCGGCCAGCAGTCCCCGGCAGTGCGCCGCCGCCACCTCCGCGCCCTCGTCCAGGCACACCCGCAGCGCCCGCTCCGCCACGTCCCGCGCGCCCTCCACCAGCGCGGACCGGGTCAGCAGCGGCATCCAGCGGTGCCGCGCCAGCAGCCCGCGCGGGCGCAGCAGCGGCACCAGCGCGGGGACCGGCGCGCTCCCGGCCAGCGCCCGCGCGACCGCCAGGAAGTCCGCCTGCTCGTGGTGCGCGGGCAGCACCGGCGGCGGCGCCCCGTCCCACCGCACCGGCAGCCCCCGCCGCACCCGCACCAGCGCCGCGATCCCCCGCCCCAGCAGCACCCGCCCCCGTTCGCGCGACCCGGACCGCGCCACCCCGTCCTCGGCCCGCTCCAGCGCCCGGTCCCACCGCCCCGTCCAGTAGTCCTGCTCGGCCGCCCGCACCAGCGCCGCGCCGTGCACCAGCGACCCCGGCGCGTCGGCCCGACCGGCGCGCAGCACGGCGTCCGCGTCGGCGAACCGGTCCAGCGCCCGCAGCGCCTCCGCCCGGTCCGCGACCAGCTCGTGCCACAGCCCGACCAGCACCGGGTCGCCCGCCACCAGCGCCGCGCCCTCCTCGGCGCGGGCGAGCGCGCCCGCGTGGTCGCGCCGCGCCATCGCCACCTGCCACCGCGCGCGCAGCGCCAACCCGTCCGCGAACCGGTCGCCGGGCGGCACGGCCAGCGCGTGCGCCTCGGCCGCCACCACGTCGTCCAGCCCCTCCCGGTGCACCACCGCCAGCAGCGCCCGCATCCTGGCCCGCCACACCGGCGTGCTCGCCGGGTCCGCGATCGCCTCCGCGAGCATCCGGGACGCCTCACCGGGCTCGCCGTCGTCGTTCTGCAACCGCGCCAGCATCCAGCGCATCTCCCCGATCCGGTCGGCGTCCCTGGAGCGGGCCAGCACGTACCGGACCTCCGCGTCGGGCCGCTCGCCGAGCAGGAACAGCAGCCGGGCCAGGGCGGCCAGCAGCCGCTCCCGGTGCGCCGGTTCCAGCGCGGGCTGCCGCGCCACCGACCGCAGCAGCTCCACCGCCGCCTCGGGTTCGGCCGCCGCGAGCGGGTCGGCCCGCGCGGTCAGCCAGTCCACGACCCAGTCGTCGGCCAGCTCGGGGGCCGCCGCGATCTGCCCGGCCACCACCGCCACCGCCGCACCGGCCTCGGCCAGCGCCCGCGCGGCCTGCCGGTGCAGCGCGGACCGCACCGCCTCGGGCACCCCCAGGTACAGCACCTGCCGCACCAGCGGGTGCCGGAACGCCAGCAGCTCGCCGCCGTCCACCAGCAGCCCCGACTCGGTCGCCTCGGACAGCGGCCCGAGCAGCCCGGACGCGGGAGTGCCCAGCGCGGTCGCCACGTCGGCCACGGCGAACCGGTCGCCGAGCAGCGCGGCCCGGCGCAGCACCTCGGTGGCGTCGTCGGACAGGAACGACAACCGCCTGCCCAGCGCCGCCACCAGCGACGGCGACGCGGTCCGCCCGACGTCGTCCACGTCGGCCACCCCGCCGCGGCGCTCCAGCGCGCCCTCGCGCACCAGCGCGTCGGCCAGCTCGCGCACGTAGAGCGGGTTGCCGCCCGCGCACCCGGCCAGCCGCAGCAGCTCCGGTCCCGGCGCGGCCCCGACCTGCTCGGCGAGCAGCCCGGCGACCTCGGGCTCGGACAGCGGCCCGAGCCCCAGCACCAGCCCGCCCCGGTCGGCGGCGGCCCGGCGCACCCGGTCGACGTCGCCGCGCCGGGGCACCGGGCGGGCGGCGGCGACCAGCAGCAGCGGCAGCTCACCGGTGAGCCCCAGCAGCCGCCGCCACACCGCGACGCTGGCCTCGTCGGCCCACTGCGCGTCGTCCACCACGAGCACCACGGGCCCGGCCGCGCACAGCTCGGCGACGAACCCGGTGAGCCGCTCGGCGGCGGCGGCCACCGGGTCGCCGAACCAGGAGGCGGGGTCGTCGAGCGCGGCGGCGAGCGCGACCCGGCGCGGGTCGGCGGAGCACGGCGACACGTCCAGGCAGTCCAGCACCACCCGCAGCGGGAAGCGACCGCCCAGCTCGTCCCCGCGCGCCCAGCCGAGCTGCACGTCGCGGGCGTCCAAGGCGACGTCGAGCAGGGCCGACTTGCCGATCCCCGGCTCACCCTCCACCCACACCGCCCCACCCCGCCCGGCCACCACCTCGGCGACGGCGGCCCGCAGCGCGGCCAACTCCCGCGCCCGCCCGGCGAAGCCGCGGGGGACGGCGGTGGGGGTGGACAGGGCGGGCCGCCCAACGCCGTGCTCACCGGCGGCTGCGGCGTCCACCCCCGACCAGCCGGGGAGCCCGTCACCCGCCCCGCCGCTCAGGAACCCGGAGCCCGCCCGACCCGCGCCCGCTCGTGCGACGCCCGACAGCCCGGCACCCGGCGATCCGGCACCCGGCGATCCGGCACCCGGCGATCCGGCACCCGGCGACCCGTCGTTCCGGAATCCGCCACCTTGCTGATCTGCGCTCCCGCGGCCACTTCCGGCCCGCCCGGCACCCGGCGACCCGTCACCGGGGAACCCGCTGCCCGCCCGGCCCGCGCTCCCACGTCCACCGCCCGCCTGGCTCGCGCCCGCTCGGCCGCTTCCCGCCTGCCCGCCCTCTGCCTGCCCGCCCTCTGCCCGCCCGCCCTCTGCCCGCCCGCCCTCTGCCCGTCCGCCGCCTGTCTGACCTGCGCCCGCTCGTCCAACGCCCGCCTGCCCGCTCCCCGCCCGCCTGCCACCGGCCCGGTCAGCGCCCGCCTCCCCGTCACCGGTCCGCGCGTCGCCGCCCCACCGACCCCCGCCCTGCCCGCCGCCGGTCCATCCGCCCCCGCCCTGCCCGCCCCTGCCCCGCCCGTTCCCGCCGCTTCCCCCGCGCTCCCACGCGTCACCACCCGGCGGCCCGCCCCCGGCCCGCCCGCCACCTGACACATCGCCGCCCGACACATCACCACCCGGCCAAGAGCTCCCGCGCGGTGGCAGCAGGTCCGCCCCGCGCGCCCACGCCGCCCCGTCCGAGGCGCTCCCGTGGTCCCCGAGCACCTGGCTGTGCGCGTGCCGCAGCGCTGGCCCCGGCTCGATCCCTAGCTGCTCGACGAGCGCGTCCCTGGCGTCCCGGAACACCTCCAGCGCCTCGGCCTGCCGCCCACCCCGGTGCAGCGCCTGCATCAGCAGCGCCCGCAGCCCCTCCCGCATCGGGTGGTCGGCGGTCAGCGCCGTCAGCTCGGCGACCACGTCCGCGTGCCGCCCCAGGCCCAGCGCCAGCTCGGCCCGCCGCTCGACGGCCGCCAGCCGCAGCTCCGCCAGCCGCGACCGCTGCGCCTCGGCGAACGGCCCCGGCACCCCGGACAGCGCGTCGCCGCGCCACAGCCCGAGCGCCTCGTCCAGCTCGCGCAGCGCGCCCGCCGGGTCGGCGGCGGCGAGCTCCTGCGCGCGTTCCCGGTGCGCCTCGAAGCGGTGCACGTCCAGCCCGTCGGGCTCCAGCCGCAGCGCGTACCCGGCCCCGACGGAGTCGATCACGCCGGTCGCGGCGCGGTGCGAGCGGTCCGGGTCGAACGCGCGGCGCAGCCCGGACACGTAGGTGTAGAGGCTGGCGCCCGCCGTGGCCGGGGGAGCGTCGCCCCACACGCCGTCGACCAGCTCGTCCCTGGCCACGGTCTGCCCGGCCCGCACCGCCAGCACGGCGAACACCGCCCGCCTCCGGGCGGCCCCGACGTCCACCTCGGTCTCCCCGAGCCACGCCCGCACCGGCCCCAGCAGGGCGACGCGCAGCGGCGCTCCACTAGGCACGACGACTCCTCCCCGACCGGTGGAGGGGGGCCGCTTCGCGCGCCGAGCTGGAATACCCGGTCATCCCCGACTGGTGCTCCACAGCACAACACTTACTCGTTCCCGGTGCCGCGACGGTGTTCGCGGTAATGCGGCCACCCGCGTTCCCAGAAACATATTCACTTTCCGTGCCCGTCCACCGGCATTGTGGTGAACGCGGATACTGCTCCGGATGGGGTAACTCGCGCCAGCGCGCGTCGGAGTGCCGAGAAGAAATACTCGGAGTGGAAAAAGTCATGCGAGCCTCATCACAGCGGGTTCTTCCTGTCGTCGCAAGTGCTTGAGATGTGCGGAACATGCGCACGCGGCGCGCCACCTGAAGGAATGGCCGAACAACCGGAAAGCGCACCGAACACCCCGGTTGAGACACCGCCGCCACCACCTCACCCGCTCGGTCGCCCCGCACAACCACCCGCCCGCGATCGCCGCCCCACCCGCGCCCACGTGACCCGCGTGCTCGTTCGGAGACCGCCCGCGACCGCCCGCGCCACGCGCTCGCCGGGCCCGACCGCTCGATGATCCGTTCAACCACCGGTGCGGTCCCGTTCATCCCCGCCCTGCCCGATCCCGCGCCCGGACCTGCCCGCCTCCCGCCCGTCGCGCCCCGTTCGCGCCCTGCTCGGGGGTGCTGGAGGTCCCGCCGGTCCCGGCACCAACGACCCTGTGCGACCCCCGCCCCGCCGAGCAGGATCAGTGGTGTGGAGGTGGGAGTGATGACGGAGAAGCCGATCGTCGTGGGAGTGGACGGGACCACCGACGGTGAGCGCGCCCTGGTCTGGGCGCTCGACGAGGCCGCGACGCGCGGCTGCCCGCTGCACGTGGTCAGCGCCTGGGACTACGAGCCCCTCGCGGACTGGACCGAGCAGGCCGAGACGCTGGCCCGCCGCCGGGCCGAGACGATCATGGACAACGCCCTGCGCCGCGCCGCCGACCGGCCCCAGCCGCCCGCCGTGGTGCGGCGCGCGGTGCGCGGACCTGCGGCCGAGGTGCTGGAGTCGGAGGCCACGGGCGCGGCGATGCTCGTCCTGGCCGCGCACACCGGTGGCGGACTGCGCCGCTCGGCGTTCGGCCGGGCGCTGCTGGGCGCGACCAGCACGCACTGCGTCCGCCGCGCACCCGCCCCGGTCGTGGTGCTCCCCGCCCGCTGACCCCGGCGGAACGGGACCGGGCAGCGTCGCCCGTCACCCCGGAAAACCACGAACCGGGTGAAAACGCCCGAACGACGTCACCGATGATCCGCGCGGAGGACACCGACCCCGGTGCTCCACCGCGCCGTCGGCGTTCACACCCGGCAGTTCACGCCCCCGCGAACCCCTGTCCGGTCCGCCACACCACCAGGTGTCCAGCGCTTAGCTCAGTAGGGTGACCCGGTTGGTGGACCCGAACACCCAGGAGTGACGCGTGAACGACTGGCCGCGATTGACCCAGGACGAGCAGCGCGAACTCCTGGCCGTGATAGCCGTGACCCTGCTCGAATCCGCCCCGTCCGACTGGCAGCGGATAGTGCTGGAGCACCGCCAGCTCGGCGGCCACATCGAGATCAGCGTCGGCCTGATCAGCGAGGACGGCGCCCTGCGCGCCTGGACCCCGCCCCAGCGGGTCTGGCACCGGTTCCAGGACCTCCGCGCGGGCGTGCGCGAACCCGACCGGGGGACGTGGTTCACCGCCCGCTACACCCTGGAGCGCCCGGACCGCTTCGACGTCCACTACGAGTGGACCGCCGAACCCGAGTTCCGCGAACCCCCGACCGTCCGGGACTACCGGGAGGACTGGGACGAGTTCCCCCGCACCCCCGAGCACACCCCGGCCTGGTTCCGGGAGCGGCTGCGGGACGCCGTCGGCGATCCAGGTCACAAAGCTTGCCTCTGACGTCAATGTCAGGTTTTAGCGTGGGCTCCAGCACCCGAACACCGGCACTAGGAGCCTTCGTGTCCACCAGCAGCGCAGAGCGCGCGGCAAGCCTGCTCTCCCGCCCCTTCACGGTCGGCTCGCTGACCGTGCCCGGCCGGGTGGCGATGGCCCCCATGACCCGCGCCTTCTCGCCCGACGGCACCCCCGGCGCCGACGTGGCCTCCTACTACGCGCGCCGCGCCGCGGGCGGCGTCGGCCTGATCGTCACCGAGGGCACCTACGTCAACCACCGCTCGGCGGGCCTGAGCGACCGCATCCCGCGCTTCCACGGCGAGGCGCAGCTCGCGGGCTGGGCGAACGTCGTCGAGCAGGTCCACGCGGCGGGCGGCACGATCGTCCCGCAGCTGTGGCACGTCGGCATGGCCCGCCCGGCGGGCTCCGCGCCGAACCCGGACGCCCCGTCGATCGGCCCGTCCGGCGTCGGCATCGGCGGCACCGCCGACGGCGACACCATGACCCAGCGGGACATCGACGACGTCGTCGCCGCCTTCGCGACCGCCGCGGCGGACGCCGAGCGCATCGGCTTCGACGGCATCGAGCTGCACGGCGCCCACGGCTACCTGATCGACCAGTTCCTGTGGGCGGGCACGAACCGCCGCACCGACGCCTACGGCGGCGACCCGGTGGCCCGCACCCGCTTCGCGGCCGAGGTGATCGCCGCCGTGCGCGCCGCGGTGTCCCCGGACTTCCCGCTGATCCTGCGCATGTCCCAGTGGAAGATGGGCGACTACGCCGCCCGCATCGCCGACACCCCGCAGGAGCTGGAGGCGATCCTCGCCCCGCTCGCCGCCGCGGGCGTCGACGTCTTCCACGCCTCCACCCGCCGCTACTGGGACCCCGAGTTCGACGGCGAGGGCGACCTGAACCTCGCGGGCTGGGTGAAGAAGCTGACCGGCAAGGCCACCATCAGCGTCGGCTCGGTCGGCCTGGACGCGGACGTGTCGAAGTTCTTCGGCGGCGACCCGTCGGCCGCGCGCGCCGACATCGACGCCCTGCTCGACCGCCTGGAGCGCGACGAGTTCGACCTGATCGCCGTGGGCCGCGCCCTGCTCGCCGACCCGGAGTGGGTGGCGAAGGTCGTGTCGGGCCGCGCCGACGAGATCACCCCGTTCACCAAGGACGCCGCGACCACCCTCGTCTGACCGCGTCCGGCGACGCCGGGCGGCGCGGGACCCCACGGGCCCCGCGCCGCCCGGCGTCGTCGCGCAGCCCCCGGATCGCGCCGACGAGGGCCGCCGATCAGGGGTGAGGGCGCCATGACCACTCCCGGCCGCGTACAGTCGTGGGTGTCGGGTTCCAGTCGCGGCACCAGCCGCTGCGGTCCCCGGTCCACGCCGGCCCGGTGGTCATTCGGCCGGGGATCAGGAGACCGGCTTGCAGCCGGATCGCCAGCACGTCCCTCCCGCAACTCCCGCAGCACCCGTCCTCGGCGCACCGCGCGGTCGCGCCACCCACGTCGAACGGGGTGCCCGATGAGCTGGAGCGCGAAGGTCTCCCCCGAGCGGAGCGTCTCGGCGGGTCGCGACGCGGCGCGCGAGGCCGCAGACCGGGCCGAGAACGTCCACCGGCACCGCGCAGCCCTGGTCGTCGCAGACCACTCCACGAGCGTCACCGACTGCCGGGAGCTGCTGGTCATGCTGGGCCTGTCCGGCCGCGTGCCGAGCACCGCCGCCCCCGAGCGGCTGCCTTAACGACCCGTGGGCGCGTGATGGGGGGCAGGTCCGCTGACCTGCCCCCCATCACGCGCCCCGGACCCGCCGTCCGCGCTCACCCGCGCGCCGCCGGGTCCAAGTCCCCAGGGCGCAGCCGGAACACCCGCGTGCCCTGCCCGAAGTACTTCCCGGTCTCCCCGACCCAGCCCATGCCGTCCCGGTCGCCCACCACGTCGTCCGCCGCGTCCTCGACCGGCGCGACGTCCTGACCGGCCAGCCGGACCACGGAGAACACCTCGGTGACGCCGTGGCCGAACGCCCACGCCGCCAGCGAGGTCACGCACTCGGCGGCCTCCCGCGCGCCCGGCTCGGACAGCCAGTCGACCTCCCAGTCCTCGCCACCGGGCGGCAGCGGCAGCAGCGCGGCCCCGCCGACCACCCGCCCGTCGGCGACCCGCTGCACCGCCCACCGCCCGGCGGGCGACTCCAGCGACCCGCCCTCGGCGATCCAGCCCGCGAGCAGCAGCCGCATGGCGGCCAGGTCGGGCACCGGCCCCACCCTGGGGCTCAGCCCCCGCCCGCCGCCGTCGCCGCCGTAGAGCGCCAGCGCGACCTCGGCGTCCTCCGCGCGCCAGGCGCGGAACACCAGCCCGCCGCCCGGCGCGGTCGGCCCCGTGCGGGGCCGGGCCTCAGCCCGCACCGCCCCACCCGTTCGAGCGGCCACGCGAGCTCTGGCGCTGGGCGGAACCGGCGCGCGCGCCGCCGGAGCGGCCCGAGCCGGAGCGGCCCTGGTAGCCGTCACGCCCGCGCGGGTCGCGGCCGGAGTCGCCTCGCGGCGCCGAGGGGCGCGCGGGCCGCCAGGCGGGCGCGTGCTCGTCCCAGCCCTCGCCGAGCGGCGTCAGCGACGGCACGAAGCGGGGGTCCACCGTGCCGCTCTGCTCCCACGGGACGGCCTCGCGGCTGTCGCTGTCGGGGTGGCTGAACACGACGGGGTGCACGACCTCGGCGGTGGTGCGGATCTGCGTCTGGGGCATGGGGTTCCCGGTCCTCCGGTGGGTAATGGTCGGCGCCGGGCTCGTCGGCCCCGCGGTCGTCGGCGCGGTGGTCATCGGGACCCCGCGCGGCGGCGCATCCGCCTGGCGAGCCCGGCCCAGTCCGCCTCGCGGACCAGCGCCAGCGGGCGTCCGACCCCGACGCCGCCCGCGACGGCCTCGGCGACCAGCTCGGCCACCACCTCCGGCGCGGGCACCAGGTCGCCCGCCGGGCGGGACAGCACCACGGGCTCCTCGCCGGGGCGGGTCTCGACCGACACCACCCAGCCGCTCGGCGCGCTCCAGACCAGCATCAGGTCCCGGTCGGGGTGCGCCTCGGCGCGGTTGCCCAGCGCGAGGTAGGCGGTGGCGGTGTCGGTGACCTCGAACGAGGTCCCCTCGATCGAGACCCCGACGGCCTCGGCCACCACCTGGACGTAGTCGGCGAGCGCGTCCGCCAGCACGTGCGCGCCGTCGTGCTTGACCACGTCGCCCCCGTCCTCGGCGGACCGCTCGGGCCCCGCCTGGGCGGGCACCCCCTGCCACGCCGCCGGGGAGCGCCGGGGGAGTGGCGCGCGTTCCTGACCCGTCCCGCGCGCCGGGACGCCGCCCCGTGCCGGGACGTCCTCGCGGGACCTGCTCTCCCGCCGGGGCGGGAGGGCGCTCTTCGGGCCGGGTCGGGTGGATGTCCTGCTTCGCGTCATGTGGCTCCGTGTCCTGGGGCCCCGCCGGTTCCGCGTTCCCGCCGCGCCGGGCGCGATCGCCTGGGGGCGGGGTGAACCGGGTCCACCCGCACTGGCGCGACTGCCTGGTCCGCGCGGCGCGCGGGCTGTCGCGGTGATCGGCCGGAGGTGATCGACAGGCCGTGGAGGTGGTGGAGCGAGCGGGGAACCGCGGCGACGCGGTCTCCCCGCGCCCGAGCGGCGAACCGGTTCGGGCGGGTGAACGCGCTCCTGCGGGACGCAGGCAGCGAGTGGATGTGCCCCCACTGTAACCCATCGGGCACGCGAAGAGGTGCCGCCCGACCGGGTCTTCCCGCCCGGTCGGGCGAGACCTCCGTCCCACGCGCGCCGATCACCGGGAATTGTCGGTGCTCCTCGGTAGCGTCCCGACCGTGAACGCCGAAGAGCGCATCCGCGACCTCGCCGACCGAGTCGTCAGCCTGCGCGACGCCTACTACCGCGGCTCGCCGCTGGTCGCCGACGCGGAGTACGACGCGACCGAGGACGAGCTGCGGTCCCTGATCGCCGCCAACCCCGAGCTGACCCCCGACCCCAACCCGCTCGACCAGGTCGGCGCCCCCGCCGTGCTGCACGCCCCCGTGCGGCACGCGCGACCCATGCTGTCGCTGGAGAAGGCCACCCAGCCCGAGCAGGTCGCGGCGTTCCTCGACCGCTTCCCCGGCCAACCGGTCGTCGTCATGCCGAAGCTCGACGGCCTCTCCCTCTCCCTGGTCTACGAGGGCGGCGCGCTGCTGCGCGCGGTCACCAGGGGCGACGGCACGACCGGCGACGACGTGACCCCGCTGGTGCGCGCGCTGGCCGACGGCGTGCCCACCCGCGTGCCCGCGCCGGGCCGGGTCGAGGTGCGCGGCGAGGCGGTCATGCTGCGCTCGACGTTCACCGCCTACAACGAGGCGCACCCGGACAAGCCGCTGATCAACCCGCGCAACGCGGCGGCGGGAACCCTGCGCGCCAAGGACCCGGCCACGGTCGCCGGGCGCAGGCTGCGGTTCCTGGCGTTCGAGCTGGACACCGACGCGGAGGCGGGCGCCGGGGTGGGCGCCGACCTGGAGGAGGGCCTGCGCGCGCTCGGCTTCACCCCGGCCGACATGCGCCACGCCGCCGACGCCGAGGCCGCCCAGCGGGTGATCACCGGGATCGAGACCGGCCGGGCGGACCTGGACTACGACCTGGACGGGGCGGTGCTGCGGCTGGCCGACCGCCGCGCCTACGCCGCCGCCGGGACGCGCTCGAACTCGCCGCGCGGGGCGCTGGCGTTCAAGTTCGCCGCCGAGGAGAAGACCACGCTGCTGGTGGACGTGGTCTGGGACGTGGGCAAGACCGGCAAGGTCGTCCCGGTGGCGCACCTGGAGCCGGTGTTCGTCGGCGGCACCACGGTCACCAGGGCGACCCTGGCCAACCAGGAGGTCATCAAGGCGCGCGGCGTCATGGTCGGCGACACGGTGCTGGTGCGCCGCGCGGGCGACGTGATCCCGTTCGTGGCGGGTGTGCTGGACGCCGCCAAGCGCACCGGCGAGGAGCGCGAGATCGTGCCCCCGTCGACCTGCCCGTCGTGCGACCAGCCGCTCACCGAGCAGGGCAACAGCCGCGAGCTGTTCTGCACCAACGTCTCCTGCGCGGCGCAGACCGTCCGCAGGCTGATCCACTGGGCCTCGCGCGCCGCCGCCGACATCGACGCGATCGGTCCGGTGTGGATCGAGCGCTTCGCCGAGGCCGGGCTGCTGGAGCACCCGTCTGACTTCTACCTGCTCACCAAGGAGCAGCTGCTGGAGTTCGAGCGGGTCGGCGAGACCTCGGCCACCCGCATGATCGAGTCGATCGCCGCGAGCCGGGCCGTCGGCCTGCGCAGGGCGCTGATCGGCTTCGCCGTGCCGATGGCGTCCGAGGGCACCGCGACCCGCCTGTGCCGCGCGGGCTTCGGCTCGCTGGAGGAGGTCGCGGACGCGGGCGAGGAGCGCCTGGTGGAGGTCGAGGACATCGGCCCGAAGGTCGCGGCGTCGCTGACCGAGCACCTGGCCAGGCTCCGCCCCGAGCTCACCCGGTTGCGCCAGCGCGGCGTGTCCCTGGACGTGCGCGACGAGGACCTGCCCCCGGTGGTCGCCTCGGACGCGCCGCTGGCGGGCAAGACGGTGGTGATCACCGGGGCGATCAGCGACCCGAGGTCGGGCGAGAAGGTGGCCAGGCCCGCGTTCCAGCGCCTGTGCGAGAAGGCGGGCGCGACCACGGCGTCCTCGGTGTCGGCCAACACGGACATGCTCATCACCGGGGCCGAGGTCGGCGCGGGCAAGACCGCGAAGGCGGAGAAGCTGGGCGTGGCAGTGGTGGACCAGGGGGAGATCTGGGCGCAGCTGATCGCTGCTGGGGTCGCCTGACCCGCGACGGTCGAACGGCCCGCGACGGTCGTGCGGCCCGCGACGGTCGTGCGGCCCGCGACGGTCGTGCGGCCCGCGACGGTCGTGCGGCCCGCGACGGTCGTGCGGTCGTCGCGGGGAACGGGAAGCGGGCGGCTCGGATCCGAGCCGCCCGCCCCCGGCGCCCCGCCCCGCTCAGCCCGCTGCGGGCCGTCCCGCGCCGCACCGAGCCGGGCGTCCGCGTCACGGCGTCGGCCAGCTCAGCGAGTGCTGCTCTCCCGCACGTCCCAGGTGATCGCCGTGATCATCAGCCACTCGTCGAACGCCCGCGCGCAGGACGTGCCCTGCCCGGCGACCCCGGCCCCGTGGGCCGGCGACACCTCGGCGAGGTCGTCCACCGAGTGCCGCTCGCTGCTCCCGCCCAGCTCACCGCGCTGGGCGTGCGACAGCTGGAACACCACGTCCGAGGCGTCCCGCGAGGTCAGCTCCGCGTTCGCCGGCGACCCGTCCCGCGCCCCGGCCAGCAGCCACTCCGCCCACGAGCCGAACACGTGCACCGTGGGCAGCGCGAACCCGCTCACGTCCCCGAACGTCCCGGCGGACAGCGCCACCGCCGCGCCACCGGCGTCGCGCACCGCCTCGACCCGCGTCGCGATCTCCGCCGGCGTGAGCACGTGGTCCGGCAGGTCCAGGACCACGAGCTTGCCCGCGACCCCGGTCAGCTCCTCGGGCAGCCCGCCGCCGCCGAACGCGATCCGGTGGTCGCGCGTGCCGCGCCAGTCGGCGGGCGTGTGCCAGTCCGCGCGCACCTCGCGCCCGTCGACGGCGAGCCCGAGCGCCCGCTCGGTCAGCCCGACCCCCGCGAGGTACCCGACCGAGTTCTCCCGGCCGTCGCTGTGCGCGTACATCCGGTCGTGCCTCGCGTCACCCCCGCCCCGGTACCAGACGGCCTCGCCGCCGTCCGTCCACGCGAGCACCGCGTCGTTCCGGTCGCCGCCCCGCGCCCTCGGGTCGTCCACGCCGTCCTCGACGCGCTCCCCGTCGCGCGCGTCCAGCGACACGGCGGCGCGCCCGGACACCACGAGCTCCGGGACCGCCAGCACGGTGCTCTCGGTGACCCCGTCCCGCCACGTCCGCACGCCGGCGAGCACCGCGTACCGCCCCGCGGCCAGCCGCGTCGTGCCGCCGATCTCCAGCGGGCTCAGCGCCCCGCTCCCCAGGTCGACCACGCTCATCACCGGGTGGCGCTCCGGGTGCGGCTGCGCGGGCCGGCCGTCGCGGTCCAGCAGCTGCGCGGTCACGTCGCACTGCTCGGCCTCCTGCCGCAGCAGCACCGGCGTGCGCAGCGCGACGCCGTCGGCCGAGGCCGTCAGCACCCCGCCGTGCGCGCCCACCGCCACGGCCCTGGGCGTGCCCACGACCTCGACGGCGGCCGTGCCGCCCGCCGGGACCACCAGGGACGTCGCGGACAGCGCCGTGCCCGCCAGGTCCAGCGACAGCGCCAGCGTCACCGGCTGGTCGCCGCCGTTGCGGTGGCCCACCGGGACCCGCCGCTCGGCGGTGTCCTCCCAGCGGGAGTCGACGTCCGCCGACGTGGTGCTCGCGTGCACCGGCGAGGTCACCGCGCGCGCCACGTCCACGCGACCGCCAGCGCGTCCGCCGCGACGCCCGCCGAGGTGGACACCAGCGCGGGCTTGAGCAGCTCCGCCGTCCGGTCCGGGTGCCGCTGGGCGAGGATCGCCGCCGCGCCCGCCACGTGCGGCGCCGCCATCGACGTGCCGGACATGCCGCGGTAGCCGCCGGTGCCCGCCTCGGTCGCGACGACCGAACCGCCGGGCGCGGCGCTCTCGGGCTTGGTGGCGTACCGGCCGGTGCGCGGTCCCCGGCCGGAGAACCCGGACAGCGAGTCGTCCTTCTCCACGCTGCCCACGGCCAGCGCCGAGTCGGCGGTCGCGGGCGAGCCCACGAACTCGTCGCGCCCGGAGTCGCCCGCCGCGATCACGAACAGCGCGCCGGTCTCGGCGGTGAGCGCGTCCACGGCCAGCGCCATCGGGTCGGTGTCGTCCGTCGGCCCGCTGCCGAGACTCATGTTGATCACGTCGGCGTCGGCCTCGCGGGCGGCCCACTCCATGCCCGCGATGATCCCGGCGTCGGTGCCCCAGCCGTCGAGCACCTTGCCGACGAGCAGGTCCGCCTCGGGGGCCACGCCCCGGTGCTGGCCGCCGGAGGCCGCGCCGCTGCCGCCGAGCGTGGCCCTGACCTTGCCGTTGAGCCAGATCCTGGTCTCACCCGCGTCGGCGACGCGCGGCGCGGACAGCTCGGCCCGGTAGGTCCCGGCGCCGGACTTGGGCACGTCGGTCACCCGCGCCCCGATCGAGGGCGGCACCTGCCCGGCGTCGGCGGTCGAGGACTCGGCGGCCGGACCGCGCACCAGCAGCGGCGTGGCGTCGACGCCCGCGTCGTCGTAGCCCTGCCGGACCAGGCCGGTGACGTTGAACAGCTCGACGTCCAGCCGCCCGGAGGCGACCTGCGCGGCGGCGTCGTCCGGCAGCACGTACCGGTCGCCGCCCCGCTCGCACTCGTGGAACCGCAGGTGCCCCCGGTCCGGGGCCGGCGCGGTCTCCAGGCTCCACGCGGAGCCGTGCCGGCTGGCGGTGACGACGTCGCCGGTGATCAGCGTGACGCGCCGGGTCTCGTCGGTGGCGGGGGAGGCGGGTTCGGCGGGCGCCGCGAGCGCGGCGGGGACGGGTGCGGCGGTCGCGGCGACGGTGATCGCGGCGACCGCTAGGCGGTGGAGTGGTCTCACGTCGCCTTGCGCGCCCGCCGCCGACCTGCGGGTGCGCGACGTGCTCTGGGTGACAAAACCCTTGCGCGCCAACGCTTGAGCGCCGCCCCGGCGCCCCCTGGGCCAACGGGTCGTGCCCGCTGCCGCGACGGGCCGGACCAGGGCAACCCCCGGCGCTCCGGTCGACCCGCGCGCTCTCGTGCCACCGGCGGATTGACGGGTTCCGGCCACTGTGGATGGACGTCGGGCGCCGCCTCCGGACCCCCGAAGCGCGGCCTCACCCGGAAGGGGGAACCTGAACCCCCGCGTTCTTGTCGGACCCCCTCGCTAGCGTTCCTCCCCGTCGGCACTCGACGAGGAGGAGCACGTGGCAGAACCGGGCAACCCGCCCCAGCGGGCGTTCACCGTTCCCAAGCCGTGGTGGAAGCACGTCCACCCGCGCCGGGGTGGGGGCGTGCCCAGCAAGGTCAAGGTCACCGAGGCCGGCGCCGCCGAGGGCAGGGCGATGCTGGCGACCGCGCTGGGGCGCACCGAGGGCGCCTTCGCGCACCCCGTCAGCGACCCGGCGCTCGTGCGCGCCGCCCGCGAGCACCTCGGCGGCGCGTCGAACCCGGTCGGCGCGGCGGCGGTGGCCGCGCTGGCCGCCGACGGCGTGCAGGCGCACGTGGTCGACGCCTGGGTCCACGACCACGGGCTCGCGTTCGCGGCCTGCGCCGCGCTGGAGTCGGGCGACCTGGCCGCCGTGGCGCAGCGCTACGGCGACGAGTCGGCCGCGCTCGTCCGCCTCGGCGTCGACGACTCCGGCCACAGCGGCTCGCTGCACGACCGCAAGCCGCTGCGGTGGCACGGCGAGGTGTTCCCCGAGCGCGTCCGCAGGCTGCTCGCCACGGCTTCGGACGCCGACCACGCGCTCGCCGAGGCCGCGCTGTCCGAGCGCCGCGCCACCGAGCGCGCCAAGGCGGCCTCCGCCTACCTCGTGCCCGCGCGGGCGGACTGGGTCGACGAGGCGATCACCGCGCTGGCCACCCACCGCGGCAGCCAGTGGCCCCGGCTCCTGCAGTCGGTCGGGTCCCTCGACCAGCTGCGCGCCCTGCTCGACGCGGGCGCGCCCCGCTTCCTCCTCCAGTACCCCTGGATCAGCGCCACCCTCGCCGACGCGATCGGCCCCGACTTCGCCCCGGAGATGGCCGAGCTGCTGGGCAAGGGGCCGGAGTCGTTCGTGTTCGACCGGGTCATCGAGGTCTTCCAGCAGGTCACCACCCCGGCCGTGGTCGACGCGCTCCTGGCGCACCGGGACGTCAAGCGGGTCGGGACCGCCCTGCTGGAGCTGGGCCGCAAGCACCCCGAGCTGCTGCTCGACCGGCTCGCCGCCTCCCCGCACGCCGACCTGCTGGAGGGGCACCTGCGGCGTCACCACGACCTCGCCGCCCGCGCCGACCTGCCGGAACCGGCCGCCCGGATCGCCGAGCGGGTGCTCGCCGAGCACGCCGCCGTGCCGGTCGCGGACCCGGCCGACCTGCCGCCGTTCCTGGTCGACCCGCCCTGGCGGGCCGGGCGCGCGTCCGCCGCGCTCCCGGTGGTCGCGCTGCCCGAGCCGACGCACCGGGCCGTGCGGTGGCGCGACGGCGAGCGGGAGAGCTGGGGCGCGCCCACCCGCTTCCTGCCCTCCGGACCCCGCGACTGGCCGGTGGAGCTGAAGGCGTTCCTGGCCGGTGGGATGCCCGAGTACCGCAGGCAGGAGCTGTTCGCGGCCGGGCCGGTGGACGAGCTGCGCCCCCTGCTGCCGGACCTGGTGCTCGACCCGAAGCGGTGGGACACGGACGAGTTCGGCATGTTCCTGGTGGCCCGCTTCGGCGTCGACGCCGTCCCGCCCGTGCTGACGCTGGTGGGCGCCGAGGCAAAGTACGCCGACGCGCTGCTGCCGCTGGAGTCCGTCGAGGTGGCCCGGCTGGTCGCGGCCCGCCTGCAGCGGCCCAGGAGCACCGCCGCCCGGTACGCGGCCTGGCTGCGCCGCCACCCAGGGCAGGCCGCGCGCCTGCTGCTGCCCGACGCGCTCGGCGCGCCCGGAGCAGGCAGGGACGCCGCCGAGGAGGTGCTGCGCCGCCACCCCGACCACGCCCGCGTGGCCGCCGCCGAGCACACCCCCGAGGCCGTCGCGGCCGTGGAGGCGCTGCTCGCCGTCGACCCGCTGGACCTGGTGCCCGCGAAGCCGCCCGTGCCCGGAGCGTGGTGCGAGGTGACCGCCCTGCCCAGGCTGCTGCTGCGCGACGGCCGCGCGCTGCCCGACGAGTCGGTGCGGCACGTGACCACGATGCTCGCCATGACCGGCCCCGACACCCACTACGCCGGGCTGGACGCGCTGCGGGAGCTGTGCGACCCGGCGTCCCTGGTGGAGTTCGCGTGGGCGGTGTTCGAGCTCTGGACGCTCAACGCCATGCCCGCCAAGGACTCCTGGGCGCTGACCGCGCTGGGCGTGCTCGGCGACGACCGCGTGGTGCGGCGCCTGGAACCGCTGATCCGGGCGTGGCCGGGGCAGTCGCAGCACCACAACGCCGTGCGCGGGCTCGACGTGCTGGCCAGGATCGGCACCGACACCGCCCTGATCGCGCTCAACGGCGTCGCGCAGCGCGTGAAGTTCGCCGGTCTCAAGGGGCGCGCCGAGGGCAAGGTCGCGGAGATCGCCGAGGACCTCGGGCTGACCGGCGAGCAGCTGGCCGACCGGCTCGTCCCCGCGTTCGGCCTGGACGAGGAGTCCGCGCTGGTCCTGGACTACGGGCCGCGCCGGTTCACCGTGGGCTTCGACGAGTCGCTGCGCCCGTTCGTGCTGGACGGGGCGGGCAAGCGGCTCAAGTCGCTGCCCAAGCCCGGCGCGAAGGACGACCCGGAGCTGGCGCCCGCGGCGAGCAAGCGGTTCGGGCAGCTGAAGAAGGACGTGCGGACGGTGGCGTCGCTGCAGATCGCCCGCCTGGAGGCGGCGATGGTGGAGGGGAGGCGGTGGAGCGCGGCGGAGTTCCGCGACTTCCTGGTGGGGCACCCGCTGGTGGTGCACCTGGTGCGGCGGCTGGTGTGGGTGGTCGACGGCGGCGGGGCGTTCCGGGTCGCGGAGGATCGGGGGTTCGCGGACGCGCGCGACGAGGCGGTGGTCCTGCCCGACGACGCGCGGGTGGGCGTGGCGCACCCGGTGCACCTGGGCGACGAGGTCGCGGAGTGGCGCGGGCTGTTCGAGGACTACACCATCCTGCAACCGTTCTCCCAGCTGGACCGACCGGTGCGCGCGCTCGCCGAGGGGGAGGCCGGGGCGCGCTCGCTGGACCGCTTCGTCGGCGCGGTGATCACCACGACCCTGCCCGCCCTGCGCAAGCGCCGCTGGGAGCTGGGTCCACCCCTGGACGCGGGCATCATCTCGACCCTGCACCGCCCGCTGCCGGGCGGGGGAGTGGTGAACGTGCAGCTGGACCACGGTATGGGCCGCGAGGAGTGGCACAACTGGCACGGCGAGGGGTTCCGGTCGGTGACGTTGCAGGGCGTGGACGCGTTCGGCGAACTGGACCCGGTGACGGTGTCTGAGCTGCTGGACGAGCTGATCGTGATGACGGCGGAACGGGCGGAGGGGGAGTAGGGGCGGGGGAGGCTGAGGCAAGGGAGGTTGCGGCAAGGGAGGCGGAGGCAGGGGAGGCTGAGGCAGGGGAGGCGGCGGCAAGGGGCAGGACAACGCCTGGGGCGGGGTGAGGCCGGGGCGGGGGTGCGGGTGCGTTCACGGGACTGGGCGCGCCCGCCCGCCGCTGCCCGCGCCGCCGCCCCGTTCAGACTCCTGTAGCAGCCGCCGTCCCGTTCAGACCGCCCGTGTCGCCGCCGGGTTCAGCCGCCCGCGCCGCTGCCTACCCTCAACCCACCCGCACCGCCGCCGCCATCCGCCGGACCGCTTCGGTGAGCACTTCCGGTGACGTGGCCAGGTTCAGCCGCGCGTGCCCCGCGCCGCCCGTGCCGAACCCCGTCCCCGACGTCAGCGCCACCCGCCCGCGCTCCAGGAACCCCGCGGCCGGGTCGTCGCCCAACCCCAAGCCCCGGCAGTCCAGCCACGCCAGATAAGTCCCCTCGCCCGGCGCGTACCGCACCCCCGGCAGCTCCTCCGCCACCAGCTCCCCGAGCAGCCGCCGGTTCGCGTCCAGCCCCGCCAGCAGCGCGTCCAACCACGCCCCACCCTCCCGCAGCGCGGCGGCGTGCGCGATCACCCCGAGGTGGCTGGGCCCCTCCTTGACCCACTCGGGGAACAGCCCCAGCTCCTCCTCCGCCCCCGCCCCGGCCACCACCACCGCCGCCTTCAGCCCGGCCAGGTTCCACGCCTTCGACGCCGACAGCACCGCGAACCCCCGCTCCGCCCCCGGCACGCTCAGGTAGGGCGTGAACCGCGCCCCCGGCAGCACCAGCGGCGCGTGGATCTCGTCCGACACCACCCGCACCCCGAACCGCTCGGCCAGCGCCGCGACCTCGGCCAGCTCCTCGGCCCGGTGCACCGCCCCGGTCGGGTTGTGCGGGTTGCACAGCAGGAACACCGGCCGCGACCCGTGCGCGCCCGCCACCCGGAACGCCTCCTCCAGCGCCGCGAACCCGATCCGCCCGTCCACCCCCAGCGGCGCCTCCACCACCCGCCTGCCGGTGTGCGCGACGAACTGGAAGAAGGGCGGGTAGACCGGACTGCTGACCACCACGGCGTCCGAGGCCGACGAGAGCACGTCGAGCACCTCCAGCACCCCGCGCATCACGTCGGCGACCGGCGACACCCGCCCGGCCACGACACCGGCCCACCCCCACCGCTCGCGGGCGAACCCGTCCAGCGCCTCGGCGTACGCCCCGCCCGCCGGGTACCCGGTGTCGCCGAGCGCGACGGCGTCGGCGATCGCCCGCACGACCGGCGCCGCGAGGTCGACGTCCATCTCCGCGACGAACACCGGCAGCACGTCGTCGGGGAAGGTGCGCCACTTCTCGCTCGTGCGCGCCCGGAGCCGCTCGGGGGAGAGCCCGGTCAACGGGTTCGGCACGTCCACGTCATCGCCGCTCACCCCGCCGAGGGTACTGCCGGGGCCACCCCCGCCCCGCCTCCTCGCCGCCACCGTCACCGCGCTGGCCGCCACCGCCCTCACCACCGCCTGCGCCGACACCCCCGAACCCGCCCAGCCCCGGCAGCCCTTCGCCCTGACCCCCTGCGCCGACCTGCCGGACCTGCCGGACCTGCCCACCGCCCAGTGCGGCAGCATCACCGTCCCGCTCGACCGCGCCAACCCCGGCGGCCCCGGCACCTCCACCCTCGACTTCTCGGGCCACCTCTACGCCCAGGGCCTCGCCATCGGCGAGTGCGGCGAGCAGCTCGGCGACCGCTCCCCGCAGCACAGCACCACCACCGCCGCCGTCGCCGACGACATCCGCGCCGGACCGGGCATCGAGAAGCTGGACCTGTTCGGCGACTCCTACGGCACGTTCCTGATGGCCACCCACGCCCAGCGCCACCCCGAGCGCACCGCGTCCGCGGTCCTGTCCGGCGCCTACTCGGTCACCGGGCGCACCGAGGGCGCGATGGGCGCCGCCGCCCTGCGCCGCGCCATCACCCTGGTCCGCGAGCGCACCCGGCAGTGCGACGGCCCCACCGCCCTCGCCGACCTCTCCGCGCCGGCCACCGCCCTGCGCGCCGCTCCATCCACTGTGGACGTCGAGCTGAACGGCTCCGCCCGCCAGGTCCCGCTGGACGGGCGGCAGCTCGCGGGCGCGGTCGGCAAGGCGTTCTCCAGCGCCCCGGACCCCGAGGTCCAGGTGGGCGTCGCCACCCCCGCGCCCGCCGCGCGGTCCGGTGACCTGACCGCGATCCGCGCCCTGGTCACCCGCTACCTCACCACCGAGGTCGAGACCGCCGCGGCCGGTGTCCGGGCCTGCACCGTCGCCGCCGACTGGTCCGTCAGCTGCCACGACTACCCGGAGCCCTTCGCGGGCGACGACAACGACAACGACCGCGAGGCGGCCTACGAGCGCGGCCTGGCCGCGCTGGACGACGCCGACTTCGCCCCCTCCTCCGCCGAGGCCTGGAGCACCCGAGGCTCCTACGACTCCGGCGCCTGCCTGAAGTGGCCGCACGCCCCGAGCCGGGGCGCCCCGTTCCAGGCGGGCGCACCGATGTCGAACGCCCCGGTGCTCGTCCTCAGCGGCGATCTGGACGCCAACACCCCGGTCGAAGCGGGCAGGCAGGCCGCCGCGCAGTTCCCCGACGCCGAGGTGGTCGAGATCCCCGACGACGGGCACACGCCGTCGGTCAGCGAGGGCGGCATGGTCCGCATCCTGGAGTTCTACGCGGCGCGATGAGCGCCGGAGGGGGCGTGGCGCGGAATTCCTGGCTGATCGCCCTGGTGTGCGTGATCGGCGACGTCAGCGCCCTGCTGGCGTTCGACGAGCTCGCCGCCCGCATCTGCGCCGCGCTGCTGCTGGGCGGTCCGGACGTCGGCGTCGACGGCCGGGTCGGCAACGCCACCGGTCTGGTCGCCGCCGGGTACCTGGCCGGGGCGTGGCTGCGCGGCCGGTGGTCCTGGGTGGCGCCGGGCGCGCTGGTGCTGGGGGTGCTGGGGGCGCGGTGGACCGCCGTGCCCCCGGAGCTGGACACCGCCGCCGTGCTGGCCGTGGAGGCGCTGACCAACGCGCTGCTGCCGTGGCCGGCCGCTGCACCTCCGACCGGATCGCGTTCCTGGAGGAGGTCAAGCGCAAGCGGCGCGACGCCGAGGAGCAGGTGGCCCGCGCGCTCGCCGAGGAGCGCGGCGCACTGGCCCGCGAGCTGCACGACACGATCTCGCACCACGTCAGCGCCATCGGCGTGCACGCCGGCGCGGACCGGCTGCCGGACTCGCTGGACGTGGCCGCCTACCGGGTCGCGCAGGAGCTGCTCACCAACGCGCTGCGGCACGGGGACGGCGAGCGCGTGGAGCTGCGGATCACCCAGAGCGCCGCCGAGCTGGTGGTGTCCGTGGTCAACGGCGTGCGCCCCGGCCCGCCCGCGCACGGCACCCGCCGGGGGCTGGACGGGGTGCGGCGCCGCGCGGCACTGTTCGGCGGCGGCGTGGTGTGCGGGCCCGGGGGCGGCTCGTGGCGCGCCACGGCCACGTTCCCCCCGGAGGCGACGCCACGGCGGCGATCCTGGCCGCCGGGTCGGCCACCAGGGTGCTGCTGCTGACCACCTACGACGACGAGTACGTGCACCGCGCGCTGGAGCTGGGCGCCGGCGGGTTCCTGCTCAAGAGCACCCCGGCGCACGAGCTGGTGGCCGCGATCCGGGTCGTGGCTGGACCTGCGCGACCGCGTGCAGGCCGCCGTGTACGCCAACCGGCACGGGCTGGCCCCGCGCTGGGACGGCCGCCCCGCCCGGTGACCACCCCGCAGCCTCCGCTTGCGGCACCCCGAAACCCCGCGCCCGCACCTGGTGATCACCGGCGTCCGAGCGCCGTATGAACCGGTTGTGCGAACTTCACTGGGGGAATCACCGAATCGGAATCCCGGCTCCTCGCCGGTCCGCCGACTGCGCCGGGCGGCGGGCCTCGCCCTGGCCGCGCTGCTCGCGCTGCCCGCCGTCACCGCCGCCACGGCCACCACCGCGGCCGCCGATCCCGGCAGCGGCGGCAGGCTCACCTGGAACGCCTGCCAGGACGGGTTCCAGTGCGCGACGCTGGAAGTCCCGATGGACTACACCAACGCCCTGGGCGCCGCGGTCGACCTGGCCGTCATCAAGCTGCCCGCCACCGACAAGACCCGGCGCGTGGGCACCCTGTTCGTGAACTTCGGCGGCCCCGGCGCGTCCGGGCTGCAGCGGATGCGCGAGCGCGGCCGGTGGCCGTGGCTGTTCTCGGCGGAGCTGCGGGCGAGGTTCGACGTGGTCTCGTGGGACCCGCGCGGCATCGGCGCGAGCACCGCCGTGCGCTGCTTCGACACCCTCGCCGAGCAGCAGGCGTACCTGGGGTCGATGCCCGAGCTGCCCGGCGACCCGAGCGGCGAGCCCGCGTTCTTCGCGGCGTCCCGCGACCTCGCCGAGCGCTGCGGCGAGGAGGCGGGCGACCTGCTGGAGCACGTGTCGTCCGCGAACACCGCCCGCGACCTGGACAGGCTGCGCCAGGCCCTCGGCGAGGACAAGCTGACGTACCACGGCATCTCGTACGGCACCCAGCTCGGCGCGATCTACGCGAACCTGTTCCCGGACCGGGTCCGCGCGATGGTGTTCGACGGCTCCATGGACTTCGTCGGCAACGTCACCGGCCACGGCGACCAGGGCACGACGGTCCCGCTGGACACCAGGCAGGGCGTGTCGGACGCGATCGCCGAGACGTTCGACGAGTTCCTGCGGCTGTGCGCGGAGGCCGGTGACGCCTGCGCGTTCGGCGGGGGCGACCCGAGGGCCAAGTGGGAGGCGGTCATGGCGCGCGCCGAGCGCGGCCCGATCACCGTCCAGGGCGAGGACGGCCCGCAGACGTGGACCCGGTCGGCGATCTTCACCACGGCGGGCGACCTGTCGGCGCTCAGCGGGTGGCCGGACATCGCCGCGCTGCTCCAGAGCCTCCACGAGGCGGTGCGGGCCGAGGCGATGTCCGCCGAACCCGCCGCCACGCGCGCCGCCACCGCCACCGCCGCCCCGCGCGAGCTGTACACGTCGAACCGCACCGAGGCGTTCAACGCGATCCAGTGCGTCGACAGCGACTTCCCGACCGACGAGTCGGTGTACCGCGCGCACGCCGCCTCGGAGGACCGGCGGGTGCCGCACTTCGGCCGGATCGGCGTGCTGGACATGATGAGCTGCGCGTACTGGCCCGCCCGCGACGCGAACCGCTACACCGGCCCGTGGAACCGCTGGACCTCGGCGGAGATCCTGGTGATCAACAACCGCTACGACCCGGCGACCCCGCTCGCGGGCGCGCGGGCGGGCGCCGCCCAGCTGGCGCGGGCGCGGGTCTTCGTCACCGAGGGCCACGGCCACTCGACCATGCTGTCCCCCAGCACCTGCACCGAGCGGGTGAAGCTGGACTACCTGGTCAGCGGGGCGTTCCCGGCGGCGGGCACCCGCTGCGGCAACGACGCGCCGAACCCGTTCACCTCCTGACCCCTCCCACCCCCGAGGGCCGTCCCGCCGTTCGCGCCGGGGCGGCCCTCGGCCGCGTTCCGGTGCCCCGGCAGGGCGCGCCGAACACCTCCCAGGCACCCTTGTCCCAGGACCCCGGCGGACCGACCGCCCCCGTGAGCACCCTGAGGACCCGCACGTGACGCTGCCCTACGGCCCGGACGACGACCAGGCCGCCTACCAGTACGTCAACGCCGCGCTGCGCAGCCGTGACGCCGAGGCGTGGCGGCTGCTGGCGCTGGAGACCAACGTCGAGCAGACCGACCGGGTGCTGCGGGCCATCCTGGACCGCATCGCGGTGGCGCGGGCGCACCGGTCGGCGTCGCGGGCGAAGACCAGGGCGAAGGCGCGCGACGGCGAGATCAGCCAGGAGGAGTACCAGCGCGAGACGGCCGAGGAGGCCGAGCGCGTGCAGAAGACGATCAACTTCGAGGCGCTCGTCCGCGAGCACCACCGGCTGATCGCCCCGGCGGCGCGCAGGCTGCGCGGCGACGACGTGCGCGACGAGCTGCTCAACCTGGTCCTCGCGCTGGGCGGCGCGGTGGCCGCGCACCGCGAGGCGGTCCTGTCCGACGGCCTGAAGCCCACGGCGGCCGACGAGGCCCTGTGGGACCGCCTGGCCGCGCTGGACGTGCCCAGCACGAAGGAGGGCGAGGGCCGCAGCACGGTGGAGGAGCTGGTCAAGCGGCACACGTCCGGCCAGGACGACCTGGGCCGGGTGCTCGCGGAGATCGTCCTGGACGTCGCGGGCGACGCCCCGTCGGTGCCGCGCGCGGCGCTGGTGGGCCCGTGGAAGAAGGCCGTGTCGCCGATCCTGGGCACGGAGGAGAAGGGCGAGTTCGCGGCGAAGGGCAAGGGCTCCCTGGTCACGGAGAAGCTCCGCAAGACCCTGGGGCACCTGGAGCGCAAGGGCCTGGTCAAGCGCGGTGGAACGGGGCAGGACCAGCGCCTTGAGGTCCTGGACCGGGCCGGGCTGGAGGAGTTGGCGGACAGCTAGGCGTTCGGGTGCGCGCGCCTGGTCGGGTTCCCCGGTCAGGTGGGCGGAGAGGGCGGAGAGGACGGCGAGCGCGGCCGGAGGGAGTGCCCCGGCGCGTCCGCCCCACCCCGGACGAGCCGACCGCTTCGGTCATCCGGAGCAACCGGGCGTCCGCACGCCCCGTCCCGGTGGGTCCCCGCTGCGACATCCGGTCCCGGCCGGTCGGCCGCACGGGTTCGTCCGGCCAAACTACTGGCATCAATTCCGACCGGCTGGTAGAAAACGCTATGGGAGCGCTCCCATACGCCACTCCACAGGTCAGGAGCTCGAAGATGAGCACGCTTTCCGTCCAGCTCTACTCGGTGCGCGACGCCTTCGCCGAAGACCCGTCGGCCACCCTCGCCAAGCTCGCCGAGATCGGCTTCACCAACGTGGAGCCCTTCAAGCTGGTGGAGAACGCCTCCGCCCTGCGCGCCCTGCGCGAGCACGGGCTGTCCGCCCCGACCACGCACGTCAGCCTCGTCGGCGCCGAGCTGAACCCGGTCTTCGACGCCGCCGCCGAGCTGGGCGTCACCACCCTCATCGACCCGTTCATCGCCGACGAGAAGTGGCGCGACGCGGGCGACATCGCCGCCACCGCCGACGCCCTCAACGCCGCCGCCGAGGCCGCCAAGGGCCACGGCCTCACCGTCGGCTACCACAACCACTGGTGGGAGCTGGCCAACCGCGTCGACGGCCGCGCCGCGCTGGAGGTCCTGACCGACCACCTGACCCCCGACGTGGTCCTGGAGGTCGACACCTACTGGGCCGCCGCCGGTGGCGAGGACGCCCCGGCCCTGCTGCGCCGCCTCGGCGAGCGCGTCGTCGCCCTGCACGTCAAGGACGGCGGCCTGGCCACCGACGCCACCGGCCAGGTCCCCGCCGGTCAGGGCAGCGTGCCCGTGGCCGACGTGCTCGCCTCCGCCCCGAACGCCCTGCGCGTGGTCGAGTTCGACGCCTACAGCGGCGACCTGTTCGAGGGCATCGCCGCCAGCCGCGCGTTCCTGCTCACCCTGGAGGACGCCAAGTGAGCACCGGACCCGTCGGCGTCGGCGTCATCGGCGCGGGCACCATCAGCGACACCTACCTGGAGAACCTGACCGCGTTCGCCGACACCCGCGTCGTCGCGGTCGCCGACCTCGACCCCGAGCGCGCCGCCGCCCAGGCAGCCAAGCACGGCGTCGAGCGCTCCGGCACCGTCGAGCAGCTGCTCGCCGACGGCGAGGTGGAGCTGGTCGTCAACCTGACCATCCCCGCCGCGCACGTCCCCGTCGGCATGGCCGCGCTGGACGCGGGCAAGCACGTCTGGTCCGAGAAGCCCCTGGGCCTGGACCGGGGCAGCGTCGAGCTGCTGCTGGCCAAGGCGCGCGACGCCGGGCTGCGGGTGGCCTGCGCGCCCGACACCGTCCTCGGCCCCGGCCTGCAGACCGCGCGCCGCGCCATCGACGCCGGTCGCATCGGCCAGCCGCGCTCCGCGCTCGCCCTGTTCCAGACGCCGGGCCCGGAGAGCTGGCACCCGGCGCCGGAGTTCCTGTTCCAGACCGGCGGCGGCCCGCTGCTGGACATGGGGCCGTACTACCTGACCTCGCTGGCCACCGTGTTCGGCCCGATCGACCACGTCACGGCGGCGGGCGGCCGGGCGCGCGAGACCCGCGTGATCGGCTCCGGCCCGAGGGCGGGCACCGAGTTCGAGGTGACCGTCCCGACGTCGGTGTCCGCGCTCGTGTCCTTCGAGGGCGGCGGCAGCGCGCAGCTCGTGCTCAGCTTCGACTCCGCGCTCGTGCGCACCGGGTTCGTCGAGGTCAGCGGCACGGCGGGCACCCTGGTGCTGCCCGACCCGAACCGGTTCGACGGCGTCACCGCGCTGCACGCGCCGGGCGCGGAGAAGGAGGACCTGGAACCGGTCGGCGCGCTGGCCGGGCGCGGCACCGGGGCGCTGGAGCTGGCGCGGGCCATCCGCGCGGGCGTGCCGGAGCGGGCGTCCGGCGAGCTGGCCGCGCACGTGCTGGACGCGATGCTCGCGATCGCCGAGTCGGTCGAGTCCGGCCGCACCGTGGAGGTCGCCAGCACGTTCGCCGTGCCGCCCACCCTCCCCGAGGACTGGGACCCGTTCGCGGCGACCCTCTGAGGTCGGTCCTCTGAGGTCGGCCCTCGGAACCCGGTGGGGCGCTCTCGGGCGCACCACCGGGTTCCGCGCGTCAGTCGAGGTCGAGCGGGTCGGCCAGGACCGTGCGCAGGTGGGCGCGCAGCACGCCGACCAGGTCGACGTCCTCCGGCGAGGTGAGCCACTGCACCTGCAGGCCGTCCATCAGCGCGATGAACACCAGCGCGGCGCTCTTGGGCTCCACCCCGTCCCGCAGACCGCCGGACGCGGCCAGCACCTCGAACGACTCCAGGACGCCCTCGCGCGCGCCCCGGTAGTGCTGGACGAAGTACTCGTGCGCCGGGTGGTCCGGGCTGGTCGCCTCCGCCGCGAGGCGCGAGTACAGGTCGACGATGCCGGGGTGCGCGGCGTTGTGCGCGGTCAGCGCGAGGTACTGGCGCAGCACCCGCGCGCCGGGCGGGCCGGAGGTGAGCTGCTCGCGCTCGACGTCCTCGGCGTCCCTGCGCTCCAGGACGGCGGCGAGCAGCGACTCCTTGGTGGGGAAGTGGTAGATCAGCCCCGCGTGCGAGATGCCCACCCGCTTCGCTGTCTCGCGCAGCGAGGCGCCGTGGTAGCCGACCTCGCCGTACAGCTCCATGGCCGCCGTGATGATGTCCTCCCGGCGGATCCGGCCTTTGAGATAACCCCCGGTCACAGGACCGGGACGAGGTCGTGGTGGCGCATCCGGCCATCATGCCGCACCCCCGCGCGCACGCCACCGGCGGTCGGAAGGGCGGGGTCACGGGGCCGGGGGCAGCCCCAGCGCCTCGCACGGGGCCGACCGCCACGACCGCACCACGGCCCGGTCGCCGTCCACGCACACGGTGGGGGTGGGGTCGGAGGTGAACACGCCGTCGCAGGTCCGCACCGCCCGCGCCCGCACGCCGCCGGGGCCCTTCGGGAGCGAGGCCCACACGGCGGCGCCGTCCTCGGGTTCGCAGGTCACGCGGACCACGGTGTTCCCGGTCAGCAGCTGGGTGGTCAGCATGACCCCGGCCGGTAGCAGCAGGGCGGCCAGCGCGGCGAGCAGGGGGAGGGTCAAGCGGGCGCGGGAGTTGGCCTTCCGGGCGAGTCGATCGTCCGAAGTGGACTCAACTGGTCGTTGGTCGTGACCCTCCGCGTTCCCCTCGTCGTCCGCCTCCCACGTCGGTCCGCGTTCCTGCTCGTCCAGCGTCACCGGGCACCCCGCTCCTGCTTGCGCGCTCCTCACTCCCTGCTACCGCGCATAGGGGTTCGGGGGTTGCACGCCGCCGGACAAGGGCGGATAACGACTTGGCCGGGCGGGGGACCGTCAGGGCCGCGCGACGCCGCCCTCGGTGAAGCGGGCGCGCTCGTCGTGGGAGCGCGCGGCGGCGATCCGGTCGACCATGGTCGGTCGGAGCTCGGGCAGCTCGTCCAGGCGGAACCAGCGGGCCTGGGTGTTCTCGCCGTCGGCGGGGTGCGGGTCCCCGGAGACCCAGCGCAGGCGGAACACCAGGTCGAGGTACTGCACCCGGTCGCCGTTGTCGTACTGCTGAGGGGGGAGGACGTGCGCCTTGACCAGCCGCTCGGCGACGGCGACGATCCCGGACTCCTCCAGGACCTCGCGCACGGCGGCGTCGGCGGGCTCCTCGCCGGGGTCGATGATGCCGGTGACCGGGGTCCACTGGCCGGAGTCGGCGCGCTGCACCATCAGCACCTCGTCGTCACCGCGCAGCACGACGGCGGTCACGCCGGTGAGCCAGAGCGGGGCGGTGCCGATCTTCTCGCGCAGGGCCAGGATGAAGTCTGGGGTAGCCACCCGGCCGATCGTAGTGCGGCTGTTCGGAGTGCGGCGGGCGTGCGTTCTGGGGCGGGGGCGAGGGAGCGCCTCGCCGGCGGGGCAGGCCTCCAAAAACGAGGGGGACGGGCTCTGCCGGCCGGTGACTGTTCCGCTGGTGGTGCGTTTACCACTGCGGTGGTCCGGGTCCCTCGTCCCCGTGTGGCCTCCTTTCAGGCAAGCACACTCGTCAAGACGCCGTACGGCTCGGGTGGTCTGCCGTGGCGGTGCGGCGGCATCTTGACGAGCGTGCTCGGGCTGCGCCAGGCCAAGCGGAGACGAGGGACGCGGGATGGGGGCTGCGTGGGCTCGCTGCGCTCGCCCCGCAGCCCGCGAAGCGGTGAGCTCGCGAGTGCGGCGGCTTTCGGTTAGTCCCGCTCGGTGAACAGCGCTTCCAGCACCTCGGTCGGGTCGATCTCCGGCAGGTAGGACTGCTGCAGCTGCAAGCCGTCCAGCGCCGCGATCAGCAGCGACGCCAGCACCTCCGGCGGCACGTCCGCGCGCATCCGTCCTGCCGCCTGCTCCGCACGCACCGCCGCCACCGACGCCGCGTGCTGCTCCCGGTACCGCCGCGTGAAGTACCCGTGCGCGGGGTGGTCCTCGTTCGTCGCCTCCGCGGACAGGATCGTGAACACGGAGGTCAGGCCCTGCTCGCGCCGGTTGTGCTCGGCTATCCCGGCGAGCGCCTCCCGCAGCGTGGTCGCCTCCCGCTCGGCCAGCGCCGCGTCCACCGAGCCGTCCCGCGCGTTCAGGACCTCGGTGAGCAGCTCCTCCTTGTCGGCGAAGTGGTGCAGCAGCCCGGCCTGGGTGAGGCCGACCCGCGTGGCGATCTCGCGCATCGACCCGCTGGTGTACCCCTTGGCGGCGAACACCTCCACCGCCGTCTCCACGATCCTCCGCCTGCGCTCCACGCCCTTGCGGTAGGGGCCGCGCCTGGTCCCGGCGGTCTCCTGCGTCATGCCGGCAGGCTACCTCCCAGCCCGTGACCGGCCGGGTACAGCGGGTTCGCGGTGTCGTCCGGCACGTCCTCGCGGGACGCCCGCACGGCCGCCATCGAGCGGGGGATTTCGAACGGCAGCCTGCCCTCCGGGGGCGTCACGCCGGTCAGGGCGTCCACCAGGGCCTCGTCGGACGTGCCGTAGTCCACGACCAGCGCGCTCGCCAGCTCGGCCAGCGGGGTGAGCACGGCGGGGCGGTCCAGGGTCACGTCGAGCACCAGCGGTGCGGCGGCGGCGACGCGGGCCAGGCGGGAGACCAGGCCGGGTGGGAAGTCCAGGGAGCCCTGGTGGAACCAGGCCTCCAGGAACAGGTCGTCGCGGTGCTCGTAGGGGGCGTTCAGGCGCACCACGGCCAGGTCCGCCGACGCCGGATCGGGCACGACCTCGCCCAGCCTGGCCGCCGCCTCCGCGGTCAGGCCCTCCGCGTACACCCGGCGCCGTCCGGTGAGCGGCAGCAGGCCGCCCCGGTTCTCCAGCACGGTCACCGACCGGGACTGCGCCTCACGGCCCGCGCGCACGAACTCCGCCGCCCCGACGACCTCCTCGGCCGCGTCCTCGTCGACGAACGGGTCGTCGAACAGACCCAGTCGGAACTTGACCAGCAGCAGCCTGCGCGCGGACACGTCGATCCGCGCCTCGCCGACCTCCCCGGACCGCACCAGGTCCAGCAGCAGGTCCACGCACTCCTCGCCGCCGAACTGGTCGCACCCGGCCTCCAGCACCTTCAGCATCCGCCCGCGCGGGTCCAGGTGCTCCACGCCCCACGCCCGCGCGGGCAGCACCCGATCGCCCACGACGTTGTCGTTGACCAGCTCCCAGTCGGTCACCACGACCCCGTCGTACCCGAGCTCGTCGCGCAGCAGACCGGTGACGATCCGCCTGTTGTAGCCGAACCCGACCTCCTCCACCGGCTCGCCGCCGAGCTCCAGCCCGACCGGCATCCCGTAGTAGGGCATGATCGCCGCCGTCCCGCGCGCGATCGCCGCCCGGAACGGCGCCAGGTGCTCCTCGAACCGCCCGCCGGGGTAGACCTGCTCGCGCCCGTACGGGAAGTGCGCGTCCTCGCCGTCCTTCTGCGGGCCGCCGCCGGGGAAGTGCTTGGTGGTGCACGCCACGCTGCCCGGTCCCAGCTCCGCGCCCTGGAACCCGTCCAGGTAGGCGGCGACGTAGCGGGCGGCGCGCTCGGCCGAGCTGCCGAACGTCTGCGCCTGCCTGCCCCAGCGCGGCTCGGTGGCCAGGTCGACCTGCGGGTGCAGCGCGGCCCGGATGCCCACGGCCAGGTACTCGCGGCGGGCGATGTCGGCGAACCGGCGCACCGCCTCGGGGTCGCCCAGCGCTGCCAGGCCCAGTGACTCCGGCCACTGGGAGAACGCGCCCGCCGTGAACGACACGCCCGAGTTCTCGGTGAACGCGTGCCGGGGGTCGGTGCTGATGGTCACCGGGACGCCGTGCGGGGTGGTGCGGGCCAGCCGCTGGATCGCGTTGTTCCACCGCGCGGCCTCGCGGGCGGTGCCGAGGGCGTGCACGTTGAAGTGCGTGAGGTGCTTCACGCCCACGACCTCGCGGGTGGGGCTCTTGCTGATCCGGCCGGGGGTGTCGAGCAGCTCGCCGCCGGGGCCGGGCTCGATGACGGTGTGGAACATCAGGCCGACCTTCTCGGCGAGGCTCAGCCGCCCGAGCAGGTCGTCGGCCCGCTCCTCGGGGGTGAGCCCTGGGTCCTCGTACGGGTCGAGCACGCCGTTGCCGTTGAGGTCGGTGAAGTCAGGGGAGGGGTCGGTGGAACCCATGGGGGACCTCGCAGTCGTCGCCGTCGAACACCGCTGGAACACCGACCACCGGAAACCTGAGGCGTGTGAGGTTTTCGGTGGCGGCAAAACCTTACACATGGTCAGTATTTGGTGTTAGCGTGCCGTATCCGCACCACCTGGCCTTGCAAAGACGCGAGGAGACACATGTCCCAGACCACCGCAGGCACACCGTCGCCCTCCGCGTCGGAGCCGTCCGGACCCCCGGTCCCCGCGCGTCTCGGCAAGCTCGGCCCCCTGCTCTTCCAGGCGCACTTCGGCTGGGTGGTCGCCCTCGGCGTCTCCACCACGCTCATCCCCGCGCTCATGGAGCAGGTCGACCCCGAGGCCAAGGTCGCCCTCTACGGCGTGCTCACCGCCGTCGGCGCGGCGGCCGGTCTGGTCGCGAACATCCTGTTCGGCTCGCTGTCCGACCGCACCCGCTCCCGGTTCGGCAAGCGCAACGGCTGGATCGCGGTGGGCGGCCTGGTCTCCGCCGCGTCCCTGAGCGCGATGTCCACCACCAGCTCGTTCGGGCTGCTGATCGTGCTGTACATCGGCTACCAGATCGGCCTGAACGCCCTGCTCGCCCCGCTCTACGCCGTGCTGCCCGACCGGGTGCCCACCGAGCGCCGCGGCCTGGCGTCGGCGGTCATCGGCCTCGGGATGCTGCTCGCGCAGAGCGCGGGCGCGGTCATCGGCGCGGCGTTCCTGGACGAGATCCGCACCGGCATGGCGATCATGCCGTGGGCGATCGCGGTCACCGCGCTGGTCTTCGCCGTCTTCGCCAAGGACCGCCCCAACCTCGACGAGCCGCGCGAGGCGTTCTCCCTGGTCGAGCTGGCCCGCACCTTCAAGGTCCCGGCCGACCGCGACTACCTGCTCGCCCTGTTCGGCAGGCTCACCCTGCTGCTGGCCTACTTCTCCGCCACCCTCTACCAGCTGTTCATCCTGCAGGACTACATCAAGCTCGACGCGGCGGGCGTGGCGGGCACCGTCGCGCTCGCGGGTGTGATCATGGCAGTGGCCTCCGGGATCGGCACGCTGATCTCCGGCCCGCTCTCCGACCGCATCGGCAGGCGCAAGCCGCTGATCATCCTGGCCTCGCTGATCATCGCGGGCGCGTTCGTCCCGCTGGCGCTGGTGCCCACGCGCGGCATGTTCCTGACCTTCATCGCGCTCGGCGGCTTCGCGTACGGCATCTACATCGCGGTCGACCAGGCGCTGCTCAGCGACGTGCTGCCCAGCGACGCCAACCACGGCAAGGACATGGGCATCCTGAACGTGGCCAACACCGCGCCGCAGTTCCTCGCCCCCGGCGTCGCCGGGCTCGCCCTCGCCTCCGGCATCGGCTACAGCGGCCTGTTCCTCGTCTCCGCCGGGCTCGCGGTGTTCTCGGCGTTCCTGATCACGGGCATCAGGCGCGTGCGCTGACCGACCGTCCACAGCGGACAATTCCTCCCCCGTCGCGCCCTGGGCGGGGCGGGGTCCCGGACGGGGTCGGGTGAGCGGTGCTCGCGTACCGCACAGCCGGCCCCGTCCGGGTGGATACTCGTGACCATGACGACGGAGTTCGGGGCTTTGCTGCGGCAGCTGCGGGACCGCGTCACGCCGGGCGAGCTGGGCTCGCGCGAACCGGAGGAGCGCAAGGTCCCCGGTCTGCGCCGGGAGGAGCTCGCCGCCTACGCGGGGCTGTCGGTGGACTACGTGGTGCGCCTGGAGCAGGGGCGCTC
The DNA here is from genome assembly GCF_000023245.1 of Actinosynnema mirum DSM 43827. Lineage (GTDB taxonomy): Bacteria > Actinomycetota > Actinomycetes > Mycobacteriales > Pseudonocardiaceae > Actinosynnema > Actinosynnema mirum. The sequence goes on from NC_013093.1 coordinate 3,446,489, forward strand.
GCGCAACCCCTCCCCGCAGGTGGTCGCCGCGCTCGGGCGGGCGCTGCGGCTGGTCGGCGTGGAGCTGGACCACTTCCACCGCGTCGCGGGGCAGCCGCCGCCGTCGTCCGGCGTGGTGCCCGGCCGGATCTCGGAGAGCGTGCGCAGACTGCTGCGGCGCATGGCCGACTTGCCGGTCGGCGTGTACGACGCGGCGTGGAACCCGTTGACGCACAACGCTCCCAGGGCCGCGCTGCTCGGCGACCCGCCGGTCGGCCGGGACGGGAACCTGGCCTGGGCGCTGTTCGCGCAGGGCGACGCGCCCGCCGTGAAGCACGAGTGGGAGCGCCTGCCCTACGAGCGCGCCGTGGCCGCCGACCTGCGCGCCGCCGCCGCCCGCTACCCGCAGGACTCCTCGCTGCGCAGGCTCGTCGCCGACCTGCGCGGCGCGAGCCCGGCGTTCGCCGAGCTGTGGTCGAACCCCCAGCCCAGCCCGTTCATCGCGCACCGCGAGGTCATCGCGCACCCCGAGGTGGGGGAGCTGGAGCTGGAGTGCGACGTGCTGGTGTCGCCGGAGAACGACCTGCGCGTGGTGTTCCACACCGCCGAGCCGGACTCGGAGAGCGCCCGCAGGCTCGCGCGGCTGGTGGCGGCGACGTCCTGACGTTCCATCCCGTGGGAGCGGGAACAATGACCCGCGTCCGACCGCTGTCACCGGGGACGGGGTCGAGCGACGACGAGGGGTGCTTTCCGTGGGCGAGGGTTTCATCGAGCAGTGGCGGCGCTGGAAGGACGAGCGCGAGCGGACCCTGGCCGCGCCGCTCGGCTGGCTCGCGCTGGTGTCGCTGGACTGGCTGGACGACCGGCCGCGCGGCTACGCCGGGCTGCCGGGCGTGTGGTGGCAGGACGAGGACGCGGCCTACTTCGACCCGCAGGGGGCGCAGGCCTCGCAGAGCGGGTTCCCGGTGCTGGGGCAGAGCAGGTTCGAGCTGGTCGACAGCGGGGCGGGCGCGCGGATCGCGATCGGCGACGTCGAGGTGGAGGTGGCGCGGCGGGGCGGTTATCTGATCCGCGTGCACGACCCGAAGGCGGCGGCGCTGCTGGAGTTCGACGGCGTGCCGAGCTACCCGCCGGACCCGGACTGGCGCATCGAGGGCGTCTACGAGCCGTTCCCGGAACCGAGGCCGACGACGGTGGGCGCGGTCGTGGAGGGCCTGAGCCACGTCTACACCGCGCCCGGCGTGGTCCGGTTCTCCTTTGGCGGGCAGGAGCACGCGCTGACCGCGTTCAACGGCAAGCGGCGCGGGCTGAACGTGCTGTTCACGGACGCCACGAGCGGCGTGACGACATACGCGGCGAACCGGTCCCTGGAGATCGCGGAACCGGACGAGGCGGGGAGGGTGATCCTGGACTTCAACCGCGCGACCAACCTGCCGTGCGCGTTCACCGACTACGCCACCTGCCCGCTGCCACCGGAGGGCAACACCCTGCCGTTCGCGGTGGAGGCGGGGGAGAAGACGCCGCACGGGCGGGGCTGACGCGGGACGGCGCCCACGCGACGGCCTCTTCAGCGCCACGAGGGCGCGTGCTCGGTCGAACACCGAGCACGGGCCCTCGCGGCCTGAGCCGCTACCGGAGCGCGTCGCCCCGGACGTCACCCGGCCGCAACGGGGCCGGCGGCAGCACGTCACCCGCGAGCGCCGCGCGACGGGTCCCGACCCGTGCGGCCTCGTCGGAGAGCAGCGCGGGGAGGCGACGCCCTTCACGACCGTGACGACTGCTTGATCACCGTCAGCGTGCGCAGCCCCAAGGCCGTTCCGGTCCCGCCCGATCACCGGAAGCGCCCCGTCACACCCCCAGCTCCGCCACCCCCGCCTCCCACCGCTCCCGCCGCTCCGCCTCGCTCTGCTCCCACCACGGCGTCCCCCGCTCGCCCAGCGCCCGCTTCGCCACCCCCACCCGCGCCCGCGCCGCCCGCTCACGCTCCGCGTCCCCCGCCCGCAGCGCCGCCCCCACCTCCCGCCGCGCGGCCATCAGCGCCCGCCGCAACCGCCCCGCCACCTCCTCCGGCAGGCCGGGGTCCTCCGCGCGCCACCGCCGCCCGTTGACCACCACGTATCGCCCGTCCGGCGTCCGCTCCACCTCGCCCACCGCCCCACCCTCGCACCCGTCCCACCCCGGGAGCGGTTCCAAAACGGCCCCTCCACCCTGTTGTGCAGCGCATGATCACCCGTCTACGCTGCGCAGTCGAAGCGCTTCGACAATGCGGTCGACCGGACCACGGGCACCCCAGCCCCACTCCGCGAGCACCGTCCCGCCACCGCGCCCCGACGCAGGGGAGCGGTGGGTTCCGCACACCCTCACCGTGGAGGAACAGTGACGTCCAAGCGCCTCACGGCCGTCGTCCTGGCCGCCTCGCTCGCCGCCGCCGGGTGCGGGGGCAGCGCGGGAGACGACGACAAGACCTTCAGGATCTGGCACTACGAGTCGCCGGACAGCGCGATGGCCATCGCCTGGAACAAGGCCGTCGACCAGCTCAAGCAGCGCCACCCCGACCTGAACGTCGTGGTGGAGGAGAAGGGCTTCGAGCAGATCCGCAAGACCGCGTCCATGGTCCTCGGCTCCAACGAGGCCCCGGACGTCCTGGAGTACAACAAGGGCAACGCCAGCACCGGCCTGCTCGCCAAGCAGGGCCTGCTGGTCGACCTGACCGACGAGGTCAAGGCCAAGGGCTGGGACGCCAAGGTCGGCGCCGTCGACACCGCCGCCCGCTACGACGAGTCCGGCGTCATGGGTGGCGACAAGTGGTACGGCGTGCCCAACTACGCCGAGTACGTCCTCGTCTACTACAACAAGGACATGTTCGACCAGCAGGGCCTGCAACCGCCGACCACGCTGGACCAGCTCACCGCCGCCATGGACAAGTTCAAGTCCGCGGGCATCACCCCGCTGGCCACCGGCGGCGGCGAGTACCCGGCGCACCAGGTGCTCTACCAGCTCGCCCTCACCGAGGCCGACCGCGACTGGGTCGACCGCTACCAGCGCTACACCGGCGACGTGGACTTCCACGACGAGGCGTGGACCAAGGGCGCCACCACCTTCGCCGACTGGGTCGCCAAGGGCTACGTCGACAAGGACGACGCGGGCCTGAAGGCCGAGGACATGGGCCTGTCGTTCATGCAGGGCAAGCAGCCCGTCATGATCACCGGCAGCTGGTGGTTCGGCCGCGTCAAGGCCACCATCAAGGACTTCCAGTGGGGCACCACCGCGTGGCCCGGCAAGATGACCTCCGGCGGCAGCGGCAACCTGTGGGTGGTGCCCAAGGGCTCCGAGAAGCAGGACATCGCCAAGGAGTTCATCGACATCACGCTCTCCCAGGAGATCCAGGACGTCCTGCGCGACTCCGGCGGCGTCGCGCTCGCCGCGAGCGACGGGCAGGCCGCGGACCCGCAGACCCAGCGCCTCAACGAGGACTTCGCCGCGGTGGCGGCGGCGGACGGGTTCGGCTTCTACCCCGACTGGCCCGCCCCCGGCTTCTACGACGTGCACGTCTCCGCCGTGCAGAAGCTCATGACCGGCGGCGCCACCCCGGACCAGGCCCTCGACGAGCTGGTCGGCCCGTACCGGGAGAACCTCGCGGACATCGGCAAATGACGTCCGCCGCACCCCGCGTGCGGCGGAGGAGGGGGAGCGGCGGGACCTACCCGCTGTTCCTCGTCCCCGGCGCGCTCCTGCTGCTCGCCGTGATCCTGGTGCCGTTCGGCATGAACATCGGCACCAGCTTCACCTCGTGGTCCGGCGTCGGCGACCCCACCTGGATCGGCCTGGACAACTACGGGAAGCTGCTGGGCGACAGCACCTTCTGGCAGTCGTTCCGCAACAACGCCGCCCTCGTCGTCGCCATGGCGATCGTGCCCACCGCGCTCGGCCTGATGATCGCGGCGGGCCTGCACGACCACGTCGGCCGCAACTTCGGACCGCGCCCCGCCGCGATCCTGCGCGCCTGCGTCTACCTGCCGCAGGTCCTGCCGATCGCCGTCGCGGGCATCGTCTGGGGCTGGCTGCTGGCCCCGCAGGGCGGCGCCGTCAACGAGCTGCTCGGCGCGCTCGGCGCGGAGTCGTTGGCGCGCAACTGGCTCGGCGACCCCGACCTCGCCCTGTGGTCGGTCATGGCCGTGCTGCTGTGGGTGCAGATCGGCTACCCCGTCGTGGTGTTCATGGCGGGCATGGGCCGCGTCGACCCGTCGCTGCACGAGGCCGCCCAGCTCGACGGCGCCTCGTGGTGGGGCCGCTTCCGGCACGTCACCGTGCCGCAGCTGCGCCCCGAGGTGTTCGTGGTCCTGCTGACCTGCACCATCGCCTCGCTCAAGGTGTTCGCCCCGGTGTACGTGCTCACCAGGGGCGGCCCCGGCGGCGCGACGAACGTCCCGGCCTACTACTCGTTCCAGAACTTCTTCGAGAAGGCCAAGGTCGGCTACGGCTCCGCCATCGCCACCGTCCTCACCCTGCTGATCGTCGTGCTCACCGCGCTGTTCCTGCGCGCCCAGAACAAGGGGGAGGACGGCTGATGCGCCGCCACGCCGTCCTCTGGTCCTTCGTCGCGCTCGCGCTGGTGGTGCTCGCCCCGTTCGGCGTGGTGCTGGTCAACGGGTTCAAGTCCCCCGAGCAGTACAGCACCGACGGCCCGATCAGCCTGCCCGACCGCGTCTCGCTCGACGGCATCACCGCCGTGTGGGAGCGCGTCGACTACGGCGAGAAGCTGCTCAACAGCCTGCTGATCAGCTCCTCCGTCGCCGTGCTCGCCGTGGTGCTGGCCGTGCTCAACGCCTACGCGCTCGGCATCGGCCGGATCAAGGGCCGCACCTGGGTGCTGGTGCTGTTCCTGGCCGCCAACACCCTCCCGCAGGAGGCGCTGGCCTACCCGCTGTACTTCCTGGCCAACGAGACCGGCCTGTACGACACCAGGCTCAGCGTCATCATCGTGTTCACCGCCATCCAGTCCGCCTTCGGCACCTACCTGCTGGCCTCCACCTTCAGCGGTTTCCCGCGCGAGCTGCTCGACGCCGCCGTCGTCGACGGCGCGGGCAAGTGGCAGACCCTGCTGCGCGTGGTCGTCCCGGTCAGCAGGCCCACCCTGGGCGTGCTCTTCGTGTTCTTCTTCATCTGGACCTGGAACGAGTTCTTCCTCCCGATGGTCCTGCTGATCTCCAACGGGAACCAGACGGTCCCCGTCTCCCTGGGCGTGCTCCAGGGCCAGCAGATGATGGACGCCACCGCCTCCAGCGCCTCGGCGCTGCTCGGCGTCGTCCCGGCCATCGCCTTCTTCCTACTCTTCCAACGCGCACTGGCGCGCGGCATCACGGCAGGGGCGATCAAGTGAAGTTCACCGACGGGTACTGGCTTCTCCGACCGGGCGTCACCGCCCACTTCCCCCAGCACGTGCACGACGTGGAGCCCGGCGACGGGACCCTGACCGCGCACGCGCCCACCCACCGCGTCCGGCACCGGGGCGACCTGCTCAAGGGCCCGGTCGCCACGATCGGCCTGTCCTCCCCGATGCCGGACGTGGTGCGGGTGTCGGTCACCCACTTCTCCGGCGGCCACGACGAGGTCGGCTTCGAGCTGTCCACCGAGGACGGTCACCGGCCGAAGGTCGAGGTGGACGAGCAGTTCGCCACCCTCACCTCGGGCTCCCTCACCGCGCGGGTCCACCGCGGCGAGGACTGGCGCCTGGAGTTCACCGCCGACGGCCGCACCCTGACCTCCAGCGACGCCAAGGCCATGGGCTTCATGACCCTGGACGGCGAGCACCACGTCCGCGAGCAGCTCGCGCTCGGCGTCGGCGAGGTCGTCTACGGCATGGGCGAGCGCTTCGGCCCGCTCACCCGCAACGGCCAGGTCGTCGACATCTGGAACGCCGACGGCGGCACCAGCAGCGAGCAGGCGTACAAGAACGCCCCGTTCTACCTGACCAGCGCCGGGTACGGCGTGTTCGTCGACCACCCCGGCAAGGTCTCCTTCGAGGTCGGCTCCGAGGCCGTGTCCAGGGTCGGCTTCAGCGTCCCCGGCCAGCGGCTGGACTACCTGGTCATCCACGGCCCCACGCCGAAGGAGGTGCTGCGCAAGTACACCGCCCTCACCGGCCGCCCCGCGCTGCCCCCGGACTGGTCGTTCGGCCTGTGGCTGTCCACCTCCTTCACCACCTCCTACGACGAGAAGACCGTCACCGGCTTCATCGACGGCATGGCCGAGCGCGACCTGCCGCTGAGCGTCTTCCACTTCGACTGCTTCTGGATGCGCGGCCTGCACTGGTGCGACTTCGAGTGGGACCCGGAGGTCTTCCCGGACCCCGAGGGGATGCTGGCCCGCCTCAAGGAGCGCGGCCTGAGCATCTCGGTGTGGATCAACCCGTACATCGCCCAGCGCTCCCCGCTGTTCGAGGAGGGGAGGAAGGCCGGCTACCTGCTGCGCCGCCCCACCGGCGAGGTGTGGCAGTGGGACCTGTGGCAGCCCGGCATGGCCCTGGTGGACTTCACCAACCCCGAGGCCCGCGACTGGTACGCCGGGAAGCTGGAGCGCCTGCTGGACCAGGGCGTCGACTGCTTCAAGACCGACTTCGGCGAGCGCGTCCCCACCGACGTCGTCTACCACGACGGCTCCGACCCGGAGCGGATGCACAACCTCTACACCCACCTGTACAACAAGACCGTCTTCGACCTCCTGCTGCGCCGCAAGGGCGAGAACGAGGCCGTGGTCTTCGCCCGCTCCGCCACCGCCGGGACCCAGCAGTTCCCGGTGCACTGGGGCGGCGACAGCGAGTCCAGCTACGCGGCCATGGCGGAGAGCCTGCGCGGCGGCCTCTCCCTGGGGCTCACCGGGTTCGGCTTCTGGAGCCATGACATCGGCGGCTTCGAGGGAACCCCGGACCCGGACCTGTTCAAGCGCTGGACGGCCTTCGGCCTGCTGTCCTCGCACAGCAGGCTGCACGGCAGCTCCTCGTACCGCGTCCCGTGGGCGTTCGACGAGGAGGCGGTGGACGTCCTGCGCCGCTTCACCAAGCTCAAGCTGGGCCTCATGCCGTACCTGAAGAACGCGGCGAGGCAGGCGGCCGAGCACGGCGTGCCGGTGATGCGGGCCATGGCGCTGGAGTTCCCGCACGACCCGGCCTGCGCCCACCTGGACCGCCAGTACATGCTCGGCGACGACCTGCTGGTGGCCCCGGTCTTCACCCCGACCGGCGAGGTGGAGTTCTACGTCCCGGAGGGCGTCTGGACCAGCCACCTGACCGGTGAGCGCCTGACCGGCCCCCGCTGGCACCGGCAGACCCACGACCACCTCTCGATCCCGCTCCTGGTGCGCCCCGGCGCGGTGGTCCCGGTCGGCGCGGTGGACGACCGCCCGGACTACGACCACGCCGAGGGCGTCTCCCTGCACTGCCACGAGCTCGCCGACGGCAGCGCCACCGAGGTCCGCGTGGGCGAGTCGCGCTTCACCGTCCACCGCGACGGCGACACCGTCCGCGCGACCGCCCGGAACCCGCCCGCGCACTGGCGGCTGGTGCTGCCCGGCGGGCGGTCGGTCGACGCGGAGAACGGCGTCGCGGAAGCGGGAAGCGTGAGCTGGTGAGGCCTTCCCCGTCCCGGCGCGTGTCGCGCGCGCCGGGACGGGGAGCCGCGCATCACCCCTCAGGCCGGCGCCACCTCCGGGCCAGCGCCGATCTCAGGCCAGCGCCGCCCTCAGGCCAGCACCGCCATCCCCAGCGGCGTCACCCGGTGCACCGACGAGTTCCCGCACCGCTCGGTCGACACCAGCCCCGCGTCCCGCAGCACCCCCGTGTGGTGGCTGACCGTCGCGGGCGAGACCCCCAACCGCCGCGCCAACCCGCCCGTCGTCGGCCCGCTCACCGCGGCCCGCAGCACCGCCGCCCGCGTCGGCCCCAGCAACGACGACACGTGGTCCCCGCCCCCGCGCTCCACCCCCAGCAGCCGCGAGGAGTTCCGCACCGGGAACACCAGCACCGGCGGCAGCTCCGGATCGGCCAGCGCCACCGGGTGGAAGACGCAGAAGTACGACGGGATCAGCAGCAGCCCCCGCCCGCCCAGCCGCAGCTCCCGGTCCACCGGGTAGTCCACCACCAGCACCGGCGGCTCCCAGCTGGCCCCCGGCAACCACCGCAGCAACCCCTCCGGCCCGCCCCGCAGGTAGTGGTGGCTCCCCGCCACGCACTCGGCCCGCAGGGCGCTGTCCACCGCGGGGAGCAGCGGCGTCAGCAGCACGTCGTGGAACACCCGCAGCGACCGCTCCAGGTGCCGGTACGCCTCGGCCCGCCCCTCGGTCAGCCCGCCCAACCACCGCGCCGCCCCGGCCCCGCCCACCCGGATCGACGCCACCTCGGCCCGCACCCGCTCCACCGGCGTGGCCAGCACCGCCTCCACCCCGGCCCCGATCCCCGCCCGCTCCTGGGCGGGCGTCAGGAAGTCCGGGAAGTACGCCGCGTGCGGCGCCACCGCGACCAGCGCCCGCACCGCCGCCCGCAACCCCGGATCACGGCCGATCCGCTCCCGCACCACCCGCCGCCACGGGTCGAAGAACACCCGCCCCTCCCCGTGCTGCAACACCTGCACGCTGCTCACGACCTCCCACATGAGGTCGCGCTCCAGCTTCAGGCGTGTCCTGACCAGGTCGGCGTTGGTGAAGTGGATGCGCATACGCGGCACGGTCTGCCCCCCGAGTACGACGAACGCGGAATCGATCCCCCGACGCGGTTCCCCGCCCGCGAGGGTCGCGCCGCGAACCGTTCGCGCGCAAGCGAAATCCGGCATTCCACCGCGCCCGCGCCCCGCACCCGCGCCGACTACCCCCGAACGCGCGCCGTGGTAGCCCGCTCGGTCAGCACCGGTTCCACCAACCGCACCCCGGACCGCGAGGCCCCCAGCGCCAGGTCCACCGCCAGCGCCCCCAGCTCCGCGCCGGGCAGGTCGACCGAGCTGATCGGCACGACCTGCGTCTCGGCCATGTCGCGCGGGCACACCGCCAGCACCGACACGTCCCCCGGCACCTGCCGCCCCCGTCGCGCCAGCTCGGCCAGCACCGCCCCCAGCACCGCCTCGTTGTGCACCACCAGCGCCGTCGCCGAGTCCGGCGTCGCGTCGAGGCACTCGCGCACCCCGTCGTAGTTCGGCGGGCACCGCAGCGCCGTCGCCCGCACGCCCCGCACCCGCGCAGCGCCGGTGAACCCGGCCAGGAACCGCTTGGCGTAGCTGGTCCCGCGCTCGTACACCGACGGCGCTGGCCCGATCAGCGCGACCTCCCGGTGCCCCAGGTCCGCCAGCCGCTCCACGCACAACGCGCCCGCCGCGCCGAAGTCCAGGTCCACGCAGGTGAGCCCGGACGCGTCGTCCGGGACCCCGATCAGCACCGAGGGCAGCGGCAGCGCCCGCAGCACCGGCACCCTCGGCTCGCTGGCCTCCACGTCCATCACGATGATCGCGTCGGCCAGCGCGGAGCTGGCCACCCGCCGCAGCCCGTCCGCGCCCTCGTCCTCGGTGAGCAGCAGCAGGTCGTGCCTGTGCGCGCGGGCCCGCTCCAGCGCGCCGCCGACGAACTGCATCACCACCGGGACGTTCAGGTCCTTGCGCAGCGGCGCGACCAGCGCGAGCACGCTGGTCCGGCTGCTCGCCAGCGCCCGCGCGCCCGCGTTGGGGTGGTACCCCAGCTCGCGGATGCTGCGCTCGACCCGCAACCGCGTGCCCTCCGAGATGGTCCGCTTGCCCGACAGCACGTACGACACGGTGCTCGGCGAGACCCCGGCGGCTCGGGCGACGTCGGCGATGGTGGCCATTGGGCGATCATAGGGGCGCGCGGGCGGTGGGCCCCTCGTCCGCGCGCCGACGGCAGGTCGCGCGCATTCCGGATGGCATCCGGGCTTTTTCCGCCCGGCCCGCAAAAAGCATTGCGCCCCCGGAACGCGGTCGGGCATACTCCTTCCTGTCGGCGCGGCGGAAAGGCGGAGGGTCATGGTCGTGGTGAAGCGGGTGATGGTGGACGCGGACATCCTGGGGTGCCTGCGACTGCCGAGCCGCGAGATCACCGGCCTCCTGCCCCGCCTCCTCCTGTCGTGGCCGCTGCCCCTGCTCCTGGGCGGTGTCTGCTCCCCACCGTGACCACGCGCTGGTCACGCCGTGCGGGAGCCGCCCACCTGGGAGAACGGGGAGGGCGGCTCTTCTCGTCACCGGGCTGGTCCCCGGCGACCGGGTGCGCTGGGCGCACCGGGGCGTGGCGGACGGCGCGGACGCGCGGGGAGTCGCGGCGGGTGGTGGGGGAGAGGTCCCCCGGCTCGCCCGCGCCTTTCCCGGACCTGATTCCCGAAATTCCCGGGATCGGTGGTTCCGCGGTTTCCCGGTGACCGCAGAACCGCTCGCGCAATTCTCCGGTCGAACGCCCAGGGGAGCGTTCGGCGCATTCACCGCGCCCGGTGGAATTCGGGCGCACCCGGTCCGGCGTGGCGCCGCGCCGACCGCTCCCCGTGCTTTCCGGCGGCGCCCACCGACGCGCGCCGCCTTCGCCAGACCCCTCCGCCTGGGTGCGGGGGGAGGCGACGCGGACGTCCCGCTCCACACGGGACCCCGCGCCGCCGCCGCCTCTTCGGCTCCTGGGAGGAGCGCCCGCCTTGTACGCGGGAGGGCCGGGTTCGAACCCCGGATGAGGTCGGCGCACACCCCTGTGGCCCAATCGGCAGAGGCAGCGCGTTCAGGACGCGTCCGGTCCGGGTTCGAGTCCCGGCAGGGGTACTCACGGGTTCACGCCGCTCCGGCGTGGCGCGCCGACGGGCGCGCGCCGCGGCGCGGATGATCCGCCACGTCACCCCGCGAACTGCGGGCTCGCCACCTCCAGGGGGTCGGGAATGCCGGTCGAAGCGCTCATCCGCCGAACGCTGCGCGTCCCGCGCGCCGCCGGGGCGACCACCGGGGACCCTGGCGCCGCGGTGGCCCGCCAGTTCGACGTGGTCCTGCTGAGCGCCGGTTTCAAGGCCACCCGCGACCTCCTCGCCCACCTGTCCGCGCTCCCCGCCCCCGTGGCGCTGGACCTCGCGGCGACCGCCGTGCGCGCCCTGCGCGAGCTGGTCGCCGACCACGTCCGGCACACCCCGTACTTCCGCGACTTCCCCGAGGGCGTCCCGGACACCGTGGAGTTCTGGCTGGAGCGCCTCGCCGAGCTGGTCACCACCCAGGGCCCGCCCGAGCCCGGTCCGCTGAACCTGCTCGCGCTGCCCGGTTACGGCGTCCCGCGGCACACCCACGCGGACGTCCTGGCCGCGCACGACGAGTTCGTCCCCTCCGCGCGGGACCGCGTCACCACCGTCCACTTGGGACTGACCGAGGCCGAGGAGCTGGCCGCCCTCTACCTGGACCTCGCGGGCAGCCCCACCCCGCTCACCGCGGGCGACCTGGAGCTGCTCGCCGAGCTGGCCGAGACGCACCTCGACGGCCCGCACCCCGAGCGGGTCCCGGTGCGGGAGAACCGCGCCGTGCTCAACGCCGCGCGCCTCGCGGCGGGCCTGGCCCCGGACGTGGACACCACGAAGGACGTGCTGCGCCTGGCCTGCCGCGCCAGCGGCGGGGACGTGACCCTGGCCAGGCCCACCAGGTTCCGCTCGTTCCGCCGCCCCGAACGCCGACTCCTGCTGACCGCGCTGGACCGCGTGGCGACCGACCCGGCCAAGCTGGCCGACGTCGCCACGCTCGCCGAACCGTGGAAGCGCCTGGGCGAACGCCTGCACCCGCACGAGCACCCGGCCCTCCCGCACGCCGCCGAGGTCTTCGCCGTGGCACGCGGCGAGCGCGGCGCGCCCGGTCTGGCGTCCCGCGTCGAACACGCGCTGGCCACCGAGGGCCCGGCACGCGCGGCGGCGCTCCTCGCGTCGTCCCCCGGCGCGCTGGCCCGCGCCCTGGACCGCCTGCTGCGCCTCGCGTCCCCGGATGAGTCCGAAGTGGACTCGGTGCTCTCCGCGCTGCGGGACCGGATCGGCGAGGTGTCCGGCCGGGTCCTCTGCTCGCTGCGCGACCACCTGGCCACCCGCGCGACCCCCGCGCCCGCCCGCCTGTTCACCATCCGCAACCGCACCGCCTGGTTCACCCCCGACACCCGCCCGCCCCTGCCCGAACCCCTGCTGGCCGAGGTGATCGCCCTGCTGGACGGGGAGATCGCCCGCCGCCTGCCCGACCACCCCGTGGTGCTGTTCGACCCGGACGTCCTGGACGTCGCCCTGCCCCTGTCCGGGAAGGCGACCCAGGACGGCTTCGCCGTGCTGCCCAGGGGTTCGCGCACCAGGCTCGACCTCGCGGACGGCGAGGTGCTGCGCCTGTTCGCGCACTGGAAGCAGCGCGCGGAGCCCACCGACTACGACCTGTCCGCGCTGCTGCTGGACGCGGACTTCGGGTACCGGGGCCACGTGTCGTGGACGAACTACCGGGGTGAAGGCGGCGCGGTCTACTCCGGTGACGTGACGAACGCCCCGGAGGGCGCCGCCGAGTTCATCGACCTGCCCCTCGCGGGCCTGGACGCGCACTGCGTGGTGCCCCAGCTGCACCGCTACTCCGGCGAGAGCTTCGACCGGGCCGAGGAGGCGCTGTTCGGCTGGATGCAGCGCGACCACGTCCAGTCCGGGGCCCCGTTCGACCCGCGCACCGTCCGCACCCGCTCCGACCTGCGCGACCCGCTGCCGACCGCCGTGCCCGCCGTGTTCGTGCGCGACGGCGACGGCTGGGTGGCGGTGTGGACGCACCTGCACCTGAGCGGCACCGGGACGTTCGCCAGCGTGGAGACCACCGGCGACATCGCGCGCAAGGTCGCGCGGTCGCTGGTGGAACGCCGCTACCTGACCGTCGCCCACCTGCTGGACCTGCTGCGCGCCAAGGGGTCCCAGGTCCTCCCGTGGACCGGCGAACCGCCCACGTCGGACGTCCCCCCGCTGTACGTCGGCCTGGACCGCCCGGAGGGCTTGCCGGACAACGCGGCGACCATCACGCGGGAGAACCTGAACCGCTTGCTCCCGGAGTGAGCCGATCGCTAAGCTCGAGGCAGCGAGGCCATGGGAAGGCTTCCTTCTCGTCCCCCAGGGGACTCATGCTCTAGTCCTCCCGCTCTCCTCGCCCCTCGTCACCGCAGGGCCCGTGCTCCGGCGCGGGCCCTGCGGTCGTTCCACCGGCCCCGTCCCCGAAGCCGATCCGCCACCCGCCCGGCGAGTCGTGTTGGCCGCCACCCGCGCGTCCCGTACTACTGGTCCCGCCCTGCGCCACCGGCGCCCAGCGCGTTGACCTGGAGGCGATGGTGGACGACGAGATCTCCGTCCTGGAGGCCGCCACGGCGGGGCTGACCGTCGAGCCGCGCGGCAAGCGGTGGACTCACCTGCCGCTGTGCGTGCTGGACGCCGTGTTCTCCATCAACCTGCGCTACCGGGGCGTCGTCCGGGTCTGCGAGGCCTACGCCACCCACGCCGGCCTGCCCGACCCGCTGCTCCCCGCCGACCGCGCGCACGAGGTCGTCGGCACCGACCGCGAGCGGCCCGTCGAGACCCTGGTCGAGATCGGCCGCGCGGCAGGCGCCGACGACCTCGCCCGCCTGGTCCTGCGCAACCGGGGCCGCACCAGCACGCGTGGCGGCGTCCGCAAGGCCGAGGCCGCGCTGCGCTACGCCGAGACCCTGGCCGCCGAGGGCGTGCACCGCTTCGCCGACGTGTCCGCCCTGCTGGCCGACCCCGTCCGGTTGGCGCAGGTCGAGACCAAGCTCCAGCTCGTGCCCGGCCACGGCGCTGGCGTGCGCCTGTCGTACCTGTGGATGCTCACCGGAGCCGAGGACCGCGTGAAGCCCGACCGCATGGTCCTGCGCTGGCTGGCCCGCCACCTGGACCGCGTGGTCGGCGCCACCGAGGCGACGGCCCTGCTCGTGGCCTTGGGCGAGCGCACCGGCCACAGCGCCCGGGAGTTGGATCACGCGGTCTGGCAGCACGAGTCGAGCAGGTCCCGCGCTCCCCGCACGCCGACCCGCTAGCCCCGACCCGCTAGCCCCCGGCCTGGAAGCGCCCCCGCGCGGCGCGACCGTGCCCAGCGCCGTCCCGATCCCCGCCACCCCGTGCTCGACCCGCATACACTTTTGCCCATGACGCAAGACGAGGGCGAGCTGGACAGCCTGGTGCGCAAGCGCGTCCGCGCCCTGCGCCTGGCCCAGGGCTGGTCGCTGGACGACCTGGCCACCCGCGCCAAGCTCAGCCCCTCCACGCTCAGCCGCATCGAGAACGGGCAGCGCAGGCTCGCGCTCGACCAGCTCGTCACGCTCGCCAAGGCCCTCGACACCTCGCTCGACCAGCTGGTCGAGACCGCCGCCGAGGACGTCGTGACCAGCCCGGTGCACGACCCGTCCCACCAGGCGCTGCGCTGGGCGCTCCGCGCCGACCCCGGCATGTCCGTCATCCGCCAGCGCCTGGTCGACCCGCCGCCCGACAGCCCGTCACGGCTGCGCGCGCACCCCGGCCGGGAGTGGCTGGTCGTGCTCTCCGGCACCGCCGTCCTGCTGCTCGGCAACCGCACCTACCGCATCGAGACCAACCAGGCCGCCGAGTTCCCGACCATGCTCCCGCACGCTCTCGGCGCGCTCGGCGGACCGGCCGACATCCTCGGCATCTTCGACCGCGACGCCCGCCGCAGCCACCAGTCCGGCCAGGAGTGAACCACCCGTCCCGGTGAACTGCGCTTGCGCGTCCGGCACCCCGGCGCACGACCTCCTTGCCAAATCGGCAATCGATCGTGCGCTAGACGCATGAAGCTCCTACCGTCACCCCCATGACGCACGCCGCTCACCAGCACACCTCCGCAGGCCACGGGCACGGCCACCCCCACGGTCACGACCACGCCCACGGGCACGACGCCGCGAACACCCAGATCGAGATCCTGGACCTGGACGCCGAGGTCCTCGCCGACCAGATCGCCTCGATCGTCGACTCGCTGCCCGTCCCCACGCCTCCCGCCACCATCGTCGACCTCGGCGCGGGCACCGGAGCGGGCGCGCTCGCCCTGCTCCGCCGCTTCCCGGACGCCCAGGTCACCGCCGTCGACACCGCACCCGCCCACCTGCGCCGCCTCGTGGAGAAGGCGGAAACGGCCGGTGTCGCCGATCGAGTCCACCCGGTCGAGGCAGACCTCAACGCGCAGTGGCCACCCCTCGGCGTCCCGGAGCTGGTCTGGGCCTCCGCCTCCCTGCACCACGTCGACGACCCGGCGCGCGTCCTGCGCCTGGTCCACGACCTGCTCGCCCCCGGCGGCCTGTTCGCCCTGGTCGAGCTGGCCGACTTTCCCCGCTTCCTGCCTGCGGGCGCCCCGGCCGAGAGCCCCGGCCTCGAAGACCGCTGCCACGCGGCCGCGCCCCGGCACGAGGGCCACGCCGACCACCGCGGCACCGACTGGACCCCTCACCTGATCGAGGCGGGCTTCACGATCGAGGCCCACCGCACCGTCACCATCAACCTCGCCCCACCCCTCCCGGACTCCGTGGGCCGCTACGCTCTCAACGCCCTGCGGGGCCTCCGCCACCAGGCCGCCGACGCGCTGGCGCCCGAGGACCTGGCCGTCCTCGACCGCCTGATCGACCCCGACGACCCGCGCAGCGCGCTGCGCAGGCCGGATCTCACCGTGCGCACCGAACGCGTCGTCTGGGCGGCCCGCAAGCCCTGACCCCAGCGGTTCTGTCGTACCCCCGTGCTTGGCTGTGCCCCGTGACCGACGACACCGACTGGTCGACCCTGGAGCACGCCTTCGGCAGGGCCGACGACATCCCGCCGATGCTGGAGAAGCTGGCCACCGACCCGGACGCGGACACCTGGTCGGAGCTCTGGGGCTCGATCTACCACCAGGGCAGCACCTACTCCGCCAGCGTCGCCGCCCTCCCGCACCTCGCGCGCATCGCCGAGCTGCGCCCCGACGCGGCGCTGGAGGCCATCGCGCTCGCGGGCCGCATCAGCGCCGCCGAGTGGCCCGATGTCGAGGACGAGCACCCGAGGGCCCTGGAGTCCCTGCGCGCCGCCGCCACCGCCCAGCTCGCGGTCGAGGGCTTGGACGACGACTTCGCGGTCGCCCTCCAGGCGCTCCTCGGCCTCGGCCGCGCCCCGGAGTGGGGCGAGGACGCGTTCGACGGCGTCATCGCGGGCGGCTGCTGCGTGGCGTGCCCGTCCTGCGAGACCGACCTGGACGTCCGCTTCCCGTCCAGCACCGGCAACGGCTGGGAGGGCGTGGACACCGTCCCGGAGCCCGCGACCGAGTTCGACGGCGTCGCGGCCTGGCTGCGCGGCGAGGCGCTGCGGGCCGGAAGAGCGGGGGTGGCCGCGACGCTCGCCGAGCTGTTCGGCACGATTGCCTGCGACGAGTGCGGTGAGCGCTTCGCCCTGGCAGCGGCGCTGACCGGGTTGGAGGGCGACGAGGAAGAGGACTGACGCGGGATGAGCGACGCGGTGCCGGTGCTGCTGGAGCGGCTGGAGACCGACCCCGACCCGGAGACCTGGGCGAGCCTGTGGGACGAGCTGTACCACGGCGCGGCCGACCCCGCGGCGGGCGTCGAGGCCCTGCCACGCCTGCTGCGGGTGGCCGAGTTCCAGCCGACGGAGGCGATCGACGCCGTCGTGCTGGCCGGAAGGCTGAGCGCCGCCGCGTGGCCCGCCCCGCAGGAGTCCCAGCCCGAGGTGCTGGAGGCCCTGCGCGACCACGCGAGGGCCCAGCTCGCCGCGGCGGGCGCCGACATCGACACGGCCTACCTGATCGCGGCCCTGCTCGGTCTCGGCCAGGCCCCGGAGTGGGGCGAGCTGTTCGACGGCGTCGAGCTCGGCGGCTACGAGCTGACCTGCCCGGACTGCGCCCGCCACCTGACCGTCCGCCTGCCGTCCACGGGCACCGAGGACTGGCTGTCGGCCGACACCAACGCCGAGCCCGCGCCGGAGGAGGACCTCACCGGCACGGCGGAGTGGGCGTACCGGGCGGCCGTCGAGTCGGGCAGCGCGGCCGTGGCCGGCGCGGTGCGCGAGCTGTTCGGCGAGGCGACCTGCCCGCACTGCGCGACCCTGTTCGTCCCGGCGGAGCGGGTGCTCGCGCAGGGCTGACCGCCCCGGCCAGGGCCGCATCAGCGCGTGCGGCCCTGGCCGACCGGCTAGGACCCCAGGAACGCCAGCAGTTCGGCCGTGACGAACTCCGGGTTCTCCTCCACCAGCCAGTGCCCCGCGTTCGGCACGTCCGCCGACCGCACGACGTTCGTCAGCCTCGGCGCGACCGTCGCGCGGATCGCGTCCGACTGGCCCTGCGCGGCCAGCACCAGGGTCGGCACGTCGAGCGGCGGCGCGGACTCGGCGGCCCGCACGTCCGCGCCGAGCGAGCGGTACAGCTCGAACCCGCCCGACAGCGCTCCCGGTTCGCGGTAGGTGCGCGCGTACTCGTCGATCTCGGCCTCGCTGAACGGGGACGTGGTCGCGTCGCCGCCGAAGGCCGTGCCGTTGAACGAGACCTGCGGGTAGAACAGCGACAGGTACTCGCGCACGTCGTCGCCCACCACGGCTTCCGGCACCTGCGGCTGCGAGTGGAACGCGATGTGCCAGCTCAGCGAGCGGTACGCGGTCTCGCCGATCGCGGGGCCGGGCAGCGGAAGGTCCAGGTAGCCCAGGCGCGCGGTGTCCTGCGGGAACTGCGCGGCGTACTGGAACGCCACCGCCGCGCCCAGGTCGTGGCCGACCACGGCGGCGTCGCGCACGCCGAGCCGGTCGGCGACCAGGGTGTGCGCGTAGCGGGCCAGGGTCGCCTTGTCGTAGCCGGACGGGGTCCCGGTGCTGTCGCCGAGGCCCGGCAGGTCGATCGCGTAGACGGTGTGGTGCTCGGCCAGTTCGGGCATGACCTCCCACCAGCCGTACCAGGTCTGCGGCCACCCGTGCAGCAGCACCACGGGCGAGCCGCTGCCGCCGGTCACGTAGTGCATCCGCACGCCGTCCACGTCGGCGAACTCGTGGCGGAACCTCCCGGCGAACTCGGGGTCCTCGCGCGTGATCACCTCGTGGGCCGGGATCTCGGGCGCGGCTTCGGGGCCTGCGGGGTCGGGTCCCGCGCAGGCGGTGGCGCCCAGCGCGAGCAGGGCCGCCAGCGCGGTCACCAGGCGGTGTCGGGTGTTCATCTGAGCCTGTTCTCCTTCAGGGGCTGGGGTTTCAGCGCCCGGTCGCGCCGTCGATCAGCTCGCGGAGGATGTCCGCGTGCCCCGCGTGCCGACCGGTCTCCTCGATCAGGTGGACCAGCGCCCAGCGGGCCGTCGGCGCGTCGGGGTGGGGGAGCGGGGCGCCCAGGTCGTCGACCGCGTCGAGCACGGCGTTCACGCGCTCGACCGCGTCGCGGTAGCGGGCGAGGACGTCGGCGACGGTGTCGGTCGGCGCGGCCTCGAACGTCGACGGCCAGTGGATCCCCTTCTCCCCCAGGAAGGTCGCGCGCTCGACGTGCGCCAGGTGGTGCAGCAGGCCGAGCAGGTTCGTGCCGGACGGGACGCCCGCGGCGCGCACCTGCGGTTCGGGCGCGCCGTCGAGCTTGGCGGCGGCGCAGGACCGCAGGTAGTCCAGGAATCCGCGCAGCACCTGGGCTTCGGGGTTCCCGGTCCGGGGCGGCGGGGTGTCGTGGCGGGGCATTTCGCTCCTTCGTGGACGGTGTCAGCGGGTGCGGCGGACCAGCAGGACGTGGTCGACCACCTCGGCGCGCTGCCCGCCCGGCCCGGTCGCGACCCTGGTCGGCGACTCGCACCGCTCCACCGCCCACCCGTCCGCGTCCAGCGCCAGCTCCTCGGCGACCTCGTGCGGCGGCGGGTTGTCGTCGTCGCGGCCCCACGACCAGGGCGCGGCCGAGCCGTGGTCCACGACCAGCAGCCGGCCACCGGGGCGCAGCGCCCGCGCGGCGGCGCGCAGGACCGACGCGCGGTCCAGGTCGAACGGGGTGTGCAGGTAGTGGGCGCAGACCAGGTCGAACCGGCCGGTGGGGAACGACCCGGCCAGGTCGTGCCGCTCGGCGGCGACCCGGTCGGCCACGCCGCGCTCCCGCGCCAGCGCGGTCAGCCGCTCGACGGCGGTGGCCGAGATGTCGGTGGCGCGCACCCGCCAGCCCCGTTCCGCCAACCACAGCGCGTCGCCACCGCCGCCGCACCCCAGGTCCAGCGCGTCACCGGGGTCCAGCGGCCCGGCCACCTCGGTGAGGCGGGCGTTCGGCGCGGGCGCGGACGGCGGGCGGTTCGCGTGGACGCCGTCCCAGAACTCGGTCGCGGTGCTCATCGGGGCTCCTCTCCCATCGGTGCCGCCAGTCTCACCGGCACCACCCCGAACTGGCACAGAAACTTGCCGTTTTGGCAAGATGGCCGGGTGGACCGGGAACTGGACGGGGTGCTCGACGCGGTCGGCCCCAGGCTGCGGGCGCTGCGGCGCGATCGCGGCGTCACGCTGGCCGAGCTGTCCCTGCGCACCGGGGTGTCGGAGAGCACGCTGTCCCGGCTGGAGAGCGGGCAGCGGCGGGCCACGCTGGAGTTCCTGCTGCTGCTGGCGCGCGCCTACGACGTGCCGCTGGACGACCTGGTGGGCGCGCCGCGCACCGGCGACCCGCGCATCCACCTCAAGCCGATCACGCGGTTCGGCATGACGTTCGTGCCGCTGTCCCGGCGGCCGGGCGGGGTGCACGCGTTCAAGATGGTCATCCCCGCAGAACCGGAGCCTCTCGCTCCCGCGCCCAAGACGCACGAGGGGCTGGAGTGGCTGTACGTGCTCAGCGGCCGGTTGCGGCTCGTGGTCGGCGACCGCGACCTGGTGCTGCCGCCCGGTGAGGCGGCCGAGTTCGACACCTCGCTGCCGCACTGGCTGGGCACCGCCGACGGGGGAGCGGTGGAGCTGCTGATCCTGTTCGGACTGCACGGCGTGCGCTCGCACGTGCGCCCCGACGCGAACCGGACCGGGAACGACGAGGAGCCCTGACCCCACAACGGGATCAGGGCTCCGGGGGATCAGGGCCCCGGCGACCGCCGGTCAGCCCCGCCCGGCGCGCACGGCGGCCACGACACCGCCGTCCACCAGCAGGTCCGCGCCGGTGACGAACGAGGAACCGGGCCCGAGCAGGAACGCGGCGGCCTCGGCGATGTCGCTCGCCGTGCCGACCCGCCCGGTGCCGGACGCGGCCACCATCGCCCGCATCCGCTCGCCGCTCGCGCTCGCCAGCTCCTGCTGACCCATGGGGGTCGCGATCACGCCGGGGCTGATCGAGTTGACCCGCGCGCCGCGCTCGCCCCACGCGCGTGAGGCGGCTTGGACCTGGAAGTGGTTGGCGCGCTTGGCGATCCCGTACGCGCCACCGGGGTTCAGCGCCGCCGGGTCCAGCTCGGGCGAGGCGATCAGCTCGGCTGCGGTCCTGCTCGCCAGCAGCCGCTCCAGCTCCGGGGTGATCGGAGTCAGGTGCCCGCCCATGCTGGCGATCACCACACCCGCCCCGCCCGGCGCGACGACCCGGCCGAACTCCGCCAGCACCAGTTCCACGCCGAGCAGGTCGACGGCGAGGATCGCCTGCACCGGGGCCTGCGCGGGGGAGAGCCCGGCGGTGTGCGCGACCTGCGCGACCCGCCCCAGCGCGGCGGCGGCGTCGGCCAGCGCGCGCACGGACCCCGCGTCCGACACGTCGACCCGCTGGGCGGTCACCACGTGCCCCTCGCCGCGCAGCGAGTCGGCGGCGGACGTCAGCGTGGCCTCGTCGAAGTCCGCGAGCAGCACGTGCCTGCCCGCGCCCTGGCGGTGGGCGATGGCCCGCCCCATGCCACCCGTCCCGATGACGACGACCACCTCGGTGTCGCGCATGACGCCTCCCGTTCCGCGCTTTACGAGACGATTCGTCTCGCCTGGGTGTGACGGTACCCTCCGCGAGTGGTCCAGTCGCACCCCCGTCGCCGCAGCGCGGCAGCGCACCGCGCCATCCTGGAGGCGGTGCGCGACCTGCTGCTGGAGTCCGGCTACGAGCGGCTGTCCATGGACGGCATCGCGGCGCGCGCGGGCGTGGGCAAGCAGACCCTCTACCGCTGGTGGCCGTCCAAGGCGGCGGTGGTGGCCGAGGCGACCGTCGCCGGGCTGGTGTGGAACGGCGGCGGCGAGGTCCCCGAGACCGGCGACGTGGCCGTCGACCTGCGCGCCTGGCTGACCGTCCTGGTGGAGTCCACGGCGGAGCGGGCGTCGCTGGTCCGAGCCCTCATCTCGGCCTCCGCGGACGACCGGGGCGAGGCCCGCCGCCTCTACCTGCGCTTCACCGGCCCCCACCGCGACGCCGTCCTCGCCCGCCTGCGCCGCGGCGTGGACTCCGGCCAGGTGCGCCCCGACGCGGACCTGGACGCGGTCGCCGACGCCTGCGTGGGCACCCTGCTCTTCCAGGTCCTCACCGACAACGAGAACCACTCGGCGTCCCGCCTGGACGGCCTCCTGCGCCTGCTCCTACCGGGCCTCCTGGTCCACCCCCGGACCACTGGCGCCCCCGAACCACCCGGCGACCACCACTGACCTGGAGCGTCCCACACCGCCCGGCCCCGCCCACTGCCCTGGGCCGTCCTACCCCGCCCCGTCCCGCCGCTGACCTGGGCCGTCCCACGCCGACCCGCTCCGCCGCTGACCTGGCCTTCCCCTCGCTGAGTCGGACTGTCCCACCGCGCCTGTGGTCGTCTCGCCGTTGATCCGGGCCACCCTGCCGTCGAACCGTCCCGCCGCGCCCCGTCCGCCCCACCTCTGCCCTGACCGCCCCACCTCCGCCCTGACCGGCCCGCCTCCGCCCTGACCGGCCCGCTGAGCCTCTGGCCAGCCCACTGGCTGAGTCGGTCCACTGCCCCCCCCTGAGCCGTTCCACCGCGTCTCGAACCGGCCCGTCACGTCCCCAGCCCAGCCCGCCGCGTTCCCGCCACCACGCCACACCGAGCCCTTCTCGTCACCCACCGCGATCAACCGCGTGGCCGATCACTCGATCGTGTGGCCAATGGTGTGGGCCACCCGTCGCCCGGTTCCCGTACCGTGATCGTTTTGCCGGGCGCCCGACCGGCGCGGTGAGCCGGCAGTCAAGACATCGGAGGACGACGCGTGAGCGAGGTCTACCGGGACGAGGTCCCGGCGCACCTGAGGACCACGGCGCAACTGCGCTCGTCGGGAAGGCGTCCGGTCGACCCTGGCAAGGCCGCCGCCTGGCTGGAGCGCGTCTTCGACGGCGACGTCTGGCGCACCGCCCTGCACGACGTCACCGCGACCACCCCGCTCCCGTCGTCGCCCCCGCGCGCCCCCGAACCAGCGCGCGCCACCACCTCACCCGCGCGCGAGGAGTCCGCGACGTGGGCCCGCGACGTCCTCGCCGACCGCGACGCGGTCGTGCTCGACACCGAGCTGACCGACTTCACCGGGCGCGTCATCGAGATCGCCGTGGTGGCCACCGACGGCGCCACCCTGCTGACCTCGCTCGTCGACCCGGAGGGCGCGCAGATCAACCCGTACGCGCAGCGCGCGCACGGCATCACCGCCCAGATGCTCACCGGCGCGCCCACGCTGGAGCAGCTGTGGCCGAAGCTCGACCACGTCCTGCGCGGCAAGCGCGTGATCGCCTGGAACGCCCCGTTCGACCTCACCAGGCTGCGCGCCGAGCACCGGCACCTCTTCGGGGACGCCGACCTCCCGGACTGGCTGACCGGCCCGTGGCTGTGCGCGATGCGCAAGCACGCGGCCTGGGTGGGCGACCGCAACACCAAGGGGGGCGGCTTCCGCAACCACCGCCTGGAGGGCGGCCACCGCGCGGAGGGCGACTGCCTCGCCGCCCTGGCCTGGATCAAGCGCATGGCGGACACCGCGCCCGGCACGGAAGCGCACGCTGGCACGGGAGCGCACGCTGGCACGGGAGCGCACGCCGTCGCGGGAGCGCACCCCGGCGCGGTCACGACCGGCGCACCGGAGCCCGACCTGGCGACGATCCGCGAGCTGTGGCCCCAGGTCCTGGGCAAGGTCCGGGAGCACAGCCGGTCCCTGGAGGCCATGCTGGGCAAGGCGGAGCCCGCCGTCGTGGCGGGCCGCGTCCTGACGATCCGCCACCCCTCCGCGGTGGTCGGCCGCAGGGTCGCGCAGAGCCAGAACCTCGGCCTGGTCAACGCCGCCCTGACCGCGCTCCTCGGCCTGCCGTGGACCACGCGGGTCGCACCGCACGACCCCGGCGCCTGACGGACCGGGCTTGAGTCTCAACCGCCTTGAGACCCCACAGTGGCCACCGTGACCGACGACCAGCTGTACCCGATCGGCGACGTGGCGCGCCGGACCGGCCTGAGCGTGAGCGCCATCAGGTTCTACGCCGACGAGGGGGTGATCGAGCCGACCGCGCACACCGACGCCGGCTACCGCCTCTACGACGTGGCCGCCATCGCGCGCCTGGAGCTCGTGCGCACCCTGCGCGACCTCGGCGCGGGCCTGGACGACATCCGGGGCGTGCTCAAGGACGAGATGAGCCTGCGAGAGCTCGCGTCAGCGCACCTCGACGTCGTCGAGGGGCAGATGCGCACGCTGAAGGCCAGGCGAGCCGTTCTCCACACCATTGTGAACCAGAACTCCGACGCGCGGCAGGTGTCTCTCCTGCACGATCTGGTGAACATGTCCGACGACGCCCGAGACCGCCTGCTCGACGACTTCTGGACCGAGGTCACCGGGGGCCTGCCGATCCACCCCGGCTACCAGGAGCACCTGCGCCGCACGCGCCCCGTGCTGCCGGAGGAGCCCACCGCCGAGCAGTTGCAGGCCTGGATCGCGCTGGCGGACATGGTGGGCGACGCGGAGTTCCGCGCGTCCGTCCGCCACTTCTACCGGCAGGCCTTCGCCACGCCCCGCTCGGACGAGCTCACCTCGCCCCAGATGGTCGCCCGGTCGGAGGAGCACAGCGCGATCTCCCTGGAGGCCTGGAAGGCCGAGCGCGCCGGGACCACCCCCGAGTCGCCGGAGGCGCGGGAGCTGGCCGAGCGCCTGCTGAGGTCGACCGGGCTGATGAGCGCCGAGATGACCGGCCAGAGCATGGACGAGGAGCAGTGGGCCGACCTGCGCGGGCTGCTGTCCGAACCCGAGGCGAACCCCGAGGTGACCCGGTTCGTGGAGGGCTTCACGGCGGACTTCGGCGGCGTGTTCGAGCCGTTCTTCGCGCTCCTGGCGACGATCAACGACGTGCCGCTGGAGGAGCTGTGGAACACCGGCCCGAGCGACGCCTGGGTCGCGGCGGCGCTCAGGGCAGGCGGCTGACGGGCAGGTGACCGGGCGGGCGCTGAACCCAAGCCGGGCGCGGGGGCGCTCACCCCCGCCCCGGCACCAGCCCCGTCCGCCAGGCCCACGCCGCCACCTCGACCCGGTTGCGCGCCGCCAGCTTGCGCTGCGCGTTCCCCAGGTGCGTCTTCACCGTCGCCACCCCGAGGTGCAGCTCCCCGGCCACCTCGTCGTTGGTCCGCCCCAGCGCCACCAGCCGGACCACCTCCAGCTCCCGCTCGGTCAGCGGCTCCACCAGCGCGGCCGACTCCTCGGCCCGCTCCGCGCCCCGCTCGGGCGCCAGGTGCGCCAGCAGCCGCACGGTCACGTTCGGCGAGATCATCGACGTCCCGGCCGCCGCCGCCCGCACCGCCTCCACCAGCAGCGCGGGCGACATGTCCTTCAGCAGGAACCCGCACGCCCCGTGCCGCAGCGCCCGGTACACGTACTCGTCCAGGTCGAACGTGGTCGCGATCAGCACGTTCAGCGGGTCCCGCACCCCAGGCCCGGCGAGCAGCCGGGTCGCCTCCAGCCCGTCCACCCGAGGCATCCGGATGTCGAGCAGGCACACGTCCGGCCGCAACCTCCGCGCCTCCGACACCGCCGCCTCGCCGTCCCCGACGCTCCCCACGACCTCCATGTCCGGCTGAGCGCCCAGGATCATCCCGTACGCCGAGCGCATCATCTCCTGGTCGTCGGCGATCAGCACCCGGATGCTCATGGCAGCGATGGTGGCAGAAGGGCCACCACCCGCCACCCCACCCCCGCCGCGCCGGGCCCGGCCTCCAGCCGCCCACCGGCCGCCTCCACCCGCTCGGTCAGCCCGGCCAGCCCGAAACCCCCGCTGCCCAGCACGGGTTCCGCCGCCGCGCCCCCGTCGTTGACCACGCTCACCGCCAGCTCCCCGCCGTCCCCGACGCGGGCGCGCACCTCGACCACCCGCACACCTGCCCCGTGCCGCAGCACGTTCGTCAGCGACTCCCGCACCACGTTCCGCACCACGTCCACCACGTGCGCGGGCAACCGCGCCCCGCCCAGCTCCGGGTCCACCGACGCGACCGCGCGCGGCGGCCCGGTGAACTCGCGCACCGCCTCGCCCAGCACGTCCGCCAGCAGCTCCCGCTCCCGCGCCGGGGCCTCGTCCCGCAGCACCGTGATCATGCCGCGCATCGACGTCAGCGCCTGCGACCCGGCCTTCTCGATCGCCTCCAGCATGGTGTCGAGCGCTTCCGGTGACAGCTGAGCCCCGGTGGCCGTGGTGTACCGGACCGCCCGCGCCTGCGCGACGATCGCGGTCACGTGGTGCGCCACGAAGTCGTGCAGGTCCCGCGCGTACTCCAACCGCTGCTCCTGCCTGGCGAACGCGCTCAGGTCGGCGTGCCTGCGCTCGTGCAGCCGCAGGTACATGCCCAGCAGCACCGCGAACGGCATCCCGATGCCGATCAGGGCCCCCATGGTGACGTGCAGGTCCAGGTTCTCGTCCGCCAGCCGCAGCGGCAGCGTCGCCGCCGCCACCACCAGCGCGGGCGTCAGCAGCACGGCGTGCAGCACCGGCCGCAGCACCACCACCCGCACCGCCAGCCAGGCCAGCTCGATCAGCTCCACCATGCCGAAGGTGTTGTCCAGCCCCACCGGGACCGCCTGCGACAGCGCGGTGAACCCGGCCGTCGCGACCACCACCGGCAGCACCCACCGGGCCCGCGCCAGCGCGAACGCGGGCAGCACCGCGCAGACCGCCAGCCCGACCGCGCCCTCCCACCGCTCCGCCGACCCGACCTCCACGACGAGCACGCCGGTGGCGAGCACCCCGATGAGGGCGTAGAACACCACCGCGGCGATCGCGAGCGGTCGCTCGGCCGCCGACTTCCTCAGGCTGGGCATGGTCCGAACGCTACGACAGCTCCCCGCGCGCGCACCTCAACCGTTCGGTTGAGCCGAATCCGGGAGCGTCCGCCGCGCGGTTGATCCGCCGCCGCGCCGATCCGACCAGGCTCTCGCGGTGTGACGGAACACGTGGTGGCCGAGGCTGAGGCCCTCGGCAAGGTGCACGGGGACGGCGACAACGCGGTGGTCGCGCTGGCCGGGGTGTCGGCGCGGTTCACCAGGGGCGGGTTCACCGCCGTGATGGGGCCGTCCGGCTCGGGCAAGTCGACCTTCGCGCACTGCCTGGCCGGATTGGACACCCCCACGAGCGGGACGGCCCGGATCGGGGGAGTGGACCTCGGGTCGCTGTCCGAGCGGGAGCTGACCCGGTTGCGGCGCGAGCGCGTCGGCTTCGTCTTCCAGTCCTACAACCTGCTGCCCACGCTCACCGCGTGGGAGAACGTCGTGCTGCCGCTCTCCTTGGCGGACGAGGAACCCGAGCAGGCGTGGGCCGACCTGGTGGTGGGCGCGATGGGCCTGTCCGACCGGCTCGACCACCGGCCCGCCCAGCTCTCGGGCGGCCAGCAGCAGCGCGTGGCGTGCGCCCGCGCCCTGATCACCCGCCCCGACCTGGTGGTGGCGGACGAGCCCACCGGCAACCTGGACTCCCGCTCCGGCGCGCGCATCCTGGAACTGCTGCGCCAGTGCGCCCGCGAGTGGCAGCAGACCGTCCTGATGGTCACGCACGACCCGATCGCCGCCGGTTACGCGGACCGCGTGCTGTTCCTGGCCGACGGCAGGCTCGTGGACACCATGGAGCGCCCCACGGCGGACCGGGTGCTGGACCGGATGCGCGGCTTCGACGGGCACGCCGACACCGTCCCGCAGGACGGCCGGAGGGGGGCTTTCTGATGCTGCGCACCGCGTTGCGCTCCGTCCTGGAGCGCCGCTCCCGCTTCGTGCTGCCGCTGATCGCGGTCGTGCTCGGCGTCGCGCTCACCAGCGGGGCCCTGCTCTACACCGGGTCCATCCGCGCGCAGGTCGCCGCCGCGCTGCCCGATCCCGGCGTGGAGGTCACCGCGCCGGTCCCGCTGCCCGAGGAGGCGGTGCGGGCCGCGACCGGCGCGGAAGGCGTTGCCACGTCGAAGGTCTACTCCTACGGCCGGGTGTTCGTGGTCGGCCGGGACGGCGCGGTCGTCGGCCCGCCCGGCGCCGCGATCGGCCTGAACCGGGAGCCCGACGAGCAGGAGCTGGTCGCGGGCGCCGAACCGTCGGGCGCCGACCAGGTCGCGCTGGAGGAGGGCACGGCGCGCCGCGCGGGCGTCGGCGTCGGCGACCGGGTCGAGCTGGTCGTCGCCGGGACCGTGCGCGAGCACACCGTGTCCGGGCTGCTCAAGGCGGTCTCGCCGGAGCTGGCCGTGGGCGGCACGCTCACCGCGTTCGACCGGGGCGCCGCGCGAACCCTGTTCGGGGACAGCAGGATCGTGCTCACCGCCCAGCCGGGGAGCACCAACGAGGCGCTGGCCGCCGCGCTGCGCGAGGTGCTGCCGGACGACGCCTACGTCCAGGCGGTCGACCCCGGATCGGCGTTGTCGGACAACGACAAGCTCGCCACGATCCTGCTCGTGTTCGCCGGGACCGCGCTGTTCGTCTCCATCTTCGTGGTGGCCAACACCTTCACGATGCTCTCCGCCGCCAGGGCCAGGGAGCACGCGCTGCTGCGCGCGGTCGGCGCGGACCGGAGCCGCATCACCCGCGGCGTGCTGGCGGAGGCGCTGCTCATCGGCCTCGCCGCGACGGTGATCGGCTACGCGCTCGGCGTCGGCGTGTCCGTGCTGCTGGACGCGCTGTTCGCGGTGACCGAGGTGGCCACCGCGCCGCTGGTCCTGCTCGCGCCGGACGCGCTGCTCGCCGCGCTGGCCGTGGGCCTGGGGGTTCCGGTGATCGCGGCCTGGGTCCCGGCGCGCCGGGCCGCCGCGATCCCGCCGATCGCCGCCCTGCGCACCAGCCTGCCGCCGACGGCGAAGTCGTTGCGCCGCAGGAACACCGCTGGCGCGCTGATCACGGCGGCGGGCGCCGCGGCCGTCCTCGGCGGGCTGCGCCACCAGGACCTGGTGTACCTGGGCGCGCCGCTGCTGGTGATCGGCCTGCTCGTGCTCACCCCGCTCGCCGCGAGCGGCCTCGGCGCGGTCCTGCGCCGCCCGCTCACCGCGCTGGTGGGCGTGCGCGGCAAGCTCGCCGTGGAGAACGCCCGCCGCAACCCGCGCCGCACCGCGTCCACCGCGGGCCCGCTCATGGTGTGCCTGGCGGTGTGCGCGGCGGTGACCGTGCCCGCCGTGTCGTTGGGCGCCAGTTCGGCGGAGGAGGCCGCCGCCAACCGGATGGCCGAGGTCACGATCACCCCGATCGCCTACGCGGAGCTCGCCACCGACCTGCCCGAGCGCCTCGCCGCGCTGCCCGACGTGCGCGCGGTGACCGCGTACACCAGGTCGTACGTCGAGCTGGACAACGGTGACGGCGGCGTCTTCGTCGCGGCCACCCCGTCGGTGCTGGCCGACGTGGCCGACGTGGAGTTCACCGAGGGCGAGCTGACCGACGCCGGGACCGGTGTCGCCGTCACCAGGGAGCAGGCGCGGCGGCAGGGCTGGGAACTGGGCACGACGGTGACCGGCTCGGCGCGCGGCCACCGCTTCTCGTTGCCCGTCACGGCTTTCTTCGAGGCGCCGGAGAAGTTCGACGCCGGGATCGTCGTGCCCGCCGCGGCCCTGCCGGACCTGACGCCGTACGAGGTCCTGGTCCGCGCCGACCCCGACCGCGCGGACGCGGTGCGCGACCGGATCAAGTCCACTGTGGACAACCCCACCGTTGTGGTGCACAGCCAGGCTGATGCCGTGGCCGAGGCGGGCCAGCAGTACGCGCTGTTCCTCAGGATCCTGTACGCGCTGCTGAGCGTGTCCGGGCTGATCGGCGCGCTGGCCGTGGTGAACACCATGACGATGTCCGTGCTGGAGCGCACCAGGGAGATCGGCCTGCTGCGCGCGGTCGGCCTGGACCGGTCGCGGGTGAGGTCGTTGGTGCGCATCGAATCCGGTGTGATCGCGCTGCTCGGCGCGGGACTCGGCCTGCTGGCGGGGTGCCTGGTCGGCGTGGTCGTCGTGCGCAGCCAGACCAGCGCGGTGGAGGTCGTGCTGCCGTGGGGGAGGCTCGCCGCGTTCGTGCTGATCACCGCCGCGATCGCCGTCCTGGCCGCGCTGCTGCCCGCCCGCCGCGCCGCCGCGCTGCCGGTGCTCGACGCGGTCCGCAGCGACACGGAGTAGGACCACCGGGGGCCGAGGACGCCCGTCCTCGGTCCCCCGCGCCCTACCTCGTGCTGACCAGCAGCGGCACCAGCTGCTCCGCCGCCGTCAGCGACCCGTGGTGCCCTGGGAACACGCTCAGCAGCGGTTCCGCCGCGCTCCGGATCACCACCGCCCCACCGCGCGCCGCCACGACCAGGTCGCCGACGCGCGGGCGGACGTGGTCCGCCACGCGGGGGCCGAACCACCCGGCCTCGATCGCCTCCGCGCGGCTCACCACCCACGCCCGCTCGCCCAGCACGGCCGTCCACCGCGCCCGCACCGCGTCCTCCGCGCCCGGCTCCACGTGCACGTGCCGCACACGGGGCTCACCGCCGAGCAGCCGAACCCCTTCCCGCAGGCCGGGTTCCTGGTCGAAGTCCACCCGGTCGGTGACGCGCACCATCCCGTGGTCCGCCGTCACCACCAGCGCCCCGCCCTCGGGCAGCCGCTCGGAGATCAGCTCCGCCAGCCGGTCCACCACCGACAGCTGCGCGACCCACGACTCGCTGCCGGGCCCGTGCCCGTGCCCCAGCGCGTCCAGGTCCGCGTGGTAGGCGTAGCACAGCACCCGGTCCCGCTCCCGCAGCGCCGACGCCACCCCGCTCACCAGGTCGCCCAGCGCGTGCGCGCCCACGAACTCCCCACCGCGCAGCACCGCCCGCGTCAACCCGCTGCCCTGGAACGCCCACGACGCCAGGACCTTCACCAGCACCCCGGCCTCGGCGGCGCGCTCGAACGCGGTCGGCGTCGGCTGCACCTCCTCCGGCACCAGCACCGACCGCAGGTCCCCCTGCCCGGTGTGCCGCTGCCAGGACAGCGCGTTGACCAGCTCCTCCCCGTCCGCCCCGACGGCGGCGAACGTGTACCCGACGATCCCGTGCTCACCGGTAGGCAACCCCGTGCCGAGCGCGGCCACGCTGGTCGCCGTGGACGACGGGAACCCGGCGGTGATCGCCTCCCGCCCCCGGGCGAGCGAGGACAGGAACGGCGCCGCGTCGGCGTGCTCCCGCAACAACTCCCACCCGAGCCCGTCCACCAGCAGCACGCACACCCGCGCGGCCCCGGAGATCCCGAGCACGTCGACCGCCCCCGGAACCCCCATCCCGGCGAGCAACGAGGGCACGACGTCCGACAGGGCGCCCGCCCCGTACCTGGGAAGCAGTGGTTCCATGCCGACGACCCTAGCGAAGCGGAGCACCCGGCCGCCGGGCGCAACCGGGCCGGACTCGTCGGCAAGCGGTCCAGGTCCGTCGGGTGGTCGGCGCTGCGGGAGTCCTGAGTGGACACTCCTCCGTGGCGTCCGCGCACGACACCGCAGAGGCATCCTGTCCTCGCCGTGCCCCTGGTCCTAGCCGGCCTCGGCGGCTTCACGGCCACCGCGACAGCCGCGCCCGCCACCGCTGCGCCGGACGTCGTAGCCGCCGCACCTCGCGGCTACGTCACGCAGGGCAACCCGAGGGAGAACCCGGACCTGCGGGCGAACCCCATCCTCCACGCGTTCGCCGCTCCGCGCGTATCCCCGCACGCGCGCCGGGACCGTCCGCACTGCGCGGGCGGCCCCGGTGCGCCAAGCTTGATCACGACCAGGGGCAGCCAGGGGAGAGGACTCGGATGGACGCGCAGTGGTGGAAGTCGGCGGTCGTGTACCAGGTGTACCCGCGCAGCTTCGCCGACTCCGGCGGCGACGGGATCGGGGACCTCGCGGGCATCACCTCGCGGCTCGACCACCTGGCCGCGCTCGGCGTCGACGTCGTCTGGCTCTCGCCGGTCTACCGCTCCCCGCACGCCGACAACGGCTACGACATCTCCGACT
This sequence comes from Actinosynnema mirum DSM 43827, assembly GCF_000023245.1. Taxonomy (GTDB): domain Bacteria; phylum Actinomycetota; class Actinomycetes; order Mycobacteriales; family Pseudonocardiaceae; genus Actinosynnema; species Actinosynnema mirum. The sequence continues at coordinate 3,477,804 of NC_013093.1, forward strand.
ACCGGGACATCGACCCGGTGTTCGGCACCCTCGCCGACTTCGACCACCTGATCGGCGAGGTGCACGCCCGAGGCATGAAGCTCGTCATGGACCTCGTGGTCAACCACACCTCCGACGAGCACCCGTGGTTCGCCGAGTCCCGCTCCGGCAAGGACAACCCCAAGCGCGACTGGTACGTCTGGCGCCCGCCGAGGGACGGCCACGAGCTCGGCGAGCCGGGCGCGGAGCCGAACAACTGGTCCTCGTTCTTCTCCGGCCCCGCCTGGCAGGCCGACCCGGCCACCGGCGAGTACTACCTGCACCTGTTCGACCGCAAGCAGCCCGACCTCAACTGGGACAACCCCGAGGTGCGCGAAGCGGTCTACGACATGATGCGCTGGTGGCTCGACCGGGGCGTCGACGGCTTCCGCATGGACGTCATCAACCTCATCGCCAAGCACCCGGACCTGCCCGACGCGCCCGCCGAACCGGGCGCCCTCGGCGACGGCTTCCCCTACTACGGCACGCTCCCGCGCGTCCACGAGCACCTGCGCGAGATGCGCCGCGAGGTGTTCGACGGCCGGGAGGGCGGGTTCCTGACCGTCGGCGAGATGCCCGGCGTGACCACGCAGCAGGCCCGCGAGTTCACCGACCCGGCGAACCACGAGATCGACATGGTGTTCCAGTTCGAGCACGTCTCGCTCGACCACGGCCCCGGCGGCAAGTTCGACCCGGTGCCGCTGGACCTGCGCGCGTTCAAGGCGTCCATGGCTGCCTGGCAGGGCGAGCTGGCCGAGGTCGGCTGGAACAGCCTCTACCTGGGCAACCACGACCAGCCCAGGGCGGTGTCGAGGTTCGGCGACGACGACCGGTGGTGGCGCGAGTCGGCGACCGCGCTCGCGACCGTCCTGCACCTGCACCGGGGCACGCCGTACGTGTACCAGGGCGAGGAGCTGGGCATGACGAACTCGCCGTTCGTCGACGCGGAGGCCCTGCGGGACGTCGAGTCCCTCAACCACCTGCGCCAGGCCCTCGCCGCCGGGCAGGACGCGGACGCGGTGTGGCGCGGGGTGCGGGCGATGGGGCGGGACAACGCGCGCACGCCCGTGCAGTGGGACGGCGGGACGAACGGCGGGTTCACCACCGGCACGCCGTGGATCGCGGTCAACCCGAACAGCTCCTGGCTCAACGCCGAGGCGCAGCGGGCCGACCAGGCGTCGGTGTTCCACCACTACCGCAGGCTGATCGAGCTCAGGCACACGCTGCCGGTGGTGGTGGAGGGGACGTTCCGGATGCTGCTGCCGGAACACCCGGACGTGTACGCGTACGAGCGGGTGCTGGGGGAGGAGCGGCTGCTGGTGGTGGCGAACCTGAGCGGGACCGAGCAGCCGGTGGACCTGGACCTGGGCGGCGAGGTGCTGCTGGCCAACGTGGAACCGGTCGGGCAGGTGCTCGCGCCCTGGCAGGCGGTGGTGCTGCGGGCCTAGACCGCGGTGGTGGAGGCGCCGGTGGTGCTGCGGGGGTAGGCCGTGGTGGCGAAGGCGCCGGCGCTGCTGCTGGGTCAGGCGGTTGCGTCGCACGGGGGAATTTCCGTCTTCCCCCGTGCGACGTTGATCCCTAGCCTGGGCGGTCCGTGCTCAGGGAGGAGTGGCATGACCGGTTTCCGGCAGGCTGTCGAGGCCAGGGACGTGGCCGCGATCGAGGCGACCCTCGCCCCGGACGTGGTGTTCCGCAGCCCGGTGGCGTTCCGCCCGTACCCCGGCAAGGCGATCACCGCCGCGATCCTGCGCGGCGTGCTGCGGGTGTTCGAGGACTTCCGGTACGTGCGCGAGATCGGCGGCGACCGCGACCACGCGCTGGTGTTCCAGGCCAGGATCGGCGAGGTGGAGGTCGAGGGCTGCGACTTCCTGCGCCTGGACGAGGACGGCCTCGTCTCCGAGCTGACCGTGATGGTCCGCCCGCTGTCGGCCGCGCACGCGCTGTCCGAGGCGATGGCGGCCCAGTTCCCGCAGATCCAACGCGAGGCCACCGAGGCGTGACCCCAGGGCCACCGAGTCGTGCCCCAGGACGGCGGCCCACCACCGTGCCGCCGCCGTCCGGCCCCGCTCACAACCCCACTCCGGTCACCCTGCCGCCGATCTGGGCGCGGCACGGGGCTCAGCTGCCCATCCGGAGCCCGCCCAGGTCCGGCCGTCTCGCAGAGCCCACCCCAGGTCCGGCCGTCTCCCGGAGCGCCTCCTGAGCTCAGCCGCCTCTCGAAGCGCGACCCGAGGTCAGAACCCTCCCGGCAGCACCCCGCCCGCCTTGCCGCGCACGGCTTCGGCGACCAGCTCCCGAACCCGCGCGGCGGTCACCGGCTCACCGGGGTTCTCGTGCAACCACCGCAGCGCCTCCTCCTGCCCCGCCCCTTCCGGTGGCGTGCCCGGCAGGTACGGCTGCACGTACACCGGAGTCCCCGGCTCGCTGCGCCAGCTGTCGGCGAGCGATCCCGTGTCCACGGCGTCGAACCCCAGCACGTCCAGCAGCTCGACCACCGCCGCCTTGGCCTCGACGTCGTCACCCGCGATCGGCAGCGCGCTGCGGTCCGGCGCGCCCGACGGACGTGCGGCGTTGGCCAGGTTGAAGAAGCTGATGCTGTTGAACGCCTTCACCACCCGCGCACCGGGCAGCTCGCGCTGAACCCGCTCGCTGGACGTCACCGAGTTCGAGTCCAGCTCGCCGATCGCCCGGTCCCGCTGCGGGTAGTAGTTCATCGTGTCGATCACGATCCGCCCGGCGAGCGCGTCCGCAGGCAGCTGATCGAGCGCGTGCAGCGGCACGGTCGCCACGACCAGGTCACCGGCGCGCGCGGCCTCCGCCGGGGTAGCGGCACGAGCACGCGGTCCCAGCTCCGCGACGAGCTCCGCGAGGCTGTCCGCCCCTCGGGAGTTGCTCAGCACAACCTCCATCCCCCGCGCCACCGCTTGACGCGCGAGGGTCCCACCGATCATCCCGGCCCCGATGAGCCCCAGCGTTCCGGTCATGCCCGCCCGTCCTTCCACCACGTCACCGCACAAATGACAGTCAACTGACACTTGCTTCGATTCGGAACGTAGCACAAGTGTCAGAAGACTGTCATTTGCTACCGTTGTGCGGTGAAGGCGGAGCCCGACCGACGACCGCGCGCCGACGCCGCGCGCAACATCGAGCACATCCTGTGCGCCGCACGCGAGGTCTTCGCCCGCGTGGGCCCGGACGCTCCCCTGGACGAGGTGGCCAAGCACGCGGGCCTGGGCGTCCGCACCCTGCACCGCCACTTCCCGCGCAAGGAAGACCTGGTCAAAGCAACCCTGGACCGCGCCCTCACCCAGGACTTCGCCCACGCCATCACCAAGGCGAACTCCACCCCGAACCCGCTCCAGGCCCTCACCTCGCTGATCGAGGAAACCCTCACCCTGGTGGACCGCGAACGCCCCACCCTGGCAGCCGCGAACAACCCCAGCGCCCTGACCGCGGCCATCGCCGAACCCCTGCTCGACACCCTGACCGAGCTGACCGGAAAAGCCCAACGCGCAGCCCTGATCCGCCCGGACCTCACCCCGTACGACGTGCACCGCCTGCTGGGGATGCTGACCAGCGTCCTGTGGGGCATGGTGCCAGGCGACCAGGGCTGGCGCAGGTACGTGGTCCTGCTCCTGGACGCCCTGTCCCCAACCGCAACCACCCCACTCCCACCCGCAAGCCCGCTCCACCCCGCGGGCGCGGGAGCGGAGTGCACCCCCGCATGGCGAACCAGCGCGTCCGAAACCCCGTGACCCTGACCTGAAGTTCCGACTGCTCGACCGGTGGCCGCCTGACGATCCGGCCGCGCCACTGCTTGACCGCGTGACCGCCCGACGGTCTGGCCGTGTGGCCGCGTGGCTGCCCGACGATCCGGCCACCCGACGATCCGGCCGCGTGACCGCCTGGCCACGTGACTGTGTAGCTGTGTGACTGCGTGACTGCGTGACCGGGGTCGAGCGATCGCCTGACCATGCGACTGCTGGCTCACGCGTCGCCGCTGTCTCACGTCGCCTCTATTCGGTTGTCCGGCCGCGAGTCACGGCCAGTGGTCTGGTCAGCGCTTCCTCACCTCCTCGAACTCGCTCATCCGTCGCGTCTCCCGCGTTGCGGCAACGTGACCGTGTGGTGGCTTCGGGCTTTCGGTTTGCCGAGGCGCCGAAGTCCGCGCGTTTCGGCCGTCCGTTCGACCGGTTGCGCGCCGCGCACGCCCTGCGATACCTGGTAATCCTCCTTCCAGCGTTCTGACCAGTGAAGTCACAGCAGGGCAGTAAGTCCCAGGACCCCCAGGCACTTAGGCGCTGCCCCTGTCCGTCTCACCCAGTGGATCATGAACCCACTTCCGCAGTACTCCGAACGGGTGAGGTTTGTTCATGGCACGAGCATTGGTGGTCTACGAGTCCATGTTCGGCAACGCCAAGCTGATCGCCGAGGCGATCGCGCGCGGCCTGTCGATCTGGCGATCCACCGACGTGCTCGAAGTCGGCGTCGCGCCGGACGTCCTGCCCTCGGACCTCGACCTGCTCGTCGTCGGCGCGCCGACGCACGCGTTCGGACTCAGCAGGCCCGGCACCCGCAAGGCCGCGACCCAGTACCAGGAGCAGGTGCTCTCCTCCGGGCGCGGGATGCGCGAGTGGCTGGCCGTGGTCGCGCAGGAACGGGTCGGCGTCGAAGCGGTCGCCTTCGACACCGGCATCCGCTTCGCCCCCGGCTCAGCCGCCCGCGTGGCCACGCTCGCCCTGCGCAAGCTGCGTTTCGAGGTCCGCTACCAGCCCAAGTCGTTCGACGTGGTCACCGCGATCGGGCCCCTCCTGGATGGTGAGGCCGAGCGCGCCGAGGAATGGGGACGCGCCATCGCGGAAGCGTCCTTCGCCCACAACTGACCGCAACCAGTCGGCGCACGCCAACCACCTAGCGCACGCCAACCATCTAACGCACGCCAACCGCTTAGTGGACGGCGACTGCCTGGCGGATGGCGACCGCGCAGCGTGTGGCGACTGTTGAGCGCGTGGCGACGTCGAGCGCGCGGCGACTGCCCGATGTGCGGACAACCGTTGAGTACGCGGTCACTGCCGAACGTGCGACCACTGCCGAGCGCACAACCGGCTGTTGAACGCGCGCCCACCACCGAACTCGCGGCAGTCGTTGCACGCCCGACTCGGGCGCTGTCGAGGTTCACGCGGAACCGCCCTGCCCGGCCCGCGTAGATCTGTCCGAAGCGCCCGCGAACGCCCAACAACCGTCGTCCGGCCAGCCCTGCCCGGTCGTCACAGCGCCGTTCTCACCGCATCCTTCACCCCCTCGTCGTTGAACAGCCCCACCTGTCGCCGCCCGGTGACCCGACACCGCCGAACCGCGTGTGGTGAACGGAGAAAACCCTTCTCTGCCAGGCTTGATCGCCGCTTTCTCCGTCAAGCTTGGCACGGTGGACACCCCTGGAGCCAAGACCTTCGGAGGGGGAATTTCCGCGTTCATCGGTGAATCACCCGGTGGAGCGACGCTGCGGTCCGGCTGATCAAGCGCCAGGAACGTCGAGCCTGCCAGCAGTGCGGGGGAAGGGGCCGTCCGCAGGTTTCGCAGCCTTTAGGTCGACCCTGCCGACCGACACGCCGCCCCGCCCCGAAACCGCTTTCACCCCCCCATCCCACCAGCCCTGTTCCCCGTCCCCCGGAATTCCCGCCAGGGCCGGAGGTCACCACCGCCCCCAACGCACGGCCCGCCTTCGCGGGGCACTTGGGCGCTCCCCCCGAAGTCCCGAACGGAGCAGCCTTGCGTGGACCAGGAGGAAGGGGCGTGATGGTCCAGGCACTGGTGGTCTACGAGTCCATGTTCGGCAACAACAGGGCGCTCGCGGAGGCGATCGCCGAAGCCGTCGGCGGGGTGGCCGTCGAGGTCGGCGTCGCCCCGGAGGCGCTGCCCCCGGAGGTCGACCTGCTGTTCGTCGGCGCCCCCACCCACGCGCTCACGCTCAGCAGCGACGCCACCCGCTGGGCCGCCGCCACCGAGCACGCCGACGGCCCGCTGGTGTCCAACGGCCGCAGCATGCGCGAGTGGCTGGCGAACCTCACCGGTGCCGAGGGCGTCGCCGCTCACCCGTTCGGCACGCACGTCAAGGTCACCTGGCCGCCCTCGTCGGCCGCCCGGTCCATCGGCAAGAAGCTGCGCGCCCTGGGCTGCGTGGTCGGTGAGCCGAAGTCCTTCAAGGTCACCGGCTTCACCGGACCGTTCGCACCCGGCGAGGTCGAGCGGGCCAAGCTCTGGGCGCGCACCGCGCTCAGCGGCGCGCCAGCTCGCTGAACGGCGTCGTCACCCCGTCGCGGACGAGGCGGGCCAGCTCGGCCCGCCTCCGCACGAGCCTGATCGCCGCGAGCAGCGCGTAGAGCCCAGACAGCACGAGCACCACCACCCGGTTCGCCTCGGCGGGCAGCAGCAGGCTGGTGGTGAACTGGACCGCGAACAGCCCGAACAGGGTCGCCGCGCCCGCCGCGCCGATGCCGAGGTCCACCAGCAGGCTCACCGCGAACAGCGACTGCGCCGCCGTGACCAGCAGCTCCAACCGCTGATGCTCGTCCAGCGGCAGGCCGTCCACGCCGCCCGAGGAGATCGCGAACACCACGGGCAGCGTGCCGACCAGCAGCGTCCACTGGTTGACCTTGCTCGACAGCAGCGTGCCCAGCGACTCGGACGCGGCCAGCCGGATCGCGTACAGGCAGGCCACGATCAGCTCGGGCGCCTCGCTGGCCAGCGGCGCGACCCACTGCACGAGCAGGAACTCGTCGACGCCGAGCGTGGTGCCGGTGTCGACGAGGTTCTGCGCGAAGTGCTCCGCGCAGGCCAGGATCACCAGGCCCGCGAACCCGAACAGGCCCGCGACCCACCCGCGCCTGCGCCGCTTGGCCTGCTCGCCGACCCACTTCGACACCCCGTGCAGGTCCGGCTCCTCGGCGGGCGCCTTGGACAGCCGCCAGGTGTACGCGGCGAAGATCGACACGAACACGGCGGCGTCGAAGAACGTCAGGCTGTCGCGCAGCGGCAGGGTCAGCGAGTACAGCGTGGCCACGCCCAGGAAGACCACCTCGGCGGACATGACCGGCGTCAGTTCCACCCGGCCGGGCCGCACGCTCCCCGGTCGCTCCTGCCCGCGCTCGCGCCCCTTGCGCAGCACGGCGAGCCCGGCGACCAGCACGACCAGCGGCCAGCCGATGCCGACCAGGATGCGGTTCGCGCCGGTCATGTTGGCCAGCGCCAGCGAGCACGGGTTCGCCCCGCCCTGGCCGGCGCACGTGCCGTGCTCGGCGTACACCTGCCCGGCCTCGAAGGTGAACACCATGTCGACGGCGTACTCGGGCAGCACCGCGACCATCGCCAGCACCGCGATGGCCAGGCCCGCGCTGACGTCGACCTGCGCCGCCTCGGCCGCCCAGGACAGCAGGAACGCCGCGGCGACGATGGCGATGCCGAAGATCGCGGCGGCGATCGGCGGCGGGAGGTCGGGGTGGGGGAGGCCCAGGTAGTCGGCTGCGCCGAGCAGGGCTCCGGGCAGCGCGAACGCCGCCGCGACGGGCAGTCTCCTGGGGAAGGTCCCGCGATCACCGGACAAGGTCACCCCGCGCGTGCTCGTCGCTCATGCGGACCGTGTTCCCGGTCGCGGCCGGGGATAACCCGGAGCCTACCCGGCGGGGGAAATGTCTTAGGTTAGGCTGCGCTAACCTAATGTGGAGGTGCAGTCATGGCCCGCGACAACCTGTCCGCCGCGAGGACCAAGCCCGAGCACTCGGCGCTGCTCACGCTCTCGGTGCTGCGCAGGGAGCGGGTCTCGCCGAACTTCGTGCGCGTCACCCTCGGTGGCGACGACCTCGCGCGTTTCACCCCGCTGGGGTACGACCAGTGGTTCCGGCTGTTCATCCCGGTCGCCCAGGGCTCGCTCGACGGCGCGCCTGACAAGCTCACCGTGCTGTCGTACCTGAAGTACCTGACCGTGTCCAAGGGCCGCCGCCCCGTCCTGCGCAACTACACGGTCCGCGCCTTCCGCCCCGAGGGACCTGAGCTGGACGTCGACTTCGTCGTGCACGGCTCGCCCGACGACGGCAGCGCGGGACCGGCCACCGCGTGGGCGCTGACCTGCGCGGAAGGAGACCAGGTCGGCATCCTGGACGAGGGGACCGGGTTCGCCCTGCCCGACGGCGTGCGGCAGGTGCTGCTGGTCGCGGACGAGACCGGGCTGCCCGCGATCGAGGGAATCCTGGCGTCCCTGCCCGCCGACGTGACCGGCCGCGCGGTCGTGGAGGTGCCGGAGGAGGGCGACCGCAGGGACCTCGCCGGGCCCTCGGGCGTGGAGGTCACCTGGGTGGTGCGCGCGGACGCGACGGCGGTGCCGGGCGCGGCGGCGCGGGCCGAGGTCGAGTCCCGGCCGCTGCCGGAAGGACCGTTCTACGGGTGGGCCGTCGGCGAGTCGGCGCTGCCGGTCGGACTGCGCAGGCACTGGGTGGGCGCGGGGGTGCCCAAGGAGAACGTCACCTTCTGCGGTTACTGGAAGGCCCCGAAGAAGCACTCCTGACCCGGCCGCCCCCGACCGCACTTGTGCGGAGCGGATCCCGCGCGCGGGAGAACAACGGGGGCGAGGTCGACGAAGGGGCGATGGGTGGAGCAGCGCGTTAACCGGGGGACCACCGCTTGCGGGCACGAGCGGGTGCGGCCACCCGGCACTTCGTCGGCCGCGACGCCGAGGTCGCGCGGCTGACCAAACTCGCGGGCGCGGGCGGCGCGTGCGTGGTCGAGGGCCTGCCCGGTTTCGGCAAGTCGACCCTGGTCACCGCGTGGGCGCACTTGGTCGCCGACGCCCTGTTCCCCGACCTGCAGGTCCCCCTCAACCTGCACGGCTTCACACCGGGCCGCTCGCCGGTCACCGCCGAGCAGGCCATGCACTCGCTGCTGTCCGCGCTGCTCGTCCCGGTCGCCGAGATCCCGCCGGACCCCGAGGGCCGGATGGCGCTGGTCCTCGACTTGGCCCTGCTGCTCGTACTGGACAACGCCCGCGACAGCGCCCAGGTCGAGCCCCTACTGTCCAGGGGCTGGCGGACTGGGCGTTGCTGGCCTCGCTGGCGCTGGACAGCGCCAGCGCCGACTGGCAGGCCGTCGTCAACGCCTCCTACGGCTGCTCGCGGACCCGGCGGCCCGCGCGCTGCGCCTGCTCGTGCTGCACCCCGGCGACACCTTCGACGCCCGCGCGGCGGTGGCCCTGTGCGGCACAGGCATGTCCGGCGCGGAGGTGGTGCTGCGCGAACTGCTGTCCCACCACCTCCTGGTGGCCGAGCTGCCCGCCCTCGTCGCGTCCACGCGGCTCGTCTTCGACCACGGGCGGCTTGAGCACGCCTGGAAGATCCCCTGGGGGGCGGTCAACGCGTTCCAGTTGCGGGGGCGGTGGCAGGACTGGATCGACAGTCACGTCGTCGCGCTGCGTGCCACCGAGGAGCTGGGGACGTGGGCACGGAGAACCGGGCGTTGCGGGCGTTGGCGCGCGCCTACAAAGAGGCCGGGCGGTCGGAGGAGGCGGTGCCCTGCTTCACGCGGGCGCTGGTCAACTGCGAGCGCACCGGTGACGCCAACGGGCGGGATCGGGGGCGAATCGGCGTCGCGCTTTCGGGTGATCTAGTCCAGCGCCACGTGGCCGGTGACGACGGTGGTCGTCGCGCCGCCGATCCACAGGGCGTCGTCGGCGTCCCGCTCCACCAGCACGTGCCCGTCCGCCCCGACCGCCGTCCCCTGGTGCGCGGCGTACCGGTCCGGCGCGCGGCCGGTGTCCACCAGCCAGCGGGCCACCCCGGCGTTCAGGCTGCCGGTCACCGGGTCCTCGGTCACCCGGTCGCCCTCCACGAACAGCGCCCGCACCTCCACCAGGTGCGGCGAGCCGGGTGGGTGCGGGCCGACCAGGCCGAGCGCCGGGGCGTCCGCCAGCTCCCGCGCGGTCGGGACGCGCGCGCCCAGCACCGAACCCGCGTCCGGCGCCAGCACCGCGAGCCAGCCGGGGCCGTTGTCCACGTGCGCGGCGTCGACCACCGGCACGTCCAGCACCTCGGCCAGGTGCGCGCGCAGGTCCGCGTCGACCGGGCCGGACCGGGTCAGCGGGGGAGCGGCGAAGGCCAGGCCACCCTTGATCCTCCGCACCCGGACCAGACCCGCCTCGCACTCCTGGGTGTACACCGGCTTGTCCACGCCGGACCGCTCGGCCCAGGCGTGGCACGCGCCCAACGTCGGGTGCCCGGCGAACGGAAGTTCACCTGAGGGGGTGAAGATCCGCACCCGGTAGTCCGCCGAACCGGTCGGGGGCAGCAGGAAGACCGTCTCGGACAGGTTCGTCCAGCGCGCGAACCGGGCCAGCGCCGCGTCCGACAGGCCCTCGGCGTCCCCGACCACGGCCACCGGGTTGCCGCGCAGGGACGTCCCCGCGAACACGTCCACCTGGCTGAACCACCTGCTCATGACAACCACCTCTCCCTGACCGAGACGATGCGCCCCCAACCCGCCGAACGCCGATCTTTCACCTGATCGTGCCAAGCAAGCGGCCCACGAGATCGTGCCACCCCGCTTCGAGGCGCTTCTGGCTCATGCCGCGAGTGGTCCGCAGGTGGTTCACCAGTCCGATCTCCAGGTACCCCATCAGCGTGACCGCGTGCAGCGTCAGGTCACCGCCCGCGCCCGCCTCCCGCAGCAGCACCACCAGGTGGGTCTGCCGCAGCCGCTGGCCGGGCACCGCGTAGCGCCGGTCGGGATCGGTCTCGGCCGCCAAGTACAGGTCCCGGTAGCCGTGCTCGTGCCGCAGCACGGCGGGCCCGAACGCGTGCAGCCGCTCGGCCGCGCCCGCGCCGGGCCCCAGCGGCGGCGGTCCGGTCAGGTAGGCCGCCTGGAGCCGCTCCTCGCTGCGGTCCAGCAGGGCCAGCAGCAGGCCGGTGCGGTCGCCGAAGCGCCGGAACACCGTGCCCTTGCCGACGCAGGCGGCGCTGGCCACCGCGTCCATCGTCAGGTTGGCCGCGCCGTGCTCGTCCACCAGCAGCGCGGCGGCCTCCAGCAGGCGCGCCCGGTTGCGCGCGGCGTCGGCGCGCAGTCGTGGTTCTCCGGTCACCGGCTCCACGTCGATGCGCACCGGTCCGGTAGGGGTGCTCATGTGGCCAGGTTAACGCCATCGGGGCAGAAGTGGACTGCGGTCCGGATAGGTGGTAGAACGTTCAAGCACCACCAACCGGACCGTGGTCCGGTTGAAACCCACGCTGCACCACCCAGGAGAACCTCAGATGTCTGCACGCGTCCTCGCGTTCGTCGGCAGCCTCCGCGCGGCCTCGCACAACCGCCAGCTCGCCGAGACCGCCGTCAAGCTCTCCCCCGAGGGCCTCGACATCGACCTCTACGAGGGCATCGCCGACGTCCCCTTCTACAACGAGGACATCGACAACCCCGAGAACCTCCCCGCCACCGTCGCGAAGCTGCGCGAGGCCGCCGCGTCCGCCGAGGCGTTCCTGCTGTTCACGCCCGAGTACAACGGCACCATGCCCGCCGTGCTCAAGAACGTCATCGACTGGCTGTCCCGCCCGTACGGCGCGGGCTCGATGACCGGCAAGCCCGTCGTGGTCGTCGGCACCGCGTTCGGCCAGTACGGCGGCGTGTGGGCGCACGACGAGGCCCGCAAGGCCGCAGGCATCGCCGGTGGCGCCGTGCTGGAGGACCTGAAGCTGGCCATCCCCGGCTCGGTCACCCGCTTCGCCGACACCCACCCGGCCGACGACGCCGAGGTCGTCACCCTGGTCACCGACCTGCTCGACAAGCTGTCCGCGCAGCTCAAGACCTCCGCGTGAGACTCCCGGTCCCGCTTCCGGCGGGACCGGGGAACCCGCGTCCACCGGTTTTTGTCGGTGGTCGCCGCTAGCGTTCGCCCTAACCTGGAATCCGGTGTGGGGAGGGCTGGCTCGTGGAGCGGTTGGAGTACGTCGGCGGCACGTCGCGCAAGTTCTGGGAGGGCGCGCGCGACGGGCTGTCGGTGACGGTGCGGTGGGGCCGCATCGGGACCTCGGGGCAGTCGAAGACCAAGGAGTTCGCGTCCGAGCAGTCGGCGCGCGACCACCTGGCCAAGCTGATCGCCGAGAAGCGCGCCAAGGGGTACTCCGACGGCGCGCCCACCGCTCCCATGCCACTGCGGGACCCGGCCGACGCCACTTCGGGGAGGGGCGTCGGCCCACCCCGGTCCGGGGCCACCGCGGACGTCGCGCCCGACGTCCCCTCGGACCGCTCGGACGGGGTTGGTGGTGGTGCGGGGCCGGGTGCGTCGGCCCCCGGCACCGCCGCCCCGTCGGAACCCGCCGGAGCCGGGGTGATCGTGCCCGGCGGGCTCGACCACTTCGCCTCGGTGGGAACGCCGCCCGGCGGGCTCGACCACTTCGCCGGCGCGACCGTGCCGGTCACCACGCCCGCGCCGACCGCTGTGGCCGAGCGCGAGCCTGACGAGACCGCGTCCCCGGCAGGCCGGATCGTGCCCGGTGGGTTCGACCACTTCGCCGCGCCGTCGACCGCCCCGGCCAGGACCGAGCCCGTCCCGGAGCCCGCCCCCGCGTGGGACCCGGCCGCCGAGGACCGCTGGCCCGACGACGCCCGCCCGCACCGCCTCGCCCTGCACCGCAGGGGCGACGGGCGGTCCAAGCGCAAGCTCGTCCCCGGAGCCGCCGCCGACATGCTCGCGCTCGCCCGGACCCACGACGAGCAGTTGCGGCACAGGTCGTGGAAGGCCCGTCTCAAGAGCGACGCCGACCTCGTCGACGCCCTCACCGCCCACCTCGACGGCCACGCCAGCCCGGTCGGCGCGGGCGTGCTGCACAACATGCTCGCGCGGCACACCTCCTCCTACGAGCTGGACAAGCTCAACGCGCACGCCGACGCCTGGCTCGCCGAGCACGGCGTCGTGTTCGCGGCCGAGGCGGTCCTGGCCAGCGTGACCACCGTCGTCAACGACGGCATCCGCCACCAGTCCACGCGCAAGACGGTCAGCCGCTCCTGGCACGGCATCGAGCTGGTCGGACGGGTGCGCGCCGCGCTCGCCACCGCGACCGACGACGAGCACGCCTCCGCGCTCGACCGCGTCGGCGCCTACCTGGACCGCCGCTCGGCCCGCGCGATCGCCGCCGTCCTCATGCCGACCGAGGCCGACCTGGTCGAGCTGATGTGCCAGGACGTGCGGACCGCGCACGACGAGGAGCAGCGCGCCCACCTCGTGCTCACCGCGATCAGCACCCCCGAGCAGCTCGACCTGGTCAAGCCCGCCGTGCCGCTGTGGGACGTCGACCACTGGAACCGCACCCTCCCCACCCTGGTCACCGCGCTCGGCGCCGAGGCGCTGCCCGCGCTCGTCGACTGGTTCCGCGCCGACGGCGCCGACCCGTCCCTGCGCGCCTCGCTGGCCCAGCACATCGCCGCGACCCCGACCGACGAGGCGCTGCGGTTCCTGGTCGACCTCGCCCCCGACCGCACCACCTCGGGCCTGCTGCTCGCCGCGCTGCGCCGCCAGCCCGGCCGGGCCACGCGGGTGCTCGCCGACGCCGTGCTGGCCGCGCCGAACCAGTCCGCAGCCGGTCGGCCCGCGGCCCGCGACCTGCTGGAGGCGCACGTGCTGGCCTGCCCGGCCGCCGTCGCCGCCGTCCCGCTGACCGCCGAGGCCAGGGCGCTGGTCGACGGCGTCGCCGAGGGCTTCGCGGACCGCGTCCCCGAGGCCGACCCCGCCGACCTGCCCCGCCCGCTGGTGGACGCCCCGTGGGAACGCGCCACCGCCGCCGCGCCACCGGTGGTGGTCCGCGGCCTGGAACCACTCGGCGACGCCACCGAGAAGTGGCTGCCCGGCGAGCGCGACGAGTGGCTGGCGGGCATCCCCGACTACTTCCTGCCCTGGGAGGAGGTCCGCGACGCGGTCCTCACCGACGAGGGCAACTACCTGGAGCGCGAGTCCGCCCTGCTGCGCGGCCCGGTCGACCAGGTGCGGCACCTGCTGCGCAGGCTGGGGCCGTACGGGATCTACAACGCGGAGACCGGTCGCGCGCTGGTCGCCCGGTTCGGGACCGACCTGCTGGAGGTGCTGCCCGACCTGCACGTGTACCCCTCGGTCGCCGCCGAGGTCCTGCTGCCGCTGCGCTCGCCGTGGGTGGCGGCGCGGATGGCCGAGTCGCTGGGCAAGCGGCTGTACCGGCCTCGGGCCGTGGCCTGGTTCGAGCGGCACGGGGTGGACGGCGCGCGCCCGCTGGTGGCCGCCGCCGTCGGCCCGACCGGCCGGGCGCGCGCCGCCGCCGAGTCCGCCCTGCGCCTGGTCGCAGACCGGGTCGGCCCCGAGGCCGTGCTCGCCGTCGCGGCCGAGCACGGCGACAAGGCGCACCGGGCGGTGCGGCACCTGCTGGAGGTCGACCCGGTCGACGTGGTGCCCGCCAAGCTCCCGTCGCTGGAGGGCGTCGACCCGGCCGTGCTGCCGCAGGTGCTGCTGCGCGACCGGAGCCGCGCCGTGCCGCTGTCGGCCGTGCCGAACCTGCTGCTCAGCCTGGCGATCGACCGCGCCGACAGCCGGTACGCGGGCGCGCTCCTCGTGCGCGAGCTGTGCGACCCGGAGTCGCTGGCCGCGTTCGGGCGGGCGCTGCTGAGCGCGTGGCGGCTCGTCGGGATGCCGTCCGAGCAGGCCTGGGTGCTCACCGCGCAGGGCGCCGTCGGCGACGACGAGACCGTGCGCGTGCTGTCCCCGCTGATCCGGGTGTGGCCGGGCGAGGGCGGGCACCGGCGCGCGGTGACCGGGCTCGACGTGCTCGCCCAGATCGGCAGCGACGTGGCGCTCATGCACCTGGACGCCATCTCGCGGAAGGTGAAGTTCAAGGGGCTCAAGGCGAGCGCGCGGGAGAAGCTGGAGCAGATCGCCGTCGACCGCGACCTCAGCGCCGACCAGCTGGCCGACCGGCTCGTGCCGGACTTCGGGCTGGACGCGGACGGCACGCTCGTCCTGGACTACGGCCCGCGCCGGTTCACGGTCGGGTTCGACGAGCAGCTGAAGCCGTACGTGCTCGACGGGGACGGCAACCGCCGCAAGGAGCTGCCCAAGCCGGGTGCGAAGGACGACCCCGAGCTGGCCCCGGCGGCGCACCGCAGGTTCGCGGCGCTGAAGAAGGACGTGCGCACCTCGGCGGCCGACCAGATCGTCCGCCTGGAGAACGCGATGGTGGTGGGCAAGCGCTGGACGACGGCCGAGTTCACCACCCTGCTGGCCGGGCACCCGCTGCTGCGCCACGTGGTGCGCCGCCTGGTGTGGCTGGCGGAGCGGCCCGCCGAGGACGGCGCCGGTCGGGCGCTCAGCTTCCGCCTGGCCGAGGACAACAGCCTGGCCGACTCCGCCGACGACCCGGTGCTGCTGCCCGGTGACGCCGAGATCCGCATCGCCCACCCGCTGCTGCTGGCCGGGGAGCTGGACGCGTGGGCGGAGGTGTTCGCGGACTACGAGCTGCTCCAGCCGTTCCCGCAGCTGGGCAGACCGGTGCACGCCCCGGAGGACGCAGACGGGGCGGTGAAGGCGCTGCTGGAGGGCGAGGTCGAGACGGGCAGGCTGCTGTCGCTGGTGCGCCGGGGCTGGGAGCGCGCCGAACCGCAGGACGCAGGCGTGGAGCCGTGGATGGTCAAGCGCCTGGGCCCGACCAGGGTCCTGGTGCTCGACCTGGACCCCGGCCTGTACGTGGGCGCGGTGTCGCTGATCTCGGACAAGCAGCGCCTGGCCGCGCTGACCCTGGAACGCCCGGCGAGCTACTACTGGAACCCGCAGGGCAAGGAGACCCCGTCCCTGTCCACGCTGGACCCGGTGGTGCTGTCGGAGCTGATCGCGGACCTGGAGTCGCTGCGGGTGTGACGGTGGGAGCGGGTGCGCCGGGCGGTTGAGGTCGGGGTGGCCGCGCCTTGAGGTCGGGGGCGGTCGCACCTGGGGGTGTGGTCGAACCGTTGGGGGTGGGCTGCGGGGAGCCCGGCTCGGGTGGTGCGGCGGGGAGGGCTCGGGTCAGCGGTGCGGCCTTCCGCGCGGGCGGGTCGTGGTCGTGGGGTGGGTGGCGCGGGCGGGGGCGAGAGGGCTCGTGGTGGCGCGGGCGCGGTTGCGAGCGCGTGTCGTGCAGCCCGGTGACCCGTGCCGCGCCACGTCCTCCTGCCCCTCGCCCGGTGCGGTCTGGTCGTCGGTCGTGGGGTCAGCCATCCGCGCCCTCCTCCTCCGGGGACGGGTCGTCCGCGCCCAGCAGGTGGGCCAGCTCCTCCACGTCCATCGGGGCCTGCCGCGACTTCACTTCCACGTCGGGCAAGGACGCCAGGAACTTCAGCTGCTCGGGGAGCAGGTCGACCGGGACCGGGGGGACCGCCAGGCGGACCGGCACGATGCGCTTGCCCAGGTCCCTGGCGGTCAGGGCTGTCGCGCGCACCGGGTCCGCCGGGTCCGCCAGGAGCAGGCCGCCCTCGGGGGCGTCGTCCAGCCAGTGCCTGCCGATCACCAGCAGGACCGCGGACGCCTCGGCGATCTCCGCGCGGGGCGTGCCCTCCGGGTTCGCGGTGAACTCCGCGGCGCCGCCGAACCGCTCGGAGAGCGTGCTCCGCAACAGGCCCGCACCGAACTTCTCGTCGGCCGGGCGGTGGGAGAAGATGATTTTCTGCACGACTGGCACACCTCGCGTCTGCGCGGAAGATCGGGATTTCGGGAAATCGCCGCCTTCCTGCGGCGACAGGGCGAGCCTGCCAGATCAGCGCCCCGGTCCGTCAAGGTTTCCGGCAGACTCGGGGTGGGTTTCCTGTTTCCAGTTGGTTTCCTCGTCGCGCGGTAACCACTATTTCTACGGACAGGAGGGAAAGTCCACTCAGGAATCTGCGCGGATCGGGTGGGAATTGGCCGGGAAAAACTGGTGCGCACCGCACAAAGGCGGTGCGCTGAAGCGGGAACGGTGCTGCGCGTGGGCTGGGGCGGCAGTGCGCGGTGGCTTCGGTGGCGCCGCAGCGGTCCGGCGGGGGAGTGATGATCGACAAGGTGCCCCGCGCGTCGCGCCGGGATACCGTCGGGGCGATCACCCAGCCGCCCGCACCGGGAGCGCCGCCGCACGATGACCGCCGAACTGCTGCCCGTCGCCCGCGAGGCCGTCGCCATCGCCCGCCGCACCGTCGTCTCCAGCGCGCCCACGGGCGTGCGCGAGAAGGCAGCCCGCGACGTGGTCACCGACGTCGACCTGGCGGTGGAGGACGCGGTCCGCGAGTTCCTGGCCCGCGAGACGCCGCACCTGGCCTTCGTCGGCGAGGAGCGTGGCCGCAGCGGGCCGGACGACGCGCCCTGGTGGGTGCTCGACCCGGTGGACGGCACCTCGAACTTCGCGCGCGGCATCCCCCTGTGCGGCATCTCGCTCGGCCTGGTGGAGGGCCCCACGAGCGTGCTCGGCGTGATCGACCTGCCGTTCCTGGACCTGCGCTACAGCGCCGCGCGCGGCAGCGGGGCCTTCGTCGGCGACACCGCGCTGCGCGCCTCCCGTGTCACCGAGCTGCCGCAGGCCGTCGTGTCGCTCGGCGACTTCGCGGTGGGGGAGGACGCCCAGGCGCGCAACCGGGTGCGCCTCGCGCTGCTGGAGCACTTCGGCGCCCGCGCCCAGCGCGTCCGCATGGTCGGCAGCGCCGCGATCGACCTGGCCTGGGTCGCCGACGGCAGGCTCGACGCCGCCGTGATGCTCTCCAACCTGCCCTGGGACACGGCGGCGGGCGTGCTGCTGGTGCGCGAGGCCGGCGGCCTGGTCCTGGACGCCGGTGGCGCCGACCACACCGTCACCTCGCCGTCGACGGTCGCGGTGTGCCCAGGTCTGCGCGACGCGGTCCTCGACGTCCTGCGCGAGGCGGGGGCCTGAGCGCCGACACCGGACCCCGGAGTCCCTCCGCCCGCGCGCCGCGCACTACTGTCGTCCCCAGCGGCACCTGGGCGTCACCGCCCGGCAGCGTTCCCGAGCGCCCCCCGGAACACCCCTTGAGAAGCAGCACCCCCTGAGCACCGCCTGGAGCACCACCTCCGGGCAGCACCCGCGACCCCGGTCACCACGTCGGGCGGCGAGTTGTCGTCGTCCCTTGTGGATGGTGTTGGCTTAGCGGGTGACCACGAGGTTTACCCATGTCCCCTGAGCAGAGCGCCGCGGCGCCCCTGCCCGCACCCGAGGCGGGACCCGCACCCGACGGCGAACGTCCCCCCGGCGCACGAACCCCGAGCGACGACCGGCCCGGCGCCGAGCGGCCTGACAGCGAGCAGTCCAGTGATCACCAGCCCGGCGGTGACCGGTCCGCCCGTGGCCGGGAGGCGGGCGTCGAAGCGCCCGGCCGGGCCCTGTTGCGCGACGTGTTCCGGCGGAACGCCCGGTCCACCGCGCTCGGGTGCGCGTTGTCCGTCGTGCACCAGACCTGCGAAGCGCTGGTCCCGGTCGCCATCGGGCTCGCCGTCGACCGGGCCGTGTCCAGCGGGTCGCCGGCCGCGATCGCGGTCGCGGTGCTCGGGGTGCTGCTGCTGTTCGCGGTGCTCTCCTCCGGTGGCGGCCTGTCGTTCTGGGTGCTCGACCGGACGATCCTCACCGAGGCGCACCGGCTGCGCGTGCGCGGCATCGGGCGGGTGCTGACCGATCCTTCCGTCGGGCAGGACCGCCGGGCCGGTGAGCTGACGAACATCCTCACCTCGGACGCCCGCGCCACCGCCGAGTCGCTGCGCGTGCGGGCCCTGCTGGTGTCCGCCTCGGTCGGTCTGACCGTGTCCGTGGTGGTGCTGCTCGGCGTCGACCTGCTGCTCGGGCTCGGGGTCGTCGTGGTGCTGCCGCTGCTGGTCCTGGGCGTCGACCGGCTCGGGCCGTGGCTGGAGAACCGGGTGCAGGCACGGCAGGAGGCCGGCGGGCTCGCCGCCGCCGTCGCCGCCGAGCTGGTGCACGCCCTGCGCCCGCTGCGCGGCTTCGGGGGCGTGCCCGAGGCGGTGCGCCGCTACCGGATCGCCAGCCGCCGCTCGCTCGGCACCGCCGTCGACGCGGCCACCGCCTCGTCCGCTCTGGTGGGCGTCGGCCAGATCGCCACCGGGCTGCTGCTGGTCGGCACCACCGCCGCCGCGGGTCTGATGGCGCTGTCCGGGCGGATCAGCGTGGGCGAGCTGGTGACCGTCGTCGCGATGGCCTCCTTCGTCGCCGACCCGGTCCGCTACATCGCCGACTGCGTCAAGCAGATCGCCGTGTCCCGCGCCAGCGCCGACCGCGTCGCCGCGCTGCTCGCCCCCGCCCGCGCCGAGGAGCGCGCCACCGACCCCGAGCCCGGTCCGCTGACCGTGCGCTCGGCCGGTGTCGAGTTCACCCTCAAGCCGGGCGAGGTGCTGGGACTGGTGGTCGCCGACCCGGCCGTCGCCGACCGGCTCACCGCCCTGCTCAACGGCGCAGGCCCTGGCGCGTGGCTCGGCGACGTGCCGCTCGCCGACGTGGACATGCACGTGCGCCGCCGCCACCTGCACGTCGAACCGCACGCCGCCCACCTGCTCGGCGGCAGCCTCACCGCCGCGCTCGACACCGGGCGCGCCACCGACCAGGCCGCCGTCGACCGCGCGCTGGCGGCTGCCTCGGCCGAGGACGTCGTCGAGTCGCTGGTCGACGGCGACCTGCACGACCACGGCGCGAACCTGTCCGGCGGGCAGCGCCAGCGCCTCGCGCTGGCCAGGGCGCTCGCCGCCGACCCGCCGCTGCTGGTGCTGCGCGACCCGCTCACCGCCGTCGACGCGGTCACCGAGCACCGCGTCGCCAGGGGCGTGCACGAGCTGCGCCACGGCACGGGCGCGGGCACCGTCGTGCTGACCACGTCCCCGCCGCTGCTCTCCCGCTGCGACCGCGTGGTGTTCGTGGCCGCCGAGGTCGAGCAGGCCGGGACCGGCTCGCGCGGCGACGCCTCGCACGCCGAGGGCACCCACGCCGACCTGTCCGCCATCCCCGCCTACGCCGAGGTGGTGCTGCGATGACCACCGCCGAGACGACCCCCGCCAAGACCACCACCACCACCACCACCGAGCCGACCGAGCGGACCACCGAGCCCGTGACCCACCCTGCCCTGCCCGTGGCCACCGGCCGCCAGTCGGCTGCCGAGCTGTGGCGGGCCGTGCGCGCCCACCGCTCCGAGGCGCTGGTCGTGCTGCTGCTGACCCTGCTCGCCAGCGCGGGCGTGGTCGCCGGACCGCTGCTGCTGGGCAGCCTGGTGGACGTGGTCCGCGAGGGCGCCACCACCGGCGAGCTGCTCGCCCTGCTCGCCGTCACCGCCGCCGCCGTGCTGTTCGGCGCCGTGTTCACCGCGCTGGCCCTGCGCGCCATGGAGCGCCTGGGCGCCCGGATCTCCGCCGACCTGCGCGAGCGCGTCCTGGCGCGCGCGCTGGCCGTGGAGCCGAAGGTGCTGGAGCGGGTGGGCGTCGGCGACGTCGCCTCCCGCGTCACCGAGGACGTCGAGCACTTCGTCGCGGCCGTCCCGCTGGTGTCGTCGGTGTTCGGCGCCGTCGTCACCGTCGTGGTGTCCGCGCTGGGCTTCGCCTCGCTGGACTACCGGCTCGCGCTCGCGTTCTGCGCGGTGTTCCCGGTGTACGCGCTGGCGCTGCGCTCCTACCTGCCCAAGGCGGGACCGCTGTACGCGGCCGAGCGCCGGGACGCCGCCGAGCGCGGCCGGGTGCTGCTGGAGTCGCTGCACGGCCTGCCGACCGTGCGCGCCTACGACATGCAGGAGTTGCAGGCCAAGCGGGTCGAGGTGGCGTCCGAGCGCAACGTGAGCACGGCGCTGCGCGCGCTCAAGACGGTGCTGCGCTTCAGCGTGTCCATGAACGCCGCCGAGGCCGTCGGGCTGTCCGCGCTGCTGCTGACCGGCTACCTGCTGGTCACCTCGGGCGAGGTGACGGTGGGCGCGGTCACGGCCGCAGCCCTGCTGTTCCACCGCCTGTTCGGCCCGCTGGGGATGCTGCTGATGTCGTTCGACGACATGCAGCGCGCCGGTTCCGCGCTCGCCAGGGTCGTCGGGGTGCTGCTCACCCCGCAGGAGCCCGAGCGCGCGCCGAGGTCCCCGCGCGGTCCGGTCTCCCTGACCGCGCAGGGCGTGCGCCACTCCTACGACACCGGCCGCGAGGTGCTGCACGGCGTCGACCTGGAGGTCCCGGCGGGCACGTCGCTGGCCGTGGTCGGGGCCAGCGGCGCGGGCAAGACGACGCTCGCGGCGATCCTCGGCGGGGTCTTCCCGGCCACGCAGGGCCAGGTGCGCCTGGTCGACGACGGCGGCCCGGTGCCGGTGGGCGAGCTGGACCAGGACGGGCTGCGCGACTGGGTCGGCGTGGTCTCCCAGGAGACGCACGTGTTCGCGGGCCCGCTGCGCGACGACGTCCTGTTCTCCGCGCCGGGCAGCACGGACGAGCAGGTGCGCGACGCGCTGGCCGCCGTGGGCGCGGACGCGTGGGTGCGGGCCCTGCCGCAGGGCCTGGACACGCGGGTGGGCGCGGGCGAGCACCCGCTGACCGCCTCGCAGGTGCAGCAGCTGGCGCTGGCCAGGCTCGTGCTGCGCGACCCGCCGGTGGTCGTGCTGGACGAGGCCACCGCCGAGGCGGGCAGCTCCGGCGCGCGCGATCTGGAGCGGGCGGCCGAGGCCGCGGTGCGCGGTCGCACCGCGATCGTCGTGGCGCACCGGCTCACCCAGGCGAAGGCGTGCGACCGGATCGCGGTCGTGGACGCCGGGCGCGTGGTCGAGCTCGGCACCCACGACGAGCTGGTCGCCCTGGGTGGTCGGTACGCGACCCTGTGGGCGGCCTGGTCCCAGCGCTGACCTGACATTCTGCGCTGACCCGACTCAGCGCAGAGCTGTCCCGGCGCCGACACGCCCCAGCGCAGAGCTGTCCCGGCGCTGACCGTCCAGCGCTGACCCGTCCCGGCGCTGGCTCGCGCGACGACCAGCACGATGACCGACCAGCACGACGACGCTCGAACGCCGGTTCCCACGCGTGACGGGGACCGGCGTTCGGCCGTCACGGCCAGGCCAGGCCAGGCCAGGTCCGGTCCGGTCCGGTCCGAGTCAGCCAAGCCCAACCAGGCCCAGTCCGATTCAGCGCGCGCTCGTCCGGCGGACCAGCAACGGCCCGCGCCACCCGCTCATCCGCGCTCACGACACACGATCCGAAGTAGACCCCGGTGCGGACCCACGTCCACAGCGGGGCCTCCAAGGCCACGGCACCACCGGCGCGTCCCGAACGCGCCCGTGCAACCGAAGCTACCCCGCACCAGGACCGCAATGGCCTGCTCACCGCACGTTCACCCGAAAGATCAGGACCGCGCTCGCGGGGGAGAGCACGGCCCCGACCCGCCGTCAGCTCGTCACCGAGAAGCTGGTGGACACGAAGTCCATCCCGCCCGCCGACGAGGTGATCTCGAAGCCGAACTGCACCTCGTCCACCGTCACGTCCCCGTACCACCCCTGGGTGCGGATCCAGCGCAGCACCGCGAGCACGTCCACCGTGCCGGAGTTGGTGTTCGAGGTGCGGATGAACGAGAACACCGCGTTCGAGCCGTTCGAGCCCCGGTACACGTCCCAGGTGTGCCCGCCGACGCTCACCGTGGTCTGCTTCGACCCGATCGGCCCGACCGCGCCCTGCTTGTTGGCCCAGATCATGATCTCGTAGGCGTGGTTGTCCGCCCAGATGTCGTACGCGGTGGCGTAGGCCCCGCCACCGGGCCTGGTCACGTTGAACGAGCTGCGGAGCGTGCTCAGCGCGCTGAGCTTGCGCCCGATCGCCTTCGCCGAGTGCGGGTAGGACTTGACCCCGCCGGTGTTCGGGTGGTCGGCCCACACGCCCCAGTTGCTGTAGCTGTTGGCCCAGATGGTCTGCGGCCCCACGCCGCTGCCCCACACGTCGTTGCGGACGGTGTAGCCGCCGTTGGACCAGGTCCCCCACTTGTCGGTCGACGACCAGACCGCCGCGCTCGCCACACCGGTCGAGGCGAGGAGCGAGGCGACGACCGCGAACACCGCGAACGCGGCGCGAATCCTGTTCACCATGAACCACTTCCCCGGCGCCGTGCGCGACGGCGCTGCCGTGTCGGGGCGGCGGTGCGAGCAGTCTCGCAGCGTCCGGGACTACCGGTCAACCGGGGAAAACCCTTGTGCGCGAACGGGGTCGAACGCGGAACGCCCGCGTTCGACCCCGTTCGACCGGTCGACGCCCGAACGCCGGACCGGGTGGTGCTCGGGGCCCGCCACGCGCGGGGGAGCGCGCGCGGCGGGCGTCCACCGACCCGTCCCGCCCGGAAGGCGGCGCGGGTGATCGGTTGGCGCTGAGCCTAGGGGGCTGACCCCTCGGCGTGCCAACCAGCCTCGGCTAGCGCAGCGCCAGGTCCGAGGTCGGGAACGTGCCGTGCGCCGGGTTGACGTCGGTCTCCCCAGCCCTGCCGTCGCAACCCCGGTCGGGGTTGAACGCCAGGTACGTGCCGGACGAGCAGGCGATCGCGAACTCGGCGTCGCCGCCGACCACGACGTTGCCCGACAGGTTCGCCCCGTCCTGGATCAGCGCGTTGTCCCGCACGACCGCGTTGCCGCCGACCGTGCCGCCGTTGACCCAGCCCAGGCCCTCGACGCGCGCGTTGCCCTGCACCGAGGCGCGGCCCATGACGGCGGCCTTGGGGCCGACGTACGCGCTCGCGGCCACGTTCGCGGTGTTCGCGACCCAACCACCGCCGTTGCTGTGCCAGCGTCCACCACTGGTCGCCGCGGGCTTGACGTGGTTCGGCTCGAACCCGGACGGCGTCGCGCCGGAGACCCGGAACTCGTACGGGTAGCGCTTCGCGGCGTTGTAGCCGTCGAGGAACGCGTAGCGCGGCACCGAGTTCGGCGTGCCGGTGACGACCAGGTAGACCTCGTTCTCCCCGGACTGGAGCTGGAAGTCGATCTGCCCGTCGGTGGCCACGGTCACCGGCGAGTAGCGCGGGCTGCCGCCGTTGCGCAGCGCCACCATGCCGAACGCCCAGCCCGCGGCACCGGTCTCGGTGTGCCCCTTGACGCGCACCTTCACCAGGCCGCCGTTGGTGGTCGGCACCATCTTGATCTTGTTGAAGCCGTAGTCGGACGGCGCGGTGCGGGTGTTCATCCGGAAGTGCCCGGCGCCCGCGTCCACCGCCTCGACCAGACCGCCGTTGTACGCCTTGAGGAACCCGGAGCCGTACACGTTGTCGATGAAGGGCATCAGCGTCGAGCGGTTGCCGAAGTCCCACGTGACGTTGCGGGTCGCGTACTCGCCGATCCGCCTGTTCAGCTCGGCCTGGGTGATCCCGGCGATGCGCCGGTAGGTGTCCAGCGGGTGCTCGGAGCTGGTGGCCTCGTTCCAGATGCGGTTGAACATCGGAAGACCGTCGCGGTCCTTGATGTACTGCATCAGCATCCAGTTGCCGTAGTGGTGGCGGCTGGAGCTCCAGTACAGGTTCTCCGAGCGCAGCCAGCGGGTCAGGTCGCCCGCGGCCGTGGTCGGCAGCGCCTGCATGGCCATGAACTCCGCGCTGGTCTCCCAGAACGTGCCCGAGTACGGCGCGGTGAAGCCCACCCCGGAGCGGCCCAGGAAGGTGTAGTTCTGGAAGACGTGCGCCAGCTCGTGCGCGAGGCCCCACGAGCCGGGCAGCGCCGCGCCGGGCGCCACGTTGATCACGCCGACCCGGCCGTCGGTGGAGCCGCCGGTCGCCCAGGCGTCCAGCGCGGTCCGGTTCCAGGTCCGGGTGACGATCACGATGATCTTGTGCTGGGCGAGCAGCCCCGTCTCCGGCGTGAACTTCATCGTGTTCACGTAGAAGCTGTAGAGGTTCTCCAGCTGGGTGATGACGCTGTTCGGGTCGAAGTTGTAGGGGGAGGGCGCCGCCACCGGGTTGGCGCCGGACTTCTCGCCCCACAGCAGGATGAAGTTCGCGGACTCGCGGGTCCGCTCCTGCGCCCAGGGGACCTCTCCGGTCTGGGTCCAGCGCGCCGGGATGTAGACGCTCTTGGCCGCCGCGCTCGCCGCGGTGGGCTGCACGAGCCCCGCCGCGAGCACGCCGACGACCAGGGCCGTCACCCAAGCGCGCAGCGGCCTCCGCCGTCCTGATCTGCCGATCATTGGCCTGCACACCTTTCGGATCGACGCGGTCCGACCGTCCACAGTGGTCGGACCGATCGGGCGGGAGCCGCTGGGGGACGGCGGTTCTCCCCGGTGGCGCTCCGCCCGGCGGTGGAGAGCATGGAGGACGAAAACGGTTTCGGCAAGGTTTGTCGAACGGGTTAGGGGTGTGGTCGATCGCGCCCCGAACGTGGGCGGGCCGCACGGTCTGCGGGTCTTCCCCGTCGCGCGGGTTCGGGGGGCTGCGAGTCGTCCGCAATAGTCCGGATAAAATATTTTATTTGGACTAGTACAGTTGGACCTTCCGCTGACCGCCCAAAACCCGCGTGAGGCCGCCATGCGCCGGGACCCGCAGGGGTGTGCGCGACGAGGCGGGCGACCCGCTGGTCGTCGACTGGCGCGCCGCGCTCCCCCGCGCGTTCTACGAGGCCGCACCGGATGAGCCGTTCGGGGCGAGGGGCCGCCTGGTGCGCGCCCCGCTGGACCGCACGCTGTGCGTCCAGGGCGCGCCGGGCGCAGGCAAGACCGCCGTCGGCCTGCACCGGCTGGCCCACCTGCTGTTCTCCGAGCGGGACCGGCCGCGCGGTGTGAAGGCCATGCCGTGGTCCAGCCTCGACCTGGCACTGCTGGACGAGGCGGCGGCGTTGGTGGGCTGAGCCCGGTGGCCGCCCCGCGCTCGCGGGACGGCCACCGGTGTCGGGTCCGCACTCCGGCGGTCTCGGCCGGTCAGCGGGTCAGGCGGGCTGTGACGCCTCCACGGCGAACACCACGCCCGTCGTGCTGTCCAGCACGCACTGGTTCGGGTACTGCCGCTCCCACTGCACGGACGTCCCGTTGATCATCCCCGTGGCGGACGCCGTCAGCGGCATCCACTCGTAGGTGCACTGCGCCTGGTCGTCGACCGGCAGCGCGTCCAGATCCCCCGCGACCGCGTCCAGCGCCGCGCAGGCGGCCTGGCTGTCGGGGTGCGTGGACTCCTCGGTCGGCGGGCAGATCAGCCGCGCCTTCACGGCCGAGCCGTGGTCGTGGACCACCATCAGCTCCACGTCGGTCCACGTCGCCTCGGCCGCCGACGCCTGGGGCGTCAGCACGACGCCTGCGACGACGAGCGCGGTGAGCAGTCCGGTGGCCTTCGCGTGCATCCGCATGGGACTCCCTTTCACTCCGTGGTTCCGCACGGTGGCTTCCCCCTCCCACGGGACTGCCGTCCGGACTCACTCGGACGTGGGTCATCACACCGGGGCAGGCCCTAGCCTGGCCCGGTGGTCGACTACGAGTGGCGGGGACGCTTCACCAACGCCGAGGTCAACGCGCTGCACGCCGAGGGCTTCGAGCACCGGCTCCTGGACGACGACTGGTGGGGCCAGGTGGCCAGGCACAGCCTGGGCTGGGTGTGCGCCAGGAGCGGGCCGGAACTGGTCGGGTTCGTCAACGTGGCCTGGGACGGCGGGGTCCACGCGTTCGTGCTCGACACCCTCGTCACCGCCGCGCACCGGCGCACGGGCGTCGGGCGGGGGCTGGTGGCGCGGGCCGTGGAGGGCGCGCGGGAGGCCCGGTGCGAGTGGCTGCACGTGGACTTCGACGACCACCTCGTGCCGTTCTACTTCGACTCCTGCGGCTTCCGGCCCACCCCGGCGGGCCTGATCCCGCTCTGATCCCGCTCTGATCCCACCCGCGTGGGAAAACCGCTCGATCCGCCAGCCCCGCCGTGGTTACAGTGCGACGTCGGCACAGGTGGGAGGGGACATGCGGACGCACTACCCCCGCACCCCGCACCTGCCGTGGTCGCCGGGGAGCACCTCCGACGACGTGCGGGCGGGCGGGGTCGCGGGACTTTTCGGGCGCGAGGTCGTGGTGACCGAGAAGCTCGACGGGGAGAACACGACGCTCTACCGCGACGGCTCGCACGCGCGCTCGCTCGACTCCGGGCACCACCCGTCGCGCTCCTGGGTCAAGGGGCTGCAGGCCCGGATCGGACCGCACCTGCCGGTCGGCTGGCGGATCTGCGGGGAGAACGTGCACGCCCGCCACTCGCTGGCCTACGACGCGCTGGACAGCTGGTTCTACGGCTTCTCGGTGTGGGACGGCGACCGCTGCCTGTCCTGGGACGCCACGACCGGGTTCCTGCACGGCATCGGCGTGCCCACGCCGCCGGTGCTGTACCGGGGCGACTTCAGCGAGCGCCTGCTGCGCCGGTTGCGCGTGGACACCTCGGTGCAGGAGGGCTACGTGGTGCGCGCGGCCCAGGAGTTCGACCGGGCCGACTTCGCCCACCGGGTCGCGAAGTGGGTGCGGCCCTCGCACGTGCGCACCGACGTGCACTGGATGAGCGCCCCGGTCGTGCCCAACGGGCTGAGCCCGCGCGCCCTGCTGTGGGACCTGCGCTCCGGCGCGCCGGCGGACCCCGACGCGCTCGCCGCCACCACCGGGCTGCCGGTCGACGCCGACGCGCTCGCCCGGCTCGACCCCGCCGACGCCCTCGGCGACCGCCGCCTCGCCGCCGTGCTGGCCACCGCGCTGCACGCCGTCCCGCGCGCCCGCCTCGCCGCCGAACTCGCTGGCCTGACGGGACTTCCGCTGTCCCGCCGTATCGCCGACCTCGCCGGGCTGCACCGGGGGCCGCACCGCGAGTTCCCCGACGGGCTGCGCCGCTCCGGGCTGCTGCGGCTGGCCACCGCCGTCGACCTCGGGGTGCTGCACACCGTGTCCGCCGCGCTCGCCCCGGACGCTGCTGCCCGCGAGAACACCGCGTGGTCCGCGCTGCACGCCGACGAGCTGGGCCCGCGCCCGTTCGCCGAGCTGCGCGCGGGACTGCTGGCCGAGAGCGGTTCCGCGCTGTGCTGGGCCGATGGCCGCGACCGGTCCGTCGAGCAGGGGCGGGTGCTGGGCGTGGAGGAGGCGGTGGCCGCCACGTGGCGGCTGCGCGGGCCGCACCCCGAGCTGCTGCACCTGATCGGGCCGTCCGGCAGCGGCAAGTCCACGTTCGGGCGCGGCTGGGGCGAGCTGGTCTCGCTCGACGAGCTGCGCGCCGCGCGCGGCGACCGCTCCGACCAGTCCGCCAACGACGCGATCGCCTACGAGGCAAGGGGTCTGCTCGACGCGGCGCTCGCGCGCGGCGGTGACGTGGTGTGGGACGCCACCTCGCTCACCGACCAGCTGCGCGCGCCCGTGGACGCCACCGCCCGCAGGCGCGGCGCGCTGCTCACCCACGTCGTCGCGCTCGTGTCCGAGCGGGTGCTCGACGCGCGCGACGCGACCCGGCCGCACCCGGTGCCCGCCGCCGTGCGCGCCGCGCAGCTGCGCCGCTACAGCCCGCCGTACCCGTGGCAGGCGCACCGCACCTGGTACCTGGGCGAGAGCGGCGAGATCGAGGACGACGGGGGAGAGCCCTGATGCGCACCAGCGAGCAGGTCTACCACCGGGTCCGCTGGGACGCCCGGTTCGACCAGGCCCGGTTCACCTTCGGCGTCGCCCAGCGCGGGGCCGAGGTCAAGCGGGTGCCGATGGTCGTGTTCGACCCCGGCGAGGTGCCGTGGCACCGGGTGCTGTTCGTGGAGGCGGACGGCGAGGTGCTGTGGGACCGGGCTTCCGGGGTCGACCGGGTCGAGCAGTCGGCCGCTGGGCGAGTCCGGTCGGCGGGGTTGCTGCGACCACCGTTCTTCGACGCGGGCGCGCCGCACTCGTGGCACCCGGTCGACGGCTGGCGGCCCGGTTCCGGAACCGCCGCGCCCGGCGCGTCGCTGCGGGTGCTGACGTGGAACACGTTGTGGGACAAGTACAACCCGGAGCTCGTGCGCACCGCGCGACGGCGTCCGCTGCTGCTGGCCGAGCTCCAGGTCGCGGACGCCGACGTGATCGCGCTGCAGGAGGTCGAGCCGGAGCTGGCCGCGATGCTGGCCGCCGCGCCGTGGGTGCGCGAGCGCTACACCTTCGACACCGCGCCCACCTCCGCCGCGGTCGGCGACACCGGGTTGCTGCTGCTGAGCCGGGTCCCGGTGCGCGAGTCGGGGCGGCACGCGTTCTCCCGGCGCAAAGGGCTCGCGGCGATCACGGTGGAGACCGCGGCCGGTCCGGTCGTGGTGGTGAGCACGCACCTGACCAGCGACCACAGCGCCGACGGGGCGAGTCGCAGGCGGGCCGAGCTGGCTGCGGCGGCCGAGGTGCTGTCCGGTGTGGACGGTGAGGTCGTGGTGGTCGGGGACTTCAACGACGGCGGCCCACTGCCCGCGTCCGCGCTGGGGGCCCGAGACGCGTGGGTGGAGGTGCGGGGTCCCGGTGGGGCGCCGACCTTCGACCCGGCCACGAACCCCCTGGCGGCGCTGGGATCGCTGACCGGGCGGTCCTCCCGGCTGGACCGGGTGCTGCTGCGCGGGTCGGCGCGGGTGGAGGCGGTCGCGCTGGTCGGGGACGTGC
This sequence comes from Actinosynnema mirum DSM 43827, assembly GCF_000023245.1. Classification (GTDB taxonomy): domain Bacteria; phylum Actinomycetota; class Actinomycetes; order Mycobacteriales; family Pseudonocardiaceae; genus Actinosynnema; species Actinosynnema mirum. The sequence continues at coordinate 3,507,397 of NC_013093.1, forward strand.
CCACGGCGGCCGGGCTGTTCGCGTCGGACCACTACGGGGTGCGGGCCGATCTCGTCCCCGGTGTTGCGGAGGAGGCTGGAGGTGTTGGCGCGCAACGGGATTCCACGGGTCGGTTCTCCAGTTCCGCCCGCACCGCGCGCACCGCCGTGGTCTGGTTGCCGCCGCAGGAGGTCGTGGACGCGGTCGAACCGGTGCGCCGGTCCCACGACCGGGGCGCGGGGCGCTGGCCCGCGCACGTCACGCTGCTGTTCGGGTTCGTGCCCGAGGCGGACTTCGACGAGGCGGTGCCGCTGCTGGCGCGCGCGGTCCGGGACGTGCGGCCGTTCGACGTGCGGCTGGCGGGGGTGCGGGCGTTCGGCGAGGACGTGGTGTGGCTCGACCCGGCGGCCGGTGGCGAGGAGCCTTGGCACCTGCTGCACGCCGCGCTGGCTGCGGCTTTTCCCGGTGGGAGAAGGGATTTCGTCCCGCACCTGACCCTGGGGCGTTCGGTCGACGCGTTGTCCGACGCGCGGGCGCTCGGGGAGTTCCGGGGGCGGGTGGGTGAGCTGGCGGTGGTGTCGCGGCGTGGTGACGGGCCGATGGTGACGCGCGCGGTCGTGCCGCTGGGTGGTGGTGAGCCGCGTTGGGCGTCCGAAGTGGACACTTCCGGGCCTGTTGATTTTGGGGAGCGGGCGGAAGAAGTCGTGCGCTGGGCCCGTGGTGTGGGCGAGGTGCACGTGGTCGGCTCGCGGGCCACCGGGTGCGCGTTGCCCGACGCCGATCTCGACCTGGTCGCGGTGGTCCCCGGCGAACCCGGTCCGCTGCCCGGACTGTGGGTTCCGCCTGGGGCGCTTGACGTTCGCGTGGTCAACGGGGCACGCGGACCGGGGGTGCGCGCGGTCGTGGAACCTGGGCTGGGCGTGGACATCGCGGTCGTCGGCAGCGGGGGTGTGCCGGTGGCCGAGGCGGTGGCGCGGCGCGGGGAGACCGGGGGCGAGGTGGCGCTCAGCGCGGTCGGCGACGCCGAGGCGATCCGCGCCGCCGTGACCGGGCACGAGGAGCGCTTCACCGCGCTGGCCCGCGAGGTCAAGGCGTGGGCGCGGGTGAAGGGCCTGGACTCGGCCCCGTTCGGCGGGCTGCCGGGCGTGGCGTGGTCGGTGCTGGCGGCGGTGAGCGCGCGGGAGGCCGACGACGACCCGCTGACGCACTTCTTCGGCACGTGGGCGGCCTGGGACTGGCGGCGCGCGGTGTCGCTGGACGGCGACGCCGGGCCCGCGCGCGGGGCGATGACCGTGCTGACGCCCAGCTCCCCGGTGCGCGACTGCGCCGGGCAGGTCGGTGAGGACTTCGCTGAGCTGCTGACCGCCGAGCTGTACCGGGCGTGGGAGTTCCCGGAGAGCAGGCGGGAGCGACCCGAGCTGCACCGCAGGCACCGCGCGTGGGCGCTCGCGCGCGCCGACGACGCGGGGCGGTTGCGCGGGCGGGTGCGGGCGCTGCTGGACGAGCTGGCGGAGGCGGGCGCGCCCGACGCCCACGCCTGGCCGCGCCCGGTCGGCGGCGGGATCGCCGTGGGGCTGGGGCGGACGCCGCCGGACGCGGTGGAGCTGGCCAGGATCGCGGGGCGGTGGGCGGTCGGGCTGCGCGGCGGGAGCCTGCGGTGGCACGAGGGTGGTGGGCTGGAGGTGTAGCCGTGGCCTCAGTCCAGGCAGAACTCGTTGCCCTCCGGGTCGGTGACCACGATGAACCCGGTTTCCAGCGGTGGCGCGGGATCGGTGCGGCCGAGCCGGGTCGCGCCGAGCGCCACGATCCGCGCGCACTCGGCTTCCAGGGCCGCCATCCGCTCCTCGCCGCGCAGTTCGGGCGCGACGCGCACGTCCAGGTGGACCCGGTTCTTCACCACCTTGTTCTCGGGGACCCGCTGGAAGAACAGCCTGGGGCCGCGGCCCTCGGGGTCCTCGATGGCGGAACGGTCGTCGCGCTCGGACTCCGGCACGCCGATGCGCTCCAGGAACTCGTCCCAGGCTTTCAGCGGGTCGGCGCCCTCCGGCAGGTCCACGCCGGGCGGGCCGGGGTGGACGTAGCCCAGGACCTCGCGCCAGAACGTGGAGAGGGCCTTGGGGGAGCGGCAGTCGAAGGTGATCTGGACGTGGCGGCTCATCGGTGCGCTCCGGTGTGGTGGTGGAGGTCGCGCAGCAGGCAGACCTCGGACAGGTGGTGGATCAGCTCGCGCTGGATGTGCAGGACGAGGTCGGCCATGGGGCGTTCGGGGAAGGCCGGTTCCTTCTCGCCGACCGGAGTGGTCAGCGCGGTGTCGTCCAGGCCGCGCACACCCTCGGTCCAGCGCTCCAGCTGGGTCTCCAACTGCTCCAGCGCGCCTGCGGCCGTGCCCGCGTAGTCCCAGGTCTCGTAGGAGGCCGGGGGTGCGTCGAAGTGGGCCGCGTTGCGCATGGCGAGCACGCCGACGATGACGTGGCCGAGCCGCCAGGAGATGGTGGTGAACGGTGGTGGGACTGGCTGGGGGAAGGCGAAGTCGATGGTGAAGTCGCCCGCTCCGGCGTGGACGGGGGCTGGGGACGTGCCGCGCGGGCGCACGCTCCAGGCGTCCGGCGTGGGGGACCAGGAGTACTCGGCGTCGGTGAGGCCGGCGAGCCTGGTCCTGAGCTGGTTCTCCCAGTGGAACTCCCACTGGTCGCGCAGGGTCAGGTTCCAGTCGAGTGCGGGCATGACGCACACCCTGGCAGCGATCGCGGACAGGTGCTGTCCTCGTTGGCCGGGCTGAAGTTCACTCGTTCGTGAGGCTGTCCGGGGAGTGGTGGGGCTACCTGCGGATTCACTAAAATCATGAAGTGTCGGGCGGGGTGGTCCGGGTGTGGTGCGGGCGGTGCGGTGTGGTCGGTGGGGTCGGTGGGGTCGGTGGGTGCGCGGGTGGCGCGGTGATTCGATGACGGGCGGGGGTGGAGCGGGTGGAGTAGGTGGAGCGGGTGTCGGTCGTGGCGGTTACACGATCACCACGTCGAGCTGTCGGGGGCCGTGCACGCCTTCGACGCGTTCCAGTTCGATGTCGCTGGTCGCGGACGGGCCGCTGATCCAGGTCTGGGTGCGCACGCCGGTCAGTTCCGCGATCGCGTCCGGCACGCCCATGACGACCTGGGCTCGTCGGACCACGACCACGTGGTGGTCGGGGACCAGGGTCCACGCGCGTTCGGCCTGGTCCGGGGCGTCGTGGTCCAGCACGATCGTGCCCGTTTCGGCCACGGCGACCCGGCAGCAGGTCACCACCGCGTCGAACTCGCGCAGGTCCGCCAGGCCGGTGACCTCGCGTTCCGCGTCGGGCAGCCACTCCTGCGGGATGGCCGGGGCGGCCAGCACCTTGCCCGTTGCCAGGGAGGACAGGGTCTTGGGCAGGTCTGCCGGGGACGTGAAGGTGACGGTCGCCCGGTAGTCGCGCAACCGCTCGGCGAGCAGGTCCACGTCGCCTGGGCCGCGTTCGCCTGCCCGGCGGTAGGCACGGGGCACTTCGGTGGCCACGGGCTTGTCGCGCAGGGCCGTGCGGATTCTGGCCAGCACCTCGGTGCGGGCCGAACCCCGTGCTGGGGCCTGGCCGCGCATCGGGACCACCTTGCGCGAACTTGACGCCGTCCCCGTTTCGTCCTGCCCAGCCACGCCCGAGGGCTGTGCGTCCGGCTCGGTCGCGCCCGAGGGCTGTGCGTCCGGCCCAGCCACGCCTGAAGTATGTGCGATCGGCCCAGCCACGCCCGAAGGCTGAGCCCGCCTCACCTCGCTGGTGGGGCGCCCAGGCCCGGCTGTGCCCGGAGACGGCGCTGATCCCGCTTCGCCTGAAGGCCGCGCTGCCCTGGCCTCGCCCGAGGGGGGCCGCCCCGCTCCAGCCGTGCCCGAAGGTTGCGTCGCTCCAGTCTCGCCCGGAGGCCGCCTCGCTCCAGCCGTGCCCGAAGGTTGCGTCGCTCCAGTCTCGCCCGAAGGTCGCCCCGCTCCAGCCGTGCCTGAAGACTGCGTTTTCCCAGTCTCGCCCGGAGGCCGCCTCGCTCCAGCCGTGCCCGAAGGTTGCGTCGCTCCAGTCTCGCCCGGAGGTCGTTCAGCGGTCACCGTGACTCCCACCAGTCCTGGAACGTCTGCTCCGGTGGGCGGGGAAGGTCGCGGGTGTCCGTCCATGCCGCCAGTGGGGGTGGCATTCGGCCGATCACGCCCCGTCTTCCGCCCAGCAGCCTGCCCAGCCTGCCCGCGCGCAGGAACCTGCGCCACCGGCCCGGTGACGTCATCGCCCACGCCAGGCCGCGCATCGCTGCCGACTCCGGCGTCACCGGTTTCGCCTGCACCACCCGTTCGCGCAAGTGCACCAGCATCGACGGGATGTCGATCGCCACCGGGCAGACGTCGTAGCAGACCCCGCACAGCGACGACGCGTACGGCAGCGTCGGGTTGCGGTCCACGCCCGTCAGCTGCGGGGACAGCACCGCCCCGATCGGGCCGGGGTACGTCGAGCCGTACGCGTGGCCGCCCGCGCGCTCGTACACCGGGCACGAGTTCAGGCACGCCGAGCAGCGGATGCAGCGCAGCGCCGCCCTGCCGTCCGGGTCCGCCAGGGTCGCGGTGCGGCCGTTGTCCACCAGCACCACGTGCGCGGTCTGGCCCTCGGTCGGGCCGGTCCACACCGACGTGTAGGGGTTCATCCGCTCGCCGGTGGACGAGCGCGGCAGCAGCTGCAGGAACACCTCCAGGTCCTGCCACCTCGGCACCAGCTTCTCCACGCCCACCACGCTGATCAGCGTGCGCGGCAGCGTCAGGCACATCCGGCCGTTGCCCTCCGACTCGACCACGACCAGCGCCCCGGTCTCCGCCACCGCGAAGTTCGCTCCCGACACCGCCACGTCCACCGTCATGAACTTGCGCCGCAGGTGAGCGCGCGCCGCCTCGGCCAGCGCGCGCGGGTCGTCGGTCAGCGCGGGGTCCACGTCCGGCATCTCGCGCAGGAACAGGTCCCGGATCTCGGCCCGGTTGCGGTGGATCGCGGGCACCAGGATGTGGCTCGACCGGTCGTCGCCCAGCTGCACGATCAGCTCGGCCAGGTCCGTCTCGACGGCGCTGATCCCCGCCTCCGCCAACGCCTCGTTCAACCCGATCTCGGCCGTCGCCATGGACTTCACCTTGATCACCTCGCGGCTGCCGGTGGCCGCGACCAGGTCGGTGACGATCCGGTTGGCCTCCTCGGCGTCGCGCGCCCAGTGCACGGTCGTGCCGCGCTCGGTCAGCTCCTGCTCCAAGCGCAGCAGGTGGGTGTCCAGGCCGGCCAGCACCTCGTCCTTGATCGCCGCACCGGCCGCGCGCAACCCGTCCCAGTCGGGCAGCTCGGCGACCACCCGCGCCCGCTTCGCGCGGATCGTGCCGGTGGCCTTGCCCAGGTTGCGGCGCAGCTGCGCGTTCCCCAGCGCCTCGCGCGCCGCTCGCGGGAACGGCTCGCCGGTCAGGTTCCCGGTGCCGCCGGGCATCCCCAGGAACGTCACCGCGCCACCCCCGCCAGCACCTCCGCCAGGTGCAGCGCCCTGGTGCCGCTGCGCAACCGGGACAGCCCGCCGCCGATGTGCATCAGGCACGACGAGTCGCCCGCCGTGAGCACCTTCGCGCCGGTCGACAGCACCGCGCTCATCTTGTCCGCCAGCATCGCCGCGGACGTCTCCGAGTTCTTCAGCGCGAACGTCCCGCCGAACCCGCAGCACGTCTCCGCGCCCGGCAGCTCCACCAGGTCGATGCCGCGCACCTCGCGCAGCAGCCGCAGCGGCTTGTCGCCCACACCGAGCACGCGCAGCGAGTGGCACGTCGGGTGGTACGTCACCCGGTGGGGGAAGTACGCGCCCACGTCGGTCACGCCCAGCACGTCCACCAGGAACTCCGACAGCTCGTAGGTGCGCCCCGCGACCTCCTCGGCCCGCTCCGCCAGCCGCGCGTGCCCGTGCTGGGCGGCGACCTTCGCGTGCTGGTGCCGGATCGACCCCGCGCACGACCCTGAGGGCGCGACCACCACGTCCGCGTCGGCGAACGCCCGCACGTGGTTGCGGATCACCGGAACGGCCTGCTCGGCGTACCCGGTGTTGACGTGCATCTGCCCGCAGCAGGTCTGCCCGCGCGGCACGACGACCTCGTGGCCCAGCCGCTCCAGCAGCGCGGCGGTCGCCTTGCCCACCTGGGGGAACAGGCCGTCCACCAGGCACGTCACGAACAGCGCGACTCTCACCCCAGGCACCGTAGCCTGTGTGGTCGGACCACACCAGGGCGCGGGCGGGGGTTGCGGTGAGCGGATTCGGGGTGGTGCTCGCGCACGTGGAGGCGGAGCTGGCGGCGGGCAGGCTCGTGGTGGGCGGGCAGCTGCCGCCCGAGCGCAGGCTCGCGGGCGAGCTGGGGGTGAGCCGCTCGACGGTGCGCGAGGCGATCCGGGCGCTCCAGGCGCTCGGCGTGGTGCGCAGCGGCGTCGGGTCCGGGCCGGACGCCGGCACCACGGTGATCGCCGACCCGGCGGGCGGGATCGGCGCGGCGCTGCGGCTGCACCTGGCCACCCGCAGGCTGCCGCTGGCGGACCTGGTCGGGACGCGGGTGCTGCTGGAGGGCGCGTCGGCGCGGGCTGCGGCGGCGCGCGGGGACGCGGCGGAGCTGGCGGCGGCGGGCGAGCTGCTGGACCGGATGGACGCGCCGGGCATCGGCGCCGAGGAGTTCCACCGGCTCGACGCGGACTTCCACGTCGCGCTCACCCGCGCGGCGGGGAACGCGGTGAACACCGCCGTCATGACCGCGCTGCGCGACGCGATCCACCACACCGTGCTGCGGGCGGTGGCGGAACTGCCGGACTGGGCGGGCACGGCGCGGCGGCTGCGCGCGGAGCACCGGGCGGTGCTGGCGGCGGTGCTGGCGGGGGAGGAGGACGCGGCGGCGGAGCTGGTGACCGCGCACGTGGAGGGGTTCCACCGGGAGTGGGAGCGGGCGGGCCGCGGTGACCGGGGTGTTGATCACTGAAGTCTTTTCCGGCGAGATCGAGACGAGGGCCGGGAGCCGAGAGCCGAGAGGTGAGGGCCGGGAGGCGGCAGGCGAGGGCCGAGAGCCGAGAGGCGAGGGCCGGGAGGCGAGGGCAGAGAGCCGGGAGGCGAGGGCCGAGAGCCGGGAGGCGAGGGCCGAGAGCCGAGAGACAGGAATCTAGGGCCGCTGGTCGGGGCGAGGCGCGCCGGGGCGAGGCAGGGCCGGGTAGGACCAGCGAGGCCAGGCGCGGTGGCGTGAGGCGCGGTTGGGCAAGGCGAGGCAAAGCCGAGGCGGGTCGCGGCGGGTCGCGGCGGGGCAGGCCTGGACCGGGTGAGGCAGGGCCGGGCAGGGCCGGGCGAGGCAAGACAAGGCCGCGGTGCGGCGGGGCGGGGTGTGGGTGAGGCGGACTGGGGCGGCCCTGGGCGCCGCACGTGGGACTCAGCGAGGGGCGGCCCGTGCAGCGGTCGCGTTCAGCGCCCCCGGCTCGACCCCCGGACCACCAGTTCAGGTGTGAAGATCACCTGTTCGTGCCGGTGCCCCTCCTCCCGGACCTCCTTCAGCAGCAACGCCGCCGCCGTCCGGCCGAGCAACCGCCGGGGCTGGCGCACCGACGTCAGCGGCACGGCCGCCGCCGCGGCGAACTCGATGTCGTCGTAGCCCACGATCGCCAGGTCCTCCGGGATGCGCAGGCCCGTGCCCACGCAGTGCTGCAACAGCCCGAGCGCCAGCAGGTCGTTCGCGCAGAACGCCGCCGTCGGCCTGCGGCTCGCGGGCAGGCCGGACAACCGCTGCCCGGCCTCCCCGCCCTCGGCCACGGTCAGCGCCGCCGTCGGCACGTCCACCAGCGACGCCGACGAGCCGCGCAGCGCCCGCAGCGCGCCCTCGCGCCGGTCGCGGACCTGGCCGACGGTCATCGGACCGCCGACGAAGGCCACCCGCTCGTGGCCCGCCTCCAGCAGGTGCGCCACCGCCAGCTCGCCGCCGAGCACGTCGTCCACCGCGACCGTGCAGTGCGTCCCGCCGCCCCTCGTGCGGTCCACGATCACCACCGGGGTGCCGCGCGCGGGCAGCTCGGCCAGGATCGGGGCGCCGGGGTCGGCTGGGGTGATCAGGACGCCCTGGACCCGCTGCTGCTCCAGGCGGGTCAGGTAGGTCAGCTCGCGCTCGGCTCGGTTGTCGCTGTTGCACAGGAACAGCGACAGGTCGTTCGCCTCCGCCTCCTCCTCCACGCCCTGCGCCACGTCCGCGAAGAACGGGTTCCCGCCGTCGAGCATCACGTACGCCAGCGCCCGCCCGCGCCCCACCCGCAGCTGCCGCGCCGACTCGTTGCGCACGAACCCCAGCTCCGCCATCACCGCGTGCACCCGCGCCCGCGTCCCCGGACTGACCACGTCGGGCCGGTTGAGCACGTTGGAGACCGTGCCGACCGACACGCCCGCCGCCGTCGCCACGTCCCGGACGCTCACCTGCCGGTGCGCCGAACCCGCCATGCCGCTCCCACCGCCCGCCGCCGACCAGCTTGAAACGATTTAGCCGACCTCCCACGCTACCCCCGAACCTCCGGGTCGCCGTGACCTGGACCGCTGCGGCTTCACCATTGACCGCTGTGACGGGGCTCATATACCGTCGCGACGGCCAGATTGAAACCTTTCATTCCTGGAGGCGCTGATGCCAACGCAGGAGCCGCCACCGCTGGAGGTCCGCGCCGTCACCAAGTCCTTCGGCGCCGTCGCCGCCGTGCGCGGCTGCTCGTTCCCGCTGCACGCGGGCGAGGCGCACGCCCTGGTCGGCGAGAACGGCGCGGGCAAGTCCACCGTCGTCAACGTCCTCGCGGGCGTCCACCGGCCCGACAGCGGCGCCCTGCTCGTCGACGGCGCCCCGACCACCTTCGGCTCACCGGCCGACGCCAAGGCGGCGGGCATCGCGGTCATCCACCAGGAGCCCACCCTGTTCCCGGACCTGAGCGTCGCCGAGAACATCGCCGTGGGCGCCCACCCGCTGCGCCGCTTCCGCCGGATCGACCGCGCCGCCATGCGCGCCACGGCCCGCGCCCTGTTCGAGCGGCTCGGCGTGCGGCTCGACGCGGACCGGCCCGCGCGCGGGCTCTCCATCGCCGACCAGCAGCTCGTCGAGATCGCCAAGGCCCTGGCCGGGAACGCGCGCGTGCTGGTCATGGACGAGCCCACCGCCGCCCTGTCCGCCATCGAGGTCGACCGGCTCTTCTCCGTCGTCCGCGCCCTCCAGGCGGACGGCGCGGCGGTGCTGTTCATCTCGCACCGCTTCGAGGAGATCACCGCGCTCTGCCAGCGCGTCACGGTCCTGCGCGACGGCGCCCACGTCTCCACCGACCCGATCACCGAGGTCACCGAGGACGAGCTGGTGCGCCGCATGGTCGGCCGCGAGCCGGACGCCCTGTTCCCCAAGCAGGCCGTGACCCCCGGCGAGGTCGTGCTCTCGGTGCGCGGCCTCACCCGGACCGGGGTGTTCGCCGACGTCGACTTCGACGTGCGCGCCGGCGAGATCGTCGCCCTCGCCGGACTCGTCGGGGCAGGCCGCTCCGAGATCGTGCAGGCCGTCTTCGGCGTCGACCGCCGCGACCGGGGCGCCGTCCACGTCGACGGCCGCGAGGTCCGGCCGAACTCGCCGCGCGCCGCCATGGCCGCGGGCATGGCGCTGGTGCCCGAGGACCGCCGCCGGCAGGGCCTGCTGGTCGAGCTGTCCGTGCAGCGCAACGTCACCCTGCCGCGCTCGCGCGAACTGGCCGTGGCGGGCCTGCTCACCGGACGCGCCGAGCACCGCGAGGCGCTGCGCTGGACCGAGCGGCTGCGCGCCAAGTACGGCAGGCTCACCGACCCGGTCGGCACCCTCTCCGGCGGCAACCAGCAGAAGGTCGTGCTGGCCAAGTGGCTGGCCACCACCCCGAGGGTGCTCATCGTCGACGAGCCCACCAGGGGCGTCGACGTGGGCGCCAAGGCCGAGGTGCACCGGCTCGTCTCGGCGCTCGCGGCGGAGGGCGTCGCGATCCTCATGGTCTCGTCCGAGCTGCCCGAGGTGCTCGGCATGGCCGACCGGGTGCTCGTGGTGCGCGAGGGCCGCCTGGTCGCCGAGCTCCCGCGCGAGCGCGCCGACGAGGAGAGCGTGGTCGCCGCCGCGATGGGGCGCGCGGCATGACCACGACGCAGGAACCGTTATCCCCCAACGACTCCTGGTGGTCCTCGATCACCCGCGCCCGCGAGCTGGGCATCGTGGTCGGCCTCGTCGCGCTGGTCGCCGTCACCGCCTCGGCCAACCCGCGCTTCCTGTCCGCGCAGAGCCTGCGCGACGTGCTGCTCGGCGCGTCCATCCTCACCGTCCTGGCGGTGGGCCAGACCGTCGTCGTGATCACCCGCAACATCGACCTGTCGGTCGGCTCCGTGCTGGGCCTGAGCGCGTTCGCGGTCGGCTCCCTGGTCCGCGACCACCCAGGGACCCCGGTCGCCGCCGCGCTGCTGGCCGGTGCGGGCATCGGGGTCGCGTGCGGGCTGCTCAACGCGGTCCTGGTGCGCTACGGCGGCGTCCCCGCGCTGGTGGTCACCCTCGGCACCCTCTACGCCTACCGGGGCCTGGTGCACACCTGGGCGGGCGGCGGGCAGATCACCGCCGACGAGCTCCCGCGCGGCTTCCTCGCCTTCGCCGACGGCGGGGTGCTGGGCGTGCCGTGGCTGGTGGTCGTCGCGCTCGTCGTCACCACCGCCGCGACGGTGCTGCTGCGGGACTTCCGCCTCGGCCGCGAGCTGTACGCCATGGGATCCAGCCCGCGCGCCGCGCAGCTGGCGGGCATCCGGACCGGCCGCAACACGCTGATCGCGTTCGCCGCCTCCGGGGCGCTCGCCGGGCTCGGCGGGGTGCTGCACGCCGTCCGCTTCGGCACCGTCGACGCCGCCGCGGGCACCGGGTTCGAGCTGACCGTGGTCGCGGCGGCCGTCGTCGGCGGCGTCGCGGTGTTCGGCGGCAGCGGGACCGCGTGGGGCGCGGCGCTGGGCGCGCTGCTGCTCACCACGATCGGCAGCGCCCTGCCGGTGCTGGAGATCGACCAGTTCTGGCAGCAGACCATCGTCGGCGCGCTGATCCTCGTGGCGATCGGCCTCGACCGCCTGGTGGCGCTGCGCGCGGCCAGGGCGCTGCGGAAGGGAGGTTCCCGTGTCCGCTAGGCGACTGCTCGGCTGGGACGCGGCGATCATCGTGGTGGCGCTGCTGGCCGTGGCGCTGTCCTCGGTGCTGGTCGACGGCTTCGGCACCACCCGCAACGCGGGCTACCTGGTGCTGGACCTGCTGCCGATCGCGCTGCTGGCGCTGCCGATGACGTTCGTCGTGATCACCGGCGAGATCGACCTGTCGGTGGCCAGCACGCTCGGTCTGACCTCGGCGGTGCTGGGCGCGCTGTGGGACGCGGGCCTGCCCATCGAGACGATCATGCCGCTGTGCGTGCTGCTCGGCGCGCTGCTGGGCGCGGTGAACGGGCTGTTCGTGACGGTGTTCACGCTGCCCTCGCTGGCGGTCACCATCGGCACCATGGCCCTGTTCCGGGGCCTGGCGTTCGTGGTGCTGGGCGACTCGGCGGTCGCCGACTACCCGGCCTCGTTCACCGGCTGGGTCACCGGCAGCTCCGGGGGTGTGCCGAACGTGCTGCTCCCGCTGGCGCTGCTGGCGATCGCGTTCACCGTGGTGCTGCACGCCACCCCGGTCGGGCGCGCGGTGTACGCGGCGGGCGCGGGCCAGGAGGCGGCCCGGTTCTCCGGCGTCCGGGTGGACCGGCTCAAGTTCTGGCTGTACGTCACCTCCGGCGCGGTCGCCGGGCTCGCCGGGGTGCTGTGGACGCTGCGCTACTCCAGCGCCCGCGCCGACAACGGGGCCGGGCTGGAGCTGGCCGTGGTCGCCGCGGTGTTGCTGGGCGGGGTGTCCATCTTCGGCGGCAAGGGCGCGATGCCCGGCGTGCTGGCGGGCGTGCTGCTGCTGGGCACGCTGCAGAGCGCGCTGCGCCTGTCGGACGTGACCAACGAGGCGCTCACCATCGTGACCGGCGGGCTCCTGGTGGTCTCGGTGCTGCTGCCCAACCTGCTGCGCGCCGCCACCCGCCGACGCGCGGGCCCCGCGTCCGCAAGACCGGGCGCGCCAACGACAACCCCGTGACGACCCGACGGCGAGAGAAGGCGACACCGATGTCCCCAACCCCCACCGCCCGCGTCCGCACCGCCGCCCTGGTGGCCGCGCTGCTGGTCGGGCTCACCGCCTGCGGCGGCACCACCAAGGGCGACGGCGACCCCGGAGCGGCGAGCGGCGGTCCCACCGCGAGCGCCGACCCGGACGCGCCGCTGCGCGAGGGCGTGAAGATGGCGTTCCTGCCCAAGCAGCTCAACAACCCGTACAGCGACATCGAGGGCGAGGGCGGCAAGGAGGGCGTCGAGGAGCTGAAGGGCGAGTTCAAGCTCGTCGGCCCCAACGACGCCAGCGCCTCCTCCCAGGTCAGCTACATCAACACGCTGATCCAGCAGCAGCAGGACGTCATCGGCATCGCCGCCAACGACCAGAACGCGGTGTGCCCCTCGCTCAAGCAGGCGCGCGAGGCGGGCATCAAGGTCGTCTCGTTCGACTCCGACGCCGCGAAGGACTGCCGCGACGTGTTCGTCAACCAGGCCACCGCGCAGGGCATCGGCGAGAAGCTCGTGGAGATGGCCTCGCAGCTCGCCGGCGGCTCCGGGGAGATCGCGGTCCTGTCCGCGACCCCCAACGCCACCAACCAGAACGCCTGGATCGCGGTCGTCGAGACCGAGCTGGCCAAGCCGCAGAACTCCGGGCTCAAGCTGGTGAAGACGGTCTACGGCAACGACGACGACCAGAAGTCCTTCCAGGAGGCCCAGGGCCTGCTCCAGGCGCACCCTGACCTGGAGGTCATCGTCGCCCCCACCACGGTCGGCATCGCCGCCGCCGCCCGCTACGTCGGCTCCTCCAGCTACAAGGGCAAGGTCGCCGTGACGGGCCTGGGCACCCCCAACCAGATGCGCGAGCACGTCAAGAACGGGACCGTGGAGCGGTTCGCGCTGTGGGACCCGGCCGACATCGGCTACCTCGCCGCGCACGCGGGCGTCGCCCTCGCCTCCGGCCGCATCACCGGCGCGCAGGGCGAGGAGTTCACGGCGGGCAGGCTCGGCGACTACACGATCGGCGCGGACGGCGAGGTCGTCCTCGGCCCGCCCACGGTGTTCGACGCCGCCAACATCGACCAGTTCGACTTCTGACCACCGGCGCGGCCCCGGCTCGCGCGAGCGCGCCGGGGCCGTCCCCCGAGCAGGAAACGGCGGTGCCACCCGTGCCCGAGCCGACCCCCGAGCGGTTGAGCGCAGTCAAGCAAGCCCTGTCCCGGCAAACGATCGAGACCCCGTCGTGGGCGTTCGGCAACTCCGGCACCCGCTTCAAGGTCTTCGCGCAGGCCGGTGTGCCGCGCACCGTCGAGGAGAAGGTCGACGACGCCGCCGCGGTGCACCGGTTCACCGGCGTCGCGCCGTCCGTCGCGCTGCACGTCCCGTGGGACCGGGTGGACGACTACGGCGCGCTCGCCCGGTACGCCGCCGACCGGGGCGTGCGGCTGGGCGCGATCAACACCAACGTCTTCCAGGACGACGACTACAAGCTCGGCTCGGTCACCAACCCCGACCCGCGGGTGCGGCGCAAGGCCACCGACCACCTGCTGCACGCCGTGGACGTCATGGACGCCACCGGGTCGTCCGACCTGAAGCTGTGGTTCTCGGACGGGACCAACTACCCCGGCCAGGACGACCTGCGCGACCGCCAGGACCGGCTCGCCGCCGCGCTGCGCGAGACGTACGCCCGGCTCGGCGACGGCCAGCGGCTCCTGCTGGAGTACAAGCTGTTCGAGCCCGCCTTCTACGCCACCGACGTCCCGGACTGGGGCACCTCGTACGCGCACTGCGCCGAGCTGGGCCCGAAGGCGCGGGTGTGCATCGACACCGGCCACCACGCGCCGGGCACGAACATCGAGTTCATCGTCGCCTTCCTGCTGCGGCAGGACAAGCTCGGCGCGTTCGACTTCAACTCGCGCTTCTACGCCGACGACGACCTGATGGTGGGCGCGGCCGACCCGTTCCAGCTGTTCCGGATCATGAACGAGATCGTGCGCGCCGACGCGCTGGACCCGGTGGCGGGCATCAACTTCATGCTCGACCAGTGCCACAACATCGAGGCCAAGATCCCGGCGGTGATCCGGTCGGTGATGAACGTCCAGGAGGCCACGGCCAAGGCGCTGCTGGTGGACCGGGAGGCGCTGTCGGCCGCGCAGGCCGAGGGGGACGTGCTGGAGGCCAACGCGGTGCTCATGGACGCCTACAACACCGACGTGCGCCCGCTGCTGGCGCAGGTGCGCGCGGACGCCGGGCTCGACCCCGACCCCGTCGCGGCCTACAAGCGCAGCGGGTACCAGCAGGAGATCGTGGCCGCGCGCGCCGACGGGCGGCAGGCCGGATGGGGAGCGTGAGCATGTCCGTGCCCGAGGAGCTGATCGCCCGCAGCAACGCGCTGGGGAGCGATCCGCGCACCACCAACTACGCGGGCGGCAACACCTCCGCCAAGGGCGCCGGACCCGACCCGGTCACCGGCCGGGACGTGGAACTGCTGTGGGTCAAGGGATCGGGCGGCGACCTGGGCACGCTCACCCCGGCCGGGCTGGCGGTGCTGCGGCTGGACCGCTTGCGCGCGCTGGTCGACGTCTACCCCGGCGAGGCGCGCGAGGACGAGATGGTCGCCGCGTTCGACCACTGCCTGCACGGCAGGGGCGGGGCCGCGCCGTCGATCGACACCGCCATGCACGGGCTGGTCGACGCCGCGCACGTGGACCACCTGCACCCGGACTCCGGCATCGCCCTGGCCACCGCCGCCGACGGCCCCGCCCTGACCCGCGAGTGCTTCGGCGACCGGGTGGCCTGGGTCGACTGGCGCAGGCCCGGTTTCCAGCTGGGGCTGGACATCGCGGAGGTCCAGCGGGCCAACCCGGACGCCATCGGCGTGGTCCTGGGCGGGCACGGCATCACCGCGTGGGGCGCGACCTCGCAGGAGTGCGCCGCGCACTCGCTGGAGATCATCCGCACCGCGGAGGAGTTCCTGGCGCGCAAGGGTTCCGAGGAGCCGTTCGGCGCGGTCGTGCCCGGTTTCCAGGCCCTGCCCGAGGACGAGCGGCACGCGCGCGCCGCCGCGCTCGCCCCGGTGGTCAGGGGCCTGGCCTCCACCGACGCGCGCCAGGTCGGGCACTACACCGACTGCCACGCCGTGCTGGACTTCTGCGCGCGCGAGAAGCTCGCCGAGCTGGCCGCGCTGGGCACCTCGTGCCCGGACCACTTCCTGCGCACCAAGGTCCGGCCCCTGGTGCTGGACCTGCCGCCGTCCACGCCCCTGGACGAGACCGTCGCACGGCTGCGCGAGCTGCACGCCGCCTACCGCGAGGACTACCGCGCCTACTACGAGCGGCACGCGCTCCCCGACTCGCCGCCGATGCGCGGCGCGGACCCGGCGGTCGTGCTCGTGCCGGGCGTGGGCATGTTCTCCTTCGGCAAGGACAAGCAGACCGCGCGCGTGGCCGGGGAGTTCTACGTCAACGCGGTCAACGTCATGCGCGGCGCCGAGTCCGTCTCCCGGTACGCGCCGATCCCCGAGTCGGAGAAGTTCCGCATCGAGTACTGGGAGCTGGAGGAGGCCAAGCTCCGCCGGATGCCCGCGCCCAAGCCGCTCGCCGGGCGCGTCGCGCTGGTCACCGGCGCGGGCTCCGGGATCGGCAAGGCGGTGGCGGAGAGGCTCACGGCGGAAGGGGCCTGCGTCGTCGTGGCCGACCTGGACGGGGCGTCCGCGAAGGCCGTCGCCGAGGGGATCGGCGGGCCGGACCGGGCGGTTCCGGTGGTCGCCGACGTCACCGACGCCGCGCAGGTGGACGCGGCGGTCGCGGCGGCGGCGCTCGCGTTCGGCGGGCTCGACCTGGTGGTCAACAACGCCGGGCTGTCCATCTCGAAGTCGTTGCTGGACACCACCGAGCAGGACTGGGACCTCCAGCACCGGGTCATGGCGCGCGGCTCGTTCCTGGTCGCCAAGGCCGCCGCCCGCACCATGATCGACCAGGGCATCGGTGGCGACGTCGTCTACATCGCCTCCAAGAACTCGGTCTTCGCCGGGCCCAACAACGTCGCCTACGGCGCGGCCAAGGCCGACCAGGCGCACCAGGTGCGGCTGCTGGCCGCCGAGCTGGGCGGGCACGGCATCCGCGTCAACGGCGTCAACCCGGACGGGGTGGTGCGCGGCAGCGGCATCTTCGCGGGCGGCTGGGGGGCGCGGCGGGCCGCCGTGTACGGGGTGCCCGAGGAGGAGCTGGGCGCGTTCTACGCGCAGCGCACGCTGCTCAAGCGCGAGGTGCTGCCCGAGCACGTGGCGGCGGCGGTGTTCGCGCTGACCGGCGGGGAGCTGTCGCTGACCACGGGGCTGCACGTGCCGGTCGACGCCGGTGTCGCCGCGGCGTTCCTGCGGTAGAGGGGGCGCGCGGTGCGGGTGGCGGCGGTGGACCTCGGGGCCACCAGCGGGCGGGTCGTGGTCGGCGAGGTCGGCGGCGGCCGGGTGGGGCTGACGCAGGTGCGGCGGTTCCCCAACGGGCCGGTGGACGGCGGCGGCGTGCTGCGCTGGGACACCGGCGCGCTGTTCGCCGAGTCGGTGGCCGGGCTGCGCGAGGCCGGTCCGCTGGACGGGATCGGGATCGACTCGTGGGCGGTGGACTACGGCCTGCTCGACGCGGACGGCGCGCTGCTGCGCCCGCCCGCGCACCACCGGGACGGGCGCACCGCCGGGATGCCCGCGCGGGTGCACGCCCTGGTGCCGGAGGCGGAGCTGTACGCGGTCGGCGGGGTGCAGGCGCTGCCGTTCACCACCGTGTACCAGCTCGCCGCCGAGACCGACCTCGACCGGGCGGCGACGCTGCTGCTGATCCCCGACCTGCTGGTGCACCACCTCACCGGGGCGGTCGGGGCCGAGCGGACCAACGCCTCCACCACCGGCCTGTACGACGCGCGGGCGGGGGAGTGGGCGCTCGGGGTGGCCGAGCGGGTCGGGGTTCCCGGCCGGTTGCTGCCGCCGCTGCGCTCGCAGGGAGAGGTGCTCGGGACCGCGCTGGGCGCGCCCGTCGTCGCGGTCGGCTCGCACGACACCGCGTCCGCCGTGCTGGGCGCGCCCGCGCGGCCGGACCGGCCGTTCGCCTACCTGTCCTCGGGGACGTGGTCGCTCATCGGGGTCGAGCTGGAACGGCCCCTGCTGACCGAGGCGGCGCGGCTGGGCGGGTTCGGGAACGAGGCCGGGGTCGACGGCACGACCCGGTTGCTGCGCAACGTGATGGGGCTGTGGGTGCTCACCGAGACGCTGCGGGCGTGGGGGAGCGAGGACCTGGCCGGCGCGTTGGCGTCGGCGGCGGACGCGCCCGCGTTCGGGCCGGTGGTGGACGTGGACGCGCCGGGGTTCCTGCCACCCGGCGACATGCCCGCGCGGATCGCCGCGGCCTGCCGGGCGAGCGGGCAGCGCGAGCCGGGGACGCGCGGCGAGGTGGTGCGGTGCGTGCTGGAGAGCCTGGCGCTGGCGTACCGGCGGGCGCTGCGCGGGCTGGAGCGGGTGACCGGGACGGCGGTGGAGGTGCTGCACGTGGTCGGGGGAGGGGCGCGCAACGAGCTGCTGTGCGCGCTGACCGCCGACGCGTGCGGCGTGCCGGTGGTGGCCGGGCCGGTGGAGGCGACGGCGCTGGGGAACGTGCTGGTGCAGGCGCGGGCGCTGGGCGCGGACCTGCCGGACCGGTGGGCGGTGCGCGAGCTGGTCGCGGCGTCGACGGCGCTGCGGGTCCACCGGCCGGGGGACGGGCGGGCGTGGGACGCCCTCGAGGCGCGCGCCGGGGCTGCGGGGGTGTGGGGGTAGCCGCCAGGATGGGCGCGTGGACGAACAGGTCATCCCCATCCTCCGCGTCGAGCACGCCCCCACCGCCGTCGACTGGTACGCCCGGCTCGGCTTCGAGCAGCGGTCGGTGCACCGCTTCGCACCGGGGCTGCCCGCGTTCGTGGAGGTGGCCAGGGGCGAGGTGCGGCTGTTCCTGTCCGAGCACACCGGCGACGCCCGGCCGGACACGCTGGTGTACCTGCGGGTGCGCGACGTGGACGTGGTCGCGGGCGAGTTCGGCGTGCCGGTGGAGGAGGCGCCGTGGGGCCGCGAGGTCGAGCTGCGCGACCCCGACGGCAACCGGCTGCGGATCGGCTCACCGCGCTGAGGCGCGCCGCCGGTCCGCCGTCAGGGGGCGCTCAGCGGGACAGCCGGTCCCGCACGCGGTCGGCCCGCGCCGGCAGGTCGGTGGTGTCGCGCAGCAGGCGGCCGTCGCGCTTGACCGCCCTGCCCGCCACCAGCACGGTCTCCACGTCGCCCCGCTCCGCGCTCTGCACCACCGCGCCCACCGGGGCGTGCACCGGGGCGAGGCCGGGCCGGTCCGCGCGCAGCACGACCAGGTCGGCCTGCTTGCCCGGCGTCAGCGAGCCGGTCTCGTCCCCCACGCCCAGCGCCCGCGCGCCGTTGATCGTCGCGGCCTCCAGCGCCTGCCGCGAGGTCATCAGCGGGGGTGGCGGCTCGTCCCGGCCCGGCGCGCCGGGGCCGTGCAGGGCCATGAGCCTGGCCACCTGGAGCCCCGACCGCATCTGGGCGAACACGTCGCCCGCGCCCGTGGACTCCACGTCCGTGCTCAGCGTCGGCCGCAGCCCCGCCGCCAGCGCGTCCACCAGCGGCGGCGTCCCGTGGCCCATCAGCATCTCCGCCACCGGCGCCACGGACAGCGCCGCGCCGCTCTCGGCGAGCACCGCCAGCTCCGCCGCGGCCAGTCCCGTGCCGTGGACGAACACCGCCCTCGGCCCGAACACGCCCAGGTCCCGCAGGTCGCTCGGCTCCAGCCCGCCCCGCCCGCCCAGGCAGTGCAGCACGACCGGCACGTCCAGCTCGCTCGCCAGCGCCCAGTTCCACCGCGCCGCCTCCGGGGTGAACGCGTCCACGCACAACCCCATGCGCACCCGCGCGTCCCGGTCCGGCAGCAGCTCGGCCAGCACCCGCACCCCCGCCTCGGACAGGCCGCCGTGGTCGGGCCGGTCCTCGCCCATCGCGCTGTGGCCGAACGCGAACACCGCCCGCAGCCCCGACTCGCGCAGCGCGGCGACCGCGGCCTCGGTGCGGCCGGGGCGGTCGTTGATGTTGGCCACGTCCTGCGCCGTCGTGATGCCCGCGTCGAGCGCGGTCAGCGCGCTGAGAGCGGTGCCGACGTGCGCGTCCTCCTCGGTGAGCCGGGACCCGCAGTGGCCGAGGACGTCGGCGAAGTACTCGGGCAGCGTCTGGTCCGCGCCCCGGCCGCGCAGCACCGCCAGCCACATGTGCCGGTGCGAGTCCACGAAACCGGGGACCACGATCCGGCCGGTCCCGTCCACGACCAGGTCCGCGCCGACCAGGTCGCCGAGCCGCTCGTTCATGGTCAGCAGGGTCGTGTTGGCGATCGCCAGGCGGTGGGGCAAGTCCGGCCTCCGCGCTCGGGGGAGAAGCGGAGGCCGGCAACGGGGATGTGGTGCGGGACACCCCTTTCCGGGGCGCCGGGGGAGTGCTCCTCCGACACCCCGAAGCCGTCAGGGGCGCCGGAACTCCGGCTGGTCCAGCACGCGCAGCCAGGTCCCGTCCGGCTGCCTGCGGGCCACCTGCGCCCGCGCGCCCGCGCCGTCCGACGGCGGCGTGGAGGTCAGCGCCAGGTCGCCGCTGAGCAGCGTCGGCAGCGGGGGCTCCGGGGTGAAGCGCGGGCGGTGGGCCAGGACCGACGCCCACAGGGCCTCGATCGCGGCCCGGCCCACCGTCACCTCGCCGGGCGGGTAGGCCATGACCGCGTCCGGCTCGTACAGCTCGGCCACGCCCCGCGCGTCACCGGCGTTGGAGCGCTCGACGAACAGCCTGGTCAGGTCTTCGGGGGTCTGCGCTTTTTCTCGGTCAACCACGTGCCCCAGCCTGCGCGGCGCGCGATCAGAAGTCCAACAGCTGGATCTGATCGGAACTAGCATTCCCGTTCATGGATCTGCGTCAGCTGGAGTACCTGGTCGCCGTCGCCGAGGAGCGCAGCTTCACCCGCGCCGCCGCGCGCGTGCACGTGTCGCAGTCCGGGGTGAGCGCGCAGGTCCGGCAGCTGGAGCGCGAGCTCGGGGCTGAGCTGTTCGACCGCACCAGCCGCGTCGTGGCGCTGACCGCCGCGGGCGAGGTCGCGCTGGAGCACGCCCGCGCCGCGCTCGCCTCGGCCGCCGCGCTCGGGCAGGCGGTGGGGGAGGTGGCCGGGGTGGTGCGCGGCTCGCTCGTGGTGGGCATGGTCGCGGGTTGCGCGCTCACGCCGCTGTTCGACGCGCTCGCCGCGTTCCACCGCGCCCACCCCGGCGTGCGGCTGCGCTTGCTGGAGGGGGTGTCGGAGGGGCTGGTGGACGAGGTGCGGCGCGGTGGGCTGGACCTGGCGCTGGTCGGGGTCGCGCAGCCGCCGGAGGGGCTGGAGGTGGCGGTGGTGGTGGACGACCCGCTCGTCGCGCTGGTCCCCGAGGGGCACCCGGTCGCCTCGGGCGCGGACCCGTTCGCGCACCCGCTGGTGGCGATGCCGAGGGGGACCGGGCTGCGGGCGGCGCTGGACGCGCGGTGCGCGGCGTCGGGGGAGCGGCCGGAGGTCGTGCTGGAGGCGAGCGCGCCGGACGCGGTGGCCGCGCTCGCGGCGCGGGGGTTGGGGGTCGCGGTGCTGGGGGCGTCGATGGCGCCCGCGTACCCGGACCTGGTCGCCGCGCCGATCCCGGACACCCGCGCGCTGCTGGCGCTGGTGTGGCGGGATCGGGCGTCGCCCGCGGCTCGGGCCCTCCTGGGAATTATTCGGAATAATTCCTTCAGTGTTGACTAAAAGGAATCCTCCGGGAGACTGCGGCGAGCCCGGACCCGGACGACCACGAGGAGGACGACGGCGATCGCCACGGCCGCGAGCACCACGGTCTGGAAGGCGCCCGCGCAGTCGTCGACCACGTGCCAGTTCGCCCCCAGCAGGGAGCCCGCCACGACGAACACCGAGTTCCAGACCAGGCTCCCGGCGGTGGTCAGGAGCAGGAACCTCGTGGGGGACATGCGCTCCACCCCGGCGGGCGGGGAGATGACGCTGCGGAACAGCGGCACCGTCCGGCCCGTGAACACCGCCCTGGTCCGGTCGCGGCCCAGCAGCGCGCCCAGCAGTCCCAGGAGACCATCGCGGAGCTGCGGCAGGTGGCGCTGCGGGTGCACCCAGGCAGGTTGCCCGCCGCCGTGGAGGTGGCGCTGTACTTCGTGGCGTCCGAGGCGGTCAACAACGCGGTCAAGCACGCGGGGGCCACGCGTGTGGAGGTCGTCGTGGCGGAGCGGGACGGGCGGGTCGAGCTGAGCGTGTCCGACGACGGGGCGGGTGGCGCCGATCCGGCCGGGCCGGGGCTGTCCGGGTTGGCGCGACGGGTGCTGGCGGCCGACGGGGTGTTCGGGGTGGACAGCCCGGCGGGCGGGCCCGCCGTGGTGCGGTACCTGGGGCAGGACGGGGAAGTCAGCCGTCGGTGGGGGCCGGGGGGAACTGCGCG
This sequence comes from Actinosynnema mirum DSM 43827, assembly GCF_000023245.1. Lineage (GTDB taxonomy): Bacteria > Actinomycetota > Actinomycetes > Mycobacteriales > Pseudonocardiaceae > Actinosynnema > Actinosynnema mirum. Next base: position 3,529,089 of record NC_013093.1, read on the forward strand.
CGCACCACGAACCCGTTCTCCACCTGGCCCGTCTCCAGGTGGCCGCCCGCCTGGGTGACGCGCTCGCGCATCCCCAGCAGCCCGTAGCCCGAGCCGGGGACGGTGGTGGGCGGGCTGCTCGGCTCGCCGTTGCCCACCGTCACGACCAGGGCGCCCAGCTCGTCGGCCACCAGCGACACCCGCACGGGCGCGCCGGGCGCGTGCTTGCCCGCGTTGGTCAGCGCCTCCTGCACCACCCGGTAGGCCGCGCGCTCCGCCGCCGCGCCGACCACGGGCAGGTCCTCGTCCCGGCGCGCCAACCGCACGTCGCCGGGGGCGTCGGCGATCAGCGCGGGGATGCCGTCCAGGCCGGGGGCGCTCTCCTCGGCGTCGTCCTCGCGCAGCACCCGCAGCACGTCGCGCAGCTCCGACAGCGCGGCGGTGCTGGACCTGCGGATGACCTCGGCGGCGTCGGCGACCTGGCCCTCGCCGACCACGGTCAGCGCGCCGGACTGCAGGGCGATCACGCTGACCCGGTGCGCGACCACGTCGTGCATCTCGCGGGCGATGCGCCTGCGCTCGGCGGTGACGGCGCGCTCGGCCAGCAGGTCGCGCTCGCGCTCGGCGGTCTCGGCGCGCTCGCCCAGCAGGCCCACCACGCGCGTGCGCTGGTGCACCCACATGCCGGTGAGCACGGGGATCAGCACCGGGATCGTGTTGAGCAGCACCACGAACAGCCAGTGGCTGGCCTCGTAGTTCAGCCTGGGCAGGAACAGCGCGTACACCGCAGCCGCGCCCGCCCAGGTGCGCCAGGACGTGCCGAAGCGGGCCGCCGTGCTGTGCAGGGCGACGAACACCAGGTACGTCGTCGTGTCGAGCGCCAGCATCGCCAGGCCGACCGCGAGCGTCGCCAGCGGCCAGCGGCGGCGCAGCAGCACGGCGGGCGCGGTGAGCAGCACCCCGGCCACCGCGCCGAGCGGGCCGTGGGCGCCTGCCAGCTCCACGGCCGAGATCGTGGTCAGGAAGACCGCCAGCAGCGCGTCGAACGCCAGCGACCGCGCACGGCCCTGCCAGGGGGCCAGCAGGCGCCGCCTCGACGTCAGCCGAGCGGGCTCGGGTCCAGCAGGTACCGCTCCAGCACCGGTCCGATCCACGCCCCCACCTCCTCACGCCCCATGGCCGCCAGCGGCGGCACCCGCAGCACGTACCGCGTGAACGCCAGCCCCAGCACCTGGGAGCCGACCAGCGCCGCCCGCTCGGCGGGCCGGTCCACCGCGATCTCGGCCAGCGCGGGCGCCACCTGGCCGGTGAACACCCCCAGCATCGCCTCGGCGGCGGCCGGGCTGCTCGCCGCCGCGCGCAGCAGCGACAGGAACCCGGCGTCGTGCTCCCACACCGCGAAGAACCGGTCCAGCAGCACCGCCGCGACCCGGTCCCCCGGCAGTCCGCGCAGGTCGGGCAGGCGCAGGTCGAACGCGGCGGCCTCGGCGAACAGCGCCTCCTTGCCGCCGAAGTACCGCACCACCAGCGCCGCGTCCACGCCCGCGTCGGCCGCGACGTCGCGCACCCGCACCCGGTCGAACCCGCCCTCGCCGAAGCGGGCGCGCGCGGCGTCCAGGATCGCCGCCCTGGTCGCCTCGGCGGAGCGCTTGCGGGGTGGTGCGGGCACGGGGCAAGTCAACAGGGCGTGCGCGCGAGTGGCCTAACCGGCCCCGGTCATCGGCGCGCCCACCCTCGGGTCCTTGGTGTTGACCAGGAACGACGTGGCGGGCAGCGACCCGTCGGCGCGGCGCTCGCCCTCGGCGCTGGCGGGGTCGACCTCGCGCAGCACGTCACCGCCCCAGCCCTGCTCGTTCCAGGTGTTGCCCCGCGCGACCGCGCCGTCGCCGAGCAGGGCCTGCTCGCGGTTGCCCAGCGCCAGGTTGTCGCGCAGCCGGGCGGGGGCGTCGCGCAGGGCGAAGCCGTCACCGGCGTTGCGGAACGCGCTGCTGCCGGACAGCTCGTGCCCGGCCCGGCCCGCGCTGGTGAACCCGTCGCCGTTGTTCTTCCACGCCGCGCTGCGCAGCACCGCGTGCGGGCCGCCCGTGCCGAGGTCGAAGCCGTGCCCGGAGCCGAGGGCGCGCGGGAAGCCCCAGCGGTTGATCCCGTTGCCGTAGGCCCAGTTCGAGTCCAGGGTGACCTTGCCTGCGAAGGCGCCGAGGCTGATGCCGTCGTCCACGTTGTCGTAGGCGCGGCAGCCGCGCACGGCGTTGCCCCCGCCGGACCCGGTGGTGAACGCGAGGCCGTCCGCCTCCCGGCCCTCGGCGTCCCGGTTGTGGTGGAAGTCGCCGTCCACCACCAGGTTCCCGGACGCGGCGCCGGAGAAGGCGAGCCCGGCGCCCAGGTTGTCGTGCAGGGACAGCCGCTGGAACGTGCTGCCGCTGCACGAGGCGCAGGCCACCGCGCCCGCCGGGCCCTTGATGACCTCCAGGTCGCGCACCACCCAGTGCGCGCCGCGCACGGTCAGCATCGGCCGCGCGCCGACCTGGCTCGCGTCCAGGATCACGTGGTCGCCTGACGCGGCGGCCAGTGTGATGGGCTTGTCGGGCGTGCCGGAGGCGGTCAGCTCCACGGCCTCGTTGGGGCGGTGGATGCCGTCCTTGAGGTAGATGGTCTGACCGGGGCGCGCCACGGCGGCGGCCCGGCCGAGCGTGGCGAACGGGTCCTGCTCGGTGCCCGCCGCGCCGTCGCTGCCCCTGGGGGACACGAAGAAGCTGATCGGGGTGGCGGTGGTCGGCGGCGCGGTGGAACTCGCGGGCGGCGTTCCGGTCGGGGTGTCCGGTGTGGACCGACCGGTCGCGGTCGGGAGCGTCAGCTCGGTCGGCGGGTCCGGTTGTCCCGGCAGCGGGATCAGGTACACCGCGAGCGCGACGGCGGTGATCAGCCCGGCGGCGGGGAGCGCCGCGGCCAGCGGCTTGCCCGAGGCGTACCCGGCGACCACCTTGAGCGCCCCGCCCGCCGAGGGCGCGACGCCCTGCGGCAGCGCGGACACCGCGGCCTGCAACCCGGCGGGCACGAGCAGCAGCCCGGCCTGCGCGGCGAAGTACTCGGCGGGGAAGCGCGGAGCGCCCACGTCCAGGCAGCGCGCGCAGCCGCGCACGTGCTTGGTGGCGCGCTTGAACCACCGGTCGCCGCCGTCCACGCCGCCGCACGCGGACAGCTCCGGGCAGCGCGGCACGGCCCGCCACGCGCGCAGCGCCGTGCGCGCCAGCAGCAGCCGCTCCCTCATGCGCTGCACCCGCACCGCCGTGTGCGGCACGCTCAGCCGCAGCGCGCCCGCGACCTCGGCGCGCGAGAGCAGCCCGTTGACCTCCTGCCACCACAGGGAGAACAGCTCCCGGTCGGCGGGCGCGAGCCAGCGGGTGGCGTCCAGCACCTCGCGCGACTCGGCGACCTGGCCCATCCGGTTCGCGGTGCGCTCGGCCAGGTCCTGGCCGGGCGCGGCGGTCTCGGGCAGCTCGTCCAGCGGCAGCGCCGGGCGGCGCCCGCGCACGTGGTCGCGCACCTGCCGGATCGTCGTGGTCACCAGCCAGGCCCGGAACCGCTCGGGGTCCTTGAGGTCGCCGACGTGCCGCACCACCCGGATCATGGTCTCCTGCGCGACGTCCTCGGCGTCGGCGTCACCGGGCAGCGCCCGCGCGACCACGTTGTGCACCAGGGGCAGCGCCGAGGAGACGAGCTCGCGCACCGCGTCGGGGTCGCCCGCCTGGGCGGCCAGCACCACCTGGGCGTCGACGAGGGCATCCACGCCTGAGTCCTCCCGTGCGCCGCTGCTCTCCCCCGGCGCCACGACGCGCCGGGGTGGCGGGGGAGCGGAGTCTGGCACAGGGCCGGAATCGGTGTAAAGAGCGCACTTCCCCCGTGCCGGGCGTGCGACGTGGGGGTGGTGCGTCCCGCCGGACGGGGCTGAGGTGGGCGAACGGCCCAGCGCGCGGACGTCCGATCGGCGGATCGGGGTGGCCGTCGCGCCGGAAGGGCAGGGGGCGGCGGGCGGGCGCACCGGTGCGGCCGGGTGGGTGCGGCGCGGTGCGGCCGGACGCGCGTGGGGCGCGGGCGTGGACCGACCGGGTCAGGAGCGGCGGCTGCCCGGCGCGCCGGGGGCTCCCTCCGGCGGGTGGGGGAGCGGCGGCCCGCCGGGTGCCGGGGGTGCGGCCGGGCGTCCGCCGGGGGCCACGCGGGCGCGCGCGGGTTCGGGATGGCCTGCGGGGGTTCAGGAGTGCGCGGGCAGCGTCCACACCAGGGCCACCAGCGCGACGGCCACCACCAGCGCGGTGAGGCCGAGCAGCGCGCCCCCGCCCGGCAGCTCGGGGTGCTCGTGCGCCAGCAGCGCCCGGTAGGCGCGGGCCGAGCGCCGTTCCGCCAGCGCCCACAGCGCCGCGCACACCACCAGGAACACCGGCCCCACGGCCAGCGACCACGCTCCCAGCACCGGCGGCAGCACCCGCAGCGACACCAGCGCCGTCGCGGCCACCGCGAGCACGGTGCGCCGCCACGCCAGCAGGGTCCGCTCGGGCTGCAGACCGGGGTCGAACCGGGCGCGCTCAGCCACGGCGGGTCACCGCAGGACCGTGCCCAGCACCAGCAGCAGCGCCACCGCCGCCACCCCGACCACCAGCGGCAGCAGCACCCCGGACGAGGGCAGCGGCTCGCCGCGCCGCATCGCCCGCTCGGCGGCGGCCCACCCCCGCCAGGCCAGCGGCGGCACGACCAGGCCCAGCGCCAGCAGCACCAGGGACGCGGCCAGCCGCAGCCCGGAGTGGATCGGCACGTGCAGCGCCTCCAGCGCCACCCCGCCCGCCACGAGCGCCAGCGAGGTCCTGATCCAGGCCAGGAAGGTGCGCTCGTTGGCCAGGGTGAACCGGGGGTCGGGTTCGGCGCCGTGGTCGTAGACCCCGCGCGGGAAGCGGCGCAGGCTCACGCCGCGACCTCGCCGGGGCTGTGCTCCACGGGCGCCATGCTATGCCACGCCAGGGTGCCCCGTCCGGCGCGGCGGAGGGCCCCGGACGGCGCACCGCGCCCCGGCGTCAGGCCCCCGGTTCCAGCAGCACCGGCAGCTCCTCCAGCCCGTTGATCACCGACGACCCCAGCAGCCGCAACCGCGCCTCCGGCACCGCCAGCCGCAGCCTCGGGAAGCGGCCGAACAGCTCGCGCAGCGCGATCTCCAGCTCCTGCCTGGCCAGCGCCGCGCCGAGGCAGAAGTGCGCGCCCACCCCGAACCCGATGTGCCCGGCGCCCTGCGGCAGCGACAGGTCGAACGGCGCGCCGTCCCGGTTCGCGCCCGCCAGCGACACCAGGATCGGTTCGCCGCGCCGCACCAGCGCGCCCGCCACCACCAGGTCCTGCGCCGCGTAGCGCGCCCGCAGCCCGCGCACCGGCCCGTTCCAGCGCAGCCCCACCTCGGCCACGTGCGACCACGGGTGCTCGCCCGCCAGCGCCGCCGCGAGCTGCACCGGGTGGGTGAGCAGCGCGTGCACGGTGTTGGACAGCGCGTGCACGGTGGTCTCGTGGCCCGCCAGCAGGAGCAGGTCCAGCGTGCCGACCAGCTCCTCGTCGGTGCACCGGCCGCCCCCACCCGCCTCGACCAGGGCGCTGGTCAGGTCGTCGGCCGGTTCGGCCCGCCTGCGCCGCACCAGCTCGCCGAGCGCCTCCCGCACCTGCGCCGACGCCGTGACCCGCGCCGTCTCGCTGGAGCGACCGTCGACCTGGGCGGCGTAGCGCTCGCTGAACCAGTCCAGCTCGTCCCGGCCGGTGATGCCGAACAGCTCGAACACCACGATCACCGGCAGCGGGTGGCAGAACCGCTCCTTCAGGTCGACGGGCGAGCCGGGGGCCAGGTCGTCCAGCAGCCGGCGGGTGATCGCGGTGACGCGGGGTTCCATCGCCTTGACCCGCTTGGCGGTGAACCCGGTGGCGGCGATCCCGCGCAGCCTGCGGTGCTCGGCGCCGTCGCGGTTGATCATCGAGTGCGCGGTGAGCATCGGCAGCAGCGTCCAGTCCGGCGGCACCTCGCCCCGCTGCAGGGCGGCCCACTCGTCGGGGTGCTTGGACAGCGGCGGCCGGACGTCCAGCACGGCGCGGGCGGTCTCCTCGGTGGTGGCCACCCAGGCCCGCACGCCGTCCGCGTCGACCGGGACAAGCGGCCCGATCTCCTTGAGCAGCCGGTGCTCCTCGTGCGTGGGGGTGGTGTGGTCGAGCACGTGCAGGGGTTCGGCGAGCGAGTGCTCGTGGCGGACCTCGGGGGGCGCTTCCTGCTGGGCCGTCTCGTCGTGAGCCGTCATGGTGGGGCCTCCGGTGCGGGATCGGCACGAGCGGGGCCGGGCTCACGGTAGTGCCGCCCGAGGTCCGGGCGTGAGGGCCGATCGGCCGACCACGCGCCACCGCTCGCCTGGAATGGCGCCGGAAGGTGACCGGAACCGTTCGCGGATATGCAGGAAAGCGCTTACCGGCAGTTCGGCGGCACACGGGTGGAGCAGGGCTCCGGAAACCCGCGCGAACGCGAACCCCGGACGCCCCAACAATTCCCCCGCTTCACCGCCCCCGCTCGCCCGCCGCCGCCAGCAGCGAGCGGCCCAGCGCGGTCGCGGTGTGCAGCGACTGCCCGCGTCGCCTGCTCGTGCGCAGCAGTCCCGCCTCCCGCAGCACCGACGCGTGCCTGCTCGCCGACGCCGCCGACGTGCCCACCCGGCGCGCCAGCTCGGTCGTGCTCGCCCCGGCCCGCGAGCACTCCAGCACCGCGCACCGGGTCGGCCCGAGCAGCGCGTCCAGCCCCGGCGCCGCGCCCCCGCTCCACCGGTCGCCCTCGTCCAGGGGGTGCACCAGCACCGGCGGCAGCTCCGGGTCGGCCAGCGTCACCGGGGTGCGGCAGAAGTACGACGGCACCAGCCGCAGCCCCCGCCCGGCGAGCCGCACCTCCCGCTCGGCGCGGTGCGCCACCTCCAGCACCGGTGGCCGCCACCGCACGTGCGGGCCCAGCCCGGACAGCAGCGCGTGCACACCGCCGTCCACCAGGTCGCGGGCCCGCCGCGCCCGGTCCGCGGCGGCGCTCTCGGCCACCACGCCCGCGTGCGGCTCGACGAGCTTGGCGTGCAGCCTGCGCAGGCACTCCGCCAGCTCGCCCAGCGCGTCCGCCCCGCCGTGCGCCACCGGTCCCGGCAGCCGCGACCGACCCAGCTCGGCCCTGGCCCTGCGCGGCGGGGTGGCCCGCACCGCGTCCAGCCCGGCGGCCAGGCCGTGCGCCTGCTCGGGCGGGGTCAGCAGGTCCGGCGCGGGCGTGAGCAGGCGCAGCACGGCCAGGTCGCGGTCCCCCGGCCGCAGCCGCGCGCGGGTCTCGGCGGCCCAGCGCCGGAACGCGGCGGGCCGGTCCCGGTCGTGCAGCCTCCGGCACGCCAGGACCACGTCCCACAGCGGTTCCGACCCGCTCGCCACGACGGTCCCCACCAGGTCGTCGGTCGTGAAGACGATGCGCAACACAGTTCCCCCTCTGTTGCTCGCCAGGACATCCTGGCCACCCCGGTGGCTCGGGGTGGGAGGTTCGGGAGGAGTTCACCCCGTCGGGAGCGCGCTTGCGCCCAGGGTGAAGGGACGTCGGCGAGAACGCTTCCACCGCAGCTCGGCGCGCCCGTCCCGACCGGGGTTTGCGCCTGCGCGCAAAACCGTGGCGGTCACCGCGTCGCGGCGGGCACCTTGGTCCCGCACCACCGAGTCAGACCACCGAGGGGGAAACGATGAGGGGAATCACCAAGGCCGCCGTCGCGGTCGCCGCCGTCTCGATGCCCGCCGTGCTGTTCGCGGTCCCCGCGCAGGCCGCGCCGAAGGCCGAGGCCGAGTTCGGGGCGCAGCACTTCGCGTGCGGCAGCGGCGCCCGGCCCAACCGGGACCCGATCAGCGCCATCACCGGGGCCAGCTCCGGCGCGCGCATCCGCACCGGGTCCGCCACGTCCTGCACCGCGCCCGGCTCGATCCAGCCGTCCGACCAGCTGGACTACTACTGCTACACGCTCGGCAACGACGGCTACACGTGGACGTACCTGCGCAACCGGCGCACCGGCGTCCAGGGCTGGACCAGGGACGACCTGCTGCCGGGCGGCGGCAGCAACTACGTCTGCTGAGCCGACCGCTGAAAGCGCTTGCCGCCTTCCGCGCCAAGGGGTTCCGGCGCGGAAGGCGGCAAGCGGGCGAACGACGCCGGCCGCGGCTGGTGTTCGCGACCGGCGCCCGTTCGGGGGCCCTGGCTCAGGCGGCGCTGCCCAGGTCCAGCTCGGAGGCGAGCGCGTTGAACACGGCCACGTTGCACTCGAACGCCACGCAGGTCTCCACGATCACCCGCTCCCGCTCGACCTGGCTCCACCCGGCGGTGTCCAGGGAGTCGCGGTAGCGCTTGCGGAAGCCGGGGAGGCCACCGGCCACGTCGAACCGGTAGAACGCGGCGCCCGCGTCGACCAGCCCGTACCGCTGGGCCAGCAGCCGCCGGATGACCTGGCCGCCCGCGACGTCGCCGAGGTAGCGGGTGTAGTGGTGGGCGACGAACCCGCCGGACCACCGCCCGGCCTCGCGGATGCGCCGCACGTACGACTCGGTGGCGGGCACCGGGGCGATCCGCTCCCGCCAGTCCGGGCCGATCAGGTGCGCCAGGTCCTGCTCCAGCGCGGGGACGCGGCGCAGCTCCGGCTCGGTGAACCGGCTGGCGATCGGGTCGTCGGCGAGCGCGTCGGCCCGCTCCTCCAGCGCCCCGTAGATGAAGTAGTACTGCTCGGCGAGCCTGGTGTACGCCCCGAGGTCGAGGCGCTCGCCCAGGAGCGCCTCCATGTACCCGGTCCGCTCGGCGCGCTCGTGCTCCTTGCGGGTGGCGGCGCGCAGCTCGGCTGAGAAGGGGGTCGCGGTGTCCATCTGCGGCTCCTGGGGTCGGCGCGCTGCGGTGATCTCCGACCCTAGGGCGCACGATCAAGTTAGGCAAGCCTAATAAGGCGTCGTCCAGAGGGTGAAACGCAAACTTCGCGCGCAGGGAGCAATTGCGCGACCACTCTCCGCGCACGTCGGGCGCGGGGTGCAGGATCGACCTGGAACCCCGAGGAGGTCGCGTGTCCCTGCTGTCCCGCCCCGCCGTCGCCGACGCGGTGGCCAGGAGGCTCAAGTCGTTCATGACCCCGCGCGGCGACCCCGCCACCCCGTACCTGGGCGCGCGCGGCCGGGTCGGCCAGGTCGTCGTGCCCACCCGGCACGGGGACGTGCCCTGCGCGGTCTACCACCCGCCCGCCGACGTGGCCCCGGCCGGTTCGGGGGTGTACCTGAACCTGCACGGCGGCGGCTTCGCCATCGGCTACCCCGGCCAGGACGACTCGTGGTGCCGCTACCTGGCCGCCGAGACCGGCGTGGTCGTGCTCAACGCGGACTACGCCACCAGCCCCGAGCACCGCTTCCCGGTGCCGGTCGAGCAGACCTACGACGTCCTCGCCTGGGCCGCCGGGCCGGACCGCGACTGGGACGGCTCACGGCTGTGCGTGGGCGGGCAGAGCGCGGGCGGCTCGCTCGCGGCGGGCGCGGCGCGGCTGGCGCTGGAGCGGGGTGGACCGGCCGTCGCGCTCCAGGTGCTGCACTACGCGCCGCTCGACCTGGTCACGCCCGGCAAGGACAAGCGGCTGGCCGGGCCGAGGTCGATGCTGCGCCCGTGGATGGCCGAGGTGTTCGACACCGCCTACATCCCCGACCCCGAGGTGCGGCGCGACCGGCTGGCCTCGCCCGCGTGGGGCGACAACGCGGTGGGCGTCGAGGGCATCGCCCCGGCGGTGGTGATCACCTGCGAGCACGACCGGCTGCGCGACGAGGGCGTGGCGTACGCGCGGGCCCTGGACGCGGCGGGCGCGCTGGCCGAGCACCACGAGGTGCGCGGGTACGACCACGGCTACAACTTCCGGGGCGGCGCGCCCCGCGAGGTCGTGGACGCGGTCTACGCCCGCATCGCCGGGCACGTCCGCAGGGCGGTGGGCGGGGGCTGAGGAGCGTGGGCCTGCGCGGACTGGGCCGTGCTGGGCCGCGGCGGCGCGGCGAGCGTGCGCCACCGTCGCGGGCGCCGCCGCGCACCGCACCGCGCCCCCCGCCGTCCCGGCCGGGGACTTCCTCGCCGGGCGCCCGTCGCGTCCGGCCGGTGTCGCGGAGCCCTCTCCCATGCCTCCTGCCGTCCACGTCCTCGCGCTGGCCGTGTTCGCCCGGGCCGCCTCCGAGTTCATGCTGTCCGGCCTGGTCCACCCCCTGGCCGCCGACCTCGACGTCCCGCTCGCCGCCGCGGGCGTCCTGACCTCGGGGTTCGCCCCGGGGATGGTGCTGGGCGCGCCGCTCGCCGCCGCGCTGAGCCTGCGCTGGCCGCCCCGCCGGGCGCTGACCGCGTTCCTGACCGCGTTCCTGCCGGCCCACGTGCTGGGCGCCCTCGCCCCCGGTGTCGCGGTGCTGCTGGCCACCAGGGTGGTCGCCGCGCTCGCCACCGCCGGGTTCCTGGCCGTCGCGCTCGGGACCGCCGCGCGGCTCGCGGGTCCCGGCGCCCAGGGGCGGGCCACCGCGACCCTGCTGGGGGGGCGCCACCACCGCCTGCGTGGTGGGCGTCCCGGCGGGCGCGCTGCTCGGCGACCTGTGGGGCTGGCGGTCCGCGTTCCGGGCCGTCGCCCTGCTCACCGCGCCCGCCCTGGTCGCGGTCCTGCGCTCGGTCCCCGCCGGTGGCGGCGTCGCGCTGGCCGAGGGCGCTCGGGCCACGCTGCTCGTCAGCGCCGCCCTCACCGGTGGCGCGCTGGTGTGCGGCTCACGCCGCCTGGCGGCCACCCGCGCCTGAGACCCCCGCCTTTGAACCGCCGAGGGGCCGGGTCGTCACCCGACGACCCGGCCACCCCAAACCCCCACGAATCACCCGTTCCGCCCGTCCCCCAACGCATCCCACCCGACCGACCGGAGGGTCGGCCTCCGCTAACCGGAGGCGCGTGGCACGATGCCCGAGGTTCAAGAACGGGAGCGGGAGCGGCTGATGAAGTACGTGGCGATCGGTGACAGCTTCACCGAGGGCGTCGGTGACGAACTGCCGGACGGGACCGTCCGGGGCTGGGCCGACCTGGTCGCCCAGGGGCTCGCGACGGCGCTGCCCGACGAGGAGGTCGAGTACGCCAACCTCGCCATCCGGGGCAGGTTGATCACCCCCATCGCCACCGAGCAGCTCGAGGCTGCCCTCGCGCTCAAGCCCACGCTGCTCTCGTTCAACGGCGGCGGCAACGACATGATGCGCCCCGGCATGGACACCTCCAAGGTGCTCGCGCTGATCGAGCGCGTCGTGCGCCGCTGCGCCGAGGAGGACGTCCGGCTGATCCTGATCAGCGGCCCGAACCCCGGCGCGGGCCTGCCGTTCGGCGGCGTCATCGACCGCCGCGGCAGCGAGCTGACCAGGGCCGTCACCCCGCTGCGCGACCGGCCGAACCTGGTGCTGGTCGACATCTTCAACGACGCCGAGATCCGCCGCCCCGCCTACTGGGCCCCGGACCGCCTGCACCTCAACGCCGCAGGTCACCGCAGGGCCGCCGCGCTGATCCTCAGCGCGCTCGGGCACCACACCGAGGCCGAGATCGTCGCCCCGGACGCCGACGAGCGCTCGCGCGGCCTGCTCCACGAGCTGCGCTACTACCGCGAGCACGTCCTGCCGTGGCTGGGCCGCAGGCTCGGCGGTCGCTCCTCCGGCGACAACCGCACCGCCAAGGGCGCGGTGTGGTCCCCGGTGCCCAAGCTCTGACCTGCGCGGGGGAGGGCGGCGCCATCGGCGCCGCCCTCCCGCCTCACCCGAACGCCCCCGCGCCGACCGCGCGCTGTGAACTGGCTCTCACGGTTTGTTGTCGCACACCCTTGCTTGTTACGAATAGCGGGCAACAAGGACGACGAGGGGCGGAACGTGCGCGTACCTGCTTGGGCCCGAACGGCGGGAGCTCTGCTCTCCGCCACCCTGCTGACCACGGCGTGCTCGACCTCGCCCACCGCGCAGGGCGGCCCCGCGCCGACCGAGCTGCGGCTGGCCATCGGCGGCGAGTCCGAGGACGGCTACGACCCGACGCTCGGCTGGGGCCGCTACGGCTCCCCGCTGTTCCAGTCGACCCTGCTCGGCAGGGACGCCGACCTGAACCTGACCAACGACCTGGCCACCGGCCACTCGGTGAGCCCGGACGGTCTGGTGTGGACGGTCGACCTGCGGGCCGACGCGAAGTTCAGCGACGGGCAGCCGGTCACCGCGAAGGACGTCGCCTACACCTTCACCACCGCCGCCAAGAGCGGCGGCCTCACCGACGTGACCGTGCTCAAGGAGGCGGTCGTCGTCGACGAGGACACCGTCGAGCTGCGCCTGACCCAGCCGCAGAGCACGTTCGTCAACCGCCTGGTGTCGCTGGGCATCGTCCCCGAGCACGCGCACGGCGCCGACTACGCGCGCGAGCCGGTCGGGTCCGGGCCGTTCGTGCTGGAGCAGTGGGACGAGGGCCAGCAGCTCATCGTCAAGCGCAACGACGCCTACTACGGGCAGAAGCCCGCGTTCGAGCGCGTCGTGTTCGTGTTCACCGGCGAGGACGCCACCCTGGCCGCCGCCCGCTCCGGGCAGGTCCACGTGGCCTCGCTGCCGTCGTCGCTGGCCAGGACCGGGCTGCCCGGCATGGCGCTGCGGGACGTGGACTCGGTGGACAACCGGGGCATCTCGTTCCCGTACCTGCCCGCCGAGGGCCGCACCACCGCCGAGGGACGCCCGATCGGCAACGCCGTCACCTCGGACCGCGCCGTGCGCCAGGCCGTGAACTACGCGCTGGACCGGCAGGCGCTGGTCGACGGCGTGCTCGACGGCTTCGGCAGCCCCGCCACCGGCCCGGTCGACGGGATGCCGTGGTTCGAGCCGTCCGCCGCGATCGAGGACAACGACCCGGAGCGCGCCAAGAAGCTCCTGGACGAGGCGGGCTGGACCGACCCGGACGGTGACGGCGTGCGCGAGCGCGCGGGTGTGAAGGCCGAGTTCCCCCTGCTCTACCCGGCCAGCGACTCGCTGCGCCAGGGCCTGGCGCTGGCCGTGGTCGACATGCTCAAGCCGATCGGGATCGCGGTCTCCGCGCAGGGCGAGAGCTGGGAGGTCATCCGCACCCGGATGCACGCCGAGCCGGTCCTGTTCGGCTGGGGCAGCCACGACCCGACCGAGATGCACACCCTGTACTCGTCGGCCCGCGCGGGCGTCGAGCTGTGGAACCCCGGCTTCTACGCCAACCCGGCGGTGGACGCGCACCTGGACGCCGCGATGGCCACCACCGACCCCGAGGTCGCCACCCGCGAGTGGAAGGCCGCCCAGTTCGACGGGGCGCAGGGCTTCTCCGCGCAGGGCGACGCCGCGTGGGCCTGGCTGGTCAACCTCAAGCACACCTACTTCGCCAACCAGTGCCTGGACCTCGGCCCCGAGCAGGTCGAGCCGCACGGCCACGGCTGGCCGGTCACCTGGAACATCGCCGCCTGGCGCTGGACTTGCTGAACCCGGACGAGACCGGCGGCCTCGGCGGCGCGGCCAAGCTCGGCGCGGCGGGGGAGCCCGGAGACGGGATCGACCGCCCCGACGAGCAGGCCGCCCGCCAGGGCCGCTCGCGCGGCGCGCGCACCCCGGTGGTGCGCGTGGTGGCCAAGCTCGGCCGCCTGGCGCTGCTGCTGGCCGCCGTCGCCGCGGGCACGTTCACGCTGATGGTCAACTCGCCGGTGGACCCGGTGAGCGCCTACGTCGGCGCGGACGTGGCGCGCCTGGGCCCCGAGCAGCGCGAGCTGATCGCCCAGCGCTGGGGCCTCGACGAGCCCGCGCCGCAGCGGTTCCTGTCCTGGCTGGGCAACCTGGTCCGGGGCGACTTCGGGTTCTCCCCGACGTTCAACCGCCCCGTGCTGGAGGTCGTCGGCGACCGGTTCACCGCGAGCCTGGGCCTGATGGCGCTGGCCTGGCTGCTGTCCGGGGTGCTCGGCTTCGCCCTCGGCGTCCTCGCGGGCGCCCGGCGCGGCAAGCCCACCGACCGGGTGATCACCTGGTGGGCGTACACGCTGGCGTCCGCCCCGGTGTTCTGGGTCGGCCTGCTGCTGCTCTACGTCTTCGCCGTGTCGCTGAACTGGGCCCCGGTGTGCTGCGCGGTGCCGATCGGCGTGCCCGCCGCCGAGGTCACCCTGCTGGACCGGCTCGGCCACCTCGCGCTGCCCGCGCTGACCCTGAGCGTGGTCGGCGTCGCGCCCGTCGTGCTGCACACCCGGCACGCCGTCGTCGAGGCGCTGGCCTCCGACCACGTCGCGTTCGCCCGCGCCCAGGGCGACCGGGGGATCGGCCTGGTCGTGAACCGGGTGCTGCGCAACGCCGCCGGTCCCGCGCTGCTGCTCCAGTTCGGCTCGCTCGGCGAGCTGTTCGGCGGCTCGGTGCTGGCCGAGCAGGTGTTCTCCTACCCCGGACTCGGGGCGGCGACCACGCAGGCGGCGATGTCCCAGGACGTGCCGCTGCTGCTGGGCATCGCCCTGTTCACCGCCGTGCTGGTGTTCGTCGGCAACACGATCGGAGACCGCGTGCACGCCGCCGTCGACCCGAGGGTCGCGCTCCGGGCCGGTGAGCGGTGAGCGCCCTGACCGCCGACCGCCGCACCCGGACCCTGGTGCTGCTGGGCTGCTCCCTGCTGGTCGTCGCGGCCGTGCTGGTCGCGGGCTCCCTGGCCGGCGACGCCGCGCAGACCACCGCGCTGTCCCAGCGCAACCAGCCGCCGTCCGCCGCGCACTGGTTCGGCACCGACTGGCTGGGCCGCGACGTGCTGGCCAGGACCCTGTCCGGGCTGCGGTTGAGCCTGCTGGTCGGCACCTGCGCGGCGGCGATCTCCGCGCTGGTCGCCCTGGTGCTGGCGTGCCTGGCCACGGTCGGCGGCAGGCGCGCCGACGCGGCCGTGGGCTGGCTGGTCGACCTGTTCCTGGCCCTGCCGCACCTGGTGCTGCTGATCCTGCTGGCGTTCGCGCTCGGCGGCGGCACCGGCTCGGTCATCCTCGCCGTCGCCCTGACCCACTGGCCGACCCTGACCCGCGTGCTGCGCGGGCGGGCGCGCGGAGTGGTCGGCTCGAACTACGCGCTCGTGGCCACCCAGCTCGGGCGCAGCCGGTGGTGGATCGCGCGCAAGCACGTCGCCGGTCACCTGACCGGGCAGTTCCTGGTCGGCCTGGTGCTGCTGTTCCCGCACGCGATCCTGCACGAGGCGGCCCTGTCGTTCCTGGGCATGGGCGTGGACCCGGCGCAGCCGTCGATCGGGGTGCTGCTGTCGGAGTCGATGCGGTTCCTGTCGGCGGGCGCGTGGTGGCTGGCGCTGCTGCCCGGCGCGTGCCTGCTGCTGGTCGTGAAGGCCGTGGACGGCGTCGGCGAGCACCTGCGCGCGCTGCTGGACCCGAGGAGCCACCACCTGTGAGCCTGCTGGAGATCGACGCGCTGGGCGTGCGGTTCGGCCAGTACGAGCGCGGGCTGCGCCGCCGGACCGTGGTGGCGCTGTCGGGCATGGACCTGCGCGCCGACCGGGGCGAGGTGGTGGCGCTGGTCGGCGCGAGCGGGGCGGGCAAGACGCTGCTGGCGCACGCCGTGCTGGGGATGCTGCCGCCCAACGCCGAGGAGAGCGGCGAGGTGCGCTTCGCCGGTGAGGTCGTGAGCCCGGACGCGCGGCGCGCGCTGGCCGGTCGGGAGCTCGCGCTGCTGCCGCAGGCCGCCTCCTTCCTGGACCCGGTGACGCCCGTGGGCAAGCAGGTGCGCCGCTCGGCGAGGCTGGCGGGCGCGGCCGACCCGAGGGCGGCGGCGCTGGAGGCGCTGGCCTCGCGCGGGCTGGGGCCGGAGGTGGCGCGGCTGCACCCGCACCAGCTGTCCGGCGGCATGGCGCGCCGGGCGCTGGCCGCGATGGCGCTCATGGCCGACCCGGCGCTGGTGCTGGCCGACGAGCCGACGCCCGGCCTGCCGCCGGAGTCGGTGCGCGCGGTGCTGGCCGACCTGCGCCGGGTCGCCGACGAGGGCCGCGCGGTCGTGCTGATCACGCACGAGCTGACCGGGGCGCTGGAGATCGCCGACCGGGTGGTGATCTGCCGCGACGGGCGGACCGTGGACGAGGCCGACCCCGCGGACTTCCGGGGCGACGGCGGGGCGCTGGCGCACCCGTACACGCGGGCGCTGTGGAACGCGCTGCCCGCCAACGGTTTCCACGTGCCCGGTGAGCTGGAGGGGGAGCGGTGAGCCTGCGCGCGCGGGACGTGTGGTTCCGGTACGGCCGGACCGGGCCGTGGGTGGTGCGCGGCGTCGACCTGGACGTCGAGCCCGGCGAGGTGGTCGGCTTGCACGGGGCGAGCGGGTCGGGCAAGAGCACGCTCGGCAGGCTGCTCGCGGGGCTGGACCGGCCGCGTCGTGGCGTGGTGGAGGCGGACGGCGCCGCGCCCCGGCCCGGCGAGGGCGTGCCGAACCCGGTGCAGCTCGCCTTCCAGGACGCGCACTCGGCGATGGACCCCCGGTGGCGGGTGTCCGAGGTGCTGGCGGAGACCGCGCCGGGCGGTGGCGCTGAGGTCGCCGCGCTGGACCCGGTGCTGGTGCCGCCCGCCCTGCTGGACCGGTTCCCGCACGAGATCAGCGGCGGCGAGGCCCAGCGGGTGAACCTGGCCCGCGCGCTGCTGACCTCGCCGCGCTACCTGGTGGCCGACGAGATCACCGCGAGCCTGGACGCGATCACCCAGGCGGTGATCTGGCGGCTGCTGCTGGAGCGGGTGCGGGCGGACCGGATCGGCGTGCTGGCGGTCTCGCACGACCGGCCGCTGCTCGACGCCGTCGCGGACCGGGTGGTCGACCTGGCCGCGCTGCAGGCCGAACCCGCTCGGTGATCCCACGCCCTCGGACGGGTGGCCTCCTGCGCCCGTCCGAGTGGTGTCCGCGCGCACGGCGGACGGAGCGTGCAAAACGGGCAGACAGTCCCGCCTCCCGGTGTTACACCTGGCTCACCAGTGCTTGTGGTAGCTAACCAAACCGGCTGGAGGCGGCCATGTGCGGCATCACCGGGTGGGTCTCCCACGACTCCGACCTCACCACGCGCCCCGGCGCCGGGGACGCCCTGGCCGGGATGACCGCCACCATGGCCTGCCGAGGCCCGGACGACTCCGGGACCTGGTGGCACCCGGACGCCGCCCTCGGCCACCGCAGGCTCGCCGTCATCGACCTGCCCGGCGGTCGCCAGCCGATGGTCCTGCCCACCCCGCGCGGCGACCTCTGCCTGGTCTACAGCGGCGAGACCTACAACCACGCCGAGCTGCGCGCCGAGCTGACCGCCCTGGGCCACACCTGGCGCACCGCCAGCGACACCGAGGTCGTCCTGCACGGCTACCTGGAGTGGGGCGAGCGCGTCGTCGAGCACCTCAACGGCATGTACGCCTTCGCCGTCTGGGACTCCCGCGACCGGACCCTCCTGCTGGCCCGCGACCGCATGGGCGTCAAACCCCTCTACTACCGCCCCACCCCGGACGGCGTGCTGTTCGGCTCCGAGCCCAAGGCGGTCCTGGCCCACCCGCTGGCGGAGCGCGCCGTGGACGACGACGGCCTGCGCGAGCTGCTCCTGCCCACCCAGCGGCCCGGCTGGTCGCTGTGGAAGGACCTCGTCCCGGTCGAGCCCGGAACCACCGTCACGGTCAGCCGCTCCGGGATCCGCGCCCGCACCTACTGGTCCCTGCGCACCACCCCGCACGCCGACGACCGCGACACCACCGTCGCCACCGTCCGCGAGCTGCTCACCGACACCGTCCGCCGCCAGCTCGTCGCCGACGTGCCCCGCTGCGTCCTACTCTCCGGCGGCCTGGACTCCAGCGCCATCACCGGTCTCGCGGCGGCCGAGCTGACCGAGCCGGTCCGCACCTTCTCCGTCGACTTCCCCGGCCAGGAGGAGAACTTCGCCCCGGACGACCTGCGCCCCACGCCGGACGCGCCGTACGTCCGCGACGTCGTCGGGCTCGTCGGGTCCGACCACCACGACGTCCTGCTCGACCCGGCCCACCTCACCGACCCGGACACCCGCCGCGCCGTCCTCACCGCGCGCGACGCCCCCACCGGCGCGGGGGACCTGGATGTGTCGCTGCACCTGCTGTTCAAGGCGATCCGGGCGGACTCGACCGTGGCGCTGTCGGGGGAGTCGGCGGACGAGGTGTTCGGCGGCTACCGCTGGTTCCACGACGGCTCGGCCGAGGTCGACGGGTTCCCCTGGATGGTCGCGTTCCGGGAGTCGGGCTCCGGCGCGGCCTCCCCGTACCGGGCGGACCTGATGCGACGCCTGGACCTGGGCTCCTACGTCCGGGACGAGTACCGCGCGGCCGTGGCGCGGGTCGAGCCGCTGGAGGGCGAGTCGGCGCGCGAGGCGCGGATGCGCGTGGTGTGCCACCTGCACCTGACCCGGTTCGTGCGGATGCTGCTGGACCGCAAGGACCGCATGTCCATGGCCGTGGGCCTGGAGGTGCGCGTCCCGTTCTGCGACCACCGGCTGGTCGAGTACGCCTACAACGCGCCCTGGGCGCTGAAGACCTTCGACGGCAGGGAGAAGAGCCTGCTGCGCCACGCCACCGCGCACGTGCTGCCCGCGTCGGTGCGCGACCGCGTGAAGAGCCCGTACCCGTCGACCCAGGACCCCGGTTACGCCGCGGCCCTGCAGCGGCAGGTCGCCCAGGTGCTCGCCGAACCGGGGCACCCGGTGTTCGACCTCGTTGACCGGGAGCGGGCGCGGCTGCTGGTCGGGACCGACCCCGCGCGGGTGGGCCCGGCGCAGCGCTTCGCCCTCGACCGGGTGCTGGACTTGAGCCACTGGTTCGACCTCTACCGGCCGCGCCTGCTCGCGTCCTGAGGCCGCGCCACGCGTGTCACCCCTATCTTCGGCGAGCAACAACACACACCCCGCCGCGAGCCCGGAAACCTTTGTCCGCCAATGGTTTCCGGGCTTCGCGCCGGTAGTGGTCCCGCGCGTGCCCCCGATTCCCCTTGTGGTGGAACAGAAATTTCCACCGAACGGGTGACGGAGTTCCGCCGTTGCGCCATTTCCCTTACCTGACCGCACTTCTCGGGGGTAACGCCGCGTGCCGGATGGCCGATGCACAGCTCGTACGTGAGGAGGGTCCTTGTCGCAGCACAGCACCGAATCCGCTCTCGGGGTCGACCCCGACGTCCTGGCCGCCATCGCGGCGAGGCTGCGCGAGCTGCGCGCCCGCCTCGACGTCGAGCCCGCCGACACCCGGCTCGACGTGCCCACCTCGGGCTCGGACCTGGTGTCCGGCGCGCTGGAGGACTTCACCGCCCGGTGCGCCGAGGGCAGGCAGCGGATCGGCGAGGAGCTGGAGGCCGTCGCCGCCGCGTTCGACGCCTCCGCCGCCAAGTGCCTGCGCGCCGACCACGACGGCGCGCTCGCCCTCGCCCAGCTGCTCGGCCGGAGTGCCCCGTGACCACCCTGCCCAGGCTCGCGCGTGTCGCCGCGCCCGGTGACCCCGGCGGAGTGCGCCGCGCCTCGGCCGCGCTCGCCGAGGCGGGCGAGGAGGCCGACGCGGTGCGCGCGGCGCTGCGCGCGGTCGGCGACGTGCTGTCCATGTGGCCGGGCGCCGACGGGTTCCGGGGCAGGCTCGAACGGGTCTGCGCCGACCTCGGCGTCCTGGTCACCGCGCACGCCACCGCAGCCAAGGCGCTGTCCGGCTACGCGACCGAGCTGGCCCCCGCCCGCGCCCGCGCCGGTTTCGCCCAGGCCCGCGCCGCCTCGGCCGCCGAGGAGGAGGCCGACGCCGGGCGCAGGGCCCGTGCCGCCGACGCCGAGGCCACCGCGCACGGCAACCGGGCGCTGCAGGCCGTGCAGCGGGTCGGGTACGCCAAGAACCAGCTCGTCATCGCCACCCTCGTCGGCGACGACAAGGCCGCCGACGACCTGAGCTCGCGCATCGAGACCGAGGAGCGGCTGGCGCGCGTCGCGGGCGCCGAGCACGAGCAGGCGCAGGAGCGGGCGAAGCTGGCGCAGTCCGAGCGCGAGGAGGCCGCGCGCAGGCTCGGCGCGGCCAAGGAGCTGGCCGAGCAGGCCAGGAACCTGCGCGAGACGGCGGCCCGCGTCGCCGCCGGGGTGCTGCGCGAGGCGGTGGAGCACGCGGTGGGCGAGTTCGCGGTCGGCGCGCTGGAGAGCGCGGAACCGGCGGCGGTGGGGGAGTTGGGCGGCGGGGAGGCGACGGGCGGCGGCGAGAGGGTCGAGGACGCGCCGGCCGTGCCACGCGCCGCGGTGGGAGCGCTCCAGGTGCTGTCGCGGGGGGAGCCGGCCCCGGACGCCGAGGTCGACGCCGATGCCGATGCGGCCACCACCACCGCCTCCGCAGCCGCCACCGACGCCGCAGCTGTGGAGACCGAGCCCGCCGATGCTGGGCGTCCCGCCACCGAGCCCACTGCCGCTGGGCCTGCCGACACCAATCCTGATGCCGCTGATGATGCCGCCGGTCCGGATGCCGCCGGGCCCGCTGACACCGGGAGCGTGGTGCCCGAGCTCCCGGCCGCCCGTGCCCCGCTGGCACTGCTCCCCGCCGTCGCGGCGGGGGAGTCCGAGCCGGTCGAGCGCGTGGGCAGCCACCGCGCCGCCGACCCGACCCCGGCGGGCGACGCCGAGGACCCCGTGCTGTCCGGGACCATCGACGTGGAGTGGTTGACCGCCGACGTCCTCCTGAGCCCCGCCGGGCCGCCCGAGGACCTCGCCGACTGGGCCGAGTTCGAGTCGCTGGCGGGCGTGGTCCTGCTCGGCGACCGCATCCGCCCGCCCGGCGCCGACCTCGACGAGCTGGCCGAGGTCCTGTCCCTGGACACCCGCCTGCGCGACCAGCTCCCACCCCGCGAGCAGACCCCGCTCGCCCCCGAACCCTCGGCCGCCGCCCCCTTGGCGGCCGAGGCCCTCTTCGCCGAGCCCGCAGCCGCCGAGCCAGCGACCGCCAGTTCCGCGACCGCCGGGTCTGCCGTTGAGGGGCCTGCCGCCAAGGGGGGTGCGGCCAAGTCCGCCTCCGCCGAGCCCACCCCCGCCAAGCCGTCCCCGGCCGAGAACCCGGCCCTGCCCGCCGTCGCGGAGCGCACCCCGCCCCGCCCGGCGGGCAAGGTCTCGGCGGCGCTGCGCCTCCCGGCCGGGTGGATCGAGATCGACCCCCGCTCGGACGCCCCGCTGCCCAGCGCGGCCCTGTCCGCCAGGGCGCAGCGGGCCGAGGCCGAGCGGGTCGCCAAGCTCGCCGGTCCGGTGGCGCTCGAACTGCGCAAGCTCTCCGAGGGCTCCGAACCGCTCCTCGCCGCCGTCTGGGCCGGTGGCGGCGACCTGGCCCCGCCCGCGCTCACGGCGGGCGCGCTGCTCGCGGTGTCGCCTGCGGTCGGCGGGTTGGCGCAGGTGTGGGCGTCGATCGAGCGCGCTCCCGGCGCGGGCGAGGTCACGGTGTCCTCGGTCGAGCTGCCGGGGGGCGTGGCGCTGCTGGCCACCACCGAGGTCGACCTGCCCGCCCCGGACCTGCCCGCCCCCGACCTGCCGGAACCCGACCTGCCCACCCCGGACCGCGCCCTGGTCAGCCGCTACTTCCTGCGCCTGCCGAACAGCGACCGGGTCGCCGTGCTGTCCTTCACCACCCCGAACACCGAGCTGGCCGACCGCTTCGGCGAGGTCTTCGCCGCGATCGCCGCGAGCCTGCGCTTCCACGCCGCCTGACCCCCGCCCGCCGCGCCTCCCGGAGCGGCGGACGGCCGAGCCCCGCACCGGGACCGCCGGGCTGCCCGACCTCCACCGCGAGGTCCGCGCGCACGCCGAGGAGCGCTGACCGCGCGCGGTCAGCGCTCCTCGGAAAACAGGTCAGGCGACGGCGGTGGTGGTGGCCACGAGCCCCACCCCCGCCGCGATGAGCGCCATCCCGGCCAGGGTGCCCGGCGCGATCGGGTCGGCGAACAGCACCCGACCCGCCACCGCGACCAGCGCGATGCCGCCACCGGCCCAGATGGCGTAGGTGATCGCGACCGGCAGCCCGAGCCGGATCACCTGCGCCTCCAGGTAGAACGCGATGCCGTAACCGACCACCAGTCCGAGGACCGGCAGCGGTTTCGTGAAGCCGTGCGAGGCTTTCAGGCACAACGTGGCGAAGACCTCGCTGCACACGGCGAGGCTGAGCAGGAACCACTTGAGCATGGAGTTGTCCCGGAGTCCGGAGGGAGGCGTGGGCTGGGGTGAGCAGCCTGGGCGTCAACCGCCGCGGGTGGGGAAGTGGACTCGCAGGACGAATTTGGAGGGGCCGTCAGGTGTCGTCGCGCGACACACGGAACATCACCCTTACGCCAGGAAAGTGGCCCTTGGTGGCCTGAGGTGAGGATACCCGCGACCGCCGGGGCCGCAAGGAGGTTCACCCGAGGGCCGGGCGAACAGCCTCACCCGAGCACGTCCCGCACCGCCAGCGCCAACCGCTCCGCGACCACCGCGACCTGCTCCTCGGTGATCACCAGCGGCGGCCCGAGCAGCAGCACGTCCCCGTCGCGCCCGTCCGCGCACCCGGTCGAGTGGTACACCAGCAGCCCGCGCTCCCGAGCCGCCGCCACCACCCGCTCGGCCACCCGCTCCGCGCGCGGGAACGGCGCCCTGGTCGCCAGGTCCGCCACCAGCTCCACGCCGCGCAGCAACCCGATCCCGCGCACGTCCCCGACCGCGTGGTGCCCGCCCAGCCGCTCCCGCAGGCACGCGTCCAGCACCGCCCCGACCCGCTCGGACGCCGCGACGAGCCCCCGCTCGGACAGCACCCGCAGCACCGCCCGCCCGGCCGCCGCGCCGACCGCGTGGTGCGAGTTGGTGAACCCGTGCGTGAACGCCCCGATCGCCTCCCGCACCCGCCCCGAGCACACCGCGAGCCCCAGCGGCCAGTACCCGGACGACGCGCCCTTCGCCGCCACCAGCAGGTCCGGCCGCACCCCCCAGTGCTCGCACGCGAACCACCGCCCGGTGCGCCCGAACCCGGTCATCACCTCGTCCGCGACCAGCAGCACCCCGCGCTCCCGGCACACCCGCGCCACGGCAGGCCAGTACTCCTCGTCCGGCACGCACGCGCCCAGCCCCGCGCCCGCCACCGGTTCCGCGACGAACGCCGCCACGTCGTCGGTCAGCAGCTCGTCCAGCCGCCGCGCGTGCCACGTCCCGCAGCCCACCGGGTGCTCCGGAGCCGGGCAGCGGTACTCGTAGGGCGCGGTCGCCCGCCGGGTCGCGCCCAGCCACGGCAGGTACGGCGCGCGCAGCCCGTCCCGCCCCGACACGTCCAGCGCCCCGCGCGTGCTGCCGTGGTACGCGCCGCCGCGCGCCACCACCACGTGCCGCTCCCGGCCCTGCGCGAGGTGGAAGGCCCGCGCCATCTTCAGCGCCGTCTCCACCGCCTCGCTGCCCCCGGACACCGGGTACACGCGCGGGTCGTCCACCGGCAGCAGCGGCGCCAGCTCGTCCGCGTACGCGTCGACCTCGGCGCTGCGCATCGCGGTCGGGTGCACGTAGGCGACCTTCCTGGCCTGCGCCGCGATCGCGTCCACGACCTCGCCGACGCCGTGCCCGATCGAGGTCACCACGGCCCCGCCGGACCCGTCCAGGTACTCGCGGCCGTCGGTGTCCACGACCACCGCGCCGCCGGCGTGCGAGGCGGTGGGCAGGCCGGTGGCGCGGGCGAACACGTGCCCGCCCGCGCCACCGGTCGACCCGCTGCTCACCCCACCACCGCCGCCAGCGCCTCGCCGAGCACGCGCAGCCCGGTGTCGGCCTCGGCCTCGGTGATCACCAGCGGCGGGGACACCCGGATGCTGCTCTCGCCGCACTCCAGCACCAGCAGCCCGCGCTCGAACGCCGCCTGCTGCACCGCCTCGGCCAGCTCCGCCGTGGCCAGCTCGACGCCGAGCATCAGCCCGACGCCGCGCACGTCCACGATCGCCTCCGGCCAGCGCGCCTGGAACTCGCGCAGCCCGGCGGTCAGCCGCTCGCCGACGGTGGTCGCGTTGGCCAGCAGCCCCTCGGACCCGATGACCTCCAGCGTCGCCAGGCCCGCCGCGCACGGCACCGGGCTGCCGCCGTAGGTGGACCCGTGCGCGCCCGCGGGCCAGGTCTCCATCAGGTCCGCGCGCGCCACGAACGCGCCCAGGGGCAGGCCCGACGCGAGCCCCTTGGCGCTGAGCAGCACGTCCGGCCGCACCCCGGTGTGCTCGATCGCCCACATCTTCCCGGTGCGCCCGACCCCGGACTGGACCTCGTCGGCCACCAGCAGGATGCCGTGCCGGTCGCACAGCTCCCGCAGCCGCGCCAGCCAGCCCTCCGGCGGCACGATGTACCCGCCCTCGCCCTGCACCGGCTCCACGAAGATCGCCGCGACCTCGTCGGGGGAGACGACGTGCCGGAACAGCACGTCCTCCAAGTGCTCGAACGTGGCGTCACTGCCGTACGGGGCGTGCAGGATGCCGGGCAGCAGCGGCCCGAACCCCTTGTGGTACTTGGACTTCGACGCGGTCAGCGACACCGCGCCGTAGCTGCGGCCGTGGAACGAGCCGTAGAAGCTGATCGCGTACTGCCGGCCGGTGGCGTGCCTGGCGAGCTTGAGCGCGCCCTCCACCGCCTCGGTCCCGGAGTTGGTCAGGAACACCCGCGCGGGGCCGTCGATCGGCGCGGTGTCCGCCAGCGCCTTGCACATCTCCGAGTAGATCGGCAGGTAGAAGTCGCTGGCCGAGTAGTGCAGCAGCTCCTCGCTCTGCCGCCGCACCGCCTCCACCACGCGCGGGTGCGCGTGCCCGGTGGAGTTGACCGCGATGCCCGCGTTGAAGTCCAGGAACAGGTTGCCGTCGACGTCCTCGATGACGCAGCCCCGGCCGCGCCGGGGCACCAGCGGGTAGGCCCTGGGCAGGGAGCGGCTGGTGACGGCCTCGTCGCGGGCCAGCACCTCGCGGGCCCGAGGTCCGGGAAGCTCGGTGCGCAGCAGCGGCGCGGTCGTGGTGGTGCCCACGGTGTTCGTCGTGCTCATCGGGCCACCACCGTTCGGGACTGCTCGCGCAGGTAGAGCTGCACGTAGTGCGGTCCGCCCCCGGCCTTGCCGGTGCTGCCGGACCCCTTCCAGCCGCCGAAGGGCTGCACCCCCGGCCACGCACCCGTCGTCGCGCCAGCCGCCCGGTTCACGTACACCACCCCCGCCTCGATCTCGTCCAGGAACCGCTCGACGTCGGCGTCGTCGCCGGAGAACAGCCCGGCGGTGAGCCCGAAGTCGGTGTCGTTGGCCAGCGCCAGCGCCTCGTCGAGCGAGTCGACGGGCGCGATGGCCATCAGCGGCACGAACAGCTCGTCGCGGAACAGCCGGTCGTCCACCGGGACGCCCGTGACGATGGTCGGCGCGACGTAGTGCCCGTCGGCGCGGCCGTCGCCCGCGCCCAGCACCTCGCCGCCCGCCACGACCTGCCCGACCTCGCGGGCGTGCGCGACGGCGTCGGAGAACCGGGCGACCGCGTCGGCGTCCACCACCGGCCCGACGAACACCGGGCGCTCCAGCGGGTCGCCCACGACCAGCTCGGCGGTCTTCGCGACCAGCTTGGCCACCAGCTCGTCGTGCACGTCGCGGTGCACGTAGACCCGCGAGCAGGCCGAGCACTTCTGCCCGGAGAACCCGAACGCGGAGCGCGCGATGCCCGTCGCCGCGACGTCGAGGTCGGCGTCGGCGGTGACGATGGCGGGGTTCTTGCCGCCCATCTCGCACACCACCGGCTTCGGGTAGGCGCCCGCGAACGAGCGGTACACCTCCATGCCCGCCGCGTGCGAGCCGGTGAACGTCAGCCCGTCCACGCCGGGGTGCGCGACCAGGGCCTTGCCGGTGTCGTCGCCGCCGGGCAGCAGGTGCAGCGCGTTCGCGGGCACCCCGGCCTCGCGCAGGCACTCCACCAGCTTCGCGGCGCTGAACGTGCCCTGCGTGCTGGGCTTGAGCACGGTCGAGTTGCCCGCGACCAGCGCGGCGCCCAGCGGTCCGGCCGCCAGCGCGGAGGGGAAGTTGAACGGGCTGATCACGCCCCACACGCCGTGCGGGCGCAGCACGCTGCGGGTGTGCTCGCGCTCGGACAGGCGCGCCATGTCGGCGGTGAACCCGTCGTGCTCCTCGAACCGGTCGCAGTAGTAGCGGATCAGGTCGGCGGACTCCTCGACGTCGCCGAGCGCCTCGAGGCGGTTCTTGCCGACCTCCATGGTCATCAGGGCGGCCAGCTCGCCGGAGCGCTCGCTGATCAGGTCGGCCGCCGCGCGCAGCACCCGCAGCCGCTCGGCCCGCGGGGCCCAGGACACGGCGGTCGCGGCGGCGCGCACGGCGTCGTCCACGTCCCGCGCGGTCGCGGTGTGGCCCTGGCACAGCACGAGGGAGGTGTCGGCCGGGCTGGTGACGGTGAACAGCTCGCCGGTGCTCCTGGACTCGCCGCCCACGTCGACGGGTATCACCCGGCCCAACCACGACCGGGCGGTGTCCGCGCCGCGCTCGTAGTGGGTGTGCAGGGCCTCGTTGTCGGCGGTCAGGGTGGCGTAGGTGACCCGCGGGCGTTCGGCGTCGGCCATCGTGTCGCTCCATCCTCGTGGACTGCGCGGCTGGGCAACCCTAGGACGGATTCCGTGGCCGTGTCGACGCTTGCCCCGAAGCTCTTTCGTGCACAGGCGCGTGCGCCGCAGTTCTTCCGGGTTTTGTTCTGTCTGGCCGAAGCTCTTGCGCTCCATCGCGGGAATGGACCAATCCCACCAGCCGGGAGGACGTTCCACCCTGCGCTAGGGTCGGACGTGTTGGCGGTTCGCCCGACCGGTTGACCCCGGAAGGGCGAGGCAAGAGGGAACCCGGTGCGAGTCCGGGACTGCCCCGCAGCGGTGAACGGGAACGAAAGCCGTCATCAAGCACTGCGCCCGCGTCGGGCGTGGGAAGCGACGGCCGGTAGGAGCGCGCACGACGCCCGTGAGTCCGAAGACCTGCCGCCGACCCGCGCGCCCACCGGACGCGCGGCGCCCGTGGGCCTCTCGGGAGGGCTCGCGCGGACGCGGCCGTCCCCACCGGGTCCGGCCCTCCTCGCGGCGCGCCCGTGCTGACCCGCGGGTCCACGCACGCTCACGAGGAGAGAGCCTGTGACCAGCGGTATCGGCTCGACCGTGCTCGGCTACCCCAGGATCGGCCCGCGCCGGGAGCTCAAGCGCGCCGTCGAGTCCTACTGGGCCGGGCGCACCGACCGGGACGCCCTGCTCGCCACCGCCGCCCGGCTGCGCGCGGACACCTGGCGCGACCTGCGCGAGGCGGGCCTGGACTCGGTCCCGTCCAACACGTTCTCGTTCTACGACCAGGTCCTCGACACCGCCGCCCTGGTCGGCGCCATCCCGGCCCGCTACCGGCAGGACCACGAGGTCGACACCCTGTTCGCCGCCGCGCGCGGCACCGGGTCGCTGGCCCCGCTGGAGCTGACCAAGTGGTTCGACACCAACTACCACTACCTCGTCCCCGAGATCGACGAGACCACCACGTTCGCCCTCACGGGTGACAAGCCGCTGGCGGAGCACCGGGAGGCGCGGGCGCAGGGCGTGCCCACCAGGCCGGTCGTGCTGGGGCCCGTGACGTTCCTGCTGCTGGCCAAGGGCGTCGACCCGCTGTCCCGGCTGGACGAGCTGGTCGAGGTGTACGCGGACCTGCTGCGCGGGCTCGCCGACGAGGGCGTCGAGTGGGTGCAGCTGGACGAGCCCGCGTTCGCGGCCGACCGCAGCGAGCGCGAGCTGGTGGCGCTGGAGCGCGCCTACACCCGCCTGGCCGCCCAGTCGGCGAGGCCGCAGCTGCTGGTGACCGGCTACTACGGCGACCTCGGCCGGGCGCTGGGCGTGCTGGCGGGCACGGCGGTGGACGCGCTGGCCGTCGACCTCGTCGCCGGGAGCGAGGAGGGCCTGGCCGAGGTGACCGCGCTGCGCGGCAAGATCCTCGTGGCCGGCCTGGTCGACGGCCGCAACGTGTGGCGCACCGACCTGCGCGCCGCCCTGGCGCGGGCCGAGGCGCTGCGCCCGCTGGCGCGGGAGGTGGTGGTGTCGACGTCGTCGACGCTGCTGCACGTGCCCTACGACCTGGACCAGGAGCAGGGGCTGGGGGAGGAGGTGCGCGACCGCCTGGCGTTCGCGCGCCAGAAGGTCCACGAGGTCGTCCTCCTGGGCCGCGCGCTCGCCGAGGGCCCGACCGAGGAGTGGGAGGCCGAGGCCGACCGCCCCCGCCCCGCACCCCGCCACGACGGGGCCGTCCGCTCCCGCCTGACCGGCTTGCAGCCCGACGCCCGCACCCGCGCCCCCTACGCCGACCGGGTGGCCGCCCAGTCCGACCTGGGGCTGCCGAGGCTGGCGACCACGACGATCGGCTCGTTCCCGCAGACCACCGAGATCCGCACCGCGCGCGCCGCCCTGCGCTCCGGTGAGCTGGACCTCGACGGGTACGCGGAGCGGATGCGGACCGAGATCGGCCGGGTGATCGCGCTGCAGGAGGACATCGGCCTGGACGTGCTGGTGCACGGCGAGCCGGAGCGCAACGACATGGTGCAGTACTTCGCCGAGCACCTGGACGGTGTCGCGGGCACCGAGCTGGGCTGGGTCCAGTCCTACGGCTCCCGCTGCGTGCGCCCGCCGATCCTGCACGGCGACGTCACCAGGCCCGAGCCGATCACCGTCCCGTGGACCACCCACGCCCGTTCCCTGACCACGCGCCAGGTGAAGGGGATGCTGACCGGCCCGGTGACCATCCTGGCCTGGTCCTTCGTCCGCGACGACCAGCCGCTCCGCGCCACCGCGGACCAGGTCGCCCTGGCGCTGCGCGACGAGATCGCCGACCTGGAGGCTGCGGGCACGCGCGTGATCCAGGTGGACGAGCCCGCGCTCCGCGAACTCCTCCCGCTCCGCGAGGCGGACCGGGAGGACTACCTCGACTGGTCCGTGTCCGCGTTCCGCCTCGCGACGGGCGGCGCGGCGGCGGGCACGCAGGTGCACACCCACCTGTGCTACTCGGAGTTCGGCGAGGTCATCGAGGCGATCGACGCCCTGGACGCGGACGTGACCACGATCGAGGCGGCCCGCTCGAAGATGGAGGTGCTGGCAGACCTGAGCGCGGCCGGTTTCGCACGCGGAGTCGGACCGGGCGTGTACGACATCCACTCGCCTCGGGTGCCGGGGGAGGAGGAGCTGGTGGCGCTGATCGCGGAGGCGTCCCGCGCGGTCCCCGGCGACCGGCTGTGGGTGAACCCGGACTGCGGCCTGAAGACGAGGGCCTACGCGGAGGTGGAACCCGCACTGCGGGCCTTGGTCGCGGCGGCGAAGCGCGTCCGGGAGACGACGACGAACTGACGCCCGCCGAGGTGTTCCCGCCGGGCTGACACCCGGACAAGGTAATGGCCCCCGCGCTCCCGATCGGGAGCGCGGGGGCCGCCTCCACCCCGGAGTCCGTTGCAGCGACGGAACCCGGTAGTACTTCCGCACCTTCGCCAGAACCCTGCTGAACGCTGAGTACCCCAGCCCCCACACCCTGAACCTGCCCGATCCACATGTCCCCCGGACGGCGCAGCCCGCCCCTCGTCACCCACCACCCGCCACTCCTGCCTGTCTGCCTGCCGCCGTGTCCGCCGCTCGTCCGCTGGTCATCAGGGGCAATCACTCGTCCGAGGGATGAACCCGGTGCCCCGCGTTGCAGGCGCGGCGTCCGCCCCACACGATTCCCCCGCAGTGGCAGGTCTTTCGGCGCGGTGTTCGGCGCGGTGTTCGGTTCTGGTGGTGTTCGGCTCTGCTGGCGGAGGGGCGGTGGCATGGGGCTCGCGGCGCACGAGCAGCACGAGGAGGCCGAGGCGGGGGATGCCGTCGACGCGCTCCTGGGCGGGTACTGGAGGTTCCACGTGCTCGGGGCGTTTGTGCGCCTGCGCGTGCCCGACCTGCTCGCCGAGGGGCCCACCACGGCTGCCGAGGTGTCCGACATGCTCGGGGCGGTCCGGCCCGACGTCGTCGACACCTTCCTGCGCTGCGCCTCCGCCGAGGGGCTGCTCGACCGGAGCGGTGACGGGTGGTACTCGGCCAACGCCGTCACCGCCGCGCTGTGCCGCAACGGCAGTCACGCCACGCTCGCCCTCACGCTCACCGCACCGGGGGCTTGTCGCCCGATGGAGGTGCTCGACCAGGTGGTCCGCCACGGCAGGTCACGGGCGGATCTGGTGTTCGACGGCGACGACCTGTGGACCTACTACCGCCGGACCCCGCACGAGGCGGCCTGGTTCTCGGACTGGATGCAGGAGTTCACCGAACCGGTCGTGGACTCGGTGCTGGACCGCTACGCGTTCACCGGACACCGCCGCGTCGTGGACATCGGTGGCGGCAATGGCACCCTGCTTCGCCGGGTCCTCGCCGCCCACCCCGACGCCACCGGCGTGCTGTTCGACCGCCCCGAGGTGGTGTCCAGGGCGGGCGCGGTGTTCAAGCGCCTCGGACTGGCCGACCGCGTCGAGCTGGTCGGCGGCGACTTCTTCGAGGCCATCCCGCAGGGCGGGGACCTGTACCTGCTCAAGAGCGTGCTGTGCGACTGGGACGACGCCAGCTGCGTCCGGCTGCTCTCCCGCTGCCGCGAGGCGGCCGGACCGGGCGTGCCGATCGTGGTCGTGGACTGGGTGCGCGGCGACGGCGACTCCCCGGTCCACGACATGATCTCGTTGCAGCGCCTGGCCCTGAACGGCGGCGAGATCCGCACGTTCGGCCACTTCCGCGGCCTGTTCGAAGCGGCGGGCCTGGAACTGGCCGTCCTCGACCGCCCCACCCCCGGCACCACCCACGAGTGGGAACCAGCAACGATCATGGAAGTCGTCGACGCCTCCCCCTGGAGGTGAGGGTTCACGGGTGGGCAGGCTCCCCACGGGCGGGCTCTGCGTGCGCGGGCGGTGTTTCACGGGCGTATCGAAAAACGGATACGCGCTCGCAACCCGCCGACCTCTTCACTGACCGGCAACCGCAACGCGCTCCCGCGTGCGGGCCGGGAAGGGACAGGTCGTGGACGTGGGGAATGTCGAAGGGGCCTCCGAGGGGAACGCGGGCGGGATCGGTCGGCGGAAGGTGTTCGGGTGGGGTGGCTTGGCGGCGGCCGGGATGGTCGCGGCGAGCGCGTCGCCCGCTGACGCGCTCGGGGACCCGCGCAGGGGCGCGGGAGCCACCGATGTCGGGAGCGGGTCGGGGGAGCGGGTGCCTCCGGACGCCCTGCCCGGTGGCGCGCTCGACCGGTACGTGGCCGGGCTCGCCGCCGAGGACGAGTTCTCCGGGGTGCTGCTGCTCTCGTGCCGAGGCCGGACCGTGCTGTCCCGCGCCTACGGCATGGCGGACAAGGAACTCGGGGTCGGCAATCATCCGGGCACCGCGTTCAACCTCAGCTCGGCCAGTCAGCCGTTCCTGGCCGTGGCCGTCATGCAGCTCGTGCAGGCGGGCGCGGTCGGGTTGGCCGATCCGGTGGGCGCCCACCTGACCGGGTTCCCCACCGACATCGCCGAGCGGGTGACCGTGCACCACCTCCTCACCGGCACCGGCGGCCTGGACGCCCCGATGCCGGACTGGCAGCGGGTCTTCCACAGCCGTGACGAGGTGCGCGAGCAGCACCGGCTGTGGACGCACCAGGCCCGACTGGTGGCCGCCCCCGGTTCAGCCGGCCAGGGGCACACGCCCGGCGGCGGGGTCGGGTTGGCCATCGCCGCGCGGATCGTGGAGGCCGTTGCCGGGACGACGTTCTGGGACTACGCGCACGAGCACGTCTTCACGCGCGCGGGCATGACCGGTTCGGGGTTCTACACCCGGACGCAGTGGCTCTCCGACCCCCGCATCGCGCACCCGTACGCGAGGCAGACCGACGGAAGCCGGGTGGACGTCGTGCGCCACCTCGACCGGGGCAGCACCGCCGGCCCCATCGAAGGCCGGAACCCGGCACGCGCGTTCATCGGCCACTCCTCCGGCGACGCCTTCGCCACCGCGCCCGACCTGATCCGCTTCGCGCACGCGCTCCGCGACGGCACGCTCCTGTCCCGGCCCTACGCCGAGCTGCTGACCGGCGCCAAGCTGCCCAGCCACGGCCCCAGGTCGTTCACGGGCTACACCGGCCCGCTCCACCTCCTCAACGGTGATCAGTGGACGTTCGGTCGTGGTGGCGGCAACGCGGGGTGCGGGGCCGACTGGACGGTCTACCCGGACACCGGCTGGACCGGCGTCCTGCTCAGCAACTACGACGACTTCCCGATGCTGGAGATCCTCCAGCTCCAGGAGCAGGTCATCACCGGGCAGGACGGCACCCCTCCGGGTGGTGGCTGATCGCGGCGTGCGCCCTGTCGCCCCTCGCGCCTGCCCGCCCTCGCCCCTCCCCCCGGAGAGGTCACACCGTCGCGGGCGGGTGCGCCGGGGTCGCGCCGATCCGGTTGAGCAGGCTCAGGATCAGGTCCACCCTGGTGAGGAGCCGCTCCGGGGCGATCCGCTCGGCCGCTGTGGCGTAGGCGTACCCGCCCTCGATGGTGAGCAGGACGGGCATGGGCCCCTGGAACGGGCTCAGCCCGGCCTCGTCGACCAGCCACCGCGCGAGCTGCGGCGTGAAGGCTCGGGACACCGCCACCGGGTCGGTGGAAAAGGCGGTGAACTCGTGGCTCGCCGGTTCCGGCAGCCGCACCGGCAGCCAGTCCCGCTGCTCGCGCACCGCCGTGATGGGCGGTTCCCCGGCGGGGCCGACGTCCCCGGCCTGGGCGGGGGTCAGCGGCCTGCCCTGGAAACCCGAGCGCACCCGCCTGCACAGTTTGGTCGCGGGCAGCGGCGAGGTCGCCACCTCGATCCGGTGCTCGTGGATCGTGCTGGAGGTCGTGGTGACCCCGTGCTTCACGATCGACGACTCGCTCACGCGCACCGACCAGCCGCCGCGCTGGAAGTCCAGCGCGGTCTCGAAGCGGGCGCGGCGCACCGTGCCCACCCGGTTGACGACGCCCTCCGCCTGGTTCCGCAGCGGCGTCAGGAGGTCGGTCGTCCAGGCGCGGGCCCCGGCGGCGCCGACCACCTGCCCGCCCAGCGCGTCCGCCAGCGCAGCCAGCGCGTCTGCGTGCGCCCGCTCGTCCTTCCGCTCACCGCGCCACTTCCACCAGAACAGGAGGGCGACCAGGGCCAGCAGGGGCACGACGATCGGCGCGAAGACACGGAGCAGGTCCATCAGATGTCCAGGTACCCCTCGATGCGCTGCTTGGACTGGTCAGTGCCCGTGTCATCGTAGGCGGCGGCCTTCTGGCCCGCGCCGTAGTTCCGTAGCGGCTTGTCCACACCGGCGTTGACGCCCTTGCCGATCCCCAGCTGCGAGGCCGCCGCGTCGGTGGCCGAGCCCACCACCGACTTGCCGAACCCGTCCCGCACCCGCTCGCCGAGCATCCCGTTCTCGCCCCAGAGCTTCGTCATCGGCGAGTTGCTCCCCGGCAGCCCTGCCTTCCGCATCTCGACGGCGACGGCGTGGCTGATCTGCTTGGTGGCCATCGAGCGTTGGAACGCGGTCTTCACGTTGCCCGCCCGCTGCGCCAGGTTCCGCAGGAAGGCGAGGATTCTCGTCAGGAACTGCTTGAGCTTCGCCACGATCCTGGCCACCCGGCTGCCGGTGGTCGCGACGCGCACCCCGGTCGCCGCGCCCGCCGCGGCGGTCGACGCGCCGAAGCTGGGCACGGCGGCGGCCAGCGCGGGTATCCAGATCATCACCAGCCAGGTGGTCAACTCGGTGAGGACCGCCTTGATGAAGTCCTCAACGATCGTCATGATCATGCTGGAGATCTGGAGCACCTGCGCCAGCTCACCGGCCTGGGCCGCGACGCCGTCGATGCCCGAGGCGAACTCGCCCAGCTTCGTGCCCGCCGCCTCCGACGCTGGCCCGCCCCAGGCGGTCACCGAGCTCCGCAGGTCCTCGTCGAACTTCTGGCGCAGCGCAGCCACGCCCTTGGCGATCGCGTCGAAGTTCTCGGCGGCCTGGGCCAGCGCGGGGCCGTCGCCGCTGACGAAGTGGATCGCGTCCTCCAGCGGCTGCACGACGCTGATCAGGAAGTTCAGCCCCTGCCCGACCAGCCAGCCGATCGGGTCGAGCGCGATGCCGTAGGCCGATGTGCCCAGCGCGCCGATCAGGGCGGTGCCCTCGGACGCCAGCCCGGTGACCTCGGCCCCGCCCTTCTCCGTCGCCTTGCCCAGCGCGTCCTTGGTCTTGAGGTAGTTGCCGTAGAAGGGAACGGCTTCCGCGACCTTCTGCCCGGTGTCCTTCTCGCCGACGGTGATCTCGACGCCACCGGCCGTGCTCTTCGCCTCGGTCATCACCGACCCCCTTGCCGCTCGTCCAGCCGGACCTGCAGGCCGCTGAGCAGCTCCTTGACCGCTTCCTCCTGGTCGGTGTAGTCCTGCGCCGCGCCGGTGAACTTCTCCGAACCCGACCGCAGGCCCTCCTGCAGGGCGGTGAACAGCTCGTTCAGGTCGCCCAGCATCCGCGTGCACTCGCTCTTGACGACCAGACCGACCACACCCCACGACCGCTCCGGCACGTCCGCCTCGGTCACTAGGCCCGCGATCTCCTCGGCGGTGCTGCGGTGGACGTCGAGCTTGCCCGCGAACGTCCGCAACTCCTGCGGGCTGACGTCGAAACCACCGCTCACCGCGCACTCCTCCAACCGCCATCGCGCTCGCGCACCCTCATCGGCCCTCGTCGTCGTAGAGGTTCAGGAACCGGTCGTCACGCTTCTGCCCCGGATCGGCCTGGGGACGTCGCGGTTGCTGGTCGTCGTCGCGCAGGAAGCCCCGCTGCGAGAAATCGTCCGCCTCCTCGGCGGGCGCGGGCCTGCGGGGCGGGGTCGGCCGGGCGGGCGGCGCCAATGGCGTCTGCGGACCCGGACCCGCCGCAGGCGGCGCGGGTGGCGGCGCGGCGGGCGGCTGTCCCGGCGCCTGCTCGGTCATGGCACGCAGCTCCTGCGGCGTGACGCCGAACAGCTGGGCCTGCGTCTCCAGCACCTGCTCGGTCAGACCCATCTCGTCGCCGAGCGCGTTCTCCACGATGCCCGCCTGGCGACGCGCGGACTCGGCGACGGCCTGACGCAGGGTCGCCATCAGCGCGGTGGCCAGCGCCTGGGGCGGGCGGTGCATCGCCTGGTCGGTGAGCCGGATGTCCTTGATCGTCCCGGAGGGGCCCGCGACGACGGTCACCTCGCGGTCCGCGGAGGTCGCCACGACCTCCAGCTCGGTCAGCTCGCGTTGCATCTGCCCGAGGTCGGCGAACTGCTGGTCCACCCGGTGCAGCTTCGCCTGGAACTGCTCGAACTGGGCTACGAGCTGGTTGAACTCGGCCGACACGGCAAGACCTCCCGAATCTTCCTGACTCGACGCCGCACGGAGCATCTGCGGGCGGGGAACATGGTGGCAAGTGAAGGGGCGGTCGCAGGCCCGAACGGGTGAAAAGAGACGAAATCCCCTCGGAACGTGGATGGTCCCTCGGCATCGACACCCGGAATCGACGCTCGGCTGACGACCCGACGGGTGACGCGCTCCACCCGCGCCCGGTCTTCGCGGTGTCCCCTCCAGCGCTCCGGCCGCGACTTCACCACGAACCCTCGCCGGAACCCGCCCCCGTCGCCACCGCCGTTCCGGCCGGACCTGGGCTCTTCGCCCACGCGTCTCCCCACGCGCGCGAAGAAGCGCAGGATCTCCAGCGCGCTCGCCCTCGCCCGAGCGCTTCACGACCAGCGGTGCCGACGCCAGGGAGCCGTTGAGCTTGGTGGTGTCGCCGGTCTGCAGCGGGCCAAGCGCCTGCTCCTGCCACAGGCGTGCGAGGACCTGTCAGTCCAGGGGCGGCGCGCCGCACTGGAACCGCGTGGGCTCGTTGGCCGTGACGGGTTCCTGCACGACGAAGTTCCGCGCTGCTGGTCGGGCGCTGGAAAGCCCTGCGCCACACCGCCGCCAGCCTCGCGCACTCACCAGGGATCGTCGCCGTCGTACCGGCCTGCACCCACTGCGAATACCACTGGAACACCCGCCGGACACATCGCTGAGATCACCTCGCTGCGTGGTGGTCGGCCCACCGGTGTGTGGCTGGCCCGCTGGACGGCGGTCGACTTCACCAGGTGGTGGCCGACCGCACCGGACTGCTGGGGCGCCCCACCGGGGGCGGACGGGCCGTCGCGGGGGAATGGCTGCCCCTTGGCGGTGAGTGGCTGGTCATCGCTGCGAGAGCAGGTAACCGGGAATGCTGCTGTGCCTGGCCCGTCCCCGGCGCAAGCCGCCCCCTGGACAACACGCCCCTAGATTCTGTCGTCAAATGTCACGCCCACATCAGGAGTGACGCGAGGGTGACGGCTGCTCTGTAGGACTCGGCGGTCTTGTCGTAGCGGGTGGCGATGCCGCGCCACTGCTTGAGGTGGTTGAAGCAGCGTTCCACCACGTCGCGATGTTTGTAGATCTCGCGGTCGAAGCCCGGCGGGCGGCCTCCGCGGCTGCCCCGCCGGGCCCGGTTGCGGACCTGGTCGGCCCGCTCGGGAATCGTGTGGGCGATGCCTCGGCGGCGAAGCCGGGCGCGGATCGCCTTCGAGCTGTGGCCCTTGTCGCCCAGGACGCGATCGGGCCGGCCCCTGGGCCACCCCAGGCCGGTCCGCGGCACCCGGATCGCCTCCATGACGGTGGTGAACCGGGTGCGGTCGTTGATGTCGCCGCCTGTGACAACGAACCCCAGCGGCCGGCCCGGCCATCGCACGCCAGATGGATCTTGCTGGTCAGACCGCCTCTGGACCGGCCGAGGGCCGGGTCGCGGAGCCCCCTTCTCGTGCCCCGGCCGCGTGCTGGTGGGCCCGGACGACGGTGGAGTCTATGGACACCAGCCAGTCGACCTCGCCCGCCGCGTCCGCTTGCGCCTGGGCGGCCCGCAGCATCCGCTCGAACGTGCCGTCCGCCGCCCACCTGCGCAAACGGGTGTGCAGCGTCGCCCACGGACCATAGCGCTCGGGCACGTCCCGCCACGCCGTCCCGGTCCGGAACTTCCACACGATCCCGTTCAGGACCCTGCGGTCGTCCAGCCGCCTGCGTCCCCGCAACGACTTGGGCAGCAGAGGCCGGACGAACTCCCACTCGGCGTCCGACAGTTCATGGCGACGCATCACAACACCATGATCCACCAGCGACGATCATTTGAAGACACGCCCTGGGCAACCCGCCCCCGGTGCAACCCCGCCCCTGGCGTTCAGGCAGCGCATGGTCAGGGCTCACCGGCCGCCTCGGCAGCGCGCCGCCCAGGCTCCGGGATCTGTGCGCGTCCTCAAGCCCCCTGCACCACCGCCGTCGCCCGGATCTCCACGCGCATCCCCGGTGCGCCCAGCGCCGCCACGCCCAGGGACGTCCAGATCGGGGCGCGGTCGCCCAGGCGGGCGCGGAACTGGGCGACCATCGTTCTGTTGTGGGTCTCGCCGAGGAAGTCGCCCGCCTCCGGCTCCGGCACGTGGTACGAGTCCACCGCGATCACGTCCGCCCACGTCGCGCCCGCCGTGGCCAGGGTGCGCTCCAGGTTGTCGAACGCCTGGACGATCTCGGCCTCCAGGGACTCCGGGAAGTCCCAGTCGTCGTCCCAGCCGCCCTGTCCTGACGTCTCGACGCGGTCGCCCACGCGCACCGCCTGGCTGTAGCGCATGGTCGTGAGCTGCCGGTCGCCGTAACCGGGGGTCACGCTGAAGGTCGCGCTCATGGGAAAGCTCCTGTTCGGGTCAAAGCCACAAGGTGAGTTCACGCTTGAAGTCACACTACCACCGTTTCGCTTCACGTGTGAAGTCATCCGGGGTCGGTAGAGTTCCCGGCATGGCGGGTGAGACTTCGGAGAGCGGGGAAACCGCAGCTCAGGGACCCAAAGACTCGAACGGGTACGACGACGGGAAAGTCGTCTGGGAGCCCCGCTGGCTCGACACGGGTGAGAAGGAGGCCTGGACCGCCCTCGTCTCCCTCGTCCTCCTGCTCCCCGGCAGGCTGGAGTCCCCGCTCCAGCAGGAGGCCGGGCTGACCCTGTTCGAGTACCTCGCCCTCAGCCACATCTCCGAGGCCCCCGACCGCCGCCTCCGGATGAGCGAGCTGGCCTACCTCGCCAACGGCTCCCTGTCCCGCCTGTCCAACGTCGTCAAGCGCTTCGAGCAGCGCGGCTGGGTCGAGCGCTCGCCCGACCCGGCGGACGGCCGCTACACCCTCGCCGCCCTCACCGACGCCGGGTTCGCCGTGGTCCAGGCCGCCGCTCCCACGCACCTGCGCGCGGTCCGCGAGCTCGTGCTCGACCCGCTCACCGCCGACGAGCAGCGCGCCCTCGCCGAGATCGCCGCCAAGCTCCGCGCCCGCCCGGTCGACCTGGCCTGAGCGCCGCGAACCCCGCTCGACCCGGATCTCCGGGGAAAACCCCTCAGCCCGCCCCCCGCCGTGCCGAAGCTCGGTGGCACAGGTCATAAGCGGGTACAGGAGGAGCCGGTGTTGCGTTCGCTGAGCATCAGGGGAGGCCTGCTGGCCTCGGCGGGAGTGGCGCTGGGGGTGGCCGTCGCCATCGGCGCGGTGGGGATCGTGGAGACGTCCAACACCGCGACGAAGGCGGAGGCGATCCACCAGGAGGCGCTGCTGCCGCTCTCCGCCGTCAAGGACATGCAGCAGCT
This sequence comes from Actinosynnema mirum DSM 43827, assembly GCF_000023245.1. Taxonomy (GTDB): domain Bacteria; phylum Actinomycetota; class Actinomycetes; order Mycobacteriales; family Pseudonocardiaceae; genus Actinosynnema; species Actinosynnema mirum. The sequence goes on from NC_013093.1 coordinate 3,567,835, forward strand.
CATCTGGCACGGCCGCTGGGCGTCGCTGTCCAACCTCACCGCCTCCGACGCCGAGAAGGCCAAGGCCTACGGCGCCGAGTCGTCCACGAACTACGAGGCGGTCACCACCCGCCTGGGCGAGTACTCGGCCATGCCGGTCACCGACGCCGAGCGCGCCGCCATGGCGACCTTCGCGACCGACTGGGCGAACTACATGGAGCTGCGCAAGCAGTCCTCCGCGCTGAAGAACGACGGCAAGGTCGCCGAGTGGGAGGCGTTCCGCAGCAGCACGCTGAACCCGGCCCTGTCCAAGGCGCTGGAGAACCTCGACAAGGTCATCACCCTCACCCAGGAGCACGCCACCTCCGCCGCCTCCGCCGCCCAGGACGCCGCCGCCGGCGCGCGCCTGGCGATCGTCCTCGTGCTGATCGCGGGCGTCCTGGTGGCCGCCGGGTTCGCGCTGGCCGTGTCCCGCGTCCAGGCCCACCGCCTGCGCGAGCTGCAGGACGTCGTGACCGCGCTGGCCGACGGCGACCTGAGCGAGCGCGTCGCCGACACCAGCTCCAACGAGATCGGCGAGATGTCCCGCTCGGTGCACACCGCCGTCACCAAGATGCGCGGCACCGTGCAGACCCTCGCCGCCGCGAGCCGCGAGCTGTCCGAGCGCTCCACCGCGCTGCAGGGCACCAGCCGCGACCTGGCGGGCGGCGTCGACCGCGCCTCCGACCGGGTCGGCCAGATCGACTCCGCCGCGGGCGAGGTCAGCGACGGCGTGCAGGCCGTGGCGGGTGGCGCCGAGGAGATGGGCGCGGCGATCCGCGAGATCTCCATGAGCGCCGCCGAGGCCGCCCAGGTCGCCGCGAACGCCGTGCAGTCCGCCGCCGAGGCCCGCCAGCTCATGGCCAAGCTCGACTCCTCGTCGGTGGAGATCAGCAACGTGGTCTCGGCGATCACCGCGATCGCCGAGCAGACCAACCTGCTGGCCCTGAACGCCACCATCGAGGCGGCCCGCGCCGGTGAGTCCGGCAAGGGCTTCGCGGTGGTCGCGGGCGAGGTCAAGGACCTGGCGCAGGAGACCGCGAAGGCCACCGAGGAGATCGGCCGCCGCACCGAGGTCATCCAGCACGACACGCGCGCCGCCGTCGAGGCCATCTCGGGCATCGGCGCGGTCATCGAGAAGATCAACGACTACCAGAACACCATCGCCTCGGCGGTGGAGGAGCAGAGCGCGACCACGCAGTCCATGACCGCGGACCTGAACCGCGCCGCGGGCGGCACCACGCGCATCAGCGGGCAGCTGGCCGAGGTCGTCGGCGTCACGGCCGACACCAAGCGGGCCGCCCAGTCCGCCGAGCAGACCGCCGGTGACCTGGCCGGGTTGTCCACCCGGCTGCGCGAGCTGATCGACTCCTTCCGCTACTGAGGGACCCCGCGGATTCGGCCCCGTCCCGCGTCGTGACCCGGCGCGGGGCGGGCCGCCCCCACATGAACCCGGCCGCGTCCTCGCGCGGCCGGGTTCAGCCGTCGCGGACCGAGTCCACCAGCGCGGTCACCGCCGGGTGCCAGTCGCGGTCGGCGGGACCGGACAGCACGAGCCTGCGGGTCACCGGCTCGCGCAGCGGCACCACCACCAGACCCGGCGGCAGCATCGCGCCGACCAGGCCGGGCACGAGCGAGACGCCCATGCCGGAGCGGACCATCGCCAGCAGCGTGCCCAGCTCCCTGACCCGGTGCCGGGGCGCGAACGGGTGACCGGAGTGGGCCTGTCGCACCCGGTGCTCGCAGCAGCCGCGCGAGAGCAGGAACGGGTCGTCGGCCAGCTCGCCCACGCCCACCTCGGGCTGCCCGGCCAGGGGGTGGTCGGCGGGCAGCAGCGCGTGGAAGGCGTCCTCGCGCAGCAGCACGCCCGCGCCCGGCGGCGGGTCGACCCGGACCGCGACGTCGACCGTGCCGTCCACGAGCCACTCGTCGATCTCGTCGTCGTCGCCCTCGAACACCCGCGCCTGCACGCCGGGGAACTCCGCGCGCCACCGGTCCAGCAGCTCGGGCAGCAGCCCCTGGCACACCGTCGGCGGCGCGGCGATGCGGACCGTGCCGCGCGGTCCGCCCCGGTCGCGCTCGGCCAGGTCGGTGATCGCGGTGGCCGCCGCGACCGCGCTGCGGGCGTGCGCGAGCAGCTCCGCGCCGAACGCGGTGGGCGCGGCGCGCCCGCGCCGGGACAGCACCGCGCGGCCGAGCGTGCGCTCCAGCGCGGCGACCGCGTGCGAGACGGCCGACTGGGTCAGGCCGAGCGCGTCGGCGGCGGCGCCGAAGCCGCCCTCGTCGACCACGGCGAGGAACGCGCGCAGCTGGGCGAAGTTCAGGGCCATGAGCGCCTCTCATGGGTGACGGGCGGGCACTTGTTGGACTCATGATGGGGCACGGGGTGATGCTCGTCGGCGTGGGGACCACCGGGAAGTTCGTGCTGCTGTCCGCGATCTGGGGCAGCAGCTTCGCGTTGATCAAGCTCGCGGTGGACGCGGGCGTGCCGCCGGTGCAGGTGGCGCTGCTGCGCTGCCTGTTCGGGGCGCTGGCGCTGTGGCTGATCTGCCTGGCGCAGCGCGCCGAGATCCCGCGCGACGCGCGCACGTGGGGGCACGCGGCCGTGGTCGCGGTGCTGCTCAACGCGGTGCCGTTCACCCTGGTGGCGTTCGGCGAGTCCAAGGTGGACTCGGTGCTGGCCGGGGCGCTGAACGCCACCACGCCGCTGGCGACGCTGGCGTTCGCGCTGCTGGTGGCGCCGGGGGAGCGGGTGACGTGGACCAGGCTGGCGGGGCTGCTGCTGGGGTTCGCGGGCGTGCTGGTGCTGCTGGGCGCGTGGCGGGGGCTGGAGGGGGACGTGCTGGTCGGCGGGCTGGCCTGCGTGGCCGCGACGTCCTGCTACGGCGCGGGGTTCGCGTACACCCGGCGGTTCCTGACCGGCGGGCCGCACCGGGCGAGCGCGCTGTCGGCGGCGCAGATCACCTGCGCGACGCTCCAGCTCCTGGTGGCCGCGCCGCTGCTGTCCGACTCGCTCGTGTGGCCGGGCGCGACCGCGGTGCTGGCGCTGGTGGTGCTGGGCGCGGTGGGCACGGGGTACGCGTACGTGCTCAACTTCGACCTGATCCGCGAGGCCGGTCCGACGGTGGCGTCGACGGTCACGTACGTGACGCCGCTGTGGTCGACGGCGCTGGGGGCGCTGCTGCTGGCGGAGCCGGTGGGGTGGAACACGGTCGCGGGCGGCGCGGTGGTGATCGGCGGGATCCTGCTCAGCCGCAGGCCGGTGCGGGCGCGGTCGGAGGTGGACGCCGGGGTGGCGAGGTAGGGGCCTCCCGCCGGGGGGTAGTGGCAGTGGCTCCCCGGCGGTCTGCGGCTGCCTACGCTGGCGCCATGGACAACAGGGACGAGGTCAGCGCGTTCCTCCGCTCCCGCCGCGCCCGGATCAGCCCCGAGGACACCGGGTTGCCGGTGCACGGGCGGCGGAGGGTGCCCGGCCTGCGGCGGGGTGAGGTGGCGATGCTCGCCGGGGTGAGCGTGGAGTACTACACGCGGCTGGAGCGCGGCAACCTCAAGGGCGTCTCCGACGCCGTGCTCGACGCCCTCTGCCTGGCGCTGCGCCTGGACGACACCGAGCGGATGCACCTGCACGACCTCGCCCGCGCCGCCGGGCCCCAGCCGCGTCAGCGGGCGCGCGCGGGCAAGGGCGTGGTGCGGCCGGGGGTGCTGCGGATCATCGACGGGATGCCGGGGCTGCCCGCGTTCGTCAAGAACGCCCGACTGGACGTGCTGGCGGCGAACGCGCTGGGGCGGGCGCTGTTCTCGCCGATGCACGAGGACCCGTCGTGCGGCGCGAACACCGCCCGGTTCGCGTTCCTGAGCCCGGCCGCGCGGACGTTCTACCTGGACTGGGAGCGCGTGAGCCGGGAGGCGGTCGGGGTGCTGCGGGTCGCGGCGGGCAAGAACCCGCACGACCGGGAGCTGTCGAACCTGATCGGCGAGCTGTCCACGCGCAGCGACGCCTTCCGGGTGATGTGGGGCTCGCAGGTGGTGCACGTGCACAACCGGGGCGTGAAGCGCTTCCGGCACCCGGTGGTGGGGGAGCTGGAGCTGGACCACGAGACCCTGGACCTGTCGGCCGGGGACGGGCTGGGCGTGGTCGTCTACAGCGCGCCGCCCGCGAGCGCGGCGGAGGACGGGCTGAAGCTGCTCGCCACCTGGGCGGCCACCACGACCCCTCAGCCCGCCGACGGCTGAGCCCGCGAAGGGGTCACTGGCGTCACCCCTCACGACGTGGACTCCCGCCGCGCGCCCGGCTGCCGTTGGCTGGGACCCGCCCCGGTTCCACGGGGCCCGACCGCGCAGGTCGGCTCGCCCCACCCGAGGACACCAGCGTTGAAGACCACCGCACCCGACCGCCGGATGACCCCGGCCCGCACCCTGCTGTTCGCCACCGCGGCGGGCATGGCCGTCGGCAACCTCTACTGGGCCCAACCCCTCATCGAGGTCATCGCCGCCGCGCTGCGCGTCCCACCGTCGAGCGCCGCAGTCCTGGTGACCGTCACCCAGGTCGGCTACGCGCTCGGGATCTTCCTCGTCGTGCCGCTCGGCGACGTGCTCGACCGCCGCAAGCTCGTCCCGCTCGTGCTGGTGCTCTCCGCCGCCGCGCTGCTGGGCGCCGCGCTGGCCCCGACGTTCGCGGCGCTGCTCGTCGCGCTCGGCGGGGTCGGCCTGACCACCGTCGGCGCGCAGCTGCTGACCCCGCTGGCCGGTGAGCTGGCCGAGCCCTGGCGGCGGGGTCGGGTGGTCGGCGCGGTCGCGTCGGGCGCGCTGATCGGCATCCTGCTCTCCCGCGCGATCAGCGGCCTGGTCGCGGACCTGCTGGGCTGGCAGGCGATCTACGTGCTGGCCGCCGCCGTCACCCTGGTGCTCGCCGCCGTGCTCCGCGCGGCCATCCCGCCCCTGGAGCCGCGCGAGCCCGTGCCCTACCCGCGCCTGCTCGCCTCGGTGTTCGGCACGGTCGTCCGGCACCGGGCCGCGCTGCCGACGCTGCTGGTCTGCGCGGCCGGTTTCGCGGTGTTCTCGCTGTTCTGGACCGCGCTGACCTACCTGCTGACCGCCCCGCCGTTCGGCTACTCCGCGGGTGGGATCGGGCTGCTGGGGCTCGCGGGCCTGGCAGGCGCCGTCGCGGCCCGGCGGGCGGGCGCGCTGCACGACCGGGGCTGGTCGGTCCCCGCGACGGGGGCGGCGCTCGCGCTGCTGGCGCTGTCGCTGGTCGGCGCGTGGCTCGCGCGCGAGTCGATCGTCGCGCTGGTGGTCGTGGTCGTCGTGCTGGACGTGGCCGCGCAGGCGAACCTGGTGCTCGGCCAGACCCGGCTGTTCGCCCTGTCGGGGACCGCGCGCAGCAGGCTCAACACGGCCTTCGTGGTGTGCAACTTCCTCGGTGGCGCGGCGGGTTCGGCGCTGGCGGGTCCACTGTGGACGGCGGGCGGCTGGACCGCGGTCGTGAGGGCCGCGCTGGTGCTCGCCGGTGTCGGCGGCGTGGTCTGGGGGTTCTCGCGCGGGCGGCTCGCGGAGGTGGCCCACGCGGGGTGAGCGGGTCCCTGGGAGTCCTTTGTGGACTCGCGGGGGGCATTTCCCGAGTTCCGCGTCGACCGTGGCCGGGGATCGGGAAGTGGCGCAGCACGAACGTGACGCGGTCGCCGTACTCGGCGCGCAGCCGCTCCACGTCGGGGTGCGCGGCCCCGCACGCCTCGCGCTCCAGGTCCAGGAACTCCACCACGGTGACCTTCGAGCCGGCGGGACGCGGCTCAGCCCGGGTGGTGAGGTCCGGCGCTCACGCGCGGTCGGTCACGTCCGGGACGCGCACAGGCGCAGCGGGCTCGGCGCGCTCGGCGCCACCGGGCGCGGGTGGGTGATCCGGCGCAGCGCGGCCAGCGCCGACAGCGCGGCCAGCAGGGCGGCGACGCACGTGCCGACCAGGCCGGACAGGTCCTCGGGGGCCGGGGTGGCGTCGGTCCAGGCGGTCAGGCCCGCGTCGGAGGGGACGTCGACGCGCCAGGAGTCGGTGCGGGGCTCGACGTCCACCGGCGCGCTCCCGGCGTCGGCCGGGGCGGCGAGCGCCACTCGCGCCCCGCTGCTCCTCGCGTCCAGCACGCCACCAGGTTAACGCCCGTGCTCCCTCGGGCGTCCGACCGACCGGCCCGCCCGTTCATATCAATGGCTGTTAGTTTGTTGATGTGACCGACGAGCGCGACGCCTGCGAACTCCTGTGCCTGGACCTCCCGCACGCCGAGGAGATCCGCGCCCACCTGCCCGGACTCCCCGCCGTCGAGGCCGCGGCCTCCGGGGCCCGAGCGCTGGGCGACCCGACCCGGCTGACCATCGCGGCGGCCCTGCTGCCCGGCGCCGAGCTGTGCGTGTGCGACCTGGCGTGGGTGGTGGGCCAGGCGCAGAACCTCGTCTCGCACCACCTGCGGCAGCTGCGCGTCGCTGGCCTGGTCGCCGGACGGCGCGACGGGCGCATGGTCATGCACTCGCTCACCGCGCGCGGTCGTGCGCTGGTCACCGCGGTGCTGGGCGAGCACGTCACCTCGGAGGCGTGAGCGATGTCGGACGCCTGCTGCGGGCCGCAGGACCCCCGCGAGACGGCGGCGGACACCGCTGCCCGAGGGGCGGACGAGGACCACGGCCCCGAGCGGCTGTGGCAGGTGCGCGAACTGCGGCTGGCGCTCGTCGCCGCCGTGGTGCTCGCCGCCGGGTGGCTGACCGGGCTGGGTGGCGCCGAGCGGGTGGGCGCCGGGCTGGAGCTGGTCGCCGCCGTCGTGGCCGCCGCCACGTTCGTGCCCGGCACCCTGCGCGGCCTGCCGCGCCGCCGGATCGGCGTCGCCACCCTGATGACCATCGCGCTGATCGGCGCCGTGCTGCTCGGGCAGACCGTCGAAGCCGCGATGCTGGGCATCCTGTTCTCCGTCGCCGAGGGCCTCGAGCACTACGCGATCGCGCGCACCCGGCGCGGCCTGCGCGCCCTGCTCGGCCTCGTCCCGCCCACCGCCACCGTCCTGCGCGGCGGCGCGGAGGTCCGGGTCGCGCCGGACGAGCTGGTGATCGGCGACCGCCTGGTGCTGCGCCCCGGCGAGCGGGCCGCCACCGACGGCGTCGTCCGCGCCGGGCGCACCAGCCTCGACCTGTCCGCGATCACCGGCGAGTCGGTGCCGGTGGAGGCGGGCCCCGGCGACGTGCTGCACGCGGGCGCCATCAACGGCGGCGGCGCGGTCGAGGTCGAGGTCACCGCGCGGGCCGCCGACTCCTCCCTGGCGCGCATCGTGCACGTCGTCGAGCAGGCCCAGGAGCGCAAGGGCGGCGGGCAGCGCCTGGCCGACCGGGTCGCGAAGCCGCTCGTGCCCGCGATCATGGTGCTGGCGGCGGCGATCGCCGGGGTCGGCGCGCTGCTGGGCGACCCGCTGCTGTGGGCCGAACGCGCGCTGGTGGTGCTGGTGGCGGCCTCGCCGTGCGCGCTGGCGATCTCGGTGCCGCTGACCGCGGTGGCCGCCGTCGGCGCGGCCAGCAGGCAGGGCGCGCTGGTCAAGGGCGGCGCGGCGCTGGAGGAGCTGGGCAAGGTCGGCGTCGTCGCGCTCGACAAGACCGGCACCCTGACCCGCAACGCGCCCGCCGTCGTGGCGGTCCTGCCGGTGGCGGGCGCCGGCCGCGCCGAGGTGCTGTCGGTGGCGGCGGCGCTCGAAGCGCGCAGCGAGCACCCGCTCGCCCGCGCGGTCCTGGACGCCTCGGCCCCGGCGGCGGTGGCCGAGGACGTCACCGCCGTCCCCGGCCACGGCCTGACCGGCGTCCTGGACGGCCGCGCGCTGCGCCTGGGCAAGCCGGGCTGGGTGCCGCCGGGGCCGCTGGCGGGCGAGGTCGACCGGTGGCAGGCGGAGGGCGCCACGGTCGTGCTCGTCGAGCGGGACGGCGCGCTGCTGGGCGCGGTCGCGGTCCGCGACGAGCTGCGCCCCGAGGCCGCCGAGGTCGTGGCGGGCCTGCGCGGGCTGGGTATCGGCACCGCGATGCTGACCGGCGACAACCGCCGCACCGCCACCGCGCTGGCCGAGCGCGCGGGCATCACGACCGTGCACGCCGAACTCCTGCCCGAGGACAAGGCGCGCATCGTCGCCGACCTGCGGGGCCGCCGCCCCGTGGCGATGGTCGGCGACGGCGTCAACGACGCGCCCGCCCTGGCCACCGCCGACGTCGGCATCGCGATGGGCGCGATGGGCGCGGACGTCGCCATCGAGACCGCCGACGTGGCGCTGATGGGCGAGGACCTGCGTCACCTGCCGCAGGTCCTCGCGCACGCCCGCCACGCCCGTCGGGTGATGCTGCAGAACATGGCGCTGTCCCTGGTGATCATCGGCGCGCTGATCCCGCTGGCCGGGTTCGGCCTGCTGGGCCTGGCCACCGTGGTGCTCGTCCACGAGAGCGCCGAGGTCCTGGTCATCCTCAACGCCGTCCGCGCGGCCCGGATCACGCCGCTGCCGCACGTGCGCGTGCCGGACAGCCCGGCGGCGCTGAACCTGACCGTCACCCCGGCGGGTCCGAGGTCCGACGGCTGCTGCGAGCACTGCTGACCGCCGCGGCGAGGGCCCTGGCGGGTCAGCCGATCCCGGCCGCCAGTTCGAGGCCCTCGCCGGTCCAGCGGACGGCGCGCAGGTCCGGCACCACCACGTCCGGCCGGTCCCCGCCGAACGCCCGTCCGCCCACCCCCACCACGACCCCGGCGCCCGCCGACCGCCCGGCGCGCACGCCCACCGGCACGTCCTCGAACACCGCGCACCGCGACGCGTCCACGCCGAGCAGCCGCGCCCCGGCCAGGTAGCCCTCCGGGTGCGGCTTGCCGCTGGCGACGTCACCGGCGGTCACGAGCGCGCGCGGCACCGGCAGCCCGGCGGCGCGCAGGCGGGCGGTGGCCAGGTCGCGCTTGCCGGAGGTGACGGTGGCCCAGCGGTCCGGCGGCAGCGACGCGAGCAGCTCCGCCGCGCCGGGGATCGCGGTGGTGGCGCCCACCTCGGCCAGCTCGAACGCGTCGATCATCGCCACCGCCTCGGCCCGCCGCGCCTGCTCCACGTGCAGCGCCACGGTGTCGACCGCCCGCCTGCCGTGCACGGTGGCCATCACCGCGTCCGGGTCCAGCCCCAGCTCGCGCGCCCACCGGGTCCACGCGCTCGTCACACTCGCCTCGGAGTCCACGAGCACGCCGTCGCAGTCGAACAGCAGCGCCGCGCAGGACACCGCCGTCATCGGGTTCGTCTCCACGGGCACACGGTAACCCGGTAAAATCGTTGAGCGAGTATATTCGTGAGCCATGACATCCGCCCAGGCACGGCACTGGCGCTCGGCCTCGGACGCGCTCGCGCTGCTCCGGCGCGAGCCCGACGTCACCAGGACCCGGCTGGGCAAGCACCTCGGCCTGGCCAGCGGGCCCACCTCCGACCTGGTCAAACGCCTCGCGCGCGCCCGGTTGGTCGCCCAGCGCCGCGCCCCGTCCGGCGGTCCCGGCAGGCCCACGACCACCGTGCGCGCCCACCCGGCCGGTCCCGTCGCCCTGGTCGTGGACCTTCGGCACGGCGACTGGCGGATCGGCGTCTGCGACCTCACGGGGGTGGTGGAGGTCGTGGCGGGCGGCGGTCACGACGGCGCGGACCCCGAGGCGCTGCTCACCGGGCTCCGCGCGCGGATCGCCGACCTCGCCGCGCCGCTGGGCGACCGCGTCGTCGGGATCGGCGTGGCGGTCCCCGGCCCGGTGGCGGACGACCGGCTGCGGATGACCGCGCTCGGCAGGCGGGACGTGCCGGTCGACCGGATCGCCCCGCCCGGCCTGCCCGCCGTGGTCGGCAACGACGCCACGGCCGCCGCCGTCGCCGAGGCCCGCCTGCACACCCCGCGCCCGCGCACCCTGCTGCACGTGGTGGTGGAGGTCGGCATCGGCGGCGCGCTCCTGGTCGACGGCGTGCCCGCGCCCAGCGCCCGAGGGCTGCACGGCGAGTTCGGGCACCTGCCGTTCGGCGACCCCGACGTCGAGTGCCCGTGCGGCGCGCGGGGGTGCTGGAGCGCCGGTTTCGAGGCGGGCGCGGTCGCCCGGCGCGCGGACCGGACCGTGACCGGTGATCCGCGCGCCTGGCTGCGCGACTTCCACGCCGACCGGGGGTCCGCGTCGCGCGCCCGTGCCGACCTGGCCGCCGACCTGGGGCGCGGGATCGCCGGGCTGGTCAACGCGCTCGACCCCGACCTGGTCACCCTCGGCGGGCTGGCCGCGTCCGTGCGGGACGCCTCCGCCGAGAGCTTCGAGCGGGCCGTGCGGGCGGGGCTGATGGCCGTGCACCGCGAGTCGCCGCCGGTGGTCGTGGCCGCCCGCTCGGACGAGGACGCCCCGCTGATCGGCATCGGTCTGTCGGTGTTCGACCGGGTGCTCGACGCCGACCTGCTCGCGCGCTGGTCCACCGGGGTCACCGACGGCGCTTGAGCAGGAAAGCCGCCGCCAGCAGGGAGAGCGCCGCCGCCACGCCCGCGACCGCCCACGGGAACGGCTCGTCCTCCCGGGCCGACGCGCTGGTGGCGTCCCCGACCAGGAAGCGCAGCGTCGACGTCGCCTCCACCGTCTCGCCCCCGCGCGGGGTGATCCGCGCGGTGAACCGGGCGCGGTACTCGCCGGGCGCGGTGAACGCCCAGTTCGCGTGGGTGTGCGTGCCCGCCTCGATCGCCAGCTCCTCGTTGTCCCACACCATCTTCGGCGGTCGGAAACCGCCGTAGTCCAGGTACACCCGCAGCCGTCCCGGCCCCTCGACGTCGTGCAGCGACAGGGAGATCGCCTCCGGGCGCTGCGCGAGCACGCTCTCGTGCCGGGTGTTCCAGCCGATCCACAGCACCCCGGACCTGCGGGTCTGCGGCATCAGGTGCACGGTCTCGCCCGCCTCGCCGAGGAAGGCGTAGGCGGGGTCGGCCGGGATGGCGGCCTTCGCGGCGTCACCGAGGCGCAGCACCACCCCGGCCGGGTCGCGCCACGTGGGCGGGCTGGTCGAGTCGTCCTCGATCCGGACCTGCCACGCGCCGTCCACCAGCGCGGGCCCGATGTCGACGTGCCCGTCCCGGATCTCCAGCGGCGCCGCCGAAGCCGGGGGAGCGGTGACGACGCCGAGCAGGAGAGCCACGAGGAGGACGCGGAGGAGACCGCTCACGCCTGGGAGCTGCGCCGACCGCGCACGGCCAGCACGATCCCGGCGATCACGACGACCAGCAGCACCGCGCCGCCGATCAGGTACCCGGTGGGCACGCCCTCGGACTCCGCCGCCACCTCGGGCGCGGGCTCGGGTTCCTGCACGCGCACCAGCGGGACGTCCGCCTCGGCGAGCACCGCGCCACCCGCGTCGCGGACCACGGCCCTGACCTGGCTGCCGTCCCAGCTCCGGTCGAGCGCCTTGCTGAAGGTCGTGCCACTCGCGCCCTCGATCGGCAGGAAGTCGTTCTCCCCGTTGCTGCGCGCGGACCACTCGACGCTCGTGGCGCCGTCCACACCGGACAGCGTGAACGTCGCGGTCTCACCGGCGCGGTAGGAGTCCTTGTCCGAGGCCAGTTCCGCCGCCGCCGCAGCAGCCGCGCCACCGGTCACCTTCAGCTCCAGCGGCTCCGACTCGGACAGCACCGAGTGGTCGGCGTTGAACAGCCGTGCCGTGACGTGGGCGCCGTCCAGGTCGGCCGTGATCGGAAGCTCCTGATCGGCCAGGCGCGACTCGGGAATCCACGCGTACGCGGCCTCGCCGCGCTTCTTCAGGTACCAGTGGTAGTGCTCGTCCTCGGTCCTCGGGTCCTGCGCCGAGGTGAACTTCGCGGTGTCGCCCACGGCGTGCTCGGCCTTGTCGGCCTTCGCGGTCAACGTCGTGGTCGGCGGGATGGCCTGGACGTGGATCTCCAGCGGGTCCGACTCCTCCAGCACCGAGCCGTCCTCGGCGAGCCGCGCCACGCGCACCACCGTGCCGTCGAGCGCGCGGTTCGGCTTGGTGGTGAAGGTCGCGGTGGTCTGCTTCGGGTCGACCACCGGCGTCGACGAGCCCGGCGCGGTCGTGGACCAGCGGTACGTGCCCTTCTGGTCGGCCTGCGGGGACAGGGCGGTGAGGGTGACGGTCTGGCCGACGAAGTACTCGGCGTCGACCTTGTTCGGCACGGCCGTCAGCTTCGTGATGCCGTCCGTGGCGGGCGGGTCGGTCCTCGGGGTCGGCTCGGCGGTGGTGTCCGACGGGGCGCCGACGATGAACCGCACGGTCGCGTCGTCGGTGATCGCCGTGCCGTCGAGCAGGGTGGCGCTGACCTTGAAGCCGATGTCGTAGGTGCCCTTGGCGGTGAACGACCAGGTGGCGTGCGTGTGGCCGCCGACCTCGCCGGTGGTGGAGGTGAACGTCGTGCCGGGGACGAAGACCTTGCTCACCTTGGTGCGGTCGAAGCCGCCGGGCTGGGTGACCGCGAAGCGCGGCTCCGCCGAGGAACCCGCGTACCCGAAACCGGTGTAGCTGATCTTCACGGTGCCCTTGAGGACACCCCGGTCGATGCCCTCGAACGACCAGCCGGGCCACACCACGGAGCTGTCCTGCGCCTCGGTGGTGACCCACGCCTCGGTGCCCTCCGGCCCGAGGAAGTCGTACCCGGCGGGGAGCTTCACCCGCGAGGTGTCGGTCTCGGGCACGTGCAGGGCGACCCGCTCGGGGTCTGTGACCCCGCCCGGTGTCAGCGCTTTGACCTGGAGCTTGCCGTCCACGACCTGCGGGTAGAGCGCGTCCACGTGCGCGCCCGCGCCGAGGAGTTCACGGCCCTCGGCGGGGTCGTGGTCAGCCGCGAGGGCGGGGGCGGACCCCAGCAGCAGGCCTGCGCCCACCAGGCCTGCCAGCAGGGAGATCAGGCGCGACGGGCGTCGCGCTTCGAGCTGTGACACGGAAGTCCTCTCGTGGAACCGGGTCCGACAGGAGGAACTTAAAGAAAATGACAACGGTTTTCAACTTGGGGGTGGCCGGTGAGACGCAGGAAGGCCGTGTTCCCCGGACTTCCGGGGAACACGGCCTTCCTCAGTCGGCTGTGGTTGCGACCGCGATCAGTAGCGGTAGTGCTCCGGCTTGTAGGGGCCGTCCACGTCGACGTCGATGTACTCGGCCTGGTCCTTGGACAGCTTGGTCAGCTCCCCGCCCAGGGCCTCCAGGTGGATCCGGGCGACCTTCTCGTCCAGCTTCTTCGGCAGCCGGTAGACCTCGCGGTCGTACTCGGTGTGCTTGCCGAACAGCTCGATCTGCGCGATCACCTGGTTGGAGAAGGAGTTGGACATCACGAAGCTCGGGTGACCGGTCGCGTTGCCCAGGTTGAGCAACCTGCCCTCCGAGAGCACCAGGATCGAGTGCCCGTCCGGGAACACCCACTCGTCCACCTGCGGCTTGATGTTGATCCGCCGCACACCGGGGAACCGGGCCAGGCCGGCCATGTCGATCTCGTTGTCGAAGTGGCCGATGTTGCCCACGATCGCCTGGTGCTTCATCGCCGCCATGTGCTCGATGCGCACCACGTCCTTGTTGCCCGTGGTCGTGATCACGATGTCGGCCCTGGGCAGCACCGACTCCAGGGTCTGCACGTCGTAGCCGTCCATGATCGCCTGCAACGCGCAGATCGGGTCGATCTCCGTCACCACGATCCGCGCGCCCTGCCCGCGCAGCGACTCCGCCGCGCCCTTGCCCACATCGCCGTAGCCGCAGATCACCGCGACCTTGCCGCCCATGAGCACGTCCGTGCCCCGGTTGATCCCGTCGATCAACGAGTGCCGGATGCCGTACCGGTTGTCGAACTTCGACTTGGTGACCGCGTCGTTGACGTTGATCGCCGGGAACAGCAGCTCACCCGCGGCGGCCAGCTGGTACAGGCGCATGACGCCGGTGGTGGTCTCCTCGGTGACCCCGCGGATGCCCTCGGCGATCCTGGTCCACTTCCCCGCGTCGGAGGCCAGGGAGTTGCGCAGCGTCTCCAGGACGAGCGCCCACTCCTCCGAGTCGTCCTCGGAGGCGGCCGGCACGACGCCGGCCTTCTCGTACTGGGCGCCCTTGTGCACCAGCAGGGTCGCGTCGCCGCCGTCGTCCAGGATCATGTTCGGACCCTGACCGTCCGGCCAGGTGAGCATGGACTCCGCCGTCCACCAGTACTCGGCCAGCGACTCGCCCTTCCAGGCGAACACCGGCACCCCCTTGGGCTCCTCCGGGGTGCCGTGCGGGCCGACCACGACGGCGGCGGCGGCGTGGTCCTGGGTGGAGAAGATATTGCAGGAGGCCCAGCGGACCTCCGCGCCGAGCGCGACGAGGGTCTCGATGAGCACGGCGGTCTGCACGGTCATGTGCAGCGACCCGGACACGCGCGCGCCCTTGAGCGGGTACACCTCGGCGTACTCGCGGCGCAGCGCCATCAGACCGGGCATCTCGTGCTCGGCGAGCCGGATCTCCTTGCGCCCGAAGTCGGCCAGGGACAGATCGGCCACGGCGAAGTCGATACCGTTTCGGGTCTGAGCCAGGGCCGGGATCGTGCTGGGGGACAACGGAAAGCTCCTAGTCGTCAAGGGGTCACGCGCCTGCGGCGGCGCGGAGGTCGTCGGCGCGGGAGGTGTCCTCCCACGGGAGTTCCACGTCGGTGCGGCCGAAGTGGCCGTACGCGGCGGTGGGGGCGTAGATCGGGCGCAGCAGGTTCAGGTCGCGGATGATCGCGGCCGGGCGCAGGTCGAACACCTCGGCGATCGCCTGCTGGATCTTGGTCGGGTCCACGGTCTCGGTGCCGAACGTCTCCACGAACAGGCCGACCGGGGCGGCCTTGCCGATCGCGTAGGCCACCTGCACCTCGATGCGGGTCGCGAGCCCCGCCGCGACGGCGTTCTTGGCCACCCACCGCATCGCGTACGCCGCCGAGCGGTCGACCTTCGACGGGTCCTTGCCCGAGAACGCGCCACCACCGTGCCGCGCCATGCCGCCGTACGTGTCCACGATGATCTTGCGACCGGTCAGGCCCGCGTCACCCATCGGACCGCCCAGGACGAACCTGCCGGTGGGGTTGACCAGAAGTCGCACGTTGGAGGTGTCGAGCCCCAGGCCCTCGATCTCGGGCGTGAGGACGTACTCGCGCACGTCCACCCCGAGCAGCTGCTCCAGGTCGATGCCGTCCGCGTGCTGCGTGGACACGACCACCGTGTCGAGACGGACCGGCTGGTCACCGGCGTACTCGATGGTCACCTGGGTCTTGCCGTCCGGACGCAGGTACGGCACCGAGCCGTCCTTGCGCACCGCCGTCAACCGCCGCGAGAGCCGGTGGGCCAGCGCGATCGGCAGCGGCATCAGCTCCGGCGTGTCGGTGCACGCGTAGCCGAACATCAACCCCTGGTCGCCCGCGCCCTGCTGGTCGATGTCGTCACCCGCGTCACCGGTGCGCTGCTCGTAGGCGGTGTCCACACCCTGCGCGATGTCCGGGGACTGCGCCCCGATCGCCACGTTCACCCCGCACGAGTGACCGTCGAACCCCTTGGCGGAGGAGTCGTACCCGATCTCCAGGATCTTCTCCCGCACGATCGACGGGATGTCCACGTACGCCTCGGTCGTCACCTCACCGGCCACGTGCACCTGACCGGTGGTCACCAGCGTCTCCACCGCCACCCGCGACGTGGGGTCCTTGGCCAGCAGCGCGTCCAGGATCGAGTCGCTGATCGCGTCGCAGATCTTGTCCGGGTGCCCCTCGGTCACCGACTCACTGGTGAACAACCTGCCTGGAGTCGCACGCGACATGGCCAACCTTCCTCTTCAGGAAGGCGCCCTTGTGGTGTGAAGGGCAGACGAGCGTGGCGGGTGGTGAACCCGTCGCAGCGCCTCTCGCCTGCGAACCCAGTGTAACCAACGGCCGCAACCCGGTGAACCGCCCCGCGCGCACCGAACTTCGGCCCGCACCCCCTGACCTCGTCCCGCACCCCCCTGGAAAACCGCTCGCCCGCACCGCCGCCACCGCGTCACACTGCGCTGATGCTGCTGCGACCCGCCCGCCCGGAGGACGTCGACCAGATCGCCGAGCTGCTGGCCGACCGGGGCGACCCGGAGGACGCGGTGGACTTCCGCCTGGTCGCGCGCGACCCCGAGGCGGGCTCCTGCGCGGTCGTGGTGGACAAGGGCCGGGTCGTGTCCACGGCGACGCTGCTGGACGAGACCCTGGTCCTGGGCGACGTGGTGATCCCGACCGGTCAGGTCGAGCTGGTCGCCACCGCGCACGGGCACGAGGGGCGCGGCCTGGTGCGCAGGCTCATGTCCTGGGCGCACGAGCACTCGGCCGAGCGCGGTCACCTCGCGCAGGTCATGATCGGCATCCCCTACTTCTACCGGCGGTTCGGCTACTCCTACGCCATCCCCATCCCGGCGACCAGGGCGCTCACCGGCGCGCCCGACCCCGGCGGGCACGTGCTGCGCCCGGCGACCCCGGCCGACGTCGACCTGCTGGCCCGGCTGCACGCCGCCGAGCTGGCGCTCGCCGACCTGCGGATGCCGCACCCGCCCGCGCGCTGGCGGTGGCTGCTGGAGCACGCGTCGAGCGGGCAGTGGGTGGTCGAGCTGGCGGGGGAGCCGGTCGCAGTGGGCCGGGTGGCGGACGGCGTGCTGGTCGAGGCCGCCGCGACCACCCCCGAGGCCGCGCACGCCCTGGCCGCGCTGACCGGCGTGACCCAGGTGGTGGAGCGGCCCGGCACGGTCGCGGGCCGGGCACTGGAGGGGTTCCTCGCCCCCGCCGACGCGCAGGCGCGCAGCTACTACGCCCGCGTGCCCGACGCGGCGGCGCTGCTGGAGCGCCTGCGCCCCGTGCTGTCGCGGCGGCTGACGGCGGCCGGGTTCACCGACGGCGAGGCGGTCGTGTCGTTCTTCTCCTCGCACGTCCGCCTGCCCTTCCGCGACGGCGTCGTCGACCCGGTCGTGCCCGGCGGCGTCATGCAGGGCCCGGCCTCGGTGGGCGGTTCGGGCGTGGCCCCTGACCTGCTTCCCGCGCTGCTGTTCGGGCCGCACGGCATCACCGGCCTGGCCGAGCGCCACCCGGACGTCTACCCCGGCCCGCGCGCGGAGCTGGCGGCGGCGCTGTTCCCGCCGGTGCGGGCGGACCTGATGACCTACTACGTGCCCTGACCGCGCTCAGAACCCGTGGTTCACCCCGTAGTCGCCGTGGTAGTAGATCCCGGCGTTGTTCTGCGACCACTCGGTCCCCCACCCGCAGTAGACCGCGATGTCCTTCCAGTCCAGGCAGAAGTGCATCCGGCTGGTCGAGTCCTCGTCGGTGTACGAGTAGTTGGCCGAGGTCCCGTCGTAGTCGCCGAAGTGCCCGGTCCACGACGTCCCGTCGTGCACCCACACCGAGGGCCGCCACCCGTCGACCTTGCTCTGCACCTGCCCCTGGTAGTACCCGTTCCCGTTGCAGGTACCGGGGACCGGCCGCTCGGCGAGCACCACGGCGCCGTCGACGACCAGCGTGCTGCGGATCTCGCTCGCGCCACCGCAGCGGGCGGAGGCGACGGCGGGCGCGACGACGGCCAGGGCGGTCAGCACGCCCGCCGTGGCGGTCGTGCTGGCGAGGGTGCGGAGAACGTGCTTGCGCGTCAACGGTTTCTCCCGTTCTCGGTGGTGCGCGGAGGTGGGGAGGCCCGGTGTGGAGATGCTATCGCCGCACGCGCGCGGGCAGGTTCACTCGATCGGCTGGAGCTGGGTCCCCGCCGGGGGCCGCACCCCCGGCGGGGCGGTCGATCAGGTCCGGGACCACCGCTGGTTGCCCTGCCCGTTGCACGTCCACAGCACCAGCCGCGTGCCGTTCGCCGTGCCCGCGCCGTCGACGTCCAGGCACAGCCCGGCGCGGGTGTTGCGCACCGAGCCGTCCGAGCCGACGACCCACCGCTGGTTGTCCTGCCCGTTGCACGGCCAGGTCACCACGCGCGTGCCGTTGACCGTTCCCTGCTCGTAGGCGTCCAGGCACTTGTCGCCGAACACCCGCACCTCGCCGCCCGCCCAGGTCGTCCAGAGCTGGTTGGCGGCGGTGTGGCAGTCCCAGACCAGCACGGTCGCGCCCGCCGCCGTGGAGGCGTTGTCCACGTCCAGGCAGCGGCCCGAGCCGGTCCCGCGCAGCCGCGAGGTGGTGGCCGCCAGCGGGGTTCCGCCGGTGACGCGGAAGGCGGCGACGCCGTGGGCGGGCACGGTCGCCGAGATCGCGCCCGAGCTGGTGGACGTGCCGCCGGTCCACAGGTCGGTGAGGGTGAACCCGGTGCCGGACAACCCGATCTGCGCGGCCGTGGTGGCGACGGTGGTGGCGCCGCCGCCCCGGTTGAACAGGCCGACCGCGACCGACCCGTCGGACAGGGGCTTGGCGAACACCTCGGTGGCCCCGTCGTCGCGCACCCGGCGACCGCCCGCGCCCAGCGGGTCCTGGTTGACCGCGATCAGACCGGGGTTGCGCAGCACCGCGCTGATCTCGGGGGACATGGTGCGGATGTCGTTGCCCGCCATGAGCGGCGCGGCCATCAGCGCCCACAGCGCGAAGTGCGCGCGGGACTCGGTCAGGGTGAGCCCCGGCCTGCCGACGACGAGCATGTCGGGGTCGTTCCAGTTGCCGGGGCCGGTCTGGGCGGCCAGCGGCGCGGTGACGTCCAGGACGTTGCCCACGCCCATCGGGTAGCTGTTGGTGTTGCCGTTCTGCCACACGTCCAGCAGGTCCTCGGTGGTGCGCCACAGGTCCGCGACGTCGCCCCAGTCGTGCTTGTCGCCGGTGATGGCGTGGAAGCTGTTGGGGTTGATGCTGTAGACGATCGGGCGGCCGGTGGCGCGCAGCGCGTCGCGCATGATCGTGAACCGGGCGATCTGCTCGTCGCGGGTGCCCGCGCCGGAGCACCAGTCGTACTTCAGGTAGTCCACGCCCCAGGAGGCGAACGAGCGGGCGTCCTGCGCCTCGTGGCCCTTGCTGCCGGTGGCGCCGGGGTGCGCGCCTGTGCCCTGGGCGCAGGTCTTCTCGTTGGGGGCCTGGTAGATGCCGAACTTCAGGCCCTTGCCGTGGATGTAGTCGCCCAGCGCCTTCATGCCGGAGGGGAACTTCGTCGGGTGGTTGCGCAGGTTGCCCGCGCTGTCGCGCTGCGGGTCGAACCAGCAGTCGTCCACGACCACGTAGCGGTAGCCGGCGTCCCGCATCCCGGAGGACGCCATCGCGTCGGCGGCCTGGCGCACCTGGCCCTCGGTGATGCCGCAGCCGAAGCTGTTCCAGCTGTTCCAGCCCAGCGGCGGGGTCAGCGCGGGGCTTCCGGGGGCGGCCTGCGCCGGGGGGTGCGCGGTGGGCGCGGTCACCCCGGTCAGCGCGGCGAGCGCGGCCAGGAGCAGGGTCGTTAATCGTCTGCGCGAGCGAACAGGCATCGTTGCCCTTCCTCGGTCGGTGGACACACCGGCCCGCCGGTGGTGGCGCGGGCCTGTTAACGCTAACAGCGTTGGGGTGGTCGCTCAACGGTCTTGTCGGGTGTGAAAGACCTGCGCTACGGTCAGTCCGGGAACGCTCCCATTTCGCTGGCCCGGCACCGGCGAAGAGCCTCATGAATCCTGCTCGCAAGGAGGCGAAGCATGGTTTCACGTGCTCCGACACGCCGCCGGTCAGCACTGTCGCGCCCAGGTCCCCGACGCGGGCTTCCAGGGTGATCACCGAGCGCGGCTGACGCCGCCCCCTCTCGACCCCTTTCCCGCCCGGCGCGTGAGCGCCACTCCGCCGCCATTCGTGTTAGCGGTAACAGGGCGGTTGCACCCCTGCGCGGACCACCCGCGCCGCCCCGACCACCCCCGTGATCGCAGGAGGTCCACCCGTGCCCTCACCGCTGAGCAGGCGCACCCTGTTCCAGGCCGCAGGCGTCGCCGTCGCGGCCACCGCCGTCCCCGGTCTCGTCCAGGGCGTCGCGCGGGCCGCGTCCGTGCCGCCCGCCCGCCCGGACATCGGCGCGGCGGCCTCCGCGTTCGACGTCGGCCAGGTCCGGCTGACCCCCGGCCGCTGGATGGACAACCAGAACCGCGCCCTGTCCTACCTGCGCTTCGTGGACCCGGACCGGCTGCTCTACAACTTCCGCGCCAACCACCGCCTGTCCACGGCGGGCGCCGCGCCGCTGGCCGGGTGGGAGGCCCCGGACTTCCCGTTCCGCACCCACAGCCAGGGCCACTTCCTCACCGCCTGGGCGCAGGCGTGGGCCGTGCTCGGCGACACCACCTCCCGCGACCGCGCCAACCACCTGGTCGCCGAGCTGGCCAAGTGCCAGGCCAACAACGCCGCCGCGGGCTTCACCGCCGGCTACCTCTCCGGCTTCCCCGAGTCGGACCTCGACGCCCTGGAGGCCGGGACCCCCAAGGCCGTCTCCTACTACGCCCTGCACAAGACCCTGGCGGGCCTGCTGGACGTCTGGCGGCACCTCGGCAGCACCCAGGCGCGCGACGTGCTCCTGCGCTTCGCGGGCTGGGTCGACTGGCGCACCGCCCGCCTGTCGCAGGCGACCATGCAGCGCGTGCTGGCCACCGAGTTCGGCGGCATGAACGCCGTCCTGGCCGACCTCTACCAGCAGACCGGCGACGCCCGCTGGCTGGCCACGGCCCAGCGCTTCGACCACGCCGCCGCCTTCGACCCCCTGGCCGCGAACCAGGACCGCCTCAACGGCCTGCACGCCAACACCCAGGTCCCCAAGTGGATCGGCGCGGCCCGCGAGTACAAGGCCACCGGCACGACCCGCTACCGCGACATCGCCACCAACGCCTGGAACATCACCGTCGCCGCGCACACCTACGTGATCGGCGGCAACAGCCAGGCCGAGCACTTCCGCGCCCCCAACGCCATCGCCGCGCACCTGGCCACCGACACGGCCGAGGCGTGCAACACCTACAACATGCTCAAGCTGACCCGTGAGCTGTGGCTGCTGGAGCCGACCAAGGCGGCCTACTTCGACTTCTACGAGCGCGCCCTGCTCAACCACCTGATCGGCCAGCAGAACCCGGCCGACGCCCACGGCCACATCTGCTACTTCACCGGCCTGAACCCCGGCCACCGCAGGGGTCGCACGGGGCCGGCGTGGGGCGGCGGCACGTGGAGCACCGACTACAGCACGTTCTGGTGCTGCCAGGGCACCGGCATCGAGACCAACACCAAGCTCGCCGACTCGATCTACTTCCGCGACGGCACGACGCTGACCGTCAACCTCTACACCCCGTCCACCCTGACCTGGTCGGAGCGCGGCATCACGGTCACCCAGAGCACCACCTACCCGGCGAGCGACACCACCACGCTCACCGTGACCGGCAGCGCGAGCGGCTCGTGGACGATGCGCCTGCGCATCCCCGCGTGGACCTCGGGCGCGACGGTCGCGGTCAACGGCACGCCCCAGAACGTGGCCGCAGCACCGGGTTCCTACGCCTCCCTGACCCGCTCCTGGACCTCGGACGACACCGTCACCCTCCGCCTGCCCATGCGCGTGACCACGGCCCCCGCGCCCGACAACCCGAACGTCGTCGCGGTCACCTACGGCCCGGTCGTCCTGGCGGGCAACTTCGGCAGCACCACCCTGTCCGCGCTACCCGCGCTCGACGTCGCCTCGATCACCCGCACCAGCACCACCGCGCTCACCTTCACCGCCCGCTCGGGCGGCTCGACGGTGAACCTCGGCCCGTTCCACGACGCCCACGGCTTCAACTACACCGTCTACTGGAGCATCGGCGGCGGCACGACCACGCACCGACTGGTCAACGCCGCCAGCGGCCTGGTCCTGGGCATCCGCGACATGTCCACCGCAGACGGCGCGCCGGCCCTGCAGTGGGGCGACACCGGAACCGCCGACCACAACTGGGAACTCGTCCCGGACGGCTCCGACGTGCGCTTCCGCAACGTCCACAGCGGCAAGGTGCTGGGCGTGGAGAACATGTCGACCGCGAACGGCGCCCGCGTCCTGCAGTGGGGCGACACGGGGACCGCCGACCACCGGTGGACCCTGATCGACAACGGCGACGGCACCCACCGCATCCGCAACGCCCACAGCGGCAAGCTCCTGGCGATCGAGAACAACTCCACCGCCCAGGGCGCGCCGGCCGTCCAGGACTCGGACAACGGCACCCCGGACAACCGCTGGAGGCTGGTGCGCAACGGGTGAGGGCCGACCGGGGGACGGCGGCGGCAGCCGTCCCCTCGGTCCGGGCCGGCCTGCACCAGCACGCCGGCACAGACGAACCGCGCCGAGACCACCCGGCATGGGCGCGGATGGCAATCGTCCGCAGGGGACAGCGCTAAAAGGAGCGGCTATTTTTAGCCATTCCGCTGAACGGGTCCCGGCGTTGACGCCCTTCCTGGACGGCGGTTACGGTGCCGAACAGGGAAAGTTTCCGCTCTGCCAACGAGAAATGGCCACCAGCTCGCTCCCGATTAGTCCTGGGAGCGCTCCCAAAGTTGGGTGTCGCAATAGCCGCCTCCCGGCTCCGGCCGGTGGTGCGGCGCGCGTGGAAAACCTCCGCCCCTCCCCAGAGGAGAACCGCATGAGACTGCCCCTCCGACGACTGGCCGCCTGCGCCGCGGCCCTGCTCGCCGCCGCGCTGCTGCCCGCCGCCCCGGCCTCCGCCGAGTCCAACGGCGGGACGCGGGTCATGCCGCTGGGCGACTCCATCACCGAGGGCACCCAGGTCCCCGGCGGCTACCGGATCGGCCTGTGGCAGCGGTTCGTCTCCGGTGGGCACCGGGTCGACTTCGTCGGCTCCCAGTTCAACGGGCCCGCCTCGCTCGGGGACCACGACCACCAGGGGCACCCCGGCTGGCGCATCGACCAGATCGACGCCAACGTCGCCACCTGGCTGCGCAACACCACCCCGCGCTCCGTGCTGCTGCACATCGGCACCAACGACGTCCTGCAGAACTGGAACGTGGCCAGCGCGCCCTCCCGCCTGTCGGCGCTGATCGACCGCATCACGTCGACCGCGCCGAACGCCGACGTGCTCGTCGCGACGATCATCCCGATCGCCAACGCGGGCCAGGACGCCGCCGCGCGGACCTTCAACGCCGCCATCCCCGGCATCGTGCGGAGCAAGGCCGACGCGGGCAAGCGCGTGCACCTGGTCGACATGCGCTCCGCGCTCACGACCGCCGACCTGGTCGACGGCGTCCACCCCACGGCGGGCGGCTACGACAAGATGGCCGCGACCTGGCACAACGCGCTGCGCGCCATCCCCGGCAGCATCGGCGAGCCCGGCGGCTCGCCGGGTGGGCGGCTGGTCAACACCGCCTCGGGCCGCTGCGTCGACGTGCCGGGGTCGACCACCGCCAACGGCACGCAGCTCCAGCTGTGGGACTGCCACGGCCAGCCGAACCAGTCGTGGGCGCTCAACTCCGCCAAGCAGCTGGTCAACGGCGCCAAGTGCCTGGACGCCTCCGGCCACGGCACGGCCAACGGCACGCAGGTCGTGCTCTGGGACTGCCACGGCGACACGAACCAGCAGTGGACCGCCAACGCCGACGGCACGATCATCGGCGTCCAGTCCGGCCTGTGCCTGGGCGTCGCGGGCGGCGACACCGCCAACGGCGGCAAGCTCGTCCTGTGGTCCTGCGGCGGTCAGGCCGACCAGCGGTGGACCCTGCGCGTCCCCGCCTGACCGGCCCCGGTGTGATCATCCGCTGTTCCGCCGACACGATTTCCACGTGAATGCGCATATCTCAACAAAAATCTGCCGCTTTACGTGCGGAATCAACCACGTCCCACAACCGAACCCGCAGGAAAACCCCAGTTCGGCGGCGTTTTCCGAAGCGCTCCGCCGCCGCTTCGGAAACGCGGAGCTACCGGCCATTCGGTCCTGTACAGGGTTTTTCGCCTGCGGTTGGGTTGCCCGCATGTACAACGCCATTGTAATAGGTGGTCGCTGTGCCGGAGCCGCGGTCGGGACGCACCTGGCCAGGCGCGGTCTGCGGGTTCTGGTCGTCGACCGCTCCCGGTTCCCCAGCGACGTGCTGTCCACGCACTTCGTCTGGCCGCACGGCGCCTCCTACCTGAACCGGCTGGGCGTCCTCGACCAGGTCCGGGCCGTCACGCCCGCCCACACCTCGGTCACCGTCGTCAACGACGGGATCGCCCTGCGCGGCAGCGTGCCGGAAGAGCTGCTGCGCAACCAGTTCCGCCTGCTGCACGACGACGACAGCGGCATCACCCAGGAGTACTTCTCGGTCCGCAGGCACGTGCTGGACAAGCTCCTGGTCGACAACGCGGTCCGGGCGGGCGTGGAGTTCCGCGAGGGGTACACCGTCACCGAGCTGCTGCGCGACGAGGACGGGACCGTCGTCGGCATCCGGGGCCGGGACGGCTCGGAGGAGCGCGCGCAGGTCGTGATCGGCGCGGACGGGCGCAACTCGTTCGTCGCGCGCGCCCTCGGGCTGGAGAAGTTCGACGAGCGCCCGCGCTGCACCTTCGCCTACTGGAGCTACTTCAGCGGCATCCCCGACGCCGAGGCGCAGATCCACCGCCGGGGCAGGCTCGGCATGGCCATGGCCTCCACCAACGACGGCCGCACCATGGTGCTCACCTGGGGGCCGAGCGAGTGGGCCGCGCAGTTCCGGGCCGACGTCGAGGGCAACTTCCACCGCGCGCTCGGGCTGATCAGCGAGCAGGCGGCGGTCACGGTCGCCCAAGCGCGGCGCGAGGAGCGCTTCTACGGCACGCTCGACCAGGCCGCGTTCCTGCGGCGGCTGCACGGTCCCGGCTGGCTGCTGGTGGGCGACGCCGAGTCGTTCAAGGACCAGTGCACCGCGCTCGGCATCACCCACGCCCTGCGCGACGCGGAGCTCGCGGCCGAGGCGGTCGGCCGGTGGCTGGGCGGCGAGACCGACCGGGACACCGCCATGGCCGGGTACGCGGCCAAGCGCCGCAGCCAGACCGCCGCCGCCTACTACGACTACGTGTGCACGCTCGCGGAGATGAAACCGCTGCGGCACGACGAGCTCCAGCTGTTCGCGATCCTGCGCGGCAACCAGACCGAGATCGACCGCTTCATCGCCACCCACGTCGACGTCGCCCCGGTCTCGGAGTTCTTCGACCCCTCCAACGTGTTCCTGCTCAACGACACCGCCAAGGAGTCCTCGCGCGGCCACGAGGCGTTCACCGACTTCGAGGCCGCCTACCGCGAGCACCAGCGGAACCCGTTCCAGCGCGCGGAAGCGGAGGCGAGCCGATGACCGGGACCGTGGCCCACCAGCGCGAGGACGGCGAGCTCGTCGCCGCGATCATCACCGCCGCCGACGGCGCCGAGGCGGACCCGACCACCGCCGCCAAGACCGTCGCCGCGGCGGCGCGCGAGGTGTCGGACATGATGCGCAACTGGGCGTCCCACATCCCCTGGGAGGACCTGGAGGAGCTGGACGCGCTCCCCGCCGACGGGGCGGCCCGCTTCTTCGCCGAGGACTACCCGGCGGTCCGCGCGGACCTGGAGCCGATGTGGGAGCCGGCGACCACCGCCGCGCCCGCGATCGATCCCGACGAGGACTACGCGCTCGACAAGAACGCCTACGACTTCTTCCGCCCGGTCGGCGCGAACCTGCTGCACCGCACCGAGGAGTTCCACGGCTGGGTGGAGGCGCGCAGGCGCACCGAGACCTGGCAGTACTCCCGCGTCCTGGAGGCCGCGCCCGGCGGGATCGCGACGATCACCAACGACCTGAGCAAACCCGCGCAGGGCATCAACTTCAACTCCCAGGACTACCTGTCGTTCAACGCCCACCCGGAGATCCGCGAGGCGGCGGTCCGGGCGATGCGCGACTTCGGCCCGCACAGCGCCGGGTCGCCCATGGTGCTGGGCAACACCCGCATCTCCGACGAGCTGGAGGCCGTCCTCGGCGAGCTGGTGGGGCTGGAGCACGTGACCCTGTTCTCCAACGGCTGGTCGGCGGGCTTCGGCACGGTCACCGGGCTGGTGCGCCAGGAGGACCACATCCTCATCGACCGCCTCGCCCACTCCTGCCTGCAATCCGGGGCGCGCGCGGCGACGAGGAACATCACCCGCTACACGCACCTGGACGTCGAGTCCGTGCGCGCCAACCTGGCCCGCATCCGCGCCACCGACACCCACAACGGCATCATGGTCATCACCGACGGCCTGTTCTCGGTGGACGCCGACTGGCCGGACGTCGTCGCCCTGCAACAGGTCTGCCGCGAGCACGACGCGATCCTGCTGGTGGACGTGGCGCACGACCTGGGCTCGATGGGCCCCGGCGGCACCGGTGTGCTGGGGATGCAGGAGATGCTCGGCGAGGTCGACCTGGTCATGGGAGCGTTCTCCAAGACCTTCGCCTCCAACGGCGGTTTCGTCGCCGCGAAGTCCCCTGCGGTGAAGCAGTACATCAAGATGTTCGCCGGGTCGCACTTCTTCTCCAACGCCCTGTCCCCGATGCAGACCGCGGTGGTGCTCAAGGCGGCGCAGATCGTCCGGACCGACGAGGGCGAGGCGCTGCGGGGCCGCCTGTTCGCCGCGATCCACGCCCTGCGCGACGAGCTGACCGCGCGCGGCCTGACGTGCATGGGCTCGCCGAGCCCGATCGTGCCGGTCCTGATCGGCAACGAGAAGCTGGCCAGGACGGTGAACCGGCTGCTGTTCGACCGGGGCGTGCTGGCGTTCATGGTGGAGTTCCCGGTGACCCCGACCGGCGCCTCCCGCTTCCGCCTGCAGGTGCAGGCCGCACACGAGCCGGAGCAGGCGAGGCAGGCGGCCCGCGTCATCGACGGGGCGCTGCGCGACGCGCGGGAGTACCTGTCGAGCGCGTTCGGCAACTCGTTCTGACACAAGGGTTTCCGCCGTGTCGTCGCCGGTGCGCCGGCCGACGGCGATACGGCGTCAGAGCTGCCTGCCCGCCTGCTTGAGCGTCTTGATCACCGGCGCGGTCTCGACGTGCGTCACGGCGGGCAGCGCGGCGATGCGCGTCGTCAGGTACCGGCACAGCGCGCGCTGGTCCGCGCACACCGCTGTCGCGCAGAGGTTCGTGGGCCCGGTGGTGGCCGCCGCGAACGCGACCTCCGGGTGCTGCGCCAACGCCGTCCCGGCCTCCGCAAGGTGCGCGGGGGCGACCGAGAGCCACAGCAACGTCCGCGCGCCGACCCCGAGCAGCGCGGCGTCCACGTCGACGTCCAGGTACAGCACCCCGTGCTCGCGCAGCTCGCCCATCCGCCGCCGCACCGCGGTCGGCGACCAGCCGGTCAGCGCGGCCAGCCGCTCGAACCCGGTCCGCCCGTCGACGGCGAGCGCGGCGAGCAGCGCGCGGTCCCCGTCGTCCAACCGCACCGGTCCTGGCCTGCGCTGCACCGGGTCCGGCCGCAACCGCCCGACCTGAGCCTCGTCCAGCGCCCCGAGCTTGGCGATCAGGTTGTCCGGGCCGCCGTAGAACGCGTGCAGCACCGAGTGCGCGCTCACCCCCTCCACGCGCGGGGTGCGGGGGAGCCTGGACAGCAGCAGCGCCTCGCTGTCGGCCGCGCTCTCGGCGCGCACCGCGCAGGTGATCTCCGCGCCCCCGGAGGCGATGCTCACCCAGGACGTGTCGGCGCGCCGGGCCAGCGCCTCGGCGACGGGGAGCGCGGCGGCGGGCGCGCAGCGAATCCGCAGGAACCACATCACCGCGCCCAACGCGGTCGGGTCCACCCCACCGACCACCCGCAGCGTTCCGGTCGAGCGCAACCGGGCGTACCGGCGGGCGACGGTGCGGTCGGAAACGCCGAGCACCTCGGCGATCACGCTGAACGGGGCCCGGCCGTCGAAGCGCCCTGTCCAAGGCGGGCGGCGTGCAGTCCCGCGTGCTGGAGGTCTTCGACCAGCGCGGCCTGCTGGAACCGCTTCTGGCCACCGGCGACCACCCGAGCGGAACCGCCCACTTCGCGGGCATCACGCTCCCGCTCACCAGGTCCAGGCACCGCCACCCGTGGCGCTCGATCCCGCAGGTGGTGGTCGAGGGCGTCCTGGAACAGCACCTCGCCGAACACGACGTGCACGTCCAGCGCGAGCACGAGCTGACCGCCCTCACCCAGGACGAGGAGTCGGTCACCGCCACCTTCGCCGACGGCGCCACCGTCCGCTGCCGCTACCTGGCCGCCGCCGACGGCGCCCACAGCGCCGTGCGCTCCCTGCTGAACGCTGATTTCCCCGGCCGTCCCGGCACGCACACCGTGGTCGCCGCCGACGTTCGCTTGGAGGGCCACGACACCACGAACACCCACACCCGAGGCGACGACGGCAACTGGGCGCTGGTGTTCCCGCGGGGCGTGGACGAGCGCGGAAGGCCGCTCCCTCGCGTCTTCGGAGAAGTTGTCCCCGCCGGAGTAGCGCAGCGGGTACACCAGCCGCGTCCTCCCGGCCAGCGCCCGTTCCCTGGCCTCCATCGTCCGCCACTCGGCGAGGCACCAGGGCGACTGGAAGTACGGCGGCGACCAGACGGCCACGAGCACCTTGCTGCGCGCCAGCACGTCCCGCAGCAGCGACGGCCACCGCACCCCGGTCTCGGCCTCCAAGTCGAGGAACACCTCGGAGCTGCCGAGCTCGTCGGCCAGGCAGTCCTTCAGCATCTCGTGGAAGTGGTCCCGCACCCACGCACCCGCGTTCCCCGGCCCCGACCTGCGATAGCTGAGGAACACGTCGAACCGGTAGCCGTCGAGCAGGGGCAACAGTCCGGGAAGCCCTGGCGGACCCGCCATGCCCGGTCATCGTCGCGTCCGGAAGGCCTGTTACCCGGCCCTCTCCGGGGACCTGACCGACCTTCCGTCTTTCACGCTCTGGTCCAGTCGGTCGGTACCAGCGCCCCCTGTCCCTGTCGCCAGCGCTGGATGACGGCGGAGCTGAAGACCTCCTGCTCGAGGTCCGCGTGCTCCATGACGATCACCTGCAGGGCGCCGCCGAGACCGTTGATCGTGTCGGCGATCACCTGGTAGGCGCGCAGCAGGGCGATCCGGTCGGACTCACGTTCCGGCTCCAGACCTGCGTTCCTGTAGTCGGCGGGGAAGTACACCTGTGAGGGCTGGTCCAGGACGAGTAGTCGCGGCACGGGACGGTCGTGCTCGGTGAACCACTCGTGCAGGCTCAGCAGCACGGCCAAGTGGTAGCCGAGCCAGTTCTCCCCGCCGCCCATCTCGTTGAGGGGCACCGGGCCCGCTGAGGTGTCGGCCACGACGCTGAGCTGGCGCAGGTCCAGCCGCACGGGCGCCTCGGAGTGCTCCAGGCGCAGCGCGCGGGCTTTGGTGGAGATCTTCCGGTTGATCAGGGAGAGACTGCTGTTCAGGCGGTCGGCCTGGACGTCGTCGCTGAGGAGGTCTTCCAGCGCCTGGATGCCGGCCCGCAGCACCTCGCGCCTGTCCGGGATGCGCGGTGCGACGGCCAACCGGCCTGTGGTCTCCAGGAAGAGGCTGATCCTGCCGGTGACCGAGGCCGCGCGCAGCGCGCTGTCGTGGAAGCGCGCGATCGCGCGGGCGCCCGCTTCGAGGACTTCACGCTCCTCGTTGTTGGCGCTCAGGGCTTGACGCAGTTCGCGCTGCTCCTCCTCGACCTGGGTGATCAGGCTCTGGAGCTGGGCGGTGTCGTCGTTGACGAACACCACGTCCGCGTCCAGGTGCTCGAGGTCGGCGCGCAGCGCGGAGATGGTCTCGTTGGCGTCGGTGACCTCGTTGCCGCACACCGGGCACCGGTCGGTGGAGGTCTCGTTCCCGATGCGCAGCAGGTTGAGCGAGGCCAGCCGTTCGTGCTGGTCGATGGCGTGGGTGAGGAAGTCGCCGCGCTCGCGCAGCGCCTGCTTCAGAGCCGTCAGCCGCGCCCGTGCCTGGTGGTAGGCGCTGCGCAGTTCGCTGCGCTGCTGCTCCAGGTGCTGGAACGGGTCGTCGGTGCCGGTCGGGATCTCGGCGCCGCCGGGCAGCGGAGCGCGCACGGCTTCGGTCAGCAGCCGCAGGGCCTCCTCTCCCGTGAGGTCGTCCACGGAGCGCTGGGGGAGCAGCGAGACTTCGATCGCCTCCCTGACCAGCGCCCGCGCCTGCCCCGGCGCGGGGGTGGCTGCCTCCTGCCTGGCGAGTTCGCGCTCGTGGTCGCGCAGATCGGCCCGCAGTCGGCGCAACCGGGCGCGCAGGGCAGCCTGCTCGGGGTCGACCGCCCCGAGGAAGTAGGGGAGTACGTCCCGGATCGCCTGGGTGTGGTGGTCGCGCCCCTGGGAGTGGAACAGTTGCTCGGGGTTGGCGATCTCGTTCTGCCCCTGGGCGCAGAAGAACAGCACTTGCCGGATCGAGGGGGACATCGTGTTGCCCCTGGTGCTGGGCAGGCGCACCGTGCGGTCGATCCCGCAGAAGTCGGCGAGCTGTCCGCGGGCTGCGTCCAAGGCGAAGGTGAAGCGCATCTCCTCGCGCGCCAGCGGCGCGTCACCGAGCTGCTGCTGGACCAAGCACAGCTTGGTGGAGGCGGGGGTGATGCCCTTGAGCGGCGACGGGCGTGCGATGAACAGCCTGCGGTCGCCACTGGTGATCTGGATGGCGAAAACGGCCACGTGGTCGCGCACGACCCCTGCGCTGACCGGGTAGTCGTTGCTGGCCATGCAGTAGTCGACGATCGTCCAGAGCGAGGTCTTCCCGGTCAGCGAGTCACCGGTGATGATGTTGAGGGCGCCCGGTTCGAAGTCCAGGGTGCGCACCTGGCCGGGACGTCGGCCGTACAGGGTCAGCGAGGTGAGCTGCCAGGTCAAGGGCGTACTCCGAGCAGGGTGAGGGTCGTGGCGGTGGAGCCCGCGGTGGGGAGCCACCGCCCCAGCATGTGGGCGGCTTTCTGGATGGCGGTCGTTTCGCGGGACGTTCCGGTGATGGCCGCTGGGATCGCACGCCTGGTCAGGCTGACCATCGAGGAGTCGAGCGCCAAGACCCCGGTTTGCAGTGCGAACAGCAGGCCCGGACGCACCACGTCGGCCAGCCCAGGGACGTTGGCGGCCATGTGGACCTTGACCGCGCCGTTGTCCTCCACCCACTTGGGCAGGTTGGCCGAGGTGTTCTTCGGCAGCAGGTCGCGGACGGCCGGTTGGAAGGCCATGATCGCGGCCATGACCACGATGGGCAATCGGCAGGAGGGATTGTGCTTGGCGGCGTGGCCTTGGACGACGCGGGCGCACACGAGGCCGGTGAAGGCCGGGTTGAACAGCGCCCGCTCCTCCCTGCTCCAGGAGGTGGCCGAGGTCATCGGCCCCCCACCGGTTCCAGCAGGGCCATCAGCCGTGCCACGAAGTCCGGGTGCCAGCCGACGCTCTGCTCGTCGGCGAGCATGTGGTAGGACCCCTTGGTGACGAACGGCTCCTCGCAGCCGGGACGGATCGCGAACCGCGCGTCCTGCTCGACCCAGCGGTAGATCGCCTTCGCCTCCCGGACCTTCTCCTCCTCGGCCGCCTGCTCACCGAGGTCGTCGCACATGGCGTCGAAGCGGGTCTCCCACTCCTCCAGCAAGCGGCGTTCGTACTTGCCCAGTTCCCCCGGACGCAGCAGGTTCTCGTTCGACCACCGCGACCGCTGGGCGAACGCGCGCATGTAGTCCCGCACCGCGTGGCGCACCCGGTTGCCGCCAACGCCCACCAAGCGCAACTGGTGGACGAACGTCTTGTCCCCGTGCTCGGCGCCGGTCTCGTCCAGGTCTGCGATCTCGGCGTCGATCGGCAGGTTGCCCGGCCGGAACTCGTCCCGGCGCTCGCTGAACACCTCGTCGAACTCCAGACCGGTCACCGCGCCGGCCGAGCGGTCGCGCAGCTGGGACACCACGCGCTGGAGGAACCACCCGTCCATCCGCTCCACCAGCACCTCGGCGTGCTTGTGCCCGACGGCGATGCTGGCGAGCCCGATCAACTGCGCTCTGACCTGCTCGATGTCGGGACCGGCGTCGAGCACCTGAACCTGAGCGAGCAGGTCACGTCGTTGTGGGGCGTCGAGCTTGTCCCACTCCTCGTAGGCCGCTTTGTTGGTCTTGCTCTTCGAGTTGGCCCGTGCCTGGTCGAGCACTTCGAGCGCCTTCGTCTCGTCCCGGCCGCTGTTCGAGCCCGGCGGGCGCAAGTAGTAGGCGGCACTGCCCTGCGCGGCGTCTGCGGTCGTCAGCAGGAAGAAGGTCGGGGTGTCAGAGCTGTCACCGCGAGCGTTCCACTGCGTCACCCAGATCCGCAGGCTCTTCCACAGATCGGGATCAGCGTTGGTGATCCGGGTGTCGGGAGCGCGGTGCTTGAGCTGCCAGAGGTCGCGCTCGCCCTCACGTTGGACCTCGATGTCGTCACCGGCTTCCACCGCGACGCTCCAGTCCAACACCCCCGATTGGAACTGCTCAAAGCAGAACAGCAGTGCCCTGCGCAGCTGGTGGAGGTATCCCACAGCCGACGCGGAGGCCTCGAACAGTTCGAGCTGCTCTCCCACAGGTACCTCCTGAGGTCAGTGCTCCTCCGGGGAGAACCGTACGGGCTGACCCAGGAAAGAAAACGATCTAGACGTGCTGTCGGCTCGACTCAACTCGAACAGGCGAGCGGTCACCACCCGATGAGACGAGTAACGCCCGTCGGGGAATGCCCGCCGTAATGCCTCCCGGGAGGTGGTGGAAGTTGCAGGGGTGGGAAGCCCTCGGGAAATCGGGAAGAGTGGCCACGTCAAGGTGGCTGTCGCTGACAACCGCACGTCGTATGTCACCCGTGTCGGCGCTGCGGGAGGTTGTAGCAAAAAATTCGTTTTGAATGAGTGTTCCTTCACTCGAACGGACCCGTTTTCGGAGCCATTTGGTGGCGTAACCAGGGATGTCTGCGCGGTCGGGTGAAGGAGGGGGATTTTATGCCTGGTGGAGTGGGGCGTGAGCCTGAAAAGGAGGGGCGAAGAGGTGCGCGAAGTGGACTGCCTCGAATCTCGCCTCGGGAACCGCGTGAAACGGACAGCAGGACGAAGCGCGCGCGGTGGAGGCGGGTGGCCCGCTGGACGGGTGGTGTGGCGCTGGTTCTGGGCCTGCTCGGACTGGTCGCGCGGATCGTGTTCGTGCGCGGGGGGATCCTCTACGGAGCGTCGGCCGTGGCCAGGGTCGACGCCCTGGTCGCTTCCTTGGTCGCATTGGGAGCCGCGCTCGCGGTTCTCGCGTGGGCGTTGGGGTCGGTCGCGGTTGCGGCAGGCTCCCCGTCCGGAGGTGATGAGCCCAGAGCCGTGGAGCGCTGGTCGGAACTGGTGTCCGCGTCGGTGGCGCTGGGCAGCGTGATCGCCGCAGTGATCACATTCCTGAACCTGGTGCTGCCTGCGGTCCCGGCATCGGTGGCGACGGAGCCCTGCGCGGGCGCACCGGTCCGGCACTCCCGCTACATCGGGCTCAGTGCGGGTACCGAAGGGGTCAACAGCAGGAGCGGGCCGTCGCGCGGACACGAGCCCAACGGCCGCTTCCCGAAGGGCTGCTCGATCGGGTTCGAGTTCTTCTGCCTCGGTGACCCCGTCCTCGACGAGGTCGGCTCCACCGATGAGATCACCTGGGTGACGAGCAGGTGGCTGGTGGTGTCGCGGCAGCGCTCCCCGTTCGCGGCCTGGCTGGCTGCCCGCGTCTCGGGTGAGATCCGTGAGGACCGCTACGTATCCGACGCCTACGTCACGCCGCAGAGCAGCTACGACGAACTCCCGTACGGAGCTGCGCGGTGCAGTGACGGGAACAGGTTCCCGATGCCGGGGAAGGCGACCTGGGTCTCCTTCGACGCGGAGAGGAAGATCCTGACCGCGAAGGCCGATCACGCCAGGAACATGGGCTTCGCGGTGTACGTGCCGGGTGACGTCGGGTTCGACGACGTGCCGAGGTACCTGCAGATCTACACCTCGCTCGCGGACGTGGCGGCCGGAGTCGCGACGAAGGAAGAACCCAGCCCGGAGAACAATCCTGGCCAGGCAAGCCCCGAAGGTGGGAAATCCGTGCTGTGGAGGTACGACAGGACGCTGGTCAAGGAGTTGCGCGCGAGCCGGGGTGAAGTGACCGTCATGGCGATCCCATGCCTTGCGGACAACATCCCGGCCTCGACGGACTTGGCGGCCTATAAGGGGTACGTGGTGACGCGCGACAGCGTTCCCGTTCCCGCACCCGCACATCCTGACGATTTCGACAAGGAGCAGTTGGCGCGGATCGCCTGTTCTGCCAACACGTGACCTCTGGTCGCCTGGGCCGGGTGCGCCTCACCTGGGGCGCTCCGGGCCTGGTGCGTGCGAGCGGGGGGTACGTTGAGGGGCGGCTAAGTCGGGTTGCCCTGATGCGGGGGACTCGCCACGACTACGACCGCGCCAGCTCCCTGAGCGCCCGGTCCACCTTCAGCGACGGCTCCGCGACCCGCGCCGCCCGCAGCACCCCCGCCAGCACCGTCATCAGCATCTCCACCACCGTCCCCTGGTCGAACGGGTGCTCGCCCAGCAAGTAGTCGCGCGCGAGCTGGTCGGCCGCTTTCGTGTACATCCGCAGCGCGGTCCGCACCGCGGGAAGCTCGAAGTCCAGCCCCAGGTTCTCGGCGAGGTTCCGGTTGCCGTCGTCCCGCACGCGGTCGAACGACTCCACCACCCCCCACGGTTGCAGCACCAGGTTCAGCGCCAGGTCGCGGTGCGCCGCGAGGTACGACAGGTGGGCCGCGTGCGACTGGCGAATCCGCCTGCCCAGCGGCACGGCCGGGTCGTTGACGTGCAGGTCCAGCACCTCGCGGCCGATCGCGCACAGGACCTCGCCGTAGAGCCCCTGCTTGCTGCCGAAGTGGTGGAACACCAGGCCGTGCGCGACGCCCGCCGCGCGGGCGATGTCGGCCGCCTTGACGTCCTCGTACTGCGACGTGGTGAACAGCTCGCGGGCCGCCACCAGGACCTTCTCCCTGGTGGCGGCAGCGGTGGCGGCGCGGGTCATGGGCCCACGCTAACAGCTCATTGACTCGAAGTCAGCGAAGCGGTATCTCTTGATTAAGAGTCATTGACTTCAAGTCAACGGAGTGGGACATGGCCAAGACTTTGATCATCGGCGCGACGGGAACCGTGGGCGGCCTGGTGCTGCGCGAGGCCGTGCGCCGGGGTGCGGGCGTGCGGGCGTTGGTGCGCGACAAGGGGCGGGCGGACCTGCCCGACGCGGTCGAGCTCGTGCAGGG
The DNA here is from genome assembly GCF_000023245.1 of Actinosynnema mirum DSM 43827. Taxonomy (GTDB): domain Bacteria; phylum Actinomycetota; class Actinomycetes; order Mycobacteriales; family Pseudonocardiaceae; genus Actinosynnema; species Actinosynnema mirum. Next base: position 3,603,022 of record NC_013093.1, read on the forward strand.
CGACCTCGCCGACCGGGAGGCCGTCCGGGCCGCGCTGCGCGGCGTCGACTCGGCGTTCTACGTGTCGCCGCACGAGAGCAACGAGGTCGAGATCGCCACGCTCTTCGGCGAGGAGGCCCAGCGCGCGGGCGCCCGCCTGGTGTTCGGCGGCTTCCACATCGAGGACGACGCCGCGCGCGAGGCCGCGAGCCGAGCGATCCCGGCCTACGCCCCGAAGCTCGAGCTCGCGGCGTTCCTGGCGCGCACGGGCACGCGGCCCGCGATGTTCAGCCTCACCAACTTCGACCAGAACGACGAGGTCTTCCGCGCCGACATCGAGGCGGGCGTCTTCCCGACGCCGCTGCACCCCGGCGGCGTGAACCGGATCGACCTGCGCGACGCCGCCGAGGTGATCACCACCGCGCTGACCGACGCGGACTTCGCGGCGGGCTCCTACCAGCTCCTCGGGCCGGAGTCGCTCAACGGCGAGCAGAGCGCCCGGATCTGGGCCGAGGCGCTCGGCCGCGAGGTCGTCTACACCGGTGACGATCCCGAGTGGCGCCAGGCGTTCGCGCGCAGGCTGTCCGGCCGGAAGCTCGCGGACTGGATCCGCAGCTTCGAACTCCTCGGCTCCGCGCCGATCCCGACCGACCCCGCCGAGGTCGAGACCATGACCGAGCTCCTCGGCCGCGCGCCCCGCACGCTGCGCGACTACGTGCGCGACTCCGTGGCGGGGGCGAGGTGAAAATCGGATTCACGCTGCCGCAGGCCGGAAACGTCGCCTGGCAGGCCCCGCAGGCGGCGAGGTACGCGCGCGAGCTCGAACAGCTGGGAGCCGACAGCCTCTGGGTGATCGACCGCCTGCTGTCCCCGGTCAACCCCACCCTTGGCCACAACGGCGGCGAGGACTTCCCGGCCGAGTTCCGCGCCGTCCTGGACCCGTTCGTCCTGCTGGCCGTGGCCGCCACCGCCACCGAGCGGGTCCTGATCGGCAGCAACGTCCTCAACGCCCCCTGGTACCCGCCCGCACTGCTCGCCCGCGCCCTCACCTCGCTCGACGTGCTCAGCGGGGGCCGCCTGGCGCCGGGCTTCGGCGTCGGCTGGTCCCCGGACGAGTTCGAGGCGGTGAACGTCCCGATGTCCGAACGCGGCGCCCGCCTGGACGAGACCCTCGACGTGCTGGACCAGCTCTGGACGGCGGATCCCGCCGAGTACCGAGGAAAGCACTGGACCCTCCCCGCCACCCGAGCCGCCCTGAAACCGACCCGCCGCCCGCCGATCTACCTGGCGGCGTTCGCGCCCGCGTCGATGCGCCGCGTCGCGACCCGTGCGGACGGCTGGCTCCCGGCCCTGGTCCCGCCCCGCACCACGGACATCGAGACGGCGGTGACCAAGCCCTGGGCGCTGATCCGCGCCATGGCGGAGGACGCTGGCCGCGACCCGGACGAGCTGGACGTGATCCTGCGAATCTACCCGTCCGTCCGCTCCGGCACCGCCGTGACGGAGGTGGTCGAGCTGATCAAGCGCGTGGAGGCGGAGTCCGAGGTCCGGCACGTCCTGGTGGACCTGATGTACCTCGCCGACGACGTCGACCAGATGCTCGACCTGGCTGCGGGAGTGCTGTCGAGCGCACACCCATAGGGTCAGGGTGGCCACGTCGAGCATCGCTTGGTAGGACAGGGCTGTCTTGTCGTAGCGGGTGGCGATGGCCCGGAACTGTTCGAGTCGGTTGATGCGGCGTTCGACGATGTCGCGTCGTCGGTAGGCGGTGTGGTCGAACGCCGGTGGGCGCCCGCCCGCGCTGCCCCGGCGGGTCCGGTTGGCTTGCCGGTCGCGGCGTTCGGGGATGACGGCGGGGATGCGCCGTCGGCGCAGGTCGGCGCGGTCGGCGCGGACGGCGCGGGTCGGGCAGCCCTTGTCGGCGATCACCCGCGCCGGTCGGGCGCGTGGGCGGCCGAGACCCGGCCGCTGGAACCGGATGCCGGCCATGACCTGGCCGAACATGGTGCGGTCGTGGACATTGCCGCCGGTCAACACCACCGACAGCGGCCTGCCATGCCCATCGCACGCCAGAGGTGGTCCTCGTCGACCCCCCGTTCCGCGACCACCGCCGGAACCGGTTGTGGACCGTCTTCCACGACCCGTGCCGCTCGGGAAGATCCGCACCACAACCAAGATCGAACCAGGTCGACCGACGCCAGTGTGAGGACATCCCCCGGCCCGACCGTGGTGGCGGGTCCCCTGACCCGCCGCCGCCCCCGCCCTGAGTGGGGTTGATCGCTTACCCTTCCGGGGTGCAGGAAGAGGACACAGCCTGGCAGGTGGCGCTCGCCGAGATGGTCAACCGGGCGCACCTGGCCACCCCCGACCAGGTCACGGACATCGTGGACCGCGCGGTGGCCCCGCTGGCGATGGCGGTGGAGCTCTACCTGGTCGACCTGGGCCAGCGCGAACTGCACCCCGTCCGCCGGGCGGGGGAGCCCTCCCTGTCGGTGCAGGCCACCGCGGCCGGCCGCGCGTTCGCCCGCTTGGAGATCGTCGTCGCGGCCGAGGACGGCACGGCGGTGCTCTGGGTGCCGGTGCTCGACGGCACCGAACGCCTCGGCGCCACCCGGATGGCACTACCCCCAGGCGCAGACCCGCACGACCCGGCGCTGCGCGAGCGCTGCTGGACGTTGGCCGGCCTGATCGCCCACCTGGTGGTCGGCAAGCAGGCCTACGGCGACCTGTTCCACCGCGTGCGCCGCACCAAGCCCCTGTCGGTGGCCTCCGAACTCCTGTGGCAGCTGCTCCCGCCAACCGTGTTCGCCTGCGACCGCGCCGTGATCGCCGCGGCGATGGAGCCGTACGACCGGGTCGGCGGCGACGGCTACGACTACGCGGTCGACGACGGCCTGGCCCACGTGGCGATCTTCGACGCGATGGGCCACGACCTGCAGGCCGGGCTGATCACCTCCCTGGCGCTGGCCGCCACCCGCAACGCCCGCCGCGCCGGAGGCGACCTGGTGGCCGCCGCCGGCCTGGCGGACGAGACGATCACCGCGCACCGCCAGAGCGGAACGCTGGTCTACGCCACCGCGTTCCTGGCGAGCCTTGACCTGGACAGCGGCAGGCTGGACTACCTCAACGCGGGCCACCCGCCACCGGTGGTGCTGCGCCAGGGCCGTGGCGTGCGCCTGCTGGACGAACCCGGCCGCACCCCACTGGGGCTGGCGGACTTCCAGAAGACCGAGCCACCGGTGCTGCACGAGCAGCTCCAGCCCGGCGACCGGGTCCTGTTCTACAGCGACGGCGTCGTGGAGGCCCGCGACGCCGCGGGGACCACGTTCGGCCTGGACCGCCTGGTGGACCTGACCGAACGCCACGAGCACGCCGGCCTGCCCGCGCCGGAGACCCTGCGCCGCGTGGTGCGCGCGGTGCTCGACCACCAGGGCGGCGAGCTGCAGGACGACGCGACCCTGCTGATGCTGGAGTGGACCACCACCGACCAGGCCAGGATGCTCCCGTCCTTGTGACCGGCGGGTGGCGCGAGTCCTGTGTGGACTTCCGGCTGCGACCAGCGCCACCTGGGCGCGTGACCGCATCGGGGATCGGAGCAGGGCGAAGGTCCAGGTGTAGGCGACGGCGTTGGGGTCGACCGGGACGTCCACCGCCAGGCCGTCACCGAGGTCCGCGCCCGAAGCCTGCTGCACCCGCTTCCACCTCTGCCCCGGCTTGTCGTTGCTGCACGGCTCGAACTCCATGGTGTGGTTGAAGAAGGAGTTCGCTCGCGCTTCCAGGCAGTGGCCGAGCGCGCCCACGGAGCGGATCTGCTTGGTCGGCAGGTCGAAGATCCACCGGTCGGTGCGGGGTGTTCTTAGCTGTGGAGACGACGCTACGGCATCGGATGAGTCCTGCGAATCGTTGTGCAAACAGGTTTCACCATTGGGCGCGGCAGTAGGGGCAGATCGCCCGCTTGACCGGCCAGCGGCGGCCCGCTTGGCGTCGACACCCTCCTGACCGGCTACGCCCTCGTGGGCCGCACCAGCGGCCCCTGCGAAGCCGCATTCCCGGTCACCTTCACCGACCCGACCATGGACCGCCAGGCCCTGGGTCGTCCCGCAGCCCGCCGGCCAGTCGCGCAGCAGGGCGGCGAACCGCCCCGGTACGGCGTGGTGCGGGAGGGGACCGCGCTGCGGCTGCTGGCCGGGACCACCGTGCCCGTCCCGGCGCTGCACGCGGACCACCCGTCCGGCCGCTCGGCGCAGTGATCTCTGCGGCCCTCCGGCCGTTGTGCTCGACCTCCCGTGGCTCTTCCCGCTGTCCCCCCTCACCAAGGCCAGCCCGTGTTCCGCTGCGCGGCGAGAGGTGTCGGCGGGTGCTCCGTTCCGGTGATCCGGCCCCATCGGCCTGCTTGGCGCAGTCCCGACCGGCACGCTGTCACCACCCTCGCCGCTGGAGGCCACGATGCCCGCTTCCGAGCCCTTCGACGTCGGTGGACCGGGCTCGCCGGGCGCGGGACTGCTGCGGATCTCCACGCACTCCGGGCAGCCGGTGGGACTGGGTTTCCTGATCACCGACCGGGTGGCGCTCACCTGCGCGCACGTGCTGGCCTCGGCGCTGGGCGGCCACCCGTCCGCAGGTTCCCCGGTCGTGGTGGACCTGCCCCTGCTCACCACGGGGGCGCCCCTCGCCGGGCGCGTCGAGTGGTGCTCGCCCCCCGACGGCGACGACCTCGCCCTGCTGGTCGTGGACGCCGCCCCGCCCGGCGCACGCCCCCTGCGGCTGGTGCGGGTGGACGAGCCGTGGGGGCGTCCCGTCCGGGTCTTCGGGCTTCCCGCCGGACGACCCGGCGGGGTGTGGCACAGCGGGGTGCTGCGCGAGCGGCAGGCCGACGGCTGGGTCCAGGTCGACCTGGTGGGGGAGGGCTACCGCATCTCGCCCGGTTTCAGCGGCGGGCCGGTGTGGGACGAGGAGTCGGCCGGGGTGGTCGGGGTGGTGGTGGCGGCCGAGGCGCGCACCCCGCCCGTCGGGTACCTCGTCCCCACCTCGGCGGTGCTCGACGCCCGCCCCGACCTGCGCCCGCTGGTGCTGCCGTCCTCCCCCTTCCGCGGGCTGCGCCCGTTCACCGAGGCGGACGCGGCGCTCTTCCGCGGCAGGCGTGCGGAGAGCGCCGAGGTGGCGGACCTGGTCGGGACGCGGCGGTGGACCACGCTGGTCGGGCCGTCCGGCTGCGGCAAGTCCTCGCTGGTGCTGGCCGGGGTCCTCCCGCGACGGCGCGCGGCGGGCGACCTGCCCGCGGTGCTGCGGCCCGGCCACCACGCCAGCCCCGTGCACGCGCTGGCCGCCGCGCTCGCGCCGCTGCTGGAACCGGGGCTGGAAGGCGCCCGGTTGATCACCGAGACCGCGAGCCTGGCTCGGGTGCTGGCCGGGGACGGGTTGCGCGCCCTGGCGCCCCCGCTGCTGGAGCGGCACGGCGCGGACCGGCTGCTGGTGGTCGTGGACCAGTGCGAGGAGCTGCTGGCGCTCCCGCCCGCCGAGGTCGACGCGCTGGCGGAGGCGCTGTTCGGCGACCGCGTCCCGCAGGAGGTCGCGGTCCTGTGCGCGCTGCGGGCGGACTTCCTCGAACCGGCGCTGGCCCACCCCCGGCTCGGACCGGTGCTGGGCAGGCGCGTGCACGCCCTGGCGCCGATGCGCGCGGACCAGCTGCGCGAGGTGGTCACCGGCGCGGTGGACGGCACCCCCGGCGTGCGCTACCAGCCGAACCTGGCCGACCGCGTGCTCGCCGACGCCGGGGACGGGCCGGGGGCGCTGCCGCTGCTCGGCTTCACCCTCGCCCTGCTGTGGGAGCGGCAGGAGCGCGGCGTGCTCACCCACCACGCCTACGACGGGATCGGCGGCGTCGCGGGCGCGCTGGGCGGCTACGCCGAGGCCGCCTGGGCCCGCGTGGAGGACGACCCGGCCGCCGAACGCCTGCTCACCAGGCTGGTGCGCCTGCCCCTCGGCGCGCCCGCCGCGACCAGGCGGGCCGTGCCCCGCGCCGAGCTGGACCCCGACGAGCTGCGCGCGGCCCGACTGCTGGCCACCACCAGGCTGCTCGCGCTCACCGACGACGACCGGGTCGAGCTGGCGCACGAGGCGCTGATCGCCCACTGGCCCCGGCTGGTCAGGCTGATCGCCGACCGGAGGGCCTTCCTGGACTGGCGGGAGTCGCTGCGCTACGACCTGGAGCGCTGGACCCGCGCGGGCGCCCCGCCCGACCTGCTGCCCAACGCGACCGCGCTGGCCGCCGCGCGGCAGTGGCTGCCGGGCCACGCCGCCGACCTCGCCGTGCCGGAGCGCGACTACCTGCGTCGCGGCCACCGGCGCCAGCGCGCCAGGACGCGGGGCAGGCGGGCCTGGCTCACCGCCGCGGTGCTGCTGCTGGTGACGGCGGTGACCGCGGGCGCCTTGCTCGTCTCCACCCGGCGGGAGAGCGACGAGCGGCGGGCGCTGGCCGAGTCCAGGGCGCTGGCCCTGGCCGCGCAGGACGTCGTCGGGTCCGACCCGGCCCTGTCGGTGATGACCGCGCTGGCCGCGTACCGGCGTTCACCGACGCGGGAGGCGCGCGACCAGCTCCTCCAGCACCGCCTCAGGCACGCGACGGCCACCCGCGTGCTGTCCGGGGCGCCGGGCCCGCTGGCGACGGCCGAGACCAGCCGGGACGGCGACGTCGTGCTCACGGTCACCGACGTCGGCCGCACGACGCTGACCGTCCACGCGGCGACCGGGGAGGTGCGCAACGCCGAGGTCCCCGTCCAGCACGTGCTGTACGCCCTGGTCGCGCCGGACGGGAAGCGGGCCGCGTTCGTGGAGGACGACGGCGACGCGGGCTGGTTCGAGGTGCGCCCCGACGCCGAGCGGATCGTCGGGCAGGTGCGCCGGCTGCCGAGGGCGGTGGGGCTCAAGGCGTTCACCCAGCACCCGCACGACTCGGCGGCGATCTCCGCCGACGGCGGGCTGGTCGCCGTCACCACCGGGGACCGGTTGCTCTGGTGGGACCTGGACGCGGGCACGGTCGCCGGGACCGCGCCGCTGCCCCTCGACGCGGGCAACGGGCTGTGGTTCGGGGCGGACGACCGGACCCTGCTCGTCAAGACCTTCCACGACGTGGGCGCCGCGTCCGCCGAGGGACTGGTGGCCGCCGACCTGGCCACCGGGGAGGTCCGCAGCGTGCTCGACCCCGTCGTGGACCGGGAACTGCTGGTGTCCGGTGACCGGACCGGCGTCGTGACCTGCAGGAGGGACGAGTCGGGGGGACGGGTCCAGCTCCTGCGGGTCGCCGACGGGATCGAGCTGGGCGCCGCGATCCCCACCACCCGGTGCGCCCTGGTGTCGACCGACGCGACGGGGCACCGCACCGTCGTGCGCGAGGACGGGCTGGTCCTGGTGGACCTCGGCGCGGGCGCGGTGGTCTCGGACGTCGTCCAGCGCGCGGCCGAGCGCCCCGTCGCGTTCCTGTCGGGGCTGGTCGAGTCCGGCGGCGACCTGCTGCTGGGCGCGCTGCACCCCTGGGGCGTCACCTACACCACCCTGCCCACCGGGAACCAGGTGCTGGACGCGGACGACGGGGTGCTCACCCCCGACGGCGCCGGGACGGTCACCCGGCTCACCGACGGCCGGCTCCAGCTGCGCCCCTCGGGCGAGGACAGCGGTTCGCCGCTGGCCGAGCACCCAGGGACGCCGCCGCTCGCACCGCGCCTGCGCGAGCACCTCCTGGCCGTCGACCCGTCCGGTGAGCTGCTGGTCAACCGCACGGGCGAGCACGAGATCACCGTCCACCAGCTCCCCTCCCTGCGGGAGCTGACCCGGATCACCGCCGTCGCGCACCCGCCCGACCCCTCGGGGAAGGACGTGGGCTTCACCTACCACTTCGACCGGAACGGCGGCGTGGTGACCGTCTCCGGCACGGTGGTGCAGCAGTGGGACGCGCGTCGGGGCGAGGAGCTCGCGCGCTTCGACGCGAAGGCCCTGCTCCCGCCCGGCGCCCCGCCCAGCGCGCTGGCCGTGGCCCCCTACCCGCTGCAGGGCCACGTGGCCGTCCTGGTCCGGGAGGGGACGACCGCCCACGTGATCGAGTTGGCCACCGGGCGGACGACCGGGACCGTCGAGGTGCCCCCGTACACCTACGGCCTCCAGTTCGACCCCAGCGGTCGCTACTTCGCGGTGCTGCGCACGGGCACCGCCGTGGAGCTGTGGCGGCGCGATCCGCACCGCAGGGAGCTCGGGATCGGGAGCAGCCTGTCGAGCGGGAACGCCGCCGGGTGGCGGGCGGGGTTCCTCGACGACGAGGGGCGCTACCTGGTCGCCGCGAACAACGCCGTGCGCGTCTACCGGATCGGCGACAAGGCCCCGGTCGACTCCTACGAGTTCGCCTTCCCCGACAGCGGGAACCACCACTTCGTCGACGTCTCCGCTGACGGGGGAACGGTGCTCTACCAGGAGGTGGGCGCGTTCGGCGGGCCGGGCGGACCGGGCGGCGCGCTGGCGCTCGACCCGGTGGCCTGGCAGCGCGACCTGTGCCGGGTCATCGGCGACCGCGCCTTCACCGAGGACGAGCGCGACGCCCTGCCGCCCGGCGTGGACTCCCTCCGGGTGTGCCGGTAGGCGCGGACGGCCACCCGACGCGCCACGGGGTCACGCCACGTCGACCACCGGCGTGACCCCGTGGTGCCGCTCCCAGTGCTCGCGCCCCTCCCGCAGGCAGTACCCGAGCGCGCCGATCGCCGCCACCCACCCGGCGACGCCCTCGGGCTGGCTGATCGTGCCGCCGGGCGCGGTCAGGTACCCCAGCAGGTAGGAGAACCCCAGGTAGTAGAGCCCGAGCCACGGCTGCGGCCCGCGCTCCATGATGCCCATGCACGTGGCCGAGGCCAGCAGCACCCCGACCAGCACCGCCACCTGCGCCGCGGTGTGGAGCGGGGCCGGGACGCCGCCGTGCCCGTGCGCCCAGTCCACCGCGAACGCCCCGCCGACCAGGGCGAGCGCCAGCAACGACGACGGCTGCCGCAGCGCGTCCACCGCGATCCACCGCAGGTGCGCCGGAACCATCATCAGCAGCAGCAACATCCCGCTGACCAGCCCCGGCCCCGCGAACACCATGAACAGCCCCTGCTGCGTCCGCTCGTCGAACCCCACCTCCCCGGACAGCGCCGCGCCTGCCAGCGGGACGAGGAAGAACGTCCCCTCGATCACCACCCCCGACGTGAACTCCCGCAACCGCCAGGAGAACGCCCGCGCACCCCGCGGAACCTCAGGCGGCTCGGCCACCCGCGCGAGCCCGGCCGCGACCAGCGGCGGCACCTCGACCCGGCGGCGGAAGCGCCACGAGAAGTGCAGACCCGCGCACACCACTCCCAGCAACGCCAACAACAGCGACCCGCCACTGCCGTCCCCGAGCTGTTCGCCGCCCGGTTCCACGAGCGAGAGCAGGGCGAACCCCCACCCCGCGGCCAGCGTCACCAGCAGCACCCCGGCCACCGTCAGCGGCAGCGCGGGCGAGACCCGCCGCCGGTACCGCCGGGACGCCACCGCCGCCACCACGAACCGCCGCACCGCCCACCCCCGCACCCCGAACACCACCGCGGCCCCGACCCCGCACCCGACCACCCCGACCAGCAGCCACGCCCCGCCGCCGGCGAACCCGGAACCGTGCTCCAACGCGAGAACCCGCCCCACCCACGTGGAGAACACCCCGCCCGCCGCGAGCACGACGGCCCCCATCACGACCACCAACCAGCGCTCGGCCTTCCCGTCCACGCCGACTCCCCTCCCGCGGCCCCACCTGTCCCCGGTAGTCGCGACGCAGGGCCACCCCGTTTCCCCGAATGCCGCAGAACTGCGGCCTCGTGGGGAAATCGTTGAGGGGCAGGGCTTTCAGCTAATCCCGCAGGCGATCCCCAGGTCATCACCCGAGACCGCACTGGCAGCGCGTCCGACCTTGCCTCAGGGGGCGGCGCAGCGATTAGTCCTATCCGGACATGCTGGAATAGTGGAAAACCTTTTATGGCAAGGGTTTCCGGTCTTCCAGGTAGACGGTTCCGCCCGCTGCCCGTGCTGCTGCGCGCAGGTGTGAGGTCTTCACGGTCGTGCCCAGTGCGGTGGACTCGGTCGCGGTGCACAGGACGGCGCAGAGGAACACCAGCGGGCTGTCGGGCATTGCCAGTCTCGTGACGTTGTCGATGACCAGCTGTTCGGTGGCCTCGTCGGGGAGCAGGAGGTTGACCCAGGGGTGCGGCTGCTGCCAGGAGCCCAGGGCGCGCAGCAGGGTCACGGCCGGGGCCATGCGGTCGGCGAAGTCCCGGTAGGGGAGCGTGGTGATCTCCGCCGGTTCGTCGAAGACCAGGTCGTGGAGGAGGTGCTCGAACCGGCCGTCCGCCGCGAGGCGGCGCTGGTCGTGCAGGAACGCGTCGAGCCGGGGGTAGGTCAGGGTGTGGGTGCGGTGGTGCGGCTTCCGTTCGGGGTGAGCACGTCCAGTTCCAGCACGGTGTCCGTCTGCGCCCCGTGCTGGTGGCTGGCGCCGCCGTGACCGCCCACCGACAGGGTCCCGCCTACCGACAGGCCCAGGTAGTCGGTCAGCACCGGTGGGGTGCGGCCGTGGCGCAGGGCGGTGTCGAAGCCGGTCATGTCCAGCACGACCCCGCCCTCCGACTGGGCCTGGCCCCTGGTGGAGTGCCCCTGCCCGCGAGGCGTCAGGGCGAGTCCGTCGAGCAGGGCGGTGCGGATCTCCTCGAAGCTCGTTGGTTTGAGCACGGCGCGGGGGCGGCGGGAGATGACGCCGCCGAAGTCGCGTGAGGCCCAGTCCAGGTCCTCCTCGCTCGTGGACAACGTCACCGGTGCTCGTCCCGGTTGGGGGTGAACGTCGTCCACTGGGGTCTCCTGTCGGCCTGGTGGCCGGAGAGTGGTGCCGGAACGGGATTTGCTCGGCGCTCTCGCGGTCGCGTCTGCTTATTTCGGAGAAATCAGACTCGGGCAGGTGAAGTGGGGAGCGCTTTCCTGCGCGTCGCGATCCGGGGCGTTCGGCGCCGGCACTTGGCCGCCGAACGTCCGCACCGCCGGGGGAGTGGGGTTCTGCGGTGTAGACGACCAGGGTCAGGCCTGGGTCTCGGGGGAACGTCGTGGTCTGACCAGTAGCGGCGGAAGGAAGGGCTGTGGGCGGTGATCGTGGACAGGAGGTGTTGCACGCCCTGACGCACGGGGGAGGTTGAACAGGTGGGTGCGTTCGGAGTCGTTCAGGTGCAGGGCCCTTGCTGGGGATTCCAGGACGTCGTCGGATGCGCCTGACAGCGTTGTGCGGGAGGAAATTGTGGCTGGGCACTACCGGGCGCTTGCTGCCGGTGTTGAGGCTGCGATTCGTGCGGGGTATCGGGTGTGTGTTCAAGTCGGCTCGGGAGGTGGAGGCGGCTTTTGAGGCGAGTTTGAGCGCGCTCGGGCGGTGGGGGTGTCCAACTTCAACGTTCGGCACATCGAGGAGTTGGTGGCTGCCGGACTGCCGTTGCCGCACGCCGATCAGATCGAACTGCACCCGTGGTCGCAGAAGCCGGAGATCGTGCGGTTCCTGGAGGACAACGGGATCGCGCCGATCGCGTACAGCAGCCTGGTTCCGCTCTCCACGTGGCGGGCTGCGCCTGGGCACGCCAGTGGCAAGACCGACGAGATGCGGGCGGACGGGGAGAGCGGGGACTCGCCGTTCAAGGTGATGGCCGCCAAGCACGAGGTCAGCGAGGCTCGGGTGTTGCTGCGGTGGGGGTGCAGAGCGGGTACCCGGTGCTGCCCAAGAGCACCGACCCGGCGCGGATTCGGGAGAACGCGGACCGGGGACCCGGTCAACAACGCCTGACCTCCTGGGCGCACTCGACCAGGGCGCGCACCACGGGCAGGTCCGCGTCCCGCGTTCGCCAGACGGCCACGTCGGACAGGCGGACGTCCAGGTCGCCGATCGGGAGCCACACCAGCGAGGTGACCGGGGTGACGAGGGCGGCCGTGCGGCGCGCGAGGAACGTGACGCCGTCGCCGATCGCCACCAGGGCCAGGAGCACCTCCAGGTCGGCCACCTCGGTGATCGCGCCCAGCGGGACGTTCCGCGTGGCGGTGGCGAGCTGGGCGTGCAGGCGGGGGTCTACCTCGCGTGGGCCCAGGACGATTCGTTCACCGGCCAGGTCGTGCAGTCGGACCTCCGCGCGTGACGCCAGGGGGTGGTCCAGTGCGACCAGCAGGCCCAGGTGGTCGCTGGTCAGCTCAAGGGAGGACAGGTCGGCGTCGGTGGGTGGGTGCGATCCGCAGGCGAAGGCGATCGTCCCGTCGCGCAGGGCGGTCCACTGCTCGGCGCTGCCCATCGGCACGAGCTGGAGGGCGACGCGCGGGGCGCGCCTGCGGAACGCGGCCATGAGCGAGGCCAGCGCTCCGGTGAAGGTGGCGCCCTGCTCGAAGCCGATGGCCACGGTGCCCCGCCTGCCCCGCGCGACGTCCCTGGCCTCCTCGACGGCCGCGTCGACGCCCGCCAGCACCCCGCGCGCCCGGTCCGCGAAGACCTTTCCGGCGGCGGTGAGGCGGACCCCGCGACCGGCCTGCTCGAACAGCGCCACGCCCAGTTCGTCCTGGAGGTCCTTCATCTGGCGGCTCAGCGGGGACTGGGAGACGTGCAGCCGCTCGGCGGCCCTGCGGAAGTTCTGCTCCTCGGCGATCGTCACGAAGTAGCGCAGGTGCCTCAGTTCCACGGGAGCAATCGATGCTTCAGAGGTCTCATAAGCCTGCATTCTATGTCTTGGACAGATCAATCCGGGCCTCATAGCGTCGGTTCCATGACGACCACGGCCCACGGGCGCTTCACGTCGCTGCTCCTCGACCTCGCCACGCACGAGGCCGAGGTCACCCGCGTCGAGGAGGTGGGCGCGGGCTTGCGGTGGGTGTCGATCGTGGGCGACGGGCTGCGGAAGGCGGCTTGGACGCCCGGGGACGTGGTGCAGGTCGTCGTCGTCGGGGAAACGCTGCTCGGGCCGTGGGAGATCCGCTCCTACACGCCGCTGGCGCTCGACCCGGCGACCGGGACGGCCGAGATCCTGTGGCACGTCCACGGCAACGGGCCCGGTTCGGACTGGGCGGCGTCGGCGGTCGGGGGCGCGCCCTGCAGGGTGGCGGGGCCGCGTCGGGGTGTCCGGTTGCCCGCGTCGCGCGGGGCGCTGGTTTTCTTCGGGGACGAGACGTCGTTCAGCACGGCCGTCGCGGTTCACCGGGCGCGTGACGTTCGGGTCGTCCTGGAGGTGGAGTCGGTCGAGGGGGCGCGTGCCGTGCTCGACCGGTTCGGGCTGGTCGACGTCGTGCTCGTGGCCAGGGAGCCGGGTGACGCCCATCTGGCCGAGGTCGAGCGGGCGGTGTTGGCCGCCCACCGGGTCGGGCCGGACGCAGCACCCGTGCTGACCGGCAAGGCGTCGTCGGTCCAGCGCCTGCACCGGGCGCTCCGGGGCGCGGGCGTCCAGGGGCGGCGGATCAGCAGCGTCCCCTACTGGGCGCCCGGCAAGAAGGGGCTCAAGGGGCACTAGGCGAGCTCGGCCAGCAGGCGGCTGCCGCCCACGCGCACGGGTGCGCATCCTCGCACCACCGGCCTCACCTGGTCAGGTGAGATCGGGGGACCGGCGTGGCACCCGGAGCAGCACGGGTCTGGGCCATCGGGATGGCGGCGCTCGTACGTCCGGCTGTTCGCGCGCCGCCGGGGTTCCGGTGGCCCGGCGCGGGACCCAAGACTTCCGCTCAGCCGCCGCCCCACCAGCCTCCCCGACCGGCGGCGCGGGAACCCGGCGGAACGGAGAACCCCCATGTCGCCAGCGGAACTCGAAGAGATCCTGACCCGCGTCGTCCACCCCGACGACCCCCACCGCCGGGTGCTGCTCCCCGACGAGCAGCTCGACACCCCGCTCGACGACCTGGACGTCGACTCCCTGTCCAGGGCCGAGATGGTCGCCGTCCTCGGCGACACCTACCGCATCGACATCAGCGACGAGCAGGCCGCCGCGCTCGACACCCCGCGCGCGGTGCTGGAGTTCGTCTCCGCCCACGCCACACCGGGCGGGCCGTGGGCCTGATGGCGTGCCGGGTGCTGGCCACCGGCGCGCACCGGCCCGCGCCCGTCGACTCCGCCGAGGTCGCCGCCCGGCTCGGGCGCCCCCGCGAGTGGGTCGTGGAGCGCACCGGGATCGAGGCGCGGTGCGTGGCCTCGGCGTGCGAGTCGGTCGAGACCATGGCCGTGATCGCCGCGACCGACGCGCTCGCCGCCGCGGGCACGCCCGCGAGCGCGGTGGACGTGCTCGTCGTCGCCACCTCCACCAACCCCCGGCCCTGCCCGGCGGTCGCGCCGAAGGTGGCCGCCGCGCTCGGGCTGCGGGTGCCCGCGTTCGACGTCAACGTGGCCTGCGCCGGGTTCTGCTACGCCCTGAACCTGGCCCGCTCCCTCATCGCGTCCGGGGACTGCGCGACGGCCCTGGTGGTCGGCGCCGACCGGATGCTCGACATCGTCGACCCCGACGACCCCGGCACCGCCCCGGTGTTCGCGGACGGGGCGGGCGCGCTGCTGATCACCGCGACGGACGGCCCGCCGGGGGTGGGACCGGTGGTGTGGGGCTCGGAGGGCGACCGGGCGGCGGCGCTGGAGGTGCGGCCCGCGCTGCTCGGCGAACCGGCCGGGACCACCCGGCCCGCGCTGCGCATGGACGGGCTCGCGGTCATCCGCTGGGCCTGCGCCACCGTGCCCGACGCGGTGCGCCGGATCCTCGCCGCCACCGGTCTCGGCTGGGACGACGTCGGCGCGCTCGTGCCGCACCAGGCCAACTGGAAGCTGATCGAGCGCGTCACCGCCCGGCTCGACCCGCCAGGGCACGTCGTGGTCGCCGACGACGTGCGCGCCACCGGCAACACCAGCGCCGCGTCCGTGCCGCTGGCCCTGCACCGGCTCGTCGCCGACGGGCGGGTCCGGGCGGGCGACTGGGCCGTGCTGATCGGCTTCGGCGCCGGCCTGGCCTACGCGGGCCAGGCCGTCCGCATCCCCGGCTGACCCCGCCCCCGGAAGGGACCGCAGCGATGACCATGACCGGGATCGACGCGCACGCCCCGCGCGGCGCGCCACCGCCGGGACCACGCCTGCCGTGGCCGGTGCAGACCGCCCTCTACACCCGCCGCGACCGCTGGGCCCGCCGCCTGCGCGCCAAGTACGGCGACGTCGTCGCGCTCGACATCTGGCCGTGGCGCGCCGTGGTCTTCCTCTACGACCCCGCCCACGTCCAGGCGATGACCGGTTCCCCGCCGTCCCGCTTCCACGGCGGCGAGGGCAACCTGCCGCTCAAGCCCGTCATGGGCGAGCACTCGCTGCTCAGCGTCGACGGCGACGAGCACCGGCGGGCGCGGGCCCTGCTGTCGCCGCTGTTCACCAAGCCCGCCGTGCGCGGCTACCGGGACGCCGTCCGCGAGCTCGCCGAGCACGAGATCGCCACCTGGCCCGTCGGCTCGCCGTTCCCCAGCTACCCGAGGGTGCGGCGCCTCGCCCTGCGGGTGATCTCGCGCGTGGTGCTCGGCGCGGACGACGACCCGCGCCTGCCCCGGCTGCGCGAGCTGTTCGACGTGCTCCCCGCCGTCGACATCCCCGTCCTGCTCGGGCTGCCCAGCCCGGTCCTGCGCCGCTGGGGGCGGTGGCGCCGGGCCGCGCTGACCCTGGGCCGCCTCGACGCGCTCGTCCACGCCATCACCGCCGACCGCCGCGCCGACCCCCGGCTGGCCGAGCGGACCGACCTGCTCTCCCGGCTGCTCGTCGCGGCCGGGCCGGGGGCGCTGAGCCCGCCGGAGCTGCGCGACCACGTCGTCACCCTCGTCGTCGCGGGCTACGAGACCACCGCCAGCACCCTGGCCTGGGCGCTGCACGAGCTGGCCCGCCACCCCGCCGCGGCCCGCACCGCCGCGCTGGCCGCCGCGTCCGGCGACACCGGCTACCTGGAGGCGGTGGTCAAGGAGACGCTGCGGCGGCACCCCCCGATCTCCGAGCTGCCGTGGACGCTCACCGAGGACGTCGAGCTGGCCGGGTACCGGCTGACCAGGGGCGCCACGCTCATGCCGGTCATCGGCGTGGTGCACAACGACCCCGCGCACCACCGCGACCCGCGCGCGTTCCGGCCCGAGCGGTTCCTGGAGCAGGGGGCGGTGCCCGCGCACACCTGGATGCCGTTCGGCAACGGCGTCCGACGCTGCGTGGGGGCGAACCTGGCGGTGCTGGAGGCGGTGGAGGTGCTCCGGGTCCTGCTCGCCCGCCACGCGCTGACCGCCGACCGGCGCCGCCCCGAGCGCCCCGCCTCCCGGCTGGTCACCAGCGCGCCCGCGCGCGGCGCCCGGATCGTCCTCACCCCGATCGGCGGGGGCGCGCGGTGAGGCTGCGGGCGGTCGCCGCCGAGCTGCCCTCGCGCGAGGTCGGCAACGCCGACGTCGTCGACCTGATCGCCGAGCACAGCGCGGACACCTTCACCGGGGACCTGGACGCCCTGCTGCGCCGGGTCGACGTCTACCTGCGGCACACCGGCTCCCGCACCCGCCGCTGGCTCGACGCCGGCGAGCGGCCCGTCGACCTGCTGCGCGCCGCCGCCCGCACCGCGCTGCGCCGGGCCGGGCTGGAACCGGGGCAGGTCGACCTGCTGGTGTACACCGGGGTCGGCCGGGGCTTCCTGGAACCGGCGGGCGCCTACCACGCCGCCGCCGCCCTCGGCGCGGACCGCGCGCACTGCTTCGACCTGCTCGACGCGTGCATGAGCTGGACCAGGGCCGTCCAGGTGGTCGAGTCGCTGTTCCTGGCGGGCCACCACCGGACGGCGCTGGTCGTCAACGCCGAGTTCAGCATGAGACCCGGCGGGGCCGTGGTGCCCGGCGCGTTCCGGCTGCCTGCGGCGAAGGCGCTGGCGTCCACGTTCGCCGCCTGCACCCTCGGCGAGGCCGCCACCGCGACCGTGCTCACCGCCGACGACGGCGAGCCGTGGCGGTTCAGCTTCCGCTCGCGCCCCGACCTCGCGCCGCTGTGCAACGTCACCCTGGACAACTACCGGGACTTCTGCGACCCCACCGGCAAGGAGGCGCGCAACGGGGTCGGCGTGTTCACCTCCTTCGGGCTGGAGATGCACGCGCGCGGCCGGGAGGAGGCGCTGGCCGCGCTCGCCGCGCTGGACGTGCCGCCCGAGCGGGTGGACGCGCTGTTCACGCACGCCTCCAGCAGCAGCTACTGGCAGGGCATGGCGGACGAGGCGGGCCTGGGCCCGGTGGTGCACCACGTCTACCCGCGCACCGGCAACGTCGTGTCCGCCTCGGTGCCCACCGCGATGGCGTCGGGGATCGAGGCGGGGCTGCTGAAACCGGGGCAGCGCGCGGTCGGCTGGGTCGGCAGCGCCGGGATGTCCTTCGGCGCCTTCACGTTCGTGCTGTGAGATCGGAGGCGGTTGTGCTCGGACACCTCGCCAGAGCGGTCGCGGCCCTCGCGCTGGAGGCCGCCCGCCACCTGCTCGTGCCCGCACTGCGCGGCCGTCGGGAGAGCGGCAGGCAGCGGCGCAGGGCGCGGGCCGCGCTGGCGTTCCTGGTGCGCATGGGGCCGATCTACATCAAGCTCGGCCAGATCGCCGCCACCCGCTCCGACCTGCTGCCCCCGGAGTGGACCGACACCCTGCGCGCCCTGCAGGACCGCGCCCCGCACATGCCGCCCGGCCCCACCCGCCGCGCGCTGGAGCGCGAACTGGGCGGCCCGCTGGGCGAGGTGTTCCGCGACCTCGACCTGCGCCCGATCGCCAGCGCCTCCGTCGCCCAGGTGCACGTCGCGCACCTGCACGACGGCCGCAAGGTCGCCGTCAAGCTGGTCAAGGACGGGGTGCCCGAGGAGATCCGGCGCAGCCTGCGCGCGCTCGGCTCGCTCGTGCGCGCCGCCCACCTGCTCGTGCCGCGCCTGCGCCACCTGGACCTGCCGCACCGCTTCGACGAGGTCGCCCGCCTGCTGCTGCCGCAGGCCGACATGCGCCGCGAGGCCCACCAGCAGCAGCGGGTGCGCGCCGACTTCGCCGGGCACCCGCACGTGCGCGTGCCCGAGGTGGTGCCGGAGCTGGTGACCACGCGGGTGCTCGTGATGGAGCACGTCGACGGCATCCCCGGCCGCGACGCGCACCTGGTCGAGCTGCCGCGCGCCCAGCTCGCCCGCCGCCTGCAGGACGCCGTCTACACGATGCTCTACATGCACGGCCTGAGCCACGGCGACCCGCACCCCGGCAACGTGCTGTTCACCCCGACCGGTGAGCTGGTGCTGCTCGACTACGGCGTCACCGCCGAGCTGACCGAGGACGAGAAGTGGGGCCTGTCCTCGTTCTACTACGCCTGCACCCGCAAGGAGTGGGCCGTCGCCGTGGACCGCTTCACCCGGCACTTCGTGCACGCAGGCCCCGGCCTCGCGGCCCGGCGCGCCGGGTACGAGCGGCGGATGGCCGAGGTGTTGCGCCACCACTTCGACACCAGCACCGACCGGTGGTCCACCGTCGCGTACTTCGCCGACGTCAACGAGGTGCTGCGCGCGCACGGCTGCCGGTACACCACCACGTTCACCAAGGTCGAGCTGGTGTTCCTGTCGTGCGAGGGCTTCGCGGGCCAGATCGACCCGGACATCGACATCTGGGCCAACGCCCGCAGGTTCACCGACCGCTACTCGCCCTACATGAGCGCCGAGGTGGAGGAGCGGTTCGCCGAGGACTTCGCGGTGCGCGCCCCCACCTCGCTGCGGCTGCGCGAGCGCGCCCGCTCCACGCTGGTGGCCCCGACGCACATGGACCGGTACTTCTTCCCCAGCGCGTTCCCGGTGTTCGTGCGGGAGGCGTCGGGCGGGCGGGTGCGGGACTTCGACGGCAACGAGTACGTCGACCTGTGCGGCGGTTACGGGCCCCACCTGCTGGGGTACGCGCACCCGGACGTGGTCGCGGCGGTCACCGAGGGCGTGCGGCGCGGGCAGGTCAACGGGGTGGGCAACCTGCCCGAGGTGGAGCTCGCCGAGCTGCTGGTGGCGGCGCTGCCCGGCGCGGAGCGCGCGGTGCTCTGCAACTCCGGGTCCGAGGCGGTGCTGCTGGCGATCCGGATGTGCCGGGGCGCGCGCGGCGGGCGCGCCAAGGTCGCCAAGTTCGAGGGGCACTACCACGGGCTCTCCGACCAGGGCCTGGTCAGCTCGTGGTTCCGCTTCGCGGGCGAGCGCGACCGGCCCGAACCGGTCGCGGGCTCGCACGGCGCCGACCCCGCCGCCGTCGCGGGCACGCTGGTGCTCCAGTACGGCGACGTCCCCGGCCTGGAGCGGTTGCGGGAGCACGCGGACGAGCTGGCCTGCGTGCTGCTGGAGCCGATGCCCACGTCGGTGGTCGCGCTCGACCCGCCGTTCCTGCTGGCGCTGCGCCGGGTGTGCGACGAGATCGGTGTGCCGCTGGTGTTCGACGAGGTGGTCAGCGGGTTCCGGGTCGCCTACGGCGGGGTGCAGTCGGTGGTGGGCGTGCGGCCGGACCTGACCTGCCTGGGCAAGGTGATCGGCGGCGGGCTGCCGTGCGGGGCGGTGGTGGGGCGGGCCGGGCTGGTCGACGTCGCCAGGAGCACCCGCGACCCGTTCCAGGACTACGAGCGCAAGGTCTTCGCGGGCGGCACGCTCAGCGGCAACTCGCTCAGCTGCGCCGCCGGGGCGGCCGTGCTGCGGCGGCTGCGCGCCGACCCCGGCGTCTACGCGCGCTTGGAGGCCGGGACCGAGCGGCTCGCCGGGGCGCTGCGCGAGGCCGCCGGGCGGCGCGGGATCGCCTGCCGGGTCTCGGCGCGCAGCTCGATCTTCTCGCTGACCTTCAGCCACCGCCCGGCGCGGCTGTACCGGGACCGGCTGACCGGCAGCGACTTCAAGGCCACGATCGCGCTGGCGTACTACATGCGCAGGCACGGGGTGCATTTGCCGGAGCTGCACGCGTTCCTGATCAGCGCCGCGCACACCGCCGAGGACCTGGAGCTGGTGGCCGACGCGTTCGCCAAGAGCTTGGACGAGATGACCGCGGATGGGTTCTTCGGAGTGTGAGGGGTGGTTGTCGTGACCGGGGCTGATGTGGTGGTCGTCGGGTGCGGGTTGATGGGGTCCGCGATGGTGCGGGCGTTCGCGGGCGCGGGGCGTTCGGTGGCGGCGTGGAACCGGACGCCCGAGCGGGCGCTCGCGCTCGCGGGGGAGCGGGTGGCGGCGGTGCGGGACGTGGCCGGGGCGGTGGCGCCTCTGGTGGTGGCCTGCACGTCGACCTGCGAGGCCGCGCTGGAGGCGCTGGACCCGGTGCGGGACTGGCGGGGGCGGACGCTGGTCACCCTGCCCAGCGGCACGCCCGCCGACGCCGAGGCGGCGCGCGACTGGGTCGTCGACCGGGGCGGGGAGCACCTGGACGGGGTGATCCTGTGCTACCCGCAGGAGATCGGCTCACCCGACGCGGTGATCCTCTACGCGGGCCCGTCCGGGACGTGGGCCGCGCACGGCCCGGTGCTGGGCGCGCTCGCGGGGGCGTCGCGGCACGTCGCCGAGGAGGTCGGGACGGCCAAGCTGCTGGACGCCGGGCTGACCGGCGCGTTCTACGTCAGCGCGCTCGTGGCGTACGCGGAGGCCGCCGGGCACCTGATCGACCGGGGGACGCCCCCGGACGTGCTGCGCGCGCTGACCGGGGTCGCGCTCGAGATCCTGCGCCACGCGACGGACGAGGTCGTCACGGCGCTCGTGACCGACGAGCACACCACGGACCAGGCCACGATCACCACCTTCGCCGAGGGCGCCCGCGCCGCGCTGACCGCCGTGCGCGCCACCGGAAGCCCGGCCCACCTGCTGACCGCCGCCCTGCACCGCCTGGACACCGCCGTCGCCGCGGGCTCGGGCTCCCTGGCCGTCTCCGCCCTCGGCCTGCCTCCCCGCTGACCCGCCCCTACCCCAGCACCGGTGGCGCCGACGCCCAGTCCGGCTCCTGCTCCACCAGCTGCTCGGGCGCCGACAACCGCCACGCCTCGTACAGCAGCTCGGCCAGCTCGTCCGCCTCGACCCCGTCCAACCGCACCACCACCCACCCGAACCCGGCGATGGCGTACTGCGGCTCGAACACGTCCGGCCGCTCCGCCACGAGCGCGAGCTGCTCGCTCAGCAGCTGCTTGAGCCCGACCGTCTCGGTGCGCGGCCAGTGGTAGGCGAACTTGACCCCACGCACCTCGAACGCGCTGTACTCCCGCCGGTCGAGCCGCTTGACCTCGGCCAACCGCCGCACGAGGGAGAAGAACCCCTCCGAACCCACCGCCACCACGACCCCCTGATCCCTGCGTCGGCGGCAAGTGTAGGAGGGGGCGCCGACAGTCAGCCGTCCTTGCGCCACACCGAGACGTGCCTCCGGCTCTCGTGGTGGAACGGCGAGCGGTCCCAGTCCGTCCAGCGGTGCTCCAGGCGCAGGCCCGCGATGCGGGCCATGAGGTCCAGCTCGGCGGGCCAGACGTACCGGAACGGGATTGTGCTCACGGTGGCGCGGCCGTCGCGGACGGTGAAGCGGTTGTTGCTCATGGACTGGGTGGCGATGTCGTAGCGGGAGAACGCCCAGGTGTCGGGGCCGCTGTCGAAGGGCGCGTCGGTCCGGCCGCGCGGCAGCTCGCGGAGGTTGGGCAGGACGTTCTCGACCAGGAACCGGCCGCCGGGGGCCAGGTGCGCGGCGGCGTTGCGGAAGGTCTCGACCTGGCCGTCCTGGGTGGTGACGTTCTGGATCGTGTTGTAGACGAGGCACACCAGCGAGAACTCGCCCGCGACGCGCGTGCTGGAGAAGTCGCCGACGACGCACTCCAGCGCGTCCCCGCCGGGCTTGGCGCGCAACCGGGCGAGCATGGCCCTGGACAGCTCGATCCCGGCCACCTCCACCCCGCGCTCGGCGAGCGGCAGCGCGATCCGGCCGGTGCCGATCGCGAACTCCAGCACCCGACCGCCCGCGGCGAGCTCGGCGAGCACGTCGACGGCCGCGACGACCTCGGGTCCGGGTGGGCCGGGGGCGTCGTAGTGGGCGGCGACGGCCTCGCCGAAGTAGCCGTCCTCGTCGGGCGTGTTCTGTCGCAGCGCTGCGAAGTCCATGGGCCCGAAGCTAACGGGGGTGTGGTGAGGGGCGCACCCGGTTTTTCCGGCTCGGCGGACTCGTGCGGCGCTACGCTTCTTCATGATCATGGAGGTGGCGCGGTGACGACCCCGCTGGTCGAGTTCGAGCTTGGCCGCCATGACTGGTCCTCCCTGGCGGTGATCTCGCCGAAGGAGGAGTGGAGGCGGAGCACGCCGGTGAGCCTCGCCGGCCTGCTGTCGGCGCTCTCCGAGGAGGAAGCCGAGAGGTACTACTGGCAGTTGGAGAACAGGATCGTCGTGTCCGGTTACCTGTTCGAGGCTGCGCCACCTGCGGTGCCTGTGCTTCTGGCGGGGCTCGCCGGTTCGCTGAGCGAGCCCGCCAAGGGGTGGGTGTTGGAGCTGCTGTACCAGCTGGTCGCCGGTCAGACCGATCCCAAAGCCGTGGAGCGGGGCAGCGGGGATCTCGGGGCCGAGTGCCGCGCGCTCGCCCGCGAAGGGCTGTGGCTGCTCGGGCGGGTCGGTGCGGTGCCCGTGCGGGTCAAGCGGAAGCGGGCGCGGTGAGCGTGGCGGCACCCCGGAAAACCGGGGCGCCGCCACCGGTGCTCAGGCCAATCCGCCGTTGACGAACACCGTCTGCGCGTTCACCCACCGCGCGCCACCGGCCAGCGCCGACACCACCTCGGCGATGTCCTCCGGCGCGCCCAGCCGCCCCATCGGGTTCTGCGCGGCCAGCTTCGCGACCAGCTCGTCGCTCTTGCCGTTCAGGAACAGCTCCGTCGCGGTCGGGCCGGGGGCGACGGCGTTCACGGTCACGTCCTTGCCCGCCAGCTCCTTGGCCAGGATCGGCACCAGGGTCTCCACGGCCGCCTTGCTGGCCGCGTACGCCGCGTAGGTCGGCAGGTTCGTCTTGGTCACCGTGGTGGAGAACAGCACCACCGCGCCGCCCTGCCGCACCCGGTTCGCGGCCTCGCGGGCGACGGCGAAGGCGCCTCGCACGTTCGTGCGGTGGATGCGGTCCAGCTCGGCCAGGTCCAACTGGGCCACCGGGCTCAGGGCCATGATCCCGGCCGAGTTCACCACCACGTCCACGCCGCCGAAGTGCTCCTCCGCCGCGTCGAACAGGGCCTTCACGGCCGCCTCGTCGCCGACGTCGCCGCGCACCGCCACGGCCCGCCCGCCGCGCGCGGTGATCGCCTCGACGGTCTCGCGCGCCGCCTCCTCGTTGCCCGCGTAGTTCACCACCACGGCCTGCCCGTCCGCCGCCAGCCGCTCGGCGACGGCCCGGCCGATGCCCCTGGACCCGCCGGTGACGATCGCGACGCGCTCAGTGCTGCCCACGTGCTTCCTCCCACGCTCTGCGGCGCCGGTCCCGGCACCTGTTGTTGTCAACGGTAACAGCTCCACCGTAGCGGCGCTATTCAGCGGCAACGTGACAGTGTTAACGATGCCACCAAAAGCCGTCGCGCCCGTTATCGTGTCGGGGTGAAGCGAGACCTGACCCGCGACCGCATCGTCGCCGCCGCCTACGACCTGCTCCTGCAAGGCGGCCGGGAGGCGGTGTCCACGCGCGCGGTGTGCGCGGCGTCCGGGGTCCAGTCGCCCACGATCTACCGCATCTTCGGCGACAAGGACGGCCTCCTCGACGCCGTCGCCAGCCACGGCTTCGCCTCCTACCTGGCCGACAAGACCTCCCTCTCCCACTCCGCCGACCCGGTCGACGACCTGCGCCGGGGCTGGGACCTGCACGTCGGCTTCGGCGTCGCCAACCCCGCCCTCTACTCGCTGATCTACGGCGACGCCCGCACCGGCGTCTCCTCGCCCGCCGCCAGGCAGGCCGCCGACGTGCTCGCGGGCACCGTCCGCCGCATCGCCGAGGCCGGACGGCTCAAGGTCGCCGAGGAGCGGGCCGCGCACCTGGTGCACTCGGCGGGCTGCGGGCTCACGTTCACCCTGATCGCGACGCCCGAGGACGAGCGCGACCCGGAGCTGTCGACCACGGCTCGGGAGGCGGTCATCGCCGCCGTCACCACCGGGCCCGCGCCGACCGGCGCGCCCGCCGGACCGGTCGGGGCGGCGATCGCGCTGCGGGCCGCCGCGCCGGAGCTGACCGTGCTCAGCGCGGGGGAGCGGGCGCTGCTGGCCGAGTGGCTGGACCGGGTGGTCGCCGAGGCGTGACCTCGGGGGCGCAAGACGCGTGGTCGCTCGGAGGAGTCCTCGGCGTCACTCGTTGGCCCGAACGGTGTCACCCGGAACGGTGGAATCGTCACTAGGCCGATCGGTGGTGTGGTTGAGTCCTGCCCGATTTATGCATCGGCCCCGGCACCACTGGAGGCACGCGGTGACGCCCTTCCGCACGTTCGCCCGGCAGCTCCGCATCAGGCGGATGCACCAGCACGGCGGCCCCCGCCTGCTGCTCGTCCCCCTGGAGCAGCCCGCCGCGGGCTGCGGCAGCCTGGCGCGGACCGTCGCCGAGGTGATCGACGGCGGCGCGGACGCGGTGGTGCTGCACAAGGGGCTGCTGCGGCACGTGCACCCCGAGTCGTTCACCTCCGCCTCGCTGGTGGTGAACCTCAGCGCCAGCACCAAGCACGCCCCCGACTCCACGCACCTGGTCGCGCACGTGGAGGAGGCGGTGCGGCTGGGCGCGGACGCGGTGTGCGTGAGCGTCGACTTCGGCTCGGACGGCGAGAACCGGCAGATCGCGGACCTGGCCACCGTCGCCGAGGAGTGCGACCGGTGGAACGTGCCGCTGCTGGCGTCGGTGCACCCGCGCGGCCCCGAGCAGGGCTCGCCGGAGCTGCTGGCCCGCGCCGCCGGGCTCGCCGTCGACCTCGGCGCGGACCTGGTGGAGCTGCCGCCGGTCGCCGACCACGCGGCGCAGGCCGACGTGATCGCCGGGTGCGCCATCCCGGTGCTGATCGCGGTCACCCACCACCGGGTGGACGCGGAGACCGTCGCCGAGGCGCGGCGCGCGCTGGCCGCGGGGTCCGGTGGCATCACGGCCGGGCAGGCGGTCGCGGACTCGGGCGACCCTGCGGCGCTGGCGCGCGTGCTGGCGAACGTGGTCCACGCCGACGCCCCGCGCGGCATCCCGTCCGCCCGCAGCCGCCCGCACGGGGTCTGAGCCGCACACGAACCTCACCCGGTCGGGGATCACCCGACCGGGGGTTCAGGTCGTGGGCACGTCGAAGCGGCCCGATGGTCGCCACCACCGGACCGCTCCACGTTCCCGACCGGCGGGCGCGCCGAGGGGTGGCGCGCCCACCGCGTCGCTCAGCCGCGCGGCAGCACGACCGCGCGCCCGCGCACCTGACCGGCGTGCAGCCGCTCGTACGCCAGCGGCGCCTCGTCGATGCCGAAGGTCTCGGTGTGCACGGTCAGCGCGCCGGACCGGGCCAGGTCCAGCACCTCGATCAGCTCGCCCCGGCTGCCCCAGTACGGGGTGGACACCGACACGTCGAACGGGATCGTGCCGAAGCCGACCGGCACGGTGCCGCCGCCGATGCCGACCACGGTCAGGTCGCCCTCGACCGCGACGACGCCCGCCGCCGTGGCCACCGTCGGGCCGACGCCCACGAAGTCGAGCACGACCTCGGCGCCCAGGCCGCCGGTCAGCTCGCGCACGGCCTTGGTGGCGTCCGCGTCGGACAGCACGGTCTCGTGCGCGCCGACCGCCGCCGCCAGCTCCAGCTTCTCCTTCGACACGTCCAGCGCGATCACCCGGGCCGCCGTGGTGGCGCGCAGGATCTGGATGGCCATGTGGCCGAGGCCGCCGGTGCCGATGACCACGGCGGTGCTGCCGGGGACCAGCTTGGGCAGCGACTTCTTGATCGCGTGGTACGGCGTGAGGCCCGCGTCGGTGAGCGGGGCGGCCGAGACCGGGTCGAGGTCGCCCAGCGGCACCAGGTGGCGGGCGTTGTCGATCAGCATGTACTCGGCCATCGCGCCCGGCGCGCCCAGTCCGGGCGGGTTGATGCCCAGCTCGGCGGCGCGCAGGCAGTAGTTCTCCTTGCCCTCGGCGCACTTGGCGCACGAGCCGCAGCCCTGCGGGCCGTAGACGGCGACCATCTCGCCGACCTCCAGGCCCGTGACGCCCTGCCCGAGGGCGGCGACCTTGCCGACGCCCTCGTGGCCCAGGGTGAGGGGGAAGCCGTAGCCGTAGACCTCGGCGGGCCACTCCATCACGGCGATGTCCGAGTGGCACACGCCCGCGGCGGCCACCTCCAGCACGACCTGGCCGGGACCGGCCTCGGGGTCGGGGACGGTGACGACCTCGGGGGCCTTGCCGATCTCGCGGTACTGCACAGCCTTCATGGCGCACTCCACTGCGTTGTAGGTATGGCGAGCGCCCCGGCCAGGGCGTCGAACGCGCGGTCCACCAGCACGGGCAGCTCCTCGTCGCCGAAGAGCCACAGGCGGGTCGCCGCCACCAGCGCGCCCGCGCCCGCGCCGACCACCACGGCGGGCCGCAGGTCGTCCTCGGGCACGCCCATCCGCTCCGCGAGCACCCGCACCGACTCGGCCTCGGCGAGAGCCCGGAGGTGGTGGTGCGCGCCGAACAGCGTGGGCTCCCGCTCGGTCAGCCGCAACAGGTCGCGGACGCCGGGGCGGCGGTGCCAGGCGGGTTCGCCCTCGTCGTCGAGCCAGTCCCGGACGGC
Organism: Actinosynnema mirum DSM 43827; assembly: GCF_000023245.1. Classification (GTDB taxonomy): domain Bacteria; phylum Actinomycetota; class Actinomycetes; order Mycobacteriales; family Pseudonocardiaceae; genus Actinosynnema; species Actinosynnema mirum. The sequence goes on from NC_013093.1 coordinate 3,629,797, forward strand.
GGCGCGGTAGGCCGTCACCGGGTCCTCGTCGGCGGGGCGGGCCCGCAGGGCGGCGTTGATCCGGTCGCCGTCGGCCCGCACGCCGTCGAGGACGGCGGTCTCCTTGCTGGCGAAGTAGCGGCTGAAGGTGCGCCGGGTGACGTCGGCCCGGTCGGCGATCTCCTCGACGGTGACCGCGCGCAGTCCGCGCGCCACCACGAGCTCCACCGCCGCCGAGGCGAGCGCCTCACGCGTGCGCAGCGTCTTCCGCTGCCTCCGGCCGTCCACGACCGGCTCTGGTCGAACGCTCACGGGACAAGCGTACTGCTGGAATGTCCCAGTGGGACAGTTGTCCCGGTGTGACATGCGGATCAGTGCATGGGTACTTGCGGAAACGGTGTTGATCAGGCATATGGGGGCGTGAGGGCACGGCCGTACGGGGGAGTGCGGGCGGCCCCGCGGCGTTCCGGGACGACGTAGGATCAGCGCGGCGAGGCCGTGCCGTCAGCCGCCACGCCGTCGCGCCGGGGCAGACCTGGTCGTCCCCGCCCGATCCCGCGCCGCGTGCGACCCCGGTCGTGGCGCGCCCCCACCGCCGCATCCCCTCCCTTGGGGCGTGCCCGAGCACGACAGGTGAACTCCCTCCGTGTCCTCCCCCTCCGCCCTGCCCGCCCGCCTGCGCGGCGCGCTGGCCCCCGACTGGCTGCGTGACCCCAAGGTCTGGCGCACCGAGGTCCTCGCCGGTCTCGTCGTCGCGCTGGCGCTGATCCCCGAGGCCATCTCGTTCTCGATCATCGCCGGGGTCGACCCCGCGCTCGGCCTGTTCGCCTCGTTCACCATGGCCGTGGTGATCTCGGTCGTCGGCGGGCGGCGCGCCATGATCTCCGCCGCCACCGGCGCGGTCGCGCTGGTCATCGCCCCGCTCAACCAGGAGCACGGCCTCGGGCACCTGATCGCGGCGGTCATCCTGGCCGGGGTGTTCCAGATCGCGCTCGGCGCGCTGGGCGTGGCCAGGCTGATGCGGTTCATCCCGCGCTCGGTCATGGTCGGGTTCGTCAACTCGCTGGCGATCCTGATCTTCCTGGCCCAGGTGCCCGAACTGGTCGACGTCCCGTGGATCGTCTACCCGCTGTTCCTGGGCGGGCTGGCGCTGGTGGTGCTGCTGCCGAAGGTCACCACCGTCGTGCCCGCGCCGCTGGTCTCGATCGTGGTGCTCACCCTGATCACCGTCGGCGCGGGCCTCGCGGTGCCGACCGTGGGCGACAAGGGCGCGCTGCCGTCCGCGCTGCCCACGCCCGGCCTGCCGGACGTGCCGTTCACCGTCGACACGCTCACGATCATCGCCCCGTACGCGCTGGCCATGGCGCTGGTCGGGCTGATGGAGTCGCTGATGACCGCCAAGCTGGTCGACGAGATCACCGACACCCGCTCCAACAAGACCCGCGAGGCGGTCGGGCAGGGCGTGGCCAACGTCGTCACCGGGCTGTTCGGCGGCATGGGCGGCTGCGCCATGATCGGCCAGACGATGATCAACGTGAAGGTCTCCGGCGCCCGCACCCGCCTGTCCACGTTCCTGGCCGGGGCGTTCCTGATGGTGCTGTGCGTGGTGTTCGGGCCGGTCGTCTCCGACATCCCGATGGCCGCGCTGGTGGCGATCATGGTGATGGTGTCCTTCGCGACCTTCGACTGGCACTCCGTCGCCCCGGCCACGCTGCGCCGGATGCCGCTCGGGGAGATCGTGGTCATGGCCGTGACGGTGGTCTGCGTGGTGGCCACCGACAACCTCGCGATCGGCGTCGTGGTCGGCTCGATCACCGCGATGGTGGTCTTCGCCAAGCGGGTGGCTCACCTGGCCGAGGTCGACGCCGTCGTCGACCCGGACGGCACGACGGTGGTCTACCGGGTCACGGGGGAGCTGTTCTTCGCCTCCTCCAACGACCTCGTCGGCCAGTTCGACTACCCGAACGACCCGGACCGGGTGGTCATCGACCTGAGCGCCGCGCACGTCTGGGACGCCTCGTCGGTGGCGGCGCTGGACGCGATCGAGGCGAAGTACGCCCGGCGCGGCAAGACCGTCGAGATCACCGGGCTCAACCCGCGCAGCGCCGACCTGCACGGCAGGCTCAGCGGCGCGCTCGGCGCCGGGCACTGAGGGGCGGTCGTTCGACGGCGCCGGCCGCGCGGGTGGCGCGGGGCGGTGCACTACCTTGCGCACCGTCCGCGCGAACCCGCGCGACCGGCCCGTCGAACGGAGACCACGCATGACCGACGCCCCCGACCTGAAGCGGTTCCTCGCCGACGCCCGGATCGACCCCGAGGTGCACGCCCTGCGCCCGGACTACCGGGCCGCGCTGCTCGTCGTCGACGGGATCGACCCCGCCGCGAGCACCGCGCTCGGGGACGCGCTGGTGGCCGAGGCCGAGGCGAGCGCCCGCGAGTTGCTCGCCGCCGGGCCCGTGGAGGAGGAGCCGCACGTCGCGGCGTGGCGGGAGGCGTACCGGGGGTTCGGCGCGAAGCCGCAGCGCACCCGCAACAGCCTCGAAGCGCTGCTGCGGCGCGCCGGTGACGCCGGGCTGCCCAGGGTCAACGCGCTCACCGACGTCTACAACGCGATCTCGGTGCTGCACCGGGTCCCGCTCGGCGGCGAGGACCTGACCCGGTACCGGGGGGCCGCCCGCCTGGTCCGGGCCACCGGCGCGGAGGAGTTCGACACGGTCGCGGGCGGTGTGGAGGTCGTCGAGCACCCGGAGCGGGGCGAGGTGGTGTGGCGCGACGACGCCGGGGTGACGTGCAGGCGGTGGAACTGGCGGCAGGGGCGGCGCACCGCGCTGACCGGGGGCACCACGGCGGCGCTGTTCATCCTGGACGCGCTGGCCCCGATGGACGACGCGGCCCTGGACGCCGCGGTCGAGAACCTCGCGACGGCGCTCGGCGGGCTGGGCGCGGACGTGACCGCGGCGACCCGGACCGTGGGCGCGGCGTGACGCCGGGGAGCGCGTTCGCCGGACTCGGCTCGACCGGGTCCGGGGGTCCGGCGCCCCCGCGGGCGCGGGTGGTCCGGGTCGTGGCGGACCTCGGCCTGGACCGCTGACCACGCCCCGGTGCGGATCTGGCACCTGGATTGAGCCAAAGTGGCTCGCATTGGTGCCAGGTCTGTGCCACGATGGCGTCATGGACTTAACCTCGCCCATCCCGATCCCCGACGGCCTCCCGCAGGAGCGCGACGCGGGCCCGTTCGCCCCGACCACGTTCGTCGCCGACCTGCGCGCCCGCCGCCCGGTGTGCCCGCTGGTGTTCCCCGACGGCCACGTCGGCTGGCTCGTCACCGGCCACGCCGCCGTCCGGCAGGTGCTCGCCGACACCCGGTTCAGCTCGCGCCTGGACCTCGGCGTGCTGCACGTGCCCCACCCGACGCCGGGGATGCCGCAGGCGACCGAGCCGTCGCCGCAGGTGCCGGGCCTGTTCGTGGCCATGGACCCGCCGGACCACACGCGGCTCAGGCGCAAGCTGACCGGGGCGTTCACGGTCAAGCGGATGCGGGCGCTGGAGGAGCGCGTCGCGCAGGTCGTGGAGGAGCGCCTGACCGCGATGGCCGCGCTCACCCCGCCGGTCGACCTGGTGCGGGAGTTCGCGCTGCCGGTGCCGTCGCTGGTGATCTGCGAGCTGCTCGGCGTGCCGTACGCGGACCGGGAGGTGTTCCAGGCCAACACGGCGCGGTTCCTGGTCAAGGACGTCGAGCTGGCGGAGAAGGCGGCGGCGTACGGGGCGCTGACCGGCTACCTGGCCGGGCTGGTCGCGAGCAAGCGCGCCGAGCCCGGCGAGGACGTGCTGTCGGACCTGGCGCGGCACGAGGACCTGACGGTCGAGGAGCTGACCGGGTGCGCGTTCCTGCTGCTGCTCGCCGGGCACGAGACGACCGCGAACATGGTCGCGCTGGGCACGTTCGCGCTGCTGGAGCACCCCGATCAGCTGGCCGCGCTGCGCGCCGAGCCGGGGCTGCTGGGCGGGGCGGTGGAGGAGCTGACCCGGTACCTGTCCGTGGGCGACCTGTTCTACCGGTACGCCACCGAGGACCTGGAGCTGCACGGCGAGCTGATCCCGGCCGGGTCCACGGTGGTGCTGTCGCTGCTGGCGGCCAACCACGACCCCGAGGCGTTCGAGGACGCGGGCGCGCTGGACGTGCGGCGCGACGCGCGCGGGCTGGTGGCGTTCGGGCACGGGGTGCACCAGTGCCTGGGGCAGCAGCTGGCGCGGGTGGAGATGCGGGCGGGCTTCGCGGGGCTGCTGCGGCGGTTCCCGGACCTGGCGCTGGCCGTTCCGGCGGGGGAGGTGCCGCTGAAGACGGACATGAACGTCTACGGGGTGCACGCGCTGCCGGTGACCTGGGGGACTGCGGCCGGGTGAGGTGGGAGCGCCTCGCCCGGCGGGGCGCTCACCCCTCCCGCAACCCGCCCGTCACCATCCGCACCAGCAGCTCGTAGCTCTCGTCCAGCTCCTCCGGCCACTGGAACGCGTTCTGCGCCTCCAGCACCGCCCACCCGTGCACCGCCGCGCGCAGGCAGCGCACCGCGTGCACCGCCCGCGCCTCGTCCATCCCGTACGCCCGCATCGCCCCCAGCAGGATCTCCACCAGCCGCTTCGCCGCCTGGTCCACCAGCGGCTGCGAGCTCTGGAGCATCGCGGAGTAGCGGTGCGGGTGCTCCTTCGCGTAGTCGCGCCACGCGAGCATCAGGGCGCGCACCGCCTCGTCGGCCGAGCGGCCGAGGGCGGCGTCGCCGATGCGGTCGGACAGCTCGGTCGCGATCCGCGCCGACATCAGCGCCCGCAGGTCCGCGAGGTTGCGCACGTGCTTGTACAGCGACGGCGTCGCCACCCCCGCCCGCGACGCCACCGCCGCCAGCGTCAGCGCGCCCGCGCCCTCCTCGTCGACCAGGCGCAGCGCGATGTCCACCACCGCCTCCGCCGACAGCGCCGCCCTAGCCACGGGCGACCTCCCGCTCGACACCGCGCACCCGCGACCTCCAAACTAACAGTAGTAGCTCCCAAGCTAAGTTTGTTAGCTCCGGCTGTCAAGCCGCAACCGCTCCGCCGCCCGCGCCACCAGCGGCCCGCGCGCCGCCGCCAACCGGGCCGTGATCGCCGCGACCTCGTCGGGGTCCACGTCCGGGCGGGTCGGGCCGCCCGCGTCGAACGGGGGCCTCGGGTCGTACTCGATCATCAGCTGCACCCGCTTCGCCTCCGCGTCGCCGAACAGCTCGGCGGCCAGCGACAGCGCGAAGTCCACCCCGCTCGACACCCCCGCCCCGGTCACCACGTTCCCGTCCCGCACCACCCGCTCCGCCACCGGCACCGCGCCCAGCCCCGCCAGCAGCGGCAGCGAACCCCAGTGGCTCGTCGCGCGCCTGCCGGTCAGCAGGCCGGCCGCCGCGAGGGTGAACGAGCCGGTGCACACGCTCGTCACGAACCGCGCGCCCGCCGCCTGGCGGCGCAGGAACTCCAGCGCCACCTCGTCCTCGAACAGCTCGAACGCGCCCTGCCCGCCGAGCACGAACAGCACGTCCGCCTGCCCTGCGTCGGCCAGCGTCGTCGTCGGCACGATCGAGAACCCCGCGTCGGTGGGGACCGGGGACAGGTCGTGCCAGGCCAGCTCGACCTCCGCTCCCGGCAGGCGGGAGAACACCTGCGCGGGACCGGTCAGGTCGAGTTGGGTGACGTTCGGGAACAGCAGGCACAGGAAGCGGGTCACCCCGCCAGTGTCCACCCGCGGGCGATCACGCGGGCGATCACGCGGGCAGCGCCACCACCCGGCCCCGCGGCTCGCGGCGGCGCGTCACCAGCAGCACCGCGCCCAGCACCAGCGCCATCGCCACGACGTACCCGACCTTGAACACCACCGGGTCGACGCCCGGCGTCACCAGCGGCGTCCACCGGCCCACCGGGTTGTCGTCGGTCGGGAACGCGAAGAACTGCCACTGCGTCCAGTTCCACCCCAGGTGCAGCCCCACCGGCAGCGCGATCCCGCCGGCGCGCAGCGCGGCCACGCCGAACACCACCGCCCCGATCGCCGGACCCGCCGCCGTCCACAGCAGCTCGCCGAACCCGCCGGACTTCACCGACGGGGCCGCGCCCAGCACGAGCAGGTGGTAGCCGCCGAACAGCACCGCCAACCCGCCCACCGCGACCCCGGGCCCCCGCACCTCGGCCAGGCGGCGCAGCGCGTACCCCCGGAACACCAGCTCCTCCAGCAGCACCGCGAAGCAGAAGTACGCGGTGCCGGTCAGCGCCAGCGGCGCGGTGAACCCGGCGTTCGGCGTCCAGCGCAGCACCCCGTCGAGCATCAGCCCCCACGCCAGCAGACCGACCGCCGCGACCCCCAGCAGCAGCCCCGGCCCGAACCACCGACCGGGCCCGAGCCCGCGCCAGGAGCCCTCGAACCACCGCGTCGCCAGCAGCACCAGTCCCGCCGCGACCGCCACCACCGGCCACGGCTGCCCGTCCTCCACCGGCACGAGCACCCCGGTCGCCACCGCGGACAGCAGCACCGCCGCGGCGCTCAACCCCAGGAAGGCCACGACCTTCCCGCCGGTCCGTAAAACCCCACCCGCGTCACGTGACATGCGGGCAGTAAAGCGCACCGGCGGCCGGGCAGGCCGGTGATCGACCACTCCGGCCGACCCAGGGCAATCCAGCGGTGCCCCAGCTCCCCGTGACCGCGTCCCGCCCACCGGACCGCCGGCCTTCGCGCACTGGAGCCGCTCGCCGAGGACGAGCCCGACCACCGCGCCACCGCCGTCGCGCTGCTCTGCGGCGCACCCACCGCGCCGCCCAAGCCGTCCTCGCCCGCCACCTGCGCCCCGACAGCCCGGCCGACCACTGGCCCGGCCTGCCCCTCGACCTCGCGGACACCCCCTGACCGGCCTCGACCTGTCCGGCTGCCGCGTCGAGGACGGCTCCACCTTCCAGGGCGCCACCCTCGCCGACAGCCGCTTCACCGGGGCGGTCTTCGCCGGGGGCGCGGTGTTCGTGGGCGCGGCGTTCACCGGGAACGCGGACTTCGCCCGCGCCGCCTTCCACGGCGAGGCCGAGTTCACCGGCGCGGACTTCGACGGCCCCGCCGCCTTCGCCCAGGCCCGGTTCACCGGCGGCGTGCGGTTCGACGACGCCCGGTTCGCCGGGCTCGCCCTGTTCCGGGCCACCGGGTTCGCGGGCACCGCCTCGTTCGGCGACGTCACCTTCGCCGGGGCCGCGCTCTTCCACCGGGCCCGCTTCGACGGCGAGACCTGGTTCGACCGGAGCCTGTTCCTCGGCCGCGTCGACTTCAGCCGGGGCTGACGCTCACCCCGTCAGCCCTCACCCCGTCAGCCACAGCGCCCCCGTCGCCGCCGCCACGGTCAGCACCGCCACCAGCACCCCCGACGCCACGAACCGCGCCATCGGCACCCGCACCCCGGCCCGCGCGCACGCCTCCAGGCAGATCAGCGTCGCCAGCGACGCCCACGGCAGCGCCACCGACCCGGCGTTCACCCCGATCAGCACCGCCAGCAGGTGGTCCGCGTCCGCGCCCGGCAGCGCCGCCTCCACGGCCGTGTAGGCGGGCAGGTTGTTCAGCGCGTTCGCCAGCCCCGCCGACACCGCCGCCGTGCGCGCCAGACCGGTGCCGACCAGCGCGCTCACCGCGTCGCCCACCCCGTGCAGCACCAGCGCGGGCACCAGCAGGAACAGCCCCGACACCAGCACCAGCAGCCGCCACGGCACCAGCGACGGCCGCAGCACCGACCGGTCCAGCGCCGCGAACGCCGCCACCAGGGCCAGCGCGATCCCGGCCGCCACGAACGCGATCCCGTCGTGCACGAACGGGATCGACGCCGCGAACAGCAGGCACGCCGCCAGCGACACCCCGAACAGCCGCCGGTCGCGCGGGCGCACCGGCTCCGGCACCCGGTACGGCTCGACCTTCCGCCAGTGCAGCACCCACAGCACGGCGGCGGTCACCAGCACCGACGCCAGCTGCGGCGCCCACATGCGGGCCGCGAAACCGGTCGCGGTCAGCCCGATCCGGTCCGCCGCCAGCAGGTTCGTCAGGTTCGACACCGGCAGCAGCAGGCTCGCGGTGTTCGCCAGCCACACCGCCACCATCGCCAGCGGCAGGCCCGGCACGCCGGTGCGCACCGCCAGCGCCAGCAGCACCGGGGTCAGCAGCACGGCGGTGGTGTCCAGGTTCAGCAGCGCGGTCAGCGTCGCCGCGAACAGCACGCACAGCGCGAACAGCGCCCACGGCCGCCCGCGCGCCGCGATCGCCATGCCGGTCGCGGCCACGTCGAACACCAGCGCCTCGCGCGCCAGCTCCGCGATCACCACGACGCCGGTCAGGAACAGCAGCAGCGGTGCGACGCGGGCCAGGCTCGCCCACGCCTGGTCGCCGGGGAGCCAGCCGGTGGCCACGCACGCCACCCCGGCCAGCAGCACCCCCGCGGCGACCTTGTCGCCCGGCTTCACGCCGCGCGCAACGTGAGCAGCGAGACCTCGTTCGGCGCGAACACGCGGAACGGCGGCCCCCAGAACCCGGCGCCCCGGCTGGTCCACAGCTGGGTGCGCTCGCCGTGCCTGCTCAGTCCGGACAGCACCGGCTGCTGCAACCGCACCAGGAGGTGGAACGGCCAGATCTGCCCGCCGTGGGTGTGCCCGGACAGCTGGAGGTCCACGCCCGCCGCGACGGCCTTGCTGATCTCGCTCGGCTGGTGCGACAGCAGCACCACCGGGACGCCCTCGGGCGCCCCGTCCAGCGCGGCGGCCAGGTCCTGGCGGTGGCCGGGCTCGCCGGAGTGCGCGGCGGTGATGTCGTCCACGCCCGCGAACACCAGGCGGGCGCCGTCGCGCTCCAGCACGCGGTGCTGGTTGTGCAGGCTCGTCCAGCCCAGCTCGGCCAGGTGCTCCAGCCAGGCCTGCGCGTTGGACAGGTACTCGTGGTTGCCGGAGACGGAGAACCGGTGCGGCGCCTGGACGTCACCGAGCGGGGTGGACTGGCCGCGGCGCTGCTCGACGGTGCCGTCGGCGATGTCTCCCGCGTGCACGACCACGTCCGCGCCCAGCCCGTTGACCCGCTCGACCAGGCCCCTGGACCACGCGGAGCGGTCGATCGCGCCGTAGTGGGTGTCGGCGATGACGGCGATGGTGAGGCCGTCGAACGCCCTGTCCAGCCGGGGGAGCACGACGTCGGCGCGGCGCACGGGCGGCACGCGCATCGCCTGGCGGTTGCCCCAGAACGCGATCACCACGATCAGGACCAGCAGCAGCACCGCGACCACCCTGGCGCGCAGCGGGTTCTCCACCCCGGCCACGGCCAGGACCAGGCGCAGCAGGTCGGTCACCAGGGTCCACGCGAACGCGATCCACACCAGGCCGAGCAGCAGGTGCGCCAGGCGGGTGGTGCGGTCGGTGCGCTTCGCGCCCAGCGAGCGGACCATCAGCAGCGGGAACGCCACGTACGCGCCGCCGATCACCAGCGTGCCGACGGCGGTCACCGGCCACGGCCACTGGGCGCTGGGCGCGAGCAGCCCGAACCAGGGGACGGCGAACAGCAGCGTGGTGATCGCGATCAGCACCGCGGCGAAGGTGATCCGCCGCCGGGCGCTGCGGTGGGGCGCGGGGGGTTTGGGTGGTGCTGACATGACGGCTCCTGGTTAACGAACCAACGGTCCTGCTATCTGCGGAGCGTACGGGAGCCTCCCAGGGCTGTCAGCACGCGTGAGCGGGTGCGGCGGTCCCCGTGGCGAGCGGGTCAGCTCGCGCGGGCGGCCAGGCCGATCAGCTGGTTGACCAGGCTCTCGGTCAGCGCCGCCCGGAACACCTCGTCGGCGGCGGGCAGCCCTAGGTCGGCGCTCGCCCGCGCCACCTCCTCGGTCGGCCTGGCCCGGCCCCACAGCCCGGCGGTCACCACCACGACCGACTCCGCGAAGTGCCGCGTGCCCGCCGCGCCCAGGTGCGGCAGGCGCTCCGCGACCAGCCCTGCCAACCGGTCGGAGCGCCGCCCGGCCGCCGCCGCGAACCCGCGCGCCACGTCCACGTCCACGTTGCGCTCCAGCACGCTGGCCATCGAGCCGAACAGCTCGCACAGCGGCGGATCGGCCACCAGCGCCCCGGCGACCGCCGTCGCGACCGCGACCGCCCGCCCGTACGGCACCGGCTCCGGCGCGCACGAGCGCAGCACCGGCTCCAGACCGTCCAACCAGGACGACCAGCGGCGCCGCAGCACCTCCAGGTAGACGGCCTCGCGGGTGCCGAAGTAGCGCAGCACGTTCGACTTCGCCAGGCCCACCCGGCAGCTCAGCTCGCGCAGCGTGATCGCGTCCAGCGGGCGCTGCTCCAGCGCGGCCTCGGCGGCGTCCAGGATGGCGGCCCTGCGCGCCTGGACCTGCTCGGGCCTGCGGGCGCGCTGGAAGTCCACCACGGGGGCAGGTTACCGCCGTGCTGCGGACGACAACAGAACGCCGTTCCGCTGTGCGGTCTGCGTTCGCCCGATTCGGGGATCTCGGTGCCCCGCCCCACGTGGTTACTCTCCGAACACGACCGAGAGCGGGGACGTGGTGGCGATGGGCTGGACGGGCAGCGCGGGGCGCGGTGGCGGAGCGGAACCGGCGCGTGCCGCGACGGGGGGCGGCGGCGGATTGGTGCGAACGGGGACGGGGCGTGGACCGGGCGGGAGAACCACACCGGATGAGCCGCGGCACGGGTTCGCGGTGCGGCGGTCGGTGGTCCCGCGCCGCTGCGCGCCGCGTCGTCTGAGACGCACGGGGGCGCTGCTGGCGGCGCTGTGCGCCACGGCGGGCCTGGTCACCGGCACCGCGTCCGCCGAGGTGGCGGGGGCCGTGGTGGGCCGGGTGTGGTTCGACCGCGACGGCGACGGCGCGCGCGACCCGGAGGAGCCCGGCCGGGCCGGGGTGGTGGTGCACGCGCTGGGCGTCCTGGCGTTCCGGACGACCACGGACGTCAACGGCGAGTTCCGCGTCCCGCACCTGCCGGTGGGGGAGTACCGGCTCACCGCCGAGTCCGAGGGCTACGAGGTGATCGGGGCGCGCGAGGTCGTCGTCCAGGTCGGCGCCGAGCCGGTGGACGTCGGGTTCGCCCAGCGGGGCGGGGAGATCAGCGGGTACGGCTGGTGGGACAGCAGCGGCAGCGGGGCCTTCGACTCGGGCGAGGGCGTGGTCGCGGCCACCTGGAAGATCGCCGGGTTCAGCGACTACGAGGGCTGGGTGAGCAGGCAGGTCTCCGCCCCCGGCCAGTACGCGTTCCGCGACCTGCCCGCCGGGGTGTACCGGGTGGAGGTCGACGGCCCCGGCTGGCCGACGAAGTACCGCGCGGACAAGGACATGCGCAACTCCGACGTCCTCGGCGTGCCGCCGTCGACCGTGCCGATCCGGGTCGCGGAGGGGCAGCGCTACCCGTACGTGTCGGCCGGGTTCACCGGGACGAGGCGGGACGTGGAGCTCACCAGGGGCATCCGCACCTGCCTCGACCAGGAGCACCCCGGCGGCTCGCCGACGAACCGGGTCGGCGCGTGGGAGTGCCACGGCGGTGCGAACCAGCGGTGGGCGCTGCACTGGCTGGGGCTGGACCGGGTGGCGGTGGTGAACGCGGCCACCGGCGACTGCCTCGACCAGGAGACCCCGGCGGGCGCGCCGACCAACGTCGTGGGGGCGTGGGGGTGCAACGGAGGGTCGAACCAGAAGTGGGTCATCGGCAGCTCGGCGTACGACCGGCCGGAGCTGCTGGTGAACGCGGCGAGCGGCATGTGCTTGGACCACGAGCACCCGACCGGGACGCCGACGAACCGGGTGGGGGCGTGGTGGTGCAGCGGGGCGGTCAACCAGGAGTGGGACATCCGGTAGGGGCGCGGGGCCGTCCGCGTGGGCGGCCCCGCGCGGTTCACTCGAAGGTCAAGCCCCGCAGGCACAGTTCGGTCCTGGAGGAAGGCCGGACCGCGATCGAGCGCACTGCGCCCAGGTCCACCTCGGGCAGCGTCCACGCTGAAGGTTCCTCGCGGTCCGGCGTGGCGGCGCGCGTTCCACCGGAGTCGTCGGTGAGCACGACCGCCACCTCTCCGGTCGAGTCGAGGTCCAGTCGCACGCGTGAGAACTTGGACAGGTCCACGTGCTTCCGATCCGACCCGTCCCAGCCCACGCGCAGCTCCGGAGCCTCCTCTCCGGTCCAGCTCACTAGCGCGCCTCGACAGGTCGCGTCCCAGCGGAGGTCTACGCCGTCCGCCGGGGTGAGCGTGGTGCGCACACCCTCGTCCAGCTGGTCGGGGGACAGCAGGCAGACCGCCGTTGAGCAGGCTGGCGGCGCGGATGTCACCGAGTTAGTGGGTGGAGCGGAGGCCACCTCGCCAGGAAGGCGCAAGTGGTTGAGTGTCACGGTCAAGCCACTCAGTAGCACTGACCCGAGGGTGGCTAGCAGGAAGAGCCGGTCGACCCAGCGCCTTCTGCGCCAAGGACGCTTCGATCCGGTTCTGCTCGTTGGCACCAGCTTTCCGGCTTGCCTTCCCTGCCCGATAAGTTTCAGCGGTCCCGACGCCGTCGTCGTGTAGTCCTCCTCCAGCACCCAGAACTCCCGGTACGCCGGGACCACGTCCCGGTGCGCGCGCTGCAGGTCTTGGGCACAGGGGTGCGGAGCGTTGGACGGGATGACGAGACCTTCGGTGAGCAAGATCGTCCGGCCCGCGCGGTCCCTCAGTGGTCCTTCGCCCTCCAGGCCGAAGTCCGCCGCACGTGCCGCCACCACCACCGCCACCGCGAGGTGCTGGCCGCCGGGCAGCGCGTAGGTGACGACCTCGCCCTCGCCTGCGCGACCGCTGACGGCGTCCAACTCGGCCTCTGTGCCTGCTGTGATCATGAATCCGGGCGCCACGACCACACGGTGCCCGGCCCCGCGCACCCGCCCGATCAGGAAGGGCCACCCCAGGGCGCTCACGGGCGCTCCCGGTGCTTGAGGTTCTTCGACACCCCGTCGTCCGAGAGCCTGCGCAGGTAGCGCACCACCTTGTCCAGGTCCTGCCGCTCGCGGTCCGCTGTCCGATGAGGAGAGTCGCCACCACCCTGCCCTGGCCTGAGCTCGACCTGCACCTCCCCGCCGGGGAGCAGCGGGAACGAGATCGTGATCATGCCCAGTAGTGCCCCCACCGACAGGAAGAAGGCGGGGTAGTCCCCTGCGGAAGCCTTCTCCTGGTTCGCGCGCAGCCGTTCCACGTTGGCCTCCAGCACGTCGCGCAGCGCGTGCGCGAAGGGGGTGGCCGCGTTGAACGGCTCCCAGTGCAGCCCGCGCTCCTCGGCCTTGAGCGCCTTCCCGTCCACGTCGTGCGACAGGTAGCCGTTCATCCCGAACGCGCTCACCGGGATGATCCGCAGCACACCGCCGCACTGGTCGCGGAACTGCTGGAACGGTGGGAACCGGTTGAGGCGTTCCACCACCTCGGCCAGTGTGTGCAGCTCGGCGATCAAGTCCCACTTGGTGATGACCAAGTGCACCACTTTTTGCGGTGCATGGGTCAGCAGCAGGATCAACTCGCTCAGTTCCGGGAAGAACTTCGGGTCCTTCCCGTTCTTCATGACCTCCAGCACTCGCTTCCCGTCGAGGACGCCCATCAGCACGTCGGCTCGGTCCAGCGACTCGAGCACCTCCTTGGACGGTTCCGCCTCGCCGGGGTGCAGCAGCCTGTTCGCGTGCTCGCCCGCGTAGTCGAGGAAGCTCAGGCCGCACACATCGCGGGTTGTGCCATCGGCATCCTTGACCACGAAGGTGAAGTCCAGGTCGACCGAGGTGCCGAGCTGGTTGCTCGGTGGCAGTTCCACCCCTGGCTGCTCCAGCGCTGTGGTCAGTTCCAGCACGTGGGGTGCGGTGTTGTCATCCGCTTTAAGCACCACTTGGTCGCGGCCCCCGTAGGCCAGTGCGCGGTAGACCGCGGCGAACAGGACGGTCTTGCCCGATTCCGGCAGCCCGAGCAGCATCACCTGGACGGTCCGGTGGCTCATGATCGCCTGCTTGCGGTTTCGCCGCTGCTTCAGCAGCGTGGCCAGATAGCTGATCGACAGCAGGCTAGCGACGGGTATCACATAGGCCTGAAGACTTTCGGTCATCGGCATCCTCCCCACGTATTGCTGGGGACTTTAGACGCAGGTCTGAAATACCATTTTTCGGGATTCAGAAATACTTTGAAAGGTTATTTATAGACATTTTCGAGACAATTTACTCCTGAATTTGATCACGCTTCGAGTGTGCATCCACTACTTTCCGTCACCGGTTCGCGTGATACCCCACCCCCGCCCCGACGCGCCGATGTGGGGGTGTCATCCGCACCCCTCCACAACATGTAGTGTCTCGCCCGTCAGCGGTTCGCCGCTCCCTCCCGAGGGGGCGGCGAGGCAAGAGGGAACCCGGTGCGAATCCGGGACTGCCCCGCAGCGGTGAGTGGAAACGACCGCCGTCACACAGCACTGGGCCCGTTCCGGGCCTGGGAAGCGACGGCCAGTAGGTCCGGTGGGAACACCGGGTGTCCACGAGTCCGAAGACCTGCCGCCGACGCGCGCGCCGAGCCCCTCGGCGCGCGCTCGTCCGGGGCCTCGTGGGAGGGCCTTCGCGGACAGCCGGCGTGCGCGTTCCCCCGCGTCCCGGCTGCGGCGCGCCCCCCTCGCGAGCACCCCGGCGGTGTCCGGCTCGCGAGGAGAGAGAGGGCTGTGCCAACCACAACCACACCCGCCGCTGTCGCCAAGGCCCCGGTTCGGGTGGTCCGCCGCGACGGCGCGGTGTCGGCGTTCGACGCCACCAAGGTCTCGGTGGCGATGACCAAGGCGTTCCTGGCGGTGGAGGGCGACGGCGCGGTCGCGTCGTCCCGGCTGCACCCGCTGGTGGAGGAGCTGACCGGGCAGGTCGAGGCCGCGCTGCTCAAGCACGTGCGGCCCGACGTGGCCCTGCACGTCGAGCAGATCCAGGACCAGGTCGAGCTGGTGCTCATGCGCGGCGGGCACCACGCGGTCGCCCGCGCGTACGTGCTCTACCGGGAGGAGCGCGCCAAGGTCCGCGCCGCCACCGCGAGCGCGCCCGCCCCGACCATCCGGGTCACCCACCCGGACGGGCAGGTCACGCCGCTGGACTGGGACCGCGTCGCCGCCGTCGTGGCCGAGGCGTGCGCCGGGCTGACCGACGTCAGCGCCGACACCGTCCTGGCCGAGACCCGCCGCAACCTCTACGACGGCATCACCGTCGACGAGCTGGCCACCGCGCAGATCATGGCCGCCCGCACCCTCGTGGAGACCGAGCCGGACTACTCGTTCGCCTCCGCCCGGCTGCTGCTGGACAAGCTCCGCCGCGAGGCGCTCAGCCACGTCGCGGGAGAGCCCGTGGAGGCCACCGGCGAGCAGATGTCCTACGTGGACTACTTCCCGGCGTACGTCGAGCTCGGCGTGTCCGTGGACCGGCTCGACCCCGAGCTGCGGACGTTCGACCTGCCCCGCCTGGCGGCGGCGATCAGGCCCGAGCGGGACCTGGCGTTCGACTTCCTCGGGATGCAGACCCTGTACGACCGCTACTTCCTGCACGACGACGGCGTGCGCTACGAGCTGCCGCAGGCGTTCTTCATGCGCGTCGCGATGGGCCTGGCGCTGCGCGAGGACGACCGCGAGGCGCGCGCGATCGAGTTCTACGGGCTGCTGTCCTCGTTCGACTTCATGTGCTCCACCCCGACCCTGTTCAACTCCGGCACCACCCGCCCGCAGCTGTCGTCCTGCTTCCTCACCACCGTGGACGACGACCTGGACGCGATCTTCCGGGGCTACCGCAACAACGCCCTGCTGGCCAAGTACTCCGGTGGCCTGGGCAACGACTGGACGCCGGTGCGCGGCATGGGCGCGCACATCAAGGGCACCAACGGGCAGTCGCAGGGCGTCGTGCCGTTCCTGAAGATCGCCAACGACACGGCGGTCGCGGTCAACCAGGGCGGCAAGCGCAAGGGCGCGGCGTGCGCGTACCTGGAGACGTGGCACGTCGACGTCGAGGAGTTCCTGGAGCTGCGCAAGAACACCGGCGACGACCGGCGGCGCACCCACGACATGAACACCGCGAACTGGGTGCCGGACGAGTTCCTGCGCCGGGTCGAGGCGGACGCCGAGTGGACCCTGTTCTCCCCGGACGAGACCCCGGACCTGCACGAGCTGTACGGGACCGCGTTCGCGCAGCGGTACCGCGCCTACGAGGAGGCCGCCGACCGGGGCGAGATCCGGGTGCACCGCAGGGTGCGCGCGGTCGACCTGTGGCGGCGGATGCTGACGGTGCTGTTCGAGACCGGGCACCCGTGGATCACGTTCAAGGACCCGTGCAACGTGCGCTCCCCGCAGCAGCACGCCGGCGTGGTGCACTCGTCCAACCTGTGCACCGAGATCACGCTGAACACCAGCGCCGACGAGGTCGCGGTCTGCAACCTCGGGTCGATCAACCTGGCCAACCACGTGACGCCGACGGGCCTGGACCGGGACCGGTTGGCGCGCACCACCCGCACCGCCGTGCGGATGCTCGACAACGTCATCGACATCAACTTCTACACCATCCCCGAGGCGCGCCGCTCCAACCTGCGGCACCGGCCGGTGGGCCTGGGCCTGATGGGCTTCGCGGACTCGCTGTTCGTGCAGCGCATCCCCTACGCCTCAAGCGAAGCGGTCGAGTTCGCGGACCTGAGCATGGAGCTGATCAGCTTCCACGCGCTGGACGCGTCCGCCGACCTGGCCGCCGAGCGCGGCTCGTACGAGTCGTTCGAGGGCTCGCTGTGGAGCCGGGGCGTGCTGCCCATCGACTCGATCGCGCTGCTCGCCGACGCGCGCGGCGGCGCGCTGGACATGGACACCTCCAGCACGCTCGACTGGTCCTCGGTGCGGGACAAGGCGCGGCGCGGGATGCGCAACTCCAACGTCATGGCGATCGCGCCCACCGCGACGATCTCCAACATCTGCGGCGTCGGGCAGTCCATCGAACCGCTGTACCGCAACCTGTTCGTCAAGGCGAACATGTCCGGCGACTTCACCGTGCTCAACCGGCACCTGGTGGCCGACCTCAAGGCGCGCGGGCTGTGGGACGCGGCGATGGTGTCGGACCTGAAGTACTTCGACGGCGCGCTCACCGCGGTCGACCGGGTGCCCGCCGAGCTGAAGGCGTTGTACGCCACCGCGTTCGAGCTGTCCTCGGACTGGCTGGTCGAGGCGGCGTCGCGGCGGCAGAAGTGGATCGACCAGGCGCAGTCGCTGAACCTGTACCTGGCCGCGCCCAGCGGTCGGGCGCTGGACGAGCTGTACCGGCTGGCCTGGCGCAAGGGGCTCAAGACGACGTACTACCTGCGCTCGGCGAGCGCGACGCACGTGGAGAAGTCCACGCTGCGCGGCACGGACGGCAAGCTCACCGGCGTCACCCTGCCGCCCGCCGCCGCTCCTGCCGCACGCCCCGCGGCGTCGTCCCCGTCGCCCGCGCCCGTTCCCGAGCTGGTGCTGCCCGCCGAGGGCGCGGCCTGCTCCATCACCGACCCCGACTGCGAGGCCTGCCAGTGACCACCACCCCCGACGCCGCCGACACCACGGGCCTCGGCGAGATCGAGCGCGGCGCGGGCCGCGTGCACGTCGACGACAAGGCGATGATCAACGCCCGCGCCGACGTGAACCAGCTCCTGCCGCTGAAGTACCACTGGGCGTGGGAGAAGTACCTCGCGGGCTGCGCGAACCACTGGATGCCCACCGAGGTGTCCATGCAGGCCGACATCGCCCTGTGGCGCTCCCCGAACGGCCTGACCGCCGACGAGCGGCACGCGATCAAGCGCAACCTCGGCTTCTTCGCGACCTCGGAGTCGTTGGTGGCCAACAACGTCGTGCTCGCGGTGTACCGCAACATCACCAACCCCGAGTGCCGCCAGTACCTGCTGCGCCAGGCGTTCGAGGAGGCGGTGCACACCCACACCTTCGAGTACATCTGCTCCTCGCTCGGCCTGGACGAGGGCGAGCTGTTCAACATGTACCGCGAGGTGCCGTCGATCACCGACAAGGCGGCGTGGGCGCTGAAGTACACGAAGTCGTTGGAGGACCCGGAGTTCCGCACCGGCACGCCCGAGGCGGACCAGGCGTTCCTGCGCGACCTGGTGGCGTTCTACGTGGTGTTCGAGGGCATGTGGTTCTACACCGGGTTCGCGCAGATCCTGTCCCTGGGGCGGCGCAACAAGATGGTGGGGATCGCCGAGCAGTACCAGTACATCCTGCGCGACGAGTCGATCCACCTGAACTTCGGGATCGACGCGATCAACCAGATCAAGATCGAGAACCCGCACCTGTGGGGCGAGGCGTTCCAGGCCGAGGTGCGCACGATGCTCGCCGAGGCGTGCGAGCTGGAGATCGCCTACGGCCGCGACACGATGCCGAACGGGCTGCTCGGGCTCAACGCCGAGCTGTGCGAGCAGTACATGCGGTTCATCACCAACCGCAGGTGCGCGCAGCTGGGGTTGGAGCCGGTGTTCGCGGCGACCGAGAACCCGTTCCCGTGGATGTCGGAGGCGGTGGACCTGAAGAAGGAGAAGAACTTCTTCGAGACCAGGGTCACCGAGTACGCCTCCGGCGGCACGCTCGACTGGGACTGAGCTGCGCCGAGCCGGACCTGCGCCGCGCCGGACCCCGGCCGGGTCGAGCCGGTCTGGTCCGGTGGCGTGATCCGGGCGGGGCCGTCGCCTTCGGGTGGCGGCCCCGTCGCGTCCCGCGGGGCGGACCGGGGGAGTGGCCTGCCCGCGTTGCTGCCAATAATGTGCAACAGCCAATCAAGTGCAACTGGAGGGAGGGGCGCCGTGGCGACCACCCGCGCCACCCGTGCCACCCGCGCGACCCGGCTCCGCTCGGGAACCGCCCTGCTCGGGCCCGCGTTCGTCGCGGCCATCGCCTACGTCGACCCCGGCAACGTCGCCACGAACACCGCCGCCGGGGCCCGGTACGGGTTCCTGCTGGTCTGGGTGCTGGTGGCCGCGAACGTCATGGCCGGACTGGTCCAGACCCTCTCCGCCAAGCTCGGCCTGGTCACCGGCCGCTCGCTGCCCGAGGCGGTGCGCGACGGCCTGTCCAGGCCCGCGCGGTTGGCCTACTGGGCGCAGGCCGAGGGCGTGGCCGTGGCCACCGACCTGGCCGAGGTGGTCGGCGGCGCGATCGCCCTGAACCTGCTGTTCGACCTCCCGCTGCTGCTCGGCGGGGTGATCACCGGCGTGGTGTCGACGGTCCTGCTGGTGCTGCGCGACCGCAGCGGGCAGCGCGCGTTCGAGCGGGTGATCACCGGGATGCTGCTGGTCATCGCCATCGGCTTCGCCGCGGGCCTCCTGCTCTCCCCGCCGCCCGCCGAGGCGCTGGGCGGGCTGGCGCCGCGCTTCGACGGGGTGGACAGCGTGGTGCTGGCGGCCGGGATGCTCGGCGCCACGGTCATGCCGCACGCGGTGTACGTGCACTCGGCGCTCGCCCGCGACCGGCACGGCCAGGCCACCGGCGACGCCCTGCGGCGCCTGCTGGCGGCCACGCGGGTGGACGTGGTGCTGGCGATGGTCGTGGCGGGCGCGGTGAACCTGGCCCTGCTCCTGCTCGCGGCCACCGCGCTGCGCGACGTGCCCGGCCTGGACGGCCTGGACCAGGTGCACGCGGCCATCGGCGACGCGCTCGGGGGCGGGGTGGCGCTGCTGTTCGCGGTGGGCCTGCTGGCCTCGGGCCTGGCGTCGACGGCGGTCGGGTCGTACTCGGGGGCGGTGGTGCTGGAGGGCCTGCTCGACGTGCGCGTCTCGCTGCTGACCAGGCGCCTGGTGACGCTGGCGCCCGCGCTGCTCGTGCTCGCGGTGGGCGCGGACCCGACGCGGGCGCTGGTGTGGTCGCAGGTGGTGCTCTCGTTCGGCATCCCGTTCGCGCTGGTGCCGCTGGTGCGGCTGACCTCGTCGCGGGCGGTGATGGGGGAGCACGTGAACGGGCGCGGCACGGTGGTCGCCGCGTGGGGCGCGGCGGGGGCGGTGATCGCGCTGAACGCGGTGCTGCTGGTGCTGCTGGCGATCGGTTGACCGCGAGGGCCGGCGCCTGGGCGGGCGGCCCCGTCCAGGCGCCGCCCGGCGTCAGTTCGACCGCGCGGCCCGCCTCGCCCGCCTGTCCAGGAGCGACAGCACGCGCGGGCCGTCGCGGTGGTCCGCGCTTCCGCCGTCCGACGGGGCGAGGTCGGCCCACGGCTGCTCGGGCGTCCGTGACGTGATGGTGTGGAACAGGTCGACCGGCACCCGGCACTGCGCGACCAGGCTCCCCTCGTCGATCCCCTCCTGCGCGAGCAGCTCCACGGCGCGCGGCAGCAGCGACGGCTGCTCGATGGCGTCGACCAGACCGGGCTCGTTCCGCCGCCACCCCCTGGTGGAGATGGTCGTCATGGCGTTGCGGTAGGACACGTCGCCGAGCTTGCCGAGCCAGCGGGCCCGGTAGAGCAGGGCCTGCATGTTCACCCCCCACTGCTCCTTCGTCCTGGCCAGCGACCGCCAGACGTCGCCGCCCATCGTGGCCGGGAGCAGGTCCAGCACCTGGTCGGCGGGCGTCAGCAGCTCGGCGGCGAAGCGGTGCGCCTGCTCCTCGACGATCCGGCCCCCCGGTTCGGCGTCGCCGTGCATGACGAGGTGCCCCAGCTCGTGCGCCACGTCGAAGCGCTGGCGGTAGTAGTCGCGCTTGATCGGGTTCAGGACCACGACCGGGCGCAGCCGGGTGTCGAAGGAGTAGGCGTCCACGGACGCCGTCTGCTCGGGGCTGAAGACCACCAGCACCCCCCGGTTCTCCAGCAACCGGATCAGGTGCCCCACGGGACCGTCCGCGACGCCCCAGTGCCGCCTGACGAGCCGCGCCGCGCGCTCGGGGCCGTCGCCGTCCCGGTCGTCGACCGCCACGGGCAGGCTCGGCACGTCGGGTTCGGGGAACTCGACGTGCCGCTCCAAGCCCGCCGCGATGTCCACCGCCAGCCGCCCGTAGGCGTAGGCCTGGTCGCGGGTGAGCTGGCTGGTCGAGCGCAACGAGCGGAAGTGCGGCGCGCTGCCGAGCGCGGTCACGTCGTCCGGGCGCACCGCGAAGAACCCCGGCTCGACCGACAGGCCCAGCGCCAGCTGGGCCACGGTCGCCGCGGTGGGCCGCTTCGCGCCGGACTCCCAGGCCGCCACGGCGGTCGGGCTCTTCTCCACTTTGTTGGCCAGGTCGCTCTTGCGCAGCCCCGCGAGGTGACGGGCCAGGGTCAGGCGGGTTCCGTCGAAGAGCGCGGCGGCGTCCGCCGCCCGGTCGGTCGTCGGTGTACGAGAACTCACCTCTCACCACTAGCACGATCACCGCGGCGCTCTTCACCCCGGTGCCGCAAGCGGACCCGCGCGTCCGGGACCTGGTTCGGCCCCTGGGGAGGCGGTGCGCCGACCACCCGTCGTCCGCCGCCCGAGGGCGGCAGGCTCAGCAGGTCCTGCGACCAGTGCCACGCCCGGCCGCCGCCGGAGTTCAGCCTGGGGCGGCCCAGCACCAGTTCGAACTCCCCGCTGACCTGGTCGAGGCTGTGCGCGACGACGAACGTGGTCAGGTCCGCCTCGTCGGCAACGTGCAGGACCGACTGCAGGCCGCCGATCTCCTCGTCGGCGAAGTCGTCGAAGAGCGAGGGCTGCGACGGCTCGGGGTTGTGCTGGCGCGCCACCCGCTGCTTCGTCGGGCTCTTCCGGGGCCAGGGCATCCGGTCGAGCCCGCCGAACGGGCCTGAGGCCAGCAGGAACCGGTGCTCGTCGAGGGCCCAACCGGGGCTGTGGTTGAGGTTGGAGCGGCGGACCAGGTCGGACGGCAGGTGCGGCATGGTGCGGACGTCCCGGTAGGACAGTTCGGCGTGCAGCAGGTCGAGGTGGGCGTTGTCGTCGCCGGAGGGGACGGCGTAGCGCTCGCAGGCGAACACCCGGTCGAGCCGGTCGCGGAAGTAGGTGAACCTGGTGTTGCCGAGCCAGGCCGCGTCGAGGCCGTCCGCCTCGGAGTAGCCGCTCAGCGCTCGTTCGGTGGCGGACAGGTAAGCCCAGCGCACGGCAGCCAGAACGCCGGTCTCGCGCAATCGCGCGATGACCTCCTGCTGTTCTTTCATGGCGCTGAAGCTACACCATGACCAGTAATCGATGCGCTGAAATGAACCACTGCGATGTGCTCGGGTCGACTTTCGTCTCCACCCACCCAGGTGACCCCCACCGTCCACACCGGACCAATCACCGGAAAGTGTCCGTTCACCGATCCCCTCCGGCGGGGAATTCTGATTCGGGACATCAGGTGGTGAAAGGACCAGTGGCATGGCGACCTTCCTGCACCGGCTCGGCTTGGCCTCGTACCGGAACCGGGGGGCGGTGGTGTTCGCCTGGCTCGTGCTGCTGATCGGGCTCGGGGTCGGGTCCGCGGTGTTCGCGGGCAAGACCGTCACCACGTTCTCCATCCCCGGACAGGAGTCCACCATCGCCCTGGAGCGGATGCGGGCCGAGTTCGGGAGTGGGCCCTCCGGGGCGTCCGCGCAGGTCGTGGTGCGCGCGCCCGAGGGCGCCCGGATCACCGACCAGGCGATCGCGGGTGAGGTCACCACGCTCGTCGGCGCCCTCGACAAGCTCCCCGGCGTCACCTCCGCGACCAACCCGCTCAACCCGGCCGCCCCCGTCGTCTCCGCCGACCAGGCCGTCGCCTACAGCACCGTCACCTACGAGGCCCAGGCCCCCGACATCACCGACGAGCAGCGCAAGGCCCTGCTCGACGCCCTCGACGGGGCCCGGCAGGACGGGCTCACGGTCGAGGTCACCGGCGAGGCCACCAGGGAGGTCGTCGGGATCGGCGGACCGGCCGAGGTCATCGGCGTCGTGGTCGCCCTGCTCGTGCTGGCCCTGACCTACGGCTCCCTGGTCACGGCGGGCATGAACATGCTCACCGCCGTCGTCGGCGTCGGCATCGGCGCGCTCGGCATCACCCTGCTCACCGGGTTCGTCGAGCTCCAGTCGACCACCCCGATCCTGGCGGTGATGCTGGGCCTGGCGGTCGGCATCGACTACGCGCTGTTCATCGTCACCCGCTTCCGCCACGAGCTGCTCGACGGCCGCGACGTGCCCTCCGCCATCGCGATGGCCGTCGGCACCGCCGGGTCCGCCGTGGTCACGGCGGGCATCACCGTCGTCATCGCGCTGACCGGCCTGGCCGTCGCGGGCATCCCGTTCCTCACCGAGATGGGCGTGGCCGCCGCCGCCACCGTGGTGGTCGCGGTGCTGATCGCGGTCACCCTGGTGCCCGCCGCGCTCGGCTTCATCGGCCGCCGCGCCCTGCCGCGCCGCCTGCGCTCGGGCGCCCGCCCGGTCGACCGGGGCGTCTACCGCCGCTGGGCCACCACCACCACGAGGAACCGCTGGCCGGTGCTGCTGGTCGCGGTCGCCGCGCTCGCCGTCGTGGCCGTCCCGGCGTTCTCCATGCAGACCAGCCTCGCCCAGCGCCCCGCCGAGGGCAGCACCCAGGCCAGGGCCGTCGAGATCGTCTCCGAGCACTTCGGCCCCGGCTTCACCGGCCCGCTGCTCGTGCTCGTGGAGGGCGACGAGGTCGCCAGGCACGCCCTGGAGGTGTCCAGCCGCGCCAAGGAGCTCGGCGACGTCGCCGTCGTCGGCCAGGCCCAGGTCAACTCGGACGGCACCGCCGCCCTGGTCAACGTCGTCCCCGCGTCCGCGCCGGACAGCGCCGAGACCATCGCCCTGGTCGACGAGCTGCGCTCGGCCGTGTCCGGCGTCGACGGCGCCAGGGTCTACGTCACCGGCACCACCGCCGTCGGCGTCGACGTCTCGCACCGCCTGGACGAGTCGCTGCCCACCTACCTGGTGCTCGTCGTCGGCCTGGCGCTCGTGCTGCTGGTCCTGGTGTTCCGCTCGCTGCTGGTGCCGGTGGCGGGCGTGCTCGGGTTCCTGCTGACCGTCGGCGCCTCGCTCGGCGCGACCACCGCCGTGTTCCAGTGGGGCTGGCTCAAGGACGTGGTGCGCGCCGAGACCACCGGGCCGCTGATGAGCCTGGCCCCGATGATGGTCACCGGCATCCTGTTCGGCCTCGCCATGGACTACCAGGTGTTCCTGGTGTCCCGGATGCACGAGGCGCACGCGCACGGCGCGTCGCCGCGCGAGGCGGTCGTCACCGGGTTCCGGCAGGCCGCGCCGGTCGTGGTGGCCGCCGCCGCGATCATGTTCGCGGTGTTCGCGGGCTTCGTGCCCGAGGGCGAGGCGACGATCAAGCCGATCGCGTTCGCGCTGGCCATCGGCATCCTGGTGGACGCGGTGGTGGTGCGCATGGTGGCGATCCCGGCCGCGCTGGCGATCATGGGCTCGGCCGCGTGGTGGCTGCCCCGGTCGCTGCGCTGGCTGCCTGTGCTGGACGTGGAGGGCGCGGCGCTGGAGCGCGGGGGAGCCTCGGCGGTGCCGCAGCAGGACCGCACCGAGCCCGCGGGCGCGGTCGGCGCGCACGAGGAGGACGCCGGGCACGACGTGCCCAGCCGCTGAGCCGGGAGCGGGGCGGGAGCGCTGCTCCCTTGGGGTGGGCCGCGCGCACACCCCGCAGCGAATCCGTGGACATCCCCGGCGAGCCGTCCTTACATTGGCGGCCAAGCGTTCTCGGCGCGCACGATCCGGGTGGGGCAGTTCGCCGAACCGCCGCCTCGAGCCGTTCTTCCCCGGTGTGCTTGGGGAAAGGCGGTTCCGACCATGGGGTTCTCACCCCGGAATGCCCTGTTATCCGCGCTGCTCGTCCTGGTCACAGCCCTGCTCGGGTCCCTGCTGGTCGCCCCCGGCGTCGCCGCCGCCGAGTCGAACGGCGGCACCCGCGTCATGCCGCTCGGCGACTCGATCACCGACGGGTGGAACGTGCCCGGCGGCTACCGGGTCGGCCTGTGGCGCAGGCTGGTCGACGAGGGCTACTCGGTGGACTTCGTCGGCTCGGGCTTCAACGGGCCGCCGGAGCTCGGCGACCACGACCACGAGGGCCACCCCGGCTGGCGCATCGACGAGATCCACGCCAGGGTCGACGGCTGGCTGCGCGCCACCAGACCCAGGGTGGTGCTGCTGCACATCGGCACCAACGACATCGGGCAGGACTACGACGTCGCGAACGCCCCGGCCAGGATGCGCGCGCTGCTCGACCGCGTCCAGCTCGCCGCGCCCTCGGCGTGGGTGTTCGTCGCCCGGATCACCCCGATCGACGACCCGGTGCTGGAGGCGCGGGTGCTGGCGTTCAACGCCGCGCTGCCGGGCGTGGTGGCGGACCGGCGGCGGGTGCGGCTGGTCGACATGCACGACGGGTTCGTCCCCGGCGACCTCGCCGACGGCGTGCACCCGTCCACCGCGGGCTACGACAAGATGGCCGCGCGCTGGCGGGCCGCCCTGGCCGCCGTTCCGGAGAGCCTGCCGAGGACCCCGGTCCTGACGGGCTGACCAGCGGTTTCCCGTGCGATCGGGTGGGCGGCGGCGGTGCGGTGCTGCCCACCCGAAGCGGACGTGAACATCTGTCGTGTCGTGCGGCCCGAATCGGGGCATCATTGTGCCGTGACATCTCCCGAGACCCACGCCATCACCGGGGAGGTCGTCGACGGCGTGGCCGTCGTGCGCGCCTCCGGCGAGATCGACATGGCCAACAGCGACGACCTGCGCGTGATCGCCACCGACCTGGTCGACGGCGGGGCCCAGGCCCTGGTCGTCGACCTGTCCGAGGTGACCTTCTTCGCCTCCTCCGGCATCGCCGCGCTCGCCTACCTGCGCGACCGCGTCGGCCGGGGACTGGTGCGGGCGGTGCCCAGCCGCAGCGTGCGGCGCTCGCTGGAGGCGACCGCCGTGGACAAGCTGATCCCGCTGCACGAGAACCTGGAGGAGGCGCTGACGGCCGCGCGCTGAGCACCGCTCGGGACTCGAAGAGGACCGGACGAGAGCCGAACCGGCGGAGCGGTGGCGCGGGGCCACGGTGCGACAACCCGTGGTTCCGCACTGCTGCGCAGCGCGGCCACGGGAGACCCTTCAGACCCCCGCGAAAGCCGAACCTCCGGGGTTGTAGCGTGAGTCCGCGGTGTGCTGATCGGTGGTTTCGCACCGCTTCGCGGTGCGAGGAGTGGTCTGAAGTGTCTGACGTGGTCATCCGGGTGGAGCGCGGACTCGGCCGGATCACCCTCAACCGGCCCGGCGTGATCAACGCCCTGAACCGGGGCATGGTCGTGGAGATCCACGCCGCGCTGACCCGGTGGGCCGACGACGACTCGGTGCGCGCCGTGCTGCTCGACGGCGCGGGGGAGCGCGGGCTGTGCGCGGGCGGCCACATCCGCTCCGTGCACGACGACGCCCGCGCGGGCGGCAGCGAGTCGATCGGGTTCTGGACCGACGAGTACCGCATGAACGCCGCCATCGGCGCGTTCCCCAAGCCCTACGTCGCGCTCATGGACGGCGTCGTCATGGGCGGCGGGGTCGGGGTGTCCGCGCACGGCTCGGTGCGGGTGGTCACCGAGCGCACCAGGCTGGCCATGCCCGAGGTCGGCATCGGCCTGGCCCCCGACGTCGGCGGCGCCTACCTGCTCTCCCGCGCGCCCGGCGAGCTGGGGACCTGCGCCGCGCTCACCGCCGCGCACCTGTCCGCCGCCGACGTCCTGCACTGCGGCCTCGCCGACCACTTCGTGCCCTCCGCCGCACTGCCCGCGCTGGTGGACGACCTGGAGTTCGGCGCGCACCTGGGCGTGGGCGTCGAGGCCGTCGTGGCCAGGCACACCGCCGATCCCGGACCGTCCGCGCTGGCCGAGCGCGCCCCCTGGGTCGACCACTGCTTCGCCGCCGACACCGTGGAGGAGGTGCTCGCCCGGCTGGAGGCCGGGGGACACGCCGACACCGCCGCGCTGATCACCACCAAGTCGCCGACCGCCCTCAAGGTCGCCCTGGAGGCGCTGCGCCGAGCCCGCGAGCTGCCCGACCTGGACGCGGTGCTCGCCCAGGACCTCCGGGTGTCCTCGGCCTGCCTGCGCG
Organism: Actinosynnema mirum DSM 43827; assembly: GCF_000023245.1. Lineage (GTDB taxonomy): Bacteria > Actinomycetota > Actinomycetes > Mycobacteriales > Pseudonocardiaceae > Actinosynnema > Actinosynnema mirum. Next base: position 3,656,843 of record NC_013093.1, read on the forward strand.
ACCACGACCTGGTGGAGGGCATCCGCGCGCAGATCGTCGACAAGGACCGCGCCCCGCGCTGGTCGCCCGCGACGCTGGCCGAGGTGTCCCGCGAGGCGGTGCTGGCGCACTTCTGACCCGCCGCCCACCGGTTGGGCCGGTGCCAGCGGTGTGTGATTGCTTGCGGTTCGCGGGCGCGCCGGTCGGGCATCCTGGGGCGTTGAGGGAGCGCCACCGGAACGAGCGAGGAGTTGACCGCTGTGAGCAGAGCGCAGCACCAGCCGACCGACCCCGACCGGCCGCAGACCGCGGTGGGCACCTACGACCGGTACGCCGAGGCCGAGCGCGCCGTCGAGCTGCTGTCGGACCGGCACTTCCCGGTCGACCGGGCCACGATCGTCGGCCGGGGGCTGCACAGCTTCGAGCAGGTCGCGGCCGGTCCCGGCTCGCTGAGCGTCGCGTCGACGGCCGCCGGGTTCGGCGCGCTGATCGGCGCGCCGCTGGGCTGGTTCTTCAGCGCGTTCGGCTGGGTCGACCCGGTCGTGTCCACGCCGCTGCTCATCGGCTACGGCGCGTTGTGCGGCGGGCTGCTGGCGGGGGTGATCGGGCTGGTCGCGCACATCGTCCGGGGGCCCGGTGGCACGCCCGTGGTGCGGATGCGCGCGGACAGCTACGACGTGCTGACCGACGCCGAGTTCGCCCCCAGGGCCGCCCAGCTGCTCGACTCCCCGGACGCGCCGGTGCGCAGGGTGGAGACCTCCACGCCCTCCGCGACCATCCGCATCCGCCAGGAGGACCTGCCCGTCCACGCCCAGGACACCCCGCTGATGCACCCGCCCAAGAGCGGCAGGCTCAAGACCGACCCCGACGGGCACGACCCGGTGTGAGCCGTGCGCGTGGAAAACCCCGGCCGGGCGGTTGACGCGCGGAGCGCCGGCTACCCGCTGGGGTGACCACCGGGAGGAGGCGGCGGATGAGGGCCGTGGCGGTGCTGCTGGCCGGGGTGGTGGTCGCGCTCGCCTGGCGCGGGCACCGGGCGCGCGGCGAGCGGTGGCTGGTGGTGATCGTGGAGTGCGACCGGGTGCCCGCCACCTGGCCCGGCCCGCTGGGCGCCCTGGGCGACCGGGTGGAGATCCGCAACCGGCCCACCGCGCGCGGGGACGGCATCGAGCTGCTGGCCCGGCCGGTCGACGGCCGGGTCTCCCGCGCCGAGCTCAGGGCCGCGCTGCAGCGGGCCAAGGAGCTGGTGGAGGGCGCCGGCGGGCGGGTGCCGCCGCCGCGCTCGGACGTGGACCGGCCGGTGGGCGGCCGGGAGGAGCGGCGCTGACGCCGTGGACCGCCCGGCGCCGCTAGCCGGTGATCGCGCCGCGCGCGAACCAGAGCAGCGAGCGCGCCGCCGAGGCGCGGTCGAAGCGCTCCGGGTCGATGAGCGTCGTCAGGTGCAGGCCGTTGACCAGCGCCAGCGCGTCCGAGGCGAGCGCGTCCGGGGCGAGCGCGGTGCGGTGCGGCTCGAACAGCCCTCCAGGGACAGCCGCTGGTCCGGCTGGTCGGCGGGCGCCGGGAACTGCACCAGGCACTCGTGCAGGCGCTCGACCGGGTCGCGCCCGGCGTCCGCGGTGCCCAGGTCCGCGAGCCCGCCGCTGACGTGCCCCTCGGCGACCACGCGGCACAGCTCGGCCTGGCTGGGGAAGCGGTGGCGCCGCGGTGTGCCCACGCGGCGTGCCGGACAGGGGGTGGGCCGACGTCCACGCCGGACCTGCCCGCCGGGGACCGTGATGGGGTTGTTGTTGCGGTGGACTGCTTCCGTGACCCCCGCCGCGAGAACCGGGGTAGCGTCAAGATCGTGACGACTAACCCGGATCGAGGCCGGAACCGCTCCCAACTCGTGGGCGCGCTGGCGGTCGCGGTCCTGTCCGCGCTGAGCTGGTTCGCCTGGTTCGGCTGGGACACCGAGTACGACCTGTCGCCCGACGGGCTCGACCGCACCGGGCCGTACCAGGTGTGGCAGGGCGTCGGGTGCGCGGTGTGCCTGCTGCTGGTGCTCGTCGGGGCCGTGGTGCTGCGCGGGGTGCGGCCGTCGTTCGCGGCGGCGGGCACGACGGTCGGGTTCACCCTCGGGTTCACCGTCTCGGCGGCGATCATCTCCGACGACGGGCTGTTCGTGATCGGGTCCGTGCTGGCGTTCCTCGGCGCGGCGGCCTGCAGCGCGCTGGTCGCGTTCGGGGCCCAGCGGTTCGCCGGGCGGGGCCGGGTCGCGCCCGGTCCGTGACGGCTGCGGCTCGCCGGAAAGCGTGAACCCCCGGCGCTCCGGGGGAGGGTTCCCGCCCGCTGCACTAGCGTTGGGGCGCAGGCGATGCGCTCGTCCGCGCGTCCACCGCTCGGGGAATCGGGGAGCGCCATGCCCACCACCCGCACGGGGGTCCGGGTCCGCTCGGTCGTCCCCGGCCGCCAGCGCTGGCAGGTCCCGCACGTGCGCGCGAACCCCCGCGCCGCGTTCGCCCTGGAGACCGCGCTGCTGAGGCGGTCCGGCATCACCCACGTCCGGGCGAACCCGGTCACCGGTCGGGTGCTGGTGCTGCACCGCCGGTCGCTGGGCGTCACCGAGATCGGGGCCGCGCTGCGGGACGCGGTGACGGCAACGTCCGGGGTCTACGCCCCGACCGAGGGCGCACGCCACCCGTTCGTGCGGCTCGGGGTGGCCAGCGGGGTGTCGTCGGTGCTGCTGCGCGGGGTCCTCGGCCGCGCGGCTCTCGGGGTGCCGCTGCTGCTCGTCGTGGGCGGGGTCGTGGTCCTGGCCGCCGAGGCGCGACGACGCCCACCGGGGCGGGACGACGTGCCCGCCCAGCTCACCGGGCAGCGTCGTGAGCGCGCCCAGCGTTCGCGCCCTCAACGTCCCCGCCCCAGGCGCGGGCGGCCCGGTGACGTCGACGGGTCGCGCTCGTTCTCCGCGGGCGCGGCGGGCGCGGCGGGCATGACCGGCGCGGCGCTCCGCCCCGAGCCGTCCGACCCGCCCACCCGGCACCGCCTGGACCGCGACCCCGCCCCGTCCCCGCACGCCCTCGTGCCCACGCAGGCCCGCCCGCTGCACCGCCGGGTGCCCCGGCACCGGTGAACCGGGACGGCCCGCCCGCTGCGCGTGTCCGGGCCGGTCGTCGGTGCGTGCTCTCGGATCGGACCGTGACACCTGCAGACCGCGCGTGTCCGGCCCGGTCGTCGGTGCGTGCTCTCGGATCGGATCGCGACACTCGCAGACCGCGCGTGTCCGGCCCGGTCGTCGGTGTGCGCTCTCGGATCGGACCGTGACACCTGCAGACCGCGCGTGTCCGGCCCGGTCGTCGGTGCGTGCTCTCGGATCGGATCGCGACACTCGCAGACCGCGCGTGCCCGGCACGCCCGTCGGCGAGCGGGCCCGGTTCGTGATTGCCCGTCACCCGTGCGTGTCCTGCTCGGCCGTCGGTGGGCGGGTCCAGGCCAGGATCGCCCGTCGTCCGCGCGCCCCCGGCCCGCCCGCCTGCGCGGCCCGGCTCAGATCACGATCACCCGCCGCCCCCGTGCGTGCCCGGCCTGGCTGTCGGCGTGGGCCCGCGCGGTCTCGGCGAGCGGGTAGGCGCGTTCGACCGGGATGCGCAGCGCGCCCCTCGTGATCAGGTCGACCGCCTCGGCCAGCGCGGCGGGCACGTCGTGGGCCGCGCCGGAGAACCGGACGCCGTGCTCGGCGGCGGCCCGGTCGGCGATGGTGATCACCTTCCGCGGGTCGCCGGTCAGCGCGACCAGGTCGGGGAGCACGCCCGACCCGGCCAGGTCGAGCGCCGCGTCCACCGGACCCAGCGCCCGCACCCGCTCGACCCACCCCGGCCCGTAGGTCGTGGCGGTCGCGCCGAGGTCGCGCAGGTAGTCCTGGTTCGCCTCGCTCGCGGTCCCGACCACCCGCACGCCCCGGTCGCGCGCGATCTGGAGCACCGCCGACCCGACGCCCCCGGACGCCCCGCTGACCAGCAGCGACTGCCCCTCCCGCACGCCGACCTCGCGCAGCACCCGCAGCGCCGTCTCCACCACCGACGGGTACCCGGCGGCCTCCTCGAACGAGAGCCCCTCGGGGAGGTGGGCCCACGCCGTCAGCACCGCGAACTCCGCGCAGGTCTCGATCCCCTCGCCGAACACCCGGTCGCCGACCGCGACCCCGTCGACCCCCGCGCCGACCTGGTCCACCACCCCGGCCGCGTCCAGCCCGGTCCCGGCGGGCAGCGGCACCGGGAACTGGCCCTCGCGCACCCGCCAGTCGAACGGGTTCACCCCCGCCGCCCGCACCACGATCCGCACCTGCCCGGCCCCGGCGCTCGGCTCGTCGGCGTCCACCAACCGCAGCACGTCCGGACCGCCGTGCTCGCTGTAGCTGATCTTCTTCATGCCCTCGACAATAGCCCTAACAGTTAGGGTTTTGGAACAGCTACGATTTCGCACCTGATAGCATCCCGCCGTGACCGCGCCACCGGGCCGTCGCGAGCGCAAGAAGGCCGCGACCCGTCAGAAGATCGCCGACACCGCCCTGCGCCTGTTCCTGGAGCGCGGCTACGACGCGGTCGGCATCCGCGACGTCGCGGCCGAGGCCGACGTCGCCGTCACCACGGTCTTCGCGCACTTCGACAGCAAGGAGGCCCTGGTCTTCGAGCGCGACGCCGACTTCGAGCACCGCCTGGTCCGGGCCGTCGCCGAGCGCGGGCAGGGCGACCTCGTCCCCGCCCTGCGCCACGAGGTTCACGCGATCGTGCGGCACTGCACCACCGACGGGGCGGCCGAGCTGGGGGAGCTGATCGGGTCCTCACCGGACCTGCGCGCCTACAACGAGGCCATGTGCGCCCGCCACGCCGCCTCCCTCGCGACCGCCATCGCCGCCGACCTCGGCCTGCCGCCGCGCACCACGGCCTGCCGGGCGATCGCCCGCTTCGCCGTCGACGCCCACGTCCTCGCCCGCGAGGCCCGTGACCCCGAGGCCGCCGTGGACGAGGTCTTCCGCATGATCCAGGCCGCCTGGGACGCCGCCGACCTCCACGCGGACGCGCCGCAGGACCGCTGAGCCCGGCCGTGCGCGGGAGGTCCCGCCTGCTCGGGTGACCGCCGCGGGCACCCACCGGACCAGGTCCTGGCGCCGCGCTGCGCGGCCACCGTTCGCAGCGGCGCGACCGCCGCCCCACGCCCGCAGGCACCGTCCACCGGAAAGTGTGAACCCCCGGTCGATCGGGCGGGAGCGCCCGCCCACTCCACTAGCGTGCTGCCCAAGCGCTGATCGTCTTCGCGCGTCCACCGCCTGAAGGATCGGGGAGCACCATGCCCTTCGTCGCTCCTCTCCTGCTCGGTCTCCTGACCGTCCCCGTGGCCAGGAGGGTCGCCAAGCCGCTCGCCCGCGGCGTCGTCAGGACCTCGGCCGGGATCGTCGCCGGGGCACGCCGCGCCGCGCACGCCGTCGGCGAGGAGCTCCAGGACATCACCGCCGAGGTGACCGCCGAACTGGCCGCCGCCCGGCTCACCGCCGACGTGGGGGCGCCCGCGCAGGGCGCGCCCGCCGGGACCGGGCCGGACGCCGGAGCGCGCTGACCCCCGCGACCCCCGAGCCCCCGCCCGGAGAGAAGGCCCCGCCATGACCCAGCTCCTCGACGCCGCCCCGACCACCAGGCTCACCGGGTTCCGGGTGCGCTCGGTCGTCCCCGGCCGCCAGCGCTGGGACGTCCCGCGCGTGCGCGGGAACCCGCGCGCCGCGCGCGCCCTCGAAGCCGCGCTGCTCCGCCTGCCCGGCATCACCGGGGCGCAGGCCAGCCCCTCGACCGGCCGGGTGCTGGTGCTGCACGACCGGGCGCTCGGCGTCGCCGAGGTCGGCGCCGCCCTGCGGGACGCGGTCACCGCCGCGGCCACCGCCCCGCTGGTCGTCGAGGGCAGCACCACGACGAGCCCACCGGCCACCGCCGCGAGCACGCCCGGCGGCACGTCAGGCGGCTCGGTCGCGCTCCGACCCGTGAGCGCCGTCCTGCGCCGACCGCTCGCCCTGGTCGCCGTGGTCACCGGCGTCTCGTCCGCCGTCCTGCGCCACGCCTGGCGCGCCCTCCTGCGGCCCCTGCGCCGCACCGCGGCGGGCGCCCGGCTCTCCGCGCACCCGCTGGCGCGCGTCCTCGGCAGGCACCGGTCGGCGCTCGCCGCCGCCGCCGCGCTGACGGTGGCCTGCCAGCTCGCCGAGCTCGGCCTCGGGCTGTTCCTCGGCTGGATCCTGCTGGTGCTGATCAAGGGCGAGTACGCCCCGCTGACCGCGCTCGGCGTCACGAGCGCCCCCTCCCAGCTGCTCGCGCTCGCCGCAGGGGCCGCCGCGACCTGCGGGGTGGTCGTCGTGCTGTCCGCCGCCGCGGGCGCCCGCTGGCGCGCGCTCGGCCAGGGCGTCCGGCGCGACCAGCGCGCCCGCCTGCACCGCCACGCCCAGCGCCTGGAGATGCGGCACATCCAGCGCGAGCGGCCCACCCGCGTCGCGGGCGTGCTCGCCGACGACGTCGACCAGCTCGGCGCGTTCTTCTCCGGCCCGGCAGGCGAGGCGGTCCAGCTCGCCACCAGCGCGCTGATCCTCGTCCCGTCGTTCCTGGTGCTCGCGCCCGGCATCGCCTGGATCGCGTTCCTGCCCCTGCCGTTCGTCGCGGTCCTGTCCCTGCGCCAGCGCGACCGCTCAGCCGCCGACTACGCCGACGCGGGCGAGCAGGCCGCCCTGCTGCGCAGCAGGATCTCCGCCAACCTGGAGGCCGCCGCCACGGTCAAGAGCGCCTGCGCCGAGGACCACGAGGCCGAGCTGGTCGACCTGCTGGAGCTGGCGGGCGCCGACGCGGCCACGCGCACCCAGCAGCACACCGTCCGGTTCGGCGAGGGCATCCGCGCCTGGACCACCTGCTCCATGGCGGGCACCCTGCTCGTGGGCGGGCTGAAGGTGCTCGACGGCTCGCTCCCGTTCGAGCGGTTCAGCCCGCTGATCGGCCTGCCGCAGCAGATGGTCATGCGGCTGACCCGGCTGGGCCCGATCGTCGACCAGTACCAGCGCACCCTCGCCGCGCACGACCGGGTCGAGCACCTGATGTCCCTGCCCACCGAGACCACCGGTGGCCGCGCGCTGGCCCGCGAGCGGGTCTCGGGCGCGATCGCGCTCGACCGCGTGTCCTTCTCCTACGAGGGGCGCCCGCGCGTGCTGGACCGGCTGTCGCTGCGCGCGGCGGCGGGCAAGGTCACCGGCATCGTCGGCGCGACCGGCTCGGGCAAGACCACCGTCGCCAAGCTGCTGATGCGCTTCCAGGACGCGGACTCCGGCAGGGTGCTGCTCGACGGGCGGGACGTGCGCGGCCTGCGCCTGCCCGACCTGCGCGCCTGCGTCGGGTTCGTCTCCCAGGACCCGTTCCTGTTCGACGGCACGATCGCGGACAACATCCGCTACGGCACGTTCTCCGCCACCGACGAGCAGGTCCGCGAGGCCGCCCGCACGGCCGAGGCCCACTCGTTCGTCGAGTCGCTGCCCCTGGGCTACGACACGGTGGTCGGCGAGCACGGCGCGTCGCTGTCCGGTGGGCAGCGGCAGCGGATCGCGCTCGCCAGGACCGTGCTGAAGAACCCGCCCGTGGTGGTCCTGGACGAGGCCACGTCGGCGGTGGACAACGAGACCGAGGCGGCGATCCAGCGCGCGCTGGCGACGTTCGCGCGGGGCCGCACCCTGATCGTGATCGCGCACCGGCTCTCCACCGTCCGCAACGCGGACCACATCTACGTGCTGGAGCGGGGCGGCGTCGTCGAGCAGGGCGCGCACGAGGGCCTGGTGGCCTCCGGCGGGCGCTACGCCTCGCTGTGGGAGCTCCAGGCGGGGGCGAGGGGCTGAGCGCGTCGGTGGCGGCCCCGGCGGGGGACTCGCTCGTCGCGCTGCTGTTCCTCGACCTCGCGGTCGTCCTCGCGCTCGGCGCCCTGCTCGGCGCGCTGGCCAGGCGGCTGGGGCAGCCCTCGGTGGTGGGGGAGGTAGCGGCCGGGATCGCGCTCGGCCCCAGCCTGCTCGGCCTGCTGCCCGGCGACCCGGTCGCGCTGCTGTTCCCGCCCGAGGCGCGCCCGCCGCTCGCGTTCGCCGCCCAGCTCGGCCTGGTGCTGTTCATGTTCCTGGTCGGCTGCGAGCTGGACGTCGCGGAGCTGCGCGGCGCGGGACGGGTGGTCGGCGCGGTGTCGGCGGGCTCGGTCGTGCTGCCGTTCTGCCTCGGGCTGGGCGTCGCGGCGCTGCTGTGGCCGCGGGGCGGTGACGCGCTCGCGCTGTTCACCGCCGCCGCCCTGTCGATCACCGCTTTCCCCGTGCTGGCGCGGATCCTGGCCGAGCGGCGGATGCAGCGCACCCGGTCCGGGGTGGTCGCGCTGGCGAGCGCGGCGGTGAACGACGTGGTGGCGTGGTGCGCGCTCGCCGTCGTCGCCGGGATCGTGACCGCGCGCGGCCCGTGGTCGGCGGTGGCCACGCTGGCCTGGACGGCGGCGCTGGTGCTGGTGGCGGTGCTCCTCGTCCGGCCGCTGGTGGGGTGGGCGGCACGGGCGGTGGGCGGCTCGCCGCGCGCGGACGCGGTGCTGTTCGCGGTCGTCGTCCAGGGGCTGCTGCTGTTCGCGCTCGCCACCACGGCCATCGGCCTGCACGCGGTGTTCGGGGCGTTCCTGTTCGGGGCGGTCGTGCCCAAGGACGCGCTCCGGGAGGCCGCGCCGACCCTGGTGGACCGGGTCGGGGGGCTCAGCTCCCTGCTGCTGCCGGTGTTCTTCGTCGTGGCCGGGCTGTCCGTGGACGTCGGCGGCCTCGGCTGGTCCGGCGCGGGGGAGGCGCTGCTGGTGCTCGTCGCCGCGTGCGTAGGCAAGCTGGTCGGCGCGGCGGGCGGCGGTCTGCTCGCGGGGCTGCCCGCGCGCGACGCGGCCGAGGTCGGCGTGCTGATGAACGCCAGGGGGCTCACCGAGCTGGTGGTGCTCGGCGTGGGGCTGGAGCTGGGGGTGCTGGACGGTCACCTGTTCACCGTCCTGGTCGTGATGGCTCTGGTGACGACGGCGGCGACCGGGCCGCTGCTGACGCTGATCGCCCGGCGGTCCGGGCGGGAAGCGTCTGCGCTCGGGGGGGTTCGGTAGTTCGCGATTGTCCACTGTGGACTCTTGGGTCTGACCGGGGATCTGACCGGGGAAGGGGGTCTGCGGCACGCGTGCCGCAGACCCCCTCCTCCCGTGGATCAGCCCTGGGCGGTGTCCTCGGACTCCTCGGTCTCCTCGACCTCGGTCACCGTCCACAGCGCCTTGGCGGGCTTGCCGGTCCCGACCATCGCCAGGCCGAACTGGTTGGTCAGCGGGAACTGCGTCGGGCTCACGAACGCGACGTCACCGGTCACCTCGGCCAGGCCCGACACGGACTCCTTGCCGTGGTCGTACAGCGCCCACGTCTCGCTGGCCCCGCCCTCGCAGTCCTGGAGCGCGACGTACCAGACGTCCTCGCTGGCCAGGCACCTGCCCTCGAAGGCGACCGCCTCCAGCGTCACGGCGTTGCCGTCGACCTCCGCCAGCTCCCACTCCTGGTTCGCCTCGCCGTCGCACGGCAGCACGGCGGCGTGCTCGTCCAGCGCGGTCAGGCAGTTCTCGGTGCCCGCGTCCGCGATGGTGACCGTCGTCGACCTGCTCTCCTCGGGGTCCTGGTCCGCGAAGGCCGTGCCCGAGGCGGCCAGCGGTCCGGCCAGCGCGAGCGCCAGGCCCGCCGCCGCCACGAGGGTGCGCCGGGCTGCGCCCGCACGGTTGATCTTCGGGGTGGTGTTCACTCTGATGTCCTGCTCTCGCTCGACGTCGCTCGGAACGCGGGTCCCGCCACCGGGGCGTGGACCACGCCGACCACCGGGCTCGTGCTCCGCGCCCTGCGGCTGTCGTGCGGCCGGTCGGGGCGCCCGACCACCCTGGACGGCGGATCCCGCGAACGGGTCCGGCGAACGGGCCGGGTGGTGTGGCGGCCAGCGCGGACCGAGTCAAGCAGAGCCGCATCACTGCGGCCTGGCGAGAGCTGACGATCACCCGTCCGTGCGCGGGCTCAGGCGTGGGGCGCCCTCCAGCAGGTGGTACGGCGTCCCGGTCGGGGTGACCGAGCGCAGCTCCAGCCCGGCCCGGTCGAACAGCTCGGCGAACTCCGCCGTCGAGCGCTCCCGCCCGCCGCACAGCACGAACAGCCGCAGGCTGCTGTGCGCCGCGTAGGTCCGGTGGGCCTCGTCGTCGGAAAGCGCTTCCACGACCACGACCCTGGCGTGCGCGGGCGCGTCGGCGCGGACGTTGGCCAGCGCCCGCACCGCCTGCGCGTCGTCCAGCACGTGCAGGACCGTGCGCAGCACGTAGACGTCCGCCGCGCCGACCCGGTCCGCGAACAGGTCGCCCGCCCGGATCTCCACCCGGTCGTCGTCGCGCAGCTCGGGAACCGCGTCCCGGACCGCCTCGGGCAGGTCGAACAGCACGCCCGAGAGCCCTGGGTGCTCGCGCAGCAGCGCGGCGAGCAGCCTGCCCCGCCCGCCGCCGACGTCGGCCACCCGCGCGGCCCCGGTCAGGTCGAGCGCGGAGCGGATCGCCTCGTCGAACGGGTCGCCGGGGCCGGTGGCCACCGCCTCGTGGAACACCTCGGCGGCGGCCGGGTCGGCGGCGAGGAGGGCGAACAGCGGGCGGCCGTGCACCAGCTCCAGCGGGGAGACGTCGGCGCGCACGCCCTCCGCGAGCCCGCGCCACGCCTCGTCCGCCCAGCCCGCCGTGAGCAGGCGGGTGAGCGGCAGGCCGTCCGTCGAGCGCAGGGCGCGGGACAGCGGCGTGTGGCGGACGTGGGCGCGCTCGTCCAGCGCGAGCACGCCCACGTCGGCGAGCACCGCGACCAGCTGCGCGAGCCGCGTCGGCGCGGCGCCCGCCAGCGCCGCCAGGTCGGGGACGGAGGTGGGGGCGTCCGGGAGCAGGTCGGGCAGGCCGAGTTCCACGGCGGCGCGCAGCGCGCCCCAGCCCGCGGCGGCGGTCGCGAGCGCTTGGAAGGCCGCGGCGCCCTCGTCGTGCCGGTGCGCGGTGCGCTCGTCGTCGATCAACGTCACGGGGATCGCCTCCTGGAGCGGGTGGGGGTCGCGTTCAGGAGTGTCCGACCTGGGACGCCCGCGCGGCAGGGGGTTCGTGGTGCGGGTGGGCGGCCAGTGGGGGCGCGGTGGTCGGGGCGTGGACAAGACGACTGACAGGGCTGTTGACATGCCTGAAGGTCGGCGGGGCGGACGCGGGGGAGGCGAGGGATGCGGCTGGTGGACCGCGACGGGCAGTGCGAGGCGCTGGCCGCCCTGCTGGAGGGCGCGGCGGGCGGGTGCGGGGGCGCGGTGCTGCTCAGGGGCGCGCCTGGGCACGGGAAGACCGCGCTGCTGGGGCGCCTGGTCGCGCTGGCCGAGGCGGCGGGGTTCCGGTGCCTGGTGGTCGAGGCGGACGCGCTGCCCGAGGTGGCTGAGGTCGCGGCGGAGGTCGCTGATGGCGGGGGCGCCCTGCTGGTGGCCGTGGACGACGCCGGGGGGGCCGACGTGGGCGCGCTGCTCGACCTGGCGGCGTGGGCCAGACGCGCGCCCGCCGTGCTCGCGCTCACCGACCTGCCACGCCTGCCCGACGACGACCCGCTGGGCGCCGTGGCGCGCACGCCGGGCGCGCTCGTGCTCGACCTCCCGCCGCTGCGGGCGGAGACCACCGCCGCGCTGCTCGACGGGACCCCGTGGCCGGTGACCGGGGGGAACCCCGCGCTGGTGCGCGGGCTCGCCCGCGACCTCGCGGCGGGGGAGGCGGGACCGGGGGCCGCTTACCGGGCCGCCCTCGCCGGGGTGCTCGACCGCTGCGGCGCCGAGGTGGCCGCTGTCGCGCACGCCTCCGCCGTGCTCGCCGTGCTCCCCGCCGGGCCCGCCGCCGCGCTTCCCGCCGGGCCCGCCGCCGTGCTCCCCGCCGGGCCCACCGCCGCGCTTCCCGGCGGGCTGCTTCCTGGTGCCGCGCTTCCTCACGGGGCCCTTCCCGCTGCTGCGCGCCCCGGCGTGGTGTGCCCAGACACCGCGCCTCCCGGCGGGGCGCTTCCCGACGGCGGGGCGCGATCGCTCGCCTCTGGCGCGGCGGGCGTCCGGCAGGGGGGAGTGGTGCCTCTCGCGCCCGGTCGGACCGGTGCCTCGCCGGGTGGCGCGGAGCCGCTCCTGCTCGGCCCGGCGTCTGGGGTGGGGGGTGATCCCGCCGGTGGGGACGGGACCTCCGCGTCCGGCCGGATGGCTGCGGACCACGTCGTTCCCGGTGGTGCCCGACTCCGCGCGCCCTCGGGTCCCGCCGCACCCGTCGACCTGGTCGCCGACCTGCTCGGCCGTGCTCCCGCCTCCGTCGCCGACGCCCGCGCCCGCCTCGTGGGAGCCGGGCTCGACCGGGCCGATCCCGCCGCTGTGCTGGACGTGCTGCCCGCCGCCCGGCGCGCCGAGCTGCACCTGCGCGCCGCGCGGACGTTGCACGAGCGCGGTGAGTCGCCCGCCTCCGTCGCCGACCACCTCGTCACCGCCGGCCTGCCTGCGCCTGCCTGGGCCGTCGACGTGCTCGTCGCCGCCGCCGACCACGCGCTCGCCGCCGACGACGTGCCCACCGCCGTCGACCGGCTCGCCGCCGCCCACCGCCGGGACGAGGCAGACCCACCGCGGGGCGTCCACCCGCGCGGAGTCCCGGACCCGGCCGTCGCCGCCCGCCGGTGCGGGTGCGCGGACCGGACGGCCGCGCCCGCCGACCGCCGCACCTCTCCCGAGCCCACGGCCCTGTCCGAGCCCGCAGCCGTCGTCGGGCCCGCGCTCACCGCCCGCCTCGCCCGCGCGCGCTGGCAGCTCAACCCGGCTGCCGCGCTGTGCCACCTCGACCCGCTCGCCGACGCCCTCGCCGCCGACCCCGCCGCGCTCGCCCCCCGTGACGCCGCCGCGCTGGTGCGCCAGCTCGTCTGGCACGGGCGCACCGCCGCCGCCGGGCGGGTGCTCGCCGCGCTGCGCGCCCGCGAGCACGCCGCCGAGCTGCCCGACCTGGAGACCTGGCTCTCCCTCGCCTGCCCGCCACTCGCCGCCTCCCGCCGCACCGCCTTCTCCCGCACCGCCTTCTCCCACACCGCCTTCTCCCACAGCGCTGCCCGCCACGGCAGCGCCCTCCCCCCCAACGCTCTCCACCCCGGCGCCCTCCACGCCAACGCCCCGCACACCTCCGCTTCTCACACCGCTGCCCACCAGCGCGGCACCCCCCACCCCGCGGCCCTCAACCCCACCACCCCGCCCCCGAGCCGCGTCGACCCATGGTTGCGCGAGGCCGCCAGCCTGGTCGGCGGGTTCGTCCTCGGGGACCAGCGCCGAGCCGCCGCCGAGGCCGCGCACTACCTGCGCCACGCCCAGCTCAGCCACACCTCCCCCTGGTCCGAGGAACCCGCGCTGCTCGCGCTGCTCGCCCTGGTGCGCGCCGACCGCGCCGTCGAGGCCGACCGGGCCTGCGCGCGGCTGCTCGACGAGGCGCGCTCCCGGCGCGCGCCCACCTGGGTCGCCTCCTTCGCCGCCGCCGCCTCGGTGATCGCGCTGCGGCTCGGCGACCTCGCGGGCGCAGCCGGGCACGCCCGCGCCGCGCTCGACGCCGTCCCCGCGCACGGCTGGGGCGCGGGCGTCGGGCTGCCGCTGGGCTCGCTGATCCTCGCCGACACCCTGCGCGGGCGGCGGCGGGAGGCCGGGCGGCACGTCACCGCGCCCGTGCCGGACGCCCTCTTCGACGGCCCCGCCGCCCCGCACTACCTGCACGCGCGCGGCCACCACCACCTCGCGTCCGGGCGGGACCACGCGGCGCTCGCCGACTTCCTGGCGTGCGGCGACCTCCTGCGCTCCTGGAGCCTCGACCTGCCGGGCCTCGCGCCGTGGCGCACCGGGGCCGCCGAGGCGTGGACCCGCCTGGGCAACCACGACCGAGCCCGGCGGCTGGTGTTCGACCAGCTCGCCACGACCGGCGCCGACGCGGGCCGCCCCAGGGCGCTGGCGCTGCGCGCGCTCGCCTCGCTCAGCCCGCCGACCCGCCGCCCGCACCTGCTCGCCGAGGCCGCCGACGCCCTGGAGCGCTGCGGCGACCGCTACGAGCTGGCCGCCACCCTCGCCTGCCTCGGCGCGGCGCACCACGCCCTCGGCGACCACCGCCGCGCCCGCGCCGTGCTGCGCAGGGCCTGGCACCTGGCCAGGGCGTGCGGCGCGCGACCGCTGTGCGCGCGCCTGGAACCGGACGCGGCCGACCCCGTCGCGCACGACACCAGCGGCCTCACCGGCTCCGAGCGCAAGGTCGCCGCGCTGGCCGTCACCGGCCTCACCAACCGGCAGATCGCCGAGAAGCTGTTCGTCACCCCGAGCACCGTCGAGCAGCACCTGACCAGGGTGTTCCGCAAGCTGCGCGTCACCCACCGCACCGACCTGCCCACCACCCTGCACGCCGACCTGACCACCCCCGCCTGACCACCTGCTGCCCACCCACCCGCCGACCCGCCGCCCGACGACCCGCCGCCTGACGACCCACCGCCCGCCGACCCGCCGCCTGACGAACCGCTGCCCGACGACCCCGCCTGCCCCGCCTGCCCCGCCCGAGCCTTGGAGACGCGCGCACCCATGACCGACGGGACCCACGAGAAGCTGGTCGACTACCTCCGGTGGGTCACCGCCGACCTGCACGAGACGCGGCGCAAGCTCGCCGACCTGGAGTCGGCGGGCCACGAGCCGATCGCGATCACCGGCCTGGCCTGCCGCGCCCCCGGCGGCGTCCGCACCCCGGAAGCGCTGTGGGAACTGGTGGACGGCGGCGTCGACGCGATCACCGGGTTCCCCACCGACCGCGGCTGGGACCTGGCCGGGCTCTACGACCCCGACCCGACCCGGCCGGGCACCTGCTACACCCGCGAGGGCGGGTTCCTGCACGACGCCGCCGAGTTCGACGCCGGGTTCTTCGGCATCGGCCCGCGCGAGGCCGTCACGATCGACCCGCAGCACCGGATGCTCCTGGAGACCTCCTGGGAGGCGGTCGAGCGCGCGGGCATCGACCCGCTGTCGCTGCGCGGCACCGGCACCGGCGTCTTCTCCGGCGTGGTCTACCAGAACTACGGCAACCGGCGGCGCGTCGCCGAGGAGTTCGAGGGCCACCTGGCCATCGGCAGCTCCGGCAGCGTCGCCTCCGGCCGGGTCGCCTACGCGCTCGGCCTGCACGGGCCCGCGATCACCGTGGACACCGCCTGCTCGTCGTCGCTGGTCGCGATCCACCTGGCCGCGCAGTCGCTGCGGCGCGGCGAGTGCGCGATGGCGCTGGCGGGCGGCGCGACGGTCATGCCCCTGTCGGACGTGTTCGTGGAGTTCGCCCGGCAGCGCGGACTGTCCCCGGACGGCCGCTGCAAGGCGTTCTCCGCCGACGCCGACGGCACGGCGTGGGGCGAGGGCGTCGGCGTGGTGCTGCTGGAGCGGCTCTCGGACGCGCGCCGCGCCGGGCGGCCGGTGCTGGCGGTGGTCCGGGGCAGCGCGGTCAACTCCGACGGCGCGTCCAACGGGCTGACCGCGCCGAACGGGGCCGCGCAGCAGCGCGTCATCGAGGCGGCGCTGGAGGACGCGGGGCTGCGGCCGTCCGACGTGGACCTGCTGGAGGCGCACGGCACCGGCACCCGCCTCGGCGACCCGATCGAGGTGGCGGCGCTCCAGGCCACCTACGGGCGCGCCAGGCCAGGGGGCAGGCCGCTGCTGCTCGGCTCGCTCAAGTCCAACATCGGGCACGCCCAGGGCGCGGCCGGGGTGCTGGGGCTGGTCAAGGTCGTGCAGGCGCTGCGCCACGGCGTGGCGCCGCGCACCCTGCACGCCGACCGGCTCACCCCCGAGGTCGACTGGGGCTCCGGCGCGCTGCGGGTGCTGACCGAGCCCGCGCCGTGGCCGCGCGGGGAGCGGTCCCGGCGCGCGGCGGTGTCCGCGTTCGGCATGAGCGGGACCAACGCGCACCTGGTCGTGGAGGAGGGCGACGCGCCGACCGGGCCGGGGGAGCGGCGTCCGGCGGGCGCGCTGCCGCTGCTGCTGTCCGCGCGCGGGGGCGCGGCGCTGCGCGCGGCGGCGGCCGACCTGGTCGAGCTGCCGGGGGAGCCGGTGGACGTGTGCTGGTCGCTGCTCACCGGCCGCGCCCGGCTGGTCGACCGCGCCGTGGTGGTCGCCGCCGACCGGGCCGGGTTCACCGCCGGGCTCCAGGCGCTGGCAGCCGACCAGCCCTCGGCCGCCGCGGTGACCGGCCGGGCGGACGTGTCGGGCCGCACGGTGCTCGTGTTCCCCGGACAGGGCGGCCAGTGGGTGGGCATGGGGGCCCGGCTGCTGGACGAGTCGCCGGTGTTCGCGGCGGCCGTGGCGCGCTGCGCGGCGGCCGTGGAGCGGCTGGTGGACTTCCGGGTGGTGGACGTGCTGCGCGGCGGCGACCTCGGCCGGGTGGACGTGGTGCAGCCGGTGTCGTTCGTGGTGATGGTGGCGCTGGCCGACCTGTGGCGCTCGTTCGGCGTGGCCCCGGACGTCGTCGTGGGCCACTCGCAGGGCGAGATCGCGGCGGCCTGCGTGGCCGGGGCGCTCTCGCTGGAGGACGCGGCGCGGGTGGTCGTGCTGCGCAGCCGGGCCATCGCCGTCGGGGTGGGCGGTGCCGGGCTGGAGGGCGGCGGCATGGCGTCGATCCCGCTGCCGCGCGCGGAGGTCGAGGAGCTCATCACCGGCACGGGGGTGTCCGTGGCGGCGGTCAACGGCCCCGGTTCGGTGGTCGTCTCCGGCGACGTCGACCCGCTCGTGGCGCGGGTGGAGGGCGCGCGCAGGCTGCCGGTGGACTACGCCTCGCACTCGCCCGCCGTGGACGTGCTGCGCGGGCGCCTGCTGGCCGACCTCGCCCCGATCACGCCCCGACCCGCGACGGTCCCGATGCTGTCCACCGTCACGGGCAAGTGGCTGGACGGCGCGGAGCTGGACGCGGACTACTGGTTCGCCAACCTGCGCGAGCCCGTCCGCTTCGCCGACGCGGTCACCGAGCTCGCCGGGGCGGACTGCGCGGTGTTCGTGGAGGTCGGGGCGCACCCGGTGCTCACCGCCGCGATCCAGGACGTCCTGGGCGAGCGGACCGCCGTCGTCACCGGCACGCTGCGCCGCGGCGACGGCGGCCTCGACCGGTTCCTGCGCTCCGCCGCCGCGCTGCACGTGCGCGGCGTGCCCGTCGACTGGGCCCCGGTCTTCGACGGCCTGGACGCCCACCGCGCCGACCTGCCCACCTACCCGTTCCAGCGCGCCCACCACTGGCTCCAGGAGGCCGAACCCGCCGCCACCCCGGCGGGCGGCGACGACCCGCTGTGGGCGGCGGCGCGCGACGCCGACGGCCTGTGCGCCGAGCTGGAGCTCACCGAGCCCGACCAGCGCGCCGCGCTGCGCGCCGTCCTGCCCGCGCTGACCGCCTGGCACGAGCGCAGGAGCGAGCGGGCCCTGCTCGACTCCTGGCGCTACCGGATCACCTGGCGCACCCTGCCCGAGCCGCCCGAGGCCGACCCGCGCGGCGACTGGCTCGTCGTCGGGCCGCACCCCGACCTGCTGCCCGGCGTCGCGCTCGACCCCGACCGCGCCGCACTCGCCGACCGCGCCGCACTCGCCGACCTGCTCCGCCCGCACGCCGCCGTCGCGGGCGTCCTGGCCACGCCGGGCGCCGACGTGCTCGCCCTGGTCCAGGCGCTCGGCGACGCGGGCGTCACCGCGCCGCTGTGGTGCGCCACCACCGGGGCCGTCGCGATCTCCCCGCACGACGGCCCGCCGGACCCCGCCCAGGCCGCCACCTGGGGCCTGGGCCGGGTCGTCGCGCTGGAGCACCCCGGCCGCTGGGGCGGGCTGGTCGACCTCGCCGACCCCGCCGACCCGCGCCAGCGCCGCAGGCTCGCCGCCGTCCTCGCCGGACCCGGCGTCGACGACGGCGGCGAGGACCAGGTCGCCATCCGCGCGGAGGGCGTGTTCGCGCGCAGGCTCGTGCGCGCCGAACCGCAGGCCCCGGCCGCCCCGTGGACCCCGCGCGGCACGGTCCTGGTCACCGGCGGCACCGGCGGCGTCGCCGCGCACGTGGCCCGCCGCCTCGCCGCCCTCGGCGCCGACCACCTCGTCCTCACCAGCCGCCGGGGCCCGAGCGCCCCCGGCGCGCCCGCGCTCGCCGCCGACCTGGAGGCGCTGGGCTCCCGCGTCACCACCGCCGCCTGCGACGTCGCCGACCGCGCCGCGCTCGCCGCCCTGCTGGCCGACCTGGAACGCGCGGGCGACCAGGTCACCGCCGTCGTGCACGCGGCGGGCGCCAACGCCCAGACCCCCGTCGCCGACACCACCCCCGAGGAGCTCGCGCGCGTCCAGGCCGCCAAGGCGCTCGGCGCCGAGCACCTGGACGAGCTGCTGGGCGGGCGCCCGCTCGACGCGTTCGTCCTGTTCTCCTCCAACGCGGGCGTGTGGGGCAGCGGCGGCCAGTGCGCCTACGCCGCCGCCAACGCCCGCCTCGACGCCCTCGCCCAGCGCCGCCGCGCGCACGGCCGCGTCGCCACCTCCGTCGCCTGGGGCGCCTGGGACGGCGGCGGCATGTCCAGCGCCACCCCGGACATCGCCGCCCAGCTCGCCCAGGCGGGCCTGCGCCTGATGCCCCCGGACCTGGCGGTGTCCGCGCTGCTCGACGCCGTCGCCCGCGACGAGACCACCACCGTCGTCACCGACGTGCGCTGGGAGGCGTTCGCCGCCCGGTTCACCGCCCTGCGCCGCAGCCCCCTGCTCGCCGACCTGCCCGAGGCCCGCCCCGAACCGGTCGCCGCCGCCGACGAGCCCGACCGGGGGCTCGCGGGCGAGCTGGCCGCGCTGCCCGCGCCCGAGCGGCTGCGCAGGCTCACCGACCTGGTGCGCGCGCACGCCGCCGCCGCGCTCGGCCACCCAGGGCCCGAGTCGGTGCCCGCCGACGTGGCCTTCCGCGACCTGGGTGTGGACTCGCTGGCCGCCGTCGAGCTGCGCAACCGCGCCTCGGCCGCGACCGGCGCGAGGCTCACGCCCACCGCCGTCTTCGACCACCCCACCCCGCGCGCGCTCGCCGCGCACCTGGCCGAGCACCTCGCCGCCACCAAGGACAGCTGGGCCCCGGACGCGGCCCCGGACATCCAGGACCCCACGGCCGCGCTGCGCGGCCTAGACGCCCTCGCCGCCGCCCTGCCCGCCGCCGCGGGCGACGACGCGCTGCGCGAGCGGGTCACCGCGCGCCTGCGCGAGGTGCTGGGCCGCTGGGACGAGCTGACCGGCGACCCCGGCGGACCCGACGGGTTCGACCTCGACCACATCAGCGACGACGAGCTGTTCCGCCTGGCCGACAGCAGGCTCGGCCCGACCGGCGCCTGAGAGGGACACGTGTCCGACGAGAAGAAGCTGCGCGACTACCTCAAGCGCGCGCTGGCCGAGAACGAGCGGGTCCAGCAGCGCCTGCGCGCCCTGGAGGCCGCGAACCGCGAGCCGATCGCGGTCGTGGCCACCGCCTGCCGGTTCCCCGGCGGCGTCGCCTCGCCCGAGGACCTGTGGGACCTGGTGGCGCGCGGCGGCGACGTCATCTCCGGGTTCCCCACCGACCGGGGCTGGGACCTCGACGCCCTGTTCGACGGCGACCCCGAGGCGCAGGGCCGCTCCTACGTCCGCGAGGGCGGGTTCCTGCGCGAGGCCACCGAGTTCGACGCGGCCTTCTTCGGCATCAGCCCCCGCGAGGCGCTGGCGATGGACCCGCAGCAGCGCGTCCTGCTGGAGACCGCCTGGGAGGTCGTCGAGCGCGCCGGGATCGACCCGACCTCGTTGCGCGGCAGCCGGACCGGCGTGTTCACCGGGGTCGTCTACTACGACTTCGCCACCCGCCTGCACCCCGTGCCCGAGGGCATGGAGGGCCACCTGGGCACCGGCATCGCCCCCAGCGTCATCTCCGGCCGGGTCGCCTACGTGCTCGGCCTGCACGGACCGGCCGTCACCCTGGACACCGGCTGCTCCTCCTCGCTGGTCGGCCTGCACCTGGCCGCGCAGGCGCTGCGCTCGGGCGAGTGCTCGCTCGCGCTCGCGGGCGGCGTCACGGTCATGTCGCTGCCCGGCGCGTTCCCCGAGTTCTCCCGCCAGCGCGGGCTCGCGCCGGACGGGCGCTGCAAGTCGTTCGCCGACGCCGCCGACGGCACCGCCTGGTCCGAGGGCGTCGGCCTGGTGCTGCTGGAGAGGCTGTCCGACGCCGAGCGCGCCGGGCACCCGGTGCTGGCGGTGCTGCGCGGCAGCGCCGTCAACTCCGACGGCGCCTCCAACGGGCTGACCGCGCCGAACGGCGTCGCCCAGCAGCGGGTGATCCGCTCCGCGCTGGAGTTCGCCGGCCTGCGGCCGTCCGACGTGGACCTCGTGGAGGCGCACGGCACTGGGACCCGGCTGGGCGACCCGATCGAGGCGCAGGCGATCCTGGCCACCTACGGGCAGGACCGGGCCGAACCGGTGCTGCTCGGCTCGGTCAAGTCCAACCTCGGGCACACCCAGGGCGCGGCGGGCGCGGCCGGGCTGATCAAGGTCGTGGAGGCGCTGCGGCGCGGCGAGGTCCCGCGCACCCTGCACGTCGACCGGCCCAGCGGCCAGGTCGACTGGAGCGCCGGCAACGCCGCCCTGGCCACCGAGCACGTCCCGTGGCCCGACCGGGGGCGACCCCGGCGCGCCGCCGTGTCCGCGTTCGGCGTCAGCGGCACCAACGCCCACGTCGTCCTGGAGGGCGTCCCCGCGCCCGAGGTCCCGCCCAGGGACGACCGCGCGCTGCCGCTGCCGCTGTCCGCCCGCGCCGAACCCGCCCTGCGCGCGCTCGCCGGTCGCGTCGGCGCGCTCCTGGACGGCCCGGTCGCGCTCGCCGACGTCGCCGGTTCCCTCGCGGACGGCCGCGCCCGGCTCGCCCACCGCGCCGTGGTCGTCGCCGAGGACCGCGCCGGGGCGCGGACCGCGCTCGACGCGCTCGCGGCGGGGGAACCCCACCCGGACCTGGTCACCGGGGTGGCCGACGTGGACGGCAGGACCGCGTTCGTCTTCCCCGGCCAGGGCGCCGCCTGGGTCGGCATGGGCGCGCGGCTGCTGACCGAGTCCGCGGTGTTCGCCGACTCGGTCGACCGCTGCGCCGCCGCGCTCGCCCCGCACACCGACGTCGACCTGCGCGCCGCCCTCACCGGCGGCCCCCTCGACCGGGTCGAGACCGTGCAGGTCGCCGCGTTCGCCGTCGCCGTGTCGCTGGCGGAGCTGTGGCGCGCGCACGGCGTCGAACCGGACGCCGTCCTCGGGCACTCCCAGGGCGAGATCGCCGCCGCCTGCGTCGCGGGCGCGCTCACCCTGGAGGACGCCGCGCTGGTCGTGGCGCTGCGCAGCCGCGCCGTGGCCGAGCACCTGTCCGGGCGCGGCGCGATGCTGTCCGTCGCCCTGCCGCCGCACGAGGTCGGGTCGTTCGGGCTCGCGGTCGCGGCGGTCAACGGGCCGGAGTCCGTCGTGCTGTCCGGTCCCGTCGCGGACGTGGAGGCCGCGCTCGCCGCGCTCACCGCGTCCGGCGTGCGGGCCCGGCGCGTCCCGGTCGACTACGCCTCGCACTCGCCGGGCGTGGAGGTGCTGCGCGAGGTCCTGGCCACCGCGCTCGCCCCCGTCCGGCCCCGGCGCGCGCGGGTGCCGTTCCTGTCCAGCACCACCGGCGCCTGGCTGGAGGGCCCCGAGCTGGACGCCGGGTACTGGTTCGCGAACCTGCGCGGCGCGGTCGGCTTCCACGCCGCCACCACGACCCTGCTCGACGCTGGCCACCGGGCGTTCGTCGAGGTCAGCGCGCACCCCGTGCTCACCGGCGCGGTGCAGGACAGCGCCGACGGGCGCGCGGTCGTCGCCGGCACGCTGCGCCGCGACCAAGGCGGGCTGCACCGGTTCCGGCTCTCGGCCGCCGAGCTGCACGCGCGCGGCGTCCCCGTCGACTGGAACGCCGGGTCCGGCGACCGGTGGCGGCGCGTCGACCTGCCCACCACCCCGTTCCACCGGCAGCGCTGCTGGCCGGACGCCCGCCGCGCCGCCACCGACCAGCCCGGCCTGCGCGCCGCGAACCACCCGCTGCTCGACACCGTCGTCGCGCTCGCGGGCGGCGACGGCGTCGTCTGCGCGGGCAGCGCCTCCACGCGCGCCCACCCGTGGCTGGCCGACCACGCCGTGTCCGGGACCGCGCTGCTGCCCGGCACCGGCTGGGTGGAGCTGGCGGTCCGCGCGGGCGACGAGGTCGGGCTCCCGGTGCTGGACGAGCTGGTCGTGGAGCAGCCGCTGCCGCTCGGGCCGCAGACCACGCCGCTGCAGGTGCGGGTGGGGCCACTGGACGCCACCGCCCGTCGACCGGTCGAGCTGCACTCGGGGTCGGCCTCGGGCGGGGAGTGGACCAGGCACGCGCGCGGGCACCTCACCGCCGCGACGCCCACGACCGCCGGGGGGCCGGTCGAGTGGCCGCCGCCCGGCGCGCGCGAGGTCGACCTGACCGGGTTCTACGAGCGCCAGGCCGCCACCGGCTACGGGTACGGGCCCGCCTTCCGGGGCCTGCGCCGCTGCTGGACCCGCGACGGCGAGGTGTTCGCCGAGGTCGTGCTGCCCGGCGAGCCGGGCGCGTTCGGCGTGCACCCGGCGCTGCTGGACGCGGCGCTGCACGCGGCGGCCGTCACCGCGCCCGAGGGCGTCCCGGTGCTGCTGCCGTTCACCTGGACCGGGGTGGCGCTGCACGCCACCGGGGCGCGGGCGCTGCGCGTGCGGCTGACCACCCCGCGGGCCGGCGAGCTGGCGCTGACCGCGTCCGACGGCGACGGCAGGCCCGTGGTCACCGTGGAGTCTTTGGTGCTGCGCCCGGCGGGCGACCTGACCGCCACGCGGACGCCGCGGTCGCTGTTC
This sequence comes from Actinosynnema mirum DSM 43827, assembly GCF_000023245.1. GTDB lineage: Bacteria > Actinomycetota > Actinomycetes > Mycobacteriales > Pseudonocardiaceae > Actinosynnema > Actinosynnema mirum. The sequence goes on from NC_013093.1 coordinate 3,679,828, forward strand.
GAGGTGGTGTGGACCGAGGCGCCCGCCCAGGCCCCGACCCCGACCCCGACTTCGCCCCGGCCGGTGCTGCGCCACGACGTCCCCGCGGCCTCCGCCGAGGACGCGGTGTGCTCCGTCCTCGCCGTGGTGCAGGGGTTCCTCGCCGATCCCCGGCACGCCGACTCGGTGCTGCTGGTGGTCACCAGGGGCGGCGAGGGCCCGGACGGCGCGACCGCCGCGACGTCCGCCGTGCACGGCCTCGTCCGCTCCGCCCAGGCCGAGGAACCGGGCCGGATCGTCCTGGTGGACACCGACGGCTCCGCCCCCGACGACCTGATCACCGCGCTCGCCGCCGGACCGGAGCCCCAGCTCGCCGTGCGCGCCGGACGGGTCACCGCGCCGAGGCTGCGCCGCGCCGCCCCCGCAGGCGCCGCCCCCGCCGCACCGGCCCTGGCCCCCGAGGGCACCGTCCTGGTCACCGGCGGCACCGGCGTGCTCGGCGCGGCCGTCGCCCGCCACCTCGTCACCGCCCACGGCGCCCGCCACCTGCTGCTGCTCAGCCGCCGGGGCCCCGACGCGCCCGGCGCGGCCGACCTGGTCGCGGAGCTGACCGGCGCGGGCGCCCACGTGGTGGTCCGCGCCGTCGACGTCGCCGACCGCGCCGCCCTCGCCGCCGCGCTCGACGCGGTCCCCGCCGCGCACCCGCTCACCGGCGTCGTGCACCTGGCCGCCGCCCTGGACGACGGCACGATCACCGCGCTCACCCCGGAGCGCGTGCGCCGGGTGCTCGCCCCCAAGGCCACCGCCGCCGCCCACCTGCACGAGCTGACCTCCGACCTCGCGCTGTTCGCCCTGTTCTCCTCGGCCTCCGGCGTGCTCGGCGCGCCCGGTCAGGGCAACTACGCGGCGGCCAACGCCTACCTGGACGGGCTGGCCCGCGAGCGCCACGCGGCCGGGCTGCCCGCCACCTCGATCGCCTGGGGCCTGTGGGCCGAGGCGACCGGCCTCACCGGCTCCCTGTCCGGGACCGACCGGGAGCGCATGGCCGCGTCCGGCGTCCGCCCCCTGACCGAGGCCGAGGGCCTTGCCCTGTTCGACGCCGCGCTCGCCGGACCCGCGTTCGTCGCGGCGGGCCTGGCGGGGTCGGCGACCGGGCAGGTCCCGCCGGTCCTGCGCGACGTCGTGCGCGCCACCCGCCCCGCAGCCGCCGCCGTCCGACCCGCGCGCACCCCCGCCGACCTGCTCGCCCTGGTCCGCGCCGAGGCCGCCTCGGTGCTCGGCCACCCGGCAGGGGAGCCGGTCGACGCGGACCGGGCGTTCAAGGAGGCCGGGTTCGACTCGCTCACCGCCGTGGAGCTGCGCAACCGGCTCACCGCCGCCACCGGCGTGCGGCTGCCCGCCACGCTCGTGTTCGACCACCCCACCCCGGCCGCGCTCGCCGACCACCTGGTGGAGCGGATGGGCGCCCCGGTCGCGCCCCGGCCGGAGCGCGCGGCCAAGGCCGCGTCCGGCGAGCCGATCGCGATCGTCTCGATCGGGTGCAGGCTGCCCGGCGGGGTCACCTCGCCGGAGGGGCTGTGGCGGCTGCTGCTCGACGGCGTGGACGCCACCACCGGGCCGCCCGACGACCGGGGCTGGGACCCGGCCACCCCGTACCGGGGCGGGTTCCTGGACGGTGCGACCACGTTCGACGCCGGGTTCTTCGGCATCGGGCCGCGCGAGGCGCTGGCGATGGACCCGCAGCAGCGGCTGCTCCTGGAGACCTCGTGGGAGCTGTTCGAGCGCGCCGGGATCGACCCGACCTCGCTGCGCGGCACCGACACCGGGGTGTTCGCGGGCGTGATGAACCAGGACTACCTCAGCCGCGCGGCGGGGGCCCCGCCGGACGCCGAGGGGTTCCTGAGCACCGGCAACTCCGGCAGCGTCGTCTCCGGCCGCCTCGCCTACACCTACGGGCTGGAGGGGCCCGCGCTCACCGTCGACACCGCGTGCTCGTCCTCGCTGGTGGCCGTGCACCTGGCGGTGCGGTCGCTGCGCTCGGGCGAGTGCTCCCTCGCGCTGGCGGGCGGGGTGACGGTCATGGCCACCACCGGCCTGTTCGCCGACTTCGACCGCCAGGGCGGGCTCGCGGCGGACGGGCGCTGCAAGGCGTTCTCCGCCGACGCCGACGGCACCGCGTTCGGCGAGGGCGCCGGGCTCGTGCTGCTGGAGCGGCTGTCCGACGCCCGGCGCAACGGGCACGCCGTGCTGGCCGTGCTGCGCGGCACGGCGGTCAACTCCGACGGCGCGTCCAACGGCCTGACCGCGCCCAACGGCCCGGCCCAGCAGCGGGTGATCCGCGCGGCCCTCGCCGACGCCGGGCTGTCCCCGGCCGAGGTGGACGCGGTGGAGGCGCACGGCACCGGCACCCGGCTCGGCGACCCGATCGAGGCGCAGGCGCTCCTGGCGACCTACGGGCAGGGGCGGGGCGAGCCGGTGCTGCTGGGCTCGGTGAAGTCCAACCTCGGGCACACCCAGGGCGCGGCCGGGGTCACCGGGCTGATCAAGCTGGTGCTGGCGCTGCGGCACGGGGTCGTGCCCGCGACCCTGCACGCCGGGCGCGCGTCGGCCGAGGTCGACTGGGACGCGGGCGCGGCGGAGCTGGCGACGGGGGCGCGGCCGTGGCCGCGGACCGGGCGGCCCCGGCGCGCGGCGGTGTCGTCGTTCGGGATCAGCGGGACCAACGCGCACGCCGTGCTGGAGCAGGCGCCGGAGGACGTGGACGGGGGTGTGGTGGAGGTCGCGCCTGCGGGGGTTCCGCGCGACGGGCGCGCGCGGGCTGCCGACCTCGCCACGGCGGGCGCACGCGGTTCGGAGGCCGATGGGGCGGCCCCGCCGGTGGGCGCTGCGGCGGGTTCTGGTGTGACGGGCGCGCGCGAGTCGGAGGTGGAGCCCGGCGGGGTCGACCCGGCAGCGGCGTCGACGGACGCCGCGCAGGCCGCAGCCGCGCAGTCCGGTGGGACGGCCGCGCGCGAACCGGAGACGGGTGTCGCCGCGGACCCCGGTGGGCCGGGCTCCACGGTGGTTCCGGCGGACGCCGCGCGGGCCGCCGACGTGGCGGGCGCCGATCCCGCGCCGCTGGCGCCCCTGGTGGTGTCCGCGCGCGACGAGCGCGCGCTGGCCGCCCAGGTCGAGCGGATCACCGCGCTGCCGCACGACCCGGTCGACGTGGGCTGGTCCCTGGTCACCACCCGTGCCACCCTGCGCCACCGCGCCGTGCTGCTGGACGGCGAGGTCGTCGCCTCCGGCGTCCCAGCTCCGGGCGGCACGGCGTGGCTGTTCACCGGCCAGGGCGGCTACCGGCCGGGCACCGGGCGCGCGCTGCGGGCCCGGTTCCCCGCGTTCCGCGACGCCTTCGACGCCACCTGCGCCGAGCTCGACCGCGCGCTCGACGGCCGCGCCGGGCATCCGGTGCGCGACGTCGCGCTGGGGGAGCGCCCCGGCCTGGACGGCACCCTGCACGCGCAGGCCGCCGCGTTCGCCCTGCAGACCGCGCTGGCCGCCCAGCTGGGCGCGTTCGGCCTCGCGCCGGACGCGGTGGCCGGGCACTCGGTCGGCGAGATCGCCGCCGCGCACGTCGCGGGCGCGTTCCCGCTCGACGCGGCGTGCGCGCTGGTCGCCGAGCGCGGCGTGCTCATGCGCGACCTGCGGCCGGGCGCGATGGTCGCCGTCGAGGTCACCGAGGAGGAGGCGCTGGACGCGATCGGCGACCTGCCCGTCGCGGTCGCCGCCGTCAACGGCCCGGAGGCGGTCGTGCTCTCCGGCGACGCCGAGGCGGTCGTGGCCGTCGCGGCCCGCCTCGGCGGTCGGCGCAAGCGGCTCCCGGTGGACCGGGCGTTCCACTCGCCGCACGTCGACCCGGTGCTCGACGCCCTGCGCGGCCTGGCCACCGGGGTCCCGACCACACCCCTGATCTCCACCACCACCGGCGGCCCGCTGACCCGCGTCGGCGACGACCACTGGGCCGACCACGCGCGCGGCGCGGTCCGCTTCGCCGACGCCCTGCGCGCCCTCGTGGACAGCGGTGTCACGATGGCCGTGGAGCTGGGCCCCGACGCCGTGCTCACCCCGCACGCCGCCGAGGTCCTGGCCCGCGCCACCCCCACCCTGCGCGCCGACCACGACGAGGTCGCCTCCCTGCTCACCGCGCTGGCCGTGCTGCACGCGCGCGGCGCGGCCGTCGACTGGCGGCCCGCGTTCGAGGGCGCGGGCGCGCGCCGCGTCGACCTGCCCACCTACCCCTTCCAGCGCACCCGCTACTGGCTCGACGCCGCCCCCCGCGCCACCGCGACCGGCCACCCGCTGGTGGACGCGCTGGACGTGCTGCCTGGCGACGAGGTCCTGCTGTCCGCGCGCTGGCACGCGGGCCGCGCCGGGCTGGGTGCGACCCCGCTGGCGGCGCTGCTGGAACCGGTGATCAGGGCGGGCGACGAGGTCGGCTGCCCGGTGGTGGCCGAGCTGCACCTGGCCACCCCGGTGCCGCTCGACGCGGGCCCCCGGCACGTCCGGGTCCGCGTGGCCGCCCCGGACGCCGACGGCCGCCGCGCGGTGACCGTCCACTCCCGACCGGACGACGAGCCCGCCTGGACCGGGCACGCGACGGGCGTGCTCGCCCCGGCGGGCCACCCGGAACCGCAGTCCCACGAGGCTGGCGCCCTCGGGGCGGGGGCCGATGGCCACGGGGCTGACATCCCGGCGGCGAGGAACGACGGCCCGTGGCCGTCCCACGGGGCTGATTCCCCGGTGGGGGGAACCAATGGCGCGTGGCTGCCCCACGACTCCGGAGCCCTCGCTGCGGGGGCCAACGGCGCGCGGTCCACCCCGGACGCCACCGGACCGGCCCTAGGCGCGGAGCTCGTGCTGCCCGACGGCGCGGAGCCCGACGGGTTCGGCCTGCACCCCGCGCTCTGGGAGGCGCTGCTGCCGCACCCCGCCCGCTGCGCCGACGTCGTCCTGCACGCCACCGGGGCGACCGCGCTGCGGGTGCGCGGGACCTCGCCGCTCCTGGCGGTCGACGGCGCGGGCGACCCGGTCGTGTCGGTCGGGGGTGTCACCCGAGCGGTGGCGTCCCCGCGCGCCGTCACGCGGGGGTCGCTGTTCGAGGTCGTCGAAGTCCCCCTCCCAACCCCCGCGCCCACCGGCCCGTCCACCGCCCTGTCCGCTGACCTGCGCGGGGCCACGCCCGCCGAGGCGCTCGACGTGCTCCAGCGCTTCGCCGCGGGCGACGCGCCCCGCCTGGTCGTGCGCACCGACCGCCCCGACGACCCGTGGCAGTGCGCCGTGCGCGGCCTGGTGCGGTCCGCGCAGGCCGAGGAGCCCGGCCGGATCCTGCTTCTCGTCCAGGACGGCGACGGCCCCGAACCGCCGCCCACCACGCGGGAACCCGAGGTGGTCGTCCGCGACGGGGCGCTCCGCGTGCCGCGCCTGCGCCGCACCGCGCCCCGCCACGACGGCGTGCGCGCCCTCCCCGACACCGTCCTGATCACCGGCGGCACGGGCGCGCTCGGCTCCACCCTGGCCCGCCACCTGGCCGCCGGGGGAGTGCGGACCCTCGTGCTCGCCAGCAGGCGCGGCCCCACCGCGCCCGGCGCGCCCGAACTGGCCGCCGACCTCGCACGGCTCGGCGCGCGCGCCCACCTGGTCGCCGCCGACCTCACCGACCGGGCCGCGCTCGCCGCGCTGCTCGCCGAGCACCGCCCCGGCGGCGTCGTGCACACCGCGGGCGTCCTGGACGACGGCGTCCTGTCCGCCCTCACCCCCGCCCGGCTGGACGCCGTGCTGGCGCCCAAGGCGCTGGTGGCCGCCCACCTGGACGAGCTGACCCGCGACCCGGCCACGACCCTGTTCGTGCTGTTCTCCTCGGCGGCGGGCGTGCTCGGCACCCCCGGCCAGGCCAACTACGCGGCGGCGAACGCCTTCCTGGACGGCCTGGCCCTGCGGCGGCGGGCGGCGGGTCTGCACGCGCTCTCCCTGGCCTGGGGACCGTGGCGCTCCGGCATGGCCGCCGGGGTCGACGCCTCCCGCGCCGGGCTGCACCCGCTGGACGACGCCGAGGCCACCGCCCTGTTCGACGCCGCCCTCGCCGACGGCCGCACGCTGCTGGCGCCGCTGAGCCTGGCCGCGACGCCGCAGGACGTGGACGTGCCGCCGCTGCTGCGCCAGCTTGTGCCCGTGCGGCGCAGGAGCGCCCGCGCCGAGGTCGCCGGGGACCCGGTCGACCGGGTGCGCGACGCCGCCGACCACGAGCTGCCGGAGCTGCTGCTGGCGCTCGTGCGCACCGCCACCGCCACCGTCCTCGGCCACCGGGGACCCGAGTCCGTCGACCCGGACGAGCCCTTCTGGGACACCGGTTTCACCTCGCTCACCGCCGTCGAGCTGCGCAACCTGCTCGCCGAGCGCACCGGCGTGCGCGTCACCGCCGCCGCCGTCTACGAGGAACCGACCCCGAGGGCCCTGTCCGCCCACCTGCGCGCCGCGCTGCGCGCGCCCCACCCCAGCGGGACGGTCTGACGTGTACGACACCGACACCTACCTGGCCCGGCTCGGCGTCGTGGCCACCCGCCCCGACCGGGCCGCGCTGACCGCGCTGCACCGCGCCCACCTGCGGGCGCTGCACTACGACAACACCGCTGCCGCCGCCCAGGGCGGCCCCGTTCCCGACAACCTCGCCGACCTGGACGTGGACGCCACCTTCGACCGGCTCGTCACGGCCGGGCGGGGCGGCATCTGCTTCGAGCTGAACCTGCTGTTCCACCGGCTGCTCACCGACCTCGGCTACACCACGACCGTGCTGTCGGCGGGCGTGGCCGACGAGGAGGGCGGCTTCAGCCCCGACCTGGCGCACCGGTTCACCGCCGTGCACCTGGACGGTGAGGTGCTGCTGGCCGACGTGGGCTTCGCCGGACCGTCCTACCTGGACCCGATCAGGCTGGCCCCGGACGAGCAGGTCCAGCACGGGTGCGCGTTCCGGGTGGTGGAGCGGGACGGCAGGCACCTCGTGCTGCGCCGGAGCCGCACCACCGACTGGCGTCCGCTCTACGAGTTCGCCACCACCCCCAGGACGCTGTCCGACTGGGACGGCTTCACCCCGAGACTGCGCCGCTACCTGGACCGCGCGGTGATCGCCGGAACCACCCTGCTGTGCCGCGCGGTCGACGACGGACACCGCGCACTGGTGGGCAAGCGGCACCTCGTGGTCCGCGACGGCCACGAGACGGTGACCACCCTGCTGGACCCGGCCGAGCACGCGCGCGTGAGCGCCGAGATCCGCACCGGGGTTTGCACCGGTTGAGACGGGCCACGCCACCGAGGTGGGGTGGGGCTCACCCGGCCCCACCTCGGCTCGGCCAGGTCTCACCCGGTCGTGGTCCCGCTCGTCCGCCTCCGCTCACCCCAGCTCGGCCTCGAACAGGATCGTCGCGTTCGCCCGCCGTTCCGGCGCACGGAACAGGGTCGGCGCGGGCCGCCCGTGCCGCGCGGCCTCCGCCACGACGTCGTACTCGTCCACCCGCCACCCGTGCCGCGCCAACCACACCCCGCCCGGCTCCTGCGGCCCACCCTTCACCAGGTCGTCCAGGCGGACCCCGGTCCCCTCCAGGTACCCGCCCAGCGCCTCCCCGGCCTTCCACCCGTCGTGGGTGTGGTCGAGCGCGAACCGGCTCCCCGCCGCGGACACCCCGAGCACCGCCGCCATCAGCGCCTCGCACCCGGCCTCGTCCAGCAGCCCCAGCGCGCCCTCCGCCAGCCAGGCCACCGGGGCCTCCCGGTCCAGCCCGGCGGCGACCAGCGCGGCCACCCAGTCCGAGCGCAGGTCCGCCGCGACGACCCGCCGGTCGCACGAGGGCTCCGCCCCGACCTCCCGCACCACGCGCTCCTTGAACCCCAGCACGTCCGGCAGGTCCACCTCGAACACCACCGTCCCCCCTGGCCAGGGCAGCCGGAACGCGCGGGCGTCCAACCCGGCGGCCAGCAGCACCACCTGCCGCACCCCGGCCGCCGCCGCCCGCGCCAGCACCGCGTCGAAGAACACCGTCTTGACCACGATGACGTCCGCGATCTGCCCGAGCAGCCCTGGATCACCGCCACCCCGGTCGGGCAGCAGCGGGTTCCCCGTCCCCGACGCGTCCAGGAACGCCCGCGCCAGCGGGTCGTCGAACAACCGGTCGGCCCGCGCGGACTCCTGCGCCCGCGCCCCCGCGTTGCCCAGCGACGTCCAGCTCTCGTCGGGCATCTCCACCGGCTCCAGCGGCACGGGCTCCAGCGGCACCGGCTCCAGCGGCACGGGCTCCGGCGGCACGGGCTCCGGCGGCACGGGCTCCGGCGCGCTCATCGGAGCGCCCCTTCCCCGACCAGGCTCAGCGCCGACCCCAGCCACGCCGCGACCCCCTCGGGGTCGGGCCGCCCGCGCCACGCCAGGTGCCCGTCCGGCCGCACCAGCAGCACCTCCGCCAACCCGCCCGCCACCGGGGCCAGCCCCACCACGGCGTCCGCGCCGAGCAGCCCCCGCACCGCCTCCTCGGTCGACCCTCCCAGCCCGTCCGGCGCCAGCACCGCCCACCGGCCGCGCAGCGCCGCGTGCAGCGTCGTCCGCCCGCCCCCGTCGTGGCACGCCACGTCGGGCACCCGGTCACCGGGAACGGGCCCCGATCCCCACCGGGCGCCCGGAGCGGCCAGCGGCCCCCGCCGGTACCCGACCCCCAGCTGGGAGGCCCTGCGCCACAGGAACCCCTGCGCGAGCCGGGTGTTCAGCAGCGGCATCACCACCCGGTCCCGCACCAGCGCCACCAGCGGGTTGTCCGCCGCGACCAGGCCGGTGGTCGCCCCGGTCCCCGCGAGCACCCCCTCCGCGACGGGCCTGCGCTCGGCCGCGTAGGTGTCCAGCAGCGCCTGCCCGGCCCGCCCGCGCGCGACCAGCGCCAGCTTCCACGCCAGGTTCTCCGCGTCGCCCAGCCCGGTGTTCATGCCCTGCCCGCCGAACGGGTGGTGGATCGCGGCGGCGTCCCCGGCCAGCAGCAGTCTGCCCCGGCGGTGCGCCTCGGCGAGCCTGCGGTGGATCCGGAACGACGACAGCCACTCCACCCTGGTGATCGCGTCGGCGGGGTGCGGCGTGCAGCGCGCGAGCTGGCGCAGCACCAGCTCCCGCACCTCGTCGTCGCGCAGCCGCCCGGCCGTCCCGGCGGGCGCGGGTCCCATGAGCCGCCACCGGTCCTCGCCGGGCAGCGGGCACACGCTGACCATGTCGCGCCCGCGCGTCCAGCTGCCCATCACGCCCCGGTCGACCGCCCAGTCCGCGCGCACGTCGGCGATCAGGAAGTGCTCGGCCACCTGCTCGCCGGGGAACCCGATGCCCGCCAGCTCCCGCACCAGGCTGCGCGCGCCGTCGCACCCGACCACCCAGTCCGCCCGCACCCGCCGCTCGCCGCCGCCGTCGCGCAGCAGCGCGGTCACCCCGGAGGCGTCCTGCGCGCAGTCCAGCAGCTCCACGCCCCACTCCGGCGCGCCGCCCAGCCCGGCCAGCCGCTCCCGCAGCGACGCCTCCACCTCCACCTGGGACACCAGCAGCGGAGCGCGCCCCGACGCCTGCGCCATGCGTGCCATCGGCATCACCGACACCAGCCTGCCGTCGCTGTGCATCCGCACCTCGCGCAGCGGGATCACCAGCCCCGGCAGGTCGCCCAGCGCGCCCAGCCGCAGCAGCACCTCCACGCCGCGCGGCTGCACGCCCAGCGCCCGCGAGGTGGTCGCGGGACCGTCCGCCCGGTCGACCACCAGCGCCTCGACCCCGAGCGAGCGCACCCCGCACGCCAGCGCCAGCCCGGTCGGCCCCGCGCCGACCACCAGCACCGGGGCCCGCTCGACCACCCCGCCCCGGCTCACCGGCCGACCGCGCCCGCGAGGCCGCCCAGCTCCGCCACGTCCAGCTCCGGGTACACCGGGCAGCGGTGCACCGGCTCGAACGGCGAGAACGTCGACCACGCCGGGTTCGCGCGCAGCGCGTTCGCCACCGGGTTGCGCGCGCTCCAGAAGTCGCCGCCCAGCAGCCGCACCACGTACATCTCCATGTCCGCCTCGGAGAGGTCCCCCGCCTCCGAGTGCGCCTCGGCCAGCGCGGGCAGCAGCTCGCCCTCGTAGAAGGAGAAGATCAGCCGCACGTACGTGTCGTAGCCGGTCTTGAAGAAGTTCGAGTAGCCGGTGAGCGCCTGCTCCTCGTCGGCGGGCGAGTCGAGCGCCCGCCCGAGCGCCTCGGCGGCCTCCGCGCCGGTGGCCATGCCCACCAGCACCCCGCCGGAGAACATGGGGTCGCCGAAGCAGCCCGCGTCCCCGACCATCACCCAGCCGGGGCCGGTGACCTGGTCGGAGTGGTAGCTGTAGTCGGTCTCCACCCAGAAGTCCGAGGTCGCCGTGGTGCCGGTGAGCCGCTGGTTGATCCTGGGCACCCGCTCGACGTGCTCGGCGAACGCCTCGGCGGGGGTGCGACCGCGCAGCCGGTCGCGGTGCATCACCGTGCCCACGCTGATCCGGTCCGCCGACAGCGGGATCGCCCAGATCCACCCGTCCGCGTGACTGCCGACCTGGATGTCGCCCTCGTGGCCGGGGTTGTGCGCCTCGTCCAGCCCGTCGCGGTGGTGGAACACCGCCACCATGCGCAGGTCCTCGATCATCCGCCGCAGCCCGAACCGGTTGGCGACCACGCCTGCCCGGCCGGTGGCGTCCACCACGTACCGGGCCCGCTCCTCGCGCTCGACCCCGCCCTCGCGGTAGCGCACGCCCACCACCCGGCCGCCCTCCTCCAGCAGCCCGACGACCTGCGCGCCCTCCCGCACGGTCGCGCCCGCCGCGCGCGCCTGGTCCAGGTTCACCCGGTCGAAGTGCGAGCGCTCGACCTGGAACGTCTCGTGGTGGCGGCCGTCTCCGGTCTTGGCGAAGTCGGCGCGGAACACCCCGGCGCGGAAGAACTTCGTGCCCGTCGGGTCGATGAACTCGCCGCCGCGCTTGACGACGTAGCCCTGCTCCCGCACCGCGTCGAGCAGGCCGTGCCGCTCCAGCAGGCCGACCATGTACGGCAGCATCGACTCGCCGATGTGGAAGCGGGGGAACTCCTGCCGCTCCAGCACGAGCACCGAGCGGCCCTGCCGGGCGAGCACCGAGGCGCAGACGGCCCCGGCGGGCCCACCACCCATCACGATCGCGTCGAGCATCAGGCCACGACCTCCCCGGCCGTCGGGCGGCGCGAAGCCGGTTCCCCGCGCGGCGGTGACGATCCGGGGCCCACGGTAGGAAGCCCGCCGGGCAGCGGCAATCCGCGGTTCCACCACCGGGTAACGAACCGCCCATCGGCGAGCCGGTTGCCGGGGTGTGGGCGACCGGTGGAGCTGGCCAGTGCGGGAAGGGCTCGCGCGGTGCTCGACTGTCCACAACCGACCCAGTCCCCAGCTCCAGCCCCTCGGAGGCCCCGTGCCCGGCGACACCGACGACCCACCGACCCGAGCGCTCGCCAGCCCGTCGTCCGACAACCCGTCGTCCGACAACCCGTCACCCGACGGCGCGTCACCCGACGGCGCGGCGCGCGGCGAGCCGGGCCGCCCGGCCGGGGAGCGCCCGCTGCTGGTGCTGGGCGCGGGCGTCATGGGCTGCGGCATCACCGCGCTCGCGCTCTCCAGGGGCCTGCCCGTGCTCCTGGTGGACCCGGACGCCGACCGGCTCGACGCGGCCCGCGCCGACGTGCGCGCGCACCTGCGGACCGCCCAGCTGCTCGGCGTCGCCACCGGACCGCTCGGCGAGCTGAGCACCGCGACCGACCCGAGCGGCGCCCACGAGGTCGTCGCCGTGGTCGAGGCCGTCACCGAGGACGCCGAGACCAAGGCCAAGGCGCTCACCGGGGTCTGCGCCACCGTCCCGCCGGGCACCCCGCTGGTCTCCAACACCTCGTCCATCCCGATGGGCGAGCTGGCCCCCGCGCTGCCCAGGCCCGGCGACCTCGTGGGCGCGCACTTCATGAACCCGCCCTACCTGATCCCCGCCGTCGAGGTGGCGCGCGGCCCGCTGACCTCGGACGCGGCGTTCACCGGGCTCACCGCCCTGCTCGCGCGCCTGGGCCGCGCCCCGGTCCAGGTCGGCGACGCGCCGGGCTTCGTCACCAGCCGCCTGCTGCACCCGATGATCAACGACGCGGCGCGCGTCGTGGAGTCGGGCACCGCCGACGCCGCCGCCGTCGACGCGCTCATGCGCGACTGCCTCGGCCACCGCGAGGGCCCGCTGCGCACCGCCGACCTGATCGGCATCGACAACCTCGTCGACTCGCTGCGCGTGCTGCGCCTGCGCACCGGGGACGAGCGGTGCGAGCCGTGCGACCTGCTGCTGGCCAAGGTCGGCGCGGGGCACCTCGGGCGCAAGAGCGGCCGGGGCTTCTACGACTACGGCCACCCCGGCCGTGAGGGGACGGGGCGATGACCTCGGGCACGGAGTCGCGGACCGACGACGTCCAGGGCGTGGTGCTGGACTTCCTGCGCGCCCGCACCGGCGCCGAGTGGGACGCCGAGCGGGACCTGTTCGCCGAGGGCGGCCTGTCGTCGCTGTTCGCGATGGAGCTGGTCGTGCACCTGGAGCAGTGCTTCGACGTCGAGATCGCGGGCCCCGACCTGCGGTTGGACAACTTCCGCACGGTGCGCGCCATGACCGCGCTCGTGGACCGGCTCCGCGCGGGCGGCGCCGGTGGCTGACCGGGTGGCCGAGGCGACCGCGCTGGTCGAGCGGGTGGTCGCCGACCGGGCGGGGGAGTGGGACCTGGCGGGCGAGCTGCCGGTGGCCGCGCTCCGCGAGCTCGGCGCGGCGGGCGCGCTGTGCGGGGAGGTCGCCGAGCGGCACGGCGGCCTCGGCCTGGGCAGCCTGGACAACGGCGAGCTGACCGCCCGCACCGGCGCGCTGTGCGGCTCGGTGCGCAGCGTCCAGACCTCGCAGGGCATGGCTGCCTGGACCGTGCGCCGCCTCGGCGACCAGGCGCAGCGCGCCGCCGTGCTGCCCAGGCTCACCGGGGGCGAGCTGGCCGCCGTGGCGCTCAGCGAGCCCGGTGCGGGCAGCGACCTGTCCGCCATGGCCACCACCGTCGAGGACGACCCCGGCGAACCGGGGACGGTCCTGGTGCGCGGCCACAAGGTGTGGACCACCGCCGCCCGCTACGCCGACCTGCTCCTCGTGGCGGGCAGGCGCGGCGACGGCGCGGCGGTCGCGCTGGTGCCCGCCACCGCGCCCGGCGTCACGATCACCCCCGTCGCCAACCCGATGGGCTGCCGGGCCGCCGGCCACGCCGACGTCGAGCTGGACGACGTGCGCCTGCCCGCCACCTCGGTGCTGGGCGGCGACGGCGTCTCCACCGCGCTGCTGGTCACCACGGTCCTCGCGCACGGCAGGCTGTCCGTGGCGTGGGGCTGCGTCGGCATCCTGCGCGCCTGCCTGGCCGCGTCCGCCGAGCACGCCCGCACCCGCCGCCAGTTCGGCGTGCCGCTGGCCGAGCACCAGCTCGTCGCCGGCCACCTCGCCGACCTGCTGGTCGCCGAGCAGGTCTCCACCAGGGTGTGCGAGCACGCCAGCCGCCGCTGGGACGAGGGCTCCGCCGAGCTGGTCACCGCGACCGTGCTCGCCAAGCACGTCAGCGCGCAGCACGCGGCGCGCGCCGCCGCCACCGCTGTCCAGGTGCTCGCCTCGGCGGGCGCCCACGACGGCCACCCCGTCGCGCGCGCCTACCGGGACGCCAAGCTCATGGAGATCATCGAGGGCAGCAACGAGCTGTGCAGGCTCGTGCTGGCCGAGCACGCGGTGGCGACGGCGTGAGCGGGGGCGCGGGTGGGGGCGGTGCGGCAGGCAGGGGTGGGTCCGGTGCCGCGGTGACTGGTGCCGCGGTGACTGGTGCCGCGGTGACTGGTGCCGCGGTGACTGGTGCCGCCGTGACTGGTGATGGCGCTGGCGGCGGCGCGACCGGCGGCGACCTGGTCAAGTGCCTGGTGTGGGACCTGGACGACACGCTCTGGCGCGGCACCCTGGCCGAGGGCGACGCGCCCGTGCTGGACGAGCGGGTCCGCGCCGCGATCGTCGAGCTGGACGCGCGCGGCGTGCTCCAGTCGGTGGCCAGCCGCAACGACCCCGAGCCTGCCCTCGCCGCGCTGGAGGCGCTGGGCGTGGCCGAGTACTTCGTGCTGCCCGAGATCGGCTGGGGCGTCAAGTCCGCCGCCGTCGCCCGCATCGCCGACCGGCTCGGCTTCGCGCACCGCGCCATCGCGTTCGTCGACGACCGGCCCGCCGAGCGCGCCGAGGTCGCCTTCCACCTGCCCGAGGTGCGCTGCTACCCGGCCGAGCGCGTGCTGGAGCTGTGCTCGCTGCCCGAGTTCAGCCCCGCCGTCGTCACCGAGGACGCCCGCAACCGCCGCGCCCTCTACCGGGCCGGGTTCGCGCGCGGCGCCGAGCAGGCCGCGTTCACCGGGCCCGACGAGGAGTTCCTGCGCTCGCTGGGACTGGTGCTGCGGATCGACCGGGCGAGGCCCGAGGACCTGCACCGGGTCGAGGAGCTGACCGCGCGCACCAGCCAGATGAACGCCACCGGCGTGCACTACCCGCACGGCGAGCTGCGCGCCCTGCTGGACGACCCGGCGCACGAGGTGCTGGTGGCGGGCCTGACCGACCGCTTCGGGCCGCACGGCGCGATCGGCATCGTGCTGCTGGAGCGGCACGCCGCCGCGTGGCACCTGAAGCTGCTGGCGACCTCGTGCCGCGTGGTGCCCTACGGCGTGGGCAGCGTGCTGCTGGACTGGCTGTGCGGGCAGGCGCTGGAGGCGGGCGCGCACCTGGTGGCCGACTTCCGGCGCACCGACCGCAACCGGATGATGGAGATCGCCTACCGCTTCGCCGGGTACGACGACGCCGACTGCGCCTGCCGCGCCGAGCTGGCGGCGGTGAGCGGCGGTCCCGAACACCTCGCGGCGGCCGGATCCCCGGGAGCCGGTGCTCCCGTGGGCGGTGCTCCCGTGGGCGGTGCTCCAGGAACCGGCGTCCCGGGAACTGGTGCTCCCGAGACTCGCGTGGCCGAGTCCCGCGCCGCTGATGTCCCCGTCACCCAGGTCCCCGAGGCTCGTGCCGTCGGCACCCCGGTGCGGCGGCTGCACCTGCTCCCCGCGCCCCGACCCGCCCCGCGCGTGGTCACCGTCGAAGCCCTGTCGCTGCTGGAGGTGCCCACCCGTGGGTGAGCAGGTCGTCGTCACACCCGCGCTGCTCGACTACGTGCGCGAGGTCTCCCAGCCGGAACCGGCGGTGCTCGCCGAGCTGCGCGCCGAGACCGCGCTGCTGCCCGGCGGCGGCGTCCTCCCCGTCCCACCGGGGGAAGGCGCTTTCCTCGCCCTGCTGGTCGCGCTCACCGGGGCCCGCTTGGTCGTGGAGGTCGGCACCTTCACCGGGTACAGCACGCTGTGCCTGGCCTCCGCCCTCCCCGACGGCGGCCGGGTGATCACCTGCGAGCTGAGCCCCAAGTGGCCCGCGATCGCCCGGCCGCACTGGGAGCGCGCGGGTGTCGCGGACCGGATCGAGGTGCTCGTCGGCGACGCCGCCGACAGCCTCGCCGGGCTGACCGGCGAGCTCGCGGGCCGGGTCGACCTGGTGTTCGTGGACGCGGACAAGGCCGGGTACCCCCGCTACTACGAGCTGGCCGTCGAGCTGGTGCGCCCCGGCGGGCTGGTCGTCGTGGACAACACCCTGTTCTCCGGCCGGGTCGCCGACCCCGCCGCGGTGGACCCCGACACCGAGGGCGTCCGGGAGCTCAACCGCAGGATCGCCGCCGACGACCGGGTCCAGGCCGTGCTGCTCGCGCACGCCGACGGCATGACCCTGGCCCGTCGCACGCGCTGAGGTCTCCGCACCAGTGCGCACGGTGAGCGTGCCGATACATACGGTAGGGGGAAAAAGCCGTTGCGATCTCCCGAGCGCGCGACGGCCGGGGGTACCGTCCCGACGGTCCAGAGCGGAACCGTCCCAGCGCAGTGGCGGGAAGCGACCCGGAGCACCCACGCGCCTTGGAGACCAGTGATGCGCTTTCAGCTCTTGGGTCCGCTCGAAGTCGTCGACCGGTCCCGGCCGGTGGCACTCGGCGGCACCAAGCAGCGCGCCGCCCTCGGCTACCTGCTGCTGCACCCGAACAGCGTGGTGCCGACCAGCAGCCTGCTCAAGGCGCTGTGGCCGAAGGACATGCCGCCCACCGGGCGCAAGATGCTCCAGAACGCGGTCGCCGCCCTGCGCGGCGTGCTGACCGCCGCCGGTGACTCGCCCGGCGCGCCCGCCCTGCTCACCCACACCCCCGGCTACCTGCTGCGCGTCGATCCGGAGGACGTGGACCTGAGCCGCTTCCGCAGGCTCGTCCACGCCGGGCGCGCCGATCTCACGGCGGGCTCCTGGCAGCGCGCCGCCCGCACCCTGCGCGACGCGATCGGCCTGTGGCGCGGGCCGCTGCTGGCCGACCTGGTGGAGCAGGGCGTCGACTGGCCCGAGCTGGCGGCCGTGCGCAACACCCGGCTGGCCGCGCTGGAGGACTGCGTCGAGGCGGAGTTCGCGTCCGGCCGCTACGGCGAGATGATCTACGAGCTGGAGCGGTGGGTCGAGGCCGAGCCGCTGCGCGAGCGGCTGTGCGGCCAGCTCATGCGGGCGCTCTACCACTGCGGCAGGCAGGCCGACGCGCTCGGCGTCTACCGGCGCACCAGGGCCAGGCTGGTGGACGAGCTGGGGCTCGACCCCGGCCGCGAGCTGCGCGAGCTGGAGCGGGCGATCCTCAACCAGGAGGTGCCGCACCGGCTCCCGGCCCGGCGCGAGACGGCGCCCGCCGCGCGGTCCGGGGCGGCCGAGGGCGGTGGCCCGGTCGCCGCACCCCCGGTCGCCGCGCTCCCGGTCGGGATCGTCCCGCAGCGGCAGGCGCCCCCGGCGCCCGCCCCCGTCACGCCCGCCCCCGTCGCCCTCGCGCCCCTTCCCCCGGCGTCCGCGCCGACCGCCGAGCTCAAGCACGTCAGCGTCCTCATGGTCCTCACCCGGTTCGAGCACGACGTGGCCGCAGCCCCGCCCGAGGAGGTGGACGACGCGCTGAGCGACGTCGCCGCCGCGGTGCGCGAGGAGGTCGAGCGCGCGGGCGGCGTGGTCACCGCCAAGGCCGCGTCGCTGATCGTCGCCCTGTTCGGCTCCACCCGCAGCGGCGAGGACGACGCCACCAGGGCGGTGCGCGCCGCGCTCGCCGTGCGCGACCGGCTCGCCCACGGTCCGCGCGGCGCCGGACCCGCCGCGCTCGGCGTCACCGCCGCCGTCGCCACCGGGCACGCCCTGGTGCGGCGCCACCCTGGGCGCGCGCCCGAGGTCGGCGGCGGCGTGCTCGACCGCTGCATGAGGCTGCTCGCGCACGTCTCGCCCGGCGAGGTCAGGGTGTGCGAGGAGACCAGGGGCGCCAGCGAGGGCGCCATCGGCTACGACGGCCCCCACGACCCGGTGCGCGGGTCCTGGGCCACCGGGGCCAGGCAAGGCGCGGGCGGGACCCCGGCCGCGCCGCCGCTGGTGGACCGGGACCGCGAGCTGGCCCTGCTGCGCGGCCTGCTGGAGCAGGTCGGCCGCCGGTCCCGGACGCACCTGGTGACCGTGCTCGGCGAGCCCGGCATCGGCAAGAGCAGGCTCGTGGACGAGTTCCAGCGCGTGGCCGAGACCTCGTCGACCGTCGTGGTCCGCTGCCCCCGCCTCGGCGGAGGGGGCGACCTCGCCCCGCTCGCCGACGCCCTCGCCCCGCGCATGGGCATCGGCCCCGCCGACCCGGTCGGGCTGGTCGCCGCCAAGCTCGCCGCCGCCGCGCGCGGCAGCGGTGGCGCGGGCGAGCGCGCGGACCGGCTGCTGGCCAGGCTGCGCGTCCTGTTCGGGCTCGACGTGCCCGACGTGCTCCCGGACGGCTCGTTCGCGGCGTGGCGGCACGTGCTGGAGGACCTCGGCGGCGCCGACCCGCTCGTCCTGGTCCTGGAGGACCTGCACTGGGCAGGCGAGGCGCTGCTGGACTTCGTGGACCACCTCACCGCCGAGGCCACGTCGTCCCCGCTGCTGGTCGTGGTCACCGCGCGCCCCGAGCTGTTCGACCGGCGCCCCGCCTGGGGCGGCGGCAAGGCCGAGGCCAGCACGATCACGCTCGACCCGCTCGCCGACCAGGACGTGGAGCGGCTGCTCACCGCCCTGTGCGTCCGGCGCGGCCCCGCGTCCGCCCCGACCGACGAGGCGCGCGCCGCCTACCGCGAGGTGATCGCCCACATCGGCGGGAACCCGCTGTTCGCCGTCGAGTACGCCAGGGTGCTCGCCGACGCGGGCCCGCCGTCCGGGGGCGGCGGGCAGTCGCCGCCGCTGCCGCCGCTGGTGCGCAGGGTCGTGGCGGCCCGGATCGACAGCCTGCCCGCCGACGCCAAGGCGGTGCTGCTCGACGCGGCCGTCCTCGGCGAGGACCTGTGCGAGGAGGGGGTGCGCGCGCTCGGCGGCGGCGCCGTGCCCGACGTGGCGCGCGCCCTGGAGCACCTGGAGCGGCGCGAGGTCCTGCGCCGGGACCGGGACGCCGAGCGCGCCACCGCCTACGCGTTCCGCAGCCCGCTCGTGCGCGACGTCGCCTACCTGACCATCCCCCAGCACGCCCGCGCCGAGAAGCACCGGCGAGCGGCCGACTGGTTGGAGCGCGTGCCCGGTCACGACGCGCTGCGGCTGGTCCACCACGGGCTCAGGTCGGGCGGGTGCCGCCCGGTCGAGCCCTCGCCGGTGCTCCCGCAACCCCGGCAGCACGCGCGCTGATCCCCCACAGACAGGGAGCCCAGCAATGACCCCCGGTCCCGTCCTCCCCCCTCGGCTTCCCTCCCTCACCGGAGTCCGCGCGCCGCTGGCCGTGCTCGTGTTCGTGGCCCACGCGCTCGGCTCCGCCCGGTTCTTCGCCGACGACTCCATCAACTCGCTCGGGTTCCTCCTGCCCTACGGGCCCGCGGCGCTGTCGTTGTTCTTCGTGCTCAGCGGGTTCGTGCTGGTGTGGTCGGAGCCGTGGCGCGAGGGGGTGGGCCCCTACTTCCGGCGCAGGGTCGTG
The DNA here is from genome assembly GCF_000023245.1 of Actinosynnema mirum DSM 43827. Taxonomy (GTDB): domain Bacteria; phylum Actinomycetota; class Actinomycetes; order Mycobacteriales; family Pseudonocardiaceae; genus Actinosynnema; species Actinosynnema mirum. The sequence goes on from NC_013093.1 coordinate 3,698,954, forward strand.
CGCATCCTGCCCACCCACGCGCTGACGTGGGCCGCGGTGCTGCTGCTCCTGGCGGCGCTCGGCCCGCTGCCGCTGCTGGGGCCGCTGCCCGAGGTGGGGCCCGCGCTGGTCAACCTGTCGCTGCTCCAGTCGCTCGTGCCGCTGCCCGACTACCTGCTGTCGGTGAACGGCATCAACTGGTCGGTGTCCTGCGAGGTGGTGTTCTACCTGCTGCTGCCGGTGATCTCCCGGCCGCTGCTGCGGGTGCCCGACCACCGGTTGTGGGCGTGCTTCGGGGCGCTCGCCGCGGTGGTGCTGGTGCTGCCGGGCGTGATCGGGGCGCTGGTGGACGGGCCGCCGTGGGCGCTGTGGCCGCCGCTGTCGTTCGAGCAGGCGTGGCTGGTGAACTTCTTCCCGCTGACCCGGCTGCCGGAGTTCCTGATGGGGGTGGTGCTCGCCAGGATCGTGGCCACCGGGCAGTGGCGGCCGGTGCGGGCGTGGTGGCCGCTGCTGGGGGTGGCGGCGGTGTGGGCGCTGCTGCCGGTGCTGCCGCAGGTGTACGCGCGCAGCGCGATCGCGGCGGTCCCGCTGGCGCTGCTCGTGCCCGTCATGGCCGTGCGGGACCTGGAGGGGCGGCGGTCCTGGCTGTCCCGGCGGTGGGTGCGGGTCGCGGGGGACATGAGCTACGCGACGTACCTGCTGCACTGGCCGCTGCTCGCGGTCGCCAAGCACGTGATGGGGGACCGGCTGGTCGGGTGGGGGGAGGGGCTGCTGCTGGTGGCGGCGCTGTACGCGCTCACCCAGGGGCTCAGCCTGCTGCTGCACCGGTGGGTGGAGCGTCCGCTGCTGCGGCGGGTCCACCGGCCGAGGCTCTCGCCCGCCCCGGACCCGGCGGGCTGAGCCCCGCGGGCGCGTCAGACGACCGCGAGCGCCCTGACCTCCACCACGTTCAGCTTCGCGTCGGGCACGCGCGCGGCGATCTCCAGCGCGCGGTCCTCGTCGGCGCAGTCCACGACGAAGTACCCGGCCAGGTAGCGGTCGTCGTCGGTGAGCGGGCCGCGCTCCACGGCGGCGCGGCCGTCGCGCACCCGCACGGACGCCGCGTTCCTGCGGTGGGTCAGCGGGGAGCCGTGGCAGTGCTCGCCGGTGGACTCGATCTCCTCGGTGAACGCGGCGTACTCGGCCAGGAACTCCTCCTTGTCGGCCTGGCTCAGGGTCTGCCACCGCTCGTCGCTGGTGTGGATGAGCAGCATGTACTTCACGGGGGCCTCCTCGTGCCGGGGACGTGCGGACAGCAGTGAAACCAGGGCTTCGTGGGGGTGTCAATCGCTTGTGGCGCAAGGGATTACCGCTTTGTTCGCGAGCCGTGGAAGTGGCAACTGCCAACCGCGCCCGCGTGCCCTACCGTCCGAAGTGGAGTCCCACGACCAGGTCTCCGCTCGTCCCCTCCCACACGGATTTCCCACACGGATTGGCCCGGTGACAGAGACCATGCTCGTGCTCGGCCTGAACGGCAACTTCTCGACCGCCGCCGAGGAGCTGGTGCCGGGGATGCTGGAGTTCTTCTTCCACGACTCGTCGGCGAGCCTGGCGCGCGACGGCGAGCTGCTGGCCGCCGTGGAGGAGGAGCGGTACAACCGGATCAAGAAGACCACCCGGTTCCCCAGCGCGGCCGTGCGGGCCTGCTTCGAGGAGACCGGGCTGGGGCCCGAGGACGTGGACGCGGTGGCGTTCTACTTCCCCGAGGACCACGTGGACAAGGTACTCGGCCAGCTCTACTGCCAGAGCCCCGCCGTGCCGCTGCGGTACTCGCGCGACCTGGTGCGCGACCGGCTGCGCAGCGAGCTGGGCTGGGACCTGCCGCCGGAGAAGCTGCACTACGTGCCGCACCACCTGGCGCACGCCATGTCCTCCTTCGGGCACTCCGGGTTCGAGTCGGCGCTGACCGTCGTGTTCGACGGCCGGGGGGAGAACGCGTCCGGGACCGTCTACCGGATCGGGCCCGGCGGGGTCGAGTCGCTGGCCTCGTACCCCGTGCACCAGTCGCTGGGGTTCTGGTACCTGTTCGGCACGCAGCTGCTCGGCTACGGCTTCGGCGACGAGTACAAGGTGATGGGGCTGGCGCCCTACGGCGACCCGGCCCGCTACCGGTCGGTGTTCGAGTCGCTGTGCTCGCTGGGCGAGGGCGGTGGGTACGAGCTGCTGGGCAACGTCGTCACGCCCAACGCCTTCCTCCCCGCGATGCTCGACACCGGGTTCGCGCCGCGCCGCAAGGGCGAGGAGTTCACCCGGGACCACAAGGACTTCGCCGCCGCGCTGCAGGAGACCGTGGAGCGGATCGCGCTGCACGTGATCCGGCACTGGGCCGAGCGGACCGGTGAGCGCGCGCTGTGCTTCGGCGGCGGGGTCGCGCACAACTCCAGCCTCAACGGGGTGATCCTGCGGTCGGGGCTGTTCGACCGGGTGTTCGTGCACCCCGCGTCGCACGACGCGGGCGCCGGGACCGGGGCCGCCCTGGCGGTGGAGCACCGGCTCACCGGGCGGGTGCCCCGCGTGGCGCTTCGCAGGGCCGACCTCGGCGGTGGGCTCGGGGACGAGCGGGACGTCGTGCTCAAGCTCAAGGGCTGGGACGGGTTCGTCGAGCTGGTGCACCGGGCGGCGGACCTGGAGGACCTGGTGGACACCTCGGCCCGGCTCCTCGCGGACGGCGCGGTGCTCGGGTGGGCGCGCGGGAGGTCGGAGTTCGGGCCGCGCGCGCTGGGCAGCCGCAGCATCGTCGCCGATCCCCGGCCCGCCGCGAACCAGACCAGGATCAACGCGATGGTGAAGAAGCGGGAGAGCTACCGGCCGTTCGCGCCCGTGGTCACCCCCGACGCCGCCGCCGAGTACTTCGAGATCCCGGACGTCGAGGCCGAGCTGGGGTTCATGTCGTTCGTGGTGCCGGTGCGGCCCGAGCACCGGGCTGGGCTGGGCGCGGTGACCCACGTGGACGGCACCGCGCGCGTGCAGGTGGTGACCTCGACGGCGAACCCGGCGTTCCACCGGCTGGTGGAGCGGTTCGGCGAGCTGACCGGCACGCCGGTGCTGCTGAACACCTCGTTCAACAACCACGCCGAGCCGATCGTGCAGACCTTCGAGGACGTGCTGACCAGCTTCCTGACCACCGAGCTGGACTACCTGGTGGTCGGCGACTCGGTGGTCCGCAGACGCCCGGACTTCCTGGGCGCGCTGGACGACGCGGTGATCCGGTTCCGCCCGGAGACCAGGGTGGTGGGCCGGGTGCGGTTCCCGGTCGGTGGTGGTCGGGTGGAGGAGCACGAGGTCTTCCTGGACTACGCGGAGGGCCCGCGCAAGGCGATCTCCGCGCGAGCGCACGGGCTGCTGACGCGGGTGGACGGGAAGAGCGCGGTGGCCGAACTGGTGGACGGCGAGGTGGACGACGCCCTCCGGCAGGAGGTCCTCGACCTGTGGACCGACCGCTACTTCACGCTGGGGCCCGCTTAGGGCTTGCGCTTGCGCGTGGGGTTGGGGTTGGGGGTGGCGGGGCGGCGCGGTGTGGGTGGCGCTGCGCTGCGTGTGTGGCACGGCGCAGTGCTGTTCGGCGTGGGTGTGGCACGGCGCAGTGCAGCATGGCACGGCATGGTGCCGCACGGCGCTGCTCGGCGCGGCGCTGCACGCCACCGGCGCGGCGGCGTGGTGTGGCACGGCGCTGCTCGGCACGGCGCGTGGTATGGCACGGCGCTGCTTGGCGTGGTGTGGCGCTGCGCTGCTCGGTGTGGCGTAGCGCTGCGCGGTGTCGGGCCCTGGGGTCGGGCCGCGTGGTGTTGGTGCTGTGTGGGGTGAGGCTGCTGCGGCGTTGCCGCGTGGTGGGTCGTGCGCCGGGTTCAGTGTGGAGGAGGGCGTGGCGTGGCCGCAGGGGCGCTGGAGTCTGTGCTGGCCAAGGCCGAGGTGGAGCGGCTCGTCGCTCGGTTGGCGCTGGTGGGCGGTGGGCGTGATCCGCTGGTCGCTGCCGCCACGTCCTGCCTGACCGCAGTCGTGCTGCTGTGCGAGGCGTGGGAGCAGCGGGGCGCCGAGGATGGGTGCGACGTGCCCGAAGGACAGGGTGCGGAGTCCTGCCGCGACGCCCTGGGCGCCACCAGGGCCGCTGTGGAGGCGACCAGGTTCGCGCTGGTGGAGGCGAACGACCGCGCTCGGCGGGCGGCTGCGGAACCAGCGGCTTCACGACGAGCGGGCGGCCTGCGGGTGCCCGGCGTGCGGACGGCTGCGGACTAGCTCCTGACCGGACTGCCGCTGTGCCCGCCACGCTCGATCGTGCCAGCGTCGTGGTCGCCTGGCCGGAGGGCGAGGGCTGTGCGACTGCGGGTGGCGCGACTGCGTGCAGGTGTTCGCGTCCGGGGCGGGGGCCCGCGTGGGGAGCGGTGGGCTGTGGAGGTCTTTGCGGACGCCGCGTCGGAACTGCGAGGTCAGCCGCCGGTGAGGAGGCCGGCCTGCCTGCCTGCGTAACCCGGCTGCGCGAGCGGTTGTGCCGCTGGGGTGGCGTGTCCCGCCGGTCAGGCCGTCAGCCAGCCGGCCCCTCTGCCGACCCGCCCGTCAGTCGGCGACCCGGTCCAGCAGCGCCCGCGCCGCCAGGCGGTAGCCCAGGGCGCCCACGCCCGCGATCAGGCCCGTCGCCAGCGGGGCGATCACGGACTGGTGGCGGAACGGCTCGCGGGCCCACACGTTCGACAGGTGGACCTCCATCCACGGGCTCGGGTAGTTCGCCAGCGCGTCCCGCAGGCTCCAGCCGGCGATCATGAGCGCGCCGGGGTTCACGATCGCGCCCACCGTGTCGTAGCTGTCCTGGATGGTCCCGATCATCTCGGCTTCGCCGTCGTGCTGCCTCGCCACCACCTTCCACCCCCGGTCCGCCACCTCGTCGGCCACCTCGTCCTCGATGTCGGCGAGCGTCGCGGTCCCGTACACCTCGGGTTCGCGGCGGCCCAGGATTCCCAGGTTCGGGCCGTTCAGCAGGAGCAGGTCGGGCACCAGGAACACCTCGCAGAGCGTGAAGACGTGGGGTGGACGGTGCGATTGTGCCGACGGCCTGACCCCGGTGGTGGGAGCTGCGGCGAACCGGCTGAACGCAGGGGGGACCTAGGGGGGTGTCAGGGGGTTGGGGTGCTCTTTCGGCCGCCGTTAGCTTCGGGCCGCGTACCGGCCCCCGCAAGGCGCGCCGGACCGAGAGCAGAGACGAGGGCGACCAACCGTGCACCTGAAGGCCCCGCAGAAGCTGGAGTTCCCCGCCTGGCCGCAGTTCGACTCGACCGAGCGCGAGGCCCTGCTGCGCACGCTCGACAGCGGCCGGTGGTGGCGGATCACCGGGGACGAGGTCGTCTCGTTCGAGCGGGAGTTCGCGCAGGCCCACGGGGCCCGGCACGCGCTCGCCGTGACCACGGGCACGCACGCCCTCGAACTCGTCCTGGAGGTCATGGGCGCCGGGCCCGGCGCCGAGGTGATCGTGCCCGCGTTCACCTTCATCTCCTCCTCGCAGGCCGCCCAGCGGCTCGGCGCGGTCGTCGTCCCCGTCGACGTCGACCCGGACACCTACTGCGTCGACCCGGCCGCCGTGCGGGCCGCGATCACCGAGCGCACCAGGGCGATCATGCCCGTGCACATGGCAGGCCAGCTCGCCGACATGGACGCGCTGCGCGCCCTCTCCGCCGAGACCGGCGTCCCGCTCCTCCAGGACGCCGCGCACGCCCACGGCGCGCGGTGGCGCGGCGAGCCCCTCGGCGCGCTCGGCTCGATCGCCGCCTTCAGCTTCCAGAACGGCAAGCTGATGACCGCGGGCGAGGGCGGGGCCGTGCTGCTCCCGGACGGGGACCAGCACGAGGAGGCGTTCCTGCGGCACGCCTGCGGGCGCCCGCTCGCCGACCGGGCCTACCACCACCGCACGGCCGGGTCGAACTTCCGCATGAACGAGTTCTCCGCCGCCCTGCTGCGCGCCCAGCTCGGCAGGCTCCAGCAGCAGACCGACGTGCGCGAGCGGCACTGGCCCGTGCTGGCCCGGCTGCTCGCCGAGGCGCCCGGCGTCGTCCCGCAGGGGACCGACCCGCGCTGCGACCGCAACCCGCACTACATGGCCATGTTCCAGGTCCCCGGCATCGGCGAGGAGCGCCGCGCCCGCCTGGTCGACGCGCTGGTCGAGCGCGGCGTCCCGGCGTTCGCCGGGTTCCGCGCGATCTACCGCACCGCCGCGTTCTGGGAGCGCTCCGCCCCCGACACCACGGTGGACGCCCTCGCCCGCGCCTGCCCGGTCACGGAAGCGCTGAGCAGCGACTGCGTGTGGCTGCACCACCGGGTGCTGCTGGGGACCGAGGAGCAGATGCCGCTGGTGGCGGAGGCCGTCGCCGACGCGCTGGAGGAGGTCTGAGGGGACCCCGGCGAGGTGCTGGACCCGCGCCCACCGCTTGCCCCCTTCCACCGGGTGCGGCGCGGTCGGTAATCCGGCGGCAATTCCTTCCCCCGTCCGGACGAATCCGGCCCGTGCGCCCGCGTCGCGCACGGGCCAAGGTGGGTGGCTGCGCGGATGACCGGGCCCCCGAACCGGATGTGGGAGAGATGCTGCGAAGCGACCTGATCCGTCCCCTGCCCGAACTGCTGCGCGAGCACGCGGCCAGGCGCGGAGACCGCGTCGCCTTCCGCGACGCGCGACGCGCCGTCACGTGGGCCGACCTGGAGCTCCGCACGCGCAGGCTCGCCGGGCACCTGGCCGCGCGCAGGCTGCTCCCCGGCGACCGCGCCGTGATCCTGCTGGGCAACCGGGTGGAGACCGTCGAGTGCTACCTGGCGCTCGTGCGGGCCGGCGCGGTGGGCGTGCCGCTGAACCCGGTGTCCACCGACGCCGAGCTGGGCGGCCTGCTCGACGACAGCGGCGCCCGGCTCGTCCTCACCGACGCCGCGCACGCCGACCAGCTCGCCGGGCTCCGCGCCACCCGGCCCGCGCTGGAGGTCGTGCACGTCGACCGGGACTACGAGGCGCTCGCGGGCGTCGACGCCCCGCTGCCCGCGCACGACGCGCTGGAGCTGGACGACCTGGCCTGGATGCTCTACACCTCCGGCACCACCGGGACCCCCAAGGGCGTGCTGTCCACCCAGCGCAACTGCCTGTGGTCGGTGGCCGCCTGCTACGCGCCCGTGCTCGGCCTGACCCCGGACGACCGGGTGCTGTGGCCGCTGCCGCTGTTCCACAGCCTGTCGCACATCGCCGGTGTGCTGGCCACCACCGCCGTCGGCGCCACCACCCGCGTGGTGGACGGGCGCTCCCCGCAGGACGTGCTGGCCGCGCTGCACGAGGAGCGCTCCACGGTGCTCGCGGGCGTGCCCACGACCTACCACCACCTGGTGCGCGCGGCCGGTGAGCGCGGGTTCCTCGCGCCCGACCTGCGGGTCGGCCTGGTCGGCGGCGCGATCACCACGGCCGAGCTGCGGGCCGCCGTCGAGCAGCGGTTCGGCGTGCCGCTCATCGACGCCTACGGCAGCACCGAGACCTGCGGGTCGATCACCGTGAACTGGCCGACCGGGCCCAGGGTCGAGGGCTCCAGCGGCCTCCCGGTGCCGGGGCTGGCGGTGCGGCTCGTCGACCCGGACACCGGCCTGGACGCGCCGACCGGCGCGGAGGGCGAGGTGTGGGTGCGCGGGCCGAGCGTCATGCTCGGCTACCACAACCGGCCCGAGGCGACGGCCGCCGCGCTGCGCGACGGCTGGTACCGCACCGGCGACCTGGCGACCAGGGACGAGTCCGGGTTCCACGCGGTCACCGGGCGCATCGACGACGTCGTGGTGCGCGGCGGCGAGAAGGTCCACCCGGCGGAGGTGGAGGCGGTGCTGCGGGCCGTGCCGGGCGTCGCGGACGCCGCCGTGGTGGGCAGGCCGCACGACGTGCTGGGCGAGGTCCCGGTGGCGTTCCTGGTGCCGGGGGAGGGGTTCGACCCGGCGCGGGTGCTGGCGGTGTGCCGGGAGCGGCTGTCGTACCACAAGGTGCCCGAGGAGCTGTACCAGATCGAGTCGGTGCCGCGCACGGCCTCCGGGAAGATCACCCGGCGGGTGCTGCTGGACACGCCCGCGCGGCTGCGGGCGCGCGGCGAGCGGGGGGCGCTGTTCCGCACCGACTGGGTGCCGCTGACCGCCGCGGTTGGTGCGGTGACCGCGCCTGGTTCTGCGGTGACTGAGCCTGGTGCCGAGACCACGGTTGGTGCGGCGACCGATCCCGACGCCGGGTCGCCCGCGGGCGCGCCCACCGCCCCGGTCCCGGCGCCCGGTGACGCGCCGGTGGTGCTCGACCTGCGCGGCGACGACGCGCCCGCGCTGTCCGGCCGCCCCGACCTGGTGCTCACCCGAGGGGCGGTGGCCGTCGACGGCGGGCCGGTGCGGCTCGGGCAGCTCGCCGCGTGGACCGCCGCCCGCCGCGCCGGGATCACCGCGGTCGACACCGACGACGACGCCGCGGTCGACCCGGTCGCGCTGCTCGCCGCCGGTGAGCCCCGGCTGCTCGTGCGCTCCGGGGTCGTGCTCGTGCCGCGCCTGCACGAGGTCCCCGGCTCCGTCGTCGGGCGCGGCGCGCTCGACCCCCGCCGGGCCGTCGCCGTCACCGGCGCCGACAGCGGGACCGCCGCCGCCCTGGCCCGGCACCTGCGCGGCGCGCACGGCGTGCGCGACCTGCTGCTGATCACCGGCCCGGACGGGCGGGCCCGCGCGGGCGCGCTGCGCGACGACCTCGTGGCCTCGGGCGCGCGGGTCGTGCTCGCCGTCGCCGGACCGGACGCGCTCGACCGCGCGCTCAGCCGGGCGCCGTCCCCGCTGGGCGCGCTCGTGCACACCGGCGACGGGGACCCGGAGGCCCTGCCCTACCTGCTCGGCGCGCGGGTCGAGCTGGTGGTGTGCGCGACCGCGTTCGACTCGGCCGCCGCCGAGGACGTCGTGCTGCGCCGCCGCGCCGCCGGGATGCCCGCCCGGTGCCTGGCCTGGGGACCGTGGGAGGCCGAGGCCGCGCAGGCCCGGCCGGGGCTGGCCGTGCTGCCCCTGCGGGACGGGCTGGCCGCGTTCGACGCCGCGCTCGGCGCCGACGAGCCGGTCGTCTCGGTGCTGCGCCCCGACCCCGACCTGGTGGCCGGGGACGTGCCCGCGCCGCTGCGCGACCTGCTGCACGTGGTCGCCGCCGAACCCGAGCCGGTCCGGGTGGCCGAGCTGCGGGCGGGCCTGGCCGGTCGCGGGGAGCGGGAGCGCAGGAGGCGGCTGCTCGACCTGGTGCGCGCCGAGACCGCGGCCCTGCGACCCGCCGAGTTCGTGGTCGACGGGCACGAGCGCGGCTTCGCCGAGCTCGGCTTCACCTCCGCCACCTCGGTCGCCCTGCGCAACCGGCTCACCGCCGCGACCGGGCTCGCGCTGCCCGCGACCGCCGCGTTCGAGCACCCCACCCCGACCGCGCTCGCCGCGCTGCTGCACGACGAGCTGTTCGGCGCGTCGCAGTCCCCCGAGCAGGCCCCGGTCGCGCCCGCGCGCGCCGTCGAGCGCTCGGGCGAGCCGATCGCGGTCGTCGCCGCCGGGTGCAGGCTGCCCGGCGGCGTCGCCTCGCCCGAGGACCTATGGGAGGTCGTGCGCTCCGGCTCGGACGTGGTGTCGCCGTTCCCGGTCGACCGGGGCTGGGACCTGGACGCGCTGCGCGGCGCCTGCGCGGGCGGCGGGTTCCTGGCCGACGCCGCCCTGTTCGACGCGGCCCTGTTCGGGGTGCACCCGCGCGAGGCCCTCGCCATGGACCCGCAGCAGCGGCTGCTGCTCGAAGTCGCGTGGGAGGTGTTCGAGCGCGCCGGGATCGACCCGCGCTCGGTGGCGGGTGACGGGACCGGCGTGTTCGCCGGGCTGATGGGCCACGACTACGGGTCGCGGCCGGGGCTGGACCGGCAGCTCGTGGAGGGCTACCTGAGCACCGGCAACGCGGGCAGCGTCGCCTCAGGGCGGATCGCCTACGCGTTCGGGCTCACCGGGCCCGCGCTCACCGTGGACACCGCGTGCTCGTCGTCGCTGGTGGCGGTGCACCTGGCGGTGCAGTCGCTGCGGCGCGGCGAGTGCGCGATGGCGCTGGCGGGTGGCGCGACGGTCATGGCCACGCCCGCCGACTTCGTCGAGTTCGCCCGGCAGGGCGCGCTGGCCCCGGACGGCCGCTGCAAGCCGTTCTCGGCGTCGGCGGACGGGACGGCGTGGTCCGAGGGCGCGGGGCTGGTGCTGCTGGAGCGGCTGTCGGACGCGCGGCGCAACGGGCGCCGGGTGCTGGCCGTGGTTCGGGGCAGCGCGGTGAACTCGGACGGGGCGTCGAACGGGTTGACCGCGCCGAGTGGTGCGGCGCAGCAGCGGGTGATCCGGGCGGCGCTGGCGGATGCCGGTCTGTCCACTGCGGACGTGGACGCGGTGGAGGCGCACGGGACCGGGACCCGGTTGGGCGACCCGATCGAGGCGCGGGCGCTGGTCGCCACCTACGGGCGGGACCGGGGTGGTGAGCCGCTGTGGCTCGGCTCGCTGAAGTCGAACTTCGGGCACCCCCAGGGCGCGGCCGGGATCGCCGGGCTGATCAAGCTCGTGCAGGCGCTGCGGCACGGCGTGCTGCCGCGCACCCTGCACGTCGACGCGCCCACGCCCGAGGTCGAGTGGAACGGTGTCGCGGTGCTGGCCGAGCAGCGCGCGTGGCCCGAGGTGGGCAGGCCGCGCAGGGCGGCGGTGTCCTCGTTCGGGGTCAGCGGCACCAACGCGCACGTGGTCCTGGAGCAGGCCCCCGCCGCGCCCGCCGCGCCCGCCGCACCCGAGCGCGGGGCCGTGCCGCTGCCGGTGTCCGCCGTCGACGCGGCGGCGTTGCGCGCCCAGGCCCGGCGGCTCGCCGACTTCCTCGCCCCCTCCGACGTCACGGCCGCCGAGCTGGCGGGCGCGCTGCGCGCGGGCCGGGCCGACCTCGGCGAGCGCGCCGTCGTGGTCGCCGACGACCGGGCGGGCGCGCTCGCCGCGCTGGAGGCACTGGCCTCGGACGAGCCCTCGCCCGCCCTGGTCACGGGGCGCGCGGACGTCACCGGCCGCGTGGTGCTCGTGTTCCCCGGACAGGGCGGCCAGTGGGTGGGCATGGGCGCCCGGCTGCTCGACGAGTCCCCGGTGTTCGCCGAGCTGGTGGACGAGTGCGCGGCGGCCGTCGACCCCCTGGTGGACTTCCGCGTGGTCGACGTGCTGCGCGGCGGCGACCTGAGCCGCGTGGACGTCGTCCAGCCGGTCGCGTTCGTCGTCATGGTCGCGCTGGCCCGGCTGTGGCGCTCGGTCGGCGTCGAGCCCGACGCGGTGCTCGGCCACTCGCAGGGCGAGATCGCCGCAGCCTGCGTCGCGGGAGCGCTCTCGCCTGCCGACGCGGCCCGCGTGGTGGTGCTGCGCAGCCGGGCCATCGCCGCCGGGCTCGACGGCGGCGGCATGGCCTCGATCCCGCTGCCGCAGGCCGAGGTCGAGGAGCTGGTCGCGGGCACCGGGGTGTGCGTCGCGGCGGTCAACGGCCCCGGCTCGGTGGTCGTCTCCGGCGACGTCGACGCGCTGGTCGCCCGCGTGGAGGGCGCCCGCAGGCTTCCGGTGGGCTACGCCTCGCACTCGCCCGCCGTGGACGTGCTGCGCGAGGGCCTGCTCGCCGACCTCGCGCCGATCACCCCCCGACCGGCCGAGATCCCGATGCTGTCCACCGTCACGGGCACGTGGCTGGACGGTCCCGAGCTCGACGCCGACTACTGGTTCGCCAACCTGCGCCACCCCGTCCGCTTCGCCGACGCCGCCGCGCTCCTGGTCGCCGACGGGTTCCGGGCGTTCGTGGAGGTCGGCGCGCACCCGGTGCTCACCGCGCCCGTCCAGGACCTGCTCGCGGGCGCGGGCCCCTCGGTCGCCACCGGCACGCTGCGCCGCGACGACGGCGGCCTCGACCGGTTCCTGCGCTCCGCCGCCGAGCTGCACGTGCGCGGCGTGGCCGTCGACCTCTCCCCGCTGGCGCCCCCGCCGGTCCGGGCGCTCGACCTGCCCACCTACCCGTTCCAGCGCGCCCGCTACTGGCTGGACGCCGACCCCACCGCCGCCTCCGCGCTGCGGCACCCGCTGCTCACCTCCGCCACCGACCTCGCGGGCGGCGAGGACCTGGTGTGCCAGGCGCGGCTGAGCACCGCGCGGCACCCGTGGCTCGCCGACCACGTGGTGCGCGGGTCCGCCGTCCTGCCCGGCACGTGCTGGGCGGAGCTGGCCATCCGCGCCGGCGACGAGGTCGGCGCGCCCGCACTGGACGAGCTGCTGGTGGAGGCGCCGCTGGTGCTGCCCGAGCGCGGCGCGGTGGAGGTGCAGCTCAGGATCGGCGCCCCGGACGCCGCAGGGCGCAGGCCGCTGGAGGCGCACGCCCGCGCCGAGGGCGGCGCGTGGACCCGGCACGCCAGCGGCTCCCTCGCCGTCGACCGGTCCACCCCGGTCCCGCTGACCGAGTGGCCGCCGACCGGCGCGCGCGAGGTCGACCTGGCCGGGTTCTACGACAGCCGGGCCGCCGAGGGCTACGGCTACGGGCCGGCGCTGCGCGGGCTGCGGCGGGCCTGGACCCGCGACGGCGAGGTGTTCGCCGAGGTGGAGCTGCCCGAACCGCTGAGCCCGGACGGCTGGGGCCTGCACCCGGCCCTGTTCGACGCCGCGCTGCACGCCACCGGCCTGCTGCCCCCGGCTCGGGTCGCCGCCGACGAGGTGCTGCTGCCGTTCTCCTGGCGGGGGACCAGGCTGCGCGCCACCGGGGCGACCGCGCTGCGCGTGCGCCTGACCGGGACCGCCGACGACCACGTGCTGCGCGCCTACGACCCCGAGGGCGCGCCGGTCGTGGAGGTCGACGCCCTGCGGCTGCGCCCGGCCCCGGCCACCGCGCTCGTCGGCTCTGGCGCGCTGTTCCGCGTCGAGTGGGTCGACCTGGACGTCCACGGGCCCACGCCGGGCTCCGAGTCGACCACCCCCGTGCTCGACCTGCCCGACGGCGACGCGCGCGCCCTCCTCGGCCTGACCCTGGAGGCCCTGCGCGAGCACGACGAGCTGACCGTGGTCACGCGCGGCGCGGCCGAGGACCCGGCCGCCGCCGCCGTGTGGGGGCTGCTGCGCACCGCCCAGACCGAGCGGCCGGGCCGCTTCACCCTGGTCGACCTGGACGACGACCCCGCCTCGCGCGCCCTGCTGCCCGCCCTGCCCGCCACCGGCGAACCGCAGGTCCGGGTGCGGGCGGGGAGGGCGGGAGCGCCGCGCCTGGCGCGCACGCGCGACGACGGCCTGCGGCTGCCCGCCGCCCCGACCTGGTGCCTGACCTGCGACGGCGGCACGTTCACCGACCTGGCCGCGACCCCGAGCCCGGCCGCGACCCGACCGCTGGAACCCGGCGAGGTCCGGGTGGGCGTGCGCGCCGCGGGCGTCAACTTCCGGGACGCCGCCGTCGTGCTGAACGCCGTGCCCGGCCAGCGCGGGCTCGGCGGAGAGGCCGCGGGCGTGGTCCTGGAGACCGGTCCCGGCGTCACCGGCCTCGCGGTCGGCGACCGGGTGCTCGGCACGTTCGACCGCGACTTCGGCGCGTTCGGCCCGGTCGCGATCACCGACGCCCGCCTGCTCGCGCCCGTCCCGCCCGGCTGGGGGTTCGCGCGCGCCGCGTCGGTGCCGGTCGCGTTCCTCACCGCCCTCCACGGCCTGCGCGACCTCGCCCAGGTCGGGCCGGGCGACCGCGTCCTGGTGCACGCGGGCGCGGGCGGCGTCGGCGGCGCGGCGGTCAGGCTGGCGGCGTTGCTGGGCGCGGAGGTGTTCGCCACCGCGTCGCCTGCCAAGTGGCCGGTGCTGCGCGCGCTCGGCCTGGACGACGCGCACCTGGCCTCCTCCCGCGACACCGGGTTCGCCGAGCGCTTCCCGGCCGTGGACGTCGTGCTGAACTCGCTCACCGGCGAGCTGGTGGACGCCTCGCTGCGGCTGCTCGCGCCGGGCGGGCGGTTCCTGGAGCTGGGCAAGGTCGACGTGCGCGACCTCGTGCGCGCCGACGTCGCGTACCGGGCCTACGACCTGCGCGACGCGGGCCCGGACCGCACCGCCGAACTGCTCGCCGAGGTGCTGGGGCTGTTCGAGCAGGGCCGCCTTGAGCCGCTGCCGCTGACCGTCCGCGACATCCGGCACGCCCCCGAGGCGCTGCGGCACGTCGCGTCCGGCGGGCACGTCGGCAAGGTCGTGCTCACCGTGCCCCGCCCGCTCGACCCCGAGGGCACCGTCCTGGTCCACGGCGGTGGCGCGCTCGGCGCGCTCACCGCCCGCCACCTGGTGTCCGCGCACGGCGCCCGCCACCTGCTGATCACCTCCCGGCGCGGCCCCGACGCGCCCGGCGCCGCCGAACTGGCCGCCGACCTGGCCGAGCTCGGCGCCACCACGCGGTTCGAGCGCTGCGACGCCGCCGACCGCGACCGGGTGGCCGCCCTGCTGGCCGACCTGGGCGAGCACCCGCTGACCGCCGTCGTGCACACGGCGGGCGCCCTCGACGACGCCCTGCTCGCCGACCAGGACGCGGCGCGCGTCGACGCGGTCCTGCGCCCCAAGCTCGACGGGGCGCTGCTGCTGGACCAGCTGACCCGCGACGCCGACCTCGCCGCGTTCGTGCTGTTCTCCTCCGCCGCCGGGACGCTCGGCAACGCGGGCCAGGCCAACTACGCCGCCGCGAACGCCGCGCTCGACGCGCTGGCCACCCGCCGCCGCTCCGCCGGGCTGCCCGCCACCTCCATAGCCTGGGGCCACTGGGAGAGCGCCAGCGCGCTCACCGCCGGGCTCACCGCCGCCGACCTCGCGCGCGGGGCCAGGCACGGCGCAGGCTCGCTCGGCACCACCGAGGCGCTGGCGCTGCTGGACGCCGCGCTGGCCTCCCCGGAACCCGCCGTCCTCGCCGCCGCGCTCGACCCGCGCCGCGCAGCCGAGGTCCCGCCGCTGCTGCGCGACCTCGCCGGGCCGCGCCGGGCGGTCGCCGCCCAGGCCGTCGCGGGCGCGGACCGGCCGCTGATCGACGTGGTCAGGGCGCACACCGCGACCGTGCTCGGGCACCGCGACGCCTCCGCCGTGGACGCGCACCGCGCGTTCAAGGAGCTGGGCGTGGACTCGCTCACGGCCGTGGAGCTGCGCAACCGGCTCGCCGCCGCGACCGGCCTCGCGCTCGCCGCCACCTCGGTGTTCGACCACCCGACCCCGGCGCTGCTGACCGCGCACCTGCTCGCCGAGCTCGGGCACGCCCCCGCCGCCGGGACCACCGCGCCCGCCACCGCCGTCACCGCCGACGCGGGGGAGCCCATCGCGATCGTGTCGATGGCCTGCCGCTTCCCCGGCGACGTGTCCTCCCCGGAGGACCTGTGGGACCTCGTCGCGGGCGGCGGGGACGCGCTCACCCCGTTCCCCGCCGACCGGGGCTGGGACCTGGCCACCCTGTTCGCCCCCGACCCGGACGGGGCCGGGCGCAGCCACGCCCGCGCGGGCGGGTTCCTCGCGGACGTCGCGGGCTTCGACGCCGACCTGTTCGGCATCAGCCCGCGCGAGGCCATCGGCACCGACCCGCAGCAGCGGCTGCTGCTGGAGGTGGCGTGGGAGCTGTTCGAGCGCGCGGGCATCGCCCCCGACTCGCTGCGCGGCACCGACACCGGCGTGTTCGCGGGCGTCATCGCGCACGGCTACCCGGTGCTGCCCGCCCACTCCGACCAGGGGCTGGAGGGGCACCGGGTCACCGGGGTGTCCGGGAGCGTGGTGTCCGGCCGGGTCGCCTACGCCTTCGGGCTGCAGGGACCGGCGATGACCGTGGACACCGCCTGCTCGTCGTCGCTGGTGGGCGTGCACCTGGCGGTGCGGGCCCTGCGCGGCGGCGAGTGCTCGCTGGCGCTGGCGGGCGGTGTGACGGTGCTGAGCACGCCGGACCTGTTCGTGGACTTCTCCCGGCAGCGCGGGCTCGCCGCCGACGGGCGCTGCAAGGCGTTCGGGGCGGGCGCGGACGGCACCGGGTTCGGCGAGGGCGTCGGCTTGGTGCTGCTGGAGCGGCTCTCGGACGCGCGCCGCAACGGGCACCGGGTGCTGGGGCTGGTGCGCGGCAGCGCGGTCAACTCCGACGGGGCCTCCAACGGGCTGACCGCGCCCAGCGGCCCCGCGCAGGAGCGCGTCATCGGGCGGGCGCTCGCGGACGCCGGGCTGTCGGCGGCCGACGTGGACCTGGTGGAGGCGCACGGCACCGGGACCCGGTTGGGTGACCCGATCGAGGCGCGGGCGCTGGTCGCGACCTACGGGCGGGACCGGGGCGGGGAGCCGCTGTGGCTCGGGTCGGTCAAGTCCAACATCGGGCACACCCAGGCCGCCGCGGGCGTCGCCGGGCTGATCAAGGCGGTGCAGGCGCTGCGGCACGGGGTGCTGCCCGCGACCCTGCACGCGGACGAGCCCACCCCCGAGGTCGAGTGGGACGGGGTGGCGGTGCTGGCCGAGCGGCGGGACTGGCCCGAGGTGGGCAGGCCGCGCAGGGCGGCGGTGTCCTCGTTCGGGGTCAGCGGCACCAACGCGCACGTCGTGCTGGAGCAGGCTCCCGAGGAGCGGGTTCCGGAAGGCCGAGGGCCCGAGCGCGAGGCCCCCGCCGGGGCCGACGACCGGGACGTCCCCGGTCACCTGCCGCTCGTCCTGTCCGCCCACGACCCCGTCGCGCTGCGCGCCACCGCAGCCGCGCTCCTGCCCGTCGCCGAGCACCTCCCGCTGCCCGACCTGGCGCTGTCCCTGGTCACCGGCCGCGCCGCCCTGCCCTGCCGGGCGGTGCTCCCCGCCCGCGACCGGGACCAGGCGCTGGCGGCGCTGCGCGACCTCGCGTCCGGCGCCACCGAGCCCGCCGGGCGGGACGGCGGGAGCGTCGCGTTCCTGCTGTCCGGCCAGGGCAGCCAGCGGGCCGGGACCGGGCGGCTGCTGGAGCGGCGGTTCCCGGTGTTCCGCGACGCGCTGCGCGAGGTGTGCGCCCTGCTGGACCGGCGCATCGTCGGCGGCCCCGGCGTGCGCGCGGCCCTGGACGACCCGGGGCTGCTCGCCGACACCCGCTACGCGCAGGCCGGGCTGTTCGCCGTGCAGGTCGCGCTGGTGCGCCTGCTCGACGCGCTCGGCGTCCGCCCCGACCTGCTCGCCGGGCACTCGGTCGGCGAGATCGCCGTCGCGCACGCCGCCGGGGTGCTGTCCCTGGAGGACGCCTCCACCCTCGTGGCCGCGCGCGGCGCCCTCATGCGCGAGCTGCCCCCCGGCGTGATGGTCGCGGTCCGGGCGGGCGAGGACGAGGTGCGCGCCGCGCTGGTCGACGGGGTGGAGCTGGCCGCCGTCAACGGCCCCCGCGCCACCGTGCTCACCGGCGACGAGGCCGCCGTCACCGAGGTCGCCGCCCGCCTCGGGCGCGCCACGCGCCTGCGGGTCGCCCACGCCTTCCACTCGGCCGCCGTCGACGCGGTGCTGCCCGCGTTCGCCGACGTGCTGGCGCGCCTCGACTTCCGCCCGCCGCGCGTCCCGGTCGTCGCCACCGCGCCCGGCGCGCTCGACGCGCCGGAGTACTGGCTGGGCCAGGCCCGCGAGCCGGTGCGCTTCGCCGACGCCGTCACCGACCTGCACCGGCGGGGCGCGACCGCGTTCGTCGAGGTCGGCCCCGGCGGCGGGCTGGCCGCCGCCGCGCAGGAGTGCCTGGACGGGCACGACGTGCTCTGCGCCCCCCTGCTGCACCGCGACCGGGACGAGGACCACTCCCTGATCACCGCGCTCGGCGCGCTGCACGCGAGGGGCGCGCGCGTCGACTTCGCCCCGCTGCTGGCCGACGCGGGCGGCCGGACCACCGACCTGCCCACCTACCCGTTCCAGCGCCGCCGCTTCTGGCTGGACCCCGCCCCGCCCACCACCGACGCCGCCCCGCTGGAGCACCCGCTGCTCACCGGGGAGCTGGAGATCCCCGGCTCGGACACCGCCGCGTTCACCGGCCGCGCCGCCACCGGCGCCCACCCGTGGCTGGCCGACCACCGGCTGCTCGACGCGGTCGTCGTGCCCGGCACGGCCCTGCTGGACCTGGTGCGGGCGGCCGGTCGGCAGCTCGGGCTGCCCGAGGTCGCCGAGCTGGTCAACGAGGTCCCGCTGGTGCTCGGCGACGGGGCGGCGCTGCTGCGCGTCACCGCCGCCGCGCCGGGACCGGACGGGCGCCGCGAGGTGGCCGTGCACTCCCGGCCGGAGTCGGCCGGGCCGCGCTCGCCGTGGACCCGGCACGTCACCGGCCAGCTCGCCCCCGACGGGGGGCCGCTCGCGTTCGACCTGGCGCAGTGGCCGCCGCCGGGCGCGCAGCCGCTGCCGGTGGCCGACCACCGGGCCGCGATGGCCGCCACCGGCCACGGGTACGGGCCCGCGTTCCTGGGGCTGCGCGCCGCTTGGCGGCTCGACGACGAGGTGCTGGTGGAGGCGGTGCTGCCCGACGAGGTCGCCGACGACGGGCACACCGTGCACCCCGCGCTGCTCGACGCGGTGCTCCAGGCCCTCTCGCTCACCGGCGTCGAGGACGGCTCGCAGGTGCGGGTGCCGTTCAGCTGGCGCTCCGCGCGCGGCGCGGGCCGGGCGGGCCGCGCGGTCCGCGCCTCCCTGCGGCCCGACGGCGACGGCGGCGTCCGGGTGCGCGTGGCCTGCCCGCAGGGCCGCCCGCTGCTGGAGATCGCCTCGCTGGTGTCCCGACCGGTCACCCCCGACCGGCTGCGGCCGGGGGTGCTGCTGCGCCAGGCGTGGACGGAGGTCGGCCCGCCGCCCGGCGCCGCCGAGCCCGTGCCGCTGCGCGAGGTCGGCGAGCGGGTGCCGCCGGTGGTGCGGGTCGACGCCGGGCACGTCCGCGACCTGCTGCCGCTGCTCCAGGAGGCGGTGACCGAGCCACGCTGGGAGTCGACGCGGCTGCTCGTGACGACCTCGGGCGCGGTCGGGCCGCGCGCCGGTCGCGCCGAGGGCGCCGCGGTGTGGGGCCTGGTGCGGTCGGCCGCCGCCGAGCACCCCGGCCGGTTCGTCCTGGCCGACCTGGACGACCGGCCCGAGTCCGCCGCGCTGCTGCCCGCGCTCGCCACCGGCGCGCTGCCGGAGGCGGTGCTGCGCGCGGGACGCGTGCTCGTGCCGGGGCTGCACCGGGTCGCCGCGCCCAGCACCGGCGGGACCGCGCTCGACCCCGGCGGGACCGCGCTGATCACCGGCGGCTCCGGGGCGCTGGCGGCGCTGCTGGCCGAGCACCTGGTGCGCGCGCACGGCGTGCGCTCCCTGGTGCTGCTCAGCCGCAGCGGGCGCGGGCCGGACGTGCCGGGCGCCGACGTGCGGCACGTGCGCGGCGACGTCGCGGACCGGGCCGACGTGGTCGCGGCGCTGGCCGCCGTGCCGCCGGACCGGCCGCTGACGCTGGTGGCGCACCTGGCCGGGGTGCTCGACGACGGCGCCCTCACCTCGCTGACCCCCGAGCGGCTGGACGCGGTGCTGCGCCCCAAGGCCGAGGGCGCCCGGCACCTGGACGAGCTGACCAGGGACCGGGACCTGGCGGCGTTCGTGCTGTTCTCCTCGGTCGCGGGCGTGCTCGGCCACGCCGGGCAGGCCAACTACGCGGCGGCCAACGCCCACTTGGACGGCCTCGCGCACGAGCGGCACGCCCTCGGCCTGCCCGCCACGGCGCTGGCCTGGGGGCCGTGGACCGAGGGCATGGCGCGCGGTCGCGGCGGCGGGCTCTCGCCGCAGGTCGCGCTCGGCCTGTTCGACGCGGCCCTGCGCACCGGCCTGCCCGCGCTCGTCCCGCTCGACCGCGAACCCGAGCGCCGGGTCCCCGCCCCGCGCGCCGCGACCCCCGCTCCCGCCGGGCCGTCGCTGGCCGACCGGCTGCGCCCGATGCCGCCCGCCGAGCGGCGCGCCCACCTGCTGGAGCTGGTCACCGCCGAGGCGCTGGGCGTGCTGGGCCACGACGACGGGGCCGCGCTGCCCGCCGGGCAGGCGTTCCGCGACGCCGGGTTCGACTCGATCACCGCGATGGCGCTGCGCAACCGGCTCGTCCGGCTGGCCGGGGTGCGGCTGCCCGCGAGCGTCGTGTTCGACCACCCCACCCCCGCCGCCACCGCCGAGCGCCTGGAGGCCGAGCTGTTCCCGGCCGAGCAGCTGCCCGGCCCCCGGCACGGCGACGACTTCGACGACATGGCCGCCGACGAGCTGGTCCGCCGCGCGCTCGGCGGCGAGTGGCCGACCCCCCTTGGAGGACCCGCGTGACCACCCGTGAGCAGCTCCTGGACGCGTTGCGCGCCTCGCTGCGGGAGAACGAGCGGCTGCGCGCCACCGGGGGCGCGGCCCAGCCGGTCGCGATCGTCGGCGCGGCCTGCCGCTTCCCCGGCGGGGTCACCTCGCCCGAGGAGCTGTGGGACCTGGTCGTCGGCGAGGTCGACGCGGCGGGCCCGTTCCCCGACGACCGGGGCTGGGACCTGGCGGACCTGTTCGACCCGGACCCCGACCGGGTCGGGCGCTCCTACGTGCGGCACGGGGCGTTCCTGCGCGACATGGCCTGGTTCGAGCCGGGGTTCTTCGGGATCTCGCCGCGCGAGGCGCTGGTGATCGACCCGCAGCACCGGCTGCTGCTGGAGGTCGCGTGGGAGGCGTTCGAGCGGGCGGGCATCGCCCCCGACTCGGTGCGCGGTCGCGACGTCGGCGTCTTCGGGGGAGTGCTCAACCACGACCACGGCTCGCGGTTCCGGCCCGTGCCGCCGGAGCTGGAGGGCTACCTGGGGACCGGCAGCTCCGGCAGCGCCGCGATCGGGCGCGTCGCCTACACCCTCGGGCTGGAGGGGCCCGCGATCACGGTGGACACCGCGTGCTCGTCGTCGCTGGTCGCGATCCACCTCGCGGTGCGGGCGCTCCAGCGCGGCGAGTGCTCGATGGCGCTGGCGGGCGGGGTGACGGTGATGTCGACGCCGGACACGTTCGTCGAGTTCTCGCGGCAGCGCGCGCTGGCCCGCGACGGGCGCTGCAAGGCGTTCTCCGCCGACGCGGACGGCACCGCGTGGGGCGAGGGCGCCGGTCTGGTGCTGCTGCAACCGCTCTCCGCCGCGAGGCGGGACGGGCGGCAGGTGCTGGCGGTGGTGCGTGGGTCGGCGGTGAACTCCGACGGCGCGTCCAACGGGCTCACCGCGCCCAGCGGTCCCGCGCAGCAGCGGGTGATCCGGGCGGCGCTGGCCGACGCCGGGCTGTCGGCGGCGGACGTCGACCTGCTGGAGGCGCACGGCACCGGGACCGTGCTCGGCGACCCGATCGAGGCGCAGGCGCTGCTGGAGACCTACGGGCGCGCTCGCGCGGACGCCGGGCCGCTGTGGCTCGGGTCGGTGAAGTCGAACATCGGGCACACGCAGGGGGCGGCGGGCGTGGCCGGGGTGCTGAAGGTGGTGCAGGCGCTGCGCAACGGCGTCCTGCCCCCCACCCTGCACGCCGCGACGCCGACCACCGAGGTCGACTGGGACGCCGGGGCGGTGCGGGTGCTCGACCGGGCCCGGCCCTGGCGTGGGGGTGGGGAGCCGGGGGGTGCGCGGGGAGGCGCGGCCGGCGGCGTGGAGGGTGGCGCTGCGGGTGGCGCACCGGGTGGCGCTGCCGGGGGCGCGGCGGTCCGGCCGAGGCGGGGGGCGGTGTCGGCCTTCGGGGCCAGCGGCACCAACGCCCACCTGATCCTCGAAGAGGCGCCCGCGGTGGAGGCCGGCGCACTTGGCGCGACTGGCGCACTCGCCGCGACTGGCGCATCGGGCGTGACCGGCGCACTTGGCGCGACTGGCGCATCGGGCGTGACCGCCGCCGGAACCTCCACCGCGACAGCCGCAGCGCCTGGGGAGGAACTCGGCGCGACGCTCGGGGGAGCGGTGGCTGGTGGAGCGGAGGCTGCCCCGCCGCCCGCGAGCCCGCCGCCAGCTGCCCTCCCGCCTGCTGCCTTCCCGCCCGCCGCCTTCCCACTCGGTGGCCCGCCCGCCGGAGCGCCCGCCGCCGTGCCGTCCGCGTCGCTGCCCGCTGCCGCGTCCGATGCGCCCGCACCCGCACCCGCACCCGTGCCCGTCCCCGTTCCCGTCCCCGTCGCCGTGTCCGGGGCCACCACCGCCGGTCTGCGCGCCCAGGCCGCGCGCCTGGCCGGGCACCTGCGCGAGCGGCCCGCGCTCGGTCCCGAGGACGTCGCCCGGCCGCTGCTGCTCTCCCGCACCCAGCGCGAGCGGCGCGCCGTCGTGGTCGCCGCCGACCGGGACTCGCTGCTCACCGGGCTCGACGCGCTCGCGGGCGGTGAGGCCGGGCCCCGGCTCGCGAGCGGCGCGGCCGACGTCACCGGGCGGGTGGTCCTGGTGTTCCCCGGTCAGGGCGCGCACTGGACCGGCGTGGCCGAGCGGTTGTGGCGGGAGGCGCCCGTCTTCGCCGACAGCATGGCCCGCTGCGCCGACGTGCTGCGCGACCTCGCCGGGTGGGAGCTGCGGGAGGTGCTCGTCGACCCGGTCGCGCTGGAGCGCGTCGACGTGCTGCAACCGGTCTCGTTCGCGGTCGTCGTGTCGCTCGCGGCGCTCTGGGCGTCGGTCGGCGTGCGGCCCGACGCGGTCGTCGGGCACTCGCAGGGCGAGGTGGCCGCCGCCCACGTCGCGGGCGCGCTCACGCTCGCCGAGGCCGCCCGGATCGTCGTGCTCCGCTCCGCGCTGATCGCCCGCGAGCTGTCCGGGCGCGGCGCGATGCTCACCGTCGTCGCCGACGTCGAGCGGGTCACCGCGCTGCTCACCGGGTTCGAGGGGCGGGTGTGCGTGGCGGCCGTCAACGGGCCCGCGTCGGTCACCGTCTCCGGCGAGGACGGGGCGGTGCGCGAGTTCGAGCGGGTCCTGTCCGCCCGGCGGATGCTGCGGTGGCGGCTGCCCGGCGTCGACTTCGCCGGGCACTCCCCGCAGGTCGACGCCCTGCGCGCGGAGCTGCTGGCCGCGCTCGGCGACATCGCCTCCCGCGAGCCCGAGATCCCGCTGCTGTCCACCGTCACCGGGGAGCCCGCCACCCGGCTCGACGCCGAGCACTGGTACCGCAACCTGCGCGAACCCGTCCGGTTCGCCGACGCCGTCACGGCCCTGCTCGACCGGGGGCACCGGGTGTTCGTGGAGGTGAGCCCGCACCCGGTGCTCACCACCAGCGTCGTCGACCTCGCCGCACCGCACCGCACCGCCGTCGTGGGCACCCTCCGCCGCGACGAGGGCGGCCTCGACCGGTTCCTGCTGTCCGCCGCCGAGCTGCACGTGCGCGGCGTGCCCGTCGACCTCGCCCGGCACGCGGGCGCGGGCACGGCCGAGGTGCCGACCACGGCCTTCCAGCGCGAGCGGTACTGGCTCGACGCGCCCCGCCAGTCCGGCGACGCGCGCGCCGCCGGCCTCGTGCCCTCGGGGCACCCGCTGCTCGGCGCGCTCGTGCCGCTCGCGGACGGGACCGTCCTCACCGGGCGGCTCTCGCTGTCCGCCCAGCCGTGGCTCGCCGACCACCGGGTGCTCGGCGCGGTCGTCGTGCCCGGCGTCGCGCTGGTGGAGCTGGCGGTGCGCGCGGGCGACGAGGTCGGCTGCCCGGCGCTGGAGGAGCTGGTGGTGGCCGCCCCGCTGGTGGTCCCGGAGAGCGGCGACGTGGCGGTGCGCGTGGTCGTCGGCCCGCGCGGCGCGGACGGGACGCGCCCCGTGGACGTGCTCTCCGGCGACGAGTCCCCGGTGCTGCACGCGCGCGGCGTCCTCGCCCCGCCGCGCGCGCCCGAGGCGGTCGGTGGTCAGTGGCCGCCCGCGGGCGCCGAACCGGTCGACCTCGCCGGGCTCTACCCGGACTTCGCCGCCAAGGGCCTGGAGTACGGGCCGCACTTCCAGCGGCTGACCCGGCTGTGGCGGCGCGGCGACGAGGTGTTCGGCGAGGTCGAGCTCACCGGCGAGCAGCGGCGGGCCGCCGGGTTCGCGCTGCACCCGGCGCTGCTGGAGTGCGCGCTGCACGTGAGCAGCTTCGCCGGTCAGCGGGTCGCGGGGGACGGCGGCGCGGTGGGGCTGCCGTTCTCCTTCTCCCGCGTCGCGCTGCACCGGTCCGGCGTGGACGCGGTGCGGGTGCGGGCGACGCGGGTCGGGGACGGGGTCGTCTCGCTCGCCCTCGCCGACGGCGCGGGCCGCCCGGTGGCGCGGATCGGCGAGCTGGCGTTCCGGCGGGCCGGCGGGATCCGGTCCGGTCCGCCGGGGGTGCTGCTGGAGACCGCGTGGCGGCCGGTGGAGCTGCCCGAGGCCCGGCCGGCCGCCGACGTGACGACCGTGGTGGGGGACTCGGTCGAGCGGGTTCTCGCCGCCCTGCGCGAGATCCTCGCCGGGGACGGGCGGCTGCTCGTGCTCACCGGCGGCCCCGGCGCGCCGATCGGCACGGCCGTCGGCGCGGCGGTGTGGGGGCTGGTGCGCTCGGCGCAGCTGGAGGAGCCCGGCCGGATCGTCCTGGCCGACCTGGACACCACGCCCGAGCGGGCTGCCCCGGCGCTGCGCCGGGTGCTGGCCTCCGGCGAGCCCCAGGTCTCGATCCGCGACGGGGCCGTGCTCGTGCCCCGCTTGACGCCGGTCGCGGCGGTCGCCCGCCCCGCCGGGCTGGACCCGGCGAAGACGGTCGTGCTCACCGGCGGGACCGGCGCGCTCGGACGGCTCGTCGCCCGCCACCTGGTCACCGACCACGGCGCCCGCAAGCTCCTGCTGCTCGGGCGCGGCGGCCCGGAGCGGGCGCGCGACCTGGTCGCCGAGCTCACCGGCCTGGGGGCCGAGGTCGAGGCCCTCGCCTGCGACGTCGCCGACCGGGACGCGCTGTCCGCCGCGCTCGCCGGGCGCGCGCTCACCGCCGTCGTGCACCTGGCCGGCGCGCTGGACGACGGCGTCGTGACCGCGCTGACCCCCGAGCGCCTGGCCGTCGCGTTCGCGCCCAAGGCGCTGGCCGCCCGGCACCTGGACGAGCTGACCAGGGGCCAGGACCTGGCCGCGTTCGTGCTGTTCTCCTCCGCGGCCTCGGTGCTCGGCTCGGCCGGGCAGGCCAACTACGCGGCGGCCAACGGGTTCCTGGACGGCCTCGCGCACGAGCGGCACGCCCTCGGCCTGCCCGCCACGTCCATCGCCTGGGGGCTGTGGGACGTGGACAGCGCGCTGGTGGGCGAGCGCGGCGCGGCCGACCGGGAGCGGCTGGCCGCGTCCGGGATGCGCCCGCTGCCCGCGCCCGCCGCGCTCGACCTGCTCGACGCCGCGCTGGCCTGCGGGCGCCCCGCCGTCACCGCGCTGGCGCTGGCCCGCGCCGCCGACCGGGCGCCCGCCGCGCTGAGCGAGGTGGTCGCGCCGCGCCGGACGCCCGCGCCCGCCGCACCGGTCGCGGGGGACCCGGCCGCGCTGCTCGCGCTGGTGCGGGCCGAGGCCGCCGCCGTGCTCGCCCTGCCCGTCGCGGGCGTCGACGAGCGGCGGGCGTTCCGCGACCTCGGGCTCGACTCGCTGACCGGCGTGGAGCTGCGCAACCGGCTCGCCGAGGCCACCGGGCTGCGGCTGCCCGCGACGCTGGTGTTCGACCACCCGACCCCGGTCGAGCTGGCCGCCGCGCTGCTGGAGCGGGTGGGCGGGGCGACGGGACCGGCGGGCGGCAGGCCCGGCGCAACGGCTGGCGCGGGGCCTGCCGCAGCGCTCGGCGCGGGGCCCGGAACGGCGCCCGCCCCCGGCGAGCCGATCGCGATCGTCGGCATGGCCTGCCGCGCGCCCGGCGGGGTCGCCTCGCCCGAGGACCTGTGGGACCTGGTCGCGGGGGGCGTCGACGCGGTCGGCCCGTTCCCCGCCGACCGGGGGTGGGACCTGGAGCGGCTGGTGCACCCCGACCCCGACCACGAGGGCTCCACCTACGTCGACCGGGCCGCGTTCCTGGACGACCCGGCCGGGTTCGACGCGGACTTCTTCGGCATCTCCCCGCGCGAGGCGCTCGCGATGGACCCGCAGCAGCGGCTGCTCCTCGAAGTCGCGTGGGAGGCGTTCGAGCGCGCGGGCATCGCCCCGGACTCGGTGCGGGGGACGGACGTCGGCGTGTTCGCGGGCGTCACCAACCACGACTACGACCAGGTGCTCCCGCGCGGCGACGACGGCTACCGGATCACCGGCGTGTCGGGCAGCGTCGTGTCGGGGCGCATCGCCTACGCGCTCGGGCTGGAGGGCCCCGCGCTGTCGGTGGACACGGCCTGCTCGGCCTCGCTGGTGGCGATCCATCTCGCGGTGCGGGCCCTGCGCGGCGGCGAGTGCTCGATGGCGCTGGCGGGCGGCGCGACGGTCATGGCCACGCCCAGGGGGTTCGTGGAGTTCGCCAGGCAGCGCGGGCTCGCCCCGGACGGGCGGTGCAAGTCCTTCGCCGAGGGCGCCGACGGGACGGCGTGGTCCGAGGGCGCGGGGCTGGTGCTGCTGGAGCGGCTGTCGGACGCCCAGCGCAACGGGCGCCGGGTGCTGGCCGTGGTTCGGGGCAGCGCGGTGAACTCCGATGGCGCGTCGAACGGGTTGACCGCGCCGAGTGGTGCGGCGCAGCAGCGGGTGATCCGGGCGGCGCTGGCGGATGCCGGTCTGTCCACTGCGGACGTGGACGCGGTGGAGGCGCACGGGACCGGGACCCGGTTGGGTGATCCGATCGAGGCCCGCGCGCTGGTCGCCACCTACGGGCGGGACCGGGACGGCGAGCCGCTGTGGCTCGGGTCGCTCAAGTCCAACCTCGGGCACATGCAGGGCGCCGCCGGGATCGGTGGCGTGGTGAAGACCGTGCAGGCGCTGCGGCACGGCGTGCTGCCGCGCACCCTGCACGTCGACGCGCCCACCCCCGAGGTCGACTGGGAGGGCGTCGCGGTGCTGGCCGAGCAGCGCGCGTGGCCCGAGGTGGGCAGGCCGCGACGCGCGGCGGTGTCCTCGTTCGGGGTCAGCGGCACCAACGCGCACGTCGTGCTGGAGCAGGCCCCCGCGGAGATCGTCGCAGAAACCGCCGTCGAGACCGCCGACCGCGCCCAGGACCTTCCCGGCGTGCTGCCGCTGGTGCTGTCCGCGCGGAGCCCGGCGGCCCTGCGCGCCCAGGCCGCGCGGCTCGCCGACGTCCTCGACGACCTGCCGCTCCGGGACGTCGCCTCGACCCTCGCGCGGGGGCGCGCCGCGCACGAGCACCGCGCCGTGCTCGTCGCCGCCGACCGGGACGCCCTGCGCGCCGGGCTCCGCGCGCTGGCCGGGGGACGTCCGCACGCCGCCGCCCGCACCGGGGTCCGCGCGCCCGGCGGGCTGGCGTTCGCCTTCTCCGGGCAGGGCAGCCAGTTCGTCGGCATGGGGCGCGGCCTGCACGCCGCGTTCCCCGCGTTCGCCGAGGTGTTCGACCGGGTGTGCGCGGCGCTGGACGAGCGGCTGGGCGACCTCACCGGGCGCTCCGTCCGGGACGTCGTGCTCGACGGGCCCGCCGAGCTGCTGGCGGAGACCGTCCACGCCCAGCCCGCGCTGTTCGCGCTGGAGGTCGCGCTGGCGCGGCTGCTGGAGCGGTGGGGCGTCGTGCCCGACGTGGTGCTCGGGCACTCGGTCGGCGAGCTGGCCGCCGCGCACGTCGCGGGCGCGCTGTCGGAGGCGGACGCCTGCGCGCTCGTCGCGGCCAGGGCGCGGGCCATGCACGGGGCCCGGCGCGGCGGGGCGATGCTCGCGGTGGCCGCCACCGAGGAGCAGGTCGCGCCGCTGCTGGGCGGGGGACTGGCGCTGGCCGCCGTCAACGGGCCGGGCGCGGTCGTGCTGTCCGGCGACGGCGACGCGGTCGAGCGGGCCGCCGCCGAGTGCGCCGGGCGCGGGTGGCGGACCAGGGCGCTGCGGGTGAGCCACGCCTTCCACTCCGCGCACCTGGACGGGGTGCTCGGGGAGCTGGCCCTGGCCGCGCGGCGGGTGGAGGTCCTGCCCCCGCGCGTCCCGCTGCTGTCCACGCTCACCGGCGCGCCCGCCGACGCCGAGCTGCTCGCCGACCCGGACTACTGGGTCCGGCAGGCCAGGCACGCCGTCCGGTTCGGCGACGGCGTCGCCCGGCTGGGCGAGCTGGGCGTGACGCGGGTGCTGGAGGTGGGGCCCGGCGGCGCGCTGGCCGCCCTGGTGCGCGAGCAGGTCGCGCCGGGGACCGCGGTGGCGCGCGGGCTGGTCGACGGGGACGAGGTGGTCGGGCTGCTCTCCGGGATCGGCGACCTGGTCGCGTCCGGGACCCCGGTCGACTGGACCGCGCTGCTGGGCGGGCCGGGGGCGGTCGCCGACCTGCCCACCTACCCGTTCCAGCGCACCAGGTTCTGGCCCGTGGCGCAGGCGGCCGGCGCGTGGTGCGAGGTGCGCCACGAGCGGCTGCCCGCGCCTCGGGGCGACGGCTCGGCGACCGTGCTGGAGGTGGGGCCGACCGCCTCCGCCGAGGAGCTGGCGGGCGTCGCCGACGTGCTGGCCGGGCACGGCGGCCCGCTGCTGGTGGTCACCGGGGACGGCGCGGTGGCCGGGCTCGTGCGCTCGCTGCCCGACCGCGCGGACGTCGTGCTGGCGGACGTGGACGACGATCCGGCGTCGGTGGCGCTGCTGCCCGCGCTGCACGGTTGTGGTGAGCCCGAGGTGGTGGTGCGCGCGGGGGAGGTGCTCGCGCCCAGGCTGCGGCGCGTCACCGCGACCAGCGCCGTTCCCGCAGGCCCGGTGCTGGTGGTCGGGGAGGCGGCGCGCGGCGTGGTGGCGGCCTGCGGGGTGCGTGAACCGGTCGTGCTGCCCGCCGACCCCGGCAGGGAGGAGCTGGTGGCCGCGCTGGAGGGGCACCGCCCGGACTGGGTGGTGCTCGCCGTCGAGCCGGACGACGCGGGCCTGGCGCGGGCCGCGCTGCTGGACGAGCTGACCCGCGACCGGCCGCCCGCGCTGTTCGCGCTGTGCGGCCCGGCGGGCGCGCTCGGCGACGCGGCGCGCCCCGAGGACGCGGTGGCCGCCGGGGTGCTGGCCGCGCTCGTGCGCCGCCGCCACGAGGACGGCCTGCCCGCGACCCTGCTGTGCGCGGGACCGGGTGTGCCGCCGCTGAGCCCGGAGCTGGGCGTGGTCGTGTTCGCGCGGACGTCGGAAGCCGCGCTGTCCGGGGGAGTGCTGTCCGAGGGGGCGCTGCCAGGGGTGGCGCTGCCCGAGCAGCGGAGCGCCCCGGAGCCGAGCGCGGTCGACCTGACCGGCCCGGACCGGGACCGGGTGCTGCTGGCGCTGGTGCGCGACCACGCCGCCGCCGTGCTGGGCCGCGCCGACGGTTCGGTGGACGGGCGGGCCGCGTTCCGGGACCTGGGGTTCGACTCGATGACGGCGGTGGAGCTGCGCGACCGCCTGGCCGCCGCCACCGGTCTGACCCTGCCCGCGACCCTGCTGTTCGACCACCCGACGGCGGCCGAGGTCGCCGCCGTGCTGGCGGGGCTGCTCGACGGCGGCGACCCGGTGACCTCGGGCCTGGACCGCCTGGAGGCCGCGCTCGCCGACCCGCCCGCCGACCCCGCGCTGCGCGCGAGCGCCGCCGCCAGGCTGCGCGCCCTGCTCGCCGCCCTGTCCGACGAGGACCAGGGCGAGCCCGACGGCGGGGCCGCGCTCCGGGACGCGGGCGTGGCGGAGCTGTTCGAGTTCATCGACACCCGGCTGGGCCGCGCCGAGCGGACCTGACCGGTTCGGGGCCGCACCCGCGGCCCTTCACCACCGGGGCCCGCCGCGCGGCGGGCCCCAGCACGGAGGAAGACAGTTGCGCGTTCTGTTCACCGTCACCGGGGCCCCGTCGCACGCGCACGAGATGCTCGTGCTCGGGCGCGCGGTCCTGGACGCCGGGCACGAGGTGCTCGTGGCCACGGCCCCCAGCGCCGCACCGGGCCTGCGGGGCAGCGGTTTGCCCTCGGTCGAGGCGCTGCCCGACCAGGCGAGGTTCTGGGTGGAGCGGCTCGGGGGCGTCGTGCCACCGGCCAGGCCGGGCACCGACTACCCCGGCGTCGACGCGATCGTCGACGTCATCGCGGGCAGGCCGCTGCTGCGGGAGGCGCTGGCCGGGCTGCGCCCCGTCGTCGACCGCTTCCGGCCCGACCTGGTCCTGCGCGACGGCATGGAGCTGGCCGGGCTGCTCGTCGCGGAGGAGCGCGGGCTGCCCTGCCTGACCGTCCCCTCGGGCACGACGAACCAGCTCGACCCGGCCGCCGTGCTGCCCCGGCTCAACGAGCGCCGCGCCGAGCAGGACCTGCCCACCTCGGCCGACCCGCTCAGCGCGCACCGGCACGGCCACGTCGACTGCCTGCCGCGCGAGTACTCCCTGCTCGGCGTCCCGCTCAGCCCCTGCCTGGCCTACCGGCCGCCGTCGCCCGAGGGCCGGTCGCTGCCCGCGTGGCTGGCAGACCTGGACCCGTCCCGCCCGCTGGTGTACGGGGCGGTCGGCATCGCGCTGGCCGCCACTTGGCGCCGCGACGACGTGACCGCGCTGGCCGCCGACCCGGTGGAGGCGCTGAGCGGCCTCGTGGCCGCGCTGTCCGAGGTGGACTGCGCCGCGGTGGTGTCCACCGGCGGCATCCCGGTCGACCGCGTCCCGCCGGGCGCGCCGCACGTGCGCGTGGTCGAGCGGGCGCCCCAGCCGCTGCTGCTGGAGTGCGCGCAGCTGTTCGTCACCCACGCCGGGGCCAACAGCGTGCGCGAGGCGGTGCGGGCGGGGGTGCCGATGGTCGCCGCCCCGCTGTTCGGCGACCAGCCGCACAACGCCGCCAGGGTCGCCGCGCTGGGGCTGGGCGTGCGGGTGGTGGACGGCTCGCCCGCCGACCTGGTGGACGCCTGCCGGACCGTGCTGGCCGATCCCGGTTTCACCGCCAGGGCGCGCCACGCGCGCCGGACCGTGCTCGCGCTGCCTCCGGTGGGCGAGGTGGTGACCCGCCTGGAGCAGATCGCGGAGGCCGCGCGGAGCGTCGCGGCGGTGTGACCGCGCGGGCCGTGCGGGGTGCCGGGTGTCCGGGTCCGGGGCGGACGGCCGCGTGCTGGATGGTCGTGCGCTGGACGGCCCCGCCCTGGTCGGTCGCGTGCTGGACGGCCCCGCCCTGGTCGGTCGCGTGCGGGTCGGTCGTGCGCTGATCGGACTGCCGAGGTCTAGGGCCCGCCTCCGACCCGGACCACCCGCCTCCGACCCGGACCACCCGCCTCCGACCCGGACCACCCGCCTCCGATCCGGACCACCCGCCTCCGACCCGGACCACCCGCCTCCGATCCGGACCACCCGCCGTCCGCGCGGACCATCCCTCCGGGACGCGTGGACGGCCTCCCGCCGGGTACCCGCCGCATTTCACGATCCGGGACGGAGAGGTCACATGCCCAGGAGGTTGGCGGAGCAGGTCGTCGTCGTGGTGGGCGCGTCGTCGGGGATCGGGCGGGTCACCGCGCTGCGGTTCGCGGCGGCGGGGGCGCGCGTGGTGTGCGCGGCGCGCAACACCCGCGCGCTCGACGGGCTGGTCGAGGAGGTCCGGGACGCGGGTGGGCCTGCGGTCGCGGTGACGGCGGACATCGCCGACGAGGCCGCGGTGCGCGCGGTCGCCGAGGTGGCGGTGGAGCGGTTCGGGCGGGTGGACACCTGGGTGAACGCGGCCGGGATCGGCGTATACGGGCGGGTGGAGGACACCCCCGCCGAGGAGTTCGACCGGGTGATGCGGGTCAACTACCTCGGGCACGTGCACGGGGCCAAGGCCGCGCTGCCCGCGCTGCGCCGGGCGGGCGGAGGAGTGCTGATCGGGGTCGCGTCCGTGCTCGGGCTGCGCTCGGCGCCGCTCCAGGCCCCGTACGCGGCCAGCAAGGCGGCGGTGCGGGCGTTCTACGACGCGCTGCGGGTGGAGCTGGCCCACGACGGCGAGCCGATCGCGGTCACCGCCGTGCTGCCCGCCGCGATCAACAGCCCGTTCTTCGAGCACTGCCGCAGCCGCGTCGGCTCGCTGCCCGAGCCGCCGCCTCCGGTGTACGCGCCGGAGCTGGTCGCCGAGGCCGTGCTGCGCGCCGCCGAACGCCCCCGCCGCGAGGTGCCGGTGGGTGACGCGGCGCTCGCGTTCTACCTGGGGCAGCGGCTGTTCCCGGCGCTCACGGACGCGCTGATGTCGGTGCGCGCGGTCGGCCGGTCGGGGATGCGGTCGGAGCTGCCGGACAACGGCGTGGACAACGTGGACTCGCCGGTGGACGAGGACGGGCGGGTGCACGGGTCGTATCCGGGGCGGGTGCTGGAGTCCAGCCCGGTGACGGCGCTGCTGGCTCGGGCGCCCAGGCCGGGGGAGCTGGTGACCTCGCTGGTGAGCGGGGCGCACCGGGTGACGGGGGCGGTGCGGGACGGGGTGCGCGCGGCCCGGTCCTGAACCCGCGTGACTCGCCCCCCCTGGAACGCGGACGGGGGCCGACCGGGATTCCGGTCGCCCCCCGTCCCCGGTGGCGGGTCAGTCGTCGGACTGCGCCGCGCGGTAGTGCGCCGCGTTGCGGCCCAGCGCCGCGCCGAGGCCGATCATGCCGACGGCCAGGCCGAGGTGCAGCCAGTTGTCGGCGGCGTTGAAGGGCACGAAGTTGGCCGTGCTGTGCTCGTCCACGACCACGCCGTACAGCCACAGCACCGCGTAGATCGCGCCGCCGCCGATCAGGAACGCGCGGGCCCCGCGCGGGGCCTTGGACAGCCCGGTGGCGATGCCCGCCGCGCCGAACGCGAGGTGCACCAGGTTGTGCAGCGCGGAGACCTTGAACACGCCCAGCAGCGCGGCGTCCGAGTGGTGGCCCGCGAACGCCAGGTCGTCGTAGTCCGTGGTCAGGCCGGGGACGAACCCGGCGATGCCCACCAGCAGGAACACCGCGCCGACCGCTAGAGCGGCGTTCTGCACCGGGGTGCGGTGGCGCGTCGTCGTGTCGGTCATGCCTGCCTCCAGGGCGCAGGTGTGTCCGGACGTCCGGGCGGCTGCCCGGTGCGCGCGGCTACCCGTGCCCGCCGGGGGATAAACGATCTCGGCCGCACCGTGGTCCGAACGGGGCACCCGCCGCCGCGAGCGGCTCGACCGCCCAGCCGGTCGAGCCCCGCGCGCCGCGGGTGCGCGGGGCTCAGCGGGTCAGGGTCGCGAACATCACGGCGAACTGGTCCAGCGACGCCCTCGCCAGCTCCCCGTCCCGGTGCGAGAACCAGGACGAGGCGACCCCGTCCAGCACCGACACCACCAGCTCCGCCAGCAGCGCCCGGTCCACCGAGTAGTCGAACCCGGCCTCCTCGGCGAGCCGGTCCAGGTGCGCGACCGCCTTCGCGACGTACTCGCGGTGCTGCCACGCGGGCAGCTCGCGCAGCTCGGGCTCCTGCCGGGCGAGGGTGACCAGCTCGCCCAGCACCAGCTCCGCCTCCGGGTCGGCCTGGAACGCGGTCCAGAACGCGTCCAGCATCGTGCGGACGTTGTCCACGGCGGGCAGGTCCGGCGAGATCGACGGCCACGCCGCGTCCAGGCTGGTGTTCAGGCCCGTGGTGAGCAGCGCGGTGTGCAGCTCCTGCTTGGAGCGGAAGCAGTAGTGGAACGCGCCGTGCGGCATGTCGGCCTCGGCGCAGATCGCGCGCGTGGTCGCGGCGGCGATCCCGTCGCGCTTCATCACGCGCAGCGCGGCGGCCACGAGCTGCTCGCGCCGCACGGCCGCGCTCACGTGCTTCCGGCCCGCCCTGGCGTCCTGTGCCGTCGACATGGGGTCATCCTCACAATCTGGCCATATGACCAGGTCGTTTGACTTGGTCACTTGGCCAACTCTTCGGCCCCAAGCCCCTGCCCCTGGTGGGAACCTGCTCGACGTCCTCACCTCGGACCTGGACACCGACGTCGACTTCCTCGACCGCTGCCACCGCGAGCACGGCGGCATCGTCGCGCTGACCTTCGCCGGGCAGCGCCAGGTCTTCGCCTCCAGCCACGAGCTCGTCGCCGCGCGCGCCGCCCTGCCCGCCGGGGAGCGGCCGGACGACCTGCTGGAGCGGATGCTCACCTCCGCCGACCCGGTCACCGGGGGGCGGCTGTCGGCGCGGAGCGTGCGCCACCAGCTGGCCACGTTCCTGATCGCCTGCCACGAGACCACCTCCGGCCTGCTCTCGTTCGCCGTGCACCGGCTGCTGGCGCACCCCGATGTGCTGTGCAAGGCCAAGGAGGCGGTGGACGAGGTACTCGGCGACCGCGTGCCGGGGTTCGCGGACCTGGCCCGGCCCGACCACCTCGGGCAGGTGCTGCGCGAGACCCCGCGGCTGCTGCGCCCGGCCGCGCGCCGATCGGCCGAAGGCCGCTGTTCCCGTTGCCCGGCAAGAGGAACCGGCTCCTGAGGTCATCGCGCACGGCGCACCGCTGCACGTGTTCTACGGCTTCAACGGCGGCAGCGGCGAGGACCTGGCGCGCACGATCGCCGGTGACGGGACGGCGCGCGGCCGGGCGGTTTCCGTCGCGCCCCTTGACGACGCGGTGCGCGCGCTGCCCACCACGGGACCGGTGGTGATCGTCAGCTCCTCCTGCAACGGCGCCCCGCCGGACGACGCGGCCCGCTTCGTGCGGTGGCCGACGCAGGACGGACCCGATCTGTCCGGAGTGGACTGCCTGGTGCTCGGCTGCGGCAACCGGGACTGGTCGGCCACCTACCAGCGCGTGCCCACCCTGATCGACGAGGCCATGGCGGCGGGCGCCCGGCGGCTGCGCGAGCGCGGGGCCACCGACGCCCGCGCGGACTTCTTCGGCGACTGGGAGCGCTGGTACGAGCCGCTGTGGCCGCTGCTGTCGGCGGAGCGCGGGGTCGAGGTCGGGCGGGTGGGGCCGCGCTTCCGCGTGGTCGAGTCCGACGCGGCGGAGGGCCTCGGCGACCTCGCGTCGGCGGTCGTGCTGGAGAACCGGGAGCTGGTGCGCGGACCGGGCGCCGGGTCCAAGCGGCACCTGGAGCTGCGGCTGCCCGAGGGCACGGCCTACCGCACCGGCGACTACCTGTCCGTGCTGCCGCAGAACCACCCCGACCCGGTGCGGCGGGCGGTGGCGCGGCTCGGGACGCGCGCGGAGCGGGTCGTGACGGTCGAGTCGGGCGCGCCCACCGGGCTGGTGCCGGTCGGGCGGGCGCTGCGCGTGGACGAGCTGCTGACCCGGTGCGTCGACCTGTCCGCGCCCGCGAGCGCCGGGGTGGCCGCGGGGATCGCGTCACCGCCGGAGTCGTTCCGCCCGCCCGCCGACACCGCCGTCCCCGTGGTGCTGATCGCCGCGGGCACCGGGATCGCGCCGTTCCAGGGCTTCCTGCGGGCGCGGGCCGCGCTCGGCGGCGAACCGGGCCCGGCGCTGCTGCTGTTCGGCTGCCGGGGGCCCGAGCTGGACGGCCTGTACGCGGAGGAGCTCGCCGGGCTCGGCGACTGGCTGGAGGTCGACCGGGCCTACTCGCGCCACCCCGACGGCGACGTCCGCCACGTGCAGCACCGGCTGTGGCAGCGGCGGGACCGGGTGCGCGAGCTGGTGGACGCCGGCGCGCGTGCACCTCTGCGGCGACGCGACGCGGATGGGCCCCGCGGTGGAGGAGGTTCTGGCGCGCATCGGTTCCGGCGCCGGGTGGCTGGACGCGCTCCGCGCCGAGGGGCGGTACGCGACGGACGTGTTCTGACGGCTCGGACCGAGGGGGCGCGTGCTCCGCGCCCCCTCAGTCCAGGTAGCCCTCCAGCCCGCGCGAGCGCGCCGGGTGCTGCAACTTCGCCATGGTGCGCGACTCGATCTGCCGGATGCGCTCCCGCGTGACCCCGTACACCCGCCCGACCTCTTCCAGCGTGTGCAGCACCCCGTCCGGGAAGCCGTACCGCATCCGCACCACGCCCGCCTCGCGCGGCGTCAGCGTGTCCAGCACCGCCCGCAGGTCCGCCGACAGCAGCGCCGAGCTGACCGCCTCCAGCGGGGCCACCGCGTTCTCGTCCGCGATCAGGTCCCCGATCGAGGTGTCGGCCTCCGCGCCGATCGTCTGATCGAGCGACACCGGCGTGCGCGCGTGCTGCCGCAGCTCCACGACCTTCTCCGGCGTCACGTCCAGCTCGACCGCGACCTCCTCGGCGGTCGCCTCGCGCCCGTTGCGGTGCAGCAGGTCCCGCTCGACGCGCGCCAGCTTGGTGACGACCTCCACCATGTGCACGGGCAGCCGGATGGTGCGCGACTGGTCGGCCAGCGCGCGCGTGATCGCTTGGCGGATCCACCAGGTGGCGTAGGTGGAGAACTTGAACCCCTTGGCGTAGTCGAACTTCTCGACCGCGCGCACCAGGCCCAGGTTGCCCTCCTGGATGACGTCGAGCAGCGCCATGCCCTTGCCGGTGTACCGCTTGGCGATGCTCACCACCAGCCGCAGGTTCGCCTCCAGCAGGTGGTCCTTGGCGCGCTGCCCGTCCCGCACCACCCGCCGCAGCTCGATCGGCCGCCGCGACCCGCGCGCCGCGGGCGGCAGGTCCAGCAGGTGCTCGGCGTACAGGCCGGCCTCCACCCGCCTGGCCAGCTCCACCTCCTGGTCGGCGGTCAGCAGCCGCACCCGGCCGATCGCCTTGAGGTAGGCGCGGGTGGAGTCGGCCGCGTTCGCCGCCTCCGCGTCGCGGCGCAGCGTGGCCGCCAGCTTGATGTCCTCGTCGGTCTCCCACGTGAAGGCCTCGGTCACGCCCCACCGCCGAACCGGGCGGCGCGCGCGGCGGCCGTCCGCGGAATAACCAATCCACAACCCATGATCGTGTGCCGCTCCTCCTGGGAACTGCCCGCGCCGATTCGGCGCGCAACACGCAGGAGTTCCACTGTACCCATCGCGGGGGCGTGCTCAGGGAAGTGGAATGTCACGGTCGGGGGTTTTGACAACCGCCGACCCGGCGTGCGCGACTGGGGTTCGGGTCAGGGGGCGGCGGGTGCGCGGACCAGCAGTTGCGCCTGCTGGAAGCGCTCGCCGACCTGCGGTTCCCGCACCATCCCGGCCACCTCGGTGAAACCGCTCTCCCGCAGCAGCGCCAGCAGGGCGTCGGGGGACCAGCGGTAGGCGGTCACGACTTTGTGGTCGAAAGCCCGCGGTTCCGGATCGTCGCCCGCGAAGAAACCGAGCATGAGGTGACCGCCCGGTTCCAGCACCCGGTGGAACTCGGCGAGCACGGGCGGGAGTTCGGCGGGCGGGGTGTGGATCACCGAGTAGAACGCCAGGATTCCGGCGAGGGAATCGTCGGGGAGGTCGAGCTGCGCCATCGACCCCTCGGCGAACTCCAGGTCCGGGTTCGCCTCGCGGGCGATGGTGATCATCGTGGGGGACAGGTCGACGCCGAACGCGGACAGGCCGAGCGCGCGCAGGTGCGCGGTGAGGTGGCCGGGGCCGCAGCCGAGGTCCGCCACGCGGGCGCCGGGGCCGAGGAGTTCGGCGAACGCGGACAGCAGGGCGCGTTCGAGGGGGAGGGACTTGAGGACGTCGCTGAACAGGTCCGCGTAGCGGTGGGCGACGGCGTCGTACGCGGCCCTGGTGGTGGTGGAGGTGTCTGGCATCGCACGACCCCAGGGCAGGTGCGCGGGTACGGTGGTGGCTCGGAATTCGGTGCGAGCGGGGGAGGTCCGGCGCGCGTTCGCCGTGCCCCTCGTGCTGCTCCGGAGACCTCACCCATGTCCGTCCTCGCGCGGACCACCTCCGCCCTGCGCTCCTCCGACGCGCTCGGCGGCTTCCTGCTCATCGCGGCCACCGCCGTCGCGCCGCTGTGGGCGAACTCGCCCCTGTCCCACTCCTGCGAGGCCCTGACCTCCCACCCGCTCGGACCGCTGACCGTGCGCGCGCTGCTGCCCGTGGGGGCGGCCGTCGGCGGGGTCGTGGCGCCCGTGCTGCTCTTCCTCGCGGTCGCCGCGCCCAGCGGTGCGGGCGCCGGGTGGGGCGTGCCGGTGGCCACGGACATCGCGTTCGCGCTGGCCGTGCTCGCGGTGGTCGGGCGTCGCTGCCCGCCGCGCTGCGCGCGTTCCTGCTCACCCTGGCGGCCGTGGACGACGTGTGCGCGGTGCTGGTCATCGCGGTCGCCCGCACCTCGGACCTGGACCTCCTCGCGCTCGCGGGCGCGGCGGTGGGGCTGGTGGTGTTCGGGCTGCTGATGCGCGCCCGCCCGCGTCCCGGTGAGGCGCAGGACCCCGCGCGCCGGGCCGAGGAGGCGCTGCGGCCGTTCAGCGCCGGGATCGCGCTCCCGGTGTTCGCGCTGACCTCGGCGGGGGTGTCGCTGTCCGGCGTGGAGGGGTTCACGGTCTCGCTGCTGATCGCGGACCTGTCCTACCCCGGCGGCGCGGCCGGGGCGGAAGCCGCCGTCCTGCTCGCGTCCACCTCCGCCGCCCTGCTGGCCGGTGCGCTGCCGGCCCGCAGGGGGCGGTGGCACGCCCGTCAGGCCGGGCGGTAGGTGGTGACCACGCCGCCGTGGTCGAACGCGCGCACGTCCACCGGCGTGAACGCGCGCGGGGCGAAACCGGCGCGGAACAGCGGGGTCCCGCCGCCCGCGACCACCGGGTAGGTCTTGACCACCAGCTCGTCGATCTCCGGGAGCAGCTGCCCGGCCAGGTCCGCGCCGCCGCACAGCCACACGTCCAGGCCGTCCTCCCGCTTGAGGTCCCGCACCAGGCCGACCGGGTCGGCGCGCACCAGGGTGACGGCCGGGTCGGCGGTCTCGGGCAGGGAGCGGGAGACGACGTGCTGGCGCAGGTGCGCGTACGGGCTGGTGACGCCCGCGTCGAGCGCGGGCTGGTAGCTGCCCCGGCCCATCAGGACCGTGTCGTAGCGCTTGTTCGGGGTGTCCAGGGGCATCCCGACGAGCGGGCGGACGTGGGTGGGCGTGGTCTCGGGGTACTCGGCGCGCAGGTGCTCGACCATCGGCTCGGCGGTCGGGTAGAAGTCGTACTCGCCCTCCGGGCCCGCGATCACGCCGTCGATGCTCGCCGCGATGAAGTACACGAGCTTGCGCACGGGCTTCCCCCTCGTCTCGACCACTACGGTCGTAGTACTCTGCTTGAAGTGGTTTGGACCGTAGTACTACGTTTGGAGTGGTGTCAATGGCGCGACGCAACCCGGAGCGGCGGGCGGCGCTGCTCGACGCCGCCGTCGAGGTGCTGGCGGGCGACGGCGCGCGGGGGCTCACGTTCCGGGCGGTCGACCAGCGGGCAGGCGTGCCCGCCGGCACCGCGTCGAACTACTTCGCCGGGCGCGCCGAGATCCTCACCGGGGCGGGCGAGCGGGTCTACCAGCGACTGCTCGACCAGGCCCTGCTGACCGAGACCCTGGACGGCCCGCGCGACCGGGCCCGCGTCACCGAGCTGACGCACGCCCTCGTCGACCGCGTCTCGGCCTTCCCGACCGGTTTCCTCGCCCTGCTGGAACTGCGCCTGGAAGCCGCCCGCAGCCCGGAGCTCCGCGAGGTCCTGACCGCCCGCGTCCGCGCCGACCTGCGCTTCAACGCCGAGCACCACGCGGCCTCCGGCCTGCCCGGCGACGGCACCACCGTGGCGCTGCTGTGGCTGGCCCTCAACTGGCTGGTCCTGGAACGCCTCACCCTCCCGGACCTGCTGACCGACGACCAGCGGCGCGACCTCGTCACGGCGCTGGTCGACCGGCTGCTCGCGGGGCAGCCGGAGCGGGCCGTCGACCCGTTCGGGGAGAGCGGAAGATGAGTTAACCGGAAAGGGGATCGGCGCTAGCGCCCGAGGTCCGGGGGATTCGCACCGGCGATTTCTGCGGGTCATTCGGGGAAACGTTGCGGAACGCTTTTTCGGCGTTACCGAGAACGCCTCGCCGACCTCGGGAGGACGGCGTTGGCGGTAGGAAAGGCCGATCGCGCGGTGTCAGGGTCCGCGCCTGGGCCACGAGGGCGAGCAGCGCCCGGCGGAGCCGCTCGTCCTCCGTGGCGCGCCCCGTGGCCGCCCTATGACACCGTGATCGTCTGCTTCAGGTCGGTCAACCCCGTCGCCGCGTCCCACAGGCCGGTGTTCGCCGTCTGGATCGAGTACTCCGGGCGGCCCGGCAGGGCCGGGTCGGCCAGTTCCAGCAGGAGCGCGTACGTGCCCGTCGCGAGCGACGGCGGGATCTGGGCGTCCTGAGCGATGGTCCGGGCGCCGGGCAGCCAGGTCCGGGGGTCCGCGGTGAGCGGGAGGCGGGTGAGGGCGCCGGTGGTGGTGTTGCGCAGCACCAGGTTCACGGTGCGCTGGTTCACCGCCGCGGCGTAGCCGTCGTTGGTCAGGTTCACCCGCACGGGCAGGGCGGCGCCCCTGGTGGTCGTCGTGGGGAACACCGAGTCGCGCAGGGTGAAGCGGTAGCCGAGCTTGGTCGTGACCTCCGCCAGGCAGCCCTGCGCCGACCACGCGCGCAGCACGTCCTGCTGGTAGTCGGTGTTCAGGTACGTCCAGTGGAAGCGGGACAGCTCGGCGGTCGCGGTCGGGCAGTCGGTGCGGGGCGGGTTCACCGCGCAGGTCTCGCCGCCCATCGGCAGCGACCTGGTCTCCGCCTCCAGGTACGGGTGCTCGGTCGCCGGGTCCTCGTAGGTGCCGAAGTCCGTGTCGCTGGCCAGGAAGCAGTCGTTGTGGTGGCCGACCCTGGTGTTGCCGCCCGCGTACAGGGCCCGCTTGAACTTCGGCGTGCGCAGCTGCACCGCCCGGTTCGCCGGGAGCGCGGTCAGGAGCTTGTCCACGACCGCCTTGCGGTTGGCCTGGTCGGTCGCGGAGACGACGCCCGCGTTGCCGAAGTTCCTGGTGTAGTACCACTCGCCCCACGCGCCGACGAACCCCGCCTGCACCACGGCGGTCACGTCCGCGTTCGCGCGCAGCAGCGGGGTCAGCTGGTCGATGTGCGCCAGCACCCGGTCCTTCGGCGCGTCCTCGCCGGACTCCGAGGCGGTGTAGGCGAAGCGCAGCACCAGCTTCACGCCCGCGACCCGTGCGGCGTCGAACTGGCGCTGCAGGCGGTCGAGCGCGGTCTGCGCGATCGGCGACGAGCGGTACTCGGCCAGGTAGAACACGCACATCGCGAGCGTGATGCCCTGCTCGGTGCGGTGCTTGCGGAGCGCGTCGGCGGAGAGGTCGGCCTTGTCGCAGTCGCCCGTGTGGTGGTACAGACCACGCTCCGGGTTGGGGACGTTCGCGGTCGACGGCTGGTAGGCGACCGAGCCGCCCGCGCCCCCGGTGTAGGTGTGGGTGACCTTCGCCGAGGTCTCCACGGGGGCCTCGACCTGGAACACCACGTCGACGTCGTTCGGGCTCGCCTGCTCGCCGAGGTCGGCCCGCTCGACGGTCCACCGCGCGATGCTGCCGGACGAGGTGAACGGCACCGCGCGCACCTGCGTCCACGCCCAGCCGCCCCCGTTGTGGCGGTAGAGGGAACCGTTCTCCAGCAGGTAGTCCGCCCCGATCCCGCCCTGCGCGTAGCCGGTGGCCGCGCTGCGGTCGGTGTCGACGTAGACGCGCGAGAACGCGGGCGTCCCGGTGCGGCCGACCTCGAAGGTGACGGTGGTGGCGGTGCTGGTCACGGTGGGACCGGTGATGGCGGCGCTCGCGGGGGCCGCGAGGACGCCGGTGGCGGCCACGGCCACCACCAGACCCGGCACGATCTTGGGCACGCGTGTTCTCCTCGGTTGGCAGGGGAGCCCATTGAAGCGCGATCGGGCGCGGTAATCCACAGTGGACTAGGGGTTGACGCAGGTCGGCGCGGGTGTCAGGAGACCCCTCAGGTGGGGGGTGGGCGGAACGCCCTCCTCGGCTCGCTCATGGTGGCCGGGGTCGCGTGGGCCGTTGGACGCGCTGGTGGTGTATCGGCGAGGCTGATAGGCCCTGCTGGAGTCCGTTCGCCATTCGTCGTGCGGAGAGGCCCGGTGGTCGCTGGCGCGTGTGCCTCGTGCGGAATCGGGCCTAGCGTCTGGAATCGGAGTCAGGCGGACAATGCGCAACGGGCGGCCCCGGTGGGCCGCCCGTTGGCGAATCCGGAACCGCGTCAACGGTCCCGACACGTCCCGCCTGACGCGGACTCCCGCGGGGGAGTCCTCTCGGCGGGGTGGCCGTGCTGCTCGCAGGCGTCTCGGCCGCCCCGCTGGTCAACCCGTCAGAAAGGTCGTGATGTGAGGACGATAGGACGCCGTGGTCGGCGAACGCCATCCCGGAGGGGCATATGCGCGCCGACCAGCCGCCGTGACGCGCCGGGCGGAGGGCCGCTGCTTCGCCTGGGCCGATCGGTTCTGACTAGCTGGGCCGTAGTTCTGCGGCTGCTCGTCGTGCTGGGGGCGCTGGTGGTGCTGGTCCTGCTCGTGGTGTCGGCGTTGCCCGCCAACTCGACCGTGGAGATCGGGCCGCTGCGCATCGCCCGCACCCAGCTCGGCTGACCGGTGACCGGGGGCGCCCGCCGAGCGGTGCGGCGCCCCCCCACCGGCCTGGTCTAGCCCGCCGCGAGCGCGTCGTGACCGCCCGCGCGGGCGACGTGCTCGATCTCGGCTCGCAGGGCTCTCGGGTCCGGGTGGGGGTGGCCGGGGAACGGGGTGACGGTGACGGTGCGGTCGTCGATGGCCCAGGTGCCGGTGATGCGGCCGTCCACCACGACCACCGGGGAGATCCAGCCCGCCGCCCGGCTGACCAGGGGGCGGTGCTCGGGGGCGAGCAGGGCGGGGTCGGCGGTGCCGGGGCCCAGGACGTGCTGGTCGAACGGGCCGAGCAGGCGGACCGACGTGGTGGGTTCGGTGGTGGCGAGGCCGTCCGCGTGCTCGGCGAGGAGGTGGGTGGTGCGGCCTTCGACGTCGACGGTCACCAGGCGGTCGCCCAGGTCCGCGAACCACTTGCGCAGCACCGGTTTGCGCAGGGCGCCGCGCAGCAGCCAGGCGTCGAACGCCTCCGGGGTGGCCGGGCCGTGCGCGCCCAGGTAGGCGGTGATCACGCGGGGGGCGGCTTCGGCCGGGTCGGGGAGTGCTCGCCACGGCGGGGCGGTGAACGCGACCCGGTTGCCCTCCGGGGGCGCGTGGCGCAGGACCCCTTGCCAGGACAGGGTTTTCAGCAGGGCGCCCCAGGAGGAGCGGAGCTGGTCGGCGAGGGCGGT
The DNA here is from genome assembly GCF_000023245.1 of Actinosynnema mirum DSM 43827. Classification (GTDB taxonomy): domain Bacteria; phylum Actinomycetota; class Actinomycetes; order Mycobacteriales; family Pseudonocardiaceae; genus Actinosynnema; species Actinosynnema mirum. The sequence goes on from NC_013093.1 coordinate 3,742,090, forward strand.
GAAGCGCGGGTCGGCGGCGAGCGCGGTCGCCAGTTCTTCGCGGGACAGGGTTCTCCCGTCGGCGAGCAGCGCGCCGACCGCGTCGGCGAGGGCGGCGACCTGGGCGGGGGTCGCGCCGAACGCCCTCTGCCAGGACGGGCGCTCCCAGGTTCGTGCCGAGGCGAGCAGGGAGAGCACGTCGGGGGCGGTGTCGGGGCGCAGCAGGTGCAGGGTGCCGCGCGCGGCCCAGGTCTTCACCAGCGCGCCGGACACCAGGTCGCGCGCCACCTCGCCCGCGGCGCCGGTGCGCGTCGCGACGGCGAACTCGGCCGCCGACGCGACCTGCGCCTGCACCCCGCACAACCGCTCCACGACCTCCCCGGCGGTCACGGTGGTACGCGGGTCGAGGAACTGCCTGCCCAGCCGCCACGACCGCACCTGGTCCCAGGTCACCGACACGCTCATGGGCGGGAGCATAGGGGCGCAGGCGGGGCAGCCAGCGGCGGACCGGCGGCGGGGTGCGCTGTCCGCCGCCGGTCCGCCGCCTTCCCGGCTAGTCGGGCGCCCCCACGCCCGTGTCCGACAGGTCCAGCCCGATCGCGAAGTTCGCCGCGTACCCGGCGCTCGTCGAACCGGTCGGCTTCAGCAGGAGTTGGCTGCCGCCCTGGGCGTAGATGCCGTCGCGGGCGTTCGTGGTGTCCGGGGTGCCCTTGGTGTTGTACGGGGGCTGCTTCAGGTACGCCGCCTTGAAAGCCTCCTCCAGGTACAGCTGCGAGGTGAACTCGTACGCGCCGCCGTTCGCGCCCGTCGTCCGGATCTTGAAGTGGTGGTGGATCGTCCTGCCCCGGTACCAGCCGGGCAGGATCGTCACGAACCTCGCCAGGCCCGTGCTGTCGCTGACCTGGTGGCCGCGCAGGAACTTCCGGCCGCTGGAGCCCTCCGACGGGATGTCGGAGTACAGGCCGAGCGCGTCGCACTGCCACAGGTCCACGACCGCGCCGGGGAGGGGGCGGCACGTCGCGGACTGGATCTGGAGCACGGTGAAGGAGAGGGTGAGGGGGATGCCCGGGGAGAGCGCGCCGGTGGACGGGTCCGACCTGATGTCGGAGCGGTTGAGCTTCTCGTCCACGAAGTACGGGCCCTCGGTCTGGTCCGGGCGGGCCACGCAGTCGAGCTCGGGGGTCACCTCGCCGGGAGCTGCGGAGGTGGCGCCGGCCAGCGTCAGGGCTGCGCCTGCGGCGCCCAGGAGGGTCAACGCCTGGCGCCTGCCCAGCAGGGTTCCGATCGGTTCGTCGTCGTCGTGCACGTCCACCTCGCTGTGGGGTCGTGGGTGTCAGTCCGGAACCGCCGAAGCTAGGGAGCGAGGCTGGGCGTTCGATGGGTGTTCGATATGAGGAACTTGTGTGAACAGCGGTGAAGGTCGGCGAAAGCCGACGCGCGCCCCCGTGCGGTGCAGGCTCGCCTGCGCCGCACGGGGGAGTGGTCACGCGGTGAACCGCCACCAGTCGACGTTGAACAGGTAGCCGCTCCCGCCCGCCGCCCGCAAGTACAGGTCACGCGTCCCGGTCAACCCGCTCACCGAGCAGGACACCGTGGTCCAGGTCTGCCAGCCGCCCGTGCCCGGCGCGGTGCAGCGGCCGGCCACCGGGCCGGTCGGGCCGTCCGTGCGCAGCTCCAGCGCGCCGCCCGACGTCGCGGAGGCGACGCGCGCGGTGAACGTCCGGGCGCCCGCGCCGAACGCCAGCGAGCGGACCTTGACGTGGTCGCCGTTCTCCAGGTGGCTCAGGTTCATGCCGCCCTCGCCGGACACCTCGGTCTCCACCCCGCTGCCCCACGCGATCGTCTCGCCCTCCTGCCGCGCGTACGGGTTCAGCGTGTCGGCGGGCGGCGGGCCCGAGGTGGACATGCCCGTCCTGGGGATCGTGCCGTCCGCGTTGTAGGTGAACCTCTCCACCGCGACCGACCTGGTGTAACCGCCGCCGCCCGGCAGGGCGCCGTTGTGGTAGAACAGGTACGAGCCGCCCTTGTAGTCGATCACCCCCGCGTGGTTGGTGAAGCTGCTGCCCTGCGTCGGCATCACCACGCCCCGGTACGTCCACGGCCCGGTGGGCGTCGGCGCGGTCGAGTGGGCGAGGAACTCCGAGCAGCACTGCGCGGCGAACACGTTGTAGTACAGCCCGCCCCGCTTGTAGACCCACGGCCCCTCCTCGTAGAGGGTGGGGCGCTGGGCGTTCCCGGTGCGCGCGCCGTACCCGGCGGTGGTCAGCGGGATCTGCGCGGGCGCGCTCGCCAGCGAGACCATGTCGGGGTTCAGGCGCGCGTGCCACAGGTTCGGGTTGCCCCAGTACAGGTGCGCCTGGCCGTCGTCGTCGATGAACACCGACGGGTCGATCTCGCCGTTCTCCGCCAGCGGGCGGCCGATCGCGTCGCGGAACGGTCCGGTCGGGCTGTCGGAGACCCCGACGCCGATGGCCATGCGCCCGGTCGCCCGGTTGACCACCGGCACGTACCAGTAGAACCTCCCGTTCCGCTCCACCGCCTGCCCGGCCCAGGCGTCCTTGCTGGCCCACGCGAAGGTGCCCACGTTCATCGGCGAGCCGTGGTCGGTCCAGTTCACCATGTCGGTGGTGGACCAGACCCGCCACTCCTTCATGGTGAAGTAGGTCGAGCCGTCCTCGTCGTGGCCGGTGTACAGGTAGAGCCGTCCACTGTGGACCAGGGGCGCCGGGTCGGCGGTGTAGACGTGCTGCACCACCGGGTTGTCCGCCCTGGCGGGGCCGGCCGTCACCGCGCTGAACGCGGTGACGGCCAGCGCCAGGACCACCAGCGCGACCAGGCCGCTCCTGGTGCGCCTCGTGGGGTGGGTCGTGGCGCGCACGGCCGCCTCAGCTCGCCGCGCAGGCCGGGGAGAGACCGGCGGCGCTCCCGGTGCCCTGGAAGCCGAACTCGGTCGACTGGCCCGCCGCGACGGCCCCGTTGTAGGCGACGTTGGTCCAGTCCACCGTGCCGGACGTGCCGCTGCCGCTCGCGCTCCACGAGCCGGTCACCGACGTGCCCGACGGCAGCGCGGTGGTGACCTTCCAGCCGTTCAGCGCGCTCGACCCGGCGGTCACCTTGACCGTGGCGACGAAACCGCCCTCCCACGAGTTCACCGACACCGACGCCGTGCAGCCGCCCGGCTGCGGCGGGTTCGTCGTGGTGGGCGGGGTGGTCGGGGGAGTGGTGGTCGGCGGGGTCTCGCCCGGCACGGTCGTGCCGCCCGCGTTCAGCGCGTTCAGCACCGAGGTGTAGGCGGCCTTCTTGTTGCCGCTGCCGTCGAACAGCAGCGGGTTCTCGCCGCCGCGCCACGAGTCGGTGTCGCGGATGCCCCACACGGTGATGCCGGTGCAGCGCGGCACGGCCAGGCACGCGCGGGTCACCGCGCCGAAGGCGTTGGCCTGGTTGGAGCCCGCGATGTCCAGCTCGGTGATCTGCACGTCCACGCCCAGGTCCGCGAAGCGCTTGATGTTGGCCTGGTAGTCCGACGGCGCGTTGTTCGTCAGGTGCGACTGGAGGCCCACGCAGTCGATCGGCACGCCGCGCGACTTGAAGTCCCGCACCATGGTGTAGATCCCGGTGGACTTCGCGTTGATCCCGTCGGTGTTGTAGTCGTTGTAGCACAGCTTCGCGGCGGGGTCGGCCGCGCGGGCGGCGCGGAACGCGGCCTCGATCCAGTCGTTGCCGGTGCGCTGGAGGTTCGAGTCCCGGCGGCCTCCGGAGCCGCCGTCGGCGAACGCCTCGTTCACCACGTCCCAGGAGTGGATCTTGCCCCGGTAGTGGGTGGCGACCTGGGTGACGTGGTTGAGCGCGGCCTGCCGCAGGGCTGACCCGCTCAGGCTCTGCGCCCAGCCCGGCTGCTGCTGGTGCCACAGCAGGGCGTGCCCGCGCACCCGCTTGCCGTTGCTGAGCGCCTGGTTGAGGATCCGGTCACCGGCGGTGTAGTTGAACTGGCCGCGGTTGGGCTCGGTGGCGTCCCACTTCATCTCGTTCTCGGCGGTGACCGAGTTGAACTCGCGGTTCAGGATGTTCACGTAGGTCGAGTCGTTCAGCCTGCCCGCCGCGACGGCCGCGCCGAAGTACCGGCCGGTCTGGGCGGCTGCGGCGCCCAGGGTCGTGGCGGCGCTGGCGGGGGTGCTCACGAGCAGGGTGGCTCCGAGCGCGGCGGCCAGCGCCACCGCGCCGAACCCGGCTCGGGACACTGACCTCGATGTCAGCTCCATCTTCCACACCTTCCGAGGACCACCCGGCGCGCCGTGGTGGTGGGGGACGGGAACGGGGCGGCGAGCAGGAGTCTGGCATTTGATGTGCGCGTTCACAAGAAGACTTTTGCCGCTCCCCTGCCGCAGTGGGCCGAACGAGGTAAAAATTTCGGGGAGCGCTCCCAACCTGCACGTCAAGCCGGTGAGTCGGTGACCTGGTATTTGGCCGGGGAAATGATCGAGCTAAAGATAGCGCTAACAACTTTAGCTTTCCGGTGAGCGCGTTGACGCCCGTTGTCCCCGCCTGGTTGGGTCCGACTCGGGCGAGACGCACCGCGAGAGGGAGCTCAATGGCGAGTATCGGGAAAGCAGCAGCGTGCGCGTTCTCCGCCGCGCTCGTGGCGGGCGCGGCCGTCCTGGTGACCGGGGGCGGGCAGACCGCCACCGCCGCCGACTCGGCGTTCTACACCGATCCGGGGAGCTCCAGCGCGAGGTGGGTGGCGGCCAACCCGAACGACTCGCGCGCGGCGGTCATCCGCGACCGGGTCGCCTCGGTGCCGCAGGCGAAGTGGTTCACCACCACCAACACCTCGACCGTGCGCTCGGAGGTCAGCGCCTTCGTGGGCGCGGCGGCCTCGGCCGGGAAGATCCCGATCCTGGTCGTCTACAACATCCCCAACCGGGACTGCGGCGGCGCCAGCGGCGGCGGCGCGCCGTCCCACCAGGCCTACCGGGCGTGGGTGGACGAGGTCGCGGCCGGGCTCGGCGGACGACCGGCGTCGATCATCCTGGAACCGGACGTGCTGCCGATCATGTCCAACTGCCAGAGCGCGGACCAGCAGAACCAGACCAAGGCGTCGATGTCCTACGCGGGCCGCAAGCTCAAGTCCGGCTCCGGGCAGGCGAAGGTCTACTTCGACATCGGCAACTCCGACTGGCTCGCGCCCGCCGAGGCCGCGAACCGGCTGCGCGGGGCCGACGTGTCCGGCAGCTCCGACGGCATCGCCAGCAACGTCTCCAACTACCGCGCCACCCAGGCCGAGGTCTCCTACACCAAGGCGATCCTGAACGCGCTGGGCGACGGCAGGCTCAAGGCCGTCATCGACACCAGCCGCAACGGCAACGGGCCGCTCGGCAGCGAGTGGTGCGACCCGCCCGGTCGCGCCATCGGCACGCCCAGCACGAAGAACACCGGCGACTCGCAGATCGACGCCTTCCTGTGGGTCAAGATCGTCGGCGAGGCGGACGGGTGCATCGCGAGCGCGGGGCAGTTCGTGCCGCAGCGCGCGTACGACCTGGCGGTCGCGGCGGGGCCCGTGCCCACGACGACGACCACCACGCCGGGGGGCAACCCCGGCGGCGGCTGCGCGGTGACGCACCGCGTGGTCAGCCAGTGGAACGGCGGGTTCACCGGAGAGGTCGTCGTGGAGAACAGGGGGCCCGCGATCTCCTCGTGGACCCTGGAGTTCTCCGCGCCCGGTGTGACCGTCACGCAGGGGTGGAACGGGACGTGGACCGACACCGGCGACGGGGTCCGGGTCGTGAACACCGCCTGGAACGGAGCGCTCGCGTCCGGCGGACGGGTGACCGCCGGGTACAACGCGAACTACGGTGGCGGCGCACCGCCGTTCTCGTCGCCGACGCTGAACGGCGCCGCCTGCTCGTGACTCCGCCCCACCCCCGCGACCGGCGCCCCGCCCCTGGCTCGTCCCAGGTGCGGGGCGCCGCCGCGCCTCCCGGCGCGCAGGGGCCGCCGGGAGCGCCCGGCGGGTCGGCGGAGCCGCGCGACGTCCTCCGCCGACCCGCGCCGGGCCCCGAAGCCCGTCCGTGACTGCGGTCTTCTCCCAGCGGCCCTGATCAGTCATTCTGGGAGCGCTCCCAGAACCTCCCCCACGTCACCCGAACCCCGGAGGATGACAGTGCTGTCACCCACCCACGGGCGCGGACGGCGGTGGCTGGCCGCGCTCGCGGCCGTCCCGCTGGTCGCCGCCACCCTCGCGGCCTCCGCGCTCGCCCCGCCCGCCGCCTCCGCCGCACCGCCCGCCAAGGACTGGCTGCACGTCCAGGGCAACCGGATCGTCGACGCGGCGGGCAACCGCGTCCAGCTCACCGGAGCCAACTGGTTCGGCTTCAACGCCACCGAGCGCGTCTTCCACGGCCTGTGGTCGGCCAACATCACCGAGATCACCAAGGCGATGGCCGATCGTGGCGTCAACCTGGTGCGCGTGCCCGTGTCCACCCAGCTGCTGCAGGAGTGGAAGGAGGGCAGGACCGTCGCCAAGCCGAACATCAACGACTACGCGAACCCCGAGCTGGCGGGGATGAACAACCTCCAGATCTTCGACTTCTGGCTGCGGCTGTGCGAGCGGTTCGGGCTCAAGGTGCTGCTGGACGTGCACAGCGCCGAGGCCGACAACTCCGGCCACGTGCACCCCGTCTGGTACAAGGGCTCGGTCACGCCGGAGGTGTTCTACTCCACCTGGGAGTGGGTCACCGCGCGGTACGAGGACAACGACACGATCATCGCCGTCGACGTCAAGAACGAGCCCCACGGCGGTCCCGGCGACTCGCCGCGCGCCAAGTGGGACGGCTCGACCGACGTCGACAACTGGAAGCACACCTGCGAGACCGCGGGCCGCCGCATCCTCGCGATCAACCCCGAACTGCTGGTGCTGTGCGAGGGCAACGAGGTCTACCCGCGCCCCGGCAAGGGCTGGGACGCGCCGGACACCAACCCCGACCGCACGCCCAACTACTTCCACACCTGGTGGGGCGGCAACCTGCGCGGCGTCGCCGAGCACCCGGTGAACCTGGGCGCGAACCAGGACCAGCTCGTCTACTCCCCGCACGACTACGGCCCCCTGGTGTTCAACCAGCCGTGGTTCGACAAGCCGTTCACCAAGGAGTCGCTGATCACCGACGTGTGGCGGCCCAACTGGCTGTACCTGCACGAGCAGGGCGCCGCGCCGCTGCTGATCGGCGAGTGGGGCGGGCGGCTCGGCGAGGACGAGCGGCAGGACCGGTGGATGGCCGCGCTGCGCGACCTGATCGTGGAGGAGGGGCTGCACCAGACGTTCTGGGCGCTCAACCCGAACTCCGGCGACACCGGCGGGCTGCTGCTCGACGACTGGAAGACCTGGGACGCGGCCAAGTACGCGCTGCTCAAGCCCGCGCTGTGGCAGCACGCAGGCAAGTTCGTGAGCCTGGACCACCAGGTGCCGCTCGGCGGCGAGGGCTCCACCACCGGCATCAGCCTCGCCCAGCGCTACGGCGACGGCGGCGGCCCCGGCGACACCGCGGCCCCGACCGCGCCGACCGGGCTGGCGATCGGCACGACCACCGCCTCGTCGGTCGCGCTGAGCTGGCAGGCCGCGACCGACGACGTCGGCGTCACCGGGTACGACGTGTACCGGGGCGGCGCGAAGGTCGGCACGAGCGCCACGACCTCCTACGTGGACACCGGGCTCAGCGGCGGCACCACCTACAGCTACTCGGTGCGGGCCAGGGACGCGGCGGGCAACACCTCGGCGGCCTCGGCCTCCCGCAGCGCGACGACCCCGCCGGGCGGTGGTGGCGGTGACGCCGGGTGCGCGGCGGTGCTGCGCGTGGTCAACAGCTGGCAGGGCGGCTACCAGGGGGAGGTCACCGTGACCAACTCCGGGACGGCGGCCACGCGGGGCTGGAAGGTCGCGCTGACGACCGCGTCCGGCACCACGATCTCCAGCGTGTGGAACGGGACCTACGCCTCGGGGACGGTCGTGAACGCCGCGCACAACGGCGCGCTGGCCCCGGCGGGCAGCACCACGTTCGGGCTGACCGGGACGGGGCAGGCGACCGGGGTGACGATCACCGGCTGCACGGCTTCCTGACCGGTCCCCGGTGCGGTCGGGGTGGGATCCCCGGCCGCACCGGGGAACGCCGCCTCACCCGACCCTGGGCACCTCGGCCACCCGGCCGTCGGCGGTGACGAACACGCGCACGCGGTCCTCCCGGTAGTCCATGGTCACGAACGAGCCCTCCGGCACCACCACGACCTCGCGGCCGGGGAGCTCGGCCCTGATCGAGGCGACCACCTGGTCCGCCGACGCGCCCACCAGCTCCGGCCACTCGCTCTTGCCCACCGCGCCACCCCTCTCCGAGAACACCGACGATCACCGGAGCACCCAGTCTGCTCCACGCCCGAGCCGCGCGCAGCGGGCATCGGCCGATCGGCCGACCCCGTCCGGCCGCGGGGCCGACGTGCGCGCGGGGGCGCGTGCGCGAGGATCGTGCGCGTGCCGGGAGTCGTGAAGTGGTGGCCGCTCGTCGTGGTGTCGGGCCTGCTGGCCGCGCAGGCGTGGGTCGGGTGGCCGCTGGGCCTGCGCGGCGCGCTCGTGCTGTGCCTCCTCGCCGCGGTGTGCGCGGCGGCGCTCCTCGCGTCGCGGTGGCCCGCGCCCGCCACGGCGGTGGCGCTGGGGGCCTCGTTCGCGGTCACCGGGATCTTCGCCGGGTTCACCCGCGCCCTCCTGCTGCCCGGCGCGGGGGTGGCCGGCGTGGACGGGTTCGAGTGGCCGCTCGGGCCGCTGACCTTCCCGGAGACGGTCGCGTTCGCCGTGCTGCTCGCCTCGGTGGTCCGGGTCGCGCGTCCGCGCGTCGCGGCGGGGTGCGTCGCGGCCCTGGCGCTGCTGCTCGCGCACGCGCTCAGGGTGCGCGGGGTCGAGGGGGTGTTCGAACGCCTGCCGGACGGCTCGGTGCGCCCCTTCGCGGGCGGGTGGGCGGTGATCGGGCTGCTGCTGGCGCTGGCCGTGCTCGTCGGGCTGCTGCTGCGCTCGCACGACCGGGAGCGCGCCGTCGCGCTGGAGCGGGTGCGGGTGGAGGAGCGCCTGGACATCGCGCGCGAGCTGCACGACGTGGTGGCGCACCACGTGACCGGGATGCTGGTGCAGGCGCAGGCCGCGCTCGTGGTGGGGGAGCGGGACCCGGACGCCGCGCGGCGCGCGCTGCCCGCCATCGTGGACGGCGGGACGGACGCGGTCGGCGCGATGCGCAGGCTCGTGGGGGCGTTGCGCGGCAAGGAGGACGCGGCGACCGCCGACCTGGAGGCCGACCTGCGGGCGCTGGTGGGGCGGGCGCGCGAGTCCGGGCTGCCGGTGCGGGTGGCGGTCGAGCTGCCCGCGCCCGTGCCGCCGGAGCTGGGGCGGTCGGTGCTGCGCCTGGTGCAGGAGGGGCTGACCAACGTGCGCAAGCACGCCCGCGACCCCGGCGAGGTGGTGGTGGAGGTGGTGCGCGAGCCGACGGTCGTCACGGTGTCCGTCGTGGACTGCGGGGAGCCGGCTTCCTTCGGCAGGGGCGGTTTCGGGATCGTGGGGATGCGCGAGCGGGTGGAGCTGCTCGGCGGGCGGTTCCACGCCGGGCCCACGCCCGGCGGCTGGGTCGTGTCGGCCGAGCTGCCCCTGGTGGTGCGGGCGTGATCAGCGTGCTGGTCGCGGACGACCACGAGATGGTGCGCGCCGGGTTCCGGATGATCCTGGACGCGCAGGACGACATCACCGTCGTGGCCGACGTCGCGGACGGGGAGGCGGCGGTGCGGCGGGCGCGCGAGCTGCGGCCGGACGTGTGCCTGGTGGACATCAGGATGCCGGGGCTGGACGGGCTGCGGGTGACCGAGCTGCTGGCGCCGCAGGCGAAGGTGGTCGTGGTGACCACGTTCGACACCGACGAGAACCTGCACCGGGCGCTGGAGAACGGGGCGAGCGGGTTCCTCACCAAGGACGCCGGGCCCGCGCTGCTGGTGGAGTCGGTGCGGGCCGCGGCGCGCGGGGACGTGCTGATCTCGCCGGACGTGACGCTGCGGGTGCTGCGCAGCTGGACCAGGCCCTCGGCCTCGGTGGACGTCGGGCTGCTCACGCCGCGCGAGCGGGACGTGGTGCGGGAGGTGGCGCGCGGGCTGGGCAACCGGGAGATCGGGGACGCGCTGCACCTGTCGCTGTCCACGGTCAAGACGCACCTGGCGGCGGCGCAGGGCAAGACCGGGGCGCGGAACCGGGTGGAGCTGGCGGCCTGGGCGTTCCGGGCCCGGCTGGTCGAGCCCTGATCGTCGTGCCGTCCTCCGCGTCAACCGCCGAATGCGCTCGAAACTTTCGAAAGTTTTAGCATGATCGACGAATGGTTCGTGCTTCGGCGCACCATGGTCCTGTCGGCCTAAGATCCTTCTATCACGGCGGTGTGCTGCGCCTTTTGATACGCGGCAGCAGTTTCGCGTTCATTGACGGGACACCTCAGCGCGCCCTATCGTTTCCGCCAGATGTCGAAAGTTTCCATGAATAATCGAAACTTTAGCGACCGCCCCGCGGACCCGGCAGCGGCTCAGGAGGAGCGCACGAGATGCCACGACTGATCCTGTTCACCATCGACCTCTGCGCGGTGGCGCTGCTCGTCTTCGGGCTGTACTTCCCGCGCTACCGCCGCCGCGACCTGGTCGTCGCCTACCTGGGCGTCAACATCGGCGTGCTCGCCGTGGCCAGCGCGCTCAGCTCCAGCGACGTCGGCGCGGGGCTGGGCCTGGGCATGGCGCTGTTCGGCGTGCTGTCCATCATCCGCCTGCGCTCCACCGAGCTGGACCAGCACGAGGTCGCCTACTACTTCTGCGCGCTGGCGCTGGGCATCCTCGGCGCGCTCGGCACCACCTCGGCCTGGCTCAACGGCGGGCTGATGGCGCTCATCGTCGCCGTCATGTTCCTCGCCGACCACCGGCGGCTGTTCCGCGGCTACCGGCACCAGGTGCTCGTCCTGGACTCGGCGTTCACCGACCGCGCCGCGCTCGTCTCCCACCTGGAGCGGCTGCTGCGCGCGCGGGTGCACACCGTGTTCGTGCAGCGGCTCGACCTGGTCAACGAGACCACGGTGGTGGACGTGCGCTACGCGGTGACCGAGCCGGAGTCCGCTTCCGAGCCCGCTTCCGGGTCCGCCGCCGGTCTCGCCGCCGGGGCTGGGGTGCGCCGGTGACCGCCCCGTCCCTGGCGGGCGCGCTCGCCCGGCTCGCCCCGGTCGGGCTCGCCGAGCTGGTCGACCGCGCGGCGCTCCAGACCAGGGTCGACCGCAAGTACCTCGTCCCCTCGGCGGCGCTGCCGCGCCTGCTGGAGCGGTTCGCCGCCGACGCCAGGGTCCTCGACGTCGACGGCGCGCGCTCGTTCCGCTACCAGTCGGTGTACTTCGACACGCCGGGGCTGCTCAGCTACCACCGCGCGGCGCACCGCAGGCGCAGGCGGTTCAAGGTCCGCACCCGCACCTACCTGGACTCCGCGCAGTGCTGGCTGGAGGTCAAGGTCAGCGGCGCGCGCGGCAGCACCACCAAGCACCGCCTGCCGTACCGCCCCGGCGACCGCGACGCCGTGCGTCCCGGCCGGGACTTCGTCGACGAGGCGCTGGCCCGCGAGTCGTTCGACCTGCGCGAGGGCGCCGCGCTCGACCCGGTCCTGGTCACCGACTACGACCGCGCCACCCTGCTGCTGCCCGGCGGGGCCAGCCGCGTCACCGTCGACACCGGGCTGCGCTGGCGCGCCGCCGGGCGCGAGCTGCGGCTGCCGGGGCTCGCCGTGGTCGAGACGAAGACCGCGTCGGCCGCGACCGCCGTCGACCGCGCGCTGTGGCAGGAGGGCACCCGCCCGGCGCGGATCTCCAAGTACGCCACCGGGTTGGCCGCGCTGCGCGTGGACCTGCCCGCCGCGCCGTGGCGCAGGACCCTGCGCCGCCACTTCCAGGCCGCGCCCACCGATCACACCCCGACCACCGACCACGCCGCGACCACCGATCACGCCGAAGTCGAACAGGAGGCATCGTGCGCGTGACCTCCCGTGGCAGCGCCGCCACGGCCACCGCCCGCACCACCACCGCGCTCGTGCTGCTCACCGCACTCGCACTCCCGCACCCCGCCACCGCCGCGCCACTCACCGGGGCCGGCGCCCCCGCACCCCCCGCCGCCGCACCCCCGCCCGCGCCCGCCACCTCCTCGACCGCGGCCGAGGACCTGGTCGGCGACGTGGTGTTCTCCACGCCCAGCGGCACTTTCCAGAGTCAGGTGTCGGTGTCGCTGTCGACCCCGGTCGCGGGCGCCCAGCTGCGCTACACCACCGACGGCGCCCTCCCCACCGCGCAGTCCCCGCTGTACCAGGGAACCCCGCTGCGCTTCACCCGCACCACCCAGCTGCGCGCGCGGCCCTTCACCGGCGCGACCGCCTCCGGCGCCACGGGAACGGCCATGTACGTCGCCCGCGACACCGCCACCGCCCACGACCTGCCGGTGGTCCTGGTCGACACCTACGGCGCGGGCAAACCCGGCCGGGAGTACCTCGACTCCACCACCATGGTCTTCCAGCCGGGCGCAGGCGGCACGACCTCGCTCGCGTCCGCCCCCGCCGTCGCCACCCGCGCCGGGGCCAAGCTGCGCGGCCAGTCCTCGGCCTCGTTCGACAAGACCCCGTACCGCCTGGAGTTCCACGACAACGCGGGCGACGACGCCGACCACCCGGTGCTCGGGATGCCCGCCGACTCGGACTGGGTGCTGCGCGGCCCGTTCCCGGACAAGTCGCTGGTCCGCGAGGCCCTGGTCTACGACCTCGGCCGGGAGCTGGGGCTGAAGGCCCCGCGCCACGCGTTCGCCGAGCTGTACGTCAACACCGACGCCGGACCGGTCGGGGCGAACGACTACCAGGGCGTCTACATGATCGTGGAGACGATCAAGAACACCAAGAACCGGCTGGACCTCAAGAAGCTCAAGGAGGAAGACACCACCACGCCCCGGATCCAGGGCGGGTACATCTGGAAGTTCGAGTGGATGGCCGCCGAGGAGCCCACGCTGCCCTGCACCGGGAACGCGTGCTGGAGCTACCTGGAGCTGGTCGACCCGTCCTCGCCGAACCCCGCCCAGAAGGACTGGTTGCGCGCGCACCTGAAGGCGTTCAACGACGTCCTGCGCGCGCCGAACTCCGCCGACCCCGCCACCGGGTACCGGGCGTACCTCGACGTGCCCTCGTTCGTCGACCACCTGATCGTCAACGAGGTCAGCCGCAACATGGACGCCTACGTCCGCAGCTCCTACTTCCACAAGGACCGCGACGGCAAGATCGTCGCCGGGCCGCTGTGGGACTTCGACCTCAGCTTCGGCGTGGGCGGCTACTTCCAGAACGACCAGGTCGCGGGCTGGCAGCACCAGCAGACCCGCCAGCCGATGCCGAACGACTGGTTCCCGCAGCTGCTGCGCGACCCGGCGTTCGTGGCGCAGGTCAAGGCCCGCTGGCAGGAGCTGCGCCGGGGCCCGCTCGCGGACTCCGCGCTGCAGGGCCGGATCGACGCCCTGACGCGCCCGCTCGCGAACGGCGCGGCGCGCAACTTCCAGCGGTGGCCCAACCTGACCGCGCCCACCGTCGGCTTCTTCGTCACGCCGACCGCGCCCACCTGGCAGGGGCAGGTGCAGCACGTGCGGGACTGGCTGCTGCGCCGGGTCGCCTGGCTGGACTCCTCCGCCGGGTGGGGCGGCGGCACGGACAACCCGCCGGGCGGGGCCGGGTGCACGGCGACCTACTCGGTGACCAACCAGTGGCAGGGCGGGTTCCAGGCCGAGGTCAGGGTGACCGCGGGGAGCGCGCCGATCAGCTCGTGGGCGGTGACGTGGACGGCGGGCGCCGGCGAGTCGGTCACCCAGTCCTGGAACGCGACCGTGACCGCCCAGGGCGGCTCGGTGACCGCCAGGAACGCCGCGCACAACGGCGCGGTGGCGGCCGGGGGCAGCACCACCTTCGGGTTCCTCGGGACCGCGCCCGGCACGCCGGGGAAACCGGTGCTCGGCTGCACGAGCGGCTGACGCCCCACGCCCGGTAGCGGGCAGCGGCAGCGGGCTCCGGCAGCGGGCTCCGGCAGCGGTTCCCCCTCCCGGCCCCGGCGGTGTTCGCACCGCCGGGGCCCCTGCGCGTCCGGGCCGCCGCACCGCCGAGGCCCTTCACACCCCGGCCATCGCCCCGCCGCACCGCCGGGCCCTTCACGCCCTGGCCGCCGCCCTCCGCCCCGCCGCCCTCCGCCCCGCTGCCTCCGCTCCCCGTCCTCGGCCGATCGGCCGAGGCGGAATCGGCCCCGCAGCGCGCTTTCCCGGCCCCGCGACCGATCCGGCGCGACCCCCTCCGGCGTGATGATCGTCCACATCGGAGGAGAGGGGTGGGCGACGTGATGGGGTCGCTGGGTGGTCTGGTGGACAGCGCGCTGTACCTGCTGCGCACGCCGTCGATGGCGGTCGGGATCGTGGTGGGTCCGGTGCTGCTCGCGGCCATCGGGTGGTGGGTCGCGCGGCGGTGGGGGTGGCGGCGGGCGCCGGGCGCGCTCGCCGGGCTCGGGGTCGGGCTCGTGCTCGGGGTGACGCTGTCCAGGCAGGTGCCGGAGTGGGCGTCGATCTACAGCGGGAGCGAGCACGCGGAGTTCTGCACCGTCAGGGGGTTCTCGTTCGACCTCGGCAACGAGATGCTGAACGTGCTGCTGTTCGCGCCCGCCGCGTTCTTCGCGGTGCTGGCCACCGGCGCGGCGTGGCAGGTGCTCGGGGCGGCGATCGGGCTGAGCGCGGTGATCGAGCTGGTGCAGCCGCTCACCGAGCGCGGCATCTGCGAGACCCAGGACCTGCTGAACAACTCCCTCGGCGCGGCGATCGCGGTCGGGCTCGGGGCGTTGGTCCTGGCGGGGGAGCGGGCCGCGCGGCGGTCCGGGGCTCCGGTGTGAGCGTGCGGAACGCCCTGGCCCGCAAGGGGATCACGGCCGGACGGGTGTGGGCGGGGTGCGCGGCGGTCGTGGTCGTCGTCTTCCTCTGGCGCGGGGTGAGCGCCTCGCTGCTGGACCTGCGGGTCTACCTGACCGGCGGGCGGGTGTGGCTGGACGGCGGGGAGCTGTACGGGGCCGCGTTCCCCGGTCCGCACGGGCTGCCGTTCACCTACCCGCCGTTCGCCGCCGCGCTGTTCGCGCCGCTCGTGCTGCCGCCGTGGCCGGTGGTCGTGGGGCTGTGGACCGCCGCCGGGGTCGCGCTGCTCGGGTGGGTGTGCGTGCTCGCGGCGGGGGAGCGGGAGCGCGGGCTGTGGCTGGCGTCCGCGTGCCTGCTGCTGGAACCGGTGCGCGGGACCCTGGAGCTGGGGCAGGTGAACCTGCTGCTGCTCGCCCTCGTGGCGGCGGACTGCCTGCTGCCGCGCCCGCCGTGGCCGCGCGGGCTGCTGCTCGGGATCGCCGCGTCGGTCAAGCTCACGCCCGCGATCTTCGTGCTGTTCCTGCTGTCCCGCAAGGACTTCCGGGCCGCGCTGACGGCGGCGGCGACCTTCGCCGGGTGCGCCGTGCTGGGCTGGTCCCTCGCGCCGCGCGACTCGGTGGTGTTCTGGACCTCCGCCGTGGTCGACCCGGACCGCGTGGGCGGGCTGCCCTACGCGGGCAACCAGTCGGCCAAGGGCGTGCTGGTGCGGCTCGGGCTCGACGGGCCGCTGTGGTTCGCGGCGTGCGCGGTGGTGCTGGCGCTGCTGGTCGTCGTGCTGCGAGGGGTGCGCGACGACCTCACCGCCGTGGTGGCCACGGCCGCCGCCGGGGTGCTGGTGTCACCGGTGTCCTGGTCGCACCACTGGGTGTGGGCCGCGCCCGCGCTGCTCCTGCTGCACGGCCGCGCCCGACTCGTGGTCGGGGCGGTGCTGCTGGTGGGGCCGCACTGGCTGCTGCCCAGGACCGGGGACGTGGAGCTGGCCTGGGCGTGGTGGCAGCACCTCGTGGGCGACGCCTACGCGCTGCTGGGACTGGGCTTCCTGGTGGCGCTGGCGCGGCGGGAGCTGCGGCGCGCGGCCCACCCGCCGGTCGGGGCGGCCGTCCCGACCGGCGGGTGAGCGCCAGCCGAGCGCTACCCGAGCGGCGGGAACCGGCCGTCCGGGCGGTCGCGCGCGGTGTGCGAGCGCCACAGCTCCTCCGCCACGTCGGCGGGGTCCAGCTCCGGGAAGTCCACGTCCGGGTCGATCGCGCCGGACCGCAGCGCGGCGTGCACGGCGCTCCCGGTGATCATCCCGCCGATCTGGAGCGTGGCCACGTGCACGCCGTGCCGCGCCACCTCCGCCGCCAGGCTCTGCGCGTAGTTGCGGGTGGCCGCCATCGCCGGGCCGATGCCGCTCAGGTCGGGGGCGGGCTCGGTCGCGGACACGCTCTGGGCGATCAGGACGCTGCCGCCGCCGCGCAGCTCGTCCAGCACGGCCCGCACGAGCGCCACCGGGGTCAGGTAGTACAGGTCCACCAGCCTGCCCGCCGCCTGCGCGGTCAGCTCGGCTGCGGGGGTGAACCCGGCCAGGTCCAGCGGCGCGAACACCACCACGTCGATCCGGCCGAACCGGGCCCGGACCCGCTCGACCAGCTCCGGGACCTCGGCGGGGCGGGACAGGTCGGCGGTGAACGGCGCGGCCTCCACGCCCTCCCCGGCGAGCTGAGCGGCCAGCGCGGCGAGGCGGTCGCGGTTGCGCGCCACCAGGGCCACCCGGTAGCCCTCGCGCCCGAAGCGCCTGGCCACGGCCGGGCCGAGACCGGTGCCCACGCCCAGGACGAGGACGGTCCCGCGCGTTCCGCCAGGGGCGCTCATCGCGCCAGCTTCAGGTCGCCGCGCACGACGGCGCGGATGTGGTCGCTCGCCAGCAGGTCGTGCGGGTAGCCGAGCTCGATCCGGCTCACCTCGTCCAGGCGGGCCAGGTGCTCCGCCGTCAGCTCCACCTCCAGCGCGCCCAGGTTGTCCGCGAGCTGCGCCGGGGTCCGCGCGCCCAGGACCGGGGCGACCACGGCGGGGTTGCCCAAGGTCCAGGCCAGCGCCACCTGCGCCGGGCTGCGGCCCAGCTCACCGGCCACCCGGCCGACCTCCTCGGCGATCGCCAGGTTCCGCTCGGTCACCAGGCCCAGCGCGGCGTTGAAGCCCTCCCGCGCGCTGTCCGCCGCGCCGCCCCGCCCGTACTTGCCGGTCAGCAGCCCGCCCGCCAGCGGCGAGTACGGGGTCACGCCGAGGCCCATCGCGCGCGCCATCGGGATCAGGTCGCGCTCGGCCGCGCGGTTGGCCAGGTTGTACTCGACCTGCAGCGCCACCAGCGGGGACCAGCCGCGCAGGTCGGCGATCGCCTGCATCCGGGAGACCTCCCACGCGGGCGCGTTCGAGATCGCCGCGTGCAGCACCTTCCCCTGGCGCACCAGGTCGTCCAGCGCGCGCAGGACCTCCTCCACCGGGGTGGTGAAGTCCCACACGTGCAGGTGCAGCAGGTCCACGTGGTCGGTGCCCAGCCTGCGCAGGCTGCTCTCCAGCGACGCCACCACGCTCTTGCGGTGGTTGCCCGCCGAGTTCGGGTCGCCCGGCCTGCGCAGCGTCGTGTACTTCGTCGACAGGACCAGGCTTTCCCGCGTGCTGCGGGTGAACTCGCCCAGCCAGCGCTCGGAAGTGCCGTCGGTGTAGGTGTTCGCGGTGTCGATGAAGTTGCCGCCGCGCTCGACGTAGGCGTCGAACAGCTGCCGCGCGGCGTCCTTCTCGGCTCCCCAGCCGTGCTCGGCGCCGAACGTGGCCGTGCCGAGCGCGAGCGGGGAGACCCGCAGGCCGGAGCGGCCGAGCAGGCGGTAGGTGTCCAGGGTGAGCGGCATGTGACGTCTCCGGTGGTCGTGTTCCTCGTGCCGGGGACGAGTCTGCGCACGGCGGTCCGGCGCGGTAAGGGAGAGCGCTTCCTGGGAACAGCCTTCCCACCCTCCGCCGTTGAGGCGGGCATGACGACCTCCGCTGTGGACCGGAACCGCGAGCTGGCCGCCTTCCTGCGCAGCCGCAGGGAGCGCCTGGACCCCGGCGACTTCGGGCTGCCCGCGCGCGAGCGGGCCCGGCGCACCCCAGGGCTGCGCCGGGAGGAGGTCGCCGAGCTGGCCGGGGTGAGCGTGGACTACGTGGTGCGGCTGGAGCAGGCGCGCGGGCTGCGACCCTCGGTGGAGGTGGTGGAGGCGCTGGCCGGTGCGCTGCGGCTCGCGCCCGACGAGCGCACCTACCTGTTCGACCTGGCGCGGCGGCGGCCCCCCGAGCGCGGTGGGCTGACCACCGAGGCGGTCGCGCCGCTGGCCCGGCTGGTCGCCGACCTGTCGCCGCTGCCCGCGATGCTGCTCAACCACCGGTTCGACATCCTGGCCTGGAACCCGGAGCTGGCCGCGCTGCTGGTGGACGTCGACACCCTGCCGCCCGCCCGGCGCAACTCCATGTGGCTGTGCCTGATGCACCCCGAGGTGCGCGAGTTCTACGTCGACCGGG
Source organism: Actinosynnema mirum DSM 43827 (assembly GCF_000023245.1). Classification (GTDB taxonomy): domain Bacteria; phylum Actinomycetota; class Actinomycetes; order Mycobacteriales; family Pseudonocardiaceae; genus Actinosynnema; species Actinosynnema mirum. The sequence continues at coordinate 3,760,594 of NC_013093.1, forward strand.
AGCGGGTGGTGCGGGAGGGCGTGGCGCACATGCGGGCGGCGTGGGCCGCGCACCCGGACGACGTGGCGCTGAGCGGGCTCATCGACGAGTTCACCGCGCGGAACCCGGAGTTCGCCAGGGTGTGGGCCGAGCGGGACGTGATGGCGACCGGCCGGGGCAGCAAGGCGTTGCGACACCCGGAGGTCGGGGTGCTGTCGGTGCAGTACGAGACGTTGAAGCCCTTGCAGGACCCCGATCAGCTGCTGGTGATCATGCGCGCCGCCGATCCCGCCAGCCAGGCGGCGTTCGACCGGTTGCGGGCGCGGTGACCCCGCCCCCGCACCGGGTCCGGCCTCACGCGCCTGCCCTTCACGCGCCTGTTCCTCAGGCGTCCGCCGCCCACGCGTCCGCCACCGGCAGCGAGATCACCATCGTCAGCCCGCCGCCCGGCGTGTCCTCGGCGCTGATCGCGCCGCCCATCGCGTCCACGAAACCCTTGGCCACGCTGAGCCCCAGCCCTACGCCCGGCGTGCTGTCCCGGTCGCCGAGCCGCTGGAACGGGGTGAACACCGCCCGCGCGGACTTCTCCGGCACGCCGCTGCCGTGGTCCACCACGCGCAGCTCCACCCGGTCGTCGTGCGCGCTGGCCCGCACCACCACCTCCGGCTCGTGCTCGGTGATCACCCCGTCGCCGTCCACGTCCACCACCCGCCGGGGCGCCATCCGGCCGTGCCGCAGCGCGTTGTCCACCACGTTGGCCACCACCCGCTCCAGCAGGCCGCTGTCCGCCAGCACCGGCGGCAGGTCCTCGGGCACCTCCACCGACACCGCCGCCCGCTCGTCCAGCCCGGACAGCGCCTGCGCGACCACCTCGTCGTAGGTCACCGGCCGCAGCAGCGGCGCGACCGCCCCGGTGGCCAGGCGGGAGGAGTCGAGCAGGTTGTCGATCAGCCCGGCCAGCCGGTCCGCCGACACCTCCACGGCCTCCAGCAGCTCGCCGGTGTCCTCTTCGGACAGCGCGAGCGCCGGGTCGCGCAGGCTGCCGATCGCGGCCTTGATGGACGTGAGCGGGGTGCGCAGGTCGTGGCCGACGGCCGACAGGATCGCGGTGCGCAGCTCGGTGGTCGCCGCCCGCCGCTGCGCGTCCGCCGTCTCGACCGCCATCCGCTGCTGCCGCAGCGCCAGCAGCGCCTGACCGGCCGCGGTCTCCAGCGCGCGCTGGTCGGCGGCGGGCAGCGGGCGCCCGCGCAGCGACAGGTGCACGTCCGCCGTGACTGGCACGTCCGCGTCGGCCTCGTCCGGCTCGTCGCACGGCCTGGGCCCCACGCACGCCACCCGCCGCCACCGCCCGTCCACCCGCTCCAGCATCGCCACGGACTCCATGCCGAAGTTCTCCCGCACCTTCTCCAGCAGCCGCACCAGCGGGTGCGGGCTGGTCAGCACGGTGCGCGCGTAGGAGGCGAGCAGCGCGGCCTCGGTGCGGGCGCGCGCGGCCTGCGCGGCCAGCCTGGCGGCCCGGTCGACCACCAGCGCCACCAGCACCGCCACGGTCACCATCACCACCAGCGTCAGCATGTTCTCCGGGGTGGCGATGGTGAGGCTGTAGAACGGCGGCGTGAAGAAGTAGTTCAGCAGCACCGCCCCCACCAGCGCGGCCACCACCGCCGGGCCCAGCCCGCCGACCAGCGCGACCACCACCGTGGCCAGGAAGAACCCGACCAGGTCGGTGGAGAAGTCCAGCTCCTCCTGCAGCGCCATGCCGATCCCGGTCACCAGCACCGGCAGCAGCAGCGCCAGCGACCAGCCGAGGACCTGGCGGGACGCGGTCAGCGGGTTGCGGTCGACCTTCCAGCGCGGGGCGCGGCGCGACTCGTCGTGGGTGACCATGTGCACGTCGATGCTGCCGGACTGCCCGATCACGGCCGCGCCGATGCCCTCGTCGAACACCCGTGCCAGGCGGGTGCGGCGCGAGGTGCCCAGCACGAGCTGGGTGGCGTTGACGCCGCGCGCGAACTCCAGCAGCGCGGCGGGCACGTCGTCGCCGACGACCATGTGGAACGTGGCCCCGACGTCCTCGGTGAGCTTGCGCAGCACCGCGATCGACTCGGGCGCGGAACCCGCGAGGCCGTCGCCGCGCATGGTGTGCACCACCAGCAGCTCCGCCCCGGCGCGGGCGGCGATGCGGCGGGCCCTGCGGATCAGGGTCTCGCTCTCCGCGCCGCCGGTCACCGCGACCACGACCCGCTCGCGGGCCTCCCAGGTGTCGGTGATGCGCTGCTCGGTGCGGTACCGCTGGAGCGCCACGTCCACCTGGTCGGCCACCCACAGCAGCGCCAGCTCGCGCAGCGCGGTCAGGTTCCCGACCCGGAAGTAGTTGCCCAGCGCGGCGTCGATCTTGTGCGCGGCGTAGACGTTGCCGTGCGCCAGGCGGCGGCGCAGCGCCTCCGGGGTCAGGTCGACCAGCTCCACCTGCTCGGCGCGGCGCACCACCTCGTCGGGGATGGTCTCGCGCTGCTCGACGCGGGTGATGCGGCGCACCACGTCGTTGAGCGACTCCAGGTGCTGGATGTTGAGCGTGGACAGCACGTCGATGCCGGCGTCCAGCAGCTCCTCGACGTCCTGCCAGCGCTTGGCGTTGCGGGAGCCGGGGGCGTTGGTGTGCGCCAGCTCGTCCACCACGGCGATCTCGGGCGCGCGGGCCAGCACCGCGTCCACGTCCATCTCGGTGATCGTGGTCCCCCGGTGCTGGACCTCCTTGCGGGGCAGCACCTCCAGGCCGTCGACCATGGTGGCGGTGCGCTCGCGGCCGTGCGTCTCGACCAGGGCGACGACGACGTCCGCGCCGCGCTCCCGGCGGCGGTGCGCCTCGCCGAGCATCGCGAAGGTCTTGCCGACGCCCGGCGCCGCGCCCAGGTAGATGCGCAGTTCGCCGCGCTTGCGCTTGTCCACGGTCCCGCCCGCTCCCGAGATCAGAGAAATGGGGAAGACCGGGGGCCGCCGCGAGGACGGCCCCCGGTCGGTCTCACTCCGCCGCGTCGACGGCCCGGTTGAGGGCGGTGACGTTGACGCCCGGCTCGCCCACGAACCCGAGCGAGCGGCCCACCGACGCCTCGGCGACCAGCGCCCGCACGGCGTCCTCCGACACCCCGCGCTCCCGCGCCACGCGCGGCACCTGGATCGCCGCGTACTCGGCGCTGATCAGCGGGTCCAGCCCGGAGGCCGAGGCGGTCACCGCGTCCTGCGGCACGGCGTCCTCCGCAACGCCCTCGCGCCGGGCGATCTCGGTGCGGCGCTCGGCGATCACCGCGTCGTAGTCGGCGTTGCGCTCGCCCTTGTTGGACCCGCCCGACGCGGGCAGCGTCGCCATCGACGGGCGCGGCTGGAACCAGCCGTCGCCCTCGCGCGGCGCCACGACCAGCTCGGTGCCGGTGGCCTCGGCGTTGGCGTGCAGGCCGGGCACCCGCGAGACGAGCCAGACGGCGGCGGGGTAGAGCACGCCGGTGATGACGGTCAGCACCAGCAGGACGCGCAGACCGGCCAGGGCCTGCTTCACGAACGCGTTCACGGAGTTCACCCGATTCCGGGGATGAGGCGGACGAGCAGGTCGATGAGCCAGATGCCGACGAACGGCGTGATGATGCCGCCGACGCCGTACACCAGCAGGTTGCGCCGCAGCAGCGAGCTCGCGCTGGAGGGCTTGTAGCGCACGCCGCGCAGCGCCAGCGGGATCAGCACCACGATGATCAGCGCGTTGAAGATGACCGCCGACAGGATCGCCGACTGCGGCGTGGCCAGGCCCATGACGTTGAGCTTGTCCAGCTGCGGGTGGATCGCGGCGAACATGGCGGGCAGGATCGCGAAGTACTTCGCCAGGTCGTTGGCGACCGAGAACGTCGTCAGCGCGCCCCGCGTGATCAGCAGCTGCTTGCCGATCTCCACGATCTCGATGAGCTTGGTGGGGTCGGAGTCCAGGTCCACCATGTTCCCGGCCTCCTTGGCGGCCGAGGTGCCGGTGTTCATGGCCACGCCCACGTCGGACTGGGCCAGCGCCGGCGCGTCGTTGGTGCCGTCGCCGGTCATCGCGACCAGCTTGCCGCCCTCCTGCTCCTTGCGGATCAGGGCCATCTTGTCCTCGGGCTTGGCCTCGGCGAGGTAGTCGTCGACCCCCGCCTCGGCCGCGATCGCCCTGGCGGTCAGCGGGTTGTCGCCGGTGACCATGACCGTGCGGATGCCCATGGCGCGCAGCTCGGCGAACCGCTCCTTCATGCCGGGCTTGACCACGTCGGACAGCCGGATCACGCCGAGCACCCGCTCGCCGTCGGCGACCACCAGCGGGGTGCCGCCGTCGCCGCTGATCTCGTCCACCGTGGACTTGACCGAGTCGGTGAGGGTGAACGCGGTCGCGGCGCCCTTGCGGACGCTGCGGCCGTCCAGGTCGATGCCGCTCATCCGGGTCTGGGCGGTGAACGGCACGAACTCGCCGGTCTTCTCCGCGTCGGTGGGCTCGGGGGAGCGGCCGTGCCCGGTCGCGCACAGCTCGACCACGCTGCGGCCCTCGGGGGTGCCGTCGGCCAGCGACGACAACCGGGCGGCGTCCACCAGCTCGTCCAGCGTGACGCCGGGCGCGGGGATCAGCTCGGTGGCGCGGCGGTTGCCCCAGGTGATGGTGCCGGTCTTGTCCAGCAGCAGCGTGTCCACGTCACCGGCCGCCTCGACGGCGCGGCCCGAGGTGGCCAGCACGTTGCGCTGCACCAGGCGGTCCATGCCCGCGATGCCGATCGCGGACAGCAGCGCGCCGATCGTGGTGGGGATCAGGCACACCAGCAGCGCGGTCAGCACGATCACCGACTGCTCGCCGCCGGAGTACACCGCGAACGGCTGGAGCGCGAGCACCGCGAGCAGGAAGATGATCGTGAGCGTGGACAGCAGGATCGTCAGCGCGATCTCGTTCGGCGTCTTCTGCCGCTGCGCGCCCTCGACCAGCGCGATCATCCGGTCCACGAACGTCTCGCCCGGCTTGCTGGTGACGCGCACGACGATCCGGTCCGACAGCACGGTGGTGCCGCCGGTGACCGCGCACCGGTCGCCGCCGGACTCGCGCACCACGGGCGCGGACTCGCCGGTGATCGCCGACTCGTCGACGGTGGCGATGCCCTCGACCACGTCGCCGTCGCCGGGGATCACCTCACCGGCCTCGACCACGACCAGGTCGCCGACCTTCAGCTCGGTGCCGGGCACGGTGCGGCCGTCGGTCAGGCGGGCCAGCGCGTCGGTCTTCGTCCTGCGCAGCGACTCGGCCTGCGCCTTGCCGCGCCCCTCGGCGACGGCCTCGGCGAGGTTGGCGAACAGGGCGGTGAACCACAGCCACAGCGCGACCGCGATCGTGAACGGGTTCGGGTCGGTGACGGCGAAGACCGTGACCAGGACCGAGCCCGCCCACACCACGAACATCACGGGGTTGCGCAGCTGGTGGCGGGGGTGGAGCTTGCGCAGCGCGTCCGGCAGGGACGTGAGCAGCTGGCGCGGGGCGAACACGCCCGACGGGACGGGCTTGGCCGGGGGCCGCGCGCCCGTGTCCTCGGGGGCGGGCCGGCGGGTGTCGGTGGTGGTCACAGCAGTGCCTCCGCGATGGGGCCGAGGGCGAGGGCGGGGACGAAGGTGAGGGCGGCGACGAGCACGATCGCGCCGACCAGCAGCGAGGCGAACAGCGGGCTGTCCGTGGGCAGCGTGCCCGCGGTCCGCGGGGCGCGCTTCTGCCGGGCGAGCGAACCGGCCAGGCACAGCACCGCGATGATCGGGACGAACCGGCCGAGCAACATGCAGACGCCGAGCGAGGACTGGAACCAGTCGCTGGTCACGGTGATGCCCGCGAACGCGCTGCCGTTGTTGTTCGAGGCCGACGCGTAGGCGTAGAGGATCTCGGACAGGCCGTGCTCGCCGGGGTTGTTCAGGTACCCGGCCGTCGACGGCAGCACCGCCGAGATCCCGGCGCCGACCAGCACCAGCGCGGGCATCGCCAGGATGGACAGCGCGGCGCAGGTCACCTCGCGGCGGCCCAGCTTCTTGCCCAGGTACTCCGGGGTGCGCCCGACCATCAGACCGGCCAGGAACATCGCGATGATCGCCATCACCAGGATGCTGTACAGGCCGGTGCCGACGCCGCCCGGCGTCATCTCGCCGAACAGCATGTTCAGCAGCGTCGCGCCGCCGCCCAGGCCGGTGAGGCTGTCGTGCATGGCGTTGACCGCGCCGGTGGAGGTGGCGGTGGTGGTGTTGGCGAACAGGGCGCTGCCGGGGACGCCGAACCGCAGCTCCTTGCCCTCCAGGGGGCGCAGGCCGTGCGCCTCGGCCGCCCAGATGACCGCGAGCATCGCGGTCCACAGCACGCCCATGACGCTGAGCAGCACGTAGCCCTGCTTGCGGTTGCCGACCAGGGTGCCGAAGGTGCGGGTGAGCGAGACCGGGATCAGCAGGATCAGGAAGATCTCGACCAGGTTCGACCAGCCGTTGGGGTTCTCGAACGGGTGGGCGGAGTTGGCGTTGAAGATGCCGCCGCCGTTGGTGCCGAGCTCCTTGATGGCCTCCTGCGAGGCGGCCGGGGCGATGGCGACCTGCTGGCCGTCCACGTCCACGCCCGCCTTCAGGCTCATCACGACGCCGGTCGCGACCAGCACGATGGCGAACACGAACGACACGGGCAGCAGGACGCGCAGGGTGCCCCTGGTGAGGTCGACCCAGAAGTTGCCGAGCCGGTCGGAGCCCTCGCGGGTGAAGCCGCGCACCAGCGCCACGGCGACGGCCATGCCGACCGCGCCGGAGACGAAGTTCTGCACGGTCAGCCCGGCCATCTGCACGGTGTGGCCGAGGACGGTCTCCGGGACGTAGGACTGCCAGTTCGTGTTGGCCACGAACGAGGCGGCGGTGTTGAACGCCATGCCGGGCGAGACCGCGCCCCGGTCGTGGTCGAACGGCAGCCAGGGCTGCACTCGCTGCATCAGGTACAGCAGGGCCACGCCGACGAGGGAGAAGCCGAGCACGCCCTGCGCGTAGGTGCCCCAGCGCTGCTGCGAGTCGGGGTCGACGCGGGCTGCGCGGTAGAGCAGGCGCTCGACCCTGGTGTGCTTGGCGTCGGTGTAGACGCGGGCCATGTAGTCGCCGAACGGCCGGTAGGCGGCGGCCAGCGCGGCGATGAGCAGGGCGACCTGGAGCAGGCCCGCCGTGGTCGAGGACATCAGAACTTCTCCGGCCTGATCAGCGCGACGAACAGGTACCCGATGAGCAGCAGGGCCAGCACGCCACCGACGGCGTTGGCCACGACTCCCGTGCCGCCCATCAGAGCCGCCCCAGTCCGCGAATGCCGAGGACGAGCAGTCCGAACACAGCGATGAGCAGCGACGCGTAGGCCAGGTCGGCCATGAGCGTGCTCCCTTCCCGACTCCGAGCGGCCCCCGTTCGTGGGGACCGCGACGCCAAAAGGGTGCAACGGGGAAAACGCCGTGAGCGGGGTGCTGACGGGTCTTTGACGGGGTGACCAGGCGGTTTTACGTTTCGTTGACGGGTGGGGTGATCTGCGCGTCAGTGCAGGTCACGAATGGGCTACTACTGTTTCCTGATCGTCATCACAAAAAGTGACGGCGGGGTGACGGGGGTTTGTGACGGGCGGGAGTCGGGGCGGAAGGAAAGCGCAAGTTCGGCGGGTGAGGGCTTGTCGCCGGGGTGCGCGCCCGGTTGGGATCGGGGCCTTCCGATCCGATCCTCCGAGGGAGAGCGCGATGCGCGACGTGTTCCACGACCGGCGGGACGCGCTGGTGCCGGACCTGGCCGCCGTGTGCGACCTGGCGCGGGGCGCCGCGCGGCACGGCGGCCAGGTGCTGCTCGCGACCCAGTCCCCCGCGCCGCGCGGCAGCGCGAGACCACAAACCGCTGCACCGCGCCTCCCACGCCGAAGCCCAGTTGGTGTGGCTCTTCGCGTTTGGTGAGTGCCCCGGTCCGTGCTGGCCGTGCTGCGCGGCGTTGAGGACGCCGTCGTCGACGCGGCGCTGCTCAGCGAGCACTGCGAGCGGTTCGCCGACCACGCCCGCGCGATCGGCCGCCGCAGCGCCCTGGAGCCCCCACCGGCCGGGAGCACCCCACCGGCCGGGAGCACCCCACCGGCTTGGACCACGCCACTGGCCTGGACCACGCTGCCTGCCTGGACCACCCCGCCGTCGTGCCCGCTCAGGCCCCCACGTGGATGCCCGGCCTGCGCTCCGGGTCGGACTCGTGCGCCCGGATGATCTCCCGCACCACCGGCGCCGTGTCGCCGCGCCCCACCAGCAGGTAGCGGAACAGGTGCCCCAGCGGGCTGCCCTCGCTCCACGCGAAGTGGCAGTGCGGGCGCACCCCGGTGCAGTCGCGCAGCGCCAGCAGTATCGCGGCGATCGCGTTCGGCGCCGCCGGGCTGTCCGCGCGCAGCACCCGGTGGCCGCCCACCTCCACGCCGCGCACCTCCAGCACGTCGCTGAAGTCCGACGGGTCCACCACGTCGATCTCCAGGAACAGCACGTCCGCCTGCCCCGGCACCGGGTTCACCCCGCGCTGCTCGGCCTCCTTGTCCGCGTACTCGGCCACGTCACCGGCCTGCCTGCGGTTCGCGATCACGGTCAGCGCGCCGTCGTGGGCGATCGAGTCGGTGATGAGCCTGCGCGCCGTCTCGTCGAACTCGATGTGCTCCACGCGCAGCTCGGTGGTGCGCGAGATCCGCGAGACCAGCGAGACGGCGATGATGCCGACGATGAACACGAACGAGATCGTGATGCCGTCCGGCTTCTCGATCACGTTCTCCACCAGCGCGTACACCAGGATCAGGGTCAGCACCGCGAACGCCGAGGCCGCGCCCCGCCGCCCGGCGCGCGCCACCGACAGGGTCACCGCCACCGACGCCGACACCATCATCGCCAGGATGCCGGTCGCGTACGCGCCGGCCTGGGCGTCCACGTCGGCCTGGAAGATCACCGTGATGCCGACGCAGATCACCGTGTAGACCAGCACGACCGGTCGGACGGCGCGCGTCCAGTCCGGGGCCATGCCGTACGCGGGCAGGTAGCGCGGCACGATGTTGATCAGCCCGGCCATCGCGGACGCGCCGGCGAACCACAGGATCAGCACGCTGCTGATGTCGTAGGCCGTGCCGACCCACTCGCCGAGCAGCTCGTGCGCCAGGTAGGCCAGCGCCCGCCCGTTGGCCTCGCCGCCGGGGCGGAACTGCTCGACCGGCACGAGCAGGGTGGTCACGAAGCTGGTGGCCACCAGGTACACCGACATGATCAGCGCGGCGGTGGTGAGCAGCTTGCGGGTGTTGCGGACGCGGTTCGCCAGGCGTTCGGCGTCGTCGGCGCCCTTCGCCTCGACCAGCGGCATCATGCTCACCCCGGTCTCGAACCCGGACAGGCCGAGCACGAGCAGCGGGAACGCCAGCAGGGCCGGGCCGACCACGCCCAGCACCCCGCCGCCGCCGGTGGAGGTCAGCGCCGCGAACCAGCCGTCCAGCACGTCCGGGTTCGCGATCACCTCCAGCACGCCGGCGACCACGACCACCGCGTTGAGCAGCAGGAACACCGCGACCAGCGGGATGGCCACGCTGACCGCCTCGGTGAAGCCCAGCAGGAACACCCCGCCCAGCACGAGCAGCAGCACCACGGTGACCAGCACCTCGTGCCCGTGCAGGAACGCGGGCGCGTGCGGGTTCTCCAGCGCGTGCACCGACGCGTCGGCCGCCGACAGGGTGATCGTGATGATCCACGAGGTGGCCACGAAACCCAGCAGCACCAGCACGAACAGCTTGCCGCGCCAGAACGGCAGCAGGTCCTCCAGCATCGCCACCGAGCCCTGCCCGTGCGGCGACTCGTGCGCCACCCGGCGGTACATCGGCAGCATCCCGAACAGGGTCAGCGCGACGATCAGCAGCGTCGCCAGCGGCGAGACCGCCCCGGCCGCCAGCGCCGCGATGCCCGGCAGGTAGGACAGGGTCGAGAAGTAGTCGACGCCGGTCAGGCACATGACCTTCCACCACGCCTGGGGCGTGCTGTGCTGGTCGGTGCCCGCGGGTCCCGCCGGTTGCACCCGGTGCTCCAGCAGCCAGCGCCCCACCCGGTTGGCGGGCGCGGCCGGGCGTACCGGGCTTTCCACCCTGGGTGGAACGGCGAAAACCGGTGTTTCGGACATTCGGGGTCTCTCCTCGATCACGTCGTCGGGCATGAGAAGTCAACGTCCCCGCGCGGCTCGGAGGAGTGAATATCGCGGCGTCCCGGCGTAAAAAAAGCATCAAAATCGCCGTGAGGTAGGCGTTCGGGGGAATGCGCGGGCGGGTTTCCGGAGCGTTTCGGGGGTGCTTCCGCCGGGTTCGAGAGCGGGCTGGGGCGGTCGGGTCAGGGCGGCGTCAATCCCGCCCGGCACGCCGTCAGGGACGCGTTCGCGCCGCTGTCGCCCCGGCCGGTTCGGGCGTGTGCTGGCGGGCATGACACTCGCGGAGTTGCTGCCCAGCGTCGGCATGACCGGCGAACCGGCCCTGGAGGCGGGGCTGTGGCCCCTGGGGACCCGGCTGGAGCGGGGGGAGCTGCTGCTCGGCGGGGTGCCCGCGACCGAGCTCGCCGCCCGGTTCGGCACGCCCTGCCAGGTGCTCGACGAGGGCACGGTCCGGGCGCGGGCGCGCGGGTTCCGGGAGGTGCTGCCGGAGGCTGAGGTGGTGTTCGCGGGCAAGGCGCTGCCGTGCCGCGCGGTGTACCGGTGGGTGGCGGACGAGGGGCTGTCGCTGGACGTGTGCTCGGCGGGGGAGCTGGCGATCGCGCGGTCGGTCGGGTTCCCGGCGGAGCGGATTCTGCTGCACGGCAACGTCAAGACGCCCGAGGACCTCAAGGCCGCCCTCGGGTACGGGGTCGGGCGGGTGGTGGTGGACTCGTTCGACGAGATCGAGCAGCTGGGCGCGCTGGCCAGGGGGCCGCAGGACGTGCTGGTCCGGGTCACCCCCGGCGTCGACCCGCGCACCCACCGGGCGGTGGCGACCGGGGTGGAGGACCAGAAGTTCGGCTTCCCCCTGGCGGGTGGGGACGCGCTGGAGGCGGTGCTGCGGGTGGTCGAGCAGCCGTCGCTGAGGCTGGTGGGGCTGCACTGCCACGTCGGGTCGCAGGTGCGGCACGTCGCGGTGTACGAGGAGGCGGCGCGGCGGATGGTCGGGCTGATCGCCTCGTGCGGGGTGCGGATCGAGCAGCTGGACCTCGGCGGCGGGTTCGCGGTGCCCTACCTGCCGGGGGAGGGGGAGTTCGACCTTGGCGGGTTCGCGCACCGGGTGCGGGTGGCGCTGAGCCACGAGTGCGCGCTGCGGCGCGTGCCGGTGCCGAGGCTGCTGATCGAGCCGGGGCGGTCGGTCGTCGCGGGCGCTGGTGTGACGCTGTACCGGGTGGCTGCCGTCAAGCGCGGGGTGAGGCGGGTGTTCGTGGCCGTGGACGGGGGCATGAGCGACAACCCCAGGCCCGCGCTGTACGGGAGCCGGTACGCGGTGCGCCTGGTCGGCCGGGGCGGGCGGCGCGCGCCGGTGACGGTGGTGGGCAGGCACTGCGAGGCGGGTGACGTGCTCGCCGAGGACGTGCCGCTGCCCGCGGACGTGCGCGCGGGGGACCTGCTGGCGGTGCCGGTGACGGGCGCCTACCACCACGCGCTGGCGTCGAACTACAACGCCGTGGGCAGGCCGCCTGTGGTGGGCGTGCGCGACGGAGTGGCGCGGGTGCTGGTGCGGCGGGAGACGGAGGAGGATGTGCTGCGGCGGGAGGTGTGACGGGGGAGTGGCGCCGGGCGGGCCCTCAGCGCTCGCCCGCGCCCGTCTCCGCGCCCTGCGCCGCCGCGACGCACATCGACACGGTCGTGCCCGTGTCGGTGTCCTGCCGCAGCTCGCCGTCCTGCTGATCACCGGGGCCCACCTCGGCGAGATCAGGGGCCGCCGCTGGGCCCACCTCGTCGGGCCCGCCACCTTCACCGCCGCCTCCCCGGCCTGCGGCCTCGCCCCCACCGGCCCGGCGCTGGTGGCCGCGCGGGTGGTCCAGGGCGCGGGCGCGGCGCTCATGGTCTCCAGGGTGCTGACCGCCGTCCAGGTGCGCTTCGAGGGCGCGGCCCGCAGGCGCGCGCTCGGCGCCTGCACCGCCGTCCTCGGCGTCAGCTCCGTGGTCGACCCGGCGCCGGGCAGGCTCGGCGCCCGCTGCCGACGCCTCGCCGCCCCGGTCGGCGGGCTGCTGATGGCCGTCTCGTCCGCCGGACCGGCCCTGCTCGCCGCCACGCTCATCCACTCCGCCGCCCGACCCCTCACCGGGGAGTGCGCCGGCGTCCAACGCGCCCGGAGTGCCCCGCCGCGCTCTTCCCGTGAGATCCGCCGTGGCCTCGTTGGTGGGGCGTCGGGCTCAGGTCGCCGGGACGTTCGGCAGCTCCGCCCACACGGTCTTGCCGCCGGGGTGGGGCGTGCTGCCCCAGCGGTCGGTCAGCTGGCGGATCAGCAGCAGGCCGCGTCCGCGCGTGCCGATCTGGCGCAGGCCCGCGGTGAGGTCCGGGCGTGGTGGGTCGGGGGAGCCGTCCTCGACCTCCACGCGCACGTGCTCGGGGGTGGTGGTGAGGCGCAGGGCGAGTGGGGAGGTGGTGTGGTCGTAGGCGTTGGCGACCAGCTCGTTGACCACGAGCAGCACGTCGTCCGCTGCTTCCTCGTCGGCGTCGATCAGCAGCGCGCCGGTCCAGCGGCGCACCTCGGCCAGGGGTGGGCGGGGCGTGAGGTCCAGCGCGGCCGGGGTGGGTGGGGTGGTTGGGGCGTCCACCTCGTCCATGATGGCCGCCTTTCCCGCGCTGTTGTCGGCTGGGGCTGCGGCCCCGGCGAGTGCCAGCGTCAGGGCGGTGGCGGTGGCGACACCTGCGCCCAGGACCGGGGTTGGTGGTGTGGTCGTGCCCAGGGGCGGGGCTGGTGTCGGTGTCGGGGCCGTGGCCGGTGCCGGAGCCGTGGTGGGGACCGGAGCCGTGGTGGGGACCGGAGCCGTGGTGGGGACCGGGGGCGGGTCCGCCGCCGTGGCGGGAGCGCCCGCGCCCACCGCCGTCGCGGCGCGCGGACCAGGATCGCGTCTTCCACCAGCTGTGATCTCGTCCCCCCAGGGCGCCGTGCGGGTGGTCCGCGGGCAGGCCGCCCGTGGACCGAGGGTGGTCAGGCCGTGCTGGGCATCCCGGCCAGGGCGGCCCCGAGCTGGGCGTCCACGGCCAGGTCCACGGTGGGGTGCGTCGGGAGCAGCGCGCTCATCCCGGTCAGCTGCAGCGGCCGGAGCACGCCGCGCTGGGCGGTGGCCAGCACCAGCTTCGCCGGCCTGCGCCGGGCGGCCTCGATCAGCAGCGACAACCCGGTGGAGGCCATGAACCTCACCCCGGTCAGGTCGAGCACCCCTGGCCCGCGCAACCCGTCCAGCCAGGGCAGCAGCGCCCGGCGGACCTCGTCGGCGACGTTGGTGTCGATCTCCCCGGCGACGCGCAGCACGGGCACCCCGCGCACCACGTCGGAACCCACCGTGACCACCGCGGCTGCATCCAGCTCGGACACCGGCCCGCTCCCTCCATCCCACTAGCGCGAACTGCGGTGGGCTGCCTGCTCAACCCGCTCGGGATCGGCTGGCGACCCCGGTGGGCAGCCTAGTCGCTGCGTGGGGCGGGTGTGGCGCGGTGGTCGTGGTCATCGGGCGCGACCCGTGGCATGGTGGCGGGTCGTCTGCGGAGAACGGGAGGGGACGTGGTGCGCGGTTCGGTGCGCAGGAGAGCGGTTTGGGCGGTGTCGGGGGTTGTGGTGGTGGCTGCGGTCGTCGGGCTGTGGGTGTTCCAGCCGTGGCGGTTGTGGACGCGCAGCGAGGCGGACGAGGCGCTGCCCGCCGAGTTCAGCGTCTCGACCGGTGCGGGGGTGAGCACCGGGGCGGGGGCGTCGAGCACCGGGGCGGCGGTGGGCAGCGGTGCCACGACGCCCGGTGGGACGTCGTCGGCGACCGCCGACCAGCCGACGGTGCTGGCCACGGGTGGGTTCGTCACCCAGGAGCACGAGACGCGGGGCACCGCCACCGTGCTGCGCAGCGGGGCCGCGCGCGTGCTGCGGCTGGAGGGGTTCTCCACCTCGGACGGGCCCGACCTGCACATCTGGCTCTCCGACGCGACCGCGGGTGGGGAGTGGGGCAAGTACGACGATGGGCGCTACCTGCCGCTCGGTCCCATGAAGGCCACCGACGGCAACCAGAACTACCTGATTCCGGAGGACGCGGACCTGTCGGGGCTGCGCAGCGTCGTGGTGTGGTGCGACCGGTTCAACGTGGCCTTCGGGTCGGCGCCGCTGGATCTGTGACGCGGTGTCCGGTCGGCCGGGTCGTGCTTTTCAGACGCCGTAGGCCAGGAGCGGGAAGACGGAGAGTGCGGTGCAGGCTGCCAGGGCGTTGAGGGTGCGGTACTGGACCAGGAGGGCGGCGAACTCGCGGAGGAAGGCGTTCGGCACGAAGTACCAGGCGGTTCGGCCGCCTCGGACGTCTGCCTTCAGGCCTGCGCGGCGGGAGAGGATCGCGGCTCGGGGGACGTGGTAGCTGCTGGTGACGACCAGGAGTCTGCCGGTCACGCCGCGTTCGGCGAGCAGGGCGGAGGAGAGGCGGAGGTTCTCCCAGGTCGAGGTGGACTCGCGCTCTTCCAGGAGGGCCTCGTCCGGGATGCCGCGTTCGCGGAGGTAGTTGGCCATGACCTCGGCTTCGGAGGCTGGTTCGTCTGGGCCTTGGCCGCCGGAGGCGACTACCACGGGGGAAGCGCCCTTGGCTGCGGCGCGGCGGTAGAGCTTCAGGGCGCGGTCCAGGCGGCCTGCCAGGAGCGGGGTCACTCGGCCGCCGGGGACGCCCGCGCCCAGGACGATGATCGCGGTGTGGCCGGTGCGCTTGCGGACTCGGCCGTAGAGCACGGAGTAGAGCAGGAAGAGGGTGAAGGCGAAGCCCAGGTAGCCGGCCAGGAGGACCAGGGAACCGGCTGCTGCCAGCACCCAGGGGTCGGGGGAGCCTTCGCGCAGGGCGGAGAGCAGGACCAGGAGCAGGCCGCCTACGACGCACAGGATGGCGGTGCCTGCGCCGAAGGAGAGGGCGTTGCCTGGTTTGACGCCCTCGCGGCGCAGCAGGGTGACGCCGTTGGCGATGAGGAACAGGGCGATCACGGTGACGAATACCGGGGCGATCAGGACTACCGCGCCTACCACCAGCGTCCTGGTCTGGGGGGTGGCGAGGGTGAGCAGCCAGAGGGCGAAGAACGCCAGGCTCATCAGCAGGTAGACGCCGTTGCCCAGTCGTCTGGGTTCCCGCTTGAGTTGCACGAGGAAGACGAGCAGCAGCACTACCGCGATGATCAGAGCCCCCATGGGGGGATCGTAGTGGGGGTGCGGGGGGTGTTCGGACCACAAGATCGAGAGTGGAGAGCTTGAGAGCTGAAGGGCACGCCTCGCCGGCGGGGCAGACCTCCAAAAAAGAGGGGGACGGGCTCTGTCGGCCGGTGGCCGTTGGTGCTCGGTGCCGGTTTACCCCTGCGGTGGGTGGGGTCCCTCTTCTCCGTGTGGCCTCCTTTCAGGCAAGCACGCTCGTCAAGACGCCGTTGGGCACCCCGGTCTTCCGGGCAGTGCGGCGGCATCTTGACGAGCGTGCTCGGGCTTGCCCCTATTCACAATTACGGTCAAGTCCATGAATTTTCAAATCAGTAAGCCAGCAGGTTGCTTTCCCGCCGATCCCCCCTTTGGGGAACCGTACCCGCTTTCCGGTTTGCGGGATATTCGCGGTTGTGTCGACTACACTGGCGCTATCGTGATCGGGGGACAGTAATGGCCATCTTCTCCACTCCTTCGTCGGGTTCCGTGCGCGCGGGCCGCTCGCTCTCGATGCCCCTGTCCGGGGTTATCTACCTGCGTGCCTCGCAGGACCGTTCGGGGGCTGCGGTGTCCGTTGATTCGCAGCTCAAGATCGGGTTGCAGTTCTTCCGCGACAACGACATCAAGCACGTCGCCACGTATTCCGACAACAACCTGAGCGGTTCGACGTTCGCCACCGAGGTGCGGGGCGGGTACGAACTGACAGTGGACGCGATGCGGTCCGGGCTGGGCAACCTGGTCTGGACGTGGGACTCCGCCCGTGCCCAGCGTGACATCGGAGTGTACGCCCGTCTGCGGGAGCTGTGCAGGGAGACCGGCGGTTTCTGGGCCTACGGCAACCGCATTTACGACATACGCGATCCGAAGGACAGGCGTGACAGCGCGAAGGACGCGGTGGAGGCCGAGGGGCGTTCGGATGAGATTTCGCTCAACACGCGCCGAGGGGTGTGGTCGCGTGCGGAGCGCGGCGAGCACGCCGGGACCGTCGCCTACGGGTACCGCCCTGTTTACAGCCCGGAGACCGGGAGGTCTTTGGGGTGGGCGGTCGTGGAGGAGGAAGCCGAGGTGATCCGCCGGATCGTGGCGTGGGTGCTGGAGCGGAAGCCGCTGTCCTGGATCGCCCGCGAGTTGAACGGGGAGGGTGTTCCCTGCCCGCACGACCGGCGTTGGGACAAGCGCTACGTGGCGCGTCTGGTGGAGCACCACCGCTATCCTGAGGAATGGTTGCGGCTGATGTCGGAGTTGTCGCCGGAGGAATGCGAGAACGCGGCGGCGATCGTCGCCGAGGTGCGCGGCGGGCAGACCCCGAAGGAAGTCGCGCGGGCGCTGAACCGGGCCGGGGTGAAGCGGATCTTCCGGTGCGAGTGGGACGCGGGCAAGGTGCGCAGACTGGCGCTGTCCGCGCCATCGGCGGGGCTGCGGGTCTATCACGGTGAGGTCGCGATGCGCGAGGTCGTCGACGAGTCCGGTGGGGTCCGGGCGGTGCCGCTGGAGACGCGGTGGGAGCCGATCAAGACCCTGGAGCAGCACGAGCAGGTGGTGGCGCTGCTGTCCGCGCCCGAGCACGGGAAGGTCCGGGACGGCAACCGCGTGAAGTACCGCTGGTCGGGGATCGTGGTGTGCGGGGTGTGCGGCGGCAACACCACGGTGGTCACGAACGCGGGCAAGTTGCGTATGCGCTGCTATCGGCGTTCGTGTGTGGTGCGGGAGTACGCGCCGTTGGACCTGTGGCTGACCGAGTCGGCGTTGTCGCTGCTGGAGCGGGAGAACGCGGCGAGCCTGTTCCGGCTGGACGAGGCCGACACAGGCCAGGCCCGCGCGGCGCAGCGGAAGGCGCAGCAGTTGCGCGCCAGGTTGGACGGGCTGCGCGCGCAGGCGATGGCGGGCGGGATCACTCCCGAGTCGTTCGCCATGTTCGAGTCGGGGTTGTTGCCGGAGATCGCCCGGCAGGACGAGTTGGCCCGGCGGGTGACGGTGCCGCCGTCGCTGGTGAGCCTGCTGGCCGAGCGGCAGACCGACCTACGTCAGGTGTTCCTGGGAATGTCGGTGGTGGAGCAGCGGGAGATCCTGCGCACGATCATGCGGCCGAGGCTGCTGCGCGCGTCCCGCAAGCGGGGACCATTCGACCCCGGCGCTGTCGATCTCGGGGTGCGGTCCGCTCCGGCAGCGACCCCGGTGCAGGAGGCCACGACGGCGGCCTGACCGCGTACCAACGCCAAAAATGGCCCCGCCCCGGTGACCGGGGCGGGGCCATCTTGTCTGTGCGGGGTCAGGCCACGCGGTCTGGCTGGAGCAGTGCCCGCAGGTGCGGGCGCAGGACCGCCGCGACCGTGTCCAACTGTGCCGGGGTCAGGCGGGGAGCACGTGCGACGTTCGCGCGCGCCGTGTCCAACTCCTCGGCGGAGAGCAGGGTGCGGGGGTCGGTGGCGGGGGTGTAGCGGAGAGGCTCTGTGGTGGCCACAGGGCTCCTTTCCGGTCCGGTGGTGCTGGTCAGCGGTGCGGGGGGCGGCGGGGCAGGCTCCGGCCGCGCGCGTGTTCGGCAGCCTGCCACTCACCGAAGGTGCGCCCGCCGATGCGGTGGCGCAGGTGCGGTTGGGCGTTCTGGGTCATGCCGACCGGGCTCGGTCCGAGGACGGCGTCGAGGTCGGTGGCCGCGTTGGTGTGCCATCCGGCGGAGGTGATGGCGGCCTCGTCGGGGAAGACGTCGGCGACCCGGTCTCCGTGCTCAGGGTCGAGGAGGTGGTCCTCCCGGCCGCCGTAGCTGTAGACCCAGCGGAAGTTCGCGGGCGGGTCCGGCTCGACCAGACGCCGGAACCTGGAGACCTCCTTGGTGTAGCTGTAGAACAGCACGTCCGGGACGGCGCGGGCGATGCGCAGCCAGGCGCTCAGGTAGGCGTCGGAGAAGTAGTCCCCGCTGTCGTGCACCCTTAGCGCCTTGCCTCCCCGGAACCGTTCGTGCGCGAGTTCGGCGAGGATGTCGCTCTCCCACTGCGGCAGGTCGTCCAGTACCCGCGCGAGGTTGCGCTCGTGCTTGGCCAGGACCTGGGGGAATCGGTAGGTGCCGTGCCGGGCGTAGCACACCCCGGCGCACACCCCGGCGGTCGGGCAGGTCAGGTAGGTGCGGCCGTCGGGTAGGCGTCCGGCCAGCGCGGGCAGGGTGAAGCCGTAGATCCCGAACTGCCGCAGGTAGCGGTTCTGGGTCAGCAGCCGTTCGGGGCGGCGCGATGGCGTGGTGCTCGTGGCGGGTTCCTCGCTCAGTCGGCGTCCTCGGCGGGGGTGAGCGGGCGGCCCTGGGCGTCGCGCGGGTCGGTCAGCGGGGTGACGTGGCGCTCGGTGGCGATCACCACGCCGAAGTGGGCCAGCACGACCACCACGGCGGTGATCAGGCCGGTGACGCCGTCGCCCTGGTCGGGGGTGAGCAGTCCGGCACCGACGAGGCCGGTGACCAGCGCGGTGAGGCCGCCGATGACGGAGGCGGTGAGGCGCAGCGGGCGGGGACGGGGGTCGGTCATGGGGTTTCCTCCTAGTGGGGTGGTCGCCGCTGTGCTTGTCCATCCAGGCCGCGAACCGCCAGGCGGCCTTGGACGCGGCCCACAGCAGCAGGGCGAGGGAGAGCACGAGGGAACCGCCGGGGGCGATCCCGGCGGCGCTCTCGTGGGCGGTCACGGGCGGGTGAGCCAGGAACCGGCGTAGATGCGGTTCGGGTCGGCGATGTTGTTGCGCGCGGCGATGGCGGCCACGGTGGTGCTCCAGCGGGCGGCGATCGCGGAGAGGGTGTCGCCGGGGCGGATCTGGTAGCGCTCGCCGCCGCCCGCTCCCCCGGTGCCGGGGACCTGGATGACGCGGCCCGCGTGGATCAGGTCCGGGTCGGGGATGCCGTTGCGGTGTGCGAGCTCGGCCACGGTGGTGCCGGTGCGGGCGGCGATGGCGGAGAGGGTGTCGCCGGGGGCGATGACGTAGGGCACCCAGCCAGCGGGGGCCGGGGCGGGCTGCTGGGGTGCGGGGGTGGGCGGGGTGCCGAGGATGAACGCGTCGCGTAACCAGCCGGGAAGGGTGGCGTTGCGGTCGACAGGCTTGGGGAAGCCGTGGACGTTGCCGCTGCTGGTGTGCTGGTGCAGGGCGAGTCGGGGGTGGGAGTAGTCCGGGCGGCCGGGGTCGCCGTTGTACTGCGCGACCCACAGCAGCACGCGATCGTCGGCCCACTCGTGGGGGCGCAGGAGCCGGGTGAACCAGTTCTGGTTGGCGTAGACCAGCAGCGGCGCGCCGGTCGCGGCGCGGAAGCGCTCGACGAACTCGGCGATGAAGTCGTTGGGGTCGCCGAAGCCGTCCTCCTCCATGTCGAGCATGGGCCACATCGAGCCCTCGGCGAGCAGCCCGCGGGCGTGCAGGCTTGCGGCGAAGTAGCCGACCTGTCCTGCGACGTTGCCGGGGTGGGCGTAGTGGTAGCCGCCGACCGCGATGCCGACACGGCGGGCGCCGTCGACCTGCGCGGCGGCCAGGGGGTTGGTGTAGGTGGTGCCCTCGGTGGTCTTCACCGAGCAGTAGGTGATGTTGTGGCCCGCGACGGCGGGCCAGTCGATCCGGTCGCCCTGGTGGCTGGCGATGTCGATGCCGTAGTCGGTCAAGCGCTTCCGATCTGTCGGTGGGCATGGCGAAGCGGCCGGAGCACCGGGTGGTGGTCGGCTCGCGGGTGGTACCGGCTGGTTAGGCCGGTGGTGGGTAGGGCTCGCCGCGTCGGGCGGCGGCTGCGGCGTCCTCGGCGGCCCGGCGGCGGTCGCGCTCGGCGTCCAGCTCGGTCTCCAGGTCGCCCAGGCGGCGTTCCAGCTTGGTCAGCCGGGAGCGCAGCGCGGCGAGTTCGGCGGCGTGGGCGGTGCGCACGCTGGCCAGCTCGGCGGCGTGCGCGGTCTCGCGGGCTGCCAGGGCGGACAGGTACTCGGCGCGGTCCGCCCGGTTGGCGGTCATGAGGCGGTGGTTGGCGCTGAGCAGGTGGGCCACGACCAGGACGAGCGCACCGGCGACGCCGAGGCTGGGAAGCATTGTGAGGTCCAACGCACCTCCTTGCGCTACGCTGCCAGGTGGCATCTGAGTCTCGTGGGGTCAGTTGCTGCCTTGTAGACAGTCCTCTTCACGATGTACGCCGAAGCTGTCTCGTTGCCCTCAGTGCGAAGGGCAATCGAGCCGAGATGGCTTTATTAGTCTTGCCCGCTGTACAGCAGCAACCAGCAGGCAATGAGTGCTCGACTCAGATGCCGGGGCTGGAGTCTGTCTTGCTGTCGTGGGTCGTAATTGCTGGCTTTGCCACACTTGTCCTGGTCGTATGGATGGTGTTGCGCTTCTGGGCGAAGGCTGCTGACCGGACGCATGTCCGTGCCGAGGTGAGGGCTGGTAGGCACATAGCCGCGTCGTTGGAGTTGACCCCGGTCGGGGACAGGCCCATCGAGCTGCCCGTGCTCTCCGGTGATGAGGTTCCGCCGGTCAAGGCACCCGTACTCCCTCGGCGGCGAGTACGGCGTGGGCGTCGGGGTCGGTAGGCGGGTCGGGGAACAGGCCGACGTCCTCGGGTGGTGTGGGGCTGGTGGTGGCGCGCAGGGTGAGGGTCTGGCGGACCTGGCCGGTGTTGTCGCCGCTGGTGCTGATGCCCACCACCCACGCGGGGGTGTCCAGGGCGGTGCCGGTCTGGTCGACCACGCGCACCAGGTCGCCGAGCGTCAAGCGCGGGTCGGGCAGGATCTCGACCTCGCCGAGGACGGGGAGAGGGCGGGCGGCCATGCCGAGCAGGTGGTTGGCCAGGGTGGCGGCGGTGTCCCAGCGTTGAATCCACGGGGTGGACTTGACCTGGTAGGTCTGCGCGCCGTAGCGCTGCTGGCTGGCGGTGTCGGTGCGGCGGACGGTGCGGGTGCCGGTGGTGCTGTCCTGGTAAGCACGGGGGGCGCGGATGGCCAGGGAGTTGGTGCCGCCGGTGGTGATCATGTGGACGGTGCCGCCGGTGGCGTTGCGGAAGGTGATCACCAGTTGGTTGCCGTCGCGGTCGGTGGTGGTCTCGATGCCGCCGAGCAGGCCGGTGGTGCCGCTGGTGGTGGGTGAGAAGCGGACCCGGCTGGAGGTGAAGGGCGTGGTTGCGGCGAACAGGCGCGGTGGCGCGCAGTCGTACTCGGACGTGCCGTAGTCGAAGGTCAGCGTCAGGCTCTGCCCGGCCGGGATGGAGCGCGTGCCGGTGTCGCTGAACACCTCGACGTCCTCGTCGCGCTGGATGTCCTGGTAGGCGACGTCGATGACGTTGCGGACGGAGTCGATGGCCTCGGCGACGCGCAGCGCGGCGATCTCGCGGGCGCTGGTGACGGTCAGCGCGGGTTGTCCGGGTGCGCGGAAGCGGGAGTTCGGGCGGTAGCGCAGCAGGCCGTGCGGGTCGAACTCGCAGGTGGCCTGTTCGGCCTGGGCTACGGCGCTGATGATCTCCCACGCGCTGCCCTGTGTGGGCGGGATGGCGTTGAGCTGGGAGGTCAGGCCGGTGACGACGCCGCCGCGCGTCCAGGCGGGCTCGAAGTCGCCGCGCCCGGCGGGGGTGGTGATGGTGGTGGAGACCTGCACGGCCTCCACGGGTGCGCCGCCGGTGATCTCCACGTGGGAGAGCTGGGCGTCGGCCAAGGGGGCGAGGTCGCCGAGCCAGGTCTCCAGGTAGCCGCCCCGGATGCCGGGGCCGGTGGCGTAGATCCGCGCGGAGGGGGTCTTGCCGGTCCAGGACCAGTGCACCCCGACGTGGTAGGGGCCGCGCGTGGTCAGGCCGACGCCGCTGTAGCCCTTGGAGGCCGTGCTGCTTCCGGCGGTGCCGACGGTGATCAGGTTCGCGGTGAGGTCGGCCAGCAGGTACAGGGTCTCGGCGACGGAGTCGGTGGCGTAGTGCAGGGACAGCCGCAGTTGGTTGCCCGCCGAGCCGCTGCCGCTCTGCTGAACCCACGCTTCCACCAGCAGGGACCGGCCGCCGATGGTGGTGCGGGTGCGCGGGTCGTAGCGCAGCACGTAGGGCGTGGAGTACGCCTCCAGCGCGCACTGCCAGGGGGCGCCGTCGCCGAAGACGTAGGAGGTCGGGGTCTGGACGTGCTCGCGGTAGAAGCCGATGCTCGGCGTGATCCCGCCGTGCATGGTCACGTCCAGGACGCAGCCGGGGCGCGGCGGCGGGCAGGTGAAGATCCCGGCCCGGCGGGCGAGGTGGTCCACGATCCAGGTGCCGGAGGCGATCGGCCCGCCGGTGGTGGACAGCGTCGCGGGGAGGCGCGCGGCGTCGCGCAGGCGCTCGGCGCCGTCGAGGGCGGTGATCTCGACCAGGCCGGTGACGGCGTCTGCGGAGCGGTCGCGGACGCTGCCCCGGAACGCGGGCAACGCGTCGTCCGCGACGCCCCAGCCGTGGATCACGGACTGGCCGGGCCGGGCCAGGTCTCCGGTGATGTTGGGGGCGTAGGGGCCGTACAGGTGGGCGGCGGTGCCGGTGTCGGTGCCGGACAGGGTCAGGCGCAGTTCGGCGCTGGCCGAGCCGTTGGTGGTGCGGATGGGGTCGGGTAGGTCGGTGTCGTAGGCGCGGTCCAGTGCCCAGGCGGTGACCTGGTCGGTGACCTCGCGTCCGCCCAACCGGGTCAGGGTGGTGGTGACGCGGTCGGGAGCGTCCAGGGCGGCGGTGAGGGCGGGGTCAGCGTCGAGCACGGCGCACCTCCACCAGGTGCAGGGTCATGTCGCGGTGGGGCAGGCGCGGGGTGTCGGCGTAGTCGGTGACCGTCATGGCCGGGCAGCCGTCGCCGAACGGCGGGATCTCCTCGGTGACCGGGTCGTCCAGGCGCAGCACCGCCCCGCCGATCAGGGTCGGCGCGGTCAGTACGGGGAGCTGGACCTTCGGGGTGACCATCACCGCGCCCGGCGGTGGGACGGCGGTGGCGATGGGGGCGGGGTCGGTGCCGCCCACCGCCGTGCCGGTGGCGTCGAAGAAGCTCAGCAGGCAGCTCGCGCCGAAGGCGGTGGCCTCGGCGGTGAACCACACCCGGACGCCCGGCAGGACGGGGTAGCCGCCCCAGTGCGGGTGCCGGTAGTAGAGCTGGGATTCCTGCCGGGTGTCGGTGACGGTGAGCGTGCCGTCCGTCCGTGTGGCCAGGGTGCCCCACCCCACCATCTGGATCATCGCGGCGGGTCCCACTCCCATGGACTGGCCCGTTTCCAGGAGGTTGCCGGAGGTGGTGGGGTCGAGCACGGCCAGCGGGCCGGGCCCGGCCGCGCCGAGCGCGAGCGCGGCCACCCAGCTGGCGGAGGCGGTGGACAGCGCGCCCCAGGCCAGGGTCAGGCGGCGCGGCGGGGTGGCCAGACGGGTGGTGGTGATCCCGCCCGACAACGCCGCGAACTCGCTCACGCCCAGCTCCACGGTCCGGTCGTGCTGTTCGGCGGCCTCGGGGATCTCCCGCAGCCGCCCCAGGGGGCCGATCCACAGCGAGCGCATCGCGTCACCTCCTGGCCAGGGAGCGGTTTCCCTCGGCGGTGGCGCGGGCGATCTCGACCGCGCCCACCCGCACGATCACGGGCCGCTCGGCCAGTCGTCGCACGGCGTCGGTGAACGCGGCCAGGTCCTCGCCCCGCACGGCGGCACCCGTGGTGGTGGCGCGGGCGGGGGCGGCGGGTTCGACGGTGGCGATCATGGCGGGCAGGGAGTCCGTCAGGTCCGTTAGGTAGCGGCGCACCTGTGGCTCTCCGGCGGCCAGGCCCTCCGTGAAGCCGCGCATGATGAGCTTTCCGTTGCCGCGCAACAGGACCCGGTCCCGTGCGGGCGGTCCCTTCCACTCGGGCAACATGTCCGTCAAGCTGCCCAACTTCTCCTCGACCCACCCCCACCCGATCTCGAACCCGCGAACGAGGCCCTTGATCAGGTTCTTTCCGGCCTCGACCAGCAACCCACCGACGTCCGCGAACAGGTCGAAGATCTTTTCCGGCAGGTCCGCGAGCATGGTCATCAGGTCCACGACCAGCAGTTTCGTGGTCGCGACGATCAGGTCCCAGGTGCCACCGAGGAAGTCCTTCAGGCCGGTCCAGGCGCGCTGCCAGTCGCCGGTGATCAACCCGACGGCCATGTCGATGACGCCTTGGAGGGCGCGGAGCGCGCCGTCGACGATCTCCACCAAGCGCGCGAAGACCGGCATCACGACGCCGTCGACCAGCCACGTCAGGGTGGGCATGAGCTTGTCGACCAGCACGGCCGCCGCCGTGGTCGTGGCCACGGCCATGGACGTCACCGTCTCGGTCGCCCGGACGACCAGCGGCACCCAATCGGTGATCAACTTGAGCAGCGGCGGAAGCAGCAGGTCGACCAACTGCCGCACCGGCGTGATCAGGGGCGCGAGCCCACCGACGACGAGCCCGAGCAGCGCTTGTGTCAGCGGCGCTACCAGCGGGATCAGGGCGATCAAGGTCTCGCCCAGCACATCACCGAGCAACTGTCCGATTTGGACGAGGGCGGTGTGGCGGCCGAGAGCCCGGTGGTCAGCGCCCAGCCCAGCTGGACGATCCCGTCGAGCAGTACCGGCAGCACCGGCAGCAGGGGGCGTAGCGCGGCGTCGAGCAGTTTGCCCAGGGTGGTGACGAGCACGAGGGCCAGCGGCAGCAGGGCCGACAGCGCCGCCAGCAGGTTCCTGCCGAGCAGGTCGGCCACGGGCGTGGCCACGGTGAGCAGCTGCGCGAACAGCGGGGCCAGGACCCGGAGGACCTGCGAGACGAACTGTCCAAAAAGGATGATCAGTGGGGCCAGGCTCTGCGCCATCCCGACCAGGTCGGGGGTCAGGCTGGTGATCCCGGAGACCAGGCCGTGCCCGACGACCTCGGCGACGACCTGGCGCAGGGCCGGTGCCAGCGCGTCGACCAGACCGGCGAGCAGCCCCAGGGCTGGCACGAACAGCGAGGCCGCGACCTGGGCGACGGTGGCCAGCAACGGCACCAGCGCCAGCAGGAGTTTCGCGACCGGTTCGAGAGCGGGTGCCATCGACCCGAGCGCCTGGCCGACCACGGGGCCGAGCTGGGCGATCGCGGGCGCGAGGACCCCGGCGAAGAGCTGGCCCAGGACCACGACGAGCGGCGCCGCGCCCACGACTGCGGCGTGCAGACCGCCAAAGACCTGATCGAGCACACCCGCGCCCTGCGCCGAGCGCAGATAATTCGCCATCCCCTCGGACAGCGCCGCCAACGTGCCCAGCAGGCCCGCTCCCTGGGAGTTGGCCGCCGACAGGACCGCGAACAGGGAGGAAGCGAGGTTGCCCAGGATCGTGCCCAGGTCGCCCACCGCGTTGAACCCGTTGTCCAGCCAGGTGTTCAGCTGGCCGGACTCGCGGGCGGCGGAGGTGAACGAGGCCAGCCGGGTGGTGGACTCGCCCACGCGGGTGGCGAAGCCGGGCAGGAAATCGCTGCCCACCACCGAGACGTCGATGAGCGCGGCCACCAGCGGGATGGCCGCCTCGGAGAGCTGGCGCACGGCGGTGGAGGTGTTGCCCAGCACGTGCCGCACGTCCTCGGCGGTGCCCGCCCGCTCGGCGAAGGAGCCGGCCTTGAGCGCGGCGGCGTTGTAGCCGCCCGCGATCGAGGACAGCTCCCGGCGCAGCATCGGCAGGTAGCGCTGCCCGAGCCCATTGACCTGCTGTCCGAGTCCGGCGAACAGGCTCGACTGCACGTCCAGGCGCAGCCCGTCCAGCTCCGGCTTGAGGGCCCGCGCGGCGTCGGCGGTCTCGCGCATCGGCGGCGCGAACCGCTCGATCGCTTTCGCGTACTCCTCGGGACTCTCCGCCTTGAGCGCGTCGCCCAGGCCCTCCACGCCGAGCGTGAGCGTCTTGACCGCGACGGCGGCGGCGGCGATCCCGGCCGCGGGCAGCACCAGCAACGAGCCCGCGGCGGTCCCGGCCGCCGCGCCGAGCCCGCCCACCAGCCCCACCGTCTCGCTCAGCGCGGCGGCCATCGACGTGTACTTCAGGGGCGCGCCGCCGACCGCCGTGGTGTGCGCGGTCAGCGCCCCGGTGGAGCGGGTGACCGCCCGCGAGAGCAGGCCCAGCCCTCGCGCCGACGCGCCCACCGAGCGGTCCAGCGCGGCACGGATGGAGACGCTGTGCCCGGACATCAAGCGCTTGAGCGCGCCGAACTCGGCGCGGGCCGGTGCGGAGTCCAGCTCCGCCAACAGCTTCAGCGCGGCCTTGTCACCCTCGCGGGCCAGCGCGGCCAGTTGCCCGCGCACCAACGCGGTCTGGATCTGCGCGCCCAGCGAGATGTTCGGGGCGCCGCGCTCGGCGTCGTTGATCTGCTCACGGACGTGCCGCCCGAGCCCTTGCAGGCTCGGCAGGATCTTCAGGTAGGCGTGGCCGACGGTCGCCAGGGGGCATCACGCCCCGCGCATCCACACCGCGATCTCGCGCAGCGACCGTGTTTCCGGTTCGGGCTCACCTCCTCCCGGTGTGGGAGGGGTGGCGGTGCCCAGGTCCAGCGGGGAGGCCAGCGCTTCCTCGGGCACGGTGGACCCGAGCGCGCTCGCGATCGTGGCCCACAGCAGCGTCACGCGGCGCTCCAGCGCGGCGAGCAGGAGTTCGGTGCGCGTCCATCCGGTATCGGGGCCGAGCGCGCGCCACACGGCGGCGTCTGCGGGTAGCGCCGCCACGACTGCGCACACCCGTCGGAACGACAGGTTCCCGGTGTAGAGGTCGAGCAGGTCCAAGCCGTACCGCAGCAGGTCGGCCTCCAGAGCGTCGGAGGTGGCGTCGCCCGCGATCAGGCGGGCGACGCAGAACGGTTTCCCCGCCCCAACTCCCGCATGATCGTCTGGGAGAAGTCCTCCGCGTCCCCGGCGGTCCGGGCGAGGTCGCGCCAGGTCAGGTACTGCTGATCGCCCAGGATCAGCCGCAGCGAGTGCAGCATCCGCCCCTCCTCCTCGGCCTCGATCGCGGCCAGCGGGAACTCCGACGCGGAGGGCAGCACGAAGCGCTTGCCGCGCCACATCACCGCCTGCTCGCTGCGGGCGGGCGCGGGCGGGCGGCTGGTGGCCTCGCGGCGCTGGTGACGGCTCAACGGGTCTCCTTGGTGGTGAGGGTGCCGCCGCCGGGCGCGGTGGCCAGCACGGCGGGGTCGTCGGTCAGCCACACCGCCAGGGTGGTGCCGCTGGTGGGGGCGAGCGCGGCGAACGTGAGTCCCCACCTGGCTTCCTGGGTGCGCGACCACTGGGAGTCCTGGGTCTCGGAGACCTCCGCACGCGGCAGGTAGAGGCGGTGGTGGTAGACCTCGGTCGGGGAGATGGCGTCGGTCCAGTCCACGCACAGCGCCCGCTCGTCCCCGCGCGGGACACTGCTGATCTCGGCACGGTAGTTCTTCGCCCCGGCGGAGGTCTCGGCGAACACCAGGCCGCCGAAGTAGACGCCGAGCACGACGCCCTTGGTCTCCTGAAACGTGGAGGCCACGGTGAGTTCCTGGCTGGTGTAGATGTAGCGCGCCGGGCTGAGCTGCTGCCAGTGCTTCACGCCCTCCTTCTCCACCGCGCGGCGCACCGTCACGCCGTCCTCGGTGGACAGGCCCAACCCGATCCACGGCGCGGGAAGGGGGATTCCGGCTTCGGGCGGTTCGGGGGTGCCGGGTGGGGCGAGGCTGATCTCCCCGGTGCCGGGGACGCGGACGAGGGCGGGGCTCAGGGCCAAGCGTGGCCTCCTGGGGGTCGGTGGGCGGGGGTGCGGGCGCGCACCACGGCGGCGGCGGTAGCCAGCGGGCGGGCGGTGTGCGGGTCGATGCCGGACAGCGGTCCGATGACCGGGTCGCCGCCGAGCAGGCCGGGTGCGGGGACGGGGACGCACAGCAGCGCCAGCGCCACGGCGAGCGCGGCCTTGGCCTCGTGCTCGGTGCGGTGCCAGCAGGTCAGCCGGACCACCGCGCGCTGCACGGCGGGCCAGGTCCAGGTGTGGGAGTCCTCGGCCACCAGCAGCCACGGCAGCGAAGGGGGGCCGCCGTCAGGGCCGTCACCCACCCGTGTGGCCACCCGGATGCCCGCCACGGCGGGCTCGGCGCGGGCGGTCAGCAGCGGGCGCAGAGCGCGCACCACCAGATCGGCCACGTCCACCGGGACCGGCAACGCGCCGGTCACGACGCCCCGCCGTCCTCCAGGCCCGCGACCTCCAGCCCTGCGGCCTCCGCACTGCGCTTGAGCAGCCCGTACCGCGCTTCCATGCCCATCCCAGCCGGGTGCGGCACGGCCACGGTGGTGCCCACGCGATCGCGGCCGGGGTCGTCGAAGACCTCGACCGGCAACGACTCGCCGGAGGTGACGCGGCGTGCGGCGCCGCGCGCGGTCGCGGCGACCTGCTCGGCCACCTCGTGCACCGCCGAGGCGAACCCGGCGGAGAGCAGCAGCTCCCGCACACCGTCCGAGTCGACCCGGAAGCCCTCGAACGCACCGGCCACGCGATCACCCCCGCACGTGCTTGAGGCGGGCCTGGTAGGAGGTCAGGCCGAACCGGGGGGTGTACTCGGACAGGCCGTCCACCTCGTAGGTGCGGCCCTTCCACTCGACGTGGTCGTGCTCGGTGAGGTGGTCGAAGGTGACCAGCTCCAGCCGGGAGACGATCGTGCGGCGACCCGGTTCGGCGGACTCGGTGGACCCAACGGGGGTGAGCCGTCCCCAGCCGACGCGGCGGGCGGCGTCGGGGCCGTAGTCGAAGGTCGGGGTGGGGTTGTCGTAGGCGTCGGGGACCGGGACGGGGGTGATGATCACGATGCGGTGGGGAAACCGGATGGCTGCTCCGATCAGGTGGGATGCGTCGGGGACGGTCAAGGCAACCGGATCGGTCGCCGATAGGACGGGAAGACAGCGCCGGTTCCACCCCCTGGACCGGCGCTGTCCGCGTGCACGGGCAGGAACGGACGTAGTCAGCCGGGCCAGATGGAGAACGCGCCGCGCGGCGCGGGCAGCGGCGGGCGCAGCAGCTCCAGTTCGTCCTCGGTGAGGTAGAGGCCGCCGCCGTCGTGCGCGGCCACGCGGCTGTGCGCGCCCACGGTCTCGGAGCGGTTGCCGTCCGGCGGGGCCGCCAGCGCGCGCAGCACGGCAGTGGCGATCACGCCGGGCGCGGTGGCTGGGGGTGGGGCGGGCAGCTCGGGCACGCGGGCGCGCGCGACCGCCGAGGCGTCCGCGATCAATACCGCCGCGCGCGCCCGCTGCTCCTCGGTCAACTCGACCTCGGTGCGGGCCTGGACGTCGGCCACGGTCGCCAACGGGGTGGGCTCGGGCGAGGTCACGGCCGCTCGGGTGCGACGTCCTTGGGCGGGCGGCCACCGGCGGCCCTGACCCCCAGCTCGGAGGGCAGTCCGCGCAGCGCCTCGGCAGTGGTCTTGTCGATCACCTCGGCCTCGCCGTCCACGAAGGTCACCCCCAGGTCGTGGATCAGGAGCTGCTTGTATCGGGTGCTGGTGAACTTCATGGCTTCCCTGTGGGTCGGGGCAGGATGACTGCGCGCAGCACGCATGGGACACTGGAGGTGGGAAGCTATCCTGACCGCAAAAATGGTTATTAGACCAGATCGGGATTGACAACCTCCCCCTCCGAAGAGTAGTGCTCGTTACTTCTGGAGGGCTCGATGTGGGTGTGGATAATCGCGGGTTACGCGGGGATCGTGCTTTTCATCGCTGGTGCCGCCGCGTTCGTGGCGATCTTCCACAGGAATAAGGCGCGACGAGACGATGCCTTCAAGGTGCTGAAGCTCGTTCTGGGCGCGACGGGCGTCGGCGCGGTGGTGATGTTCGCAGTCCGGCTGCACGAGGCGGGCCTGTGGTGACCGGCCGCCTAACCAGTGACCGGGCCGGTGGTCAGGCCGGTGATCTTGCCGTGGGCGATCTCCGGCCCGTACTCCAGGCCGATCTCCCCGTAGATGTGCACGCGGTCCGACGCGCCAGTCTTGGCCAGCGGCTCGGAGAACAAGAAGCCGGAGCCTGGCTTCTCCAGCATCACGGGCGCGCACTGCTCCAGCGACACCACCTGCACCGCGTCGGCGGGCATGTGGCGGTTGAGCATGATGTTGACGCGACCGAAGTCCGTCTCGATGGTCGAGACGCTGACGCCGCCGACGTTGCGCGTCTGCTCCTGGTAGTTCTTCCGGGTGACGAACTCGTCGGTCAGGCGGCGCTTCTGCCACGCCCCGCACATCAGCGTGGCCGTCTCGCTGATCTGGATGCCGCCGTTCTCCCAGACCTTCTGCAACAGGTCGATCACCATCGACTCGGTCAGCGGCGTCGGGGTGGAGTTGGTGATCACGTTGGTGCGGGTGGCCTCCAGGATGCCCCTGGTCTTGCGTACCGTGGAGTTGTCGGTGGGCTCCTGGTACCGGCCGACGAGGAAGGTGGCTTCCACGTCGCGGGCGATCTGCACCAGCGCCTGTTGGGTCTGCCAGTCCATCTCGTTGGCCACGGCGTTGGTGCCGCCGATCGCGGCGGCGTTCGGGTTGGCCGCGCCGGTCCCGGCGAACATGGCCTGCGTGGCCTGGCGGGTGTAGGTCACGCCCACGCTCTCCTGGTGGATCTCCACCACGTTGCGCTCCTGGCCACGGATGCGGCCCTCGGCGGGCGGGGCGTCCGCACCCTCGGCGCGCTGACGGTCGGGGTCCGGCGGACGCAGGTCGTACACGGTCCAGGTGTGGATCACGGCGGTCGCCCGCCGACCGCCGGTCAGACCGCCGATCGCGGACAGGAACGGCGTGTCGCTGGGGGTGAGCGAGAACAACTCGCCCACGAAGTTCGGCGCGTTGTAGGTGTTGGCGATGTCGCGGATACCGGGCAAGAAAGTCCTTACAGGGCAAGGACTTCGACACCGCACAGCGACACAGGGGCGCGGGGTCCGCGCCCCTGGGAGGTGGCGGTGCCGAAGTCGAGGGGGACGGGAAGGTGGCGGGGTCAGCGCCGCGCGCGGGCCTGCTCGGCAAGGCGCTGGTTCTTGAGGCTGATCGCGGAGATCCAGTCGCCTCGCGCCTCGGCCTCGCGGATCTGCTCGGCGACGCCGGAAGGTCCGCCGGAGCGCTGGCCCTGCGAGGGGTCGGGGGCGGGGCGGCGCGGGCCGTCGACGCGGGCCAGGTGCGGGCGCTGGGCGAGCACCGCGCCGAGGTCGGCGGTGATGGCGGCGGTGTCGATCCGGCCGTCCTCGGTGAGGTAGCGGTCCCGCTCGTCCAGGTAGCGCGGCGCATCGGTGGGATCGGCCCACCCTGTGGCGGCGGCGCGGATCTCCGCGTCCACCGCCACCCGCCGCAACGCGACCAACTGCGCCTCGGCGGCCGTGGCCCGCTCCGCCGCGCGCTCGGCGTCGGACTTGTTCGCCGCCTCGATCTCGTCTAGGCGGGCGGCCTTGTCGCGGTGCTCCCGCGCCTTGGCCTCGGCACCGGTCAGCTTCGTGCGGGTCTGCTCATACAGCGCCCGGTAGTCCGGTTCGCTGGGCTGGCCGGTGCCCTCCGGCAGTCGGGTCGAGGTGGGGTCGGTTGGTGGCGGGGTGGCCGGGGGCGGCTGTGCAGGCGTTTCCGGGAGCGGAGGGGTGGCGGTGTCGATCAGGGAAAACCCCTTTCTGCGGTGCGGACAGGGTCCGGCTGTGGGAAGGTCCGCGCATGGGGAAGCAGTCAGGTCGAGCGAGCGTGCTCATGGGGGCGACGCTGCTGGCGACCTCGGCTGGAGCACAGGTCATGGCCGGTATGAATGGTGCGCCCACTGCGTGGCAGGTGTTGTGGTTGGTGGGCACGATGACCACCGGGTGGGGTGGTGCTCTGCTGTCTGGGGGACAAGCGGCTTTTCAAAAAAAGCTCTGACTCAGCCGCGCGCGCGGCTGGGGTTCATCCCCACGCGCGCGGGGATGAACCCCGGCAGCGCACTTCTCCTCATCAGCGCAGGTAGCCGAACCTGCGTAGCTGCCTGGCCAGCTCCTCCCGGTCCCCGTCCACGGCGTCGACGAGTTGGGCAGCGGTCGGTCGGGCGACCTGGCTGCGGCGGTACCGGCCGCCGGACTTGGCCAGCGCGCCGAGCTGACGGCCGACGCCACGCGTGGTGGTGGCCTCGCGGGTGAACTCGTGCCCGCCCGCCACGTATAGCTGACCGGCGCGGCGGGAGTTGACCACGCGGCCGAGGTCGGCCCCGGCCCGGATCGCGGCGGCGTCCCCGCGCCCGAACACCCGCTCCTGTTGGTCGCGGCTCATCGAGTCGAACAGCGCGCGAGGTCCGGCGGCCTGGTGGCGCTGCCCGGCGGTGACCGGCCGCATGGAGCAGTCGCAGCGCGGATGGCGTGGAAATCCTGTGGTGAACCGGTAGACCCGGCCCGCGAGCAGGATGCAACGCCCGCACGCGGGCAGGGTCACCGTCCTGACGTAACCGGTCACGGCGGGCTCGACCACGCAGGCGACGTGCAGCGCCGAGCGCGCGGCGTCGGCGGTCTCGGTGGCCACGTAGGTCAGCAGCCGGGACAACCACATCTGGCGGGCCTCGGTGTCGGGCACGTCGGCGGCCAGCGCGCGCCGGTAGCGGCCGAAGGCGAAGTCCAGCAGCGATTCCAGCATCATGCCGTTGGCGGACAGCCCGGCGAACGCGCTCGCCACCAGCGCGCCCAGCGGCGCGGACAACGCGCGGGCGGCGGCCAGCGCGCCCGCCACGTACAGCGGCGCCAGCGCTGCCGACTGCTGCTGCACCTGCTCCAGCGCCGCCACCGCGCGCGGACGGACCTGGTCGCTCCACGAGTCGACCGCGTCGCGTCCGTCCAGCAGCCGCCAGGCGTCCTGGGCCTGCACGGCGGCGGCGTGCACGAGCTGTTGGCGTGCCTGGTAGTACTCAGCGTCCAGGGTGGCGACGCTGGTCACGGGCGTCACCTCCCGGACGGCGCTTCCCGGAACTGCACCGCCAGCGACCCGACCTGCTCCGACGAGCGGCGCGGAGCGGGCACGAACACCTGCGGCACCTCGTCGGGGTCGGCGGCAGGTGGCTTGGGCGCGAACTCCCCGGCCTGCTCGGCCGGGTCGCCGACTGCGCGGTTGTAGGCCTGGACGTCCTCGGTCTCCATGTCCCGGATCTCCGCGTCGGAGTAGCCCAGCGAGCGCCGGGCCGCACGCCGCGGCAACAGCCGGTCGGCCGAGAACAGCTTGACCGCCGCGTCGGCGCGCTCGGCGATCGTGGGCGTGGACGGGTCGGCCCACATGGTCTCCATGCGC
The DNA here is from genome assembly GCF_000023245.1 of Actinosynnema mirum DSM 43827. Lineage (GTDB taxonomy): Bacteria > Actinomycetota > Actinomycetes > Mycobacteriales > Pseudonocardiaceae > Actinosynnema > Actinosynnema mirum. Next base: position 3,794,194 of record NC_013093.1, read on the forward strand.
AATGCCTCCTCGGGCACGCGCCCGTCGCGCACCATCAGCACCGTTCGCAGCACCTCGGCCCAGCCGGTGCCGAAGACCCGCTGCCTGCGCTGCGCGCGCTTGATGTGGCGGGACTCCGCCGAGCGGATGCCGTCCGCGCTGGCCGGGTTCTCCGTGGCGTAGCCGAGGTAGTGCGGCGGCAGGCCCGTGATCCCGGCGACCACACGGGCCAGCGCGTTGAGCGTGTTGTGGAAGTTCGACAGGTCGGCCTCGGCGAACTGGCCGACCTGGACCCCGTCGTCCCTGGGGGACTTGGGACTTGCCCACAGGACCCCGGCGACGGCCTCCCACGGGGTGAGCGGATTGCCTTGTGCGTCAACGAAATCGGCTTGATCGAAACCGAGCGCGTACCTTCGCGGCATCGAGTGGTACTCGGCGCTGATCATCATGTCGGTGCAGACCTTGCAGGCCGCGTCGGACAGCGGCAGCACCGACAGCAGCTCGGACCGGCCCAGCCTCGGCGGTGCGCTGCGCCGCCGGGTGCGGGGCCGGTTGACCAGCGGCACCACAGGCACGCGGCCCATTCCGTGCTCGTCGCGGTCGGTCTCGGTCCAGGTGCCGCCGCCGTCCTCGCTGGAGTACCACCGCGTCTCGTGGGGCAGGTAGAGCGTGGCCCAAGACTCGGCGGAGCCGTACTCCCCCTGGTCGGCGGCGTGCTGGCGCTTGAGCGCGGCGCGGACCCGCCGGGTGCGCGGGTCGATGTCCACGTGCACGTCCAGCGGCGACTCCACCGTCACTAGGGGTGCCGCAGCGTCGTCCTCATTGGTGCCGACGATGGCGAACGAGCGGCCCAGCGCGAGTGCGTCGGTGTGGGCCTGCTCGGCGTGCAGGCCGAGTTGGTTGGCCTGCCAGACCTGCCACAGTTCCGCGTCGGCCGCTTGCTGACCGCCGAGACGGAACCCGTTGACGTCCAGTCGTTCCGACAGGCTGTCGACCACGAGTTGCGGCCAGTTGATCACGACCTGTCGCACTCGCCCATCCAGCCGCCGCAGCAGCTCGGGGTGCATGTACGACAGCGACTGCTCGCCCTCGTAGTACGCGTCGAGGGTCTCCAGCTCGGGGAGCTGCGCGTCGTGCGCCCGACTCAACCGGGCTACCCATTCGGTTGAGGTGGGGGCGTGCTTCGTTGTGGCGGCCAGGGGCGACCACCACCCGAAAGGAGGACAAAGTGGCCGTTACATGGACCACGTATTCCGCGATACCTGGATTAACCCGGTCGCAAGCCGCACCTGGAGGGGCGAATGAAACTGATCATGGTGGACGACAGCGAGGAGAAGAACCCTCGTCGTGTCGGCCTCGGGCATCTCGTGGGGGTCGGTGCCGTTGTTTTCCCCGAAGAGGGGGTGGTTTTTTACCGGGATGAGATCCGGAGAATTCGAACCAGATACGGTGTTCCGACGGAGACTGAACTTAAGTGGAGTCCCGACGGTGACAGTTGGTTGAAGTCACCAGCCGGGAGTGCTGTTCGCACCCAGCTTCGGCGTGAAATGCTCCAGCTCGCCCATTACGTCGGGGCGGTCTCCGTGGTAATCGTGTGGAATCGAGGAGACTGTGAATGGTCTGTCGAGGACACGCGAAAGGAGGTACTGAAGTACCTGTACGACAAGGTTTCGCTCTGCGTGCGAGACCTACCAGGCTCTTCGATCGGTCTGGTGATAGCGGACGAGCCGGGAGGCGGGGCTAAGGATCATAAAGCATGGCTGGCTGGCACTCTTCGCCTAACCGAGGCGGGAACTGTTTGGACGAAGCCGGAGCAGATCGCTCTTCCTATCGTGATGGCACCTTCGCATCACGTCTCACATCTTCAGTTGGCAGACCTCGTGGCCGCATCCACTGTGGCAGCCGTTGCGGGAAACCCTTACGCTCTTGAGCTTTTGCCGGACTTGTCGATGATTGCTCACAGGAATAATGCCGGCAGCGTGGGGGGTTCCGGTCTGACGATTTGGCCAAAGGAAAGCGACAATCTCTATCACTATCTTTACGGCGATACGGTGAGGATGCAAAACGGTCGTGGATTTTTGCTGCCCGAACCGTCCTGGCGCTACTCCGTCGACGACGGTCTGAAGTAGATCATCCCAGCACCATCATTCGGTTCGGCTTCTTGGCCTTAGTGCCCCGTAGTGCTAGCCCGGCTAGAGCCATCGACGCCGCAGGCACGGCGTCGATGCGCAGGCCGACTTTGCCGCGTTCCGGCTTGGATGGGCGCAACAGGTCGGGGTCGCCGGGCGGGTGCAGCACCTCGACGTTGTCGAAGCACCACGAGGCGATCGGGTTTCCGTGGTGGGACCAGGTCCGAGCCTTGGTGCGGGCCATGATCTCCGTCATTCCTGGCGTCATGCCCCTGTAGGTCTGCTGGACCGGGTACATCGGCGCGCCCGTGCGCTTCTGGATGCGTTCGCGGGCAGGCTCACCCGACCACTCGTCGTAGCTGATGTCGGCGATGCGCAGCAGAGCGCCGTCCTCGGCGAGGTCGTCGTAGATCGACTCGTAGTCGATCACGTCACCATCGGTGACGCGTAGCCAACCCTGCTCGACCCAGCGGCTGAATTTGCCCTCGTTGCGCTCGTCCAGGAACGCCAGTGCGCCCTCGGGCAACCAGAACCGCCACAGCAGCGAGGGATGCCCGTCGATGCCGTCGGGTACCGCGACACACCAGGCGGTCAGGTCCATCTTGGACGCCAGGTCCAGCCCACCCCAGGCTGGCTTGCGGGCGTGCTGCTCGCGCAGCCAACGGGCGCTGTCGGTCGCGGTGCCCACGCACAGCGCGTACAGGTGCATCGGCATCCAGCGGTGGCTTTGGCCGACCCACTGGTTGCAGCGGAATTGCCGCCATGAGTTCTCCTTGCTGGGGTCGTTCCTGGCCTCCAATGCCTCGTCGCGCAGGCTCTGAACGCTCAGAAAGTCGCCGAGCGCCGGGTTGGCCAGGTGCCACAGCGACTCGTCGAACGGGTCGGCGTCCCGCGAGAGCGCCCGGATGTAGACGAAGCGGTGCGGTGCCCGCGCTGGGTCCGCCTGGATTTTCAGGCACTCGTCGTGCTCAGCCTTGGCGAACGCGCTGCCGGTATCGCCTGCGGTGGTCGCGGCGACCATCAGCGGTTCGGCGCGAGTGCCCATGCCGGTACGCAGCGCGTCCCACAGCCGACCGTCGGGCTGGGTCAGCACCTCGTCGAAGATCACGCCGCTGGGGTTATGGCCGAGGTTGCCGGTGGCGTCAGCGGCAATGACCTCGTAGAACGAACTTGTCTTCTCGTCCACGATCCTCTTGACGTGGTCTTTGACCACTAGCCGCTTGGACAGCACAGGGCTCAGGGCAACCATTCTGGCCTCGACGTCGAAGACCTTGGCGGCCTGGGCGCGGTCCTTGGCCGCGCCGTAGATCTCCGCGCCCTCGACGCCGTCTCCGACGAGCAGGTACAGCGCGACAAACGCCAGCAGCTCGGACTTGCCGTTCTTGCGGGCGATCTCGATCCACGCGATCCGGTACCGGCGGACGTAGTGGGCGGCCTCGTCGTCCCAGCGGACCTCGCCGAACAACGGCCTGACGATCTCCTCCCGCTGCCACTCGGCGAGGATGAACGGCCGCCGGGCCCAGCGGTCCTTGGTGTGGACGCAGATTTCCTCGGCGAACGCCTGCGCGTGGTCGGCGCGCGGCACGCACAGGTGGCTGCCGCGCTTGCGGCAGGTGCGGCCGTCGAAGGTGCGCCCGCACACCGGCCGCGCCCCGCTGGTGGGGGTCTTCGCGGGGTTTCGGGGCGTAGCGGTGCCGGTGCGCGGGCGGGCCTGGGGGGTGGCGTGGGTCTTAGCTGAGGAGGCGGCCCGGCCCGCCCCGTTGGTTCTGGTCGCCGCCCACCTCCACCTTGATGGACTGGCGGTCGGACGGGGTCAGGCCGAAGCGGGCGGCGTACTGGAGGAAGACGCGCTCCGCCTCGGCCTGCACCTGGAGCGCGGGATTCCGCATCAACCCACTGCCGCCCTGCACCAGCAGCGCCGAGCCGTTCACCAGCGCGGTCGCCGAGCGGTAGCGGGCCAGCGCCTCGCACAGGATCAGGAACGCGTCCAGGTCCCAGGCGGTCAACACCCCGCGCTGCTCCAGCCCCGGCGCGAGCCGGTCCCAGATCGCGCGGGCGGCGTCCGAGGCCCAGTCCGGGCAGGTGATCTCCTGCGCGGGCGGCACCGGCTCGGAGTGGTTGATCCGGTCGGCGCGGTCGCCGTGCAGCACGCGCAGGCTGGTCGGCTTGGCCGCAGGGCCGCGTTTGCCCATAGGAGAATCACCACCACCGAGGGGGTCAGGTGCCGCTGCTGCGGCCTCGGGACGGGCTTGCGGCCCGGCGGGTCAGGGTGCGGCGCACGCCTGCGGCCATGCGGGCGAGGCGGTTTCGCATGATGATCACTTCTCCTCTCCGGTGTCGGGGGCGGGCATCGCGACGCCGAGCGCGGCGGCGAAGGCCAAGCCGTCGAGGTACTTGTCGCCGAGGTGGAACAGCCGCGCGGCCTTGAGGAAGCGGTCCTTCTCCTCGCGGGACTTGAAGCACAGGGCGAACCAGAACTCGCTGTCGGTGGCCAGGCGGAACCGCTCGTCCTCGCGGGCGGTGCGCTCGCGGAAGCCGCGGGCGAGGGCGTCCAGCTCCGCGGTCGAGTCGGTGGCCAGGTCGCCGGTGTACTCGACGTCGCCGAACGGGTCGGGCTCGGGTTCGGCGTTGAGCTGGGCGAGCAGGTCGGCCTGCGAGGTCGGCCCGCCGACGGCGGCGGTGGCCTGGAGCTGGGCGAGCAGGTCGCCGTTGGGGTCAGCGGGCGAGGTCACGGCGGAACACCTCCAGGTCGGCGAGCGGGAACCACCGCAAAATCTGCTCGTAGTCGTCGGGGGCGTGGCGCCGCACCGGGTCGAGGAACCGGAAGTCCAGCCCGTCGAAGCTGCGGCCGAACCACTCGTACTCCGGGGGCAGGGGGCAGTGGTGCCGCGCCAGGGCGGCGCGCACGTCGGCGATGCGCCAGTCCCAGACGATGCTGACCTTGCGCAGGTGCTCGCGCTGCGGGCCGTGGGTGACCATCGCCATCCGGCGGTTCGGGCTGTCGGCGGCGCGCACGCCGTCGGCGTTCCACGCCTCGGGCAGGCCGAGATCGGCGCGGATGAGGTCGGACAGCTCCTCGTAGGTGGGTTCGGGCAGTTGGGCGGCCTCGATGACGGCGGCGCGTTCGGGCGGCTGGAACAGCAGGGCGTTGAGCCAGCGGAACAGCGAGGGGTGCGGCAGATTCAGGATCGGCGTGCCGAAGAAGTCCTCGTAGAACTTCAGCGAGTCGTCCACGAACCTCATGCCCGGCACGAGGTACAGGTGGTAGGGCACCACCTCGATCCCGGCCTCGCGCATCGCCAGCCAGGAGGCCAGGCTGTCCTTGCCCCGGCTGAACCCGAGCAGAACCGGTTTCCCCTCGGCGGCCAGCTCGGCGCGGATCTGCTCGGACGGGGTGATCCCGTCGATGGTGATCGGTACGGCGCACCTCCGGTGCTCGTGATGCGTGGCGCATCGGTGATGCGCGGTGCATCACCGGACGCGGTGGTTCAGGGCGCGCTCTCGCGGGCCAGCATCCGGCTGACCGTGGACTGGGCGACCTGCGCGTGCGCGGCGATCTGGTGCTGCGGCGCGCCCAGCTCGAACGCTTGGCGCACAAGGCTTTCGTGCTCGTGCCCCCAGGCGGCGGCCTGGTCGGCGGCCAGCTCCAGGCGCTCCAGCACGGCGGCCAGCTCCCGCCCCTGTTCGCTGTCCGGGTGGACCGGTCGGCGGACGTGGGTGCGGCGCTGCCGGAAACCTGACCGGCCGGAATCGGGCCTCAATGGCTTGTGCCCTCCCAACGGCCTGAGGGGTCACCCCCCTGGGGTGCTCTCGCGCCCGAGGCGGCCGGTCACGGGGTGTTCCAGCCTCCTCGGGTGCGGGGGTCCCTGGCGGTGGTCCGGGCGTGGCACGGCCCGCACAGCCCTCGGCCCCGGTCGGGGTCATCGGGGTCCAGTCCTGCGGCCACCAGTTCCCGGCGGGTGAGCGGCCAGTGGTCGGCCACGGTGGAAGGGGCGGAGCACCCGGTGCCGGGATGGTCGGGACAGTCGGTGAGGTCGCAGCGGCACACCCGGTCACCGGGCCGGGCCAGCACTCCCGGTCGGAAGCGTGAGCGGTGTCCGGCGGTGTAGCCGCGCTGCGCGCTGGTGCCGTGCGCCAGGCGGGCACGGCGGCGGCAGTGCGGGCACATCCCCCGCCCGCCGCTGGTGGTGTTCGGACAGCCGGGGCGGGAGCAGGTGCGGAGCGGGCGGGAAGGCACGGGCGAACCCCCTTGCGCCGAGCACGGGACTGCCCCCGGCGGGTGCCGGGGGCAGTCGGGGGGTGGGTCCGGTCAGAGTCCCTGGGTGATCAGGTCCCAGGCAATCTGGGTGGTGTTCAAGGCTTCCTGCTTCGGGAACAGGGTTGAGGTGGCCCGGACCCGGCGGGCATCGGCGGTCGGCTTGACCACCTTCACATGCTGGGCATGGAAGAGCACGGCCATCAAGGCGGTCCAGCGGGACCCCTTGCACTCCGGCATCAGGGTCTCACCCTTGACCCAGGCGGACATGTACTGCTTGCGGTCCTCATACTGCTGGTGCTGCAAGGCGGAGTGGGTCGGCATGGCCTTGTCCTTGAGCACCGTGTCCGCGAACTCCAGTGCCTCCTTGACGGACATCTTCTTGCGGAGCAGCCGGGTAGCGGTCTCCTCCATCTGTTCGGCCATCCGGGTGAGAAGGTCCAGGCCCTCACTGGCCTCGGTGATGCGGGCATCCTTGTTGTCCTCCGGGGACAGCTCCACCCGGCCCGGAAGCCCCGGCAACACCACCGGCAAGACGGTCTGGGTGGTGTTGTGCATCGGCATCACCCGGAGCACGGAACCACGGCCCGGCACCAGGCTGTTGACCAGAACGGCCCTCATGTCCAGGGTGTCGGTCTTGCCCACGGACACCAGGTCGGGCACCCGCACGGAGACGAACGCCCCGGCCCCCTCCCACAACGGCCCGGCCTGGGCGGGCTTGGCACCCGGCATGTTCTTCAGGATGTCGGCAAGGACTTCGGCCCGGACCTCAATGGCCACCGGGTTGACCTCACGGGTGGTGTGCCCCAGGTGCCGGAACCCATACGGGGCTTCCGGGTCCACCCTGACCAGCCCCCACACCCCCGGTGCCTCCACCAGCACGGTGGTGTGGTCCAGCTCCACAAGCTTGCTCCCGGTCTCGGACGGAACCTCCTCCAACATCAGGCACCCGGTGCTGTGGGGCTTGCCAACCGGCTTGGCACATTCGGTGCACTTGCCAGAGGGCACAAGGTTGGCCATCGGCTGACGGGTGACGGACCACCCGGACACCCCGGCCTTCCTCATGAGTTCGGCCACGGTCCGGCTGCTGTTGTTGGCGGTGCCGAGCTCCCTCCAGGCATCCACCAGACGGGAATCGGATTCCTGCTGTGGTGCGGCGGGTGCCTTGGCGGACTTGGCCTCTGCCGGGCTCTGAGCCTTCGGGGCTGCGGTGCTCTTGGTGGCGGCTGGAGTGACCTTGGCGGGTGCCTTGGCGGCGGTCGGAGCGGCCTTGGTGTCCTTGGCGGCGGCCTTGGTGTCCTTCGGTTCAGTGAGCCTTTTTCATCCTGTGGTGGCCTCGTAGTTCTGTAGGACGTGGATGGCTTTGGCCAGTCGGCCGGCGCGGCGGGGGCAGCAGCGGAGTTTGCGGAGGATGCGCCAGGTCTTGAGCTGGGCGTTGGCGCGTTCGCCGGGGCCGCGCAGGCGGGCATGGGCGCGGTTGGCGTCCTTCTGTGATTCAGGTTTGTTGCGGCCCTTGTAAGGGGTGATCACGTGGCGGTCGGTCGGGTCGTAGGCGTGGTAGCCCTTGTCGCCCAGGGCGATCAGCCCGGCGTGGCGCAGGGCGGCGAGGATGTTCCAGATCCGGGCGGCGGCGGTGTCGTGGGTGCTGCCGGGCAAGTCGCCGGACACCCACAGGATCGTGCCGTCCGGGGACGCGATCACCTGCAGGTTCACTCCATGGATCTTGTGCTTGCCGGAGTAGAAGGGGCGGTCGGCGGCGATCCGGTCGATCGGGATGAGCGTGCCGTCGATCACCACGTGGGCCATGCCCTGGCGTTTCGCCTTGCGCAGCGCTTCTCGGAGCTTCGGGGACCGCTGGGCGAGCAGTTCGACGGTCTCGTTGACATAGCGCCAGCAGGTGGAGGTCGAGACCGCGAACCCGGCGGCGAGATCGGCGAAGGTCTCGCCTTTGCGCAGGTACACCAGCACCAGCAGGGCTTGTTGTCCTGGGTTGAGCTTGCGCCACACCGATCCGAGCTGCTTGCGGTGGGCGCGGACCAGCCCGGACACGAAGGTCAGGGTCTGATGTGACAACGGCAGCGCGGCACGGTAGAACAGCACGTGAAGCCCCTGGCGGTGCAGAACTTTCTTGGTCGATAGCTCTGCTACCAGGGGCTTCGCCATGTCCGGGCGGAGCCACGCCGATGCTCATCAACCTGTGATCAGCAAGAAGCACTACACGGCAACGCATCCAGCCCAGGATGAAAAGGGCTCAGGATCTTGGGCTTGCGCCGTCGGTGATCCTGTTGCACAACCCCGAGCACTCGCTTGCCGACCTGTCCTCCGAAGAGGCGTTCGACCAGCTCGCCGCAGCAAGTCGGGAGTTGGAGGCGGCGAAACGGGCTGGCTTGTGCAGCCGTTGGGGGATCTCGTCGTGGGACACGAGGTCGTTGGAGCGCGCGGTGCTGGGGCGGCCGAACGCTCCGGTGAAGCCGGATGTCCTCATGGTCAGGGCGGGACTCCTGGTTGGTTACGACGTGCTCGAAGCGTCGGAGAGGCTGTTCGCTCACCTGGACATCTCCCACGAGGGCCGTTGGGGCATGAGTCCTTTCGGTGGCAACGCCACAGCGTCGATCTGGAGTGAGTTCGACCCCCGCCTCTTTCTCGAACAAGGTATTCCTGCCGCGACTCGCGCACAGGCGGTGTTCAGGGCAGCGTGTGACTTGCCCTTCGTCCATCGCGTTGCAACAGGAACCGACAGCCCTTCGCACCTTGCCGAACTAGCCTTGGCGACGGGCTTGCAGACGGACGAGAAGGTTGTTTCCTCCTATCGGGCGCTTCTACGTCGCAAGCAGACGGAAGCGCGCAAGTCCACTACCGAGATTGGTTAACGTTCGCTCGTGGAATTCGACGGCTACAACCTGCGCGAACAGGCGTTGCACGACGTGTTCGCGGAGATCGAGAAGGCATTGAGTGTTCGACTCGAACACGATGGGATCACCTTCGGCACCCAGGGAGCGACGGTGGGGTTCCCCACCGGGTCGAACAAGTGGGTGCGGCTGTCCTGGCGGCCCATTCGCGGCGGGCACTGGGAGTCCTGGACCGGCCCCGAGGCCGCAGCCGCGATCAGCGGCGTCAGGATGCCCAACCTCTACCGCTCCTACAGGTGGACCGACGAAAACCGCGCGGTCGTGTGGCGAGCCGACGAGGGAGACCTGGTTGCCTCCAAGGCTGTCCACGCCACCGGAGTGATCGACGGCGACCCTGGGTTGTCACCCACCTGGTGGAAGGACCTGGCGGAGTCGTTGCGGGCGCTTCAGGCGGTCAACACCGAGCGCACGGCCGTCACGCAGGAGCACATCTCGCGCCGCATCAACCAGGTGTTCGCAGGGGAGGAACTGAGCACCCATGTTGACGAGTGGCAGACGGCGCACGCCGACCTGCACCTCGGCAACCTCACCGCCCCCGACTGCGTGCTCTTGGACTGGGAGAGCTGGGGGCAGGCACCGCGTGGCCTGGACGTCGCGACCCTGTGGGGGCACAGCCTCTTGGTGCCGGAGGTGGCAAGTCGTGTTCAGGCCGAGTTCGCGGAGGACATGAACAGCCGATCCGGCCTGCTGGCGCAGCTCATGTTCTGCGCCAACGTCATCCGGCTGAACAAGGCGAAGGCGAACCCGAGCCTGCTGCTCGCCCCGGCACGGATCGAGGCTGGCAGGCTGGTTGAGGCGCTACGGGTGTAGCGCAAGGTGCCCGGCGAGTAGGTGGAGGCGATCCACCCGGACAGCCTCCACCTACTTGGCTTTCTGACCTGCGAAAACGGTCTCACCTCTGTTGTCAGTCAGAGTGAATTTGACATTCGCCAGGCCACACGAAGAAGAGGGACGCGGGATCGGGGAGCTGCGGGCTCGCTGCGCTCGCCCCGCAGCCCGCGAGGCGGTGGCGTCCGTGGGGGACGCCACCGCGTGGTTACGGGTGTTCGGCTACTGCTAGGAAGCAGCCGAATTCTGGGACGCCCACCAGGTCGCGTGGGTGGAACAGCAGGCCCTTCGCGTCGCCTACCAGATCGGCCAGTTCGCGGAAGTTGCGTTGGACGGTGTGGTCGGTGATATCCAGGAGTTCCCGTAAGCGTAGGCCTGCTCGGTGTAGTAGTGCGGGGTAGTCGTCTGCGTTGGGCAGGGACACCATCGATGCTCGGCAGAACTCGGTTATCGCTGGGTGTCTGCGGGTGGGTCTTGGGGCGCGTTCGAACAGTTCGGTGAGGACCAGTCGGCCGCCTGGGCGCAGTACGCGTCTTGCCTCGTTCAGGACCCGCTCGCGGTCGGGCATGTGGATCAGGGACTCGATTGCCATGACCGCGTCGAACGAGGAGTCCGGGAACGGGAGGGCCATCGCGTCTGCGTGGAGGAACTTGGTGTTGTCCGCGTGGCCCGCGGACTTGGCCAGGTGGGTCGCGTGGGTGATCTGGGCGGCGCTGATGCTGATTCCGGTCACGTGGGCGCCGGTCAGGTCCACCGCGCGCAGGGCCGGGCCGCCTACGCCGCAGCCCATGTCGAGCACTCGGTCGCCCGTGGTCACGTGCAGGCGGCGGACGTGCTCGTCGGTGAAGCGCACCACCGCTTCGGCGCGTGGAACCGGTGAGTCCGGTGTGTCCCAGTAGCCGATGTGCAGGTTCGGGTCGGCTGCGCCGCCCTCCAGCTCGGCCTCCAGCAGGTCGTCGTACAGGCGGCCCACGGCCTCGGGGGTGGGGGTCACGGGCGGTCTGCGGCGACCAGCAGGCAGCCGAACTCGTCCACGCCGAACAGCTCCGCCAGGTCGAAGTCGACCGGGCGGTCGTTCTGGCTGACGATCTCCAGGGTCTCCCGCCAAGTGCGTTCCATGGTCTGCTCGGTGATGTCCAGCAGCTCCCGCACGCGCAGGCCCACCCGGTGCAGCATCGGCACGTAGTCGTCCACGTCGGCCATCGTCGTCATCGCGGTTCGGCAGAAGCCCTCGATCGCGGGGTGCATCCCCGGCGTGTGGGGTGCGCGTTCGAAGAAGTCGGTGAGGACCAGGCGGCCTCCGGGGCGCAGGACCCGGCGCGCCTCGGACAGGACCTGCTCCCTGGACGGCATGTGCAGGATCGACTCCAGGGCCATCACCGCGTCGAAGGACTCGTCCTCGAACGGCAGCCGCATGGCGTCGGCGCGCTGGAAGGTGGCGCGGTCGCCCACGCCCGCCTCGGTGGCCAGCCTGGTGGCGAGCTTGACCTGCTCCTCGCTGATGCTCACGCCGACGACGCGTGCGCCGGTGGTGCGCACGATCTGGGTCGCCGGGCCGCCGATGCCGCAGCCCAGGTCCAGCACGCGGTCCTCGACGTCCACCCGCAGGCGCTCGACCATCAGCTCGGTCAGGCGCACCACGGCCTCGCGCATGGGCACGTCCGAGGTCGGGTCGTCCCAGTAGCCGATGTGCAGCTGGTGGTTGAACTTCTCGAACTGCTCGTAGGTGTGCTCGTCCTTCAGGATCTGGTCGTAGAGCTTGCCGACCTCCTCGGGGACGGGCACGGACAGCGTGGTGTCGCTCATGGGAACGGCCTTTCGGGGTCGGCTTGCGGGAGGTCTGCGTGGCAGGAGGTCTGGTGGGACGGGGTCACCAGGTGACGGGCAGCTCGTAGACGCCGTAGACGATCCCGTCGTGCTTGAACGGGATGCGCTCCAGCGCGGTCGCCAGTCGCAAGGTCGGGACGCGGCGGTAGAGGGTGTTCACGACGACCTGCAGCTCCATGCGGGCCAGCGACTGGCCCAGGCACTGGTGGGTGCCGAAGCTGAACGCGAAGTGCTGCTTCACCGGCCTGCGCAGGTCCAGCACGTGCGGGTCGCCGTCGTAGACGTCGGGGTCGCGGTTGCCGATCGAGGTCGCCAGCACCACGCCCTCGCCCGCGCGGATCACCTGGCCGTCGATCTCCACGTCCTCGGTCGCCACGCGGCGCATCCCGGTGTGCGAGATCGTCAGGTAGCGCATCAGCTCCTCGACGGCGGTCTCGGCGAGGGAGGGGTCGTCGCCCGCCTGGAGCAGCGCCAGCTGGTCGGGGTGCCGGAGCAGCGCGAGGGTGCCGAGCGCGATCATGTTCGCGGTGGTCTCGTGCCCGCCCGCCAGCACCAGGACGGTCATGTCGACCGCCTCCGGCCTGCTGATCTCGCCTGCCAGCACCCGTGCGCCCAGGTCGGAGAGGAGGTCGTCGGCGGGGTCGGTCATCTTGTCGCCCAGGACGCGGTCGAGGTGGTGCTGGAGCTCCTCGCTGGCCTCGGCCCGTTCCTGCGGGGGCACGTCCTGGCGGATCAGCACGGCGCTGTTGCGCTCGAAGACCTCGTGGTCGGAGTAGGGCAGGCCCAGGACGGCGCTGATCGCGAGGGACGGGATGGGCAGCGCGAACGCGGTGACCAGGTCGACCGGGTTGGGGCCCGCGAGGAGTTCGTCGATCTTCTCGTCGACGATCCGCTGCACGAACGGGCGCAGGCGTTCCACCTTGCGGACGGTGAACGGGCCCAGGACCATCCGGCGCTGCCGGTTGTGCTCGGGGTCGTCCATGAGCGGGAAGCTGCTGATGAACGTCGACTTGTCCTCGATGCGGATCGGGCTGGGGTAGCCGGGGCGCAGGAAGTCCGCGCTGAGGCGGGGGTCGCGCAGCAGCTCGCGCTGGTGGGCGTGCTTGGTGATCAGCCACGGGGTGCTGCCGTCCCACAGGCGCACCCGCGACAGGCCGCCCGCCTCCTGCGCCTCGCGGAGTCGAGGGGGCGGGTCGAACGGGTGCTCGGGCGACCTGGGCATCGGGAACTCCGGGGCCAGGTCGGGGGTGGGGGTGGTGCGGGTCATCGGCTCTCCCCTGGTGGACGGTCGGTGCTCACCACGTGACCGGCAGCGAGCGCAGGCCGAGGTTCATGGACTCCAGGGCGAAGTCCAGGTCCTCGAACGGCGTGGCAGGCGCCAGGCCCGGCAGGCCGCACAGCAGGGTCTCCAGCGCGATCTGCAGCTCGACGCGCGCCAGCGTCATGCCCACGCACTGGTGGACGCCGTAGCCGAACGCGAAGTGCCGCCGGGCGTTGTGCCTGGTCACGTCGAGGCGGTCGGGATCGGGGAAGACGTCGGGGTCGCGGTTGGCCGCGGGCAGGTTGACGATCACGCCGGAGCCCGCGGGAACGAGCACGCCGTCCAGCTCGACGTCGTCCAGGGCCACGCGGCCGGTGCCGTCCTGGACGATGGTGTGCCAGCGCAGCAGCTCCTCGACGGCGTTGGCGAAACCGGCGGGCTCGGCGCGCAGGAAGGCCAGCTGCTCGGGGTCGCGCAGGAGAGCGGTCGTGCCCAGCGCGATCATGTTCGCGGTGGTCTCGTAGCCCGCCAGCAGCACGACCATCACGGTGGCGACGAGCTGCTTCCGGGTCAGCTCGCCGGTGCGCTCGAAGTCCAGCACCAGGCGGCTGATCAGGTCGTCGCCGGGGGCGGCCCGCTTGGCCGCGCACAGGTCGTCCACGAACCCGACCATCGAGTTGATGGCGGCGCCCATCTCCTCGGCGGACAGGGACGGGTCCAGGGCGCGCGTCGAGTCGCGCGCGAACTCGTCCAGGCCGGGGCCCGCCACGCCGAGCACGCCGCCGATCACCAGGGACGGGATCGGGAACGCGTAGTGGGCCACCAGGTCGGCGGGGGAGCCCGCCTGCACGAGCTGGCGCAGCTGGGCGTGGCAGATCGTGGTGATCGCGGGGCGCATCGCCTCCACGGGGCGGCTCGCGAAGTGCCCGGCGACCATGCGGCGCAGCCTCGCGTGCTCCGGGTCGTCCATCTTGCCGAAGTTGAACACGTCGTCCGGGATGTCGAACTTCACGAAGCGCGGCTGGGCGCGGTTGGCGCCGTCGGAGCTGAAGCGCGGGTCGGTCAGGGCGGTGCGGCACACCTCGTGACCGGTGAGCAGGAACGGGGTGCTGCCGTCCCACAGGCGGACCCTGGTGACGGGCTGCTCCTCCCGTAATTGGCCGTAGCGCGGGGGTGGCGCGAACGGGCAGTCGCCCCGGTCCCGCCGGAACGGGTAGGCGGGCAGGTCGGTGGCCACGTCCTCGGTGAACACTGCGGCGGCCTTTCTCTCCGGGGGAATTCGGCGCGATTCGGGCGGGTTCACCGCTTCACGGCGAGCGTGATTCCGTCCGCGATCGGCAGCAGGCACATGTCGACCCGCTCGTCGGCGTGCAGCAGCGCGTTCAGCTCGCGCACGGCGGTGGTGTCCGGATCGGTCGCGGACGGATCGGCGACCCGCCCGAAAAAGAGCGTGTTGTCCACGACGACCAGGCCGCCGGGGCGCAGCAGCGTCAGCGCGCGCTCGTAGTAGTGGACGTAATCCGACTTGTTCGCGTCGATGAACACCAGGTCGAACACGGCGTGCTCGGCGTGCAGGCCGGCCAGGGTGGCGCGGGCGTCGCCGACGCGGACGTCGATGCGGTCCGCGACGCCCGCCCGCTCCCAGAACGGCCTGCCCATGTCCGGCCACTTCGCGACGACGTCGCAGGTCACGACACGTCCGCCGGGCGGGAGGGCGCGGGCCATGCACAGCGTGCTGTACCCGGTGTAGGTGCCGACCTCCAGCACCGAGCGGGCACCGACCAGGCGCACCAGCAGGCCGAGCAACTGCCCCTCCTCCGGGGCCACCTGCAGCGCGGACGCGGCCGGGAGAACCGCGGTCCGCTCCCGCAGACCGGCGAGCACGTCGTCGTCGCGCAACGAGGTCGCGCGGACGTAGTCGAGGATTTCCGAGGTGGCGCTGATCTGCTGAGCCATGGGGGAGGACTCTTCCGTGGAATTCGGAGATCGGTACTGCCGCCACAGTCTATGAACAGTTCTGCGGCTGTCAATCGACGATTTGACGGCGCGTTCGGGACATTCGATTTCCGGTTCCGTTGAGGGGGGTTCAGGGGGGCAGGTCAGGGGGTCGGGCGCGCCTTTCCCGGCACACGATCGAGGGTGGAATGCGCGTGCCGGGACGGCGCGCGGACCGGACGGCGGCCGCGGTGGCCGCGGCGGGGGAGCGCGATGGGAGAGCAGGGCGGCAGGACGGTGCTCGCCGTTCTCGGCGCGGGCACGATGGGCCTGGGGATCACCTCCCTGGCCGTCGGGCACGGCGTGCCGGTGGTGCTGGTCGAGACCGACCGGGCCAAGGTCGGGCGGGCGCGGGAGGCGGTGGCCGCCCAGCTGCGCATGGCCAGGCTGATGCGGGCGCTGCCCGAGGACCGCGAGCGGGGCGAGCTGCTCACCACCACCTCGCTCGCCGACGTCGCGGACGTCTCGCTGGTGGTGGAGGCGGTCACCGAGGAGCTGCCGGTCAAGGCCGAGGTGCTGGCCGGGGCCGCCGCGCTCACCGGGCCGCGCGTGCCGCTGGTGTCCAACACCTCCTCGATCCCGATCGACGAGCTGGCCGGGCACGTCCCCGACCCGGCGCGGCTGATCGGCACGCACTTCATGAACCCGCCGTACCTGATCCCCACGGTCGAGGTCGTCCGGGGCGCGCGCACCGGCGCGGACGCGCTGGAGACCCTCGTGGGCGTGCTGGGCGAGCTGGCCCGCACACCGGTCGTCGTCGGCGACGGCCCCGGCTTCGTGACCAGCCGGATCGTCCACCCGATGATCAACGACGCGATCCGCGTCGTCCAGGAGGGCACGGCCTCCGTCGAGGCCGTGGACGCCCTCATGCAGGACTGCCTCGGCCACCGCACGGGACCGCTGCTCACGGCCGACCTGATCGGCCTGGACAACCTGGCCGACTCGCTGCGCGTGCTGGCCGAGCGCACCGGCGACCCCCGCTCCGCGCCCTGCGAGCTGCTGCTGCGCAAGGTCCGCGACGGGCACCTCGGGCGCAAGTCCGGGCGGGGCTTCTACGACTACGGGAAGGCACAGCTGTGACGACCTCCTCCCAGCCCGGCGCGCTCACCGCCGACGCGGTGGCCGAGCGGGTGCAGGCGTTCCTCGCCGAGCGCACCAAGCAGACCTGGGAGCCGGACACCGACCTGTTCGCGTCCGGCACCGTCACCTCGATGTTCGCGATGGAGCTCGTGGTGCACCTGGAGTCGACCTTCGACGTCGTGATCGACGGGCCGGACCTGGGCCTGGACAGCTTCCGCACCGTCAACACCATGACCGCGCTGGTGCTGCGGCTGCGGGAGGCGGGGCGGTGAGCGACGCCGTCGCACTGGCCGGGCTGGTCGCCGAGCGCGTCGGCGACCGCGCCGCCGGGTGGGACCTGGCGGGCGAGCTGCCGCGCGAGCTGCTGGTGGAGCTGGGCGGGCTGGGGGTGCTGTGCGCCCAGGTCGGCGCCCCGCACGGCGGTCTCGGGCTGGGCAGCCGGGAGAACGGCGAGCTGACCGCGTCGGTGGGGGAGCTGTGCGGCTCGCTGCGCAGCGTCATGACCTCCCAGGGCATGGCGGCGTGGACCGCGCGCAGGCTCGGGACCGCCGAGCAGCGCGAGCGGTTCCTGCGCAGGCTCACCTCGGGCGGGCTGGCGGCGGTCGGGTTCAGCGAGCCGGGCGCGGGCAGCGACCTGTCCGCGATGACCACGACCATCACCGACACCGGCGACGGCGAGGTGGTGGTGACCGGCCGCAAGTCGTGGATCACCGCCGCCCACTACGCGGACCTGCTGG
Organism: Actinosynnema mirum DSM 43827; assembly: GCF_000023245.1. Lineage (GTDB taxonomy): Bacteria > Actinomycetota > Actinomycetes > Mycobacteriales > Pseudonocardiaceae > Actinosynnema > Actinosynnema mirum. The sequence continues at coordinate 3,811,194 of NC_013093.1, forward strand.
TGGTCTTCGGGCACTACCGGGGCGGGGCGAGCGCGGTCGTCGTGCCCGCCGACGCGCCCGGCGTGCGGGTGGAGCGGGTGCCGAACCCCAGCGGGTGCCGGGCCGCCGGGCACTCCGGGATCACCCTGGACGGGGTGCGGGTGCCCGCCGCCGACGTCCTGGGCGGCACCGGGCTGCCGCTGCCGCTGGTGGTCACCGCCGCGCTGACCTACGGGCGGGTGTCGGTGGCGTGGGGCTGCGTCGGCATCCTGCGCGCCTGCCTGGCCGCCGCCGTCGAGCACACCACGACCCGCGAGCAGGGCGGCGGCGTGCTGGCCGACCACCAGCTCGTCGCCCGGCACCTGGCCGAGCTGCACGTCGGCGAGCAGGTCGCCGCCCGCGCGAGCGAGCACGCCAGCGCGCTGTGGGACGCGAACTCGCCGGACCTGGCGGTGGCGGCGGTGCAGGCCAAGTACCTGGCCTCGCGCGAGGCCGCCGCCGGGTCCGGGCGCGCGGTGCAGCTGCTCGGCTCCGCGGGCGCCAGCGACGGGCACGTGGTGGCGCGGGCGCACCGGGACGCGAAGCTCATGGAGATCATCGAGGGCACCTCCGAGATCTGCCAGCTCGTGCTCGCCCAGCACGTGCGCAGCCGGGCCCCGCGCGGCCTTGAGCAGCGCGGACTTGACCAGCGCAGCCATGACCAGCGCAGCCGAACTCCGCTCAGGGAGCAGCAGCCGTGACCGAGACCCCCGCACCGACGGTCAAGTGCCTGGTCTGGGACCTGGACAACACCCTGTGGCGCGGCACCCTCCTGGAGGACGCCGACGTCGTCCCGTTCGAGCGGGTCCGCGAGGTGATCACCGCGCTCGACGGGCGCGGCGTCCTGCAGTCCGTGGCCAGCCGCAACGACCACGACCACGCCTGGCCCGTGCTCGAACGCCTGGGCCTTGCCGACTACTTCGTGCTGCCGCAGATCGGCTGGGGCGCCAAGTCGGCGTCGGTGCGCGCCATCGCCGACCGGCTCGGCTTCGCCCACCGCACGATCGCGTTCGTCGACGACAGCCCCGTCGAGCGCGCCGAGGTGGCCCGCGCCCTGCCCGAGGTGCGCCTGTACACCGAGGCCGACGTCGCCTCCCTGCCCGAGCGCCCCGAGTTCAGCCCCGCCGTGGTCACCGCCGACTCGCGGCAGCGGCGGCTGATGTACCGCGCAGGCTTCGAGCGCGACGCCAGCCGCGAGGGCTTCACCGGGCCCGACGAGGAGTTCCTGCGCACCCTGGACCTGGAGGTGGTCGTCGCGCGCGCGGGCGAGGCGGACCTGACCCGCGTCGAGGAGCTGACCCTGCGCACCAGCCAGATGAACGCCACCGGCGTGCACTACGACGACCGGGCGCTGCGCGGCCTGCTCGCCGACCCCGCGCACGAGGTGCTGGTCGTGGCCATGTCCGACCGGTTCGGGCCGCACGGCGCGGTCGGCATCGTGCTGCTGGAGCGGCGCCGGCGGGTGTGGCACCTCAAGCTGCTGGCCACCTCGTGCCGCGTCGTCTCGCTCGGCGCCGGGTCGACGCTGCTGACCTGGCTCACCGACCAGGCGGCGCGTGCGGGCGCGCACCTGGTCGCCGACTTCCGGCGCACCGACCGCAACCGGATGATGGAGATCGCCTACCGGTTCGCCGGGTTCGCCCCCGCCGACTGCGCCTGCGCCGCCGAGCTGCCCGCGCCCACCGAGGAGGGCGTGGAGCGCTTCCACCTCGTGCCGACCGCGAAGCCCGCGCCCACCGCGCTGCGGCTGACCTCGCCCGACCTCGCCGCCGTCGCGCCCCGCGCCTGACGGCGACCCCCTCCGCGCCCCAGCCCTCGCCTCCCGGATCAAGGTGATGCCACATGCTCGTGCTCGGGATCAACGGGAACTTCTCGCCCGCCGAGACCGACCTCGTCCCGTCGATGTCGGAGCTGTTCTTCCACGACGCGGCAGCGTCCCTGGTGCGCGACGGCGAGCTCGTGGCCGCCGTGGAGGAGGAACGGCTCAACCGCGTCAAGAAGACGACCAAGTTCCCGTCCACCGCCATCCGCGAGTGCCTGGCGCTCGCGGGCGCGACCGTGGACGACGTCGACGCGGTCGGCTACTACTTCCCCGAGGACCACCTCGACCTGGTGCTCAACCACGTCTACACCGAGCACCCGAGGGTGCCACTGCGGTTCTCCCGCGAGCTGATCAAGCAGCGGCTGCGCGAGGACCTCGGCTGGGAGCTGCCCGACGACAAGCTCGTCTACGTGCCGCACCACGAGGCGCACGCCTACTCGTCCTACCTGCACTCGGGCGCGGACGAGGCGCTGGTGGTGATCTTCGACGGCCGGGGCGAGGACAACTCCGGCACGGTCTACCACGCGCGTGGCGCGCACCTGGAGAAGCTGCACGACTACCCGGTGGAGAAGTCCCTCGGCGGGCTGTACCTGAACGCCACGTTCCTGCTCGGCTACGGCTTCGGCGACGAGTACAAGGTCATGGGGCTCGCCCCGTCCGGCGACCCGTCGACCTACCGCGAGGTCTTCTCCGGGCTGCACGCGCTGCGCGACAAGGGCGAGTACGACCTGATCGGCAACACCAAGGTGCCGAACCTGGTCACCCCCGCGCTGGTCGCCGCCGGGTTCCGGCCGCGCCGCAAGGACGAGCCGTTCAGCCAGGCGCACCGGGACTTCGCCGCCGCGCTGCAGGAGGCGACCGAGAAGATCGCGCTGCACGTGCTCGGGCACTGGGCCGAGGTCACCGGGCTGCGCACGCTCGCGTTCGGCGGCGGCGTCGCCCACAACTCCACGCTCAACGGCCGCATCCTCAAGGCCGGGCTGTTCGACGAGGTGTTCATCCACCCCGCCTCGCACGACGCGGGCGCCGGCGAGGGCGCCGCGTACGCCGCAGCCGCCGCGCTGGGCGTGCTGGAGCGGCCGTCGGCGCGGCTGGTGTCGGCGGCGCTCGGGCCGGACCTCGGCACGGACGAGCAGGTCGCCGCGCGGCTCGCGGACTGGTCGCCGGTGGTGGAGGTGACGCCGCTGGTGGACCCGGTGGAGACCGCGGCGAAGCTGCTCGCCGACGGCGAGGTGCTGGGCTGGGCGCACGGCCGCTCCGAGTTCGGGCCGCGCGCGCTCGGGCACCGCAGCATCATCGCCGACGCCCGGCCCGCGGAGAACCAGACGCGGATCAACGCCATGGTGAAGAAGCGGGAGAGCTTCCGGCCGTTCGCGCCCGTGGTCACCGCCGAGGCCGCGCGGGACTGGTTCGACCTGTCCGGGGCGCTGGGGCACCACGAGTTCATGTCGTTCGTGGTGCCGGTGCTGCCCGCCAGGCGGGCCGAGCTGGGCGCGGTCACGCACGTGGACGGCAGCGCGCGCGTGCAGGTCGTCACGCCCGAGTCGGGAGAGCGCTTCCACCGGCTGGTGGCGCGGTTCGGCGAGCTGACCGGCACCCCGGTGCTGCTCAACACCTCGTTCAACAACAACGCCGAGCCGATCGCGCAGAGCCTGGACGACGTGCTCACCAGCTTCCTGACCACCGGCCTGGACGGCCTGGTCGTGGAGGGCTTCCTGGTGCGGGCCCGCCCCGAGCAGGACCTGGGCGCGCTGGTGCCCAGGCTGCGCCCGGTGACCCGCCTGGCCGTGCGCACCGCGCCCGCGCCGGGCAGCGCGGCGGCGGGAGAGCCGGTGCACGAGGTGTCGCTGGAGTACGACCACGGGCCCGTCACCGCCACCACCGCGCAGGCGCACGCGCTGCTCAGCCGGGTGGACGGCGTGACGACCCTGGCGGAGCTGGTCGGCGGCGCGCCGTCCGAGGAGTTGACGCGCGAGCTGCGCCGGTTGTGGCAGGGTCGGTTCGTCGAACTCATCCCGGCCCTCGGCTGACCGGGTCCGCGTCAGGCACCGGGAGGCAGCGGTGACCCCCATCCCCGGCACACCACCCGGCGCGGGCCGGGTGGAGGACGCCGTGCGCGAGGTGCACGCCGACGTGACGCGGCTGCTGGAGAAGCTGGGCGGCGCGGGAGGCGGGGCGGACGCGTACGTCGCGGCCTGCCTGGCGTGCCTGGAGGCGGCGCGCAGCATCACCGAGGTGGCGACCGGGCGCAGCGACCCCGAGCCCGGCGCGCACGAGGCGCTGCAGGCGGCGAACGCGGCCACGCGGGCGATCCGGTTCGCGCTGGTGGAGAGCGGCGACGCCCGGCGGGCCGAGGCGGTGGCGGCCTGGCGGGCGGCGGCGTCGTGAGCGGCGGTCCGCGCGGGTGGTGGTGCGCTGGGTGGAGGTGTGGCGGCGTCGTGACCGCAGGCCTGTGCGGTGGTGGTGTGGCGGCGTCGTGAGCGAGGACCGCGCGGGTATCGGTGTGGCGGGCGGCGTCGTGGGCGGCGGCCCGCGCGGGTGGTGGTGCGGCGAGGGGTGCGGACGGCGGGAGGTCGGGGTGTGAGCGGGGCGCTGCTCGGGGTGGACGTCGGCGGGACCAAGGTGGCGCTGCGGCTCGAACGCGGGCCGCTGGTGCTGCGGGAGGGCTTCCGGTGGCCTGGGGACGGTGATCCGCGCGCCGACCTCGACCTGCTCGGCCGCGCCGTCGCCGACCTCGCCGGGCGGGCCGGGGCGCCGCTCGACGGGGTCGGGATCGCGTTCCCCGGCACCGTCGACGGCGGGGTCGTCACGGCCTGGCCCAGCCGTCCGGGGTGGGTCGGCGTCGACCTCGCGGGGTTCCTCGGCGGGCTGGCCGCCCCGGTGCTCGTCGCGGACGACGGCGACCTCGCCGCGCTCGCCGAGGCCCGTGCCCACGGGTGCGCCGACCTGGTCTACGCGGGCGTGGGGACCGGCGTCGGCGGGGGCGTCGTGTCCGGTGGCCTGCCGTTCCCCGGACCTGAGCGCGGGTCCTGCGAGCTGGGGCACGTCGTGGTGGCGCTCGACGGGCCGCCCTGCCCGTGCGGGCGGGCCGGGTGCGTGCAGGCGTTCGCGTCCGGACCGGCCGTGCTCGCCGAGGCCGCCAGGCTCGGCGGCGCGCCGGTCACCGGGGAGGACCTGGTGCGGGCGCTCGGCGACGGGCGCGGGTGGGCGCGGGCCGCGGTCGAGCGGGGGGCCCGGGCGCTGGCCGCCGCGCTCGTCGGCGTCGGCGAGCTGGCGCGGCCCTCGCTGTGCGTGGTCGGGGGCGGGTTCGCCGCCGCCGTGCCCGGATACGTCGACGCGGTCGCCGACCGCTGCGCCGCACTCGCCCGGCCCGGCCACCCGACCGCGCCCGTGCGGCCCGCGCTGCTCGGCGGCCTGTCCTCGCTGCGCGGGGCCGTGCACGCGGCCGGGCTCGCGCGCGACGGCGGTCAGTCCACCAGGTCCAGCAGCGCGCGGGCGGCCAACCGGTAGCCGCGCGCGCCCAGGCCCGCGATGAGACCGCTCGCCAGCGGCGCCAGCACCGACTCGTGCCGGAAGCTCTCGCGCGCCCACACGTTCGACAGGTGCACCTCGATCCACGGGCGCGGGTAGTTCGCCAGCGCGTCCCGCAGGCTCCAGCCCGCCATCATCAGCGCGCCGGGGTTCACGATCGCGCCCACCGTGTCGTAGGACGCCTCGATCTCGTCCACGAGCTGGCCCTCGCCGTTGCGCTGCACCGAGCGGACCGACCAGCCGCGCCCGGCGACCTCCTCGCCGACCGCCTTCTCGACGTCCGCGAGCGTGTCGGTCCCGTACACCGACACCTCGCGGCGCCCCAGGATGCCGAGGTTCGGCCCGTTCACCAGCAGCAGCTCGCCCACGCCTGACACCTTTCCCCGAAAGCGCCGCCGGGGCGCGCGGACGCCCCGGTTCCCGTTCACCCCCATTGTGCGCACGGCTGTGCCGCTGTGCCCGCGTGCTGCGGTGATGGCCTGGGAACAGGGGGGATTAGGGGGAGGTCAAGGGGGTTGGTCGGGATCTGCGGAATCGGTAGCGTCGAATTCCGAAAGCAGGCCGCGGTGAATTCCCCCGCGCCATTTCCGCGAACGACGGGACAGGGGCTCATGAGCAATTCTCCGGACGCAGGCATCGAGTTCCCGGCCTGGCCGCAGCACGACGACGCCGAGCGCACGGCCCTGCTGCGCGCGCTGGACCAGGGCCAGTGGTGGCGGGTCGGCGGCAGCGAGGTCGACGAGTTCGAGCGCGAGTTCGCCGAGTACCACGGCGCGGGCCACGCGCTCGCCGTCACCAACGGGACGCACGCGCTGGAGCTGGCGCTCCAGGTGCTCGACGTGGGCCCCGGCGCCGAGGTGATCGTGCCCGCCTTCACCTTCATCTCGTCCTCGCAGGCCGTGCAGCGCCTCGGCGCGGTCGCCGTGCCCGTGGACGTCGACCCCGACACCTACTGCCTGGACGTCGCCGCCGCCGAGGCCGCCGTCACCTCCCGCACCTCGGCGATCATGCCCGTGCACATGGCGGGCCAGTTCGCCGACATGGACCGGCTGGACAAGCTGTCCACGAGCACCGGCGTGCCGGTCCTGCAGGACGCCGCCCACGCGCACGGCGCCCACTGGCGCGGCAAGCGGGTCGGCGAGCTCGGGTCGATCGCCACGTTCAGCTTCCAGAACGGCAAGCTGATGACGGCGGGCGAGGGCGGGGCCGTGCTGTTCGAGGACGAGGCCCAGTGGGAGAAGGCGTTCGTCCTGCACAGCTGCGGCAGGCCCAAGGGCGACCGCGGCTACTTCCACCTCACCTCGGGCTCGAACTTCCGGATGAACGAGTTCTCCGCCGCCGTGCTGCGCGCCCAGCTCGGCAGGCTGGACTCGCAGATCGCGACCAGGCAGGCCCGCTGGCCGGTGCTGTCCGCGCTGCTGGCGGGGATCGACGGCGTCGTGCCGCAGACCGTCGACCCGCGCAGCGACCGCAACCCGAGCTACATGGCGATGTTCCGGATGCCCGGCGTCACCGAGGAGCGGCGCAACGCGGTGGTGGACGAGCTGGTGCGGCGCGGGATCCCGGCGTTCATGGCGTTCCGGGCGGTCTACCGCACCCAGGCGTTCTGGGAGACCGGCGCGCCCGACCTGACCACCGAGGAGCTGGCCGCCCGGTGCCCGGTGTCGGAGGAGATCACCCGCGACTGCGTGTGGCTGCACCACCGGGTGCTGCTGGGCACCGAGGAGCAGCTGCACCGGCTTGCCGCCGTCGTGGCCGACGTGGTCGCGGGCGCGTGAGCGCGGGGTGGCGGGCGCGGGGAGCGGGGGTGGTGGTGTGAGCGACGGGCCGAGGGCCGGGAGCGGTGGTCCGGTGCGGGTCGCGGTGGTCGGGCTCGGGTGGGTGGCGCGGGAGGTGTGGCTGCCCCGGTTGCTGGGCAGCCCCGCCTTCCGGGTCGTCGCCGTGGTCGAGCCGTCCGCGCAGGCCCGCGCCGCCGTGCCCGGCTCCCACGGGATCACCGCGCTGGAGCGGGTGGAGGACCTGCGCCGCGACGAGGTCGACCTGGCCGTGGTCGCCGTGCCGAACCACCTGCACGCGCCGGTCGCGTCCGGTCTGCTGCGGCGGGGCGTCCCGGTGTTCCTGGAGAAGCCGCTGTGCCTGGGGTCCGCCGAGGCCGCCGCGCTCACCGCCGCCGAGCAGGCCGGTGGCGCGGTGCTGCTGGGCGGGAGCGCCGCCCGGCACCGGGCCGACGTGCGGGCGCTGCGCCAGGTGGCCGCGTCGCTGGGCGCGCTGCGGCACGTCGACGTGTCCTGGGTGCGGTCCAAGGGCATCCCGGACCGGGGCGGCTGGTTCACCAACCGCACCCGCTCCGGCGGCGGCGCGCTGGTCGACCTCGGCTGGCACCTGCTCGACACCGCCCGCGTGCTGCTGCGCGGCGCCACCGGCGACCCGGAGGGCGCGGAGCTGGAGCACGTCACCGGCGCGGTGTCCGCGGACTTCGTCAACGACCACGCGTTCCGGGCCGCCTGGCGCGGCGACGGGGCGCCGGTGGACCCGGTGGTCGGCGACGTGGAGGACACCGCCAGGGGGTTCCTCGTCACCCGGTCGGGGATCTCGATCGGGGTGCGCGCGGCCTGGGCCTCGCACCAGGCGCTGGACACCACGGTCGTGCGCGTGGAGGGCAGCGGCGGCACGGCGGAGCTGCGCTGCACCTTCGGCTTCAGCCCGAACCGCGAGGGCCCGTCGCGGCTCCTGCTCACCACCGACGGCCGCACCACCCCGGTCGAGCTGCCCGCCGAGCCGGTGGGCGCCGAGTACGACGCCCAGCTCGCGAGCCTGCCCACCCGCCTGGCCGACCCCGCCGCGCGCGGCGAGGCGGCGTCCGGGGCGCGCTGGATCGCGGGCGCGATCGAACGGGTCTACCGCGCCGCCGACACCGTGCGGTGCGCCGAACGACGACACGCGCCGGTCGACCTCGTCCCGACGGGAGCCCCGTGATGACCACCGGACAGACCAACCCCCGAGTCGTGCGGGCCCGAGCCGGGGACGAGCGGGCCGCGACCGCGGTTCCGGCGCCCGCGGCCCCGCGCCCCCTCGCCCCGCCGACCCCCGCGCCCCACCGGCACGTCCCCGGCGCGACCTACGACCGGGCCGTGCTGTTCGACCTCGACGGGGTGCTGGTCAACAGCTTCGCCGTCATGCGGCAGGCGTTCGAGATCGCCTACGCCGAGGTCGTCGGCGACGGGCCCGCGCCGTTCGAGGAGTACAACCGGCACCTGGGGCGGTACTTCCCGGACATCATGCGGATCATGGACCTGCCGCTGGAGATGGAGGGTCCGTTCGTCCGCGAGAGCTACCGGCTCGCGGGTGAGGTGGAGGTGTTCGAGGGCGCGCCGGAGCTGCTGGCGGACCTGCGGCAGCACGGCTTCGGCACCGCCGTGGTCACCGGCAAGAGCGGGCCGCGCGCCCGGTCGCTGCTGACCACCCTCGGCATGGCGGGGCTGTTCGACCACATCATCGGCTCCGACGAGGTCGCGAACCCCAAGCCCGCGCCGGACATGCTCCTGCTGGCCACCGGCCTGCTCGACGTCCCGGCCGACCGGGTGGTGATGGTGGGCGACGCCCTGACGGACCTGGCCAGCGCCCGCGCCGCGGGCTACCCGGCGCTGGCCGCGCTGTGGGGCGAGACGGACGAGGCGGAGCTGCTGGCGGCGAACCCGGACGCGGTGGTCCGCAAGCCCTCGCAGGTGCTCGACTGGTGCCTGGCCCACCTCGCCGACGACCGGACGTGACGCGCGAGCAGGCCCCGGCGCGGCACGTGCCGGGGCCTGCGGGGCGTCACCCCAACCGCGCGCGCAGGTCCGCCACCAGCCCGGCCAACCCCGCCGCGTCCCCGGCCGCGCCGAACACGTAGAAGTCCGGTCGCAGCAGCACCGCCGCCGCGTCCAGCTCCTCCAGCCACGTCAGGTAGTTCCCGCTCACGTCGACCACGTCGTCCGGCCCGTCCGCCGCCGCCCCGGCGGGCACCAGGTGCGCGTAGCGCGCGCCCAGCCCGTCCAGCCGCGCCCGCACCTCCGGCCCCGCCACCAGCCCGCCCCTGGTGAGCAGCGCGAACCCGGTCCCCACCACGTCGTCGAACAGCCCGACCCGCCCGCCGCGCCCCACCCGCCACTGCGGGCCCACGGCCCCCGCGTGCGGCGCGAGGGCGCCGTCGCCGTCCCGGTGCAGCACCCCGTCCTCCAGGGGCTTGAGCACCGACCGGGCCGACGCGCCCGGTGTCAGCTCGCGCTCGCGCGCCGCCAGCATCGCCGCGTCCCGGTCCGCCGCAGCCGCCGGGTCGGCCACGCACACCACCCGCCCCAGGCCCACCGAGATCGTCACGGCGTGCCGCACGTGCTCGGCGCGCTCCAGCGTGTAGCTGTCCAGCAGCGCCGACCCGGCCTCGCCGCGCAGCACCAGGTCCAGCTTCCACGCCAGGTTCGCCGCGTCCCGGAACCCGGAGGTCATGCCCTGCCCGGCGAACGGCGGCATCAGGTGCGCGGCGTCCCCGGCCAGCAGCATCCGGCCCGCCCGCCACCGCCGCGCCCACCGCGCCTGGAACGTGTACACGGCCAGCCGGTCCAGCACCCCGTCGCCGCGCCCGACGCCGAACAGCGCCAGCAGCTCCCACGCCCTCTCCGGCGTGCCGAACCGCTCCGGGTCGTCGCCGGGCACCCGCATGAACTCGTACCGCCGGTGCCCTGGCCCCGCCGACACCGCGGTGCGCGGCCTGGCCGGGTCGCACACCTGGAGGTTGTTCGGCGTCACCGGGCGCCGGTCGTGCAGCCGCACGTCGCACACCAGCCAGTCGTGCGAGAAGTCCAGGTCGGTCACGTCGGTGCCGGTGCGGGCCCGCACCACGCTGTTCGCCCCGTCGCAGCCGACCGCGAACCGCGCCGTCAGCCTCACGCGCGCCCCGCCGGGGTCGGTGGCCACCACCCGCACGTGGTCGCCCCGGTCGGTCAGCCCGGTCACCTCCCAGCCGCGCCGCACCTGAACCCCCGGCAGCGCCTCGCCGCGCGCGATCAGCGCGTCCTCCAGCGCGGGCTGGTAGGCCGAGGTCGCCTCGGGCCAGCCGCAGTGCCCCTCCTCCCGCACGGTGAACGCGATCAGCGTCTCCCCGGACGCGGTGCGCCACTCGTAGTCGCCCGCGGGCTCCCCGAACTCGGCCAGCGCGGGCCCGAGCCCGGCCGAGGCCAGCACGCGGGTCGCCTCGCTGTCGAACCCGACCGCGCGCGGCAGCCGGAACGGCGTCGGCCAGCGCTCCAGCACCAGCACCCGCCAGCCGCGCTGCGCCAGCAGCACCGACAGCAGCTGCCCCACCGGCCCGTAGCCGACGACCACCACGTCGTGCTCGACCTCGCCCGCCACGCGCTCACCCCCCGATCATGATCGACTCGGTGACGCGGGCGAACTCGTCCTTCTTCACGAGCACCCGCGTCGTCTCCACCCCGTCCAGCACGGTGAAGTAGCGGCGGCCGATCAGCACGTGCTGCCCGTTCTCCGCCGCCCGACCCCGGAACGTGGTGCCCGCCAGCACCGAGTCCCGCGCGTAGTCGTCCAGCCCGTCCAACCGCACCGCCTCCCAGCCGTCCCGGTCCGCCCGCCCCGGCCGGAACCGGTACACCGCCTGCCACGCCCCGTCCCTGGGCCTGCGCTCCACCACGTGCGCGTCCCCGCGCTCCACGACCCGGTAGGCGCAGCCGTACTGCTCCTGCTCGACCGCCGACAGCTCCAGCGGCTCCAGGTAGGACGGGCCGACGAACCCCACGTCCACCAGCCAGGTCCGCCCGTCCAGGCGCACCAGGTTGAACGAGTGCTCCTCGTCCGGCCCGAACCGGTCGTCGGCCAGCCGGATCGCCGCCGCGACCATCAGCACCTCGTAGCCCAGCGCGGTGAGCAGGGCGTGGAAGAGCCGGTTGAGCTCGTAGCAGACCCCGCCGTTGCGGCCGGTCACCACGTGCGCGAACACACGGGGCAGCGGGATCTCCGCGAGCCCCCGGTTCGGCGGCAACCGGTCGGCCGCGCCGCCGTTGTCGTAGGGCACGGACATCAGGTGCCGCTTGTGCAGCGCCCGCAACGACTCCAGCGTCGGGCTCGGCACGCCGCCCTCCACGCCGATGCGCCGCAGGTACTCGGCCACGTCGATCATGCTGGTGCTCACCTCTCGTCGGTCGGGTCGGTGGACTGCCCTGCGCCTGATCGCCCTGCGCTCGACTGCCCTGCGCCTGAATGCCCTGCGCCCGGCTGCCCTGCGCCCGATTGCCCTGAGCCCGATTGCTCGGCGGCCAGCCGCTCGCGCAGCGCCTCGGCGGCGATCGCGGGCGTCGGCTGGTCGAACAGCAGCGCGGCGGGCAGGCGCAGCCCGGTGGCGGCGTTCAGCCGGTTCCGCAGCTGCACGGCCGTCATGGAGTCGAAGCCGATCTCGAAGAACGCGTCGTCCGGGCCCACCGCGCCCTTCTCGCCGTGCCCGAGCACGGCGGCGGCCAGGTCGCGGACCAGCTCGGTGAGCACGGCCTCCTGCTCGTCGCCCGACAGCCCGGCCAGGCGCGCCCGCAACCCGGCCGGGGGCGCGGCCTGCCCGGCGGCGGGGGAGAGCGAGCGCCGCGCGACGGGGACGAGCGCGCGCAGCAGCGCGGGCACCGCCTCGTCGCGCGCGGAGGCGCGCAGCGCCGCCAGGTCCAGCGGCAGCGGCACGACCAGCGCCGGGCCGCCCGTGGTGACCGCGCCCGCGTCGAACAGCGCCATGCCCTCGGCGGCGGTCAGCGGCACCAGCCCGCCCCGGCGGGTGCGGGCGAGCCGGTCACCGGCCAGGTCGCCGGTCAGCTCGCTGGCGCCTGCCCACAGGCCCCACGCCAGCGACACGCCCGCCCGGCCCTCGGCCCGGCGTCGGCGCACCAGCGCGTCCGCGAAGGTGTTGGCCGCCGCGTACGCCGCCTGCCCGGCCGTGCCGAGCACCCCGGACGCCGAGGAGTAGACCGCGAACACCGCGGGCCCGTCCCCTACCAGCTCGTCCAGGTTGGCCAGCGCGTCGACCTTCGGGGCCAGCACGGCGGACAGCCGCTCCGGGGTCAGGTCGGTCACCGGGGCGTCGTCGAGCGCGCCCGCCGCGTGCACGACGGCGGTGAGCGGGCGCCCGGCGGGGATCGACGCGAGCAGCGCGGCGAGCGCGTCCCGGTCGGCCGCGTCGCACGCCTCCACCCGCACGTCCGCGCCCAGCCCGCGCAGCTCCTCGGCCAGCTCCGCCGCGCCGGGGGCGTCCGGCCCCCGGCGGCCGGTGAGCAGCAGGCGCCGCACGCCGTGCGCGGTCACCAGGTGCCGGGCGGCGAGCGCGCCCAGGGCGCCGGTGCCGCCGGTGATCAGGGCCGTGCCGTCCGGGTCCAGCGCCACCGGCCTGCCGGGGACGGCCCGCGCCAGCCTCGGCGCGTGCGCCCGCCCGCCGCGCAGGACCACCTCCGGGAACGCCGACCCGGCCGCCAGGGCGAGCGTCGCCGGGGACCGGTCGTCCGCGTCGACCAGCGCGAACCGGTCCGGGTGCTCCGAGCGGGCCGAGCGCGCCAGGCCCCACACGGCGGCCTGCGCCGGGTCGCGGGGCGCGGTGTCGCGCACGTCCTCGGCCCCGGTCGTGACCAGCACCAGCCGCTCACCGCCCAGGTCCCCGCGGGTCGCCCAGTCCCGCACCAGCTCCAGCGCCGCGCTGGTCAGCGCGTGCGCGCGGGCCACGGCGTCGTCGCCGCCCAGCCAGGCGCCCACGTCCACCAGCAGCGCCCCCGGCCGGTCCGGGTCGGCCGCGTAGGCGTCCACGTCCGGGTGCCGCTCGGAGCCCAGCACGGCCCACCGGTCCGCCGCCTCGACCGCCACCTCGGCCCACTCCAGCACCCGCAGCGCGTCACCGCCGACGCCCGGCGCGCCCAGCTGCTCGGGGCTGACCGCGCGCATCCCGAGCGCGCCCACCCCGGCCACCGGCACCCCGCTCGGGTCGGTGATCGCCACGGTCAGCGCGGGCGCGCCAGGGCCGCCCACCGCGCGGGCCCGCACCCGCACCGACGTCGCACCGGTGGCGTGCAACCGCACGTCGTCCCAGCTGAACGGCAGCATCGTGGCCCGCTCGCCGTCCTGCGCGGGGAAGCAGAAGTTCCCGGCGTGCAGGGCGGCGTCCAGCAGCGCCGGGTGGATGCCGAACCGGCCCGCCACCTGCTCCTGCGCCCGCGGCACGGCCACCTCGGCGACCACGTCGTCCCCGTCGCGCCAGGCCGCGCGCAGCCCCCGGAACGCGGGCCCGTACCCGTAACCGGCCCCTGCCATGGCCTCGTAGAACCCGTCCAGCGCGATCGGCTCCGCGCCCGCGGGCGGCCACGGGGCGGCCGGGACGTCGGCGGGCAGCGAGGACTTCGCCGACAGCGTGCCGCTCGCGTGCTCGGTCCACGGCGCGGCGTCGTCGGCGCGGGAGTAGGCGCGCACCTCGCGGCGCGCCCCGTCCTCGGCGCCCACGACCACCTGGAGCCGCAGCTCCCCGTCCTCGGGCAGCACCACCGGCCTGCCGATCACCAGCTCCTCCAGGGTGGGCGTCCCGGTCTCGTCGCCGGCCCGCACCGCCAGCTCGGCCAGCGCCGCGCCGGGCAGCAGCACCGCGCCCGCGACGGCGTGGTCGAGCAGCCACGGGTGGGTGGCCGCGGAGATCCGGCCGGACAGGATCACCCCGCCCGTGCCCGGATCGCTCACCACCACCGGGGCCAGCGGGTGCCCGCCCTGCGGCACCGGCCGCGCGTCGGGCAGCGCCCGCGAGAGCCAGAACGTCTCGTGCCGGAACGCGAACGTCGGCAGCGCGACCCGCCTCGCGCCGGGGAACACCGCCGCCGGGTCCACGGCCACCCCGCGCGCCAGCAGCTCGGCCAGGCCCGCCACCACCCGCTCCGCGCCGCCGTCCGCGCGGCGCAGGGTGCCCACGGCGACGGTGCGCAGCGCCGGGTTCGCCTCGGCGGCCTCCTGCACGGCCGGGGTGAGCACGGGGTGCGTGGAGACCTCGACGAAGGCCCGGTGCCCGGCGTCGAGCAGGGTGGTGATCCCGTCGGCGAAGTGGACGGTGCGGCGGAGGTTGTGGAACCAGTAGTCGGCGTCGTCGTCGCCGGGGGTGATCCACTCGCCGGTCACCGTCGACAGCCACGGGATCTCGCCGGGCCGCGGGGTGACGTCGGCGAGCATCCGGGCGAGCTGGTCGCGGATGGCGTCCACGTGCCCGGTGTGGCTGGCGTAGTCGACGGGGATCACGCGGGTGCGGGCCTCGCCCTCCAGCGCGTCCCGCAGCTCCGCCAGGGCGTCGGCGTCCCCGGCGACCACGGTCGCGGTGGGGCCGTTGTGGGCGGCCACCCACAACCGGCCCTGGTGGCCGGTCAGGTCGATGTCCTCGGCGGGCAGGGCGACGGACATCATGCCGCCGAGCCCGGTCAGGTGCTCGTCGATCAGCTGGCTGCGCAGCGCGACGATCTTCGCGCCGTCCTGGAGGCTGAGCCAGCCCGCGACGGTCGCGGCGGCGATCTCGCCCTGCGAGTGCCCGATCACCGCGTCCGGGTGGACGCCGAGCGAGCGCCACAGCGCGGCCAGCGACACCATGATCGCCCAGCTGGTGGGCTGCACGACGTCCACGTCGTCCAGCGCGCCACCCGAGGTGATCACCTCGATCAGGTCCCAGTCGGTGTACGGGCGCAGGGCCGCCGCGCACTCGCGCAGGCGTTCGGCGAACACCGGCGAGGCGTCCAGGAGTTCCCGGCCCATGCCCGCCCACTGCGCGCCCTGGCCGGGGAAGACGAAGGCGGTCCGGCCGTCCACGTCGGCGGTCCCGGTGACCACGTGCGGGTCGGGGCGTCCGGCGGCCAGCGCGGAGGCGGCGGCGAGCCCGCGCGCGGTGTCCCGCGCCACGACCACGGCCCGCTGCTCCAGCGCGGCCCGCGTGGTGGCCAGCGACCAGCCCACGTCGGAGGCCCGCCACTCGGCGGGCACGGCGTCCACCAGCCGGGCGGCCTGGTCCGCCAGCGCCTCGGGGGAGCGGGCGGACAGCAGCCACGGCGTGGCCCCGGTCAGCGGCGGAACGGACTCCGGCCCTGGCGCGGACTCCCGCGCGGGTTCCGCCTCCCGCGCGGGTTCCGGCTCGGGGGCCTGCTCCAGGACCACGTGCGCGTTGGTGCCGCTCACCCCGAACGAGGACACCCCGATCCGGCGCGGACGCCCGGTCTCCGGCCACTCCCGCGCCCGCGCCAGCAGCTCCACCGCCCCCGAGGACCAGTCGACCTGCGGGGTCGGGGTGCTGGCGTGCAGGGAGCGGGGCAGCACGCCCCGGCCCAGCGCCAGCACGGACTTGATCACGCTCGCGACGCCCGCCGCCGCCTGCGCGTGCCCGATGTTCGACTTGAGCGACCCCAGCCATAGCGGCTGCTCGCGGTCCTGCCCGTAGGTCGCCAGCACGGCCTGCGCCTCGATCGGGTCACCGAGGGTGGTGCCGGTGCCGTGCGCCTCCACCGCGTCCACCGCGTCCGGGGTGATCCCCGCGTCGGCCAGCGCAGCCCGGATCACCCGCTCCTGCGACGGGCCGTTCGGCGCGGTCAGGCCGTTGGACGCCCCGTCCTGGTTGACCGCCGACCCGCGCAGCACCGCCAGCACCTCGTGCCCGCGCGCCCGCGCCACCGACAACCGCTCCAGCAGCACCAGTCCCGCGCCCTCGGCCCACGTCGTGCCGTCCGCCTCCGCGCCGAACGACTTGCACCGCCCGTCCGGGGCGAGCCCGCGCTGCCGGGAGAACTCCACGAACGCCGCGGGCTCGCCCATCACCGCGACCCCGCCCGCCAGGGCCATCGAGCACTCGCCCGAGCGCAGCGACCGCACCGCCAGGTGGATCGCCACCAGCGACGAGGAGCACGCGGTGTCGATCGTCAGCGCGGGCCCGGTGAGGCCGAGCGTGTAGGAGACGCGGCCGGACACCACGCTCGTCGCGCCGCCCACGCCCAGGTAGCCCTCCAGGCCCTCGGGCACCGGGCCGGGGCCGCTGCCGTAGTTCTGCGCGCCCGCCCCGGCGAACACGCCGACGTCCGCGCCGCGCAACGAGGTCGGGTCGATCCCGGCCCGCTCGACGGTCTCCCAGGCCACCTCCAGCAGCAGCCGCTGCTGCGGGTCCATGGCGAGCGCCTCGCGGGGGGAGATGCCGAAGAACGCGGCGTCGAACCCGCCCGCGCCCGCCAGGAACCCGCCCTCGCGCACGTAGGACTTGCCGACCGCGTCGGGGTCGTCGTCGAACAGCGACGCCAGGTCCCAGCCCCGGTCGTCCGGGAACGGGCCGATGGCGTCGACGCCGCCGTCGAGCAGCCGCCACAGGTCCTCCGGGGAGGACACGCCGCCGGGCAGGCGGCAGCCCATGGCGACGACCGCGATCGGGTCGTCGTCCCGCGCGGCCGTCACGACCGGGGTGGCCGGGGCGGGCGCGGGGGCGACGCCCAGCGCGTCGAGCAGGTGGGCCGCCGCGTCCAGCGGGGTCGGGTGGTCGAACACGGTGGTGGCGGGCAGTGCCAGGCCGGTGGCGGCGGAGAGGCGGTTGCGCAGCTCCACGGCCGTCAGCGAGTCGAAGCCCAGGTCCCGGAACGCCCGGCCCGGCGACACGGCGTCCGGGGTCGCGAAGCCCAGCACGGCGGCGGCCTGCTCCCGCACCAGCTCCACGAGCAGCCGCTGCCTGCCGGGGCCGTCGAGCGCGGCGAGCCTGCCCGCGAGGCCGTCGTCGGTGGTGGCCGCGACGGCGGTGCGGCGGGTGGGGCGGGCCAGGCCGCGCAGCAGCGCGGGCGGCTGCGCGCCGTCGGCGGTGAGCGCGGCGGGGTCGAGCCTGATCGGGGCCAGGAGCGGGCGGCCCGACGCGACGGCCGCGTCGAACAGCGCCATGCCCTCGGTGGTGGACAGCGGCGCGACGGCTCCCCGGCGGGCCCGCCCGCCCGGCCCGGCCGGTCCGCCCGCCAGGCCGCCCGTCATGCCGCCGTCCTGCGCCCACAGGCCCCAGGCCAGCGAGGTCGCGGGCAGGCCCGCCGCGCGCCGGACGTGGGCGAGGCCGTCGAGCCAGGCGTTCGCGGCGGCGTAGTTGGTCTGGCCCGCGCCGCCGAGCACGCCGGAGGCCGAGGAGTACACCGCGAACAGGGCCGGGTCGCCGGTCAGCTCGTGCAGGTTCGCGACGGCGTCGACCTTGGGGCGGAACACCGCGTCCAGGCGCTCGGGGGTCTGCGCGGCGAGCACGCCGTCGTCGAGCACGCCCGCCGTGTGCACGACGGCGGTGAGCGGGTGCGCGGCGGGGATCGTGGCGAGCAGCGCGGCGAGCGCGTCCCGGTCGGCGACGTCGCACGCCGCGACCCGCACGTCCGCGCCCAGCCCGCGCAGCCCGTCGGTCAGCTCCGCCGCGCCGGGGGCCTGCTCGCCGCGTCGGGAGGCGAGCAGCAGGTGGCGGGCTCCGTGCGCGGTGACCAGGTGCCGGGCCGCGACCGCGCCGAGCGAGCCGGTGCCGCCGGTGACCAGCACCGTGCCGTCCGGGTCGGGGCGGCGGGGGAGGGTCAGCACGATCTTGCCCACGTGCCCGGCCCGGCTCATCCAGCCGAACGCCTCCGGCGCGCGGGTGATCTCCCAGGCCGCGGTGGGCAGCGGGTGGATGCGGCCCGCCTCGAACAGCGCGACCAGCTCGGCCAGCAGCTCCGCGACGCGCTCGGCGGGCGCCTCGCCGCCCAGGTCGAACGGGCGGTAGGCGACGCCGGGGTGCGCCTTCGCGACCTCGTCGGCGTCGCGCAGGTCGGTCTTGCCCATCTCCAGGAACCGGCCGCCCGCGCGCAGCAGCCCCAGCGAGGCGTCCACGTGCTCGCCGGTGAGCGAGTTCAGCACCACGTCCACCGGGCCGAACAGGTCGGCGTAGGCGGTGTCGCGGCTGGAGGACAGGTGGGACTCGGGGACGCCCAGGCGGGTCACGGCCGCGTGCTTGGCCGGGTGCGCGGTGCCCAGCACCCGAGCGCCGAACGCCCGCGCGAGCTGCACGGCGGCCATGCCGACCCCGCCCGCCGCCGCGTGCACCAGCACGGTCTCGCCCGCGGTGAGCCCGCCGAGGTCGCGCAGCCCGTAGAGGGCGGTCAGGAACGCGATGGGCACGCCGGCGCCGGTGGTGAACGACCAGCCGTCCGGCATCCGGGTCACCATGCGGTGGTCGGCGACGGCCAGCGGGCCGAACGCGCCGGGGAACAGGCCCATCACCCGGTCGCCCACGGCCAGGCCGCCCGAGCCGGTGTCGCCGGGGCCGGTGTCGCCGGCGTCGGTGTCGTCGGGGCCGGGGCCGACCTCCACGACCACACCCGCGCCCTCCGCGCCGATCACCGCGCGACCGGGGTACATCCCCAGCGCGACCAGCACGTCGCGGAAGTTCAGGCCCGCCGCGCGGACCGCGATCCGCACCTCGCCGGGGGCGAGCGGGGCCGTGCCGGAGTCGTCCGGGAGCAGGGCGAGGGAGTCCAGCGTGCCGGGGCGGTCGGAGCCCAGCCGCCACGACGTCGCGGTCGGCGCCGGGAGGGCGCGGCGGGCGCGGACCAGCCTGGGCACGTGCGCGGTCCCGCCGCGCAGCGCCACCTGCGGCTCGGGCGAGGTGAGCACCGGGTCGGCCCCCGGCTCGACGTCGACCAGCCGGACCCGGTCGGGCTGCTCGACCTGCGCGGCCCGCACCAGCCCCCACACGGCGGTGGACGCGGGGTCGGTGACCTCGCCGTCGACGCGCACGGCGACCGCGCCTGAGGTGACCACGACGACCGGCCGGTCGTCGTCGGCGTGCCGCTGCAGCTCGGCGAGGACGTGGGCGGTCAGCGCGCGGGCGCGGGCGGGGCCGTCGTCGGGGGCGTCGACGCTCCGGGTGTCCACGACCACCACGGCCGTGGTGGTCCCGCCCGCGGGGGTGGTCCCGTCCGCGGGCAGCGGGTGCTCGGTCCACTCCACCGCCCACAGCGCGTCCGGGACCTCGGCGGACGGGGTGTCGGCTGCGGCGCGGAAGGTCAGGGCGGCCACGTCCGCGACCGGCTGACCGGCACCGTCGAGCAGGCGCACGGTCACGCCGTCGTCGCCGGTGGCGCGGGCGTGCACCCGCGCGGTCGTCGCGCCGCCCGCGTGCAGCCGCACGCCGGTCCAGGCGAACGGCAGCAGCCCGGCCCGCCGCTCGGTCCCGGTGGGCAGGCAGAAGTGCGCGGTGTGCAGCGCGGCGTCGAGCAGGGCCGGGTGGATGCCGAACCCGGTCGCGTCACCGGGCAGCGCCACCTCCGCCCACGCCTCGCCCTCGCCGCGCCACGCCGAGGTCAGGCCCCGGAACAGCGGGCCGTAGGCGTAGCCGCCCTCCGCGAGGGTGTCGTAGAAGCCCCGCGTGTCCACGGGTTCGGCGTTCTCCGGCGGCCACGGGCCCGCGTCGGCGGTCGGCGCGGCCTCCGGCGCGGTCAGCGCGCCCGCCGCGTGCTCGACCCAGTCCACCGCCCCGTCCGCGCGGGAGTACACGCGCACCGACCGGCGCCCGCCCTCGTCCGGGCCGACGACGACCTGCACGCTCAGCGCGCCGCCGTCCGGCAGCGGCATCGGGCGGCCGATCACCAGCTCCTCCAGCACGGGCGTGCCGGTCTCGTCGCCCGCCCGCACCGCCAGCTCCACCAGCGCCGCGCCCGGCACCAGCGCCGTGCCGGAGACGACGTGCTCGGCCAGCCACGGCTGCGCCGCCACCGACAACCGACCGCTCAGCTGCACCCCGCCGCTCTCCGGCAGCGCGACGACCGCGCCCAGCAGCGGGTGCCCGGCCTCGCGCAGGCCGACCGCGCCCACGTCGGCGGCGGTGGAGCGGCGCACCAGCCAGTGGTCCTCGTGCTGGAACGCGTAGGTGGGCAGCGGGACGCGCCGCGCGTCCGCGCCCGTGAACAGCGAACCCCAGTCGACCGTCGCGCCACGCACGTGCAGGCCCGCGACCCCGGCGAGCACGGCCCACGCCTCGGGCACGTCGGCGCGCAGCGTCGCCGCGAACACCGCGTCCGGCAGGCAGTCCGCGCCCGCCGCCGTGAGCACGCCCTCCGGGCCCAGCTCCAGGAACGTGCGCGCGCCCGCGTCCCCCAGCGCCCGCACGGCGTCCAGGAACCGGACGGCGCCGCGCGCGTGCCGCACCCAGTAGTCGGGGGAGCGCAGCTCGTCGGGGGTGACGGGGCGGCCGGTGAGGGTGGAGACGATCGGGATCGTGGGGGCTGCGTAGGCGAGCTCCTCGGCCACGGCGCGGAAGGCGGCCAGCGCCGGGTCCACGCGGTGCGAGTGGAAGGCGTGCGAGACGGCGAGCCTCTTGGTGCGCCTGCCCCGCTGTGACAGC
Organism: Actinosynnema mirum DSM 43827; assembly: GCF_000023245.1. GTDB lineage: Bacteria > Actinomycetota > Actinomycetes > Mycobacteriales > Pseudonocardiaceae > Actinosynnema > Actinosynnema mirum. The sequence continues at coordinate 3,831,962 of NC_013093.1, forward strand.
CTCGCGGCGACGGCGGTGACGGCCTCCTCGTCGCCGGAGAGCACCACCGAGGTCGGGCCGTTGACGGCGGCCAGCGACACCCCGTCCCCGAGCAGCGGCACGACCTCGTCCTCGGCCGCCTCCACCGCCACCATCGCGCCGCCCTCGGGCAGCTCCTGCATCAGCCCGCCCCTGGCGCGCACCAGCGCGGCGGCGTCGGCGAGGGAGAGCACCCCGGCCACGTGCGCGGCGGCGATCTCGCCGACCGAGTGCCCGGCCAGCGCCGCCGGGCGCACGCCCCACGACTGGACCAGCCGGAACAGCGCGACCTCCAGCGCGAACAGGGCGGGCTGGGTGAACGCGGTCCGGTCGAGCAGCGCGGCGGCGGGCGTGCCGGGGTCGGCCAGCGCCACCTCGGCGAGCCCGATCGCGCCGCCGTCGCCGGTGGGCAGCTCGCCCACGGCGGCGCACGCGGCGTCGAACGCCCGCGCGAACACCGGGAACCGCTCCCGCAGCTCGCGCCCCGCACCGGCCCGCTGACTGCCCTGCCCGGTGAACAGCACCGCCACCCGGCCGGGCGCCGCCTCGCCGACGACCACCGACCGGTCCGCGCGGCCCGAGGCGAGCGCGTCCAACCCCGCCAGGGCCTCGTCGAGCGAGGCGGCGGGCACGACGGCCCGGTGCTCCAGCACCGAGCGGGTCGTGGCCAGCGACCAGGCCACGTCCACCGGGCGGGCCGCCGGGTGCGCGGCGAGGTGCGCGCGCAACCGGGCCGCCTGGGCGGCCAGCGCGGCGGCGGTCCGCCCGGACAGCGCCCACGGCACGACCCCGCCGGTCGCGACCGGGCCGGGGGCGACGCCGGTCCCGTCCTCGACGGCCGACGCGGCGGGTTCGGCGGTGGCGGGGCCAGCGGCGGGGGCGGCCTGCCCGGTCACCGCCGCGATCCCGGCGTCCTGCCCGCCCGCCGACCTGGGCGCGGGCCGCCCCGCCGCCGCGACCCCGGCGGCGGCCTCCTCGGGCGCCTGCTCCACGATCACGTGCGCGTTCGTGCCGCTCACCCCGAACGACGACACCGCGCCCCGCCGCGCCCGCCCGGTCTCCGGCCACTCCCGCTCGCGCGCCAGCAGCTCCACCGCCCCCGCCGCCCAGTCCACGTTCGAGCTCGGCTCGTCGGCGTGCAGCGTGCGCGGCATCAGGCCGTGCCGGATCGCCTGCACCACCTTGATCACGCCCGCCACCCCCGACGCCGACTGGGCGTGCCCGAGGTTCGACTTCACCGACCCCAGCCACAGCGGCCGGTCCTGCGGCCTGCCCCGGCCGTAGGTGTTGAGCAGCGCCCGCGCCTCGATCGGGTCGCCCAGCCTGGTGCCGGTGCCGTGCGCCTCCAGCAGGTCCACGTCGGCCAGGCCGAGACCGGCGTCGGCCAGGGCCGCCGCGATCACCCGCTCCTGGGACGGGCCGTTCGGCGCGGTCAGGCCGTTGGACGCCCCGTCCTGGTTCACCGCCGAGCCGGGGATCACCGCCAGCACCTCGTGCCCGTCGCGCCGCGCGTCCGAGAGCCGCTCCAGCAGCAGCACGCCGACGCCCTCGGCCCACGACGTGCCGTCCGCGCCGTCGCCGAACGACTTGCACCGCCCGTCCGGGGCGAGCCCGCGCTGCCGCGAGAACTCCACGAACGCGGTCGGCTGCCCCATCACGGTCACCCCGCCCGCGAGCGCCATCGAGCACTCCCGCGAGCGCAGCGACCGCACCGCCAGGTGGATCGCCACCAGCGACGACGAGCACGCCGTGTCCACGGTGACGGCCGGGCCGGTCAGGCCCAGGGTGTAGGAGACCCGCCCGGAGATCACCGACGACGAGGCGTTGACGCCCAGGAACCCCTCCAGGCCCTCCGGGGCGTCACCCGGTCCGCCGCCGTAGCCCTGCGGGTTGCCGCCCGCGAACACCGCGACGTCCCGGCCCTCCAGCGAGCGCGGGTCGAGCCCGGCCCGCTCCACGGCCTCCCACGCCACCTCCAGCAGCAGCCGCTGCTGCGGGTCCATGGCCAGGGCCTCGCGCGGGGAGATGCCGAAGAACGGCGCGTCGAACCCGCCCGCCCGCGCCAGGAACCCGCCCTCCCGCACGTACGAGGAGCCCGCCGCGTCGGGGTCGTCGTCGAACAGCGACCCCAGGTCCCAGCCCCGGTCGGTCGGGAACGGCCCGATGGCGTCCCGGCCCTCGCGCACCAGCTCCCACAGCGACTCCGGGTCGGTGACGCCGCCGGGCAGCCGGCACGCCATCGACACGATCGCCACCGGCTCACCGGCCTCGGCGACCAGCCGCTCGTTCTCCCGCCGCAGCCGCTCGTTGTCCACCAGCGTGGTCCGCAGGGCCTGGACGACGCTCTCCGGCGAGGTGCCCGCGCTCATGCTCTCTCCGCTCCGCATCAAAGCCTCAGTCGTTCCCGGCGGTGGTGCCGCGCATCGCCCTGCGGACCAGACCGTCCAGGTCCAGCTCCGCCAGGTCCGCCAGGTCGTCCCGCTCCGCTGTCGCCGCGCCGCCCGCCGGTGGCGCGGCGGGCACGAGGTCCACGAGCGCGCCGAGCACGCCCAGCTCCTCGAACCGGGCCAGCGGCACCGACGCCAGCACCCGCCGGATCGCGTCCTCCCGGTGCGCCACCTGCGCCGCCGTCACCCCGTCCCCCCGCTGGGGGACCAGCTCGGCGCGCAGCACGCGCGCCAGAGCCAGGGGTTTCGGGTGGTCGAACACCACGGTCGGCGGCAGCCGCAGCCCGGTGGCCGCGCCCAGCCGGTTCCGCAGCTCCACGGCGGTCACCGAGTCGAACCCGGCGTCCTTGAACGCCCGGTCCGCCGCGACCGCGCCAGGGTCGGCGAACCCCAGCACCGCCGCCGCCTGCGCCCGCACCAGGTCCGCGAGCAGCTCGTCCTGCCCGGCCGCGTCCAGCCCGGTCAGCCGGGCCGCCAGCGCGCCCCGCGCGTCCACCGCCGCCGCGGCGGGCTCGTCCGGTTCGGCCAGCAGCGCCACCACCTCCGGCAGCCCGCGCAGCAGCGGGCGCTCCCGCGCCAGGGCGTAGCCGGGGGCGAACCGGGCCCAGTCGACGTCGGCCACCACGCTCGCGGCCCGCCCGGAGCCGACCGCCAGCGCCATGCCGCGCAGCGCCGCCTCCGGGTCCATCGTGCGGATGCCCAGCCGGGCCCACCGCTCCGCGTCCCCGTCGCCGATCATGCCGAGGCCGCCGCCCCAGCCGCCCCACGCCACCGAGGTGGCCACGAGCCCGCGCGCCCGCCTGCGGGCGGCCAGCCCGTCCAGGAACGCGTTGGCCGCCGCGTACGGGGCCTGCCCGCCGCTGCCCCACACGGCCGCGCCGGAGGAGAACAGCACGAACGCGTCCAGCGCCCGGTCGGCGAGCACCTCGTCCAGCACCCGCGCGCCCTCGACCTTGCCGGCCGCGACGTCCGCGTACCGCCCGGCGGTCAGCTCCACCACCGGCGTCGGGGCCAGTCCCGCGCCCGCCGCGTGCACCACGGCGGTCAGCGGCCCGTCCCGCTCGACGTCGGCGAGCACGGCGGCCACCGCGTCCCGGTCGGCCACGTCCAGGGCCACCACGCTGCACCGCGCGCCCAGCGCCTCCACCTCGGCGGCCAGCCCGGCCGCGCCGGGGGCGGCGGGGCCGGAGCGGCTGGCGAGCACGACGTGCCCGGCCCCGGAGCGGGCGAGCCAGCGGGCCACGTGCGTGCCGAGGCCGCCGGTGCCGCCGGTGACCAGCACCGCGCCGCGCGGCGTCCACTCCGGCGCGTCGGCCCCGTCGCGGACCAGGCGGCGGGCCAGCAGGCGGCCGTCGCGCACCGCGAGCTGGTCCTCGCCGCCGGGGGCGGTCAGCGCGGCGGCGAACGCGTCGAGGTCGGCGTCGGTGGGCTGCCGCGGCAGGTCGACCAGTCCGCCGAACGCCTCCGGCAGGTCCAGGGCCAGCACCCCGCCCAACCCCCACACGGCGGCCTGGTCGGGGTCGGCGTCCTCGCCCGCGACGCTCACCGCGCCCCCGGTCGCGCACCACAGCGGCCCGGTGGCACCCCGGTCGGCCAGGGCCTGCACCAGCGCGGCCGTGGCCGAACCGGGCGCGCCCGGCTCGTCGGCCCCCGCGTCCCAGGACAGCAGCGACACCACGGCGTCGGGGCGGTCGGGCAGCGCCTTCGCCAGCCCGTCGCGGGTGGCGTCGACCGCCGCCACGACGGTCACGTCCACACCCCGCGCGACCAGCCCGCCCGCGACCGCCCGCGCCCGCTCGTCGTTCGCGGGCACCACCACGGCCACCCGGCCGGGCAGCGCCGCTCCGCCGGGCGACCCTGGCCCGCCTGGCAGTGCCGCTCCGCCGGGCGACCCGGACCCGCCTGGCGTCCCCTGACCGCCGGAGAGCCCTGCCCCGCCGGACGACCTCGGCCCGCCGGACAGCGCCTGCCCGCTGGACAGCGCCTGCCCGCTGGACAGCGCCTGCCCGCTGGACAGCGCCTGCCCGCTGGACAGCGCCTGCCCGCTGGACAGCGCCTGCCCGCCGGACAGCGCCTGCCCGCCGGGCAGCCCAGACCCGCTCGTGGGGACCGGGACCCAGTCGACCCGGTAGCGCCAGCCGTCGAGCGCGCTCCTTGCCCGGCTGCGCCGCCGCCAGGAGGTCAGGGCGGGCAGCACCCGCGCCAGCTCGTCCTCGTCCACGGCCAGCTCCCCGGCCAGGTCCGCCGCGTCACCGCCCTCGATCACCGCCCACAGCGCGTCGTCACCACCGCCCGGCGCGGCGGCCGGGCGCGCGGGTTCCGGCCAGTAGCGCTCGTGCTGGAACGCGTACGTCGGCAGCGGCGCCCGCCCCGCCTCGGGCAGCACCCGCGTCCAGTCCACGTCCACGCCGCGCACGTGCAGCTCGGCCAGGCCGGTCAGGACCCGGTCCCAGCCGCCGTCGTCGCGGCGCAGCGTGCCGGTCACGGCGACCCGCGCGTCCCCGGCCGCCTCGGCGCTCTCCTGCACCGCCGCCGCCAGCACGGGGTGCGAGGAGACCTCCACGAACACCCGGTGCCCGGCGTCGAGCAGGGTGGTGATCCCGTCGGCGAAGTGGACGGTGCGGCGGAGGTTGTGGAACCAGTAGTCGGCGTCGTCGTCGCCGGGGGTGATCCACTCGCCGGTCACCGTGGACAGCCACGGGATCTCGCCGGGCCGCGGGGTGACGTCGGCGAGCATCCGGGCGAGCTGGTCGCGGATGGCGTCGACGTGCCCGGTGTGGCTGGCGTAGTCCACGGGGATCACCCGCGTGCGGACCGCCTCGCCGAAGCCGCGCCGCAGCTCCTCCAGTGCCCCGGTGTCCCCGGCGACCACGGTCGCGCTCGGCCCGTTGACCGTCGCGACCCACAACCGGCCCTCGTAACCGCTCAGGTCGATGTCCTCGGCGGGCAGGGCGACGGACATCATGCCGCCCAGCCCGGTCAGCTCCTCGTCGATCAGCTGGCTGCGCAGCGCGACGATCTTCGCGCCGTCCTGGAGGCTGAGCCAGCCCGCGACGGTCGCGGCGGCGATCTCGCCCTGCGAGTGCCCGATCACCGCGTCCGGTTCGACGCCGAGCGAGCGCCACAGCGCCGCGAGGGACACCATCACCGCCCACGACGCGGGCTGCACGACGTCCACGTCCTCCAGCGCGCCACCCGAGGTGATCACCTCGACCAGGTCCCAGTCGGTGTACGGGCGCAGGGCCGCCGCGCACTCGCGCAGGCGTTCGGCGAACACCGGCGAGGCGTCCAGCAGCGCACGCCCCATGCCGACCCACTGCGCGCCCTGACCGGGGAACACGAACACCACGCGCCCCTCGACCCCGGTCCGCCCGGTGACGAGCGCGGGGGAGGGCCGCCCCTCGGCCAGCGCCCGCAACGCCTCCCCGGCGCGCGCCCGGTCGCCCACGACCACGGCCCGCTCCTCCAGGGCCGCCCGACCCAGCACCAGCGACCGGGCCACGGCCGCCGAGGACGACTCACCGCCCAGGTGCGCCACGAGCCGGTCGGCCTGCTCCCGCAGCGCCTCGGGCGTGCGGGCCGACAGCACCCACGGCAGCACCCCCGCCTCCGGCGCCGCCTCCACCGCCACCGGTTCGGGGGCCTGCTCCAGGATCACGTGCGCGTTCGTGCCGCTCACCCCGAACGACGACACCCCCGCCCGGCGCGGACGCCCGGTCTCCGGCCACTCCCGCGCCCGCGTCAGCAGCTCCACCGCGCCCGCGCCCCAGTCCACGGCCGTGGTCGGCTCGGTGACGTGCAGGGTGCGCGGCAGCACGCCGTGCCGCATCGCCTGGATCATCTTGATCACGCTGCCGATGCCCGCCGCCGCCTGGGTGTGCCCGAGGTTGGACTTGAGCGTGCCCAGCCACAGCGGCTGCTCGCGGTCCTGCCCGTAGGTGGCGAGCACGGCCTGCGCCTCGATCGGGTCACCGAGGGTGGTGCCGGTGCCGTGCGCCTCCACCGCGTCCACGTCCGCGTGCCCGAGCCCCGCCGCGTCGAGCGCCGCGCGGATCACCCGCTGCTGCGACGGCCCGTTGGGCGCGGTGAGCCCGTTGGACGCCCCGTCCTGGTTCACCGCCGACCCGCGCACCACGGCCAGCACCTGGTGCCCGTTGCGCCGCGCGTCCGACAGCCGCTCCAGCAGCACCAGCCCGACGCCCTCGCTGAACCCGGTGCCGTCCGCGCCCTCCGAGAACGACTTGCACCGCCCGTCCGGGGCCAGCCCGCGCTGCCGCGAGAAGCTCACGAACCCGCCCGGCGTCGACATCACCGTCACCCCGCCGACCAGCGCCATCGAGCACTCGCCCGCCCGCAGCGCCCGCGCGCCCAGGTGGATCGCCACCAGCGACGACGAGCAGGCCGTGTCGATGGTCAGCGCCGGGCCGGTCAGGCCCAGCGCGTAGGCGACGCGGCCGGACACCACGCTGCCCGACGTGCCGGTGCTGCGGTAGGTCTCCGCGCCCTCGGGCAGCTCGCCCGCCGCCTCGCCGTAGTCGTGGTAGATCACGCCCGCGAACACCCCGGTGTCGGTGCCGTGCGCCGAGCGCGGGTTGATGCCCGCCTGCTCGAACGTCTCCCACGCCACCTCCAGCAGCAGCCGCTGCTGCGGGTCCATGGCCAGCGCCTCGCGCGGGGAGATGCCGAAGAACGGCGCGTCGAACCCGGTCGCCCCGTCGAGGAACCCGCCTTCCCGCACGTACGAGGTGCCCGCGTGGTCGGGGTCCTGGTCGAACAGCGCCGCCAGGTCCCAGCCCCGGTCGTCCGGGAACGGGCCGATGCCGTCGCGCTCCTCGGCGACCAGCCGCCACAGCCCGTCCGCGTCGGCGACCCCGCCGGGGAACCGGCAGGCCATGCCGACCACGGCGATCGGGTCGTCGTCGGCCACCACCTCCCGCCGCGCGGGGGCCTGAGCCGTCTCCGCGCCGAACAGCAGCTCCCGCAGGTGCTCGGCGACCCGCGCGGACGTCGGGTGGTCGAACACCACCGTCGCGGGCAGCGCGAGACCCGTGGCCGCGCCGAGCCGGTTGCGCAGCTCCACGGCCGTGAGCGAGTCGAACCCGACCTCCCGGAACGGCTGGTCCTGCCCGATGCCGTCCGGGCCGCCGTGCCCGAGGACGGCGGCGGCCTCGGCGCGCACCAGCTCCACCAGCGCCCGCCGCCGCTCCGCCGCGTCCACCCCGGCCAGTCGCGCCACCAGCGGCAGCGCGGCCTGCCGGGCCGCGCCCGCCGCGCGCCGGGCGCGGCGGACCAGGCCGCGCAGCAGCGGCGGAGCCGGGTCGGCCCCCCGGCGCAGCGCGGCGGTGTCCAGGTGGATCGGCACGAGCAGCGCGTCGTCCGCGCCGAGCGCGGCGTCGAGCAGCGCCAGGCCGCGCGCCGCGTCCAGGCCGAGCACCCCGCCCCGGCGGGTGCGGGCCACGTCGGCGGCGTCCATGGTCGCGGTCAGCTCGCTGGTGTCCGACCACAGGCCCCACGCCAGCGACACGCCCGGCAGGCCCCGCGCGCGGCGGCGCTGCACGAGCGCGTCGGCGACCGCGTTGGCCGCCGCGTAGTTCGCCTGGCCGGGGGTGCCGAGGGTGCCGGTCGCGGAGGAGAACACCACCAGCGGCACGTCCCCGAGCAGGTCGTCCAGGTGGGCGACCGCGTCGACCTTGGGCCGCAGCACGGCGTCGAACCGGTCGGCGGTCAGGTCGGTGAGCAGGCCGTCGTCCACCGCGCCCGCCGCGTGCACCACGGCGGCGGGGCGCACGCGCCCCAGCAGGGCGGCGAGCGCCACCCGGTCGGCCACGTCGCACGCCGACAGCTCGACCTCGGCGCCCAGCCCGCGCAGCTCGTCCAGGAGTTCTCGAGCGCCGGACGCGTCCGGGCCGCGCCTGCTCACCAGGTGCAGGTTCCGCGCGCCGTGCGCGGTGACCAGGTGCCGGGCCACGAGCGCGCCGAGCGTGCCGGTGCCGCCGGTGACCAGCACCGGCCCGTCGACCGGCAGCGCGCCGGGCGCGGCCTCGGCCCTGGCGAGCCGGGGCGCGAACCCCGCGCCCGCCCGGACGGCCAGCTGCGGCTCCGGCGAGGCCAGCGCGCCCGGCGCCGCGCCCGGCTCGTCGACGTCCAGCAGCCACACCCGGTCCGGGTGCTCCGACTGCGCCGAGCGCGCCAGACCCCACACCGCCGCGGCAGCGGGGTCGGTGACCTCGGCGTCCGCGCGCACCGGCACCGCGCCGCTGGTGACCAGCACCAGCCGGGTCCCGGCCAGCGCGTCCTCGCGCAGCCACGCCACCAGCAGCTCCAGCGCCCGCACCACGAACGCCCGCGCCGCCCCCGGCACGTCCCGCCCCGGCTCCCGCCACGCGGTGGTGTCCACGACGACCACCGCGGGCCGGTCGCCCTCGGGCAGCGCCGCCACGGCCGCCGGGTCGGCGAACACCGGCAGGGCGGCGAACCCGGCGTGCCCGGACGGCCCGCCCAGCAGCACCCAGCCGGGCGCCGCGGGCGCGGGCGGCTGCTCGACCCACCGCACCCGCCACAACGCGTCCGCCGTGACGTCCGGGGCCTGCGCGTCGGCGGGGTCGGCGTCGCGCAGCACGAGCGCGTCGACCGTCACGACCGGGTCCCCGTCCGCGTCGCGCAGCTCCACGACGAGGCCGTCGTCGCCGGTGGCGCGGGCGTGCACCCGCACCGCCGTCGCGCCGGTGGCGTGCAGCCGCACGCCCGTCCACGCGAACGGCAGCAGCGTGCGCGACCCCGGCCCGCCGGGCAGGCAGAACGTGCCCACGTGCAGCGCCGCGTCCAGCAGCGCCGGGTGCGCGCCGAACCCGCCCGCCTCACCGGGCAGCACCACCTCGGCCCACGCCTGCCCGTCCCCGGCCCACGCGGCGGTGAGGCCCTGGAACAGCGGCCCGTACTCGTAGCCCGCGCCCGCGAGGCGGTCGTAGAAGTCGTCCACGTCCACGGCCGCCGCGCCCTCGGGCGGCCACGCGCCGCTCGCGCGGGCGGGCGGGGCCGCGTCGTCGGGGGCGAGGGAGCCGGTGGCGTGCTCGGTCCAGCGGGCCGTCTCGCTCGCCGCGTCCTCGGCGCGCGACCAGATCCGCACCGCCCGCGCCCCGTCGTCCGCCGCACCCGCGACGTCCACCTGCACGTGCAGGAAACCCCGCTCCGGCACCGGCATCGGCCGGGTGATCACCAGCTCGCGCAGCACGGGCGCGTCCACCTCGTCGCCCGCGCGCAGCGCCAGCTCCACCAGGGCCGTGCCGGGCACCAGCGCGGTCCCGTTCACCACGTGCTCGGCCAGCCACGGGTGCGTCGCCCGCGACAACCGCCCGCTCAGCAGCACCCCGCCGGTGCCGGGCAGCTGGGCGACGGCGGCCAGCAGCGGGTGCGCCGCGTCGGCCAGGCCCGCGCCCGTGACGTCACCGGCCGCCGCGCCCCGGTCCAGCCAGTAGCGCTCGTGCTGGAACGCGTAGGTCGGCAGCGGGACGCGGCGCGCGCCCGTGCCGGCGAACACGGCCTTCCAGTCGACGTGGACGCCGCGCACGTGCAGGGTGGCGAGGCTGGTGAGGAGGCGGTCGGGGCCGCCGTCGTCGCGGCGGAGGGTGCCGGTGACGGCGGTGGGTCCGGTTCCTTCGAGCGTGGCCTCGATGGCGGTGGTGAGCACGGGGTGGCTGGAGACTTCCACGAACACCCGGTGGCCCTGCTCGGCGAGGGTGGTGATGGCGGTGTGGAAGCCCACCGCGCCGCGCAGGTTGCGGAACCAGTAGTCGGCGTCGGCGTCCTCACCGATGGTCCACTGGCCGGTGACCGTGGACAGCCACGGCACCTCACCCGCGCGCGGTGTCACCCCGGACAGTGCCTCGGCGAGCCGTTCGCGGATGGTGTCGACGTGCCCGGTGTGGCTGGCGTAGTCGACGGGGATGATCCGGGCCCGGACCTCGGTGGCCTCGTAGTGGGCGTGGAGCTCGCGCAGCGCGTCGACGTCACCGGCCACCACGGTCGAGGTGGGGCCGTTGTGCGCGGCGATCCACAGGCGGTCGGGGTAGCCGCTCAGGTCGACGTCGTCGGCGGGCAGGGCGACGGACATCATGCCGCCGAGCCCGGCCAGGTCCTGGGCGATCGCCTTGCTGCGCAACGCGACCACGGCTGCGGCGTCGGGCAGGCTGAGCGCCCCGCTGACCGCCGCCGCCGCGATCTCGCCCTGCGAGTGCCCGACAACGGCGTCCGGTTCCACGCCCAGCGACCGCCACAGCGCTGCCAGCGACACCATCACCGCCCACGACGCGGGCTGCACCACGTCCACCCGCTCCAGCGACCCGCGCTCGCGCAGCACCTCGACCAGGTCGAAGTCCACGAACGGTTCCAGCGCCTCCGCGCACTCGCGCAACCGCTCCGCGAACACCGGCGACGCGTCGATCAGCTCCGCGCCCATGCCGATCCACTGCGCCCCCTGGCCGGGGAACACGAACACCGCCTTGCCGCTCACGTCCGCCTCGCCGGTCGTGACCAGCGCGGACGGCAAGCCCTCGGCCAGCGCCGCCAGCCCGTCCGAGCCGACCACCACCGCCCGGTGCTCCAGGTGCGCCCTGGTGGTGGCCAGCGAGAACCCGACGTCCTCCGCCCGCAGGTCGGCCGTCACGTGCCCGGCCAGCCGCCGCGCCTGGTCGGCGAGCGCGGCGGGCGTGCGCCCGGACAGCGTCCACGGCGTCGCGCCGCCCGCCGCCACCGGCCCGCGCCCACCCGGCTCCTCCGGCGCGGGCTCGTGCTCGGGTGCCTGCTCCAGGATCACGTGCGCGTTGGTGCCGCTCACGCCGAACGACGACACGCCCACCCGGCGCGGACGCCCGGTCTCCGGCCACGGCCGGGCCTCCGCCAGCACCTCCACCGCGCCCGAGGACCAGTCGACCTTGGTGGTGGGCGTGCCGACGTTGAGGGTGGGCGGCAGCACGCCGTGGCGCATCGCCTGCACCGCCTTGATCACCCCGGCCACGCCCGCCGCCGCCTGGGTGTGCCCGAGGTTGGACTTGACCGACCCCAGGTAGAGCGGCTGCGCCCCGTCCCGGTGCCGCCCGTAGGTGTTCAGCAGCGCCTGCGCCTCGATCGGGTCGCCGAGCACCGTGGCGGTGCCGTGCGCCTCCACCGCGTCGACGTCCGCGTACCCGAGCCCCGCCGCGTCGAGCGCCGCGCGGATCACCCGCTGCTGCGACGGCCCGTTGGGCGCGGTCAGCCCGTTGGACGCCCCGTCCTGGTTGATCGCCGACCCGCGCACCACCGCAAGCACCTCGTGCCCGTTGGCCCGCGCGTCCGACAGCCGCTCCAGCAGCAGCAGACCCACGCCCTCCGACCACGACGTGCCGTCCGCGCCGTCGCCGAACGACTTGCACCGCCCGTCGCGGGCCAGCCCGCGCTGCCGGGAGAACCCGACGAACCCACCCGGCGTCGCCATCACCATCACGCCGCCCGCGAGCGCCAGCGAGCACTCCCGCGCCCGCAGCGCGTGCCCGGCCCAGTGCATCGCGACCAGCGACGACGAGCAGCCGGTGTCCAGCGTGACGGCCGGACCCTCCAGACCCAGGGAGTACGAGATGCGCCCGGAGGCGATGCTGCCCGCCCCGCCGATGCCCAGGTAGCCCTCGAAGCCCTCCGGCACCCGGTCCACGGTCAGCGCGTAGTCCCCGTTGGCGACCCCGGTGAACACGCCCACGTCCTGCCCGGACAGCGAGGTCGGGTCGATGCCCGCCTGCTCGAAGGTCTCCCACGCGGTCTCCAGCAGCACCCGCTGCTGCGGGTCGGTGGCCAGCGCCTCGCGCGGGGAGATCCCGAAGAAGCCCGCGTCGAACAGGGCCGCGTCGTCCAGGAACCCGCCCTCGGTGACGTAGGAGCGGCCGGTGGCGTCGGGGTCCGGGTCGAACAGCGCGCCCAGGTCCCAGCCCCGGTCGTCCGGGAACGGGCCGATGCCGTCGCGGCCGGACGCCACCAGCTCCCACAGCTCGTCCGGGGTGCGCACGCCGCCGGGGAAGCGGCAGGCCATGCCGACGATCGCGATCGGCTCGTCCGCCCCGGACTCCGCCTCGCGCAGCCGCTCCCGCGTGCGGTGCAGGTCGGCGGTGACCCGCTTGAGGTAGCTGAGGAGCCTCTCGTCGTTCGCCATCTGTTCCTCGCCAGGGTCGTCGTTGTGGGGGCCGCGGTGGGGGGCGCGGTGGGGGCCGGGGTCGGGGCTCGTGTGGCCGCTCACGCGTCCCCGAACTCCCGGTCGATGAACGCGAGCACGTCCTCGGCCCCCGCGTCGTCCAGCTCGTCGGCCGCCGCGCGCCCGCCGTTCGCGCGCCCGCCGTTCGCCCGCTCGCCGTTCGCGGCGACCAGCTCGCCGACGCGGGCGCTCAACCGCCGCAGCCGCAGCTCCAGCCGGGACCGGCCGATCTCGGCCGACGGCAGCGCCGGGATGGCCGCCTCCAGCCGGTCCAGCTCGGCCAGCACGCCCGCCACCGAGTCCACCGGCGCGGCGGCCGGGCCCAGCGCGGACCGCAGGTGCGCGGCCAGGGCGCTCGGGCGCGGGTGGTCGAACACCAGCGTCGCGGGCAGGGTGAGACCCGTGGCCGCGCCGAGCCGGTTGCGCAGCTCCACGGCCGTGAGCGAGTCGAACCCGACCTCCCGGAACGCCCGGTCGCCGGTGATGCCGCCCAGGCCCAGCACGGCCGCCGCCTCCGCCTGCACCAGCTCGGTGAGCAGCCGCTCCTGCTCGGCGGGCGGCAGCCCGGCCAGCCGCGCCCCGATCCCCCCGGCGTCGGCGGGCGCGTCCACGACCGCCAGCGCGTCGGCGACCTCGGGCAGCGCCGCCAGCAGCGGGCGCGGCCTGGCCAGCGCGTAGGCGGGGGCGAAGCGGGCCCAGTCGACGTCCGCGACGAGCAGGTGCGCCTCGCCCGAGCCCACGGCGTGCGCGAGGGCGAGGGTGGCCAGGCGCGGGTCCATGGTGAGCAGCCCGGCGCGCCGCCACTGCTCGCCCAGCACCTCGTCGACCGTGCCGACGCCGCCCCACGCGCCCCAGGCCACCGAGGTGGCCGCGAGCCCTCGGGCGCGCCTGCGCTGCGCGAGCCCGTCCAGGAAGGCGTTGCCCGCCGCGTACCCGGCCTGCCCGCCGCTGCCCCAGGCCGCCGCGCCGGAGGAGAACAGCACGAACGCGTCCAGCTCCCGGTCGCCCAGCAGCTCGTCCAGCAGGCGGGCGCCCGCGACCTTGCCCCGGCCGATGGCCGCGAACTCCTCCGGCGTGGTCTCCACCAGCGGCCGTCCCGGTCGCGCCACGCCCGCGGCGTGCACCACCGACAGCGGCCCGTCCGGCAGGTTCGCGACCACCTCGGCCAGCGCGTCCCGGTCGGTGACGTCGCAGGCCAGCACCGCGCAGCGGGCTCCCGCCGCCGTGATGTCGGCGACCAGGGCGTCCGCGCCCGGCGCGTCCGGGCCGCCGCGCGAGAGCAGCACCACGTCCCGCGCGCCCCGCTCCGCCGCCCACCGGGCGACGTAGCCGCCGAGGCCGCCGGTGCCGCCGGTGACCAGCACCGTCCCGCGCGGTCGCCACGCGGGCGCCGACGCGACCGGGCGTCGGGTCATGCGCCGCGCGAACACCCCGGCCGGGCGCACCGCCAGCTGGTCCTCGTCGCCCGCGCCCGCGACCACCGCGCACAGCAGGTCCAGCGCGACCCCGTCCGGCCGCGCGGGCAGGTCGACCAGGCCACCCCAGGTGTCCGGCAGGTCCAGGCCCAGCACGACGCCCGTGCCCCACAGCTGCGGCCCGAACTCGGCCGTCACCTCGCCGGGGTCGGCGACGGCGACCGCGCCGAGCGTGGCGCACCACAGCGGGGCCGACCAGCCGCGCCGCACCGCCTCCCGCACCAGCCCGACCGCGTCCACGACGCCGCGCGAGAGCGTGCCGCCCCCGGCCGGGCGGTCGTCCCACGCCAGCAGCGACAGCACCCCGTCCGGCTCGTCACCCAGGTCCGGGCCCAGGTCCGGGCCCGCCGCCACGATCCTCGGCGTCGCGCCGCGCGCGGCCAGCGCCGCCGCGACCTCGGCGACCGAGGTGTCGTCGGCGAGCGCCTCGGGCACCACGACCAGCCACGTCCCGGACAGCGGGGCGGCGGGCACGTCCACCCGCTCCCAGCCGATCCGGTAGGACCAGTCGTCCACGGCCGCGCCGTCCCGGTTGCGGGCCCGCCAGCTCGTCAGCCCCGGCAGCACCGGCTCCAGGGCGGCGGGCTCGACGCCCAGGGACCCGGCGAGCGCGGCCACGTCGCCGCTGTCCACGGCGTCCCAGAACGGGGCGTCCGCGACGGCCTGCGGCGCGTCCGGCTCGGTGAGCCAGTAGCGCTCGTGCTGGAACGCGTAGGTGGGGAGCGTCGTGCGGTGCGCGCCGCTGCCCGCGTAGACCGCGTCCCAGTCGACGTGGACGCCGCGCACGTGCAGGGTGGCGAGGCTGGTGAGGAGGCGGTCGGGGCCGCCGTCGTCGCGGCGGAGGGTTCCGGTGACGGCGGTGGGTCCGGTTCCTTCGAGCGTGGCCTCGATGGCGGTGGTGAGCACGGGGTGGCTGGAGACTTCCACGAACACCCGGTGGCCCTGCTCGGCGAGAGTGGTGATGGCGGAGTGGAAGCCCACCGCGCCGCGCAGGTTGCGGAACCAGTAGTCGCCGTCGGCGTCCTCACCGGTGGTCCACTCGCCGGTCGCGGTCGACAGCCACGGGATCGTGCCCGCCCTCGGCCGCACGTGCGCCAAGGCCTCGGCGAGCCGCTCGCGGATGGCGTCGACGTGCCCGGTGTGGCTGGCGTAGTCGACGGGGATGATCCGGGCCCGGACCTCGGCGCCCTCGTAGTGGGCGTGGAGCTCGCGCAGCGCGTCCACGTCACCGGCCACCACGGTCGACGTCGGCCCGTTGAGCGCGGCGACCCACAGCCGTCCGGGATACCCGCTCAGGTCGACGTCATCGGCGGGCAGGGCGACGGACATCATGCCGCCGAGCCCGGCCAGGTCCTGGGCGATCGCCTTGCTGCGCAACGCGACCACGGCTGCGGCGTCGGGCAGGCTGAGCGCCCCGCTGACCGCCGCCGCCGCGATCTCGCCCTGCGAGTGCCCGACAACGGCGTCCGGTTCCACGCCCAGCGACCGCCACAGCGCCGCCAGCGACACCATCACCGCCCACGACGCGGGCTGCACCACGTCGACCCGCTCCAGCGACCCGCGCTCGCGCAGCACCTCGATCAGGTCGAAGTCCACGAACGGGTCCAGCGCTTCCGCGCACTCGCGCAACCGCTCGGCGAACACCGGCGACGCGTCCAGCAGTTCGGCCCCCATGCCGATCCACTGCGCCCCCTGGCCGGGGAACACGAACACCACGCGCCCGTCGACCCCGGCCTCACCGGTCGTCACGAGCGCGGACGAGCGGCCTTCGGCCAGCGCCGCCAGCCCGTCACGGGCCTGCTCCGCCGTCCCGGCCACCACGACCGCCCGCTGCGCGAACGCCGTCCGCGTGCCCGCCAACGACCAGCCCACGTCGGCGGGTCCGGCCTGCGAGCCCGCCAGGTGCGTCCCGAGCCTGGCGGCCTGGGCGCGCAGCGCGGCGGGCGTGCGCCCGGACACCGGCCAGGCCACCGCCCCGACCAGCCCGGCGCCCCGCGGGGCGACCGGCGTGGCGGGCGCGTCCTGCGGGGCCTGCTCCAGCAGCACGTGCGCGTTGGTGCCGGAGATCCCGAACGAGGACACGCCCGCCCGGCGCGGCCTCCCGGTCTCCGGCCACGGCCGCGCCCGCGACAGCAGCGCCACCGCGCCCGAGGACCAGTCGACCTTCGTCGTCGGGGTGTCGGCGTGCAGGGTCGCGGGCAGCACGCCCCGCTGCATCGCCAGCACCATCTTGAGCACGCTCGCGATGCCCGCCGCCGCCTGGGTGTGCCCGATGTTCGACTTCACCGACCCCAGCCACAGCGGTCGCCGCGGGTCCCGGTCCCGCCCGTAGGTGGCGAGCAGCGCCTGCGCCTCGATCGGGTCGCCGAGTGCGGTGCCGGTGCCGTGCGCGTCGACCGCGTCCACCTCGTCGGGGGACAGCCCGGCGTTGGCCAGCGCCTGCCGGATCACCCGCTGCTGCGCGGGCCCGTTCGGCGCGGTCAGGCCGTTGGACGCGCCGTCCTGGTTCAGGGCCGTGCCGCGCACGACCGCCAGCACCGGGTGCCCGTTGCGGCGCGCGTCCGAGAGCCGCTCCAGCAGCACCAGGCCGACGCCCTCGGCGAACGCCATGCCGTCCGCGCCGTCGCCGAACGCCTTGCAGCGCCCGTCGGGGGCCGCGCCGCGCTGCCGGGAGAACGAGACGAACCCGCCCGGCCTCGCGATCACCGTCGCGCCGCCCGCGATCGCCATCGAGCACTCGCCCGAGCGCAGCGCCTGCGCCGCCAGGTGGATCGCCACCAGCGACGAGGAGCACGCGGTGTCCACGGTGACGGCGGGCCCGGTCAGCCCGAGCAGGTACGCCACCCGGCCGGAGGCGATGCTGGTGGTCGAGCCGGTCATCACGTACCCCTCCAGCTCGGCGGGGGTCGTGCCGCTGTGCACGCCGTACTCCTGGTTGATCACGCCCGCGAACACGCCGACGTCGCTGCCGCGCACCGAGGTCGGGGCGATGCCCGCGCGTTCGAACAGCTCCCAGGAGGTCTCGGCGAGCAGCCGCTGCTGCGGGTCGGTGGCCAGCGCCTCGCGCGGGGAGATGCCGAAGAACTCGGCGTCGAACCCGGCCGCGTCGGCGAGGAACCCGCCGTCGCGCACGTAGCTCTTGCCCGGCCGGTCCGGGTCGGCGTCGTAGAGCGCCTCCAGGTCCCAGCCCCGGTCGCGCGGGAACGGGGTGATGGCGTCCCGGCCCCGCTCCAGCAGCTCCCACAGCGCCTCGGGCGAGTCCGCGCCGCCGGGGAGGCGGCAGCTCGCCGACACGATCACCACCGGGTCGTCGTCCCGCGCCCCCGCCGTGGCGGCGACGGCCCGCGCCTGCGGCAGGTCGTCGCCGGTCAGCTCGGCGCGCAGGTGCGCGGCCAGCGCGGTCGGGGTGGCGTGGTCGAACACCAGCGTGGAGGGCAGCCGAAGCCCGGTCGCGGCGGCGAGCCGGTTGCGCAGCTCCACGGCGGTGAGCGAGTCGAAGCCGGTCTCGGTGAACGCGCGCTCGGCGTCCACGGCCTCCTTGCCCGCCAGGCCCAGCACGACGGCGGCGTGCGAGCGCACCAGGTCCAGCACGAACCGGCGCCGGTCGGCCTCGCCCAGCCCGGCCAGCGCCGCCGCCACGCCGCGCTCGTCCCGCGCGGACGTGGCCAGCGCGCGCCGGGCGGGCCGGACCAGGCCGCGCAGCACCGGGTTCGCGGCGGTGGCCGCCGTGACGTCCAGCTCGGCGGCGACGACCGTCGAGCGTCCGGTGCGGAGCGCGGCGTCGAGCAGGCGCAGCGCGGACGCGGTGTCCATGGGGCGCACCAGGTCGCGGCGGCCGCCGGGCGCGGGCAGGTCTGCGGTGAGGGCGCTGGTCTGCGCCCACCGGCCCCAGGCCAGCGACAGCCCGGCCAGACCGGCGGCCGACCGGTGCTGGGCCAGCGCGTCCAGGTAGGTGTTGGCGGCGGCGTAGTTCGCCTGGCCCGCGTTGCCCAGCACGCCCGCCACCGACGAGCACAGGGCGAACAGCGCGAGGTCGGCGTCCTCGGTGGCCTCGTGCAGCAGCAGGGCGGCGTCGGCCTTGGGGCGCAGCACCGCCGCGACCCGGTCGGCGTCCAGGGCGGTGAGCACCCCGTCGTCCAGCGCGCCCGCCGCGTGCACGACGCCGGTGAGCGGGCGCCCGGTGGGGATCGAGGCGAGCAGCGCGGTGAGCGCGTCCTTCTCGGCCACGTCGCACGCGGCCACCCGGACCCTCGCGCCCCGCTCGGCCAGCTCCGCGACCAGGTCGGCCGCGCCCGGCGCGTCGGGGCCGCTGCGGCTGACCAGCAGCAGGTGCCGGACGCCGTGCGCGTCCACCAGGTGGCGGGCCAGAGCCGCGCCGAGGGTTCCCGTGCCGCCGGTGATCAGGACCGTGCCGTCGCGGTCGAGCGCGCGGGGCGGGGTGAGCACGAGCTTGCCGACGTGGCGGCCCTGGCTCATGGCCCGGAACGCCTCGGGGGCGCGCACCAGGTCGGTGCGCCGGGTCGGCAGCGGGCGGAGCGCGCCCGACTCGAACAGGGCCACCAGCTCCACCAGCAGCTCGGCGATCCGGTCCGGCCCGGCGTCGCCGCCGAGGTCGAACGGGAGGTAGGCGCGGCCGGGGTGCTCGCGCGCCACCTCGTCGGCGTCGCGCAGGTCCGCCCGGCCCATCTCCACGAACCGGCCGCCCGCGCGCAGCAGCCGCAGCGAGGCGTCGACGTGCTCGCCGACCAGGGAGTTCAGCACCACGTCGACGTCGCCGAACCGCTGCGCGTAGGCGAGGTCCCGGCTGGAGGCCAGGTGGTCGGCGGGCAGGTCCAGCGCGGCGTGCTTGGCCGGGTGCGCGGTGCCCAGCACGCGCGCGCCGAAGTGCCGGGCGAGCTGCACGGCGGCCATGCCGACGCCGCCCGCCGCCGCGTGCACCAGCACGGTCTCGCCCTCCGCCAGGCCGCCGAGGTCGCGCAGCCCGTACAGGGCGGTCAGGAACGCGACCGGCACGCCCGCCGCGTCGGTGAACGACCAGCCGCGCGGCATCCGCACCACCGTGCGGGCGTCGGCCACGGCCAGCGGCCCGAACGAGCCGGGGATCATGCCCATCACGCGGTCGCCCACGGCCACGCGGGTGACGTCCGGCGCGACCTCCACGACCACGCCCGCGCCCTCGGTGCCGATCTCCGACTCGTAGGCGTCGAGCGCGATCAGCACGTCCCGGAAGTTCAGGCCGCCCGCCCGCACCACGATCCGCACCTGACCGGGCGCGAGCGGCGCCCCGGCGGCGGGGTTGGGCACGAGCGCCAGGTTCTCCAGGGTGCCCCGGCCGGTGCTGTCGAGCCGCCACGGCCCGTCCGGCACGGCCAGCGCCCCGGACGCCTCGACCAGCCTCGGCGCGAACGCCGCCCCGCCGCGCAGGGCGAGCTGCGGTTCTGCGCCCGCGGCGTGCGCGGCGGCGTCCAGCGCGGCCTCGGAGGCGTCGTCGACGTCGACCACGGCGACGCGTCCGGGTTCCTCGGCCTGCGCGGCGCGCACCAGCCCCCACACCGCGGCGGCGGCCGGGTCGGTGACCTCGGCGTCGTCGTGCACGGCCACCGCGCCCCGCGTCACCACGACCAGGGTCGCCGTCCCGTCGAGCGCGGCCTGGAGCTCGGCGAGCACCCGCGTGGTGATCGCCTCGGCCCGCCCGACGCCCTCGGGCAGCTCCCACGCCCTGGTGTCCAGGACGGCGGGGGAACCGGTCGTCTCCTCGGGCAGCGGGTGCGGGGTCCACTCCAGCGCGTGCAGCCCGTCGTCCGCCGCCGCTGCCGCCGTCGCCGCCGCTGTCGCCCGCAGCCGGTCCGCGTCGGCGGCGCGCAGCAGCAGCGACCCGACGGTCACCACGGGCGTGCCCGCCGGATCGCTCGCCCGCAGCGACAACCGCTCCGGCCCGTCCGCCTCCACCCGCACGCGCAGCGCCGTCGCCCCGGCCGCGTGCAGCCGCACGCCGGTCCAGGTGAACGGCAGCGCTGTGCCCCGGCCGTGGCCCGCGCACAGCGAGGCCGCGTGCAGGGCCGCGTCCAGCAGCGCCGGGTGCAGCCCGAACCGGGCCGCCGCGCCGTGCTGGTCGTCGGGCAGCCCGACCTCGGCGAACGCCTCGTCGCCCCTGACCCAGCCGCGCACCAGGCCCCGGAAGGCCGGGCCGTAGTCGTAGCCCCGTTCGGCGAGGCCGTCGTAGAAGCCGCCGAGGTCCACCGGCTCGGCCCCGGCGGGCGGCCACTCGTCGCCCTCCGCTCCCGGCGCGGCGTCCTCGTCCGGCGCGAGCGAGCCCGAGGCGTGCTCGGTCCACGGCCGGTCGTCGCCCGCCCGCGAGTACACCGCGACCGGCCGCCGCCCGTCCCGCGCCTCCTCGCCCACCAGCACCTGCACCTGCGCCGACCCGGTGCGCGGCAGCACGAGCGGCCTGCCCAGCACCAGCTCCGCCACCACCGGCGTGCCGGTCTCGTCACCCGCGCGCACCACCAGCTCCACCAGCGCCGTCCCCGGCAGCAGCGGCACGCCGGACAGCGCGTGGTCGGCCAGCCACGGCTGCGCGGACAGCGACAGCCGCCCGGTCAGCAGCACGCCGCCGGTGTCCGGGACGCTGACCACCGCGCCCAGCAGCGGGTGCCCGGCCTGCCGCAGCCCCACCGCGCGCACGTCGCCGCCGGACGGGGTGAGCCAGAACCGCTCGTGCCGGAACGCGTACGTCGGCAGCTCCACCACCGCGGCCCCGGTCCCGCCGAACACCGCCGCCCAGTCCACCGCCACGCCCGAGGCGGCCACCTCGCCGAGCGCGCCCACGACCCGGTCCGCGCCGCCGTCGTCGCGGCGCAGCGTGCCCGCCACGGCGACCCGCACGTCCTGCCGCTCGTCGGCGACCTCGCCGATCGCGGTGGTCAGCACCGGGTGCGTGGAGACCTCCACGAACGCCCGGTGCCCGGCGTCCACCAGCGCGCGGACGGCCTCGTCGAAGCGGACCACGTCGCGCAGGTTGCGGTACCAGTAGTCGGCGTCCAGCCTGGTGCGCTCCACCCACCGCCCGTCCACGGTGGACAGCCAGGGCACTTCGCCCGCCGCGGCGGTGACGTCGGCCAGCTCCTCGCGCAGCCGCGCCTCGATGCCGTCGACGTGCCCGGAGTGCCCGGCGAAGTCCACGCCGGGCAGCCGCCACCGGTTGATCCGGGCCTTGGCCAGCACCCGCACGAACTCGCCCAGCGCCTCGGCGTCACCGGACACCGAGACGGACGCGGGGCTGTTGACCGCCGCGATCCACAGCTTCCCGGCCCACGGCTCCAGCAGTTCGGCGACCCGCTCGGGCGAGGTGAGCACGGACAGCATCCCGCCGCGCCCGGTCAGCTCCTGCGCGATGGCCCTGCTGCGCCGCGCGATCAGCCGCGCCGCGTCGCCCAGCGCCAGGTACCCGCCGACCACGGCGGCGGCCACCTCGCCCTGCGAGTGCCCGACGACGGCGGACGGCTCCACCCCGCACGAGCGCCACAGCGCGGCCAGCGCCACCATCACCGCCCACGAGGTGGGCTGGAGCACGTCGACCCGCTCGAACCCCGGCGCGCCCTCCGCGCCGCGCACCACGTCCAGGAGGTCCCAGTCGGTGTGCGGGGCCAGCGCGTCGGCGCACTCGCGCAGCCGCGCGGCGAACACCGGCGAGGACCCCAGCAGCTCACGGCCCATGCCCGCCCACTGCGCGCCCTGGCCGGGGAACACGAACACGGTCTTCGCCGAACCCGACCCGACGGCGGAGCCGGTGAGCACGGCCTGGCTGGCCTCGCCGCCCGCGAGCGCGTCGGCGGCCGACAGCAGCGCCTCCCGGGCGCCGCCGACGAGCACGGCGCGGTGCGGGTGCGCGGTGCGGGTGGTCGCGAGGGACCAGCCGACGTCGAGCGGCGAGAGGTCGTCGTGCGCCCGCACGTGGGCGGCCAGCTTCGCGGCCTGCGCGGGCAGTGCGTCGGCGGAGCGGGCCGACAACGGCCAGGGGATCACGCCGGAGGTCTGGACGGGGCCCGCTGGGGCGTCCGGGGTGGGCGCCGACCGGGTGTCCGGCCCAGACGCCGCCGCCCCACTCCGCGCCCCCGCGCCCTCCTCCGCAGGCGCGGCTTCCAGCACCAGGTGGGCGTTCGTGCCGCTGATCCCGAACGACGACACCCCCGCCCGCCGGGGCCTGCCGCTCTCCGGCCACGGCCGGGCGCTCGTCAGCAGGCGCACGCCGCCCGACTCCCAGTCCACCGCCGCGCTCGGCTCCCGCACGTGCAGCGACCGGGGCAGCAGGCCGTGGTTCAGCGCCAGCACCATCTTGATCACGCTCGACACGCCCGCCGCCGCCAGCGTGTGCCCGGTGTTGGACTTGAGCGACCCCAGCCACACCGGTTCCGCGCCCTCCCGGTCCGCGCCGTAGGTCGCCAGCAGCGCGCCCGCCTCGATCGGGTCGCCGAGCGCGGTGCCGGTGCCGTGCGCCTCCACCGCGTCCACGTCCGACGGCCGCAGGCCCGCGTCGGCCAGCGCCGCCCGGATCACCCGCTGCTGCGCCGGTCCGCTGGGCGCGGTCAGCCCGTTCGACGCCCCGTCCTGGTTCAGCGCCGACCCCCGGATCACCGCGAGCACCGGGTGCCCGCGCCGCCGCGCGTCCGAGAGCCGCTCCAGCAGCAGCACGCCCGCGCCCTCGCTGAACGCGGTGCCGTCCGCGTCCGCGCCGAACGCCTTGCAGTTCCCGTCCCGCGCCAGCCCGCGCTGCCGGGAGAACTCCACGAACGCCGACGGCCGCCCCATCACGGTCGCGCCGCCCGCCAGCGCCATCGAGCACTCGCCCCGGCGCAGCGCCTGCACCGCCCAGTGCGTGGCCACCAGCGACGACGAGCACGCCGTGTCCACGGTGACCGCCGGGCCCTCCAGCCCGAACAGGTAGGCCACCCGCCCGGACGCCACCGACGTGGCGGTGCCGGTGAGCAGGTAGCCCTCCAGCTCCTCGGGGGCCGTGCCCGCGCGCACCCCGTAGTCCTGGTCGATGATCCCGGCGAACACCCCGGTGTCGCTGCCGCGCACCGAGACCGGGTCGATCCCGGCGCGCTCGAACGCCTCCCAGCAGGTCTCCAGGAACACCCGCTGCTGCGGGTCCATCGCCAGGGCCTCGCGCGGGGAGATGCCGAAGAACCCGGCGTCGAACCCGCCCGCGTCGTCCAGGAACCCGCCGCGCAGCACGTAGGAGGTGCCGGGGGAGTCGGCGTCCGGGTGGTAGAGCGACTCCAGGTCCCAGCCCCGGTCGTCGGGGAAGTCCACGATCCCGTCCCGCTCCCCGGTGAGCAGCTCCCACAGCCCGGCCGGGTCGACCACCCCACCGGGCAGCCGGCACGCCATCGACACGATCGCGATCGGCTCGTCGGCGGGCGCGGCGGCGGTCACGGGAGCCGCGGCGGCGGTCACGGCTCCGGGAGCCACGACGGCGCCCAGCAGCTCGCCCCGCAGCAGCGCGGCGAACCGCACCGGCGTCGGGTGGTCGAACGTCGCCGTCGCGGGCAGCCGCAGCCCGGTCGCCGCCGCGAGCCGGTTGCGCAGCTCCACGGCGGTGAGCGAGTCGAACCCCATGTCCCGGAACGCCACCTGCGGCTCGACCCGCTCGGCGCTCGCGTGCCCGAGCACGGCGGCGGCCTCGCCGCGCACCAGGCCCAGCAGCAGCTCGTCCTGCTCCGCGGCCGACAACCCGGCCAACCGCCCGGCCAGCCCGCCCACGGCGTCCCGGTCGCGGGTGGCGGCCGTGCGGCGGGTGGCGCGCACCAGCCCGCGCAGCAGCGGCGACCCCGACGCGGGGTCGCGCAGCGCGGCCGGGTCGATCCGGGCGGCCACCAGCGCGGGCAGCCCGGACGCCAGGCCCGCGTCCAGCGCCGCCAGCGCCTCGTCGTTGCCCATGCCCAGCACGCCCGCGCGCCGCGTGCGGTCCACCGCGCGCCCGTCCATCGTCGCGGTCAGCGCGCTCGTGTCGCTCCACAACCCCCAGGCCAGCGAGGTCGCCGGGAGGGCGCGGGCGTGCCGGGTGCGGGCCACCGCGTCCAGCACGGCGTTCGCCGCCGCGTAGTTGCCCTGCCCCGCGTTGCCGAGCACGCCCGCCGCCGAGGAGTAGACGACGAACGCGGCCAGGTCGGCGTCACGGGTCGCCTCGTCCAGGTGCGCGATCGCGTCCACCTTGGGGCGGAACACCGCGTCGAACCGCTCCGGGGTGAGCGCGGTGACCGTGCCGTCGTCGAGCGCGCCCGCCGCGTGCACGACCGCCGTCAGCGGGCGCCCGGCCGGGACCGAGGCGAGCAGGGCGTCGAGCGCGGCCCGGTCGGCGACGTCGCACGCCGCCACCCGCACGTCCGCGCCCAGCCCGCGCAGCTCCTCCGCCAGCTCGCTCGCGCCGGGCGCGTCGGGGCCCCGCCTGCCGACCAGCAGCAGGTTCCGCGCGCCGTGCGCGGTGACCAGGTGGCGGGCGGCGGTGGCCCCGAGCGTGCCGGCGCCGCCGGTGATCAGCACCGTGCCCTCGGGGTCGAGGCGGCGCGGGATCGTCAGGACGATCTTGCCGGTGTGCCCGCCCCGGCTCATCTCGCGGAACGCCGAGGCCGCGCGCGTGACGTCCCACGTGCGCACTGGCAGTGGCCGCAGCGCGCCCGACTCGAACAGGCCCACCAGCTGCTCCAGCAGCTCGCCGATCCGGTCCGGCCCGGCGTCCGCGCCCAGGTCGAACACCCGGTAGCGGACGTCCCCGACCGAGTCGGCGTCCCGGACGTCGTTCTTGCCGATCTCCACGAACCGGCCGCCCGCGCGCAGCAGCCGCAGCGAGGCGTCGACGTGCTCGCCGACCAGGGAGTTCAGCACCACGTCCACGTCGCCGAACCGCCGCGCGTAGCCGAGGTCGCGGCTGGAGGCGAGCCGCTCGGCGGGCACGCCCAGCGCGGTCAGCACGCTGTGCTTGGCCGGGTGCGCGGTGGCCAGCACGCGCGCGCCGAAGTGGTGGGCGAGCTGCACGGCGGCCTGCCCGACGCCGCCCGCCGCCGCGTGCACCAGCACCGTCTCCCCGGCCCGCAGCCCGGCGACGTCCTGGAGTCCGTGCAGCGCGGTCAGGAACGCGACCGGCACGGCCGCCGCGTCGGTGAACGACCAGCCGCGCGGCACCCGCACCACCGTGCGGGCGTCGGCTACGGCCAGCGGCCCGAACGAGCGCGGGAACAGCCCCATCACCCGGTCGCCCGCGGCGAACCCGGTCACCTCGGGGCCGACCTCGGTCACGATCCCGGAGCCCTCGCCGCCGATGCCCTCCTGGCCCGCGACGCCGTCCAGCGCCACCAGCACGTCCCGGAAGTTCTGCCCGGCCGCCCTGACCTCGATCCGCACCTCCCCGGCCCGCAGCGGGACCGGTTCCGAGGCCACGAGCGCGAGCCCGTCGAGCGTGCCGGTGGTGACTGCGTCCAGGTGCCAGTGCGCCCCGGCGGGCGGCACGAGACCGGGGGGCAGGCGGCGCAGGCGCGGAGCCCGCACGAGCCCGCCGCGCAGCGCGGTCTGCGGCTCGTCGCCGGGCACGAGCGCGGCGACCTCGGCCGCCGCGCCGCCGTCGACGTCGACCAGCGCGAACCGGCCGGGGTGCTCGGACTGCGCCGAGCGCAGCAGCCCCCAGACGGCGGCGGCGGCCGGGTCGGTGACCTCGGCGTCGTCGG
Source organism: Actinosynnema mirum DSM 43827 (assembly GCF_000023245.1). Classification (GTDB taxonomy): domain Bacteria; phylum Actinomycetota; class Actinomycetes; order Mycobacteriales; family Pseudonocardiaceae; genus Actinosynnema; species Actinosynnema mirum. Next base: position 3,857,838 of record NC_013093.1, read on the forward strand.
CCACCGCCACCGCGCCCGTGGTGATCACCAGCAGCGGTGCGCCGTCCACGCCCGCCAGCCGGTCCTGCACCAGTTCCAGCGCGCGGGCGGCCAGCTCGCGCGACCGGGTCGGCAGGTCGGCGGCGGCCTCCCAGTCGCGGGTGTCGGCGACCTCCGGCCACGAACCGCCCGCCGCGACCTCGGTCCACTCCACCTCGTGCAGCGACTCGGCCGGGCGCGCGCCCGTGACCGCCGGTCGCAGGGTCAGCCCGCCGACGCTCGCCACGGGCGCGCCGTCGGCGTCGAACAGCTCCAGTTCCAGGGAGTCCTCGCCGGTCGCCCGCACGCGCACCCGCACCGCCGTCGCCCCGGTGGCGTGCAGCCGCACCTCGTTCCACGCGAACGGCAGCAGCGTCCTGCCCGGCGCGGGCGGCACGCACAGGTTGCCCGCGTGCAGCGCCCCGTCCAGCAGGGCCGGGTGGATGCCGAACCCGTTCCCGGACCCCGCCTGCCCGGACCCCGCCTTCCCGGACAACGCCTCCTCGGGCAGCACGGCCTCGGCGAACACCTCGCCGTCGCGCGTCCACGCCGCCGCGAGCCCCCGGAACAGCGGCCCGTACTCGTAGCCCAGCTCCGCCAGGTTCTCGTAGAAGCCTTCCAGCGCAACGGGTTCCGCGCCCGCGGGTGGCCACTGCCCGGCCAGTCGCGCCCCGTCCAGTCGCGCCCCGTCCGGCCGCGCCCCGTCCGGCCGCGCCCCGTCCAGTCGCGCCCCGGCCGTCCGCGCCCCGGCCGGTCGCGCCCCGCCGTCCGCGCCGCCGGGGGCGAGCGCGCCTGCCGCGTGCTCGACCCACTCCGCCGCCGCCCCGGTCCGCGAGTACAGCCGCAGGTCCCGCACGCCCCCGTCGTCCGGGCCGCCGACGAGCACCTGCAGGTCCACCTCGGCGTCCGGCGGCACCACCAGCGGCTGCCCGATCACCAGCTCCCGCAGCACCCCGCACCCGGTCTCGTCGCCCGCGCGCACGGCCAGCTCCACGATCGCCGCGCCCGGCAGCAGCACCGTCCCGGCCACCGCGTGCTCGGCCAGCCACGGCTGCCGCCGGTGCGAGAGCCGCCCGGACAGCAGCACCCCGCCCGTGCCCGGCAGCGGCACGACCGCCCCGAGCAGCGGGTGCGCCGCGTCCACCAGCCCCGACCCGGACACGTCCCCGGCCACCGGGCCGCGCGCCAGCCAGTACCGCTCGTGCTGGAACGCGTACGTCGGCAGCTCCACCCGCCCGTCCGCGCCCGCGAACACCGCCTCCAGCCCCACCGGGACGCCGCGCGCGTGCAGCTCGGCGAGCCCGGTGAGGAACCGCTCGGGGCCACCGTCGTCGCGCCGCAGCGAGCCGACCACCAGCGCGTCGCGCACCCCGGCGGCCTCCAGCACCTCGCCGGTCGCGGCGGTGAGCACCGGGTGGCTGGACACCTCCACGAACACCCGGTGCCCGGAGCCCGCCAGCGCCGCCACCGCGTCGGCGAACCGCACGGTCCCGCGCAGGTTCCGGAACCAGTAGTCCGCGTCCAGCCCCGAGCCGTCGACCCACTCGCCGTCCACGGTGGACAGCCACGGCACGTGCCCGGCCTGCGCGGTGACGCCCGCCAGCACCTCCTGCAGCACCCCGTCGAGCGCGTCCACGTGCTCGGTGTGGCTGGCGTAGTCCACCGGGATGATCCGGGCCCGCACGCCCTCCCGCTCGCAGCGCGCGGCCAGCTCGGGCAACGCGTCGGCGGCCCCGGCCACCACGGTCGCGGACGGCCCGTTCACGGCGGCCACCGACACCCGGCCCTGCCGGTCGGCGATCAGCCCGGCCACCCGCTCCGCCCCGGCGGCGACGGACATCATGCCGCCGCGCCCGGCCAGGTGCTCGGCGATCGCGCGGCTGCGCAGCGCCACCACCCTGGCCGCGTCGTCCAGCGACAGCCACCCGGCGGCGCACGCGGCGGCCACCTCGCCCTGCGAGTGCCCGACCACGGCGTCCGGGCGCACCCCGCACGACTCCCACAGCGCGGCCAGCGCCACCATCACCGCCCACGAGGCGGGCTGGAGCACGTCGACCCGGTCCAGCTCCGCCCCGTCGGCGAGCAGGTCGAGCAGGGACCAGCCGGTCCACCGCTCCAGCGCCTCCGAGCACTCGCGCAGCCGCGCGGCGAACACCGGCGAGGTCTCCAGCAGCTCCCGGCCCATGCCGGTCCACTGCGCGCCCTGGCCGGGGAAGACGAACACGACCGGACCGTCCACGTCGGCCTGCCCGGTGACCAGGTTCGGCGCGGGCCGGTCCTCGGCGAGCGCGCGCACCCCGGCGCGCGCGGCGTCGACGTCCGGCGCGAGGACCGCGGCCCGGTGCTCGAACGCGGTGCGGGTGGTGGCGAGCGCGCGGCCCAGCACCGCCGGGTCGGTCCCGTCGGCCAGGTGCCCCAGCAGGGCCGCGGCCTGCGCGGCGAGCGCGGAGCGGGTGCGCCCGGACAGCACCAGCGGCGCGACGCCGCCGCTGACCGCCAGGCCGGGGGAGACCGGGTCGACCGGCGCGGCGGCCGGTTCCCGGTGCTCCTCCACCACGACGTGCGCGTTGGTGCCGCTGACCCCGAACGAGGACACGCCCGCCCGGCGTGGCCGCCCGTTCGCGCGCCACGGCCTGGCCTCGGTCAGCAGCTCGACCGCGCCCGCCGACCAGTCGACCTTGGACGAGGGCGTGCCGACGTGCAGGGTGCGGGGCAGGACGCCGTGCCGCAGCGCCATCACCATCTTGATCACGCCCGCGACGCCCGCCGCCGCCTGCGCGTGCCCGAGGTTCGACTTCAGCGACCCCAGCCACAGCGGCTGCTCGCGGTCCTGCCCGTAGGTGGCGAGCAGCGCCTGCGCCTCGATCGGGTCGCCCAGGGTGGTGCCGGTGCCGTGCGCCTCCACGGCGTCCACTTCGGACGGTCGCAGCCCGGCGTTCGCCAGCGCCTGCCGGATGACCCGCTGCTGCGCCGGGCCGCTGGGCGCGGTCAGCCCGTTGCTGGCCCCGTCCTGGTTCACCGCGCTGCCGCGCAGCACCGCCAGCACCGGGTGCCCGTCGCGGCGCGCGTCCGAGAGCCGCTCCAGCAGCAGCACGCCCACGCCCTCGGCCCAGTTCGTGCCGTCGGCGTCGTCGGAGAACGACTTGCAGCGCCCGTCGGCGGCGAGCCCGCGCTGCCGGGAGAACTCCACGAACGACGTCGGCTGCCCCATCACCGCGACCCCGCCCGCGAGCGCCATCGAGCACTCGCCCGAGCGCAGCGCCTGCGCCGCCAGGTGGATCGCCACCAGCGACGACGAGCACGCCGTGTCCACGGTCAGCGCCGGGCCGGTCAGGCCGAGCGCGTAGGCGACGCGGCCGGAGACCACGCTGCCCGCGCTGCCGGTGCTGACGAACCCCTCCAGGCCCTCCGGCGCGGAACCGGGTTCGGTCCCGTAGTCGTGGTACATCAGGCCGCTGAACACGCCGACGTCTTCGCCGTGCAGCGAGCGCGGGTCGATCCCGGCGCGTTCCACGGTCTCCCACACCACCTCCAGCAGCAACCGCTGCTGCGGGTCCATGGCCAGGGCCTCGCGCGGGGAGATGCCGAAGAACCCGGCGTCGAAGTCGCCCGCGCCCGGCAGGAAACCACCGCGGTCCACGGAGGACCTCCCCGGCGAGTCCGAGCCGTCGAGCAGGGTGGCCAGGCCCCAGCCCCGGTCGGTCGGGAACGGGCCGATCGCGTCGACGCCCTCGTCCACCAGCCGCCACAGGTCCTCCGGCGAGGCCACGCCGCCGGGCAGCCTGCACCCCATGGCGACGATCGCCACCGGCTCGTCCGCGCGCGAGGTCCCGCGCGCCCGCTCGATCCGCGCCCGCTCGACGTGCGGCCGGTCGCCGGTGACCTCGCGCACCAGGTGGTCGGCGAGCGCGGCCGGGGTCGGGTGGTCGAACACCGCCGTCGCGGGCAGGGACGCGCCGGTCGCGGCGTTGATCCGGTCGCGCAGCGCCACGGCGGTCAGCGAGGTGACGCCGAAGTCGCGGAACGCCTGGTCGGCGCGCACCGGAGTGTCCTCGGGCAGGCCGAGCGCCGCCGCGACGTGCTCGCGCACCAGGTCCAGCGCGACGCGCCGGGCCCGCTGCCCACCCGCCTCCGCGAGCCTGCGCGTGAACTCGGCCACCGCGCCCGGCGCGACCCGCGCGGCGCGACCGCCGTCGACCAGGTCGTGCAGCACCGGCGGCACCGCGCCCACCGCGCGCCGCGACCCGACCGCGTCGAGCCCGAGCACCACCAGCGGGCCCTGGTCGGCGGCGAGCGCGGCGTCGACCAGGGTCAGCGCCTCGGCCATCGGCAGCGCGCCCGCGCCCGCCTGCGCGGGCTCGCCCGGCAGCGGACCCCAGGCCACGGCCAGCCCCGGCAGGCCCCGGTCGGCGCGCCTGCGCACCAGCGCCTCGGCGAACTGGTCGGCCGCCGCGCGCGCCGGGTCGCCCGCCGAGCCCAGCAGCCCGGCCACCGAGGTGACCACGACGAACAGCGCCGGTCGCGCCTGGCGGGTCAGCTCGTGCAGGGCGACGAGGGCGCGCGCCGAGTCCAGCAGCGCCCGCCCGCCCTGCACGTGCACCACGGCCGTGACCGGACGGTCCTGCGCGTCGAGCAGGGCGCGCAGCGCGACCGGGTCGGCCGGGTCGCACACCACCGACTCCGCCCGCGCGCCCGCCGCCGCGAAGCCGGCCTCCAGGTCGGCGGCGGCCTGGTCGGGCAGCCCGTCGGGGGAGACCAGCAGCAGGCGCCGCGCGCCGTGCGCGGCCACCAGGTGCCGCGCGAGGGCCGCGCCGCGCGCCGAGTCGCCACCGGTGACCACGACCAGCCCGTCCGGGTCCAGCGCCGGGGCGGGGGCCGGGTCGGACGGCACGGACACCCTGGCCAGCCGGGGCGCCAGCGGCACGTCGCCGCGCACGGCCACCTGGTCGTGCCCGCCCGCGACGACGCGAGCCAGCGCCGCCGCCCGCCCGTCGCCGGACGCGTCCAGGTCGGCCGCCACCACCCGACCGGGGAACGCGGCCTGCACCGACCGCACCACACCCCACAGCGGGGCCGCCCGCAGCTCCCGCAGGTCCTCGCCGGGGGAGGTCGACACCGCGCCCGAGGTGGCCACGACGAACCGCGCCCCCGCGAACCGCTCGTCGGCCAGCCACCCGACGAGCCGCCGCGCGAGCCCGTCCGCGAGCGCCTCCACGTCCCGCGCGACCTCACCACGCTCACCGGGGACCGCGGCGACCAGCACGACCTGAGGGGGTTCGGCCGCGCCCGGCTCACCCGAGCCCGGTTCGCCCGAGCCACCCGCGCCCGGCTCACCCGAGCCACCCGAGCCCGGTTCGCCCGCGCTGCTCGCGCCCGGCTCGTCGGCGTCCGATCCGCCGTCGCCCAGCGCATCCGCGCCCGGCTCGCCCACCCGCACCCGCGCGCCCGTGGCCCGCAACCCGTCCGCGAGCCCCAGCGGGTCGCCGTCCACCAGCACCCAGCTCGCCGGGACCTCCTCACCCGGCAGCGCCGTCCTCGGCACCCAGTCCAGCCGCAGCAGCGACTGGAACTGCCCGCTCGACGCCGCCCGCAACCGGGCGGGCAGGTCCAGCAGCACGTGCCGGGTGGTCTTGCCCGACGCCGTGCGCGGCACCCGCTCGATCTCGTAGACCTCCTCGGGCACCTTGAAGTACGACAGCTCCTCCCGGCACGCCGCCAGCACCGCCGCCGGGTCGAACCCGCCCGCGCCCGGCACCACGAACACCACCGGCACCTCGCCCAGCACGTCGTGCGGCTTGCCCACGACGGCGACGTCCGCCACCCCCGGCACCGCCCGCACCACGGCCTCGACCTCGCCGGGGTGCACGTTCTCCCCACCCCGGATGATCATCTCCTTGATCCGCCCGGTGACCGTGCAGAACCCGGCCTCGTCGCGCCGCCCCAGGTCGCCCGTGCGGTACCAGCCGTCCCGCAGCACCTCGGCCGTCGCCTCGGGCTGGTTGTGGTAGCCCAGCATCACGCTCGGCCCCGACACCCAGAACTCGCCCTCCCGCCCGGCGGGCACGTCCAGCAGCGTCTCCGGGTCCACCAGCCGCACCGTCAGCCCCGGCACCGGCAGCCCGCACGAGCCCGCCACGCGCGCCCCGGTCGGCCAGTTCACCGCGATCGCCCCGCACGTCTCGGTGCTGCCGTAGGCGTCGATCAGCGGCACGCCGAACGTGTCCTCGAACGCGCGCAGCAGCTCCGCCGTCGTCACCGCCCCGCCGACCAGGCCCACCCGCAGGTCCGGGGCGGTGAACCCGCGCTCGCGGGCGGCGTCGACCAGGTACCGGTACAGCGTCGGCACGCCCGCCAGGAACGTCGACCGCTCCTGCTCCAGCGCCGCGAGCACGTCCTGCGCGGACGTGCCGTCCACGATGCGCGTGGTCGCGCCCACGGCCGTGGCGGCCAGCAGGCAGGTGATGTGCGACAGGCTGTGGAACAGCGGCAGCGGCCACAGCACGCGGTCCTCGGCGCGCAGGTCCGGCACCGGCACGTAGCAGGCGGCCACCGACCACAGGCAGCTGCGCTGCGTGGACAGCACGCCCTTGGGGCGCCCGGTCGTGCCGGAGGTGTAGAGCATCCAGGCCACGTCGTCGAGCCCGAGCCCGTCGCGCGCGGGCAGCTCCGGCTCCTCGGCGGCCAGCGGCTCGAACGCGATGACGCCGTCGGGCAGCGGGCCGTCCTGGGTGGCGATCACGGTCAGGTCGCCGAACCGCTCGGCGCGCAACCGGTCGAACCGCTCGGCGCGCGCCGCGTCGGTGATCACCAGCCGGGCCCCGCTGTCGGCGAGCAGGTGGGTCAGCTCCGCGTCGGTGGAACGCGGGTTCACCGGGACCGCCACGGCGTCCGCGCGGAGCACGCCGAAATAGCTCTCGATCATTTCGACGCGATTTCCCAGGCAGATCATCGCGCGGTCGCCGGGGTGCAGCCGCAACTGCCCGAGGTGACCGGCGAGGCGGCGCGTGCGCCGTTCCAGCCCGGCGTGCCCGACCGAACGGCGACCGTCCGAGTAGGCGGTCCTGTCGCCGAAGCGATCCGCGTTGGCCCCGAGCAGTTCGGGAACCGGGCGGATCAGGTCGGTCCGAAGCATGTCACCACGTCCTTCGGTGCGCGCACGCGCAGGACCGGGGTGTCCGCGACGACGCGGACCCGGTCCTGCGGCCTGAGCTTGGAAGTCGCTCCTGCATGTGCTTCCGATTCTTCTTCCGCTTTGCGGGCACTCGCCCCCTAAGGCATCCCCCTCAACCCCCCTGACCTGATTTGGCGGTGAATTCGGCGTATTGCGCGTCGCTATTGTCGGCGGCGTCGGAACAGCGCGGTGATCCCGCAGGACCCGTTCTCGCCAAGGCGGAAGTGGTGGTGGACATGACGCGGACCGGTTCCGCGAGAGCGCCCCTCGGCGGACCCCCGGCGGCGGGCGCCCCGTCCTGGTCGGGCTGGTCGCTGGCAGGCGGTGGAGCCCGCTCGGTGGCCGAGGTGCTGCCCCCCGTCGTGCGGGAGCTGCGCGCGCGGGACCGGGGCGCGCACTGGTCGTTCCTGCGCGGGGCGGGGGTGGTGGCGCTGTGGCTGGGCACGACCGAGGCCGCGCGGGGCCCGGTGCTCGCCGTGCTGTGCGCCAAGGCGGCGGCCCGCGACCTGCGCGTCGACCCGGCGGGCGAGGGCCTGCCGGGTGGGGGCCTGCCGGGCGGGCCGGTGGAGCCGCTGGTCGCGACCGCGTCCAGCGAACTGGCCCTGGACGTCGCGTCGGTGGTGAGCCCGGTGTGGGGCGAGGACCCTGGCGAGTCGGGCGCGCAGGCCACGGTGCTGCACCACCTGGCCGAACTGGTCGCGCTGGCCCCGGAACCGGCCAGGCCCGCGTTCCTGTTCCACTGCTGGCAGAGCTGGAGCAGGCCGCTCCGCCCGGTCGAGCGCACCGAGGCCGCCGTCGCCGCGCAGGGGGCGCCGCCCGGCGGGCGCGTGGTCGGCTCGGCGGGCGCGTGGCGGCGCTACCTGGAGCAGCTGCGCGCCGCCGCGGACCGCCGCCGCCCGGCCCTGCCGGTGCTGTTCGAGCAGGCGACCCTGACCCACAACCGCCTCGGCGTCGGCGCGGCCGTGGCGGCGCGGGCGGCGCTCACCCTGCGCACCACGCTCGTGACGGGCGCCGCGGGCGGCGGCTGAGGCAGCACGACCGCCTTTTTGCCGCCCGCACTTCCGCCCCACCACTGGGATCGCTCCCGGTCGCTTGCCCCCACTCGAATTCCTGCCCGTTCGCCCCCGGACCCGTTCCCATTCCTGCCCGATTGCTTTCCCGTCACCCCTCCGCGTCCCCCGATCGCCCCCGTCCCGCCCACCCGAGGAGGAAGCAGTGCCCAGCTCCACCCACCCCGCCCCCACCGCCGCCACCACCCGCGAGGTCCGGGTCGAGCTGGGCGAGCGCGCCTACACCGTCCACATCGGACACGGCGTGCGCGCCGCCCTCCCGGACGTCGTGCGGGCCCTCGGCGCGCGCCGCGCCGTCGTGGTCACCGCCCGCCCGGCGGACCAGACGCCCGACCCCGGCGTCCCCTCCCTCGTCCTCCCGGCCCGCGACGGCGAGCACGACAAGACCCTCGCCACCGTCGCCCACCTGTGCAGCCGGTTCGCCGAGTTCGGCCTGACCCGCGCCGACGTCGTCGTCTCCTGCGGCGGCGGCACCACCACCGACGCGGTCGGCCTCGCCGCCTCGCTCTACCACCGGGGCACCCCGGTGGTGCACGTGCCGACCTCGCTGCTGGCCCAGGTCGACGCGAGCGTCGGCGGCAAGACGGCGGTCAACCTCCCCGAGGGCAAGAACCTCGTCGGCGCCTACTGGCAGCCCGCCGCCGTGCTGTGCGACCTCGACCTGCTCGCCACCCTGCCCGAGCGCGAGCTGCGCAACGGCCTCGGCGAGATCGCCCGCTGCCACTTCATCGGCGCGCCGGGCCTGGACCGGCTGCCGCTGCTGGACCAGGTGGCGGCGAGCGTCGCCCTCAAGGCCCGCGTCGTGGCCGCCGACGAGCGCGACTCCGGCCTGCGGCACACCCTCAACTACGGCCACACCCTCGGCCACGCCCTGGAGCTCGCCACCGGTTTCGCGGTGCGGCACGGCGAGGGCGTCGCGATCGGCACGGTCTTCGCCGGCCGCCTCGCGGGCGCGCTCGGCCGGATCGGCCCGGACCGGGTGGCCGAGCACCACTCCGTGGTCGCGGGCTACGGGCTGCCCGTCGCGCTGCCGCCGGGCGTGTCGGACGACGAGCTGCTGCGGTTCATGCGCCGCGACAAGAAGTCCACCGGCGGCCTGGCGTTCGTGCTCGACGGCCCGCGCGGTGCCGAGCTGGTGCGCGACGTCGACGAGCACGTCGTCGCCACCACCCTGGCCGCGATGCCCCGAGCCTGAGGCGGACCGGGACCGGACAGGGCGGGACCGGACAGGGCGGAACCGGACAGGGCGGGACCGGACGGACCGGGACCGGACGGGGCGGCCCCAGAACCACGGGACCGCCCCTCCTCGTCACTTCGACCGGTCGACGCTCAGCTCCGGCGGCAGCTGCTCCCGCTGCTTGATCCCGAGCTTGCGGAACACCCGCGTCAGGTGCTGCTCCACCGTGCTGTGCGTGACGTACAGCTTCACCGCGATCTCCCGGTTCGTCAGCCCCGACGCCGCGAGCGCGGCCACCCGGTGCTCCGAGCTGGTCAACCGGTCCAGGTCCGACCTGCGGGCCGCCGACGCGGGCTGCGCGGGCACCAGCCCGTCGGCGGTGGGCATCAGCTCCTCGCACAGCGGCGCCGCCTCGCACATCCGGGCGACGTGCCACCCCCGCCGGATCACCCGGCGCGCCAGCTTGTTCTCGCCCAGCGCCCGCTGCGCCCTCCCCAGGTCGCGCAGGGTCCGCGCCAGCTCGTACTTGTCGTCGACGGCCTCGAACACCGCCACCGCCTCCCGCAGCAGCTGCGGGTGCCGCTTCACCGAGCTGGTCGCCGCGAGCAGCCGCAGCGCCTGCCCGCGCGCCCGGCGGCTGTCCGTGCCCGGCCTGCCGAGCTGCTCGTGGATCAGCACCCGCGCCTGGTCCCGGTTGCCCTGCGCCAGCCACGCCTCCGCCGCCGCGGTCCGCCACGGCACCGGCGCGCACCCGCTGCCCAGGCCCCACCGGGTCAGCTGCTCCCCGCACAGCAGGAAGTCGCCCAGCGCCGCGCGTGGCCGTTCCCGCGCCAGGAAGAAGTGCCCGCGCGCGTACAGGTAGTCCACGCTGTTGCGGTGCCCGAACATCCCGTTCGGCACCGGCTGCGCCACCACGGCCGCCGCCTCGTCGTAGCGGCCCATCCTGGTCAGCGCCAGCACCCTGGTGCTCAGCGGCAGCCCCACCGACACCCCCCACGCGGTCGGGGACACCACGGTCAGCGCCTCCCGCGCCAGCTCGTCCGCGCTCGGGTGGTCGCCCCGGCGCAGCGCCGACTCGGCCGCCAGCGCCAGCACCTGCGCGCGCGGCATCGGCAGCAGCGGCACGGCCCGCGCCGACAGCAGCTGCTCGCACCACGAGGCGGCCACGTCCGCGCGGTCCGAGTAGAGCAGCGCGGACAGCGCCAGCACGGCCGCACCGCCGTAGCACCCGGACTCCCGCGCCAGCCGCAGCTCCCGCAGCACCGCCTCCGCCCGGTCGGCCACGTCGTCGCTGTCCCCGGCCACCAGCACGTCCAGCAGCACCGCGTTCGCCCTCGGCACCAGGTCCGCCCTGCTGCGCGCCGAGTCCACGTCCCGCCCCAGCACGGTCCTGGGCCGGGCCGCGCCGGGGTAGGTGCTGGTCAGCCAGTGCTCCAGCACCGGCACGTCCTCGGCGGCGCGCGGGTCGGTCCGCAGCCGGGCGAGCACCGCGTCCGAGTCGGCGGTGTTCCCGGCCCAGCGCAGGTGCTTCATCAGCGTCGCGCTGTCGCGCACCGACAACCTGCCCGCGTGGAACGCCGCCAGCAGCGCGGTGTGGTGCCTTGCCGAGGTCGACGGGTTCACCAGCCACTCGGCCGTGGCCAGCCGCGCCTGCACGGCCGTCCTGCGCTCCCGGTCCGGGCTGCAGTCGAGCGCGCGCTGGAGCAGCGCCACCGCCGCCGTCGGCTCGCCGCGCTGCACCACCAGCTCCGCCGCGTCCACCAGCAGGTCCGCCGCCCACGGGTCGGTGATGCGGCCCGCCCGCAGCAGGTGGTCGGCGATGTCGGTGACCGCGCCGCCCTGGTCGCGCAGCAGCCGCGCGGCGCGGCGGTGCAGCACCTCGTGCTCGGCGACCGGGGTGTCCGCGACGACCGCGCGGCGCGCCGCGTCGTGCCGGAACCCGTCCTCGGCCAGCAGCCCCGACTCCCGCAGGGCGTTCAGCACCTGGGCGACCTGCTCCGGCTCGTGCCCGGACAGCCTGCCCAGGTCCGACGCCGAGCCGCCGCCCAGCACGGCCAGCGCCCGCACGGTGTCCAGGAACAGGGGTTCGTTGCGGTGCAGGCAGGACAGGAACGAGTTGCCGTAGCCGATCTCGCGCGGCTCGCCCGCCTCCAGCACGTCCACCGCCAGCGCGTGCAGCAGCAGCGGGTTGCCGCCGGTCAGCGCGGCGAAGTCGACCCGCTTCGCGACGTCCGCGCCGACCGCCCGCACCGCCTCCTCCCGCACTCTGGCCGCAGGCAGCGGCGCGACCCGGACCAGGCCGAGCCCGCGCAGGCGCAGCAGCTCGTAGCGCAGCGGCGGGAAGCTCACCGGCAGCAGCAGGTCGTCGGTGAGCAGCAGCCGCACCCGCGCCGTGTCCAGCCGGTGCACCAGCTGCAGCAGCACGTGCAGCGAGGCGGTGTCGCCGTGGCGGACGTCGTCCACCGCGATGACCAGCGGCACCTCCTCGGACAGCGCGATCAGCGCCGCGCACAGCGAGTGGTACAGCTGCAGGAGCGCCGAGTCGTCGGCGGGCGGCGGGGCCGGGGCGAGCAGCTCGCCGAGGTCGGCGACCAGGCGCGGGTCGACCCTGGCCATGCCGGGGGAGGCGAGGAGCTGCTTGAGCACCCCGAACGGCAGCTCCGTCTCCGGCGGGGTGCAGGTGGCGGTGAGCACGAGGTGGTCCTCGTGGGCGATCCGGTCGACGAGCCGCCGCAGGGCCGTCGTCTTTCCGCAGGCGGGCGGTCCGTCCACCAGGAACGCCCGTCCCGCCCGGTCCGGCAGGTCCACCGCGAGGTGCTCGACGGCCGACTGGATCTCGGGTGCGCGCAGAAGCTCCACTGGGGGAGTGGTCCTTTCCGTGGTCCGTGGAGTGGTGGTCCGGAAGGCGACCCGGTCCGCGGGGACCGGCCCCGGCCGGTGGCGGCGCTCCGGCGGGTGCGGCGGTCCCGGCGCGCGCCGGAACCGCGCGTGGGCGCGCTGTTCCGGGGGAGGCGTGGTCCGGGTGCCCCGTCGTGGCGATCCGCGACCGCCTTCGCGGGCGGTCGGGGAACTCGCGTCGTCGTCGACGCCGGGCAGCCACGTCGTGCGCCGCGCCACCCCCGCGAGCGGTGCGCGCGGGGACCGCTCGGGTGCACGGGTTTCGTTGACAAGCTGTTGTCGAGGGCGTAAAAGCCGTTATTCCCTCCGCCGCGCGCGAGGCGGGCGTTCCACCCTTGAGCTACGCGGCAGTAGCTGTTCCAGGATCGTTCACCGTGCCCTCTCGCGGAGTTCGGTTCGCGTTCGCGGTGCGGTCCGCCGTTCCATCTTCACCATTGTTGGGCATGTGGGCAAGCGTCTTAGGGGTGGGCCTGGCTCCACTCCCGGTTAACGGCCGAGTTCTCGGGAAAGATATCCCTGCTGCATTCGGTTGCACGGGCGGGTGTGATCGGGGCAAGTGCGCTTGATGCCACCTCGCGTGGACTGGATCCGTTGCCAACCGTGACCGGTCGGGACGTGACGGGCGCCACTCTGCTCCGAACGGGTTGAGATGCGCTTGAGCGGTTTCAACCCGTGCTACGTGCGATCTTGGGGCGGTGCTGGGCCGAGTGGAGGTGCCCGCTCGGTGCCCGGTTGGGCGGGGCGTCGCGCTCCGCCTCGGCGGGGGAGCGCGCCGATACTGACTGAGCGTGATGTCAGCGGGTGACCTGGTGGGGGTGCCCGGTGTTTCACGGGTGGGTGTCCGCAATTTTGTCGCGTTTCGGGTCCGGGTTTTCTTCCGGGGCTTCCCGCAGGTTCTTCGAGAGGGGCGATGGAATGTTCCTCCGCCGCCCGGGTGAACGCCTCGCGATTCTGCTCGCGGTGATGTGCGGACGTCGTGCCGCGATCGCCTGCGGCCATTCCCGGTTCCCCCTCCGCTGCGGCTTCCCGTGCCCGTGAACAGGTGTTCCTCGGCGTCGGAGTGGTCGACGCGGCGCGTGGGCGCGTGGTGGCGGTGTTCGACGTGGGAGGGAAACCCCCAGGCGTGGACCGCATTGACCGGTCGCCGCGCGGGGGATGTCGGGGGCGGCGCGAAGGGCCGCGACGGCGCTCTTTTCAGCGGCGCCGCCGCGTCTCGCCGGGCCGGGGGATGTCGAAAATCCGCGAGCGCCCGCCCGCATCCCCGCCGACGGGGAAATCGTCAGGTCGGGCGGGGGCCCGCCCGCGCCCGTGGGAGCCTGACCGCGTGCACCGGGACTACGAGCTCCACCCGACCCCGCCGTCCGTCGCCGACTACCTCCGCCTGCGCGCCGAGTCCGGCCTGTCGCCCAAGACCGCCGAGCAGGCCGCCGCCGCCCTGCCCGGCGCCTGGGCCTCCTTCCACGTCACGCACGCGGACGGCGGGACCGTCGGCATGGGCCGGGTCCTCGGCGACGGCGGCTGGTACTTCCACGTCGTCGACATGGCCGTGCTGCCCGACCACCAGGGAAGGGGCGTCGGCGGCGCGATCATGGACGCGCTGCTCCGGCGCATCCGCGAGGCCGCCCCGCCCGGCGCGTTCGTGACCCTCCTGGCCGACGCGCCCGGCCGCCCGCTGTACCTCAAGCACGGCTTCACCGAGACCGCGCCCGGCTCGATCGGGATGGCGCTCACGCTCTGACCGGCGGCCCCGCCCCGCCGCCGCGAGCGCGACGGCGGTGGCCGGTCACCCCCCGGCTCACCCGACGAGCGCGCGCAGCCTCGCCTCGTCGGTCGAGCCGGGTTCGGCGGTGCACGCGCACACGTGCCGGGTCTCGGTGGCGGAGATCGGCAGGTCCACCGAGTGGTAGCTCAGGCTCAGCTCACCCGCCTCGGGGTGCCGGAAGGTCTTGGCGCCGCGCGGGTGCAGCAGCACGTCGTGCGCGCTCCACCGCGCCCGGAACTCGGTGCTCGCGGCCGTCAGCTCGCCCACCAGCTCGCGGGTGGCCCCGTCGCGCGGGTCGCGCCCGGCCTCGGCGCGCAGCGCGGCGACGAGCACGTCGGCGGTGCCCGCCCAGTCCCCGTAGAACTCGCGGGCGCCCGCGTCGAGGAAGTGGTAGCGGGCGAGGTTCGCCCGGCCGCCGTCCCGCGTGGTGGCGCTGGCGAACAGCGGCGCGTAGAGCGCGCGGGCCAGCGGGTTGACCGCCAGCACGTCCTGCCGCCGCCCGGTCACCATCGCCGACGACAGCGTCATGCTGTCCAGCAGCCACTGCGCCGTCGCGGGCAGCGCGGCCTCCGCCGCCACCTCGGCGGCGCGGGGACGCCGGGCCGCGCGCGCCAGGTCGAACAGGTAGACCCGCTCCTCGGCGTCGAGCCGCAGCACCCCGGCCACGGCGTCGAGCACCTCCCGCGAGACACCGCCGATGTGCCCCTTCTCCAAGCGGGTGTACCAGTCCACGCTGACCCCGGCGAGCAGCGCGACCTCCTCCCGCCGCAACCCCGGCACCCGCCGCCGCCCGAGCACGGGCAGCCCGGCCCGCCCCGGACTCACCCTCGCGCGCCTGCTGACCAGGAAGTCCCGCACGTCGGAGCGGTTCGCCACCGGGTGCCGCCCAAGATCGCCCACACCGCTCACCCTAGTCGGCCGCCCCGCCCGGAAGGGGGGTGAAGAACTACCCCCGACAAGCGTCCACTGCCACCCCGCGCCACGAAGCGCTTGTCTGGCGCCAGACACCCCTTCGACCCCCGGAGCCCTTCCGTGACCACCACCCGAGCCCTCCTCACCGCGACCCTGCTCCTCACCGCGCTCGCCCCAGCCCTCCCCGCCGCCGTGCCACCCGCCGCCGCCGCGCCACCCGCCGCCCTCACGCCACCCGCCACCGCCGCGCACCACCCCGTCACCCGCTACGTGGTCCCCGGCGACCGCGCCTACCCGGAGGGCATCGTCCGCGAGCCGGGCACGCCGCACTTCTACGTCGGCGGCACGACCGACGGCACGATCTGGCGCGGCCACGTCGACCGCCCCACCCTGGAGCCGTTCCTGCCCGCCGGTCAGCACGGCCGCACCACCGCCGTCGGCATGAAGATCACCCGAGGCAGGCTGGTCATCGCGGGCGGCGCCACCGGCAAGGTCTTCGTCCACAGCACCCGCACCGGCGCGCTCCTGCACGTGTTCGACTCCGGCGCCCGCGACGGCCTGGTCAACGACGTCGCCATCGCCCCGAACGGCGACGCCTACGTCAGCGACTCGTTCCGCCCCGTCCTCTACCGGATCACCGCCGCCCAGCTGGCGAGCCCCGAGGTCGACCAGCCACTGAGGACGTTCGTGGACCTCACCGACTCCCCGGTGCGCTACGAGGAGGGCATCAACGGCAACGGCCTCGTGGTCACCCCGGACGGCCGCCACGTGCTGCTCGCCGACACCAACTCCCAGGCGTTCCACCGCATCAGCACCCGCACCGGCGCCGTCACCCCGATCGACCTGGGCGGCGTGGGCGACATCGGCTCGGACGGGCTGCTCCTGCGCGGCAACGACCTCTACAGCGTCACCAGCCTGTTCCACCCGGAGGGCGAGATCAGCGTCCTGCGGCTGAGCGAGGACCACTCCCGCGCCACGGTGCTGCGGCGGGTCAACGGCAGGGGCATGGACGTCCCGTCCACCGCGACCTTCGACGGCGACGACCTGCTGGTGGTCAACTTCCAGTACCAGATCGCCGAGCCGAACCTCCCGTTCACCGTCGTCCGCGTGCGCCTCTGACCCGTGGCGGGCTCCGGGCGACCCCCGCCCCGAGCCCGCCCCATTCCCCGCCCCATTCCCAGCCCCGTCCTCGCCCCGAGCCCGCCCCGATCCACCTGCCCCCCGGCCGAAAGAACGCGCGAAACCTTTGCGCTGGAAGCTAAACCGCGTCCGCCCTTTTTAGCTTTGACCACCCTGTGCCACCTGGCTAGATTGCAGGAAGTGGGGGAGTACCAGCCCGCTCCCGCCGCTCCCGGTCGGCCGCGCCGACCACCCGTCGACGACGACGAAGGGCGACCATGCTCCTCGCAAGGCTGTTCACCCCGCGCCGGGCCCGGATCGGCGCCATGGCCACCACCTCGCTCGCCATGGTGGCCGCGCTCGCCGCCCTCCCACCCCAGGCCGCCGCGGCGCCGGGGTGCTCGATCGCCTACGCGGCGACCTCCCAGTGGCAGGGCGGTTTCACCGCGAGCGTCGCGATCACCAACCTCGGTGACGCCGTCGACGGCTGGACGCTCACCTGGACCTACGGCTCGGGCCAGCAGGTCGCGCAGGCCTGGAACGCCGAGGTGTCCCAGTCCGGCGGCCAGGTGAGCGCCCGCAACGCCTCCTACAACGCCGCCATCCCCACCGGGGGCCGCGTCGAGTTCGGGTTCACCGCGACCTCCACCGGGTCCAACCCCGACCCGACCTCGTTCAGCCTCAACGGGACCACGTGCACGGGAGGAGTCGGGCCCACGACCACCACGCCCCCGACCACGCCGCCCACCACCACGACCCCGCAGCAACCGGGCGGCTCGCTGCCGAGCAGCTTCCGGTGGTCCTCCAGCGGCGCGCTGATCGGCCCGAAGCCCGACTCCTCGCACGCCACGGTCTCCGTCAAGGACCCCAGCGTGGTGCGCCACAACGGCCGCTACCACGTGTTCGCCTCGGTCTACACCAACGGCTACAACCTCGTGCACACCAGCTTCACCGACTGGTCCCAGGCCGCGTCCGCCCCGCACCACTACCTGGACCGCTCCGGGATCGGCACGGGCTACCGGGCCGCGCCGCAGGTGTTCTACTTCGCCCCGCAACGCCTGTGGTACCTGGTGTACCAGACCGGGTCCAACGCCTCGTACTCGACGACCGCCGACATCGAGAACCCCGCGTCCTGGTCCGCGCCGAGGAACTTCTACGCCAACGGGATGCCGCAGATCATCCGGGACAACATCGGCAACGGCTACTGGGTCGACTTCTGGACCGTCTGCGACACGGCCAAGTGCCACCTGTTCTCCTCGGACGACAACGGCCACCTGTACCGCTCGGAGACCAGCCTCGCCCAGTTCCCCAACGGCTTCACCAACACCGTGATCGCCATGCAGGACAGCAACCGCAACCGGTTGTTCGAGGCGTCCAACATCTACAAGGTCGCCGGCAAGAACCAGTGGCTGATGCTCCACGAGGCGATCGGCTCGGACGGCCGCCGCTGGTTCCGCTCCTGGACCGCCCCGGCGATCGCCGGACCGTGGACCGCGCTGGCCGACAGCGAGTCGAACCCGTTCGCCAGGGCCAACAACACCACGTTCCCCGGTGGCCAGTGGACGCGCGACATCAGCCACGGCGAGCTGGTGCGCAGCGGGACCGACCAGACCATGGAGATCAACCCCTGCAAGCTGAGCTACCTGTACCAGGGCCTGGACCCCAACGCGTCCGGCGACTACAACCGCCTGCCCTGGCGGCTGGGCCTGCTGACCCAGACCAACTCCCCCTGCTGACCCCCACGACCACCGCCGCGCCCGACAAGTCCACCGCCGCCGCGCCCAGAGCCAACTCCCGGACACCAGGAGAGGCACACCGATGCCCCGTCAACGCCGATGGGCGCCCATCGCCCTGGCCGTGCTCGGCCTCGTGGCGGCGAGCCTGACCGCCACCACCACCCACCCGGCCCGCGCGGCCGGGACCTACACCAACCCCGTGCTGTGGCAGGACTTCGCCGACATCGACGTCCTGCGCGTGGACGACACCTACTACTACTCGGCCTCCACCATGCACTACTCGCCCGGCGCGCCCGTGCTGCGCTCCTACGACCTGGTCAACTGGGAGTTCGCCGGGCACTCCGTGCCACGCCTGGACTTCGGGGCCAAGTACGACATGGGCAACGGCTCCCGCGCGTACGTCAACGGCATCTGGGCGTCGTTCCTGGCGCACCGCAAGAGCAACCGCACCTTCTACTGGGGCGGCTGCGTCGACTTCGCCCAGACGCACCTGTACACCGCGACCGCCGTCGACGGCCAGTGGTCCAAGCACACCACCATCAACAAGTGCTACTACGACGCCGGGATGCTCGTGGACGACGACGACACCCTGTACGTCGCCTACGGCAACACCAGCATCAGCGTCGCCCAGCTCTCCGCCGACGGGAAGTCGGAGGTCCGCTCCCAGCAGGTGTTCCAGACCCCCTCGAACATCGGCACCCTCGAAGGGGCGCGCTTCTACAAGCGCGGCGGCAACTACTACATCTGGCTCACCAGGCCCGCGAACGGCCAGTACGTGCTCAAGTCGTCCAGCCCGTTCGGCCCGTACTCGATCCAGCAGGTGCTGCTCGACCTGCCCTCGCCGATCCAGGGCGGGGGAGTGCCGCACCAGGGCGGCCTGGTGCAGACCCAGAACGGCGACTGGCACTACCTGGCGTTCGTCGACGCCTACCCCGGCGGGCGCGTGCCGGTGCTCGCCCCGATCACCTGGACCTCGGACGGCTGGCCGCGCGTCACCACCGTCAACGGCGGCTGGGGCGCGACCTACCCGAAGCCGAACCTGCCCGCGCCCCCGCGCCAGGTCAAACCCATGATCGGCGCCGACACCTTCTCCGGCGCCGCGCTCGGCCCGCAGTGGGAGTGGAACCACAACCCGGACACCGCCAAGTACAGCGTGAACAACGGCCTTCGCCTGTCCACCGCGACCGTCACCAACGACCTGTACTCCGCCCGCAACACCCTCACCCACCGCATCCAGGGCCCCACCTCCACCGGCACCGTGGAACTGGACCTGTCGGGGATGCGCGACGGCGACCGCACCGGGCTGGCCGTGCTGCGCGACTCCTCGGCGTGGATCGGCGTCAAGCGCGACAACGGCCGCAACCGGATCGTCTCCGTCACCGGCCTGACCATGGACGGCTCCTGGCGCACCACCGGAACCGGCTACGAGGTCGCGAGCGCCGACCTGGGCGGCTCCCGGATCTGGTTGCGCGCCAACGCCGACATCCGCCCCGGCAACGGCAGGCAGGCCCGGTTCTCCTACAGCACCGACGGCGTCAACTTCACCGCCTTCGGCCCGGCGTTCACGCTCAAGAACGACTGGCGGTTCTTCATGGGCTACCGCTTCGCCGTCTTCAACCACGCCACCGCCGCGCTCGGCGGCTCCGTCACCGCCCGCCGCTTCGACCTCACCACCCCGTGACCACACCCACCGGAACCACCACAGGAAGGGCGAATCCCTTGGCGCGCAACAGGGTCCTCGCGGCAGCGGGCATCGCGCTGCTCACCCTCGCCGCGGGGCTGATCACCACCAGCGCGACCGGAGCGCCCGGCGCGTCCGGCGCCCCCGGCGCGTCCGCCACGACGGAGGGCTGCGGCAAGGCGCCCGCGCTCACCAGCGGCACGCGCACGATCACCAGCAGCGGCAAGTCCCGCACCTACATCCTGTCGATCCCGGACGGCTACGACCGGAACCGCCCCCACCGCGTCGTCTTCGGCTTCCACTGGCTCAGCGGCACCGCGAACGACGTCGCCACCGGCCAGACCGTGCAGCGGGACGTCTGGTCCTACTACGGCCTCAAGCGCCTGGCGGGCAGCAGCACGATCTTCGTGGCGCCGCAGGGCTTCAACAACGGCTGGGCCAACAACGGCGGCGAGGACATCACCCTCGTCGACGACATCGTCCGCCAGCTCGACGCCGGGCTGTGCGTGGACACCACCCAGCGGTTCGCCACCGGCTTCAGCTACGGCGGCGCGATGTCCTACTCGGTGGCCTGCTCGCGGCCGACGGTGTTCCGCGCGGTCGCGGTCATCGCGGGCGGCGTGCTCAGCGGCTGCGCCGGCGGCACGCAGCCCATCGCCTACCTCGGCATCCACGGCCTGCGCGACAGCGTCCTGAACATCTCCGGCGGGCGCTCGATGCGCGACCGGTTCGTGCGCAACAACGGCTGCGCCGCGCAGAACCCGCCGGAACCGTCCCAGGGCAGCCTGACCCACCGGGGCACCACCTACACCGGCTGCCGCGACGGCTACCCGGTGCGCTGGGTCGCGTTCGACGAGGGCCACATCGCCGCACCGCAGGACAACGCGCCCGGCGACAGCGGCACCAGGACGTGGGCGCCCGAGGAGACCTGGCGGTTCTTCACCCAGTTCGCCGGAACCGGCCCCGACCCGACCAGCACCACCACGACCACGACCACCACCACCACCACCACGCCCGGCGAACCGCAGCCGGGGGCCTGCCGGGTGTCGGCCACCGTCAACGCCTGGGGCAACGGCCTGACGGCGGAGCTCGCCATCACCAACACCGGGACCACGCAGGTGCAGGGCTGGTCGCTGGAGTTCGCGCTGCCCGCGGGCCAGGTGATCACCTCGGGCTGGAACGCCTCGTACGCGCCCAGCTCGGGCCGGGTGACCGCCCGCGACGCGGGCTACAACGCGGCGATCCCACCCGGTGGCAAAGTCAGCATCGGCTACCAGGTCACCCACGGCGGGGACGCGGCCCCACCTTCGGGGTTCTCCTTGAACGGCGCGGCCTGCACGATGGGGTAGGACCTCGCGCGGGGCTGTCGCGCGACCGGTGACGGGAGGCACGGGTGACGGGCACACCCCCGCGAGCAGGTGTCCGCGAGAGCGGGCGGACGCGCGTCACGCTGGCCGACGTCGCGTCCGCCTGCGCCGTGTCGGTGCCCACCGCCTCCCTGGTGCTCTCCGGCCGCGCGCGGGAGCTGCGCATCTCGGCGGCGGTGGAGCGCAAGGTGCGGGCGACGGCCGAGCAGCTCGGCTACCGCCGCGACACGCTGCTGTCCGCCTCCCGCACCAAGACCCTCGGTTTCGTCTCGGACGCCGTGGCCTCGGCCAAGCTGTCCGGTGAGCTGATCGAGGGCGCGGTCGGCGCCGCCCACCGGCACGGGTTCACCCTGTTCGCCGGTGAGAGCGGCGGCGACCGCGAGGTGGAGGCGGCGCTGGTGGCCTCGCTGCGCGCCCGCCAGGTGGAGGGCGTGGTCTTCGCGGCCAGGTTCCCCCGGCTGCTGGAGGTCCCGGACGGGCTGCGCGACGGGCCGTCCGTGCTGCTGAACGTGCTGCCCGCCAACGACTTCCCCGCGCACGCCGTGCTCCCCGACGACCGCGGCGGCGGCCGTTCGGCGGCGCGCGTGCTGCTCGACGCCGGGCACCGCGAGGGCGTGCACCTGATCGGCACCGGGCCCACGGCCGAGGCGATCGACCCGCGCCACATCGCCGCCGTGGCCCGCCTCTCCGGCGCGCTGGAGACCTTCGCGGCGGCGGGGGTGGAGGTGGAGAGCGTGCGCCCGTGCGTGGAGTGGATGCCGGAGAACGGCTACCGCGCCACCCTGGACCTCCTGTCCCACCACCGCCCTCGCGCGCTGCTGTGCTTCAACGACCGCCTGGCGTTCGGCGCGTGCCAGGCGCTCGCGGAGGCGGGCCTGTCCGTGCCGGACGACGTCTCCGTGGTCGGCTTCGACGACCACCCCGTGGCCGCCTGGATGCGCCCGCGCCTGACCACCGTCGCCCTGCCGCACCACCGCCTGGGCGCGATGGCCGTGGAACTCCTCCTGTCCCGCCCCCGCCGCGACCGCAGCCCGACGACCGTGCACCACGTCCCGATGCCGGTGGTGGTGGGGGGATCGGTGCGCGCGGTCGAGCACGCCTGAGGCGGGTTCGGCGCCCGGCCGGACGGGCGGGCGGGGAGGCCGGCGGGGTCAGTTCCAGGCGGACCCGGGGACCGGCCGCCACCTGGCGTCGGACTCGGCCGGCGCGGCGCAACGGCCGAACGCGGCCGGCCCGGCCCGGTCGACGGCGGCTGCGTCGGTGACGTCCAGCGCCACGGGCGGCACCCGGTGCTCGCGGTGCAGGCCATCGCCAGGACGTGGTTCACCCACCCCGGCGAGAGCCTCACCGCGGTCGACCCCCGAGCCGACCACGCGAAGCGGGGCGCGGTCTGGTCGTGGCACTGGTGTCCACGCGCTGGGACGACCGCTCCGACAGCGGAGCCGCTCGTCGACCGGGTCCGCTCGCCCCGCCCGGCCGCTGCTACCCGCGCGCCTCCAGCGCGGTGAAGGTGATCGTGCGGGCGTGCTCGCGGAACCCCAGCCCTCGGTACAGCGGCGCGGGCGCGGGGTGGTCGGGGTGCCCGTGCAGCGGGTACACCACCGCCGCCCGCCCGCCTCGCGCAGCGCGCCCAGCGCCGCCAGGCACACCGCCCGCCCCAGCCCGCGCCGCCGCAGACCGGGGTCGACCCCGACCGGTTCCAGCTCGCCCACGCCGTTGCGCTCGTCGAACCAGATCAGGCAGGTGGCCGCGAACCGCCCGTCCGGCCCCTCCACCACCCAGTCCAGCCCCGGCCGGTACGGCCACGCCCCCATCACCGCCCGGTAGCTCTCCTCGGTGACCCGCGACGGCCACCAGGCCGCCCGGTGCGCCGCGACCCGCGCCGCCACGTCCTCCTCGCCCCGCACGGCGCGGACCCGGTACCCGGCGGGCAGTTCGGGCGTCGGCAGGTCGTCCAGCGCGCGCACCGAGTGCCGGAAGTGCGGCCCGCCCAGCCGCTCGTACCCGCGAGCCTCCAGCGCGGCGACCAGGTGCGGTTCGGCGTCCAGCACGGTGACCGACCGCCGGGGCGCGGTGGCCACGCCCGCGAACCAGTCGAGCACCGCCCCCGCAAGCTCGGGCCGGGCGGGGTCGACCAGCAGCGCCAGCTCACCCGGCAGCTCGGCCCACCCCCACGCCACCACCTCGCCGCCCGCCTCCCACAGCGCGGTCGGCCACTCGGCCTCGCGCCCGGTGTGCTGGTTGCGCTGCCAGGCCAGGTCGCCGACGTGCCACCGGCTCGACGGCGTCCAGATCCGCCGCGCCAACCCCTGCATCGCGCGCAGGTCCGCGGGCCCGGCGTACGGGCGCGTCCTCACCTCGGTCATCGCGTGATCATGTCGCCAGGGACGGGCCCCGAGCACCGGAGATTCCCGCGCGCGCGTTCGGCGACACTTGCTCATTTATTGACAACTGTCTAGTTTCACCCCCGTGACCACCCGTCCCGACCGCCGGGTCGCCCGCTCCAGGGCCGCCCTCATGGCCGCCGCCGTCGACCTGGTCGCCGAGCGCGGGGCGGCGGTCCCGGTGACCGACCTGGCCGAGGCCGCCGACGTCAGCAGGCAGCTGCTCTACCAGCACTTCGGCGACCGCGACACGCTCCTCGTCGCCGCTGCGGCGGACCTGGTGCGGCGCGAGCTCCTGCCGCACCTGGCCGACCCGCGGGCCCCGCGCCACGCCCGCCTCCTGGCCGTGGCCCGCCACTTCGCCGACCACCGCCCCTTCTACCGCGCCGTGCTCACCGGCCCGTGCGCGTGGCGGCTGGCGGAGGCCCTGGCCGAGCTCTTCCGCACCCTCATCACCACCGAGGCCCTGCGCGCCGGCCTGGGCGAGGTGGACGAGCGGGCCGCCCGCGACCTGGCCGTGCTGATCTCCCACGGCACCGGCGCGATCGTCCACGACTGGGTCGTGCGCGCCGAGGACCCGCTGCGCCCCGAGGAACTCGCCGACCGCCTGCTCACCGTCACCAGCCTGCTCACCCCGGCACCCCCGCACCCCTGACCCCCACCGGCGGCCCCCGCGCCGCCACCACCGAAACGAGGCCCGAGATCCCCACCCCCGCCCTGCTGGTGATGGACGTCCAGCCCGCCGTGGTCGCCCGCTACCCCGACCCGGCCTACCTCCCCAGGCTCGCCACCGCGCTCGAGGCGGCCCGCGCCGCGTCCGTGCCGGTGATCCACGTCGGCGTCGGCTTCCGCCCCGACTACGCGGAGATCCACCCGCGCAACAAGATGTTCGGCCGCCTGGCCGCGGCCCCCAGGGGCTCCGGCGCCACCGACTTCCACCCCGAGACCGCGCCGCTCGACGACGAGGTGGTGGTGACCAAGCGCCGCGTCAGCGCGTTCGCGGGCAGCGACCTGGACCTCGTCCTGCGCGCCCAGGGCGTCGACCACCTGGTGCTCACCGGCATCGCGACCAGCGGCGTGGTCCTGTCCACCCTCCGCCAGGCCGCCGACCTGGACTTCCAGCTCACCGTCCTGGCCGACGGCTGCCTGGACGGCGACCCCGAGGTGCACCGCGTGCTCACCGAGAAGGTCTTCCCGACGCAGGCCGAAGTCCGGACGATCGCGGACTGGGCGGGGTCCCTGGACGTGTGACCTGGCCCGCCTGACCCCAACCGCCCGATCCCGGCGCTCAGAGCACGAACGCCGCCGCCACGTCCCGCTCCGCCTCCCACCCCCGCGCGTACGCCGCCGCGAACGCGCTCCCGCCCACCGCCGCCCGCCCCCGGTCGACCAGCTCGCGCACCAGGGGGTCGGTGCGGTCGTGCGCGCCCCGCACCCGCGCGGCCGTCCCGAGCAGCACCCCCGACCCCGCCCACCGCCCCCGCGCCTGCTCCAGCGCCGCCGCCCCCACCGCCACCGGGGCCAGCGCGGGCAGCTCCCCGCTCGCAGCCGCCACCACCCGCGCCCGCCGCAACGCCCGCTCCGCACCCGCCAGGTCCCCCGAGGCCACCCGATACGCGGCCCGCGCCAGGTCGCCCACCGCCCCACCCACCCCGGCCAGCAGCTCACCCGCCCGCCCCAGGTCCCCGAGCCGCACCCGCAGCGCGGCCTCCCGCGCGTCCACCACCGCGACCTGCTCCCCCCGAGCACGGGCCGCGGCCAGCACCTCCAGCGCCGCCCCGCTGTCACCGCGCCGCTCGTGCAGGTCGACCCACCGCAGGTCCGCCCGCACCCGGTCACCGGGGCTCAGCGCCCCGAACTCCCCCTCCAGCGCCCGCGCCTCCCGCAGGTCCGCCCACGCCCCGTCCAGGTCGTCGTACCGCCGCGCCCGCGCCCGCACCGGCAGCACCCCCGCCACGCCCCACCCGTCCCCGGCCGCCCGGAACCGGTCCAGGGACACCTCCGCGTGCCCGCGCGCCCGGTCCAGCTCGCCCGCGTTCTCCGCCAGCTCGGCCAGGAACAGGTGCGCCAGCCCGGACAACCACCCGCCGCCCGCGCCCAGCTCCCGGAACACCCCCTCGCCGCGCCCCAGCAGGAACAGCAGGACCGCCCCGAGCACCCGCAGGTGACCGGGGAGCCCCCGGTGCGCCAGCACCCGGTCCGCGAGCGCCCCCACCTCCCCGCGATCACCCACCCCGTGCCCGCCGTCGGCCAGGCCGAGCAGGTGGGCGGCCCGCGCGCAGTCCCGCTCCGGGGACGGCCCGCCGGGCACCGCCAGCGCCCGCCCGAGCCAGTGCGCGCCCTCGGACTGGCGGCCGAACACCTGCCAGTACCAGACCAGCGACAGCGCCAGCGCGAGCGCCCCGTCCGCGTCCCCGGTGGCGCACCGGTGGTGCAGCGCGGCCACCGCGTTGTCGTGCTCCGCGCCGATCGCCGCCACCGCCGCGCGCTGCCCCGGCCCGCGCAGCACCGCGTCCTGCCCCGCCAGCACCCCCGCCACGTGCGCGGCGGCCAGGTCGCGGACCGCGCTCAAGTCCCCGGCGGCGGCCAGGCGCTCGACCCCGTACGCGCGCACCGTCTCCAGCATCCGCCGCCGACCCCCGACCAGGCTCAGCAGCGACCGGTCGACCAGCGCGGCCAGCAGCTCGGGCACCTCGTCGGCGGGCACGGCGCCCGCGCAGACGGCGGCGGCCGACTCCGGGGTGACCCCGCCGGGCAGCACGGAGATCCGCTCGGCCACGGCCCGCTCGGGCCCGTCCAGCAGGTCCCAGCTCCACGCGATCACCGCGCGCAGCGTGCGGTGCCGGGGCGGCGCGGCCCGGTTCCCGCCCGCCAGCAGGCGGAACCGCGCCGACAACCCGGCCACCAGGTCGGGCAGCGGCAGGGCGCGCAACCGGGCGGCGGCCAGCTCCAGCGCCAGCGGCAGCCCGTCCAGCGCCCGCACCAGGCGCACCACGTCCGGCAGCGTCGTGGCGTCGACGGCGAAACCGGGGCGCACCGCCGACGCCCGTTGGGCGAACAGCCGCACCGAGGCCGTGCCGACCGCGGCGTCAAGCCCGTCCCCGATTCCGGGCAGCGCGAGCGGCCCCAGCGGGACCAGCGCCTCCCCGTCGACCGCCAGGGGTTCCCGGCTGGTGGCGAGCACGCGCAGCTCGGGGCAGCGGGGGAGCAGGAGCGCGACCAGGTGGGCCACGGCGTCGACCAGGTGCTCGCAGTTGTCCAGCAGCAGCACCGACCTGCGCGCCGCCAGCTCGGCGGCCAGCAGCGCCGTCGCGTCCCCGCCCGGCCGGTCGCGGTCGCCGCGCAGCCCGATCCCGGCGAGCACGGCGGCGACGACCTCCGAGGGCTCGGCGACCGGCGCGAGGTCCACCAGCAGCGCGTCCCGGTCCCGGCGCAGCGCCTCCACGGCCAGCCGGGTCTTGCCCACCCCGCCGGGCCCGACGACGGTGACCAGCCGCCCGGCGGCCAGCAGGTCGGCGACGCGGGCGAGGTCGACGTCCCGGCCGAGGAAGCCCGTCACCGGCGCGGGCAGCGCGTTCGGCCGGGGGAGCGGTGGCGGGGTGGCGCGCAGCAGCCGCAGGTGGCGCTCGCGCAGGGCCGTGCCGGGGTCGGCGCCCAGCTCGTCGGCCAGCGCCGCGCGGACCCGCTCGTAGGCCGCCAGCGCCTCGGCCTGCCGTCCCGCGCCCGCGAGCGCGTCCACCAGCACCCCGGCGGCCCGCTCGTGCGCCGGGTGCTCGGCCAGCACCCCGCTCGCCCCACCGATGGCCGCCCCGGTGCGCCCGAGCGCCAGCTCGACCTCCGCCAGGTCCAGCACCACCTCCACCGACAGCCGCGCCAACCGGGTCGCCACCCGCGGCGCGACGGCCGCGACCACCGGCGGCTCGCCCCCGACCCGCCCGCCCCACAGCGCGGCGGCCTCCCGCAGCGCGTCCTCCCCGCCCCGCGCGGCCAGCTCCTCGAACCGCGCCGCGTCCACGTCCGCCACGAGCCGGTACCCGCCCACCCCCAGCGCGACCGCGCCCGGCGCGCCGAGCGCCCGCCGCAGCCGGGAGACGAGCGCCTGCAACGCCGGCCCCGGCCCGGCGGGCGGCTCGTCGCCCCAGATCGCGTCGACCAGCGCGCCCGGCTCCACCGCCCGCCCACCGGCCAGCGCCAACCGCACCAGCAGCGCCCGCACCCGCGCCCCCGGCACGTCCAGGGCGACGTCGTCGCGGCGGACCCGGAACGCGCCGAGCAGCACGACCCGCACCCCCGCGCTCCCGTCCACCCGCTGATCCTCCCAGTGCGGGACAAGGGCTTCCGCGCCGCGTCGGTCGCGTGTCAGCGCCGTGTCAGCGCCCCGCCGCACGCTGCCCGCGTCACCGTTCCGACCCAGCAGGAGGCAGCACGTGGACACCCACGACCCCGAACCCCGTCGCGCGGCCTGGTCAGCGCTCGTGGCGGGCCCCGCCGTCTACCTCACCGCCGAGTTCGTCGCGGCGGCGGCGTGGACCGACCCGCCCTACAGCTACACGCACCACTTCATCAGCGCGCTGGGCGTGCGCGGCCCGGCGACGGCGTTCGGCCAGTTCATGCTCTCGCCGCTGGCGCCGGTGATGAACGCGGGGCTGGTCCTGTTCGGCGTGGTGGTGCTGGTGGGCGTGCTCGCGCTGCGCCTGCCCGCCGCGCGCCGCCTGCCCGTCGTCGCCGCGGCGGTGGTGCTGGCGGTGGGCAGCGCGGTGGTGGCGCTGTTCCCCGGCGACGGCGACGCGCTGGACAGCGGCGCGGCCGACCACCACGCGCTCGGGGCGTTCGGCGCGTTCACGGCGGGCAACGCGCTCGTGCTCCTGCTGGGCGCGGCCCACCGCCCGCTCGGGATCTCCAGGGGGCGGGGGAGGGCGCTGGTGGCGCTCGGCGTGCTGGGCCTGGCCGGGATGGTCGGCTACGTCGCCCTGCTGGCGGCGGAGACCGGGGTGCTGGTCGGCCTGGTGGAGCGCACCGCGATCTACCCGTTCCTGGCCGGCCTGCTGCTCCTGGGCCTCGCGCTGCGCCGCGCCGCCCGCCGCCGGGAAAACGGGTTGGTCAACGGCAACGGCCTGGTGGCGACGGGATCGACCACGACCCGCTGAGCAGGGGGCTCGTCCACCTCCGAGCGCGTGCCCCGGCCTGCTTCCGCCCCGGCCCGCCTCGCGGCTCAGCCGGGCTGGTCCAGGCGTTCGAGCCACCGGTCGAGCAGCGCGGTCTCGACCGGTTCCAGCTCGCCGGTCCCGTGCAGCGACAGCCGGGACCGCAGCTGCCGGGCCGCCGCCCGCACGGGGTCGGGGCCCGCGGGCGCGCCCGCGTCGGTGAGCACGGCGGCGAACACCGCGTCCCGCGCCCGGTGGGACAGCTCCGGGTCGTCGTACAGCGCGGGCTGCGCGATGCGGCTCAGCGCCACGCCCACGTTCGCGGGCAGGATCAGCCGGGCCGCGTGGCCGGGGCTCGTGCGCAGCGCGCCCGCCGCCGCGCAGCGCACCAGCGTGGCCTCCAGCAGCTCCAGGACGCGTCGGTGCGCGGACGAGCCCGCGTGCGGCCGGGGCGCGAACATCAGCTGGTACAGCGCCGGGTTCTCGGCGGCGAACGCCATGTGGTCGTCCCACCCGGCGTGCAGGTCGGCCACCGGGTCGCCGGTGGCCTCCAGCTCGCCCTTGCGCCGCGCGTACCGCTCGAACCCGGCGTCGGCGACCGCGTCGAGCAGCCCGCGCTTGTCCCCGAACAGCCGGTAGAGCACCGGCTGCGTCACGCCGACCTCCTCGCACACCGCGCGGGTGGCGATCTCGCCGTCCGGCGAGGCGGCCAGCCCGCGCCCGGCCGCCTCGACCAGCGCGGCGCGCACCGAGGCGTCGTCGTCGGGTCCTGTCGCGCCGCGCCTGCGGCGGGGTGCGCCGCTCTCCGGGGTGACCTCCACGAATCGATGGTACGTCACGGCGCTAGCGCTGATTCGGGCAGCGTGCTACGGTCTGCGTATCAACGAAACGAAGTAGCGCTATCGCCGCTACCGAACTGGAGGTGGGTGTCATGACCGAGCACCGGGACGCGGGCGACCGCCCGGCGGAGGTCGTCCTGATCACCGGCGCGTCGAGCGGCTTCGGCCGCCTCACCGCGCTGGCGCTGGCCAGGGCCGGGCACACCGTCGTGGCCGGGATGCGCGCCACGGCCGACCGCAACGCCCCCGCCGTCGCCGAGCTCGCCGACCTGGCGCGGGCCGAACGCCTCGCGCTGTCCGCCGTGGACCTGGACGTCCGCTCCCAGGAGTCCGCCGACCGGGCCGTCGCCGAGACCGCGCGCCGCCACGGGCGCCTGGACGTCGTGGTGCACAACGCGGGCCACATGGTCGAGGGCCCGGCCGAGGCGTTCACCCCCGAGCAGCTGGCCGACCTGTACGACGTCAACACCGTCGGCGCCCACCGCGTCAACCGCGCCGCCCTGCCCCTGCTGCGCGAGCAGGGCTCCGGGCTGCTGGTGTGGGTGGGCAGCTCGTCCACGCGCGGCGGCCACCCGCCGTTCCTGGCCCCGTACTTCGCGGCGAAGGCCGGGATGGACGCGCTCGCCGAGAGCTGCGCGGCCGAGCTGATCCGCTTCGGCGTCGGCACCACCATCGTCGTGCCCGGCGCGTTCACCTCGGGCACCAACCACTTCGCGAACGCGGGCCGCCCGGCCGACCCCGACCGCGCCGCCGCCTACGACCACCACTACGGCGAGCTGCGCGCCACCATCGGCGACCGCCTGTCCGCGCTCGTCCCGCAGGACGCCGACGCGCGGGACGTGGCCGACGAGATCACCCGCGTCGTCGGCCTGCCCGCCGACCAGCGCCCGTTCCGCGTCCACGTCGACCCGAGCCGGGACGGCAGCGAGGTCGTGTCGGCGGTCGCGGACCGCGTCCGGGTCGAGTTCTACCGCAGGGTCGGCATCGAGGACCTGCTGCCCCGCAACGCCGCGCTGTAGCGCGGCACCACATCACCACGACACCACGAGGAGCACCACCATGCCGTTCGCCACCCTGAAGGTCCCCGAGGGCACGCTGACCCCGGAGTCCAAGAAGAAGCTGATCGACGCCGTGACCGACGCCTACGCCGACGTGTACGGCGAACGCGCCCGCGCGAGCACCCTGGTGCTGGTGGAGGAGGTCGCCGAGGGCGGCTGGGGCCTGGGCGGCACGGTCCTGACCGCCGAGGCGCTCGGCCGCAGCTGACCCCCGGCCCGCTCGACCCCGGCCCGCCCCACGCGGGCCGGGGCTCACCTCCGGGGCTCGTACCGCATCGCCACGGCCCCGGACGCGAACTCCACCGTGTCCACCAACCGCAGCTCCACGTGCTCCGAGAGCCCGGCGAACACCGAGGGCCCACGCCCGGCGATCCGGGGGTGCACCACGAACTCGTACTCGTCGATCAACCCCAGCTCCGCCAACGCGAGCGGCAACGCCACCCCGCCGACGAACACCCCGTTCCCCGGCTCCCGCTTCAACGCCCGAACCGCCGCGCCGAGATC
Source organism: Actinosynnema mirum DSM 43827 (assembly GCF_000023245.1). Lineage (GTDB taxonomy): Bacteria > Actinomycetota > Actinomycetes > Mycobacteriales > Pseudonocardiaceae > Actinosynnema > Actinosynnema mirum. The sequence goes on from NC_013093.1 coordinate 3,888,678, forward strand.
CCCGCGCACCAGCTCGGCGTTCCAGTCGACCCGCTCCAACGTCCCGGACACGACGACCTTCCTGGCCGCGTCGATGGCGAGCGCGAAGGGGTCCGCCCCGTCCCCGACCGCACTCCCCGACGGCAACCGCCAGGCCTGCTCCATCATCAGGTACGTCACCCGCCCGAGCAGCAGCACGTCGGCCCGCGCGATGTTCCCCGCGTGGTGCCGGTGCAACTCCTCGTCCGCGGGGATCACCCGGTGGTCGCAGCACCCGTCGACGGTCACGTTGATGGAGTACCTGAGCGCCCGCATCCGGCGAGGCTACCCCCGCCCGCACCCCCGCGCCCGCACCCGCAGTGCCCCTCATCCCTCCCGCGCCCCTCCGCCCTCCGCCCTCACCCCTCGGCGTCCCGCACCAGCAACGCGATCCGCACCCGGTTGTCCACCCCGAGCTTCCCGAACAGGTTCCCGGTGTGCGCCTTCACCGTCGCCACCCCGATCCCCAGCCGCGCCGCGATCTCCGGGTTCCCCAACCCCTCCGCGATCCCACGGGCCACCTCCAGCTCCCGCTCCGTCAACCCCGCCAACCGCTCCCGCGCCGCCTCCCGCACCCCCCTCCGGGCCTCCCCGGACCCCGGCCCGGTGGCCGCCGCGATCAGCCGCACCACCGCCTGCGGCGACAGCACCGGCTCACCGGCCGCCGCCGTCCGCACCGCCTCGGCGATCCGCGCGGGCGGCGTGTCCTTCAGGACGAACCCCAGCGCCCCCGCCCGCAGCGCGCCCAGCACCAGCTCGTCCGAGTCGAACGTCGTCAGCACCAGCACCGCGGGCGGGTCCGGGCGGGTCCGGATCTCCGCCGTCGCGCTCACCCCGTCGCGGCCCGGCATCCGCGCGTCCATCAGCACCACGTCCGGCCGCTCCCGCGCCACCGCCTCCACCGCCGCGTCCCCGTCCGCCGCCTCCGCCACCACCACGAGGTCCGGTTCCCCGTCGACCACCAGCCGCAGCGCCATCCGCACCAGCCGGTCGTCGTCCACGACCAGCACCCGCACCCGCTCGCCCACTCACACCCTCCCGCCGTCGCGCCACGGCAACCGCGCCGCCAGCGCGTACCCGCCGTCCGGGGTCGGCCCGTGCTCGAACTCCCCGCCCAGCAGGGCGATCCGCTCGGCCAGCCCGAGCAGCCCGTACCCGGACGGCGGCGCCCCCACCCCCGCCACCGGCCCGCGCGAGCTGCCCACCCGCACCCGCAACCCCGCCCCCGCCCCGCCGCGCACCTCGACCTCCACCCGCGAACCGGGCGCGTGCTTGGCCGCGTTGGTCAGCCCCTCCTGCACGATCCGGTAGCACGCCCGCCCCACGCCCTCCGGCGGCTGGCCCGCGACCGCGCTGCCGAACCCCACGTCCAGCCCGGACGAGCGCGCGTCCGCCACCAGCTCCGGCACCCGCTCCAGCGACGGCCCGAGCGCCGGGCCGAGGTCGCCATCGGGGGAGGCCCGCAGCACGCCCAGCACGTCCCGCAGCTCCTCCAGCGCCTGCCGCGACCCCTCGGCGATGCCCCGCGCCAGCTCGGCCACGTCCTCCGCGCGCAGGTCCGCCCGGTGCCCCAGCACCCCGGCCTGCATGGCCACCAGCGAGATCCGGTGCGCCAGCACGTCGTGCATCTCGCGGGCGATCCGGTTCCGCTCGGTGGCCCGCACCTGCGCCGCCCGCGCGCTCTGCTCCCGCTCCGCGCCCGCCACCCGCTCCCGCAACGACCGCAGCTCCGCCCGCCGCGCCCCGATGGCCACGCCGATCGCCAGCGAGGTGCCCGCGATCAGCGCCGGCAGCGCCAGCAGCAACCACACCGGGTAGAGGTCGACGCCGAGCGGGTAGACGCGGACGTTGAACTGCGAGGCGACCACGTACACCACCCCCGCCGCCACCATCTCCCACGGTTTGCGCCGGGTCGCCAGCGAGCACAGCGCGAGCAGCGACGCCCCACCCGCGAGCATCGACGCGCCCGTGCCGATCGAGGTCAGCACGGCCACCACGAGCGGGAACCCGCGCCGCCACAGCACGAGGGCCAGGCACACCAGCCCCACCAGCGGGTCGCCGACCAGGAACCAGCCGCGCTCCGCCCCCTCGGGCAGCAGCGTGCCGGTGATCAGCCAGAACGGCACGCTCGCCACCCCGACCGCCGCCACCCGCCACGCGTGCTGCCACCCGCTCAGCCGCGGCGCGTCCCCCGTTCCCCCCGTGTCCACCCGGCGATCATGGCGGTCCCACGCCCCTCCGCGCAGCCGACCGAAGGCGCGACCCCGATAGACCGGAGTCGTGGTCGTGCCCCCGACCGGGGTCGGGGGTCGCCCGAGCCGTCCGACCGATGCGCCGCGCACCCCCGCCGGGAAACGCTTTCCCCCATGCGCAGAACCCTCTCCCTGGCAGTCGTGATCACCGCGCTGACGGCCGTGGTCACCCCCACCGCGTCCGCCGCCCCGGACACCTCCCCACCCCCGGTGCGCTGGGGCCCGTGCGAGGAACCCGTCCCCACGATCCTGCGGTGCGCGCGGGTCGAGGTCCCGCTGGACTACCGGGACCCGCGCGGCCGGAAGATCCAGATCGCGATCTCCAAGCTGCCCAGCACGAACCCCGAGCGCCGCAGGGGCGTGCTGCTGACCAACCCCGGCGGCCCCGGCGGCGCGGGCGTCGCCTTCCCCGCCGTGTTCCCGGCCGCGCGGATGCCGCAGGAGGTCCTGGACTCCTACGACATCATCGGCTTCGACCCTCGCGGCGTCGGCCTCAGCACCCCGGTGACCTGCGACCTGACGCCGGAGCAGCAGGCGCGCGGCAACTTCCCGCCGTACGCCCGCACCGACGCCGACGTGACGCGCGAGGTCGGCCACGCGCGCGCCATCGCCGCCCAGTGCGCCACCTCCGCGACGGCCGACCTGCTGCCGCACATCACCACCGCGAACACCGCCCGCGACGTGGACCGCGTCAGGGAAGCCCTGGGGGAGCGCAAGATCTCCTACCTCGGCTACTCGTACGGCACCTACCTCGGCGCCGTGCACGCGTCCCTGTTCCCGGACCGGGGCGACCGGTTCGTGCTCGACAGCAGCCTCGGCCCGGACGGCTACGACGTGAAGGCCATGCGGCGCTTCGCGCTCGGCCTCCAGGACCGGTTCCCGGACTTCGCCGCGCACGCCGCCGCCCACCCCGAGTACGGCCTCGGCGCGACCCCCGAGCAGGTCACCGCCAAGTTCTTCGAGCTGGCCGAAAGCCTGGACGCGCGCCCGGTCCAGGGGGTCGACGGCACGATGTTCCGCGGCCTGACGTTCGGCTACCTCTACAGCGACGCGGACATGCCGAAGCTCGCCGAGGCCTGGCAGGCCCTGGAATCCGGCCGCCCGCTGCCCGAGGACCCGCCGGTCGAGGGGGCCGAGAACCTGATGGCGGCCCGGTTCCACGTGGTCTGCGGCGACACCCGCTGGCCGTCGTCGGTCACGACCTACCAGCGCAACGCGGCCGTGGACCGGGTCCGCTACCCGATGCTCGGCGGCTCGACCGCGAGCGTCAACCCGTGCGCGTTCTGGCCGGGGGAGCGGGTCGAGGGTCCGGTGCGGATCACCGGCAGGGGACCGGCGAACGTGCTGATCTCCCAGAACGAGCGCGATCCCGGCACGCCGCTGGCCGGTGCGCGGGAGATGCGGCAGGCGCTCGGCGGGCGCGCCGTGCTGGTGACCGCCGACCAGGGCGGGCACGGGGCGTACCTGTTCGGCGCCAACAAGTGCGCGAACGACGCGGTGACCGCGTTCCTCGCCAGGGGCGAGCGCCCGAGCGGCGACCTGGCCTGCCCGGCGCAACCGGCCCGGTGACGCAGTCCTCCTGCTGACGGGAAAGCGGGCCGCACCTCTCGTGCGGCCCGCTTCGCTGAGCTTGTCACCCGTCAGGCGAGCTGAAGCGCTCCTCGCAGCACCGCGAGCACCTGCGGCGCCGCGGTCGCCTCGTCGAGCGCGTTCTCCGGGTCGGACAGCATCGCGCTGGCCGTGAGCAGCGTCCCGTCGTCCCGCCGCACCAGGTAGCTGAGCGTCAGCACCCCCGGTTCGGACCCGCCCTTGAACCAGACGGTCGGGAACCGCGCCGACGGCAGCGCGATCCCGCCGTCGTTGATCGACATGGCCTTGGCGAGCTGCGGGTCGTGCCCCTGCCAGAGCCCGGCCATCGCGGCGCACATGTCCACCGGCGAGCCGAACCACTCCAGCTGGTCGATCGCGCGCGGTTCGGTCCACGGCTGCACGGCGGTCCTGGGCACCCGGCCCACCGCGTTCAGCGCGGCCTCGCGCAGCCGCTGGGGCAGCGCGGTGTACACGGTCGCCGCCGCCGGGTACTGGAAGCCCTTGAGCGTGAGCAGCTCGCGGGTGGTGGGCATCGGCGAGTTCGGGGTGGTGTTGCCGAACCGGGCGAACTGCCGCTGCACCTCGCCGCGACCGAGCAGGTGGATCAGGTGGTCGGTGGCGGTGTTGTCGCTGATGGAGATCATGTGCTCGGCGTGCTCGGCGAGGGTGAGCACCGTGCCGTCCGGCTGGTCCTGCAGGACGCCCGAGGGGAACGACTTCCAGGACTCGCGCAGCGGCAGCCCGGTGTCCCAGGACAGCCGCCCGGCCTTGACCTCGCGGGCGAGCGCGCCGAGGACGTAGAGCTTGAAGGCGGAGCCGAGCGGTCGCGCGGTGCGCTCGTTCAGGCCGTGGACGGGCGCGCACCCCTCGGGCGTGATCGTGGCGGCGGCGAACGAGACGCGGGGCGCCAGCGAGCCCAGCGCGGCGTCGACCTGCTCCCACGAGGTGGGGGCGGGCAGGTGGGGCGAGAAGCGCAGCCCCGCGATCAGCCCGGCGGGGTTGACCGTGAGCGTGCCGAGCAGCTCCCCGACCGCGCTGCCGACGACCTGCCGCAGCTCGGTGGGCGTCCGGTCGACCACGGCGCCTGCGGTGAGCGTCCCGAGCGACGCCAGGGTCTGGTTGAACCCGTCCACGCCCCCGACCGCGGACAGCAGCGGGGAGTCCAGGTGCGCGGCCACCTCGTCGGCGGGCAGCGGGACGCGCGCGGAAGCGTCGACCAGCCAAGCGAACTGGGTGTCCGGACTGTCCTGCGTGGACCCCGGCGCGGCCGTGGCCGGCGCCGTGGTGAGCGCGAGCAGCAGCGCGATCGCGGTGCCCACGGCGAGGAAACGACGGATCATGATTCCTTCCTCCGGGGGTCAGGCCGGCCGGTAGAACAGCCCGGCGACCTTCCCCCCGCGGTCGAAGCTGACGGTGGCCGTCACCTGGCCCGCCTCGAACTCCAGCAGGACGTCGACCACGGTGATGTCCCCGGCGAGGTGCTGCACGGGTTCCCCGAACCGCTCGAACCGCCCGACGCTGCCGACGACCCGAGCCCACACCGTGGCCAACTGCTCGGCTCCCAGCTCGCGCCGCATGGTCCGGTCGAACCCGTCCCGCATCCGGTCGAACCGACCCGCGACGCACTCGCCGAGCAGCACGAGGGCGAGGTCCGAGGCCCCGGCCAGCCCGACGTCCGGCCGCCCGGTGACCGGGTCGACCGGCCGCCCGAACCGCTGGAACGCCGCCTGCCTGCTGGTGCCCAAGACCTCTCCGATCTCCTGCCACGTGCGCCCCTCGGCGCGGGCCCGGTCGACCGCGTCGCGCAGGAGCTCCTGGGACGCGAGGACCTGGTGGTGCGCGGCCTTGACGGCGCCGAGTGTTCCGGCGGGGGAGGGGGATGTCAAGCTTGAGTTGACGGACTGCCGCTGCCTGCGTGCGGCGCTGCGGCAGGTCGAGTCGCAGTATTGCTGCTTACGGCCAGGTCCGGCGCGGTCGGGGAGGGGGGTTCCGCAGGCGAGGCAGTTCATGGCACGAAATACTAATACGTGCCGGGTTGGGCACGGAAACCGGCACGAAACGATCAGCCCGCGCCGCCTGCAGCGCCGCCGCGTCGACGCCGAGCACCAGCGCGCTGGCCACCACCACCCGGCGGTCCACCTCACCAGACTCGATCCCCCCACCGGGCCAACACCCGGCACGGCTCCTGCCCGGCCCTGTTCCGACGAATCAGCACCACCCGCCCACACCCGTCGAACGACAACGCCCGAGCCGAGCGGCGCACGATGCCCTCTGCGGTCATCGCGGCAGGGCAGCGGCGTCGGCGCGCCCCGCGCACCGCACTCGTGCGCGCGGGCCCCGCCGATCAGCCCCTGCCCTCCTCCACCAGGTCGGGCCCGACGTTCGGGGTGCTCCAGACCCACCAGCGACAGCACCAGCCCCGCGTTCGTTCCCGGCGGCGCGAACAGCACCTCCCGCCGCACCACAGCGTCCGGTCGGCCACCCGCACCGACAACCGGCCGGTCGCCGACAGGGCCGCCTCCAGGGGGAGGGTGTGCGGCTCGGCGGAGTCCAGGTGCGCGTGGTCCAGGACGTTCGTGACCAGCTCCACTGCCGCGTGCCGAACAGCCTCCCGGTCAGCCGCGGCGTCAGCGGCCACCCGCGCCGGCTCGGCCGCGCTCTCCGGCAGCGCCCTGCCCGGCCGCTCCAGCACCCCGTCGCTGTAGAGCAGCAGCAGGTCGCCCCGCCCGAGCCGGGCCGTCCCGACCGCCTGCGGACCGCGCTCGGCCCCCCAGCGGCCCGGCACCGGTGGTCGGCAGGTAGCGGGGCGCGCCGTCGGCGGGCACGAGCAGCGGCGTCGGGTGCCCGGCGGTGCAAGTCCGCTCGAAGATCTCCACGATCCGCTGCTCCGCGGTCTCGGCGCACCCCTCCCGCACCGGCCCCGCCGCACCGACCCGCCGGTCGAGGCCCCCGCCCTCCACGCCCAGCGCAGCCCCTTCCGGCGACGACCCGTGACCGTCCACTGTCCACCGCGGATCACCGCCGGGCCCGCCGGGCGGAAGGCCGCCTCGCGAAGCACCCCGCCCCTCACCCCAGCTCCACCACCCGAGCCCACTCCGGCGGCTCGTCCGGCTCGTAATCCGGGTCCCCCTCGTCCGCCACCCCGACTCGCGGGAACAACCCCACCACCGTCCGGCACGGCGGCGCGGCCTCCGGCCACGGGGTCTGCCCGTCCGTCAGCGCCACGATCACGTCCGGCCGGCACCGCCGCACCGCCCGCGCGAACCCCACCCGCAGATCCGTCCCGCCCCCGCCCACCAGCGTCATCCCCTCCGCCCGGCACAGCGGCCCCGTCACGTGCGCGGCGGCGTCGCAGGACAGGACCGTCACCAGGTCGCGCCGCCCGCCCACCGCCCGCACGATCGCCGCGACCTCCAGCAGCGCGCTCCCCAGCTCCGCGTCGCTCACCGACCTCGAGGTGTCCACGATCACGCACACCCGCGGCGGCCTGCGGCGAAGGCTCGGCAGGACCACGCCCGGCAGCCCGGCCGAGCGCCGCGCGGGCCGCCCGTACGTGTAGTCCTCCCCGACCCCGGCGCCGGACACCGCCGAGCGCACCGCCGCGCCCAGCAGCTCCCGCCACGGCTGCGGCGGGTGGAACGCCTTCTCCGCCCACCGCTCCCACCCGTCCGGCGCGCTCCCCGGCCTGCCCTTGATGCCCTCCGCCACCCGGAACCGCACCGCGTCGCGCTCCCGCGCGCTGAGCCCGTGCGCCCCGCCCGCGCCCAGGTCCCACCCCCGCGCCACCCCGTCGACGCCGCTGCCGCAGTCCAACCACCCGAACGCGTCGGTGTGCGGCCCGAGCCGGAACAGCCGCAGGTACTCCTCCATCAGCAGCCCGTCCGGCAGCCGCAGCAGCCCCGGCCGGAGCGCGCCCGCCTGCAGCGGCAGCTCGTCGTCGAACCCGTCGTCGTTGATCTCGCAGTCCGCCGCGATGTTGCGCCGCAACCGCTCGCCCGCCCCGTGCAGCCCGTTCTCCCGCGCGAACCGCTCGCCCCGCCCGTGGTGGTCGCGCAGCAGGTGCGACACCTCGTGCACCCACACCGCCGCCAGCTCCGGCAGCGGCGTGCGCTCCACGAACGCGGGCGAGGCGTAGCACCGCCAGTGCTCGTCCACCGCCATCGTCGGCACCTGCCGCGACTCGACCACCCGCAGCGCGAACAGCGCCGTCGCCAGGTAGGGGCGGCTGCGGGCCGCGTGCAGCCGGGCCGCGTACAGCTTCTCCTCGTCCAGCGCCGTCACCGCCCGCGCCCCGCGACGGCCGCCGCCCGCCCCGCCGCCGCCCGCCCCGCCGCGGCCCGGTCCGCCCGCCTGCCCAGCGAGACCACCCCGGCCAGCCGCTCGATCGTCGCGGGCACCTCCCAGTCCTCCCGGCGCAGCGCGGCGAGCGTGGACGCGGGCACCACCACCACGTCCGGCGCCCCGCTCTCCAGCGCACGCGCCATGATCACCCACGCCGCGTCCCACCGCCCCCGCTCCGGCCGCGAGCGCACCGCCTCCACCACCCCCTCCAGCACGGTCTGCCGCAGGTCCCCGCGCTCGGGCAGCACCGCCGCCGCCGGGTCGGCCAGCAGCTCCTCGGGGTCCGGCAGGTCCATCCGGTCGATGGCCGCCAGCAGCTCCAGCCCCGGCCCGTCCCCGACCGTCCCGCGCACCAGCAGCGACAGCACGTCCCGCGACACCCCGGCGGCGGTGGCGAACGCGACCAGCCGCAGCGTCATCTCCCAGCTGCGCGGCGACGGCCACGCCCCGCCGCGCGCCACCTCGTTCTTCGGCAGCCGGTGCACCAGCGCGGGCCGCGCGGTCAGCAGCCCGCACACCGCCCGCCGCGCGAACGCCACCGCCTCGGGCAGCGCCGCCCGGTCCAGCAGCGGCAGCGCCGCCCGCGGCCACGTGCCGCCCAGCCCGCGCACCACGACCTCGTGCTCGTGCGCCCAGCCCAGGTGCACGAACCGGTTGGCCAGCGGCGGGCTCAGCTCCCAGCCGTCGGCGGCCGAGGCGCGCGGGTTGGCGGCGGCCACGATCCGCACCCCCGGCGGCAGGGCCAGCGAACCGATCCGGCGCTCCAGCACCACGCGCAGCAGCGCGGCCTGCACGGCGGGCGGCGCGGTGGACAGCTCGTCCAGGAACAGCAGGCCGCGCCCGGCGCGCACCAGGCGCACGGCCCAGTCCGGCGGGGCCATCGGCACGCCCTGCACCGCCGGGTCGTCGCCGACCACCGGCAGCCCGGAGAAGTCGGACGGCTCGTGCACGCTGGCGATCACGGTGGTCAGCGGCAGGTCGAGCGAGTCGGCGAGCTGAGTGAGGGCGGCGGTCTTGCCGATGCCCGGCTCACCCCACAGCAGCACCGGCAGGTCGGCGGACACGGCCAGCGTCAACGCCGACAGCTGGTCGTTCGGGCGCGGCTCGGTGGTGGTGTCCTGGAGCAGGGCCAGGAGGTCGGCGGCGGCGTCCAGCGGGTCGGTGCGGGGCGCGGTGGTCAGCGTCGAGGTCATGGTGGGTCACCTTTTCCGGGGTCGGGTGGGAGCCGCGCGTCCCGACGGGGGCGCGGCTGGTGAGGGGGTGGTTCAGCTGCGGGTCAAGAGCGGCGGCGGGAGCGCGGCTCGACCCCGCGCCGGATGTCCCAGGACCAGTCCCTGGTCACCCAGCCGTGCGGACGCCGGTACGCCCTGCGCGTCCCCGGCTCGGCGAGCCCGGCCCGGAACACCCCGTGCGCGATCCTGCCGAGCGCGGCGGCTTCGAGCTCGTCGCGCAGGATTCCCCCGCGCAGCACGGCTTCCGGCCCGAGCAGGCCCTCCACGACGTCGAGCGCGCCCGCCGCGTCGCCGTGCCCGAGCAGGGCCCGGACGTCCACGAGGGACTCCGGGTGGCGGTGCACGTCGTCGATGGCTCGCAGGCACGGCAGTCCGGGACCGCCCAGCGCGACGAGCAGCTCCTCGCGCCGCAGCTCGACCGGGTCGTGGTCCAGCGCGACGAGCACCCCGTCGACCACGCCGATCCGGTGCGTGGCGCCCCGGCAGCGCACCGTGCGCGAACCCCTTGGGGCGTCAGGACCGGGGGACGCGGCGGGCAGGCCGTGACCGGGTCGGAGCGCCGCCGCGACGAGCGGGTGCAACCGGTCGGGCTCGATCAGCCCGGCCCGCAGCAGCTCCACGTCGGGCGGGAGCAGGGTGGCGGCGTCGGGCAGCACCGGGAGCCTGCGGCCCCGGTCGCGCCGGGAAGCCCCGGTGAGCCGGGGTTCCGGCCCGTCGACCCGCAGCACCAGCCGGTGCCGCGCGGTCAGCCGCACGAGCACGCGGCCCGCGCCGGCCCTATCGGCCCCGTCGGCCCCATCGGCCCGCAGCGCCAGCGCCGCCTCGTCCGCCCACCGGTCCACGGCCGCGCCGTCGACCAGCGCGAGGACCTCGGCGGCGTCCGGGTCGACCGCGAGCGCATCGGGAACGAGGCCGTCACCGGCCCGTTCCCGCAGCTCACCGGACCTGCGGACGTCCCACAGGTGCCGGTGCAGGTCGAACCGGAAGCGCCGGTCGGGCCGGGGGTGCGGGTGCTGCCCGACCCCGTCCCGAGGGTGCTCGGGGTCCCACAGCGCGAGGCTGATCCGCTGTCCTGCGCCCGCACGGGACGGTGGTGTTCGCGCCACCAGGCGCACCCCGCCCGGCCCGTAGCGGGCCAGCGTGGCGGTGAGCCCCGGTCGCAGCAGCCCCTCCGGGGCGATCCGGGGGAAGTGCCAGCGCAGCAGGTCGGGTGCGAGGTGGCGCAGGTCGTCGCGAACCCGCGCGACGAGGTGCTCGCCGTGGGCGCGGCCCGCGGCTCTCAGGTCCAGATCGACGTCGACGCGCGCGGCAGCGCACGCCCCGGCCCAGTCGCCGGTCACCCGGCGGGCCGTCGCTGACTCGATCATGGATGTCGGCACGGCGAAGGAGCGCACGTGCGACCAGGCGGTGAGACGAGGGTTCCCGTTCGCGGTCGAGGTGTGGTGCATCAGCACTCACCTTGCGCGAAAGAGACCCCCGATCCGTTCGTGTGGACGGTCATCGCGGCAACCGTACCAGGCCCCGGCGCGGGAACCGCTCGGGATTCCCGCGCCAGGAATTTCCGCGCCAGGAATTTCCGTGCCCAGGATTCCCGCGCCCGGTCCGGCCGCGCTCAGGCCGTGGTCAACCGCCCGCCCAGCTCGGCCACCCCGTCCCCGGCCAGGTCGGCCAGGTGCGCGCGGCGACCGGCCATCACCATGACCAGCGACAGCAGCGGCCCCCGCACCTCCGGCCCGTCGCCGACGCTGAAGTCCGCGTCCACCGCCCGCAGCGCCAGCCCCCGCGACAGGGTCTTGCTCTTGACCGCGTAGTCCTTGGCGGCGAAGAAGGTCGCGACGGCGAGCAGCCCCTCGGCGTCGGGTGAGCGGCGCAGCCCCAGCGGTCTCCGGATGTCCTCGGCGTGCACGAGCAGTTCGCCCAGCCCGGCGGGGGAGGAGTGGGTCGGCAGCGCGATCGGCCCGACCGCCCGGAACCGCTCCAGCGTCTCCGCCGGGTCCGCGCCCCGGAAATCGGTGAGGCGGCGTCGGTTGTGCAGGTCCGCGTCGAACCGGGCGCCGACCATGCTGAGCACCCAGCGCGGCATGTTGGTCGTGGCCGCCGCGCCCAGGTGCGCCACGGTCTCCTCCACGTCCCACTCCGCGCAGAGCGTCCTCGCGCGCCACTGCTCGGGTGTGAGCGCGGCCAGGTCGTCGACGAGCGCGGCCAGTTCCCGCCGCTGGATCCCGCGTAGATCGGTCATGGCGCGACGGTAGCGGCGCCCCCTGACAATTCCGGCTCTGACGATTCCGGCTCCGGCAATTCCGGCTCCGGCGGCTTCGGAGCCTCCGCCGCGTCCGCTCCGCCGTGCGGCATCGCGCGGGCCTGCTCGGCGGCGGCGGCCAGGCTCTCGGCGACGAAGTCCACGTACCGCGCCATGTTCTCCAGCCGCACGGCCGCGGGCGTGCCGGGGTTGAGCACGGCGGCCCCCGAGCGGAACATCACCGCCATGTCCGCGCTGGAGCGGGCGCTGGAGATCATCGACTGGTACCAGACGTCCGGGTCCACGACGTACCGCTCGCGGCGGCCCTCGTCGCGCTCGCGGCGGATCAGCCCCTGCCCCTCCAGGAACGCCACCGCCTTCGACACCGACGCCGGGCTCACCCGCAAGCGCCCCACCAAGTCCGCCGCGGTGACCGAGCCGGTGTCGGTGGCGTACAGGCAGGCCAGCACGCCCGCGGTCATCCTCGGCAGCCCCTGCTGCGCGAACAGCGCCGCCAGCGACTCCTCGAACTCGTCCACGGCCCGCGCGTCCCGCCCGTGCGCCAGGGGGAGCGCCTGCCGCCCGCGCGGCGCGGCCTGCCTGCGCCGGTGGGCGCGCTGCTCGGTGGCGCGGTGCGCGAGGTCGGCGCGGTAGGCGACCGGCCCGCCGTTGCGGGTCACCTCGCGGGTGATGGTGGAGGTGGGGCGGTCCAGCCGCCGGGCGATCTCCGCGTACGGGAGGTCGTCGGCCAGTCCCAGCGCGATCTGCCGGCGTTCCTGCGGGGTGAGCCTGCCTCCGGGCACGGCGACATCGCCGCCGCCAGCCTCTGACCCCCCACCCCACACCACGAAGGACGTCCCCGCCATGAGCCTCACCGAGAACTACCGCACCGCCGAACGCCTCCTGCGCCGCCCCGCCCGCCCCGGTGAGCTCGTCGTCGGCGACAAGGTCCGTCCGCAGTGGATCGACGGCGGCTCCCGCTTCTGGTACGCCGTCGACACCCCGGAAGGCAAGCGCTACGCCCTCGTCGACCCCGCCGCAGGCGCCCGCACCGACCTGACCGAGGAGTCCCTGGCCGAACTCCTGGCCGCCCGGCAACCCCCACCGCCGATCGCGCCCCTGGAGGTGCCGTCCCCGGACGGCGGGCACGCGATCTCCCTGCGCGGCGACGACCTCTGGGCCCGCTCGCTGCACGACGGGACCGAGTGGCCGCTCACCACCGACGGCGCCCCCGACCACGCCTACGGCGTCAGCCCCCAGGCCCTGGGCAACACCACCCTGCTGCGCAAGATCGGCCTGCCCCACCTGCCGCCCGCCGCGACCTGGTCCCCGGACTCCACCAGGGTCCTCACCCACCGCACCGACGAGCGCCTCGTGCGGCAGACCCACCTGGTCGAGTCCGCCCCGGCGGACGGCGGCCCCCCGCGCGTCCACACCCAGCGCTACCCGTACGCCGGCGACGAGCACCTGCCGCTGACCGAACTGGTGGTGCTGCACGTCGCGACCGGCGCGGTGGTCCGCTCCCAGGCCGCGCCGCTCCAGACCGCCATGCTCTCCCCGGTCGCCGCCGGTTGGGCGTGGTGGTCCGAGGACGGCGAGGCCGTCTACTACCTGAGCCGGCCGCGCGACCGCAGAACCCTGTCCCTGCACCGGATGGACCCGGCCACGGGCGAGGTCACGACAGTGCTGGGCGAGTCCGGCGACACCCGCGTGGAGCCGAACCAGTGGGCGTACGAGCCGCCGATCGTGCGGGTGCTGGCGGACGAGGTGCTGTGGTACTCGCAGCGCGACGGCTGGGGCCACCTGTACCGCCACGACCTGCGCACCGGCGAGCTGATCGGCCGGGTGACGTCGGGGGAGTGGGCCGTGCGGCAGATCCTGCGCGTGGCCGACGGCGTCGTGCACTTCACCGCCTCCGGCCTGGTCCCGGAGGACCCCTACCGCCGCACCGTCTGCAGCGCCAGTCTGGACGGCGCCAACTTCACCGTCCTCACCGACGACACCTCGGACCACGCCGTGACCCCCGCAGCCGACTTCTTCCTCGACTCCATGTCCACCGTGGACACCCCGCCCGTGACCGTGGTCCGCTCCTGGTCAGGCGAGATCCTGGTCGAACTGGAACGCGCGTCCACCGAGGACCTGATCGCCACCGGCTGGACCCCGCCCCAGCGCTTCCGCGTCAAGGCGGCGGACGGCGTCACCGACCTCTACGGCACCCTCCACCTCCCGCACGACTTCGACCCGTCCCGCAGCTACCCGGTCGTCGACACGCTCTACCCGGGCCCGCAGGTCACCAGGCTCGCCCCGTGCTTCGACCCCGGTGGCATGGGCCTGGACGCGGACCCGCTGGCAGCGCTGGGCTTCGTCGTGCTCGCCCTGGACGGCCGGGGCGCCCCCGGTCGCGACAAGTCCTTCCACGACGCCTCCTACGGCCGCCTGGCCGACGCGGGCGCCCTGGCCGACCACGTGGCGGCCCTGCACCAGTTGGCCCGGACCCGCCCCTGGTTGGACCTGACCCGCGTGGCCGCGTTCGGCCACTCGGGCGGCGGTTTCGCCGCGGTCCGGGCCATGCTCGACCACCCCGACCTCTACCGGGTGGGCGTGTCCCTGGCGGGCTACCACGACGCGACCACGTTCAGCGCGGACTTCGTCGAGACCTACGACGGCGCGGACAACCCCGAGTCCTGGTCGAACACCTCGAACACGGCCCTGGCCGACCGCCTGCAGGGCAGGCTCCTGCTGATCCACGGCGAACTCGACGACCGCGTCCACCCGACCCACACCCTGCGCCTGGCGGACCGCCTGGTGGCCGCGAACAAGCAGTTCGACCTGCTCATCGTGCCGGGCGCGGAACACGCCTTCATCGACCACCTGTCCTACGTGCGAACCCGCTGCTGGGACTTCCTGGTCCGCGAACTGGCCGTGGGCGCCCCACCCGCCTACCGCCCGTCCCCGATCGAGATCGGCCCGGACCTGCTGGGCGAGCTGTTCGCCTGACCACCACCGACGCCGGCGCCACCGCCGACGCCGGCGCCGGCGCCACTCCCACCCGACCGAGGCCCACGATCAGGAGGCAGGCGCCCTCACCCCACGAGCCGCCCCTGCTCGCACAACACCACCACCCCACCCCGGTGAACGCGACAATCATTTAGCCACCGCATGAACCGTTCGGCTGATACCCCGACCCGACCGCGGTTGCTACGTTCCCCCGACAAGTCCGAGACCTGGGGGTTTTCGTGACAGCGACAGCGGACCCGCCTCTCCCGGCCCTCCTCCCGGACCCGCGCGGCGGATTGCGCGAAGCGGTGGTCCGGTACCGCACCGGCCCGGACGAACCCGACCTCCCGGACGCCACCGCGACCCTGTCCTTCCACTTCCCACCCGCCGCGACCGGATTACCGCCCCACGTCGTCCGCGAGCCCCCGCTGGCCCGGTTCACCACCGACCCCGACCCCGCCTGCCGCGACTGCGCCCGCATCGACGCCCTCGTGCACCCCTGGGCCGTCAACGCGCTGACCGGCCGCACCGACCCCACCGCCGTCCTCAGCGCCCGCCGGACCCACCTGCGGGACACCATCCTGGCCGAACCGCTGCTCACCGCGTCCACCGCGCCCGACCGCCCCACCCGCCTGCGCGCCCTGGACGAGGCCCTCCAACGCCTCTGGGAGCGCGCGACCCCGGTCCCCACCCCGGTCAGGCACACCTGGCACGCCCTCAGCCAGGTCCACGGCGCCGCGCTCATCTCCCACGTCGCCGCCGCGTCCGGCTGGAGCCACCGCCAGCTCTCCCGCCGCTTCACCGCCGAGCTCGGCGTCCCCCTCAAGACCGCCGCCAGGGTCCTGCGCCTGCACCGGGCGCTGCGCCTGCTCGCCGACGGCCTGCCGGGCTCGCGCGTCGCGGCCGAGTGCGACTTCTACGACCAGGCCCACTTCACCCGCGAGTGCCGCCTGCTCACCGGCGCGACCCCGGAAGCGCTGCGGCGCAGGTCCGGGGGAATGGCGATTTCGTCCAATACCGCGCCCCCGGCGATCGGTGAGGATCGCTGCGCCGGCCGGTTCTCCCGGCCGCCGCGCAGTTCATCCACGAAGTGCCCGGAGGACAGCATGGAGAACGCGATCGAGGTGTACGAGGCCCCCTGCCTGGTCGAGATCGGCGACTTCGCCGAACTGACCCAGCTCACCAACCGGGGCTACTGGCTGGACGGTCCCTGGGGCGCCTGGTGGTTCTGATCCCCTGACCGGGGAGAGGACCCGCGGAAATCGACGACGCGCCCGCGACCGGCGCCGCGCAGGACCGGTCGCGGGCGCGTTCCCCTGCTGGACGGGCGGAGGACCCCGAAATGACCTTCCTGGTGCTCCCGGACCGCGCGCTGCCCCCGGCGCCGGCCGACGGGGTGGGCGCGAAGGAGATCAGGCACCACTCGGGCAGGCCGTGGCTGGTCGGCGACTGGCACGGGGACGACGCCGTCGTGGCCGCGCACGGCCCGAACCGCCTGGTGCTCCTGGGCGCCGCCCTCGTCACCCCGGCCGAGCTGGCGCGCCGGTTGCGCGCGGTGCGCTCCACCGCCGACCTCGACCCGCTGCTCGGCTCGATCGCGGGCAGCTTCCACGCCCTCGCCTCGATCGACGGCCTGGTGCGCGTCCAGGGCACGCTGTCCACCGCCCGCCAGGTCTGCCACGCGGTCGTCGACGGCGTGACCCTCGCCTCCGACCGGCCGGACCTGCTGGCGGACCTCGTCGGCGCGCAGGTCGACGAGGAGCAGCTCGCGCTGGAGCTGCTCGCGCCGTTCGGCCCGCCGTGGCCGCTCGGGGAGCGCACCACGTGGCGCGGCGTGCGCGTCCCGAGGACGGGCGAGTGCCTGGAGATCGACCGGGACGGCGCCTGCCGCGCCCGCAGGTGGTGGACGCCGCCGGACCCCGTCCTGCCGCTCGGCGACGGCGCCGCGGTCCGCGACGCGCTCGTGGACGCCGTCGCCGCCCGCACCGGGGGCGGCGGCACGGTCAGCGCCGACCTGTCCGGCGGCCTTGACTCGACCACCCTGTGCTTCCTGGCCGCGCGGGGACCGGCCGACCTGGTCACCGTCCACTACGAGGCGCTGGGCCGCTTCTCCGACGACCGGGAGCAGGCCGCCCGCGCGGCGGCGGCGCTGGGCGACGCGCACCACGTGGTCGTCCCGGCGGGCCGCGCGCCGGACTGGTTCGCGCCGCTGGAGCGGGTGCGGCACGACCGAGGGGGACCGCTGGTGTTCGCCAGGGGGCGGGCCACCAACGAGCACCTGGCGGGCCTGGTCGCCGCGCTGGGGTCCCGCAGGCACCTGCAGGGCATCGGCGGCGACGAGCTGTTCCACGCCGGGACGATGGCGCTGCACGCCCTCGCGCGGCAGCGGCCCGTCGCAGCCGCGCGGCACGCCAGGGCCATGCGAGCCCACCGCCGCTGGTCGCTGGCGACCACGGCGCGGGTGCTCGCGTTCGGCCAGTCCTACCCGCGCTGGCTGGCCGGTCGGGCAGACCGGCTCGGCCGGGCGCCGACCGCGTTCGGCGCGCCCGCGTGGGAGGTCGAGCCGCTGCTGCCGCCGTGGATCGGCCGGGACGCCGCGGCGACGGTCCGGCGCGCCCTGCGCGAGGCCGCCGCGTCGGGCCCGGAGCCGCTGTCGCCGATCCCGGCGCAGCACGAGATGCTCCGGATCACCGCCGTCAACGGCAGGGCGGTGCGCCGCAACTCCAGCATCGCCGCGGCGTCCGGCGTGACCTTCGAGGCGCCCTTCACCGACGACCGGGTGCTGGAGGCGGTGCTGTCGCTGCGGTTCGCCGACCGGATCGACCACCACCGCTTCAAACCCGTCCTCGGCACGGCGGTGCGCCACCTCGTCCCGGCCGACGTGCTGCGCCGCGAGACCAAGAACGACGCCAGCGCGGAGCTGTACGCCGGACTGCGCGGGCGCAGGGGCGAGCTGCTCGCCCTCTTCGAGGACTCCCGGCTGGCCGCGCGGGGCCTGATCGATCCCGCGCCGCTGCGCCGCGTCCTGCTCGGCGCCCACGCGGACGCCCGACCGCTCATGCCGTTCGACCCGACGCTCGCCTGCGAGCTGTGGCTCAGGGCGCTGGACAGCGCCGCGTTCACCGCACGGGAGGCACGATGACCTTCGCACTGGCCCCGCACGTCACCGTCACCACGACCCCGCACGGCCTGGTCCTGCTCGACGGCCGCAGCGGTCGCTACTGGATGGTCAACGGCACGGGCGCGCTCGTCCTGCGCCACCTGCTGGACGGAGGCACCCCCGAGACGGCGGCGTCCGACCTCACCGCCCGCTTCCCCAACGCGGCGGGCGCGGTGAAGTCCGATGTGGACGCCCTGGTGTCCGCGCTGCGCGACGCGGGGGTGACCGCGCGATGAGCGGCCTGCGCATGACCCTGGAGTCGGCGGACCGCCTGCCGTGGCGACAGCGCCCCGCCGCGCTCCTGGCGGTCACGGCGGCGAGGGCCCTGGCCAGGCTGTCCCCGCACCGCCTGCGCCGCGTGCTGCTGCTGGCCAGCCGGGGCGCCCGTCCCGCGACCGCCGCCCAGGCGCTGCGGGCGCGCACCGCCGTGGTGTCGGTCAGCATCGCGTGCGCGGGGCCCAGGTGCTTGCAGCGGTCGATCGCGGCGGCGCTGCTGTGCAGGTTGCGCGGCACGTGGCCGCAGTGGCGCACCGGGGTGGTGACGCAGCCGTTCGCCGCGCACGCCTGGATCGCGGTCGACGGCGAGCCGGTGGGGGAGGACGCGGGGGCGGTGCGGGACTTCAGCGTGGTGATGTCGGTGCCGTGATCACCTCCGCTGCGCGCCCCCCGGCCCGGAGCGGTCGTGGACAGCGCCGACGTGTGGGAGCGGTACGACGTGGGAGCGGCGGGGCTACCGCGCCGACCTGCTGCGCGCCGCTCACCGGACCTCGACCGGTGGACCGTGGCCATGGCCGACGGCGGGATCCGGCGCCACCGGGACGAGTCCGGGAGGGCGGATGGAGCACGGAGAACGGCGCGCAAAAGCAGTCGCGTCCACATCGGACACCCATGCGGGCGCGGCCGTGAGAGCTTGATCGCTAGTGGGTGCGGCTGATCGTCGGCAGCACCGGGCTGCTGGCCCCCTCGCGGGCGCTCAGGTCGGCGAGCAGACCGGCGAGCCGGCCCACCGCGTCGAGGGACCACTCGGCGAGCGTCCCGCAGAACGTGACCGGCCCACCCTGGAGGCCGGTCTCGAGCGGGAACGTGAGGGCAGCCGATTCGTCGGCGCGTGACTCGCACGTGAAGACGTTCTGCGACACCCGGTCCCCCGCCACGCGGCCTGCCTCGACCTGGAACCACCCGGCCAGCGACGGTCCGCTGTTCGGGTGCTCGACCCCTGCGTCGTTCATGCCCCACGAACCAGGTGGGCCCGTTCGTCCCAACCAGCCCGTCGCCTGCGCGAACTCGTGAAGAACCAGGTAGACGTCGAGATCCGTTTCCGGGTCGCGTCAAGGGGGCGGGGTGAGATCGCCGTGGAGGGCGGCGAACCTCACGGGCGCCCTGTTGGTGTGCTCGCGGTGCTGCGACAGTTGATCCGCAGCGGAGGGGTTCGCCTGCGCCACCGTGGTGAACCTCCGCCGGTATGCGTCCGGGGTCACCCCCGTCTGCCGCCGCACCCGCTCCCGCAGGTTGCTGGTCGTCCCCAACCCGCTGGCCGCCGCCACCACCTCCAACCGCCGCTCACCCGCCTCCAGCAACCGGCACGCCAGCGCCACCCGCTGCCCCGTCAACCACGCCAGCGGCGTCGTGCCCAGCTCCGCCCGGAACCTCCGGTGCAGCGTCGCCGCGCTCACCGCCGCGCGCGCCGCCAGGTCCCCGACCCCCAGCGGCTCGTGCACCCGCTCCCGCGCCCAGTCCAGCAGCGGCGCCAGTGACACGTCCGGCACGACCGGCACCGGCTGTGGCACGAACTGCCGCTGCCCGCCCTCCCGGTGCGCGGCGAACACCAGCCTGCGGCTGACCGCGTTCGCCACCTCCGCCCCGTGGTCCCGCCGGATCAGGTGCAGCCCCAGGTCGAGCGCCGCCGCGCTGCCCGCCGAGGTGAGCACGTCGCCGTCGTCCACGAACAGCACGTCCGGCCGCAGCAGCACCCCCGGCCACCGGGCCGCGAACAGCCCGGTCCACCGCCAGTGCGTGGTCGCCGGACGGCCGTCGAGGACGCCCGCCGCCGCCAGGGTGAACGCCCCCGTGCAGAAGCTCACCAGGCGGGCGCCCCGGTCGGCGGCCCGCCGCACCACCTCCAGCACCGCCGGGCTCGGCGGCGCCTCGGGGTCGGGGCGGTTCGGCACGATCAGGGTGTCGGCGCGCTCGGCCGCCTCCGGGCCGGGCACGCCGGTGAGGGTGAACATCCCGGCGTGCATCCGGGTCGCCGGGTCGGGGGCGCACAGCGCGAACTCGTACCAGGGGCGCTCCAGCTCCGGGCGGCGCAGGCCGAACAGCTCGGCGGCCACGCCCAGCTCGAACGGGTTCGAGCCCTCGTCCACGAGCACCACCACCCGGTGCGCGTCCTGAGAGGATCGTTGCGACATGTGCGATTTCTAGCACTCACGCCGACCCGCGCGCCTCCCGCACGATGACGGGCATGAGCACCGAACCGGTCGACCTGACCACCGCGCTGGACACCTTCGACGCCCTGTGGAGCCCGCGCGTCCTCGCCCGCGTCAACGACCACGACGTCCGCGTCGCCAAGGTCCGGGGCGAGCACGTGTGGCACCGCCACGACAACACCGACGAGTTCTTCCTCGTCCTCTCCGGCCACCTGGACATCGCGCTGCGCGCCCCCGACCGCGTCGTGACCCTGCCGCGGGGCTCGGTGTTCGTCGTGCCGCGCGGCGCCGAGCACAAGCCGTCCTCGGCCGAGGGCGCCACGATCCTGATGGTCGAGCTGACCGGCACCCTCACCGTCGGCGACCGCCACGACCCGCTGCCCGGTCACGTCGACGTCACCACCGGGCACGAGCTGTAGACCTCAAGGCCGGGGGAGCGCGCCCGTCGTGGTCATGGCGATCGCGCCCCCGAGCAGGTCGTGCAGGGTGGTCGTCTCCGGGCTGCCGTGCGCGTGCAGCACCGGGATGGTCGGGTCGGCGCGGTAGGCGGCCAGCAGGCTCGCGGGCGGCGGCACGTACGCCGACAGCGCGCCCGCCAGCACCAGCACCTGCAGGCAGTACGCCTCCGCGCTCCCGCCCAGCTCCGGCACGTGCCCGCGCACCAGCGCGGTCGCGTCGGCCAGGGTGGCGAGCGAGGCGCGCTTGTGGCGGGCGATGACCTCGGCGGAGACGTTCTGCTCCAGCACGCTGCCCTGCGCGCCGAACAGGTCGCAGAGCACGGGCCGGTCGGCCAGCGAGCGGCTGAGCACCTCGGCCAGCCGGGCGGCCCGCTCCTGCGCCGGGGCGTCGGGGGCGGGGTCCCCCAGCTCCTCGGCGATCGCGGCCAGCCACTCCCGCAGGAAGCGGTTGAGCAGCTCCAGCAGCACCGCCTCGCGGGTCTCGAAGTAGCGCAGCACGTTGGACTTGGCCAGGCCGATGCGGCGGCTGAGCTCGTTGAGGCTGATCTCGGCGACCGGCAGCTCGGCCAGCATCGCCGCCGCGGTGTCGAGGATCGCCTGGCGGCGGACCTCCCGCTGCTCCTCGCTCCGCGCCCGTTGGAACGTCACCGGCGCAGCTTACAACGAACCACCGGTCTCTTGACATGAGACCGGCGGTCTCTTACTGTTCCGACCAGTAACAGACCGATGGTTCGTTAGAGGAGAGCAACGATGACCGAGAACTGGACCGAGCAGCACGTCCCCGACCAGACCGGCCGGACCGCCGTGGTCACCGGCGCCAACACCGGGCTCGGCTTCGAGACCGCGCGGGTGCTGGCCGAACGCGGCGCGACGGTCGTGCTGGCCGTCCGCGACGTCGAGAAGGGCAAGCGGGCCGCCGACCGCATCGCCGGCGAGGTCCTGGTGCAGGAGCTGGACCTGACCTCGCTCGACTCGGTCCGCGAGGCCGCCGCCTCCCTGCGCGCCGCCCACCCCCGGCTCGACCTGCTGATCAACAACGCGGGCGTCATGTACACCCCCAGGCTCACCACCCGCGACGGCTTCGAGCTCCAGTTCGGCACCAACCACCTCGGCCACTTCGCCCTCACCGGCCTGCTGCTGGAGCGCCTCCTGCCCGTCCCCGGCTCCAGGGTGGTCACGGTCAGCAGCACCGGGCACCGCATCCAGGCCGCGATCCACTTCGACGACCTGCACTGGGAGCGCTCGTACAGCCGGGCGGGCGCCTACGGCCAGTCCAAGCTCGCGAACCTGATGTTCACGTACGAGCTCCAGCGCCGCCTCGCCGCGCACGGCGCCACCGCGGCGGTCGCCGCGCACCCCGGCATGTCCAACACCGAGCTGGCCCGCAACACCCCGGCCGCGATCCGCGTCCCGGTCACCTGGCTCGCGCCGGTGCTCACCCAGCCCGCGACCATGGGCGCGCTGCCGACCCTGCGGGCGGCCACCGACCCGGCGGCGCTCGGCGGGCAGTACTACGGGCCCGGCGGGCGCGGCGAGGTCAAGGGGCACCCGAGGGTGGTCGCCTCCAGCCCGCAGTCGCACGACGCGGAGGTCCAGCGGCGGCTGTGGGACGTCTCCGAGCGCCTCACCGGCGTGGTCTTCCCCGTGTGAGGCCGCCGTGCCGGGGCGGGAGGCCGAGCGGAACACCGGGCGGAAGGCCGGGGCAGAGGGCCGAGCGGGAGGCGGTCCGGCCGGGACGGGGGGAGCGCGCCCGTCCCGACCGGTCCGCCCGGCTCACGGGGTCCCGGTGACCCGGTCCCCGGCCTTGGTGACGCGGTACGCGACGCGCTCGCCGCTCCAGAAGTGGAACGTCAGGGCGACCACCCCGTCCGCGACCTCGGCGAAGAACTCCGGCTTGAGGATGATCCGGTTCCCCGCCGGGTCGGGCTGGAAGTGCTGCCAGAACTCCTTGTACGTCGTCCAGTTCGCCGGCCCGGCCGGGCTGCCGTCGGCGTACGCGGCCTCCATGGTGGCGAGCTGGTCGCCCAGGAACCGGGTGGGGATCGCGAACGCGGCGGTCGTGCCCTCGGCCGCGGACTGGACCGGCCGGTCGCTGCTGATCACGTCGACCGGCCACGGGACGCCCTGAGAGAACCGGAGCTCGACGGTCGCGTTGACGCCGTGGGCCCGGTTGCCCGCCAACCTGGTGAGGGCGGCGGCGCTGAAGGTCAGGGTGCTGCCGGAGACGGTGTAGTCCGAGCCCCTGGCCAGGGTCCGCCCGCCCGAGCGCACCTCGCGCAGCGCCGTGCCGTTGAGGTTGAGCGCGAGCGACCGCGCGGTGATCGGCTGGCTGCGCGCCAGGTGGATCCGGTCGCTCGCGGCCGTTCCGGAGCGGGTGGTCCAGCTCGACTCGACCAGGTCGTGCAGGCCCTGGTCGCGCCAGCGCAGCGCGGTGCGGTCGAGGAACTGCCCGGCGTCCCACAGCATCGTGGTCAGGCCGCGGGTGCGGGCGTGGTGGCCCACGGCTTCGAGGAACTTCAGGAACTCGCCCCGCTCGATCACCCCCGGCCGGGTGTGGTCGTGGTTGAGCAGCGCCCACTCCCCGACGATCACCGGGATGCCCCGGTCCACCAGGCTCCGCCGCACCCGGTCGAACGTGTCGACCAGGTCCCGCTCCACCTCCGCGTCGAACCGGGTGTGGCCTGCGATGTTCACGCTGAACGGCCAGAACCCGTAGAAGTGCGTGGTCGCCGCGATGTTGGTGTCCCGCAGCAGGTCGTAGGACGCCAGGAACGCGTCGAGGCGGCCCTGGTCGGCGCTGGTGTGCAGGGTGGGCAGCACCAGCAGGCGGGTGGTGTTGCCGCCGCCGGAGCCGCGCACGACGCGGTGGAACTCGGCGTTCAGCTCGTGCAGCGCCCGGTAGTCCTCCTCGTCGCCGGAGGTGCCCGCGAACTGGGGTTCGTTGATGTTCTCGAACACCAGCTTCGAGGGGTGCTCGCGGAAGGCGGTGGCGATCTGCTTCCACAGCGCGGTGTAGCGGGCCAGCACGTTCGCGCGGTCGGTCGGGTAGGCGTTGAGCCACTGCCACGAGTCGTGGTGCAGGTTCACCATCACGTGCAGGCCCTCGGCCAGCGACCAGTCCACGACCTCGCGGACGCGGGCCAGCCACGCCGGGTCGATCGTGAAGTCCGGCGCGGGACCGTGGTGGTTGCTCCACGTGATCGGCAGGCGGACGCTGCGGTAGCCCTGCTCGCGCACGTGGCGCAGCAGCGCCCTGGTGGTGCGGGGGTTGCCCCACGAGGTCTCGTCGGGGATGGCGTCCAGGGTGTTGCCGAGGTTCCACCCCGGCTGCATGGCCGCGACCGTCGCCCGCGCGTCGGCGGGCGCGACGCCGTCGCGGGACGCGGGCGCGGGCGCCGGCGCCGGGGAGGCGGTGGCGGTGGCGGTGAGCGAGCCCGCCGCCATCAGCAGCGCGAGGGCTGGGGCGAGCAGGCGGGTGGACCACCGGGTTACGCGCGGGTGCGAGTTCACGACGACACCGTCCTTGACCGCTCGGAGCGCAGGAAAGTTTCTTTCACCAAAAGCGGGGGTTTTCCGTGTCGGATGCTACGCAGCGGGTCGGAAAAACGTCAACGAACCGCGCACTGATCGACAGTTCGACCAGCTTTTTCCCGGCTTTTCGTCGAATGCGGTGGTCGAATGCAGGTCGAATGCGCGGGACCCGCAGTGACGTCGTTGACCTGCGTTGTCGCCCTGAGTACGGTCCGCACGGCAGAAAGTTTCCACGACTCGATCCGAAATTTTCTGCTCCGACATGATCTGATGAAGGGCCGGCCGACATGCCTGTGGACCGCAGGGCTTTTTTAGGTCTTCTCGCCGCAGCGGGCGGAACGGCGCTGGTCGGGTGCGAGGCGCCTGCCCCGCGCGGCGGTTCCGCGCTCGGCGGCGACGCGCTGGCGGCGCTGCTGCCCGCGCACCGGCCGGTGGAGTTCGCCGAGCCCGACCTGCCCGGCGTCAACGGCTCGGTGCCCGGCTACCTGACCTACCCGGCCAACCCGGTGCGCGGCGTGCGGGGGCCGGTGCTCAGCGGCGAGGTCACCGCGATGACCCCGTCGTTCTGGCCGCCGGCGCCGGGGCCGGGGCGGAACTCCTACTACGACGCGGTCAACGAGCGCCTCGGCGGCGCGGTGCGGTTCGAGACCGTGTCCGGGGCCGACTACCAGGCCAAGCTCTCCGCCCTGATGGCGGCGCGGCAGGTGCCGGAGCTGACCGTGGTGCCCACCTTCACCATGCCGCCCCGGTTCAGCGAGGGCGTGGGCGAGGTGTTCCGCGACCTGACCGACTTCCTGTCCGGCGAGCGCGTCGCCGACTACCCGATGCTGGCCAACATCCCCACCGACTCGTGGCACGCGTGCGTGCACAACGGGCGCCTGCACGGCGTTCCCTACCCCGGCCAGCTGTTCCCCGAGGTGCTGTTCTACCGGGACGACGTGTTCGAGCAGCTCGGGGTGGAGCCGCCGCGCAGCGCCGAGGAGTTCGCGGCGATGGCCAAGCGGCTCAACGACCCCGCGAACGACCGGTGGGCGCTCGGCGACGTGTTCCGCTCGCTCGTCCGCGCCTTCGGCGGCCGGGGCGACTGGGTGCGCGACGACTCGGGCAAGCTGCTGAACCAGCTCGAAACCCCCTGGTACGCCGAGGCGGTGCGGTTCACCCGGTCCCTGTACGACGCCGGGTGCGTGCACCCGGACATCGTGGCGGGCAACTGGAACCGCGGCAACGAGCTGTTCGCGGCCAAGCGGATGATCGTCAACCAGGGCGGGATGGGCGCGTGGGCCGAGCAGGTCGCGCAGCAGCGGCCCGCCGACCCCGGTTTCCGGATGACCGCGCTGCCGCTGTTCGCGCACGACGGCGGCGAGCCCGCCTACCCGGTGGCCGCGCCGACGGTGATGGTCGCGTTCGTCCGCAAGGACGTGACCGACGAGCGGGTGCGGGAACTGCTGCGGCTGTGCGACTTCGCCGCCGCGCCGATCGGCACCGAGGAGCACCGGCTGCTGCGGTACGGGGTGGAGGGCGTGCACAGCGAGCGCGACGCGCGGGGCAACCCGGCGCTGACCCCGCTGGGGCAGAAGGAGATCACGCTGACCTACGGGTTCGCGGCGGGCCCGCCGGAGGCGATCACCACCACCGACCACCCGGACCTCGTGCGGGCCCAGCACGCCTGGTACGCGCGGGAGTGGGGACACCAGACCAAGCCGCTGGCGTTCGGGCTGCGCCTGGAGGAGCCGCCGGAGTTCGCGACCCTGGCGAAGGAGTTCGCGGACCGGACCACGGACGTCCTGCGCGGGCGGGCCGAGCTGTCCGAGGTGGACGGACTGGGCGAGCGGTGGCGCAAGGCGGGCGGGGATCGGCTGCGGGAGTTCTACGACAAGGCGCTGCGGGACGCCGGGCGCTGAGGGGCGCGCGGCTCGCGCCGCCGATCCGGCGGGCGCGGGAGGGCGCCACCGAGAGGGAGGACCACGTGAGAGTTCTGCGACCAGTGCGGAACCGGAGGAATCGCCGCGCGCTGGCCTCCGCGGCCGTAGCGCTGGCCCGCGCCACCACCTCGGGGGTGCCGGTCGTCGCTGCCCCGTGCCCGACGCCCCGGCCACGGCGTCCAAGGCACGAGCGCGTTCCCCGCGCGTCACGCGGTGCTGTCCGGCGCGCAGGCGCTGAACTGGATCGTGGTGTCCGAGGTGACCGGCGACTTCGCCCCGGACCTCATCGGTCGGCGCACCGACGGCACGCTGGTGGTGCACCCCGGAAGCGGTCCGCTGCAGGGGAACCAGACCTTCGGTGAGGTGATCGGGTCGGTTACGGCTGGAACACCGTGGACTGGGTCGGTGTCGCCGAGCTGACCTCGGACGACGATCGCACCGACATCGTGACCCGCAAGGGCAGGGACGAGCTGGTGGCCTGCAAGACGATGGGGGAGCACGTGTGCGCGTCCTGGTGTCCGTCCTGGTCATCGGCGTCCTGATCACCACCCCGACCCCGGCGGCGATCGCCGCGCCACCCGCCGCGCCGGGGACGGGGGAGACCCTGGTCAGTCGGGTCTTCGAGACCACCCTCAACGGGAAACCGCTTTCCAGGGCGGGTGACCAGTTCCACGAGGTGAAGATCGCCGATTTCGGCGCCCCGCCACCGGGTGAGGTGGGCGCGGACAAGAAGGCCGACCCGCTGCCGGACGTGGCGACCGGGTGGGACGCGGCCTTCGAGGCCGAGTGCCGCCGGGCCAACCCCGGCGGCTGGGACTGACGGGTCCGGCAGTGCGACGAGTGCCCGTTCGCCTCGGTGCGAGAAGGTGCGACCACCGCAGGTCCCGGCGGCTCCCCGGCTCAGGCGCGCGGCGGGGCGGTGCTGCGGCGGACGGTGAGGGTGGTCGCCAGCTCCACGCCCAGCTGCGGTGGCCGCTCGCCGCGGCCCAGCGCGAGCGCCAGCTCCGCCGCCGCTGCCGCCATCTCCGCGAGCGGCTGGCGCACGGTGGTCAGCGGCGGGTCGACCAGGTCGCCCACCGGCAGGTCGTCGAAGCCCACCACGCTCAGGTCCTCCGGCACCCGCAGGCCCGCCTCGCGGGCGGCCCGGTAGGCGCCGAGCGCCTGCAGGTCGTTGCAGGCGAACAGCGCGGTCGGCGGCTCGGGCAGGCTCAGCAGGGCGCGGGCCGCCGCGTGCCCGCCGTCCCTGGTCAGCGGGCCGCGCGCGACGAGGGCCGGGTCGGCGACCAGTCCCGCGTCCTCCAGCGCGGAGCGGTGGCCGTCCAGGCGGGCGCGGCAGAACAGCAGGTCGTCCGGGCCGGTGAGCACGCCGATCCGGCGGTGGCCCAGCCCGGTCAGGTGCCGGGTGGCCGCGCGCCCGCCGGACCAGTTGGTCGCGCCGACGAACGGCACGTCGTCGGGCAGCTCGCCGGTCGGGTCGAACACCACGAACGGGATGCCCTGCGCCCGCAACCTGTCCCGCTCCTCGGCGGACAGCTGCGCGACGGTGACCACGCAGGCGGGACGGCGGTCCAGCGCGTCGTCGATCCAGTAGCGGACCGCGCTGCCCCTCGGGCCGAACTCGGACAGCACCAGCCCGACCCCGTGCCTGCGCGCGACCCGCTGCACGCCCCGGATGATCTCCACGCCCCACATGTCGGCGGGCTCGTCGAACACCAGGTCCACGACGGCGCCGCGCCCGGTCGGGCTGGACTTGCGGTAGCCGTACTCGTCGATGAGGGCCTCGACGCGCGCCCTGGTGCCCGCCGCGACGCCCGAGCGGCCGTTGAGGACCTTGGAGACGGTCGGCACGGAGACGCCCGCGCTGGCGGCGATGTAGGAGATGGTGACCGGCCTGCTGGAATCGGCCTGCTCCCGGCTGCCCGACAAGCCCCGCTCCTCTCACCCGCCCGCCCCGGCCACTCTACGGTCGCCGGGGCCCGCTCGGGGGCGCGGGCGCGCGGGCCGGCGGGCGCGCCTTCGGCCGCCCACCGGCCACCTGGCGTCAGCGGAACGCGGCGGCGTTCCTGGACGCCCACTCGGCGAACGCGCGCGGGGCGCGGGAGAGCACGCGCTCCACGTCCGGGCTCACCCGCAGCTCCGCCTCGTTGGGGGAGCCGAGGATGTCCAGCGTGTCGTCGGCCAGCTCGCCCGGCATCGACCGGGACATGGCCTCCTTCGCCTCGGCGCGGCTCAGCTCGTGGAAGCGCACCGGCTCGCCGAGCGCGTCGGCGACGGCCTGCGCCTGCTGCCGGGGCGTGATCACCTCGGGGCCGGTCAGCTCGTGCGCCGTCCCGTTCCACCGCTCGTCCAGCAGGCAGGCCGCCGCGACCTCGGCGATGTCCGCCGGGTCGACCACGGGCACGCCGACGTCGCCGAACGGGGCGACCACGAGCCGCTGCGCGCGCACGGACCCGGCCCACCACAGGGCGTTGGAGGCGAACCCGCCCGGCCGCAGGACCGCCCAGTCCAGGCCGGAGCCGCGCACGGCGTCCTCCAGCTCGCGCATCGCGATCCGCGTCCTGCCGAACGGCCTGGTCACCACGCCGAGGGTGGAGAGCAGGACGACCTTGCGCACCCCGCTGCGCGCGGCCAGGCCGACCAGGTCGACGGGGTTGGCGCCCAGCGCGTGCAGGTCGCCGGACAGCAGCAGGAACAGCGAGTCCGCCCCCGCCAGCACCGGGGCCAGGCTCGCCGGGTCCGCGAGGTCGGCCACCGCGTGCACCGCCCCGTCGGGCGCCTGCGCCTGGTGGCGCGACACCGCCGTCACCCGCTCGCCCGCGCCGGTGAGCGCCCGCACCAGCGGGGTTCCGATATTGCCGGTCGCGCCGGTCACCACGATCATGGAGAACTCCTTGTCACAGCGTGCTTCCCCGTCGGGCGCAGACGCTAGGAGCGGCAACTTACTTTTGGTAAGGACGTACCTCGGGGTAAGTTCAGGACGTGGCGGGAGGCTCGCAGTTCGCGCAGGGTGGCCCAGCGGCCCGGTATGAGGTGTTTCACACCGACTGCCCGGCGCGGGACGTGGTCGACCACGTCACCGGCCGGTGGGGGATCTGGGTGCTGATCTCCTTGCGCGGCAACGACCTCAGGTTCTTCGAGCTGCGCGACAGCGTCCGGGGGATCAGCGAGAAGATGCTCTCGCAGACCCTGCGCGTGCTGGTCGAGGACGACCTGGTGTGGCGGCGCGTCGAGCCGACCACCCCGCCCCAGGTCACCTACGGGCTCACCCCGTTCGGGCGCGAGGTCGGGCAGCCGCTCACCGACCTGTTCGACCTGATCACCCGACGGCTCCCGCCGCGCGAGGACGTCCGGACATAGGCTGGGGCGGTGAACGACGGACGCGCCTTGAGCGCCCGCGGCGCGTAGCGTCGCACCGACCTGCTCGACGCCGCCGTCTCGCTGGTCGCCTCCGGCGGTTCGGGCAGCCTGACCCACCGGGCCGTCGCCGCCGCCGCCGCGGTCTCGCTCGCGTCGGTGACCTACCACTTCCCCTCGATCGAGGACCTGCGCCGGTCGATGTTCGAGCGGGCGCTGCAGGTGGTGGACGACCGGCTCACCGCGACGGCGGCGACCGGACCGCCGAGCGAGCTGCCAGGGCTCGCGGCGGACTACGTGCTGGCGCTGGTGACCGAGCACCGGGACGCGGCGGCGGCCGTGCAGGAGATGATCGTCGCGGCGGCCCACGACCCCGCGCTGCGGCCCACGTTCCACGCCTACCACGAGCGCCTGGCCGACCGCCTGGCCCCGTGCGTGGGCGGGCGCACCGCGGGGCTGGCGGTCGCGGCGACGCTGCAGGGGCTCGTGCTCACCGCGCTGGCGCACCCGGACCTGGAGCCGGAGGTCTTCCACGGGGCCGTGCTCGACCTGGTCGACCGGCTGCGGGTCGCCCCGTAGACCTCCCGTTCAGGGCGTGTCGCCGTCAGCTCGGCGTGCAGCGCCCGCGCTGGCGCGGTCAGGACCTCGCGGGAGGGGCGGGCGAGGGCAGGGCCGCCCGCCGTCCCTCGGGCGTGGCGCGTGCCCCAGGGGCTGGGTGGCGTCCGCGGCGGGCGTCCCCGACCCCAGTGGAGGCGCAGTTGACCACCCCCGACCCGACCGGCCCACCCCCGACCCGACCTGTCCGGCCTTGACCGGCCCAGCCCCGACCGGTCCAGCCCTGACCGGCCCAGCCCCGACCGCCGGAGCGCGCACGGCGCTCGACCTCGCGCGGCGCTTCGTCCACGCCGTGGAGGCCAAGGACCTGGGCGCGGTGTCGGACGTCCTCGCGCCGGACGTGCGCCAGCTGTTCGCCCAGTCCGGGAGGGCGAGCACTCCGGACGGGATCGCGGAGCTGATCTCCCGGCGTGCCAAGGGCTTCCGCGTCGCGCACCTGAAGGGGCGCGACGAGGTGCTGGCCTACACCGGGGGGATCTTCGCCAAGTTCGACCCGCTGGTGTGGCGCGATCACCGGTGGCACGCGGCCGAGGGCGGGGGAGCGGCCCACTTCGCCGCCAGGGGGGACATGGTCGTCGCGCGCACGGGCGAGCCGTACCGCAACGACTACGTGATCCGCTTCGAGGTGGTGGACGGCCGGATCGCGCGGATGACCGAGCACGGCGACGCCCTCCGGTACGCCGGGCTCGGGGTGCGGCCGAACGCGGCGGAGTTCCGCGCGCTGCTGCGGGACCTGGCGTTCCCGCGCCGGGCTTGAAGCTGTGCATTTGTGCCTGTTACTTCTGTGTCAGATACATTTGTGCAGCTTCTGGAGTCGGAGACTCCCGTGACCGATGTGCTGCTCGACCTCTTCGACCTGCGCGGACCGGCGCTGCCCAACCGCGTCGTCATGGCCCCGATGACGCGGGCGCGGGCCTGATCGTCACCGAGGGCGCCCCGGTCTCCCGCGAGGGCACCGGCTACCTGGTCACGCCCGGCCTGCACACCGACGAGCAGGTGGCCGGGTGGCGGCGGGTGACCGGCGAGGTCCGCGACCGGGGCAAGCGGGTGTTCGCCCAGCTGTGGCACGTCGGCCCGGCCTCGCACGTCTCCCTCCAGCCCGACGGAGCCCCCGGCCGCGTGCCCGCCTCCGCGCCCAGGGCCCTGCGCACCGACGCGGACGCGGCCGGCTTCCGCGGCGTGGAGCTGCACGCGGCCACCCAGCACCTGTTCGAGCAGTTCCTCAACTCCCGCGTCAACGACCGCCCCGACCGCCACGGCGGCCGAACCCCGGCGAACCGGCTGCGGTTCGCCCTGGAGGTGGTGGACGCCGTCGTCGAGCGGCTGGGCGCGCACCGCGTGGGCGTGCGCGTGTCCCCGTTCGGCGCCGTCGGCGCGATGCCCGCCGGCGACCGCGCCGAGGAGACCTACCGCGCCCTGTCCGCCGAGCTGTCCGCCCTGCGCCCCGAGCCCACCCGGACCGCGCTGGTCCTGGCAGGCGGCCTGACCTTCACCACCGCAGCCGCCCTGGTCGCCGAGGGCCTGATCGGCCTGGCCGCGTTCGGCCGCCCGCACATCGCGAACCCGGACCTGGTGCAGCGCCTGCGCGCCGGCCTGCCGCTGGCCGAGGCCGACCCGGCGACGTTCTTCGGCGGTGACGCCGCCGGGCACGCGGACTGCCCGGCGGTCACGGGGGCGGCCCGGCGCCCGGCCTGACCGCCCCTCGGGACGACACCCGCGCGCCGAGCAGCAGCCCGGCCGAGACGGTCAGCAGCTGGACGCGCTGGACCAGCCCGGCTCCGGGCTGGTTGACCAGGACCGCCGACAGCACGCCGGTCCCGGCGAGGAGGATCAGCACCACCCTGGCGCCGGGCAGCCGGGTGCCCCGCTCCAGGACCGCCGCGGCGGCGAGGGCGCCGACGAACGTCAGCACGCTGGTCACCTGGTGCAGGTGGTGGCTGAGCGACACCGCGCCGGCGGCCTCCCGGTCGCGGCACAGCCGGTCGGTGCTGGGCGCGCAGTCGAGCGGCAGCGCGGTGTCGGCGAGGGTCGCGAGGGCGAAGACGAGCACGGCGGCGACCGCCCACCGCCCGCGCAGGTGGCGCGCGGCGAGCAGCACGCAGCAGGCGGCGAGCGAGTCGGTGGCGCGGAACAGCCACCGGTGCGGCTGGTCGTCGGCGAGCAGCTCGCTCACGTAGCCGTCCACGACGGACAGCCCGGTCGGCAGCACCAGTTCGAGCAGCCAGCACGCGTACAGCACCGCCGCCGCGACCAGCCACGCGCCCGGCCGGTCGAGCGCGGGGCGACCGCTCCGGCTCGACGCCCTGTCCTCGATCACGCTCGCGCCGCCCTTCCGCCATGCTGTGCCCCGTGGTCACCGTCGTGGGCTCGGACCTGCACCTCGTCGCGGACGGACCGGCGGGCGCGCCGCCGGTCGTGCTCCTGTCCGGTCTCGCGGGCGCGATCGCCGACTGGGACCCGGTGACCCGGCTGCTGGCGACCTCCGCTCGGGTGGTGCGGTTCGACCGGCCGGGGACCGGGACGAGCACGCCGTCGCCCGAGCCCTCGTCGGCGCGGCGGGAGGTGGCCGTGCTGGACGCGGTCCTCGACGCCGTCGGCGCCCCGGCCGTGCTCGTCGGGCACTCGCTGGCCGGCCTGCACGCGGAGGCGTTCGCGCGGCTGCGCCCTGGGCGCGTGCGCGGCGCGGTGCTCGTGGACCCCAGCCTCGCGCCACCGGGCATCGGCCGACCCGCCGATGCCGGAGCCGCGCTCGCGAAAGCCCTGCTCCACCTGGGCGTCGCGGGGCCTGCGGCGCGCGCTGCCCGCCCGCTGCTCCGCCTGGCCGGGCGCCCGCCCGCCAGGGTCGCCGTGGTGGAGGAGCTCGCCGGGTACCCCGAGCTGGTCGCCGAGGTGGACGCGCTGCGCGGCGCGCACCCGCTGCCGGACGTGCCGTGGTGGGTGCTCACGGCGGGGGGGACGCTGGGACGGCCGGGGTCGGCGTCGCGCGTCCTCGCGGCTCATGGCTCGATGGCGTCGCTCTCCCCTGGCGGCGTGCACCGCGTCGTGCCGGAGGCGGGGCACCTGGTGCAGCTCGACGATCCCCGCGCGGTGGCCGGTCCGGTGCTGCGTTGCCTCCACAGCGCCTGAGCCTACGGCTGCGCGGGCGGTGCGCGGGGACGGGGACCGAACCGCCGTGGCCACCCGGCAGGGTGGTCCCGCGCGCGGTGCGTGGTCGCTCGTCCGGGTGAGACCGGGGGCGCGAGGCATTCCCGGTCGGCCGGGGGCAACCCCGCGGTCACGACGAAGACGACCACGGAGGTGGATGTCGTGCGCGAAGAGCTCCTGAGCGGCCTTGTCCTCGCCGCGGCGCTCGCGGTGGCGCCCCCGGCCCTCGCCGGAACGGCCTCGGCGCAGGACGAGGGGTGCCGGTACTACTACACGTCGCTCTTCCCCGGACCCAACGGCGAGACCAAGGGCTACGGGGACTACACCGAGGGCGACGCGGACCCCGAGGGGCGGGTCTGCCGGGACGGCTGGTGGTCGAACCCGGAGGGCGGGCAGAACCCCTGGGACCCCGGTATCGCGGGCTGACGGACGCGCGACGGCGGGTGGCGTCCGCGGTGGACGCCACCCGCCGTCGTGGTGGTCAGGAAGCGCTCAGCGGCGGGGAGGCCCTGGGCGAGCCCTCGTCGACCAGGAAGGACGAGTAGTGCAGGTCAGCCGTGACCGCGCCCGAGAACGGCGCCGTCACCGTGGCGCTGATCCTGATCCGCGAGCCCGGCTCCGGGGCCAGGCGGTCCGGGGAGCGGCGGACGTGCGCGTGGTTGTCCGCGTTCGCGTCGTCCCACACCTGCCCGGTGACCTGGCCTCCCCGCACCCCGGAGCCGACCCCGGTGACACCCGCCGCGGTCACCTCGATCGACCGCCGCGCCTCGGTGGTGGACGCGTAATCCCACTGCGCGCCGTCGGGGCGTTGATCACCCCGAACACCGGACAAGGCGAGCGGCGGGACCGGTGGTTGACCGCGCGCCCGCCGGTTCACCGGAACGGGCCACCCCGCCCGCGCCGGCCACCCCGCTCGTGCCGGTCACCCGGCCCGCGTCAGCTCCGCACGCACCCGCTCCAACCAGTCCACCACCAGCGCCGTCGCCAGACCGGGCCGTTCGAACAGGGCGTTGTGCCCGGCCCCGTCCAGCGCCGCGAAGCTCGCGCGCGGGTAGTGCTCCAGCGTGGCCCAGGCGTCCGCGTAGCCGACCACGTGGTCCTGCCTGCCGGTCAGGAACAGCGCGGGCGCGGTGAACGGCTCGGGGGACGTGCGCTCCGGGGGTTCGCCGAGGCCGTAGTCGGCGGCGATGCGGGTGACGGCCGCCCGGTCGGCGGCGAGCAGGCCCGGCCGGGTGTGGTCGAGGAACGCCTGGGCGCTGTGGTGGCTGTGCTCGACGGCCTGGTCGGCGTAGTCCGCCGCCGCCTCGCCGAGGGCGGCCAGCACGGCCGGGTCCTCGTGCAGGACGGTGCGCGGCGGCACGCGGCGCTGGGCGTGCTCGGAGACCACGACGCCGACGAGCGTCGCCAACCCGAGCACCCGGTCACGGGCGTCGTGCGCGAGCCGCCGGGCGAGCAGCCCGCCGAACGAACTCCCGAGCACCGCGAACGGCTCCCCGCCGAGCAGCTCGTCCAGCCCGCCCGCGACCACGCGCAGCACGTCGCGGGCGCTCGCGACCCCGTCACCGGGGGACCGCCCCATGCCGGGCAGGTCGACGTAGATCCGCCGCCAACCACCCACCCCGGCGATCACGGGGTCGAGCGGCAGGAGGTCGCGGTGATCGACCTCGAACCCGTGGAGCAGGACGAGCGGGGTGCCGCTGCCGCGGTCGACGATGTGCACGCCAGCGGCGAACGCCCTGCGTGGCGCGGGT
This sequence comes from Actinosynnema mirum DSM 43827, assembly GCF_000023245.1. Taxonomy (GTDB): domain Bacteria; phylum Actinomycetota; class Actinomycetes; order Mycobacteriales; family Pseudonocardiaceae; genus Actinosynnema; species Actinosynnema mirum. Next base: position 3,923,708 of record NC_013093.1, read on the forward strand.
ATTCCCGCTGGCGCGCCCCGGCCGGGACGGGTGCCCCCTGAACCGCCGAGCGACCGGTTTCCCCCTCCCCGCCGGGGGAGTGCTATCCGGCGATCGGCACTCGACAGGCAGGGGAGCGGCGCGTGAAGAAGGTCCTCGCCGTCACTCTCGGCATCCTCACCGCCATCGGCGGGTTCGTCGACATCGGCGACCTGGTGGCCAACGCCGAGACCGGGGCCCGGTTCGGCATGGGGCTGGGCTGGGTCGTGGTGGTGGGCGTGGTCGGGATCTGCGTCTACGCCGAGATGGTCACCAGCGTGCACCACCTGCTGTGGGTCCCGGTGGCCGCGTTCGTCGTCCGGGTGGTGCTGTGGCGGGTCAGGTTCGAGACCGTGGAACGGGTCTTCGGCCTGGCCGGGCTCGCGCTCGTGGTGTTCGTCGTGGCCCTGGTGCAGCTCGACCCGTCGTGGCGCGACCTCGACGCCCAGGCGGTGGAGTTCGGGCCCGCCGGGGCCGAGGACTGGCCCACCTACGCGTTCTTCGGCGTCACCTTCGGCGCCGCGCTGGAGACCGGGCCGTCCTCCGGCTACACCGTCGCCCAGTACTTCGGCCGGCGGTGGGGCAAGCGCGTGCCGCCCCGTCAGGCCGCCCCGTCCCGCACCGTGGAGCTGGCGCGGGACCCCGACGGGACGCTCGTGGTCGTGGCGCCGCTGTCCGGCGGGCGGGCGCTGGCCGACCGGTTCGGAGGCGCGCTCGGCCGGTCGCTAGCAGGCCCCCGCGCGCGGTCGCAGCGCGGTGACGACCACCTGGAGGTAGAAGATGTTGCCGCCGGGGTTCGCGCACACGCTGGCGGCGGTCGGCGTTCCGCCGGGCCAGGTGAAGGTGTAGTCCACGTCCACGCTGCCGGACGTGTGGTTGTAGTACGTCGAGGTCAGCGCGCTCCCGGTCCACGCGCCCGCGCTGACCAGCGACGGCGCTTCGACGGGGGCGGGCTCGGGGTGGGCCCAGTGCGGCCAGGCGCAGAACGAGCCGCGCGGGCAGTTCCCCGGAGGCCACGCCTCGTTCGGGTCACCGGGGTCCGCGGTGACGGCCGGGGCGGTGAGCAGCAGGCCGACGGCGGACGCGGCGAGGGCGAAAGCCTTTAATCGCATGGGGTTCCTCCCGTGCGCAGGGGACCGATCCGTTCCGGAAACTACTGCCGGGAGGTTGAACGGTCAAGCACTCGCGGTGGCGGTGAGCGGCTCGGCGGACCACTTCGGTTGACACTGTCATCCCAGTGGGGGAGTGTGGACGTCGACGGGCGCCGGTCGCGCCGTCCTCCACCGCCACCGAACAGGAGACCGCGTCCCCATGGCACCACCGCGCCAGCCCGTCCCCGACCTCGCGGGCCGCACCGTCGTCGTCACCGGGACCACCTCCGGTCTCGGACTCGCGCTCTCCGGCGCGCTGGCCCGCGCGGGCGCCCGCGTCCTGATGACCGTCCGCGACCCCGAGCGCGGCGCGTCCGCCCTCGCCTGGGTGCGCGACGGGATCACCGGCGCCGGTTCCGCCGAGACCGTCCGGCTCGACCTGGCCGACCTCGCGTCCGTGCGCGCCGCCGCCGCCGACATCCGGGAGCGCGCGGGCGACCGGGTCGACGTGCTCGTCAACAACGCCGCCGTCTCGCTCGGGCCCCGCCAGCTCACCCGCGACGGGTTCGAGCTCCAGATCGGCACCAACCACCTCGGGCCCGCCGCGCTGACCTGGCTGCTGATGCCCGCCCTGCGCGCCGCCGGGACCCCGGAGCGGCCCGCCAGGGTGGTGACCACGTCCAGCCTCGGGCACCGCACCGGCGGGCTCGACCCCGCCGACCTGCACTGGGAGCGGCGGAGCTACTCGCCCACCCGCGCCTACGGGGCGTCCAAGCTCGCGAACCTGCTGTTCGCCGCCGAGCTGGACCGGCGGTTGCGCCGCGCCGACGACCCGGTGCTGTCGGTCGCCGCCCACCCCGGCCTGACCACCTCGCAACTGCTCGCCAACGCCCTCGCGCGCGGCGGCACCTGGAAGACCCGGCTGTACGCGCTGCCCGAGCGCTACCTGTCCCAGCCGGTCACCGACGGCATCCTGCCCCAGCTGCTCGCCGCCACCGGGCCGGTCGGCGGCGGGGACTACCTCGGACCCACCCGGTTGTTCGGCGCCAGGGGACCGGCCGGGCCCGCGAAGCGCTCGGCCACCGCCCGCGACCCGAGGCTCGCCGCCGAGCTGTGGCGGGCCACCGCCGCGGCCACCGGCGTCGCGCCCGACCCCGGTGAGTAGTCGCCCACCGCGCGAGGCCCCCGCACCACCGGGTGCAGGGGCCTCGAAGTGGTCGCGCGTTGTTACCGGACGCTGGAGCGGCGGTTGCCCGACAGGCCCTCGGCGACGCCGATGAGCAGCACGGAGGCGATCACGGCGACGATGAAGCCGAGGACGTTCAGCTCGAAGACGTCACCGGTGCCGAGCACGTTCGCGATCGTGCCGCCGATGACGGAGCCCACGAGCCCGAGCAGCAGCGTCGCGATCACGCTGAGGTTCTGCTTGCCGGGCTTGATCAGTCGGGCGAGCGCGCCGATGATCAGGCCGGCGACGATGAACCCGATCATGTCACCCTCCAGGTAGTCGATGGTGCGACGCTATCGGGATTCCCGAGTGGACCGCCACCCAATCGTCGTGCGGCGCAGTTCACCTGAGGGTGTGGCCGTCACCGACCGTGCCCGGCAGGGCTCAGCCGAACACCTCCACCACCGGGTGCTCGGCGGAGTAGGCCGCCCACCCCGGTGACCCGGTGCCCGCGAACGCCACCCAGGCCCCGTGCACGCGCGCGGCCAGCCCGGCGGGGGCGGGGTCGGGGCCGAGCAGCCCGGTCGCGCCGTGCAGCCACGGCTCGTCCGCGACGTCGAACACGAACGGCAGCTCCACGGTGTGCGCCGCCCCGAGCCGCCCGCCCAGCGCCGTCGACCGGTGCGCGAAGGAGTAGACGTGCGTGCGCCCGCCCGAGATCCGCGCGTGCGCCAGCGCCAAGCGGTCCGTCCCGGAGCCGAACAGCACGTCCCCGAGCGCCTCCGCCCCCTCCTCCGGCTTCCCTTGCGGCACCACGTACAGCCGCCCCTCCTCGGTGTTCGAGCCGATCAGCAGGTCCACGTCGCGGGCCGGGCCGTCCGCGAGGGCGTCGGCGGGCTGCGCGTCCAGCACCAGGCTGAACGGGCTCAACCCGGCCAGCGGGTCGGCGGCTGTGCCCGTGCGCAGGTCGAGCCCGGCCAGCGCGGGCAGCACCGCCAGGAACCGCTCGTCCGGGACCGCCCCGAACGCCTCGGCGGTCGCCGCCACCCCCAGCGCGGCAGACGCGGCGGCGGTGACCCGTCCCGCCTGCTCCGGGGTGAACGCGCCGGTCCCGCTGCCGCTCTGCACGACCGCCCGCCGGAACAACCCGGCGGCCAGGGGCGTCGCGAGCAGCGCGCCGACCAGCGTGGCGCCCGCGGACTGGCCGAACACCGTCACGTCGCCCGGATCACCGCCGAACGCCGCGATGGCCGAGCGCACCCAGCCGAGCGCGGCGAGCACGTCCAGCAGCCCCCGGTTGCGCGGGGCCCCGGCCAGGTCCAGGAATCCGGGCACGCCGAGGCGGTAGTTCACCGTCACCAGGACCACGCCGTCGCGGGCGAACGCGTGCCCGTCGTACAGCGCGGCCCGCGTCGACCCGGTGACGAACCCGCCGCCGTGCACGAACACCATCACCGGCCGCGCGCCGTCGTCGGCGGCGGGCGTGCGCACGTCGACGGTCAGGTACTCCTCGCCGCGCACCCAGCCCGGCCCGAAGTAGGGCGTCATGTCGAGCGCGCCGAAGTCGCGGACCGGTTGGGGCGCGGTGGGGGAGGGGCGGGCGCCGTCGCGCGTGCCGGACCAGCCGGGGTGCGGCGCAGGCGCGGCGAAGCGGCCCGCCCCGACGGGGGCCGCCGCGTACGGGATGGCGCGGTACAGCTCGCCGGAGCCGTCGCGGACACCGCGCACGGCGCCCGCCGGGGTGCGGACGACCGGCGCTGGGCTCCGGGTCACGGGTGCTTCCCCTCCGGGATCGCTCGGCACGTCAGGAGATCCGCTCGAACGGCGACCACCGCTTGACCGCGAACCGCGACCCGTCGCGCTCGACCTCCAGTGCGCCGTGCCCGCCGAAGTGCGCCGGGAACACCAGCGCGCCGGTCTCGGCGGCCACCCCGAGCAGCCTGCGCCGGGTGGCCCGCGACCCGGCCGGGTCCTCGCAGAAGCAGGAGTTGGTGTCCGGCTCCACGACCTGCAGCGGGGTGTGCACCAGGTCCCCGACGAACAGCGCCCGCTCGCCCCCGGACTCCAGGACGAGCGCGGACGAGCCGGGCGTGTGACCGGGGGCCGGCTCCAGCCGCAGGTTCGCGTCGATCCGGTGCGACCCGTCCCACAACCGCACCAGCCCGGCCTCGCGCACCGGCCGCACGCTGTCCTCGAACACGTTCTGGTTGCCGCGCCCCAGCACGGACCGGTGCCCGTTGGCCGGGTCCCAGAACTCGAAGTCCTGCCACGTCACCAGGTACTCGGCGTTCGGGAACGTCGGCGCCCACTCGCGCCCGTCGAGCCGGGTGTTCCAGCCGACGTGGTCCACGTGCAGGTGCGTGTTGACCACGACGTCCACGTCCTCGGGCCGCACCCCGGCGGCGGCGAGGTTCGCGAGGTAGTCGCTCCGCCTGCGGCTCCACACCGGCGAGTAGGGCCGGTCCTTGTCGTCGCCCACGCCGGTGTCGACCAGGACCGTGCGGCCCTCGCTGCGCAGCAGCCAGCTCTGGACCGCCGAGCGGCACTCGTCCGCGGCCGGGTCCCAGAAGTCGGGCGCCAGCCAGTCGCGGTTCCCGTCCCACGACCCGGCGGGGCTGTCCGGGAAGAACTGCCCCGGACCGAGCCCCACCGGGCCGTGGAACTCCATGACGCGGGTGACGGTGACGTCGCCCAAGGTGATCTCGTTCTGCTCCACGTGCTCCGCCCTGAGGTCGGGTGACCTGACAGGGTCGAGCCTGGACGCGCCGGTGCGGGACAACCACTCCCGCCGGTTCCTACCCATGGCGCTGGGTGGCTGGGGGCGGGGTGGCGGGGTGACTGGGGGCGGGGTGGCTCGGGTGGCGCCGGGGGCCGGAACGGCTCAGAGCAGGTGGCCGGTCACGCCGCCGCCGGGGAACACCCCGTCCCGCACCGGGCCGTCGAAGCCGGGGCGCGGGGCCACCACGGGCACGTCGAACAGGCCGGGCGCGGGCACCTCGACCCCCGCGCGCGGCCGGGTGGTGACCTCCGCGCAGGTCAGCAGGGCTCGCGGGTCCTGCGCGTCCAGGTCCACCCCGCTCATCCGCAGCGCCAGCTCCAGCGCGCCACCGCTCGCGAACCCCTCCAGGTCGATCCCCGCCGAGACCAGCGCGCGGGACAGCAGGCGCTCCGGGTCCTCGTCGCGCAACCCGCCCAGCGCGGACGCCTCGGCCAGCACCCGGCCGTCACCGGCGTACAGCACCCGCGCCTGCAGCGGCGTGCCGCCGACCGCGAGCATCCGCCCGCCACCGGCCGTCACCGCTCGCGCCACCTGCGGGCGCAACCCCTCCCCGGTCCAGGTCTCCCACACCAGCAGGCACCGCTTCGGCCCGCCCGCCACCACCCGCTGCACGCCGAGCCGGGCCCGCGCCCCGGACGCGCCCCGCCCGGCCCAGTCCCACCACCGCCCGCGCGTCAGCTGCGGCCCGGTGACGGCGTCCGCGCCCCACCCGGCGAGCAACCGCTCCGGCGGCACGCCGTGCACCAGGGAGACCATCACGTGGTCGACCAAGCCCAACGACACCGGACCCTCCCTCCACCCCCGACCACGACCGGGAACCGCGCCGGGGCACGCCGAAGGGGGAGCAGACCACACTGCTCCGAGCGGACGCCATCCCCCTGTCCGGTGGATTGGCGCGGGCGGCCGTTCGCGGCGACCCGGTCGCGGCCGGTGACGGTCCGGTGCGGTGGGTGGCCACCCGCTTCCGGGGGAGGGGAAGTCGTTGTGCGGCAAGGCTTCTCAAGCGCTCCGGTCCTCCGGGGAACGTCGCCGCGCCGGGGTGCGGCGGTGACGTCCGGGACCCAGGGGGGACGAGGTGCGCGTGGTGCTGGGCGCGAAGATCACCGGATAGCGGTCAACCCGCCGGGCAGTGCGCGCCCCGTTGCGGCAGAACGCGTTCGGCGAGGTAGCGGTGCACCAGGTCGACCGCGCAGGGCGTCCTGGTCGCCACCCCGTGCCCGAGGCCCTCGTGGGTCACCAGGACCGAACCGGGCAGCTGGTCCGCCACGTGCCGCGCGCCCCCGTGCGGCGTCGACGGGGCGTGGCGCGAGTTCAGCAGCAGGACCGGCGGCGCGTCCCCGGCCTCCAGCGGGCGCTGTGGGTTCGTCGCGGGGACCGGCGGGTTCACGCACAGGTCGGCCAGGTCGTAGGCGGACTGCCGCACGTCCGGCGCCACGGCGCGGGAGGCGGCGCGCAGCGCCTCCGCGCGGGCGAAGGTCGACGCGTCGTTGCGGTTGTCGGCGCACTGGAGGTAGATCGGCAGCGGGACCGGGGCCTGCGCCGCGGCCGGGGCGACCTGGGCGGCCTGGGCGGCCTGCTGGGCGGGAGCGTCGAACCGGGCGATCCGGTCGGCGGCCTCCGGCAGGTCCGGCCGGGTCAGCGGGGACACCGGCCGGTAGGTCGGCCCGGCCGGGTCGAGCGGGCGGGCCGGGTCGTCCGGGTCGGGCAGCCCGCCCCGCTCGGCGCGGTCGAACAGGGCCGCGGCCCGCAGCGCGTCGAACTCCCGCTGGTCCGACGGCGTCGGCCGGTCCAGCGCGGCGACCAGCTCCGGGGAGCACAGCACGGGGTTGCTGCGCCGCACGCCGCGCGGGTCGAAGCTGACGACGTCGAAACGGGCGGGGCGGCGGGCCACGGCCAGGTCGAACCGCTCCCCGCCGGGATCGGCCCAGTCGACCGGGACGGGGACGGCGGCGCACTCGGCCGCCGGGTTCCCGGCGCAGGGCTCCCACCGAGGCGCGGGGTTCCCGCTCGCGGGCGGGACGAGGACGAGCGACGCGGCGACCGAGGCCGCGACCGCCCAGTGCGGATGACGAGTGATCATGCGCTCCACCGTGGCCGCCCGCGCCGCCCGCCCGCCTCCCCCTGGCGGCCGGTCGTCCCCGCCTCCGGGGGGAGGGCCCTCCGCCCCGCGACGGAGGCGGTTCGCGGGCGCGCTCCCCGGGGTTGGCGCACGACGCCGCTCCTGCTGCGGGTGCTGCCGCTGCCCCTCACGGCCGCGTTCCTGGCGGTGCTGCACGGCCCCGCGCCCACCGGCCCGGCCGACCGGTCCCTCGGCCTGGGCGCCGCCGCGCTCACCGGGACGGCCGGGCGGTTCCCGCTCACCGCCGCGCTGCTGAACCCGGTGCTGCTGCTCGCCGCCGAGCTCGTGGGCGCGGACGTGGCGTCCCCGGTGCTGGTCATCCTCACCACGATCTCGTTGGCCCAGCTGTGGGCGCGCCGCGACGGCTGGCCGTGCTGGAGCGCGGCGGCGGCGTTCGCGGCGGCGCAGGTGGCGATCTACGCGCCGCACTACGACCCGCTCCTGTCGACCTCCTCGCTGGTGCTGACCACGGGCCCGCCGGTGCTGCTGGGGTGGCACGTGCGCTCGGTGCGGCACGCGCGGGAGGCCGAGCGCGGCAGGGACGACGCGGTGCGGCACGCGCGGCTGGCCGAGCGCACGGCCATCGCGCGCGAGCTGCACGACCTGGTGGCGCACCACCTGGCGTCGATCACCGTGCAGGTGGGGGCGGCGCGCCACGCGCTGGGCGGCGCGCACCCCGGCGTCGACCGGGCCCTGGACCAGGCGCACGGCACCGGCCGGGCCGCGCTGACCGACCTGAAGCGGTTGATGGCGGTCCTGCGCGACCCCGCCGCGGGGCAGGACGGGACCGGCGTGGTGGTGGGGGAGGCCGGGCTGACCACGGCGCTCCAGGCGGCTGTGGACCGCACGCGCGCCGCGGGGGCCGTCGTGGAGGCGGAGGTGGACGGGGCGGTCGCCGGGCTCGACTCGATCCGCCGGATCTCGGTGCTGCGCGTGGTGCAGGAAGGGCTGACGAACGTGGTCAAGCACGCCGGTCCACGCCCCCGCGCGCGGGTGCGGGTGGCGGTCGGGGAGGAGGAGGTGCGGATCGTGGTGGCCGACGACGGGCCCGCGCCCCGCCCGCCGCACAACCCCGGCTTCGGCCTGGTGGGGATGCGGGAGCGGGTGGAACTGCTGGGCGGGAGCATCAGCGCGGGCGGGTGGGCGGGGGTCGGGCTGGGCGCTGGAGGTCGTCATCCCGACCGGGGGCGCGCGGTGATCCGGGTGCTGCTGGTGGACGACCAGCACCTGGTGCGCGCGGGCCTGCGGATGCTCTGCGGAAGCAGCGCCGACCTGGACGTGGTGGGGGGAGGCGGCGGAGGGCGGCGAGGCGGTGCGGCTGGTGGAGCGGCCGGCGTCGGACGTGGTCCTGATGGCGATCCGCGACCCCGGCTGAGCGCGGTCCTGGCCTAGGCTGGCCGCCGTGCCCGACGACTTGATCCGCCGCTGGGAGCGGGGCTGGAGCGCCTGCCGGGGCTGGACGCGGCAGCCCGAGGAGCGCGGCGCGCTGCGCGTCCTCCTCGGCCTGCCCGGCCGCCACCGCGAGCTGATCGCGCTGCGCCTGTCCCCGGAGCTGGCCGCCGAGGTGGCCGCGGCCGACGAGCCCACCTGGCTGACCGTCCCCACCGACCACCCGACCGAGGCCGCGCGCACCCTGGCGGAGGCGGGCCTGCACGTCCGCCCGACCCGCGAGCACCTGATGACCAGGCCGCTGGCCGACCACCCGGCCCCGCTCCTGCCACCCGGCTACCACCCGCTGGTGACCGTCACCGACGCCGCCGTGCTCAGGGTCGAACTGCGCCACCCCGACACCGCCGCCACCGCCGCCACCACCACCGCCGCCGCGAGCGGCCAAGCCGCCCTGGTCGACGGCGACGCCGTCTTCGACCGCGTCGAGACCGCCCCGCGGCACCGCCGCAAGGGCCTGGGCAGCGCCGTGATGGCCCTGCTGTCCGCCGAGGCCGTCACCAGGGGCGCGACCCGAGGCGTCCTGATGGCGACCCCGGACGGCCACGCCCTCTACACCGCCCTCGGCTGGAGCACCGCCGCCGAGGTGGTGATCGCGGCCAACGAGCCGGGCTGACCGGCGGGCTCAGCCCTCCGCCCGCAGCCGGGCGAAGAAGCGCAGGATGTCCACCGCGTTCGCGCCCGCCCGCGCCAGCGGCAGGTCGGCCCCCGCGCCGTCCGGCGCGATGCCCCGGTGCTCGAACAGCGCCAGCGTCGTGCCGTCCGCGCGCCCGTCCAGCTCCTGGGCCGTGCCGAAGCTCTCCATCGCCCCCGCCGCGTCCTCCCGCACGTCGGCGTCGACCTGCCCGTTCAGCCAGCGCTGCAGCACCGCCGGGGTGAGCAGGTCGGTGCCGTTGGTGACGCCCACCAGCCACGTCCCGATGCCCACCCGCGCCAGCGCCTCGTTCCTCCGGGTGGGCGGGTCGTGCGCGACCTGGCCGTCCGCCTGCCTGGCGAGCGGGCCGGGCGTCGGCGCGATCAGGGCGCTGCCCGCCGTCAGGTTGGCGTCCCAGTCGCCGCGGATCATCGGGCGCGCGTTCGACACCGCCACCACGGCGTCCACGAGCAGGCCCGCGTGCTCGCGCAGCGCGTTCGCCTGCTCGCCGGGCAGGTCGGCGAACATGTGCGCGTAGCTGTTGCGCGGCAGCAGGGTCAGCCGGTACTTCACCGGCGCGGTGCGACCGCCGGGGCGCCTGAGCAGCTTCAGGGTCAGCAGCACCGAGGCGAGGAAGCCGGTCAGCTTGGTGGTGTCGCCGGTCAGGCGCGGGCCGAGCGCCGCGTCCTGCTGGAGCGCCGTGACGACCCGCCTGGCCAGCGTCGGCGCGCTGCCCTGGACCTCCATGGGCTCGTTGGGCGCGGCGGGGTCCTGCACGACGAGCCTGCGCTCGGGGGCGCGGTCCGCGCTCTGCCGCGCCGTCTCGCCGGGCACGTCCTTGCCGAGGCGCTCCATCACGGCGGGCAGGTTCGCCAGCGGGACCCCGGAGGTGGCCTGCATCTTGAACGCCCCGTCCTTCACGCCACCGGAGAGCAGCAGGTTCCTGGCCGCCAGACCGCCCGACCCGCTGAGCCGGTGCTCGGGGTCGCGGACGTAGTTGGCCTTGTCGGCCTTGCCCAGCGGGAACGGCGGGGCGCCCTGGCCGGGGCCCGGCCTGCCCACGAACCCGTCCAGCCTGGTGAGCACGGTGGTCATGTCCGCGATGGTGTCCTGCAGCTCGGCCACGCCCGTCGCGTCCTCCTCGAAGGGCTTGGTGACGAACTCGATGTTGCTGTGGTTCGGGCCGGGGGTGTCGTCGGCCTCCAGCTCGTAGCCGCGGCCCCGGTGCAGCACCGCCTTGCGCTCGGCGGGGTGGACCTGGTCGACGCCGCCCAGCTGGTTGCGGGCGTTGCTGAGGATGCCCTCGTTGCGCCTGACCCTGCGCCACGGCCGCCACTGGGAGTCCTCGAACTCGAACCCGACCTTCCGCTGCACCACCGGTTCCCCGGACTCCACCAGCCGCGACACGGCCGCGTTGCCGATCTGCCGCTGCAACGCCAGCAGCCCTTCCGGAGCGGGTCCGCCCGGCGTCGGGACCGGCGCCGGGGGCTGGGGCCGCGCCTGGGGCTGGGCCTGGGTCCGCGCCTGCGGCGCGGTGCGCGCGCGGGCTGCGCTCGGCTCTTCGCGGGCGTGCATCGAGACCTCCCCGGTCGACGTCCCCTCGCCCGCATCGTCCGGCCCGCCCCGCCCCCGAGGCCAGGCCCGGCGGGGCAGGCCGGGGGCAGTCGTCCTGCCCCGTCAGAACTCCAGCACCGCCCGGTACCGCGCCCCGCCCCCGCGCACCAGCTCCAGCGCCCGCTCCACCTCGCCCACCGGGAACACCTCCACCGCCGCCCGGATGCCGTGCCGCGCCGCGAAGTCCAGCATCAGCCGGTTCTCCTCCGGACTCGCCGGGACCCCGCCCACGAGCCGCTTCGCGTGCGGCAGCAGGCTCATCGGGCTCACCGCGATCGCCGACGCGGGCACGCCCACCACGCACAACGTCCCGCCCGGTCGCAGCGCCGCCAGGTAGTCGTCCCACGGCAGGTCCGCCGGGACGGTCGACAGCACGAAGTCGAACGACCCCTCCACCAGCTCCTCCGGGGTCCGGAAGTCGGTCGCGCCGAACGCCCGCGCCTCGGCCTCCTTCGCCCGCGTCGTCGACACCGCCGTCACCGCGCACCCCCACCTGGCCAGGAACTGCAAGGCCAGGTGCCCGAGCCCGCCCACGCCGACGACCGCCACCCGGTCGGTCGGCCGGACCCCGTTGGCGAGCAGCGGCCCGAACACCGTCGTGCCCGCGCACAGCAGCGGCGCGGCCTCGGCGGACGGCAGCGCGTCGGGCAGCGGGTGGACGTGCCGCCAGTCGGAGGCGCGCAGGTGGTCGGCGAACGCCCCGCCGTCGCCGCGCAGCACCACGTCGTCCCGCGCCGCGCACAGGTTCTGCCGCCCGCCCAGGCAGCGCGCGCAGTGCCCGCACGACCCGGCGATCGCCCCGACGCCCACCCGCGCCCCGACCTCCAGCCGCGCGTTCGCGCCCACCGCGACCACCACGCCGACCGCCTCGTGCCCGGCGACCACCGGGAACCGTCCGACACCCCACTCGTCGTCGATCACGCCGACGTCGGTGTGGCAGATCCCGCAGTGCGTCACCCGCACGTCCACCTCGTCCGGCCCCGGCGGTCCCACCTCGCGCACCAGCGGGCGCAGCGGACCACCGGCCTCGTGCGCGGCCAGCGCCACGACCCGCACGTCAGGCCCTCCCGTCGGCGTCGGAGCCGCGCAGCACGATCCGGACGGCGACGCGCAGCCGCGCCAGCTGCACGTCCACGGGCGCGTCGAGCTGCTTGACCGCCGACGACACCAGGTACAGGTGCTCGGCCAGCTCCTCCGCCCCGACCCCGCCGGGCCGCCACGCCCCGGCCACCCCGGAGGTCTCCAGCACGTCCACCAGCGCCGCCACGACGTCGTCGTGCAACCGCGCCAGCAGCGGCCCGCCCACCTCGGCGGCGGCCCGCAGCAGCTCGCCCACGCTGGCGCTGCTCGCCGTCGCGGCCTCGCCGTGCAGCGCCTCCAGCGCCGAGGCGACCCGCCGCTCCAGCGGCGCGTCCACCCGCCCCAGCTCCGCCAGCGCCGCCTCGCGCACCTGCCCGACCATGCGCTCCAGCACGGCGGCGAACAGCACGTCCTTGGCCCGGTAGTGCAGGTAGAGCCCCTGCCGGGACAACCCGGCGGCCTTGGCGACGTCGTCCATCGCCGTCTTGCGGTAGCCGTAGCGCAGGAACAACCCGATCGCCGCGTCCAGGATGACGCGGGTCCGCTCGTCGGTGACCGTCATGCCCCCACTTTACAAAGTGGGCACTTCGTGTCAAGTGCGTCTACAGCGACAGCTGCCACAGCGCCGTGTCGATCCACCGCCCGTGCTTGTGCCCCACCTCCCGCAGCACCCCGGCCTCGTGGAAGCCGAACCTCCGGTGCAGCGCCGCCGACGACCCGTCCCCGCTGTCCGCGATCACCGCGATGAGCTGCCGGATCCCGGCCTCCCGAGCCGCCTCGACCACCGACCCCAGCAACGCCTTGCCCAGCCCGTGCCCGGTGGCCCCCGGCGCGAGGTAGATCGTGTCCTCGGCGGTGTGCCGGTACGCCCGCTTCCACCGCCACGGCGCCGCGTACGCGAACCCGGACACCACCCCGTCCAGCTCGGCCACCAGGAACGGCAACCCGCGCGCGGCGATGTCCGCGCGCTTGCCCGCCCAGTCCTCCTCGCTCGGCGCCACCTCGTCGAACGTCGCCACGCCGTGCTCGACGTAGTGGGCGTAGATGGCGGCCACGGCGGCCAGGTCGTCCCCGGCGCACGGGCGGATGGTCACTGCGGATGTCGTCACGTCACAGCCTCTTCGCACTGCTCCCGCGCTCCGTGACCGTCCACGGAGGACACGCGGTCACCCCCAGCATGAGCCCCGCCCGTGTCGGGCCCGTTGACCGGGCTCCCGATGTGCCACTCCCAACACCCCTGCCCGAACCGCACCCCGCCGAGGACGACGACGCGCTGATCGCGGCCCTGCGGACCCGCGCGCAAGACCCCGGACCGCGGTTCGACTCGGCGCACGTCCCGGCGGCGTGGGCCGAGGAGCACTTCGGCCGAGGGGTTCGCGACGCCAGACGAGGCAGGCGGCTGAGCACGTGGTCGGCAGCAGCGGCTCCGGCCTGGCACGCCACCCGCCGTGCGCCACCCGCCGTGGCACGCGGTCGACTGACCCCGCGCCGGTGGTGGTGGGCCTGGTGGGCGCGCGGAGACGACGTCGGGGGCGGATGACGGCAGGATGGCGGCCATGCGCAAGCTGATCTTCGGGATGAACCTGAGCGTGGACGGGTACGTCGCGGCGCCGGACGGCGACCTGGGGTGGAGCTCGCCGAGCGACGAGCTGTTCGAGTGGTGGTCGGAGCGGGAGCGGGCGGTCGGGCTGTTCCTGTACGGGCGCGGGCTGTGGGAGGCGATGAGCTCCCACTGGCCGACCGCCGACCGGTTGCCCGGCGCGAACGCGGCGGAGGTGGCGTTCGCGCGGAACTGGCGGGACACGCCGAAGGTGGTGTTCACGTCCACGGCACTCGACGTCGACTGGAACACCCGCGTGGTCACCGGGGACGCGGTCGCCGAGATCACCCGGCTCAAGGCGGGCGACGGCGGTCCGATGCGGGTCGGCGGCGCGAGGCTGGGCGGTGCGGCGATGCGGGCGGGGCTGGTGGACGAGTACGAGATCGTCACCCACCCGGTCCTGCTGGGCGGGGGCGACCCGTTCTTCCCCGCGCTCGACGGTCGGGCGCCCCTGGAGCTGCTGGAGACGCGCACGGTGCCCGGCGGGGTGGTCGTGAGCCGGTACGGGAAGCGCTGAGCGGACGCCGGGCGGCTCGCTGCGCGGGTCGCCGCCGCCCCGTCCGCTATCGCGCCCCACCCGCCCGGTACCGCCCCGGTGTCATCCCCCGCGACCGGGTGAAGGCCCTGGTGAACGCGGGCGCCGACCGGTACCCGACCCGTGCCCGACCCGTGCGGCGATCGACTCGACCGGGTCCAGGGTCCGGCGCAGGCGGGCCGTCGCCAGGTCCATCCGCCACTGGGCCAGGTACGCGGCCGGGCTCTGGCCGATCGCCGCCGGGAAGCGGCGGGACAGGGTTGCGCGCGAGACCGCCAGCGCGGAGGCAGGCGACGCCGTCGTCCAGGGGCGGGCCGGGTCGGCAGCCAGGCGCGCACGAGCTGCACGAGCAGCACGTCGACCAGGCTGTTCAGCACCGCCCGCCTGGGGCTGGGCCAGCTCCCGGCCCAGCATCCGGACGGTGTCGTCGAAGCCCTCCTCGCCCCGGCAGCAGCACCACGTCGCCCGCCGCCGGCTCCGGCGACGAGTTCGCCGGAACCGTCATCCAGACCGGGCCGGCGGTGACCCGCTACCGCGCGGGCGACGAGGTCTTCGACCTGGCCCTGCCGCGCCGGCTGCGCGCGGTGGCCGACCCCGAACGCCCGTCGCTGAGCACCGGCGCGCTCGCCGACCGCGCGGTCTTCGGGGCGGACACCCCCGCGCTCGCGGCCTCGGCGCCCGGCACGTGGTCGGGCACGGCGCCTACCCCTCGGGCGTCGACGTCGTGCCCACCCCGGCGCTCTTCCCCGACGCCCTGCCCGCCGCGGCGGTGGTCGACTGCGCGCGGGGCCGCCCGCTCGACAAGATCGTCGTCACGGTCTGAGCGAGCACCGCGGCCACCGCTACACCTGGGCGAGCCGCTTCCGCTCGACCCGGTCGTGCTCGACCCACAGCCCGTGCGGGTACCCCAGTCGCGGCGCGCTCACCTCGGTCAACCGGTCGAGGTGGTGCGCCGGGATCTCCAGCTCGGCCGCCGCGAGGTTCGACGTGAACTGGGCCAGGTCCCTCGGCCCGATGATCGGGATCACGCCCCTGGCCATCGACCACCTGATCGCCACCTGGTCCGGGGTCGCGCCGAGGTCCTGGGCGACGCTCTCGACCGCGTCCAGGACCCCCGTCGTGGCCGGGTCGTCCTCCCGGTGGAGGAACTGGCTGAGCACGCTCTCCGCCCGCCCCGTCCCACCCCGCCGGTACTTGCCGGTCAGCAGCCCGCCGCCGAGGGGCGAGAACCCGAGCACGCCCAGCCCGAGGGCCTCCGCCATCGGCAGCAGCTCCCGGTCGGCGGCGCGCTCGACCAGGCTGTACTCGACCTGGATCGCCGTGACGGGCGACCACCCGCGCTGCCGCGCCAGCACGGTCCCGGCGGCCACGCGCCACGCGGGGAAGTTGCACAGCCCGGTGTACAGGACCTTGCCCGCGCGCGTCAGGTCGTCGAAGGCCCGCAGCACCTCCTCCACGGGCGTGCCCCCGTCGGCCACGTGCGCCCAGAAGACGTCCACCCGGTCGGTGCCCAGCCTGCGCAGGCTCTGCTCCAGGGACTGGACCATGGCCTTGCGGCTGTTGCCGGTCAGGTGCAGGCCGCTGGCCGGCGTGGTCCCCGCGCTGTACTTCGTCGCCAGGACCACGTCCTCACGGTCCGAGGCGATGATGTCCGCCAGGTGCTCCTCGGCGTCGCCGGCCTGGTAGTTGGAGGCGGTGTCGATGAAGTTCCCGCCCGCTTCCCGGTAGGCGTCGTACATCGCCCGCGCCTCGGACGCCTGCGCCCCGTGCCCCCAGCCGGTGCCGAAATTGCCCGTTCCCAGCGACAACTCCGACACGCGCAGCCCGGAGCCGCCAAGAAATCGGTAACGCATAAGTCCTTCGCTCCTCGCGTAGATCCGGCGCGGGCAGGTTCCCCGCGCCTGTCGGCCCAGCCACCGGACACCATCGTTCCCAGCGCCCGCCGTATAGTCCATAACGTGGAGTCCAGCAATCCTTATCGATCGTCCAGGGGCGAGGTCACGCTCGACGTCAGCGACCCCGTCCGGCAGGTCCTGGCGCTGGCCCGGCCGAGGGCCGTCGTCCCGGCCCCGCTCCGCGCGACGGCGCCGTGGGGAGCCCGGTTCTCGCCGTTCCCGCACATCAAGCTCGGCGTGGTGGCGGAAGGCGAGTTCTGGTTGTGCGTGGACGGCCTGGAACCCATTCTGCTGCGCGCCGGCGATTTCTACCTGCTCGGGAACCCGCCCGCCTACGGCCTCGGCAGTTCGGTCGAGACGGCGCGGGAGGGCATTTCCGGTAATGGCCCCGGCGCTTTCGCGTACACGTGCACAGTCGACTTCGAGTTCCGGGACGCCGACGCCTCCACGCTGTTCTCGGCGCTGCCCCCGGCCGTCGTCGTCAGGGCGGACGAGACCGGGGGGCAGCTGCTCTGGAACATCGCGACCCTGCTCGTGCACGAGTTCCAGGAGCCCAGGACGGGCCAGTCGCTCGTCCTGGAGCACCTGGCCCAGATCCTCCTGGTGCACATGCTCAGGTCGCACGCCGACTCCTCCCACGAGCCCCTGGGCTGGCTCGCGTCGGTGGTCGACGACGGGATCGGGGCCGTGCTGCGCGCCGTGCACGCCGAGCCCGGCCACCGCTGGACGCTGGAGGAGCTCGCCGCGATCGCGCGGATGTCCCGCTCGTCCTTCGCGGTGAACTTCCGGACCAAGGTGGGCAAGCCGCCCCTGGACTACCTCATCGAGTGGCGGATGCAGCTGGCGCGCGCCGCGCTGCGCACGGACGACTCCCTCACCTCGATCGCGGGCGCCATCGGCTACCGGTCCGAGAGCGCGTTCAGCACCGCCTTCCGGCGCGTCGTCGGGGTCTCGCCCCGCGAGTTCCGCGTCTCACTGCGCCCGCGAGCCTGAGACGCCCCGCGCGAAGGCCGCCTGGCCGACGTGCTGGAGGTCGTCCTCGACCACGCTGAGCAGCCGCACGGCCAGCGTCACCGGCGGGTCCCACGAGTCGTCCACGACCCTGGTCAGGTCCCCGGCCCCCAGCGTCCGCAGGTACGCCTCGGTGCGCTCGTGCACCGCCCGGTGGTAGCCCAGCAGCAGCTCGGCGGGCGCGACGACGGCCGCGACCTGGTCCGAGTCGTGCCCGTACCCGGTGTCGTCCACCGGCAGCGGCAGGTCGAACCGCTCGGACCAGCGGTCGGCCGTCCAGACCTGCTCGGCGCCCGCCACCTCGGCGACGTGGTCGTCCTGCACGCGCGTCAGGTGCCAGACCAGCCACGCGATCGGGTTCCCCGTGCCGCCGACCCGGTGCGCCAGCTGCTCGGGCGTCACGCCGTCCAGCACCCGCTCCACGGACTCGCGCACGCGCCCGAAACCGTCCGACAGCACGTCGACGGCGCTGACCTCGCTCTTGGTCGTCATGGCCACCGGAGTACCCCACCGCAGGCGTTCGCACCACGTGACCCGAATCGGACAAATCGGTGGTGTGCCCCGGCGCGCGCGGGGAATCCGGGCGCATGACGACCACGCAGACGAGCGGCACCGAGGCCGTCCAGCGCTACCGCAGGGCGTGCGACTACGCCGCCGCGGCCATGATCTACCTCAGGGACAACACCCTGCTGCGCGAGCCGCTGCGCCGCGAGCACCTCAAGCCGAGGCTGCTCGGCCACTGGGGCACCTGCCCCGGCATCACCTTCCTGCACGCCGGCCTCAACGGCCTGGTGCGGCGCACCGGGCAGCGGACGCTGCTGGTCACCGGTCCCGGCCACGGCGCGCCCGCCGTGCACGCGAACCTGTGGCTGGAGGGCACGCACGCCGAGCTGGACCCGGCCCTGAGCCGCGACGGCGCGGGCCTTGCGGAGCTGGTGCGCCGCTTCTCCTGGCCCGGCGGCTTCCCCAGCCACCTCTCGCCGGAGGTGCCCGGCGTGATCCACGAGGGCGGCGAGCTGGGCTACGCGCTCGCCACCGCCTTCGGTGCGGCCATGGACAAGCCGGACCTGCTGGTGGCGTGCCTGGTGGGCGACGGCGAGGCCGAGACCGGCCCCACGGCGGGCTCCTGGCACGCGAGCAAGTACCTGTCCCCGCGCACCGACGGCGTGGTCCTGCCGGTGCTGCACGCCAACGGCTACAAGATCTCCTCGCCCACGGTCTACGGCTGCATGGACGACGAGGAGCTGACCGCCTACTTCAGCGGCGCGGGCTGGTCGCCGCGGGTGGTCGACGTGACCCGCGCCGACGACCCGGACGCCCTGATGGCCGAGGCGCTGGACCGCGCGCACGCCGAGATCGCCGAGCTGCGCGAGCGGTGGCGGCCGGGGGAGCGGGCGGTGCGCCCGATGCTGGTGCTGCGCTCCCCGAAGGGCTGGGGCGTGCCCGAGCGCGACGCCGGGGGCGACCCCCTCGAAGGCACGTTCCGCGCCCACCAGGTGCCGCTCGGCGCGGTCCACGAGGACGACGACGAGCTGGCCCTGCTGGAGCGCTGGCTGCGGTCCTACCGCCCCGAGGAGCTGTTCGACGCCGACGGCCGCCCGCACGAGGACCTCCTGGCCCAGCTGCCCCCGGAGCACCTGCGCCTCGGCCGCGTGCCGGAGGCCAACGGCGGACGGCTGCGCCGCGACCTGCCCCTGCCCGACGTGGCGGACTTCGCCGCGCGGGTCCCCGCGCCCGGCACGGGCTCGACCAGCCCGACCGAGGTGGCGGGCCGCTGGCTGGCCGAGCTGGTGCGGGCCACCGAGGACCGGCGCGACTTCCGCGTGCTCTGCCCCGACGAGCTGGAGTCCAACAAGCTCGGCGCCCTCCTGGAGGCCACCGACCGGGGCTTCACCTGGCCGCTGCCGGACACCGCCGAGCACGTCGCGCCCGGCGGCCGGGTGCTGGAGGTGCTGTCCGAGCACCTGTGCCAGGGCTGGGCGCAGGGCTACCTGCTGACCGGTCGGCACGCGCTGTTCCCGTGCTACGAGGCGTTCGCCTCGATCGTGGACAGCATGGTCGACCAGCACGCCAAGTTCCTCAAGATCTCCGGCGAGGTGCCGTGGCGCGAGCCGGTGGCGAGCCTGAACTACCTGCTCACCAGCGAGGGGTGGCGGCAGGAGCACAACGGCTACAGCCACCAGGGCCCCGGTTTCCTCAACAACCTGCTCACCAAGAAGGCCGCGACCGCGCGCGTCTACCTGCCGCCGGACGCGAACACCCTGCTGGTGACCCTGCGGGACTGCCTGGCCTCCACCGGGCGGATCAACCTGGTGGTCGCGGGCAAGAACGCGGGCGCTCAGTGGCTGGACCTGGAGGCGGCCGAGCGGCACTGCGCGGCGGGCGCGGGCGTGTGGGACTGGGCCTGCCACGGCGACGGCGACCCGGACGTGGTGCTGGCGTGCGCGGGCGGCGTCCCCACCGTGGAGGCGCTGGCGGCGGCGGCGATCCTGCGCGAGCGGGCCCCCGAGGTGACCGTGCGCGTGGTCAACGTGGTGGACCTGCTCGCGCTGGCCCCCGCCGACCGCCACCCGCACGGCCTGCCCGACGACGTCTTCGCCGCGTGCTTCCCGCAGGACGTCCCGGTGGTCTTCGCCTTCCACGGCTACCCGTCGGCCGTGCGCGAGGCGGTGCACGGCCGCCCCGGCGCCGACCGGTTCCACGTCCACGGCTACCTGGAGGAGGGCACCACGACCACGCCCTACGACCTGCTCGTGGCCAACCGCATGAGCCGCCACGACCTGGCCGCCGACGCGCTGCGCCGGGCCGGTCGCGGCGTCGACCGCGACACCGACCTGGCCGAGCGGTTGCTGGCCGAGCGCGACGACCTGGTCGCGGCGGCGCACCGCGACGGCGTGGACCCCGAGGAGATCGCCGAGTGGAGGTGGGGCGCATGAGCGCCGTCCTGACCGTCAACGCCGGGTCGAACAGCCTGAAGGCGCACCTGGTGGACCCTGAGACCGAGGAGGTCCTGGACTCGCTGGACGTGGAGGGCCCACCGGACTCCGACGAGGCCCGCGAGGCCCTGGACGACCTGCTGTCCGATGTGGACGGTCTGGTCGCGGTGGCCCACCGCCTGGTCCACGGCGGCCCCGACCTGCGCGCGCCCGCCGTCGTCGACGACAAGTCCCTGGCCGCCGCGCACCGCGCCGAAACCCTGGCCCCGCTGCACGTGCCGCCCGCGCTGCGCCTGCTGGACGTGCTGCGCGACCGCCTCCCGGACCCGCCGCACGTGCTGTGCCCGGACACCGCGTTCCACGCCGACCTGCCCGAGGAGGCCGCCACCTACCCGCTGCCGCTCGACTGGCGCGAGCGCCACGGCCTGCGCCGCTACGGCTTCCACGGCCTGTCCTACCGCTGGGCCCTGGACCGCACCGCCGAACTCCTGGGCCGCCCGGCCGGGGACTTGACCGTCCTGATGACCCACCTGGGCGGCGGTTGCTCGGTGTGCGCCGTGCGCGAGGGCCGCAGCGTCGACACCTCGATGGGCTTCACCCCGCTGGAGGGCGTGCCGATGTCGAAGCGCTCGGGCAGCGTCGATCCGGGGATGCTGCTGTGGTTGCTGCGCAACGGCGTCGACCTGGACGAGTTGGAGCACGGCCTGAACCACGAGTCCGGGCTGCTGGGCCTGTCCGCAGGCCGGTCGGGCGACACCCGCGACCTGGTCGCGGCGGCGGGGGAGGACCCGGCGGCGGCGCTGGCGCTGCGCGTGTTCGCCCACCGCGTCCGCCGCGAACTCGCCGCGGCCGCGACCGGCCTGGACCGGTTGGACGCGCTGGTGTTCACCGGCGAGATCGGCTGGGACCAGCCGGAGGTGCGCGCCGACATCGTGTCCGGCCTGTCGCTGCTCGGCGTCCCCACCACCCTGACCCCGGAACGTGACGGCGACGGCCCCGTGAGCCCGCCGGACGCCGCCGTGCCGGTGCTGCTGGTGCGCCCGCGCGAGGAGCTCCAGCTGTGCCGGGAGGCCCTGAAAGCCTTGTAGGGCGACCTAAGCGCCGTCCTCCGGGGCCAGCCCGGACAACGCCCGGTGGATCTCCCCGAAGACGAAGTCGTGGGCGTCCACCGGGTCGTCCAGGAACGCCACCACCACACCCCCGCTCGCCGTCGACCGCACGCGCGCCGCCGCGACCGCCGGGAACTCCGGCAGCCGGGCGGCGCGCTCGGCGTCGAAGTAGGTCCACCAGCCGAAGCAGTCCGGGAAGGAACCGGGCGGCGGCGGGTTCTCGAAGTCCAGTTCGCCACCGCGCACCCGCCACACCTGCTCCAACGACCACTCGTCCACGACGGTCCCGAACACCGCCCCGAACCGCTCGGCCGCCACGGCCCAGAGGTCGGTGAGGCGGCGGTGCAGGTCCGGGGTGAACAGGAAGCGCTGGATGGACCAGTGCAACCGCGACTCGTGCACGCTGAACCAGACCTCCTCGTCCGCGGGCCACAAGGTGCAGCTGTCGTGCGTTCCGGAGGCGAGCGCTGCCACGAGGTCGCCGCGGTCCACCCGGTCGAACTCGCCGGGCTCGCCGGTGCGGAACGCGGAGATCAGCCCGTCCTCCGGGTGCCCGATGCGCAACCCGGCGCCCACCGCCAGGTCGAACAGCTCGTCGATCACCTCCGGCGTGCGGTCGACGTGCAAGGTCCAATCCCAGTCGTTCCCCATGCCGGGTGATGGTCCACCGGGACGCCGCGGCTCGCTACTCCGTTCCCGCCGGTCGGCCTACGATTCCGCCAGCCGACCAGAGGGGGAGACCGTGAAGCCGACCGTGCGCAAGGTCGTGGCCTTCGTCGTGCACGGGGGCAGACTGGCCGTGTTCCGCCAGGACGACGAGGACTCGGGCCTGCAGGTCCCTGCGGGCACCCTGCGCCCCGGCGAGCGGCCCGAGCACGGCGCCCTGCGCGAGGCGGCGGAGGAGACGGGCCTGCCGAACCTGCGCGTGGTGACCCACCTGGGCCGCTACCACCACGACCTGTCCCCGCTCCGCGAGGAGGTCCAGGACCGCTCGGTGTTCCTCCTGGCGCTCGACGGCCACCCACCGGAACGCTGGGACAGCGCAGAAACCCACGACGGTCTGCTGCCCCCGACCCCGCTGCACTTCTACTGGGTGCCGCTGGACGACCCGGAGCTGGACGAGCTGGTGGCCGGCCAGGGCACGCTGCTGGACAAGATCCCCCGCTAGCCCTCTCCGGAGGCCCCGACACCCAGTCGCCCCCGTGGTTGCGCCGTGATCACCGCTCGACTCGTCCGGCCTCGTCCGGCCTCGTCCGGCTCATGGGGGAGTCCCGCTTGAAGACCGTCGCGAGGTCCGCCCCATGGTCGAACGCGCCACCGACCACCCCGCCCAGCGCCTCGTGCGTCAACTCCGACCCGATCGGCCTGGTCAACGTGGTCACCTGCACGATCAACACCACCGTCCAGGACAAGCTCGTCTTCAAGCAGGCTCTGGTCGACGCGCTCCACCACCTCGACGTCGACATCATCGACGACGTCACCGTCTCCAAGGTGCTCGTCAAGCTCCTCTGATCCGGGAGAAGCGCGATTCGTGCGCTCCGAACGCCGGTGACATGAATTGACCCGGTAAGGAGAATGGGTTTTTCCGACGCCGGAAGCACCGCAGGGCAGAACGGGGCCCCGCAGGAGGGCGCCCACATCGGGCGAGACCCCTGCGGGCCCCATCACCAGCGCCTCCAGGTAGGGCCTGCCGCCAGCCCACCCCTCCCGCGCCCGCTCCCCGTCCCGCACCAGCAACGTCGACCGCCGCCGCACCCGCGTCGCGCTCACCCCTCGTCGAGCAGCAGGATCCGGGCGCACACCTTGTGCAGGTCGGTGAGCAGGTGCGACGACATCACCACCGTCGTCCCGCGCTACCGCGACCCCGAACGGGCGCAGCGCAAGATCGACGCCATCGAACGCGTCCTCGCGGAACGTGGCGCGATCCCCGAGGCGCGCCACGTCACAGCCGGGGCGTCAGGCGAGCGCACCGCCTACCGGTTGCCGGACGGACGACGGGTGCACTCCAAGCGGATCCGCCGCGTCCGCCTGCCCGACACCTGCGCAGGGTGCCGGTTCAACAACGACCGGGACCGCCACGAGGGCTTCTACGTGGTGCGTCTCCACTACGACCGCGCCGGCCGCCACCGGGTCGGCGTGTGCATCCAGCGGAGAGGACCTGTGCGTTCCGCTCGAGGAGTTCCTGACCGGATAAGCGCCGCCGACAGCCCACCACCCCGGAAGGACCCAGCAAATGTCGACCGATCGCGCCGCGTCGATCTTCGCGGTGAGCTCGGGACACCCGTCCCTGTCAGCCCCCCGCCCTACCCTCCGACCGTGCCCGACTTCACCGACCTCGCCGCCACACTGCTGGTGCTCGACCAGCTCTGCTACGCGCTCAAGCTCCTCCCGCCCTACCCCGGCTCCCAACCCGACGAGAGCTGATCGCCCACCTACCGCAACCCCGCCGCCCTCACCCACTACCGCGACCTGGCCATCCCGACGAGGCCTTGACCCAGGTCACCGAGGTGCTGCTCGACGGCGGCAACAGCATCTACTTCGACGTCGCCCCACACTGGGACGGCGAGGACGGCTCGTTCGACGTGCGCGAGTGGGGCGAGCTGGCCGCGTTGCCGGGGTTGCGGGTGGTGCGGGCGTCCGGGGTGGTGCCCTCGGCGGGCAGGCGGGCAGGCGGGCAGGCGGGCGGTTCGGGTGCGGGCGGTTCGTGATCGGGGTCGGCCGTGGGCGGGCGGCTGTGCTGACGCCACTGGTGTTCTGGGCGCACCCGGCCGAGCGGTGGCCCCGACACACGAACCTGAGCCGGGTGCTGCGGTTGACCCGCGCGCAGCGGGCCCGGCGGGTGGTGCTGCGGCGGCGGGAGCCCTCGGGCGGGCACTCCGGGTGGGAGCTGCGGGCCGAGCCGTCCACCGGGGCCGGCGTGGTCGCCAGGGCGTTGGGGTGCCTGGTCGGGTACCGGCCGGGCGCGCTGCCCGCGATCGCGCTGCCACCGGGGTCGGTGGTCGAGCTGGACGTGGACGAGATCACCTCGGTGAGCGGTGCGGGGGCGGCGTCCTGAGCCGCCGCCCCCACCACACGCCTCAGGACTGCCGCCGCACGTTCTCGCGCTCCGCCTCCCCGCCCGGCTCCTGGTCCAACCCCCGCAGCACCGCCGCCACCTTCTCCTCCGGCAGCTCCGGCGGCAGCAGCGGCACCGCCGGGTCCACCACCGCCTCCACGACCACCGGCCGGTCGGCGGCCCACGCCGCGCGCCACGCCTCGGCCAACCCCTCCGGCGAGTCGACGCGCACGCCCCGCAGCCCCAGCAGCTCGGCGTGGGCCGCGTACGGGAACGCGGGCACCCGCTGCGAGTCCGGGAAGCGCGGGTCGCCCTCCATCTCGCGCTGCTCCCAGGTCACCTCGTTCAGATCCCGGTTGTGCAGCACCAGCACCACGAACCTCGGATCCGCCCACGCCCGCCACCGGTCGGCCAGGGTGATCAGCTCCAGCAGGCCGTTCATCTGCATCGCCCCGTCGCCCACCAGCGCCACCACCGGCCGGTCCGGGGCGTCCAGCTTCGCCGCCAGGCCGTACGGCAGGGCGCAGCCCATCGACGCCAGGTAGCCGGAGGTGTGCGCGGGCGCCCCCGGCGGCAGGGCCAGGTGGCGGGCGTACCAGTAGGTGGCGGAGCCGACGTCCACCGCGACCCGCACGTCCGGCGGCAGGTGCGCGGACAGCTCGCGCACCACCAGCTCCGGGTTCAGCGGGTCCGCCGGGGCCCCCGCGCGCTCCTCGGCGATCCGCCGCCAGCGGGTGGTGGCGGCGGAGATCCGACGCTCCCAGCCGCGGTCTGGGTTGCGGCGCAGCAGCGGCAGCAGCGCCCGCAGCGACTCGCGCGCGTCGCCGATCAGCGCGGCCTCCACCGGGTGCTTGCTGCCGACCACGCGCGCGTCCACGTCGACCTGCACGGCGCGGGCCTGCCCCGGCGCGGGGTAGAACTCGGTCCACGGGTCGTTGCTGCCCACCACCAGCAGCGTGTCGCACCCGGCCATCAGCTCGGCCGACGCGGTCGTGCCCAGGTGCCCCATGACGCCGGTGTGCCACGGCTCGCCCTCCGGCAGCACCGGCTTGCCCAGCAGCGACGTGGTCACGCCCGCGCCCAGCACCTCGACCACCTTGCCGATCTCCGGCCCGGCCCCCGCCGCGCCCCGCCCGACCAGCAGCGCGACGCGGCGACCGGCGTTCAGCACCTTGGCGGCCCGGCGCAGGTCGTCCTCGCGGGGCAGCACGCGCGGGCGGGCGGTCACCGCCGAGGAGGGCACCACGCCGTGCGCGTGCGGCGGGTCCTCGACGGCGTCGGCGCGCTGCACGTCGTGCGGCAGGATCAGGCAGGTCGGCACGCGCTCGGCGATCGCGGTGCGCATCGCGTTGTCCAGCAGCACGGGCAGCTGCTCGGGCGTGGACACGGTCTGCAGGTAGCGACCGCACACGTCCTTGAGCAGCGAGTGCAGGTCCACCTCCTGCAGGTAGCCGGTGCCCAGCGCGGTGGACACCACCTGCCCGACCAGCGCCACGACCGGGCGGCGGTCCAGCTTGGCGTCGTAGAGCCCGGCCAGCAGGTGGATCGCGCCCGGACCCTGCGTGGCCAGGCACACCCCGACCTCGCCGGTGTACTTGGCGTGCCCGCAGGCGGCGAACGCGGCCAGCTCCTCGTGCCGGGTGGGCACGAACTCCGGGTCCCCGCCCGCCCGGTGCAGCGCGGCCAGGACCGGGTCGATGCCGTCACCGGCGTAGCCGAACACCCTCGGCACGCCCCACGTGCGCAGGCGGCGGACCAGCGCGTCCGCGACGGTGCCGCTCACGCGACGTCCAGGACGGTCTTGAGCCGGCCCTCGTCGCGCCGGTCGAAGCTCTCGTGGGCCGCGACGGCGTCCACCGGGTCCTCGTGCCGGGTGATCAGCGCGGTGGGGTCGACCGCGCCGGAGACGCCGACGATCCCGATGCTGCCCGCCGTGGCGACCGCTTCCACCGCCCAGCGCAGCGCCTGGCTGGGGGCGTCGCCGGGCGCCCACGGCGGACCGCTCGGATCGCCGTCGGGGGCGGCCTGCGCGCGCTCCCGCTCGAAGGCGTCGGCGAGCTCCCCGGCCCGCTCGGCGGCGGGACCGGTCTTGGGGCGCTCGGCGTCCACGCCGACCGCGTCGATCACCCGGTCCACGCCGATGCCGCCGGTCAGCTCCTTCACCAGCGCCACCGGGTCCTCGCGGGTGTGGTCGACGGTCTCCACGTCCGGCCCGTTCGGGTTGGCGGTGTCGCACTGCGCGTAGCAGCCGGCCCGGCAGTACGCGCAGGTTCCGCACCCGATGGTGGAGGTGACCACCACCCGGTCACCGGGGGTGAACCCGTGCACGGCCGGTCCGACCTCCTCCACGACGCCGACCGCCCCGTGCCCGATGATCTTCGGGTCGGGGACCTCGTCCAGCCTGATGTCCCCGACCCCGTGCCACACCACCGCCCTCACGCGCGACCACCCCGCGCCGGCGCCGCCGGCGCCTTCGGTGCCGCCAACGCCGCTGGTGCCCTGCCGGTCCTGCTCGTCATCGCCGACCTCCTCGGTGTCGGCGACGGGCTACCCCCTCACATCCGGACGAACCTGGACCGACCGGACGGGGGGTCGGCCGGCGATCACCCCCGCGCGGTCGCGAACACCAGCCCCTGGCTCAGCAGCGAGGTGCTGCCCCGCACGTCGCGGGTGAGCACCTTCACCCGGTGCTGGCTGTCCGGGGTCAGGCCGGTCAGGGTGACCTGGCGGTCGGTGGTGGTCGCGACGCGCGCCCCGTCCAGGTGCACGTCGTAGTCCGCCGTCGGCTCCCACCACGAGCGGGCCTCCCAGGTCAGGGTGGCGGTGGTCGGGGTGGTCGCGGTGACGGTCAGCGAGGTCGGGCGCAGCGGGCGGTCCGCGACGTACGCCAGGGACTTGATCACGCCCAGCAGGTCGCCGCCGCCGGGGTCGCGGGTGCACAGCGCGTCGAGCGGGGGCAGCGGCGTGCCGTCGTCGGCCTTGGGGCGCAGGGACAGGGCGATGTCGCCGAGGCGGACCTCGTAGTCGCCCGCCGGGCTCAGCAGCAGCGGGGTCAGCCCGCCCGCCGCGTGCAGCCACGACCAGCCCTGGCCGGGCGCGAACGCCAACCGCGCGGTCACCTGCTTGGCCGCCGGACCGGTGACCGAAACCCGCACCTCGGCGGTGCTGTCGCCGTCGACCCGGCCGTCCACCAGGTTCGTGATGTCCAGGTCCAGGTCCACGAAGGCGGACTGGGCGTAGGACACCGCGTTCGGCAGCGCGCCGACGTCGTCGGGCAGGAACCCGCCGAAGTGCACGCCCACCGGCACGCTCTCCCCGGTGGACGTGGCGCAGGTGTAGGAGGTGACCAGGTGGGCCGGGGCGGCGGACGCGGTCCCGGCGAGCGCGCCGGTGAGCAGCAGCGCCACGACGGCGGCGGCAGGAGCACGGGTCATGGGGTTCTCCCTCGAAGGTTCCTCGCCCACGACCCAGTCTCGTCCCGGACCGGCGCTCGCGGCAGCGGTCAACCGGCGCAAGCGCGCCCACCCGGAGAGCCCCGCCTTACCCGGCGGCCGGGCGCGCCGACCTGACCAGCGCGGCGGACAGCGCGAGCAGCGCCAGCACGACCGCGCCGAACCCGGTGATCGACGGCCCGAGCGGGGCGAACCGCACCAGCGCGCCCAGCAGCACCACCGGCGCCGCCAGCCCCAGGTAGGCGATCAGGAACAGCCCGGCCAACGACTCGCCCCGCCCACCCGGCTCCGCGAGCCCCACGACGGCGGCCACCGCGCCCCGGAACGCCAGCCCCGCCCCCGCGCCCACGACCAGACCACCCGCCAGCAGCAGCGGGAACGACGGGGTCAGGATCGCCGCGACCACCAGCACCACCCCACCGGGCAGCAGTCCCAGCCCGGCCCGGTACAGGCGCGCGGAACCCCAGGAGCCGGTGAGCGCCTGCGCGGCGGCGGCCGAGCCGAACACCAGGGCGGTGACGGCGCCCGCGACCGCGTGGGAGCCCTCGTGGAGGGTGCCCGAGAGGAACGACGGGGCCAGCGAGGTGAAGAAGCCGAACAGGGCGAAGCCGGTGAAGGCGACCGCGCCCGCCGCCCGGAACCCCGCGCGGGCGTGCGGCGGCACGGCCACCCGCTGCGGCCGGTAGGACCAGGGCCCGGTGGCGGGCGCGACGGTCTCGGGGACGGTCACCAGGCCCAGCAGGCCCAAGGCCATCAGGACCGCGAACACCAGGTAGGTGCTGGACAGCGGGTCGGCGGTGCGCTCGGCCAGCAGCCCGGCCACCAGGGGGCCCAGGCCGATGCCGCCGAGGTTGGCCGCCGCGCCGACGGCGGTGGCGAGCGCGGGGGAGGCGTGCGGGCGCGCGCTCCGGTGCAGCTCGGTCAGGTGGGCGGTGGCGGTCGCGGTGAGCATCCCGACGCCCAGGCCGCTGGTGAACCTGGCCACCAGCAACCAGAGCAGCTCGTGCGAGGCGAGGAACACCAGCGCGGCCAGCACGTTCAGCACCACGGCGGGCGCGGTGACCCGCCTGCGGCCGAAGCGGTCGGACAGGTGCCCGGCCAGGTACAGGCTCAGCGCGACGCCGACCGCGTAGGCGCCGAAGACGACCGTGACGGCGAGCGGGCCGAAGCCCTGCTCGCGCTGGTAGAGGACGTACAGCGGGGCGGGCGCCCCGGAGAACGCCAGGGTGGTGGCGAAGACGTAGGCGACCACCCAGAAGCCACGGGCCGCGTGCGGCGACGGCGAGGCGGTGCGGGGGAGGAGGGGTGCTTGCGGCGCGGTGCTCACGCGGCCCATCGTGTGCCGACCACGGCATCTCGTCCAACGAAACTATCCGTCCCCGACCATCGCCGATGGCGATAGTGTGGCCGCCGTGCAACCCCACCAGCTGGCCTACTTCCTCGCGGTCGCGGAGACCGGCTCGTTCACCAGGGGCGCGCGCCGCGCGGGCGTGGTCCAGTCCGCCGTGTCCGCCGCCGTCACCCAGCTGGAGCGGGAGCTGGGGGCCGAGCTGTTCGAGCGCCACTACCACCGGGTGAGCCTGACCGCCGAGGGCGAGGCGCTGCTGCCGCGCGCCCGCGACGTGCTGACCGCGCTCGACGCCGCGCGCGAGGCCGTCGCGGGCGCCAGGGGCGAGCTGGTCGGGACGGTCCGGCTCGGCACGATCAGCTTCACCGGACCGCTCGACCTGGCCGGTCTCCTGCGGTCGTTCGCCGCGCGGCACCCGAGGGTGGAGGTCCACCTGCGCCAGACCACCTCGGGCACCGCGACCTCGCTGGACGACCTGCGCTCCGGCGCGCTCGACCTCGCCCTGGTGTCCACCCCGGCGGACGGGCTGCCCGGCGTCGCGCTGACCGAGATCCACCGCGAACCGCTGGTCCTGGTCTGCGGGCGCGACCACCCGCTCGCCTCGGCGGAGCGGGTGGGGATCGGGCAGCTCGCGGGGGAGCCGTTCATCGACTTCCCCACCGGCTGGGGCAACCGGGCCGTCATCGACCACGCCTTCGCCTCGGCGGGCGTCACGCGCGCCATCCGCACCGAGGTGACCGACTTCGCCCTCGCCCGCACCCTGGTGGAGCACGGGCTCGGGCTGTCGATCTTCCCGGCGGGCGCGGTGGACGGCCCTGCCGACGGCCCGGTCGCCCGCGTGCCGATCCGCGAGTCCCCGGAGTGGACGATCAAGCTCGCCCGCCCCGCCCCGCGCCGCGAGGGCACGG
Source organism: Actinosynnema mirum DSM 43827 (assembly GCF_000023245.1). Lineage (GTDB taxonomy): Bacteria > Actinomycetota > Actinomycetes > Mycobacteriales > Pseudonocardiaceae > Actinosynnema > Actinosynnema mirum. Next base: position 3,953,506 of record NC_013093.1, read on the forward strand.
CCGCCACCGCCCTCGCCCGAGCGGTCCTGGACGCCGCGCGCGCCTAGCCCCCGGCGCTCACGGGTTGGGGAAGCCCCTCGCCACCGCGATGTTGCCCGACAGCCGCTCGCCCGCCTCGTAGACCATGTACTCCACGCCGCCGTCGCTGCCGAACGCCGGGGCCGCGCACCGGCCGTTGTCCGGGAAGCCCGGCAGCGGCGCGTTGAACACGCCCATGTGCCTGCGCTTGGTGAAGTCCTTGCCCACCTCGGTGATGCGCATCGTGCCGCCGGACGCCTTGTCGCAGTGGTAGATCACGTACGTGGTGCCGTTGCGCTCGACCACGGCGGGCGCGCCGAGGTTCTGCACGCCGAGGTCCTGCGGGCGCACCAGCGGCGTCTGCGAGATCGTCCAGGACTTCCCGTCCTTCGAGGAGCCCCAGCCGATCGAGCGCCGGTTCGCGGTCGTGTTGATCATGAACACCATCACGTACCGCGCGCCGTTCGGCAGGTCGTGCCGGAACACCCTGGCGTACGACGCCTCCGTCGCGCCCGCGGGCAGCATCGCGGTCGTGAGCACCACGCGGTCGTAGGTGAAGTTGATCCCGTCCTTGGACCGCGCGAGCCGCGTCGTGGTGTTCTCGCCGTGGAAGTACAGCCACATCTCCTGCACGTCCTCGTTCCACAGCACGTGCGGTGACGAGACGTGGCTGACGTCGTAGTGCTCGCCCCACTTGCGCGAGACGATCGGATTTCCTTTGTGCTCGGTGTACGGGCCCGCCAGGGAATCCGAGTAGGCCAGGCACACGCCGCCGGGCGCGTCGTGCGGCGCGTAGTACAGGTAGAACCTGCCCAGCGCGCCGGACACCCGGCCCACCGTGCCGCGCACGCTCGGGAAGATCAGCTCACCGGTGGGGTTGTAGGCGAGCTTCCCCTTGTCCAGGGCCAAGCCCTGGTACCGGTAGTTCGGGAACCCCGGCGGTTCGGCCGCCGCCGTCCCCGCCGCTCCCACCGCCAGTCCGGCTCCGCCGACCACCCCGACCCCGCCGACCACGGCGGCGCGCAGCACTCCTCTGCGGGACAGCTCGCCCATGCCCGTCGCTCCTTCGTCGCTGACGTGATCCGCACAGTCTTCGCGTCACCACCCCGACGCCGTCAAGGTGCTAATACGTATTAGTTCCCCTATTCGCCGATTCACCGGCAATCCGGGGTGAATCGTTGACTTCCCGTCGATCACCGTCCAGTCTCCTGCTGATCCGCATTGGCGCGAAGGAGCTCGCAATGCCGCCCAGGCCGAGGCAAGCCGACATCGCGAAGCTCGCCGGGGTGTCCCAGGCGACCGTCTCGGTCGTCCTCGGGGGCAACCGGTCCAACCTGCGCATGGCCGAGAGCACCCGCTCGCGGGTGCTCGCCGCCGCCGAGGAGCTGGGCTACGTGCCGGACCCGGTGGCCACCCGGCTCGCCTCGCGGCGCAACAACATCCTCGGCGTCTACACCTTCACCCCGACCTTCCCCACCGACATCGCCGACTCCTACCACCCGATCCTGACCGGCGTGGAGGAGCAGGCCGCCGCCCTCGGGCAGGACCTGCTGCTGTTCACCGGCGCGGCGGGGCGCGCGCACGACAGCCGCGAGCTGCGGCGCACCCGCATCGCCGACGGGTGCCTGTTCTTCGGCAGGCACGTGCCGGTCGACGCCGTCGCGCCCCTCCTCGCGGAGGGGTTCCCGCTGGTCCACATAGGACGGCGGGACGAGCTCGAAGGCGGCATCCCGCACGTCGGCGCGGACTACGTCACCGCCTCCGCCACCGTGGTCGAGCACCTGAGGTCGTTGGGGCACACCAACATCCGGTACGTGCGCGAGCACGACGACGCCCCCTCGTCCACCGACCGCGAACGCGGCGCCTGCCTCGCGCAGGTCACCCGCACCGACGGCGGCGACCTGACCGCCGACACCGTCCGCTCCTGGATCGCGGGCGGCACCACCGCGCTCGTCGTGGAGGAGACCGACACCTGCGCCGCCTACCTCGCCGTGCGCCGCGCCATCCGCGAGGCCGGGCTCCGCGTCCCCGACGACCTGTCCCTGGCCGTGCTGGGCCGCCCGCCCGACGACGAGAGCGTCACCGGGTTCGAGGTGCCCCGGCACGAGATGGGCCGCGCCGCCGTGCGCCTGCTCGTCGACCTGGTCACCCGCGCCACCACCCCCGACTCCCCGCAGGCCAGGCGCCTGCTCGCCTGCGCGCCCGTCCTGGGCGCGAGCACCGACCGCAGGAAGGCCCCATGACCGAGATCCGCACCGAAGTCCTCGTCGTCGGCGGCGGGCTGGGCGGCGTCGCCGCCGCGCTGGCCGCCGCGTCCGCCGGGCGCGGCGTCGTGCTCACCGAGGAGACCGACTGGATCGGCGGCCAGCTCACCGCCCAGGGCGTGCCGCCCGACGAGCACCCGTGGATCGAGAGCTTCGGCGCCACCGCCTCCTACCGGCGGCTGCGCCGGGGCATCCGCGACTACTACCGCGCCCACTACCCGCTGCGCGCCGAGGCCCTGGCGCTGGACGCGCTCAACCCCGGTGCGGGCCGGGTCTCCAAGCTGTGCCACGAGCCGCGCGTCGCGCTCGCCGTCCTGGAGTCGATGCTCGCCCCGCACCGCAGCGCCGGGCGGCTGACCGTGCTGCTGGAGCACCGCCCCACCTCGGCCGAGACCAGCGGCGACCGGGTCGACGCGGTCACCCTCGCGGGTCCGGACGGGGACGTGGTGGTGCGCTTCGACCTCGTGCTCGACGCCACCGAGGGCGGGGACCTGCTGCCGATGGCGGGCGTGGAGTTCGCGGTGGGCGCGGAGTCCCGCGACGAGCACGACGAGCCGCACGCCCCCGAGGTCGCCGACCCGGCGAACCTGCAGGGCATCACCTACTGCTTCGCCCTGTCCCACCACGCGGGCCAGGACCACACGATCGACCGGCCGCAGATGTACGACTTCTGGCGCTCCTACCGGCCGGAGTTCTGGCCCGGCCCGCTGCTGGGGCTGCTCGCGCCCGACCCGCGCACCCTGGAACCGGTGCCGCGCACGTTCGTCCCCAACCCGGAGGCCGACCCGCTGGCGGTCAGCGCCGACCAGAGCGCGGACGCGGGCGACAAGGAGCTGTGGGGCTTCCGCCGCATCCTGGCGCGCGGGATGCACCGGGAGGGCGCGTTCGACTCGGACATCACGCTGGTCAACTGGCCGCTCAACGACTACTGGCTGCGGCCCGCGCTGGAGATCGACGGCGTCAGCACCGCCGAGGACGTGGCCGTGGCGCACCACGAGGCCAAGCAGCTGTCCAAGTCGGTGCTGTACTGGTTGCAGACCGAGCTGGGCTTCCCCGGCCTGAGGCTGCGCCACGACGTCATGGGCAGCCGCGACGGGCTCGCGAAGTCGGCCTACGTCCGGGAGTCGCGGCGGATCAGGGCGGTCACCACGGTCACCGAGCACGACGTGTCCCTGGCCGTCCTGGGACCGCACGGGCGCAAGGCGCACCCCGACTCGGTGGGCGTGGGCAGCTACCGCATCGACCTGCACCCGTCGACCTCCGGCGACGGGTACGTGGACGTGGCCAGCACGCCGTTCGAGATCCCGCTGGGCGCGCTGCTGCCGCAGCGGGTGGAGAACCTGCTGCCCGCGGCCAAGAACATCGGCACCACGCACATCACCAACGGCTGCTACCGGCTGCACCCGGTGGAGTGGAACGCGGGCGAGGTCGCGGGCCACCTGGCCGCGTTCGCGCTGCGCGAGGGGATCAGCCCGCGCGCGGTGCGGGAGCGGCGCTTCGACGAGTTCGCGCGGGTGCTGGACCGGGCCGGGGTCCAGCGCCACTGGCCCGACGTCAGGGGGTACTGATGAGCGAGGACAACGAGGTCCGAGCGGAAGCTGACCGGGCGGACGCGGGTCGGACCGGCGTGGACCGGACCGGCGGGGTGCGGATCGGCATCGACGTCGGCGGCACGTTCACCGACGCGGTCGCCGTCGACGCGGCCACCTTCGCCCTGCTGGGCAAGGTGAAGGTCCCCACCAGCCACGACCACCCGGACGGCGTCGCCCACGGCATCCTGCGCGCCCTGGAGGAGCTGCGCGCGGCCACCGGGGTCGACCTGGCGCGGGTGTCGTTCCTGGCGCACGGCACCACCCAGGCCACCAACGCCCTCCTGGAGGGCGACGTGGCCGTGGTCGGCATCGCCGGGATCGGCTCCGGGTTCGACGGCTGGGCCACGGCGCGGCTGAAGTCGTTGCGCAGGCTGGAACTGGCGCCCGGCCGCCCGCTGCCGATCCGCTACGCCGCCGTCACCGACCCGGCCGACCCGGTCGTGGTCAAGTCGGCGGTCGAGGCGCTGCACCGCGACGGCGCGCGGGTCGTCGTCGCCGTCGAGCCGTTCAGCGTCGACGACCCGCTGGGGGAGCGCGCCGTGGTCGCCCAGGCCCGCGAGCAGGGCCTCCCGGCGACCGCGACGCACGAGATCACCGGCCTGTACGGGCTGGCCAAGCGCGCCCGCACGGCCGTCCTCAACGCCGGGATCATGCCGCGCATGACCGAGACCGCCGACCTGGTCGACCGCAGCGTCGCCGCCGCGGGGATCACCGCGCCGCTGATGGTGATGCGCGGCGACGGCGGCGTCATGTCCGTCGCCGAGATGCGCAAGCGCCCGCTGCTCACCGCGCTGTCCGGGCCCGCGGCGGGCGTCGCGGGCGCGCTGATGGGGGAGCGGCTCAGCGAGGGCGTCTTCCTGGAGACCGGCGGCACCTCCACCGACGTCTCGGTGGTGCGCCGGGGCAAGGTGCAGGTCCGGCACGCCAGGCTCGGCGGCCGGGAGACGTACCTGCCCGCGCTGGACGTGCGCACCGTGGGCGTCGGCGGCGGCTCCATGGTCCGGGTGTCCGGCGGCGCGGTCGTGGACGTCGGGCCGCGCAGCGCGCACATCGCCGGACTGCCGTACGCCTGCTTCGCCGCACCCGGCGCGCTGGACGGGGCCGAGCCGGTGCGCCTGGCGCCCCGCGCGGGCGACCCGGCCGACTACGTGGTCCTGGAGACGCCCGGCGGCGGGAGGTTCGCGCTCACCGTCACCTGCGCGGCCAACGCGCTCGGCGTCGTCCCCGCGGACGCCTACGCGCTCGCCGACGCGGGCACCGCGCGCGCCGCCGTCGCCGTGCTGGCCGCCGACCTCGGCACGACCGTCGAGGAGGCCGCGAGAGCGGTGCTGCGCAAGGCGATCGCGCCGGTCGAGGCCGTGGTGGACCAGCTCGTGGAGACCTACCGGCTCGACCGCTCCGCGCTGACCCTCGTCGGCGGCGGCGGGGGAGCGGCGGCGATCACCCCGTTCCTCGGCGCGCAGTCCACGGCGGACTGGCGGATCGCGGCGCACAGCGAGGTGATCAGCCCGCTCGGCGCGGCCCTGGCGATGGTGCGCGAGTCGGTCGAGCGGATCGTGCCCGATCCCGGCCACACCGACGTGCTGGCCGTGCGCGCCGAGGCCGAGCGGGCCGTGATCGCGCAGGGCGCCGACCCCGCCGGGGTGGACGTGGACGTGGTGGTCGACCCGCAGCGCAACCTGATCCGCGCCGTCGCCACCGGCGCCACCGAGCTGCGCGCCAAGGACCGCGCCCAGGTCGTCGACGAGGAGGCCGTCCGGGTGGCCGTCGCCCGCAGCCTGGACGTGCCCGCCGACCGGGTCGCCCGCGTCACCGCCACCGAGCACCACGCGGTGTGGGGCGCGGACGTGCGCCGCAGGGGCCTGCTCGGCCTCGGCCGCACCACCCGGCACGTGCGGGTGGTCGACCGGGAGGGCGTGGTGCGGCTGCACGCGGCGGGCGCGCACGTCGCCGAGACCACCGTCGCCCGCGCCCCCGGCGAGCTGGCCGCCGTCGTGGACGAGCACACCTCCCACGGCGACGGCGGCTCCCGTGCGCCCGCCGTGTCGCTGCTGGTCGGCGCGAAGATCGCCGACCTGTCCGGGGTGCTGGACCGGGACCAGCTCGTCGCGCTGATCGGCGCCGAGCTGTCCGCGCGCGGCCCGGACGAGCCCGTCGTGGCGATCGTGGAGGACCGGCGGTGAGCGACGAGGACCTCGCGGTCGCGCTGCTGGCCGCCACCCCCACCCACGAGAACCGCGACCCCGCGCTGCTGCGGCGCTGGGCGCGCGTCGCCCTGGAGTTCGGCGACGAGCTGGCCGCGCGCCCGTTCCCGGTGGACGTGCGGGTGGTCGAGCGGGACGGCGGGGTGCGCGACGGCGAGGTGGTGCTGGCCGAGTACCACCGCCGCACCGGCGTCGCCACCGTCCACGCCGACGCCCTGCGCCGGGTGCGCCACGTAGCGCGGCAGCGGGGCTGGGACGTCGACCCAGGCGCCCTGCGCGCCGCCGCCGTCGCCCACGAGGTCGCCCACCACCGGCTGCACGGCCCGCTCGCCCGCGAGCTCAAGCGCCGCCTGGGGCACCACGCCCTCCGGCTCGGCCGGGTGCGCGTGCTCGGCCACGTCGTGGGCGCCGACGAGCTCGTCGCGCACCGCTACGCCCACCGGGTCAGCGGCCTGGACCGCAGCCCGCTCGCGCTGACCGCGGCACTCGCGGACAGCCTCGCCCTCGTCGCGCAAGGAGGCTGATCGATGGGGATCGCCGTGCTGGCCGTGATGGCCGTCGGGGTCGCGCTCATGCTCACCCGCGTCCTGCCCACCGCGTTCGCGCTCGGGCTGCTCGCCGTGGTGATCGCCCTGCTGTCCGGGGCATCCCTGGCGGGCGAGGAGAACAGCGTCACCGCCGTGCTGCAGAACGGGTCCGCGCTGCTGGCCACCACGATGATCGCGGTGCTGCTCGGCTCGTGGCTGGGCACGCTGATGTCCGAGACCGGCATCGCGGCCACGCTCGTGCGCAAGATCGTCGAGTTCGGCGGCGAGCGGCCCGCCGTGGTGGCGCTCGGGGTGTACGCGGTGGCGGTGCTGTGCGGGTCGATCACCGGCTCCGCGCCCGCCGCGATGCTCGCGGGCGTGGTCGGCATCCCGGCGATGATCGCCGTGGGCGTGCCGCCGGTGGTGGCGGGCGGCACGGTCCTGATGGGGCTGGCGACCGGGCTGCCGGTGGAGCTGATCGGCTGGCAGTTCCTGTCCGACGCGGTGGACCTGCCGCTGGAGCAGGTGCGGGCGTTCCAGCTGAGGGTGTTCCCGATCGCGCTGGTGGTCGGGGTCGCCTACGTGCTGGTGGAGGTGCGGAGGAGGGGCGCGCGGCACGCGTGGGCGGTGCGGGCGGCCACGGCCAGGCGGGCTCGGCGCGGTGACGCGCCCTGGTACGCGCTGATCGCGCCGCTGCTGCCGATCGTGCTGGCGCTCGGCCTCGAGCTGCCGATCGTCCCGTCGCTGCTGGCGGGCGTGGTCTTCGCGCTGCTGACCACGACCCGGCCGGGAAGGCTGGGGGAGACGGCGATGCGCTCGCTGTACCGCGCGTTCGACGTGGCCGCGCCGCCGCTGGTGCTGTTCGTCGCGATCGGGATGCTGCTGTCGGCGGTGCGCCTGCCGGGCGCGGTGGCGGCCCTCGACCCGGTGGTGTCCGCGATCAGCCCGTCGGGACCGGTGCTGTTCGTGCTGGTGTTCGCCCTGCTGGTGCCGCTGTGCCTGTACCGGGGTCCGCTGAACGTGTACGGCCTCGGCGCGGGCGTCGCCGGGGTGCTGGCCGGGGGAGGGGTGTACCCGGTTCCGGCTGTGCTGGGGCTGATGTCGTCGTACGGGCAGGTGCTGTGCGTGTCGGACCCGACGAGCACGCAGACGGTGTGGAGCGCGCAGTACGCGGGCGTGCGGCCGGAGAAGGTGATGGCGTCGACGCTGCCGTACACGTGGGTGATGGCGGTGGGGGTGCTGACGTTGACGTCGGTGCTGTTCCTGACCTGAGCGGGGGTGCCCCCGGCGCGCGCGTGGGTCGTGCCGGGGGCGGATCGCCGGCGGGTCAGGCGGGCAGCTCGGTGATGTTGTCCAGCACCGAGCGCATGACGGTCTCCAGCTGCGGCAGCATCGTCGCGGACTGGGGGGCGGTGGAGATCAGGGTCACCAGCGCCATGTCCGGGCCGACGGGCTTGCCCGAGGCCAGGGTCAGCTTCGAGCCATCGGTGTGCGAGTAGCCGCCGGTGCCCAGGCCGCTGACCGGGGTGGCGTTGAGGTCGGGGTTCTTCACGGGGAAGGCGTCCAGCAGGACCTTCTCCGCGCCCGCGCCGCCCTTGCCGAAGTCGACGATGACGACCAGGACGCCCTTGACCGTGACCGGCAGGGAGTAGCCGCCGGTGTAGGTCTTGGCGCCCATCTCGTTGGCGGTGGTGGCCTCGTCCGTGCAGTACACGCTCGGCGCCTGGTTCATGCCCACCTGGTAGGCGGTGACGACCAGCTCCTTGGGCAGCACCCCGCACGCGGTGAAGCCGGCGGGGACGGCGGAGCTGCTCGTCGTGGCGGCGGTGGTGGTCGTGGTGGTGGCGCTCGTGGCCGTGGACGACGCGGGCTGGGCCGCGGTGGAGCCGTCCGCGCCGCCGCAGCCCGCGGTCATCAGGGCCACGGCCGTGACGGTCGCGGCGAACTTCTTGGTGAACACTGCTCAAGCCCCCAGGGCTGTGGAGAAAGGTGGTTCCCGGAACGGGGAAAACGGTGCCCAGTATGTAGGGGGTCCTTCGTGGGAGCGGCAGCGGGTAAGCGTTTTCCTGTTTTCCCGGAGCCGTCCTCGGTGCGGAGGGGCGTGCCGGGTGTGGCTTGGAATAAGTTGGAATCACATACCACGATGGCTTCAGTGGTGAATGAAATAAAACCGGGCGGTCGGCAGTCCTCCCACGTGTCGAGGTGGCGCTCGCGCACCCGCTCGTCGGCCTCCCGGATGTCCGTCATCCCGACAGGGCGAACTCCGGTGCGCAGGCACCGCGATCGAGCCGGCCCGCGCCCGTCCGGTGGCGGGGGTGGCGCCGAGGTCGGGCTTGCGGGTGTTGACGTTGTCCGGGAGGGCCTTCTCCGCGCCCGCGCCGCCCTTGCCGAAGTCGACGACGCCGATCACGACCACCGTGCCGCTGATCGTGATCGGCCTGGGCCGCTCACACGAGCGCCGCCGACGTCAGGTCCGCCACCAGCGCGTCGACGGCCCCCGTGACCGTCGCGGCGTCGGGGTTGTCCGCTTCGTGCAGGAAGCGGGACGAGGTCACGCGGGTGCCGGAGTACTCGAAGATCCCGTGGTCGATCGCCACGCGCATCGACTCGTCGTAGCCGTGCCGTTCGTACATGTCCGCGTCGGCGCCCGCCAGCGCCACCAGGTGCACCCCGCGCCCGACCAGCGCCGTGCCGCCCTTGCCGTAGGCCCAGCCGTTGGTGAAGACGCGGTCGACCCAGCCCTTGAGCAGCGCGGGGAACGCCCACCAGTAGACCGGGAAGACCAGGACGAGGTGGTCGGCGCGCTCGACGCGCTCCTGCTCGCGCCTGACGTCGGCCGGGGCGTCGGCCGCGGTGCGCGTGGTCTTCAGGTCGGCGGCGGTGAACGTCGGGTGGAAGCCCTCGGCGGTCAGGTCGGCCACCTCGGCGGTGTGGCCGGGGGTCGCCGCGACCAGGTCGGCGACACGGCGGGCGGTGGAGCCGGTGAGCGAGTCGGGCTCGGGGTGGGCGAAGACGACCAGGGTGTGCACGGGGTCCTCCGAGGGGCGCCGATAACTTACGATTCGTAACTTACGATAGGTAAGTTAACCTGAGCCCATGGCGAACGCGGAAGGGCCACGGCGGCGGATGTCGCATGACGCTCGTCACTCCCAGCTCCTGGACGAGGCCCGGCTGCTCATCCGGGAGGAGGGCTGCGACGCCCTGACCCTGGCCCGCGTCGCGGACCGCGCGGGCGTGGCGAAACCGCTGGTGTACCAGCACTTCGGCACGCGCGCCGCCGTGCTCGTCGAGCTCTACCGGCGGTTCGAGGAGCGGCAGCTCGCCGTGCTCCGCGAGCTCCTGGGCTCGGCCGGGGGCGGCCTGCGCTCGGTCGCCGAGCAGATCGCGGACGCGTGCGTGGGCTGCGCGGTCACCGAGGGGGAGGAGCTGCCGGGGGTCATCAGCGCCCTGGAGGGCTCACCGGAGCTGCGGCGGGTCAGGCAGGAGGCGGACCGGCGCTTCGGCGACGCGTGCCTGGAGGCCCTGCTCCCGCACGCCCGCGCGGACGGCCTCCCCGCCGCCGCCATGCCCGCGATCCTCGGCGCCATGAGCGGGGTCTCGCGCAGCCTCATCGCGGGGGAGTGCACGCCGGACGAGGGGCGCGAGGCGCTCCGGGAGGTCATCGCGGCCCTCGTGCCGAGTGGCGGCTGAGGGCGGCCGACCCGCGTGGGGCCGGCCGCCGCGCTCACCCGACCAGTCGGCAGCCCCTGACCGCCGACTGGTCGGTCACGTACGACGAGTGCGCGAAGGCCCACTGCGTGGCGTTCCCGGTGTGCGACACGTACGCCCGGAACCAGCGGTTGCCGCGGTAGTCGCCGGTCGCCCAGGCGCCGTCCTTCCAGCAATCCACCTGCGCGTCCTGGTAGCCGGAGCCGTAGTCGGCCACCCACCCCAGGAACGTGCCGTCCAGGCGGACGTCACCGCGGGCCCGCGGCTCCGGACCGGACCCGCACGACGGCCTGCGCCGTGACATCGCCCTCGGGCGCCGCGCTCGCGGTCGGGGCGCCGAGCAACCGGGTGATCGTCTTCATCGTCCCGCGTCCGCCGTGACGCGGGAGTAGACGAGCACGTCGGTGCGACGACCGCCGAAGGTGAGGAAGCTGCGCAACCTCCCCTCCAGGAGGTAGCCGCACAGCTCCAGCACCCGTTGCGAGGCGTGGTTGTCGGGATCGACCCATGCCTCGACGCGCGCGAACCCGCCCGCGCCCAGGCCCCACGCGGTCAGCAGCGCGATCGCGCGCGGGGCGACGCCCTGACGGCGGGCGGCGGGGACGACCCAGTAGCCGATGCCCGCGACGCCCCGCTGCGGGCGCGTCATCAGGTTGATGTGACCGACGGCCTCGTCGGTGTCCAGGCAGGCGATCGCCAGCGAGATCCCCTGCCCGGAGGTGAGCCGGGCGTGCTGGCGGGCGAGGTAGGCGCGGCCCTCCTCCTCGGTGTAGCGCGCGGGCACGGTGGTGCCCAGCGGGATCGTGGGGTCCTGGGAGGCCTGCTCGACGCACCGCAGGTCCCCGTCGTGCCACGGGCGCACGCGGACGACGCCGTCGTCGAGCGGGGGAGGGTAGGCCAGGGTGGTCATGATCGGCCATTGCAGCACAGCCCGGCGTGACGCTCAGCCGGATTTCCGTCCCGAGGCTGGTCCGGGTGGCGGTCTCACGGCGGCGCCTCGTCCCGGCACTCACCCGACAGGTCGACCAGGTGCTCGTCGTCGCACAGCAACCGCCGGTAGGTGCTGTCGTGCACGGTCGCCTTCACGCTGGTGCCCCACTCCTCCAGGGTTCCGTCGCAGCCGACGGCCAGGGTGCACCCGCCGGCGAGCAGTTCGCCGTCGGGCGGAGCGCCTGCCAGTGGCATGGCGCGCTCCGCTGCGTCGGTTGGGCCACGCGGAGGCGCGGCTCACCAGTCGTAGCGCGGTGCGGGCAAGTGGAGTACGCACAAATGCCGTTCGTAGGGCGGAATAGTGTGGAATCACGATGCGCGATTACTTCAGTGCAAGCTGAAAAACTTGCGGGGGGGGGGCGACCGCGACCACCCTGCCCGGATGCGCCCGTTCTCCCGCCGGTGGGTGTTCGACCTGGTGGACCCCCGTGACCACGTCCGCGCACGCGTCCTGGCGCGTCACCGCGAGCTGGTAGCGCGCTGCGAGGCCGCGCTGCTCGACTGCAACGCCGCCTGGAGGTCTTCCTACCGGGCGAACGAGGGGGAGCAGGAGGCCGCCGAGGCGGTTGCGAGGCGTTGCTGGGCCAGCTACCGCGCAGCGCGGGGGAGGACCGTCCACGGGCTGGTCGACGCGTTCTGCGCGGCGCCCGACGACGCCGCCCACGCCGAGCTGTGGCCGTTCGCCGTGCTGTTCCTGCGGTGGGAGAACCGCTGTCCCGACGAGTGGGGCGCGCCCGCGTCCGGCCAGTGGTCGGCCTGGACGACGAAGGGGCACCTGCTGCACGACCTCGCGCGGCGCGGCGTGCCCAGGGGAGGGGAGGGGAGGGGGTCGAGCTGGTGGTGGCCGCGCTGGAGCGGCCCTACCGGTGCAAGGACTGGATGTTCGCGCGCGTGGCGCGGTGGGTCGACGGGCCCGAGCTGCCCGCCTCCAGAGGAGCGTGGGCCCGCTGGCGCGCGCCCGACCCCGCGGCGACCTCCACGACCACCCACGCGGAATAAGTTGGAATCACGAGTCACGATGATTTCAGTGTCGAACGAAACCAAATCACCCACCCGTGGACACCACCCCGGTAACCACCGGTAAACACCCAGCCTGGACAACCGCCCCGAACAGGGCTTTCACCGGCCCCCGCGCTGCCCGCCCCGCCCCCGTTGATCAGACTGGACCCGGTCGACGGGAGGTCGGGGCATGGCCGGGGACGCGGACACCGCCGTGGCGCAGCAGGGGGACACCGGCGGACCGCCCGGCGCGGTGCGCGCGTGGACGGCGCGCGCCCTCCGGGCGATGGCGGGCGCACCCGTCACCGCCTCGCTCGTCGCCGTCCTCTGGACGCTCGCCGCCGTCACCGGCTCCCTTCACGCCGGCCCCTCCCCGCAGCTGCGCGACCTCGTCGCCGCGGGCGTCCGCCCGCTCGCCGAGGGCCGCTGGTGGACCCCGCTCACCTCCGCCCTCTGGGCGCACGGCTGGGTCGCCTACGCCGTGTCCACCCTGGTCGCCCTCGCCGTGCTGCCCGTCGTCGAGCGCCGCCTCGGCTCGCCGCGCACCGCCGCCCTGCTGGTCGGCGTCCAGGTCGTCGGCGTCCTGGTCGGCGTGGGGCTGCTCGCGGTCGCGCCGGGGGAGTGGGCGCACGACCTGGCGGGCGCCACCTCCATCGGGCCCATCGGCGCCGTCCTGGGCGCCGCGCTCGCCGGCTCCGCCGAGCTCGGCCCCCGCTGGCGCCGCCGCCTGCGCCTGCTGCTGGTCACCGCCCTGGTGATGATGACCCTCTACGCGGGCCTGCTCGTGGACTTCCTGCGCCTGTCGGTCGGCCTCACCGGCCTGGCCGCCGTGCTGCTCGCCCGCCGCCGCCCGCGCCCCGCCCCGCACCCGCCGTCGGCCGCCGAGGCCCGCGCGCTGGTCGCCCTGGTGGTCGCCGTCGCCGCCGTGGGACCGGTCGTGGCCGTGCTCGCCCGCACCCCCATCGGCCCGCTGTCGGTGCTGCACGACCTGTTCATCCCCACCCCGCTCGACGCCGCCGACGTGCAGGCGCTGTGCGCCGCACCCGCCGACGGCGTTCTCACCGACGCCGCCGACGCCGTCCAGTGCAAGCAGATGCAGGCCGCCCTGCGGCTGTCCGGCGCGGGCCCCGCGGTGCTCTCCCTCATCCCCGTCCTGCTGCTCCTGGTCGCCGCAGAGGGCCTGCGCCGGGGCCGCCGCGCCGCCTGGTGGACGGCGCTGGCGCTGCACGGGGTGTTCGCCGTGCTCGGCCTGGAGCTGGTGACGCTGCTGGTGGAGGTGCCGGAGGAGGAGCGGGTCTACTTCGCGGGCCTGCCCGGCGCGCAGTCGCTGGTGGCGATGCTGCTGCCGCTGGCCCTGCCGACCCTGGTGTTCCTGCTGGTGGCCTCGGCCCGCTCGCGCTTCCCGGTCCGCCACCCCGACGCGAACCGCGCCGCCGCCACGATCGGGCTCGCGCTGCTGGGCGCGGTCGGCGTCTGGTTGCTGGGCGGGTGGCTGGCCCGCTCCGGGTTCGACCGGGCCACCGGGTTCGGCGACCTGCTCACCGAGCTGCCGCACCGGTTCGTCCCACCCGGCTACCTGGTGGAGACCCCGCCCGCGTTCCTGCCCTCCGACGTGCCCACGACGGTGCTGTTCGAGTGGACCGGCCCGGCGTTCTGGCTGGTCACGGCCGCGGTGCTGCTGCGGTTGTTCACCAGGGCGCCGTCCGCCGCGCTCGCCGACGAGCGCGAGCGCGTGGAGGAGCTGCTGCGCGCCGACCCGCGCTCGGACCTGGCGCGCATGGTGCTGTGGGAGGGCCACCGCTACTGGTTCACCCCGGACGGGGGCACCGCGCTGGCCTACCGGGTGATCGGGTCGGTGGCGCTGACCACCGGCGGCCCGTTCGGCGCGCCGGGCACGGACGTGGCGGCGGTGGCCGGGTTCACCGCGTTCTGCCGCGACAACGGCTGGATCCCGTGCCTGTACACGGTGACCGAGCCGGTCCGGGCCGCCTGCGCCGACCAGGGCTACTCCACCGTGCAGGTGGCGGAGGAGACGGTGCTGGACCTGCCGGGGCTGGCGTTCACCGGCAAGGCGTGGCAGGACGTGCGCACCGCGCTCAACCAGGCGGCCAAGAAGGGCATCACCGCCGAGTGGCACACCCTTGCGGAGCTGCCGCTGGGCATGGCCGACCAGGTGAAGGCGATCGCGGAGGAGTGGATCGCCGACAAGGGGATGCCGGAGATGGGCTTCACCCTGGGCGGGCTCGCCGAGCTGGCGGAGCCGGGGACGCGGCTGCTGCTGGCGGTGGACGCGGACCGGACCGTGCACGGGGTGACGAGCTGGCTTCCGGTGTACCGGGACGGGGTGGTGGTGGGCTGGACGCTGGACTTCATGCGGCGGCGCACCGACGGGTTCCGGGGCGTGGTGGAGTTCCTGATCGCCTCGGCCGCCCAGTCCTGCCGGGACGAGGGGGCGCTGCTGCTGAGCCTGTCCGGCGCGCCGCTGGCCCGCCGCGACCGGGGCGGGGAGCCGACGCGGTTGCAGCGGCTGCTGGACCACCTGGCGTCCACGCTGGAGCCGGTGTACGGGTTCCGGTCGCTGCTGGCGTTCAAGGCGAAGTTCCAGCCCGACTACCGGCCGCTGCACATGGCCTACCCGGAGGGGGCGGCGCTGCCCGCGATCGGGCGGGCGCTGATGCGGGCCTACCTGCCGCAGGTGTCGGCGCGGCAGATCGCGGCGCTGACCCGCAAGCTGCTGGACTGAGCCGGGGGAGGGGCGCGGTGCTGGACTGGTCGCTGCTGCCGGGCGCGCGCCTGGCGGTCGCCGTGGTGGTGGCGGGCGCGGTGGCGCTGGTGGCGCTGCTGCTCGGGCGGGCGCGCCGCTGGTGGTCGCGGCGGGTGCCGCTGGCGGTGGGGGTGGCGCTGGCGCTGACCGGGGTGGCGTGGGCGGTGGTGACCCTGTCGCGGCTGACCGCGTACCCGCTGCCGCCGGTGGTGTGGGGGTCGGTGCTGGCGGGGTCGCTGGCGCTGGCGCTGGCCGGGGTGCGGTTGGCGGCGCGGCCGTGGCGGTGGCGGCGGCTGGTGGCGCTGCCGCTGGCGCTGGTGGTGCTGCTGGGGGCCGGTCAGGCGGTGAACGCGCACTTCGGGCAGTACCCGACGCCGCGCTCGGCGCTGGGGCTGCCCAGGGCGGACGAGGTGGACCTGGCGGAGGTGCCGCCGGTGGACGACGGGGTCGTGCCCGCGCCGGAGGGGGCGAGCGTGGCCTCGGCGTGGACGCCGCCCGCCGACCTGCCGAAGCAGGGCGTGGTGGCGCAGGTGACGATCCCCGGCACGGTGTCGGGGCTGGCGGCGCGGCCGGGGTGGGTGTGGCTGCCGCCCGCGTACCTGGTGGTCCCCAGGCCGCTGCTGCCGGTGCTGGTGCTGGTCAACGGGCAGCCGGGGGCGCCGGGGGACTGGCTGGCGGGCGGGCGGTTGGCGGAGCGGATGAACGCCTACGCCGCCGAGCACGCGGGGCTCGCGCCGGTGGTGGTGGTGCCGGACGACCTGGGCGGCTCGTCGGTGGGCAACCCGATGTGCCTGGACTCGGCGCTGGGGAACGCGCGGACGTACCTGGTGCGGGACGTGCCGGACTGGATCACCTCGACGCTGCGGGTGGACCCGGACCCGGCGGCGTGGGCGTTCGGCGGGTTCTCGCACGGGGGCACGTGCGCGGTGCAGATGGCGGTGACGGCCACGGACCGGTACCCGACGTTCCTGTCGATCTCGGGGGAGGACGAGCCCCGGCGCGGGACGCGGCAGCAGACGGTGGCGGACGCGTTCGGCGGGGACGAGGCGGCGTTCCGGGCGGTCAACCCGCGCGACGTCCTGGCGGGGGCCAGGTTCCCGCAGGTGGCGGGGCGGTTCGTGGTGGGGGAGGGGGACCGGGACTTCCGGGCGCAGGGGGAGCGGATGTTCGCGGCGGCGCGGGACGCGGGGATGGACGTGGAGCTGGTGGTGCTGCCCGGCCAGCACGGGTGGGAGGTGTGGGGGCCGGGGCTCACCCGCTGGTTGCCGTGGCTGGGGGACCGGCTGCGGTTGACGCGGTGAGGTCGACGCGGTGAGCGGTGGTCCGGTGGGGGCCGGGGGAGTGCTCAGCGGCTCAGCGACTGGAGCTGCCAGTGCTGGGCGTCGCTGTCGGCGTCGGCGGTCAGCGACAGCGGTCGGGTGGCGCCTGAGGGCGTGGCGACGGTCAGCACCAGGCGTGGGCTGGTGCCGGGCACGGTGATGACCGAGTAGCCGCCGTTGACCGTGGTCACCTCCTCGACGAACCACTCGTAGGGCTGGGCGCCGAGGGTGACGCCGCTGCCGCCGTCGAAGCCGAGGTAGTCCTCGCCGAGGACGTCGTAGATGGTCCAGCGGTCCTCGCTGACGAGGGAGAAGAGCCAGAACTGCTCGCCCTCGCCGGTGGAGGTGCTGGCGACGGGGACGGTGCTGCCGGGCAGGCCCGCGGTGAGCAGCAGGGTGCTGTCGCCGATCCTGCTCTCGACCAGGTAGACGCCGTTGGGCTGGGCGATCGCGGCGGGGGCGGCAGGGCCCGCGGCCAGCGCGAGGCCCGCGCAGCAGGCCACGAGGGCGCGAACGAGTTTCCTCATGCGGCAAGGCTGACCGGAGCGGGGTCCCCGGGCGCGCTGGGTCGCCCGATCGTGGTGGGGGTTTATTCCAATTTATTCCTTCAGTGTGGAACGAAACAAAGCCGTCGCTAGCAGAAACCCAGGACCAGAACAGCAAGGAAGCTCCCGCCAAGATCCACAACGGCTGCCGCGCCCGGCGCGTCGCGCCCTCGTCCCCGGTGGTCCTCGGCACCGGGCGGCGCGTCGTCCCGGCGGCCGGTGCGCCGCCCGGTGCGGCGCAGGTCACGCCGCCCGGAGCGGGGCGGCGCCCAGGTCGCACCTGCCGTGCGCGCGCCGTCCGCGCAGGGGCAGACTCACCAGGCGTGACTACCACCCTTCTCACCGGCGGCCGGTTCTACTCGCCGACCGCCCCGGACGCCACCGCCATGGCCGTCACCGACGGCGTCGTGGTGTGGCTCGGCCAGGACGCGGCAGGCCGCGCGCTGCACCCCGACGCCGAGGTGGTCGAGCTGGACGGCGCGTTCGTCGCCCCCGCGTTCGTGGACGCCCACGTGCACGCCACCTCCGCGGGCCTCCAGCTCACCGGCCTCGACCTGACCGGCTGCGGTTCGGCCGCCGAGCTGCTGGACCGGGTCCGCCGCGCCGACGGCGCCCTGCTGTGGGGCCACGGCTGGGACGAGACCCGCTGGAGCGACCAGCGCCCGCCCACCCGCGCCGAGCTGGACGAGGCCGCGGGCGGGCGACCGGTGTACCTGTCCCGCGTGGACGTGCACTCCGCGCTGGCCACCTCCGCCCTGATCGCGCTCGCGCCGGGCGCCGAGGACGCCGAGGGCTTCTCCCCGGACGGCCCGCTCACCCGCGCCGCCCACCACCACGCGCGCGGCGCGGCCCGCGACGCCATCCCGGCCGGGCAGCGCCGGGACGCGCAGGCGGCGTTCCTGCGGCACGCGGCGTCGCTGGGCATCGCGGCCGTGCACGAGTGCGCGGGCCCGGACATCTCCAGCCGGGACGACCTGGCCGACCTGCTCGCGGTCGAGGACGGGCCGCAGGTGTTCGCCTACTGGGGGGCGCTCAAGCCGGTGGGGCTGCCGGTGAGCGGCCTGGCGGGCGACCTGTTCGTGGACGGCGCGCTCGGCTCGCGCACCGCCGCGCTGCACGCCCCGTACGCGGACGCGCCGGACACCACCGGGGCGCTGTACCTGGACGCCGACGCGGTGGCCGCGCACCTGGTGGCGTGCACCCGCGAGGGGCTGCAGGGCGGGTTCCACGTGATCGGCGACGCGGCGGTGGCGGCGGTCGTGGAGGGCTTCGAGCGGGCGGCGGCCGAGGTCGGGGTCCCGGCGCTGGCGGCGCGCAGGCACCGGCTGGAGCACCTGGAGATGGTGACCGCCGAGCAGGCCGCGAAGCTCGCCTCGTGGGGCGTGGTGGCGTCGGTGCAGCCGGTGTTCGACGCCGAGTGGGGCGGCGCGGAGGGCATGTACGCGACGCGGCTGGGCGTTGCGCGGGCGGCGGGGCTGAACCCGTTCTCGGTGCTGGCGTCGGCCGGGGTGATCCTGGCCTTCGGGTCGGACGCGCCGGTGACGCCGGTGGGGCCGTGGGCGGCGGTGCGCGCGGCGGTGCACCACCGCACGGCCGGGTCGGGGATCTCGCCGAGGGCGGCGTTCAACGCGCACACCAGGGGCGGCTGGCGGGCGGCCGGGGTGGACGACGGCATCACCGGCACCCTGCAGCCGGGCGCGCCCGCGACGTACGCGGTGTGGGAGGCGGGGGAGCTGTCGGTGACGGCGCCGGACAACCGCGTGCAGCGCTGGTCCCTGGACCCGCGCTCGCGGGTGCCCGCGCTGCCGGACCTGGACGGGCCCGCGCCGACGTGCCTGCGCACGGTGCTGCGGGGGCGGACGATCTACGAGCGGGGCTGAGCTCGCCGCTCGCGCGCCCGCCCCGGTGGGGACGGGCGTGCGAGCGCGCAACAACATCGACGACAGGTCGGACCTCTGCACCAAGAGCCGCCGTCCCGGCGGTCCCGGCTCAGTCGGCCGGGGTGGGCACGACGAGCGTGCCGCGCGCCCGCGCCACCACCAGCGGCGGCTCCAGCACGTCGGCGGCGGTCGGGCCGCGCAGCGGGGCGGCCCGGCACACCACGCGCGCCTCGAACTCGACCTCCCGCGCCCGGTTGCCGATCCGCACCAGGGTCGCGTCGGCCTCCACCACGTCACCGACCTGGACCGGGGCGGGCAGCTCCACCGAGGTGTAGCCGTCGAAGAGGCCCTCGTCGCCGTCGGAGCGGATCAGCAGCTCGGCCGCGACCTCGCCGAACAGGGACAGCGGGAAAGCCGGGTCCACCAGACCGCCGCCGCGCCGGGCGTGCGAGTGCGGCACGTAGCGGCGGTGGGTGACGGAGAACCCCTCGTACAGGCTCACGCGGCGACTTCCTCCTCCTGGCGCGCCCCCGACCACCCCGTCGTGGTCCGGGTGGACGCGCTGTCGTCCCCGAACTCCCCCGAGCGGGGCAGGGCGAAACCCCATCCGTGCGGGCCGGGGTGATCCGGGCGGGTCGCGCCCCGTCCCGACGTCCGGCCGGCGTCCGGTCCACCGCCGGGACGGGCCCCCGCCGCCGTCCCGGACGCGGGCTTCGGCGTGCGGGGTGACGTGGAACCCGGACGTTCTGCCAGTATCGACCGGTGATCAGTCTCGACCCGGTCTCCCCCGTGCCGCCCTACGAGCAGGTGCGCTCCCAGTTCGCCCGCCAGATCGCCGAGCGCGAGCTGGCGGTGGGAACCCGGCTGCCGACGGTGCGCGCCCTGGCCGCCGAGCTGGGCATAGCGGTCAACACCGTGGCCCGCGCCTACCGGGAGCTGGAGGAGGCCGGGCTGATCGAGACCAGGGGGCGGGCGGGCACGGTGGTCAGCGCGGCGGGGGAGCGCAGCCGGGAGCTGGTGCTGGGGGCGGCCCGGTCGTTCGCGGCCACCGCGCGCGAGCAGGGGCTGACCGCGCAGGAGGCGCTGGAGATCGTCAGGGCGGCGCTGGCCGACTGATCCGGCCGACCGGTTTGGCAGACTGGCCCGGTGAGCAACGAGCACGACCCGGCGCGGGTGCTGGCGCTGCTGTGGCGCACCGACACGCGGCCCACCCGGCGCGGCGGGCCCGGTGTGGACCGGATCGTGGCGGCGGCGGTGGCGCTGGCCGACGAGGACGGGCTGGCGGCGCTGTCGATGCGGCGGGTGGCCGAGGCGCTGGGCGTGGGCACGATGTCGCTGTACACGCACGTGCCGGGCAAGGCCGAGCTGGTGGAGGCGATGGTCGACGCGGTGAGCGCGTCCACGCCGCGCGAGCCGGCGACCGGCGGGTGGCGCGAGCGGCTGGAGGCGGTGGCGCGGGACAACCGGGCGCTGCTGCTGCGGCACCCGTGGCTGCTGGACGCGCCGCTGCACCGGGCGGTGCTGGGGCCGGGGGCGATCGGCAAGTACGAGCACGAGCTGGGCGCGGTGGACGGCATCGGCCTGGACGAGGTCGAGATGGACGCCGTGCTGACCCTGGTGCTGGGGCACGTGCGGGCGACCGCGCGCGCGGCGGTGGACGCGGAGCGCGCGCGGACCGGGTCCGGCATGGGGGACGAGCAGTGGTGGGCCAAGGCGGGCCCGGCGCTGGCTGCGGTGCTGGACGAGGAGCGCTACCCGCTGGCGGCGCGGGTGGGCGCCGCGGCCAGCGCCGCCCACCGGGCCCCGCACGACGCCGAGCACGCGTTCGCCTTCGGGCTGCGGCGGGTGCTCGACGGCGTGGCCGCGCTGGTCAGTAGCCGCGCGAGGGCATGATGATCCAGAGCGCGAGGTAGAGGATGAACTGGGGGCCGGGCAGCAGGCAGGAGAGCACGAACAGCAACCTGACGGTGTTCGGCTTCCAGCCGTAGCGCTGGGCCAGGCCCGCGCACACCCCGGCGATCACTTTCTGCTCACGCGGCCTGCTCAACGTCGTCGTCATGCCTTCACCTTCTCCTCGGTCGGGTGGTCACCGCATCGGTGACAACCCCGATTTCTGAACTCAGGGTTCCCGATCTTTTCCCGGCTTACGCCTACCACTGCGCCGAACGGGTGGTGACGTGCGCGTACAGTGCTGCCGGGCGGGGCCGCGGGTGGGGTGCGGCGCGCCGATCCCGCTGGTGGCGGGGGCCGTCACCGGGGGAGGGACTAGGCTTGCCCCTCGGCCTGGAGAGTGGCCCGAGTGGGGGATGCCCGCACCGGGCCCGGTGGGCCTGGGCGCGAGCCCGGCACTGAACGTGATCGGACGACGGAAAGCGTCCGGCGCCCGAGAGCGGGCGTCGGCGAGGAGGAGACGGATGTCGGACCAGCAGGCGCAGCCTGACCGCGAGCTCGGGCCGGTGCTGGTGGTGATCCCGACCTACAACGAGCGGGACAACATCGGGAAGATCGTGAAGCGGCTGCACGCCGCCCTGCCGGACGTGCACGCCCTCGTGGTCGACGACGGCAGCCCGGACGGCACGGGCGAGATCGCCGACGCGATGGCCGCCGCCGACGAGCGGGTGCACGTGCTGCACCGCACCGAGAAGGCCGGTCTGGGCGCCGCGTACGTGGCCGGGTTCGGGTGGGGTCTTGACCGGGGCTACGCCGTGCTGGTGGAGATGGACGCCGACGGGTCGCACGCGCCGGAGGACCTGCCCCGGATGCTGGCCGCGCTGCCGGACGCCGACCTGGTGATCGGGTCGCGGTACACGCCCGGTGGGGCGGTGGTGAACTGGCCGAGGAAGCGCGAGTTCTTCTCGCGGGGTGCCAACCTGTACGCGCAGCTGGCGCTGGGCGCGCGGATCAAGGACATCACGGCCGGGTTCCGGGCGTACCGGGCAGAGGTGCTGCGGAACCTGAAGCTGCACAACGTGGCGTCGGCGGGGTACTGCTTCCAGATCGACCTGGCGTGGCGGACCGTGGAGCGCGGGTACCGGGTGGTGGAGGTGCCGATCACCTTCACGGACCGGGAGATCGGGCAGTCGAAGATGAGCGGCGACGTGGTGCGCGAGGCGCTGGTGCGGGTCACCAAGTGGGGGCTGCGGCGGCGGTTCACGCAGCTGCGGGACCTGTTCGCGCCGAAGCCGAAGGCGGGGGCGAACCGCTAGCGGGGACGACCGCGGACGCCGTCCGGGCCGGGGGAGCGTCCCGGCGCGGGCGGCGTCGGCGTTCTTCGGGGGACGTCGCGCGCGGGGTGTCCGTGCGCCACGGGGACCCTGCCGGGGCAACCACCTGCGCCGCGTCCGCCCCCGAGCGCGCGAAGGGCCCCACCGCTCGGCGGTGGGGCCCTCGTGTCGCGTCGTCCCGGTCCCGGATCAGGCGGTGCGGGTGCGCCTGCCCTTCAGCTCCTCCAGCCGCTCGTCGAGCAGCTCCTCCAGCTCGGGGATCGAGCGGCGCTCCAGCAGCATGTCCCAGTGGGTGCGCGGGGGCTTGACCTTCTTGGCCTCGGGCTCGTTCCCGTCGATGATCTTGGATTCCTGGCCGTGCAGGCGGCACTCCCAGGTGTGGGGGATCTCGGCGTCGTCGGAGAAGGGGACCTCGAAGTCGTGATCCTTGGGGCAGGCGTACCGCACCGACCGGCGGGGGGCGAGGTCGTGATTGCGGTCGGTCTCGTAGCTGACTGCTCCGAGCCGGCTACCCCGTAGAACGCGGTCGGCCATTGCGGTGTCCTTTCGCTCGGCTCAGGGCCGGGGCCCAGGCTGGTGCTCACCGAGTGCAACGACCGGACTGCTCCGTTCGTTCCCGGTATGGATTTCTGGTCGCCCACAGTGACGTCTTTCACCAGTCAACGAAGGCTCCCACCTAGAGGAGGTCCGCGCGACGGGATCGTGACGCGCCATCAGGCTCTTGGGCTACAGCGTCACACTGACGGAGTAGCTGAAGCGTCTGATCGTGCTCCAGTCACCGTGTTACGACCACGTTGTGCGACATTACACCGGATTTAACCCACCAGTAGCCAACTCTGACAGCAAGTTGATTACAGATGGTTATCTGCTTGTCGCCCGGAGGCGACGTCGCCCGTCGCGAGTGGACGGTCACTGCGGGGTAGCTCGCCCGTGTTGGGCTCACCCGTTCGGACGGCCACTAAACGTAGTCCTAGTCACATGATCGACACGAAGTCCTCAGTGCCGATTGAGACCCCCGTCCTCACCCGCCACCCCCGTCACCAGCGACGACACCGCCCGGATCGGACTCACCGGGCACCTCGGCGCCCGGCAGGCGGGCCAGCAGGCCGCGCTGCGCCGTCACCACCAGTCGGGCGGCCTCGACCAGGTCAAACCAGCCGACCCGGTCGACTTCCGGGAACGCCCTGAGCTGCCCGGACCCCCTCGGCCACTCCAGCTCGAAGGTTCCCGGAGTCACCGTGTCGGGGTCGAGATCCCCACGAAGGGCCCACGCCACGACGGTCTTCCCGCCCGACTGGCGCACCGTCCCGAGCGGCTCCAGCGGCCCCTCCGGCACCGGCACCCCCAGCTCCTCGGCGAACTCCCTGCGCGCGGCGTCCTCCGGCTCCTCGCCGTCCTCCACCTCGCCCTTGGGGATCGACCAGGCCCCCGCGTCCTTGCGCGCCCAGAACGGACCGCCCATGTGCCCGAGCAGCACCTCGGTCCGCCCGCCCGCGCCTGTCCGGTGCAGCAGGATGCCCGCGCTGAGCCGCGCCGTCGTGGTCACGGCCCGACAGTGTGCCGCACTCGGGGCCCGCTCCGCACCGAATGTTGCCAAGTCGCGAGGAATTCGGGTGCGCACGGCTGCGGCGTGCCGCAGTCACCACCCGTCCGTGTGGTCGGGTCTGCGGTGCCCGGCGCGCGTGAAGGCCCCCGGCCGGAGGGGCGGACGGGGGCCTTCGACGAGGTGCTCGGGGCGGCTCAGCCGTTGTCGTGGCTGTGCTCGCCGCCCACGGCCTTGGCCTCGGTGGGCTGGGCGTGCGCGCCCGCGCGACCGGCCAGGGAGGGGTCCGCGGACTCGGGCTCGCCGAAGGCGCCGCTGGTGACCCCGCTGCTCGTGCCGTCCTGCCTGACCTGGCCGCCCCTGCGCGCCTGCTCCTCGGTGTCCTCGCGGTTGCCGAACTGGCCGGGGTTGTTCTGGTCCGCCACTGCTCCTCCGCCTCCCTGCGCTCCACGTGCCCAGCCGGGTGGGTCGAGCACCCGACGCCCCGTGCGGGGTCAGGGGTGGCAATACCCGCCAGGGGGACGACGAACCACGAACGGGGGATACGCGAGGAGGTTTTCGTGACGCTGCGAGGCGCGCGCCCAGGACGGGCCAGGCTGGCCTGGACGGGCCGGCCGGGCCGGGCTCAGACCGGGCGCCCCAGCAGGCGCACCGCCAGCGCCAGGCGCAGCCGCAGCATCCCCGCCGCGTCGCGCAGGCTCCAGCCCAGCAGCACCTCGGCCCGCTGCAGCCGCACCCGCAGCGTCGAGTGGTGCACGAACAGCTCCTGCGCGGCGGCCCGCTGGTTCGGGGCGTTGGCCACCGCCACCAGCGTCGGCAGCAACCACGGCGCCTCCTCGGCCGCCGCCGTGAGCACCGCGGCGTCCGGCGTCGTGGTGCCCGGCGCGACCGCCGCCGCCAGCATCTCCAACCCGCCCAGGTCCTCGGCCCGCACCACGCGCGGACCGGGGTCGGCCGTGGTGCCCTCGGCGGTCAGCCGCAGCGCCGTCAACGCGCGCGCCGCCGACTCGGGCAGCCGGTGCGCGGGCAGCCGGTGCGCGGGCACCGCCGGTCCCACGCCCGCGCGCCCGCGCACCGGCACCGGGTCGCCCTCCGGCTGCACCAGGACCTTGCCGTGCGGCTGGGCCAGCACGCGCAGCCTGCCCTCCGGGTTGAGCCCCAGCCCGCGCAGCGCGGCGAGCCGGGCCTCCAGGGGGGTGCCCGCGGCGATCGCGGTCTCCAGCAGCGGCGCGGCCGGGGTGTGCGCGGGGCCGGTGACGGGGCGGTGCCGGATCAGCAGGGCCGCCGCCGCGCCCGCGCGCTCCAGCACCAGGGCGTCCAGGTCGCGTCCGCGCGCCGCGCTCTCCAGCCACAGGGTTGCCGCGCCGTCGAGCACCCGCACCGCCAGCCAGTCCGGTTCGGGGCGCACGGGGCTGTCGCGGCGCTCGCCGTCGGGCTCGACCCGGATCACCACGCGGCGGGTGCGGTCGACCAGGCGCGCGGGCAGGCCGGTCAGCTCGGCGGCGGCGCGCGCCACCGCCTCCAGGTCGGCGCGCCTGCGCAGCAGGTCGTCGAAGCGGGCCGCGACCCGCTCCGCCCCGCCGGGTCCGGGTTCCATCGACGCGGGTGGTTCCGCAAGGCTCCGCACGGTCTCCCCCCTCGCGATCGGCTGCGCCGCCTACTCTCCCAGCCCCTGCCCCGGTCGGACCAATCGCCTCCCGCACGAGGGTGGCCACCCGTGCGAGCCCAAGCGGAGCAGGGCGGGGACGCGCGGATCGTCGTGGTCGACGACGGCGCACGCGCGGCTCCCAGGATGGCACTGGGACAGGCGCCCGCGCTGCCCCTCGACGTGCCGGCGGTTCGAGGGGTGCCCCGGATCGGGGTGCGAGCCGTCGCGTCCGGAGCACCGCGTCCGCACCGGCCGTCCCGGCGCTCAGCCGTCCTTGCGCGCGGAGCCGGTGCGCATGTGGATCTGCTCGCCCTGCTTGCCGAACAGGCTCAGCACCTCCACCGGCCGGTCCGGTTCGGCGGCGCCGAACCAGTGCGGCACGCGCGTGTCGAACTCGGCGGCCTCCCCGGAGACCAGGACCACGTCGTGCTGCCCGAGCACCAGCCGCAGCCTGCCCGCGAGCACGTACAGCCACTCGTAGCCGCCGTGGGTGCGCGGGTCGGGGTCGTCGCCCCGGTAGGGGATGAGCATCTTGTACGCCTGGATGCCGCCGGGCTGCTGGGTGAGCGGCACCACGGTCATGCCGTTGCGCCGCACCGGCGCGAGCCGCACCCTCGGGTCGCCCACCGGCGGCGCGCCGACCAGCTCGTCCAGGGGCACCCGGTGGGCGCGGGCGATCGGCAGCAGCAGCTCCAGGCTGGGCCGCCGCTGCCCGGACTCCAGCCGCGACAGGGTGCTCTTGGAGATGCCGGTGACCTCCGCCAGGTCGGCCAGCGTGGCCCCGCGGGAGGCGCGCAGCGCGCGCAGCCGCTCGCCGACCTGCCCGAGCACGTCCTCGTCCACGTCCCGCCCCACCTCCGGCCCGTCCCGCGTCCGGCAACGCGTGTTGCCATTATGCGCCGGGGGCGGGGGTGCTCAGGTCAGGCTGAGCTGCCCGTCGCGCACGGCCGACGGGCCGAGGTCGCCGGTGCGGTAGTGCTTGCGGCACAGCACCTGGTAGCGCACGTCGTCCGCGGCGACCTGCACCACGTCGGCCACCAGGACCGTGCTGCCGTCGCGCACCAGCACGTCGTCGTGCACGCGCCCGTTGAACCGGCCGGGCAGCCCGCACCAGCACAGCACCTCGACCTGGATGGCGTTGAGCTCGTCGGCCAGCTCGAACAGCCTGCGCGAGCCGGGGAACATGGTGCTGCGGAAGTCGGTGGCCAGGCCGAAGCAGTAGACGTCGATCTGCGCGTCGTCGGCGAGCTCGGCGAGCTGGTCGACCTGCTCGGGGTCGAGGAACTGGGCCTCGTCGACGATCAGGTAGTCCACCCGCTGCCCGCGCCCCCAGTGCTCGCGCACCAGCGCGCCCAGGTCCATCTCGTCGTGGACCTCCAGCGCCCGGCGGGCCAGGCCCATGCGGCTGGAGATGGTGGGGGTGCCGGAGCGGTCGTGGCGCACCAGCAGCAGGCCGCAGCGGCCCTGGCGGGCCTGGTTGTGGTCGATCTGCAGGGCCAGGGTGGACTTGCCGCAGTCCATCGGGCCGAAGAAGAACCGCAGGCTGCCCGCAGCCCTCACCCCGCGCCGCGCCCCTGCGGCGGGCACGGACGCCAGGGCGTCGGTCGGGTCGAGTGCGGGGTTGGTGGGTTCCACGGCGCGCAACCTTAATGCGCGGGGCGTGGGGCGCGGTCACTCAGGTGGGCGAGCGAGACTGGACTTCATATCGTGTCTCGCGATATAACGTGTCTCGTGAAGTCCATGACGGAGCAGGCGCTCCTCGTCCTGACCGCCCTCACCGAGGGCCCCCGGCACGGCTACGCGATCGTCCAGAACGTCGACGCGCTGTCCGAGGGGCGCACCCGGCTGCGGGTGGGCACGCTCTACGGGGTGCTCGACCGCCTGGTCGCCGAGGGCCTGGCCGAACCGGACCGCGACGAGGTGCACCAGGGCAGGCTGCGCCGCTACTACCGCATCACCGAACCGGGCGTGCGCGCGCTGACCGCCGAGGTCGCGCGCCTGGACGCCACCGTGCGCGCGGCGAGCGCCGCCCTCAGGGCCAGGGAGACCGGATGAGCAGCCCCGACGAGTGGGGAACGGGCGGGTCGGGAACGGGCGGGTCGGCAGCCGGGGACGGCGGCAACCTGGAGCGCCGCTACCGGGCGCTGCTGCGGCTGCTGCCCGAGCGCTACCGCGCCGAGCGGGCCGACGAGATGACCGAGGTGTTCCTGGCCGGCCGCGCCGACGACCTGGACCGCGAGCACGGCTGGCCCGGCTGGTCCGAGGCCGCCGCCACGCTCGCCCTCGCCGCGCGGCTGCGCCTGGGCGCCACGCGGGCGGGCCGCGCCGTGCGGCTGGTGGCGTTCACCGGCCTGCTCGCGCACACCCTGCTGTCCGCGCAGGAGGCCACCACGACCCTGCGCGCGAACGTCCCGGTCCCCGCCGCCGACCTGCTGGTGCTGGCCCTGGCCCCGCTCGCCCTCCTCGCGCTGCTCACCGGCCGCCCCACCACGGCCGCGCTCACCGCCACGGCCGCCGCCGCGCTGGGCCTGCCGCTGCTGGCCGCCGAGGGCCCCGCTCTGGCGTGGGCGCTGCTCACCCAGGCCGCCGCGTGGACCACCGCCGCCGCCCTGTGGGCCGGCCACCCCCGCGAGGCCCCCGGCGCCCGCTGGTCGGTCGCCGCCGCCACCGCGACCACCGCGTGGACCGCCTGGTGCCTGCTCGCGCCACCCGTCCTGGCCTACCACCACCCGTGGCTGCTCGCCGCCGCCACCACCGCGCTCGCCACCGTCACCAGCGGCGGAAAAGCCAGAAAAGCGGGGCCGGGGGAGACCCCCGACCCCGCCACCACCACCTGAAGGACCTCAGACCGTCTCCGGCACCGGGTTCCCCGACGCCTTGATCGCCCGGCGCACCGGCACGAACACCATCAGCACCAGACCCACCACGAAGAACACCACGAGCGAGACGATCGCCAGCCGGAACGACCCGGTGGCCTGCCCGACCCCGGCGAACACCAGCGGCCCCAGCCACGAGGTCGACCGCTCGCCCACCTCGTACAGGGAGAAGTACTGGGCCTCGCGCCCCGGCGGGATCATCTGGCTGAACAGCGACCGCGACAGCGCGTTCGTGCCGCCCAGCACGATGCCGATGCCTGCCGCCAGCGCGAAGAACTGCCCCTGCTGCCCGGCCTGCACGAAGTACGCCGCGCCCACCACCACGATCCACACGCCCAGGCTGATCATGATCGTGCGCTTGGTGCCCCAGCGCTTCGCGCCCCACCCGTGCAGCAGCCCGCCGAAGAACGCCACGAACTGCACGATCAGGATCGTCGTGATCAGCACCGACTGCTCCAGCTTCAGCTCGGCGCTGCCGTACTGCGCCGACACGTTCGCCACCGTGGCGATGCCGTCGGTGTAGATCAGGTACGTGCCCAGGAACGCCAGCGTCAGCGGGAAGCCCTTGGCGAACCTCAGCGTCTGCCCCAGCTCCTTGAACCCGGCCGTCACCACGCCGAACCCGCGCTCGCCGCCGTGCGGCGCCTGGTGGGCGCGCAACCCCCGCAGCGGCACCAGCGTGAACGCCGCCCACCAGATGCCGGAGAGCACGAACGCCAGCCGCACCGACTCGGACTGGGTCAGCCCGATCGCGTCGTGCCCCAGGTACAGCGCCAGGTGCAGGGCCAGCGCCAGACCACCGCCGAGGTAGCCGAACGCCCAGCCGCGCGAGGACACCGCGTCCCGCTCCTCGGGGGCGGCGATCTCCGGCAGGAACGCGTAGTACACCACCACCGAGGCGCCGTAGCAGATGTTCGCGATGATGAACAGGCCCACGCCCAGCTGCCAGTTCGTGCCGGTCACGGTGGCCAGCGCCATGGTCGCGGCCGAGCCGGTGAACGCCAGCGCGCCCATCATGGCCCGCTTGTTCTGGGTGCGGTCGGCGATGGCGCCCATGACCGGCAGCACCAGCACCTGGATGACGGTCGCCACCGACAGCAGGTAGCCCCACAGCGACCCGGCCGGGAACTCCAGGCCGAACAGCGAGATGTCGCAGTTGACCAGCGAGTTCTCCTGGCCGCCGTCCAGGCACGGGGCCGCCCCGTTGCGGGCGGTGTCGCCCTGCGCCGCCACCTGCGCGATCGAGCCCAGGTACAGCGAGAAGAACACCGTGATCACCGATGTGGGGAACACCGAGTTCGCCCAGTCGTACCAGATCCAGGCCCGCTGCTCTCTACGGCGATCGGCGGGGGGCGCACTGCTGTCGGCCACGCTCATGGGGGCGGACTGTATCCGTCCAGACCCCCTCGGCAGGACCTCCTCGGCCAACCTGTTGTGAACATCAGGTGGCCGTCCACGCCCCGCGCTCGCGCAGCACCTCCCGCAGCACGTCCGGCCGGTCGCTCACCAGCCCGTCCACCCCGAGGTCCAGCAGCCGCCGCATCTCGTCGGCCTCGTCGACGGTCCACACGTGCACCTCGCCGCCGCGCCGGTGCGCCGCCCGCACGAACCGCGCGTCCACCACGGTGAGCCTGCCCTGGTTCACCGGCACCTGCGCGATCGCCCCGCGCGCCGCCGCCGCCAGCCCCGGCAGCCGGCAGCCCGCCCACAGCGCCGCCACCGAACGGGGCCCCATGGAGGTCAGCAGCTCCGGGCCGAGCAGCTTGCGCAGCCGGGCCAGGCGCGCGTCGGAGAACGAGGCCAGGCACACCCTGCCCAGCGCGTCGGTGCGGCGCAGCAGCTCCACCACCGGGTCGACGGCGGCGTCGGACTTGACGTCGATGTTGAGGAACGCCCCCGGCAGCTCCTCCATCAGCTCCTCCAGGCGCACCACCGGCTCCCGCCCGCCCACGCGCGCCTGGCGCACCCGCGCCCACGGCAGGTCCGAGACCACGCCCGTGCCGTCGGTGGTGCGGTCGAGCGTGGAGTCGTGGTGCACCACGACCACCCCGTCCGAGGTGGTGTGCACGTCGGTCTCCAGGTAGGAGAACCCCTCGGCCACGGCGCGGCGCATCGCCGCCAGCGAGTTCTCCATGCCCTCCAGCTCGCCCAGGTGCCACCCCCGGTGCGCGAAGGCGCGCGGGTTCGGGCCGGACAGGTACCGATGGCTCAGCTTCACGCGCCGAGTGTGCACCGGCGGCGTGGCGCTGGAACAACCAGCCGGTGTCCGGCTACCGTCGCCGCCCATGGAGCTGGCAGGCCCCTCCCACCACCCCGGCGCGAACCCGGACGCGGCGGCTGACGCCGCCGTCGCCCCCTTCGGCGCGCCCGGCACCGAAGCCGACCCCGCAGCGGCCGACCCGACCGCGTCCCGCAGACCGCGCCGGGAGGAGGCCCGCCACTGCGCCTGGTGCGGCAGACCCCTGCCCGACCAGGGCCGGGTGGGCAGACCGCGCCGCTACTGCGCCCAGCCGTGCCGCCAGCGCGCCTACGAGCGCAGGGCCGCCGTGCAGCGCGGCGGCCTGCCCGAGGACGCCGTCGTGCTCTCCGCCGCGGAGCTCGCCGACCTGCAGGACCGGCTGTTCCAGCTGCGCTGCGCCGCCGAGGACGTCGCCTCCGCCGCCGCCGAGGGCGCGGACCCCGCCGAGCTGGGCGAACTGGCCACCGGACTCGCCGACACCGCACGGGGACTGGAGCGGCTGCGCTGAGTGGTGTTGGCTGGGACCCCACCCGCGCGCCCACGAGGCGCGCGTGGGCACCAGGAGCCACGAGCACGGCAGCGACACCGGGAGGACGCGTGGGCGGCGCGTGGCACCGAGAGGTGCTCCAGCGGACCGACATCGGCTACGGCGTGACGGACCCCGCCACCACCCTGAGGTGGGCCAACCCCGCGCTGGCAGGCATCCTCGGCATCGATCCCGAGCACCTGCCGGGCCGCTCCCTGTCGGCGCTGCTCCCCGGAGCCCCCGACCGGCCGAGGCCGGGCCTGGCGCTGCTGACCCCGGCGGGGGAGGGCCACCGGTGGCTGGAGGTGACCTGCCAGCGGCTCGACGCCTCCGGCGGGGACCTGCTGTACCGGGTCGCCGACGTCACCGCGTGGCGCGACCGGGAGCTGGAGGCCACCCACGAGGCCGACGCGCTGCGCCGCGCGCAGGTGCTGGGCCGCATGGGCACCTGGGAGTGGCACATCGCCGAGGACCGCGTCGAGTGGTCCGACACCCTGCTGGGCATGTTCGGCTACCCGGCCGGGACCGCCCTGGACTACGCCGCGTACACCGGGCACGTCCACCCCGACGACCTGCCCACCATCCAGTCCACCCTCACCGAGGCGCTGCGCACCGGGGCCGGGTTCTCCTACACGCACCGCATGACGTTGGGCGACGGCGTCACCGAGCGCTGGTTCGAGTGCTTCGGCGAGGTCGTCACCGACCCCGACGGGACCCCGCAGCGGGTGCTGGGCACCGCGCACGACATCACCCAGTCCCGGCGCGTGCACGACGAGCTGCTGGCCCTGGCCGAGCAGGACCCGCTGACGGGCCTGGCGAACCGGCGGGCGGTCACCCGCGAGCTGGAGCGCCGCCTGGCCACCGGCGGCACCGGGTCGCTGCTGCTGCTGGACCTGGACAACTTCAAGGACGTCAACGACCTGCGCGGGCACGCCGTGGGCGACCGGCTCATGCGGGCCCTGGCCGCCGCGCTGCGCACCCGCCTGGAACCGGAGCACCTGATCGGCAGGCTGGGCGGCGACGAGTTCGCGGTGGTGCTGCCCGACACCGGCCCCGCCGACGCCGCCCGCGTGGCCGAGCACCTGCGCGACACCATCGCCCGCCTGCCGCTGGCCACCCCGGCCACCCGCACCACCATCAGCACGGGCGTGGCCGGGTACGGCACGAGCGGCGACACGTGGGAGCTGGTGCTGGCCAACGCCGACCTGGCGCTCTACGCGAGCAAGGCGGCAGGCCGCAACCGGGTCACCGTGTACGAGCCGGGCCACTACGCCGACACCGCCAAGCGCGTGTCCGTGCTGGACCGGCTGCGCGGTGCGCTGGACGGCGGGGGCCTCGCGCTGCACGCGATGCCGATGGTGCGCCTGGCCACCGGCCGCGTCCTCGGGCACGAGCTGCTGCTGCGCCTGGAGGACGGGCAGGAGCCGCGCCTGGGCCCCGCGGACTTCCTGCCCGAGGCCGAGCGCACCAACCTGGTGCACGAGATCGACCGGTGGGTGCTGGCCACCGCCATCGACACCCTGGTGCGCCACCCCGACCCGGAGTTGCGGTTCAACGTCAACGTCTCCGGCCGCACCCTGGAGGACCCGGAGTTCGGCGGGTTCGTCCTCGACCGGCTCGCCGGGGCCGGGGTGGCGCCGGGCAGGCTCGGCATCGAGATCACCGAGACCGCCGCCGTGACGAACCTGGACGCCGCCCGCACCCTCGCCCACCAGCTGCGCGGCCACGGCTGCCGGATCGTGCTGGACGACTTCGGCTCCGGGTTCGGCTCGTTCGTGCACCTCAAGCACCTGCCCATCACCGGCATCAAGATCGACGGCGAGTTCGTGCGCGGCATCGACGAGCGCGGCCCGGACGCGGTGCTGGTGTCCGGGATCATGCGCATCGCCCAGGGGCTCGGGCTGTCGGCCGTGGCCGAGTGGGTGGAGCGCCCCGAGCAGGTCCGCACCCTCACCAGCCTCGGCGTCCGCGTCGGGCAGGGCTTCCACCTCGGCGGCCCGGTGCCGCTGGGGCAAGTCCTTTCAGCCCAACCGCAGGCACCGGACGGCGCATTGTCCCCGGAGCGAAACCCTGCGATAGATAGGCGTTCCTAGATCAAGAATCCGATCGGAAGTCGATGCCCACCCCCACCACACGAGGGCTGCGCCGCCTGGAGCTGAGCGCGTCCCGACCCGAGTCCGCGATGAACTTCTACGCCGAGCTGTTCGGCTGGGTCGTCATCGCCGAACCCGGAGACGCCTACAGCGGATGGGCGGGCGACCGCCTGGCCACCCGCATCACCCCAGGGGAGGACCCCACCTGGCGCGTCACCTTCGCGGCCAAGCAGCCGCGCGTGATCGACGCGCACACCGACACCGACGCGGGCCGCCCGCTCCACGGGCCCTGGGCCCCGCCGCCCAGACCGGGCGAGCCCTGCTGGGTCGAGCTGGTCAACCCGGTCGAGGACGACGCGCACTGGACCGCCGAACTGGGCTGGACCAGCCGCACCCCCGACGAGGACTTCACCCTGTACGACAGCATCACGCCGCAGCCCAGGGCCGTCACCGGCAGGCTGCGCACCGACCAGGCGCTGCCCTCGGGGTGGCTGACCTACTTCGCCGTCCCCGACCTGGCCGCCGCGCTCGCCACCGCGAACGGCCTCGGGGCGAGCACCGTCGCCGAGCCGCGCCGGGTGCCCACCGGGCACGTGGCGGCCATCGCCGGGCCGGACGAGCGGATCTGCGCGCTCCTGGAGAACCCGGCCGGGTGGGGCGGCGAGCACCACCGCGTCGACTAGCCCACCTCGACCGGGTCGCCTCTCCCCGAGCCCGGTCCGGCGCGCGTCCTGACCCGCGCGCTACCGCCCAGGCGGGAAACCACCGGTGGCGATCGGCCCCCAGCCGTCGATCGCCACCCGCACCAGCACCTTGCCCTGCTTGAGCATCGCCGCCCGGTACTCGTCCCAGTCCGGGTGCTCGCCCGCGACGCAGCGGAAGTACTCCACCAGCGGTTCGAGGGCCTCGGGCAGGTCCAGCACCTCGGCGACGCCGTCCACGTGCGCGTAGGGGCCGTCCCAGTCGTCGGAGAGCACGCACAGGCTCACCCGCGGCTCGCGCCGGATGTTGCGCACCTTCGCCCGCTCCGGGTAGGTCGACACCACGATCCGGCCCTGCGCGTCGACCCCGCAGGTGACGGGGGAGGACTGGGTCCCGCCGGAGGCGCGGGAGGTCATGAGCACCGCGCGGTGGCGGGGGCGCAGGAACTCGACGAGCGCGGCGCGGTCGACGGCGTCGGCGGTGGCGATCTTCGGCATGGGGCGAGCCTAACCAGGGCGTGGGGCGGGCGCGGGTCAGCGCCGCCCGCCGCGCAGCCGCTCCAGGCTGCGGCGCAGCGCGGCCAGCAGCTCGCCGCCGGTCTCGCCCGGCGCGCGCGAGGCGGGGATGTCCACCTCCGGCACCTCGGTCTCGGCTGCCTCGTCCGTCTCGTCGGCCTGCCGCACTTCGCCGGCCTCGCGCCGCTGCCGCTCCTGCCGCTCCAGCCGCTGCCCGGCGAGCTTGTCGGCCACCACCCGCGTCAGGCCCGCCGAGTAGGCGTCGGGGAACGCGGCCGGGTCGAAGTCCTCGGTCATCGCCCCGACCAGCGAGGCCGCCAGCCCCAGCTCCCGCTCGCCGGAGACGGCGACCGGCACCACGAAGTCCGGCTCCCGCACCTCCTCGGCCCACACCAGCACCTGGAGCACCAGCACCCCGCCGCGCGGTCGCACCACCGCCACCACCTCGCGCCCCCGCAGCGGGACGCGGGCGATCCCGACCAGCCCGCCGCGCTCCAGCACCTCCCGCAGCACCGAGTACGACCCGGTCCCCGGCTCCTCCGGCTCCAGGTAGTAGGCGCGCCCCAGCAGCACCGGGTCCACCTGCCCGGCTGGCGAGAACTGCACCACCTCCACCGCCCGCGAGGGCAGCGCCCGCAGCCCGGCCAGCTCCTCGTCCTCCACCAGCACCACCCCGGCCCCGGAGTCGTGCCCGCGCGCGAGATCGGCGGCCTCCAGCTCCTCGCCGCACAGCTCGCACACCCGCCGGTGCCGCACCCGGCCGCCGTCGACCCGGTGCACCTGGTGCAGCCGCACCCCGCGTTCCTGCCGCACCGGCGTCAACCGCACCGGGAACGACACCAGCCCGACCGTCACCGACCCCCGCCACGTCGCGCGCATAACCCCTGGGTACAGCGCCCGCACGCCCACACCCGGGAACCTCACCCGAAAGCGCGAGTCCCGGCGCCCCGCGAACGGGTGACAACCCCTGCGACAACGCGGTCCGGCACCGGACGGCCGGGGGTGGCGGGGCGGGCGTCAGCGGGAGGGCGGGGGCGGGACGCGCACGCCGAGCCACTGCTCGGCCCCGTACGCCCGGAACCGCTCCACCTCGGCGAACCCGAGCCGCGCGGCCAGGCGCACCGAGCGCCCGTTGTCCAGCGCGGTGCACAGCAGCACCGGTTCGCCGGGGAGCGCGCGGGCGAACCAGTCCAGCGCGGCCTCGCACGCCTCGGTGGCGTACCCGCGCCCCCACACCCCCGGCAGGAACAGGTAGCCGATGCCGACCTCCCCGTCCGGCCGGGTGGAGCCGGGCTCGGCGGGACGCCGGTCGAACGTGACCGCGCCGACCGCGGCCCCGCCGAGCTCGACCACGAGGAAACCGGGGCGGTCGCCGGGCACCTCGGGCATCTCGCGCTCCAGCACCGCGCGGTCGAACCGCTCGGGCGGCTGCGGGCCGCCGACGCCCGCGCCCACCTGCGGCGAGGAGAACAGCTCGACCAGCGCCGCGCGGTCGCGCGCCTCGGAGGGGCGGAGCACGAGCCGTCCGGTGCGGATCGGGTCGGGCGGCCAGCGGACGGGACCCAGCTCGGTCATGCCCGGCAACCTAGCCGCGCCCGCGACCGCGTGGGGGCCGCCGCTGCGGTAGACCCGAACCCGCCGCCCTGCGCCGGACCGCCCGCACGCTGTCACGCCCCGTAGCCCGTCCGGGGGTAACGTCCCCGGACGTGCGATCCCACGACTACGGCCGCGACGTCCTGTCCGCCCCCAAGCGCCGCAAGGTGCCCGAGGTCCCGGCCGAGCTCGGCCTGGTCGTCGAGGACGCCTCCTCCGGGTTCTGCGGCGCGGTCGTGCGGTTCGAGCAGGGCCGGGTCGTGCTGGAGGACCGCAGGGGCGGCACCCGGCAGTTCCCGCTGCTGCCCGCCGCGTTCCTGATCGACGGCGCCCCCGTCACCCTCACCCGCCCCGCGCCGTCCGCCACCCCCGCCGCCGCGGCGCGCGCGTTCTCCGCGTCCGGCTCGATCCGCGTGGAGGGCCTCAAGGCCCGCACCGCCCGCGACAGCCGCATCTGGGTGGAGGGCCTGCACGACGCCGAGCTGGTCGAGCGCGTCTGGGGCCACGACCTGCGGGTGGAGGGCGTGGTGGTCGAGCCCCTCGACGGGGTGGACGTGCTGGCCGCGCGGATCGCCGAGTTCGGCACCGGGCCCGGCAGGCGGCTCGGGGTGCTGGTGGACCACCTGGTGCCCGGCAGCAAGGAGTCCCGCCTGGTCGAGGGGATCACCGACCCGGACGTGCTGGTCACCGGTCACCCGTACGTGGACGTGTGGCAGGCGGTCAAGCCCGAGGCGGTGGGGATCGCGGCGTGGCCGGTGGTGCCCAGGGGCGTGCCGTGGAAGGAAGGGGTGTGCGCCGAGCTGGGCTGGGGCGAGACGTGGGAGGGCTGGCAGCGGGTGCTCGCCGGGGTCGGCGGGTTCCGCGACCTGGAGCCGTCGATCCTGGGCGCGGTGGAGCGGCTGATCGACTTCGTCACGGAACCGCTGCCGGATTAGTCCGATTCCGGCAAGATCCCCCGCCCGCCCCGCATCGGTGGAAGGATGGGTTTCGTGCCCGCGCTGATCTGGATGATCCTCGGTGTCCTGCTGATCGCGGCCGAGGTCTTGTCGGGTGACTTCGTGCTCGTCATGCTGGGCGCCGCCGCGCTCGGGGCGGCGGGAGCGGCGGGGCTGGGCGCCGACCTGGTGGTCAGCGCCCTGGTGTTCTCCGCCCTGTCGCTCGGCCTGGTCGCCGGGGTCCGCCCGGTGCTCAAGCGCCGCCTGGACAAGGGGCTCGGGCACCGCTCGGGCGTGGAGGCGCTGCTGGGCGGCACGGCCGTCGTCGTGTCCACAGTGGACGGGCACGGGGGTAGGGTCCGCATCGGGGGCGAGGTCTGGTCGGCGCGGTCCATGGACCACGCCGTGCTCGAACCCGGCGCGGAAGTGACCGTTGTCGAGATCTCCGGCGCGACCGCCGTGGTGCTGGGGACCTGAGGAGGTGGGTTTTGACCGTCACAATCGTGTTGATCGCAGTCCTGGTGCTGCTGGTGCTGATCACGGTGGCGAAGTCCGTTCTGGTGATCCCCCAGGCCACGGCCGCGGTGGTCGAGCGCCTTGGCCGCTACCGCACCACCGCGGCGCCGGGCCTGAACATCCTGGTGCCGTTCCTGGACCGGGTGCGCGCCCGCATCGACCTGCGCGAGCAGGTCGTGTCGTTCCCGCCGCAGCCGGTGATCACCCAGGACAACCTGACCGTGTCCATCGACACGGTGGTGTACTTCCAGGTGACCGATCCGCGCTCGGCGGTCTACGAGATCTCCAACTACATCGTGGGCGTCGAGCAGCTGACCACCACCACGCTGCGCAACCTGGTGGGCGGCATGAGCCTGGAGGAGACGCTCACCTCCCGCGACCAGATCAACAACCAGCTGCGCGGCGTGCTCGACGAGGCCACCGGCCGCTGGGGCATCCGGGTGGCGCGCGTGGAGCTCAAGGCGATCGACCCGCCGCCCTCCATCCAGGACTCGATGGAGAAGCAGATGCGCGCCGACCGCGAGAAGCGCGCGATGATCCTGACCGCCGAGGGCCAGCGCGAGTCGGCGATCAAGACCGCCGAGGGCCAGAAGCAGTCGCAGATCCTCGCGGCCGAGGGCGCCAAGCAGGCGTCGATCCTGTCGGCGGAGGCGGAGCGGCAGTCCCGCATCCTCAAGGCGCAGGGCGAGCGCGCGGCCCGGTACCTGCAGGCGCAGGGCCAGGCGAAGGCGATCGAGAAGGTGTTCGCCGCGATCAAGGCCGGGCGGCCCACGCCCGAGGTGCTGGCGTACCAGTACCTGCAGACGCTGCCGCAGATGGCGCAGGGCGACGCGAACAAGGTGTGGCTGGTGCCCAGCGACTACGGCAAGGCCCTGGAGGGCTTCGCCAGGATGCTGGGCAAGCCGGGCGACGACGGCGTGTTCCGCTACGAGCCCCCGGCCCCGGAGCCGCCCGCGGCCCCGACGCAGGAGCAGGACGACCCGTCGGTCGCCGACTGGTTCGACACCGCGCCGGACCCGGCGGTGGCCGAGGCCGTGCGCGCGGCGGAGGCGGTGGCCCGCAAGGAGGTCCCCGGCCCGCTGGAGACCACCCGCCAGCTGAGCTCGCCCACCCCCCAGGCGGGGCAGGTGGGCGGTGGCGAGGAGCGCCGGGCGGTCGGGCAGGGCGAGGGCGCGGTCTGAGGTAGTCGGGTGCGCAGGGGCGGTCCGCTGGCGCGGGCCGCCCCTTTTTGTCATCGACCGCCCGCGGGCGCGGTGGCGCGGATGATCGCGGAACGCACGCCCCCGGCGACGGCGAGCGCGGTCGCGGCGTTGCGGAGACGGACGGTCTCGCGCAGGTCGGCGGCCTGGTCGTCCGTGGTGCGCGCCCCTCTCGTGAAGCTTGCTCCGCCGTTCTCCCGCCCCGCCTCGCGCGCGGGCATCGAAGGTTGTCAATATAGAAGCATGTCGAAACAGGAGTCGGCCGCGTCGTCCGCCGAGTGCTGCCCCGGCCTGCTCGCCGCGCCGCTGGACGCCGGGCGGGCCGCCGAGCTGGCCCCGGTGTTCAAGGCGCTGGGCGACCCGGTCCGGCTGCGCCTGCTGTCGATGATCGCCGCCCGCGCGGGCGGCGAGGTCTGCGTGTGCGAGCTGACCCCCGCCTTCGACCTGTCCCAGCCGACCGTCTCGCACCACCTCAAGCTGCTGCGCGAGGCGGGCCTGGTCGACAGCGAGCGGCGCGGCACCTGGGTCCACTACCGGCTGCGGCCCGAGACCACCGACCGCCTCGCCGCACTGCTCACCCGCCCCGCCGGGCTGTCGTCGTGACCGCGCCCCCGGCTCGCCTGTCGCCCCTGGACCGCCTGCTGCCGCTGTGGATCGGCGCGGCGATGGCGGCTGGCCTGCTGCTCGGGCGAGAGGTCCCCGGTCTGGACGGGGCGCTGAACGCGGTCGCGGTCGACGGGATCTCGCTGCCGATCGCGCTCGGGCTGCTGGTGATGATGTACCCGGTGCTGGCCAGGGTCCGCTACGACCGGCTCGGCGCCGTCACCGGCGACCGCCGCCTGCTCTGGTCCTCCCTGGCCCTGAACTGGCTGGTCGGCCCCGCGCTGATGTTCGCGCTGGCCTGGCTGCTGCTGCCCGACCTGCCCGAGCACCGCACCGGCCTGATCATCGTCGGCCTGGCCCGCTGCATCGCCATGGTGATCATCTGGAACGACCTGGCGTGCGGCGACCGCGAGGCCGCCGCCGTCCTGGTCGCCCTCAACTCGGTGTTCCAGGTGCTCGCGTTCGGCCTGCTGGGCTGGTTCTACCTCTCCGCGCTGCCCGGCTGGCTCGGCCTGCCCACCGCCGACCTGGACGTGTCGGCCTGGCAGATCGCGAAGAGCGCGCTGGTCTTCCTCGGCGTCCCGCTGGTGGCCGGCTACCTCACCCGCCGCCTCGGCGAGCGGGCCAGGGGCCGCGAGTGGTACGAGACCCGGTTCCTGCCGCGCGTCGGCCCGCTCGCCCTCCACGGGCTGCTGTTCACCATCGTCGTGCTGTTCGCCCTGCAGGGCGAGCAGATCACCTCCCGCCCGCTCGACGTGGCCCGCGTCGCCGCGCCCCTGCTGGCCTACTTCGCCCTCATGTGGGCGGGCTCCTACGCCCTGGGCCGCGCGATCGGCCTCGGCTACGAGCGCACCACCACCCTCGCCTTCACCGCCGCGGGCAACAACTTCGAGCTGGCCATCGCCGTCGCCGTCGCCACCTTCGGCGCCACCAGCGGCCAGGCGCTGGCCGGGGTGGTGGGCCCGCTCGTCGAGGTGCCCGTCCTGGTCGGCCTGGTCCACCTCTCCCTGGCCCTGCGCCGCCACCACCCCGCCGCCCGCTGACCCCGCAGCCGTCCCGACCGCCGGAACACCGAGAACCCCCAGGAGCCACCGTGTCCGACCTGCCCGAGGTGCTGTTCGTCTGCGTCCACAACGCGGGCCGCTCCCAGATGGCCGCCGCCCTGCTGCACCACCACGCCCAGGGCCGGGTCCTGGTGCGCTCGGCCGGGTCCGCGCCCGCCGCGGTGGTCAACCCGGCCGTGGTCGAGGCGATGGCCGAGCTCGGGCTCGACCTGTCGCGGGAGTCCCCCAAGCCGCTCACCGCCGAGGCCGTCCGGACCGCCGACGTGGTGATCACCATGGGCTGCGGCGACGCCTGCCCGGTCTTCCCCGGCAAGCGCTACCTCGACTGGGCCCTGGACGACCCCGCCGGGCGGGGTGTCGACGCGGTCCGGCCGATCCGCGACGAGATCGACCGCCGCGTCCGCGACCTCCTCGCCGAACTGGTGGCGGGCGAGCGGTAAGCACGTCACCCGTCTGGAAGATCAACCACGGCGGAATTAGTCACCAAGGGTTATATGGTTGGCTACTCCACGTGGATGTCCTGCCGGAGCGCGTGATCAGTCTGCTGCGGTCGCCGTGGCCGTGGGAACTGCGCTGGCAAGGCCTGGCCTCCACAGTCGGCGAGCTGTCCGACCTGGTCAGAACCGGTTTAGCGGACACCGCCACCATCGCCTCCGTCGTCGAGGCCCTCCTGCACGGCGCAGGACCCGCCCACCGGGCCGCCTTGCACGGGCTCGTCGACCGGGTGCTCGACCTGCACGCCGCCACCTGTGCGGGTGAACTGCCTGACCCGATCGTGCTGGCCGAGTGGTTGCTGCGCGTGCAGACCGGTTTCCCCGAACTCCCCGAGGTCCGCCTCGCCCCCTACGCCCCCGCGCTGGGGGAGCGCGGCCTCGCGCACTACCGGCGGATCGCGCTGGCCCGGTTCGACGCGCTCCCCGTCATCGCCTTCGGCTCGCTCGGCTTCTACGACCGCGAGCGCTGGGCCCTGCTGCGCGCCGCGGAGGAGCTGGCCGAGCACACCGGCGACGTCGACCTGCACGTGCTCGTGCTCTCCCGCAACCTCGCGGGCGGCTGGGACTATTTGCGCATCGCCACCGTCCTGCACGAGGCGGGCCGCCCCGACGAGGCCCTGGACTGGACCCGGCGCGGGTTGCGCGCCACCGGCGGGCGCGGCGCGGCCACCCGGCTCGTGGACGCCGCCGTGGACGAGTGCCTGCGCGTCGGGCGGCTGGACGACGCGGTCGACCTGCGCTGGCGGGCGTTCACCACCACCCCCACCTCCGGCGCCTACCTGCGGCTGCGCGGTCTGGCGGCGCCTGCGGGGGACTGGCCGGTGCTGCGCGGGCGCGCCCTGGCCCACCTGGCCCGGCACGCCGACACCGCCGCCCTGCGCGAGGTCGTGACGGCGGAACTGGCCGCGTCACCGGTGGCCGGGTGGCTGGAGCACCTGCGCGCCGAGCTGCGCAGGGCCGGGCGCGCGGCGGAGCTGGACGCGCTGGCCGACCTCACCGCCGACACCGGACCGGCAGGGCAGACCGAACAGGCCGGACCGGCAGGGTTGGTCGGGCCGGCCAAGCCGGTGGCCGATACCGGCTGAACCGGGCCCCGC
Source organism: Actinosynnema mirum DSM 43827 (assembly GCF_000023245.1). Lineage (GTDB taxonomy): Bacteria > Actinomycetota > Actinomycetes > Mycobacteriales > Pseudonocardiaceae > Actinosynnema > Actinosynnema mirum. The sequence continues at coordinate 3,995,183 of NC_013093.1, forward strand.
CATCGGCGCGCGGGCACCGGGAAGGCAGGAAGCGTCGACGCCGTTCGCCTGCTGCCCCGCCCCCGACGGCCTGGACGCCATCGGCCTCGGGCTCAACGCCCCGGTCGCCGAGCTCACCCTGCACCGGGCCCTGGTGGCCCCCGGCGACCGCGTGCTCGTGCGCGGCGCCGGAGGCGGCATCGGGGTCCTCGCCGTCCGGATCGCCCGCGCCCGCGTCACCGCCGTCACCTCCTCACCCGAGCGCGCAGGCCGCCTGCGGCCCTCGGCGCGACCACGACCGTGGACCGCACCCACGCCGCCCCCACCGGCGAGCACGACGTCGTGGTCGACACCGTCGCCGGCCCCGGCATGGCCGAGCACCTGCCGCTCCTGGCCCCCCAACGGCCGCTACGCGCTGTGCGGCGGCGTCGGCGGCGACCCCGGACCGGAGCCGTTCGCCGCGCCCGTGGTGCTCCGGGCGCTGTTCGGGCACCGCGAGCCGACCGCCTCGTTCGTGCGCGAGGTCGTGGACGTGGTCGGCGCGGGCCTCGGGGCCGGACGCCACTGCGCCGACCGGACCCCGCCGACCGCTGAACACCCCACCCGCGACCTGCGGGTTTTCGTTTTCCGGGAAGTGCTCTTCGCCTGGCGCGCTAGCGCGCACCCACCCCGGCGCGGTGCAGTGGTGCACGTTCCCGACGCACGTGCACCAGCGGAGTACCGGTATGCCCAGCGACCAGCAGCACCCCACCACCGACACCCGCCACGAGGAGCTGCGCCAGGAGCTTGCCGAGGCCCAGGTGACCCTCCGGCAGCTCCGCTCGGCCATGCCCACCAACCGCCTCATCGGGGTCGCCACCGGCATCATCGCCGAACGCCTGCGCATCACCCCCGAGCGGGCCCTGGACACCCTCGTGCGCGCCAGCCAGAACGACAACCGCAAGCTCCGCGACGTCGCCATGGACGTGGTCAACGAGCAGCGCGGCCTGACCACCCTCGACGGCTGACCACCCCGGCGGCGCCCCCCGGCAGGGCTCACCCCACCGGCGGCCTGCGGTCCGCCCACGGCCGGGCCCGCTCCAGCTGCCCCGCCACCGACAGCACCGTCCGCTCGTCGTGCGGGCGCCCGACCAGCTGCACCGACAGCGGCAGCCCCGCGCCGGTGAACCCCGCCGGGACCGCCACCGCCGGGTTGCCCGCCACGTTCCACACCGGCAGGAACGCGGTGTGCCGGGCCGCCGCGAGCAGCGCCTCCACCGCCGTCAGCTCCCGCCACTGCCCCACCCGCAGCGCCGGGTGGGTGAGCACCGGGCTCAGCAGCACGTCGTAGCGGGTGAACACCCGGTTCGCCCGCTCGGTCGTGCCCCTGCCGGACGCCACCGCCGCCGCCCCCACGGCGGCCGGGATCGCCCGCCCCATCGCCGCGACCCGCCGGGTGCGCCGGTCAAGGCGGTCCGGCCGGTCCAGCGCCGCCACCCCGCCTGCGGCCCCGTCGCGCAGGTAGCGCACCGAGAAGTCCACCCATCCCGGCACCTCCGCCAGCGCCGCGTCCAGCCGCACCACCTCGTGCCCCAGGTCGGTCAGCAGCACGGCGGTGTCCAGCACCGCGTCCAGCACCTCCCGCGCCACCGGCACCCCCGCCGACCACGGCCGCAGCGCCACCGCCACCTTCAACCGGCCGGGGTCCTCGGCCGCGGCCCCCACGAAGTCCTCGCCGGGCGCGAGCACGTCCGCCAGCAGCGCCGCGTCCCGCACCCGCCGCGTGATCGGCCCCGCCGCCACCAGCCCGCCCCACGGCTGCCCGCCCAGCGGCACCCGCCCGCGCTGCGTCTTGAGCCCCACCAGCCCGGTCGCCGCCGCCGGGATGCGCACCGAACCCCCGCCGTCCGTGCCCACCGCGGCCCCCACCAGCCCGGCCGCCACCGCCGCCGCGGACCCGCCGCTGGAACCCCCGGCCGAGTGGCGGGGCGACCACGGGTTGCGGGTGGGCCCGGCCCAGCTGCTCTCGGTGAACGGCCACAGCCCCAGTTCCGGCATCCGCGTGCGCCCCACCACCACCGCGCCCGCCCCGCGCAGCAGCGACACCACCTCGCTGTCCGCGTCCGCGACCGTCTCCACCGCCGAGGTGCCCAGCGTGGTGGGCAGCCCGGCCAGCGCGAAGTCCTCCTTCACCGCCACCGGCACCCCCAGCAGCGGCGCGTCCCCACCCCGCGCCCGCCGCGCGTCGGCGGCCTCGGCGTCCGCGAGCGCCCGCTCGGCGAACACCAGCCGGAACGCGTTGAGCCCCCGATCGACGCGCTCGATCCGCCGCAGGCACTCGGACACCAGCTCGCGGGAGGTCAGCACCCCGGAGCGCAGCAGGTCGGCCTGGGCGGCGGCGCCCGCGAAGCACGCGTCGGTCAGATCCATGCCAGCGACCCTAGCGCCGGGCCCGCGGAGGACCGGGGGACGCGCGCGCAACCGGGGCGCGGACGGCTGCGGACGGCTTCGGCGCCGGGGGAGCGGGCCGGGACCGCGTCCCCGTTGCCGCGCGCCCACCCGGTTGTTCCCGCCGGGGCCACGAATCCGCGTGGTGTTCCGAACACCCCCGCGCGGCCCGCCGAGGTGCATGATTCACCGCATGGTCCTGTCCTGGCTCCCCTGGGTGGTGGCCGCCGCGCTGGCCGCGGTCGCCGTGGCGCGCCAGGTGCGCATGTCCGAGCACGACACCCTCCTCGACGAGCACGCCCGCCGCCGCACCGCCCCCGACCGGGTCTCCACCCCGACCGCGTGGCGCCGCGTCACCCGCGACGTGCTCGACGGGGCCCCGCGCGCGCTGGACCGGCTCGACGCGCACGTCGCGCAGCGCCCCGACCGCCGCCAGGACGCGGTCGACCTGCTGCTGATCTGCCTGCGCTCGGGCGTGGCGCGCGGCCTGAACGCGGCCTGGCGCACCGAGGTGCAGGACCGCCTGCGCGCCCACCTGAGCCCCGGCCCCGGCTTCTGGCCCGGCATGGCGCTGCGCGCGGCGGGCGCCACCCTGGTCGAGCTGGACCTGTCGGGCTGCCGCCCCGGCTCGATCGACCTGACCGGCGCGGTGTTCCTGGGCGACGCGCGGCTGCGCGCGATGACCGTCACCGGCCCGGCCACGTTCGCGCAGGCCAGGTTCCTGCGGCACGCCGACCTCGCCGACACCCTGTTCACCGCCGACGCCGACCTGACCGGCGCGGTCCTCACCGGCAACGCGGTGCTGCGCGGGGTGCGCGTGGCGGGCGCGACGAGCCTGGCCGGGGCCAGGGTGTCCGGCCGGGCCGACCTGAGCGGGGCCGAGCTGACCGGTCCGGCGGACTTCACCGGGGCGCGCTTCGGCGGGCGGGCGCTGTTCACCGGCACCACCTTCGGCCACGACGCGCGCTTCGACCGGGTGTGGTTCCGGGGCCGCACGGACGTCACCTCCGCGCTGGTGGGGGACACCGCGTCGTTCACCGACGCCCGCTTCGGCAGGCGCGTGCCCCGCTGACCGGTCGAACCGGCCCGCCCGTCAATCCCCCGCGCCGGGGAGCCGAAGGCGGAAAAGCCCCCTGAAAACGCCTGAAACCGTCTCGTTCGAATGTGAACGAGACGGCAGACGGGCTATTCCTGGTCGGTTCGCACACCTGTTAGCTTGCCCGTCGTCAGAAGTTTCACGACCGCTTTCCACACCACTTGGAAGGAATTGTTGTGAGCCGCTTCCCGAGCACGACGGCGATGGCGTCCACCCTGGCAGCAGTGGGTCTCCTCGCCGCGATGCCCGTCACGGCGTCCGCCGCCGAGGCCAGTTCCAGCGCCCAGTCCAGCGCGCAGATCGTCGTCATCGACGCGTACACCGAGAAGATCAAGGAGTCCGGCGGGGTTGCTTTCACCTGCCCGACCAACCAGGTCCTGATCGGGCGCGCCCACGGCGGTGACGAGAACGGCACCACCACCTACTACTGCGCCCTGATCCTGATCGACTCGCAGATCGCCACGGTCAGCGCGCCCACCTGGAGCGGTTTCCAGAAGGAGAGCAACTCGCTGTTCTCCGCGGCCACCGACCAGGTCCTGGTGGGCAGGCAGCACTCCGGCGACGAGAACGGCTCCACCCGGTACGCCACCGCCCAGCTGAGCGTGGCCGGGCGCGCCGTGACGCTGACCGGCCGCCGGTGGACCGACCCGCAGAAGGAGAGCAGCAGCAGCTCCAAGGCGGGGGAGCTGGAGGTCATGGTCGGCAGGCAGCACAGCGGCGACGAGAACGGCCAGACCCGGTACGAGTACGCCCGCCTGGTCGGCTGACCCACCGCCCCCCAGGGGGACGGCGCGCACCCGCGTCCGGCCGGCGCCCGGTCCCGCGCGGGTGCGCGCCACCCCGCCCAGCCCTCGCGGGCCCAGCTCTCGCAGGCTCAGCCCTCGTCGGCCCCGCGCCGCGAGCGGTGCAGCGACACGTGCACCCGGTTCGCGCACCGCGTCGAGCAGAACCGCCGCCGACCGTTGCGGGAGGTGTCCACGTACACCACCGCGCACCCCGGCGCCGCGCACCGCCCGAGCCGGTCCGGCGCGTCGCACACCGCGTGCGCCACCCCCGCCGCCGTGTACGCGCGCACCCGCTCCTGCGTGGGCAGCTCGGCGGGCGCGAAGTGCAGGTGCGGCGGGCGGCCGTCGTGCGTGGAGATGTGCGGGCGGGTCGCGGTCTCGGCCAGCAGCTCGTTGACCAGCCCGACCGTGCCGCGCGGGTCGTCGAACACCCGCTCCAACCGCCGCGCCCACTCCAGCAGCTCCCGCGCCCCGCCCGCGTCGAGCGTGCCGACGGGCTTGTAGTCCAGCGTGCGCAGCACGTCCAGCAGCCGCTCGGGCGAGCAGTCCCGGTCCAGGTTCACCAGCGTCGCCGCCATCTGGGCCGCCGCGCCGCCGTAAGGGTTGAAGTGCACTGAACAATGACATCATGCTCGGACGGGTGAACACCAGATGCCCCCACTGCGGCTGGCCCGTCGACGACCCCGCCTACCCGGCCGACGCCCACGGCCCCGTCGCCTACCGCCGCTGCGCGTGCGGCGCGTGGCTGGTCCTGGAGCGCGGCGCGCTGGTGGCGAGCCCCCGCGTCCGCACGACGTCACCTGACCGTGTCGGCTAGGGTCTGCTCACCGTGACCTCCCGCCGCGACCCGACCCGCCGTGATCCGAACCGCAGGGACCCGAACCGCAGGGACCTGCTGCGCGACACGGCCATCGCGGTGCTGGCCGCCGAGGGCGGGCGCGGCCTGACCCACCGGGCGGTCGACCGGGGCGCGGGCGTGCCGGAGGGCACGACGAAGAACTACTTCCCCACCAGGGACGCCCTGCTCGGCGCGGCGGCGGCCCGCATGACCTCCCTGCACGCCGAGGCCGTGGACCGCCTGCGCGCGACCACCCCGCCGGGCGTGTCCGCCGACCAGGTCGCCGGCCTGTACCCGGCGCTGCTGCGGCGCGCGGTGGCGGACGACCCGACGCAGTTCCTGGCGATGGTGGAGCTGTACCTGGAGGCGGTGCGCAGGCCGGGGGTGCGCGAGGCGCTGGGGCGGATGGTCGTGGCGAACGCCGGGGCGGGCGCGGCGCTGCACCGGGTGGCGGGGCTGCCGGGGTCGGCGAGGGACGCGGCGCTGCTGGACGCGTACTTCCTCGGGGTGGCGATCTCGCTGCTGGCGCTGCCCGAGGACGCGCTGGGGCAGGTCGGCCTCGACGACCCGGTGGACCTGGGGCTCGGGCTGTTCCGGGCGGCGGTGGAGCACCAGGGGGACGACCGGGGCGGTCCAGGGGACGACTCGACGCGGTAGGCGGCGGGCCAGGTGCGCTCGGGCTCGTGGCGCCACACCGCGCGGTGTGACGCCACGAGCGCCTTTCCCGAAGCGCGCCGATCCTCGCGGAAGACCCAGGGAAGAAAACCGCACCGCCCTGGAACCGATTTCCCGAACGGGAATCAGGGCCCCTGATCCGGGGGCGTGGTTTCAGGTCCCCGGTTTCAGTCCCACGAAATTAACGCGTTTCCCCCGCGCCCGTCAGGACACGCGCAGGTACAGGTTCACGACCGTGCCCGCGTGCGACTTGTTGAACGTCACCCGCTTGCCGTTCCCGCCCGCGCGGACCGTCCCGAAGGACGCGTTGTCGCCCCACGCGCCGTAGACCTCGGCGCCCTTGCCGTCCGCCTTGGTGTCCTTGACCCAGCCCTGGGCCCGCACCGTGCCACCCCCGCAGGTCACGGTCCAGCCCGCCTCGCCGCCGGTCAAGATCGGGTGGAAGACCTGCCCGCACGTGCCCTGGATGACGATCACCCCCGGCTCGGCCACCGCCGTCCCGGCCGTCAGGCCCGCGCCCGCCAGCCCCGTCATCAGCACGGCCAAGCCCGCTCTCGTCGCCCTGTTCATTTTCAGTCCCCCTCATTGTCGGACCTTCTCGCCATCCCCGATCGGGACGTGAAGATAATCGCACCCCCGTTCCGAAAAACAGAGGAGGACAACCAAAAATGCTCCGAACGGTCGGCCTGGCCCTTCCGGCGGTGCCGCACCGGAAGGGCCATCAGGACCAGCGCGCACCATTTCCCGCCCCACCTCGCCACCTATTTCAGACAGGTGAAAACCCGCCTTCGCCCCTTCGGGTGGCACACCCCGCGCGAACCGCGCCGACCGCAGGTTCCGCGCACAGCGGACACCACCACCGCCCGCCGCGCCCTACGTTGACCCCCATGACCATCACCGCGACCGCGGCGGGCCTGGACTGCGTCGTCCTGCCGCCGCGCACCGGCAACCGCCTGGTCCTGCTGTGGCACCTGCTGGGCACCCCCGGCAGCCCCGCCGCGATGGCCGCGGCGCTCCCGCTGCGCGAGGTCGACGCCTGGCGCGCCTACCTCCCGCTGCCCCCGGTCCCCGAGGGCGCCGACGTGCTCGTCGACCGCTACGCCCCGCTCGTGGAGACCGCCCTCGCCGTGCTCCCGGACGCGCTGGCCGACCTGCGCGCCGAGCTCGGCGTCCCCGACGGCCCCGTCGACCTGGTCGGCGGCTCCGCCGGTGGCCACATCGCGCTGCTCGCCGCCGCCAGGGCCCTGGTGCCGGTGCGCCGGGTCGCCGCGGTCAACCCCGCCACCGACGCCCTGTCCGTCGTCACCGTCAACGACCCGCACTACGAGTGGTCCCCCCGCGCCCGCGAGGTCGAGCGCGACCTCCGGGTCGCCCCCACCATCACCGCGCCCGTGCTGATCGTGCGCGGCGCGCAGGAGCGCCCGGCCATGGTCCCCGGCCAGAACGCCCTCGCCCGCGCCCTCCCGGACGCCCGCCTGCTCGACCTGCCGGACCTGGCCCACATGGTCGACACCCCCGAGCGCGCGAGCGCCGTGGACCGGGAGGTGGGCTCGTGGCTGGCCTGACCGTCGTCACCGGCGGCGGCCGGGGGATCGGGGCCGCGATCGTGCGCAGGCTCTCCGCCGACGGCGGCCGGGTCGTGTTCTCCTACCGCGCCGACACCGCCGCCGCCCACGCCCTGGCCGCCGAGACCGGCGCGATCGCCGTGCGCGCCGAGGCGAGCGACCCCGGCGACGTCGACCGGCTCTTCGACACCGCCGCCGAGCTCGGCGCCCTCACCGGCGCGGTCGCCAACGCGGGCACCACCAGCCCCGTGGGGACCCTGGTCGAGCTGGACGTGCGCGACCTGCGGCGCGTGGTCGACGTCAACGTCGTCGGCGCCCTGCTGTGCGCCCGGCGCGCCGCCCGCGACCTGCGCGAGGGCGGCGCGCTCGTGGCCATCTCCTCCGCCGCGGCGACCCTCGGGTCACCGGGGGAGTACGTGCACTACGCGGCCAGCAAGGCCGCCGTCGACGCCATGGTCGTGGGGCTGGCCAAGGAGCTGGGGCCGCGCGGGGTGCGGGTCAACGCGGTCGCGGCGGGCACCGTGCGCACCGACATCCACCGCGTCTCCGGGGTCCCCGACCGCCCGGACCGGGTCGCCGCCGCCATCCCCCTCGGCAGGCCGGGCGAGCCCGAGGAGATCGCCGCCGCCGTGGCGTGGCTGCTCTCCCCGGAGGCCTCGTTCACGACCGGGGCGGTGCTGCGCTCGGCCGGGGGGCTGTGAGCACGCGCGGACCGTCCTCGGTGATCGCCACCGAGTGCTCCACGTGCGCGGCGCGGCTGCCGTCGGCGGTGCGCAGGGACCAGCCGTCGTCGTCGGTGACCAGCGCGTCCAGGCCACCCGCGTGCACCATCGGCTCGATCGCCAGCACCATGCCCGGCCGCAGCTCCACGCCGCGCCGCGACGGGCCCTCGTTGGGCACGCCCGGCGGCTCGTGCATGGCCCGGCCGATGCCGTGCCCGCCGAACTCGCGCGGCATCCCGTACCCGGCGCCGCGCACCACCCTGCCCACCGCGTGCGAGATGTCCCCGAGCCGCCCACCCGGCACCGCCGCCGCGATCGCGTCCTCGAGGGCCCGCCAGGCGGTGTCGATCAGCGCCAGGTCGGCGGGGGAGGGGTGGCCGACGACGAAGCTGGTGGCCGAGTCGCCGTGCCAGCCGTCCACGTGCGCGCCGCAGTCGACGCTGAGCAGGTCCCCCTCGCGCAGCCGGTAGCCGGTGGGCACGCCATGCACGACGGTGTCGTTGACCGAGGCGCAGACGACCGCCGGGTACGGGGTGGGCGCGAACGCCGGGTGGTAGCCCAGGAACGACGAGCCCGCGCCCGCGTCCCGCAGCACCTGCGCCGCGACCTCGTCCAGCTCCAGCAGCGACACGCCCACCGCCGCGTGCTCCCGCACCGCCGCCAGCGCGTCCGCGACGACCAGCCCGGCGGCCCGCATGGCGTCCAGCTCGCCAGCGGACTTCAACTCGATCATCCACAACTCCATGCCGTGATAGTTATACCGGTATTACTATCACAGCATGGTGCGCCAGCCACTCACCCAGTCGGACCGCGAACGCGGTGAACGCCTCGGCGAACTCCTGCGCGCCGCGCGCGGCGACCGCAGCATGTCCCAGATCGCCACCCACGCCGGCATCTCCGTCGAAACCCTGCGCAAGATCGAACGGGGCCGCATCCCCACCCCGGCGTTCTTCACCGTCGCCGCGCTCGCCGAAGCCGTGGGGCTGTCACTCGACCAACTGCACCGCGCACTGCACACCGAACAGCGCCTGACCGCCTGACGGCCCACCCCTCCGCCTCACCCCTCCGCATCCCCACCCCCCTCCTCGGCCAGCGCCCCGTACCGCCGCGCCACCACCCGGCACGCCCGCACCAGCTCCACCGGCCGCACCTGGTCCACCTCCGCGTCGAACGTCGCCAAAATCCCCGCCACCCCCGCCCACGACCACGCCCCCAGCACCAACCGGCAGCGCCCCTCGTCCAGGTGCTCCACCACCGAACCACCCGGCGCCCACCGCGCCACCACCCCCGCGGGCAGCGCCACCCGCGCGCTCCCCGAGCACTGCCACCGCGCCGGACTGTCCCCCCGGTCGTGACTGCCCATCACGAACCCCGCCAGATCCCCACCCGGCACCTCCCGCGCCACGAACCCCGCCGTCGTCGGCCGCACCAGCACCCGGTCCACCCGCAGCACCCGCCACCCCGAACCACCGGGCTCGCACCCCACCAGGTACCAGCGCCCCGCCCACACCACCAGGTGCTGCGGCTCGAACGCCCGCGCCGCCACGAAATCCCCGTCACCGGGGCACGCCCGCGACCCGTCCACCCGCAGCACCTCCACCACCAGCACCCGCCGACGCCGCACCGCCACCCCCACCGCCGTCAGCGCGCCGGGGTCGATCGGCGGCGCCGGGAACTCCCAGTGGTTGCGCAGCCGCGTCACCCGCACCGACTCCATCGCCGCCCGCAGCACCTCCGGCACCGCCGACCGCACCGTCTCCAACGCCCGCTCCGCGTCCTCGCGCAACCCGAACACGCTGCCCGGAGCCGTCTGCAGCGCCACCGCCACCGCGAGCGCCTGCTCCCGGTCGAACACCAGCGGCACCCCACCCCCGGCGCCCAACCGGTAACCCCCGTCCGGACCCCGCACCGACGTCACCGCGTACCCCAGCCCCCGCAACACCTCCAGGTCCCGCCGCACCGTCCGCCCGCTCACCCCCAACCGCTCCGCCAGCTCGCGCAGCGGCCACACCCCGCGCGACCCCAGCAGGGACAACAACCGCAACGCCCGGTGCGCCGTGCTCGCCACCCCGCCATCCTCCCGCCGGTAGTGGACACCCGGTGACCACCACCCCTGCCACCGTCACCCCCGACCAACCGGAACCCGAGGGGGAGACCACCATGCGCATCGTCGTGGCAGGCGGCGGAATCGGAGGACTCGCGCTCGGCGCGGGCCTGCGCCGCAGCGGGCACCAGGTGGCGGTCCACGACCGCGACACCGACATCGCCAACACCGGCGGCTACCACATCACCCTCGACGGCAGGGCCCTGGACGCCCTGGAGCACCTCGTGCCCCGGCACACCCTGCGACGGCTGCTCGCGTCCGGATCGGCCCTGCGCCTGCGCGAACCCGACGCCTACCGCGACCGCCGGGGCAGGCTCCTGGGACGCGGCCCCGACCTCACCGGCAACCCCAGCGTCGACGTCGACCGCGTCACCCTGCGCGTCCTGCTCGCCGACGCCGTCGGCCCCGACCTGCACCTCGGACGGCACGTCACCGGCGTCGACCACGACCCCGACGGCAACCCCGGACTGCTCTTCGCCGACGGCGCCACCGAGAGCGCCGACCTGGTCGTCGGCGCGGACGGCGCCCACTCCACCATCGCCAGGCGCCTCGCGGGCGGCCCCACCAACCACCCCACGGGCATCACCGGCTTCTCCGGCCGCACCCTGCGCGCCGACCTCACCCCCGCCGGACAACGCCGCCTGGGACCCCGCTCCGAGATGTCGATCGGCCCCCGCGGCGCAGCCCTCTACCTCGGGTTCCTCGACCCCGTCGGCAACGCGGCCCTGGACGCCCCCGAACTGCGCGCCGCCACCACCACCGGCCCCACCTACATCTGGGGCGCGATGTTCCCCGACACCCCCGCCACCACCGCCCTGCGGGCCCTGCGCGGCGCCGACCTCAGGGACGCCCTCCTCGACCGCTACCGCCACCACGGCTGGGCCGAGCACACCCTGGAGGTCATCGCCCGCGCCGACCCCGACAGCGTGGCCGCGTTCCGCTTCAACGCCGCCCCCACCCGCGCCGCCGACCTCGCCCCGTGGCCGCCGGGCCGCGTCACCGCCCTCGGCGACGCCGTCCACGCCACCCCGCCCACCGCGGGCATGGGCGCGGGCGCCGCCATCCGCGACGCCGCCGACCTCGTCACCCACCTGAACCGCGACACCCCGCTCCTGGAGGCGATCGCGGCCTTCGAGGCGGGAATGCGCCTGCGAGGCGCGGAAGCCCTCACCGCGGCCATGCGCGTCATCCGCCTCATCCAGGCCACCACCACCCCGCTCGGCGCAGCCGCCACCCACCTGGCGACCCCGCTCCTGGCCACCGCCACCCGCCTACGCCGCTGACCCGGCCGGTGGGGTGGACCGCGGGGGAGCGGTCCCGCGGTCCACCCCACGTCGAGCACCCCACGTCAGGCACCCCGCACCACCATCCCGGCACAAACCCGCACAAACCCGCTCACGCCACCACGACCTCCACCCCGGCCTCCCCCCACGAGGCCCCCGCCTCCACGTCCTCCGTCACCAGCACCCCCACCCCACCCGGCGGCAGCACGAAGTGCGGCGCCACCTGCCCGTGCTTGGTCGAGTCCGCCAGCACCGCCACCCGCCGCGCCGCCCCCGCCATCGCCGACTTCACGTCCGCGTCCGCCTCGCTCACCGACGTCATCCCCACCTCGACGTCCAGCGCGCACGCCCCCAGCACCGCCCAGTCCGCCCGGTACCGCCCCAGCGCCCCCACCGCCGCCGACCCCACCAGGTACCGCGCCACCGGATCCCACCGACCGCCCGTCACCGACAGCGCCACCGACCCGTCCCCGTCGAACACCCCCGCCACGTCCAGCGAGTTCGTCACCACCGTCACCGGCCGCACCCGCAGCGCCTCCGCGAACGCCAGCACCGTCGACCCCGCGTCCAGCAGCAGCACCTGCCCCGGCCGCACCAACCCCGCCGCCGCACGGGCGATCGCCCGCTTCGCGTCCCCCGCCACCCCGGCCCGCGCCGCCCACCCCATCCGCCCGGTGTCCAGCGCCACCGCCCCGCCGTGCGTCTTCTGCAGGTGCCCGGCCTCCGACAGCGCCCGCAGGTCCCGCCGCACGGTGTCCTCCGACACCCCCAGCAGCACCGCCAGCGCCGACACCTCCACCCGCCCGTCCCGCCGCAGCTCCGCCACGATCCGCTCCTGCCGCTCCCGAGCGAACACCCGCACCACCCTCACGTCCACGCGCCACTTGACTCTGCCGAAGTATGCACGGTTTGATGCCGAACCGTGCCGAAACCTGCCGACAACTCCGCGCGAGAACGCCGCGCACTCCTCACCACCGCAGCACTCGGCTTCCTCACCCTCGGAGCCCTCGCCAGCGCCACCGGCCCCACCCTGCCCACCCTCGGCGCCCGACTCCACCTCACCCCCACCCACACCGCCTGGCTCCTGGCCACCTTCGCCGCAGGCGCCGTCCTCGGAGCCGCCACCACCGGCGCACTCCGCCACACCCCACCCGGCCCCCAGCTCACCGCCGCCGCCGCACTCGCCACCACCGGCAGCGCCGCACTACCCCTCGCCCCGAACCTCCCGACCACCCTCACCTGCCTGCTCCTCATCGGAACCGGCTTCGGCGCCGCCAACCTCGTCCTCAACCTCACCCTCGCCCGCCGGCACGGGGGAGGAGCCACCCTCACCGCGGTCAGCGCCACCTTCGGCCTCGGCGCCACCGCCACACCCCTCATCGCCGCCACCACCCCCACCGACCCACGCCCAGCCCACTGGACCTGCGCCGCCCTCGCCCTCACCCTGCTCGCCGCCACCACCCGACTGCGCACCCCGGCAGCCCCGGCAGCCCTGACCGCACCACAAACCCCAGCAACCCCACCACCAGCGAGAACACCCACGGCAGCCCCCACCACCGCGCTCCTCGCCACCACCCTGCTCGGCTACGTCGCCCTCGAAGGCGCCACCACCGGCTGGGCCACTACCCACCTCACCGCCACCACAACCCTCACCACCACCTGGACCACCGCGGCCCCGGCCCTCATCTGGCTAGCCCTCACCGCAGGCCGCCTCGCCACCGCACCCCTGCTCCGCCACACCCACCCCGCCACCATCACCCTCACCGCGCTCACCGCAGCCGCAGCCACCACCACGCTCACCCTCAACCCCACCACCGCGGCAGCCGGCTACGCCCTCACCGGACTCGCCATCGCCCCCGTCTTCCCCGCCGTCATCGCCTGGCACACCACCACGAACCCCGACGACCGGGGCACCACCCACGTCATCACCGCGGCACTCGCAGGCCCGCTCGTCACCGCACCCGCCACCGGCCACCTGATCACCACCACCGGCCCCCACGCCATCCCGTGGACCCTCACCGCACTCGCCCTGCTCACCGCCACCACCGCGGCACTGACCCGTCGACGCCGAGCACCCCGACCCGAACCCGAAGGCGTCCAGATCATCCTCGTCAACACCCGCGACGAGGTCCTGCTCCAACTCCGCGACGACAAACCGGGAATCCCGCACCCCAACACCTGGTGCATCCCCGGCGGCCACCTGGACCCCGGCGAAACCCCACGCCAAGCCGCCACCCGCGAGCTGAACGAGGAGATGGGCCTCACCATCCCCGCCCACCACCTGCACCACATCACCTCGACCCGCCGCGCCTACGGGTACGAGCACACCTACTGGACCCGCCTCGACGTCGACCCCACCACCATCGACCTCACCGAAGGCCAACGCGTCCAGCACTTCACCGCCGCCCAGACCGCCACCATGGCACTGGGCTACGAGGACAACACCGTCCTCGCCGCCTTCCACGCCCACCTCAGTACGGAGCCCGAGACCGCTCCTTGACCAGCTCCAACCCACGCCCCAGCACCATCAGCACCGTCGCCGCCGCAGCCACCAGCGGCACGTCCTCGCGCTCCCGCGCCCCACCACCCACGACCTGCCCCACCAGCTCCGCCACCGGCAACCCCACCACCGGCTCACCACCGCACACCAACCACACGTCCTGCGCCACGTCCGCACCCACCGCGGGCGACGACTCACCCCCGCGCCGCACCACCACGACCGGGTCCGGAACCCCCACCGCCAGGTTCGCCAACCGCTCGGGCCGAGGCGGCTCCACCAACCACACCACCCGACAAGCCCACTCCAACGCCCGACGCAGCAACGCCCCCTGCGCCACCCACTCCAACCCCACGTCCGAGTCCGACGACGCCCTCACCTCGCGCACCGCCGACCGCCGAGCGGCCTGCAAGCACCGCACCGACTCCCGCAACGCCCCCCACACCGCACCGCTCATCCCCGCCGACCCCTCCCGCTGGTCGTCGGCCCACAGCGGACTGCGCTCCCGCACCACCGCCAACCCCGACGACTCGGCGACCAGCGGCACCACCCGCTCCACCTTGTCCAGCACGAACACCAACCGCCGCAGATCCCGCACGTCCCCGTCCACGACGCGCAGGCTACTTACCCCTCCGACTCCGGCAGCACCGGCCACGACTCCGAGTTCCGCCGAACGGCAGCAGCCCGCCGCCGCAACCACGACGAGTCCCGACCCTCCGCCTCCGCCTGGTCGATCCGCCGATCCACCCCCGCCGCGTACACCAGCTCCTGCTCCCGGAACCACCCCACCTGCCGCTCGTGCAGCTCCGACAGCGCGATCCCACCCACCTCCACCGGGTGCACCCGAGCCAACTTCCACGCCAACCGCGCCGCCGCCAACGCGTCACCCGCGCTCGTGTGCGCGCCCTCCAACCGCACCCCGTGGTGCTCGCACACCGCACCCAACGTCCGCTTGCCCACCCGACGCGGGTCCAACGCCCGATCCACGCACAACGGGTCCACCACCGGCCCCGACACCCGCAACGACCGCCCGTGGTGCCGCAGCAGCTCCGCGTCCAGCATGGTCAGGTCGAACGGCGCGTTGAACGCGCACAGGGGAGTGGACGCCGTCCACAACTCGGCCAGCAGCGCCTCGACCTCCGCCACCACCTCACCCACCGGCCGCCCCTCGGCCCGCGCCTGCTCGGTGCTGATCCCGTGGATCGCCGTCGCCGACGCCGGGATCGGCACACCCGGATCGGCCAACCACGTCCGCACCCGGACGTCCGGCTTCGCCCCCTCGGCGCCGGGCGTGATCACGACCACGGACGCGGTGACGATCCGGTCCCGACGCGGCTCGACGTCGGTGGTCTCCAGGTCCAGGGCCAGCAGCGGGCCGTCGGCCCACGACCCGGTGGCAGCAGGGCTGTGCATCGGCGCAGCGTACCCGGGCGCACCGACACCCACGGGACGACGGTGATCAACGGCGGGTCGCGGGGGAGCGGCGCCCCGGAAGCCCCGCCGCGCCGGGGCCCGATCAGCCCAGGTGCTCGCGCAACGCCCGCCGCGCCGCGCGCCGATCACGCCGCCGGTCCTCCCGACGCCGGAACGCCCACTCCCGGTGCCCGCGGCTCTCGCAGCGCCGGAACCAGTACGACGCGGTCCCCGCCCAGTGGCACCCCGAACGCGGCTGCCCGAGGGACGCGGTGGACTCGCTGATGACGGCGGGGAGCGCGCACCCGCCGAACCCGTGATCGTGCACCGGGACGCAGGCGGACATCGGAGCGTCCGCCATTCGACCGACCGACACGCCGGCCCTACCTCGCCGCCGTTGATCAGCGTCACGGGTTCGCGCTCGGGGCTGGGCGGGGAGGGGCTCGGATTGCTTACTTAACATAATGTAGATTATCGGCATTGCGGACGTGCTGGTCAGAGGGTCGAGAGGGGTCGTCGGGGCGTCCAGACGGCGATGGCGTGTCGTGCGCGAGCGGCGACGCAGCGGGCATCGGCACGGCGTGCGCGTCGCCGTTCGCCGTCGAGCGACGCGCACGCGGCGGGCGGCGGCGTCGGCCCAGCGCGGCAGTGCGGGCGACGCGGGCTCGTCGCGCTGGGCGTTCGAGGTGTCAGCGTTCGAGGTGTCAGCGGCCGGACGGCGGCCGTCGGTGTCGGCTTGAGTCGGCCGGTAATACGTCACGTGACGCATCCAAGGGCGTGTCCTGGGGTGCGTCGAAGTCGTGCCGCCGGGCGCCCGGCGGCCGGTTCGAGCTTGATCAAGGCCTCCCGAGGCCTGCCCCCTGGCCTGCCCCTGGGCTTCCGTCCTGCCCTGAGCCGGCGTTGACCGGCGTCTCGGTGCTGCGGGATGTGCAGAACGTGTGGCTGGAGGCGTTTGCGAGGGCTCCGGCGGGGTTCGTTTGAAGATCAACTACTGGGGTCCCCCGAGAGGGGCTGCCCCGCCCCGACCGCTGTTTGATGGATAATCGCCATTATCCATCAAACGATGCGGATCGCGTTGGGTCGGTGACCCGGTGCGTTCGGCGCGCTCACCACGCTCGACGCGTTTGGCACTCCGCAGGCCCTGCGGGCTCGGTGCGCTCCGTGCGATGGCCAAGGCGGTGCCTTCCCCCGTCGCCGCAGCCAACGAGCACTCCACGCTGGCACTCCCCTGCCGGTGATCGCTCGTCTCCCTCCTGCCCGCTCACCCGTCGGGCTCGCCGCCGCCCTCCGCTCCCCCGCCACCCGCCCTCACCTGCCCGAACCACCCCCACCTCCCCCGTTTGGGTAACCAACTAGGCCGAATTGTCGGTCCCGTGCGGTAGTAAAGGTGGCGTGGACGTACTCGCTGCTCAGGAAGCCTTCTTCCAGGCCCGCAGGCCCAGGAAGGATTCGCCGCACACCACCGCCGCGTACCGGCGGGACCTCGCCGGGGTCAACGCGCTGCTGGGCGAGGTGGTCGGGCGCGAGGTGGGTGAGCTGCGAGTGGAGGACCTGACCGGGGCGCACCTGCGGTCGGCGTTCGGGGTGTTCGCGGACTCGCACGCCAAGAGTTCCGTGCTGCGGGCCTGGTCCACCTGGAACCAGTTCCTGACGTTCCTGGTCGCCGAGGACCTGGTGCCCGGCAACCCGATGGGGGCGGTGGCGCGGCCCAAGACGCCGCCGCTGGTGCCGAAGCCGCTGCGCGGGGAGGACACGCCGGAGCGGTTGCTGGCGGCTGCGGCTGAGGGGGCGCGGAAGGCGCGGGACCCGTGGCCGGAGCGGGACGTGCTGGTGCTCGCGCTGGGGCTGGTGGCGGGGTTGCGGTCGGTGGAGATGCGGACGTTGACGCTGGCGTCGGTGGTGGGGCGGTCCGGGGAGCGGCGGTTGCACGTGCTGGGCAAGGGCAACCGGGACCGGTCGGTGCCGATCGAGCCCGCGATGGAGCGGGTGGTGGACGAGTACCTGGCGTCGTGCCGCAAGCGGTTCCCGCAGGGGCGGTTCGACCGGGGGTCGGCGCTGCTGCGGGACCGGCACGGTGAGCCGATCGGGCGGGGTGGGTTGGAGTACCTGGTGCGGTCGTGCTTCCGGTGGGCGGGGTTGCACGACCGGGTGCCGTCGGGGGCGAACCTGCACGCGTTGCGGCACACGTTCGCGACGCGGTTGGCGGAGGACGGGGCGACGGCGTCGGAGATCATGGCGCTGCTGGGGCACGCGTCGTTGGCGACGAGCCAGAACTACATCGAGGCGACGGCGCGGGAGCAGCGGTCGGCGGTGGCGGGGAACCGGACGTACGCGTCGTTGTCGCGGTTGCCCGGTGGCGGGGCTTAGCGGGAGGGGGCGTGGTGCTGGACGAGCGGTTGGCGGCGGGGTCGGGGTGTCGGCCGAGCTGGCGGCCCCGGTTCTTCGACTACCTGTGAGCGGGTGTGCGGGTGGAGTACGTGTCCAGGGTGCCGCGTCCGCCGTTGGACGGGCTGATCGACGACCTCTACTACCTGGAGGGGGCGGCGCCGTACGCCCGGTTGTCGTTGCCGCCGGGGCCGTCGGTGCTGCTCGTGGTCAACCTCGGGGCGCCGTTCCGCGTCCGCTCGGGCGTCGACGTGGTGGCGGGTGAGTTCGTCGACGGGTGCGTGGTGGCGATGCGCACCCGTGCGCTGGAGTTCGGCTACCCGCCCGTGACCAGGTCGGTCGGTGCGCACGTCAAGCCGTGGGGGTTGGCGCCGTTCGCGCCGATGCCGGTGGCCGAGCTGCGCGACCGGCCGGTGGAGGTGGAGCAGCTGTGGGGGCGGCGCGCCGTCGACGGGCTGCGGGAGCGGTTGGTCGCGGAGGCGGACCCCGGGGTGGTGCTGGCGCTGTTCGAGGAGGAGTTGGCGCGGCGGTTGCGCGAGCCCTCGGGTCTGGGGTTGGTGCGCGGTGCGGGTGGGGTCATCGCGGCGGCCGGTGGGGTGGTGGGGATCGGTGGGCTGAGCGAGGTGGCGGGGGTGAGCGGGGCGCACCTGGCGCGGCGGTTCAAGGCGGTCGTGGGGGTGACGCCGAAGCGGTTGGCCCGCACCTACCGGTTCGCGTCCGCGGTGTTCGGGATCGATCCGGTGGGGCCGGTGGACTGGGGTGCGCTGGCCTGCGGGGCGGGGTACTTCGACCAGGCCCACTTCGTGCGCGAGTTCCGGGAGTTCACCGGGTTGACGCCGACGGGGTACGTGGAGGCGCGGCGGCGGTTCCTGCGGGAGAACCCCGGTCACGTGCTGGAGGGGTGGTCGTTGCCCGTGGGTTGATTTCGTACAAGAGCGGTGGTTCGCGGCGCGCTAGCTTCGGGGTGTTCCGGAGTGGAGGAGGGCCGCGTGGGCAGGGTGGTCATGTACAGCTCGGTGTCGGTGGACGGTTTCGTGGCGGACGGGGAGGACCGGCCGGGGCCGTTGTTCGACTGGTTGACCGGTGGCGACGTGCCGTTGGACGACAGCGGTGCGCTGACGGTGTCGCGGGCGTCGTACGAGCACACCCGGCCGTACTGGGACTCGATCGGGGTGACGGTCGTGGGGCGTCGCGTGTTCGACCTGGCGGACGGGTGGGGCGGGGTGCCGCCGAGCGGGGTGGGGCACGTGGTGGTCGTGACGCGTCGGCCGGAGCCGGACGGGTGGGACGCGGGGGCGCCGTTCCACTTCGTCGCCGGTGTGGAGGCGGCGGTGGCCAGGGCGCGGGAGCTGGCGGGTGGGCGCGTGGTGGAGGTCGCGGCCGGGGACGTCGGTGGGCAGGTGTTCGCGGCGGGGTTGGTGGACGAGGTGCGCATGGACGTGGTGCCGGTGGTCCTGGGGTCGGGCAGGCGCTACTTCGGGTCGGTCGACGCGCAGCACCTGCTGGAGGGGCCCGACGTGGTGGTGCGGGGTGATCGGGTGCTGCACCTGTGCTATCGGGTGCGTCGTTGACCGGTGGTGCGGGCGGGGGCTCCCCTGGGCTCGGGGCGGGCCCGCCGCACCTCTGCGGCGGGCCCGCGTCCGGTCAGGCGAGCAGGTAGGAGGTGGCGAAGCCGCTCGTGCTGCACACGTTGAGCTGGCTGAGGGTGCGGGTGTAGGTGAAGCCGGGGGGCACGGTGCAGGCCCAGATGCCGCTGCGGGGCTGTTCGAGCAGGTAGGAGGTGGCGAAGCCGCTCGTGCTGCACACGTTGAGCTGGCTGAGCACCCTGGAGTAGGTGAAGCCGGAGGGGACGGTGCAGGCCCAGAGGCCGGTGGTGGGGGTTTCGACGTAGTACGAGGTGGCGAAGCCGCTCGGGGAGCACACGTTCAGCTGGCTGAGCACCCGCGTGTAGGTGCTGCCCGCGGGGACGCCGCAGGCCCAGACGCCCATGACGCCGACCTCGGGGGTGGCGGTGGGGGCGGGTGCGGCCTGGGCGGTGGCGGTTCCGGTCGCCAGTGCGAGCGCGAATGCGGCGCCCGCCAGCAAGCTCATGATCTTGCGCATGGTCTCCCTGTTCGTTTTCCCTGGTGCGGCGGCCGGGCACACGCTAGGGGCGGCGGGGACGGGATGGCTCTGTTTCGGGACGTGTTTCATCCCCGGTGGGGTGGGATGGCACCTGATTCGATCAACAGGTGGCTACCGGTGGTGCGGGGGTGCGCCCGGTCGGGGGGAATCGTGGGGCCGGGTGATCGCTCGTTCGGCGGTCGTCGGTTCGGCGGTCGGTGCGCGCGAGCGGGAGCCGGGATGGGCTCAGAAGGGCGGCCAGGGGATGGCGGGCCAGTCGCGCTCGTGGTCGACGGCGGGGAGGGTGCCGGTGGCGAGGAGGCGCTTGGCGCGGGAGCCCAGTGCCCAGACCTCGGTTCGGGTGAGGTGCTCGTGCAGGGTCTCCCCCAGGTCGCCGTCGAGTCCGGCGAGGAGGCGTTCGGTTCCGGCGACGGCCTGGTCCGGGAGTGGTTGGGACTCCCAGCCCCACAGGACGGTGCGGAGCTTGTCCTCGGCGTGCAGGCAGATGCCGTGGTCGACGCCGTAGACGTGGCCGTCGGGGGCGTGCAGGACGTGGCCGCCCTTGCGGTCGGCGTTGTTGACGAGGGCGTCGAAGGCGGCCATGAGGCGCAGGGCGGGGTGGTCGCGGTGGGCGACGACGAGGGGGGCGCCGTCCTCGGAGGTGGCGTGGAGGACGGGGATGCGGCCGGGGCGCAGGGAGTCGGCGGGGACGAGTTCGACGAGGTCGTCGTCCTCGCGGGTGTCGATCCAGAGCTGGGCCATGCCCGGCCCGAGTGGGCCGGGGCGCAGGACGGTGGGGGGTACGAGGTCGAAGTGGCAGGTCTGGGAGATGAGGTAGGTGGCGTGCTCGCGTCCGGCGAGGGTGCCGTCGGGGAAGTCCCAGAGGGGGCGTTCGCCCCGGACGGGTTTGTAGACGCAGGTGGCGGTGGCGCCGTCGAGTTCGACGTCGCAGAGCAGGGTGGCGTTGGAGGCGTCGACGAGTCGGCCCCGGATGTCGAGCGTGCCGTGGGTGAGCAGCTCGACGACGTCGTCGTCGTCGGGCCGCCGCACCGCTGTCAGCTCTCCTCCGAGCGGCGGTAGCCGTTCTGCCTGGGGCAGATGTGGCCCTCGGGGTCGAGGGGTTCGCCGCACAGGGGGCAGGGTTTGCGGCCTGCCTTGACGACTCGTTCGGCGCGCTCGGCGAACGCCCTGGCCTCGGCCGGGGTGAGGAAGACGCGGACGGCGTCCGGGCCTTCCTCGGTGTCGTCGAGCACGACGGCCTCGTCGACGTCCTCCTCGGTGACGGCGAGCAGTTCGATGACGACGGCCTCGGACTCGGAGTCCCAGCCGAGGCCCATCGTGCCGACCTTGAACTCCTCCTCGACCGGCACCGCGAGGGGTTCGGTGTCCCGGAGGTCGTCGGGGGCCGCTTCGGGGACTTCGGCGCCGAACCTGCGGTGCACCTCCTCCAGCAGCGAGCCGATGCGCTCGGCGAGTACGGCGACCTGTTGCTTCTCCAGCGCGACGCTGACCGTCCGGGCCTCCTCGGAGGCCTGGAGGTAGAAAACGCGCTCGCCGGGTTGCCCGACTGTGCCGGCGATGAACCGGTCGGGCTGGCGGAATACGTGGATGACGCGTGCCATGACGACACCGACCC
Source organism: Actinosynnema mirum DSM 43827 (assembly GCF_000023245.1). Taxonomy (GTDB): domain Bacteria; phylum Actinomycetota; class Actinomycetes; order Mycobacteriales; family Pseudonocardiaceae; genus Actinosynnema; species Actinosynnema mirum. The sequence continues at coordinate 4,016,691 of NC_013093.1, forward strand.
TAGGCCACGGCGTGATGATCGGCAGCCCTGGCCCGTGTTTTCCGGGTGTCGGGGCCGTGCGCGCGGGTGTGCGCGCGTGGGGCGTTAGGGTCGGTTCGTGGTGGAGATCGCGTCGTACGGGACGTGGGAATCGCCGGTGACGGCGTTGGAGGCGGCGCGGGCGGGTGGCGGGCCCCAGTGGGTCTGGCTGCACGGTGGCGCGGTGTGGTGGGCGTGCTCGCTGCCCTCGGAGGGGGGTCGGTTGGAGCTGCTGCGGGACGGGGCGCCGTTGTTGGGGGCGCCGTGGAACGTGCGGAACCGGTTGCACGAGTACGGGGGTCGGCCCTACGCGGTGGTGGACGTGCCGGGTGGTGGGGTGCGGGTGGCGTTCACGAACTGGGAGGACCAGCGGATCTACCTGCTGGACCCGGACGGTGGTGGTGGGCCCGCGCCGATCACGGTGGAGCCGTCGGTGCGGCACGGGGTGCGGTACGGGGACCTGGTGGCGGGGCCGGATGGCGAGTCGGTGTGGTGCGTGCGGGAGTCGGTGACCGGTCCCGCGCCGACCGATGTGGTGCGGGAGATCGTGTCGGTGCCGCTGGACGGTGGTGAGCCGGTGGTGCTGGCGGCCAGTCACCGGTTCATGGCGGGGGTGCGGCCGAGTCCGGACGGGGCGCACCTGGCGTGGCTCGGGTGGGATCACCCGGACATGCCGTGGGACAGCGCCGAGCTGTGCGTGGCCGGGGTCGGTGGTGGTCACCGGGTGGTCGCGGGTGGTTCGGGCGAGTCGGTGTGCCAGGTGGAGTGGGACGGCAGCACGGCGCTGCTGGCGCTGACGGACCCGGACGGCTGGTGGAACCTGCACCGGATCGGGTTCGACGGGTCGCGGGAGAACCTGGCGGCGTGCGAGCGCGAGCTGGGTGGGGCGCTGTGGAAGCCGGGGCAGACGTGGTTCGCGCCGGTGGGTGACGGTTACCGGTACGCGGTGCTGGCGTCGGGGTCGTTGGCGGTGCTGGACGAGCGCGGGCGGACCGTGACGCCGGTGGAGGTGGACCTGCCGGTGTGGCAGGCGGGGATCGTGGTGTCCGGTGGGGTGGTGGCCGGGGTCGCGGGTGGTCCGCTGGTGGAGTCGTCGGTGGTGACGTTGGACCTGTCCAGCGGTGAGGTGACGCACCACTCGGAGGCTGCGGCGCCGCACGCGCGGTACTTGCCGGAGCCGGAGTTGCGGGTGTTCTCGCGGCCGGACGGGCAGCGGGTTCCGGCGTGGGTGTACTTGCCGTTCAACCCGGACTTCGTGGCGCCGGAGGGTGAGCTGCCGCCGTTCGTGGTGCACGTGCACGGTGGGCCGACGGGTCGGTTCGCGCCCGCGCTGGACCTGGACCTGGCGTTCTTGACCAGTCGGGGCATCGGTGTGGTGGCGGTGGACTACGGGGGGTCGACGGGGTACGGGCGGGCGTACCGGGAGCGGTTGCGCGGGCAGTGGGGCGTGGTGGACGTCGAGGACTGCGCGGCTGTGGCGGAGGCGCTGGCCGCGGAGGGGACCGCTGATGGTGGGCGGTTGGCGATCCGGGGTGGCAGCGCCGGTGGGTGGACGTCGGCGGCGTCGTTGACGTCGGTGTCGGTGTACCGGTGCGGGATGGTGGCGTTCCCGATCCTGGACCTGGCGGGGTGGACGGCCGAGGGCGGGGAGACGCACGACTTCGAGTCGCGGTACGTGGAGGGGCTGGTGGGGCGGCTGCCGGAGGCCGAGCGGCTGTACCGGGAGCGGTCGCCGAGCGGGCGGGCGGACCGGTTGGCGGGTCCGGTGCTGATGCTGCAGGGGCTGGAGGACGAGATCTGCCCTCCGGCGCAGGCGGAGCGGTTCATGGCGGGGTTGGCCGGGAGCGGGGTGCCGCACGCGTACCTGGCGTTCGAGGGCGAGCAGCACGGGTTCCGGCGGGAGGCCACGATCGTGGCGGCGTTGGAGGCTGAGCTGTCGTTCTACGGGCAGGTGCTGGGGTTCGTTCCGTCGGGTGTTCCGGTGTTGGGGTTGAGCTCGTGAGCGGGTTGTTGGCGCCGGGTGACCGGGTTGTGGTGGTGTCGCCGTCGTCGGCTTCGCCCGCGGAGGACGTGGACGCGGGGGTTGCGCTGCTGCGGGGGTGGGGGTTGGACGCGGTGGCTGCGCCGCACGCGAAGGACTACCACCCAGGGTTGCGGTACCTGGCGGGGACGGACCCGGATCGGGCGGCGGACCTGACGGCGGCGCTGGTGGACCCGGAGGTGCGGGGGGTGCTGTGCGCGCGGGGCGGGTACGGCAGTCAGCGCATGGTGGACCTGGTGGACTGGCCGTCGGTGGCGGCGGCGGAGCCGTCGGTGTTCGTGGGGTCCAGTGACGCGACGGCGCTGCACGAGCGGTTCTCGGCGTTCGGGTTGGCGTCGTGGTTCGGGCCGATGGTGGCGACGCCCGCGTTCCTGTCGGACGCGGTGGCGCGGGAGAATTTGCGTCGGGCGCTGTTCGAGGGGGTGCGGTCGTACTCGGGTGCGCCGGTGGCGGGTGGTCGGGCGTCGGGTGTGGCGTTCGGGGGGAACCTGAGCCTGCTGGGTCCTCCCCCGCCGGAGGGTGCGGTGGTGCTGATCGAGGAGGTCGGCGAGGAGCCGTACCGGTTGGACCGGATGTTGACGGCGCTGCGGCGGTCGGGGTGGTTCGGCGGGGTGGCGGCGGTGGTGCTGGGCTCGTGGGAGGGGTGCGGCGACCGGTCGGTGGTGGACGAGGTGCTGGCGGACCGGTTGGGCACGTTGGGGGTGCCGGTGCTGGGGGACGCGGGGTTCGGGCACTGCCCTGGGCAGGTGACGGTGCCGTTGGGGGTGCCGGTGGAGGTGGACGCGGACGCGGGGGTGGTGACGGTCCTGGACCCCGCCGGGAGTGGTGGGCCCCGGCCGTTGTTGGATGTGGCGAGCTGACCTGAGGGGTCGGCCGTGGTGACCCCCGTGGGGGCCGGGAACTTCCTCCCCGGCCCCCACGGCTTTTTGTTCGGGGTCAGGGGCCGGTGTGACCGGGGCTCGGCGGCGGGGCGCACACGGGGTTGGGCCTACTCGGCGATGGGGGTCCAGGCCCAGTAGTTGGTGGGCCACTGCTGGGCGTTGCACTGGTTCATGAACAGGCCCTGCCCGTTGCCGGAGCGCGGCCCGTTGATGCAGGGGTCGTCGTAGCTGTCCCAGCCGTAGGGCGCCAGCCAGTACCAGCCCGACTCGCGGTGGATGCCGTACCAGAGGTCCTCGCCGCTCGACGAGCACGGCCCGGTGACCACCGGCACGTCGTAGGCCCCGAAGCTGCTGGTGCGGATGCACCGCTGCGTCTTGGCGTTGCGCAGCTGCGTCCACCCATCGGATCGGACGTCGAAGTACCAGTACTGGTTGGTGGCGTTGACGCAGTCCCAGAGGTAGAGCGCGTTGGGGTTGTTGCCGTCCAGGCAGTCGCCCTCGGTGTTGAAGATCCGGTAGCGCAGGGCCTGGGGTGACACCTCCTGTTGCGCGGGGTGCGGTGCGGCGGTGGCCGGTGCGGCGGTGGACAGCAGGATCAGGGCGCAGGCGAGTGCTCGCAGGGCTGCTCGGGTGTGTGGCATGTCCACAGCATCGGAGGTGGCGTTCCGCTGGTGCCACTTGTTCGACCCAGCTCGAAAGTGGTGATGTGGCGGAGGTGTCGAGCCCGTGGGGTGTGGGGCGCAGTTCCTGCTGTGCCTGGACGGCGGGCGGGCGTGGTTCCGGTTCGGCGAGGAGCCGTTCGAGGACTGAGGTCGGGGTGCCGAGGGGGTCTGGTGGTACCTGTCCCGGCAGGGTCTCCCGGACGTGCGGGGCCGCTGCCAGCCTGGGCGCATGGCGGACAACCGGCTCACCGCGCACGCGGACCTCTTCGACCTGGGTGGCAAGCGCGCGCTCGTCACCGGCGGCACCAGGGGCATCGGGATGATGATGGTGCGCGGCCTGCTGCAGGCGGGTGCGAGCGTGGTCGTCAGCTCGCGGGACGTGGACGCGTGCGCCCAGGCGCAGCGGGCGCTGTCCGCGTTCGGGGAGGTGCGGGCGATCCCCGCCGACCTGTCCCGGCACGAGGAGTGCCTGCGCCTGGCCGGGCTCGTCACGGCGGGCTCGCAGCGCCTGGACGTGCTTGGTCAACAACGCGGGGGCGATGTGGCGCGAGCCGCTGGAGACGTTCCCGGACGAGGCGTGGGACAGCGTGGTCGACCTGAACCTGAAGGCGCCGTTCTGGCTGGTGCGGGCGTTGCTGCCCGCGTTGCGCCGGGCCGGGACGGCCGATGATCCCGCGCGGGTGGTCAACGTCGGCAGCATCGCCGCCCTCCACGTCGCCGCCTCGCCGAACTACTCGTACGCCGCCAGCAAGGCGGGGTTGCACCAGCTCACCAGGGTGCTGGCCAGGGAGCTGGGGCCGCAGCACGTGGCGGTGAACGCGGTGGCGCCCGGACCGTTCCCGTCGCGGATGATGGCGGCCACGCTCGACGCGATGGGGGACGCGATCGCCGCGAAGGCCCCGCTGCGCCGTCTCGGTCGTGACGACGACATGGCGGGGGTCGCGGTGTTCCTGGCCAGTCGGGCCGCGGCGTACCTGACGGGCGCGGTGATCCCGGTCGACGGGGGCATCGCCACGACCGCGTCGGGCGCCTAGAGGCGTCGGGCGTCGGGCGCTTGGAGACGGGAAGCGGGGCGGGGAACGGGGTGGTGATGATCGACCTGCGCACCGAGATCAGGGAGTTCCCCGGGTCGCGCCGCGCGCGGCTCACCCCCGAGCGGGCCGGGTTGCCCGCGTACGGCGTCAACCGCCGGGTCAAGGGGTTGCGCCGCGAGGAGCCGAGCGCGAGCACCTGTTCCACCTCGCGCGGCAGTGCAGGCCCTCCGGTGTCCCGCGTCGCGGGCGACCGGTGGGGGCGGTGCGGCCGGCGTTGCTGCGGGTGCTCGACGCGGTCGTCGACGCGCCCGCCTGGATCTGCGACGGCCGCTACGACGTGCTGGCCGCGAACCGGCTGGCAGCCGCGCTGTACTCCCCCGTGCTGGCCGACGCGCGCCGTCCGGCGAACACCGCGCGGTTCGTGTGCCTGGAGTCCGAGGCGGCGGGGGCGTTCTTCGTGGACTACGAGCGCGTAGCGCGCGACGTGGCGGCGAAGCTGCGGATGGAGGCCGGTCGCGACCCGCACGACGAGGACCTGATCGCCCTGGTCGGGGAGCTGTCCACGCGCAGCGCGCTGTTCCGGCGGCGGTGGGCCTCGCGGGACGTGCGGCTGCACCGGTCTGGGCGCAAGCGGCTGCGCCACCCGGTGGTGGGCGAGCTCGACCTGGACGTGGAGTCGATGGGGCTGCCCGCCGATCCCGGCCTGCTGCTGACCGTGCACACCGCGCCCGCGGGGACGGCGAGCGCGGACGGTCTGGCGCTGCTGGCGTCGTGGGCGGCCGGTCGGGAGAGCGGGGTGCGGGCGTTCGGCTGACCGGTGGTCCCGGTCGGGGTGGCCGGCCGGGGCGTCCGGGAATGCCCAGTTCACCGGTGTCGCCCTCACACTGGGTGAGCACCGTTGACCGACATACCGACCGGTCGGTACCCTCGCGGCGTGGTCAACGCGAGGACGCGTCCGGTCGACGCCGTGGTGCTGGACTGGGGCGGGGTGATGACCGTGCCGGTCCCCGCGTTCGTGGACTCCTGGCTGACCGCCGAGCGCATCGACCGCGAGCGCTACACCACCACCCTGCGCGCCTGGATGGGCCGCTCCGCTCCCCCGGACACGCCGGTGGCGCGCCTGGAGACCGGCGAGCTGCCGGTGGCCGAGTTCGAGGCGCTGCTCGCCGCCGAGCTGACCACCCTGGACGGGACCGCCGTGCCCGCGCCCGGCCTGCTGCGCCGCATGTTCGGCCAGGCCCACCCCGACCCGGCGATGGTCGACCTGGTGCGGTCGGCCCGCGCGGCCGGGCTGACCACGGCGCTGCTGTCCAACAGCTGGGGCGAGGGCTACCCGGAGCAGCTGCTGCTGGAGCTGTTCGACGTGGTGGTGGTCAGCGGCCGGGTCGGGCTGCGCAAGCCCGACCCGGCGATCTTCGCGCACACCGTCGACCGGGTGGGCGCGCCCGCGTCCCGGTGCGCGTTCTTCGACGACATGCCCGGCAACGTCGAGGGCGCCCGCGCCGCCGGTCTGCTCGCCCACCGCCACACGAGCGCGGACGAGACCCGCCGCGTGCTGGAGAGCCTGCTCGGAGGAGCCCTGTGAGCACCGAGTTGCCGGGCCTTGACCTGGAGCGCCTGTCGATCCACCTGGGCAGCGGCCCGCTGACCGGCGAGCTGATCCCCGGCGGTCGCTCGAACCTGACCTACCGGGTGGGCGACGGCCGCGAGCGGTGGGTGCTGCGGCGCCCGCCGCTGGGGCACGTGCTGGCCACCGCGCACGACATGGCCCGCGAGCACCGGGTGATCAGCGCGCTGGCGGGCACCGCCGTGCCGGTGCCCGAGGCGCTGCTGCTGTGCGAGGACCCCGAGGTGATCGGCGCGCCGTTCTACCTGATGCGCGAGGCGCCCGGTCAGGCGCTGCGCGAGCGCGAGCAGTGCCCGTGGCTCACGCCCGAGCACGCGGCGGGCCTGTCGCGGCGGCTGGTGGACGTGCTGGTCGACCTGCACGCCGTGGACCCCGGCGAGGTGGGGCTGGCGGACTTCGGGCGGCCGGAGGGGTTCCTGGCGCGGCAGGTGGACCGGTGGGGCAGGCAGCTGGAGGCCTCGCGCAGCCGGGACATCCCCGGCGTGGACCGGTTGCGGCGGGTGCTGGCGGACACGGTGCCGGTGTCGCGGCGGGCGTCGGTGGTGCACGGGGACTACCGGCTGGACAACGTGCTGGTCACCGAGGACCCGCCGGGCGGGGTGAGCGCGGTGCTGGACTGGGAGATGGCCACCCTCGGCGACCCGCTGGCCGACCTGGGGCTGATGTGCGTGTACTGGGGCGGCCTCGGGCTGGACGACGACCCGATCACCGGGTCGGTGCCCGCGATGCCGGGGTTCGCCTCCACCGAGGAGGTCGTGGCCCGGTACGCCGAGCGCAGCGGCGCGGACGTGTCCGGGCTGGGCTGGTACACGGCGTTCGGGTGCTTCAAGCTCGCGGTGATCGTGGAGGGCATCCACTACCGGTACCGGGGCGGGCAGACGGTGGGGGCCGGGTTCGACCGGATCGGGGAGCTGACCGGGCCGCTGGTGCGGCGGGGACTGGCCGAGGCGGGCGCGGGGCGCCCCTGGAGCGCGGGAGAGCAGAGCTGATGGACTTCGCCCACGACGCCACCACCGAGCAGCTGCGGCGGGAGCTGCTGGAGTTCATGGAGGACTTCGTGCTGCCCGCGGAGCCGGTGCTGGCGCGGCAGCTGGCCGAGGCGGACCCGTGGGTCAAGCCGGAGGTGATCGAGGAGCTCAAGGCCGAGGCGCGGCGGCGGGGTTTGTGGAACCTGTTCCTGCCCGACCGGGAGCACGGGGCGGGGCTGACGAACCTGCAGTACGCGCCGCTGGCGGAGATCACCGGCCGCAGCCCGCACCTGGCGCCGGAGGCGCTCAACTGCGCGGCGCCGGACACCGGGAACATGGAGGTGCTGGCGATGTTCGGCAGCGCCGGGCAGCAGCGGGAGTGGCTCAGGCCGCTGCTGGACGGGCGCATCCGGTCGGCGTTCTGCATGACCGAGCCGGAGGTGGCGTCCTCGGACGCGACGAACATCGCCACGCGGATCAGGCGCGAGGGCGACGAGTACGTGATCGACGGGCGCAAGTGGTGGTCGTCGGGGGCGATGAACCCCGAGTGCGCGATCTTCATCGTGATGGGCAAGACCGACCCGGACGCGGAGCGGCACCGGCAGCAGTCGATGATCCTGGTGCCGCGTGAGACGCCCGGTGTGCGGGTGGAGCGCGGGATGCGGGTGTTCGGCTACGACGACGCCTCGCACGGCGGGCACGCCGAGGTGGTGTTCGAGGGCGTGCGGGTGCCCGCGTCGAACCTGATCGGCGGGGAGGGCGACGGGTTCGCGATCGCCCAGGCCAGGCTCGGGCCGGGGCGGGTGCACCACTGCATGCGGCTGATCGGGATGGCCGAGCGGGCGCTGGAGCTGATGTGCAGGCGCGCGCTGGAGCGGGTGGCGTTCGGCAGGCCGCTGGCCGAGCAGGGCGTGGTGCGGGAGTGGATCGCGGAGTCGCGGGTGCGCATCGAGCAGGCGCGGCTGCTGGTGCTCAAGACGGCGTGGCTGATGGACACGGTGGGCAACAAGGGCGCGCACACGGAGATCCAGGCGATCAAGATCGCGGTGCCGCTGATGGCGGAGTGGGTGCTGGACAAGGCGATCCAGGCGCACGGCGCGGCCGGGGTGAGCCAGGACCACCCGCTGGCGGAGCTGTGGGCGTCGGCGCGCACGCTGCGGCTGGCGGACGGGCCGGACGAGGTGCACCGGGTGTCGTTGGCGAAGCGGGAGTTGAAGCGGTACGCGTGAGGGGGCCTTGAGCGGGGGCGTTCGCGCCGGGCGCGTTCCCAGCGGCGGGTCAGGGCCGGGTAGACGATCGTGTGGCGGAACGGGGCGATCGGGGACAGGTGGGCGCGGCCCGGCCTGCCGTGGGTCGGGGGCGCGCACGCGCCACACGTCGTGCACCCGGAAGTCGCCGGTGAACCTCGCGGATCCACCACGGCATCCCGGTGCACGCGCTCTCGGGCAGCCTCGTGTCCCCCGGTGGGGCTGCCCCGCGACCGAGCCGGGTTGGCGGCGCTGCTGGCGCTCTAGCGCTCGCGCAGCACCCGCTCCCAGCGGCGCACCAGCGCCGGGTACACCAGCAGGTCCCGGAACGGGCCGATCAGGCGCAGGTGCCACCTGCCCACCCTGCCGTTCGTCCTGACCAGCACCGTCATCCTCAGCTCGTGCCCGTCCTCGCCGGGCGTCCAGCCCAGGCGCACCAGGCCGGTTCCGGCGGGACGCGGTCGGCCAGGGGGCGCACCCGCGCGCCCAGGCCGTGCTGGGGACGCTCCCGGCCCAGCAGCGCCCCCAGCCGCTCGCGGGCGGTGAACAGCAGTCCCGACGAGGTGTCCGCCACGCTGTCCCGCAGCAGCGCGGCCGGCACCGCCGGGAACTCGTCCGGTCCTGCCCCTGGGGCGCGCACGCGCCACACGTCCTCGACGCCGCAGCGCCGGGAGCGCCTGTTCACGCAGGCGCCCCCACCAGGTCAGGCGTCCGTTCGGCCGGCCCCGCCCGCCCCGCCCCGCCCCGCCCGCTGCCGCGAGTCCAGCGGCCACACCGCCGCCAGCAGGGCCTTCGTGTACTCGTGCCGAGGCCGCAGCAGCACCTCCTCCACCGGCCCCTGCTCCACGAACCGCCCGTCCAGCATCACCACCACCCGATCGGCGATGGTCCACGCCAGCCCCAGATCGTGGGTGATCACCAGCGCGCCCAGCCCCAGCTCGGCGCGCAGGCGCAGCAGCAGCGCCAGGATCTCCCCGCGCACCGACGCGTCCAGCGACGCCACCGGCTCGTCCGCCACCAGCAGCCTGGGCCCCAGCGCCAGCGCGCCCGCGATCACCACCCGCTGCCGCTGCCCGCCGGACAGCTCGTGCGGCAGGGCCTGGGTGAACGCCACCGGGGGGCGCAGTTCGGCCTGCTCCAGCGCCGCCGCGACCAGGGCCGCCTCGTCGCCGTCGACGCGGTGGATGCGCAGGCCCTCCGCGACCGCCTCGTACACCGAGTGCCGGGGGTTCAGGGCGCTGGTCGGGTCCTGGAGCACCAGCTGCGCCTGCCTCCGGAACGCGCGCAGCCCGGACGCCGAGCGCGGCAGCGGGGCGCCGTCGAACTCGACGCGGCCCGAGGTGGGGCGTTGCAGGCCGAGGAGGGTGCGGGCCAGGGTGGTCTTGCCGGAGCCGGACTGGCCGACCAGGGCGACGATCTCCCCCGGCCGCACGTCCAGGTCCACCCCGTCCACGGCCGTCACCCCGCCGAACGACACCCGCAGGTCGCGCGCGCTCAGCAGCGGCGGCCCCGGCTCCTCGTGCTCGCGCACGCGCCGGAACGCCGGGTCGCCGACGGTGGGGAACGCGGCGGCCAGCGCGCGCGAGTGCTCGTGCGCCGGTGCGGCGATGACCTGCCGGGTGGGGCCCTGCTCGACGACCTTGCCCCGGCGCATCACGGCGAGCCGGTCGCAGGTGGCGGCGAGCACGGACAGGTCGTGGCTGATCACGACCAGGCCGATGCCGCGCTCGGCGACCAGCCGGGTGAGCAGCCCGAGCACCTGGGCCTGGACGACGACGTCGAGCGCGGTGGTCGGCTCGTCGGCGATGACCAGGCCCGGCGCGCAGGCCAGCGCCATGGCGATCATGGCGCGCTGCTTCTGGCCGCCGGACAGCTCGTGCGGGTAGGCGCGGGCGGCGCGCGCCGGGAGCTCGACCTGGTCGAGCAGCTCGGCCACGGCGGCGTCCACGCCCGAGGGGGTGGGGACGCCGTGCAGGCGCATGGGCTCGGCGATCTGCCCGCCTATGCGCCGCACCGGGTTGAAGGCGTGCATGGCGCCCTGGAACACCACGGACGCCTCGGCCCAGCGCACGGCGCGCAGCCTGCCCCAGGACATGGTGGTCACGTCCTCGCCTCCGAGCAGGACCTGGCCGGTGACCTCGGCGGTGGGGGGCAGCAGGCGCAGCACGGACATGGCCACGGTGGACTTGCCGCAGCCCGACTCCCCCGCCAGGCCCAGGGTCTGCCCGGCGTCCAGGTCGAGGTCGACGCCGTCGACGGCGGGGTGCTCGTCGCGGGAGCGGGCGTAGCGCACCCGCAGGTCCCGCACCCGCAGCAGCGGGCCGGCCGGAGCGGCGGCGGTCATCGGCGGCCTCCCAGCCTGGGGATGAGCACGGACTCCATGGCGCGCCCGCACAGGGTGAACGCCAGCACCACGGCCACCACGCCCAGCCCCGGCGGGAGGATGAACCACCACGCCCGCTGGGAGACCGCGCCGTAGCTGCTGGCCGCGTGCAGCATCGACCCCCAGGACACGCGGGTGGGGTCGCCCAGGCCCAGGAACGACAGGGTGGACTCGGAGATGATCGCGCTGGCCACCGCCAGGGTGGTGTTGACCAGCACCAGGGGCAGCACGGCGGGCAGCACGTGCCGCCCGACGACGTGCGCGTGGCCGCCGCCCAGGGCCCTGGCGCGCTCGACGAACGGGCGGGCCTCCACCGCGAGGGTCTGGGCGCGCACCACGCGGGCGGTGGAGGGCCAGGAGGTGACGGCGATGGCGAGCACGATCGTGGACAGCCCGCGCGGCAGCACGGTGGACAGGGCGATGGCCAGCACCAGGGAGGGCAGGGCGAGGAAGAAGTCGGTGGCGCCCATGAGCGGGCCCTCGGTGCGGCGGAAGTGCGCGGCGGTGACGCCGACGACGGTGCCGATGAGCACGGACAGCACGGCGGCGGCCAGGCCCACGACCAGGGACACGCGGGTGCCCCACCAGGTCAGCAGCAGCACCGAGCGCCCGCTGTTGTCGGTGCCGAGCCAGTGCTCCGAGCTGGGTGGCCGGTAGGGGGCGCCGGTGGCCTTGGTGACGTCCAGGCCGCCCGCGTCGGTGAGCAGGGGGGCGAGCAGGGCGAGCGCGGCGATGGCGCCCAGCAGCACCAGGCCGGCCAGCCCCGCGCGGTGGGCGGCGAAGGAGCGCCAGGTGGCCGCGGCGGCGGCGAGGCGGCGGCGCCTGACCAGGGCGCTCACGAGGCGCGCACCCTGGGGTCCAGGACCCGGTGCAGCAGGTCGGCCAGCACGTTCATCAGCACCACCGCGCCCGCGAGCAGCACGAACACCCCCTGGAGCAGTTGCAGGTCCGGTCCGGTGAGCGCCTCGTAGGTCAGCAGGCCCAGGCCCGGCCAGGAGAACACCGTCTCGACGGTGATCGCGCCGGAGACGACCAGCCCGAGGTGCAGGAAGACGAGGGTGACGGTGGGCAGCAGCGCGTTGGGCACGGCGTGGCGGCGGCGCACCAGGTCGTCGCGCAGGCCCTTGGCGCGGGCGGTGGTGATGTAGTCGGCGTGCTTCTCCTCCAGCAGGGAGGAGCGCATGACCAGCAGGTACTGGGCGTAGACGACGGAGACCATGGTGAGCACGGGCAGCACCATGTGGTGGGCGACGTCGAGCGCCTGGGACGGGAAGTCGGGCGGGGTGTCGGGGTAGCGCATCCCGCCGCTGGGGAACAGGTCGCCGGTGACCATGGACAGCAGCAGGCCGAGCCAGAAGGTGGGCATGGCCCACTGGGCCAGGGCCGCGCCGGTGGAGATCCGGTCGAAGGCGCTGTCGTGCCGCCAGGCGCCGCGCGCCCCCAGCCACAGGCCGAGCGCCACGGCCAGGAGCGTGGCGGTGCCCGCGAGCAGCACGGTGGGCCACAGGCGCTCGCCGATCAGCTCCAGCACGGGGCGGCGGAAGGTGTAGGAGGTGCCCAGGTCGCCGCGCAGCGCGTCGGCGACCCAGGCGGTGAACTGCTCGTGCACGGGCCGGTCGACGCCGAGCTCGGCGCGCAGGGCGGCGAGCTGGTCGCGGGTGACGGGGCGGCCCCTGGTCATGGCGACCACCGGGTCGCCGGGGATGACGCGGAAGAGCAGGAAGCCGAGCACGACGACGAGGACCAGGCTCGTCGCCGCGCCCGCCAGCTTCCCGAGCAGGTAGCGGGTGCTCACTCGCGGTCCTCGGCGCCCGCGCCGCGCCTGCGGGCCAGCAGCACCCCGCCCGCCACGACGACCACCGCGACGCCGACGATGAGGATGACGACGAGGGTGCCGTTGCCGGTGTCCCGCTGCGCGCCGGCGGCGGCGGGGGTGGCGCCGTAGTAGCCCCACACGCCGTTCTGGGCCATGATCACGCCGCCGGGGTCGGGCTGGACGGGGAAGCCGGTGAACTTGTCGCTGCGGTAGGCCTCCAGCACGTTGTCGTACCCGAGGACGACGGCCGGGACCTGCTCGTAGAAGCGGCGCTGCATCTGCTTGACCAGGTCGGCGCGCTTGGCCTGGTCGAACTCGGCGCGCTGGCGGGCGTGCAGCGCGTCGTACTCGGGGTCGCAGAAGAACGTGTCGGTGGTGCCGCCCTTGCCGTCGGCTCCGGGGCGCTGGGCGCAGGTGTGCAGCGACAGGATGAAGTCGGGGTCGGGGTTGGTGCCCCAGCCGGAGAAGACCAGGTCGAAGGTGCCCGCGGTGGCGGACTCGTTGAGCTGGTTGTCGGAGACGATCTGCACGTCGACGGCGACGCCGATGGCCGCGAGGCCGCCCTTGACGAACTCGGCGGCCTGCTCGTCGTAGGCGCGGCTGGCGTGGCCGAGCAGGCGCAGCCGCAGCGGGCGGCCGTCCTTGGCGCGGGTGCCGTCGGCCCCGCGCGCGTAGCCCGCGGCGTCGAGGGCGGCGTTGGCGGCGGCGGGGTCGTGCGGCAGCGGGTCGGGGTCGGGCTGCGGCAGGTGGTAGGCGGGGAAGACCGGCGGGATGGGGCCGGTGCCGCGCTGGGCGTAGCCGTTGTTGACGCGGGCGATGATGGCGTCGCGGTCGATGGCCTGGGCGATGGCGCGGCGCACGACGAGGTCGCGCAGCGCGGGGTGGCCGTCGCCGATGGGCTCGCCGGTGTTGGTGGCGGCCCCGGAGTTGAGGACCAGCTCGTTGAAGCGGCGGCCGTTGGCCTTGTTGCGGGTGACGCCCTCGGCGCCTTCCAGCGAGTCGAACTGGGCGGGTCCGAGGCGGTTGACCAGGTCGACCTCGCCCTTGGCCAGGGCCTGGGCGGCGGCGTCGGTGGTCTTGTAGTAGACGAAGACGAGGCTGTCGTACTTGGGCGCGCCGCGCCAGTAGGTCTTGTTGGCGGCGAAGCGGATGAACTCGTTGGGCTTGTGCTCGGTGAGCACGAACGGGCCGCTGCCCACGACCGGGCCCTGGTCGTTGGTGTAGTCGCCGACGTCGGTGACCTCGGACCAGACGTGCTCGGGGACGATGGGCACGTCCAGGGCGAGCATGGTGGCCTGCGGCTGCTTGGTCCTGATGACGACCTCGCGGCCGTCGGCGGAGGCGGTGACGGACTCGAAGTCGGCGGTGAAGCTGCCGTTGGCGGTGGCGGCGGTGGTGTCGCGCATCATCAGGTCGTAGGTGAAGGCGACGTCGTCGGCGGTGATGTCCTGGCCGTCGGACCACTTGCGGCCCTCGGGGACGTGGAAGGTCCAGGTGAGCCGGTCCTCGCTGGAGGACCACCGGTCGGCGAGGGCGGGGACGGGGGTCTGGTCGCGCTGGTCGTAGGCGGTGAGGAAGTCGTACATGAGCCTGCCGACCTCGGTGCTGGCCTGGAAGGTGGCCAGGAACGGGTTGAGCGAGTCGACCTGCTGGGTGATGGCCACCCGTAAGACGACCTCGTTCTGGGCCTGGGCCGGTACCCCGAAGGGCAACACGGACAGACCTGCCGCCGCCGACGCGGCGACGATACGCTGCCAAACACCCACAGTGACCCCCTCCTACACTGAGTGGATGTCAGAAATTAACCACTATGGCGGTAGTAGCGTCAAGAGTTGTCGTGAACTGGTGGGGGTGAACCCGTGCGCGTGCTGATCTCCGCCGACATGGAGGGCGCCACCGGCGTCACCTGCACCGCCGACGTGGTGCCGCAGACCGAGCAGTGGCAGCGCTTCCGCCGGATGTTCACCGACGACGTCAACGCCTGCGCCGCGGGGCTGTTCGACGGCGGCGCGGACGGCGTGCTGGTCAACGAGGCCCACTCCAGCCAGCGCAACCTCCTGCTGGAGGCCCTGGACCCGCGCGCCCGGATGCTCACCGGCCGCCACAAGCCGCTGTCGATGATGCAGGGCGTCGACGGCGACGTGGACGGCGTGGTGTTCCTCGGCTACCACGCGGGCGCCGGGCAGGAGGGCGTGCTCGCCCACACCTACCTGGAGAACTCGATCACCGGCGTGTGGCTCGACGGCGCGCCCGCCTCCGAGGGCAGGCTCAACGCCGCGCTCGCCGCCGAGCACGGCGTGCCGGTGCTGCTGGTCACCGGCGACGACCGGGCCTGCGCCGACGCCGCCGACTACGCGCCCGGCGCGGAGCTGGTCGCGGTCAAGGAGTGCGTCAGCCGCTACGCCGCGATCTGCGCGCCCCCGGCCGTCACCTCCGCGCTGATCACCGAGGCCGCCCGGCTGTCGGCCGCGCGCGCGGGCCGGTTCGAGGGCGTGGTGGCCGCGCACCGGATCGAGGTCGAGTTCGACGCCACCCACCTGGCCGCCGCGGCGGCCGTCGTGCCCACCGTGGAGCTGCTGTCCCCGCTGCGGGTGGGGTTCGACGCGGCGACCATGACGTCGGCCATGCGGGCGTTCAAGGTGGTGACGACCATCGCGGCGGCGGCCGTCGAGGGCATCTACGGTTAGGCCCCATGGCTGAAGACGTCGTGGACCTCTGCGCCGCGCTGCTGCGCATCGACACCACCAACCGGGGGCGCGGGGACGCCGAGGGCGAGCGCGAGGCCGCCGAGTTCGTCGCCGCCCACCTGGAGGGCTGCGGCGTCGGCGCCACCCTCGTCGAACCCGCCCCCCGGCGCACCAGCGTCCTGGCGCGCGTGCCCGGCGGCGACCCGTCCCTGCCCGCCGTGCTCGTGCAGGCCCACCTGGACGTGGTGCCCGCCGACGCCTCCGAGTGGAGCGTGCCGCCGTTCGCCGGGGTGCAGGAGGGCGGGTTCCTGTGGGGGCGCGGCGCGGTCGACATGAAGGACATGGTCGCCATGACCCTGGCCGTGGTCGGCGAGTGGGCGCGCACCGGGCGGCGGCCCCGGCGCGACGTGGTGCTGGCGTTCGTCGCCGACGAGGAGGACCGGGGCGACCTGGGCGCGCACTGGCTGGTCCAGCACCACCGCGACCACTTCACGGGCGTGGCCGCCGCGATTAGCGAGTCCGGCGGCTACTCGTACCGCTCGGGCGGCAGGCGCGTGTACCCGATCGGCACCGCCGAGCGCGGCACCATGCACCTGAGGCTGACCGCGAGAGGCAGGGCCGGGCACGGGTCGCGGCGCAACGACGACAACGCCGTGGTCAAGCTCGCCAGGGCCCTCGCCCGGATCGCCGCCCACCGCCACCCGGTGCGGCTGACCCCGGCGGTGCGGATGTTCCTGGAGCGCACCGGCACGGCGCTGGGCGTGCCGGTGGACCTGGCCGACGTGGACGCCACCCTGGCCAGGCTCGGCCCGGTGGGGGCGCTGGCCGAGTCGACGGTGCGGTGCAGCACCACGCCGACGGTGCTCAGCGCCGGGTACAAGGTCAACGTCATCCCCGGCACGGCCGTGGCGGAACTGGACGTGCGCACCCTGCCGGGGACGGAGGAGGAGCTGCTGGCGGACGTGGACGCGCTGCTGGGGGCGGGTGTGGAGCGGGAGTTCCTGGAGAACCAGCCCGCCGTGCAGGCGCCCGCGGACGGGCCGTGGTTCGAGGCGATGGAGGCGGCGCTGCGGGCGGAGGACCCGGAGGCGGTGGTGGTGCCGTACTGCATGGGCGGCGGAACGGACGCGAAGGCGTTCAGCACGCTGGGCATCGACTGCTACGGCTTCGCCCCGCTGGCCCTGCCGGAGGGGTTCGACTACCGGGCGATGGCGCACGGGGTGGACGAGCGGGTGCCGGTGGACGGGCTGCGGTTCGGGGCGCGGGTGCTGGACCGGTTCCTGTCGAGGTGAGCGGTCGGGGGGACCGTGAGGGCAGCGTCGGCGCCTGCGCGCTGTCCCGCTTTCCCTTGTGGCGGGAATCCGCACGCGGATAGATCGGAGGTGCCGCCGCGGGAGCAGGGGAGATGATGATCATGCACGCTCGCAGTGCCGCCGAGTCGTCGAAGTCGAGGCGTGACACCGCCGCCGGTCGAGGTGCGGCGGGCACTCCCCCCTCCGCGTTCCGGGCGCCACCCGACAGGCCGTTGCCCGCGACCGCGCTCCCCGCGTTGCAGCGCGGCCTCGGCAACGCCGCCGTCGTCGCGATGCTCGCCGAGCAGACCGCGATCCAGCGGTCGGCGCGCCCCGAGCGCGACGTCCAGCGGGCCGACGTGGACATGGACGACGCGGACATGGACGCCATCACCGCGGCGTACCTCCAGGATCGCAGGAACGCCTTCATCCGCGCGCTGCGAACCGAGTTCGGGGACAACGGATGGTCGTGGAGCGGCAGTGCGCCGAACGGGGAGGAGTCGTTCAGGGCGACCGCCCCGACCAAGCAGTCGAAGCCCAAGGACTTCAGCGGCGAACCGGAGGTGCAGGCCCTCCGGTGGGTGTCGAGCGTGGTCAAGTCCTACCTGGACATGGGCGATCCGAAGGAATCGCAGCACTGGCCGCTGAACCCGGTCGAGGTCCAGTCGGCGATCGGCGGCGACGGCACGCTGATCATCGCCGCCAACGACCAGAGCTCCAACGCGCGGCTGCAGAGCCTGGCCGGCCGCGCGAGCAGCGGTAAAGCCCTGCTCGACACCTTCCTCGAACGAAATGCCACCAGGGGCACTTCCCTGGCCAAACCCTCGGAGCACCGGGAGGAGATCGAGAAGAGACTGCACAGGCACCACGAGAACCTGAAAGAACTCCTCTCGAAGGAACCAGCCAGCCACAGCGCCGTCATGGAAGCGCTCAAGCGCAAGATCACGGTGGCCTCGAACGGCGATGCCGCGCTCCACGCCGAGCGCAGGATCGCCGAGAGGAACCAGGGCACCCCGCAGTTCATCGCGGGGACCAAACGCCCCTGCGTCTCCTGCTTCATGGCGAACTACCCGAACGGCTCCGAACTCCACCCTGGGATCTTCCACTCGGGGCCTGCCTCCAACGTCGACATCGACGAGTACCGGAACGGCATGAACAACAACAGCGACGAGGAAGCGCGGGAGTGGGCGAAGAGGCTGTTCCAGCGGATGGTGGACGCGGGTGTCACCAGCACCTACCAGACGCTGGTGTGGCACTGCGGCAGGAAGGTGTACGTGCCGGTCCCCGAGGTGGGAACCGACTCCGAGACGGGGGGATGACCGCTCGGCCTCGTCGGCCCAGCAGGGGGCGCGAACCGCCAGCCGGGTGAACCCGGACGCCGCCGCTCACCCGCACAGCCCTGGACACCTCCAGCCTTATCGTTAAACTTTAACGCTAAGGCGAAAGGAGGTCCCCATGTCCAGGGTCACGATCGCCCAGGTCGCCGCCGAGGCGGGGACCTCCGCGATGACCGTCTCCAACGTGCTCAACAACCGCCCCGGCGCGTCCGGGGCCACCAGGGAGCGCGTCCTCGCCGCCGCGCGCAGGCTCGGCTACCGGCCCAACCTGGCCGCACGCCACCTGCGCGGCGGGCGCACCGGGCTGGTCGGGGTGCTCACGCACGACCTGACCAGCCAGTACGCCCTCGAGATCGTCCGGGGGATCGCCGACGAGCTGGCCGTGGCCCAGCGCGAGGTCCTCATCAGCGCCACCTACCAGGACGCCCACCGGGAGACCGAGCGCATCGGCCTGCTCACCGGCGGCCTGGTGGACGCGCTGCTGCTGGTCGCGCCCGTGCTCGACGCCGACGCGCTCGCGCTGCTCGCGGACACCGCGCCGCGCTGCCCGACCGTCGTCGTCGACCCGCGCGCGTTCGACATCGCCCCGCCCACCGTCGCCGTCGACAACTACGGCGGCTCGCGCGCCGCCACCGAGCACCTGATCGGGCTCGGGCACACCAGGATCGCGCACGTGTGCGGCCACCCCGGCTTCGAGTCCTCGGCCGAGCGGCTGCGCGGCTACCGCGACGCCGTCCGGCTCGCCGGGCTGCCCACCGACGAGGTGCCCGACGGGGCGTTCAGCCACGAGTGGGGCTTCCACGCCGGCGCGGAGCTGGCCGAGCGCGCCGACCCGCCCACCGCGGTGGTCGCCGCCTCGGACCTGATCGCGCTCGGCGTCATCGACGCCGCCAGGGCGCGCGGCCTGTCCGTGCCCGCCGACCTGAGCGTCGTGGGCTTCGACGACCTGCCGCTGGCCGCCCAGCTCTTCCCCGGACTGACCACCGTCCGCCAACCGCTGCACGACATGGGAGTCACCGCCGTGCGAATGCTCACCGACCGACCCGACAGCCCGCGCGACGTCCGGATGGACACCACGCTGATCACCAGGGGCACCACCAGGGGGGTGCTCTAGAACCGTGCACGTGCTGTCCTACTTCACCACCGACCACGAGGCGCTGCACGTGGCCACCAGCCCCGACGGCCACGAGTTCACCCCGCTCGACGACGGCGCACCGGTGCTGCGCGGGCAGGTCGGCACCGGAACGCTGCGCGACCCGTTCCTGCTGCTGGGCCCGGACGGGCTGTACCACCTGCTGGCCACCGACGGCTGGTCCAGCCCGCGCATCGTGCACGCCACCTCCCCCGACCTGCGCCGCTGGTCGCCGCAACGCCTCCTGGAACCGATGGCCGGGGTGACCGGGGCGCGCAACGCGTGGGCCCCGGAGGCGTTCACCGACGACGACGGCGTCGTGCACCTGCTGTGGTCCTCGGTGGTCGACCCGGCCGACGACGAGCACGACTGGCACCACGCCAACCAGGAGCACCGCATCTGGCACACCGCCACCCGCGACTTCACCGAGTTCACCCCGCCGCGGGTGTTCTTCGACCCCGGCTACCCGGTGATCGACGCGACCGTGGCCCGCGCGGACGGCCGCTACGTCATGGCGTTCAAGGACGAGCGCGGCGAGAACACCCCCGGCACCGACCACAAGAACATCCTGCTCACCACCTTCACCGACCCGTACGGCCCGCTCGGCGAGCCCACCGGCCCGGTCACGCCCAGCCCCGTGGAGGGGCCGTCGCTGTTCCGCAGGGGCGACGAGTGGGTGCTGATCTTCGACCACTTCCTCGACGACGGCTACGGCGCGCTGGCCAGCGCCGACGACATGTCCACCTGGGAACCCACCGACATCGGGATGCCGCCGGGGATGCGGCACGCCTCGGTGCTCGTGGTGCCGTAGAGCCCGCGCGCCCGCCGGAGACGGGCGGGGAACGCGCGGAAGAGGGGAGCACACCGTGCGCACGACACCGGCCGCCCTGGCGGTCCTGATCGCCCTGCTACCCGCGTTGCCCGCCTGCTCCGCCGCCCCGGCCGACGGCGGCGAGGTCCTCACCGTCGTCGGCTGGAAGGGCGGCGGCGGCGAGGAGGCCCGATTACCCGAGCTGAACGCGGCCTTCGAGCGGGCCCACCCCGGCGTGCGGGTCGAGCACCACTACGTCGGGCCCGGCAACTACGAGACGTACAACAACCCCAAGCTCGCGTCCGGCACCGCCGCCGACGTGATCATGGTCGACAAGGCCAAGACGCGCACCTGGACCGACCAGGGCTACCTCGCCGACCTGTCCGACCAGCCCTGGGTGCCCGCGGTCCACCCGGAGCTGGCGCCGTTCACCACGGTCGACGGGCGCACCCGCCAGTTCACCCAGGAGAACATCGGCATCGGCCTGTACGCGAACCTCGACCTGCTGGCCTCGGCCGGGATCACCGAGGTCCCCCGCGACTGGCCCACCCTGCTCGCCACGCTCGACACCCTGCGCGAGAAGGGCAAACCCGGCCTGCTGGTGCCCAACAAGGGCGGTTGGGGCGGGGTGCAGCTCGCGCTCGCGCTGGCCGTGAACCGGCTCGCCCCGACCTGGAGCGCCGACTACAACACCGGCCGCGCCCGCTTCGGCCCGGACTGGGCGCCGGTCGTGGACGAGCTCAAGCGCGCGGTCGCCTCCGGCGCGGTCGACGGCAGGCTCATGCTCGGCCTGGACGCCTGGTCGGACGCGCTCACCGAGTTCAAGGCGGGCCGCTGGGCGTTCCTCATCCAGGGCGCGTGGAAGCTCGCCGACTTCCGCGCCGACCTCGGCTTCCGCTTCTCCCTGAGCCCCATCCCCGCGGGCCCGGCCGGGAGCGAGCCGGTGGCAGTGACGTTCGTGGGCACCGGCTGGGCCGTCAACGCGGACGCCCAGCGCCCCGACCTGGCCCGCGAGTACGTGAAGTTCATGGCCGAACCCGGCAACGCCCGCCTGTACTGCGAGGCCGAGGGCGCGTTCTCCACCCTCGTCGGCGGGACCACGACCCTGCCCGCCGAGGCGTCCGCGCTGGTGGCGGCCTTCGACGCGGGCCGCTGGGCCGGATCGCCCGCGCAGGGCCTCGACTTCCCCGGAGCCGAGGAGGTCATGGGCACCGCCCTGCAGGAGGTGTTCCTGGACCCGACCACCCCCACCGGGGACGTGCTCGCCGCCCTCGACCGGATGCCCGCGCGGGGGTGAGGGATGCTGCGCACCCGCACCGCGCTGGCGCTCGTCGCCCCCGCCGTGCTCCTCTACGCGGCGCTGCTGCTGTACCCGGCGGTGCGCGGCGTCGCGCTGAGCTTCACCGACGCGCGCGGCGTGGTCGGCGGGCGCGTCGTCGGCCTGGACAACTACCGGGCGCTGCTGGCCGACCCGGCCGTGGGCGCGGCGCTGCGCAACACGCTCCTGTTCACCCTGGTCGTGGTGGTGGCGCAGAACGGGGTGGCGCTGCTGCTGGCGCACTGGCTGCACCGGGTGCCGTCGGTGCGCTCGCTCACCCGCGTCGCGCTGCTGGTGCCCAGCACCACCGCCGTGGTCGTGGTCGGGTACGTGTGGGCGCAGGTCTACTCGCCGGTGGGCGGGCCGCTGGACGCGCTGCTCGGCGCGCTCGGCCTGGACGAGCTGCGCCGGGTGTGGCTGGGGGACCCGGCGACGGCGCTGCCCGCGATCGCGGTGGCGACCGTGTGGATGTACCTGGGGCACGCGACGGTGATCTTCCTGGCCGGGTACCTGGCCGTGCCGACCCCGGTGTTCGAGGCGGCCGAGCTGGACGGGGCGCGCGGGTGGCGGCGCTTTTGGCACGTGGACTGGCCGCTGCTGGCGCCCGCGCTGACGATCAACGTCACCCTGTCGGTGATCGGGTCGCTGCGGGTGTTCGACCTGCCGTTCGTGATGACCGGGGGCGGGCCGGGGGACGCGACGCGCACGCTCAGCCTGCTGGTGTACGAGAGCAGCTTCCGCGACTACCGGTTCGGGTACGGCACGGCGGTGGCGACGGCGCTGCTCGGGGTGACGGTGGCGGCGTCGCTGGTGATCACGCTGGTGCTGCGGCGGCGGGAGGTGACGTGGTGAGCGCGCGGCGGTCCGGTGCGCGGCGGTCGAGCCACCCGGTGGCGGCGGTGTTCCTGGTGGCCGTGGCGGTGGTGGTGCTCTCGCCGCTGGCGTTCGCGGTGGTGGCGTCGCTGCGCACCGACGCCGAGGTCGCCGCCGACCCGCTCGGCTGGCCGAGCACGCCTGCGTGGGGCAACTACGGGCGGGCCGCCGAGGCGATGGGGTACGGCAGGGCGGTGCTGAACACGCTGGTGGTCACCGGGGGCGCGGCCGTGCTCACGGTGCTGGCGGGGTCGCTGTGCGCGTGGGCGCTGACCAGGCACGTCCGGCGGTGGACGGGGGCGCTGTACCAGGTGTTCGTGGCCGGGCTGACCGTGCCGGTGTTCGTGGTGCTCACCCCGGTGTACCTGCTGCTGCGCGACCTGGGGCTGATCAACACCCACCTGGGGGCGGTGCTGGCGCACGCGGCGCTGAACCTGCCGTTCGCGGTGTTCTTCTACTGCGGTTTCCTGCGGGCGGTGCCGGTGGAGCTGGAGGAGGCCGCGGTCCTGGACGGCTGCTCCACGCCGAGGCTGTTCACCGCCGTGGTGTTCCCGCTGCTGCGCCCGGCGACGGCGACCATGGCGGTGTTCGTGGTGCTGGCGGTGTGGAACGACCTGATCGTGTCGATGCTGGTCCTGGACGACGAGACCCTGCGCCCGGTCACCCCGGCCGCGTACGCCCTGGTGGGCCCGTACGGCTTCGAACCGTCGACCCTGTTCCCGGCCGTGGTGCTGGCGGCGGCGCCACTGGTGGCGGTGTTCCTGGCGCTGCAGCGGCACATCGTCGCGGGCATCACGGCGGGCGCGGGCCGGTAGGAGGAGGGGCGGGCCGCCGAAGACCGCCGGGGGATGTGCCGCTCGAGGGGACGGCACATCCCCCGGTTTCCGGGGTCAGCAGGGCTGTTCTGGCGTACCTCGCGCCCATCCAGCCACACCAGCCACTTACGTCACGGTGACGCTAGCTGCGCCCATCGGTCTCGGCCGACGGCGGTCACCACCCGTCCCGCACCGGGGCGTCCAGGGCCTGCCCGACCAGGTCGGCGGCGCTGCGGGACGGGTCGCGGGCGGCGTGGTTGTAGACCTGGCTGGTGGTGTCGATGCTGCTGTGGCCGACGTCGGCCTGGACGTTGCCCAGTTCGGCGCCC
This sequence comes from Actinosynnema mirum DSM 43827, assembly GCF_000023245.1. Lineage (GTDB taxonomy): Bacteria > Actinomycetota > Actinomycetes > Mycobacteriales > Pseudonocardiaceae > Actinosynnema > Actinosynnema mirum. The sequence continues at coordinate 4,039,962 of NC_013093.1, forward strand.
GCCTCGACGGCGGTGGTGACGTAGAAGTGCCGCAGCGCGTGGGGGTGCATGGCGTCGGCGACGTCCAGCAGCGCGTCTCCCCCGCTCTCGGCGAGCCTGCGCAGCAGCTGCCAGAGCGCCTGCCGCTGGTACCGGTTGCCGGTGCGGGTGGTCAGCAGCGGGGTGGTGTGCGCGGTGGCCCTGCGGTCGGCGCGGGTGAGCTCCTTGCTCCGGCTCTCCTGGGTGCGCAGGTAGCCCATGAGCGCGGTCTCGGCGAGCGAGTGCAGGTACACGATCCGCGTCTTGCCGCCCTTGCCCTCCACCCGCAGTGCCCGCCGCCCCCGGTTGACGTGCAGGTCGGCGCGGTCGAGCCCGCAGATCTCGCTGACCCGCAGCCCGAGCGTGAACAGCGCGACCACGGCCCCGGCCCGCGCGGTGTCGACCTCGGAGGCCCCGCGCCTGGGGGCCCGCGCCACGTCGTAGAGCGCGCGGACCTGGCCGATGGTGAGCGTGACGGTGCTGGTGGCGTTGCCGCGCGGGGCGACCAGCCCGAGCCGCCGCCGGTCGAGCGCGGCCGGGTTGCCCTCGGCGAGCCCGACGTCGGCCAGGTGCGTGTACAGCGCCTTGACGGTGGCGAGCATCCGGTCGCGGGTGGCCACGGCCGCCCCGGCGGCGTCGAGCTGCGCGAGCCAGGCCTTGACCTGCGTGGACCCGGCCGTGAGCGGATCGATCCCGAGCCCGGCGCACCACCGGAACCAGTGCAGGTGCCGCAGCCGCCCTCGGGGTGCGGGCGGCGGCCGGTGCTCGCCGGTCGCGGGGGCGGGGTTGATCTGGAGCACGGCGCTGTACCGGATCACGGCGCGCGTCCACGCGGGTTCGGCGATGTCCAACCACTCCCGCACGTCGTTCGGGCTGACCGGCAGCCCGACCCCCTCGGCGTAGGTCCGCCGGGTGGCGCTGTTCCCGTACGCCGCCAACCACTCCGCGATCTCCCCGACCAGCGCCGCCGGGTCGGCCACCCCAGGCCACGGCCCACCCCCCGCGTCACCCTCTCCCCGCAGCTCAGGCGCCCCGCCCACCAGCACAACGTCACTCACCGCACGCGCCCCTACCTCTAGGTGATCTTCCCAGCTCAACCCTACCCACTTTTCAACTTAGCTACAAAAGCACACTTCTGTAGCTGAGTATAGTTGGGGTTAGTTATCTACAACTACCGGTTGCTAGTTGCGTAACCCATTACTAGGATCTTGCGTGTGCCGGTCACTCCCGCGGAAAAAACCCCGCTCTGCGCCTTCGCGCGCTGCAAAGCCCCGCTCCCGCCGCCCGGACCGAGGGGAGGCCGCCCGTTCGAGTACTGCCCGGACCGCGCGTGGCCGGGCGGTCACACGTGCAAGCAGCTGGCGGCGGCCGAAGCCGCGCTGACGGAGGCCCTGGAAGCGCCCCCGTCGCCGAACCTGTCCGGGTCGACGAGCGTGTTCGTCACCGCGGCGACCCAGGTCCTGCACCCCCTGGAGGAGCTGGGCGCGGCCCTGCGCGAGCTGAAGGGCGCCACCACCACCGAGCTGCGCGAGGCCGCCGAGCAGGTCGACCGGGCCAAGGCCGAGGCGGCGCAGGAGCGTCAGGCCCGCGAGCACGCGGAAGCCGTCGCGGCCCGGTCGGCGGAGGCGGTCACCGAGGCGACCGGGGCGAAGGCGGCGGCCGAGGCCGCCAGGGACGAGGCGCTGGCCGACGCCCGCACCGCGCGCGAGGAGCAGGCGGCGGCGATGAAGCGCCGCGAGGAGGCCGAGACCGTCCAGCGCGGCGCGCTCCTGGACCTGGCCCGCGTCACGGCGGAGCGGGACGCGGCCCGTCACCAGGCGGAGCAGTCCACCGCGACCGCCGCGGCCACGGTCGCCGCGATCACCGCGTCGGCCGACCAGCGCGTGCAGGCCGCGACCGAGGCCCAGGTGACCGCGCGCGAGCAGGCGGCCGAACTGCGCGCCGAGCTGACCTCGCTGCGCAACCAGCTCTCCGAGCGCACCACCAGGCTCGTCGCGGCGGAGGCCACGGCGGAAAGACTGCGCGCGGAGACCGAGCAGCGCGTCGAGCGGATCACCGCCGAGGCCGAGGCGAAGCTCGACCAGGCCCGAGCCGAGCAGGACAGGCGCGCCGCCGAGCTGGGCGCCCAGACCGAACGCGCCGACTCCCTGCAACGCGCCCACGACCACTACCGCAGGGTGGTCGACCGCGTCGCCGTCCTGGCGGGCGCGCACAGCGCGTCCGACGAGCCGGAGGTGACCCGCCAGACCCTGGAGGCGGTGGCCGCGCTCACCCGCGAACGCCCCGACCACTGATCCACCCGAGCGGTCGTGCGGTCCCGACCACGTCGTCGGGACCGCGCTCTCCTACCCGGTCACGCCCCCCACCTCACCACTTCTTACGTCACCGTGACGAAAATGGGTGGTGTCCCAGGATGCCCGTTGATCACGTCTTCTCGGCCACCTCGGCGAGCTGGTCCTGCAACCGCGCGTGCCGGAACTGGTGCACGGCCCCGGTCCGCCGCAGCACGCCCCGGCGGCGCGCGTCGTCCAGGAACCCGAGCACCGACCACGGCAACCTGCCCGTGAGCGGCAGCCAGAACCGGGTGAACAGCAGCCAGCGGCCCCACGCGGTGAAGGTGAAGACGTAGGCGGAAGCGCAGGTCAGCGCACCCGTAAGCCCCAAGGACAGCCCCTGGTCCAGCGGCCAGACGAGCGGGCCGACCAGCGGTTGGAGCAGCGCCGTCACCAGCGTCCCCCCGAACGCGATCGCCAGCACGAACACCGGCACGAGCACGGCCACCCGGCTCAACACGGTCGTGCGGTCGGTGCGCAGCACGGCGGACGGGCTCAGCGCCGCGTCCAGGTCGACCGGCGCCTCCAGCACCGAGGTGAGCGCGAAGACCGCCCCCACCGCCACCCCGTACACCAGGCCCAGCACGAGCGCGTCCACCACCGCCATCCGCACCTGCTCCCGCAGCGACCCCGGCAGCGCGCCCAGCACGGCGAGCGCCAGCAGCGACGCGGGCTGCTGCGCGATCCCCACCGCGACCCCGCCGAGGAACCCCGCGCTCCCCCGCCGCGCGAACACCGGCCCACGCCACCCGGACAGCCGCACCCGCACCCGCGACGGCTCGAACGCGCCACCGCCCCGCGCGACCACGACCGCGTGCGCCAGCCCGACCCCCAGCCCCACCACGGGTCCGAACAGCACCGCCTCCACCAGCACGGCCCGCAGCCCGCGCTCGAACCCGAAGGCCACCACGTACTGCGGCAGGAACACCAGCAGCGTGGCGAGCGTCGCCGTCACCGCCGACACCAGCCCCGCCCCGAGCAGCCGCGCCGGTCGGCCGAGCGCGGACTCCAGCTGCCACCACGCCAGGTCCGGGGTGTCCAGCCGCTCCAGGTGCCGGGCCAGGTTCCCCAACCAGCGCCGGGCCCGCTGCGGCGTCTCCCCGCGGCCCCCGGTGTGCGGGCCGTAGGCGGTGGGCACGAACCGGTCCAGCAGGTGCCGCTCCAGCTCGCGCGCGGTGGGGAACCGGGTGCGGTCCAGCAGGGCCTCGGGCGGTTCACCGGTGTCGCCGTGGACGCTGCGGGCGAGCACGACCATCAGCGGCGTGCCGAGCACGGCGGTCAGGTTCACGCAGGCCGGGTCGCCTGGGCGCTCGCGCAGGGCGGTGAGCACCGGTTCCCAGCGGCCCGCCCGGCTTGAACGGCGCAGGTGCTCGGCCGAGTCGGCGACCGTCAGATCCTCGACCCGGATGCCCGCGGCGGCGGACAGCCTGCCCGCGCGCTCGACCGCGTCCCGGTACTCGTCAGGGCGGCTGGTCAGCAGCACCGGCAGCGAGGTCGCGCTGAGCGCCGTCAGCGCGGGGCCGCGCAACCGCCCGGCGATCTCGTCGAACCCGTCCAGCACCGGCAGCACCCGGCCCGCGTCGACCAGCGCGCCCGCCAGGGCCGTGCCGTCGGGGGCGGGCGCGGCCAGGTCGGGGTGGTCGCGCAGCAGCCGCGCCACCAGCCAGTCCCGCAGTCCGGTGGCGCTCGGGTCCCACGCGCCCACGCTGAAGACCACCGGCACCGGGTCACCTGGAGCGCGGACGTCCAGGTGGTCCAGGGCGAAGCGCAGGGCCAGCACCGACTTGCCCGCACCCGCGCGCCCGAGCACCACCAGCCTGCCTGAGGGCACCGACCGGTAGACGTCCACGACCTGGCCGAGGTCACCCGCCAGCGCCACCGGCCGCACCTGCGCGCCCGGTGGCGCGCCCAGCACGTTGGCCCAGTGGTCGACCAGCTCCCCGGGCGCGGCCCGCCACCGCACCGGCAGCGGGAACGGGTGGTGCGCGGCCCGCGCCTCGACCTCCCGCAGCCACCGCCCCCGCAGCACCTCGGCGAGCTGCTGCGCCGCAACCGCCAGCGGACCGGTCGGGACGGCGGCTTCCCCGGCCACCACCCCCGCCATCAGCTCACGGCGCTCCGCCTGCGTGAGCCCGAGCGCGTCGGCCAGCAGCCGCAGGGTGTCGAGCCGGACGTTCTCGTCGGCGCCGTTCTCCAGCCTGCTGATGGTCCGCACGCTGATCCCGGAAGCTGCCGAGAGCTGCTCCTGGGTGAGCCCCGCCGAACGCCGCGCCCGGCGGAGCGAAGGGCCTAACTCGCTGGTCACCTCGGTGCGCCCCCTCGACGATCTCCGGACGGGCCACCCTACCGCCGGGACCGGACACAACTGTCCGGTCCCTGACCTGGTCCGCGAACCGGCGCGAGAGCGAGGGTGCGATCGACCCCGACCTGGAGGAAATCCCATGACCCCGCACCGCAGGATCGCCGCAGCGCTGGCGCTGGCAGCCGTCATGGCCCCCGCACCCGCCGCCACCGCCGCCCAGCCCGCCCCCGAGCCCCCGCACCTCACCGACGGCCACGGTCTGACCGTGGTCGAGCAGCCCGCCTGGCTCGACGGGGGCCACCGCAGCTTCAGCTTCGCGGTGCGCTCCACCCAGGTGCCCACCCCGACCCTGATGACCGGCCAGAAGCCGGGACAGCACACCGTCGTGGTGACCCTGCCCGAGGACTACGACCCCTCCGGCACGACCAGGCACCCGGTCCTGTACTCGCTGCACGGCAACCAGGACAGGCCCGACAGCCCGTGGAACCGGCAGCTCGCCGAGCGGGCGACGGCGGGCACCCCGCTGATCACCGTGCAGCCCAACGGCGGGCGCAGCTGGTACTCGAACTGGGTCAACCCCGGTTCGCTGGGCCCGCAGAACTGGGAGAGCTTCCACCTCGACCAGGTCATCCCGTTCGTCGACGCGAACCTGCGGACCATCGCCGCGCGCGAGGGGCGGGCGATCGCGGGCCACTCGATGGGCGGGTTCGGGGCGTTCCACTACGCCGAGCACCGGCCGGAGCTGTTCGGCCACCTCGGCAGCTTCTCCGGCGGGCTGGACCTGCTCGACCAGGCGCAGCGCGTGGCGGTGGTGGAGACCGCGCTCAACCCGGCGTCCGGGGTGCCCACGATCGGCGCCGACACGGTCTTCGGGCCGCCGGTCTGGCCCCTGGACGGGGTGTGGAACGCGCAGAGCCCGGCCCAGCACGTGGCGTCGCTGCGCGGCGTGGGGGTGGCGATGTACGTCGGGAGCGGCGGGGACCTGCTCGACAACCCGGTGCAGGCGGTGGTGGAGAACCGGGCCAGGCGGACCAACCTGGCGGCGGCGGCCAACCTGCGGGCGGCGGGCATCGCGCACGACTTCGTCGACTACGGCGACGGCAGCGGGTGGGCGCGGGGGTGCACGGGCAAGCACGCCCAGTTCGCCTGCCTCCAGGCCGACTGGGACCACTTCGTCGGGTTGCTGGTCGCGCGGTCGCGGCAGTGGTGACGACGGCGCCGGGTGGACCGCTGCGGCCCACCCGGCGCCGTCGCCGCTGGTCAGGTCACGGCTGTTCGGCCGCGCCGAGCACGCTGACGACCGCGGTGTCGGCGGCGAACAGGCCGAGGTCGCCTTCCAGGCGGTAGCGGCGCTCGTGCTCGGTGTCCTCGCCGCCCTGGCCGCGCGCGCCGCCCGCCGCCGGGACGGCCGGGAAGCCGGAGGACGCGGCGCCGCCGGTGCCGGTCGGCGCCGGTCCGGTGGTGGGTTCCTCCGGGTTGTTCGCGAGGACCGTGGTGAGCCTGCCCGACGGCCGCGCGCCCGCGGTGCCTGTGCTCGCGGCGCCGGTGCCCGCCGCCGCACCCGCGACCGGGAGCGCGCCGCCGGACGGGGACGGACCCGAGCCGGTCTGCGGGGCGCCCGTGGCGGGGCCACCACCCGCGCGCAGGTCCGGCGTGGACGGGGACAGCACCCCGGTGCTCGTGGTCGTCCCCGGCGGCAGCGCGGCCGACTGCTCGGTGGTGCCGAGGTCGTCGGGAGTGCCGGGGTCGGGTGTGCCGGCCAGGGACGTGCTGCCAGGGTCCTCGGTCGTGGCCAGGTCGTCGCCGGTGCTCGGGTCCTCGGTGCTGGTCACGTCCTCCGGCGTGCCGGGTCCGGGAGTCGTGGCGGCCTCGGTCGTGCTCTTCTCCACCCGCCCCAGGTCCTTCGACGCCGTGCCCCTGGTCGTCTCCGGTGGTGTCCCGGCCTGCTCCGCCAGGTCCCGCAGCAGGTCGACCACGGCCTGCACGACGGTCAGCACCGCCGTGACCAGCTTCATCAGGTTCACCCCGCAGGCCAGCAGGTCCGCCATGATCTCGGCGATCGCCTCCCCGCACCGGGCCGCGATGCCCACGCACGTCGCGATCGCCTCCCCGATGCTCAGGCCCATCGTCAGCGGGGCGCGGGCGATGCCGCCCGCCATCACCGGCACCATCTCGCGCACGGCGTCCACGATCTTCCCGACGACGCCGCTCAGCGCCCCGACCACCTCCTCACCGGCGCCGCTGACCGCTCCGGAGATCGTGGCGGCGGCCTCGGCGAGCGCGCTGACGCCGTCCGCGACCTGCGCGCCGGTGATCCGGTGCGCGTCACCGGCCTCACCGCTCCACCCGTCGGTCGCGGCAGCCGCCTGCCGGAACGCGTCGGCGAGCGCCCCCACGTCCGCCGCCACCTCCCGCACGCCCCGGGCGGACGAGGTGACCGCGCCCCCGTCGCCCCGGAGCTGCTCCAGCGGCGTGGACAGGAACGACACGTGCGGGGTGAGGACGCCGACGCCCGCGTCCGCCAGCCCGGCCAGCGGGTCGACCGCCGCGCCGAGCAGCCCGAGGTCGCCCTCCGCGCGCCCGCCCTCGGACCACTCCCGCCCGCGCACGGCGGCGGACAGGCCCCTCAGCTCGGCCAGCAGGGTCCCGGTCGTCGTGCCGCTCATCGGGTGGTCCCCTCGGTGAACTGGTCGGCGGAGTCGTCGTCGGCGCGCTGGTAGTCCTCGGCCGAGCGGCGGACGGCGACGCCGATCGCGTCGACCGACGCGGACGCGCTGCCGATCGCGGCGCCCGACCGCCCGACGGCGTCGGACAGCCCCGCCGCGAGGAACCGGGTGAACGAGCCGAGCGCGCCCTCGGGCACCCCGTCCGGGGCACGTCCGGACGCCCCGGCGAGCCGGTCGGCGACCCCCGCGACCGTGGCCGCGTGCCTGCGCAGCTGTTCGGGGTCCACGTGGAAGCCGCTCATGCCCGCACCCCGGGGTTCGCGTAGTAGTCCTCGTCGTCCTGCTCGTCACGCCTGCGCACGGCGGCGGGCTGGTGCTCGCGAACCGCGTCGAGCGCCGCGCCCTCGCCGACGAACCCGGTCATGATCTCGGCGATCCGCCCGGCCGCCGAGGCCCGCGCGGCCTCGGCGGTGGCCACGACCAGGTCGGCGAGCACGTCCGGTTCGAGGGCGCGGGCGTGCGCGGACAGCCGCAGCCGCGCCAGCGCGCCCCCGGCGCCCACCCACGCCTCCACCTCGCCGCGCGGGGAGGTGGCGTGCCCGCCGACCTGCCGCAGCAGAGCGCCTGCCCGAGCCGCGCCGTCGGCCGCGCCCGCCAGTTCCCGCCGGTAGTCCGCCAGCCACTGCTCCGCGTTCACGCCCGTCCTCCTCGGTCATCCGGTTCCACGTCACCGGTCAGCGCGCGCAGGAAGCGGCGCACGTCGTTCGGGTGCAGCGGGTTCACGCTCACCCAGCCGTCCGCGCCCCGGTCGATCCGGAGCCTGCCCGTCGCGCCGTCGAGCCAGGACAGCTCGACGCGGCCACCCCGCCTCGTCGTCGCGCCGAGCTGTCCCCGGCCGCTCACCCCGCGCAGCAGCACGGCCAACCGGTCCAGCTCCGCCGGGTCACCGCCCGCGTCGCGGGTGAGCGCGCGCAACCGGTCCTCGTCGGCGCCACCCGAGGCCGCGTCGACCACCTCGCAGGGCAGGGTGATCGGGACGACGGGCGCGCCGGGCAGGGCGGGCACGTCCCGCAGCAGCTCGTCCACCAGGCCGTCCCGGTCGACCTCGACGACCTCGACCAGGTGGGTGAGCGCGGGGGTGAGCGGCTGCCTGCACACCACGGCGGTCCGCTCCCGGCGCAGGGCCAGCACGCCGCGCGGGCCGTCCGCGCCGCCGGTGAGGACCAGGTCGACCGGGTCGGGGCGGGCGCGCAGGGCGGTGACCAGCGCGCCCGCCAGACCGGTGGGGCCGGTGTGGTCGGCCAGGTCGCGCGCGATGAGCGTCGCGCCCGCCGAGGCGAGCACGGCGGCGCGCTCCCCGGCGGTGCGGCCGTGGTTCGGGACCCGCACGGGGTAGGGCATCGGGGCGCCCGCGTGCGTGGTGAGCAGGTCCAGCTCGGCAGGCGCGAAGCGCGCGGCGCTCACCGGTGGCCCCCGGTGACGGCGTCGACCGCGTTCAGCGTGGACGAGACGGCTTCGTCGAGGTCGGAGTACTCGGACAGGGTGGTGACGAGGGTGCGGTGGTAGGCGCGCAGGGCGTCGTCCGCCGCGCTCAGCTCACCGGTCAGACCGGCCTGGCCCGCGGTGGCGCTGAGCCTGTCGGCCATCGCCAGCGCCGGGGGCGCGGTGCCCAGCAGGGGAGGCAGCTGTCCGAGCGCGGTGGCCGGGACGACCAGCGCGGACAGCGCGTCCGCGACGTCACCGAGGCTCTTGACCAGCGCGTTCAGCTCCGGGAGCGCGATCTCGTAGCCGTGTCCCGTCATGCCTGCCTCCCCTGGGCGGCGTCCCACCGGGTGTCCCCGATGACAGCTCTGGTGGCGGGCCGGTCGTCGTCGAACAGATCCGTGGCGGCGTCCGGCTGCCGCCGCTTGTGGGTGCGGGCCTCGGCGCCCGCGGTGCTCTGCGGCGGCGTGGGCAGGGGCGGGGTGCCGGGTGGCGTGGGCTGGGCGACCGGGCGGGGTGGGACGAGGAGCTGGTTGATCACGGCGCGCAGTGCCGCCGCCGCGCCCGAACCGGGTGGCGCGGTGGGCGCCGGGCCGCTTCCGGGGTGCGGCGAGGGCACGTCGGCGTGCAGCAGCCGGGACCACGGCACGCCGACCGCGGCAGACGCGGCGGTCGTGCCCGCGTGGCCGGCCGGGACGCAGCCGCTTGGGCTGCTGCTTCCCGCAGCTCCGGTGGCTCCGGTGGCTTCCACGGCGACTCGATCGGCGCCCACGAGCGTGGTCGTCGGGCGAACGGGCGGCGTGATGAGCGCGTCGCTGCCGTGCAGGCTCGCCTCGTAGCCGCGCATCACCTCCTCAGCCAGGGCCCGCCCGGCTCCGGCCATGGCGGCGGCGCCGAACATGCTGGTGCCACCCGCGGCGACCGCGCCAACCGCGAACACCACCCCGCTGCTCGCGGCAACGTCCCCAGCGGCAACGTCCCAGGGGGTGCCCCCTGGCGGAGGGGGCATGGTGCGCTTGGCCAGGGCGAGCGCGTCCGCGGACTCCTGCGCCGCCCGCCCGACCAGCCCAGCCCGCGCACCGATGGCGCCGATCAACTCGGCCAACTCCCCGATCCGCTCGGCGGCCCGCTCGGCCACGTCACCCCGCCAGTGCTCGGCGAGCGCACCCCGCTGCCCCCGCACCGCGTCGGCGTGCCCGGTCAACGCCTCGGCGTGCCGCTTCCACTCGGCGGCGATCTCGCCGACCACCCCGATGTCCGCCCGCTCCCGCAACATCCGGTGCAGTTCCTCGTGGCTGTAGGCGGCCCAGTTGGTCGCCTCGAACGAGGCGCGCTCGGGCAGCGGCGGGCCTCCTGTGCCACCGCCACCGCCACCCGAACCGGTCAGCGCCGCGCGCAACGCGTCGACGGCGCTCCGGCTGGACGCGTCAAGCTCCCGCACCGCCGCAGCGAACGAGTCGTCGATCATCCTCAAGCTCCCCCCTGGCCTGTCCGTCATGCCGCCGAGGGTGAGGGCGCTGCCCCGGCCGCCACCAGGTCAGGGGCCGGACACGTATGTCCTGGCGCGCGACCTGCGGGAACACCCCCGGACGTGCCACGAGTCAGGCACGGCGCGATCACGGCGGCGGCGACCGCGCTGCGGTGGCACGTCGAGGACGTCCTGCTCCACTACAGGGACCTGGTCCACACCCTCCTGCCCCGACGATCAACCGGATGACCTATCCACTCGTGCTACGGTGAAACGGATTCCCTATCCACATCACCGCCACCCGGAGCTCGTCATGCCCGTCACCCGCGCCTCGGTCGAAGCAGCAGGCCGCACCCGCACCTACACCCTCGTCACGCGCACCGACGAGATCACCGACCTGGTGCTGGTCTTCCACGGCTCCAAGCAGACCGCCGACAAGCACCGCGCCTTCACCGGCCGCGCCTTCGACGCGCTCGCCACCGCCGACACCGCCGTCGCCTACCTCGACGGCCACAAGGGCAACTGGAACGACGCCCGTCGCGGCAGCCGCTTCCCCGCCCGCGTGGAGAACGTCGACGACGTCGCGTTCACCGAGGCCGTCATCGCCCGTCACGCTCCCGACCGGGTTCACGCGATCGGGTACTCCAACGGCGGCCAGTTCGTGTTCCGCCTGCTGCACGAGCGCCCCGGTCTGCTCGCGGCGGCGGTCGCCATCGGCGCGACCATGCCGACCCCGGACGGCTTCACCGTCCCCACCGCCCCCGCGCCCACCCCGTTGCTGCTGGTCAACGGCACGCGCGACCGGATCGTCCGGTACGAGGGCGGCGAGGTGAAGCCGTGGGCGCGGGCGCTGTTCAAGGTCGACGGCGACAACCTCTCCGCCCCCGCCACCGCCGCCTACTTCGCGCGGCACAACGGCATCACCACCGCGCCGACCAGCACGACCACCGGCAAGGCCGAGCGCACCGCGCACGCCCAGGACGGCAGGCCCCCGGTCACCCTCCTCACCGCGCACGGCGCAGGCCACACCATCCCCGGCCCGAAGAAGGCCCCGTTCGTGCTCGGCTCGACCAACCGGGACGTGAGCACCGCCGACCTGGCCCGCGAGCTGTTCGCCCGCTAACCGGAGGCGTCCGCGCTGCGCCGCGCCAGCAGCGCGAACGCCTCCGCCAGCTCCGGCGGCCCCACGACCTCCACGTCCGCGTCGAACCGCAGCACCGACGCCGCCAACGCCACCCACGACCACGCCCCCGCCACCACCCGGCACCGCCCCGGCCCGACCTCCCGCACCACCGCGTCACCGGTGTGCGCCGCCACCGCCGACGCGGGCAGGTCCAGCAGCACCTCGCCCCGGCACGGCCACTCCCCGTCCGCCGACCCCCGGAACCGGCCGCGCACGAACGCCGCCACGTCCCCACCCGGCACCTCGCGCGGCGCGAAGCGGGGCCCACCGGGAACGCGCGGGGTGATCCGGTCGGCCCGGAAGGTGCGCCAGTCCGCGCGGTCCAGGTCCCACGCCACCAGGTACCAGCGCCCACCGGCCGCGACCAGGTGGTGCGGCTCCGCCCGCCGGGGCGGCCCGTCGGAACCCGCGTAGTCGAACCGCAGCACCTCCCCCGCCCGCACCGCCGCGCTCAGCGCCACCAGCACCTCCCCGTCCACCCGCGCCCCGCCCGGCCGCTCCAACGCCGTCACCTGCAGCGCGTCCACCCGGTGCCGCAGCCGCGCGGGCAGCACCTGCCGCACCGTCGCCAGCGCCCGAGCCGCCGCCTCCTCCACCCCGGCGCCGCTGCTCGCGGCCACCCGCAGCGCCACCGCCAGCGCGACGGCCTGCTCGTCGTCGAACAGCAGCGGCGGCAGCTGCGACCCCGCGTCGAGCCGGTACCCGCCGTCCGGGCCCTTGACCGCCGCGATCGGGTAGCCCAGCTCCCGCAACCGGTCGACGTCGCGCCGCACCGTGCGCGCGCTGACGTCCAGCCGCTCGGCCAGCAGCGCGCCCGGCCAGTCGCGCCGCGCCTGGAGCAGGGACAGCAACGACAGCAACCGCGCGGAGGTCTTCTGCACGAACGGCAGTATCCCCCGCGATAGCGGACACAACCTGACCGCTACCTCCGAGAAGCTGCGCGGGAGAACCGAGGAGGTCGAGTGAGGACGCGCGAACTGGGCAGGACCGGCATCCGGGTCAGCCCCCACTGCCTGGGAACGATGATGTTCGGGGCGGGCAACACCGACGTGGACGAGTGCGTCGGCATGGTCCACCGCGCGCTGGACGCGGGGATCAACTTCGTCGACACCGCCGACGTCTACGCGGGCGGCGAGTCCGAGCGGATCGTCGGCAGGGCGCTCAAGGGCAGGCGCGACGACGTCGTGCTCGCCACCAAGGGCAACGGCCCGATGGGCGAGGACCCCAACCGGCGGGGCAGCTCCCGGCGCTGGATCATCACCGCCGTGGAGGACTCGCTGCGCAGGCTCGCCGTCGACCACGTCGACCTCTACCAGGTGCACCACCCGGACCCGTCGACCGACGACGAGGAGACCCTGTCCGCGCTCACCGACCTGGTGCGCGCGGGCAAGATCCGCGCGATCGGCGCCTCCAGCCTGCCCGCGTCGCGGATCGTGGAGGCCCAGTGGACCGCCGAGCGGCGCGGACTGCACCGCTACCGCGCCGAGCAGCCCCCGTACTCGATCCTGGACCGGGGGATCGAGCGCGAGGTGCTGCCCACCTGCCTGCGGTACGGGCTGGGCGTGCTGGTGTGGAGCCCGCTCGCGTCCGGCCTGCTCACCGGCCGCTACCGCCGGGGCGCGCCGATGAACCCCGGCCGGATGCGCTGGGTGCCCCGGCACCTGACCGACGAGCGCAAGCTCGACGCCGTCGAGCGCCTGATCCCGCTGGCCCGCGAGGCGGGGATGCCGCTGGCGCACCTGGCGCTGGCGTTCACCACCACCCACCCGGCCGTCACCTCGGCGATCCTGGGCCCGCGCACCCCCGTGCAGCTCGACGACCTGCTCTCCGCCGCGACCACCGCCCTGGACGACGACCTGCTCGACCGGATCGACGAGATCGTCCCGCCGGGAACCGACCTCGGCCCGCTCGACATCGCCTTCACCCCGCCCGAGGTGACCGTGCCCGCGCTGCGCAGGCGCCCGCTCGACGAGCGCGCGGCGGCCTGAGGTGACCGTGCTGACCACCCGCGAGCTGAACCGCGCCACCCTCGCCCGCCAGCTGCTGCTGGGGCGCGCCGACCTGGACGCGTGGGGCGCGGTGTCGCACCTGTGCGGGATGCAGGCGCAGGAGCCGCAGGAGCCGTTCACCGGCCTGTGGTCGCGGTTGCGCGACTTCGCGCCCGCCGGGTTGGACGGGCTGGTCACCGGCAGGCGCGCGGTGCGGGTGCACCTGATGCGGCGGACCGTGCACCTGGTGACCTCGGACGACGTGCTGGCGTGGCGGTCGCGGCACGCCGACATGCTGCGGCAGAAGGTGCTCGGGGTGTACCGGGCGGACCTGGCGGGCGTGGACCTGGTCGAGCTGGCCGCCGCCGGGCGCGAGGTGCTCGCGGAGGGGCCGGCGAGCGCGGCGGAGGTGGTGCGGGCGCTGGGCGGGCGGTGGCCGTCGGTCGCGCCGCGCGCGCTGGGCGAGATGGTGATCGCGGCGCTCGTCCCGGTCGTCCAGACGCCGCCGCGCGGGCTGTGGCGGGCCAGGGGCGGGGTGCGCAACGCGCTGCTGGCCGATTGGCTCGGCCGCGAACCCGACCCGCCGGACGACGGGGACCCGGTCGGCCGGGAGCTGGTGCGCCGCTACCTGGCCGCGCACGGTCCGGCCAGCTCGGGGGACCTGCGGATGTGGAGCGGCCTGGCCGGGCTGCCCGCGGCCGTGGCGGCGGTGCGCGGGGAGCTGGTGTCGTTCCGCGACGAGCGCGGCCGGGAGCTGCTGGACCTGCCGGACGCGCCCCGACCGGACGGCGACGTGCCCGCGCCGGTGCGGTTCCTGCCCGCGTTCGACAACGCGATCCTGGGCTACCAGGACCGGAGCCGGATCGTCGACGACGCGCACAAGGGGCTGTCGGTGGCCGGGGAGCGGGTGGTGCTGGTGGACGGGCGGGTCACCGCGACCTGGCGGGTGGCCGAGGACGTGGTGCGGGTGGCGCCGCTGCGCGAGCTGACCGCTGGGGAGCGCGACGAGGTCGTGGCGGAGGGCGAGCGGCTGGCGGGGTTCCTGACCGGTGGGGACCGGGTGGTGGTGGGCTGAGCGGTCGGGGTGTCAGCCTGCGAGGGTGGCGGGCGAGGTGGCCCGCGGAGTCCCCCTTCCTCCGGATCGCCTGGATCTGCCCCAGGCGCGGTCCACCGCCGCGTTCCCCGTGCCCGACCGGAGCGCGAGCACGGCTGCCGGTGACAGCCGCCCCGCAAATCCCCCGGAACCGGCTGGTTTCCGCAGCTCGACCGCCGGGTGGTCCACAGCGTCGTCCGCTCTCCCGTGCGCGCGGTCAGGTCGTCCCCGCCGCCCCCGCGCCCAGCAGCCGCTCCAGGCACAGGTCCATCCCCGCCTCCAGGTGCTCCGCCGACCCGGTCGACAGCAGCACCGTCACCCCGCCCTGCACCGCCGCGATCACCGCCGCCGCCATCCGGTCCGGGTCCAGCCCCGGATCGGCCTCGCCCGCCGCCTGCGTGGCCACCACCCCGTCGCGCACGCACGCCTGCCACCGCCGCAGCAGCCCCGCCGTCACCGCGCGCGACTGCGGGCTGAACCTGCCCACCTCGGCGATCAGCACCACCAGCGGGCAGTGCGTCCCCTGGTCCCGGTACCGCGCCACCACCAGGTCGCGCCACGCCAGCCACGCCGCGCGCGAGGTCAGGTCGCCCAGGTACGGCTGCTGGTCCTCGAAGACCCGCTCCGCCTCCAGCTCGGCCACGGCCAGCAGCAGCTGCTCCTTGCCGTCCGGGAAGTAGTGGAAGACCTGGCTCTTCCCGGTCCGGCTGCGCCTGCACACGTCGTCCAGGGTGGCGGCGCTCGCGCCGCGCTCCCGGACCTCCTCGGCGGCGGCCTCGACGATGCGCGCGCGGGTCGCGGCGCCCTTCGCGGTGATCACCCCCAGACTGTACTTGTGGGTACATTTTTGCGGAAATAGCGTCGCCGGGCATGAGAGCGATCGTGATCGAGGAGCCCGGTGGACCCGAGGTGCTCAGGCTGCGCGAGCGGCCGGACCCGCGTCCCGGACCGGGCGAGGTGCTGGTGGACGTCCGCGTGGCGGGCGTGAACTTCATGGACACCGCCATCCGCGCGCGGGGCGCCGTCGAGGTGCCCGGCATGGAGGGCGCCGGTGTGGTGGCCGAGGTGGGCCCGGACGTGCGCGGGTTCGCGCCCGGCGACCGCGTGGCCTGGATGACGCTGGACCACGGCAGCTACGCCACGCGCGCCGTGCTGCCCGCGTCGACGCTGGTGGCGATCCCCGACGGCGTGAGCGACGAGACGGCCGCCGCGCTGGTGCTCCAGGGGCTGTCGGCGCACCACTTCGCCACCGTGTCCCACCCGACGCGACCGGGCGAGGTGGTGCTCGTGCACGCCGCCGCCGGTGGGGTCGGGCTGCTGCTCGTGCAGCTGGCCAAGGCGCGCGGGGCCACCGTCGTCGGGCTGGTGTCGCGGGAGGAGAAGGTGGAGGTGGTGCGCGCGGCGGGCGCGGACCACGTGCTGGTGTCGACCGGGGGCGCGTTCGCCGGGCCGGTGCTGGAGCTGACCGGCGGTGTGCACGCGGTGTTCGACGGCGCGGGCGGCAGCACGTTCGAGGCGTCGCTGCGGGTGCTGCGCAGGCACGGCACGCTGGTCTACTACGGGCCGCTGATCGACGAGGTGCCGACCGTGCGGATGAGCGAGCTGCCGCGCAGCGTGCGCGTGACCTACTCGTCGGTGGAGGACCACGTCAGCGGCCCCGGCGAGCTGGAGGCGCACGCGGGGGAGCTGTTCGGCATGGTCGAGCGCGGTGAGCTGGCGGTGCGGATCGGCGGGCGCTACCCCCTGGCGGAGGCGGCCAGGGCGCACGCGGACCTCGGCTCGCGCGCGACCACCGGGAAGCTGCTGCTGGTCACGTAGCCGGACCGGGGTGCAGGTCCCCGGCGCGGGAGCCGCTCCACCCCGACCCCGGCCCGCACGACCGGCGTCCCCTCCCGGTCGCGCGGGCCGGCCCCGCCACGGCCGGGACGGCGCGCCTCCCCCCGGTACGCGCCGCCCCGGCCCTCCCCCGGCGGATTCCCCCAGGAGCCTCGCCGCGGTGTGGGCACAGTCCAGCGCACCCCGGCGCGCGTGCCGGGGCCGTTCGGACACTCCTGGACGTTCCTGGACGAGACCCGCGTGGCGGGACGGCGCCCCCGGTCGTCCGGAGCTCCTAAGCGGCTCCGATCCACTGCCAGGCCCGGCACTTGCTGTCGCCGCCGCCGGTCTTGCTGCTGCAGACCCGGAAGCTGACCACCTCGCGGGGGCCGATGCTCCTGGTGCCGCACCCGTCCTTCGCCCCGTTGGAGTCGCCCAGCTTGTACTCGGTCCCCGAGCCGGCCACCGTGTACTCGATGCGCACACCGCGGTCGTTCGCCGACGTGTCGCACACGCGCAGGTACTGGTGCGTGTGCGACACGTACCCGGAACCGCCGCCGTCCGGCGGGGTCTGCGTGTGCGCCGCCGCCGAGGCGGCATGGGTGCTGGCGGCCAGCATGAGAACCGTCCCGGCGGCGACCGCCGCCGCCCTCTGAGCGAACTTCAGCACGAGATCCCCCTTGAGTTCCCCGGACAAGCCTTCAAGATCGAGTCCTTCGACCGGGGGGACGATACAGTCGCATCGCCGTCCGACCTACCTCCAAACGGTGCATATGCACCATGACGGTGGGCGGGAAGTCCTTGGAGGCCGGGTCCTTGCGGGGCCCCGCGGTTGTGCGCCGCCGGGCGGTACGGGGGTGGGCACGCGGCCGATACCGGGGCCCGGCGCGGGAGGGCTAGCGTTGGCCGGGTGAGCGAACTCCAGGGGATGCGCCCGCCTGGCCTGGCGGGGTTGACGGGCAAGCACCTGGCGGCGGGGGTGCTCTTCCGCGACCGGGACGGCCGGGTGCTGCTGGTCGGGCCGTCCTACAAGGCGGACTGGGAGATCCCCGGCGGCGCGGTCGAGGTGGACGAGTCGCCGTGGGCGGCGGCGTCGCGCGAGCTGGGCGAGGAGCTGGGGTGGACGCGGCCGGTGGGCAGGTTGCTGGTGGTGGACTTCCACCCGGCGCGTGACCGGCGGCCCGAGACGGTGGCGTTCGTCTTCGACGGCGGGCTGGTGTCCGAGGACGATCTCGAAGGGCTCGGGTCCCCGGACGGGGAGCTGCGGTCGGTGGCGCTGCGCACGGTGGAGCAGGCGCGGGCGCTGGTGCTGCCGTGGCTGGCGGGGCGGTTGGTGGCGGCGCTGGAGGTCGTGGACGGTGGCGGGACCGCGCTGTGCGAGGTGGGCGAGCGGGTGGCCTGACCCGCCCGGCTGACCGCGCCGGACGGGTCGGGGACGGTCAGGCGACGGCGGTGCCCTCCAGCTCCACCATCAGCGGCGCCAGCGCCAGCCGGGTGACGCCCAGCATGGTGGTCGTCGGCGCGACCTGGGCCGCGCCGAGCCGGGCCGCCAGCACCCCGTAGTGCTGGAAGAGCAGGTCCACGTCGGTGGTGTGCACGTTCAGCCGGACGAGGTTCGCCAGCGTCATGCCCGCCCCGCCGAGAACCGCCTCCAGGTTGTCCAGGCTCAGCGCCAGCTGGGCCGCCATGTCACCGGCGTGCCGCGGCGCCCCGTCGGCGTCGGTCGCGGTCTGCCCGGAGCAGTAGAGGGTCCGGGACTGCCCGGAGACCACCTCGCCCTGGTTGAAGCCCATGCCGACCGACCAGGTCGTCGGGTTGACGGCCGTTCGTTCCACTGCCACGCCTGCACCGCTCTCGTCGCGGCGGTCCGGTCGACCGCCTGTGGTCGTGGACCCTGCCCGCGAATCACGACACCTCCTGTCAGGTATTCCTGGCAGGATTGCGGGACGTGCGAGCTGACCGGTTGGTCTCGCTGGTCCTGCTGCTGCGCGGACGGGGCCGGATGTCCGCGACGGCGCTGGCCCGCGAGCTGGAGGTGTCCACGCGCACGGTGCTGCGCGACGTGGAGGCGCTGTCGGCCGCGGGCGTCCCGGTCTACGCGGAGCGCGGGCGGCGGGGCGGGTTCGCGCTGCTGCCGGGGTACCGCGCCGAGCTGACCGGGCTGAACCACGACGAGGCGCTGGCGCTGCTGGTGACGGGGTCGGGCGGCGGGTCGTTCGGGCTGGGCGGGGCGCTGGCGGCGGCGCTGCGCAAGGTCGCGGACGCCCTGCCTGCGCCGAACCGCGACACCGCGCACGACGCGGCGTCCCGCCTGCTGGCGTCCCCGGCGACCGACCTGCTCTCGCGGCCCCTCGCGGCGGACGACGCGCCCGGCGCCGTGCTGGCCGAGGTGCGGCGGGCGGTGGTGGCCGGGCGCAGGCTGCGGCTGCGGTACGCGGCGCCCGGCGGGGAACCGGGGTGGCGGGTGGTCGACCCGATCGGCCTGGTCGGCGCGGGGGACCGGACGTACCTGCTGGCGACGCGCGACGGCGAGGACCGCACCTACCGCCTGTCCAGGGTCCTGGCCGCCGAGGCGCTGCCCGAACCGGCGGTCCGGGCGGCGGAGGTCGACCTGGAGCGGGTGTGGCGGGAGCGGTGCGCGCGGCTCATCCCGGAATCAGCGCAGGTCACGGTCGTGGCGCGGGTGGACCCGGCCCGCCGGGAGGAGGTCGCGGGCACCGCGGTGGCCGTGCGCTCGACCGGCCCGGAGACGACCGGGTGGCCGGGCCTGGAGGTGCTCTACCAGGACCGCAGGCACGCCGAGTGGGCGTTGTGGCAGCTGGCCGAGGCTGTGGAGGTGCTGTCCCCGCCGTGGCTGCGCGAGCACCTGCGCGCCCGCGCCACCACCCTCGTCGACCGCTACGCCACCCCACCGGACCGGGACAGCCCGGCCCCGCAGGCGCCCTCCCCCGACGCCTTGACGCCCCGGAAAACCAGCCCCTAGATTCCGGGGACATCGCCCTCGACGGGGCCGCCGGTGTCGGGGCAGTCGCGCACGCCTCGCAGACAGGACCGACGATGATCCCGCGCACCTCCGGCGCCCGCCCACGCCCCACCGGCTTACGCCCCGCCGCCGCGCTCGGCGTCCTCACCGCCGTGGCCGCCGCCGCCACCCTCGCCGCCGTCCCCTCCCCCGCGCGCGCCGCCACCGGCTGCCGGGTGGACTACCGGGTCTCCAGCCAGTGGGCGGGCGGGTTCACCGCGAACGTGGACGTCACCAACCTCGGCGACCCGGTCACCTCCTGGCGGCTGACCTGGGCGTTCGGCGCGGGGCAGGCGGTGACCCAGGCGTGGGGCGGGGTCGCGGCGCAGACCGGGGCGCAGGTCAGGGTCGACAACGCGGCCTGGAACGGCTCCCTGGCCACCGGCGCGAGCACCTCGTTCGGGTTCACCGGCACCTGGACCGGCGCCAACCCGCCCCCGGCGCAGTTCGCGCTCGGCGGCGTCACCTGCACCGGCTCCACCACCCCGACGACCACGACGACGACCACCACCGCACCGCCGTCCGACGTGCTGGCCAAGGCGCACACCGTCGGCCGGGTCAGGCAGGCGGCGGGCGCCGCCCGCTACACCTGGCCCGGCATCGCCTTCGAGGGCCGCTTCCGGGGCACCGGCGTGGGCGTCACCCTCAACGACGCGGTCAACGACTACGACGTCCAGGTCGACGGCGCCACCGTCGCCACCCTGGTCACCCCCGGCCGCACCACCCACCGGGTGCAGGGGCTGACCAACGGCGTGCACACCGTGCGCGTGGTCAAGCGCACCGAGGTCCCGTGGAGCGCGGGCGAGTTCGGCGGCTTCACCGCGGACCCCGGCGGCGAGCTCCTGGACAAGCCCGCCCCGCGCACCCGGCAGATCGAGTTCATCGGCGACTCGCTCACCGCCGGCTACGGCAACACCTCCACCAGCCGCGACTGCTCCGCCACGGGCGTGGACCGCAAGTCCAACGCCGACCTGACCTTCGGCGCCCTGACCGCCCGAGCCCTGGGCGCCGACCACCAGATCAACGCGCAGTCCGGCAGGGGCATGGTCCGCAACTACAACGGCGGCGACCCCGGCACGGACTTCCGCACCTCCTACGCCCGCGGTCTGCAGAACGAGGCGGCCGACGTCTGGCAGAACCCGCCGACGTGGCGCCCGCAGCTGGTCGTGGTCGGCCTGGGCACCAACGACTTCTCCACCCCGGTCAACCCCGGCGAGCCCTGGACCGCGGACACCCTCGTCACCGCCTACAAGGCCGCCTACCAGGGCTTCCTCGACAAGCTCCGCGCCACCTACGGCCCGAACGCGGTCATCGTGGTCAACGCCTCGAACCTGTTCGCCCAGACCGCGCAGCAGGTCGTCACCGACCGCAACGCCCAGGGCGACACCCGAGTCCGCTTCTGGAACCACGACGACCCCCGCCTGGACCGCCTGGGCTGCGACTGGCACTACTCGACCGCCGACCACCGGCTCCTGTCGACCCTGCTGACCGACTACATCGCCACCCTGCCGCTGACCTGGTGAGCCTGTGACCTGCACGGATGACGATGCCCCACCACCCGTCCGCGACCGGGCGGGTGGTGGGCGGAACAGGTCGGCGACCGGGCCCTCCGCCGATGCCGCCGCCGGGCCTTCGTCGGGGTCGGGTCGGGTCGTGGTGGGCGGCCCGCACGCGGTCGGCGGGCTCGGGTCCTCCTCCGCCGGACACCGCCGCGGGAGCGGCCGGGGCTACACGCCGCGCAGTGGCGGGTAGGGCTCACCCGGCGGGTGCTGTGGCCGGTTGGCGTCCCTGGCCTCCTGGAGCTGGTCCTCCAGGGTGACGATGCGGCACGCCGCGTCCAGTCCGGTGCCCTGGTCGACCAGTTCCCGGACGCGGGCGGCCAGGCGCAGCTGGGAGCGGGAGTAGCGGCGGTGGCCGCCGGTCGAGCGCTGGGGCTCGATCAGCTTCGCCTCGTCCAGGCTGCGCAGGAACCCGGCCGACGTGCGGAGCATCTCCGCGGCCCGCCCCATGGTGTAGGCGGGGTAGTCGTCGTCGTCGAACCTCTCGGCCGTGGTCTGCGCCTGGGCGACCTGTGGTCCGGTTGTGTCCTCTGGGGTCATCGCGCCTCCGCATCACGAGGGGCCCCGGCGCAGTAGCGCCGGGGCCCCAGGGGTGTTGGGTTTCACTTCCACCTAGCCGACCGTGAGATCGGCTTCCTCTTTCCACACGACCCGCATCGCTCGCGGGTGCTGCGGGGATCGCTTGTGCGTAACCGAAGACCACCTTCCCATCCGATGGCGCCGCGGTACCCGTCCGGCCGAGTTCAACCGAGAACGGGCGATCCGATGGTGTGCAACCCTTCCCTTCTCCTCTGACCAACTTGACTGACAATCTCACGTGACGGTCGGCACCGGTCCTGATGCACATGCCGGATTCACCTCACCGACCGCCCGCGGCCACCTGCCAAGAGCCCCTTCCACTGATCGGCTCCGACAGACCTGGCCGCACCGCACTTGCTGTGCCGAACTCGAACTGCTTCACCACTTCTCCGGGTCACCGGCGCCGGGACCACTGCTCCGGTCCCTTCCACCAGCCGACCCGCGGTCCACTGCCGCAGAGGCCCCGTTCACTGATTGGCCCCGACACGTCCGACCGTCCTGCTGTCGATCTCACGGGTAGTTCGTCATCTCCCGTGCCACTGCTCCTCGCTGCTTACGGGGAGAATACTACACACAGCCGCCGCCGAATGTCTACTCCCGCCAGCACAGATTTACCCGCCCGAGTGGCGGAGGCTATCTGACCTGCGGTGTTGAGCAAATCGATCGGCCGTCGCGGCCCCGGTGGCGGGGCGGCCGTGGGCCCTACCGGGGGCGCCGGACCTCCAGGTAGGCGTCCAGGCGGGCGGCGGCGGTGAGCATCGCGCGGGCTCGGGTGTGCAGGCGGGTGCGGCGGGTGGTCAGGGCCGCGGCCACCGAGTCCGGGGCGCCCGTGCGCAGGTCGGTCAGGAGTGGGGCGATCACGGGCAGGGGGTGGCCGCCCTTGCGGAGCTGGGCGACCAGGTGGGCGTCGCGGACGTCCTCCGGGTGGTAGGCGCGGTGGCCCGCGTGGTCGCGGGCCGGGGTGAGCAGGCCCTCCGACTCCCAGCGGCGGAGGGTCGCCGGGCGGACGCCCAGGCGGTGGGCCAGCGCGCCCACCGGGAGCGGGGTGCGGGACTGGGGCGGGGTGGTGGTCAGGGTGGTCAGGGCCGCGGCCACGGCGTCCAGCGCGGCGCGGTCGGCCAGGAGTGCGGCGTGGCTGCGGTCGATCAAATCCAGGGACTGCTCCAGGCGGCCCTCGTTCGCGGCGACCATGATCTCGGTGGCCACCGCGTGGCCGTGACCGGCCGCCAGCGCCAGGAACGCGCGCAGGGCCGCGGCGTGGCGCTCGGTGTAGCGGCGGTGGCCCGAGGGGGCGCGTTCGGCCTCGGGGAGGGCGCCGGACGCCTCGTAGTTGCGCACCGCCTGGGTGGACAGACCGTGTTCCCGCGCCAGGTCGACCGTGCGCATAGAGCCTCGCCTTGGTTTGAGGTTTTTGGGTTGTCGAGCTGCGTTTTCTCGGCATAACTCCACACCGTCACATCAACGATAGCGTCGAAGGGGCCCGAAGACCGCCACCCAGGAAGGCCGTCATGCTCCCCGAAGACCTGGACGTCACCGCCCTGCTCGGAACGCCGCGGTTGCTCGCGCTCGGCGAGGCCATGCACTTCGAACCCGCGCTGCCCGCGTTGCGCAACGAGCTGTTCGGCCGGTTGATCGCCGACCACGGCTACCGGACCGTGTCGGTGGAGAGCTGCTGCCTGCGCGGCAGGCTCGTCGACGAGCACGTGCGCACCGGCGCCGGCGAGGAGGCGGAGGTGCTGCGCGACGGGTTCAGCCACGGGTTCGGCGAGGCCCCCGGGTCCGCCGAGCTGCTGCGGCTGCTCGCCGGGCACAACCGCGCCCACCCGCACGACCCGGTCGGGTTCGCCGGGTTCGACGCGCCCACCGAGATGACCGCCGCCGACAGCCCCCGCGCGGCGCTGGAGCTGGCCTGGCAGGGGCCGCTGCCCACGCGCGTGGACGAGCTGCTCGGCCCGGACGAGCCGTGGGTGGAGCCCGCCGCCGCGCGGGACCCGTCGCGGTCCATCGGGTCGGACCCGAGGGTCGCCGCGCTGCGGGTGGTCGTGGAGGAGCTGCGCTGGGACGCCGCGGCGCGCGCCGCCGACCGGACGCCCGAGCAGCGGTGGGAGGTCGAGCTGGGGCTGCGCGCGGCGTCCGGGCTGCTGGCCTACCACGCGGTCATGGCCGAGGACGCGCCCGACCGGTTCCCCAGGGCGGGCGGCATCCGGGACTCGGTGATGGCGGAGAACCTGCGCGCGCTGACCGAGCGCGGCCCGACGCTGGTGTTCGCGCACAACCAGCACCTGCGCGCCTCGGCGATCGACTGGGAGGTGGGCGGCGCGGTGGTCCGCTGGCCCAGCGCGGGGTCGCTGCTGGCCGCGCGGCCGGAGCGCAGGCACGCGGTGATCGCGACCGCCGTGGGCGTGGCCGAGCACCAGGGGCTGGGCGAGCCGGAG
Organism: Actinosynnema mirum DSM 43827; assembly: GCF_000023245.1. GTDB lineage: Bacteria > Actinomycetota > Actinomycetes > Mycobacteriales > Pseudonocardiaceae > Actinosynnema > Actinosynnema mirum. Next base: position 4,063,905 of record NC_013093.1, read on the forward strand.
GCGGACACCGTGGAGGGCAGGCTGGCCGCGCGCTACGACCGGCCCGCGCTGGTGGGGGCGGACGAGGTCGTGGAGCTGTCGCGGGGGGCGCGCAAGCGCGGCGGGTCGGAGCGGCAGCTGAGCTACTTCCCCCTGGACCCGGCGGCGCCGCGCGACTACGACGCGGTGCTGTTCCTGCCGGAGATCAGGCAGGGGTGAACGGACGGGCGCCGGGCCCGCGCACGCGGACCCGGCGCCGCTCTCAGCCGACCGGCCTCGTTCAGCAGCCGAGGTCGTGGATGTGGACCGAGCTCCAGATCCTGATCCACTCACCGGGCGCGTGCCAGCCCAGGTAGAACACCGAGCAGGTGGTCGAGCGGAAGCAGTCGGTGTCCTTGAAGTGCTCGGGCGACTGGTTCGAGTTGCGGCCGGGGGCCACCGACTTGCGCGGGTGGGCGGTGCTGTCGGCCCAGAGCGGGCACGACGTGTGGCTCCGGGAGTCCCTGGCGGCCTCCAGCGACCTGGTGGTGCGGTTGTTCACGATCCCGCACGGGTCGAGAACCCCGCCGCAGTTCGCGCCGAACGGCTCGACGGAGGCGTCGGACCCCGCCTCGGGAGCGGCGGGGACCACGACGATCCCGCCCCTCGGCTGGGCGTCACCCGCTGCGGCCACCCCCGCCGCCGCGACCGACGCCGCGACCGACGCCGCCATGCCCGCCGGCGTGAACCCCACCAGCGCCACGAGCACGGCGGCTACGATCATCACACCGCGGAACACACGTCCGCTCATGCTGATCCCCCCTGGATCACCGGATGAACTCCGACGACCCGACGATGCGCCGCTCGACCACGACGGGCGTCGGGGTTGGGAAAACGTCCACCGACGGGCGAGCGGAGGGGCTGCTCCCGAAGGGGCAAGCCTGGTCAAGCGCGCCGCAGGCCTCCCGCGTCGACGTGGCGCATCCTGCGGCGCCCCAGCACCGCCAGCAGCGGCTTCAGCAGCAGCCACTCGCCGACCCGCTGGTCGCCCGCCCGCACCAGCCGGGCCGCCAGGTGCGGGTGCTGGCGCCACAGGTACTCGCGGGCCTTCTCGGCGTGGAAGGGGTTCGACACGAGCCTGATCCGCGCGAATCCCTCCAGCAGCGGCCCGACCTCGCGCACGTTCTCCCAGGTCGTGCGGCTGCCCGCCTCCCGCAGCAGCGGGCCCCGGTAGCCGAGGGCGCGGGCGTGCTCGGCGAGCAGGTCCGCCTCCGGGCGCGTCCCGCCCACCGCTCCCCCGCACACCACCAGCAAGGACCCGACCCCGACCACACCCCTCCGCACCACCACCGCGCCACCCTGGCGGCCCCCGCCACGCCAGTGGCTGAACAGGTGCGGCCACCAAAAACCACCTGCGCCGACCGGTCCCGACAGGACACACTCCCCCGCGTGCTACTGACCGTGACGACCACCCGCGCTCCCGCGACCGATCTCGGGTTCCTGCTGCACAAGCACCCCGACCGCGCGCAGACCTTCACCACCTCCTCCGGCCCCGCCCACGTCTTCTACCCCCGAGCCGACGAGCAGGCGTGCACGGTCGCGCTCCTGCTGGAGGTCGACCCCGTCGGCCTGGTGCGGGGTCACGGCAGCACGCTCACCCAGTACGTCAACGACCGCCCCTACACCTCCGGCTCGCTGATGGCCGTCGCCCTCGGGTCCGTGTTCCGCACCGCCATGAACGGCCGCTGCGACGCCCGCCCCGAGCTGGCCGCCGAACCGCTGCCGCTGCGCGTGGAGCTGCCTGCCGTGCCGCACCGGCTGGTCGAGCGGCTGTTCGCGCCGCTGGGCTGGCGGGTCGACGCCGAGGTGCTGCCGCTGGGCGAGGACCTCGGCGACTCCCGCTACGCGCGCGTCGTGCTGACCGGTGAGCTGCTGCTGTCCCAGGCGCTGCGCCACCTGTACGTGCTGCTGCCCGTCCTGGACGGCGACAAGCACTACCACGTCGACCAGGACGAGGCCGCCAAGCTGCTGCGCGCGGGCGAGGGCTGGCTGCCCGAGCACCCGGACCGGGAGCTGATCACCCGCCGCTACCTGCTGAACCGCAGGACCCTGGTGGAGGAGGTGCTGTCCTCGCTGTCCAGCCTGGCCGAGGCCGAGGAGGTCGAGCCGGAGGAGCTGGACAACGCCCTCGCCCCACCGCGCGTGTCCCTCGCGCGCCAGCGCCGCGAGACCGTCATCTCCGTGCTGCGGGAGGCGGGCGCGCGCAGCGTCGTCGACCTGGGCTGCGGCGGCGGCGCGCTGCTGCGCCCGCTGATCGCCGAACCGCAGTTCACCCGCGTGCTCGGCGTCGACGTCTCCGCGCACGCCCTGCGCGTGGCCGCCCGCAAGCTGCACCTGGACACCATGGGCGAGCGCCAGCGCGCCCGCGTCGAGCTGCGCCAGGGCGCGCTGACCTACGTCGACCGGGGCCTGACCGGGTTCGACGCGGCCGTGCTCATGGAGGTCGTCGAGCACGTCGACCCGGAGCGGCTGCCCGCGCTGGAGCACGCCGTGTTCGCCTGCGCGCGCCCCGGCCTGGTGCTGGTCACCACGCCCAACGTCGAGTACAACCCGCTGTTCGAGACCCTGCCCGCCGGGTCGCTGCGGCACGCCGACCACCGGTTCGAGTGGACCCGCGCGCAGTTCCGCGAGTGGGCCGAGGGCGTGGCGGAGCGCACCGGCTACACCACCCACTACCTGCCGATCGGCGACGAGGACCCCGAGCGCGGCGCGCCCACCCAGGCCGCCGTCTTCACCCTGGAGAGGACCGAGGACTGATGGAGCTGACGATCCCCCAGCCGAGCCTGGTCGTGCTCGTCGGTGCCTCCGGCTCCGGCAAGTCCACGTTCGCGCTCCAGCACTTCACGCGCACCCAGGTGCTCTCCAGCGACTTCTTCCGGGGCATGGTCGCCGACGACGAGAACGACCAGTCCGCGTCCGGCGCGGCGTTCGACTCGCTCTACTACGTCGCGGGCAAGCGCCTGGCCGCCGGCCGCACCACGGTCGTGGACGCCACGAACGTGCAGCCCGCCGACCGGGCGCGGCTGATCGCGGTCGCCAAGGAGCACGACGTGCTGCCCGTCGCGATCGTGCTCGACACCCCCGACGCGGTGTGCCTGGCCCGCAACGCCACCCGCCCCGACCGGGACTTCGGCGACCACGTGGTGCGCCGCCAGCGCACCGCCCTGCGCAAGTCCCTGAACCGGCTCGGCCGCGAGGGCTTCCGCCGGGTGCACGTGCTGCGCACCCAGCGGGACGTGGACGAGGCCGTGATCGTCCCGGAGCGGCTGCTCAACGACCTGCGGCACGAGCGCGGCCCGTTCGACGTCATCGGCGACGTGCACGGCTGCCGCGCCGAGCTGGAGGAGCTGCTGGTCGAGCTGGGCTACGAGCTGGTGCGCGACGAGCGGGGCCGCCCGGTGGACGCGCTGCCGCCCGAGGGAAGGCGCGCGGTGTTCGTCGGCGACCTGGTCGACCGGGGACCGGACACGCCGGGCGTGCTGCGCCTGGTCATGGGCATGGTCGAGGCCGGGCACGCGTTCTGCGTGTGCGGCAACCACGAGCAGAAGCTGGTGCGCGCCCTGCGCGGGCACAAGGTCAAGGTCGCGCACGGCCTGGCCGAGTCGCTGGAGCAGCTCGGCGGGCAGGACGAGGAGTTCCGCGAGGCCGCCACCCGGTTCTGCGACCGGCTCGTCGCCCACTACGTGCTCGACGGCGGCGACCTGGTCGTCGCGCACGCCGGCCTGCCCGAGCACTACCACGGCCGCGCGTCCGGCCGGGTGCGCTCGTTCGCGCTGTACGGCGACACCACCGGCGAGACCGACGAGTACGGCCTGCCGGTGCGCTACCCGTGGGCCGACGACTACCGGGGCCGGGCGACGGTGCTCTACGGGCACACGCCCACCCCGAGGGCCGAGTGGGTCAACAACACGATGTGCCTGGACACCGGCGTGGTGTTCGGCGGCGAGCTGACCGCGCTGCGCTACCCCGAGCGCGAGGTCGTGGCCGTGCCCGCGCACCAGGTCTGGTACGAGCCGGTGCGCCCGCTGGCGCCCGTCGCGCCGGAGCGGGAGGCGGGGGCGCTGGACCTGGACGACGTGACCGGCAAGCGCGGCGTCGAGACCGCCCACCGGGGCCGGATCACGGTGCGCGCCGACCAGGCCGCGGCGGCGCTGGAGGTGATGAGCCGGTTCGCGGTGGCCCCCCGGCGGCTGCTGTACCTGCCGCCGACGATGTCGCCGGTGGCGACCTCGAAGCGCGAGGGCCTGCTGGAGCACCCGGACGAGGCGTTCGCCGAGTACCGGGCCTGGGGCGTGCGGCAGGTCGTGTGCCAGGAGAAGCACATGGGGTCGCGGGCCGTGGTGCTGGTGCGCCGCGACGTCGAGGGCGCCGGCGACCTGGGCGTGGTGCACACCCGCACCGGGCGGCCGTTCTTCGACGGCGACCTGGAGCGGCGGGTGCTGGAGCGGGTGCGCGACGGGGTGACGGCCGCCGGGCTGTGGGAGGAGCTGGACACCGACTGGCTGCTGCTGGACTGCGAGCTGATGCCGTGGAACGCCAAGGCCGACGGGCTGATCCGGCAGCAGTACGCGTCGGTGGGCGCGGCGGCGTCCGGGTCGCTGGGTGTGGCCACGTCCGCGCTGGAGGCCGCCGCCGGGCGCGGGGTCGACGTGGGGGCGCTGCTGGAGCGCACCCGGTCCCGGCGGGCGAACGCCGAGGGCTACCGCAGGGCGTGGAGCCGCTACTGCTGGCCCACCGAGGACCTGGCCGGGTTGAAGCTGGCCCCGTTCCAGGTGCTGGCGGCGCGCGGGCGCGTCTTCCACGACCGGGACCACCTGTGGCACCTGGGCGTGCTGGCGCGGCTGGAGGGCGAGCTGTTCCACCGCACCGCGCACCTGGTCGTCGACACCGGCGACGAGGAGCAGGTCGCGGCGGGCGTGCGCTGGTGGGAGTCGATCACCGCGGACGGCGGCGAGGGCATGGTCGTCAAGCCGCTGGCCAACCTCGTGGTCGGCGAGCGCGGGCCGGTGCAGCCGGGCGTGAAGGTGCGCGGGCGCGAGTACCTGCGGATCATCTACGGCCCCGACTACACCGAACCGGCGAACCTGGAGCGGCTGCGCAAGCGCGGGCTCGGGCTCAAGCGGGCGCTGGCGGTCATGGAGTACTCGCTGGGGCTGGAGGCGCTGGAGCGGGTGGCGCGCGAGGAGCCGCTGTGGCGGGTGCACGAGTGCGTGTTCGCCGTGCTGGCCATGGAGTCCGAGCCGGTCGACCCGAGGCTGTGAGGTGGTGCGGCGGTCCGGTGGAATTCGTGTTCCGCCGGGCCGCCGCACCGGTCGATACTGGCCGGCATGGGGAAGACCTACGAGCGCATCGACGGCCGGTTGCGGGAGTTCATCGAGGCCCAGCCGGTGTTCTTCACCGCGACCGCCCCGCTGGACCCCGGCGGGCACGTGAACGTCTCACCCAAGGGCCGCTCCGGCACGCTGCGGGTGCTGGACGAGCGGCGGGTGGCGTACCTGGACTTCGGCGGCAGCCACGCCGAGACCATCGCCCACCTGCGGGAGAACGGGCGCATCACGCTCATGTGGTGCGCCTTCGACGGGCCGCCGAAGATCGTGCGGGTGCACGGGAGCGGCGAGCCGGTGTTCCGCGACGACCCGCGCTTCGCCGACCTGGTGGCCGGGTTCGGCGAGGCGGACGGGCCGGGGCTGCGGGCGGTGGTGGTCGTGACGGCCGAGCTGGTCAGCGACACCTGCGGGTACGCCGTGCCGTTCCTGGACTACCGGGGCGAGCGGGAGCTGCACGCCCAGCACTTCGGGCGCAAGAGCGACGAGGAGTTCCGGGCGTACTGCGAGGGCAAGCCGCACAACAGCGCGAGCATCGACGGGCTGCCCGCCCTGCCGATGCCGGTGCCGCCGCGCGGGTGAGGGGCGATCGGGTGGGGCGGGTGGTGATCGGGCGAGGAGCTCAGCGCCGCTGCCCGTGACCCGGCGCAGCTGTTCGGGTCGCCTCGCCGAACCAGGTGGTGAGCGCCTCGCGGAGCGCGGGGACGGCGGTCGTCGCGGGCTCGCCGGGGGCGGCGGCCCAGGCGACGTGGGCGTCCGGGCGGATCAGCAGGGCGTCGGCGGCGACGGGGTCGGGCGCGGTCGCGGTGTGCCGGTCGACCCGGTCGCGCCACGGCTCGGCCGCCGCGAGCAGGTCGGGGCGGTCGGCCAGGGCGAGCAGCACGGGGCGGGCGGCGTGCAGCAGGCCCGCGACGTCGGTCGCGCCCGACGCCGTGCGCAGGGCCGGGTTCGGGGTGAAGCGGCCGGTCAGCGGGTGGGCGCCGGGGAACGGGTAGCGCAGCTCGGCGCCCGCGACCAGCGCCCCCAGCCTGCGCAGCGGCTGCTCGTCGACGAGCAGCTCGCCGACCAGCTCGCGCAGCGCGAGCGCCGCCGGGTCCTCGCCGCGCCGCAGCGCCACCTGGGCCTGGGTGTGCAGCATCGTGCGGGCCGTGGCGTGGCGGCGCTCGGACTGGTAGGTGTCGAGCAGGCCGGGCGGGGCCCAGCCGCGCAGGGTCGCGGCGAGCTTCCAGGCCAGGTTGACCGAGTCGAGCATCCCCGCGCCGATGCCCACGCCGGTGGCCGGGAAGCGGTGCGCGGCCTCGCCCGCCAGGAACACCCGGTCCACGCGGTGGCGCTCGGCCGCGCGCGCGTGGTGGCGGTAGCGGGACAGCCGGGTGGCGCCCTCCATGGGCAGCGGCGCGCCCAGCACCCGCTCGACGCTGCCCGCCAGCTCGGCCAGGGTGAGCGGCGCGCCCTCGTCGACCTCGCCGGCCTCCTCGGTCGTGGACACCATCAGCACGTCCGGGTCGAGCCAGCCCATGCCGAACGCCCCGCGCTCCGTTCGGGTGAACTCGCCCGCGCCGACCCTGCCCACCCCCGGCAGCTCCAGGTGGCCGCCGTCGCGCCTGGTCACCGACGCGGGCACCCGCACCTGCCCCAGCCGGTGCACCTCCGGGTAGGTCTGGCCGGGGAACCCGACGCCGAGCAGCTCCCGCACCCGGCTGCGCCCGCCGTCGCACCCCACCAGGTAGCGCCCGGTGACCTCGCCACCGCCGCGCAGCCGCGCGGTCACCGCCCCCTCGTCCTGCGCCAGGCCGACCACCTCGCACCCGCGCCGGACCTCGGCCCCCAGCTCCACGGCCCACTCGGCCAGCACCCGCTCCACCCCCGCCTGCGGCAGCGCCACCCCGCGCAACGGTGGGTCGGCCAGCCCGGTGAAGTCCAGGTGCAGGGTGGCGAACGGGTACCGGGGCGCGGGGTGCTCCGCCCCCGACGCGGCCTCGACCCGAGCCAGCAGCCCCCGGCAGCGCAGCAGTTCGAGGACCTGCCCGCCCAGCCCGTTGGCCCTGGGCTCCGGCGAGGGCCCTGGCCGCCGCTCCAGCACGAGCGCGCGGACCCCGGCCAGCGCCAGCTCACCCGCCAGCGCCAACCCGGTCGGCCCCGCCCCCACCACGACCACGTCGACGTCCACGCCCGCTCCCGTTCTCCCAGTTCACCGCGCCGGCGGGAGGGATTGTGCGCCCCGCACGGGGTCTTGTGGCAAGCCCAGGTCCGGGATATACCTTGAGGTGGCGCCACGAACGGGATGTGTGGGCGCGCACCGGGAAAACCGCTGGTCCCCAGCGCCCGCGATGGGCTGGAATGCCCCCATGGGACACCTGTTCTTCTGGGGCCACACCCCGCACCGCGACGGAGAGCTGGGGCGGGAGTGCCTGAGCCAGTGGTGGGAGCGGCCGTTCGAGCTGGACGGGCGCGTCCACCCCACCGCCGAGCACGCCATGATGACCGGCAAGGCGCTGCTGTTCGGCGACGAGCGCACCGCGGGCCGCGTCGCCGAGGCGCGCACGCCCGGTGAGGCCAAGTCGCTGGGCCGCCAGGTGCGCGGCTTCGACGAGGACACCTGGGCGCGCGAGCGCCTGGAGCTGGTCGCCCGGCTCAACGAGGCCAAGTTCGGCCAGCACGACGACCTGCGCGCCTACCTGCTGGGCACCGGCGGGCGGGTGCTGGTGGAGGCGAGCCCGGTGGACCGGATCTGGGGCATCGGGCTCGCCGCCGACGACCCCCGCGCCACCGACCCCGACCAGTGGCGCGGGCTCAACCTGCTCGGTGAGGCGCTGATGCTCGCCCGCGCCCGGCTGGCCGCGGGCGACTAGGGGACGAGCCGGTAGTGGGTGGTGAGCTGCCCGTCCTCGACCACGTGGAACGCCAGCGCGGGCGGCGCGCCCCTGTCGTTGGGCTTCTCGCCCTCCCACGGCGGCGCCAGCGTCGAGACCACGCCGGGGGCGCTGAGCACCGGCACCCCGGCCAGCGACCCGACCATGGGGCTGTGCGAGTGCCCGCACAGCAGCGCCAGCAGCCCCTTGCGGCCCCGCACCACCCGCGCCAGCCGCTCCGGCGCGTCCAGCCCGATCGGGTCGAGCACCGGGTGCCGCACCGGGACCGGCGGGTGGTGCAGGCACACCAGGGTCGGCGCCCCGGCGGCTTCGGCCAGCACCGCGTCCAGCCACTCCAGGGTCTCGTCCGCGAGCGCCCCGCCGTCCTGGCCGGGCACGGTCGAGTCGCACAGCGCGAGCACCACCTCGCCCACCCGCGCCACCCGGTTCACCGGCCCGTCCCCCGGCCCCTCGCCGAGCAGCACCTCGCGGAACGGCGACCGGGAGTCGTGGTTGCCCGGCAGCGCCAGCAGGGGCCGCCCGAGCCCGCCGAGCACCCGCGCAGCCTCCTCGTACTCCACCCGGAGCCCGTTGTCCACCACGTCGCCGGTCAGCACTGCGGCATCGACCGGACGGGCGAGTCCGCGCAGGTAGCCCACCACGCGCTCGGCCCTGGGGGCGGCGTGGTCACCCCCGTCGAAGTGGGTGTCGCTGAAGTGCGCGAGGATGATCACTGCTTTCCTCCGATTCGCAGCCTGAGCCGATCAGCGGAAAAGTACGCTCCAGTCCACTGGGCCAGATAGCTGGCCACCCGAACGAACTCGGGGGTGTAGGCACGTGCCGGTGCGGTCCAGAGCCCGGAGCGCCCTGCAGAGGCGCGCGCTGAACCTGGCCAGGACCACCCCCGGACGGCTCACCCTGCTCGCCCTGGCGCTCGCCGGGCTGAGCCTGCTGGTGGGTCTGCTGACCGCCCAGTCGGTCCAGCGGCGCACCGACGCGCTGAGCGTGCTGGCCGACCAGACCGAGCCGCTGGCGTACGCCGCGCAGGAGGTCTACCGGGCGATGGCCGACGCGGACGCGACCGCCGCGAGCGCGTTCCTGTCCGGCGGGGTCGAGTCGCCGCAGCTGCGCCAGCGCTACGAGGACGACATCGCCCGCGCCTCCTCCGCCCTGTCCGCCGCCACCGACGCCCTCACCCGCGCGGGGCCCCTGGCGGACGAGATCGACACCCTCGCGCAGCAGCTGCCCGTCTACACGGGCCTGGTCGAGACCGCGCGCGTGCACAACCGGCAGGGCAACCCGGTGGGCGCCGCCTACCTGCGGGAGGCGTCCGAGCTGATGCGCGGCACGCTGCTGCCCGCCGCGCACGACCTGCACCGCGCCCAGTCCGACGCCACCGCCTCCGAGCTGGCGGCTGCCGGCGTGCTGCCGTGGACCGAGCTGCTGCTGGGCGGGGTGCTGCTGTCCGCGCTGGCGGGCGCGCAGCGCTACCTGTTCCTGACCAGCAACCGGCTGCTCAACATCGGCCTGGTCGTGGCCAGCGCCGCCTCGGTGATCGCCCTGATGTGGTCGCTGGTGGCCAGCCTGGTCGTGGTCGCCGACACCGGCGCCGGTCAGACCGCCGCCCGGCAGGTCGACGTGCTCGCCCAGGCCCGCATCACCACGCTGAGCGCGCGCGGCGACGAGACCCTCGCCCTGGTCACCAGGGGCGGCGGGGCCACCGCCTACGAGGACGGCTACCGGCGGTTGGACGGCGAGCTGGAGGAGCTGCTCGCGCAGGCCCACGCCGGTGACGCGGGCGAGCACCACCGGCGCTGGCAGCGGGCGCACGCGATGCTGCGCGCCGCCGACGACCGGGGCGACTGGGAGGGCGCGGTCGACCTGGCGCTGGGCACCGGCTCCGAGGGCGCGGCCTCCGCGTTCGACGCGCTGGACCGGGACCTGGTGGACGCGCTCGTGGCGGCCCGCACCGAGGCCAACGGCGCGGTCGCGTCGGCGCGCGGCGCGCTCGGCGGGGCGGTGGACGTGGTGGCGTTCCTGTCCGCGATCGCCGCGTTCGCGTGCCTGGCCGGGGTGTGGCAGCGGCTCAAGGAGTACCGGTGAGGGCGCGGCGGGGCGTGGTGCTGGCGGCGGCGCTGCTGGCGACCGCGTGCGCGCCGGTGCCCAGCTCGGCGCCCCCGATCGGGGGTGACTCGGCGGTGCGGCCGGGACCGGCGGAGGCCACCGTGCTGCCCCGCGAGGCCCAGGAGCCCACCGCAGGGCAGGACTGCACCGCCAGCCTGCGCCCGTCCCGGCCGCTGCCCGCGCCCGGCGCGATGCCCTCGGGCAGCACGATGCGGCGCATCGCCGAGCGGGGGCAGCTGGTGGTGGGCGTGGACCAGAACACCTACCTGATGGGGTTCCGCGACCCGTTCACCGGCGAGCTGCAGGGCTTCGACGTGGACCTGGCCCGCGAGGTGGCCCGGTCGCTGCTGGGCGACCCGACCAAGGTGCGGTTCCGGGTGCTCAACTCGGACCAGCGGCTGCCCGCGCTGGAGACCGGCGAGGTGGACGTGGTGGTGCGCACCATGACGATCACCTGCGAGCGGTGGCGGCGGGTCAACTTCTCCACCAGCTACTACGAGGCCGGGCAGCGGGTGCTGGTGCCGAAGGACTCGGGCGTCACCGGGCTGACCGCGCTGTCGGGGCGGAAGGTGTGCGCGACGACCGGCTCCAGCTCGCTGGCCCACGTGCGCGCCCACCCGTCGGGGCCGGTGCCGGTGGCGGTGCCGAACTGGACGGACTGCCTGGTGATGCTCCAGCAGGGGCAGGTGGACGCGATCTCCACCGACGACACGATCCTGGCCGGGTTCGCCGCGCAGGACCCGTACACCGAGGTGGTCGGGCCCCGGCTCACCACCGAGTCGTACGGGATCGGCGTGGCCAAGGGCGCGGACGACCTGACCCGGTTCGTCAACGGCGTGCTGGAGCGGGTGCGGGCGGACGGGACGTGGGCGCGCATCCACCGCAAGTGGCTGGGCGACCCGCCCGCGCCGCCCGCGCCGGAGTACCGGGACTGACGGTGGGCTGGAGCGGGTGGGCTTGGAGCGGGTGGGGAGGTGCGGGTGGGTGCCGGAGCGGAGGAGCGGCGATGACCAGCGAGGTCGTCCGATGACCGGGTGCGCGAGTCCGGGCTGCACCGGGGAGCTGGCGGCCGAGGACGCGTTCTGCCCGCTGTGCGGCCAGCCCGCCGAGCGCGCCCCGGTGAACGCGGCGCGGCGGGCGGCCCGGCGGCGCGCGCAGCAGGGGACGGCGCCGCAGGGCACCGTGCAGCACGGCACGGCCGCGTACCCGGCGCCCTCGCCGGAGGGCGCAGCGCCCTCGGAGGACACCGCGCCCTCGGAGGGCACGGCGAGGCAGGCGCCGTCGTGGGACCGGACCGCGCCGGGGGCCACGCGCTCCAGCGTGCCCCTGGACTGGACCGCCCAGGCCGACGGCGACGGGTCCGGCCGGTCGGGGGGCATCCCGAACGCCCGGTCCGGCGAGGACACCCGCGCCCAGCTGTTCCCGGCGACGGCCACGAGCGCGACCGCCCCACCCCGCCGCACGTCCCCGCCCGTCGAGCGCGACGGCGGCCAGGCGCGGCGGCCGACGTGGGACGACGACAGCGGCGCGACCGGCGCCTGGCCCGCCGACGAGGCCCCGGACAGCGCGGCCACCGGCGCCTGGTCGTCCGACAGCGCGGCGACCGGCGCGTGGTCCCCGGACGCGGGCCGGGACAGCGCGGCCACCGGCGCCTGGTCACCCGACGCGGGCCCGGACAGCGGCGCGACGGGCGCCTGGTCACCCGACGCGGGCCCGGACAGCGGCGCGACGGGCGCGTGGGCGCCCGAGGCGGACCGGGACAGCGGGGCGACCCGCGCCCGTCCCCCGCGCTTCGACGACGACCCCGACAGCGCCGACAGCGGCGGCACCCGCGCCCAGGCCCCCACCTGGGACGATGACGACGACAGCGGCCCGGCCACCGCCGAGGGCACCGTGCCCGACACCGCCGGTCGTCCCGGCGGCACGGCCGCGTGGCCCGCCACCTGGGGCCGGTCGGTGCGCGGCTCCCGCGACTCCAAGTCGCGCTCGGGCTCCCGCTCCCGAACCGGTTCCGCGGGCTCCGGCTCGTCCAGCGGCCGGACCCGGCGGGGCTCCACCCGGTCCGCAGCCCCGCGCGGCAGGCTCGGCGCGGGCCTGGTCGAGGTGCCGCCGGTGCCCTACCGGGACCCCAAGCAGGCGGTGCTGGTCAACCCCGAGGTGCCCGAGGCCAAGCGGTTCTGCAGCGCCTGCGGCAAGGAGGTCGGGCGCACCCGCTCCGGGCGCCCCGGCCTGGTCGAGGGGTTCTGCACGCACTGCGGCCACGGCTACTCGTTCGCCCCGAAGCTGGCCAGGGGCGAGCTGCTGCACGGCCAGTACGAGGTGCTCGGCTGCCTGGCGCACGGCGGCCTGGGCTGGATCTACCTGGCCGCCGACACCGCGGTGTCCAACCGCTGGGTCGTGCTCAAGGGCCTGCTGGACTCCGGGGACGCCGACGCGAAGGCCGCCGCCGTCGCCGAGCGCCGGTTCCTGGCCGAGGTCGAGCACCCCACCATCGTGAAGATCCACAACTTCGTGCGGCACACCGACCGGCGCACCGGCGACCCCACCGACTACATCGTCATGGAGTACGTCGGCGGCACCACCGTCAAGGACCTGATCAACGACCGGTCGGGCGCGCTGCCGGTGGAGCGGGCCATCGCCTACGCGCTGGAGGTGCTGCCCGCGCTCGGCTACCTGCACGGCGTAGGCCTGCTGTACTGCGACTTCAAGCCGGACAACGTGATCCAGACCGAGGAGCAGCTCAAGCTCATCGACCTGGGCGCGGTGCGCCGCGCCGACGACCGCACCTCCCCCATCTACGGCACCGTCGGCTACCAGGCCCCGGAGATCGGCAAGCGCGGCCCGTCGGTGGCCTCCGACCTGTACACGGTCGGGCGGGCGCTGGCGCTGATGTGCTTCCGCTTCGACTTCCGGGGCAAGCACCTCAAGTCCCTGCCCGACTCGGCCGAGCAGCCGCTGCTGGCCGAGCACGACTCGCTGCGGCGGTTCCTGCTGCGCGCCTGCGACCCGGACCCGGACCGGCGGTTCGCCTCGGCCGGGGAGATGGCCGAGCAGCTCACCGGGGTGCTGCGGGAGGTGCTGGCCGCGCAGGACGGCAGGCAGCGGCCGGGCCTGTCGCGGCAGTTCACGCCGGAGCGGCGCGCGTTCGGCTGCGGCGGCGAGCTGGACCGGGGCGAGGCCGCGCTGGGGCTGGCGGTGCCGCAGGTCGACCTGGGCGACCCGGCGGCGGGCCTGCTGGCCACCACCACCGGCGAGCCGTCCGAGGTGGTGCGCATCCTGCGGCGCGCCCCGGAGGTCACCCTGGAGGTGCGGCTGCGGGTGGTGCGGGCCCTGCTGGACAGCGACCTGCCCGCGCAGGCCCTGGCCGAGCTGGACGCCCTGGACCGGCTGGCCGACGACGACCCGGCCGCGCCCGCCTCCGACGACTGGCGGCCGGACTGGTACCGGGGCCTGATCGCCCTGGCGGGCGGGCGGGTGGCGGCGGCGCGGGAGCTGTTCGACGGGATCGGCGACGTGCTGCCCGGCGAGGCCGCGCCGAAGCTGGCCGCGGCGGTGTGCGCGGAGGCTGCGGGCGAGCACCGGGCGGCGGCCGAGCTGTACCGGGTGGTGTGGCGCACCGACCACGCGCACACCGCCGCCGCGTTCGGCCTGGCCCGCGCGCTGCTGGCGTGCGACGACGACCGGGACGGGGCGGTGGAGGTGCTGCACACGGTGCCGGACACGTCCCGGCACCACGTGGCCGCGCGGGTGAGCGCGGTGCACGTGCTGGCCATGGGCGGTATCGCGGACGTGCTGCGGGCGGGCTCCCTGCTGGAGCCGCTCGCGCTGGACGCGGGACGTCGGGCCGAGCTGACCGCGGAGCTGCTGGCGGCGGCGCTGGCCGTCCCGGCGGAGGACCGCAGGGTGAGCGCGCGGCTGCTGGGCTGCGCGGTCACCGACAAGGGGCTGCGGCTCGGTCTGGAGCGCAGCTACCGGCTGCTCGCCAGGCTCGCCGACACCCCGGAGGAACGGATAGCGCTGGTCGACCGCGCGAACGCGGTCCGGCCGAGGACACTGGTGTGATCATGGATGCTTGCCCCGAGTGCGCCGCCCCCGTGACGGCGCAAGACCGGTTCTGCGCGGCCTGTGGCCGCAACCTGCGCCTGCGGCGCACCCCCGTCGGAGGGCCGCCCGCCCTGCCCGACGAGCGGTGCCCGTGCGGGGAGGGCGACTACGGGGAGGACGGCGCCTGCCCGCAGTGCGGCAGAACCCGGCCGTCGCCGCGCGACCGCGTCGAGTTCACCCTTCCCGGCGTGGCCGGGGTGAGCGACCGGGGGAGGCGGCGCAAGCGCAACGAGGACTCGATGGCGTTCGGCCGGGCGCGCGGGCGCGGGCTGGCGGTGGTGGTGTGCGACGGGGTCGCGTCCTCCGAGCGCGCCGAGCAGGCCTCGCAGCTGGCCGCCGACACGGCGCTGGACGTGCTGCTGACCGGGGTGCTGGCCGGGTCGGACACCGAGCAGGCCACCACCGACGCGGCGACCTCGGCGGGCGCGGCGGTGAGCAGGCTGGCCAGGCCGGAGGCCCCGGAGCTGGCGCCGTCCTGCACGTTCGTGTCCGCGTCGGTCGGGTTGGACGGCACGGTCACGGTGGGCTGGATCGGCGACAGCCGGGCGTACCTGGTGGCCGAGTCGGGCGCGGCCAGGCTGACCACGGACGACACCTGGGCGGCGCACCTGGTGGCGACCGGGCAGCTCACCGAGGAGGAGGCCAAGACCGACCGGCGGGCGCACGTGCTGTCGCGCTGGCTCGGCTCGGGCGCGGAGAGCTCGACCCCGCAGGTGGTGTCGCTGCGACCGGCGACGGCGGGGGCGCTGGTGCTGTGCAGCGACGGGCTGTGGAACTACCTGCCGGAGCCGGAGCACATCGCGGACGCGCTGCCCCTGGGCGTGCCGCCGCTGGAGGCGGCGCGGAGGTTGGTGGACGTGGCGCTGGAGGCGGGTGGGCACGACAACATCACCGTGGTGGTGGTGCAGCTGCGGGGCGGGGGCTGAGGTTCTCACCCCGTCCCCCGCCCGAGCGGCCTGGTTTCACCCCTGTGGGCGCGGCAACTCCCCGTCGCCGCACCCACAGGTTTGCCCGACCTCGGCCGTTAACCCGTTCGGGCGAGGTAACCTCCCGCTCCTGGGAGGTGACCGGCCGTGGGCGACGTGGTGGACGAGCTGCTGGACCAGTGGGCCGAGGAGCGCCCGGACCTGGACCTGACCCCGCTGGCCGTGCTGACGCGGGTGACCCGCCTGGCCAGGCTCCTGGACCGCGCCCAGCGCGACTTCCTGGCCGCACACCGCCTGGAACCGGGTGAGTTCGACGTCCTCACCACCCTGCGCCGCGCGGGCGGCGAGCGGGGGTTGACGGCGGGCGCGTTCCTGACGTCGTCGCTGGTCACGGCGGGCGCCATCACCAACCGCCTGGACCGCATGACGGCCAAGGGCCTGATCCGGCGCACCCCCGAGCGCAAGGACCGCAGGGTGGTGCGGGTCAGCCTCACCCCGGCGGGCCGCGACCTGGTGGACGCCCTGCTGACCGAGCACGCCGCCCACTGCGCCGACCTGCTGTCCCCGTTGCCGCCGCAGACCCGCGAGCTGGTGGCGGACGCGCTGAGCAGGCTGCTGCAGGCGCACGAGTAGCCCCTGGTCCGCCGCGTTCGCCGCACCCGACCGGGGCTGGACGACGACCGGCTCGCCGACTGCCTGCGCGCGGCGCCCTGCCCCGCCCGTGCCCCCGCAGAACCGCCCCGGCGCCGCTCCGCTTCGGCCATCCTGGCTATTCCCCCTGGTCAGGGCTCGGCACTACAGTCGGGAGTGACCCACCGCACAGCGCACCACCTGGGCGACGCGGCCCGAAAGCGGTTCCCCCGCACCGGCAGCACACCCGTGGAGGCGGTTCGACCGATGAGGGCTGCGGAGAAGCGCAGGTTCGAGCACGACCCCTTCGGGTTCCTCGACGCCCTGCGCGACGACCGCGCCCCGGCCGTGCGGCTGCCGTGGGGCGGGTGGTGCGTGAGCGACGCCGACCTGGCGCGCGAGGTGCTGCGCTCCCCCGAGCACAACTCGGGCCGCTCCGGGTTCTTCGCCGACCTGCTGCCCACCCGGTCCGACCAGGTGCGGGTCGGGCACGCCGCCCGCGACCTGCTGCGCGAGCACCTGTCCGCCTACCGGGCCGCGCTGAGCGCCGCCGTCGCCGAGCTGCCCGCGCGGACCCGCTGGCCCGACGCGGGCACCGACCTGCTGCACCGCTGCCTCGCCGACGTGCTGCTGCGCCCCGGCTCCCCGGACCGGCTGCGGGAGCTCCTCGGGCGGGCCGTGCACGGCGGCGTGCTGTTCCGGGGCGCGAGCGCGTGGCGGCGGGCCCGCGCCGAGGTGCTGCGCGCCCGGTTGCTGACCGCGCTGGCCGAGGAGTCCGCGCGCCGCCGCGCCGAGACCACCGCCCCGCGCGACCTGCTCGACGCGGCCCTGCGCGCCTGCCCGCCGGACGACCGCGTGGTGGCCGGGGTGTACCTGGTGCTGTTCCGCTCGGTGCTGGCCCCGGTCAGCTCGTCGCTGTCCTGGGCGCTGCTGCTGGGCTGCCTGCACCTGGGGCCGCCGCCGTGGCCGCACCCGGTGGAGCACGTGCTGCGCGAGGCCCTGCGGCACCGCCCGATGGTGTGGATGGTCGGCCGGGAGCTGGGCGGCCCGGTCGAGTTCGGCGGCCTGGCCTTCCCGCGCGGCGAACTGCTGTCGGTCAGCCCCTACCTGCTGCACCACGACCGGTCGGGCTGGCGCGACCCCGGCGAGTTCCGCCCCGAGCGCTGGGCGGACCCGACCGGGCGCGGCCTGTACCTGCCGTTCGGGCTGGGCCCCTTCGCGTGCGTGGGCGCGAGCGTCGCCCAGGCGATGGCCGCCGACGCCCTGACCGCGCTGACCGGGGCCGGGCGGGTGGGCGTCGCAGGCGGCGAGACCCGCCCCGTCATGGTCGAGGGCGCGGTCCCCCGCCCGTTCACCACCCACCTGGACCGCGCCGCCGCGCGCCCGACGACCGACAGCGAAGGAGGTGGACCCCCATGATGGCCATGCTCAAGCGCGTCTTCACCGCCACGCCGCCCCAGCGGTGGATCTGGCACTGAGCCGGGTGAGCACGACGACGCGGGCGGCGGCGCGCTCACCCGGCCCGCCGCCCGCACCGCTCCCGCAGCTCGGCGATCACCGCCTTCCCGCGCGCGTCCGCCGCCCGCAGCAGCGGCCGGGGGTGGCGCGTGCGCCTGACCAGCGTCCCGGCGACCTCGACCACCTCCGCCTCGCCCCGGGAGACCGCTTGGGCGTGCTTGCCCGACGACCGGCACCAGGTGGACCACCGCGATGTCATGGGCCGGCCGCAACTGCACAGGGCTGAGGAACGTCAGGTCGGCCATGAAGGTGGCGACCCCGGCCGGGACGGTGAGCGCGCCGACCGCGGACACCCCCGGCCGCCACGGCGGCGTCGATCGCGGCGGGCAACGTCGCCGGGTCGTCCACGTCGCCCACGACCGGCTCCGCGCCGGGCACCACCGCGTTCACCCTGCGCACCAGCGCCCGGAACGGGACCCCGACCTCGCCGACGCCCCCCTGGTCAAGGCCCTGTCCGCCCTGGGCGACCCGGTCCGCCTGGCCGTCGTGCGCGAGCTCGGCGACGGCCGGGAGCACCAGGGCGCGCGGTTCGACGTGCCCGTCTCCCAGTCGACCCTGAGCCACCACTTCACGATCCTGCGCAACGCGGGCGTGGTGCGCGTCCGGCCGGAGGGCGCCCGCTGCTGGCACTCGCTGCGCCCGGAGTTCGAGGAGCGCTTCCCCGGCCTCCTCGCGACCGTCCTCGCCCTGCACTGGAAAGGGGCCCCACCACCCGGTGAGGCCCCTCCCCGAGAACGACGAACCGCCGGTCAGCCCGCCACGACGCCCCCGGCGAACGCCCCGGCCCGCCACTGGTCCACCGCCGGCGTGAGGTAGTCGGCCAGCACCGGCAGCTGCGGCGCCAGCGTCAGGCACGCGATGATCCGCAACTTCCCCACCGCGTCCACGAACGCCAGCACGTCCGCGTCCAGCTCCCTGATCCCGACCTCCCGCGCCCCCTCGTCGTACGCGGGCGCCAGCGGCCCGAGCCCGCCCAGGTCCCACTCCACGGGCCCGAGGGTGACCATCTCGAAGTCCGAGTACCGGTCCCCGTCGACCCCGTGGAAGATGTTCGCGGGCGGCGAGTCGCCGTGCACCGGCTGGAGGTCGACGCCGGGGAACCGCGCCTCGAACGCCTCCCGCGACCGCACCAGAGGCTCCAGCACCTCCCACTCGCGCACCGCCCGCTCCAGGTCGTCGGCGGCCAGCAGGTCCGGCCGACCGGCCAGCTCGGCCAGCGCCGCCGTGACGAACTCCGGCTCCGCCGAGGACAGGAACGCCAGCTCACCGGGGTAGTCGCGCAACGCCGCGTGCAACCGCGCCGTGCTCTCGGTGTTGGCCGCGTAGTCCGGCTCCCGTCCCCGGTCCTGCTCGACGTACGCCCAGAACGTCATGGAGAACCCACCCCGCCGCACCGGCTCGGCGGGCGTCAGCGGGCTGGGCTCGATCACCGGCACCCCGCGCCCGGCCAGCCACGAGGCGACCGCCAGCTCGTCCCGCTGCCGCGCGGCGAGCGAGTCGAGCGTGGTCGTGGCGGGCAGCACGACGGGGATGCGGGCCACGACGGGCGAGGGCGCGAGGTGCACGACGACGGAGAACAGCTCGTACAGCACCTCGGCCTCGCCGACGTCCAGCCCGAGCTCCCGACCGGCCTCGACGGCCGCGTCGAGCGCGGCGGCGGTGCGTGCGGCGGTGTCCTGCGGTGTTGCGAAACCGGTCATGGCGGGATGATCCCACCGCGACGGGCGGACGGGCCACCGGTTATCCGATCACCCGACGCGCACCAGCACCTTGCCCCGGCTGCTCCCCCGCAGCACCCGCTCCAGCGCCTCGGGCGCGTTCTCCAGCCCCTCCACCACGTCCTGCTCGTACCGCAGCCGCCCGTCCGCGATCCGCGCGGCCAGCTCACCGGTGATCTCCCCGAACCGCTGCGCGTGGTCGGTCACCAGGAACCCGCGCACCGACACCCGCTGCTCCAGCACCTCCACCAGGTTCCGCACGCCCCACCGCCGCGCCGGGTCCCCGCTGTAGTCGGCGATCATCCCGCACAGCGCCACCCTGGCCCCGGTCCCCAACCGGGTCAGCACGTGGTCGAACACCTCGCCCCCGGCGTTCTCCACGTCCGCGTCCACCCCGTCGGGCGTCGCCGCGTCCAGCAGCTCGCGCCAGCGCGGGTCGTGCCGGTCCACGCACGCGTCGAACCCCAGCTCCTGCACCACGTGCCGGCACTTGTCCGCCCCGCCCGCGATCCCGACCACCCGCGCGCCCCGCTCGCGCGCCAGCTGCCCGGCGATCGACCCGACCGCGCCCCCGGCGGCCGACACCACGACGGTGCGCCCCGGCCGGGGGTCGGCGATCTCCACCGCCAGCCAGGCGGTGATCCCGGTCAGCCCGAGCACCCCGAGCAGCTCCTCGGGACCGGCGGGCAGCGGGTCCGGCAGCACCTGGAACGGCCCCTCCAGCTCCCGGTCGTCGGCCACCCGGTAGTCCTGCCAGCCGGTCATGCCCAGCACGTGCGCCCCCACCGGCAGGTCCGCCCGCCGCGAGGCCACCACCCGCCCGAGCCCGAAGCCCCGCATCACCGCGCCGACCTCCACCGGGGGCAGGTCGCTGCGGATCTCGCTCATGAACACCCGGTTCGACGGGTCCACCGACAGCACCAGCGTGCGCACCAGCGCCTGCCCGTCGCGCAGCTCCCCGACCGGTTCGCGCACCAGCTCCAGCGCGGCCTCGTCCGCCACCCCGGCGGGCCTCCCGCGCAGCCGGAACGCCCGGTTGACCAGCTCGTCCACGTCAGCCTCCTCGCGGCCCCGACCTCCGGGGCCCGAGACCGAGTCTGGGCGCGCGGCGGGCGCGGGTCCGCGTACGGGGACGCCGTCCGGGGGTACCGGGACGCCACCTCACCCCCGGTGGCGGGCCCGGTACTCGTGCGGGGAGACCCCGTGCACCGCGCGGAAGCGCCGGTTGAGGTGGCTGGTGTCGAAGAACCCCCACCGCCGCGCCAGCGCGGCCACCGTCGAGTCCCCGGTCAGCAGCTCCTCCCGGACCCGCGCGACCCGCTTGGCCCGCAGCACCCCGGAGAACGTCTCGCCGCCCGCGCTGAACAGCCGCCCCAGGGTGCGCACCGAGACGCCGTGCGCGGCGGCGACCTCGTCCACGCCCAGGTCGGACCGCCCGAGCCGGGCGTCCAGGTACCGCTCCACCGCCGCACGCCGGGCGGGCGCGAGCGCCTGCGGGTCCAGCGGCGACTCGGGTTGCAGCGCGCCCCAGCCGAGTTCGAGCAGGGCGTTGCGCGCGGCCACGGCGGGTCCCGGCGCGAGGTCGGGCAGCAGCGGCGCCAGCGACTCCAGGTACCCGGCGAGCAACCGCACCGCCGGGACGCGGCCGGGGCGTGGGCGCCCGATCACCAGCGGGCAGCCCACGTCCTCCAGCACGTCGCGGGGGATCAGCACGCTGCGGGTGGCCACCGGCCCGGCCGCGGCGAACCGCGCCGGGCTGCGGCTCTCCCACGCGACCGCGTCACCGGCCCGCAGCACCCACTCCCGCCCGCCCTGGGCGAACACCTCGCTGCCCGAGCGCACGATCCGCGCGACGAAGTGGTCCCCGTCGCCCGCCGCGACCTGCCGGGGGCCGCGCACCCCGGCGAACGCCCCCGACTCCCAGTCGACGACGGTCAGGTCGTCCACCCGGCGCGTGCTCGCGGCCCCGGAGAACCCCGCCGCGTCGGCCACCCGCGCCGCCCACGGCAGCGGCCCGGAGGCGAGCTCCCGCTCCCAGGCCCGCGCGTCGAGCCCGGCGACCGGCGCCGGGCCGCTCACCGGGGAACCGCGTCCAGCGCCTTGAAGATCCGCTTGTCCGACACCGTGTACCGGGCCCCGATGGTCTGCGCGAAGTAGCTCACCCGCAGCTCCTCGATCATCCACCGGACCTCGTCCAGCCCCGGCTGGGGCTCGTCGGCGGGCAGCTTGGCCCGCAGGTCCCGGTACTCGGCGTGCACGGCGTGCACCCGGTCCATCCACTCCTGGTCCCGCCGCACGTCCCGCCCGAGCTTCTCGACCCGGACCGCGATGCCCTTCAGGTACCGCACCACGTCGTCCAACCGGGCGGCCCCGGCCTCGGCGACGAACCCGGCGTGCACCAGCCCGCTCAGCTGGGCCCGCGCGTCGGCCAGCGACTCCTCGACCCCCGGCCCGCGCACCGCCCCGATGGCCAGCTCGACCTCCTGGGCCGCGTCCAGGACCTTGCGGACCCGCCCGACGACCTCGAAGACCGCCTCGCCCAACCCGACCCGGACCTTCTCGGTCAGCGCGGCGAAGGCGTCCTGCTTCCACACCGGCCCGCCCGCGTCGGCCACCAGCTTGTCCACGGCCGCCGCGATGCAGTCCGCCAGCAGCGGGGCGACCCCGCCGTGCGGGTTGCGGGTCAGCGTCAGCTTCTCCGAGTTGGTCAGCCCGCGCTGGAGCAGCTTCACCGGCGAGGGCACGTTCAGCGTGATCAACCGCCGGGTCCCCAGCCGCATGGCGTGCGCCTGCCGCCCTGGGGTGTCCAGGATCTCCACGGCCGCGCTGGTCCCCTTGTCCACCAGCGCCGGGTACGCGGTGACCACGATCCCGGACCGCTCGCGCCGCACCGCGCGGGGCAGGTCGCCGAAGTCCCAGCGCACCACCCCGGTGCGCGCCAGGCTCCCCGCGGCCTCGGCCAGGCTGGCCCGCAGCCGCTGCTTGAGCCGCAGCTTCAGCGCCGCCGGGTCCTTGCCGACGGCCAGCTCCTCGCCCGCCTCGCCGACCACCTGGAAGGTCAACCGCAGGTGGTCGGGGACCTGGTCGAGGTTCCACTCCTCGCGCGGCACCACGACCCCGGTGAGCGCCCGCAGCTCCCGCTCCAGCGCGGGCAGCAGCGCCTCGTCCACCTTGATCCGCGACAGCGCCGCCGCCGCCACGTCCGGCACCGGCACGAAGTTGCGCCGCACCGGCTTGGGCAGCGACCGGATCAGCGCCACCACCAGCTCGGTCCGCAGGCCGGGGATCTGCCACGACAGCGCGTCGTCCGGGACCTTCGTCAGCGCGGGCAGCGGCAACCGGACCGTCACGCCGTCCCCGCCGACCCCCGGCTCGAACCGGTAGGACAGCGAGAACGTCAGCCCACCCCGGTCCATCTGGTCCGGGTAGGCCTCGGGCTCCACCTTCGCCACGTCGTTGACCAGCATCTTCTTGCTGAACGTCAACAGCTCGGCGTCCTCGTGCCGCGCCTTCTTCCACCACGAGTCGAAGTGCCGCGCCGACACCACGTCCGCCGGGACCCGCTCGGCGTAGAAGTCGAAGATCGTCTCCTCGTCGACCACGATGTCCCGCCGCCGCGCCCGGTTCTCCAGCTCCGCGACCTCGGCCAGCAGCTCCTGGTTGCGCGCGTAGAACGCGTGGTGCGTGCTCCACTCCCCCTGCACCAGCGCGTGCCGGATGAACAGCTCCCGCGACAGCTCGGGGTCGATCCGCCCGTAGTTCACCCGCCGGGCGGCCACGATCGGCACCCCGTACAGGGTCACCTTCTCGCTCGCCACGACCGCGCCGCGCTTGGCGTCCCACCGGGGCTCGCTGTAGGTGCGCTTGACCAGGTGCTCGGCCAGCCGCTCCGCCCACTCCGGCTCGATCTTCGCGACCGTGCGCCCCCACAGCCGGGAGGTCTCCACCAGCTCGGCGGCCATGACCCACTGCGGCGGCTGCTTGCTCAGCGCCGAGCCGGGGAACACCGCGAACCGCGCCCCCCGCGCCCCCAGGAACTCGGCGAGCTGCCGCCTGCCCTGCTCCTTCTTCCCCTGCTCCCGCTTGGGCACGTCCTTGAGCCCGATGTGCGAGAGCAGCCCCGCCAGCAGGCTCACGTGGATGTTGCGCGACTCGCCCGGCTCGGTGTTGACGTGCACCCCGAGCGTCTTGGCGACCTGCCGCAGCTGCGCGTACACGTCCTGCCACTCGCGCACCCGCAGGTAGTTCAGGAACTCCGCGCGGCACATCCTGCGGAACTGGTTCGAGGAGCGCTCCTTCTGCTGCTCCTTCAGGTACTCCCACAGCGTCAGGTACGAGGTGAAGTCCGACCCCGCGTCCTTGAACCGGGCGTGCTGCTCGTCGGCGGCCTGCTGCTTGTCGGCGGGCCGCTCGCGCGGGTCCTGGATGGACAGCGCCGCCGCGATCACCATGACCTCGCGCACGCACCCGTTGCGGTCGGCCTCCACGACCATCCGCGCGAGCCTCGGGTCGATCGGCAGCTGCGCGAGCTTGCGCCCCAGCGGCGTCAGCTCCCGCCCCGGCGTGGGCGCCAGCGCCCCCAGCTCCTGGAGCAGCTGCACGCCGTCGGCGATGTTGCGCGACTCCGGCGGGTCGATGAACGGGAACCCGGCGATGTCGCCGAGCCCGATCGAGGTCATCTGCAGGATGACCGACGCCAGGTTGGTGCGCAGGATCTCCGGGTCGGTGAACTCCGGGCGCGCCAGGAAGTCGTCCTCGGAGTACAGCCGCACGCAGATGCCCTCGGACACCCGGCCGCAGCGCCCCTTGCGCTGGTTGGCCGAGGCCTGCGACACCGGTTCGATGGGCAGGCGCTGCACCTTGAGCCGGTGGCTGTAGCGGGAGACGCGGGCGGTGCCGGGGTCGATCACGTACTTGATGCCGGGCACGGTCAGCGAGGTCTCGGCCACGTTCGTGGCCAGCACGACCCGCCTGCCCCGGTGCGGCTGGAACACCCGGTGCTGCTCGGCGAACGACAGCCGCGCGAACAGCGGCAGCACCTCGGTGTCGCGCAGCTTGAGCGCGTTCAGGGCGTCGGCGGTGTCGCGGATCTCCCGCTCGCCGGACAGGAACACCAGCACGTCGCCGGGCCCCTCGGCCTGGAGCTCGCGCACGGCGTCGCAGATGCCCCTGGTCTGGTCGCGGTCCGGGTCGGCCTCGGGGTCCTCCGGGTCGACCAGCGGCCGGTAGCGCACCTCGACCGGGTAGGTGCGGCCGGAGACCTCGATGACGGGCGCGTCGGAGAAGTGCCGGGAGAAGCGCTGCGGGTCGATGGTCGCCGAGGTGATGACGACCTTCAGGTCCGGGCGCTGGGGGAGCAGCTGCTTGAGGTAGCCGAGGAGGAAGTCGACGTTGAGGCTGCGCTCGTGCGCCTCGTCGATGATGATCGTGTCGTAGCGGGAGAGCATCCGGTCGGTCTGGAGCTCGGCGAGCAGGATGCCGTCGGTCATCAGCTTGACCAGCGTGTCGTCGCCGGACTGGTCGGTGAACCGGACCTTGTAGCCGACCGCCGCGCCCAGCTCGGTGCCCAGCTCCTCGGCGACGCGCTCGGCGACGGTGCGGGCGGCGAGCCTGCGCGGCTGGGTGTGCCCGATCTGGCCGAGGACGCCCCGGCCCAGCTCCAGGCAGATCTTGGGCAGCTGCGTGGTCTTGCCCGACCCGGTCTCACCGGCCACGACCACCACCTGGTGGTCGCGGATGAGCGCGGCGATCTCGTCCTTGTGCGCGCTCACCGGCAGCTCGGCCGGGTAGGTGATCGTGGGCAGGGCCTCGCGGCGCAGCGCCACCCTCAGCTCGGCCTGGTCGAACTCGGCTGCGATCTCGGCGGCAACCCCCGCGCGTGCCCGCTCGTCGCGCATCTTGCGGACGCCGTCGAGGCGGCGGCGCAGGCGGCGCTGGTCCCGAGTCATGAGCTGGGGCAGGCGTTGCTGCAGGTCGGCGAAAGACGGCGTGTTCATACTGCCCACAAGGATAGTGGGGGCGGCCAGCCGTTATCCGCCAGAACCCCCGCTTCACGCGTGCTTCACGCGTGCTTCACGCGCCGGGCGGGGGTTCCGGGGGCGCGTCCTGGCCCAACGCCCGTGCCCGGAGCCCCGGCCCAGCCCTCCGGCCCACCCCTCCGGCTCAGCGCTCGGAGCGCAACCTCCCCAGCAGCTCGGCGTGCGCGGCCATGACCTCCCGGTGCACGAACGGCCCGTGGCTGATCCGCGCCACCCCCAGCTCCGCCAACCGGGGCGCGGCGGGCGCGGCCGGGGACCTCAGCACGTTGACCGGCAGCCCGGCGCCACCGACGAACTCCCCGATGCCCGCCTCGTCGGCGAGACCGATCGGGTACACGCAGTCCGCGCCCGCCGCCGCGTACAGCCGGGCCCTGCGCAGCGCCTCCGCGACGTCCCCGCCCAGCAGGAAGACGTCGATCCGGGCGTTGATCACCAGGTCGGGGTCGGCCGCGCGCAGTTCCCGCAGGTAGTCGGCGTGCCGGTCGGCGTCCAGCAGCTCCCGCTCCTCCAGCGAGTCCTCCACGTTGCACCCGACCGCGCCCGCCTGCGCCAGCCGCCCGGCCAGCTCCGCGGCGCCCAGGCCGTACCCGTGCTCGACGTCGGCGGTGACCGGGACCGCGACCGCCGAGGCGATGCGGGCGATCGCGGCGAACGCCTCGTCCACCGGCATCGCCTCCCCGTCCGGGTAGCCCAGGGTCGCGGACACCGCGGCGCTGGCCGTGGCGACCGCGCCGAACCCGGCCCGCTCGACGGCGAGCGCGGACGGCACGTCCCAGGCGTTGGGCAGCACGAGCGGGTCGCCGGGCACGTGCAGCGCCCGCAGCGCGGCGGCCGGGGCGGAGCGTTCGGTGATCATGGTGCGACCGTAGGGCACCGCGCGCCCGGATCCGCGCCGAACCGCACCGGACGGTCCGGACCGACCGCTGCGTCCACGTCCGGGTGAGAGCAGACTCGACGGGGTGAAGCTGACCGCGACCGTCCTCGACACCACCGACCCCAAGGGGCTTGCGCTGTTCTACGGCGCGCTGCTCGGCTGGGAGATCGCCACCGACGAGGAGGAGTGGGTGACGCTGCGCGACCCGGCGGGCGGCGCGGGCCTGGCGTTCCAGACCGAGCCCGCCCACCGACCGCCGGTGTGGCCCGCCGCCGAGGGCGACCAGCGGATGATGATGCACCTGGACGTCGAGGTGACCGACCTGGCGGCCGGGGTGGCGCGGGCCCTGGAGCTGGGCGCCGTCCTGGCCGAGCACCAGCCGCAGGCGGACGTGCGCGTGCTCCTGGACCCGGCAGGCCACCCGTTCTGCCTGTGGGTGCCGCGGGCGTGACCACCCCGCGCCGCCACCCCCGTCCCGGTTCGGCCGCACCCCCGCCGCCACCTGGCGGACACCCCCGGTGGTCCCGGAGGGCGACCGCCGATGCGCACAGCGTCGTTAACAGTAAACAGCCGTCCGACGACCGGCCTGGGCCGGAGGTCGCAGCCGATTCCCCCTCACGCGTGCTTGCCCGCTGTGTTTCCAGCGTGTTTCCGCGTCGTTTGAGCTGCGCTTTTCCGGGGTTCACCCACCCCGCTGGGCCGCTCGACCGCACCCGAACGGGACAACTCCACACCGGTTCTTAAATTGCGGGACCGCGCTCACCAGCACGTTTCCCGCCATACGATCAGATCGCCCGACCACCAGATCGCCCGACCACCCGGACGGTGGGGCGAGCACAGGACCAGTGGCCCCCGGCCCACCCTGCCCCGGCCGGGGGCCACCCTCTCCTCACGCCCCGGTGGTGCCCCCGACGACCGCGTCCGAGGACGCCGGCTTCTCGATCGGGGGGACCACGTCGGCCAGGTCGCCGCCGTTGTCGTTGACCCGCAGCACGAACGGCCGGGTCTCGGTGTACCGGACCACCGACAGCGACGCCGGGTCGACCACGATCCGCTGGAACCCGTCCAGGTGCGCGCCCAGCGCGTCCGCCAGCAGCGACTTGATCACGTCGCCGTGGCTGCACGCCAGCCACACCGCGCCGGGCCCGAACTCCCCGGTGATCCGCGCGTCGTGCGCCCGCACCGCCGCCACCGCCCTGGCCTGCACCCGCGCCAGCCCCTCGCCGCCGGGGAACACCGCGGCGGACGGGTGCTGCTGCACCACCTTCCACAGCGGCTCCTGCAGCAGCTCCTTGATGGGCCTGCCGGTCCAGTCGCCGTACTCGACCTCGGCCAGGTCCGGCTCGACGGCGGCGGTGAGGCCGCGCTCGGCCAGCAGCGGCTCCAGGGTCTGCCCGCAGCGCTCCAGCGGCGAGGTCACCACCGCGTCCAGGCGCACCCCGGCGAGCCGGTCCACGAGCGCGCGGGCCTGCCGCTCGCCGTCCTCCGCGAGCCGCACCCCCGGTTGCCTGCCCGCCAGGATCGCGGAGCCGTTGGCGGTCGAGCGCGCGTGCCGCAGAAGGATCACAGTAGCCACGCTGCCAGCCTAAATCGCCCCGCGAACCGATCACCGCGCGGGCCCGCCGCACCCGATCGGCAGCCCCGCGGAACGCCGGTGGCCCGGAACGCGTCGTCGCGTTCCGGGCCACCGGGGAGACCAGGTCCCGCCGAACTCAGGTCGCGCTGATCAGGTTCATCGACAGCAGACCCATCAGCACCAGGCCCAGCAGCAGCCGGTACCACACGAACACCGAGTAGCTGTGCTTCGACACGTACCGCAGCAGCCACGCGATGGTGGCGTAGCCGACCACGAACGACACCAGCGTCGCCACGATCATCTGCGGCACCGAGGCGGCGTTCGCCTCGGACCGGTCGAGCACGTCCGGGATGCTGAACAGGCCCGCGCCGAACACGGCGGGCAGGGCCAGCAGGAACGAGTACCGGGCCGCGGCGGCCCGGTCCAGCCCCAGGAACAGACCCGCGGTGAGCGTCCCGCCGGAGCGGGAGACACCGGGGATGAGGGCCATGGCCTGGGCGAAGCCCATGCCGACGGCGTCCTTCAACTCCAACTTCGAGCGCACCTGCTTGCCGACGTGGTCAGCCACGCCGAGCAGGATGCCGAACACGACCAGCACGATCGCCGTGATCCACAGGTTTCGCAGCGACGAGCGGATCTCGTCCTTGAAGACCAGGCCAAGGATGCTGATCGGAATCGACCCGAGGATGACGTACCACGCCATCCGGTAGTTCTCGGTCTTCCGTGCGGCCTTGCTGAACAACCCCCTGAACCAGGCGGACAGGAGCCCGCCGATGTCCTTGGCGAAGTAGATCAGCACTGCCAGCTCGGTCCCCAGCTGGATCACCGCGGTGAACGAGGCGCCCGCGTCGTTGCCGAAGAACAGCGTGGACACGATGCGCACGTGCGCCGACGACGAGATGGGGAGGAATTCCGTGAGTCCCTGCACCAGGCCGAGGACGATGGCCTGCAACCAGCTCAACTACCCACTCCCGCCAGATCCAAAGCCTCGGACGCCGCGCGGAGCGCGGCCGTCCCCTGGGCCAGATCTTGCAGCATGGGCGAGACGGTCAGCGTCGTGACCCCCGCTTGGGCGTAGGCGGCCATCCGGTCGGCGATCCGCCCCACCGGACCGAGCAGCGAGGTGGCGTCCAGGAACTCCAGCGGCAGCGCCGCCATCGCCCCCGCGTAGTCCTTGGCCAGGTACCGCTCCTGCACCTCGGCGGCCTCGGCGGCGTAGCCCATGCGCACCGCGAGGTCGTTGTAGAAGTTCTTCTGCCTGCTGCCCATGCCGCCCACGTACAGCGCCGCGTACGGCCGCACCAGGTCCGCGCACGCCCGCCAGTCCTCGCCCACGACCAGCGGCGCGGTGGGCACCACGTCGAACCCGTCGAGGCCCTTCCCCGCCTTCTCGCGGCCCGCGCGCAGCAGGTCCAGGGACTCCCCGGCCTGCTCGGGGGAGAAGAACAGCGCCAGCCACCCGTCGGCGATCTCGCCCGCGAGCTGGACGTTCTTCGGGCCGACGGCCGCCAGGTAGAGCGGGATGTGCTCGCGCACGGGGTGCACGGTGAGGGTGAGCGCCTTGCCGGGGCCGTCCGGCAGGGGCAGCACGTAGTGCTCGCCCTCGTGCCTGAGCCGCTCGCGGCGCAGCGCGGTGCGCACGATCTCCACGTACTCGCGGGTGCGCGCGAGCGGCTTGTCGAAGCGCACGCCGTGCCAGCCCTCCGACACCTGCGGCCCGGACACGCCCAGCCCCATCCGGAACCGCCCGCCGGACAGGGTGTCCAGGGTGGCCGCCGTCATCGCCGCCATGGCCGGTGTCCTGGCGGGGATCTGCATGATGGCGCTGCCCACGTCCACGCGTTCGGTGTGGGCGGCCACCCACGAGAGCACGGACGGCGCGTCCGACCCGTAGGCCTCCGCCGCCCAGACCACCGAGAAGCCGAGCCGGTCGGCTTCCTTGGCCAGTTCGAGGTTCGCGGCGTCGTTGCCCGCGCCCCAGTACCCGAGGTTCAGTCCCAGTCGCACACGCGGACCCTACCGACCGGTAACCACGATGGCCAGGTGATCACCCTCTAGGCTTCGCGGGGTGGAACAGCGATACCTGGGACGCAGCGGTCTGCGGGTGTCCCGGCTCGGGCTCGGCACCATGACCTGGGGCCTGGACACCGGGCCCGACCAGGCGGCGAGCCAGCTCCAGGCCTTCACCGAGGCGGGCGGCACGCTCGTGGACACCGCCGACGTCTACTCCGACGGGGAAGCCGAGCGCATCCTCGGCGCACTGCTGGGCGAGGTCGTCCCGCGCGATCGGGTGGTGCTGGCGACCAAGGCGGTCGCGCGGCGCGACGACGGCCCGTTCGGCGGCGGCGCCTCGCGCGGGTCCCTGCTGGCCGCGCTCGACGGCTCCCTGCGCAGGCTCGGCGTGGACCACGTCGACCTGTGGCAGCTGCACGCCTGGGACCCGGCCGTGCCCCTGGACGAGACCCTGTCCGCGCTGGACTCGGCGATCGCCTCCGGCAAGGTCCGCTACGCCGGGGTGTCCAACTACTGCGGCTGGCAGCTGGGCACCGCCGCCGCCCTGCCCGGCCACACCCCGATCGTGTCGAACCAGGTCGAGTACTCGCTGCTGGAGCGCGGCGTGGAGCGCGAGGTCGTGCCCGCCGCGCGGCACCACCGGGTGGGGCTGCTGCCGTGGGCGCCGCTGGGGCGCGGCGTGCTCACCGGCAAGTACCGGCACTCCACGCCCGCCGACTCGCGCGGGGCCTCCGAGGCGCTGGCCGGGTACGTGCAGCGGCACCGCACCGAGCGGGCCGCGCGGATCGTGCAGGCCGTGCTGACCGCCGCCGAGGGCCTGGGCAGCTCGCCGCTGCGGGTGGCGCTGGCGTGGGTGCGGGACCGGCCCGGCGTGGTCGCGCCGATCGTGGGGGCCAGGGACACCGTGCAGCTGGTGGCGTCCCTGGCCAGCGAGGACCTCGTGCTGCCGTCCGCGATCCGGGCGGCGCTGGACGACGTGAGCGCGGTGGGGTTCGGCTACCCGGAGACCGAGCTGGGCTGAGCGCGGACGCGCGGCGGCGCGCCCTCGCGCGGGTTCGGCCTCCGCGCCCGGCCCGACTCGCGGTCAGCCCTCGTCCGGTCCGCGCCCCGCCCCCTGACCCGTCTGCCCGCTCTGCCCCGTCTGACCGGTGGGCGGGGTCCGGCCCGCCTGGGCGCCGCTCCCCGCCTGCCTGGTCACGCGCCTGCCCCGCCGCTTCGCCGGGTGGTGCGCCGCCGCCCGCTCGCGACCGGGCTCCGGCTCCTCCTCCGCCAGCTCCCGCGCCGCCAGCAGCCACGGCGGCGCCCCGTCCACCGCCTCCTCCAGCCACGCCGAGGCCCGCGCCGCCCGCTCCACCGCCCCCGGAGCCCGCACCCGCCGCGCCAGGTGCTCCACCAGCACCCCCACCCTGGTCGCGGCGGGCGGGTGGCAGCCCGCGAACGGCACCGGCGCCCCGGTGCGCTCGGCCAGCGCGTGCACCGCCTCCTGCAGGAACAGCGGCAGCAGCAGCCCCACCACCAGCAGCCGCTCCCGCTCGTCGCGCTCGCGCGGGGCCGCCCGGTCCGCGTCGCGCAGCAGCACCGAGGCCGCCAGCCGGTCCGCGTCGTGCTCACCGGCCCAGCCCACCGACCTCGCGTCCAGCACCCCCACCGGGGTGCGCGCCTCGGTCCACCGGACACCCGACACCAGGTCCCCGCGCAGCACGTGCGCGACCTCGTGCGCCAGCAGGAACCCCAGCGCGTGCCGCCACAGCTCGCCCGCGACCGCCGCGCGCGTCCCGGACAGCTCCGGGAGCGGCCTGGGGCGCGCGGCCCCGTTGCCGTGCAGGTGCGCGTTGAACGCCTCGGCCAGCGCGTACCCGACCCGCTCCCCCGCCAGCAGCGGCTCGCCGCCCTCCGGCCCGGCCGCCACCATGATCTTCACCACCCCGCGCAGCAGGTCCAGCAGCCCGCTGTCGACCAGCAGCAGCGCCCCGCCTCCGGGCACCGGGTGGCACAGCCCGTCCAGCGCGCCGGTCGGGAACACCGCCGGGTGCAGCGGCGTGGTCACCGGCAGGCCCGCCGCCCACGACAGCCGCAGCACCGGCGGCAGCGCCGCCTCCAGCGCGGTCTGCCAGTCCCGCAGCCGCTCCTGCCGGTAGGCCGGTGGGCGCAGCCTGACCTCGACCAACCGCCCCAGCAGCACCTCGCGCCGCTCGCCGCCGACCGTGGCCCAGGTGTGGTAGCGGCCGTCCGGGCGGACGGGGCGGGGAAGGGGGTCGAGGTGGTCCACGACCCTCCGGTTGCGCAGCAGCTCCTGGTGCCGCTCCTTGAGCCGGTCCACCGTCATGCGCCCTCCTCCGGTTCACCGGGCATGGTGTCCACGGGTGGGTGTCGGCGGTGGCTCTATCACCTCGCCGGACCAGCGATTCCACCCTCCCCCTGCGTGACGGCGTCCGGTCGGTGATGGATGCTGGGGTCCGGTTGTGCGAACGGGTTAACTGGAGGTCCAACAGTGCGTCGTCTGGCCGCGGTGGTGCTGACCGGGGCGTGCCTGGTCACCGGCTGCTCCGTCGAGGACACCCCGTCGGACCCGCTCCAGGTGGCGGCGACCCTGTACCCGGCCACCCCCGCCGCCTCGCCCGCGACCACCACCGCCCCCGAGGGGACGGTGCTGCCGCTCGGGAGGGCGAGCGCGCTGGCCGTGACCGCCTCGCACGTGGCCGTGGCGCTGACCGACCCGCCGTCGGTGGCCCTGTACCCGCTCGCGGGCGGCGACCCGCTGACCGCGGCGCTGCCGGGGCCGGTGGAGTCGCTGGTCGTGGACGGCGCGGACGTGCTGGCCCCGGTGCCCGGCAGCGGCGTGGTGGTGACGGTGCGCCCGGACGCGACGACCACCTCGCAGGAGGTCGGCGGCGCGCCGGTCGACGTGGCGCGGGTGGGCGGGCGGCTGGTGGTGGCCCGCCGCGAGGCCAAGGACCTGGACCTGGGCGGGCGCGCGATGGGCGGCTTCTCCAGCCCCGACCGGGTGCTCGCGTTCGGCGACCGGGCGATCGTGCTGGACCGGCCGCGCAGCGCGGTGTTCGACGTGGACCCGGCCGCCGAGCGGCCCGGCGCGGGCCTGCGGGCCGGTGAGGGCGCGACGAACGCGGTGGCCGACAAGTACGGGCGGGCGCTGGTGGTGGACACCAGGGGCGGCGAGTTCATGGCGTTCTCCAGCAGCCCGCTGATCATGCGCCAGCGCTACCCGCTGCCCGGCGGCCCGTACGGGCTGGCCTACGACGAGCGCACCGACCTGGCGTGGATCACGCTGACCGAGCGCAACGAGGTCGTCGCGTTCGACGTGGCGGGCGGCGAGCCCAAGGAGGTCCACCGCTACGCGACCGTCCGCCAGCCCGACTCGGTGGCGGTGGACCCGGAGACCGGCCGGGTGTACGTGGCCTCGGCGGGCGGCGAGGGGATGCAGGTGATCGAACCGTGAGCGAGCAGCCGTCGGTGGGCGACGCGGTGGTCGAGGGCGACTGGGAGTACCGGCCGCTGCGGCTGCCGCCGGGGGTGTCGCGGAAGGCCGCGGCGATCCAGCTGAGCGTGCAGGCGGAGTTCGCGGGCTGGGAGCTGGCCAGGACGCTGCTGTTCGGCGACGGGTCGCGCAAGGTGTGGCTGCGGCGCAGGCGCACGGCGGCCACCCTGCCGGGTCTGAGCATCTGAGCTTCCCGCCCGAGCTTCCCCAGGCCCCGAACGGGGTACCCGTGGTGCGCCGGTGGTGCGGGTAACCGCTGGTGGAGCAGGCCCCGACCGGCCCGCGAGCCGCCGTTCACCGCAGCGCGCTGCTCCGTTCGCGGGCATTGCTGGGCACCCCTGCCCGCCGATACTGTCCGGGCGGGCGGGCGACCCAGTTGCGCTGGAGGCCGCCCTCGACCACCACAGCCGTGGTACCACACCTGTGGTGATCGGGGTCCTGACGCCCATTCTGCTCACACCGAGCGCCCCGCCGCTCACCGAGCGCGCCGAAAACCCCGAACCTCGCGCCCCGGAGGACCCACCGCCCTCCGGGGCCCCACCTTCCGGGACGTCTCAGGCGGCCGGGGGTTCGGCCGGGGCGCCCAGGTACCGGTTCACGGTCAGCCGCAGCTGCTCGGCGTGCAGGTAGATGTCCTCCACCCGCTCGATGGCCACGCGCGTCTCGACCTTCTGCTCGTCGAACACCCCGAGGTACTTCTTGGACCGGTTGAACCACAGCCGGGCGATCGGCCTGCGGTTGTTGTCGTCGAGCAGCACGCCGAAGTAGGTCTTGGTGTCGCGGGCGTAGACCCTGGTGGCGGGCACCGAGCCGCAGACGATGGCCCGCACGATCCGGAACCCCTCGACCTCCTCCTCGGTGGTGACGACGTCACCGCCCCGCTCCTCCACCCCGGCCGGCGGGGTCTCGACGGGCGCGGGCTCGCTCTCCTCGACCTGCGGCGCCCCCACCCCGCGCACGTACGACCCGCCGCCGAGCGCGTTCTTGAGCCGGTCGTTGACCTGGTCGTTGAGGAACTGGCGGCACGCCTTGTCCACCAGCGGCGCGAACTGCTCGCGCACCCGCTGGGTGAACGAGCCCTCGTAGACGCGGGTGGCCAGGAACTTCACCCAGTCGTCCTCGGGCTCCTTGAACTGCGCGGCGAGCACCCGCTTGAGCTGCCCGATGTACTTGAGCTCACCGGCCGCGCTGATCACCGAGTCGAGGTCGAACGCCTCCTTGGTCAGCTTCGCCAGCTCCGGCAGGAGCGCCTCGTCCACGTCGGAGAAGTCCATGACCAGGAACGGCTTGGCGTCCATGCGGTTGGGCGCGTCGAGGTCGGTGTAGAACTGGTAGACCTCGCCGTTGGTCAGGATCGCGATCCGCGCGTTGGTCGCCGCGAAGTAGCGGAACAGCTGCGAGGCGTGCTCCAGCCTGAGCGGGTCGTTGACCTTCTTCGCCTCCAGCAGGACCTGCACCTGCCCGTCGTGCACGATGGCGTAGTCGATCTTCTCGCCCTTCTTGACGCCCACGTCGGCGGTGAACTCGGGGATGACCTCCGCCGGGTTGAACACGTCGTAGCCGAGGACCGTGCTGATGAACGGCATCACGAAGGCGTTCTTGGTCGCCTCCTCGGTCTCGATCCCGGCCTTGAACTTGCGGATCTTCATGGCCAGCGCCTGCGCCCGCTCCGCGATGTCCATCCCCAGCTCCCGTCGACGAGGGGCGCCGAGGCGGTGTGCCGATCACGACCTGCCCGCCGCGCCCGTTCAGCCCATCGATCCGCGAACCACGCCCGTTACCAGCGGATACGTGAGCACAGGCGGGACGAACCGGACATGTTCACTCGAACGGCGGAAGCCCGGACGGTCGCACCCCGCCGCGTCCGAACACGGTCCGCGACTGATCAGCAATCCGGCGTGCCCCCTCCCGACGTGATCCGCCACGATGTACCGATGCACACCCCGGACCCCGCCCCGCACGTCAGCCTGCGCCCCCTGGACGAGCCGGGGATCGAGCGGCTCCTGCAGGTCGCCCTCGCCGACGCCGACCCCGAGGACGTCATGCCGCCCGGCTGGACCACCGACGCCCAGTTCCGCGCCTTCTACCGGGCCATGCCCGCGTTCGAGGTGCTGGTCGACGGGCGCACGGCGGGGATGGTGCGGTTGGCCGACGACGGCGAGACCGGCATGTGGCTGGCCAGGTCCGCGCGCGGCTCCGGGGTGGGCAAGGCCGTGCTGCGGCTGGTGCTGGCGCACGCCACGCGCGCCGGGCTGCGCGCGGTGCTCGCCGACACCACCACCGACAACGCCGCCGCGCTCGCGGTCCTGCGCGCGGTCGGGGCCGAGCTGCGCACCGAGGGGGACCGGGTGCTCGCCGAACTGCCCCTGCCGGACGGACCCGGCACCCGACCGGCGGACGCGAACGGGAGCTGACCTCGGGCAGTGCCGGCACGGGCCGGCGGACGCGGACGACACCGGGCATAGGAGCGCACACGGCGTCCGACCTGCGGCGAGGTCGCCACCGGGCAGGATGCGCCGCGCGCCACGGCGGCCGGGCAGCGCGCCCCCGAACCGTCACCGCGCCACCGCACCAGCCCTCGTTCAGCCAGTCTCCGCCCGCAGGGCGTGCGCCAGCGCCAGC
The DNA here is from genome assembly GCF_000023245.1 of Actinosynnema mirum DSM 43827. Taxonomy (GTDB): domain Bacteria; phylum Actinomycetota; class Actinomycetes; order Mycobacteriales; family Pseudonocardiaceae; genus Actinosynnema; species Actinosynnema mirum. The sequence continues at coordinate 4,099,738 of NC_013093.1, forward strand.
ACGCCCCGTCCACCCCACGAGCCCCGCGAGTCACCCCCGCGCCCGCGCCGACGCGACCTCGATCCCGTCCAGCAGCACCTCCAACCCCGCCGCGAAGCTCAGCGACGCCTCCCGCTCCAGGTACCCGTCCCCCTCCGGCGGCCCGTCGCCGGAGAGCTCGACCGGCGGCGGCGGGTCCTCGTTCACCCACACCACCATCGGGAACCGGTTGCTCAGGTCGTACACGTCCAGCAGCGGCGCCCGCCCGTACCACCACTCCTCGTCGCCGATCCCGGTCGCCTTCGCCGCCCCCCGCGTGTCCGCGGTGACCTGCGCCGACCCGCGCACGAACTGGGTCAGCGCCCCCACGATCCCGCGCAGCCCGCCCCGCCCGATCCCGGTCTCCCGCAGGATCGTCACCAGCGTCTCCAGCGACGCGAACTCGTTCGGCCCGAGCACCGGCCGCGCCTGCGAGACGCGCAGCACCCACGGGTGCCACAGGTAGAACGCCCTGGTGTCGCACGCCCACTCCCCCAGCGCGGGCCGCCACCCGTCGTCCAGGTCGTACCGCCCTGGCAGCTCCGCCAGCACCCGGTCGTACATCAGGTCCACCAGCTCGGCCTTGTTGGGCACGTACGTGTAGAGCGCCATCGCCGTGCGCCCGAGCCGCTCGCCCACCGCCCGCATGGACAGCGCCTCCATGCCGCCGTCGTCGGCCACCGCGATCCCGGCGTCCACGATCGAGTCGACCGTCAGCCCCTGCTTCGGCCCCGGTTTCACCTGGTCACCGGTGTCCTCCCGCCACAGCAGCGACAGGGACCGCCGAGCATCACCCTGTCCAGCGTACAAAACCACTTGCAACTCCTTACAGCCTAAAGTACCTTCGGCCCCATCGCCACTTTACGCCATAAACAACACGGGGGGAACAGGGGAATGGCCAACGCAGCGGACAGCCACGACGCGATCGAGGTGCGCGGAGCCAGGGAGAACAACCTGGCCGACGTCTCGGTCGACATCCCCAAGCGCAGGCTGACCGTGTTCACCGGCGTCTCGGGCTCGGGCAAGTCCTCGCTGGTCTTCGGCACCGTCGCGGCCGAGTCCCAGCGCCTGATCAACGAGACCTACAGCGCCTTCGTCCAGGGCTTCATGCCCACCGTCGGCCGCCCCGAGGTCGACTCCCTGCGCAACCTCAGCGCCGCCATCGTCGTGGACCAGGAGCGCATGGGCGCCAACGCCCGCTCCACGGTCGGCACCGCCACCGACGCGCACACCATGCTGCGCATCCTGTTCAGCCGGTTGGGCGTCCCCCGCATCGGCACCTCGGCCGCGTTCAGCTTCAACCTGCCCGACGGCATGTGCCCGCGCTGCGAGGGCCTGGGCAAGGTCTCCGCCGTCGACGTCGACCAGCTCGTCGACCGCTCGAAGTCGCTGCTCGGCGGGGCCGTCACCGTCCCCGGCTTCACCGTCGACAACTGGTACGTGCAGACCTACGTCGCCTCCGGCTTCTTCGACCCCGACAAGCCGCTGGCCGACTACACCGACGCCGAGCTCGCCAAGCTCCTGCACGGCGAGCCCGTCAAGGTCAAGCTCGGCTCCACCAACGTCACCTACGAGGGCCTGGTCGACAAGGTCCAGCGCCTCTACCTGTCCAAGGAGCGCGAGTCGCTCCAACCGCACCTGCGCGCCTTCGTCGACCGCGCCGCCACCTTCACCGCCTGCCCCGCCTGCGGGGGCGCCCGCCTCAACGAGGCCGCCCTGTCCTCCCGGATCGACGGCCTGAGCATCGCCGACTGCTCCGCCCTGCAGATCAGCGACCTCGCCGACTGGGCCGCCAAGCTCGACGCCCCCTCCGTCGCCCCCATGACCGCCTCCCTGCGGCACACCCTCGACTCCCTGGTCCACATCGGCCTCGGCTACCTGAGCCTGGACCGCCAGTCCGGCACCCTCTCCGGCGGCGAGGCCCAGCGGGTCAAGATGGTCCGCCACCTCGGGTCCGCCCTCAGCGACATCACCTACGTCTTCGACGAGCCCACCGTCGGACTGCACCCGCACGACATCCAGCGGATGAACAGCCTGCTCCTGCACCTGCGCGACAAGGGCAACACCGTCCTCGTCGTCGAGCACAAGCCCGAGACCATCCGGATCGCCGACCACGTGATCGACCTCGGCCCCGGAGCGGGCACCCTCGGCGGCCGGGTCTGCTACACCGGCGACGTCGCGGGCCTGCGCGCCTCCGACACCCCCACCGGCCGCCACCTCGGCCACCGGGCGGGCCTGCGCGAGCACCCCCGCACCCCCACCGGTCAGCTGCCCATCACCGGGGCCACCCTGCACAACCTCAAGGACGTGAGCGTCGACGTCCCGCTCGGCGTGCTCACCGTGGTCACCGGCGTGGCGGGCTCCGGCAAGTCCTCCCTCGTCCACGGCTCCCTCGACGGCCGCCCCGGCGTGGTCACCGTCGACCAGTCCGCGATCCGGGGCTCGCGCCGCAGCAACCCCGCCACCTACTCCGGCCTGCTCGACCCGGTCCGCACCGCCTTCGCCAAGGCCAACAAGGTCAAACCGGGCCTGTTCAGCGCCAACTCCGAGGGCGCCTGCCCGCGCTGCAAGGGCATCGGGCTGGTGTACACCGACCTGGCCATGATGGCCGGCGTCGCGACGCTGTGCGAGGAGTGCGAGGGCAAGCGCTTCACCCCGAAGGTGCTGGAGTACCGGCTGCGCGGCAGGAACATCAGCGAGGTGCTCGCGATGCCGGTGACCGAGGCCCTGGAGTTCTTCACCGAGAAGCCCGCGCGGGCGATCCTGGAGCGCATGTCCGACGTCGGCCTGGGCTACCTCACGCTCGGCCAGCCCCTCACCACCCTGTCCGGCGGCGAGCGCCAACGCCTCAAGCTGGCCATCCGCATGGGCGAGGCCGGGGCCACCTACGTGCTGGACGAACCCACCACCGGACTGCACCTGGCCGACGTCGACCAGCTGCTCGGCCTGCTCGACCGGCTGGTCGACGCGGGCAACACGGTGATCGTGATCGAGCACCACCAGGCCGTGATGGCGCACGCGGACTGGATCATCGACCTGGGACCGGGCGCGGGCCACGACGGCGGGCAGGTCGTGTTCACCGGCACCCCGGCCGACCTCGTCGCGCGGGCGCACACGCTGACCGGCAGACACCTGAAGGAGTACGTGGGCCTGGGGTGACCACAGCACCACGCCCTTCGAACAGGCGCCCCTCAAGATCATTCATCGGGGTGGTGATCACGCCGTTCCCCCCAACCGCCAGGATGTGCGCCATGCTTCCCCTGACCGTCAGCAGAACCGAGCTCGTCGTCCCCCGTGTCGTCCGGATCACCTTCACCGGCGAGGGCCTGGACGCCATCCACACGTGGCCCGACCAGCAGGTGAAGCTCCTCCTCCCCCGACCCGGCCACGACCTGCCCGAACTCGTCTACCAGGAGGACACCTACGGGATGGGGTGGTACCAGGCGTTCATGGCCATCCCCGAACCCGAGCGCCCGTGGATGCGCAGCTACACCATCCGCCACCACCGCAGGGAGCAGTCCGAGGTCGACATCGACTTCGTCCTGCACGAGGGCGCCCACGGCCCCGCCACCGCCTGGGCCGCCACCGCCAAGCCCGGCGACGTGATCGGCCGCTACGGCCCCTCGGCCGCCTACACCCGCCCGCTCAAGCGCGCCGACTGGTACCTGTTCGCCGGAGACGCCACCGCGCTGCCCGCCATGGCCAGCCTGATCGAGTCCCTGCCCGAGGGCTCCACCGTCCTCGCCATGACCACCGGCCCCCAGCAGCCGTTCCCCTTCGCCGACATCCGCTGGGTCGACGACCTGCAGGCGGCCGTGGCCGAGACCGAACTGCCCGCGGGCACCCCCACCGCGTGGGTCGCGGGCGAGGCCTCGGTCGTGCGCGCGCTGCGCAGGCACCTGGTGCAGGACCGGGGTCTGGAGCGGGGCCGGGTGGAGTTCACCGGCTACTGGCGCAAGGCCCTCACCCAGGACGACGCCCCCACCGACGAGGACCTGGCCGACGCCCGCGAGAAGACCCGGTGACCGGCTGGAGCGGCCCAGTCTGGAGCGGCCCAGCGCCCCGGTGACGACGCGGAGCCCAGCCGGGCAGGGCCGCGGACCCAGCGGTGGACCGAAGGCGAACCGGTGGCAGGCCGAGGGCAGGGGCAAAGGTGGATTGGTAGCGGGCTGGGGGGCGGCTACGCGCCAGGCGCTTCCCTGGGCACCTCGTCCACCACGTCATCGGCCGCACCCGTCTCGGGGCTGCGGCTGCCTGCCTCCGGGGTGCGCGTATCCGGGGTCTGAGTCTTCGGGGTGCGCGTCTCTGCGGTGTCCGTCTCGGGGGTGTGCGTCTCGGGGGTGTCGCCGACGACCTCGCGCAGTTGCGACCGCTTGGTCACCCCGAGCATCGGGAACGCCTGGTACAGGTGGAACTTCACCGCCCTGCGGGAGAGCAGCACCCGCTCGGCGATCTCCTTGGTGGTCATCCCCGAGGCCGCCAGCCGAACGATCTCCTGCTGCTCCGGCGACAACCCGGACAACGCAGTCCGGGTCCCTGGCGTGACCTGCGCCCCGGTCGCCGCCAACTCGGTCCGCGCCCGCTCGACCCAGGGCCGGGCCCCCAAGCGCTCGAACAACTCCAACGCCCCACCCAGCGCCACCCGCGCCCGCTCCAGCACGTCCACCGGGTCCTGCCCCGCCACGGGGGCGGACCGGCGCAACTGCTCGCCCTGGTCCAGCAACAACTTCGCGTGGTCGAACGGCCACGGGGTGGTGACGGGCAGCTCACCGGGGTCCAAGCCCACCAGCAGGCGGGCCCTGGCTATCAGCAACCGCAACCTCGGCGGCGTGTCCCCCCTGGTCAACTCCTCGGTCCTGCGCAGCACCGCGGCGACCCACACCAACGGCGCCACCCCACCAGCCGCCCCGCCACCGGCCACCGGATCAGGGCCGGCCGCCGCCCCGGAACCGCCGCTATCGCTCTGAGCGCCACCAGCCGCACCAACGCCACCAGCCGGCGCCGGAGTGCTCGCGCCACTTCCTGTGTCACCGGTAGCCGCCTCGGCGCCACTGACCCCCGCCGGACTGCTCGCGCCACTCCTTGCGCGACCGGCAGCCGCCTCGGCGCCACCGACCGCCGCCGGGGTGCTCGCGCCGGTTTCCGCGCCACCGGCAACCACCCCAGCGCCACCGACCGCCGCCGGGCTGCCGGCCGCCCGAGCAGCACCTTCCCCGTCATCTCCCGCACCGCCGGCAGTCCCGCCGAGGGAGCCCCCTGCAGCGCCCACCGCACCGACCGTCCCAGCACCGCCCCCAACCGGGCCCGCGCCACCCCGCACCGCACCACCGTCCCCGAGGTGGACCGCCGCCCCCGCCAAGTCGGCCACCGCGTAGTGCGACAGGTAGTAGTGCACCGGCTCGCCGTCCTCGGTGAACACCGCCGCGTAGGCCGCGAACGCCGCCGCGTGGTCGCCCACCGCCGTCGCGGCCAGGCCCTCCGCGAACCTCGCGTGCACCACCGCGTCCAGGCTCACCCCCGGCGCCCCCAGGTCCACAGCGTCCGCCACGTGCCTGCGCGCCATCGCCACGTCCCCCCGGACCGCGGCGAGCGCGGCGGCCTGGGTGGTCGCGGCGATCGTGCCCACGTCCGGCGACACCCGGTGCGCCGCCACCAGCGGGGCCAGGACCGCCTCCGCGTCGGCCCACCTGCCGGTGTGCCAGTACGCCTTGGCCAGCGTCGACGCCACCAGCCCCGCCGACCGCACCGACCCGTGCTGGTCCACCGCCGTGGCCAGCAGCTGGATCGCCGCCTCGTACTCGTCCCGCAGGATCGCCAGCGCCCCCGCGAACACCACCTCGTTCTGCTGCCCCCGGTCCGTGTCCACCTGCGGGGCCGCCGCGAACGGGAACGCCACCACCGACGCGAACCTGCGGGTGATGTCCTCCCCCGGCTCCAGCAACCCCGCCAGCAGACCCGGCTCGCCGATCGCGTAGGCCGCGTACGCCACCAGCCCCACCGCGTTCAACGTCGCCCGGTCACCACCCGCGGCCCGCGCGATCGGCATCGCCAGCTCCAGCGCCTGGTCCGGGTGCACCGTGCGCCGCAGCACCGCCGTCGCCTCCAGCATCGACGCCCACGACGGGCCCGGCGACCCGGCGCCCGCGCGGGCCGCGAGCATCCTGGCCCGCGCGTGCCTGCCCAGCGACATCGCCGTCAGCGCCGCCTCGCCCAGCCGCGCCACCTTCCGCTCCCCCTCGGGCGTCAGGTCCGCCGCCCGCTCCCACGCGTCCAGCGCCGCCTGGTTCGCCCCGCGCCGCGCCGCGCGCCTGGCCGCCTCCGCGATCTCCGCCGCGACCGCCTCGTCCGCGTCCGAGCTCGCCGCCGACAGGTGCCACGCCCGCCGGTCCGGGTCCGCCCGCGCCGCCTCCGCCAGCAGCAGGTGCGCCCGCCTGCGCTCGGCGAACCCCGCACCCCGGTACACCACCGCCCGCAGCACCGAGTGCCGGAAGTGCACGCTGCCCTCCCGCACCCGCACCAACCCGGCCGCGACGGCGGGCTCCAGCGCCTCGGCCGCGCCCGGCAGCACCGCGCTGTCGTCGGCCGCCGCCACCACCAGCGCCGCCCGCGTCACCTCGGGCAGCGCCGCCAGGTGCGCGGTGAACGCCCGCTCCAACCGGTCCGCCAGCGGCACCGGGTCGGTGTCCTCGGCGACCTCCGGCGCCTGACCGGCCAGGGTCACCAGCGCCAGCGGGTTCCCGGCCGCCGCGTCCAGCAGGGCCCGCCGCACCGCGCCGCCCGGCGGGTCGGGCTGCCGGTCCAGCAGCGCCTCGGCGTCCCGCTCGGCCAGCGGGCGCAACCGCAGCACCGGCACCTGGAAACCGGCGGGCGGGATGGTGGCGCGCGCGGCCACCAGCAGCCCGATCGGCTCGCCCACCAGGCGCTGCGCCAGGAACGACACCACGTCCAGCGAGGCCCGGTCCGCCCACTGCGCGTCGTCCAGCACCACCAGCAGCGGCCCGCTGTCGGCGCGCGTGGACAGCAGCGTCAGCGCGGCCAGCCCGGTCTGCAGGCTGTTGGCCCGGTCCGCCGCGGCCAGCCCGAACGCGCCGTGCAGCGCGTCCCGCTGCCTGCGGGGCAACCGGTCGGACAGGTGCAGCAGCGGCCTGAGCAACCGGTGCAGCACCGCGTAGGGCAGCGCCTGCTCGACCTCGCCCGCGTGGGCCCGGAACACCGTGGTGCCCGCCTCGCGGGCCTGCTCGGAGACCTGGTCGAGGATGGTGGTCTTGCCGATGCCCGCGTCGCCGAGCAGCACCAGCGCGCCACCCGAACCGGGCTGGACTCGCGCGGTGACGTAGGCCAGCTCGGCCGCCCTGCCGACGACGTGCGTGATCATCGGCGGTGAGCTTAGCGGCCGGGCACGACAGCACCGATGCCCCGCAAAAGGGTGGTCTTGGTATCCGCGCGTACCGAAAACCCCTGGTGAGCCGGTCCGGTGCCGACGATCCGGGACATACCGCGTGAACCACCCGCCCCCCGAAACCCCCCGAAGTCGCCGAAGGCCCCCCGCCTGTCCTTGCGGTTTGGGGGAACGTGAGTTTTCGGATGTCCGGACCACCGGGATGATTGGTTTCGTTCGACACTGAAGGAATAATGGGAATTACCCGAAAGGCGCTCGGGTTCGACGGGTGGCGAACCCGCCCCTACACCTCGCCGGTCGCCGGGGCCCCGGCGGGGCGCGTCGCCCCTTCCGCTCACCGGAACGACCGGCCCGCGCCGCTCCCACCAGCGGCGGGAGCGCGACCGCGGCGTCATCCCGCTCCCCTGGGCGGGCGGCGAGGACCTGTGAACGGGGCAAACCGGTGACACGTGGCCCACGACACCTTTTGCCCCACCCGGCGCACGGACCCCGCTCCCCCGCCACCCGAGCGCGCCACCCACCGGAAGCCGGCCTCCCGTGCAGCGAGAACGCCCAGGAAAACCCGCCCGCGACACGGGTTGATCACCGTCCGGGCGGGCTTCGCGGCGTGGCTACGATCGGCCGCGTGACCCACTCCCCCGCCCTCGGACGGCCGGGTGTCCGGGGTCCCGTTCGACCAGCGGTCGCCCCCTCCCCGCCGCACTCGGGGGAGTCCGCCCGCACGTGTGGAGGAACAGGGTGGCAGGAGGAACATCCCAGCCCGGCCGGGGAGTGATGGCCCGCGCGCTGGACGTGCTCAACGCCTTCGAGGGGCACCGGGACGGCCTGGTGCTGGCCGACCTGGCGCGGATCAGCGGGCTGCCGCTGACCACGACGCACCGGCTGGCCAGCGACCTGGTGGCGCAGGAGGTGCTGGAGCGGCTGCCCGACCGCAGGTACGTGGTGGGCCGCAAGCTGTGGCAGCTCGGGCTGCTCGCGCGCGTGCAGGGCGGGCTGCGGGACGTGGCGCTGCCGTTCCTCCAGGACCTCTACGAGGCCACGCGCGAGAACGTGCACCTGGCGGTGCGCGACGGCGACGAGGCGCTGTACCTGGAGCGGCTGCACGGGCACTCGTCGGTGCCGGTGGTGAGCAGACCCGGCGGGCACCTGCCGCTGCACGCCACCGGCGTGGGCAAGGTGCTGCTGGCGCACGCGCCGCAACCGGTGGTCGCCGAGGCGGTGCAGTGCGCGGAGAAGGTGACGCCGTACACGATCACCGAGCCGGGCAGGCTGCTGCGCGAGCTGGCCGAGGTGCGCCGCAGGGGCTTCGCGCGCACGGTGCAGGAGATGACGCTGGGCACCTGCTCGGTGGCGGTCCCGGTGCTCGACCGCCGGGGTGACGTGGTGGCCGCGCTGGGCGTGGTGACCGCGACCCGCCGCGAACCCGCCCGGCTGGTGACGGCGCTGCGGATCGCGGCCGGGGGCATCAGCCGCGCGCTGCGCTGACGGCGCGCCGACCTGCGCGCCGACCTGCGGGCGCCCGGAATCGTCGGTGGGTGGCGGCAGGATCCGGTCATGCGACTCGTCGAACTCGTCCACGCCGCCGTCCACGGCGACGACGCCGAACTGCGCGCCCTGCTGGGCCCCGACGACCTGGTGCACTACGCGCCCGAGCTGCACCTGGGGGTCGTGGTGCGGCAGCAGGAGGCCGGGCAGGCCGTCACGATCGCGCTGTGCGGCCAGGGCGCGCCGCCGAGCGCGACCCTGGAGGTGCCGCCCTCGTTCCGGATCACCGAGGTGCGGCACCAGGACGGGGAGCTGCGGCTGCTCACCGAGGACGGGCGGGTGGCGCGGGGGACGCCGCACCGGTTCCGGGACGTGCAGCTGGTGCCCGCGGAGTTCAACCCGCGCTACCGGGAGCAGTGCGTCGACGTGCTGACGACCGCGCACCTGCGGCCGGAGGAGACGGAGTACGCGGAGCGGCGGGCGGGGGACCGGACGGTGCTCGTCGACCTGGACAGCGCGCACCCGGAGCGGGCCCGCGAGCTGGAGCCGCGGCTGGCCGGGCTGCTGGACCGGTTCGCCGCGCTGGAGCGGGCCGCGCTGGAGCTCGTGAGCACGGGGATCGTGGGCGGGCCGGAGGAGCGGGAGCCGTTCATCGCGGCGTTCCGGGCGGTGTCGCTGCGGGTGTACCTCAGCGGGGACTTCGAGCTGCACCTGAGCGAGCTGGAGAAGGGCAGCCACCTGCTCCACGACTACTGGATCACCGTGGTGCACCTGGCGGACGGGACCCCGGTGGACTTCTACGCGGACGCGTGAGCGTCGACGCGTGACCCGGTCGGACGCTGTCGGGCGGTGGTGGGCGTCGTTACGGTCGACCTTCTGGGAGCGCTCCCAGAAACCGTGGACGACAAAGGAGTTGTCTCATGCGCACCCCGTTCCGGCTCGCGGCGCTCGCCGCGGCCCTGGTCGCGGTCACCGGGTTGGTCGTGCTCGGCGGCGGTGGAGGCGGCGGCACCGCCGTCGCCGCGCCCGCCTGCGCCGTCGACTACACGCCCAACCAGTGGGCCACCGGCTTCACCACCGAGGTCGCGGTCACCAACCGCGCCGCGCCCGTCACCACCTGGACGCTGACCTGGACCTGGGCGGGCAACCAGACCGTCACCTCGGCCTGGAACGCCCAGGTCACCCAGACCGGCGCCAAGGTCACCGCCCGCGACGTCGGCTGGAACGGCCAGCTCGGCACCGGCGCGACCGCCCGCTTCGGGTTCCAGGGCGCCTACTCCGGGACCAGCGCCGCCCCCACCGACTTCGCCCTCAACGGCACCCCCTGCAACGGCGACACCCCGCCCACCAGCACCACCACCCCGCCGACCACCACGCCGCCGACCACGACCACCACCCCGCAGCAGCCCACCGGCTGCGGCACCGCGACCCTGTGCGACGACTTCGAGTCCCAGACCGGGACCACCCCCTCCGGCAAGTGGAGCGTCGGCGCGGCCAACTGCACCGGCACCGGCACGGTCACCGTCGACAGCTCCGTCGCGCGCAGCGGCTCCAAGTCGGTCCGGGTCAACGGCGGCGTCGGCTACTGCAACCACATCTTCTTCGGCGCCAGCGTGAGCGGACCGGTCGTGCACGGCCGGTTCCACGTCCGGCACACCACCGCGCTGCCCGCCGCGCACGTGACGTTCATGGCGCTCAAGGACTCCGCCGACGGCGGCAAGGACCTGCGCATGGGCGGCCAGAACGGCGCGCTGCAGTGGAACCGCGAGTCCGACGACGCCACCCTGCCCGCGCAGAGCCCCCAGGGCGTCGCGCAGAGCATCCCGCTGCCCACCGGCCGCTGGACCTGCGTGCAGTTCACCCTCGACGGCACGAGCGGCAGGCTCAGCACCAGCGTCGACGGGGTCGCCGTCCCCGGCCTGCAGGTCGACGGCGCCCCCACGCCCGACATCGACCAGCAGTGGCTCGCCCGCGCCAACTGGCGGCCCAACACGGTGGACGTGCGGCTGGGCTGGGAGAGCTACGGCGACGGCGGCGACACCCTTTGGTATGACGATGTCGCCTTCGGGAGTGCACCTCTGGCCTGCTAGAAGGCCGCGGGCGCACGAGCGTGGTGCACTGGGCGCGGCGCGGATCCCGCGCCGCCCCCACACCGCGCCGTCCGGGAGGAAACCGTGGGTCCGTGCCGGAGGTTGCGCGCCGTGTGCGCGGGCCTGGTCACCCCGCTCGTGTCCGCGCTGCTGATGCTCGTCTCCCCCGCGGCGACCCACCCCAGGGTCATGGCCCTCGGCGACTCCATCACCGGAAGCCCAGGCTGCTGGCGCGCGCTGCTCGCGGGCGAGCTGGACGGCACCGGGCACGCCGACGTCGACTTCGTCGGCACCCAGCCCGCCACCGACTGCGGTGGCGCCCCCTCCCCCGCGCACGAGGGGCACGGCGGGTTCCGGGCCGCCGGGATCGTGCTGGAGAACCGGCTCCCCGGCTGGCTCACCCGCGCCCGGCCGGACGTGGTGCTCATGCACCTGGGCACCAACGACGTCCTCGCGGGCGAGAGCGCCCCGGCCGTGCTCGCCGCCTACACCGAGCTGCTCGGGCAGATGCGGCGCGCCAACCCGGCGGTGAGGCTGCTGATCGCCCAGCTCATCCCGCTCGCTCCCCCGACCTGCCCGGACTGCCCCGCGCGGGTGGCGGAGCTGAACGCGGCGATCCCCGGCTGGGCGCGGGCGCACGGCACACCGCGCTCCCCCGTCACGGTCGTCGACCAGTGGACCGGTTTCGACCCGGCCGTCGACACCCACGACGGGGTGCACCCGAGCCCGGCGGGCGAGCGGAAGCTGGCCCGGCGCTGGTACCCGCCGCTGGTCGCCGCGCTGGCCGGGGCGGGCGCGCCGCGCGCCGGGAGCCTGGTGGGCGCCGGGTCGGGGCTGTGCCTGGACGGCGCGGACGGCCCCGGCGACGTCGCGGCGGCCTCGGTGGGCGCCGCGACGTCCGTGCGGCTGTGGGACTGCCGCGACGTCGCCGGGCAGCGGTTCACCACCGCCACCACCGGCGAGATCCGGCTCGGCGAGCGGTGCCTGCAGGCCGTCGCGCCCGAGCTGCCCGTGCTGCTCGCGGCCTGCGACGGCGACGCCGACCAGCGGTGGGCCCTCGCGGGCGACGGGCAGCTCGTCGGATCCGGGCACTGCCTGGACGCCCTCGGCTCCGGCGTCGACAACGGCACCCCGGTGATCCTGTGGCGCTGCAACGGGCAGCAGAACCAGCGCTGGGACCGCTTCTGACCGCGCCACTGCCCCACCATCACCCGATCGCACCACCGGTGACGCGCGCAAACCCGGTGCGCCGCGGGTAGGGGTCGGCGAGAATCCCCCAATGGCAGAGGGTGAGCGCACCACCGACGCGGACCGCGACGGGGAGCCGAGCGGGCGACGCACGACCCGGTTACGCCGCTGGCGGCTGGCCGCGCTCCTGCTGGCCGTCGCCGTGCCGCTGGCGGGCGGGTACTGGTGGTACCGGGAGGCGCCCACCGTGGACGACCTCAAGCAGCAGGCCGGCCTGAAGGGCAAGCAGGAGCTGGTCGTCGGCATCAAGACCGACATGCCCGGCATCGGGCTGCGCGACCCGGCCACCGGCGCGTACTCCGGCTTCGACGTCGACATCGCCCGCATGATCGCCGCCGACCTGGGGTTCCAGGCGTCGGACGTGCGCTTCGTGGAGATCCAGAACGAGGACCGCAGCCGGATGCGCGGCGCGAACGGCGTGCTGGTCGACCTGGTGATCGCCACCTACAGCATCACCGACCGGCGCGAGGGGATGCGCGGCGTCGCCTTCTCCTCCCCGTACCTGGAGACCGAGCAGTCCGTCATCACCCGCGAGGACCACGAGCCGATCCGCGAGGCCGCCCAGCTGCGCGGGAAGAAGGTGTGCACGCTCAGCACCTCGACCTCCACCGACGCGGTGAGCGCGGCCGGGGCCGACATGGACAACAGCAACAACATCAGCGACTGCGTGGACCGGCTGCTCGCGGGCGAGGTGGAGGCGGTCACCACGGACGCGGTCATCCTCGCCGGGTTCGTCTCCGCGCACCCGGACGAGCTGGCGCACCACGACATCGCGCTGGAGACGCCCGAGCTGTGGGCGGTCAACACCGGGGACAACGCGGCCCTGCTGACCCTGGTGAACCTGTCGCTGCGCCGCTCCGCCTGCGACCCGGCCGACCAGCGGTGGGAGGAGGCGTTCGAGCGGCACCTGCGGCCGATGCTGGAGCACAACCCCGGCGAGGCGCTGCCGCTGGACCGGCAGCCCGAGGCGGAGGACGTCGACGTGCGCACCTGGCCGTCCACCGTCCCGGACTGCTGACCGGATGAGCGCCGACCCCGGCGCGGCGTCGGACGCCGCCCTCACCGCCGAGGCCGCCACCCGGCCCACCGCCGACGCCCAGCGCGACGCGTCCCAGTGGACGCTCGCGCTGGTGCCCGCCTTCCCGATCGTGCTGCTCGTGCTCAAGCTCTGGCACCTGAGCGGCAAGGACCTCAACACCATGCTGCTGCTGGTGCAGAACGTGCACCCGGTGGAGCTGGCGACCTCGCTGGTGTTCAGCCTGCTGGAGGTGCCGCCCGCGATCGTCCTGGTCGCGCACGCGCTGGGCCTGCTCTCCCTGGTCAGCGGCGGAAGGCCCACCCGGTCGAGGCTGGAGATCGCCGCCGAGCGCGTCCCCGGCCCGGTGGTGGCGCTGGCCGGGCTGTGGGCGCTGCTGGTGTGGCAGGTGCGGTTCCTGCCGCTGGCGCTGATGCTGCTGTGCGCGATCGCGGGCCTGCGCGTGCGGCTGCGCGGACGGACCGACCTGGTGTGGCCGGTGTGCTTCCTGCTGCCCGTGGCGGTCGGCGTGACCGAGCTGGCGCTGCTCACCCCGGCGGCCTTCGACGCGGCGGCGACGGGCGACTTCCCGCTCGTGGCCTGCCTGCTCGTGCCACCCCTGCTCGCCCCGCTGCTCACCGGCCCCCTCCCCCCGAGGTCCGGGCCCACGACCGCGCACGCCCTGGCCCTGGTGGGGGCGCTGGGGACGCCGTTCCTGCTGCTGGCCCTGTTCCTGCGCGCGCCGGTGCTGCCGTCCGTGGCGCTGCTGCTGGAACCCGAGGCGCGCGGGCGCACGGCGGTGGTGCTGGGCAACGTGGTCACCGTGGACGACACGGCGACGACCGTGCTGGACGCGCGGGGGGACGTGCAGTTCATCCGCAACGACCACGTCGAGTCGAAGGTGCTGTGCCCTGGGGAGCAGCGCATCCCGAGCAGCTCGGTGACCGTGCACGGGTGGCTGGTGGAGCACCCGGCGCTCGACTGGCTGCTGCCCGCGAAGGTCCCGCAGGGGGCCACGGACCCGCTGTGCGACGGGCGGTTGCCTTCGGCGGGGTGAGCACGTGACCGGGCTCCTGAAGGCCGGGCTCATACCGGACAACCCGCCTCCAGGAGCCCGCCTGTCATACGGTGTACCAGCCGTGCTTGCCGACGTCGTGGGCGTAGTCCCAGGCACCGCCGTCGCAGGTGCCGCCGTCGCAGGTGCCGCCGCCGTAGCCACTGCTGCCCACCGCCCACTCGACGTCCACCGTGGTGGTTCCGGGAGCGTAGATCTGCATCGAGTACGACCAGGTTGCGTGATCCAGCTCCCACCTGGTCCAGCTGCCGTACGCGGACTGGACGCGCTTCCACGTGCAGACGTTCGGACCGTCCCACTGGATCCAGTTGGTACCGCAGTTGCCGGAGTAGAACATGGTGAACCGACCACCACCCGGCGGGTAGTAGTAGTGGATCGGGCTCGCGCCGACGTTGCACCCAGTGACGCTCGCGGACATCCCTCCCCGTCATCGATCGCCGACCCCGCCTCGCCATTCGCACCGACAGCCGGATCAGCAAGAACCGCACTTCGAGGGAACAGCGCGGATTTGACGCGCTCAGCACCGGTCTTGTACCCAGAACCGGTGACGACGCGCCTGTGGTTGCGCAGCGAGGTCCGGTCGACCGAGCAGCGCGCCCCGATCACCCCCGCCGACGCGAAGACCCTGGTCGACGCCGGGACCGAGGTCACCGTCGAGGACTCGCCGCGGCGGGTCTTCCCCACCGCCGACTACGCCGCCGCGGGCTGCCGCGTCGTCGAGGCCGGTGGGTGGGTCGACGCGCCCCCGGACGTGGTGGTGGTCGGGCTCAAGGAACTGCCCGACCTGCCGGAACGCCTGCCGCACCGGCACGTGTTCTTCGGGCACGCCTACAAGGGGCAGCCCGGCGCGCGGGAGCTGCTCGGCCGGTTCACGGCCGGTGGTGGCGCGCTGCTGGACCTGGAGTACCTCACCGACGACGACGGGCGCAGGCTCACCGCCTTCGGCTACTGGGCCGGGTACCTGGGCGCGGCCCTCACCGTCCTCAACGACCGGGGCGCGCTGCCGACGCCGCTGCGGCCCACCGGGCGCGCCGGGCTGGACGCCGCCCTGCGCGCGCACGACGGACAGAAAACCACCGCGCTGGTCGTCGGGGCCCTCGGGCGCTGCGGGCGCGGGGCGCGTGACGCGCTCGCCGTCGCCGGGGTCGAGGTCACCGGGTGGGACCTGCCCGAGACCCGGAACCTGGACCGGGCCGCGCTGCTCCGGCACGACCTGCTCGTCAACGCCGTCCTCGCCACCGGCCCCGCCGAACCGCTCCTGCGCCCCGAGGACCTGGACGCGCCCCGCGCCCTGCGCGGCATCGGCGACGTCAGCTGCGACGCGGGCGGCCCGTACAACCTGCTGCCCGTGTACGACGAGGTCACCACCTGGGACGAGCCCGTGCTGCGCCTGCGCGGCGGCGAGCGCCCCCTGGACCTGATCGCCATCGACAACCTGCCCTCGCTGCTGGCCGCCGAGTCCAGCGCCGACTTCTCCCGAGACCTGCTCCCCCACCTGCTCGACCTGGACTCCGGTCCGTGGCGGCGCTGCGCGGAGCGCTTCCACACCACCGTCGCCGCACTGGAGGCCGACCATGCCTGAGCACGCCACCCCCGCATCCGGCCGGGTCCACTGGATCGGCGTCGGCCTGTCCACCGGCGACGGCCTGCGCCAGCTCGCCCGCGCCGCCCGCGAGGTCCTCGTCTGGGGCCGCACCACCGCCCGCGCCGACCAGCGCGTCGCCGAACTCGGCCTCACCGGCGAGGTGCGGACCCGCGCGTACAGCACCGAGGCGCTCGCCGCCGAGGTCGGGCCCGGCGACGTCGTGGTGTCCATGCTGCCCGCGCCCGAGCACCCCGCCGTGCTGCGCGTCTGCCTGGACAACGGCGCCCACTTCGCCAGCTCCAGCTACCTCTCCCCCGAGGTCGCCGAGCTCGCCGCCGACGCCGCCTCGCGCGGCCTGGTCGTGCTCACCGAGGCCGGGCTCGACCCCGGCTCCGACCACCTGCTCGCCCACGACCTGCTCGACCGCGCCGCCGCCGAGCTGGGCGCCGACACCCCCGCGTCGATCACGTTCACCTCGTACTGCGGCGGCCTGCCCGCCGTGCCCAACGAGTTCCGCTACCGCTTCAGCTGGGCCCCGCGCAGCGTCCTGACCGCCCTGCTCGGCCGCGCCCGGTACGTCGAGGGCGGCGTCGAGCGGGTGGCCGAGCGGCCGTGGGAGGCGGTTCGGCCGCACGTGCTGGGCGGCGAGGAGTTCGAGGTCTACCCCAACCGGGACAGCGTGCCGTACGTGCGCGCGTACGGCGTGCCCGACGCGTGGCGGCCCGAGGTGTTCATCCGGGGCACGATCCGCAACAGCGGCTGGAGCGCGGCGTGGGAGCCGGTGTTCGCCGAGCTGCGCGCCGCCGACGACGCCCGGCTGACCGCGCTGGCGAACGAGCTGGCCGAGCGCTACCCCACCACCCCGGCCGACCGGGACCGGGTGGTGCTGGCCGTGGCGCTTGAGGTGCGGGCCGACGACGGGCGGGAGTGGCGCGGGGAGCACGTGCTCGACGTGGTCGGCGACGACACCGACAGCGCGATGGCCCGCACCGTGTCCACGACCCTGGCGCGCGGCGTGCTCGACGTCCTGGAGGGCCGCACGGCCGCCGGGACGCACACCGCGACCACCGACCCGGAGGCCGCGCGCCGCTGGCTCGGGTACCTGGCCGAGCACGGGGTGCGCTTCACCTCCCGCTGACCTCCCGCCGACCTGCCGCTCGCCGACCTGGCACCTGCTGATCTGTCACCCGTCCGAGAGGGGCTCGCGCCGCGCGGGCCCCTCTCGGACGGTCCGGGGTGGCCGATCGTCGCCCACGCAGGCTTGTCGGGTGAGGGAGGTGCGCCGGTGAGCGTGGAGCAGCTGCTCGGAGACGATCCCGCCGCTGCTGGTCTACCCGGTGGTCGGGCTGGTCATCGGCGTGGAGAGCGTGGGGGTCCCGCTGCCGGGCGAGATCGTGCTCGTGACGGCGGCCCTGATGTCCTCGCAGCACGACGAGCTGAGCCCTCTGTGGATCGCGGTGGCCGCGACCGGCGGGGCGATCGTCGGCGACAGCGTCGGGTACGCGATCGGCAGGCGCGGCGGGCCGAGGCTGTTCGACCGGGCCGGGCGGAGGTTCCCGAGGCGCTTCGGGCCCGCGCACGTCGGGAAGGCGCGGGAGTTCTCCGGCAGGCGCGGGGCGTGGGCGGCGGGGACCGGGATCGGGGTGACGCTGCTGGTGCGGCGGAAGCCGAACCGGGACGTGGCGGGCGAGTCGTGACCGGCCGGTCTTCGCCTTTCCTCGCCGAGTCCGGGGTCCGCTGTGTGGTCGAGGCCGCTCTGGCTCGGCCCGTGCGCTGCCGAGGGCTGGGTTCAGTCAACACTGAAGGAATTATTCCGAATAATTCCCAGAGGTCGGGGTCTCCCCTCCCCCGGCCTGGCAGCGGGCCCCGGCACCGCGGCGGGCGGGCCACTTCGCCGCGCCTGACCTGCGCGAGCAGCCCTCGCCGCTGACCCGTCCGGCCGACCCCGCGGTGCGCGCAACACGCGGCCCGCCGGGGTTCCGGTCGCCCTAGCATCAGCGCTGTGGTGGCGTTGTCGGCCGAGCAGCGGGCGGTGCTGGTGGCGTTGCTGCTCAAGGCGAACCGGGTCGTCCCCGACGTGGAGGTGGCCGCGCGGCTGCCCTCCGGGGACGTCCCCGGCGCGGTGGCGGGGCTTCGGGACGTGGTGGGCGGGGAGCTCCTGCGGAGCGTCGACGGGGGGCACGTGCTGGCCGTCGGGGACGTGGGGGCGCTCTGGGACGTGGCGTTGCGCGAGGTGTTCGCCGGGCGGGACGACGAGGTGCGGGAGCTGGCCCGGCTGGTGCTGGACGGCGGGTCGGTGGTGGTGTCGGGGGGCGCGGGGATCGGGAAGAGCGCGCTCGTCGAGCGGGTGGTCGAGGTGGTGCGGGAGCACTTTCCCGACGGGGTGGTACGGGTCGGACCGCGCGAGGGCTCCCCCGGCCCGCGGCTGCGGGCGTTGGGCGGGGCGCGGCGGCGGGTGCTGGTGGTGCTGGACGGGGTCACCGGGAGCGCGCGGGTGCGGCCGGTGCTGGCCGAGGGGGTGCCGGTGCTCGCGACCTGCCGGGACGACCTGCCGGACTTGCCCGTGCGCGGCTTCCGGCTCGGGCCGCTGGACGAGCGCGGGGCCGGGGCGGTGCTCACCGCGGTGGCGGGCGGGGTGGTCGCGGACGCCGCCGGGCTGATCGGGTTGTGCGGCGGGGTGCCGCTGGCGCTGCGGGTGGCCGGGGCCGCGCTCGGCGGGGTCCCGACGCCCGGCGGTCAGGGGTGGTTCGAGCCCGAGGTGCGCTCCCCCGTGACCGACGTGCTGGCGCGGGCCGAGGCGGCGGTGGGCGCGGGCGCGTGGGAGGCGCTCCGGCTGCTGTCGCTCGCGCCGGGACCGGACTTCACGCCCAGCGCGGCGGCGGCGCTGGTGGGCGGGACCAGGGACGGCGCGCTGGCGCGGCTCGAACTGCTCGCCACCGCCGGGCTCCTGGAGCGCCCCTCCCCCGGCCGGTACCGGTTCCACG
This sequence comes from Actinosynnema mirum DSM 43827, assembly GCF_000023245.1. GTDB lineage: Bacteria > Actinomycetota > Actinomycetes > Mycobacteriales > Pseudonocardiaceae > Actinosynnema > Actinosynnema mirum. Next base: position 4,118,637 of record NC_013093.1, read on the forward strand.
ACCTGGTGCGCGCGCACGCGGCCGAGCAGGTCGAGCAGGTCGAGGGGACGGGGCGGGCGGCGTTGGGGCGGCTGGTCCGGTTCTACCGGGACGCGGCGGGACGGGCGGCCGACGTGGTCGCACCGCTCGTCCCCCGGCCGCGCTTCCCCGAGCGGACCGCCGCGCTCCCCCGGTTCGCGGACGCCGAGCTGGCCGGGCGGTGGTTCGCGGCGGAGCGGGAGAACCTGGTCGCGGCGGCGCTCGTGGCGGGCGCGCCGGACAGCTGGAGGCTGGGGTGCGCGGTGGCCGGGTTCCTGGTCGCGCGCGGGCACGGCGTCGACGCGCCGGCGGTGTGCGCGGCGGGGCTGGCCGACGCCCGGCGGGTCGGGGACGCGGACGGCGAGGCGGCGGCGCTCGTGGCGCTGGGACGGGTGCGGGCCGCGACCGGGGACCACGCGGGGGCGCGGGAGGCGTTCGCGGGCGCGGTGGCGGTGAGCAGGCCGCAGGGGCTGGTGGTGTGGGAGCTGGAGGCGCTGCTCGGGCTCGCCGCCGCGCACCACGCGCTCGGCGACGCGGCCGAGGGGGCGGCGCGGGCGGCCGAGGCGCTGGAGCTGGCCCGGCGGACCGGGTCGGCGCGGGGCGAGGCCGAGGCGCGGGCCTCGGGCGGGTGAGGTCAGCCGGTGGCGCGCGGCGGTTCCGCCAGGCGCTCGGCCAGGCCGCGCATGGTGGCGCCGAACAGCTGGGCGTTGCCCGCGACGGCGTTGATGCCCCGGTTCGACGGGTGCGGACCGGAGAGCACCACCAGGTCGGGGCGGCGCGGGCGCACCCTGGACCAGCCGTCCTCGGCGGCGCGGCCCAGCAGCACCACCACCTCCAGCGCGGGCAGCAGGCGCAGCAGCTCACCGGTCCAGCGCGCCGCCCTGGCCCGCTCCCCCGCCGTGGAGTTGTCCTTGACCGTGGGGAACGGGCAGGCGTTCCAGTGCAGGCACTGACCGAGGTCGACGCCCAGGTAGGAGTAGGCGGCGTGGGCGCGGGCGGCCGTGGGATCGTCGTTCTCGACGCTGAGCAGGCCGGACCCGCCGGTGCCCGCCTTCGCCCTCGGGCCGGGGTTGTCCAGCAGGACCAGGGCGCGGGCGCGCACCCCGCCGAAGTCCGGGTCGGGGTACGGGACCGCGCCCGCGGGCAGGCCCTCTGCGGCGGCGATCCGGTCGGCGAGCGCCACCAGCGGGGCGACGTGCGGCTCGCCGAGGCGGGCGTGCTTGGCCGCGACGACGGCGGGATCGGCGTTGGCGCGTTCCACGGGGTGCCTCCGGGGGTGGGTGCGGGGCGTCCAGTCACCCACACCGCGCGGCCCGGCACACCCGACTTCTGCGGTGCGCGGCGGCGGTTCCCGTGCGTCCCCCCCGGCGTCAGTCGTCGGCGGAGACCATGAGCGCCACCGTCGCCGTGACGCGGTCGACGCTGACGAACTCGTGGAATTCGTCGTGCACGCCGCCCCAGTCGTGGCCCCCCTGCCCCAGGTCGCGGAGGTGGTGCGCGGTGGCCGTCGGGGGGGGGGGGGGGGGGAGCACGCGCTCGTGCGGCGACGCCAGCGCCTGGGCGAGCGCGTCGGGGAGCGGGTCGTACCGGGTCGCCCACGCGGTCAGCACGTCGAGCGCGGCGGTGGTGGTCGTCGGCTCGTAGGAGGCGGCTGTGACGTTCTCCAGCCAGTACGGGCCGTGCCGGGTGCCATGGGGTTCCACGCCGCCGCCCGCGTGGGCGTTGCGGAACCGCTCGTGCGCGACCAGCGCCTCCAGGACCTCGTGGTCGCCCGCGTCGGGGGCGGTCAGGGTGAACCAGCCGACGTGGACCCACCGGTAGGCGTGGCCCCCGGAGTCGGGCCAGGCGAAGTGCCGGAAGTTGAGGAACTCGTCGTTCCGGTGTTCGAGCATCTCGGGGCACTCCGCGCGCGCGGGTGAGGGGACGGTGGGACGCCCGTCAAGGTAGTAGCGAGCGGGCGAAGCGCTCGGCGTCGGGCTCGCGGCGTGGTGGTTCGCGTGGTGGTTCGCGTGGTGGACCGAATCGCCCAGATCACCAACGAACCGGACAAATCCCCTAGGCGGACAACGGCTTCCCGAAGCCTGTGACAATCGACATGCACAGGTGGGATGATCCTCACAGCTAAAATCGTTTCAACCCCCAACGAACAACTGGTCGCCGGTCAGCGCCGACTCGGGCCCACTTCCCCTGGAGAACCCAGCCCCATGACGGTCACCGCGCCCGCGCAGACCACGCCCGCCCGAGGGTCCGGAGCCGCGATGACCGCGCTCGCCCTCGGCGGTTTCGGCATCGGCACCACCGAGTTCGCGACGATGGGCCTGCTCCCCCAGGTCGCCGAGACGTTCGGCATCTCCATCCCCGCCGCCGGGTACGCGATCACGCTGTACGCGCTCGGCGTGGTCGTGGGCGCCCCGCTGATCGCCGGGCTGGCCGCGCGGCTGCCGCGCAAGGGGCTGCTGATCGCGCTGACCGTGGCGCTGGCGGTCGGCAACGGGCTGTCCGCCGTCGCGTGGGACACCGGGTCGCTGCTGGCCGCCAGGTTCATCGCCGGGCTGCCGCACGGGGCGTACTTCGGCATCTCCGCCGTCGTCGCCGCCGCGCTCGTGCCCGCGCACCGGCGCGGCACCGCCGTGGCGCGCGTGATGGTCGGGCTGACCGTGGCGAACCTGGTGGGCGTGCCCGCCGCGACGGCCGCCGGGCAGCAGATCGGGTGGCGCTCGGCCTACCTGGCGGTGGCGGCGATCGAGGTCGTGACGGCGCTCGCGCTGGCCCGCTCCCTGCCCAGGGTGGCCGCGCCGCGCGACGCGAGCGTGGCGGCGGAGCTGCGCGCGTTCCGGCGGCTGCCGGTGTGGCTGGCGCTGGCCACCGGCATGGTCGGGTTCGGCGGGATGTTCGCGGTGTACTCGTACATCTCGCCCATCACGACCGAGGTGACCGGGCTGGCCGAGTCGGCGGTGCCGTGGGTGCTGGCCGTGTTCGGCCTGGGCATGACGATCGGCGCGACGTTCGGCGGGCGGTTCATCGACCGGTCGGTGGCGGGCAGCGTGCTCGGGTCGATGGCGGTGATGGTGGTGGTGCTGGTGCTGTTCGGGCTGCTGGCGTCCTCGCCGGTGGCGGCGATCGCGCTGGTGTTCCTGATCGGGTTCGTCTCGCAGGTGCTGGCGTCCGCGCTCCAGGTGCGGCTGATGGACGCCTCACCGGACGCGCCGTCGCTGGCGGCGTCGTCGAACCACTCGGCGCTGAACGTGGCCAACGGGGCCGGGGCGTGGCTGGGCGGTCTGGCGATCGCGGCCGGGTGGGGGCTGGTGTCCACCGCCTGGGTGGGGGTGGCGCTGAGCGTGGCCGGGCTGGCGGTGGTCGGGGTGTCGGCGCTCGTGGAGCGACGGGAGCAGGCTTCGGCGTAGGGGGTTTCCCCACGATCCGGGGAGTTCCGCAGTTCTTCGGAGGGACGCGCGCCCGCGTGGTCCACCGTGGACGGTCATGGAAGATCTGAGAACGGCGCCGCGGCTGCCCGGCGCGGTGGCCGCGCTGGCCACCTGGTCGGACTGGACGGCGTTCGACGCGCTGCCCGCCGCCGCCCCCCGGCGGCCGGGCGCGTACCTGGTGGCCGACGCGACCGGGCCGGTCTACGCGGGCATGGCCGGGGACCGGCGCGGGGCGGGGCTGCGCGGCCGGATGACCGCCTACACGACGGGCAAGGCCGCGGTCTCCGGCCTGGGCCGAGCCGTGCTGGACCGCGCGCTCGCCGACGAGGGCTTCCTCGTGGAGCGCCTGACCGCCCTGCGCGCCGGGACCCGGTTGACCGCGAAGGGCTGGGCGGCGCTGGCGCTGCGGGAGGCCGGGCTGTGGGTGTGCTGGTCGGTCACCGCCGACCGGGCCCAGGCGGTGGGGCTGGAGGAGCGCGTGCTCACCGCGCTGCACGCGCTCCCGCTGTGGAACCTGCGCCGCCCGCGCCAGGCCGAGGCGGACCAGGCCGAGCCGGACCAGATCGACTAGCCGCGCACGACTAGCCCCGCGCGATCTCGCGCGCCCGCCACACGACGGCCAGCGCCGGGTCGCCGTCGCGGCTCGGCTCCACCTTGCGCACCGCGAACCCCTCGCGCTCGTAGAACGCGCCCGCGCGGCCGTTCGCCTCGAAGTGCTCCACGTGCAGCCACCGCGCGTCGTCCGGCAGCGCCTCGGTCAGCGCCGCCAGCAGCCGCACGCCGAGGCCCCGCCCCCGGAACTCCGGGAGCGCGTAGAGCTTGTACACCGCGTGGTCCTCACCGCTGCGCCCGCGCTGGGCCACGCCGACCACCCGGTCGCCGTCGACCGCGACCACCACCAGGCCGTCCGCGATCGCCGAGCCGAGCCGCTTCTCGTTCCACCACGCGCGGACCTGACCGGCCGCCGCCTCCACGCCGATGAGCGACGCGTAGTGCGGGCGGACGCAGTCCTCCGCGAAGGCGCGCAGCGCCGGGACGTCGTCGGGCACCGCTTCGCGCAGGGATTCCACCGCACCACCCCAGGAAAATTCCGGTTCACGCGGAAATCCGCGCGACGCCGGGGACCCTACTGCCCGCCTGCGGGCCCTCCGACGGCACACCACCTCCAGCGACCTGCCCGCCCTGCCCGCTGAGCTCCCCGCGCACCCGTCTCAAAACCATTCGCACCTGATCGGGCGCGGCCGTTGGAGCCTTCCGCTGTTGATCCGTTCGGCCCTCCGGGTACGTATCCGACCAAGAAGCGCGTCCCCTGCCACCGACCCCACGAGGAGGTCGCCCGTGATCTACGGAGTCGACGTATCCGCATACCAACCGGGTTTCGACTTCGCCGCCGCGCGTTCCGAGGGCTTCGACTTCGCCTTCATCAAGGCCACCGAGGGCTCCACCTGGCGTTCACCGAACTACCACGACCAGCTCGCCCGCGCCCGGTCCGCCGGGATGCTCGTCGCCGCCTACCACTACATGCGCGGCGACGACGTGGGCGGGCAGCTCGGGAACGTGCGGGCGGTGGTCGGCACCGACGTGCCGCTGCTGCTCGACATCGAGGACGGCGCGGGCTCGCTCGGGGCCATCCGGGGCCTCGTCGACCAGGCCCGCGCCTCCGGGTACGGGTCGCCGCTGATCTACCTGCCGCAGTGGTACTGGTCGGGCCGCATGGGCTCGCCGGACCTGTCGGGACTGCCCCCGCTGTGGCACTCGCGGTACCCGGACAACGTGGTGCGCCGCAAGGAGCAGTTCGCGCTCGGCGACGAGTACTGGCCCAGCTTCGGCGGGCTGCGCACCGAGATCGCCCAGTTCACCTCGTCGCTGGCCGTCGCCAACTACCCGAACGGGCGAATCGACGGCAACGCCTACCGGGGCACCCGCCAGGAGCTCCAGGACCTACTCGAAGGGGACAACATGCCCAGTGCGCAGGAGATCGCCTCCGCGGTGGTCAACGAGATGGAGCAGCGCCGGTACGACACCGACGGCGACGGCCAGCCCGACCGGTCGCTGATCAACAACACCATCCAGGGCATGTGGAGCGCGCAGGGCGCCGAGGCGACCGCGCGGCGGGTGGAGGTCAAGCTCGACGCGCACTCGGAGGGGCTCACCGAGGAGGAGGCCAACCTGCTGGCCTCGTTGCGCACCAACAAGGAGGGGCTGAGCGCGCGGCGGCAGGCGCAGGTGCTGCGCAGCCAGCTGACGCCCGCGGTGCTGGCCGAGCTGGTGGCGCTGGCGCAGGAGCCGAGCAGGCCCGCGCCCCAACCGCCGGTGGGACAGCCTCCGGTGGGACAGCCCTCCGTGGTTCAGCCTCCCGCTCAGGAACCGACCGCCTAGCGCGGCGGTGAGGCGGGTGGTGGGCCAGGCGGCGGTCTCCCACCCGCGTCGGCGGACCGGGCCCGCGTCTCACGATCCCGTGGGGCGCGGGCCCTCCAGCGCCCGGCGACCAGCGCGGACCCGCGCGTGGTGGTGGGCACCGCGCCCGAGCGGTCGAGCACCGGCCACTCCCCCACGACTTCCCCCTCAGCCCCGTCCCGCCATGATCGGCGGCGGCTCGCGGCGGCAGCGCACCGGGACCGGGCACGGGAGTCGCGCACCGGGACCAGGCACGGGCACGGCGACGCCGCCGGGTCCAGGAGGTCCCGGCGGCGTCGCCCCCGGCGCGCCCCGCCGTCATCGGCGGGTCGGCGCTCCGGACTCGCTCAGCACTGGCGCGTGCTCAGAGCCCGGCGGTGTTCAGCAGCCGGTTGGCCGTGCCGCCGGTCGCCCCGCCGGTGATCTTGTTCGGGGTGGCCTTGCTGTTCAGCCAGTCGTGCACCGTCGCCGACGGCGCGTCGCCGTAGGTCGCCTTGTACAGCGCCGCCACGCCCGCCACGTGCGGGGTCGCCATGGAGGTGCCGCTCATCAGGCCGTTGCCGCCGGTGTTCAGCGTGGAGCGGATCGAGGTGCCCGGCGCGTACAGGTCCACGCACGCGCCCGTGCTGGAGAAGGTGGAGCGGGCGTCCGCGCTGTCCGAGGACGCGACGACCGTGGCCGTCTCGACCTTGCGGGGCAGGCGGTCGCACGAGTTGGCGGCGGTGTTGCCCGCCGACGTCGCCAGGAACACCCCGGAGGAGATCATGCTGCGGATCGCGGTCTCCAGCGCGGCGGAGGCGGTGAAGTTCCAGGAGGTGTTGGCCACCGCCGGGCGCTGGGCGTTCGCGGTGACCCAGTTGATGGCGTTGACCGCCGCCGTGGTGGTGGCGCCGCCGGAGCAGTTCATCATCTTCACCGCGTGCAGCCGCACCCCCTTGGCGACGCCGTAGGTGGCCGAGCCGACGGTGCCCGCCACGTGCGTGCCGTGGCCGTAGCAGTCGGTGTTGTTGGTGTCGATGGCGTTGTAGTCGAAGGTGGCCCGGCCGCCGAAGTCGGCGTGCGTGGTGGTGATGCCGGTGTCGATGACGTAGGCGTGCACGCCGGCGCCGGTGGAGTTGTAGGTGTAGCTGTTGGAGAGCGGCAGGCTGACCTGGTCGATCCGGTCGATGCCGTACGAGGGCGGGTTGGCCTGGGTGGCGTCGAGCAGGTCGGTGACCATGACGTCCTGCTCGACCAGGGCGACGGCCGGGTTGCGGCGCACCTCGGCGAGCTGGTCGGGGCTCAGCGTGGCGGAGAAGCCCTTGACCGCCTCGTTCCACACGTGCTTCGGCGTGATGCCCTCGGCCGCCGACAGGGTGCGGGCCTCGGCGGCGCCGTCCTTGAGCAGGACGACGTAGGAGTCCTTGACGGGCTGGACGGCGCCGCCGGTCTTCGGTGAGACCAGGGCGGCCAACCGGGGGGCTGCCGTGGCCGCACCGGTGGTGGCGGTGGCCGCGACGACGACGGCGGTGGCGGTGGCGGCGAGGACGGCCAAGGAGGTTCTGGCAGGGCGCACGTTCGCTCCTTCTGACCGCGGCCGGGCCGATCCGAGCAGGGTTTTCGGATCAGACATTTCACCCGGTCGTCGGGTCAACCTTGAGCCTGGAGAGCCGGTTGACCTTGGTCAATACTCGTCAACCACCTGGCCCACGCCATTGGTAGGTGCGTTGCGGAACGTGTTTCCCGGCGGGTCCGGGCGGCCGTCGGGAAGTGCCGATCCGAACACCTCGTCGAGCGCTGAGGCGAATGCGGCGGGGTGCGTGAGCGGACCGTGATGACCCATTCCGGAAATGGTGCGCGTGGCGGCGCTGCGCAGTTCCGAAGTGGCCGCGCCGAGCGATTCGGCGGACACCACCGGCGAGTTCTCCCCGCGCAGGAGCACGACCGGGCAGGCGACGCGCGCGAGCGCCTCCCGCCACCGGCAGGATGCCGCAGCCCGGTACACCCGCGCCTCGTCCTGTGGCGCACAGCACAGGCGGACGCCGCCGCCGGGTTCGGGGGTGAACCCGGAGTCGACGTAGTCCGCGAGCGCGTCCGGGTGCAGCTCCGACAGGGGCGGGCGGGCCGAGTAGCGGGCGAGCGCTGCGGCCTTCGACGGGAACACCGCGCGGCGCCGCTCGGCGGAGCGCGCGAACGAGTCGTCGGTCTCGCGGATGGGGTCGCGGATGGGGTCGCGGATGGGGTCGCGGGTGGGGTCGACCAGGATCGGCTCGTGGCAGACGAGCAGGGCGAACGTGCCGGGCGCGGCGGCCTCGGCCAGCAGCAGGGCGGTGCCGCCGAGGGAGTGGCCGACCCCGATCAGCGGGCCGGGGCCGAGCCGGGCGGCGGTGGCGAGCACGTCGTCGGCGAACACCGACCAGTCCGCGCCGGGCGGCAGCGGGGGCGCGCCGCCGTGGCCGCGCAGGTCCGGCGCGAACACCCGCAGCGGTGTCCGCACGCGCGTCGCGCACGCCCGTAGTACCAGACCGGTGAATCCCGCCGCGTGGCAGAACAACGCCGTCCGAACGGGCCCGGAGAACTCTCGCCCGGCGGTCAGCTCACGTGGCGCGGGCGGTGTTCCGAGAGCGGTCATCCGCATTCTCCCGTGGTCTGCCGATTGGTGGATGGTGCGCCTGTGGCGCCGGCCCTAAGCTCGACCGCGATCAGCGCTGTCCGCTCCGCCGGCGGAATCCCCGCTTTTCCCCTTTCGCGCACCGGATGGCGCACGGCTGACAGTTCCGGAGCACCACCCGCGTCGGGTTCCCCCTTGTACCCCGAGCGGTCGGAATCGGGAAGGGCGAGCTGTGGAACCCAGTTCGGTTTCGGGTCTGGTCTCGATCGTCGTGCTCGTCAGGGACCGGGTGGAGCACACCCGCCGGTTGGTCGCCTCGCTGGCGCGCGCCACCGGCGAGTGGGAGCTGGTCGTGGTGGACAACGGCTCCACCGACGGCACCGCCGCGCTGCTCGCCGGGCTCGGCGAGGCGCTGGGGAGGCCGGTGGTGGTGCTGTCCTTCCCGGACGACCGGGGTGGCGCCGAGCGGCGCAACGCGGGGGCCGGGGCGGCGCGCGGGGAGTTCCTGCTGTTCCTGGACAACGACGTGCTGGTGGACGACGCCGGGCTCGTGGAGGTGCTGGCGGCGGAGCTGGCGGGCGAGCCCCGGCTGGCGGCGGTGTCGCCGCTGCTGTGCTACCCCGGCGAGCTGTCGCTGGTGCAGTGCGCGGGCGGCGGGTCGACGCCGAACGGGCTGATCGGGCTGGTGGGGCGCGGGCAGCCGGTGTCCGCGCGGCACCGGGAGCGGCGGGAGCAGACGTGGGCGCCGACGGCGGCGCTGATGGTGCGGCGGTCGGCGTTCCGGGCGGTGGGCGGGTTCGACGAGGCGTTCGACCCGGTGCCGCTGTGCGAGGACGTGGACCTGTGCCTGCGGCTGCGGGCGGCCGGTGGGGGCGTGCGGTTCGTGGGGGCGGTGGTGGCGCGGCACTTCGAGGGGACCACGTTCAACCACGTCGGGCACGACAAGCTGGCGGTGTGGAAGCGGCACACGCGGGTGCTGCGGGCGCGGTGGGCGCGGGAGTTCGCCGAGGGGCCCCGGCACGGGCCCGCGGAGCTGGCGTGGGTGCCGGTGCGCAAGGACTACCGGGACCTGGACGCGCCCAGGGCCTGGGTGGAGGGCTCCTGGGTGGAGGGCACCGGGGCGGGGAGCGCTGGACCCGCGGGTGCGAGCGGGGGTGCGGGCGGGGCGGTGGGCGGCGCGGGCCCGGTGGTGGACCCCGGTGGTGGCCCGGCGGGTGACGGCGCGGGACTCGGCGCGGCGGAACCGGGCACGAGGCCCGTGGGCGCGGCGGGTGGGCCCGGCGCCGGGTTCTTCACCAGCGACCGGGAGCTGGCCGGGCTCGGGCGGGCGGACGTGCGGGTGTCGGTGCTGGGCGCGCGGGCCTCGCTCGCCGCGCTGGCCGCGACGCCGGGGGTGCGGATCACCGGGGTGTCCGACCGGGACGCGGGCGAGCTGGCCCGGCGCTCGCGCGAGCACGGGGTGCGGTGGGCGTTGCGCGAGGACCGGGACGCCGTGGAGCTGGTGCCCGCCGAGGGGGTCGTGGGCGATCGGCTGGACCTGGCGGAGCTGGCGCTGCGCCGGGGCAGCCACGCGCTGCTGGAGGCGCCGCTGGTGGGTGGTCCGGCTGAGCTCGCGGGGTTGCTGGGGCGGGCGCGGACGGCCGAGGCGCGCTGCTCGGTGCTGCTGCCGTGGGCGCACCACCCGGAGCTGGCCGCGCTCGGCAAGGCCGTCGCCGAGGGGCGGATCGGGGCGCCGACGTCGTTCGTGGCGCGGGTGCGCGCGCCCGGCGGCGACCCGGCGCTGGACGTGCTGGACGCCGCCGAGCGGGCGCTGGGCGGGCCGGTCGAGCTGGTGGCGGGGCTGGGGCCGACGCGGGCGCGGGTCCGCGTGGCCGGGGTGCCCGGTGTGCTGGAGGCGGGGCGCGGGCCGCGATCGCTGCGGGTGGTGATCACCGGTGAGGGCGGCGAGCTGACCGCCGAACCCCCGTTCGACGGGCCGGACGGGGCTTTGGCGGACTTCGTGGCGCTGCTGCGCGGCGGCCCGGTGCCGCTGACGGACGTCGTGGCGCTCGGCCCGGTGCTGGCGGCCCGGCTCGCGTGGGTGACGGCGTGAGCGCGGCGGGGGCGCGAGCCGGGGTGCTCGTGGCGGCGGGGCCCACCGTCGCCGAGGAGCTCGCCGCGCACGGCAACAACCTGGCCGAGCTGCTGCGCGTCCGGGCTTCCGGGCGCGGGTGGTCGGGGCGGGTGGCGTTCGAGTGCGGCGGCGAGCGGGTCACCCACGGGGAGGTGCACGCGCGGGCCGTCGTGCGGTCGGCCGCGCTCGCGGCGCTGGGCGTGCGGGTGGGCGACCGGGTGGTGCTGGTGCTGGACGACGACGTCGACTTCGTGGTGCTGTTCCTGGCGGTGCTGCGGTTGGGCGCGGTCGCGGTGCCGGTGAACCCCCGGCTGCACCGGGGCGAGCTGGCGGCCTGCCTGACCGCCGCCGAGGCGGCGCTGGTGGTGCGCCGCCCACGGGACGCGCCCGAACTGGCCGGGCGCACCCCGGCCGACCTGGACTTCCCCGCTCCCCCGGTCCCCGCCGCCGCGCTGCCGGACGAGCACCCCGCCTACGCGCTGTTCACCTCCGGCACCACCGGCGCGTCGCGGCTGTGCCCGCACGCCCACGCCGACCCGCTGGTGTACCAGCGCGCGTTCGGCGGCCCCGTGCTGCGGCTGACGCCCGACGACGTCGTGCACTCGGTGTCGAAGATGTACTTCGCCTACGGCCTGGGCAACTCGCTGCTCTACCCGCTCCTCGCGGGCTGCCGCGCGGTGCTGGAGGCGGGGCCGCCGCAGGCCGCGCGGGCGCTCGCGCTCGTCGACGAGCACCGGGTGAGCGTGCTGTTCTCGGTGCCCACGTTCTACTCGCGGCTGCTCACCGAACCCGCGTGCGGGCTGCTGGCGGGACTGCGGCTGGCGGTGACGGCGGGCGAGGTGCTGCCGCTGTCGCTGGAGCGCAGGTTGGGGGCGCTGCTGGGCGAGCGGCTGCTCAACGGGATCGGCACGACCGAGGTGGGGCAGGCGTTCACGTCCAACGCGGCGGGCGCGCACCGGATCGGCACGGTCGGGCGGGCGCTGCCGCCGTACGCGGTGCGGGTGGTGGACGAGCTGGGCGCGGTGGTCGGGGCGGACGTGGTGGGGCGGTTGCAGGTGCGCGGGCCGACGGTGAGCGCGGGCGCGCGGCCGGACGGCGGGCCGGGGCGCGAGCCCGGCTGGTACACGACCGGCGACCTGGCCTCGTGCGACGCGGACGGCTACCTGGTGGTGACCGGGCGGGCGGACGACATCGAGAACGTGGGCGGCATCAAGGTGCACCCGGTGGACGTCGAGTCGCTGCTGGCCGAGCACCCGCTGGTGGCGGAGGCGGCGGTGTGCGCGGTGCGGGAGGGCGGGCGGAGCTGGTTGCGGGCGTACGTGGTGCGCGCGGGCGGCGGGCCGGGCGATGGCGGGCCGGACGACGGGGAGCTGGCGGAGGAGCTGCTGGCCACGGCGCGCGCCGGGCTGAGCACGTACAAGGCGCCGCGCGCGGTGGTGTTCGTGCCCGCGCTGCCGCGCACCGGGTCGGGGAAGCTGCGCAGGCACGTGGTGCGGACCTGGGTGGACGGGTGAGCGCTCGGTGGTCGTCGGGGCGCTCGGGCTCGCCGCACGGGTCGGCGGGCGCGCACTACGATCAGCGCGGCAGACCGAGGGGGCGCCGACCGTGGGTTCCGCGATCGAGGAGTACGACGAGCTGCTCCGCGATGCCGCCTGGCGCATGAGCCGGATCGTCGTCGCCGAGGACGGCGAAGGGGTGTCGCTCCGGGTGGAGGCCCGCTCAGGTGGGCCCGAGCGCGTCGCGCTGCGCTTCGACGGGGTCTCGCAGCTCGTGCTCCGCCAGGGGAGCGGGTTCCCGCTCGACCTGCAGATCGTCGACGTGGGCGACGCGGGGTTGGAGGGCATCGCCTTCAGGGTGACCGATCCGGGGAACGACATCGCCTCGTTCTGGTGCGCCGAGTTCCGGATCGAGCGCGCCGAGGAGTCCGACGGGTTCCGCGACGGGCCCTGATGCCCCGGTGACCGCTCAGAACCCTGGGTACTCGGCGCACAGCCGCCCGCCGAACCGCGTCCGGGCGTGCTCGCGCATCCTCGGGCCGTAGACGGGGTGGTCGGCGAGCTGGGTGTAGGAGGTCAGCTCGCCCAGGTCCACGATCCCGGCCTTGACCGCGAGGTAGACGTCGAAGCCGGGGTACATCAGGCCGGCGAACGGCAGGTCGTCCACGTCCAGCGCGAGCACCGGGTGCTCCCCCGTGGAGTCGGGTTCGCCGACCGCGTAGACGCGCCGCGAGTCCGACCCGCCGGGCAGCGGGAAGCACTCGGGGAACAGCTCGGCCAGCGGCGCGTACAGCTCGCCCCAGCCGGGGCCGTAGCAGTCGGTGGCGATGCGGTCGAGCGGGCGCGGGGACAGGTCGCCGTCGGGGGTGAACCAGCCTGCCCGGCGCAGCAGGCCGGCGTCGAAGACCAGCCAGGCGCGCAGGCTCGGCGGCAGCGGTCTGCCGGACGGGAAGGTCGCGTCCGCCAGCCACTCGGCGGGCATCGGCTCGGGCTCGCCCTCGACCCACGGGTGGTCGTAGAAGTCGAACATGGACCGGTTCGGGTCGCGCCGCACCGACTCCACGGCCCGCTCGGCGAGCGCGACCCCGTGTGCTCCGTCTGCCATGCCGGGGAAGCTAGCAGCGACCCCCGACAACGGCGCTGACGACGGCGGCTCACCCCGGTGAGCGCCTGCCGCGGGCGCGGCGGATCGTGGTGAACCACAGGGCGTACCCCGCCACCAGCCAGAGGGCCACGCGCACCGGGTGCAGCACCTCCGCGGGCCCCTCCCGCACCCACGTCACCCCGATCTGGGGGAGGCTGAGCGCGACCACCGCGAAGGCGAGCGCGACGGTCTCCCTGGCGTTCACGGGGAGGAACCTGCGGGACCCGAGCTCCTGGTGCGCGGCGGTGGGGCCGCGGCGCCTGTCCGCGACGCGGACGATGTGGCCGGTCAGGAAGAGCACCGGGATGACGAGCGGGGCCACGACCAGCGGCGGGATCTGGAGCAGCAGCAGGACGACCATCACCAGCGCCAGCAGCATCAGGCAGGCTGACGCGAGCAGGATCTTCCGCTTGGCCGTCGCCTCGTCCGAGGCCGCTCCCCCTCTCGTGGGCGCGACCGGGACGCGCCCCGCACGCACCCTGGTACCCAGCGGCGGACACCCGCCTCCCCTGCGAGTGACCCACGTCACAAGCTCGCGGTTCAACGGAACCGCCCCCCGGTGTGTTTCCAGGCCGCAAGCGACCCGACGAACCAGAAGGAGGCGGGGTGCAGGTCGACTACGACCAGTTCGTGACCGATCGCCTCGACCAGCTCCTGCGCTACGCCACCGCGCTCACCTGCGACAAGCACCTGGCGCAGGACATCGTGCAGGACGTGCTGCTGCGGGCGAGGCAGAAGTGGGCGCGGATCGGCGCGCTGGAGGTGCCCTACCTGTACCTCAAGCGCATGGTCACCAACGACTACCTGTCGTGGCGACGCCGCCGCGCGGCGCGCGAGGTGCTCACCGGGCACGGCGGGTTCGACGAGGTGGGGCCGGTGGTGGCCGACCACGCCGAGCGGCACGCGGAGCGCGACGCCATGCGCGCCCTGATCGCCGCGCTGCCGCGCAAGCAGCGGGCGGCGGTCGTGCTGCGCTACTACGAGGACAGCAGCGACGAGGAGATCGCGTCGGTGCTGAAGTGCTCGGTGGGCACGGTGCGCAGCAACATCTCCCGCGCGCTGGCGAAGCTGCGGGTCCAGCGGAGCGAACAGCCGGAGGTGCTGCGATGACCGACCAGGAAGCGCTGATCAGGGCCGCGCTCGCGGCGCAGGCCGAGGAGCGGGTGGACCACCGGGCGGTGGCGGCGCGGGTGCGCACGGCCGCCGCGCCGCGCAGGCGGGGCGCGCTGATCGCGGCCGGGGTGCTCACGGCGGCTGCGGCGGTGGCCGCCGCGGTGGTGCCGATGGCGTTGCGGGACGCGCCCGTCGAGCGGCAGGAGGTGGCCAACAGCGCCACCGCGCAGGAGCAGACCGTGCTGCTGCTGGGCGTGGACACCGGGGACGGGGCGGACTGGCCGAGCCACGCGGACACGGCGGTGCTGCTGCGGATCTTCCCCGACGGGCAGGTCAGCGGGGTGTCCCTGCCGCGCGACCTGCGGGTCACCGGCGCGGACGGCGAGTCGACCAGGCTGGCGGCGGCCTACGGGGCGGGCAGGCAGCGGGCCGAGCAGGAGGGGCGGGACGCGGTCGCCGGGGGCGCCGGGGCCGCGCTGGACGCGGTCGAGGAGGTGACCGGGGTCAGGGCGGACCACTGGGCCGCGGTGTCGATGAACCGGTTCGCCGAGCTGAGCGACCTGGTCGGCGGGGTGAAGGTGTGCTTGAGCCAGCCGGCGCGGGACGAGTACGCGGGGGTCGACCTGGCGGCCGGTGAGCACGTCCTGCGGGGCGGGGACGCGCTGGGCTTCCTGCGGCAGCGGCACGGCCTGGAGCAGGGCGACCTGGACCGGGTGACCCGGATGCAGGCGTTCCTGCAGGGGCTGCGGACCTCGGTGCGCGACTCCGGGGTGCTCGGCGACCCGGCGAAGCTGACCGGGCTGTTCGACCGGGCCCGCGACGCGGTGCGCACCGATGACGGCTGGGACCTGGCGCCCGCCGCCGCGGCGCTGAGCGGGGCCGGGAGCTGGCGCTTCGCCACCCTGCCGGGGTCGGAGGGCGTGACGGACGAGGGGGCGTACGCCCTGGTGGCCGATCCGGCGCAGGCTCGCGCGTTCGTCGCCGAGGCGCTGCGCGCGCCGTCGGGCTCGGGGACCGGGAGCGGCGGGGGCGGGCCGGTGTGCGTGCGGTAGCCCGTTAGTGCGCGGCGCGCCCCGGCGGGGATCCTCCCGCCGGGGCGCGCGGGGGCGGCCGAAGCGGTCCGCCGCCCAGCCGCCGACCAGGCAGCCGGCGAGGGCGGCGGGGGCGACCGCGGCGACGACGAACCCGAGCTGGGTGGCGGCGGTGAGCCAGACGGCGGCGGCCAGGCCGACGCCCCACTCGGCGCGCAGGGACGGCACGACGGCCGAGGCGGAGAACCAGGTGGCCAGGCCGAGGACCTGGACGGCGGCGATCAGGGCGCGCCGGGTGGTGGGCGTGGTGCGCGGGTCCGCCCTCGGCTCCTCTCCGGACGGGGGCGTCCCGGTGGTGCGGGGTGGTCGGCGGGACCTTGGCCGGGGCGGGGTGGGCGGCGGCCGTGTTCCCCGTCACTCGTGGTGCGACCTGCTACGACGCCCAAGTAGTTGAGGAATCAACCAAAGTGCGAGTACGTTCCCCCAGCGTGAAGAAAATCGGTTTCCTGTCCTTCGGGCACTGGTCCGACAGCCCGCACTCGCGGACCAGGACCGCCTCGGACGTGCTGCTCCAGTCCGTCGACCTGGCCGTCGCCGCCGAGGAGCTCGGCGCGGACGGCGCCTACTTCCGCGTGCACCACTTCGCCAGGCAGCTCGGCTCGCCGTTCCCGCTGCTCGCCGCCGTCGGCGCGAAGACCGAGCGCATCGAGATCGGCACCGGCGTGATCGACATGCGCTACGAGAACCCCATGTACATGGCGGAGGACGCGGGCTCGGCCGACCTGCTCGCCGCGGGCAGGCTCCAGCTCGGCATCTCCAGGGGATCGCCCGAGCAGGTCATCGACGGCTGGCGGTACTTCGGCTACCAGCCCGCCGAGGGCGAGACCGAGGCCGACATGGCCCGCAAGCACACCGAGGTGCTGCTGAAGGTGCTGGAGGGCGAGGGCTTCGCCCAGCCCAACCCGCGCCCGATGTTCCCCAACCCGCCCGGCCTGCTGCGCCTGGAACCGCACTCCCCCGGCCTGCGCGACCGCATCTGGTGGGGCGCCGGGTCGAACGCGACCGCCGTGTGGGCGGCCGAGCAGGGGATGCACCTGATGAGCTCGACCCTGAAGAACGACGAGGGCGGCGCGCCGTTCCACGTCCAGCAGGCCGAGCAGATCCGGGCGTTCCGCAAGGCGTGGGCCGACGCCGGGTGGCAGCGGGAGCCGCGCGTGTCGGTCTCGCGCAGCATCTTCGCGCTGACCTCCGACGAGGACCGGGCGTACTTCGGCGCGGACGGCAAGAGCCGCGACCAGGTCGGGTACATCGACGCGGACACGCGGGCGATCTTCGGGCGCTCGTACGCGGCGGAGCCGGACGCGCTGGTGGAGCAGCTCGCCGAGGACGAGGCGATCGCCGAGGCGGACACCCTGCTGCTGACCGTGCCCAACCAGCTCGGGGTGGACTACAACGCGCACGTGCTGGAGAGCATCCTCAAGCACGTGGCGCCCGCGCTCGGCTGGCGCTGACCGGCCGGGAGCCCTGAGCCGGGGGTGCGCGCGGGGGCGGGGTCGAGCCGATCACGCCCCCGGCGCGCGGTCCGGGACCAGGCGCGGCACCAGGCGCACGAAGAGCACCATGCCGACCACCTCCACCAGGGTCTGGGTGACCACCACCAGCGGCGCGAGGGCGAGCGCGTCCGGCAGGGCCAGCGCGAGGGGCAGGACGACCAGGGAGTTGCGGGTCGCGCCGGTGAACACGACCGCGCGGCTGGCCGGGACGTCCAGCCGGAACAGACGCGCCACGGCCCGCCCGGCGAACGCCATGACCAGCAGGAACGCCGCGTAGAACGGGACGGCCCCTGCCACGCGGGCGAGGTCGCCGCCGAGCTTGGGGACCTGCGAGGCGACCACGGCGAGCAGGGTCGCGGCCATCAGGGGGACCATCGTCGTGCCCGCCGCGTCCGCCGCGAGCCGACCGGCGCGGTGGCGGCGGGCCCAGGCCTGGGTGAGCCAGGCCAGCGCGAGCGGGATCGCGATCAGGGTGGTGAACGCCTCCACGAACGGGCCCGCCTCGACGACGTCCGCCAGCTCGCCGCCCAGGAGCAGCAGGAGCAGCGGCGGCAGCAGGAGCATCTGGGCGAGCAGGAGCAGCGGGGTGGCCGCCAGGAGCCCCCGGTGGTCGCCGCCCGCCAGGCCGGTGAAGACGATCACGTAGTCGACGCACGGGGCGAGCAGGACCAGCAGCACGCCCAGGCGCAGGGCCTGGTCGGCGGGCAGGAGCACCAGCATCGTGGCCACGACCGGGGGCACGACCACGAAGTTGACCACCAGCGCGGCGGCGAGGAAGCGGCCCCCGCGCAGCGACCGGCCCAGCTCGGCGGCCGGGACCTGCAGGAAGGTCACGGAGAGCAGGAGCGCGAGCACCGGGTTGATGGCGCCTTCGAGCGCGGGACCGGCGGCGGGGGCGGCGAGCCCGGTGAGGGCGCCCGCCGCGAGCGCGCCGAGGTAGACGGCGACCTGGTGGCGCTCCAGGGCGGCGACCAGGCCGGGGTTCGGTGACACGGGGATCTCGCTCCTAGCGGGGATCGTGCTGCGGTGCGGTGAGCAGGGCGTCCAGCGGGGACCGGGGAACGGTAGACCCCCGAGCCGGGTCGGAGGTCGGGCGGCGGGCCCGCGGGGCGCTACGGTGCCCCGGTGCGCAGCCGCCCCGAGCACCTGTCGGACGAGTCCGTGCGCGCCTGCCTGGCCCGGTCGGGGATCGACGCGGCCGTCCTGGAGCACGCACCGGTCGGCTTCGGCGACCACCACTGGCACGTCACCGACGCCGGTGGCCGCCGGTGGTTCGCGACCGTGGCCGACCTGACGCGCAAACCGCACTGCGGCCCCGACCGCGACTCCGCGCTGGCCGGGTTGCGGGCCGCCATGGGCGTGGCGGTGCGGTTGCGGCAGGCGGGGCTGGAGTTCGTGGTCGCCCCGGTCGGCGAGCCCGTGGCGGAGCTGGACGACCGGTACGCGCTCAGCGTGTTCCCGCACGTCGCCGGGGTTCCCGGCCACTTCGGCCAGGAGCTGTCCGAGGCGGACGGCGCGCTGGTGCAGGAGCTGCTCGCCCGGTTGCACGCGACGCCGGTCGACGCGCCCGCGATCCCGATCGCCCCTCCCCCGCCGGACGCCGACGGGCCCTGGGGCGACGGGCCGTACGCGGAGCGGGCGCGCCTGCTGCTGCGGCAGCACGAGGAGGTCGTCCGCCGCAGGCGCGCGGAGTTCGCGGAACTGGCCGCGGTGGTGCGCCGCCTGCCCGTCGTGCTCACCCACGGCGAGCCGCACCCCGGCAACCTGATCCGCGCCACGACCGGCTTCCGCCTGGTGGACTGGGACACCGCGGGCCTCGCCGTCCCCGAGCGCGACCTCGCCCTGCTGCCCGGCGACCTGTCCCGCTACCGGGAGCTCACCGGCCGCACCCCCTCCCCCGAGGCCCTGCGCCTGCACCGGCTGCGCTGGCCGCTGGTGGACCTGGCCGAGTTCACCGACCTGTTCCGCGCCCCGCACGACGACGACCCCGAGACCGCCCTCGCGTGGACCTCGTTCCAGGACACCCTCGCCGCGCTCGCGACCGGCTGACGCGGGCCGCTTCGGACCCCCGACCCCGACCATCGGTCAGCCCACGCCCCCGCAAACCCCCGGCCCACCCACCGCACCACCGCCCGGCCCCTGCGCCCGCCCCGCGGCCGTGGCTAGCGTCGGAGGGGCAGGGGGGATCCGCGGCGCGGGCGTCACTCCGCCGCGCCCCGCCGCGTCCTCCCACCCGCGCGCCAACCGGGCGCGCACCGGAGTGGAGGTGTCCACGTCTTGGCAGTTCAACGACGGAAGCGCGGGGCGCTGGCAGTCGTCGCCGCGCTGATCGCCGGTGGCACGGGCGTCGCGTCCGCGTCGCCCGCGACCGACGAACCCTTACCCAGGGGCGGCGCCACGGTCACGCTGATCACCGGCGACCGGGTGACCGTGCACGACGGCGACCGGCCGGGCACGATCACCGGCGGACCCGGCCGGGAGCGGGTGGCGTTCCGGACGGTCACCGCGGACGGGCGCCTGAGCGTCATCCCCGCCGACGCCGAGCGCGGCCTCGCCGAGGGCAGGCTCGACCCGCGCCTGTTCGAGGTCACCACCCTGCTCGACGCGGGCTACGGCGACACCGCCGAGCTGCCCCTGATCCTGACCCGCGCGGACGGCGCCCGACCCGCGCCGTCCACTTTGGACACCACCGCCGAGCTGCCCGCGATCGGCTCGTTCGCCGCCACCTCGGACAAGTCCCCCACCGCCTTCCGCGCCCTGCTGGACGAGCCCGGCATCACCAAGGTGTGGCTGGACGGCAAGCGCGAACCCGCCCTCGACCGCAGCACCGCCCAGATCGGCGCGCCCACCGCCTGGCAGACCGGGTTGACCGGCGCGGGCGTGGTAGTCGCGGTGCTGGACACCGGCGTGGACGAGACGCACCCGGACCTGGTGGGCAAGCAGCTCGCCGAGGCCGACTTCACCGAGGACCCGGACAACACCGACCTGGACGGCCACGGCACGCACGTCGCCGCCACCATCGCAGGTGGCGATCCGAAGTACCGGGGCGTGGCCCCGGACGCGCGGATCCTCGACGGCAAGGTCTGCGTCTCGGGCGGCTGCGCCGAGTCGTCGATCCTGGCCGGGATGCAGTGGGCGGTCGAGCAGGGCGCCGACGTGGTCAACCTGAGCCTGGGCGGTCGCGACACCCCCGAGGTCGACCCCCTCGAAGAGGCGCTCACGACGCTGTCCGAGCGGTCCGGGACGCTGTTCGTGGTCGCCGCGGGCAACGACGGGGCCGACCGCAGCGTGGGCTCTCCGGGCAGCGCGGACGCCGCGCTCACCGTCGGCGCGGTGGACCGGGACGACGCGGTCGCGCCGTTCTCCAGCCGGGGCCCGAGGGTCGGCGACGGCGCGGTCAAGCCGGACGTCACCGCGCCCGGCGTCGGCATCGTCGCCGCGCACGCGAGCACCAGCGGGCACCCCGGCCAGGACGGCCGCCTGACCCTGTCCGGCACCTCCATGGCCACCCCGCACGTCGCGGGCGCGGCGGCGCTGCTCAAGCAGCAGCACCCGGAGTGGACCGGGCAGCAGGTCAAGGCCGCGCTGACGGCCTCGGCGACCCCGACCGAGGGGGCCTCGGTGTTCGCGCAGGGCGCGGGCCGGGTCGACCTGGCGCGCGCGATCGGGCAGACCCTCACCACCGAGCCGTCCTCGCTGCCGCTGGGGCTCCAGCGGTGGCCGCACGACGACGACGTGCCCGTGGCGCGCGAGCTGACCTACCGCAACGCCGGTGACCGGGAGCTGGTGCTGGACCTGTCGGTGGCCGGCGAGGCGCTGCCCGCGGGGCTGATCACCGTGTCACCGCGGCGGGTCACCGTCCCGGCGGGCGGCACGGCGACCGCGACCGTCACCGGGGACACCTCGGTGGACGCGGTGGACGGGGCCCACGGCGGGCTGGTCGTCGCACGGTCCGGTGACGCGGTCGCGCTGCGCACGCCGGTCGCGATCGAGCGCGAGGTGGAGAGCCACGAGGTCACCCTGAAGGCGCTCGACGGCGACGGGAAGCCCACGGCGGACGGCCTGGTCACGCTGCAGAACGTGGTGACGGGCGAGTTCCAGGGCGTGTTCCCCGCCGAGGGCGGCACCACCGTGCGGCTCCCGGCGGGCGAGTACCTGGCGATCGGCGGCTTCGACCGGCCGCAGGGCGGGTTCGCGTACGTGCTGCGGCCGAGCCTGCGGGTGGCCGGGCCGGTGGAGGCGGTGTTCGACGCGAGCACCGCGAAGCCGGTGGAGATCAGCGCGCCCGACCCGGACGCCGAGGAGCTGCTGGGGCAGTTCTCCGTGCGGCGCACCTACGAGGGGCGCACGGTCGGCACGGGCAACGCGTACCTGGGCGGGTTCGGCGGGCTGGTGTCGATCGGGCACGCCGGTCCCGAGGCGCCGGACGCGCGCGTGCTCGTCGCCTCCCAGTTCCAGGGGGCGGCGGCGCAGGACGGGGCGCGGACCGGGTACCGGCTGGCCTGGGAGCACGAGGGCCGGGCGCCGGACGGGGTCCGGGAGGCTCCCACGACGGCGGAGCTGGCGACGGTGCGGACCTCGTACGGCCCGCTCGCCGACGGGGTGACGGCGCAGCGGTCGTTGCAGCCCGCCGGGGACGGTCAGGCGACCGGGTGGGGCGTGTACGTGGAGGCCGGCCGCTCGTCCGGCGCGGTCGACCACGTGAACGACGACACCGACTGGGCGCTGGGCATGATCGGGTCCGAGCCGGGTGGCGCGGGGTTCGAGCTGAACAGCGCGGTGCGGCGGTTCGAGGCCGGGCAGGGCTACCGGCACCGGTTCGCGTTCCCGGTGTTCGCGCCCGCGCCGTCCGCCGAGGGTCCGCTGCTCCAGCGCTCCGGTGACGTGCTGACCGCGCGGGTCCCGCTGTTCGGCGACGGCGACGGCAATCACGGGTCGGACTGGCAGGCGGAGGGCGGGACGCGGCTGTTCCGCGACGGCGTGCAGGTGGGCGCGAGCGAGCAGGGCGGGCACGGGCGGTTCACCGTGCCCGAGGGCGAGGCGGACTACCAACTGGTGACCGGCGCGCGGCGGACGACGGGGCTCACCGGGTTCACGACGGCGGTGGAGCTGCTGTGGACGTTCCGCTCCGGGCACGTGGACGGGGTGCGCGAGCTTCCCGTGACGGTGGTCGGCTTCTCGCCAGGGCTGGACGAGGCCGGTGCGGCGGCGGGTGGTTCCGAGCTGGGCGTGCCGGTGGTGCCGCGACGTGCGGGCGGGGCGGCGGTCGAGGTGACCGGGCTGGTGGTGGAGGTGTCGTTCGACGACGGCGGCGCCTGGGCGCCGGTGCCCGTGGTCGACGGCGTGGCGCGGGTGGTCAACCCGGACGTGGCCGGGTTCGCGTCGCTGCGGGTGCGCGGGGAGTCGGCGGGCGCGGGGTTCGAGCAGACCGTGCTGCGGGCGTACCGGATCACGGCGTAACCGGGGTTTTTCGGCCGTGCGGGTCGGGATTCGTCCCGGCCCGCGCGGTTCTCCCGGCGGGCGGTCAGGCGGTGGCCGGGAAGAGGCGCTGCACGGCGGTGACGATCGCGGCGCGGCGGGCGGCGGCGAAGTCCTCGTCCTCGAGCTCCTGCTGACCGGCCCAGGACATGGCGATCTGGTTGAGGAAGGTCAGGACGTCGAGCGGGTCCCAGGACGGGTCGAGGTGGCCCGCCTCCTGGGCGGCGCGCAGCTGCTCGACCTTGTGGGCGAGGGCGCGCTTGAACGGGTCCTCGGCCGGGTTGCCCGCGGGGGCCAGCTCCAGGCGGCCCCACATGAGCAGGCGGTGGCGCTCGGGGTGCGCGGCGAAGTGGTCGTGCACGCGGCCCGCGTAGCCGGGCAGGTCGGTGGGGTCCAGGCGGGTGGCCTTGGCGATCGCGGCGAGCTCGTGGGCGCTGACGCGCCGGTAGAGCTCCTCCTTGCTGCTGAAGTAGGCGTAGACGCGTTCCTTGCTGGTCCTCGCGGCCTTGGCGATGCGGTCGACGCGGGCCCCGGCGATGCCGTGCGCGGCGAACTCGGCGGTGGCCGCGTCCAGGACGCGCTCGCGGGTGGAGTCGGCTCCGGGGCGGGGAGTCATGCGCGCACTTTACCGAACCGGTTGGTTTGACCCGGTGCTCGGCCGGGCGTACGGTCAAACCGAACAGTTTGGTTTGACCGATGCGGGGAGGCACGTCATGCGGCAGCGGACTCTGGGCGGCCAGGGGCTGAGGGTGTCGGCGCTCGGCTACGGCGCGATGGGCATCTCGATGGCCTACGGCTCCGGCGACGTCCGGGAGGGCGTGGCGGCCATCCGGCGGGCGCACGACCTGGGCGTCACCTTCTTCGACACCGCCGAGCTGTACGGCTGGGGCGAGAACGAGAAGGTCGTGGGGCGGGCGGTGGCCGGGTTCCGGGACGAGGTGGTGATCGCGACGAAGTTCGGCTTCACCCGCGACTACGGCACCGACAGCAGGCCCGAGCACATCCGGGAGGTCGTCGACAACAGCCTGGGTCACCTCGGCGTGGACACCATCGACGTGCTGTACCAGCACCGGGTCGACCCCGACGTGCCGATCGAGGACGTCGCGGGGGCGGTGAAGGAGCTGGTCGAGGCGGGCAAGGTGAAGCACTTCGGCCTGAGCGAGGCGGGCGAGCGCACCCTCCGCGCGGCCCACGCGGTGCAGCCGGTGTCGGTGCTCCAGACCGAGTACTCGCTGTTCGAGCGCGACGTCGAGCGGCTGTTCCCGGTGCTGGAGGAGCTGGGGATCGGGTTCGTGGCCTACTCGCCGCTGGGACGCGGGTTCATCACCGGGACGGCGAAGCCCGCGGGGCAGTACGAGGCGGGCGACATGCGCAACGACGACCCGCGCTGGCAGCCGGGGAACTTCGAGCGCAATCGCGAGGCGGTGCGGCGGTTGGGGGTGCTGGCGGAGGGCAGGGGGGCGACGGTGGCGCAGGTGGCGCTGGCCTGGTTGCTGGGGCGGGGGGAGCACGTCGTGCCGATCCCGGGGACGCGGAGCGCAGGCCGGGTGGCGGAGAACGTCGCGGCGGTGGAGCTGGAGCTGAGCGCGGACGACCTGGCGGCGATCGAGGCGATCCTGCCGCGCGGGGGTTTCGGCGCGCGGTACGCCCGGCAGGTGCCGGAGTGGGTCTGATCGCTGGCTGACCAGCGCGGGTCGGGCCCCGCGCTCCCCCGCTGGGATGATCGGGGCACTGCCGACGTCGAGGGAGCGCCTGTGGAGCTGGAGCGGATCGAGTCGTCGTTGCGGGACGGGGTGCGGCGGGCGCCTCGGGTGGACCTCGGCAAGGCCCTGGTGCGCAAGGCCTCCCGGGTCGTCGTGGGGTTGATGCCCAGGGCTCGGGTCCCAGGGGTGCGGATCTCCGAGGTGCGTGAAGGCGGGGCCCGGTATCGGCTCTACCTGCCCGAGGAGCGCGGCGGGGCCGGGTTGGTGTGGGTGCACGGCGGGGGGATGGTCGGGGGTGGGCCCAAGCAGACCGATCGGTTGTGCGCCGAGACCGCCCGCGCGCTCGGGGTGGTGATCGCCTCGGCGCGTTACCGGTTCGCGCCCGAGCACCCGTTCCCGGCCGCGTCGGACGACTGCCGCGCGGTGTGGGAGCGGGTGCTCGTCAACGCCCGCGGGTGGGGTGTCTCGCCGGAGCGGATCACCGTGGGCGGGCAGAGCGCCGGTGGCGGGTTGGCGGCCGGGCTCGTGCAGCGGGTGCACGACGAGGGCGGGGTTCAGCCTGCGGGGCAGTGGTTGGTCTACCCGATGCTGGACGACCGGACCGCCGCTCGTGGTGAGCTGGACGCGGTGGGGCACTTCGTGTGGGACAACCGGGCCAACCGGTTCGGGTGGGGTGCGGTGCTGGGCGTCCGGCCTGGGGCGGATGTGGTGCCGGAGTACGCGGTACCGGCTCGGCGCGGTGACCTGACCGGGTTGCCTCCCGCGTGGATCGGGGTCGGGGACGTGGACCTGTTCCACGACGAGGACGTCGAGTACGCGCGGCGGCTGCGCGCGGCCGGGGTGGACGTGACGCTGGACGTGGCGCCGGGCGCGCCGCACGGGTTCGACGGGATCGTCCCGGACTCGCCGGTGACCAGCGACTTCCTCGCCCGCGCGCGGAGCTGGTTGGGCGAGCGGTAGGCGAAGCGGGTCAGAACCAGTGGACGCAGTGCGGGGCCCTGGCGACGCGGAAGAGCGCGTCGGCCCGCGCCGCCGCCTCCGGGTGGTGGGCTCGGACGTGACCTGCCCGGACCAAGGTGCTCGGTGCGACGCCGCCCAGGTAGAGCGAGCCCAGGTCGCGCACGTCCAGGGACAGGTCGGGGGTCCGGGTGGTGGGCGTGCAGCCGGCCCGACCGTCGCGGACGGTCAGCAGGTGGCGCTCCCGCTCGGCCAGGAACGGGTCGGTCACGTCCAGGACCAGCTCGCCGTCCGCCGACCAGCCGCGCGCGGCCAGCGCGGCGGGCACGTCCAGCAGCCGCACCCACAGCCAGTCGGTGGCCTCGCCCTCCTGCCCGGCGCGGGGGTCCTCCAGCTGCCAGGGCAGCGGGTGGTCCGGCGGGAAGTGCTTGAACACGACCTCGTCCACCAGGTCGTGCCCCAGCGCGAACCCGGTCAGCCCGGCGGACGCCGCCGCGTTCTCGGCGACCAGCTCGTCCACGACCAGCGCGTCGTTCTCCAGCAGGTAGCTGGCGTACCCGTCGGCCACGCCGTCCGCGTCGTGGTGGACGGCGACGTGGCGCGGCGCGCGGGACACCGGGGGCCGTCCGGCTCCCCTGGCCCACCAGCGGGGCGGGCGGGACAGGGCGCCGGGCCGGGTGCGGCGGTAGCGGTCGTAGACCTGCTCCAGCACCTCCGCGCACTGGGCGCGCGGCAGGACCCGCACGGACCCCGTCGGAACGCGCACGCCCGCGCGGGGCACCGCGAGCGTCGCCCGCGCGCGCTGCACGGTGAACCGCCGGGAGACCGTCGCGGGGCCGTAGCCGAACCGGCCGTAGATCGTGGCCTCGGACGCCAGCAGCACCGCCACGGCCTCCCCCCGCTCCCGCACCCCGGCGAGCTGGCGCCGCATCAGCGCCGCCCCCACGCCCCGGCGGCGGTGCGTGGGCAGCACGCCGACGCAGGTCACCCCCGCGACCGGGAGGACGCCGCCGCCGGGCAGGGTCAGCTCGAACGAGTAGGACGCCGCCGTCCCGACCGGCCGCCCGTCCTGGTCGGTGGCGAGCACGCCCCGGTCCGGCTCCAGCGCCGACCACCACTGGCCCCCGTCGCCGGTCTCGCCGTCCCGGAAGCGGCCGAAGGCGGTGTGCACGGTGTCGACGAACGCGTCGAGGTCGGCCTCGGTCGTGGCGCGGGTCTGCATGGCGGGGGTCGTCCTCCGGGGTGACGTGCGCGGTTGCGGCACAGTGCACCTCCGGGCCCGGCGCGGGGGCAAGCGATTTGCGGCGGGGCGGCGGGCGGACGGGCCCGAAGCGGGGACCGGCGCCGCGAGGTGATCACGGTAGTTTCCACGCCGGAACGCGACGGTTCCGGCGTCCCACGACCGAAGGCGGCGAGATGGGCACCCCGATCATCCCCGGTTTCCACCCCGATCCGAGCGTGTGCCGGGTGGGCGGGGACTACTACCTGGTCTGCTCCAGCTTCGAGTACTTCCCCGGAATCCCCGTCTTCCACAGCCGGGACCTGCTGACCTGGGAGCAGATCGGCAACGCCCTCGACCGCCCCGAGCAGCTGCGGCTGGCGGGCGCGACCTCCTCCGGCGGGCTGTACGCGCCGACGCTGCGGCACCACGGCGGCAAGTTCTGGCTGATCGTCACGAACGTCTCCGGCGGCGGGAACCTGCTCTTCCACGCCGAGGACCCGGCGGGCCCGTGGTCCGACCCGCTGCCGCTGCCCGGCGTGCACGGCATCGACCCGGACCTGGCGTGGGACGAGGACGGGAACTGCTGGTGCACCTGCGCCGGGGTGAGCCAGGTGCGGATCGACACCACCACCGGGGAGGCGCTCGGCGGGCAGACGCGGATCTGGTCGGGCAGCCCCGGCGCGAAGGCCCCCGAGGCGCCGCACCTCCACCGGGTGGGCGAGCACTGGTACCTGCTGATCGCCGAGGGCGGCACCGAGCGCGGGCACGCGGTGTCGGTGGCGCGCGGCGATTCGGTGAACGGTCCGTTCACCCCCTGCCCGGACAACCCGGTCCTGACCCACCGGGGCACCGACGACCCGGTGCAGAACACCGGGCACGCCGACCTGGTGCAGGCGGTGGACGGCACCTGGTGGCTGGTGCTGCTGGGCGTGCGGCCGGGCGGCGGGTCGCCGGGCTGGCACGTGCTGGGCCGGGAGACGTTCCTGGCCCCGGTGACCTGGGTCGACGGCTGGCCGGTGGTCGGCGAGCCGGTGACCGCTCCCCCGCGCCCGGCCGAGCCGGTGCGGGAGGACTTCGACTCGCCGGAGCTGCACCCGCGCTGGATCTCGGTGCGGGAGCGCTCCCCCGAGCGGTGCGCCACCACCGCCCGGCCGGGCTCGCTCACGCTGCGCGCCGCCGAGGGCGACCCGGAGGGCGCGTTCGTCGGCCGACGCCAGCAGCACCCGTCGTTCGTGGCGCGCGCCGCCGTCGACGCGGGCGGCGGCGAGGGCGGGCTGGTGCTGCGCCTGGACGAGCGGCACCAGTACTCGGTGGAGCTCTCCGGCGGACGGGCGGTGGCGTGGGCGCACGTCGGGCCGCTGCGCGTGGAGGTCGGCAGCGCCGAGGTCGGGCCGGGCGAGGTGGTGCTGGAGATCGAGGTCGCCGAGACCCGCGTGATCACCGACCCGCGCACCGGTCCCGACGAGGTGGCGCTGCGGGTGGTCGCGGCAGGCGGCGCGCGCGCCGAGCTGGCGGTGCTGGACGGGCGCTACCTGTCCACCGAGGTCGCGGGCGGCTTCACCGGCCGGGTGGTCGGCGTGCGGGCCACGAGCGGGCAGGTGCACGTCGACTGGTTCGACTACGAGCCCGTCGACCCCGCCACGGCCTGACGTGGTTCTTCCCGGTGGGTGGGACATTCGCGGCGCCCGCCCACCGGGTCCGTTCGACGCGCGGGGCTGCGCCGACCGGTCCCCCGGCGACAATCCCGCTAAAAGCACCCCCCTGAATTAGCCGCGCGACCTGCGCGCGGCGTGCGGCACGCCGAAGCGCCGCTTCCACAGGCACTGCTCCGAACGTGTCGTCGAACACGTCGCCGAACCGTCACGGCGAGGTCGCGGAATAGAAACGCCTGCACCCCGCCAACAGCCCGTCCGGGCCGATGGTGAAGATGTCCGCGAATTCGACCTCCGCCCGCGCCGTGGTGAGCCTGCCCACAGCCGCGACGCAGTCGCCTTCCGCGATCACCCGCGACAGCAGGTGCCTGCCGGGCGCCGCTCCGACCGGCGCGAGCACCTGCAGCACCTCCGGCCTGCCGCCGTGCGCGACCTCCGGCGGCGCTCCGACCTGCGGGTCCAGGTGCAGCAACGACTCCAGTCCCTCCACGTCGCCCTCGTCCGCGTACAGGTACGAGAGCCGGACGTGGTCGACGCCCGCCGCCGTCACCACGTCGCTGTGCGGCGCGGGCCGCCGTTCGCCGAGGACCATGCCCCCTCCTTTCGACCCCGCCCGCGACGGCGCGAGCGGTGCTCGTGGAACTGATTTTCCGCATCACGGGCAACCCGCGCCTATCCCCCGGCTATCACGGCGGCATCCCGGCGCTCCATAGTGTTTCCCAATGACCCGAGGAGGGCTCGGTTTAGGGCATCGGGCGGACATACACAATGCTTTCCCACCGGTACGTTCAGCCTGTTGTGTCCGACTCCGGGTCCCACGCCGGGCGGGTGAGCGGAGGTCGCGTGGACGAGGTGGTGGAACGGGGCGGGCGCCTGGCGTTCCGGGTGCTGGGACCGATCGAGGTCACCGGCTCCGGGGGGCCGGTGCGCATCCCGCCGGGACGGCAGCAGGTCATCCTGGCCTGCCTGCTCGTGGAGGCGAACAAGGTGGTCAGCACGGACCACCTGGTGGACGCGCTGTGGGAGGTCAACCCGCCGGACACCGCGCGCACCCAGGTGCAGATCTGCGTGTCGCGGCTGCGCAAGACGCTGGCCGACGCGGGCGTGGACGTCTCCATCGTGACCCGCCCGCCGGGCTACCAGCTGCGCCTGCCGGACGCCTCGCTGGACGTGCACGAGTTCACCAGGGGCGTCACCGAGGGCCGCGCGGCGGCCAGGCGCGGCGAGCTGTCCGAGGCGTCCGAGCTGCTGCGGGCCTCGGTGGGGCTGTGGCGCGGGGAGTGCCTGAGCGGGCTGACGAGCGCGCCGCTGCGCACCAGGGCGCTGCGCCTGGAGGAGGACCGGCTCAACGCGGTGGAGACCTGCCTGGGCATCGACCTGGAGCTGGGCCTGCACCACGAGCTGGTCGGCGAGATCGGCAGGCTGGTGCGCGAGCACCCGCTGCGGGAGCGGCCGAGGGCGCTGCTGATGCTGGCGCTGTACCGGTCGGGCCGCAAGGCCGAGGCCCTGGAGGTGTACCGGGAGGGCCGCGACCTGCTGGTGGAGGAGCTGGGTCTGGAGCCCGGCGAGGAGCTGCGGGAGCTGGAGCGGGCGATCCACGCCGGGGACGCCTCGCTGCTGCGCGGCCCCGAGCCCGCGCGCGAGCGAAGACCCGCTGAGCCCGCCGACGTCGCGCGCGCGGCGGTGCCCAGGCAGCTGCCCGCCGACACCGCCGACTTCATCGGCGGCGAGGAGCTGATCACCGCCGCCGAGGAGGTGCTCACCGGGGGCGCGGGGCGGCGCGCGGTCGGCGTCGTGGTGGTCATCGGCAGGCCGGGCGTGGGCAAGTCGACGCTGGCCGCGCACCTGGGGCACCGGGTCGCCGAGGAGCACTTCCCCGACGGGCAGCTGTACTGCGACCTGCGCGGCGGCTACGGCGACGCCGGCGGGTCCGCCGACGTGCTCGGCCGGTTCCTGCAGGCGCTCGGCATCCCCGGCGCGATGATCCCGGTGGAGCACACCGCGCGCACCGAGATGTACCGGACGCTGCTGGCGGACCGGCGGGTGCTGGTGGTGCTGGACAACGCGGTCAGCGAGCGCCAGGTGCTGCCGCTGCTGCCCGGCGGCGGGCGCTGCGCGGTGGTGGTGACCAGCCGGGCGCGGCTGACCGGGCTGCCGGGCGCGCGGCAGCTGGAGCTGGACGTGCTGGACCGGGAGCAGTCGCTGGAGCTGCTCGGCCGGGTCGTGGGCGAGCGGCGGGTGGCGGGCGAGCCGGAGGCCGCGGAGGCGCTGGTGCGCACCGTCGGCGGGCTGCCGCTGGCGCTGCGGATCGTCGCGGCGCGGCTGGCGGCCCGGCCGCACTGGTCGCTGGCGTCGATGGTGCACCGGCTGGCCAGCGAGCGGCACCGCCTCGACGAGCTGGCGCACGGCGAGATGACGATCCGGGCGAGCCTGTCGCTGACCCACGACGGGCTGGACCAGCCGACGCGGCGGCTGTTCGGGCTGCTCAGCCTGGCCGAGGGCCCGTCGCTGCCCGGCTGGGTGGCGGGCGCGGCGCTGGACGACGGCAGGCCGTACGCGTCGGACCTGATCGAGCCGCTGGTGGACGTGCAGATGCTCGACGTGGTCTCGGTCGACGGCACCGGCGAGTTCCGCTACCGCTTCCACGACATCATCCGGCTGTTCGCCCGCGAGCAGCTGGCGTCGGTGGACGAGCGGGAGCAGCGGGAGGTGCAGGAACGGGTGCTGGGCGGCTGGCTGTCGCTGGCCGAGCAGGCGCACCGGGGCGTGTTCGGCGGCGACTTCACCGCCCTGCACGGGAGCGCGCCGCGCTGGCACCCGCACCCCGTGCACGCCGAGCGGCTGCTGGAGAGCCCACTGGAGTGGCTGGAGGGCGAGCTGCCGAACCTGCGGGCGGCCGTGGCGCAGGCGGCGCGGCTCGGGCTGGACGAGCTGTGCTGGGACCTGGCGGTGACCACGACGACGCTGTTCGAGGCGCGCGGCCACCTGGACGACTGGCGGCACACCCACGACGAGGCGCTGCGGGCCACCAGGGCCGCGGGCAACGCGCGCGGCACGGCGGCGCTGCTGGCCTCGCTCGGCACCCTGCACATCAACCGGGGGCGCGCCGAGGAGTCCGGGGCGGTCCTGGTGGAGGCGCTGGCGGCGTTCACCGAGCTGGGCGACGTGCGCGGGCAGGCGCTGTGCAGGCGCGACCTGGGGCTGCTCACCCGGCAGGCCGGGGACGACGCGGGCGCGCTGGCGCTGTACGGGCTGGCGCTGGCCGGGTTCGAGGAGGTCGGCGACGTCGTCGGGCGGGCGATCGTGCTGACCCAGCGGGCGCACGTGCTCATGCGCACCGGGCGGGACGACGAGGCGCTCGCGCAGCTCGCGGAGGCGATGGCCACCTGCCGGGAGGTCGGGTACACCGGCGGGGTGGCGACCACGATGCGGCGCATCGGGCAGGTGCAGCTGCACCGGGGTGAGCACGAGCTCGCGGAGCGGACGCTGACCGAGGTGCTGGAGATGGTGCGGGCCAGCCGGGACGTGATCGGCGAGGGGCACCTGCTGCACAACCTGGGCGAGGTGAACGCGGCGGCGGGGCGCGTCGAGGCGGCTCGGGAGTGCTTCGAGCGGTCGCTGGCGGTGCGGGAGCGGATGATGGACCACGGCGGGGTGGCGGTGGTGCGGCGGGAGCTGGCGCTGCTGGAGGGGAAGGTCCCCGCGTAGCGCTGGGGGTCGGCGTTGACCCCCGTCGCGCGCTCGGGACCGGCGGGGTCAGTCCCAGGGGTTGGTGTCGTCGGCGGGGGTGGCGTCCCACGGGTTCGTGTCACCGGTGGGGGCGCTGTCCCACGGGTTCGTGCCACCGGTGGGGGCGCTGTCCCACGGGTTCGTGCCACCGGTGGGGGCGCTGTCCCACGGGTTCGTGCCACCGGTCGGGGTGGCGTCCCACGGGTTCGTGCCGCCGTCGACGACCGAGGCCCTGGCGGGCGCGCTGTCCCAGGGGTTCGTGCCGCCCGCCGGGGTGGCGTCCCAGGGGTTCGTGCCACCGTCGACCACCGCGG
Source organism: Actinosynnema mirum DSM 43827 (assembly GCF_000023245.1). GTDB lineage: Bacteria > Actinomycetota > Actinomycetes > Mycobacteriales > Pseudonocardiaceae > Actinosynnema > Actinosynnema mirum. The sequence goes on from NC_013093.1 coordinate 4,150,572, forward strand.
TCCCGGCGGGCGCGCCGTCCCACGGGTTCGTGCCCTCGGCGAGGGCGTCCTGGGCGCCGAGCAGGGTCGCGGCGGAGACGGTGGCGGCGAGGGCGGCGGCCTTGGCGATCGCGGTGATGTTCATTTCTTCTCTCCCGTTCCAGTTTATTCTCTCTGGCGTTGGGGAAAAGGTATGACGGGATTTAATCCCGTCCCTATCGCGCCATTTATCTCCCGCCTATCACGGGTTGCCCCGAGCCGTGATAGCGCTATTCACAGCTCGCTGACCTGGTCATACCAATCCAAGCCGCACCGCGTGGGCGACCGCGTGCGCCCGATTGCGCGCACGCAGCCGCGCGGTCAGCTCGTAGATGACGTTCTTGACCGTGTGCTCCGAGCAGGCCAGTGCCGCGGCTATCGCGGAATTGCCCAGGCCATCGGCCATGAGCTGGAGCACGGCGGTCTGCTTCGCGGTGAGCGCCTCGACCTGGACCACGCCCTCGCCGGAGCGCCCGAGCAGCCGCACCAGCGCCTGGTAAGGGACGACGCCGTCGCCGTGCAGCGCCGAGTGCACCCCGGCGACCAGCCGGGACAGCGGGGAGGCCACCGGGCACAGCACGGCGCTGGCGCCCATGCGCACCGCCCGCAGCACGCCCGACGGGTCGAACGAGTCCGCGAGCACGAGCAGCCGGTCGACGCCGGGCCGGAACTCGGCGGGACAGGCGTCCAGGGCCTCGTCGACGGACTTCGCCGCCAGCACCACGACCACGTCCGGCCCCGGCGCGTCGACCAGCACCATGCCCGCCTCGCGCAGCCGCGCCGGGACGTCGCGCGCCACCGGCCCCACCGCCGTCACGTGCACCCGCACCCCGCTCACAGCAGGCCCGCCCGCAGCGCGTAGGCCACCGCGTGCGCGCGGTTGCGCAGCCGGAACCGGCGGGTGATGTCGTGCACCACCGTGGTGACGGTGCGCGGCGAGTAGCACAGCTCCTTCGCGATCTCCCCGGTCTCGCGCCCCTCGGCGACCAGGGCGAGCACCGCGCGCTCGCGCTCGCTCAGCCCGCCGCCCGCCAGCGCGGGCGAGACGGGCTCCCCCACCGCGCCCTGCAGCCGGTCGAGCAGGTCGGGGGGCACCGTGCAGTCCCCGACGGCGGCGGCCATGACCGCGCGGGTGAGCCGCCGCGCGTCCGCGTCCCGGCGGCGCAGCAGGCCGCGCACCCCGGCGAGCACGGCGTGCAGCGCCTGCACGGCCGTCACCTCGGCCACCACCAGCACCACGGCGCCGCGCCGCGCGCGGGCCAGGTCCAGCACCTCCCGGTCGACCGCGTCGACCAGCACCACGGCGACCCGCGCGGACTCCGCGGCCTCGCCCTCCACCACCACCAGCTCGGGGCAGGCGCGCAACGCGCTCGCCGCCCCGGCCTCCAGCATCGGGTCCCTGGCCACCACGGCCACCGGCACCAGCGCGCTGTCGACTGCACAGATCTGCTCCACGTTCGCCTCCAAGCGATTCCGACGGATGACATCGCGTGAGACTGATTCCGCCCACGAGGATCGGCAGACCGGCTATCACGGCGAAATCCCCGACTTATCCACGGGACGTGGACACGCGTACGGGTGACGGGGGCGCGGGGGTGGAGGCGGAAGCGCGGGGGTGGTGGTGCGGCAGGTCCCAGGCGTGCGGCGGGGGACGCGGCAGGTCGGGCGCGCGTCGGTGGGCGGGGCGGGAACGACGGCGCCCGCTCCCCCCTGGTGGGGAGAGCGGGCGGGAGGTGCGGTCGGGCGCGGCGCCGGGGTCAGCGCATCTCGCGGACCGGCTTGGAGGCGAGCACGCCGAGCGCGGTCACGGCCAGGATCACCGCCGTGCCGCCGAACATCAGGGTCGTGTTCCGCTCCGCGAGCGCCCCGCACAGCACCAGCGACAGCGGCGCGACGGCGTAGCCGAGCACCATGTCCACCGAGATCACCCGGCTGAGCACCGAGCCCTTGATGTTGCGCTGGATCCAGCTGAGCCCGAACACGCCCTGGTAGCCGATGCCGAAGCCCATCAGGAACACCGTCGCCACCGCCTCGGCCGCGCCCTCCACGAACCCCAGCGCGGCCATGCCCACCGCGAGCCACCCGGCGAGCGCGGCGACCAGCAGCCCGACCCTGGGCTTGCCGCCGCCCGCCCCGCCGACCAGGGTGCCGAGCATGGCCCCCGCGGCGAGCGCGCCGTTGAGCACGCCCAGGGTGGTGGAGCCGCCCTGGACCTCGGTGCGGGCGAGGTTGGCGAAGCCCACGGTGAACGGACCGGCGTAGCAGAACGTCACGGCCATGTCGACGACCAGGACGGTGCGGATGCGCGGGTCGGACAGGGCGTAGCGCAGGCCCTCCTTGATGCGCCCCAGCAGCGAGACCTGCTCGGGGGCCGCGGTCTCGGCGACCTGCTCGGGGTCGCGGGGCAGCGTGCGCACCCCGGTCACGCACAGCGCGCACAGCGCGAAGCACAGGGCGTCGACGAGGAAGGCGTAGTTCGCGTCCGTCGCGGCGACCACCACGCCGCCCACCGCCGGGCCGAGCACCGAGGAGACCTTGGCGCCCGCGCCGAGCAGCGCGTTGGAGGCGGGCAGCAGGTCCTTGGCCACCACGGACGGCAGGATCGACATGCGGGCGGGCTGGAAGAAGGCGTCCACCGCGCCGAAGGCCGCCGCCGCCGCGCACAGCCCCCAGAACCCGAGGCTCCCGGACAACCCGGCCAGCCCGACCGACGCCATCACCGCGGCCCGCGCCCAGCTGGACAGCACCATCAGCCGCCGGGTGGACCACCGGTCGCTCAGCGACCCGCCGACCAGGGTGAGCAGGGCGCGCGGGATCGCCTGGAGCGCCAGGACGTAGCCGAGCTGGAGGGTGGAGCCGGTCAGCTCCAGGGTGATCCAGGCGAACGCGATGTAGCTGAACCCGTCACCGAGCAGCGACAGGGCCTGCCCCGCCCACAGCAGGCGGAACGACGGGAGCCGGGCCGGGGCCAGCAGCCGGGCGCCCGCGCCGGTGAACGTGGTGGTCATGGCGGAGACCTTCTTCCTCTCCCCGTGCGGGGGATCGCGCTCGGCGGCGGCGAACGGGCCGACCGGCGGCGAGCGGGGCGGGTGAGCGGGCGGGGCGGACGAGCGGACGAGCGGGCCGTCCGCCGAGGTCAGTACCGGACCGGCAGGGCGGTCAGGCTGCGGTTGAGCAGGGACGGCTGCCAGGTGTGCCGGTCGCCCTCCAGCCGCAGGCCGGGGTACTCGGTGACCAGGAACCCCAGCACCGAGCGGGCCACCAGGCGGGCCAGGGCGGCCCCGATGCAGAAGTGCGCGCCGAAGCCGAAGCCCAGGTGGGCGGTGTCGGCGCGGGTGACCTGGAAGCGGTCCGGGTCCGGGTAGCGGGACGGGTCGCGGTTCGCGGCGGCGGTCACCAGGAACAGCCGGTCACCGGCGCGCACCCGCGCGCCGGACAGCTCGAAGTCGCGCGACGCCAGGCGGATGGACATCTTCGACGGCCCGTCGAACCGCATGGCCTCCTCCACCGCCGCCCCGACCAGGCCCGGATCGGCGCGCACCGCCGCCAGCTGCTCCGGGTCGAGCAGCAGGGCGCGGGCGGCGTTGGCGATCAGGTTGCTGGTGGTCTCCCCGCCCGCGAAGGCCATCTGGGTGAGCATCCCGACGAACTCGTCCTCGGTCACCTTGTCCCCGACCTGCCCGCCCGCGAGGACCGCGCTGATCAGGTCGTCCTGCGGGTCGGCGCGGCGCTTGCCGACCAGGTCCGCCAGGTACTCCTCCAGGTTCACCAGCGACTGCAGCGAGGTCCGGTACTCGCGCTCCTCCTGCGCCCCGCCGAGCACCAGCTCGCCGACCTTGGCGTTCCAGTACCAGAACGACGCGTGGTGCTGCTGCGGCACGCCCAGCCAGCGGGCGAACACCAGCGCGGGCAGCGGCTTCGCGACGTCGGCGATCAGGTCCCCGACCCGCCCCGGCACGGCCCGCCGGGTGAGCAGGGCCCTGGTGACGCGCTCGATCAGCGGCCGGTAGCGGTTGATGGCGCGCGCCGAGAACTGCTCCTGGAACACCTGCCGCAACCGCCGGTGGTCCGGCGCGTCGGTGAACACCATCCAGCGGGACAGGGTGCCGAAGGCCCGTTCGGCGCTGTCGCGGGCGCCCTCGGGGACCGCGTCCCTGAGCGGGCCGACGCGGTCGGCGGACGCGGCGGGCTCGCGCAGCGCCCCGACGAGCTGGGCGTGCCCGGTGACCAGCCAGGCCCGGTGCAGCGGGCTCCAGTGCACGGGGGCGTGGTCGCGCAGGGCGTTCAGGTACGGGTACGGGTCGGCGTTGACCGCCGGGTCGAGCAGGTAGCGCTCGGTGAAGACCGGCGCGGTGAGGGGCGTGGTGGGAAGCGTGGTGGGGGGCGCGGCGGGGGCCGGGGCCGCGGGTTCCAGGGTCGTCGGTTCCAGGGTCGTCGGTTCCAGGGTCGCGGTCATCGACGGGCCTCCGCCCTGATCGCGCCGAGCAGGTCCGCGAACGCGCGGGCGTTGGGCTCGGCGAGGATGGTCATGTGGTCGCCCGGCGACACGTGCACGGTCAGCCCGCCCAGCGCCAGCTCCCGCCAGCGCTCGACGTACTCGGCGAACCCGACGTCCAGCCCCGGCATCGGCTGCCCGTCGGGGATGGCGGCGGCCTCGGAGCCGACGACCAGGTGCACGTGGCCGGGGTGCGGGCGGGGCTCGTAGTCGGCGAGGGCGGCCAGCAGCGAGTGCCACACCTCGATCGGCGCGTCGTGCGCCAGGTCGGCCTCGGTGGGGGCCATGCCCGCGCCGAGCAGGGTCTCGCGCAACCACTCCAGCACCGCGTCGCGCTCGGCGCCCGGCTCCAGCTCGCGGGCCCAGTCGCGCAGCTCCAGCGCCCCGGCCAGGTCGGCGGCGACGCCGAGGAGCCGGTCGCGCGCGGGCTTGTTGGGCAGGTAGGGCTCGACGAGCACCAGCGGTTCGGCGGACGCGCCGCGCTCGTGCAGCTGGGTCGCCATCTCCAGGGCGAGGTTCGCGCCCATCGACCAGCCCAGCAGGGCGCGCGGGGCGTCGCCGGGCAGCTCGGCGACGTAGTTGGCGGCGATGCCGCGCACGGTGGTCGGGTCGACGCCGCCGAGCAGGCCGCGCGCCTGGAACGCCAGCACCGGGCCCTGCGGGAGCGCCCTGGCCAGCGGCACGAACCAGGCGGCGCTGCCGCCGGTGGGGTGCACGCAGTGCAGCGGCTCGCCGTCGCCGTCGCGCAGCCGCACCTCGGAGCGCACCTCGCGCGGCCCGTCGGGCGCGGTCTCGGCGAGCCGGGCCGCGAGCTGGGCGATGGTGGGCCGCTCGACCAGGTCGCGCACGGTGACCGGCACGCCCCTGGAGCGGGCGGTGGCGGCGACCCGCACGGTGGACAGGGAGCTGCCGCCGATGCGGAAGAAGTCGTCGTGCACACCGATCTCGGCCAGCCCCAGCACGTCCCGCCACACCTCGGCGAGCACGACCTCCGCCGGGGTGCGCGGGGCGGTGTAGGCGGCGCCCGCGCCGTCGCGCTCGGCCGTGGGCAGCGGCAGCGCGCCCCGGTCGACCTTGCCGCTGCGGTTGACCGGCAGGGCGTCCAGCACGACGAACCGGGCGGGCACCATGTAGGCGGGCACCCTGGCGCGCAGCGCCCGCCGCAGCGGTTCGGCGTCGGTGACGTCGCCGACCACGTACGCCACCAGCGCGGGACCGCCGGGCAGCTCGCGCAGCAGCACCACGGCCTGCGCGACCTCGGGCAGCTCGCCGAGGGCGTGCTCGACCTCGCCCAGCTCGATGCGGAAGCCGCGCAGCTTGACCTGCGAGTCGCGCCGGCCCGCCCACTCGATGCCGCCGTCCGCGCGGCGGCGGCCGAGGTCGCCGGTGCGGCACAGCCGGGAGCCGGGCGGTCCGTACGGGTCGGGCACGTAGGTGTCGGCGGTCAGCCCTGGTCTGCCCAGGTAGCCGCGGGCGACGCCGAGACCGCCGAGGTGGATCTCGCCGACCACGCCGACCGGCACCGGCTGGAGGTCGGGGTCGAGCACGTAGGCGGTGGTGTTGCGGAAGGGCAGGCCGATGGCGGGACGGCCGCCGCCGGGCTCGCAGACCTGCGCGGTGGTCCACACCGAGGTCTCGGTGAGGCCGTAGACGTTGTGGAAGCGGCGCCCTGCGGACCAGGCGTCGGCGATCTCGGCCGGGCAGGCCTCCCCCGCGACCTGGAGCGTGGCCAGGTCGGGGAACTCCTCGCCGGTCATGACGGCGAGGGCGCTGGGCGGCAGCATGGTCGCGGTGATCCGCAGCTCGCGCAGGGTGCGGGCCAGGTCGGGGCCGGGGCGCAGGGCGTCCTTGGGCGCGGTGCACAGGCGTCCGCCGTTGGCCAGCGCCCAGGTCATCTCCAGCACGGAGGCGTCGAAGCTCGCCGAGGCGAACTGCAGGACCCGGTCGGCCGGGCCGGGGCGCACCAGGTCGCGCTGGGCCTCGGCCATGGTCGCCAGGCCCCGGTGCGGGATCACCACGCCCTTGGGGACGCCGGTGGAGCCGGAGGTGTAGATGACGTACGCGGCGGCGTCACCGTCGACGGCCTCGGCCGGGACGAGCGGTCCGGTCCCCTCAGGCAGGGGCCGGTCGAGCAGGGTGGTGGGGCCGTCGAACGGGACGGTCCCGGCGAGGGCGCTCTGGGTGAGCAGGGCGCGCATCCCGCTGTCGTCGGCCATGAACGCGAGCCGGTCGGTGGGCAGCAGCGGGTCCATGGGCAGGTAGGCGCCGCCGGCGTGCAGCACGGCCAGCACGGCGCGCACCAGGTCCGGTCCCCGGTCGACGCAGATGCCGACGATCGACTCCGGTCCCACGCCCTGCGCGCGCAGCCGCCCGGCGAGCAGGAGGGCCTGCTCGTGCAGCCGCCCGTAGGTGAGGTCCTGCGGCCCGTCCTGGCCGAGGTGGGTGAGGGCGACGGCGGTCGGGTCCTGCGCGGCGACCTGGTGGTGGAACGCGGTGGTGGCGGGCGCGGACACCGGGCCGCGCGAGAGGACCAGCAGGTCGTGCTCCCGGACCGCGCCGCCCGTGGTGGGCCGGGTGACCGGGCCGTCCGGGTCGGCGGCCATGGCCTCCAGCAGGTCCCGGAACACGTCGGCTACCTGCTCGGCGGTGGCCGGGTCGACGCGGGTCGGGTCCACGTCCAGGGTGAAGCCGTTGACGCTGGTGTTGACCAGCAGCGGGAACAGGGTGCGGGCGATCTCCAGCGACTCGTCCCAGGTGTCGCCGCTGAGCCGGTGGAAGTTGACGTAGTTGAACACCGCCTCCACCAGGTTCGGCTCGCCGGGGCGCAGCCGCGCCATGTGCGCCATCGGCACCCTGCGGTGCGGCAGCACCGCCTGCTCGGCGGCGAAGGTGTCGCGCACCAGGTCCAGCCAGGTGCGGCCGGTGCGGCGCACCCCGAACGGCACGGTGTTGAGGAACAGCCCGCGCATCCGGTCCGCGCCCGAGCGCTCGGGGCGGCCGTTGGTGACCAGGCCGATGGAGTGCCCGCCGACCGGGTCGCCCGGCTCGGCGAACAGGCTCATGGTGTGGTGGAAGGCGGTCAGCAGCACGGTGCGGCGCGGCACGCCCGCCCGGCGCGCCAGCTGCCCGATCGCCTCGGTGAGGCCCGCGAAGGAGCGGCGCACCTCGTGCACGACCTCGGCCCCGCCCGGCTCGCGGTGGCCGAAGCGGACCGGGCGGAACTCGGCCAGCTCCTCCCGCCAGTGCGCCATGCCCTCGGCGGAGTCGATCGCGGCCAGCTCCAGCGCCACGTACTCGGCGAAGCGCGGCGACGGCGGCAGGTGCGGGCGCCCGCCCCGCACCGCCTGGCGGTGCAGGTCGAGCAGGTCGGCGACCAGGGAGGTCAGGCTCCAGCCGTCGAGCACCACGTGGCAGTCGGTGATGCTCAGCCGCAGCTCGCGGTCGGTGAGCCGGTGCAGGTGCAGGCGCACCAGCGGCGGGGCCGCGAGGTCGAAGCGGCGGGCGAACTCGGCGTCCACGTGGCGGCGCAGCGCGGCCCGCTGCTCCTCGCGGGACCGGCCGCGCAGGTCGGTGAACCCGACCGGCAGGGCGGCCTCGGGGTGCACGAGCTGGAGCGGTTCGCCGAAGCCGACCAGCGCCACCGAGCTGCGCAGGATGTCGTGGGCGCGCGCCACCTCGTCGGCGGCGGCCTGGAACGCGGCGAGGTCGAAGCCCTCCGGCACGGTGATCTTCAGGTCGGTGACGTTGTGGTACGCCGCGCGGTGCGGGTCCGACAGCATCTCGTGCAGCATCCCGGCCTGCAGCGCGGTGAGCGGGTAGGCGTCGACCAGGCCCTCGGGCAGCCGGGCCCGGTCGGCCGGGTCGAGCAGCGAGAACGGCTGCACGGGGTCGGGCTCGGCGGCGGCGTCGCCCGCCAGCGCGGCCAGCTCGCCCAGGGTGCGGGCGCGGAAGACGTCGGCCACGCCCAGGCCGAGCCCCGCGGCGCGGGCCAGGCCCACCACGCGCAGCGCGAGGATGGAGTCGCCGCCCAGGTCGAAGAAGTTGTCGCCCAGGCCCACCCGCCCGGCCCCGGTGACCTCCGCCCACACCGCGGCCAGCGCCCGCTCGACGGTGGTGCGCGGCGGGGCGTGCTCGGCGCGGGTGCGGGCGCCGCCCGCCTCCACGGCGGCGAGCGCGGCCCGGTCGATTTTGCCGTTGGTGGTGAGCGGCAGCCGCTCGTGCCGCACGAACAGCGCGGGCACCATGTGCTCGGGCAGGCGCTCGCGCAGCCGCTCCCGCAGCGCGGACGGGTCGAGCGCGCCGCCGGTGAGCACGACGTGGCCGACCAGGCGGGCGCCCTGCGGGCCGGGCTTGGCGACCACGGCGGCGTCGGCCACCCGGTCGCAGCCGCGCAGGGCGCTCTCGATCTCGCCCGGCTCGACCCGGAAGCCCCGGATCTTGACCTGGTCGTCGGCGCGGCCCACGTAGGACAGCTGCCCGTCCGGCAGGACCCGCACCAGGTCGCCGGTGCGGTAGGCGCGCCGACCGCCGAGGACGCCGCGCGGGAAGCGCTCGGCGGTCAGCTCGGGCCGGTTGCGGTAGCCGCGCGCCACGCCGTCGCCGGTGATGTGCAGCTCGCCGACCGTGCCGACCGGGACCAGGCGGCCGTGCCGGTCCAGCACCACGCCGTGCTGGCCGGGCAGGGGACGGCCGATGGGCGAGCGGTCGCCGTGGTGGTCCCAGATGTCGTCGTCGGTGATCAGCCGGTGGGTGACGTGGACGGTGGTCTCGGTGATGCCGTACATGTTGACCAGCGCGGGCTTGCGGCCGGGCGCGGTGAACCAGTCGCGGTAGTCGTGGGTGTCGAAGGCGTCGCCGCCGAACACGACGGTGCGCAGCGCGAGGTCGTCGAAGGTGCGGCCGTGCTGGGCGAGGTGGGCGCGCAGGCCCTTGAAGGCGGCCGGGGTCTGGCTGAGCACGGTGACGCGCTCCTCGCGCAGCACCGCGTGCACGGCCTCGGGGTCGCGGGTCTGCTCGCCGGTGAGCACGACGGCGCGACCGCCGGTGGCCAGCGGGCCCCACAGCTCCCACACCGAGAAGTCGAAGGCGGCGGAGTGCATGAGGGACCACACGTCGCCGGGGCCGAAGTCGAAGCGCCGGTCGGCGGCGGCGAAGAGCCAGGCGACGTTGGCGTGGGTGATCTCGACGCCCTTGGGCGCGCCGGTGGAGCCGGAGGTGTAGATGACGTAGGCGAGGTCCTCCCCGAGCACCGGGGTGGCGGGGGCGGTGGGCGGCACGTCGGCGGGCTCGTCGGCCGGGTCGATCAGGGTGACGGGCAGGCCGTCCAGCGCGCCGCGACCGGTGCCGTCGGCGACGACCAGGTCCACGCCGGCGTCGGCGACGGTGAACTCCAGGCGCTTGCGCGGGTGGCGCGGGTCGAGCGGCAGGTACGCGGCGCCCGCGCGCCACACCCCCAGCAGGGCCACCGCGAGGTCCGCGGTGCGCTCCAGGCACACCCCGACCAGGCTCTCCCGGCCCGCGCCCAGCGCGCGCAGCCGGTGGGCGAGCGCGGTGGACCTGGCGTCGAGCTCGGCGTAGGTGAGCGAGCGCCCGCCGCCGGTGACGGCCACCGCGTGCGGGGTGGCGGCGACGTGGTCGGCCACCCGGTCCAGGACCAGGGCGGCCCGCCCGGTCTCCGAGCCCGCGACCGCCGGGCCGTCCGGTCCCAGCAGGAACTCGCGCTCGGCGTCGGTGAGCAGCGGCACCGAGCCGAGCCGGGCGTCGGGGCGCTCGAAGAACGCCCGCAGCATCGCGACGGTGTGCGCGGCCAGCCGGGCGATCGACTCCGGCTCGAACAGGTCCGGCCGGTAGACGAACGACAGCCGGTAGCCGTCGCCGCGCCCCACCGCCTCCAGGGACAGGTCGAACTTGGCGCTGGTGAGCGCGATCGGGAACGGCCTGGCCACCGCGCCGCCGAGGGCGAACCCGTCGCCGCCGCCGGACTCGGCGTAGGAGAACAGGACCTGGAACAGCGGGTTGCGCGACAGGTCCCGCTCGGGGCTGAGCTCGTCCACGACCCGTTCGAACGGCAGGCCCTGGTGGCTCAGCGCCCCGAGCACGCGCTCCCTGGCCCGCTCCAGCACCTGCGCGCAGGTGGGGTCGCCGGACAGGTCGGCGCGCATGACCAGGGTGTTGACGAAGAACCCGACCAGGTCCTCGGTCTCGGCGCGGTCCCGGTTGGCGGTGATCGTGCCGATGGCGACGTCGTCCTGCCCGCTGTGGAAGCCGAGCGCGGCCTGGAAGGCGGCCATGACCGTGGTGAACGGGGTGGTGTCGGCGGCGCTGACGGCGGCGGCGAGGTCGGCGGGCAGGTCGACGGCGTGCACGGCGCCCTCGTGGGAGCGCTCTCGTGGACGGGGGTGGTCGGTGGGCAGCTCCAGCGGGGTCAGACCGGTGAGCGCGGCGCGCCAGTGCGCCAGGTCGGCGCTCTCGTCGCAGGCGCGCTGCCAGGCCGCGTAGTCGGTGTACTCGATCGGGGTGGGCTTGAGCGGGGACGGCCGCCCGGCGAGGCGGGCCCGGTACAGCTCGCGCAGGTCGCGCACCAGCACGTCCAGGGACCAGCCGTCGGTGACGATGTGGTGGGCGGCCAGCACGAGCACGGGGTCGGTGGCGCTGTCGGTGCCGGTGCCGGGGGCGGCGGCGCTGGTCCCCGCAGCCGGGTTCGCGCCGGTCGCGGCCGGGACGACCAGGGTGGCGCGGAAGGCCGGTTCGGCGGCCAGGTCGAAGGGGCGGGTGGCGGCGGCGTGCACGGCCCCGGTGAGGTCGTCGGCGCGCCCCGCGGGCAGCTCGACGGTCGCCAGCGGCGCGCCGCGCGGCAGGATCCGCTGGTGCGGGACGCCGTCCTCGGCGGGGAACACCGCGCGCAGCTGCTCGTGCCGGGCTGTCAGGTCGTCCACCGCGCCCGCCAGGGCGTCGGCGTCGAGCGGGCCGGTGAGCCGCCACGCGGCGGGCAGCAGGTACTCGGTGCCGCCGGGGGCGAGCTGGTCCAGGAAGTACAGCCGCTGCTGCGCGGCCGACAGCGGCGCGGTCTCCGGCCTGGGGTCCTGGCGGGGGATGCCGGTCGGGCCGCCGGTGAGGCCGCGCAGGCGCCGTTCGAGCAGGGCGCGGGCGGCGGGCGACAGACCGGAGCGGGCGGGGTGGGTCTGGGAGGTGGTCATGGCGTGCTCCGTCCAGTTCGTCTTCAGAAAGCGGCGTCGACCGACAGGGAGAGGTCGATCTCGTCCTCGCTCATCGCGGAGATCTGCTCGACCAGCAGGCGCTCCACCTCGGCGGCGAGCAGCGCGACGGTGGGGTTGTCGAAGAGCTCGCGCACCGCGAGGGGGCAGTCGAACGCGGTGCGCACGCGGGAGGCGGTGGCGACGGCGCGCAGCGAGTGGCCGCCGAGCGCGAAGAAGTCGTCGTGCAGGCCGACCCGGTCCACGCCCAGCACCTCGGCCCAGATCTGGGCCAGCACGACCTCGGTGGGCGTGCCCGGCGGGACGTGCTCGCCGGGGGCGGTGGTCGTGGGGTCGGGCAGGGCGGCGGTGTCGAGCTTGCCCTGCACGGTCAGCGGCAGGGCGTCGAGCAGCACGACCGCGGTGGGCACGAGGTAGCCGGGCAGCCGGTCGCGGCACCAGGTGGTGAGCCCGCCGGGGTCCAGGCCCTCGCCGGTGGCGTAGCCGACCAGCGCGGGCTCGCCGCCGACGTCGCGGACCACGACGGCCGCGCCGCGCACCCCAGGGCACTCCCGCAGCACCGCGGCGGCCTCGCCGGGCTCGATCCGGTGGCCCCGGATCTTGACCTGGTCGTCCACCCGGCCGAGGAACTCCAGCTCGCCGCCGGGCAGGCGGCGCACCCGGTCGCCGGTGCGGTAGGCGCGGCCGGGCCCGAACGGGTTGGCCGGGAACCGCTCGGCGGTCAGCTCGGGGTGGCCGAGGTAGCCGCGCGCCAGGTGCGGGCCGCCGATCAGCAGCTCGCCGGGCACGCCGTCGGGCACCGGGCGGTCGTGCCGGTCGACCACGTGCAGGGTGCGGGCGCCCAGCGCGGTCCCGATGGGCACGCGGCCGGCGACCGGGCCGGTCACCAGGTGGGCGGTCGCGGCGATCACCGCCTCGGTCGGGCCGTAGCTGTTGACCACCGGCACGTGCGGCAGCAGCTCGAACCAGCGGCCCAGCGGCTCGGCGGGCAGCGCCTCGCCGCCGGTGACCAGCAGCCGCAGCCCGGCCAGGTCGGGGGCCAGGTCGCCGAGGCGGGCCACGACCTGCGCCCAGTAGGACGGGGTCAGCTCGGCGACGGTCACGCCGCGCCCTCGGACCTCGGCGGCCAGCTCGTCCACCGACCACACCTCGTCCGGGCGCAGCACGACGGTCGCCCCGGCGGCCAGCGCGGGCAGGAGCTGTTCGAGCGAGGCGTCGAAGGACAGCGAGGCGAACGACAGGACCCGGTCGTCGGGGGTGAGGGCGTACAGCTCGCGGGCGGCGGCGACGTGCGCGGCCAGCGGGCCGTGGTCGACGCCGACGGCCTTGGGCCTGCCGGTGGAGCCGGAGGTGAAGATGACGTAGGCCAGGTCAGTGGGATCGGGGTCGGCGGGGTCGGGGTCCGCTGCGGGGTGCGCGCCGGGAGTCGTGCTCCCGACGGGCACGACCTGGGCGCCGAGCCGGGTGAGCGGACCGCTCGTCCGCTCGTCCACGACCGCGACCCGCGCACCGGCCTCGGCCAGCGCGTACCGCAGCCGCTCCTCGGGCAGCGCCGGGTCGAGCGGCACGTACGCGCCACCCGCCCGCCACACCGCGAGCATCGCCGCCACCGACCACGGGCCCCGGCTCAGGCACACCCCGACCGGGTCGCCCCGGCGCACTCCCCCGGCGACCAGCGCCGAGGCCAGCCCGCCGACCAGGCCGTCCAGCTCGCCGTACGTCACGGCCCGCTCCCCGCACACCAGCGCGGTGGCCTCCGGGACCCCGCCCAGGCGCAGCGGCGCGGCGGGCGCGGGCGGCGGCGGGGCGGTGAGGGCGGCGTGCTCGCCAGGGGACAGCAGGTCGGCGCGGGCGGCGACCGAGTCCGGGTCGGCGATCGCGGCGCGCAGGGCGCGGACGACGTGCTCGGCCAGCCGGGTGGCGGTGGCCGCGTCGAACAGGTCGGCGCTGTACTCGACGTCGAGCGAGAAGCGGTCCGGGTGCGCCAGGAACGTCGCGGTGAGGTCGAACTTCGCCGACTCCCACGGCAGGGCGAACCCGGTGAGGTCCAGGCCCGGCAGGGAGAGGCCCGTGGACACCGCGCTCTCCTGGACGTCGAACATGACCTGGAACAGCGGGTTGCGCGACAGGTCCCGCTCCGGGCGCAGCCGCTCGACCAGGCGCTCGAACGGCACGTCCTGGTTGCCGAAGGCGGTCAGGGCGGTGTCGCGGGCCCTGGTGATCAGCTCGGCGAAGGTCGGGTCGCCGGACAGGTCGCCGCGCAGCACGACGGTGTTGACGAAGAACCCGACCAGCCCCTCCAGCTCGACCCGGCCGCGCCCGGCCACCGGGGTGCCGACGGCGACGTCGGTCTGCCCGGACCAGCGGGCGAGCACGGACTGGAGCACGGCCAGCAGCACGGTGAAGCGGGTGGTGCCGAAGCGGTGGGCGAGCGCGTCCACGCCCTCGGCCAGCTCCGGAGGCAGCGGCGTCTCCACCGCCCCGCCGCGCGCGGACCGGGTGGCCGGGCGGGGGTGGTCGGTGGGCAGGTCCAGCGCGGCCACCCCGTCCAGGGCGGCGCTCCAGTGCGCGAGCTGCCCGTCGAGGGCGCCGGAGTCGAGCAGGTCGCGCTGCCAGACCGCGTAGTCGCCGTACTGCACCGGGAGCGCGGGCAGCTCGGGGGTGCGGCCCGCGACGCGGGCGGTGTAGCAGCGGGCCAGGTCGCCGATCACCACGTCCTTGGACCAGCCGTCGGTGGCGACGTGGTGGAAGGCCAGCACCAGCACGTGCTCGTCGGGTCCGAGCCGCCACAGCCCGGAGCGGACCAGCGGGGGCCGGTCGAGCTCGAAGCGGGCGGCGGCGAACTCCTTGGCCTCGCGCCGGACCTGCTCCACGTCGTGCCCCGCGCGCCGCTCCAGCGGGACCGGCACGTCGTGCCGGACCAGCTGCACCGGGTGGCCGTCGACCTCGATCAGCGCGGTGCGCAGCACCTCGTGCCTGGCCACGACGTCGCCCAGCGCGGCCTCCCACGCGTCGGCGTCGAGCGGACCGCCCACCCGCCAGGAGAACCAGAGCACGTAGTCCTCCCCGGAGTCGGAGACCCGGTCCAGGAACCACAGGCGCTCCTGCGCGAAGGACATCGGCAGCGGGCCGGAGCGGTCGACCGGGACGACGCGGGCGGTGGCGACGGGGCGGGCGGCGGCGACCAGGGGCCCGAACTCGCGGATGCGCGGGTTCTCGAACAGGACCCGCAGCTCCACGTCCCGCCCGAGCCGCTCGGCGACGCGGGAGACGGCCATGGTGGCGAGCAGCGAGTGGCCGCCGAGGTCGAAGAACCCGTCGTCCAGGCCCACCCTGGGCACGCCCAGCACCTCGGCCCAGATGCGGGCGATCTCGCGCTCGACGTCGTCGCGGGGCTCGGCGTGGTCGCCGGCGGGGGCGGCGGAGCGGTCGGGGTCGGGCAGGGCGGCGCGGTCGAGCTTGCCGGAGGTGGTCACGGGCAGGGCGTCCAGCACGACGATCTCGGCCGGGACCGCGTAGTGCGGGAGCGCTCGGGCCAGCTCGGCGCGCAGCTCGGCTGCGGTGGGGGTGGCTGCGGTGGGGGCGCCTGCGGGGACGACGTAGCCGACGAGGCTCTGCCCGCCGTGCGCGTCGGCCTTGACCGCAGCTGCGGCGGCGAGCACGCCCGCGCACCCGGACAGCGCCGACTCGACCTCGCCCAGCTCCACCCGGTAGCCCCGGATCTTGACCTGGTCGTCGGCGCGCCCGAGGAACTCCAGCTCCCCGTCCGCCCGCCACCGCACCAGGTCGCCGGTGCGGTAGAGCCTGCCGCCCGCCGGGTCCGGCACGAACCGCTCGGCGGTGAGCGCGGGCCGCCCGAGGTAGCCGCGCGCCAGCTCGGCCCCGCCGACCAGCAGCTCGCCGGGCTCGCCGACGCCGACCGGGTCGCCGCCCGCGTCGACCACCAGCACCCGCCTTCCGCCGAGCGGGCGACCGATGGGGACCCGGCCGCTCTGGGCCCCACCGCTCTGGGCCGCACCACTCTGGGCTCCACCGCTCTGGGCGCCGGCGACCTCGTGGGTGGTGGCGGTGACGACGGCCTCGGTGGGCCCGTAGGCGTTGAGCACCCGCACGTGCGGGGCGTGCCCGCGCCACGCGGCCAGCGCGCCGGTCGGCACCTCCTCGCCGCCGAGGATCAGCAGCCGCAGCCCCGCCAGGTCGGTGCTGGAGTCCACGGGACCCGACGCCAGGGACAGGGCCAGCTCGCTCCAGTAGGTGGGCGGCAGGTTCAGGACGGTGAGGCCGTGCGCGGCGACGAGCGCGGGCACCGAGGCGGGCAGCCACGGCTCGTCGCCGCGCAGCACGACGGTCGCGCCGCGGGTGAGGGCGGGCAGCAGCTGGTCGAGGGAGGCGTCGAAGGAGAACGAGGAGAACGCGAGCACCCGGTCGGCCTCGGTGACGGCGTAGCGGTCGCGGGCGGCGGTGACGTGCGCGGCGAGCGCGCCGTGCTCCACGCCGACCGCCTTGGGCAGGCCGGTGGAGCCGGAGGTGAAGATGACGTACGCCAGCTCGGCCGGGTCGGGGTCCACCGGGTCGACCCCGGCGTCCGGGTCCACGTCGGCCACGTCGAGGTGCCGCACCCCGGCGACGCCGGTGTCGCCCACGGCGTGCCGCACGCCCGCCTCCGCGACCATGAACGCCCGCCGCTCCACCGGCAGCGCCGCGTCCAGGGGCACGTGGACGCCGCCCGCGCGCCAGATCGCCAGCATCGCCACGACCGACCAGGTCCCGCGCGGCAGGCACACCCCGACCGCGTCGCCCCGCCGCACCCCGGCCTCGCGCAGCAGCGCGGCCAGTCCGCCGGTCAGGGCTTCGAGGCGGTCGTAGGTGACGGTGTCCGCCCCGCACACCAGCGCGGCGCGCTCCCCGCTCCCCCGCACCCGCAGCGGCTCGGGCACCTGGACCGCGGCGGGCCTGCCCCAGGTGTCGAGCAGCACCCGGCCGGGCAGCGGCGGCAGCAGCGCGGCCAGGTCGGCGACCGGCGCGTCCGGGTCGTCCAGCACGGCGGTGAGCAGCGCCAGGAACCCGTCGGCCAGCTGCTCGGCGGTGGCCCGGTCGAACAGGGCGGTGGCGTACTGGAGGCGGGCGAGCAGGCTGCCGTCGGGCATCAGGGTGAGGTCGAGGAAGACCTCCATGTCGGTGCCGTCGAGCGGCGTGCGCACCAGCTCCGCGTCCAGGCCCTGAAGGCTCGCGCCCTGGTGGGCGGTGTTGAGCAGGGTGAACGAGGCCTGCGCCAGCGGGTGGCGGGACAGGTCGCGCTCCAGGCCGAGCGCGCCGACGACCCGGTCGAAGGGCGCCTCGGCGTGCGAGAGGTCCTTGAGGACGCCGTCGCGGACCCGGCGCAGCAGCGCGTCGAACGACGGGCGCCCGCCCAGGTCGGTGCGCAGCACGACGGTGTTGACGAACGGCCCGATCAGGTTCGCGGTGTCCAGCGGCCCGCCCCGGTCGGTCATGGTGGTGCAGGTGGCGACGTCGGTGCGCCCGCTGTGGTGGCCCAGCAGCGACTGGTACACCGCGAGGAGCACCTGGTAGCGGGTCGCCCTGCGCTCGCGGGCGGCGGCGTCGACGCGGGCCAGCAGGTCCGGGGGCACCACGAAGCGCACCACGTCGCCGGAGCCGTCCCACACCTCGGGGCGGGGCCGGTCGGTGGGCAGCGCCAGCGGGGTGACGCCGGTGAGGCGGCCGGTCCAGTGGGCGAGCAGCCGCGCCAGGCGCTCCGGGGTGCGGCGGGCGTTCTGCCAGGCGGCGAAGTCCGCGTACTGGTGGGCGGGGGCGGGCACGTGCTCGCCCCGGTAGCCTGCGGCCAGCTCGCGCAGCAGCACGTCCCATGACCAGCCGTCGACGGCGATGTGGTGCACCACCAGCAGCAGCAGGTGGTCCTCGGCGCCGAGGCGGGCCAGCACGGCGCGCACCGGCGGTTCGACGGCCAGGTCCAGCGGGCGGCGCAGCTCGCGCTCGAACACCTCCTGCGGGCTTGCGGCGTCCAGGTGCCGCAGCACGACGGCGTCGGGCGGGTCGAGCACCGGCACGGGCTCGCCGTCGACGGCGGTGAACCGGGTGCGCAGCACCTCGTGCCGCGTGACGACCCCGGCCAGCGCCCGCTCCAGGGCGGGCACGTCCAGCGCGCCGCGCACCCGCAGCGCCAGCGGCAGCAGGTTGTCCGACCCGCCGCGCGCCAGCTGCTCCAGGAACCACAGCCTCCGCTGCGCGGAGGAGACCTCGGCCGCCGGTCCGTTCGCCGTGTGCGGTGCGCCTTCGTTCACTGTCTGCCTCCCTGCGAAGCGGTGTCTGGACGAAGACTGCTCGCCGGGGAGGGGCTCTCACCAGGGAAGGAGCGGCACGGCGCGGTTGCCGTCGTCGCTGCGCTTCCTTCTCTACCGGCGCCGCCCGCGCGGCGGCATCGTCGGTCCGGCAAGCACACCGCCACCGACCGACGGGGAGCGCAGATGACGCAGGACGAGCGGGTGTACCGGGTCGTGGTCAACGACGAGGAGCAGTACTCGATCTGGCCCGCCGACCGCGACCTGCCCCCCGGCTGGGTCGCCGACGGGACCGAGGGGCCGCGCGCGGCGTGCCTGGAGCACGTCGAGCGGGTGTGGACCGACATGCGACCGCGCGGCCTGCGCGAGCGGATGGGGCAGCTGGGCTGAACAAGCCCCCGTGAGCTAGTCGGAAGGGATGGTCGGCGTGGCCGAAGAGGTGCTGCTGCCCGGTGGCGGCTGGCGGTTGTGGAACCAGTTCGCCCTGCGCGGCACGGGGTTCCCGGCGGCGGGGGTGCTCCGCCTGGCGCCGGAGGGGCTGGGCGAGGCGGCGGACAAGTTCACCGACGTCACCCCGCGCGAGCGGTGGAAGGGCCCGGAGTGGGCCGAGTTCGAGGAGTTCTTCGCCCAGTGCGCGGTGGCGACCGCCCACGAGCTGCAGGACATCGCCGCGCAGCCGAGGTTCCGGACGGCGCTGGCGTGGCAGAACAAGGCGGTGCTCGGCTCGGGCATCGCGCCGTTCCTGAGGTGGACGCCCACGGCCGAGGGCCGCACGAGCATGCCCCGCCAGCGCGAGGAGCTGGTGGCGCACTACTGGCAGCGGTTCTGCGTCAAGAACGACACGATCGGCTTCTTCGGCCCGGTCGGCTGGGGCCGCTGGGACCTGGCCGGTCCGCGCGGCGTCACCACCGACCACGGCGAGGGGTTCCTGGCCCGCTCCGAGGTGTACTTCTCCAGCTGGGGCGTCGACGCCCTGGCCAAGGTGCTGGGCGCCGAGCCGGGGATGCGGCCGTGGACGCCGCCGCGCCGGGTGGCGTTCGCCAGGGTCGACGGCGGCGCGGTGAGCCTGCCCGGTCGCGCGGCCGTGCCGATCGCCGAGGGCCTGGAGGCGGTGCTGCGGCTGTGCGACGGCACGCGCCACCCGGTGGGCATCGCCGAGGCGCTGGGCCGCGAGGTCGACGCCGTGCTGGCGGATTTGGACGAGCTGCTGCGCAGGCGCTGGATCACCTGGCGCATCGACGTCCCGGCCAGCGCCCACCCGGACGAGGCGCTGCGCGAGATCATCGCCAGGGTCGGCGACGCGGCGGTGCGCGAGCCCGCGCTGGCGCGCATCGAGGTGCTGCGGCGCGGTCGCGACCGGGTCAGGGCGGCGCTGGGCGACGCGGACGCGCTGCTGGCGGCGATGTCCGCGCTGGAAGCGGACTTCACCGAGCTGACCAGCACCGCGGCGCAGCGCGCGAAGGGCGGCCGGACCGGCGCCAACCGGGCGCTGGTGTACTCCGACTCGCGGCGCGCGGCCACCGCCACCCTCGGGTCGGCGGTGCTGGACGAGCTGACCCCGCTGGCGCAGTGCCTGACGGCGGCCCGGTGGATGACCAACCGGTACGCCGAGATCGCCAGGGCGCACCTGCGGGAGGCGTTCGACGGGCTGCGCGCCACGCGCCCGGTGGTGGACCTGGCGTCGCTGTGGATGGCGTGCCTGCCGGTGCCGCACCCGGACTCGATCGCCGACGCCGACCGGGTGCAGGCCGAGCTGCAGCGCCGCTGGGAGTCGATCGTCCAGGCGCCCGAGGGGGCGCGGCGGGTCAGGCTGTCGTCGGCGGCGATCGCGGACGCGGTGCGGGAGGCGTTCGAGGAACCCGCCTCCGGCTGGAACGTGGCCCGCTACCTCAGCCCGGACGTGTTCGTCGTGGCCGACGACGCCTCGGCGGTGGAGCGCGGCGAGTTCGAGCTGGTGCTGGGCGAGCTGCACGTGGGCGTGAACACGATGAGCGCCTCGCTGTTCGTGATGCAGCACCCGGACGTGGCCGAGCTGCTGGCCGAGACCGACGTCGACAACCCCGGCCCCCGGCTGCTGCCGATGCTGCCCAAGGAGCAGCCGCCGAAGTGGAACACCCGCAGCAGGCCCGCGCTGAACCGGCCGGTGGACTACCTGGTGGGCATGGTGGACAACACCGCCGACCCGCACCGGCCGCGCACCGCGGTGGGCGCGGACGTGCTCGTGGAGGAGCGCGACGGCGACCTGGTCGCGGTGCTGCCCGACGGGGCGGTGTTCCCGGTGATCGACGTGTTCGGCAACGCCCTGACCGCGCGGATCATGGACCGGTTCAGCCTGCGGGCGACCGGCGACCACTCGCCTCGGGTGACCGTGGACAACGTGGTGGTGGCGCGCGAGACGTGGCGGTTCGCCGCCGGGGAGCTGGAGTTCGCGGCGGAGAAGCACGAGGCGCGCCGGTTCGTGCTGGCGCGGGCCTGGCGCGAGCGGCAGGAGCTGCCCCGCTACGCGTTCGTGGTCTCGCCGGCCGAGCCCCGGCCGTTCTACGTGGACTTCGACAGCCCGGTGTACGTGAACGTGCTGGCCAAGGCCGTGCGCAGGCTGGCGCGGCAGGACCCGGCCGCGCGGCTGGTGGTGTCGGAGATGCTGCCGAACCCGGAGCAGGCGTGGCTGACCGACGGCGAGGGCGCGAAGTACAGCTCGGAGCTGCGGTTCGTGGCCTTCGACCAGACGGGGCGGGAGTGATGGGCGCCGCGGGACCGGGCGGGCGGCCCGCCGTCGTCACCCCGGACGGCGTGCTCACCCACCGGGAGCTGGAGACGCGGGTGGACCGGTTGGCCCGCGCGCTCGTGGCGGCGGGCGTGGGGCCGGAGGTGGTGTGCGCGATCGCCCTGGAGCGCGGGGTGGACGCGGTGGTCGCGATGTCGGCGGTGCGGCGGGCGCACGGCGCGTTCCTGACCGTGGACACCGACCTGCCGCCCCAGCGGGTGGCGGCGCTGCTGTCGGAGGCGCGGGTGCTGGTGTCCGCCGCGGGGCTCGCGGAGCGGTTCTCCGTGCCCGGCCCGACCGTGCTGGTGGACTCGGACTCGCCGGACGCGGTCCTGCCCGAGGGTGAGCCCGATCCCCGGTCGCTGGCGTACGTCAGCCACACCTCCGGGTCGACGGGCGTGCCGAACGCGGTGCTGGTCGAGCACCGCTCGCTGCGCTCGTACCTGCGCTCGGCGGTGCGCGACAACGACCTCGGCCCGGACACCGTCGTGCTGCAACTGGCCCCGATGGGCTACGACGCGTCGATCCGCGACACGCTCGCCCCGCTGCTGGCGGGCGGCAGCGTGGTGGTGCTGCCCCGGTCGGCGCTGCTGCGGCCCGAGGAGCTGTTCGCGGCCGTGCGGGCGCACGGGGTGAACGCGGTGCTGAGCACCACCCCGTCGTTCCTGACCTTCCTGTCCCGCAGGCCGGGCGCCGTCGAGGCGTTGCGGGGCGTGCGGCTGGTGGCGACGAGCGGCGAGTCGCTGCGCCCGTTCCTCGCGGCGGGCGGTCGGGCGCTGCTGCCGGGCAGGCTGGTCAACCAGTACGGCCCGACCGAGTGCACGATGACCTCCACCCGCCACGAGGTTCCCGCCGCGCCCGAGGACGCCGACCTGGTCGGTCGGCCGATCGAGGGCGTGGTGGTGCGGCTGCTGGACGGCGCGCTGCGGGAGGTCCCGGACGGCGCGGTCGGCGAGGTGCACCTCGGCGGGATCGGGGTGGCGCGCGGCTACGCGGGCAGGCCGGGGCTGACGGCGGAGCGGTTCGTCCCCGACCCGTTCTGCGTCGTCCCCCCAGGGGGGACGGGCGAGCGGCTGTACCGCACCGGCGACCTGGCGCGGCGGCGACCGGACGGCGTCCTGGAGTACCTGGGCAGGGACGACCGGCAGATCAAGGTGCGCGGCCACCGGGTCGACCCGGCTGAGGTGGAGGCGGTGCTGCTGACGCACCCGTCGATCACCGGCGCGGCGGTCACCCCGGCCACCGACGCCCAGCACCGCACCTACCTGGTGGCGCACGTGACGGGCGAGGTCGCGGAGGTGCGGGACGCGGCGCTGCGGGCCCACCTGGCGGACGCGCTGCCCCCGCACCTGATGCCCAGGCGCTTCACCCGCCTGGACCGCTTCCCGACCACGCGCAGCGGCAAGGTCGACCGCGCGGCGCTCGCGGCGGGTGCCCGGTGAACCGGCTCGCGGCCTGGTCGGGCCGGGCGAACGCGACGGGCGCGGCGGGCGCGGCGGGCGCGACGGGCACGGCGGGCGCGGCGGGCGCGACGGGCACGGCGGGCGCGGCGGGCACGGCGGGCACGGCGGGCGCGGCGGGCGCGCGGGATCGGGCCACCGCACCGGGGTTGCCGGACTGGGCCGAACCGGCGGACCGGACCATCCCACCGCGCCTCGCCACCACTCCTGGTCAGACCACCGCACTCGGTGCGGCGACCACGTCGGGGCGGCTCGCCCCGCTGGGCCACGCCGACGTGCCGCCCACACCCGCCACCGCCCCGCCCACCCGCGCCGACGTCCTGGCCGCCGCCCTCCGCCTGGAGGGGCACGTGCTGCGCACGCCCCTGCTGGCGCTGGAGTCGCTGCCGGGGGTGCTGCTCAAGGCCGAGCACGCCCAGCGCGCCGGGTCGTTCAAGATCCGGGGCGCGGCGAACGCGCTCCTCGCCGCCCCGTGCGCCGAGGTCGTCACCGGCTCCTCCGGCAACCACGGCCTCGCCGTCGCCACCCTCGGCCGGTCGCTCGGCGTCCGGGTCACGGTCGTCATGGCGGCGGGCGCGAGCGCGGCGAAGGCCGACGCGCTGCGCCGGTTGGGCGCGACCGTGCTGGCGGTGCCCGGCGGCGTGGACGAGCGGGACGCGCGGGCCAGGGAGCTGGCGGCCCGCACCGGCGCGCGGCTGGTGCCGTCCTCCGACGACGCGCTCGTGGTCGCCGGTCAGGGCACGGTCGGCCTGGAGGTGTTCGAGGACGCGCCGGGCGTGGGCACCGTGTTCGTCCCGGTCGGCGGCGGCGGGCTGCTGGCCGGGGTGTGCCTGGCGGCGCGCGACCTGCCGGTGCGGGTGGTCGGCGTCGAACCGGCCGACGCCCGCCGCTACGCCCGCTCGCTGGCCGAGGGCGCCCCGGTGCTGGTGCCGCCCTCCCGCAGCGTCGCGGACGGGCTGCGCGGTCAGCGGCCGGGCGCGGTGACGCTGCCCGTCATCACCCGCCGGGTGGACGAGCTGGTCGCGGTCGACGACGACGCGGTCGAGCACGCGGCGGAGCTGCTGCGCCGGGCCGGGGTGCGGGCCGAGCCGAGCGGGGCCGCCGCGCTGGCCGGGGCGCTGACCACCGGGTTCACCGGCACGGCCGCGGTGGTGGTGTCCGGCGGCAACACCGCCGAGGCGCTCGCCGCCACCGGCCGCCGCCGCACCGCCGGCGGGCGCGGCGCGGGCTCCCCGCGCGCGGGCGCCCGCCGCATCCCCACCCGCCGGATCACCCCCACCGACCTGACGGCCACCCACCTCGTCCCCACCCACTCGACCCCGACCGACCTCACCACCCACCCCGCCGGGGCAGTGCCCGGCGCCCCCACCCGAGGAGTCCGCTCATGACCACCGCCATCACCACCGCCGACCTGACCGACCTGGCCACCGCCGCCTACCGCGACGCCCTCGGCGAGCAGTCGCTCGACGCCGACAGCGACTTCTTCGAGTCGGGCGGCGACTCGCTGTCCGCGTTCCAGATCACCGCGCGCCTGGAGTCGGCGCTGGGCGTGGACGTGCCCGTCGCGCTGGTCTTCGCCTACCCCTCCCCCGCCGACCTGGCGTCGGTGCTGGAGCAGGAACTGGAGGTCGGCTGACATGGCCACCGACAACACGACGCCCGACAGCGGCAGGTCGCTCCCCGGCGGCCGGTGGCGGCTGTGGGACCAGTTCAGCGTGCGCGGCGCGGGCTTCCCCGTCGACGGGGTGCTGCGGCTGGCCCCGCACGGCCTCGGCCTGGCCGCCGACCGGTTCGCGTCGGCGCGGTCGCGGCAGGGCGCGGAGTGGAAGGCGTTCGAGGCCGCGTTCGAGGCCGAGGCGGTCAAGTCGGCGCTGGAGCTGCGCGACATCGCGGGCGGCGAGGCGTTCCAGAGCGCCATCGCCTGGCAGAACCGGGCGGTGCTGGGGCGGGCGGTGCGGCCGTTCCTGGAGTGGGAGCCCGGTGCCGGGCGGGCCAGCCGCACCCGCCAGCGCGAGGAGCTGATCTCGCACTACTGGCAGCGGTTCTGCGTCAAGAACGACACCATCGGCTTCTTCGGCCCGGTCGGCTGGGGCAGGCTGGACGACGCGGTCGACGGCGTGGAGGTCGACCCCGGCGAGGGCCTGGTCGCGAGCACGAGCGTGCACTTCGCGAGCTGGGCGGTCGACGCGCTGGCCCGCGTGCTCGGCGAGGACCCGGCGCTCGCGCCGTGGATCGCGCCGCGCCGGGTGCCGTTCGTGCGGCTGGGCGACGGCGAGGTGGCGCTGCCCGGTTGCGCGCCGAAGCCGCTGGCCGCGCCGCTGCTGGAGGTGCTGGCGCGGTGCGACGGCACGCGGGCGGCGATCGAGCTGTCCGGGCTGCTGGGCCGCGACGTCACCGCCGACCTGGTGGAGCTGGAGCGCCGCCGGTGCCTGGTGCGGCGCCTGGAGGTCCCGGCCGGGGCGCACCCGGAGCGCGCGCTGCGGGCGTGGCTGGAGGGCGTGCCGCAGGAGCTGGCCGCGCCGGGGCTGGCGGCGCTGGACGAGCTGGAGCGCGGTCGCGACCGGATCGCCTCGGCGTCCACCTCGGACGGTCTGGTCGAGGCGATGTCCGCGCTGGAGCGCAGGTTCGAGGAGCTGACCGCGACCGCGGCGGCCCGCGAGAAGGGCGGGTCGACCGCGCCGGGCCGGGCGCTCGCGCACTCCGACTGCCGCCGCTCGGCGACCGTGCGGCTGGGCGGTCGGGTGCTGGACGGGTTGGCGGCGCTGGAGCCGCTGCTGGTCAGCGCGGCCTGGTTGACCTCGTCGCTGGCGCGTCGGGTGCTGGACGGGGCGCGGCGGGTGTTCGACGCCTCGGGCCCGGTGGACCTGGCGACGTTCTGGTTCGCCTGTATGCCGGTGCTGCACCGGGACGCGGGCGTCGCGCTGGCGGAGCTGCGGGCGGAGTTCTGGCGGCGCTGGGCGGAGGTGCTGGACCTGCCGGAGGGCGCGCGCGAGGTGCGGCTGGACCTGGCGAAGGTGTCGGCGCGGGCGCGGGCGGCGTTCGCCTCGCCCGGCGGCGGCTGGAACGCGGCCCGCTACCTGAGCCCGGACGTGATGATCGCGGCGGCGGGCGCGGACGCGGTGCGGCGCGGCGAGTTCTCCCTGGTGCTGGGCGAGCTGCACGTGGCCATGAACACCCTGGGCGCCTCCCTGTACCTGGACCAGCACCCCGACGCCTCGGAGCTGGTGGAGCTGACCACGCGGGACGTGCCGGGGCCGAGGCTGCTGCCGCTGCTGCCGAAGGAGCACAAGGCGCGGTTGTCCTCGCGGGTGCGGCAGAGCCTGGTGCGGCCGGAGGACTACTGCGTGGCGCTGGTGGACGACACCGCCGACCCGCGCCGCCCCCGGACGTCGCGCAGCGCGGACGTGCGGGTGGAGCTGCGCGGCGAGGAGCTGGTGGCGGTGCTGCCGGACGGGGCGGTGTTCCCGGTGGCGGACGTGTTCTCGCACGTGCTGACCACGCTGGTGGTGGACGGGTTCCGGGTGCTGCCGGAGGCCGACCGCACGCCGAGGGTGAGCGTGGGGCCGCTGGTGGTGTCGCGGGAGACGTGGCGGTTCCCGGTGGCGGAGCTGGACTTCGCGGACGCGCGCACGGAACCGGCCCGCTTCGCGGCGGCGCGGGCGTGGCGGGCGGAGCGGGGGCTGCCGAGGTTCGTGTTCTTCACCTCGCCCGCCGAACCGCGCCCGGTGTTCGCGGACTTCGACAGCCCGGCGTCGGTGACGCTGCTGGCGAAGGCGGTGCGCAGGCTGGCCAGGGCGGACGGGGCGGCGCGGTTGACGGTGGTGGAGATGCTGCCGACGCCGGAGCAGGCGTGGCTGACCGACGACCGGGGGGAGGTGTACACCTCGGAGCTGCGGTTCGTGCTGCGCGACACGGCGCCGTGAGGGCGGGGTCCGCGCGGCCGGGGCGACCGCGCGGACCACTTGACTTCCCCCGATCGGGTGTCTTGCATGGGGCCATCACGTCTCCACTGGAATCACACTTTCGGAGGAATCCCGGATGAGCGCCACCCTCGCCTACGTCACCGCCGAGCGGATCGGGGAGGCGCTCACCCCGGCGGGCGCGGTGGGCGCGGTCGAGGAGGCGCTGCGGGCGGGCCTCGACCCGGCGGTCGGGCCCAAGCGCGGCATCCTGGACGTGGCGTCGGGTCAGCTGCTGCTCATGCCCGCCGAGACCGCGAGCGCGGTCGGGGTGAAGGTGGCCACGGTCGCCCCGGCCAACCCGGAGCGGGGCCTGCCGCGCATCCAGGGCGTGTACGTGCTGTTCGACGCGGCCACCCTCACCCCGCGAGCGCTGCTGGACGGCACCGCGCTCACCACCCTGCGCACCCCGGCGGTGTCGGTGGCGGCGGTCCGCCCCGCGCTGCTGCGCGAGACCGGCCCGCTGCACCTGACCGTGTTCGGCGCGGGCCCGCAGGGCACCGGCCACGTGGACACCGTGGCGGGCGTGATCGAGGGCCACCGCCCGCTGGGGACGGTCACCCACGTGGTGCGCGACCCGTCGGCCGTGACCGGCGCCCTGCGGGAGGGCGCGGCACTGGTGGCGGCCGGGTCGCCGGAGGCGGCCGAGGCGGTGGCGCGGGCGCACGTGGTGGTGTGCGCGACGGGGTCGGGCACCCCGGTGTTCGACTCGGGCCTGGCGCGCCCGGACGTGGTGGTGATCGCCGTGGGCTCCCACGACACCGACCGCCGCGAGGTGGACGGGGCGCTGGTGGGGCGGGCGCAGGTGGTGGTGGAGGACGTGGCGACCGCACTGCGCGAGGGCGGCGACGTGGTCATGGCGATCGCCGAGACGGACCTGACCGAGTCCGACCTGATCCCGATGGCGGACGTGGTGACCGGCCGCGCGGTGCTGTCGGCGGACCGGCCGGTGGTGTTCAAGAGCTCGGGGATGCCGTGGGAGGACGTGGTGGTGGCGGAGGCGGTGGTGGCGCGTCTGCGGGGCTGAGCCCGGCGGCGGGATGATCCCCAGCGGTTCGGGTGGGCGCGGTGTTCCGCGGAGGGGTGGCGTGGTGTTCGGGTCGCGGGACGGGTTCGGGTTGGAGTTCCACGTCGAGCGGGACCCCGACCTGCTGTGCGTGGACGTGTTCGTCGCCGGGCTGCACGTGGACGCGTGGGACAACGCGTTCTACCCGCCGCTGCTGGTGAAGAAGCTGGGGGACGAGATCCGCCGCTTCCGCGAACCGGCCGCGCGGCCCGAGGGGTTCACCTCGGCGCTGGAGGCGTTCCGGTTGGCCGAGAGCTCGATGACCGGGGAGGGCGAGGGCGGGGAGACCGAGACCGGGGAGCGGTTCGCGGGGTTCCGGTTCCTGGACTGGGGCGAGTGCACCGACCTCGCGCTGGCGTTCGCGTTCCCCGACGGGGACCTGCTCCACCTCGCCTGCCGGGTGCGCGACGACGACGGGCCCGGCACGCCCGCGGAGGTGTCGGTGCGTCGGGCTGAGGTCGTCGGGACGTTGGAGCGGGGGCTCGTGGTCGCCGAGCGCGAGTGGGCCGCCCGGCGACCCCCGATGCGGTGAACCCGCCGCGTCGGTGCCCCGCGTCGACCGGAACGCCCTGCTCTGATGGGACGCGGACAGCGCGGTCCGCACCGGGCCGCGCGTGACCCGGAGGAGGGACGTCGTGGACTTCGTCCTGGCGCTGCAGGAGCTGGACGTGGAGCAGGAGCAGGCCGCCGACGTGATCGGCGCGGGCTCGACGCTGAGCCTGCTGGTGTGCGACGACGGGAGCATCCTCGGCGAGCGCGAGTAGCCCCCCGCGCGGGCGGCACCGACGCCGAGAGGGCGGGGGCCGCCCGCGCTAGGGTCGACCGGGTGCCCCGGCTGATCCTGCTCAACGGCCCGCCCGCGTGCGGCAAGTCGACGGTGGCGCGGCGGTACGCCGACGAGCACCCCCTGGCGCTCGACCTGGACGTCGACCTGGTCCGCGCCCTGATCGGCCGGTGGCGCGACGCCCGCCCGGAGGCCGGGCTGCTGGCCCGCGCGATCGCGCTCGCCGCCGCCCGCACCCACCTCGCCGCCGGGCACGACGTGGTCGTCCCCCAGCTCGTCGCCCGCCCAGGGTTCCTCACCGAGCTGGAGGACCTGGCGCGCGCGACCGGCGCGGTGTTCCACGAGATCGTCCTGCTCGACGGCGAGGACAACGCCCTGCGCCGCTACGCCGAGCGCGAGACCGGCGCCCCCGAGGACCAGCGGCACGACGACGCCGCCGAGGTCGCCGCCCTGCACGACAGGCTCACCGCGCTGCTCAGGACCCGCCCCCGTGCGAAGGTCGTCCCGGTCGTGGACGGGGACCCGGACGCCACCTACCGGGCCGTGCTGGCCGCCCTCGGCTGACCGCACTGCGGCAGTCCGAACACCTGCCTTTCCCCGCGCGACGGCCCCGACGTGCGGGGGAGCAAGATCACGACGTGCGCCCGCCAGCGCGAGGTGAAATCGGTGTTAGCCTTCCGCCGCCGAGCGTCAGCCGAGGAATCCGGTGCAACACCGGAGCGGTCGCGCCACTGTGAGCGGATCGACGATCCGCGAGCCAGGAACTCACGGGGCTCGGTACCTCCTATCGGGACGCGTCATCCCGGAAAGGTGTGCCGATGCACATTGCCGAGGGCTTCCTGCCCCCAGTCCACGCGGCGGCGTGGACGGTGGCGGCAGCGCCGTTCGTCGTCCACGGGGTCCGCGAGATCAAGCGGACCGTCGCCGAGCACCCCGAGTCCCGGCTGCTGCTGGGCGCGGTGGGCGCCTACTCGTTCGTGCTGTCCGCGATCAAGCTGCCGTCCGTGACGGGCAGCTCCTCCCACCCCACCGGCACCGGTGAGGGCGCGATCGTCTTCCGGCCGCCGGTCATGGCGGCGCTGGGCACGGTCGTGCTGGTGTTCCAGGCGCTGCTGCTCGCCCACGGCGGGCTGACCACGCTGGGCGCCAACGCGATGTCCATGGCCGTGGTCGGCCCGTGGGCCGGGTACGCCGTGTACCGGCTGCTCAAGCGGGCGCCGTGGGGCGTGGCCGTGTTCTGCGGCGTCGCCGTCGCCGACCTCGCCACCTACGTCACCACCGCGACCCAGCTCGCCATCGCCTTCCCGGACGACGGCGCGGGCTTCGTCGGCGCGTGGAGCCGGTTCCTGAGCCTGTTCGCGCTCACCCAGGTCCCGCTCGCGATCGTCGAGGGCATGATCGGCGTGCTGCTGCTCAACGCCCTGCGCACCTGGGCGGGCCCCGAGCTGCGCGGGCTCGGGTTCGGACGCGACCGCGACGAGGACCCGTCGCTGGCAGGGGTGAAGCGCGATGCGTAGGACCACGACGAACGTGCTGCTGGTGCTGGCCTCGGTCGCGGTGTTCGCGGTCGCGCTGGCGCTCGGGACGGGCAAGGGCGAGTTCGGCGGCACCGACGCCACCGCCACCGAGCAGATCGAGGAGTCGGCCCCGGACTACGAGCCGTGGTTCGAGCCGCTGTGGACGCAGCCGGGAGGCGAGGTCGAGTCCGGGCTGTTCGCGCTCCAGGCCGCGCTCGGCGCCGGACTGCTCGGGTTCGCGCTCGGCACGTTCCGCGAGCGCCGCAAGCACCTGGGCGACCGGGCCCCCGGCGAGGCGGTCCCCGGCAGCGCGCCGGACGAGACCCCGCCACCGGCCGGCGGCGCCTGAGGTGGCGCGGCTGTCGCTCGACGACGCCGCGTGGGGCAGCACCTGGCGGGACCGCTCGACGGCCGAGAAGGCCGTGCTGTCGGGTGGTCTCGCCGCCGTGGCGCTGACCGGGCGCGGCCCGGTGGGCGCCGCGCTGGTGCTGCTGGCCGCGTCGGTGTGCGCGTGCGCGCTCGCCGGCGTCACGCCGCGCGCCTGGTCCGCGGCGCTGGCCGCGCCGGTCGTGTTCGTCGCGCTGGGCGTGCTCGGGATCGTGGTGACCTTCGGCGCGGCGGGCGCGCCCCTGCTGTCGTGGGGGCCGCTGGTGGTGACGGAGGCGTCGGCGCTGCGCGGCGCGCGGGTCGCGGCGCGGGCGGTGTCGACCTCGGCGGCGGTGCTGCTGCTGGCCGCCACCACCCCGATGCCGCACCTGCTGGCGAGCCTGGGCCGGGTGCGCGGGCTCGGCGTGCTGGCCGAGATCGCCGGGGTGGTGTACCGGATGCTGTTCGGGCTGCTGGACGCGCAGGCGAGCGTGCGCGAGACCCAGGCGGCCCGCCTCGGCTACCGCGACGCCCGCGCGGCCCGGCGCAGCGTCGGCGCGCTCGGCGCGGCCACGCTCATCCGGGCGTGGACCGGCGCCCAGCGCCTGGAGGCCGGGCTGTCCGGCCGGGGCGGGGCCTCGGTGGGGTTCGGCGCGCCGCGCAGGCGACCGGTGAGCCGCCCGTTCGTCGCCGCGGGCGCCGCGCTCGTGCTGGCCTGCGCGCTGCTGTCGCTGCTGGGACCGGCGTGGTGAGCGTGCTGGAGGCGCGGGGCGTCACGGTCGACTACCGGGACGCGCCCGGCGTGCTGCACGAGGTGGACCTGCGGGTGGGCGCGGGGACGCGGCTGGCGCTGATGGGCGCGAACGGCGCGGGCAAGTCGACGCTGCTGCGCTGCCTGTCCGGGGCGCTGCGCCCCACGTCCGGGGAGGTGCTGGCGGGCGGGACGCCGCTGGGGCGGGGCAGGCGCGCGCTGACCGCGCACCGGCAGCACGTGCAGCTGGTGCTCCAGGACCCGGACGACCAGCTGTTCTCGGCCGACGTGTTCCAGGACGTGTCGTTCGGGCCGGTGAACCTGGGGCTGGGCGAGGCGGAGGTCGCGGAGCGGGTGGCGGGGGTGCTGGCCGCGCTGCGCATCACCGACCTGGTGGACCGCCCGGTGCACCACCTGTCGTTCGGGCAGCGCAAGCGGGTGGCGCTGGCGGGCGCGCTGGCGATGCGGCCGGCCGTGCTGCTGCTGGACGAGCCGACCGCGGGGCTCGACCCGAGCGGGGCGGCGGCGCTGCTGCGCACCCTGGAGGAGCTGCGGGCGGCGGGGACGACGGTGGTGATGTCCACGCACGACGTGGACCTGGCGTGGCGGTGGGCCGACGAGGTGGCGCTGCTGGCCGACCACCGGCTGCGCCAGGGCGACCCGGCCGACCTGCTGGGCGACGCGCCGCTGCTGGCGGCGGCCGGGCTGGAGCCGCCGTGGCAGGTGCGGCTGCTGCGCGAGGCGGGTGCGCCGGTGGGCGGCCCGGAGCGCCCGCGCGAGCCGGGCGAGGTGCTGGCGCGCCTGCGGGGGTGAGACGGGCCCGGCCTGGGTTCAGGCGGGCCGGTTTCAGGCGAGCAGGTCGTCGACCGCGTCCGCGAGCGCCTCGACCGGGCTGGCGCTGTCCAGGCGCAGCACCGGGCAGGACATCCCGGCCAGCCAGCGCTCGTGCCGCGCGAGGCTGCGGCCGTCGAACTCCGGGTCGTCGTAGCCGCGCGCCCAGTCCAGGAAGTCGTGGAACGCCGCCTCGTCGGGACCGCCGGGTTCGAGCGGGGCGAGGCGGCGCTCCCCCTCGCGGTCGGTGATCCGGCGCAGGCGGACGTCGGGGGCCAGGGTCAGCAGCACGACGGCGTCCAGCAGCGGGACCAGGCTCTCGCCCCAGCCCATCGGCGCCCCGGACATCACCCAGGCGGGACGAGGCAGGAACACCTCGCCCATCAGCCGCAACCGCTCGGCCTCGGGCCGCTTGTCGGTGTAGGGCGGGTCGGTGGGCAGCCAGAAGTAGTCGTCCAGGTCGGCGTGCGGCACGTGCCACCGGGCGGCCAGCACCCGCCCGAGGGTGGTCGTGCCCGCGCCGCTGGCGCCGGTGACGAGCAGTCGACGCGTGGACAAGGCGCTCCCCCTCCCCCGGCCCCGCCGCTCGGGAACCGCGCCGGGTGATCATGCCCGGCGGGCGGGAGGGGCCGGTGGGCGGGGCGGCCCGCGTCAGCGATCCGCCAGGCTCTGCCCCAACAGCTCCCCCGAGCGCTGGAGGCAGCGCGTCCGGGCCGGGGAGAAGTCGTACGGCATCTTGGTGAACGCCTCGAAGGCGCTCATCTCACGCTCCTCCCCCTCGTCCGGGTCCTCGTAGGTGTCGAACAGGGCGTCGACCTGCTCGTCCAGCCCGGTGGCCCTGGCGATCCGGTCGATGGCCTGGAGGTGGGCGCACCGCCGCCTGGCGATCTCCTCCACGACCGGGTCGTCGGGGTCGACGCCGTCGTCGAGGGCGGCCTCGGCCGCGTCGAGCCGCTCCTCCTCGGCCCGCAGCCCAGGGTGGGTGGCCAGCACGACGAACGAGGTGGCCTGGACGGCGGCGCCCAGCGGGCCGAGGACCCGCTCGGTGACCAGCAGGGCCTCCAGGTCGGAGCGGCGCAGCGCGCCGGGCGGCAGGGTGCCGAGCAGGCCCACCACCAGGTCCGAGAGCAGCCCGAGCGGGCTGCCCACGGCCCGCAGGCGCTGGACGGTCGCGCGCTGGCGCGCGATCTCGGCCTCCCTGGCGGCCAGCGCCCGGTCCAGCCCCTCGAGGCCCTGCTCGATGTCCTGGTCCTCGTCGAACGCCGCCCGCATGTCGTCGAGCCTGATGCCCGCGTCGGCCATCCTGCGGATCCACAGCAGGCGGATCATGTCGTCGTGGCCGTAGCGGCGGCGGCCGTCCGCGCCGCGCTCGGGCTCGGGGAGCAGGCCGATCTCGTGGTAGTGCCGGATCGCCCTCGGGGTCGTTCCGGCGAAGGCGGCGGCGTCGCCGATCTTGACCTGGCGGGGGGACGTGAAGGAGGGCTGCATCGCGAACGGGGCCTTTCGTGCGGTGGTGTCCCCAGGACAGCACATGCCGCTGCGGCAGGTGCAACCCGCGCCGGGCGGACCGAGGCGCTGCCCCTGGGCGCTCCTCCCCCGTTCGCGGCGGGCGCCGCGGTTACGGTGGGTGCCCGCGACCAGGGACAGGGGGTGCTCATGATCAGGCTGGACCGCCTGGTGAACGTGCTGGGCGGGTACGGGGTGCGGCTGGCGAGCTGCCCGGTGCCGCGCTCGACCGAGCTGCGCAGCGTGGTGATGCGCGAGCCCGAGGCGCGGGCGGTGGGCGGGGACGTGTTCCTGGCCGTGGGCGCGGACGACGTGGCCACCGCCGCGGGGTGGGCGGTGGAGGTCGGGGCGAGCGCGGTGCTGGCGCACGACGACGGCTCCGGGGCCGCCGCGCTCGTCGGGGCCGAGGGCGTGGCGGTGCTGCTGGTGGACCCCTCGGTGTCGTGGAGCCAGCTGGCGGGCGTGGTCTACGGGCTGGTGCTGGAGGGCAGGGAGACCGAGTCCGGGCGCGGCCCCACCGACCTGTTCGCGCTCGCCGACCGGCTGTCCGGCGCGCTGGGCGGGGCCGTGGTGATCGAGGACCGCTCCTCCCGCGTGCTCGCCTACTCCGACTCGCAGGAGGGGGCGGACCGGGCGCGCCTGGAGACGATCCTGGGCAGGCAGGTGCCCGAGGGGCTGCGGGAGCTGTTCGAGCGGCGCGGCGTGTTCGCGCACCTGGCGGTCCGCGACGAGCCGCTGTTCGTGGCCCCCGACGCCGAGCACGGCCTGGCCGGGCGCATGGTGGTGGCGGTGCGGGCGGGCCGCGAGCTGCTCGGTTCGGTGTGGGTGACCTGCGGCGACCCGCTCACCGGCGCGCGCGGCACGGCCTTGGCGGACGGGGCGCGCACGGTCGCGCTGCACCTGCTGCGGCTGCGCGCCAGCGCCGACCTGGAGCGGCAGGTCGAGTCGGACCTGGCGCTGCGGCTGCTGGAGGGCACCGCCGACGCCGCCACCGCGCTCAGCGGGCTGGGCCTGCCGCAGGGCGAGCTGCGCGTGGTCGCGCTGCGGGCGCGGGAGGCCGGCGAGCGGCACGCCGCGCTGCTGCTGGCGTTCGAGCGCGCCACCACCGGCTTCGGCTGGTCCCGGCCGGGCCGCAGCACCCTGGCGGGCAGCACCCTGTACACCCTGCTGCCCGGTGACGCGGCGGACGCGGCCCGCGCCTGGGTCGCGGGCATCCGCGCCGCGCTGCCCCGGCGGGTGGTGGTGACGGCCGGGATCGGCGGGGTGGCCTCGGCGGCGCGGCTGCCCGCGAGCAGGCAGGAGGCCGACGAGTGCCTCGCCCTGCACGAGACCAGACCGGCGGGCTCCGAACCGCCCGCGTACGACGAGTCCTGGGACGACATCCTCCTGCAACGCCTGCGCGCCGCCGCCCGCACCGGCCGGGTCCCGGCGCGCGGCCCGGTGGCCGAGCTGCGCAGGCACGACCGCGAGCGCGGGACGCGGCACGTGCCGACGCTGCGCGCCTGGCTGGAGTCCCAGGGCGACCTGGTGGCGGCGGGGGCGCGCCTGGAGGTGCACCCGAACACGGTCCGGTACCGGCTGCGCAAGATGGCCGAGGTGACCGCGCTGGACCTGGACGACCCGCGCAAGCGACTGGCCATGACGATCGCCCTGGCCGCCACCGATCCGGGCGGCGAGCCGGGCGGCGACCTGGGCGGCGACCTGGGCGGCGACGATCCGGGCGCAGACCCGACCGCCTGACCGCCCCCGTCGGTCGGCCCGCATTCGAGAACCGCCCCGTCCCGTCCCGCGCATTCCGGCCCGACTGTGGATTCCGACAAGAACACCCTCCCCGATTGCCCGTTCCGGACAACGCGCCCGCCTGAGCTCCGGGTGATGCTGGCCGGGACGAGGGACGTCGGGTGTGCTCGGGTGTGGAGGTGGTCGTGTCGGTCATCGACGGCGGACCGCGTTCGGCGGTCGTGGTGGGCGCGGGGATCGTGGGCCTGTCGACGGCGTGGTTCCTGCAGGAGCGGGGCGTCGAGGTCACCGTGGTGGACCGCGACGGGGTCGCCGCGGGCGCGTCCTGGGGCAACGCGGGCTGGATCGCGCCGGGCCTGGCGATCCCGCTCAACGAGCCGTCCGTGCTGCGCCACGGCCTGCGCGCGCTGCTGAACCCTGGCGCCCCGCTGAGCATCCCGCCCACCGCCGATCCGGGGCTGTGGTCGTTCCTGGCGGCGTTCGCGGCGAACTGCCACTGGCCGTCGTGGACGCGCGCGGTGCGGGCGAACGCGCGGCTCAACGCCGAGTCGGCCGAGGCGTACGACGTGCTGACCGCGAACGGCGTGGACGCCCCCACCACCGAGGCCCCGATCACCGCGGCCTTCGCGGACTCCGCGCAGGCCCGGTCGCTGCTGCGCGAGTTCGCCAGGATGGCCGACGCGGGCCAGCCCGTCGACCACACCCTCCTGACCCGCGACGAGCTGCGCTCCCACGTGCCCCTGGCGTCGTCGGCGCTGACGGCGGCCGTGCGGGTGAACGGCCAGCGCTACGCCGACCCCGGCGCGTTCACCCAGGCCCTGGGCCGGGCGGTGGTGGCGCGTGGCGCGACGGTGCACCGGTTCGAGGTCGCGGACGTGCGCCCGTACAGCCGGGGCGCGACCGTCCACCCGCGCAGCGGCCCGTCCGTGCACGGCGAGGTGGTCGTGCTGGCCACCGGCGCCTGGCTGCCCGCGCTGGCCCGCCGCTGGGGCGTGCGCACCCCGGTGCGGGCCGGTCGCGGCTATTCGTTCACCGTCCCGGTGGACCGCCCGGTCCCCGGCCCGGTCTACCTGCCGGGCGTGCGCGTGGCGTGCACCCCGTACCGGGGCGGGCTGCGCGTGGCCGGGACGATGGAGTTCCGCCCGCCGGACGCCCCCGGCGTCCACGCCCGCCTGGAGGCGATCACCGCCTCCGCCGAGCCGCTGCTGGACGGGGTCCGCTGGCGGGAGCGCCACGACGTGTGGGTCGGTTCGCGCCCGGTGACCCCGGACGGCCGTGCCCTGATCGGCGCGACCAGGGAGCCGACCGTGCACGTCGCGGGCGGCCACGGCATGTGGGGCTTCGCCCAGGGCCCGGTGACCGGCAGGCTGCTGGCGGAGCGGATCACCACCGGGAAGCAGCCGGAGGCGCTGCGCCCGTTCGACCCGCTGCGCTGACCCCCGCCCCTCCCCGAACGCCGTCCGGCCGCGTTCCCCTCACGGGGCGCGGCCGGGCGGCTCCTTCTCGTTGTTCACCCCACGGAGGTACTCGACATGACCACCGCACGGCGGGTCTGGTTGACCCCGCACACCCACGAGCGCCTGCGCGCCGAGCTCGCGGGCCTGTTCGCCGAGAACTCGGCCCCGACCGACGACCCGGAGAGCGCGCTGCTGCGCAGGACCGAGCGCGAGGAGCGGATCAGGGAGGTCCAGGACCTGCTCAACCACGCCGTGATCGGCGAGGACCCGCCGGACGACGGCGTGGCCGAGCCGGGCATGGTGCTGACGGTGCGCTACGACGACTTCGACGACACCGAGACGTTCCTGCTGGGGATGCGCGCGGTGGAGCACGGCGACCTGGAGGTGTACTCGCCGGAGTCGCCCCTGGGCGCGGCGCTGACCGGCGCGCGCCCCGGCGAGCACCGCGGCTACCGGGCGCCGAACGGGGCCACGATCCGGGTGACCCTGATCGCGGCGGTGCCGTACGGCAGGCACCGGCCGGCGGACGCGCCGGGCTCCTGAGGGGACCGGCCCACGAGGCCGGCCCCTGACCCAGGCGTCTTCCCCGGCGCGGCGGCCCCCAGTCGCCGCGGGTGCCGCGCGCACGTCCGGCGTGCGCGCGGAACCAGCCGGTCACCGCACGGTCGCCCCGTGCTGCGCCGCCAGCTTCTCCAGGAGCACGGGCAGCCGCTTCACCACGCTCTCCTTGATCCGCGCCGTCCGCACCACCCCGCTGCCGTGGTCGGTCACGGTCAGCTCGTACCCGCCGCCGACCTCGACCAGCTCGGCCGAGTACACCACCCGGTCATCCACCGACCCCACCCCCGGCGTTCTCCGGCAGGCCGTCCAGCCACGCCTGCCACCGCCGCGCCTCGGCCTCGCCGTCGGCGCCCGGCGCGAACAGGTGGTGCGCCACCCAGGTCGGCCACCGCCAGCGGTCGCCGCCGAAGAACCGGTACAGCCCGCCCGAGGTCCGGACCCCGATGAAGTCCTCGTCCCGGTAGTCCAGCACCCCCTCCAGCGGCTCCAGCCCCACCGGCGCCAACCGGACCGGGCTGCCCGCCACGTCCGAGGCCGCCAGTCCGAGCGCGTCCGCGACGATCCCCAGCTGCCCCGTCCCGACCCGCTCCCGCGCCGCCCGCACGTAGGTCGCGGGGCGCCCGTCGAAGTGCCCCAGGTACTCGGCGAGGCTGTGCTGGTAGAACCCGGCGTACCGCGCCGCCGCGTCCCCCCGCGTCTCCCAGCCCCCGTCCGGCTCGCCCTCGTGCACCCAGTGGATGCCCGCGCGCAACCGCACGCCCCCGCCCACCCCGTCGAGCCGGTAGCTCAGCGTGGTGGAGAACCCGTTCCCGTCGCCGGCGCGGCAGGCGAACCGGTGCGGCGGCTCCCACTCGACCACCTCGGCGTCGCCGCGCGACACCGCGCCGCCGACGCCCGGTTCGACCTCCATGGGGTACAGCCACCCCAGGTTCCCGGCTCCGGTGGCGATCGCCCGCCACACCCGCTCGGGCGGGTGCGCCAGCTCCTGCTCCTCGGTGATGGTCAGCTCACGGGGCACGGCGTTCCTCTCGACGACGACGGACAGCGGATGATCTCAACGGACCACGGGGAGGGCGACGAGCTTGCGCTGCAACGGGTTCCGGTGCCACTCCAGCCCGTCCCCCCGCAGCCGCAGCCCCGGCGAGGCGCGCACCAGCGACCCGATCGCCAGCTCCACCTCAAGCCGGGCCAGCGACGCGCCCAGGCAGAAGTGCGGCCCGTGCCCGAACGCCAGGCTCCCCCGCCCGGACCGGGTGAGGTCGAACAGGTCGGGGTCGACGTGCCGCCGGGGGTCGCGGTTGGCCGAGGCCAGCCCCAGGTAGGCGAGGTCACCCTCCCGCAGCAGCTGCCCGCCCAGCTCCAGGTCGGCCGCGAGCACGCGGGTGATGACCTGGGTCGGCGAGTCGTAGCGGGCGCACTCGTCCACCGCCCGGCCCACCAGGTCGGGCCGGGCGCGCAGCAGCGCCAGCTGCTCGGGGTGGCGCAGCAGCGCGAGCACCCCGTTCCCGATCAGGTGCGTGGTGGTCTCGTCCCCCGCCGTGATGATCACGTAGCAGGTGGACAGCAGCTCGTCCTCGGTGAGCCGGTCGTCCTCGGCCTGCACCGCGACGAGCGCGCTGACCACGTCCTCCCCCGGCTGCTCCCGCCGCCGCGCGGCAAGCCACGACAGGTACTCGTGGAACTCGCCCACGACCCGCTCGGACCGCCCGACGTCGGCCAGCAGGTCCCGCAGCACCGCGAACCAGCCGTGCACGCGCGGCCGGTCGGCCTCGGGCACGTCGAACAGCTCGCAGATCACCGCGTTCGCCAGCGGCATCGCCAGCTCCCCGACCACGTCCAGCACGGGCCCGGCCTGGGCGAGCAGCCCGTCGACCACCCGCTGCACGTCCCCGCGCAGCCGCTCCACCCGCCGGGCGGTGAACCCCCGGCTGACCAGCCGCCGCAGCCGCGAGTGCTCGGGCGCGTCGGTGTTGGACATGACCCGCCCCAGGCGGGCGGTGAGCCTGCTCAGCTCCCGCACCACCGGGCTGCCCGCGCCCAGCGCCGCGGTCATCCGGTCGCGGTCGCTGGACATCCTCGGGTCGGCCAGCGCCGCCTCGACGTCGGCGCACCTGCTGATCAGCCACGCCCCGCGCACCCGGTGCACGGGGGCGCGCTCGCGCATCACCGCGTAGAACGGGTACGGGTCGGCGCGGAACCCCGGCCCCGCCATCTCCTCGGCGGGGTCGAACGGCAGGACCGGGGCGGCGACACCGCTGGTCACGTGGCGGACCGCCCCTCCATGGCCTCGACCAGGCTGCGCGGGCGCAGGTCGGTCCAGTGGCGCTCGACGTACTCCAGGCACGCCTCGCGGGTGTCCTCGGGGTGCGCGATCCCCCACCCGGCGGGCACCTCGGCGAACACGGGCCACAGCGAGTGCTGCCCCTCGTCGTTGACGAGCACGAGGTAGCGGCCCTCGGGGTCCTCGAACGGATTGGTCATGGCGGTTCCTCCTGATCGGTGGTGCTCTGGTCGGTGGTGCTCTAGTCGGTGACGTCGCGATCGGTGACGTCACGGCCGTCGGCCGCCTGGCCTGCGGCCCCGGCCCCGGCCCCGGCCCCGGCCCCGATGGCCCGTCCCCCGGCCACGGCGTCGAGCGCCGCCGCCACGACGGGCCCGATCTGGGCCAGCGACCCCGGTCGGGTCATGTCGTCGTGCCGGGCGCTGATGTCGTGCGAGTGGACGCGCCCGGTGACGTAGGGCCGCCAGTGGTCCGGGGTCGCGGTGTCGCCGCCCCGGTCGACGGTGGAGTTGAACAGCAGCAGGTCGCCCTCGAAGAGCCCCGGCCAGTGCTCCAGCGCGAGCTGACCGTTGTTGATCATGATCTCGACCACGGCCGCCACCTGCCGCTCGTCCAGCCCCGCGAGCGCGCTCCCCCGCTCCCGCAGCACCCGCACCACGTCGTCCCGGCTCATCGGACCCTCGTCCACCTCGTCGGGCGCGCAGTCGAGGATGCCGACGAGCACGTCCCGCTCGGACGGGACCGGCGAGCGCTCGAAGAACTCGACGTCGACCACCGGGTAGGCGTCGAGGATCGCCAGCAGCTCCGTGCGCTCCCCCGCCTCCTGCAGCTCGCACGCCACCGCGTGCGCGATCAGCCCGCCCGCCGACCACCCGAGCAGCCGGTACGGCCCGCTCGGCTGGATCTTGCGGATCTGGTCGGCGTAGTCACGGGCCATCTCCTCGTACGACGAGGGCAGCGGCTCCACCCGCCCCAGCCCGCGCGCCTGGAGCGCGTACACCGGCTGGTCGGACGGCAGGTGGCTGAGCAGCCCGCTGTAGCACCAGCTGATCCCGCCGCCGGGGTGCACGCAGAACAGCGGCGCCCCGGTCCCGGCCGCGCGCAGCGGCAGCAGCACGTCCAGCGCGTTGTCCGGGTCGCCCACGTCCAGGTGCGCGGCCAGCGCGGCGGGCGTCGGGGACTCGAACAGCGTGCGCAGGCCCAGCGGAACCCCGAGCACGTCGCGCACCATCGCCACCAGCCGCGCGGCCAGCAGCGAGTGCCCGCCCAGCTCGAAGAAGCCCTCGTCCACGTGCACCCGCTCGCGCCCCAGCACCCCGGCGAACAGCTCGCACAGCAGCTGCTCGTGCGGGGTCCTCGGCATCAGCCCCTCACCCCGCACCGGCAGCTCCGGCGCGGGCAGCGCGGCCCGGTCGAGCTTGCCGTTCGGGGTCAGCGGCAGCGCGTCGAGCACCACGAACGCCGACGGCGCCGCGTACTCCGGCACCTGCCCGCGCAACGGCTCCACCAGCGCGCCGGGGTCGACCACCGCGCCGGGCGCGGGCACCAGGTACGCGACCAGGCAGGGGTGCCCCGGCCGGTCCTCGCGCACCACGACGGTCGCGCGGGCCACCTCGGGCAGCCGCTCCAGCGCGGTCTCCACCTCGCCCAACTCGATCCGGAACCCGCGCAGCTTCACCTGCCCGTCCGCGCGCCCGACGAACTCCAGCTCCCCGCCGGGCAGCCGCCGCACCAGGTCACCGGTGCGGTACATCCGGGAACCGGGCGCGCCGAACGGGTCGGCCACGAACCGCTCGGCGGTGCGACCGGGCGCGCCCACGTACCCCCTGGCCAGGCCGGAGCCCGCGATGTGCAGCTCGCCCACCACACCCGGTGGCACGAGTCGCAACCCCCGGTCCAGCACCCGCAGGCACGTGCCGCGCGTGGGCCCGCCGATCGGCACCGGCCGCGCCGGGTTCGGCGTCGTGGTCACCCGGTGGTGGGTGGAGTACACCGTGGTCTCGGTCGGCCCGTAGGCGTTGACCACCGTGACGCCGGGGCAGGCCCGCAGCACCTCGGTGACCGCGCCGGGCGCCACCGCCTCGCCGGCGGTGATCAGCTCGCGCACGTGGGCGAACGTCCCGGGCCGCTCGTCGACGAGCAGGCTGAGCAGCGAGTACGGCAGCACCAGCGCGGTGACCCGCTGCCGGGTGATCACCTCGTGCAGCACGGCCGGGTCGAACTCGCCGGGCGGGGTGACGACGACGCACCCGCCGGACAGCAGCGGCACCCACAGCTCGTAGGTGGACAGGTCGAACGCGACGGGCGCGTGCAGCAGCACCCGCTCGTGCGCCCCGCCCCGCCACACCGGGTCGAGCGCCAGCTCCACGACGTCCCGGTGGGTGACGCCGACGCCCTTGGGCGTGCCGGTCGACCCGGACGTGTACATGACGTACGCGAGCTGCTCGGGGTGCCCCACGCCCTCGGGGACGCCCAGGGCGGCGGTCTCCGGCGCGGCGCTCTCCAGCTCGGCGAGGACCTCCGGGGTGAGCACGGTCGTCGCGCCGCTGCCCCGCAGGATCAGCTGCACGCGGGCGGCCGGGTAGCGCGGGTCGAGCGGCACGTACGCCCCGCCCGCCTTGAGCACCGCCAGCAGCGCCACGACCAGCTCGGGCGAGCGCTCCAGCAGCACCGCCACCCGCGTCTCGCGCTCCACGCCCCGCCCGGCCAGCGCGGCGGCGAGCCGGTCGGCGCGGGCGTCCAGCTCGGCGTAGGTCAGCTCGGCGTCGCCGTGGACGACCGCGACCGCGTCCGGGGTGCGCCGGGCCTGCTCGGCGAACAGCCCGGCCAGGTCCCCGGCGGGCGGTTCGACGGGCGCGCCGCCCAGTTCCAGCAGCCGGTCCCGCTCGGCCGGGCCCAGCAGGTCGGCGCGCTGGAACGGGACGTCCGGGTCGGCGGTGACGGCGTCGAGCAGCCGCGCGAAGCGGTCGACCAGAGCCGCGACGGTGTCCCGGTCGAACAGGTCGGTCGCGTACTCGACCGCCCCGACCAGGCCGTCCGGCTCGCCGTCCGGGCGGAGCCGCTCGGCGAGGCTGATCGTCAGGTCGGCCCTGGCGGTGCCGGTGGGCGCGGACTCGTGGCCGATCTCCAGCCCCGGCAGGGCGAAGTCGCCGGACGGCGCGTTCTGCAGGCCGAGGACCACCTGGAACAGCGGGTGGTGCGCGAGCGAGCGGGCCGGGTTGACCGCCTCCACCAGGTACTCGAACGGCACGTCCTGGTTGGCGTAGGCGGCGAGCGCGTTCTCCCTGACCCGCCCGAGCAGGCGGGTGAAGCTCGGGTTGCCGGAGGTGTCCGTGCGCAGCACGAGCGTGTTGACGAAGAACCCGACCAGCTCGTCCAGGGCCTCGTCCGTGCGCCCGGCGATGGGGCTGCCGATCACGACGTCCTCGCCCGCGCCGAGCTTGGTGAGCAGGGCGGCGAGCCCGGCCTGGAGCACCATGAACACGCTGGCGCCCTGCGCGGCGGCCAGGTCGCGCACCGCGCGGTGCAGCCGGGCGGGCAGCTCGACCGGCAGCACGTCGCCCCGGTGCGAGGCGACCGCGGGGCGCGGCCGGTCGGTGGGCAGCTCGACGCACTCGGGCAGACCCGCGAGCGCCCCGGTCCAGTAGGCGAGCTGCTCGGCGAAGCGGCTGTCCGGCGCCGTGGGCTCGCCGAGCAGGTCCCGCTGCCACAGCGCGTAGTCCGCGTACTGCACCGGCAGCGGTGCCCACGCCGGGGCCTCGCCCCGGCAGCGGGCCGCGTAGGCGGTGGCCAGGTCGCGGGAGAGCGGCCCCATGGACCAGCCGTCCGCCGCGATGTGGTGCACCACGATGAGCAGCACGTGCTCGGCGGGCCCGGTCTCGAACAGCTCGATCCGGATGGGTGGCTGCTCGGCGAGGTCGAACCCGCGCCGGGCCGAGTCGAGCAGCGAGCCCGCGCCGGCCGGGTGCACGAGCAGCGGTGGCGGGGCGGGGTCGAGCACGTGCTGGTGCGGGACCCCGCCCTCGTCGCGGAAGACCGTGCGCAGGCTCTCGTGCCTGGCCAGCACGTCGCCCAGCGCGTTCCGCAGCGCCTCCCGGTCGAGCGTGCCGGTGAGCCGCAGGGCCAAGGGCATGGTGTAGGTGGCGGAGGGCCCGTCGACCTGGTGCAGGAACCACAGCCGCCGCTGCGCGAACGACAGCGGCACCCGCTCGGGCCGCTCGACCGGGACGAGCGCGGGCCGCGCCGCCCCGGCCGCGTCGAGCCGCGCCGCGAGCCCCTCGGGGGTGGGCGTCTCGAACAGCGCGCGCACGTCCAGCTCCACGGCCAGCACCGCCCGCACCCGCGACACGAGCCGGGTGGCGAGCAGCGAGTGCCCGCCCAGGTCGAAGAAGTCGTCGTCCACGCCGACGCGGTCGAGCCCGAGCACCTCGGCGAACAGCCCGCACAGCAGCTCCTCGCGCGGGGTGCGCGGCGAGCGACCGGGCCGGGCGCCCGCGTCGGGCGCGGGAAGGGCGGCCCGGTCGAGCTTGCCGACCGGCGTCAGCGGCAGCGCGTCGAGCACCACGAACGCCGAGGGCACCAGGTGCTCCGGCAACCGCTCGACCAGGTGGGCCCGCACGTCGGCGACGAGCCCCCCGGTCCCGCGCCCGGCAGGCGTGGTGGTCAGCTCGCCGAACGGCCGAACCGCACCGCCCCGGTACGGCTCG
The DNA here is from genome assembly GCF_000023245.1 of Actinosynnema mirum DSM 43827. Classification (GTDB taxonomy): domain Bacteria; phylum Actinomycetota; class Actinomycetes; order Mycobacteriales; family Pseudonocardiaceae; genus Actinosynnema; species Actinosynnema mirum. Next base: position 4,194,347 of record NC_013093.1, read on the forward strand.
ACGAGCGCGGCCGGATCGGCGAAGACCACGTCCACGACCCCGGCGGCGTCCCCCCAGGTGACCCAGGCCCGCACCCCGTGCGCCGCCGCGAGGGCGTGCAGCTCCTCGGGGTCGACGGCCAGCTCGGACTCGTCCACCCCGAACCAGCTCGACGCGGTCGCGCCCCCGGCCGCGGGCCCCGTTCCCCGCGCGGCGCCGCCCAGCCTGCTGTTCCCCGGCCCGGCGGCGGTCTCCGCGCCCGCCGCGCCACCCGCGGGCAGCGCGCAGGCCACCCCGTCCCCGGTCGCGCTGCCCGCGAACGCCGTCCCGGCCAGCCCGGCACTCTCCGGACCACCCGCGAACGCCGCCTCGACCAGCGCGGTCTCGGCGGTGAGCCGGGCGTTCGGCACCCCGGTGACCCGCACCGGCAGCCCGGCCGCGAGCAGGGCGCGCAGGCCGTCGAGCCCGCGCGCGTCCCGCCACCCGAGCTCGGCCACCTGGATCGGCTCGGTGCGCAGCGGGGTGCGGCGCAGGGTCGCGTCGTAGCGGTGGCGGGTCAGCTCGTTGTGGGCGCGCCCGCGCTTCACCTCCACCACGACCGCGCCGATCCCGGCCGCCTCGCCGCGCAGCGCGGTGAAGAAGTCCGGGTCGACCAGCAGCTCCTCCTCCGCCAGCACCGCCCGCTCGACCGCGCGCCGCGTCCCCGCCGGGTCGCCACCCCCGGCGTGGTGCGCGGCGGCGGCGAGGGCGCGCTGGGTGCGGGGGTTGCGCACGTCGCCGACGAACAGCGCGCCACCGGGCGCGAGCAGCCCCAGCAGACCCCGCAGCACGTCGGCGAGGTAGCCCCCGCCGGGGAAGTACTGCACCACCGAGTTGATCACGATGGTGTCGAACAGCCCCTCCGGCAGCCCCGTGGTGTCGTGCGCGGGCTGGGCCCGCAGCACCACCCGGTCGGCGAGCGCCGGGTCGAGCGCGACGCGCGCGGACAGCGCGTCCACGGCCGCCGCCGACAGGTCGGTGGCCCAGTAGGTCTCGCAGTGCGGAGCCAGCTCGGCCAGCAGCAGACCGGTGCCCACGCCGACCTCCAGCACCCGCCGGGGCCGCAGGTCGCGGATGCGCGCCACGGTCTCGTCGCGCCACTCCCGCATCTGCCCCTCGGGGATCGGCGTGCCGTCGTACGCGCTGTTCCAGCCGGTGAAGTCCGCGCCGAGCGGGACGTCCCCGGACCGGTAGTCGAGCGCGTCGTAGATCTCCCGCCACTGCCCGACGTGGTCGCGCTCGGCGGCGGTGTCGCGCTCGCCGCCCGCGCGGGGCACGAGGTAGGCGACGAGCCGGGTGTCGTCGGCCTGGTCCCGCCTGGCCACGACCGCGCAGGCGGCCACGTCGGGGTGCCCGGCGATCGCGGCCTGCACCTCGCCCGGCTCGACCCGGAACCCGCGCACCTTGACCTGCTCGTCCGCGCGCCCGACGAACTCCAGCCCGTCCGCCCGCCACCGCACCAGGTCGCCCGTGCGGTACATCCGCGAGCCGGGCTCCCCGAACGGGTCGGCCACGAACCGCTCCGAGGTCAGCCCCGGACGGCCCAGGTACCCGCGCGCCACCCCGGACCCGGCGACGTACAGCTCCCCCACCACACCCGGCGGCACCAGCCGCAACCCGCCGTCCAGCACGCGCACCGCCGCGTGCGGCGCCGCGCGCCCGATCGTCGGCACGCCGCTCCCAGGGCTGAGCGGCAGGCTCATGGTCGCGCAGACGGTGGTCTCGGTCGGCCCGTAGGCGTTGATCATCCGCCGTCCCGGAGCCCAGCGCGCCACCAGCTCCGGCGAGCACGCCTCCCCGGCGACGACCAGCGTGGTCGCGCTGATCTCCGGCACGGCGGCGAGCACCGAGGGCGGCACGGTCGCGTGCGTGACCCCCGCGTGGGCGAGCGCGCCGACCGGGTCGGCGGTGAGCACGGCGGTGGCCCCGGTGAGCAGCGCGGTGAACAGCTCCGACACCGAGGCGTCGAAGCTGGGCGAGGCGAACTGGAGCACCCGGTCACCGGCGCCGATCGCGAACCGCTCGACCTGCGCGTCGACCAGCCGCACCACGCTCGCGTGGGTGACCACGACCCCCTTGGGTCGCCCGGTGGAGCCGGAGGTGTGGATGACGTACGCGGCGTTCCCCGCGGCAGGCCCACCAACAGGCGCGGCGCCCCCGGCGTCCACGACCGGGCCGGTCCGGTCCACGACCAGCGCGGGCCGCGCGTCGCCGACCATGGCCGCCTTGCGGGCCGCCGGGTAGGCCGGGTCGACCGGCAGGTACGCCGCGCCCGCCTTGAGCACGCCCAGCACCGCGACCACCAGCTCCAGCGAGCGCGGCAGCTCCAGCGCGACCAGGTCCTCGGCCCCGATCCCGCGCGCGACGAGGTCGCCCGCGAACCGGTCGGCCCACGCGTCCAGCGCCGCGTAGGTGAGCGCGGTCCCGTCCAGCTCGACGGCGACCGCGTCCGGGTGGGCGCGGACCACCTCGTCGAACACCCCGGTCAGGGTGCGCGTCTCGACCCCGACGACCGCGGGCCCGGTGAGCAGGGCGCGGCGCTCGTCGGCCGAGAGCAGGTCCACCCGCCGGATCGGCAGGTCGGACGCGGCCGACACCGCGTCCAGCAGCCGGACCCACCGCCGCACCAGGGTGGTGGCGGTGGCCCCGTCGTACAGGTCGGTGGCGTGCTCGACGTACCCGACGATCCCGGCGGGCGCGCCGTCCGCGTCGAACCGCTCGACCAGGCTGAACCCGAGGTCGAACTTGGCGGTGCCGGTGGGCGCGGGCACGGGCTCGACGCCCAGACCGGGCAGGTCGAAGTCGCCCATCGGGATGTTCTGCACCGCGAGCATGACCTGGAACAGCGGGTGGTGCGAGAGCGACCGGGTCGGGTTGAGCGCCTCCACGAGGTGCTCGAACGGCACGTCCTGGTTGGCATACGCGGACAGCGCGCGCTCCCGCACCCGCGCGACCAGCTCGGTGAAGGTCGGGTCGCCGGAGGTGTCGGTGCGCAGGACGAGGGTGTTGACGAAGAACCCGACGAGGTCGTCGAGCGCCTCGTCGGTGCGCCCGGCGATGGGGCTGCCGATCGCGATGTCCTCGCCCGCGCCGAGCCCGCTGAACAGGACGGCCAGGGAGGCGTGGGCGAGCATGAACAGGCTGGCCCCGGTGCGGCGGCCCAGCTCGACCAGCCGCGCGTGCAGCCCGGCGTCGAGGTCGAGCGGGACCTGCGCGCCCCGGTGGCTCGCCACGGCGGGGTGCGGCCGGTCGGTCGGCAGGGCGATCCGCTCGGGCAGCCCGGCCAGCGCGTCGGCCCAGTGGGCGAGCTGCCTGCTGAACGCGCTGCGCGGGTCGTCGGTGGAGCCGAGGAGCTCGCGCTGCCACAGCGCGTAGTCCGCGTACTGCGCCGGGAGCGGGGCCCACGCCGGGGCCTCGCCGCGGCGGCGGGCCGCGTAGGCGGTGGCCAGGTCGCGCGAGAGCGGCCCGGTCGACCAGCCGTCACCGGCGATGTGGTGCACCACGAGCAGCAGCACGTGCTCGTCGGGCCCGAGCACGAGCAGCGCGGCCCGCAGCGGCAGCCCGGCGGCCAGGTCGAACGGCGCCCGCGCCACCCGCGCCAGCTCGCCTGGCAGCCCGCCGGTCACGCGGGTCACGTCGAGCGCGACGCGGGCCTCGGGCAGCACCCGCTGCACCGGGACGCCGTCGACCTCGGGGAAGACCGTGCGCAGGCTCTCGTGCCTGGCCACCACGTCGTCCAGCGCGGCCCGCAGCGCGTCCCGGTCCAGCGCGCCGGACAGCCGCAGCGCCACGGGGATGTTGTAGGTGGCCGACGGCCCTTCCACCCGGTCCAGGAACCACAGCCGCCGCTGCGCGAACGACAGCGGCACCGGCTCGGGCCGGGGGCGGGCGGTCAACGCGGGACGCGCCCGGCCGGAACCGTCGAGCCCGGAGCCCTCGAACCGGCGGCCGTCGAGCTCCGGGCCGTCGAGCAGGGCGGCGAGCGCGGCCGGGGTGGGCGAGGTGAACAGCTCGCGCAGCGGCACCTCGACGCCGAGGGCGGTGCGGACGCGGGCGATCAGCCGGGTGGCGAGCAGCGAGTGCCCGCCCAGGTCGAAGAAGTCGTCGGCCACGCCCACCTCGGGCAGTCCGAGCACCTCGGCGAACAGCCCGGTGAGCACCTGCTCGCGCGGGGTGCGCGGGGCCCTGCCGGTCGCCTTCGCGACCGGGTCGGGCAGCGCGTCCCGGTCGAGCTTGCCGTTGGGCGACAGCGGCAGGTCGGTGACGGTGACGATCGCGGACGGCACCAGGTGCTCGGGCAGCAGGACCCGCAGGAACCGGTCCAGCTCCGCCACGTCCAGCCGGTCCCCGGCGGGGACGGCGCAGGCGACGAGCCGGTCCCGCCGGACGGTCGCGGCCACCCGCGCCACCGAGGGGTGCGCGGCGAGCGCGGACTCGACCTCGCCGAGCTCGACCCGGAACCCGCGCACCTTGACCTGCTCGTCCGCGCGCCCGACGAACTCCAGCCCGTCGCGCCGCCACCGGGCGAGGTCGCCGGTGCGGTACATCCGCGAGCCTGGCGCGCCGAACGGGTCGGCCACGAACCGCTCCGAGGTCAGCCCCGGACGGCCCAGGTACCCGCGCGCCAGGCCGGGCCCGGACACGTACAGCTCCCCCACGACCCCGTCCGGCACCAGCCGCAGCGCGGCGTCCAGCACGTGCACGCGGGCGTTGGCGATCGGCAGCCCGATCGTCGGCGCGTCGGCGGACGGGGTGAGCGGGCCGCTGGCGGTCGCGCAGACCGTGGTCTCGGTCGGCCCGTACGCGTTGACCATCCGCCGCCCCGGAGCCCAGCGGGCCACCAGCTCCGGCGGGCACGCCTCCCCCGCGACGACCAGCGTGGTCGCGCGGACCTCGCCGTCCACCGAGGCCAGCGCCGAGGGCGGCAGGGTCGCGTGGGTGACGTCCGCGCCGGTCAGCGCGGACAGCGGGTCGTCGACCGGCGCGAGCACCAGCGCGGCCCCGGTGAGCAGGGTGGCGCACAGGTCCCAGAAGGCGGCGTCGAAGCTCGGCGACGCGAGCTGGAGCACCCGGCTGTCAGGGGCGAGCGCGAGCCGCTCGACCTGGGTGGCGACGAGGCTGGGCACGCCGCCGTGGGTGACCACCACGCCCTTGGGACGACCGGTGGAGCCGGAGGTGTAGATGACGTACGCCGGGTTCTCCGGCCGGACGAGCACCCGCGGATCGGTGTCGGGCAGCACCACCGGGTCGGTGTCGGGCAGCACCACCGGATCGGTGGCAGCCTGCGCGACACCCGCGAGCAGGGCGCCCGCCGGGTCGTTGACCACGTCCGGCGAGTCCACGACCAGCGCGCACCGCGCGTCGGCGAGCATCAGCTCGATGCGCGCCGCCGGGTAGGCCGGGTCGACCGGCAGGTACGCCGCGCCCGCCTTGAGCACGCCCAGCACCGCCACGACCAGCTCGACCGAGCGCGGCAGCCGCAGCGCGACCACGTCCTCGGGACCCGTGCCGCGCGCGACGAGGGCGTGCGCGAACCGGTTGGCCCGCGCGTCCAGCTCCGCGTACGTCAGCGTCTCGTCCGCCCCGACGACGGCGGTCGCGCCGGGCGCGCGGTCGGCGACGGCCCGGAACAGGGCGGCGAAGTGCTCGCCCGCCACCGGCTGCGTGGTGTTGTTGCGGTCGGCCAGCGCCCGGTGCTCCGGCCCGCCGAGCAGGTCGACGGCGCGCAGCGGCAGCCGGGGGTCGGCGGTGACGGCGGTGAGCAGCCGGGTCCAGCGGGCGAGCAGCAGCTCGACGGTGCCCCGGTCGAACAGGTCGGTGCTGTACTCGACCGCGCCGACCAGACCGCCCGGCGAGCCGTCCTCGGCGCGCCGCTCGGTGAGGCTGATGGCGAGGTCGAGCCGGGAGGTGCCGGTGGGCACCGGCACGCCGGCGACCGCCAGGCCCGGCAGGGCGAAGTCGCCGGTCGGGGCGTTCTGGACGGCGAGCACGACCTGGAGCAGCGGGTGGTGCGACAGGGACCGGGCCGGGTTGAGCACCTCCACCAGGTGCTCGAACGGCACGTCCTGGTTCGCGTACGCCTCCAGCGCGCCCTCCCGCACCCGAGCGACCAGCTCCGTGAAGCTCGGGTCGCCGGAGGTGTCGGTACGCAGCACCAGGGTGTTGACGAAGAACCCCACGAGGTCGTCCAGGGCCTCGTCGGTGCGCCCGGCGATCGGGCTGCCGATGACGACGTCCTCACCCGCGCCGAGCTTGGTGAGCAGCCCGGCGAGCCCGGCCTGGAGCACCATGAACAGCGTCGCGCCGGACGCGCGGGCCAGGTCGGCGAGCCGGGCGTGCAGCCCGGCGTCCAGCTCGACGGCGAGGTGCTCGCCCCGGTGGCTGGCCCTGGCCGGGCGCGGCCGGTCGGTGGGCAGGGTGATCAGCTCGGGCAGCCCGGCGAGCCGGGTCCGCCAGTGCGCGACCTGGCGGGCGAACTCGCCGCCCTCGTCGCCCTCGTCGCCGAGCAGGTCCCGCTGCCACAGCGCGTAGTCCGCGTACTGCACCGGCAGCGGCGCCCACGCCGGGGCCTCGCCCCGGCAGCGGGCCGCGTAGGCGGTGGCCAGGTCGCGGGAGAGCGGCCCCATGGACCACCCGTCCGCCGCGATGTGGTGCAGCACCACCAGCAGCACGTGCTCGTCCGGCCCGGTCACGAACAGCGCGGCCCGGACCGGCTGCTCCACCGCCAGCACGAACTCGCGCACCGCGCAGGCCCGCAGCAGCGGCGGCAGGTCGGCCCCGGTGGCGTCCACGACGGCCCACGGCACCCGCACCCCGTCCAGCACGGCCTGCGCGGGCACGCCGTCCCGGTCGGGGAAGACCGTGCGCAGGCTCTCGTGCCGCGCGGCCACGTCGTCCAGCGCGGACCGCAGCGCCTCCCGGTCCAGCGGCCCGGTCAGCCGCAGCGCGAGCGGCAGGTGGTAGGCCCCGGACGCCTCGTCGACCTGCTCCAGGAACCACAGCCTGCGCTGCGCGGGCGAGAGCGGCACCAGGGCCGGGCGCGGCCGGGCGGTCAGCGGGGCGCGGACGCCCCCGCCGGACAGCCGGGTGGCGAGCCCGGCGGCCGTGGGGGCCTCGAACAGGGCGCGCAGCCCCGGTTCCGCGCCGAGGGTGGCGCGCACCCGCGACAGCAGCCGGGTGGCGAGCAGCGAGTGCCCGCCGAGCGCGAAGAAGTCCTCGTCGACGCCCACCTCGGGCAGCCCGAGGACCTCGGCGAACAGCTCGCGGAGGATCTCCTCGCGCGGGGTGCGCGGGCGTCGGGCGGCCTCCGGCTCGTCGGTTCCGGGGGCGGGCAGCGCGGCCCGGTCAAGCTTCCCGTTGGGGGTCAGGGGGATCGCGTCGAGCAGCACGACCGAGGACGGCACGAGGTGGTCGGGCAGCAGGTCGGCCAGGTGCGCGCGCAGGGCGCGGGCGGTCGGCGCGCGGCCGGGCGCGGGCACGGCGTACCCGACCAGCCGGGCCCCGCCGGGCGCGTCGGAGCGGGCGAGCACGACGGCCCTGGCCACCTCGGGATGCCCGGCGAGCACGGCCTCCACCTCGCCCGGCTCCACCCGGAAGCCGCGCACCTTCACCTGGTCGTCCGCACGGCCGCCGAACTCCAGCTCGCCGTCGGCGCGCCACCGGGCCACATCGCCCGTGCGGTACATCCGCGAGCCCGGCCCGCCGAACGGGTCGGCCACGAACCGCGCCGAGGTCAGCCCCGGCCGGTTCAGGTAACCGCGCGCCAGCCCCGCGCCCGCCAGGTACAGCTCACCCGGCACGCCGGGCGGGACGGGCCGCAGCGCGGCGTCGAGCACGTACACCGCCGTGTTCGCCACCGGACGCCCGATCGGCACCGGCAGCGGGCACGCGGACAGGTCCGCGGGCAGCGGGAACGCGGTCACCACGTGCGTCTCGGCGGGCCCGTAGTGGTTGTGCAGCGACCGTCCCGGCACGCGCCGCTGGAACTGGCGCAGCGCGCCGCCCAGCCGCATCGCCTCACCGGCCTGGGCGAGCAGGCGCAGCGCGGGCAGGTCCCGGCCGCGCTCGTTCGCCGCCTCCGCCACGGCTTCGAGGACCAGGTCCGGCGCGTACAGCTCCTCGACGCGGTGCCGGTCGAGCCAGTCGACGAGCAGCTCGGCGCTGCGCCGCTGCTCCTCGTCCGGGGCGACCAGGGTCTTGCCGAACAGCAGCGCGGACAGGATCTCCTGCGCGGACACGTCGAAGCTGGTGGAGGTGAACTGGGCGACCCGCGCGCCGACCTCGCCGCCGAGGGCGCGGTGGTGCCAGCGCAGCAGGTTGACCAGCGCGCCGGAGGGCATCACGACGGCCTTGGGCGTGCCGGTGGAGCCGGAGGTGTAGATGACGTACGCCGGGTGCCTCGGGTCGTGCCCGGTCCCGAGCGGGGCGGCGGTGTCGTGCCGGTCGGTGGCGTGCCAGTGGGCGCGGACGTCGGCCGGGTCGTCCAGGACCAGCACCGGCCGGGCGTCGGCGAGCATGAACTCGACCCGCGCCGCCGGGTAGTCCGGGTCGACCGGCAGGTAGGCCGCTCCGGACTTGAGCACCGCCAGGAGCGCGACGAGCTGCTCGACGCCCCTGGGCAGCCGCAGCGCCACGACCCGCTCGGGCCCGGCCCCGCGCCCGACGAGGACGTGGGCGAGCGCGTCGGACCGCGCGTCCAGCTCGGCGTAGGTCAGCTCGACCTCGCCGAAGACCACCGCGGTGGTGTCCGGGGTGCGGCGGACCTGCTCGGCGAACAGCGCGGGCAGGCTGGTGACCGGGTCGTGGTGGGCGGTGCGGTTGCGCTCGACGAGCAGCAGGCGGCGCTCGGCGTCGGTGAGCACGTCGATCCGCCCCAGCGGGCGGGCCGGGTCGGCGAGCGCGGTCTCCAGCAGCCGCGTCCAGCGGGTGGTCAGCGACCGGACGGTGGCCTCGTCGAACAGGTCGGCGGCGTACTCGACCCAGCCGTGCAGGCCCCCGTCGCCGTCGCGCTCCAGCAGCGTGACGGACAGGTCGAACATCGCGGTGGCCGGGTGCACCGGCACGACCTCGGTGGCCAGGCCCGGCAGTGCGAGGCCGGAGCGGGGCACGTTCTGCAGCGCCAGCATCACCTGGAACAGCGGCTGGTGGGACAGGGACCTGGCCGGGTTGACCGCCTCCACGACCCGGTCGAACGGCAGGTCCTGGTTGGCGTACGCGGTCAGCGCGCTCTCCCGCACCCGCCCCAGCAGCGCGGTGAAGCTCGGGTCGCCGGAGGTGTCGGTGCGCAGCACGAGCGTGTTGACGAAGAACCCGACGAGGTCGTCGAGGGCCTCGTCGGTGCGGCCCGCGATGAGCGTGCCGACCGGGACGTCGTGGCCCGCGCCCATCCGGCTGAGCAGGGCGGCGAGCCCGGTCTGGAGCACCATGAACAGGCTCGCGCCGTGCTCGCGGCCCAGCTCGACCAGCCCCCGGTGCAGCTCGGGGCCCAGCTCGACGGGCAGGCGTCCGCCCCGGTAGGAGGCGGTGGCGGGGCGCGGCCGGTCGGTGGGCAGGGCCAGCCGCTCGGGCAGGCCGGCGAGCGCGCGGGTCCAGTGCGCGGTCTGGCGGGCGGCGGCGCTGCGCTCGTCGGCGGGGTCGCCGAGCAGGTCCTCCTGCCACAGCGCGTAGTCCGCGTACTGCACCGGCAGCGGCGCCCAGTCCGGTTCGCCGCCGCGCAGGCGTGCGGTGTAGGCGGTGGCCAGGTCGCGGGCCAGCGGGCCGAGGGACCAGCCGTCACCGGCGATGTGGTGCACCACCAGCAGCAGCACGTGCTCGGTGGGGGCGAGCGCGAACAGCTCGGCGCGCAGCGGCGGGCGCGCGACGAGGTCGAAGCCGCGCGCCGCCGAGGCGGTCAGCAGGGCGGGCAGGTCGGCGTCCACCGCGCGCACCGGCAGGTCGGGGCGGAACGGGTCGAGCACGACCTGGTGGGGAACGTCGCCGTGCGCCGGGTAGACCGTGCGCAGCACCTCGTGCCGGGTGACCAGGTCGCCGAGGGCGGCTTCGAGCGCGGCCCGGTCCAGCTCGCCGGTGAGCCGCCAGGCCAGCGGGATGTTGTAGGTGGCGGAGGGGCCTTCGAGCTGGTGCAGGAACCACAGCCTGCGCTGCGCGGACGACAGCGGCACCACGTTCGGCCTGGGCGCGCTGGTCACGGCGGGGCGGGCCCGGTCGGCGTCGTCGAGCACGGCGGCGAGCCCGGCGACCGTCGGGGAGCCGAACAGGGCGCGCAGGTCGAGCTCGACGCCGAGCGCGGAGCGCACCCGCGACACCAGCCGGGTGGCGAGCAGCGAGTGGCCGCCGAGCGCGAAGAAGTCGTCGTCCGCGCCGACCTCGGCCACGCCCAGCACCTCGGTGAACAGCTCGCACAGCACCCGCTCCCGAGGGGTGCGGGCGGGGCGGCTGCGGCGGGTCGGGGCGGGGGACGGCGCGGGCAGGGCCTTGCGGTCGAGCTTGCCGTTGCCGGTCAGCGGGATCGCGTCGAGCGCGACGAACACCGAGGGCACCATGTGCCGGGGCAGCCGGTCGGCCAGGTGCGCCCGCAGGCGCTCGGGGTCGTGCTCGCTCCCGGCGGCGGGCACGGTGTAGGCGACCAGCCGGGTGTCGTCGGCGCCCTCGCGGCGGGCGGTGACGGCGGCCTGCGCGACGTCCGGGTGCGCGCCGAGGGCGGCCTCGATCTCGCCCAGCTCGATGCGGAAGCCGCGCACCTTCACCTGGTCGTCGGCGCGGCCCGCGTACTCCAGGCCGCCGTCCGCGCGCCACCGGGCGAGGTCGCCGGTGCGGTACATCCGCTGGCCCGGCTCGCCGAACGGGTCGGCGACGAACCGGGACGCGGTCAGACCCGGCCGGTTCAGGTAGCCGCGCGCGAGCCCCGCGCCCGGCACGTACAGCTCCCCCACCACACCTCGCGGCACGGGCGAGAGCGCGTGGTCGAGCACGTACGCGCCCAGGTCCGGGACGGGGGCGCCGATGGCGCTGCCGGGGTCGGCGGCCCGCGCGCGGTCCAGCGGCAGGTGGGTGACGTGCACCGTGGTCTCGGTGATGCCGTACATGTTGACCAGCGCGGGAGCGTCGTCGGCGTGCCGGGAGTACCAGCCCGCCAGCCGGGTGGGCTCCAGTGCCTCGCCGCCGAACACCACGTACCGCAGCGCGTCCAGCGCGGTCGGGCGCTCCCGTTCGGCCCGGTCGAGCTGGTGGAACGCGGACGGGGTCTGGTTGAGCACGGTGACCCGCTCGCGCTCCAGCAGCTCCAGGAAGCGCTCGGGCGAGCGGCTGGTGCCGTGCGGCACCACGACGAGCCTGCCGCCGTGCAGCAGGGCGCCCCACAGCTCCCACACCGAGAAGTCGAAGGCGTAGGAGTGGAACAGGGTCCACACGTCCCGCTCGCCGAACGCGAACAGGTGGTCGGTGGCCTCGAACAGCCGCACCACGTTGGCGTGCGGCACGACGACGCCCTTGGGCGTGCCGGTGGAGCCGGACGTGTAGATCACGTACGCCGCGCAGGCCGGGTCGACGCGCGCCGGGGGCGCGGTGGTGGGCGCGGCGGCCAGCAGCTCGGCGGTGCGCTCGGCGGCGAGGTCGAGCCCGCCCTCCCCCACCAGCAGCACGGGCGCGGCGTCGGCGAGGGTGGCCGCGACGCGCGCGGCCGGGTAGTCCGGGTCGATCGGCAGGTAGGCGGCCCCGGTCTTGAGCACGGCGAGCACCGCGACGACCAGGTCGAGCGAGCGCGGCAGCACCAGCGCGACCAGCCGCTCCGGTCCGGCCCCGCGCGCGGCCAGCAGGTGCGCCAGCCGGTTCGCGCGCTCCTCCAGCTCGCGGTAGGTCAGCTCGCGGCAGGTCGGCTCGGCCCCGTCCGAGGTGACGGCGACAGCGTCGGGCACGAGCGCGGCCCGCGCGGCGAACAGCTCGTGCAGCGCGGCCCTGGGCGCGGCCACCGGTTCGGGTCGGCGCGGCAGCTCACACCGCTCGGTCGCGGTGAGCAGGTCGACCCGGCCGATCGGGCGGGCCGGGTCGGCGGTCACGGCGGCGAGCAGCCGGGCCCAGCGGGCGACGAGCTCCTCGACGGTGGACCGGTCGTACAGGTCGCTGGAGTACTCCACGAACCCGCCGAGCCCGGCGGGCGCGCCGTCGGCGTCGTGCCGCTCGGTCACCGAGAAGATCAGGTCGAGCTTGGACGTGGTGGTCGTGATCGACAGCGGGGACGCGGTCAGCCCGTCCGGGGCGAAGTCGGCGCGCGGCGCGTTCTGGAGCACGAGCATGACCTGGAACAGCGGGTGGTGCGCGAGCGAGCGCGGCGGGTTGAGCACCTCCACCAGGTGCTCGAACGGCACGTCCTGGTGCGCGTACGCGGCCAGCGCGCGCTCCCGCACCCGGCCGAGCAGCTCGGTGAAGCTCGGGTCGCCGGAGGTGTCGGCGCGCAGCACGAGGGTGTTGACGAAGTAGCCGACGAGGTGGTCGAGCGCCTGGTCGGTGCGCCCGGCGATGAGCGTGCCGACGGGGACGTCGTGGCCCGCGCCGAGCCGGGTGAGCAGGGCGGCGAGCCCGGCCTGGAGCACCATGAACAGGCTCGCGCCGTCCCGGCCCGCCAGGTCGCGCAGGGCGCGGTGCAGCTCGCCGGGCAGGTCGATCTCGACGAACCCGCCCCGGTGCGAGGCGATCGGGGGGCGCGGCCGGTCGGTGGGGAGCTGGAGCACCTCGGGCAGCCCGGCGAGCGCACTGGTCCAGTGCGCGGCCTGGCGGGCGGAGGAGCTGGTCGGGTCGGTGTGGTCGCCCAGCAGCCGGTGCTGCCACAGCGCGTAGTCCGCGTACTGCACGGGCAGCGGCGCGAAGTCGGGGGCGTGGCCGCGCAGGCGTGCGGTGTAGGCGGTGGCCAGGTCGCGGGCCAGCGGGCCGAGGGACCAGCCGTCACCGGCGATGTGGTGCACCACCAGCAGCAGCACGTGCTCGTCGGGCGCGAGGGCGAACACCTGGGCGCGCAGCGGCAGCTCGGTCTCCAGGTCGAAACCCCTGGTCGCGGCGGCGGTCGCGGTGGCGGCCAGGTCGCACTCGGCCACGGGCGACACCGGCACGCGCGGGCGCGGGGGCGCGTCGAGCACGAGCTGGTGGGTGGCTCCGCCGGTGTCGGGGAACAGGGTGCGCAGGCTCTCGTGCCTGGCCAGCACGTCGGCGAGCGCGGCCTCGAGCGCGGGCAGGTCCAGCGCGCCGGTGAGCCGCCAGGCCAGCGGGATGTTGTAGTTCGCGCTCGCGCCCTCCAGCTGGTGCAGGAACCACAGCCTGCGCTGGGAGAACGACAGCGGCACGCGCTCGCCGCGCTCCTGCGGGGTCAGCGCGAGCCTGGCCCGGCCCGCGCCGCCGAGCACGGCCGCCAGCCCCGCCGGGGTGGGGCTCTCGAACAGGGTGCGCAGCTCCAGCTCCACGCCGAGGGTGGCGCGCACCCGCGACACGAGCCGGGTGGCGAGCAGCGAGTGGCCGCCCAGGTCGAAGAACCCGTCGTCCACGCCGACGCCCGCCACGCCCAGGACCTCGCCGAACAGCTCGCACAGCAGCTGCTCCTGCGGGGTGCGGGCGGCGCGCCCGCCGACGAGGGCGGCCTCGGGCTCGGGAAGGGCCTTGCGGTCGAGCTTGCCGTTGCCGGTCAGCGGGATCGCGTCGAGCGGCACGAACGCGGCGGGCACCATGTGCGCGGGCAGCCGCTGCGCGAGGTGGGCGCGCAGGGCGTCGGGGCGCGGGTGGGCGCCGGCGACAGCGACGGTGTAGGCGACGAGCCGGGTGTCGTCGGCGCGGTCCTGCCTGGCGACGACGGCGGCCTGCGCGACCTCGGGGTGCTCGGCGAGCGCGGCCTCGATCTCGCCCAGCTCGATGCGGAAGCCGCGCACCTTCACCTGGTGGTCGGCGCGGCCCAGGAACTCCAGCGCGCCGTGGCGGTTGCGGCGGGCGAGGTCCCCGGTGCGGTACATCCGCTGGCCCGGCTCGCCGAACGGGTCGGCGACGAACCGGGACGCGGTCAGGCCCGGCCGGTTCAGGTAGCCGCGCGCGAGGCCGGCGCCGGAGATGTGCAGCTCGCCGGTGACACCGGTCGGGACGGGCTTGAGCCGGGCGTCCAGGACGTGGGCGCGCAGGTCGGGGATGGCCGCGCCGATGTCGCTGGGCGCGCCGGGGACGGCGCGGGAGCGGTCGAGCGCGGTGTGCGTGACGTGCACCGTGGTCTCGGTGATGCCGTACATGTTGACCAGCGCGGGAGCGTCGTCGGCGTGCCGGGAGTACCAGCCGGCCAGGCGGGGCAGGTCGAGCGCCTCGCCGCCGAACACCACGTGGCGCAGGGCGTCCAGGGCGGTGGGGCGCTCCCGCTCGGCCCGGTCGAGCTGGTGGAACGCGGACGGGGTCTGGTTGAGCACGGTGACGCGCTCGCGCTCCAGGAGTTCCAGGAAGCGCTCGGGCGAGCGGCTGGTCTCGTGCGGGACGACGACGAGCCTGCCGCCGTGCAGCAGCGGGCCCCACAGCTCCCAGACGGAGAAGTCGAAGGCGTAGGAGTGGAACAGGGTCCACACGTCGTGCTCGTCGAAGCCGAACCAGTGGTCGGTGGCGTCGAACAGGCGCACGACGTTGGCGTGCGGGACGACGACGCCCTTGGGGTTGCCGGTGGAGCCGGACGTGTAGATCACGTACGCCGCGCACTCCGGGTGGACGGCGACGGCGGGGCGGGTGGGGTCGAGCGCGGCCCAGTCGACGGCGTCCAGGTCGAGCGCGTGCTCCTGGGCGCTCGCGCCCGCGGTGACCAGCAGGGCGGGGCGGGCGTCGTCGAGCAGGAACGCCACGCGGGCGGCCGGGTAGCCGGGGTCGACCGGCAGGTACGCCGCGCCGGACTTGAGCACGGCGAGCACCGCGACGACCAGGTCGAGCGAGCGCGGCAGCGACAGGGCGACCAGCCGCTCCGGTCCGGCGCCGCGCTCGATCAGCAGGCGCGCCAACCGGTTCGCGCGGGCGTCCAGCTCCGCGTAGGTCAGGGACTCGCCGTCGCAGGTGACGGCGACGGCGTCCGGGGCGCGGTCGGCGCGCGCCTCGAACAGGGTGTGCAGCGCGCCGCGCGGGCGGTGGGTGACCGGCGGGGTGGTGGCGCGTTCGGCGGCGGTGCGCACGTCGAACGCGCTCAGCCGCCTGCCGGGGTCGGCGACGACCTGGCGCAGCAGGTCGAGCCAGCGGCGCACGAGCAGCTCGGCGGTGTCCGGGTCGAACAGGTCGGCGCTGTACTCGGCGCTGCCGGTGACGCCCGAGGGCGCGCCGTCGGCGGTGGTGGTCTCGGTGAGGATCAGGCTCAGGTCGCACTTGGCGGTGCCGGTGTGCACCAGCTCGGCGACGCCGGTCAGGCCGGGCGGGTCGAACGGGCCCAGCGGGTCGTGCTGGAGGGCGAGGAGGGTCTGGTAGAGCGGGTTGTGCGCGAGGGAGCGGGTCGGGTTGAGCGCCTCCACCAGGCGCTCGAACGGCACGTCCTGGTGCTCGTAGGCGGCCAGCGCGGTCTCGCGCACCCGGTCGAGCAGCTCGGTGAACGTCGGGTCGCCGGAGGTGTCGGCGCGCAGCACGAGGGTGTTGACGAAGAACCCGACGAGGTCGTCGGCGGCGGTGTCGGAGCGGCCCGCGACCGGGGTGCCGATCGGGATGTCCCGGCCCGCGCCGAGCTTGTCCAGCAGGGCGGCGAGCGCGGCCTGGAGCACCAGGAACAGGCTCGCGCCCCGGTCGAGCGCCACGGCGCGCAGGCCCCGGTGCAGGTCGGCGGGCAGCACGACCGGCACGACGCCGCCGAGGTGGCTGGTCGTGGTGGGGCGGGGCCGGTCGGCGGGCAGGTCGAGCACCTCGGGCAGCCCGGCGAGGGCGCGCCGCCAGAACGCGAGCCCCCGCGCGGCCCGGCTGTCCGGGTCGGCCTCGTCACCGGCGGCCTCGGCCTGCCACAGCGCGTGGTCGGCGTACTGCACCGGCAGCGGCGCCCAGTCCGGGGCCGCGCCGCGCAGCCTGGCGGCGTAGGCGGTGGCGACGTCGCGGGAGAGCGCTCCCATCGACCAGCCGTCGGAGGCGATGTGGTGCGCCACGAGCAGCAGCGCGTGCTCCTCGGGGCCGGTGGTGAACAGCTCGGCGTGCAGCGGGACGTCCGAGGCGAGGTCGAACCCGTGGCGGGCGGAGGCGGCGAGCAGGTCGGGGAGGGCGTCGGCGGTGGTGGCGGTGACCGGCAGCGGCAGCGGGGCCGGGGGCAGCACGTGCTGCACGGGTTCGCCGTCGACGAGCGGGAAGACCGTGCGCAGGCTCTCGTGCCTGGCGACCACGTCGCCGAGTGCGGCGCGGAGCGCGTCCCGGTCGAGCACGCCGGTGAGCCGCAGCGCCAGGGGGATGTTGTAGGTGGCGCCCGCGCCTTCGACCTGGTGCAGGAACCACAACCGGCGCTGCGCGGGCGAGAGCGGCACCCGCTCCGGCCGGGGCCGGGGCCGCAGCGGGGCGCGGGCCGGCGCGGCGGCGTCGACGCGCAGGGCGAGCGCCTCGGGCGTCGGCGCGTCGAACAGGTCGGCGAGCCCGAGCTCGACCCCGAGCGAGGCCCGCACGGCGGCGACCAGCCGAACGGCGAGCAACGAGTGCCCCCCGAGCGCGAAGAAGTCGGCATCGGCCGCGACCGCCGCGACCCCGAGCACCTCGCCGAACAACCCGCACAGCACCCGCTCCCGCTCGTTGCGGGGCGGACGCCCTTCGCTGACCTCGGCGCCGACGTCGGGCAGGGCCCTGCGATCGAGCTTGCCGCTGGTGGTGAGGGGAAGCGCGTCGAGCACGACGAACACCGAGGGGATCATGTGCTCGGGGAGGCGCTCACGCAGGTGGGCCCGCAGGGCTGCGGGGTCGGGCACGGCGTCGGAGGCGGCGGTACCGGCAGCGGTGAGGCCAGGCGCGGGGGCGCTCAGCGCGGCGGTGCCGGGCGTGGCGGCGGTGTTGGGCGTGGCGGCGGTGTTGGGCGTGGCGGCGGTGTTGGGCATTGCAGGGGTGTTGGACGCAGGGGTGTCCGGTGCTGCAGTGCCCTGCGCTGTGTCCGCGTGCACCAGGTAGGCGGCGAGGTGGTTGGCGCCGCCGCGGTGGCGGACGACCACGGCGGCCCGTGCGACGCCGGGGTGTTCGAGCAGGCGCGCCTCGATCTCGCCCGGTTCGACCCGGAAGCCGCGCACCTTGACCTGGTCGTCGGCGCGGCCGAGGTGCTCCACATCGCCGGTGCCGGTGCGCCGCACGAGGTCGCCGGTTCGGTACATGCGCTGGCCGGGAACGCCGAACGGGTCGGCGACGAAGCGCTCTGCGGTCAGGGCCGACTGTCCGAGGTAGCCGCGTCCCACACCCGCGCCCGCGAGGTACAGCTCCCCCGGCACGCCGGGGGGCGAGGGCTGGAGGGCGCTGTCGAGCACGAGCGCCCGCACGTGCCCGATCGGCCGCCCGATGACCGGCCTGGCCGAGTCGGCGAGGTCCGCGGTGGTGGCGTCGACGGCGCACTCGGTGGGGCCGTAGTGGTTGACCGCGCGCACCCCGTCGACCGCGCGCAACCTGCGCCACAGCTCCTCGGGCACCGCCTCACCACCCGCGACCACCACCGAGGGCCGCCGCTCGGGGTCGTCCAGCAGACCCTTCGCCACCAGGACGCGCAGGTAGGACGGCGCGGACTCGACGAAGTCGAGCCGCTGGGCGGCGACGTGCGCGACGCAGGCGGCGGGGTCGGTCCAGGTCGTGTGGTCGACCACGTGCAGCTCGTGCCCGGCGAACAGGCACGCGAGCTGGTCCCAGGTGGCGTCGAAGGACGTCGACGTGCTCCAGGCGACCCGCAGCGGGCGCGCGGACGTGGCGAAGAGGGTGGCCCGGTGGTGGACGAGGAGGTTCGCGAGGGCGCCGTGGGTGATCACGACGCCCTTGGGGCGACCGGTGGAACCCGAGGTGTGCAGCGCGTAGGCGGCATGACGTGGGTCGGCGGGGAGGGAGGTGGGCGCGAGGGAGCTGGTCTCGCGTGAGGTGGGGGCGGGCGGGGTGGTCTCGCGTGAGGTGGGAGTTGGGGAGGTGGTGTCGCGTGAGGTGGCGGCGGCGTTGTGGCGGCGGGCGGCGGGGACGGTGAAGGTCTGCTGCCTCAGGGCGACGGCGCCGGTTCCGGCGTGAGTGCGCTCCTCCGGGCTGGTGGCCTCGTTCCGGGGCTGCTTGGCGCTTCCCTGGGCAGCGGACTCGGACTCGGGCACAGGCATGGGTGCGGGCACCGGCTCGGGTGCGGGCTCGGGTGCGGGCTCGGGCTCGGGCTCGGGCTCGGCCAGGAGGTCGGCCACGAGCGAGGAGTTCGTGGGCAGCACGCCTGCGAGGTCGCGTGCGGTGGTGGCGTCGGTGAGCACCAGGGCCGGGCGGATGTCAGCGAGCAGGTCGGCGATCCGGGCGGGTGGTTGGGCTGGGTCGAGCGGGGCGCAGGCCGCGCCGCGCTTGAGGACGGCCAGCAGTGCGGTCGCCAGGTCGGCCGACCTGGGCATGGCCAGTGCGACGAAGTGCTCTGCCCCGATGCCGTGCGCGTGCAGGGCGCGGCTGAGCCGTTCGGCGCGCACGTCGAGTTCGGCGTAGGTCAGGGTGGTGTCGCCGTGCACGACGGCGACCGCGTCCGGTGTCGTCGCGACCTGTTCGGCGAACAGCTCGGCAGGGGTTGTCGTGGCGGCAGGGGTTGTCGTGTCGGCAGGGGGTGTCGTGTCGGCAGGGGGTGTCGTGGCGGACTCGGCGGGCGGTGGCGCTGCGGGGCCCGGTACGACGAGGCCGGTGGGGGTCACCGTCGCGGGGCCGGGTTGGGACGGCAGCGCGAAGGCGGTGGGGGTGAGGCTCACTCGGCCGATCGGGGTGTCCGGGGTGATCGGGACGAGGTTGGCCACCAGTGCGGCCAGGCGGGCGCGGTGGGCCTCGGCGCGGTGTTCGACGGGGGCGTCGGCCGTCGCGTGGACCTCCACGCACGGCTTTCCGTCGTCCCAGGCCAGGAGGCTCAGGGTGGGGCCGAGGCTGGTGGACAGGGCGTGCGCGGTGACCGGGTGGCCCGCGAAGCCCGCCGCCGGGCGGAAGGGCATGATGTTGACGACCGCGTGGAACAGGGCGTCCACGCCCAGGTCTCGGTGCAGGTCCTCGTAGCGGTAGCGCTGGTGGGGCAGTGCGGCGGTCATCTCCCGCCTGGTGTTGGCGACCAGGTCGCCCCAGCGGGTGTCCGGGCGCACCGCCAGGCGCAGCGGGACCACGTTGGCCGCCACGGCGATCGAGTCCGCGAGCAGGGCGTCGCCCCTGGGGCGGCCGGACACGACGAGACCGAGCACGACGTCCCGCTCGCCGGTGAGGCGGTGCGCGTACAGGGCGGTGGCGGCGACGAGCGCCCGTGTCCAGGTGACGCCGGACCGCCTGCCCACGTCCGCCAGGCCGGCCACGTCGCCGAGGTCGACCGAGCGGACCACGGCCCTCGGGTCGCCCGCCGGTGTCGTGAGGTCCGGCGGGGCCGCCAGGTGGCTCGTCCAGTGCGCGCGGTCCTCGGCGGCGCGGCCCGAGGACCGGTAGGCCAGGTCGTGCGCCACGACCTCGCGCAGCGGGGCGACGACCGGCTCGGACGGCAGGCCCTCGGCGAGCGCGGCGCAGGCCTCGCCGACGCGCCTGCTGAGCAGCCGGTAGCCGAAGCCGTCGGTGACGAGGTGGTGGTAGCCCTGGTACCACACGAAGTTCTCGTCGGAGAGCTTGATCAGGGCGTACGCGAACAGCCGGTCGTGGGCGAGGTCGATCGGGCGCTGCAGGTGGCGGCGGGACCAGTCGAGCGCCGCCGCGCGCGGGTCGGGCTCGGCGGAGAGGTCCAGGGTGGTCAGCTCCCAGTCCCGGTCGCGGCGCTCGACCTGCACCGGGCCGTCCGGGCCCTCGACCACCCGGACGTGCAGCACGTCCGCCGCGTCCACGACCAGGCGCAGCGCCCGCTCGAACACCACCGGGTCGACCGCGCCGTGGATCTCCAGGCACTCCCCGATCCGGTAGGACGGGATCGGGCCGCCGGCGCGCTGCTCGGCGAACCAGATCTCGCGCTGTGCCGTGGTGAGGGGGACGACGGCGCCATCGGGCCGGGACATGGCGGAACCTTCCGGGTGTTCGCGGGGGAGCGTGTGGGAGGACTGGGTCGGCGACCACCACCCGACCCGCCCGGACCCGTGGTGGGGACCGCGCGGACCCGCGTGGCCCCTGGTGGACCCACCTGGTGCGGAGGTTCCGGGGCGGAGGCGGTCGGCCTCGGGGCCGTCGCCACCGGGCTCACGGGGTGCGCGCCGAGCTGGTGCACGTCGAGCGGGTGCGCGACGACCTGTGAGCGCCGATCAGGCGGAGGGGCGGGAGTGGTGGGGCCCTGCGGCGGGGTGGGACCAGCCGTGGACCGGGGACAGCGGCGGACCGGGGGCGGAGCATCGGAAACAGCGGTTGATCAGGGGCGGCGGTGGACCGGGACCCGGTCAGAGCCAGTCGGGGCTGGTCAGGCTGGTCACGGCTTGGCGCCCGCTTGGAGCTGCCACAGGGAGGCGTAGAGGCCCGATCTGGCGAGCAGCTCGTCGTGGGTGCCCTGCTCGGCGACGACCCCGCCCTTGTCCAGGACGTGGATGCGGTGGGCGTTGCGGATGGTGGACAGCCGGTGCGCGATCACGATCGTGGTGCGGCCCTTGGAGAACCGGGCCAGCGCGCGCTGGATCGCGGCCTCGGTCTTGTTGTCCACGGCCGAGGTCGCCTCGTCCAGGACCACGACCGGCGGGTTCCGCAGCACCGTTCTGGCCAGCACGATCCGCTGCCGCTGCCCTCCGGACAGCGCGGCGCCGTGCTCGCCGATCAGCGTGTCGTAGCCCAGCGGGAGCGCCTCGACGAACTCGTGCGCCTCCGCGGTGCGGGCGGCGGCCCTGACCTGCTCGTCGGTGGCGGAGAACGCGCCGTAGCGGATGTTGTCCGCGATCGTGCCGTCGAACAGGTGGGCGTCCTGGGCGACGAACCCGATGGCGGCGCGCAGGTCGGGCAGGTGCAGGCCGCGCACGTCGTGGCCGTCGAGCAGGACCTCGCCGGAGTCGGCTTCCTGGAAGCGCGTCAGCAGCTTCGCGATCGTGGTCTTGCCCGAGCCGGTCGCGCCGACGATGCCGGTGACCTGGCCGGGTTCCGCGCGCAGCGACAGCTCCCGCAGCACGCGCGGGCGACCGGGGTAGGCGTAGCAGACCCGGTTGAGCACGATCTCGCCCCTGACCGCGTCGCGGGCGAGCCTGCGACCGCCGGTGGGCTCGGCGGGCAGGGACAGCAGGTGCTGGACGCGGTCGAACGCGGACAGGGTGCGCTGGTACTGGTCGACGGTCGTGCCGAGGCCGGACAGCCGCAGGATCACCTGCTGGGGCAGGCCGATGAGCGGGCTGAACACCTCGAACGGGACCGCCCCGCTGAGCACCTGGCGGCCACCGACGAGCAGGGTGCCGGTCATGGAGGCGGTGGTGAGGGCGCGGACGCCCTCGCTGTGCCGGATGCCGTGCCGGTTGGTGCGCCGCTCGGCCTCGGCGCACTCGCGGCCGAGCCGCTGGACCTCGCGCGCCTCGTGGTCCTCCGCGCAGGAGGACTTGACGGTGGCGGCGGCCTCCAGGTTCGTGGTGAGCCTGCTGCGCAGCCGGGCGCGGTGCTCGCCGGAGTCGGCGTGGTCGGCGGTGGAGCGGTCGCGGTGGCGCAGGGACAGCGCGGCGACGAGCGGCATGGGCAGGAACGCGACCCAGGCGACGGTCGGCGCGAACAGCAGGAACGCCGGGACGAGCACGAGGACGCTGGTGGCGAGCTGCAGCGCGCCCGCGGCCGGGCCCGCGAAGAACGCGCCGAGCTGGTCGACGTCGTCGGCGAGCACGCCCGCGACGCGGGTGGGGCGCTCCCGCTGGATGTGCCGCATCTCCAGGCGCTGCGCGTGGTCGTGCAGCCGGGCGCGCCACTCGTTCCGGACGGCCTGCCCGAGCGCGCGCCACCGCAGACCGGACAGGTAGGACAGACCCGCGACGACCCCGCAGGCCACGGCGGCGGCGCCCGCGAGCACCCACAGCTGGGTGCTCGCGCCCACGACGCCGAGGGTGGTCAGCAGGGCGAACTCGCCCTTGATCAGGATCAGGGCGACCCAGCCGAGGAGCACGCCGAGCGACAGCTCGGCGAACTGGCAGAGCACCGACAGCGTGGCGGCCTTGGCCAGCGCGCCCCGGTGCGACCGGATGATCTTGGCGAGCGGGTGGGCGGCGAGGCGCCCGCCCAGGGCGGTGCGGCGCAGCGGCGCGAGCACGGCCCGGACCGCCCGGCCCAGCGCGGCGGTGACCAGCCCGGTGACCGCGACGACGAGCGCGACCGGTCGGCGCAGCGCGGCGCCCACGGCGAACCCGAGCCCGGTGGACCCTGGACCGAGTGACCCGCCCCCGGTGGACCGGTCCGGCGCGGTGCCACCGCTCCCCCGCGCGGCACCACCCACGGCGACGCCGCTCACGGCAGCACGACGTGCGGCGGTCCCACGCGCTGCGGTCCCACGTGCGGCGGTCCCACTCCCCCGTGCGGCGAACCGGTCAAGCCAGGCGGCGCCGCCCCGCGTGGTGGACTGCTCCAGCGCGGCGCGGTCGCCCGGCGTGGCGCTCGCGCCCGATCCGGCGCCGGTGGTCCCGCCCAGCCCGGCACGTCCGATGCTCCTGCCCAGCGCGGCCACGGCGGCGAGCACGACCACGGCGGTCGACCGGCCGCTGTCGACCGCACCGGCCGCGCGGGCAGCCGAGGCGCCGCGCTCCGGCTGATCGCCGACCGGTGCGACCTGATCACCTGCGGCCTGATCACCACTGGCACGGCCGCCACCGGCGCCTGCACCGCTGGCGCCTGCCCGACCACCACCGGCCCGGCCGGCAGCAGCTCCAGCCCGGACGGCACCGGCGCGGCCTCGGCCCGCTCCGCTGCGGCCCGTCGAGCCTGCGCCCGGTCGAGCGCCGCCCATCGGGCCGCCGTTCGCCAGGTCGCCGTTCGCCGGATCGCCGCCCGTCGGGTCATCGCCAGCTGGATCGCCGCCCGTCGGGCCAGCGTGCGCCGCGGTCGCCTTGGCGATGCGGTCGGCCACCACGCGCGCGGCGATGGTGACGGCGACCCGCAGGGCACGGGCGACCTCGGTGACGTCGAGCGGGCGGTCGTGCAGCACCAGGACCCGGCCGGTGGTGGGGTTGGCGCGCGCGGTGGTGACGCCGGGCAGGCGGAGCAGCGCGGTCTCGACGGCGTGGGCGGTCACGGGGCGCCTGAGCACCTGCGGGACGTCCCAGCGCTGGCGGCCGGGGACGGCCGAGCGCACCCTCGGGCCAGGGGCGGCGACGGGGGTGTTCGGGGCGGCGACGAGCAGAGAGGTCATGGCGGGGCTGATCTCCAGCGGTTCCCGGACGGAAGGGGTCCGGCGGTCTCGGGGTGTGCGGCGGCCGGGTCAGCGGGCCTTGGCCGGGGTCGCGCCCGCGGTCGCCGCGCCTGCGGTCGCCGGGGGCGCGGCGGGAGTGGCGGCCGGGCGCGCCTTGGCGGTGTCGGCGGAGGCCGTGCCCTGGGCGGGCACGTCCACGTCGATGATCTGCGCGGCGGTCATCTCGGCGGACACCTCGGCCGCGATGTCCTGGAGCTCCTCGCCGATGACCTGCGCGGCGCGGCGGGCCTCGATGGCGACGCCGATGGAGGTCTTCAGCACGCCGCGCACGAGCGGCTTCACGACTCGCTTGGCCACCGGGACCGCCAGCAGGCCGACCAGGAAGGGGGACAGGAAGGGAGCGGGCATCGGTATCCGGGTTCCTCTCGTCTCGCGTCGGTGACGGACGGTGGCCGGGCTCGTCGGAAAAACCTGAATAACATTTCCCGAAGGGGCTCGGCACGCCGCCCTGACCGCTCTCTCACGGTCGGGCCGATCACTTGCACACGAAGGCTATCGGAGCGATTCAGAAGCGCTCGGGGCCGAAGCCGGGTTGCACACCACATTGTGAGCCAAAAGCGGAAAAAACTCCCCGAAGGGGTCACACAGCAGGTCAGGTTGTCACTCGATGGACGGACAAGCGGTCACGGACAACGCAAGTTTGCCCCCTGAATATCACCTGCTCGTGACGACGCAACCACCTGCACGACCGGATCGGGAGATCCTAAAAATGCGGACTGCCGACCCCGAAGAGCACGCCGAGGACCGGCGCGGGAGAACGGCGGACCATCGCCCGCGCGCCCCACATATCGGTGACTCAACGAACTCGACACATCGGCGCTTTGTATTTATTTTGCCTACAGGAAGCCCCGAACGGGCGGTTTGTTCCGCAAAAAACGCATGTGCCGTGTGCGCGCTGTCAGGATCAGCGCGCTTCCCCTCGTCGGCAGGCCCCTCGGGCGCCCCTCCCCACCGGCACCCCCTCACAGGTAGGAAAGGGCACGTCGATGCGCATCAAGAACTCGGTGGCCGTGCTGGTCGGCATGATCGCCTGCGCCACGCTCCTCGCACCCCAGGCAAGCGCGAGCGGCACGGCGGTGAGCGGAACGGTCGTGGTCAAGGGGACCGCGGCGAAGGGAGCCGGGACGAGCGGCACAGGGACAACCGGCGCCAAGGCCAACGCGCCCGCCGGGGCGACCCGCTACACCCTGAGCCTGTCCGGGGCCCAGTCGACCTGGTACCGCGCGGTCCGGCTGTCCTGCCCCGCCGACCCCTCGGGCCACCTGCACCCCAAGGGCGACCAGGCGTGCTCCGACCTGGCCGCGGTCCAGGGCAACATCGCGAACATGCGGCGCGACACGCAGCGGTGCGCGCCCGGCGGCGGCTCGATCACGGCGACGATGAGCGGCACCTACGACGGCCGCTCCGTGCAGTGGAACAAGACCTACCGCGACCAGTGCGAGATGTTCACGGCGACCCGTGCGGTCTTCCGGTTCTGAGCGCGGACCGGCGGCGTCGACGCGATCGGCGCCGCCGGACACCCGGCAGGTCCGGTCACCGCCGCCCCCCTGTCACGGCCGGTGCCGGTAGACCAGCAGCGCGGTGTCGTCGGGCGGGACGGCGGGCGGCAGCTCGCGCAGCAGCAGGTCGGCGAGCTCCTCCACGTCCACCCCCGCCGAAGCGGCGAGCACCTCCCCCGCGCGGGTGATGCCCTCGTCCAGGTCCCGGTCCCGCCGCTCGACGAGCCCGTCGGTGTACAGCAGCAGCGTCGCCCCCGGCGGGATCAGCGCGCTCGCCGGGGTCCGGACCGCGCCGGGCACCGCGGCCAGCGGCGGCCCGAGCCCGTCGGCCAGCTCCCGGTACCCGCCGTCGTGCGCGCACAGCGCGGGCAGGTGCCCGGCCGAGGCGTAGTCCACGTGCCCGGTCCCGGTGTGCACCACCAGGCACAGCACCGTCGTGCACAGCGCTCCGGGCAGCCGCTCGGCGAAGGTGTCCAGCGCGGTCAGCACGGCGGCGGGCCCTTTGTCCTGGAGCAGCAGGACCCGCGCGGCGCTGCGCAGCTGCCCCATGATCGCGGCGGCGGCCAGGTCCTTGCCGACGACGTCGCCCACGAGCAGCGCGCACCGGTCGCCGGGCAGCGCGACGACGTCGTGGAAGTCCCCGCCCACCTGGAGCACCGGGCCGAGGCCGATGCCGCCGGGGTGCCCCGGCCCGGTGAACGCGGGCTCGCCCTGCGGGACGGCGGGCCGGTAGCGGGCGGCGACCTGGGCGGGCAGCCCGTCCGTCGGCCCCAGGATGGCGTGCTGCAGGGTGATCGCGACCTCGGCGAGCCGCCGCTGCTCCCGCTCGCGGATGGCCTGCTCGGTGGTGCGCGGGCTGACGTCGGCGGCCAGCACCCCGACGTAGCGGGTCCCGTCCGCGCCGGACGGGTGGGCGACCGGGTAGGCGGTGATCTCGATGTCGAGGTCGCCGGCGGGCAGGTGCCGGGTGCGGCGGGTGGTCTCGCCGGTGCGCCAGACCTGCTCGCACAGGAGGGTCCACTCGCGGGCCTCGACCTCGGACATCAGCTCGCGGTGCGTGCGCCCCTGCCCCGCGCCGAGGCCGGCGTGCACGGCGGACGCGGTGTTGAACCGCACCAGCCGGAACTCGGCGGGCGCGTCCGGGTCGGAGCTGGTGCGCTCGGCCAGCCCGAAGCCGTAGGGCAGCTGCTCCAGGGCGGCCCGGTCGAGCGCGCCGTCCGGGGCGGGAGGGGTGGTCATGGGCGTGGCGCCACCCGACGGGGATTCACCCACCGGACGGTACCCGCCGGGAACGTGAACACCGCGCAGGCGACTGCGCCACACGCCGCACCCGCGTCACCGCCAGGGGTGAGCCCGGCGGCGCGTGGTGTGACCGAACGCGATCGCGGGAACACGGCCCCGTGACCTACTCGCACTTCTCGACCCGGAAACCCACCGCCGTCCCCACCCCACGGGACGGCGGGAGACGGCCCCACCTGGAGCCGGGGCGCACCACCGGACGGGTGGAGGTCGACGCGTCGCTGCGCTGCGAGAACCTGGGCGCGGCGCGGGCGCGCGTCAGCGAGCTGCTGGTCGGGCACGACCCGGACTTCGTGGACGACGTGCGGCTGGTGGCGACCGAGCTGGCGGCGAACGCCTGCGACCACGCGGAGCCGCCCCGCACGCTGGTCCTGCGCCGCGAGGTCCACGACGAGCGCGGCGCGGAGCTGGTGGTGGAGGTGAGCGACGCGAGCCCGGAGCGGTCGCCGCTGCTGGGGACGTCGACGCTGGGCGAGTTCCGGGGCAACGGCATCCGGATGGTGCAGGCCCTGTGCGTGGACTGGGGCGTGCGGCGCGGCGCCGACGTGAAGGTCGTCTGGGCCCGGATGCCGCTCCCGTGAGCCGGGTCACCCCAGCGCGGTCCGGCGGCAGACCTCGTCCCACGGCGTCGGCTCGATGCCGAAGTGCTCGCGCGCGGCGGTGTCGTCCAGCAGGTAGGGGCGGGTCCACTGGTAGCCGACCTCGGCCATCTCGCGCATGATCGGCGACACCAGGCCCACCGCGCGCAGCGCCGCGATCGGCAGCCCGCGCACCTTGACCGGTGGTTTCCCGGCCGCGCGCAGCACGTCGGAGAGCACCCGCTCCTGGGACAGCGCCGGGTTGGACGGCACGTGCCAGGCGCGCCCGTGGGCGGTGGGGTCGGCCGCGGCGGCGACGAGGGTGCGGGCGACGTCGAGCACGTCGGTGAACGCGTGCGGCAGGTCGGTGCGCCCCATCATCAGGACGGGCTTGCCGCGCAGGGCGTCGGGCAGGACGCGGGTGACGTGCCCGTTGGCCCCCACGCCGGGCCCCAGGTAGTCCGAGCCCCTGACCTGCACGACGCGCACGCGCCCGGCCCGGTGCGCGGCGAGGGCGTCGGCCCAGATCCGGGCGCGCAGGACGCCCTTGTGGTCGGTGGCGGCCTCGGGGAGGTCCTCGCGCATGGGCACGTCGACCGGGCCGTAGGCGTAGAGCCCGTCCGTGATGGCGTAGACGGCCCCGGTGCGCTGGGCGGCGGTGAGCAGGGACGCGGCGAGGGGCGGCCAGACGCGCTCCCACTGGGTGTAGTCGGCGGGGTTGGCGCAGTTGTAGAGCACCGAGGCGTGCTCGGCGGCGCGGGTGAGCGCGTCGACGTCGGAGGCGTCGAGGGCGAGGTGGTCGACGCCTGCGGGGCCGGTGGCGCGGCCGGAGCGGCTGGCGAGGGTGACCGGCTCGCCCGCGTCGGCGAGCAGGGCGGCGACGTGGCGGCCGACGGGGCCCGCGCCGACGACGAGGTGGTGCTGCGACATGGTGGTTCGCCTTCCTGGTTGCTGGGTGCACCAGGAAACTAACAACCTCTAACCGAATTTGGCAGTGTTAGATTTTCCTACTGCTGCTAACCTGCGCGCATGTCGTTGCGCGAGCGCAGGCGGGCCGCCGCCACCCGCGAGATCCTGGACGCGGCCAAGGCCCGGATGTCCGAGCACGGGCCCGCCGGGCTGGCGCTGCGGGCGGTGGCCCGCGACCTGGACATGACCGTGCAGGCCCTCTACCACTACTTCCCCAGCCGGGACGACCTGCTGACCGCGCTGATCGTGGAGGCGTACGAGGACCTGGCGGCGGCCGTGCGGACCGCGCTGGACGCCGCGCCGCCGGAGCCGTTCCCGGCCGTGGCGGAGGCGTTCCGGACGTGGGCGATCGAGCACCGGGCCCAGTTCCAGCTGATCTACGGCACTCCCCTGCCGCACTACCGCGCCCCGCACGAGGGCCCGACCACCGAGGCCGCCAGGAAGGTCACGGCGGTCCTGCGCGCCGCCCTGTTCGACGGCTGCGCCGAGGAGGCGCTGGCCCGCGCGGACGCGCCCGAGCTGACCCCGGAGCTGCGCGCCCGCCTCGCCGAACTGCCCCCGGAGGCCAGGGGCGAGCTGCCGCCGCCCGCCGCCGCGCTGTTCCTGGACGCGTGGGCCAGGCTGCACGGCCTGGTGGTGCTGGAGGCGTTCGGCCACTTCGACTTCCTGGCCCCGCTGCAGGCGGAGGTGTTCCGGGGAGCGGTGCGGTCGCTGGCGGCCGACGTGCGGCGGCGGGTTCCGGGCTGACGGCCTCGCCCGGTCGGGTGACCGTCCGGGGCGGCGGTATCCCGGTCGGCCGGTCGCGCACCTGTGCTGTACCGGTGATCGCGGAGCACGCCGGCGCGGGGCCCGCCCGCCGACGTGGGCGCTGTTCGCCGGTGCTGCCGGACAGGAGCGACATGGCTGATCTCGAGCTGCCCGACCGGCCCAGGGGCCGCAGACCCCGGCGGCGGGTGCTGCTCATCGCCCTGTTCGCCGTGGTGACCGCCGTGGTCGCCTCGGTGTCCGCCTGGCTGGCCGCGGACGTGGGCGAGCGGTGGCGGGCGGGCGACGTCCTCCACCTGTGCGCGACCGGGGTCATGCTGGTGCTCGCCGGGGTGCTGATCACCCTGCTCCCCGGGGCGGTCAAGGAGTTCTGGCGCTGGTCCGGGGTGTTCGCCGCCGTCGCCGAGCGGGTGATCAGGGCGCTGCGCCCGCTCAAGGCCGTCGGCGTGGTCGTCACGGTGCTCGTGCTGGGCGTCGGCGGCTCCCTGCTGGCCCCGGCTCCCGACACGGACGCGACCGCGCTGGAGGAGGGCGAGCTGTGG
This sequence comes from Actinosynnema mirum DSM 43827, assembly GCF_000023245.1. Taxonomy (GTDB): domain Bacteria; phylum Actinomycetota; class Actinomycetes; order Mycobacteriales; family Pseudonocardiaceae; genus Actinosynnema; species Actinosynnema mirum. Next base: position 4,223,520 of record NC_013093.1, read on the forward strand.
CTCATGGCGGGCGAGGACCTGAGCCCGAGCGACCCGCGCGCCGTGCTGCTGGAGCAGTGGAACCAGGCGCACCCCGAGACCCCGGCGAGGCTGGTGGACGCCGCCGGGGCCACGGACGAGCAGCGGGAGCGGATGCTCGACGACGCCCGCCCCGACGGGCCGCACCGCGCGGACGTGTACCTGCTGGACGTGGTGTGGCTGCCGGAGTTCGCGGGCGAGGGGCACCTGCGCGAGCTGGACGGGTCCACGATCGGCGGCGGCACGGCCGACTTCCTGCCCGTGGTGCTCGACACCTGCCAGGACGGCGGGAAGCTGTGGGCGCTGCCGCTCAACACCGACGTCCGGCTGCTCTACCACCGCACCGACGTCCCCGGCCTGGTCGTGCCGACCAGCTGGGACGGCCACTCCGGCTCCGCCGCGACCAGGGCGCACGGCGGGCTGGAGGCGGCCGACGCGCCGCAGCTGGCCGAGGAGATGCTCACCGTGGAGGCGCTGGAGGCGATCTGGGCGGCGGGCGGCAACGTGGTCACCCGTGACGGGGAGGTCACCCTGACCCCGGACGGGAGCAGGGTGCAGTTCACCGAGGACGACTACGAGGGGATGCGCAAGCTCAACGCGATGGCCAGGACCGAGGGCGTGGTGCCGCGGGGCGTGCGCCCCGAGGAGACCGGGGCCGAGGACGCGCTCACCCTGTTCGCGGACGGGCGGACCGCGTTCCTGCGGAACTGGGCCGTCACCCACCGGCAGCTCACGGGCAGGCAGGACAGGCCGAGCACGACGCACGTCGGGTTCGACAGCGCCGTGCAGCCCGCGCCGAGCGTGCTGGGCGGGCAGGACCTGGCGATCTCCCGGCACACCGCGAAGCCGAAGGCGGCGAAGGCGCTGCTGGAGTTCCTGACCAGCACGCAGAGCCAGCAGATCCTGGCCGAGGTCGGCGGGTTCGCGCCGAGCCGGACGTCGGTGTACGAGCTGTCGGACAGCAGGCACCTGGCGAACGTGCGCACCGCGCTCAAGGACGCCAGGCCCCGGCCGAGGACCGAGCGGTACACCGAGTTCAGCAAGCTCTTCCGGGAGGCGGTCGAGAAGGTGGTGGCGCCGGAGGACTCGATCCCGGACGAGACCGCGCGGAAGCTGGCGGACGTGCTGCGCGGGCGATCCGGCGCGGGTGATCAGACGCGGGTGGGGCGGGGGTTTCGCGGCGGGCGGGAACGGTGTTTCGAAGGGGTTCGAAAGTCCGCTCCGACGGGCGGTGGGCGCGCCAGGCTGAGGGCCGACGCACCGACCGAGACCGTTGGAGTGATGATGCGAAGGACCTTGACCGCGTTGTTCGTCGCCGTCGTGGCGCTGCTGTCGTCGCTGGTGTCCGCGAGCGCGGAACCCGGCTCGGTGGACAGATCCGCCACGCGGGTGGAGGCGCCGGTGACCGTGGCCGCACCAGTTCAGCAGGACGTGTCGGCGCAGGCGCTGTCGTGCACGGCGGGCGACCTGTGCGCGTGGAACGGCGTCGGGGGCGGGAGCCGTTGCAGCTGGACCAACAGGGACAACGACTGGTGGTACGCCCCGACCACCTGCTCGTGGTCGTCGGGCAGCGCGGTGTGGTCCGTCTACAACAACGGGCGCAACACCGCCTACGACAGGGTGTGCCTCTACCCCGAGGCGAACTACGGGGGCAGCACCGCGTACTACGTCCTGCGGGGGCAGCAGGCCGAGGGGTGGCCTGGCGTGATCATCCGCTCCCACAGGTGGGTCAACGGGTCCTGCTGGTGACCCCCTGAGCGAAAGGGCCCGCCCGCGACGCGGACGGGCCCTCGAAGCGCCCCGCTCAGTCCTGCGCCAGCAGGTCCCGCAGCGGGGTGCTGGCCTTGCCGGGGTTGGCGATCAGCAGCGCGAGCACCATGCACGCCACCACCAGCGGCAGGCTCACCGCGCTCAGCAGGACCGGGATCTCCGGGTCCGGGCGGATGCCGCTCTGCACGGCCTGGGCGTCGAGCAGGGCCACGATCGCCAGCCAGCCCACCGGCAGCGACACCACCACGGACCCGACCGCGATCAGCACCACCTCGGCCACGAGCTGCTTGCGCACCCCGGAGGCCGTGCCGCCGCTCAGGCGCAGCAGCGCGTTCGCCCTCCTGCGCTCCACCAGGCCGGACGCCAGGGTGGCCGCGCCGATCAGGACGGCCAGCACGAACATCACCCACGCGAACACCTCGAAGGCGCTCACCAGCCGCGCGGTGATGTTGGCGACCGTGTCGCGCAGGAACTGCTGCGTCACGACCTTCGCCCTCGGGTGCTCCTCGGCGACCACCGCCGCGAGCCCGTCGCGCACCGCCTCGACGTCGGCGCCCTCGCGGACCTTCGTGAAGAACGCGTAGATCTGGCTGGACGCGGTCATCTCCGCCCACAGCTCGGGGCTGACCACGAGCATCCCGCCGTCGGAGGCCGAGTCGTCCACGACCGCGACGACGCTGACGTCCCGGTGCCCACCGGGCAGCGGCACCTCCAGCACGTCGCCCACCCCGACGCCCTGCGCGTCGGCGTAGTTCACCGACACCGCGATGTGCGTGTCGTCCAGGTGGTCGAGCACGTCGGCGGGACCGTCGGTGACGGTGAGCGCGGTGAGCCGGTCGGAGTCCTCGCGGCCCCAGCTCCACGCCTGCACCCTGCGGTCCCGGACCTCGACGTAGCCGAACGAGAACGTGGTCATCGCCTCGACCCCGTCGACCCGCACCAGCTCCTCGCGCAGCTCGGCGGGCAGGGTCTCGTTGCCGAGGTTGGTGCCCAGCGGCGCGGCCTGGACGAACAGGTCGCCCGCGGTCCAGCGCTCCACCGACGAGGCGACCTCGCTCTTGATGCTGATCGACACCCCGGCCATCGCGACCGCCGAGACCACGGACACGGTGAACGTCACGCACAGCGCGGCGTTGCGCCGCCAGCCGAGCTGGAGCTGCCTGGCCACGGCCAGCCGCACCGGTCCCGGCTCGCCCCGGCGCAGCCCCAGGCCCACCAGCACGGGCAGCACCACGGCCAGCAGCGCCGCGCCGCCCAGCAGCGGGACCAGGCCCGCCGACCGCACGCCCTCCGGCCCGAGCAGCACCGCCACCGCGCCGAGCACGAGCAGTCCCACGCCGACCAGCGCCGGGGTGCGGGCGCCGCCGGGCAGCACCGCGACCTCTCCCCTGCCGGACACGGCCTCGATCGCCCGCACCCTGGTGAACCGCCGCACCCCGGACACCCAGGCCGCCGCGAACATCAGCAGCGCGGCGACCAGCGCGCCCAGCGCGGGCAGCTGCCACGGCGTGCCCGGCGTGACGGCCTGCTGGCTCAGGTCGGTGATCTGCCTGGCGAACGAGCCGAGGTCGCGCCCGACGAGCACGCCGAGGACCGCGCCGACCGCGTAGCTGACCAGCAGGATCGGCGCCATGACGGCGGCCGAGCCGAGCATCAGGTGCGAGGTGCGCACCCCGGTCAGCCGCATCCTGGCCAGCGCGGGCCGCGCGTCGTCCAGCGCCAGCCGCCAGGTCAGGAACAGCACCACCCCGGCGGTGAGCACGGCGATGACCGCGAACATGCTCAGGATGGTCAGGAACGTCTGGAACGCCTTGCGGTACCCGGAGAGCAGGTCTCCGGGCTCCTTCACGGCGGCGGACCCGTCGACGGCGTCGGTGACGTCCGCGACCACGCCTGCCCGGTCGCGGTCGCCGGGGTCGACCAGGAGCGCGTCGGAGCGCTCGCCGCGCCCGAACGCCTCGGCCACCACGGGTCTGGGCGCGATGACGACCGAGCCCCGGTTGGCGACCTCGCCGGGCAGCACGGCGGCCACGGTCCAGGTGCGCACGCCGCTGGTGCCGCCGATCCGGATCCGGTCGCCCGCCCCGATGCCGCGCGGGTCGGCGTAGTCGGCGGCCAGGTAGACCTCGTCCGCCGCGAGCGGCCGGTCCCTGGTGCGGCGGGCCAGGTCGTCGTCGACGTAGTCCGCGAGGTCGGCGTCGACGCCGAAGACCAGCACCGGCGTGGACTCACCGCCGTCCTCGACGCGGCTGGCGCTGACCACGAGCATCGAGGTGGCGGGCAGGCCGGTGTCGCGGACCCGCTGGACCACGGCGGGCGTCATGCCGCCGGGGGCCTTGGCCTCGACGCCGACGATCCCGTCGCGCACGGCGGTGATGGGCGCGCCGCGCAGCGCGTCCTGCACGGCGAAGTAGACCACCAGCACGGCGGTGGTGAGCAGGACGCCCGCGATGCCCGCGGCGACGGCGGCGGCCAGCCGGGCGGGCCGGAAGTACCAGCTGCGGGTGAGCGAGCGGGCGACCAGCCTGGTCGCGTCGAGCGCCATCAGGAGACCCGCGCCCGCGACACGACGGTGCCCGCGGTCATGGTGGCGACGACGTCGGCCCACGCGGCGAGGTCCAGGTCGTGGGTGATGATGACGCTGGCGGCGCCGCGCTCGCGCACCACGGCCCGGAACAGCTCCTGCACGCGCAGGCCGTTCTCCTCGTCGAGCGCGCCGGTCGGCTCGTCGGCGAACACGATGGCCGGGTCGTTGACGCACGCCCTGGCCACGGCGGCGCGCTGGGCCTCGCCGCCGGAGACCTGGCCGGGCCAGCTGCCCGCGCGGTGCGCCAGGCCGACCTCGTCCAGCGCGGAGCGGGCCTTGGCGAGCGCGGCGGACAGCCGGGTTCCGGACATGATCAGCGGGGCGGCGACGTTCTCCTCCAGGGTGAGCGTCGGCACCAGGTTGTCCTTCTGCAGCACGAAGCCGATGTGCTCGGCGCGCAGCCTGGCCATCGCGGGCTCGTCCAGGGCGGCCAGGTCGTGGCCGAGCAGGGTGATCGTGCCGGTGGTCGGCTCGTCCAGCCCGGACAGGCAGTTGGCGAACGTGGACTTGCCGCTGCCGCTCTTGCCGACGATGGCCACGGTCTGCCCGGCGCGGACCTCCAGGTCGCAGTCGTGCAGGACCCTGGTCGCGGTCTCGCCGCGCCCGAACTCCTTGCTCACGCCCTCGGCGCGCAGCACTGGGCCGGTGGTCACTGGGTCGCCTCCGTGGCGTCGGGGGTGGTGCGCAGCGCGGCGGGGGCGTGCGCGGGGACGGCCGGGGCGTGCGGGCGCACGGGGGCGAGCCTGCGGTAGGGCTGCCCCGGTTCGGGACGGGGGTCGGGCTCGCCCTTGTTGGGCCACAGCGACATGGCGCGCTCGGCCTGGGCGGTGATGGTCAGCGACGGGTTGACGCCCGCGTCGGCGGTGACCGCCGAGCCGTCCACGACGTGCAGGCCGGGGTGGCCGTGCAGCCGGTGGTACGGGTCGACGACGCCGGTCTCGGCGGTCTCGCCGATGGGGCAGCCGCCGACGAACGGCAGGACCACGGGCACGTGCCCCAGGCCCGGCACAGTGCCCGCGGGCGCGCCTCCCATGCGCTGCGCGGTGCGCCGCAGCACGTCGGCGACCAGCGGCGAGGTGACGGTGGGCAGCGCGCCGGGGTCGCGGCGGGCGGTGAGGCCGCCGCCGCGCTTGCGGGAGACGGTGAACGTGCCCGCGCCGGTGCGCACGACGAACACGATGATCGTGCGCTCGGACCAGCGGCGCACGTCCAGGAACCGGGCCGCCGCGACGGGGTCGCGAGCTACCGCGCCGAGCCAGCGCAGCCAGCGCGGTCCCCTGCCGACGGCGTCGACGAACGGGGTGGTGGCCAGGCCCATGGAGTTGGAGCCCTTGCCGTAGCGGCCCGCCTGGACGAGGGTGTCCGGGTCGGGGCGGAACGCCGAGGTCGCGGCCACGCCGGTGCTGTAGTCGTCGGCCCCGACCTCGGGCGCGGTCGCGGCCAGCAGGTCGGACGGCGCCCTGGTGAGGCTGCCCAGCCGGGACGAGGTGCGCGGCAGCGAGCCGTCGCCGACCATGCGGTGCAGCAGCCGCTGCGTGCCCAGCGCGCCTGCCGCGAGCACCACGTGCTCGGCGGTGAGCGTGGTCGGGCGGGCGAACCACGCCCCGGTGCGCACGACCTGCACCGCGTAGCCGCCGCCGTCGAGCGGGCGCACGGACGTCACGGTGCTCTCGGCGCGCACCTGCGCGCCCGCGTTCTCCGCCAGGTGCAGGTAGTTCTTCACCACGGTGTTCTTCGCGCCGTACCGGCAGCCGGTCAGGCACTCGCCGCACTCGCGGCACCCGGAGCGCCGGGGGCCCGCGCCGCCGAAGTACGGGTCGTCGACCTCCTGCGGCGGTCCGAAGTGGACGGCCACGGGCAGCGGGCGGAACGTGCCGCCCGCGCCCATGTCCTCGGCCACCGACCGCATCACGCGGTCGGTGGGCGTGGTGGTCGGGTTGACCGCGGAGCCGAGCATCCGCCGGGCCTGGTCGAAGTGCGGGGCCAGCTCGGACTTCCAGTCGGTGACGCCGGACCACGCCGGGTCGTCGTAGAAGCCCTGCCCCGGCTCGTACAGGGTGTTGGCGAACACCAGCGACCCGCCGCCGACCCCCGCGCCCGCGGGCACGACGAGCGGGCCGAGCCGGTGCAGGCGCTGGAACCCGCGCAGCCCCAGCCTGGGCGCGAACAGGTACTTGCGCAGGCGCCACGAGGTCTTCGGGAAGTCGGCGTCGGCGAAGCGGTAGCCCGCCTCCAGGACGCAGACCCGGTAGCCCTTCTCGGTGAGCCGCAGCGCGGTCACCGCGCCGGCGAAACCGGACCCGACGACCAGCACGTCGTGGTCGTGCGCGGGGGCCGCGTCGGTCATCGGGCGGCGGCCCGCTCGGGGTGGCTGAACTTGACCGAGCCGTCGAACAGGCCCAGCAGGATGTCCTGCATGGACTCGGTGAGCACCCGGATCGCGACCGGGTCGATGATGCTGGCCAGGGTGGGCACGCCGAAGTCGAACTCGGCGTGGAACACCACGAACGCGTCGCCGCCGTCCTGGGTCACCGACCACTGGCCCTCGAACACGTCGAAGTCGCCGGTGGTCTGGGTGAAGCGGCTGACCAGCGCCTCGCGGTCGAACGTGTCGACCTCGGTCCAGCGCAGGACGCCGTTGCGGAAGTTCACCGCCCAGTGGCTGGTGATGGAGCCGTCCTCGGCGGCGGGCTCCGCGACGACCTCGCGGACGGTCTCGACGAGCTCGGGGTAGCGGGTGAAGTCGACGACGGTCTCGTACACCTCGGTGGCGACGCCGCCGGGGACGTGGGCCTCGATCCGCACGGTCTGCACGGTTTCTCTCCTCTCAGCTGCTCGCCGGGAAGCGCCCGGCGAGCGTGGACAGCGCGCGGTCGAAGGTGGTGGCGACGTGGTCCAGCTCGTCGGCCGTGATGGTGGCGGGCGGGGTCAGCCGCAGCACGTGCGAGTTGTTCATGGAGTGGTTGACCAGCACGCGGCCGTCGATCAGCTCCAGCACCAGCTCGCCAGCGAGGCCGGGGTCGCGCATCTCGACGCCGATGAGCAGGCCCTCGCCGCGCACCTCGGCGACCAGGTGCGGGCAGGTGCGGGCGGCGGACTCGGCGATGCGGTGCTTGAGCTCCGCGCCGAGCTTGGCGGCCTTGGCGACCGCGTCCTCCATGACGATCGCCTCGATCGCGGCCTTCGCGGCGGCCGCGGCGACGGGTGCGGCCGAGAAGGTGGAGGTGTGCAGGAACGGGTCCTTGTCGAACGGCGCGTAGGCCGCGGGCGTGGCGACGGCGGCGGCGACCGGGACGACCCCGCCGGACAGGCCCTTGCCGACCAGCATCACGTCCGGGGTGACGGCCTCGGGGTCGTGGCCCCACCAGCGGCCGAGCCTGCCCAGGCCGGTGAGGATCTCGTCGATCACCAGGAACGCGTCGTGCTCGGTGCGCAGGCGGCCGAGCGCGGCGAGGTAGCCGTCGGGCGGGAAGACCACGCCGCCCTCGCCCTGCACGGGCTCGACGATGACGCAGGCGGGCGGGCCGTCGCGCAGGGCGGCCTCCATGGCGTCGACGTCGCCGTAGGGCACGACGGTCACGTCGGGCAGCAGCGGCTGGAACTTCTCCTGGTAGACGCTCCGCGCGGTGACGCTGAGCGAGCCGAGGGTCTTGCCGTGGTAGCCGTTGGCGGTGGTGATCAGCCGCCGCTTCCCGTTGGCCCTGGCCATCTTGATGGCGGTCTCGGTGGCCTCGGTGCCGGAGCCGACGAAGTGCACCTTGCTCAGGCCGGGCGGGCACACGTCGACCAGCGCCTTCGCGGCGGCGGCGCTGACCGGCTCCAGCAGGAGCCGGGTGGCCAGCGGGTTGGCGCGGACCTGGGCGACGACGGCCTCGGTGACGTGCGGGTGCGTGCCGCCGAGGATGAACACGCCGTAGCCCGCGCAGTTGACGAAGCTCTCGCCGTCGGAGGTGCGCACGGTGGCGCCGCTGGAGGCGGTCTCCCAGAAACCGCCGAACATCTCGCCGAGCGAGGCGCGGCCCGCGCTGAGGTGGGCGCGGTAGGCGGCGAGGAGGTCCCCGCCGGTGGTGTCCTGGTGGTGCGTGGTGCCTTGCGTGGTGGTGTCCATGGTTCCCGTGGTTCGGGGGGCAGGGGGCGGGGCCGCGCGGCGGTGTCGTCGCGCGGCCCCGGTGGGCGTCGGGCCCCGTGGTGCGGGGCCCGGTCGGGGCGCCGTGGCGTGGCGCCCCCGGTGGCGGCTCGGGGCCGTGCGCTCGACCCCGGCCCGCCCTAGTCGACGCGGAGCGGCGCCCCGCCGTGGTAGCGCTCCATGGCGTCCACGGTGGACAGCCGTCCGGGCGGGTGGAACGCGAGGGCGTGCACGCTGGCCGCGAGGAGCGCGACGTCCGGGGACGACACGAAGGCCATGCCGCCCAGCAGCTCCACGGCCGTGCCGACCACGCGCCTGCTGGTGCGCTGGAGGCTGTAGCGGGCGGTGAGCGCGTCGGCCAGCGCGTCGTTGCCGACCGAGCCGGTGTCCACGCCCCAGGCCACCCGGTCCAGCGCGAACGCCGCCGACTCCAGGTCGGAGACCAGGTCCACCCGCGTCGCCGCGTCGCCCCGGCCGGAGTCCAGGAGCCGGGCGACCAGCGCGCTGGCCACGCCCAGGTAGACCGCGGACACGAGCAGGTTGAACCAGATCAGCCCGGTGGTGTTGAGGTCGTCGAGGTTCGTCTCCGGGTCGAGCACCGGCTTGACGACCAGCTCGTCCGGGACGAGCACGTCCGCCAGCACGACCTCGTCGCTCTCCGCGCCCGCGAGGACCGGCGAGTTCCAGAACGGCCGCACGCTGATGCCGGGCGCCTCGGCCGGGATGACCGCGATGCCCAGGCCCGTCGTGCCGTCCTCGTGGTGCAGCGCGACGCTCGCCGTGATCAGGTCCATCGACGCCGACAGGCTGCACGGCTTCTTGCTGCCGGACACCAGCCAGCCGCCCTCGGCCCGGCGCGCGGACATGGTCGGGGTGAGCACGCCCTGACCGGTGCGGCCCTCGGCGAACGCGCTGCTCATCATGCGCTTGTCGCGGGCGACCGCGTCGAGCAGCAGCCACTCGAAGCCGGTGCTGGTGGCCGCGAGGGTCACCAGGCTGGCCACCGAGAAGTTGTGCATCGTGGCGGCCACCGCGACCGACGGCGACCGGGTGGCGATGGCGCGGGTGACGCGCACCGCGTCCCGCGCGCTCGCGCCGAGGCCGCCGTGCTCGGCGGGCACCAGCAGACCGGAGCCTCCCGCCTCGCGCAGCGCGGCGATGCCGGGGCCGCCGCGCTGCTCCAGCTCGCTGAGCGTGAAGGCGCCCAACGCCTTGTCCAGGCCGGGGAGCAGCGCTTCCAGGGTGTCGTGCTCGCGCTGGAGGAACCTCACCGCGCGCCCCCGGCCGCCGAGTCGGCGGGCGGCAGCGCGCTCTCGAACACGCGCGCCCTCGGCGTGACGTTCGTGGCGATGCTGACGGCCTGCAGGTGGCTGGTGCGCAGCATCGGGAAGTTCGCCTCGCCGAACGGGCCGCCGGACAGGCCGTTGCCGCCGTGCGAGGGGATGCCGGGCACGAAGCCGAGGTGGCTGTCGTTGACCTTGAGGATGCCGCCGTTGTCCAGCCGGGCGCAGAACCGCTCGACCAGCTCGGCGTTCTCGCTCCACAGCGAGTTCCGCAGCCCGTACGGGTTGGCGTTCATGAACCGCAGCGCCTCGTCGAACGCGGCCTCGTCCGTCTGCCCGGAGCCCGTCTGCTGGGGACCTGCCTGCTCGGGGACGACGAGCGCCAGCAGCGGGTAGAACGTCTCCTCGCGCACGGCCCGCGTCTTCTCCGCGCGCTCGTAGCCGTCGACCCGCAGCAGGGTCGGCTCCAGGAACACCCCGGACGAGTCGCGCGTGCCGTCCTCGGCGATCCGGTGGCCGCCGCTGACCAGCACGGCGCCGTCGGCGACGGCCTCGTCCAGCACGGCCGAGAAGTCACCGGTGCGCAGCACCGGGGACAGCAGCACGTCCGGGTCGCCGGGGCGGCCGGGCCGGATGTCGGCGACGAGCTTGACCAGCCGCTCGACGAGCTCGTCGGCGATCTCCGGGTGCGCGATGACGTACTTGGGCACCATGCAGATCTGGCTGGAGCCGTAGAAGCACTCGGAGATGGCGAGCGCCGCGTTGTCCAGGTCGGCGTCGCGCCACACGAGCACGCCGTCGTTGCCCGCCAGCTCCAGCACCGGCTTCTTGCCCGCCTCGACGCAGCGCTTGCCGATCTCGATGCCGCGCTCGCTGCTGCCGAAGAAGAAGATGTCGTCGACGTCGTCGCTGGCCAACCACTGGTCCAGCAGCACCTTGGGCACGCCGCTGACGATGCTCAGCACGCCCTTCGGCGCGTCCATCTCCTCCAGCACGGAGGCCACCAGCTCGCGCCAGGCCCACGCCACGCCGTAGGGGGCGCTGCGCGGGGCCTTCACGACCAGCGAGTTGCCCGCGGCGAGCGCGTGCACGCCGAGCATGGAGTTGGAGGCCGCCGCGTTCTGCGGCGGGCTCAGGCACACCACGCCGTCGCCCTTGCGCACCAGGCGGATCTCCCGGTCGCCGATCCGCTCGCGGTGCTCCATCATGCGCGCGTTGGCCGCGAAGGTCTCCGGGGACGAGCACTGGATGACCCCGGCGACCTCCCACTGGGCGAGCCTGCGCGGGTGCCCCTCGGCGATGAGGACCTCGACGAACTCGTCGCTGCGGTCCTTGATGCGCTGGTGCACGCGCGCCCCGAACTCCAGCCGACGCTCCAGCGACCAGGCGCCCCACTCGGGCTGGGCGGCGCGGGCGGCGCGCAGCGCCTCCAGGGTCTGCTCGGTCGTGCTGAGCGCGACCCGGCCCACGATGCGCGCGTCGGTCGGGTCGGGCTCGGCGCCCTTGGCGAGGTCGCGCTTGAGGCGGATCGCGCCGAAGGCGTCGTCGAAGATGCTGGACGCGTCGATCGCGTACAGCCACTTGTCCACGGGCGCGTCCTGGCCCGCGATGTATGAGGGGTAGGACTCCACGGTCGTCAACCTGTCCTGATCGGGGGTGGTGGCCTAGACCAGGCCCATGTAGCGCATCCGGACGTCCTGGGTCTCCTGCGACCAGGTGGACGCGGTGATCATGCGCTCCTCGGCGCTGGTGTCGACGAGCTTGCGGCCGGGCCACACCTCGTACTCGGGGATCAGGTGGCCCCACTCCTCCAGGCCCTGCTGGAACAGCGACTCGCGCTGGAACAGCACCGGCTGCATCGGCAGCCCCTCCCACAGGGCGCGCCCGCGCTGGATCAGCTCCAGGACGCGCATCCGCTCACCGGGTTGCTCCTGCAGGTGCCGCTTGATGACGCTGCTGCCCACGGACAGGTGGCGGATCTCGTCCATGCCCGCGCCGCGCTCGATCTCCGCGCCCGCCGGGTCCAGCTCGACCCACTTGCGCTCGCTGAGCTCGCCGAACGGGGCGAGCACGCCCTCCACGAGGATGGTGAGGGTGATGACGCCGCCGTAGAAGTCGCCCTGGTCGCGGATGACCGAGACGCCGAACGCCTCCAGCGGGTCGAGCACGGTCTCGATGGCCTTGCCCGCGACCTCGGTGATCACGTCGTCGACCTCGGCCTCGGGGACGCCGACCTCGATGATGTGGTCGCGGAACACGCGGGCGTGCCGGGCCTCGTCGAGCAGCTGGGTGGAGAAGAACTCGGTCATGACCCGGTTGGGCGCGGCGGCGACCAGGTGGCCGAGCGCGCGGGTGACCTTCTCCTCCGCGATGGTGCGGAAGGCGAACTCCTGGATCAGCGCGTCGCGCAGCGGTCCGGGCTTGAGGACCTGCTCGGGCACGACGGCGTCGGGGGTGTGACCGTTGGGGATGCGGCGCAGCAGCCTGCCCGCCACCTCGTCGAGCCAGTACTGGAGGTCGCAGGACTCGGGCGTCAGCTCCAGGGTGCGGGCGCCTTCGAGCACGGGGACGGTGCGGTCCCAGTCGACCTCGGGCCTGATCTCGTCGCTCATGGTTGTTCTTTTCCTCGTGGTGGTGATGGTTGTTCTTCAGATGGCTCGGGTGAGCCGGAGCAGGTTCCACAGCGAGGGGACCGAGACGCCGCCCTCGAAGGCGACGTACTCGGGCTCGACCACGTGCGGGGCCCACTTGCGCTTGAACGCTTCCTGGGTGCGCGAGGGGTAGAGCGCCTTGCCGTGCTCGGCGATCAGCGCGGCGACGCGGGTGACGGCGCCGCTGGCCGCGCCGGGCACCTCGTTGGCCGCGTCGAGGCCGGCGAACGGGGTGTGGCCCAGGTGCAGCCAGCCCGCGCCCTCGGCCTGGAACGTCTGCAGCGCCTGGAGGTTGACCAGCTCGATGGTGCCGACGGGCGAGTCCGGGTCGCGGCGGGTCAGGTCGTAGAGCCAGCCGGGCCTGCCGCCGAACGCCGGGGAGTAGGAGATGTAGGCGACGGGGCGCTCGCCGACGCTCGCGACGAAGATCCGGCGGTGGGCGGCTCCCCGGCCGCCGCGCTCGCCGATCATGAAGTCGAGCTCCTTGACGTGCCTTCCCTTGGCGCGCAACCACCTCGCGTCGATCTCGGACAGCCTCGGGTCGTCCTGGGAGGCGCTCTCGGCGACGGTGACGCCGTCCCGCTTGGCGCGGGCGATGTTCTGCCGGACCTTGGCGAGCGGTCCGCCCTTCGTGGTGAACGCGGCCAGGTCGACGCTGTAGGTGCGACCGAGCTGGTTGACCGCGAAGCCCTGCCCCGCGTACAGCTCGGCGTCGGCGCGGGAGAGCTGCACGGCGCAGATCCGCAGCCGCTCGGACGCGGCCCAGGCGCGGAACTGCGCGAGCAGCGCGGCGCGGTGCTCGGCGCCGGTGAGCGGTCCGCACAGCTGCACGACGTGGCGGCGGCCCCTGCGGTAGGCGACCGTGCCGGGGACGTTCTCGCCGCGGAAGTGCGAGGTCTTCCCGTTGTAGGCGAGGAAACCGCTCGGGTGGTCGCTGTGCTCGCGCAGCGACGCGAGGATCTCCGCGTCGTCGGTGGTGATCACGCGGCGGAGGCCTCGGCGGGCGTGGGGTCCTGGACCGGGCGGTGCTGCTGCTTGCCGGTGACCTGCGCGATGAACGACTGGAACGCGGGCAGCGGCTCGGGCTCGAAGGCGACGCTGAACGGCTTGAGCGTGTTGCCCAGCAGGCCCCGGTCCGCGCACAGGTGCAGCGGGATCGCCAGCAGCGCCCACTCGACGCCGAACGCCAGCACCCACAGGCCGGCCAGCGCGGCGGCGGCGAACCAGTTGTGCATCGTGTTGTACAGCACGTAGTAGGCCTTGTGGATCGGCCCGCCCTTGGCCCGCTTGAACGCGATCGCGCCGGGGTAGTAGCCGATGACGTCGATGGAGAAGAACAGCAGGATCGCCGCCCACCACCGGATGTCCCCGAAGTGCACGAGGGCGAGCACCACGCAGGCGATGAACCCGACCAGGTACTCGGCCCGCATTATCCAGTACGTGGCCTTGGTGTCGAAGTGGTTGACGTGGTCCACGGGGGTTTCTTCCTCTTCTGGGCAGCCCGGAGCGCGGCGGGACCGGGTGTGGGTGTGTGCGGTGGTGCGCGGGCCGTCAGGGCGTCGGGGCGCGGGCCGTCAGGGCGTCGGGGCGCGGGTCGTCAGGGCGCGGGTCGTCGGGGCGCGGGTCGTCGGGGCGCGGTGGTCAGGGCAGCGCGGCGGACAGCGCGACGGAGGCCAGGCGCAGCGGTCCCGGTTGCGCCGCGTACCGGGTGAGCAGGCGCGCGGTGCGGTGCCCGGTGGGGCTGTTGAGGAACCACGGCGGCAGCGGCATGGCCGAGGGCTCGCCGCGCAGCAGCGATCTCGGGGCCGGGCGGAACGGCCCGGTGAGGATCGTGCGCTCGGTGTCCTCGACCAGCAGGGCGTTGTGGGCGCGGCCGATGCCGCTGCCCGCGTCGTGCGGCTCGTGGCCGGGGAACCCGCCCCAGGCGACCTGCGGGGTGAGGTAGCCCAGCGAGGTCCAGGTGTTGACGGCGATCGCGCCGAAGCGCAGCGACACCAGGGTCTTGTCGAAGTCCGGGCCGAGCGCGGCGATCGTGGCGGGGTGGACCAGGAGGTTGACGCCGAGGGTGCCGAAGAGGGTGGTGTTGCACAGGTCGACGGCGGCGCGCAGGTAGTCCCTCGGCGCGCCGGGCAGGCGCACGATGCCCTGGGCCGGGGCGAAGAACTCGGTGCGGTAGAAGGGTTCCTCGGCGTCGTCGGGGTCGAGCCCGTCCACGAGCAGCCTGCGGTGGCCGGTCCCCAGGTCCTCGGCGTCGGGGTGGGCGTTCAGGACCGCGTCGAGCCGGTCCTCGGCCCCTGGGTAGTAGGCCGGGCGCGCGGGCGTGGCGCGCAGGGCCGCGCGCAGCTCGGCGGTGAACGCGTCGGCGAGGTCCCAGTCGCGCGGCAGCACCACGATCTGGGAGGCGGTGCAGTTGAAGCCGTTGTTGGTGAGCTTCTGGGTCGCGGTGTGCCAGGCCTGGTGGCGCAGGTCGGCCCTGGTCCACGGGCCGGGCAGCACCACGGTCGCGCCGACGCCGCCCAGCTCGCTGGTGATCGGCTTGGTCAGCACCGGGGCGCGGTCGGCCTTGCGGCGCTCGCCCTCGGGGCCGTCGCCGAAGACGATGCGGTCGTGGGCGGCGAGGCTGCCGGTGATGTGGACGGCGGCGGTGCGGTCGTCGGCCACGAGCGCGGCCCCGACCTCCGCGCCGCCGGTGACCAGGGCGACGAACCCGCGCTCGGTGAACGGCGCGAAGCACTCCAGCAGCACCGGGCGCAGGTAGTCGTTGACCGGGCTGAGCTTGCAGACCACGGGGGCGTTGCCGTGGTAGAGGGCGTGCAGCACGTCGGTGGGGGCGGTGGCGGAGACGTTGCCCGCGCCGAGCACGAGCGTCGCGCCGCAGGCGACCCGGCCCTCGCGCAGGGCGTGGGCCGCGCGGTCGCGCAGCTGCTCCTCGGTGACGCCGGGCGTGGTCCACGTCCAGGCGCTGAAACCGTTGAGCGTCAACCGGTCGGACAGGTCGCCGGGCAGGGCGCGCAGCGCGAGCCTGCCGTCGGGGCGGTGGCGCACGACGACCCCGTCCAGGGGGCTGCGGCCCGCGGCGAGGGCGTCGACGGTGCGGGCGAGGGCGGCGGCGTAGCGCAGGAGCGCGTAGGGGCCCGCGAGCCACTCCTCGCTCTCCACGGGCGCGCCGAGCGGAATCCCCTTGGCGTCGCAGGACAACCGCACCCACTCGTCGGCGACGCGGCCGACCCGCTCGTGCAGTCGCAGCAGCAGGTCGCGCTTGTCCTGTAAGGGCAGCGCCGCCCACTCCCCCGCGTGGCCGCTCGTGGTCGCCAGGGCGGCGATCGCCTCGTCCCGATCGGTCACGGCCGTGCGCCTCCGGTGTCGTCGTGGTCGCGCCACCAGTCCCGCACCCAGGTGGGCAGCGGGCCCCGGACGCGGACCCAGCGGTAGCGGTCGAGCGGTTGCCCCGCGTCGGCCGCGGTGTAGCGGCGTTCGGTGACGCGCCCGGCGCCGAGCTTGGCGGTGAGCGCGGCCATCGCGGCGGGGGTGTGCATGAGGTCGCCCTCGACCGAGACGACCAGCACCGGCACGTCCACGGCGGCCATGGCGCGCTCGTAGTCGAGGTCGGCGCCGTCGGGCCGGAAGCTGCCGGTGCGGGCGAAGCGCGCCCAGTCGCGGACGACGCCCGCCGACTCGCGGCCCGCGAAACCCACGCGGTCGCCGGGGAAGTAGCCCCAGGCGCGGCCCAGCAGCGCGGCGGCCTGGGTGCCCAGGAGCACGCGCAGGGCGCGCAGCGGCGGGTAGACGCGGTGGTGGGGCGTGCCGGAGGCGATCAGGGCGAGCCCGTCGGCGTCGGCCTCGGGCCTGGACAGGTAGGCGGTGGCGAGCTGGCCGCCGATGCTGTGGCCGAGCAGGACCAGTGGCCTGCCGGGGAACTCGCGCCGGGCGGCGGCGACGATCGCGGGCAGGTCGACGGCGACCGCGTCCTGCTGGCCGTGCCGGGAGCGGCGCGAGATCGCCGGGACGCTGGCCCCGTGGCCGCGCAGGTCGCAGGCCACGACCGGGAAGCCCTGGTGCGCCAGGGCTTCCGCGAACGGGTCGTAGTAGGAGGCGGTGATGCCCATGGCCGGGACGATCACCAGGACGGGGGCGGCCGGGTCGTCGGCGAGCGGGGCGAACACCCGCAGGCACAGCTGGTGGCCCCCGGCGACGGGGAGCACGAGCGCTCTCGCGCCGGTCTCGCCGACGTTCGCGCGATCGGGCACTGGCGAGCCTCCACCTCGGCGACGTCCCCGATAAGGGAACAGCGGGTCCTGAAAAAGGGGAATGGCGTGGGAAGGACGCGTCCCGAGGAAGCGCGCGCCGCGTCCACCGGAACCCGTTTTGCCTGGCCCGCAGTCGTTCGCGGGTGGCGACCGACCGGGCACAGCGGGTTATCAAGATCGTTGCGCGACGAACGGTAGCAGGGTTGCATCAAAAGGCAAAGGATTCCCGGAGCGGTGCAGGCCGAAGGTCGAATTCGCAGGTGGAGGGCATTTTCCGACCACTTCCTCACAGGTTCTTGAGCAACCCTTGAGCCGTGATGACGATCACAGTTTTTGTTTTCTGGCAACCGTTACGCTCCCCTCCCATCCCGGTCCGCACCCGCACGCGCGGGTGCGTCGACCCCCGGTCCCCGTGTTCAGCCCGAGGAGTCACCACCCATGCGCGAGGTCACCACCGCGCCCCTTCCCGCCGTGCCCGTCGACGGCGGTCTCGCCCAGCTCGTGCAGGTCAACGCCGAGCGGGCGCCCGACTCCACCGCGTTCCGCCGCAAGAGCGCCTCGGGGTGGACCCCCGTCACCGCGCGCGAGTTCCGCGACCAGGTCGTCTCGGTCGCGAAGGGCCTTGTCAGCTCAGGGGTCCAGCCCGGCGACCGGGTGGTGATCCTGGCGTCGACCCGCTACGAGTGGACCCTGCTCGACTTCGCGGTGTGGGCCGCGCGCGCCGTGTCGGTGCCGGTCTACCCGACCTCGTCGGCCGAGCAGGTCGCCTGGATCGTCGCCGACTCCGGGGCGAGCGCGGCGGTCGTGGAGACCGACGAGCACGAGCGGCACGTGCGGGACGCGTTCGCCGAGGCCGGGAGGCAGGCCCCGGTGTGGCGGATCGACGACGCCCCCGCGGAGCTGTCGGTCGCGGGCGCGGACGTCCCCGACGCCGAGGTGCTGGACCGCTGCCGGGAGACCGGGCACGACGAGCCCGCCACGATCGTCTACACCTCGGGCACCACCGGCAGGCCCAAGGGGTGCGTGCTCACGCACGGGAACTTCCTGGCCGAGGCCAGGGGCGCGGTCGGTGTGCTGGGCTCGCTGTTCGGCGACGGCGGCGCGGCGCAGGCGTCCACCCTGCTGTTCCTGCCGCTGGCGCACGTCGTCGGCCGGATGCTCCAGGTGGGCGCGGTGTGGGCCGGGGTCACCCTGGGGCACACCGCGAAGGTCGGCGACGCGGTGGCGGACCTGGCCACGTTCCGGCCGACGTTCGTGCTCGCGGTGCCGTACGTGCTGGAGAAGATCTTCCACGGGGCGCGGCAGAAGGCGCTGGACTCGGGCAGGGGCAAGGTGTTCGACGCGGCGACCGAGGTCGCGGTGGCGCACTCGTCGGCGGACTCCCCCGGTCTCGGGCTGCGGCTGCGGCACGCCGCCTTCGACCGGCTGGTGTACCGCAGGCTGCGGGCCGCGCTGGGCGGGCGGTGCGAGCACGTGCTCTCCGGCGGCGCGGCCCTGTCGCCCCGACTGGTGCACTTCTACCGGGCCGCCGGGATCACCGTGCTGGAGGGCTACGGCCTGACCGAGACCACGTCGACGGCCACGATCAACACCCCCGAGGCGTTCCGCGCGGGCACGGCGGGCAGGCCGCTGCCCGGCATGTCGCTGCGGATCTCGGACGCGGGCGAGGTGCTCGTCAAGGGGCCCACGGTGTTCGGCGGCTACTGGCGGGACGAGGAGTCCACGGCGGCGACCTTCGACGACGGCTGGCTCACCACCGGCGACCTCGGGCACGTGGACGAGGCGGGCTTCCTGGTGATCACCGGGCGCAGCAAGGAGATCCTGGTGACCAGCGGCGGGAAGAACGTCTCCCCCGCCGCCATCGAGGACCGCATCGGCGGGCACCCGCTGGTGGGCAACGCCGTGGTGGTGGGCGACGGGCGCAACTACGTCGCGGCGCTGCTGACCGTGGACCAGCAGCACTTCCCGGTGTGGAAGCGCTCGGCGGGCAAGTCCGCGGAGGCGACCGTCGAGGAGCTGTCCGGTGACCCGGACCTGCTGGCGGAGCTCCAGCGCGCGGTGGACCTCGGGAACGCGGCGGTGTCACGCGCGGAGTCGGTGCGCAGGTTCCGGGTGCTGCCGGTGGAGTTCACCCAGGAGAACGGGTGTTTGACGCCGTCGCTGAAGGTGAAGCGCGACGTGGTGGTGCGACGCTGGGCCGACGAGGTGGAGGCCTGCTACGCCGGGTGAGTCGGGTGCGGGAAGACCTTGCGCGTCAAGGGTTTCCCGCACCGCGTCACCACCTGCGGCGCACGGAGGCCGCGACCCCGGTGACGAGCGCGCCCGCCGGGACGTCCCTGGTGACCACCGCGCCCGCCCCGACCACCGAGTCGCGCCCGATCGTCACCCCCGGCAGCACGGTCACCCCGACCCCGAGCCACACCCCGTCCTCCAGCACCACGGGCGCCTCCTCGGTGAACGCGCGCCGGTCCTCGGGCGGCACCGGGTGGTCGGAGGTGATCAGGGTGACGCGCGGCCCGAGCATCACGCCGCCGCCGATGCGCAGCCCGCCCCGGTCGTAGAAGGCGCAGCCGTGGTTGACGAAGACGTCCTCGCCGAACTCGGTGTTCAGCCCGCAGTCGGTGTGGAAGGGCGGGAGGACCCGCACCGACTCGGGCAGCGGGCGGCCGAAGATCTTGGCGTGCAGGGCGGCGCGCTCCTCGGTGCTGTTGTAGGGCAAGGAGTTCAGCCGCGAGGTGAGGTCGGTGACCTCGAAGATCCGCTCCGCGACGCGGGCGAACTCGGCGGTGTGGACGTGGGTGCGCGCTCTGGGCAGGCTGCTCATGTGCCGATCCCAGCAGCGGCCGGGCGCCGCGGACCAACAACCGGCGCGCCCGAGCGCCACAACCGGGGGTTGGGGCGGGCCGGTGGACGTTGAGAACGTGCGCGCCTTCGTCGCCGCCGCCGAGTCCGGCAGGTTGGGGGACGCGGCCGTGGAGCTGGGGATCAGCCAGCAGGCGGTGTCCAAGCGGGTGGGGGCGCTGGAGCGCGCGGTCGGGGTGGCGCTGTTCGCGCGCACGCCGCGAGGGGTCCGGTTGACGCTGGACGGCGCGGTGTTCCTGCCGCACGCCAGGGCGGTGCTGCGGGCCGTGGAGCGGGCGGCGCGGTCGGTGCGGCCGGAGAACCGGGTGCTGCGGGTGGACGTGCCGAACCTGCGCACCGCGCCGTCCACCGCGCTGCGGGCCTTCCACGCCGCGCACCCCGAGGTGGCGCTGGAGGTGGTGACGCTGCCGGAGAACCACCTGGGCGGGGCGCTGGAGGCGGTGCGCGCGGGGGCGGTCGACGCGTCGTTCCGGGCCGTGCCCCTGGCGCGCGCGGACCTGCCGGACGGGGTGCGGACGGCGCGGGCGGTGGACAGCGGGCTGGAGCTGCTGGTCGGCCCCCGCCACCCGCTGGCCGACCGCGCGGAGCTGGCCCCGGTGAAGCTGGCCGGGCACCGGGTGTGGGTGCCGGGGATCAGGCCGGGAACCGAGTGGGCGCGGTTCTACCGGGACTTCGCGGGCGCGTTCGGCGCGGCGGTCGACGGCGCGGGCCCGCACTTCGGCGACGAGGCGCTGCTGGAGGTGCTGGCGGGGTCGGCGGAGCACGCCACGATCGTCGGCTCCGGCGACCACTACCTGTGGCCCGCCGTCTACGACCTGCGCCGCATCCCGCTGCGCGACCCGACGCCGGTCTACCCGCACCGCCTGCTCTGGTCCACGGTGAACGACCATCCCGGCCTGGCCGACCTGCGGGCGTTCCTGACGGCCGGACGGGCGCGTGCGCCGGAACCGGTCTGGGAGCCGAGCTGGGCCTGAGTTGACCTCCAGCTAGATCGAGGTACCACCCTGCTCCCCGTGGACCACAACGAGATCACCGAGTTCAACGCCCTCGTCAGCCGCTTCTTCCGCGCCATGGACGTGCGGGAGTTCCCCGATGGCTGGGCGCAGGACCACTTCACCGACGACGCCACCCTGTCCTCCCCGATCGGCTCCGCCGAGGGCGTCACGGCGGTGGCCGCGCACGTGGAGGAGTCGATCCGCCGCTTCGCCCGCACCCAGCACACGTCCTCGGACCTGCTGGTGGACGAGGCGGAAGGCGTCGCGGTGACGTGGAACGCGCTCATGACGCACGTCCACCTGGACAGCACCCTGCGCTCGCGCGGCGCGGACGCGAACCCGCTCTTCCAGGTCGGCGGCCACTGGCGGGCCGAACTGCGCCGCACGCCCGAGGGCTGGCGGATCAGCGCCCTGTCCCACGATGCGCTCTGGACGACGGGCCTGCCCCCGCTGCTGCCGGAGGGTGTCAAGCCGGTGCTGGCCGGGGACCGCTGACCCGGTCCGATCGCGCGCGTCGTGCGGATCTTCGACGTGCCGCGGGAGGCGGTCGACCTGGTCGACGCGGCCCGCGAGCGCGTCGCCGCCACCACCGCGAAGGTCGCGGGCAAAGACCCGAAGAGCGTGCTGATCGTCTTGCCCGGCATGTCGATGATGAACAGCAACGGCCTGCCCGACGTGCTCGTCGTCGGCGTCTACCAGGCCGGTGAGGACGGGCGGGCCATGGCGGAGGAGCTGTTCGCGAAGTTCCCCGCCTGGGAGGCGTCCAGGACCAGGACCGGCGTGACCGTCTCGGACAGCCTCTACCTGGGGCCGCTCAACGCCGTGGCCGTGGAGAAGCTGGCCGCCGCCATCCACGGCTAGCGCCCACGCCCGCCACGCCTACTCGGCGCCGAGCCGCCACCGGACCCCGCCGGGCCGCCGTCCACCCCCGCGCGCGTACTCGTGCACGGCGGCCCGCACCACCGCCAGGGGCACCTCGACGCCTGCCGGGTGGTCCCAGTCCAGACCGATCATCAGGTACCGCCCCGGCTCCCCGGTCCCCTCGCTGATCCACACCTCGTCCCCGTCGACGTGGCACAGCAGCCCGCACCCGCGTGGCCCGTCCACCCCCACGTTCAGCAGGGTCGACGCCGGGTCGGACCGGTCCCACAGCTGCGCCATCACCGGCCCGCCCACCCGCACGAGGTCGTCCAGCACCCCGTCCACGTCCTGCGGCCCGCGCAGCTCCGCGTCGACCGTCTGACCGGGGTAGTACCAGGCCACCAATTCCGTCACGTTCACTCCGACGCAGGACGTCACCGTCACGGCAGAGTGAACCGCACAACATCTGGTACGCGGGTTCCACTCCGTGTGGCACAGTGGTCCCGGAGCCGAAAGGCCCACGCGGCACCCCCGCACGCGCGCACCCCGCCGCGTCGACGGGCGGAAGCCGTGGTGTGTATCTACCTGCCCCGTGTCACGGGGTAAGGCGGCACTGGTCCAGTCCCGCCTCGTGAAAGCACGTCACCATGACCACGCGTTCCGTCGCCCTGCTCGACGAGTCCCCGCAGGCCCCCGCACCCGCCGAGTCCCCCTCGGTCGCGCGCGCCGTGTTCGACTCCGCCGGGGCCTCCTTCTTCCCGCTGGCCCTCGTGGCCCGCTTCCCCTACGCCATGACCGTCGTCGGCGTGCTCACCCTGGTCGTCGCCGCGCGCGGCTCGATCAGCCTGGGCGGCCTCACCTCGGCGACCGCCGGGGTCGGCATGGCCGTGTTCGGGCCGCTGATCGGCGCGGCGGCCGACCGGTGGGGCCAGCGCCGGGTGCTGCTGGCCACCGGCGTCGCCACCAGCGCCGCGCTGACCGCGCTGGTCGTCCTGGCCTACTCGCCGCTGCCCTCGGCGGCGGTCCTGGTCGCGGCGTTCCTGGTCGGCGCGACCACCCCGCAGGTGCCGCCGATGTCGCGCAGCCGCCTGGTCGGCCTGGTCACCCGCCGCACCCAGGGCGAGACCCGCCCGAAGGCGGTCAACGCGGCGATGGCGTACGAGTCCGCCGCCGACGAGATGACGTTCGTCTTCGGCCCGACCCTCGTCGGCGTCCTGGCCGCCGCCTTCTCCCCCGCCGCCCCGATCATCGCCGCCGCCGCGCTGACCCTGGTGGCCGTGTGCTCGTTCGCCCTGCACCCCAGCGCGACCGCCGCCCAGCCCGCTCCCGAGGACCGGGTGACCCCCGACCCGGTGAGCGACCTGTTCCGCCCGTCACTGCTGGTGGTGCTGCTGGGCATCGTCGGCATCGGCCTGTTCTTCGGCTCGGTGCTGACCTCGCTGACCTCGTTCATGGCCGACCACGGCGACGCCGAGCAGGCCGGTCTGGTCTACGGCGCCATGGGCCTGGGCTCGGCGGTGTGCGCGCTGCTGGCCGGGATGCTCCCGGCGCGGTTCGCGCTGCGGGACCGCTGGCTGGTGTTCGCCGCGCTCGCGCTGATCGGCGCGGTCGGCCTGAACCTGGCGACCTCGATCCCGGTGATGGCGCTCGCGCTGGCGGTGGCGGGCACGGGCATCGGCCCGCTGCTGGTCACCCTCTACACGCTGGTCTCGGACCTGGCCCCGGTCGGCCGCAACGCCACGGTGATGACCATGGCGAGCACCGCGATCGTGATCGGCCAGGCCCCGGCCTCCAGCCTGACCGGCTACCTGGCCGAGGACAGCGGCACGGCCACCGCGCTGGTGATGCCCCTGGTGGCGGTGGCGGTGATCGCCTCGGCCGGGCTGCTCAACCGCTTCCAGGCGGCGACCGCGCGGGTGTGACGGGCCGAAAAACCGCCTGACCGCAGGGCGCACGCGTCGCTAGCGTCCGCGGGATGGACCACGAGGACCCGCGCGCCTACCTGCTCGGTCTCGAAGGGCTCGCGCTGCTGCGCGCGTACGCCGGTGAGCACGACCGCGAGTTCGCCCAGGCCCGGATCGCCGAGGTCCGGGCGCTGCTCGCGGACGACTCGCTGGCGGGCGCGGGCGTGGACGTCGAGCGGGTGGACGCGGTCAGCGGCTACCGCCTGTGGTCGCCGACCTACGACTCCCCGAACACCTCGTTCGACCTCGACGAGCCCCTGGTCGCCGGGATCGTGGACGCGCTGCCGCCCGGTGACGCGCTGGACGCCGCGTGCGGCACCGGCCGCCACACCGCCCGCCTCGCCGGGCTCGGGCACCGGGTCGTCGGCGTGGACGGCTCGCCCGACATGCTCGCGCGGGCCCGCGCCAGGGTCCCCGGAGCGGTGTTCGCGCGCGGCGACCTGCACCGCCTGCCGGTGCCGGACGCGTCCACCGACCTGGTGGTGTGCGCGCTGGCGCTGACCCACGTGCCCGACCTGCGCCCCGTGCTGGCCGAGTTCACCAGGGTGCTGCGGCCGGGCGGTCACCTGGTGCTGTCCGACGTGCACCCGGAGCGGGTGCTGCTCGGCTCGGTGCCGAAGGTCCGCGACGCCGCCGGTCGCCCCGGCAGGCTGTCCGCGCACCGCCACCGGGTCGGCGACTACCTGCGCGCCGCGCTCCCCCTCGGCCTGCGGGTGCTGGGCTGCGCGGAGCCGACCACCGAGCCCTCGGTCACCGGGGAGGCCGCGCTGGGCCCGTGGGAGGGCTGGCCCTGGTCCCTGGCGGCCCTCGTCCCTGAGGCCGCGCGGGCCGCGCACGCGGGCTCCCCGGCGCTGCTGGTCTGGCACTTCCAGCACGGGGGCCGGTGACCCGCCCGGAATCGTCGGACCCACTGCCTACGATGCCGCCGTGACCGACTTCGACGCGCTGCGCAGCGACGGCTCCTGGCAGCTGACCACGACCGGTGACCGGATCACCGGCGCGGTGTTCCGGCTCGCCCCCAACCCGGACCGGCGGGCACTGGTGGAGGCGCTGGGCGCCGACGCGTCCGACCCCGAGCAGTGGGAGTCGGTCCTGCTGGAGGCGTTCCTGACCGCCCCGGAGTCGGCGGACCTGACCAGCCTGGAGCTGCACCTGACCGACTTCCACCACTCGGCGGCCCGCGCGGCGGCGGCGCTGGCCTCGCGCGGGCGCGAGCACCTGGTGGACCTGCGCTTCGGCCACGACTTCACGCTCCTGTACGAGCACGCGACCACGTCGACCGGCCGCCGGTTCAACCCGCTGGAGAAGCTGAACGAGGGGTTCGCGCACGAGAGCGCGGTGGACCTGTGGTCCGCGCTGCCCGCGCTGCGCGCCCTGACGCTGCGGGGCGGCCTGCTGCTGGACGACATGGGCTCGACCACGGTCACCGACCTGCACGTGATCGGCGCGCCGTTCGCGATCGGCGCCCTGTTCCCCGACCGCGCGCCCGGCGTGGTGACCCTGACGGCGGAGATCGGCTACGACGTCTTCGGCGGCCTCTGCCCGGCGGGCCAGCTGGAGATGCTGACCCCGGAGGCCTACCCGGCGCTGCGGCGCCTGGACATCAGCCGGGCGCAGTTCGACGAGGACGAGGACCTGCTGGAGACCCTGGCCGAGCTGCCGGTGCTGCGGCAGCTGGAGACCCTGGACGTGGAGCTGGACGAGGACGTCCCCGAGCGCCTGGCGCCCGTGTTCGCGCACCTGGTGCGGGGGCCGGGCGAGGACTGACACCCCCTGGCCAGGTGGGACGCCAACAGCGAACTCGTGACACGCGCCGAGGCGGATGTGCAGCTCACCTGGAAGTGCTGCGCTGCGCATCCATCTCGGTTGAGGCGCTGTTCACCGCGCGTTCCCCACCCCGGACGCCAGTACTTCGACAGCCTCACGCAAATCAGGGAAGCCGATGTGCGCCGCCCAGCACTCCGTGGCTCCGCCCTGGGGCAACAGGTCTCTTCGCAGCGACACCGGGGCAAGTGCCTGATAGTGGTCGAGAATGAGGCGCTCGACGTGCAGCGCCGTAGCCCGGTCCGCCACTTGGGCGACACCGAGCAGCAGGCCGCCGTTGCGGGTGTGATCGCGCAGGCGGTTGTCGTTGGCGCAGTGGGTGATACCGACCTTGTAGACGCCCGCCTCACCAAGGTCGGGGAAGTGGAAGAGGTAGACGCGGTGTGGTGCGCTGGGGTTAAGGCGGGCGCCGTCACAGCGCAGGCAGGGAGGCGCTCCCGCGCAGATCGCCGTCCACGACACGCTGCGGGCCGTGTCGCAGCGACGGCACACGGATTTCAGGGCCTCCCCCGGATCACCGCTGTAGTCCTGCAGCAGCCGCAGGCCCAGGACGTCCAGTCGTGCGGAGATCCTCGTGGTGGTCGGCTTGAAACGCGCCGCGTCGCAGTGCGCGCAAGGCAGCCAGGACAGCCGAAGTCCTTCAGCGATGCCGAAGATGTGGTCAGCGGCGGCACCTCCGCATTCCAGGCACTCGTAGTTGACCGGTTCGTCACCGTCGGCGTCGCCGAGCGGCAGCAGGGAACGCATGTTGGCTGCGAGCAGGAGTTGCTCCTGCCTCGCCACCGACCAGTGCTCGGTGACAGCTCCGAGCAGGCGGTTGCGGGGGCCGAGTTCGATCCACTTGCACATCTGGCACGTCCAGCCACCACGTCGGATCATGGGCAGCGACACGTCCACCACAGCTCCGCAGGGGTCGTGCCGGGTCCGAAAGCGGTCGCGGGAAGTGTCCCCGAGCCTGATCGTGGTCGCGCCGCAAGCGGCCACCAGCGCGGTCAAGCAGTCGTCGCAAAAACCGACGGCTCGACCACGCCTCGGCCACCGCGACGTTCCGACGCATCCGGGCGTGCCGCACGGGCCGTTCGCACTCGTCATGCTTTCCTTCCGACAACGCGGACGTTCCGGGCTCCGCGCTACCCGGAAAGGTTGATGAAGCGGCTGTAGTGCAACCGGTGCGCGATCGCCACTGTCGCCGCAGGGCCGTTCCGGTGCTCGGCGACGATCACATCGGCTTCGCCCGCACGGGGATCGTCCCGGTTGTGAAGATCCGGTCGGTGGAGCAGCAGGGGCGCGTCGTGCACCTCGGTCACCCTGCGAGCGAGCCTGGTCCAGTCACCGTCCGACATCAGGCCACCGCGCATGTCGTCGCTCCTGATCCTGCTCTCGGCGCACAGAACGCGCTGGACGACGTCCAAGCCGGTCTGATCCAGGCAGAAGAGCGCCGAGCACATCGAGTGCTTGATCGCGGCATTGCGGACGAAGTCGAGCAACAACGTGCTGCGCCCCGCTCCGGTTCTGCTGCCGATGACCGTGAGCGAACCGGGGTGCAAGCCCGTGATCAGGATATCCAGGTCTGCGAAGCCGGTGGGCACCCCCTGCGCCTCGCCGCCCAGCCGCGAAGCCACCGCGTCGACCACGTCGATGGCGGGCTGCAGCCAGTCAGCCAAGAGGACGGTGGCTTCGATCTCTGCCAAGTCCCGTTGCCGTGCTCGGCTTGCGGGCGGGAAGGCGAGTGCTCCCCCTGGAACAGGTGCGGTCCCCGGCCTGCCCGGGAAAGCTTCGGTCCCACGCAGGACCTCTGCGACGATCTGCATCGTTCGTCGATCCCGCTTCGGTACAACGCGCTTGCCCCGGTCACCCGTCGACCACCCGCTCGGCCACGACCAGCAGGTAGTTCACCCGCCCGCTCCGGTAGCCGTCGAGGAACGCGGTCTCCACGCCGGTGCGCAGGTCGGAGCGGGCGCGCAGCTCCCGGTAGGGGATGGCGCGCGTGGTCAGGTCGGTGACCTCCAGCGGTGCGAGGCCGTGGTCGGCCAGTGCCCGGAAGTAGGCGCTGCGCCGGTGGATGCGGCCAGTCGTAGTGCCGGTCGATCGCCTCGCCCTCCGGCGCGCGCCCGGTGACCGCGTCGTTGTGGCAGCCGGTGACCGGCGCGTACCGCCCGCCGGGCCGCAGCAGCCGGGCGAACTCGGCGAACGCCTCGTCCAGGTCCACGTACATGGTGCTCTCGTTGGTGATCACCCGGTCGAACGCGCCGTCCGCGAACGGCGTCGCGACCATGTTGGCGCGGTGGAACCGCACCCGGTCGCCGCACCCGCGCCGCCGCGCCAGGTCCGAGGCGAACTCGACGTGGTGGGAGCAGAAGTTGACGCCGTCGACCGCGCACCCGAACCGGTCGTGCGCCATGAACGTGGTCCCGCCCCGGCCCGATCCCGCGTCCAGGCCCCCGGCGCTCGCGGGGACCTCGCCCAGCGCGGACAGCACCAGGTCGGCCTGCGCGCTCTCCATCCGGTGCAGCTCCCGCGCGATCCGCCGCTGGCGCTCGTGCGGCGGACCGGTGAGCACGTCGGGATCGGGGGTGAATCGGGTCGACCGCCCCAGCGTCGAGCGCCGGAGGGCGCGGGGCCAGCGCGCTCACCCGCGCGCCCGCCGCGAACCACCCGCCGGGCAGCACCAGGAACCACTCAGCCGCACCTCCCTTCGGCCGCACGGGTGATCGCCGGGACACCGCGGGGCGAACGCCGGCCCCGGTCCGCTGTGGACGCTTCGGGAAAGCCGCCGAAAGACCTGCGGCTGTTCACCGGGCGATCACCGAAGGCCGGGAGCATGGACCCCGTGCCTCCCGCTCAGCTCAGACCCGGTGTCGTCCTGCCACTGACCGGCGCGGCCTCGATCCTGCTGCTGCTGTCCGCGCTGGGTCCCGGCGACCCGGTCGCGGACGTGATCAGCGACTACGCCCTGCACCCGTCGAGCGCGCCGTGGTTCGCGCTGTGCGTGCTCCTGCTCGCGATCGGCGGCACGGCCGCGCTCACCGGCCTGCCGCGCTCGTGGGCGTTCCGGGCCTGGCAGGGCGGGGCGGTGCTGTGCGTGGTGTTCCCGTCGAACGCCGACGGCGAGTCGACCTTCTCCGGCGACGTGCACCGCCTGGCGGGCGGGGCGCTGCTGGCCAGCCTGCCGGTGGTGGGGTGGAAGGTGGCGCGGTGGGCGGGGGCGACCGGGCACGCGCGGACGGTGGTGCGGCTGTCGCTGCTGGTGCTGGTGACCGCCCTGCTGTTCGGCGTGAGCCACCTGACCGCCTCCCCGCTGGGGGTGGCGCGAGGGCTTTTCGAGCGGATCACCGTGTTCGCCCAGGCGGGTCTGCTGCTGGCCATCGCGGCAACACCACGGCTTATTCCCGCAAAGGCGGAATCGCAGTCTGACGACGTCCCGGAAAGCACCGATAAACGGGACGCCGCAGTCCCCCCACCTCAGGTTTGACGGTGTTTGCACACGTATGCCGGTCCCCTCCCGAAGCTTTTCCCCGAACGCCGGAAGCGCTACCTTCCCGCAGTAGAAAATACCGGCAGGGAATTCCACATTCGGGCGCATAGCGTTCTTCCTCGATCAGTCGAGCGCCCCGTGGACGAGCGTGGCAGGGGGCGGGGCGGATGGCGGATTTGTTGTCGGCGGAGGCGGTCGCGGTGGCGCGGGCCGTGGTGACGCGGTGGCACGCGGGTGAGCTGGAGGCGTTCGAGGACCTGGTGGAGGCCTACCGGGCCGACCCGGACGGGACCGTGCGCGGGGTGCGGCTGGGCGCGCCGGTGGGGATCGGGATCGACCTGGCGGCGGTGACGCCGTGGGTGCTCGCGGCGGTGAGCGCGGCGGGCGGGGTGCTCGTGGAGAAGGCCGCCGAGGACGCCTGGTCGGCGGGGCGGCGGTGGCTGTCGCGGGTGTGGGGCCGGGGCGGGGCGCCCGCGGCGGAGGAGGCCGAGCAGGCGACGGTCGTGATCACCGTGCACCTGACCGGGCTGGGCGCGGCCGAGCCGGTCGCCCGCGCGGTGGCGGAGCAGGTCGTGCGCGAGCTGGGAGGCCGTGATGACTCTCCCACCGCGTGAGGCCGGCGCTCCGCGCGCCCGGTACGCGCTGCTGGTGGCGGTCCTGCTCACGGCGGCGGTGTACTCGGGCAACCTGATCTTCTACACCGCGTTCGGCGAGTGGTTCGGCACCGCGCTGAAGGCGTGCGTGAACGCGGGGTCCGACCTGCCGCCCCTGGAGCGGGCGGCCGGGTTCCAGCGCTGCGGAGCGCCCTACGAGCAGGCGCGGACGGCGTTCGCCTTCCTGTTCGCCCTGCTCGCCGCGGCCCTCGGGTGGGTGGTGCTGCGGCGCCTGCCCGCGCGGTTGCACCGGCGGGCCGGGATCACCCGCGCGGCCGGGGCGCGCTGGCAGGAGGAGGCCGCCGAGGCGGTGCGGTCGTTGGGCGGCCGGGTCGTCCCCGTCGTGGAGTTCGGCTCCACCTGCCGGGAGGCGTTCACCGTCCGGGCGGGCGGCCGGGTGCGGATCGTGCTCCCCTACGGCGTGCTCGCGCTGCCCAGGCCGGAGGCGTCCGCGCTGCTGCGGCACGAGTGCGCGCACGTGGCCGCCGGTGACGTCGACCGGGTGTGGCTGACCAGGGCGGTGTGGTGGGCGACCCCGGTGGTGCTGCCGCTGCCGCTGCCGTGGCTGAGGTCGGAGACGTCGTTCGCGCTCGACTACGCGGTCCGCGCGGCGCTGCTGCTGGCGCTGGTCTGGGTGGTGTCGCGCAGCGTGCTGCGCTCGCGCGAGCACGCGGCCGACCTGCTGTCCACCCGCGATTCCACCACCGGGCTGGACGCGCTGCTGCGCAGGGCCGTGGACCAGCCCCGCCCGTGGTTCCGCTCGCTGGCCGCGCTGCACCCGTCCACCCGGCACCGGCTGGACGTGCTGGCGCGCGGCGAGGTGGAGCGGCACGTCCGCGCGGCGGAGGGGTTCGCGTTCGGCGCGCTGGCCGGGCTCGTCCAGCCGCTGCTGTCGCACTTCGTGCAGTCCGCGCTGCTGCCGAGCGCGGGTCTGCGGGTGACCACGCTGGCACTGGCCCTCGTGCCCGGGGTGCTGCTGGGCTGCGCCTGGGGCCCGACGGTGTGGCGCTCCCGCACGACGGCGGACGTCCGGCCGGTCCGGGACCGGCTCACGAGCGCGCTGGGCCTGCCGCTGGGGGTCGTGGTGGGCATGGCGCTGTCGCTGATCGGCACGGGCACCCCGCTGATCGAGCCGGCGACCGCGTGGACCTGGGGTTTCACCGTCGTCACGCTGATCGGCGCGACCGCCCTGTGCGAGGGGGCCGCCGCGCTGTGGCACCGGTGCCGGCCGGGTGGCTCGCCCCGGTGGGCAGGCGCGCTCGCGGCGCTGCTGTTCACCGGCGTGCTGGAGGCGGTCTTCTCGTTCCGCCCCATGATCGAGCTGGGTGGGCTGGTCGGGGTGTGGCTGTCGCTGACCTACACGCCGTTCCTGGCGCTGCTGGCGGGCAACCTGGTCGTCGCGGCGCTGGCCTGGCGCACGGCGGTCGGAAGCCGGGTGCGGGTGCTGCTGCTCGCCGTGGCCGTGACAGTGCTCGCCGCCGTGCCCCGCCTGGCGCTGGCGGGCGAGGCCACCGAGGAGAACGCGCTGGACCACCTGCTGCTGAACGCCGTCCTGGCCACCGCCGCCGGGCTGGTGGTGTTCGCGGCACGGGTCGTGGCCGCCGGCCGGGCCGGGATCGCCGAGGGCGTCGCGGGCGCGTGGGTCACGACACCGCTGACCGCGCTGGCGCTCACCCTGGAGTTCGGCCAACCGCAGCACGTGGTGTGGTTGGCGCTGAAGCAGTCAACAGCGCACCTGGCACTCCTGCTGCTGCTCACGGCCGCCGTCGCCGCCGCGCTGACGGCCGCCCGCGACAGGACCCCGGTCGCGCGGGAGCCCGTGGTGGAGCCGAGCCGGACGTGACCTCCGGGCGGGGCCGCGCGGCCCCGCCCGCCCGCCCCCCCGAGAACCAACGCCTGCGTCACATGCTGTCCCAGCTCCCCCACTGCCGTCTCAGAAGCTCATTCGGGAGCCGATTTGCGCCTTGCAGGACGTGGTCAGATGAGGTGTCCCAACGTCACAGTCGGACGTTTTACCTGTTCAAAGCCTTCAACAAGGTGTCCCGGCTGCGGGACGGGCGGACACCTCAGCGTGGCATCCCCAGGACGGGTGGGACAGGTCGCTCAGGTCTGCGAAGGCCAGCGGACAGTCATCACCACGGAGTCCTCCAGGGCCTCCCACGAGTGGTCGATGCCCGGTCCCCACATGATGTAGTCGCCTTGCGCCGTCATGGTCTTGCCGCCCTCGGTGAGGTCCACGCGGAAGTTGCCGCTGATCAGGAACACCAGGGTGGTGCGCTGGTCGTCGGAGGTCCACTCGGCGCGCTTGTCGCCCGCCGGGTGGTGGAACCACTTCACCTCCACGTCCTTCTGCGAGCGCACGCCCTGCGCCGGGTCGATGAAGTGCCCGACCAGCCACCCGCGCGTCTCGCTCGCGTCCTCGGCGGCGTTCCCGGCCTGCCAGTTGCTCACTGCGTCTCCCATTCGATCGGCGGCACGTCCACGCGTTCTCCGCCGATCTCGCGGAGGCGGCGCAAGCCCTGGAGCAGCGCGAACAACCCTTCGTTGCTCCACGCGGCATCGCTGGCCAACTCTTGCAGCAGGTCACCGTCACGGCTGGAGTAGCGGCGCAGGGACGCCGACTCCCAGTTCGCCTGCACCTCACCGCCGTAGCGGGTCCAGAACCCCTCGTCGTCGATCACGACCAGGCTCGCGAACTCGAAGTTGCCGCTCACCAGGTTCAGGCCGAAACCGGTGCACTCGACGCGCAGGCGGTCCGGGGTCAGCAGGAGCCAGCGCATCGGCTCGGACAGGCGGCTCGGGTGCATCGGGTCGGCGTGGCGCTGCTCTCCGACGGTGTTGTCGATGTCGGCGCGGCCGAACAGCTCCTCCTCCAGCTCGCGGCGCAGCGTCGCGCCGATCCGGGCGTCGGCGCGGAAGTCGGTGAGCGGCTGGTGGAAGCCCTTGGGGATGACGGCCAGGCGGCGCGCGGCGTTGATGACGTGGCCTGAGCGCTCCTGGATCAGGAGGAGGTAGTCCGCGGGGCCTCGGAACGGGTCCGCCGGGCGTGCGATCGCGGTCAGCGCGAGGGCGCCGCCCGCGCACAGGCGGTCGGCGACGTTCAGGACCGCGGGCAGGTCGGGGAGGTAGGTGTCCCGGAGCGGGGTCGGGGTGCCGGTGGTGAGCGCGTCGGACAGCTCGGCTTCGAGCAGGTCCACCGTCACCGCGTACTCCACGAAGCTCGTCACGCCCAGGGTCCCGCCGATAGCGGGCTCGGACACGTCCACGTCGAGCAGCCGGAACAGCGGCATGTTCACCATGCGGTTGCCCAGCGCCAGCACTTCGGCCAACCGCTGGGCGGCACGTCCGGCGGTCTCCTGATCCATCGTCGGCGGCTGGACAGGGGTTACGGCCGTCAGCTTCAGGCGGTCGTGCGTGGCGGTGAGCGGGCAGTCCAGGTCCAGCCACTCCGGGCGGGTCAGGATGGTGGTGCTCGCGGTGGTCGTGCCGAAGCGGGCGGTGTAGCGGCCGTGGTCCGGGGTGGCGCCGTAGTAGTCCGCCAGCGCGCGGGCCGTGGCGTGCTGGTCGACACGGCTGCGGCGGGCTCCCCGGTCGTGCAGCGCGGGGACGTCGAGGTGGGCCAGGCGGGCGGCTACCTCGCGGCGGGCCGTGCCCGGTTCCCACACTGCGTGCTGGTCGAGCCAGTCGAGCGCGGCGGTGATCGTGGGATCGGTGGTGAGGCGGAGTTCGGCGTCGGTCGCCGCGCCCTCCGGCAGGTCGAGCGTCGTGGTGGTCAGCGCGGTGAAGCGGGACTGGGCGGCTTCGTCGGCTCTGGCGTGCGCGGTGTCCAGGAGTTGCTGCATCTCCGAGCGCGGCTTGAGGTCCGGCTTCTGGTGCCAGGCCGCGACGGTGCGCGGGGCGATGCCCAAGTGCTCGGCGAACGCCTCGTTGCTCAGGCGCAACGCTGATTGCAGCGCGCAGGCCGTTCTTCCCGTCCACGGCTCGTTCAAGGCCATCTCGACACTTCCCCTGAGTGCGATGTGCGGTGAACCTGCACTGCTCGTGCAGTGGGTGTGCGGTGTTCGTTCCTGGGGTTGCACGGGTTTTCGCAGTGGAATTGACGCATGGAAAACGACCGGCGTCACCAGTTGGAGCGGATGCGGCTAGCGGCGGTCGGTGATGTCGGACAGGCGCTGCTCGACGTTGTCCAGGCGGGACCAGAGGCTGTCCGCGGGATCGGTCACCGGC
Organism: Actinosynnema mirum DSM 43827; assembly: GCF_000023245.1. Classification (GTDB taxonomy): domain Bacteria; phylum Actinomycetota; class Actinomycetes; order Mycobacteriales; family Pseudonocardiaceae; genus Actinosynnema; species Actinosynnema mirum. The sequence goes on from NC_013093.1 coordinate 4,257,063, forward strand.
TCGTCTGCGGCTGGCGGGGTTCTGTTGTGCAGCAACGCTTCCAGGTGCGTCGGGTGCAGGCCGAGCGCGGTCGACAAGGACTCCAGGGTTCGCGGGCTGCGGCGGCGTTCCACGGTGTGGTGCTGGATCTCGCGGACGATCGCCTGCGAGACGTTCGAGCGCTCCGCCAGTTCGCGCTGACGCAGCCCAGTTCGTTGACGCGCTGGTTGATCGCCTTCGCGACCGCAGCCCAGTCCTCCGACACGTATTCCTCCGCACTCCGCCTCGGCGCCGAGATTAGCGGCTTCTAGCTGATTGATGAGCAGGCGCGGCGATTTTTGTGCCGTGTCTGGACTTGCACTGCTTTTAATGAGCTGAAATCAGCGTATTTGAGCTGAAATCATTAGACATTGCAGGAAAGGTCATTTGATGAGCGCTTCTGTGCGTTGCGTGGAGTACACGGTCCGACAGGTCGCCTGGCTGCTCGGCGTGCCCCGGTCGGAGGTCTCCTCCGGGGCGATCCGGCGTGGACGGCTGCGGGTGGTGTGGCGGCGCGGGCGGCTGGCGGTCCCGGCCTCGGTGGTGACTCGGCTGCTCGGGGGTGGCCGGTGAACCTCGTCGGGATCGCTTGGGCGCTGGACCGGCTGCGGTGGGTGCCGGCCGAGGTGCTCGCGGCCGTGGTCGAGCGGGACGGGCTGTGCTGGGCGGCTGAGGACCTGCCGCCTCGGGACGGCGAGGAGTTGACCGATCGGGAGTTGGCTGCGCGGATGTGCGCGGGGTGCCCGGTGGTGGACGAGTGCTTGGAACTGGAACTGCGCACCGGCGGGGAGCTCAGCGTCGGAGTGTGGGGCGGGTTGTGCGAGCAGGACCGGCGGGAACTGCTCGCGCACTGGCTGCGACGTGGCGAGAGGTGGGAGCGGCCGTGAACGGTCTCACTTCTGCGCAGGTGGTGGGTGTGGTCGGGGCACTGCTGGTGCTGCTGTTCGTGTGGCGGGCCGGTGCTCGGCGAGCGCGGGCGACGGCGCGGGCGACTCAGGCCGGGGTGCGGCTGGTGTCGCTGGCCGGTCGGGTACTGGTGAACGCGGCGGTGATCGTGCTCGTTCAGTGGGTGGTGATCACCCATCGAGGGAACGGGTGGTTGCTGTTCGGAGTGCTTGCTGTGCCTGCGCTGTTCGCCGCGCACACGCTGACGCGGGCGCTCACGGTGACCACTTATGAGCCTCGGCGGGGTGGTCGGCGGTGAGCGAACCGGTGGAGCGGGTGGCGCGGCAGGTCGACCGGCTGTGCTGGACCGGGATTCTGCTCGGGCTGGCGTTCACGATGACCAACGTTCAGCAGTTCGCGGCGGCGGGAGCGGCCACCTGGTCGCTGGTGTGGTGCGCGGCGTGGTTGCTGGACCCGATGGTCTCGCTGGTGCTGCTGGCAATCCTGCGAGCCGAACAGGTCACCGCACAGCGTGGCGTGCGCATGGGCGGGTGGGTGCGGACGGCAAAGTGGTTCACGCTCGGGGCGACGTACGTCATGAACACCTGGAGCGCGTTCACGGCGGGTTCGGCTGCGTCGGTGGTGCTGCACTCGGTGCCACCCCTGGTGGTGTTCGTCGCGGCGGAGGCGGTGACGGAGTTGCGGGGCGAGCTCGGTGCGGTGGTCGCGGTCGCCAAGCCGAGCGGCTCGCCGCCGGTGGCACGGCCTCCCGCCCGACGGGTGCGGCGGACGTCGTTCAGCGAGTACTTGGCGGTCGCCGAAGCCGCGCGCACTCCGGACGTGGTGGTGACCCCGGCGTGGGTTCGTCAGGCCACCGGGTGTTCACGCGGGTTGTCGTCGCGGTTGGCCGCAGCGCTCGACCAGGGCGGTGGGCGTTCATGAACGGCGACCTGGTGCCCGTCGAGCCGGTGCTTGACGGGGAGGTGGTGGCGGAGCCCGCCGCGTCGGTGCGGCTGGTTCCCGTCGCCTGGCGGTCGCGGCAGGCGTGGCGGGGTGCGCCGGCTCGGTTGCTGAGGTTGCCCTTGCGGTTCTTCCCGGCTGTTGGCCGGGGTGCGCTGGTGGTGTTCCGCGCTTGGCGGCGCTGGGTGCGGGTGCGCGACTACCGGGAAGCCGCTGAGCAGGCCGAGAAGTTGGCTGACAAGTACGTGGAGATCCGGGAGCTGGGGTTGTACCGGTGGCGGGTCACCGGGATGGCGCTCGGGCTGGTCTCGGCGTTGTTGTTCGCCGGGTACGTGGTGTGGGGTGGTGTGCTGCTCTGGGGCGTCGCTGGTGGTGGCGCGACGGTGGTCGCGGTCATCGGGCGGCGGAAGGACGGTTCACCGGGGCGTAAGGCGGTCATGAACGGCGCGCGGGTGCTGGCGTGGACGATGGACGGGCAACTGCTCGTGGACGCCTTCCGGGACGCGAAGCTGATCGGCAAGGACGAAGCTCTGCGGCTCGTGGAGCGGCCCCACCGGGTGGGCGACGGCTGGGCGGTGGTCGCGGACCTGCCCGCGACGCGCAAGGCCGCCGACGTGATCAAGAATCGCGACGCGCTCGCCTCGGCGCTCGCGGTGGACGAGGTGCAACTGGTCGCAGAGCGGGTTCGCGGCCGGGGTGGGCACGCGGGGCGGGTGTCGTTGTGGGTGGCGGACGAGGACCCGTACGCGGGCGCGCCGCTGCGGGCTCCACTGCTCGACGTGGAGCGGTGGGACGCGTGGCGGGCGGTGCCGTTCGGGCGGGATGCCCGCGGGCGCCGGGTGGATCTTCCGCTGGTGTGGACGTCGTTGCTCGTAGGAGCGATTCCCAGACAGGGCAAGACTTTCGCCACCCGGCTGGCGGTCTCCGGTCTGGTGCTGGACCCGTACGCGCGGCTGTACGTGTTCGACGGCAAGGGCGGCAAGGACTGGGAAGCCGCAGAGCAGGTCGCCTACCGGTACGTGTGCGGGGATGAGCAGGAGCACGCGGAGGCTGTCCGGGACCACTTGGTGGTGTTGGTGGCGGAAGTGCAGGGGCGGTACGCGCGGATGGCCACTGTGGACGATGAGTTGTGCCCGGAGTCGAAGATAACGCCTGCGCTGTCACGTGATCCGGACCTGGGAATGCCGGTCACCGGGGTGGTGATCGACGAGGTTCAGGTGTATCTGGAGAACACCACGCGGGTTGAGGTCGGTGGGCGCAAGACCACGCTTGGCCTGTACGTCGCGGACCTGTTGACCTACCTGGTGCGCAAGGGACCTGCGGCGGGGATCGTGGTGGTGCTGGCGACCCAGCGACCCGACTCGAACACGATCCCATCGCGACTGCGGGCGGTACTCGGGTCGCGGTTCGCATTGCGGGTCATGGACTGGCGGGACTCGAACATCGTGCTCGGCGAGCAGATGAACACGCGCGGGTACGACGCTTCGACACTGCTCCCGGCGCACCGGGGCGTGGGCATCCTGCGGCCGGACGGGGAGATGGGCTCGGACGTGCTCGCCACGACCGTGCGGACGTACTACCTGCCGAACCCGGACTGGCGGACGATCTGCACTCGCGGGCGCGCGTTGCGGGAATCAGCCGGGACCTTGGCCGGGCACGCGGCCGGTGACGACTCGACGGGAGTGGTGGACCCGGCTTCCGTGGCACGGGCGGTCGGGGACCGGTCCGAAGGGTGGGTGGTCGAACTGCCTGAACCGCTCGCGTCGGTGGTCGAACACCTCGGGGACGAGCTGCACTCGCGGGAGTTCGTGCCGAGCGCAGAGCTGATCGAGGCACTGGGGGTGGAAGCGGGGCGGTTCGCTCGGGAGATGGGAGAGCTGGGCTGTCGGCCGCTGCGGCAGTACGTGCCGGACGGGGAGGAGGTCCGGCGGGTCCGCGGCTACCTGACCTCCGACATCCGGACGGCGATCGATGAAATCAGCTCTGAAGCTGGAGAGGGCGGATGAATGCTGACGACGTCACAAGCGACCGCGCGGCCGAAGTGCCAGCCGCGCGGTCGCGATGCGCTCACTCACCGGAGAGTTCCTCGAAGCGCGCTGGGAAGCCGACATGAGAAGAGGTGAAGTCCGCATGGCGTGACACTTCTCGATGAATCTCCAGGTCGAAGCGCACTTCTTCAGACCGGGTAGCCACGACCACCCCCGTCGACAGCTCCGTCACGGACATCCGGTCGTCGAAGACGACGAAACCCGCGTTCGGCAACTCCACAGGCGCGGTCAGCGGGATCACGCCCCACTCAACCGCGCGGTTCTCGCGCAGCAGGCGGATGCGCTCCAGCGGCACCCGAGGTGAGCGCAAGGCCGTCTCCGTGGCCACGACGACCAGGCGCGCCCCATTGCGCACGGGGTGGAGGGCCTGTTCCGGGAACGCGCCGAGCACGAGCACCCTGATGATCTGGGCAGTGAGTTCAACCCTGCGCACAGCGGGAAGCAGGTCCTTGCCAACGTGGTGCAGGAGAACACGACGTCGCCTCTCCAACGAACCAGCCTGCGCCAGTTCGACCATGCGGTCCCGCACGCCCGGAGCGACCTCGTAGCAGCGCGCGAGCTTCCGGACGTCGTCCACGTGCGGCGCCAGCAGGCCGTTCTCCAGCTTGGACAGCTTGGACTGGCTCATCTCGGCCAGCGCACCGGCTTGTCGACCGCTCATGCCCGAGGCCGCGCGAGCGGCGAGCAGCAGAGCTGCCAACTCGGTGACCGAAGCACTGGCCGATCGCGAGGGCGAGGGTCCCCTGCGCCTCAAGGCGACCCCGTGGTTGAGGAGGGTGGCGCGCACGATGTTGTAGGAACGCCCGGTCATCTCCGCCAGCTCGCGGATCGATCGTCCTTGGGCGTACCCGTCCAAAACCTGATCGCGCAAGGACGTGGACACGTTCCCGGCAGTTCCTGGGGCAGCGGAGAAAGGCCGTGTCACGCCCCCTCCTCGATCACGGCCGTGCGACGGCGAGAGCTGCCTGACGAAGACTGCGGGAAGCGGGATATCCCCTCGCGCTCCCGCCAGGCGCAGTCGCAGTCAGCACAAGTCGGCCAAAGCCCCGCGCTGGACTTCCACCCCGCTCTCCGGGGGACCGTCAACCGCACGCCGCAGAGGGTCTGCCCCTCGTCCCCGACGTCCAACCGGTCCGGGATGGCGTGCCTGCGCCCGTCGTGCGGAAGCCAGCGGAACTCCCGTTCACCGATCACGACTTCCTCCGAGCCTTCGCCAGCGCGTGGCACCACCTCCAGCAGGAGGTCTCACCATCCTCAGCCTTAAGTTGTGTACTCAAGTTAGATCCTGTTCCAAACAGGTGAATCGCCAACACCGCCAGTGACCGGCCACCCTGTGACCGTGGAGCGCCCCGTGACCCAGCACCTGCACCTGCCGCCGCCCGTGATGAAGGTCGTCCTGGGCAACGAACTCGCCCGCCTGCGCAGCGCGGCGGGGGTGACGCAGGAGGAAGCGGCCGAACTGCTCGGCTGCACGCAGCAGAAAATCGCGCACGTCGAAGCGGGCAGCGGGATCAAGCTGATCGAGCTGAACGCCCTCCTGGACCGGTACGGCGCCGAGGGGCCGGACCGCTCCTACGCCCGCGACCTCCAGTCCGAGGGCAACCGCCGGACGAAACGTGGCGCGTTCAGCACCAGGTTCCGGCAGTACCTCCGCCTGCTGGTCGACATGGAGCCCAGCTGCGACCGCTACTTCTCCTACCAGGCCCTGGTGGTGCCCGGCCTGCTGCAGACCGAGGACTACATGCGGCGCAACGCCAGGGCGTGGCGACCGTCGCTGCCGCTGGCGGAGATCGACGAGTACGCAGCGAACCGGCTGGCCAGGCAGCGCGTCCTGGAGAACCCCGAGCAGCGGTTCTGGTTCATCCTCGACGAGGCGGCCCTGCGGCGCACCGAGGGCGGACCGGTGATGAGGGCGCAGGTGGAGCACCTGGTGGAGCTGATCGACCGCCCGAACGTGGAGATCCAGGTCGTGCCGTTCGAGGTGGGCTTCTACATGGGCCAGGGGCACGACTACACCATCTTCGGCTACGACACGCGCCCGGCGGTTGACATCATCTACGTCGAGCGGCACGACGGCGGCGAGTACATCGACAACGGGAAGCGCGCGGCGGGCTACCAGACGCTCTGGGACCACCAGAGAGCTGCCGCCAGCGGACCGGAGCAGACCCGTCGCCTGCTGCTCGACCTCGCGGCGTCGCTGTAGACCGCGCCGCGGGTGAACAGGGCAAGAGGACGGAGCAGCAGATGGACCTGCACGACGGGCGCACACCCGACTTCACCGAGTGGCGGAAGTCCTCGCGGAGCAACCCGCCGGACAACCAATGCGTCGAGGTCTCCTTCACCACGACCGCCGTGGGACTGCGGGACAGCAAGAAGCCGGACGGGGGCGTCCTCGTGTTCACCCCCGACCGGTGGGCGGCGTTCCGCACCGGGCTGCCCGGGCACGACGCCCACCGGACGTCGGAGCGGTGAGACGCGCGCGGGCACGGTGGAAGTCGCTCGCCACTCCCCCGTGCCCGCATCTCCAGACCCCCTGACCTGATCCCTCGATCGAACCCCACGCGGTAGGTGGCGCACACCCGCCACGTCCCCTCCACTACCCCTCCAGCAGGGCACCACCAACTTCTGGCTCGCGCAGGCCACGTCGGACGAGGAGGAGCACGTGGGACCACGTCGCAGCTCTGCCCCGAAGCACCAGCCGAACCACCGCCTGGCGTGGGCCCGCCTGCAGCGGGGCTGGGGTCAGCGCGAACTGGTGGAGCAGATCCGGCGCAGCATGGCGAGCGCGGGAGAACCGGAGCCGGGACTCACCGAGGAAGCGGTCCGCCGTTGGGAGGCGGGAGACCGCAAACCGGAGCCCAGGTACAAGAAGCACCTGGTCCTGGTGTTCGGCGAGTCGGCGGAGGACCTGGGGCTGCTGTCCTCCGAGGAACTGGCGATCAGTCCCGTGCCCGTTCCCCCGGCGGGAGCTACGGTGGACGCACGGATGATCGAAGCCGTGGTGAGGCAGGTGATGGCGGTGCTGCTCGGTGACGACGGCCGGTTCGGCCGAGACCTCTTCCTGAAGGGCTTGCTGGGCACGAGCCTGAGCGCCCTCCTCCCGCTCGACGAGGGGGTGGCGGCTGCCGCCGAGTCGCTGGCCAGACCGCAGCGAACCCGCCTGGACGAGCGCTCCGTGGACGCCTACGCAGCGATCACCACGTCTCAGCAAGCCCTCTACTGGAGCACTCCACCCACCGCACTCCTGGACGCGGCCACGGCCCACGCGCGGCTCGGGGCGGTGCTGCTCCGCGGTGCCTTCGACACCGATCCGCTGTTCACCCGGCTGGCGGGTGCCGTCGCGCAGTCCGCACTGCTGGCGGCCCGGCTCTGCTTCTTCGACCTGTCCAGGGAAAAAGCTTCCGAGCAGTTCTTCCAACTGGCGCAGGACGCGGTGTCGCAGTCCCGCGACCACCACCTGTCGGCCGTCGTCCTGGCGCACCGCGCGTTCGTCCCCGGTTTCGCCGGGCGGGAGCAGCAGGCGCGGAACTTCTTGAAAGCAGCGCACGCGCACATCCGCCAGGGCGCCGGGCCGCTCACCCGCGCCTGGTTGCACTGCGTGGACGCGGAGATCTCCGCACGGGTCGGCAGGCAGGACGCGAGCATCGGGAAGATCGGCGCGGCGGAGGACGCGTTGAGCCGGGAGGGCACCGATCCGCTCTGGCTCGATTTCTTCGACGCGTCACGGCTGTCCGGCTTCGCGGGCAACGCGCTGCTGCTGGCAGGTGACCACGCAGGAGCGGCGACCCGCCTGCGGGAAGCGCTGGACGGGCTCGCCGAGGACGCGACCAAGCAGCGGACCGTGCTGCTGCTCGACCTGGCCGCCGCCCAGGCGCCCGGTGACGCGGACGAGGCGTTCGGCACGGCCCGCCAAGCGTGCGCCCTGCTGGAGCACGACCGCTACGCGGCGGCCGTGCAGCGGCTCCCCCAGGTGCACACCGCCCTGAGCGGGACCCCCTACGCCAAGCAGTTCGGCGAGGAGGTCCGCTCCCTGACGGGCGGTGCCTGACCTCAGGCTGCGCCGTTGTGCCGGGCCACGTGGTCGGCCAGCTCGGTCAGGTCGTCGAGCACGAACGCGCACCTGGCCTCGACGTCCGGATCGCGCAGGATCAGCCCCCACGGCCCCCTGCGGATCAGCGCGGTGGCCAGTCCGGCCTGCTGGGCGGGACGGATGTCGTTGTCGAGCCGGTCACCGACGTAGAGGACGGACTCGGCGGCCACTCCGGCCTCGGCGACGACGCGCTCGAAGAACGCGACGCCGGGCTTCTCCACGCCCCAGGTGTCCGAGGTGCCGATCAGGTCGACCGGCAGGTCAAGCCCGCGCAGGATGCCCTCGGCCCTGGCGGTCTGGTTGCCCGCCAGCCCGACCAGCAGGCCGTCAGCACGCAGCCGCTCGAAGCAGGGGCGGGCGTCCGGGTACAGGTTCTCCTCGGTGAAGCTCTCCGCCTGCCCGGCCTCGACACGCCGCTCCCGCTCCTTCGCCAGGTCGAACCCCGGCTGGAACACCTGGAAGGTCTCGCGGTAGTCCTTGCCCTGGGCGATGACGGCGCCGAAGACCGCGGAGAAGGTGTGGCGGGGCACGCCGAGCCAGTCAGCCCAGGTGCCGTACTCGCGGGTCTCGTCGACCAGGATCTCGCCGACGTCGAAGAAGACCGCCTCGATCTTCGCCACGTGAAGTCCTTCCGCTCGCCGCTGCCTACCCGGACATCGTGCCGGAAGGGGGCAGGCGCGAGAGCACGCCCGCCCGACGCGGGCTCACCACAGCCCAAGCGTCTCGATGTCCTCCGGCGGCTCAGCGAACTCTTCCCGGACGGCTACGCCCAGTAGCGCGAAGAACACGAACTCAGCGGTCAGATCCGCTGCTTGTCACGAGAAAAGATCACCACAGGAAACCCCGAACGCACCGCACCAGAGCAGGTTGTGGCCGCCCACCAGCAACAACGGGGCCACGGACATCATCACCGCCTGCCTGGTGGGGAATGGGTCAACCGGGACAGGCTAGTCACTCCAGGAGCCCCACCAGGGTCGCTCATCAGTGTGGCGTAGGGGTCTCAGTAACCTGCCGCGATGACGAACCCGAGCGTGAGCACAGCGCTGGACCTCGACGCGATCACCGCCACCCGGTGGGCCGATCCGGACGCCTTCCCGGAAGCCGAGTTCGCGAAGGCCGAGGCGTTCTGGCTGGCCCGTCGCGAGCACGACGCCCGCTTGGGCGAGGTCTTCGACCGGGCCACCGCACTGGTGCGGGAGTGGACCGGGTGCGAGCCCAGGGACGTCGGCTCCTTCGGGCTGCGGCTGAACCTGGAGAGCAGCGACCTGGACCTGGGCATCGGTTACCCCGCCGAGGACCGCCAGGCCCTCATCGCGGCGCTCGCCCCGCACACGAGCTTCAAGGGCGAACGGCACACCAGGTTCTCCACCACCCGCCTGGTGTTCTCCTTCACCGTCGACGACGTCGAGATCGACCTGAGCGCGCTGACGGTGGAGGACTACGCCGTCGCGGGCAGGATGCTCGACGAGATCGCCACGACCATGACCGAGCACGAGCGCATCGCGCACACCTGGGTCAAGCACCTGCTGCGCGCCCAGGGCCGGATGGAGGACTACGCGAGCTGGAAGCTGGTCACCTACGCCCGCTTCTGCCCGGAGTTCAACTGGGTGCCGATCCCGGAGACGGTCTGATCCAGCACCACTTCCATCGCCGAGTGGTCGCTGAGCCCGTCCTCGCGCGGGGTGTGCAGGTACCTGCAGTCCCGGGCGAGGGCGGCGTGGGTGGTGGTGAGGAAGACGTGGTCGAAGCGGTAGCCGTTGCGTTTCCCAGCCCCGGTATCGCGACCGAACCAGGAGTGCTCGACGGCCTCGGGGTGACGCAGCCGGAAGGCGTCGGTGAACCCGGCTTCGGCGAAGGAGCGGTAGAAGTCGTACTCCCAGGCCCCGAACACCGGGTGGGCGGGGATGTGGCCGGGTTCGACCACGTTCTGGTCCCCCGCCACCACCACGGGCCCGGCAGCGCCGAGACGCGCGGTCAGTCCGGGCAGCGCGGCGGACACCTCCTCCTGAAAGGCGCGCTTGGCCACGTTGCGCCGCTCACGGGGCCCCCGTGAGGGCACGTACAGGCCCACCACGCCCACCTCCATCGCGGACGACTTCACCTTGGCGGCCACGCACCGGTGTGGCATCGGGACCCCGGAGTCGGCCTCCTCCAAGCCCACGTCGGCGGGGCAGGCCAGCAGCACCCGGTACCGGTCCTCCGGAGCCGGATCAGGCAGCAGCACCTGGTAGCCGCGCTCGCGCAGCCACCGCGCCAGCAACCCGCCGGACTCACCGGCGGAGACCTCGGTGAGCACCAGCACATCAGCCTCCTGCCGCACCAGCCACTCGACCTGGGCACGGGTGCGGGCGGCGCTGGCGCGCTGAACGTTCCAGGTCAACACCCGCAACTGGTCCTGCTCGGTCACGAACGAGCTCCCGTCTCATCGAGGAACACCTCGCCGGAGGCGTCCAACGCTCGCTGGACGCGCCCCATGATGTCGCGCGCTCGGGTGATCTCGGCGTCGGAGGGCGGCGTGGTCAACGCGGTGATGTTGCGCTCCACCTGTTCGAGCGAGGTGAAGCCGACCAGGACCGCCGCGTTGTCCGAACGGCGCAGGCACGATCCCAGCGCCACCCGCACCAGGTCAGGCCCGACCTGGGCTCTCACCTCGGCCAAGCCCTGTTCCAGCATGGCCACCGCCGCAGGCGTGAACCAGCGCTTGCGCGAGCGGTGGTCCCCCGCCCCGAACAACCGGGGCCGGTCCGATCGGTACTCACCGGCCAGCAGGCCGCCAGCGAGCGGCTTGTTGACCAGCACCCCGCAACCGCGCTCCTCGGCGAACGCGAAGATCCCCGCAGAGCGGTTCTGCGGGGTGAGCAGGTTGTCACGCACCGCGAGCACTTCCGGTCGCGCCCGCTCCACCAACTCGTGGAACCGACGGACTTTGTCCACGCGCGGCTGCCCGGAGAGCCGGGTGACCGCGTGGCGGTGCGGCCCGCGCATCCCGATCACGCGGATCAGCCCCTCCTCGCGGAACCGGTGCATCGCCTCCACGGCAGGGGCCAGGTGGACGTCGTCCGGGCCGAACTCGGCGTGGTGCAGGAAGTAGACGTCCAGGTGGTCGGTGCGCAGGTTGTCCAGGGTCTGTTCGAGCTGGCGCCGCATGTGGCCGGGGTGGTAGCCGTGCGGCGCGGTGCCGGTGAAGTAGCCGACCTTGGACGAGAGCACCAGCGACTCTCGTGGCACCTGTTCGACCAGTCTGCCCAGGATGCGCTCGGAACGGCCGTGGCCGTAGACGTCGGCGGTGTCGAACAGGGTCACGCCGAGCTGGTGGGCCCGTTCCAGCGCGCGGACCGCGACGCCCTCGTCCACCGGGGCCCAGCCCATCGGCAGGCCGAGGTTGGTGTCCGGGCCACCGATCGCCCAGCACCCCATGCCGATCTCCGAGACCCGCAGCCCGGTCGCTCCCAACATCCGATACCTCACCGCGCTCCTCCCGGCCAGCAGCGGTCCGCAGGCCACCCTAGGGCAGGAAAGTTGATTCCGGAGTTTCTTCCGGAATTCATTGATCTACCCGCTTTTCCGCATTAAGGGGGTGTCGAAAATCGATCGGGCGGGGATCGTTCGGCCATGCGATGACGCTGGACCGAACGGGGGAAGCCGTGGTCGAGATCATTTTCGGTCAGCTCCAGGACAACCCTGCCGCCACGCTGCGCACCAGATTGATCGCCCTCGGTTTCCCCGATGTCGGCGAGGTGCCTTCATTGCTCCTCACCTCTCCCAGCGCGTTGGGCGGCTTCCTCTCCGAACGCACCAAGGACGAGTTCCGCGTCATCGGCCCGGTCGACGGCCGCCTGGTCCTCGCCCGACGCACCGGAGAGGACCAAGCACACGTCATCGCGCTGGGCCCCGCACCCGCACTCCCCCACTGGCTGAGCACCCACCTCCACGGCACGGCCGACGATCCCGCCGGAACCACCCTGGACCTCACCGACGAAGTGCTGCGCCGCCTGTCCCGTCCACGCGTGCTGTTGGTCGCGCTCTACCACCCGGAGAACTTCCCGCTGCCGCGCTTCGCCCTGTCGATCTCCGATCTGGCCCGCTCCATCCGCGCCACGTTCAGCGGTGAGGTCGATCTGCTGGACATGCAGTTGGGGACCACGACCGAGGAGATCGTCGACCAAGCCCGCAGCGGTGACTACGACATCGTCGGCATCTCGGCGACCTTCGGCCAGCACGACATCATGACCACGGTCCTGGACTCCCTCACCGTCCAACCCACGCGCCCCCTGCTGGTCGCGGGCGGCAGCCTCACCGCCCGCAACGAGAAACTGCTCCTGGCGCGTTACCCCGGCCTGCTGCTAGCGCGCGGAGCCGGGGAGCAGACGATGGCCGACCTGGTCCACCACTGGCACGGAGACCTCTCGCTGGCCCAGGTCACGGGCATCCGCAAACCGTCCGCAGCGCCGGTCCTGCTCGCCCTGGGAAGGTCCGCGTCCCCACGCCCCCAGGAGATCCACCCGGAACTGGACCTGCTGCCCGCCACGCTCGACCGCGGCGGCGTCGTCCAACTGGAAGCCTCACGGGGCTGCACGAACTACTGCTCGTTCTGCCCACGCGGCCACAAGGGGATCTGGAACGGCTCCTCCCCCACCGCGCTGGCGCCGATCGTGCGGGAGTGCGCGCGGGTGTTCGACCACTACCTCGAGGTCTCCAGAACCATGTACCTGGTCGACGAGGAGTTCATCGGCCGCGACGACGACTCACCCCGACGCGCCGTCGAGGTGGCGCGCGTGCTGGCCGAGCACGGCTTCGCCTGGGAGAGCAGCTGCCGCATCGACCAGGTCGTGGACCCCGCGCACGACCTGGCCTGGCACGCAGACCGCGCCAGGCTGTGGCGGGAACTGCTGGCCCTGCGGTTGCGCCGCTGCCTGTTCGGCATCGAGTCAGGCGTGACCAGCGTGCTGGAGCGCTTCGCCAAGCAGACCACCGCCGAGCAGAACGCGCTGGGCATCCGCACCCTGTCGGCGCTGGGCGTCCCCACCCGGTTCACCTACATCACCTTCGACCACCTGATGACCTTCGACGAACTCCTCGCCACCCACCGCTTCCAGGGCCGCACCGACCTGCTGCTGCGCCCACAGCCGCAATTGAGCGCGGAGGAGCTCGTGCGGGCCGTGCGCGATGAGGACTTCGTCGCCCGCAACAGCACCGGGAAACCCTTCTACACCGGCATCTCCTACCAGCTTGTCGGCATGGAGTGCCTGATCGGCGCCGCCTACACCCGCCGCGTCCAGGCGACGGGCCTGGCCACCGGGACCAACCCGCTCATGGGGCGCGTCGACGCCGACTACGCGGACTGGCGCATCGGCGCGGTGGCGGAGGCCGGGCAGCGCTGGGTCGACCGGAACTTCGCGCTCGACTACACGCTCAAGTCCTTGGAGAAGGTGCTGGACGGGCAGGCGCGGCGCAGCGTGCGCACGGCCCGCGTCGTCCTCAAGGACGCCGCGTATGACCTGCTCGGCGCGATGATCGTCGCCCAGGCCGACAGGTCGATGAATCCAAGCGACGCAGAAGTCGCTACCGTCACAGCGGAACTGCGCGGGTTGCTCGACGAGACAGCAGCTTCAGTGGAACGCTCCTTCGGAGCCGTCCTGCCCGCGCTGCTGGAGGCCCTGCCTTCCCCACACGCTGAAACGCTGCGCCGCGAGCACTCCACCTGGTTGGGAAAAACCGGCTGGAGGCTGATCAACACTGCCGGTTCGTGCTGATTCACGACTTGCAGGAATCACCGCCGGAGGGATCATGGCGGGACAGCGGCGGGTGTTGGAATCCCACTGGCACAGGCAACCTGGTCATCAGAAAACCAGGTGGGTGGCACCGAACGAACAACCACCCCGCAGCCAGGAAGGGCAAGCCCGTGCCGAACACCATCCTGCTGCGCGAGGAGCCCTTCACGAAAGCCGCCGCGCTGGCCGGGTACAAGTCCGACTACGCGCTCGCCAAGGCGATGGACGTGAACAGGTCAACGGTGACACGGGTTCTCTCCGGTGATCTCCAGCCAGGCCCGGCTTTCATCGCGGGCGCCCTGTTCGCCTTGGAGCCCATGGAGTTCAAAGACCTCTTGAAGATCGTCCGCGGCGACTAGCCAAGTGAAGAGCCACCGACCAGACCGGCAGCCAGACAGACGGAGAAGCCATGGACAGCCCAACGGACAGCGTTGACGAAGCACGGAGCTCGTCCTACACCGCAGAGGAGTTCGTCGAACTCGTGCGGGACGTCGCCGCCGACGAGATGCCTCGCCTGTTCGCCATCGTCTACGAGCAGGTCCCATGCCGGGACGCCGAGGTGGCGGCCTACGGCATGGCGTTCCAGGGGCGCGCCGAACTGGTCAACCCCGATGGCACCGAGCGGATGACCTCTGCCAGCGCGGACCAGGCTGTCGCCGTGCTGGCCGCAGGCACGGGCGACAACCAGGTCAGGGCCCACGTGGTCTGGCTGGACGCCAAACCCGCGTGACCACCGGACGGCGGGCTTCCCTGCTTCCAGCCACCCGGCACCCGCGCAGTCCGTCCCGAGACCCGATGACCGCAGACGAGCTCATCGAGGACCACGTGCTGCGGCCACTGCGGGAAACCGGTCAATGGCACCGCGTGCTCGACCACGTGATGACCCAACTCGACCACGCTCCCCTTCACAGCCCCCATCTCATCGGCGAAGCACTGGCAGCAGCAGGAAGACCTGGGTCGGCAGCCCACTACCTACCGAGCATTGGCCGCAGCCGACATCCCCCGGCCCCAGCCACGAGTTTCATTGATGCGACATCGAACCTCGCCGAGCGACGAAGTTCCTCGCCCTGGAAGACCCACCCGTTGAGCCCGGAGACCTTGCTGGCGCTGTGCCGGGCGCAGGAAGCGCTGGGCCGGTTGGACGAGGTGGCGCACCGCTCCCCGTTGGGCAAGGGCTGGGGACATGCGGTCCGCCTGCGCGAGGTGCAGCAGTTGGCACACCTGCACGGGATCCACGTGTCGTTGCGCGAGGTCTGGCAGACTCAGTTGCCCGGCAGCACAACACGAATCGCCACCGTGCCCATGGTGCGCCCCTACCTGGACGCCGTTATGGGCGAGTGCCCAAGGTGGTTGTCAGAACTAGGCGGCACCATGCCGCGAAGCGCGCAGACCGCGCTGTGGCACTTGCGAATGCTGAGAAGGGGAACCGCTCCGGCATTCGACAGGCTTCCTGCGATGCTGGCGGCAGTAGGCGCACTGCGAGACGTCTGGTTGCCCCTGGTCACCGCGATCACCGCGCACCCCACCGACTACCTGGCCGCGCTGCACACCACAACCCAGACCGACAGCGCCGACCCGCTGGTGTCCCACTTCGCCCACAGCATCGTCAACGCCTGCCACGCGGAGATCACGCTGATCGACCGCCTGACGGCACTGCGCACACACCTGCTCACCACCGCCCGCGGGCACACCGGACACATTCTGGAGGTCATCGCAGCACTAACCACCACACCGGTGCTGAACAACCGCTGGATCAGCGAACAGCACAAGATCACCACGAAGGCCGCCACGAACATCACCGACACCTTGGTCTCCCAAGGCATCCTGGCCCCACACCCCTACTTCAAATGGGGCGCAGTTTTGCCCTGCGCCTGCACTGAGCCCTTTTCATCCTGGGCTGGATGCGTTGCCGTGTAGTGCTTCTTGCTGATCACAGGTTGATGAGCATCGGCGTGGCTCCGCCCGGACATGGCGAAGCCCCTGGTAGCAGAGCTATCGACCAAGAAAGTTCTGCACCGCCAGGGGCTTCACGTGCTGTTCTACCGTGCCGCGCTGCCGTTGTCACATCAGACCCTGACCTTCGTGTCCGGGCTGGTCCGCGCCCACCGCAAGCAGCTCGGATCGGTGTGGCGCAAGCTCAACCCAGGACAACAAGCCCTGCTGGTGCTGGTGTACCTGCGCAAAGGCGAGACCTTCGCCGATCTCGCCGCCGGGTTCGCGGTCTCGACCTCCACCTGCTGGCGCTATGTCAACGAGACCGTCGAACTGCTCGCCCAGCGGTCCCCGAAGCTCCGAGAAGCGCTGCGCAAGGCGAAACGCCAGGGCATGGCCCACGTGGTGATCGACGGCACGCTCATCCCGATCGACCGGATCGCCGCCGACCGCCCCTTCTACTCCGGCAAGCACAAGATCCATGGAGTGAACCTGCAGGTGATCGCGTCCCCGGACGGCACGATCCTGTGGGTGTCCGGCGACTTGCCCGGCAGCACCCACGACACCGCCGCCGCCCGGATCTGGAACATCCTCGCCGCCCTGCGCCACGCCGGGCTGATCGCCCTGGGCGACAAGGGCTACCACGCCTACGACCCGACCGACCGCCACGTGATCACCCCTTACAAGGGCCGCAACAAACCTGAATCACAGAAGGACGCCAACCGCGCCCATGCCCGCCTGCGCGGCCCCGGCGAACGCGCCAACGCCCAGCTCAAGACCTGGCGCATCCTCCGCAAACTCCGCTGCTGCCCCCGCCGCGCCGGCCGACTGGCCAAAGCCATCCACGTCCTACAGAACTACGAGGCCACCACAGGATGAAAAAGGCTCACTCAGGCCTCCCACCAGCTCCGCCGTGAGCCACACCTGGGGCAGAACCAGACCAAATGCGGTACACGCCAGATTCCGCAGGCCGAGGGGATGCGCAGCACGAGTTCGGGGCAAAGGCGGTGATGTCCGCAGTCAGCGCACCGTCAGGAACACCCAGAGGCTCATAGCGTCCAGCCGGCAACTCAGCGCGGAACTCCTCCAGGTCAGCGAGGCACCCGTGCTCGGAGTGGCGATCATCGGACCGTAGGCAAAGATCGACAACAGTCGAAGCCGAAGGAGCCCGATGCGACTCTCGACACGGTCCGCAACGGCGTCCAACAGCCTGACCTCACGTTCATCGCGGGCACACTGTTCGCCTTCGCCCCGCTCACCTTCAACGATCTCTTCGAGGTGACCAAGCAGGCGTGAGCCCCGCCAGCACAAGACCGGGCCGCGCCCACGGCAGAAGGCCTGATCCCGAAGGCGCAGCCCGCACCGGTTACCGTCCTGTGCTTTGCACGAACAAGCAGAGCGCCATGAACTCGCCGCGACCACCGCTGGCTTGTCCCCGCGCGGGATGCGCCTGCTGCGCGAGCACGGCGCCGCGGTGTTCCACCTACCCGCCGAGCATGCCGTGGCCCGCGTCGCCACTGGCTCCGACGCGGTAGCGGCGGCCGAGCGCACCGCAGCCGTCACCCGCTGGCTCGGCCAGCCGATCCGAGTGGGCACGCACGCGGGCTCGAACTACCCGAGCACCGCCCGCTGGCCCACTTCACCCAGACCGTGCGCGCCAGCACCAACGCGCTAACCAAAGCCGACCGCGACTGGCTGCTCACCCACACCCAGGAACTCCTCGACGACTACATCGAACTCGACGTCCCCCTCGGGGTCGGCCACATCCACGGCAACGCCCGGTTGGGCCCTCCGAACAACTGGATGCCTTCGCCAACGCCTACAGCCACGACGTGAGCACCTGGTACGGGGCTACCCGGTGCTGCGCGCCATCCGCGACCTGCACAACCCTGGGGTCCTTCATCCGCCACGCGGACAACGCCGACCAGGGCGCCTCCCACGCAACTCGCCCACCGGCTTGCCACTGTGCGCTCTGGTGACGAAGCCGCGCTGTGGACGCCGCGTTGAACAGAAACCATCCTGGTGGACGGGCTCGAGCACGGCTGCGACCACGGCGTCGAGGTTGGGGTGGGACATCAGCGACAACATGTCGCAGTGACACCCTCCGTCCCCGCAGGCCGTGCTCCTTGACGAATTTGCGGACCAGCTTGGCCGGACCAGGAACCTTCTGTCCGGCGATCTCCCACTGGGGGCGTGCGGCGACTCCACGCCGACCACGGCTCCGGTCTCGGTGTCGCCCGCTGACCTGTCGAACGCACTTTCGCCTGGCTCAAGAACTTCCGCAGGCTCCGCGTCCGCACCGAACGACGCGCCGACATCCACCAGGCCGTCCTGTCCCTGGCTTGCTCGATCACCTACCTCCGAAACCTCACTCTGAACTGATCTCCTGGTCAGGCGGGGCGCCTCGGTCAGCCCTCCGGCTGCGCAGCTTGCGACGTCACTTGCTCGACGAGTCGGTGCACCGCCTCGTTCACGGCCTGCGGGGTGTACCGCTGCTCGTACAGGGCTCTTGCGCGCTCGGCCAGGGAGCGCCGCGCGTCCCCGTCCCGCAGCAGCCGCGCCACCGCGTCCGCGAAAGCCTCGCTGTCGTCCTCGATCCGCAGGTGCACCGCGTCCTCTCCCCCCAGGCCCTCGCATCCCACGGTCGTCGAGACGACCGGAATCCCGCTGGCGAACCCCTCCAGGATCTTGATGCGGGTGCCTCCGCCCACGCGCAGCGGGGCGACCACCACGTGTGCGCGGTCCAGGTAGGGCCGCATGTGCGGCACCTCGCCGACCACCTCCACACCCGGTAGCGACCCCAGGTCCACCACGTCCTGCGAGGGCTTTCCGACCAGGAGCAGCCGCGCCTGGGGGTGCTGGGCCCGGACGCGCGGCAGGACGTCCGTCGCGAACCAGATCGCCGCGTCCTCGTTCGGCGGCCACTGGAGCCATCCTTGGAAGAGGATGGTGTCGCCCACCCCGTGCACCCGGTCGACTGCCGCTTGACCGGTCTCATCGTCGTGCAGGTAGGTGTTGGGAATGACCGTGCTGTTACCGAACGCCAGCCTGGCCGCGTCCGAATCGCTGGTGAGCACCACCGCGTCCGCGGCGGCCGCCACCTCGGCGTGCCCGGCCCCGACGAGGGCGGCCTCCTGCCGCTGCCTCGCGATGCCCTCCGGGTCCAAGTCGCGCCTGTCCGGACTCTTGCCCAGCTCCGACCAGCGCTCCAGGATCACGTCTTCGAGGTCGTCCACATCCACCACGGACTTCCCGCTCGTCAGACCTCCCGCGATCTGCCACAAGCGCTCCCGGTCGTACCACACCATGTCGTAAGGCTCGTCGTCCAACCACCCCGGAAGGGCTTCCTCCAGCGCAGCCCTGTTCCGAGGCGTGTCGTAGGCATCGTCCAGGGCGAGCACCTTGTGGAACGGGCCGGTCGGCGGATCGTCCTCGACCGGCGGCGCGTCCTTGAAGCGGAACACGATCAGGTCGACGGCGCCGAGCTCGGCGAGCGCTTGGGAGGTCGCCCTGATTCGCAGGGCGCCGCCCGTGGCCTGCCAAGGTCGTGTGCCGGTAACCACCAGGAAACGCATTGACCCAACCCCTCAACGATGGTCGAACCCGCAGAACGGGTCCGGAGAACAGGTGAACTCGTCGGTGAATCAGCGAGGAGAACCAGCACTTCCCGTGCGTGGCGGGGACGGCGGCTGGACCACCGCGGTCACCACCTGACCTGCAGGTCGCGCACGCCGTAGACCGACATCTCGGTCCACACCGCCACCTCCTCCAGGGGCACGGCGAGCTGCAGCGTCGGCAGCCTGCGCAGCAGCTCGGCGAAGCCGACGGTCATGACCACGCGGGCCAACTGCTGCCCCAGGCACTGGTGGACGCCGTGCCCGAACGCGACGTGGTGGCTGCGGGGCCGGTCGACCCGCAGTCGGTGCGGATCGTCGTGCCTGTCCCCGTCGCGGTTCACCGCAGGCGCCGCGACGACGACCGTCTCGCCCGCGCGGATGGTGGCACCGCCGACGACGACGTCCTCCTTCGCGTGCCGCGCGATGCCCATGTTGATGATCGACAGGTAGCGCAGCAGCTCCTCGACCGCGTTCTCGACCAGCTCGGGGGCGTCCCGCAGCTTCGCGAGCTCCTCCGGGTGCTCCAGCAGCGCGAACGCGCCGAGCGCCAGCATGTTCGCGGTCGTCGAGTGGCCCGCGATGAGCAGCAGGTTCGCGACGCCGGCCAGCTCGTTTCTGGTGAGGTCGGTGTCGCGCGCCAGGCCGGACAGCACGTCGTCCCCCGGATCGCGCTTCTTCGCGCGGACGAGCGACTGCATGAAGCGGTTCAACTCCGAGGAGTTCCCGATCTGCTCCTCAACCGGGGCATCGCGGTGGAGCAGCGCGGCCGTGCGGCGCTGGAACTCGTCGCGGTCGCCAGGGGCGACGCCCAGCAGTTCGCCGATCGCGAGCGACGGCAGCGGCACCGCGAAGTCGGGGACCAGGTCGGCAGGTGGGCCCTTCTCGACCACCGCGTCGAGCCGGGTGGTGACGATCTCGTGGATGCGCGGCGTCAGGTCGCGCATGCGCCGCATGGTGAACTGGCCCGCGAGCGCGCGGCGGAAGCGGGTGTGCTCGGGGGCGTCCATGAACACGAACGACCCGGCCTGGCGCTCAGGGGGGAACATCCTGGCGTGCAGCTCGGGCGAGACGAGCGACCTGGCTCGGGGGCTGTTGATCCGGTCGGCGCTCATCCTCGGCTCCGCGAGCACCGTCCTGGCCTCCTCGTGCCCGGTGACGAGCCACACGGGGTCATCGGCGCGCCCGACCCGGTGGACCGGCCCCTGCCCGCTCAGCGCGGTCAGCCCGGAGGCCGGGTCGAACGGGCTTCGGCTGTCGCGCTCGATCAGCTCGGCGGGCAGCCGCGGGTGCATGATCTCCTCCGCGTCGTGCTGCCACTCGGCCGTGGTCATGGCCTCTCCTGTCCGACCCGGCGTGGCCGGGTCCTCGGTCGTCGGAGGGGGAACGGTTGGGGTGGTGCGGGGACGGGCGCTCAGCTCGGCGTGCTCAGCACGACCCGGTGCCCCTCCGGCAGGCGGAGCGCGAACTCGCGCCTGCCCCACGGCTGGTCGACGATCGGCTCCACCCCAGCCACCCCGGAGGCCAGCGCCGACTCGCGCAGCCCGACGAAGCCGGGGCCGACGTCGAGGACGAGCTCCACCGGGGCGCACTCCCCACGGGGAGGCCGGACCAGGCGCAGGCCGGGCCCGGTGCTCCACGGGCCGAGGACGATCCCGGCCACGTGCGCGGGCTCGCCCGCGATGAACGACACCCTGGCGCCCAGAACGGCGACCAGCAGCGCAGCGGTCGCCGCCACGTCGACCACCTGGACCACCGGCTGGAGGTGGACCACGGAGACCGGGTCCGGTGTGCCCGCCCTGCCGAGCACGATCATCTCGTGCGGCCGGTCCCGGTGCCCGTACCGCTGGACGAACCTGCCGCGCTCGGTGAGGCCGACCTTGCGGCACACCGCGATCGAGCGGGTGTTGGTCGACTCGACCCACGCCTCGACCCGGTCGTGCCCGACGTGCCGGAAGGCGTGGTCGACGACGGCGGCGGCCGCCTCGGCGGCGAACCCGCGTCCCCAGGCCCGCCGGGCCAGGATCCAGGTCAGGCCGGGCAGGGCCACGCCGCCGAGCAGCCCGGTCACGCCGATGACCGCGCCGTCCTCGGCACGTCGCACGGCCCAGAGCAGGGCACCGGGCCCCGCCAGCTCCTCGGTGAGGAGCTGGCGCGTCCGCTCCACCGACGCCCGCTCGGGGCAGGTCCACCAGCGCATCACCGCAGGGTCGCCGTACACCGCGTGCAGCGCCTCGGCGTGCTCGTCCGGGTCGAGCGGAAGCAACTCGAGCCGGGAAGTCCTCAGGTCCATGGTTCTCCGTTCCCTGCGGCCACAGGGAGGATCGGCGCCGCCCCGCGCCCAGCCCGGTTCACGACGTCCCACCCCGCGCCTGCGCCGCGGTCAGCAGCGGGTTGATCCGATCCTCGCCGATCCGCGCGCGCAGGGCCGGGTCGGTGACGCCCAGCCCACGCTCGGGAGCCAGGCACAGGACTGCCACCTTCCCCAGGTGGCCGTTGGTCTGGACGAGCCGGGCGGCTTCGCCGACCTCGGCCAGCGGGTAGACGGCGGACATGGTCGGGGACACGGCGCCGCTCGCGATGAGCCGGTTGGTCTCCACCTGCTCCTGGAGGTTCATCGCGTGGCTGCCGACGACCTTCTTCAGCCTCATCCACAGGTACCGGTTGTCGAACGTGTGCTGGTAGCCGGAACTGGACCCGCACGTGACGACGGTGCCACCGCGCCGCACGACGAACACCGAGACGCCGAACGTCGCCCGTCCCACGTGCTCGAAGACGATGTCGGGGTCCCGGCCGATCCGGCGGCGGATCTCGGCGCCGAGCCGCTTGCCGACCGCGAGCACCCTGGCCGGGTCGTCGCCCGTGGTGTCGTCCAGGCCGATCTCGCGGCGGTCCACCACGACGTCGCACCCGAGCTTGCGCAGGGCCTCGGCCTTGCCGGAGGACCCGACGACGCCGATCGGGATGCCGCCGCCGTTCTTCACGAACTGGACCGCGTAAGCGCCGAGACCACCGGCCGCGCCCCAGATCAGCACGGCGTCGCCCTGCTTCATCCTGGCCCCGTGGTCGCCCACGAGCATGCGGTAGGCGGTGCCCGCGCACAACGGGCTGCACGCGGCCTCCTCCCACGTCAGGTGCGTGGGTTTGGGCACCAACTGGCTGGCCCGCACCAGCGCGTACTCGGCGAGCCCGCCGAAGTTCGTCTCGAAGCCCCACGCACGCATCTCGTCGCCGAGCATGCCGTCGTCGTGCGAGCCGGCCTCCTGCTCGTCGACGTAGGCGGGGTTGACCACCACGTGGTCGCCCGCACGCCACCGCCGCACCCCGGAGCCCACCCGGACCACCACGCCCGCGGCGTCCGAGCCCACCACGTGGCGGGGCAGGTCGTGCCGCCGGGCCCAGCCGCCCTGGGCCGCGAACTGCCGCAGGAAGCGGAATGTGGGAATCGGCTCGAACATCGCCGACCACACGGTGTTGTAGTTGACCGAGCTGGCCATCACCGCCACGACCACCTCGTCCGGCGCCAGTTCGGGCATCGGCACGGCACCCACGTGCAGCGCCTTGCGCACGTCCTTGTCCGCCACGCCCTGGAACATCGCGGCGTCCTCCGCGCGCAGATGCGCGGCGACGTACTCCCCCGGCAGCGGGGAGCGCTCGATCTCCTCCTCCCCGGCGCCCGCGAGCACAGCGTCGGACAACGAGTTCATGCCGTTCCTCCTTCGTCGCGACCTGACAGTCGAGTCGGGGCCGGGACCGCCGCCCTCGCGGTCCCGGCGCTCAGTCCCGGCGTTCCCACCGCACCCCGTCGCCGTCCAGCTCGACCCCGGTGATGCCGGTGTCCGAAAGGTAGGTCTCGACCAGCTGACGGACGGAGTCGTCCGGGGTGAGCTGGACCTCGCCGTCCTGGACGCGCACCTGCCGCAGGCCGCGGTCACGCATGAAGGAGAGGATCTGCTCCTCGAAGTTGTGCCGGTGCCGCAGCAGGCGCTCCCGGTGGTCGCCCTTCAGCTCGGGGTGCAGCACGTCGACGATCAGCACGACCCGGTCCTCGCTGCCCCGGTGCCACACCTCGTGCTCGAAGGAGTCGTCGAAGACCAGGCACTTACCCTCCTCCCACCGCGTCTCCCGGTCACCGACCCGGATTCCGACCCCGGCGGGGACCTTGATCGGCAGGTGGATGCGGAGCAGCGCGTTCGTGGCTCCGCAGTGCGGCATGATGTGCGTGCCGGGCGAGATCCTGGACACCGAGATCACCCCTGGGCTGAGCACCGTGACGTCCGGGATCTTCTCCAGGATCCCCATGGTGACGGGGAACCGCGCGCAGTTCCGGGCCTGGAAGCGGCCGTCCCGGTACAGGTACGCCTGCTTCCAGTCCCCCTTGCGGATCAGGCCCGCGTCGTCGGTGGTGGGCACGACCGGGTCGAGCGCGGCGCCGATCACCTGCTCGATCTCCGCCCGGATCTGCGGGTAGCCCTCCTCCAGGTAGGAGGTGAACCAGAACTGCCCGGGGTCATGCAGCGGCTGCGCGGTGAGCCCTGGGACGTACTCCCTGGCCCGCTGCAGCGGGTGCTCCCAGACGCCCTGCCGAACCGCCGCTTCCGCGCACGCCATCGCCTTCTCGGCGTCGCCCGCGTAGTGCCAGGCGTCGATCAGACCGGTGTAGTGGCGGCGCGCCATCTGCACCAGGTAGGCGCGCGCACCGATCGCGCTGGAAGCGCTCGGCCCCTGACTCGTCGAGGTGGTCATCGCGCCTCCCGCTCGTCGGTGCGCCCGCTCGCGGCCGGGATGAGGTCGAGGTCGTCGGGGACCGCGAAGCCCAGCTCCCGCGAGCAGAAGCGCTTCCACTCGGGGGTGACCTCCGCCAGGAGCACGTCCTCGCCGGGCCACATCGAGGTGGTGACGGTGAAGTCGTCGTGCACGTAGCCGATGGCTTCCCCGTCCGGTGGCCCGCCCCGCGCGCTCTTCTCCGCCTCCGAGGGCCATCCCCGGTAGGCGCGCAGCGCGCTGAGCGGGTATGCGCGGCAGTAGGGCGCCCAGCCGCCTGGCTGCTGCCCGGCGTGCTCGCGCAACATCCCGGCCACCTCCCGGCGCCCTGCGGCCAGGGCGATCTCGTAGGGCGTCCGCCCGTCCCCGGTGACGGCCGTCGGGTCGGCTCCCGCGTCGAGGAGGACGGAGGTGGTCACCGGGTCACCGCCGCCCGCCGCCCAGTCCAGGGGGCTCCACCCGTGCTCGTCCCGCGCCGCGAGGTCCTCGGGCGTCGGCGCCAGCTCCCGAACCGCCCGGCTGTCGCCGGTGCGGCACGCCTCGATCAGCGCGTCGCCCTTCCGCTGCTCAACTGCCATGAGAACTCCTCGAATCGGTGTGTTCGCCGTCGTGCCAGTCCCCGTGCGCGGGTGTCCCCTCCACCGGTGATGCCGCGCCCGTCGTCGCCAGCCGGTGGTAGAGCGCGTCCGAGCGCAGCAGATCTGCGTGTCGTCCCACGGCCCTGACCCCGTTCTCGTCGAGCAGGACCACCAGGTCCGCCTGGGCGGCTGCGGACACGCGGTGGCTGACCAGCAGCACGGTGCGGGCCCTGGACTGGTCGACCAGAGTGCGCAGCAGCGTCTGCTCGTTGTCCGCGTCGAGCTGTGAGGTGGCCTCGTCGAGCAGGAGCACGTCGGCACGGCGCAACAGGGCCCTGGCCACCGCGAGCCGCTGCCGCTGCCCGCCGGAGATCGCGACGGCGCGTTCCCCGATGGCGGTCTCCAGGCCGTCGGGCAGGGATCTGACCCAGTCGCCGAGCCCCACCGAGTCCAGGGCGGCGATCAGCTCGGCGTCGTCCGCGCGGTGCGCGCCGTAGCGGACGGACTCGCGGATGTTCGCACCGAGCAGGGGCGCGTCTTGCTCGACGTAGGCCAGGCGGCCTCGGAGCTCGTCCCGGCGCAGCGCGGTGATGTCGACCCCGTCGAGCAGCAGACGTCCCCGCTGGACCTCCAGGAACCGCTCGACCAGGTTCAGGACCGTGGTCTTGCCGATCCCCGACGGGCCGGTGAGCACGGTCAGCCCGCGCGGGAGGCTCAGCGAGACGCCTTTGAGCACCGGCTGGTCCCCGTACCCCGCCCAGACCTGGTCGAGCACGATCCCGAGCGAGGTGCGGTCGTCGGCGGGGACGGGCGGCCGCGGATCCGCCGGGTGGTGGTCGTCCTGCTCGGCGGGGATGGTCCGGATCTCCTCCACCCGCGCCAGCGCGGCCAGGCCCGTCGTGACGGCGCTCGCGGCGTTCGTGAGCACCGCCACCGGCGTGCGCAGGGTGGTGACGTAGAGCATGAACGCGACGAGGTCGCTGACCGACATCTCGCCTGACGAGATCTTCGCGGCGCCCATGCCGAGCGAGGCGAGGAACATGATCTCGACGAGACCCCAGCCGGTGCCGTCGATGACCGCTTTCCAGCCCGCCGCCCGCACCGCCTGCCGGTAGGCCGCCTCCGCCTGCCCGACGACCCGGTCCGCCTCGCGCTCCTCGGCGCCGAACGCCTTGACGGTGCGGAAGGCGACGAGGACCCGCTGCAGCCCACTGAGCATGTCGCCGACGCGTGCCTGGCCGGCCTCGGTCGCCCTGGAGAGCCCGCGCAGGACCAGCCGCTCCACACCGACGCCCACCACCACGACGGCCAGCAGGACGAGCACCATCGTCAGGTCGGTCAGCGCCATCAGCACGACGGTCGCGAGCAGGACGAAGGGGGCGACCGCGCCGCGGACCAGCGCTTCGGACAGCGTTTGCTGGAGCAGGGTGGTGTCACTGCCCACCCTGGAGAGCACGTCGCCGACCGGCATGCGCAGCACGGTGGTGACGCGGGCCCGCAGCAGCGCACCGATCATGCCCGACCGCGCGCCGAGCACCACGCGCTGCCCGAGCTTGCCCATCTGGTGGCTGCTCACCACGACCAGGGTCGTGGAGCACGCGGACACCGCAGCGAGCAGCAGCAGCGCGGGGGTGAAGTCGGCGCCGGTCGACACCGAGTCGAGCAGCCACTTCACCGCCTGGGGTTGGACCAGGACGGTGGTGTAGGACAGCAGGTCCAGCACCAGCAGGCCGGGCAGGGCGAGCCGCAGCCCTGGACCGAGGCGCAGCAGGGCGGCGAGCTGCGACCAGCCGGACCGGGACGACCGGTCCGCGCTGGTGGCGGTGGCGGTGGGAGTGGTCACTCGTAGCTGACCTTCCCGTCCCTGAGCTCAACCGCCGACGCGTCGACCTCGCGCAGGTGCCGGGTGAAGAGGCTGGTGGCGCCGCCGTCCGCGACGAGCTGGAGCACGCCGTCGACCATCTCGGCGCGGGCGATGCCGCGTTCCTCCATGTACGCGCGGATGCGCTCGTTGAACGCGGATCGGGCGGAGAGGATCCAGTCCCGGACGCTGTCGTCCAGGTCGGCGTGCGAGACGTCCATGAGCAGCACGACCCTGGGCTCGCTGCCCTCGTGCCACACCTCGTGCTCGAAGGAGTCGTCGAAGACCAGGCAGTCGCCCTCCTTCCAGCGCAGGACCTGGTCGCCGACCCGCATCCGGGGCCCTTCCGGGACGACGAGCCCGAGGTGGACCCGCTGCCGGGCGTTGGAACCGCCGCAGTGCGGGAGGATGTGCGTTCCGGGGTGAAGCCAGGAGAGCGTGACCACCCCCGGCCCGCCGCTGCTGGCTTCGGGGATGCCCTCGATCACGCCGGCGGTGACCGGGAACCGGGCGCAGGCGTCGTCGAAGCGCTGCCCCGTGTCGTAGAAGGTCACCTGGTCCCACCGGCCTTCGCCGAGCAGCGACTCCTCCACCGGCAGGAAGCCGCGCACGGCCGGGTCGGTGACCGAGTCCAGCTCGGCGCGGATGCGGGGGTAGCTCTCGCGCAGGTAGTCGGTGAACCAGTAGCGCGCCGGGTCGTACACCGGGATCGGTGGCAGCGAAGGCACGTAGTGGGTCGGGCGCTGGTCCGGGTGGCGCCAGACGCCTTGGGCGACGGCAAGCTCCGCGCAGGCCCGCGCGGCGGCCTCGTCGCCATCCGCGAGCAAGGCGGTAATGAGGTCGGAGTAGCGCTGCCGCGCACGCTCCGCTCGCCCGGTTACCGTCGTCGTCTCCATCAGTCCGTGCCCCTTTCCCGTCCCGAGCGGGCTCATCGCCTCTCGCCCGACAGCGCGTGGATGTCTCGAATGATCTTGGTGGTGGATCGGCCGTCGACCGTGCGCAGCAGCTCGACGCGACCGCCGAGCCGCTCGACGAGCGAGGCCTCCGGCAGGTCCTGGAGGGTGTAGTCGTCGCCCTTGGCGTAGACGTCCGGTCGCAGCCGCTCGATCAGCTCCACGGGGCTGTCGGCGTGGAACGGGACCACGACGTCGACGCACCCCAGCGCGGCCAGGACCCGCATCCGCTCGCCCAGTGGGACCACCGGCCGGGACGGGCCCTTGAGCCTGCGGACGCTCTCGTCGGCGTTCACCCCCACGACGAGCAGCTCGCCGAGGCCCTTCGCGCGGCTGAGCAGGGAGACGTGGCCGTCGTGCAGGATGTCGAAGCAGCCGTTGGTGAACACGACCTGACAGCCGCGGCCCGCGACGTCGGTCAGCCACGAGGGCAGCTCGTCGCCCGGCAGGATCTTGCCGGTGCCACCCAGCCTCCGCCGCAGCTCCGCCGGGTCGCAGATCGCCGTTCCCGGTTTGCGCACCACGGTTCCCGCGGCCGCGGAGGCGAACTCGGCGGAGGAGGCGGGTTCGGCTCCCGAGGCCAGCGCCAGCGCGAACGCGGCGGTGAAGGTGTCCCCCGCGCCGACGGTCGTCTCGGCTTCGCGAACGGTCGCGCAGGTCCGCAGGCTCGGCCTGCCCGCTTGCAGCACCACGGCGCCGTCCCGGTCCAGGGTGACCGCGACGAGTCCGGCACCGGTGCGCTCCAGCAGGCGGGCTCGGTGCTCCACGACCTGGCCCACCCGGTCGCCGGAGGTGTCCAGCGAGGGCTCGCCAAGGAGCGCGGCGGCCTCGGCGTAGTTCGGCTTGACCACGTCCGGGCGAAGCGACCGGAAGCGGCCGGGAGCCCTGGAGTCCACGACGAACAGCGGGCGCCCGGCGGAGTGGGCCAGCGTCGCGACGACGGGGCCGGTGAACGTGCCGTAGCCGTAGTCGCAGGCGATCACCACGTCGCACCGGCGGAGCTGGTCGGCCAACCGCCGAGCCAGCTCGGCGGCCGTGGCCGAGGCGATCCGCTCCCTGCTGCCCTCGTCCAGCCGCAGCAGCATCTGCTCGCGGGCCAGCACTCGGCGCTTGACCACCGTCGACCGACTCTCGTCGACCACCAGGTGATCGGCGCCGACCCCGGCGGCGGCCATGGCCGCGTGCAACCGCCGCCCGGCGGGATCGGCGCCGACCACCGCGAGCAGGGTCGGATCGGCGCCGAGCGCGCGGAGGTTGGCCGCCACGTTCGCCGCGCCGCCGCACTGGTCGTGATCGCCGGTCAGGTCGAGCACGGGGACCGGGGCCTCCCTGGACAGCCCGATCGGGGTGCCCGTGAGGTACCTGTCCACGATCGCGTCGCCGACGACCAGCACCCGCAGCCCCCTGATCCCGGACAGCAGGCCGAGCAGATCGCCGCTCATGACGCGCTCACCCGCCCCTCGACGTCGATCACGGGGCGCCCCGGTGGCTGACGACCGCGTTCGGCAGGACGAGGTGGTCCAGGCGCGCGTCCAGGAAGGTCCGCACGGCGTCGCGCGGGGTCTCGACGATCGGCTCGCCCTTGGTGTTCAGACTCGTGTTCAGCACCATGGGCACCCCGGTGCGGTCCTCGAAGGCGCGGAGCAGGTCGTAGTAGGCGGGGTTGTCCTCCCGACGCACCGTCTGCAGGCGCGCGGTCCCGTCCACGTGCGTCACCGCGGGCACGCCTGGTTTGAGCACCGGGGCGGCGCGGAGCATGAACGGGCTGTCGGACAGGCCGAACCACTCGGCGGCGCGCTCGCCGCGCACCGACGGCGCGAACGGGCGGAAGTGCTCCCGCAGCTTGATCTCCGAGTTGAGCCGGTCCCGCATGGTGGGGCTGCGCGGGTCGGCCAGGATGCTGCGGTGCCCGAGGGCGCGGGGCCCGATCTCCGATGCGCCGTCGAACCAGCCGACGACCGCGCCACCGGCGATCAGCTCCGCCGCGCGGGCCGCGCGGTCGTCGACGACCTCCACCGACAGCCGGTCGCGGTGCTCGTCCAGCGCGCGGCGCACGACGTGCTCCGGGTACTCCCGGACCGAGTACATCAGCTCGGCGTTCGAGTGCGTCCGCCTCGGGTGGCCGAGGACGTGGTGCCAGTACCAGAGGGCGGCGCCGAGCGCGGTCCCGTCGTCGCCGCAGGCGGGGTGAAAGTGGATCCGCTCGAACTCCGAGGCGGCGAACGCGGGCTCCGTGCCGATCACGTTCAGCGAGGTGCCGCCGGACAGGCACAGGTTCGGCGCGATGCCTGCCCGCGCGGCGATCGGGCCAAGCTGCGCGAACAGCTCCACCAGCTGGATGTCCAGGCCGCGCTGGACGTAGTGCGCCAGGCGTGCGTTGAGCTTCCGGCCACCGACCTCGATCGGCACGGGGTCGCGGTCCGCCAGGGCGACCAGCTCCTCGAACCGGGTGATCCCGGTGAGGTCGACCCCATCCGGTTCACCGGTCGCGCCGTACGGCGCCAGCCCCATGACCTTTCCCGCGCCGACGAGGCTGGAGCCGAACATCGCCTCGGCCGCGTAGGTGTAGCCGACGTTGGCGATGAACCAGCTGTCGAAGTCGGCGCGCACCGGCCGAAGCCGGTTGTCCCGCCCCAGGTAGGCGCGGCAGCCGACGGGGTCGATGGCCACCGACACCGCGGTGTCGAACGGCGAGGTGTAGAAGCTCGCGGCGGCGTGCAGCAGGTGGTGCTCCGGGTTGACCGTGCACGGGATCAGCCTGCCGCCGATGCCGACCCGCGCGTTGCGCTGGTCCACCCAGAACTCGAACCAGGTCTCCTTGAGGTCGGACCCGTGCAGCAGCGCCACGTCCGGCGAGTCCATGTTGTGCAGGTTGCACAGCAGCACGTGGTCCACGTCGGACAGCGAGAGCCCCGCCTGGTCGAGCAGTTCGACCAGGTCGACCTCCCGCAGGCCAGGGTGCTTCTTGAGCCTGGAGAGCCGCTCCGTGGTGACGAAGCCCGCCACCGCACCCTCGTGGAGCAGGACGGCCGCGCCGTCGTGGTTGAAGTTGACCGCCAGGATGGTGCGGACCGAGTCGGGGGGGCCGCTGTTCACGGTAGGACCTCGATTCTGCGTTCTCGGGGCTCGCCGAGCCGCCGGGCCACCACGTCCCAGACCCGCTCGACGGTGAGGTCGCTCAGGCACTTCGGATAGGTCCCGTCCGGTGACGTGTAGGGGGTGGAGCAGTGGTGGGCGCAGGTCCGGCCGGAGAGGTCGTCCGCCGGGTTGGTGACCGACTGGCAGGGGTAGCGCAGGGAGACCCCGGTGTGCCCCTGGTACACCCGCGCCCAGAGGAACTCGGTTCCGGTGGGGCCGTAGACGACCACGGTCGGGGTGCCCACGGCGGCGGCCACGTGTGCCAGCGACGAGTCGTTCCCGACCAGCAGGTCCACCTCGGCCAGCAGGTTCGCCGCCTCGTCGAGGCTGCCACCCGCGACCACCTCGACCCGCGCCCTCGGCTGCGACGCCGTGACCGCCGCGGCCAGGCGGAGCAGGTCGGGGCGCTCCGCCTGTCCGCCGAGCAGGTAGCAGGTGGCCCCGGTGCGCCGGGCCACGAGCAGGCACAGCTCGGCGTACTTGTCGAGCGGCCAGCGCCGGTTCCACTGGGGTGCGCCGCCGGGGTGGAAGGCGACCCCCGGCGAGCCCGCGACGAGTGCCCGCGGCGGTGTGGCGCTGCGCGGGAACGCGGGCACCACCTCGTGCGCGCGGAGCCTCCCCGGCAGGCCGAGCGCCTTCGCGAGCGCCGTGGCGTGGTCGAACAGGTCGGCCCCGCCGAACAGCGGAGAGGGCAACCGGAGCGGGTGTGTGAGGTCGCCCTCCCCCACGTCGGGCCCGGGCAGGCCGTAGCGGACCGGGATCCCGGCCCGCCTGGCCTCCTTCGCGCCCAGCCCCCTGCTGTCCGGGTCGACGAAACACACCTGGGCTCCCAGCCCGGCGAGGTCGTCGAGGAAGCGCGCCCGGTCATCCGCGTCCGCCTCCCCCGGATCGGGGCAGGGCAGTACGGCCGCGGCGTGACTGTGCCGCTCGAAGAACTCCGCGAACCGGGTCGCCACACCGCGTCCCGTCACCACGGTGATGCGCGCCTCCGGGTAGGCCCGGCGCAGCAGGGCCAGCCCGATGTTGCGCTGGACGAGATCGCCAAGGCCCGGCGCGACGAGCCGCGCGAACACGTGCACCTCGGACACGAGCGTCATCGGGCCTCCCTCGATCGCGCTCCGCTCGTGGTCATGCCCCACGAACGGCCAGGGTCCCGTGCCCGGCCAGGGTGGACAGGTCGATCGAGGCGGTGCAGGTGACCGGGGTGAAGTCCAGTTCCAGCACCCCGCTCAGGCGGATCTCCCCGGTCGCCGAGGCGAAGTCCGCGCCGGAGAGCGCGCAGTCCTCGGGGACCAGCTCCACCCCCAGCTCGGTGCCGCCGTCGGTGCCGGTGAACTTGACGAAGACGAACCCGCGCTCGACCGCCTCGCCGAGAGCGGCGGCCGTGCGCTCCGGGCGCAGCGAGACCTCGACCGCGTGCT
This sequence comes from Actinosynnema mirum DSM 43827, assembly GCF_000023245.1. Lineage (GTDB taxonomy): Bacteria > Actinomycetota > Actinomycetes > Mycobacteriales > Pseudonocardiaceae > Actinosynnema > Actinosynnema mirum. The sequence continues at coordinate 4,289,096 of NC_013093.1, forward strand.
GCCCGGCGGAGAGCCGCTCCACCAGGGTCGGGACGCCCTCGTACGGGTCCTCCACGATCTCGTCGGTCAGTCCCCCCTGGTGCTCGTCCATGAATCGCCGCAGGCTCAGCGGCCGCATGTCGGTCCACACCTCGTCGACGTGGGCCAGGCACTCCTCGCGGCTGCCGGACTTGCCCTCGGCGGTCCAGCCGGCGGGGAGGTCCTGGTCGGCGGGCCAGATCGAGTACTGCTCCTCGTCGTTCACGACGACGTGGAAGGTGCGGTCGTCGGTGGTGTCGTCCACGGGATTGGTCACGGTGCAGCTCCTGTGATCGTGTGGTGGAAGGGGTTTCCGGGGTGGTGCGCGCCCAGGTCAGGCAGCAGGAGGTGGGGCGTTCACGGGGGCACCGGTGCGTTCCACCGCACCGCGTCCCAGGTGAGCGGGTCGCCCATGCCGACCACGACCCGGCGCTCGCCCGTGTAGGGCTCCCGGCCGTGCGCGGCCAGCAGGTTGTCCACCACCAGGACGTCGCCGGGCTCCCAGGGCACCGAGACCCGCTCGGCCTCGTAGGCCGCCCGCAGGCGCCTCAGCGCGTCCTCGGGGATGGGCGAGCCGTCCCCGAAGCAGGTGGTGGCAGGCAGGTCGTCGTCGGTGAGCCGCCTGCCGACCTGGGCGCGCACCTGCTCGGGCAGGCTGCCGGGGTGGAAGAAAACGGAGTGGTTGAACCACACCGGCTCGCCGGTGCGGGGGTGCGCCGCGAGCGCGGGCCGGACCTGGCTGGTGCGCAGCCGGTCCGGACCGGTCCACTCGAAGTCGACGTCCTGCTCCCGGCAGTACTGCTCGACGTGGGCGCGCTTCCCGGTCTGGAACGCCTCCTGCCAGGACATGCCCAGACCGGTGCCGTAGTTGCGCACGTAGCGCACGCCGTGCTCGGCGAACCGGGCCACCAGGTCGGGGGCGATCCTGGCGAGCACCCGACGGGTGTCCGCCACCGGCGTCGCGCCGCCTGTCGCCGGTGGACGCAGGCAGCAGAACACCAGCCGTCCGGGGAAGTCCCGCTGATAGGAGTTCTCGGAGTGCATCAGGATGGTCTGGTCAGCGGGGTGGTCGGTGGCGGTGTAGATCCGGTTGCCGATCTCGGTGCGCGGTGAGGAGCGCTGCACGTACGGGCTCGGCGCGCCGACGAACGCCTGGACGACCGCCGGGAAGCCGTCGAGGTCGACGCCGAAGCCCCGGAGCAGCACCGCGCCGTGCAGGTCGAGCCAGGACCGCACGCGGTCCGCCTGGTCACCGGCCCAGCGGGCGAGGTCCACCCCCGGTTCGGTGGCGACCACGCGCAGCGGGAGGGTGGCGCCCTCCGGCGGCCCGATCGGGCGCGCCCAGTCGCCGGGGTCGGCCGACACGCGTCGCCGCCCACCCGCCCGAGGTCCGCCGCGCGCCGTCACAGCCACGTCCCGACGCCCTGGCCGGAGCGGTCGCCGTCGGGTCGCCGAGCCGGGATGCCGCCGAGCAGAGCGTGCACGAACCGGTCGTGGGGCCGCAGCCGCAGCGGCTCGGGCAGCTCGCTGGTGTCCAGCGTGCCAACAGGGCAGAGCCCGAGGCCGGTCTCCGCGGCGACCGACATCAGCAGCTGGGTCATCGCCCCCGCCTCGAACACCGAGAAGTCCCATGCCAGGTCGCCGTAGAGCGGGGTGATCGCGTTCATCCTGCTGACGAGGTGGATCACGAAGGCCGACTCGTCCAGCGCGGCGCGGTTGAGATCGGCGTGGGCGGTCGCGGGGACCCGACCACCCTCGGTGACCGGCACGAGCTCAGCCCGGTCCGGGTGCACGTAGTAGATGCCCGCGTCGAGCCCTTGCACGCGATGCGGCGCGACTTCCAGGTAGGCGCCCAGGGGGTAGGCGTCGCCTGCGGACGGGTACCAGAACTTGCGCTCGCCGCCGAGGTCGGTCGACCGCAGGGCGCCGAGCAGCAGCGCGAGGTCGGCGAAGACCACCGGCGCGGGTGAGAAGCGCCGTTCGCTGCGGCGGGCGAGCGCCCTGGGGTCGCCGCTCCCCCCGAGGCCGATGCCCGCCGTCCGGTCGTGCTCGTGCCGCACGCCCGTGCGCTCGTCCTTGAATGCCTGCCTCCTCCCCACCCCGACGAGCAGGTCCTCGGTCTCGTCACGGGGGCGCTCGGGCACCTGCTCCGGTTGCGCCGGCTCGGCGATCCTGGACAGGTGCGGGCCGATCAGCACCGAGATCGAGGGGAAGCCCAGCAGCTCCTCCACCTCCACCTCGATGCCCAGCTCGTCCTCGGCGAGCGTGGCCAGCCGCACCAGCTCGACCGAGGTGGCGCCGAGTTCGAGGAGGTTCGCGTCCGGCTCGATCTCGTCCACGCCGAGCACGCGGCACGCGATGGCGGTGGCGGCGGCGAGCAGCTCCGCGCCGGTTCCCCCCGCGGGCGCGGTCCCGGACCGCGCGGGTCGGGTCGCGGCCGGGGCGCGCGTCGCGGCCAGCGCAGGTCGGTCCACGCGTCCGTCCGCGGTGAGCGGGAACCGGTCCAAGACCTCGATCCGGGCGGGGAGCAGGTAGGGCGAGACCTTGCGGCGCAGCCGGTCGAGCAGGTCAGCCGCGCTGGCCTCCGCCCGCAGGCGCACGAAGCCCAGGGACTCGGAGCCGTCCGCGACCGTCACCACCGCGGCCGCGCGCACCTCGGGCATCGCGGACAGGGCGACCTCGGTGTCGTGCACGTGCAACCGCCGACCGTGGACGACCAGCTGCGCCGAGGCGTCCCCCACGACCTCCACGACGCCGTCCGGGAGCACCCGCCCGTACTGGGCGGCGCGCAGCAGCATCTCGCCGGTCTCCTGGTGGGTGGCGCCGGAGTCGTCCCGGCCGTCGAGGTGCTCGGCCACCAGTCCGCCGTAGTGCACCTGCCCGGTGACCCACACGGGGCAGTCGCCGCCGTTCTCGGCGAGCACGTGGACGCGCTGGTTGCGCAGCGGCCTGCCGATCGGCGCCGTCGGCGTCACCGGAGCCGCGCCGACGATCGGGTGGCAGGCGACCCAGGGACCGTCGGGCTGGGCGGAGGACAGGTTCACGACGGTGATCTCCGAGTCCGCGAGGTCGCGGAGCCGCTGGACGAGGTCCGAGGGGAGCCGCTCGCCGCTGACCAGGACGAGCCGCAGCCGTTCGGGCAGGCGCTCGCCGCGGTCCTCGATCTCGGTGACCAGCAGGTCGAGGTGGGAGGGCGTGCCGTGCCACACGGTGACCCGCTCCCGCTCCAGGAGAGCGGGCCAGATGGCGGGCCGCAGCAGCTCGGCGGCGTCGCCGAAGACCAGCGTCATCCCGGTCAGCAGGCCGAGCGCGGTCTCCTGGGCGCCCCGCCCTGAGGTCACCGGGGTGAACGCCGCCAGGCGGTCGTCCTGGCCGAGGCCGAACCGGTCCGCCAGGTCGGCGGCCAGGTTGAGCAGGTCCCGGTGCCGCAGGGCGGTTCCGGCCTCGCCGATGGCGAACGCGACGTCGTGGCCGTCGTTCCGCCCAGAGCAGGTCGCCCGCGTCCGCGCCTGCGGCAGGTCGTCGACCGCGAGCACGTCGAAGCGCTCCGGCCAGCGCAGCTGGTCGAGCAGTGAGCGCTGGGAGACCAGGACGGCCACGTCGGCCCGCTCGACCGCCCGCCAGCGGAGGACGTGCCCGGCCGCAGGGTCGACGGGCAGCACCACCGCGCCAGCACGGAGGACGCCGAGCACCCCGACGAGCTGGTCGACGCCCGGTTCCACGCACAGGGCCACCCGCTGACCGGCCGTCACGTTCCGCTCCAGCAGGGCGGCGGCCAGGCGGTCGGCCGCCGCGAGCAGGTCGGCGCGGGCCAACTCCCGCGCCGATTCCCGCGCGGCGGGGGCCGAGCCGCGCTCGGCCGCCAAGGCGACCACGGCGTCCACGACCGTTCCCGGCGGGACCTCGCCGGTCAGCCCGTTCATGCCGCGCAGCAGCTCCCGCTGCTCGGCGGGGAGCAGCGACAACCCGCGATCAGCCATGCTCATTCCAGGTCACCTCCAGTTCGCACGGCCGTCTCGACGAGGGCGTCGAGCACCGTGGTGAACGCGTCGAACATGCTTTCCACCAGTCCTGGCGGGAACGCCTCGGCGACGAAGTCCCAGGCGCACAGCAACGTGCCGTCCTGTTCGCCGACCTGGCAGTCGAGCAGCACCTGCGGGGTCTGGCTGACCGCGTGCACGGTCCTGGCACGCCAGGCGGGGGCGCCCGCGCCGGGGAGCGCGTCACCGGGCAGCAGGGTGCTGGTGAACACCACCGGCATCATCGCCTCGTCCCTCCGGTCGGGGCGGCGGCGCAGCATCCGGAGCACGTCCACGCCGCTGACCAGGCGGTGTTCCAGGTCCTGCCACAGCCGCTCCTGCAAGTGCCTGGCCCGCGCCGCGAACGTGGCGCCGCGCGCGCCGTCCACGGCGAGCAGCGTGGTGGTGGTGAAGTCCCCGACCAGCGAGTCGACGTCGGGGTGCAGGGGCAGCCGGTTGAACGTGGTGACGTTCACCGTGAAGCGCGGGCTGTCGCTCCAGCGCGCCAGGACCTCGCTGAAGGCGGTGCAGAGCACCGCGGACGGCGTGAGCCCGGTCGACGCGGCCCAGTCCCGGACCGCGCGCCACCGGTCCTGCGGGAGCTCCGCGTGCACCCGGTGGAAGCGTGGGGCGGTCAGCTCCTCCGGCCTGCGCGCCAGGGGCAGGCCAGGGGCAGGGGGCAGCTCGGCCAGCCTGCCGGTCCAGTAGTCCAGGGCCTGGCGGTGCTGGGAGCCCCGCTTCAGCTCCGCCACCGCCACGACGTAGTCGCGGAAGGTGCAGGCGGGTTCGGGCAGCGTGGCGGCCGGGTCCTGGTAGGCGGCCATCAGCTCACCGGTGAGGATGCGGGAGCTGTGCGCGTCTGCGATGAGCAGGTCGATGCTCAGGTGCAGCCGCGTGACGAGGTCGTCCAGGCGGTGGGCGCGCAGCTCGAACAGCGGCCAGCTGCCCGCGTCCCGGACCTGGTGCGACATCTCGGCGCGCACCTCGGCGAGCCGTTCCGCCGCCGCCTCGGACGGCTGGGCGCGCAGGTCGGCGGTCTCGATCCGGTAGCCGGGAACGGTCTTGAGGACCTGCTGGGTCCCGTCCCGGCGCACGACGGTCCGGAGCGCGTCGTGCCGGTCTACGAGCACCCGCAGCGCCCGCTCGAGACGGCCGAGGTCCAGGTCGTCGACGTCCATCTCCACGTAGCCGTGCGTCGCGACGCCTCCGAGCCCGAGGCCCGCCCGCCTGCCCAGCCAGTAGGCGTGCTGGATGTCGGTCAGGGGGAAGGGCTCGTACCGGTCTCCGGGGCTCGGGGCGAGAGCGGGGAGAGCACCCGGTTCGGGGCCCTCGCCCGACTGCGCACCGGTCACCGCGTCGGCGAGGGCGGCGGGCGTGGGGTTCTCGAACAGCTGGTTCAGCCGAATCCGGAGGCCGAGCTGCTCGCGGACCTTCGCGACCAGCCGGATCGCCTGGAGCGAGGTGCCGCCGAGGGCGAAGAAGTCGTCCTGCGGCCGGACCTCGGGCACGGACAGGAGCTCCGCCCAGATCGCGCCGATGCCCTCGTGCAACCGGGTCCCGCGCGCGGGGGTCGCGGGGCGCGCGGCCGGTGCGGGCCTGCCCCGGTCCGCGACGCGCTCCTGCAGGGCGGACCGGTCGACCTTCCCGTTGGGGGTCAGGGGGATCCGGTCCAGCGGTCGGAACAGGGCAGGCACCAGGTAGCCCGGCAGCGCTTCCCCGAGCCGCGGGCGCAGCCCGACGGGGTCGGGCTCGAAGCCCGGTTCCGGCACGTAGAAAGCCACGAGTCGCCGATCCGCGCCCGGCTCGCCCGCGGCGACGACAGCGGCGGCCTGCACGCCGGGCAGTCGCTGCACAGCCGTCTCCACCTCGCCCAGCTCGACGCGGTAGCCGTTGACCTTGACCTGGCCGTCCTCGCGCCCGAGGAACTCCAGGTTGCCGTCGGGCAGGTGGCGGGCCAGGTCGCCGGTCCGGTAGAGCCGTCCGCCGGTGTCGGGGTCGGTGGGGAAGCGGTGGTCGGTCTGCTCCCGGTCGCGCCAGTAGCCCAGCGCCACGCCCTGGCCGCCGAGAAAGAGCTCCCCCACGACCCAGTCCGGGCGCGGGCGCAGGTCCTCGTCGAGCACGCGAGCGGACTGACCGGGCATGGCCACCCCGTAGGGGACGCTGGGCCACGCCGGGTCCACCTCGCCGATCGGGTACCAGACCGACCAGATGGAGCCCTCCGTCGCGCCGCCCAGGCTGAGCACGGTCGCGCGCCCGGCGAGCGCGCGGACCCGGTCTGGCAGCGCGATGGGGATCCAGTCGCCACTGAGCATCACCAGCCGCAACGAGGCCAGGGCATCCGGAGCGAGCAGCTCCACGTGGTCGGCGAGCACCCCCGCCAGGGCAGGCACCGAGTTCCAGACGGTGATCCGCTCGCGCCGGACCAGGTCGGACCAGTGCGCCGGGTCGCGCCGCTTCCCGTGCTCGGGCAGCACCACCGTGCCACCGGCCGCGAGCAGCCCGAACAGGTCGTAGACGGCGAGGTCGAAGCTGAGCGAGGACACCGCCAGCACCCGGTCCTCCGGTCCGATGCCGAACCGCCCGTTGACCGCGTCGACGGTGTTGGCCGCGCCGCGGTGGTCGATCATCACGCCCTTGGGCGTCCCGGTGGAGCCGGAGGTGAAGATGACGTAGGCCAGGTCGGCGGGGTCGACGGGAACCAGGGGTGGGGCGGTGGACGGGTCGAGGGCAGCGTCGTCGTCCAGGTCCACCACCAGGACGTCCGGCGGCAGCGGCAGCCGCCGCGCGTCCTCGCCCGCGGTGAGGACGGTGCGCAGCTCGCCGCGCTCCACCAGGTGCCGCAGTCGCGCGGGCGGCAGGTCGACGTCCAGCGGCAGGAACGCCATCCCCGCCTCGACCACGCCCAGGGCGGCGGCCACCTGCTGCCAGCTCTTGCGGATGGCGATCCCGACCAGGGTCTGCCGGGGGCCTGGCCGGGCAAGCAGCGTGCGCGCGACCCGGTGGGCACGCGCGACGAGGTCGCGGTAGGTCGTCCGGGTCAGGCCGTCGACCACCGCCACGTGGTCCGGCAGGCGCTCGGCCGCCGCGAGCACGGCCTCGTGCAGGCAGCGAGGCGGCGCGGCGTCCGACTCGACGGTGACCCCGGCGCGCGTGGCCGCCTGCGCGGCAGGCAGGGCCGCCTCCAGCGGGGCCGTCCACCCGGACTCGTCCTCGACCAGCGCGCCGAGCAGGCGCCGGTACTCGTCGAACATGCCGTCGACCACTCCAGGGCTGAACAGCTCGTCCACCGAGTCCCAGTTGAAGACCAGCGCACCGCCCTGCTCGCCAACCTGGTGGTCCAGGTGCACCTGCGGCGTCTGGGTGATGGCGAAGCCGACCTCGCCGAAGGGCGAGTCGGCCGCCTCGGGACGTGGCGCGCCGCCCACCGGCAGGTTCGAGGTGAACACCACCGGGGTCAGCGCACCCGGTGGCAGGCCGCGCTCCCGGTTCCACCAGCGCATCACCTCGACGCCGCTGACCTGCGCGTGGTCCAGGTCGTCCCACAGCCTTCGCTGGAGCGCGTGGGCGTGCTCGGCGAAGGTCGACCTGGTGCGGCGGTCGACCTCCAGCACGGACAGCGAGGTGAAGTCGCCGACGAGGCCGCCGACCTCGGGGTGCGCCGATTCACGCTGGAACACCGTGAGCACCAGGCTGTAGTGCGGTCGCCTGCTCCACCGGGTCACGACCTCGACGAAGGCGTTCAGCAAGAGCGCGGACGCGGTCAGGCCGCGTTCCGCAGCCCTGGCCTTCAGCGCCGACCAGTCGCTCTTCTCAAGCCGTCCTGAGCGGCGGGCGAACCGGGGTCGGTCCACGTGCTCCGGCGACGTGGCCATCGGCAGCTCCGGCCCGGCGGGCAGCTCGGCGAGCCGGTCCCGCCAGTACGCCAGCGCCTTCTCGTGGGCGGGCTCCCGGCGTCGGCGCTCCTGCGCCAGCACGTAGTCCCGGAAGGTCAGGCCCAGCGGCGGGTGCGCGCCGCCGCGTCCGGCGTAGCGGTCGGCCAGCTCGGTCATCACCAGGCCGAAGCTGTAGGCGTCGCAGATCAGGGCGTCGACGCTGATGTGCACCACCGCATCGCGGCCGGGCAGCCGGGAGACCCGCACGTCGAACAGCGGCCACCGGTCGGCGGGCAGCACCTGGTGCGACAGCTCCTCGCGCCAGCGCAGCAGTCGCCGCCGTCGCGCGGAGCTGTCGTCCCGGCTCAGGTCCTGGTGCGCGACCAGGTAGCGGGGCACCGACTCCAGCACTCGCTGGGTGCCGTCGTGGGACATCACGGCGCGGAGCATCGGGTGCCGCCCGATGACCTCGTTGAGCGCGGTCTCGAACCGGTCGATGTCGAGTCCGGCCGCGTTCAGCTCCAGGTAGGCGTGGGTGGCGACCTCGCCGAGGTCGAACTCCGCGTCGCGGCCGACCAGGTAGGCCCGCTGGACCTCGGTGAGGGGGAACGGCTCGTGGGCCGCCGCAGGGTCGGGCGCGATCCGCGCGGCCGGGCCGGACGCCGTCCGCGCCTCGGGCGGGGCGGCTGCGTGCTCCAGGCGCGTGGCGAGGCCGACTGCCGTCGGGGCGGCGAGGAGGTCGCCCAGCGAGACCTCGACACCGAGCCGCTCGCGCAGCAGGGCGGCCACGTGGGCGGCGAGCAGCGAGTGGCCGCCAAGCAGGAAGAAGTCGTCGGAGGCGCGCGGGCGGGCAGCCACGGGCAGGACGTCCTCGAAGACGTCGAGGACTGCGGCTTCCAGCGGCGTGCCCGGCCGGACGGGCGCGGGCCTGTCCCGCTCCGGGCCGGGGTGGGGCAGGCGCGGGCGGTCGACCTTGCCGCTCGCGTTGAGCGGCAGCTCGGGCAGTCGGACCACGGCGGAGGGCACGGCGTACGGTGGTAGCCGCCGCCTCAGGAAAGCGGTCAGGTCGTCGGCCTGCCCGGTGTCGTCCGCCGTGACCACGTACGCGACGAGCGAGAGGTCGCCGATCGCGTCCGCCCTCGCGGTGACCGCGGCCTCGCGGACCCGCGGGTGTTCGCGCAGGACGCCCTCCACCTCGCCGGGCTCGACCCGGTGCCCCCGGATCTGCACCTGCGAGTCCAGCCTGCCGAGGTAGTCGAGGCCGCCCTCCACCCGGCGGCGGACCTGGTCGCCGGTGCGGAACCGGCGCCTGCCCGCGCGGTCCGCTCCGGGCGCGGGCAGGAAACGGGCCGCGGTCTCGGCCGGACGGCAGTGGTAGCCGAGCGCGAGACCGGCTCCCCCGACGTGCAGTTCGCCGACGCCCAGCGGGGGCGCGGGCACGCCCGACGGGGTCAGCACCTCGACGTCCACCCCGTCCAGCGGGGCGCCGATCGGGACCGCGGGGTGGTTCGCGCAGCCGGGCGCCACCTCGAACGCGGTCGCGTCGGCGGCCACCTCGGCGCTGCCGTACAGGTTGAGCAGCCGCCGTCCCGGCAGCCCGCGGTGGAACCGCTCCGCGAGCTCGGTGGTCAGCGCCTCGCCGCTGCTGACCCAGGTGAGCAGGAGCGGCAGGTCGCGCTCCAGGTCCGGCCGGTCCTCCAGCATGATCCGCAGCAGCGTCGGGACGGCCACCAGCCGGGTCACCCGCCACGTCGCGAGCACCTCGACCAGCCGGGCCGGGTCGGCGGTGTCGGCCGCACCCACCAGCACGAGCGGCACACCGGACAGGAGCGGGCCGAAGATCTCCCAGACGGCGTCGACGAAGCCGGGGGAGGTCCTGGCCGCCCAGACCTCCGCGTCGCCGGTCGGGTAGGCGCGCTGCGTCCAGCGGATCCGGTTGACCAGACCGCGGTGCGTGCCGAGCACCCCCTTGGGCGCACCGGTCGACCCCGAGGTGTAGACCAGGTAGGCCACCGAGTCGTGGTGCACGGGCCGGGAGCGCCAGTGGGCGGACCGTCCCGCCAGCTCACCGCCCACCTCGTCCAGCACGACCAGGGGAACGTCGGCCACGGCGGCAACCCCGCTGAACTCGGCGGTGGTGAGCGCGCACCTCGACCGAGCGTCGGCGAGGATGCCGCCGATCCGCTCCGCGGGCTGCCTAGGGTCGACGGCGACGTACGCGGCCCCCAGCTTGAGCACCGCGAGGGCGGCGAGCACGGAGTGCGTCGAGCGGGGCAGGCAGCAGGCGACCCGGTCGCCCGGCGCCACCCCGCGCTCGGCGAGCAGGTCGGCGAGCTGGTTCGCGCGCCGGTCCAGCGCCCGGTAGGTGACCGCGTGCGGGCCGTCGTGGAGCGCAACCGCGTCGGGGGTGCGGCGCGCCTGCTGCTCGAACAGGGCGGAGACGCTCTCCGCCGCCGGGGGTGCCGCAGTGGGCGCGGCGCGCCCGCTCGGCTCGGCGAGCAGTTCGGCGCCCGTCCGGTCCGCGCCCTGGACGGCGCCCACCAGCACGGTGCGCAGGTGCTCGGCGAGCTGCCGGACCGTTGCCCCGGTGAACAGGTCGACGTCGTACTGGCAGGAGATCCGGACGCCGGACGCGTCCTCGCCGACTTCCACCAGCAGGTCGTACTGCGCGGCGCCGGGCTCGACCTCGAGCTGCTCGACGTCCAGGCCCGGCAGTTCGAGGGATGGTCGCGCCTGCTGGGCGACGCAGAGCACCCGGATGGGGTTCCCGGACCGACCGGACTCGCGGTGCAGCTCAAGGAGCTTCTCGTAGGGCAGCTCCTGGTGCGCCAGGCTCTCCCGCACCGCCTCCCGGACTCCGGCCCAGGTGGCGCGGAAGCTCGCGCCCTCCGGGGCGGACAGGCGCAGCAGGACGACGTTGACGAAGTAGCCGACGAGGCGCTGGAACTCCGGTCGGGAGCGCCCGGAAACGAGCGTGCCCAGCGCAAGGTCGCCCTGTCCGGTCATCGCGCGCAGCACCACCGCGAGCGCGGTCAGCACGAGCACGAGCAGCGACCCGCCGTTCTCCCGGCGCAGCCGCTCCAGACCGGCCGCGAGGTCGGGGCCGAGCACCAGGCTGTGGTTCGCACCAGCGCCCCGCCCGGTGGCCGGCCGGGGGCGGTCGAGGGGCAACTCGGTGTGCGGCAGGTCGACGAGCCGCTCCCGCCAGAAGTCGGTCAGCTCCCGCGACTGGGGCCCCTCGGCCCGGTTCCGCTGCCAGGCGGCGAAATCGCGGTAGCCGAGTTCGGGCATGGGGAGCCGGACCGGATGTCCGGCGACCAGGTCTCGGTAGCCCTGCGACAGGTCCTGCGCCAGCACGCCGTTGGACCAGCCGTCGGTGATCACGTGGTGCGCGGTCAGCAGGACTAAGTGGTCGTCGGGGCCGAGCCGGAACACCGCAGACCGCAGCAGCGGGCCCTGCGCCAAGTCGAAGGGGCTGCCGATCTCGGCCGTCACGAGCCGTTCGAGCAGCCCGTCGTCCCCGGCAGGCCCGAGGTCCACGATCCGGAGCGGCACGGCGACCCGCTCGGCGACCGAGCACACCAGGCCGCCGTCGCCGGCGTGGACCAGGCTGGTGCGCAACGACTCCTGGCGGCGCGCCACCGCGTCGACGGCGGCGCGCAACGCGACCGGGTTGAACCTGCCGCGCAGGCGCACCGCGGTGGCGTAGTTGTACGCCACCGGGGTCAGCCTGCTGAGCACCCACATCCGCTCCTGGCCGAAGGACGGCCGCACCGGCCCTCCCGCCACCGCGGGGCGGCCGGGTGGACCGCTCTCGGCCAGCCCCGCGCTCAACGCCTCCTCGAACAGCGCGCGGCGCTCGGGTGGCAACGCGGCGATCCGCCGCCGCAGCTCGACCTCCTCGGCGGTCGAGGCGCCGAGGAGCACCCGGTCCCGGTCCAGCTCAGCCACGACTGCCTCCGAGGGTCGGTCCGGTGTCGGCGGTCATGCCGAACTCGGTGGTGAGCAGGCTGGTCGCCGTCACCAGGTGCAGCAGGCGGTCGCTGTCCGCCTGCCGCTCGGCGGGCCGGTCGTCCAGCTCGTCGAGGAACCGGCGCACGGCAGCCGGTTCGTAGATGGGGTTGTCCCGCATCGCCGAGTCGTCCACGAGGCCGCGCAGGAGTGCGACCAGCCCGTCGCCAGCCGCTGCGGGCGGGGCGAAGAAGCCGCGCTTGCCGCCCGCGTAGACCTCGTCGGACAGCTCGTCGCGAACGGCCTCACGAAGCACGTGCTTGGCGCGTCCCCCCGGCGCGTACCAGGACAGGGCCGCGGCTCTCGCGGTGGCGAACAGGTGGTGGTCGAGGTAGGGAAGCCGCGCCTCCACCGCGTGGGCCGCGTCCAGCCGCTCGGCCGCGAGCAGGTAGTTGGCCAGCCTGCCCTTCGCGAAGAGGTAGGAGGACTGGTGCAGCGGCGGCCTGCCGTCGAGCTGGGAGCGGGACTGGTCGAGGAGCGGGCCGCAGGAGTCCGTCCCGTCCAGCAGGTCGGCGAACTCGCGGCGGAGCAGGGGGCGGGAGGGGACGACCACGGCGAGGTGCCGCTGGGTGAGCCAGCCCGGCAGGAAGCCGAGCCGGTCCAGCGTGCTGCGGAGGTGGCGCGGCGCGCCGAAGGCGGAGAGCTTGCGGTAGCCGGCCCTGGCCCGTTCCAGGGCGGCCGCGTCCAGGCTGAGCGCCAGGTCCCGCTGGGACTGCGGGTAGCCCGCGAACAGCTCGTCGCCGCCCTCGCCCGCCAGGGCGACCTTGAACCCGCCCGCGCGGATGGCGGCGCTGTGCAGGAACCGCGCCACCCCGTGCGAGTTCTCCTGCACCATCTCACCGGCCCGCAGGGTGGCCACCAAGTGGGCGGCGGTGTCTGCGGGCTCGACCCCGACCCGGCGCAGGGGCAGGTCGAGCCGAGTGGCGGTGCGCGCCGCGATGGGGCTCTCGTCCAGGGCGGAGTCCGGGAACTGGACGGTGAAACCGGTGATCGGGGCGTGCCGCGCGGCGAGCGCGGCCACCGCGGACGAGTCGACGCCCCCGCTCAGGTGGCTGGCCAGGGGCACGTCGGCGACGGTGCGCAGCCGCACCGCCTCGTCCAGGGCCGAGCGCACCAGCGCCACGTGCCCGGCGAGGGCGTCCGCTCCCCCGCGTTCGGTCTCCGCCAGCTCTTCGGTGGTCGGGTAGTCCAGGTCCCAGTACCGGTGGACCGCCACACCCTCCCCGCCCGCCACCAGGTAGCACCCCGGTGGCAGCTGGCGCACCCCGGCGAACAGCGTCCGATCCGGCGGCAGCGCCGCCTGCAGGTGCGCGGCGTAGGCGGCCAGGTCCCACCTCGCCGGGACGCCGCACGCCAGCAGCGCCTTGATCTCGGAAGACAGGTACAGCCGTCCGTTCCGCTCGGCGTAGAACAGCGGCTTGACGCCGAACCGGTCCCGCGCGGCGAACAGCTCTCCCCTGCGCTCGTCCCAGAGGGCGAAGGCGAACTCGCCGCGCAGCTCGCGCAGGGCCCGGTGCCCGTCCCTGAGGTAGAGCCGCAGGGCGATCTCGCTGTCCCCGCCGGTGCGGCAGGGGTGCCCCGTGCGCGCCAGGTCGCGGCGAACGCGCCGGTGGTCGTAGAACTCGCCGTTGACGACGATCACCGCTTCACCAGCCCCGTCCGCGATGGGCTGGGCGCTGCCCACCGGGTCGACCACGGCGAGCCGGGTGTGCCCGAGCACGGCCCGCCCGGACGGGGACGCCCACACCCCGGTTCCGTCCGGTCCCCTGGGGCGCAGCGCCTCCACGGCCGCCGACGCGTCCGCGGGCGACAGGCCACCGTCGCCGAAGACGCCGTAGATCCCGCACATGCCGGTCACCGCCTCGCCTGGGCCGCGCGGCGCGGCACCGGTCGGCTGGGAGTGGAACCGTCGGGACGCGGCACCCGGAAGCCCAGCAGGACGCTCGTGCCCTCACCCCGGTTCCAGCGCTCCCGCTCCAGCCCGTCGTCGAAGACCAGGCACCCGCCCTCGGGCAAGGAGCGGGTGTCGTCGCCGATCCTGATCCCGACGCCCGCCGTGACAACCGCGCCGAACTCGACCCGCAGGAACGCGTTGCTGGGACCGCAAGCGGGTGCCGAGCGCGACGAGGCGGGCAGGGCCCACAGCTCGACGACCGCGTCGGGGAGGAGCAGGGCCTCGGGGATGTCGTCGAGGGCCGCCCTGGTGACGGGCGCCGCCGAGGCGGCGGCGGTCCACGCGCCGTCGCGGTAGAGCACCAGCGCTGCGGCTCCCCCGTGCGCGTCGTCCCCGCCGGGGCTTGCGAACGCCGCGCCCAGCTCGTCGGCGATCGCCCGGCGCCGGTCGGCGAGGTGGGCGGTGAACCACAGGTCGTCCGCCTCGCGCCCGGCCACGACCGGCAGGTCGGCGTGGTAGTCGACCGGGCGGTGCAGGGGCGAGGCCCACAGCCCTTGGCACACGGCCAGTTCGGCGCACTGGGCCGCGGCCTCGTGCCGCGCTGCGGCGTGCAGCTCGTCGATGAGTGCGCGGTAGCGCTCGCGCACCCGGTGGCCCGAGGGCCCGGTCAACCCCACCGGCCCCGGACGCCCTCGCGCCACGCGGGCCGCGAGCTTGGCGGTCTCGGCGACCCGCTCCGGTTCGGTGCGCAGGAACAGCGCGTGGTCGGCGAAGGACTTGTCCCTGGTCATGCGGTGCCGCTGGTAGGTCTGGTCGAACGTGGCCTTGTAGTCCTGGTAGTGCCGGTGCTCGACGAAGACCCCGGACACCGCGAACAGCCTGCCCGACCGCTCCGCGAGGTCGAAGACCCACTGTTCGACCTCCCACTGCTGGAAGATCGTCGGCACGAAGTAGCCGAGGGTCTCGTACCAGGGCCTGCTCACGATCGGGAAGTCCCGACCGCCGTCGGGGTACTGCGCGGCGTCGAAGTACAGGCAGAGCACGGCGTCCTCGTGCAGCGCCGTCAGCTCGGCCGCCCGCTGGTCGAGGGCGACGTCCCAGCCGTGGTCCACGTAGAGCTGGTCGTCGTTGGCCATCATCAGGAAGTCCCCGGTGGCCCGCTCCGCCAGGTGGTTCCACGCGGCGGCCACCCCGATCGGGGGCCCGACGTGCAGGACGCACCGGGCGAACCCGGCGAAGCGCCGCCCGGCGTGGGCGAACAGCTCCCGGTACTCGGGCAGGGCCGGGTCGTCCTCGTCGACGTAGCACAGCACCTCGACCCGCCCCGGCGCGGCGGCGGTCCGGTGGGCGCTGCGCAGGAACTCGGACAGGTTGCCCACGCGGTTCCTGGTCGGGCACAGCAGGGACAGCGACGCGGCGGGGACCCCGGCGGTCGCGACGCGCGCGGGGAAGGTGAGCCTGGTCCACCACCTGCGCGGTTCCAACCGCAGCGCGTAGGCCAGTCGCTGCCGCACCCGGATGCTGCCGTTCAGCACGCTGATGACCCACCCACGGCCCGCCTCGCCCTCGCGCAGCGCGGCGGTGACCACGTCCTGCAGCCGCGCGTCGCGGTAGCGCCGGAAGTGCCCCAGCAGCAACCGCGTCAGGTCGAGCACCCCGGCAACCGTTCGGCTGCGCTCGCGCTTCACCGGGCGACCCGCTCTCCGGCGCGCTCCGCGGCGACCTGCTCCTCGATCCAGCGGTAGGTGTGGCGCAGCCCCTCGTCGAGCGTGGTGCCGGGCTCCCAGCCCAGCAGCTCGCGGCACAGCGCGTTGTCCGACACCCGCCCCAGCGGCCCGACCGGCTTGTCCGGCAGGTAGCGCGGGGTGATCTCCTTGCCCGCGACCCTCGCGATCCTGGCCACCAGATTGCCGATGCTGACCCGCTCCTCGGAACCGATGTTCACCGGACGGTCCACAGCGGACTCGGCGAGGCGGAGCAGTCCCGTGACGCAGTCGTCGACGTAGCAGTAGGACCTGGTCTGGGAGCCGTCGCCCCACACCTCGACCTCGCCCCGGTCCCCCGGCACCGCGGCGACCTTGCCGCAGAGCATCGACAGGGACTTGGCGCGCAGCCCGCGGTAGCCGCCCATCGGCCCGTAGATCGCGTGCAGCCGGGCCACCTTGACGTCCATGCCGTAGGTGCGGCGGTACGTCTCGCACAGGATCTCGGTCGTCAGCTTCTCCCAGCCGTACTGCATGTCCGGCTCGGCCGGGAACACCGGCGTCTCGCGCAGCGGAGCGCTGTCCGGGCTGCGCTGCAGGGACTCCGGGTAGACGCAGGCCGACGAGGTGTAGACCACCGTGCGCACCCCGGCCAGGCGGCACGCCTCCACGGTGTTGACCGAGATGAGCAGGTTGTCGTGCAGGATCTGGGCGGGCGCCGCGTGCGTCCACCCGATCCCGCCCATGTTGGCGGCCAGTGCGAAGACGACGTCCGCCCCCGCCACCGCCTCCGCGCAGCGCTCGCGCCCGCGCAGGTCGGCCACCAGGAACTCGTCGGCCTCGCTCGCACCGTGCTCCGGACGCCGCAGGTCCACACCGCGCACCTGCGCGCTCGGGTAGCGCTCGCGCACCGCCCGCACCAGGTGTCCACCCACGAAGCCCGCCGCGCCGGTGACCACGATCGACCTCATGCGTCCTCCTCCGTGTCCGCGACCCCGGCTCGGCCGGGCGTGCTCGTGGCCTGCCGCCGCGCGGTGGCCAGCTTCTTGGCCGCCGTGTCCTGGCGGGCGTGGAAAGTCCGTTCCCGGTGCTGCCGGAGGTGTCCCGCCAGCAGGGTCCGCAACCGGGACGGCGACTGCTCCGGGTCGGCGATGAGCGCGCCGAGGCAGGCGAGGAGCGCGTCGAGCAGGGCCGCGACCTCCTCGGCGTCGAGCCGGGTCGGGTCGTGGCGGGCTCGGAGCAGCAACTGGCCGCCGGGGACCACCTCCAGCACCAGCGGGTAGCCCTCGTCGACGACGGTGCGCACGTCCCCGATCACCAGCGGTCCCGCGCCGTTCCCGGTCGCCGTCACGGGGAAGTTCTCGACCACGACGATCGTGTCGAACAGGGTGTCGCGGTGGTGCAGGCCGACGGAGCGGGTGATGCCGGAGAGCGGGACGTGCCCGTGCTCGCGCATCGCGGCCAGGCGGTCCTGCAGCTCGCGCAGCCAGGGCAGGGCGGGCCCGCTCGTGGCGCAGCGCACCCGCAGCGGCAAGGTGTTGATGAGCACGCCGATCAGCTCGGTCGCTCCTGGCAGGGTCGGAGGACGGCCGGAGACCGTGACCCCGAAGACGACGTCGTCACCGCCGCACAGCTCCGACAGCAGCAGTGCCCAGGCCCCGTAGAGGGCGGTGCTCGTGGTGAGGCCGTTGCCTCGGCAGAGCCCGCTCAGCTCCGCGGTCCGCTCCTCGGGCAGGCTCACCACGACCTCACCACCGCGGCGCGCGACGACCTGGCCCCGCACGCAGCCCGGCCGCGCGATCCTGGTCGCCCCCGTCAGCCCGGTGAACTGCCGGTTCCAGAACTCGTCGGCGGCGGCGCGGTCCTGCCGGTTCAGCCAGGCCAGGTACTCGGCCGTGCCGGGACGCCGGGGCAGGTGGAGTTCCACGCCCGCGACCAGCGCCCCGTAGGTGGCCAGGACGTCGGCGAGCACCAACTGCTGCGACCAGCCGTCCAGGACGAGGTGGTGGTGCGTCCACACGCACCGATGGGTCCGGTCGGACTCGCGCACCAGGGTGAGCCGGAACAGCGGGGCACGTCCGAGGTCGAAGCCGCGGTCGCGGTCCTGCTCCAGGTGGTCGGCGAGCGCCGTGTCCCGGTCGTCGCGGTCGCGCCAGTCGAGGACCTGGACATCCGGCACGGCAGCCTCGGCGACCACCTGGTGCGGCCGGGCGCCGTCGGCCCAGTCGAACGAGGCCCTCAGCGCGGGGGTCGCCTCCACCACGGCGGTCCACGCCGCGCGGAACGCGTCGAGGTCCAGGTCCCCGGTCAGCGAGCAGCACGCCTGGACCACGTAGGCGCCGGGGCTGCTGCCGCCGACGGAGTGGTAGAGCATCCCCTCCTGCATCGGGCTGAGCGGGTGGTCGGTGACCACCGGGCCCGCGACCGCCCGTTCGGCGCCCTGCCACCCCACGCCCGCCTGTTCCGCGCCCGCCCGCTCCGCGACGGCGCGCGCGGTGCCCAGGCTGAACAGCTCCTGGGCGGAGATCCGCAGCCCTGCGGCCTCCAGCTTCGCCACGATCACGATGGCGTGCACCGAGTCCCCGCCCAGGGCGAAGTAGTCGTCGTCGAGGCCGACCTCGTCGAGGTCGAGCACCTCGCCCCAGATGCCGGTGACGATCCGCTCCGCGCCGGTGCGCGGCGCGGACCGCGCGGCGGGACCGTCGGCCAGCCAGAGGTTCAGCAACTCCTGCTTGGTGTCGGACAACCGCGCGACGCGCGGGTCAGGCTCGGTCATCGCGGCCTCCTGGCTCCTGCGGCCGGTCCGCCTGCCCGCGCGCCATCCGCAGGAGCCAGGCCGCTTCCTCGTCGGTCAGCAGTTCGATCCGGTCCACCAGCCGCTCCCGGTGCTCCGGCCGCGCGGCCAGCGCAGCGTGGTCGACCTTTCCGCTGCCGGTGAGCGGCAGGGCGGCCAACCAGCGCAGGTCGCCGGGGACCAGGCGGGCGGGCAACCGCCGCCGGAGCCAGTCCCGCAGCTCCGAGGGCTGCGATGTGCCGGACCAGTAAGCGATCAGGCGGGCGCTGCCCGCGGCGCCGTTCCCGAGCAGGACCGCGGCGCCGGTCACGGCGGGGTGCGCGGTCAGCGCCTGCTCGATCTCGCCGAGGTCCACGCGGTGGCCGCGCAGCTTGACCTGCCGGTCGGCGCGTCCTCGGAAGACGAGCGCTCCACCGGGCAGCCGCTGGACCAGGTCGCCGGTGCGGTAGCGCCGGGCGCCCGGCCGCTCCGGATCGGGCGCGAACGCCAGTGCGGTGGCCCCCGGCAGGCCGAGGTAGCCCCTGGTGACGCCGACGCCGCCGACAGCCAGCTCGCCCCGATGGCCGTCCCGCGCGTCCAGGACCGCCGCCGACGCGCCCGTGATCGGTTCGCCGATGGGCACCGGCCCCTCCACCACAGCGCCCACCCGGTGCGCGGAGCAGCCCACCACGGTCTCGGTGGGGCCGTACTCGTTGAACAGCAAGGCGTCCGGCATGACCGCCCGCGCGGCGGCGACCTGCCCGCCGTCCAGTCGCTCTCCGCCCACCACGACGGTGAGCCCGCCGAGCGCGCGGCCCCGCGCGGCGAGGTGCCCGGCGACCGCGAACAGGTGCGACGGGGTGATCTTGACCAGGGTGTGGCGGCCGGAGAGCAGCGCCGTGCCCAGGTTCGTGACGTCCGCTCCAGGCAGCAGGTGCGCGACGCCCCCGGCCGTCAGCGGCGCGAGCAGGCTCGTCACGGTGAGGTCGAACGCGGGCGACGAGTGCACCGGGGCAGAGGTCCCCTCGGTGATCCCGTAGGCGGAAACGCACCAGCGCAGGTAGTTGACCAGCCCGTAGTGGTGGACGCCGACCAGCTTCGGCCGCCCGGTGGAACCGGACGTGGCCAGTACGCAGGCCAGGTTCGAGCCGCTCAGCCGCGGGCGGCGCACCCCGCCCGCGGAACCGGGGCCGGGGGCCGCGCTCGTCCGCAGCACGGCTCCGAAGGCGACGCCCTCGGGCGCTGGAACCCCTCGAGGCAGCACGAGCAGGGTCGCCCTCGCGTCGGCGAGCACGGCGGCCACCCGCTCCTGCGGGGTCTCCGGGTCGATCGACAGGTGCGCCGCGCCCGCGCGCAGGATCGCCAGCAACCCCACGACGTAGTCCACGCCGCGCTCCGCCCACAGCCCCACGACGGTGTCCGGACCGACGGGGAACGCCTGGAGCGCCTCGGCGAGCCGCGCGGACGCCGCCCACAGGCCACGGTAGCTCAGGTGCTTGCCGTCCTCAACCAGCGCGATCCGGTCCGGCCCCCCGTGCACGGCCGCCTCCACCAGCTCGTGCACGGCTGGTTCCCGACCGGGTTCCGGAACGGACGCGTGGTCACCGGATGCCCCGACGCTCCCCGCCCAGCGCGACGCGGCCTCGTGCGGTCGGCGCGCCGCAGCCCGGAGCGCCGCCGCGAACAGCCCGCCGAACTCCTCGACCTGCTCGGCAGGCACCTTGGCCGGGTCCGCTTCCAGCAGCAGCCGGAGGCGGCCGGATTCCGCGTCGACGTTGAAGTGCGCGGTCAGCGGCACGTACGTCTGGTCGGGGGCTTGGAGCCCGGAGATCCCCGGTCCGCCCGCCGCGGACAGCTCCCGGTAGAGGTGGAAGTGGGTGAAGACGAAGAGCACGTCGAACAGCGCACCCGCGCCGAACTCCCGGTTCAGGGTGATCAGCGGGTAGCGGCGGTGCGGCGAGGTCCGGCGCTCGGCGGCGTACGCGGCGCGGGCGAGGTCGGCCCAGCTCGCGTCACCGGGCACCCCGACGCGCAGCGGGAGGATGTTGTTGAACACGCCGACCACGCGGTCGCCGTCCCGGCGCTCCGGCCTGCCGTTGGTCTCCAGGCCGGTGACGGCGTCCTCCGCACCGGTCGCCGCGCTCACCACCCGCAGGTGCACGCCGAGCAGGACGTGCTTGAGCCCCACGCCCAACTCGACCCCGAGCGCGGAGAGCGCGTCCCGCACGTGGTCGTCGACCTCCAGCACGGTGCGCTGCTGCAGGGTCGGCTGCCGCGTCGTGGATCCGGTCGCCCACCGCGGCAGGGTGGACGGTCGGGCGCCGCGCAGCTCCGCCGCCCAGAACGCGCGGTCCTCCGGCGAGCTGATCGCCGACCGCTCCAGCGCGACGAAGTCGGCGTACCCGGTCCGCAGCGGCGGCGGGCTCCAAGTCGCGCCGCGGCTCGCCTCGCGGTACGCGTGCAGCACCTCCGTGAGCACCAGCGCGGTGCACCAGCCGTCGAGTCCGAAGCTGCTGGTGGTCAGGCGGAACACCGGGCCGAGGTCATGCGCGGTGAACCTCGCCAGCGGGCCGTGGTCCAGGTCGAAGTGCCGCTTGCGCTCGGCCTCCAGCCACGCGGAGAACCGCTCCTCGGGGGCCGGGTCACCGCTCAGGTCCAGCACCTCCAGCGGCAGGCGGGGGACGTCGTGCCAGACGAGCTGCATCGGCTCGGCGGAACCGGTCAGGTCGAACGAGGAGCGCAGGTAGGGGTGGCGGGCGAGCACGAGGCGGACGGCCTGCGCCAGCGCGGACGGTTCCAGCGCGGCGGAGACCACGACACTGGTCGCGTAGACCTCGTACGCGGGGTTGTCGCCCTCGTGCGCGATCAGCGCTCGCTGGGCCATCGAGACGGGGTACGCGTCGGCCAGTCCCCCGCGCCCCGCAAGCTCAGGGCGGAGCGCGAACGGCGCCAGGGCCTCGGCCTCCACGTCCCTGGCGTCCGGTCGGTCGTCGAGGTGCGCGGCCAGCGACGCGACGGTCGGGTGGGCCATCAACTCGGCCACCGTGAAGCCCGCACCGGCTTCCCGTGCCGCCGACGAGACCGCGATCGCGAGGATCGAGTCCCCTCCGAGGGAGAAAAAGTCGGTGTCCACGTCGATGGCGGGCCTGCCCAGGTAGGTGGCCCACAGGTCGGCGAGCGCGCGCTCCGAGGGCGTCCGCGCCCGAGTCGTCCACCGCTCCGGACCGGTCTCCGGATCTGTTCCCGGATCGGGCAGGGCGTGGTGGTCCAGCTTGCCGCTCCGGGTGACCGGCAGCACGTCGACCGGCACGATCCGGGCGGGCACCAACCGGGCGGGCACCAGCAGGCGCAGCCGCTCGCGCAGTTCGGCGGGGGCGGGCGCGTCCGGTCCTCGGACGTAGCCGATCAGCCTGGCGTCGCGCACCACAGCCGCCGCGTCGGTCACCCCCGGCTGGGCGCGCAGCACCTCGGCGACCTCACCCAGCTCGACCCGCTGTCCGCCGATCTTGACCTGCTGGTCGGCGCGACCGCGGAAGACCAGCGCGCCGTCGGGTCTGCGCCGCGCCCGGTCGCCGGTGCGGTACAGGCGGGCGCCCGTCCCACCGGGATCGGGCACGAACGCCGCCGCCGTCTTGGCCGGGTCCGCGGCGTAGCAGGTCGCGAGCCCGACGCCGCCGAGGAACAGCTCCCCCTCGATCGGGCGGGGCACCGGGCGGAGCCGGTGGTCCAGCACCGCGACGGAGGTGTTGCTGATCGGCAGTCCGATGGGCACCGGCCCGTCCTCGGACGGCGAGCAGCGCCACGCGGTGACGTCGACGGAGGCCTCGGTGGGACCGTAGAGGTTGTGCAGCTCGGCGTCGAAGAGCTGGAAGAACCGGTCCCTGGTGGTGGAGGGCAGCGTCTCGCCGCTGCACAGCACCCTGCGCAGCGGCGAGGCCGCCGCGCCCGCGCGGGCCGACTCGGCGAGGAACGGCGTGAGCGCGCTCGGCACGAAGTGGGCGGTGCCGACCGCGACGCGCGTGATGAACGCCGCCAGCCCGCTCGGGTCGCGGTGCAGTCCGGGTGGCGCGAGCACCACGGTCCCCCCGGCGATGAGTGGCCAGCACAGCTCCCACCAGGAGACGTCGAAGCTGACGGGGGTCTTGTGCAGCACGCGCTCCCCAGGGGCGAGCCCGTAGTGCTCCTGCATCCACCGCAGCCGGTTGACGATGCCGCGGTGCGGCACCAGCACACCCTTCGGGACGCCGGTCGACCCCGACGTGTAGAGCAGGTACGCGGGCTGCTCGGGGTGCACCGGCGTGGAGCGGCCGCGACCGGGCCGTCGGGCCAGCGCGGCGGTGTCCAGACGCCGGACGGGCAGGTCGACTCCGTCGTCCGGCACGTCGTCCCCGGTGAGCAGGAACCGCGTCCCGCTATCCGCCAGGAGCACCGCGCGGCGCGGCGCCGGGTCGTCCGGGTCGAGCGGAAGCACCGCGCACCCGGCGTGCAGCACCCCGAGGTAGGCGATCGGCAGCGCGACCCCGCGCTGGTGCAGCACCGCGACCGGCTCGCCCGGTAGCGCGCCGAGGGCGCGCAGCCCGGCGGCGACCCCGGTCGCGGCCCGGTGCAGGGCGACGTGGCTCAGCGTGCCGTCCGGCGCGACCACGGCAGTCGTGTCGGGGTGGGCGCGCGCGGCCTCGGCCGCCACGCGGTGGAGTCCGCCGAGGTCCGGCCGGTCCCGCTCGGGCCCGGCCTCGGGGACCTCGCCCGCGTCCCGCAGCGGGATCGCGTCCACCAGGCGCGCCGGGTCGTGGACCAGGGCGCGCAGCAGCTCGACGAGGTGTCCGGACATCCCGGCCACCGTGGCCCGGTCGAACAGGCCGGTGCGGTACTCCCAGCACCCGGTCAGCCCGTCGCCCAGCTGCGCCATGCTCAGGCTCAGGTCGAGCTGCGACCAGCGGCGGGGCAGCTCGACGGGGGTGATGGTCGCCGTGCCGAGGCCGACCCGGTCCTCGGACCCCTGCGCCAGCCCGAACGTCCCGCCTCGGCGCTCGCCGTACTCCTGCTGGAGCACGAACTGGGTCTGCACCAGGGTGGGGCGGCCTGCGTCGCGGTCCGGCGACAGCTCGGCGACCATGTGGCGGAGCGGGTACCGGCCGTGGTCGACGGCGTCGCGCAGCAGTCGCCCCGAGTCGGCGAGCAGGGCGTCGAAGGAGTCCTCCCGCCCGCACCGGGAGCGGAGCGGAACGGTGCGGATGAAGTAGCCGACCGCGTCGGCGAGGTCGGCGGTGTCCCGTCCGGCCAGCAGTGTGCCCAGCACCAGGTCGCTCTGCCCGGTGTAGCGGTGCAGCAGCGCCCGGTAGGCGGTGAGCAGGACGGTGAACAGCGTGCAGGAACGCTGCCGCGCGAAGGCCCGGAGATCGCGCACCAGCTCGGCGGGCAGTCGGAACCCCTCGGTCGCGCCCCGGAAGTCGCGGTGCTGCGGCCGGGGGCGGTCGGCGGGGAGTTCGAGGGCGGACGGGGCCTGCGCCAACGCACGGCGCCAGAAGTCCCGGTCCCGGTCGTGGGCCGGGGAGCGCAGGTAGTCCGCCGTCTCGGCGAGCGCGGTCTCGTGCGGATCGCGGCGGCCGGTCGATGTCGTCGGGACCGGGGTGCTCCGCGCCTCGCACGAGGCGCGGAGCTCGTCGAGCACCACCAGGAACGACCACAGGTCCATCACGAGGTGGTGCGCGACCAGCACGAGCAGGTGAGTGCGCTCGTCACGGCGCACCAGGGTCGCCGCGAACGGCGGCGCCGAGGACAGGTCGAAGGGCCGCTCCGCGAGTTCGAGCAGGCGAGCGGTCAGCTCCGCGTCCGCGTCCGCGCTCGCGTCGACCGACTGGAGGTGGGGCCCCGTCGGGCTCACCAGACGGCGGGGGCCGTCCTGGTCCACCGGGAAGCTGGTCCGCAGCGCCGGGTGCCGCGCGACGAGCGCGTCCAGCGCCCGGCTCAGGACGTCGGGGTCGAGCGGCCCCTCGATCCGGAGAACCCGCGAGAGGGTGTAGGCCGCGCCCGCGGGGTCGAGCTCGTGCTCGAACCACAGGGCGCGCTGTCCCTCGGTGAGCGGCAGCGGGCCGTGGTCCGGCGACGCTCCCTCGATCTCGGGGGCGGCCGGGGACTTGCGGTTGTCGGCGGACAGGATCAGCGTGGCGAGGTCGTCCGGGCTCGCCTGGTCGGCGAGCGCGGTGGCGCCGAGGTCGACCCCGTAGCGCCGCTGCACCAGGTGCCGCAGCTCGACCGCGCCCAGCGAGTCGAGCCCGAACCGCGCCAGGGGCTCGTCCGCTCCCGGAGCCGTCTCGGCGTCGCTTGCCAGCGCCGCGGCGGTCCGCCCGAGCGCGGCCGCCAGCTCCTCCCGGCGCGCTTCGGGGTCGAGCGCGGCGATCTCCGCCAGGTCGGGCAGGTCCGGCGCGGCGGCCCGGCTGGCGCTGACCACGCGGAGCACCGGGAGCTCGCCGTTCAGGTACAGCAGGCGGCAGAGCTGTCTGCGCACCTTCCCGCTCGTGGTCTTCGGGATACCGCCCTTGGCGACGAACACGACGTGCCTGCACTCGACGCCGTGCGCGCCAGCCACCGCGCGCCGCACCCGCGTGGCGATCGCGTCGAGGTCGTGCTCCTCTTGGGGCGAGATGAGTTCGTGGCACAGCACCACGCTCTCGACGCCGTCGACGTCCACCGCGATGGCCGCCCCGCAGGACGGTCGCAGCGCCGGAGCCGCGCGCTCGGCCGTGTGCTCCAGGTCCTGCGGGAGGTGGTTCTCGCCGCGGATGACGATGACGTCCTTGCGCCGCCCGGTGATGTAGAGCCTGTTCTCCACGAGGGCCCCGAGATCACCGGTGCGCAGGTAGGGCCGGTCGCGCGTGCCCGCGAGGTGCGCGGCGAAGGTCTCCTCGGTCTCCGCGGGCCGGTTCCAGTACCCGGCCGCGACGCCGTCTCCACGCAGCCAGACCTCGCCGATGCCGCCCGCGGGGACCGGGCTGCGGGTCACCGGGTCGACGATCTCGACCTCGGTCCCCGGCACGGCGGGTCCGCAGCTGACCAGCGTGGCGCCCGGCTCGTCCTCGGCGACCCCGGTGAGCTTGCCCGCGCGGAGCGCGGCCGGGTCGGCGCGGAGCGTGGTGGGCGGTTCGGCCGTCGGCGTCGACGTCACGATCAGGGTGGCCTCGGCCAGGCCGTAGCAGGGGAAGTGGGCGGTCGGGGCGAACCCGGCCGAGCGGAAGCCCTCGGTGAAGCGGCGCAGCGTCTCGTGCCGGACGGGCTCCGCGCCGTTGTAGGCGACGGTCCAGCCGGACAGGTCCAGCCCGGCGCGGTCCCGCTCGCCGATCCGCGACAGGCACAGCTCGTAGGCGAAGTTGGGGCCGCCGCTCACGCGCGCCCGGTAGCGCTCGACGGCCCGCAGCCAGGCGAGCGGAGAGCGGACGAACGCTTCCGGTGGCATCAGCACCGACCGTGACCCCAGGTACAGCGGCTGGAGGACGTTGGCGATCAGGCCCATGTCGTGGAACAGGGGAAGCCAGCCGACGAAGTGGGAGTCCCGGTCGTTGCCGCAGGCGACCTGGATGGCGTGCTCGTTGGCCAGGACGTTGGCGTGGGTGACCCGCACCCCGCTCGGTGTCCGGGTGGAGCCCGAGGTGTACTGGAGGAACGCGACCTCGTCCTGCCCGACTCCGGGATGCCGCCAGTGCCCGGCCGCGCTGTCGGGCACGTCCGCGACGTGCAGTGCCGGCAGCCCGGTCAGCTGCCCGGAGCCGCCTGCCGGGTCGCGCAGCGCGAGGACGGGCTCGGCGTCCGCGCGGATGGCGGCCAGCCGCTCCGCGCCCGCGGTCCCCCGCCCGGAGTCGCAGGGCACCGCGACAGCGCCCGCGTACAGGCAGCCGAGGAAGGACTCGACGTACGCCATGCCCGACGGGTAGGCGATCAGCACCCGCTCGCCCCGGAGCCCTCTGGCGGTCAGCTCGGCGGCGATCGCCCTGGCCCGCCGGTCGACGCCGGCGAAGTCGTGGCTCGCCGACTCGGTCACGCCGTCGGCGAGGAAGAGGTAGGCGGGGCGGGACGGGGTGTCCTCGGCATGCCGCCGGGCGATGTCGATGATCGTGCCGCGGCGCCCGCGCACGTGGTCCGTCCCGGTTCGCGTGCTCATGCGGACTCCTCCTCGGGCGTGGTCGCGTTCTCGGCCAGTTCGAGCGCTTCCCTGATCAGGTCGTGGTGACGCGCGGCGCGGAGCCGGTCCACGGCCGCCGCAAGCGTCGCGAGATCAGGGGCCTGGTAGACCGTCCGCACCGTCAGGTCGACGTCGAAGGCGGTGACCAGCAGGAAGTGGAACCGGGTGACCAGCAGGGAGTCCCCGCCGAGGTCGAAGAAGTTGTCGTGGGCGCCGATGCCGTCCGCGTCGGCCCAGCTGAGCACCTGGGCGACGAGGTCGCCGACGGTCCGCTCGGTCCCCGGCGCGAGCGGCCTTCCGGATGAGCGCTCGGGCGGCGGGACCGGCAGCGCCCGCAGGTCCCGCTTCCCGTTCCTGGTCAGCGGGAGCGCTTCCACGACGAGGGCGCGTGCCGGGATCAGGTGGCGCGGGAGCGTCGTGGCCAGGAACGCCCGCACCGCGGTGGTGGACAGGTCAGCAGGCGCGTCGCCCGATTCGGCGACCAGGTAGGCGACCAGCTGCAACCGGTCCCCGACGCCGTGCGGGACCACGAGGCAGTCCCGCACCCCCGGATGGGTCAGCACGGCGGCCTCCACCTCGCCGGGCTCCACCCGGTAGCCCCGAACCGAGACCTGCTGATCTCCGCGCCCCAAGTAGTCCAGGTCGCCGGGCAGCACCCTGGCGAGGTCCCCCGAGCGGTACCCGCGGGCGCCGGGGCGGTGCGGTGCGGGCCGGAACCGGTCGGCGGTCAGCCCTGGGCGGCCGAGGTAGCCGCGCGCCACACCCGCCCCGCTCACGACGAGCTCGCCCTGCCCGCCCGCGGTCCTCGGGGTCCCGCCCTCGTCCACCACGTCGATCCGCTGGCCGGGGACCGCGCGGCCCAGCGGGCTCGCGGCCGGGCCGGTCACGTCGGCCGGGGCGAGGTGGCGCGCGGTGACGTGGATCGTCGTCTCGGTGATGCCGAACATGTTCACCAGCGCGGGCGGGCGCCCGCCGCAGGCGTCGAACCAGGGCGCGAGCTTCGCGACCTCGCAGGACTCGCCGCCGAGTACGACCGCGGCCAGGGGCGTCCCGCCCGCCTTGGAGCGCAGTGCGGTCGGTACGAGGGCGCGGAAGGCGCCCGGTGTCTGGCTCAGCACGCTGACCTGCTCGGTCACCACGGTCCGCCACAGCTCGTCCGGGGCGCGGACGACCCCCGGCGGGACGATCGCCAGGCGCGCGCCGTTGGTCAGCGCGCCCCAGATCTCCCAAGCGGAGAAGTCGAAGGCCGGGGAGTGCAGCACGGCCCAGGTGTGCTCCGCACCGGCCGACTCCGGCAGTGCGGCCCGGCACCCAGACAGCACCGACACGATGTTGTGGTGGCTGACCAGCACCCCCTTCGGGCTACCGGTCGACCCCGACGTGAAGATCACGTAAGCCAGGTTGTCCGCGTGTGCCCGCCGGGTGACCGGACGGGCCGCCTCGCGGGGCGCGAGCTGGTCGAGGAACAGCAGCTCGACGCGCGGGTCGGGGCTGTTGAGCACCACCCGCTCGGTCACCACCAGCTGCAGCCCCGCCGTTGCGGCGAGCTCGGCGCGCCGCAGCGGCGGGTCGGCCGGGTCGATCGGGACGTACGCCGCCCCGGCTTTGAGGATTCCCAGCATCCCCACGACGAGGTCGATCGAGGGGGCGACGCACAGCCCGACCAGCGTTTCCCGGCCAACGCCATGGTCCACCAGCTTGGCGGCGAGCGCGTTCGCGCGCGCGTCGAGCCGCCGGTAGGTGATCTGGGCGCCGCCGTCGGTGATCGCGACCGCGTCCGGCTGCTCCGCCGCGACCCTTTCGAACTCCAGGTGGAGCAGACCGGTCCCGACCGGGACGTCGCCGGGCGCGTCCTCCCAGGCAGGCGGGGTCCGCTCGACCAGCGGCAGCGGCAGGTACGGCGACGTCGCCGCCACCTCCAGCGCGGCCACCGTCCTCGCCAGCAGGTCGGCCGCGGTGGCGGGGTGGATCCTGGCCCGGTCGTACTCCAGCTCCAGCGCCAGGCCAGGATCGTCGGGGGTGACCGTCATGGCGAGGGGGAACTTCGCCGCCACCGGCGGGGAGGCCAGCACCTCGGCGGTCAGCCCCGGCAGCGCGATCCGGGACGCGGGGGTGTTCTGGAACGCGAGGACGGCTTGGACGAGCGGGGTGTCCGCGAAGGAGCGGTCGGGGCGCAGCGCGTCGACGATCCGCTCGAACGGGACCTCCTGGTCCGCCAACCCGTGGCGGACGACCGCGGCCACCCGGTCGAGCAGGTGGGTGAAGTCGAGCGCCCCGGACGTGTCGACGCGCAGCGGCAGGAGGTTGACGAAGCAGCCGATCAGGTGGTCGAGCTCGCGCCGGGAGCGCCCCGCGACGGGAGCGCCGACGACCACGTCGCGCTGGCCGGACAAGCCGCTCAGCGCCAGCGCGAACGCGCTGAGCAGTACCGGGAACAGCGTCGTCCGCCTGCGGGCGGCCAGCTCGCGGAGCTGTCCGGTCAGCACGGCGCCGGTCCGTGCGGTCGTCGAGCCCGCGAGGCGGCCCTGCTCACCGCCCGGTGCGCGGCCCAGCAGGTCCAGCTGGGCGGGCGCCCCCTCGAGCGCGGTGGTCCACCGGGCGAGCCGCTCGCCGAAGTCGGGCACCTCGGCCCGCTGCCGCTGCCAGGCGGCGAAGTCGCCGTACTGAACCGGGAGGGGGGGCAGGTCGGCGTGCACGCCCGCGGCGTGCGCCCGGTACAGCTCGACGAGATCGGACAGCAGCACCCCCAGCGACCACCCGTCGCTGGCGATGTGGTGCCGCACGAGGACCAGGTCGTGGTCGTCGCGACCACGCCGGAGCAGCACCGCCCTCAGCACGGGACCGGTTTCGAGGTCGAACGGGCGGGCGGTCAGGACCGCGGCGAGCCGACCGCTCGCCGCAGTCGCCTCGAGGGCGGGCAGGTCCGTGAGGTCCACCAGGGGTAGCGGCGAGGTCGCGGCCGGGCGCACCTCGGCCACGGGCACGCCGCCAACGACGGGGTACCGGGTGCGCAGGACGGCGTGCCTGCGGACCAGTTCGCGCAGAGCCGTGCGCAGCGCGGGGACCACGAGCGCGCCGCTCAGCCGCAGGTGCAGGGTGGCGTGGTAGGCGCTGGAGCCGGGGTGGAACCGGTGCACCAGCCACAGCCGCTCCTGGGCGAACGACAGCGGCGGTGGGCCGTCGAGAACCGGGACGGCCACCGCTGCGGCGCGCAACTCCCGCAGGATCTCGGGCTTGCGCGCCACGATCTCCGCGCGCAGGTCGGCGGTGAGCACGGCGGGGGGCGCGGCGCACCGGAGGTCGTCGCCCTCGGCCGTCACCGTGACGCCCGCGCGGCGCAGGCCCGCCAGGAACTCGGGGGTGCTTTCGGGTGCGCTCGTGGCGGTGCCCTCGAGGGTGCTCACAGGAGCACCTCCTCGTCGTCCGGTCGTTCCCCGCCCGCGCCCCGCGCGGAGCCGCGCTCGACCGCAGCGGCCAGGTCCGAGATCGTCGGCCCTTCGAACAGCTGGGCCATCGACAGCTCGACCCCGTACCGCTCGCGCACGACCGCCAGCAGCCGGAGCGCGACCAGCGAGTCGCCGCCCAGCTCGAAGAAGTTGTCGTCCGCGCCGATCGGGTCGTCGCCGAGCAGCGTGGCCCAGCAGTCCGCCACGCCCCGCTCGGTCGCCGTGCCCGGCTCCCGGTAGGCGCTGGACAGCGCGGACCTGTCACGCCGCGAGCGGGCGATCCGCAGCCCGGCGACCGCAGCACGGTGGTCCTCGGTGCTGAACGCCTCGTGGCGGGCCAGCAGCGCCCCGAGGTCCAGCGCGCAAACCAGCACCCTGGGCGACCGGTTGCCCGCGAGGATCCGGGCGAACAGCTCGGTCCCCTCGGACCGGCTGATCGCACCGAGGAGGTCATCGCCGGGAGCCAGGTGGTCGGGCGCGGCGAAGGCGGACTCGTACCGCTCGACCAGCTTCGGGTGGACCGTGCCCCACATGCCCGCCTCGTCGCGCCAGTCGGTCCAGGCGATCGACACAGTCAGGCCGGGCCGCCGGGAGGCGCGGTGGGCGGCGAAGGCGTCCAGGAAGTCGTTGCCCGCCACATAGCCCACCTCGCCGAACTTCAGCTTGTGCAGGACGCTGCCGATCGAGGAGCACAGGACGAAGAAGGCCAGCGGCCGGTCGCCGAGGATCGTGTCCAGCACGACCGGGCCGAGCACCTTCGAGGCCATCGCGTCGTCCGTGTCGTGGCGGCTCCTCCTCTGGATGAGACCCGCGGTGTCCGGAGCGCCTGCGGCGTGCACCACACCGGTGACCGGTCCGAACCTGCTCTCCGCCTCGGCGAGCACCTCGCGCATCCGGGTCTCGTCGGCCACGTCGGCTTGCCGGACGAGCACCTCGGCGCCGCCTGCGGTGAGCGCGGCCAACCGATCGGCCAGCACAGCGGAGCCCTCGTCCGCGCCCGATCCGGGGAACGGGGTGCGCCGGGTCAGCACCAGCGCGCGGGCGGTGGGCGCGAGGTGCTCGGCGACGCTCAGCCCGATACCGCCGAGCCCGCCGCAGATCAGGTAGACCCCGCCTGGTTCCGGCGCGCGCGCCGCCGGGCCGAGCGGCAGCGGGTGGTAGTCGCGCTCGAACCGCTGCGGTCCTCGGTAGGCGACCTCGGTGGGAGAGGCGGGATCGAGCAGTTCGGCCACGATCCGGTCCGCCAGGCCCGCGCTCCCGGCGTCGACGTCGATCGCCGTGGCGGACACGCGGGGCAGCTCCCTGGGGATCACCTTGACCGCGGAGGCCACCGTCGCGTGCTCCGGGTGCGCCAGGTCGCCCAGCACGGCTTGCGCTCCCCTGGTGACCGCCACCAGCCGCACCGGCTCGGAGCCCGGCCCGGCGCCGATGGCCTGGGCCAGGTGCAGCAGGCTGTGCAGCCCGGTGATCTGGCCCTCGCGGACCGCGTCGAGGTCGAGGGGGCGGTCGGCGCCCGCCGCCTCGAACGGCCGCAGGTGCACGATCAGCCGCGGCGTCCGGTCGCGGGCGGTCAGGTCGGCGAGCAGCTCGCGGTACCGGTGCTGGTCGGCGCGGCCGTCGGGGTCCACGGGGGCGAACACCGCGTGGACACCCAGGTCCTCCAAGCGCGAGGCGACCTCCCGGCCGAGCGGTCCTTCGGACAGCAGCAGGCAGGTCTCGCCGTCCCGGCGGCGCGCGGCGGGAGCGGGGGCGGCGTGCCGCCAGCCGGGCAGGTGGGTCCACTCGCCGGGGTCCGCGCGGCGCTCCGGCCGATTGCCCGCGGGGGGTTGCGGCGCCGTCGTGGTCTCGCCGGGGGCCTCGACCCAGTGGCGCGCGCGCTGGAACGGGTATCCCGGCACGGGCGTGCGGAGCGGACGCTGCGGGCGGTGGAACTCGGTCCAGTCCACCCGGCAGCCGCTGGCCCACAGCTCCCCCGTGGCCCGGACCAGGTGCTCGGTCTCCTGCTCGGGACGCGGGTCCCGCTCGGCCGAGGGCAGGCAACTGCCCGCGAATGCGGTGCGCGGGCCGAGGCCGCGCGCGGCCAGCCTGCCCAGTCCGGTGCCCGGACCGAGTTCGACGAGCGCGGCGGGCGCGAGCTCGGCGAGCCGCTGCACCGCGGCGTCGAAGAGCACCGGGCGGCGCATCTGGGCGAGCCAGTAGTCGGGGCCCGCCACATCGGCCGGATCGGCCCAGTCGCCGGTCACGGTGGACAGGAACGGCGTGCGCGGGGCGTGGAACTCCGCCTCGGCGAGCGCGGGCCGGAACAGGCCGAGGACCTGGTCGACCGCCTCGGAGTGGCCCGCTCCCCGCACCGGCAGCACCGTCGTCCGCAGGCCCAGGTCGGTCAACCGGGTGGCGAACGCCTCCACCGCGTGGACGCTGCCGGAGACCACGCACCGGTCGGGGGCGTTGATCGCAGCCAGCGCGAGCCCGTCGTCCAGGACAGGTCGCAGCTCGTCGGCGCCGAGGGGCACGGCGAGCATCCGCCCCTCCGGGAGCGCGCACTGCGCCTGCGAGCGCGCTACGACCAGGCGGAGCGCGGTGGGCAGCGAGAACACCCCGGCCAGGGTGGCGGCGACGTACTCGCCGAGGCTGTGCCCGACCATGCCGACCGGCTCAACGCCCCACTCGACGAGCGTTCGGGCCAGCGAGTAGCTCACCGCGAACCCCGCGGTCTGGTCCTCGGGCGTCCCGGTCGGGGCGTCGAGCAGCGCCCACAGGTCCACCGCGTGCTCGGCCAGCAGGCGGGCGCACTCGTCGAGGTGGCGCCGGAAGGCCGGTTCGCCCGCAGCCAGGCCGATGGCCATGCTCCGGTAGCCGCTGCCCTGACCGGAGAACAGGAACGCGGCCCGTCCGTCACCGGCGGCCTGCGCGGGCGCCACCGGTGCGCGCAGCGCCACTGCCGCGTCCGCGCAGGAGGCGGCCACCACGACCCTCCGGTGGCGGTGCGCCCGCCTTCCCGCGAGGGTCGCGGAGACGTCGGCGAGGTCGACGCCCGGATCGCGCAGCAACCGCTCGGCCAACCGGGTCCCGGCCTGGTCGAGCGCCTGAGCCGACCGCGCCGAGAGCAGCAGCGGCTGGACCTGCCTGCGCTCCCCCGCCTCGGGTCGCACCGCGGGCGGCTGTTCGAGCACCACGTGGACGTTCGTGCCGCCGACGCCGAACGAGCTCACCCCGGCCCGCCGGGGCGTGTTCCCGGCCCGCCACGGGGTGGTGGTCGCGCTGACGTGGAACGGCGAGTCCGCGAAGTCGATGGCCGGGTTGGGCTCCTCGTAGTGCAGGCTGGCCGGGAGCACCCCGTCGCGCACCGCGCAGACCGCCTTGATCAGGCCCGTGACCCCCGCCGCCGCGTCGAGGTGGCCGACGTTGGTCTTCACCGAGCCGAGCGCGCAGAAGCCGGTGCGGTCCGTGGTGGCGCGGAACGCGTCGGTCAGCGCCTCCACCTCGATCGGGTCCCCGATCGAGGTGCCCGTGCCGTGGGCCTCGACGTAGCCGATGCTCCCCGCCGAGACCCCGGCGACGGCGTGCGCCTCGACGATCGCGTCGCGCTGTCCGCGCACGCTCGGCGCGGTGTAGCCCGCCTTGTTCCCACCATCGTTGTTCACCGCCGAGCCGAGCAGCACCGCGTGCACCCGGTCGCGGTCCCGCAGGGCGTCCGGCAGCCGCTTGAGCAGAACCAGACCGACGCCGCTGGCGCCGACCGTGCCCGAGGAGGACCGGTCGAACGCCGCGCACCGGCCGTCCGCCGAGTAGTAGCTGCCCTCGGTGCGGACGTACCCCTGGGCCTGCGGCACCTGGACGGAGACGCCGCCCGCCACGGCCATGTCGCACTCGTAGGACTGGAGGCTGCGCGCGGCGAGGTGCACGGCGACCAGGGAGGAGGAGCACGCCGAGCCGACGGACAAGCTGGGGCCGGTCAGCCCCAGCTTGTAGGAGATGGTGGTGGCCGCGAAGTCCTTGTCGTTGTGCATGAGCAGCGGGAACCCGCCGAGGTCCCGCACCAGCCGGTCGTTCGGCAGCAGGTTGCGCACCAGGTACGAGCTGAGCGCGGTGGAGACGAACACCCCGACCGGGTCGTCCAGGGCCGCCGGGTCGTAACCGGCGGTGTCGAACAGTGTCCACGCCTCTTCCAGGCACATCCGGTGCTGGGGATCCATCACCTCGGCCTCTCTCGGCGAGTAGCCGAAGAAGTCCGCGTCGAACCCGGCGACGTCCCCGAGCACGCCCTCGGCGCCGACGAACTGCTCGCGGGGTTCCGGGGCGGGGTCGGGGAAGCGGGTGATGCTCTCGGTCCCCGAGCTGACGTTGGCCCAGAACTGCTCGACGGTGTCCGCGCCGGGGAACCGGCCGCTCATCGAGATCACGGCGACCGGCTCCGGCGCCGCGGGGTCCAGGGGTGAACTGGTCATGTCTGGCGCTCCCATGCGAGTCCTGCCTTGTGCCTGCGCCGCCTGCCCCTGGCCTGCGCCGGATCGGCGGTCGGGGACAGGCGCCCGCTGCCTGCCGAGCGGACGAGGTGGTCGACGTGCGCGGCCAGGTCTGCCACGTCGGCGAACTGGAACAGGTCGACCAGCCGGAGTCCGGGGTGGACGGAATTGACCAGGGCGTGGTGCAGCCGCAGCAGGCCGAGGGAGTTTCCTCCGAGGTCGAAGAACCCGTCGTGGACACCGACCCGCTCGACGCCGAGTACCCGCTGCCACTCCCGCGCGATCGCCCGCTCCAGCGCGTTCCTGGGCGCGACCCCCGGCTTGCGCTCCCGCACCGAGGTCGTGGCGCGACGGGCGAGCGCGGCCCGGTCGAGCTTGCCGTTGCCGTTGTGCGGCAGGTCGGCCAGCACGACCAGCTCCGAGGGGATCATCACGAGCGGCAGGGCGGATCGCAGCGCCGTCAGCGCGTCCTCCGGGCGCAGCCGCTCCCCCGGCGTCGCGCTGGCGAACGCCACCAGCCGCCGGTCGGCCGGCGTGTCCCCGACCGGCAGGACGACCACGTCGCGGATCGGGGCCACGGCGCGGAGCACCTGCTCGACCTCGCCCGGCTCGACGCGCACCCCGCGCAGCTTGATCTGCGCGTCGCGGCGGCCGACGAAGACGAGCTGACCGTCCGCGCGCCGCCGCACGAGGTCACCGGTGCGGTAGACGCGGCTGCCCGG
Organism: Actinosynnema mirum DSM 43827; assembly: GCF_000023245.1. GTDB lineage: Bacteria > Actinomycetota > Actinomycetes > Mycobacteriales > Pseudonocardiaceae > Actinosynnema > Actinosynnema mirum. The sequence goes on from NC_013093.1 coordinate 4,324,196, forward strand.
CGCGCCGAACGGGTCGGGGACGAACGCCTCAGCCGTCCTGGCGGGGAGGCGGGAGTAGCCGCGGGCGAGCGCGGGCCCGCCGACGAGCAGTTCTCCGGTGACCAGGTCGGGCGCGGGCGCGCCGCGGTCGTCCGCCACCCAGGCGCGCGCCGTGCCGATCGGGACGCCGATGGTCGGTGGAGCGCTGTCCGCGGCGACCGTGGCCGCGGTCGCGTAGGTGGTCGCCTCGGAAGGGCCGTAGAGGTTGCGCACCACGGTGCGCCCGGCCCTGCGGTGCAGCCGGTCGGCCAGCTCGCGCGGCAGCGGCTCGCCCGCCAGGTTGACCGCCTCGACCGAGGCGGGCACGCCCTCGACGTCCAGCAGGGCCGCCACCGCCGAGGGCACGGAGTTCAGCAGCGTCGCCCCCGCAGCGGCAGGCGTCTCGGGCACGTGCAGCGCGTCCTCCGCCAGCACGACCGTCCCACCGTGGGCCAGTGGCGCGAACAGCTCGAAGAACGCGAGGTCGAAGCCGACCGACGTGGTGGCCAGGACGCTGCGCAGCCCGCGCGCGCCGAACTCGGTTCCCGCCCAGCGGAGGAAGGCCGCGGCGCTGCGGTGCTCGATCGCGACGCCCTTCGGCCGCCCGGTGGAGCCGGAGGTGTACAGGACGTACGCCAGCGCCCGCGGCGACAGGTCCACCCGCGCCGACCGGCCCGGCCCGGCCACCGGGACGACGGTCGGCAGGGACTGCTCGCCCGCGCCGCGCCCGCTCAGGAGACCTTCGTCCCCGACGAGGAGCCGGGAGCCGGTTTCGGCGAGCATCAGCCGGACCCGTCGCTCGGGTTGCTCCACGTCGACCGGGAGGAAGGCGGCGCCCGCCTTGAGCACGCCGAGGAGGGCTGCGAGCAGCGCCGGTGTCCTGGGGAGCCAGACGCCGACCACCTCCTCCGGGCCGCAGCCCCGAGCATGCAGGTCTGCGGCGATCCCGTCCGACCAGGCGTCCAGCCGCCGGTACGTCACGTGGAGGCCGCCGTGCACGACCGCCACCGCGTCGGGGTGCTCCGCGACGGCCGCCGCCACGAGGTCGTGGATCAGCTCGCCCGCGCCGGGGTCGATCGCCGCAGGGGCGCGCAGAGCCGCCAGCTGCCTCGGGGTGGTCAGCGCGAGCCGGTGCACGGACCGCTCCGGGTCGGCCACCGCTGCGGCGAGCAACGCCCTGAACTGGCGGCACCGGCTGACCAGCTCCGGTTCCGCGCAGCGCGCGCCGTCCGCCTCGAAGATCAGCTCGATGCCGTCCCCGGTGTCCGCTGCGGTGACGGTGAGGTCGTACTTGGCCGCTGCGGTGGGCACGTCCACCAGTCGAGCCGCGACCTCCGGCAGGCGTGGGGGCTCCGGGGGGTGCTGGTAGGCGAACAGCACCTGGAAGAGCGGGGTGGTGTCGAGGTCCCGGTGGGCGCCCAGCTCGTCGACGATCCGCTCGAACGGCAGCCACCGGTGTTCGAGCGAGTCCAGCACCGCGTCCCTGGTCCTGCGCAGGACCTCGCGGAAGCCCGGCTCACCGCGCAGCCGCAGGCGCAGGGGCAGCATGTTGATCAGCGGGCCGACCGCGGTCGCCGACAGCTCGCTCTCCCGCAGCGCGACCGGGGAGCCAAGGACGACGTCCCGCTGCCCGCTGTGGCGGCCGACCCAGCAGCCGAGCGCGGCCAGCAGCACCGTGAACCTGGTGCCGCCCGTGCTGCGGCACAGCCGGTTCAGCGCGCTGACCTCGGCGCGCCCCAGCCGCTCGACGTGCCGGACCGGCCTGGTCCTGCCGGTCCTGGCCCCGCTGAACGGCGTGCTGCGCGGCGGGGCCCCGGCGAGCGCGGCACGCCAGAACGCCGTGGAGCCGGTGTGTTGCTCCGTCAGCTCGCGCTGGCGGGCTACGACGTGGCGGTAGCCGGGGCCAGGCGCGACGAGGACGGCGGGCTCACCCGTGACCGCGGCCTCGTACAGCGCCTGGAGCTCGTCGCGCACGACTTGGGCCGAACCGCCGTCGAACACCAGGTGGTGCACCAGGAGCACGAGCAGGTGCCGGTGCGCGGAGAGCCGCAGGAGCAGCCAGGCGACAGGCGGACCTGCGGCGAGCGGGAACGGGCGGGCCGCCGCTTCCGCGAGCAGCCTGCTCGTCTCCCGCACGCTCCCCGCGACCCGGAGGTCGACCAGTCGCAGGCGAGGTGCGGACGCCACCACCACCTGGCACGGGCCCTCACCACCGTCGACGAAGGCCGCGCGCAGCATCTCGTGCCTGCGACCGATCCGGTCGACCACGTGCCGCAGCGCGAGCGGGTTGAGCGGTCCTGTGAACTCGATCGTGGTGCAGATCGTGTAGGCCGGATTGCTCTCGTCCAGCTGCTGCAGGAACCACAAGCGCTGCTGTGCGGCGTCGAGGGGTGTCGGCGGTTGGGGGCTGGTCGCCATCGCCCGGCTCATCCGCGACCGCTTCCCGCAGCCGCCGGGGAGCGGGCCCCGTCCACCTCGCGCGCGAACTCGGCGATGGTCGGCGCGTCCATCAGCTTGCGCACCGACAGCGTGGTCCCGAACAGCTTGTTGGTCGCCGCGATGACCTGCATCGCGCGCAGCGACTCCCCTCCGATGTCGAAGAAGTGGTGGTGCACCCCGACCCGGTCGAGCTTGAGCACCGCGGACCAGATGTCGGTCAGCAACTGCTCGGTCTCCGTCCTGGGCGCGGTGTGCGGGAGCTCGCTCGCCTGCTCCGGCTCGGGCAGCCGGGCCCGGTCGACCTTGCCCGTGCTGGTCAGCGGGACCGCGTCGAGGATCACGCAGGCGCTGGGCACCATGTACCGGGGCAGGCGGTCCCGCACGTGCTGCTGCAGCTCCGCCTGCGCGGGCCGCTCGCCCTCCTCGGGCACCACGTAGGCGACCAACTGCTTCTCACCGTCCCCGCCGCGAGCGATGACGACGGAGCGCTGGAGCGCCGGGTGGGCGTCCAGGACGGCCTCGACCTCGGCGGGCTCCACCCGGAAGCCCCGGATCTTGACCTGGTGATCGATCCGGCCGAGGAGCTCCAGGTCGCCGTCGGGCAGGAAGCGGCCGAGGTCACCGGTCGCGTACCGCCGCGCGCCGGGTTCCGGGCTGTGCGGATCCGGCTGGAACACCGCGGCGGTGTCGGCCGGGCGGCCGAGGTAGCCGCGGGCCACGCCCGCCCCGCCGATGTGCAGCTCGCCCGAGACCGAGACCGGGGTCGAACGGCCGTGCTGGTCCTGCACCAGGATCCGGGTGTTCGCGATCGGGCGTCCGATGGGCAGCTGCTGCTGTCCCGCTTCGGGGGCGCCGGTCCACACCGTGCTCCACACCGTCGCCTCGGTGGGGCCGTACTCGTTCGACAGCAGGCAGCCCGGCGCCTTCTCCCGGCACTCCTGGTGCAGGGCTGCAGGCGCCGCCTCCCCAGCCGTGATCACCCGTGCCAGCGGTGCCAGCTCACCGGGCACGGCCTGCTCCAGCAGCGGGCCGAGCAGGGAGGGGATCCCCAGCGTGTGGGTGGGCCGTGCCCGGACGACCGCGCCGACCGTGCCCACCGGGTCGAGCTGCGTGCCCTCCGCAGGCAGGATCAGGGTCCCTCCGGTGGTCAGCGTCCAGAAGACACCGGCGACGGAGCTGTCGAAGGCGAAGGAGGACAGCAGCAGGAAGCGCTCCGGCGTCTCCGGGTAGGCGACGCTCCTTGCCTGGATCGAGGCGAGCACGTTGCGGTGCTCGACCACGACTCCCTTGGGCTCGCCGGTCGAGCCCGAGGTGTAGATGACGTAGGCGGCGCCCGCGCCCGAGACGGGAGTGGGCTTCGCACGCGCTCCGGTCAGGTCCCGGTCCGGCACGAACAGCGGGCAGCCACGCGGCGCCCTGGGTTCGAGACCGCGCTCGGCGATCACCACCGCCGCGCCGCTGCCTGCGACCAGCGCCGCGGTGCGCTCGTCCGGCTGGACCGGGTCGAGCGGCAGGTAGGCGGCCCCGGCCTTGAGCACCCCGAGCAGGGAGGCGATCTGCAGCGGCGAGCGCTCAGCGAAGACGCCGACCACGTCGTCACAGCCGACTCCGCGCAGGCGCAGCCCTCTGGCGATCCGGCAGGCCCACTCGTCCAGCGTCCGGTAGCTGAGCGCCACGCCGTCCGCCTCCACGGCGATCCGGTCCGGGGTGGCTGCGGCTCGGGCCGCGAAGGCCTCGTGCAGCCCGGCGTCGGGGACCGGGACGACCTCTCCCAGGGTGAACCCCTCGAGCAGCTCGCGGTCCCGGTCGGGCAGCTGGTCAGCAGCGTCGAAGTGGGCGGAGGGATCGGCCGCGATCGCCTCCATCGCCAGCACGTAGCTGTCCCGCACGCTCTCCATCACCTCGGCGGAGAACTGGAGGCTGTCGTACTCGATCCGCACCTCCAGCTCGCCGCTCTCCCGGTGCAGCCGGAAGATCCCGCAGAACGGGAAGGTCGACTCCCCGTAGAGCTCGTTCTCCACGTGCGCGACCCCGCGCTCGGTCCACCGGTCCAGCACGCTGAACACGTGGTAGTTGGTGAAGAAGAACAACGTCTCGGCCAGCGGCTCGTTGCCCTGGTGCCGCTTCAGCTCGGCCATCGGCAACCTGCGGTACGGCATCGACACCCGCTCGGAGCGGAGCGTGTCCTCGATCAGCTTGCGCCAGCTGCCACCGGCCATCCGCACCCGCAGCGCCAGGCTGTTGACGAACAACCCGATCGCGGTGCTGCCGTCGATCGTCTCGGGCCTGCCGTTGGTGACCGTGTAGGTCAGCGTGTCGACGTTGCCGCCGTAGGCCGACATCACCGCCAGGTGCGCCGCCAGCAGGACGCTCTTGAGCGGCACCGCCAGGCCCGTGGCCACCCGCTTGAGGCCGTCCGACAGCTCGCGCCCCACCGGCACCACGATCCGGACGATCTCCCGGTCGCCCTTGTCCGCCTTCGGCCCGACCCCGTCCCTGGGCAGGCGCATGAGCGTGGCGTCGGCCAGGTAGCCGTCCCAGAAGTCGTAGTTCTCCTTCCTGCCCAGCGCCTCCAGCTCCAGCGCGACGGCGTCGCGCATCCCCGACGTCGGCGGCTTGATCGAGATGGGTTCGTCGTAGACCAGCGAGAAGTAGTGGCTGAACAGCTCGGTGATCATCAACGCCTCGCTCCAGCCGTCGACGATCTCGTGGTGGAACCCGTAGGTGAACTGGAAGTCGCCGTCACCGCGCAGGTGCACCATGAACCGGATCAGCGGGTGGTCGTGCAGCTCGAAGCCGACCGTCCGCTCCCGGTCCACCCACGCGGTGACCCGCTCCTCCTGCTCGGGTTCCGGCAGGCCCCGCAGGTCCTCGAAGAGCAGCGGGGTCTCGAACCGGCCGTGCACCAGCTGCAGCGGGCGCGAGTAGGTGGTCATGTCGAACGAGGTGCGCAGCATCGGGTGCCGCTCGACCAGCTGCCGCACCACGGTGCGCATCACGTCCAGGTCGAACGGCGCGCGCAACCGCACCGAGGCGATGGCGTGGTAAACGGCGGACTTCGCGGCGAAGTCCCGGTGGAAGATCATCCCCTCCTGCAGCAGGCTCAGCGGGAACGCGTCCTCGACCTCGGCGGGCAGCGCCTGCCGGTCCTCCTCCGGGATGAGCGCGAACGGCGGGGTGGTCGGCGGGCCCGCCTGCGGTCGCCTGCCGTCCAGCGCTGCTGCGCAGTCGGCGATGACCGGGTTGTCGTGCAGGGTGGCGACGGTGACGTCCAGACCGCTGGCCTGCGCCCGACTAGCCACCATCACGCTGCGGATGGAGTCACCGCCGAGCAGGAAGTAGTTGTCGGCCACGCCGACCCGGTCCACACCGAGCACCGTGGCCACCGCGCCCACCAGGATCTCCTCGGTCTCCGTCCGGGGCGCCACGTACTCGGCGGACCGCCTGCTCTCCTTGGCGGGCTTGGGCAGCGCGGCCCGGTCGAGCTTGCCGTTGGCCGTCGCGGGGAGCGCGTCCAGGAGCACGACCGCCGACGGCACCATCGGCTCCGGCAACTGCTCGCGGCAGTGCCGCACCAGCGCGGCCGGGGACGGCGCCGGGCTGCCGCCGCGCCTGTCCGGCACCACGTAGCCCACCAGTTGGAGCTCACCGGCCAGCGGGGAGGAGCCGCCGAGGTCCTCGTCCCGGCGGGCCACGACCACCGCTTGGCCGACACCGGGGTGCGCGCGGAGTAGCTCCTCGACCTCCCCCGGCTCGACGCGCACGCCGCGGACCTTGACCTGCTCGTCGAGGCGGCCCAGGTACTCGATGTCCCCGTCGGCGCGGCGGCGGGCCAGGTCACCGGTCCGGTAGAGCCGTTCGCCCGGCGTGCCGAAGGGATCGGGCACGAACCGCTGCTCGGTGAGCTCGGGCAGGCCGAGGTAGCCGAGGGCCACCCCGGCGCCGCCCAGGAAGATCTCGCCGACGGCGCCGTCCGGCACCTGATCGCCCCTCGGGTCCAGCAGGTGCGCCCGCGTGTTGGCAACGGGTGCGCCGATGGGCGCCATGCCGCCCCTCGGAGCCGCCGCGTCGACCCGACCGGCGATGCTGCCCACCACGGTCTCCGTGGGCCCGTACTCGTTGACCACGGTGGAGCCCGCGTCGAGGAACGGGGCGGCGCTCCGCGTTCGCAAGGCCTCACCGCCCACCACGACGGTGCGCACGCTGCCCGCGATCTCCTCCGCGGTGAACAGCTGCCCGAGGACGTCCAGGTGCGTGGGCGTCAGCTTGACCAGGGTGAGGTCGCGGCGGGCGCGCAGCGCGCCGGCCAGGCCGGTGACCCCGGCGCTCTCCGGCAGCAGGACGACCCGCTGCCCGACGAGCAGCGGGCCCAGCAGGCCCGTGAGCGTCAGGTCGAAGCTGATCGACGTGTGCACCAGCGCGCCGGCACCCCGGTCGAGCTGGTAGGCGGTAACGGCCCAGGAGAGGTAGTTCACCAAGCCCCGGTGCGGGACGAGCACTCCGTTCGGGCGGCCGGTGGTGCCCGAGGTGTGCAGCACGTACGCGATGTCGTCGCCGACGAGCGGGACCTGCAGCGGGCCGGTCGGCTGCCCTGCGAGCACGGCGGAGGTGTCGTCGAGCGCGAGCGCGGAGGGGGGCGGCGGGTCGAGGCAGCCGAGGACGTCGGCGGTCGCCAGCACCACCTTCGGCGTCGTCTGCTCGACCACCAGCGCCAGCCTGGCGGACGGGTAGCCGACGTCCACCGGGACGAACGCGGCTCCGGCCTTGAGCACGCCGAGCACCGACACCAGCAGCTCCGGCGACCTGCCGAGCGAGATGACGACCCGGTCGCCGCGTCCCACCCCGCGCTCGCGCAGGAGGTGCGCGAGCTGGTTGGCCATGCCGTCGAGCTGGGCGTAGGTGAGCTCCAGGCCGTCGAACTCCACGGCGACCCGGTCCGGGGTCAGCTCCGCCTGACGCGTGAACAGCTCGTGCACGGCCAGGTCCGGCAGCTCGACCACCGGGCCTGCCGACGCGGCGAGCACGGACTCGCGCCGTCTCGGCGGCATCAGGTCGAACGCGCCGACCGGCGTCGCGCCGTCGGCCAGCGCCGCAGCGAGCACGGTCCCGAACGCATCGGCCACCGCCGACGCCGTCGCCCCGTCGACCAGGCCCGCGTCATGCCGCAGCGTGACCTGGAGCTCTTCGCCCACGAGCACGCACGTCAGCGACAGCGCGCCGGAGTCGTCCTGCGCAAGGCCCGTGACGCTCCACACCGGACCCGCGCCGCGTGCGGGACCGCACGCGTGGAAGGAGAAGCGCGGCAGCACCCGCCGCGCCGCGCCGTCCTCCAGCAGCTCCGGGTCCAGGTGCTCGACGCGCTGCCCGGCCCAGCCCGTCCACTCGGCGGTGTCGCGGACGACAGTCAGGAAGACCTGGTCCGCGGTGAGGTCGCCGCGCAGCGGCGCCTCGCGCTCGTAGGCACCGACCGCCCGCTCCAGTCCGGGGAAGCCGCGGCCGGGCACCGAGAGCAGAACCGGGCCACCGCGTTCCCCGCCGACGCGCCAGACCACGACCCGGAACACCGCGGCCAGCACCGCCTCGACGTCCACCGCGTGCTCGGCGGCGAACGCGTCGAGGGCGGGGCCGCACGGCGCGGCAGGCAGCCGGAATGAGCGGAGCCTGCCCTGGCTCCCGCCGACCGTGGTCCTCGGCAGCGCCTCCCCGCCATCGCCCGCCAGCGCGTCGTCCCAGGCGGCGCGGTCGGCGGCCGAGTCCGGCGAGGTGAGCAGCTCGTTGTGCCACGTGGAGAAGTCGGCGTACTGCACAGCGTCCGCTGCGGACTCCCCGGCGGACTCCGCCGCGCCGTCGTACACCGCCGCGAGCTCTGCCACCACCAGCTGCAACGAGGTGAGATCGGCGATCAACGGGTGCGCGGTCAGCAGCAGCGTCGCACGGTCGACGCCGGTCTCGACCAGCAGCGCGCGGAAGCCCTCCCCCGCCCCCGTGCCGACCGCCTCCCGCTCCAGCGCGGCCCACTCGGCCACGTCCCGGTCGGGCCCGACGGCCTGCTCGACGTGGCGCAACCGGACGGCGGCGGGATCGCCGACGACCTGGGACGGCGCCCGCCTGCCCTCGTGGGAGACGAAACCGGTGCGCAGCGCCTCGTGGTCGCCCACCACCTCGCGCAGCGCGGCGCTCAACCGGTCGCGCTCCACCGCGCCCTCCAGCAGCACGTGCGCCTGACCGGCGTTGTCGTCCCCGCGGTCGGCGTGCTGCGACCACAGGGCGCGCTGCCGAGGAGAGACGGCGAACTCGGGGTTTTCCTGCTCTACCACCAGCAACCTCCGCTAAGCCGGGGACGGCGCGACGCGGTGGTGCTCGTCAGGCACTCGGGTGACCTGGCGAGCGGACCCACCTGCCCTGTCCGAAGCCGTTGCCTCCGACAAGGAAAGAGTTCAACATCGAGTTTTCCGAAGCGCGGGCAACCGGCAGCAGAAATAGCGATCCGCGCCGTTTTCCACCCACCTCGGGCCGGGCGCCCCCGGTCTTCACACGACCCAGGACCGTCTGCGGTTTTCAAAATCTATTGGGAATTTCCAACTCGGCCACGCGGACCGATCGTTCAGAATTCGAGGGAAATCCGGTTCAAGTTCCGCGAACGACAGTCGTGCGCAACTGCGGATCCGCCTGGATCTGCGCCCAGGTGAACAAGCACTCCCGGACCTCCCCTCGCGCGAACAGCGCCTGCTGATCGGCGAAGTGCGGCGATCGCGGATCGATCGACTGGGAGAAGGTGAGCAGGCCCTTGGCCCGCGGACCGCGATCGGTGAACTGCACGGCGAGCAGGAAGCTCGTGCCGGTGTTGACCCGGTAGCCGTCCGAGGTCAGCTCGCCGCTGCCCCGCGCGACCGGTTCGAGCGTGGTCGCGGGCGCCGGGACGCGCTCGACGACGTTGACGGCCCCGAGCGCGTCAGGCGCGCCCGGCACGGGCAGCTCACGACCGCCCTTGACGCTGTGCTGCACCGCGCCGAGCGGCACGTCCAGGGGGAAGCCCGCAGCCTCCACGTTCCGCTGGGCGCTGTCGATCGCCCTCCCCACCACACCCGGATCAGGCCGGGGGGCGCCGGGGGTGCGCACCGGGTCGCGCGGGTCGAACGGGGAGGAGAGCAGCGGACCCGCCGCGTTGAGCGCGTCGGGGTGCTCGGCCAGCACCGCCGTGAGCAGTTCGCGCCAGAGCACCGCGCCCCGGCTGTCCACCCGGAAGCGGCCGTCCCACCCGTCCAGCACCGCGCACGCCTTGCCCGCGTCGCGCCAGCCGGCCTCGGCGGACCCCGCGTGCGCGCGGCACAGCCCGCGCACCGGTTCCAGGAGCGACCGCGCGCCCAGGCTCTCGTCGGCCAGCACGGCGGACACCAGCGCGTCGAGGGTGAACCTGCCGGTCGGTCCCGGCTCCTCGAGCAGCAGGGCGTTGAGCCTGGCCCGCGCCGGGAGCGCCAGGCGCTCCTGCCCCAACTGCTGGGGGTAGCCGCGCAGCGGGCTGCGCGGGTTGGCCGCCCACGGGCTGTTGTTGGCGTTGAAGACGTAGTCCGCGCGGGTGAGCCGCGGCCACCGGGAAGCGGGCAGCAGCCCGGCCGCGACGGCTCCCGGCTCCACCCGCCAGTCCTGCTTCGGATCACCGCCGTCCAGCAGGCCGATCGGGCTGGAGGACCACGCCCTCATCGCCTCGGGGGTCAGGTTGGGGGTGCGTGCGGCGTTGCCGTACCAGGACGTGCCGGAGCGGTCCGAGGCCAGCGTGTTCAGCCACGGCGTGCCGTGCTCGACGTGCCGCGCCGCGACCTCGGCCACGTTCCTCGTCCTGGCCATGCCGAGCCAGAAGTCGAGCAGGCCGGAGTTGTCGGCGTTCGCGTCGCGGAACTCGATCGCGCCGGTCGTGGTCCAGCCGTACCCCGCATCGATCGAGGACAGGTCGACGATCGGCCCGTGCTCCCCGGACCACATGGTCCTGCGCACCGGCTCCACCCTGCCGTCGGCCTGCTTGACCTGCACGACCACGACCTGGGACCTCATGTCCAGGACGCGGTCGCCGACGCGGTAGCCGGTCGGCCTCCCCGGCGTCAGCTGGAGCTGCGCGAACGTGAACCTGGGGCCGGGCGCGACCGTGTGGGTCCAGGCGACCTGCTCGGTGAAGCCGATCTGCACGCCGGGCAGGCCCCCGATCCCCGCGCCGTAGACGTCGAGAGTCCCTGGGACGGTGAGGTGGCTCTCCCACAGCTGGAGCTCGCCCTGCCACGGGAAGTGCGGGTTGGCCAGCAGGGCTCCCCGCCCGCTGCTGGAGAGCAAGCCGCCGAGGGCCCAGCCGTTGCTGCCCAGCGCCGAGGCGCCGCCCACCGCCGACGGCGCGGAGCGGAGCGCGTCGGACACCGCCGCCGCCGGGACGCGCAGCGCCTCCTGCCCGTCGCCCGGCGGCCGGGCCACGGCAACGGACGGGAGCACCACCCGCCCGCTCGACACGATGGCGAGGTCCTGCTGGTACGCCAGGAGGTCCACCGCTGTCACCGGCCCGATCCAGGGCTGTCCCGCGCACCAACCGCGGACACCACCCGGCCCGACCTCGGCCAGGTACCGGTTGTACCCGGCCGCGTAACCCTCCAGCAGGGCCCTGGCGTCGCGGGAGATCGACGGCAGCGCGCGCCTGGCCTTCTCCACCAGGCCCAGGGTCAGGTAGCCGAGGTCCGACGCCAGGTGCTCGTCCTGAGCCCCGGCCCCGAGCCAGCGCGAGCGCTCGCCCCGCACCTTGACGACCTGGTCGGCGAGGTCGCACAGGCGGTCCTCGGCGTAGGCCCACCCCTGGCCGAACCCGGCGCTCCCGAGGTCCGCCGCCAGCACGTGCGGAATGCCGTGGCTCGTTCGCCGGATTTCCGCTCGGTACCCGATTCCCGCTATCGCGGACTGAGCTCGGGCAATGAAATCGGAACTACCCGCAGACTGCGCCGAAGCCAGTGGCGAGACAAGGGAAAACGACACCAGGAGGAACACCACAACGGGAAGCGCGAACCTGGCACGACGGCCCAGACTGCCCTTCGACGGGGAAGTTGATTTCGCCAGAACTGAACCTGACATGACACCTCCGCACAGCGCTCTTCTGCGTGGCATCCGACTCGAGGTCGATTACACAGAACACTTTACGCAAATGCAAAACATGAGGAAGAGGGCACTTCAGGAACAGGTGATTACCGCATGGTTACCGCCTCTGAGCTGGAACGACGTGAATGACAAAAAATGACAACGGACCGCGCGCTAGCCGGCGACCGGGTCGTCCTGCGCAACGCAGAGCCCCGCCACTGCGCGCAGGGGCCACGGCCCCAGCAGATCGTCGGGACCGAGCCCCGCGAACCCCAGCCCCGCCAGGCGCTTGATCACCTCAGGGGCCAGGACGGCGCTACCGCCCTGCTCCGCGTACGAGGAGTCCAGATCCACCCGTGAGCGACCCAGGGCGGTCGCGAGGGCGGTCGCGAGCGCCCGGTCGCGGTGTTCGACGTCCCGGCGGCCGGAGCCGTCGCGGACGTCCAGCGCGGCCGGGCGGGACGCGGAGAGCGCGACGGACGCGGAGCCCTCGGGCTCCGGCAGCTCGGCGCACCACACGAACTCGTGCGGGCACATGACGTCCACCTGCCCGTGCAGCGAGGAGCGGACACGCGCCGAGACCTCCGCCTGACCACCGGGGTCGCCCACGAGGTAGGCCACGAGGACCCTGCCCCGTCCTGGCCGCTCCACGACGCCGACCCGCGCCGCTTCGACCCCCTCAACCGAGCAGGCGATCCGCGCCAGCTTGGCCGTGTTGACCCAACTGCGGTCGACGTGGGCCCAGTCCTCGCCGTACCGCGCCACCGGCAGCGCGAACCGCTCGACGACCTCGGAGACGGTCGCGCTCGCCAGACCCGGATCACCGGCCCAGGCGATCAGGAAGCGCTCCATGCCGACGAGCATCCGGTCGACCTGCTCCTCGTCGATCACGGACCTGTGCCCGATGAGATCGAGGACCACGTCCCCGTTCAGCGAGAAGGTCCGGAGGCAGAGGTCCGTGTAGTCGTCGCGCCACAGGCACTCGAGCCTTTTGAACGAGCTGTCCGGGAGATCGTCCGGGGCGCCCCCCGGAGCGTCCGCCTCCCGCAGCGCCTCATCGAAGCCGTCAGCGCAGTTGAAGAGGGCGCCGACCCGGATCGGCGCACCACGCCGCAGCTCCACGCGCATCTTGGCGTCCCTCAGGCCGAAGTAGGAGTACTGCGCGTGGCGCGCCCCCTCGAACATCTGCTTCCTCGACTCCTGGAGCAACTCCTGAACCGTGGCGCCCGGAAGCGGGCGAACAGCAACCAGCGCTTCCTGGAAGAAGCAGCCGACCGACCCCATCACCTCGCGGAACCGGTTGGAGAAGTTCATCTTGAACCCGGTGTCGGAGTTCCCGGACAGTGCCGACAGAGCGATCACGAAGGCAACGGACAGGCGGGAGGAGGCAGCGGGGTCCAGCGGTCCGCTCGTGTCGCGCAGCGCCGCGAAGAGTCGGGGGGAGTGCAGAGAGACCCGGCGGTAGCGATCGCCCTCGTCCGGGCCCACGGAGGAGCGGAACCGGGGGAACTGAGCGACAGGCACCGAGAGGAGGAACCTCTCGCAGTGCTCCAGGGCCCTGCGGTGCGCGGCATCGTGCTCCCCGGAGCGCTGCCGCGCCGCGAGCGCGGCAGGCTGCGCGCCCACCCGCTGCTCGCCCTCAGGGGCGGGATCGCCCTGCGGGAAGGACCTCAGGGCGGCTTCCAGGTCCGACTGGATCGTCGGGAAGCTGGCACCGTCCGCCGAGAGATGGTTGATCATGAGCACCAGGGTGCCCACGGACCCGCCCTCCAGCGCGAAGCCCAGGCGCAGGGGGAGGTCCACCGCCTGGTCCATGCGCAGTGCGAAGAGCTCGTGGAAGATCGCCTCAACGTCCTCAGGACTGTTCCCGTCCCGCCGAACGGAGCGGGGATCTTCGAAGTCCTCGAGCACTACCTGGAAAGGTCTGCCGGACCAGTCCACGGGGTAAATGGTCCGCAGCGCCTCGTGCCTGGTCATCAACTCCCGGACAGCCTTGAGAACGCGAGTCTCCGAGAACCCTGGACCAGGCATCCGGAAAATCAGCTCGATCTTCGCGCTGTCGATGTCGGGAAGTGGCAGGTGGCACAGATACCAGTACATCTCCTGGGACCACAGCAGCGGCGCACCGCGCCCTTTCCCCAGAACAGCGGGTAACCCCTCCATGTCGTCGGAACCCTGCCGGTCGACCACGAGCACTCCTCCACCGCAGAAGCCAAAGGGGAACGAGAGAGCACGGCGCGGAGCGCCGCGAAATCACACCTGACGCGATCCAGGGCCAGCACGATCCAGATGAACTAGTCCGCCCGAATTCCGGCGTCGGGGAGCGGTCCCCCCACCTCGACCCGGCCAGCGTTCTTCTCGAACCAGTCCCAGACCGCAGTCAGGGGAGGTTCAAGCGATCGACCGAGTTCGTTCAACTGGTAGAAAACCTGGGGCGGCACAGTGTTCTTGACCCGACGCGTGATCAACCCGTCGTCGGCGAGTGAGCGCAATGTCGTGGAGAGCATTTTCTGGGAGATGCCGGGCAGGCGACGCCTGAGTTCGGCGAAGCGGAGCTCCCCGACGACGTCGCCAAGTTCCCGCATGGCCAGGACCGTCCACTTTCGACAGATTCGCTTAAACAGCTGACCCGCCTGGTCCGCCGAAACCGAAGAGTCAACAAAATGATCCGCAGGCTGCATTGAAGATTCACCATAGGTTCTTAGTCCACTACTTGGCCGCAGAGGCGGCGGCCAAGTTGAATCATCGGAAAATCCCAGAAGCCGCGCCGAAGTTTTCGACCTGGGCTCCAGAAAATCTGCACCCCCATTTGACGGCAGCCAGAAAAGGGGTCAGTGAGTTCGGTCAGCCAAGTTCGAGCAGGCCGATGAAGCGAATGACCGGGTGTTCGTTCCACGCCGGTCCGGATCACATCACGCACGGACGCACCATCAACTCCAGCGGGTCACGCGCTTTTTACGCGACGACTCGCCAGCCACGCCGGGCGGGAACTAGTGAACACCGACCTCACATAACGGTCCACCGAGCGAGACGGCATCCGCAGCACGGCGACGCTCGTCGCGAAGACGGATGCCGTCATGACGAAGGGAAGTCACGCTTATCTCCTGTTCAGGGACGATCCGGTCAATCCATGATCGACCATACATCCAAAGTTTCCTTGCTGCACCCATCGTTGTTTACATTGCACCAACGCGCACTGTTCGGTATAGTTGCTTGACTGCAAGCCGGTCGAGATACCGTGAAGCGACCCCGCTTCCGCGCGCACTCACAGGCCACTACGCGGACGATCCGCGCGTTTCCGCAGCCACCCGGACGAGATTCGCGCTCCCCGGTGCGGTCCACCGGAGCCGCCGCGTGCCCGCAAGCGGTGCCGAGACCGGCGCGAAATGGAGCGGGAGCATCGCGCGAGCGGGCGTGAGGACTTCGGCAGACCGAACAACGCGGAGCGGTAGGCCCTCGTTCAGGGCCGTGCCGGGCGCGCGGGTCTCCACGCCGACGCCCCCACTGCGCACCGCAATGATCTGATCGACGCGCAGCGCAACACGTCCTGCACAGCGAAGCAGACCACCAGCACGGCAGTGGTGAGCAGCACGCCCGCAATGCCCGCAGCTATCGCCGATGGCGAGCCGACTGGCCGGAAGCACTAGTTCCGGGCTAAACCGGACGGCCAGCCTGGTCGCGGCAGGCGCCATCACGCGGTCCGGTGGACGGTCATGATCGTGCCCGCCGCCAGGTCGAGGTCGTGCCTGATGATCACGCTTGCGACGCCTTCCGTGCACGATCGCGCGGAACGGCTCTTGCACGCGCAGGCCGTTCCCTTCGTCCAGCGCGCTGCGCCTGGCCACCGGAGATCTAGTCCGGCCGGCTACGCGCGTGGCACGCGAGGCTGACCTCGCCCAGCGCCAGCCGGCGCAGCGGACAGCCGCACACCGGACACGACCAGCGGCACGACGACGTCTCCTCCAGGTTCAGGGACGGGATCAGGTTGCCCTTCTGGAGCACGAGGCCGACGTGCGCGGCGCAGCCGCGTTATCGCGGGCTCGTCCAGTGGACCTGGTCCGGAGTCCGCTCAGCTCACGGCCGCTCTTCACAGCGCCGGCCAACAGGTTCCACCCACGTCGCAGCACGTCCACCACGAGGCCGTGTCAGCCAGCGAGTTCGTCGATGCGCCCACTAAGAAAGCCGGTCGACAAGCCGGTGGTGCGGTTGGCGGGCTGGAAGATCGCCCTGCTCTCCATCTCCCAGTAGAGCGCGTGAGCGTCCGAGGACAACACGTTCCACGCGGCGCGCAGGCCGCCCCGGCGTTCCGGAGCGGAGGGGAAGACGACCGGAACGATGTCGCGCAGGACATCGGCGAGGCCCACCTTCGGCAACGGCGTCGCCTTGGCCGCCGTCAACGCCTGCTCGCGCGACTCGATCCAGACGATCTGGCCCCGCACCGCCTGCTCCTGCTTGGAGTCGAACCCGAGCTGGGTGCAAGTTCCAGCGTGCGCTGGTGGTACTTGCGCAACTGTGGCGTACAGGTCCCAGCGTTCCAGCCCGTCCCGGATGAGCTGCAGGTGCCCACCGGCGGAGATCGGACTGATCCGCACCGCATCGCTGATCCTGTGGTGGCCGAAAGCCTTGTCATCCCCGGTGAGGTCGCTGTCGCGTTCGGGCTCTTCCGGCGGGTTCCGGGTCTGGCGCTCCCGCCGGCCGTCCAGGCTCGACCGCGCGTCACGTATGAGGTGATCTCAACGAGCTGTCGGATCGGTGTTCCAGTCGTGTTCGTAGTGGGTGCAGGCCAGTGCTGCGGCGGCGATGAGGCTGGGTTTTCGTGGGCTGGCGGTGGTATGGCGTAGGGCTTTCCAGCGTCCGACCAGCAGCGCGAACCCGCGTTCACCGCGTCCTCGCAGGCCGCATAGCAACAGGTCGTGGGTTTTCTGGTGCACGCTCAGCTCGGGTCCGGCCCAGCGTCTGCGTGGAGTGCGGTTCGGAGTGATCACCCCGTGTCCGGCGTTGAGGGGTAGGCGGTGGTCACGGGCCAACCGGTCCGGGGTGGTGCAGCCACCGCAGGCCCGGCACGGCCTGCGGGAAGCAGGTCGGGGCACGGGTGCCGGTGCGGGTTCCGGGACGGGGTCTTCGCAAATCCAGTCCTACCGAAAGACTCCCCGTGCCATGTCCACGGATCCTGACCAGCGCAGGCCTTGCCGAGATCACCTCCCCCGCAGGGCCTCGCTGCTGGATAGCCTTTCGAGACGGCTGATTCGCTTCGAGAATTCCGGGGTGGTCGATGCAGCCGTCTTGCGGGTCGGCGAAGTGACAAGCCCGTCCGTCCGGGAACAGTTCGCCACCGAGGTCGCGGCACTGCTGCTCGCGGAGCGGCACGCTCTGATGACTCCGCGGTTGATCGCGGCTGATCTCGACGGTGAGGAGTCAAGATCGGTGGCGGTGCTGACCACAGCGTTGCCCGGAAGTAGCCGGATCGCACGGGTTCCGTCGGCAGATCGCATGCGGACGCTGGGCGCAGCTGCGGCTGCATTGCACGCTGTCGCAACGGATCCGACACCCGAACTTCCCTTGCGTCGCCGACCGATGGACGTTCCCGATCCGGGTTTCGGGGTGGGCCGGCATGAGCTTGGCGCTTCGCCGGTGCTCGCCGGGACGGACAAGCGAATGAGCGACGTGCCCGTGCCACGAGAGCGGACCGTGTTCGCCCATGGCGACCTGCGGCAGGGAAACACCCTGTAGATCGCGGACGGGTTTGCTGGTCTGATTGACTGGGATTGCACCGGGATGGGACCTGTCGGTGTGGATCTTGGAAATCTGCGATGTGATGCGGCGATTCTGACGGGCCAGTTCGCGGCCGAGCAGATCCTCGACGGCTGGCAGGAGACGACTGGCAGGCAGGCTGAGAACATCGCCCACTGGAACGTCGCTGCCGCATTGAGCACTCCTGCCGACATGGCGGAATGGCTTCCTGCGATTCACGGTCAGGGACGCACCGACTTGAGCGTGGAGACGGCGATCCATCGCCGCGACGCGTTTCTGCGGGGTGTGCTCGACCGGCTCCCAGGCTGATGACCACCGGTTGGTTGCTCGGCCAGGGTTTGGCCAGCAAGTTCGATGAGGGCTCACTGGCCGGCGTTGTTAGCAGTTAGCCAGCGCTTATCGAGTTTCTGATCATGACTCATCCTTGTGCAGCACCCTGAGCGGAGTGACGGTTGCGTGCGACCGGAGGCGTGTTCTCGCAGGATTTTGTTCTCCAGCGAGAGCCCGTTGATCACCTGGGCGTAAGTGCGAACGAGTTGTTCGAGACCCATGCGGTGCTGCTTGAGCGTGAGATGATCGCGTTGCAACTGGGTGAAGCCTTCGCGCTTGTCGCGGAACTCGGCTGCGGTTCGGCGGGCGTGGAGCACCAGTTGTTGGAAGTGGTCGCGCAGGTCGGGGTGTTTCCGCGCGACGGCACGAGCGGCAGGTTAGAGATCAAGATCCACCAACAACTGCGGACCAGGTAGAGAACCAGCGAGTCGCTGGAGACGAGCGCATTGCGTTGTGACCAGCGGACGGACTCCGCCGATACCGTTTTCGTCTGGTCTCCACGCGAAGCCGAGGATGGTGCAGCCGTCGCTATCGTGGGCCGATGCGTGAGACGCCCGAAGAACTCGACGAGCTCCAGGCCCTGCTCGACGCCTCCCTGTCCCGCTCCACCGATCACCTCCGCTCGATCGTCGCCGAGCACACCATGACCGCCGAGCAGCTCACCCAAATCCTGACCGGCATGTGCACGCTCGCCCTGTCCACCGTGACGGCGAAGGGCGAGCCTCGGATCAGTGGGGTGGACGGGCACTTCCTGCACGGCAGGTGGTACTTCGGCACGGCTCGTGGCGCCGCCAAGGCACGTCACCTCGCGGCCCGGCCCGCTGCCAGCGTCGCGCACATGCGTGGCGAGGACCTGGGGGTGTTCACGCACGGCGCGGTGGAGGTCCTCAACCCCGAGGACGGCGAGGCTGCCGCGGACTGGCCGGAGTTGCTCGCGTACTTCAAGGACTTCTACGGCGATCAGAGCGAGTGGGACAGGGACGTGTTCTACTACCGGCTGCGCCCGCACTGGATGACCGTGTACGCGCCCGACGTCTCGAAGCTCATCGCCGGGTGACCGCTGGGGGCGGCCCCGGCTCTCCGCACTCCTGCGCCGCGCGGCACCCCTACGTCCACCCGTTGGCGGTCCGATCGCACCCCCGGCCGCGTTACCGTCGAGGCGCTCGCCCTCGGCAAGTCCCCTCCTGCTGGAAGGACACCCACCGTGACCGAGTCCGCCATCCTCCCCGTCCCCCGCGACCAGCGCGCGCACCCCCTGGGACCACCGGTCGGGATGGTGGAGGCGCTCGGGCACGGGCCGGTGCGGATGGTGTGGCCCAACGGGGTTCCGGCGTGGGTGATCAGCAGTTACTCCGGGGTCAGGACGGTGCTGTCCGATCCGCGCTTCAGCTCCATGCGCGAGGGCGGCCCGGACATGCGGGCCTCCGGGGACACGATCATCGGCGAGAAGCGGCCCGGCAACATCAACGTGCTCGACGGGGCCGAGCACATGCGGCTTCGCCGTCCGCTCTCCCGCGCGTTCATGGTCAAGAAGATGAACGCCATGCGCCCGTTCATCCAGCGGATCGTCGACGAGCACTTGGACGAGATGGAGCGCTCCGGCGCGCCCGCCGACCTGGTCTCGGCGTTCTGCCTGCCGATCCCCTCCCTGGTGATCGCCGAGCTGCTGGGCGTGCCCACCGAGCACCAGCCGCTGTTCCAGGCCACCGCGCGGGGCATGTTCGGCGTGGACAACGCCAAGGAGGACTACCTGCGCAACGCCGCCGAGCTCGCGGGCGTGCTGGTGCCGGTGGTGGAGGCCCGCAAGCGCGAGGGCGCCAGCGACGACCTGATCGGGCTGATGGTCAACGACACCGACTTCGAGCTGGACGAGCTGCTGTTCCTGGCGATCGGGCTGCTCGCCGCGGGTCACGAGACCACGTCGGGCGCCATCGGGCTGTTCGCGCTGACCCTGTTCGAGAACCCCGAGCAGCGGGCGGTGCTCCAGGCCGACCCGGACCGGGTGGACGTGATCGTCGAGGAGCTGCTGCGCTACTCGCAGGGCAGGCTCGGCGGGGCCGCGCTGGCGCGGCGGGCGCTGGAGGAGGTGGAGCTGGACGGGGTGACGATCCGCGAGGGCGAGTGGGTCACGGTCTCGCTCACCGCCAACCTGGACGAGGCGCTGTGCGAGCAGGCGGGCGAGCTGGACCTGACCCGCAAGAGCGTGACGCACCTGGGCTTCGGGTTCGGCCCGCACCAGTGCCTCGGCGCGAACCTGGCCCGCACCGAGCTGCAGATCATGCTGCGGTCGCTGTTCACCCGGTTCCCCGACCTGGCCCCGGCCATCCCGGTGCCGCAGATGGAGTTCCGCACGGACTCGATCACCTACTCGGCCGTCGAGATCCCCGTGGTGTGGTGACGGCGGTGACCGTGCGGATCGAGCGGGACGGGTGCATCGGGTCGGGGCAGTGCGTGCTCGCCTCGCCGGAGGTGTTCGACCAGGACGACGACGGCGTCGGCGTGGTGCTGCGCCCCGACCCGCCGGACGAGCTGCTGCCGCGGGTGCGCGACGCGGTGCACCGCTGCCCGGCCGGGGTGGTGGCGCTGGACTGACCCCACGACCCGGTCAAGGACCCTCGGGCCCGCCGTCGCGCTCGTAGTCGGTGAGCAGCTCGTAGTCCTTGGCCGGGCCGGTGGCGCGCCAGCGCTCGGTGTAGCTGTCCGGCCCGGTGATCCGCCCGGCCACCAGGTACGTGTCCGGGCTGCACCAGTGGTCGGCGCTCCAGCCGCCCTCCCCCAGGCGCAGCCGGTAGAACTCGCGGCCGTCCGCGAACGTCACGTCCAGCACGTCCGCGCCGCGTTCGGCGTACCGCAGCGACCGCGTGGCGGGCCGCCGCACGCCGCCCAGCTCGACCTCGCCCTCCTCGTGGTAGGCGAGCTGACCGGACTCCGGGTCGTCCGCGAACACCGCCCACCCGGTGAAGGCGCCCTCCTGCCCGGCCCGGTGGTCCACGACGCGCCGCCGCACCCGCCACCGCCCGCGCAGGAAGTCCGCGACCCCGTGCTGCTCCTCGCTCACCCCGCGAAGACTTCCAGGTCCACCGCCGCCGCGCCAGGCGGCCGGGGCGCCACAGCGGGTGCGCCCGCGCTCGGCGGACGGGGGAACCGGTTGGGGCAGAAGTGTTATTCGATCGCCCCGCCCCGCCAGGCCGGTGCAGCATCGAGCGCCGGGAGCAACCCTGGAGGAGGCGATCCGTGGGGTCACCACCGGAGCAGAGCGCCGGAGAGCGGTCCACCGCCCGAGGCAGGGCGGTGCTGCTCGCGCTGCGCCTGTACCTGCGGGAGCTGCGCCGCCACGGCCCGCTCACCGCGGGCGGGATGCTGCTGCCCGCGCTGGGCAACACCTGCATGCTGTACGTGGCGCCGCTGGCGGTCGCCGCGCTCGCGGGCCGGGTCGTTCAGGGCGCGGGCGTCGCCGAGGCGACGCCGCTCCTGCTGGCGTTCGGCGGCGTGCTGCTGTTCGCCGAACTGCTGTGGCGCGTCGGCATCCACTGCCTGAACCGGGTCGACGGCCGGGGCATCGAGCACCTGTCGGTGTTCGGCTTCGACGCGCTGCTCGCCAAGGACGCGTCGTTCTTCCACACCAACTTCGCCGGGTCGCTGACCAAGCGGGTGCTCGGCTTCGCGGGCCGCTTCGAGGAGTTCACCGACGCGCTGGTGTTCAGCGTGGTCGCCAAGGTCGTGCCGCTGGGCTTCGCGTGCGTGGTGCTGTGGGGCTACCACCCGGCGCTGGTGGTGGTGCTGCTCGGCCTGATCGCGGTGACGGGTGTGGCCGTGGCCCCGCTGGTGCGCCGCCGCCAGCGGCTGGTGGACGCGCGCGAGGCCGCCTACGCGCGGGTGTCCGGGCACGTCGCGGACGTGCTGTCGAACGTGGAGGCGGTGCGGGCGTTCGGCGCGGAGGAGCGCGAGGGCGCGGAGCACCGGCGGCGGGCCGCCGAGAGCCGGGCGCTGGCGCTGCGCTCGTGGGACTACGGGAACCTGCGGGTGGACGTGCTGGTGGCGCCGATGTCCGTGCTCACCAACGTCCTCGGCCTGGTGGTGGCGGTGTGGGCGAGCGGCGGGCTGGGCCTGGAGGCGCTGCTGGTGACGTTCACCTACTACGGCAACGCCACGCGGATCATGTTCGAGTTCAACCACGTCTACCGGCGGTTGGAGGGCTCGCTCACCGAGGCCGCGCAGTTCACCGAGCTGCTGCTGGACGAGCCGACCGTGGTGGACGCCGCCGAGCCGGAGCCGACCCCGACCGGGGACTCCCGCGTGAGCTTCGACGGCGTGGCGTTCGCGCACCCCGGCGCGCCGCCGCTGTTCACCGGGCTGGACCTGGACATCCCGGCGGGCACGCGCGTCGGCCTGGTCGGGCGCTCGGGCGGGGGCAAGACCACGCTGACCCGGTTGCTGCTGCGGTTGAGCGACGTGGACGGCGGGAGCGTGCGGATCGGCGGGCAGGACATCTCGCGGGTGCGGCAGGCGGAGTTGCGCGGGCTGATCGCGTACGTGCCGCAGGACCCGTCGATGCTGCACCGGACGCTGCGGGAGAACATCGCGTTCGCCAGGCCCGGCGCGAGCGAGGCCGAGATCCAGCGGGCGGCCCGCGCCGCGCACGTGACCGAGTTCGCGCGGGAGCTGCCGGAGGGGTTCGACACGGTGGTGGGCGAGCGCGGCGTGAAGCTGTCCGGCGGGCAGCGGCAGCGGGTCGCGCTGGCCCGCGCGATCCTGCGCGACGCGCCGATCCTGCTGCTGGACGAGGCGACGAGCGCGCTGGACTCGGAGAGCGAGGCGCTGGTGCAGCGGGCGCTGTGGCGGCTGCTGGAGGGGCGGACGGCGCTGGTGGTGGCGCACCGGTTGAGCACGGTGGTGCGGATGGACCGGCTGGTGGTGCTGGACCGGGGGCGGGTCGTGGAGCAGGGCACGCACGCCGAGCTGCTGGACGCCGGCGGCGCGTACGCGCGGTTGTGGCGGCACCAGTCGGGCGGGTTCCTGGACGAGGCGACGTCGGGGAAGCGGTAGGAGTCCACTCAGGACCGTCCACAGCGGATTAGCGCTCGACCAGTCCGGCGTCGTGCGCGAGGACGGCCGCCTGGACCCGGTTCGCCAGGTCCAGGCGGGTCAGGATGGTGCTCACGTGCCCCTTGACGGTGCCCTCCACCAGGTTCAGCCTGCGCGCGATCCGGGCGTTGCTCAGCCCCGCGCCCACCAGCGCCAGCACGTCCCGCTCGCGCGGGGTCAGCACGTCCGCGCGGGCGCGCGCCTCGGCGGCCCGGCCGAGCGGTCGGGTGTCCAGCGCCGCCAGTACCCGCGCCGCGACGCGGGGCGCCAGGTACGCGCCGCCGCCCGCCACCGCGTGCACCCCGGCCAGCAGCTCGCGCGGGTCGCCGGACTTGAGCAGGAACCCCTTCGCGCCGCCGTCCAGCGCCCGCGCCACGTAGGCGTCGTCGCCGAACGTGGTCAGCACGGCCACCGCCACCCCCGGCGCGCTGCGCGCGAGCTCCTCGGCCGCGGCCAGCCCGTCGAGCCGGGGCATCCGGATGTCGAGCAGGGCGACGTCCGGGCGGTGCTCCAGGGCGAGCCGGACCGCCGCGCGCCCGTCGTCGGCCTCGGCGACCACGGTGATGGCGGGGTCGGTGGCGAGGACGGCCCGCACGCCCGCGCGGATCAGCGGCTCGTCGTCGGCCAGCAGCACCCTGATCACCGCTCCTCCCGGCCGGGCAGCGTGGCGGTGAGCTGGAACGCGCCGCCCGAGGTCGACACGTCGAGCGCGCCACCGGCCGACCGGACCCGCTCGGCGAGCGCGGCCAGCCCGGTGCCGGAGCCGGGGGCGCGGCGCCGGGTGGTGACCGGGTTGGCGACGGTCACCACGACGTCCTCGGCGGCGGTGACGGTGATCCGCACGGGCGCGCCGGGGGCGTGCTTGGCGGCGTTGGTCAGCGCCTCCCTGACCACCCGGTGCGCGGTGGCGGCGACGGCGGGCGGGAGCGGGCTCGGGCCGTGCCAGGTCAGGGTGACCGGGAGGCCGGCGGCCGAGGCGCGGTGGGCGAGGTCGGCCAGGTCGTCGTCCTGCGGGCGCAGGGGTGGTGGTTCGCCGTCGCGCAGCAGGGCGACGAGTCCGGCGAGGCGCTCGGTGGCCGCGCCCGCTCCCCCGCGCAGCTCCCCCACCGCTTCCCGGTGCCGCTCGGGCAGGTCGGCGGCGAGTTCGAGGGCGCCCGCGCGCAGCGCCAGCAGGCTCAGCTCGTGCCCGAGCAGGTCGTGCGCGTCGTGCGCGATCCGGGCCCGCTCGCGCAGGTGGACGCGCTCGGCGGCGGCGACGGCCAGCTCCGCCTGCTGCCGCGCGGACCGCCCGACCAGCCACGGCAGCAGCACGGCCAGCAGCGCGAGCAGCGGCGCGGTGGCCCAGGCGTGCGGCGCGGCGAGCCCCAGCGGGACGGTCGGCGGCAGCGACACCAGCAGCACCGCCCACGCGGGCCGCCCGTCGCCCTCCCTCCGCCCGACGACGAACGCGCACACCGCCACCACGACCAGCACCACGCCGGTCCACGGCGGGACGCCGTCGCCCATCACCAGCGCGGTCGCCTGGGCCGTGGCCGAGCACAGCGCCAGGGGGACGAGCGGTCGGCGGATCGGCACGTCCACGGACGCTACCCCGTCACCGGGCGGGCGAGGCGGACCAGGCGGGTGGTCAGGACCGCGAGGTTCAGCACGGCCGAGAGCGCGAGCCAGAGCACCAGGGCGGGCGAGTAGAGCGCGAGCTGGAACGCGGTGATGTCCCGACCGCCGCCGACCAGCAGCCCGAGGAGCGTGGGCGCGAGCAGCAGGAAGACCGCCGGGACCAGTCGTGGGGCCAGCCGGGCCACCACCTGCCAGGTCGTGCGGGGACGCCACGGCCTGCGCAGGGCGAGGACCCCGAGGACGAGGCTGAGCACGGTCACCGCGCCCAGGGCCAGTTCCACCGGGGAGCGGGGTGACGACGGCTGCGCGTCGTGGCCCTCCAGGATCGCGGCGATGCCGTCCTCCAGCGCGCCGGTGCCCTCGTTCCCCAGCGCCACACCGGAGTTCGCGAGGACGACGACCCCGTGGCCGGAGTCCAGCAGGAGCTGACCGGCGCAGTGCGTGAACCAGATGCCGCTGTGGCGGGCCCTCCCGTCGCCGGTCTGCCAGCCGAGGCCGTAGGTGCTGCCGGGGAAGGCCGGAACCCGCATGGCCGCAAGGGTTTCCGGGGCGACCAGCCGCGCGTCGCCGGACTGGGCGTCGCCGGACTGGGCGGCACCGGACTGGGCGGCGAGCCACTTGCCCATGTCCTCGGCCGTGCTGACGATCCCGTCCGAGCCCGCGACGAACCGGCTCGGCTCGGTGGCGGGGATCGAGGCGCCGTAGGCGAAGAGGTGCCCGTCCGCGACGTCGTCGGGCAGCTCGTCGGTGGTGGTGATCGCCGTGGTGTCCCGCATGTCCAGGGGGGCGAAGACGTTGTCGCGCAGGTAGTCCGCGAACTGCTCGCCGGTGACGCGCTGCACGACGAGCGCGGCCAGGTGGAAGTTGGTGTTGGTGTAGTGGTAGCGGGCGCCGGGGTCGGAGGCCAGCGACGTCGGGTTGACCCGATCCACCACCGCGTCCAGCGAGGCGGGCTGCGGCAGGCTCTTCTCGGGCAGGGTCCGGTCGGTGATGCCGGAGGTCTGCCCGAGCAGGTGCCGGGTGGTGATGGCGGACCCGCGCGGGTCGGCGAGGTGGAACTCGGGGACGTGGCGGGTGATCGGCGCGTCCAGGTCGAGCTCGCCGCGTTCGGCGAGCTGGACGGCGGCGAGCGCGGTGAACGACTTGCTCACCGACGCGATGGGCATCCGGGTCCTGGCGGTGACTTCCACCCCTGCGGACGTGGTCCCGTGCCCGAAGGTCCGCACGACCCGGTCGCCGCGCGTGATGGCGACGGCGACACCGGGGTAGGCGGCGGCGTCGGCCTGCTCGGCGACGAACCGCTCGACGGCGGCGAGGTCCGGTTCGGTCGCCGCGGTGGCAGGTGGTGCGGCGGTCAGGAGCAGGGCCGCGACGAACGCGGCCGTGGCGCTTCTGGTCATCGTCCCGCTCTCGGTTGGTCGTTCGGGGGTCGACGGCGACGCTACGAACGGCGGGATCGGTGGCGCAGGGCCGGAAGGTCAGGCCGTGCCCCCGACTTTCGTCAGGGGTGCCGGGAGGGGCGTGGGTCGGTAGAACTGACCGGGAGGCAACAATGACCACCGCTGTCGCCATCGTCGGAGCCGGGTTGGGCGGGCTGGCGCTCGCCCGCGTGCTGCACGTGCACGGCGTGGGCGCCGTCGTCTACGAGCGCGAGCCGGCGCGCGGGGCGCGCGGCCAGGGCGGGATGCTCGACATCCACTCCGGGCAGGCCGCGCTGCGCGAGGCGGGCCTGATCGACGGCTTCCGCGCGATCGCGCGCGGTGAGGGCCAGGACATGCGGCTGCTGGACTCGGACGGAACCCTGCTGCTGCGGGAGGACACCCCGCCGGACGCCCCGCAGGCCCGCCCCGAGGTCGACCGCGCGGACCTGCGCGACCTGCTGCTCGACTCGCTGCCGGAGGGCGTCGTGCGCTGGGGCCGGGCGTTCGAGTCGGCGGCGGACGGCGTGCTGCGCCTGGAGGGCGGCGGCAGCGCGCGGTACGACCTGCTGGTGGGCGCGGACGGCGCGAACTCGCGGGTGCGCCCGCTGCTCACCCCCGCGCGGCCCGCGCACACCGGGCAGCACGTCGTGGAGCTGGGCATCCCCGACGCCGACCGCACCCACCCGGAGCTGGCGGCGATGGTGGGCCGGGGCAACTACTGGGTGCTGGGCGACGGCCAGTCGCTCGGGGCGCAGCGCAACGGCGACGGCCGGGTGCGCCTCTACCTGAGCTTCTACCGGACCCCGGCGGACTGGATCACCACCTGCGGCGTCCCGTTCCACGACCCGGAGGCGGCCAAGGCGCGCCTGCTGGAGCTGTTCGCGGGCTGGGACCCGAGGTCGACGGCGCTGATCGGGGCCTGCGACGACGTGGTCGTCCCCCGCGCGATCACCGCCCTGCCGGTGGGCCTGACCTGGCCGTCGCGCCCGGACACGACCCTGCTCGGCGACGCGGCCCACCTGATGCCGCCTGCGGGCGAGGGCGCGAACCTGGCCCTGCTGGACGGCGCGGCGCTCGGTCGGGCGGTGGCGGGGCACCGGGGTGATCCGGGGGCGGCGGTGGCGGAGTACGAGCGCGGGATGTTCGAGCGCTCCGCAGCGGCTGCCCGGCAGTCCGCGCAGCTGCAGGAGGCGATGGCGGCCCCGGACGCGGCGCGGCGGATGCTGGCGTTCTTCCAACCGGGCTGACCGCCTCAGACCACCGGCACCCGCCAGCTTCCGCGGGCCTCCCCGCTACCGCGCGATCGCGGCGAGCTGGGACAGCGCGGCCCCGGTGAACGTGGCCAGGTCGGCGGAGTCGTCGGCGCGCAGCCAGCGGCGGTAGGCCGCGCGGAAGAGCTGGGCGCCGACGTGGGCGGCCAGTTCGGCCAGGTCGGGGGTGGTTCCGCGCAGGCGCAGGGCGTCGGCGAGGGCGTCGGCCAGTGACTGCTGCTTGATCAGCTCCCGTTCCAGCAGGCCGGGGTTCGCCGTGATCAGGGCGTCGCGCTGGCGCTGGGTCTTCCGGGGGCCCAGCGACTCCCAGTCGTAGCCCGCCAGGGTCTGGACGACGGCGTGGAGCGGCTCGGTGACGTCGGGGCGCTCGTGGAGGGACTGGACGAGCGCCTCGTGGAGCGCGTCCGAGTCGGCGAACAGCACCTCCGCCTTGTCGGGGAAGTACCGGAAGAAGGTGCGGGTGGTGACGCGGGCCCGTTCGGCGATCTGGACGGCGCTGGCGCCCTCGAAGCCCCGCTCCTCGAACAGCTCCATGGCGGCCTGCTTCAGCCGGTCCCCGCTGCCGTGCTCCCACCTGGGCATGGCGTCACGGTAACCGGGCGCCGGGACAGGCTCCAGAGGGGTGCGTCGTGGCGTGACATCACCCACCTTGATGTCACGGTGCGACATCAGTGCTACGGTGATGTCACGCCATGACATCACCGGGGGTGGCGCCCCGCGAACGGGAAGAGGGCGGACGATGGCGCTGACGACCGAGGACCGCTGGGAGATCACCGAGACGCTGTCGCTGCTCGGGCACCTGGCCGACAGCGGACGCGCGGACCGGCTGGAGGAGGTCTTCACGCCGGACGCCGTCTACGACCTCAGCGCCGCCGGGCTGGGCGCCTTCACCGGGATCGACGCGATCCGCGAGGCGGCCGGGCGGATCGGGGCGCACGGGCCCGTCGCCCACCACCTCACCAACGTCGTCGTCGACGGCGAAGAGGGTGGCGTGGTGTCCGTGCTGTCGAAGGGACTGCTGCTGATGGCGGACGGGAAGGTCGAGAGCATCGTGATGGCGGACGACGTCCGGCGGCACGCGGGCGGCTGGCGGATCGCCCGGCACGTCGTCACGCCGCAGCGGGCCCCGCAGCGGCTGGACGAGCACTCCCCCGCCTGACCTGCGGGTCCGGCGCCCGGAAACGCCGCTGGGGGCGGTGGCGGCCCGCAAGCCCCCACCGCCCCCCAGCCGCCGCACCGGCTCAGTCAGCCGTCACCTTCTCCGGCTCGGCCGACCCGGCCGCCGCGCGCTTCGCGCGCACCCGCAGCACCACCGCCGTCACCAGCACGGCGGCCAGCACCGCGTAGGCCGCCGCCGCGAACGGGCTGGTCACCAGGGCCGTCGCGTCGCCCTCGCTGATCTGCAGGGTCCGCCGCAGCTGCTCCTCGGCCATCGGCCCCAGGATCAGCCCGACCACCATCGGCGCCACCGGGTAGCCGTGCCGCCGCATGAAGAACCCGATCACGCCCACGATCAGCAGCACGATCAGGTCGTCCGTCACGAAGTTCACCGCGTACGTGCCCAGCGCCGCGAACAGCAGGATGCCCGCGTACAGGTACGGCCGGGGGATGCGCAGCACCTTCACCCACACCTTGACCAGCGGCAGGTTCAGCACCAGCAGCATCACGTTGCCGATGTACAGCGACGCGATCAGGGTCCACACCATCGCCGAGTTGTTGGTGAACAGCAGCGGCCCCGGCTGGATGTTGTAGCTCTGGAACGCCGCGACCATCACGGCCGCCGTGGCGGTCGTCGGCAGGCCCAGGGTCAGCAGCGGCACCAGCACGCCCGCCGCAGCCGCGTTGTTCGCGGCCTCGGGACCGGCCACGCCCTCGATCGCGCCCTTGCCGAACTCCTCGGGCCGCTTCGACAGCTTCTTCTCCGCCGCGTACGACAGGAACGTCGACACGTCCGCCCCGCCCGCCGGGATGGTCCCGATGGGGAAGCCGATCGCGGTGCCGCGCAGCCACGGCTTCCAGGACCGCGACCAGAACTCGCGGGTGTTCCACTTCCCGCCGACCGGCACGACCTCGATCGGCCCGTGCCGCAGCCGCGAGGCCACGTACAGCGCCTCGCCCACCGCGAACAGCCCGACCGCCACCACGACCACGTCGATCCCGTCGGCCAGCGTGCTCACCCCGAGGGTGAACCGGGTCTGCCCGGTGAGCGTGTCCGTCCCGACCAGGCCGATGAACAGCCCGAGCGCGAGCGAGGCCATCCCCCGCACCGGCGAGGACCCGAGCAGCGCGGCGACGGTCGTGAACGCCACCACCATCAGCGCCACGTAGTCGGCGGGCCCCAGCTTGACCGCGAAGTCCGCGACGGTGGGCGCCAGCAGGGTCAGCAGGACCGTGGCGATGGTGCCCGCCACGAACGAGCCGATCGCCGCCGTGGCCAGGGCAGCCGCGCCCCGACCGGCCTTGGCCATCCGGTTGCCCTCCAGCGCCGTGACGATCGACGCGGACTCGCCGGGTGTGTTGAGCAGGATCGACGTGGTCGACCCGCCGTACATGCCGCCGTAGTAGATGCCCGCGAAGATGATCAGCGCGGCGGTGGCGTCCAGGGTGTAGGTCAGCGGCAGCAGCAGCGCCACCGTCATGGCCGGGCCGATGCCCGGCAGCACGCCCACCGCCGTGCCCAGGGTGACCCCGAGCAGGGCGTAGAGCAGGTACGCGGGCTGCGCCGCGGTCGCGAAGCCCTCCAGGAGCAGTCCGAGGTCACCCATCGATGAACGGCACCCCCTCCAGGATCCCGGCGGGCAGCGACAGGCCCAGACCGGAGGCGAACACGACCTGCACGACCAGCGCCAGCACCACGGCCAGCGCCAGCGCCTTCCACCAGGTGGCGCCGAGCGTCCACGCCGCCCCGGCGAACAGCAGCGCCGCCGCGACCGGCCACCCGGCCGGCTCGATCAGCACCAGGTGGGCCACCAGGATGGCGACCAGCTTGACCACGGTCAGCCAGTCGGTGCGCACCCCGGTGTCCACGTCCTCGCCGTCCTCGGCCTCGCCGAGCCTGCCGCGCGCGGTGGCGACCACAGCGGCGATCCCGGTGGCGATGAGCAGCGCGCCCACCGCGTAGGGGAACGCCCTCGGCCCGACCGAGCCCGCGACGCCGCGCGCGGCGATCGTGGTCGCGTCGACGAGGGTGAACACGCCGAGCGCCGCGACCAGGGCGCCGAAGACGTACTCCTCGATGCGGGCGGAGATCACTTCTTCACCAGGCCGAGCTCGGTGAGGATCGGCTGCACGCGGCTGATCTCCTCCTTGAGGAAGACCTCGAACTCGGTGCCGCTCAGGAACGTGTCGGTCCAGCCCTTCTTGGCGACCTCGTCCTTCCACTGCTGGGAGGCGCGCATGTCGGTGACCAGCTTGACCAGCTTGTCCTTGGCCTCGGGCGCGAGGTTCTTGGGCGCGACCACGCCCCGCCAGTTGATCAGCTCGACGCCCTGCTCGGCGAGCGTGGGCGCCTTCAGGTCCTCGTGGACCTTGGAGCCGGAGGTGGCCAGCGCGCGCAGCTTGCCCGCCTTGACCTGCTCGCGGTACTCGCCGACGCCGGAGATGCCGACGTCGACCTGGTTGCCCAGCAGCGCGGCCAGGGACTCGCCGCCGCCGGAGTAGGGGACGTAGTTGAGCTTGTCCGGGGTGAGCCCGGCGGACTTGATCAGCATGGCGGCGAGGATGTGGTCGGTGCCGCCGGCGGAACCGCCGGTGAAGCGGACGCCGGTGCCCTTCTCCTTCACCGCGGCGAGCAGGTCGGCCACGGTCTTGAACGGTGAGCCCGCGGGCACGACCACGACCTCGTCCTCGGCGGTGAGGCGGGCGATCGGGGTGGTGTCCTCCATGCGCACGTCGGAGCCGTTGGTCTCGACCGCGCCGACCATGACCAGGCCGGTGACCATCAGGAACGTCTCGGACCTCTCGTTGGCGAGCTTCTTGAGCCCGACCGTGCCGCCCGCGCCGCCCACGTTGCTGACCTGCACGTTCTTGACCAGGTCCGCGCCGGTGATGCTGGCCTGCATGGACCGCGCGGTCTGGTCCCAGCCGCCGCCGGGGTCGGCGGGGGCCATGATCTCCAGGCGGTTCACGGACCCGGCGGCCTTGCCGCTCCCACCGCCGCCGCCCGCGCCGCAGCCCGCCAGCGCCAGTCCGGCGGCGATGACCGCCGCGGCGATGCGGGTGTGCTTTCTCGACATGTCGCGCCTCCGCTGTGCTCCCCGGAGCGACGGTGCTCCGGTTCCGGGGAACGTAGGGGGACGGGAGCGGGTCGGTAAGACATTGGTCGTAAGGGCCGTATTGTTCGTTTAGGTCGTGGCGTCAATCACACTCTTTGGTTCAGAATGCCGAACATGCGCCGCCGTTCGGTCCCCCTGGGTGTCTCCCTGCTCGTCCTGCAGGTGGGCATCGTGCTGCTCACGACCTGCGCGGCCGGGCTGATGGCGGCCAAGCTGCAGAGCGACCGCATCCGCGAGTCGTACCGGGAGCGGATGCTGTCGGTGGCCGAGAGCGTGGCGCGGCTGCCGTCGGTGCTGGAGGCGTTCGGCTCCCCCGACCCGGCCGCGACGATCCAGCCGCTGGCGGAGCTGCTGCGCAAGGCCTCGCAGGTCACGTACGTGGTGGTGACCGACCGGCAGGGCGTGCGCTACGCCCACCCGGACCCGGCGCGGATCGGCGAGCCGGTGTCCACCGACCCCAGCTCGGCGCTGTCCGGGACGGTGTACGTGGGCACCGAGACGGGCACGCTCGGCACGTCGCTGCGCGCCAAGGTGCCGATCCGGAACACGGCGGGGACGGTCATCGGGATGGCGTCGGTGGGCATCCTGGAGGAGGAGCTGGCCGCCGACCTGGCCGAGGACCTCGGCGAGCTGATCGGCTGGCTGATCGCGTCCGCGCTGGTCGGGGTGCTCGGGGCGGCGCTGGTGACGCGGATGGTCCGCAAGCGCACGTTCCGGCTGGAACCGGCCGAGATCGCGCAGCTGCTGGAGACCCGCGAGGCGATGCTGCACGGGGTGCGCGAGGGCGTGGTCGCCATCGACGCGACCGAGCGGTTGGCGCTGGTCAACGACGAGGCGGTGCGCCTGCTGGGGCTGACCGACGACCCGACCGGGCGGCCCGCCGCGCAGGTGCTGGAGCACGGCGGGCTGCTGGACCTGGCGCGCGGCGACGACGCGGCCGACCGGCTGGTGCTGGCGGGCGAGCGGGTGCTGGTGGCGAACCGGATGACCGCCCGCACGCACGGCCGCCCGGTCGGCGTGGTGCTCACGCTGCGCGACCGGACCGAGCTGCACGACGCGCTGCGCGAGATCGACGGGCACCGGGCGGTCACCGAGGTGCTGCGGGCGCAGGCGCACGAGTTCTCCAACCACCTGCACGTCATCGGCGGGCTGCTGGAGCTGGAGCGCGGTGACGAGGCGGTGCGCTACATCGAGCGGGTCGGCGGGGCCGGGTCGGTGACGGCCGAGATCATCGGCGGCGCGGAGGCCGACCCGGCGCTGGCGGCGCTGCTGCTGGCCAAGTCGAGCACCGCGCACGAGCGGGGCGTGCGGCTGCGGCTGGACGCCGGGTCGCGGGTGCTGGCGCGGGCCGGTGACGACGCGCTGACCGTGCTCGGGAACCTGGTGGACAACGCCGTGGACGCCTCCGGCAACGGCGGCGAGGTGCGGGTGCTGGTGGACGCGGGCGGGTCGGGGGTGCGGGTGCTGGTCGAGGACGACGGGCCGGGCGTCGCGCGGGAGCGGCGGGCGGAGATCTTCACCCTCGGGGTGAGCACGAAGGCGCCGAGAGGGGCGCACGGACGAGGGATAGGACTGGCGTTGGTGTCCAGGGTGGTCACTCGGCGACGAGGCCGGGTCGACGTGTCGGATTCTTCGGAGCTGGGCGGCG
This sequence comes from Actinosynnema mirum DSM 43827, assembly GCF_000023245.1. Lineage (GTDB taxonomy): Bacteria > Actinomycetota > Actinomycetes > Mycobacteriales > Pseudonocardiaceae > Actinosynnema > Actinosynnema mirum. The sequence continues at coordinate 4,357,155 of NC_013093.1, forward strand.
CGTCGTTCGACGTGTGGCTGCCGGAAGCGGGGTCCAGGTGACGGTGGTGCGGGCGCTGGTCGTGGACGACGACTTCGCGGTGGCCGCGGTGCACCGGGGGTTCCTGGCGTCGCTGCCGGAGTTCGAGGTGGTGGGCGAGGCGCACGACGGCGACGCGGCGCTGCGGGCGGTGGACGAGCTGCTGCCGGACCTGGTGCTGCTCGACATCCACCTGCCGGACATGTCCGGGCTGGAGGTGCTGGCCAGGCTGCGGGCGCGCGTCGGGCCGCCGGTGGACGTGATCGCGGTGACGGCGGCGCGGGAGCGGGAGACGGTGCGGCAGGCGATGTCCAAGGGGGTGGACCACTACCTGGTGAAGCCGTTCACGCGCACGGCGTTCCTGGACCGGATGCGGGAGTACCTGGCGCGGCGGGTGGAGGTGCAGCGGCTGGGCGACTGGCTCGACCAGGACGAGGTGGACCAGCTGATGCAGCACCGGCCGGCGAACGTGCTGCCGAAGGGGCTGTCGGCGGTGACGCTGCGGCTGGTGACCGAGGCCCTGCGGGCGGCGGAGGGCGGCGCGGTCGCGGGGAACATGTCGGCGCAGGAGGTGGGCGACCGGGCGGGGCTGTCGCGGGTGAGCGCGCGGCGGTACCTGGAGCACCTGGTGGCGGTGGGCAAGGCGGAGGTGCAACCCCGGTACGGGGTGGCGAACCGGCCCGCGCACGGGTACCGGTTGACGTGACCGGCGGGGTGGCCGCGTTCGCGCGCGGCCACTCCCCCGCGCTACTGCTGACCTGGGTGGAAAGGCCGGACCTCCAGCCACTCGCGGATCGGGGCGCCGTTCGCGCCGGGGGCGGCCGAGAGCTCGCCCGCGATCTCCAGGGCGCGCTCGTGCGAGGCCACGTCGATCACCATCCAGCCCGCGACCAGGTCGTGGGTCTCGGCGATCGGGGTCTGGGTGATCGCGCCGGGGCCGTCGTTCCGGACGAAGACGCCCTCCGCGGACAGGGCCGTCGCGCCCGCGAACTCGCCGGTGGCCGTGAGCCGCTCGGCGAGGTCGTTCATGTGGCCGATGTGCGCGGCGACCTCGTCGGGCGTCCAGCTCTCCATCGTGGTCCAGCCCTCCACCGGCTCCGGACCGCCCCGGTAGTGCTTGATCAGCAGGTACTTCACGCGCGCTCCTCCGCCGCCGGGTTCCGGTCCGGGACCACGTCGGTCCCGGACCGGAACCCACGGTCTCACGTCACCCGGTCCACGTCCGTGCGGAACCACCGGCACCCGTACGGCTCCAGGGTCAACCGCACCACGCCCTCCTCGTCGGCCTGCACCGTGCCGTCCACCAGCAGGTCCGTCAGCCGCTGCCCCGGCTCCAGGTCCGGCACCTGGAGCTCCACCTCGCGGTCGGCCAGGTTGTGCGCCGTCAGCACCACGTGCCCGTCCACCTCGCTGTGCTGCACCAGCACCGCCGCCTCACCGGTGTCCACCACCCGGTGCGCGCCCCACGCCAGCTCCGGGCACTCCCGGTACCGCTCCACCAGCAGCCGGAACCACGCCAGCAGCGACCCGGAGTCGCGCCGCTGCTCGCTGACCGCCTCCCAGTCCATCGGCACCCGCACCGCCATCCGCCCCTCGCGGGACAGGTCCTCGCCGAGGCCGATCTCCTCGCCGTAGAACAGCACCGGCGTGCCCGGCAGCGAGAACAGCAGGCTGTACACCATGCGCACCCGCCGCTCGTCGCCCTCCAGCATCGGGGGCAGCCTGCGACGCAGCCCCCGCCCGTACACCTGCATGTCCGGGTCGGGCCCGAACGCGGCGAACACCTCCTGCCGCTCGGGCTCGGTCAGCTTGTCCAGGGTCAGCTCGTCGTGGTTGCGCACCACCGTGGCCCAGTGGGCGTCGCGCGGCGGCTCCGGGCGCTCGCGCAGCGCGTGCGTGAGCGGCGAGGCGTCCCGGCGGGCGAGCGAGAGGTACATCTGCTGCATCCCGACGAAGTCGAAGCACATCGTCAGCTCGTCCCCGACGCCCTCCGCGCTGCCGAAGTAGCTCAGCGCGTCGTTGTAGGGCACGTTCACCTCCCCCAGCAGGACCGCCTCGCCGTCGCGGCGGGACAGGAACGCCCGCAGGTCCTGCAGGTAGTCGTGCGGGTCCGGCAGCGCCTCGATGGGCGCCTCCAGCAGGAACGGCACCGCGTCGACCCGGAAGCCGGACAGGCCCAGCTGCATCCAGAACCCCATGACGCGGGCGATCTCGTCGCGCACGTCCGGGTTGGCCACGTTCAGGTCCGGCTGGTGCCGGTAGAACCGGTGCAGGTAGTACTGCTTGGCCTTGCGGTCGTAGTCCCACAGCGAGGTCTCCTTGTCGGGGAAGACCACGCCGTCGTCGGCGTTCGGCGGGCGCTCGTCGGCCCACACGTACCAGTCGCGGTAGGGCGAGTCCGGGTCGCTGCGCGCGGCCTGGAACCACGGGTGCTGGTCGGAGGTGTGGTTGACCACCAGGTCGGCGATGACCCGGATGCCCCGGTCGCGGGCGGTGCGCACGAGCTCGGCGAACTCGCCGAGGGTGCCCAGGCGCGGGTCGACCGAGTAGTAGTCGGTGATGTCGTAGCCGTCGTCGCGGTTCGCGGTCGGGTAGAACGGCATCAGCCACAGGCAGGTCACGCCCAGGCGGTGCAGGTGGTCGATCTTCTGGATCAGGCCGCGGAAGTCGCCGACGCCGTCGCCGTTGCCGTCGTGGAAGGTCTCCACGTCCAGGCAGTAGACGACCGCGTTCTTCCACCACAGGTCGGCGGTGCTGGTGAGCCTCATGCCCGCACCTCCGCGAGGACGCGCTCGCCGAAGGCGTCCAGGAAGCGGTCCTGCTCCTGGCCGACGTGGTGCAGGAAGACCTTCTCGAAGCCCAGCTCGACGTAGCTCCGCAGCAGCTCGGCGTGGCGGCCGAGGTCGGAGGAGACGTTGACGACCCGGCCGATCTGCTCGGCGGTGACCTGCTCGGAGACGGCGTCGAAGTGCTCGGGGGTCTCCAGGTCCCAGCAGACGGGGGGCGGGAAGACGTTGCTGCGCCACTGGTCGTGGGCGATCGCGCGCGCGGTCTCCTCGTCCGGGTCCCAGGAGAGGTGGACCTGCAGGTGCAGCGGGCCCTTGCCGCCCGCGTCGCGGTAGGCGTCGACCATCTTGCGCAGGTGCTCGGCGGGGGCGTTGACGGTGATCAGGCCGTCGGCCCAGGACGCGCACCAGCGGGCGGTCTCCACGCTGACCGCCGCGCCCACCAGCGCGGGCGGCTCCTCCGGGAGGGTCCACAGCCGGGCGCGGTCGACGGTGACCAGGCCGTCGTGGCTGACCTCCTCGCCGCGCAGCAACGCCCGGATGACCTCGACGCACTCCAGCAGGCGCGCGGAGCGCAGGTCCTTGCGGGGCCACGGGTCGCCGGTGATGTGCTCGTTGGCGGCCTCGCCGGTGCCGAGCGCGGCCCAGAAGCGGCCGGGGTACATGGCGCCGAGGGTGGCGATGGCCTGGGCGATGATCGCCGGGTGGTAGCGCTGGCCGGGGGCGTTCACCACGCCCATCGGCAGGTTCGTGGCCTGGAGCGCGGCGCCGAGCCAGGCCCAGGCGAGGGCGGACTGGCCCTGGCGGGCGCTCCACGGGGCGAAGTGGTCGGAGCACATGGCGGCGTCGAAGCCGACTTCCTCGGCCTTGCGCACGGCGTCCAGCAGTCCGGTCGGGTGGATCTGCTCGTGGGAGGCGTGAACGCCCAAAACGGTCATGGACAGGCGATACCCCATCGCCCGCGCGAGTGAACCTGATGATGATCACTGACGGAGGGTGACCGGTTCTAGGCGGGGCCGTCCGGGAGCAGGTGGCGCAGGAACCGGTCCGGTCCGGCCAGGAAGTCGCGGGTCAGCCGGACCGGCAGGGCGTCGTCGTAGGCGACCGGCTCGATCGCGCCGTCGTCGCCGATCTCGTGGATGGCCGCGCCGGGCAGGGCCAGCAGGATCGGCGAGTGGGTGGCCACCAGGACCTGGCAGCCCTGGTCGACCAGCTCGGCGAGCCTGGCCAGCACCGCGAGGCAGCCGCGCACGGACAGGGCGGCCTCGGGTTCGTCCAGCAGGTACAGGCCGCGCGGGCCGAAGCGGTGGGTGACCAGGTCGACGAACGACTCGCCGTGCGAGCGCTCGTGCGGGGACGTGCCGCCGTAGGCCTGGAGCAGCGGGGTCTCCCGGTCCAGGCGCTCGATCTCGGTGGCGACGTTGTAGTACGACTCGGCGCGCAGGAAGAACCTGGTGCTTGGCTTGCGGCCGGACCAGGACAGCACCAGCTCGTCGCCGAGCGCGGACTCGGTGGCGCGGGTGGCGAAGGCGAAGTTCTGGCTGCCGCCCTCGGGGTTCAGGCCCGCCGCGAGCGCGATGGCCTCCATGAGTGTGGACTTGCCGGAGCCGTTCTCCCTCACCAGGAACGTCACGCCCGGCCCCAGCGGCAGCCCGCCCGAGCGGGCCAGGCCGGTCACCACGGGGAGGGCGAACGGGTAGCCGGTGGTCGGGGCGTCGTCGGCGAGGCGGACGTGGCGCAGGAACGCGCCGGGACGCCGGTCGGCGCCGGTGCTCCACGCCATCACGCCTCCCCCGCCGGTCGGCGACCACCCTAGCGGTGGGTCGCGCGCGGGAGGCGGGCGCGGGGCGTGGCGGCCGACCCCGGTCAGCGGTGGTGGCGCGCGGTCAGGGGGCGGCGGTGGGCGGGGCGCTCATCGCCGCCGCCAGGAACGTGATCACCCACCGCCGCGCCCGCCCGCCCCCGGACGGCCCGCAGTCGGGATCGGAGTCCCCGTTGGCGGCCCCGACCCGGTCCACGGCCGTCACCGCGAGCACGCTGCGCAGCCGGAACGCCAGCTCGTCCAGGGTGAGCCCCGGCAGCGCCCGGCCGAACGCGGCCAGGTAGCGCGCGCGCACCTCGGCCTCGGCGGGCCCGGTCCAGCCGCGCATCTCCTCGGCCGGGTCGCAGACGATCGCCACGACCAGCCGCGACCTGCTCTCGTCGCCCTCGGCCATGCCGTCGAACAGCGGGCCCGCGAACGCCTCCACGAGGTCGGCGGCGGACGGCGGGTCGGGCAGCGCCCGCAGGCGGTCCAGGCCCGCGGACTGCGCGGCGGTGATCGGGTCGACGACGCGGCGCACGACCGCGGTGAGCAGGTCCGCCTTCGAGCCGAAGTGGTACTTCACGGCGGCCAGGTTCGCCCCGGCGAGGTCGGTGATGGCGCGGACCGAGGCGCCCGCGAAGCCGCGTTCGGCGAACAGGCGCTCGGCCGCGTCGAGGAGCTGGGTGCGGGTGTCGAGGGCGTCCACGTGGTTATCATACGGTCGTTTGAGTCAAACGGTCGTTTGACTGACCGCGGGAAAGGGGAAGACCGTGAAGCTGCTGGTCTACGGGGCGGGCGCGCTGGGCAGCCTGTTCGCCGCCAGGCTGCACGAGGCGGGGCACGAGGTCTCGCTGCTGGCCAGGGGCGCGCGGCTGGCCTCGGTGCGCGCGCACGGCGTGCGGCTGGTGCGGGAGGACCGGGACGACGTCCGGTCGGTGCCGGTGCGGGTGGTCGACGAGCCGGGCGGCGGGTACGACCTGACCGTCGTGATCGTGCGCGCGCACCAGGTCGGGCCGGTGCTCGACTCGCTCGTGGACACGCGGGGCGACGTGGCGCTGCTGGCGAACTGGGCGGCCGGGCCGGGGCCGCTGGTCGAGGCGCTCGGGCCGGAGCGGGTGCTGCTCGGCTTCCCCGCGGTGGGCGGCCGGGTGGTCGACGACGTGCTGCGCCACCGCGCCGAGACGCCGCTGACCCGCCTGGTCACGATGCCGGTCGGCGAGCCGGACGGGCGGGTCACCCCGCGCCTGGAGCGGGTGGTGCGGGTGTTCCGCAGCGCCGGGCTGCCCGCGCGGCCCGAGCCGGGGGTGGACGCCTGGCTGACCACGCACGCCTCGTTCGTCGCGCCGCTCGGGCAGGCGGTGGACGCGGCGGGCGGTCCGGCGGAGCTGGCCGGGGACCGGGGCGCGGTCCTCGCGCTGGCCCGCCGGATCAAGGCGAACCTGACCGCCGCGCCGACCCCGGTGGCGCCGCTCGGGTACCGCGCGCTGCGGGTGATGCCGGACGGGCTGGTCGCGGCCGGGCTGCGACGGTTCCTGCGGGGGACGATCGCCGAGCGCGGACTGGCCCCCACCGCCGCCGCGACGGCCGAGAACGCGCTGCTGGTCGAGCAGCTGCGCGAGCGCGCGGGGTAGGGCGGCCAAGGCGGCACGCCGGCGGGCGCATCGGGCCGACCGGCCGGGCGCACCCGCCGGACGGGCGCCGTCAGCGGCCTCGGGCGACCCGCCGGACGGGCGCCGTCAGCGGCCTCGGGCGACCCGCCGGGCCAGCACGTGCGCACCACCCACGACCAGCGGGAACGCCGCCAGCGCCGGCCGGCCGCCGCCCGTCCACACGCCCTCCCGCCGCAGCCGCCGCCACGCCCACAGCGCGAACGGGGCCACGACCGTCGGCGCGGTCAGCACCCCCGGCGTGTAGCCCCGGAACACCGCGCTCGCCGCCACGTGCGTGACGGCGTGCAGCCCGAACCCGGCCAGCGCGGTCTGGAACAGCCGCGACCGGCCGCCCGTGCGCGCGCCCTCGGCCGCCGCCACCGCCATCACCACGCCCACCGCGCCGATCGCCACGGCCGACTCGACCCGGCCGACCGTCGGCACGGCGCGGTGGGCCCGGCTCCACGGCGACGTCGTCGCCAGCTCCTCCAGGTCGTGCGCGACCCACGCGGCCAGCAGTCCCCAGGTGACGCTCTTCCCGATCACCACAGTTACGTTACACACTGGAACGTATCCTGGCCGCGTGCCGAGACCACGTGATCCCGAAGTAGACCGCGCCCTCGCCGAGGCGACCCTGGCCCTGCTGCACGAGGTGGGCTTCGAGGCGCTCGCGCTCGACGCCGTCGCCGCCCGCGCCGGGGTGAGCCGCCCCGCGCTGTACCGGCGGTGGCCGACCAAGCTGCACCTGGTCGCGCACGTGCTCGCCGAGTCGGTGGCCCCGATGCCCGACCCGGACACCGGCAGCGCGCGCGAGGACCTGCGGGTGCTGGCGACGACGCTACTGGACGCCCTGTCGTGGGTGCTGCTGGCGGTGCACGCCGAGGCCAGGCGCGCCCCGGAGCTGGGGCTGCACGAGCGGTTCCTGGCCGGGCGGCACGCGCTGGTCGCCGAGGTCGTGCGGCGCGGGGTGGCGCGCGGCGAGCTGCGCGGCGACCTCGCGCCGGACCTGGTGCGCGACCTGCTGCTCGGCCCGCTGCTCTACCACTGGTTCGCGACCGGCGAGCGGCCCTCGGTGGACCGGGTGTTCGACCACGTGTGGCCCACCCTCGTCCCCGGCTGAGCGCCCCGGAACCCGAGCGCCCCGTGACGACGTCAGGCCCCGCCCGGACCGCGGGTGGGGCCTGACGTGCGGGAACAGGATCAGCGGGTGGTGGGGCCCGAGTCCCCGTCGACCACCCGCGAGTCGAGCACCACGCCCTCGATCGCGTTGCCGCCCAGCGGCGCGCCCCCCGAGCGCGGCCGGGGCGCGCCCCGCTGCCCGCCCAGATCGATGATCACGCCGTCGACCACGACGTTCCCCGCGCCGGGCGGCCTGCCGAAGCGCTGGTTGAGCACGGCGTTCGCGGCGCGCTCGCGCGAGCGGCGGGCGATCCGCGCGCCCACCGCGCGCCGCACCGGCGGCAGGAGCAGCAGCAGGCCGGCGACGTCGCTGATGAAGCCCGGCAGCACGATCAGCAGCCCGGCCGCGACCAGCAGCACCCCGTCCGCGACCTCCTCGTGCGGCTCGCGCCGGTTGCGCAGGGCCTCGTTGAACGCGGCCATGCTGCGCGCCCCCTCCCGCCGCAGCAGGAACGAGCCCGCGACCCCGCCGAGGATCAGCAGGCCGAGCGTGGGCAGGAACCCGAGGTTGACCGTCACCGCCACCAGGGTGGCGATCTCGACTCCCACGGCGACCAACAGCAAGGCGAACACGCGCATACCCCCACAACGCACGAACACCCCGAAACGCTCCCTGGCGAAATATTTACGTCAAACCCGCCCTCTGTCAGCATGGTTTATCGCCATATCGCGACTGAGGAGGACAGATGACTGCGCTCCACGACGCGAACGCGGTCGGCACGGGGCCGCAGCCCTACGCCTACCGCAGGGACGAGCTGGTCGAACCGGACTGGCGGCGGTTACCGGGCTGGCGGGACGTGACCGCCCGGCAGTGGCGCGACGCCCAGTGGCAGCGCGCGCACTGCGTGAAGAACGTGAAGCAGCTGCGCGCGGTGCTGGGCGACCTGGTCGACGACCGGTTCTACGCCGACCTGGAGGCCGACCAGGAGCAGCTGGCGACCATGTCGATGCTGCTGCCGCCGCAGATGCTCAACACCGTGGTGCCCCGCCTCGGGGAGGGCGGCGACTTCACCGAGGCGTTCTACGCCGACCCGGTGCGCCGCTACATGCTGCCGGTGCGCTCGGACCGCGACCCGGACTGGCCGAGCCACCCGCACTCCTCGCGGGACTCGCTGCACGAGGCCGAGATGTGGGTGGTGGAGGGCCTGACCCACCGCTACCCGACGAAGGTGCTGGCCGAGCTGGTGTCCACCTGCCCCCAGTACTGCGGGCACTGCACCCGCATGGACCTGGTCGGCAACTCCACGCCGCAGGTCGCGAAGCACAAGCTCGCGCTCAAGCCGGTGGACCGGCAGGACCGGATCGTGGAGTACCTGAAGAGCACTCCGGGCGTGCGGGACGTGGTGGTCTCCGGCGGCGACGTGGCGAACGTGCCGTGGCCGCAGCTGGAGTCGTTCCTGATGCGGCTGCTGGGCGTGGAGACCGTGCGGGACGTGCGGCTGGCCACGAAGGCGCTGGCCGGGCTGCCGCAGCACTGGGTGCAGCCGCAGGTGGTGGAGGGCCTGGAGCGGGTGGCGCGCACGGCGGCGCGGCGCGGGGTGAACCTGGCGATCCACACGCACGTCAACCACGCCAACTCGGTGACGCCGCTGGTGGCGGAGGCGGCGCGGACGGCGCTCGCGGTCGGGGTGCGGGACGTGCGCAACCAGGGGGTGCTGATGCGCGGGGTGAACGCGACCGCGACGGACCTGCTGGACCTGTGCTTCGCGCTGCAGGGCGAGGCCGGGGTGCTGCCGTACTACTTCTACATGTGCGACATGATCCCGAACGCCGAGCACTGGCGGGTCGCGGTGTGGGAGGCGCAGGAGCTCCAGCACGCGATCATGGGCTACCTGCCGGGGTACGCCACGCCGCGGATCGTGTGCGACGTGCCGTACGTGGGCAAGCGGTGGGTGCACCAGGTGCAGGAGTACGACCGGGAGCGCGGGGTGTCGTACTGGACGAAGAACTACCGGACCGGGATCGAGCTGGACGACGCGGAGGCGTTGGACCGGCGCTACCCGTACTACGACCCGATCCGCTCGCTGCCCGAGGCGGGGCGGCGGTGGTGGGCCGAGCAGGGGTGAGCGCCGGTCGCAGGCCGTTCCCGGCGCCGCGACGCTGGTGAGCGTCGCGGCGCCGGTGCGGGTGTGCGGGTCAGAGCGCGTCGGGGTCGGGAGCGGCCCGGTCCCACTCGCGCTCGGACTCCCCGGCGGGAGGCGTCCCCAGGTGCGCGGTCCCCTGTGTGGCCAGCGCGCCGAACAGGGGTTTCCGCCGCTGCTCGCGCCGCTGCTCCCGCGTGGGGCCCAGCGGTGCGGGCGCACCCTACGCCGGGTCAGGCGGCCGAGTTGTGCTTGGGCGACTCGAACCAGTCGACGGCCAGCAGCGCCACCATCTCCGGCGAGGACCCGTCGGAGTCCCACTTGAGCCCGTCGAGGCTGGTCACGTCCACGCCCGCGCTCTCGGCCCGGCCCTGGTCGTCCGAGGCGGGGCCCCAGCCCGCGCGCAGGCCGGACGCGTCGTAGTCCAGGCGCAGGGTCGCGGCCGTGCCGCCGCCGCCCAGCTCCAGGACGACCAGCAGCCACGGGGCGCCGTCGGGGTCGCTGCGCAGCCGGTAGGACATGCCCGGTAGCTGCGCGTCGAGCAGCGCCGCGAAGGTCTTCTCGTCCCCGGTCGGCTCGCGGGTCTCCCCGGTGAAGGTGATAGCTGTGTCCACAGTGGAGGAGGGTAGGCGGTCACAACCAGTCTTCGCGCTTGAACAGCGAATAGAGCCCGAGGCCGCCGAGGGTGAGCGCGGCGGTGGACGTCCAGAAGCCCCAGGGCTGCTCGAAGCCGGGGAAGGGGATGTTCTGGCCGAAGTAGCCGGTGATCGCGGTCGGGACGGCGATGACGGCGGCCCAGCCGGTGACCTTCTTCATGACCAGGTTGAGCCGGTTGGCCTGGATGCTGAGCTGGGTCTCGCGGACGGTGGCGACCAGGTCGCGCAGCGAGTCGGTCCACTCGGCGGCGCGCAGGACGTGGTCGTAGACGTCCTGGTAGTAGGGGGTCATGCGGGCGTCGACGAGGTCGTGGTCGCGGCGGACGAGGGCGTTGACCACCTCGCGCATGGGCAGCACGACGCGACGCAGCGCGACCAGGGACTTGCGCAGGGCGAGCGCCTGGCGCTGGAGGTCGGTGTCGGAGCCGCGCTTCCCGCGCCCCGGCTGGTCCTGGTCGGCGAACACCAGGTCCTCCAGCCCCTCGATCCGCCCATCGAGGGCCTGGACGGCGTCGAAGTGGGTGTCGACGGCGTAGTCGAGCAGCCCGTGCAGCAGGTACCCGACGCCGCTGGCGGCCAGGTGCGTGGTGGCGTCCCAGCGCTCGACGACGGCGCCGATGTCGAAGTCGTCGTCGGGCCGGACGGTGACGAGGGCGTCGGGGGTGGCGAAGGCGGTGATCCCGGCGGTGGTCAGCGCCCCGTCGTCCCCGAGCCGGACGGCGTAGGCGGTGAGCAGCCGGTGCGTGTCGTACTCGTGCAACTTGGGCCGCTCGTGCGGCTCGACGGCGTCCTCGACCGCGAGCACGTGCCACCCGAGCTCCTCGCCGACCCGGTTCAGGAGGGCGGGGTCGGGGGCGAGCAGGTCGATCCAGACGAGCGCGCCGTCCTCACGCCTGAGGTCGGCGGCCTCGCGGAGGTCGAATCCCTCGGCTTCGAGGACGCCGTGCCGGTAGAGGCGGGTGCGGGGCACGGGAGAGGACAGTAGTCCGGTCGTGTGGCGGGCGCGCGGGGGCGTTCCGGTGACGCGGGGGATGCGATATGTACGTGCGGTGATCGCGGAATCAACGGAATCACGGGGTTTTCGACGGTTGTTGGGCGAGCCGGGGTGGCGGGGGCTGCGGGAAGCCGGGGTGCGACGGGAGTACCGGAAGGGCGAGTACCTGCTGCGCCAGGGCTTCCAGGGGACCTGGGTGCTGGCGCTGGTAGCGGGGCGGGTGAAGGTGGTGCAGAGCGAAGGCGAGAAGAAGGAGGCGCTGATCGCGCTGCGGGGAGCCGGTGACCTCGTGGGCGAGATAGCGGCACCGCGCAACGGCCGGCGCATCGCGAGCGTGCAGGCCGTGGACCCGTGCACGGCGGTCGTGCTGGAGTGGACGCAGCTCCGGGCTTGCCTGGGGAAAGCCGCGGACGGCCTGCTGCTCGAGTACCTGGGGACCAAGCTGGCCCAGGCGGGCCCCTACAAGCTGCGGCTGATGCACTTCAAGCCCGAGCGCAAGATAGCCAGGCTGGTGCTCGAACTGGCGGCGCTGTCCGACCCGAGCGTCGCGAACCCGGACCGGGTGCCGTTCACGCAGCAGGAGATCGCCGACTCTCTGGGAATCCAGACCAGCACAGTGGCCGAGCACGTGAAGAGACTGCGCGCCAAAGGCGCCCTGGTGGAACGGGGCCATCTGGTGCTGGGTGACCGGGAGGCCCTGCACCGGGCAGCCGGAGTGTGACCCGCGCCACGCCTGAATCTTCCGGCTGCGGATGACACGAGTCGGGAAATCGCGAAAACGTCCCGCACGTGGATCACACGAGCGACGACCGTGCGACGGCACGGGACCCGGAGAACCTTCCCCCCTACCGCGCGATGCTGGAGGCGGACGTCGAGTCCTTCAGCGGGCGCAAGGCGGTGGAGTACCCGAAGATCGCCCAGGCCATCCCCAAGATCCTGGAGGCGGCGTTCGAGCGGTGCGGGCTGTCCGGGGTCTGGGACGCGCAGCAGGCGCGGGAGACGGCGGGTGACAGCTACGCCGCGGTCTTCCCCACGGCTTTCCTCCCGCACCTGCTCAACCCCTTCCTGGGGGCGCTCCAGGATGAACTGGACGATCGGGAGCAGATCGGCGCCAAGCCCGCCGGACTGCGGATGCGGGTCAGCGTCACGGTCGGCCCGATCACCGATGCGGGGCCGAACGCGACCGGCACCGGGGCGGCGAGGGTCGAGCTGAACCGGCTGCTGAACTGTCGTCCGGTCCGGGATGCGCTGATCAACTCGGGGCCGAGCACGCGGGTCGCGGCGGTCGTTTCCGCACGCGCCTACGAGGACGCGGTGCTCAGCGGCTACTCCAAGGAGGACGAGGACCTCTACCAGCAGGTGGAGGTGGAGAACAAGAACTACCGGCGCATCGCCTACCTGCGGGTTCCCAGGCTTTCCTGGGACGCGCTCGGCAAGGGCGTTCCCCTTGCGGAACTGCCGGAGAGCGCAGCAACCGAAGTCCCGAAGTCGGCCGTCGGCGCCCGCCACTCGACCAACATCGCCAACGGGTCCACCGCCGACACCCTCCTGCAGATCGGCTTCAACGAGGGCGGGGTGAACACCGGCCAGCAGCACACCTACAACACCGGCCGCGACAGCTACCACCACAGCGGCTCGGGCCCTCAGTTCAACCGCGGCGACGTGAAGCGGTACGAGGACCGGCGCGGGGAGCGGCGCGAGCCGTGAGCGCGCACCACGAGGTCCACCGGGACGGGTTCTTCCACAGCGGGACCGGTGACCAGCACAACTACTTCCACCCAGTCCGCCCGCGCCGCGACCCGAGGCTGGTCGCGCGCGGGCAGGTGGACTGGTTGGCGGCGCGGTTCGCCGAGCCCACCGGGTTCCCCTCGGGCGCGCTGGACGCGCCGGGGTCGGTGGTGGTGCTGACCGCCCCGGTGGGGGCGCGCACGGCCGCGCTCATGCTGCTCACCGGCAACGGGCAACTCGGGGGCAGGCGGTTGCGGGAGCTGTCCGACGGCGGCGACGAGGACGACCCCGTCCTGGAGGCCGCCGACCTGGACGCCGGGGACCGGCTGCTGCTGGACCTGACCGGGACGGCGGAGGAGCGGCTGCGGGGGCTGGCCCCCGAGGTGGAGAAGTGCTGGGCGCTCGTCGAGGGGTCGGGCGCCCGGCTGGTGGTGGTCGTGCGGGACGAGCAGGTCAGGCTGCTCAGCTCGCCGCTGCGCCAACTGCTGGTCACCCTGCCCGCGCCCTCGGCGCGCGCGGTGCTGGCCGCGCACCTGCGCCCCGAGGGGATCGCCCTGCCGGAGCCGCTGCCCGGTGACCAGGCCGCCTACCTCGGGCAGGCCTCGGTGCACGACGCCGCCGAGCTGGCCCGGCTGGTGCTGGCCGCCTGTGACGCCGCGCCTCGGCGGTCCGCGGTGGAGTGGTTGGCCGACGCCGTCGTGGGGTGGCGGAACCGGGGCGAGCAGGCCCGCGCGCTGTTCGCCGATCACGTCGGCGGGGGTGAGCGGTCGTTGCTGGTCGCCGCGTCGCACCTGGTCGGCGCGCCGCTGGAAGCGGTGGCGAGGGCGGACGCGGCGCTGCGGCGGATCGCCGGGGTGGTCGCGGTCGAGGACCCGTTGCACAGCCCTTACCTGCCGCGCGAGCTGGCCGAGCTGGGGCTGGAGGTGCGGGGGCGGTCACTGGTGTTCAGCAGCGAACCGGTGGCGCACGCGGTGCGCGAGCACTTCTGGACGCACTTCCCGACCCTGCACGGCGCCCTGTTCGAGTGGGTCGCCGAGGCCGCGCCCGCCGGTGGGGACGACGGGGTGGAGCTGGTGGCGCGGTTCGCCGAGCAGGCGCTGGCCACCGGGTCGGCGGAGCGGCTGGCGGGGCTCACGCCCGGCTGGGCCGAGCGGAACCGGCCCGACCTGGCCTACCAGGCGCTCGCCTGCGGGCTGGCCGACCCGCGGGTGGGACGGGCGTTCCGCAGGCACGTCTACGTCCAGGCCCGCTCGGGGCGCGCCACCCCCGCCTACGGGCGCGTGCTGGTCGCGGTGTGCGCGGACGAGATCGCGCGGCTGCGACCGTGGGAGGCGCTGGTGCGGCTGCACCACCTGGCCAGGCACCGCGACGCGCAGGTGCGCGTGGAGGCCGCGTCGGCGGTCCGGGCGCTGGTGGCCGAGCGCCGCCTCGAGCGGTGGCTGCTGCACCGGCTCGCCCACCGGATGGGCGCGCTCCGGGCCGAGGACGCGCTGCTGCTGGGCGGGCTGCGCGTCACCGGGGGCTCCCGCGCCACGCTGGTCGCGGTGTGGCGACGGCTGCTGGGGAGCGCGGGCGTCGAGCGGCTGGCCGCCGACCCGCTCACCGCCGAGGTGCTCGCCGAGTGGGTCGGACGGGACCCCGGCGCGCTGGTGGAGGCCTGCGACCTGCGGATCGGGCTGATGGACCGGCTGTACCTGTTCACCCGGCGGGTGTCGGCGGAGCACGCCGCCGCGCTGCTGGAGCACGTCGAGGCCGCGCTGGGCGTGGCCGCAGGAGGAGGAGAGCTGTGACCGGGAACCACGTCCCCGCCGCTGCGGGAGGCGCGCTGGCCATGCTGGCGGTCACCGTCGGCCTGCTGGCGGACTGGCCGCTGTGGGGCATCGCGCTCCTGGTGGCGGCGGTGCTGGGCGGGACGGCGCTGGCGCTCAAGGCCGCGCAGGACCGGCGGCTGCGGGCCTGGGAGGCCGAGGCCGCGCTCCGGCAGTCCGAGCAGCAGCAGGCGCTGGTCCCGGTAGAGCTGCCCCCGTCCGGGCGGCGGGTGAGCGAGGTGGAGCTGCCGAGCGCGCTGCCGAACTTCCCGCTGGAGTTCGCGTGCACGGTCCACTGGCACACGGAGCCGGACGCGCGGCACGGCGACCTGGGCGCGGTGGCGGTGGAGTCGGTGCTGAAGCGGGCGGTGGAGTTCGCCAAGGGCGTCCAGCCCGACGACGAGACCGCCGGGCACCTGCTGGCAGCGGAGCTGGGGGCGCCGGTGAAGTGGCGTGGGCTGGTCAAGGCGTGGGCGACCGGGGTGGTGCTGCGCGCGCCCGGTCCGGAGCGGCTGCGGCTGACCAGGGCGCGCGACGCGCACCAGGAGCAGCACGTGTGGCGACAGCGGATCGCGGCGGAGCGGGAGGTGCGCGAGTACTACGGGGACGAGGTGCTGGCCAGCTCCGGAAGCGCGCTGGTGTGGTGGCTGGCGGGCACCGACCGGGCCGCCGTGCGCGAGGCCGCCGACCTGGTCGACCCGCTCACCCGGCTGTCCGCCGTGGCGCGCGGCGAGCTGGAGCGGCAGTCGGAACCGATCGCGCCGGAGCCGCGTGACGAGGGCGCGGAGCAGGCCCGGATCAGCGACTTCCTGCCGGAACCCGGCACGGAGGGCAGCGCCCTCTTCGCGGACCTGAGCGCGCGGCGGCTGCTGGGCATGGACCAGCCCGAGCGGGCAGAGCGGTGGCGCGAGCACTACAAGCGGGACGACGAGGGTTCCGCCGACGTCCCCCACGCCGAGGACGCGCTGAGCGGGGCGGGCCTCAACGGGCACGGGCCGTCGACCAACGGCACGTCCCCGAACGGCTCGGGACCCGACGGCCCCTCCCCCGACGCCACCGCGCGCGACTGAGCACTCACCCACCGCTCTCACCCCACCGGCGCCGTCGCTCCCCCACCACGCGGGGAGCGGCGGCGCTAGCGCATGGACATGATCGACGACGCGACGTACACCGACACCACCACCCCCGCCAGCCCCACGTACGGCATCCCCGCACGGGGCGCTCCCCGCCCCGCCCACGTCCCCACGAACCCCACCAGCGCGAACACCGCCACCCCCGCCATCCCGATCACCATCGGAACCCCGCCGTGCGCGCACGCGCCGCCGCCGCCCGAGGCGCCCGTGCAGCTCCCGGTCGGCGTGAACGCCATCACCGAGTAGAGGAACGCCAGTGGTGCGGACAGTCCCAGCAGGACTGTCCCGGTGATCGCGAGGAACCTCGCACCCGAACTCTTGGACGGCACCGCACGAGTGTGCCCGCTGGGCCGCTCGGCCGCAGCCGGTCTGATGCGAAGAGCCGCGTCCCCGGCACCACCGCGCCACCCGCGCTGACCATGGTCCCTGCTCCCCGGTGACTTTGTGCCCTGTCCGCCCCCACGCGCGCGCGACGAACCTGAGCCGAGGTTGATCACACCGAATCAGGAGAGATCGTGACTGCGCTGTCCCCGACACCCGTCGACGTCCACCAGAGCCCCCCGACACGGGGTTCGAAGGGGGCGGCGCTGCTGCGGCTGTTCCACACCACCGACCACAAGCAGATCGGCGTGATGTACCTCGTCACGACGTTCTTCTTCTTCATGGTCGGCGGTGCGATGGCAATGCTCATCCGCAGCGAGCTGGCCGTTCCCGGACTGCAGTTCCTGTCCAACGAGCAGTACAACCAGATGTTCACCATGCACGGCACGGTGATGCTGCTGCTGTACGCCACCCCGAGCGTCTTCGCGTTCGCCAACTTCATCCTGCCGCTCCAGATCGGCGCGCCGGACGTCGCGTTCCCGCGGCTGAACGCGTTCTCGTACTGGCTGTTCCTCTTCGGCGGCCTGCTGATGCTCGGCGGGTTCCTGACGCCCGGCGGCGCGGCGGACTTCGGCTGGTTCGCGTACACCCCGCTGTCGCTGGCGAACTACTCGCCGGGCTCGGGCGCGAACATGTGGATCGTCGGCCTCGCGGTCGGCGGTCTGGGCACCATCCTCGGCGCGGTCAACATGATCACCACGATCGTGTGCCTGCGGGCCCCCGGCATGACCATGTGGCGGATGCCGATCTTCACCTGGAACATCCTCGTGACCAGCGTGCTGATCCTGGTGGTGTTCCCGATCCTGACGGCGGCGGGCTTCGGCCTGCTCGCGGACCGGCTGATCGGCGCGCACGTGTTCGACCCCGCCAACGGCGGCGTCGTGCTGTGGCAGCACATGTTCTGGTTCTTCGGCCACCCCGAGGTGTACATCCTGGCGCTGCCGTTCTTCGGCGTCGTGTCGGAGATCATCCCGGTGTTCTCCCGCAAGCCGATCTTCGGCTACCGCGGTCTGGTGTGGGCGACCATGTCGATCGCGGCGCTGTCGATCGCGGTGTGGGCGCACCACATGTACGCCACGGGCGCCGTGCTGCTGCCGTTCTTCGCGTTCATGACCTTCCTGGTCGCGGTGCCGACCGGGGTCAAGTTCTTCAACTGGATCGGCACCATGTGGAAGGGGACGATGACCTTCGAGTCCCCGATGCTGTTCTGCGTCGGGTTCCTGGTCACGTTCCTGTTCGGCGGTCTGTCCGGCGTGCTGCTGGCCTCCCCGCCGCTCGACTTCCACGTCTCCGACACCTACTTCGTGGTCGCCCACTTCCACTACGTGCTCTACGGGACCATCGTGTTCGCGACCTTCGCGGGCATCTACTTCTGGTTCCCCAAGATCACCGGTCGGATGCTGGACGAGGGGCTGGCGCGCTGGCACTTCTGGACCACGATGATCGGCTTCCACGCCACGTTCCTGGTGCAGCACTGGCTGGGCAACGAGGGGATGCCGCGCCGGTACGCGGACTACCTGGCCGCGGACGGGTTCACCACGCTCAACATCGTCTCCACGATCGGCTCGTACGTGCTCGGCGCCTCGACGCTGCCGTTCCTGTGGAACGTCTTCAAGAGCTACCGCTACGGCGAGCGCGTGACCGTGGACGACCCGTGGGGCTACGGCAACTCGCTGGAGTGGGCGACCTCCTGCCCGCCGCCCAGGCACAACTTCACCGAGCTGCCCCGGATCCGCAGCGAGCGACCGGCCTTCGAGCTGCACTACCCGCACATGGTGGAGCGGATGCGCAACGAGGCCCACGTGAGCTTCACCGGGCGCAGCAAGCACGTGGAGACCGAACTGGAGCCCGCCGCGATCTCCGCGGATCGCGGCGAGGGCGCCGACGGGGACGGCAAGCCGTCCCCGAGGACGGACGACAAGGGCAAGCCGCTGTCCGACTAGGACGGTCCGGCGGGCCCGAACGCGCAGCACGAGCCCCAGGGGCGGCGACCGGAGGCGGTCGCCGCCCCTGGGGCGTTGCGGGGCGAGGAGAAGTGGTACCGCCGAGGGGGGCTGGTGGTGCCAGGCTGTTCGCCAGGTGAACACCCGGCCAACTTGTGACTGGGGTCACACAATCCACTGACCGGAATCGCGGGTAACACCGCATCCGCCCGTTTGCGCAGCCACCGTGAACCAGCCGCCGGGCACCCCCCGCGCCCGGTCGCCGACCCCCTTCGGCAGCCCGCACCGCCACCGCCGCTCGCCGCCTTGTTGCGGGTTCCCGGCCGCTGGTAGCTTGCCCGCGCCGCAGCGGTCCAGGGGGGCGGAAACGCACGGCGAGCTGCACTTATCCCCCGCACCCACCCCCGTCCGCGCCCCCGCGCGGACCCCCGCTCCCTGGAGGCAGTCGATGACCGTTGCCCACGACGATCCGTACGTGGGACGGCTGTTCGAGGAGATCGCGACCCTGCTGGTCGACGGCGATGGCGACCCCGCGTCCATCCACGACCAGCTCCTCGAACTCGCGGAGGCCAACTCACCCGAGGTGGCCCGCTACTGGCGGCAGACCGGCAGGGGCGTCGGCATCCCCGACGTCGCCTACAAGTCCGGCGGCCCGCACCTGTTCCCCGACGAGACCCCCGTGCGCGTGTTCCGCACCAGCGGCACCACCGGCAGCACGCGCGGCGAGGTCCGCTACACCAAGCTCGGCCTGGAGCTCAAGCGCTTGGCCGTCACGGCGGGCGCGAAGCTCAACGTCGCCACCGGCGCCGGGCGCACCGCCGTGATCCGCTTCGCCCCGACCGAGGAAGACCAGCCGGGCATGGCCATCGCGTTCGACATGGCCCGCATCGAGGAGGAGGTCGGCGCGCCCGAGCTGAGCGGGTCGATCATCGGTCCGAACGGCATGGAGCTGGACAAGCTCACCGCCATGCTCGACGCCGCCGTCGCCGAGGGCGCGCCCGTGGTGATGGTCGGCGCCACCTTCGCGTTCGTCAACGTCTGCGACGCGCTGCGCGGGCTGGGCCGCTCCTGGGAGCTGCCGCCCGGCTCCAAGGTCGTCGACGGCGGCGGCTTCAAGGGCCGCTCCCGCGTCATGGCCGTCCCGCAGCTGCGCGCCACCCTCACCGAGGTCTTCGGCGTCGTCGAGTTCGACAACATCTTCGGCATGACCGAGCTGGCCCACCAGCTGTTCAACGCCTCCCCCACCCGGCTCGGCCCGCTCGGGGAGAGCCCGAAGGCGTGGCGGCCGTGGGGCGGGGCGCGGCTGCGCGCCGCAGGCACCCGCGAGCTGATCACCGAGGGCCGGGGCCTGGTGGAGGTCACCGACCTGTGCCTGCTCGACCGCCCGTGCGCGGTGCTGACCGGTGACGTCGGCATCGGCTCCCCCGAGGGCGTGGCCATCGCGGGCCGCGTCGCCGGAGCCGCGAGCCGCGGCTGCTCCCTGTCGCTGGACGAGATGACCGGAGGACGCTGACCCGTGAACACCCCAGTCATCCCCACCACCGCCGTCGACGACCTCGTCGCCGTGACCGCGACCGGGGCGACCCCGGACGTGTCGTTCCAGCCGTCCTGGCTGTCCACCGGCGGGCTGGAGCGCTTCACCCTGCGCTCGGGCCCCCGCGAGTGGCACGGCCTGCGCCCGGCCACGCAGGACTGGGCCGAGGTCGGCGACGGCCTGCGCCGCGCCCACGAGGCCCTGCGCCGCCTCCCGGTGCGCCGCATCGTCGCCGCCTTCGACACCGCCGCCGAGCTGTGGGCCAAGCGCGACTTCCCCGAGCGCCGCGACACCGTCCGCTCGGCCGCCGCGATCACCGGCATGTCCGAGGAGACCATCGACCGGGCCCTGGACGGCGAGCTGTCCGGCCTGCGCGCCGAGCACCTCCTCGCCGCGCTGGAGCGCGAGCTGGGCGTGCCCGAGGTGCTCGACGGCTTCGAGCGCGACGGGCGCCTGCGCGGCAGCACCACCGCGATCGGCCCGCGCGTCACCCTCGCGGTCTTCTCCGGCAACGTCCCCGGCCTGCCGGTGCGCTCGCTGGTGCGCGCCCTGCTGGTCAAGTCCGCGCTGATCGCGAAGATCCCGGCCCGCGAGCCCAGCTTCACCGCCGCGTTCCTGCGCACCCTGCGCGAGGTCGAGCCGGTGGTCGCCGACGCCGTCGTCGCGCTCTACTGGGACCGCGACGACGAGGCCAACCAGTCGGCCGCGCTGGAGCAGGCCGACGCCGTCATCGCCTACGGCAGCGACGAGGCGTGCGCGGCGATCCGGGCCCGCGTCGCCCCGCACCAGGTGTACGAGCAGCACGGCCACAAGCTCTCGTTCGGCGTGATCTCGCGCGCCTACCTCGCCGCCAACGGGGCCGCCGAGGTCGCCCGCCGCATCGCCGCCGACACCAGCGAGCTGAACCAGCACGCCTGCCTGTCCCCGCAGGTGTACCTGGTGGAGGCCGGTCGCGAGGAGGCCAACGCGCTCGCGGGCCGGGTCGCCGAGGCGATGCGCGCCGCCGCCGCCGACTTCCCGCCCGGCGAGGTGCCGCGCGAGGACGCGGTGATCGTCGAGCACCGCAGGCTCCTGGCGGGCTGGCGCGCCGCGTCCAGCGCGGACGCCGGGGTGTGGGTCTCCGAGGGCGACACCGACTGGACCGTGGTCCTGGACGACGCGCTGCTGCCGCTCAGCGGCGCGGGCAACCGGGTGGCGCGGCTGGTGGTGGTGCCGTCGCTGGCCGCCGCCGTCGACGCGGTGCGGCCGTACGCGAAGCACCTGCAGAACGTGGGGCTGGGCGCGGTCGGCGAGGAGTTCTGGCAGGTCTCGCGGGAGCTGGCCGTGCTCGGCGCGAGCCGGATCGCCGCGCCCGGCGCGATGATCGGCGCGTCGATGGTGTGGAAGCACGACGGGCAGCCGCGCATCGCCGGGCTGCTGCGCTGGTGCGACGTGGAGAACCACCCCGAGGTGGACTGAGCGCCGCCGCGCGGGTTCCCGCCCCGTCGAGGGCGGGGCGGGAACCCGCGCGGATCGATCAGGAACGGAGAAGCGGGTGTCGGGGGTCGGCCCTAGCATGACCGCCGTGAACGCCGCCAAGCGCACCGCAGCCCAGCAGGCCACCACGCCCCCGACGGCCGGGCACCCCGCCGACGGCCACGACCTGATCCGGGTGCACGGGGCCCGCGAGAACAACCTCAAGGACATCCACGTCGAGCTGCCCAAGCGCAGGCTGACCGTGTTCACCGGGGTGTCCGGCTCGGGCAAGTCGTCCCTGGTGTTCGGCACGATCGCCGCCGAGTCGCAGCGGCTGATCAACGAGACCTACAGCGCGTTCGTGCAGGGCTTCATGCCGAACCTGGGCCGCCCGGACGTGGACGTGCTCGACGGCATCACCACCGCGATCATCGTGGACCAGCAGCGCATGGGCGCCGACCCGCGCTCCACCGTCGGCACCGCCACCGACGCGAACGCCATGCTGCGCATCCTGTTCAGCCGCCTCGGGAAGCCGCACATCGGCCCGCCCAGCGCGTACTCGTTCAACACCGCCTCGGTGCGCGCCAGCGGCGCGATCACGGTCGAGCGCGGCAACCGCACCAAGTCCGAGAAGGCCACGTTCAACCGGCTGGGCGGCATGTGCCCGCGCTGCGAGGGGCGGGGCTCGGTCACCGACTTCGACCTCACCCAGCTCTACGACGACTCCAAGTCGCTCGCCGAGGGCGCGCTGACCATCCCCGGCTTCGGCACCGAGGGCTGGTACGGGCGGATCTTCGCGGGCTGCGGCTACTTCGACGTGGACAAGCCGATCCGGAAGTTCACCAGGAAGGAGACGCACGACCTGCTGCACCGCGAGCCCACGAAGATCAAGGTCGACGGCGTCAACCTCACCTACGAGGGCCTGATCCCGCGCATCCGCAAGTCGTTCCTGGCCAAGGACGTCGAGGCGATGCAGCCGCACGTGCGGGCGTTCGTGGAGCGCGCGGTCACCTTCACCACCTGCCCCGAGTGCGACGGCACCCGGCTCAGCCCCGAGGCGCGGTCCTCGAAGATCGGCGGCAGGTCGATCGCCGACGCGTGCTCGATGCAGATCAGCGACCTGGCCGAGTGGGTCGCCGGGCTGGCGGAGCCGTCGATCGCGCCGCTGCTGGAGAAGCTGCGGCACACCCTGGACTCGTTCACCGAGATCGGCCTGGGCTACCTGAGCCTGGACCGGCCGGCGGGCACGCTGTCCGGCGGCGAGGCGCAGCGGGTCAAGCTGGTGCGGCACCTGGGGTCCTCGCTCACCGACGTCACCTACGTGTTCGACGAGCCCACCGCCGGGCTGCACCCGCACGACATCCGCCGGATGAACGACCTGCTGCTGCGGCTGCGCGACAAGGGCAACACGGTGCTGGTCGTGGAGCACAAGCCCGAGGTGATCGCGATCGCCGACCACGTCGTGGACCTCGGCCCCGGCGCGGGCTCGGCGGGCGGCACGCTGTGCTTCGAGGGCGACGTGGCGGGCCTGCGGGCCAGCGGCACCACCACCGGCAGGCACCTGGACGACCGCTCGAAGGTCAAGGACTCGGTGCGCGCGGCCGGCGGGAAGCTGGAGATCCGGGGCGCGGCCACCCACAACCTCAAGGGCGTGGACGTGGACGTGCCGCTGGGGGTGCTGGTGGCCGTGACGGGCGTGGCCGGGTCGGGCAAGTCCTCGCTGATCCACGGCTCGCTCGCGAAGCGGGACGGGGTGATCCCGGTCGACCAGGCCCCGATCAAGGGCTCGCGGCGCAGCAACCCGGCCACCTACACCGGGCTGCTGGAGCCGATCCGCAAGGCGTTCGCCAAGGCCAACGGGGTCAAGCCCGCGCTGTTCAGCGCGAACTCCGAGGGCGCCTGCCCGACCTGCAACGGCGCGGGCGTGACGTACACCGACCTGGCGATCATGGCGGGCGTGGCGAGCACCTGCGAGGACTGCGAGGGCAAGCGGTTCCAGGCGGAGGTGCTGGAGCACCGGCTGGGCGGGCGCGACATCAGCGAGGTGCTGGCCATGCCGGTCGGCGAGGCGGTCGGGTTCTTCGGCGAGGGCGAGGCGCGGGTGCCCGCCGCGCACACCATCCTGCGGCGGCTCGCGGACGTGGGCCTGGGCTACCTGAGCCTGGGGCAGCCGCTGACCACGCTGTCCGGCGGCGAGCGGCAGCGGCTCAAGCTGGCCACGCACATGGCGGGCAGCGGCGAGGTGTACGTGCTGGACGAGCCGACCACCGGGCTGCACCTGGCGGACGTGGAGCAGCTGCTCGGACTGCTGGACCGGCTGGTGGACTCGGGCAAGTCGGTGATCGTGATCGAGCACCACCAGGCGGTGATGGCGCACGCGGACTGGATCATCGACCTGGGTCCGGGGGCCGGGCACGACGGCGGGCGGGTGGTGTTCGAGGGCACCCCGGCGGAGCTGGTGGCCAGCCGGGCGACGGTGACCGGGGAGCACCTGGCGGAGTACGTGGCCTGAGGTCCTCGGGCGCGACGAGGGGCCACCCGGTTCGGTCAGGGTGGCCCCTCGTCGCACGTTCGGCAGCCGGTCAGGACAGCAGGTACTGCGGCACCACCATGGTCAGGATCGTGAACGCCGGCCCGATCAGCACCATCGCGAAGCCCCACACCGTCAGCCGCCTGGTCAGCAGCGGGCGCTCCGGTTCGGCCGCCGACGCCACGATCGTGGCGCCGGTGGTGGAGAACGGGGCGCAGTCCACCAGGGACGCCGAGATCGCCAGCGCGTAGATGAACCCGGTGGCCTCCAGGCCGCCGCCGTCCACCAGCAGCGGCACGGCCAGCGGGATCAGCGCGCCGAGGATGCCGATGGTCGAGGCGAACGCGGACACCAGGCCCGCGATCACGCAGATCACCACCGCCGCGACCAGCGGGGCGCTCACCGAGCGGGCCAGCTCGCCGAGCTGGTCGATCGCGCCGAGCCTGGTCAGCACGCCGACGTAGGTCAGGATGCCGCCGAGCAGCAGGATCGTGCCCCAGTCGACCTTCGACACCGCCTTGCGCCCGATCTCCGGGAACAGCAGGGACAGCGCCACCGCGAGGGTCAGGGCGACCACGCCGAGGTTGACGTCCACGTCGAGCACGGTGAGCGTGAAGAACCCGGCGATCAGCAGGAACAGCGTGACCAGCACGGTCACCTGCACGCGGGTGATCGGCACGAGCGGGGTCTCGTCGGCCGCGGTGGTCGGCTCGGCCCCGGCGCGGGAGCGGCGGATCAGCTCCCGGCCACCGAACATCAGGAACGCGGCCAGCACGACCAGCGCGTTCACCCCGACCGACAGGAAGAACATCAGCCCGGTGCTGTACGGCAGGCCCGCCTTCTCCGCGACGGTGGCGACCGTGATGCCGTTGATGCTGGTCGGGGCCAGGGCCCCGCCGACGATCGCCGAGCTCATGGCGATGCCCATGAGGGTCGGGCTGATCCGGTGCGTGGTGGCCAGCGACATCGCGATCGGCACGACGGCGAACGCGGCGTGCGAGGTGCCCAGGCAGGCGACGGCGGTGCCGATCAGCCACATCGCCCACGGCAGCAGCGCCACCCTCGGTCCGACGAGCCGGATCGAGCGGTCGACCAGCCAGTCGATCGTGCCGGTCTCCCTGGCCATGCCGAACAGGTAGGTGATGCCGAGCAGGATCAGCAGGGCGTCGACCGGGAAGCCGCCGAGGACGGTGTCCAGGTCCTCGCCGACCAGGCCGATGCCGATGACGAACGCCGCGACCAGGGCGAGCGCGCCCATGTGCACGTTGCGGATGGCCGAGATGGCGAAGACCGCCGCGAACACGACCAGCGCGATGATCTCCGCGTTCACGCCGGGGCTCCCTCGGTCGCCGCCGCCGCGACCTGGGCCTGCGCGAACAGGTGGGCGTCGAGCGGTCCGGGGGCGACGCCCTCCAGGTCGGCGAGGCGCACCAGCTCGCCCGCCGCGACGGGCCTGCGCAGCCGCGCGCCGTCGAGCAGGTAGTACGGGGCCGCGCCCGGCTCGGGGGCGACCATGACCGGGGTGACGCCGTCGATCTCGTGGTGGTGCCCGGCGACCCGGAACGCCGTGCCCGCGTCGAGCGCGGTCGCGGTCCTGGCCGCGAGCAGCACCGACGGGCTGGGCGCGTGCGCGGGTCCGGTGCCGTCGACGGCGGCGTGCACGGTCAGCGGGGTCTCCACGCCCATCGCGTGGTACGGCCAGTACAGGCAGGCGTAGCGGCCGTCGCGGCTGACCACGTGGCCCTTGCCGCGCAGCAGCTCCCAGGTGACCGGGTCGCCGGTGCGCACCACCGCGAACACCCCGCCCGCGAAGCTGGCCTCGTCGGGCAGGCGCAGCGCGGAGAAGACATCGATCACCCCGGGGCGCCCCAGGAGGCCGCCGTGCTCGCGGGCGGCGTAGACGTCGGCCAGCTCGGTGACGCGGGCGACCGGGTAGTGCAGGTCCTCGCGGTCGGGGACGGCCCCGCAGCGGGTGGCGACGACGGTCATCTCGCACAGGTCGGCGGCGGCCGAGCGCTTGAGGGAGGCGACCAGCTCGGCGCGGCGGGCCAGGGTCTCGCGCGGGTCGGCGCCGAGGTCGAGCAGGTCGACCAGGCCCGGCGCGTGGACGGTGGCCCCGGCCTGGGTGACGACGCCGGTGGCCGGGTCGAGGACCAGGTCGTACTCGCCGGACTTGCCGATCGCGACGACCTCGAGGCCGGTCGCGGTCACCCAGTCGAGCAGGCGCAGCAGGTTGGCGGGCTGGTCGCCGTCGCCGGGCAGGTAGCGCAGCCCGGCCTCGGCGGCCCTGGCGGCGAGCGCGACGCCCGCGACGGTGTCGACCTCCTTGCTGACCATGACCACGTGCACGCCGTGCTCCAGCGCGGCGGTGGCGTAGCCGGTGCCCGCGGCGACCTTCCCGCTGGCCTCGATGAGCACGTCGACCCCCGACCAGTCGACGTCGGACCCGTCGGTTATCGCACCGGCGTCGAGCCCCAGCTCGGCCAGGGTGCGGCGCATCCCGTCGGCGTCGGGCTCGACGAGCAGGGCGGGGACCAGCTCGGGCGTGCTCCGCAGCTGCGCCAGCAGCGTGCGGCCGTAACCACCGTTCGCGCCGGTCAGCGCGATCCTGACCGGTTGCCGGTCCCGGACGGCGTGGGAGTGGATCACCGTTGCTCCAATCTGGGCGCGCGTCGTCGCGCTGCCTGCCGCTTCCCCCGCTCGGCGCCGGGGTGGGCCGTACTGTAGGCACACCATCTAGTTTTGTACAAACTTGCACCAAATTTTCACATCGTGTGTGATGTGCCCATGCTGGGAGCCATCGCCGACGACTTCACCGGCGCGACAGACCTCGCGATCATGTTGCGCCGCAACGGACACCGGGTCGCGGTCGCGATCGAGGACCACGACCCCGGCGAGCGGGTCCGAGCCGGGCTCGACGCGCTCGTCATCGCGCTCAAGTCCCGCACCGCCCCCGTCGCGGAGGCCGTCGCCGCCACCCGCGCCGCCCACGAGCGGCTGCTCGACTGGGGCGCGCGGCGGGTGTACGTGAAGTACTGCTCGACCTTCGACTCCACCGACGAGGGCAACATCGGCCCCGTGCTGGACGCGGTGGCCGACCGGGCGGGCGCGGAGCGGGTGGTGGTCGTGCCGTCGCTGCCCGCCAACGGTCGCACGGTCCACGAGGGCCTGCTGCACGTGAACGGGCAGCTGCTGGAGCACTCCCCCCTGCGCCACCACCCGCTCACCCCCATGACCCGCTCGCGGGTCGCCGACCTGCTGCGCCCGCAGACCCGGCACGAGGTGGCCGAGCTGCACCTGGACGTGGTGCGCTCCGGC
The DNA here is from genome assembly GCF_000023245.1 of Actinosynnema mirum DSM 43827. GTDB lineage: Bacteria > Actinomycetota > Actinomycetes > Mycobacteriales > Pseudonocardiaceae > Actinosynnema > Actinosynnema mirum. The sequence continues at coordinate 4,384,152 of NC_013093.1, forward strand.
CGCGACGCCCTGCGCGCCGCGCTGGACGCCACCGCCGCCCGGTACGTGGTCGTGGACGCGGTCGACGACGCCGACCTGGCCGTGATCGGCGCGGCGGTCGCCGGGGACGCCGTGGTCAGCGGCGGTTCCGGGCTCGCGCTCGGCCTGCCCGACCCGCACGGCGACACCGACGGGTGGACCGCCCCCGCGAGCGGACGCCGGGCCGTGCTGTGCGGCAGCGCCTCCACCGCGACCCGCCGCCAGGTCGCCGACGCCGCGGGCCGTGCCCAGCCGGTGCTGCGCGTGGACCCCGTGGCCGCCGTGCGCACCCCGGACCTCGAAGTCGACCGGATCGCCGCGTGGGCCGTCCAGCAACCCGCGGACTCGACGCCCGTCATCCACACCACCGCCGACGCGGCCGACCTGGTCCCCGAGGTCGACGGCCTGCCCGCCGCCCCGGCCGTCGAGACCGTGCTGGCCGGGGTCGCGCGGCGCCTGGTCGTGTCGGGCGTGCGGCACCTGCTCGTCGCGGGCGGCGAGACCAGCGGCGCGGTCGTGCGCGCCCTGGGGGTGGGCGTGCTGCGCGTGGGCCCCGAGATCGCCCCCGGCATCTGCTGGGCCGCCGCCGCCGCCGCCACCGGCGGTGACGGTGACGACGGCGGGCACGAGGTCGCGCTCGCGCTCAAGAGCGGCAACTTCGGCCCCGACGACCTGTTCACCTCGGCCTGGGACCGGCTCGCGTGAGCGCGGTCGAGCAGCTCGCCGAGGCGGGCGCGCGCGTGGTCGAGGCCGGGCTCAGCCCCGGCAGCAGCGGCAACATCAGCGTCCTGGACGGCGACCGCGTGCTGCTCAGCGGCACCGGCGTGCCCCTGGGCGAGCTGGGCCCCGAGGACGTCGCCGTGCTCGACCTGGACGGTGCCCACCTGGGTGGCGCGCGTCCCTCGAAGGAGTGGCCGCTGCACGTCGCGTTCTACCGCCGCTCCCCCGAGCACCGCGCGGTCGTGCACGTGCACTCCCCGTCCGCCGTCGCCGTGGCCTGCCTGGAGCCGTGGGCCGGGCACAGCGCCGTCCCGCCGCTCACCCCGTACTTCGTGATGCGCGTCGGCCAGACCCCGCTGCTGCCCTACCGCGCCCCCGGCGACCCCGGACTCGGCTCGGACCTGCTGGAGTGCCCGTGGGAGCTGCGCGCGGCGCTGCTGGCCAACCACGGTTCGGTCGTCGCGGGCGCGGGGCTGGCGGAGGCGGTGGACCGGGCCGTGGAACTGGAGGAGGCCTGCCGCATTACCCTGCTGACCAGCGGACTGGCCCGCAGGGAGCTCGACGCGACCGCGATCGCCGAGCTGTCGCGGCGCTGGTCGAGCCCGTGGGGCGGGCGCGCGGACCTTCGACGAGGAGTTGACTGAACAGATGGCGCCGCTCATCCCGGAGCAGCGACGGCAGGAGATCCTGCGCAGGCTCAGGCAGGCGCAGGTGCTCAGCTACCACCAGCTCACCGAGCTCATCGGCGTCAGCCACATGACCATCCGCAGGGACATCGCCGCGCTGGAGAAGCTGGGCAGCGTCGAGGTCACCCCCGGCGGCGCGAAGATCGCCACCAGGCTGCTGCGCGAACCGGACCGGGCCGAGAAGACCGGCTCCGACCGGGCGGCGAAGACCGCGATGGCCCGCGCCGCCGCCGCCATGGTCACCGACTCGATGACGGTGTACCTGGACGCCGGGACCACGGTGCAGGCCATGCGGCCGTTCCTGGACGGCGCGCGGGACCTGACCGTGGTCAGCAACGACCTGGCGACCGTGGCCGACTTCTGCGACCACCCCGGCGTCGACCTGATCTGCCTGGGCGGGCGGGTGGAGGTGTCGAACCAGTCCACGGTCGGGCGGCTCGCGACGCTGGCGCTGCGGGAGCTGTCGCTGGACGTGGCGTTCCTGTCGTCGAGCTCGTGGGACGTGGAGCACGGGGTGAGCACGCCGGTGGAGGCGAAGGTCGACGTGAAGCGGGCGGCGCTGGCCGCGGCGACGACGTCGGTGCTGGTGGCGGGGAGCGCGAAGTACGGGCGGTTCGCGCGGTACCGGGCGCTGCGGCTGGACGAGATCGACACGATCGTGACGGACGACGAGCTGCCCGACGAGGCGGCGGCGCGGGTCGGGGCGACCGGGGTGACGCTGGTGCGGGCGGGGGTCGGCGCGGAGGCCGGTGGTCCGACTGGTGACGCCGCCGAGGCTGCCGACGCGACGGAGGCCGGTGGCGCGGCGGGCTAGCCGCGCCGCTGCTCCGGGATCACCCGTGGCCGCCGGGAGCCCGCCACCACGCCGTTGCGCACGTGCCGGGCCGCCTCGCGCTCGGTCCAGCCGTCGACTCCGACGTGCGTCGACGCGGCGTCCAGGAGCAGCTCCTCGGCCTGCCGCTCCCCCAGCCAGCCCGCGCCGACCAGTTCGCCGAGCCTGCACGCGGCGGTGAACACGACGTGCGCGCGGGTTCCCGGCAGCGCCCCGCGCACCCGCTCCACCTCCCCCGCCACCACCGCGTCCCGGTAGGCCCGGACCCGCCGCGACGAGGGGTTCACCGCAGGCGCGACGGGCGACCGGGGCGCGGGCGCGAGGGCGGCGACCAGCCACTCGGGCGCGGGGGCCACCGGCTCGTCGCACAGCACCCGGTACCGGACGCCCCGCACCGCGGACCCGGCCGCGACCACGTACCCGCCGACGCCGCGGGTGTCGACGCGCGGACCGAGCCTCCCCGCGGAGTTGCCGAGCCGGACGGGCGGGGCCCGGAAGTACCGGTGCTCGCCGCCGCTGGGCGTGCCGACCCGGTAGGTGACCGGGCTGGACCCGAGCCCCTCGAACACCTCGCGACCGCCGGGGACGTCCAAGTCGACCACGAGCAGCCCGGCCCCCCGGCAGGCGATGCCGACGTTGAACGGCGCACGGGCCCACCAGGCGCGCACCCGGTCGGGGTCGGCGGTGGCCCGCCGGTCCCAGTCCCGCAGGACGGGCGCCTTCCCGCCGGGCCGCAGCGGGATCACCGGCCACCCCCGCTCCACCGCGGCCAGCGCCACCCGCACACCGGACACGCGCGCCCCCCACCCTCGGCGAACCACTCGCCCGACGCGGGGGAAGCGCGCCAAGTCCTCACCCCCAGTGTGCCCCCGGCGAACACCCCGGAACAGGTCCACCGGGCCGCACACCGGCGCCCGGCCGGACCAGCGCGGAACGCGCGGTTCCCGGCTGCGCGGTCCCCGCCTGCGCGGTCCCCGCCTGCGCGACCCGCTCCGGGCAGCATTGGCGGTCAAGGCCCCCCCCCCGCAGGACTGGTTTCGACCAGCACTGAAGTCATGGAATAAATTGGAATCACAGCGCCTGGTCAGCCCGGGGCCACCCGCCGGAAAAGGGTCAGGTCCGCCGCACCAGCGCGGCGGCCTCGCTCAGATCCACCGACTCCCGCACCGTCAGGTTCGGGTCAGCCCCCCGCAGCGCCAGCGCCTGCTCCACCAGCCGCACCGGGTTCCCCCCGGCCGCCGCCAGGAACACCGGCAGCACCGCGCGCGCCAGCGCCGCGTCCCCCGCCTGCCCGCCCACCGCGACCTGCCCCAGCGCCACCGCGGTCGCCGCCACGTCCAGGTCGGGCAGCCCCTCCCCCGCGCGCGTCCAGTCGACCACCACCGGCCCCTTGGGCGTGAGCACCACGGTCTCCGGCCGCAGGTCCAGGTGCAGCACCCGCTGCGCCTTGTCCCCCTGCCGCCCCGGCACCCGGTGCAGCCGCGCGTGCAGGTCCGCCAGCAACCGCCCCGCCAGCCCCGGCTCCGCGTCGCCCGCCCGCAGCGCCGCCTGCAGCGTCCGCCCGGACAGCCGCTCCATCACCAGGTTCGGCCCCTTGGCCTGGTACACCTCGGGCACCGGGAACGCGTGCCGCGCCACGTGCCCCATCAGCTCCGCCTCGGCGGCGGCGTCACCGCCCCGCCGGTACCGGCGCAGCACCCGGTTGGCGTCGAGCGCGTACACGTCCGCGTCGCGCCCGGAAGCGAGCAGCTTCACCGGGCCGCGCCCCTGGTGGGGTCGAGCGCGCGAAGCGCCCCGCCCTGGGGTAACCCGCCACCCCGGTCCGACATCGGCACCCCCGTCCCCCCGCGCCGCGCACCGCGTCGCGCGGCCCCGAGCCTAGTGCCTCGGACCGCCCGGCAGTGGGGGTCTGCGGACCGCCCCCACCCCGGCGCAGGGCCCGGAGAAGCCGAAGGGCCCCGGCACCGGTTCCCGGTGCCGGGGCCCCGCTGGGCCAAGCGGACCTTCAGGGGTTGACGGCCAGGAACAGGAACGCCGCGAGCAGCACCAGGTGCACGCCGCCCTGCAGCCTCGTCGCCCGTCCGGGCACCACGGTCAACATGCTCACCACGACGGTCATGGCCAGCAGCACCATCTGGGTCGCCTCCAGCCCGAGCATGAGCGGACCGTCCAGCCAGATGGTGGCCAGCGCGATCACCGGCACGGTGAGGCCGATGCTGGCCATCGCCGAGCCGTACCCGAGGTTGAGGCTGATCTGCACCCGCCCGCGACCGGCGGCGCGCACGGCGGCCAGGGTCTCCGGCAGGAGCACCAGCAGCGCGATCACCACGCCGACGAAGGACTGCGGCAGCCCGAGCGAGGCCACCCCGGCCTCGATGGCGGGCGACTCGACCTTCGCCAGGCCGACGACCGCGACCAGCGCGACCAGCAGCAGCCCGAGCGAGGTCCAGGCCTCCCGGTTGGACGGGGGCGGGGCGTGCTCGTCGTTGGAGTCGACGGGCGCCTCGTCCTCCATGTCCACGGGGAGGAAGAAGTCGCGGTGCTTCACGGTCTGGGCGAACACGAACATGCCGTACAGGGCGAGCGAGGCCAGCGCGGCGAACACCAGCTGCGGCGTGGTGAACTCCGGCCCGGCCGCGCCGGTGGTGAACGTCGGCACCACCATGCTCAGCACGGCCAGCGTGGTCACCGTGGCCAGCGCGGCGCCGCTGCCCTCGGCGTTGAACGGCACGACCTGGTACTTCAGCGCGCCGCGCAGCAGCGACAGGCCGATGATGCCGTTCGTGGTGATCATGACCGCCGCGAAGACGGTGTCCCTGGCCAGCGTGGCGGCCTCGGGTCCACCGGAGATCATCAGGGTCACGATCAGCGCGACCTCGATGATGGTCACCGCGACGGCGAGCACCAGTGACCCGAACGGCTCGCCGACCCGGTGCGCCACCACCTCGGCGTGGTGGACCGCCGCGAGCACGGAGCCCGCGAGCATGAGTGCCACCACGGTGACGAGGATCGGGCCGGTTTCTCGGCCCCAGGTGAACAGCAGCGCCAAGAGGGAGAGAACCGGCACCACGTTGGTCCAGGACAGCATGGGTGGGATGCGCGAGCGCGTCGCTGAGGTCATCGTTCTCCCGTGTCGGAGGAACATCGGATGATTCATTTTCCCAGTTCGCACCCTTGATGCCCAATCGCCCCTTTTCACCGGTGCGGGTGAACGCGCCCGTTCGGCCGGTCGGCTGAGGTCCGCGCGGACCCGGTCGGCCCGGCGCGGCCCGGTCCCCGCGACGCCCCCGGTACGCTCTGGCGGTGTTCGATCTCCGCGCAGACCGTGCGAGCTCCCCGGTCCTGGTGGCCCACCTGGGGGTCGACCGGACGCTCCTGTCACTGGCGCCCGAAGGCCGCACCCTGCTCGGCCTCTCCGCAGGTGAGGACCTCGGGGCACTCCCGGAGAGCCTGCGGGAGGCCGTCGACGGCGCGGCCGAGGAGGGGGCGTGGACCGGTGTCGGCGAGCTGGCGGGCGTCCCGGTCCGGGTGGTCTGCGTCGCCCTCGGCGAGGGGTACGCGCTGGTGGCGACCCCTCTCGCGGCGGGTGTCGACGCCAGTGGCGACACACCTACCGCCGACGTGAGAATTCACACAACGCCTGACACAAATTTCGACCCCTTCGAGGCGCGGGGAGAGGTCCCCGGCGAGCACCTGCGCGGGCTCGTGGACGCCCTCTCGGTGGTCGTCTGGGCCGCCGACGCGACCACCGGGCGCTACACCTTCGTGTCACGGCACGCCGAGCGGCTGCTCGGCTACCCGGTGGAGCGCTGGTTGGGCGAGCCCGCCTTCTGGGAGTCCGTCGTGCACCCCGAGGACCGGGCCGCGATCGCCGACCGCGACGTGGAGGGGCTCTCGGACTACGAGCTGGACTACCGCGCCGTCGCCGCCGACGGGCGCGTGGTGTGGCTGCACGACCTGGTCAGGGTGGCCCGCGACGAGCGCGGCGAGCCGACCGCGCTGCACGGCGTGCTCGTGGACACCTCCCCCGGCCGGGCCGCCGAGGCGCGCCGCCGGTTCCTGGCCGGGCTGGAGGAGCGGCTGCAGCGCCTGGAGGACGCGGGCGAGGTGATGACCGCCGCGACCAGGCTGCTCGGCGAGCACCTGGGCGCCGACCGGTGCGCGTACGCCGAGTCCGAGTCCGACCAGGACCACTTCACGATGAGCGGCGACCACGCCACCGGGCTGCCGCCGCTGACCGGCCGGTTCGCCATGTCCTCGTTCGGGCGGGACGCGCTGCTGGCGATGCGGGCGGGCGAGCCGTGGGTGGTGCGCGACAGCGAGGACGACCCGAGGCTGACCGCCGAGGACCGCGCCGTCTACCGGCGCACCGGCATCCGCGCGGTGATCTGCCTGCCGCTGCTGCGCGGCGGCCGGTTCGCCGCCGCGCTGGCCGTGCACCAGGCCGTGCCGAGGCGGTGGACGGCCGCCGAGGTGGAGCTGGTGTCGGTGGCGGCCAACCGGTGCTGGGAGTCGGTGCAGCGCACGCACGCCGACCGGGCGCTGAGGGAGAGCGAGCTGCGGTTCCGGCAGCTGGTGGAGCGGGCCACCGACGGGATCTGGGTGGTGGACCGGGACCTGCGGTTCGTGGAGGTCAACCCGGCGGCGTGCGCGCTGCTCGGGCACGCCCGCGAGGACCTGCTGGGCAAGCCGGTGGCGGCGCTGCTCGGGTCCGAGCGCGGGGAGCGGCTGGCCGCGCTGCTGGGCGACGAGGGCGAGCCGGACGTGGTGACCGAGGTGTGGCAGGTGCGGCGCGCCGACGGCGGCGCGGTCGCGCTGGAGCTGAGCATCCAGGCCACGCCGACCGGGTTGCAGGCCATCGGGCGGGACATCACCGAGCGGCAGCGGGCCGAGGCGGAGCGGGAGGCGCTGCGGCACCGGGAGCACGAGATCGCGGAGGCGCTGCAGCGGAGCCTGCTGCCGCGCGAGCTGCCCGCGCTGCCCCGCCTGGCCGCCGCGGCCCGCTACCTGCCCGCCTCGGCGCACACCCAGATCGGCGGCGACTGGTACGAGGTGCTGCCGGTCGGGGAGACGACCGTGGCGCTGTCGGTCGGCGACGTGGTCGGGAAGGGCCCGCAGGCCGCCGCCGTGATGGGGCAGCTGCGCAGCGCGCTGGCCGGGTACCTGCTGGACGGGCACTCGCCCGCGGCGGCGCTGGAGCGGCTGGACGCGTTCGCGCTGCGCACGCGCGGGGCCCCCGGCAGCACCTGCGCCTGCCTGACGCTGGACTGGAGCACCGGGGAGCTGAGCTGGGCGAGCGCCGGGCACCCGCCGCCGCTGCTGGTGGAGCCCGAGCGGTCGCGGTTCCTGCCCATCGGGACCGGGACGGTGCTGGGGGTGCCCGGCCGCGCGGCCTACCGGGACTCGCAGGTGGTGCTGCCCGCCGGGGGCACCGTGGTGCTGTACACGGACGGGCTGGTGGAGCGGCGCGGGGCGCTGATCGACGCCGGGCTGGACGCGCTGCTGCGGCTGGTGCGGGGCGAGCACGAGCTGGGGCCGGACGAGCTGGCCGACCGGATCACGTCCGCGCTGCTCGACGGCGGGCAGGACGACGACGTGGCGCTGGTGGTGGTGCGGAAGATCCCGGAACCGCTGCGGCGGCGGGTCGCGGCCGAGGCCCCCGAGCTGTCGGGGATGCGGCGGCGGGTCGCGGAGTGGGCGGGGCGGGCCGGGCTGTCCGACGACCTGCTGTGCGACCTGCAGCTGGCGCTGGGCGAGGCGGCGGCGAACGCGGTCGACCACGCCTACCCGGACGGGCCCGGCGAGTTCGAGTACGCGGTCGAGCGGGTCGGGGACGGCGGGGTCAGGGTCCGGGTGCGCGACTGGGGGCGGTGGCGGCCCGAGCCCGAGGACAAGGGGCACCGGGGGCGCGGGGTGCAGCTGATCCGGTCCGTGGGGCGCGACGCGGTGTTCGCCAGGGGGCCGGAGGGGACCGCGGTCGAGTTCGTGGTCCCCGAGGGCGACGGTCCCGGCGTTCCCGCGCCCCGGCGGCGGGTGCGCGGGCCGGTCGTGGGGGTCCGCTGCACGGCCGGTGAGGAGTTCCGGGACGCGGTGCAGGTGCTGCACCTGGGCGGTGACCTGGACCTGGACGGGGTCAGGGCGCTGCGGGAGTTCCTGCTCGGCCGGGTGGACGTGGCCGACCGGCGGCCCGTCGAGCTGGACCTGAGCGGGCTGGGGTACCTGAGCAGCTCCGGGGTGGCGCTGCTGCTGGAGGCCGCCGAGGTCGCCGCCGGGCGCGGTCGCGGGGTGGGCGTCGTGGTCACCGAGGGGAGCGCGCCCGCCCGCATCATGGCGGTGTCCGGGTTGCACGGGGGCGCGGCCGGGGACCGGCTCTCGCTCCGGGTGGTGCCGCCTCGGTAGGCGGTGGCCGCCGGTGGTGGCATGACGGCGCGTGACGGATGGGGCGGAGCCCAGACCTGCGAAGCCACCGCTGCGCGGAGCGGGCACCTGCCGGTCGGGTGAAGCTGCGCCACGACCACCCACCCCGGTGACGTGGCGGTGCGACGCTGTGCGTAGACGGGCAGCGACCTGCTGGAGGGGTGGCCTGTGGTGACGTCCGAGGTGCCGTCGTCCGGGGACTTCGCGGAGGACGCCCCATCACCTGACCGGAGCCCCGACGGAAGCGCGCAGGTGCGCAACACCATGTCCGGTGCCGCAGGCGTGGTGCTGCAGGCCGGTGTGGTGCACGGCGAGGTGCACCTGCACGCAGCGCTCCCGCCACCAGCGCCCCTCGTCCCGCAGCAACTGCCAGCCGCACCCGGACCGTTCGCCGGGAGGGTGGCGGAGCTGTCCAGGCTGGACCGAGCCCTGACCGCCACCGCACCGCACGGGTCGCCCCCGACAGCGGGCGCGGCGGTGCTGGTCTCAGCGATCGGCGGGGCAGGCGGCATCGGCAAGACCTGGCTGGCGCTGGCCTGGGCCCACCACCGGCTGGAGCGGTTCCCCGACGGGCAGCTGTTCGTGGACCTGCACGGTTTCAGCCCGGTGGACGCCCCGGTGGAGCCCGCGATGGCAGTGCGCGGTTTCCTCGACGCCCTCGGCGTCGCCCCCGGCCGCGTCCCCGCCGACCTCGGTGCCCAGACCGCGCTCTACCGCAGCCTGCTCGCCGGACGGCGGATGCTGATCGTGCTGGACAACGCCGCCACCGCCGAGCAGGTCGTGCCCCTTCTGCCCGGCTCGCCGACCTGCACGGTGCTGGTCACCGGCCGCCACCGGCTGGCCTCGCTGATCGACAGGCACGGCGCCCGCCACCTGTCCCTCGACGGCCTGTCCCACGATGAGGCCCGGACCCTGCTGACCGCCCGACTGGGCGCCGCCCGCATCGCCTCCGCCTCCGCCGCCGTGGACGAGCTGATCAGGCTGTGCGGGGGACACCCGCTCGCGTTGTCGATCACCGCCCGCAACGTGGACACCAGCCCTGGCGCGCCGCTGGCCGAGGTGGCCGCCGAGCTGCGCGAACTCGGACTGGAGGCGTTCGACCACGACACCGACCCCGCAGCCAGCCTCCCCACAGTCCTGTCCTGGTCCCTGCGCAGACTCACCGACGAGCAGCGCGTCGTGTTCAGCCTGCTCGGCATCGCCCCCGGCCCGGACACGACCCCACCCGCCACCGCCGCCCTCACCCGCCTGTCCTCCGCTCACGCGCGCCGGGCGCTGGCCGCGCTGGAAGGCGCCTCCCTGGTCGAACGTCGGCCGGGCGGGAGGTACGCGATGCACGACCTGGTCCGCCGCTACGCCGCGGACACCGCTGAGGAACTGCCGGAAGGCGTGCGGGAAGTGGCCTTGACGCGAGTGGTGGACTTCCACCTGCACACCGCCTACGCCGCCGAGCGCCTCCTGGCCCCTCATCGTGAGCTCTTACCGCCCGGCCCACCCGCGCCTGGCGTCCGTCCCTCTCCGCTGCCCGACGCGGCAGCCGCACTCGCCTGGCTGGACGTCGAGTACACCACCCTGCTGGCCGCCCAGCGCACCGCCACCGCCCGCGGTCGCCATGACGCGGCCTGGCACCTCGCCTGGAACCTGCACACCTTCCAGCTCCGACGGGGCCACCGGCACGACATGCTCGCGGTGTGGCGGGCGGCTCTGAACGCGGCACCCCACCTGCCCGACCCCACCGCTCGCAGCCGCAGCCTCCGGTTCCTCGGCCGCGCTTGCTCCCGGTTGGGACTGCACGAACAGGCCATCGCACACCTGGACCGGGCGCTGGACCTGGCCGCGGAGCGCGATGACCCCACCGAGCAGGCACTCACCCACCGGCAGCTCGCCACTGCCTGGGACCTGAACGGGGATGGTCGGCGTGCCCTGGAACACGCCCGGCGCACCCTCCACCTCTACCGCAGCCTCGACAAGCCGGTGTGGGAAGCCGACGCGCTCAACGCGGTGGGCTGGTACGCCGCACGCGTGAACGAGTTCGACACCGCTTACACCCACTGCCGGGCAGCGCTCCCGCTGTTCCAACGGCACCACGAGCGCGACGGCGAGGCGAACACCCTCGACAGCCTCGGCTACATCGCCCAGCGCAGGGGCGAGCACCAGCAAGCCCTCGACCACTACCACCGAGCCCTCGCGCTGTACCGCGACCTCGGCCATGCCCCCGAGGTCGCGAACACCCTCGACCACATGGGTCACCCCCACGCCGCGCTCGGACAGCACGCCCAGGCCCGCGCACGGTGGGAGGAGGCCCTGGAGCTGTACCTGGAACAGGGCCGCGAAGAGGACGCCTCCCGCGTGCGGCGGGAACTTGACGACGCCCGCCACGTCGCGGACGACCGGTGACGGCGACGACGCCCGAACGGGCCGTCAGCCCTGCCGGGCCTGGGCCCGGACGGCCTCCACGGCCTCGTCCAGGGTGGGCTTGATCAGGAGGCTGTCGGCCATCCCGGTCACCTGGAGCGGGCGCAGGACCGCCCGCTGGTCCGCCACCACGGCCAGGGCGAGGCCCCGGCGCTGGGCGCGGGCGTACGACTCGGCCAGCAGCGAGATGCCGCTGGAGCCGAAGAAGACGACCTCGCGCAGGTCAAGGACCAGGGCGCCCGTCGCCTGGTCGAGCTGGTCGAGCACCTCGGCCCTGATCGGGTCGGTGCTGGCGGCGTCGACCTCGCCGGTGATCCTGGTGATCAGCACGCCGTCCGACTCGCGGGTCACCGCGCCGGTCTGTCCGTCCATGAGTTGTGCCTCCACGCGCTGCTGGTCCGTGCTAACGGGCTGGCTGCTCAACCCACGACTCTCCGGCCTCCGGCAGAGTCTACTCACCGTGTCCGAATTACTCGGCCTCTCCCCCGTTCAGGTGGCCGAGCCTGCGGAAGGCCAGCAGGGCGATGTCGTCCTTCTTCTGCTGGCCCAGTTCGGCCAGGAGGCGGTCGCACAGCGCGTCCATGTCGTCGTCGTGCGACACGGACTCGCGCAGCAGGTCGAGGCCGACGTCCATGTCCTCGCCGGCGTGCTCGACCAGGCCGTCGGTGGTGAGCAGGACCAAGGCGCCCTCGGGCAGCACCAGCGGCGTCGCGGGCGGCCTCGGCAGGCCGACGCCCAGCAGGGGGCCGCGGATCTCGTCCAGGTAGCGGGCGCCCGACTCGTCGGCCAGCAGCGGCGGGACGTGGCCCGCGTTCGCCACCAGGGTCGAGCCGTCCGCCGGGTCCACCAGGAACAGGCAGAGCGTGGTGATGCCCCGGAAGGGGTGGTAGCGCTGGAGCATCGCGTCCAGCTTGGCCAGGATCGCCGCCGGGTCGCGCTCCTCCACGGCGTAGGCGCGCAGGGCGTGCCGGACCTCGCCCATGATGGTGGCCGCGTCCAGCGAGTGGCCGCAGACGTCGCCGATGGCGATCAGCAGCCGGTCGTCGTCGAGCTCGGTGACCTCGTAGAAGTCGCCGCCGATCTCGGCGTGCGCGGACGCGGGCACGTACCTGGCCGTCATGGGCAGGGTGGGCCTGGTCGGCAGGACCCTGGGCAGCAGGCTGCGCTGCAGGGTCAGGGCCAGGTTGTGCTCCTCGGCGAACGCCCGCAGGCCGTCGGCGGCCAGCGCGGTGGCCTGGGCCAGCTGGCGCAGGAGGTTGCGGTCCTCGTCGGTGGCCGCGCTCGCCGGGTCCACGGCCAGCAGGATCGGGGTGCGGCGCTGGTTGCGCCGGGCCGCCACGACGACGGCCGGGGCTCCGGGGCGCCACGCCGGGTCCTCGACCAGGCGGACCTCGCCGTCGCCGAGCTGCCGCTCCAGGACGTCGTCGGGCGCGGTGTCCAGGACCACCTCGCCGTTCTCGGCGCGGCAGGAGCGGACCGCGCCCTGCGGGGTGGGCACCAGGGCGGTGGCCGGGGTGTCCAGGACGGTCGCGGTTCCTGCCGCCGCCGCCTCCGCCAGGCCGTCGAAGGTCTGCGCGGCGTTGACCGCGAGCGTGGCCCTGGTGAGCTTGGCCAGGCGGTCGGCCAGGCGCTCCGCCAGCGCGCGGGCCCGGTAGTAGCGCAGGGCCGCCTCGACGGTGGCCAGCAGCTCGCCGGGGTCGACCGGTTCGGTCAGGTAGGCGTCCGCGCCCCGGTTGAGGCCGGTGATGCGGTCCTCGGCCTCGCGGTGCGCGGCGGAGACGTGCACGACCGGCACGGCGGCGGTGCGCGGGTCGCCCTTGATGCGCTCGGCGATGTCGAAGCCGCTCATGTCGGGCAGGTTGACGTCCAGCACGACCAGGTCGAACTCGACCTCGTCGAGCAGGACGAGCGCCTCGCCGCCGGTGACGGCCTCGGTGATCTGGTGGCCGCCCCGGCGCAGCCAGCTGGCGGTGATGTACCGGCTGGCCTCCAGGTCGTCCACGACGAGGATGTGCGCCGGTGTGGGCTGGGGCAGGTTCATCGTGGGGTCCCCGGTGGGAGGGTGCGGGCTCCGGGCGGCAGCGAGCGCGCGCCGAGGGGCGGGAGGGTGGCGCGCGCGGACGACTCGGACACGACCAGGGCGCGCACGGCCGCGCGCGCGTCGCGCACCGCCCGCCGCACGGTCTCGCCGGTCAGGCCCGCCAGGGGCAGCACGACCGCGCCCAGGCGCGACACCGTGCGCTCGACGGCGCTGTCCGCGTCCGGGCAGGTCACCACGACCGGGACGCCGCGCAGCACCGCGTCCTGCCGCAGCACCGACAGCACCTCGCTGCCGCTGACCAGCGGCGTGTCGCAGGACAGCAGCACCAGTCCGGGCACCTCGGCGCGGGCGGAGGCGAGGGCGTCGCGGCCGTCGGCCGACACCGCGACCCGGTCGGCGATGCCGTCCAGCGCGGCGGTCAGCAGCGCCCGGTTGTCGCCGTCGGCGTCCACGACCAGCGCGGTGCCCACGGGCTGCGCGTCCTCGGTGCCCAGCGGCAGGCGCAGCTCCACCTTCGTGCCCACGCCGGGCGCGCTGGTCAGCACCAGGTCGCCGCCCAGGATGCGGGCGAGCTTGCGGGCGTACGGCAGGCCGAGGCCCGTGCCGCTCGCGCCGACCTGGAGCTTGTTCGCGACCTGGTAGAACTCCTCGAACACCCGCTGCTGCTCCTCGGCCGGGATGCCGATGCCGGTGTCGGCCACGGTGAACCGCAGCCCCGGCTCAGGGCCCGTCCCGTCCGGGCGCACGGTCAGCCGCACCTCGCCGCGCTCGGTGAACTTCAGCCCGTTGGACAGCAGGTTCCGCAGGATGCGCACCAGCATCGTCTCGTCGGTGACCAGCACCGGCAGGTCGGCGGGCGCGTCGACGACCAGCGCCACGTCCGGGGTGCGCGCGGTGGTCTGCAGTGCGCCGCGCAGCTGCGCGACCACCAGCGGCAGGTCCACCGGGGTCGGCCGGGGCCGCAGGCTGCCCGACTCGGCCTTGGCCGTGTCCATCAGCTCGTTGACCAGCGCCAGCAGGGTCTCCCCCGCCTGGTTGACCAGGGTGACCTGGCGGCGCTGCTCCTCGGTGAGCGGGTCGGAGCCGGGCGCGGCCAGCAGCCGGGTCAGCCCGACCACGGAGTTCACCGGGGAGCGCAGCTCGTGGCTGATCGTGGACCAGAAGCGGGTGCGGGCCTCGGCGGCCTCGCGCAGCTGGGTGGACTTCTCCTCCAGCTCCGCGTACAGGGCCACCACGCCCTGGTTGGTCTGCTCCAGCTCGTCGGACAGCTCCTTGTACAGGGCCATGACGCCCCGGTTGGTGTCCTCCAGCTCCGAGTTGAGCTGCTCCAGCTCCTGGCTCTGGGCCGCCAACTGCTCCAGGGTCTCCAGGAGCTCCTGGTTCTGGGTCCGCAGCTCGTCCAACGCGTCGCCGCCGGCTGCGGCGGCAAGTTCGCGACGCAGACGACCCACCTCCTCGGCAGTGGGTGGGAGCCTGCCCTGGGACAGCTCCTTGACCAGCGTCACCCGAGTGCCGTTCTCGTCGGCCGCGACCACGTCCATGAACCGCCGCACCGTGTCCCAGCCGGGACCGGTGGCCGGGCCGCCGGTCCAGCCGAACTCGATGACCAGCGCGGGCCTCGGGTCGGCGCGCAGCCCGAACAGCACGGTGGCCGGTTCGGAGCGGCGGACCAGCTCGCGGCCGAGGTCGCTGAGGGCGGAGGCGACCCGGATCTGGTCCTGGCCGTCCATGCCGATGCCCGCGGCGACCTCGCGGCCGCGCTGGCGCAGCAGGAACACGTCCGGATCGGCCGACACGGCCAGGCGCAGCAGCCCCTCGACGCCGTCGGGAGCCCGTTCGGGGCTCACGTCTTGGCCACGAGGACGCCCGCGTCGTCGCGGCGCACGCCCGCGTCGCGCAGCAGCGCGGCGGCGGCGAGCAGCGGCGGACCGGACAGCAGGTCCGGATCGGGCCCCCACCGCTCGGTGAGGCCGTCGGAGTGCAGCACGACCACGGCCCCCTCCGGCAGCGGGTAGTCGAACGTTCGGATGACGCGCGCCTGGTACCCCGCGACACCGGGTGCCGAAACCATTCCCTGCTTGCGGTCGGCGGTGAGCACGGACGCGGCGATGTTGCCGAGGCCGCAGAACCGGGCCGTGCGGGCGGCCAGGTCGAGCTCGGCGACCGCGACGGCGCCGCCCCTGGTGCCGCGCAGGGCGGCGTGCAGGTGGGTGACGAGGTCCTGCGGGGAGGTGCTCGGGTGGTTGCGGAAGACCCGCACGGCCTCGCGGGAGGCGGACGCGGCCAGCGGGCCGTGGCCGGAGCCGTCGCACATCATCAGGACGAGCCGGTCGGCGTCGCGGCGCACGGCCCACGCGTCGCCGCACTCCTCCTCGCCCCCGATGGCCCTGGTGACGCCGGACGCGGTGTCGTCGGGGATGTCGGACAGCGGGCCGCGCCGCGGGTGGAAGCGGGCGACCAGCGCGGTGCCGCGCGGGCTGGAGGACAGCGCGCAGGTGTCGGCGGCGCGCGCCACCGCGCCCATGCCCAGGCCCAGGGTGCCGGTGCTGGACTCGCCGTCGAGCAGCGCGAGGTCGACGTCGGGGATGCCGGGGCCGGAGTCCAGCGAGAGCACCTCGACGGCGGCCTGGTCGACGGCGCGCAGCGAGCGCACCAGGACCTGGCCCTCGCGGGCGTGCTTGAGCAGGTTCGTGCCGATCTCGGTGACGGCGAGGCCGATCTCGGCGACCCTGGCTCCGGGGAAGCCGAGCTGCTCGGCCAGGGCGGTGGCGGCCCTGCGGGCCCGGCCCACCTGGGCGGTCTCCTCGACGCGCACCCAGGCGACGTCCTCGGTGACCGGGAGGAACTGGTTCACCTGAGCCACGTCACCGCTTCCACTTGACGACGGTCACGCTGGTGCCCCGGCCGACCTCGGTGTCGAGGTCGAACTGGTCGACGAGCCTGCGCGCGCCGGACAGTCCGAGGCCCATGCCCTTGCCGCTGCTCCAGCCGTCGGCCAGGGCGAGCGTGAGGTCGGGGATGCCGGGCCCCTCGTCGGTGAAGGCGGCGCGCACGCCCTGGCGGCGGCCGTCGGTGACGACCTCCACGCTGGCGCGCCCGCCGCCGCCGTAGACCAGGGTGTTGCGGGCGAGCTCGCTCGCGGCGGTGACCAGCTTGGTCTGGTCGACCAGGGAGAGCTTGACCTTCTGGGCGTAGTTGCGCACGAGCTGGCGCACCCGCACCACGTCGTCGTCACCCGAGATGGGCTGGAGGTCGGGGGACCCCACGGGCGTGGTCACCGCTCGCCTCGGCGCTGCCTGCCGAGCACTCCGAGGATCTTCATGCCGCGCTCCAGGTCGAGGGCCGTGCGCACCCCGCCGAGGGTGAGCCCGAGCTCCACCAGGGTGATGGCGACGGCCGGGCGCATCCCGACGACGACGGTGTCGGCGTCGAACAGCTTGGAGATCGAGGCGATGGTGGCGAACATGCGGCCGATGAACGAGTCGACGATCTCCACCGCGGAGATGTCGATGACCACGCCGTGCGCGCCGGTCGCGCTGATCTTCTCGGCGAGGTCCTCCTGGAGCGCGAGGACGCTCTGGTCCTGCAGGTCGATCTGGATCGACACCAGCAGGACGTCGCCGATCTTGAGGATCGGGACGCGCTCGACCATCACCGGCTGCTCCGATCGCGGGTGACCTCGACGCCCTCGCGGCGCAGCGCGTGCCGCAGCGCGTCGGACAGGGATGCCTTGGTGGTGATGTCGCCGAACTCGATGCCCAGCGCCACGATCGTCTGGGCGATCTGCGGGCGGATGCCGGAGATGGTGCACTCCGCGCCCATCAGGCGGGCGGCGACGACGGTCTTGAGCAGGTGCTGGGCGACCTGGGTGTCCACGGCCAGCACGCCGGTGATGTCGATGATGGCGTGCTCGGAGCCGGTCTCGACCAGCGCCTCCAGGAGCTTCTCCATCACGACCTGGGTGCGCGCGGAGTCCAGGGTGCCGACCAGCGGCACGGCCAGGATGCCCTCCCAGATCTTCACCACGGGGGTGGTGAGCTCCAGGAGCTGCTCGGACTGCTCCTGGATGATCTCCTCGCGGGCGCGGGCGTAGGTCTCGAAGGTGATCAGGCCCAGCGCGTCCAGCAGCTGCGAGAAGCCCATCAGCTGGCGGAACAGGTCCGTGTCGGTCTCGGGCAGCTCGTCGGCCAGCTCGAAGACCACGCGCTTGAGGGCGAAGACGCTCGACGCGGTCTCCGACGGGGTGTACCCCTGCCGGGCGCGGGTGCGCGACATGTCCTCCAGCAGCGCCTTGACCTCGGCGCTGCGGTCGGGGGCCAGGTAGTGCGCCTGGTCCTCGGTGACGTGCAGCAGGGCGGTGAACAGCTCCCCGAAGTCCCGCTCCAGCTCCGCCTTGGTCACCCGACCCCGGATCTGCTCGAGCACCGAGTCGACCCACCTGGTGGTGATCGTTGCCGCGTTGTCCCTCAACAACCCGGTCAGGCGGTGTCTGTTCTCATGCCCTGCGTCCGCAACCACTCTGCTGCCTCCTCCGGCGACTCCTGGAAGCAGAGAGTAGTGGGCGAACGGGGCGGGGTGGTGACGGCGGGCCGCGTGGCGGGGGTGAAGACCGCAGTGGTGCGCTGGATCGTGACGTGCCGGGCACAGGGCGTGCCCACTCCCGCGCCCGTTCGGCCCAACGGGCGCCCGACTCGTGGCCGGACCGGCGCGCGCCCCGCGCCCGGTCCGGCGGGACGGGCGCCGGTCCGGCGGCTCAGCCCCTGCCGCCCGCGCGGTCTCCTGCCCGGTCGTCTGCCCGGTCGCTGCCGAAGCGCATCCGGAACTCCGGGATGACCGCGCCGAGCAGCGGGCGGTGCGGCAGGAGCCAGCCGAGGGGGCCCTTGGCGGCGAACCGCCACTCCAGCCGGGTGGGCATGGCCCGGCCGCTCGCCCGGAACGGGGTGCGGGTGGTGCGCCCGCCCAGGCTCTGCCACAGCGGCAGGGCGGCCTTGACCGGGAGCGTGGCGCCCTTGGGCACCAGGCGGGCCGCGCCGATGCCCTCGGCGTCGCCGGAGAGGCGGGTGACGTCCAGGTCGGCCAGCTCCTTGGGGATTCCCCACATGGCGCGGGCGCCCGCCCTGGACGGCTCGCTGTCCACCCAGATGTGGGTGATGGTCAGGCCGAGCCGCCAGCCCCTGCGGACCAGGACGGCGGCGAGCAACTCGTTGTAGGGCAGCAGGCTGCCGGGCAGGTAGGCGACGAACCCGGTGACGACCAGCGACCGGCCGAGCACGCGCACCGGGCGCACGCCGTCGGGCAGCGGCGGGGTGGACCTGACCGCCCAGAGCGAGGCGCAGCCGTGCCCGTGCAGGTCCCAGGGTTCCGGTGGGTAGTCCATCGGGTGATCCTCTCGCAGGGCGGTCGGGGGCGTGGGTCAGGATCAACGACTCGGCGAGGACGACGGCGGTCCGGGCGGGCACCTCGATGGGCTGCCGGTCGCGGAGGGGTGGTGCCCAGGGGCCGGGGTGCGCCACGAGCCGGTGGTCTTGTGACGACCCCGCGGGGTCGTCACACCGGGGTGATCGGCAGCAGCGCGGCGGGCGCGGTGGGCGGCACCACCGGGTGGCGGGGCGCGATCGGTCGCACCGCCCGGTACACCTCCCCCAGCGGCGGGCGCGGGTCGGGCTCGCCCTTGTTCGGCCACAGCGACATCGCCCGCTCGGCCATGGCCGTGATGGTCAGCGACGGGTTCACGCCCAGGTTCGCCGGGATGGTCGAGCCGTCGACCACGTGCAGGCCCTCGTGCCCGAACACCCGGTGGTAGGCGTCGACCACGCCGCTCTCGGCGGACGCGCCGATGCCGCAGCCGCCGATGAAGTGGCCGGTCAGGGGCACGTCGAAGAAGTCCGTCCAGGCCCCGCCGGGGATGCCGCCGATCTTCTCGGCCACCCGCCGGGTGAGCTCGTGCCCGACCGGGTTCCACACCTCGTTGCGCTCCCCCTCCCCCGGCCCCGAGGTCAGCCCCCGGCCGAACGGGCCGCGCCTGCCCCTGGTGGTGAGGGAGGTGTCGGTGTTCTGCATGAACAGCAGCGCGACGGACCGCTCCGACCAGCGCCTGGGGTTCAGCAGGCGGGGCAGGTCGCGGCGCTGCTCGACGAGCCGGTCCAGGCCGCTGCGCCAGCGCGCCCTGCCGGGCTCGGGGTCGGCGAGCACGGTCATGAGCAGGCCCATGACGTTGCTGCCGCGCCCGTAGCGGACCGGTTCCACGTGGGTCCGCGGGTCCGGGTGCACCGAGGAGGTGATCGCGACGCCGCGCGAGTAGTCGACGTCGTCGGTGCGGGCCTTGACCGCGAGCACGGCCTCGGCGTTGGTGCGGGAGAGCACGCCCAGGCGCGCGGAGATACCCGGCAGCACGCCCCGGTCGCGCAGCGAGTGCAGCAGCCGCTGGGTGCCCATGGCGGCGGCGGAGAACACGACCTGGCCCGCGGTGAGCACCTCGGTGCGCCACGGCCTGCCGGTGCGGTGGGCGCGCACCTCGTAGCCGCCCGCGACCGGGCGCACGTCGGTGACCGTGGTCAGCGGGTGCACGGTCGCGCCCGCGCGCTCGGCCAGGTGCAGGTAGTTCTTGGTCACCGTGTTCTTGGCGTTGTGCCTGCACCCGGTCATGCACTCGCCGCAGTGCGTGCACCCGGCGCGCTCGGGCCCGACGCCGCCGAAGAACGGGTCGGCCACCCGCTGGCCGGGGCGCTCGGCGAAGAACACGCCGACGCGGGAGCGGTGGTAGGTGGAGCCGACGCCGAGGTCGTCGGCGACCGCGCGCAGCACCCGGTCCGCCGGGGTGGTCAGCGGGTTCTCCACGACCCCGAGCATCCGCTCCGCCTGGTCGTACCAGCGGCCCAGCTCGGCCTTCCAGTCGGCGGTGCCGCTCCACGCGGGCGCGGTGAAGAAGTGCTCGCCGGGCCGGTAGAGGGTGTTGGCGTAGACCAGCGAGCCGCCGCCGACGCCCGCGCCGCTGAGCACGAGCACGTCGCGCAGCAGGTCGATCCGCTGGATGCCGTAGCAGCCGACGGCCGGGGCGAACAGGTAGTCGCGCAGCCGCCAGGAGGTGCGGGCGAACTCGTGGTCGGCGAACCGGCGGCCCGCCTCCAGGACGCCGACGCGGTACCCCTTCTCGGTCAGGCGCAGCGCGCTGACCGCGCCGCCGAACCCGGAGCCGATCACCAGGACGTCGTAGTCGGGCACGGTGCTCCTCAGCGTGGTCGGGGGTCGGGGGCGCGCGGTCGGGGATCAGCGGTCGGGGGTCAGGGGCGGGTGAAGCGGAAGTGCCTCGGGTCGGGGCGCGCCGTCCTGCGCCGGTACTCCCAGACCTGGCCGGGCCAGTTGCTCACGATCCGCCCGCTCTCGACCCGGTACCAGCTGCGGCAGCGCGCCCAGGCGGTGCGGCCGAGCCGGTCCTGCACCTCGCGGTCGAACGCGTCCGCGACCTCGGGGCGGACCTCGGCGCTGCTCAGGCCGTGCGCGCGCATCCGCTCCAGCAGGGTGGTGACGTACCCGACCTGCGGCTCGACCATCTGCAGGACCGAGTTGCCGCCGAGGTTGGTGTTGGGGCCGTAGAGCACGAACAGGTTCGGGAAGCCGGGGACGGTCAGGCCGAGGTGGGCGCGGGCCCCGTCGCGCCAGCGGTCGGCCAGGAGCGCGCCGCCGCGCCCCCGGACCGCCACGGGCACGAGGAACTCGGTGGCGGCGAACCCGGTGCCGTGCACGACCACGTCGACCGGGTGCTCGACACCATCGGCCGAGCGCAGCCCGCGCGGGGTGAAACCGGCGGCGGGCGAGGTCACGAGGTCGACGTTGTCGCTGGTCAGCGCCGGGTACCAGGTGTTGGAGAACAGCACGCGCTGGCAGCCGACCGGGTGGTCGGGGACGAGCGCGGCGCGCAGCGCGGGGTCGGCGACCTGGCGGCGCAGGTGCAGGTGGAACGCGGCCTCGACGGCCTTGCCGAACGCGGGCACGGCGGTGATGGCGGCGGTGAGGAACTCCCCCGCGACCCACGTCGTGGCCCGGCCGACGGCCTGGGCGGGCGGGAACGCGCGGTAGAGGGCGGTGTGCCACCGGGTGTAGGCGCGGTCCGGCTTGGGGATGACGTGCGGCGGGGTGCGCTGGAAGACGGTCACCCGCGCGGCGACCCGGCGGATCTCCGGCACGAACTGGATCGCGCTCGCCCCGGTGCCGACGACGGCCACGCGCAGCCCGGTGAGGTCGAGGTCGTGGTCCCAGCGGGAGCTGTGGAAGACGCGGCCGGGGTAGTCGGCGGCGCCGGGCAGGTCGGGGACGGCGGGCCGGGACAGCTGGCCGACGGCGGTGACCAGGAACCGCGCGACGTGCTCGCGCCCGTCGGCCAGGGTGACCCGCCAGCGGGCGGCGGGCTCGTCGTAGTCGGCGGAGACGACCTCGGCGCCGAACCGCACGCGCGGCAGCACGCCGGTCTCGGCGGCGACGCGTCGCAGGTAGGCGTGGATGTCGGCCTGCCCGGAGTAGCGGCGCGGCCAGCCCGGCTCGGGGGCGAAGGAGAACGAGTAGAGCGAGGACGGCACGTCGCACGCGGCCCCCGGATAGGTGTTGTCCCGCCACACCCCGCCCACGTCCCGCGCCTTCTCCAGCACCAGCGCGCTGAACCCGGCGCGCAACGCCGAGGCGGCCATGCCGATCCCGGCGAAGCCCGCACCCACCACGATCACGTCGACGTCGTCGTCCACGTGCCGAGGCTAAGCCGGGTGCACCCCATCGGCTCAAGACAATCGGGGCCGCGGAATCCACAATTCCGGCCATGCCCCCTCTCGCCGACCCGGCCGTGCGGCACTGGGACTTCCCGCGCGGCGTCGCGGGCGTGGCGCTGCTGGTCCGGTTCGGGGTCGAGCGCGGGCTCGCCGAGACCGACCTGCTGGCGGGCAGCGGGCTGGTGGCGGCGGACCTGGTCGACCCGGACGGGGAGGTCAGCGCGCACCAGGAGCTGCGGGTGGTGCGGGCGCTCGCGGAGGCGCTGCCCGACGCGGGCGTCGAGCTGGGCGGGAGGTACCACGCGACCACGTTCGGGGTGCTCGGGTTCGCGTTCCTGAGCAGCCGGAGCGTGCGGGACGCGGTGGACGTGGCGCTGCGGTTCCTGGACCTGAGCTTCGCGTTCTGCATCCCGAGCGCGTCGGTGTCGGACGGGGTGGTGCGGGTGCTGCTGGACACCGCCGGGCTGCCGGACCCGGTGGGGCGGTTCCTGGCCGAGCGGGACCTGGCGGCGGTGCACTCGGTGATCGGCGAGCTGCTGCCGGGCGGGTTGCCGCTGCGCTCGGTGGTGTTCGGGTTCCCGGAGCCGGGCGAGGTGGCCGTCCACGAGCGGGTGTTCGGGCTGCGGCCGGTGTTCGGGGCGCCGGTGACGGCGGCGGTGTACGACGCGGGCCTGCTGGACCGGCCGCTGCCGCAGGCCGACCCGCACACCGTGGCGGCGTGCGAGGCGCAGTGCCGCAGGCTGGTGGCGCGGCGGCGCGAGCGGGGCGGGATCGCGCACGAGGTGCGGGAGCGGCTGGCCGGGCCGGGCGCGCTGGACTGCGGCATGGACCGGGTGGCGCGGGAGCTGTCGGTGAGCACCCGGACGCTGCGGCGCAGGCTCGCCGGGGCGGGGACGAGCTACCGGGAGCTGCTGGACGAGGTGCGGGAGGCGCTGGCCGAGCGGTTGCTGCGGGGCGGGGCGCTGTCGGTGGAGGAGGCGGCGCGGCGGCTCGGGTACGCGGAGGCGTCGAGCTTCATCCACGCGTTCAAGCGCTGGAAGGGCGTGACGCCCGCGACGTGGCGCGGGGGCGATCAGCCGAGCAGCACGAGCCCCGCCGAGTAGATCCCGCCGCCGCCGAGCACGCCCAGCACCGCGCCGCCGCACACCTGGCCGGTGGTGTGGTCGCCCAGCTCGACCCGCGACCAGGCCACCAGCGCGGACGCCGCCCACAGCAGCGCCCACCACGGGCCGCTCTGGATGGCCAGGATCGCGATCGCGCCGAACGCGACGCCCGAGTGCACCGAGATCTTCCAGCCGCGCCCGCCGGGGGCGAGGGTGATCGCGGTGGTGACGACCAGCGTGCTGACCATGGCCGCCGCGAGCGCGACCATCTCGTGCGGCGCGCCCGCGAGCGCGAGCACCGCGATGCCCACGCCCACGGACCCGACGCAGGTCAGCAGCGGCACCAGGCGGTCCTCGCGGCGGGTGACGTGGTGGTTGTCCCAGCGGCCCCTGCGCGCGCCGTGCACGATCACCGCCATCGGGATCACCGCGCCGAACACGGCGACGACCGCGCCCCACACGAGCGCGCCGAACGCGGTGCCGGTGGCGCTCCAGCCGATCGCGGCGGGCAGCCACACCACCCACACCCAGGGCGCCAGCACCTCGGTGACGAGCTTGGCGAACCGCCGCAGCGGGGTCGGGGAGGCGAGCTGCACGGGGGTCCTTCCGGTGGGCGCGCGGACCACCCCCGAGGGTGAAGATCACCGGGGGGCGCCGGGGAATTTCACCACCCTGAACCGTCCTTGTCGGCACCGCCCCGCCTCGCTACGGTCGGCGGACCAGTCGTGCCTCCCGGAACACGCCTGTCCGCCGCCGCCGAACCCTCCATCACCGTGGATCGAGGAGAACCGTGGCAAGAGCGACGAAGCGCGCGCTGGTGCTGCTCGCGGCACTGGCGCTGGTCCTGCCGGGAGCAGGCCAGGCGATGGCCTACCCGTACCCCGGCGTGGTCACCGGCGACATCGGCGTGCACGACCCGACGTTCGTGAAGAAGCCCGACGGGACCTACCTGGTCGCGCACACCGGGGACAACATCGCGCTGAAGACCTCCACCGACCGCACCGCGTTCCGCAACGCGGGCGCGGTCTTCCCGAACGGCGCGTCCTGGACCACCGCGTACACCGGTGGCAGCCGGAACCTGTGGGCGCCGGACCTGTCGTACCAGAACGGCCGGTACTTCCTGTACTACTCGGCGTCGACGTTCGGCTCGAACAAGTCGGCGATCTTCCTGGCCACCAGCACGACCGGCGCGTCCGGGTCGTGGACCAACCAGGGGCTGGTGATCGAGTCCAGCGGCTCGAACGACTACAACGCCATCGACCCGAACCTGGTGGTGGACGACCAGGGCAGGTGGTGGCTGAGCTTCGGCTCGTTCTGGTCGGGCATCAAGCTCGTGCAGCTCAACCCGTCGACCGGCAAGCGCTCGGACAGCACGATCCGGTCCATCGCGGGCAGGAACGGCGGCGCGATCGAGGCGCCGACGATCTTCAAGCACGGGTCGTACTACTACCTGTTCGTGTCGTTCGACCGCTGCTGCGCGGGCGCGGCGAGCACGTACCGGGTGATGGTGGGCCGGTCGACGAGCGTGACCGGGCCGTACGTGGCGCGCAACGGGACGGCGCTGACGTCCGGGGGCGGCACGGAGATCCTGGCCGGGCAGGGCAGCGTCCACGGGCCCGGTCACCAGGACGTGTTCAGCGACTCCGACAGCGACATCATCACGTACCACTACTACACCGACAGCGGGGCCTCGCAGCTCGGGATCAACTGGCTGGCGTGGGACTCCGCGGGGTGGCCCTACCTGCACTGATCCGCTCCTCGGCGGTTGCCCGGCGGGTTGCTCTGCGGGTCGCCCGGCGCGCCCCGGCCGGTTGGTCGGGGCGCGCCCTCGCGGGAAAACCGGGGCGACACGGGCGGGTGAGCGCTTTATGGTCTGCTGTGGACGGAGTCGCGAGGCCCCGACCATCGTGGAGTAGCTCAGGTGGTAGAGCTCCCGGCTCCAAACCGGGAAGTCGCGGGTTCGACTCCCGCCTCCATGTCGAGACCGGACCGCCGTGGTCCGGGAGCGCGGGACCACCATGGGGTGGATCAGGTGGCAGATCGCCCGGCTGTGGACCGGGAAGGCGCCGGTTCGAGTCCGGCCCCCATGTCCACCCACCCCGCGCTCGCCTCTCGTCGCGCGGCCCCGGCCAGGTCCGGGGCCGCGCGTCCCGCACGCGGAGCGACGTCCCCACCGGAGCACAGCCATGTCCGAGCACACCGCCCCCTCCCCCTACGCGCTCGCGCAGTTCCTGCGCGCGCTGGAGTCCGCGCCCGCCTCGTCGGAGAAGGTCGCGCAGTGGGCGGGCGTGCTCCGGGGCATGGCCGACGGGTCGTTGACCGTGGGCAGCCGCACCCCGGTGTCGGGCGTGCCCGCGTGGGTGACCCCGGAGGTCGCGCACGGCGGGTTCGCCACCGGGAGGCTGGTGGCCGAGGTCGAGCCGGACGAGGAGGAGCGCGCGCTGCTGGCCGCGCTGCCCGCCGGGGTGCCCGGCGGCACCGACCGCGAGCGGCTGAACTGGTGGCACCTGGGCGACGAGGGCCGGGCCGGGCTGCTGGGGCTGGTGGAGTCCGGGGAGTACCGGGTCGACGCGCCCGAGGAGGCGGCGATCCCGGCGGTGGCGGTGCTGCTGGCGTCCGGGCACGCGGACGCGGCGCTGCGGGTGCTGGACGCGATCGGCCCGTGGCTGCCCAGGCTGCGGTTCACGCCCCGGCGCGCGGCGTGGTCCACGATGAGCGGGTCGGTGGTGCGGCGGACCCCGGTGGCGGAGCTGGGCGCCGCCCTGCGGCGGAGGGTGGTGCCCGCGCAGGTCGGGGCGATGCGGGAGACGCTGGGGGTGTGGAACCCGCTGCACGACGAGCTGGTCGACCTGTGGGCGTCCACCGTCGAGGGCGAGGCGCCCCGGTTGGACGAGGCGGGCGCGGTGCGGGGCGGTTGGCCCTGCCGGGTGTGGCCTGGGGACTGGGCGCGGCGGCGGGAGGAGTGGCTGGCGAAGCTCGCGGAGGCGGGTGCGCCGAGCGGGCGGCACGCGCATCCCCGGAGCAACTTCAGCAGGCTGCGCGAAGCGCTGCTGCGGTGCTCGGGGGATGGGGGCGGGGGTGGTGGCGGCGCGGGTGCTCCCGACGCGGTTGGCGTTCCCGGCGCGGTTGGTGCTCCCGGCACGGTTGGCGGGCTCGGCGCAGTTGGCGGGCTCGGCACGGTTGGCGGGCTCGGCGCAGTTGGTGCTTCCCGCACAGCCGGTGCTCCCGGCGCGGTTGACGGGCCCAGCGCGGCTGCCAGAGCACCCGGTGCTGCCAGCGCGCCCGGTATTGCCGACGTGCCTGGCGCTGCCAGCGCGCCCGGTATTGCCGACGTGCCCGGTGCTGCTGGCGCGATCGGCCCGGCTGCCGGTTTCAGCGCGGCGTTGTCCGCGCGCGAGGTCGGCTGGGTGCGCCGCGCGCTGGCGAACGCGCTGACCCGCCGGGGTGAGCACCACGCCGAGCTGCGCGCCGCGCAGGCCGAGGTGGTGGCGACCCCCACGCACGCGGCGTTCGCGGCGGTGCTGGCCGACCGGCTGCGCCACTACCCCGCTGACGGCGGCCTCCCCTCCCTGGAGCCGGTGTCCGCCCCCGTGGCCCCCGGTGAGGGCCTGCCCGAGGGCAGCGACTTCCCCGCGCACCTGCTGGCGAAGCTCGACCGCGCGCTGGAGGCCCCGCTGGCCGAGCTGGTGCGGCGCGGTGTGGTGCCGTCCGGGGAGGTGCTGGCCGAGGTGCTGCCGCAGGTGACGGCGCGGCTGCTCGCGGCCGGGCTGTCCGACCCGGTGGCGGGGGCGCTGCGCGAGCAGGCGTACGCGGCGTTCCGGCGGCGCAGGACGTTGCTGCTGCTGGACCTGGAGTCGCAGGTGCGGTTCGAGGAGCTGCCGTGGGTGACCGCGCTGGACGTGTTCCGCTCGGCCGGGCAGGACGCCGGGCGGGCGGCGCGTGAGGCGCTGGAGCAGACCGCGCTGCTGGCGCTGACGTCGTTCCCGCACTCAGTCACCCCGAACCCGCTGGTGTCCGAGTTCGGCGCGCTGGCGAAGCAGGCGGGGGTTCCCGTGCCGCTGGTGGAGGAGATCGCGGCGGACATCTTCATGGGCCGCTTCACGCCGAAGTGGCACCACGCGGCGGTGGTGGCGCACCGGGTCACGCTCGGCACGCCGTACGCCGCGTACTACGACCTGGTCGAGCCGCCCGAGCTGGTGGACCGGAAGCGCCGGTTCTGGCACCGGGAGGTGGCGCGGTGGTTCGGGGAGGAGTGCTCGCGGCGCGCGGGGGCGTCGGCGCGCCGGAGCCGGGTGGTCGGGAACGGGATGGTGCTGGAGCAGGGCCAGGTGCTGACCACGCAGAACCTCGCGGCGCTGGTGGACGGCCTCGACCTGACCGACCGCCTGCGCCCGGTCGCGGCGGGGCTGGTGACCGGGGTGTTCGACTGGATCACGCGCGGGCTGGGGCGGCTGGCGAAGCCGGAGCGGACGTGGCACGAGGGGCTGCTGCTGGTGAAGAACGTGGCCTACGCGTGGCGTCAGGCGGTGTTCCTGCTCGGGTACTGCGACGAGCGGGAGCGCCGCGAGCTGGTCGCGCACCTGCGCGGGTCGACGGGCGCGCTGAACCTGCTCCGCACCTTCGAGCCAGCGGTGCTCGGCCTGGAGCACGTGCTGTCCGGAGGCCGCTTCGACGCCGAGGGCGCCACCCCCGGCGGCGGCCGGAGGCTGCTCGGGTGGACGGACGGGACGCACTGGCTGATGACCGACCGCGAACGCCGGCGGGGGTGAGCCGGGCGGGGGTGAGCCGGCCGGGGGCGCTCAGGGCTTCGGCCTGCCTTGAGCGCCCGCAGACTTGCGTCCCCCGCGGGGGCGCCGTCGGGGACGGCAGCGCCGGGTGGTCAGCGCGGGGGCTCGGATCAGGGGTTGGAGAACGCGACCTTGACGCCGAACCCGACCAGCGGGGCTCCACCCGGCGGTGGCGGCCCGCTTGGTCACCACGGCCATGTCCGGTCCGGGCACGATCGTCACCACGGCCAGCACACCCGCAGCAGTCAGGAACTGGGTCAGCACGCCACCAGTTTCACCCGTTCGCTTAACGCTGACCAGCACCTTGACGGTGAGTGGCAAACCCCAGGCGCACAGTCGCCAAACAGAGGCGGAGGAAACACGCGCGCCACACCAAACACCACATCCCACCCCGGCCGCAGCCACCGAAGCAGACCCAAGTTCACCCGATCGAGCCGCCCCAACAAAACCGGGGAAATGCAACCCTGGCCAGAGCGCAGGCACGTCGGGCACCCTGGTCCATGGCCAGATGGGGCCGAGCGCGGGGCAGGCGGTGCGTGGCCTCCCACCTCGCGCGAACGCGGAGATGTCGGTTGATCATGCGGGGTGCGCGGTGAGAGGGGACGCGAATCCACAGCGCAACCTCAGGCCCGTCCCGACATCTCCGCCACCCCCAACGGCAACCCGCACCCTCCGATTACCCCTCCCCCCCACAACCTCCCCACCCCCCTCAGCTCTCACCACGCCTACCGCTCCATCAGCCCCTACCGCTCTATCCGCCGTCACCACTCCCCCAGTTCCACCCGCTGGCGCCCCCGCCGCCCTCGCCGCTCCCTCTTGGTCGAGCACCGCGAACCCTCGAGGGAAAGCGCTTTCCGCAACCGCTCTAGAACCACTCCCCGATTCCGCCACCGCTCCCCTCACCGCTCCCGCTGGCGCCGCCGCCGCCGCTCTACGCGCATCGGCCCTCCCACAAGCCGCCGCCACCACTACCGCCACTCCCCCGGTCGACGCTCCCACCCTGCTCACCGAGTCCCAAGCCTGGGACCTGTGCCTGCGCAGGCGTTCCCGCCTGCACGGCGCGGCGGTCCGGTTGGGCCTGGCCGACGAGGCCGACGACGTGGTGCACGACGTGCTGGTCACCGTCATGTCCCTCCCCCGCCTCTACCGCGAGGGCTTCGACGGTCTGCTGGACACGGTTCTGTGGCGCCGCTGCACCGCCCTGCTGCACAGGCGGCACGCGCACGCCCGAGCCTGCCGCAACGCCACCCTCCTGCCCGCCCCGCAGCCGGATCACGCGCAGGACGTGGTGGACCGGTTGCACGCGGCGTGGGCGTTGGTGGACGCGGCCGGGTTGGAGGTGGGGCACCTGCGGGTGCTGGCGCTGCTCGCGCACGGGACCACCAGGAACTCGATCGCCAGGCTGACCGGTTCCACCGTGCCCGACGTGGACCGCGCGCTGCGCGTCGCCCGCAACCACGCCCGCAGGCACCTGCGCAGACGCGGGACCACACCGTGACGCCCGCCGCGTCCCGCGAGCGCGCGGCACCACACGATCACGTGGCACCACGCGCACCGGCGCGCGCGGTGATCCGCGAGACGGAGGAGGTTCCCCGTTGACGGCCATGCGCTGCCACCTGTCCCACGTAGCGGGCGCCGCGCTGATGCGCCCGGTGGGCAGACTGGACCTGTCCACGGCCGCTCCGCTCCGCCAAGCGCTGCTGCGGGTCGCGGCCGATCACCCGGTGGCGCTGGTGGTCGACCTGACCAGGACCGAGATCCCCGCACCGGCGCTGCTGGGCCTGCTGTGCCAGGTGGCGGACCGGGTGGACAAGTGGCCGGGCATCCCCCTGGCACTGGTGAGCCCGCGCCCGGTGGCGGACTGGATCCGCGAGCGCCTGCCCGTGAGCCCGGACCTGGCAGGCGCCCTGCGCGCCACCGCACCGGTCCCACGCCCCCGCCACCGCCGCATCCACCTACCTCCGACCCCGGTGAGCCCGGTGCGCGCGAGGCTGTTCGCGACCGACACCTGCCTGACCTGGGGCCTGACCGGCCTGCTGGACGCGGCGGCGCTGGTCGCGGCGGCGCTGACCGACAACGCCGTCGCGCACGCGAGAACCGACCTGTGGCTGCGCCTGACCACCGCAGACGACCACACCCCCCCTGACCGCCTGATACGCCACCACCTGAGCCGTGGCCACCTCAGGATCTCGGTCCAGGACCGCTGCCCCACCCTGCCGAACCGCCGCCGAGACCGCAGCGGCGGTTTGGACGCGGTCGCGTACGCGGCAAGCCAGTGGGGCACCGCCCCCGCCGTGGGCGGCAAGGCGGTGTGGGCCCTCCTGGACCCGATCTGACCCCGAACCTCCGGATCCGAACGACCCCACTCAGGTCCACGCCAGCCACGCCCGCCAGCCACGCCCGCCACAGGCGGCGGTGCTTGGCGCACCGCCGCTGTGGTGAGCGGCTGGGCCGTGCGCGGCTCGGGCTGTGGTCGGGCTTGGCCTGGGGCCAGGGCTTGGCTTCCGCCACGACGACCGGTCAGGCTCCGCTGCCCGCCTCGGTGCGCTCAGCTCTTCTCGTCGTGTTCCCCCACTTCCGCGAACTGGGCCGAGTACAGCCGGTGGTAGGCGCCTTCCTTCGTGATCAGCTCCTCGTGCGTGCCCTGCTCCACGATCCGGCCCGCTTCCATCACCAGGATCAGGTCGGCGTCGCGGATGGTCGACAGGCGGTGGGCGATCACGAAGCTGGTCCTGGAGGAGCGGAGCGCCGCCATCGCGTGCTGGACCAGCGACTCGGTCCGGGTGTCGACCGAGCTGGTGGCCTCGTCCAGGATCAGCAGGGACGGGTTGGCCAGGAACGCCCGCGCGATCGTCAGCAGCTGCTTCTCGCCCGCGCTGACGTTGCCGCCCTCCTCGTCGATCAAGGTGTCGTAGCCGTCGGGCAGGGTGCGGACGAAGCGGTCCACGTAGGTCGCCCTGGCGGCGGTCAGGATCTCCTCCTCGGTCGCGTCCGGCCTGCCGTAGGCGATGTTCTGCCTGATCGTGCCGCCGAACAGCCACGTCTCCTGGAGGACCATGCCGATCTGCGAGCGCAGGTCCTCACGCTTGAGCGCGGTGATGTCCACGCCGTCCAGGGTGATGCGGCCCTCGTCCAGCTCGTAGAAGCGCATCACGAGGTTGACCAGCGTGGTCTTGCCCGCGCCGGTCGGGCCGACGATCGCGACCGTGCTGCC
This sequence comes from Actinosynnema mirum DSM 43827, assembly GCF_000023245.1. Lineage (GTDB taxonomy): Bacteria > Actinomycetota > Actinomycetes > Mycobacteriales > Pseudonocardiaceae > Actinosynnema > Actinosynnema mirum. The sequence continues at coordinate 4,415,141 of NC_013093.1, forward strand.
CGGCTCCGCGACCAGCGACAGGTGCTTGATCAGCGGCTGCTCGGGAAGGTAGGAGAAGCTGACGTCGTGGAACTCCACCCGGCCCCTGCGGGTCGCGGGCAGCTGCTCCTCGACCGGGTCGGGGACCTGCTCCTCGGCGTCGAGCAGCTCGAACACCCGCTCGGCCGAGGCGACGCCGGACTGGAGCAGGTTCGCCATCGCCGCCACCTGGGTCAGCGGCTGGGTGAACTGGCGGGAGTACTGGATGAACGCCTGCACCTCGCCGAGCGTCATCGAGCCCGACGTCACCCGCAGGCCGCCGACCACGGCGATCGCGACGTAGCCGACGTTCGACAGGAACATCATCAGCGGCATGATCAGGCCGGAGATGAACTGCGCGCCCAGCGCCGAGCCGAGCAGGTCGTCGTTGCGGCGGCGGAACTCCTCTTCGGACTCGCGCTGGCGGCCGAACACCTTGACGAGCTGGTGGCCGCTGAACGCCTCCTCGATGTGCGCGTTCAGGTCGCCCGTGTGCTTCCACTGCGCCACGAACAGCGCCTGCGACCGCTTGCGGATGCGCGAGGTGATGATGATCGACAGCGGGATCAGGGCCAGTGCGATCAGCGCGAGCAGCGGGGAGATCGACACCATCATCGCCAGCACGCCGATCAGCGTCAGACCGGAGACGAGCAGCTGGCTCATGGTCTGCTGGAGGGTGGTGGCGATGTTGTCGATGTCGTTGGTGACCCGTGACAGCAGCTCACCGCGCGGTTGGCTGTCGAAGTAGCGCAGCGGGAGGCGGTGCAGCTTGTCCTCGACGTCGGCGCGCAGCCGGTAGACCACGCGCTGCACGACGCCGTTGAGCAGGAGCCCTTGGACGTAGCCGAACACCGACGACGCCACGTAGAGGCCGAGCACCCAGGACAGGACCGAGCCGAGCGCGGCGAAGTCGATGCCCGCGCCGGGGACGCCGCGCATCCGGGCGAGGACGCCGTTGAAGATGATGTCGGTGGCGTGCCCGAGGACCTTGGGCCCGGCGACGGACAGCGCGACGCTGGCCACGCCGAGCACGACGACCCCGATGAACGGCACGCGCTCCGGGCTCAACCTGCCGACCAGCCGCTTGGCGGACGGCTTGAAGTCGTGGGCCTTGCCCATCGGCGGCATCCCGCCCCCGAAGGGCCCGCCGCCTCCCATCGGTCCACGCGGCTGCGGCCTGGCCGCCTGGGACTGGGTGGTGGTCACTGGTGAGCCTTTCTGGGCGCGGACGACGGCGCGAGCGACAACGCGGGCGGCGCGGGCGGCATGGGCAACGGGGGCGGCGCGGGCAGGGCCGGTGGCACCGGCAGCATCGGTGATGCGGGCAGCGCGGGCGATGCGGGCAGCACCGGTGATGCGGACGGCGCGGACGGCCGGGACCCGAGCAGCGGGGACCCGAGTGGGGTGGAAGCGGCGCGATCGAGGACGCGGGCGCGAACACGGGGAAAGAGGAGAGCGGGGGCGGGAACGGGGAACAGGTCAGCAGTGGGTGCGGGGAGGAGGGTGCCAGCGGGGACCGGGCGTGAGCCGTGGTCGGGCTTCGCTGGGGTGTGGGAAAGGGAAGCTCGGGATGGACGTCGGAGGGCGACGCACGGTGAGCTGGAGAGAGTGGGTGTGGGGAGGCCCGGCGAGGTGGCCGCTGGGTGGTGAGCACGGCTGCGGTTGAGTCGGGTGGGTTGGTTGCGGTGGGGAGCACCTGGGGCAGTTGGCACACCGGAAATGCCGTGAAGGCCCGAAGTGTGGTGGTGGCCTGGAGCGCGGTGGAAAACGGTGCTCAGGGGGAGGGCGACCAGCGGTGTGGGCGCTTCCCTGCGAGGAGTGAGTGGCTTGGTGGGGTGGAACGGTGGCTTCGGTGGGGCGGAGGGCGGCACTGGCACTGGCACTGGCACGGGGCTCGGCGTTGACATGGGGAACAGCGCCAGTACGGAGGACCCCGCTGGTGTGGGAGTCGGTGCCGATGCGGGGAGCAGCGCCAGCGCGGAAGGTGACGCTGGCGTGGGAACACAGGTCGGGCCGGAAGATGACGCTGGAGTGGGAGCCCAGGTCGACGCGGAAGGTGGCGCTGGAGTAGGAGCAGAGGCCAAGGCCGAAGGTGGCGCTAGCGCGGGAGCACAGGCCAGGACGGAGAGTGACGCCAGCGCGGGAGCGCAGGCCAAGGCGGAAGGTGGCGCTGGCACGGGAATCCCGGCCAGCACGGGACCCCAGGGCAAGGCGGGAGCGCAGGCCAACGCGGAAAGCGACGCTGGCGCGGGAATCCCGGCCAGCACGGGACCCCAGGGCAAGGCGGGAGCGCAGGCCAACGCGGAAGGCGACGCTGACGCGGGAGCCTCGGCCAGGGCGGGAGCACAGGTCAACGCGGAAGGTAGTGCTGGCACGGGAACCTGGACCAGCACGGGAGCGCGGGTCAGCGCGGAAGGCGACGCTGGCGCGGGAGTACAGGCCAGCGCGGGAGCGTGGGTCAGGGCAGCAGATGGCGCTGACGCGGGAACCCCGGCCAGCGCGGGAGCGCGGGTCAGGGCAGCAGGTGGCGCTGGCGCGGGAGGCTGGGGCAGCGCGGTGAGTGGTGTGGGGGTGGGCCTGGGGGTGGGGCGGGGTGGGGTGGTCACGCCGCCGCCTCCGGGGTTAGCTGGGACTCGACGATCTCGACGTACGTCGGGCAGGTTTCCAGGAGGTCGGCGTGGGCGCCCACGCCTACCACGGCGCCGTTCTCCAGGACCACGATGCGGTCCGCGTCGACCACCGTCGACACGCGTTGGGCCACCACGATCACGACCGCCTCCCTCGTCCTGGGGCGCAGGGCGGCTCGGAGGCGGGCGTCGGTGGCCAGGTCCAGGGCCGAGAAGGCGTCGTCGAAGAGGTAGACGGCGGGCTTGCGGACCAAAGCCCTGGCGATCGACAGGCGTTGGCGCTGGCCCCCGGACACGTTCGTGCCGCCCTGGGCGATCGGGGCCTCCAGACCACCCTCCATCGCCTCCACGAAACCCCGCGCCTGCGCGACCTCCAAGGCCTCCCACAGCTCCTCGTCGGTGGCCTCGGGGTTGCCGTAGCGCAGGTTGCTGGCGACCGTGCCCGAGAACAGGTACGCCCGCTGCGGCACCAGGCCGATCACGCCGCCGAGCGCCTCCGCGCCCGCCGCGCGCACGTCGACGCCGCTCACCAGCACCTCGCCGCCGGTGACGTCGATCAGCCTGGGCACCAGCGACAGCAGCGTCGTCTTGCCCGCACCCGTGCTGCCGATGATCGCGGTGGTCTGACCGGCCTCGGCGCGGAACGAGATGTCGCGCAGCACGGGATCGGTCGCGCCGGGGTAGCGGAACTCGGCCGACCGGAACTCCACCGACGCCGGACCGGGCAGCGCGGTCACCGGGTCGGTGGCCGGGACCACCGAGCTGTCGGTGCCGAGCACCTCCATGATGCGCTCGGCGCACACCGCCGCGCGCGGGATCATCATCGCCATGAAGGTGGCCATCATGACCGACATCAGGATCTGCATCAGGTAGCTCAGGAACGCGGTCAGCGCGCCGATCTGGATCTCGCCGGTGTCGATCCGGGCCGCGCCGAACCACAGCACGGCCGCGCCGGACCCGTTCAGCACCAGCATCACGATCGGGAACACCAGCGCCATCAGCGCGCCCGCCCGCAGCGCGGTGCGGCTCAGGTCGGCGTTGGCCTTGGCGAAGCGCTGGGTCTCGTGCCGCTCGCGCACGAACGCGCGCACCACGCGGATGCCCGCCAACTGCTCGCGCAGCACCCGGTTGACCGCGTCGACGCCCTCCTGCATGAGCCGGAACTGCGGCACCATGCGGCGGCCGATCAGGATCAGCGAGACCGCCAGCGCGGGCACGCACACCAGCAGCAGCCAGGACAGCCCCGCGTCCTCCTGCAGCGCCATGACGATGCCCGCCACGCACGTGATCGGCGCGGACACCAGCAGGGTGCACACCATCACGACCAGCACCTGGACCTGCTGCACGTCGTTGGTGTTGCGGGTGATCAGCGAGGACGGGCCGAACTGGGCGACCTCGCGGGCCGAGAACGAGCCGACCCGGTGGAACACCTCCGACCGGACGTCCCGGCCGAAGCTCATGGCGGTGCGCGCGCCGAAGTACACGGCACCCACCGAACAGGCGATCTGGACCAGCGAGACCAGCAGCATCCAGCCGCCGGTCGTCATGATGTAGCCGTTGTCCCCCTTGGCGATCCCGAAGTCGATGATGTCGGCGTTGAGGCTGGGCAGGTACAGCGAGGCGATCGTGCCGATGAGCTGGAGCACCAGCACGGCGGTCAGTTCTCGCCGGTACGGCCTCAGGTGGCCGCGGAGCAAGCGGATGAGCACGGACTCCCCCATAGGAAACTCTTCGTGTCTAATTGGAAGGTAGACCCGGTGGTTAAGAAACGCAACGTATCTAAAGGGGTAATGTGACCGAGGCGAAGACACGCCGCCGCGGCGAGGAGCTCGAGCGGGCCATCCTCGACGCGGTGTGGGACGAGCTGGACGAGGTCGGCTACGACCGGCTCACCATCGACGGCGTGGCCGCTCGCGCCAGGACCAGTAAACCGGTGATCTACCGGAGGTGGCCCAGCCGGGCCGAGATGGTGCTCGCGGCGTGGCTCAAGCGCGCCCCGAGCTGGCCGGGCCCCGAGGACCGGGGCGACCTGCGGACCGACCTGCTGGCCCTGTTCAGCGGCATCGCCGGGCAGTCCGGGCTGGGCGCGGCGCGCGCGGGCGACCGGACCGGCATGGCCTGGGAGGCCTTCCACAACCCCGAGGTGGTCGTGCTGGTCAGCGACAAGCTGCTGTGCCCGTCACCGCTGGGGCACGCGCTGGACGGGGTGGTCGAGCGCGCGGTCGGACGGGGCGAGCTGCCGCCCCTGGAGCTGCCCGCGCGGGTGAAGCGGGTGCCGCTGGACCTGATCAGGTCCGAGTCGCTGACCCGCTGCGGCCCGCTGTCGCGGCGGGTGCTGGAGGAACTGGTGGACGACGTGTTCCTGCCGCTGCTGCACGGGCTGGCCCGCCGGGAGGGGGCAGGCGGGGCGTGAGCGCGGTCAGAGGCCCAGCGCCTCGGCGCTGACCTCCACGATCCGGTCCTGCGCCCTCGCCCGGTCGGTGGCGGGCTCCCCGTCACCCGGTTGCGGGCCGTAGTCGCCGAAGAAGGCGTGCACCGCGCCCGGCACCACCTCGTAGCGGGTGCCCGCGGGCAGCAGGGGCCGCTTGTCCAGCACGTCCTGCGGCGTGGTGAAGCCGTCGCGGTCGCCGCTGACCGAGGTGACGTCCAGGTCCCGCCCCGACAGGTCCTGCGCCGGGTAGGACGCCCACAGCAGCAGGCCCCGCACCCGGTCGTCGTCCGCCGCGAGGCCCGACGCCGCGACGCCGCCGAGCGAGTGCCCCGCCGAGGTCCAGCGGGTGATCTCCGGGTGCCCGTCGAGCAGGCCGCCCGTCGGGGCGAGCATCGCGAAGTCCAGCGGGGCCTTGACCACGACCACCAGCGCGCCCCGCTCGGCGACCCGCGAGAGCAGCGGCAGGTAGGCGCGGGCGTCGACGCGGGCGCCCTGGAAGAACACCAGTCCCTCGGTCGGGGTCCCCTGCTCGGGGCGCAGCTCGATCGAGTCCCACCGGTCCACGACCCGCACGCCGGCGGCCAGCGGTGCGCCGTCGGCGGGGAACGGGCGCAGCCACGCCAGCGGGACCACCAGGACGAGCGGCAGCACGAGCCAGCGGTACCGGACCGGCCTGATCAGCCCCAGCAGCCCCGCCGCGCCCACCGCGAGCAGCAGCACCAGGTACGCGGGGTGCGCGGACAGCACGCTGCCCCACCTGGTCGCCAGCACCCACACCGCCACCGCCGCGCACACGCCGGGGACGACCCAGCGGGCAACCTTCTTGAGCACCCCGCAACTACACCATCCGGGTGAAGATCCCGCACGACCAGGTGCCGCGCGGTCCGGGGGCCCGACCGCTCCGTCACGCCCCCGGACCGCGGGCGCTCAGGACACGACGCCGTACGGCCCCGAGCGCAGGTGCGGCAGCAGGTCGGGCGGGCGGCGGGCCAGCAGGGCGGCCTCGTAGACGGTCTCGCGGGCGAGCGCGACCGGGCGCCCGCAGCTGAGCAGCGTGGCCTGGCAGCGCAGCGCGGGCACGTCGTCGGCCAGGTCGGGCAGCGGGTCCTCCAGGTCGGGGTCGGCGTCGTCGGTCGGCCCGGTGACGGACCAGGCGTAGTGGGTGACCCGCCGCACGTCGCTGAGCAGCGTCCCCAGCGGCGCGCACCCGTTCGCCAGCTCGGCGCGGCGGGGCGCGTCCAGGTGGAGCGCGGGCTGGTGCAGCAGCGCGGTCACCGCGGCCAGCCTCGGCCCGGACGGCCCGAGGCCGGGCACCAGGTAGCCCTCGCGCCGGGTGACCGGCGTGCCCTCGGGGAGCCCGCCGAGCAGCCTGCCCTGGCGCGCGGTGAGGTGGTGGACGCGGTCGGCGAGCCGGGGCTCGCGGCGCACCCCGTAGCCGACCCACAGCGACAGCACCCTGGTGAACGGCAGCGGGACCTCGCGCAGGAACCGGGCCATCGTCTCGGCCCGGTCACCGACCTCGTCGGGACGGGGGATGGGAGCGGGATGGATCATCGGGGCCCCTTCCGGTCGGGCCGCGCAGGTCGTTGCGCGGTCCCGGTGGGCGGCGGGGGCAGGCGTCGACCCCTAGCTCGCCCACTACCAAGGTGCACCGGAGGTCACCGAAAATCCCCACCTGTGCCACGGATGCCACGCGGTTGGGTCGGACCGGCGCAACGGTGGTCCCCCGGCGGCGCGCGGCACGTGGGCCGATCGAGTGGCGGGTGGGCGGCGCGCTCACCCGACCCGCGCGGGCCATCCCCCTGGCAGGTGGTCGACGTGCGGCCGGACGGGTCCGGCCGCACGTCGGGACCAGCGGTCATCATGCCGCACCCGCTCCCCGCGCGGGGGATGGTCCGGCGGGCTCAGCCGGCCGTGCTGAGGGCGAGCACCTTCACGTTCGGGTTGGCCGACAGCACGATCGAGGTGGTGCGGAGGTCCGGGTCCAGGGGGACGGTCACCCGCCACAGGCGCGCGGTCCGGCCGTCCGCCGTGCCGTCGACGCGGTAGCCGACGCCGTCCACCACCTGCGGCCCCGGCGCGGGGAGCTGCTCGGCGGGGAAGCTCCAGCCCTTGCCGTCCAGGTCGCCCTGGTGCCTGGCGTCGGCGGTGGCCGCGCCGTCGACGTCGCGCTGACCGGTCAGGTCCCGCGCGCACCAGCCGTCGACCGGGGCGCACGGGCCGGGCAGGTTCGGCACCGGGGCGGCGGCGGGCGTCGCGTGGTCCACGGGCAGCTCGCGCACGCCCCACGCGGTGTTCGGGGTCGCGGCCACGTCGACCGCGACCACTCCCCCGTGCCGCACCACGGACTCCGGCAGCCACGAGCGGTCGTGCGCGCGGCCGTTGAGCTTCGCGCCGCGCACGTGCACGTTCTCCGCCGACGCGTTCGGCGCGGTGATCGTGATGTCCGGCGCGCCGTCGCGGTGCAGCACGGCCCTCGGGAACACCGGGCTGGACAGCAGCAGCTCGGCCCGGCTCGGGGTCTGCGGGTAGATCCCGAGCGCGGCGAACGCGTACCAGGCGGACATCGTGCCCAGGTCGTCGTTGCCGGGCAGCCCGCCGGGACCGGCGCCGTAGACCAGGGATGCCATGGCGCGCACGGTCTCCTGGGTCTTCCACGGCGCGCCCAGCGCGTTGTACAGCCACGGGGTGTGGATGCCGGGCTCGTTGGTCGGGTCGTAGCGCAGGCCGTCGCCGCCGGTGGCCCACGAGCCGTCGGGGCGGCGGAAGAAGGCGTCCAGCCTGGTGATCGCGCGGTCCCCGCCGCCCATCGCGGCGGCCAGCCCGGATACGTCCTGCGGGACCATCCAGGTGTAGGTGGAGCTGGTTCCCTGGGCGAAGCCGAGGTCGGACGACGGGCTGAACGGCCACGTCCAGCCGCCGTCGCTGCCGCGCGCCTGCTGGTGGCCGGTGTCCCCGGCGGACGGGGTGAAGGTGTTGCGCCACCAGCTCGCCCTGGGCAGCAGCGCGGCGCGCACGTCGGCGCGGCCGAGCCTCCCGGCCCAGTCGGCGAGCGCGGCGTCGGCGACGGCGGCCTCCAGGGTCTCGGCGGCGCCTCCCCAGCAGTGGCAGGTGTCCCGCGGGGCGTAACCGAGGCGCAGGTGCTCGGCGAGGTTCGGGCGCTGGCCCTCGCACTGGCCGGGGCAGCCCTTGTCGGACAGGCCGTCCGGGTGCGGGGTGGTGGCCTGCGCGACGAGCGAGTCGAACGCGCCGCGCACGGCGAAGTCCTCGGCCCCCATGGCGTGCGTCCCGGCCAGGGCGGGCGCGGACGGGTCGCCGGTCATCACGTGGGTGGGGCCGTTGACGTGCACCCAGCGGTCCCAGACGCCGCCGTTCCGCTTGGCCAGGTTGAGCAGGGACTGGGCGTGGTCGGAGGCGATCCCCGGCTTCAGCAGGGCGAGGAGCCGGGTGTGGGCTCGGTGCTGGTCCCAGCCGGAGAAGTTGCCGTACTGGGCGCGTTGTCCGCGTTCGAGACGGTGGATCTGGCGGTCCGAGCCGAGGTAGGCGCCCGTCACGTCGCTGGTGACGTTCGGTTGCAGGAACGCGTGGTACAGCGCGGTGTGGAAGGTGGTGCGCAGGTCGTCGGTCCCGCCGGAGACCTCGACCGAGCGCAGCTGGTCGTTCCACTCGCGGCGGGCGTCGGCGGCGACGCGGTCGACGGTGGCGGCCCGGCCGATCTCGTGGTCGAGGGTGCGGCGGGCGGCTTCCGCGCTGGTGTAGGAGATCCCGACGCGCAGCGGTAGTAGGTCTTCTTGTTGTTGGCCCCGCCGTTCGCGCGGCGACCGCAGAACGCGCCGGTGAGCACCGAGCCGGAGACCGTGCGGGCGACCGGGTCGATGGTGGTCTCGGCGTCCTCGCTGCCGTTGAGCGAGTTCGACGTGCGGAACAGCAGCGCGGCCGGTTTCCCTTGGGGGGAGCCGAAGTCGCCGATGCCCGCGCGGGTGGTGACGGCGAGGTCCGCGGACGCGCCGGAGGCCAGGGCGACGGTGTGGCGGCCGGGGGTGGCGGTCTCGTCCTCGTGCCGGAAGTCGCTGGCGTAGACCTGGTCGCGGACGTCGGCGGTGGGCGAGGAGGCGACCTCGCCGACGAACGGCATGATCGGCACGTCGCCCGCCGCGCCGGGGTAGGTGTTGCCGCCGTTCGCCGAGCCGATCAGCGGGTCGACGTGGGAGACCGGGTCGGTGACCGGACTGGTTGTGCAGCAAGGGCTTGGGGTGTGGAAGCCACGGCTTGGGGGGTGGCCGTCAGTCCCGAGGCGAGCGCGAGGCCCACCAGTCCCACCGCGAACGCGCGCACACGCCACCGCCCTTTCCCGCCGGTTCCGGACAAGCGTCCGGTCTACCCGGCGTCCGGGGGTCCGGGGAAGCGCGCGGCGGGGTTCCCGTCCACCGGAAAGGACTTGTGGAAGCGATTCCACGTGTGTGCCACCGGGTGTTCACCCCGCTTGCCGAGGAGTGGGACAGGGGGCTAGTCTCATGCCCGTGACTGCCGGGTCGGCCGCTTACGGCCACTACCGAGACGGGCTCCCGGCCCAGGCTTGATCGCCGGGCGGGCCCGTGGTCCGCCGCATCCGGGTTCTCCTCCCCCTGACGACCGCGCACGGGTTCCGCGCGCCCTTCGTGGGCTTCAGCGCGCCGTTCTCCCTTGCCAGGTCGGGTTTTCGCGACGCCTGAGCGCCGCGCTGCCCGCGTCCCCACCACCGGTCCGCGCCGACCGGTCGCCGCGACGCGCCCTGTGAACCACCTCCCACCGAGGCACGCCCGACGCCGCCGGTGTCCTCGGCCTGCCCGGAAAACCCTGGAGAGACCCCATGACCGATGCCTTCAAGCAGTTCAACCAGCAGGTGATCGACGAGTTCCGGGCCAACGCCGGGCGCGTCGGCGGCATGTTCGAGGGCGGCAGGCTGCTGCTGCTCACCACCACCGGCGCGCGCACCGGCGCCAAGCACACCAACCCCGTCGGCTACCTGCCGGACGTGGAGCGGGTGCTCGTGATCGCGTCGGCGGGCGGGGCGCCCAAGCACCCCGACTGGTACCTGAACCTGGTGGCCAACCCCAGGGTGACCGTGGAGAACGGGGTCTTCACCTACGAGGCGGACGCCGAGGTGCTGCGGGGCGAGGAGCGGGCGCGGATGTTCGCGCGCGCCGTCGAGGCCGATCCGGGGTGGGGCGCGTACCAGGAGAAGACGACGCGGGTGCTGCCGGTGGTGGCGCTGAACCCGGTGCCGGGGCCGCCGACGCCGAACGAGAAGTCGATGGGGGGCGCGCTGCTGGCCGTGCACGACGCGTTCCGGCGCGAGTTGGCGTTGGTGCGCAAGGAGATCCGGGCCTCGGGCGGGACGCTCGGCGCGCAGTTGCGGGTGAACTGCCTGACCGTGTGCGCCGGGCTGCGCAACCACCACACCGGTGAGGACTTGATGCTGTTCCCGCACCTGCGGAACCGGTACCCGGAGATGGGGCCGGTGATGGACCGGTTGGCGCGCGAGCACGAGGCGATCGCGGCGCTGCTGGCGCGGCTCAAGGAGGCGGTCGCGGGCGGGGGCGCCGGGGTGGCGGACGAGGTGGACCGGCTCGCGGAGGAGCTGGAGGCGCACCTGCGGTACGAGGAGGAGAACCTGATCCCGTTGCTGGGGTGAGGTTTCCCGCTGTCCCGCCGGGTGGTCCGGCGGGACGGCGGGAGGCGGGTCACTCCTCGTCGAAGCCGCCCGCGAAGTCCTCGCCCTCGTCCTCGAACGAGTCGCCGACCTCGTCGATGACCTCGTTGAGGATCATGCCGCCGACGACGCCCGCCGCGACGCCGCCGACGACCGCGCCCATGCCGGGGCCGCGACGCTCCTGGTGGTGGTGCTGGTCGTAGCCGTAGGCGGGCTGGCCGCCGTAACCCGGCTGACCGTAACCGGGCTGCCCGTAGGCGCCGGGCTGACCGTAGCCGGGCTGGCCGTAACCGCCGGGCTGCCCGTAGCCGGGCTGGCCGCCGAACGCGGGGTTGCCGCCGAACGCCGGGTTCGCGCCGTAACCGGGCTGACCGCCGAACGCGCCGTGACCACCGCGCTCGACCACCTGGGTGAGCCACTGCCCGATGGCGGACGCCCAGTCGGTGTGCATGGCGTCGTTGTGCGACACGTGGAAGCGCCCGAACGCGTCGCCACCGGAGCTGAACACGCCGCCGCGCTTGTCGGCCTCCAGGACCACGACGAGCTCGTGCGGGTTCGCGACGAAGGTCAGCTCGACCTCGTTGACCCGGCCCGCGAACTGCTGCGGCGGGAAGAACTCCAGCTCCTGGTAGAAGCCGAGCTCCTGGTTGACGCCGTGGATGCGGCCTGCCTCGACGTCCGCCTTGCGGAACTGGAAGCCGAGCTGCCCGAACGCCTGGAGCACGCGGTCCTGCGAGGGCAGCGGGGAGATCAGCACCGGGTCGAGGTCGCCCTTGTCGGGGGCGCCCGCGATGACCAGCTCGGTGCGCACGCCCACGGACACGCCGGGCAGCGGCGCGCCGCCGACGGCGGTCACCGGGGTCTCCCACGGCACCGGGATCTGGAACGGCACGGAGAGCGGCTGGTTCGCGGCGACGCGCACGTTGTGGGCGACCGCGACCCGCAGGAACTCGGCAACGCCCGCGTACTCGTTGTCGTGCCGCTCGACCTCGACGCGGGTCACCAGGGACAGCACGACCTGGTCGATGACCGCCTCGGAGCTGCCGCCCTGGATGCGCACCTGGCCGCTGATCAGCTGGCCGGGCGCGGTGTGCGGGGAGTCCAGCACGGTGTCGACCGACGGGCCGCCGACGCCGAAGGCGCTCAGCATCCGCTTGAACATCAGGTTTTCCTCCGTTGGGAAGGATGAGGTGGGGGTCGTGCCGGTGGTGTGGTAGTGCTGGGATCGTGCTGCGGTGACCACGCGAATCGGTCGAGACGGGCACTGAGCGTGACAGTAGCACGTGGCACTGTATGGTTTGCGTGTTGATTGTCGTGGGAACGGGCGCGGGCACGGGTGGAAGGTGGTGTGGCGCGGTGACCGAGGCGTTGATCAGGATCGGCGAGCTGGCGGCGAAGGCCGGCGTGAGTCCTCGGACCGTCGACCACTACACGAACCTGGGGCTGCTGATGCCCGCCGGGCGGTCCGGGGGGAACTACCGGCTGTACCGGGAGCAGGACGCGGACGTGATCGCGCTGGTGAAGGAGCTGGAGGCGGGCGGGCTGCCGCTGGAGGAGATCGCGAAGGCGATGACCTCCGGGGAGGCGGACGTGACGGGGGCGCTGGAGCGGATCGGGGCGGACCTGGATCTGCTGAAGGGGGCTGCGGACGCCGCGGCGCCGGAGTTGCAGGGGTTGCTGGCGGTGATCGCGGGACGGGTGCAGTCGTTGATCACGATCGCGCTCCAGATCCCGCCGGATCTGCTGCTGCCGTGAGCTGAGCACGCCGCTGCCCCCGGGAACCGCGGGGGGCGGTTCCCGGGGGCAGCGGGTGATGACCTCCGAAGATCAGCCGAGCACGGGGGCCTCGGGCGCTTCCGGAGCGCGGAGCCCCAGCTGCTCCATCACCTTCCCGGCCGCGACCCGGCCCGGCCCGCGCACGGTGGTGATCTTGTCGCCGCTGATGATGTTGTTCTGCCAGATCTCGGCGTCACGCCGCCAGTCGATCTTCTGCGCGAGCTCGACGTAGCGCTGCTCGCGCCAGGCCGGGTCGGGGTTCTTCTCGATCTCGTAGGCGACGTGCCCGATGATCACCAGGCCGGTCGCGGTCATGTTGATGTACTGCTTGCGGTAGTCCACGACCTGGTTGGCCGGGCCACCGCTGGTGGGCAGCTCGGCGATCGCGTTCCAAGGCGTCATGTACTTGGTGAGGATCTCGAGCATGGTCTTGATGCGAGCGATGTAGAGGTCCTGCGCCTGGGTGGAACCGATGACCTGGTTGCTGCGCGCGGGAATGCTCGACTCGGACAGCGCGTAGTCGTGGAAGAGCAGCTCCTTGACCATGCCGCGCACCTGGTTCAGCAGGAAGATCGACGGGGAGTTCTTGGGCAGGCTCTTCGAGGTCTCGTCGATCCGACCGCAGAACAGCGTTGCTTCCTCCACCACCTTGGTCAGGACCCGGTTGAGCGGTTCCCTGGTGTTGTAGACGGCCAGCAAGCTCGCGGGGATCTGCTTCGTCTGGGCGGCGTCCGCGAAGTCCTGGTGAATTCGGGCGGTGTCCGGCTCGATGACGATGACCACCGAGATCCCGTCGCTCATGAATGCGGACTCGGGGTCGTCGATGGACTCGCCGTACTTCTTGATGGCCGCCAAGCGGTGCTGACCGTCCGTCACCGAGAACTTCGTGTCGTCACCGATGACCGCGAATCCGACGGTCTTGCCGAAGCTCCCCTCCGGCACGTGCAGGATGGGGATGTTCTTCACGTTCAACGTGAGCGGCGGCATGATGTAGTTGCCCAGGTTCTCGCCGAGGTACTTGACGATGGACCGCACGTGGCTGGTGTCCACCGGTCGGTTGGTCGCCAACCTCGGGCTGCCACCCTTGACCGCGGAGTCCGCCTTCACGTTGTTGACCAGGAACGAGTACGTGAACGCGGTGGACAGCATGATCCGCCCGCCCTGCTGGAAGACCGCGCAGGTGAGCACTCGCCCGTCGGAGGAGGCAGCGGCCTCGTACGCGGCCTGCTGCGCCTCGGTGAGCGACTTGTGGCGGATGAGGTTGAACTTGGAAATGGACATGGAGCACCTCGGAACAGGAAAGCGGGAACTGCGAAATCCCCAGGATGGGCGCACCGCTCAGTGCGTGAACATGATCTTGGCGCACCCCGCAAAACCCTTGCACGCACTATTGCGGATTACCGCAAAAAATATTCCAGGTACCCCTCAGAACTCCACCCGGTACCAGGCGAACCCCGCCGCCCACCCGTCCTCCCCCGCCGCGAACGCCTCGAACGCGCGCGTCACCCGCGCCAAGTCCGGCAGCTCGCACCGGTAGTGCCGGTCCGCCGACCCCTCCCTGCGCTCCAGCGCGTAGCTCACCGCCCCGAAGCCCCCCGCGTACCCCACCTGCACGTAGTCCTGCTCCGCGCGCTCCAGGATCGCGTAGTACCTGCTCCGCGACAGACTCCCCAACGCCGCCGCGATCCGCGCGGCGTCCGGGTTCTCGACGCGGGTCCCGTCCGACAGCGACAGCGTCACCCACGGGTGCAGCACCTGCCGCTCCTGGGGGTCGAAGCACACCAGCCCGTGCCGCCGCGCCAACTCCCGCACCACCGCGTGCACCCGATCGCTCTGCGACCACCGGGCCGACATCACGACCACGCCGCCGCGCGCGCTCGGCTCCTGCGACCACGGCGCCGCCGCCCCGGCGAACGCGCTCCCCAGCTCCTCCAGGAACCCCTTCAGCTCGGGTTCCACCGCATCGGCCGGCGACCGCGCCGCGAGGTCCCGGTACCTCTCCAGCGCGGCCTCGGCGGTGATCGGCGCGGTTTCCCGCCACGCCGCCAGGTCGAAGCCCACGGTCACCGATGCTAGTGACGCCCGACCCGGCGCGGGGTGGCGAAACGCCGGGTCGGGGGGCAGCGCCCCGTGGCCGCTACGACTGGCCGTCGATCAGCCACTGGCCGTTCGACTGGACCAGGGTGAAGGTGTTCGTCTCGCGCGAGCCGCCGTTGTAGACCACGGTCGCGCGCACCTGGTTCGGGCCGACGACCTGCACGTCGGTCAACGACACCGAGCTGATCGTCTGCCAGAACCCGGCGTACCCCTGGTAGGTGCCCGCGCGCCCCGCCTTGAAGTTGTCCGTCAGCCTCGCGTACCCGGCCTCGGTGTTGCCCGGCAGCAGCGAGTAGTAGTCCCGCAGCCCCTGGTCCACCGGCGCGGTCTGCTGCGGGGGCGGCTGCTCCTGGGTGCTGGTCTGCGGCGGCGGCGCGGACGAGCTCTGGGCGGGCGGGGACGACGGGGTGTCGCTGGTCGGCTTCTGCTCGCCCGCGCCGGTGTCCTGGCCGCCGGGCTGCTCGCCGCCGGTCACCTCGGTGGTGACCGTGGTCTGCGGGGGCGGGGTGACCGCCTGGTCGTCCTGGCCCGACTGGTTCACCAGGTACGTGACGAGCGTGGCGATGACCAGCGTGGCCAGCGCGAGCGCCACGATCGGCAGCACCTTGCGCCCGCCACCCTCCTCCTCCGGCTGGTCCGGCTGCGTCCGGTACTGCGGGCGCGGCGGCACGTACGGGGTGGGCGGCGCCGGGGTGAACGCCGTCGCGGGCTCGTCCACGACGGTCGGGGGGTGGCGCTGCTCCGGTTCCGCCGCCCGCTCCGGCTCCGCCGGGGCCGCCGCCAGGTCGTCGACCTTGGTCGGCTGCGGCGTGGACTGGGCGATGTCGGCGGCGGCGGCGACCGCGGCTGCCCCCGCCGCCGCGCCTGCCGCGGCCTCGGCGGGCAGCGCGTCCACGGCGGGCTCCGCGATCACCGTGGTCCCGGCGGGCGCGGCGACGACCGCCGTGGGCGAGGAGTCCGGCCGCACCTCGCGCAGCAGCCGCACCGCCTCGGTCATCGTCGGCCTGGTCGCCGGGTCCACGTCCAGCAGCCGGTTCAGCACCGGCCCGAGCGGCCCCGCGTGCTCGGGCTGCGCGTACTTGCCCTCGGCGACCCGGTGCAGCATCGCGATCGTGTTGGCGTCCGTGCCGAACGGCGGCCCGCCCTCGACGGCCGCGTACAGCGTCGCCCCCAGCCCGTACACGTCCGCCGGGAACTCGGCCCGCCCGCCGCGCGCCACCTCGGGCGAGAGGTACGCGGGCGTGCCGATCAGCAGCCCGGACGCGGTCATCGTGACCTCGTCGGCGGCCCGCGAGGTGCCGAAGTCGGTGATCTTGACCGTGCCGAACTCGGTCACCAGGACGTTGCCCGGCTTCACGTCGCGGTGCACCACGCCCGCGTGGTGGGCGGCGACGAGCCCGGAGGCGAGCTGGATGCCCAGCCGCACGGTCTCGTCGGCGGGCAGCCTGCCGCGCTCGGACAGCAGCGCCGCCAGGCTCTTGGACGGCAGGTACTCCATGATCAGCCACGGCCGGTCGTCGTGCTCGACCACGTCGTAGAGGGCGATCACGTTCGGGTGCTGGAGCCGTGCGGCGATCCGGCCCTCGCGGATCGCCCGCTCGGTGTAGGCCTCGTCGAACGCGATTCCGGGGCGCAGTTCCTTGACGGCGACTACGCGGTGCAACCGCTGGTCCTGGGCGCGCCAGACCACGCCCATGCCACCTGCGCCGATCCGCTCCGTCAACCGGTAGCGATCTGCGATCGTGCGGTCCTCCACGGTGCTCCTCACGTCTGCGCACACGTTCAACAAAGGGTGTACCCCACCAGGAGGTACGGCGAACGCGCTTGATATCACCGGTAGTGATTTCATCTCTCGGCGGGGTGTGCGCGCAACTCCCCTGGTGACCCGTCGTCCACTGTGGACGCCGGAACACGCGCGACACCTCAAGGTCAACGTGCGCCGCTCCCGAGCGGATCGCGTAACGTCGCCACCGATCAGTTGTCAGCGCAACAAGCAGGGAGGGGCGGTACATGCCGCACCGCGTCCGTGGCGTCGTCGCCAAGGCCAAGGGCCAGCCGGTGACCGTGGAGACGATCATCATCCCCGACCCCGGTCCGGGTGAGGCCGTCGTCAGGGTGCAGACCTGCGGGGTCTGCCACACCGACCTGCACTACCGCGAGGGCGGCATCAACGACGAGTTCCCGTTCCTGCTCGGCCACGAGGCCGCCGGGATCGTGGAGGAGGTCGGCGAGGGCGTCACCGACCTCGCGCCCGGCGACTTCGTCGTCCTCAACTGGCGCGCGGTGTGCGGCTCGTGCCGCGCGTGCGCCAAGGGCAAGCCGCAGTACTGCTTCAGCACGCACAACGCCGCCCAGCCGATGACGCTGGAGGACGGCACCCCGCTGACCAACGCGCTGGGGATCGGCGCGTTCGCCGAGAAGACCCTGGTGCACAGCGGCCAGTGCACGAAGGTCGACCCGTCGGCCTCCCCCGCCGCCGTGGGCCTGCTCGGCTGCGGCGTCATGGCGGGCATCGGCGCGGCCATCAACACCGGCAACGTCAGCCGGGGCGACACGGTCGCGGTCATCGGCTGCGGCGGCGTCGGCAACGCGGCCATCATGGGCGCGAAGCTCGCGGGCGCGTCGAAGGTCATCGCCGTCGACGTGGACGCGGCCAAGCTGGAGTGGGCGCGCGGGTTCGGCGCGACGGACGTGGTCAACAGCCGCGAGACCGACGCCGTCGAGGCCATCCAGGCGCTCACCGGCGGGTTCGGCGCGGACGTGGTGATCGACGCCGTGGGCCGCCCGGAGACCTGGAAGCAGGCGTTCTACGCCCGCGACCTGGCCGGGACCGTGGTCCTGGTGGGCGTGCCGACGCCGGAGATGACGCTGGAGCTGCCGTTCATCGACGTGTTCTCGCGCGGCGGCGCGCTCAAGTCGTCCTGGTACGGCGACTGCCTGCCCTCGCGCGACTTCCCGATGCTGGTCGACCTGTACCAGCAGGGCAGGCTCGACCTGGACGCGTTCGTCACCGAGACGATCGCGCTGGACGGCGTCGAGGCCGCGTTCGACAAGATGCACGGCGGCCAGGTGCTGCGCTCGGTGGTCCAGCTGTGACCGCGCGCGTCGACCACGCCACCTCGTCCGGGACGTTCTCGCTGGACGGGCAGACCTTCGACGTCGAGAACAACATCTGGGTCGTCGGCGACGACAGCGAGTGCGTGGTGATCGACGCGCCGCACGCGGTGGAGCCGATCCTGGAGCTGGTCGCGGGCAGGCGGGTGGTCGCGATCCTGGCGACGCACGCGCACGACGACCACGTCCGGGTGGCGCCCGCGCTGTCCGAGGCGACCGGGGCCCCGGTGTGGCTGCACCCGGCGGACCTGCCGGTGTGGGAGCTGACGCACGGTGAGCGCCGCCCGGACGGGCAGCTCTCGGACGGGCAGCGGATCACGGTCGGGGGCACCGAGCTGGTGGTGCTGCACACGCCCGGTCACGCGCCGGGGGCGGTGTGCTTCCACGCGCCGGAGCTGGGCGTGGTGTTCACCGGGGACACGCTGTTCCGGGGCGGGCCCGGCGCGACGGGGCGGTCGTTCAGCGACTTCCCGACGATCGTGCGCTCGATCGAGGAGCGGCTGCTGTCGCTGCCCGAGGACACGGTGGTGCACACCGGGCACGGGGACAGCACGAAGATCGGCGACGAGAGCCCGCACCTGGGCGACTGGATCACCAGGGGGCACTAGTCCCCCGGCTCTTCGCGTTCCAGGGGTCAGCGCACCAGCCACTTCTGGTTCGCCCCGCCGTTGCACGGGTACGCGCCGACCTTGGTCGTGGCGCTGCCCCTCGGGTACTCCTGGTCCAGGCAGTGCCCCGTCGCCACGTTGACCAGCGTCGCGGCCTCGTCGACCCGCTCGTCGTGCACGACCCGCCAGAACTCCTCGTCCCCGCCACCGCACGGGTGGGCGACAACGGCGTTGGGGTGCTCCTGGTCGACGCAGTGCCCGGTGCGCTCGTTGGCCAGCTTGACCACGTCCGGCCCCGCCCACTCGAACACCCAGCGCTGGTTCGCGCCGGTGTTGCAGTGGTGCGCGCCGACGACCTCGGTCGCCGCGCCGGTCGGGTGCTCCTGGTCCAGGCACCACCCGCTGGCCGCGTTGGTCAGCACGGGGTTGGTCTCGCCCTGGCCCTCGGTCACGCCGAAGCCGGGGGTCCACACGCCGTCGTCGCCGGTGAAGACGTGCGGCAGGGTGGTCGGGCCGTAGTAGGACTGCACGAAGTCGGAGTCCTGGTCCACCGGGTCCGCGTTGGTGCGGACGTTCGGCTTCGTCAGCTTGGTCCCGGCGGGCGGGGTGTAGGAGTAGACCGTGTAGACCCCGGCGGGGAGGCCCTCGATGACGTTGGCGGGGCCGAGGGTCACGGTGTCGCCGTAGGACGGCTTGCCCTCGACGTCGCGGCCCCTGACGTAGAAGGTCTGGTCGAACTTGCCGCGCTCGTCGGTCAGGATCCCGTCGCCGTTGGAGTCGACCACGGCGTTGACCACGATGTTGTTGCCCAGCTGCGGGAACATCAGCGGGGCCGCGGCGGGGGCGGCTGCGGTCAGCTCGACCTGCCGGGTGACCGGGCCCAGCGACCGCATCCCGACCGCGTCCGCCGACACGTCGAAGACGCCCTGCGGCAGGCCGGAGAAGTGGAACTCCCCGTACGGGTTGGTCTGCGCCGTCCAGCGCTGACCGGTCTCGCGCGCCACGACCTCGACCTCGGTGTACGACCTGAGCCGCTCCGTCGCGTAGCGCGGCCCCTCGCCGACCCGGTTGACCTGCCCGTCCCCGTCCCGGTCGATCCAGACCGTGCCGGTGATCTCGCCTGCGGCCTCCTGCGCCTGCGCGGGCGCCACCGCGACACCCGTGCAGACCAGGGCCGCGGCGAGGACCGCGCCCGTCCTCAGAGCCGCTGTCCTCAGCGCTGCTGACATGCTCTTCCCCCAGTGGTGATCGGCGGGGCAGCCCCGCCGGTGCGCTGGGAGCATATGCAGTGAAGATCAATTCGAAAAGCCGATTACCGCGCGGAACCCCGCAGCCGTGACGGCGGCCGGGCCGTTCACCCGTGCGAGGATCACCCGCACGATGCAGCCGACCACGACGCGCGTGCGCGCGGGCTACGCGCTGGGTTCCCTCGTCACCGGGGCGTTCGGCACCGTCCCCGGTCTGCTCCTGCTGCCCTACCTCACCGACTCGCTCGCCGTGCCCGCCGCCGTCGCGGGCGCGCTGGTGCTGGTCCCCAAGGCGTGGGACGTGCTGTTCAACCCGGTCGCCGGGCGGATCAGCGACCGGGTCGGGGCGCGGCGGCCGTTCCTGCTGGGCGGGGGCGCGGCCACGGCCGCGCTGTTCGCGGCGCTGTTCGCCGGAGTCGGGGACGGGTGGGGCGCGGCGGCGTACGTGGCCGCCGTGTTCCTGCTGTGCGCCACCGCCTACGCGTTCTTCCAGGTGCCCTACGTGGCGATGGCCGCGGAGATCACCGACGACTACCACGAGCGCACCCGGCTGCTGGCGTGGCGGGTCGCGGTGCTGGCGCTGGCGATCCTGGTGAGCGGGGCGGGCGCGCCCGCCGTGCGGGACCTGGTCGGGGGCGCGGACGGGTACCGGGTGATGGGGGTCGCGGTGGGGGCGCTGATCCTGGTGGGGACCCTGGCCTCGGTGGTGGGCACGCGCGGGGCGCCCGTGCGGCGGGACCCCGCGGCGCCGTCGGCCCGCGACTTCCTGGTGGCGCTGCGGGTCCGGGCGTTCCGGCGGCTGCTGGCGGTGTTCTCGGTCCAGGCGGTCGGGCTGGGCGCGATGCTCGCCGGGGTGGACTACTTCGCGCGGCTCGTCCTGGGCGACCGGTCGGCGCAGACGGCGCTGTTCGCCGCGTTCGTGGGGCCCGCGCTGCTGGTGATGCCGCTGTGGCAGCGGGTGGGGCGGCGGGTCGGCAAGCGGACCGGGCTGGTCGTGGCCTCGGCGCTGTTCGCGGTCGCGGCGGCCGGGCTGGGGGCGGCGGGGGTGCTGCCGGGCGCGGCCGTGGTGGCGGTGATGGCGGTGGCGGGCGTCGGGTACGCGGGGATGCAGGTGTTCCCGATGGCGATGCTGCCGGACGTGATCAGCTCGGTCGACGGGCGGCGCGCCGGGCTGTTCTCCGGGGTGTGGACGGCGGGCGAGACGCTCGGGCTGGCGCTGGGGCCGGGCGCGTACGGGGTGGTGCTGGCGGTGGGCGGGTACGCGGCCAGCACGAGCGGGGACGTCACCCAGACGAGCGGCGCGGTGCTGGCCGCGCTGGTCGGGTTCACCGCGCTGCCCGCGCTGCTCGCCGTGCTGCCCCTTCCGCTGCTGCCCCGTGAGGAGACTCCCCGGTGACCGATCCCCTGGCCGAGCTGGCCGCGCTGCGCGCCGCCGACCTGCCCACGCACGGCGGGCGCACCCTGGCCTACGTGTACGACAGCGCGCTGCCGGGGCTGGACGAGTTCGCCGCCGCCGCGCACGCGCTGGCCGCGCCCGCGAACGGGCTGGACCCGACCGCGTTCCCGTCGCTGCTGCGGTTGGAGCGGGAGGTGGTGGCGACGGCGGCGCGGCTGCTGGGCGGCGGGGTCGGGACGGTGACGTCGGGCGGGACCGAGTCGTGCCTGCTGGCGGTGCTGGCGGCGCGCGACTCGCGGCCGGACGTGGCGCGGCCGTCGGTGGTGGTGCCGGAGACGGCGCACGCGGCGTTCCACAAGGCGGG
This sequence comes from Actinosynnema mirum DSM 43827, assembly GCF_000023245.1. Classification (GTDB taxonomy): domain Bacteria; phylum Actinomycetota; class Actinomycetes; order Mycobacteriales; family Pseudonocardiaceae; genus Actinosynnema; species Actinosynnema mirum. The sequence goes on from NC_013093.1 coordinate 4,436,511, forward strand.
GCACTACTTCGGGGTGCGGGTGGTGGCCGTCCCGGTGGACCCGGTGACGTTCCGGGCCGACCCGGCGGCGATGGCGGCGGCGGTCGACGCGACGACGGTGCTGGTGGTGGCGAGCGCGCCGTCGTACGCGCACGGGGTGGTGGACCCGGTGGCGGAGATCGCGGCGGTCGCGGCGGGGCGCGGGGTGCGGTGCCACGTGGACGCGTGCATCGGCGGGTGGGTGCTGCCGCACGCGGACGTGGCGCCGTTCGACCTCCGGGTGGCGGGGGTGACGAGCGTGTCGGTGGACCTGCACAAGTACGCGTACTGCCCGAAGGGGGTGTCGGTGCTGCTGCACGCCGACGCCGGGTTGCGGCGGGCGCAGTTCTTCGCGAGCGCGGACTGGCCCGGTTACACGATGCTGAACACGACCATGCAGTCCACACGTTCGGGTGGACCTGTGGCGGCGGCGTGGGCGGTGCTGCGGCGGATCGGTGACGACGGGTACCGGGAGCTGGCGGGGCGGGCGCTGCGGAGCGCCCGGGTGGTGCGGGAGGGGATCGGCGCGATCGCGGGGCTGCGGGTGCTGGGCGAGCCGGAGGCGACGCTGCTGGCGGTGGCCGGGGAGGGCGGTGACGGGACGGGCGGGGTGGACGTGTTCGTGGTGGCGGACGAGCTGAAGGCGCGCGGGTGGTACGCGCAGCCGCAGTTCGCGCACGGGGCGTCGCCGGCGAACCTGCACCTGACGTTGACGGCGGCGAACGCGGGGCACGAGGCGGAGCTGCTGGCGGACCTGAGCGCGTCGGTGGCGGCGGCTCGGGAGCTGGGGGCGCCGGAGGTGCCGGAGGGGGTGCTGGCGGCGGTGCGGGGGTTGACGCCCGACCAGGTGACGGCGGAGGGGGTCGCCGGGTTGTTGGCGGCGACCGGGATGGGTGGGGGCGGGGTGCTGCCGGAGCGGATGGCGGGGGTGAACACGCTGCTGGCTGCGGCGGGGCCTCGGGTGCGGGAGCGGTTGCTGGTGGAGTTCCTGGGGGTGCTGCACTCGTAGGGCCTTGTGGGGTGGAAACACATCAAGGCTTCGCTGCGACTAATGGGCAACGGAGGCTTGGAGGCTGACGATGGCTGATGGGGCGGGGATCTACGACGACTTTCCTGGTTACCGGCTGCCGTCTGAGGAGGAGTTGGAGTCGGCCCTCAAGACGGCGCTAGTGGTCGTGGACGCGAACGTGCTGCTCAATCTCTACCGCTACAACAGCTCCACCCGCGATGACCTCTTAGGCGTACTGCGCGAGATCAAGGGCCGCCTATGGGTTCCTCACCAGGTGATGCACGAGTTCTGGCGGAACCGGATGATCGTGCTGAACAGCCGCGACACCAGCGTGGACCAGGTTTTCGCCGCACTGGACAAGCAGAACCGGGCAGCCGAGGACGCCATCCGGTCGTGGGCGAAGGCGACGGCGATCCGAGAGGGCGAGTCCTCCCGGTTCATCGAATCCTTGAGCGAGTTCTACTCCGACCTCAAGGGGCGGATCGGCGCACTGACCCCGGTCTCCACCGCCAATGCGGACCAGAGGCAGCACGAGCCGGTTCTCCAGGAGGTCGAGGAGTTGCTCCGGGGCAAGGTCGGCTCTCCCCCGTCCGACGAGGAGTGGCGGCAAGCCGTGGCCGAGGGCAAGCGCCGTGCGGCGGCCGAGGAGCCTCCGGGGTACTGCGACAAGGACAAGGGGGACTCCTCACTGCCGGAAGGCCCCGCAGGGGACTACCTGGTGTGGACCCAGCTGATGGGGGAGACGGCCAAGCGCGGCACAGACGTGCTGTTCGTGACCGGGGACGAGAAGGAGGACTGGTGGTGGCGCCACAAGTCGGACTTCTACGGCCCCAGGATCGAGCTCTCCTTGGAGCTGTTCCGGCACTGCGGGCAGCGGTTGCACATGATCCGTCCCACCGAACTGCTCAAACGGGCCAGAACGCTGAACGTCGAGGTGCGCAGCGACTCCGTCGACGACGCGGAGCGGGTGAGTCGCGAGCGGGTCATCGCCCCCGAAATCGAGAACGACGAGGCCGGTGAGGCGGCCGACGCGCTCTGGACCGAGGAAGGGGTCACGGCGCTGCTGGACCTGCTGGAGGCGGAAGGGTTGATGCTGGACAAGGTGATCAGGGCGGCGGCGCGGGAAGGCGGCACGATCAGCAGGGAGGCGGTCTACGCGATCTGCGGGTACGACAGCGACCGGATGCTGCGCGGGTTCACCAAGCCGACCAGGCGGATCACCTCGGCACTACAGCGGAATGGGGTCGTGAGCCCAGGCGTGCGCCAGCCGTTGGACACCCTCTACTACTACGGGGAAGTCAAGGCTGGCGCTTTCCGCATCCCGGACGAGATGGTTGCGATCCTGGAAGGCGATCTCCCCCAAGACCGGGACAGCTGAGCACCCCGAGCAACCGCGCGGGGCCGGAACCCCTGGCCCCGCGCGGAGGACCCTCACCCCACGAGCGCCCCCTGCCCCGCGTCGCGCAACCGGGGCAGCACGAGCACCGCCGTCACCACCAGCAGCGCCGCCGCCACCACGAACACCGGGCGCAGGCCCAGCAGTTCGCCGAGCACCCCGCCCAGCGCCGCGCCCAGCGGGACCGCGCCCCAGGACACCACGCGGTGCGCGGCGGTCACGCGGCCGAGGAGGGCGTCCGGGACGACGCGGTGGCGCAGGCCCATCACGACCACGCTCCACACCACCGCGCTCGCGTTCTGCGCGGCCAGCAGCACCACCAGGGCCAGCGCGCCCACCGGGACGCCGTCGACCACCGCCGGGAACGCCGTGTCGATCAGCAGCGCGCCGAACAGGGTCAGCGGGATCACCAGCAGGCCGGCGCCGAGCGCGATCCGCGCGCCCACGCGCGCCACCAGCCTCGGCGCGAGCGCCGCGCCCACCAGGCCGCCCACGGCGGTGCCCGCGAGCAGCAGGCCGTAACCGCGCTCGGTCAGGTGCAGCACCGACCGCTCCCCCACCGCGAACAGCGGCAGCACGCCCCACACCGCCTGCAGCGCCAGGTTCACCGCGCCCGCCGACAGCACCATCGTGAGCATCAACCGGTTCCCCACCAGGAACCTCGCGCCCACCAGCAGGTCGCCGCGCACCGACGTCGGCTCGGCGCGCTCGGCGCGGAACACCCCGCGCAGCCCCCACAGCGCGACCACGGCCACCAGCCACAGCGCGGCGGGCGCGGTGAACGCGGCGACGGCGCCCGCCGCCACCAGCAGACCGCTCAGCGCGGGCCCCACGAACTGGTTGGCCGCCAGCTCCAGCCCCTGCAGCGCGCTGTTCGCCCGGTCGAGGCCGGAGCGGTCCAGGCCCGCGCGGTCGACCACCGCCGGGACCACGGACTGCGCCGACGTGTCGTGGACGACCTCGGCGGTCCCCACGCACAGCGCCACCGCGTACAGCGCCCAGATCGGCGCGAACCCGCCCAGCGCCGCCCCGCCCAGCACCACGAGCAGCGCGGCGCGGACGGCGTTCGCCACCAGCATGGCGCGGCGGCGGTCCACCCGGTCCACGAGCACGCCCGCGGGCAGCGCGCACACCAGCCACGGCAGGTTCACCGCCACCGCGACCCCCGCGACCAGCACGGGCGACCGGGTGAGCTGCAGGGCCAGCAGCGGTAACGCGGTCTTGTACATCCCGTCCGCCAGGTTCGAGACCCCGGACGACGTCAGCAGCCTGCCGAGGCCGCCTCTCCCAGTGCTCACCCGGTGGAGGTTCCCAGATCGGCGTGATCACCCTGCGGAGGGGGCGGCTGCGCCGGGCGGGGACACGGACGGGGCACGGTGAGGCGGACCGGTACTTTGGGTGATCTTCACTCGACGGGGAGGACGGGTTTGACGCAGGACGAGGACTACCAGGCAAGGCTGGACGAGCAGCGCCAGTGGTTAGCCTACGTCCGGGCCGGGGGCGCGCCTCCCGCTCCGGACGGGCGCGAGTACGAGGACTCGGTCGGCACGTCCGGCGAGGGCGCGGTGCGGGCCGTGGTGCGGGACCGCCGGATCTTCGCGGTGACCGTCGACCAGGACGCGCTCCACCAGCCCGCGGGCGCCGTGTCGGCGCTGCTGCGCGAGGCGATCAACCCGGCGTTGGCGCAATCCCGGATCGACACTCCCGCCGCCGGTGACCCCGGCCCGGACCTCGGCGCCGTCGGCGCCCAGCTCTCCGAGTTCGCGCTCCAGGGCGGACAGGCGTTGAACCGGGTCCAGGAGCTGCTGAACGCCTCCATGGCCCAGCTCTCGGGCAAGACCGGCCTGAACGGCGACAGCTCGCCGCAGTACGTCGACCACCTCCTGCAGGACGCGCTGGACGTGGTGCGCTCCACGCAGGCCGCGCTGTCGACCGACCCCGCGCCCCCGGTCACCGGAGAAGGGCGGGACGAGGCCGAGGAGGTGCTCGCCACCGTCACCGACGGCTCGGTGACCGAGCTGGAGCTGACCACCGCGGCGGTGCGCCTCTCCCCCGCCGACCTCGGCCAGGCGGTGCTGGAGGCGGTCAACACCGCGTTGGAGGAGTGGGAGGAGCGCGCGGGCGCCACCGAGCGGTCAGGGCTGGACCTGGAGGCGCTGCAGCGGATCGGCGCGCGCGCCGAGCAGGTGCGCGAGCAGAGCCTGGACCACCTGCGCTCGTACACGACCAGCTTGACCACGATCATGCGCAACATCGACTAGGGGGCGCGCGGTGTTCAAGGACATGGACGTCGACACGCGGGCGCTCGGCGACTCCGCGCAGTCGATCCAGGAGACCGGGGCCGCGTTGGCTAACGACCTCGCCTCGTTCCGCGGCCAGGTCGACGCGCTCGCGAGCGCGTTCGGCGGCGACGAGCTCGGCTCGGCGCTGGCCACGATCTACCAGGTCGTCTCGGAGGCCGCGTTCGAGTCCTTCGGCGACAACGCCGAGGCGCTCGGCGAGATCGGTCTCAACCTGCAGGGCATGGCCGACGACTACTCGGCCACCGAGACCGCGGCCAGCGACGCCTTCCACCTGCTGATGGGAAACCTGGGATGACCGCCGGAATGATGCTCCCGCCCGAGTTGTCGGGGCTGCTCAACACCCTCGGCTTCTCCTGGCCGGAGAGCGACGAGGGCAAGCTGTTCGACCTCGGCGGCCTGTGGTCCGGCTTCGCCGACCGCCTCGGCCCGGCCGCCACCGCCGCCGACGGCCACGCCCAGCTGGTGCTGGACACCAGCAGCGGTGCGGCGGTGGAGCGGTTCAAGGCGTTCTGGACCGACGGCGAGGCGCCGAAGCAGAACCTCGACGACGGGGCCACGGCCTCCTCGCTGGTCGGCGCGGGGCTGTACGTGTGCGCGGGCGTCGTCGTGGCGCTCAAGATCGCGGTCGTGGTGCAGCTCGTCGTGCTGGCCGTGCAGATCGTGCAGGCCATCGCCACCGCCGTGCCGACGTTCGGGCTCTCGCTGCTCCAGATCCCGATCTTCAAGCAGATCACCTCGCTCGTCCTCGACCAGGTGATCGGCCTCGCCGTCAGCCAGGTGCTCGGTGCCTAAGACGAAAAAGCCCAAGCCGTCGCCCGCGGGCACCGCGAACGCCGGCGCCGGGATCTTCACGCCGGTCGTGCAGAAGCTGCGCACCGGCAAGCGACCGGCCGGGGGCTCGTCGAACAACCCGGTCCAGGCGCTCGACGTCGGCTCGTACGAGTCGCTCAAGAAGCGGGAGAAGGTCGGCGACAACCTGGAGCACGACCACATCCCGTCCTCGGCCGCGCTGAAGAAGGCCGAGGAGAAGCGGCTGGGCCGCAAGCTGACCCCGCAGGAGGCGCGCGACCTCCACCAGCGGGGCAGCGCGATCGAGGTGCCGAAGGACGTGCACGCCAAGAGCGACACGTACCGGGGCAGGAACACGCCCACGCAGATCGGCTCGGACGCGGCGGACCTCAGCGCGGCGGCGAAGAGGGATTACGCTACGACCCGCGCGAACCTGCTCGCCAAGGGGTACTCGGCCAAGGACGTGGACGCGGCCCTGGACGCCCTGAAGGCGGAGAACCGCAAGAAGGGGATTCTGTGACGACCGTCAGCGGCGAAGCGGCCGTGTTCCTGGACGTGCTGGGGCACCGGCAGGGCGACAGCCGGATCCTGGAGGCGATCACCCTGGTGGGGCCCGCCATGGAGGTCGAGGAGCTCGACTTCGACGGCGAGAGGTCGGTGTACTTCATCTTCAAGCCCGCGGGGACCGACCTGCTGTTCGAGGACGACGTCCTGGTGTCGGCGATGGTGCGGACGCAGCCGGACGCGCAGGACCCGTCGTACGGGCTGTACCCGCGCCCGGAGGCGCTCGTGGCGGGGCTGCCCGCCGTGGCCGCCCGGCACGAGGTGTCGGCGCTGCTGGGCGCGCCGGAGCGCTCGGGGCCGGCGTTCGACCGGTACCGGGCCAACGGGCGGTACCTGCACTTCGAGTTCGACCCGGACGACCGGGTGGCCCGGATCTCGGCGCTGCTCGAAGCCGTCTGACCGGCGTCGCCGGGGGTGGGGTCCGAGCGGTCCCGCCCCCGGCGGCGGCTTCTAGGCGCGCGCCGCGATGTTGACCATCCAGCGGACGCCGTAGCGGTCCTCGCAGGTGCCGAACTCGTCGCCCCACATCTGCTTCTCCAGCGGCACCAGGGTCGTGCCGCCCTCGGTGAGCGCGGCCCAGTACTCGCGCAGCTCGTGGTCGTCGGCGTCGCCGCTGAGGGTGACGGTGATCCGGCTGCCCTCGGCGTAGTCCATGCCGGGCGGGGTGTCGGAGCCCATCAGGGTGAAGCCCCGGTCGGTCTGGAGCATCGAGTGCATGACCTTGTCGGCGAACTCGGGGTCGGGCATCCCGAACTCGCCGAACGTGGAGACGACGAGGGTTCCGCCGAAGACCCGCTGGTAGAACTCCATGGCCTCGCGGGCCTCGGCGCGGAAGCTGATGTACGGGCTGAGTCGGGAGACCACGGCGAACCTCCAGGCGGGCGGGCTGCGGGTGGGCGGCGGGCACATCGTGCCAACGGCGGGCGGGGTTCGCAGCGCGAGGGGGCCTGGGGGGCGCGTGAGGCTGGGGTGGGGCGCGGTCCGGCTTGTGCGGCGGGGGGAAAGGCGGAGGCGGGAGCGGAGTTCACGGTGGACGGGGTGCCGCTGGTCGGGGCGTTCGCGGAGCGACCGGCCACCGAGCCGCCCCGGTAGCGGGACGGGGCCGAGCCCCCGAGGTGGGTCGCACCTCGGGGGCTCGGGTTCAGCGGCGCGGGGCCAGCAGGGCCGCGCGGACGTGCCCTCCGCGGAGAGCGGGGAGCCGGGCTCACCCCTCGTCGGGTTCGACGACCTCGTCCGGGGCGCGCATCGCGCCCGCCGTGGAGCCGCCCGCCTCGTCGGCGGCCTGGCCCCTGCGCTCGGCCTCGCTCAGCGGGACGGCCAGCAGGTCCGGGTCGCCGGGCGAGTCCGGGTCGGTCTCGGCGTCCGGGTCGGCCTCGGGGCGCGGGCGGTCGTCGAGCTCCGGCTGCTCCTCGGCGAGGCGGTCGTCCAGCGGGCGGGGGTGGGCCTGCTCGTACGGGGTGGTGCCGTACTTGTCGGCGGCGGTCCAGTGCTCGGGCGGGTCCATGCCCGCCTCGAGGGGGTCGAGGCGCAGCCGGTCCTCGTCCAGCTCCTCGGCGACCTCGTCGGGGCCCGCCTGCGGGGCGTACCCGACCAGCTCCTCCGCCTGCTCGTCTCGGCTCATGGGACGCGTGTACCCGCTGCCGCTCGGAGCAATCCCGGCGTGACGAGCGCCACTTGGCCGAACCGGGAACATCCGGCGGGCCCCCGCCGTTGTACGGATCGGTCGGCGCGGTCGTGTCCCCGGGCCTCACCTAGCGCCGTCGCGGAATACCGTCAGGCTGGAGCCGCCACGTGCCACTCGCCGAGAGGCGACCACCGCGCCGACCCCGAGCACGCGAAAGGGCCCGCCCCCCACGAGGGGGCGGGCCCTTTCGCACTGCGGTGACCGCGTGCGCGGCACTCCGTCGCACCGGCGCCGCGCTGAGCCGGTGCTCCGGCGAACCGGCGCCAGGGAGCGCTCACGCGATGCGCGACTGGGGGACCTCGACGTCCTCCAGCAGACCGTCGACCCAGTTCGCGACGTCGCCGGGCGCGGGACGCACCTCCGTGCCGAACCGGGCGACCACGACCGGGTCCTGGCCATCGGCCTCGACGGCGGCGGCCCAGCCCCGGTTCTCGTCCCAGAGCAGAGCGACGTCCCGGTCCGGGAAGTCGGGCAGCACGCCGTCCAGAGCCAGGTAGACCGAGGCGGGCTGCTCGCCCTGCAAGCAGGAGCTGTCACCGCTCAGACCCAGCGCCCTGGTCACCCGACGCGCGTAGAGCTCGAGCTCCCGCACCACGGTGTCATCGAAATCGAGGTCCATCAACTCACCCCGTGAAGTAGTCATGCCCCTCTCACCGAACTGTTCGGTGTACAGCCCCTGTACCCGGACAAACATCCGATAATCACTCATGTGTCCCACGACACGGGATTTCCCCGTAGTGGCGTAGCCGGGTGCGCACGGTTCGTGACCACCGGGGGCGGGTAGCCGGGTCCCCGTGAGCGACTTTCCGCTGCCGGACTACGACCTGCTCGGGCTCAAGGAGCTCCGCGAGCGGGTGCGGGCGCTGGGGTGCGATGAGGTGTCGGAGGTGCTGGCGCACGAGCGCGCGAACGCGGGTCGGACGCCGGTGCTGCGGGTGCTGATCGGGTGGCTGGACCTGCTGGAGGCGGGGGCCTCGCCGGTCCCGAGACCCGAACCCGCGTAACACCGCCGTAACGACCCGACCGTGACCGGTGACGATGGGTGACGACCGGCGGGGCGGTCAGCCGGTGGGCTGAACCCCGTACGCGCGCAGGAACACCTCGGCCGCCTCCTCCCCCGCAGCCCGCGCCTCGGCGGGCGGAAGGGCGCGGCTGCCCCACGCCGAGCGGGCGTCCAGCGCGCCGTCCACCAGGGACAGCAGGTGCCCGGCGGCGCGGTCGGGCTCGCAGCGGCTCAGCGCGCCGGACAGGACCAGCCTGGCCAGGCGGTCGGTGAGCGCGGTGGCGGTCGCGGCGGACGTGCGGCGGCGCACCTCGCCGACCAGCTCGGGGAAGAGCGCGGCGTTGCCGAGCGCGAGCAGCCGCAGCGACCGCACCTCGTCGGACGCCGGCACCGAGGCCAGCTCGCCCTGGAACCGGTGTCGTTCTCCTCGGTGGGCCCGGACATCGGCGACGCGGTTCGCCGACGAGGGCTCGCCCGAGCTGGCCGAGGCCGTCAACGCGGTGCACCGGGAGAAGGCCGCCGCGCACCCCGAGTGGGCCCGGCTGCTGGAGAGCGTGCCCGAGCTGGACCTCTCCGCCGGGTGCGACCCTGGCCCGACCGGGTGGTTGGGCCGGACGGGCGAGCGCGGGGTGAAGCGCCGCTGCGCGGGGGTCGCGGCTGCCAGGATGTGGGCCGTGGCCGACGACGCGCAGGCGCTGATCTCCGAGCTGGACACCAGGATGCGGCGGGACTGCGACCGCATGGCGCTGTGGCGGGTGGTGCACCGCACGACCGGCATGGCCTACAGCGTGGTGCTGATCGCGGTGCCCGCCGTGCTCGCCGCCGGGTTCGCCTCGTCCGAGACGCCGCTGGGCAAGGCGCTGCTGCTGCTCGCCGCCGTGGTGGGCGGGTTGAACGTGACGTTCAAGCCCTACCTGCACAGCCGCAAGCGCCGCTCGGACGTGAACACCATGCGCAGGCTGCGCGACGAGTTCCGGGCCGAGTCGGTGCGGGAGGCGGACAAGCTCGCGGTGTACGAGAAGTACTCGGCGGTCTACGCCTCGGTGTTCGAGGCGCGCGGGCGGGAGCTGCTCGACGGCTCGCTCGGCGCCGACGAGGGCGCCCACGGGGAGAGCGGCCGGGAGGAGGGCGGCCGGAAGGAGGTCGGCAGGAAGCCGGAAGAGCGGCGCGCGGAGGGCTCGCCGGCCTGAGCGCCGGTCACGCCAGCGGCGCGCGGACCGCGATGAACTTCGTCTCCCGGCGCACCGCGAACCCGAGCTTCTCGTAGACCCGGATCGCCCCGGTGTTCGCGGACGCGGCGTGCATCATCGCCGTCTCGCCGCGCTCCGCGATGCCGACCGCGACCGCGAGCACCAGCCGCGCCGCCAAACCCTGACCCCGGTGGGCCGGGTCGGTGCACACGGCGCTGATCTCGGTGTGGCCGTCCGGGCGCATCCGCTCCCCCGCCATCGCGACCAGCGCCCCGCCGCGCCGCACGCCCAGGTAGGCGCCCAGCTCCACGGTGCGCGGCAGGAACGGCCCCGGCTGGGTGCGGGCGACCAGGTCCAGCATCTCCGGCACGTCGGGCGCGCCGAGCCGCACCGCCTCGGCGTCCGGCGCGGGCGTGATGCCGTCGTCGACCAGCTGCACGGCGGGCGTGTGCTGCACCAGCTCCCAGTCGGCCGGGAGGTCGGCGTTGGTGTTGAGGACGACCTGCGCGCCGGGTCCGGTCAACCGGGCCAGGTCGCGCCAGGCGGCGGCGTCCGGGTCGGAGGGCACGGAGTGGAAGGGCGCGACGTCCCGGTGGTAGCGCCGCGCCGCCCCGGAGCCCTCGGCGAACCGGGCCTGCGCGCCGTTCAGCGCCGACCAGGACGGGTTGTCCAGCGGTGACATGCGCCCCTCCTCCTGGCCGGAAACCGGGAGGGATCATCCGTCCGGCTCGGGCGCGCTGTCCAACCGGGACCACATCGTGGACCGGGGCGCGGGCGAACGGGCGGGGTTGAACGGGTGTGGTTGTGGAGAACCGTGGGGCATGGGTGAACAGGAGATGCGGCGGTTCGTGCTGGAGGGCCTCGCCGAGGACGAGCGGCGGGCCGAGCAGGGCAAGGTCCCGCTGCTGGTGGAGGCCGAGCAGCAGGGGCGGCTGAGCCTGCTGCGCACGGACGACGGGCGCGGGTTGCTGCTGACCGGCGGCGGGGTGGCGCCGACGGAGGACGAGGCGCTGGTGCCGTTCCAGCGGAAGGCCGAACTGCTGCGCGAGGAGGTGGAGCGGCTGGCGGACGAGCCGACGCTGCGGCTGCTGGCCACCGTGTACCAGGCGCGGGTGGGGTGGCAGGAGGAGTGGCGCACGCGGGTGTGACCGGCGGGGCGCGGTGGTCGGCGGCCACCGCGCCCCCAGGGTGTCAGGCCGCCGCTCCCGCGCGGGTCAGGCCGCCGCCGAGGGCGAACACCTCCAGCCGTCCGTCCGCGTTGTTGCCCACGCCCTGCGCGGACGACGGGGCGACGGCGTCCACGACCGGCGAGGTGTCGGCGGGCTCGGCCACCGCGCCCGGCGCGGCGGGCAGCAGGGTGGCGACGGCGAGCGCGGCCCCAGTGATCAGGCGCCCGGTGATCAGGCGACCGGTGGTCAGGCGACCGGTGGTCAGACGTCTGGCGAAGCGATCCCTCATGGTCGGAATTCCCCTCCGAGAGCGAACGTCCTCGGCTCGGCCCGTGCTCGGGCGGCCGTCCGGACGGGGATTCACGCTGCAGGCACCGGGCGCCGCCACGCAGCACCCGCGAGCGGGCGGGACGACCCCGGAGGGGATGTCTGCGGGTAATCGGAAAACGCGCCCGGCGAAGGCATCCGCGCAGCTCAGGGCCTGTGAAACGGCGACTTGCCCGAATCGCGTGCGGGAATTCGCCTCACCCTTCCACGACCCGGTTCAGGTGAAGTCGCCGAACGCCGTTGACAGCCCTTTCCCGGCGGCCGAGGGTTGTTCGCCTGCCGGGAAGCGGGTCAGGGTTCGACGCGGGCGACGGCCCCGGATTCCAGGGCCGTCCACAGCGCGCCGTCCGGGCCGAGCGCGATGCCGTGCGGCTCGCTGCCGGGCGGCAGGGCGGCGGTGCCGGTCAGCTCGCCGTCCACGCTCACGCGCGTGACGGCGGCGGTGGCCCACTCGGTGAACCACAGCGCGCCGTCCGGGCCCTCGGTGATGGCGTGCGGGCGGGCCTCGGGGTCGGGCAGCGCGAACTCGGTGATCTCGCCGTCCGGGGTGATCCGGCCGATCCGCCCGGCGAGCACCTCGGTGAACCACAGCGCGTCGGCGGTGGCGGTGATGCCGACCGGGCCCGCGCCGGGGGTGGGCAGCGGGTGGACGCGCAGGTCGCCGTCCACGCCCAGCCTGGCGATCGCGCCCGCCTGGTTGAGGGTGCACCACAGCGCCCCGTCCGGGCCGGTGGTGATCATCGCGGGGAAGCTGCCCGCGGGCAGGTCGAACCAGGTGGCGCGCCCCTCCTCGATCCGGCCGATCTTGCCGGTGGTGGCGGCGGTGCACCACACCGCGCCGTCCGGGCCGCCGGTCACCCCGTACGGGCCCGCGCCGGGCAGGTCCACGGTGGTGGTGCGCCCGGCGGGGGTGGTGCGGCCGAGGCGGTGGTGGCGGAAGTCGGTGAACCAGAGGGCGTCGTCGGTGGCGGTGAGCACGGTCGGCGCGCACGGGGAGAGCTTGAGCGGCACGGGCGTGTGCTCGCCGTCGGTGGTCATCCGGCCGAGCCTGCCCGCGCCGACCTCGGTGAACCAGATCGCGCCGTCCGGGCCGACCGCGACGCCGTAGGGGCCGTCCGCGTCGGGCACCGGGAAGGTGGTGACGCGCATCAGCCCTCCCTGGCGGCGGGCGCGGGGGCGAGGACCACCGGCCACAGCTCGCCCGAGCGCAGCTCCTCGACGACGTCGTCGACGGTGGTCCCCTCCGAGACGGCGACGACGACGGTGGCCTCGGGCAGCTCGGTCGCGTCGACCCGGCCGGTGACGCGCAGCAGCCGGACCGCGTCGGCGTCCCCGGCGGCGGGCTCGGTGAACAGGCCGAGTTCCAGGTCGTAGCCGCCGAGGACGAGCGGGTAGGCGACCAGGTCGACGACGAGGGAGCCCGCGTCGAGCGCGCGCTCCGCCCAGCCGTCGGTCGGGACCAGGTAGAGCGCGTTGTCCCGCTCGTAGCCGTGGTTGCCGAGCAGGCAGACGGCGCGCTCGCCCGGTGACCGCTCGGGATCGATGATCACGAGGAGCACCGGGGCGTCCGGGTCTTCGGGGTTGATCCCGTTGCGCAACAACACTTCCGGCACTCGCGCCTCCATTCGCAGGAGGCGCAAGTAGATCATGAGCGGCGCTCAGCGCCTAGGCCGGGACGACCGGCTCTGCAGCCCGCGCGCGGGCAGCCGGACGGGCTTGGGGCGGGGCGTGACCGCGCAGGTGCTCATCGGTCGGGTCGGGGTCAGCGGCTTCACCGGGTTCTTCTCCTGGGCTCGTGCGGCGGGACGAGGACTCGTGCGGCGGCAGGGGCGCGCAGTCGGCAGGGCTGGTGCAGTCGTGGGCAGGGCGGGACGTGCGGGGCAGGACGGGCAGGACGGTGCGGACAGGACGGGCAGGGCTCGCGCGGCGGTGTAGGACGCCGCGCGTCGGGCGGTGCCACGACGGGTAGGACGCCGTGGCGGGTGGTGCGCGGGCGACGGGTAGGGACGTCGCCCTGACCAGGACTCTGGCAATCGGCCGGAGGGCCGCTCCGGGCAGGGGTGGGTGGGGGCGCGGTTCGGGTGATCACCGCTCTGGACGGTTGTCTCCGCGTCCGGCCCGGACGTTAGCCGCGATCGGCACAGATCACTCCGTTGCCACAAGAGTCCTCACCCCTATGAACGCCCACTTCGCCCAGAAGAGTTGCACGACCGGTTTGAGTCACCTAAACTCAAACTATGTTCACCAGGGACGAAGCCCTCAGGCTGGTCGAGGGCGCTCACTCTTCGACTGGGCTGTTTGGGGACTTCTCCCCCGATCGAGCGCAGACAGCTCACCGGCTGTGGCGGGACCTGCTGGTCGCGCTGCACCCCGACCGCACCGGCCCGGACGACCACCGGGCGCACGCGGCGGCGGCCGAGGTCACCCGGCTGCACGACCGGTGGGCGGGTTCGGGGTCCGCTTCGGTCGAGCTGCGCACGGCCCGCCGCACCTACCGCACGGGTGCGCTGCACCGCGTCGGCAGCGTCGCGAACGTGCACCTGACCGACGGCCCCGAGGTGGTCAAGGTCGTGCGCAACCCGGCGCTGGGCCCGCTGCTGCTGGCCGAGCGGGACGCGCTCACCGCGCTGGCCCGCCTCACCGACGAGCACCGCTGGCTCGCCCCGTACTTCCCGAGGCTGGTCGACGCCTCCGGCGAGGTCGGGCGCGGAGAGCGCGCGTTCACCGTGCTGGCCCCGCTCACCGACGGCTTCCACACCCTCGCCGAGGTCAAGGAGGCCCGCCCCGGCGGCCTGGACGGGCGCGACTGGGCGTGGATGCACCGCAGGCTGCTGCGGGCGGTCGCGGGCGCCCACCTCGCGGGCCTGGTGCACGGCGCGATCACCGCCGACAACGTGCTGGTCCACCCGGAGCGGCACGGCGTGGTGCTCGTCGGCTGGTCGTTCGCCGTCGAGCACGGCCAGCGCCCCCTGGCCAGGGACAGGACCACCACCTACCCGCCGGAGGTCGCGGCGGGCCGGGCGCTCACCGGCGCCACCGACGTGTGGATGGCGCACGCGCTGATGCTCGACCTGCTCGCCCCCGGCGAGCGCCGCCAGCGCCTGTTCGCCGAGGGGTCGATGCAGGACAGCCCCTCGGCCCGGCCCGAGGCGGCCGAACTGCTCGACGAGTACGACGACCTGCTCGACGACCTCTACGGACCACGGGTGTTCCGCCCGTTCGCGATGACCGACGAAGGAGCCTGACATGGGACACGGCCACTGGGACGACAACGCCTACGCCGCGGCGAGGACCTTCCGCGCCGCCAAGGGCATCTCGGACTTCGGCTACACCAGCGCCACGCACGGCAGGCCCGCCGCCGAGTGGAAGGCGCACCCCTCGCTCGACCCGCACGGCGTCGTGGCCCGCGAGTGCCGCGACTCGGACGAGCACGCCGACTCGACGCCCATCGCGGTGCTGTTCGACGTGACCGGCTCGATGGGGCAGGTGCCCCGGATCATGCAGCGCAAGCTCGGCAAGCTGCACGGGCTGATCAAGCGCAGGGGCTACCTGAGCGACCCGCAGGTGCTGTTCGGCGGCATCGGCGACGCCGACAGCGACCGGGTGCCGCTGCAGGTCGGGCAGTTCGAGTCCGACAACCGCATGGACGAGCAGCTGCGCGACATCTTCCTGGAGGGCAACGGCGGCGGGCAGAAGAGCGAGTCGTACGAGCTGGCCGCGTACTTCATGGCCAGGCACGTGGAGACCGACGCCTGGACCAAGCGCGGGCGCAAGGGCTACCTGTTCCTGATCGGCGACGAGCTGAACAAGCCCAGGCTGGAGGCCAAGCACGTCAAGCGGATCATCGGCGACGACCTCGGCGGCCAGGACGTCGACCCGGCGTCGGTGTACCGGGAGCTGGCGCGGCGGTGGCACGTGTTCTTCGTGCTGCCCAAGCAGTCGCACTACTTCGACGACCCGGAGATCGGCGACCACTGGCGCGGGTTGCTGGGGCAGAACTTCCTGAAGCTGGAGGACCCCGGCGCGGTGTGCGAGCTGATCGCGGCGACCATCGGGCTGGAGGAGCGGGTCGTCGACCTGGACCAGGCGCTGGTGGACCTGGCCGAGGTCGGGTCGGGCGACGAGAGCAGGTCGGTGGGCAAGGCGCTGCAGAAGGTCGGCTCGCGGGCGGTGGCCACCTCGGCCGCTCCCCCGGCGCTGGACGGGCCGGACGATGTCAGCCTCGTCTGAGCACGTCGTCGCGGAACCGGCTGGCGGCTCCACCACCGGGGACGAGAGCAGCGGTGGTGGCGCGGTCGGCCGGGGTGCGGCCGAGAGCGGTGTCACCCTCGGCTCCGCCGCGGCTGATCACGTGATCGTGATCGGCCTCGGCTTCGGCGACGAGGGCAAGGGCGCCGTGGTGGACGCGCTGTGCCGGGCCGGGGAGACCGCGGCGGTGGTGCGGTTCAACGGGGGCGCGCAGGCCGCGCACAACGTGGTCGACGGGGACCGGCACCACACGTTCAGCCAGTTCGGGTCGGGCACGCTCGCGGGCGTGCCGACCTGGCTGTCGCCGCACGTGCTGGTCGAGCCGATGGCGCTGGCCGCCGAGGCCCGCGAGCTGGCCGCGATCGGCGTCCCCGACCCGCTGTCGCTGCTGTCGGTGGCGGGCGGGGCGCTGCTGACCACGCCGTTCCACGTGCTGGCGAACCGGGCGCGGGAGGACGCCAGGGGCGCGGGCAGGCACGGGTCGTGCGGCAAGGGCGTCGGCGAGACGGTCTGGTACTCGCTGCTGTCCGAGCGCGCGGCGCGGGTCGGGGACGTGGTGGAGGGGCAGGAGGTGCTCGGGGCGTTCGGGGAGGCGCCCGTGGTCGCCGACTGCCTGCGGCCGGACGTGCTGCGGCGCAAGCTCGACGCGCTGGCCCGGTTCTACGCGCCGCTCGCGACCGCCCGGTGGTCGGTGGACGAGCTGGTGGGGATGTACCGGGACTTCGCCGACGCGGTGCGGATCACCGGCGACGACGAGGTGGCGCGGCTGGCCGGGCGGGGGCGGCTGGTGTTCGAGGGGGCGCAGGGGGTGCTGCTGGACCAGTGGCGCGGCTTCCACCCGCACACCACCTGGTCGACGGTCACCCCGGACAACGCGCGGGCGCTGCTCGGCGGGCTCCCGGCGCGGGTGGTCGGGGTGACCCGGACCTACCAGACCCGGCACGGCGCGGGCCCGATGCCGACCGAGGACGCGGCCGTCGCGGCGCGGTTCCCGGAGCGGCACAACGGGACCGGGCGGTACCAGGGGGCGTGGCGGGCCGGGCACCTGGACGGGGTGCTGCTGCGGCACGCGGTGGCGGCGTGCGGCGGGGTCGACGCCCTGGCGGTGACGCACCTGGACGCGGCGGGGGCCGGGTCGCGGGTGGCCGGGGCGTACGAGGTCGACGGGCGGCGGGTGGCGCGGCTGGCCGAGGTCCCCGGACTGGAGGGGCCGGCCGGGGCCGCGCGCCCGGCGCCCGACCCGCGGGTCGCGGAGCTGCTGGGGCGGGTCGAGCCGGTGCTGGAGGAGCTGGCCGACCCGGTGGGGTGGCTGGAGCGGGAGCTGGGGGCGCCGGTCCTGGTGACCGGCAGCGGGCCGGACCGGTCGCACTACCGGGTGCTGGAGCCCGTGCCGCGCTGAGGGGTCGCGGCACGGGCGAGGGGCCCGGGTGATCAGGTCAGGGGGTGTCGTGGGGCGCGAGTGCTGGACAATGCTTTCCGTGGAAGCAGAACCCGTGGGCGCCCGACCGGGGCAGGTCGAGCCGGGGCACATCGAGTCGTCGCTGGTGTCGGTGGACGTGCTGGCGCTGCGGTTCGACGCCGGGTCGGGCGCGGTGCTGCTCGGGGTGTCGCGGCGCGAGCTGGAGCCGTTCCTCGGGCGGGACGCGCTGCCGGGCGTGCTGCTGGGGAGGGGCGAGCGGCTGCGCGAGGCGGCGGTGCGGGCGGTCGCGGGCAAGCTCGGGGTGCCGGAGGGGGCGGTGCGGGCGACCGGGCAGCTGGCCACGTTCGACGAGCCCTCCCGCGACCCGCGCGGGCCGACGCTGTCGATCGCGCTGTGGGCGACCCTCGACCCGGCGCGCTCGGACGGCCCGCGCTGGGCCCCGCTGTCCGCGGTGCCGCCGCTGGCGTTCGACCACGACCGGATCGTCGCCGACTGCCGGGCGCTGCTGGGCGAGCGGCTGTGGCGCGACCCGGTGTTCACCGCCGGGCTGCTCGGCCCGGAGTTCACCACCGCGCAGGCCCTGGACGCCACCGAGGCGCTGACCGGCGACCGCCCGTACCCGGCGAACCTGGGCAGGCTGATGGACCGCGTCCCCGGCCTTCGCCGCACCGAGCAGCACGCGGCGGCCCGCGCGAAGGGCGGACGGCCGCCGCTGGTGTGGCGCTGGGAGGGGTGACCCCGGCGGAGCCCGATCGGCGAGGGCGACCGGCGGGCGTGATCGACCGGTGAGTGTGGTCGACCGGCGAGTGTGGTCGACCGGCGGGCGGAGGTGGCCCGTGCCGGGTGATCGCTCGGCGCGCCGCGCGCCGGACGCCGCCGTTGGTGTGGCTCTGGTGGTCGCGGCTCCCCGGCGTCTCGCCCGTGGCACGCGCCGCCGGTAGCGTCCGCCGCACGGGTGCGGGCGGGATGCCGCCCGCGTCCGAGGGTCACGGCGGAACCACCAACACCGAACGCGGGCGAGGTGCCCTCCCCTCCCCCGCGAGAGGAGGGCAACGATGCCTCGGTCCACCCCCTGCGGAGTCGGCGCGCGACGCTCACCCGGCCGCCGGGCGGGCAGACCACCCGGCAGGCTCGCCGCGCTGGTCGCGGCGGCGCTGGTCGCGGTGGGGCTCGTCCCCGCCCAGGCCGCGACCGGTTCGGCGGAACCGGCGTTAGCCGCAGCGGGCGCGGAGACAGCGGGCCGGTCGGCGCCTGACCAGGTCGCGCCGGCAGCGGGCTCCCCCGCCGACGTGCGCCCCGCCGACGTGCGCCCCGCCGCCCCCGGCAGCCCGGCGACCACCCCGCCGATGGGCTGGAACTCCTGGAACACCTTCGGCTGCAACATCAGCGAGAGCACGATCCGCGACGGCGCCGACGCGCTGGTCTCCTCCGGGATGCGCGACGCCGGCTACCAGTACGTCGTCGTGGACGACTGCTGGTTCGACGTCCAGCGCCTGCCCGACGGCAGCCTGCGCGGCGACCCCACCCGGTTCCCCAGCGGCATGAAGGCGCTCGGCGACTACATCCACGCGCGCGGCCTGAAGTTCGGCATCTACCAGGTGCCCACCGACCGCACCTGCGCCCAGCGCGGCGGCGCCTACCCCGGTTCCACCGGCAGCGTCGGGCACGAGGAGCTGGACGCCCGCACGTTCGCCTCCTGGGGCGTGGACTACCTCAAGTACGACTGGTGCTCCCCCGAGGGCGACCGGGACGAGCAGGTCGCCCGGTTCGCGCTGATGCGCGACGCGCTGCGCGCCACCGGCCGACCGATCGTGTACAGCATCAACCCGAACAGCTACCACGCGATCACCGGTTCCACGTACGACTGGGGCGAGGTCGCGGACCTGTGGCGCACCACCGAGGACCTGCTGGACATCTGGCGCAACGAGAACACCAACAGCTACCCGATGGGCGTGGTGAACGTCGTCGACGTGAACGCCCCGCTCGCCGCGCAGGCCGGGCCCGGCCGGTGGAACGACCCGGACATGCTGGTGGTGGGCAGGCCGGGCCTGACGACGCAGCAGTCGCGGGCGCACTTCGCGCTGTGGGCGCTGATGGCCGCGCCGCTCATGGCGGGCAACGACGTGCGCGCCATGCCCGCCGAGATCTCCTCCATCCTGCGCACGCCCGGCCTCGTCGCGGTGAACCAGGACGCGCTGGGCGCGGGCGGTCGCCGGGTGCGCGACGACGGCGACACCGAGGTGTTCGCCAAGCCCCTGGCCGACGGGTCGGTCGCGGTGGGCCTGTTCAACCGGGGCGCGCAGCCCGCGCGGATCAGCGCGGGACCGGCCGAGGTCGGGCTGGCCGGGACGTCGCTGGCGCTGACCGACCTGTGGACCGGGGCGACCTCGACCGGCGCGCGGATCACCGCGGACGTGCCCTCGCAGGGGGTCGCCGCGTTCCGCGTCACCGGGGCGGGGCCGCTGGCCCAGCAGACCGGGACGCTGCTGGGCGTGGCGTCGCGGCGCTGCCTGGACGTGCCGGGCGCGGTGACGACGCCCACGGCGCGGCCCGCGCTGTGGGCGTGCCACGGTGCGGCGAACCAGCTGTGGACGCTGTGGCAGGGCGGCGAGGTGCGGATCTACGGGGCGCAGTGCCTGGACCTGCTGGAGACGGGTGGCGCGCCGGGCACCCCGGTGGTGACGGCGCTGTGCGACGGGCGGGCCTCGCAGCGGTGGACGCGCGACGGACAGCGGCTGGTGTCCACCTCCGAGGGCACCTGCCTGGACGCGCGCGGCGTCGCGGCGGGCACGGCGGCGGGGGTCCAGCCGTGCGACGGGCGCGCCTCGCAGCGGTGGCTGCTGTCCTGAGCGCGACGGGGGGCTCTCCGCTTCCCGTGCCCGCCGTTCCGTTCCCGGACAGGTGATCAGGGGTACCCGTCGGGTGACAGCCGGTCGTGCCGAGGAGGTCATCTTGCAACCGTTCCCCTTCGCCCCGTGGATCTGGCGCGACGCCATCACGGCGCTGCACGAGCAGGAGCACCCCCTGGAGCCTGACGTGTCGCTCGCGGACCGGCCGGACACCGGGCTGCTGGGCTTCGAGGTGCGCGCCACCGACGGGCGGGTGGGGGTGGTGGACTCGGAGAACGCGCTGCTGCCCGCCGACTGCCTGGTGGTGGACGTGTCCGGCGGCAACCGGGTGGCGCTGCCGGTGGGCGTGGTGTCGGGCGTGGACCGGGAGGCTCGGGTGGTGCAGGTCGACCGCACCACCGAGCAGGTCGCGGGCGCGCCCGAGTTCGACCCGGACGAGGTGGACCCGCCCGCCTACCGCGAGCGGCTGGGCGAGTACTACTCGGACAGCTACCGGGTGACGCCGCCCTGGTAGGGGCATGACGCGCCCCGGCGGGGGTGCTCTTGGTGGCGGTGACGCGCCCCGGTGGGGGTGGTGCGAACGGAGGGCGGTCCCCGGTTCGGGGGCCGCCCTCCGTCGTTCGACCGGGTGGCGCGCCCGGTCCGGTGAGCGCCTGTTCCGGCGCGAGGCGGGCCAGTGCGCGCTGTCCCGCCAGCGCCCCGGTCAGGCGCTCACCGAGCTTCAGGGGTGCGGCGCCGTCGCGCGGCGCCGGTGGGGTCAGTCGAGCGCGTACCCGAGGACGCCCTCGACGGTCTGCCCCTCGCAGTTCGGGTCGCGGCTGTCCATGTGGTCGCCGCTCTCCCGGATCAGGCAGCGGTGCACCGGGTGGGCGCCCGCGACGCGCTCGGCGTGGGCGTAGCCGAGCAGGCCGACCCGCTCCAGGCCCTCGCAGTCGGCGCGCAGCGAGGTCATGTGGTCCCAGCCGCCGACCTTGCACTGGTAGAGCGGCCGGGTGCCGGGCAGGCGGGCGGTGACGAGCCTGCCGAGGCTGCCCTCCGCGCCGTACCCGGACGGCAGGCCCGCGCTCGCGCTGACGTGGTCGGGCTGCCGCCAGGCCCGGACCAGGTCGACCTCCTGCGGGGCGCCCGCGGTGGAGGCCGTGGACAGCAGCCGGTTGGGCGTGCCGTTGAGCGCGCCGCCGACCCTGCCGTTCTGGGCCGTCGCGGCGAGCGCGGCCAGCACCGCCTGCGGCGTGGCCCCTGGGTTCGCGGCCAGGTGCAGCGCGGCGGCCCCGGCGACGTGCGGGGCGGCCATGGAGGTGCCGGTCTCCTCGCGGGAGGCGGTGTCGTCGGCGGCGGACGCCGAGCGGATCGCGGTGCCGGGGGCGAACAGGTCGGCGCAGCCGCCGAAGTTCGAGTAGTCCGCTCGCCGGTCGGCCCGGTCGGTGGCGGCGACCGCGATCACCTCGGGCAGCAGGGCGGGCGTGGCCGAGCAGGCGTTGCGGTTGTCGTTGCCCGCCGACACCACGTAGGTGATGCCGGAGGCGGCGGAGTTGCGGATCGCCTGCTCCAGCGGGGCGCTCTGCGCGGACGTGGCGCCGCCGAAGCTCAGGTTCGCCACGGCCGGGCGGACCGCGTTGGCGGTGACCCACTCGACGCCGTTGAGCGCGGTCTCGTAGGTGGTGCCGTTGGCGCAGTCCAGGACCCGCACGGCGATGAGCTGGACGCCCTTGGCGACGCCGTGCCCGGCGCCGCCGACGGTGCCCGCGACGTGCGTGCCGTGGCCCGCGCAGTCCTGGCCGCTGCCGTCGACCAGGTCGGCGCCCCAGCTGGCCCGGCCGCCGAAGTCGGCGTGCGTGGTGCGGATGCCGCTGTCGACGACGTAGACGCGCACGCCCGCGCCGTCCGCGCGGTGGTTGTAGACCTCGTCCAGCGGCAGGTCGGGCTGGTCGACGCGGTCCAGGCCCCACGAGGGCGGCTCGAACTGGGCGTCGTGCGCCTTGAGCCTGCCGTTGGCGGTGACCGAGGCGACGGCGGGGTCGGCGGCCAGGCGCTTGGCCTGCTCCGCGTCCGCCTTGACCGCGAACCCGCGCAGCGACCTGCTCCAGGTGGAGGTGACGTCCCCGCCGTGCGCGGCGGCCAGCGACGCGGCGAGCGCGGCGGTGGACGCGTGGCCCGCGGAGCCCCCCTGGTCCTTCAGCACGACGAGGTAGCTGTCCGGCACGACCTCGTCCCCGGCGGGCGGGGGCTCCCCGTTCCGGGTCTGGGCGGTGGCGGGGGCGAATGCCCCCAGCACCAGCGCAACTCCGCCCAGCGCGGCTGCGAAACCGGTCGACGCGCGTCTCACTCGCTGTTCCTCTTCCCTTGGCGATCTCGGGCGGGGACAGGGTTTCAGCAGGTGCGCGGGTTGCGAGCGGGGTGGCGGCGGGCAATGCGGGAACCCGCAGCGGAAATGAGCGGGAACCGGGTGAAAAAATTGTTCGGAGGCGCACTGGTGCGGATTTCCTCACCGCATTTTCGCGCATTTGCGGGTGGGGCGGGGCGTGGGGGCGGCCGGTGGTCCGGCGACGCACGGGGAGCGCTGACCTACGGCACAGACCCGGCGGCGAGGGCTGGTGGCGGGGCCTGGTGGCGGGGGTGATCGCGCTGGCGGTCGCGGGGGGAGGTGGGGTCGTCCACGCGGCCTCGGGGTCGTCGGAGGGCTCGTCGGCGATCGGGCAGGCGCCCGGTGGGAGCGCGGGCGGGTTCGGCGCAGGACCTGGCGGCCGGGGACGAGAGCACGGTCGTGGCCACCACCTCGGGCGACAACGCCACCGCCACCCGCGTCTCGGAGCAGGCCGCGCGGTGGCCCAGGGCCGCTTCCGGGGCCGTTCGACGATCTTCACCTGCTAGGTTGGCTCTTCGGACCGAGCGCGCAGGGAGCCGCCCCATGAGCAGCCGGGAGTGTTCGATCGCCAACGCGCTCGGGGTGGTCGGCGAGCGGTGGACGCTGCTGGCGCTGCGCGAGGTGATGATCGGCTTCCGCCGGTTCGACCAGATCGTGCGCAACACCGGGGTGAGCCGCGACGTGCTGGCCGCGCGGCTGCGCAAGCTGGTGGCGGCGGGCGTGCTGGAGCGCAGGCGCTACGAGGACCACCCGCCGCGCTACGAGTACGCCCTGACCGACTCGGGCCGGGCGCTGCAACCGGTGCTCCAGGCCCTGATGGAGTGGGGCGACCGCTTCGTGACCCCCGGCCCACCGCCCGCGGTCTGGCAGCACCGCTGCGGCCACGACCTGGAGGTGCGCCCGGTGTGCTCGCACTGCGGCGAGGAGGTGGCGTTCACCGGCGTCCGGCCGCGCCGGGTGGGCGTGGTGCGCTGAGCCATCGGCGCGCCCTCCCCGGTCCCACCGGGCGCTCCACCCGCCCCGCCGCGGAGCACGTCACCCGACGCGCTCCGCCGCCCCCTCCCCCACTCGCGTGCCACCACTCCGGGTGGTCCCCGCCCCACGGCCGCCTGACCGGCGAACACCCCCGGTTGCCGCCCCGCATCGGGTGAGGCACGTTCGACTCACCCTCTCCCCCTCCCCACGGGCCAGCGGGTACCCCGCCCGCGTCGTCACCGACCCGTTGAGGAGTGGCCGCATGTCCGACACCACGACCAGGCCGCCCCAACCGGCGCCGGGCGGCTCCTTCGACCTGCGCGCCCTCCCGCCCGACGAGCTGCCGGGCCTCGCGCACCGCCTGCGGGCGCTGCTGGTGCACTCGGTCAGCCGCACCGGCGGTCACCTCGGCCCGAACCTGGGCGTGGTGGAGCTGACGCTCGCGCTGCACCGGGTCTTCCGCTCCCCCACCGACCGCCTGGTGTTCGACACCGGCCACCAGACCTACGTGCACAAGATGCTCACCGGCCGCGCCGACCTGTTCGGCGGGCTGCGCCGCGCGGGCGGGCTGTCCGGGTACCCGAGCCGCGCCGAGTCGCCGCACGACCTGGTCGAGAACTCGCACACCTCCACCGCCCTGTCCTACGCGGACGGGCTGGCCCGCGCGGCCCGCTCGCGCGGGGAGGAGCGGCACGTGGTGGCCGTGGTCGGGGACGGGGCGCTGACCGGCGGCATGGCGTGGGAGGCGCTCAACAGCATCGCCGTGAGCGACCTGCCGGTCGTGGTGGTGCTCAACGACAACGGCCGCTCGCACGGGCCGACGGCGGGCGCGGTCGGGCGGCACCTGGCGGCGCTGCGCCGGGGCACGGCGGTGTCGTCGGTGTTCGCGGACCTGGGCGTGCGCTACCTGGGGCCGGTCGACGGCCACGACATCGCCGAGCTGGAGGCCGCGCTCACCTCGGCCCGCGAGTACCGGGGCCCGGTGGTGGTGCACTGCCTGACCCGGAAGGGCTTCGGGCACGCCCCCGCCGAGCAGGACGAGTCCGACCACATGCACGCGATCGCCCCGCCGTCGATGCCGGGCGGTCCGGAGTGGACGGCCGTGCTCGGCGAGCACCTGGTGGCGCTGGGCGAGACCCGCCCGGACCTGTTCTGCCTGACCGCGGCGATGGTGGAGCAGACGGGCCTGGGCCCGTTCGCCCGCCGCTTCCCCGACCGGGTGCTCGACACCGGCATCGCCGAGCAGCACGCGGTGACCTGCGCGGCAGGGCTGGCGATGGGCGGGCTGCGGCCGGTGGTGGCGCTGTCGTCGACGTTCCTGCCGCGCGCGCTCGACCAGGTGCTGATGGACGTGGCGCTGCACCGGCTGCCGGTGGCGCTGGTGCTGGGCCGGGCCGGGATCACCGGCGAGGACGGGCCGAGCCAGCACGGCGCGTGGGACCTGGCGCTGCTGCGCGGCGTGCCGGGGCTGCGGGTGGCCGCGCCGCGCGACGCGACCCGGTTGCGGGAGCTGCTGGAGCAGGCCGTCGACCGGGACGGGCCGACCGCGCTGCGCTTCCCGCAGGGGCCGGTGGGGGTGGACCTGGACGCGGTGTCGCGGGTGGGCGGGGTGGAGGTGCTGCACAGCGCCTCGCGGCGGGACGCGCTGCTGGTGACCGTGGGGAGCCTGGCCGCGCAGGGCGTGGCGGCGGCGGTCGGGCTGGGCGGGCAGGGCATCGGGGTGACGGTGTGCGATCCGGGGTGGGTGCTGCCGGTGGACCCGTCGCTGATCGCGCTGGCCGCCGAGCACCGGGTGGTGGTGTGCGCGGAGGACGGGGTGCGCGCGGGCGGGGTCGGGGATGCGGTCGCGGCGGCGCTGCGCGAGGCGGGGCTGAGCCGCCGGGTGCGGGTGCTCGGGCTGCCGTCGGAGTTCCTGGCGCACGGGTCCCGGTCGGACATCCTGCGGCTGCACGGCCTGGACGCGGCGGGCATCGCCGAGGGCGTGGAGCGCTTCCTGGACAGGAGCGCGGCATGAGCGGCTTCTACTGCCCCGTCGAACCGGCGATCAACCCGCACGTGGGGGTGACCGAGGCGCGGGCCGTCGAGTGGCTGGACCGGGTGGGGCTGGGCGCGGACCCGAGGCTGCGGGAGGAGGTGGTGCGGCTCAACGTCGCCGAGTTCTTCGCCCGCGCCGCCCCGGAGGCCGACGACGAGCCGATGCAGGTGGCGGTGCGGTGGGCGTGCTGGGCGCACCTGTTCCTGCGCGAGCGGGGTGGCGACGAGGACTTCATGACCACGGCGGGCGAGGTGCAGCGGGCGCTGGAGGTGCCGTGGCACGCGGTCGCCGAGGACCGGTTCGCGCTGGCGCTCCAGGACATCGCGCTGGCCATGCACGGCTGCGCGACCGGCCAGCAGGCGCGGAGGTTCGCGGACGCGCACCGGGCGTGGCTGTTCACGGCGGCGTGGCAGGCGTCGCTGGACTCGATGGGGCTCGCGCCGAGCCTGGACGACCACGTGATGATGCGGCTCAACGCGGCGTCGGGCGCGCCGACGGCGGCGCTGCTGGAGATCGCGGTCGGCGAGGAGGTGCCCGCGCACGAGGCCGACTCGCCGCCGGTGCGGGCGCTGGGCGAGATGGCGGTCCTGGTGACCGGGTGGGACACGGACCTGCACACCGGGTGCGGGGTGGTGGAGGTGCTGGCCGAGCAGGGCAGGACGACGGTGGAGCGGGCGACCGAGCAGGCGCGGGCGATGCGGGACCGGGTGCTGACGCGGTTCCTGGACCTGCGGGAGCAGGTGCTGATCGGGCCGGTGAGCGAGGCGCTGCGCGGGTACCTGGGGAGCTTGGGGCACGCGATCCGGGGCAACATCGACTGGGCGCTGGGGGCGCCGAGGTTCGTGGGCTTCACGGAGGCCCCGGCCGTGCCGGGGCAGCGGGGTCGGGAGTGGGCGGACAGCCCCGCGGACGCCGATCCGTCGCCGTTGCCGATCGCGGCGATCGCTTGGTGGTGGGACGACATGTGAGCGGGGGGCGGGGGCGGCGTTCGGGGCGCCGCCCCCGCCCGCGGCAGGATCGGGTGATCCAGGCGGCCGTCACCGGTCGTCCGATGGCCGGAACCGCGCGGGCGTGGCAGCTTGAGGGGCATGACGCTGGAGCACGCGGGGAGCCACTACGGGGTGCAGTACGTCTACAACGTGGACGCCGAGTTGTGGCAGGTCGAGTTGTGCGAGGCGATGCCGGTGCCCAAGGCCGACCGGCACCTGCTGGGGGCGGCGTTCGCCACCGCGATCGTGTCCGACGCCGATCCCCGGCACGAGGCCGTGGTGCGGTTCGAGGCCGGGGTTCGGGAGGCCATCCCGTTCGCGGTGCTGAGCTGGTACCTGGAGGCGGTCACCGCCGAGGTGGAGCGGTGTCGGGCGGTGCTGGCCGAGCAGGGGGTTCGGCGAGCCATCCCCCGGCAGGACCACGTCGGCGGGCGGCGGGTGGGCGCCGGGAAGAGCGCGGGTAGGAGTGGGGCCCCGAAGGGCGGCACCGGCAAGGCGGGCAGCGGGCACAGCGGTTCGGTGAAGTCCAGCGGTTCGGTGAAGTCCAGCGGTTCGGTGAAGTCCAGCGGCACGGGCGCCGGCGCGCCTGCCGCCGACACCGGCAAGACCGGTGACAGCGCGCCCGCCGAGCAGATGACCGGCGTCGAGCTGGTCAGCGCCGCCAAGGCGGGGATCGACGCGGCCAAGGCGGGCGCCAGGACGTCCGGCGGGGCCGACGCCGGACGCCCCGGCGCTCACGTGCGGTAGGCCCGCACCACCGCCGCCACGTCCACCGACCCGTCCCCCTCGGCGGCGTCGGCGAACAACCCGTGCAGCGCCGCCATCAGCCGCCCGTCCGTGCCCCCCGGCCTCCAGCGCCTCCAGCGCCTCCAGCGCCTCCAGGATCAGCGCGCTGTCCTCGACCGCCCCGTCGCGCGCCGACGGCAGCGCGGCCGACATGACCTGGACGGTGGCGTCGGCGTCGAACAGCGTCGTCAGCACGACGCCCGCGCCCGCGACGGCTTCGGCGGCACTGGACGCGACGCGCGCCCCGTCATCGGCCAGCGGCCGGGACTTGGCCGGGTCCCGGTTCCACACGCGCACCCGCACCGCGAAGCGGTGCGAGACCACAAGTTGCCGCACCACAGCACCACGCCGCAGCTCAACTGGTGTTGCCCTTCCGATTCCGAGCCGCCCGTCACCCCCCACCGGACCACCTGACCGAAGTGCCTGCCCGTGACCCGGGCCATAAAAGAGGTATCCCAGATACCTCTTATCGATAGGCTATGGATCATGCACCTCAGCAAGGCCACCGACATCGCCCTGCGCGTGCTGATGCTCGCTGCGGCCAAGGACGCCCAGCTCACCGTGGACGACCTCGCGACGAGCATGAACGTGCCGCGCAACCACGTGGCCAAGGTGGTCCAGCGCCTCCAGAAGGAAGGCCTGGTCACCACGGCGCGGGGGCGCAACGGCGGGGTCTCGGTCCCGCCGGGCGCGAGGGGGGTGTCGGCCGGTCACGTGGTGCGCCGGTTCGAGGGCGAGGACGAGGTCGTGGACTGCGAGCAGGGACCCTGCCCGCTGCACCGCGCGTGCCTGCTGCGCGGCGCGCTGCGCACGGCCCGCGAGGCGTTCTTCGCCTCGCTGGACACCGTGCTGCTGCGCGACCTGATCGCCCCGCCCACGGGCCCGGTCCTGCTGTCGCTGACGAGGGAATGAGGGGAACCACGCCATGTTGTCCGCACAGTCGCGGGAGATCGTCACGGCCACCCTGCCGGTGGTCCGGGAGCACGTGGTCGCGATCGCGACCCGCTTCTACGGCCGGATGCTCGGGGAGAACCCCGAGCTGCTGAACGTGTTCAACCGGGGGAACCAGGCCAGCGGCGAGCAGCGGAAAGCGCTTGCCGGATCGGTGGTGGCGTACGCCGCGCACCTGGTCGGCCAGGGCCAGGAGATCCCGCTCGACGCGGTGATCAGCCGCATCGCGCACAAGCACGTGTCGCTGGGCATCACGCCCGAGCAGTACACGATCGTCGGCCGCTACCTGATGGGCGCGGTGAAGGAGGTGCTCGGCGAGGCGGTCACGCCGGAGGTCGCGGCGGCCTGGGACGAGGTGTACTGGCTGTTCGCGGTCAAGCTGATCGCGATCGAGACCCGCATGTACCAGGACCTGCACGCGGACCCGGGGCGGATCTACGCGCCGTGGGTGGTCACCGGGCGGGTCGAGGAGGCCGAGGACGCGGTGTCGCTGCTGCTGGCCCCGGAGTCCGGGCCGGTGCCGCACCACCTGGCGGGCCAGTACGTCACGGTCGCGCTGGAGATGGCCGACGGCGTGCGGCAGGGCAGGCAGTACACCGTGTCGCGGGCGGCGGGGCACGAGGCGCTGCGGATCACCGTCCGCCGGGTGCGCGGCACGGACGGCACCCCGGACGGCGAGGTGTCCACGCTGCTGACCACCACGACGAAGGTCGGCGACCAGGTGTGGGTGACCCCGCCCGTGGGCGACATCGCGCTCGCCGAGGGCGCCGGACCGGTCGTGCTGGCCAGCGCGGGCATCGGCGTCACGCCGATGATGGCGATGCTGGAGCACCTGGCCGAGCGCTCCCCGGACCGCCCGGTCGCGTTCGTGCACGCCGACCGCTCCCCCGCCAGGCACGCGCTCGCGCAGGAGGCCCAGCGGCTCGGCGGCAGGCTGGAGTCGTTCACCAGCACGCTGTTCTACGAGCAGGACGCCCCGGAGGGCGCGCGCGCCGGACTGGTCGACCCGGACGCGGTGCCCGCCTACCCGGACGCGGACTTCTACCTGTGCGGCCCGCTGCCGTTCATGCGGGACGTGCGCACCTCGCTGCTGAGGCGCGGGGTCGACACCGGGCGCATCCGCTTCGAGGTGTTCGGCTCGGACCTGTGGACCAGCGGCGCCGACCGCCTGCCCGTTCCCGAGCAGGCCGCCAGCTAGCTCTCCAGCACCACCGCAGGAGCCGGGGACGTCCTGCACCAGGGGCGTTCGGACAGCCCGGCTCCCGTGCTGCGCAGCAGTGCGAGACCCCCGACTGCCGCACCTCGGCACTCCGGTGGACCCCACCTGGTGCGGCCCTTCCGCCTGCCCGCGCCGATCTTGCCGTGAGCAGGGCGTTTCCCGACTCGGCACGACCGCCTCAGCGCACCACCGGCGTCTCCAGCAGCCCCAGCCCGAGCAGGGTCGGGGTGTGCAGCACGTGCTGGCCGTCCCTGCGGGTGTCGACCAGCCCGGCCGAGCGCAGCACCGCCGCGTGCCTGCTGACCGCGGCGGCCGAGGTGGACAGCCGCCGCGCGAGCTGCGTGGTGGTCAGCCCGCCGCCCCCGGCGATCTCCAGCAGCACCGCGGCCCGCGTGGGCCCCATCAGCGCGGCCAGCCCGCCGCGCGTCTCGGCCACCAGCCCTTCCCAGCCCGCCGTCTTGTCCACCGGGTGGATGAGCGTGGGCGGCAGGTCGGGGTCGGCCAGCGTGATGGGCTGGCGGTCGCAGAAGAACGACGGCACCAGCACCAGGCCCCGGCCGTTGAGGTGCAGGTCGCGGTCCACGCCGTACTCGACCTCCAGCACCGGTGGGCGCCAGCGCGCCCACG
Source organism: Actinosynnema mirum DSM 43827 (assembly GCF_000023245.1). Classification (GTDB taxonomy): domain Bacteria; phylum Actinomycetota; class Actinomycetes; order Mycobacteriales; family Pseudonocardiaceae; genus Actinosynnema; species Actinosynnema mirum. Next base: position 4,466,427 of record NC_013093.1, read on the forward strand.
GCAGGGTCTCGAACAGCCCCTCGACGCCGCGCTCGGCCAGCACCCTGGTGCGGCGGGCGGCGTCGGCGGAGACCACGGAGCGCACCGCGCCGTCGTGCGGGGTGATCACGGCGTCCCGGTAGGACCGGAGCACGGCGGCCAGCGAGCCGAGCGCCTCGGGCCTGCCCTCGGCCACCGGCAGGAACCGCGCGGGGACGGGCGACTCCTGCGCGAGCTTGGTCATCTCGGCGCGCAACCGGCGGTGCGGGGTGGCCCGGATCGCCTCCAGCCCGGCCTCGAACCCGCCGCCGGTGCCGGTGGGGGTGAGGAAGTCCGGGAAGTACGGGCCCTTCGGGGCGAGCACGGACAGCAGCCGCGCGCCCGCGCGGGCGGGTGCGGCGCGGTCCGGGTCGGTGAGGACGGTCCGCTTCCAGGCGCCGAAGAGGTGCTCGTTGTCGCGGTAGCGGTAGTTCAGCCGGAAGCCGCTGAGCACGACCTCCCACAGCGGGTCGCTGTCCCCCGCGACCCTCGTCCTCGCCAGGTCGAGCATCGTGAAGTGGATGCGCAGCGACCGCACAGCTCGAACCTCCCCCGTCCCGGACTCCGCGACCATGCTTACCGAGATGCGGGAGGGCTGTCCACGTCGGGGGCGCGCGCCGTCCGCCGTCCTGCGGGAAGACAGGGGTGGGGGACGTGCCGGACGTGGGACGTGCGGCGGGAGGGATCGCGGGTCGGGCCGCCAGCGCAGCTGGCGGCCCGTGCACCCGGACGAGCCGGAACCGCCGCGCCCCGCGACGGGGGCGCCGTTCCGGCCCTGGTGGAGGGGAGCCCCTCCGGGTCGGCCTGGATCAGTAGGCCTCGGGCGACAGGATGATGTTCATCGCCCGCTTGGCCGCGACCGTGAAGCGGCCGAGGGCCACCCCCGGCGACCCCATCAGGAGCAGCAGGAGCGTCCCGCTGAGGGGCAGGACCGCGATGCAGCCCCGCTCCCCCTCCAGCAGCACGCCCTGGAGGCGGCCGAGCTTGGACACCTCGATGAACCGGAACCCGATTCCCGCCGCCGCCGCGGCCATGGCCGCGGCGTGGGCGGCCATCTGGTCCGCTTCCGGGGTGTCCGCCTCCGTGTCGAGCGCCAGGACGATGCCGTCGCGGCTGGTGGCGATGGCGCTCTCGATGCCTTCGATCTCCCGGCGGACCCGCCCGAGCAGCTCCGCGAGAACCGCGGGGTCGCTCAGGTGGATCTGCATCCGGTTGCCGCCGGGCCGCGTCATACGATCAGGGCCTGGTCGACCCGGCGCAGGTGGTGGCGCGCCAGGGCGAGGTTCGCCCGTGTGCGGTCGAGCACCAGGTAGAGGAACAGTCTGCTGCCCTTGGCCTCCGGCAGGGGCCGGATGATGTGGTACTGCCGCTGCAGCGTGATCAGGATGTCCTCGATGGTGTCGTCGAGCTGCAGCGAGGCGATCGTCCGGAGCTTCGCCCGGATCACCTCGGTGTTGCCCGCACCCGCAGCCTCAAGGTCGAGCAGCGCGTTCCCGCCCTGCTGACCGAGGGTCATGCCGCTGTCGTAGTCGACCAGCGACACGCCGACGGCGCCTTCCACAGCCATCGCCTCGCGCAACGCCTCGTCGATGTTCACCCTCGGACCTCCACACTTGGATTCATTCCCGATCTGCCACGCAGAGTACCTAGGGTGACGGCCGTTTCGCCTACAGAACAGGGCCATAAAGCCATCGATCAGGTGAGAATCGTTACTAACAGAAAACTTATGATTGCTCTCCTCACTCTTACGAGCCGGAAATATCACTACAAAGAGTGCTCAGGCCGTTACTGCGGGGCCCGCAGACGGGCCGCCGCCAGCCGACCGGAAATCACCACTGGCGGAATTCCGACACCAGGGGTGGTCCCACTTCCGGCGAGCACCACATTGCCGCTGCGGCGCGGCAGGTTGCGCTGCCGGAACGGCCCGGTCTGCAGGAACGTGTGCGCCGCCGAGAACGGCGTCCCGGCGGGCTGGCCGCCGCGCGCCCAGTCGTCCGGGGTGCTCAGCGACAGCAGCTCCACGTCCGAGGCCGCGCCCACGAGCTTGCGCTTGACGACCTCCTCCACCAGCTCCTCCGCGTACCGGGGGCCGAGCACGTCCCAGCGCAGCGGCGCGCGGTCCAGGTTCGGGCAGGGCGCCAGCAGGTAGTGCAGGTGCCTGCCCTCCGGCGCGAGGCTCGGGTCGGTGAGGGTGGGCGTCGTGAGCAGCAGCGACGGGTCGGACATGAGCTTGCCGTCGCGCACGATCTCGTCGAACGTGCCGTTCCAGGCGTTCCCGAACGAGATGGTGTGGTGCGCCAGGTCCTCCGTGACCACGTCGGCCGCCAGGTGCGCGACCACCGCCGACGGCGACCAGCGCGTGGGCACCGGGCGGCGCGGCACGTCCGCCAGCAGCTCGGCGCTGAGCACGGGCCCCGCGGCCAGCACGACCGCGTCGCACGGGAGCCGCTCGCCCTCGGTGACCACGGCGGTCACCCGCCCGCCCGCGCGCTCCAGGCGCAGCGCGGCCGTGCCGTAGTGGAACCGGACCCCGGCGCCCTCGGCGGCGTCCGCCATGGCCTGCGGCACCGCGCGCATCCCGCCGCGCGGGAACGACACGCCCGCGATGGTGTCCATGTAGGCGATGACGCCGTACGCGCCGAGCGCCCGCCGGGGCGCGACGCCCGCGTACAGCGCCTGGAAGGTGAACGCCCTGCGCAGCCGCTCGTCGCCCAGGTGCTTGCCCACTCCGCGCTCCAGCGAGGAGAACCCGCCGAGCGCGGCCAGCCGCACCAGGTCCGGGCCGACCAGGTCGAGCGGGGAGTCGAAGTTCGCCCCGATGAACCGGTCGCGCTCCACCTCGTAGAGCTTGCCCAGCCAGTCCCGCAGCCTCAGGTAGCCGTCGGCCTCGGCGGGACCGGCGAAGTCGGTGATCGACCGGTGCATGGCCTCGGCCTCGGTGTGCACGTCCAGGCTCGTGCCGTCGGCGAAGCGCGCCCGGTACGCCGGGTGCAGCGGCAGCAGCTCCACCAGCTCGTCGAGCTTGCGACCGACCGCGCCGAGCGCCTCGTCGATCAGCTCGGGCATGGTCAGCACGGTCGGTCCGGGGTCGATCCGGTAGCCCGACACGTCCAGCCTGCCCGCCAGACCGCCGGGGTGCGCCAGGCGCTCCACCACGGTCACCTCGTGCCCGGCGCCCCGCAGGTGCAGCGCCGCGGACAACCCCGCGAGTCCCGCGCCGACCACGACGACCCGGTCGGTGCGACCCCTGACCACGGCGACCATCAGACCTCTTCCCGCTCACCCCGGCCGCGCGTGCGGCGACCGGGAACCGCTGTTGACTGGAAAAACCCGAGCCCCGGCCGATCCCGTCCGACCACGCCGGACCGGACCGACCCGCCGCGCTAGCTGCGCCGGTCGGTCGCCCGGCCCGCCATGCGCAGCAGCGCCGACCTGGCCTCGGGGCGCACCGGCGCGTCGTCCAGGGCCCGCACCGCGCTCGCCGCCAGCGCGGTGATCTTGCTCTCGACGGTGGCCACCGCGCCGGTCTCCACCAGCACCGCCTCCACCGCCCGGTAGTTCACCGGCCGCCGCTCCAGGCAGTCGCGCAGCAGCTCCGCCGCCGCGTCGTCCCCGGCACTGCGGGCAAGGCCCAGCGCGATCGACATCAGCGGGGTGCGCTTGCCCTCGCGCAGGTCGTCGCCCACCGGCTTGCCGGTCACGCCGGGGTCGCCGAACACGCCGAGCAGGTCGTCGCGCAGCTGGAACGCCACGCCGATGTCCCGGCCGAACGAGCGCAGCGCCTCCACCAGCTCCGGCCCGGCGCCCGCCATGGCCGCGCCCAGGTGCAGCGGGCGCTCGACGGTGTAGGCGGCGGTCTTGAGCGCCGCGACCCGCAGCGCCTGCTCCAGCGACTCCTCGCGACGGGCGCCCGCCAGCAGGTCGAGGTGCTGCCCGGCCATCATCTCCACCCGCATCGCCTGCCAGGCCACCCACGCCCGCGACAGCGCGGCGGGCTCCAGCCCGGCGGTGACGATCGCGTCGTCCGACCACGCCAGCGCCAGGTCGCCGACCAGCACCGCGGCGCAGTCGCCGTAGTGCTTCGGGTCGCCGGACCAGCGCAGCCTGCGGTGCCGCGCGGCGAACGCGACGTGCGCGGCGGCCCGACCCCTGCGGGTGGTGGAGCGGTCCATCACGTCGTCGTGCACCAGCGCGCACACCTGCAGCAGCTCCAGCGCGACCAGCGCGCGCACCACGGCGTCCGACTCGGGACCGGTCTCCGCGCCACCGGCCGCGAGCCACCCGCACCAGGCGAAGATCGGCCGGACCCGTTTGCCGAGGACGGACAGCTCGCTGATCTCCCCGACCAGCTCGGGGGCGAGACCGGCGTCGGGGCGCGCCGCGAAGAACTCCTCCAGCGCGGCGTCCAGGCGCGGGACGACCGCCTCGGCGGAGACACCCTCCGGTCGGGTGCGGTGGGCAAGGGTCATGGCGCGCCTCCTGGGACGGGGGCCTGTGGTGGGTTGGGATGAGCTAAGCAGCGCCCCCAGCGCCCCGCACAACGAACGCCGCCGTTGTGCGGGGGACACCACAGCGCCCTAGCGTGATGCGCACCATCGCCCGCCAGGCGCTCCACCCCGCGGAAGGACCCGTCCCCACCATGTCCGTCGACCGAGAACTCGACGCCGCCGACGTGCGAGACCCGCTGCTGCGCGACGCCTACCGGCGCTGCCGGGAGCTGAACGCCGAGCACGGGCGCACCTACTACCTGGCGACCCGGCTGCTCCAGCGCGAGCAGCGGCCCGCCGTGCACGCCCTCTACGGCTTCGCCCGCTGGGCCGACGACGTGGTGGACGAGGTGCACGACGGCCGCACCGCGCGCGAGCGGGCGGCAGGACTGTCCGAAGTGGACCGGGCGCTGACGGCGGGGCTGGACGCGGGGCGCAGCGAGCACCCGGTGGTGGCGGCCGTGGTGGACACCGCCCGCCGCTACGACATCGACCGCGCCCACTTCACCGACTTCCTGCGCTCGATGCGGATGGACCTGACCGTCGCCGACTACGCGACCTACGACGACCTCGCCGAGTACGTGCACGGCTCGGCCGCCGTGATCGGCCTGCAGGTGCTGCCGGTGCTGGGCACGGTCGTGCCGCGCGCCGAGGCGGAACCGGCGGCGGCGGCGCTGGGCGTGGCGTTCCAGCTGACCAACTTCCTGCGCGACGTCGGCGAGGACCTGGACCGGGGGCGGGTGTACCTGCCGCTGGACGAGCTGGCCGCGTTCGGCGTGGACCGGGAGCTGCTGGAGTGGGCGCGGCGGCGCGACCGCACCGACCCGAGGGTGCGCAAGGCGCTGGCGCACCAGGTCGCGCGGGCCCGGTCGGTGTACCGGCGGGCGGAGCCGGGGATCGCGATGCTGGCGCCGCGCTCGCGGCCGTGCGTGGCGACCGCGTACCGGCTGTACGGGCGCATCCTGGACCTGATCGAGGACGCGGACTACGACGTGCTGTCCCGGCGGGTCGTGGTGTCCACCGGGCGGCGGCTGGCGATCGCGCTGCCCGCGCTGGCCAAGGCGGCGATGGCGCGGTCGGCCTGAAGGGGTCGAAGGACCTGAAGCGCCCGCGAGACCCGGCGTTCCCGCGGGACCCGAAGTGCGGGCAAGACCTGAAGTGCCCGTGAGACCTGGAAGTCAGCCCGACCTGGAGGAGGTGCCGATGCCCTACCGGATGCCGCTGCGCCGCTTCAGCGCGCGCCCGTGGCCCGAGCAGGAGCCGACCTGGCGCGACGCGAAGCCCGCGCTGATCGAGGCCGCGCTCAAGCGGGCCACCGCCCGCCCGTCCGGCAACTGGTACGTGGTGGGCGCGAGCAGCGAGATCACCGCGGACCGCCCGTTCGGCCGGTCGATCGGCGGGACCGAGGTGGTGCTGTGGCGCGGAGAGGACGGCGAACTGCTGGCCGGACCGGGGTCCTGCCCGCACCTGGGCGCGCCGCTGTGCGACGGGGCGGTGCACGCGGGCAAGGTGGTGTGCCGCTGGCACGGCCTGGCGCTGGGCGGGAGGAAGTTCGGCGGCTGGAGCCCGTTCCCCGCGCACGACGACGGCGTGCTGGTGTGGGTGCGGCTGGACGCGCTCGGCGGCGAGGAGCCGCTGCCGGAGCCGGTGCTGCCGGAGCGCCCGCCCGCGCCGTTCGTGGACGCGGTCGCGACGCTGGTGGGGCGCTGCGAGCCGGACGACGTGATCGCGAACCGGCTGGACCCGTGGCACGGCGCGTGGTTCCACCCGTACTCGTTCGCGAACCTGTCCGTGCTGGAGACGCCGACCGAGGAGCAGGACCGGTTCCTGGTCGAGGTGACGTTCAAGGTCGCGGGCAAGGTCGGGGTGCCGGTGATCGCCGCGTTCACCTGCCCGGAGCCCAGGACGATCGTGATGCACATCGTGGAGGGCGAGGGGGCGGGCAGCGTCGTGGAGACGCACGCGACGCCGTTGTCGCCCGGCCTGGACGGCGCGGCCCGCACCGCCGTGGTGGAGGCGACGATCGCGCACTCGGCCCGGCCGGGGTTCGGGCTGGCGCGCACGGTGGCGCCGGTGATCCGGCCGCTGATGCGCATGGCCGCCGCCCGGTTGTGGCGCGACGACCTCGACTACGCGGAGCGGCGCTACGCGTTGCGCAGCAAGGGTTTGTTCCCCGGCTGAGCCGGGAGCGGCGGCGGGCGGAAAGGGCTTTCCCCCACCGGGGGAAGCCCTTTCCGCGCACCTGGGCGGGCGCTGGGTCCCGCCGCGCCGGTCCCGCAGCGCGTCCCGTCAGGCCGTGTGCAGCACCGGTCGGACCGCGTCGTCCTCGCCCGGCCCCGGACTGCGCCCCCACTTCCTGGCCACGCGCCGCAGCACCGGTCCGCGCCCGCGCAGCGGCACCGTCCACAGCTCCTGCCCGGCGATCCCCCACCGCTCCAGCAGCAAATTCGCGGCGGCGAACCCGGTGGTGGCGGCCCGCTCCATCAGCGCCACCGGCAGGTCGATGCGCACCAGGTCCCCGGCCAGCACGAGGAAGTCGTCCGGGGTGCGCACGCCCGGCCTGCGCGCGAACCCGCCCGGCGGGAACAGCGGGCAGTCCGCGCGCAGCTCGTGCCGCTCGTCCACCACCCGCGCCTCCCGCGTCTCCGGGTACACCACCCGCAGCTGCTCCAGCAGCCCCCGCCGCGCGCTCTCCTCGTCGACGCCGGCCGGCAGCGAGTAGCCGTGCAGCTCCACGACGGACCCGCCGGTGCGCGCCGCCCACGCCCGCGCCTCGTGCTCGTAGGCGTTGAGCACCGTCACGTTGTCCAGCGCCCCGTACCCGCTGGTGCCCAGGAACCCCGGCCGGTCCGGCCACACCGGCCGGTCCAGCCAGTACCGGGACACCAGGAACGGCGGCGCGCTCTCCAGCGCGGCCACCCGGTCGCGCCACTTCGCGCTGCCGAGCCGGGACCCGGACACCACCGACTTGAGCCCGCCCACGTCCAGCGCCAGCACCACCGCGTCCGCGTGCAGCTCCTCGCCGCCCGCGCGCACGGTGAACCGGCGCGGCCCGCCCGGTCGCACCGACTCGACCGCGCACCCGGTGCGGACCTCGCCGCCGCGCGCGGTGATCCGGCGGGCCAGCGGGTCCCACAACCCGTGCGGGAACGGGTCGGCGGCCACGTCGAACAGCAGGCCCTCGGCCGAGCCGAGGAAGTAGATGTGGAACATCGTCGCCAGCTCCGCCGCCGACATCCGGTTGGGGTGGGCGAAGAAGCTGCGGGAGAACACCTCGAACGCCAGCGCGTGCGCGGCCTCCGGGAAGCGCAGGCGCTCCAGGTAGCTCGCCGCGTCCAGGTGGTCCAGCTCGTGGTAGGTGCGCGGCACCGACACGTCCAGCAGCGGCAGCGCGGCCCGCGCGTCCACGCCGGGAAGGTCGCGCCAGCGGAACGTGGGGCTGCGCAGCAGGAACCCGGCGGCGTTCCACGGCGTGCTGCGCGGCAGCCCGGCGAAGCCCTCGCGGTGCCCGCCCGCGTGCCACAGCGGGTAGTCCGGCATCGCGACCAGCGCGGACCCGGTCGGGTCGACCCGGCCCAGCAGCGAGCGCAGGTTGTAGTACTGCCGGAAGAACGCGTGGAACCCGCGCGTCATCGTGACCCGGCTGCCGTCCGCCAGCTCGGTCGGCCAGCCGCCGACCCGGCCGCCGAGGTGGTCCTCCCGCTCGCACACCACCACCCGCACGCCGCGCTCGGACAGCACCGTGGCCGCCGACAGCCCGGCGATGCCGCCGCCCACCACGACGACCACGGGCGGGTCACCGGCCGCGACCGCCGTGCCGCGCGGGCCGGGGATCCTGCGCGCCCTTCGGTCCCGCGTCACGCCCGCACGCCCCGGAAGGTGTGCGCGATCCCCCGCTGCCAGCCGCCCGCGGTGCTGCTGGAGACGGCGGTGAACCCGGTGCGGCGCAAGCGGTCCCGGAACCGGCCCGCCCCGTCGAAGCGCAGCGCGCTGCGCCACAGGTAGGTGTAGAGCTTCGGGTCGCGGGTGACCACCGCGCCCGCGGGGATGATCACCGACCAGCACACCGCCGTCCACACCGCGGCGCCCGCCCACGAGTCGCGCACCGAGTAGTCGTGGGCGACGAACGCCGCGTCCGGCTTGAGCAGGTCGTGCACGGCGCGCAGCACCGGGTCCGGGTCGGCGAGGTTGCGCACCAGGTAGGCCGCGAACACCCCGTCGAACGGGCCCTCCTCGGCCAGGTCCTCGGCGCGGGCGCCCACGAACCGCACCGTCTCCGGCCAGTCCTTGGCCCGCGCCCGCGCGATCATGCCCGCCGAGGCGTCCACCCCGGTGATCTCCGCCTCGGGCGCGACCGACAGCAGCGCCGCCGTGGACGCGCCCGTGCCGCAGCCCAGGTCGAGCAGCCGCGCCCCCCTGCCGCGATCGGGGATCCGCAACTTCGCGGCGGCCTGCCGCAGGTCCCGGTGGTAGCCGGGGTTCATCCCGACCAGGCCGTCGTAACCGCGCGCCGCCGCGTCGAACGCGACCGGCACCTGATCAACGCGCATCCGCGTGCTCCGTTTTCCTCGCGCGGGCCCGCTCCCACAGCAGGAGCGTGACCGTGACCATCGAGAAGCCGAACAGGAAGTCCTCGACCGGGATGTCCCAGGGGAAGCGCAGACCGCTGGCCGCCCAGTCGGCGTAGACCACGATCGGCGCGTCGAGCTTGGTGAGCCAGCCGTCCACCGGGACCTGGAACCCGAGGACGACCGCCATGGTGATCCAGTAGGCGCGCTTGCGGAACAGGCCGGTGCGCAGCACCAGCAGCTCCAGCAGCACGGTCAGCGGCACCGAGGCCGCCGAGGCGATCAGGTACTCCCTCACCGCACCGCCTCCAGCTCGCGCCGCCGCCCGCCGAGCAGGGCGGCCGTGCCCCGCACCGCCTCGTAGGTGAGCACGGAGCAGAGCGGGATGACGACGAAGAACAGCAGCTCTTCCACCGGCACCCCGCCGGGCAGGACGACGCCGGTGGTGAAGCGGGTGTTGAAGTCCCAGTGGCCGCGCGCGATGGCGACCAGGTCCCAGACCCCGAACACCACGACGACCGGGCAGATCGCCCGGACCAGGTCGCCCGCCCTGCGGTACACGCCCCGGCCCAGCGCTTCCAGGGGCGCGGTGACCAGCAGGCAGGTGAGCAGGACGAGCAGGTAGTGCCAGCGGTCCTCCATCGGCCGACCTCCCGGATCTCGGTGGGAACCCCAACCGTATGGCCGGGCGGCGGGGGCCGCACGGCAACCGGGGCTGGTCCGTCCTTTGTGGACGTTCGCGGTCCGGCGGGCCGCAGTGGTGCGGCCCGAGGCCGGTTCCGGGGCCCCGGACCGCCGGGCCACGACACCCCGACCGCCCGTGCGACCGCGCGACCGCGCGACCGCGCGACCGCAGTGTCGACGAACACGTTCGTCACGTACTTGTTCGCAACGAACATGTTCGTCATACTTCCCCCATGACCCCACGCCCGAGCCGCCGGGAGCGCCCGGCCAAGCCGGCACTCACCCGTGACGGCATCATCGCCACCGCCGTCGGCGTCCTGCGCGCCGAAGGGCTCGACAAGGTCACCATGCGCAGGCTCGCCGCCGAGCTGGACACCGGCCCCGCCTCGCTCTACGTCTACGTCCGCAACACCGGCGAGCTGCACGCCGCCGTGCTCGACACCCTGCTCGGCGAGGTCGACCGCCCCGCTGCCACCGGCCCCTGGCTCGACCGGCTCACCGGCCTGCTGTCCTCCTACACCCGCGTCCTGTTCGCGCACCCCGGCCTCGCCCGGTCCGCGCTGGTCAGCCGCCCGCACGGGCCGAACTACGTCGCGCTGGTCGACGCGGTCCTCGGCCTGCTGCACGAGGGCGGCGTGCCCGTGGACCGGGCCGCTTGGGCGCTCGACGTGCTGCTGCAGCTGGCCACCGCCACGGCGGCCGAGCACTCCGAGCCCGGCGCCGACGACGCCGAGCAGTGGGCCGCGCTGTCCGAGGTCGTGCGCACCGCCGACCCCACCACCCACCCGCACATCGCCCGAGCGGGCGACCACCTGCTCTCCGGCACCGGGCCCGACCGCCTCACCTGGGCGTTCGCCGCGCTGGTCGCCGGAGCCGCGCACACCCCCAGGGAGAGCACGCCATGACCGAGCACCACCGGATCACCGTCCTCGGCGCGGGCCTCGGCGGCCTGGCGCTGGCCGCCGTGCTGCGCCGCAACGGCGTCGAGGTCACCGTCCACGACCTGGACGCCTCCCCCACCGCGCGGGACCAGGGCGGGATGCTCGACATGCACGAGGACTCCGGGCAGGTCGCGCTGCGGGCGGCGGGCGCGTTCGACGCCTTCCGCGCGGCGGTCCACGAGGGCGGCGACGCGACCCGCGTGCTGGACCGGCACGGGGTCGCGCGCCTGAGCGAGGACGGCGGCGGCGAACGCCCCGAGATCGCGCGCGGCGACCTGCGGCGCGTCCTGCTGGACGCGGCGGGCGGCGACGTGCGGTGGGGCTCGAAGGCCGTGGCGGTCCACCCGCTCGCGGGCGGGCGGCACCGGGTGGTGCTCGCCGACGGCCACGAGCTGACCACCGACCTGCTGGTCGGCGCGGACGGCGCGTGGTCGCGGGTCCGCCCGCTGCTGTCCCCGGCGGTCCCGGAGTACACCGGGGTGTCGTTCGTGGAGCTGACCCTGCCGGACGTCGCGGAGCGGCACCCGGAGACCGCCGAGCTGGCGGGCCCCGGCGGGATGTTCGCGCTGGGCGACGAGCGCGGCTTCCTCGCGCACCGGGACGGCGCGGGCGCGCTGCACGCGTACGCGGCGCTGCGGATCGGCCCGGACTGGCTGGGCTCGATCGACTTCACCGACGTCGAGGCCGCCAGGTCCGAGCTGCTGCGGCACTTCGCCGACTGGCACCCGGCCCTGCGCGCGCTGATCACCGAGGCGCCCGCGCCGCTGGTCCCGAGGCCGATCAACGCCCTGCCGCGGGGCCACCGCTGGCCGCGCACCCCCGGCGTCACCCTCCTCGGCGACGCGGCGCACGTGATGTCGCCGTTCGCGGGCGAGGGCGCGAACCTGGCGATGCTGGACGGGGCGGAGCTGGGCGCGGCGCTGCTCGCCCACCCCGGCGACGTCGAGACGGCGCTCGCGGCCTACGAGGCGGCGATGTTCCCCCGCGCCGAGGCCGCGGCGGCGATGTCGGCGGCCGGCCTGGAGGCGTGCTTCGAACCCTCGGGCCCGGACGCGCTGGTCACGATGATGCGGGGCTTCGCCGGGACCCCGGCCTGAGAACGCCCCCGGACCCCGCGCACTGGCACGGGGTCCGGGACCGGCCTCAGAGGTGGATGCCCTCGTTGACCCGCGGCGTGTACGCGGCCTCCAGCGAGGCCACCTCGTCGTCGGTCAGCTCCAGCTCCAGCGACGCCACCGCGTCCACCAGCTGCTCCGAGGTCCGCACCCCCACGATCGGCGCGGTCACCACCGGGTTGCGCGACACCCACGCCAGCGCCACCTGCGCCCTGGACACCCCGCGCGCGGCGGCCACCTCGCCGACCGCCGAGACGATCCGCCGGTCGCTCTCCTCCACCCGGTACAGCGTCGAGCCGAACCGGTCGGTGGTCGAGCGCTCGGTCGTCGCCTCCCAGTCGCGGGTCAGCTTGCCTCGCGCCAGCGGGCTCCACGGGATCACCCCGACCCCGGCGTCCGCGCACAGCGGCAGCATCTCCCGCTCCTCCTCGCGGCTGAGCAGGTTGTAGTGGTTCTGCATCGAGACGAACCGCGCCCACCCGTTCGCCTTCTGGGTGTACAGCGCCTTGGCGAACTCCCACGCGTGCATCGACGAGGCGCCCAGGTAGCGGACCTTGCCCGCCCGCACCAGGTCGTGCAGCGCCTCCAGGGTCTCCTCCAGCGGGACCGAGCGGTCCAGCCGGTGGATCTGGTAGAGGTCGACGTGGTCGACGCCGAGCCGGGTGAGGCTGGCGTCGATCTCGGTCAGGATCGCCTTGCGGGACAGCCCGCCGCCGTTCGGGCCGGGCCGCATCCGGCCGTGCACCTTGGTCGCGATGACGACCTCCTCGCGCGCGGCGAAGTCGCGCAGGGCCCGGCCGAGGATCTCCTCGCTGGAGCCGTCGGAGTAGACGTTCGCGGTGTCGAAGAAGTTGACGCCCGCCTCGAGCGCCTGCTTGAGCAGCTCCCGGCTGGGCTCCTCGGGGAGCGTCCAGGTGTGGTTGCCCCGATCGGGCTCGCCGTAGGTCATGCACCCCAGGGACAGGGGCGAGACGTCCAGTCCGGTGCTGCCGAGCTTCACGTGCCGCACGGGTCGCAGTCCTCCAGTGTGGTCCCTGGACGGGGGGTGCCCCGCCCAGGGACCCACCCTAGGGAGATTCGTGGCGGCCGTCAGGGCCGAGCGGCCCCGGCCGGGCGCGTGATCACTGCGTGGCCAGGCAGAACAGCTGCTGGGGCTCGGTGAACTGGTAGCTGCTGTCGCTCTCCGGGTCGCACTTGGCGGAGTCCGTGCTCCCCTTGACGACGGAGGTCAGCTTCACCCGCTCCGGGACCGAGGTGTCGGTGCAGGAGACCGGCGTCGGGTACGCCTCCACCGAGACGTCGGGGTCGGCGTTGTAGCACTTGCCGACGACGAGGTTGGGCACCAGGCAGAAGTTGGTGGTGAACTTGGTGAAGGAGTCGGTCTCCGTCAGCACCTGGTAGTGCGACTGGTCCAGGATGTCGCACTTGATGGTCGACACCTTGCCGACGGTGTAGTTGGCGTCCGGGGCCTCGCAGCCCCGCTCCGTCATCGACAGCTCGCCGCCCGCCTCGGTGGCGTGCACGCACATCCCGGCCTTGATGGTCGCCGCCCACTTCTGCTTGACCGGGGCCACGCTGACCTCGGGGGTCTGGCTCCCGGTCAGCGGCGTCGACGCGGTGGACGTGGAGTCCGAGTCGGAGAACAGGCCCCGCACGACCAGGCGGACGCCGATGCCCACACCGACGATCATCAGCACGCTGAGGACCGCCGAGAGCGCCTTCGGCATCCCCTTCTTCCGCGGCGGAACACCACCCGGCGGCATCATCCCGTAATTCGGGTGCTGCGGCGGGGGCGGCGGCCCGAATCCGGGGGCGGGCTGCCCGTACTGGGGCGCGGGCTGACCGTACTGGGGAACAGGCTGCCCGTAGTGAGGGGCGGGCTGTCCGTAGTGCCCGTTCTCGGGGAACTGCTGCCCGTACTGCCCGTTTCCGGGGGCTCCGCCGGGGTGGCCGCCCTGGTCGTACGGGGGCTGGGGTGTGCTCATGGGGACCTTCGTTGTGACCGGTGCTGCCCGTGGAAAGGCTGGACGGGCGCACGCTATAGGCGCGCCCGATCCCGCACTGCGCTTTCGCCGGAAAAAGCCGGGGCATTTCCCGTGACGTCGGCCGCACGTTCCGCGCGGCGACTACGGCTTGACCAGGCAGATGACCAGCTGGGGCTGCGGGAACGTGAAGTACGAGTAGGCGCCCTGGACGTTGCACTTGCTGTGGTCCTGGGTGTCCTTCACGAACTCGGTGACCTTCCGCAGGTTCGCGTCCGCGCCGGTGCACGGCTGCGCCACGGGCACGTCCAGCGGGCCCGCGCCGGTGTCGTAGCACTCGCCGATGACCAGGTTCGGGATCAGGCAGTAGTCGGTGCGCTCGGCGCCCTCGGCGCGCCACACCGTCGTGTAAGCGGCCTCGCAGGTCCCGTCCACGACGACCTTGCCGACCAGGAAGTTCGTCTTGGTCGGGTCGCAGGCGCCCTCGGTCAGCTCCATCTGCCCGGCGACCGTGGTGGCCTTGACGCACGACCCGGCCTTGATGCTGCTCCAGTCGCCCCTGGGCGTGGCGCTGGTGCTGGACCTGCGGGTGGTCGGGCTCGCGCTGGAGCTGCTGGGCGCGGCGCTCGACGAGGTCGTGGCGCCTGCCGCCGCGGGGGACGCGGTGTCCGGGGAGTCGTCGCCGGTGAGCGCGAAGACGCCCCAGCCGAGCCCGCCGAGCAGCAGCACGGCCACGACGATCCCGACCGCGACGGCCGCGCCGTTGCTCTTCTTCGGCGGCACTCCCCCGCCGCCGAGGTACCCGCCGTGCTGCCCCTGGTAGCCGCCGTTCGGAAAGGCCTGGGGGAATCCGCCCTGGGGGAATCCACCCTGCCCACCGGGATATCCGGGCAGGCCACCCGGATAAGCGCCCTGCGCGCCCGGATGCCCCTGGCCGCCGGGGTGGCCGCCCTGATTACCGGGGTGGCCGCCCTGGGCTCCCGGATAGCCGTTCTGGTTCTGGTCCACGGTGGTGCTCCCGCCCTGCAGTGGGTGACACGGGGTTCGACGCCCTCGCGTCCCCTCGTTCCCCCTTCTGACGGCGGAACGCCCTCCCGCGTTCCCGCGCAATTCGCGCACCGCCGGTGACGACCCCCACACCCCGGGTCGGTTTTCCCGCTCGGGGACGATTCCCACAAAGGCGGGAGCGGCATTACCGGGGCGGGTGGGGAAAGGGACGGCGGAGGGCGGGGCCTCCCGCGACGCCACCGCGGGCGCCCGCCCTTCCGCTCCCTCCCCGGAGGGTGCCCGCCACCGCGTTCGGGCCCTGCCCCCGAACCCGGCGCGCACCGCTCCGACCGGCCCCGTCGCCGAGAGGGCCGGGCGCCTGGCGGACCCCGTCCGCCCCGCCCCTCCCCGGTGCCGCGCGGACAATGCTGCCTCGCGGGGGCGCGCGGCGTGAGGGGACGACGGTCCTGATCAGCAGGGACCCAGGTCCCTTGCGCTCGTGACGGCGGGGCGGGCTCAGGCGCGGCGGCGGGCGCGCAGCGCGAGCACCAGTCCCGCGAGCAGCGCGGACGCGCTCAGCGCGAGCAGCGGGAGCACGCCCCGCGCCCCGGTCCCGGCCAGCCCCTGCACCGGTTCCCGCCCTGATTCCCACCCCTGGTCGGGTGGCGGCGCGTTGCCAGCGGGCCCCGAGGGTCCAGCCTCGTCCACCAGCGCCCCCTGGTCAACCGGCGCAACCGGTTCCGCCGGACCGGGGGACGTCGGGGGGTCCACCGGGTCCACCGGCGGCTGCGGCTCGACCGGCGGGTCGACGGGCGGGTCCACCGGCGGGACCACGGGCGGGTCGACGGGCTGCTCCACGGGCACGAGCGCCGCGTCCAGGTCGGCGCGCTGGGTGATGTCCGCCCCGACCACCTGGACCACCACGTCCCCGCTGGTCAGCGTGACCGGGTCGAACGCGGACCCGACCCGCACGCGCGTCCCGGCGGGCGGGGTGATCCGCACCCGGTAGGAGCCGGGGGCCAGGTCCCGGAAGTCGTAGCGCCCGTCCGGCCCGGTCGCCCCGGTCGACGTCGCCGCCCCCTCCAGCGCCACCGCCACCCCCGGCGCGCCCGGCTCGTCCGCGTCCCGCACCCCGTCGCCGTCGGCGTCCTGCCAGGCCAGGCCGCCGAGCGCGCCCAGCTCCTCGCCGAAGTCCACGACCGCGCCGAGCCCCACGGTCAGCGCCACCCGGTCCGGCGTGGACGAGCCGTGGCCCGCAGGCTGCTCCTCGGCGAGCACGTAGTCGCCCGGCTGCACCGCCGGGAACAGGTACCGGCCGTCCGCGCCGGTGACGGCGGTGCGCACCCGGCGGCCCAGCCCGTCGTCCAGGGACACCACCACGCCCGAGAGCCGCCCGGTCTCCTCCGGGTCGAGCACGCCGTCGCCGTCGTCGTCCAGGAACACCACGCCCGTCACGTCGCTGACCAGCGCGGCGAACAGGTAGCCGACGGCCTGCGCCCCGGCGGGCAGCGCGATCCCGGAGATCGCGTCCGGGGCGACCGGCGTGCCCCCCGCGGTGCCCGCGCGGTCCTCGCCGTCCGCGTAGCCGGACCACGGGCCCCGCAGCACGGTGTAGGCGCCCGCGAGCAGGTCGGGGAACGCGTACCCGCCGTCCGCGCCGGTGGTGGCGGTGCGGGTGACGCCCTGCCCGGCGGCGTCGACGCCGAGGAGGGTGACCTGGACCCCCGAGACCCCGCCCTCCCCCGGCTGGCGCGCCCCGTCGCCGTCCGCGTCCACGTACAGCGCGCCCGCCAGCGATCCGGGCAGCTCGGCGAAGTCGTAGCCGGTCGCGGCGGTCGCGGCGCCCAGCACGATCCCGGTGACCCCGTCGCCCGCGACCGCGCCGCCCGCGCTGCCCACCACGACCGCGCCGCGCGCGTACCCGACCGGCCTGCGCTCGACCACCTCGTAGGTCCCGGCGGCCAGCGCGGTGAACGAGTACCGGCCACCGGCCGAGGTGGTCGTGGTGAGCGTGCCGCCCGGCCCGACCAGGTCCACCCGCACCCCGTCCAGGCCCAGCTCGGTCGGGTCGGCCAGGCCGTTGCGGTTCCCGTCGGCGAACACCGTCCCCGACACCGACGCGGCGCTCTCGGCGAAGACGTAGCCGATGGCCTGCTGGTTCTCCACCAGGGTGATCGCGGAGATCACGTCGACGCCCACGACGCCGCCCGCGTCACCGGCGGTCGCCCCGCCCTGCCCGTACCCGGCGGGCTGGGTCTCGGTGACGGTGTAGCTGCCCGGCGGCAGCGGGCTGAAGGAGAACCCGCCGTCCACCGCCGTGGTGGTGGTCAGGTCCACCGGGCCGGTCAGGTCGAGTCGCACGTCCGGGATGCCGTTGCCCGCCTGGTCGGTGACCCGTCCGGTGATCGAGGCGGCCCTGGCGAGCAGGAAGTCGTAGTCGGTCCCGACCTGGTCCGGGGTCAGCGCGATGCCCGTGACGCTGTTGCGGCCGGTGACCGTTCCCCCGGCGGTGCCCGCGCTGGCCGACACGTCCGCGTAGCCGCCGGGATGGGTGTTGAGCAGGGTGTAGTCGCCCGCGGGCAGCCGGGGGAAGGAGTAGGCGCCGGTGCTCGTGGTGGTGACGTCGAGGGACAGGCCGTTGTCGCCGGTCAGCCGCACCAGCGCGTTGGGCACGCCCGCGCCGCCCGCCCGCACCGTCCCGGACAGCTCCCCGCCCGCCAGCTCGGCGAACAGGTTGTCGGTGGAGGCGTCCAGGTCGGACAGGAACCCGATCCGGAACCGGTCGTCGCCCAGGGCGACGGCGTTGAAGTGCGGCGTGTCGATCCCGTCCGCGTAGTCGGCGGGCTGGAACTCGGTGAGCGTGTAGGCGCCCTCGCCCACCCCGTCGAACCGGTAGGTGCCGTCGGGGGCGGTGAACCGCTCGGGGATCGCCGAGGGCAGGACCGGCGCGTCCCCCTCCAGGGTGAGGCGGACGTTCCCGATGCCGGTGTCGCCGTCGGACGGCTCGTAGACGCCGTTGTCGTTGCGGTCGTTGAACACCCGCCCGGACACCACGCCGGTGTCCACCGGGGTCGACACGGCCAGGTCGGTGAGGACGTAGTCGTCGCCCCCCGGCTCGAAGCGGAACGCGAGGTCCTGGGTCCCACCCGGTGGGGCGGTGAGCACGTCGCCGCTCACGAACGAGTGGACGTCCGCGCCCATGGTGTTCGCGTCGGCGGGCGCGGTCGCCCCGTCCACGCCGCCGCTGAAGTAGTTGCCCTGGGTCCCCAGTCCCGGCTGCGCGGCGGAGTCGACGAGCACCCGGTCGCCCGCCCGGTCGTGGTCGCCGCCGAACGCGGTGACCCCCAGCAGGGTCCGCTGCGCCGAGGTGCGCAGGCCGGGCGCGGTGACCTGGTGCGGGCCCGCGCCCGGCGAGACCCGGACGTGCCCGCTGCGCAGCTGCACCTGCGTCTTGTACGGGGCGTTGGGGTCGGGCGCGTCGTACGAGTAGGCCACGGTCAACGACCAGCCGCCGAAGCAGCCGAAGCCCTCCGGGGTCCACACGTTGCCCACCCCGATGGCCAGCGGCACGCCGGTCGGGGCCGCCGCCAGCACCGAGGTGACCTCGGCGCCCGCCGAGTACAGCTGGGCCTGCTCCGGGGCCAGCGAGCCCAGGTCGTCCTCGGTGTAGTCCTCGGCGTACACGTTCGCGGCGGGCACGCCCTGCACGCGCAGGAACGCCGGGGTGACGTCCGCGCTGGACACCGGGATGTCCGCCTCCGGCGGCAGCTCCGGCAGCACCACGCCCGCGCCCTGCTGGCGGGCGTCGCAGCCGCTGGTGGCCGAGGAGTCGGCCTGGAGCACCGTGCCGGTGTTGCCCGACCAGGTCAGGCGGGCGTAGTCGACGAACGCGCCGTCCGGGATCGTCAGCTCGGCGGAGGAGGAGTCGAACGTGGAGGTGTCGCCGTCGACGTCGGCCCAGCGGGTGAAGTAGGCGCCCCTGGTGCGGGCCGGGTCGACGCCGGACTTGGCCCGCGCGTCGGGGCAGGTCGCGACCGGGACGCCTGCCAGCGGGTCGACCGGGTCGCCGGGGTCGGGGCAGCGGGTGTTCCCGTTGCCCACCACCAGGAAGTCGCCGTAGGACTCGGCGGAGTAGAGCAGCTCCAGGTCGCGGGCGGGCGCGGACGCGGCCTGCTGCGGCAGGGCGACCAGCAGCGCGGAGAGCAGCCCGAGGCAGGCCGCCGAGGAGGAGAACCTGCTGGCGCGCATGTGACCACTCCGGGGTGTGACGGCGGCGGGATCCGGAGTGCACTATCCGACACCGGTCCCGCCCGCACCGGACGGGAACCCCGAACGTGTGACCTGGGTGGACGGGGGGGGCGGGTGATCGTGCGCACCACCCCGCGGGGCACCGGCTGGCCTCAGCCGTCCCGACCGCCCCCTCTGGCAGGATCGGCGCGAGGAGCGGCGCGGTGGTCGCGCCGCGATCCGGAGGGAGAGCCGTGTCCGCCACTGACCGCCGTTGGACCGACCGGGGGCAGGCCATCGGCCACGGTGTCACCTGGCTGGCCAGGTGGAGCACCCGGCTCGCGCTGGTCGCGATCGGCGCGTACCTGCTGGGGCTGCTGATCGGCAAGCTCTGGGTCGTGGTCATGCCGGTGCTGCTCGGACTGCTGATCACCACGGTGCTGTGGCCGCCCGCCCGCTGGCTGCGCGCCAAGGGCCTCCCGCCCGCGCTGGCCGCCTCGATCGTGCTGCTGCTCGGGCTCGGCGTGCTCGGCGGGATGATCGCGCTGATCAGCTCCTCCATCGCGTCCGGGGCCGACGACATCGCCGACAGCGCGACCGAGGCGCTCGGCCAGGCCAGGCAGTGGGTGAGCGGGCCGCCGCTGAACCTGGGCGACGGGCAGTTCGACGGGCTGATCCAGAAGGGCGTGCAGCAGCTCCAGGCCAGCATCGGATCGATCGCGAACAGCCTGCTCACCGGGGTCGGCACGGTCACCTCGGGCGTGGTCACCGGGCTGGTGGCGCTGCTGCTGGCGTTCTTCTTCGTCAAGGACGGGCCCCGGTTCATCCCGTGGCTGCGCGCGCTGGTCGGCGAGCGCGCGGGCGGCCACCTGGCGATCGTGCTGGACCGGGTGTGGGGCACGCTCGGCGACTTCATCCGCACCCAGGCCATCGTGAGCCTGTTCGACGCGGTGCTCATCGGGCTCGGCCTGGTGTTCCTCGGGGTGCCGCTGGCCGTCCCGCTGGCGGCGCTGACGTTCCTCGGCGGGTTCATCCCGATCGTGGGCGCGTTCATCGCGGGCGCGATGGCGGTGCTGGTGGCGCTGGTGAGCAACGGGTTCACCGCCGCGGTGATCATGCTGGTGGTCGTGGTGGCGGTGCAGCAGATCGAGGGCAACGTGCTCCAGCCGATCCTGCAGTCGCGGAGCCTGAAACTGCACGCGGCCGTGGTGCTGCTGGCGGTCACGGCGGGCAGCAGCCTGTACGGGATCGCGGGCGCGTTCCTGGCGGTGCCGGTGGTGGCGACCGCGGCGGTGGTGGCCAGGTACCTGGGCGAGGTGGTCGACGCCCGGCTCGCACCCGCCGCCGAGGCCGCGCCGGAGGCCGTCGACCACGAGGTGCCGGTGACGCCGGCGAAGGCCGGGGAGGAACCGGCCTCGGGGAAGTGACGTGAGTGCGGGGGCCGGGTGCACGGGGCGCGCCCGGCCCTTTCGCTTTCGGGGGTGCGGCGGTTCCGGGGGGCGGCGGTTCCGGGGGGGCGGGCGGCGGTTCCGGGGGGCTCAGAAGTCGCGGACGGCCTCGAACCAGCCCAGCGCGGTGTCCCGGTCCACGCCGCCGATCTTGCCCAGCAGCACGGCGGCCTCCGCCGCGTCCTCGCGCTCCCCGGTCTCCACGCCCGGCAGCTCGCCCACCCGGCGCACGAACCCGGCGACCGCCTCCCGCACGTCGCCGCCCCGTCCGATCGCCTTGGACGCCACCTTGAACGCCTTCGTCGCCGCCGCGCCCGTCCTGGGCGCCCAGCCCGCGAACGGCAGCCCGTACTCCTCCACGAACCACGGCCGCTCCCGCAGCTGCGACACGCCGCTGTGCCCGGTCAGCCGCTGCGCGATCGGGCCGCGCAGCTCGGTGCGCAGCCTGCGGCCCACGGCCGCGTCCACGTTCCACGCCAGGAACGAGGTCAGCTCCGGGAACGAGCGCAGCGGCGGCAGCCCGGCCAGGTCGGGGCAGAAGCGGATCTGCAACTGCCGCAGCGGCAGCACCTCCAGCGCGCCGAGGTTCGCCAGCGAGCCGGACAGGGCCAGCGAGCGCAGGCGCGGGAACTGGAGCAGGCTGCGGCAGTCGAACGGCTCGTCCAGCGGGCCGGTGGACACCATCAGGTGGGTCAGGTCCGCGAGAACCGGCAGCCGGGGCAGCGCGCGGGCGGACGTGGCGGGCAGCGCCAGCGCCAGCTCCGGCAGCGCGCCACCGGCGGCGAGCACGAAGTCGGCGGGCGCGCCCTGCAGCGCGACGCGCGGGCACAGCTCGGCGGGCGCGAGCCGCAGGCGGACGCAGTGCCCGCCGGAGTTGACGGTGAGCGAGCCGAACCGGGAGCCGCTCGCGTCGATCACGACGTCCGAGGCGGCCTCGAAGTGCAGGCCCTCCACCCGGCGCGCGCGGGCCCACTCGAACACCGACAGGTCGTTGCCCCGGTAGTCCACCCAGCGCGGCCACAACCCGCCCGCCGGGGTCTCCAGCCCGTCGAGCGCGGTCCAGTCGACCCGGTCGTCGGGCCCGACCACCAGGTCGACCCTGTCCGAGCCGGGCGGCCCCACCGACAGGCTCCCGACACCGGGCCGCCGCACCAGCACGTGGCTGTTGGGCCCGGTCAGCGACACGGACACCCTGCCGTCACCACTCCCAGCGGAAGTCAACCGCGGTCCCCTCGACGTGTGCGATCCCCTCCTCGGACCCGGCGCGAGCACGGGGCCGCCCGGCACGCGCACCGGGCGGCGGGTGCGGTCCCTGCGAACGAGCGCGCCCCCCGACGACCCATGCGCTCGATTATCACCCTCGGATGCCCCCTTTTGAGGCAGAACGGGATCATATGCAGAAGGAGTTTTCCCCGCAGCCGTGCGGAGAACGCGGTGACCTGGGGTTTTCGCGGTCACCGGGAAAGCGCTTGCCGGAGGGACTGGGCCGATCCGGGGGCGGGTGGGGGTTGGAGGCCGATCGGGAACGGGTGAAGGTGGGGCTGGACGCCGCCCGGAGGGCTGGTGGGGCCGGGAGTTCCGGGCGGCGGGGGCCGGTCAGCCTGCGCCGGGGCCGCACTGGTGCGGGCACCACGTCGCCGCGGTGCCCCCGTGCTGCTCCCGTGCTGCGCCCCCGGCCGGTCAGAGGTCGCCGACGACCTGCTTGCGGTAGCTGTCCTTGTCCAGTTCGGCGATCTCCACCGTCGCCTGCACCCGCTGCCCCGTGACCCCCGCGAGGTGCTCGGTGAGCACGGTGAGCGCGGCGTCGGACACCGCGGCCTTGGTGGCGGCGTCGCGGCCGGAGAGGAGGGCGACGCGGACGTGCACCATGGCCTCGCCGGAGCCGTCGCCGACCACGGCCTCGTCCAGGCGGTAGGCGCGGGTCTTGAACGCCCCCAGGTCGCTGCCCGCGACCTCGGCGAGCACGGGGTGCAGCGCGAGGGCGAACGCGCGCCGGTCGAAGGCGTCGGTCAGGGACGCGGAGTACTCGACGGTGATCTGCGGCATCCCCCGAGCCTAGCCGGCGCTGGGCCGTTCGCGTGACGCGGCACGGCGACGCGCCGACCGGGCGCCGACCAGCCCGCCGCCGCCAACACCGCAGCCACGGCCACAGTCGCGGCCACGCCCCCAAGCCTCACGCCAGCCGCATCCCCACCGCCAGCCGGTTGAACGCGTTGACCACCAGCGACACCCAGATCAGCTGCTGCGCCCCCGCCACCCCGTGCGCCGCCACCGCCGCGTCCAGCACCTCCTCCGGCACCCGCCCGTCCGCCACCAGCGTCACCGCCTCCGCCAGCTCCAGCGCCGCCCGCTCCGCCGGGTCGAACAGCGCGCTCCCCCGCCACCCCGCCAGCGCCGCGATCCGCTCCGCGGACTCCCCCAGCTCCACCGCCCGCGCCCCGTGCAACCGCTGGCAGTACGCGCACCCGTTCACCTGCGAGCACCGCAACCGCACCAGCTCCACCAACCCCTCGGACACCGAGGTGTCCTCGTCCACGGCCCGCGCCAGCGCCACCAGCGCCGGGTAACCGGGTCCCGCCAACGGGTCCAGCGTGGTCATGCCCTCTCCCTCTCGTGGTGACGCCCCGCCACGGCCGCCAGCGTGCGCAGGCAGACCTTCCCGGTGCGCGCCACCGGCAGCTCGTCCAGGACCAGCAGGAACTCCGGCAGCTTCCGCACCGACACCCCGCGCTCCGCCACCAGGTACCGGGTCAGCTCCCCCAGCCCCGGCACGGGCGCGCCGGGCCGCGCGGTCACGCACGCGCACAACCGCTGCCCGAGGTCCTCGTCGGGCACCGGCACGCACACCACGTCCCCGAGCGCCGGGTGCGCCCCCAGCTCGCGCTCCACCTCCGCCGGGCTGATCGTGTACCCGCCGCGCAGCACCACCCGCTTGCCGCGCCCCACCACGTGCAGCACCCCGTCCGCGTCGAACCGCCCCAGGTCGCCGGTGCGCACCCACCCGCCCCCGGTCCGGTAGCGGGCGTCCAGCTCCGGCGCGCCCACGTAGCTCAGCGGCGTCATCGGCCCCAGCGCCCGGATCTCGCCGTCCACCACCCGGACGTCGGTCACCGCCGGGTCGGGACGGCCCACCCCGTGCTCCGGGGTGCGGGTGTGGCAGTTGACCCCGTCCGACGAGCCGTACACGGACACCACGTCCGCCCCGAACACCTCGCGGCACCGCGCCAGCACCGACGGCGGCAGCGCGTCGCCGCTGGACACGAACGCCCGCACCGACGAGAAGTGGCCCGCGGCGGAGGAGGAAGCCGCCAGGTCGGCCATGCGGCGCAGCATCGTCGGCACGCCGAACACGTGGTCCGGGCGGTGCCGCGCGATCGCCTCCAACGCCTCCCGAGCGTCGAACCGGCGGCGCAGCACCAGCGTCCCGCCGAACCGGCACAACGTGATCGCCGCCCCGAACGACCCGAACGCCGACGACAGCGGCACCAGCACCAGGTCCCGCGCGCCCTCGGGGACGCCGCCGTGCACGGCGCGCAGGTAGTTCGCCCGACCGCCCGCGAACGCGTTGTGCGAGTAGGCGACCAGCTTCGGCTCGCCCTCGGACCCGGACGACACCAGCACCCGCGCGGGCGCCTCCGGGTCGACCTCCACCGGTCGGAAGCCGCCGCCACCGGGCAGCCCCCCGGTCAGCACCAGCGCGGCGCGGGCACGGGCCGCGAGCGCGGCGATCTCGGCGTCGGACCCGGCCAGCGGCAGCACGACCGCGCCGACCGCCGACACCGCCAGCTCCGCGACGACCGCGCCGATCCCGTTGGGCAGCCGCACCCCGACCACCGACCGGGGCCCGATCCCGCGCTCCTGCAAGGAACCCGCGAGCGCCCGCACCCGCCGGTCCAGCCCCGCGTAGTCCAGCTCCCCGGACTCGTCCACGACCGCGACCCGGCCGGGGTGCTCGGCCACCCGCTCGCGCAGCAACGCCCCGAGGTCCCGGTCCGGGCAGTGCCCCAGCCGCACCCACTCGGCGCGCAGCCGCGCGGGCACCAGGTCCACCACCGCCAGCCCGGTGTCGGAAACCCAGGTCACGTCAGGAACTCCCACGGCGGGACGGGCAGCGCGCACCCGTCGAACTCGACCGCCCGCGCGAACGCCGGGTCGCGCGCCAGCGCCGCGAGGTCCTGGCACACCGGCACGGACGGCGCGCCGCCCGACAGCCCGGACACCGCGTTGAGCCGCGACGCCGCCGACAGCAGCGAGGACCCCACGACCTGCCCGCTCCCGGACCGCACCCGCCGCAGCAGCCCGTCCAGCACGGCGCGGGCGCACACCACACCCCCGAAGACGTCCACCAGCGTCATCAGGGAACGCGGCACACCGGCGTGCGCCTGCACCGCGTAGTCCGTGCCCAGCGGCGGGGTCGGTCCCAGCTCGTCGCCCCACCCGGAGGCGTGGGCGTGCACGATCCCCGGCCGCGCCGCCGCGACCTCCCGCCCGCCCAACCGCCAGCGCTCCTGCCTGCCCGGCCCCCAGTTGTGCAGGAACACGTCCGCGCCGCGCGCCAGCTCCAGGGCCCGCTCCCGACCGTCCGGAGTGGACAGGTCGGCGAACGCGACGCCCTTGCCCCGGTTGAGGGCGTGGAACCGCGCGGACACGGCGGGCATCCCGGACCCCGGCGGCGCGGACCCCGGCGGCACCGCGCCCGGAGCGCCGAAGACCGGCGACGCGGAGACCGGGACGCCCGACACCGGGGACAGCGCGACCGGTCCCCCGACCACCGGCGGCACGAAGCGCAGCGGGTCGCCGCCCGGCGGTTCCAGCCGCACCACGGACGCCCCGAGCATCCGCAGCAGGTGCCCGGCCAGCGGCCCCTGCACCCGGCGGCAGGACTCCAGCACCACCAGCCCGTCCAGCGGGAGCGCGCCCACGGCCGGGGGCAGCGGCCCCGACGCCGCGCCGCCGAGCGCCGCGACCCGGTGCGCGGGCAGGTCGGCCAGCCTGCGCTCCGCCACCCGCACCAGGGTCATGCCGGTGTCCTCGGCGAGCGCGCGCAGCACCGGCAGCGGGTGCCCGGCGGCGACCGCGTGCAGCTCGGCGGGCAGCGGGCACGACGCGGTGGCGAAGCGGTGCAGGAACGGCCGCCAGCCGGACGCGACCGCGCTGGGCGAGGCCCCCGCGCTGGTCCAGAACCGCAGCCACACCCCGGCGTCCAGCGCCTCCAGCTCGAACTCGGCGCCCTCGGCCGAGGTGAACGGCGGCCCGCCCGGCGCGTGGACCTCCGGGGGCGCGCCGTCGTCGGACGCGGTGGCCGCCGCGAGGTACTGGGACACCGCCAGCAGCCCGGCCTGCGCCACCGATGTGGTGAACCCGCGCACCGGCCCGCCGCGCGCCACCGACAGCTCCACGGCCAGCCGGGCGAGCCCGGCCAGCTCGCCCGCGAGCGCCGAGGCGTAGTCCAGGCCGAGCCGGGCCGGACCGCCCAGCGCGCGCCCGTGCACGTGCATGAGCCCGCACGCGGCCTGCACGTCCGCCTCGCACTCCAGCGGCAGGTCGACCGGGCCCGCCCAGGACAGCGCGTCCAGCAGCGCGGTCACGCGGGCCGCCTGCCCTGCACCGAGTACACCGCGCACGAGGTCGCCCGGAACGCCGGGTCGGCCATGACCTCGCGGACCTCGGCCAGCTCCCCGTCCGTCATGCCCGCCGCGACGAGCTGGTCGCGCAGGTGCCGGGTGTGGTGCGCGATCAGCCGCACCCCCGGCGAGCCCGCCCGCCACGGGAACAGCGCGGGCGCCGGGTCCACGTCGACCAGCCCGGCCCCGGCCATCGCGGAGGCCACGCGCCGCCCCCAGGCCGGGTCCGCGCCCGCCCGCACGAACATCTCCTCCTTGGCAGCCAGGTACTTCCCGTACACGGCGGCGGCGCGCGGGCTCGGCGCGAGCAGCACCGGGCCGTAGGTGATGTCGAACTCGTCCAGCTGCAACCACCCGCCCGGCTTGAGCGAGCGCACCAGCTTGCGCAGCACCGCCTCGCGCTCGGGCAGGTGCAGCAGCACCAGCCGCGCGTGCACCAGGTCGAACTCGCCCTCCGGCAGCGGGTCGGCGACCACGTCGTGCCTGGCCACGGTCAGCCCCGGCGCGCTGGGCACGTGGTCGGGCTTGATGTCGGTGGCCAGCACCGACCCGGTGGGCGCGACCCGGTTGGCCAGCCAGTGCGCGACGCTGCCGCCACCCGCGCCGACCTCCAGGCACCGCCAGCCCTTGCGCACGCCGGTCAGCGCCAGCCGCGCGAAGGTCATCGGGTCGTAGGCGGCGGCCAGGCAGCGGTGCTGCTCACCGGCGTGGTCGCTGTGGTTGTCGAACACGTACCCCGCGTCGATCGCGGTCACGGCCGCTCCCCTCGTGGTGTCGCGGCGCTCCTGCGGCGCCTCACGTCCAGCGCCCGCGCGCGTCGGGCTCGACCCGGCCGTCCAGCCTGGCCAGCAGTTCCAGCCTGCGCACCTTCCCGGTCCCGGTGCGCGGCACCTCGTCCCAGCCGAGCACGACCGGGGCCGCCAGCTCGGGCAGGTCGGCCACGGCGGTGCGCCAGCGGCGCTCGCCGATCAGGCCGTCCGAGGTGACCAGCACCGGCAGCGGCGGGCGGCCCGCCGGGGTCAGCAGCACGCACTCGACCACCTCGGGCAGCCGGTTCTCCACCAGGTCCTCGACGTTCAGGCAGCTCACGCCCGGCGTCGAGTCGACCTCCCGGTCGAGCAGGCGCACCGCCCCGGTGCGGCTGATCGAGCCGAGGTCGCCGGTGTTCCACCAGCCGTCGACCTCCTTGGCGCGCCAGCGCTCCTCCTCGCCGAGGTAGCCGGAGCCGAGCGAGGGGGTGCGGGCCAGCAGCAGCCCGACCCGGCCGCGCGGCAGCGGCTCGAACGTCTCCGGGTCGACCACGCGCAGCTTCGCGCCGCCGGGCAGCGGCCTGCCCAGGTGGCGGGTGCTGGGCCGGGGGCCGGTGACGGCGCGGCGGGTGAGGAACCGGAAGGTCAGCGGGCCGGTCTCGGTCTGGCCCCACCCCTGCATCCAGACCGGGTGGTCCTGCCGGGAGGCGTTGAGCATCCGGCGCACCGAGGGCGGGTGCACCGCGTCGTAGGTGCTGACGTACAGCCGGACCCGGCGGAACGGGTTGTCCGGCACGCCCACCACGGTCTGCCAGCGCGCGTACGCCGAGGGCAGCGCCTCCACCACGGTCGGCGGGTGCGCCGAGAGCACCCTGGGCGCGGACGACGGGTCGCTCAGCACGGTGATCTGCGCGGGCGCGGGCGCGAGGGCGCTGGCGGTCCAGCAGAACGTGCGGGCGTGCGCGTAGGAGCTGGCGTTGGCGAGCACGTCGTCGGGCCGCACGCCGATCACCGGCCAGCGCACGGCCTCCTTGCGCGCCAGCCGCAGGACCATGCTGCGGGTGCTGTGCGCGACCAGCTTCGGCACGCCCGTGGTGCCGGAGGTGTGGTTGACCACGAGCGGCTCGTCGTCGTGGCGGCGGTGCGGCGCGGGCCGGGCGCCGCCGCGCACGTCGTCCAGGGTGAGCGCGCCGTCGACGTCGTCGGCCAGCGCGAGCACGGTCCGCGCGCCGCTGCCCGGCAGGGCCCGGTCGGTGACCAGCACCGCCGGGTCGAGCCGCTTGAGCAGGACCTCCAGCACCTCGTCGGACAGGTGCCCGGACAGCTGGGCCGGGATCGCCCCGATCCGGACGGCGGCGCAGGCGAGCAGGTCGTAGTCCCAGTGGTTGCGCTTGACGATCGCGACCCGGTCCCCCGGCCGCGCGCCCGCCGCCGCCAGCCAGCCGGACGCCTCGGCGACCAGGTCGGCGAGGAGCGGGACGGTCAGGTGCGCGCCGAGGTGGGGCGCGATGTCCAGCGGCCGGTCCAGCACCACGGCGGTGCGGTGGCCGCGCTGCGCGCACTCCTCGAACAGCAGTCCCATGTCGTGCGGTCTCACACCAGCTCACCCCTCCTGGCGACGGCGCGGGCCCCGGCGCGCAGGCCGGTGCGGACGGCGGCCTCGCTGCACGGGCTGAGCAGCACCCAGTCGCCCGCGTAGTCCACGGTGGACGAACCGAGCGCGGCGTCGAACCCGGCGCGCAGGCCCAGCGCCCTCGGCGTGGCCTCGGGCAGCCCGTGCCGGAACCGGTGCACCAGCGCGCCGGTGACCGCCTCGCCCAGGCCCGGCGCGAACTTCTCGGTGGCGCGGGTGAGCATGTCGGCGACGTCCGCGTCGGGCAGCCTGGCCAGCCGGGGCGCGAGCACCGGGTTGGCGATCACGGTCAGCAGCCCCTTGCCCTCGGGGGCGCGGCCGGGGTGCTTGAGGTGGTCGAAGGCGATGGCGGAGACGACGTCGCTCTCCGCGCGCGGCACGGTCACCAGGTAGGCGGCGGACGGCAGCGGCCGGTCCAGCAGCAGGTGGACCTTGACCACCGGCGTGAACGTGCAGGCCCGCAGGAACTCCGCCTCCCGCTCGGGCGGGTTGGCGTGCAGGTCCAGCGCGACCGGGGCGGGCACGGCCAGCACGACCCGGCGGGCCGGGACCTCCCGGCCGCCGACCACCAGCCGGGCGCCGTCCCGGTCGGCCACGACCTCGTTGACCCGCGCGGAGGTCTCCACGTCGAGCCGGTCGGCCAGCGCGCGGGCGAGGGAGTCCATGCCGTCCGGGTAGACCCGCCAGGTGGACGCGGTCCCGACCGAGCCGAGCAGCGCCAGCGCGGGCCCGGCGGCCGAGCGCTCGGGCCGCCAGCCGAAGAACCCGGACACCACGGGCTGGAGCAGGTACTCCAGCACGTCCCGGTGGTAGCGGGCCAGGTGCTCGACGACGGTGGCCGTGCCGGAGTCCTCCGGCCGGTCCAGGTCGTGGCCGGAGCCGAGCGCGCGCCGCGCGTCCAGCCGCGCCCGCAGGCCCAGCCCGGCGCCGGTGAGCAGCCCGAGCGCGTCGGCGACGCCGGGCCGGACCCGGCCGCCGCGCCACATCCCGACCCGCCGCCCGATCAGCGGCACGTCGGCGCGGTCGACGCCCAGCTCGGCCAGCAGCGACCAGGTGGCGTCGTAGCCGCGCTCGGGCAGCTGCTCGGCCCCGGTGTCGGCGAGGAAGCCGTCCACGCGCAGCGTCGACATGCGCCCGCCGACGTGGTCGGCCGCCTCGAACACCCGCACCCGGCCGCCCGAGGCGCGCGCGGCGTGCGCGGCGGCGAGCCCGGCGATGCCCCCGCCGACGACGGCGACGTCGAGGTCGCCGTCGAGGTCGTCCCGGTCCAGGTCCATCACCGCACCACCAGGTTGACCACGAGCAGCACGGCGGTGGTGACCCGGTGGGTGTGGATGCCGAGCGTCCGGGCGCGCAGGACGTCACCCCGGCCGAACCCGATCCGCAGCTGCGCCACGCGCAGGCAGAACGTGGGCGTCATCGCCGCCAGGAACCACCAGGGCGCGCCGACGACCGGCGCGACGACCATCAGCGCCATCTCGGCAGTGGTCAGGCCCATGACGAACAGGGCGTTGCCGCTCGGGGTGGTCAGCGCGGCCACGGTCGGGCGGCCCACCGAGCGGTCGCCCGCGACGTCGTTGGTGTTGGAGTAGACGCCGAACAGCAGCGGCCCCATGCCGAACAGCAGGGCCTGCACGAGCGCGAACCCGTCGACCTCGCCGACCGCCAGCCCGTAGGGGGCGAGCACGAGGGCCCAGCCGAGCCCGGCGATGAAGAACTCCTGGAACCCGTGGTAGCTCAGCTTGACGCCCCAGGAGTACTGGAGCGAGAAGAAGTAGGTGACCACGATCAGGACGACCACCCACGGCGGGCTGTGCGGGGCCATCAGGGTCGCGGCGGTCCACAGCGCGGCCCCGACCAGGCCGGTGGCCCAGGCGAAGCCGATGACCTGGCGCTCGGTGAGCGTGCCCGCGACGAGCGGCTTGCGGACGCGCTTGCGCTTGGCGTCGTCCGGGCCGTAGTTGGTGACGTCGCTGCCGTCGCGGAAGCCGGTGAGGTCGTCCAGGGCGACCATGGCGGCGATGACGAACACCTCGCCGAGCAGGAACACGGCGGTGGTGGCCAGCACGTGGCCGTCCAGGCGCAGCGCGGGCGCGAGCAGCGTCCAGACCAGCAGGACGCCGAGGTAGTAGTCGACGATGTCGAGCTTGGCGAGCCGGGCGTAGGCGGCGAGCGGGAAGCGGCCGGTGACGGCGGCCATCCGCTGGGTGGAGCCGATCCGGTGCCCGACGGGCTGCGTCACGTCGTGCGCGGGACGGCCGTGCGCAGGCCGGCCGGGCGCCGGGTCGCCTGACGCCGGGTTGCCTGGCGCCGGGTTGCCTGGCGCCGGGTGGTGGTGCGCGGGCGGGTCGACCACGGCGGGGGTGACGGCGGTGATCTCGGACAGGTCGACGGGCTGGGTCGCCGTGCCGAGCGGCTGGGTGGCGCCCAGCGCGTCCTCGGCGCGGGCGCGCGCGCCGCTCACGCCCGCTCCCCCAGCTCGATCAGGGCCGCGAACGACAGGTCGCCGCCGTAGTCCAGCTCGCGCCGCTCCACCAGCCGCGCGCCGGGCAGCAGCTCCAGGTAGTCGGCGAGGCCGCGCAGCCGCGAGTAGCGGCCGACCGGGACGTGCGCCCGCTCGTACTCGACCAGCACCAGGTGGCGGGCGGAGGCGGCGATCCGGCGGCACGCCTCGGCCAGCTCGTCCTCGTCCAGCACGTGCATGAGCACCCACACGCACACCGCGACGTCGAACTTCCGCCGCGGCACCGGCATCTCCTGCACCGGCGCGCGGTGGAAGTCCACCGTGGACAGCCCGGCGCACGCGGCGCGCGCCAGGTCCAGCATCGGCCCGGTCATGTCCAGCGCCAGCACGCGGGAGGCGCGCGCGGCGATGGTCGGGGTCAGCCTGCCCATGCCGCAGCCGATCTCCAGCGCGGAGCCGACCGGGGCGAGCCGGTCCAGGTGCCCGGCGACGAGCTCTCGGGTGCGCGCGGTGGTGGACTCGGCGAGCGCGGTGGGCTGGGAGGCGCGCATCACGCGGGCCAGCCCGTCGCGGGCGGCCCTGCGCTCCCACTCGGCGGCGACCTCGCCCGCCGTGAGCGCGTGTGTTGCCTGCTGCATCTCTCTCCTTCAGCGGGGCCGCTCGGCGAACCGGCAGACCTGGTCGGCGACGTGCTCGACCTGGGCGTCGGTGAGCCGGGGGTTGATCGGGATGGCGAGCGAGCGCTCGCAGCCGCGCCGGGCGTTCGGCCAGTCGCGGCGCCGGTCGGCGTGCGGGGCGAACGCGGGCTGGTGGGGCAGCGGGGCCGGGTAGTAGGCGTGGCAGCCGACCCCGTTGGCGAGCAGGTGGTCGCGCAGCTCGTCGCGGCGCTCGGCGAGCAGCGAGTAGACGTAGAAGCAGCGCCCGTCCCGGCCGGGCGGCGGCGGGGTGATCCCGAGCGGGGCCAGGTGCGCGAACCGCTCGGCGTAGTAGTCGCCGATGCGGGCCCTGCGCTCCAGCCGCTCCGGGAAGCCGGGCAGCCGGTGCAGCTGGAAGGCGGCCATGACCTCGTCGAACCGGCTGTTCCAGCCCACGGTGTGGTGCACGAACCGGCGCACGCCGTCCTGCCCGTGGTTGCGCAGCACCCGCACCGCGCGGCCCAACGCCGGGTCGCCGGTGACGACCATGCCGCCCTCGCCGGGCATCCCGAACGTCTTGACCTGCACGAACGAGTAGACGCCCGCGTCGCCCCAGGTGCCCGCGGCGCGCCCGCCGAGCACCCCGCCCTGGGCGACGGCGGAGTCCTCCAGCAGCCGGACGCCCGCGGTGGTGGCGATCCGCCGCAGCGCGGGCATGTCGGCCATGGTGGAGAACATGTGCGCGGGCATCACGACCCTGGTCCGCTCGGTGATCAGCGACTCGACCTCGGCCGGGTCGACCACCAGCGTGCGCGGGTCCACGTCGGCGAACACCGGGGTCGCGCCGAGCAGCACGGGCGCGGCGGCCAGCGGCGCGCACCCGTAGGCGGGGACCACGACCTCGTCGCCGGGGCCGACGCCGAACGCCTTGAGCACCAGCACGAGCGCGGACGTGCCGCTGCCGCAGGCCACCGCGTCGGCGGCGCCCACCGAGTCGCGGATCGCGCGCTCCAGCGCGGCGGTGCGCCAGCCGAGGATGAACTTCTGCTCGGGGTCGGTGGCGACCTCGTGCAGCAGCTCCAGGAGCACCTCGCGCTCGTCGTCGAACAGGTCGGTCGGGAAGAACGGGATGGTGGCGGTGGTGGTCACCGGCGGCTCCCCCGGTTCGCGGCGGGCGCGGACAGGTGCAGGTCCGAGGCGGCGTAGAAGTCGCGGATCTCGGCGCAGACCCGGTCGACCTGCTCCTCGGCGAGGTCCGGGTACAGCGGCAGCGCCAGGGCGTGCGCGCACGCGGCCTCGGCGTTGGGGAAGTCGCCGGGCGCGTGCCCGAGGTGCGCGAAGCACGGCTGGAGGTGCAGCGGCAGCGGGTAGTAGGTCTCGGTGCCGACGCCGCGCGCGGCCAGGTGCTCGGCCAGCTCGTCGCGGCGGGCGAACTCGGCGACGTAGACGTAGGCGACCCCGCGCACGGCCTCGGCCCTGGGGAGCACCTCGGGGAGCTTGCGCACGCCGGGAACCCCGGTGAGCCGGGCGGTGTAGCGCGCGGCCAGCTCGGCGCGGCGGCGGATGTCCTGCTCCAGGCGGCCGAGCTTGGCCAGCAGGACGGCGGCCTGGACGTCGTCCATCTTGCTGTTGACCCCCGGCAGCGCGGTGGCCGTGTTGATGGCCGGGAAGTTGTCGGCGGTGGGGCCGGGGCGGCCGTGGTGGCGCAGCGCGGAGACGACCTCGGCGACGCGGGGGTCGTCGGTGATGACCGCGCCCGCGTCGCCGAGCGCGCCGAGGGTCTTGGTGGGGAAGAAGGAGAGCACGCCGCCGAAGCCGTGCAGGCCCGCGTGCCTGCCGCCGTACCGCATCCCGATCGCCTCGGCGCTGTCCTCGACCACGGCCAGGCCCAGCCGGTCGGCGACCTCGCGCACGCCGGTCAGGTCGGCGGTGTGGTGGAACAGGTGGGTGGGCATGACGAACCGGGTGCGCGGCGTGGCGACGGCGGCGACCGAGGCTGGGCTGATGCCGTAGCCGTCCGGCTCGACGTCGGCGAACACCGGCGTGCCGCCCGCGAGGACGACGGAGGTCGCGGTGGCGGCGAAGGAGAACGCCGGGACGACCACCTCGTCGCCCGCGCCGAGGCCGCAGGCGCGCAGCAGCAGGACGAGCGCGTCGGTGCCGCTGTTCACCCCGATCACGTGCCGCGCGCCGGTGTACTCGGCGAGCGCGCGCTCCAATTCGACCACCTTGCGGCCGTGCGAGTACTTGCCGTTCTCCACGACGTCCTCGACGTGGTGCCGCGTCACCGGCCACAATCGTGAAAAAGTCGCGGATTGTGTGAAGAATGGGACCGGCAGGGGTGTCCACCTCCGCTGTCGAAGCACGCGGCGCAGCGTAGGGCAGTCGTGGGGAAGAACTCCCCGAGCGCACTTCATTCACTCTTCCTGGTCAATTAATGGGCGCTAAGTTGACAATTGAGCCCCGTTGTCGAGAACGTCTGCGCCCGAATGGCCCGGCTCTTCGCCGGGTCGCGGGGACTGCGGCAGACGGGGCGGACGTGCGGACACTGGTGATCGGGTTGGGCAGGGCGGGCGCCGAGCTGCACCTGCCGGTGCTGGCGAAGGCTCGGGCCGCGGCGCCCGGCCTGTTCTCCGCCGAGCCGGTGGTGGCCTGCGACCCGCGCCGCGTGCTCGCCGACCGGCCGGGCCTGGTGACCACCGCGACCGCCGCCGAGGCCGCCAAGCTGCTCGACCCGGCGCGCACCGCGGTGCACGTGTGCACCCCGCCGACCACCCGGCCCGAGGTCATCGGCGAGATCGCCGAGCTGGGCTTCCGGAACCTGGTGGTGGAGAAGCCGCTGGCCTCGGACACCGACGACCTGGCGCGCATCGCCCGGCTGCGCCGCAGGCACGGCCTGCGCATCGCCGTGGTCGAGCCGTGGCAGATGAGCTCGCTGACCGCCCGGCTCACCGAGCTGGTGCGCGGCGGGGAGCTGGGCGAGGCGCGCTCGGTGTCGATCGTGCAGAACAAGCCGCGCTTCCGACGCTCGCTCACCGCCCCGAGCCACCCGACCGCGTTCGACGTGGAGCTGCCGCACGGGGTCGGCCTGGCGCTGCGGCTGGCGGGCAGCGCGCGGGTCACCCACGCGGCGGGCTCGGACCTGGCGTTCGGCGACGTGGTGGTGCCCAGGATGGGCGGGGCGCGGCTGGGGCTGCGGCACAACAGCGGGGTGCGCGCGGAGATCAGCTCCGATCTGACCTCGCCGGTGCGCGAGCGGCGGGTGACGGTGGAGTTCGAGCGCGGGCGGGCCGTCGGCCACTACGCGGTGAGCGGCGACGACGACCACTCGCAGCTGACCGTGACCGGGCACGGGCGGCGCGAGCACACCGTGCTGCGGGACGACTCGCTGACCGAGTGGGTGCTGCGCGCCTACCGGCTGTTCCGGGGCACCGGCGACCCGCACTCGCAGGGCTTCGCGTTCGCGGGCGACGTGGTGCGGCTGCTGTCGGTGGCGAAGAACATCAGCGCCGAGCCGGTCGTCCCGTCGGCGCGCGCCGAGAGCAGGACGCCGACCGGTGCGCGCTGACGGCGCTGACGGCGCCGGCGCGCCGGGGTCCGGCCCGCCCGCCCCGGTCGGAGCCGGGGCGCTCGCCGGGATCACCGACGAGGCCGCGTCCGACCTGCCCGGTCAGCTCGCCGCGCTGGCCGAGCTGGGCTGGTCGGCGATCGAGCTGCGCACGGTCGGTGGCGTCGCGGTGGCGGACCTGGGCGACGAGGCGTTCGCGGGCGTGGTGGCCGCGCTGGGCGAGGCCGGGGTGCGGGCGGTGTGCCTGGACTCGCGGATCGGCAACTGGGCGCGGCCGGTCACCGGGCCGTTCGAGCGGGACCTGGCCGAGCTGGAGGTGCTGCTGCGGCGGTGCGCCGAGCTGGGCACCCGGTACGTGCGGATCATGTCCTACCCCGACGACGGGCTCGCCGAACCGCTGTGGCGGGCGCGGGCGCTGTCGCGGGTGCGGGAGCTGGCGGTGCGCGCGGAGGTCGCGGGAGTGGTGCTGCTGCACGAGAACTGCTCCGGCTGGGCGGGCACGAGCGCGGAGCGGGCGCTCGAGATGCTGTCCGAGGTGGACAGTCCGGCGCTGGGGCTGCTGTTCGACACCGGGAACCCCGTCGCGCACGGGTACGACGGGCTCGCGGCGCTGGCGCTGGTCGCCGAGCACGTCGAGCACGTGCACGTGAAGGACGCGGTGGGCGGGCGGTTCGTGGAGCCGGGGACCGGGGACGCGCGGGTCGCCGAGTGCGTGGAGCTGCTGCGCGCCAGGGGTTACCGGGGCGCGTGGTCTCTGGAGCCGCACGTGGCGCTGCGCCCGCACGAGTCGGCCGGGCTGCCCGAGGGCGCGTCCGCCGCGTTCGTCTCGGCGGGCCGGGCGATGTCCCGGCTGCTGCGGTGATCGCCGAGGACCGGGACCTGCTGCTGCGCCTGCTGTCCCTGCCGACGGCCGGCCCCCTGGAGACCGGCGACGAGGTCCACCTGTGGGAGGCGGTGACCGCCTACGCGACCGCCGCCGCCGGGATCGGGTTCCGCACCGAGTTCCTGGGACCGGCCGCGCCGGAGTCGGCGCTGCGCCCGGACGTGCCCGCCGCGGTGCGGGAGGCCGTGCGGCGCGACCCGGACTTCCTGGCGCGCCAACCGAGCCTGGTGCTGCGGCTGGGCCCGGCCGAGCCCTCGGTGATGTTCAACGCGCACCTGGACACCGTGGCCCCGTTCGAGGCCGCCGGGTTCGACGGGACGCGGTTCCACGGGCGCGGCGCGATCGACGCCAAGGGGCCCGCCGTGGCGCTGCTGGCCGGGGTGCGGGCGGCGCTGGCGGAGGAGCCCGCGGTGGGGCGCGACGTCGGCGTGCTGGTGCAGGCCGTGTCCGGCGAGGAGGGCGGGGCCATGGGCGTGTTCGGCACCCGACCGCTGGTGGAGGCCGGTTTCCACGGCGCGCTCAACGTCTTCTGCGAGCCGACCGGGCTGCGCTACCTGACCCGGTGCACCGCCGCGATGACCGCGAGCGTGCGGGTGCGCGGGCAGGACGCGGTCGACGACCGGCCGGAGGCGGGGCACAACGCGACGGTGCTGCTGGGGTTCCTCGCCCAGCACCTGGCGGGCGAGCTGGCCGGGCGGGCGCCGGACGGGCGGCTGTGCGTGGCGGGGCTGCACACCGGGCGGATGCACAACCGGGTGTACGGGAGCGGCGAGCTGCTGCTGAACCTGTCGTACGGCAGCGCGGAGTCGGCGCGGGAGCTGGGCGCGGGCGTGGAGGCGGCGCTGGGGACCGGGTTGGCCGAGTTCCGCCGCCGGTTCGGCGGGGTGCCGCCGTTCGGGCGGACCGCTGCCGACGCGGTCGCGATCACCACCCTGGAGTGGCGCAAGCGCGGCCTGCCCGCGCTGCCGGACCGGGACGTGCCGCTGCTGCGCGGGAT
This sequence comes from Actinosynnema mirum DSM 43827, assembly GCF_000023245.1. Classification (GTDB taxonomy): domain Bacteria; phylum Actinomycetota; class Actinomycetes; order Mycobacteriales; family Pseudonocardiaceae; genus Actinosynnema; species Actinosynnema mirum. The sequence continues at coordinate 4,503,437 of NC_013093.1, forward strand.
CGCGCCGCGCTGGCCCGCGGACGAGCCCGCGTTCACCTGCGACGCGATCTGGCTCGCGGGCGTGCCCGGCGCCGCCACTGCGGTGCTGGGGCCGGGGTCGTTGGGGACGAACAACGCGCACGCTCGGGGCGAGTACGCCGACGTCGCGGAACTGGACCGGTTCACCGAGGTGGTGCGCCGGATCGTGGTGCGCTTCGCGCGGGACGGAGGAGCATGACCGGGACCGTTGTGGTTCCGCACGCGGAACTGCTGGGCGCGGTGGCGTCGGTGTTCGCCGGGCGCGGCCTGGCGCGCGACCGCGCGGCGACCGCCGCCGAGGCGCTGTGCCACGGCGACCTGACCGGCGTGACCTCGCACGGGCTGGTGAACCTGGGCAGGCTGTACCTGCCGCTGCTGGACTCCGGTCGCGCCGACGCGCGCGCGGACCTGGTGGTGGAGCGGGACCTGGGCGCGAGCGTGCTGGCGGACGGGCGACGCGCGCTGGGCCTGTGGTCGGCCGCGCAGGCGGTGGACCTGGCGTGCGCGCGGGCGGCCCGGCACGGGGTGGGCGTGGTGGCGCTGCGCGACGCGACGCACTTCGGCTGCGCGGGCTACCACGCGGCGCGGGCGGCGCGGAGGGGCATGGTCGGGCTGGTGGTGTCGAACTGCGGCGGCCAGCGGATCGCCCGGCCGCCGGGCGGCGCGGTGGCGATGCTGGGCACCAACCCGCTGGCCCTGGCCTGCCCGGCGGGCGACGGCCACCCGTTCGTGCTGGACATGAGCACGACCGTGGTGCCGACCGGGCGGGTGCGGCAGGCGGCGCGGGCGGGCGAGCCGGTGCCGGAGGGCTGGCTGGTCGACGACGACGGCCTGCCGGTGACGGACGCGGGCGCGTTCGACCGGGGCGAGGCGCACCTGCGGTGGTTGGGCGGCGCCCCGGAGACCGGCGGCTACAAGGGGTACGGCCTGGGGTTGCTGGTGGAGGTGCTGGCGGCGCTGGTGCCGGGCGCGGCGGTCGGTCCGGCGCGGGAGGCGCTGACCGGCGACCGTGGCGCGGACGACGGCGGCGCGGACGACGGGATCGGGGTGACGGCGGTGGTGCTCGCCCCGGACGCCCTGCGCGGCGGCTTCGCCGGTGACGCGGCCGGGCTGTTCACCGCCCTCCTGGCCTGCCCGCCGCTGCCCGGCGCGGACCCCGTGGTGTACCCCGGCTGGCACGAGGGCGAACGGGCCGCGTGGCGCCGCGCGCACGGCGTCCCGGTGCCGGAACGGCTGTACGAGGAGCTGCTGGCGGAGGCGCCTGAGCTGCGGGAGGCGGGGTGATGGCGGGGAACGGGAACGGGCGCGAGGGCAGCACCGGGAGTTGCGGGAACGGACTGGGTGGAAGCGGGCTCGACGGGAGCGGGCTCGACGGGAGCGGGCTCGGCGGTGGCACCACGGTCGGTCGAGCCGGGCTCGGTGGTGTGGCAGCGGTGGGCGGTTCACCTCGCGCACGCGGCGCGGGTCCGCACTCCACCGGTTCGGTGTTCGGCGCGACCAGCCCGGTCGGTTCGGGTGAATCCGGCGCCCGCCCGGCGCGGGTCCCCGGCCCCCGAGCGCCGCTGCGGCTCGGGGTGGTCGGGTTGGGGGTGATCTCGCGGTTCTACCTCGCCGCGATCGCCGACGACCCCGCGTTCGAGCTGGCCGCCGTGTGCGACCTGGACCCGACCGCCCTCGCCGCGCACCCCGTCCCCGCCTTCACCGACCACCGGGTCATGCTCGCGTCCGCCGACCTGGACGCGGTCGTGGTCACCACGCCGAACGACGTGCACGCCGCCGTGTGCCGGGACGTCGTCGCGGCCGGGTTGCCGGTGTGCGTGGAGAAGCCGCTCGCCACCGACCTCGCGGACGGGGTCGCGCTGGTCGCGGCGGCGCGGGCGGGCGGGGTCGCGCTGTTCACCGCGTTCCACCGGCGCTACAACAGCACCCTGCTCGCGCTGCGCGACAAGCTCGTCGGCGGACCGCCGGTCGAGTGGCTGCGGGTGCGGTACCTGGAGCGCATCGAGGAGCACGTCGGCGCGGACCGCTGGTACCTGGACGCCGCGCGCTGCGGTGGCGGGTGCGTCGCCGACAACGGGCCCAACGCGCTCGACGTGGCCCGCCTGTTCGTCGGACCGCTGCGGCTCGACTCCGCCGAGGTGGAGCGGGACGCGGCGGGCGTGGACCGCAGGGCGCTGCTGCGGTTGTGGGGAAGCGCGCCGGTGGAGGTCGAGCTGGACTGGTCCTTCCCCGGCGAGCGCAAGGACGTGGAGGTGCGCCTGGCCGACGGGACGGTGCTGCGCGCCGACGCGCTGGAAGGGCACAGCGGGTTCAAGTCCTCGCTGTGGCACGAGTACGCGGGGGTGCTGCGCGACTTCGGGCGCGCGGCGCGCGCGGGGGCGGACTGGGCCGACGGGGGCCTGGCCGCGCTCGCCATCGTGGACGAGGTCTACCGACGGGAGGCTCGGTGATGGAGCGGGACGTGCCGGTGGCGGGACCGCCGGACGGGGCGGCGCGGGTGGCCGGGAGGGGCGACCCGGTGCGCGAGGACGGACCCAAGCGGCCGGTCGGCGGCAGCGTGGTGAAGGTGCTGGTGCACCGGAGGGACGACCGGGGCATGAGCCTGGAGCCGTTCGCGAGCCGGTGCGTGCGGCGCGGCGAGGTGCACGAGCTGGTCACCACCGACCACGCGGAGACCTCGGCGGGCGCGCGGGTCGACCGGGTCGGGTTCCTCGGGTTCGTGGAGATCGAGGACGCGGGCGTGCTCGACCGGGGCGACGAGGTGTGGATCGGCGGCGAGCTGGTCGGCCGGGTGCTCGGCTTCGACGCCTGCCACCACCCGAACCACTACAACATCCTGATCAACGCGGCGGAGGTGCGCACGGGCGCGGACCTGGGCCTCAAGCCCGAGGTGGGCGTCCTGTTCAGCCAGGCGCCGGAGGCGGTGCGCATGGTCTGAGCCCGCACACGGGGAACTTCGACCCGCTCCCGCGCGGCAACGCGGGGGCGGGTTCTTCCTTGCCCGGCAACGGTTCCGCGGACGGTCGGCACCCACGACCGGCGCCCGTGGCCGGCGCCCGGAGCCGCCGGGGACGCGGAAAAGCCCCCGGCATGCGCCGAGGGCTCTCCTACCGGCTCAGGCCGGACAGCGGGCCCGGTTCAGCGGCCCAGCAGCGGCACGTCCAGGGTGCCGAAGTGGTACGCGCGCACGGCGTCCACCAGCTCGTCGATCGACAGCATCCCGTTGCCGTCGGTGTCGATCTGCGCGAAGGCCTCCTGCGCGGACATGTCGTCCACGCCGATGACCCTCAGGTACTTCTCGAACTCGACCGGGTTGATCTGGCCGTCGCCGTCGGTGTCGATCAGGTTCATGATCGCCTGGATGGTGGGCCGGACCGCGCGGCTGAAGCCCGCGTCGCCGCCCTCGAAGACCTCGGCCTCGACGACCTGCATGAACTGCTGCTTGTTCATCGCGCCGTGCGGGCCGACGCCCGCCTTCTCCGCGAAGTACTCGAACATCGCGGTGAAGGAGCTGATGAGGGCCTTGCCCTGCGGGGTAGAGGCGTCCTCGCCGAAGGCGCGCAGGATGTTGTTCGCCTCGGTCTCGTAGTCGGACCGCTCGTTGAGGCCGTTGTGGTTGCTGTCCCACATGTCGAAGCGGCGCTCGAGGCGCTCCTGCATGATGCCAGTGGACATGTGCTTCCCACTTCTCGTAGTCGGTGTGGTGCGTGGCGCGCTGACGCCGGGCGGCGCGGTCCTAGAGGCGCTGGACCGCGATGCCCGGCACTCGGCCGGTGACGTCCAGCAGGAGGCGCGCCCTCCTGGCCAGACGGCCGAGCTCGTACCCGCCGTGGGCGACGAGCAGGACCACGAGGTCCGCGTCGCGCACGGCGGAGTCCAGGTCGGGCACGGGTGGCCCGAGTTCCGGCAGTGGTGCGGCGAGCGGGTCGTGGTAGGACACCGCGGCCCCGCGCGCGTGCAGGCGGGCGGCGACCTTCGGGGCCGCCGACTCGCGGGTGTCGGGCACGTCCGGCTTGTAGCCGGTGCCCAGGAGCAGGACGTGCGCGCCGTCGAGCGGCTTGCCGTGGCCTGCGAGCATCCGCTCGACGCGGTCCACGACATAGCCGGGCATGGAGGCGTCGACGCGCAGCGCGGCCTCCACCAGGCTCAGGCCCGCGCCCTCGCGGCGGGCCAGGTCGAGCAGGTAGAGCGGGTCGACGGGGATGCAGTGGCCGCCGACGCCCGCGCTGGGCGAGAACGGCATGAACCCGAACGGCTTGCTGGCCGCGCAGTGCAGCACGTCCCACACGTCGAGGCCGAGCCGCTCGCAGAACACGGTGATCTCGTTGACCAGCGCGATGTTCACGTACCGGTAGGTGTTCTCCAGCAGCTTGGCCATCTCGGCCTCGCGGGTGCCCCTGGCGACCACGAGGGTGTCGACGAACCGGCCGTAGAACGCGGCGCAGTGCTTGGCGCACAACGGGGTGTGGCCGCTGACGACCTTGGGGGTGTTGGTGATGCCGTAGCGGCGGTTGCCGGGGTCGACGCGCTCGGGGGAGAACGCGAGCGGGAAGTCCTCGCCCGCGACCAGGCCGGCGCTCTCCAGGATCGGCCGGACGACCTCGTCGGTGGTGCCGGGGAAGCTGGTGGACTCCAGCACCACCAGGGTTCCGGGCGTGAGGTGGTCGGCGACGGTCCGCGAGGCGGCGCGCACGGCGCCCAGGTCGGGCCTGCCGTCGACGCCGAGGCCGGTGGGGACGCAGAGGACGACGGTGTCGGCGGTCGCGATCACCGAGGGGTCGGTGGTGGCGGTGAACCCGGCGTCGAGCATGGCCGCCAGTCGCGCGTCGTGGACGTCGGGGACGTGCGAGCGGCCCGCGGTGAGCCCGTCGACGACGGTGGCCGAGGTGTCGAGGCCGACGACGGTCAACCCCGCCGCGCCTGCCGCGGCGGCGAGGGGGAGGCCGACGTAGCCGACCCCCACCACGACGAGATCAACGGACACTGCCGCCCTTTCGGTGTGCTCGGTGCGGTGCTCGCGCCGGTCAGACGCGGAAGCTGCCCGCGATGGGCGTGACGTGCGAGCCCGAGTTGGGGGCGACGCTGAGCGAGAGGGTGAAGCAGAACGGGTCGGCGTAGATGGCCACGTTCTTGGTGGTGAGGTTGGACAGCACGTGCGCGCCGAGGGGCAGCGAGTAGCACTTGGTGGTCTCGGGGATCTCGTACACGCGCAGGTTCTGGAACTCGGTGGAGAAGACGACGACGATGTCGTGGTCGGCCGCCTGGGCCGCGGGGGCGCCGAAGGCGGTGAGAGCGGTGAGCACGGCCGCGCCGAGCGCGGTGGCCGCGATGCGCTTCATGATGATTCTCCCGGTCTGGAATTGCTGTGCTGCCGGGAAACTAGCAGTCGGCCGGGCCGCCGGTTCTGTCCGAAGTGGAACACCACTCGCGCAGGTTGCCTTGTGCTGCAACGGGTTCACCCTACCGGCGGAGGACATGACCGAAACGGTGGTCATCCGCCCGATAAAACCAGCGAGCATCACCACTTAGGGGGAAGGCTTCGATCACGCTGCGACACCGCCTGGGGGTGAGAACGACGAACCGGGGTGATTCCGGCGAACCAGGCGGTGACCGGGGTGGACTTCCGGGACGTGGTGGTGTCCGGTTCGGCCGCCCGACGCCCGGACGAGCGCGCGACCGAGCGCGCCGCAGGGCGGTGGACCCCCTGCGGCACAACGGTTTCCCCGGGGGCGGCGGGGGCTAGTCGACCTCCAGCACGGCCTTGCCGCGCAGCCGCCCGTCCAGCAGGCCCGCAACAGCCTCGTCCGCCCGCGCCCACGAGCCGCGCCAGGCCACGCCCGCGTCCAGCTCGCCCGACGCGACCCGCGCGGCCAGCCAGCCCAGGTCCTCGTCGAGTCCGGGGCCGCTGGCGGGCAGGAAGAAGGTCGCGATGACCCGGTCCGGCTGGAAGGTCCCCTCGAAGGCCGCGCCGTCGAACACCGACTGGCCGCCGGAGGCCCGGCCGACCGAGACGAGCGTGCCGCCGGGCCGGAGCAGGGCGTGCGCGGCCACCAGCGCTGGTCCGCCGACCAGTTCCACGACGCCGTGCACCGGCCCGGTGGCCAGGTCGGGGCCGACCACCTCGTGGGCGCCGAGCGCGCGCAGCCCCTCGGCGTGCGCGGCCGGGTCCGAGGTGGCCGCGACGACGTGCGCGCCCGCGCGGCGGGCGAGCTGGAGGGCGTAGCGGCCGACGCCGCCGGTCGCGCCGGTGACCAGCACCCGGCGGGCCAGCAGCGGGCCGAGGCGGTGCAGCGCGCGCAGGGCGCTGCCCGCCGCGACCGGGACGGTGGCGACGGGGCCGAGGTCCGCGCCCTCGGGGACGGGGCCGAGGTGGGCGGTGTCGACGGCGCGCAGCTCGGCCCAGGCCCCGGCGAGCCCGAGGGTGACCACGGGCGTGCCCTCGGCGGGTCCGGAGCCGTCCTCGGCGGCGCGGACGACGACGCCCGCCGCGTCCCAGCCGGGCACGGCGCCGCCCGGCAGGTCGGCGAGACCGGCCAGCTCGCCGGGGTTGAGGGAGGTCGCGACGACCCGCACGAGCGCCTGGCCGGGCGTGGGCACGGGGTCGGGGGCCTGCCCCTGGCGCAGGTGGCGCGGGACGGAGTGGTCGACGAGCAGTGCGCGCACTTCGGGTCCTCCTCGGGAGGGGGCGGGGTCGCGACCGACCCTAGCGGAAAAATGCCACCTAGTGGCACAAGCCTCCGAGGGGCTCACCGAGCGCGCCCGGCCCGCGCCTTAGACTCGCCGCGTGGAGACGCTGCGCGAGCGCAAGAAGCACCGCACCCGCGAGGCGCTGATCGCGACCGCGCTGGAGATGTTCACCGACCGGGGCTTCGCGGCGACGACCCTGGACGAGCTGTGCGAGCGCGTCGAGGTGTCCAAGCGGACGTTCTTCCGGTACTTCGCCAGCAAGGAGGACGTGGCCACGGCGCCCGCCCACGACATGTGGCGCGCGTTCCTCGACCGCCTGGCGCGGGACGAGGGGCGCGGGAAGGTCGTGGACCTGCTGCAGGAGGCCCTCCTCGCCACCCTGGAGGACATGCCGGACGACGGCTGGGCCGACCGGCTCCTGCTGAGCAGGCAGCTGGCCGCCCGCACCCCGTCGATGGACGCGCACGGCCTGTACTTCTGCGACCGCACGAGCCTGGCCGCGCTGGAGGTCCTGCACGGCCGCACCGGTCTGACCCCGGACGACCTGCGGCTGCGGCTGGCGGTGGACGTGCTGGTGGCGGCGTTCCAGCGGGCGCAGGAGCGCTGGGCGGCGCTGCCGGGGTCGCCGGGCAGGGCGGAGCTGGTGGGGTGCGCGCGCGAGGCGTTCGCCGCGGTGCCCGGCATCTTCGCGATCGCCGTGGGCGAAACGGCGGACTAGCCGGTCCGAAGCGCCCCTCCCCCGCGCCCTCCCCGTGGTAGACCCGGTGGTGTGGGTTCCGACCGGTGGGCGTCGCGGGCGCTGGCCCTGCTCGACGCCGAGCGCCTGGCCGCCGCGCCGACCCCGGTGCTGCGCTTCGACCTGCCCGCCGGTTGGGGCGTCGAGCTGCTGCTCAAGGACGAGTCCGCGCACCCCACCGGCACCCTGAAGCACCGCTCGGCCCGCGCGCTGTTCCGGCACGCCATCGCCTCCGGGCAGCTCACCGAGTCCGGGGTGGCGGTCGAGGCGACCGGCGGCACCGGGGCGCTCGCCCAGGCGCACTTCGCCCGACTGCTGGGCGTGCGGCACGTCGTGGTCGTGCCCGGCCGCCACCGGCGGGTCACCGGTTTCACCCCGCGCTTCTTCACCCCGCCCGCCGGGGTGCACGAGGAGGCGCGCAGGCTCGCCGCCGAGCTGGGCGGGCACCACCTGGACCAGCAGTCGAACGCGGCGCGGGTGGTCGACTGGCGCGGGGACGACCTGGCGGGCGAGCTGTTCGCGCAGGTGGGCGAGCCGGACTGGGTGGTGGTCGGCGCGGGCACGGGGGCCACGTCGGCGTCGCTGGGCAGGCACGTGCGGGAGCGCGGGCTGCGCACGGGCCTGGCGGTGGTGGACCCGGAGCACTCGGCGCACTTCCCCGGCTGGGTGACCGGCGCGCCCGACTACGCGACCGGGATGCCGTCGCGGATCGAGGGCATCGGGCGGCCCGCGATGGGGCCGGGGTTCCTGCCGGGGGTGGCGGACCTGGTGATCCCGGTGCCGGACGCGGCGTCGGTGGCCGGGGCGCGGCTGGTCAGGGCGCGGACCGGGCTGGCGGTGGGCGGCTCGACCGGGACGAACCTGTGGGGCGCGCTGCACCTGGTGGCGCGGTTGCGCGAGCGCGGGGGCGGGCGGGTGGTGACGCTGGTGTGCGACGCGGCGGAGCGGCACCTGGCGACGTACCACGACGACGGCTGGGCGCGGGACAAGTCGCTGCTGCCCGGCGCGCACGCGGCGGTGCTGGAGGAGTTCCTGGCGGGTGGGCCGTGGCGGTGGGGCGGCGGGACCGGGTAGTCCCGCCGCCCCCTCGTCAGCCGGGCGGGATCAGCCGGCCGGGGTGGGCTGCGCCGGGGCGGTGCTGGTCGGCTCGGGCCGCACCTGGGTGGAGCCCGGCTGCGCCGGGGCGGTGCTGGTCGGCTCCGGGACCGCGCTGGACGACGCGGGCGGGACCACGGTGCCGCGCGTCGGCGACGGGGTGGCGCTGGGCGGCCACACCTGGATCGGCCCGCAGGTCAGGTCGGCGGGCAGGTCGCCGCGCTCGTCGCCGCTCAGGTAGACGGCGCTGACGTAGTGGCGCCTGCCGGAGGCGCCGAAGCCGACCGCGACCCAGATGTCGTTGGTGATGCCGTAGTCGGTGATCGTCTGACCGCGCGTCCAGCAGTGGGCGGGCAGCTCCTGGTCGGCGGTGGTCCGGCCCACCACGTCGCAGGACGTGCCCTGGCACTCGCGGATGTTCGAGGACACCCACGGCGTGACGGTGTGCCCGGCGGGCGCGGGCGTCGAGCCGGGGGTGGCCGCCGGGGTGGAGGCGGGCGTCGACGCGGGGGCCGTCGAGCCGGGGGTGGCCACGGGGGCCGTCGACGACGGCTGCGCCAGCGCGACGCCGCCCGCCAGCCCGGCGCCCAGCAGCACGGCCAGCCCGGTGGCGGCGGAGAGCTTCAGGGTTCTCATGATCTTCAGATAGGGCCCCGGTCCCGCCCCGGGTTGCACGGGAGCGCAAGAACCCCCGAACCGCCGTCCGCGCGGGCCGGTCCCGCGCACGGCCGCCGACCGGCTGCCCCGAGCGGGTCCGACCCGCGCGCGTCACCTGTCCGGTTGGCGACAGAACCCGCTCACGCTCTGGGAGCGTCCGCGCACTCTCAGTACTTTCGGGGACCATGCACCCACGAGGAGCACTGGTCACCGCGCTCGCGGCGGTCCTCACCGCCACGATGGCGACCCCGGTCGCCGCCCAGCCCGCACCCCTGGTCGTCCCCGACCCCGCAGCCCACGTCGACCCGCTGATCGGCACCACCAACCTGGGCAACACCTTCCCCGGCGCAGTGCTGCCGTTCGGCATGTTCTCCTTCAGCCCCGAGGGCACGCGCGGCAACACCCTGCGCGCCGCCGCGCCCGGCGGCTACCGGCACGACGCGACCCGCCTGCGCGGCTTCAGCCTCACCCACATGTCCGGCACCGGCTGCGCGGGCGGCTCGGGGGACGTGCCGCTCTTCCCGCACGTCGGCGAGGTCGCCACCAGCCCGGCCTCGGACGCCACCGACGCTCTCTACGCCAGCGACTTCGCGCACGCCGACGAGACCGCCAAGCCCGGCCGCTACGACGTGCGGCTGAAGTCCGGCGCGCAGGTGGAGCTGACCGCGACCACCCGCACCGGCGCGGGCCGCTTCACCTTCCCGGCGGGCAAACCGGCCACGGTGCTGGTGAACACCGCCAAGTCGCAGGTGGGCAGCAGCGACGCGAGCACGACCGTGGACGCGGCCGAGCGCACCGTGACCGGGTCGGTGACCAGCGGCAACTTCTGCGGCTACCTCAACCAGGCCGGGCGGCGCAGCTACTACACCCTGCACTTCGCCCTGGAGTTCGACCGCCCGTTCACCAGCGTCGGCACCTGGACCGACGCGGCCGTGACCCCCGGTTCGACCTCGGCGCGCGGCGGCACCACCTACGGCACGAACGGCTGGCCGGTGCTGGGCAAGGGCTCCGGCGCGTACCTGGGGTTCGAGCCCGGCTCGACGGTCGGCGTGCGGGTGGGGATCTCGTACGTCAGCCAGGACGGCGCGGTGCGCAACCTGCGCGCGGAGAACACCGGCAGGCCGTTCGAGGACCTGCGCGACGACGCCTACCGCGCCTGGCAGGACCAGCTGCGCAAGATCGAGGTGGGTGGCGGCTCGGACGCCGACCGCACCAAGTTCTACACCGCGCTGTACCACTCCCTGCTGCACCCCAACGTGTTCAGCGACGTCGACGGCCGGTACGCGGGCTTCGACGGCGAGGCGCGCGAGGTGTCCGGGCGGCAGAGGGCCCAGTACGCCACGTTCTCCGGCTGGGACGTCTACCGCTCGCAGGTCCAGCTCCTCACCCTGCTCGAACCCGATATCGGCTCGGACATCGCGCAGTCGCTGCTCAACCAGGCCGAGCAGAACGGCGGCGTGTGGGACCGCTGGACGCACGCCTCCGGCGGCACGCACGTGATGAGCGGCGACCCGTCCGCGCAGGCCCTCGCCGGAATCCTCGCGTTCGGCGGCGAGAGGTTCGACGTGCGGGCCGCGACGAAGTCCCTCGTCAAGGCCGCCACCACGCCCACCGCGCTGGACCTGAGCAAGGAGGGCTGGGCGGTCATGTCGGTCGGGCAGCGGCCCTCGCTCGACAAGTACCTGCGGCTGGGCTACATGCCGTCGGTGTCGAACGCGTGGGGCGGGGCGGCCGAGACCCTGGAGGTGTCGGGGGCGGACTTCGCGCTGAGCCAGCTCGCCGAGCGCACCGGCGACCGGGCGACGGCGCGGCGGTTCGCCGAGCGCGCCCAGTGGTGGCAGAACAACTACGACCCGGTGGCGCACAGCACCGGCGGGTACGTCCGCAACCGCGACGAGAGCGGCGAGTGGGCGCCCGGCTTCACCCCGGACACCGGCACCGGGTTCGTGGAGGGCAGCAGCGCCCAGTACACCTGGATGGTGCCGCACAACGTGGCCGGGCTGGTGGAGTCGCTGGGCGGCGCGGAGCGGGTCAACCGGCGGCTGGACGACTTCTTCCACGACGCGGACGGGAGCTGGGCGCTGTCCAAGCACGGCGGGGCGAAGTCGGAGCTGGACAACGAGCCGTCGCTGAACGTGCCGTGGCTGTACAACTACACCGGCCGGCCCGCGAAGACCCAGGAGACCGTGCGGGAGGTCGTGAACACGCTGTGGACGACCGGTCCCGGCGGGATTCCCGGCAACGACGACCTGGGCGCGATGTCGTCGTGGTTCGTGTTCGCCGCGCTCGGCCTGTACCCGCAGGTGCCGTCGCGGGCGGAGCTGGTGCTGTCCGCGCCGCTGTTCACGTCGGTGGTGGTCCACCGGGACGGCGGGCGGGACATCAGGATCACCGCGCCGGGGGCGTCGGCGCAGACCAAGTACGTGCGGGCGTTGAAGGTCGACGGGCGGGCGAGCACCAGGACGTGGGTGGACGACTCGCTGGTGCGGCGCGGCGGGAAGCTGGACTTCACCCTGTCCACGACGCCGACCTCGTGGGGCACGGGGGCCGGTGACGCGCCGCCGTCGTTCCGGCGGGGCGAGAAGCCGATCCGGCACGACCAGCCGTTCCACTTCGCGGTGGAGCCGGGCAGCCCGGTGGTGCAGCCCGGCGGGACGCTGGCGGTGACGATCGTCAAGACCCGGCTGTACGACGGCGATCCCAAGGTGCGCTACGAGGTGTCCGGGCCGCCGGGACTGGAGTTCGGGCCGGTGACGGGGTCCGATCCGGCCGAGTTCACCGTGACGGCCGCGCCGGACGCCGCACAGGGCTTCCACCCGGCTTCGGTGACGGTGCTGGTGGCGGGCGCGGAGCCGGTGGAGCTGCCGCTGGTGGTGAAGGTCGCGCCGGAGGACTCGATGCTGGCGGCCGTGGACAACGCCGGGATCTCCGACGACGCGACCGGAGCGGCGGACTTCGACGGCGGCGGGTACAGCTACTCGCGGCAGGCGCTCGCGGCGGCCGGGTTGGTCGCGGGCGGGACGGGATCGGTCGACGGCCTGGCGTTCGCCTGGCCGGACTCCCCCGCCGGGCTGCCGGACAACGCGGTGGCGGACGGGCAGCGGATCACCGCCGAGGGGACGCGGCTGGCGTTCGTCGGGTCGGCGACGAACGGGCAGCGGGCCGAGGACGCGGTGGTCGAGTTCACCGACGGGTCCACCGCGACGACGCAGCTCGGCTTCAGCGACTGGACGCTCGGCGGCGGCGGGTCGGCGCCCGCGTACGGGAACGTGGTGGTGGCGACGACGCCGTACCGGAACCAGTCGGGCGGCGGGAAGGAGTCGGTGGCGACGCACATCTTCGCGACGCGGACGTACACCGCGCCGGAGGGGAAGCGGATCGCGGCGGTGGTGCTGCCGGTGGACGACGGGCTGCACGTGTTCGCGGTGGCGACGGGCTGACCGCTCGCGCCGGGCGGTCCCCCTGGGCCGTGGGACCGCCCCGCGCGGGTCGGCGCGGGTGGATCAGCGCGGGTGGATCAGCGCGGGTGGATCAGCGCAGGCCGTTGAGCACCGCGAGCTCCCGCCGTGCCCCGCGACGAGGTCGCCGAGGCGCTCCGGGTGCCCGAGCGTCAGCGAGGCCAGGTCGTAGGCTGCGTCTCCCCCGGCGGCCTCGGACCAGTCGAGCACACCGGTGACCTCGTCGCCGTCCAGGAACACCCCGCCCACCCGCAACGTCGCGCGCTCGTGGTGCGCGACGACCACCTCGACCTCGTCCACCCGGTCATCATCGTGGCGATCCGGGAGGCCGGGGAGCACCGGTAGGACCACTCGTTCGGGCGAGCACCCCCTTTTCCAGACCGCACTTCACCCACCCGTGCGGGGGATGCCCCACCTGGGAATGATTCCCCGTGACCAAGAAACCCCCTAGCCCCTCAAGGATCTACCCGTTCGTGCCGATGTTAGGACGATCGAGTGATGTCGTCCCAAGCGAACGGCGCAATGAGATACTTCCCGCTCATGAACATCCGCAGCAGGAACAACGTGCTGGTCACCGGCTCGCCGACCGGTCGGCCAGTGGTCTTCTCCCACGGCTTCGGCTGCGACCAGAACATGTGGCGCCTGGTCACCCCCGCGTTCGAGGCCGAGCACCCCGTGGTGCTGTTCGACCACGTCGGCGCGGGCAGGTCGGACCTGACCGCGTACCGGCGCGACAAGTACGACTCGTTAGAGGGGTACGCCTCCGACGTGCTGGAGGTCCTGGCGGAGCTGGACCTGCGCGACGCGGTGTTCGTCGGCCACTCGGTCAGCGCCATGATCGGCGTGCTGGCCGCCAACCGCGACCCGTCCCGCTTCGGCGCGCTGGTGCTGGTGTGCCCGTCGCCGCGCTACGTGGACGACGGCGACTACCGGGGCGGGTTCAGCCCGGCGGACATCGAGGAGCTCCTCGAGTCCCTGGACAGCAACTACCTCGGCTGGTCCGCCGCCATGGCCCCGGCGATCATGGGCGTCCCGGAGCGCCCGGAGCTGGGCGAGGAGCTGACCGAGAGCTTCTGCCGCACCGACCCGTCGATCGCCAGGCACTTCGCGCGGGTCACCTTCACCTCCGACAACCGGGCCGACCTGCCCGGCGTGTCGGTGCCCACCCTGGTCCTGCAGTGCCGCAACGACGTGATCGCCGGGCAGCGCATCGGCGCGTACGTGCGCGACTCGATCCCCGGCGCGCGCATGGTGCTGCTCGACGCCACCGGGCACTGCCCGAACCTCAGCGCCCCCGAGGCGACCACCGACGCCATCCGCGGATTCCTGGCCGAGCAGCCGGGGAGGAGCAAGCCGTGACCAGACCCTCCGACCAGCGCGTGGCGCCGGACGTGGACGGCGAGGACGCCGCCGTCGCGTTCTCCGCGCTGCTGGAGGACAGCGTCGAGGACCTGTACGACCGCGCGCCGTGCGGGTACCTGTCCACGCTGCTGGACGGCGAGATAGCCAAGGTCAACTCGACGCTGCTGGACTGGCTCGGCTACCGGCGCGAGGAGCTGGTGGGCCGCCGGTACCTGGTGGACCTGCTGACCGTGGGCGGCAAGCTGTACCACGAGACGCACTACGCGCCGATGCTGCGGATGCACGGGCAGGCGCGGGAGATCGCGCTGGACCTGGTCGCCGCCGACGGGCAGCGGCTGCCGGTGCTGGTGACCGCGCAGGTCAAGAACGGCTCGGACGGGCAGCAGCAGCTGATCCGGCTGACCGTGTTCGACGCGCGGGAGCGGCGCTCGTACGAGCGGGAGCTGGTGCGGGCCAGGCAGGAGGCCGAGCGGGACCGGGAGCAGCACCGCAGGCTCACCGAGGCGCTGCGCCGCACCCTGCTGCCGCCGACCCTGCCGTCGCTGCCGGGTCTGGAGGTGGCCGCGCACTACCGGGCGGCGAACTCCGACGAGGTCGGCGGCGACTTCTACGACGTGTACCCGCTGTGCGGCGGGGACCGGCTGGGGTTCTTCGTCGGCGACGTGAGCGGGCGCGGACCGGCGGCGGCCGAGCTGACCTCGGTGGCCCGGTACGCGCTGCGCGGGGCCGCGATCACCGAGTCCGGGCCGTCGGCGGCGCTGGGCAGGCTGAACGAGGTGCTGCGCGGGCAGCGCGACGGGGTTCCGGAGTTCTGCACGGCCGTGGTGGGCGTGCTGCGGCCCGTGGACGACGGGTTCGCGCTGGCGCTGGCCAGCGGCGGGCACCCGCCCGCGCTGGTGGTGCGCGCGGACGGCGCCGTGGAGGTGCTGCACACGCCCGGCGCGCAGCTGGTGGGGCTGCTGGCCGCGCCGAGGTTCACCCGCCGCACCGCGCGGCTCGCGGTGGGCGACGTGCTCGTGCTGCACACCGACGGGCTCGGCGACGACCTGCTCGACGGGGTGCGGCCGGGGTCGGCGCGGGACGTGGTGGACGAGCTGGCCGAGCGGTTGGCGGGCAGCGGCGGCAAGGACGACGCTGCGGTGCTCGCGTTCGGGGTGGGACCGGCGTGAGCGACCTGACGATCACCAGGACGACCACCGCGACCAGGCACGTGGTGACCGCGACCGGGGAGCTGGACCACCGCAGCGCGTCGCGGCTGCGGGAGGCGATCGCCGGGGTGCCGCTGGGGAGCGGGCACCACCTGGTGCTGGACCTGAGCTCGCTGGCGTTCTGCGACTCCAGCGGGCTGACCGTGTTCATCGGGGCGCACGAGCGGGCGGAGGCGGAGCAGGCGGCGTTCAGCCTGGTCGGGCCGCCGCCGCCGGTGCACAAGATGCTGCGGCTGACCGGGCTGGACACGGTGCTGACCGTGCTGAGCAAACCGGCGGGGCTGCTGCACCCGTGAGGCGGGCCGCGCGGCGGGGACCTCCCGCCGCGCGGCCGTCACGGGCGGATTTTTCCTCCGCTCCCGTTTCCCCTTGCAGAACTTCCCGGTCGGGTTGTCGTGTTACCGGTTGACCCACCCGACCGGCCCAGCCCACCGATCCACTTCCCCGGCGCGACCGGGAATCATTCGGACACAGGTGTGGAAGCGCTCCCCGGTGGTGCGACGGCAATTGCCGCCGGGGGTTTGCGGGGGCTGGAGTTAGGGGCATGAGAACTCGCCTCCTCGCGGCCCTCGCCGCCACGCTCACGTCGCTGCTGCTGTTCTCCGCCCCGGCCCAGGCCGCTCCGGGCGACGCGAGCTGCCTCCTCGGCACCGGCGTCACCACCTACACCCCGCCCATCAGCCTCACCCCGGCCTCGACGACCATCGACGAGGACCTGAACCTGAGCTGCACGTCCGTGCCCGACCCGGCCGTCACGAGCGCGCAGATCGACAACACCGAGACCGCGACCCTGTCCTGCCTGCTCACCATCCCCGGCTCGCTGTCGGGCACGCTGTTCGTGGTGTGGAACACCAACGAGGTCAGCTTCTTCGAGTACACCCGCACCACGGTGACGGTCGGGGGCCAGCAGGTGTCGACCTTCACCGGTCTGATCACCGCCGGGAAGTTCGACGGGGCGTCCGCGACGCTGGTCGTCACGGCGGTGTCGCTGGACGTGATCTCCTGCCTGCTCGGCAGCGGGATCTCCTCCGCGACGAGCACCGCCACCCTCGTCGTCGCCTGAATCCCGTGGACGACCGCGACCCGATCCGCCTGGGGATCGGGTCGCGGTCCAGCGCGTTTCCCCAGGTTTCCCACAATTGCCGCCCGAACTTCATCACCGCCCTATTTGTAACGGCTGCTACATTGACCTCTGTGACGGATCAACGCACGTCTTGGCTGGTGCTCGTCGTCCAGGTGCCCGCGACGCCGAGCAGGCACCGGGTCGCGGTGTGGCGGGAGCTGCGGCGGATCGGGGCCCTCTCGCTCGGGCAGGGCGCGTGGGTCGTGCCCGACGCGCCGGTGTTCGCGGACGGGGTCGCCCGCGTGGTCGAGCTGGCCGAGCGCGGTGAGGGCGAGGTGCTCGTGCTGGACGCCACCGGGCGCGCCGAGACCGACTCCGCGCGGCTGGAGGCGATGTTCACCGCCGAGCGGGCCGAGGAGTGGGCCGAGTTCCTGGCCGACTGCGGCAAGTTCGACGCGGAGATCGACAAGGAGATCCGCAACGGCAAGTTCACCATGGCGGAGCTGGAGGAGGAGGAGCAGAGCCTGGAGCGGCTGCGGCGCTGGCACCGGGACGTGCGGGTGCGCGACCTGTTCGGCTCGCCCGACGCCGCCGAGGCGGACCGGCGGCTGGCGCACTGCGCCGAGCGGCTGGCCGACTACACGGACCGCGTCTTCCGAGCGCTGCACCAGATGTGAGCGCCGACGTGACCGACTCCCCCGACTCCCCGCGCGCCCGCCTGCTCCCCCTGTACGCGGCGGGTTTCGTCACCGCCTTCGGCGCGCACAGCATCGCCGCGAGCCTCGGCGACTACACCGGCGGCGCCGCGTCGCTGCTCGCGCTCGGCCTGCTGCTCGCCGTCTACGACGGGGCCGAGGTGGTCCTCAAACCGGTGTTCGGCGCGCTCACCGACCGCATCGGCCCGCGCCCGGTGCTGCTGGGCGGCCTGCTGGCGTTCGCCGCGGCCTCGGCCGCGTTCGTGCTCGCGGGCAACCCGGCGCTGGTCGGCCTGGCCCGCCTCGGGCAGGGCGCGGCGGCGGCGGCGTTCTCCCCGGCGGCGAGCGCGCTGGTGGCCAGGCTGTCCCCGCAGGCCAGGCACGGGCGGGTGTTCGGCGGGTACGGGGCGTGGAAGGGCCTCGGCTACACGCTCGGCCCGGTGCTGGGCGGCGTGCTGATCCACCTGGGCGGCCACCCGCTGCTGTTCGGCGTGCTGGCCGGGCTGGCGCTGGCCGTCGGGGCGTGGGCGCTGGTGGCGGTGCCGACCGTGCCGCCGCTGCCCCGGACCAGGCAGACCGTGCTGGACCTGGCAAGGCGGCTGGGCTCCGGGTCGTTCCTGCGCCCCACCGCGACCCTGGCGGGCGCGACGGCGGTGCTCGCGGTGGGCGTCGGCTTCCTGCCCGTGGCGGGCGCCGACCTGGGCCCGCTGGCGACCGGCGCGGTGGTGTCGCTCCTGGCGGCCACGGCGGCGCTGGTGCAGCCGTGGGCCGGGCGGTGGCGCGACGCGGGCCGGGTCGGGGACGTGGCGGGCATGGCGGGTGGCCTGGTGGTGGCCGCGGCGGGCGCGGTGGCGGCGGCGACGCTGCCCGGCGCGGTCGGCCTGGTGGTGGCCGCGCTGGCGATCGGCGCGGGCACCGGCCTGGCGACGCCGATCGGGTTCGCCCACCTGGCCGCGCACACCCCGCAGGAGCGGGTCGGGCAGACCATGGGCGCGGCCGAGGTCGGGCGCGAGCTGGGCGACGCGGGCGGCCCGCTGCTGGTCGGGGCGATCGCGACGGTGAGCACCCTGGGCTTCGGCCTGCTCGGGCTGGCGGCGGTGCTGGTGGTGATCGCGCTGCTCGTGGCGCGCGGCGCGGCGACCCGGTAGGCCGGTGGCCCTGGCCCCGCGGGGGTCGGGGCCCGGCGGCGTCCTGACCCGGCGCTGTCCTGACCCGGCGCTGTCCCGGCCCGGCGCTGTCCAAGCGGGCTGTACTGTCGCGCCCAGTACCCCGACCGGTGGGAGGCCCCGGTGCAGCTCGACGCGAAGACCACCCGCCCCACCGGCCGCGCGGCGCTGTTCACGATCGCGGCGGTGGGCGCGGTCGTGGACCTGGCGGCCAAGGTCCTGGCCGAGCGGAACCTGCTCGACGGCCCGGTCGACCTGGGCCCGCTCCAGCTGCGCCTGCTCCACAACGAGGGCGTGGCGTTCAGCCTGGGCTCGTCGCTGCCCGCGTGGGTCGTGACGGTGGTGACGGCGCTGATCACCCTCGGCGTGGCCCTGTACGCCCACCGCACCGCCCCGACCACCCCGCGCTGGGGCCGGGTCGCGCTGGCGCTGGTGCTGGGCGGCGCGGTCGGGAACCTGGTGGACCGGGCGTTCGACGGCGCGGTCACCGACTACTTCCACACCGGCTGGTTCGCGACGTTCAACGTGGCCGACGTGCTGATCAGCGCGGGCGCGGTCCTGCTGGTCCTGGTCACGCTGCTCACCCCGGAACCGAAGCCCGACCCGGAACCGGAACCGGAGCCGGGCTCGACCCCCGAGCCGGAACCCGCCGAGCGCTAGCGCGCCCCCCGGCTCAGACCACGCAGAACTCGTTCCCCTCCGGGTCCTGGAGCACCACCCCGTAGTGCCCCATGTCCGGCTCGTCCATGACCCGCAGCACCCCCGCCCCCGCCGCGACCAGCCGCTCCACCTTCGCCGTCACCCGCTCGACCCGCACCTCCAGCGGCACCCCGCGCCCACCCCCCACCTTCAAGTCCAGGTGCACCCGGTTCTTCCCCGCCTTGGCCTCGGGAACCTGCTGGAACCACACCCGCGGCCCCACCCCCGCCGGGTCCACGACCGACTCCGGCGTCTCCCCCGCCCCGTCCGCGAACTCCTCCTCCGGCACCCCCGAGGCCACCCAGTGCTCGCGCCACGTGGCGTGCCCGCCGGGCGGCGGCTCGGGCACGTACCCGAGGGCCTCGGCCCAGAACGCCACCAGCCGCCGGGGGTCGGCGCAGTCGATCGTCAGCTGCAGAATCGTCTCCACCCCCGCAGCCTGCCGCAGGGGTCCGACACCCGCGCCCGCGTCACGCCCGCCCCAGCACCGCCCCGACCACCGCGCGCGCCTCCGGCCCCGGTCCGATCCCCAGTTCGGCGCCGAGCACCCGCTCCAGCCGCCGGTACACCTCCACCGCCCCCGCCCGGTCCCCCAGCAGCACCAGCACCCGCATCAGCGCGACGTGCGCCGACTCGCGCGCCGGGTTCGCCGCCGCCTGCGCGGCCAGCAGGTCGGCCGCCTCCTCGCACGCCCCCAGCTCCACCTTCGCCGCCGCCAGGTGCTCCACCACCGCCAGCCTGCGCTCGCGCCACAGCCCCGCCACCGCCACCGAGGGCTCCGAGGGCACCAGCCCCGCCAGCCCCTCCACCGGCCACCCCGCCAGCGCCGCCCCCAGCTCCGCGTCGGCCGCCTCGGCGTCCCCGAGCCGCAGCGCCGCCACGCCCCCGCGCGCGTGCTCGGCCACGCGCAGCGCGTCCACCGACTCGGGCCGCACGTCCAGCCGGTACCCGTGCCCGACGTGCACCAGCAGCCCGCCCAGCCCCCGGCCCACGTCGTCCAGGCAGCGGCGCAGCCTGCTCGCGTACAGCTGGAGGTTCTTCCCGGCGCTGCGCGGCGGCTCCTGCTCCCACAGGGTGTCGAGCAACCGCCCGGTCGACACGGCCGCGCCCGCGTCCAGCGCCAGCGCGACGAGCAGCGTGCGCGCCTTCACCCCGCGGGGCACCACGCCGCGCACGTGAGGGCCGCTCAGCTCCGGCCCGCCGAACAACCGGATCGTCACGTCCTGCTGCGCACGCGCCACCGCACGGACCGCCATCCCCGCTCCTCCACCGCCCCTGGTCCCGCTCTCCCGCCAGCACCCCAGTTATGTCCTACCCGGAGTCACCGGTCGTTCTCTCCGGAGCCCATAGGGGAGGTCGATCACGGCGCATACCGGACGTATACCGCCACGTGGGAGCGTGCGCCCCGAGCCCCGGTGACCGGACCGGCGCGCGCTGAGCTGCGCCGATCCCGATTCGGGGAACCGCAAGGAGATCCGGAGAGGACTTGACGATGGACCTGACCTTCGACGAATCCGAGCTCGACCTCGGCGACCTGGCCGTGACGGCGATGCGGGACGCGGTGGCCCTGCCGGAGACCGGCGCCTCCACCGCGGCCTGCTCGTGCAGCAGCACCTCGTGCTGCTGCTGCCAGCAGCCGCCGACGCCCGAGTTACCGCAGGTGTGACCGACCGGGGCCGGGGACCGTCCGCGCGGGCGTCCCCGGCCCCACCCGCGACCGACCCCCAGGAGCACCCGATGACAGGCCACGGCACCAGCACCGAACTCGCGCCGTACGCGCTCGTCCGGGTGGCCGCGCTCGCCCACCCCGGTCCGGCGGGCTCGGACTTCCGCGCCGCGCTCGCCGCGCTGGCCGCGGTGGAGGCCGACCTCGCCGCGCTGGCCGGGGACCTGGCGGAGGCGCTGCACGACAGCGCCGCGCACCACGGCGCCGACTTCCACCGCGCGGTCGTGCTCCCGCTGCGCCGCGACGTGCACAACCACCGCCCGCCGCACCACGGGCGCGACCTGGGCGACCTGCCGGAGCGCGTCCCGCTGCTGGCGAGGTGGCTGGCGGCGCACGGGGCGCGGGCCGAGGCGGAGGC
Source organism: Actinosynnema mirum DSM 43827 (assembly GCF_000023245.1). Classification (GTDB taxonomy): domain Bacteria; phylum Actinomycetota; class Actinomycetes; order Mycobacteriales; family Pseudonocardiaceae; genus Actinosynnema; species Actinosynnema mirum. The sequence goes on from NC_013093.1 coordinate 4,524,365, forward strand.
TGCGGCGCTGGCCGCGTGGCCGGACGCGCTGGCGAGGTCCAGGGCGTGGCTGGCTCGGGTGTGCGCGGCCGACGCGCCCCGGCTGGCGAGCGCGCTGACCGGCGCGGACCTGCTGCAGGGCATGGACCGCACGGCGCGCCTGCGCGGCGTCCCGGACCGCAGGGCGCGCAAGGCCGAGCCGACGCTGCTGCGCTACGCCCTGCGCGCCACCGCGAAGACCAGCCCGCTGTCCTGGCACACCCACGTCGGCTGGTCGACCTGGGACGACCGGGCGGTGGCTCCCCCGCTGCCGGGACCCGCGGTGTCGCACCCGGCGGCGCACCGGTTGCTGGTGACCAGGTTCGCGACCGCGCTGGGCCCGCTGCTGCCGCACCGCGTGGCGGCGGGGCTGCGGGTGCGCGACGGCCGGGTGCTGTTCCGCCGCGACACCCCGGTGGCGGGCGTGGGGCGCGCGGACGTGGTGCGCGAGGAGGAGGTGGACGTCGCCGCCACCGGCCCGCTGCGGTTCGTGATCGCGCTGGTGCGCGACGCGGGTCCGCCGGGACTGCGGCCGGCGGAGGTGGAGGCGGCGCTGGCGGCCCGGCTCCCGGAGGGGTCGGCGGACGCGGCGCGCGGGTTCGTCGCGCGGGCGCGGGAGCTGGGGCTGCTCGTCCCGGTCCCGCCGGTGCACCCGCAGGAGCGGGACCCGCTGACCGCGCTCGCGACCTGGCTGGCCGACCAGCCCGCCGGGCAGGCGAACCCCGACCCCGCCGCCTTGGCCACCAGGCTGACCGCGCTCGCCAGGACCACCGCGGAGTTCGGCGTCACCCCCGCCCCCGCCAGGGCCGCCGTGCTCGCCGAGCTGTCCGGGGGCTGGCGGGAGCTGGGCGAGCGGGTGGGCGCGGACCTGACCGGGGTCGCGCCGGTGGTGGAGGACGTCGTGCTGCCCGAGGCGACGACCACCCCGCTGGGCGCGTTCCCGGAGCTGGCCCTGCTCACCCCGCTGCTGATCGCGTTCGACCAGCACGTCCTGCTGCGCCGCCTGATCACGGCCAGGTTCACCGAGCGGTTCGGGGTCGGCGGCGTCGCCTCGCCGGCCGACAGCTCGGGCCCGATCACGGCGGCCTGGCAGGACAGCACGTCCCCGGTCGTCCCGACCGATCCCGCCGCGCGCGAGCTGCTGGCGGTGCGGGAGGAGCTGGCCGGGGCGGTGCGCGGCGGCGTGATCACCGACGCGCTGCTCGACCGGGCGGCCGGGCTGCTGCCCGCGTGGACCACCCGGCGTCCCGGCTCGTACGGCTTCTTCGCCCAGCCCACCGGCGACGGCCGCCTGGTGGTCAACCGGGTGTACTCGGGGTTCGGCAAGTTCACCAGCCGCTTCCTGGACCTGCTGCCGGGCGCGCGCGAGGCCGTGACCGCGCAGGTGCTGCGGCACACCGACGACCCGGTGCAGTTCCGCCCGGTGCGCGGGTTCAACCCGAACCTGCACCCGCTGGTGGGGGCGCGCGAGGTCGGCGAGGACGCCCGGTGGGCCGACCTGCTCGCGGACGACCTGGACGTGCGGCACGACCCGGACGCCGACGAGGTGCGGGTGACCCTCCAAGGCCGCCCGCTGGACGTGCTGTACCTGGGGTTCATGGTGCCGATCTCGCTCCCGGACCGGCAGGCGGCGCTGTACTCGGACCTGTCCTGCGGGTGGATCGACCTGGACGCCCTGCGGGAGCGGGAGGTCGACGGCGGGGTGACCCGGCTGGGGCCGCTGGCGCACCGGAACGTGGTGCTGGCGCGCCGGTCCTGGGGGTTCCCGGTCCCCCCGGTGGTCGGCGCGGAGGAGCGGGCGGCGCTGGACGTGGCGCTGCTGCGCGCCCGGCACGGGCTGCCCGAGCACGTGTTCGTCGGACCGGACGGCGCGCCCGACTCGGCCGAGGCGTACCGGCACGCGCTGACGGCGCGCAAGCCGCAGTACGCCGACCTCGGCGACCCGCTGCACCTGCGCTGCCTGCCGCGCCTGCTGGCCGGTTTCCCGGACGGGGTGCGGTTGACCGAGGCGCTGCCCGTGCCGGGGACCGCCGCGCCGGACGGCCGGGTGGTCGAGCTGGTCGCGGAAACCTACTGGAGGAACTCGTGATCGACGTCGTCTGCCACTACCGCGACCCGGTGAAGGCGCCCCTGCTGCGCGACGCCGTGCTGCCCGCGCTCGCGGCGGCCGTCGACGCGGGCGCGGTGGGGCACCTGGAGCGGCACTGGTTGCGGGGGCCGCACGTGGTGGTGCGGTTGGACGGTCCGGACGGGGTCGTGGGGCAGGCCGCCGAGCTGGTCGCCGGGCGGTTGCGGGCGCACCTGGTCGAGCACCCGTCCACTGTGGACGTCACGGACGGCGAGCTGCTGGAGCGGTCGCGGCAGAGCGGGATCGCGGAGCTGGTGCCGCCGCCGTACGGGCCGATCCAGCCGGACAACACGGTGCTCGTCGAGCCGACCGACCTCGCCCCGGTGCTGCGGTTGGCGGGGTCGGACGAGCTGGTGGAGCTGCGCACCACGAGCCTGCGGTTGGGTGTTCCGGCGATCGCGGACGCGGTGGCCCTGGACCGCACGAGCCAGGGGCGGGTGCAGCTCGCGCTGGTCGCGATGGCCGCGCACGCCTGCCGCTTCCCCGCCGGGATCGCCAACGGCTACCACTCGTTCCTGTCGCACCTGGAGGGGTTCCTGGGGCACGGCGACCCCGGCGGGGTGCTGCGGGCGCGGTTCGACCGGGTGTGGGAGCGCAACGCGGACGCGGCGGTGGCGGCCGTGCGCGCGGTGCTGGACGGCTCGGCCGGGGTGGTGTGGGCGGAGTGGTCGGACGCGGCCCGCGCGCTGGGGGAAGCGGCCTTCGACCGGGGCGGGCTGCCGACCGGGCCGACCGGGCTGCTCGGGGAGCGGGCGCTGGAGCTGGGCGAGCCGGAGGCGGTGCGGCGGTGGCACCGGGAGCACATGGGCGAGCCGGGCGAGTACCACCGGCGGTTGATCGAGGTCGACTTCGACCACCCGGACTACCTGCGGCCGGTGACGGTGTACCGGGCGGGGACGAACGCGCTGTACCGGTTGCTGGCGGTGTGCGACGTGACGCCGGTGGAGCGGTACCTGGCCGCGAGCCTGCTGGTGCGGGCGGTGCAGCGGGTGACCGGGGTGCGGTGGGACGAGCAGGTGGCGGGGATGGCGAAGGTGGTCCGGTGAGCGGGGTCCTGCTGCGGTTGCGGCCGGTGGTGCACGCGACGCCCACCGGGAACGGGGTGCACGTGCGGGGCTGGCGGTCCAGCTTCACGCTCGACGGCGGGCGGGGGTTGTGGACGATCTGGGAGCGCCTGGCCGCGCCGCTGGCGGACGGGGTGCCGCCGGAGCGGCTGGTGGCGCCGGAGGGTGCGGCGCCGGTCGTGGCGCGGGCGCTGGAGCTGCTGATCGGGCAGTTGCGCGAGCACGACCTGCTGGTGGAGGTGCCCGCCGGGTGGGGTGGCGGCGGGGACGGTCAGCCGCCGCCGGACATCGCGGGGTGGCTGGAGTCGGTGGCCGCGAGACCCGTGGAGGCGTGGGGGTTGTTGCGGGCCGCGCGGGCCGAGGTGGTGGGTGAGGGGGTGCTCGCCGCCGCCGCGCGCCGGGCGCTCGTCGCGACCGGGGTGGAGGTCGCCGCGGTGCGGCCGGGGCCGGGGTTGCTGGTCGTGGTGGGGGCGCACGCGGTCGCCGGCGGGTGCGCGGGGGACGTGGGCTTCGTGGTCGCGCCCGGCGCGGTCGGCGAGGTGCTGGCCGACGCGGCGGGTGTCGCCGAGCGGCTCTCGGGCGGGGCGGGGGAACCGCCGGAGGTGCTGGCGGCGCTGGTCGCGTCGGCCGCCGCGCACCGGGTGGTGTGCGCGGTGGGCGGGCTGCCCGATCCGTCGACCGAGGTGGTGGACATGTGGCACGACGTGCCGCCGGGCGGCCCGCCGCAGCAGGCGGTGCTGGTGGCGCGGCTGGACCCGTTGCGCGCGGAGTACCACCCGTGGTTGTCGGTGGTCCGGCCGCGCGAGGCGGGCGGGGTGCCGCTGGAGGTGTTGGGGGACGAGGAGCTCGGGCCGGTGGCGACGCCGCTGCCCGGCGCGCTGCCGCAGCTGCCGGTGAAGCTGGCGGCGTCCGGGGAGGTGGTCGGGTTCGGCGTCACCGAGCACTCCGCGCGGCTCGACGCGCTGCTGCGGGCGGCGTCCCGGCTGGCGCCGGAGGGCGCGCTGATCGGCGCGGATCGGGTGCACGCCAGGGGGTTGGCGTTGCGGGCGGCGGTGCGGGGCCTGCCGGGCGAGGTGGTGGCCGGGCGGGAGTGGTCGGGCGATCCGACCGCGCGGCGGTGGTGGAAGGCCGTGGTGCTGCGGTTCGCGCTGCCCGCCGAGGTGGAGGTGACCCGGTTGGCGCCGGAGGTGGTGCGGGCGGTGGTGCGCTGCGGCGGGGTGGAGCTGTCCTGGGCGGTGGAGGCCTCGGCGGCCGACGCGGTGGCGTTCGCCGCGCTGGCCGCCGCCGGGCGTGCGCAGGTGGAGCGAGCGGGTGGGGTGGGCTGGGCGTCGGGACCGGTGGTGCTGTGCGGGGCGGCGCCGGTCGCGACGCCGGACGCCGCCGCCGCGCCGTGGACGAACCGGGACTGGCACTGGCCCTACGGGCTGCGTGACGTCGAGGAGGCGTTCCAGGAGGGGGTGCGGGCGCTCGCGGGTGAGGTCGAGCCGGTGGATCTGGGACCGGTGCTGACGGCGGCGGGGCTGGTGGCGTTCCGGTGAGCGACGTCGAGGTCGTGGAGCTGACCGGGTACGCGCTGGGCGAGCTGGAGCGGCTCGGGGTGGACGGGCCGGTGCTGCCGGTGCGGTTCGACGGCGCGCTGGTGCTCGTGGGGCCGGTGCTGGACGGGAGCGGGGTGTGCCTGCGGTGCGCCGAGGACGCCCGGCTCGCGGCGCTGGGGGCGGTGGTGCCGCGTGCGGACCCGGCGATGCGGGTGGGTGGTCTGGTCGTCCCCGCGCTGCGGCCGGTGCTCGACGCGCTGGTGGAGCGCGTGCTGGCCGATCCCGGCGCCCATCGTGATCGGGTGCTGGCCCTGCGGTCGGACCTGGGCGCGGTTGGCGAGCACCGGGTCCGGCCGAGGCCCGAGGGGTGTGCGAGGTGCGGGCCGCTGCCCGAGGACTCGGCGGAGGCCGCGAGCGTGGTGCGCGCGCCCGTGCCGGTGGAGCCGGGGTCGTTGCGCGGTGAGAACGCTGCGACCGCAGGGGATTCGGTGCGCCGCGAGCTGTTCGACCTGCGGCACGGGCCGGTGGGTGGGCTGCACCGGATCGGGGACCTGGTCGTGGCGGCGGTGAGCGCCGAGCTGGTGGGCGGGCAGGCCGGGTTCGGGCGCACGGGCGATTACGAGCACGCCGAGCGGGTGGCGCTGTTCGAGGCGGTGGAGCGGCACGCCGGTCTGCGGCCGAGGCGGGTCACCACGGTGGTGGAGGCCTCGTTCGCCGAGCTGGGGCCCGACCGGGCGCTCGACCCGGTGCGGTTGGGGTTGCCCGACCTGGAGTCGCCGCACGTGACGCCGTACCGGCCGGACGTGCGGATCCGCTGGGTGCACGGGTGGTCCTACACGCGGGGGCGGGCCGTGGCGGTGCCCGAGCACGTCGCCTACTGGGGGCGGGCGATCGGGCCGAGGTTCGTGGACGAGACGTCCAACGGGTGCGGCACGGGCAACAGCCTCACGGAGGCGGTGCTGCACGGGCTGTTCGAGGTCGCCGAGCGGGACGCGTTCCTGACCGCCTGGTACGGGCGGGTGCCGTTGCCGTCGCTGCGCTCGGACGACGGGCTGACCGCGCACGTGGCGGACCGGTTGGAGCAGGTGGGGTATCGGCTGGAGCTGTACGACGCGACGAACGACCTCGGGGTGCCGTCGGTGCTGTCGTTGGCCCGGCGGGTGGAGGGGCGGGGTGGGTTCCCGTGCGCGTTCTACGCGGCGGGGGCGGGGTTGGACGTGGAGGCGGCGGTGCGGGCCGCGGCGGCCGAGGTGGTGATGGACGTGGAGGCGGGGGCCAAGCGGTACCGGAGCGAGCCTGGGGACTACGAGCTGGAGCGGTTGCGGCGGATGCTCCGCGAGCCCCGGCTGGTGCGGACGATGGACGACCACGTGAACGTCAACGCGTTGCCGGAAGCGTTGGGGCGGCACGACTTCCTGGTTCCGGGGCCGGGGCGGGAGCTGGTGGCGCCGGACGTGCCGAGCGGTGATCTCGACGCGCTGCTGGAGCACTACGTGCGGCGGTGGGAGGCGTTGGGGCTGGAGGTGATCGCGGTGGACCAGAGCGATCCGGTGGTGCGGGAGCGGTTGGGGTTGTGCTCGGCGAAGGTGATCGTGCCGGGGGCGGTGCCGATGACGTTCGGGGAGGTGAACCGGCGCACGGGTGGCATACCCCGGCTGCGCCTGTCCGGTCCCCCGCTGCCGCACCCGTTCCCGTGAGCGGGGGCGTGGGCGTGGGCGGGGCTCGGGGTGGCAGCGGGGTCGGGGACGAGCGGGCGGCGCTGGCGGAGGCGTACGCGCACGGGCCGGGGCGGGTGGTGGAGCCGGGGGTGTCGCCGGCGGTCGCGGCGGCTGCGGGTGCGCGGATCCCGTTGCGCGCGCTGGCCGGGTGCGGGCGGTTCGGGGCGGCGGTGGCGCACCTGGTGACGGCGGTGGCGACGCCGCTGCGGTGGGAGCCGTGGAACCAGTACAACGACCACCGCGCGTACCCCTCGGCCCGTGCGGCGCACACCGTGGACCTGGTGCTGGTGGCGGGTGGGCGGTGGGTGCTGGACGCGGTGCGGCGTGAGCTGGTCGGTGACGGGACGCCCGCGCTGGGCGGGGTGGTGGAGATCGAGCTGGTGCGGCGGCGGGACCGGTTGTCGCCGGGGTACCGGGAGTTCGGGGACGTGCTGGCGGAGCTGGAGGTGGGGCACGTCGGGGCGGCGCTGGTCGAGCACGCGGGGCGGCTGGGGTTGCGGGCGGAGGTCGACGGGGTGGTGGTGCGGGTGTCCTCGCACCGGGAGAGCGGTGAGGCCGTCGCGCCGTCGCCGGTTCGGAGCTCCGGGGTGGGGGCGCGGGGCATCGCGGCCGATCCGAGGCCGCTGCCCAAAGCTGTGCTGGACGCGGTGGTGGGTGCGGTGGGGCGGTCGTCGGGTGGGGTGCGGCACCGGTTGGCGGTGCGCGGGGTGCGGGACGTCGTCGACGGCTGGTACGCGGTGGACGGCGGGCTGCGGGTGGTGGAGCCGGGGGACGCGGTGCGCTCGTTGGGGGCGGTGTTCGGGCACCCGCCGGGGGTGTTCGACGTGGCGTCGGCGAACCTGGCGCTGGTCACCACGGGTGATCCGGCGGAGGCGGTCGCGGCGAGCGGGCCGGACGGGTACCGGGGGCTGCTGCGGGCGGCGGGGGTCACCGGGCAGCACGTGTGCGAGGCGGCGGCCGGGGTGGGGGCGTTCTGCCGTCCGGCGCGGAGCGTGGACGACGGGGCGCTGGAGGGGCTGGTCGGGGCGCCTGCCGGGCACTGCTTGCTGTACCTGCTGGTGATCGGGCGTCCGCGTGGGGCGGGGTTCGCCTACGACCTGAGTCCGGTGGAGGCGTGATGACGTGGACCGGTGCGCACGTGCGGTTGTCGTGGGCGGTGGAGCACGTGGACGCGTTCATCGTGGACGTGCTCGCCCCGGCGATGGGCGGGGAGTGGTTCTACGTGCGGTACGGGGAAGGCGGGGCGCACTTGCGGGTGCGGGCTCGGGACGTTGGCCTGCCGGGGAAGTTGCGCGCGCTGGTGGCCGGGGTGGAGCACCCGGTGGTGGCGGACGGGACGGTGGCGGACGGGACGGCGGCGGACGGGGCGGCGGCGGACGGGACGGTGGCGGACGGGACGGCGTGGCCGCACGGGGAGGTGCGGGAGGTGCGGTACGAGGCGGAGGTCGCGCGGTACGGCGGGGTGGAGCTGATGCCGGTGGCGGAGGGGGTGTTCTGCCGCAGCACCGAGGTCGCGGTGGCGGTGCTGCGGTCGGCGCGCACGGCAGGCGCGCGCTTCACGGCCGCCGTGGAGCTGGTGATGGCGACGGCCAGCGCGGTGGGGTTGGACCGGGCGGGGGCGGCGGCGTGGTTGCGGTCGTTGGCGTCCGGGTGGCGGCGGACCGAGGAGGCGGTCGCGCCTCCGGGGGTGGCCTCGCACGCGGTGGCCCGGTCGTTGCACGCGGCGCGCGGGGCGCAGTTGGCCGACCGGTGGGAGCGGTTGGAGGGCGGGGCCACGGGGGCGGTCGCGTACTGGGTGGAGTGCGTGCGGGGGGCCGGGTTGCCGGTGCACGTGTGGGGCTCGCAGTTGCACATGCTGCTGAACCGGCTGGGGATCACGCCCGAGGAGGAGCGGGTGGTGTGCAGGCTGGTGGCGATGACGGCTGAGGCTCCAGGGGTGGTGGAGGGCGTGCACGGGGGTGAGGCGGACCGGCGGTACCTGGTGGCGAGCAAGTACCACGTGGGTGAGCCGGATCAGGGGCCTCGGGCGGAGCCGGTGGTGGCGTTCGGGGCGTTGCCGTGGCAGCGGGTGGTGGAGCTGCCGGACGCGGTGGCGCCGTCGGTCTCGCTGGTGGAGGCGTTGGCCGCGCGGCGGACGGTGCGTGGGGAGGCGTTGGCGGGTGGGCTGGACGCGGTGAGGCTGGCGACGTTGTTGTGGACGGCGCACGGGGCTCTGCCGGACGGGCGCAGGCCGCACCCGAGCGCGGGCGGGCGGTACAGCGCTCGGGTGCGGGTGCTGGTGTGGCGGGTGGCGGGGGTGGAGCCCGGTGTGTACGACGTGGACGAGGTGCGGCGGGTGCTGGTGCGGGTGGCCGAGGCGCCGCCGGAGCGGGATGTGGTGGTGAGTTCGATGTGGTTCGGGCGGGGGGAGGATCGGGTCGACCCGGTTGGGGTTCCGGCGGTGTTGGCGGTGTACGCGCGGGTGGGGGTGCTGCGGCGGTCTTACGGGACTCGGGCGTTGCGGTTGGCGCTGGTGGAGGGTGGGCACCTGGCGCAGAACCTGGCGTTGGTGGCGGCGGCTTGTGGGGTGCGGTTGGGGTTGTTCGGCGGGTTCCACGATGACGTGGCGCATGACGTGCTGTGCCTGGACGGGGTGGACGACGTGCTGGTCTACCTGGCGCCGGTGGCCGGGTGAGGGTGCGGCGGGTGAGGGTGCGGCGGGTTGTTCAGGATCAGGTCGACGGCGTTCTGCGGGCACGAGCCAGGGGTCAGGACCTCTTGGAGGAGCAGGCCTCGCATGGTGGCGGTGACGAGGGTGGCCCTGGTGAGGGCGGCGTCGGGGGTGAGGCCCTCGCGTTCGGCCAGTGAGGCCAGGAGCTTGGTGAGGTCGTCCAGGGATGAGATGAACTCGCGGAAGTCGTCCGGGCGGTAGGCGGCCAGGCCCACGACGTGGAAGAAGCCGCGGATTCGGGAGAGCTGGTCCGGGCGGGTGTAGACCTGCCAGATCGCGTGGGCGAGGTCGGCGAAGGTGGCCTGGTCGGCGGTTTTGACCAGGGTTTTGTTGTCTCGGGTGCGTTGGGCCCCGAGGACTGCCGCCAGGACGCCCGCCAGTGAGCCGAAGTGGTAGCGGAGGAGGGCGTGGCTGGTCCCGGTTCGGGTGGCGATCTCGCGGAGCGAGGTCTCCGGGGGTGGGAGGCCGTCGTCGAAGACGTCCAGGAGGCGGGTGAGGAGGCGTTCGCGGGCGTCGCCGGTGGTTGGTGTGCTGCTTGCGGTGGTTGACGTGCCGCTTGGTGTGCCGCTTGGCGTGCTTGGTGTGCTTGACAGGGCCACGGGGGTAGTTTATCCATTGGATAAGGGATTTATCCAATGGAAAACTTGTTGTCCCCCGTTGAGACGGGCGCGTTGTGAGGGAAACCTGATGAGCACCATGCTGCACGGCTGCTTCGCCGACACCGACTACTTCGAGGTGCGCTCCGGACGTGGGCTTGACTACGGGGTGTGGGTCACCACGCCGCCGAACTACGAGTCGGGGGTGGGTGAGGTTCCGGTTGTGTACGTGCTCGACGGCAACTGGACGGTGGGGTTGACGGCGCCGCTCATCGTGACGCAGCACGACCCCATGCAGCGGATCAAGCCGTACATCCAGGTCAGCGTGGGGTACGCGGGTGAGGAGGCGGCGGAGTGGGCGAGCTTGCGCAACCGGGATCTCGTGCCGCCCGGTGAGCCGGTCGCGCAGGAGTTCTTGGACGCCGTGGAGTTGGGGGTGCGGACGGGGGCGATGAGTCGTGAGCAGGCCGATGCTCACGTCGCCGAGTTGCGGGACACCAGGGCGGATGAGTTCCTGGGCTTCCTCACCTCGGAGCTGCACCATCGGATTGAGCGCGACTACGGCACGGCGGAGGGTGGACACGGGCTGTTCGGGTACTCGTACGGCGGGTTGTTCAGCCTCTACGCCTGGCTTGCCGGGGCATCCCTGTTCGAGAGCGTGGGGGCGGGAAGTCCTGGGGTGGCCAGTGCCGACAGCCGGATCTTCGAGCAGATCGAGGCGTTGGGCGAGCGGTCGGCCAGGCTGCACTTGACGGTCAACGACCGGGAGCTTCTGGGGGAGGTGCCGATCTACCAGAACCTCGCGAAGAACGCGGCCACGGTGCTGCACATGCTGACCTCGCGGGGGGCGGCGGTCAGTGGTGAGGTGCTGCGTGAGACGCATGTGACCGGGTTGCAGTCGTCGTTTTTGAGCTACCTGCGGGCCTGTCGGGCGGTGTGAGGGCGGGGAGGAGGGTTGGAGGTGAAGGGTTTACAGGCCGCAAGCCGAAGAGCCACAAGCCGAAGAGCCACAAGCACGCCTCGCCGGCGGGGCAGACCTCCAAAAAAGAGGGACACGGGCTCTGCCGGCCGGTGACGCTTCCGCTGGTGGTCTCGTTTACCACTGCGGTGGGCGGGGTCCCTCTTCTCCGTGTGGCCTCCTTTCAGGCAAGCACGCTCGTCAAGACGCCGGATGACTCGGGCGGTCTGCCGTGGCAGTGCGGCGGCATCTTGACAAGCGTGCTCGGGCTTCGCCAGGCCACACGGAGAAGAGGGACACGGGAGTGGGGAGCTGCGGGCTCGCTGCGCTCGCCCCGCAGCCCGCGAGGCAGTCGACGCGCGACCTGCTGCTAGTCGTTCTTCCTGGCCTTGTTGGTGTTGTTGGTGTTGTTGGTGTGGAAGAGGATGCGGTCCTCGATGAGCGCTGCCGTGGCTGCGTGGCCGCGGGCGTTGGGGTGCACGAGGGCGAAGGTGGGCGGGATGACGGTGCTCAGGATGCCGTCTACCCAGTTCTGGGTGCCCGTGCCGTCGCAGACGCTGTGGCCCGTCCCTACCGCATAGGGGTCGATGAAGGTGTCGTCGTGTTCAGCGGTCACCTGCCTCAGGACCTCGTTGAGCGGTTCCAGGACCTGGGTGCGGGCCCAGGTCAGGTCGCCGGGGGTGATGGAGCCGAACTGGAGGAGGTTGTTGAAGAAGCAGGACCAGCCGCTGTCCGGCAGGACGCGTGGGTAGCCGACGGTGAGGACCTCGGCGTTCGGGGACGCGGCGTGGATCGCGTCCAGCATCTCGTCGTAGTCGGCGCGGACTGCGGCCAGGCGGTCGTCCAGGTCCGCGTCGAACTCGGCGGCGCAGGGTGAGGACCACACCCAGCTGCGCTTGCCCAGTTCTACGCAGCGGAACAGGATCTCGGCGAAGCCCAGGGTGTTGCCGCCTGCGCCTACGGTGACCAGGTCGGTGTCTTGGGACAGGGCTTGGATTTGTGGGGGCGCCGGGGCGAACGGGCCGTCGGGGTCGAGGCCGTCCGGGGGCATGGGCCTGCCCAGGACGACCTCCTGCTGCTCGCGGTGGACGTTGGCGATGGTCGCGGCGCCGCAGCTGGCGTTGCGCAGTTCCACCAGCGGGCCCAGGTGGCGGCGGATCTGCTCGGGGTAGGAGTCGGTGGTGCGGGCGCAGCCGTCCGGTGCGGGTTCGGCCAGGTCGCCTGCGGCCTGGATGACGCCGGCGGTGTAGGAGTCGCCCAGTGCGACCCACTGGACGGCGCGTGGGGGTTCCGGTGGGGTCGCGTTGGCCGCCGGGGTTGTGGCCCCGGCGGCCAGGGCGATGACCGAGCCGAGCACGAGCGTCCTGACGGCGGCGGCTGCCACGATTCCTCCCGCGAGCGCGGGAGCGCGTCCGCTCGAACGCTCGGACTCCCGCCGGGGCGGAAAGTATCGACGTTCGATGCACAGCGCCGGGTGGTGGGCGGGGAGACCACCCGTCCAGGTGGACGGGACGTGGCAGGCGGTCAGGCCGGGGTGGTGGCCCGGGCGTCCGGCAGCTCGCGCAGCCGGTAGTGGGCGAGGCGGTGCAGCAGTTCTTCCAGCGACTCGGGCGCGATCTGCCCCTGCAGGTCCCTGCGGGCCTGCAGGACGGTGCCCGTGACGACGGATTCCGGCAGGCGGTCGCCGAACTCGGCGGCCAGGCCGGTGAGCACGCGGGTGATCCCCGCTTCGGACGAGTGCGAAAGGACGTCCATGTCCGCTCCCCTGCGGTCGGGTGCTCCCCCTATGATCCGGCAGAACGGGGCCGGTCAACCTGACGACCGGCTGACGATTCGGTCTCGACGCGCGCCGGGTCTCAGTCCCCCGCGCCGATCCGGTAGCCGGAGCCGCGCACGGTCAGGACCAGGGCGGGCGTGTCCGGGTCGGGCTCGACCTTGCGGCGGAGCCTGCGGATGTGCACGTCCAGCAGGCGGGTGTCGCCGAAGTAGTCGTAGCCCCACACGCGGTTCAGCAGCTGCTCACGGGTGACGACCCGGCCCTCGGCGGCGAGCAGCTCGACCAGCAGGCGGAACTCGGTGCGGGTGAGGTGGACCTGCTCGCCGGCGCGGTGCGCGGTGCGGTTGTCCTGCCGGACGACCAGGTCGCCCGCGCGCAGCTCGTCCGCCTGCGCGGCGCCACCGGAACGGCGCAGCAGGGCCCGGATGCGGGCCGCGAGGACGGCCGCGACGAGCGGTTTGGTGACGTAGTCGTCGGCGCCCGCCTCCAGCCCGGCGATGACGTCCTCGGCGTCGGCGCGGGCGGTGACGACGATGACCGGCAGGTCGCCGCGCGAGCGCAGCACCCGGCACACGTGCAGGCCGTCCACGCCGGGGAGCATGAGGTCGAGCAGCACGACGTCGAACGCGCGCCGGTCGAGCAGCGCGAGCGCCTGCTCGCCGGAGACGGCCTCCGAGACGGCGAAGCCCTCGTCCTCCAGGGCGAGCCCGAGGGCCTGCCGGATGTGCGCGTCGTCCTCCACCATGAGCACCGAGACGTCCATGGTTCCCAGATCCTGGTGGGCGTGCGGGTGGGACGGGGTGTTCGGCGGGGTCGGGGCGGGGTATCGCAAGGTGATCGCAAGGCGGCGACTTTCCTCCGCTCGGCGTTTGACCGGCGCGACCGGGGCTAACCCCGCGCCATGCTGAAGGTCGACCGCGCGTCGCTCGTGCTGGGGTTGGGGATCGGCGGCTTCCTCGACGGGATCGTGATCCACCAGCTGCTGGGGTGGCACCACATGCTGTCCGGCTGGTACCCGGACGACCCGCACGTCAACATGATCGGCGACGGGCTGTTCCACCTGCTGTGCCTGGCGCTGGTGGTGGTAGGTGTGGTCCTGCTGAACCGTTCGGGCGGCACGCGGCCGGGGCGGGTGCTGTGGGGTGGCGTGGTGGCGGGCTGGGGCGTGTTCAACCTGGTGGAGGGCACGCTGAACCACTTGGCCCTCGGCGTCCACCACGTCCGCTCGGGGCAGGCCGAACTGGCCTACGACCTGGGTTTCCTCGCACTGGGGGCGGCGCTGGTCATGGCGGGGATCGCGATCGGGCGGGTCAGCGGGCCGCGCAGCACCCCTGTTCGACCTCCGGCTCCTTAGCGGCGAACGAAGGGGACGGACTCACTGCCTGGGACCACACGCGGTAACCGATTTGGCCCAGAGCGAGGCCCTGTAATAAGCTGAACACGTCCTGATGACAGGGACAGCGAGGATGATTAGCTCAGCGGGAGAGCACTACCTTGACACGGTAGGGGTCACTGGTTCAATCCCAGTATCGTCCACCAGGAAAGACACAGCTTAGAAGCCCTGACCAGCCACGGTGCCGGTCGGGGCTTCTCGCGTTTGACCGTCATCTGACCGTGAGCCCAGCACGGACAGCGCACCCGACTGGCGAGCACCACCACGCGCAGTCGTCCCACCACCTGCACCAACACCACACCGTCCCACCGTCCACAGGGGAATTCCCTGACCGTCAGTTGACCGTAAGAGCCGCCCCCAACTGGCGACGCGACCGGGTCAGTCCTCGCCGGCACCAGCGCGGCCGTGCCGCACACGCTCGAAGGCATCCAGCGCCGCTTGGTCCGACTCAGCCAGGGTGTGCAGGTACTTCTCAGTAGCGCGAAGGCTGGAGTGGCCGAGGCGTGCGCGGACGGTCTGGATGTCAGCGCCACCGGCGACAAGCCAGGAGGCGTGCGCATGGCGCAGGTCGTGCATCCGCACACGCCGGGTGATCCCAGCCGCGGCCAGGGCGGGTTTCCAGACGTTCCTCAGGTACCACCTGCGCGGCAGGTGCCCGTCCGTGTCCACCCGCCGTCGACTACGCGGAGCGTCCTTGCCCCGGTCACGTCGTCCGGCCCGGTAACGCGCGTAAGCGGCACGGCAGTGCCCGCACCGACATTTCTGCCGTGAGTAGCGGGTCAATGTGCCGTGTCCATCAGGAATCGCACCGGCCTCGACCGCTCGTGGCACCACAACCGGTGGACTGTCGGGGAACGGGAACAGCAGGTCATCCGTCTTCAGGTCTGCCTGCTCCACATAGGTCAGCACGTTCTCCACGACGACCCGGCGTAACAACAAGCGGCGGTGCTCGCGTTCCTTCGGGTACGGCTTGACCAGAAACCGCCCACCAGTCGGGTGAAAGCGCGGCTCGACCTCCTCCACCGCCCTGGCCACCGTCAGCAGGCAGGAGCCCGCGTCCAGATCCCCCGCGCGCAACTCGACCAGCTCACCCCACCGCACCCCCGACTCGACAGCCAACTCCACCAGCAACCGCCAGCACTCCCCCGGCAGGACCGCGAGCAGCCGGTCCAACTCCCCAGGCTCCAGAACCCGCATCGGTTTCGACGGCGCCACCGGCCCCCGAACACCCGCGCACGGGTGCTGCGCGATGACCTGATCCCGCAACGCCGTGGTGAAGATCGCGCTGAGCACCGCCCGACACCGGTGCACCACGTGCGCCGACACACCCCGAGCACACAAACGCCACACGAACTCCCGCACGTGACACGGCAACACACGATCCATCCGCATCCCGCCGAACTCCGGCAGCAGATAACGCTCGACCACATGGGTGTAGGTCTGCCGCGTGGTCGCCTCCACCAGGTGCGCGGGCAACCACACCACTCTCACGTACCACCCGAACGACTGCCGAGCACTCCGCGCATCCGCGAACCGCCCCGAACCCACATCCACCTCGGCACGCCGCCACGCACGATCAGCATCCCGCACACGATCGAACGTCCCCGCCGACCGCTCACACCCCCACACATCCCAGTAATAAGCCGTGTACCGAACCCGACCCGACGCACCCACACGCCGACGCGAATACCCCACCATCAACACCTCCGACTACACCAAGACAACCCGCGACAGCGGATACGCCCAGGGTTCCCTAGCACCCCCGGAGAGAGGAGCGAAGCAGCAGCTGCACCGATACGCGGCCAAGCGCATGACCGAGGGCCGCCCGCTTAAGCGGTGTCCGTAAGCAGGTGACCAACTCGAAGAACGAATCCAATGTCGCCCAGGCCCACCGGCACGCCGCCAGCGCCCGGAAAAGGGAGAGGCGCCGCCGGGGCCGAAGCCCTGGCCCTCGGCGGCGAAGCGCTCGGACGGTCCGGAGGCGGGTCGAGGGCGTGATCGCGGACAAGGCCTACTCGCACAAGTCCACCCGCCGGACGCCGCGCGCCCGTCGCGTGAGCCTCGGCCAACGCGGCGGGTGGCCACCGGCCTTCGACATCGAACACCACGAATAGCGCAACGTGGTGGAACGCTGTTTGAACCGGCTCAAACAGTTCTGCGGCCTGGTCGTCCACTACGCCACACGCGCTGCCTAACCAGGCCGAATCGCCATCATCCTCTGACGACTTGCAGGTGGCTCCGAACACCACCTGGCCGATCACGACCGGTCGAGGTCGGGCGGGCGGTGCCCCGTTCGCGTCCACGCTCGGCCAGGAGGCGTCGACCGGTCCCTGATGACAACCCGGCCGAGGCGGCCACAGGGCGCCGCCCGTTCAGTCCAGCAACATCCGCAGCCCCGGCACCGCGCGCTCCGGCAGCCGCCCCGCCACCCGCTCCAGGCCCGCACGCAGCTCCCCGCGCTCCTCCGGCGTGAACTCCGACCGACGGGCCAGGACGCCCTCGCCCCGCACCACCGACGCCAGCCGCAGCGCGTCGTGCTCCGCGAGCCGTGCCAGCGGCTCGTGCGGGTCGCCCGCCACCGACAGCACGGCGCGCAGCCATGCTGCCCCGCCCATCCCGCGCGACAACCGGTAGCCCGCCTGGCGCACCTCGGGCCGCTCGTCGGCCAGCAACCCGGCCACCAGCTCCGCCGACGGGTGCCGCACGGCGGTCGCGGCCTCCCGCACCACCTTCGGCGACGGGTCGCGCAGCAGCGGCACGACCCGCTCGTCGGCCTGCACCCGCAGTGTCCGCAGCGCGCGCAGCGCCCGCACCCGCAGCTCCACGCGCGGGTGGTCCAGCAGCGCCAGCAGCACGTCCGCGTCGTCCGCCGACCCGATCTCCGCCAACCCGTCCACCGCGCCCCGCGACGCCTCGGCGCGGTAGCGGGTCAGCGCGTCCACGCCCGTCGCCCTGGCCAGCGCGCGCACCAGCGCCGACCGGTCGGCCACGTGCTCCGCCACCTCGGCCGTGGCGCCCAGCCTGGTCAGGCCGACCAGCGCGACCGAGCCCACCTCCGGGCGCGGCACCGCCGCGAGCTCGCGCAGCACCGCGATCCGGTTGGTCCACACCGCTTCGCGCGCCAGCCGCTCCGCCGCCACCGCGCGCACCCGCACGTGCGGCGAGGTGCGGGCCAGCGCCAGCAGCCGCTCGGTCGACGGGGTGGCGCGCTCCAGCGCGAACGCCGCCACGAGCAGGTCCGGTGATCCGAGCAGGCGGTCCAGCGCGTCGACCCCCAGCACGGCGGCCACCTGCCTCCGCACGAACGCCGCGTCCCGCCTGCCGCGCGCCATGCGCACCACCACGCCCAGCGCGGCCTCGGCCAGTCCGGGTGAGCGGTCGAGCGCCAGCACCAGCGCGACGCGCGCCGCCTCGCGCACCTGCGGCACCCAGTCCTCGGTGCGCAGCACCAGGAACGGCACCAGCTCGGGCCTGGGCGCGGCGGCGATGTCCCGCACGGCCTTCTCCCGCACCCGGCCGTCGCGGTGGCACGCGGACAGCGCGAGCGACAACGCGTCGCCGCCCGCCAGCCCGGTCGCCTCCCATGCCCGGCGGAACCACCGGTCGAAGCGCGACACCCGATTCGGACCGTCCACGAGCACCGCCAGCGCGGCGTCCGCGTCCGCCGTGCCCGCCACGCGCGTCAGCAACCTCGCCGCGCGCACCGCCGAGTCGGCGTCCATCGGGTGCAGCAGTCGGCGCAGTTCGGCCGGTTCGGTGTCCACGTCGGACAGTGTGACCTCCGCCCCCGGCCGCCGCGCCCGGATTTGTCCGCCCCCTTCGCTGCCTTCGCCCGGCCAGCTCTCGGCGAGGAGGATCACGTGGCACGACCGGGCAGCTCGTTCCACGGCCCGGCGTTCGCCGTGCCCCGGTCGTGGTGGAAGCAGGTGCACGCGCGCCGAGGCGGCGGTGTGCCCGCCACGGCAGTTGCCACGCCGGGCGGGCGGCGCGCGGGCGGGAGCTGCTGGAGCGCCGCGCGATCAGGCATGTCATGACCGTGGTGCCGGAGGTGTGCCGCCACTCCCCGGAATGATGCTCGACCGGATCGTGCTGACGGTGCGGCGGGCGTGGTTCGAGTCGGACGCCGACCTGGAGATCAGCGAACTGCACGCCGATGCGGTGCGGCAAGCCGGTGGTTGAGGTCGAGCAGCGGCTGAGCCCGAACCTGGGGTGACGTGTTTTCCCTGCGCTTCGCACCTGTGGCGTTTGACACCACCCATCGGGAAATGGTCGATCAGCTTCGAAATGATCAGATAACGAGATATGGGCGATCTTTTGAGTGCCCGTTGATGTCCTGCCATGGGGGATGTCCACCGTGTGGGCCATCGAACTGTAAGTGCCCCGTATTGGCTGTTCAAGGTGGTTGTCGTCACCGGACCTGTGGCGCGGGATGAGCTTGCGCCTTCTTTGCTTCTTGTGTCAACCTTCCAATCGGGGGATGTCTGTCGGTGTGCGCGTCCGTGTCGTCGCGTATGGATAGATGTGATCAAAAAATGATTCGTCCTGTGGTGTTGAGCGCGATCGCGCTCATGTTCTTCGGCGGCAGCGCTGTGGCTGCCGGGCAGACGAGTGGCGACCAGCCGAGCAGCGGGCAGCCGTCACTGGTGGAGGACTTCTCCTACCCCGGCGCCGACAAGATCTTCGAGCAGCGCGGCATCCGCCTGGTCAAGGGCGACGGCAAGATCACCCTTGTGCCCTGCGGCGACTGGAACCTGCTCGAAGTCCGCCAGGCGGGAGCGGTCAAGGACACCGACACCGATCCCGGCCACTTCTGCTTCCAGGTGCAGGGCTCCTCCGGCTATCTGGAGCTGGAGGTTCCCAACACCTTCCAGATCAAGGGTGACGACCACGCGGTCGTCGCGACGGTGAAGGTCAAGGATCAGACCAGCTCCGTGCCGATCGACAAGGAGACCTGGACCGGCGTCGGCGTCGGCGCCGGGACGAATTCCGCGGTCCTGCTGGCGCTCAGGGCTTCCTGACCTCTTCGCAGCACAACCGAAGCCCGCCCCGCTGTCGACCTGTTCACCAGCGGGGCGGCACGAACGCGCACTTCGTCGCGCGTGGCGCAGCCAATGGTCAACGGGAGAGAAGCACACGATGTCTTCGGGTAGGTCGTGGCGTCGGCGCGCGAGCGCCGGTGTCGCCAGGGTGGTGGCGGTGGCGTTGCTCGTCTCCGCGAGCCCCGCCGTGGCACAGCAGGAATCGCCGGGCGATCGGGCGCAGGTGTTCGCCCTGATGCGCACCGGAGGCCCGGTCGTATCCGCGGGCGCGGAGGCGGCGCTGGTCGCGTCGGACGCCGAAGTGCGCGACTTCTTGAACACCGCGCTCCCCGCGGCGCAGGAGGCCGACGACCGGATCGCCGCGCAGCGGTTGCTCGCGGACGGGGGCCCTGCCACGCGCGACGCGGTCAACGCCGCCCTGAGCGGCTCGATCAGTGACGTGCGGGCGTTCCTGGTGAGCGGGTGGCGTCGCCCCTGGGAGGACGACCTGCGCATCCGGGTGCAACGACTCCTGTCCGCGGCGACCGGGCCCATGGTCCGCGAGCGCGCCAACGCCGCGCTCAACGGCAACGACCAGGCGCGGCAGGACTTCCTGACCACCGGGTGGCGTCGAGCCCAGAACGACGACGACCGCATCGCCGTGCAGCTCCTGCTCAACGCGGGCGGCCCTGCGGTGCGCCGCGCCGCGAACATCGCGCTGTCCGGCGCTGACACCGAGGTGCGCGACTTCCTCACCAGCGGGTACGCCGTCGCGCTGCAGCGGGACAATGAAATCGCCGCGGTCGCGCAACTGACGATCCTGGTGCAGAACGCCTCATCCCGTGCCGGGCTGCAGAGCGAGGTGGCCAAGGACGAGGCCGGGCGCGCGGTGGCGGCGGCCGCTGCGGCGAAGCAGGCCGCTCAGACCGCTGCCCGCGAGGCGGAGCAGGCCAAGGACTCCGCGGTGCGGGCGTCGGCTGCGGCGGGACGCGCCGCCGATGCCGCGACACGGGCGGCTGCCGCCGCGCAGGCAGCGATCAACGCCATCGCCTCGGCGGTCGCGGCCGCGCGCGAGGCGGCGAACGCCGCCTCGCAGGCCTCGTGGGCCGCGTCCAAGGCGGGAGACGCCGCCGCACGGGCTCAGCACGCCGCTGCCGCCGTCATGACCGGCCGGGAGAACATCGAGCAGGCCTCGAACGCAGCGGTGACCGCGGCGCAGGCGGCCCAGGCCGCCCAGGACGCGGCGACCGCCGTGCAGAAGGCTGCTGAGGTGGCCCGGCAGGTGGCCACCGCGGCGGACGCGATGGCCAGGGTCAACACCGACGCCGCCGATGCCGCGCAAGCAGCCCTCGACGCCGACAAGTACGCGGCCCAGGCGGGCGCCGAGGCAGGTCGCGCGTCGAGCGCCGCGGCCAGGGCCCAGCGGAACGCCGGTGAAGCGCGCCGTGCGGCGCAGGCCGCGTCGGCGCTGGCCACCGAGGCGGCCCGACAGGCCGACGAGGCGCAGAAGGCAGCTGCGCAGGCCGCCACCCACGCCCGCAACGCGTCCGACGCGGCCAAGGCCGCGGTCAAGCAGGCGAGCCAGGCCGATGGTGCGGCGACCCGCGCGCAGACCGCCGCGGATGCCGCACGCACCGCGGCCGAGCAGGCGCAGAAGGCAGCCGACCAGGCCAACCAGACGTTCGAACTGGCCCGCAAGGCGGATGAAGAGCAGTTGGCCCAGCGGACGAGCCAGGCGACCCGCGACGCGCAGGACGCGCTGACGGCGGAGAGCAATGCCAAGCGCACGACCGACCAGGGCTGGAAGGCCGGGCAGGTCTTCCAGCCCGACGCCGACACCAAGGCGCTGCTGGACCAGGCTGCTGCCCAGGGCACCTCGGCCGCCGACGCGGCCCAGGCCGGTCGCAAGGCGGCGCTGCGCCTGTGGCGTGCTGCGGGACCCGGCGTCACCACGGCTTCCGCCAAGGCGCTGTCCGGCGACGACGCGGCGGTGACCGCGTTCGTGCGCACCGGGTTGGCCTCCGCCACGGAGCAGGACGACCGCACGAGCGCGCGGATCATCGGGGGCGCCTCGTTGCGACCCGCCGCCAGGCAGGCCGCAACGATCGCGGTCGCGGGCGACTACGCGCAGGTGAAGGCGTTCCTAGCTACCGGCGCCTACGACGGCAAGGACGACGACGATCGGATCGCCGTCCAGCGCATCCTCAGCGAGGGCGGCAGGGCGACCAGGGACGCAGCCAACAAGGCGCTGTCGGGGACCATCGATGACGTCCGGGAGTTCCTGAGGGTCGGCTACTTCAAGGCCGCGGAGGATGACGACCGGATCGCCGTCCAGGAGATGGTGTCCTCGGGTGGGCCCGAATTGCGTGCCGCAGCGAACGCCGCACTGTCCGGACCGTGGTCCTACGTCCGAGACTTCCTCACCATCGGCCAGTACAAGGCGGGCAACCGCGACGCCGAGGCAGCGTTCCACGTGGCCGCCGTCAGCGGTTACCTCGCCTCGGCGTCCCAGGCTGCGGCGACCGCTTGGCAGTACGCGGCGACCGCGTCACAGGCCGCCGCGACGGCGCGCAACGCCGCCGCCGAGGCCAACCGCTGGGCAGGCGAGGCCGTGGCCTCCGCCGACCGGGCGCGCAAGTACGCCGAGCAGGCCAGGGGGTCGGCCGACCGAGCCGAGCAGTCCGCGCAGGACGCGGCGATCTCCGCGCGCACTGCCAGGGAGGCGGCCTCAACCACTCAGCGCTACGCCGACGCGGCTTCCGCGTCGTCCGCCCAGGCGTCGGCATCGGCGAGCAGGGCCTCGCTGTTCGCCGCGGACGCGCGCAACGCCGCAGAGGCGGCGCGCAAGGACGCAGAGGCGGCGGGTAAGTCCTACGCCTTGGCTTTGCAGGCGCAGTTGGACGCGAATACCGCGGTCTTGCAGAAGCAGACTCAGGAGGACACGCGGAAGGCGGCGGCGGACACGCGGGAATCGGTGTCTGAGCTGCGCGACGCGCTTCAGGAGGCCCTTGACCAGGGTGGGCTGCCTGACGACCTCCGCAAGACCCTGGAGCAGTACCGCGACCAGGTCATGGCACTGCTCACCCTGCTCGACCAGATGGCTGCGGGGACCCTGGAATTCGTCCAGGAGCACGCGGGCGATTTGCTGGCCCTGCTCACCGATGTGCTTGAGATCGGCGCGGGCCTTGGTTTGACGCTCGCGGGTGTCGTCGTGTCGACACCCGGTTTCGAGGTGTGCGCCGTCGAGATCGGGACCGCTACCGCGATCGGCGCGGGTGCTGGTGCGGCTGCGGCCGGTGTGGGGGCCCTGCCAGGGGGCGCGGCCGGTGCGGTGACAGGGCTGATCGCGTGTGTCTTCACCGGTGGGCCTGCGATCGCGGCTGGTGTTGGCATGGTGGCCGGCGGGCTGACCATGGCGATGAACGGCTTCGACAAGGCCGCTGAGGACCTTCGTGAAGCAGGGAAAAAAGCAAATGATTTGGGTAAAGCTCGCGAAAATAGAGTTGCCGAGTTGACCGGCGGAAAGTTGGCAAAAGACGAGAAGGGGCAGGATATTAAGCTCATCAAGCCGGGAGCCAGCGCGGCCGGCCTTGACGTAAGAGGCCCCAAAGGTGAGTACATCGCAGTCGGAGGCGGCGCCAAAGCAAAAAGAGTTCAGAAGTTTGAAGAGAAATTGAATACCTTGAAATGGTGCGCAGACAGGGACGGGGTGCGCGCCATGGCCTACCTTGCGGAAGGTTCTCCGCAGCTTCTTATCGATATTGCTATAAAGCAACTCGGAGTTGATAACGTGGTCATCTTTTCAATGAAGTGAGGACTTATGACGGATGGGTACATACACCTCTACCAGACGAACTGGTCGGCCGAGCGTGTTGCATTGCGAGTCGCGGCTATGGAAGCGGCTGGAGCCGTCATGGAAAGTCCGATCACCGGGCTAATTCGCATCGGCGAGTTCGACGAAGAGAACGAGTCGATCCCTGGGGATCGGAACGATGTGATAAGAAGGTTGGCACTCGATGATCGCGACGAACAGTTCTTGGTGTGGTGGCTAAGCCCTCACCACGATCTCCAATACTCTGCGCGACGTGTCTCCTCCGATGTCGTGGTGGAGGAGTTTGATCTTTCTGTTTTTCCGCGGCCCGATGTGGCCGTGCCTCCTTCTTGGGTTAGGACCGTTCCTGAGTGGGTGGGGGACGCGCCTCCATATGAGATAAGCCAGGACGAGGTGATCACTTTCGTTCTGACACAGCTCAAGCAGATCGAAGATTCGGTTACCGGCATGTTCGTTGACCGGCGGGCAATTACGGAAGAGATTGACATGGATGCTGTCGTACTGGGCGGTGATGAGTTCATTGCGATCCGGCCAGACATGTTGCTGATCCAGGCCGAGTTTGCAGACAGGCATCCAGAGCTAGCTAGCTGGGAACGTCGCTCCTATGGACGGCTCGCCGCTTTCGACTCGACCGGACTCCTGTTCCGGCACTGAACTTTGGATTCATTCCCACGGGGGCGGCGGAGACCTGAAGGTCTCCGCCGCCCCCGCGTCTGTCCCGGCAGGTCAGCCGGTCACGTCAGGGAAGCGACGGCCACAGTTCCTCCCACGACTTCAGCGGCTCGGGCAGTCGTTCGCCATGCGACAGGTGCGCCAGTTTCAGCCCTGGGTTCAGCAGGCCCTTCGCCTTGTGGAGTCGCAGGATCTCCGCCTTGTCTGACGACCTCCAGCGATCGGCCTGCTCGCGGGCCCGCTCGACGGACATCGGCAGTTCGCGCAGCAGCAAGGCGGTCATGCGATCCGGGTCGAGCAGTTCGACACCGGGCCGCCGCGGTACCCGTTGCAGGAGTACCCAGGACAGGTGCAGGGCGCGCGACACCTTCTCCGCGTGGTCCATACCCCCAGCAGCCAGTGCCGAGGCGATGGTGTGGTCGTACGCCTGGGAGAAGACCGGCCAGTCCTCCCCGGTCAACTCCGCCGCCTCGAGCGTGACCTTGAAGGTCAGGAGCTCCACGACGGCACGCCACTCCTGCGGCCCCAGGTCGGAGCCAGCGGGAAGGCCCTGGGCGAGCCGCGTGGCGAGCGGGCGCAAGCCGAGCGCGGCGAGGTCGTTCGCCGTGACCATCAGAACTTCACCCCCGCCGCGGCGAACGCGTCCAAGCCGATCTGCAGGGTCTCCGGCCCCGGCTGGAAGTGTCCGCTGTGGCGGGTGATCTCCAGTCCGAAGTAGCCTGCGTCGGCGCTGCCGACGATCGAGGCCTCGCCCGCTGCGAGCACCGACTCCCCCCTCGTGAGAACGGTGTGCGAGATCTCTCCCGCGCCGACGACGTTCTTGGGCACGATAACCAGGCTCCCGTCCAGGCGCACGGCCCACTTGACGGTCTCCCCGGTGCTGAGCGCCGCGTCGAACGCGGCCGTGCCAGGAGCAGCGGGCTTGACGCCGAGCCGGTCGGCGAAGGCCAGCTCCTGGTCCAGGCTGTTCTTCATGAGGTTGGGCCAGGTCTGGCACCCCTCGTTGTGCACCAGGACCGTGGTGTCCCCGGCGAGCACGTAGTAGGTGTGCACGTCGGCCACGCCGAGGTTGCGGACGGTGGCGACCTCGGTTCGCGGCACCACCTTCCGGACGGTGTGCCCGCCGCCGTCGTGGTCGCGGAGCTGGTCCCCTGCGGTGAGCTGTCCCGCGCCGATCCAGGCGTGCCGGTCGTCCACCCAGATCGGGTGGTTGTCCGTCGCGGTGATGACCGCTGTGCCGCCGTGCCCATCGGTGGCGACCACGATGTCCACGAGGTGCTTGACCCCCGTCCCCACGATGGTCGTGGTGACCCGCCTGGTGCCGGTGACACCGGTCTCGGGGTCGGTGGCCGCGACGACGTCACCGACGTCGACCCGCTCGATCTCCTTGGCGCTTCCATCGGCCATCAGCACGCGGGTGCCCTCGGTGAAGCTGTTCCCCGGCAGGCAGGCGGCGGCACGGGAGTTCGCCCGCTCCACGGCGGGCAGCACGGCGAGCGCCCTGGAACCGACGGGGACACCGGGCAGGAACTTGCTGCTCAGGGCCGCTTCCTGGAGCGCCTTGCCGAACGCGCCCCTGGCGGCGAGCGCGGTGTAGCCCGTCTCCCCGACCCACTTGGCCAGGCGGCCGTAGGGGAACAGGAGCAGGGCGACCTCGAACGCGTACTCGCCCAGCGAGGCCACCTCTGCCGAGCAGGCGCCGTCGTTGATGAACTCGGTGCAGTACGCGGCGCCGAACCGGGCTGCCTTCTCCGCCTGGTTGGGGGCGTCGCGCAGGGTCAGCCAGCGCTGGTAGAGCCATTCCTTCCTGACCCCGACGTCGGCCTTGCGCACCTCGTCGGGAATGGCCTCGGGGTAGTCGGGAAGGGTGATGCGGGATTGCGCGCCGAAGGCGACGATGTCGGCGAGCGCCGACTTGACGACGTTCAGGTCGGCGGAGGCGCCCTTGCCCAGCAGGTCGAGCAGGTGCGTGAGCTTGCCGAGGGTTTCCTCCAGCTGCCGCCTGGTCTCGTCGGGCAGCCCCGTGTTCTTGAGCGCGTGCTCGACGTTGTCGCGGAGCTTGGTGATGGCGGCCTTGCTGTCCCGCATGTCGTTGCGAGCGCCTGCCAGGTCCTTCTTCTCCGCCAGCGCCCACTCGGCCTCGTAGCGGGCCAGGAGGGCCTGGTCGTACGCCTTGCCGATGGCCTGGGCATCCACCTGCGCCCGGTCCGAGGACTCGCGGGCCTCACCTGCGGACTTCGACGCCTGGACGGCGGAGAGTCCTGCCTGGGCGGCTGACCGGTTCGCCGCGTCGGCGTAGTCGCGCGTGGTCGCAGCCGCGGCCTGCGCGGTCCGGGCGGATTGCGCCGCCCGTGCGGCCGAACCGGAAGCCTGCTCCGCGGCGGCGGCGGCCTGGTCCGCGTAGACCTTGGCCCTAGCGGCGGAATTGCGGGCCTCGTCGGACCAGCGGTCGGCCTCGGCCGCCGCGCCACGGGCGGTGGCCGCGCTCTGCGCGGAGTTCGCGGCGTGCTGGCTCGCCGTTGCCGCGGCCTGGCCCGCGGCGGCGACGTACCCGTTGACGATCGCGACGTGGTGCGCGTTCTCGGCATCGCGCTGGGCGGCCTTGTGCTGCCCGACCCGGAGGAAGTCGCGGACGTGGGATCCAGGACCGGACAGGGACGCCTGAGCGGCGGCCTTCACCTCGGGACCGCCGCTGTTCACGAGCCACTGGGCAGCGATGCGGTCGTCGTCCCGCGCGGCCTGGTACCGGCCTTCGGCGAGGAAGTTCCTGACGTCCTCGATCGACCCGGACAGCGCGGTGTTGGCCGCCGCCCTGGTCGCGGGACCACCCGTGTTGAGGATCCGCTGAGCGGCGATGCGGTCCTCGTCGTCCTTGCCCTTGTAGGCGCCGGTGCGCAGGAACTCGGTCGCCTGCTCGTCCGTGCCGGTCACCGCGTTGAACGCGGCCACCACCGCCGAGGCCCCCGTTGCGTTGCCGCCGAGGATCTTCGCTCCCAGGCGGTCGTCCTGGCGCAGCGCCGCATCGAGGCCCGAGGTGACGAACGCCGTCACCGCCGCCGCGTCCCCGGACAGGGCGGAGCCGGCCGCGTCGGAGGTGTAGGGCCCCGCGCTGCGCCACAACCGCAGTGCCGCCTTGCGCCCGTCCGGCACGCCGTCGGCCCCTGCCGAACGGGCCTTGTCCAGGAGCCCCTGGGTGTCGGTGTCGGGCCGGTAGACCTTCCCGGCTTCCCACTGCTTGACCTGGGTGCGCAGGGCGTCGGTCTCCGCCTGCAAGGCGTCCTGGGCGTCCCGGACAGCCTGGTTCGTGTTCGCGGTCAGCCTCTCCGAGTCGGCCTTGCGGGCGATCTCGGCGGTCTTCGCGGCTTGGTCCGCCGCGTTCCGCGCGGTGTCGGACGCCTGGCGAGCCGCGTCGGCGGCGGCTTGCGCACGTGCGGCGGCCTCGTTGGCCTGCCCGGCTTGGCGCGCCGCCTCGTCGGCGGCCGCTGCCGCGTTGCTCGCGTGCACGGCCGCGTCCACCGATGCCTGGCGTGCCTTTTCGGCTTGGCTGGCAGCCTCGGTGGCCAGCGACCTGGCGACGCCCGCCGCTCGGGCCGCCTCGGTGGCGTTGCGCTGGGCGCGGGCGGCCGCGCTGCGCGCCGCTCCCGCCGCGACACCGGACTGGCCTGCCCACTGCTCGGCTTCGCCCGCGGCGTTCGAGGCCGCGGTGACGTTGTCGCTCACGGAGGTGAGGGAGTCGGCGATCTTGCTCAACCGTTGGGCCGCCAGGATTGCCTGGACAATGGCGTTGGTGACGTCCTTGGCTCCCTGGGCGGCTTCCGCGGCCGACTTGGCGGCTGTGGCCGCCTGCTCTGCGGGGGCGCGCCCCGCGGAGACGTTCGCGGCGGCCTCGCGCGCCCGTGAGGCCGCGTCACCGGCTTTCGACGCGGCCCACGCGGCCTGGGAAGCGGCGTTGGCGGCCTCACCAGCCGCCGAGATCGCCTGGCCGATGGCGTTGATCGCGACCTGCGCGGCATCCGCCGCGCGGTTCGCGGCGTCGGCCGCGCGGCTGGCGGCAGCCGCGGCGACGATCGCGGACCCCTTGGCCTGGCGGGTCTCCTCGGCGGCCGTCTGAGCCGCGCGCTTGGCGTTCTCGGCCGCTGTCACGGCCTTGCCCGCCTCGTCCTCCGCGGTCTGCCTGAAGGCGTCCGCCCGTGCCGAGGCGTTCTGGGCCGCCGTGGCGAGCTGCGCGACGGAGGTGACCTCCTGGTCCCGCTGCATGGCGACCGCGTGGCCAGTGGCCAGGAACTCCCTGACGTCCTCGATGGAACCCGACAGCGCGAGGTTCGCGGCGCGCTTCACCGCGGGACCGCCCGTGTTCAGGATGCGTTGCGCGGCGATGCGGTCGTCGTCGTTCCGCGCGAACTGCCACCTGGTCTCCAGGAACGCGAGCAGCTCGGTCTCACCGCCGTTGAGCGCGTCGTTCGCGAACTGGCGGACGGTGGGACCAGCCGCCGAATTCAGCAGGCGCTGCACCTGGATGCGCAGGTCCTCACGCCACGGGGCCTTCCACCCGGTCACCAGGAACGCCCGGACGTCGGTGATGGATCCCGACAGCGCCCGGTTCGCGGCGTCGCGCGTCGACGGACCGCCCGTGCTCAGCATCCGCTGCGCGGCGATCCGGTCATCGGATTCCTGGGCCAGGGGCAGGGCCTCGGTGAGGAACCTGCGGACGTCCTCGTCACTCCCCAGCAGCGCGATCTCCGCCTGCGCGCTGACCACGACACCCGCGCTGCGCAGCAGTGCGAACACGCGTGCGCGGTCCGACGGTGCCGGGGCCTGCTGAGCCTGGACCGAAGCAGGACCCGCCGCACCTGCCAGCACCGACAGAGCGACCAGAACGGTGACCACCCTGCGCAGTCGCCACCGTCTCCTCGTTCTCACATCCGAACCTTTCCGTGAACGGTTCCGGGGAGAGGCTGGCGAACAGAAGCACGCGTGATCGTCTGCCAATCAGTTCCTTGCATGATCGATACGAGATTTCTCGCACGTAACGATCAAAGCCCCCCGGCGATGTGCCCCCCGCGTTGATCGGAGTAAGCGCGAACAAGCTGTCACACCTGCTCGCGCGATGACAAGAACCGGGTCGGTGTCCTGCTTCACAGGCAGAATTGGCCGGATGATGTCGGGAGCGTGAGAGGATGCTCCAGGTCACCCCCGGCTTTCGCGTTGCAGCGGCGACTGCTCTCGTGATTGGATCCAATTGATTAATTTGATTCGTTCCTCGCTTGTCGGCGCTGTTCTCCCCCAGCTGTTCACGGGCAGCGCGGCAGCGCAGGGATAGACGGATGGCAAGCAGGACGCCGATGCGCGGTCTTCGCTGGTGGAGGAGTTCTCCCACCCAGGCGCCGACGACCTCCTCGCGCAGTGCGGGACGACAAAGACCCCGACGGTGGGCACTACTGCTTCCAGGCGCGCGGGAAGTCGGGTCACCTGGCGCTGGAGATCCCGGAAACATATCCGATCAAGAACGACGATCACGATGTCAAGTCGACCGTGACCGTCAAGGGCAAAACGAGCGAACTGCCCGTGGTGCAGGACTCGTGGACCGGTATCGGGCAGGGAGTTGGACCTGATCACGCGGTCCTGATCGCGATCAAGGCTGCTTGATCGTGGAGAAGCCCACCGCAGTTCATTCGAGATCAAGGAAACGCTGTGCTTCACATGACCCAACGGGCGAATTTGGCCGCAGGCGTGGCTACCGCTGCCGTCGCTGCCGCTCTACTCGTTCCCTCTTCCGCTCTTGCCGTGAACGGCGGAGCGCCGGACGCCAACGGCGGCTACCCGTTCCTGGCCAAGGTCTCCGTCGGCGACCAGCCCGGCGCCGACGGGCGCGCCTGCACCGGTGCGCTGATCGACCAGCGGTGGGTGCTGACCGCCGCGAGCTGCTTCGCCGACAACCCCGCCCAGCCGGGGAACCTGGCCGCGGGCAAACCCGCCAAGGCG
Source organism: Actinosynnema mirum DSM 43827 (assembly GCF_000023245.1). Taxonomy (GTDB): domain Bacteria; phylum Actinomycetota; class Actinomycetes; order Mycobacteriales; family Pseudonocardiaceae; genus Actinosynnema; species Actinosynnema mirum. The sequence continues at coordinate 4,553,769 of NC_013093.1, forward strand.
GCCAAGGTGAGCCTGCCCGGCAAGGGCGACATCGCGGTGGCCAACATCGTCCCGCGCTCCGACCGCGACCTCGTGCTAGCCCAGCTGGCCTCCTACGTCACCGACATCACCCCGGTGCGCGTGGGCAAGACGGCGCCCAAGCAGGGGGACTCGGTGCGCGCGGGCGGCTACGGCCGCACCGCCGACACCTGGGTGCCGGACAAGGCCCACACCGCGGTGTTCACCGTCAAGGCCACCTCAGCGACCACCCTGTCGATCGACGGGAACGGCGCGCTGTGCAAGGGCGACGCGGGCGGTCCCGCGCTGCGCGAGACCTCGTCCGGGCCCGAACTGGTCGCGGTCACCAGCACCGCGTGGCAGCGCGGCTGCCTCGGCTCGACCGAGACCCGCAGCGGGGCCACCCAGGCGCGCGCCGACGACATCGCCTCGTGGATCAACGAGCGGCTCGTCGTCGACCAGAAGCTGACGGTCAAGGAGGGCAACCTCTACGAGACCTGGCACGAGATGCTGCCCGACGGTGTGATCAAGTTCGAGATCGACGGCGACCGCATCGCCGCCCAGACCACCGACGGCACCCTGTGGGTCAAGGAGGGCGCGCTCAACGCCGGGTGGGTTTCGGAGTACAGCTCGGTCTCCTCGTTCTCCATGGCGGGCAACCGCATCGCCGTGCTCACCAAGGAGCGGAAGCTCATCGTCAAGGAGGGCAGCCTCTACGCGGGCTGGCAGGAGCAGGCCGGCAACGTCGACGACTTCCGCCTGGCGGGCACCCGCGTGGCGTGGCTGCAGAACGGCAAGCTCACCGCCAAGGAGGGCAGCCTCAGCTCGAGCCCGCTGGTGGTGTACGGCGGCGGGGTCACCAAGTTCGACATGACCACCAACCGGATCGCCCTGCAGGCCGACCAGTTCTGGGTCAAGGAGGGCAACCTCTACGCGTCGTGGACGGCGGTCGGCACCGGCGCGGTGGACGACTTCCAGCTGTCCGGCAACCGACTCGGCGTCCTGCAGGCGGGCAAGCTCTCCATCAAGGAGGGCAACCTCTACGGGGTGTGGAACGTGGCGGTCCCGGCCGACGTGGTCAAGTTCGAGATGGACGGTTCGCGGTTGGGCGTGCTGATGAAGAACCGCTTCCTGTACGTCAAGGAGGGCGATCTGGGTCAGCCGTGGGTCGTGCAGGAGCAGGACGTGACCGATTTCCGCTTGGCGGGCAACCGGATCGGCGTGCTCATGCCCAGCGGCAAGCTGGCCGTGAAGTAGCCGTCGACGCATCCGGCCCGTGGGGCCGCACCCGGAACGGGTGCGGCCCCACGCTGTTTTCCAGGCGGGGAAGGTCGGACTCGGCCGGGGTGCGGCAAGCTGGTGACCGAGGCCGAGCGGTGGCTGAGCCCGAACCCCAGGTGCGGCCTGGTCGCCAGAGGGCGTCTGATCCAGTTTTGGGGATGCACGTTCGGCATGGCGATCACCCTGAATGGTCGTCCGCGAGCTCTCGACATGCGTACCCCAACGATCTGCCCGATGCCTGATGGGTATTGATCAAGCAGAGGTTGATGACCTCCTCTACAGCTTCGAACTGGTCGCACCGACCTCAGATGGCGAAGCTCGTGACCTACCCTCCCGGACGGCCTCTACCTCAACCAGCACTTAGACGACGATACCGCCGTGCCCCTCGCGACCGCCCTGTCCACGTGGCAGGCCACCACCCGACCAGCCCCCCGAGGCGGCGAGTGGGCGATTCCCCTGGCAGTCTTCTCAGAACTCGATCCCACCGCCCGCTGTCCACTACTGACACGCAACCGACCTACCTACCGGCTCTCACAGGAAAATCGGGACGGACACGTGAGCCGATCCCCTACAATCGGCTCCAGGTGGCTTTTCCCCGGAGGATCGCCGTCTTTACCACGCCGGGTTTAACGTTTCCGCAGGTCAGAGTAGGTGTTGATCTACCTTTTTTTTGACACGGTAGGGGTCACTGGTTCAATCCCAGTATCGTCCACCAGGAAAGACACAGATCAGAAGCCCCGACCAGCCATAACGCCGGTCGGGGCTTCTCGCGTTTGACCGTCATCCGACCGTGAACCCGGCACGGACAACGTGCCCGACTGACGACCGCCACCACATGCAGTCGTCCCACCGCCTGCACCAACACCACCTCCCATCACCGTCCACACGGGAGCTCCCTGACCGTCAGTCGACCGTGAGAGCCACCACTCCCCCAACCGGCTGCGCGGCCGGGTCAGCCTTCACCAGCACCAGCGTGGCCGCACCTCACACGACATCGTCGTACCGCTGGAACACTTCATCGCACACGGGATCGCCGCGCCGCGCGCCCTTCGACACCGGGAGTCAGCGCCCTGAAACGGGCCCTGGGCCGATCGGAGTCCGGATCGAGGGCGGCCTTGTGGCAGCGAGCCGAGCGGGTGTCGCACCACGGTCCTGCTTCTGCCCGCTCACCGAAGTCCACCGCCGTCGCAGCGGGGGTTTAGATGACCGTCGCAGCCAGCGGCACGACCACGCACACCCGCGCGGAGCAGCATCGGGTTCGTCCGCCGTCACGGGATCGGGTTACTTCACCCCACGCGTCCGCGCAGGTGCACTTGAATGTCCCGATCACGCTCCTGAGCAGCAGGAGCGCGGATGACAGGGGATACCGGTGGAGCGACCGCTCGCGGCGCACGAGGCAGCCGTCCAGACCGGCCAGGTGCGCCTGGTGCTGTGGAGCGATCTGGAGGGCGAGCCCGACGAGTCGGCCTTCGACGCCGCCCTGGCCCACCTGGTCGGCCGCTACCCGCTGCTGGCGGGCAGGATCACCGACCACGGCAACCGGCAGGTGGTGCACGTCGAGGAACCACCGGGAGCGGTGGCGCTCGGTCGAGGCACGAGCCTGGACGAGGAGATCAACGCAGCGCACACCTGGACGCGGGGACCGCTGCTGCGCGCCACCCTGCTCCGCGAGGCCACCGGCGCCCGACTGGTGATGACCCTGCCGCGTGCGTTCTCCGACGGCATGAGCTACCTGGCGCTGCACAAGTGCTTCTGGGCCGCCTATACAGCCCTGCGCACGGGTGTCCCCGCGACTGCCGAGCCCGTCCACCCCGTGCTGGGCCCCTCGATCGACGACCGGGTGGCCGAGCTGTTCACCCAGGGGCAACTGGACGACTTCGTCGCCGAACGCGCCCGCCTCGACGCCCAGGAGTCCGTGGCCACCCTGCCCACGACCGCCGCGGCGAACGGCGGCCCCGGTCCCGACGCCACCCTGGCCACCGTCCGGATCACCATCGACCCCGACCGCAGCCGGGCGTTGACCGCACTCGCGCACGAGGAGTCGCTCACCACCAACGACCTGGTCTCCGGAGTCCTGCTCACCGCCCTGCGCCGCTGCCTGCCGCAGCGGGAGGGGACGGTGCGGGTGGTCTGCACGAGCGCGGTCGACCTGCGCCGCAGGCTGACCCCGCCCATCCCCGACGAGGTGCTGCAATCAGCCGCCACCACCACCTCGATGCGCCTGGACCTGCACGCCGACGACACCCCGCTGCGAACAGCCCGCCACGCGCGCGAACAGCTGCGCGCCGCAGTGGACAACGGCGACGCGACGAAGGAGCTGGCCACCTTCGCCCACGTGATCGACCAGCACCCGCCAAGCCTGGTCATCACCAACGTGGGCGCCATCGCCGAACCCGACCTGCCCGACGGACTGCGCGTCACCGACGTCCGTCTGGCCCCGCTCGGACACCTGCCCATGCTCTTCGTCGTCGTCAGCCGCTACCGCGGGCGGATCCAGCTCACCATCGACCACAGCAGGGCCTGGCACACCGCCCAGCAGGTGGACGAGTTCGCCGACCACGTCACGGCTGTCCTGGCCGAACTGAGGTGATCCGCCCGCCGGCAGCGCCACCGGTGAGAGGAGGACGCGATGCGGCACTGGCCCCTGCGGGACCTGGTGGCGCGCACCTCCAGGCTGGACCTGCGACTGAGCCCTTTCCAACCTCATCCGGTGGCGAGGTGGAGTGCGAGGACGGCTCGGGTCAGGTCGGTGATGCGGGTGGTGGAGCAGCGGAGTCCACGCAGTGGCCGCCAGGTCTTGAGGGTGGAGACGGCGCGTTCACCGAGGGCGCGGATGCGGGGGTGGGAGCGGTTGACCGCTTGTTGGCCGGGCGAGAGGTTGTGCCACTTTCCGCGGTAGGGGACGCGGATCGGGCCGCTGGCGCCCCGGTAGTCCTTGTCCGCCCAGCATGGGATGTCGGCTTCGGCGAGAACGTCGTCGATTGGGCCAGCACCAGCAGGGCCTGGCGCCTGGGGGCGAGCCCGCGCCTCCTGCTGCCGATTCGACGGCGGTGCGCGGCCGGTTGGTGGGCAAGGGACTGCAGGTGCGAACCGGACAGGTCGATCGCTGGTGGATGGACAAGCGCTCGAAGCTCCTCGCGATGGCCTTGCTCTTGGTCGAGAAGTCATCTACCAGGAGCTTCGCCATGTCTCCACCACGACTTGCAGCCCACGCCACCAGGTTGGAAAGGGCTCAATGACAATGGAACCGTTCTGGTGGGCGGAACTGCGGCAGACGATCGGCCCACTGAACACCGGAGACCAGGACGAACCGCTCATGATACGCCTCGCCTACCTCGGCAGGGCGCTCGCCGACGACGTGGACGCGCTGACCGAGCAGCAGCGGACGGACCTGTTCGCCCTGCTGGAACGGGTGGTGGTGCACGGCGCCAGGAACGAGAGCACGTCGGTGGCCACGGGCTTCTTCGAGGCGCTGCTCAACGCCTGGGACCGCGGCTTCGACCTCAGGCGGGTCTGGCACCACGTCGGCCCGGAATCACGGGCCTTCTGCCTGGCGTGGAACGCCTACAACGGCATCGCTTCCCCGGACTGGATGTGAGCTGAGCGACGGGGCTGCGGGCAGGCGCGGCACAGCGCCCGCCCGCGGCCCTGTCCGCTGTACCGGCCCTCACTCCGAATGTGGAGGACCGGCTCTGCGCCCTGGGCCTGGGCCTGAACGCGATCGTGCTGTTCACCACCCGCCACCTCGACGCCGCGACCACCGAACTGCGCGCGGGCGGGCATGAGGTGCGCGAGGAGGACGCCGCCAGGTTGTCGCCGTTCGTGCGCCACCACGTCAACCTGCTCGGCCGCTACTCCTTCCTGCTGGCCGAGGTGTTCGCCGGGCGGCCGGCCGCGCTGATGCGGCGCGATGCGACCGTCCGGAGAACACCGATGCCGGAGGCGGGCGGAGCACCCGGCACCGGCGCGGGAGCTGTCACCTGCCCACGCGGGACACGCCTTGGTCCAGCGCCGCGAGGGTGAGGGCGAAGAGCCGGTCGGCCAGTTCGCGGTCGAGCGCGTAGTCGGCCACGCCGGGCTTGAACGGGTCGCCGTCCGGCGAGGGCGCGGCCTCGGCCGCGTCCTCGAAGTAGCGGCCGGTGACACCGGCGACCAGTGGAGAGGCGGCCAGCAGCACCGACGTCGCGGCGCCCTGCTCGACGCTCTTCCAGCCGGGCGGGACGGCGAGCGTGGTGCCGTCGGCGTCCTTGGCGCCGATGGCGGCCAGGCCGGCGTCGTCGAGATGACGCTGGAGGTTGGTCATGATCCCGCCGGGGTGCAGGGCGTTGACGGTGATGCCGTCCGGTGCCCACCGCGAGGCGAGGGCGACCGTGAACAGGATCATCGCGGTCTTGGACTGGCCGTAGGCGCCGTAGGGGGTGTAGGGGCGATGTTCGAAGTTGACGTCCTCGAAGTCGACAGGCGCCATCAGGTGCCCGGAGGAGGAGACGTTGACGACCCTGGCGCTGTCGGCGACGGCCAGCGCGCGGTGCAGGCCGAGGGTGAGCGCGGCCGAGCCGAGGTGGTTGACGGCGAACTGGCGCTCCCAGCCGGAGTCGACGCGTTCGAGCGTCGGGAGTGCCATCACGCCGGCGTTGTTGACGAGGATGTCGAGCGGGCCGTTCCACGCGGCCGCGAACGCCTGGACACCGCTGTGGTCTGCCAGGTCGAGCGACGCGGCCGTGACTGCCGGATTGCCGGTGGCCGCGCTGATCGCGGCCGCGACCTCCATGCCGGCGGCGGTGTCGCGGACGGCCAGGGTGACCTCGGCGCCTGCCGAGGCGAGCGCGCGGGCGGTCTCACGCCCGATGCCCGAGGCGCCGCCGGTGACGATGGCGCGCCTACCGGTGAGGTCGACGCCGGTCACGACGTCCGCGGCCGTACTCGTGGCGTCGAAAGGGGTGGTGACAAGGGTCATGACGAGGGCTCCCGGAAATAATCCAACCAGATGGTTTAAATCTAGGGCGGCTCGGCGCGTTTTTCAACCATCTAGTTGGGTTTACTCTTGGCGGCGATGTCCTACGACTCGACAGCCACCCGCGCCCGCCTGCTCGCCGCAGCCCACGACGAGTTCGCCGAGAAGGGCTTCGCCGGGGCGCGCGTGGACCGCATAGCCTCCGCCGCGACGGTCAACAAGCAGGCGATCTACGCGTACTTCGGGTCCAAGGAGGCGCTGTTCGACGCGGTGCTCGCCCAGCGCTACACGGTGCTGGCCGACGCCGTCCCGATGGACGCGCGGGATCTGCCCGCCTACGCGGGCGCGCTCTTCGACGAGATCACCAACGATGCCGGGCTCCAGCGCCTCACCCTCTGGAAGACGCTCGAACGCCCGGAGGTGTTCCCCGAGGAGGCCCAGGCGCACCGGGGCAAGGCGCAGGCTGTCGTCGATGCCTACGGCGTGAGCGCGGAGACCGCGATGGACGCCCTGATGCTCGTGCTCGCGGCCGCGCAGGCGTGGAACCTCACCCCGCCTGCCGTCCGCACCCCAGGAGAGCAGGATGAGACCGCGCGTCGCGCCCGCCACCGCCACGCGGTCGTGACCGCCGTCGCCGCGATCACCGCGACATTGCTCGAATAGCGCACCCACCGATCAGGCCCCCGACGTCCTCGTCCGGCACCGCGGGGTCGGCGGCGACGGATGGGATCGCGTCCAGCAACTCCTGGTGGTTCTCCCCGGACTTGGCGCGTTCGGCCAGGCAGTCGCGCATCCTGCGCGCGGCCTTGCTCTCCCCGCACCGAGATCGCCTGGTCGAACAGCTGCACCACCTCGTCCAGCACCTCGACTGCGGACTGCGCCGGCAACGTCAGCAGGATCGGGATAGCGCCGCTGGGCGTCGCGGCGTTCCAGCACCTGCCCGGTCAACCGGCGGCCGACCGCGGCCAGAAACCGGCGGCGTTCCGCTGGCAGCACCGACAGTTCCGGGGTGCGCGCGTCCATCACGCGCAGGAACTCCTGCTTCGTGATCTCGGCCTTCACCACCGCGGGTGAAGCCTCCACCGGCCCCTGTCGAACCACCGCAGCCCGTCCAGCCCGGTCCGGCGGGCGTCGGTGAACTCGTGCGCCAGCCGGGTGTTCCGCAGCAGTTACGGGACGACCCCGAGCGCGTGGCGCGCCGGAACGGGGTCGTGGGGCAAGGCGACGTGTCGCGCGGTGCCAACGCGGTGACGCGCAGCGCCAAAACAAGGGGGTGCGCGGCGGCCAGGCTCGGTGCTGACTCCGAAGGGGGAGAGGACATGCGAAGAGTGACGATGGCTCTGCTGGGCCTGCTGGCGCCCGCGATGCTGTTCACGGGGGTGGCGACCGCGGCGGCGGCTCCGGAGAAGGTGGTGGTGGCCGTGCAGGAGGCTCCCGTGGCAGCGGGAGGTCCCGAGGCGGTGGCCGAGGCCGCCTGCACGAGCTACACGAACGTGTACGTGGGGGGCACGTACTACCTGCACGTGCCGTCGCTGGGCACGGACAGCTGGAACTTCAACTGCGTCGTGGTCCGCGGCCACAAGGGCTGGCCGGTGCTCGTGCTCCAGGAGAGCCTGAACGCCTGCTACGGGCAAGGGCTGGTGGAGGACGGCGACTTCGGCGGGAACACCGAGCGGGCCGTGCGGAACGTGCAGGCGATCATCGGCGTCCCCGTGGACGGCCGGGCGGGCCCGATCACGAGGAAGGCCATGCTCTGGCAGGCCTACGACCACGGGAACGGCGGAGCCCACACCGGCTGGTGCACCCACTACTAGGCGCGACGCCCCGACGCCCCCGCCCGGTCACCGACCGAGCGGGGGCGTCGGGGCAGGGTGCGCAGTGCGCGCGGCACTCCCCCGCGTCCTCGGCCACCCCGTCCACGGGTATAGGAATCAGACGGGGACACGGGGCCAACGACTTCACCAGAACCCCAGAACGGCACCGTGCGAGCAACTTCACGGGAGCAGAGCGAACGATCATGAAGTGATCGTCGGCACCGCACGCGGTCAATCCGAGCGGGTCGCCCAACGCCCGTTCCCGCCGCGCCTGCTCCCCCGCAGCATCGCGTCCACCACGACCTGCGTCACGTGCGAGTACCGGGGTCGACCTGGTCGAGCAGGTGTGCACAACGCCCTCCAAGGTGAATTCCGATGCCGCCTCCAGGACAAATGCCGAAATCTCAAAAACCACGACCGCTTCAGCACCCTCGAACTCCGCACAAGAAATGCAGCAGGGGCAGAAACACGCCAACGGAGTGATCGTCCCGGCTCGCCGAAGAACGGACGTACGTCCAAAAACGGCGGCGCAGAGCCACCCCTAGGCCTGGGCGCCCGGCGATCAGCGGCCCGGACGGCCGATCAGGTTCCAGCAGGACGTGCCCGCTACGACCGGGCGGTGCTGCCGGTTTTGACCGAAAAATCGGTTCGCCGCACCAAATGAGACCGCCGAAAAATTTCGGTCGTCCTCTCGTCATCGCCGATGGTCTGGTGTTAACTACCCGGAGAGACAGAGTCCGCTTCCCGTCCTCGGCTGCGACGCAATAAAGCGTTACCGGTTCGCCCGCCTTGCCCGGAAAGGCCGCCCTCAATGCGATTGTCCGCACCGCTGTCGTCCGGCCAGCAACGCCTGTGGACCCTGTCCCAGCTGGACGGGGCGGGACCGGCCTACAACGAGACCATGGCCTTCGCCCTGCTAGGTCCCCTCGACCACGAGGCCCTGCGGCGCGCCTTCGACGCGCTCGCCGACCGCCACGAAGCGCTGCGGACCCGGATCGTCGTGGAGGACGGTTGGCCCGTGCAGGTCGTCGAGCCCGTCGGGCACGGGTTTCCTTGCCCTGTCAACGATGTCATCGGGCGGCCGGACGAGGCGGCCGGGCTGCGGCGGGACGACCCGGCCGAGGCGTTCGACCTGTCGCGCGCGCCGCTGGCCCGCGCCCGGCTGCTCGTCGAGGGCGATCGCCGGCACGTCCTGCTGATCACCGTGCACCACATCGTCTTCGACGGCTGGTCCCGCACCCTCCTGCTGCGCGAGCTGGGCGTCCTCTACGGCGCCGAGCTGACCGGCGTGGCGGCCGACCTGCCGCCCGCCCGGCCGTACCGCGACTACGCCCTGGCGCAGCAGGAGTGGTTGACCGGCCCCGGCCGGGAGGCGCACGAGGCGTACTGGCGCGGCAGGCTCGACGGGGTGGCGCCGGTGCTGGAGCTGCCCGCCGACCGGCCGCGACCGGCCCGGCAGGACCACCGGGGGGCGCGCGTGCCCGTCCGCCTCGGACCCGAGCTCACCGCGCGGGTGAAGGCGGTCGCGCGCGAGCACGGCGCCACGACCTACTCCACCATCCTGACCTGCTGGTTCCTCCTGCTCTCCCGGCTCTCCGCACAGGCTGACATCGTTGTCGGCGTGCCGACGGCCAACCGGGGCGCGGGTGGCGACCACCCCGACACGCTCGGGTTCTTCGTCAACACCCTGGCGGTGCGCGCGGATCTGGGCGGCTCCCCCACCGGCGCCGTCCTGCTCAAGCAGGTCCGCGGCGCCCTGCGCGGCGCCATCGACCACGTCGAGTTGCCGTTCGAGCGGGTCGTGGAGCTGGTGAACCCGCCTCGCAGCCCGGCGCACACCCCGCTCTTCCAGACGATGTTCGCCTGGGTGCCGAAGCTCGACGACGTCCTGGAACTGCCAGGGGTGGAAGCCGAACCCCTCGAGGTCGAGCACGCCCCCGCCAAGTTCGACCTCGCGCTCAACCTCGCCGACGAGCGCAGCGACGTCCTCGGGCACCTCGACTACGCCGTCGCCCTCTTCGACCGCGCGACCGCCGAGCGGTACGCGCGCTACCTCGTCCGGCTGCTCGACCAGCTCGCCGCCCGCCCCGAGGCCGACGTCGCGAGCTACGACCTGCTCGACGACGCCGAGCGCCGCGAGATCCTCACCAACTGGAGCACCGGCGCCGCACCGCGCAGGCGCCCCGGTGGGCTGGTCGAGCGGTTCACCACCCACGCCGACACCACCCCGGACGCCCCGGCGCTCGTCTGCGACGGCCTGACCCTCACCTACCGCGAGCTGGACCGCCGGTCGACGAGGCTGGCGAACGCCCTGCGCCGTCGCGGGGCCGGACCGGGCGAGGTCGTCGCCGTCCGGAGCGGGCGGTCGGCCGAACTCGTGGTGTCCGTGCTGGGCGTGCTGAAGACCGGCGCCGCCTACCTCCCGCTCGACCCGACCCAGCCCGCGGCGCGGCAGGCGGCGATGGTCGAGGACGCGCGCCCGATCCTGGTGCTGGACGGCATCGGCGCCCTCGAAGCCGAGGGCGACGAGACGCGCGGAGCGGTCACCACCGATCCCCGCGAGACGGCGTACGTCATCCACACCTCGGGGTCGACCGGGCGGCCGAAGGGCGTCGCGGTGACCCACCACAGCGTCCTGGCCCTGTTCGACCAGTGGCAGGACCGCTTCGGCGCGACACCCGGCGAGGCCACGTCGGCGTGGTCGAGCACCGGCTTCGACGCCTCGGTGCACGAACTCCTGCTGCCGCTGACCACCGGCGCCGTGCTGCACGTCGTGCCCGAGGACGTCCGGCCCGACCCGGCGGCGCTGATGGCGTGGCTGCGGGAGCACCGGGTGGTGCAGGCGTTCCTGCCCCCGGCCTACGTCCGCTGGATCGACGAGGACCCGGCCAGGGCCGCCGGGCTCGCGCTGCGCCAGGTCCTCACCGGCGTCGAACCCCTTCAGCAGGCCGCGCTCGCCCGGTTCGCCGCCGCCGTGCCCGGCCTGCGGATCTGCTTCGGCTACGGACCGACCGAGGCCACCCTCTACGCGACCGCGCACGTCGACCCGGAGCCCGTCGACCGCCCGGCCCCGATCGGACGGCCGCTGCCGGGCTCCCGGCTGTACCTGCTGGACGACCGGCTGCGCCCGGTGCCGCCGGGGGTGGCCGGCGAGGTGTTCCTCGCCGGTGACTGCCTGGCTCGCGGCTACCTGCACCGGCCGGACCTGACCGCCGAGCGGTTCGTGCCGGACCCGTTCGCGCCGGGCGAGCGCATGTACCGCACCGGGGACCTGGCCCGCTGGCTCCAGGGCGGCGAGGCCGAGTACGCCGGTCGCCGGGACGACCAGATCAAGCTGCGCGGCTTCCGCATCGAGCCCGGCGAGGTGACGGCCGCGCTGCTGGCCGTCCCGGGGGTCCGCGAGGCCGCGGTGCTGGTCGACCGCGAGGGCGATCCCCGGCTCGTCGCCGGGGTGGCGGGCGGGAGCCGGAGTCCGCACGAGTGGCGCGCGGCGCTGGCAAACCGGTTGCCGGACTACATGATCCCGTCGGTGTTCGCCGAGTTCGACCGGCTGCCGCTCAGCCGCAGCGGCAAGCTCGACCGCGACGCGGTCCTGGCGCGCGCCCGCACGAGCGCGTCGACCAGCCCGGTCAACACCGCCGCTCCGCGCGACCACGTCGAACTGGCGCTGCTGCGGATCTGGCGAGAGCTGCTCCTGCACCCCTCGATCGGCGTCTCGGACGACTTCTTCGACGTCGGCGGCACGTCGATCTCGGCGATCAAGCTCGCCCACGCGATCGGCGTCGGGTTCGGCCGTGAGCTGCCGATCCGCGACGTCATCCTGCACCCGACCGTCGAGGCGCAGGCCGCGCTGCTGCGCGCGGACCGCCCGGTCGACGGCGGCAGTCTCGTCGAGTTCCGCCGGGGCGCCGGGAAGGCCCGCGTGGTCTGCGTGCACCCGGCGGGCGGCACGGCGTTCTGCTACCTGCCGCTCAGCGCCCTGCTGCCCGAGGACGCCGGGGTGCTGGGCATCCAGTCCCCCGGTCTCAACCCCGGCGAGTCGCCGCTGCCGAGCGTCGAGGCGATGGCCGAGGAGTACCTGCGGCTCGTCGACCCCCGGCCAGGGGAAACCCTGGTCCTCTGTGGACTGTCCTACGGCGGCCTCGTCGCCTACGAGATGGGTCGTCGGCTGGCCGGGGAGCACCGCGTCAGCGTGGTCCTCCTCGACACCACCGCGACCGACGACCCGGCGGCGAGAGCCGCGATCGAACCCGTGCCTGCGGCCGAGTTCCGCGAGAAGCTGGTGCGGTTCAACGGGATGTACCCCGGCATCGAGGACGCGCAGATCGAGCGCTACCACCGCACGTACAACCACAACCGGCTGACCGCGCGCGAGCACGACCCCGGCGAGTCGGCCGCGCGGGTGGTGTTCGTCCAGGCCGTCGGCGAGGACCCGGTCCCCGGCGCGGTGGAGTTCTGGCGCCGCCGCGTCCGAGGCGGGTTCGAGGTCGTGCCCGCGGACTGCGGGCACTGGGACGTGCTGGAGAGCGACGCGCTGCCGCTGGTCGCCGAGCTGATCACCGCAGAGCTGGCGGCGCGATGACGTCGATCGCCCGCCGCGTCCACGACCGGGCTTTGCGGCGCCCGGACGCCCTCGCCGTGTCCGACGGGCACCGCCACCTGACCTACGCCGAGCTGGACGCGGGCGCCGCCGCCGTCGCGGAAACCCTGTCGCGGCAAGGGGTCCGCCCCGGTGACGCGGTCGCCGTCGGGCTGCCGCGCTCGCTGGAACTGGTGCAGGCCATGCTGGGCGTGCTGCGCCTGGGCGGCCAGGTCGTGCCGCTGGACAGGCAGAGCCCACCCGCGCGCCGCGACGTGATCCTCGCCGACGCGGGCGTGGTCGCGGTGATCGAGGACGAGCTGCCGGGGCTGACGCCGGTCGAGGCCGGGACCCCCGCGGAGCCCGCGCCCGCATCGTTCCTCTTCTACACCTCCGGCACGACCGGGCGCCCCAAGGGCGTGGAGGTCCGCGACGCGGGCGTCCTGCGGCTCGCCGAACCCGGCTGGCTCGACCACGGCACGCGGTTCGCCTGCCTGGCCAACCCGGCCTTCGACGCGATCAGCTTCGAGGTGTGGGCACCGCTGCTGACCGGCGGCACGTGCGTGATCCTGGACGACGAGACCGTCCGCGACCCGAGGGCGTTCGCCGACGCGCTGGTCCGGGAGCGCGTCGACACGATGTTCGTGACCGCGACGCTGTTCAACGCGGTCGCCGAGACCGTGCCGGGCAGCTTCGCCACCGTGCGCCGGGTCGTCATCGGCGGTGAGCAGCTCAACGCCCCGCTGATCCGCCGCTGGTACCGGGACAACCCGGACTCGCCGACGCTGCTGCAGAACGGGTACGGCCCGACCGAGACGACGACGTTCGCGCTCAGCCACCCCATCCCGCGTGATCTCGACGCCGAGGTCGTGCCGATCGGCAGGCCGCTGCCGGGCACCGGCGCCGTCGCGGTGACGCCGGACGGGCGCGTGGCGGCCGAGGGCGAGGTCGCCGAGCTGCACCTGTCCGGGGCCGGGGTCGCCCTCGGCTACCGGGGTCTGCCCGAGGAGACCGGGCGGAAGTTCGTCCGCCTGCCGTGGCTGGACGGAGGCCGCGCCCGCCACTACCGCACGGGCGACCTGGTCCGCGTGCTGCCGGGCGGGGTCTTCGCCTACGTCGGGCGCACCGACCGGCAGGTGAAGGTCCGGGGGTTCCGGATCGAGCCGGGCGAGCTGGAGCAACGGCTCCTGGGCCACCCCGCGATCCGGCAGGTCCACGTGGCGGTGCGCCGCGCGGCCACCGCCGAACTGCTCGCCTACGTCGTCGCGGACGAGCTGTCCTTCGACGACTTCGAGGCGCACCTGGCCGAGACCGTGCCCGCCTACATGCGCCCGCACCACGTGTTCCGCCTCGCGGGGCTGCCCCGCAACGCGAACGGCAAGGTCGACGAGGCCGCGCTGCTGGCGGGCGGCTTCCCGGCGTGGCGGCCGGACACCGACGGCGACGCGACGGCGTGGGAGCAGGAAGTCCTGGGCGTGGTCGCGGAGATCCTCGACGTCCCGGACCTGCGCCCCGGCGACACGTGGCTGCGGTCCGGGGGCGACTCGCTCAAGGCGCTGCGGCTGCGCTTCGCGATCCGGGAGCGCTGGGGCGTCGACCTGGCGCCGTCGGTCGTGCACCGGGGCGACCTCGCCGACCTCGCCGCGTCGATCTCGGCGGCGGGACGCGCGGCCTACCCGGAACCGGGTGCGCCGACCACCGCGACGACCGCGCCCGCCACCAGCGAGCAGCAGCGGCTCTGGCTGCTCCAGCGGCGGAACCCGGCGTCGACGGCCTACCACGTGCCGCTCGCGTTCCGGGTCGCCGGAGACCCGGACCTCGCGGCGCTCCGCCGGGACGTGCGCGGCCTGGTCGAGCGGCACCCGGCGCTGCGCACCGCGTTCGAGGCCGCCCCGGACGGCCTGCGGCAGGTGGAGAGGGCGGCCTACGACCCGTGGACCGAGCCCGGCGGGGACTTCTTCACGGCGCCGTTCGACCTGGCCTCGGGCAGGCTGCTGCGGGCCGCCTGGCGGCCGGACGGCACGTTCCTGCTGTGCCTGCACCACATCGCGGTCGACGGCTGGTCGCTCAACGTCCTGTTCCGGGAGCTGTCCGGCGCGCGGCCACGACCCGGCGCGCGCACGCCGTTCGACTTCGCGGACTGGCAGGCCCGCTGGTTCGCCTCGCCCGGCTACCGCGCCCAGCTCGCGGAACGCGCCGACGACGCCGAGCCGCTCGGCGAGGCGTCCCTGGCCGGACGGCTGCGCACGACCCGCGTCGACCGCGAGCGCGTCGACCGGTGGGCCGCCGAACTGGGGCTGACGCGGTTCCAGCTGCTGCTCGGCGTGTTCGCCCGGAGCCTGTGCGCGGTCACCGGGCGCACCCGGCCCCGGATCGCCACACCGGTCGCGAACCGGCCGGTGCGGGAGTTCGAGGACGGGGTCGGCATGTTCGCCAACACCGTCCGGCTGCCGCTGTCGGTGGACCCGGAGGAGGACCTGGCGGCCCAGCTCCGCAGGCTCGGCGACGCGGCGGGGGCGGCACTGGACCACCAGGACGTCGCGTTCGCCGACCTCGACCCCGCGTACGCGGCCTTCGACTACCTGTTCGTCCTGGAGAACACCGACTTCGAGGCCCTGCGGCTGCCCGGCTGCTCGGTCAGTCCACTGTGGATCGAGGCGGCCGAGGCCAAGTGCGCGCTCACGCTGTCGGTCGTGGAGCGGCCGGACGGCTTCGACTGCCTGTGGGAGTACGGCGAGGGGCACTTCACCGAAGCCGAGGCGACGGCCCTCGGCGAGGTCTTCGACCGCGCCTTGCGCGGCGACGCCCGGATGCCGGACCACCACGACCACGGCCGGGGCGCGGAGGCCGACCTGGTGTGGGAGACCGTGGCCGAGGGCTTCGCGCGGCAGGTCGCGCTGACCCCGGACGCCCCGGCGCTGACCGGCGGGACCACGCTCACCTACGCGGAGCTGGACGCGCACGCGGCCCGGCTGGCGGCTGCCCTGCCCGACGACGCCACCGACGTCGCGCTGTACTTCCGGCCGTCGGCCGAGCACGTCGTCGCGCTGCTCGCGCTCGCGCGGCTCAACATCACCGCCGTGCCGCTGGACCCCGCGTACCCGCCCGCGCTGCTGCGGGAGATGCTCGACCAGGCCCGCCCGTCCTGCGTCCTGCTCGCCCCCGGCGAGGAGTTCGACACCGACGTCGAGCGGCGGACCGTGACGCTCACCGACGGGCCGGTCCCGGACGTCCCCGCCCGGCACGCCGGGCGACCCCTCTACACGCTGTTCACCTCGGGCTCGACCGGCGCGCCCAAGGGCGTGCGCGTCCCGGACCGCACGCTGGCGAACCTGGTGCAGTGGCAGGACCTCCCGCCCGCGGCGACCCAGCAGTTCTCGATGCTGTCGTTCGACGTGTCGTTCCAGGAGGTCTTCACGACGCTCTGCGGCGGCGGGCGGCTGCACCTCGTGCGCCCGGAGTGGCGGCACGACGTCCCGGCGCTGCTGGAGCAGCTGGAGACCGCCGGGATCGAGCGGATCTTCCTGCCGTACGTGGCCCTGCAACTGCTCGCCGAGCACGGCGCCCGGCTCGGGCTGCACCCGTCGCGGCTGCGGGACGTCATCACCGCGGGCGAGCAGCTCGTGTGCACGC
This sequence comes from Actinosynnema mirum DSM 43827, assembly GCF_000023245.1. Taxonomy (GTDB): domain Bacteria; phylum Actinomycetota; class Actinomycetes; order Mycobacteriales; family Pseudonocardiaceae; genus Actinosynnema; species Actinosynnema mirum. The sequence continues at coordinate 4,570,027 of NC_013093.1, forward strand.
CCGCGATCCGCCGCTGGTTCGCCGGGCTGCCCGGCGCGCGCCTGCACAACCACTACGGCCCGACCGAGACCCACGTCGTCAGCGCGCTGGTCCTGGACGGGGACCCGGCGCGCTGGCCGGAGCGCCCGGCGATCGGCCGCCCGGTGGCGAACGCGGTGCTGCGGGTGGCCGACGCCTCGGGCGCGCCGCTGCCGCCGGGGCAGGTCGGCGAGCTGCTCATCGGCGGTCTCGCGGCGAACCGCTGCTACCTCGGGGACGTGGCGCCGGAGAAGTTCGCCGAGCTGCCAGGGCTGCACTACCGCAGCGGCGACCTCGCGCACTTCGACCGCGCCGGGCTGCTGCACTTCGACGGCCGGGCCGACCGGCAGGTCAAGTTCAGCGGGCACCGCCTCGAACTCGGTCAGGTCGAGGCCGCGCTGCTGCGGCACCCCGACGTCGTCAACGCGGTGGTGCTGCCGCAGGGCGACCGGCTGGCCGCGTTCCTGGAGTGCCGCCGGACCCCGTCGGCGCGGGAGCTGGCGGACTTCCTCGAACCGCTGCTGCCCCCGCACGCGCGGGTCGACCGCTTCCGCGTCGTCGAGGCCCTGCCGCGCACGCCGAGCGGGAAGCTCGACCGGGACGCCGCTCCGGGCGTCCGGGGCACGGACCTGCACCGGCCGTCGGTGACGCCGTCGGTGACGCCGTCGGTGACGCCGTCGGTGACGCCGTCGAGCGAACTGGCGGCCCTGTTCGAGGAGGTGACCGGGGCGCCGATCGGGCCCGACGAGACGTTCTTCGCCGCAGGGGCCACGAGCCTGTCGCTGATGCGATTCCACCTGCGCTGCGCGGAGGCCGGGTACCGCTTCACCGCGGCCGACCTCTTCGAGCACGTCACCCTCCGCGACCTGACCCGGCACCTCGGCACGGGCCCGGCCGAGGCCCGGACGTCCGCCGGGGCCGCCGCCGACGAGCCGGTGGCGGTCATCGGCATGGCGGTGCGGCTGCCCGGCGCGCCGGACCTGGCGTCGTTCTGGGACCTGGTCGTGTCGGGACGCCGGGGCGTCGAGGAGTTCCCGGCCGCCGAGGGCCTGGTCGGCGCGCGCAGCCTCCTGGACGACCCCCTGGCCTTCGACCCGGAGCACTTCGGCGTCAGCCACCGCGACGCGGCGCTGATGGACCCGCAGCAGCGGCAGCTGCTGATGACCTGCGTCGAGGCCCTCGCCCACGCCGGGATCGCCCGGCCGGACCGGGTAGGGATCGTCGCGGGCTGCGGTGAGAGCACGTACTTCCAGGAGATGCTGCGCGAGGCCGACCCGGCCGCGCTGCCGGACGGCTTCCACCTCGCGCTGCACCACGAGAAGGACTTCCTGGCCACCAAGGTCGCCTACCACCTCGACCTGACCGGCCCGGCGCTGACGACCCAGACCGCGTGCTCCAGCTCGCTGGTCGCCGTCCACCTGGCCGCCGGGATGCTGCGCGGCGGCGAGGCGGACGTGATGCTGGCGGGCGGGGTGCTCATCGACCGCACCCTGGACGGGGGCTACCGGTACCGGCCGCAGCACATCTTCTCCCCGGACGGGCACTGCCGCCCGTTCAGCGACGACGCGGACGGCACGGTCGGCGCGAGCGGCGTCGGCGTGGTGGTGCTGAAGCCGCTCTCGGCGGCCCGCCGCGCCGGGGACACCGTCTACTCGGTGCTCACGGGCTCAGCGCTGACCAACGACGGCGCGGTCAAGCAGGGCTACAGCGCACCGTCCCCGGCCGGGCAGCGCGCGGCGATCCGGGCCGCGCTGCGCCGCGCCGGGCGCTCCGGCGCGGACGTCGGGTACGTGGAGGCGCACGGGACGGGCACCCGGCTGGGCGACCCGATCGAGGTCTCGGCGCTGCGCGAGGCCATGCCGGAGGCGTCGGCGTGCGCGCTGTCGTCGGTGAAGAGCCAGCTCGGCCACCTGGGCGCGGCTGCCGGGGTGGTGGGCCTGATCCGCGCGACCCTGGCCGTCCACCACGGCGTGCTCCCGCCGACCGCGGACTTCCGGGCGCCGAACCCGGCGCTGGACCTGGGCCCGTTCCGGGTGCCGACGCGGGCCGAGCCGTGGCCCGCCGGACCGCGCGTCGCCGGGGTGAGCAGCTTCGGCATCGGCGGCACCAACGCCCACGTGGTCGTGGAGTCCGCCCCCACGCCGCCGCGCGAGCGCCGGGAACCCGTGCGGTGCCTGGTGCTCTCGGCCCGCAGCGCCGAGGCCCTGCGGCTCGACGCGGCCAGGGTGGCCGACCACCTGTCCGCGCACCCGGAGTCCTTTGTGGACGTCCTGCGGCACTTGCAGTCCGGCCGCCCGCACGGCCGCTGGCGCCTGGCCGCCGCCGTCGAGGACGCAGCCGAGGCAGCCGTCTGGCTGCGCGCGGCCCAGCCGCAGGAGACACCGGCCCCGCCGCTGTCACGCGATCCCCGGCCGTCACCGGGCAGCGGCGCCTCGCCCGCCGAGGTGGCGCGGGTGTGGCTGGGCGGCGGCGCGGTCGACTGGGGGCGCTCGACCGCCCCCGCGCCGTGGGACTTCCCGCCGCCCGCCTTCGTCACGCGGGACTTCGACTTCCCCAGGCGGGCCGCCGTCGCACGACTGCCCGAAGCCGAGTGGCTCAGGCAGCCGACGTGGATCCGCCTGCGCCGGACGGCGGGGGCGACCCGGACCGACCGCGTCCTCGTCATCTCCGGCGAGGGCCCGCTGACCGCGCCCGCGCTCGACGCGGCCTACCCGCGCGTCGTCCGGGTCCACGCCGCCGAGCGGTTCGCACGCCTGGGTCCCGACGCGTTCGAGGCCGACCTCGCCGACACCGCCTGCCTCCGCCGGGTCCTCGACTCGTTGCCCGCACAGGAGATCGACTGGCTCCACACCCCGCCCCTGGGCATCACCGGACCCCTCGGTGAGGCGTCGGTGCGCCACGCGCGGTGGGCCTGCGTGGACACCCCGGCGGCCCTCCTGCGCGCCGCGCACGACCGCCCGCTCAGGACGTGGTGGGTCTCGGCGGGCGCGGCGCCCGCGACCACCGGCGTCACCCGCCCCGAGGCCGGGCTGCTCGCCGGGGTGGGCGCCGTCGGCCCGCAGGAGAGCGGAATCCCCGGCCACTGGGTCGACCTCCCCGGCCCGGACCTGGCCCCCCTCGCCGACCTCCTCACCGGCCCCACCCCACCCGCGCGGGTCGCGCTGCGGGCCGGGTTCTGGTGGGCGGAGGACGACGCGCCCGTCCGGGCGGGCGAACCCCTCGCGGTCGACGGCGTCCACCTCGTCCTCGGCGGCACCGGCGGCATCGGCGCCGCCGTCGCCGAGGAGCTGCTGACCCGCGGCGCGGGCCGGGTCGTCCTGCTGGCGCGCGACCCCCGCCTGCCCGACGCGCTCACGCCGTGGGCGGACCGCGTCGACCTGCTCGCCGCCGACCTCACCACCGTCACGGCCGACGCGATCCCAGGGCCCCTGGCCGGGATCGTCCACGCGGCGGGGAACCCGGACGGCGCTCTGATCGCCACCCGCGGCGAGGGGACGCAAGCCGTGAAGCTCGCGGGCGCGCTGCTCGTCGAGCAGCTCGTCGAACGCGACCGGCCCGCCCAGGTGGTCTACTGCTCGTCGCTGTCGGCCCGGTTCGGCGGGGTCGGCCAGCTGGACTACGCCGCCGCCAACGGCCTCCTCGACGCGCTCGCCCACCGCGACGGCCCGACCGCCCGCCTCTCGATCGCCTGGGACGTCTGGCGGGACACCGGCATGGCCGTCACCGCGCTGCGGACCGACGCCCGCCACCAGGCGCACCTGGCGGTCGGCATGAGCGCCGAGGAGGGCCGCCGGACCTTCGCCCGCGCGCTGGACGCCTGCCTGCCCCACGTGCTGGTCGCGACGACCGGCCTCGACAACGCCCGCGCGTTCCACGAACGGGAGACCGCCCCGGTCACCGCGAGCCCGGCCGGGGACGCCGGAGCGGAGCTGACCGAGGAGGTGCGCGCGCTCCTGGGCGTGGCCGAGCTGCGCCCGGACGTCCCGCTCCACGACCTGGGCGCCGACTCCCTGACCCTGCTGGAGGTCGTCGACGCGGTGAAACGCCTCTTCGGCGTCGACCTCGACCTGGCCTGGCTCGGCCCGGAGGTGACGATGGCCGGCCTGCTCGCGAAGCTCGCCGAGGCGGGCGACACCGGCGACGTGGCCGTCCAGGTCTGGCGGGAGGGGGCGGGCCGCGAGGTGGTGTGCCTCGTGCACCCGGTCGGCGGGGACGTGCACGCCTACCGCCCGCTCGTCGAGGCCCTGGACCCGGCGCTCGGCGTCTGCGTGATCGCCGACCCGGCGCTGGGCCTGCCGGAACCACCGGGGTGGTCCGTCGAGGACCGCGCTCGCCGCTACTACGCCGCCCTGCGCGCGACGCTGCCGGGCCGCACCTGGCAGCTGGCCGGGTGGTCGTTCGGCGCCTGGGTGGCGACGGGCATGGCCGCCGAGGCCGAGGCGGACGGGCAGCCGGTGCGCGCCCTGCACCTCATCGACCCGCCTGCGCCCGGCGCGAGCGCCGCGGACTACAGCGACGCCCAGCTGGAGGCGGTGTTCGAGCGCGAGCTGGGCGCGTCCAGCGGCACCGCGGGCGAGCACGCCCAGCGGCTCGCCCGCGCGTGCCGGGCCAACCTGCGCAGCATGGGCGGGCACCGGCTGCCGCTCCTGACCGCGACGCCCAGCCACGTCTGGCTCGCGGTCGAACCCGAGCCCGGCTCGCCGGTGGCCGACCGCGGCGGCTGGCGCGCCCTGCTGCCCGAGCCGAGCCACTGGCACCAGCTGCCCGCCACCCACTACGGCGTCGTGCGCGCGCCGCACGTCACCGCGGTGGCCGAGGCCATCGGACTGTGAGACCCACAGGAGGAAGGACCCCATGGAGCAGTACGAGCTCGACGCCGTCAAGCGGATCACCACCCGACCGCCGCGCGACCACCGGACGTTGGCGGTGCGCGGCCTGACCCCGGTCATCGGCGCCGAGGTCAGCGGCCTGGACCTGAGCCGGGAGCTGACCGGGGACCAGCTCGCCGAGCTGAGGACGGTGTTCCTGGACCACCACGTGCTGGTGTTCCGCGACCAGGACCTCACGCCGGAGGACCACCAGCGCCTGGCCGCGCACTTCGGCGAGCTGCGCCCGGTGAACCCGCCGCCGGAGCACGGCAACCCGTACATCCTGGAGGTGGCGACCTCCCCGGAGGCCGCCACCGTGTTCGGCAACGGCTGGCACGCCGACGGCACCGCCGACGCCGAGCCCTCGCTCGGCTCGATGCTGCACATCACGGAGATGCCCGCGCCGGGCAGCGGCGGTGACACGCTCTTCGCGAACATGCACCTCGCCTACGACATGCTCTCGCCGAAGCTGAAGGAGCTGCTGACCGGGCTGACCGCGATCCACGACGGCGCGCACGCCTTCCGGGGCCACAAGATCCCCGAGGGCTACGAGCCGCCGGTCAGCGAGCACCCGGTCGTCGTGCGGCACCCGGAGACCGACCGGCCGCTGCTGTACGTGAACCCGGCCTACACCTCGCGCATCCCCCAGCTGTCGGCCGACGAGAGCCGGGCCGTGCTCGACCTGCTGTTCTCGGTCGTGCCGAACCGGCCGATGCTGGCCTGCCGGGTGCGCTGGGAGCCGAACACCCTGGTGTTCTGGGACAACCGCTGCGTCCAGCACCACGCGGTCTACGACTACTACCCGCACACCCGCTTCGGCCACCGCGTCGCCATCAACGGCGGCCCCCTGAAAGGCTGACATGTCGTCCGAACCCGTGGTGGACGTCAGCGACCCGGCCGTCCTCGGCGACCCGGTGGGCGGGTACGACCACCTCCTCGCCGAGCGGCCGGTCTGCTGGGCCCGGTTGCCCGGCGGCCAGGAGGGCTGGCTCGTGACCGGCAACGCCGAGGTCCGCGCCGTGCTGACGCATCCGGCCGTGCGCAACGATCCCACCGGCCTCCCGGGACGGGGCGCGCGGACCCAGGAGGAGGTGTTCCTCGCGCTGGGCACGCCCCCGGAGCACCTGCCGTACCTGCGGGCGAGCCTGCTGAGCCTCGACGGCGCCGAGCACGCGCGGCTGCGGCGCGGCATCGGCCACGCGTTCAGCGCGTCCCGCGTCCAGGCGCTGCGGCCACGGGTGCAGGAGATCGTCGACGGGCTGCTCGACGGTCTCGGCCCGGCGACCGCGGACCTGCTGGAGGAGTACGCCTACCCGCTGGCCATGGCCGTGGTCTGCGAGCTGGTCGGGGTGCCCGAGGCGGACTGGGCGCACTGGTACCGCTGGGGCAAGGCCCTGGTCGACGGCGACCCGGCGCGGATCACGCCGACGCTCGGCGAGATGTTCGCCCACTGCCACGAGCTCGTCGACCGGCGCCGGGCCGAACCCCGCGCGGACCTGCTCAGCGAGGTCGTCGCCAGGGACGACCTGACCGACGTCGACGTCGTGGCGCTCGTGGTGTTCCTCGTGCTCGCCGGGCACGAGACCATGGCGCACCTGCTGTCGAACGCGGCGCTCGCGCTGATGCGCGACCCCGCCCAGCGGGAGCTGCTGCGCGCGGAGCCGGGGCTGTGGCCCGCCGCGGTCCGCGAGCTGGTCCGCACCGACGGCCCGGTGCAGCTGGCGCGGCTGCGCTACGCCGCGACCGACCTGGAGGTGGGTGGCGTGCGGATCAGCGCCGGGGACGCCGTGCAGGCGGTGCTCGGGGCCGCCAACCGCGACCCGGCCCAGTTCGCCTGCCCGCGCCACGCCGACGTGCGCGGGCAGGCCGAGCGCGGCGCTCGCGAGGGCGGCGTCGGGTTCGGCTGGGGTCCGCACTTCTGCCTCGGCGTCGCCCTGGCGAAGGTCGAGGCCGAGATCGCGCTGCGGAGCCTGTTCGACCGGTTCCCCTCGGTGGCGCCGGTCGGCGAACCGGCGTGGGTGCCGCTGCCGCGGGGGCGGCACCGGGTCGCGCTGGAGGTGGCGCTGCGGTGAGCGCGCCCGACGTCTCGGTCATCCTGCCCTGCGCCGGGCTCGGCACGCGGTTCGGCGCGCCGTACGCGAAGGAGCTGCACTGCCTGGCCCCAGGGGTCACCGTGCTCGACCGCAGCCTGGAGCCCGTGGTCGAACTGGCCGAGGGCGGGGCGGCCGTGCGGGTGGTCGTCGTGTTCGGCCCGCACAAGCTGGACACGGTGGAGTACCTGGCGCGCTACGCCGGGACCCTCCAGCTGGTCTTCGTCTACCAGGACGACGCCGAACCGGGGCTCGACGGCGCGATCCGCTGCGCGCTGCCGATGACGCGGGGACCGGTGGCCCTCGTCCTGCCCGACATCGTCGTCAGCGACGCGGGCGGCCTGCGGGAGGCCCTGCGGCTGGCGGGCGCGTCGGCGTGGGGCGTGGTGGCCGCGAAGGAGCGCGACCCCGTCGTGCTGCGGCAGATGGGCGCGCTCGCCGTGGACGGCGAGGACGGCGTCGTGACCGTCGAGGCCGCCGCGGAGAAGCCGGCCGACCCGGCGGGCTTCAACGCGCTCTGGGGCATCGTGGCGGTCGCCGAGGACCAGGCCCACCGGCTGCCGGACGTGGCGCGGCGGGACGCGGACAGCCCGCTGGCGGGCGCTCGCGCCCTGATGGTCGAGCGGATCGTCAACTACAACACCACCGAGGGGTGAGCGTGCTCGACGACGTGATGGCGGCGCTCGACGCGGTCCTGCCCCGGTTGGCCGCCGTGACCGGCACCCCCGGTGTCGCGGTGGCGGTGGCGACGAGCGAGGAGCTCCGCACGGCCGCGACCGGGTTCGCCGACCTGGCCGCGAGCACGCCGATGACCGCCGAGACCGTCGCGCCCGCGGGCTCGCTCACCAAACCGGTCACCGGCCTGGCCTTCGCGCGACTGGTCGAGGCGGGCGCGGTCGGGTGGGACACGCCGGTCGACGACGTGCTCCCCGCCGGGCTGCGCGGTCCCGGCGCGGCGCCGGTCACCACCGCCGCGCTGGCCGCCCACCGGGGCGGCTACCGCAGCGACATCGTCACCGCCCTGGCGCCTTCCGCGCCGGTGGAGCCGATCCTCGACTACGTCCGGCGGCGGCACGGGGCCGGCCGCGCCGTCGAGTACGGCGGAGCGCTGCCGCTGGTGGCGCAACCGGGGCCGTACTCCTACTCCAGCTTCGGGATCGGCGTGCTCGGCGGCGTCGTCGAGCACCTGGCGGGCGAGCCGTACGAGGCCCGCGTCGACCGGGAGGTGTTCGCGGCGGCCGGGATGACGGGCACGAACGTCAACGGCGCCGTCGGGGCCACCGGCTACACGGCGTTCGGCGACTGGTGCGTGCCGAGCCCGCCGCTGCGGACGGCGGCCTATCCGGGGGCCGGGATGAACACCAGCGCGGCGGACTTCGCGCGGCTGCTCCAGTCCTTGCTGCGCACCGCCCGCGGCGACCGCGGCCTGGTCGGGCCGGACTCGCTCGCGGCGATGACGACCCCGCGCGTCGAGCGCCCGAGCCCGCACGGCGTCCGCTCGTTCTCCGGCCTGACGTTCGAGCTCGCCGACCCGGACCTGGGCGAGGACTGGTGGTGGGGGCACACGGCGGCGTTCCCGTGGGGGTTCTGGTGGGAGGCGCGGGTCTGGCCGCACCGGGACCTGGCCGCGGTCGCGGTGGGCAACCGGTGGGACATGGCCAGGTTCCACAACCCCGCCACCCGCAGCGCCCCCGGCCTGGCCGTGGACTGGGCGGGCCGCTGGGCGCGCTCCGGTGCGCCCGCGAAGCTCCCGGACCGGGACGGCGGCCCCCGGTGGACCGGTCCCCGGCCCACCCCGGAGAGCTCGCGCTGGATGGGCGTGCTGGTGGGGGAACGCACCCACGGCCTGCTCGGCGTGCCCGAGGCCCTGCCGGTCGCGGAGCTGACCGGCGGCGCGCGCTCCCTCGGCGGCGGGGACGCGTCCGGCTGGGACCCGGCGGCGTTCGGGCGGGGCGTGGCGCAGGCGCGGGCGGTGGCGCCGGACCCGGCCGCGCTCGGCGCGCTGGGCCGCGAACTCGGCCCGGCCGCGGCCCTGTGGATGCTGGAGTGCGGGGCGTCGAGCGCGGACGTCACGATGCCGGTCGGCTTCTACGCGGGGACGGCCCGGTGACGCGGGTGCTGCTCTCGACGTACGGGACGCGCGGCGACGTCGAACCGCTGCTGGCCCTCGCGGTGGAGCTCCGCGCGCTCGACGCCGAGGTGCGGGTGTGCGCCCCGCCGGACGCGGAGTTCGCGCGGCGGCTGGCCGGTCTCGGGATCGACGCCGTGCCGGTGGGCCCGCCGATCCGGGCGCTGATGAGCGGCACGACCCCGCCGTCGGCGGCGGAGCTGTCCCGGTACCGCGCCGAGCTGGTCGACGCGCAGTTCTCCGTCCTCCCCTCGGCGGTCGCCGGGTGCGACGCGCTGGTCGTGGCGGGCCTGGCGCAGGTCGCCGCCCGCTCCGTGGCCGAGGCCGCGGGCATCCGGTACGCGTACGCGACCTACGCGGCGGTCAACCTGCCGTCACCGCACCACGCGCCGCCCCCGCGCCCCGGCTGGCCGGAGCCGGAGGGTGACAACACGACGCGGTGGAGGCTCGACGCCGACCTGGTCGACGCGCAGTTCCGCGAGCCGCTCAACCGCCACCGCGCCGCGCTCGGCCTGCCCCCGGTGGCCGCGGTGCGCGACCACGTCCACTCGGATCGACCGTGGCTGGCCGCAGACCCGCTCCTGGGCCCCTGGCCGCCGGGCCACGACCTGGAAGTGGTCCAGACCGGCGCGTGGACCGCGGTGGACGAACGCCCGCTGCCCGCCGACCTGGTGGAGTTCCTGGCCGCGGGCGCGCCACCGGTCTACGTGGGTTTCGGCAGCATCGGCCCGGTGCCCGGAGTCGCCCGCTCCGCGGTCGAGGCAGGCCGCGCCCGGGGTCACCGCGTCCTGGTTTCCCGTGGCTGGGCGGACCTGGACGTGGTCGACGGCCAGGACGACTGCTTCGCCGTCGGCGACGTCAACCACCAGCGCCTGTTCGGCGAACTGGCGGCGGTGATCCACCACGGCGGCGCGGGAACCACGCACACGGCCGCCAGGGCAGGCGTGCCGCAGGTGGTCGTCCCGATCCAGGTGGCCGACAACCCGTACTGGGCCGGTCAGGTGGCGGCCTGCGGGATCGGCGTGGCCCTGGACGGCCGAACGGCGACGGCGCAGACCCTGGCGGCGGCGCTGGAAACGGCGCTCGCCCCCGAAACCCGCGACCGGGCCAGGGCGCTGGGAGCCGGGATCCGCACCGACGGGGCGAGGAGGGCGGCACGCCTGCTGCTCTGAGGCGCGGTGGGGTGGAGGTCCGCTGAACGCCTTCATCGTGGGTGGCGACGGGTCTCGACGTGGTGCGGGGACCGGGACGGCCACGACGGTCGCGGTGGCCCGACGCGTTCAGCGGGGCGCGGCGGGGACGGGCTAGGGTGCCCCGGTGAGTCTCCTCGACGACGTGGCCGAACGCGACGGCTGGCGCTGCTGGGTGTGCGACGAGCCCGTCGACCCCGACATGTCCGTGAACGACCCCAGGGGACCCAGCGTCGACAGCAGGACCGCCGACCGCAAGGCCAAGATCGCCGAGCGGCTGGCCCACCGGGGCTGCAACACCCGCAAGGGCGCGGTCAAGGTCGTCATCGCCTGGCCCGAGCGCCTGCACGTGGCCGAACCCGCGCCGCTGATCACCGTCGCCGGACGGCTGGAGCGCAAGGGCGGACGCGAGATGGTCGCCCGCTGCCCCACCCGCCAGGACGCCCAGGACGCGGCGGACTGGCTGGAGGACCGCTTCTCCCGCTTGACCCCCGACCTGCCGGTGACCGCGACCGTCGAAGCCGGTGGCGGCCAGTTCCTCGTCGTCCTGTCCACCGGACGCCGCTGACCCGGCACGCCCTGGTGACGGCGCGCGCCCGCCACCCGCCGGATCAGGGCGTCCGCCGGATCCCCTCCGCCAGCACCGCGCCGAGCCGCGTCGGCGGGCGGCCGAGCAGCGTCGTGAGGGTCGGGTCCGCGGTGGCGAAGTCGCCGCGTCGCGCCGCCGCGAACAGGCCGACGAGCATCGTCGCCCCCGCCTCCGGCACGCCGTGCCCGACCAGGTCGGCGTGGTACCGCTCGTCCGACACCACCACCCGCCTGATCGCCCTGCCGGTCACCGACGACGCCAGTTCGGCGATCCCCCCGGCGTCCAGCGCCTCCCCCGCCGTTAGCGGGGCGGTGCGCCCGGTCGGGGCGTCGCCGGTCAGCGCCAGCGCCGCCGCCTCCGCGAGGTCGGCGTGCGCCGTCCACGCCACGGGGCCGTCCTCCGGCACGGCCAGCTCCCCGGTGCGCAGCGCCCCGGCGAGCAGCTGGAGCACCGTCGAGGCGTAGAAGCCGTTGCGCAGCGCGGTGAACCCCACCCCGGACGACCGCAGCACGTCCTCGGTGGCGGTGTGGTCGGGCATCGGCGCGAACGGCGAGTCGGGGCGGGCGCCCGCGTGGCTGGTGTAGACGACGCGTTCCACGCCCGCGTCGACGGCGGCGCGCACGGCGTTGGCGTGCAGGCGCACGGCCTGCTCGCCGGTCCGGTCGACCGACACGACGAGCACCCGCGTCGCGCCCTCGAAGGCGTGCGCGAGACCGGCCGGGTCGGCGAAGTCGCCCGCGCGGACCCGGACGCCGCGCGCGGCGAGGTCCCGCGCCTTGGCGGGGTCGCGGACGCACACCCCGAGCTGCTCGGGCGCGACGCGGTCCAGAAGCCTCAGCGCGGTCTCGCGGCCGAGCTTGCCGGTGGCCCCGGTGACGACGATCATCTGCGGTGGTCCTTCCCTCGGTTCAGGGCACCAGCTTGGCGAGGGGGAAGGCGCAGGTGAAGGACCGTTCCGGACACGGGTGTTACCCTCCGGGACATGCCGGTCGAGTCGCGTCCGCTGCGGTACTTCGTCGCCGTCGCGCAGGAGCTGAACTTCGCCCGCGCCGCCGAGCGGCTGGCGATCTCCGCGCCGCCGCTGTCCCGCGCGATCCGCAAGCTGGAGGCGGACCTCGGCGTGGTGCTGTTCGAGCGGGACACCCACCGGGTCGCCCTCACCCCCGCCGGGCGGGTGCTGCTGGAGCAGGCGCGGCGGGCGCTGGAGGCGCTCGACGCGGCCGTCGCGCGGACCCGCAGGGCGGGCGAGGACGAGCCGAAGCTGGTGCTCGCGGTGAAGGCGGACAGCGACGCGGGCCTGCTGACGGCGATCCTCGACCGGTTCGCGGCGCAGCAGGACGCGACGCCGGTGTCGGTGCGGCTGTGCGGCTGGAACGAGCAGGCCGGGCTGCTGCGCCGGGGCGAGGCCGACGTGGCGCTGGCGCACCGGCCGTTCGACGAGACCGGCCTGGACTGGGAGGTGGTCGCCGCGGAGCGCCCGGTGGCCGCGGTGCCGGTCGCGCACCCGCTGGCGGGCCGGGACTCGGCGACGCTCACCGAGCTGGACCTGCCGTTCCGCACCGACGACGAGTTCGGGCGGCACCGCGAGGCGCTCGTGGCGCGGCACGGGGTCCGCGACCTGCCGCAACTGCTGAAGCTCGTGGAGCTGGGCGAGTTCGTGACGCTGGTGCCGGACTCGGTGGCGGTCCGCTACCCGCGTCCGGGCGTCGCCTACCTGCGGGTCCCGGACGCGCCACCGGTCGAGCTGGCGGTGGTGTGGCCTGGGGAGTCCCGGTCGCGGGCGGTGGCGGCGCTGGTGCGCGCAGCGGTAGCCGCGCACGACGTCACCGCTGCGACGAGTGGATCTGGGGCTGCTTGACGTGCTCGACGCGGCACGCGTTCGGGCGGCGGGACCGGCGGTGCCGCAACGGTCAGCCGTGCACCTCCAGCACGGCGAAGCCGATCTCGGAGGCGACCGCCAGCAGGGGCACGCCGCCGGTGGCCGGTGAGGCGGGTACGGCCACCAGGGCGGACGCCTGGTCGTCCAGCGCGAGTGAGATGACCTCGTCCGCCAGGTCCCACAACCGCACCAGGTGGCCGCCGCCCGCGGCCAGCACGGTGCGACCACCGGGCAGCGGGACCGCGGCCAGGTGGTCGGTCCTGCCCGGTGGCGGGTGCGCGGTCCTGGAACCCCCTGCCCTCGACCGCCAGCAGGACGCGACCACCTTCCAGCGCGGGGACGGGGTCGACGTGGAACGCCCACGTCGTCCGCTCCCGCGACTCGCGTGCCAGGTCCCACAGCCGCAGTTCGCCCCCGCCCGTGACTCCGGCCACCAGGCTCCGGTCCTCCCGGTGCACCCAGCCCACCTGGGCGCCCACCGGGTGCTCGGTCGTCCCCGACCCACGGCGTCATCGCCGCACCCCCTCCGACAGCGGGAGCGCCCGCCATCGGAGGTCATCCCGTGTCCCGCGTCAGAGGAACACGGACCGGTACCGCGACGCGAGGTCGGCGGCGCGCTTGCGGCGTTCGGCCTGCTCCTCCGGGGTGAGCTGCGGCGCCGGGGCGTCCCTGCCCTCGATGACGTCGCCGATCCGCAGGAAGTACTCGTCCTGACCGGCGGGCGTGCACATGCACAGCATCCGGGCGGGGGCGCCGGAGGTGTTGCGGAAGTTGTGCGGGGCGTTGGCCGGGATGTTGATGGTGGTCCCGGCGGGCACGACGTGCTTCTCGCCGCGGAAGGTGAACTCGATCTCGCCCTCCAGGACGGTGAACATCTCCTCGAAGTCGTGGCGGTGCGGGGGCGGGCCGCCGCCGTCGGGGACGCGCATCTCGATCAGGCAGTACCGGCCGTTCGTCTGCTCGCCGGAGATCAGCATCGCGTAGGTGTTGCCCACCAGCGACACGTGGGTCGTGCCGGGGGCGTCGGGGTTCGCGACGGTCAGCGAGCGGGACGGGTCGTCTTCGGGGATCACAGCGGTTTCTCCTCGTGCGGTGGGAAGTTCTGCGGTGGTGGCGGGTCAGGCGGTGGGCGCGAGGACGACGGTCTTGCCCGGCAGCCGTCCCGCGCCCGCCTCGGCGTGGAGCGCGGGCAGGTCGGCCAGCGCCACCCGCTGGGCCACCTCGACGTGCAGCTCGCCGGTGCTGACGCGGGCCGCGAGGTCGGCGAGCTGGTCGGCGTCGCTGCGGACGAACAGGTTGACGCCGCGCACGTTCCTGGCCTCGTCGGACGGGGCGGGCATCCACACGGTGGTGTTCACCAGGACGCCGCCGTCGCGGATCAGCGGGACCAGCGCGGCCAGCTGCTCCGGGGTGACCGGCGCGAGGTTGAGCACGAGGTCGACGGGCTCGGTCACCGCCGAGGGCACGTCGACGGCGGTGTGGTCGACCACCTCGTCGGCGCCCGCCGCCTCGACCCGCGCGGCGCTGCCGGGGCCGGCCGTGGCGATCACGTGGGCGCGCAGCTCCTTGGCCAGCTGCACGGCGTACCCGCCGACCGCGCCGCCCGCGCCGTTGATCAGCACCCGCTGGCCCGCGATCAGGCCGCCGTGGTCGAACAGCGCCTGCCAGGCGGTCAGGCCCACCAGCGGGAGCGCCGCCGCGTCGGCCAGCGGGATGCCCTTGGGCGCGCCGGTCAGGGCGTCGGCCGGGGCGATCGCGTACTCGGCGGCGGCGCCGGGGCCGGTCATCGGGAGGAAGCCGATGACCGCGTCGCCGACCGCGACGTCGGTGACGCCGTCGCCGAGCGCGTCGACCGTGCCCGCGACATCGATGCCGGGGGTGTGGGGCAGCTCGACCGGGATGGGGCCCTGCATGACCCCGGCGCGGATGTTGCCGTCGACGCCGTTGAAGGAGGTCGCGGCGACGCGGATCCTGACCTGTCCGGGGCCGGGGGTGGGCTGCTCGACGTCCTCGTGGACCAGGACCTCGGGGCCGCCGAACTGGTGGAAGCGCACTGCCTTCATCGTGGGACCTGCTTCGTGAGTGCCGTCAACGGCTCCGCGGGCTCGACCGGCGCCCAGCTCGCGAAGGCCTCCGTTCCCGCCTCACCGGCGGCCACCCCGTGGTGGCCGCCGGATCAGCGGTTCCTGAAGACGAGACCTACTCTCGCAGTGTCCGCCGCGGTTATCCTGGGCCGCGCCGGCCCACCTTCGTGATCGTCGGCTCCCCCGCGCTGTCGACGAGCTCCGCGAGCCGCGCCGCGTCGGCCGAGCCGGGCGCGGCGGTGAGCATCAGGGCGGCCAGGTCGTCGCCGGGGATGGCGAGCAGGTTGCCGACGAGCGTGACGGCGCCGCCGTCGGGGTGGACGAACGCGGCGCTGCTCTCGTAGGCGGTCACCGGTCGCGGTTCGCGCCAGAGGGTGTCGAACAGGCCGCTGCGGCTGCGCGTCTCGTCGATCAGGGCGGCGAGCTGGGCGTCGGCCGGGTAGCGCAGCAGGGCGGCGCGCAGGCGTGCCACCAGGACGGTCTCGTGGTCGGTGGCGTCGGCGGCGGACTGGCGGAAGCCGTGGAACGGGTCGCAGAACGTGCGCCAGGCGACGTTCCAGTCCCAGGGGTCGCCGGTGAGCTCCCAGTGCCCCAGGGCGAGGAACGCGCTGTTCACGGCGATGATGTTCATGGCCGCGTCCGAGACGAACATCGGCGTGTCCGTGAACCGCTCCAACAACCTGGCCGCGCCGGGCCCGATCTCGGCGGGCACCTGACCGTCCACGGCGGCGTACCCGGCCAACCCGCAGAGCCGCTCGTAATCCGCCCGGCCGACCCGCAACGCGCGGGCGATGGCGTTCACGACCCCGGCCGACGGGTGGCTGCGCCCCTGCTCCAAGCGGCGCACGTAGTCGGCGGACATCCCGGCGAGCTCACCGAGCTCCTCCCGCCGCAGTCCGCGGACCCGCCTGCGGCCGACCGGCAACCCGACGGTGGAGGGAGCCGTGCTCTCCCGCAACTGGCGCACGGCGTCGCCGAACTCGTGGTGCTTCACGCCCTGCAGTCTGCCTGAGGGGGTGGGGAGCGGCGGTGGGGCGTGGTGCTCGGGATCGAGATCGAGATCGGCTCCGGTCAGCCGGTCGTGGTCAGGACCAGGCAGAGGAGGGTGTCGTCCTCGTCCAGGATCTCGTGGCCGGTGACGTTGTCGCCCGCCACCGGGAGGACGAAGGCGTTCGCTCCCGTTTCCGCGTCCAGGATCAGCTCCGCCCAGTTGTGCCTGCGCAGGTGCGGTCCCCGCGCGCGGATGCCCTCGCGGGCCCTGGCGACCAGGGCGGGGAGGTCGGTGGCGCGACCCGCGGTCAGGGACGCTTCTTCTTCCCGCAGCACGGCGTGGTCCTCGATGTGGTGGACGTCGCCGTAGCCCTCCACGTCCCAGTCCGCCTCGGCGATCCGGGCCGGTTCGGCGAACGGGATCACCACCAGGTCGACGGTGTGGTCGAACCACGTCGGCGCAGGGGTGCGGCCGAACTTCTCGGCGAGGTCGTGCAGCAAGGTCTTCACGGCTTCTCCAGGGTCGATGGTCATGCGGTCGGCCGCCACACCGCGATGAGCGCGTCGGGTGAACCGGTGGCGATCACCAGGCCGTCCGCGGCGCCTCGGGCGGTCATCCCGCGGACCGGGGCGGCTGAGATCGGTTCGCCGAGCGGGAGGCCGGTCTCGGCGTCCCAGCGGCGCAGGGCGCCGTCGTCGGAACCGCTGAACACCACCGGGCCGACCACCGCCAGCGAGCGCACCCAGAGCCGGTGCAGGCCTCCCCCGCCAACCGTTGCCCGGTGCGGATGTCCCATCGCACCAGGCGACCGTCCTGGAAGCCGCCGAACAGCACGGACCGCTCAGCGACGACCAAGGACCACGGCCAGCCCTCGGCGTCGAGCGGGGCGTCCACCGCCTCCAGGGTGTCCGGGTTCCAAGGTGTCCGGGTTCCAGCGGCGCGCACCGCCGTCGCTGGACGCGGTGACCAGCACCTCGCCACCGTCCGCCGCGGGAATCGCGGCCAGCGCGGTGATCGGGCCCCGGCGCGGGGTGGCGATCACGAACGGGGCCGGTGCTGGGGTGCTGCGCATGGGGATCGGTCTACCACGGGGGCACGACGAATTCGGGTGCGGACAACTCACCGGACAGACGTGCCGCCTGCCGTGGACGGCGGGAGTTCGGCGCTGGTTCGCTGGGGTGGACAGCCCTGCCAACCCCAGGTGATGGGAGTTGATCGATGGTGTTCGGAGCCAGGCGGATCGGCGCGGTCGTGGCGGCGGTCCTGGTGTTGAGCGGTGGGACCGCGGCCTCGGCGGGCGAGTTCGCGAAGACCGGGCCGGTCTCCGTGGCGTACGTCGAGGTGAACAACCACAGCATGGCGAACGTCGGCAAGTACGAGCTGGTCGGGGGCGGGAACGTCTTCGACATCGGGGTGATCTTCGCGGCGAACATCAACTACGACACCGCGACGAAGTCGGCCTACCTGCACTTCAACCCGAACGTGCAGCGGGTGCTGGACAACGTGGCCACCGAGGTCCGGCCCCTGCAGGCCAAGGGGATCAAGGTGACGCTGTCGGTCCTGGGGAACCACCAGGGCGCCGGGTTCGCGAACTTCCCGAGCGAGCAGGCGGCCGGGGCGTTCGCGCGGCAGTTGGCCGACGCCGTGGAGAGGTACGGGTTGGACGGGATCGACTTCGACGACGAGTACGCGGAGTACGGGCGGAACGGGACGGGGCAGCCGAACGCCAGTTCGTTCGTGCACCTGGTGACGGCGCTGCGGGCGGCGATGCCCGCGGACAAGCTGATCACGTTGTACAACATCGGGCCTGCGGCTTCGCGGCTGTCGCACGGCGGGGTGGACGTGACGTCGAAGTTCGACTACGCGTGGAACCCGTACTACGGGACGTGGAGCGTGCCGCGGATGGCGTTGCCGAAGGCGGCGCTTTCGCCTGCGGCGGTGCAGATCGGGGCCACGTCGACCACGACGGCGGCGAACTTCGCGCGGCGGACGGTGAGCGAGGGGTATGGGGTGTACCTGACGTACAACCTCGGTGGCGGGGACTCGCACGCGTACATCTCGGCGTTCACGAGGGAGTTGTACGGCTCGGAGGCCCGGTACACCGGGTAGCGGGGTGGCGAGGGGCTGCCCGGTGGGGGCGGGCGGCCCCCGCGCCGGCTGAGGATCGCCGCCCGTGCGCTGCTCTCCTTGACCTCCCACGACCCCGATGAGCCGCTGGTGGAGGTGGTGGCTTGTGCGACAGCGGTTGCGAGTTGGTGTGCGGTGCTGACCGGGCTGCCGAACTTCGCCAGGCCTGCGGGGGCTTCCACGAGCAGCGTCGGGTAGCTGGTGACGCCGAGGGACCGGGTTCGGGAGCGCTCCGCGGCTGCGGTTCGGGTGGTTGCGGGGTTGTGCAGTGCGGTCAGGACGGTGGTGGGGTTGAGGTTCTCGGCTTCGGCGATGCGGCGGTAGGTGTCGGGGGCGGACAGGCTCAGGCCGTGGAGGTAGTGCGGGAACGCGAGGACTTCGACCTCGACGCCCGGCTGTTCGGCGAACCCGTGGAGGGCGTCGGTCAGGCCCCAGCACCAGCCGCAGTACGCGTCGAAGACGTAGGTGGCCTTCACGGGGGGTGTGGGGGTCAGTGCCACTCCAGTTCGCCCTTCACGACCTTCGGGCTCAGCTGGGCGGCGACCAGCAGGCCCGCTTCCGGGTACTCGGCGGTGAGGCGGGCGGTGGCCTCCTCTGCGGTCGCGGAGTTGGTGACGATCTTGTCGAACGCGACCAGGTAGTCGCGGGTCCAGGCGATCGCGGACCGGTCGAGGGCGCCGCCGGGGATGCGGTGACCGGGGTAGGTGATCGACGGGGTGTGGGCGGCCACGTCGTCGAGCGCGGCGATCCACGCCTGGTGCTGCGCGGGCTCGGGGCTGTCCGCCACCCAGACGTGCTGGTCCTGGAACAGGAGCACGCCCCCGAGGACCACGCGCTACTCGGGTTCGAAGAACCAGTGGCGGTCCGGGATCGGGTGCGCGCCGCCCTTGAGGTGGAGGGTGTGGCCCGCGAACTCCAGGTCGCCGCGCAGCGGGGTGACCTCGGGGAGGCGGGTCGGCAGGTTCGCGCCGGATGCGGCCCAGGCGACGAGCTTGCCCCCGCAGGTGGCCTTGATGTGGTCGATCACGAGCGGGGTGGCGAGGATCCGGGTGGTGGGGAAGGCGTCGGCCAGGACCATGATCTCGGTGTCGCCCTCGACCAGGACGGCGGTCTTGTTCTTGTGGCCTGCCGGGAAGTCGAGGTCGAGCAGGGTGTACTTGAGCGCTGGCATGGGGAAATGGCGGGCTGGCGGCGGCGGTCGCGGAATGCGTTCCTCGGACTGGCGCTTGCCGTTTTGGGACAGCGCTACGGGAGCGCTGCGCGGAACGCGGTCGGGGACGTGCCCGTGTGACCGGTGAAGTACTTGGTGAAGCCGGCCAGGTCGGGGAAGCCCAGGCGGGAGGCGTAGTCGCTGACCTTGCGGAGTTCCCGGAAGCGCCGTTCGAGCTCGTCGACGAACCACTGGTGCGCCTCGTCGGTGGCGGGGCGGGCTGGGGTGCTGACGATGTCGTCGGCGGCGAGCAGTTCGATGATCAGGCGGCGCCAGGCCGTGGTCCTGCAGGGGGATGCGGAGGTCGGCGGGGAGGTTGGGGCGGGTGGTCGCCCTTTGGAGGTCCTCCAGGGCGTGGGTCAGTTCGCGGTCGGGGTGGTTGACGCCTTCCCAGTGCACGCGGCGGGGTGCGGCGTGGGAGCGGCGGGCCAGGTCGTCGTCCAGGCGCTCTGTCGTGAAGAGGACCATGGCGCCTTCGACGGCCGCGATGAGGACCTCGACGCCGCTGGTCGCGGTGCCCGCCCGGTAGTGGACCTGGCGGACCGCCGGGGCACCGGGAGGGGGTGCGGGGCTCACGGTTCGTCGCTTTCGCTCACGCGGCGCAGGTCACTCAGCGTACGTTCTTCGCCATCGCGCTGCACGAGCGTCGGGGCGGGTGGGGGTGGGGTCGGCCCGCCTTGCGTCACGGCGTGGGCCACGGTGAGTTGGGGTGGGGCGAGGGTGGTTCTGCCGTCTTCTACGTCCCACAGGCAGTTCTGGAGGACTCGGCCCAGGGTCCACGCGGCTGCGCGGGCGTTCCAGTTGCCGTCCAGTGCGGGCCACAGGTCGAAACCTGGGTCGCCGGCCAGGGGGACGGGATCGATTGCCGGCCAGGGATGCCGTTCGCCTGCCAGCACGTTGTCGAAGTGCAGGTTCCGGTGCAGCAGGCGGTTTCCTGCGGCGGTTGGGGTTTGGGCGACCATTTTGGTTGCGATGTCGTGCAGGGTTGGGATGGTGTCGGAGGCGGGTGTGGAGGTCAGTTGGTCCAGCAGGGCGGCGATTGTGCGTATGGCCTTGCCGTCGTCTTTGACGGTTGCGAGTGTGCGGGTGCAGTCCAAGCGCTCCAACAGCATCGTGGTGGTTTTCGGGTCGTGCGGGTCAGGAGGTCGTCCACCAGGGCGGGCAGGTCGGACGGCCAGGAGCGGGCGGTGTCATCGGCTTGGAGGTGGGTGGTGATCAGGTGGTTGGGGACGCGCAGGTCCACGAGGGCTCCTCGGCGGGTGGCTGCGGCGCCGTTGGTGGTGGGGCTTGCCGGGGTGTTGGCGGTCAGTGTGGTTGTCTCCCTCGCTCTAGGGGCGGAACCGCTGCGGGTTGGCGGGGTTTGGGCGAGCGTGGTCGGGGCCGGGGGTGATCCGGTGTACGACGTGATCGTGTGGGACCTGCGGGCGCCGCGCGTGGTGACCGGGGCCGCGGTGGGGGCGGGATTGGCGTTGGCGGGGGCTGTGCTGCAGACGCTGGTGCGGAACCCGTTGGCCGACCCGCACTTGTTGGGGGTGTCGTCGGGGGCTTCGGTCGGGGCGACGTTGGTGATCGTCACGGGTGCGCTTGGCGGGCTCGGGGTTTGGGCGTTGTCGGTGGGGGCGCTGGTCGGGGCTGGGGTGGCGGCGCTGCTGGTGCTCGGGGTTTCGGCGGTGCAGGGTGGGCTTGCGCCGTTGCGGTTGGTGCTGACCGGGGTGGTGCTGTCGGCGGCTTTGTCCTCGGTGTCGAGCTTTGTGGTGTTCGTCGGCGGGGAGCCGGAGGCCGCCCAGGCGGTGCTGCACTGGTTGTTGGGCAGCTTGTCCGGGGCCACGTGGGCTGGGGCCTGGCCGGTGGTGGGGGTGGTGGTGGCGTCGGCGCTGGCGCTGGTGGCGGTGCACGGGTGGTTGGACGCGTTGGCCGGTGGTGAGGAGCTTGCTGCCACGTTGGGGGTTCCGGTTCGTGGGGTGCGGATCGGGTTGTTCGTGGTGACCTCGGTGTTGGTCGGGGTGCTCGTCGCGGTGTCGGGTGGTATCGGGTTCGTGGGGTTGGTCGTTCCGCACCTGGCGCGGTTGGCGGTGGGGGCGCGGCACTTGGCGGTGCTGCCGGTCGCGGCGCTTGGCGGGGCGGTGCTGCTGGTGTGGGTGGACGTGGCGGCCCGTGTGCTGGTGCGTCCGCAGGAGATGCCGTTGAGCGTGGTCACCGGGCTGGTGGGCGCGCCGGTGTTCCTGGTTCTGCTGGGGCGCAAGCGTTATGGGTTCTCCGGGTGATCTCCGTTGACGAGAAGGGACGAGGGTGACGACTTTTTGGCTTCGTGTCGTGTTTTCCGGGGCGGTCGTTTGTTCAGCGCTTTCCGGGTGTGGTGGGCGGGGCGGGAGCGCTGAGGGGCGCGTCGGCGTGGTCAACTGCGGTGAGGAGGTCTCCTACCCGAGTCCGGCCCAGCGGTTGTTCGTCAACCAGGGCAACCGGATCGCCACCGTGCTCGCCCTCGGCGCGGCGGACCGGGTGGCCGCGGTGAGCAGCGTCGGTGACGATCGGGACGTGCTCGCCGCGGCTTACGGGGCCGAGGTGGTGGACGGGCTCGTGGTCGCGACCGAGGGGCAGCCTTCGTTGGAGAACGTGGTCGCGCGGCGGGCCGACGTGGTGGTGTCGTGGTTCGGCGACGGGGACGCCGTGTCGCCGGAGCGGTTGGCGGAGCGGTCGATCGCCGCCTACCAGTCCACCGAGGGGTGTCGGAAGGGGACGGGGGCAGAGCGCGGCACGGTGGAGCCCTGGGAGGCGTTGCGGACCGACCTGCGCGGGTTGGGGCGGATCACCGGGCGGGAGGGGCGGGCCGAGGAGGTGGTGCGCGGGATCGAGGAGCGGTTGGGCGCGTTGGCAGCCGCTCCCGCGGCTGCGGAGCGGCCCTCGGTGTTCCTGTTCGACCGGGGGACTTCGGACGTCTACTCCAGCGGGGCTTACGGCGCGCCTCAGGCGATCATCGAGGCGGCGGGGGCGCGGAACGCGTTGGGGGACCTGGAGGAGTCCTGGACTTCGGTGTCGTGGGAGCGGGTCGTCGCGGCGCGGCCGGACTTCATCGCGTTCGTCGACTACGGCAGGCAGAGCTTCGAGGACAAGGTGGCGGTGCTGCGGACCAACCCGGCCACCAGGGACCTGCCCGCCGTCGTGGAGGGGCGGTTCCTGAACCTGCCGTTCGCGATGTGGACGAGCAGCCCGTTGAACGTGGACGCCGCCGAGCACCTGCGGGGCGCGCTGGAGGCGGGGAACCTGGTGCCGCGCAGCGGGATCGAGGCGCGGCTGGACGTGCCGGGCTGACGCCGGGGCCGGGCTGAAACCGGGCCGAGCTGAAACCAGGCCGGGTTGACGCCGGGCAGAGCTGACGCCGGACCGGGAGCAGCGTGGCCCGGCCCGGCGGTCCGGCTCAGCGCAGGGCCACGACGACGCGCTCCTGCAGGTCCTGCCACACCACGCCCGCCTCCGTGAAACCGGCGTCGAGCAGCGCGGCCTCGTGGAAGCGGTGCGAGGCGCCGGTCCAGTCGCGGGCGCCTTCCGGCCACAGGGCCGCACGTCGGGCCAGCGCGTCCGCCAGCGACGGTTCGGCCTGCACCGCCTCCCACCAGCGCTCCCAGGACTCCGCTCCCCCGGCCAGCGCGCGTTCGCGTCGTGACAGGGCGATCGCGTCGCTCGCCTCGCGCAGCCTGCTCCCCGGCGGGTGCGGCAGGTAGTCGGCGTTGAGCAGCACGCCGTCCGGGCGCAGCAGTCGCAGGGCGCGGCGGTAGGTGGCGGTCAGCACGGCCGGGTCCAGCCAGTGCAGGGCCGTGCTGGACAGGACCGCGTCGAACGTGCCGTCCACGCCGTCGGCGCCCAGGGCGTCGGGCCAGTCCGGGTCGCGCAGGTCCGCGCGCACCCAGCGCAGGCGGCCGTCCACGTCGCCGAGCGCGCCCTCGCCGATCGCCAGGAGCACCGGGTCGACGTCCACGGCCACCGAGCGCGCCTTCGGCAGCAGGCCCAGCAACCTGCCGCTGATCGCGCCGGGCCCGCAGGCCAGGTCGAGCACCACGAGGTCCTCGGCCGGCTTCAGGTGGGCGAGCACCTCGAACATGACCTCGTACACGCGGTCGCGGTCGGCGATGTAGGCGGTCTGCTGCACGTCCCAGCGGGCGAGCAGGTCGGGCAGCGGGTTGGGCTGGTCGGTCACGCGGGGTTCCTCTCTGCGGTTCGGTCCGTGCCGGGCAGCCGGGAGAACCCGAGGTGCGCCTGCCCGGTGTCGGGGTCGACCCACCGGCAGGCTCGGACCCCGAAGACCTCGGCGACCAGCTCCGCGGTGAGCACCTGTGCGGGTGGTCCGTCGGCGACGATCCGGCCCCGGTGCAGCACGTGCACGCGATCGCAGTACGCCACGGCCAGCGCCAGGTCGTGCATGACGGTGAGCGTGGTCGTGCCGAGCGCGCGCACCAGGTCGAGCAGCTCCAGCTGGTAGCGGATGTCCAGGTGGTTGGTGGGCTCGTCGAGCACGAGCAGCTTCGGCTGCTGCGCCAGCGCCCGCGCCAGCAGCACCCGCTGCTTCTCCCCGCCGGAGAGCGTGTCGAAGTCGCGCCCGGCCAGGTGCGCGACACCGGTCCTGGCCACCGCCTCCGCGCAGATCCGCCGGTCGTCGGCGGTGTCGCGCTCCAGCGGGCCCTTGTGCGGGTTGCGGCCCATCGCGACCACGTCGGCCACCTTCAGCGCGAAGTCGCTGCCGCTCTCCTGCACCACCACGGCGGTGCGCCGCGCGGACTCGCGGGCGGTGAGCCCCCACACGTCGGCCCCGTCGACCCGCACCGCCCCCGCCGCCGGGCGCAGCGCCCGGTAGACCGCGCGCAGCAGCGTGGACTTGCCGCTGCCGTTGGGCCCGACGACGCCGACCACCTCCCCCGCGCCCACGGTCAGGCTCGCCCCGGCCACCACCGGACCGCCGCCCAGCTCCACCGAGACCCCGTCGACCACGACCCTCGGCGGCCCGCTCCCGTTCGCGCTCACCCGAACCTCGCCTCCCGCCCGGCCTCGCGCTGCCGCAGCAGCCAGATGAAGAACGGCACCCCGAACACCGAGGTGACGATGGACAGCGGCAGGTCGCTCGGCGCGAGCACGGTGCGGGCGGCCAGGTCCATCAGCACCAGGAACACCGCCCCGGTGAGCGCGGCCACCGGCAGCAGCGCGCGGTGCTCCGAGCCGACCACCATCCTGCACAGGTGCGGCACGATCAGCCCGACGAACGCCACCGCGCCGCTGACCGCGACGACGACCCCGACCACCAGCGAGGTCACCACCAGCATCCGCACCCGGAACCGGGCGACGTCCAGGCCGAGGGAGACCGCCGTCTCCTCCCCGGCGAGCAGCGAGTTCAGCGACCGGGCCTGGGTGAGCAGGTAGAGCACGCCCGCGACCACGCACGCGGCGGGCACGCCCACGTCGCCCCACTCGGTGGAGCCGAGGCTGCCGAACAGCCAGACCAGCACGCCCTGCACGTCGTAGGGGCTGGCGTGCAGCAGCAGGAGGCCGTAGAGGGCCTGGAACAGGTAGGCCAGCGACACCCCGGCCAGGATCAGCCGGAACGGGGTGACCCGGCCTGCGCGCTGGGCCAGCAGGTACACCAGCAGGGTGGCCACGAGCGCGCCCGCGAACGCCGCCGAGGACAGGCCGAGCCCGGCGACGGCGGAGGAGCCGACCACCAGCACCAGCACGGCCCCGAGGGACGCGCCGGAGGAGACGCCGAGCAGGTACGGGTCGGCCAGCGGGTTGCGCACCACGGCCTGGAGCACGACCCCCACCGAGGCCAGCCCCGCGCCGACCACGGCGCCCAGCAGCGCCCTGGGGAGGCGGAACTGCCACACGATGTGGTCGTTGACCGGGTCGGCGGGGCGGAACAGGTCGGCGGAGAGGTGGTGCAGCACGACCTGCGCGGTCTCCCGCAGCGGGACGCGCACCGGGCCCAGCGAGGTGGCCAGCAGGACGCTGAGC
Organism: Actinosynnema mirum DSM 43827; assembly: GCF_000023245.1. GTDB lineage: Bacteria > Actinomycetota > Actinomycetes > Mycobacteriales > Pseudonocardiaceae > Actinosynnema > Actinosynnema mirum. The sequence goes on from NC_013093.1 coordinate 4,595,195, forward strand.
GCCAGCGCGCCGCCCAGGCCGAGCAGCACCACCGCGAGCCGGGCGCGGCGCGGGGCCGCCTCGGGCGCGCGGGTGGTCTCGGGGGCGGAGGTGGTCATCGCTCCCCCGTGGCGCTCGTGGGCGGGGCGCTGGTCGGCGGGGCGCTGGTCGGCGGTTCGGCGTCGAACGCGTCCGGGTGCAGGGTGCGGGCCAAATCCTCCACGACGTCCACGAAGCGCCAGCCGGGCGTGTTCGCGGTGTCGTAGGTCAGCGCGGTGCGCTTGTCCTTGCTGGCCTTCAGCTGCGGGAAGGTGCGGTAGAGGTAGTCGGTCTTCGCGGCGAGGTCCTTGTCGTCGTTCGGACTGGCGCCGATCAGGAAGACGGCCGGGTCGGTGGCGGCCACGCGCTCCTGGGAGACGTCCAGGAATCCCCGGCGCCCGCCCCCGGTGTCGCCGAAGACGTTCGACCCGCCCGCGAGCGCGATCACCTCGTTGACGAAGGCGTCGCGGGTGCCGGTCATGATCGGGCCCTCGCCGCCGTAGTAGTAGAACACCGGCACCGGCTCACGGCCGGCGACGCGGCGCTGCACCTCGGCGATGCGGGCCTTCATCGAGTCGACCACCTCGGCGGCCCGCTCCTCGACGTCGAAGATCGCGCCGAGGTCGGTGAGCGCGCGGTAGGTGAACCCGGTGCGGACCGGGGTGTCCTCGGGGCACACCAGGGCGTAGACCCGCGCGCCGATGGCCTGGAGGTCGTCCACCGTGGCCAGTCCGGGGGCGAGCTGGTCGGGGCCGCCGTACTCGGAGTTGACGTAGGCGAGCAGCAGGTCCGGGCGCAGCCCGAACATCTGCTCCTTGCCCACCGGCACGTAGCTGTCCGGGGACTCGTCCGGGACGCGGTCGAAGTCGGCGGCCTGCTCGGGCAGCGGGGTGTCCACCGGCGTGATCTGCGCGATGGCCCGCTCCCCCAGGCCGAGCCCGAAGAAGACCTCGGCGGCGGACTGGAAGCCGAGGTAGACGCGGCCGGGCGCGCGGTCGAAGGTGACCTCGCGACCGCAGTTCTCCACGGTCACCGGGTAGTGGCCGGACGGGTCGGGCTGATCCGTGACGCCGCCCTGGACGCCCGTCGCGCACCCGGTGAGCAGGGCGGACGACAAGAGCAGCGCCGCCGCGAGCGGTCTGCTGCGGGCGCGCCAGGGGCGAGCCACCGCGCTGTGGCCTGTCGTGGACAAGCTCCACCACCTCATCTCGGACTCGGGTCCCGGCCGGGCGCCGGGGTTCGGGGGGCGGCGCGGACGGTCGCGGCTGCGGCGACGCAGAGCGCGGTGAACAGGCCGAACACCACGGCGGCGCCCGGATAACCGCCCGCCGCCAGTCCCGCGCCACCGGCCGCCGCGCCCAGGAACAGGCCGAGGCTCATGCCGGAGGCGTTGACGCCCAGCGCGGTCCCGCGCAGGTCGCCGCCCCGGCGCACCAGCAGCGTCACCACCGAGGCCACGCCCACCGCGTGGCTGGCCGACAGCACCGCCGTGCACACCAGGGCGAGCGGCAGCGCGGGCGCCAGGTAGACGCCGAACAGCGACAGCAGCGCGAGCGGCAGGAACAGGTGCAGCGCGCGGCGGGCGCGCAGGTCGGAGCCGGTGGTGTTGACCAGGCGGCCGGTGATCAGGTTGCCGAGGAAGAACGAGGTGCCGCTGAGCGTCCACACCAGCGCGAACAGGCCGGGCGTCAGGCCGAACCGGTCGGCGTAGAACGGGGCCAGGTAGGCGAGGTGCCCCTGGAACGCGGCGGCCTGGCCGAACGAGACCAGCAGGAGCGCGCGGGCGCCCGGCACGGCGGCCAGGCCCCGGAACGCCGCGAAGTAGCCGTGCCGCGCGGCCGGGACGTGCCGGTCGCGGCCGTGGCGGAGGAGCACGGGGGTGAGCGCGACGGCGAGGACCGCGATCGCGACCAGGTCGCCGCGCCAGCCCCACCACAGCGCGGGCAGCGCGACCAGCGGGGCGACGAGCGTGGCGGCCAGGGTCTTGGTCGCGGTGACCAGCGTGGCGGCGCGGGCGGCGGACGGCCCGGAGCCGAACCGGTCGGCCGCCGCCGTGGTGAGCGCCGGGTAGAGGACCGCGTTCGACACGCCCACCAGCAGGCAGAACGCGGCCAGCGCGGGCAGTTCGGCGACCGTGCCGACCAGGGAGGCGGCGGCGAGCAGCAGCAGCCCCCAGGCGGCGACCCGGCCCGGCGGCACCCGGCCGATCAGCGGGGCGGCGGCCACGCCGACCAGGACCGCGCCGACCCCGCCCAGGCCGCGCAGCGCGCCGACGGTGGCGTCGCCGCCGCCCGCCGCGTCGGCGATGGGCACCAGGAACGTGCTGTAGACGGTGAAGGGCAGCAGGCCCAGCACCGAGGCGACCAGGGCGGGCAGCACGGCGGCGGCGATGCGCCGGTCGCTCTCGGGGCGCTCCTCGGCTGTCCGCTCCTCGGGGGACGCGCTGTCGGGGGACGCGCTGTCGGGGGCCGCGCTCACCGGGTCCGCCCCAGCTCGGCGCGGATGACGTCGAGGTCCTCGTGGAAGTCGCGCACGGTGAACGCGTCCGTGAGCGGCTCGCCCGCGCGGAGTCCGGCGGCGCGGGTGAGGGCGTCCTCGTAGCGGGCGAGGAGCCCGTCGATCGTCGGGCAGGGCACGCCCAGGCTCCGGGCGACGCCCTGGACGACCTTGGTGCGGTAGTAGTCCTCCTTCGGCATCCTGGGCACCTCCCAGCGGCCCTCGGCGTCGCGGAAGACCCGGCGGATCGGGATGGCGGAGAAGTCGAAGTAGCGGCCGTCGGCGTCGGGCTCGGAGAACGGGTCGACCAGCAGCGAGGCGTAGCGGACGTACACGAGGTAGTCCTGGTGCACCGGCGGCAGCTCCTCGAACCGCTCGACGTCCCGGCGCGAGATGCTCTCCGGCCGCACCGGGTAGCTGTCGTCGACCATGAACCGCAGCAGGTTGACGCCGTCGACGCCCAGCTCGGCGACGACGGCGGTGATCTCCCGCCACTGGCTGACGATGTCGTTGACCAGCGCGGGTGACACCGGGCCCTCGGGGATGAGCTTGTAGACGTACTTGACCGGCGTGGTCTCGAAGAACACCGCGTTCAGGGTGAGCTCGTTCATGAACAGCGCCGGGTGCACGTAGAGGGAGATGTTCCTGGTCTCGGCCTCCAGCGGGCCGGAGACGGCCACCGGGTCCACGCCGAGGCCGCGGTGCAGCTCGCGCAGCAGCTCCAGGTTGGGGGTGCCGCCCCGGTCGGAGCCGAGGTAGAGGCGTTTCTTGACCCCGGCGGTGAGGACGTGGGGCGACGGGGCGCCGTCGGACCAGCGGGTGTCGCCGAGGTAGCTGGAGAGGCTGATCACCTCGGCGTCCGCGCCGAGGCCGCGCAGGCGCCCGCGCACCAGGGCGTGCGAGCCGAACGTCGGCGAGACGAGGACGACGCAGCCCAGGCCGCGCAGCACCTCGGGGTCGATCCGGTCGAGCACCGGGGTGTAGGCGTCGGCGGTCACCGCGAGCACGAGCGCGCCCCACCGGCCGGTGACCGCCTCGTAGCCCTGGAACACCTCGGCCACCGGGTGCTCGCCCGCCGCCGCGCGGTGCTGCTCGTTCTGCACGTCGACGCGGACGGTGCGGCCCGCGCGCTCCAGCCCGGCGAAGAACGCCGCCGAGCGGGCGGAGCGCCTGCCCGCGATCCCGACCGCGCTGCCCCGCCCGGTCCCGAGCAGCACGGCCAGCTGCGCGGTGGTCGGCCCGGTCCCCGCGACGAGGACCCGCTGGAAGTCGTCCATCCCTGTTCCGATCTGCGCAGTTCCGAGCTGCGCGCTGGGCGCGGTCACGCCTTGGTGTAGAGGGCCACGTCGAAGATGTGCTCGGGTCGCAGGACCGAACCGGCGCGCACCCACCTGCCGGGGTCGACGGGCCGGGTCGGGTAGTTGAACAGGGACTTGAGGTGGTCCCCGTAGCGCACGGCCACGACCACGTCGGGACGTGCGGTGGCGTGGAGGGCGTCGAGCAGGTCGTACTTCACCGGGACGGTCGAGCTGAAGATGACGTGCGTGGCCTCGGCGGTGAACGCCAGTTCCGGGAGCGGGGTGGGCTCCAGGGTGATGTCCAGGCCGTCGCCGAGGGCCTGGACGACTCTGCGGCCCAGCGCGATGGCCTCGGGGTCGATGTCGACGCCGACGACGCGGGCGCCGGTGAGGCGGGCGACGCGCAGCGGGGTCATCGGGAACGAGCCGGAGCCGACGAGCAGGACGCGCGAGTCGGCGGTGAGGTGGAACGCGCCGAACTCGTCCGCGATGCAGGACTCGACGTTGTCGAAGTAGCCCGCCTTGGCGGTGCGGCCGTCGAGCAGGTCCAGGGCGCGGTGCTTCTCCATGATCGCGGCGCAGCGCGCGGACGAGGAGCGCAGCTCGTCCACCAGGGGCGCGAACCACGGCGGGTCGGTGTGCGCGAGCGCGTCCCAGGCGGCGTGGTGGCGCGGGTCGGTGACGAACGCGGAGTAGTCGCCGACGACGCGCTCCACGTCGGGGGCGTGGCGGGTGGTGCCGTCGTAGCTCGCGGCGGCCCGCCGCAGGGCGGTCAGGTGCCCGTCGAGCAGCGGTCGGAGTTCTGCGGTGCCCATGCTCCTCCTGTCCCGGTGGTGCGCTGTCCCGGTGGTGCGCGGTTCGGCGGCGGCGGTCGGCTAGAGGTAGGCCCTCCCCTCGGCCACGACCCGGACGGTGCCCTGGACGCGGACGCCGGTGAGCCCGCCCCGCGCGTCGTGGTCGGCGGCGACGGTCATCACGCCGCCGGGTTGGCGCACGCGCGTGGTGACGGAGGTCCGGCCCTTCCAGGCCAGGTAGGCGGCCAGCGCCGCCGCGCCCGACCCGCAGCCGCGCTCCCAGACGGCGCTGCCCAGCAGGGGGACGTGGACCAGCGGGGTGAGGTGGCCGGAGCGCGGCTCGTAGAGCATGACGCCGACCAGCGAGGCGTCCTCGCGCTCGCCGAGCCGGGCCGCGAGGCGCTGGGCCCACGTCCTGAGCGCCCGGTCGGGTCGGCCGGTCTCCACGACCACGTGCAGCGAGTCGTCGTAGCGCACGAGCGCCACCCCGTCCGCGCCGCGCTCCACGGACTCCGGGAGCGGCATGGCGAGCTCGCAGGTGTACTCGCGGGCGTGCCGCAGGACGCGACAGCGGACCAGGTCCCGCGCGCCGGAGGCTTCGAGGACGACGTCGACGGGGTGGCCGCCCGCCAGCTCGTCGGGGGGCGCGGCGAGCGCGGCGAGGGCCATGCAGGCGTTGCCGCAGAACTCGCCACCCGCCATGCGCAGGCTGATGTCGGCGTCGGGTGATCCGGGCTTGCGCACGAACCCGACCTGCTCGGCGTGCAGGTGCTCGTAGGCCATGAGCCGCAGGGCGATGTCCCGGTGCTCCTCCTCGGGGTGCTCGGTGCGCACCAGGAGGGTCATGTTCTGGGTCGGGTCCAGCTTCACGAAGTCGATCTCATGGCTGATCAAGGCGGGCCTCCCGGTAACCGGGTGAGGTCGTGTCCCACCGAACCCTCCTCCAGTCCCGCCGCCGACCAGGGGCGACAGCGCATCGTGAGCAACTCGTCACGCTAAGGGGTCGGGCACTGGAACGAGGGAGTTCCCGGCCTGCAACAATTGTGACGCGCGCCACATCCATCCACGACGACGGCCGCCGCCCCGAGCACGGGAGCGGCGGCCGTCGTGGGCCCGCGGCGGACTAGCAGTACTGCTGGGTCGGCCGGTCGTGGAAGGTCACGCCGGTGACGGTGAACGGCCGGGTGAAGTAGCGCCAGACCGGGCCGAAGCAGCTCTCGTACCGGCGGATCGTGCCGTCGTCGAGCTTCTCCTCGTACGACACGTGCGCGTAGCGGCCGGTGTTGTTGTAGAGCCGGAATGCCACCGCCTCGCCGCTCCAGTCACCGGTCGTGCGAATGGTCGGGACGGCGTCGGAGGGCTCGCCGGGGATCACGAAGACGGACCAGGTGCAGAAGTCGGCGACGTCGCAGTTCGGCGGCAGCGGCGCCGGGATCGGGTCGGCGGACGCGGCGGGGGAGAAAACGGCGAGACTGGCGGAAACGGCGAGCAGGGCGCTGAGCACGCGGAACCTCGACCGCATTCAATTCCTCCTCAACAGGGAATAATGATCTCCGTGGACGCTAGCAGCGCCCGACGGTCCGTACAACATTCAACTACCTGTCGATTCCATGAGCACACCCCCAGCTTTCCGGGCACCCGCACCCCTGGATTTCCAGCGCTTCGGCGAACAACACCCGAATGCGCGCGCCGAGTGCTGCGGCAGGCCGAAGAAAGCGGCCCGATTAGGGGCGGGTAGGGGTTTTTCTCCGGGTTTCCACCGAGCGGAACGCGATTACGCTCGGGCCGGTCCGGACGAGTCGCCGAGGACGCCGACCGCTGCCGACGGGGGGAACGCGGTGGACCACCAGGAACGCCTCACTCCGCACATGAAGCAGTACGAGGACCTGACCGCGGGCGAGTTCCGCTGGTTGCCCTACCTGGTGTTCTTCAACCGGGTCGACTACCGCTCGGACGTGGTCACCACCGACGCGGGCGGGTTCCGGACCAGCCACGGGCCCGGCGGCGCCCACTCGCTGGCGGGGCCGCGCGCCCCCGGTGAGGTCAGCGTGCTGCTCGGCGGGTCGCCCGCCTTCGGGTTCGGCGCGACCCGCGACGAGCGCACGATCACCTCCGAGCTGTCGCGGGGACCGGGGGCCGCCGCCTGGCTCAACCTCGGCGCGCCCGCGTTCAACTCCACCCAGGAGCTCGTGCTGTTCCTGCTGCACCGGCACGAGCTGCCGAGGCTGCGCGACGTGGTGGTGTTCTCGGGCCTGAACAACCTCGTGGTCGCCGGGCTGCCCGACGCGCGCGCCGACTACGGCCAGTTCTTCTTCTCCGGCGAGTTCTTCCGCCAGCTGGGCGTTCCCGACCCGAGCGAGCAGATCCGGCAGCCGAGGTGGGCGCTGGGCGGGCTCGCCCGGCGCATCGGCCGCAAGGGCGGCGCGCCCGAGCCGGAACGGGGCGCGGGCACGCTCCGGGAGCGGATCGACCTCGCCGTCGAGCGCACCACCCGCGACCTGGAGCGGCTCGCCGAGCTGGCCGCCCCCACCGGCGCGCGCGTGCACTTCGTGCTCCAGCCCGTCGAGCGCTGGACCGGCAAGACCCGCTCCCCCGAGGAGAGGGCGCTGATCGAGGAGGCGCCGCCGGAGCGCGCGGCGGTGTGGAACCTGTTCGGCCCGGTGCTGGACCGCGAGGTGCACGAGCGGTACCGCGATCGGGTCGCCGCCGCGTGCGCCGAGCGCTCGCTGTCGTTCTTCGACGCCAACCCGGTCCTGGACTCGCCGGACTGGCACTTCGTCGACCCGGTGCACCTCACCGACGAGGGCAACCGGGTGGTGGCGCGGGCCATGGAGGCCGCGCTGGGGCTGCACCGCGATCACGAGGGGGTCGGCTGATGTTCCGCAGGATCGTCGAGTTCTTCAAGCGCCGCAAGCGCAAGCGCCGGGGCGACAGCTCGATCTACCCGATGTTCTAGCCGATGTCCCAGCCGGGCCGCCGGGCCCGGATCCGCGTGCCGAGCGGGAGAGCCGGGGGTGTCCGTGTCGGAGTCAGAGCACCGCGCCGCGTACCTGAGGGCGCTGGACCCGGAGTGGCCGCGCCCGCGCGAGGACGAGCTGCCGCGCCTGCTCGCCGCGCTGGCCGAGGCGCCCGCCGCCGAGGCCCTCGCCACCGAGGCCCTCGCCACCGGGGAGGCCGACGCCGAGCTGACCGGGCCGGACGAGCTGGTGGCGGGCGTGCGCGAGTGGAGCGCGGCGGAAGCCCTGGTGTTCCGGGAGATCCTCGCCGGGCCGTCCACCGGGTCGGCGCAGGCGCGGGTGCTGGCCAACTGCGCGCCGCTGGCGCTGTCGGCGGGCGCGTGGTTGCAGTGGCTGCCCAGCGCGGGTGACGCCGAGAGCGAGCTGACGCTGCGCGTGCTGGCGCTGTACGCCTCGGACGTGGGCGTCGGCTACCCGCACGCCGATCGCGGCAGCGACTACCGGGCGCTGCTGCGGGCGCACCGGGTCCGCGACGAGACGCCCGGCCCCCGGCTGGCGGGCAGCGACCGGATCGAGAGCGCCGCCTTCCGGTTCCCCGCGCTGCTGCTGGCGATGAGCCGCCTGCCCCGGCGGTTCCGGCCCGAGCTGCTGGGCGCGGACCTGTGCCTGCGCGCGGTCGGCGTGCTGCCGCCGCTGGCCGGTGCGGGCGCGGACGCGCTCGGCGTTCCCCTGGGGCTGCTGGACCTGGGCGCGGCCAGGTGGGACGAGCCGCGTCCCGCGCTGGAGCTGTCCCTGGCGGCGGCGGAGGCCGTGCTGGCGGCCGGTGACGGCGCGCGGCTGCGGCACGGGTTCGCCTGGGCCTGGCACGAGCTGCGGCGGTGGTGCGCCGGGCTGGCGCGGGAGGTCCGCCTGGCCACCCACCCGGACTACGACGTGTGGCGGCTGATCTGGACCAGGGCGAGGCAGGCCGCCGTCTACCACGGCGGGTTCCCCCTGGAGGGCCGCCCGCTCGCGCACTGGTTCGCCGACGTGGACGCCGGTCCAGGCGCGTTCCTGGACGCGCTGGCGCGCAGCGCGCTGGTCCGCCCCGGACAGCCGGACCGGAGCCCGCTGCTGACCGGGCTGATCGGCGAGAAGGGGCGGATGTTCCGCGTCTTCACCGAGGACGAGGTCGCCGTGCTGCGCCGCTGGATCGCCCAACTGCCCCCGCCGGGCGCCGAGGTGGGCGCGGCGGGGAGCGTGCGGGAGGAGCTGCACCGGGCGCAGCGGTCGTGGAGCCGCAACGGCGACCTGCCCGAGGCCGACCACCGGTCCACAGTGGACCAGGGTGGCGACTTCGGCTCGCCGTCCCCGCGCGCGGCCTACCGGACCCTGCTGGGCCGCGAGGACCCGCCGGGCCTGCGCCGCTTCGCGCACGACTACGCCACCCGGTGGCTCGCCCGCTCCCGCTACGGCCTGGACCGCGCGCCGGGGCAGCTGCCGCCGCGCTGGGACCCGGAGACCGGGCTGCGCGCGTGGCTGGCCGCCGAGCACGAGCGGCACAGCTCCGAGCACGAGGCGGGACGGCCGCGCGTCCCCGACCGGGAGGCGCTGGTCGAGTCGACCCTCCAGCTCGCGCCGCTGATCATGATCGACGGCGGGTGGCTCCAGGGCTTCACCGACCACCAGCACGCGTCCTCGGCCTCGGGCCACTTCCTGTTCCAGACCTACTGGGACGAGCTGGGCAACGGCGTGCGGGAGCTGAACCACCCCGGGATCTACCGCGACCTGCTGCGCGAGATGGGCGTGGACCTGCCGCCGACCGACTCCCCCGAGTTCACCGCCTGGCCCGGCCTGCACGACGAGTCCTTCGAGCTGCCGGTGTACTGGCTGTGCGTCTCGCGGTTCCCCAGGACGTTCCTGCCGGAGATCCTGGGCCTGAACCTGGCGATGGAGCTGTCCGGGGTCGGCGGCGGGTACCGGGACTCGCGGATCGCGTTGCGCCACCACGGTTTCAGCACCCAGTTCGTGGACCTGCACAACACCATCGACAACGTCTCCACCGGCCACTCGGCGTGGGCCGTGGACGCGATCGACGGCTACCTCGCCGAGCTGCCGCCCCTCGCGGGCCGCCGCGACGACGACGCGGTGTGGCAGCGCGTCCGGACGGGTTACCGCTCGCTGAACCCGCCGGAGGGCGTCGTGGCGACGCTCTGCGGAACCGTGAGAGCCCGTACCACCAGGTACGCGCGGCGATGAGGAGCCAGGGCGTGGCGGGAGCGGCACTCGGGATCTCGGCCTACTACCACGACAGCGCGGCGGCGCTGGTGGACGCGGGCGGCGTCGTCGCGGCGGCGCAGCAGGAGCGGTTCAGCAGGCGGCGGCACGACGCGTCGTTCCCCGACCTGGCCGTGCGCTACTGCCTGGCGGAGGCGGGCGCGAAGCTCGACGACCTCGACGCCGTCGCCTACTACGAGGACCCGCGGCTCAAGCTGCGCCGGGTGCTGGCGACGTTCGCGGCGACCGCGCCCAGGGCGTGGCCCGCGTTCCGCGACGTGGCGCCGGAGTGGTTGGCGTGGAAGGGAAGGGCCGCGTCGGTGGTGCGGAACCGGTTGCGGGGGCTGGGCCTCGGCGCGGTGCCGCCGGTGCGCTGCTACCGCCACCACGAGTCGCACGCCGCGTCGGCGTTCCTGCCGAGCCCGTACGAGTCGGCGGCGGTGCTGTGCGTGGACGGGGTCGGCGAGTGGGCGACCACCAGCATCTGGCACGGCCGGGGCGAGCGGGTGGAACCGGTGGCGGAGCTGCGCTTCCCGCACTCGCTGGGGATGCTGTACTCGGCGTTCACCCACTTCTGCGGCTTCAAGGTCGACTCCGGCGAGTACAAGCTGATGGGCCTGGCCCCGTACGGTAGGCCGGTCCACACGCGGCTGATCCGCGAGGAGCTGGTGGACGTCAAGCCGGACGGCTCGTTCCGCCTGCACACCACCAAGTTCGAGTTCCCGCGCGGCCGGGTGATGACCGGTCGGGCGTTCGAGGAGCTGTTCGGCGGACCGCGCAGGCTCCCGGAGGGACCGCTGACCGAGCGCGAGTTCGACCTGGCCGCCTCGGTGCAGCAGGTCACCGAGGAGATCGTGCTGGGACTGGCGCGGGCCGCGCGCGAGCGGACCGGCGAGTCGAGGCTCTGCCTGGCGGGTGGGGTGGCGCTGAACTGCGTGGCCAACGGCAAGCTCGCGCAGCGGGGGCTGTTCGACGAGCTGTGGGTGCAGCCCGCCGCCGGTGACGCGGGAGGCGCGCTGGGCGCGGCGCTGCTGGCGGCACGTCCGCCGCGTGCGCACGTGGCGGCCGGGAAGGACGCCATGCGCGGCGCGCGGTTGGGGCCGTCCTGCACCGACGAGGAGGTCCGGGCGCACCTGGTCGAGCGCGGCCTGCCGCACCACGAGCTGACCGCGCCCGAGCTGTCGGCGCGGGTGGCGGACCTGCTGGCGCGCGGCAAGGTGGTCGCCTGGTTCCAGGGCCGGATGGAGTTCGGGCCGAGGGCGCTGGGGTCGCGCTCGATCCTGGGCGACGCGCGGGACCCGCGGATGCAGTCGACGATGAACTTGAAGATCAAGTTCCGGGAGTCGTTCCGCCCCTTCGCACCCGTGGTGCTCGCCGAGGACGCCGCCGACTACTTCGACCTGACCCAGCCGAGCCCGTACATGCTGATCGTGTCCGGGGTCGCGGAGGCGCGCCGCCTCCCGGAGGAGGCCGACCTGACGGGTCTGGACCGGTTGCGCGCCAAGCGGTCCACCATCCCGGCGGTGACGCACGTGGACCACTCGGCGCGCGTGCAGACCGTGACCGCCGACACCGATCCCCGGCTGCACGCCCTGCTCACCGAGTTCAAGTCCAGGACCGGCTGCCCGGTCCTGGTCAACACCTCCTTCAACGTCCGGGGCGAGCCGATCGTCGCCACCCCGGAGGACGCCTACCGCTGCTTCATGCGCACCGACGTCGACGCGCTCGCGATCAACGACTTCCTGCTGCTGAGAGCGGACCAGCCGCCGTGGCGCGAGGAAGCCGACTGGCGCGACGAGATCCCCCTGGACTGAGGAGAACCCCGGTGCACCCGCTGCTCAAGCTCCTGCTGACCCCGCTGCTGCTCCTGGTCTACGCCTTCGTGCTGACCCCGGTGGCCCTGGTGGTCCGGCTGTTCCACGACCCGCTGCGCCGCGACCCGGACCCAGGGGCCACCACCTACTGGAGCACGCCAGGGGTCACGAGTCGCCGGACGGGCCGGTGATCGTGGTCCCGGTCGCCACCGGGACGCCGAGGTCGGGCGAGCCGTCCGAGTTCCAGCCGATCTTCTGCGCGCGCGTGGTGCGGGTGGTGCCGCAGCCCTGGCCGGCGGAGGAGTTCGCGTGGTAGACGACCCAGGTCTCGCTCTCGTCGGGCGACCTGACGAAGGAGGCGTGGCCGGGGCCGTAGACGCCCGCCGCGTCGTTGCGCTGGAAGATCGGCGTGGACCTCTTCACCCACGAGCTCGGCGACATCGGGTCGCCGCCGGTCCAGGTCAGCATCCCGAGCTTGTAGTCGGGCGTCTGGCAGGAGCTGGCCGAGTAGGTCAGGAACGTCTTGCCCGCGTTGTACACCGCGTACGGGCCCTCGTTGACCGCCCCGCCCTGCCGCTCCCACGACAGCGTCGGCGAGGAGATCCGGACCCCGTTGCGCGAGACCTGCGCGGGTGAGGACATCGGGGCGATGAACAGGCTCTGCTCGCCGCCCCGGAACGCCGAGTAGACGAAGTGGTTGGCGTAGCCGTTGAACCGGACCACGCTGCCGTCGATCGCCCACCCGGCGTCGGGCTCCAGGTTGAGGATGCCCCGGTAGGTGTAGGGGCCCAGCGGGTCGGTGCCGTTGCTCTCCAGGACGCCGGTGCGGCGCTGGCCCTGACCGGGGGTCGCGTCGGCGGAGAAGTACAGGTGCCACCGGTTGTTGATCCACTGGAGGTCCGGCGCCCACATGGTGCAGCAGCCGGGACCGGGGGCGAGGGTGAACACCGTCTGCTCCGCCGCGGTCTTGAGCCCCGCCATGGTGGAGGACTTGCGCATGACGATCTTCGAGGACCAGGTCGTGGCCACGTAGTACCAGTTGCCGCCGCTGTGGACGATCGACGGGTCGGCGCTGTTGGGCGCGCCGACCAGGGGGTTGGTGAAGGACGGGCCGGGCGCCGCGACCGCCTGCGGGGCGGTCGCGGCGGCCAGCGCGGACGCGAGAACGGCCGCCGCGGCGAGGGCGGTCAGCCGCCGCACCGCCCGCAGCCCACTTCGCACCGACATCGGGGTTCCTCTCCTGGAACGGGTGCTGGAACGGGTGCTGGAACGGGGTGTCGGCGGCGGTGTCGGCGGCGGTGTCGTGAGAACGGGGGTCAGGTCTGGGCGCGGCCCCACTGCTGGTTCGCGCCGCTGCCGCAGGTGAGCTGCTGGACGTCGGCGCCGTCCTGGAGCCCGGAGCCGACGACGTCGAGGCACTTGCCGCTGTGCCGCGCGACGATCCGGAAGTGGCTGCCGCTCGCCTGCCACTGCCACTGCTGGTTCGCGCCGGACCCGCAGGCGTACTGGATGACGTTGGCCCCGTCGGCGGTGGAGGCGCCGGCCACGTCCAGGCACTTGCCGCTGTTGCGGTTGACGATCCGGGAGTACCCGTCGCCGGTGTCCCGGAACTCCCACCTCTGGTTGTCGCCGCCGTTCCAGGCCCACTGCTTGACCTCGGCGTTGTCGGCGGTGGAGGCGGACACGACGTCCAGGGAACGGCCGCTGTTGCGGTTGTCCACGCGGTAGGCCGCCGCTGGGGAGGGCAGGTCGGCCACGGCCAGGACCGTGCCGTGGCGGCACCCGGCGCAGGCGACCTGGCCGAGCCCGGACCAGGAGTCGAGGTCGGCGCTGGTGGCGGTCCACATGCCGCCGTTGGTGTACTTGTCGACCCAGATCCGCCAGGTCCCGTCGGCCATCCGCAGCACGGCGGGCCCCTCGTGGCCCGAGGTCCACAGCTGACCGCGCAGGGTCCACCCGCCGGTCAGGCTCGTGCCGACCCAGTGCTCGATGTACTTGGTGGTCTCGTTCTTGGTGAACGCGTGGTAGGCGCTCCCGGACTTCACCACGTAGGTGTCGATGTGGTTCGCCCCGAGCCCGGACATCTGCACGGGGGCGCTCCACGAGGTCAGCGCGGCGTTCTGGGCGGTGAAGACGTAGGGGCGGAAGCAGTTCGAGCAGGTGGTCTGGTCGACGCTCACGATGATCCGGACGACGCCGTTCTCGACGTAGAACTCGGGCGCCCAGGTGAACCGGGTGTTGGCGATGCCGGAGTTGACGCTGGCGACGTGCGTCCAGGTGAGCAGGTCGGGGCTGGAGGCGATGTTGAAGTAGGTGGAGTTCGTGGTCCACGACTGGACGGTGTGGGCGACGTAGTAGAGCCCGTTGTGCCGGATGACGCTGGGGTCGCGCAGCACGCCGGACGGGCCGCGGTAGTTCGTGTCGGCGAAGGCGCTGAAGCTGGTGCCGTTGGTGGAGGAGTAGACCCACAGCTCCTGGTCGGCGGCGCCGTCGCCCTTGAAGGTGGTGTAGAGGTACCCGGCGGCGGCCTGCGCGGGCGGCGCGACCGCCACGGCGGTGGCGGCGGCGGTGAGCAGGGCGAGGCAGAGGCGGGCCAGGCGGCGCGCGAACGTCGGTGGTCTGTGCACGGGCGGCCTCCTGGGCAGCGGGAGCACGAGAGCCGCGCCGGGGGTGTCCGGCGCGGTGCGGTCGACATCGACAGCTGCGCTCGTGTCCGCCGACCAGGGCGGCGGAGGCGGCGACCAGGCCCACCGGCACGGCCTTGTGACTGGGGTCACCGACTCGTGTGAACGCTAACGCCTCCCCGGCCGGTCGTTCAAGAGTCGGTCCTGGCCGCTGGCCGGTGAAGTCTTGACAGCTTCACGCGGGCACCCCCGCAGCCTGTTATCGCTAACAGCGGAGGGCTGCGATCAATCGGAGCAGTTGCCACCGGTCGACCGAAACCCCGTCATCCCTTCGGCGGCGGGAACGGGTGGCGAAAACGGCGAACCGGACAGCGGGTGTCGAAAACCCGCCGACCGCTCCGGCCACATTCCGACGACATTCGGAGCCAGGCGGACGCAGGAGTTCCGCCATCCGCAAAAACAGGTCGACCAACTCGCAGGACGACGATCGCTTCGAGATCGGACGGCGAGAACTCAAACATTTTCCAAGAAGAGCGTTTCGGAGCCTGAAGGTTTTCTATTTCGCACAGAATAACAGCTCCTTTCAGAATGAGTTGGTTGGGGTTTTTGCCGGTGGGGAACCCGGTGGGGCATGGCTGCGCCGTGGATCGTCGATGACGAGCTGTGGGACCTGGTCGAGCCGTTGATCCCGGTCCCGACCAGGAACTTCCGACACCCCGGCCGTAAGCGGTTGCCCGCCCGCGAGTGCCTGCAGGGCATCCTGTTCGTGCTGCACACCGGCATCGAGTGGGCCGACCTGCCCACCGAACTCGGGTTCGGCTCGGGTTCGACCTGCCGCCGCAGGATGCTCGAGTGGGCCCAGGCAGGGGTCTGGCAGCGTCTGCACGAGGCGGTGCTCGCCGACCGCGGCTACGACCGCCAGGCCAACCGGAACACCCTGCGACAGCGAGGGATCGTCCCGCTGATCGCCCGACGCGGCCAGCCGCACGGCTCCGGGCCGGGCACGCTGCGCCGGGTGGTCGAACGCACCCCGTCCTGACTGCACCAATACCGCAGGCTGCACATCCGCCGGGACCACCGGGCCGACCTCCGCCAAGGCTTCCCGAATCCGGCCTGCGCACTGATCCGCCACCGACGCCTCCACTCATTCTGAAAGGAGGTCCGAGAAGACTCAACCTCTTCACCTGCAACCACTCCTCCACAACAACGGCAAATACGCCCCGGATTCCAGTTTGCCAGTAATAGTGTCGACACGCAGACCCACCGGCCGAGAGCAGTCGGAGTGCATCCGAACGGCGGTGTCACGCACTTATCGATCCCTGCAGGGTGAATTCAGGGGAACTTGACGGCGGAACAGCCGTCGAAAGCTTTTCCCTTTCCGTCGTGAAAGTCATTCGAACACGACCGTCGAGGTGGTAATGTATTTGTTGTCGCAGCGGGACGCGCGTGCCAGGGAATTCGACCTGAACCTGCGGAACCCCCTGTCGCTGCCCGGCACGGGGTGGCGGACCGTCTCCCCCGCCGACCTGCCCGCCGCGCAGCGGGTGCTCGATCTGCGGGCCACCGACCCCGGCGGGCTGTTCGCCTCCTCCGCGCGGCTGCTCGGGCCGCCCCACGCGTGGTGCGTGCTGGGGGACAACGTGATCGGCGTGACCGGGTGGTCCGGGGTCTCGCTGGAGGACCAGTACCGGGCCGTGCACGAGGGCGCCGCCGCGTTCATCGCGTCCGCCATGCTCTACCTGCGGGTGTCCGGGAAGGACGCGGGCGCGGCGCTGGACGCGCTGTCACCGCGCGCCGTGTCGGACATGCCCGTCGGCGGGGCGCGCTTCGTCCTGTTCACCACGCCCGCGGGCACGGTGGACGAGGAGGCCGTCGTCGTGCGCACCGGGCCCGACCGGTTCGAGATGTCCTGCGGCGGCGGCAAACCGCCGGGGTGGCTGGCCTCGGTGGCCGAGCAGTTCGACGACGTCACGGTCGGCCCCGGCGACCTGCGCAGCTTCAACATCAAGGGCCCCAACCGGTTGACCGCCGCGCAGAGCCTGGTCGGGCGGGACGACGCCGAGCTGGTCGCGGCGCTGCGGCCGTTCCAGTCCTGCGCGGTGCGGCCCGTCGCGGGCGGTGAGGCGCGCGTCGTGCGCACCATCATCGGCTACGAGGTCTGGGCCGCGCCCGACGTGCTGGCCTCGGTCTGGACGCACCTGCTGACCGAGCGGCCGGGGATCGTGCCGTGCGCGTGGGACCTGCTCAACACCTACCGGCTGGAGTGCCCGGACATCGTGTTCGCGCTCTACCCGGTCGACATGCACTCGGGCACGACGCTGTGGGAGGTCGGCCAGGGCCGTGTGGTGCGCAACAGCGACGGCCACGACCACGTCGGCCGCAAGGCGCTGCTGGAGGCCGAGTACTCGCCCCGGCTGCGGCTGGTGGGCCTGCGCTCGGCCACCGAGGTCGCGCCCCCGGAGACCGGCGGCGTGGTGCTGGACCGGTCCGGCGAGTTCCTCGGCCACGTCACCAGCGCCGCGTTCTCCCCGCGCCACGGGCGCACCCTCGCCTTCGCGCACCTGCTGCCCCAGTGCACCCCCGGCGCCGAGGTGCTGGTGGACGACACGCCGTGGACCACGACACCGCTGCCCGTCGCGGGTGCCCGGTGACCGCTCGGACCGACGTCGTCGTCGTGGGCCTGGGCGTCATGGGCAGCGCGGCCACCGCGGCGCTGGCCGCCTCGGGCCGGAGCGTGATCGGGCTGGACGCCCGCTCCCCCGCCCACCCGGACAGCGCCTCGACGGGCGAGTCCAGGATGCTGCGCCGCGCCTACCCGAGCCACCCCGACCTCGGCCCGCTGACCGGACCGGCGCGCGAGGCGTGGCTGAGCCTGGAACGCCGCGCGGGCGCGCCGCTGCTGCTGCGGACCGGCGGCCTGCTGGTCGACCGGTCCGGCGGGGCGGCGCGGTCGGCGGCGGTCGACGCGGCCCGGCGCGACGGCGTGCCGCACCGCGTGCTCGACGCGCACGAGCTGCGCCGACGCTGCCCCGCGCTGCGCTTCGCCGACGACGACACCGGTTTCCTGGACGAGGAAGCCGGACTGCTGCTGGCCGAGCGGTGCGTGCTGGCGCTGCAGCGCGAGGCCGTGGCCTCGGGCGCCCGGCTGCGGTTCGGCGAGCCCGTCGGCCTGGCGGACCTGCTGGACCGGTGGGCCGACCGGCGCGAGGTGGCGGGCGTGCGGGCCGACCGGCTGGTGCTCGCGCTGGGCGCGTGGCACGGCGCGGCCACCGCGTGGCCACCGCTGCGGGTCGAGCGCACCACCTCGTTCTGGTTCGACCCCGGCGGGCGGGACCTGGGCCCCGACGCGCTGCCGTTCGTGGAGTGGGTCGACGGGGACGGCGAGTTCTGCCTGCTGCCCGCCCTGCCCGGCGGGGTGAAGGCCAAGGCGCACCACACCGGGGAACCCGACCTCCCGCCCGCACGACCGGTCGGCGCGGACGAGGTGGCGCGGGCGCGCACCCGACTGCGCGGGCTCACCGGCCTGGACCTGGAACCGCGCGCCGCCACCGCGTCCTGCTACGCCAACACCGGGGACGGCGCGCTCGTCGTGGCCGCGCACCCAGGGGCGCCGGACGTCGTCGTGGTGTCGGCCTGCTCGGGCCACGGCTTCAAGTTCGCCCCGGTCCTGGCCGACCGGGTGGTCACCACCATCGGGGAGAGGAGCGCGGCGTGAGCGGCATCGCGGTCAGGTCGCCCGGCGGCCTGGAGGTCTCGGCGCTGGGTCTGGGCTGCATGGGCATGAGCGCCTTCTACGGGCGCGCCGACGAGCGGGAGAGCCTGGCGACGCTGCGGCTCGCGCTGGACTCCGGTGTGACTCTGCTGGACACCGCCGACATGTACGGGCCGCACACCAACGAGGAGCTGGTCGGCCGGGCCGTGCGGGGGCGGCGCGACGAGGTGGTGCTGGCCACCAAGTTCGGCATCCTGACCACCGACGACCCGATGGCGAAACCGGTGCGGGGCGACGCCGAGTACGTGCGCCGCAGCTGCGAGGACTCGCTGCGCAGGCTGGGCGTGGACCACCTCGACCTGTACTACCAGCACCGGGTGGACCCGGAGGTGCCGATCGAGGAGACCGTCGGCGCGATGGCCGAGCTGGTGGCGGCGGGCAAGGTGCGCGCGCTGGGGCTGTCCGAGGCGGGCGCCGCCACGATCCGCCGCGCCGCCGCCGTGCACCCGATCGCGGCCGTGCAGAGCGAGTGGTCGCTGTGGTCGCGCGACATAGAGGCCGAGGTGGTGCCCACGTGCCGCGAGCTGGGGATCGGGCTCGTCGCCTACTCGCCGCTGGGCAGGGGGTTGCTGGCGGGCCGGTTCGCCTCCCGCGCCGAGCTGGGGGCGGACGACTACCGGCTGTTCGAGCAGCCCCGGTTCGCCGAGCCGCACATCGGCGGGAACGTGCGCCTGGCCGAGGCGCTGGCCGCCGTCGCCGCCCGACTCGGCGCGACCGGCGGGCAGGCCGCGCTGGCCTGGGTGCTGCACCGGGGGCCGGACGTCGTGCCGATCCCCGGCACCCGGCGGCGCGACCACCTGCTGGAGAACATCGGCGCGCTCGGGCTGCGCCTGGGGCCCGAGGACGTCGCCGAGATCGAGCGGGCCGCGGCGGCGCACCTGGTCGGCGGCGGGCGCACCGCACCCGAGCACGCCGGCCTGCTGAACGGGTGAGGCGCGCGTGGCGGACCCGGACGAGCTCGCGGTGGCGCTGGCCGCCTGCTTGGACACCGCCCGCGCCAGGGAGCGCGCCGCGCGGGCCGACCCGGCCGCGCACCTGGTCACCGAGCTGATCGAGGCCGTGCTGAGCGCGGTCGAGGCGACGGGCCCCGCAGACGGCCGGGAGCGCTGCTTCCGCAGGGCGCTCGACCAGGTGCGGTCCGCGGCGGGCACGGCCAGCTTCGGGCTGGTCTTGAACGCCGACCGGCGGCGGCTCTCGGGTGGCGGCCACCTGCCACCGCCGACGTAGCACACCTGCTGAAGAGGGGACTGTGACGTGCTGGTGCTGGGCATGAACCTCAGCCACGACCGCTCGGCGTGCCTGATCCGCGACGGTGAGGTCGTCGTCGCGATCGAGGAGGAGCGGCTGGACCGGATGAAGCACTCGGAGGGCTTCCTGGTCCACGGCTACTTCGAGAAGCTCACCAAGACGCTGCCGATGCGGTCGGTGACCTACTGCCTGGACGCGGCGGGGGTCGGCATCGACGAGGTGGACCTGGTGGTGGGCAACCGGCCGCTGCACGACGGCGCGGTGCGCAGGCTGCTGCGCGAGCTTCCGCTGCGGGACAAGGGCAAGCTGCGGGAGCTGCCGCAGCCCTCGCACCACCTGGCGCACGCCTGGTGCGCGTACGCCACGGCGCCGTTCGACGACACCGCGATCCTGGTGGTGGACGGCATCGGCAGCAGGCTGCCCGGCACGGGACGGCTGGAGAAGCACTCGTTCTTCCACGCCCGCGACGGCCGCGTCACCCCGGTCGCGGGCACCAGCTACGACGCGGACTTCAGCACGGTCGGGTTGGGCCTGTTCTACGAGTTCTTCACCGCCAAGCTCGGGTTCGTCACCCGCTGGGGGCACCCCGGTTTCGGGGTGTTCGGCTGTGGCGGCTACCTGGAGGCGGGCAAGACGATGGGGCTGGCCCCGTTCGGCAGGCCGCGCCCGGACTGGGGTCCGCTGCTGGAGTACGACGGCGACGACGTGACCGCGCGGATGAGCACCCTGGAGGAGTCGTACGCCAAGTGGCTGGAGGCGGAGGGCGAGGAGTTCTCCGCCGCCGGGCGCGAGGCGTGGCGCACGCCGTTCGCCGAGGACGTCGCCCGCAAGGCGCAGGACGAGCTGGAGGAGGCGATGACACACCTGGCGCGGCGGGCGAGGGAGCTGACCGGTGCGTCCCGGCTGTGCCTGACCGGCGGGGTGGCGCTGAACTCGGTGGCCAACCAGCGGATCAGCGCGGAGGGCCTGTTCGAGCAGGTGCACGTCTCGCCGCCGGCGGGGGACGCGGGCATCGCCATCGGTGCTGCCGCCTACGGCTACCACGAGCTGCTCGGGGGGCGGCGGCGCGGCCGGTTCACCACGGCGGGCGTGGGCAGGCACTACACGGAGCAGGACGTGGACCGCGCGCTCGCGGGCGTCGGCGACCGGGTGCGGTCGCGGCGAGCGGACGTGCGTGAGGTGGCGCGGCTGCTGGCCGACCGGCGCATCGTGGGCTGGTTCCACGGCGGCTCGGAGATCGGGCCCCGCGCGCTGGGCCACCGCAGCCTGCTGGCCGACCCCCGCCACCCCGGGATGCTCGACTACCTGAACACGGTGGTGAAGCACCGGGAGCCGTTCCGGCCCTACGCGCCGTCGGTGCTGGCCGAGCACGCGGGCTCGTGGTTCGACCTGCGCGGCGACAGCCCGTACATGCTGCTGGTGCCGGAGGTGCTGCCCGCGCGGCGCGCCCTGGTGCCCGCGATCACGCACGTGGACGGCACGGCGCGGGTGCAGACCGTCGAGCGGTCGGTGAACCCGCTGTTCCACGAGGTGATCCAGGAGTTCCACGCGCTGACCGGCGTGCCGCTGCTGCTCAACACCTCGTTCAACGACGCGGGCGAGCCGATCGTGGAGACGCCCGAGGACGCGCTGCGCACGTTCCTGCGCACCGAGATCGACCACCTGTACCTGGGTGGGCGCCTGGTCGACAAGCCCGGCCGCGCGCTGCCCACCGGACACCCCGCGACCACGGAGGCAACGGCATGACCGGCGAACCCCGACCCGGCGACGCGTTCGGCGAGGTGCTGCGCGCCGCGCTCGCGCAGCACCGGGGGCAGGAGCAGGCCCGCTCGATCGGCGGGCTCAGGCCCCGCCCGGTGGTGGAGATCGTGGAGCGCGACGACGGTTTCATCCGGGGCGGCCCCGCCGCGTGGTACCTGGCCGGTCCCGAGGAGTGGTGGCCGAGCGAGCGCAAGGCGCTGGAGCGGATCGAGGGCCGCGTGCTGGACATCGGCGCGGGGGCGGGCCGGGTGGCGCTGGCGCTGCAGGAGCGGGGCGTGGACGTGACGGCGCTGGACCCGTCCGGGGGCGCGGTGGAGGTGGCCCTGGAGCTGGGCGTGCGCTCGGTGGTGCAGGAGACGGTGGAGGGGCACCTGCCGTCCGGGGAGCGCTACGACTCCTTCGTGCTGTTCGGGAACAACCTGGGACTGCTGGGGCCGCGCGAGCACGCCCACCGGTTCCTGGCCGACCTGGCGGCGCTGGCCCGGCCGGGCGCGCGGGTCTTCGCGCAGGGCACCGACCCGCACCACAGCAACGACCCGCTGAACCTGGCCTACCACGAGCGCAACCGGGAGCGCGGCAGGCTGCCGGGGCTGTACCGGCAGCGGGTGCGGTTCCGCGACCTGGCCACCGGCTACCTCGACTACCTGCTGTGCTCGGCGGCCGAGCTGGAGGAGCTGGTCGCGGGCACGGGGTGGGCGCTGGTGGACGTGGACGAGCAGGACGCGCCGCTGCTGGTGGCCACGCTGGTGCGCGAGGGCTGAGTTGTCGGAGAAGCCGGTGCCGCCGGGCCGCTCGACGTCCTCGGGCTACTCGGCGGTGTGGCGCCTGCCGGGCGCGCCGTTCCTGCTGGTGGTGGGGGCGGCGGCCCGGCTGGGCGCGGGCATGACGCCGCTGGCGCTGCTGCTGCTGGTGCGGGACTCCACCGGCGGCTACCTGCACGCGGGGCTGGCCGGTGGCTGCTACGCGCTGACGGGCGCGGCGGCCGGTCCCGTGCTGGGCAGGCTCGCGGATCGGCTCGGGTCGGCCCGTGTGCTGGTGGCGGCCGGGGTCGCGCACGCCTGCGCGTTGCTGCTGCTGGTGGCGGTGGCCGGGTGGTCGTGGGCGGCGGTGTGCGCGGCGGCGACGGCGGCGGGGGCGAGCTACCCGCCGTTGACGCCGGTGGTGCGCGGCGCGTGGAGCGTGATGGCGGCGCGGGAGCTTCGCCGGACGGCGATGGCGGCGGAGAGCGCGGTGTTCGAGCTGGTGTTCGTGGCGGGGCCGTTGCTGGTGTCGATCTCGGTGTTGCTGTCCTCGCCCGCCGGGGCGCTGGTGTGCGCGGCGGTGACAACGCTGCTGGGGTCGTTGGCGCTGTCGCGGTCGGCGGCGCTGCGCGGGCCGAGGGCCGCGGTGGCGACGACGGGGCTGGGGCCGCTGCGCGTGCCAGGGTTCCCCGCCGTGCTGGTGTGCGTGGGCGCGCTGGGCGTGGGGTTCGGGATGGTGTCGGTGGCGGTGCCTGCGGCGGCCGAGGGGACGGCGGGGGCGGCGGGGGTGCTGCTGGCGCTGTGGGGGTTGGGCTCCGGGGTCGGCGGTCTGTGGTTCGGGCTCAGGCGCGGCGGTGGCGCCGGGACGCGCCAGCTGGCGGTGCTGCTGTGGCTGAACGCGCTGGCCACGGCGGCGCTGGCGCTGGCGGCGGGGCCGGTCGCGCTGGGGGTGGCGATCGTGCTGGCCGGGCTGGTGATCGCGCCCGCGCTGACGGTGTACCTGCTGCTGGTGGACCGGATCGTGCCGGACGGGATGCTGACCGAGGCGCACACGTGGGTGGCTGCGCTGCCGGTGGCGGCGAACTCGGCGGGCGGGGCGGTGGCGGGGGCGCTGGTGGACGGGCCTGCCGGAACGGCGGTGGCGTTCGCGGCGGCGGGCGGGGTGATCGCGCTGGCGGCGGCGACGGCGGCGCGGACCCGTGGGCCGATCGACCGGGCCGAGCGGGCGGCGCAGGGGTGAGGACACCCGTCCCCGACCCACTCGGGATGTGGATCACCGAGTAGGTCGGGGGCGCCGCCGAGCGCGTCGGGGCGGTCCTCCAGGAGGAAGTGGCCGCTGTCGAAGAGGTGGAACTCGACGTCCTCGAGGTCGCGCTTGTACGGGTGGGCGCCCTCCGCGGGGAAGATCACGTCGTTCGCGCCCCAGACGCCCAGGGTCGGGGGCTGCTTGGCGCGCAGCCAGTCCTGGACCGCCGGGTAGAGGGCGGGGTTGGTGCCGTAGTCGAGGAAGTAGTCGAGCTGGACGTCCTCGTTGCCGGGACGGTCGAGGAGGGCCTGGTCGAGGGTGCAGTTGTCCGGGGAGACGCGCTCCGGGTGGGCCATGCCGTCGGTGTGCTGGAACTTCGTGGTCTCCGGGGTGACCAGGCCGCTGAGGGCCTCGCGGTTCCGCGGGGTGGGGTCGGCCCAGTAGCGCTTGATCGGGGCCCAGAAGTCGTCGTCCAGGCCCTCGTCGTAGGCGTTGCCGTTCTGCACGACCAGCGCGGTGATCGCGTCCGGGTCGGCCAGTGCGAGGCGCCAGGCGGTGGGGGCGCCGTAGTCGAAGACGTTGACCGCGTAGCGGGTGACGCCGAGGCGGGTCAGGAGCGCGCGGACCAGGTCGGCGGCGCGGTCGAAGGTGCAGGGGAACTCGGTGTGGTCGGGCGCGGCGCTCTGGCCGAAGCCCGGCAGGTCGGGGGCGATCACGGGGAAGCGGTCGGCGAGGTGCGGGATGAGGTTGCGGAACATGTGCGACGAGGTCGGGAAGCCGTGCAGCAGGAGCACGACGGGGGCGTCGGCCGGGCCCGCTTCCCGGTAGAAGAGCTCGAAGGCGTCCAGGTTCTCGGTCTTGTGGTTGACGATCACCGGCGCGGTGGACGAGGCGGGCGTGGGCCAGGGCAGCCGATCGGTCGCGACCGGCTCGCCGCCTTCCTGCGCTCGGCGGGCCGGGCGCTGGAGGGGTGCCGGGTGGGCGGCTTCGCCTACGACGCGGGCGTCGTGGGCGACCCGGACCTGCGCGCGGGCCTCGACTCGACCTTCACCGAACTGGGCGCCCTGGTGGAGGAGGCGGTGCGGGCGGGCCAGGAGGACGGCTCGCTGATCCCCGGCCCCGACCCGGCGAAGACCGCAGCGGCGCTGATCGCCGCCGTCGAAGGCGCGTTCGTGCTCACGCGGGCGACCGGACGGCAGGGGTCGGCGGACGCCGCGACCTCGGGCATCCTCGCACTGCTGACCAACGACTGACCAACGACTGACGACCGGACGACGGACGGACGGCTGCCGGACGACGGACGGACGGCTGCCGGACGACGGACGGACGGCTGCCGGACGACCGACCTGGGCCCGACCGCTCAACCGCACACCCCCCGAGCGCGCACCCCGCGCCGGGTTCAAGGAACGACCTGCCAGGGATGGTGAGCGTGGAGACGACCGGAAAGACGGATCTCGACTTCTCCTTCGACCCGGTGTGCCCGTTCGCGTGGATGACGAGCAAGTGGGTCCGGATCGTGCAGGCGCGGCGCGGGTCGGCCGTCGACTGGCGGTTCATCTCGCTGCGCCTGATCAACTCGCACGTCGACTACGACAGCCACTTCCCGCCGGAGTACGAGGCGCGGCACACCGCGGGCCTGCGACTGCTGCGGGTCGCCTCGGCGGTGCGGGAGCGGCACGGGCGCGAGGCGGTCAGACCGCTGTACGCCGCGCTCGGCGCCCGGATCATGGAGTCGGCCCCCGACGCGGGACGCGCGCCGGGCTGGCAGGGCGCGCCGGAGCTGGCCGCCGACGCGCTCGCCGAGGCCGGGCTGCCGACCTCGCTCGCGGAGTCCCTGGACGACGCCTCGCGCGACGCGGAGATCCAGGCCGAGTCGGACGAGGCGCTGTCCCTGACCGGCAAGGACGTCGGCACCCCGATCCTGCGCTTCGCCCCGCCGAACGGCACGGCGCTGTTCGGCCCGGTGATCAGCAGACTGCCCGACGAGGACCAGGCGGTGGCCCTGTGGGACCACGTCGCCGCCCTCGCCGCCTTCCCCGGTTTCGCCGAGCTGAAGCGCAGCCTGCGCGAACAGCCGCAACTGCCCTCGTTCGGCGTCACGGCGCAGGAGACGGGCCCGGTCGAGGACTGGCACGCCGGGAGCCGCAGGCTGAAGAAGTAGACCTACGGCCCACGTGCGCCCCGACAGGGCAGCACAGGAGGGCGACAAGGACGCGACAGGCCCCGGCGAGGCGCGGCAGGGGCGGCCGGGGAGCGACAAGGCGCGGTAGGACGCTGCGGGCCCGGCGGCGGGGGCGGCGTACCCGACAACCGGCGACCCCACACCCGGCGTCCCCCACACCCGGCGACCCCACACCCGGCGTCCCCCACACCCGGCGTCCCCGCGCCTGGCGTTCCCCACGCTCGACGACGACCCCCAGCGCCGTCGAGCGCGAGGTCTGCCCCTACCTCCGCCTGACGGCGTAGGTCAGGTGGGTCACCCCCTCGCCGGGTTCGGCGCGGACCTGGTCCAGGGCCACCCTGGACGCGTCCACGCCCTCGAACAGGCGGATGCCCGCGCCGAACAGCACCGGGGACAGGGCGAGGGTGAACTCGTCCACCAGTCCGGCGTTCAGGTGGCGCAGGATCGTCTCGCCGCCACCCGACACGCGCACGTCCCGGTCACCGGCGGCCTCACGCGCCTGGGCCAGCGCGGACTCGACGCCGTCGTTCACGAAGTGGAACGTGGTGCCGCCCCGGCGCTCCCAGGGGGCGCGGCGCTCGTGGGTCACGACGAACACCGGGGTGTGGAACGGCGGGTCGTCGGGCCAGGCGTGCTCGCCCGCGTCGAACATGCGCTTGCCCATCACGCTCGCGCCGGTGCGCTCGAACGTCGCCCGGACGATCTCGTTGTCCCGCCCCTCCGCGCCGCCGGAGCCGAGCTTGAGGTTCTCCCGGAAGAACCGCTGCCGGAAGGCCCAGCCCTGCAGCTCCATCCACTGCCGCCCCATCAGCTCCTCGGCGCTCTCGGGGGCGATGAAGCCGTCCAGGGACATCGACACGCTGAAGAACACCGTGCCCGCCATCAGATTCGCTCCCCCGCGCCATCCGTGACGTGAGCAGACCCGGCCACCGGCGAGACCCCGGTCACCGGAGCACCACCAGCGGCCCGAGCGGCCCCGGCGGCGGGCGAGAGCCCGGTGGCACCAGCACCCCCGGTGACGTAAGCCGCCAGGTTGCCGAGGGTCTGCCTGCCGCCCTCGACCGCGTGGTACTTCTCGACCGCCTCGGCGCGCGCCTCCCGCGTGGGGAACACCGTGCGCAGCTCGACGCGCGTCCCCGCCCCCTCCGGCTCGAACGTCAGCACCGTCTCGAACGCGTTCGGGTCGTCGCGGAACTCCCCGTGCCGCAACGTGATCCGCTCCGGCGGGGCGATCCCGGTCCAGGTGATCCACTCCTGGTAGTCCGTCCCGTCCGGCCCGCGCATCACGAACTCCCACTCCCCCCCGACGCGGAACTCGAACGCGCGCGTCGTCGTGGTGAACCCGTCCGGCCCCCACCACCGCGCCAGGTGCCGGACCTCGGTGAACGCCTCGAACACCAGCTCCCTCGGCGCGTCCACGACCCTGGAGACCACGACCTCGCGGTCGGCGACCGTTTCCACCCGCTACTCCCCCTGCCTCTCCTGCTTCAGCTCCTGCAGGTACCCGTCGAGCCGGTCGAAGCTCTCGCTCCAGAACCGCTCGAACCCGCCCGACCACTCGTGCACCGACCGCAACCCCCGCGCGTCCAGGCAGTACAGGCGCTGCTTGCCCGCCTTGCGATCCCGCACCAGCCCCACCTCCCGGAGCACGCGCAGGTGCTTGGACGCGCGCGGCTGGGTCATCCCGAGCCGGTCGGCCAGCTCGGTCACCGGCCACTCGCGCGACCGCAGCAGCCCCAGGATCTCCCGGCGCTGCGGTTCGGCGATCGCGTTGAAGACGTCCGAGGTGGTCGCTGCTCGTGCCATGGGCAAATCATATGCCCATATCGGCACGCGTCAAGGCGCAGTGGGCGGAGATCCACCGAAAGAGTGGTCAGAACCCGGAAACCCGCAGCTCAGGCGCGAGGCGGCGAGGGCGGTGGCGTGGAACCGCGGAGCACGGTCGGCACCCACAGGAAGTCCACGACCTCACCCCCCGCGCCGAACGTGTGCCCCCCGGCGCTCGCCAGCCGAGCCGACCCGCCCTCCGCCACGCGCAGCAGCTCGACCTCACCCCGCCGGACCACCAGCTCGCCCCGCAGCACGTGCGCCATCGAGTCCGGCGTCCCCGGCGTCCCGCCCACGCCGCCGTACCGGTCGTCGCCGAGCAGCCGCCACTTCCACAGCTCGATCGACGCCTCCGCCGTCTCCACCGCGTTCACCAGGTACGCCCAGCTCCCGCCCGGCGTGGACCACACCTCGACCCCCTCGGGCAGCGGGTCGCCCAGCACGCCCGCCAGTGCGGAGAAGGTCGTGCCCAGCGCGGACGCCACGCGGTCCACCGTGGACAGGCTCGGGTTCGCCTGCCCCAGCTCGATCTGGGTGAGCATCCGCCTGCTGACGCCGCTCAGCTCGGCCAGGCGCACCACGCTCAGCCCGGCGGCCTTGCGCAGCGCGCGGATGCGGTTGCCCAGGAGGACCACGACCTCCGGGCGGATCTGGTCGACCACGCGCACCCCACTCCCCAAATGAGCACTATAGTGCCCACCATCGCCGGTCGGCCCCACGCCGCCCCCCACCGCACGAGCACGTGAAGGCACGAGGCCCCCGCATGACCGCCACGCAGTCGATCCCCCCACCAGCGCGCACGTCGCCGCCGAGGCGGGACATCGTACGGTGGCAGCTCGGTTCCGCGACCTCCGGCGTTCCCCAGGCCGCCGCCCCGATCGCCTTCGGCCTGCTGGCGCTGCCGCTCACCGGCACGGCCGAGTCCGGGGCCGCACTCGTCTTCGCCATGACCGCGGCCCAGGTGCTCGGCTCGGTCCCCCTCTCCCGGCTGGGCAGGCGCTTCTCCCCGGTGCGCTACCTGCGCGCCCTGGTCGCCGTCCGCACCGCCGCCTTCGCCGCCGCCACGGGCCTGGGCGCGGTGGGCGCGCCGTTCGCCGCGCTGGTCGCCGCCGTCGTCGTGGCGGGCGCGGTCAGCGGGGCCGCGCACGGCTACCAGCGGCTCCTGCTCAACCACCTGGTCTCCCCCGGCCGCCTGCCCAGGGCGCTGGGCGTGGCCGCCACGCTGAACGAGGTCACCTTCGCGCTCTCCCCCGTGCTCGCGTCGCTGGTCGGCTCGGCGTCGCCGGTGTGGGCGATGGCGATGATCACCGTGCTCGGGCTGGGCCCGGCCGTGCTCACGCCCCGCGTCCCGGACATGCGCGCGGTCCCGGACGCGGCACCGGACGCGGCACCGGACGCGGTCCCGGACGCGACACCGGCCGGTGGCGGGCTCCCCCGCGAGGCGCTGGTGTGGTTGTGCTGCGCGGCGGCGGGCAGCGGCGCGGTCGCGGCGGTGGAGGTCGGCGCGGTCTCGTTCGCGCTCGCCTTCGACCTCGGTCCGGGGTGGGCGTTCCTGTTCGCCTCCGTGCTGTGCGCGGGCTCGGTCCTGGGCGGGATCAGGGTGAGCGTGCGCAACCGCGTCCCGAGCACCGCCGCGGTCGCCGGTTACCTGGCCGCCAGCACCGCGGGCGCCTGCGCGACGTTGGCGGGCGGGCACCTCGTGGTGACCCTGGCGGGCGCGGCGGTGCTGGGGTTCTTCCTGCCGCTGCTGGGCACGTTCTACTCGCTGGCGCTGGACGCGCTCGCGCCGCCGCACCGCAAGGCCGAGGTGTTCGCGCTGCAGCGGGTGGCGGGCGCGGTCGGGGTGATCTCGGTCAGCGGGCTGCTGGCCCTGCTGGGACTCCGGGCCGCGCTGATCGGCGGCGCCACCCTGCTGCTGGCCGCCACCTGCCTGGTCGCGCTGCGCGCCGCCCTGCCCCGGTTCCGTCCGCTCGGGACGGAACCGGGGCCTCTCGGCGGCTAGGACGCGGGCTCGCCCGAGGGCGGCGGGAGCTGCACGCCCAGGCGGACCGGCGGGCCGAAGTTCGGCGTGCCGTCGGCGTTCCAGGTGAACCTCTGCGCCCGCGCCGAGCGGTTCATGTCGCAGCCGCCGGACGCGCTCTCGTTGGCGTGGTAGACGATCCAGTCCTCCGTGCCGTCGGGGGACTTGAAGAACCCGTTGTGGCCGGGGGCGAACACGCCGTTCGCGTCGTCGCGCTGGAACACCGGGTTCGGCGACTTGGTCCAGTGCGCCCGGTTGAGCGGGTCGCCGCCGGTGAGGGTGAGCAGGCCCAGCTTGTAGTCCGGGCCCCAGCACGCGCTCGCCGAGTACACGATCATGGTCTTCCCGTTGCGGTGCAGCGGTTCCGCGCCCTCGTTGACGGCGGCGGTCTGCCGCTCCCAGGCCAGGGTCGGCTGGCTGATCGTGCGGCGGGCCCCGCTGAGCGTGTACGGGTTGCTCATCGGCGTGATGGTCAGCGACTGCGTGCCGTCCATCGCGCTGCCCAACAGGTACAGCTTCCCGCCCACCTGCAGGATGCTCGGGTCGAGCTCCCAGGTGTTCCCGAGGTCGGCCTTGAAGCTGTAGGGGCCCATGGGGTCGCCGCCCGCGGACTCCAGCACGTGCAGGCGCTGCGTGGGGTTGAAGTCCGGCACGTTCTGCCCGGCGACGTAGTACAGGTACCAGCGGCCGTTCAGCAGGTGGAACTCCGGCGCCCACATGGTGCAGCACCCGTTGGGGCGGCCGGAGAGGCTGAACACGACCTGGTCGGCCGCGCTCGACAACCCGGCCAGGGTGCGGGAGCGGCGCATGGTGACCGTGGAGTTCCAGGTCGTCGTCGCCAGGTGGTAGTAGCCGTTGTGGTGCTGGAGCCAGGGATCGGGGCCGCCCCGCTTGACGGGGTTCACGACCGCGCCCGGCGCGCCCAGCCTGATCAGCTGCCACTGCTGGTTCGCGCCGTCCAGGTCCGGCCACTGCACGACGCGCGCGCCGTCGGCGGTCGACCACTCGTAGGTCTCCACCGCCTTGCCGCTGGCCCGGTTCAGCAGCCGGACGTGGCCGGACGCCGAGTCCACGAGCCGGAACTGCTGGCTGGTCGCGTTGGAGTCGGTCCACTGCACGACCTCGGCCCCGTCGGTGGTCGACCCGCCGGAGATCTGCAGGACCTTGTCGCTGTGCCGGGACTTGAGCCGGTAGTAGCCGCCGCCGGAGTCGACGAACTGCCACTGCTGCCAGGCCCCGTCGTTGCGGGTGAACTGGGCGATGCGGGCGCCGTCGCCCGTGGCCAGGTCGTAGACGTCGAGCGCCCGGCCGCTGTGCCGGTTGACCAGCGCGTAGGAGGCGGAGGTGTCGACGATCGCCGCCGAGGCTGCCGGTGACACGGCGGAGGTGATCCCGCCGAGCAGGAGGGTGGTGGTGGCGAGGGTCAGCGCGGTGCGCCGACGCTAACGGGAGCGCGGCGCGCGCACAACACCCCCGCGCCGCCCGGCTATTCCCGGATCGCGCCCGTGAAGGGGGGTGAACCGCGACCTGTCGGGGCGGGCCGGGCGTTCCTAGCGTGGGAGGCATGGAGACCATCAAGCTCAACAACGGCGTCGAGATGCCCGCCCTCGGACTCGGGGTCTTCCAGTCGGCGCCCGAGGAGACCACCGGCGCGGTCGCGGCGGCGCTGGAGGTCGGTTACCGGCACGTGGACACGGCGGCGGTCTACGGCAACGAGCGCGAGGTCGGGCGGGCGCTGCGGGAGTCCGGGCTGGCGCGGTCGGAGTACTTCGTCGAGACCAAGGTGTGGATCGACGACTACGGGCGGGGCGCGACGCGGCACGCGTTCGGCAAGAGCGCGGGCAAGCTCGGGCTCGACGTGATCGACCTGCTGATCCTGCACCAGCCGTTCCCGCACCGGTTCGACCTGACCGTCGAGGCGTACCGGGACCTGGAGGGGCTGCTCGCGGACGGGTCGGTGCGGGCGATCGGGGTCAGCAACTTCGCGCCCGTGCACCTGGAGCGGCTCGCCGCCGAGACCGGGGTGGTCCCGGCGGTGAACCAGGTGGAGCTGCACCCGTACTTCGCCCAGCCCGACGTGCAGGCGGCCGACGCGGAGCGCGGGATCGTGACGCAGGCGTGGTCGCCGATCGGCGGGATCACGTTCTACCCCGGCTGGGGCGGCGAGGACCGGGTCAACGTGATGGCGGACCCGGTGATCACCGCGATCGCCGACGGGCACGGGCGCACGGCCGCGCAGGTGATGCTGCGCTGGCACCTGCAGCGTGGGCGGTCGGTCATCCCGAAGTCGGTGAGGCCGCACCGGATCGCGGAGAACTTCGACGTCTTCGGGTTCGCGCTGACCGAGGCCGAGCTGGCGGCGGTGGACGGGCTGGACCGGGGCGTGCGCGGCGGGCCGGACCCGGAGGGGTTCACGCTGGAGGAGTGGGGCTCGGTGATCCCCGAGGCGTGACGCGGCGGCGGGGAACGGGCAGACGAGACGCCCTGGGGGCGCCGCGGAATCGAGGTTCGGCGGCGCGGAGAGTGCCCCGGCGCGGCCCACGTCGAACTGTGGCGCATATTACCCCTGAATGGAGCAGGGCTCGGAGCTCGTCCTCGCTGGTCAACGCGGGCTCGACCTGGGAGCCTCGGATGTTCGGATGAGCAGCGTTCGACGAGGAGGTCGGATGTCCGCCCAGGATGAGCAACCCGTGATCGTGCACGCCAGCGGGGACGTGGACGCGATCAGCGCCCCCGGTTTCGAGCGGCAGCTGCGCACAGCGTTCACCGAGGCCGCCGACAAGGGCGGGCCGGTGGTGGTGGACCTGACCGAGGTGCGGTTCTTCGCCTCGGTGGGCATGTCGCTGCTGGTGGAGCACCACCGCCTCGGCGCGAGGCAGGGCACGCCGCTGCGCGTGGTCGCCCCGGCCAGGGCGATGGTGCGCGCCATGCGGGCGACGACCCTCGACCAGCTCCTCGACCTCTACCCGACCGTCCAGGAGGCGGTGGTCCCGGAGTCGTTGTGAGCACACCGGTCGCGGTCGCGCGGACTCCCCCTCCGCGCGACCGCCACCACCCCCGGTCGGCCCTGCGGCGCGGGTCAGCCCAGCAGGCCCAGCTCCTGTGCGCGCAGCACGGTCGCGAGCCGGTCGGTCGTGCCGAGCTTGCGGTACAGGTGCTGGAGGTGCCGGTGCACCGTGCGCGGCGAGATGTCGAGCCTGCGGGCGATCGCGTCCGCCGTCAGGCCCTCCGCGAGCACCACCAGGACGGTCCGCTCGCGCTGGGTCAGCCGGTGCCCGTCGACGGGCAGCCGCAGGACCGTGGCCAGCGACTCGCGCTCGGCCGCCACGAGCAGCGCGGCCAGCGGCGGCGGGCACGAGCGCGGCTCGTGCGCGAGGACCACCAGCAGCGGTGAGCCCGCCCCCCGGCGCACCAGGTGCTCCAGCAGGGCCAGCGAGGGCCGGTCGGCCAGGTGCACGTCGTCGAGCAGCAGCACCAGCCCCGGCAGCGAGCCGAGCACCGCGTCGACGGCGCGGCGCAGCTCGTCCTCGGTCATGCCGAGCGCGCGCGGCGCCCGCAGCAGCCCGCGCAGCAGCAGGACCACGTCGCGCTCGCGGCCGTGCGCGGAGACCGAGCCGAACGCGTCCTGGAACAGCCCGTACGCGCCCCCGCGTGCCCGCCCCCTGGCCACCAGCGCCCCCCGCGCCGAGGCCAGCGCGGCGAACTCGTCCAGCAGGCGGGTCCGCGAGGCCCCGCTCACCTCCGGGACGCCGAGCAGCCTGACCCCGGACCGGTCGGACAGCAGCCGCTCGAAGCGATCGGCGCGCGGTCGCGCCTGCAAGGTCGATGTCATGTCCCACTTCCCCCCGTGCGTGGTACTCCCCAGTCACCACTAGTGCATGAGCGGAACGGTCACGGCCAAATACACCGGCCGCCGGAAAACCGCCCGAATGCGGGATGCCCGCCCGACCCCGCCGGAACGGCGGGAGGTGCGGCGCGCGGGTTCCGTTCGGGGGAGGGCGAGGGGCGGGGATCGCTGCGGGTAACACCGCGGCGCGATCGCGTCCGAATGGACCAGTGCCGCGCGGCGGTTGCCAGGCACGGCGCGGACGTCACCATTCACACAATGTGGGTGACGCGCGAAAGTGTTACCCACCGTCGAGTGAGTTGATGCGTCTGTCTCGGGGAGACCGCTACCCCTGGTCGTCCCTTCCTCCTACCTTTGGACCTACCGCTCGGGTGAGCGGACGAGTTCAGGGGAAAACAGGAGGTAGTGATGGGTCTGCTCGGCACATTGCTGGACCTGGTGAAGAACGTGCTCGGCGCCCTCCTGGGCGGTCTGGTCTGACCGCCGCGTCCCACCGGCCCGGACGCACGGTCCCGCCGAGGGGGCGGGACCGCGCGGCCTGATCGGCGGGACCACGGCGCTCCGGCGGCACGCCTGCACCCGCCCGGAGCAACGAGCGGACCCCCGTTCCCCAAGAGGGGAACGGGGGTCCGTCGTCGTCCGCGCCGGGAGTGGCGTCAGTGCGGCAGCTCCGCGGCGAGCCGCTCGTCGCCGCTCTGCTCCTTGAGCGGCTTCTCCTTGATGAACAGCACCGCGAGCAGCGCGATCGCGGCGATCGGCGCGCCGATCAGGAACAGCTCGGCGGTGGCCGTGGCGTACACGTCGCGCACCACCAGCCGGATCGGCTCCGGCAGCGCCGACAGGTCGGGCACCGCCGTGTGGCCGCCGCCGCTGGCGAGCATGTCGGCGGGCACGCCCAGCGCGGTGAGCTTCTCGGTCATCAGCGTGGACACCCGGTTGGCCAGCACCGCGCCCAGCGCGCTCACGCCGATCGAGCCGCCGAGGCTGCGGAAGAAGGTCAGCGTGGACGTGGTCGCGCCGAGGTCCTTGGCGGGCACGTCGTTCTGCGCGGCCAGCACCAGGTTCTGCATCACCATGCCGACGCCGACGCCGAGCACGGCCATGTGCACGCCGACCACGAGCACGGTGGTGTTCGCGTCGATCGTGGACAGCAGCAGCATCCCCACGACCATGATCGCGGCGCCCGCGACCAGGAACACCTTCCAGCGACCCCACTTGGTGATCAGCTGACCGGCGATCGTGGACGACAGGAACAGGCCGAACACCATCGGCAGGCTCATCAGACCGGCCTGGGTGGGGGTCTTGCCGAGGCCGATCTGGAAGTACTGCGACAGGAACACCGTGCCGCCGAACATCGCCACGCCCACCAGGACGCTGGCGATGGTGGTGAGGCTGACGGTGCGGTTGGCGAACAGGCGCAGCGGCACCACGGGGTCGGCGGCGCGGGACTCGACCCACACGGCCAGAGCCAGCAGCAGCACGCCGCCGCCGACCAGCACGGCGGACCAGGCGGAGACCCACTCGAACGAGCCGCCCGCGAGCGTGGACCAGATCAGCAGGGTGGAGACGCCGCCGGTGATCAGCGCCGCGCCCAGGTAGTCGATCCGGACGGAGTCCTTGCGCACCAGCGGGAGGTGCAGGGTGCGCTGGAGCAGCACGATCGCGGCCAGGGTGAACGGGACGCCGATGAAGAAGCACCAGCGCCAGCCCAGCCACGAGGTGTCCACCAGGAACCCGCCGATGAGCGGGCCGGCGACGGTGCCGATGCCGAAGACGGCGCCGAACAGACCGGCGTAGCGGCCCAGCTCGCGCGGCGGGATCATCGCGGCCATCACGATGGTGGACAGCGCGGTCATGCCGCCCGCGCCGAGCCCCTGGACGACGCGGCTGACGATCAGCACCTCGACGTTCGGCGAGAAGCCCGCCAGGAGCGAGCCGACCACGAACAGGCCGAGGGAGAGCTGGATGAGCAGCTTGCGGCTGTAGAGGTCGGCGAGCTTGCCCCACAGGGGGACGGTGGCGGTCATCGCGAGCAGCTCGGCGGTGACGACCCAGGTGTAGACGGACTGCGAGCCGTCGAGGTCGGAGATGATGCGCGGCAGGGCGTTCGAGACGACGGTCGAGGCCAGGATGGACACGAACATGCCCAGCATCAGGCCCGTCATCGCCTGGATGACGTCGCGGCGCGAGGTGCTCGGGGCCCCGGTCGCGGGTACAGCGGTGTCGGTCATCTTTCCTCGTCGGATCGGTGGTGCGGGGTTTTGGGGAGGGCGAAGCCGCAGGCCAGCAGGTCGAAGGCCTCGGCGATCAGGTCGGTGAGCTGGGGGGCGTCGCCGGTGGCGGGCCAGCTGGCCCAGCGCCAGGCGGCGACGCGGAACGCGGTGTTGGCGGAGGCGGCGAGCAGCATGGGGTGGGCGTCGGTCTCGGCGTGCCCGGTGCGCTCGGCGAGGGCGCGGACCATGTGCCGCTCGACCTGCTCGCCCGCCGCGAGGACCTTGGGCAGCAGCACGGGGTTCTGCTCGATGACGCGCATCCGGCGCAGCCACTCGTCACGGCCCGCGGTCTCCTCGGCCAGTTCGGCCAGGAGGGCGGCGCGCAGCACGGCGAGGGGGGCGAGGTCGGCGGGCTGGTCGAGGATGCGGCGGGCCAGGCGCGGGCCCGCGTCGGGGTCGGGCCCGAGGAGGGCCTCTTCCTTGGTGGCGAAGTAGTTGAAGAACGTGCGGGCGGAGACGCCCGCGGCTGCGGCGATGTCCTCGACGGTGATGCCGTCGAGCCCGCGCTCGGCGACCAGGTCGAGCGCGGCGTCGGCCAGCGCCTGCCTGGTCAGCCGCTTCTTGCGGTCGCGCAAACCTTCCCCCATACGAGTGAGGGTAGGCGAAAAGCTGCACATAGTGCAAGTTTGCAGCGACTGAAGTTTTTATGTCGGAAAGGTAACGGGCCTTCGGTCCCGGTACCGACTGGTCAGCCGCACGCTCCCGCGACCAGTCGGCGGAGCTCCCCCTGCGGCAACGGGTTCGCGCTCAGCCACCCGTCCCGCTCGACCACCAGCAGCCGCCCACGGCGGGTGTCGAGCCAGCGGATCGGGGCGCTCCTGCTATCACCCGAACGGCGGAGGCGGGGTTGGGCCGTGCACATACCGCCACCGAGCGCGGAGGCGAGCAGGCTGGTCCACCCGCGAGCCGAGGACCCGGTGACCCCGTGCGCGGTGAGCACCTCCCAGGCGCCGCCCGAGGGCACCCGGCCCGCGGCGGCCACGGCGGCGGCGGGCGCGGTGAGCGGGAGGCAGTCGGCGGGCGGCAGGACCGGCTCGGCGGCGAGGAGGACGTCGGGGAGCAGGTCGGGCAGGCAGGGCGTGACGGCGACGTCGGGACCGGCGGGCCGCAGCGCGAACGCGACCCCGCCGCCCCGGACCCCCACGGCGACGCCGGAGGCGCCCTCCCAGTGCACGCGGTCGCCGGAGAGGGCGGTGACGAGGTCGGCGACGTGCCCGGAGGGACCCCGGTGGTCGGCCAGGCCCCTGGCGCGCAGGGAGGCGGAGACGCGGCGGTTGTCGGCGAGGTGGTCGGACCAGGTGCGGGCGGTGGGCGGTTCGGGGAGGGGGAAGGGCCAGGGGGCGGCGGCGGTCTCGCAGAGCAGGTGCAGCTCGCGGGCGGTGAGCGACAAGTGGTTCACCGGCGCTTCCCCGCCGCGTCGAACCCGTGGACGAGCGCCTCCTCGACGTCGAGGTAGGTCCGGACGCTGGCCAGCAGCTCCTGGCGGATCTTGCGCAGCTCGGCGATGGTGACCCACAGCGCGAGGCGGAACTCCCGCGAGCGCCGCCCGAACACCTCCTTCAGCCCG
Source organism: Actinosynnema mirum DSM 43827 (assembly GCF_000023245.1). Lineage (GTDB taxonomy): Bacteria > Actinomycetota > Actinomycetes > Mycobacteriales > Pseudonocardiaceae > Actinosynnema > Actinosynnema mirum. The sequence goes on from NC_013093.1 coordinate 4,631,935, forward strand.
GCGGCCTGCCCGCTGGTCCCCAGCGGGAGCCGGGCGTCGGTCTCGGGCGCGCAGGAGCGGTGGAGCTCCGACAACCGCTCCAGCACCCGCTCGACCTCCCGGACACGCGCGCGCACCTGCTCCGGCGAGCACTCCAGCCCGCCGCCGACCCCGTCACCCGCACCCACGACAGCCTCCGCTCACTCGCCGATGACCCTGGGCGCCGCGAGGAGCCCTTCCACCCCGAACAGCCCTTCCTCGTGCGGGACCTTGCGCCGCCACTCCTGCTCCGACCCGCGCCCGTCGGCCGGGGACTGCCCGAGCGGCCCGTACAGCGAGGGGCCCCCGACTCCGGGAGCGCGCGGCGGGACGGGACGCGCCTCGCCCTGGCGCGCCTCACCGGGTCCCCGGCCGAGCACCGAGGGGGCCGCGCCGGACCAGGGCTGGGCGGCCTGGGCAGCGCCCGCGCCGCCGGACGGCCGCGCGCCACCCCGCGCGCCGCCACGTCCCGCGCCGACCTGCCACGCCTGGGCCTGCGGGCCACCCGCCTGGCCCGCCGCCTGCTGCGCGGAGGCGGGGTGCGCCCCGTGACCCCTGGGATCGGCCTCGGCGCTCGACGACACCGCGGTCGTCCCCCCGACCGCTCCCGCCACCGGCTCGCAGGCGCCGCGGCCGGCCGGCGCCACCGGAGCGTCGTCGAAGGCGAAGCCCTCCCCCGACCCGCGCGGCGGGACGCCCGTGGGGCCGCCCGCCCCCAGGCCGTCGGCGTGCGGGTCGAGCTCCACCGGGAAGTCCGACGCCCCCGGCCCACCGGCGAAGACCTCCCAGTCGCGGGCCCGCCTGGAGTTCTCGTCGTTGGCCACCATGTGGCCGATGTCCCGGGAGCACGACTCGTGGCCGCGCATGACCTCGACGGCCCGCTGCTTCTCGCCCTCCAGCCAGGCTGCGCGCGCGGCCTGCCCCGCCAGGGACCCCAGCGCCACCCCGGTCAGCGGATTCACGCCCCCCAAGGCAAAAGCCGCGTCCTCCGGGAAGCCGGGCACCTTCGGCATCAGCTCCCTGGCGCACTGCAACTGGACGCCCGCGGTGTTGATGTGGGAGCCCGTGCCCCCCGCGATCCGGCTCAGGCTGGTCAGGCGCTCGGTGTGCTCGCCCAGCAGGCCCGAGGCGGCGGTGGCGGCCTCGCCCGTCCAGCACTGCCCGAGCTTCTCCCTGACCGCGTCCATCTCCGCGACGACCTCGGTCAGCTCCGCGGAGATCTCGTCCCACTGCGCCCCGCGCTCCACGACCCGTCCCGGATCGGCGTCGGTGTGCAGCATGTCGTGCATCTCCCGGTGGGTGTGCCCCTCCCACCGGACTCCCTCGTGGCGCACCGCAGAATCCCCCCGCGCAATCCCCCGCCGAACCGGACGCGGAGGACCTTAACCAAGCCGGAAAAACATATCCGACCTGGGGAATCCCCATTTCTCGCGAATGCTCCGACCCGCCGCAGGAATGCGGTGATCCGGTTTTCCGCTCATTCCCCCAGGATCCGCACCGACGTGATCGCCGCCAACCCCGACACCGTCAGCACCGCCTCCAGCAGCTCCCCCGCCACCACCTCCACCCGCTCCGCGTGCGCGAACAGCCCGCTCAGCGCCGCGCTGTCCAGGTACCCCACCCCCAGCAGGTCGACCACCACCGGTCCACACCCCAGCGGCGCCCCGCGCACCGCCTCCGCGAGCGCCCCGGTGAACCGCGCGGCGTTGGCCATGTCGATCTCTCCCGCCACGGTGAGCACCACCGCGCCGTCCGCGCGGCTGGTGGTGGCCAGGGTCAGCTCGGGGTTCATGGGGTGATCCTCGTCCGCAGTTCCACGACCGTCCCGCCCGGTCCGGGGCGCACGGCCACCTCGTCCACCAGGGCGCGCATGAGGCCGATGCCGTGCCCGCGCGCCAGGTCGCCGCCCGCGACGGGGGCCCGCCACGCGCCGCTGTCCGCGACGACCAGGCGCAGCCGCTCCACGGTCGCGCTGGCCCGCAGCACCACCTGCCCGCCCGGCCGGTCGCGGTGGCCGTGCTCCACCGCGTTCGCGCACGCCTCCCCCGCCGCCACCAGCACGTTCTGCGCCTGCCCCCGGCCGACGCCGCACGCGGCCAGCCAGTCGCGCAGCAGGCCGCGCACCCGCGTCAGCTCCAGCGCGTCCGCCGGGAACTCCACCACCAGCGGGCCCGGCCGCCGGTACAGCAGGACCGCCACGTCGTCCTCGAACCCGGCCGCGGGCGCCAGCCGGGACATCACGTGCGCCGCCAGGTCCTCCACCGACACGTCGCGGCCCTCCTGCAGCGCCCGACCGGCCAGCTCGATCCCGTCGTCCAACGACTGCCGCCGCCGCTCCACCAGCCCGTCCGTGTACAGCAGCAGCGTGCCGCGCGCGGGCACGTCGCACCACGCCTCGGTGCGCGGCCGGTCCGGCTGGACCGCCAGCGGCAGCGACCGGCCGCCGTCCAGCAGCTCCACGCCGCCGCCCGGTCTGGCCAGCACCCCCGGCGGGTGCCCGGCGCTGGCGTACACCAGGTGCCCGGTGTCCGGCGACAGCACGCCGCAGAACACCGTGGTGCACCGCGCGCCCGGCACGGTCATCGCGAACCGGTCCAGCGCGCTGAGCGTCTGCGCCGGACCGCTGTCCTGCAGCAGCAACGCCCGGCACGCGCTGCGCAGCTGCCCCATCGCGGTCGCCGAGTGCAGCCCGTGGCCCACGCAGTCGCCGACCACGATGCCGGTGCGCCCGCCCGCGAGCGGCACGATGTCGTACCAGTCGCCGCCCACCTCCAGCGGCCGGGTGGCCGGCTCGTAGCGGGCGGCGAACCCGCCGGGCAGCTCCTGCGGGCCCAGGATCGCCCGCTGCAGCGCGAGCGCGGTCTCCCGCTGCACGTCGACGTGGTGCAGCCGGTGCAGCGCCTGCCCGAGGTGCCCGGCCAGCAGCACCAGCAGCGCCTCGTCCTGCGCCGCGAACCGCCTGCTGCCGCCCAGCTCCACGCGGAGCGCCAGCATCCCCGCCGGGTGCTCCAGGGTGATCCCGACCAGCCCCGGACCGTCGGAGTGCGCCACCAGCGGCGGCCGGTCCAGCGCGGCTCGCAGCGCCTCGGCGGTGGCGGGCGCGACCGGGGCGCGGTCCGCGTTCGGGCACCGGCTCCCTGGCTCCTCGCCCTCGGGCAGCCGCTCGGTGGTCAGCAGCTCCTCGCCGCCCGCGCCGACGAGCGCGACGACCCGCTCGGCCCGCCACAGCCCGTCCAGCTCCCCCAGCGCGCCGACCAGCGCGTCCGACACCCCGTCCGCCTCGGACAGCCGCACGCTCAGCGCCGCGACCGCCGCCTCCCGCACCGCCGCGTAGTGCTCGTCGGTGACGTCCCGGAACGTGCCGACCACGACCCGGTCCCCGGTGTCGGGGTCCTCGACCCGGTTGAACGCGGCGGCCACCCACAGCCGGTGCCCGTCGCGGTGCACCACCGGCACGACGGTGTGCGCGCCGCTGCCCGGCCCGACCAGGTCGGTGAACACCTCCTCCACCCGCGCGTGCCCCTCCGGGTCGTCCTCGGCGGTGGGCCACCACGGGTACACCGGCCCGTACGGCAGCCCCTCGGGCCCGTAGCCGAGCACGGTGGTGAACGCGGCGTTGATCTCCACGACCGCGCCGGTCTCGTCGCAGACGAAGAACGCCTCCTGCAGCGAGTCCAGCAGCGCCGCCCGCCACCGGGCGTGGTGGTCGCGCAGCCTGGCCAGCTCCACGTTCGCGCGCACCCGCGCCAGCAGGTCCGCCGCCGCGAACGGCTTCACCAGGTAGTCGTCGGCGCCCGCCGCGAGCCCCTCGATCGACGCCTCCTGCCCGGCGCGGGCCGACAGCAGCACCACCGGAACACCCGCCGTGCGCTGGTCGGCGCGCAGCGCGGCGACCAGGCCCAGGCCGTCCAGGCGCGGCATCATCACGTCGGTGACCACCAGGTCCGGGGTGCGGGCGCGCACCTCCTCCAGCGCGGCCCGCCCGTCCGCGACGGCCCGCACCCGGTACCCGGCCGAGCGCAGCAGCCTGGTCAGGTACTCGCGCATGTCGGCGTTGTCGTCGGCGACCACGACCCGCGCGGGCAGCGCGGACTCGGGGGCGCGCAGCGGCGACTGGGACAGCGGGGCCGCGCCGGGGGCGTCGGCGGGGTCGCGGTCGTCGGGCAGCCAGCGCAGCGCCTCCTGCAGGTACGGCTCCGCCCCCGACGCGCGGGGCCCGCCGACCGCCGCGACGACCGCGTCGGCGGGCAGGTGCGCGGTGCCCAGCGGCAGCCGGATGGTGAACGCCGTGCCACCGCCCGGCGCGCCCGCCGCGCTGATCTCGCCGCCGTGCAGCCCCACCAGCTCCCGCACCAGCGCCAGCCCGATGCCGCTGCCCTCGGCCGATCTGGCCCTGGTGTTCTCGATGCGGTGGAACCGCTCGAACAGCCGGGGCAGCTCGTCCACGGGCACCCCGACGCCGGTGTCGGCGACGGTCACCACCGCGTTGTCGCCCTCGCGGTGCACCTCGACGCGGATGCCCCCGCCGAAGGTGAACTTGAGCGCGTTGGACAGCAGGTTGAGCACGACGTTCTCCCACATGCCTCGGTCCAGGTGCACCGGGACGCCCAGCGGCGGGCAGTCCACGCGGAACTCCAGACCGGCCTTCTCCACGGCCGAGCGGAACGTGCTGGCCAGTTCGGCGGTGACCACCGCCAGGTCGACGGGTTCGTAGCGGGCCCGCATCCGCCCGGCCTCGATGCGGGAGAAGTCCAGCAGCGCGGTGACGAGCCTGCCCAGGCGCAGCGCGTTGCGGTGGACCACGTCCAGCTCGGCCCGCTCGCCCGGTCCGGCGCGCGCCCGCAGCTCCTGCAGCGGGCCGGTGATCAGGGTCAGCGGGGTGCGGAACTCGTGGCTGATGTTGGCGAAGAACGCGGTCTTGGCGCGGTCCAGCTCGGCCAGCTCCTCGGCGCGCCGCTGCTGCGCCCGGTAGGCGAGGGCGGCGTTGACCACGGCCGCGCACTGGCGGGCCACCAGCGACAGGAACGCCCGGTGCGGCTCGTCCAGCTCGCGGCCCGCGCAGGCGGCGAGCACCACCACCCCGACCGGCTCGTCCCCGTCGCCTCGCAGCGGCAGCACGGCCGCCCGCTGGGGCGGGGCCTGCCAGTCGCCCGCGGGCAGCGGCGGGTCGAGCAGGCGCAGGTCCTCCACGACGGCGGGCGCCCCGCTCTCCAGCACCCCGCGCAGCGGCCAGGTCCCCTCGGGCGGCGGCTCCCCCGGTCCGGCGGCGACGTGCCGCAGCCCGCCCCCGGCATCGCGCAGGTGCAGCTCCGCGTACGGCACGTCCCGGCCGGTGAGGGCGTCCACCAGCAGCGCGCACGCCTCGTCCACGTCGCGGGCGTCGCCCGCCCGCGCGCCCAGGTCGTGCAGCACCGCCAGCCTGCGCTCGCCCACGACCCGCTCGGTGGTGTCGCTGACGGCGGTGAACACCCCGCGCACCACGCCGTCGTCGTCGTGCAGCGGGCTGTAGGAGTACGTCCAGTACGTCTCCTCCAGGTACCCGTGCCTGCGCATGGGCAGCAGCAGGTCCTCGGACCAGGTCGCCTCGCCGGTGTCCAGCACCGAGCGGAGCATCGGCCCGATGATGTGCCAGATCTCCGACCACACCCGCTCGCCCGGCTTGCCGAGCGCGGGGTGGTTGACCCCGAGCAGCGGCAGGTAGGCGTCGTTGTAGAGGAACCGCAGCTCGGGGCCCCACCACAGGATCATCGGGAACCGCGAGGTCAGGCAGATCCGCACCGCCGTGCGCAGGCTCGCGGGCCAGTCGTCGACCGGTCCGAGCGGGCCGTCCGCCCACGCGTGGGCGCGCATCAGCCGCGCCATCTCGCCGTCACCGGGGAACGCGAGCCCCGCCTGAGCCATCTCCGCCCGCACCCCCGTCGCGTGCCCGCCGGGCGCGCCCGGCGCGTCGTACCGGGGGCAGGATAGGGCCGCTCGGGCCGATCAGGCCGTCACGACGCGCAGGCGATCTCGGCCCACACCGTTTTGCCGCCCGACCGGTGGGTGACGCCCCACCCCCGGCACAGGTTCGACACGATCAGCATCCCCCGGCCCCGGTAGCCGCCGAGGCGGGAGCGGCCGATGACCGGCAGCGACGGGGACGCGTCGTCCACCTCCACGCGCACCAGCCAGGGCGCGCCCTGCCGGTGCAGCCGCAGCGCGCGCGGCGCCCGGCCGTGGTCGAACGCGTTGCTGACGAGCTCGGTCACCACGAGCATCGTGTCGCCGAGCTGCTCGTCGTTCAGGCCCGCGAGCACCTCGCCCGCCCAGCGCCGCACGCGCGCCAGCGGCGGCGTGCGCTGCGAGAGGTCCAGCGACAGCGGGCGCGCGGCGCCCTCGGAACCGATGTCCAGGACCACCAGGTCCCACCCCCTTCCCGGTCGGCCTCGGGGGCCGGTGCGTCGGAGGTACCCGGTGGTGGGCGCGGGCAACCGGCCGGGTGTCGCACCCCACTGGCTGCACCGGTTCAGCAGCCGTCCGAAGAGGAGGAACCGCCCAGGTCGCAGCGGCTATGGTTTGCGCTGCACGGGTTGCGCCCCTTGCGTGACCGGGGTGCTCCGGAGGACGTTGGAGATCATCCCGCCGTGAGCGGGGACACACGACAGTTGAAGAGGGGAGCTGACACGGTGACGACTGGCGAGGTCCGCGAAGAACTCCTCCCCCTGCGCGTCGACTTCGACCGGGCATGGCGCGGCTACGACAGGGCGCAGGTCCAGGGCTACGTGCGCGAGGCGGAGACCGGGACGCGGCTGCTGGCCGCCGACCGGGACGCCGCCGTGGCGCGCTCGGAGGACCTGGCCCGGCAGCTGGAGGAGGCCCGCGAGCAGGTGCGGGAGCTGCGGGCGAAGGTGGACCGCATCAGCGGTTCGCCGGTGGACGTCGAGGCGCTGGAGGAGCGGCTGCGCAGGCGGGTCGAGCTGGCCCACCGGCAGGCCGAGGAGATCACCGCGCGCGCTCGGGCGGCGGCCGAGCGCACGTGGGCGGACGCGGACCGGGCGGCGGCGAGCCTGCGGGAGCAGTGGGAGCGGCTGGTCGGCGAGCAGCACGACGCGACCAGGATCACCCGCGAGGAGGCCGAGGTCGCGGCGCGCGAGGCGGCGGAGCAGCGGCGGGAGCTGGACGAGCAGTCGGCGCTGCTGCGCGCCCAGGTCGAGTCGGACTTCACCGAGGCGATGCGCGCCCGGCGGGGCGAGGCGCTGGCCGCCCTCGCCCGGCGGGACGCGGAGAGCCAGGCGGAGGCCCAGCGGCTGGTCGCCGAGGCCGCCGAGCACGCCGCGGCCATCGTGGCCGAGGCGGAGCGGCGGGTCGCGGAGCTCAAGGCCGGGCGGCAGCGGGTGGCCGAGCAGCTGCTCGTGGCGCAGCGGATGCTGAGCGACGCGCAGGACGGGCTGGAGCCGCTGCCGGAGGAGCAGGAGCCGCAGGTCCCGCACCTGGTCGCGGTCTGACACCGCGCTCTGACACCGCGCTCTGACACCGGGGTCAGGTGGGGTCGGGCGGCGGCGCGTCGGCCCGCGCGTGGGTCGACGCGGGGTGAGCGCGCGCCCGGTGGTCGCCGACCGCCGGGTGCGGGCGGGAGCGCCTCCAGGGGCGCGGTGAGCGGTGTGGCGGGGGAGCCTGCGCGTGGTGGCCGATCGCGGTGCGAGCGGTTCTGCGGGTAGGCTCCCCTACCCATGTGCGAGGGTTTCCACCTGCGCTCGGGCGCCGGTCGGAACGGCGCGCGCGCCGCGCTGGGGGCCGCTGGTCCGGGTGGCGGCGGGCGGTGCGGCACCGGGGGGACCGCCACGTGGCGACGGGCGCCGCGCGGGACCGGTTGGGCGGTGCGGCGATGACCGAGCGTGGTGGGCGCGAGCCCGAACCGGGGCAGGCCGTCGGCTCGCCGGACGGGCGGGTGCCCAGGCCGCGCTCCCCCGGCGGGAGCGGGCCCGTCCGGGTGCCCGGCGCGCGGGAGGCCGGGCGCGAACCGGTGGGGCAGCGGGGTTTCCGGGCGCTGCTCTCGCGGGGCCAGTGGGACCTGCTGGTCGCCGAGGGCGCGCTGACCCCGCACGAGAGCAGGCAGCGCCTGCTGCTGCAGGGCGACCCCGGCGAGGTGGTGCTGCTGTGCGTGGCGGGCCGGGTGAAGGTGGTCTACTCCGAGCCGGACGGGCGGGAGATCCTGCTCGCCGTGCGCGGGCCCGGTGACGTGCTGGGCGAGTTCGCGGCGCAGGACAAGCGGCCCCGGTCGGCGACCGTGCAGGCCATCGAGCGCGGGGCGACGTCGCGGCTGTCGGCCGAGCGGTTCGACGCGCTGGTGGGGCGGTGCGGGGTCGAGCCCGCGCTGCGGAACTACGTGATGGGCAAGTTCCGGGAGAGCTTCACGCACACCTGGCGGGTCGCGCACCGCACGGCCGCCGACCAGCTGACCGACCTGCTGGTGAAGCTCGTCGGCGCGGCGGGGCCGGAGCACCCGTCGGCGACCACGATCCCGATGTCGCAGGAGGAGCTGGCGGCGGCGCTGGGGCTGGCGCGGTCGGCGGTGACGCCGGTGCTGGCGGAGTGGAAGGCGGCCGGGCTGGTGCGGATCGCGCGGGGCGTGCTCCAGGTGGTGGACCTGGCGGCGCTGATCGCCTCGCGGCCGGGCGAGTCCGGGTGAGCTCCCCCGCTTCCCGGTCCTGACCTGGGGTCTTGGGCTCGCCGTCGGAAATTTTCGCCGTGCGTCCAGTTCTGGACAGAACGCCCGCCCCCGGTGGGTCAGGCTTGGTCGTGTTGGGCCGGAGGGGGAACAACGGGGGGAAGCGGAGCGGGTTTAGCCGTCACCGGGGGGCTGGCGGCGGATCCGGGGGGACCGCGCGGGGCGTCGGGGGGACGCGTGCGCGGCGCCCGCTCCGCACGGCGTCTGGGGGTGTCGTGCCGGGGCGCGGGTGGGACCGCGCCCCGGCACGACTGCCGCGTCAGGCTCCGCCGTTTCCGGTTCCGGTCAGCAGGAGCCGTCCGACTCCTTCAGGCCCGTGTTGGCCCCCGCCGTGCGGGCGACGATGGTCGGCACGCAGCTCGTCTGGTCGAGCCGGTAGCTGTAGGGCACGGTGACCGAGGTGGTGGACTGCGGGTTCGGCCCCGCCGGGTTGGTCTCGTCGTCCGGGGTGGACCAGGTGACGTTGTCGAACGTGTTCCCGCTGACCTGCCAGTAGCCCGCCTCGTCGGTGTAGAAGGTGCCGAGGGCGTCGCGGGAGTTCTTGAAGTAGTTGTTCTCGACCTTGGCCTTCGCGCCCGCGCGCGAGTTGATGCCGGACTCGTTCAGGCTCACGTAGTTGTTGTTGTACATGTGCGCCGTGCCGCCGCGCAGCAGCGGGGTCCGGGAGTCGATGTTCTGGTACAGGTTGTGGTGGTAGGTGATGAAGCTGTTCGAGCGGTCGCTCTCGCTGGAACCGACCAGACCGCCGCGACCGGAATTGCGCAGGGTGCTGTAGGACAGGGTCACATACTGGGTGTTGTCCTTCATGTCGAAAAGCCCGTCGTACCCCGCCGACTCGCCGCCCGAGGCGATCAGGTTGACGTGGTCGACCCACACGTTGCGCACGTCCCGCTCCATGCCGATGGCGTCGCCGCCGTTGGACGTGGGCGATCCGGACTTCTTGACGTTCTGGATCGTCACGTTCCGGATGATGATGTTGCGGGATTCGCGGATGTGGATGCCGATCTGGTCGAACACCGCGCCGGAGCCGACGCCGATGATCGTGACGTTGCTGATCTTCTTGAGCTCGATGACCCCGGCGGCGGTGTCGCAGCTTCCGGAGACCTTGCTGGTGTTGCCGTGGTTGATGGTCCCCTGCACCTCGATGGTGATGGGGGTGCTCGTGCCGGCCCGGCCGCACAGCGCCTGGTGGATCTGGGTGCCCGTGGTGGCCCGGACCGTCGCCCCGCCCTGGCCGCCGGTGGTGCCGCCGTTGGCGGAGGCGTACCCGGTCGCGGCGCCCGCGGCGGAGGCCGACCCGGCGGTGAGGGCGGCGCCCGCGGTGGTCGAGACGAGCAGCGCGGCCACGACCGCGGGGATTCGCCGGACGACTGATCGCTTCATTCCATCTCCTGCGTCGTCGAAGGATGGGACGGTTCAGCGGCGATCGACCGGGGGCGGCGTTGCCCCGGCCTTGGGAAGAATCAGTCGACACGTGTCGGAAAGCGCTTGCCCCGAAGCTAGAGGCGGGTCTTGATCGTGTCAATCCGGGGCGGCGTTCATTCACGAATGCGGACAGCGGGGTACGGGGAACGATTCCTGCGGCTGGTCACGTATCTGAACTCCTCGTTCTGGTACGTGAACTCCGAACGGCGGCGGCGGCGTCGGAAACGGGTTTCCCCGACACGACGGGACCGCGTCGGCTGGGGTGCCGACGCGGTCCCGGTCTCGTGGGGGCTCGGGTCAGGTGGTGGTGCAGGCGGCTCCGTTGAGGGTGAACGCGTTCGGTTTCCCGGAGTCGCCGGTGTGGGTGGCCTGGAGGCCGAGCGTGGTGGACGCGCCGGGCGCCAGGGCGCCGTTGTAGGAGGCGTTCGTGGCGGTCACCGCGCTGCCGGACGAGGTGAACGTGGCGTTCCAGCCGGACGTCACGCGCTGCCCGGACGGCAGGGTGAAGGCGAGGGTCCAGCCGTCCACCGCGCCGCTGCCGGTGTTGGTGATCGTGATGCTCGCGGTGAGGCCGGTGTTCCAGGCGTTCACCGAGTAGCCGACCCGGCAGGCGCCGCTCGGGTTCGGGGGCGTGGTCGTCGTAGTGGTGGTCGTGGTGGTGGTCGTCGTGGTCGTGGTGGGGTTCTGGCCGGGGGTGTCCAGGCCGAAGAACTCGATCACGCGCTGCCCCATCCCCGACGCCATCAGGTTGTGCCCGACGCCCTGCAGCGAGATGGCCTCCACCTTGTCGCCGTAGCGGGTGCGGGTCCAGTTCGGCTGCGGGTAGTCGGTGGAGGTGGGGGTGGTGGACAGGCCGTGGACGTTGGTCCACTGGTCGATCTGCTCGCCGAAGTTCGGGTACCGCAGCGTGTCGTCCTGCGTGCCGTGCCAGGTCTGCACCCTCGGCCTCGGCCCGGTGTAGCCGGGGTACGCCGAGCGGGCGATGTCGCCCCACTGCGCCGGGGTCTTGAGCACGGTGCCGTTCGCGCAGGCGCTGTTCCACAGCGACCCGTCCGTCGTGGCGAAGCACCCGTCCGGGACGCCCGCGAACGGGGCGCCCGCCGCGAACACGTCCGGGTAGTTGGCGAGCATGACGTTGGTCATCATCGCCCCGGACGAGGTGCCGGTGACGAACACCCGCGCCGGGTCGCCGTTGTAGCGCTGCAGGGTGTGGCGCACCATCGACATCAGCCCGACCGGGTCGCTGCCGCCGTCGCGCCGCAGCGCCTGCGGCGAGGACACGTCGAAGCAGTTGCCGCTGCGGGTGGCCGACGGGTAGATCACCACGAAGCCGTGCTGGTCGGCCAGGCGCGCGTACTCGGTGCCGGAGTGGAACGCCGGCCCGGAGCCGGTGCAGTAGTGGACGGCGAGCAGCACGGCGGGTCTGCTCGCCACCCGATCGGGGACGTAGAGGTGCATCCGCAGGCCGCTGGGGTTGGCGCCGAACCCGGTGACCTCGACCAGCGACGCCGCCCTGGCCTGCGGCGCCGCGACGAACGTGAGCAGGGCGACGAGAGCCGCCACGAGCATCCCGACAGTTTTCACCCGCCAACCATGTGCGCGGAACTCGTTGTCCGACAACGGTTTGCGCAGAAGTTGCGCGGGGTCAGCGCAGGCGCAGGCAGTCCCGCAGCCTGCGCGCCACCCGGCCCATCACCGCCTCGGCCCCCGGTTGCGCGGCGGCGGGCACGGTCGAGCCGGTCAGGGCGGCCACCGCGAACGCCTGCCCGTCGTCGTGCTCCACCACGCCCACCTCGTGGCGCAGCGTCAGCAGCGTGCCGGTCTTGGACGACCACCGGGTCGCGTCCGAGGTGAAGTCCGGGGCCAGCCGCTGCCGCAGCACGTTCAGCGACATCAGCTCCCGCACCCGCGCCGCCACCTCCTCCGGGACCCCCGACGGCCGCCACAGCGCCTGGAGCAGGTCGGCGAAGGCCCGCGCCGACCCGGCGTTCGCGCGCGTCACGTCCAGCTGCGCCACCGGGTGCCCCCGGCCGGGCGTGCCCGCGGTCGCCGCCAGCGAGTGCGCCAGGTGCACCTCGGCCGGTTCGAAGCGCTCGACCGGGGTGTCGGTCAGCGGGTCCAGGTCGTGCCGCACGGCCAGCCCGCGCACGCCCAGCTCGCGCAGCAGGGCGTTCACCCGCGGCGGCGGGGTGAGGGCGAACAGCGCGCCGGCGGCCCGGCTGTCGCTGATCGCCACGCCCAGGTACAGCAGGTCGTCCACCGCCACCTCCACCGGGTGGCGGAACCAGGACAGGCCGGGCGAGCCGGGTGGCGCGTCCGGAGCCGGGCGCACCTCGACCCTGGTCGCGCCGTCCAGCTCGCCGCGCCGCACCCGCTCCAGGGTCGCCACGGCCAGCGGCACCTTCACCAGGGACGCCATCGGCCACTCGACGTCCGGTTCGATCGCGATCTCCTGCCCGGTGCGCAGGTCCCGCACCAGGAACGAGCCGTCCAACCCGGCGTCCGCCAGCTCCCGGCGCAGCTCCGCCACCACCCGCTCCGGCCTCACGCGGACGCCCCCAGGCAGCGGGCCAGGTCGCGGCCGAGCGCGCGCACCCGCTCCGCGTCGTCCGCCCTGACCGCCTCGACGGCGTACCCGCGCGCCGGTTCGGCCTCGCCGAGCGGTCGCCAGTGCAGGCCGAGGTCGTCGGCCTGGGCGGGTGAGCAGAGCAGCAGGTCGGCGGAGCCGAGCACGTCGGCGACCGCGCCCACCAGCGAGTCGGCCACCACGACCTGGCCGGGGCGCAGGCCGAGGGCGTCGCGCAGCCGCAGCAGCGGGTCGCGCACGTGCGGCACGTCGTCCTCCGGCTGGAGCAGCACCCGCCGGGCCGCGCCGCCGGAGCGGCCCACGCGCAGGGTGTCCAGGTAGGTGGTGTGCTCGGCGGGCGGCACGGCGGCGGCCACGCCCAGCGGCACCACCCAGTCGCCCCCGCCCGGCGGCACGGCGGTGATCGCGGCCCGGACCTCGCCGGTGCGGGCCAGCGCCGCGCGCTCGGCGGGGCCGGCGCGGCGCAGCTCCAGGGTCAGCCCGTCGGCCTGCGCCCGCGCGGCCAGGTGCGCCAGGTCGCGGGCCGGGCACCAGTCGGGGACGGCCAGCGGCAGCGGTCTGCGCCTGGCCTGCCTGGCCCGCTGCTCCAGCGCCTCGGCCAGGCGGACCAGGTGCTGCGCGGCGGGCAGGACGTCCCGGCCGAACGGGGTGAGCACGGCCCTGCGGGCGCCCCGGTCGAACAACCGCTCCCCCAGGTGCGCCTCCAGCGCGGCGACGCGGCGGCTGGCCACCGGCTGCGGCACGCCCGCCGCCGACGCGCCGAGGGTGAAGCTGCCGCGCTCGGCCACGGACACGAACGCCAGGCAGGCTCCGACCAGGTCCACGACCGCAGCTTATGCGCTTTGCGCATGGAACCGTCGGTTTTCGTCTTGGACCGCATGGTGGGGCCGGGTCGAGACTGGCCGGGGAAGTCACCGATCACGGGGAGGAACTCGCGTGTTGACCACCAGGGCACACCGCGCCGGGATGGCGGCGCTGCTGTTCGCGCTGGTCGCGGGCTGCGGGCAGGCCGCACCGCCCGCGCAGGCGGGCGTCGCGCAGACCGCCACCACGACCGCGACCTCGCGGACCGCGGCGCCGCTCGGCTCGCCCGCGTTCGCCGCGCTGGAGCAGCGGTTCGACGCCCGGCTCGGGGTGTACGCGCTGGACACCGGCAGCGGGCGCGTGGTCGCGCACCGGGCGGACGAGCGGTTCGCCTACGCGTCCACGTTCAAGGCGCTCGCCTTCGGCGCGCTGCTCGCGGAGCGCTCGGTCGCCGACCTGGACGAGCGGATCACGTTCACCGGGGAGGAGCTGGTCACCTACTCCCCCATCACGGAGGGCAAGGTGGACACCGGGATGACGCTGCGCGAGGTGGCCGACGCGGCGGTCCGCCACAGCGACAACACGGCGGGCAACCTGCTGCTGCGCGAGCTGGGCGGCGACGCGGGCCTGGCCGGTGGCCCCGCCGCGTTCGAGCGGGCGCTGCGCGCGATCGGCGACACCACCACCTCGCCCGCGCGGGTGGAGACCGAGCTGAACGAGGCCGTCCCCGGCGACCCCCGTGACACCAGCACGCCGGAGGCGCTGGCCGCGGACCTGCGGCGGTACGCGGTGGACGCCGACGTGCTCGCCGACGACCGGCGCGAGCTGCTGGTGTCGACGATGCGCGCGAACACCACCGGTGACGAGGCGATCCGCGCGGGTGTCCCCCGTGGGTGGGTGGTGGCGGACAAGACCGGGTCGGCCAGGTACGGCGGGCGCAACGACATCGCCGTGCTGTGGCCGCCGGACCGCGCGCCGATCGTGCTGGCGGTGCTGTCCGGCAAGGCGACCGCGGACGCGGAGCACGACGACGCGCTGCTCGCGGAGGCGACGCGCGCGGTGGTCGAGCTGCTGGACTAGCGGGAACCGGGGCACCGGGATGATCACGCTCCCCTAGGCTGGGGCGTGTGACCGGGGTCCCGCTCCCCGCCGTCCAGCAGCCCACCGACGGCCGGGGTCGCGGCGGCGCGGCGTTCGCCTGGCTGTGGGTCGTGGGATCGCTCCTGGCGGGTGCGGCGCCGGCCCTGCCGGCGCTGCTGCCACCGCTCCCCGCCGGCGCGGACGACGTCGCCGCGTGGGTCGGGTCGGCCGGTTTCCGGCTCACCTGGTCCGGTGAGCTGCTGTTCTTCGCGACCGTCACGTGGGGCGCGGGCGCGTTCGGCGTGCGCGGGCCCGGCTCACCGGTGCGCCGCGCGGTCGCGCGACTGATCCGCGACCGATCCGCGCAGGTCAGGCCGGGCTGTCCCGTCGCCCCACCTGGTCGACGTCGTCCACCTGCTCGGCCTCGGCGCAGTCCTCGGCCGCCACCTCCGCCTCGCGGGCCGCGCCGAGCATGTCGAGCAGCACCAGCGCGTCGTGCTCGGGCGAGCCCGGTTCGGCGAAGTACACCACGAGCTTCTGGTCGGGCGCGCCGTCGAGGGACATCATCTGGTAGCCGAGGTGGATCTCCCCGACGTCGGGGTGCCGGAACACCTTGCGCCCGTTCGACACCTTCCGCCGCACGTCGTAGCGCTCCCACAACCGGGCGAACTCCGGGCTCTTGACCAGCAGCTCGCCGAGCAGGCGGGCCAGGTCGGGCGCGTCCGGGTCGGTGCCGGCGAGCGCCCTCAGCCCGGCGACGCACCCGCTGATGAACCGGTCGCGCTCCGGCATGACCTCGCGGGCCATGGGGTGCAGCAGCAGGTAGCGCACGAGGTTGCGCTGCTTGGCGGGCCAGTCGTCGATGCCCGCGAACAGCCGCGTGCCGCCGGGGTTGGCGGCGAGGACGTCGTCGACCCGGCTGACCACGTACGCCGGGTTGGGCCGCAGCGACTCCAGGATCAGCTTCACGCCGGGGCGCACCGAGCGGCTGGGCGCCCTGGCGGGCGTGCCCGCGCTGCGGGCGGCGCGCTCGACCAGCTCGCGCAGGTGGGCGACCTCGTCGGGGACCAGCTTGAGCGCGCGGGCGAGCGCGTCCACCACGGCCGGGCTGGGCCTGCGCTCACGGCCGCGCTCCAGCCGGGTGTAGTAGTCGATGCTGATGCCCGCCAGCGCGGACAGCTCCTCCCGCCGCAGCCCAGGCGTGCGGCGGAGCCCCGGCCCGGCGACCAGCCCGACCTCCTCGGGCCCGATCTGGGCCCGACGCGCCCGCAGGTACCGCCCCAGCTCCGTCCCGCCCTGCCGCTCGTCCACCATGCCTCGGATTGTCCCCCCGTCGGTGCGGGCGCGTGCCACTTCTGGGGGGCCGTGTCACACCCCTGCACCGGTGGACGAGAGGGACGCGCGGGTGTCGCGGTCGAGCGCGCGGCGCCGGTCGAACGGGTGCTGGGGGCAGGGCAGGCAGGATGGCCGCCGTGGTGGCGCGGAACCGGCCCGCCCGGCGCGGCGGCCCGGTCGCGCGGCATCGCGAGCGCGGCGCTGCCGCTCTCCCCGCGCGCGGGCCTGCCCGCCCTGCTGGCGGTCCCACTGGCGGGTGACGGCCTGACGTCCCTGTGGTCCGGGGCGGGCGGCTGGGAGGTTTCACCGCCGCGCGCCGGTGAAACCCGGTCAGAGGGGGTGTGCCACTCCCCCGCACCGTGCGGCCTGCCACGCGCGGGCGCACGGTGACACCGTGGCGGCAACGGCGGGGTGTTCGCGTGGGACGTCCCACGTGGACGGCCGGGAGGCATCCCGGCGGGCGCCCCGCGACGCGCCACCGGGTTCGGGCAGTCCGCCCGCGCCCGCACAGACGTGAACGACCGGTACTGGAGAGACGTGCTCACCGTCAACGCATACGCAGCCCCGTCCGCGACCGAGCCGCTGGTCCCGACCACGTTCGAGCGCCGCGACGTGGGTCCGCGGGACGTGCTCATCGACATCAAGTACTGCGGCATCTGCCACTCCGACATCCACACCGTGCGCGGCGAGTGGGGCGGGATCGAGTACCCGCTGGCGCCCGGCCACGAGATCGCGGGCATCGTCACCGAGGTCGGCTCCGAGGTGACCAGGCACGCCGTCGGTGACCGGGTCGGCGTCGGCTGCATGGTCAACTCCTGCCGCGAGTGCGTGAACTGCCTCAAGGGCGAGGAGCAGTACTGCGTCCAGGGCAACATCGGGACGTACAACGCCACCGACCGCGACGGCACCACCACCCAGGGCGGGTACACCAGCGCCGTGGTCGTGGACGAGGACTTCGTGCTGCGCATCCCGGAGGGCGTGGACCTGGCCGCCGCCGCGCCGCTGCTGTGCGCGGGCATCACCACCTACTCGCCGCTGCGCCACTGGGGCGTCGGCGAGGGCAAGAAGGTCGCCGTGGTCGGCCTCGGCGGGCTCGGCCACATGGGCGTGAAGCTGGCGCACGCGATGGGCGCGGAGGTCACCGTGCTGTCGCAGTCGCTCAAGAAGCAGGAGGACGGGCTGCGCCTGGGCGCGGACCACTACTACGCGACCTCCGACCCGGAGACCTTCAAGGAGCTGGCGGGCCGGTTCGACCTGGTCCTGAACACGGTCAGCGCGAAGATCGACGTCAACGCCTACCTGAAGCTGCTGGCCGTGGGCGGCGCGCTGGTGAACGTGGGCGCGCCGCCGGAGCCGCTGGAGGTCAACGTCTTCACGCTGCTGAACAACCGCAGCAGCTTCGCGGGCTCGATGATCGGCGGCATCGCGGAGACGCAGGAGATGCTGGACTTCTGCGCCGAGCGCGGCATCGGCGCGGAGGTCGAGGTGATCCCGGCCAGCAAGATCAACGAGGCGTACGAGCGGGTCATGAACTCCGACGTGCGCTACCGGTTCGTGATCGACAACTCCACGCTGGCGGGCTGACCGGACCCCCTGCTCCCCCACCGGCCGCACGGGCCCGACGCCCGTGCGGCCGGTGGCGTTCGTGGGTACTCCTGAGGAGACGAGGCGGGCTCGTGGGGACGAGGGGGTGCCGGGTGGAGCGGCGGATCGCGCTGATCGTAGGGGTGGCCGTGCTGGTCGTGGTGGGGGTGGTGGCGGCGCGGCTGGGGTTGTCGCTGGCCTGGCGGTCGGCGGCGGCCGAGCGTCCGGGGCTGCCGGTGCTGCTGACCGCGCTCGCGGTCGTGCTGGCCGGGGTGGGGGTGCTCGTCGCGCTGTCGCAGCGGGCGAAGCGGCGGAGGGAGCGGCGGTGAGCGGGGCGCCTCGCGGCTGAAGCGGGCGGGCTGAATCAAATCGGGCGCGCGTGGCAACGTTGCGCATTACCTTCGGGACATGCCAACGTTCGTCGTCGACGACGTCGTGCCCGCCGCGGAACCGCTGCCCACCACCGCGCTCGGCAGCCCGTTCCCGGACGCGCTCGCACTCGGTGGCCACGCCTTCGACCGGCCGAACCCGCTGCTGGAGCTGCCCGCAAGCACGAGCGCGGCAGGTCGTGCCGATCGGCATCACCACGGACTCGACGGGGCCGGGCGGGCGTTCGCGCTGCGCGCCGGGCTGGTCGCGGTCGCCCAGGACCAAGGCGGCGCGCTGCGGCCGGTCTCCGGCTGGCGCCTGGAGGCGGACGGCGCGGTCGACCACGACGACTCGCGCGCGGCGCTGTCGCGGGTCCTGGACGGCGGCGGCGCGATCCCGGCAGGCAGACCGCTGCCGTGACGGGACGCACAGCTCGCGGGGCCGGGCGCGGGAGTCACCCCGCGCGGTCGCCCGGCGGCGCGGAGGCGTTGGGGCGGCGGCACTCCGGCCGCCCGCGGACGCTCCGCGCCGTGACGCGGACCACTGGCTCGATCAAGCACACCTCCGCGCCCACCCCGGTGCGCCTTGCGCCACAACGGGAAGCGCTCAGCGGCGGCGGCGCATCGCGAGCACCGCCCCGACACCGACCGCGAGCAGGGCCGCGCCGGAGACGGCGTGGTTGAGCAGCGCGCGGGCCGGGTCGATCTTCTCGTGGTAGCCCAGCACCAGCGGGCACACCGCGACCCACGCGCCCAGCAGCGCCAGCACGTGGCCGAACCAGGGGGTGTCGGCCGGGGCCATCATGCCCCCCAGCGCGACGACCAGCACGACCGCGCCGACCAGCATCGCGTTGTTCCACCCGCCGAGACGGGTGGAGGTGACGCCGAAGCCGAGCAGGAACGGCGAGGTGATCAGCCACAGACCGAGGCCGAACGCGGCCACGGCGAACTTGGCCCCCAGCGGGGCCGACGCGTGCTCGGGCGTCGGCACGGCTGCGGGCAGGGGGATGGACCCGATGGGCTCCACGAACAGCTCCTTGCGAGGTGGGGACCTGGCGGCCTGGGGGAGGGGGAGAGCGCGAAGGCCCGCCAGAGTCCACTGTGTACCAGCAGGACCGCCCCGGACGGGGCCGAATGACGCAGTCGTCAGCGAACCGCAAGACGGCGGCCCCGCTGGGCCGCCCGGAGCAGCGCCGGGGGCTTGGCGGAGGGGTGGCGCATGGGCCGCCCCGGTGGTGGGGGCCCCGCGGGCTGTGCACGCTGGCGTGGACGGCACGGCGCGGGGAGGGACGTGATGGCCCGGCGAAACGAGGCGCTGCTGCGCTGGTTCCGCCAGACCGGGTGGACGCAGCGGGAACTGGCGCGCGCGGTGACCCGGCTCGGCCAGGCGCGGGGCTACAACGTGGCCCCGGACAGCTCGCGGGTGCGGCGGTGGCTGGAGGGCGAGCGGCCGAGGCAGCCGGTGCCCGAGCTGCTCGCCGCGCTGTTCAGCGAGCGGCTGGGCAGGCCCGTCGGCCCGGAGGACCTCGGCCTCGGGTCGGGCGCACCGCCCGGCGGCGAGCTGGGGTGGGACCAGCGGGGGCTGGTCACCGCGCTGCAGGACTTCACCAGGAGCGATCTGATGATCAAACGCAGGGACGTCCTCGGCACCACCGCGGCGCTGGCCACGGGCGCGGTGCTGGAGAACCGGTTGCGCGGGTGGCTCGACCCGGTGCGGGCGGACGCCGCGCCCGCCGCGTCGGCGGGGCGGATCGGGACGGCGGAGATCGCCGAGATCGAGGCGGCGACCCGGACGTTCTGGACGTGGGACGCGAAGGTCGGCGGCGGGCTGTACCGGGAGGCCGTCGTGGGGCAGCTCAAGGCCATGACGGACCTGCTGGAGCACGCCTACCCGGAGCAGATCGGCAGGCGGCTGTTCCGGTCCACGGCGGACCTGGCGCGGCTGGCCGGGTGGATGTCGCACGACGTGGGCCTGCAGGGCACGGCGCAGCGGTACTTCACGTTCGCGCTGCACTGCGCGAAGCGGGCAGGCGACCAGCGGCTCGGGGTCGAGGTGCTGTCGCGGATGGCCAGGCAGATGGTGCACGTGGGCAAGCCGCGCGAGGCGCTGTCGCTGGTGGCGCTGGCCAGGCGCGGGGCGGGCGCGCGGATCGCCGAGGCGGAGCAGGCGATGCTGGGCACCTGCGAGGCGTGGGCGTGGGCCGCGCTCGGCGACGCGGGCCGGGTGGACCGGGCGGTCGGGACGGCGCAGGAGCGCTTCTCGCGGGCCGTGGCCGGGGACGCGCCGTCGTGGCTGGGGTACTTCGACCAGGCCGGGCTTTCCGGGATGGCCGGGTTGTCCTACCGCACCCTCGCCGAGGGCGATCCCGGTCTTGCCGGGCGGGCGGAGCCGCACATCGACGCGGCGCTGCGGCTGCGCAACCGGGACGCCTACGCGCGGTCGAACCTGTTCGACCTGATCTCGCTGCTGGGGGTGCGGATCGTGCAGGGCGAGCACGCGGAGGCGGAGCGGATGGTGCGGCGGGTGCTGCCGGTCACCGGCCGGATCAGCTCGACGCGGACGGTGGACCGGATCAGGCCGCTGGCGCGCCGGGCCCGCGCGGACGCGGCGCGCTCGACGGACGCGGCCCGGCTGGCCGAGTCGCTGGACGGGCTGCTGGCGGTGTGAGACCCGGCGGGCGGCGCCCGGTCCCGCGCCGCCCGCCGGGGTCAGCGGCGGGCCCACCGGCTCGCCCTGGCGCGGGCAGGCCGGGTCGCGGCGACCCGGTCCCTGGCGCGGGCAGGCCGGGTCGCGGCGACCCGGTCCCTGGCGTCCAGCCACACCGCCCGGCCGCACTCGGCGACGCCGCACGCGTCGGTGAACCGCTCCACGAACTCCCTGCTGGGCAGGCGGTTCCCGGCCAGCACCTCGGAGATCGTGGTCTTGGAGAACGGCACGCCGTCGTGGCGCGGCCCCGCGCGCCCGGCGAGCTTGCGCAGCGACACCTCCCCGGCCTCGGCGCGCAGGCGCCGCAGGTGCGCGGCGAACTCCCGGACGGTGGACGCGGCGCTCGGGTCGAGGCGACCGGCGTTCTCCCGCTGTGGCACGGCGCTCCCCGGAGCAGACGTGGGCGAAGTCCTGCGGAACGCCAGCAGCATAGGGTCGGGCGCGGGCTCCGCGGCCGCAGTGCTGCGGCCCCGGACCCCGGCGCCGGATTTCCCCCGGACCTGGGATCACCAGTGCGGCGCACTGGTTTCACCAGTGGTCGGAGCCGGGCTTCCCGGTCGCGGGGACGGCCTCGAGGCGGGTCAGGCGCCGCTCGACCCGGTCGGCGATCGCGAGCAGCCGCAGCACGCGCGCCGGGTGCGCGAGGGCGTTGGGCGAGCCGGGGCCGTGCCGCCGGAGCACCTCGGCCAGCCGGTCGGGCACGCTCACGCGGCGGCCGGTCGGCCCGGTGGTCCGGTCGGCGTGGGTGAGGGTGTCGGCCACGGGGCCGTCCTCGCGCGGGTAGCGGGCCAGCTCGTCCTCCAGCCCGAGGACCCCGGCGACCAGGCTCGCGCCGGAGTGGTGCGCGACCAGCCCGACCAGCCGCCGGGGCCAGCCGTCGCGCTCCAGGGACCGCGCGCCGTCGAGCGGGTGGAAACCGCTGTCGCGCAGCGGTTCCGCGTACCCGACGTCGTGCGGCCAGGCCGCGCGGACCAGCAGCTCCCGGTCGTTCTCCGGCACGGTCGCCGCCAGCTCGGACGCGCGCCCCCCGGTCCCCGCCCGGCAACCGCCCGCGCCCGACCGACATCGATGATCACCGTCCCCGTGTCGGCCCGCGGGGCGCCGACACGGTTGCCCGCGGTTCGCCGCAGGGCGAACTCCCGGTCAACAAGCGGTTCCGGCGACCGGCTCACCGGGCCAGCCCGACCAGCTCGTCCACCGAGCCCTTCCACGCCGGCACCACCGCTCCCGGCGCGGGCACGAGCAGCACCCCCGCTCCCCCGCCGACGTCCAGGGCGGTCTCGGCGACCGCGCCGTCCCAGGACTGCGTCAGCAGCGCCACCACGCCGTCCCGCTCGCACACCCGCAGGTAGGTCGCGCCGGTGGTGGCGTCCGGCCCCCGGCGCAGGCAGTCCACGACCGGCAGCGGGCGCAGTCCGCCGCTCGGGTCCACGGCGGCCCGCTCCCGCACCCGCGGCCCGTCCTCGACCTCGGCGAGCGGCGTCGCCCCGACCTCCGGGCGCACCCACCGGCCCGGGCCCACCCGGAGCAGCACGCGCCCGTCCGCGCCGCCCAGCACCACGTCACCCCCGTCGCCGACGCCCTCGACGCGCACCCGCGCCACGCCCCCGTCCGGCGAGCCGAACAGCTGGATGACGGGTCCGCGGCCGTCGCCCGCGACGACCGGGGCCTCGTGCCGCCAGCGCACCGCGCCGCCGTCCTCGGCCAGCGCGACCACCCCGGCGGTGTCCGCGCAGGTCAGCGGCGCGAGCACCACCCCGTCGCCGACGACCACGCGCGCGTGGTCGGACCGGCAGCCCGCACCGGGCGAGAAGCGCCAGCGCTCCTGGCCCGTGGTCAGGTCGTAGGCGGTCAGCCCGTGGTCCTCGCGGATCGCGAGCACCCGCCGACCGGGGCGGACCTGGTCGGTCTCGACCAGGGCGGAGCGGACCACCCGGTCGAACCGCGCCGCGCCGGTGACGGCGTCCAGCACGACGACGAGCTGGGCGCGGGTGTCGCGCAGCGAGCGGAAGGTGATCACCGCGGTGCGCTGGTCCGGCGAGACGAGCAGCGCGCCGACGGCCGCGCCGGGCCGGGCGTAGCGCCAGCGCTGGTCGCCGGTGGTCCCGTCGAGGCCGGTGACCGCGCCGTCCGAGGTGGCGACCACGACCCCGTGCCCGGCGGCGGCGACGTCCACGACGGGCGCGGTCGGCCGCCACCGCCAGCGCCGCTGCCCCGGCCGCTCGGCGACGGCGGCGGGCTCACCCCCGGCGACGGCCGTGCCCGCCGAGGTCGCGAGGGCGTCGACGGCGGGTGGGGCCACCAGCGCGGCCCCGACCACGACCACCGCGCCGACCGC
The DNA here is from genome assembly GCF_000023245.1 of Actinosynnema mirum DSM 43827. GTDB lineage: Bacteria > Actinomycetota > Actinomycetes > Mycobacteriales > Pseudonocardiaceae > Actinosynnema > Actinosynnema mirum. The sequence goes on from NC_013093.1 coordinate 4,654,888, forward strand.
CCCGAGCGCCGAGGGCCGCCAGGAGCGCGCCCACCACACCCCCGCCTCGACGGCCAGCGCGCCCACGGCGAGCACCGGCCACCCCGGACCGGGCAGCCCGCTCCGCACGTCCGCCACCAGCCCGGCCCCGGCGAGCCCCAGCCCGAGCAGGGCCACCACCAGCGCCGCCACCCGGACCAGGCGACCGCTCCCGAACGCCAGCAGCGCCCCGAGCACGACCGCCGCCGAACCCCCGGCGAGGTCGAGCCCGGAGCTCCCGGCCGCACCCCCCGGCAGGAACGGCGCGACGACCGCGCACACCCCACCCGTCACCACCACGCAGCGCCCCACGCCACTGCGACGGCGCGGCGGGCCGGGGCGTTCCCCGAACGGCCCACACGGCCCACCACGACCGGGGGCTGAGCGGCGGGCGAACGCGGGACGACGGCCGCGCCGAGGACGACGACGCGGCCCGCGCCCGGCTCGGGGCCCGGTCAGGTCGCCCCCGGCTCCCGGCCCCGCCGGGTCGCGCCCCCGCCCAGCCCTGCCAGGCCGCACCCCCGCTCAGCCCCGCCAAGTCGCACCCCCGCCCAGCCCTGCCAGGCCGCACCCCAGCGCGGCGCCCCGCAGCGGCGCGCCCCCGCCCGTCGTGCCGCCCCTCCCCCGCGGCGATACGTTGCGATCAGGGAGGTGCGCCATGGCCGAGCGGACCGGTGTCGTGGTCGTCGGAGGTGGGCCCGGCGGGGTCCTGCTGGCCTACCTGCTGGCCCGCGCGGGCGTGCGGGTGGTGCTCCTGGAGGGCCGCAAGGACTTCGACCGCCGGTTCCGGGGCGACAGCATCGCGCCCCCGGTGCTCGACTACCTGCACCGCTTCGGGCTCGCCGAGGAGCTGCTGTCCACCATCCCGCACGGGCGGGCCACGACGTTCGAGTGGTGGACCCCCGAGAAGCGCTACACCATCGCCGACTACCGGGGCAGCAGCCCGCGCTTCCCCTACTACGCGCTGATCCCGCAGGCCCGCTTCCTGCCGTTCCTGGTCGGGAAGGCCCAGCGGCACAGCGGTTTCCGGGTCGAGATGGGCGCCCGCTTCACCGCCCTGCTGCACGACGGCGCGGGCCGCGTCGACGGCGTCCGCTACCGGCAGGACGGGCAGGAGCGCGAGCTGCGGGCCGACCTGGTGGTGGGCGCGGACGGCCGGAACTCCAAGGTGCTGCTGGAGTCCGACCTCACCCCGACCGAGCTGGCCTCGAACATCGACATCTGCTGGTTCGCCGTGCCCCGGCTCCCGGACGACCCGAGCGGCGCCGGGCAGCTGGCCCTGATCACCGAGCCGGGCGCGGTGGTCGGGCTGCTCGGGCAGGGCGACACCTGGCAGATCGGCTTCACCCTGCCCGCCGGTCGGTTCGGCGAGGTCAGGGCGGCGGGCGTGGAACCGCTGGTGGACCTGGTGCGGCGGCGGACGCCGTGGCTCGGCGAGCGGGTGGCGGAGCTGCGCGACCCGAACCAGCTCACCCTGCTGCCGATCCGGATCACCGAGGTGGACCGGTGGTCCAGACCGGGTCTGCTGCTGATCGGGGACGCCGCGCACGTCATCTCCCCGGTGGGCGGCAACGGGATCAACTTCGCCATGATCGACGCGGCCGAGGCGGCGAACCTCCTGGCGGGGCCGCTGCGCGGGGGTGACGCAGAGGCGATCGACGGGGCCGCGAGCGAGCTCCAGCGGGTCCGAGGGCCGCAGGTCGCGGGTGAGCAGCGGATGCAGGTGCGGGTCGAGCGCGGGGTGGCCCGCAGGCTCGCCGAGCGCGGCCCCGGAGCCCCGCTGCCGATCCGCGTCCAGGGCAGCGTTCCCGGACTGGCCCGCTTCAGCGCCCGCAGGTCCCTGCGCGCGCTGAACGTCCCACCGCCGTCACCCGACGTCCTCGGCGCCGATCCGTCCACAGTGGACTAGGCGGACAGCCAGGCCCGGTCGAACCTGGCCCACGCGTCGGTGTCCGGCCGCGCCGCCGCGACCCCGCGCACCGCCGCCGTCGTGCCCACGACCACGTCCGCGTGCCCCCACACCAGCACCGCGCCCCGCTCGTGCCGCACCCGCTGCACCCGCCGGTACAGCTCCCCGCGCGTCGCCGAGTCCACGGTGGACCGCGCCTGCTCCAGCGCGAGGTCGTGCTCCACGTCCTGCCACCCGGTCGCGGCCCGCTCCTCGGCGGCCTCCAGGTGACCGGGGATCGTCGTCGGCTCGGCCCAGTAGCTCCACAGGCCGTCGCCCGCCGCGCGGTCGGCCGCGTAGGTCGCCTCGGGCCGCACGTCCACGGCCACCCGCACGCCGCCCTCGCGCAGCTGCGCCGCGTACAGCTCGGCCGCCTCCAGCACCCCCGGCAGCGCGGTGGTGCGCAGGGTGACCGCCAGCCCCTCCGCGCCCGCGCCGCGCAGCAGCTCCCGCGCCGCGCCCACGTCCCGCAGGCGTTGCGGCAGGTCGTCCGCGTAGTGCTGGACCCCCTTGCCGAACAGGTCGTTGCCCACCTCGCCCCGCCCGCCGAGCACCCGCCCGACCAGCGCGGTCCGGTCGGCCAGCAGGCGAAACGCCGCCCGCACGGCCGGAGCGTCGAACGGGGCCCGGTCGGCGCGCATCACGAAGCCGTGCGCGGTGCCGCCCCGCGCGGTCAGCGCGCGCAGCGACGACCCTGCCGCGTCCACGAACGCCGGGCCCACCCCGTGCGCGTACTCGGCCGTGCCCTCCCGCAGCGCCCGCACGCGCGCGGCCTCGTCGCCCGCCGTGAGCACCTGCAGCTCGGACAGGTGCGGGGCGCCGTCCCAGTGGTCGGCGAACGGGCGCGCCACCAGCGCCCGCCCCGGTTCGAACGCGGCCAGCGCGAACGGCCCGGTGCCCACGGCCTTCGCCGGGTCGGCGTAGTCGGCCGGGACGATCGCCGCGCCTGCCGCGGCCAGCAGCGCGGGCAGCTCGGCGGTGGGGGCGGTCAGCGCCAGCTCCACCGTGGTGGCGTCGGCGGCCCGGCTGTTCGCCAGGTCCAGCGCCGCGAGCGCGGAGCGCGCCACCCGCCCCTGCGCGTTCGCGTCGGTGACGCGGGCCAGGGTGGCGAGCACGTCGTCCGGGGTGAGCACCCGCCCGTCGTGGAACGAGGCCTCGCGCAGGGTGAAGCGCCAGACCGTCGCGTCGGCGTTGGACTCCCAGCGCTTGGCGAGCCTGGGCACGGGGCGCAGCTCGTCGTCCAGCTCGACCAGCTTGTCGAACAGCGCCTTGTGCCGCGCCCGGTCCAGCGCCGATCCGGGGACGTGCGGGTCCAGGGTCTCGCCCGCGCCGGCGCCGGGGAACAGGGCGCGCAGCTGCCCGCCCCCGACGGCCTGGCCGTCGGGCGCGACCTCCTCGGCCGACGCCGTGCACCCGGCGAGGGCGGCGCCACCCGCGAGCGCCAGGAAACCACGACGGGTCATGGTGGTGCGCAACGGAAGAACCTCCGGGCGGAACGTCGGTGGCCGGTTCCCGGCGTGATCGACAGTACTGGTCCGCCCAGCCCTGCCCGCGTCGGCGGGTGGGAACCCCGCGGGGCCCCTCCCCGGACCACCTTCGCGCCGCGCGCGGGCACGGGGCAAGCGGTTTCCGGGCAACGGGAAAGCGCCGGTCACGGCGCTCGGAGCAGCCCGGTGCGCCCTTCGGCGCAGGCGCGCGGCGGAGCCGGTCGGCGGGAGCGGTCAGCGGGGCCCGGTCGACCGGAATCCGGTCAGACGCTGCGGATGACCGAGACCACGACCCCGAGGATGGCCGCCCCGTCCCCGTCGATGTCCGCGTAGGCCTTGTTCCTCGGCTCCAGCACCACGTGCCCGCCCCGCCGCCGGTAGACCTTCACCGTCGCCTCGTCGTCGATCATCGCCGCGACGATCTGCCCGGAGTGCGCCTCGTGCTGCTGCCGCACCACCACGATGTCCCCGTCGCAGATGGCCGCGTCGACCATCGAGTCGCCGCGCACCCGCAGCGCGAACACCGTGCCCCGGCCGGTCAGGTCGCGGGAGAGGGTGAGGACGTCGTCCACGTGCTCCTCGGCCGCGATGGGCGCGCCCGCCGCGATGTGCCCGACCACCGGCACGGCCACCGCGTCGCCGGACTCGGCGCGTCGCTCGGGGCGCAGGAACAGCCGCACGTCAACCGGCCGGGACACCGACGCGCCGCGGCGCAGGAACCCGTGCTCCTCCAGCGCGGCCAGGTGCCGGGAGACCGACGAGGTGGAGCGCAGGCCGACCGCGTCGCCGATCTCGCGGGCGCCGGGCGCGTAGCCGTGCCGCCGGACCGAGTCCTGGATGACCTCCAGGATGCGCCGCTGCCGCTCGGGGAGCGCCGAGGTGTCGAGGTGGTCGAGGTCGTCGGAGTCGTCGCGCGCGGTCACCCGTCGGATCTTAGGGGCCGCACCCGCCGCGACCCGGCACGTGGGCGGTCGCGGCCGTGTCGCGCGGCGCGGTCCGGCGAGGTTCCGGGCCGCTCGGGCAGCGCTATACGCTGCGACGCATGGCCCGCCCCCGCAAGTTCGTCGAGCACGAGGTCGTCAGCAGCGCGAGCGAGGTGTTCGCCGCGAACGGCCTCGCCGCGACGACGCTGGACGACCTGGTGCGGGCGACCGGGCTGGGCAAGCAGAGCCTGTACAACGCGTTCGGCGGGAAGAAGGAGCTGTTCCTGCGCGCGCTCTCGGAGGACCGCGCGGAGGCGGCGCGGGCCGTGTCGGAGGCGCTCGGGCACGGCGACGCGTCCCCGGTGGAGCGCATCCGGGGGCACATGCTCGGGCTGGCGATCGAGTTCAGCCGGGGCGACAGCCGGGTCTCGCTCACCACGCGCGCGCTCGTCGAGTCGTCCGGGGAGCCGGACCGGCTCTCCGAGGTCACGAAGGAGGGCGTCGAGCAGCTCGCCGGGATCTACGCGCGGTGCCTGGAGCACGCGCGGGAGAACGGCGACCTCCCTGCGGACGCGGACGTGGACTCGCTGGCCATGTACTTCGTCGCCGTCACCAAGGGGATGGAGCTGCTCGGCCGCACGGGCGTCGGCCGCGCCGCGCTGACGGCGGTCGCGCTCGACTCGCTCCGCGCGCTCGGCGACCGGCCCGCGACGGACCCGACCTCGGCCTGACCCCCAGACGCCCCGGTGTGGCGCCGGGCACACCCACACCCCCGGTTATTGACCAAATAGACAAAAACCGATGTTATTGACTCCACGGTCAATAACATCGGTTGGAGTCGCCATGAACGTTCTTGAGGGCAAGGTCGCGGTCGTGACCGGGGCGAACGCGGGCATCGGCCTGGCGATCGCGCGGGCCTACCACGCCGAAGGCGCGCGGGTCTTCGTCACCGGCCGCCGCCAGGCCCAGCTCGACGCGGTCGAGGCCGAGCTGGGCCAGGGGGTGACCGGCGTCCGCTGCGACGTCGGCGACCTGGCCGACCTCGACGCGCTCTACGCGCAGGTCGCGGAGCGGGCCGGGCGGATCGACGTGCTCGTCGCCAACGCCGGGATCGGGATCACCGCCCCGCTGGGCGAGATCACCGAGGAGCAGTTCGACGCCATGTTCACCACCAACGTCAAGGGCTCGCTGTTCACCGTGCAGAAGGCGCTGCCGCTGCTGGCCCCCGGCGCGTCGATCATCTTCACCGGGTCGTCGTCCGCCACCCGCCCGCAGCCGTACCTGCCGGTGTACGGGGCGACCAAGGCCGCGATCCGCAACCTGGTCCGGGGCTTCGCCCACGGCGCGGGGGCGGGCGGGTACCGGGTCAACGTGCTCTCCCCCGGCGGCACCCGCACCCAGGGCCTGGTCGACCTGCTCCCGCCCGAGGAGCTGGCCGCCGCGGGCGCGTCGATCCCGCTCGGCAGGCTGGCCGAGCCCGAGGAGATCGCGGCGGCGGCGGTCTTCCTGGCCTCGGACGCCTCCAGCTACGTCAACGGCGCCGAGCTGGCCGTCGACGGCGGGGCCGCCCAGATCTGAGCGCCGTCGGGAACACCTCCCCCCGGCGCGCGGGAATTCCTGCGAATCGCACTGGACAGCGGCTGTCCAAGTGGGACACTGTGGGCCGCTTTTTCACACCACCGGGGGTTATCAGATGGTCATCTGGGGTTGGCGCACGAAGGCGTTCCTGCTGGGGATGGTGACGCTGCTGTGCTCGCGGTGCGGGAACCCGGCCGCCCAGGCCGTGCACAAGCTGGTCACCAAGTTCACGCTGTTCTTCATCCCGCTGTTCCCGGTGCGGATCAAGCGCGTCGTGCAGTGCACGTTCTGCGGCGCGGAGGGCAAGCTGACCAAGGAGCAGGCCGAGCAGCTGATCGCGCAGGGCGCCGGTCAGCCGCCCGCGCAGCCGCAGCCCGCGCAGCAGCCGCAGCAGCCGCAGCACCCCGGTTACTTCTGAGCGGGAATCCCGCCCTGGAAGCGCGAAGAACCCCTCCTCCCCCGAACCGGACTTCCTCCCGGCGCGGCGGAGAAGGGGTTCTCCCGTTCAGACGTTCCCCGTTCAGACGTTCCCCGGTCAGGCGCTCGCGCGCTCCTGCTTGAGCACGCCCGCGAGCAGCACGACGAGCACGCCCGCGATCGGCACGACCACCAGCCCCAGGCGCAGGCTCGACGCGTCCGCGATGAGCCCGACGACCGGCGGGGACAGCAGGAAGCCCAGGCGCATCAGCCAGGACACCACGGTCAGCCCGGTGCCTGGCCGCAGCCCCGGCAGCTCGTCCGCCTCGTGCATCGCGGCGGGCACCAGCGTGGCGACGCCCAGGCCCGCCGCCGCGAAGCCCACGACGGTGCCGGGCACGGTCGGCAGGGCGAGCGCGAGCCCGAAGCCGACCGCGACGACGATCCCGCCCGCCCTGGCCACGGTGCGCTGGCCGAACCGGTCGACCAGCCGGTCGCCGCTGATCCGGCCGATGAACTGGGTGCCCACGAGCGCGATGTAGCCGGAGGCCGCGAGCGCGGCGGGCGCGCCGAGCCCGCCCAGGTAGATGGCGGCCCACGAGTTGCCCGCGTCCTCCACGAGGGTGCCCGCCGTGGCGATGAGCACGAGCGCGGCGAGCACCGGCACGACCCGGCCCGCCGAGGCGAACCGACCCGCGCCCTCGGCTGCGGCGACGGGTTCGGGCTGCTCCGCGTCCTCCGGGCCGGGCAGGCTGAACCGCAGGGCGAGCAGCGCGACGACCGCCAGCAGCGCGACCGCGCCGATCAGGTGCGGCGCCCGGTCGATCCCGAGCGCGATCGCGCCCGCCGACATGGCCCCGCCGGTGACCGCGCCGATGGACCACACGGCGTGGAAGGAGTTGATGATGGAGCGGCCGTAGCGGCGCTGCACGCGCAGGCCGTGCGCGTTCTGGGCCACGTCGGTGATCGAGTCCATCGCGCCCGCGACGAACCCGGCGGCGGCGAACGCCAGCGTGACCGGGGCCAGACCGGCCGCGATGACGCCGAGCCCGGCGAGCACGGTGCTGACGACGGCGACCCTGGCCGAGCCGAACCGGCGCACCAGCACACCGGCGGCGAGCCCGGCCACGATCGCGCCCGCCGGGAACGCGGCGACGGCCAGGCCGTAGGCGGAGTTGCCCATGCCCAGCTCGGCCTTGATCTCCGGGTAGCGCGGGATGAGGTTGGCGATCAGGGCCCCGTTGGTGAAGAACATCGCGGCCACGGCGGCGCGGGCCCGGACGTCCTCCCGAGCGGGGCGGACATCGGTGTCAGCTGGCATGGGCACGTTCTTACCCGCCAGTGGTACGTTTGTACACTGCGCTCGGCTAACGATTTCCGGGGAGGCGGGCGTGGACGAGGACGACGCGGGGACCGGTGCCCGGACACCCGCGCGGGGGGCGGGTTCGCGCAGGCCCGACCCCGGCAGGCGGGACCGGATCATCGACGCCTGCCTGGACGTGATCGCCGAGGTCGGGGTGGACGGGGCCTCGCACCGGGGCATCGCCGCCGCGGCCGGGGTGCCGCTGGGGTCGATGACCTACCACTTCGACGGGATGCGGCAGCTGCTGCGCGAGGCGTTCGGCCGGTTCGCGGGGGCCGTGGCCGCCGGGTTCGAGGCGCGCATGGCCGCCGCCGCGAACGCCGAGGAGGCGGCGGCGGCGGTCGTGGAGATCATCACCGTGGACACCCTGAGCACCCAGCGGGACCTGGTGCTCACGCACGAGCTGTACACCCTGGCCGCGCGCGACCCGGAGTGCCGGGACGTCACCAACGCGTGGATGGCCGCGAGCAGGCGCGCGCTGGAGCGGCACTTCGACCCGCTCACGGCCAGGCTGCTCGACGCCCTGATCGAGGGAATGTCGATCCACCGCGCGCTGGACACCGAGCCGCACGACCGGGCCGCCGCCGTGGCCGCCGTCGAGCGGATCACCGGGCGGACCAGCGGAGGAACCGCCGGGTAGGCCGCCCGGGGGCACACCGGGGGCACGTAACGCCCGGACCAGCCCGGATATGCCGAAAACCCCCTGTGACCTGCGCCATGCGTCCATTCACTTGAAGCTTCAAGCCCACCCGACCTAGCATCATTTCAAGTTTCAAACACTTGGAGTGCTGATGGCCACCGACTTCCCCGCGACCCCCTCCGCCACCGTGCGCACCAGGGTCCGCGTCCCCCTGCGCTTCCCCGACGGCTACAGCACCACCGCCGACGTGCTCACCTTCCGCGGTCTGGCCGACGAGCGCGAGCACCTGCTCCTGGGCCTCGGCGACTGGGAGACAGCCGTGGTGCTCGCCGGGCAGGGCGGGACCGCTCCCCTGGTCCGCCCGCACAGCGAGTGCCTCACCGGCGACGTGTTCGGCTCGCAGCGCTGCGACTGCGGCCCGCAGCTGCGCGAGGCCGTCGAGCGCATCGCGACCACCGGCGGTTTCCTGCTCTACCTGCGCCAGGAGGGGCGCGGCATCGGCCTGTACGCCAAGCTCGACGCCTACGCGCTCCAGGACTCCGGCATGGACACCTACGAGGCCAACGTGGCGCTGGGCCGGGGCGAGGACGAGCGCGACTACCGCGCCGCCGCGCAGATGCTGCTCGCCGCGGGCGTCGACCGCGTCCGGCTGCTGAGCAACAACCCCGACAAGGCCGTCCAGCTCCAGGGCTACGGCGTCACGGTCACCGAGCGGGTCCCCACCGGCGTCCACCTCTCCGACGCCAACGCCCGCTACCTGACCGCCAAGCGCGACCACACCGCGCACACCCTCGACCTGGCCCACCCGGTCGTGCACCCCCGGCTGGGTGACGTGGTCGGGGCCGAGCTGGCCTCGTGACGGCGGACCTCGGCAGGGCCGATCTCGACCGGGCCGAACTCGGCAGCGCCGAACTCGGCAGCGCCGACCTGGGCGGCGCCGATCCCGGCGGGACCGAACTCGGCAGCGCCGACCTGGAGGCCGACGGCGCGGACGCCCCGCGCTGGCTGGACGGCGGCGAGATGGCCGCGTGGCTGGCGCTGCTGCGGGTGGTCAGCGTGCTCCCGCAGGCCCTGGACCGGCAGCTGCGGGACGAGGTCGGGATCAGCCACACCTACTACTCGATGCTGGCCGTGCTGTCCGACCACCCGGACCGCACGCTGAGCATGGGCGAGCTGGCCAGGCTCGCCGCGACCAGCCCGTCCCGCCTCACCCACGCGATCGCCGCGATGGAGAAGCGCGGGTGGGTGCGCCGCAGGCAGTGCGGCGCGGACCGCAGGGTGCAGTACGCGACCCTGACGGACGAGGGGCTGACCGTGCTGCGGCGCGTCGCGCCCGCGCACGTGGCCGAGGTGCGCAGGCTGGTGTTCGACCGGCTCGACCCGCAGCGGGTCGAGGAGCTGCGGGTGATCGCCTCGCTGCTGGCCGACGGGCTGGCCGAGGAGTGCGGGACGCCGTGAGGGCACGAGAGGGACGGGCTGTGCTGACCGAACACGAGGCGATGGCGCGGGCGCTGGAGCTGGCCGCGACGCCGGGGGTCCCGCTGGGGCCCAACCCCCGCGTGGGGTGCGTGCTGCTGGCCGACGACGGGACGGTGGTCGCCGAGGGCCACCACCGGGGCGCCGGGACCGCGCACGCCGAGGCCGACGCGCTGGCCGAGGCAGGCGCCGCCGCGCGCGGGACCACCGCCGTGGTGACGCTGGAGCCGTGCAACCACACCGGCCGGACCGGGCCGTGCGCCCGCGCGCTGGTGGAGGCCGGGGTGCGGCGGGTGGTGTTCGCCCAGTCCGACCCGAACCCGGTCGCCACCGGGGGGACGCGGACCTTGCGGGACGCCGGGATCGAGGTCGAGCACGGGCTGATGGCCGACCGCGCCCGCGCGCTGAACCGGGCCTGGGTGTTCGGCGTCGAGCACGGGCGACCGCTGGTGACCTGGAAGTTCGCCGCGAGCCTCGACGGGCGCAGCGCGGCGGCGGACGGCACCAGCAGGTGGATCTCGAACTCGGCCGCGCGCGCCGACGTGCACCGGCTGCGCGCCGGGTGCGACGTGGTGCTCGTGGGCGCCGAGACGGCCGTGGTGGACGATCCCCGGCTGACCGCGCGCGGCCCCGACGACGCCCCGCTCGCGCACCAGCCGCTGCGCGCCGTGCTGGGCGAGCGGGAGCTGCCGCCGACGTTGCGCCTGTTCGACGGGTCGGCCGAGGTGGCGCAGCTGCGCACCCGCGACCCGAGGGCCGCGCTGGCCGAGCTGTTCGAGCTCGGTCGCAGGCACGTGTTCCTGGAGGGCGGGCCGACCGTGGCCGCCGCGTTCCTGCGCGCGGGCCTGGTGGACGAGATCGTCGCGTACGTGGCCCCGGTGCTGCTGGGCGCGGGCCGGGCCGCCGCGGGCGACCTGGGGATCACCGGCATCGGCGCGGCGCTGCGCCCGGTGGTGACCGACGTGACCGTGATCGCCGGGGGCGACGGGGAGGAGCCGAACGTCCGCTTCACCCTGACCCCCGCCTGACGTCCCGCCAACCGCACCGCGACCTGCCGGAGAGGGCCCGCGCACCACCGCGCGGGCCCTCTCCGACGTCCGCGGACACGCCCTGCTTCACGATGGACCGCTTCGCCCCGCCGCGGCCGTGCACGCCGCCGCCCGGCGGAGGCGCACGACCAGTACCGTCCGGTGCTGGCCGACGTGGAAGCGCCGTGGACGAGGACCACCCGGTGGCGATCGAAGGGGAGAGCGCGTGACAGGGGAACTGCTGGAGGCGGCGCGAGCGGCGCTGCCGGAGATGCTGGACGACCTGCGCCGGTACGTGGAGGTCGAGACCCCCAGCGACGACAAGGAAGCGCTGACGCGTGGCCTGTCCTTCGTCGACGGGCTGGTCGCGTCGCGCGTCGGCGCGGCCGACACGACGTCCACAGTGGACGGTGGCGCGCACGGCGACGTCCGCGTGCTGGACTTCGCGGGCACCGACGCCCCGCCCGTCCTGCTCCTGGCCCACTACGACACGGTGTGGCCCCTGGGCACGCTCGCGGAGATCCCGTTCGCGGTCGACGGCGACCGGATCACCGGCCCCGGCGTGTTCGACATGAAGGCCGGCCTGGTCCAGCTCCTCTGGGCGATCAGGATCGCCCGCGCCGCGGGGCTCCCCCTCCCCCCGCTCCGCCTGGTCCTCAACGGCGACGAGGAGATCGGCTCCCCGGCGTCCCGCGAGGTCATCGAGCGAGCGGCGATCGGCACGCGCGGCGCGCTCGTCTTCGAGGCAGCCGCAGGCCCCGAGGGCGCGGTGAAGACCGCGCGCAAGGGCGTCGGCCTGTTCACCGTCCACGCCGAGGGCGTCGAGTCGCACGCCGGTCTGGACCCGACGCGCGGCGCGAGCGCGATCGACGAGCTGGCACGGGCCGTCCTGACCCTGCACGCCGCCCAGGACCTCAGCGCCGGAACCAGCGTGAACGTCGGCGTGATCGAGGGCGGCACCCGCTCGAACGTCATCGCGGGCAGGGCCTCCGGGGAGCTGGACGTCCGGGTCTCCACCCTCGCGGAGATCAACCGCGTGGAGGGCGTCCTGGCCGGCCTCACCCCGCACCACCCCAAGGCGTCGCTGACCGTGGAGGGCGGCTGGAACCGCCCCGTCATGGAGCGCACCCCCGCCACGGCGGCCCTCTACGCCGTGGCCCGCGCGGCGGCCGAGGCCCTGGACCTGCCCCTCCCCGAGGTCTCGGTGGGCGGCGCGAGCGACGGCAACTTCGTCGCCGCCCTGGGCATCGGCGTCCTGGACGGGTTCGGCGCCGTGGGCGACGGCGCGCACGCCCGCCACGAGCACGCCACCGCCTCGGGCATGGTGCGCCGCACCGCCCTCACCGCGGCCGTGCTGCGCGCACTGGCCTGACCGGGACGCGTCCGGCGGAACCAACCGGGGTTCCGCCGGACGCCCCGGACACGCCGACCGGAACCGCCCTCGTGCTGGGACGGCGGCGAAAACCGCCACACCGCCCCGCCCACGCCCCTACTGTGCCGGGTGTGCGAAAGATCGACTGGCAGTCCCTGGAATGCCTCCACGGTCCCGCCGGGAACGTGCCGGACCTGCTGGAGGAGTGCGCGCACGAGGACCCGCTCCACGCGTTCGGCGCGATCGCCGACCTGGGCGACCTCCTGCGCCCCTCCCGCGCCCGAATCCTCTCCGCAGCCCCGGCGGCGCTCCCGTTCCTGGTCGACCTGGCCGAGAACGGCCCGCACGCGCGCGAGCGGGTCGTGCGCCTGATCCGCCAGATCGCCGAACGCGGCCACCCCACCCCCGAGTGGACCGGGGCCCTGGACGCGGCCCGGCCCGGCCTCCTCGCCCTCCTCACCGACCCGGACCCGCTGGTGCGCCGCCAGGCGGGCAGGCTCCTGTCCTGCCTGGACCACCCGGAGGCCCTGACCGCCCTGCGCGAGGGCTGGGACACCGAGCAGGACCTCCGCGTGCGCTGCGACCTGGTGCGCTCCCTGGGCGGAGCGGACCCCGCCTTCGACCTCACCGCACTGCTCACCCACGACGACCCGCAGCTGTGCCTGGCAGCGGCCCACGCCCTGCCCGCCACCGCCGCGCTCCCCGACGCGACCGCGCTGGCGAACGCCGTGGCCTCACCGGACAGCGCGGTGTGGGTCGACTCCGCCTGGCTGGAAGATCCCCGCCACGACGACGCCCTCACCGAGCTGGTCATCACCACCGGCGACCTCCTCGCCGAGGACCCCGCCGCCCTGACGGGCTACGTCACCCTGGTGGCCCGCAACGGCATCGCCCCCCGCCGCGCGGCGGTCCTTGGCTCAGCCCTGCGCCTGCTCTGCACCTGGCGCGACGTGGACCTGGTCCCCCTGCTGGGAACCCTCCTCCACGACCCCCACCCCGCGGTCCGCTACCGAGCCGCGGCGGTCCTGGCCTGCCTGGGCCCAGCCGCGCGCCCCCACGCCGACCGCCTGGCGGCCCTGCTCCAGGACCGGTCGGAGCAGCCCGGCGAGTCGACCACGCACACCGCGGGCGACATGGCCCTGTGGGCGCTGGCGGCCCAGGGCGACCCGCGCTGCGTCCCCGCGCTGGTCGCCCTGCTGGAGAGCGACCGCGTCCCGTTCGACCTGAACACCCACCGCCCCACGAACCCCACCCCCGTGACCGCCTGCGGCCCCTGGCTCCACGAGCCCACCGCCGAGGAGGTCCTCACCCCGCTGCGCGCGCACGCCGCCGCCCTGGTCCCCCCGATCGCGGCCCGCCTGGCACGCCCCGACCAGCACCGCCTGCTGGTGGCGGCCCTGTGCCGGGTCCTGGCAGCCTGGGGCCCGCTCTCCGGCGAGGCCAAGTCCGCGCTGGAACCCCTCACCGGCCACCGCTACTACGGCCGCTACGCGACGGCGGCCCTCAAGTCGATCGACGGCTACACCGAGGCCGACGTCCCCGCCCTGGCGGGCGAGGCCCGCCGCTCCGGCGTCACGATCGGCGTTCTGGGCGCGCTGGGCGCCGCGGCAGCGGAGGCCGAGGACACCCTGCGCCGTCTGGCCACCCCGGACGAAACGGCCTGGCGCCGCGTGGAGGCGTCCTACGCCCTGTGGCGCGTCACCGGCGAGACCACGACCGCGGTCCCCCTCCTGCTGGAAGCCGCCGCTCCCCTGGCGACCGGTGACTACACCCGCCCGCGCGGGGCGGCCCTGCACCACCTGGCGGAGATCGGCGTGCGCACCGAGGAGGTCCTCGCCACCGCCCGAGCCGTGGCCACCACCCGCCGCCGGGTGGCGAACGTCGGCGACCGCGAGCGGATCGCCGAGGACGAGGCGCTGCGGGCATCAGCGGCCCAACTGCTCGGATGAGGCAAGGGGACTGGAAGGCGTTCAAGGAGCACGTCCCGCCCGCGCGGGACTGCGACCCGTCGGCGCCGCTGCCCGACCGGGCGGCGCAGGCCGCGAGCGCGTCCCCGGAGGAGGCCGCGCGCGGGATCGCCGCGCTGGAGGCGACGCTGGGGCGGGAGTGGCGGGAGTCCTCGGCGGACCTGCTGCCGGGGCTGGTGGACCTGGCCTCGGGCGGGGCCGCGCACCACCGGCACCGGGTCGTCCGGCTGCTCGCGCGGCTGGCCGACCTGAACGGGACGTCGCCCGCCTGGCCCGCCCTGGAACCACGGCTGGCCGCGCTCCTGGCCGACGAGGACCCGCGCGTGCGCGGGCACGCGACGCGACTGGCGCCCTCGGCCGTCCGGGATCGTGGACCGGCGCTGCGCGCCCGCTGGGACGTCGAGACCGACCGGGGCGTGCGGCCCGATCACCGCCAGGTCGGGCGATCCGGCGCTGCTGGAGGTGCTGCGCGAGTGGGACGAGCCCGCGCACGCCCCCGGTCAGCGGGCCGCGGCCGACGGGGGACCTGCCCGGCGGACCGCTCCCCCGCCGACGGCCGGGGCGCGGTCCCCGCGAGGACCGCGCCCCCGACGGCCGCTAGTTGAACGGCTTGCCGCCGGTCACCGGGATCACGGCGCCGGTGATGTAGCTGGACTCCGCCGAGGCCAGGAACACGTACGCGGGCGCCAGCTCGACCGGCTGCGCGGCCCGCCCCAGCGGCACCTGCTCGCCGAAGTTCGCCACGGCATCCTCGGGCATCGTCGCCGGGATCAGCGGCGTCCACACCGGCCCCGGCGCGACCGTGTTGACCCGGATCCCGCGCTCGGCCAGGTCGATCGCGAGCCCCTTGGTGAAGTTCACGATCCCGGCCTTCGTCGTCGCGTAGTCCAGCAGCTGCGGCGACGGGTCGACGGCCTGGATCGACGACGTGTTGATGATCGTCGCCCCCGGCTCCAGGTGCGGCACGGCCGCCTTGCACAGCCAGAACATCGCGTACAGGTTCGTCTTCAGCACCCGGTCGAACTGCTCGCTGCTGATCCCGAGCAGCCCGTCCTCCTGCGCCATCTGGTGCGCCGCGTTGTTCACCAGGACGTCGATCCCGCCCAGCTCGCCCAGGGCCCGGTCGACGATCTCCCCGCAGTGCCGCTCGTCGGTGATGTCCCCGGCGACGAGCACGGCCTTGCGCCCGCGCTCGCGCACCAGCTCGGCCGTGCGCTCGGCGTCCTCCTGCTCCTCGGGCAGGTAGGACAGCAGCACGTCGGCGCCCTCGGCCGCGAACGCCAGGGCGACGGCCCGGCCGATGCCGGAGTCCCCTCCGGTGATCACCGCCCGACGTCCGTCGAGCTTCCCGCTCCCCCGGTACGTGCTCTCGCCGTGGTCGGGCTTCGGGTCCATGTCCTCCCCGGAGCCGGGGTGCCGCTGGCTCTGCCCGTGCTGGTCCTCGGGCTTCGGGTGCCGCTCGTGGGTGGCGTGGTCGTGCTGGTCGCTCATGTCGTGACTGCCCTCCGACTCGGTTCCGGTGGGTGTTTTCCCCCGAATCGGACGTTCAACCTCACGATCTCCCCGAGCACACCTCCGGGTCGGGGGCCGCCGCCGAGGCCGGTCGGCGACGACCCCCTCGCCTCGGAGCCGACCTCAGCGGGTCCGGACGTCCAGCGAGAAGTTGTTGACCGACAACCCCTCGCCGCCCTGCCAGGGCTCGAACCCGGCCTGCACGCTGGTCAGGTACCACGACGTGGAGACCTGGGTGCGGTTGTCCACGTCCCGGACGAAGTCCAGCACGTCGAACGAGAAGTTCGAGATCGGCGAGGGCGCGAGGTAGGACACCACGTCGTTGCCGCCGTTGTTGCCCTGCCACACCTCCCACGTGCGCCCGGCGATGGTCGTGCTCCCCACCCGGCTGCCGATGGGCTGGATCGGCCCCTGCCGGTTGAGCCAGATCATCAGCTCGACCTGGTTGACCCCGGTGCGCTTGGGCGAGGGGTCCATCCAGATGTCGTAGGACGCGTTGTAGATCCCGGACGCGTTGTACCCGTAGCCGATCGACGTGGACGCGCTCGCCACGTCGCCGATCCGCACGGGCAGGTTCGTGCCGGGCGAGCAGTTGTCGTAGTGGCAACCGCCGTAGATGGCCGGGTACGACAGGGGCGCGCCGTCGGTCGGCTTGCTGCCCTTCTGCGACGTGAGCCGGAAGCCGGACCCGGTGACGTCGACGCACTGCTCGGCGTTGCCGCCCCAACGGTTGTTCATGACCACGTACCGGCCCTGGACCTGGGTGCTGTCGTACTGGCCGCACAGGGCGGCGTCGGCCTGCGCCCCGGTGGCTGCGGCGGTGACGACCGGGACGGCCATGCCTGCCGCGACCAGCAGGGCGGCGGCGAGTGACCGCTGCTTCATCTCGTTCCTCCTTCGCGGGCGGGGACCAGTTCTCCGGCGGGCTCTGGAAACGCTCCCACCGCTGGCCGATCCAACGGACCCGACCGCGCGAGCACCACCCCTGTGTTCCGGGAGGAGTCCTCACCCTCCCGCGCACGCGAGGCCGTTACCGATCCGTTATCGACGGACCGCCCTCACACCCGGTCCGCTCTGCGCTCCCGACGCCCACGCGCCCCGCGCTTGTGCCCCTTGCGCCCGGCCGACCCGGCAGCCGCCGTCGCCGCCGTCGCAACGCCCTCCTGCGGCTGTTCCGCGGCCCTGGGGGACGGCACCGCGCGACGCGGCTCCCCGCGCTCCGCGGCGGCCGTCACAGGCGCGGCCGTCACCCGCCGCACCGACTCCTCCGCGCACACCCGGACCAGCTCGCGGGACGCCTCCAGCACCCCGCCCAACCGCCCCAGCCCCAGCAGCACGCCGGAGCGCTCCGCCCCGACGTCCCCTGGCGACCGCGCGGGCCCGGTCACCCGAACCCCGCGCCCGTAGTGCTCCCGCGAGGACTCCCAGGGGGACCCCGGTCCCCCGAGCACCGACACCGCGTCCACGATCACGCCGCCCTCGCGCACCAGCGCCAGCTCACCCCGCAGGCACCGCCAGGACCCACCCCGGTCGACCTCCAGCGCCCGCCGCCACCGACCGTCGTCCCCGGACAGCCGGGCCCCCGGCTCGTCCCCCCGCCCGCCGGAGCACCGGCACTCGACGCCCCACCGCTCGCCGCCCCAGATCCCGGCGTCGTTGACGGCGGCGTCCAGCTCGCCGTACCCGGCGACCACCTCGAACAGCGCCCGCACGGCCACCGGGTCGGACACGTCGGTGGGCACGGGCACCGCGCGCCCGCCCGCACCGCCGACCCCGTCCGCGATCTCGGCCAACCGCGCCGGGTTCCGCGCCGCGAGGACGACCAGCGCGCCCTCCTCGGCGAACGCCAACGCCGCGGCGCGACCGATACCTCCGGTCGCACCGGTCACCAGGACCACCCTGTCGGTGAAGCGCACGACATGCTCCTCCCGCTGCGGGCCGCTGCACCGGTCGGGCGCCTCGGCCGGGACACGGCGCCCGCCGGGCGGGGCGGGGAGCGCCCAGCGGTCTGCACAGGCTAGGAACCTGGGAGCGATCCCGTCAAACCACGTGGAAGCTCTGGTTCCACCGCCCGATCCGGTGCGCCCGTTTGCCGTGCGCGACGGGCGGGTCGTGCGTCCGTAAAGCCGTGCGGGGGCCCGGGACGGTTGCGCGGCAACCTCTTTCCGCTCAGCGGGGGCGCAGTTCCGCGCCCCCGCTGGGAACCCGCCGACGACACCCGGCCGGAACCGCCCCGCTGACGTAGGCTCACGATCATGAGCGACACCGCCACCAGCGAAAACCCCGAGCACAGCCGGGGCGGCACGTACTCGGTCAAGGGCAAGGCCTACACCCGCGACACCCGGTACCTCACCACCAGGGTCACGGCGGACGGCGCCGAGGGGTACCCGGTCGAACCGGGCCGGTACCGCCTGGTCGCCGCGCGCGCCTGCCCGTGGGCGAACCGGGCGATCATCGTGCGCCGCCTGCTCGGGCTGGAGGACGTGCTCTCCCTCGGCCTGCCCGGTCCCACGCACGACGAGCGCTCGTGGACGTTCGACCTGGACCCGGACGGGCGCGACCCGGTGCTGGGGATCGAGCGGCTCCAGGAGGCGTACTTCAGGCGCGACCCGGAGTACCCGCGCGGCATCACCGTCCCCGCGATCGTGGACACCACGACGGGCGAGGTGGCCACGAACGACTTCGCGCAGATCACCCTGGACCTGTCGACCGAGTGGCGCGCCCACCACCGCGACGGCGCCCCGGACCTGCTGCCGGAGGCCCACCGGGACGAGCTGGAGGAGGTGAACCGGCGGGTGTTCACGGAGGTCAACAACGGGGTGTACCGGTGCGGGTTCGCGGGCGGCCAGGAGGCGTACGACGACGCGTACGCGCGGTTGTGGACGGCGCTGGACTGGCTGGAGGAGCGGCTGTCCGGGCAGCGGTACCTGGTCGGCGACACGATCACCGAGGCCGACGTGCGGCTGTTCACCACGCTGGTGCGGTTCGACCCGGTCTACCACGGGCACTTCAAGTGCAACCGCAACAAGCTCTCCGAGATGCCCGCGCTGTGGGGCTACGCGCGCGACCTGTTCCAGACGCCGGGGTTCGGCGACACCGTGGACTTCGCCCAGATCAAGAGCCACTACTACGAGGTGCACCGGGACCTGAACCCGAACGGGATCGTGCCGTCGGGCCCCGACCTGTCCGGGTGGGGCACCGCGCACGGGCGCGAGGCGCTGGGCGGGCGGCCGTTCGGCGACGGGACGCCGCCGGGGGCCGTGGCCGACGGGGAGCGGGTGGACCCGGCGCACACGCCGCTGCGCTGACTCCTGCCGGGGGACGACCGTGGCGTGGAGCACTCAGGAGTTGGCCGACCTCGCCGGGGCGACCGTCAAGACGGTTCGGCACTACCACCGGATGGGGTTGCTCGAACTGCCCGGACGCGGGGCCAACGGGTACAAGCGGTACGGGGCCGCGCACCTGGCGAGGGTGCTGCGGATCAAGCGGTTGACCGGGTTCGGGTTGACCCTGTCGCGCATCCGGGAGATGGAGGAGGTCGGGGAGCGGGCGGACGACTCGATCGAGGCGATCGACGCCGAGCTGGCCGAGGCGATCGAGCGGTTGAGCTCCGCGCGGGCGGAGCTGGCGGTCCTGCGCGAGCACCGGGCGCCGCTGGACACGCCCGCGGTGTTCGGTCCGGTGGCCAGGGGGTTGTCCGAGGCGGACCGGGACCTGCTGGCGGTGCTCGCGGGGACCTTCGACGACGAGGCGCTGGCCGACCTGGGGACGCTCGTGGCGGAGAGCGCCGACGACGGGACGGAGGAGGAGTTCTCCCGGCTGCCCGAGGACGCCGACGCGGACGCGGTCGAGTCGCTGGCCCGCCGGATGGTCGGGTCGGTTCGGCGGGCCCACGAGCGGTTCCCCTGGATGGCCGCGCCGGAGGCTTGCGACGTGCGGGGCCGGGGGGAGGCCGCGGCGGTGGTGGCCACCGCGTTCGCCGAGCGGTTCAACCGGGCCCAGTTGGGGGTTCTCGTCCGGGTGAACGCGCTGCTGGGGCAGGAGGACGAGCCACCGGAGCGCTCAGGCCCGTGACAGCCGGAGGGTGAGGACCTGGAAGGGGCGCAGCTCCAGTCCCGCCAGGTCCACCTCCTCCCCGTGCTCACGGGGGCGTTCCAGAAGATCGGCGACGACCGCGCCGGTCACCGGGAAGGACGTGGTCAGCGCGGTGGTCGCCCGACCGCCCGCCGACTCGTAGAGCCGGACCACGACGTCCCCGGACCGGTCGTCGGCCAGCTTGACCGCCTCCACCACCACCGCCGGGTTCCCCGCCGCCACCAGTGGGGCCACCCGCGCCGACCCCGCCCGACGTCGGGGCGGCAGGTTGACGTCGTGGCCGTAGGTGGAGTCGTTGACCACCGCGAAGCCGTACCCCGGCTCGCCCACGTGCACCCAGCGGTGCGCGCAGACCTCGAACCGGGCGGCGTCCCAGCTGGTGTTGGTGTGCACCGGGCGGTGCACGTGGCCGAACTGGATCTCCGCCGTGGCGCGGTCGGCGTGCGCGTCCAGCGCCCGCTCCGCCTCCCGGTGCGCCCTGGCGATCGAGCTGCCCGGCAGGATGTGGTGGAACTGGTGCAGCAGCAGGGTCGTCCAGCACCGGTCCAGCTCCTCGTGCGGGTACTCGGCGACACCGTCCACAGCCGCCGTGGCCGCCCAGAGCTCGGCCTCCCGCAGGAGGTGCTCGACGCGGCGGTTGCCCTGCTCGGTGCGCGCCTGACTCGTGCAGGCGCCCCGGTGCAGCTCCAGGTACAGCTCACCCACCCACACCGGCGGGGCCGCCCCCGCCCCCGCCGTCGCCGTCGCCGTGGCCGTGGCCGTGGCCGAACGAGCTGCGGCAGGGCGGCGGAGTAGCCGAAAGAAGCGCTTGCCGTGCACCAGCTGCAGGGCCAGCGCCTCCCCGCCGGGCAGGTTCGTGTCCGACTCGACCCACATGCCGCCCACCGGCACGAAGCGGCCGGCCTCCACGTGCGCCCGCACGCGCCGGTACACCTCGGGGCTGCGCTCCTTGAGCCAGGCGAGCTGCCGGGCCTGGCTCATCGCGAACACCAGCTCGATGTGGGCGTGGCCGACCGCGATGATCCGGTGCGCGCCGGCGTTGGCCGGGCTCGCCAGCACCTCGGCCAGCTCGGCGCGGGCGGACCCGGCGGTGGCGGGGACGCCGGCCGGGACCGAGGCGTTGCGCGGGTTGACGGCCTTGATCGGGACGCCGTCGGCGGTGTGCGCCAGGCCCTCGCACTGGAAGCCTCGCCGGTAAGGCGGAACCAGGTGGTGGCCCAGGGCGGACCCCGCGGGTCGCCGGTGGCGGTGGGCGCGTAGTCGGCGGCGAGCGCCTCGGCGGCCGGCACGGGGGCGGCCCCGGCGTGCCACCTCGCCACCGACAGCGGCCGGGTCTCGGCGGGCACGGCGGGGCGGAGGCGCTCGTCCAGGACGCGGGCCAGCCGTCGCTCCACCAGCGACCGGCCGTCGTGCACGGGGCCTCCCCGCTCCAGCGGTGCTCGCAGCCGCTTCGGGCCTGGTCCGCCCCGAGGCCCGGCGCAGTCCGGCATCCGGGTCCGGCTCCGGCCGCCTCGGCCTCATTTCGGCTGACACTGAAGTAATAGTGCAGGAATATTTTGGAATCACCTGTCACACCCCGCTCCCCCGCCTCGTCCTCCCCCGGAAGCGCAGGAGCAGCGGAGGGATGACGATGAAGATCGCAGTGGCCGGGGGGACCGGGACCGTGGGCCGCAAGGTCGTCGCGGCGGTGGAGTCGGCCGGGCACGAGGCCGTGGTGCTGTCGCCGTCGCGCGGCGTGGACCTGGTCACCGGCGAGGGGCTCGACGCGGCGCTCGCCGGGTGCGCGGGCGTGATCGACGTGGCGAACACGGCGGTGTGGGACCGGGAGAGCGCCGAGCGGTTCTTCGGGACCGTGGCGACCAACCTGGTCGAGGGGTGCGCGCGGCACGGGGTCGGGCACCTGGTGGTGCTGGGGATCGTCGGGACCGACGAGGTGGACCTCGGGTACTACTACGGCAAGCGCCTGCAGGAGCGGATCGTGTCCGAGGGGCGGGTGCCGTGGACGATCCTGCGGGCCACCCAGTTCTTCGAGTTCGCCGAGCAGAACACCGCGCGGGCCGAGGGCGACGTGGTGGAGCTGATGCCGATGCTGTCGCAGCCGGTGGCGACCGAGGACGTGGCCGAGCGGCTGGTCGAGCTGGTCACCGGGGAGCCGCAGGGGCGGGCCAGGCCGTTGGCGGGGCAGGAGAAGCTCACCCTGGCGGAGATGGCGCGGCTGCTGTTCGAGCGCACCGGCGACCGGCGGGAGATCCGGGTGCGGGAGCTGGGCGAGGTCGGGGCGCAGCTCGCGTCCGGCGCGCTCACCCCCTCCGGCGAGCACGACCGGGGCAAGCGCACGTTCGCGGACTACCTGGCGGCGCTGGAGGTCTGACCGGGTCCGGGTGCGGTCCCGGTGGGCCGCACCCGCTCCACCACCGTGCGCGCGACCACGTCGCCGAGCCGCTGCCGCTTCGGCGTGACCGCGATCAGCACCGCGCCGACCAGCCCGAACAGCTGCCCGTCGACGGCCATCACCAGCCACCGCAGCAGGTACGCGCCCAGCGTCGGCTCGCCGCCGTCGAGCGCGCGCACCCGGATGCCGACCAGCCGCATCCCCGGCGACGCGCCGCCGTTGCGCAGCGGCGACCACACCTGCACCCAGAACGCGCTCAGCAGCAGCGCCCCCGCGTACGACCAGCCCACGGTCGGGATGACGTGGGGGCCGACCTCGCGGCTGAGCAGGCCCCGGTCGATCAGCACCAGCGCGAGCGCGAACAGCCCCACCGCGAACAGCACGGAGACCACCGCGGCGAGCAGGTGGTCGAGCGCGAACTGGGCGTAGCGGCGGAGCACGACCGGCTCGGCGTCGGTGGGCACGGGTGACACCGTAGTCACCGCCACCACCCCCTCGGGTACTGGACCGGGCGGCGGATCTCGTCCGCGCGGACGACGCGCCCGCCGGGGTCAGCGCACCAGGGTGGGCACCGGACATCCGCACCCGGACGAGGGGGAAACCCTTGCGGAACAAGGTATCCGTTCTCCTGGCGGCGACGCTCGCGTTGACCGCCGCGCCACTCGCCCACGCCGGACCGGCCGATCCGGTCGATCCGGTCGATCCGGCGGGGAAGTACGCGGACCAGGCCGTCACCTGGGGCGAGTGCGCGTTCACCCCCACCGCGCCGCTGGAGTGCGCGCTGATCACCGTGCCGAGGGACTGGGCGGACCCCGGTTCCGGCGCGGAGCTGGAGGTGTCGATCAGCCGGAGCCGGGCGACCGGCGAGCGCAGGGGCGCGATGCTGGTCAACCCCGGCGGACCCGGCGGCCAGGGCACCGGGCTCGCGGGCGATCTGGCCGCGCTCGCGCCGGACCTGGGCGGGGCGTACGACCTGATCGGCATGGACCCGCGTGGCACCGGGCAGCAGGGCGTCGCGGGCAGCGCGTTCACCTGCGACGTGCCCACCGACCGGCTGCCCACCGGGCCGCTCGACGCGCGGGACCGCTCGGCGGCCAGCCTCGCCGAGCACGCGAAGGAGCCCAGGGCGGTCGCCGAGTCCTGCCAGAGCGACGCCCGCACCCCGTACGTCACCACCTGGCAGACCGCGCACGACGTGGACCTCGTGCGCGCGCTGCTGGGCGAGGAGCGGTTGCACTACCTGGGGTACTCGTACGGCTCGTGGCTGGGCGCGAAGTACGCGTCGCTGTTCCCGGACCGGGTCGGCAAGGTCGTGCTGGACTCCAGCGTGAACTGGCAGGGCAGGTTGCAGGCGGCGTTCGAGGCGTGGCCGGAGATCGGCGACCGGCAGCTGACGCAGCAGTACTTCCCGTGGCTGGCCAGGCAGTTCCCGGACGCGGTGGGCGACGACCCGCGCGGCGCGTGGGAGCGGGCGCGGAAGGTGTACGCCGAGCAGGGCGTGGCGCCGGACGCGTACGACCGGATCTTCGTCGGCATGGGCAACGAGCTGGTCTGGCTGCTGTCGGCGGCGGTCCTGGTCGCGGCGCTGGGCGAGGAGCCCGAGGTCCCGGAGGCGCTGCGGGCGCGGCTGGACGAGGTGTCGGTGCGCGAGTTCGGCGTGCCGCTGGGCGGGCTGACGCCGGCGAAGGTGGCCGAGGAGCTGGCGGACTACACCTCGTACCCCGGCACGTACTACGCGGTGACCTGCGGCGACGAGGTGACCAGGACGGCGGCGCAGAACAAGGCGCTGAGCGACCGGCAGGGCCCGAGGTGGCCGGTGTTCGGCTGGGCGTACGGGCTGTGGCAGGCGTGCGGCCACTGGAGCGAGGCCCCCCGCCAGCAGCTGCCGACCCTGCCGCCGCAGGTGGCGGACCGGGTGCTGGTGGTGCAGTCCGAGTTCGACCCGCAGACCGGTTACGAGCAGGCCCGCGCCGCCGTGCGGGCCGCGCCAGGGGTCGGTTTCGTGCAGGTGGCCGACTCCACCACGCACGGCCAGTACGTGGTGGACGGCAACCCGTGCGTGGACGGCGCGGTGAACGTGTTCCTGCTGCGCGACTCGCGGCCGGGCCGGATCACCTGCCCCGGTCTGCCGCTGCCCGGTGAGGACCGGGTGTTCCCGGCGGACGGTCCGGTCCGGGACGCGGTGAGCGCCCCGATGACGGCCGGGTCGGCGCCGTCCGGCGATCCCGCGCTGCGGGCCGGGGTGCAGGAGCGCATCGGCGCCGGTTTCCGGCGCTGAGCGCGGTGGGCGCGTCCCGAGCCGCCGCCGCGGGACGCGCCCACCTCACAGCACGGCCACCAGCAGCGCGTAGGTCTCCTCGACCGCGCCTGCCCTGCTGGGCACCACGACGGCGTCGGGGCGCCGCAGCGTGACCGCGACGAGCGCGTCGTGCATGGCCGCCAGCTCAGCGTCTCCCCCGCGCTCCTGCACCAGCTGGTGCTGGTGGCGCACCCACGGGTCGTCGCTGCCCGCGGCCCGCCGCTGGAACCGCTCGATCGCCGCGTGCCGGTCGTCCAGCAGCACGACCTCCCGGAAGTCCGCGCCACGCCCGCGCGCCAGCGCCTCGAACCCGGCGATCTCCTCGGCGTCGGCGAAGTACTGCGGCAGCACGACGTCCCGCCCACCGTCCAGGTGCGCGACCGCCATCGCCTTGGCCAGCGGCCACACCGCCGCCCACGTGTCGCTCACCGGGTCCTGCCAGCCGCCGACGAACCGGTGCAGCGCGTCGACGTCGAGCGCGAGGGTCCCAGGGTGCCGGTCGGCGAGGCGGGCGGCGAGGGTGGACTTGCCGATGCCGGGCGGTCCGTTCAGGTGGACGAGTCGGGGCATCGGCTCACCGTACCCGTGGGGGCTGGTCCACCCGGTCGAGCAGCGCCGCGGCGTGCGGGTTCCCCTCGCGGGCCGCGCGCTCGGCGGACACCCGCGCCCACCGCAGCGCCTTCGGTTCCACCTCGGCGACCCCGGCCATCGCGGACCGGACGAGGCGCCGGTGGGCGCGCGCCACGGTCAACAACCGGCCCAGGTCCCCCAGCTGGTCGCGCGAGCCGTCAACGCGCAGGTCGATCACCGGATCGTCCGCGTTCCCGTGGACAACGCCCCACGCTCCGCTCCCCAACAGCCCGCGCAAGGACTCCCGCCACGTCAACTCACTCCCGGCCTGCACCACCACCGCCCCGACCCCGGCGAGCGCGGCGGGCACCCTGGTCCCCACCGCGGGCACCCCGCTCTGCACCGCGACCCCGAAGCACCAGGTCCGCTCGTCACGCGCCACGGTCGAACAAGTGACGCCCCGATCATGGGAAGGCGCCCAGCCCGCCCGCAATCGCTTAACCGACCGGAGTCATCCACGGATCACCGGATCGAGCGTTGACCAGGCAAGAAGTCCTGAGGATCATGGAGTTGTCCCCACCAGCAGGCCGAAGCGAGCGACAGGACCATGCCAGAAGTCATCATCTCCTACGGCCACGACTCCCCCGAGCACAAGGAGGCCGTGCACAGACTGGCCCGCATCCTGGTGCAGAACGGCATCACGACACGCCTGGACGAGTGGGTGACGGAGCGGCATGACTGGCCAGCGTGGATGCAGAGGAACATCACCTCCGCCGACTACACGCTCGTCATCGCCTCACCGGACTACCGCGCGGCAGGCGATGGCAATGGCACGCCAGATCGCAGCCGCGGCCTTCAGCAGGAGGCTGCACTCCTCCGCGAGCTTCTCTACCGCGACCGGGGCACCTGGACACGACGCATCCTCCCTGTTCTGCTTCCCGGAAGGAGCGTCGATGAACTCCCCGACTTCCTCCAGCCCTACACCGCGAGCCACTACCGCGTCGACGCTCTGACATCAGACGGAGTCGAGGCTCTGCTGCGGGTGATCACCCAGCAGCCCCGTCTGGCGCCACCCCCGTTGGGCGACGTTCCCGTGCTGCCCCCAGATGAGCTGCCTGAGGACAAACCCCCAACTGGCGAGTTCTACCCGAAGCTGCCCAGGTGGTCTGGCGCTCAAAGATCATGGCTTCAGGCAGGCGGCACGTTTCACAGCAGTCCGCCTACATCGAGGTGCACCTCCCACCCGTTGGAGGAGCAGCGCTGCCCGCCCATCGGTTGCGCGCTCTGCGCGACTCGCTCAGCGACTTCGTCGCCGGGCAGCAGACAGAGGTATGGGAAGGGGACGGAGTCGTTGTCGCCCATGGTGACGCTGGCGGGCTTGCCATTCTCCGAAATGGCCAACGCTCAGGGTGGGTTCCAGTGCCTCGGGGCAACCTCGGCTACGTGCTCGTGCCCGATGACAGTGTCGCAGCAGTCCACCAACTGCTGATGACGCTCCTCGACCTGGATGCTCCCGCACCAGCCGAAATAGCCCCCACTATCGGGCTGGATCCCGCGTCGATGGTGAACGTGGGAAAGAGGGAAGACGTGACCAGCAACCGCGCCTTCCTCTCGATGCTCCAGGGCGCTGTCCACTTGCCCGCCGACGAATCGCTGACCACCGCCGAGGTCCGCGCGCACACCGCAGCGGTCGCCGAGGAACTGGTCGAGCGCCTGGTCGCCAAGATGAAGAACCCCACCCCCTAGTCCGCGAGTACTAGGGCCCTCCGTCGAAGGTCCACTCTTCCCCTCCTTGCCCTGCACCCACTCCCACCCCTCCCTAGCGTTCTCCCCATGACCACCTCACCCACGACCACCACCCCGCCCAAGACCCTCGTCTTGGCCTTCGTCCTCCTCCTCATCAGCACCGCCATGAGCCTGGTCACCCTCGCCGGAGCCGCCACCTCCGACGCCCTCGCCGACAAACCCGCCGAGCGGACCTTCCTCATGGTCGTGGGCGGCCTGTTCGCCGCCCTCTACCTCTGGCTCGCCTTCCGCGTGAAGGCGGGCAAGAACTGGGCCAGGGTCGTCATCACCGTCATGACCGTCCTCGAAGCCGCATCCGTCTTCACCATGTCCGACAACGGCCTCAACCAGTACGGCCTGCTCGGCATCTCCGCCGCCGCCGTGCTCGCGGCCTACTCGCCCGACTCCAACGCCTACTTCGCGAGCGTCCGGCGCGCGTCGTGACCCGGCCTCCGGGATGATCACCGGTATGGCTGCCGCAGCGCCCGCGCGCCGGGGAGTGCTCGCCGCCGAGGTGGCGGCGCTCCTCGGCGCCGTCGTGGTCGACCTGGTGCTGACGCTGCGCTTCCACCCGCTCCCCAGGGGCGTCACCGCCTCGCTGCTCACCACCGCCGCCCCCGCCGCGGGCAGCGCGACCGCCGTGCTGGCCGCGCTGCGCCGCCGCTTCCCGCACCACCTGGCCCCGCTCGCCCTGGCAGCGCTGGCGGTCTCGGCGGCCAGCACCCTGTTCCGCTCCCTGGTCCCCGAGGCCACCCCGGAGCCGGTCGCCGCCGAGTCCGTCGCGGTGGCGCTGCTGGTCGGCGCGGTGTGCCGCCGCCTGCCCGCCCGGCGCGCCGGACCGCTCGCGGTCGCCGCGCTCCTGGTCGTCTCCGCCGCCCCGGTGGCCCGCTACGGCGTCGGCGAGCCGCTCGCGCTGCTCGCGGTGCCGGTGACCGTGCTGTGGGCGGGCGGCATGGCGGTCGGGCTGCTGCTGCGCGACGCCGACGCCCGCCAGCGCGCCGAGCTGGACCGGGTGCGCGAGAGCGAGCGGATGCAGCTGGCGCGCGAGCTGCACGACCTGGTGGCGCACCACGTGAGCGGCGTGGTGGTGCGCGCGCAGGCCGCCCGCGTGCTCGGCGGCTCGGACGAGGTGTTCGCCGAGATCGAGGCGGCGGGCTCGGACGCGCTGGCCGCGATGCGCCGGGTGGTCGGGATGCTGCGCAGCCCGGACTACGCGGTGCCCCGGCCGGGCGCGGACTTCGGCGAGGTGGTGCGGTCGGCGGTCGGCGACACCCGGAACGCGCGGGTGGAGCTGGCCGAGGACGTGGCGGGCGCGGAGGTCCCGCCGGAGCTGTCCACGACCGTGCACCGGGTGGTGCTGGAGTGCCTGACCAACGCCCGCAAGCACGCCCCGGACGCCACCGAGGTCGTGGTGAGCGCACGAAGGCACGGCGGCGACTGGCTGCTGGAGGTCGTCAACGACGGCGCGGGCGAGCCGGGCGCGGGCGGGTTCGGCCTGGTCGGGATGCGGGAGCGGGTGAGCGCGCTGGGCGGCGAGCTGAGCGCGGGCCCGGAGGACGGCGGGCGGTGGCGGGTGGGCGCGCGGTTGCCGACGACCGCGCCGAGAGGGCTGTGACGGGCGTGGACGGGGAGGGGCCGGGGTGGCGCTGCGGGTGCTGATCGCCGACGACCAGACGTTGGTGCGCACGGGTTTCCGGCTGATCCTGGACGCGGAGGACGACATCGAGGTCGTCGCCGAGGCCCCGGACGGCGAGGCGGCGGTGCGCCTGGCCAGGCAGCTGCGGCCGGACGTGACGCTGATGGACCTGCGGATGCCCAAGGTCGACGGCATCCGGGCGACGGAGC
Organism: Actinosynnema mirum DSM 43827; assembly: GCF_000023245.1. Classification (GTDB taxonomy): domain Bacteria; phylum Actinomycetota; class Actinomycetes; order Mycobacteriales; family Pseudonocardiaceae; genus Actinosynnema; species Actinosynnema mirum. The sequence continues at coordinate 4,683,603 of NC_013093.1, forward strand.
TGCTGGCGGGTCCGGGCGTGCCGGACCCGCTGCGGGTGGTCGTGGTGACCATCTACGACCTGGACGAGAACCTGCACGCCGCGCTGCGGGCGGGCGCGTGCGGCTTCCTGCTCAAGGACGCCGGACCGCGCCTGCTGGTGGAGGCGGTGCACGTGGCCGCGCGCGGCGAGTCGCTGGTGTCGCCGCAGATCACCACGCGCCTGCTGCGCGACTTCGCCCGCGACGGCGGCCCCCGCACCCGCCCCACGACCCCGACGCCGCTGACGGCGCGCGAGCTGGACGTGGCGCTGGCGGTGGCCAGGGGCGGCACGAACGCGGAGATCGCGCAGCGCCTGTCGATCACCCTGTCGACGGTGAAGTCGCACCTGACGAGCGTGCAGCAGAAGCTGGGCGCCCGGAACCGCACCGAGGTGGCGATCCGCATGTGGGAGGACGGCCTGGTCCGCTGACCGGCCGCGTGGCCGCTGCCCCGTCCGGGTGGCTCGAACCCGGAACCGGTGGGACGCTGGGTCCGCCGTGGAGCCCCCGAGGCGCGACGCCAGGGGGAGTCTGAGGGAGGAGCCGTGCCCCTCGAACCGTTCGACCTCACCCGCCGCACCAGCCCGTGGGTGGTCTGCGCCCCGCGCGAGGCCCCGCTGGTGCCCGCGCAGCTCTCCCGCCTGCGCGAGGACGGCGGCGTGGTCAGGCACGTCGACTCGGCCGACCTGTCCGACGCCGCCGCCGCGTTCGCCTCGTTCACCCGCCTGCTCGACCTCCCCGGCCCCCCGGACTGCTGGCCCGCGCTGGCCGACGCCCTGCGCCACCCGCACGGCGACTGGCCCGGCGAGACCGACCTCGCCGTCGTCCTCGAACGCGCCCACCTGCTGCGCGGCGCCCCGCACCTGCCCGACCTGGTCGACGCCCTGTGCCGGGCCGGTCGCGGGGCGGCCGACGCGGTCGCGCTGCACTTCGCGCTCCTGGTCGACGACGGCCCCGCCACGGACCTCGCGCCCGGCGGCGACGTGATCGGTCCCTACCTGCTGTTCGGCTGACCCCGCCCGTCGGGGCGGCGGCTTCGGGGCGGCGGCTTCGGGGTGGCGCAGCCGCCGTCACCCCGCCGGCCCGCGCCGCGGCGGCCCTGACCAGCACCGGTAGGGGCCCCCACAACCCTGCGGACCACCCCCTCAGACCCGGCGGTTCACCGGGGTCCACGCCCTGAGCGGCGGTACCGTTCCCCCGATCATGACTCGGGGCCGCCCTCCGATCCGGGGCAGGCCCCCGACGAGAGGACCGCGAGCCGGTGATCGTTGACGAGACCGCAGCCCGGTGGGCGCGCATCTACCACCCGAACCCGACCGCGCCCGTCCGGCTGGTGTGCTTCCCGCACGCGGGCGGCTCGGCGAGCTACTACCACCCGCTCTCGGCCCGCTTCGGCCCGTCCTGGGACGTCGTGGCGCTCCAGTACCCCGGCCGCCAGGACCGGCGCCTCGAGCCGTGCGTGGACGACCTGGAGCGGCTGGCCGACCTGGTCGCGGACGTGCTGCGCGGGCTCCCGGCGAAGCCGACGGTGTTCTTCGGGCACAGCATGGGCGCGGCGCTGGCGTTCGAGACGGCGGTGCGCCTGGAGCGCGACGGCGCGGGCCCGCGCGAGGTGGTCGCCTCCGGCCGCAGGGGCCCGAACACCCGCGCCGACGAGCAGGTCCACCTGCTGGACGACCGGGGCGTCCTGGCCGAGGTGCGCGCGCTGAGCGGCACCGACTCGGCGCTGCTGGACGACGAGGAGCTGATGCGGATGGCGCTGCCCGCGATCCGCGCCGACTACACCGCGATCGAGACCTACCGCTGCCCGCCCGACCGCCGGATCGCGGCCGACCTGACCGTGCTGACCGGCGACGCCGACCCGAAGACCACGGTCGAGGAGGCCGCGGCCTGGGAGCCGCACACCACGGGCGCGTTCCAGCTGGAGGTGTTCCCCGGCGGGCACTTCTTCATCGCCACGCAGGCCAGGGCCGTGGGCGACCGGATCGAGCGCGCGCTCAAGGCCGCGCTCTGAGCGCGGGGTGACGGGGCGGCGGCAGGCGAGCACCAGCGCCCTCGCCGACCGCGCCCCGCCACCGCGCCCTCGATCACCGCGCCCTGGGGCTGATCCGCAGCAGCCGCCCCGGTCCGGGGGCCCGTCCGCGCGAGCGCGTCATGCCCCCGTTCGTGGTCGCGTAGAGCACCTCCGGCGCTTCCGGGTCCACGGCCACCGCCGTCGCCCCGGCCGCGCCCTGCCGCACCCCCGCGACCTCCTCCAGCTCACCGCCGGGCAGCCTGCGCACCACGCTGTCCCCGGTGTGCGTGGCGATCCACAACGCCCCGTCGTCGGTGGCGGCCAGGTCGTCCCCGCACACCCCGGTGGCCACGACCTCAACCTCGGCGGCCGGGTTCGCCGCGTCCACCGGGCAGCGCAGCAGCAGCCCGCGGTCGGTGCTGGTCAGGTGCACCTGTCCGGCGTGCGCCGAGACGCCGTTGACGCCGGGGAACGGCGAGCGCGGGTCCTGCCTGGCGAGCAGCTCGTGGTGCAGCCACACCCGCGCGCGCCCGCTCTCCGGGTCGACGGCGAACACCGCGCCCAGCGCCGAGTCCGCGACCAGCAGCTCGTTCCCCGCCCACGCCATGCCGTTGCCGAAGCGCAGGTCGGGCAGCTCGCACACCTCCCGGACCCCGGCCTCGGTCCCCACCCGCAGCAGCCGCCACCCGGCCTCGCCGAGCGGCCCGGTGAGCACGAGCGCGCCACCGGGAACCGGCGCGATCCCGGTGGCCGGGTGGGGGAGTTCGACGAGCGGCCGGTGCGCGCCGTCGGGCTGGACGACGTCGACGCGCCGGTGCGAGGGCAGCGTGACGAGCCAGCGCCCGCGCCCGCCCGGCGCGAGGTTCTCCACGAACGTCCCCGGCGGCCACTCGGCCACCACGGCGGTGTCGAAGTTCGGGAGCAGTGCGGTCATCGCGGCCACCTCCATGCGGTCGTCCCCCAGGCATACCCCGACGACGAGGGCGGACACCAGCTCCCCCGCCCGAACACCGGAACACCCCGTTGACCCCTTCGTGGCGCCCCGGCGAAACTAACGCTACATTTGGTTGCGTTAGTGCTGCCGATCTTCCCACCCCACCGGGAGAACCCCCATGACCACCGTCCTGATCTCCGGAGCCGGGATCGCCGGCCCCGCGCTGGCGAACCTGCTCACCCGAGCCGGTTTCCGGGTCACCGTCGTCGAGCGCGCGAAGGGCCTGCGCACCGGCGGCTACCCCGTGGACGTCCGCGGCCCCGCCGTCGAGGCGCTCCGCCGCACCGGCGTCCTGGACGCCGCGGCCGAGGCGCACGTGGACCTGCGCCGCATCACCTTCCTCACCGACGGGGGCGAGCCGTTCGCCGAGATCGACCCCCTGACCATGACCGGGGGCTCCGAGGGCCGCGACATCGAGGTCCCCAGGGGCCTGCTCACCGACCTGCTGCACGCCAGCACCGGGAACGACGTCGACTACCGCTTCAGCGAGTCGATCACCGCGCTGACCGACCGGGGCGACGACGTGCACGTCACCTTCGCCAGCGGGCGGGAGGAGGTGTTCGACCTGGTCGTCGGCGCGGACGGCCTGCACTCCCCCGTGCGGCGCCTGGTGTTCGGCGACGAGTCGGACTTCCTGCGCCCGCTGGGCCTGTGCTTCGCGGGCTTCACCATCCCCACCCCGGACTCGATGGTCCGGGAGGCCCGGATGCAGAACGCGCCCGGCCGCATCGCCGCGATCTACGCCCCGGACGGCAGCGGCCTGTCCCACGGCTTCCTGACCACGACCGCCGAGGGCCCGCTGGCCACCGCGCGCAGCTCCACCGAGCAGATCGTGGCGGCGGTCCGGGCGGCGTTCGCGGGCAGCGCCGGGATCGTGCCGGACCTGCTCGCCGCGCTGGACCGCGCCGACGACGTCTACGCGGACTCGGTCTGCCAGGTGCGGATGGACACCTGGTCGCGCGGCCGGGTGGCCCTGGTCGGGGACGCCGCGTTCGCCCCGTCGTTCCCCACCGGCCAGGGCACCAGCCTCGCGCTGGTCGGCGCGTACGTGCTGGCCGGCGAACTGGCCACCCGCGCCACGCACACCGAGGCGTTCGCCGCCTACCGGGAGGTGGTGCGCGACTACGCGGACCTCAACCACGGGCTCGCCGACAACGGCGCGGCCAGGCTGGTCCCCCGCACCGGGGAGGCCCTGGCCGCCCGCAACACGATGCTGACGTCACCGCCCGAAGGCGACCCGGCGCCCGAGCAGAACCACGCGATCAACTCGCTGGAGCTGCCGGACTACGCTCGCCTGGCACGGCTCTAGACGCCTCGCGCGCGGCCCCGGAACACCCGGCCGGGGCCCGCGCGTGGCCGCTAGGGCCCCGGAACCGCCCGGATGCCCGCCAGCACCACGTCCACCAGCAGCTCGGCGCGGGCGCGGGTGAACTCCCCGCCCAACCGCGCGTGCTGGTGCACCGCCCCGGCGAGCGGCCCGTCGAGCAGCTCGGCGTCCGCCCAGGGCAGCTGCCCGTCCGCCACCGCGCGGTCCAGCCTGCGCTGCAACGACTCCAACCGCCCGGTCCACACCCCCCGCAGCAGCTCGCGCAGCTCGCCCTCCTCGCTGATCCCGGCCCACCGCAGCGCGTTCAGCGCCCGCCCCTGCGGGCTGCCCGCCACCGCGCCCAGCGCGCACAGGTACTCCACCAGGTCCGCGCGCAGGTCACCGGTGTCGGGCAGGGGGGCGTTGCGCTCGGCGAAGTCGGAGAACGCCTCGGCGACCAGGGCGTCGCGCGTGGGCCACCGGCGGTACACGCTGGTCTTGTGCACCCCGGCCAGCTCCGCGACCTCCTCGTAGCGCAGGCCGCGCAGCCCGTCGCGGGCCAGCAGCTCCAGCACCGCGGCCAGCACCTGACCGCGCACCCGCGCCGACCGTCCCCCTGGCCTGCTCGCCGTCACCGCCACCTCCGGAAGAAGTCCGCGCGGCAGCCTACTACGCCGCGCGCACCCTCCACAGTGGACCGCCCGGTCCCCCGCTACAACCCGACGTGCCGGTCGTACCGGTCCCTGACCAGCGCGACCGCCTCGTCCGCATCGCTCGCCCAGAGCTCGGCGTTGAAGATCTCCACCTCCACGTCGCCCCCGTACCCGGCCGCCACGACCAGGTCGGCGACCGCGCGGAAGTCCACGTGCCCGTCGCCCATGACCCCGCGCGCGAGCAGCGCGTCGGCGGGCAGCGGCGTGATCCAGTCGCACACCTGGAACGAGGCGATCCGGCCACGGGCCCGCGCCACCTGCGCGGCCAGGTCCGGGTCCCACCACACGTGGAAGGTGTCCACGACGACCCCGACCACCGAGGGCTCGTGCTCCTCGGCCAGGTCGAGCGCCTGCCCGAGGGTGGACAGCACCCCCCGGTCGGCGCAGTAGATCGGGTGCATGGGCTCCAGCGCCAGCAGCACGCCCCGGTCCGCCGCGTACGGCGCGAGCTCGGCGAGCACCGACCGCACCCGCTCGCGGGCGCCCGCCAGGTCGCGGGACCCCCGGGGCAGCCCGCCGACCACCAGCACCAGGCACTCGGCCCCCAGCGCGGCGGTCTCGTCGATCGCGGCCCGGTTGTCGGCGATCACCTCGGCCCGGTCCGGCCGGGTGAAGAACCCGCCCCGGCACAGCGAGGACACCCGCAACCCGGACCCGCGCACCAGCTCCACGCCGCGCTCGACGCCGAACTCGTGCAGCGGCTCCCGCCACACCCCGATGGCGCCGATGCCGAACCTGGCGCACACCTCGACCGCATGCGCCAGCCCGAGCCCGTTCACCGTCTTCTGGTTGAGCGAGAGCCGGTTCACCGGGCGACCCCCGCCGCGTCGAGCAGCAGCGCCACCCGGTGCGCGGCCAGCTCCGGGTCGGGCAGCAGCCCGGCGGCGTCCGCGTGCCGGAACGCCTGCACCAGGTGCGGCACGGACCGCGCGCTGTGCAGCCCGCCGACCATGGTGAACCCCGGCTGCAACCCGCTGATCCAGGCCAGGAACGCGATCCCGGTCTTGTAGTAGAACGTCGGCGGCGCGAACACGTGCCGCGCCAACGGCAGCGTGGGCTCCAGCTGAGCCAGGTAGGTCGCGGTGTCCCCCTCGTCCAGGGCGCGCAACGCCGCCGACGCGGCGGGCGCGATCGCCGCGAACACCCCCAGCAGCGCGTCGCTGGCCCGCCCGTCCTCGCCCAGGATCAGCTCCGGGTAGTGGTGGTCGTCGCCGGTGTACAGCCGCACGCCCTCCGGCAGCGCGGCGCGCAGCGCCCGCTCGTGCCCGGCGTCCAGCAGCGACACCTTGACCCCGTCGACCCGGTCCCGGTGCTCGTGCACCAGCTCCAGGAACGCCTCCGTGGCCTCACCGACGTCCGCGCCGCCCCAGTAGCCCTCCAGGCTCGGGTCGAACGCGGCGCCCAGCCAGTGCAGGATCACCGGCCGCTCGACCTGCGGCAGCAGCCGGTCGTAGACCCACCGGTAGTCGCGCGCCGACGTGGCGACGCGCGCCAGCTGCCTGCTCGCCATGACGACGACCTGCGCGCCCGTGGACTGCACGAACTCGACCTGCTCGGCGTACGCGCGCAGCACACCGTCCACATCGGACACCCCGTCCGCGTGGTCGGTCCCCGCCCCCGCCGCGATCCGCCCGCGCCCGGCCTCGGCGGCGCTGCGCCGGATCAGCTCGCGGCAGGCGGCCCAGTCCAGGCCCATGCCCCGCTGCGCGGTGTCCATCGCCTCGGCGACGCCCAGCCCGTGCGCCCACAGGTGCCTGCGGAACGCGAGCGTGGCGTCCCAGTCGATCGCGGCGGGCGCGCCGGGGGTGTTGTCCCCCAACGGGTCCGCGACCACGTGCGCGGCGGCGAACGCCACCCTGGTCAGGAACGGCTCGGCCGAGACGACCCGCGCGACCGGCTCGCGCAGCACGTGGACCCGCCCGCCGGGCAGGACGACCTTCGCGCTCACAACCGCTCCAGCTCGACCCGGCGCCCCTCGTCGGAGGAGCGCAGCCCGGCGCGGGCCAGCTGGATGCCCCTCGCCCCGGCCAGGAAGTCGTACGGGTGCGGGGCGTCCTCCACGACGTGCCGGACGAACTGCTCCCACTGCGCCTTGAACCCGTTGTCGAACTCGGCGTTGTCCGGGACCTCCTGCCACTGGTCCCGGAACGAGGCAGGCTCCGGGACGTCCGGGTTCCACACCGGCCGGGGCGTGGTGGCGCGGGACTGCACGACGCAGCGGTGCAGCCCGGCGACGGCGCTGCCGAGCGTGCCGTCGACCTGGAACTCGACCAGCTCGTCCCGGTGCACGCGCACGCACCACGAGGAGTTGACCTGGGCGATCACCCCGCCCGGCAGCTCGAAGATCGCGTAGGCGGCGTCGTCGGCGGTGGCGGCGTAGGTCTCGCCGCGCTCGTCCACCCGCTGGTCGACGTGCGTGGCCACCCGCGCGGTGACCGCCTCCACGCGGCCGAACAGGTTCTCCAGCACGTAGTTCCAGTGGCAGAACATGTCCACGGCGATGCCGCCGCCGTCCTCCACCCGGTAGTTCCAGGAGGGGCGCTGCGCGGGCTGCCAGTCGCCCTCGAACACCCAGTAGCCGAACTCGCCGCGCACCGACAGCACCCGCCCGAAGAACCCGCCGTCCACCAGCCGCTTGAGCTTGAGCAGTCCGGGCAGGTAGAGCTTGTCGTGCACCACCCCGTTCTTCACCCCGGCAGCCTCGGCGAGCCGGGCGAGCTCAAGCGCCTGCTCGACGGTCTCGGCGACGGGCTTCTCGGTGTAGACGTGCCTGCCCGCGTCGAGGGCGCGCACGATGGACTTCTCGCGCACCGAGGTCAGCTGCGCGTCGAAGTACAGCGGGCAGCCGTCGTCGGACAGCGCCGAGTCCAGGTCGGTGGTCCACCGGGTGAGCCCGTGCCGCTCGGCGATCTCCGCGAGCCTGGCCCCGTTCCGCCCGACGAGCACCGGTTCGAGCTGCACCCGCGAGCCGTCGGAGAGCGGGACGCCGCCCTGCTCGCGGATCGCGAGCACCGAGCGGAGCAGGTGCTGCCGGTACCCCATGCGCCCGGTGACCCCGTTCATCACCACGCCCAGGCTTCGCGCTGCCATCGTTCGCGCCTCCTTGGAAAGCGTTTACCAGGGTGACGGTAGGTGCGGGGCGGTCGCGGTGACAAGACTGCCGAGCGGGTGCCTTCGGCAGGGCCGGGGTCGGTTCCCGAACCCCAGCTCCGCGACGACCCGCACCCCGGCGGGGCTGGTCGCGCACTCGATGAAGGCCTGGGTGATGGCGCCGTCCGCGGGCTTGCCCTTGGTGTAGAAGTACTCCTTGGCGCGGAACGGGTAGTCCTTCGCGGTGTCGGGGTCGTCGGGGTCGACCCCGCCCAGGGTGACGATCCGCAGCTGCGGGTAGACCTCGGCCGCCTTCCTCGCCGCTTCCAGCTCCGAGTAGCCGACGGCCCACTGCTTGGTGGCGACCGCGACCAGCAGGTCGTTCGTCGCGCCCTTCTCGCAGAAGATCTGCCCGTCCCCCTTGGGCTCGCAGTCGGTCTCGGAGTCGTGCGCCGGTTGCCCCCTCTCCAGCACCGTCTCCTCGAAGGCGGCGCGGGTGCCGGACCGGTAGATCTCCCTGACCTGCTCGGTGGTCAGCTGCCGGCCCCCGTCGTGGCGTTGACCACCACCGCGATGCGCTGCCGCTGCTCGTCGGTGCTGTCGACCAGCGAGTCCACGCCCGCGTAGGCGGAGTTCGCGATCAGCTCGACCTTCGCGCCGGAACCGCGCTTGTCCCGGCAGGCCTCGGCGAGCTTCTCGACCACCGGGGCGAACGCGCTGGAACCGGTGACCACGAGGTCGGCGTCGGGCTCGCCGGACAGCAGCACGAGCAGCTTGATGCGGTCCTCGCGGTTGAGCGGGGACTTGGGCAGCACCAGCTTCGCGCCACCGGGGTTGGGCCACTGCGGGTGGCGCTCGACCCGCCTGAGCAGGGCGTCGCCCTCGACGATCTCGGCGTCCACCACGGTCAGGCCGCCGAACTCCGGGGTCAGCGCGTCCTCGAAGTCCTCGGTGCGGATGGCGGCGTTGCCGGTGTTGGCGATGCGCACCAGCGCGAAGCTGGGCTTGTCCACCACGTTCTTCTTGTTCACCAGCCGCACGTCGATCATCGACGTGTCCTCGGCCGGGTTGATCCCGACCGGGGTGTCCAGGTGCACCCGGTCGGTGACCTGCTTGCGCTTGAGCCACCAGCCCAGGAGCGACAGCGGCAGGGTGACCCACCAGCGAGACGACGCCGGTGAGCACCTGGAGGCTGTCGCTGTTCTCGGTTAAGAACCCTTGATCGGGCACGACGCCCACCCCCTTCACCGCCGGAGGTAGGGGCGGGCGCTCGGGGACCCGCCCGAGTTCACCGGCTGTTGTCCCGGCGTCGGCCGGTGGTCAGCGGGGCTCGGGCGGGTTCCGGCGAGGGCTCGGCGAACGGGCTAGCGGAAGGTCACGGTGAGGCAGGCCAGCCGCGCGCCCGCCGTGCCCGCCTTGCCCGGCTCGGTCATGGTGTGCTCGGCCTCGTGCACGACGATCGACGCGGGCACCCGGTCGGTGAACCCGAACGGCACGGTGGTCTCGGACTCGCCGGTGCCCTGGGCGTCGGTGGTCAGGTCGAGCCAGAACTCGTTGCGCGCGTTGGCGAACGCCGGGTCGGTGGAGGGCTTGTCCGGGGTGGCGGCCGGGTCCTGCTCGTGCTGGAAGTGCGGCCCGGCGTCGGCGCCGGTCTTGCCGCACGGCTGGGTGTGCGCGTGCACCGCGTAGCCCCGGTCCTGCTGGAAGCCCTGGACGGAGAGCCGGACCGTGGTCTGCTCGTCCTCCTCGGCGACCTCGACGTCCATGCTCGCGCCCACCGGTGCGGCGTCCTGGTTGTAGGTGAAGGCGGTCTGCGCGTCCTCCGGCACGGCGAGCACGCCGGAGTCCCGGACGGTGACCACGTCGGTGGACGCGGCGTCGCCCTCGGCGGAGGTCCCCACCGGTTCACCGGCCCCCGTCTGCTCGGAGGGCTGGTCGCTCGGGGTGCACCCGGCTGCCAGCGCGGCGGCGGCGAGCACGGCGAGCGGGAGGCGGGTGAGGCGCATGACTTCCCCTTCGTTGGGCCTGCACGGCAGTGGACGGCTACCCGGTGCGGCGGGATGCTACACACGGTGATCAAGGGCGTCCGGCCGTGACGCGCTCCACGGACGGGTGAACTGCCCCGTTCCTCGCCGCCCGCCTCCCCGCGCGCCCGAAAACTGTCAGACCCCTCCGGACAATGGGTTCCGTGCCCACAGCCGATGAGCTCCTGAGCCCCACGACCGTCCTCGACCTGGCCGAGCGCCTGCGCCTGGCCGGGACGCCCTGCCCGCGCGTGGCCGGGGTCGCGGGCGCGCTGGACGGCGTCGCGCTGGCGGGGCGGACCAGGCTGGTCGCGGACGCGGTGCTGGCCGACCTGCCGGAGGACTGGTCGGCGTTCGAGGCGGTGCTGCTGGCGGCGCTGACCGATCCGGGCTTCGGCGGCTGGGCGGTGTGGCCGCTGTCCGAGGCGCTGGCGGCGCGCGCCGCGTCGACCGGCCGCGTCCGGGAGGGCTTGGCCGTGCTGGCGGCCCTGACCGGGCGGCTGACCGGCGAGTTCGCGCTGCGCACGTTCCTGCTGGCCGACCTGGGCACGACCCTGGAGGTGGCGCTGGCGTGGACGGCGTCGCCGGACGAGCACGTGCGGCGGCTGGCCAGCGAGGGCACCCGGCCGTTCCTGCCGTGGGGCAGACGGGTGCCGGGGCTGACGGCGGAGCCGGGGCGGGCGCTGCCGGTCCTGGAGGCGCTGCGCGCGGACGAGTCGGAGTACGTGCGCCGCTCGGTGGCCAACCACCTGAACGACGTGAGCAGGCTGGACCCGGCGCTGGTGGTCGACGTGGCCGGGCGCTGGCTGGCCGCCCCGGCCCCGACGACGCCCCGGCTGGTGCGGCACGCGCTGCGCACCCTGGTCAAGCGCGGTGATCCGGGGGCGCTGGGGCTGCTGGGGTACGGGGCGGCGGAGGTCGAGGTGGGCGGCCCGGTGCTGACCAGGGCGGAGGTGCGGTTCGGGGGCGAGTTGGAGTTCACGGCGGAGGTGGTGAACCGGGGCCGGGAGGCGGCGCGGCTGGCGATCGACTACGCGGTGCACTACGTGAAGGCGGACGGTTCGAGGACGCCGAAGGTGTTCAAGCTGACCACGCGCGTGCTGGAGCCGGGCGAACGCGCGCTGCTGACCAAGCGCCACCCGTTCCGCGAGATCACCACCCGACGGCACCACGCGGGCACGCACGCGGTGGAGCTCCAGGTCAACGGCGTCAGGCACGGGCTGACCGAGTTCACCCTGACGGGGCTGCCCGGACCACGCGCGGTGGTGAGGGGTGCGGCGCCGGGCGCAACGGCGGAGGCAGCGGCGCCGAGCGCCACACCGGACACGACCGGACCAGGAACGGGACCGGGTGCGGGTGCGGGTGCGGGAACGGGCGCGGGCGCGGGTGTGGGTGCGGGGCTGGCTGCGGAGGTGACGCGCACCTGACAATGCCCCACAACTGAACCCGCGCCGCGCCGCTAGCCCACGCGCCGCGCACCGGTCCGGCGCCAACCTGGCACCGCCCTGACCCTGGCACCGGCCTGGCCCTGGCACCGGCCCAACACAATGCCACCCCGATCCAGACCCCGGTCCCAGCGTTCACCGGGTGCTGCCCTGCGCCCGGCAACGCCCAGACTCGGCAACGCCTCGGCCCGGCACCGTCCCGGCCCGGCACCGTCCCGGCCACGGCATCCACCGGTTCCAGCATGGGTCCGACCCGGCCCGGCCCGGCCTGGCCTGGATCGTCCCGGCTCGGTCCGACCTAGGCAGGTCCCCTCGCCGTTGCGGTCCGGCGGCGGTGCAGCTCCCTCATCGGCGCAGCTCCCTCATCGGTGCGGGCCGGTTGGCGGTGCGGGCCGGTTGGCGGCGCAGTCCGGTTGGCGGCGCGATCCCCTCATCGGTTGGGCGGGTTGGTTGGCGAGCGGGCTAGTTGGTGATGCGGTGGGCGGGCCGGGTGGCGAGCGGGGCTGTGGGTGGTGCGGGCCGGTTGGCGGGCGGGGTGGGGGTTAGGGTGGTCGGGTGCCCTTCGCCCGGTCAGCCGATGACGTGCAGCTCCACTACCAGGTCAGCGGTTCCGGCGAGCCGCTCCTCCTGCTCTCCGGGCAGGCCAACAACCTGCACTGGTGGGATCGGGTGCGGCCGGACTTCGAGCGGGAGTTCACCACGGTCGTGCTCGACCACCGGGGCACCGGTCTGAGCGGCAAGCCCGAGGGCGGTTACGCCACGCGCACGTTCGCCGAGGACGCGCTCAGCGTGCTGGACGACCTCGGCGTCGACCGCTGCCACGTGTACGGCACGTCCATGGGCGGCCGGGTGGCGCAGTGGTTGGCCGCCGACCACCCCGAGCGGGTGCGCGGGCTGGTGCTGGGGTGCACCTCGCCCGGTCCGCCGCACGGCGTCGAGCGCTCCGCCGAGGTGCGCCGCAGCCTCGCCCAGCCCGACCGCCTCAAGGCCCGGCGCGCGCTCCTGGAACTGATGTACACCCCGGCCTGGCTGGAGCGCCACGACGAGCCGTTCACCACGCACGGCGGCCCGTTCACCACCCTGGGCGACCCGGACATGCCCCCGCACGCCCGCAAGGGCCACCTCCTCGCCAGCGGCAACCACAACTCCTGGGACGCCCTGCCGTCGATCACCGCCCCGACGCTGGTGGTCCACGGCACCGACGACGAGTTCAACCCGACCGCGAACGCCCCGCTGCTCGCGAAGCGCATCCCGGACACCCGCCTGCACCTGGTCGAGGGCGCGCGGCACGCGTACTTCGAGGAGTTCCACCACGAGACCGGCCCGCTGGTCGCGGACTTCCTCGACGCGCACTGAGCACAGCGCACCGACCACAGCACAGCTCAGTCCACAGTGGACAACCGCTACCCGTTGCCCACCAACAACTCCCCCGGCTCACCCGCCCGGTGCACCAGCACCCGCTCCCCCGCCTCCACCAGGTACCCGGCCCCGCGCACCGTGGCGATCACCCCGGCCGCGCTGCCGAGCTTGTGCCGCAACCGCCGCACGTGCACGTCCACCGTCCTGGTGCCCCGGCTCCCGTCCCCGCCCCACACCCTGGTGATCAGCTCCCGCCTGCCGTGCACCCGGTCCGGGTGCTCGCACAGGAACAGCAGCAGGTCGAACTCGCGCCTGCTCAGCGGCAGCGCGCGCCCCAGGTGCAGCACCCGCCGGGAGTCCGGCAGCACCAGCAGCTCCACGTCCGGCCGCGCGGGCGGGAACGGCCGGGGCGGCGCGGGCAGCGGGAGGCCGCCCACCCCGTGCACCGCGATCCCGTTGTCGCGCAAGGCGTCCGCGACCCGCGACGTGGCCGGCCCGACCTCGTCCGGCTCGACCTCCAAGCTGATCGTGACCACCAGTCGCACGGCGCTGCCCTCCCGTTCCCGCTGCGTCGACCCACGGTAGGAACGCCCGCCCCACCCGCGCAAAACCGTCCAAGGCGTGAACCGGCTTGACACCGAGGGGTTACGATGGCGCAGCACGACTGGCGAGGGTGGGTCACCACCGGGGAGTGCGAGCAGAGCAGGCATCGCCCGCCTGGGTGCCCCTCATCCACCGGATGACAGGGGTGTGCCCGTGCCCGCTCGGACACTCGACGGAACAGCCGCGGCAGACGCGATCTACGACTCCACCGCGGTCGCCGCGCTGGAGTTCACCGAGCAGCACGGCCGCGCGCCGCTGCTGGCCACGGTCCTGGTCGGCGAGGACCCGTCGTCGCAGACCTACGTGCGCATGAAGCGCTCCCGCTGCCGCAGGGTCGGCATCGACTCGCGCGCGGTGGAGCTGCCCGCGTCGACCACCACGGCCGAGCTGGTCGCCAGGATCACCGAGCTGTCGCAGGACCCCGCCGTGGACGGCATCCTGCTCCAGCACCCGGTCCCGTCGCACGTCGACGAGCGGGCCGCGTTCGAGGCGATCGCGCCCGCCAAGGACGTGGACGGCGTGACCATGGCCTCCTACGCGGCGATGGCGTTCGGCGAGCCGGGCTTCCACTCGTGCACGCCCGGCGGCATCCTGCGGCTGCTGGACGTCAACGGCGTCGACCCGGCCGGGATGCACGCGGTCGTGGTCGGTCGCAGCCCGATCCTGGGCAAGCCGGTGAGCGCGCTGCTGCTGGCCCGCGACGCCACGGTCACCACCTGCCACTCCCGCACGAAGGACCTCGCGGACCACGTGGCCCGCGCCGACCTAGTGGTGGCCGCGGTGGGCAAGCCGGAGCTGGTGCGCGGCGAGTGGATCAAGCCGGGCGCGGTGGTCGTGGACGCGGGCTACCACCCCGGCGGCATCGGCGACGTGGACCAGGCGGGCGCGGCCGAGCGCGCGTCCTGGCTGACCCCGGTGCCGGGCGGTGTGGGCCCGATGACGATCGCGCTGCTGCTGGAGCAGACCGTGGCGGCGGCCAGGCGCCACGCCCGCGCGGCGGTCTAGTCCGGGCGACCGCGCGAGGCCGGGACAGCGGCCCGGCCGGCGCGGTCCCGCGCGGCACGCCGACCGCGCGGACCGGAGCGGGGCGCGCGCCCCCGGCGGCGAACCGGGCCGCGCGACCACCCGCGGCTGAGCGCGGGGCGGGTTCCAGGGAGCCCCGCCCCGCGCTCAGCCGCGGACCCCCGTCAGCGCGGCGACGTCACCCGTCCCCGAGCGCCTGCTCCAGGTCCGCCACCAGGTCCGCGACCCCCTCCAACCCCACCGACAGCCGCACCAGCCCCGCCGTCACCCCCGCAGCGACCTGCTCCGCGGGTTCGAGCTGCGCGTGCGTGGTCGACGCCGGGTGGATGATCAGGCTGCGCACGTCCCCGATGTTCGCCAGGTGGCTGAACAACCGCACCCGGTCCACCAGCCGCCGCCCCGCCTCCAGCCCGCCCACCAGCTCGAACGCCACCACCGCGCCCACCCCGAGCGGCAGGTAGCGCTGTCCGGCCGCGTGCCACGGGTCGTCGGGCAGCCCCGCGTAGTGCACCCGCGCGACCTCGGGCCGCCCGGCCAGCCAGCGCGCCACGACCCCCGCGTTGGCCACGTGCCGCTCCACCCGCAGCGACAGCGTCTCGATCCCCTGCAGCAGCAGGAAGCTGTTGAACGGCGACGCGGCGGGCCCCAGGTCGCGCGCCAGCCTGGCCCGCAGCCGCAGCGCGTACGCCAACTCGCCGAAGTCCGCCGCGAACACCACGCCCCGGTAGCCGGGGTCGGGCTCGGTGAACTGCGGCCACCGGTCGGGGTCGGCGGCGTAGTCGAACCGCCCGCCGTCCACGACCGCGCCGCCGACGCTGCTGCCGTGCCCGGCCAGGAACTTCGTGGTCGAGTGCACCACCACGTCGGCCCCGTGCTCCAGCGGCCTGCACAGGTATGGCGTCGGCACGGTGTTGTCCACCACCAGCGGCACGCCCGCCTCGTGCGCGACGTCCGCGACCGCGCGCAGGTCCAGCACGTTGCCGAGCGGGTTGCCGACCACCTCGGCGAAGAACGCCCTGGTGTTGGGCCGCACGGCCGCCCGCCACGCGGCCGGGTCGTCGGCGTCGGCCACGAAGTCGACGCCGATGCCCAGCTCGGTGAACGTGTGGGCGAGCAGCACCCGCGTTCCGCCGTAGAGGGCGGCGGAGGCGACGACGTGGTCGCCGGTGCGGGCGAGGTTGAGCAGCGCCAGGGTGATCGCCGCCTGGCCGCTGGCGAGCGCGACGGCCGCGACCCCGCCCTCCAGGTCGGCCAGCCGCGCCTCGGCGACGGCGGTCGTGGGGTTGCCGATCCGGCTGTAGGCGTGCGAGTCCAGGTCGCGCAGGGCGCAGACGTCGGCGGCGTGCGCGGAGTCGGCGAACGTGAACGAGGTGGTCTGGTAGATCGGGGTGGCGCGGGCCCCGGTGGCCGGGTCGGGCGCCGCGCCCGCGTGGACCTGCCTCGTCTCGAACGACCAGCGCCGGGCTCTCGCCCCGTCGCCTCCGGTGGGGGCGAGGGGCTGCGGCGCTGAGGTGTCGGGAGGCTGGAACACGGTTGCGGAGCGTAGGACGGGGCGCGGCCCACGACGGCCGGAGAAGGCGAAAGATCATCACTTCCAGTGACACCCGGCCAGGCGATGAGCGGAAACGGCCCGGCGATCGGGCGCGACCGCCGAGCAGCCGCCGAGCCGGGCGTCAGCGGTGACCGGTGGCCTTCACCGCCATGTCCCAGACCAGCGCGCCGAGCACCGGGTCGTCGAGCTGCGGCGAGCCGGGGGCCGGGCGGTCGCCGACGTGGTAGCCGGTGGCGCGGGCGCGGGCCGCGATGCGCACGAGCTGGTCGGCGGCGGTCTCCGGGCGCACCAGCAGCGGCCGGGCCAGGAGCGTGAACAGCGCGCCGGACGCGCCGAGGTGCCGGGCGAAGCCGGTGGCCATGACGCCGGGGTGGAAGTCGGCGACGGGCAGTCCGGGGTTCCTGCGGCCCAGCTCGCGCAGCAGGATGCCGGACACGAGCTTGGCGCGGCCGTAGTCGGCGTACGCGCCGAGCGGGCGCGCGCCGACCGGCAGCCCGTCCACCTCGGACACCGCGAGCGAGGCGCTCCGGTGCGCCCGCGAGGAGGTGGCGACGATCCGGCCGCCCGACAGCGCGGGCAGCAGCAGGGCGTTGAGCAGCCACGGGCCGAGCGCGTTGACCTGGAGCACCGGGTCGACGCGGTCGACGGTGGGCCCGGTGCGGTCGGGGATGCCGCCCGCGTTGGCGGCGAGGACGTCGATCCTGGACAGCTTCGCGAGCAGGTCGTCGGCGAGGGCGCGGACGGTGGCGAGGCTGCTGAAGTCGACCACGTGCCCGGTGACGCCCAGCTCGGCGGCGAGGGCGGCGGTGCGCTCGGGCGAGCGGCCGACGGGCACGACGCGCGCGCCGAGCGCGTGGAAGCGCCGGGCCGCCGCCGCGCCGAGCCCGGAGCTGGCCCCGGTGATCACCACGACGCGGTCGGCCACCGGGTCGTCCGCGTCCCCCTGCTCGGCGCCCCACGCGCCGGGCCGCTCCACGCCGCGGGGAGAAGGGCGGCCGGGTGACCAGCCGGGGTTCCGCGCGCCGGTCCGGTCGGCGCGGCGCGCGGGATCGGGCCGGGCGGCCTGCCCGCCGGGCTCCCCCGCACCGGACCCGTCAACGCTCCGGTCGCCGGGCCGGTCCACGCCGGGCCGGTCCACGCCGCACGGGTCGCCGACCGGCCGCTCGGAAAGATCCACGTCCCCCTCCCCGCCACCACCCGGCGGCGGGCCGGGTCTGCCGGGTTCCCCGTGCGGGTCGACGCCCCGCACGGCCGCCCTGGTGGAGCTCCGGATCACCGCCCGCACCGCCGTCCGCAGCGCGTTCCGGACCCCCGCCCGGTGGGAGCTCCAGAAACCGGGCTGGTCGACGCGCCAGATGCCGGGCGGTTGCCGCCGCAGGGCGCCCGGCTGGTCGAGCAGCCACACCCCGAGCAGATCGGCGCGCCAGAAGCCCGGACGGTCGCTGCAGATGCCCGGTTGGTCGGCGCTCCACGCGCCGGGCCGGTCCGCGCTCCAGAAGCCGGGCCGGTCCACGCCGCACGGGTAGCCGCCCGCGTCGCCGGTCACCGCGCCGCTCCGTGCAGCACGACGCGCCGCCGCGCCAGGTCGTCCCGCTCCACCACCGACACCAGGAACTCCGCCGCCGCCGAGCGCGACAGGCCCAGCGCGCGCGGTCGCCCGATGTCGGTGCTGGCCCGCCACCCGGACGCGCCGCGATCGGTGAGGGCGCCCAGGTAGGCGAGGGTCCAGTCCAGCTCGGAGGTGGTCAGCACCCGCTCGGCCGCCCCGTAGTCCCGGTAGTCGCGGCGGACCACCGTGGCGGCGAGCACGCGCAGGACCGGCGAGGCCGCCACCCGGCTGACGCCCGCGCCCCAGGCGACCGGCACGGCGATCCGCCGCACCCCCTCCGCGCACATCGCGACCACCAGGTTCGCCACGGCGGACGCGACGGCCGCGGGTCCGCGCCGCCGGACGTTCCACGGCGGTGCGCCCAGCGCGGCGATCACCGCGTCCTGCCCGGAGACGGCGGCCCTGACCTCGGCGGGCCACTCGGCGACCGCGCCGACCCGGACCGCGAGCGCGGGGTCGGCGGGCAGCCCGTCGGCCCGGCGGGCGAACGCGGTCACCTCGTGCCCGACCTCCAGCGCCCGCGCCACCACGCGCCGCCCAAGCCTGCCATTGGCCCCGACCACCAGGATGCGCACCGGTCCTCCTCAGCCGGCCCCCCGGCCCGCCGACCGCTCGGGGGGCCGCGCCCCCGGCGGGACGGTCCCCATCCAACTCGCGCAGGGCGGCGCGCAGCACCGCCAGACCGGGGAGCACGGCGGCGCGGTCGGGTCGTGCGCTCCCCCGGACGGCCCAGCGCGGACCGCCGGTCGGGCAGCGACGCGGGCCGGGGGGCGTGGGAACGCGGACTGCGCCACCGGGAGGCGGCGGGGCGGCTGCCGGCCCGAGCGGCGCGCGGGCGGCGCATCGGGCCGTCGGAAGGCGCGAGGTCCGCGCGCACGCCTGAACAGCTGTTCAGCCGTGCGGACGTCACCGCGCGCGGTGGGCGCGATGACCGGCCCCCGCGTCGCGCGGCCTGTGAAAAAGGCCCGGCCGCGCGTCCTGCGGGAAGCCCACCGGGCGCGCCCGGAACCCGGACGCGCCCGGTGGCGGGCAGGCTCCCCCATCCGCAGGCCACCCGGACGGCACGAGCCCGGAGCAGGCAGGTCGGAACACCCCCGGCGGTCGTGGGACCGCCCCCTGGATCCGCCCCCGCCCCCGACCGGGCGCCCCCGGTTGCCCGCGCTCCCAGGTTCCCCCCGGCCGTGATCACCGGACAATGTTTTCGGCCCGGCCCGAAGGGACGTGCGCGCCCGCCGGGGCAGGTGTAGTGCGGCGCGACGGGTCCGCCCCACCCGGACCGGCGGCGCGATCCGGACACTGCGGACAGGGGCTCGGCGGTACCAGACCGGGGCCGCGACACCGGGCAGCCACACAGCAAAACCCGCCCGTGTGTCAGCCGATCCGGTCAACCGCTCCCCGCTCGGTTGCGCGTCCCCGTGGGCGGACACAACCATCCCGGCGGTACGGCGCGGGCGGGCGCTGACCCGTTCCAGCGCCTGCCGCGCCGCTCCCGCCCCCAGGAGCCCCAGCGCGGGACCAGCCCAGGACGAGCCGGAGAGTCGCACCTTGCTGCCCGAACCAGACCGCGCACCGACCCCGTGGGACGCCTCGGCCGAGGGCCGGGCCGAGCACGCGATCGCCGTCGTCGGCGCGTCCTGCCGCCTGCCGGGCGCCGCCGACCCGCGCGCCTTCTGGCGGTTGCTGCGCGCGGGCGCGGACGCGACCGGGGCCGCGCCCGCCGACCGGTGGGGTCCGGGCGCGCGCGGCGGCGCGCTGGAGGGGGTGGACGAGTTCGACGCGGCCTTCTTCGGCGTCTCCGAGCGCGAGGCGGGCGCGATGGACCCGAGGCAGCGGCTCGCCCTCGAACTGGTCTGGGAGGCGCTGGAGGACAGCGGCACGGTGCCCGGCGCGCTCGCGGGCGCGGGCGTCGGCGTGTTCCTGGGCGTGACCGCCGACGACGACGGGCAGGGCGCGGTGGTCGCCGACCTGGTGGCGCACGCGTTCGGGCTGCGCGGGCCGAGCCTGGTCGTGGACACCGCGCAGTCGTCGTCGCTGGTCGCGGTGCAGCTGGCGTGCGAGTCGCTGCGCTCGGGCGAGTCGGCGGTGGCGCTGGCGGGCGGGGTCGACCTGATGCTGGGGCCGGACTGGGCGGCCGGGTCCGGCGGGTCGTCCCCGGACGGGCGCTGCCGGGTGCTCGACGCGTCCGCGAACGGCCCCGGCCGGGGCGAGGGCGGGGTCGTGCTGGTGCTCAAGCACCTGGCCACCGCGCTCGCGGACGGCGACGACGTGCACTGCCTGGTCCTCGGCGGCGCGATCACCGACGACGGCGCGTCCGGCGGTCCGGACCCCGCCGGTCAGCGGGAGGTGCTGCGCGCGGCGTACCGGGCGGCGGGCGTCGACCCGGCGGTGGTCGGGTACGTGGAGCTGCACGGCTCGGGCAGCCGCGCGGGCGACGCGGCGGAGGCGCTGGCGCTCGGCTCGGTGCTGGGCGCGGCCCGCCCGCCCGGCTCGCCGCTGCCGGTCGGGTCGGCCACGACGAACGTGGGGCACCTGGGGAGCGCGGCGGGCGCGGTCGGCCTGCTGAAGGCGGCGCTGGCGATCCGGCGCCGCGAGCTGCCGCCGAGCCTGCACTTCCGGGAGCCGAACCCGGCGGTCGACCTGGGCCTGCTGAACCTGCGCGTGCAGACCTCGCTGACGCAGTGGCACGGCGGGTGGGGCGGTGAGCTGGTCGCGGGTGTGAGCGCGTTCGGCGACGGGGGCACGCACTGCCACCTGGTGCTCGGCGAGGCCCCCGCCCGCACCCCGGTCCCCGAGCCGCCGGGCGAGCCGGTGGTGCCGTGGCTGCTGTCCGGGGCGAGCCGCGAGGCGCTGCGCGAGCAGGCCGCGCGGCTGGCCGACCACCTGCTGGGCGAGCCGGACTGGACGCCGTCGGACGTCGCGCACACCCTGGCGCGCGGCCGGACCGCGTTCGCGCACCGGGCCGCCGTGGTCGGCGCGACCCGCGAGGAGCTGCTGCACGGCCTCGGCGGCATCACCGAGGAGCCGCGGTGGTCGGGCGCGGTGCTGCTGCTGTCCGGGCAGGGCAGCCAGCGGGTCGGCATGGGCAGGCTGCTGCACGCCTCGTTCCCGGTGTTCGCGCGCGCGTGGGACGAGGCGTGCGCGCACCTGGACCCGGCGCTGAGCGAGGTGGTGTTCGAGGGCTCGCAGGAGGAGCTGGACCGCACCGAGGTGGCGCAGCCCGCGCTGTTCGCGTTCCAGGTGGCCCTGGCCGCGCTGCTGGCCGCGCACGGGGTGCGGCCGAGCTTCCTGGTCGGCCACTCGGTCGGCGAGGTCGCCGCGGCCCACCTGGCCGGGGTGCTGGACCTGCGGGACGCGGCGACCCTGGTGCGCGCGCGGGCCGCGCTGCTGCGCGAGCTGCCCGCCGACGGCGCGATGGCGGAGGTCCGCGCCGGGGCCGCCGAGGTCGCGGCGGCGCTGCGGGACGTGCCGGGCGTGGACGTGGCGGCGGTGAACACGGCGGACGCCACCGTGGTGTCCGGGGACGGCGCGGCGGTCGACGAGGTGGTGGCGCGCTGGCGGCGGGCGGGCGTGGACGCGGGCAGGCTGCGCACGCGCGGGGCGTTCCACTCGCACCACTGCGACCCGATGGCGCCGGAACTGGCGGCGGTGGCGGCGACCCTGACGTTCCGGGCGCCGCGGGTGCCGGTGGTGTCGACCGTGCTGGGCGAGCCGACCGACGAGATCACGACCCCCGGCTACTGGGCGAGGCAGCTGCGGGCCCCGGTGCTGTTCCACCGGGCGACGACGTGGCTGCACACCCACGACCCGTCCCTGCTCCCGATCCCGTCGACGGCGAACGGGCCGTCGGCGCTGCTGAACTGGCTGGCGCGGGCGCACACCGGCGGTCTGCCGGTGGACTGGCGCGGGCTGGTGCCGCACGCGCGCCGGGTGACGCTGCCGACTTACCCGTTCCAGCGGGAGAACTGCTGGGCGGGTGAGGAGGAGCAGCCGGGGGACCCGGAGGCGACGGACTTCTTCGCACCGGTGGGGGTCCCGGCCGACGCGGACACGATCAGGTTCAGCCTGGACGACCTGGATG
Organism: Actinosynnema mirum DSM 43827; assembly: GCF_000023245.1. GTDB lineage: Bacteria > Actinomycetota > Actinomycetes > Mycobacteriales > Pseudonocardiaceae > Actinosynnema > Actinosynnema mirum. The sequence goes on from NC_013093.1 coordinate 4,705,431, forward strand.
ACCTGGATGACTCGAAGGCGAACGAGGAGGCGAACGAGGAGGCGGAGGCCGAGCCCGCCCCGGCCGAACCCGCCGAGCCCGAACCCGAGCCCGAGCACGAACCGGATGAGGTCTCCGAAGCCGAGCACGAGCCTGAGCCTGACGACACTTCCCCGACCACGTCCGAGCAGGAACCCCCTGAACCCCCTCCGGCTCTCCCTTCCGAGTTCATCACTCCCCCTGTTCCCGATAGCGGTGTTTTTGATGTTCCCGGCGTGGAGCCGGTCGCCATCGTGGGAACGGCCTGCCGCTTGCCGGGCGGGGTGGACTCGCCGGGGGCGCTGTGGACGCTGCTGTCCGAGGGCGACGACGCGATCGTCCCGCTCCCCCCGGCGGACCGGGGCTGGGAGAGCGGTGGTCCGGGTGGCTACCTGGACGGCGCGGGCGAGTTCGACGCCGCGTTCTTCGGCCTGAGCCCGAGCGAGGCCCTGGCGACCGATCCCCGCCAACGCCTCCTGCTGGAAACCACCTGGGAGGCCCTGGAGGACGCGGGCATCGACCCGACCTCGTTGCGCGACAGCACAACCGGCACGTTCGTGGGCACCGGCGCCGACCACACCGACGCGCCAGGCGGATGCCCGAGCGCGACGTCCGGCCGGGTCGCCCAAGCCCTGGGCCTGGTCGGCCCGGCGGTGACCGTGACGACGGCGTGCTCGTCGTCGCTGGTGGCGGTGCACCTGGCGAGCGAGTCGCTGCGCTCGGGCGAGTCCGAACTGGCGCTGGTGGGCGGCGTGGAGGTGCTGACCACCCCCGAGGCCACCGAGCGGCAGGTCGACGCCCCGAAGCACAAGCCGTTCTCCGAACGCCCCGACGACACCGGGTGGTCCGAGGGCGTCGCGGTACTGGTCCTGGAACGCCTGTCCGACGCCCTGGCAGCAGGACACCCGGTGCTGGCGGTGATCCGCGGAAGCGCCGTAGGCACGTCCACCCCCCAAGCAACTCCCTCCACCGCACAAGAGCGCTTGATCCGCCGCGCACTGTCCCAAGCGGGCCTGGACCCGACCGAGATCAACGCCGTGGAAGCGCACGGCACAGGAACCCCACCCGAAGACGAAACCGAGTTCACCGCACTGCACGCCGTCTACGGCACAAACCCCCACCCGGTCCACCTGGGCGCACTCCACTCCACCACCGGCCACACCGGAGCAGCATCAGGCGCCGCCGCACTGGTGAAACTGGTGGAAGCCCTACGCCACGGCACACTCCCCCAAACCCCGCACCTATCCCCGGCAACCACACCCACTCACACCCCGACACCCGCATCCACTTCCACAGGTGAGAGCGCTCCCACGCCGAGGGCGTCACCCGAACCCACCGCCGAACTCAGGCCAGGGGCGAATGGTGCCTCAGGAACCGAAACCGGAATCAGGGCCGAGGCTCGCCCCGGCTCCATGACCGGGGCTGGGACAGGCTCGGGTACAGGGTTCAGGTCCGGGGCGGGGGCGGGGGCGGGGGCGGGGTTCGGAACTGGGACTGGCACCAGGTCCGAGACCGAGACCGAGACCGGGCCTGGGTCTGGCTCTGGGTCTGGCTCTGGGCCTGGGTCTGGCTCTGGGCCTGGGTCTGGGTCTGGCTCTGGGCCTGGGTCTGGCTCTGGGTCTGGGTCTGGCTCTGGGCCTGGGTCTGGCTCTGGTTTTCCATTTGCTGGGGTGTCCGAGTCAGCGCTCGTGCCGCTCGTCGAGCCGGTTCCGTGGGCGGAGCCGAGGCGGGTTGGGGTGTCGTCGCTTGGGCGGTTCGGCACGGATGTTCATCTGATCCTGGAACAGCCGCCCGTCATTGACGTGCCTGCCGGTGGGGCTGGGTTGCCGTTGACGCCTTGGGTGTTGTCGGCGAAGTCGCCGGAAGCGCTGCGGGCGCACGGGCTTCGGTTGCGGGCGCACCTGGTCGCGCACCCGGAGGCTTCTGCGGCCGAGGTGGCGGTCAGTCTGGTGACGCGCAGCGGGTTCTCGCACCGGGCGGTGCTGCTCGGGCGGGATCGGGATGAGCTGGTCGGGCAGTTGGATGAGGTTGTGGCTGGTCGGGGTGCCGGGGTGGTGCTGCCGCTGTCCGGGCAGGGGGCGCAGCACGTCGGCATGGGGCGTGACCTGCACGCCGCGTTCCCGGTGTTCGCGCGCGCCTGGGACTCGGTGTGCCCGCCGGAGGTCACCGAGATCGCCTTCCACGGGCCGTCCGAGGAGTTGGACCGGGTCGAGGTGGCGCAGCGGGCGCTGTTCGCGTTCCACGTCGCCCTGTTCCGGTTGTACGAGCACCACGGCGTCACCCCCGACCACCTCGTCGGGCACTCGGTCGGTGAGGTCGCCGCCGCGCACCTCGCGGGCGCGCTGGACCTGGCCGACGCGCTCGCGCTGCTCGACGCGCACGCCCGGCTCGCGGTGGCGCTGCTGCCGGACGGGCTCATGGCCTCGGTGGAGGCCACCGAGGAGGAGCTGGAGCCGCTGCTCGGCGACGGCGTGTGCCTGGCCTCGGTGAACTCGCCCGACAGCGCCGTGGTGTCCGGCGATCCCGGCGCGGTGCTGTCGCTGGTCGACCACTGGCGTGCGCGTGGACGGCAGGCGAACGTGCTGCGCACCGGCGGCGCGTTCCACTCGCACCACTGCGACACGGTCGCCGTGGAGCTGGCGATCGTGGCGACCGGGCTGCACCCGAGGCAGTGCTCGCTGTCGGTGGTGTCGACGCTGGAGGGCAGGCCCGTGGACGGGTTCGCCACCGCGGGCTACTGGGCACGGCAGCTGCGACAACCGGTGCGGTTCCACGACGCGCTGGAGTGGGCGCGGCGCAGGCACGGCGCGATCACCGCGCTGCCGACCACACGTCCCGGCGCGGACGGCGTCGCGGACTTCCTCACCGGCCTGGCCCGCGCGCACGAGGCCGGGCGCGCGGTGCGCTGGACCGACCTGCTGCCCGCAGCACGCCGCGTGCCGTTGCCCGGCTACCCGTTCCAGCGCCGCTGCTACTGGCCCGCCCCCGACACCGGTGCGGCACCGGGCGACCTGGGCGTGGAACCCGGCGGCCACCCGCTGCTGACCGCGCGCGTCGACGTGCCCAGCTCAGGCGAGATCGTGTTCACCGGCGTGCTGTCCGCGCAGGCCCACCCCTGGCTGGCCGACCACGAGGTGGGCGGCGTGCCGGTGCTGCCGAGCGCGGCCGTGCTGGACATGGCCCTGCACGTAGCGGCAGTGCTGGACGCGGAACTGGCAGAACTCCTCCTGCACGAACCACTCCCGCTCACCGGCCGCACCGCACTGCGCCTGACCGCCAACCCGCACAACGGCACCCTGGTGCTGCACGTGCGCGAATCAGCCGACTGGCTCCCCCACGCCACCGCCCTCCTCAACACCCAAGCAACAGCAATAGCAGCAACAAAAACCACAAGCACAAGCACAAGCACGGCAACTACACCGAACGACACCACCTCCTCCACCGGCACAGCGCTCCACAGCGCAGCACCACACAGCGCAGCACCGGAAAGCGCAGCACCGGAAAGCGCAACGCTCGACCACACGACAACTGACAGCACAACAACCAGCAGCACTGCCACCGCAGACAGCACCAGCGCAGGTGACACCAACGCAGGCAGCGACCCCGGAGGCAGCACCGGCGTGGGCAGCGCTGCGACTGGCAGCGTCACCACCGACAGCGCTGAGGCTGGGGCCGACGACGAGGCAAGCAGGACAGCGACCGACAGCCTGGCTACTACCGACCCAGCGACCACCGGCACGCCGACCACTAGCTCGGTGAACACCAGCACGCCGACCACCGGCGCGGTGAGCACCGACCCGACCCCGACCAGCCCGATGCGCGCCACCCTGGCGACCGCCACCCTGGTGACCGCCGACGTGGCGACCGCCGACGTTGACCCCGACGCGGCGCACGAGGGTGCCGCAGCCAGCGAAGGCGTCACCGAGCCGGCGCTCCTCGGGAGCGGCTCGGGCAGTGATCCCGCCTCGTACGACCACGTGGCGGTTGCTTCCAAGATTAGTGACGCCGACCCCCCTGCGCACCTACCCGGCGAGCACCAATCCGAAGATCACCCGTCCGGGGAAGGCACCGTCGCTGACCAGCGGCCCAAGGGTTCGGCCACCGCCCTTCCGCCCGGAACACCGGTGGACCTCACCGACGCCGACGACGTCCTCGCGGCCAGGGGTGTGTGGTGTGGTCCGGCGTTCCGGGGGTTGCGCGGGGTGTGGCAGGACGGGCGGGTGCTGCACGTCGAGGTGGAGCCGGACGGGGTGCCCGGAACCGCGTGGCGGGTGCACCCGGCGCTGCTCGACCCGGTGCTCCAGGCGGTGCTGCTGGACGGGTCCACGCCACCGCTGGCCCTGCGCTGGTCCGGGGTGCGGTTGCACCGGGGTGGGGGCACGGGGTTGCGGGCGCGGGTCGAGCGGATCGGGCGGGACTCGGTTCGGATCACCGCGTGCGACCAGGACGGGCGACCGGTGCTCGAAGTCGACCAGGTCGAGTTCCAGGGCGGCGCGGCGAGCGGGCTGTTCACGCGGAGCTGGACCAGGATCGCAGCGCACCACGACACCCCGCCGCGAGCAGGCGCGCGCCAGGGCGGCACGCGAGGAACCCCGCACTCCGGCATCCAGGCTCGAACCACCGCGCCCACCACCCCGCCCCCCACCACCCCGCCCCTCACCACCGTCGTGCTCGACCACCGCGAGCCCTCCCCCGTCCCGAAGCTGGTCGCCGAGCGCGTGCTCGCCCGCCTCGCGGGCGACCCGACCGCGCGCCTGGTCGTCCGCACCCTCGGCGCCGTCGCCGCCCTGCCGGGCGAGCTGCCCAACCCGACCGCCGCCGCCCTCTGGGGCCTGCTGCGCGCGGTCCGGGAGCAGCACCCGGACCGGGTCGCGCTGGTCGACGGCGACGGCGACCTCGCGCCCGTGCTCCCCCTCGACGAGCCCGAGATCGCCCTGCGCGGCACGATCGCGTTGGTCCCCGAACTGCTCCCCGCCGACCTCCACCCGGAACCGGTGCGCCCGTGGCGCCTGGAGGTCGTGGAGCCGGGCCTGGTCGACGGGGTCGGCCCGGTGGCCCGACCGCTGCGCCCGCTCGCGCCCGGCGAGGTGCGGATCGCGGTGCGCGCGGCGGGTCTGGGGCTGCGGGACGTGCACGCCGCGCGCACCGCCCCGGTCGGCACGGCGCTGGGCCGCGAGGCGGCGGGCGTGGTGACCGGCACGGCCGAGGACGTGTTCGGGTTCCGGGTGGGCGATCCGGTGTTCGGGCTGGTCGACGGCTGCCTAGGCCCGATCGCGACGGCCGACCACCGGCTGCTGGCGCACGTGCCGCACGGCTGGTCGTTCGCCGAGGCCGCGTCGGTGCCGTCGGCGTTCCTGACCGCGCACTGCGCGCTGCACCACCTCGCGGGCGTCCGGCCGGGCCAGCGGGTGCTGGTGCACCGCGCGGCGGGCGGGGTCGGGACGGCCGCGGTGCACCTGCTGCACCGGGCGGGCGCGGAGGTGTTCGCGACCGCGCACCCGGACAAGTGGCCCGCGCTGCACGCGATGGGCGTGCCGCCGGAGCGGGTGGCGTCCTCGCGCGACCTGGGTTTCCTGGACCGGTTCCCGCAGGTGGACGTGGTGCTGGGCGGCGACGCGGAGATCGCGACGGCGTCGCTGGCGCTGCTGTCCCCGACCGGCCTGCTGGTGGACGTGGGCGGCGGCGGCCCGCGCGAGGACCCGAGGTGGCGCGGGTTCGACCTGGCCGGGGTGGACCCGGACGTGCTGGTCGCGGTGTTCGCCCGGCTGCTGTCGGACGGGGTGGAGCCGCTGCCGCTGCGCGCGTGGGAGCTGCGGCACGCCGGTGAGGCGCTGCGGCACCTGGCGACCGGCGGGCACACCGGCAAGGTCGTGCTGACCGCCCCGGCGCGCGCCAGGCGCGGCACGGTGCTGGTGGTCGGCGGCACCGAGGGCCTGGGCGCGGCGGTGGCCGGGCACCTGGCCCCGCACCACGACCACCTGGTGCTGGTGGGCCGCGTCCACGACGCGTGGGAGCTGCGGCGGGAGCTGGAGGGGCACGGCGCGGCGGTCACCGTGGAGGCGGGCGACCCGGACGACGCGCGGGCGCTGGCCAGGCTGGTGGACGCGCACCGCCCCACCGGGGTCGTGCACGCGCCGCGCCCGGTGGCGGACGTGTCGGCGGCGCTGCGCTCGGCGACCGGGACCGCCTGGGCGCTGCACGAGGTGACCCGGCACCGCGACCTGGACTTCTTCCTGCTGCTGCCGTCGGCGCGCCCGACCGGGCAGGCGGACGCGGCGGTGGCGGCGTTCCTGGAGGCGCTGGCCGTGCACCGCAGGGGGTTGGGGCTGCCCGCGCAGGCAATCGGCCTGGACGACCCGGCGCGGGTGCCGGAGCTGCTGGAGACCGCCCGAACGACCCCGCACACGGTCCTGGTGGCGCTGGACGAGGCCCCGCCGCCGCGCGCGCCGTTCGTCGAAGCCCAAGCATCGCAGGCGCTTCCGATCGAGGAAGACCCGGAACCGGAGGTCGACGCGGAGCCGGAACCACGGGTGGAGGTCGTCGAGCGTCCCCCCGCTCCCCCGGCCGACGACCCGGTGGTCGTGATCGGCATGGCGTGCCGCCTCCCCGGCGGCGTCGAGACCCCGGACGACCTGTGGGACCTGGTGCTGTGCGGCGGGACCGAGGCGCGGCACGGTTGGGACGTCGCCGAGCTGCTCGACGCCGAGGGCGCCCCGAGGAGCGCGGGCCTGCCGGGCGCCGACGAGTTCGACGCGGCGTTCTTCGACATCAGCCCGAGCGAGGCCACCGCCATGGACCCCGGTCAGCGGCTGCTGCTGGAGGTCGCCTGGGAGGCGCTGGAGCGCGCGGGCGTCGACCCGGAGGCGCTGCGCGGCGGCCCGGCGGGCGTGTTCACCGGGACCACGGCCCAGGACGGCGATCCCTCGGCGCGGGTGTCGCGCACGCTCGGCCTGTCCGGTCCGGCGATCACGGTCGCGGCGGCGGACTCCTCGTCGCTGGTCGCCGTGCACCTGGCGGCGCGGTCGTTGCGCGCGGGCGAGTCCGGGCTGGCGCTGGCCTGCGGGGTCGCGGCGGGCGGGCCCCCTGGCGGGGCGGAGCGGGCCGAGGGCGTGGGCGTGCTGGTGCTCCAGCGGTTGTCCGGGGCGCGGCGCGCGGGACGCCCGGTGCTGGCGGTGCTCGCGGGCAGCGCGGTCACCCAGGGCGTGGCGGCGCGCAAGCGGGTGGTGCGCGCGGCGCTGGCGGAGGCGGGGCTCGCGGCGCGGGACGTCACCGCCGTGGAGGCCACCTCCGGAGATCCGGGCGAGGGCGCGGAGCTGCTGGCCGCCTACGGCCACGACCGGCCGTCGCCGGTGCGGGTGGGCTCGCTGCGCCGGGCCACCGGGCACACCCTGGCCGCCTCCGGCGTCGCCGGGGTGATCAAGGTGGTGCAGGCGATCCGGAACGGGCTGCTGCCGGTGGAGCGCGAGGGCGGCGCGGCGCGGGACGCCGAGCCGTGGCCGGGGGTGCGGCGGGCGGGCGTGTCCTCGTTCGGGACGTCCGGGGCGAACGCGCACGTGGTGCTGGAGCAGGCCCCGGACGAGCCGGAGAGGTCCGCTGTGGACGGTGACGCCCCGGTGGTGTGGCCGCTGTCCGCCCGCACGGCGGAGGCGCTGCGCGCCCAGGTCGCCCGGTTGCACGCGCGCCTGGTCGACCTGCCGCGCTGGACCCCCGCGGACGTGGCCGCCTCGCTGGCCGCCCGAACCGGGTTCGAGCGCCGCACCGCCGTCGTCGGCCGCGACCGCGCCGAGCTGCTGCGGAACCTGCGCGACCTGGCGGTGCGCGAGGCCGATCCGGCGGCGCGGCGCGTCGTGCTGCTGTTCCCCGCCGAGGGCGGGCACTGGCCGGGCATGGGCCGGGAGCTGCTGCGCGTCAGCCCGGTGTTCGCCGACGCGCTCGCCGAGTGCGACGCGGCCCTGTCCGAGCACCAGGACTGGTCGGTGCTGCGGGCGCTGCGCGAGGCGGACCCGCTGACCGGGTCGGACGTGGCGCAGCCCGCGCTGTTCGCGTTCCAGGTGGCGCTGGCCCGGTTGTGGGGGCACCACGGGGTGTCCCCGGCGGCGGTCGTGGGCTGCGGCGAGGGCGAGGTGGCGGCGGCGCACGTCGCGGGCGCGCTGGACCTGGCGCAGGCGGCGCGGGTGGTGTGCCTGCGCGCCCAGGTGTTCGCGGGCTCGCTCGGCGGGCGCGACGCGCACACCGGGCACGTGGAGCGGGCGCACGAGGAGCTGGTGGGGCTGCTCGCGGACGTGCGGCCGGGCGAGGGCGCGATCCCGTTCTGCTCCACGGTCACCGGCGGGATGCTGGACACCTCGGAGCTGGACGCCGAGTACTGGTACGCCACCCTGCGCGACCCGGTGCTGCTGGACGAGGCGCTGCTGGCGCTGCGCGCCGAGGGCCTGGGGACGGTGGTCGAGGTCGGCCCGCACCCGGCGCACCCGGACGTCGCGCTGGGCGCGCTGCGCCGGGGCGCGGACGACGCGGTCGCGTTCGCCGAGGCGCTGGCCGAGGTGTGGGCGGGCGGCACGCCGGTGCTGTGGCGCAACCGGGGCGGGCACGTCGAGCTGCCCACCTACGCGTTCCAGCACCGCAGGTTCTGGCGCGGCCCCGGTTCCGCCGGGCTGCCGGTCACCGAGGGCGAGCCGGACCCGCACACCCTGGTGCCGCACCTGGTCGCGGCCACGCTCAAGCGCGGCGCGGCCGGGATCGACGGGCACCGCACGTTCCGGGAGCTGGGGTTCACCTCGGCGGAGGCGGTGCAGCTGCTCGACCACCTGATGGCGACCACCGGTCTGCGGCTGCCCGCGACGGTCGTCTACGACCACCCGACGCCGTCCGCGCTGGCGGACCACCTGACGGTGCTGCTGAGCCGGGACGCGCAGGCCGACGAGCGGGCCGAGAGCGCGCCGCCGGGGCTGGAACCCGTTGTGGTGGTGGGGTCGGCGTGCCGGTTGCCCGGCGGGGTCGGCACGCCGGAGGCGCTGTGGGAGCGGCTGGTCGCGGGTGAGCCGCCCGCCGCGGGGGTGGTGGGCGCGACGCGGTTCGACGCCGCGTTCTTCGACCTGTCGCCGGAGGCCGCCGCCGAGGTCGACGAGGGCGAGCGGCTGCTGCTGGAGACCGCGTGGGAGGCCCTGGAGCGGGCCGGGATCACCCCGCGCGCGCTGCGCGGCACCGCGACCGGGGTGTTCACCGGCGGCCGGTCGCCGGGCCGGGTGGTGCGGGCGCTGGCCCTGGAGGGGCCGTCGATCGGGGTGGCGGACGGGGCGGAGCTGGTGGCGGTGCACCTGGCCGCGCAGTCGCTGCGGTCCGGGGAGTCGGTGCTGGCGCTGGTCGGCGGGGTCGACGCGGACGGGCGGACCGGCGTGCTCGTGCTGGAGCGGCTGGTGGACGCGACGCGCAACGACCGCCGCCCGCTGGTGGTGGTGCGCGGGTCGGCGGTGAACTCCGACGGGGCCGGGAGCGCCGCGGGACAAGGGGTTCCGGCGCGGCGGCGGGTGGTGCTGCGGGCGCTGGAGTCCGCCGGGCTCACCGAGGGGCAGGCGCCCGCGCGCGCCGGGTTCGACGGGCGGATCACCGGGATCGTCCTGGTGGCGCAGGCGATGCGGCACGGGCTGCTGCCGCCGTCCGGCGACTCCCCGGACCCTGGGCAGTGGCCGGAACCGCACCGGGTCGGGCTCTCCGCGTTCGGCTCCGGCGTGAACGCGCACCTGGTGCTGGAGCGGCCCGCCCCGCAGGCCGAACCCGAACCCGACGAGGGCCCCGGCCGCCCGGTGCCGTGGCTGCTGTCCGCCCGCACCCCGCGCGCGCTGCGCCAGCAGGCCGCCAGGCTCGGCGCGCACCTGGCCACCACCACCACCTGGTCACCGGCCGACGTCAGCCGCGCGCTCGCCACCCGCGCCGACTTCGAGCACCGCGCGGTGCTGCTCGGCCGCGACCGCGCCGAGCTGCTCGCCGCGCTGGCCGACTTCCACCCCGAGCCGGGACCGGCGGGGTCGGTGCTGCTGCTGTCCGGCATGGGCGCGCAGCGCGCGGGCATGGGCCGCGACCTGTACGACGCGTTCCCGGTGTTCGCCTCGGCGTGGGACGAGGTGGCGGCCCGGTTCGAGGCGCCGCTGACCGACCTGGTGTTCCACGGCGGCGACCTGGACCGGCCCGAGGTGGCGCAGCCCGCGCTGTTCGCGTTCCAGGTGGCGCTGTTCCGGCTCTACGAGCACCACGGCGCGGCGCCCGACCACCTCGTGGGCCGCTCGGTCGGCGAGGTCGCCGCCGCGCACCTCGCGGGCGTGCTGGACCTGCCCGACGCGGCCGCGCTGGTGTCAGCCCGCGCCCGGCTGCTCGCCGACCTGCCCCGCTCGGGCGTGATGGCCCGGATCGGCGCGAGCGAGGCGGAGGTCGTCGCCGCGCTGGGGGAACGGGTGTCGGTGGCGGCGGTGACCGGCCAGGACAGCACGGTCGTCTCCGGTGACGCGGACGCGGTCGCGGCGGTCGTGGAGCACTGGCGGGCGTTGGGCCGCCCGGTGGAGCAGCCGCGCGCGGGCGGGGCGTTCCACTCGCACCACTGCGACCCGCTGGTCGCGGAGCTGGCGCGGGTCGCCGAGCGCCTGGTGGTGCGCGCCCCGGCGCTGCCGGTGGTGTCGACGCTGGTGGGCGCGCCCGCCGAGGACTTCGGCACGGCGGATTACTGGGCCCGGCAGCTGCGCGGCCCGGTCCGGCTGCACGCCGCGCTGACCTGGTTGGCGGAGCACGCCGGGCCGCTGCGGGTGATCCGGTCGGACGGGGCGGACGCGGAGGCGTTCCTGGCTGACCTGGCGCGGGCGCACGGCGCGGGTCGGCCGGTGGACTGGACGGGGCTGATCCCGGCGGGGCGGCCGGTGGAGCTGCCGACCTACCCGTTCCAGCGGGAGGTCCTGCCGCCGCGCGGGGGCCGGGCGTCGACCGCACCGGGCGAGCTGGGGCTGGACGAGGGCGGGCACCCGCTGCTGGGCACGCGGGTGGACGTGCCGGACAGCGACGAGGTGGTGTTCACCGGGCGCGTCTGCCCCGCGGGGCAGCCGTGGTCGGCGGACCGGACCGCGCACGGTGTCGCGGTGCTGCCGGGCGCGGCGCTGCTGGACGTGGCGCTGCACGCGGCGCGGCGGACGGGCCTGGCCGGGGTCGCCGAGCTGGTGGTGCACGCGCCGCCGGGGCTCGACGGGCCGGTGGCGCTGCGCGCGCGGGTCAGCGGGACCGGGCTGGTGGTGCACGCGCGGGAGGACGAGGGGGCCTGGACCCGCTGCGCCACCGGGGTTCTCGCCGAGTCCATAGTGGACAGCGAGGTCTGGGCTCCCGCCGTGTGGCCTCCGGCGGGCGCCGAACCGGTCCCGGTCGTGCACCCCGGTGGCCTCGGACCGGCGTTCCAGGGGGTGCGCGCGGTGTGGCGGGACGGCACCGCCTGGTACGCGGACCTCGTGCTGCCGCAAGGGGTTCCGGCCGAGGAGTGGCTGGTCCACCCGGCGCTGCTGGAGGCCGCCGCGCTGCTGGGCCGCGACCCGTCACCCGAGCTGCTCGCGCACGCGTGGCGCGACGTCGTCCTGCACCACCCCGGTCGCGCGCCGGGAGAGCTGCGGGCGCGGGTGCTGCGCTCCCCCGGCGGGACGCGGCTGGACCTGGCCGACGCCGAGGGCGCGCCCGTCGCGTCGATCGGCTCGGTGGAACCGCGCGCGGCGGCGGAGGCCGAGCGGCGGGGCGTGCTGTTCCGCGAGGTGTGGGAGCCGTGCCCGACCGGGGCGGCAGGCGGTGATCCGCTGGTGCTCGACCGGCGCGGGCGCTCGGGCGCCGACGTCGCCGGGCAGGTGGAGCGGGCGCGCGCGGAGATCGAGGACGCGCTCGCGGAACACCCTGCGCTGGTGGTGCTGACCCGCGACGCGGTGGCGGTGCGCGGGCAGGACCGCGTCGACCCGGTGGGCGCGGCGCTGCGCGGCGCGGTCGGCGCGCTCCAGGTCCGGTGGCCGGGGCGGATCGTGCTGGTGGACGCCGAGCGCGCCGAGGACGTGGCGGCGGCGGTGTCGACCGGGCGGGAGCAGGTGGCGGTGCGCGGTGGGACGGCGTTCGCGCCCCGGCTGGTCGCCGAGCCCCGGCCCGCGCTGGAGATTCCGGACGGGCCGTGGCGGCTGGAGGTCGGCCCGGACGGCGTGGTGGCCGCCCCCCGCCCCGGGACCGCGCTGGAACCGCACGAGGTGCGGGTGGCGGTGCGCGCGACCGGGATCGGCTTCCGGGACGCGCGCGCGCCGCACGACGCGGGCGCGCCGCTGGGCTCCGACCTGGCCGGGGTGGTCGCCGAGGTCGGCGCGGACGTCGACGGGCTCGCGGTCGGCGACCGGGTGTTCGGCCTCGCGGACGGGCCCACCGGACCGGAGGCGGTGGTCGACCAGCGCTCGCTCGTGCCGGTGCCCGCGTGGTGGACGTTCGCCGAGGCCGCGTCGGTGCCGTCGGCGTTCCTGACCGCGCACTACGCGCTGCGGCACGTGGTGAACCTCCAGCCGGGGCAGCGGGTGCTGGTGCACGAGGCCGCGGGCGGGGTCGGCGCGGCGGTGGTGCTGCTGGCGCTCGCCACCGGCGCCGAGGTGTGGGCGACCGCGCGCCCGGACGGGCGGCACGCGCCGGGCCTGCCCGCCGAGCGGGTCGCCTCCTGCCTGGACCTGGGGTTCCGGGAGCGGTTCCCGCAGGTGGACGTGGTGGTGAACGCGCTGCCCGAGGAGTTCGCGGCGGCCTCGCTGGAGCTGCTGCGGCCCGGCGGGTACTTCGTGGAGCTGGGCGGGGCGCCCCCGGACCTGGCGGGGTTCGGGGCCGTGCGGCACCGGGTGCTGGACCTGGCCGAGGTGACCCCGGACCGGGTGCAGCGGATGCTGTCCCGGCTGGTCGCCGAGGGGGTCGAGCCGCTGCCCGCGACCGCGTGGGACGTGCGGCGCGCGCCCGAGGCGCTGGGGCAGGCCGGGAAGGCCGTGCTGGTCGCGCCGCGCGCCGACGCGGGCGCGGTGCTGGTGGTCGGCGGCGGACCCGTCGGGACGGCGCTGGCCAGGCACCTCGCCGGGCGGGGGTGGCGGGTCGTGCTCGCCGGGCGGCGGGACGCGTGCGCGGTCGCGGCGCTGCGGGAGGAGCTGGGCGCGGCGGTGGTGGACCTGGACCTCGGGGACGGGGCGGCGGTGCGGCGGGTGCTGGCCGAGCACGCGGTGACCGGGGTGGTGCACGTGGCGCAGGAGCCGGGCGAGGTGTTCACCGGGGCGTGGCGGCTGCACGAGGCGGCCGGTGACCTGGACCTGTTCGTGCTCTGCGGGTCGGCCCGGTGGGCGCTGGGCGGTGACGTGGCGGAGGCCGCCGCGTGGGCGTTCCTGGCCGGGATCGCGCTGGAGCGGACCCGGTCCGGGCTGGTCGGGCGGGCGCTGGCGTGGGGGCCGCTGGCCGGGGAGCCCGCGGTGAGCGGGACGCGACCGCTGCGGGTGGACGAGGCGCTGCGGTTGTTCGACCGGGCGGTGGACGGGCCGGAGCCGGTGGTGCTGCCGATGCGGTGGTCGCCGGACGAGGCGCCCGCGACGCTGCCCCGGCAGCGGGTGGAGCGGGGGTCGGCGGTGGCGGCGGCGCTGGACGCGCTGGCGGCGCTGGACGGGGTCGACCTCGCGGAGGAGGCGCGCGGCGCGCTCGTCGAGCGGTTGCGGGCGCTGCTGCCGGGCGGGGAGCCGGTCGCGGTCGGGGCGGCCCCGGCGGAGCCCTCCCCCGCCGAACCCGACCCCGAGCCCGTCGCGCTCGAACCTGGCACGCCCGAGCCTGCCGTGGCTGAACCAGCCGTGGCTGAACTGGCTGGGCCTGAACCGACCGCGCCCGAACCGACTGGGCCTGAACCGACTGGGCCTGAACCAATCGAGCCCGAACCGTTCGAGCCCGCCCCGGCGGACGTCCCCGTGGAGACGCCCGCCTCGGCCGAGCGGGAGGTGGTCCTGCGGGGCGGGGACGGCGGGGCCTGACCGGACCCGCCGTCAGCCGCGCAGCTCGTCCGCCACCTCGTGCACCCGCGCGCGGTCGGCGGGCGGGCCGAGCACGGCGAGCACCAGGTCGGTGGCCCCGGCGTCGCGCAGGCGGGTGAGCTGGGCGAGCACCTGCTCCTCGCTGCCGACCACCGCCGTGTCGCCCACCCCCGCCAGCCCGCCCCGGTCGAGCAGCGCCCGGTAGGCGGGCATCCGCGACGCCGCCCCGAACGACTCCTCCACCTGGGCGCGCGCCGCGTCCGGGTCGTCGGTGAGCACGACCACGGCGCTCACCACGATCCGCGCGCCCTCCCCCAGCGCGGGCGCCAGGTGCCCCTCGACCAGCTCGGGCGTGCACCAGGTGGCGACGACGCCGTCCGCCAGGTCCCGCGCCACCCGCAGCATCCTCGGCCCCAGCGCGGACAGCAGCACCGGCGGTGGCTCGACGGGCTGGTCGAGCCGGATGTCGACGGTGAAGTGCTCGCCCCCGTGCCGCACGTGCTCGCCGCGCAGCAGGGGCCGCAGGACCTCCAGGTACTCGCGGGTGTGCGCGGCGGGCGAGGTGTAGGGCAGGCCGAGCTGGTCGGTGACGTGCCAGGCGTGGCTCGGGCCGATGCCGAGGGTGAGCCTGCCGCCGACCAGGGCCTGCGTGGTGAGCGCCTGGGTGGCCAGGGCCACCGGGTGCCGGGGGTAGGTGGGCACGATCGCGGTGCCCAGCTCCAGCGCGCCGGGACCGTGGGCGGCGAGCAGGGCCAGCGGGTCCCAGCCGCCGGGCATCTGGTTGGTCCAGACGCCGTCCACGGGCAGGTCCTCGGGGCGGTCGCCGGGAGCGGGCGGTCCGGCTTGGTGGGTACCGATCCTCATGCCGCCAAGCCCACCGCGCCCGCGCGCGCCGAACCAGACCCGATCGGCACGCGCAGCGATCACCGGAGATGATCGACGCTGGTGGGAGCGCTAGCAGAGGTGCTTGGACTTGAGCACGCGGCGCAGCGAGCGGTCCACCCGCTCGGCGCTCAGCTCGCCGCTCGCGACGGCGGCCTGCAGCCGGTCGAGCACCTCGCCGACCCGGCCGCCGGACGACCACAGCGCCACGTCCGCGCCCGCGACCAGCGCGCGCAGCACCGCGTCGGGCAGGTCGGCCAGGTCGGTCACCGCGCGCATCGCGCCCAGGTCGTCGGTCATGACCAGGCCGTCGAACGCGAACTCGCCGCGCAGCAGCTCGTAGGCGGCCGGGCTCAGGCTCGCGGGCAGGCCGCCGGTCAGGTCGGGGACGGCGATGTGGCCGACCATGACCTGCACGTCCTCGCCGAACCTGGGCAGCTCCCGGTAGGGCGCGAGGTCGTGGGCGCGCAGCTGGGCGAGCGGGGGCGCGGTGACCGAGCCGAGGTGCGAGTCGCCGGAGGTGTTGCCGTGGCCGGGGAAGTGCTTGACCACCGAGACGACCCCGGCCTGGCGCAGGCCCTCGGCGAACGCCTCGGCGTAGGAGACGGCGGTGGCCGGGTCGACACTGAACGAGCGGTCGCCGATCACGGTGTTCGCGGCCTGGGAGGTCAGGTCGAGCACGGGGGCGAGGTCGGTGTTGACGCCGCGCGCCTTCATCGCCTCGCCGCGCTTGCGCGCCAGCTCGCGGACCTGCTCGGTGGACAGGGTGCGGGTCATGGTGCGGGCGCTGGGGATGTCGCCGTCGAGCGCGTCGATCCGCTGCACCCGGCCGCCCTCGTCGTCCACCGAGACGGTGAGCGGCAGCGTGGAGGCGGCGTGCACGGCGGCCAGCGCGTCCCCCGACAGCAGGCCGACGTCGTCGCCGCCGACGAAGATGCCGCCGACCTGCTCGGAGCCGACGATGGACAGCGCGTCCTGCGGGCCGCGCGGGTTGACGCCGACCTGGAGCAGCTGGGCGAGCCCGGCGCGCGGGGTCAGCCCGGCCAGGACGGGGGCGCACGGGTCGGGCGGCGGGGTGGAGGTCGTGGTCGTCGTGGTCTCGCCGGTCTCGGTGGTCCCGCCCTCGGGGACGGCGGCGCCGGTGACGGTGTCGTCCCGGTTGAGCGCGACGCCGGTCAGCACGGAGGCGGCGAGCACCGCGCCGAGCGCGACGGACCCGAGCTTGGCGGCGGACGCGCCGCGCCGCGCCGGGCTGCGCCGGGGGTCCCTGCCGTGCTGCTCCACGGCAGGGACGATACCGCCGCACCGGGACGGCGGGCGCACCGGTGGGTGGCGCGCGGCACAAGTCAGGGGGTGTTCATCACCACTGGGGCGGCGAGGTGTGAGGTCCGGTGTGGACGGGTGAGAAGCCCGTCCGGCAAAGGAACACAAGATCAGTCCATTGTGGACAGGGCTTTCCCCGTTGCGCGGGAGGCGGACCGGCGCGCCGCGCCGGGACGCGCCGGACCGCGGCCTTGCGGTGTCGTCGACCGGCGCGGGCGGTTCACGGCGCGCAGCGGCTCGGGCGGCCCTCGGGCATCGGCGGCTCGTGGGCCGTTCCCCCGCGGGCGGTTCGGTTCACCGCTGGTTTCGGGTCACCGCAGCGGCCGGTCCGGCGTCCGGGGCGGGTGTGCCCACGACCTGGCCGCAATCGTGCGGCGGCACGGCGCTTCGGGGTCCCTGCGGGTTTCGGGACGCGCGGGGAGCTGCCTCGGTGGCCGAGCCGGTTCCCCCTAAGCTCTCGGGGGTGATCACGGCGCGGCGCGGGTTGGTTGCGGGGTGTGCTCGATGAGCACCGCGGAGTTCGAGCTGTGGGAGTCGCTGCAGGCGGTCGGGGCGATGGAGCACGGCGGGGCCCGCACGACCATGC
Source organism: Actinosynnema mirum DSM 43827 (assembly GCF_000023245.1). Taxonomy (GTDB): domain Bacteria; phylum Actinomycetota; class Actinomycetes; order Mycobacteriales; family Pseudonocardiaceae; genus Actinosynnema; species Actinosynnema mirum. The sequence goes on from NC_013093.1 coordinate 4,722,270, forward strand.
TGGAGCAGCTGGTGCGCAGGGCCGCCGCCGAGGACCAGCCGCGCGCGGGACTGGCCGCGCGCCGGATGCTCGCCGACGCGCACGGCGAGGACGGCCGGTGGCCGCTGGTGTTCGAGGAGCTCAGGCGCTCGCTGCGGGAGTACGACCGCAAGCCGTGGCGGTTCTCCGCCGAGGACGAGGCCGGGCTGTTCGACTGGTACGCGGGGCTGGTGCGGCGCATGGTCGACTTCCCCTCGTTCGGCCTTGACGAGATCACCGCCGCGCTGGCGGACGTGGAGCGGCGGTGCCGGGAGCGCGGGCACGGGCAGCGGGCGGTGCACGCGGCGGAGCGGGCGGTCGCGGCGCACCGGGGTGACTGGGAGGCCGAGGAGCGGGCCCACGTGCAGTGGGTCGCGGCGGGCGGCGCGGACACCGAGGACGGCGGGTACCGGGCGGTCGGGGTCGAGCGGATGCTGCTGCGCGGCGACGAGGCGTCGGTGGTGACCGCGCACGCGCTGGCCTCGCCGGTGCTCGCCGACCCGGCCGCGAACGATCCGCTGGCCCTGAAGGTGCGGTGCGCGATGCTGCTGCCCCTGGCTCGGGCCGGGATGGGCGAGCGGGCGGCGCTGGCGTACCGGCGGGTGCTGCGCGGGCTCAGCGGGCGGGCGCGGGCGGTGGAGGAGCACGGGCGGGTCGTGGAGTTCTGCGCGCTGACCGGCAACGAGGACGCGGCCGTGGACTGGTTGGGGCCGATGCGCGGGTTCGAGGCGCGGGAGCGGCCGTCGGCGGTGCTGGAGTTCGCGACGGCGGTGGCGGTGCTGGCGGAGCGGGTGGTGCGGGCCGGGCGCGGGGACACGCAGCTGGACCTGGGCGCGGGCGACCCGAACTCGGTGCCGTTCGCGGTGGTGGCGCGGCGGATGCGGCGGCTGGCGCTGGAGCTGGCCGAGGAGTTCGACGCCCGCAACCGCACGTCGGCGGTCGGCGACCGGACGCGGGCGCGCTTGGCGGCGCCCCCGGTGGCGCGGTTCCTGCCGCTGACCCCGACCTCCCGGCCCTGCCCCGGCGTGCTGCCACCCGCCGGGCTCGACGACGACGAACTGCTGGACCTGGCCGAGCAGCACGACCTGCGGTGCGAGCAGGAGCAGGCGCGGGCGGCCCTGGCGGCGGTGGGCGACGAGCTGCCCAAGCCCCTCGCCGGGCGGCAGGCGGAGCTGCGGGCGCGGTTGTGCCAGGGCGAGGAGACCGAGCTGCGGATCCGCTGGGCGGCGCAGGTGCACCTGCGGCACGGCGACCCGCGCAGGCACCTGCTGGCACTGGGGTGGCTGGGCGTGTGGGTGATCGGGGCGGGGCGCGGGGCCGAGGGGCTGGCGCTGACCGAGGAGTCGGTCGAGCGGCTGCGCGAGGTCGGCGGGCCGGTCGAGGTCGGGTGGGGCGAGCACTGGTACGCGCACGCGCTGCGCGCCGTGGGGCGCACGGACGAGGCGCACCGGGCGCTGGAGCGGGCGGCGGTCGCGGCGCGTGAGGCGCGGGACGCGGTGCTGGCGGCGGCGGTCGGGGTGCGCGAGGCGGCGTGGCGCACCGAGGACGGGCGGCAGGCGGCGCAGGCGCGGGAGCACGCCGTGGCGGCGCTGGACGCGGCGGTGTCGGTGGAGGCGTGGGAGCGGGCCGTGGAGGCGGTCGAGCAGGTGCGGCTGGCGCACGAGCGGCTCGGGCGGGGCGGGGCGGAGCTGCGGCGGTTCGCGGAGAAGCGGCTGCGCGGACTGCCGCCGGGGAGGCTGGCCGGGCACCTGCGGTACCTGCGCGGGGTGGCGCTGGTGGAGGTCGATCCGGGGGCGGCGGCCGATGATTTGAACGAGGCGGTGGGGCAGGCGGTGGTGCGCGGGGTGGACACGGCGGAGCACTGGTACCAGCTCCTGCGCGCGGACCACGCGGCCGGGCGGTGGGAGGACGCGGTGGACGCGGGGGTGCGGGCCTCGGGGTGGCTGGACCACCTGGTGGAGGTCGAGGGCGAGGGGTGGGCGGGGCGGGCGGACGAGTGCCGGTACCTGGTGGCGCGGAGCTACCAGGGGATGGGGGATCGGCACGCGGCGCTGCGCGAGTACCGGCGGTTGGCGAGCGGGTCGGGGGTGCTGGCGGCGGCGGCGTTCATCGCGGGGGCGGAGGTGATGGACGAGTCGGGGGAGATCGCGTGAGCTGACGCGGTTTCCGTTGCGCCAGGTCGGAAGCGGGGGTTCGTGCTCCCGTTGGGACAATGCCCCCTATGGGGGACATCGACTTCTTCGCCGACCTGCTCACCACCGGCACCCTCCTCGGCGTCGACCACACCAGTTCGTTCGACGAGGTCCGCGACCGCCTCGGCGCCGAGTGGTTGCCGCAGGACGACGCCCCCGGTTCCACGCACTGCCGCCAGGACGAGCTCGCCACCTTCTGCTGGACCCGCCTCTACGTCCCCCGGCACGTCGGCGAGTGGCGGTTCTCCTGGTTCGGCGCGCTCCCCCGGCTGCTCCCGCGCCTCACCCGCGTCGACCGGGTGATCACCGAGCGGTACGGGCCGTTCCGGCGGGCGTTGGTGCACGAGCGGGAGTTGCGGGCGGCGGTTGGGGCGCGGGGGTTCGGGCTGGAGGAGCTGCCGCTGGAGGCCAGCGGGCACCGGGTGCTGTGGGCGCCCGCGACCGGGATGGTCGCGCTGGTCGAGCCCGACTCGTACCCGCCGTCCTGGGAGCTCGCCCGCCGTCCGCCCTCGCCGTACCCGCCGGGCGCGGTGCTGTGCGTGACGCACGACCGCGAGGGCGCCGACTACGGGGTGCTGCAGAAGGCCCGGCCGCGCGAGCACGAGTTCCACGGGCTGGCGAACCGGGTGCACCGGATGGGCGAGGTCGACCCCGACTGGGTGCGCGAGCAGTCCGCCGGGCAGGACCTGCGGGACTGGTGGCGGGTGCTGCGGCGCCGGGTCGGGGGCGTGGCGGGCGACCGGATGTCGACGAGCGTGCTGCGGCTGGACCGCGCGGTGTTCGAGCTGGGCGTGGTGCCGCCGGACGAGGTCGCCGTGACGCGCGCGCTGTGGGCCGCCGAGGCCCCCTGGACGGGCGGGCAGGTGCCGGACGGGGTGCCGCCGGAGGCGATCCTGGCCGACTGGCTGGCCGCCGTGCCGCCGCTGGAGGCGGTGCGGGCGCTGTGCGACCGGCGGCTGGACGAGCCGCGCACCCGCCAGGCCCGCGTGCTGCGCGACCAGCTGCACGCGCTCGCCGACCTCCTGCCGATGCTGGACCGCAGGTCGGTGGCGCTGCTGCGCCCGTGGCTGGAGCTGCGCCCCCGACTGCTGTCGGGCCGCGACGTCAGCGCGGCGCCACCGGGGCCGATCACCGGGCTGGAGACGCTCAGGGCCGGGCCGGAGCAGCGGCGTTCGCTCCTGGGACGGCTGCGGGGTGCGAGCCGCTGACGTCGCGACCGCGCCGCGCCCGTGGCGGGAAACGCGCTCCCGCCTGCCTGCACCGTCCTCTTAGGATCGTGGTCCGTGAGCGACCTGGACCTCTTCACCGACCTGGTGACCACCGGGACCGTCCTCGGCCTGGACCACACCAGCGCGGTCGACGAGCTGCGCGCCGCGTTCGGCGACGACGGCGACCCCGAGCTGATCCAGGGGGGACGTCCTGGTCGACGGCCTGCCGCCGGTCGAGCTCGTCGCGGCCGTGGAGGCGCGCGGGTTCGGGCTGGTGGAGCTGCCGCACCACGACCCGGCGCACACCAGGCTCGGCGCGGTGAGCGGGGTGGACGTGCTGGCCGTGCGGGACGCGGCGGAGGCCGGGCGCGGGGTGGACGGGCAGGTGCTGAAGGCGCTGGGCACGCCGCTGTCCTGGCAGCAGCACGCCTGGGCGCGCGCGGAGCACCGGCGGGAGGAGTTCCGGCGGGTGGCGCGGGTTGCACGAGGTGTTTGAGGCGCGGCTGCGGGACCGGCTGGTCGAGCTGGCGGGGCGGGTGGACCCGGAGGCCGAGTGGGCGGGACTGGCTCGCCGCCGCGCCCGCGAACGCGGAGGCGCTGTGCGACCGCGGGCTCGACGAGCCAGACACCCGTGCCGCCCGCCTGCTGCGCAACGAGCTGCACGGCCTGCGCCACCTGCCGCCGCCGCTGTCCCCGGACGTCGCGGACGCCCTGCGACCGTGGCTGGACCTGCGGCCCCGGCTGCTCGCGGGCTGATCGGCGCCGGGACGCCCCACGACTCACATCCGCTCGCCGATCTGGTTCATCTGCTGCGCCACCCCGTCCTCCAGCGCCCGGTACTGCCGCACCGCGCCCTCGATCTCGGTCCCCGAGGCGTCCAGCGCGTCCACCGCCCCGCCGAGGGCGGTCAGCCCCAGGCTCTCCACCGGGTCCAGCATCATCCGGAACGGCTGGCACAGGATGCCGTAGGCGTCGGTCGGCATGCTCACCGTGCGGGCCGCGTCCACCGCGCCCTGCACCCGCGTGCTGAGGTCCGCGAGCTGCTTGCCGTGCCCGGCCAGCTGCTCGGCGACGATCTCGTAACCGCTCATGCCCGCTCCCCCGTCGCGCCGCGCCCGCCACGACCCGGCCGGGCGGTCCCGAGGTGATCGTAAGCCGGCCCCGGCCACCCCGGCGGGACTTCGCCGGAACCCGCGCTGACCTGCGTGGAGATCCGGAACCCCGACCAGCGGGAACCGGAACCTGATCAAGCTAGGGTGTCTCCCATGGGTTACACCGACGAGGAAAGCCGGACGCTGCGCACCGCCGTCTACGGCGCGATGGTGCTGGTGTCGGTAGCGGACGAGGGCGCGCTCGACAAGGAGACGCACGCGGGTGTCCGGGCGATGGCCACCCTGCCCGACGAGGTGCGCGAGGCGATCTCCGCGGACGCCCCGGAGCTTCCGGGCGGCACGATGGCCGAGGTGGAGCACGGGGTGCTCGCGGCGCTGCGCCAGTCGTTCGCGCTGGTGGCGTACCGCGCGCCGCAGGACGCGGAGGCGTTCGCCGACGCCGTGGTGGAGATCTGCCGCGAGGTGGCGACCGCCGACGGGAGCGTCGCGCGCGCCGAGCACGCGGCCGTGCTGAAGGTCAGGACCGCGCTGAGCCGCTGAGCCGGGCCGGTGGGGTGGCCGGAACGCTGGCCACCCCACCCTCGCGCCGGGGTCAGCCGCGCGCGCTGCCGGTCCGGTCGGCCCCGTCCTTGCCCGCCAGGACGCACACGACCTCCTTGGCGCCGACCGCCTCGCCGTCCTTGTACTCCCACTCCTCCTTGGTGGGGGCCATGGCGTAGAACACGAACGCGTCGCGCTCGTCGGCGCTCACCCGCACGGTCCGCGCGTGCAGGTCGCAGTAGTGCAGCGCGTAGTCCCGGAACCACTCCTGACCGGGGTAGGGCACCGCGAGGCCCTTCTCGGCGCGGTCGTAGAACGGGGTCTCCGCCGCGTACCGCTCGATCTTGTGCGGCTGCGAGCAGTCCACGTTCTGCTGCCAGTCGAACGCCGCGCCCTTGGTGATCAGGTTGGTGCCGCAGCCCTGCTGGCCCATGGCCCACACCGGGATGTCGCCCTGCCTGCCGAAGCTGTAGAACGTCACGTCCAGCTCCGTCCTCGGCGCGTCCGAGCCGCTCCCGGTCGGGGTGGAGCCCGCCGCCTCGGTCGAGTCGGACAGGGCCCGCCCGGCGAAGAACGCGCCGGTGGCCAGCAGCAGCGCCACCACGCCCGCGGCGATGAGCACCGGGGCCCGCTTGGCGGGCGCGGGCCGCCGGGCGACCTGCCCGGTGTCGGCGGTGGGGCCTGCGGCGACGGCCACGGGCCTGGTCGCGTTGCCGGACAGCAGCGCGGCGGCCTGGGTGGCGGTGAGCCGGGCCCTGGGGTCGGCGGCGAGCAGGCCCGCGATGGCGGCGGCGACCGAGCCGTGCGCCAGGCGCAGCTGCGGCGTCTCGTTCATGATCGCGTGCAGGGTGGACGCGGTCGAGGTGCGCTGGAACGGGGCCGAGCCCTCGACCGCGTAGGCCAGGGTCGCGCCGAACGCCCACAGGTCGGAGGCCGGGGTGGCCGCCTCGCCGCGCACCCGCTCCGGCGACAGGTAGGCGGGTGAGCCGATGATGGCGTTGTTCAGGGTCAGGCCGGGGTCGTCGACGGCCTGGGCGATGCCGAAGTCGGTCAGCTTCACCTGCCCGTCCGGGCACACCAGGATGTTGCCGGGCTTGACGTCGCGGTGCACGATGCCCGCGCCGTGCGCGGCCTGGAGCGCGGAGAGCACCCGCAGGCCGATGCCCGCCACGTGCTCGGCGGCCATGGGGCCGTTGCGCTTGACCAGGGTGTCCAGCGGCTGCCCCTCCACCAGCTCCATGACGATGTAGGTCACGCCGTTCTCGACGATCACGTCGAACACGGTGACCACGGCGGGGTCGTTGAGCGCGCCCGCCGTGCGGGCCTCGCGCAGCACCCGCTGCTGGAGCACCTGCACCTCCTGGGGCGGCAGCCCCTCGGGCAGGTGCAGCTCCTTGATGGCGACCTTGCGGTTGATGAGGTTGTCGTGGGCTCGCCAGACCACGCCCATGGCGCCCCGGCCCAGCTCGGCCAGCAGCGCGTACCGGTTCCCGATGATCCTCGGCGCCGCAGCGCCTTCGTGTGGACCGCTCACGGCGTCGTTCAACTCCAGGTGTGTGCTCGCGTGCAGGGATTCGCGGGGCTGACGTTACTCAGCGATTGGTCCGGACGTGGTAGGACCCACGCCCGGACCGGGGAACCCCTACTGCGACGACCCCCGCGCGGGGCGGGTTCCGCTCACCTCCCGCCGACGGTGAACGCCCAGGTCACCGGGCTGGGCAGGACGTTGCCGCCGACGTCGGCCGTGCGGATCGAGACGGTGTGGTGACCGGCCCCCATCGGCGCGTCGGGCGTCCACACCAGGGTCAGGCCGTCCGGGCGCGCGGTGAACCGGCCCGCGACCGGCGCGCCGTCGGGGCCGGTGACGGTGACGGAGCTGCGGGTGGCGTCGAGCGGTTCGTCGAAGGAGGCGACGACGGTGGTCAGCGGGTCGACCTCGACGGCCCCGGCGAGCGGGGTGCGGGAGGTCAGGACGGGCGGGGTGGTGTCGGCGCTGGGGGTGTAGACGGCGTCGACCCAGTAGTTGTTGCCCTGGTAGCTGCGGGTGGGGAAGCCCGCGCCGGGCAGGTAGACGCCGACGCCGTCGCTCTCCCAGTCGGCGGGGGCGGGGGTGCGCAGCGGCGGGGTGTCGACGAGGGCGCGCTGGAAGTAGCGCTCGTCGAGCGACCAGCGGCCGTTCGGGGCGGTGTAGGAGGCGACGTAGACCTCGCCGGGCACCACGACGACCGGGGTCGCGAAGGTCAGCGACTGCCAGCCGCTCGCGCTCTCGCCGGTGAACGTGCCGGTGGCGAGCCTGCGCCCGTCAGCGGACCACAGCGAACCGGTGTGCGTGCCGGTGTTGCCGGGGCCCTTGTGGAAGCGCACGCCGGTGACCTTGCCGGGGGCGGTGGGGGTGAAGCGCACGCCCAGCTCGTGCGCGGTGTCCTCGCCACTGGTCGGCGGGGCGGGCGCGGTGGCGGTGCTGAACAGCGAGCACGGGCAGCGCGGGGCGGCGGTGGTGAACGACCAGGAGCCCGGTTCGGCGAGCGGGTTGCCGTTGACGTCGGCGGCCATGACGTGGGCGGTGTAGCGGGTCGCGCCGCGCAGCGCGCCGTCCGGGCGCCAGGTGACGGTGCGCAGGTCGGCCGACAGGGACACCGAGCCGCGCAGCCGCGCGCCCGCCGGGTCGGTCAGCCGCACCTGGGCGGAGGCCGGGTCGACGGGCTCGCTGAACGTGGTGGTCAGGGGCGCGTCGACGGCGTCGCCCTCCGGGGAGCGCTCCAGCAGGGTCGGCGCGGTGGTGTCGCCGTTGAAGCCGTTGCGGTAGAGCACGTCCACCCAGTAGTTCGCGCCCTGCGCCGAGGACGTGGGGAACCCGCCGCCGTAGCGGTAGAGCCCGTTGGGGCCGCCGTCGCCGTCCCCTGGCAGGTGGGCGGCGCCGTGGGTGGCCTCGCCCGCGCGGAAGTAGCCGAGGTCGGCGGCGTAGTGGCCGTTCGGCGCGGAGTAGGACACCACGTAGTCGGTGGCGGCCTGCACGATCACCGGGGAGGTGAAGCGCAGGGTCTGCCAGCCGCTCGCGCTCTCGTCGGCGAACGCGCCGGTGGCCAGCAGCACGCCGTTGCCCGCCCACAGCGAGCCGGTGTGCGGGCCGGTGTTGCCGGGGCCCTTGTAGAAGCGCACGCCCAGCACCTCGGCGCGGCCGTCGAAGCGGACCCTGGCGCCGAGCTCGACGGCGGCCGGGTCGGCGCTGGCGGGCACGGCGGGCGCGGCGCTCTCGTCCCACACCGAGCACGGGCAGCCGGTGGGCCTGGGTGCGGCGGTGGTGAACGACCAGGTGTGCGCCCTGCGGTTGCCCGCGCCGTCGTGGACGACGACCTCGGCGCGGTGCCGCGTGCCGCCGGGCAGCGGCGACTCGGGGACGAACGTGGTGGCGCGCCGGTCGGCGGAGGTGGTCACCGCGCCCGCGACGGGGCCGTCCGGGCCGGTGACGGCGAGGGTCGCGGTGTCCGGGTCGACCGGCTCGTCGAAGGTGGCGGTGACCCGGCCGGACGTCGGGGAGCTGGAGGCGCCGTCGACCGGGGTGGTGCCGACGAGGGCGGGCGGGCGCAGGTCGGGGCCGGGTTCGGCGGCCCACAGCACGTCGACCCAGTAGTTGCTCGCCCCGGAGCGCTGGTCCGGGAATCCGCCGCCGGTGCGGAACGCGCCCGCGCCGGGGGCGGTGAGCGGGTCGGCGCGGCGGGGGGAGGTGAAGTAGTCGGGGTCGACGGAGAAGTGGCCGGTGGGCGAGAGGTAGGACACCAGGTGGTCGACGCCCGCCGGGACCGCGACGGGCGCGGGGAACAGCAGGGTCTGCCAGCCGGTGCCGCTCTCGTCGGCGAACGTGCCGGTGGCGAGCCTGCGCCCGTCGGCGGACCAGAGGGAGCCGGTGTGCGGGCCGGTGTTGCCGGGGCCCTTGTAGAAGCGGACCCCGAGCGCGTAGCCGTCGCGGTCGGCGTGCCAGGCCAGGCCCAGCTCGACGGCGGAGGGCTCGGCGGCGTCGAGGACGGCGGGGGTGTCGTGGTCGTCCCACAGCCCGCAGGGGCAGGTCGGCTCGGCGGTCGCGGGCGCCGCGAGCGCGGACAGCGCCAGCAGGGCGCAGATCAAAGCGCGTAATACGGCGCTGGACAGGGACATCGCGTTCACGCCTCTCCCGTGGCCACGGTGGCTCGTGGCGGTGGACGTCCGGGAGATCGAGGGTGGGGGTGATCCCGTTACGGGGTGGGCCGTTCGGCCGCGCGGGCGGCGCGACCTGCGCGTTTGCTGGTTTTCGGCGGGGTGGGCCGGGTGGCCCAGCCGGGGTGGCGGCGTTCGGCGGCGGGCGGCGCGTCCCGGTGGCGCAGGCACGGGGAGGCGCAGCGAACCGCGCCGATGATTGTTATTTCCGGTCATGAATCGCCCTGCGGGGCGAGCCCTGCCGCACGATCCGGCGGCAATTCTCACCCGGTGCCACCAGGTCAGCGACGGCGAGCGAGCGTTAGCCGCATTTTCCTCCCGGTTCGGGTGAAAATATTATCGCCCATTCGACAATGCGCCGTCGTGTTAGCTTCGGAAATCGTTCTAGGCATTTCCGCAATGACCGGAGGGTTGCTGTGCGCACTCGGCTGGTGAGGGTGGTCGTCGCGGTGGTCGCGGCGCTGGGGGTGTTGGGCGGGACGGCGGTGGCGGCGCCGTCCGCGCGGGCTTGGTACGGCTGGTCGAGCATGGGAGGGCGCGTCACGTCGGGCCCGGCGGTGTCGTCGTGGTCGCAGGGGCGGCTGGACCTGTTCGCCAGGGGCGAGGACTCGGCGGTCTGGCACAAGTGGTGGAACGGCTCGTCCTGGTCCGGCTGGGAGTCCCTGGGCGGGGTGATCATCGACAACCCGGCGGCCGTCTCGTGGGGCGAGGACCGGATCGACCTCTTCGGGCGCGGCACGGACAACGCGCTGTGGCACAAGTGGTGGGACGGGTCCCGCTGGTCGGGGTGGGAGTCGCTCGGCGGGGTGATCACGTCGGGACCGGCGGTGTCCTCGTGGTCGCAGGGGCGGCTGGACGTCTTCGCCAAGGGCGCCGACAACGCCGTCTGGCACAAGTGGTGGAACGGGTCGTCCTGGTCCGGCTGGGAATCGCTCGGCGGCACCATCATCGACAACCCGGCCGCCGTCTCCTGGGGCCCGAACCGGATCGACCTGTTCGGCGCGGGCGCCGACAACGCGCTGTGGCACAAGTGGTGGAACGGGTCGCGCTGGTCCGACTGGGAATCGCTCGGCGGGGTGATCACGGCCGGGCCGACGGTGTCCTCGTGGGCGAGCGGCAGGCTCGACGTGTTCGCCAAGGGCACGGACAACGCCCTGTGGCACAAGTGGTGGGACGGCTCGTCCTGGCTCGGCTGGGAGTCGCTGGGCGGCACGTTCCAGCACGCGCCCGCCGCCGTGTCGTGGGGGCCCGGCCGGATCGACGTCTTCGTGCAGGGCATGGACAACGCGGTCTGGCAGAGGTGGTGGACGTGACCGCTCCGAGCGTGGCGGGGAGTGCCGCCACGACCGGGGCGGGCGCCGTGCGAGGGGCCGCGACAGGGGGAGCGGCCCGCTGACCAACCGGCGCACGGGAGAAGGGGCGGGGTGGGCGCGGTTCGGCGACCGCGCCCACCCCGCCCCTCGTCATCGGGTTGCCCGGCGGGTCAGCCCTTGTGCCACTTCTGGTTCGGGTTGCCGAGGCACTCCCAGAGCTGGAGCACCGCGTCGTTGCCCGGCGTCTCGGCCGGGATGTCCAGGCACTTGTTGGACTGCGGGTTCACCAGGTCGCCCGCGCCGGAGAGCACCCACTGCTGGGCCCCGTTGCCGCTGCAGGTGGCCAGCTGCACGGCCGCGCCGTTGGTGCTGGAGCCCCACGCGACGTCGGCGCACATGTTGTTGTCGGTCTTGAGCTGGCCGCCGGTCCACTCGAACTTCTGGTTGGTGCCGCCGGTGCAGTCCCACACGATCAGGCGCTGGCCGTCGGCGAAGTTCCAGTTCGGCACGTCGACGCACTTGCCGTGCCAGTCGGAGACGATGCTGGTCTTGTTGCCGGGGTTGCTGCCACCGCCGGTGAACGGGGTCAGCGCGATGCCCGCGGAGCGCGGGTCGCCGTCGTGCACCAGGGACTCCTGGGCGAGCACGTCGTCGAACGCGAAGCCGTAGGCGCGGCCGTCGACCATGTTCTGGTGCACCAGGCGCGAGTAGTGGTTGGTGATGGAGCCCTTGTAGAAGTCGGCGGGGCCGCCGCTGGGCTGGGTGTCGAGCGTGCCCAGGGTGGAGCGGTGCAGCGCCACGCACAGGGTGCGGGCGATCGGGCCGACCACCTGGTCGTTGGGCGCGGCGAGCGCGCCGTCGCAGCCCCACACGTTGGACGTGGACGGCTTCTGGAACGTCGCCACCCGCTGGCCCGCCGTGTTGGTGAACGTCATGGTGCTGCCCGAGGTGCGGCCGAAGTACTTGATGCTCGGCTGATCGCCGAACGGCACGACGGTCAGCGTCTTGCTGGTGTACGCGTTCCACGCCTGGGTGATGTACGGGTCCAGGTAGGTGGCGCTGAACAGCCCGGCCTCGGCGGCCTTGCCCGGCGCGAGGACGCGCAGGACGGTGCCGTCCGAGCGGGTGCGGACCAGGCCGCTCCAGCCCGCCTGGCCCTTCAGGCCGTTGATGACGTTGTCGCGCCCGTTGGCCTTGAGGGCGCCCGTGGTGCGGGTCTGGCCGCTCGCGCCGGTGACGCTGACCGAGTGCGGCACGGCGAACATGTCCACCTGCGAGCTGTTGATCCACAGGCCCGCGTCGTTGTAGGTGAACTCGCTCCAGTCGAACAGGATGTTGGCGTTCGGGTCCGACGGGTTCCACGGCGCGGGCTGCACCAGGCCGGTCGGCGGGAGGAAGAACTTCAGCTTCTCCCCGAACGACATGTAGACGCGGCCGGAGATGAAGCGCGGGATGCGCAGGGTGGTGGCCCCGCCGTTGGCCGGGCCGTTGATGGAGACGTCGGGCGCGGGCACGGGCGGGGTGGCGCCGCCGGACCAGGGGGTGAAGGCGCCCGCCTGGTTGACGTAGCCGAGGCGGCCGTTGCGGATGTCGGTGCCGAGCACGTAGAGGTGCACCGAGCCGGAACGGCCGCTGCTGTTGGTGACGGTGAGGGGGAGCAGGTCCGGGCCGATCGCCTGGGCGGGGCCTGCGGGTCCTGCGACGGTCGCCGCGGCGGCTGCGGTGAGCGCCAGGAGGGCGGTGGCCCACCTCGACGTGGTGCGCATCGGGAACTCCTCGTGAGCAGGATGGGGTTTCCCTACCTCGCGGCGGTGAGGCGCGGGTGCCGGTGGCGGCTGTGGTGCGGGTGGTGCCGGTGGTTCGCAGGGGTCGGACGGGTGTCCGAGCGCTCTGTGAGAGCGCTCTCTTAGGTTTGTAGGTGGACTAGACCTCTGTCAAGAACCCGGACCGCAGTTGAGGGGTTTGCCTGGTCAGCGCGAGGCCGACCAGACAAATCCGACAACTGTTGACAGTTGGCAGCCGTTCGTTCGGCCGGTTCCACTCCCCCGTCCGGACCTGCTAGCCCGCGTGGTCGAGCAGCGCCAGGAGCGCTTTCTTGTCCGGCTTGCCGCCGGGAAGCAGCGGGACGGCCACCACCGCCGTCACGGTCCGGGGCCGCGCGCCCGCGCCCAGCTCCCCCGCGACCAGCGCGCGCAGCGCGTCGGCGTCCGGCGTCGCGCCCGCCCTCGGCACCACGAAGGCGTGCACCGCCTCCCCCGTCCGCTCGTCCGGCGCGCCGACCGCGTAGGCCTGGTCCACGTCGGGGTGACCCGCGAGCACCCGCTCGATCGCCCCCGCGTGGTGCAGGACCGCGTCCACGATGATCACGTCGCGGGCCCGGCCGGTCAGGTGCAGGAAGCCCCCGGCGTCCAGCTCGCCCAGGTCGCGGGTGCGCACCCAGCCCTCGCGCAGCACCTCGGCGGTGCGCTCGGGGTCGCGCCAGTAAGCGGCGAACGCGCAGTCCACGCGCACCAGCACCTCACCCGCGACGCCCGTCGGCACGTCCGCGCCGTCGCCGTCCACGACCCGCACCCGCACGCCCGCCCACGGCCGCCCGACCGAGCGCACCGCGTCGGGGTGGCGCCGCACGTCCTCGGCGGTGAGCACGGTGAGCATCCCGGTCTCGGTCTGCCCGTAGGCCTGCCGCACGACGTCGCCGAGCAGCTCGTGCGCCTGCGCCATCCGGTGCGGCGCGAGCGGGGAGCCCGCGACGAGCAGCAGCCGCAGCGACGAGGTGTCCACGCCGCCCGCCCGCACCGCGTCGAGCACGTGGTGCAGGCGCGGGACGGTGAGCAGGCAGGCGGTGCCGCGCAGCCTGCCGAAGTCGGCGGGCAGGTCGGGCAGGCCGGACTCGGGGACCACGGCCGTGCCGCCGCCGAGCAGGCACAGGCCGAGGTGCTCGAACATGACGGCGCTGGCGAGCGTGCCGAACAGCAGGAACCGGGAGTAGCGCTCGGCGTGCTCGCGCACCCGCGCGTCCCAGCGGTCGGGCTGCCAGGCCCAGTAGGCCGAGAGCGCGGCGTAGGTCATCACGACGCCCTTGGGCCGGCCGGTGCTGCCGCTGGTGTAGGTCACCAGGGCGGCGTCGCCGGGCCTGCCCAGGGGCGTGAGGCGCTCGTGGCCCGCGGTGGGCAGGTCGGTCTCCAGGACGACGGGCTTCGCGGTGGGCGCGGCGGCCCGCAGGTCGGGGTGGTCGCCCTCGGCGTCCACGACGAGCAGGTCGACGTCGCCGACCACGTGCGGCAGGTGGGCGCGGCCCAGGCCCTTGCGGACCATGACGACGCGGCAGCCCAGCACGTGCGCGGCGATCTGGGCGGCGAAGCCGTCGGCGGTGACGCCGACCGCGACGGCCACGCCCGCGCCCGGTCCGGCGCCCGCGCCGCGCAGGGCGGAGGCGGCGCGGCGGACGAGGTCGAGCAGCTCGCCCCTGGTGGTGACGCGCGCCCCGCGCTCGAAGGCGGGGCCGTCCGGGTCGTGGGCCAACTCGTCGAGCAGCGCCTGCGGGAACACCTGGGCGGAAGGCATGGGGACTCCATTCGGTTGGGCTCGCCGGTCGATTCGCTGCCGCCACGTGGCGGATTTCGAGACGATTCGACAGGTTCTCGACAGCATTTCGCCGGGGGACGATCCCCGACCCGTTCGCGTAATTTTTCGAACATCTCCCCGAAGTCCGGGGCGTTGACGCGGGAACGACTTTCCACTAGAGGTTATTAAACGTTCAACCAGAAATTCCCGATCCGCCACGGCACGAGGAGGAAACCCGGTGCCCACCGAAGAGGCAGTCGACTACCTGGTGATCGGAGCAGGTCCGGCGGGCCTGCAGGCGGGCTATTTCCTGGCGAAGGCCGGGCGCAGCTACCTGGTGGTCGAGTCGGGCGAGGCGGCGGGCGCGTTCTTCACCCGGTTCCCCCGGCACCGCACCCTGATCTCGATCAACAAGGTGCACACCGGCTGGGACGACCCGGAGCTGCGGCTGCGCAACGACTGGAACTCGCTGCTGTCCGAGGAGCACGAGCCGCTGTTCACCCGGCGGACCCCGCGCTACTTCCCGCACGCGGACGAGATGGTCGGCTACCTCGCCGACTTCGCGGCCACGCACGGCATCGACGTGCGGTACGGCACGCGCCTGGTCGAGATCACCCGGCCGGACGACTTCGTGGCCCGCGACCAGCACGGGAACACCTTCCGGGCGAAGCGGGTGATCGCCGCGACCGGGGTGTCGCTGCCGAACGTGCCGGACTTCGAGGGCGCGGAGCTGGCCGAGCGCTACGACGAGTTCGACACCGACCCGGAGAGCTTCACCGGGCAGCGCGTGCTGATCGTCGGGCGCGGCAACTCGGCGTTCGAGACCGCCGACAGCCTCATCGCGAACGCCGCCGTCATCCACGTCGCGGGCGCCGGGTCGCTCAAGCTGGCGTGGCGCACGCACTTCGTCGGCCACCTGCGCGCGGTGAACAACAACTTCCTGGACACCTACCAGCTGAAATCGCAGAACGCGATCCTGGACGGGAAGATCCGCCGAATCCGGAAGGACGACGACGGGTACCACGTCGAAGTGGTGTTCGAGCGGGTGAACGAGATCGTGAAGGAGATCCGGTACGACCGCGTGGTGCTCGCTACGGGATTCCGGTTCGACGCTTCGGCGTTCGCCCCCGAGTGCCGCCCCGAGCTGACCATCAACGACCGGTTCCCGGCCCAGACCGAGGCGTGGGAGTCGCCGAACGTCCCGGACCTGCACTTCGCCGGGACGATCACCCAGGTGCGCGATTTCAAGAAGTCGACCAGCGGTTTCATCCACGGCTTCCGCTACGGCGTGCGCGCGCTGCACCGCATCCTGGAGCACCGGCACCACGGTGTGGGGTGGCCCGCGCTGGACCTGGGGACGAAGGTCGAGGCGGCGGCGGACGAGGTGGTGCGGCGGGTGAACACCTCGTCGGCGCTGTGGCAGCAGTTCGCGTTCCTGGGCGACGTGGTGCTCCAGTCCCCGGACGGGTCGCTGCGGTACGCCGAGGAGGTCCCGGTGGACCACGTGGCGGCGGCCGTGCCGCGCGGCGACTTCGGCGAGGTGGCCAGGCACGCGGTGATCACCCTGGAGTACGGGGCGGACCACGACGCGGTCGACCCGTTCGACGTGACGGCCGGGCGCAAGTCCCAGGACGACGTGCAGGGGTTGGACGGGCGCTACCTGCACCCGGTGGTGCGGGTGCACGAGGGCGAGGAGCTGGTCGGCGAGCACCACATGACGGAGAACCTGGAGAACGAGTGGGACAGCGAGGCGGTGCACCGGGCGCCGCTGCGCGAGTTCCTGGTGGAGCACCTGGGGGCGCCCGCCCCCGCGCTGTCGTGACCTCGGCGCACGCGCCGACCGGCTCGACCTGGGCGCCGGGCGTGCTCGCGGAGCTGCACGAGCGCGCCCGCGCGGCCCTGTCGCCCGAGTTCTACGACTACGTCGCGGGCGGCGCGGGCCGGGAGCGGGTGGTGGCGGGCAACGAGCGGGCGTTCGACCGGCTCGCCCTGCTGCCCAGGGTGCTGCGCGGGCGCGCCGTCCGGGACACCGCGGTGGACCTGCCCGGCGCGCGGACGGCGTTCCCGGTGCTGGTGGCGCCCACCGCGTTCCACCGCCTGGCCCACCCCGACGGCGAGCTGGCGACCGCGCGCGCCACCGCAGGGGCGGGCACCGCGCTGATCACCGGCATGGCCGCGACCACCGCCGTCGCGGAGGTGGTCGCGGCGGCGCGCGAGGTCGACGCGGGCGCGGCGGTGTGGTTCCAGCTGTACCTCCAGCCCGACCCGGCGGTCACCGCGTGCCTGGTGCGGCGGGCCGAGGACGCGGGCTGCTCGGCGCTGGTGGTGACCGCGGACTCGCCGGTGTTCGGCCGCCGCGAGCGGGACCTGCGCCACGGCTTCACCGACCTGCCGCCCGGTTACGCGGCGGAGAACATGCGCGACCTGCCCGGCGCGCCGCCCGGCTCGACCAGCCCCATCGGCATGTCCGCCGGGAGCTCGTGGGACGACCTGGCCGCGCTGGTCGCGTCCACCCCGCTCCCGGTGCTGGTCAAGGGCGTGCTGCACCCGGCGGACGCGGACCTGGCGGTGCGCGCGGGCGCGGCGGGCGTGCTGGTGTCCAACCACGGCGGCAGGCAGTCCGACGTGACGCCGCCCGCCGTGACCGCGCTGCCCGCCGTGGTGGACGCGGTCGCCGGGCGGGTCCCGGTGCTGGTGGACGGCGGGGTGCGGCGCGGGTCGGACGTGGCCGTGGCGCTGGCGCTGGGCGCGTCCGCCGTGGGCGTGGGCAGGCCGGTGGTGTGGGGGTTGGCGGCGGACGGGGAGGCCGGGGTGCGGCGGGTGCTGGAGGTGCTGCGCGACGAGTACGACCACGCGCTGGCGCTGTGCGGCGGGCGCTCGAACGCCGACCTGACCCGCGACCTGGTGGTGGACGTGGCCGCGCCGTGGACCGCGCGGTGAGGGCGTCGACGGCGCTGCGCGCGCTGGCCGCCGCCGCGGTGCTGACCGCGCCGCGCTGGTTGCCGCCGCGCGTGGTGGACCTGCGGGTGAAGGTGTTCGAGAAGGTCAACGGGGACCGGGTGCTCACCCTGCCGGACGAGCGGCACGGGCCCGAGGTGTTCGAGCGGGTCTACGCCGACCCGGCGGCGGACGGCCGCAGCCGGGGCGCGGGCCTGTCCGACCTGTTCTGGTACTGGCTGGCCCCCGGCCCCGAGGTGCACCAGGAGCACCTCGAACCCGGACCGCGCTACGAGGAGGTCGCCCGGTTCACCCGCGCGATGGTCTCCGGCCCCTCCGGCCCGCTCGCCGAGGCCGCCACCCGCGCGACGGCCGCCGCGCTGGACGGCCTGCCGGGCGAGCGGGTGAGCCTGGTGCGGTTGCGCGACCTAATGATGCCGGTGTGGGCGGAGTACTTCTACGGCCTGGTGTTCGGCGAGCCGTGCCCGCCGCGCGCCCGCGACCTGATCGTCGGGCACGCGGACGACGTGGTCACCGCGCTCAAGTGCACCGGGCTGCGGCACATGCGGCGCAGGGCCCGGCTGACCCGCTACCTGCGGCGTCGCGTCGCGGCCGGTGACGTGGTGCGCCCGCTGCCCGACTCGCTCGGGCCCGAGGAGAGGGTGCACTTCCTGCAGGGCACGTTCTTCAACACGGCCGTGGTGCAGATGTCCGAGGGCATGGCGCACCTGCTGCTGGCCATCGCGCGGCACCCGGAGGTGCAGGCCGGGCTGGTCGCCGAGCCCGACGACGACCGGTACCTCGGGCACGTGCTGGACGAGGTGCTGCGGCTGTACCCGCTGTTCGGCATCGCGCACCGGATCACCAGCGGCGAGGTGCGGCTGGGGCCCGGCGAGGTGCTGCCCGCCGGGTCGGTGGTGTGCTTCAGCTACCCGGAGTACCACGCGACCGGCTACGAGCGGCCGGACGAGTTCGTGCCGGAGCGCTGGGAGTCGCTGTCGGCGCGCGAGGCCCACCACATCCCGTTCGGCGTGGCGGCGAACCGCCCGTGCCCGGCGTGGCGGCTCGCGCCGCTGGCGATGAAGGCCGCGACCCGCGAGGTGCTGCGCCGCTACCGCCTGGACTCGCCGGTCTCCCACACCCGCTCCATCCCGCACCGCGCCCCGTGCCTGCTGATCCCCCGCGACGCCCCGCAGCGGCGGGGGCGGGTCGCGGCGCTGCGCGGGTTCCTGCGGGTGCGGGACCGGTGGGAGGACGTGGCGCGCAGCCTGGTGCAGCTGGTGCTGGGCACGGTGATGGTCCTGGACGCGCGCGGGCGGCGGCTGGCGGGCCGGTACTTCGACGCGCTGGACGCGGCGGGGACGGGCCCCGGCGGCCCGGCCGCTCCCGACGCGAGCGCTCCCCCTCGGACCGGCTCCCCCGCCCAGTCCCCCTGACCAGCGCTCCCCGGCGCTCGTCCCCCTGACGGGCTCCCCCGACGGTCGCTCCCCAGCGGCAGCTCCCACCACCGGCCGTTCCCCGAGCGGCCACGCCCACGCGGCCGTTCTCACCCTGCGGCCGTCCCCACCAGTGATCGCTCCACGGACGGCGCCCATCCCCGCGTGGCCGCCCCGGTCCGGCCCGCCGCCCCCGCGTCCGGGCCCACCGGCGCCGTCCCCTCCCCCGCACTCCCCACTCCACTCCCCCGGAGGGCTTCCTGTGACCCCCACCCAACTGGCGCCCGCGTTCTTCCTCGCGGTCGTCGTGGTGCTAGTCGTGTGCCGCGCGGTCGGCTGGCTGCTGCGCCTGGTCGGCCAGCCGCCGGTGGTCGGCGAGATGGTCGCCGGCGTCGTGCTCGGACCCTCGGTGTTCGGGGCGCTGCTGCCCGGAGCGTCGGCGGAGCTGTTCCCCGCCGAGCTGCGGCCGGTGCTGTACGTGGTCGGGCAGATCGGCCTGGTGGCGTTCATGTTCCGGGCGGGCTGGGAGTTCCGGGTGGACCGGCTGGGCGCGGTCGCGCGGTCGGCGGGCCTGGTGTCGCTGGCGGGCGTGCTGGTGCCGCTGCTGCTGGGCGCCGGGCTGACCTGGGCGACGGCGGGCAACCCGGCGCTGTTCTCCTCGGACACGCCGGTCCTGGTGTCGGTGCTGTTCGTCGGGGTGACGCTGTCGATCACGGCGTTCCCGATGCTGGCCAGGATCATCACCGAGCGCGGGCTGACGGACAGCAGGTTCGGGACGCTGGCGATGGGCGCGGGCGCGATCGACGACGCGGTCGCGTGGGTGCTGCTGGCGGGGGTGCTGAGCATCGCGGCGGGCAGCGCCGGGCCGGTCGCGCTGGCGGTCGGCGGCTCCGGGCTGCTGGTGGTCGGCCTGGCGCTGGCGCTGCGGTCGCGCCCGAGGGCGGTGGCGCTGGCCGAGCGGATCGGCGTGGAGGACCTGCTGCTCGTGGTGCTGGGCGCGCTGTTCCTGATCGCCTGGTACACCGACACGATCGGGTTGTACGCGGTGTTCGGGGCGTTCAGCCTCGGCGTGGTGTTCCCGCGCTCGGAGCGGTTGGACCGGGCCGTGGAGTCGCTGCGGCCGGTGGGCGCGCTGTTCCTGCCGCTGTTCTTCACCTACTCGGGGCTGAACACGGACTTCGCGCTGCTCGGCAGCGTCGAGACGCTGGCGTTCACGGCGGTGTGCGTGCTGCTGGCGGTGGCGGGCAAGTTCGGGGCGTGCTGGATGGCCGCGCGGCTGGTGGGCGAGCCGCAGCCGGTGGCGCTGCGGGTCGGGGCGCTGATGAACGCGCGCGGGCTGATGCAGCTGATCGCGATCAACGTGGGGTTGGCGGCGGGGATCGTGACGCCCGCGCTGTTCAGCGCGCTGGTCGTGGTGGCGCTGGTGACGACGATCATGGCCACGCCGCTGCTGGCGCTGTTCGACCGGCGGGACCGGGCGCGCGGCACGGTCGTGTCGGACGAGGTGACCGGGGTGTCGGCGCGCGGGTGAGCCCGACGTGAGCGCGCCCCCGGACCGGCGAGGCCGTCGGTCCGGGGGCGCGGGCGGGTGGGGCGTCAGCGACCCACCTCGGTCAGGTCAGGAAAATATGCGCACATCGACCCCTGATTTCCGCATTTATTTCGGCCTTCTAGAGTTCTGTTGAAAAGAGTTGCTTCTTCGCGCGGAACGGGATCACTCTGAGCAGCGCGGGCAGGAGTGGGGGCCCACCGCGTGGCCCCGGCCGGTCCAGCCGGCCGCGCGGGCCAGTGGCCAGAGGTCGCGCCAGGTGGGCACGCGGTGCTCCGGGGTGAAGGTCCTGCCGCAGTTGTCGCAGATCAGGGTGATCGGGTTCGGTGCGCTGGCGGTGGGGATCGCGGTCACGGTGGCGGATTTCTGCCTTCTTCACGGGGAACGGGCACCGGCCGCTTCCGCCCGGCCGGTGCCCGTGTTGGTGCACCCTGCATCGTTGCCGACGGCTACCGGTGTTCCCACCGGAAACCGCTTCGGGCAACCTTGCGATCACCTTGCGATCCGCTGCGGTACCGGTGTCGCGGGGGCACGCTGGCACGCGGTCGAGGAGGTGCTGTGCCGAAGTTGTCGCTGCGCAGGAGGGTCGCGGTGCTGCTCGGATCGGGTTCGCTGCTGATCACGAGCACGCTGTCGTTCGCCACCTGGAGCCTCACGTCGGAGTACCTGCTGCGCCAGCGCGAGCAGTCGGCGACCCGGCAGGCGGAGGTGAACGTGAAGCTGGTGGAGGCCGCGCTGGTGACCGGGTCCGCGGGGTTGGAGGAGCTGCTGACCGGGCTCACCACCGGTCCGGACTCGACGGTGCTGGTGCACCGGGGCGACCGGGTGCTGGCCAGCGGCAGGCAGGTGCGGCCGGAGTCGGTGCCGGGTGAGCTGGTCGACCTGGGCAAGCGGGGCACGCCCGCCACGCAGCGGCTGCGCGTCGAGGGGGTGCCGGTGCTGGCCGTGGTGCTGCCGCTGGGCGCGCCCGACGGGGTGTACGTGGAGCTGGCGCCGCTGGTGCAGCTCGATAGGACGTTCCGGTTCCTGAGCGCGCTGCTGGTCGCGGGCGCGCTGGCGGGCGGGGCGCTGGGGACCGCGCTGGGCTTCTGGGCGAGCGGGAAGGCCCTGAGGCCGCTGTCGGAGCTGACCAGGGCGGCGTCGCGGGTGGCGCGGGGGGACCTGGCGGCGCGGGTGCCGGAGCAGAGCGACCCGGACCTGGACCAGCTGGCCACCTCGTTCAACTCCACCGCGGACGCACTGGAGCGGCGGGTGCTGCGCGACGCGCGGTTCGCCGGCGACGTCAGCCACGAGCTGCGCTCCCCGCTGACCACCATGGTCAACGCGGCGGCGGTGCTGCGACGCCGGGGCGCCGAGCTGGACGGCACGGCGGGCAAGGCGCTGGCCCTGCTCACGTCCGAGGTGGACCGCTTCGCCCGGATGGTCGTGGACCTGCTGGAGATCTCCCGCTCCGCCGAGCACGAGCTGACCGACCCGGACCCGATCGACGTGGCAGAACTCCTCCGCAACGTCCTGACCGCCCGCCGCTCGACCGTGCCGCTGGACGCGGTCGACGAGGCCGTGCTGGTCCTGGGCGACCACCGGATGCTCGACCGGGTGGTGAGCAACCTGCTGGACAACGCCGAGCGCCACGCGGGCGGGGCGGTCCGGGTGGGCCTGCTGCGGCGGGGCGACCGGGCGCGCATCGAGGTGGACGACGCGGGCGCGGGCGTGCCGGAGCAGCTGCGGGAGCGGATCTTCGAGCGCTTCGACCGGGGCGCGCGGGCGGGCAGCCGGGGCGGTGCGGGCGGGAGCGGGCTGGGGCTGGCGCTCGTGGCGCAGCACGTGCGGCGGCATGGTGGAGTGGTGCGCGTCGAGGAACGCCCCGGCGGCGGGGCGCGGTTCGCCGTGGAGATCCCGGAGGCAGGCGCGTGAGACGTGGAGGGACGAGGTCGGGCGGGGCTCGGGCTGGTGGTGCGCGCTCCGGAGACGGGCGGGCCTGGGGTGGGCGGCGTGGGGGCGAGCGGCAGGGCGGTGAGCTGCGCGGCAGTGAGCGGCGCGGCGGTGAGCAGCACGACGGCCAACAGCCCGTTGATCAGCAGCGCGCTGGTCAGTGGCACGGCGGTGAGCAACGCGATGGCGAGCAGCACGGTGGCGGAGTGCGTGGCGGCGGGCGGCGTGGCGGCGTGGCGCGCGACGACGTGTGCCGCACTGGCACACCGACCGGCATCGATCCCGGCGACCAGCGCCGCGACGACGAGCAGCCGGGCGGCAAGTGGTGCGATGGCCAGCGGCGCGGCGGTGAGCAGCATGGCGGCCAAGGGCCCAGTGGTCAGCAGCGCGGCAGTCAGCAGCGCGGTGGCCTGCGACCCGGCAGCGAACGGCGCGGGGGTCAGCGACGTGGCGGCAAGTGGCGCGATGGCGAGCGCAGGGATGGCGAGCAGCGGGGTGGCGAGCAGCGGGGTGGCGGCGCGGTCGTGGGCGGACGGCATGGGCGGAGTGGGCGTGGGCAGGTGGGGATGGGCGAGGTTCGGCTCGGCGGTGTGCTCGGCCTGGTGCTGCTGCTGTGCTCGGCCTGCGGGGTGACGGTGCAGAACAAGCCGCAACCGCTGGTCACCTCTCCCCCGACCACGCCGACCACCACCCAGGTGACCACGGTCCCGACGATAGGGGAGGTCACCGACACGGTGCCCGCGCCAACCACCGAGGAGCCGCCGACCACCACCACCACGACGTCCACGAGCGACTCGGCGACCGCAGGCGAGGCCACCACGCCCACCGGCACGACTCCACCCACGAACTGACCCCAGCCCGACGCCGCCCCGCCCAGCACACCGCCACTTTCCCACCGGGCCACCCGCCTAGCGCGCTGCGCCCCACCTACCGAGGCGCCCCCGCCCACCGCAGTACCTCGCCCACCGCGCCGCCCCACCTCCTAGGGCGCGCCGCCCCACCTTCTGGGCCGCGCCGCCCCGTCTACCGGGGCACCCCGCCAGTGGTCAGAGCCCATGGCAGGGGGACAGAGCCCACGGCGGGTTCAGCACAATCAGTGATGGGGTCAGCAGAATCCGCGGTGGGGTCGCCCGCAACGGGGTCTCGGTCTGCGTTCGGGGCGGGGTCTCAGTCCGTGTTCGGGGTGGTCGTCAGTTCTGCGGCGTAGCCGCGCAGGGCGCGCTGGTAGCGCTGGAGGTCGGGGCTGGGGACGCGGTCCACCGCCAGGGCGAGCAGGAGCGCCACGGCCTCGGGGGCGCGGCCTGCGCTGGTCAGGGCCAGTGCGAGGAACGCGCGGACCGAGTCGTGGCCGGGGAACTCGCGGTCGGCGCGCTCCAGCGCGGCGATGGCCTCGTCGTGCCTGCCCAGGTTGCGCAGGGTGCTGCCGTACTGGATCAGGCCCTGTCGCAGCCGGTCGCCGTCCAGGCCCGCCGCGAAGGCGCGCTCGTACGCCGGGGCCGCCTCGGCCTCGTGACCGGCGTAGTCGAGCGAGCCCGCGTACTCGAACAGCGCCACCACGTCGTCCGGGTGCTCGGCCAGCAGCGCCCGGAAGTGCTCGACGGTGGGCTCCGGGTCGTCCGGGTCCGCGTTCGCCCAGCCCCGCTCCACGGCCTCGTCCACGGTGGTCATGCCCAGCGCCTCCTCGGTGATCGTCCGCGCGCCCCGGTGGCGCACGGATGATCAACGCATACACCGCCGCGCCCGTCCAGGCGATTTGGCGACACCGGGCAGCGTGGCGGGCTTGGCGGCACCGCGTCTTGCGGGTCTCAGCGGCGGCCCCTCTCTCCGCCCAGCTTCTCGTAGGCGGGGACCGCGCCTGCCCGGACCTCCGCCCACGCCCTGGCGAACAGGTCCGCCACCGGCTCGGCGGGGAGCACCGGGCCCTCCGGGTGGACCGGCAGCGGGTACAGGCGTTCCTTCCAGGTCTCCACCGGCAGGGCGGGCGCGGGCAGGTCGCGCCAGCCGCCCGGCAGGAACAGGGTTCGGCCCGACCTGGCGCGCTTCGCGGTCAGCACCAGGTCGGTCCCGGCCAGCTCGGCCCTCGCCTTGCGCAGGCGCGTGGGCTTCCAACCGGTCCAGCGGGCCGCGTTGGCGTCGGTCGGGTCGGGCAGGGCGAGCAGCTGGAGGTACAGGGTCGCCGCGTCGGGTGAGAGGGACAGCGCCCGCGCCACCTCCGCCACCAGGTGCGGGACCGAGTTGTTCGGGTCCTGGGCGTGCGCCGACGGGTCCTGGGCGCCCGCGGTCGGGGCGCACAGGGCCGCCAGGCCGTCCGAGCGCAGCAGGTCCAGGTCGTTCAGGACCGCCTCGCCGTCGAGCGCCTTCGCCAGCGCCACCAGCAGGTCCCGGTCCGCCTGCCCGACCAGGCCCGGCCGGACCGCGACCGTGCAGTAGTCGTCCTCCGCGGCCACCTCCACGAAACCCCGGTGCACCAGCACCTTGCCCGATTCGAGGGCGGGCACGCCGAGCAGCTTCCTGACCTTCCGCACCTCCTCCCAGGCGCCCAGCTCCACCAGGAACGCGGGCGAGCTCGCCCGCGCCCTGGCCAGTTCGAGCGCGCGGGACAGCTCCACGCGCAGCGGCGAACCGCCGGGCAGGTGGTAGCCGAGCCAGGCCAGCAACCGGGGCAGGACGTCCAGGTGGTCCGAGTCAAACCCGGCCTCGTCGCCCTGCTCCAGCTCGATCCCGCTGAAGCGCTGGCCGCCGTCGGTGGTCAGCCAGGACGCGCGGTCCGGGTTGGCCAGGCCGACGAGCAGGGCGGCGATGTCGTCGCGGCTGAACGCCTTGTGCGCCGCGATCAGCAGGTCCTCCGGCACCGGGGTGCGGCGGCCGTGCGCGGTGTTCCACTCCTCGGCCACCGCGTCCACGTCCGGGCCCTCGGTCCACAGGCGCAGCGGGTCGGCGGGCACGGCGGCGTTGAGGAGCTGGCCCCGCTCGTCGTCCTCCAGCGGGCCCAGGGTGGCCTTGGCGACGAGCGCGGCGTCGCGGGACAGGCCCAGCTCCTTGCGCAGCGCGGTGCCCAGGTAGTTGCCGCCCCACGCGCCCACGCCCGGCATCCCGGCCAGCAGCACGGTCGCCTCGGGGCCGCTGAGGCCGGTGCGCTCCACCAGCCGGTCGACCGCCTCCGGCCGCCACGGCGCGGGACCGCGCTCGGCCAGCGCGTCCAGGAACGCCAGCACGGCGTCCCGGTCGATGCCGGGGTCGAGCGGCCAGTGCTCGCTGAGCCGCCAGCCCTCAGGCAGCGCGAACCCGTCGCGGCCGAACTGCAGGCCCTCGAAGCTGCGGCCGGGCACGTCCAGCCAGCTCTCCTCGAACAGGGCGACGAACCCGTCGCCGGTCGGCGCCACCCGGTTCTCCGGGTCGGGGCCGCGCTCGGGCAGCACCAGCTCCACCGACCGCCACCGGCCGGAGCCGTCCGCGATCGGGCTGGACGCCAGCACCCGCAGCAGCTCGGCCAGCGCGGCGCGCTGCCCCGGCGGGGTGAACGGCGAGGCGGCCCGGTGCACGAGGGAGCGCAGGTGCGGGATCACCCTGACCCAGTCCGGTGAGGACACCTCGGGCAGCGGTCCGGGCACCGGGTCGACCGAGGCCGCGACCAGCGCCGCGATCAGGTCGGGGAGCGCGGACGGCGGCCCGGACACGTCGTCGTCGGTGTGGGAGGCGAACCAGTTGACCGACGTGTTGATGCCGGTGTCGGTGAGCGCGGCGGACTCGGGCGCGGTGGGGCGCGCGGTCTCGTCGATCAGCCTGGCCGCCTCGGCGACCCGCGCGAACGCCCGGAAGCCCTTCTGGAGGCGCGCGGCCCTGCGGACCTCGGCGACCACGGCGATGAGCAGCTCGGGGTGCGTCAGCGCGGGCAGCCGCGCGGCGACCACGCGGGCCAGCGCCGTGAACCGCCCGGCGGTCGGGTCACCGGGAGCGGCGATCGGGCCACCGGTCGCGGGGTCCGAAGGGGACGTTCCGCCCGGCTGCCCCGGCTGCGCACCCGCACCGGTACCGGCGGCCGAAGACGAATGGGCGTCCGACTCCCCTGCGCTCAACTCCCCTGCGCCCGACTCCCCTGCGCCGGAGTCCTCAGCGCCCGCGCCATCCCCGCTCGTGCGCAGCAGCGCCACCTCCGCCGCGATGACGGCGGGCAGCGTGCTCTCGGCCGTCGCCAGCGCGGCGGTGATCAGCTCGCGCGCGTCCTCCTCGGTGACCGCCCGCAGCGCGGCGGAACCGGCCTCGTCGCGGGGCCGCAGCGCGTGCCACCACGCGACCGGCGGCACCAGCGGGGTGCCCGAGGCGCCCTGGGGGCGGCGCTCGCCCACGTCGAAGCTCGCCAGCAGCGCGCCCGAGGTGTCGCGCAGCTCGATCGTCTCGTACTCGGCGCGCACCACCAGCCGCGCGCCACCGGGCAGGTCCAGCAGCCCCGAGGGAGCACCGGCCTCGCGCGGCTGCCGCACCACGCGTCCGTCCACGCCCTCGCCCGACCAGGACCCGTCCGGTTCGGCGCGCACCCGCCAGCCGTGCAGCCCACCGGACGCGCCGAGCGGGCTCGCCGCCGTCCCAGGGGCGACCGGGCGCAGGTGGCAGTCGTCCAGCTCGCGCTTCGCGCCGAACTCCTCCAGGAAGGTCGGCAGGCTCGACCGCCCCAGGTCGCCGGTGGCCGGGTCGACCTCGCGCCAGCCCGCGTCGGTGTCGACCCACAGGGTGACGCCGTCGCCGTGCACCGGGCGTGGGAAGGGCGCGTGGGTGTCGCCGGGACTGACCGCGCGACCGCCGGTGCAGCGGGCCCCTCCGGGCAGGGCGAGGGACGGGACGGCCGCGCGGTCGCGGTACGGGTCGACCCCGCTGAGCGGGTCGAACAGCACCGTCGGCGCGTCGCTCCAGTACGCCAGCTCCTCGCCGTAGTTGGCGTGCCAGCGCACCAGCAGGCGGCCGTCGAACCACCAGGCGGTCGGCGCGTAGTCCCAGTCGTGCCTGCGCTCCAGCGGCACGCGGGAGCGGTGCTCGGCCAGCAGCCCGTCCGGCCCGGCCACGGCGAACTCCTCGCCCGCGCGCAGCACCAGCGCGGGCCAGCCCTCGCCCGCGATCTCGGCCTCCGCGCCGAGCAGCCCGGCCGCGCGGTCCAGCGCGGGCCAGCCCAGCTCGTCCAGCAGTCCGGTGCGCAGCACCGAGGCGAGCAGGGTGGCGACGTCGGCGTCCGCGATGGTCTCGGCGGCCTCGGGGAGCACGGCGAACGCCTCGGGCACGCGCAGCGGCCCCAGCTCGGCCAGGTGCCGCTCCAGGTCGGGCAGACCGGTGGCGCCGAGCGCGGTGACGCGCGCGGCCAGCCACGCCGACAGCGCGGAGCGCAGCCCCGGCACGGCCATCGCCGCGCGCACCGCCGCCGGGTTGGCCAGGCCCGAGGAGCCCGCGTTGGACAGGTGCTGGACCAGCCCGGCGCCCAGGTGGGCCAGGGTGCGGTCGGAGGTGGCGAGGGCGACCAGGTCGCGGCGGCCGGGCAGCTCGTCGGCGAGCCAGGAGTCGACGGAGAAGTTGCGCCGCTCCCCCGTCTCCTCGGTCAGCTCGAACGGGACGTCCAGGGCGAGCAGCAGGTCGAGCAGGTCGAGCTCGCCCTGCCGCCAGGTGTGCGGGAAGCGGACCGGGACGGCGTCGGCGGTCAGCCGGGGCGCGAGGCGGGCGACCAGGTCCAGCAGGCGCTCGGAGCGCGGGGTGTCGCCGCCCCAGGAGAGGTCGCGCAGCTGGACCGCCGACGTCAGCCAGGCCGCCGCGCCGACCGTCCCGGTGCCGTCGACCAGGTGCGCGGTCGCCCCGCACGCCTCCAGCAGGTCGAGCCAGTCGTCCAGGTCGTCGCGGTCGTCCGGGAGGAGCTCCAGCAGCCGGGGCGCGAGCGCCGGGTCCTTCGTGGACAGCCGCAGCAGGGCCGGGCGGTAGCGCTTCCAGAACTTTCCGCCCGCGCGGGAGACGCCGCGCAGGCCGAGCAGACGGGCGAGCAGCCGCTCGTCCTCGGCGTCCGGGTCGAGCCCGGCGGCGGTGGCGAGCCTGCGCAGGTCGTCCGGCATGGAGTTGTGCGGGGCCAGGCCGCCCGCGCAGCGCCGCACGCACAGGTGGAGCACCA
This sequence comes from Actinosynnema mirum DSM 43827, assembly GCF_000023245.1. GTDB lineage: Bacteria > Actinomycetota > Actinomycetes > Mycobacteriales > Pseudonocardiaceae > Actinosynnema > Actinosynnema mirum. Next base: position 4,750,401 of record NC_013093.1, read on the forward strand.
GCTCGTAGGCCTCGACCGGGTCGAGCCTGCCCTGCAGCGACTTGGTGAACGAGGTCAGCGCCTTCACGGTGAGCGCGCCCGCGAACGCGAACTCCAGGAACACCTCGCGCAGCCGCTCGACGTCCAGCGGGAGGTCGTGCACCTCCTCGGCCTGCCGCGCCCTGCCGAACATGGCGCCCGCGTAGCTGGTGCTGCCGTGCGCCAGGAACGCGCGCCCGGCCTGCTCGTACAGGGTGGGCAGGAAGTGCGGGGCGGACCGGGCGAGCCGCTCGCCGAGCGCGAGGAACCCGGTCTTGGCCGCCTCGGCGCGCGAGCGGGCCAGCGCGCCGAGCCGCTCGACGTCCTTGACCAGGTCGAGCGCGTGGTGCCCGTTGTCCGGGTCGTTGGCCAGCGCCCAGGCGGGGAAGCCGAGCGCGACGCGCTTGCCGGTGCCGACCTCGCGGACCCGGTCGGGCTCCCCGAAGCCGAGGTAGTCGCAGGTCAGGTCCTCGGCGCGGGCGAGGAGGGCGGGGACGAGCCGGACCACGGCGCGACCGGGGACGGCCGGGTGCGCGTAGCGCCTGGCCGTGATCGCGTCCTGCCCCGGCGCGGCGGGGCGCCGACCGGGGAGCACCGCGCCCGCGGCGATGAGCCCGGCGTCGGGATGTGCCTCGTCCACCCTCGTCCTCCTCGTTCCCTGGGGTTGGCGCCAAGGTAGCGAGGAGGTCCGACAAAAACCGGCGTTCCGCGACGCCGTGGGCGAGACCACCACGTCGCGGTTCACCCGGTCAGGTCACTGCGGACCGGTGACGGTGGCGTGCCGGACCGTCCACGCGCGAGCCTGCTCGGTGAGCGTGAGCCCCAGGCCCGGCCGGTCCGGGACCAGCATCCGGCCGTCGACGACCTCGGCGCGCTCGTGGAACAGCGGCTCCAGCCACTCGAAGTGCTCCACCCACGCGGTTCCGGGGTAGGCGGCGGCCAGGTGCAGGTGGACCTCCATCACGAAGTGCGGGGCCAGCGCGAGGTGGTGCTGGTCGGCGAGCGCGGCGACGCGCAGGAACGGGGTGACGCCGCCGATCCTGGGTGCGTCGGGCTGGAGGAAGTCGGTGGCGCCGCCGGTGATCAGCGCCCAGTGCTCGGCGACGGAGGTGAGCATCTCGCCGGTGGCGACCGGGGTGTCCAGCGCGGCGGCGAGGGCGGCGTGCCCTGCGGTGTCGTGCGCGTCGAGCGGCTCCTCGATCCAGGTGAGGTCGAACCGCTCCAGCTCGCGGCAGACCCGCGCGGCGCGGGCGCGGTCCCACTGCTGGTTGGCGTCGACCATGAGCGGGACGCCGTCGCCGAGGTGCTCGCGCACGGCCGCGACCCGCTCGAGGTCCTGCGCGGGGTCGGGGTGGCCGACCTTGACCTTGACGCCGCCGATGCCGCGCGAGCGCGCGAGGTCGACGTTGTCCAGCACCTGCTCCAGCGGCGCGGACAGGAACCCGCCGGAGGTGTTGTAGCAGGGCACGGCGTCGCGGTGGGCGCCGATGAGCTTGGCCAGCGGCAGGGTCGCGCGCTTGGCCTTGAGGTCCCACAGGGCGATGTCGAACGCGGCGATCGCCTGCCCGGCCAGCCCGCCCCGGCCGACCGACGCGCCCGCCCAGGACAGCTTGCGCCACAACCGGTCCACGTCGCTGGGGTCCTCGCCGATCAGCTCGGGGGCGATCTCGGCGGCGTGCGCGTACAGAGCGGGGCCTCCCGCGCGCTTGGAGTACGCCAGGCCCAACCCGGTCAGCCCGGACTCGGCGGTGATCTCGGCGAACAGGAGCGCCACCGACGTGAGCGGCTTCTGCCTGCCGGTCAGGACCTTCGCGTCGCTGACCGGGACGGGCAGCGGCAGGTTCACCAGCGACAGGGCGACGGAGGTGACGGCGTCGCCGGGAGGGTGAGGCATGGGTGCTCCTCGGTGCTCGCGGACGGCGGCGGCCCCTCCAGTGTGCCCGCGCGGGCGGTGCGCGGGCGGCGGGGCTTCGGGGTCGGGATGACCGTCGCGGGCCCGGTGTCGCCGGGGGCGCGCGGCCGGTGGTCGGGGCCGCGTCGCCGGTGGAGTTCGCCCGCGCGGGCTGGGACGAGTGCGCCGCCGCGCTCCAGGCGCTGGTCGACGTGCTGTCCCGGCCCGACGACGGCGCGGACCCGTGCCAGGGCGCCGGCGAGGGCTGGATCGCCGAGGAGGCGCTGGCGACCGGGTTGCAGTGCGCGGTCCGGCACGCGGACGACCCGGTGGCCGCGCTCGTGCGGGCCGCGCGCACCAGCGGCGGCTCGGACTCGATCGCCGCGCTGGCGGGCGCGTTCGCGGGCGCGGCGCACGGCATGTCCGGGTGGCCGCAGGACTGGGTGGACCGCATCGAGTACGCCGACCAGCTCGCCGCGCTCACCGGGTTCCCGATCCGCTAGGAACCGCCGCTCCACATTTCCGCACCGGGCCCAGGGCATTCGGAGCAGTCCCGCGCGCCTTCTTTCGCACCGAACGGCGTCACCCCTGCGGGGGACCCCACGATTTTTCCGACGGGTGCGAAAACCCGCGTGACGTAGGCCGAACGTGGCCGCACTAATCGGTGCTGTCCACCCCGGTGAACCACGCGCGCCACCCCCGGTGGATTCACGCCCGGAACGGTCATACCTCCAGGTAATTGCCCCCTTCCCGCGCCGCGTCGATGATTCCCCCGCTGGTTCCCGCACTTCTCGAGCACTGCTCCCGGAAGGGTCCGCCCATGCCCGTCGCCAGGTCCTCGTTCGGACCTCCCCCGCTTTTCCGCCCCGGTTCCGGGAAGCGCAGACCGGTCCGCAGGACAGCGGTTCTCGCGTTAGCCCTGTGGGCCGCGACGACGACCGCCGTCAGCGCAGCGCCGCCCGCCTCCGCGCAGGTCGACCCCGCCGACGTCGAGGTGGTGCTCGGCCCCGGCCAGAGCGCCCAGGTCGCGAAGAAGGTCACCACCCCGGCCGTGCCGCCGAAGCCGGACCTGGTGCTGCTCGCCGACACCACCGGCAGCATGGGCGCGGCGATCGCGAGCGTGCGCGCGAACGCCGACGCGGTCACCGGGCAGGTCCTGTCCGCGCAGCCCGCCGCGCAGTTCGCGGTGGCCGAGTACCGGGACACCGGGGACGCGTTCGCGTTCCGCGTCGACCAGGCGCTGACCGCCGACCGGGACGCGGTGCGCGCGGGCATCGGCCGGTGGAGCGCGTCCGGCGGCGGCGACACCCCCGAGTCCGCGATCAACGCGCTCCACCAGATCGGGCAGGGCGCGACGGGCTTCCGGCCGGACAGCACGCGCATCGTCGCGTGGTTCGGCGACGCGCCCTCGCACGACCCGGTGCTCGGCCGGTCCCTGTCGGACGCGATCGGCGCGCTGCGCTCGGCGGGCGTGCGGGTGGTCGCGGTCAACGTGGCGGGCGCGGGCAGCGGGCTGGACGCGGGCGGGCAGGCCAGCCGGATCACGCGGGAGACCGGGGGCGTGCTGCTCAACCAGGTGCCGCCGGACCAGGTGGCGAGGGCGATCCTGGACGGCGTGCGCGAGGTGCCGGTGACCGTGACGCCGAGGACGACCTCGTGCGACGCGCGGCTGTCGGTGCGCAACGAGCCGTCGTCGCGGACGGTGACCAGCGGGGCCAAGGCCGAGTTCGCCGAGACCGTCGAGGTGAAGCCGGGCACGCCCGCGGGCACCTACCACTGCACGGTGGACTACCAGGTGGACGGTCGCTCGCTCGGGTTCGTGGAGCGCACCAAGGTGCACGTGCCGGGCGTGCGGGTGGGCGACGCGACCGCGTCCGAGGGCGACGGGCAGGCGGTGTTCACCGTGTCGCTGGACCGGCCGAGCCCGAAGCCGGTGACGCTGCGGGCGTCCACCTCGGACGGTTCGGCGGTCGCGCCCGGCGACTACGCGGCGACCTCGCAGGTGCTGACGTTCGCGCCCGGTGAGACGACGAAGGCGGTCGCGGTGCCGCTGGTGTCCGACACCGTGGACGAGCTGGACGAGACGTTCGCGCTGCGGCTGGGCGAGGTCGCGGGCGCGGCGGTGTCCGACGGCGAGGGCGTGGGCACGATCCTGGACGACGACCGCGACGGCGTGTTCACCTGCCGGGCGAGCGTGGCGAACGTGGCCGGGATCGAGCCGGTGGTGGCGAACCCGCCGAACGCGCCGTGCGCCGAGGCCGACCAGACCACGCTGCAGGCGAACCTGGGCTCGGGGCTGCTGAACGCGCGCCTCAAGGCCCTGTCGGCGCGCACGGACCAGACGCCGGACGACCCGTCGGCGAGCCGGGCGGCCGAGGGCGACTCGGTGGTGTCACGGGCGCTGGTGGAGACGACGACGCTGAGCACGCTCGGGGTGAGCGTGGAGCTGGGCGTGATCCGGTCGGAGGCGTCGGTGACCTGCGTGGCGGGCGGGCACGGGCTGGAGCCGAGGTTCTCCGGCGGGTCGACGATCGACTCGCTGAAGGTCAACGGGGTCCCGGTGACTGTGGTGGGCTCGCAGCCGGTGACGATCCCGCTGGTGGTCGGCTCGCTGCGGCTCAACAGCACCGAGCGCACGGCGGACGGGCTGGTGCAGCGGGCGGTGGTGCTGGACGCGCTGCTGGTCAAGGTCGTGGTGGGCGAGGCGAGGGTGGGCTACCGGGGCACCGACGCGCACCCCGGCGGCAACCCCTGCCAGGGCTAGCCGGGTGGACACCCCGGCCGCGCCGCACCTCGCGGCGCGGCCGGGGGTCTCGCGTGGCGCGCTAGCGCGCCGAGGTCAACCGCCAGCCCCTGGCGCGGTCGCGCTCGCGCCAGAACGCCGCGTACCGGCCGTTCGCGGCCAGCAGCTCCGCGTGCGTGCCGCGCTCGGCGACGCCGCAGCCGTCCAGCACGACGATCTGGTCGGCGGCCACGACCGTGGGCAGCCGGTGGGCGATCACCAGGACGGTGGAGCGCTCCAGCAGGGTCCGCATCGCGGCCTGGACGTAGCGCTCGTTCTCCGCGTCGAGCGCGGCGGTCGCCTCGTCCAGCAGCACGACCGGCGCGTCCTTGACGATCGCGCGGGCGATGGACACCCGCTGCCGCTCGCCGCCGGACAGCGCGGCCCCGCCCTCGCCGACGCGGGTGGCCCAGCCGTGCGGCAGCCGCTCCACGATCTCGGCGACCCCGGCCAGCCGACCGGCCTCGCGCACCTGCTCGTCGGTGGCGTCCGGGCGGCCCGCGCGGACGTTGGCCTCCAGGGTGTCGTCGAACAGGTAGACGTCCTGGAACACCACGGCGATCTGGGCCATCAGGTCCTCGGTGCGCTGCTGCCGCACGTCCGCGCCGCCGACGCGCACGGTCCCGGCACGGGCGTCCCAGAAGCGGGCGATGAGCCGGGTGACGGTGGTCTTGCCTGAGCCGGAGGCGCCGACGAGCGCGGTCATCGTCCTGGGCGGCACGCGCAGCGACACGTCGCGCAGCACGGGGTCGCCGCCGTAGCCGAAGGTGACGCCGGACAGCTCCACCTCGCCGGGCCTGGGCAGCTCGGCCGTGGTCTCGGGCTCGGGCAGCGGCTCCTGCTCCAGCACCTCGGCGATGCGCCGGACGTCGTTGTGCGCCATGCGGACCGCGCCGGACAGCGCCGACAGCTCGGCCAGCGGACCGGTGAAGCGGGCGGCCAGCGCGAGGACCGCGACCAGCGCCACCGGGTCGACGTCGCCGCCCAGCGCGAGCAGGACGCCGACCAGCAGCAGCACGGTGAACGCGAACTGGGTGGCGAAGCCGCCCGCGAGGACGCCCGGCACGGACAGCCACATGGCGCGCCTGCCCGCGGAGTGCTGCCGGTCGATCGCCTCGTCCAGCGGGCGGTGGCCGCGCGCGGTGCGGCCGAGCGCGCGCAGCGTGCGCTGGTGCCGGGCGAACTCCACGACCCGGTTCGCGGCCTCGACGGCGGCGGCGTCGGACAGCTCGTCGCCCTTGCCGACCAGGCGGGCGGACCAGCCGAACACGACCAGCAGCAGCGGCGCGCACACCAGCATCGCCACGCCGAGCCGCCAGTCGAGCAGCAGCGCGGCGACCGCGATCGTGGCGGGCGTGGCCAGTCCGACCACGAGCGGGGTGAGCAGGTGCGCGAACAGGCCGCCGACCTGGACGGTGCCGTCGGTGACCACGCGGGAGAGCCTGCCGACGCGCTCGGCGGAGAACCAGCCGACCGGCAGGGCGCCGACGTGGTCGCCGACCCTGCGGTGCGTGCTGGTGAGCACGGTGAGGGCGACCTCGAAGCCCTTCATCGCCTGGGTGTGGCCTGCCGCGCAGGTCAGGGCGACCGCGACGGCCATGGCGGCGAGCCAGCGGAGCGCGCCCGCGGTGTCGTCGGAGAGCAAGGACTTCAGGAGCGGCACGGCGAGCGCGGTGGCGACGCCCTGCAGGACGCCGTAGACGACGGCCCACACCAGGTAGGCGCGCAGCGCGCCCCGGTGGCCGTGGCCGAGGATGGCCGCGAGGTCCCGCAGCATCGGGCGCAGGTTCACCGCTGCTCCCCTTCCTGCGCGGTCCACATCCGCGCGTACTTCCCGCCGAGGGCGAGCAGGTCGTCGTGCGCGCCGCGCTCGACGACGACGCCCCCGTCGAGGACGGCGATCTGGTCGGCGCCCGCGATGGTGCGCAGGCGGTGCGCGATGACCAGCAGGGTGCGTCCGCGCGCCAGTTCCGAGAGGGCGTCCTGCACGGCGGCCTCGGACTCGGGGTCGGCGAACGCGGTGGCCTCGTCCAGGACGAGCACGGGCGTGTCGGCGAGCAGGGCGCGGGCGATGGCGACGCGCTGGGCCTCGCCGCCGGAGAGGAGCGCGTCGACGGCGCCGTAGCCCTCGGGGAGCTGGAGCACGCGGTCGTGGATCTGGGCGGCCCGTGCGGCGGCGACCACCTCGTCGTCGGTCGCGTCGGGGCGGCCGAGGCGGATGTTGTCGGCGACGGTGCCGTGCACCAGCGCCACGTCCTGGAGCACGAACCCGACGGACCGGTAGAGCTCCTCGGGGTCGACCTCGCGCACGTCCACGCCGCCGACGCGCACCGCGCCGCCGGTCACGTCGTGGAACCGGGGCAGCAGGGTGGCCAGGGTGGACTTGCCCGCGCCGGACGGGCCGACGAGCGCGGTGACCGTGCCGGGGGCCAGGTCGAGGTCGACGCCGCGCAGCACCTCGCTGCCGGGTCCGTAGCCGAACCGGACGTCGTCGAACTCGACCGCGCCGCCCGCCGGCACGCGGGGTTCGGCGGCGACGGGCAGCTCGGGGGTGTCCAGCAGGGCGCGCAGGCGCAGCGCGGCGGCGGCTGCCGTGCGGCGGTCCTGCGCGCCGAAGCCGAGGGCGACCGCGGTCGTGGGGATGACCAGGGCGATGAGGAACCCGGTCAGGGCGTCGACCGGGGTGACCCGGCCCTGGGCGGTGAACCAGACGGCGCCGAGCAGGTTGAGCAGGCCGACGACGGGCGCGGAGATCAGCATCGAGCTGAGGGCCTCCACGCGCAGCATGGGGCGGACCCAGTCGGCGTAGAAGTTCCCGAACTCCTCGGCGGCCTCGCGGTAGGCGTCGTGGGCGCGGCGGGCGCGGCCGAAGGTCTTGACGACGCCGATGCCGGTGACGAACTCGACCACGGCGGAGCTGATGCGCGCGGTGGCGGCGTCGAGCCGGGCGGCCTTCTCCCGGTAGCCGCGCATCATCCAGGCGTAGGCCAGCGCGTACAGCGGCAGGGTGCCCAGCGCGAGCAGCGCGAGCCGCCAGTCCAGCCAGAGCAGGTAGGCCAGGCCGCCCAGTGGCAGGACGGTGGCGGCGGTGGTCTCCACGGCGTGGTGGGCGATCAGGTGGTGCAGCGCGGCGATGTCGTTCTGGGCCGCCTTGCGCACGGAGCCGGAGCTGTGCTCGCCGAACCAGCCGAGCGGGACCCGGCCGAGCCTGCGCACGATGCGGCGGCGCAGGTGCGCCTGGAGGTCGACGTCGGCGAAGTGCGTGATGGTCAGGGCCGCGCCCAGGAGCAGGCCCCTGGCGAGCAGTCCCGCCGCGACGGCGACCACGGCGGGGCGGTCCAGCGGGCCGTCGGCGAGGAGCAGGTCGCCGAGCGCGGCCAGTCCGGCGAAGGGCACGAGGGCGGCCAGCGCGCCGACGGCGGCGAGGGCGACGGCGAGGCGGGTGCGGCCCGCGACGGGGCGGCGCAGCTCGCTCAGCGCGGCGGCGGCCAGGCGGGGGTCGTCGGGTTCGTCCTGGGGCGGCGGCGGAGGGTCGGGCCGTTCCCCGGTCGGCGTGCGCTCCGCTGCTGGTGCCGTCATGCCCCACCTTCCCACCTTGCCCACTGAAGTTAGGCAAGGCTAACTACACACTTGGCGGGATTTCAATGCTCAGGGAAGTGGTGCGCAACTCAGCGCGTTTAACGCCGTTAAACAGGGGAAACGGGGTCAGCGGCGACGGCGGCGCAGCGTGGTGAGCCGGGCCTGGGCACCGTCCAGCGAGCGGGCGAGGCAGTACCGGAAGTGCTCGGCGTCGTAGGCCCGCAGCGTGTTCGGGTCGGAACCCCGCGCCCGCAACCAGTCCCCCGCCAGCGCCAGCCCGCCCTCGCCGTCCGCGCTCCCGATGACCGCCTCCGCCTGCCGCACCCGGCGTCCGGGGTCGGCGTTGCGGTCGTCCTCCACGGAGACGAGCGCGAGCGCCGAGTCGACCAGGTACCGGCAGATCCCGACCGCCTCGTCCCCGAACCCGGCCGCGACGAGCACCTCGATCCCGGCCCCCACCGCCGAGGCGGACTCGGGGGCCACCGGCCCGACCGCGAGCGCCCGGCGCGCCACGCCGGGGTGGTGCAGCGCGACCCGCCGCAGGTCGGTCAGCAGGGCGGTGAACCACTCCCGCCACGGCAACCCCCGGTCGGGCACCGGGACCGAGGCGAGCACCCGCCCGACGACGGCCGCGACCACCCGGTCCCGGTCGCCGACGTGGTGGTAGACCACGGGCGCGCCCACGCCCAGCTCGGCCGCGAGCTGCCGCACCGTCCAGCCGTCCACACCGGACCGCACGGTCAACCGCGCCGCCGCGTCCACGACGGCGGACGCCGTGACGGGCGGCAGGCCGGAGGCGGCGCGGGAGCGGGGCGCGGACACGCCCAGACCCTAACCGCCGCCCACCGCGCCGTCAGGAGTCCGCTCGCAGCGCCGCGACCGGGCTGACCCGGACCGCGCGCCGCGCCCCGACCCACCCGGCGAGCGCGGTCAGCGCGACCACCCCGACCACCGCGCCCGCCAGCGGCGGCGCCGGGACGACCAGGGGCACGCCCAGGTCCAGCGCCAGGAGCCCGAGGAGCGCGCACGGCACCCCCACCGCGAGCCCGAGCACCGCGCCGAGCACCCCGTGGATCCCGGCCTCGACGACGACCACCGACCGCACCCCACCCGGTCCCATGCCCAGCGCCCGCAGCACGCCGATCTCGCGGGTGCGCTCGACCACGCCCAGCCCCGTGGTGGCGCCGACCCCGACCACGGCGACCAGCACGGTCAACCCGATCAGGCCCAGCCCGACGAGCGCCAGCAGGTCGACCACCTCCCGCAGGTCCCCCTGGTCGCGCCGCGTCGCGGTGACCTCGCCCCCGTCGCCGACCGCCGCCCGCACGGCCCGCTCCACCACGACGGGGTCTCCCGAGACCAGCACGGTGATCTCACCACCGGGCGCCTGTCCGCGCGGCACGACGATCCCGACGCCCGCCGGGTCGGTCCCGGTCAGCGTCGCCGCCACCACCCAGGTCACCTCGCGCCCGTCGACGGCGCCGCGCACGGCGTCCCCGGCCGTGACGCCGAGCGACCGAGCGGTCCGCCCACCCACGACGATCCGCCCGGCGCGCAGGTCGGCGAGGCTCCCGCTGTCTGCGACGGCGTTGTCCCGCAACGCCTCCAGCGCCCCGAGGTCGAGGTCGGCGAACTGGTGGTGGCGGTTGCCCGCGGTCAGCTCGCCGGTGCGGTAGTCGGTCGACTCGACCACCTCGGGCAGCCCGGCCACCCGGCGCGCGGTCTCCTCGGACGCCCCGGTCACCCGCAGGTCGGCGGGCGCGCTCAACCCCAGCTCGCGCTCGGCGTACCCGGCGAGCCCGGCCCGGCCGACCAGCGCGCTGCTGACCAGCGCCACCCCGAGCGCCACCACCAGCGACACGGCGGCGGCCCGGCGCGACGCGCCACCGACCCCGCTCACGGCCAGCCGCCCCACCGGCCCGAGCCGCCGCGCCACGGGGCCCACGGCGGCCAGCACCGGGCGCACCACGAGCGGTCCGAGCAGCAGCAGGGCCAGGAACAGCAGCACCGCCACCGCCGCGACCGCGACCAGCCCGGCGTCCCGGTCGTACCCGGTGCTCCCCGGTCCGGGCAGCTCGCGCGCCAGCAGCACGACCACCCCGGCCGCGAGCGCGGCGAGGAGCACCCCGGCGGCCAGCCGCAGCGGTCCGAGAGCACGCTCGGCGGGCACGACGTCGGCCCCGCGCAGCGCTTGCAGCGGTGACACGCGGGAGGCGGAGACCGCCGGCCCCAGCACCGAGAGCACGGTCACGGCCACCGCGCCCACGACCACGCCGAGCACCCAGGCCACCGGCGTCTCCGGCGTCGGCAGGTCGCTCACCAGCGGCAGCAACCGCACCAGCCCCACGGCCGTCGCGACGCCCGCTCCCCCGGCGACCAGGCCGACGACCACGCCTTCGACGACCAGCGCCCGCACCAGCTGCCCCCGGTGCGCGCCGACGACCCGCAGCAGCGCCAACTGCTTGAGCCGCTGCGAGAACACCACGCGGAACGCGGAGGCGGCCACCAGCGCGGCGGCCACCACCGAGATGCCCACGAACAGCGCGATGCCCGCGAACAGGTCGTCCACGTCACCGGTCGCGGCGCGGGCCTCGGCCAGCCGCACCGCGTCCCCGGTCTCGACGCGCACCGGTTCCCCGTCCGCCCCCGTCACGGCGGCGAGTTCCGCCATGAGCGCGCCGGGATCGGCCCCGTCCGCGAGCCGCACGTCGAGCCGCGAACACCACCCGTCCTCGGCGGGCAGGTCCACCAGCGACGTGATGACTTCGGTGGGCGCGTACGCGGCCTCCAGCTTCTCCCCGACCACGCGGACCACCCCGGTGACCAGCACCTCGGCGTCGCGCTGCCCGCCCTCGCCGACCGGGAGCACGAGGGTCGTCCGGTCCCCCGGTTTGAGGCCGTAGCCCGCCGCGGCGACCTCGTTGACCGCGATCTCGTCGGCCGCACCGGGATAGCGCCCGTCCACGACCCGCGCCAGCGACAGCGGACCGTCCCCCGGATCGGCTTCGAGCCCGAGGTACCGGTCGGCCGCGTCGGCGAGCACCGCCCCCGCGCTCACCCTCGGCTGGACCTCGGCGACTCCGGGCGTGGCCCGCACCCGGTCGACCCCGGCTCCGGTGAGCGGCCCGCCGTCGACCACCAGGTCGACGGCGGCGGGCGTGCCGCCGAGCCCGTCCAGCACGGCCCGCTCGGCGACGACCTGCCCCAGCGCCGCGCCGCAGGCGAAGAACGCCGCGACCAGCACCGGCAACCCGGTGAGCACCAGCCGGAGGGGAGCGCGGACGATCCCGGCGAGCTGGGTGCGCAGCACGCCGACGTCGACCCGCCTGCTCACCGCGCCACCCCGCCGTCCCGACGCCGTGCCGGGGCGTTGTCCTGGTCCCGCACCACTTTCCCGTCCGCGAGCGCGACGACCCGGTCCGCGTACGAGGCCGCCACGGGGTCGTGCGTCACCATCACCACGGTCTGCCCCAGCTCCCGCACCGACTCGCGCAGGAACGCCAGCACCTCACCTCCGGAGCGCGAGTCCAGGTTGCCGGTCGGCTCGTCCGCGAACACCACGTCGGGCCGCCCGATCAGCGCCCGCGCCAGCGCCACCCGCTGCTGCTGCCCACCGGACAGCTCACCCGGCCGGTGCCCCAGCCGGTCGCCGAGACCGAGCACGCCCACCAGGTGCTCGAACAGCTCCCGGTCGACGTCCCGCCCGGCCAGGTCGAGCGGCAGCGTGATGTTCCGCTCCGCGCTCAGCTGGGGCAGCAGGTTGAACGCCTGGAACACGAACCCGACCCGGTCGCGCCGGACGCGGGTGAGCGCCCGCTCGGTGAGCCCGCTCAGCTCCTGCCCGCCCAGGAGCACCCGGCCGGACGTCGCGACGTCCACCCCGGCGAGGCAGTGCAGCAGCGTGGACTTGCCCGACCCGGACGCGCCCGTGACGGCCGTGAACCGCCCGGCCCCGAAGGAGACCGTGACCCCGTCCAGCGCCCGGACCTCGGCTCCGCCCTGCCGGTGCACCTTGACCAGGTCGACGGCCGCCAACCGCCACCCGTCCAGCTCCTCCCGCGCGGCGGCGTTCCCGCGCGTCACCCCGCCCCTCACCTCGGGGCCGGAAAGGGCAGGTCGACCCGAGCGTCCTCGCAGTGCTCGCGGGCGGCGGCCATGGACTCGGCGATGGCGGCCCGGTCCGGCCGGTCGGGGTTCCCGGTGGCCACCGCGGCGGCCCAGCCCTCGTACACCGCGATCCGGTACCCGAGGTAGCCGTCCTTCATCCCCGCGCGCAGCTCCCTGCTCCGCCGCTGCCACCGCTCGGCCTCGGCGGGGTCAGCCCCCAGCGCCTTGCCCTCCTCGACGATCCGCGCAGCGGTCCGGCAGTCCTCCGCGGAAGCCTGGCTGACCCGCTTGTAGTCGTTCCACCAGCGAATTCCGAAAAAAGCCCCTGCGGCGACGAGCGCGACGACAACACCGAGCACGATGAATACCTTGGCGTCGACCCGACGCGCTCCGATGACGGGCACAGCGATTCCCTCCCGAGCTTCCCGAAACGAATTCCTGCGAACGGGAAGAATTCTTCGGGAATCCGGGGAGGACCACATCGCATCCGGGCTTGATCTTCACCGGCGCGCCTGCGACCGGGGTCGTACGACCGGGGTGGCAGACCCGCGCCGCGCACCAGGGGGTCCCACGCACCCCGAGTGCCGTGCCCCCGAGAGCCAAGCCCCCCAGAGTGCAGCTCACTCCCCCGGCCGCACCAGCCCCAGCTCGTAGGCCAGCACCACGGCCTGGACCCGGTCGCGCAGCCCGAGCTTGGTCAGCACCCGCCCCAGGTGCGTCTTCACGGTCGCCTCGGCCACGTGCATCCGCTCCGCCAGCTCCACGTTGGACAGCCCGCGCGCCACCAGCACCAGCACCTCCCGCTCGCGCTCGGTCAACACGTCGAGCCGGTCGTCCGCGGGCGCCGGGGCGGTGTCGAGCCGCCCGGCGAACCGGTCGAGCAGCCGCCGCGTCACCCGAGGCGCGACCACCGCGTCACCGGCCGCGATGACCCTGATCGCGTTCAGCGTGTCCTCCGGGGGCGAGTTCTTCAGCAGGAACCCGCTGGCCCCGGCCCGCAGCGCCGCGAACGCGTCCTCGTCGGTGTCGAACGTGGTCAGCACCAGCACCTTCGGCGAATCGGGCAGGGCGGACAGCCTGCGGGTCGCCTCCACCCCGTCCAGCACCGGCATCCGGATGTCCATGATCACCACGTCGGCCCGGACCGCGCTCAGCACCTCCAGCGCCCGCGCCCCGTCCTCGGCCTCGCCGACGACCTCGATGTCCTCCTGCGCCCCGAGCACCATGCCCAGACCGGCCCGGATCAACGGCTGGTCGTCCACGATGACCACCCGCACCGGTCGTCCGACAACCGACATCCCCCGCGCCTCCCCACGTCCCACCAGCACTGTCCCACGCGCACCCGTGGCGCACGCGGCTCCCTCACACCACGGGGCCAGCCCCCAAGGCCGCCCCACCGCCCACCCCGCGCCCGAACGCGCTCAGCCGGCCGCCCCGTCCCGCAGCGGGATCTCGACCCGGACCCGCCACCCGCTCCCCACCCTGGGCCCGGCGCTGAACCGCCCCCGGTGCACCGAGACCCGCTCCCGCACGCCGACCAGCCCGTTGCCCCCACTGCCGGACGCTCCGGGGCTCAACCTGCCCGCGCCGTCGTCGACGACCTCCAGCAGCGCCGCCCCGCCCTCCACCTTCAGCACCACCTCGGCCCGCGCACCGGCCCCGGCGTGCCGCAGCACGTTGGTGATCCCCTCCTGCGCGACGCGGACCAGCGTCAACTCGTCAGCGGGAGCGAGCTGCCCGACGTCCCCCTCCACCCGCAGTTCGACCTCGATCCCGGCCGAACGGGCGCGGTCGACCATCTGCCCCAGGTCCGCCACACCGACCTTGCGCAACCCGTCCCCACCGGACTCCCCTCCCCCGGCGACCCCGCGCAGCACGTCCACGATCCGGTGCATGTCCTGCAACGCGTCCCGCCCGGTGTCCCCGATGACCCGCAACGCCTCCCGCGCCTTCTCCCGATCACCGTCGAGGGCGTACCGGGCCCCGTCAGCCTGCATGACCATCACCGCGAGGCTGTGCGCGACCACGTCGTGCAGCTCGCGGGCGATCTCCCCGCGCTCACGGGCGTTCGCCAGCTGCGTCAGGTGGTCCCGCTCCCGCTCAGCCGCGGCGGCCCGCTCCTGGAGCACCACGACGTGCGCCTGCCGGTTGCGCAGCACGTACGCAGTCATCCACAGCGCCACCACCGCCCCGGCGACCCCGAGCGCCTCCTCGCCCTCGGCGAAGACGAGCAGCGCCCCCACGACCACCACCACCCCGGCGACAACCGCCTGCCACACCCGCTCGGCGTGCGCGACGACCGTCACCATGGCCACCGGCACCGCGACGTCGTACCCGGCCACGTCCGACGCCGCGTGCTCCCCGAGGAGCGACAGCAGGTACTGCGCCAGCGCCAGCGCGGACACCACCGCCATCACCACCACGGGCCCACGCCTGCGGTAGTAGAGCGCGACGGCCATGGCGGAACCGAGGGCCCAGTCGAAACCGGTGCCGCCCGGAAACGCCGAGTAGAGGACCACGAGAACGATGGCCACGTCATAAGCGGTGCGCCAACGCGGAGAGGTCGCCATGCGCCGCATCGTACGCGCCGACGTCCCCACCCGAATCACTCTTCCCCTTTCTCGGTAATGCCCGATCAGAACCACGCGCGCAATTACCACCCCGCCTTTCCCGCCACCCGCCCGCACCCCGAACGTGATCCCGGTCTCGCCCCGCGCCGTATATGACACAACGTGTCACACTCTCCCTCCCAGACTCCTCACATCACCTGAACGTCGAGCGAGGAGCAGGACGACATGAGCGACAACAACGGCGTGGCACTTCAGACGGCACTGGCGCACTTCCAGGCCGTGCAGGGGCGCGACATGGACGCGGCGGCGGCGCTGACCTCCGAGGAGGTCGTCCTCAAGGCCCCCACCGGCGAGTCCACCGGCAAGGCCGGTCTGCAGGGCTTCTGGTCCCGGTTCCTGACGCACACCACCGAACTGCGACTGCTGGAGGCGTACGGCGACGACGAGGGCGCGCTGCTGCTCCAGGAGGCGACGACCACCCCTGACGTCGTCATGACCTTCGCCGAGCACCTGACCGTGACCGACGGCAAGATCACCGCGGCCACGTACGTCTTCGACCCGCGCGCCTTCATCGCGGCGCGCGCGGCCGAGGCGCAGGCCGCCGCGAAGGGCTGACCTCCGGGACCACCGGGGCGCGAACGAGGAGGACGGGTGCGAGCCGACCGGCTGCTGTCGATGATGCTGCTGCTCCAGTCGCACGGCAAGCTGTCGGCGCGCACCCTCTCCAAGCGCCTGGAGGTGTCCACCCGCACGGTCATGCGGGACGTCGCGGCCCTGTCCGCGACGGGCGTCCCGGTCTACACCGAGCGCGGCCCGAACGGCGGCATCGCGCTGCTGCCGGACTTCCGCACCGACGTCACCGGCCTGACCGCCGAGGAGTCCAAGGCCCTGTTCGTGCTGCTCACCGATCGCGCGCACGCCGACCTGGGCCTGGCCCCCGCGCTGCGCTCGGCGCTGCGCAAGGTGATGGCAGCCCTGCCCGAGAACCACCGAGGGCAGGCCGAGGCCACCAGCAGACTGGTGCTGGTGGACCCCGCGCGCTGGCGCGGCAGGCGAGCACCGGCCCCGGACGCGCTGGCCCCGGTCCAGGAAGCGGTCTTCACCGGCCGCCGCCTGCACCTGCGCTACCGCGACGGCAAAGGCGCGCTGACCACGCGCACCACCGACCCGCACGGCCTGGTCAACAAGGCGGGCACCTGGTACCTGGTGGCGAGCCACCGGGGCGCGCACCGCCTGTTCCGCCTGGACCGCGTCCTGTCCGCGACGGTCCTGGACCAGCAGGCCCAGCGCTCACCCCACGAGCTCGCCGACCTGTGGGACCAGCTGCGCAAGCGCGTCGACGAAGCCCCGGCCCCGCTTCTGGCGACCGCGGCCGTGCGCCGCACGATCCTGCCCCGCTTCCTGGTGTTCCACGCCCCGGACCTGGACGGCGACCCCGAGGACCTGGACGAGGACCGCGCACTGGTGCGCCTGCGCTTCCGCGCGGTGCCGATGGCCACGACCCTGCTGTCGTTCGGCGCCGACGTGGAAGTGCTCGACCCACCCGAACTGCGCACCGAACTCGCCGCCCGGGCCGCAGCCGTCACCGAGCTGTACCGGACCGACCGACCACCTCCCGCCTCATGACCCCGTTGCGCGCCAAGGAACACCCCGCCTCGCACTGCACCAGCCCACCGCGCCTTGGATGATGGGGCGTCCACCCACATCCCAGGGGGCCCGGATGCGAGCGCTCGGCGCGGTGCTGCTCCTGTCGGCAGCGCTCACCACCCCCACCAGCCCCACGCCACCCACCGGTCCTGCGGGCGCCACGAGCACGGCGGTTCCCACGAGTACAGCGACCCCGACGAGCACGGCGGTCCCCACCGCGCGGCTCGGCTGCCTGCTGCCGCCGTGCGGCGCCGTGGAGAACCGCACGCCCACGCGGATCACCGTGCGCTGGGCCGACTACGGCAATGGCTGGTCCTACGGGGCCGTGCCGCCGTGGGGCCGGATGGGCGGCTGGTGGCACGACCGGATCGACGTCGACTACTTCCTGATCGCCCCCGGTTGCCGGGCCACGACCTCGGGCTGGGTCAGCAGCTTCGGCCCCGGCTGGTACAAGATCGGTTCGGACGAGACGGTCGTGCTCAACGGTCACACGTGCTCGACCGCTCCGGCAGCCGCGCGCTGACCGCCCCCACCAGCAGCTCGACGGTGTAGTCGAACTCCCGGTCGTGGTCGCACCGGGCCAGGTGCGGCGCGGCGGCGACCAGCCCCGGCAGCCCCGACGAGGCCAGCACGGCACGCCTGCGGGCGATGCCCACCGAATCCGCCGTGCCCAGCTCGGGCCCCGCGGACACCTCGCGCAGCAGCGTGCCGACCACGGCCGCCAGCAGCGCCCGCAGCAGGTGGACGGCCTCCTCCGGCTCGATCCCCGCCCGCAGCAGCACCGACAGCGCCGCCTCGATCGGCGCGAGCCCGGCCGCCGAGGCCAACTGGCGGGTCAGCACGAGCGCGGCCACGCCCGGATGGGCGAGCGCGCCCCTGCGGAACTCGACCGCGATGGCCCGCAGGTCGTCCGCAGGCACACCTGTCGGCTCCGGAAGCCGGATGCCCCGCAGGACGTGCTCGGCGAGCGCGTCGAGCAGCCCGCCCTTGCCCTCGACGTGGTTGTAGAGGCTCTTGGCGTCCACGCCGAGCCGGCGGGCGACGCTGCGCATCGAGACCGCCGAGACACCCTCCGCGTCGGCCACCGCCACCGCGGCGTCCAGGATCACCGCCCTGGACAGCTGCGCCGCTCCCCTCGGCGGGCGTCCTCGGCGGACGCCCTCGGGTGTGGCGGGCGGGGTCTCGTCGGCTGGGGCGGTCACGTCCCCATGATGCCCCACCTTGATAAAACCCACGCCGGGGGTTTAACGTGCCCGCCGATCGGCCCCTTCCCACCTCCCTCCACCGCTCGTCCTCGACAACGACGCGCCCGCGCACCACCGATCCGCCCGCACCGGCACGCGATCCCTCCCGACCGCACGCGCCGCACGGCGCGACGCAGCCGGGTGACCGCCCCCGGAGCGGCGGACCGGCCACGCGGGCCGGGCACGACCGGGCGGCCCCCTGCTCCACCCCCGAGCCGTCCACCACCACGCCATCCACCACCGCGCCGTCCACCACCGCGCCCGGCGCAGCGCCCTCCCCCACACCCCGCGCGAGAACACCGGAGAGCACCGCAGATGAGCCGTTTCGCCATCCCCACGACCGACGTGCTGAAGGCCCGCGAGAAGCTGGTCCTCGACCACTTCCACGACGAGGTCGTGCACCAGTGGGACGACGTGCTGTCGACCTTCCCCCACCCGCACTACGAGCTGATCTCCACCATGACCGTCCACGACGGGGACGCGGAGGTCCGGGGGTACTACAACGACACCAGGGCCGCCTTCCCCGACCAGGACCACGAGCTGATCGCGCTGCGGCACAGCGCGGACGCGGTCATCGCGGAGTTCTGGCTCATGGGCACCCACGAGGGCCCGCTCGGCAAGATCCCGCCCACCGGGCAGCGCTTCCGGGTCCGGGTGACGGCCTACTTCATCTTCGACGAGGACGAGACCCTCGTCTGCGAGCGCGTCTACTTCGACACGCTCACCATGCTCAAGCAGGTGCTGACCGGGGTGAACCTCAAGAACCCGCGCAACTGGCCGCTGGTGGTCAAGGCGGTGCGCGGCCTGCTCGCCATGTCCGGCGAGCCGGACGAGCGGCTGCTCAGGACCACCCCGCCCAAGCTCGGCGCGGACGACTGAGCCGTGCGGGTCCACCACCTCAACTGCGGCACGATGCGCCTGCCGGGCGCGCGCGTCGTGACGCACGTGCTGCTGCTGGAGACGCCGACCGGACTGGCCCTGGTGGACACCGGGTACGGCGTCGCCGACATCGCCGCGCCCGCCCGGCGGCTCGGCGCGTACCGGCACGTCGTCCGGCCGGTCCTGGACCGGGCCGAGACCGCCGTCGAGCAGGTGCGCGGGCTCGGGTTCGCGCCCGAGGACGTGCGCGACGTCGTGGTCACCCACTTCGACACCGACCACGTCGGCGGGCTCGCGGACTTCCCCTGGGCGCGGGTGCACGTGACCGCGACCGAGTGGGAGGCCGCCTCCCGGCCGCGCACCGCGCTGGAGCGGGCGCGCTACCGGTCGGCGCAGTGGGAGCACGGGCCGCAGATCGCGGCGCACGGGCCTGGCGGCGAGTCCTGGCGCGGGTTCGCGGCGGCTCGGGAGCTGACCGACGTGGCGCCCGGCGTGGTGCTCGTGCCGCTTCCGGGGCACACCAGGGGGCACGCGGCGGTGGCCGTGGACGCCGGTTCCCGCTGGGTGCTGCACGCCGGTGACGCCTTCTACGACCTCCGGGCGCTGACCGGCGGGGTGAAGCCGCCAGCGGCGCTGCGGGCGCAGGAGCGGGCCGTCGCCCACGACCGCGGGTCGCTGCGCGCCAACCAGGAGCGGTTGGCCGAACTGCACCGTCAGGGTCAGCAGGACCTGCTGCTGGTCAACGCGCACGACCCGGCGCCGCTGGCCGCCGCCCGCTGACCTGCGGGCCCGATCGTCGCCGGAGGACTCCGAGCACGCGGCGCACCGAGGGGGCGCGTTCCCCACTCCCACGGGGGAACGCGCCCCCTCACCCTTCCCGGCCTCCCGCTCGGACACCCGAGCCTGGATGCGCTTCCCCTGTCGCACAAGGGTTTCCCGCAGCGCAGCGCGCCACCGGCCGTCCTGCGGACCGCGCCCGTCCGCAGAGGACCCCGCTCCGACGAACGGCGGAACCCCACGCCAGCGCGCACCGTCACGCGCGGAACCGTTGCCCCGCAACACCTTCCCCATCGACGTCCACATCATCGCCGTTCCCCTCACCCGTCGGTCCGCCTTCGCTCGCAGTACCAGGTTCGGCAGGACGGCCAAGTTCCACAAACGTCCATCCACAGGCGAGTCAGTTGTCCACAGGGGACCGATCGGGTGACTGGACACAAACTTGTTGCACTGCTCCACACACCCGGGGTAACTTCTCCACCAAGGTCAACCTCCCGGATGCTGGCGCTCAGTTCGCCCCCGTGAGGCTTTCTCTTCCGAAACACCCATCACCGACGTCATCCGGCGTGCGGTCGTGGTCCCACATCCCGGCGCGGTCCCGCGCCGACCCTCCCACGCCCTCGCACGCCCTGTTCAGAATTGGAGAAAACCCTTGAACACCACCACAGACGACACGACGACAGGCGCCATCCCGACCCAGCGCGCCGTCCACACGCAGCACCACGAGCACGGCGACGACCACTTCCTGGTGACCGGTCTCCTCGACACCGCAGGCGATTCCACGTTCCTGCGCACCAAGGGCTACACCTCGGACGAGGGCGACGTGCGCGTCTCCCAGTCACTGGTCCGCCGCTGGGGCCTGCGCAGGGGCGACGAGATCACCGGTTGCGCGAAGCCCCCGGTGGAAGAGCGCAAGCACGCCCGGCTGGACCACGTCCACAGCGTGAACGACCTGCCGCCGGAACGGCTGTCGGGCAGGCCGGAGTTCACCGACCTGCCGCCGCTGCACCCGAAGGAGCGGCTGCGGCTGGCCTCGGACGCCGAGGACCTGACCGGCCGCGTCATCGACCTGGTGATGCCCACCGGCAAGGGCCAGCGCGCGCTGATCTCGGCTCCCCCGAAGGCGGGCAAGACCTCCGCGCTGCGGGCCATCGCGCGCGGCATCGGCGCCAACCACCCCGAGTGCCACGTGATGCTCGTGCTGGTCGGCGAGCGCCCCGAGGAGGTCACCGACCTGCGGCGCAGCGTGCGCGCCGAGGTGGCCGCCGCGACGTTCGACCAGTCCCCGCAGGAGCAGATCGCGGTCGCGGAGCTGGCGCTGGAGCGGGCCCGCCGCCTGGTCGAGCTGGGCCGGGACGTGGTGATCCTGCTGGACTCGCTGACCCGCCTGGGCCGCGCCTACAACCTGGCGGCTCCCACCTCGGGCCGGGTGCTCAGCGGTGGCGTGAGCGCGAGCGCGCTGCACCCGCCGAAGCGGTTCCTCGGCTCGGCGCGCAACGTGGAGGGCGGCGGTTCGCTGACCATCTTCGCGACCGCGCTGGTCGAGACCGGTTCCACCGGCGACACGGTGATCCACGAGGAGTACCGGGGCACCGGCAACGCCGAGCTGAAGCTGGACCGCTCGCTGGCCGACCGCAGGGTGCACCCGGCGGTGGACATCCGGCAGAGCAGCACCCGGCGCGACGAGCTCCTGATGTCACCGGCCGAGCAGTCGGCGACGCGGGTGCTGCGCAGGGTCCTGCAGATGCGCGAAGGCGATCGTGGGATCGACGTGCTGCTGGACGGCTTGCGCAAGACCTCCACGAACGCGGAGTTCCTGCACCGGCTCACCCAGACGACGCCGGTCCGCCGCGCGATCGCGGCCTGACCCCGACAACCCTTGCCACACAAGCGCTCCACCACGCAGCACCGTCCGCAGCGGACGCCCACAGCAGTGCCGAACCGAGGTTCACCTCCCCCCTCCTCACGCGAAGGTCCCGAAGATCATGCCCAACTCCCGGCCCCCGACGAAGAACCCCGGCCACCCCGCAGGTCCCCGTTCCCCCAAGCACAGCCGCCCGCAGCCCCGCGCGACCAGAACCCCCGTCAGGGCGCGCGATCTCCGCGCCGTCTGCCGGGGCTCCCGACCGGTCGCCGCGTAGCGGAGGACCACCGTGCCATCCGGGGTGCGGCAACCGCCTCGCTGCGGCCACCGCGCCCCGCACCGCACATCCCCCGGCCGAGGCCGGAAACGCTTTCCCCCTGCCAGAGCGCGATTCCAGGCGGCGCGTCACGCGGTCCCGCCCGCTCAGCCGGATCGGATCACCGAGTCGCGCGTCCCGGACTTGCAGCGCTCGCACAACTCCCGCCCAGGGCGCAGGTAGAGCAGCCGGTTGTCGCACCGGCGGCACCACTGCGGCACGTCACCCCCTTCCCGCGCGAGCGGGGCGCTCCCCGCTGTTCCCCGGCGCTGCTCGGGGATGCGGGGAGGTAGCAGGCGGGCTTGCCGGTCAGCTGCTCGTAGTGGCGCAAGGACCCCTGCTCCACGAGGTGGACCAGATTTCCCGCGTGCATCAGCGGAACCAGGAAACCGGCCGGGACCGCCGCCGCCACCCGGTCCAGGGTGTAGCCGGGCAGCGCCTCCACCCTCGGGTGGACGCCGCGCAGTGCCCCCGTCCCGCGACCGGGCAGCGGTCGAAGGAGTCCACCGCGCACCTGGCCGCCACCACCCGCTTGAGCCCTGTCGCCACCGCGGTTCCCCTGGGCGGCAGGTGGTCCCAGGAGACCCGGTTGCAGCCGGCCGACGGGACGCGGTGGAACCAGCTCGGGGACCGGTCCGCCGCGGTGAACCACAGCGGCAGCCAGCCCGCGCGGCGCGATCTCGTGGCACGGCTGCGCGCCGTCGCGCTCGACACCTGCGAGGCCCGCACCTGGACGCCGGTCGGAACCGGGCCGTGGATGGCCACGTCCTGCGGACCACTGCCCACCAGGTCCCGCCCCACCTCGCTCGGGTGCCCCGCGTCGTCGCCCGCCCGGTGCCAGTAGTCCCACCGCTGCCGGTGCTCGTCGGTGACCGGCAGGATCTCGTGAGGGCCTCCGCCGCAACGACCGGGCTCGGCGCCGTCGTCACCTCCGACGTGGACCGCGCGGTAGCGCCCCCGGACGTGCTCGACGCGCAGTTCTCCTTGCCCCGACGCGCTTTCCAGGCACAGCAGCTCCCCCGCGCCACGCAGTCCCGTGACGAGGCGGTGGTCCGCCTCGGACAGGTCGAGCTCCCGGTTGCCCGGCACGTGCCAGACCAACGTCGTCACAGCGGCCACCTCCCCCGAAAACCCAGCGCACACCACCGAGGTTAAGGAACCGGACATCCGACACCAATCACTCGAAGGGGGACATCGGCGGTAGCTGCCGCTGGGCCGCGCGGCGCAATACGGTTTGACCAGGAGCACTGGAACCAGGCAAATCGAAAGAAGGAGACCGGCTATGCGAACGCCCCAGATCCTCACCCAGACCTCAGCCCTGATCGGCAGCCGAGCCCGCCGAGCGGTTCGGCAGGCGTATGCCGTACTGCGCGATCTTGCGGTGCAGCGTGGCCTTGCCCGTCTCCAGCGCCGCTGCGGCGCTCACGACGGTGGCGCCCGGAGCGATCAGGCAGCGGACCATGTCGTCGCGCTCCAGCACTTGCAGCCTGCTGAGCCCGCGCCCCGAGCCGGCGAGCACCTCGGCGGGCAGGTGCCGCACGTCGATCAGGTCCGTGCGCGCGGACGACTCCCGGACCACGGCGCGCAACTGCTTGGCGTTGCCGGGCCAGTCGAAGGCGGTCAGCGCGCGGCGAGCGACGGGGGTGAAGGCAAGGTCCCGTCTCCGGTCGCTGCGGGAGAAGTGGCCTGCCAGCGCCAGGACGTCGGCCGGGCGCCCGCGCAGCGGCGGGGCCTCCACGACGCGGTCCACCAGTGCCGCGAGCGGCTCGTCCAGGGTGTCGCAGCGGTCCGCCGTGAGCACGAACAGCTGCGGTCCACCAGTGCGCACGTCCGCGCAGCGCTGCGCCAGTTCCGCCGCCGCCCACGCGGGCAGGCGGTCCATCCCGGAGAGCACGACGCAGGTGCTGCTCTTGCCCAGCTCCGGGGACCACAGCGCGAGCCACGCATCGACGTCGTCGACCGAGGGCGGGCGGGCCACCAGCACACGGTCTCCAGGATGCAGGGCGCGCCTGACCAATGCCGCCAGCGCGGCCGGTCCGAAGCCCTGCTCGCCGATGACCTGTCGGCCGGGAAATTACGGGGCCGGTCGATCCTGGTTCCACAGCCGGGCACGAAGCAGCGATGACGTGGAGCGGTCCGGGAGGGCGATCATGGGTGTGATGCCGCGGGCGCGCCCAGCGGCGGTACTTGTCGTGGTTGTAGCCGGGGTCGGCGTGGAGCTGGCGGGGTCGGCGATACGGCTTGCCGACCATGCCCCGGATCGGCGGGACGGCGTTGAGCAGCGGGATCGGCTGGGTGATGTCGTTGCGGTTGCCGCCGGTCGGCGTCACGGCCAAAGGGGGATGCCGGTGGCGTCGGTGATCAGGTGGTGCTGGGAGCCGGGCTTGTCCCGGCCGACCGGCCTCGGCCCTGTGCGGTCCTCCTGTGGGTGCGCGCAGGTGGATGGAGTCGACCAGCGCGGCCGACAGGTCCGGCAGGCCGGCCGCGCGCAGCTCGGCGAGCAGCCGTTCGTGCGGTTGCCGCCACGCCCCGGCCTTGTTCCACTGGGTCAACCGCCGCCAGCGCGTCGCGCCCGAGGCGCCGAACAGAGCGGTGGGCAGCTGGTTTCAGCCGATCCCGGTGCGGACGGCGCGCAGGATGCCCTCCAAGGCCGCCCGGTCGTTCACGCGTCTGCAGCCGGGATGACGGAAGCGCCTCGGGCGCAACGGGATCAGCGGTGTAAGCCGAGCCCGCAGCTCATCGGTAAGGACCTCCTTGCGCACGCCGTGATCTTCGAAGATCCAAAGCCGCGGGCAAGCCGACACGCCAGCTCATTCTGAACTGACCGCTGAGGGCGGCTGGGCGCGAGCCCTCTCCCGGACCCCCACCAGAGCAGAGAATTCTTGCGGAGAAAGGAGAACAGATGCTGTGAGGGCCGAAGCCACCTGCCCGGTCAGCCCGGTAGTGGGCGCTGCATCAGGATGGTCCCGATCCACCGCTCGTGCTTGTAGCCGACGGCTTCCAGGCGTCCGGCCTCGGTGAAACCGAACCGCCGGTGCAGCACCAGCGAGCCTTCCCCGTCCTCGGTGATCACCGCGATGGTCTGCCTGATCCCCGAGCTGTCCGCCAGCGCGAGCAGCGCTTCCAGCAACGCCGCTCCCGTTCCTCGACCGGTGGCGGTGGGGGCGAGGTAGATCGTGTCCTCGGCGGTGTGCCGGTAGGCGGGTTTGGCGCGCCACGGTGCCAGGTAGGCGAACCCGACGACCTCGCTCCCCTGGTCCGCGATCAGGAACGGCAGTCCTCGGGCGGTGACTTCGCCGTGCTTGCGCCGCCAGTCGTCCACGGTGGGCGGGACGAGGTCGAAGGTGACCGTGCTGTGGTGCACATAGTGGGCGTAGATCGCCGCTACCGCCTCCAGGTCGTCGGCGGTAGCGGGGCGGACGGTCACCTCGGGCGTGGTCACGGGCACTCGCTCCTTCGAGAGGGCTGACGGAGCACACTAGTGCCGCAGCAGCAGGAGAACCCGCTTCCGACTACGGGGCGTGCGATGCCCGCGATTGCCGGAGCCTGGGATCGCTGGAGTTTGGGATCGCTGGAGTTTGGGATCGCTGGAGCCTGGGATCGCCCGAACCTGGGGTCGCTGGAGCCGGCGATCGTCGGGACAGGCCAGTACTGCGAGCCTGCGGTGGTTCAGCCGCGTGGGAAGACGGCCAGGGCCACGTCGACGGCGGTGAGCAGGGTGTCGCGGTCGGCTCCGCTGCGGGCCTGGACGGCTATGCCGTGCTGGACGGTGGCGACGTAGGCGGCGAGGCTTTCGGGGGTGGCGGTCGCCGGTAGTTCCGCTGCGGGGGCCGCGGTCAGGCGGTCGCGGAGCCGTGCGCGGTCTGCGGCTCGGATCTCGGACAGGCGGGTGCGGACGGATTCCGATTCGGCGGAGCAGCTGAGTGCGCCGTGCACGATGAGGCAGCCGTGCGGGGAGTCGTCGCCCGTGGTGGCGTCCACGGAACCTCGCCAGACCGCAGCCACGACCTCGCGCACGGTGGGCAGGGCCAGGGCTTCGGTGATGTAGCTGGCGACGGTCTCGGCGTAGCGGAGCAGGACCTGGTCGAAGAGGGCCTCTTTGCTGCCGAAGGCCTGGTAGAGGCTGCCCTTGCGGATGCCCATCGCCTCGGTGAGGTCGGTCAGGGAGGTGCCTTCGTAACCGCGCCGCCAGAACAGGTCCAGCGCGGCGTCGACGGCGGCGTCCGCGTCGAAGCCCCTGGGTCTTCCTCGTGGCACCGCTGCCTCCTCCCTCGGGCCGCCCCACCGTACCCGTGCCCTTCGGGAGGCGGCTTGACAGCCGGGCCGCCCCGCCGATTCATTATGACCGGTCGGTCAAAAAATAGTCGAGCACCCGAGGGGCAGCACCGGCGATGGACAGGCCCAGCACTACGACGCCCGTCGCGACGTCCACGGTCGAGACCACGGGCGGCGGGGAGTTCCTGCACGTGCCCTCCGGTGAGGGCGAGACCGTGTGGCTCAACGGCGACATCCGGGAATGAGGACGGGGCGTTCTCCCTGTTCGACGGCGAACTGGAGATCTGCGCCGGGGAGACCCCGGTGCACGCAGGCCCCGGCGACTTCGTGTTCATCCCCGCAACACCGCGCACGGGTTCCGCAAGACCGGCCTGCGCCCCGCCCGCCAACTGCTGGTGTTCAGCCCCGGCGGTTTCGAGCGGTCTTCACCGAGGCGGGCGTGCCCGCCGTCGCGGGACAGCCGGTCCTTCCCTTCGACCCCGCCGACAACCCACGCGCGGTCGTGGTCGGAGCCCGCTACCACTCCTTCCAGGTCTGACCACAGGGATTTGCCCCCTGAGTCTGACCACCTGGGTCCGACCACCTGGGTCCAGTCGACCAGGTCCACCCAGGCGGACCGGGCAGACCAGTCGGACCGGTCGGGCTAGTCGGGCTAGTCGGGCCGGTCGGGCTCGTCGGGCCGGTCGGGCTGGTCAACCGGGCCGGGCTGGGTGACGAGCCGGCATCGCCGGTCAGGCCGGGTGGGAAGCGTTTACCAGCGAGTCGCCGAGAAAGCAGGAAGTCGATGCCACTGGCCGTGTACGTGCTGGGACTGGGGATCTTCGCCCTCGTCACCAGTGAGCTCCAAGTCGCCGGGATGATGCCCGAGATGGCGCGCGGCCTGGAGGTGTCGGTGCCCGACATCGGGTACCTGATCTCGCTGTACGCGCTGGCGATGGCGGTGGGTGGCCCGATTCTCACCGCGGCGCTGCTCAAGCTGCCCAAGCGGACGGCGTTGATGGTGCTGTTCCGGGGCGTTCGTCGCGGGTGAGGCGCTGGCGGCGCTGGCTGCGGACTACTGGTTCGTGCTGGTGGCGCGGCTGATCACCGGGGCGGTGTCCGGGGCCTTCTTCGGCGTGGCGATCGCCATCGCCATCGAGATCTCCCGGCCCGAGGTGGCGGGGCGGGCGGTGTCGGTGGTGCTGAGCGGGCTCATGGCGGGCACCGTGCTCGGGCTGCCCGTGGCGAGCTGGATCGGGCCGGAGTTCGGGTGGCGCGCGAGCTTCTGGGTCGTGGCCGCGGTGGCGCTGGTGGTCGGTGTGATCACCGCAGGGGCCGTGCCGAAGCTGGAGGGTGACGGGACCACGTCGGTGCGCGGGGAGTTCGCGGTGTTCAAGAACTGGAAGCTGTGGGCGGTGTACTCGACGTCGACGCTGGTGATCGGGTCCACCTACGCGGCGTTCAGCTACTTCACCCCGATCCTGTCCGAGGTGACCGGGTTCAGCGGCGGGTGGGTGACCGGGCTGCTGGTGGCCTGCGGCGTCGCGACGATCGTGGGCAACACCGTCGTCGGCAGGCTCGCCGACCGGCACGCGATCCCGACGATCGCTTTCGGGCTGGTGTCGCTGATGGTCCTCCTGTCGCTGTTCGCGCTGCTCACCGAGAACAAGCCGGTCGTGGTGGCGGTGCTGCTCGGGGTCGGACTGGTCGGCGTGACGATGAACCCGGCGCTGGTGGCCAGGGTCATGGGCGTGGCCAACGGACGGCCGCTGGTCAACACCGTGCCCACCTCGTGCATCACCTTCGGCGTGGTGATCGGGTCGTGGCTGGGCGGGCTGGGGATCGACGCCGGGTTGGGCTTGCGGGCTCCGCTGTGGATCGGGGCGGCGATGGCCGTCGTCGGCCTGGCGACCCTGCTCCCCGACTTGCTGCGCCGGTCCGCTGCGGCGTCGGCTCCCGAACGCGTGGGGGAACTGAAGGCCGTGTGAGCGGGATCGGTGGCGGGGCGATTCAGGCGGGATTGGTGGCGGGTGGTTCAGGCGGGGGGTGGTTGGTGGAGTGGTTCAGACGGGGGGTGGCGGGACGGTTCAGGCGGGGGTGGTCGGTGCGGGCAGGCGCACGGTGAAGATCGAGCCTGCTCCGGGTTCGCTGGTCGCCGAGACCGTTCCGCCGTGCGCCTCCACCAGCTTGCGCACGATGGCCAGGCCCAGGCCGCTGCCGCCGGTTCGTCTGCTGCGGGACTTCTCGGCTCGCCAGAAGCGGTCGAACACGTGGGGGAGGTCTTCGGGGGTGATGCCGGTGCCGGTGTCGGTGACCGTGATGACGGCCTCGTCGCCGTCGCGCTCCGCGGTCACCTCGACCCGGCCTCCGGGTGGGACGTGTCGCACGGCGTTGGCGACGAGGTTGTCGAGGACCTGTCTCAGGCGCACCGGGTCGGCCTCGGCGGTGAGGGTGTCCGGTGCGGAGGTGGTGAGGGTGATGCCCGCGCGGGTCGCGGTCGTCTCGTGGGCGGCGCGCAGGCGATCCAGGACGGTGGTGAGGGGTTGGGGGGACACGGTTAGGCGCAGGCCGCCCGCGTCGGCCACGGCCAGGTCTTGCAGGTCGTCGACGATGTGCTGGAGGGCCAGGGCCTCCTTCAGGAGCAGGGCGATCAGTTCTGGGTCGCGGTCGGTCACGCCGTCCTCGGCGGCCTCCAGCCAGCCCCGGATGTTGCTGAGCGGGGTGCGGAGCTCGTGCGCGGTGTCGCTGACGGCGGCCTTGCGCAGGCCCTCCAGCCTGGCCCTGGCCTGCGCCATGGTGTTGAACGCCTCGGTGAGCCTGGCGATCTCGTCGCGGCCCCGCACGGCCAGGGGCTCGGTGTCGCCGCCCAGGGACATGCGGTGGGCGGCGGTGGTCAGCTCGCGGAGCGGGCGGATGATCCTGGCGCACGCCAGCGCCGTCACCACCACGGCGGCCAGCGCGATGGCCCCGGCTGCGGCTGCCACGCGCCACCAGTTGTCCGGGGAGAGGTCGAACGAGGCGACCGGGGCGCCCGTCGGCACGGTCACGTAGAGCAGCGCGGGGGGTGGGACGCGTTCGGACAGGTTCGCGTGGCGGGAGTCCGACACGCACGCCTCGGCGGCGGTGCGCTGGTCGTCGGTCAGGCGCTCCTCCCGGTACGGGGTGAGGTCGAGCTCCAGGTGGACGGGGTCCTGGGCCCGGCCCGCCAGGCAGGTGTTGGTCCGCTCCTCGAGGCCGAGCAGGGCTCGCGCGGCGTCCAGGAGCTCGCCCTCCAGCAGGTCGTCGCACTCCCTGAGGAACTCCGCGCCGGCTCCGGCGTCGTCCTGCTGGACGTAGTGGCACTTGAGGAACGACTGGACCAGGTGGTGCGGGTCGGCCGGGACGGTGCGGATCTCCGGCTCCCGCTCGGGGGCCGGCTCCGCTACCTGCGACGGGTCGCTCGGCATCAGGGACGCGAGCACCCGGTACGGCTCGCCCAGGCGCGGGTCGACGCGGTCCGCGGGCGCGTCGGGCACCAGCACCGGGTCGACCGACAGCGGGTCGACCACGGCCGAGGCGGTGGTGGGCAGCGGGCCGTGGCCGCCGACGTCGGCCAGGACGACGCCGTCCTTGGACAGCAGCGTGACCCGCCGCGTCGGGTGCCGGCGCACCAGCTCGGCCACGACCGGGCCGACCGCGCTCCAGTCCCGGTGCTCGACCGCGTGCGTGAGCAGGGTGGTGTAGATGCGGGCGTCGACCGACAGCTCCTGGCCCTGCTCGCGCTCGATGGAGGCGCGGGTGAGCTGCGCGGCCAGCCACGCGGTCGTGGCGATCGAGCACAGGGCGACCAGCACCGTGACGCCGAGGAACCGGAAGAACACGCTACGGCGCACCGGTCGCCCCCGAGGTCAGCTTGTAGCCGATGCCGTAGACGGTCACCAGGTGCACGGGCCTGCGCGGGTCGGGCTCGACCTTGCGGCGCAGGTTCTTCACGTGCGCGTCGATGGTGCGGCCGGTGATGTAGCGGTCGAAGCCGTGCATCCGGCGCAGCAGCTGCTCGCGGGTGAACACCCGGTCCACCTCGGACGCCAGGGTCTCCAGCAGCCGGAACTCCCCCGGCGTGCACTCCACCCGCGCGCCGTGCGCGGTCACCTCGTGGCGCACCGGGTCGACCGCGATGGGGCCCGCGCGCAGCAGCGGGTCGGGGGCGCGCGGCTCCACCCTGCGGCGCAGCAGGGTGCGCACCCTGGCGACCAGCTCGCGCGGGCTGAACGGCTTGGTCATGTAGTCGTCGGCGCCCAGGTCCAGGCCGAGGAGCACGTCGTCCTCGGTGGACCGGGCGGTGAGCACGAGCACCAGCACGTCGGACTCGGCGCGCAGCACCCGGCACACGTCCAGACCGTCCACCTTGGGCAGCATCAGGTCCAGCACGACCAGGTCCGGTCCGCGCTCCCGCGCGGTGTCGATGGCGGCCCGCCCGTCGTGGACGACGGCGACCTCGTGGTGGTCGCGCTCCAGGTACCGGCGCAGCAGCTCGGCCTGGCTCTCGTCGTCCTCGGCGATGAGGATGAGGGTGCTCACGCGGCGATGATAAGCACGCTCGCACCGCGCTCACGGCGTCATCACAGGACCCTCACAAGTGCCCGCCAAGCTGCAGCGCATGTCGAAATCCCGTAGCCGGGCCGCCGTCGCCGCGGTGGTCGCGCTGGCCGCCGTGACGGGCGCGGCCGTGCTGCTGCGCCCCGACGCGCCGCAGGCCGACCCGTCGGCGGACCGGCCCGACGTCGAGACCGCCACCGTCGAGCGGACCGACCTGACCAGCACCCGCTCGCTCCGGGGGACCCTGGGCTTCGGCGCGCCCAAGCCGGTCAAGGGCGGCGGGACCGGGACGGTGACGGCGCTGCCGCAGGTGGGCGCGACCGCCGAGCGCGGGAAGGCGCTGCACCGGGTGGACGACCGGCCGGTGCCGGTGCTCTTCGGCGCGACGCCGCTGTTCCGCAAGCTGGAGGAGCCCGGCGTGAAGGGCTCGGACGTGGCCGTGGTGATGGACAACCTGGCCGCGCTGGGCTACACCGTCGGCATCCGGCCCGACGACGACAGCAAGGCCGAGTTCACCCCGCGCGTGGTCGAGGCGCTGAAGAAGTGGCAGCGGAAGGTCGGGCTGCCGGACACCGGGAAGGTCGAGCCCGGTCAGGTGCTGGTGCTGGCGGGACCGGTGCGGGTGTCGTCGGTGACCGCCCAGCCGGGGGCGGCGGCCTCCGAGGAGCTGTTCCAGGTCACGCCCACCGGCAAGGTCGTCGTGCTCCAGGTCTCCCCCACCGAGGCGGGCGCGGTGTCGCAGGGCGCGAAGGTGCTGCTGACCAGGCCGGACGGGCGGGACGTGCCGGGCACGATCAGCTCGGTGGGCACGGCGGTGAGCGGTGAGCAGGGGCAGGGGGCCGGGCCGCGGATCGAGGTGGTGGTGACGCCGGACCGGGACGAGGACGTGGCCGACCTGGACTCGGCCCCGGTGCAGGTGAAGATCACGACGGAGCGGCGGGAGGGCGTGCTGTCCGTGCCGCTGGAGGCGCTGGTGGCGCTGCGCGAGGGCGGGTACGCGGTGCAGTCGCCCGGTGGCGCGCTGAAGGCCGTGGAGACCGGGATGCACTCGCAGAGCCGGGTCGAGGTCAGCGGGCCGGACGTCGTCGAGGGCATGGTCGTGGTGGTGGCCCGGTGAGCGCGGCGGACGCGACCGCGCGGATCAGGCCGGTTGAGGCCGGGACGACGCGGGTCCGGCCGGTCGGGGCGGGCGCGGAGGTGGTGCTGGAGCTGCGCGAGGTCGGCAAGCGGTTCCCCGGCGGGGTGACCGCGCTGGACTCGGTGTCGCTGCGCGTGGAGCGGGGCGAGCTGCTGGCGATCGTCGGGCCGTCCGGGTCGGGCAAGTCCACGCTGCTGAACATCATCGGCACCCTGGACCTGCCCAGCGCGGGAACGGCCGAGGTGGACGGGCACGACGTGCGCGAGCTGTCCGACCGGGCGCTGTCGGCGCTGCGCGGCAGCCGGATCGGGTTCGTGTTCCAGCAGTTCCACCTGTCCGACGGGCTGACGGCGGTGGAGAACGTCGCGGAGGGCCTGCGCTACACCGGGGTGCGGCGCGGGGCGCGGACCCGGCTCGCGGGGGCCGCGCTGGAGCGGGTCGGGCTCGGCCACCGGGGCGGGCACCGGCCGCACGAGCTGTCCGGCGGCGAGCGGCAGCGGGTGGCGATCGCGCGGGCCGTGGTGAACAGGCCCGCGCTGGTGCTGGCCGACGAGCCGACCGGCGCGCTGGACACGGCGACCGGGCGGTCGGTGCTGGAGCTGCTGTTCGAGCTGAACCGGCAGGGCACGACCATCGCGGTGATCACCCACGACCGGGACATCGCGGCGGCGCTGCCCCGCAGGGTGGAGCTGCGGGACGGGCGCGTCGTGGCGGACTCGGGGGTGGGGCGGTGAACGCGTCGTCGTCGCCACTGCCGCCGTCGTCGGAGGCGACCGAGCGGTTCGAGCCGGTCGCGCGGTCCTCGGGGCCGCCGTCGCCGCCCCGGCTGGCGCCGGCGGACCTGCTGTCGCTGGGCATGATCGGGCTGCGGACCCGGAAGCTGCGGGCGGTGCTGTCGGCGCTGGGCATCTCGTTGGGGATCGCGACGGTCGTGGTGGTGACCGGCATCCCGGCGTCCGGGCAGCGGGCGCTGATGGACGAGCTGACCGCGTTGGGCACCAACACGTTGCGGGCGCAGATGGCCCCCAGCGGGCAGGAACCCGTTCCGCTGCCCGAGGCCTCGGCGGGGATGGCCGGGCGGATCGGGCCGGTGACGGCGTCGGCCGCGGTGGCCAACACGCACACCCGCGTGCGTCGGTCCGACCTCATGGGTGATTCTGCGAGTTCCGACCTCACGGTGCTCGCAACCAGCCTCGGACTCCTGGAGACCGTGAACGGGAGAGTGGCGAGCGGGGAGTACATCACCGGGTCGACCCAGGCGTTTCCGTTCGTGGTGCTGGGACACGTGGCGGCGGGCAGGCTCGGGATCGACCGGGTTCCGGAGACCGGCGAGCGGCCGACGGTCCACATCGGACGGACCAGGTTCACCGTGGCGGGGGTGCTGGCCCCGATGCCGCTCGCGCCGGACGTCGAGCGGTCGGTGCTCGTCGGGTGGGACGCGGCGAAGGCGGAGCTGGGGTTCGACGGGCGGCCGACGGTGGTCTACGTCAAGGCGCGCGAGGAGTCCGTCGAGGCGGTGCGGACGGCGCTGGCCGCCACGCTGCACCCGGAGGCTCCGGGCAAGGTGCAGGTGAGCAGGCCGTCCGACGCGTTGGCGGCGAAGCGGGCGACCGAGAGCTCGTTCTCGGCGCTGCTGCTGGGGCTGGCCGGGGTGGCGCTGCTGGTCGGCGGGGTCGGGGTGGCCAACACGATGGTCATCTCGGTGCTGGAGCGGCGGCGGGAGATCGGGCTGCGGCGGGCGCTCGGGGCGACGCGCGGGCAGATCCGGGGGCAGTTCCTCATCGAGGCGGTGCTGCTGTCGGCGCTGGGCGGGGTGGCGGGGACGGGGCTCGGGGTGGTCGCGGTGATCGGGTACGCGGGGCTGCGCTCGTGGCCGGTCGTGATCCCGGTGGCGGCGGTGGGCGGCGGGGTGGTCGCGGCCGTCGTGGTGGGGGCGGTGGCGGGGCTGTACCCGTCGATCCGGGCCAGCCGGTTGACGCCCACGCAGGCGCTGGCGGCGCAGTAGGTGGGCGCGGCGGGCGAGGGCGGGGTTCGTGGGCGCGGGTTCGTGGGGTTGTGGTGGGTTTTCCTTCTGCGGTGAGGAGTTCGGGATGAGGGCAGTGCTGGTGGCGGGGGCGGTGGTGTTCGCGCTCGTCGGGTGCTCGGCTCCGGAGGTCGCGCCGGGAGTGGCGTCGTTGTCGTCCGGGACCGGGCAGGCCCCGGCCGCGTCGGCCGAGCGGGAGCGGCCTCGGGAGCGGTTGGACATGTCGCCCGAGGACCTGGACGCGTTGTGGAAGCCGCACCAGGAGTGCGTGGCGGAGCGCAGCGGGGTTCCGGTGAGCGGGTCCGGTTCCGAGGGGGGTGGCACGGGGATGCGGGCGGCCACGCCCGAGGAGGTCAGGGCGGACGAGGCGGCGCAGGAGGCGTGCGTGGACCGGCAGCCGTTGCCGCCCTGGGAGAAGGACCCCGCGAACCCGGAGGCGCACGACTTCGCGGTCCGGGTCGTGGACTGCTTGCGCGGCAAGGGGGTCAAGCACGTGGAGGTGGCGGTGGACGAGACCCTGGGTGGCCCGGTCATCTCGCTCGGGGGCGAGCACAACGACTCGGCCTCGATCTCGGCCGGGTTGGAGCACGTGCGGTCGTGCGAGACGGAGGCGTCGAAGAAGTGACGGGGCGGTGGGGCGCGGTGCGGGCGGTGATGGGGTGCGGGCTGGTGGCGGTGGCGCTGGTCTCGTGCTCGGCCCCGGAGGACGGGCCGGAGGTGGCGTCGTTGTCGACCGGGACCGGGCAGGCCCCGGCCGCGTCGACCGAGCGGGAGCGGCCCAGGGAGCGGTTGGACATGACGTCGGAGGACCTGGAGGCGCTGCAGCGGCCGTACTGGAAGTGCATGGGCGAGCAGGGGATTCCGGACAAGCGGGCGATGGGTGACCTGTCCGTCGTGCCGGAGGGCGACGAGAGGATCGCGGCGGCGGAGGCGGCTTGCGCGCACACGGTTCCGCTGCCGCCGTGGGAGAAGGACCCCGCGAACCCGGAGTCGCACGCGTTCCTGGTCCGGGTCGTGGACTGCTTGCGCGGCAAGGGGGTGGTGAAGGTGGAGGTCGTTCCAGGGGAGAGCGGTGGTCACACCATCGCGATGGGGGGTGCGGAGAACGACTCGGAGCAGGTCGGGCTCGCGCTGGGCCACATGTCCGAGTGCGAGGCGGAGGCTTCGCGCCGGTAGCGGGGGTGGCGGGGAGCGGGGGTGGCTGCGGGGAGCGGGGAGGTGGCTGCGGGGGTCAGGCGGTGGTGAAGGCCGCCAGGCCGTCGAGGAGGCGGTCGATCTCGTCCTCGGTGGTGTACGGGGCGATGCCGATCCGCAGGCCGCCGCTCTCCGGGAGGTCCAGCGCCAGCGCCGCCTCGTGGGCGTAGAAGGCGCCTGCCGGGGCCAGGACGTCGCGGCTCGCCAGGAAGCGGTAGGCGGCTCGGGCGTCGTGGCCGGGGAGTTCCAGGAGGGTCGTCGGGGTGCGGTCGGTGGCGCGGGAGCGGTTCACCACGCGGTCGCCCAGCGCCGCCAGGCCCTCGGTGAGGCGGGTGAGCAGGGCGTGCTCGTGCTCGGCCACGGCGCGGTAGGCGGCTTCCAGGCTCGCGCGGCGGGTGGGCGCGGGGGCGATCGCGGCCAGGAAGTCGACGGCGGCGGTCGCGCCCGCCAGGGACTCGAAGGGCAGGGTGCCGAACTCGAAGCGCTCGGGGACGGCGTTCGTGGACGGGACCAGCTTGTCCGGGCTCAGGGTCTCCAGCAGCGCCGGGTCCGCGCCGAGGACGCCGCAGTGCGGGCCGAAGAACTTGTAGGGCGAGCAGACCACGAAGTCCGCGCCCAGCGCGGTGGCGTCCACCAGTCCGTGGGCGGCGTGGTGGACGGCGTCGACGTGCACCAGCGCGCCGACCTCGTGCGCCCGGTCGGCGATGGCGCGCACCGGCGGGCGGGTGCCCAGCAGGTTCGAGGCCGCGGTGACCGCGACCAGCCTGGTGCGGTCGGTGATGGCGCGGTCCAGCTCGTCCACGCGGA
Organism: Actinosynnema mirum DSM 43827; assembly: GCF_000023245.1. Lineage (GTDB taxonomy): Bacteria > Actinomycetota > Actinomycetes > Mycobacteriales > Pseudonocardiaceae > Actinosynnema > Actinosynnema mirum. Next base: position 4,786,069 of record NC_013093.1, read on the forward strand.
GCAGGGCGGTCTCCGGGTCGAGGTCGAGCCAGCGGACCGTCGCACCCGCGCGTTCGGCGGCCTGCGCCCACGGGCGGACGTTGGCGTCGTGGTCGAGCCTGGTCACGACGACCTCGTCGCCGGGGCCCCAGGAGCGGGACAGGTGGTGGGAGAAGTCGTAGGTGAGCTGGGTGGAGCTGCGGCCGTGGACCACGCCGCGCTCGGGGACGTTCAGGAAGTCGGCGTAGGCGGAGCGGAAGGCGGCGACCACCTGCTCGGCGTTGCGCTCGGAGGGCAGCTCGGACCCGCGCAGCGACAGCGGGCCGGTCATGGTGGCGGTGATGGCCTCGGCGACGGGGCGCGGGGTCTGGGTGCCGCCGGGGCCGTCGAAGTGGGCGACCCCGGAGGTCAGGGACGGGAAGTGCGCGCGGAACGCGTGGACGTCGAAGGACACCGTCGCCTCACCTGCCCCCGGTGCGCCGCTCCTCGCCGCACCGGTCCACCGGGTGACCGCGCGGGTTGCTGTGGGGAGGACTCTGCCACCTCGGCGCGGCGCGCGCCGAGGTGGGGCGGGGCGGGGGCGGGCGGGAGTGCGGCGGGTGGTGTCCCCTGGGGTGGTTCGGGGTGGTGTAGCAGGGTGCGGGCGGTTCCGCTTCTGCCTGGTTGCGGTGTTGGTGGGTGAGCAATCTGGGAGAAGTGCTCGGTGTTCGCGCGGTCATAGGCTCTCGCCTGCCCGGACGGGCGGAGTCGGGCGGTGGAGCGGTCGATCTGGAGACGGAGGTGCCCCGTGGGGGTGCTGGACGACTACGACGACATCGTGATCGGTGCCGGGAGCGCGGGGGTTCCGGTCGCCGTCCGGCTCAGCGAGGACGGGCAGCGGCGGGTGCTGCTGGTCGAGGCCGGGCCGGACTACCCCGGTGAGCTTCCCGCTGACCTGGCCGACGGGAACCGGATGTCGCTGGTGGACCACGACTGGCGGTTCACCGCCGGGATGCTGGCCGATCGGCCCACCCGGTACTTCCAGGGGAAGGTGGTCGGCGGCTCCTCCTCGGTGGGGAACACCATCGCCATCCGGGGGATGCCGGGGGACTTCGACGGGTGGGCCGCGTCGGGGAACCGGGGATGGGGGTGGGCGGAGCTGCTGCCGCACTTCCTGGCCGTCGAGGACGACCTGGACTTCGCCGGGGAGTTCCACGGCAAGGGCGGGCCGGTGCCGATCCGGCGGTGGCGGGCCGAGGAGCTGACCGCGGCGCAGAGCGCGTTCCAGCGGGGGTGCCTGGCCGCCGGGTTCGCGGACGTCGCCGATCACAACGACCCGGGGTCGACCGGGGTGGGGCCCGCGCCGTCCAACCGGCGGGGTGGGCGGTTGCGGGTGTCGACGGCCACCGGGTACCTCACGCCCGAGGTGCGGGCGCGGGAGAACCTGACCCTGGTGTCGGGCGTCGTGGTGAACCGGGTGCTGGTCTCGGACCAGCGGGTCGTCGGCGTCGAACTGGTGGACGGGGAGTCGTCCGCGCGGGAGGTGCGGGCTCGGCGGGTGGTGCTGTCCGCCGGGGCCGTGGGGACGCCCGCGATCCTGCTGCGCTCGGGGATCGGGCCCGCCGAGGACCTGCGGGCGCTGGGGATCGACGTGCGGGTGGACCTGCCGGGTGTCGGGGCGGGGTTGAGCGAGCAGGCCCGGACCGGGGTGTTCATGGTGCCCAAGCCGGGTGCGGAGAACTTCGGGGCGGCGGTCGGGCAGATCGTGGTGCGGGCCGGGGCGCGGAGCACCGGGCGGGCCAACGACATGTACTACGCGATGGTCAACCACTTCGACCTGGCGACCCAGTTCCCGCACCTGCGGGCCGCCGCCGGGGCCGGGCGGGTGTTCACCGTGCTGGTCGTGGCGCGGGAGCCCCTGGCTCGGGGGCGGGTGCGGTTGGCGTCGGTCGACCCCCGACGGGCCCCGGAGATCGACTTGAACTTCCTGTCGTCCGAGCACGACCACCGGTTGCTCGCGGACGGGCTGCGGGTCGGGTGGGAGCTGGCGCAGACGCCGGAGATCCGGGACCTGGCCGAGCGGGTGGTGCTGCTCGACGACGCGCTCGTGGACTCGGACGAGGCGGTGCGGGACTACGTGACCGCGACCGTGGACCCGGCCTACAACCCGGTGGGCACGGCGCGGATGGGGCCGGACGGGGACCCGATGGCCGTGGTGGACGAGCGGTGCGCGGTGCGCGGGGTGGACGGGCTGCACGTCGCGGACGCCTCGGTGATGCCCGCCATGGTGCGGGCGAACATCAACCTGTCGGTGATCGCGGTTGGCGAGCGGGTCGCCGAGCTGCTGCGGGAAGCGTGAGCGGCCGGTGGCGCGGGTGGGCGGCGGTGGCGCGGTGAGCGGCGGTGACCCGGCGGGCGGCGGGCAGGCGGGCGGCGGGCAGGCGGGCAGCGGGCAGGCGGGGACTGTCGAGGAGGTCCTCGGGCTGCTGAACGGGTTCCGGGCGGCCAAGTTCTTGATGGTCGGGTGCGAGCTCGGGGTGTTCGAGGCGCTGGCGGACTCCCCCGGCGGGGTGGACGTGGGCGCGCTGGCGGAGCGGGTCGGGGTGTCGCGGCGGGCCGGGCGGATCTGCGCGGACGCGCTGGTGGCGATCGGGTTGCTGGCGCGCGAGGGCGACCGGTACCGCAACGCCCCGGCGGCCCGGCACCTGAGCGGGGAGTCCGGTGTGGACCTGCGGGCGTTCGTGCGGTTCACCGACCGGGTCAGCTACCCGGCGTGGGGCGGGCTCGCCGAGGCGCTGCGGTCCGGGCCGGTCAACCGGATCACCGCGCTGTCCGCCGAGCAGCAGGAGGTGTTCTCCTCCGGGGTCGAGGCGCTCAACGCCGGGCCCGCCGCCGCGATCGCCGCCTCCGGGCACCTGGTGGGCAGGCGGGCGCTGCTGGACGTCGGCGGTGGGACCGGGTCCTGGTCGGCGGCGGCGGTCCGGGCGCACGGCGGGCTGCGCGCGACCGTGGTCGAGTGGCCGCCGGTGGCCGAGCTGGCCCGGCGGCGGGTCGCGGACGCGGGGCTCGGCGGGCGGATCGACGTGGTGGCCGGGGACGTGCGGGTGGACCCGATGCCGCAGGGGCACGACTGCTGCCTGCTGGCGAACGTGGTGCACGTGTTCTCGCCGGAGGACAACGAGCTCGTGCTGGCCAACGCCCGGCGCGCGGTGGTGGCGGGCGCGCGGTTGCTGCTGGTCGACTACTGGACCGGGCCCACCGGCGCGGAACCCGCGGTGGCGGCGCTGATGGCGGGCGAGTTCGCGGTCAACAGCGAGGACGGCGACGTGTACGGGGTGGACGACGTCGTGGCGTGGCTGGGCGCGACCGGGTGGCGGTTCCTGGGGCGGGAGGCGGTGGCGGGCGCGAAGTCCGCGGTGGTCGCCGAAGCGGTGTGACCGGCGTCCTCGGACACCGGTCACACCTGGGGGCGTCAGGTCTGCGAGCCGTTGGCTCCCCGGCCGAGGCCGAGGTAGCCCTCGGCCACGATGCGGCGCGCCGCCACCTCGTAGTGCTCCGGGTCGTCGGCGACGAGCGTGCCCAGGCCGTCGACGTACCGGTTGAACATGCAGAACGCGGCGGCGATCAGCACGGTGTCGTGGATCTCCACCTCCGTCGCGCCCAGCTCGCGCGCCCGCCGCACCAGGTCGGGGGTGACCGCGCGACCGGACTCCTGCACCGCGCCCGCGATCCGCAGCAGCGCGCGCAGCTTCTCCGGGACCGGCGCGAGCTCCAGGTCGGCCAGGACCCGGTCCACGAGCGCCGTGCCCTCGTCCAGCTGGGCGGCGGCGAACGCGGCGTGCGAGTCGCAGCAGAACGTGCAGCGGTTGCGGCCCGACACGTAGGCCGCGATCAGCTCCCGCTCCCCCGGGGAGAGCGAGTTCGGTGCGCGGAGCAGGACTTCGGCCAGCTCGCCGAGCGGTCCGGCCGTCTCGGGCCGGTACCGCATCAGCCCGGTGATGCCGGGGAACAGGCTCTCGTCCACATCTTCCAGATCGATGTGCGCCATGTCACCACGGTAGTCGGGGCGGGCGGTCCGGTCTTGCCGCCGAAGGCGGGAACTTCCGGTCCGGACAGTCGATTCCGCTTGCGGCGGAGGGAGAACCGGTCGGTGTCGGAGAGCGGGGGCGCGGCGGGGTCAGCGGGCGTGGCCGCGCAGGGCGAGGAGGGTCGCGGCGGTCGCCAGGCCGAAGAAGACGTGGCCGAAGAGGCTCACCCACTGGGCGTCGCCCACCACCAGGACCAGGTCCGCCATGGCGGGGTCGGCGGTGGCGGAGAGCCACAGGGGCATGATCAGCAGGGCTCCGGCCGCCCACCAGAGGACGCCGTAGAGCACGCCTGCCGCGTACAGCGGGACCACCTGGTCCGGCAGGCGTTGTGCCAGCGCGCCGAAACCGGCTCCCGCCACGGCGGAGATGGCCATGTGCAGGACGAAGCCCACGAGCGCGTTGTCGACCGCGATCAGCATTCCGACCATGGGCAGGGCGCCCATGCCTGCCATGAGCAGGCCGAACACCAGGCCGCCCGCCAGTCCGGACAGGACGCCGTCGCGCGGGGTCGAGCGGGCGGCGGTGGTGGAGGTGGTCATGGGGGACTCCTCAGGTGACGGGTGTGCGGGTTCGGGGGTGGAGCTGGTCGGTGGCGACCAGCCAGTCCAGGGTGTCGGCGACGGTGTCCGCGAACGGGCGTGGGGTCAGGCCCAGGGTGCTGGCGGCGGGGGCCACCGACACCGACGCCGCGGCGGTGGTGATCGCGCCGTGCGCGGCGGGGATGTGCCAGGGCCAGAACGGTTGGAGGAGGTCCACCAGCCTGCCGACGGGGGTCACCAGGGCAGCGGGCAGGAAGACGGTGGGGAGGGGGCGGCCACTGGCCCTGCGGGCCTCGGCCACGTACTCGGGGGTGGTGATCAGGCGCCCAGGGCCGAAGTGGGCTCCCCCGGCCCGGCCTTCCAGCAGGGTGGTGTGCAGCCGCGCGGTGTCGCGGACGTCGCCGATCTGGAGGGCGCCGGACGGCCACACCGGCATGATGCCGCGCACCGTGTCGCGCAGCCTGCGGGTCTGGTCGCCGGTCTTCGGGTCGTGCGGGCCGAGCAGGGCGGGTGGTCTGCTGATCACCACGGGGGCGCCCGCGCGCTGGTGCGCCCCGGCGATCGCCTCCGAGGCGGACTTGGTCGCCGCGTACGGCTCGCGGCTGGCTCCTGGCGGGGTGTGGTCGTCGACCACGCGCACTCCGGGGCCGAACAGGGCCGCGGTGCTGGAGACGTGCACGATCCGGGCCGCGCCGGAGCGGCGGGCGGCGGACAGGACGACCTCGGTGGCCCTGGTGTTGACGCGGAGCATCTCGGCGCGCCTGCGGCGGTCGAAGGAGTAGACCGCGGCGGCGTGCAGGACGGCGTCCGCGCCGCGCACGGCCCTGGTCGCGGCTGCCTCGTCGGTGGCGTCGCCGACCTCGGCGTCCACGGCGGACAGGTCCACGCCCAGCGGGTCCAGGGCGGTGGGGACGGCGGTGGGGTCGCGGACGAGCAGGCGGACGTGGTGGCCCGCGCGCACCAGCGCGGCGGTGGTGTGGGCGCCGACGAAACCGGTGCCGCCGGTGAGCGTGACCAGCATGGGGGCTCCTGGGGACGTGGGCGGGCCGCGGCGGCCGGTGGGCCGCCGCGGCCCGAGGGGTCACAGGTGGTGGAAGGTGCTGCCGTAGAACAGCAGGGCGCGCTCGCCCTCGCCCACGCCGCAGTCCAGGACGCGTCCGATGTAGATGGTGTGGTCGCCGCCGTCGTGGCGGTGCGCCAGCTCGCACTCCAGCCACGCCAGCGAGCCGGTGAGCAGCGGGGCCCCGCTGAGCGGGCCGGGCGCCCAGTCCAGCCCGGCGAACTCGCGCTCCCCGGTCGGCCTGCGCTTGTCGGCGAAGTGCCTGGCCACGGCGCCCTGGTCGGCGTCCATGATCGAGACGGCGAACCGGCCCGCCTCCGGCAGCGCCTCGTGCATGGTGGCGCTGCGGGCCACGCAGCACAGCACCAGCGGCGGGTCGAGGGAGACCGAGGTGAACGCGTTCGCGGTCATGCCGTGCGGGTGCTCGCCGCCGACCGTGACGACCGTGACGCCGGTGGCGAATCGGGACATCACCTCGCGCAGCGCGGTCGCGCCGACCACCGCCCCGGTCACGACGCCACCACCGCCCCGGCCCGCGCGGACGGCTGCGCGTACGGCTCCAGCGCGCGGCGCAGCTCCTCGGGGACGGGCGTGGGCGCGGTGTGCGTGTTCGGGCCCCTCATGCAGGCCACCCGCTGCCTCCCGCGCGCCACCAGCGACTCCTCGCCGTCGGTGACCTTGACGTAGTCGAAGCTGAACTGCACCTGCGTGCGGGTCAGCTCCTCGAGGCGCATCCGCACCGACAGCTCGTCGAACGCGGTGATCTCGGCGAAGAACTCGCACTCCACCTTGAGCGTGAACAGCTTCAGGTCGTCCCGGACCTCGGCGAGCACGGCGGGCGCCTTCTCCTTCAGGAACATCTCCCGGCAGCGGCCCTGCCAGCGCAGGTAGTTGACGTAGTAGACGTTGCCCACGAGGTTGGTCTCCTCGAAGCCCACAACGTGGCGGATCTCGTAGTAGTCGGTCACGTCAGTCCTCCTGTCCGGCGAGCACGGCGAACACGACCGGCTCGGGGCGGTCGTCGACGGTGGTGGTCCAGGTGGCGACGCGGGCGTCCCCGGTGGACAGCACGACCCACCCGTCCGGGTGGACCCGTTCCAGGGCGAGGGCCTGCGTGGTGGACCCGGTCTTGCGCAGGCACTCCAGGGCTCCCCAGACCCGCGTGCCCGCGACGGACGGGTCCTCGCCGGTCTCGCGGGCCAGCAGGTCCCGCACGGCCAGCGGGGCGCGGCCGAGCAGGGCGGCCCAGTCGTCCTCGGTGCGGGGCGCGGCGGTCTCGACGTCGACGCCGAGCCTGCCGCCGGGCGCGGTGGCGGCCAGGGTCAGGCCCGCGCCGTGCGAGGCGGACACCGCGTGCCCGGCGACCTCGGGCTTGCCGTCGGGGCGGTAGCGGACCTCGACCGGGGCGCCGAGCGCGCGGGACAGGGCGAGCGCGGTCTGGGCGCGGCGCTCGCCGCCCTCGGCCGGGTCGGGCTCGACGACGACGGCGCGGGAGCCGCCGAGGACGCGTTCGAGCGCGCGCTCCAGGTGCGGGCCGAGCATGGTCGGGGTCCACGGGCCCTTGCCGTCGCGGTGCCGCACGGCGCGCAGCACCAGGCCCTCCCAGCGCTCCACGAGCACGCCGGACGGGTCGCGCACGTCCAGGTCGTAGGTGTAGCTGTCGCCGTCCTGGGAGCGCTCGCGGGCGTCCAGGACCACGTACTCCCCCGTCCTGGCCGCGGGATCGGCCAGGTGCAGGCGCTCGACGCCCTGCGGCAGCAGGACGGCGTCGGGGACGCAGCACTGGATGGCGTGCATCATCACGTCGCGGGCGCCGGGGTCGGCCAGCAGCCGCTCCTGCGGCAGGAACGGGGCGAACCAGGTCGCGGCGGAGGTCGTGGCGACCTCGGCCACGGCGCGGCGGGCGGAGGCGGTGCGGTACGCCTGGAGGCGCTGGAACCGCTTGCCCTGGAACAGGATTCCGCCGTACAGCTCGGTGACCGGGTCGACCGGGACCGGCGGCAGGGCGGGGTCGGTGGGCACGGTGGTGGCGGTGGCGGCGGGGTCGGTGGCGGTGGCGGTGGCAGCGGGTTCGGCGGGCAGGTCGGGGCGGGGCAGGCGGACGGTGGCGCGGAAGTGGTCGGCGGAGAACCCGGTGTCCTCGGCGCGCACGACCACCTCGACGGTGTCGGGGCCGGTGGCGAGCGCGGCAAGGCGCACGGTCAGCGCGCCGCCGGGGCGGATCGCGATGGGGCGCAGGAACCGGACGTCCTCCAGCAGCGGCGGACCGGCGCGGCCGGTGAGGGCGGCGGCGACCTGGGTCATGGCCTCCATGCCGACGACGGCCGGGAACAGCAGGTCGCCGTCGAGCTGGTGGTCCTCCAGGTAAGGGTCGCTGCCGCCGGACAGGTCGGCCTCGGTGACCAGCTCCACGCCGGGGTAGTGCACGACGACGCGGTCGGTGAACCGGGTCAGCGGCAGCTCGGCGCGCTCCAGCTCCAGCGTGGGCAGCCCGGCGGCGCGGCCGGACACGACGAGCGCGGGACCGGCGGTCGGGTCGGCGAGGACGCGGCGCAGCACGGCGACGCCCGCGTCGGTGGAGATCGGGGTGATGCCGTCGCGCATCAGCGCCTCGACCACGCCCAGCCGCTCCCCCATGCCCGCGCCCGCCCAGACCGACCACTCCAGCGCGAGGGCCCTGGCCTCCGGGTTGCGGCGGGCGAAGTCGGTGGTCAGCTCGGTGAGCCAGTCGTTGGCGGTGGCGTAGTGGGCCTCGCCGCGCAGGCCGGCGCGGCCGATGATGCTGCCGAAGGTGATCAGCAGGCGGACGTTGGGCTCGCCGACCACGTCCAGGACCGCGCGCAGGCCGTCGACCTTGGGGGCGAGGGTGGCGCGGAAGGCGTCCTCGGTGAGGTTGGGCAGGGCGGTGGGCTCGTTGCGGCCCGCGCCGTGCAGGACGGCGGTGACGTCGCCGAGGTCGGCGCGGAAGCGGGTGACGGCGGCGGCGAGCTGGTCGGGGTCGGTGGTGTCGGCGCGCTCGTAGCGGTGGCGGACGCCCGCGGCGGTCATGCGGGCGAGGTTGGCGGCCAGCTCGGCGTCGTCGGCGGGGTCGGCGCGGCCGAGGAGGGCGAGGGCGGCCCCGGTGTCGGTGGCGACGGCGAGCGCGCACTCGGCGGTGATGCCCTTGCCGCCGCCGGTGACGAGCAGGACGTCGTCGGGGCCCAGCGGGGAGGCGGCGGGGACTGCGGCGTCGGGAGCGGGTGGTTCGGCCACGCGCAGGACCGGGACGGTGCGGGCGCCGGTCGCGGCGTAGCGGGCCTGGGTGAAGCCCTCGCCCGCGGCGATCTCGGCGACGACGGCGGCAGCGGCGGCGTGGTCGGGCAGACCGGCGGCCAGGTCGACCACGGTGACCGGCAGGTGCGGGGCCTCCAGGTGCAGGGTGCGGGCCAGGCCGGACATGCCGAGCGCGCCCTGGGCGAGCGCGAACCGCCTTCCGGTGGCCAGGGCGTCGCGGGCGGCGGTCAGGGCCAGGGCGACGTGCTCGGGGCCGCCTTCCGGGGGCAGGAGCAGCAGGACGCCGTCACCGGGCAGTGCGCCCTCGAGGTGGGTGGTGAGGCGGTGGCCGTCGGGGGCGTGCACGGTCCAGTCGCCGGGTTCGGCGACCTGGACGGGGCGCAGCGGGCGCTCGACGTGCACGACGCGGAACGGGCGCACCCAGGGCGCGACGCCGGGGGCCTCGCCGTCCTGCCGGTCGCCGTCGTGGGCGGTGGCGGCCAGCTCGTCGATCAGGTCGGCCAGCTCGCCGAGGCGCGCGGTGGCGAAGTTCGGGCTGGTCTCCAGCGCGGGACGGCCGAGGCCCCTGGTGACCTCGTTGACGAGCTGGCCGACCGTGATGGAGCTCAGGTGCAGGTCGTCCAGCGGGTGGGTGTGCTCGGTGAGCGCCTCCAAGGGCAGTTCGGCGCGCTGGGCGGCGAGCCTGCGCAGCAGGTCCAGGGTGCTCTCGCCCTCGGCCTGGGCTGTCGTCCCTGGTGCGGCCTGAGCGGCGCTGGTGGTGGTGCGCAGCGCGGGGTCCAGCGGCGGGGCGGTCTCGCACGGGCTGGCCAGGAACGTCATCGCGCCGTCCAGGGGCAGCTCGCGCGCCACCCGGTCGGCGAACAGCGGGGCGGTGCGGATCGGGGCGCCGAGGGCGTGCGCGGCGGCGACGACGGTGAGCAGCGGGGCCAGCGAGGCGCTGTCGGCGTCCACGGACAGCGCGGGCGTTCCGGGGGCGATGTCGGCGAGCAGGCCGGTGAGCACCCGGCCGGGGCCGACCTCCACGACCAGGTCGGCGTGCTCGGCGAGCCCGGTGGCGGCCTCCTGGAAGCGGACCGGGCCGGTGATCTGCTCGCGCAGCAGCGCCCTCAGGTCGGCGTCGGGGGCGAGCGGGGCCCCGGTGACGGTGGAGTGGACGGGGCGGATGAGCCTGCCGAAGTCGTAGTCGACCAGGCGCTCGGCCATCGCGTCGGCGGCCGGGGCGACCAGGGGCGAGTGGAACGCGTGGGACACCGGCAGGCGGGTGGCGTGCACGCCGCGCGCCCTGGCGGCGGCGCAGACCCGGTCGACGGCGTCGGCGGGGCCGGAGAGCACGGTCTGGTCGGGGCCGTTGAAGCCGGCGACCACGACGTCCTCCCCCGCCGCCAGCCCGGCGGCCCGGTCGGGACCGGCGGCCAGGCTGGCCATCGCGCCACCGCCCCGGCCGGCGTGCGCCATGACCCGGCCGCGCTCGGTGGCCAGGGACAGCACGCGGCCCGCGTCGAGCGCGCCCGCCCAGTGCGCGGCGGTCAGCTCGCCGAGGCTGTGCCCGGCGGCCCGGTCGGCCTCGACGCCCAGCTCCCGCAGCACGCCGAGCGCGGCGAGCGAACCGGCGACGATGCGCGGTTGGGCGACCTCGGTGGCGACCTGGTCGCCGCCCTCGGGCAGCCCGGCGGAGCGGAAGACCTCCTCGGCGGAGGCGAAGCGGCGGCGCAGGGCGCTGTCGCCGCCCTTGCCGGAGCCCTGGCCGGGGAACAGGAACGCGAGGGCGGGCGCCGCGGTCCCCTCGCCGAGGAACACGCCGTCGGCGGTGTCGAACAGCGGCGTCCCCTCGGCGAGGGCGGCGCGGACGCGGTCGAGCTTGCGGGCGGCGTCCTCGGTGCGGGTGATCACCAGGGCCGCGCGGTGCGGGCCGCCGGTCAGGCGGGCGGCGAGGGCGGCGGCGAGGTCGCCCAGCTCGGCCATCGCGAGCTTGGGCACGAGCGCGGCGGCCTCGGCGACCCGCTCGGCGAGCCCGTCCCGGTCGGCGGCGTCGAGCAGCAGCACCTCGGCGTCCTGGCGGGACGCGACCAGCGCGGCGGCCCGCTCGTCCACGCCCGCGCGGCGGGTCGTGCCGGGGGCGGCCTCCAGGGCGATGTGGGTGTTGATGCCGCCGAACCCCATGGCGGACACGCCCGCGCGCAGCGGCCGGTCCCCGGGCCACGCCTCGGCGGTCAGCGGCACGCGCACGGCGGCCCCGTCGAGCTTGGGGTGCGGGTCGTGGTGGCCGGTGGCGGGCGGGATGACCTGGTGGTGCAGCGCGAGCACGGCCTTGATCAGCCCGGCGACGCCCGCGGCGGCCTTGGTGTGGCCGATGTTGCCCTTGACGGTGCCGAGCGCGGCGGGCGGGGCGGTCGGGTCGGCGGCGCGGCGGGCCGAGGACAGCGCCTCGATCTCGGTGGCGTCGCCGAGGGCGGTGCCGGTGCCGTGGCCCTCGAAGTAGGAGACCGTGCCCAGGTTGTACCCGGCGCGGCTGTAGGCGCGGTCGAGCGCGAGCCGGTGCCCGTCCGCCTCGGGCCGGGTGATGCCGCCCTTGCCGTCCGAGGACACGCCCCAGCCGGTGATCGTGGCGTACACGCGCAGCCCGCGCTCCAGGGCGTCCCGCTCGCGCAGCAGCACGAGCGCGCCCGAGCCCTCGCCGGGCCAGAACCCGTTGGAGTCGCGGTCGTAGACCTTCATCTCGCCGGTGGCGAGCGCGCCGGTCTTGGCGAAGCCGATGACCTCGAAGGGGTCGATGGACAGGTCGACGCCGCCCGCGATCGCCACGTCAAGGTCGCCCTCCACGAGCGACTTGGCGGCGGTGGTCACCGACAGCAGCGACGAGGAGCAGGCGCCGTCCACGGTGTACCCGCCGCCGCGCAGGTCGAAGTGGTTGCACACGCGGCCCGCGATCGTGTTCGCCAGGCCGCCCGCGAGGGAGTCCTCGTCGATCGGCGGGAACGGGGCCTTGTACCGGCCTTCGAGCCCGTCCAGGAAGTCGGCGGTCTCGTCGTCGGGCCAGCCCTTGGCGGCGAGCGCGGCGGCGACCGTGCGGCGCACGTACGGCCAGCGCAGCCGCAGCACGTTCGCGCGGGAGAACTCGCCGGTGAGGCTGTTGCCCAGCACCACGCCGGTGGTGCGCCGGGGAAGGCCCTCGCCGTCCGGGAAGCCCGCGTCGGCCAGCGCGCGGGCGGTGGTGTCCAGCGCGAGCCAGTGGGTGAGGTCGGTGGAGCGGTAGGTGCTGCCCGCGACGCGGTAGCGCACCCGGTCGAACTCGAAGTCGCGCAGCACCGCCGCCTTGGTGGCGTAGAACCGGTCGGGGGCCTGCGGGTCCGGGGAGTGGTAGTCGGCCAGGTTCATCCGCTCGTCGGGGAGCCTGCGGAACGCGCGCCTGCCCGCCAGCACGTTCTCCCACAGCTCCGCGGTCGTCGCGGCGTCGGGGTAGCGCAGCCCGATGCCGACGACCGAGATCCGCTCGTCGCTCATGCTCTCACCGTCTTCGGGAACGTCCGGACTGTTTCCGGAATTGCCACCGGACCGGAAGGAATTGCCGGTCGCGGAATAGCGCGGAATGCGCCTGGTGAGAGATTGCCGGAGCGGGACGGGGTTGAGCTTCTCCCATTGTGCCTTCTGACCTGGGCTTTTCGCATAACAGCGTGATGCGGGCGATTCCGCGGGGTTTCACTCGAAAGGCCCGGTTGAACCGGGAACAGCACGCTGGAAATAACAGTGTGATGCTTTGCCGGGCATTTCGGGGGCGGCGGGCCCCGGACACGCGGGCAGCCCGACGACCGGAACCCCGCGCGGGAGGTTCCGGTCGTCGGGCGGACGCCCCTGGAGGCGCTAGAACAGGTGGGTGTTGGGCTCCAGCCCGCACAGCACGCGCCCGTACAGCTCCAGGTTCGTGTTCGGGTGCAGCACCCCGTGCAGGTTGATCGTGCGCACGTCCCGCGCGATGCGCTGGATCGGCCGGTCGGTGTAGATGGACGAGCCGCCACTGGCCTCGGACAGCAGGTCGACCGCCTCCTTGGCCAACGCGGTCGCGGCCCCCATGTCCATGCGGGCCACCGCGCGCTCCTCCACCGACCACGCCTCGCCCGCCCGCACCTTGCCGTCGACGCGGTCGGCGGCGCGCTGCACGTGGAACGCGGCCTGGTCGACCTTCAGCGTCGCCCGCGCCACCTGCAGGTGGGTCAGCGGCGCCTCGGCCTGGCTCTCGTAGTCGGTGTAGGTGATCTTGCGTCCGGGCAGGCGCTCCAGGAACACCTCGCGCGCCGCGCGGGCCATGCCGAGCGGGACCGCGCCCGCGACCGCCGCGCTGACCGGCGAGAACGGGGCCCGCCAGGTGGCGGAGTCGGCGTTGCGCTCGGACAGGTGCGCGCCGTGCAGCACCACCGGCATCAGCGGCAGCACCCGCGCCTGCGGCACGAACAGGTCCTTGGCGACGGTCTTGACGCTGCCGGTGCCGCGCATCCCGACCGTGTGCCAGTCGTCCACGACCCCGAGGTCGGCCACCGGGATGGCCAGCACGATCGGCGCGTAGCCGCCGTCGGGCTCGGCGAGCAGCGCGGAGTGCGCGAACCAGCCGCTGTGCAGCACCCCGGTGCTGAAGGCCCACTCGCCGTTCACGACGACGCCGCCGGGCGCGGGCGTGGCGACGCCGTTGGGGCTGACGCTGCTGCCGACGAACACGTCCGGGTCGGCGAACACCTCGTCCTGGACCTCGTCGGGGAACAGGCCGATCAGCCACGAGCTGAGCATCTGGGTGTTGGCCGTCCAGCCCACCGACCCGTCGCCGCGCGCCAGCTCGGCGACGACGTCGCACACGGTGCGCACGTCGGACTCGAACCCCCCGTAGCGCAGGGGGACGCGCATCTTCAGCAGGCCCGCGTCGCGGACCGCGGCGAGCACGTCCGGGTGCAGCGCCCGGTGCTCCTCCTGCCAGGCGGCGTGCTCGCGGATCAGGGGGACCAGCTCGGCGGCGCGGCCCGCCAGCTCG